>CAVPCR010000001.1:0-1544434 GCA_963702435.1 Candidatus Eiseniibacteriota bacterium
CCTGGTCGCGAGATGGTAACGCTCGTCTTCAGTCATGGGTTGCGTCTTGGCGAGGACTTCAGCCAGGGCGAGGATGACCGACAGCGGTGTGCGCGCTTCGGACCGGAGGTGCTCGAGCACCGCCGTCTTCAGGTGATTGATCTCCTCCACGGCGCGGAGGTGCACGTAGACCTCAACCTTGGCTCTGAACTCGAGGAGATTGAAGGGCTTCGTGATGTAGTCGTCGGCACCGGCGCGGTAGCCTTCCAGACGCTCGTTGGACATGGCCTTGGCGGACACGAGCACGATCTTCAGGTGGCGCAGGCCCGAGTGGGCCCGGAGCTGGCGGCACACCTCGTACCCGTTCATCCCCGGCATCATGATGTCGAGCAGCACGAGGTCCGGTTGGAAGCTCTTGACCTTCTCCAGCGCCTCCATGCCGCTATTGAGAAAACTCCAGCTGTAAGCCTCGCCGAGCACTTCCTCGATGATGGCGATGTTGACCGGATCGTCATCCACCGCCAGGATCTTCGCCTTTCGCTTCATCGGATGCGCCGCCTCCGTCCCGGGGACACTCCTCCCCACCTCCCCTTGTCGTCCGCGGCGGGATGCGCCTTGAGCCGGCAAGGAGCGGCATTGCTTCTGGGCCGTTGCGCTTCCCGCACCGGCCCCCGCCTTTACCTTAGCTAAAGGCGGCTCTGCACCGGCCGAAGACCTGCACTGGAGGTGCCGTGGATTGCGGGCCCAGTGCGTGGACACGCGCTGGGAGGGCTCGGTCGTGGAGCCTCGTCCATGGGCCATTCGACATGAGGGAAGCCCAATGTCCAGCTCTTCATGGCCCGGAATGAGTCACCGGCCCGGGCGGCCAGCCGGCGAGTGGATCAGAACGAGCGTGCCGCCCACCGCCGCCCTGATTGCCGCAATGCTTGGCGTGTTGCTCCTCGCGAGCCTGCCTGTTTCCGCCCAGGACCTCGACCTCACGAAGCTCAGCCTGGATGAGCTGGCCGATCTCCGGGTGACCACTGCCGCAAAGAGAGAGGAGTCGCTCTGGGAGACATCCTCGGCCGTGTACGTCGTGACCGCGGATGACATCCGGCGCCTGGCGTGTCGGACCATTCCCGAAGCCCTGCGCCAGGTGCCGGGGTTGAACGTGGCCCAGATCGATGCGGGGACGTGGGCGGTCAGTTCCCCGCGGCGGCAACGGCCGCTTTGCGAACAAGATGCTCGTGATGATCGACGGGCGCACCATCTACTCGCCGCTCTTCTCGGGCGTTCACTGGGAACACCTGAGCGTCAACATGGACGACATCGAGCGCATCGAGGTCGTCCGCGGGCCCGGCGGCACGATCTGGGGTGCGAACGCCGTGAACGGGGTCATCAACATCATCACCCGCAGCGCGGATGACACCCAGGGCAACCTGCTGGCCGCCGGCCTGGGCACGGCAGACCGCGGCTTCGGAGACTTCCGCGCCGGCATGGTGGCCGGCGATCGGCTCTTCGATCGGGTCAGCGCCAAGCTGGCCGGCCACCGCAACTCAGAGGCTCCGATCGCCGCCGACTTCAGTGACGACTGGCGGCTCGCCTCCGGTGCGCTCCGTGTCGACTGGCACCGGACCCCCTCGTCGGCGCTGACCCTCGCCGGGGATCTGAGACAGGGAAACCACAGCCGCACATATGAGATGGTCACCAACGTCGCTCCGCCCTGGACCGACCTCGTGACCACGGGAGGCGGAGAACAGGGGCTGGAGCCTCCTGGGCCGGTGGAAGACCACCTTCTCCGCCGAGTCGGATCTCACCCTGCAGGTCACTGCCGACCGTTCCGTGTTCGACGAGGTCGTCGAGGGCCTGAGCAGCCATACCTACGACCTCGATCTCCAGCATCACTTCCTGGCAGGCCAGCGTCATGAAATCGTGTGGGGAGCCGGTTACCGAGCGTACGACGACCAGGTCGACACGACTTTCGCTTTCACGTTCACCCACACGACCGAGCGCAATCATCTCCTCAGTGCTTTCGTTCAGGATGAGATCGGGTTGTTTTCCGACGAATTGCGCTTCACTCTGGGCACGAAGTTCGAGCACAACAGCTACACCGGCGCCGAATGGCAGCCGAACGTCCGCCTGCTCTGGCACCCGCAAGACGACTTCTCGATGTGGGGCGCGGCGTCATGGGTGATCAGGACCCCCTCCCGGATCGAGAGAAGCGGGGCGATGGTCCTCCGGGCGATACCGCCGGGCGCACTTGACCCGATGAGTCCCGCGGCGTTCGTTCTCTGGCGCGGCAACGGCAACTACAGTTCGGAGGAGCTCTGGGCCTATGAGCTCGGCGGCCGCGCCCGCCCCACGCAGCGGCTCTATGTCGACGTTGCCGCCTTCTTCAACGACTACGACAAGCTCCGGTCCGGCGACGCCCTGCCGCCGGAGTTCCAGTTGAGCGGGCCGACCCCATACCTGCTCCTGCCCCTGCTCCTGGGCAACAGCTATGCGGGGGAGAGCTACGGGTATCGAGGCCCTCTCCAGCTACCAGGTGTCCGAATCCTGGCGGCTCCAGCTCTGGTACGTGTTCCAGGAGTCCCACATCGGGGGCCGCGGCATCCTGCCGACCGAAGTCGCCGCGTGGGAGCAGGTAGCTCCTGAAAACAACGTCTATCTCAAGTCCTCGTGGAACCTCCCTTGGCGGACGAGCCTCGACCTCGGATTGCGCTGGGTCGACGATGTGTCCTTCAGCGGACTGGCCGAGAGCCCGGGCGGCCCTTCCCACTCCCAGCTACCTCGCGCTGGACGCTGCGGCGAACTGGGGAGTCATCCCGGGAGTCGATCTGTTCCTTGTGGGGCGCAATCTCACCGATGATGCTCATCCGGAGTTCCACGCGGAGTTCCTCGCCGCACCCCAGATCGTCGAGATCGGGAGAAGCGTTCACGGCGGACTGCGCTGGCAGTTCTAGGATGCGGACGCGGCCGCCGTCGCGGAGACCGCAGGTGTCGACCACAGACCTGAGAGCCCAGTCGGCGTTCGGTTGCGCGCTCCGCGTATCCGTTCTGCTGCTTGCGCTCCTCGCTGCCGTGGGCGCCCGCAGCGCCCCCACAGAGTACGAGGTGAAGGCCGCCTTCATCTACTACTTCGCCAAGTTCGTGGACTGGCCCGCCGGCGCCTTTGCCGGCCCCGGCGCTCCGCTCGTCATCGGAATCTGCGGCAGTGATCCACTCGAGGAACGACTCGTACAGGTGGTCGCCGGAAAGAACGCGAACGGCCGCCCGCTGGAAGTGAGAAGGCTCGCTCCCGACGCCGACCTCACGCAGTGCCACATCGTCTACATCGGGCCCGCCGAGCGCCGGAATGCGCCGGACATCTCGCCGGCCGGGCGCACTCTCCCGTCCTGACCGTGAGCGAGATCGAAGGCTTCACCAACAGCGGCGGCATCATCAACTTCTTCATTCTCCAGAGCAAGGTGAAGTTCGAGATCAGCCCGTAAACGCCCGCCGCGCCAAGCTCGATCTCCGCGCTCAGCTCCTGCGCGTGGCCGCCACGGTGGCGGAGGGCTCGCCGTGAGGATCTCCCGGTTCCGCGACCTCTCGCTCCGCCATAAGCTGACGGCGATCGCCCTGGTCACAACCGGCGTCGCCCTCGTGCTGGCCTGCACCGTATTGATCGTTTTCGATCAGGTCACAGCCCGGCACGCCCTGGAGCGCAACATCGTGACGACGGCGCAGATGACCAGCGCCAACACGAGCGCTGCTCTTCTCTTCGGCGATGAGATTGACGCCAAGCGCCTTCTGAACGCGCTCGCCGTCGATAGGCACGTCGTCTATGCGGCGCTCTACGACAGTACGGGGGCGCTTTTCGCCTCGTACCTGTCCCCGCATCCAAGAGCGCCGACACAGGCGGCGGAGAGCGTGCAGCCCCCGCAGCGCATCAGCGTGGAGAAGGGCGGGAGCGAATGGCTGCCGGGCCGCTTGCTGGTCGATCAACCGGTTGTTCTCGATGGCGACCGCATCGGAGTGGTAGTGGTCCATTCCACTCTCGAGGGGTCCACCACCCGCTGGCAGCGTGTCGTGGCCGTCGTCGGTTTCATCATCCTCGGGGTGTTCGGGGTGGGCGCCCTGCTCGCGCAGTACCTGGCAGAAGCTCGTCTCCGGTCCGATTCTGAACCTGGCGCGAGTGGCCCTGGAGATTCGGGAAGGCCGCGACTACTCGCTGTGCGCGCTCCCCGGCGGCAATGACGAGGTCGGCGCGCTCGTCGAACGCTTCAATGACATGCTGGTGCAGATCGAGGAACGGGACCGCGCGCTCCTCCACGCCCAGGACGATCTCGAAGAGCGCGTGCGGCTGCGCACCGCGGAGCTCGCGGCAGCGAAGGAGCAGGCAGAAGCAAAAAAGGCGTCGCAGGCCAAGAGCGAGTTCCTCGCCAACATGTCGCACGAGTTCCGCACCCCGATGCAGGGGATTCTCAGTTTCGCCGAACTCGGCAGCGAGCGAGCCGACACGCTGCGCACCGAGAAGATCAAGCAGGTACTTCCAGAGGATCCATACGAGTGGCGACCGTCTCCTGTCGCTGCTCAACGACTTCCTCGACCTGGCGTGGTTCTAGGCCCGCAAGCGGACGCTCCAATTCCTAAACGGTCGGCGAAACGGTCAGAGCGGTCGTGGATGAAATGGAATCTCTACTCGGAAGCCTGGGAGTCAAGATTGTGATTGTTGATGATCAGAGCCGGCAGGAAGTGGAGGCTGATCGCGAGTCCCTGATACAGGTGTTCCGCAACATACTCGGCAACGCTCTCAAGTTCTCGCCCCGTGGCGGACAGATCGATGTCGCCGTCCGTGACGAAGGGGATGGCGTGCTCGTGGTGCTGAGCGATCGCGGGCCGGGCATACCGCCCGACGAGCTCGACTCGATCTTCGACAAGTTCGTGCAGTCGCGCCGGACGAAGACGGGAGCCGGGGGGGGGACGGGGCTCGGGCTGGCGATCTGCCGCGAGATCGTGGCGTACCGCATCACGGCCGGATCTGGGCCGAGAACCGGCCGGGGGGCGGATCGACATTCGTGATCAGCCTGCCGCGGACGCAGCCGGCAGCGACTGCGGCGCCGGGGCCGGGTGCCGGCGGCCAGCCGGCCGCCGCTCAGCTCGCCGCGGCCTAGCTGGATGCTCTAGCCGGCCGCCCGCGCCCGCACCGCCCCCCGCGCGTTCGCTCTTCACGTCCACCGCGTGGCGGTCCACTGACTTCAGCGAGCGGTTCGGCCCCGCAATTCCCCATGGCGCAAGAAGCGCGGGTCCTGCCAGCGGGAGTCCTTGATCCGCAACTCCTCCTTGAGGAGCGAGATCTAGGTGTGCGCGCGGTCGAGCTCCGCCAGGAAGTATTCCTGTCGATGGCGGCTCGTGGCCGCGCGGCTCCGGGTGAGGGTCCACGCCGCAGAAACCCAGAGAGATGGCGTGGAGCAGGGCCGCTCCGGACATGCTTGGGCCAGCCCGTCGGCAGCGAAGTAGTGCCTCTACCGATCATCCTGAAGCTCCGCGAGAATCGTCTACGGAGCCGGCGGGAGGAGCATCATGACATCAACACCGACAATCGACTGCGACGCCCAGTCCGACCACCGGAGCGCGGCGCCGAGATGCGGTGGCTCAGTTCAGGGCGAACTGGATTCGCGAGAGCAGGACTGGATCCATGGGCCAACTCCCCCTCGGGCAGCTCGCGTCACGGTGCCTGCGGGTTGATCCTCTCGACCCGCCGGACGCGGCCCGCCCGGACGATAGCGCATTCACCACCGCACTGTGAGGCCTTCGTGCTCGCGAAGCCGCGCCATTGCACCACCATGAGGGTCAAGACATCCATAGTCATAGGACCATGAGCCGGGCGCCGCGCGTGCTCAGCAGCATAGATAGAGCCTTCAATGCTCAGCACCCCTGTCGAGCAGCAGCAATGCTTTCCCCTGGCTGTAACGTTCCACGTAGCTCCTCAGTCCTGCCCTGACCTCGTCGATGCCGAACTCCATGGCGAAATTCGTTGTCAGCACTCCCTGCCTGACGAGCCTCTTGACCCGGCGGACCGCGCGGAGCGTACCCAAGAGGCCGCGCCTTTGCAGCCACTCTCCCAGGTAGAAACCTCTCACCATCTTGCCCGCGAAAATCATGTCTATGGGGTCGATGCCCTCCGAGCGCTCGTCGGAGAGTGCGCCGTAGACAAGCACGGTCGAGTGCGCCGGCATGCTGTCGATGAGCGCGCCGGTGGCCGGCCCGGCCACCGCGTCGAAAGCCACTGTTGCATGCAGATCATGTGCCAGGTGCCGCAGCCTATCCGGGAATTCGGGAGACTCGCTGTTCAGCACATGCGACGCCCCCATTTCCCGCAGCCGCTCCACCTGGTCCGGGCGGCGGACGATGTTGATCAGGGGCATGCCCTCCGAGGCGAAGAGCCGGACCAGCATTCGTCCGGCCTGGCTCATGGCGGCATTCTGGACGGCGGCGGCGCGCGACCCCAGTTTCTTCGCCTCGTCGAGAAGGCCGACAGCGGTCAGCGGATTCACGAGCAGTGACGCTCCCTGCTCCCGGGACATTCCCTTCCCGAGCGGTATGCACCGGGTGGCGCCGGCGACGAAGTACTCCGCCCACGTGCCGTCCCCGTCCTCCTGGCCGCCGCAGGCCACGCGCTTTCCCATGAGCCACCTGGCGACCAGGCCGCCTCCGTGGTCGACCACGGTTCCGGTTCCCTCCCAGCCCGGCACCGTGGGAAGCCGTTTCTTCACACCATACATGCCGCGGATGAGCAGTAGATCGGATTGATTGCAGGGGGCCGCCGCCATGCGCACGAGGACCTGGCCCCGGGAGGGCCGCGGGATCGGCCTGGTAGCAATCTCCAGCGCATCGATGGCGCGCACCAGGTCGCGATCGTATCGCGTCAACAGCACGGCCTTCATTTCTCTGCGAGAATTCATCGCACGATCTCGGGTGTTTTCGCCGGAGCCCTGGCTGGCGGACTACCATCCTTTCCGGTCGAACACCGGGTGCTGCCAGCGGAACGCCACGCACTCGTCCAGGGCTGAGGGGATCCCTTCGTACACCGTCGGGTAGCGCGGGGAGACGCCCAGATCCCGCCACACCAACCCCGGCTCGACGGGCAGGTTCAGGTTGAAAATCCGATGACGGAGCCGGGCGTCACGATGGTGGGCCGCCTTCGCCAGGACGGCGCCGCGCTTGCCCGCCGCGGTGGCGCAAAGGGCCATCCAGGAAGGGATCCAGAAGCTGCGGGAAGCGTGCGTAGTGGTCCCGGATGACGCCCGCAAACTCCCGCCAGGTGACGGCAAGAGCGTCCGCCACGGGAGAGATCCCCGTCCAGGCCTGATCCGCCGCGGCGATCATGACGCGGGCCGCGTCCGAGACGTGCATGTGGGCGTAGAGATTGCGGCCGCGGCCCGGCAGGAAGAGATGTCCCCGTCGTATCTGTTCGAACATGAGGTCGCGAGCCCCGTAGACGTGCGGGAGCCTCAGGACCGCGAGCTTCATGGCGGCGCGCCTCGCAATCGATGCCAGCGCGACTTCCGCCTCGACTTTCGGGCGCCCGTAATCCAGACGAGGCCCGGTGGGTGTGCCCGTCCCGATGGGGCCGGGACTGCTGTCGTAGACCAGCAGGCTGCTGGCGTAGACGAAAGTCCGGACCCCGGCCGCCGCCGCTGCTTCGGCGAGGGCGACGTTGCCGTCCACGATGCTCGGCCGGAGCGTGGAGATATCCTCGAACGTGGCGCGGGCGCCCAGGTGGATGACCGTGTCCATTCCGGCGACCGCGCGGGCCAGGCTGGCGGGCCGGGTCAAGTCTCCCAGCACCAGCTCCGCATCCAGCCCGGACAGCAGCCGGCCCCGCTCGGGACGGCTGACGAGTAAGCGGCTCGGCGTCCCGGCAGCCGCCAGCTGCCGCGCGACCTCGTATCCGATGAACCCCGTGGCGCCTGTCACGAGCGGTCGCATGCGGTCACCCGATTGGCGATGCCCTCGAGCATGCCCTGGAAGACACGGGCGTGCAGGGGATAGATGCCGTACCAGTGGACGCGCCACAGCCAGCCGCGGCCGCCGCGCCGAACCGTGCGCCGGCAGCGCGCCGCTCCCAGACCTCCGTCTGCACCCCTGACAAGGGAGGACTGCGTCATGGCTGGCTCACCCTCTCTCTGCCCGGAGGACGAGGCGCAGGTCACGTCTGCGTTGCCCCCGTTCACTCGGACGCCGTCGGCGCCCATCGCGGTTCCAAGGTTCGGCTGAATCGCCCCCGGTCCCGTGCGCATCCTAAACCATCAACCACTCACACGTTCGAAGCCTCGCGTCTCCGGGACGCCAATTCCCCCGGGGGGAGAGCTACGGTCATGTTGAAAGTCCGGGACTACCTGATTCTCGGCGCCGCTTTCGTTTCGTTCCTCTACTCTGTCGCGCTGTGGTCGGCGTGATCGGACCGCCAAACAAAGAGGCTGGCGCCTTCGTGGGGCTATGGGTGCCGTCGATTCTCGCGGCGGGAATCTGTTCAACTCAGGTTTCTCGAGAGAGCCAGAAGGAGCTGAGCCATGGAAGGGTGGATCTTCGCCGTGGGAGTGAGCACGTTCGCCCTGCTGGTCGGCGGGGTGATCCTCACGGTCATCGAGTTCCGTCGACTGGAACGGCTCGACCCCAACGGCTGATCGACTACCGATGCCCGGCTGTCTCGTGCCCGGCGACCAGCTCCACCGCGGCGGCGCCGCCTTAGACGGGGTAGATCGCGGCCGGGATCGGGTGTGGATGGCGGAGGTCGCCGAGGAGTCGACCCACGTCTGGACGAACAGTGCCCACTCGGGGGTTCCGACGGTGGCCGCCCGCGACAATCGAGATCTTCACTTGCACCTCCAGGAAGATCGGGCGGGCAGGCCATACCTTGGGAATCCGCAGCCCACACCCGCCTTGCGGTCACGCCAGCTCCAGGTCGAACTCGGGCGGACCGACTGTGACGATGCCCAGGTGCCCATCCACCGTGATCACGTCACCATCGCGAAGCTGCTCCACTGCGCGGTCGACCCCGTTGACGCAGGGGATCCCCAGTTCGCGCGCGACGATGGCCCCATGGATCAGCATGCCGCCGCGCCGCTCCACGACGGCGGCCGCGAGCGGCACCAGGTGGGTCATCATCGGCTGAATGGCATCGCACACCAGCACGTTACCGGCTCGGAATCTCCCGATGTCTCTTCCCTCCGTGATGCGGCAGACCCTGCCGCTCGCCAGGCCAGGGGAGGCCGGCTGCCCGACGAGCTGTCGGGGGGTGCCGTGCGAGAGGATCTCGACCCTGGCGTCCTCAGGAGTGGCGACAGGCAGGTCGAGCACGGCGCCCGGATCTCTGAGTGCCGTGGCGAGGGCGGGCACCAGGGCATCAGTGCGCCGCGGCTCCTGCCGAAGTCGGCCGGCCGCGCGCAGCCGGTCGAGCGCCATCGCGACGGCACGATTCAGCTGACTCTCCACGCGGCTGAGCAGCAGGTTGTCATCGTCTCGGAGCCGCCAGCTTACTCTCCCGATCCGCAGCACCTCGGCCACCTCGTCGCGGCGCGCGGGGCCGACGGCGTCGAACAAACGTGCCTCCAGCTCGGCGCGGCCGACGCCCTGAGGGGGCTCCGCAGGACGAGCATCGCGGGGGGCGACATCTGCCAGCTCCAGGAGCGTGTGCAGCAGCAGATCCGGGCGATCCAGCAGGCGCTCGGTGCCGTACATGACGTCCATGAACCCTGCCGCCAGCGCATCGAACGCGCTCAGAAACTCCGGACCGCCGGGAAACTCGCGCAGATGCTCCAGCGTCCCTCGCCACATCGTCGCGTCGGCATCGGCAAGGGCAAGCCGGGCGTCCGACACCGCCTGCATGAGCCGCGAGTTCCCTCGCAGCCTCTCCGCGAGGTCTTCCATCGCCTGGTTCCGCCGCGAGGCAAGCATGTCCACCGACTTCAGCAGCCCGACGAACTCGTACGGATCGTCCGGACGCACAGCATCGGCGTAGTACTGGCCCAGTTGCCGGACCCCATGGGCCAGCGGGATGAACTCGTCCCAGTAGATGTCCTTCCACCGTCGCAGTGATTCGGCCCGCTCGAGCAGGGCCGCAGCGAGTTCGGCATCGGCGCCGGTGGCGAGATCGTGCGACGCCAGACGCGCGCCCTCCGACTCGAGGGCGGGAATCAGCTCGCCGGCGACGCGGTCCGCGAGCGCAGACAGACGCCGCAGATTCGGCCGCAGCGTCAGGTACCAGCCGCGCTCGTCGTCTGCGGCAGGCCGCGACGTCGTGATGGGCCGGGCCTGGAGCACCACCGTGTCCGGCGATCGACCGGTCCACTCGACGTCCGGCGGCCACGCGAACAGCGTCTCGATGCGGCTGAGCACACCGAGCAGGTGTGCCAGGTCCTGCCCGCCGAGAAGCGGTCCGCCGTCATCCGATTCGCGGCGCCCCGGCCGCCACTCGATCAACTCACCCGAGGTTCGCTCCAGGGTCCAGCGATCCGGGTCCACCGAACCGTCCACGAGCAGCGCGCACGGGCCCGGCACGGCTTCGATCACGGCGCGGTCGGCGTCCGGGCTGCGCGGATCGCGGTTGAAAGCCACGCCGGAACACTCCGCCAGCTCCACAGCCTGGACGAGCACCGCCATCCGGCTCCGGTGCGGGTCGAGCGACAGCTCGCGTCGATAGAGGAGCGCAGCATCCGACCACAGCGAGGCCCAGACCGCACGCACCGCATCGAGAACGGCGCGATCTCCCTTCACCCCGACGATGGACTCGTGGAGCCCGGCAAAAGACGACTGCTGCGAGTCCTCCCCGGGCGCCGACGAGCGGACGGCCACGGCGCCGTCGCCGATGTGGTCCGCCAGGGCCCGGCGGATCTGCCCGGCGATGGCATCCGGAATCCCGGCTCGCAGGAAGGCGGATCGGATCCGCAGCGCGGCATCCCACAGTTCCTCCCACCGCATGGCGTCCAGGGGCTTGCGGCCCAACTCCATCGCAATGTGCCCGCTCAGGCTGGCCTCGGCGATGAACTGTTCGTACGCCCTCGTCGTGATGCAGAAGCCCCGGGGAACCCTGAATCCCGCCTGGATGAGCGAGCCGAGCCTGGCCGCCTTGCCGCCAACCAGCCTGTCTCCCGCGCCGGCGGCCACGACCAGGGGGACTATGCACGACTCTTGGGAACCCACTGCCGGACCTCTTGAAAGCGGGTGACGTGAAGGTATCGCACGATGTCGATGCGAAACAGACCGCAGGAGGCGGCGTGGACGAACGTGTCGAGGTAGGGGTGCCGGTCGGTGAGCAGGCGGGACCACTGCTCGAACTCCGGTCCCGTCGCCACTTCGTGCGCGCGGCCGGTCGCCGTCACGGCTTCGACGTCCATGAGCCGGCCAGGAAGCGCCGAGCGGTTGTCGACGACGAGCGCCACGTGGGCGCACTCGGAGAGCAGCCGGAACTTCCTGGTGGCCTTCTGCGTCGCGAAGACCGCCGAATCGAGGTCAGGGGTCATGGCGTACGCCACCAGCGAACCATAGGGTTGCCCCTGGCCCTGCGTACACAAGACCCCGTACAGCTGGCCGTCGAGGAGCCGCCTGATGGTCCTGTCAAGGTCTTCACCCGGACCACGGTCCGGGGCGGCCTCGCCCGCGATTTCGTCCGGTAGGTGCATGTTCCTCCCCCGCGCTCTCTGCGGTTCTTGTCGAATCCTGCGAGGCGCCGAGTGTGCGGCGGCGCGCGGCGGCTCAAGCTCAGCCGGCCCGGCCCTCGAACAACGCATTGCACTCCTGCTCGAGCACGCCGCCGATGATCGTGCAGACCCACCCCGGGCTCCGGCTCACCACTTCCTCTGAGAGGATGTCGATCTGCCGCCAGCCCTGCTGCTGCAGGAAGCGGATCGATGAGCCGAACACCACCGTGCCGATGCCGCTCCAGAGGATGGCCGCCAGGCACATGGGGCACGGCTCCGCGGTCGTGTAGAGGACGAGGCCGGATTCGCCTCCGCCGCGACCGGATTCGGCGAGGCGGTTGATGGCGTCGATCTCCCCGTGCCACGTCGGGTTGATCGCCGACTTGTTCCACCCCTCTGCCACCACCTCACCCGTATCGACGCACACGATCAGAGCGCCGAAGGGCAAACGGGGACAATTGGCCGTCAGCGCGATGGCCCGACGCATGAAGCGTTCGTGATCGAGGGATTGCATCACTCGGCGATGTTACCAGATGGCGGCCAGTCGCGCGGTTCAGGCTCTCGGTCAGCCGGGTGTTCGTCGACGGGCGGGTCACAGGCGGTTTCTTGATGTTGGCCTCTAGAATCACCGTTGTCCGCTCAACCGGGTCGTGCCCGAGCGTCAGAGCCTGCTCGTCAGGCCGACTCAACGAAACGCAGCGGCCAGCGCGAGCGCGATGACGCTTCGCGCCGTCCACGCCGCCGCCCAAACCCAAGTTCGTGCGCGTCAGCCGCACGTGGCCGCCGCATCGAATCCCGCTTCGAGCCGGCGATGGGCCGGAACCTGCCAGATCCAGGTGCTCATCCAGATGACGCCAGCCAGGGCCCGGGCTGCCCGACGCGGGAGAACAGCGGGTAGTGCACGATCTGCACGAACCAGATCACCCCCGCCATGTACAGCGTCGCCCCCGCGTGCAAGATCAGGAGCCACGCGCGAGCCTCGGCTGCCGTCACAAGGCACCCGCCCGCACGGCCTCGGCTGCTGCCCAACCCGAGAGCGCCGCACCCTCGACCCGCGGGCCGGCAAACGCGTCGCCGGCCAGCACTAGCGGCGGGCCTTGACCGACCATCGCGCAGCGGTGTTCCTGCACCTGCAGCGGCTTGCTGTAGAGCCAGCCGTGAACCTGGAACGTCCGCACGTCCGCGCCCAGCCAGCCGTTCGCGGCGTCGAGCAGTCGACGGCCGCTTTCCAGCCGATCGCGCTCCCAATGTTCCAGACTGAAGGCGTGAGTGGCATGAATCGTGACAGCGGGTTCCGCCGAGATTCCTTTCAGCTGATTGTCCGCGATCCAGGCGATCGGGCCGTCGTGGGGCGCCAGGCCGCCTGGCGGCGCCAGACGCGACGGGCCCGCGAGCACAGCCATCACGGCCAGACACCGCTCGTACTCAATGCCCTCGAGTCTGGCGCGGGTCTCCGGTTGAAGGGCGACCGCGCCAGCCTTCAGGATCGCCAGCGACTGCGGCACAGGCGGCGTCAGCACCACGGCGCCGGCGGACCACACGCTTCCGGTCTCGGTCTCCGCGCTCCAATGATGCCGGGACGCCCTCAGCGTCACGACCCGCGTTTCCATCACGATCTCGATGCCGCGAGCCAGGTGCTTGGCGACGGAAGTCATGGCGGGGTGTCCCCGCCAGCGCACATGCGCATCCGAGCTGTCCCCGACGCCGCGGTGCCATTCCTCGACGGCCAGGGCGCGGCGGCAATCCTCGACGAGTGCCGCGAAACGAGATGTCCGGGCCGTGATGAACTGCGCGCCATGGTCGAACGCGGCCCCGCCGATCCGCCGGCTTGCCAGCCGGCCGCCGACGCCTCGGCCCTTGTCGAGCACCAGCACCCCGCAGCCGGCGCGCTGGAGCTCGGCGGCCGCGGTCAACCCGGCCATCCCGGCGCCGATGACGAGCACGTCGGCCATCTGTCCAGATTCCTGCTTCACATCAGGGATAGTACTCCACGAGGGCCACGCATAGGAGCCCATGACCCGAATCGCCTTCTACACCTGCATCTCGACCGGCGAGGACCACCAGAAGTACTCGCTCGGCGCCCAGGAAGATCGCTTGCGCGCCTTTTGCCATGCGCAGTACGGGACCGAGTGGCGGCTGTTCAAGACCTACCGGGACACCGAGTCGGGCACCCACATGCACCGGCCCGGCCTCGAAGAGATGTTGTTCGACGCCGAAGCGAAAGCGTTCGATGAGTTGCTCGTCTTCCGCGTGGACCGCCTCTCGCGCAAGGTCCGTGAACTGGCGCAGATGGTCGATGAACTGGGAAGAACGGCATCACGCTCAAGTCGATCACCGAGCCGTTCGACACCGCGAACGCCGCCGGCAAGATGATGCTGCAGATGCTCGGTGTGTTCGCCGATTTTGAACACGCGACGATCGTCGAGCGCACTAAGGTCGGGATGGAGAAGAAGGCCCGGGGCGGGCGCTTCGTCGGCGGGCAGATCCCGTATGGCTACGCTCTCGACCCCGAGAAGGGCCTCGTCGCTCACCCGGAAGAATCGGCTGTCATCGGCCGGATGTTCAAGATGTACGGCTTCGGCATGGAGGGCGTGCACACGATCACGAACCGGCTGAACGACGCGGGCTACCGGAAGCGGAGCGGCAAGAAGTGGGACCGCCGCGTCATCCTCCACATCCTCAGGAACCCGATCTACGTCGGCAAGCTGCGCTGGCGCCAGGTCGTCCATGAGGCGCACCACGAGCCGCTCGTCTCGCAGGCGCTCTTCGACAAGGTCAGCGGCGAGCTGAAGGAGCGGGTCGAGGACTTGAACGGCCGCCGCTGGCACAACAACGACGAGCGGCTCCTGACTGGCGTCATGCGCTGCGGTCGGTGCCACGCTCACATGTTCGGCGCCGACGCCAAGAAGAAGGGCAAGTACTTCCCGTACTACGTCTGCTCGAAGCGCATCAACACGAAGGAGTGCGACCAGGACTACGTCCGCGCCGACTACCTCGAAGCGGCGATCATCGAGGACGTGAAGACCCTGTTCCGGGACGATGCGTTCGTCACGCGGGTCTGGGAGGAAACGAATCGCCGGCTCGCCGCCGAACGCCCGGATCTAGAGAAGGAGATCACGAGCGCCGAGTCGCAGGTCTCGGCCCTGCGCTCCCGCCTCGATCGCTACTTCGAGGCGTTCGAGAACGGCTCGCTCAAAGCCGAGGTCTGCGGGAGAAGACCGAGGACCTGAATCGCCAGGTGCTCGCGCTCGAAGCGGAGTTACGGAAGCTGCGTGAGCGCCGCCAGCAACTCGAACTCCCCGCGCTCGACCGGGCAGCCGTCGCGGCGCTCATGGACGACTTCGAGCAGGTGATGGCGGCCGGCACGAACCCCCAGAAGAAGCACCTCCTCCACCAAGTAGTGAAGAAGGTGCTCGTTCATGACCGGCTGACGGTCGAGGTCTGGTACGGACTCCCGTACCCGCCTCGCCTCGCACACCGGGACATTTGGCTCCCCAAGAAGGACTCGAACCAGCGACCCGTTGGTTAACACCGCCCGGCTCCGATCGACCGTTCCCCGCCCGGCCGCGCGATCGCCCCAGGCACCCGCCATTGCCCCCGCCGCGCCATCGCCCCAGGCACCCGCCATTGCCCCCGCCGCCGCACCGCCGTAGAATCCCCGGCTGATGAGCACTTCACCCCGCACGAACCGCGATCGTCTCGCAATCCAGTCCGTGATCGGCGAGATCACGAGCCCGCTCGCGAACGCGGCCGCCTTCCGCATCGGGCACGACGGCACCCCACGCGTGACGCCCGCCACCGGCGGCATCACCTACAACTACCGGATCGGCGACTCGGCGGTCGATCTGGTCGGCGATCACATCGAACCAGGCGTGTCGATCCGGAACCTGGAAGGCGACCGCAGCCTCACCTCGCCCACCAATCTCGCCCTCAACACGCTCGCCTGCATCGGGAACCGCGCCCGCGTGGTCTCGGGCGATGCCAAGGGCGAGACGGGGTACGTGACCGGGCTCCACGGCGGCATCAACCACGTGCTGGTGGACTTCCCGAGTGTCGTCCTCGAGCAGCTCGTGATCGGCGACCGCATCCAGATCAAGGCCTGCGGCATGGGGCTCGCGCTCCCCGATCATCCGCAAGTCGCGGTCATGAACATCGACCCCGACGTCTTCGACCGCCTCGGCGTCAACCCCGCGGAGAACGGACTCCTCGAGGTGCCGGTCACCCACCGAGTGCCGGCCAAGATCATGGGCTCGGGGATCGGCCACCCGCATGTCGCGACCGGCGACTACGACATCCAGCTCTTCGACGAGCGGGTCGTCGCCGAGTACGGGCTCGCGAGCCTCCGCTTCGGCGACTTGGTCGCCATCCTCGACGCGGCGCACGAGCACGGGCGGCTCTACTACGGTGGCGCCGTGTCGGTCGGCGTGGTCGTGCACTCGCGCTCGGATGTCGCCGGGCACGGGCCGGGCGTGACCACGATCATGACCTCGCGAAGCGGCAAGATCCGGCCGGTGATCGACCCCAAGGCGAATCTCAAGAGGTTGCTCTACGGCTAGGCCGGCCATGGCGGCTGCTGCAACGGCGACCGCGACCGAGCGGCCCCGCATCCTCCACTTCTTCGGCGGCTCGGCGCTCGGCGGGAGCGAGCTCGGCGCCCGCGAGTACATGCGCGGGCAGACCCGCTTCGCGCACGAGGTGCTCTTCCTCGAGCCGCTTGGCGCCGCCGCGCCGTACTACGAAGCCGCGGGCTATCCGGTCGCGAGCCTCGAGCTTGGACGCCGCTCGCTCCTTGCGGTGCGCGCCGCACTCGCCGCGCATGTCGCCCAGCACCACCCCGACCTCGTGCATGCCTACGGCCTCCGCCCGAGCCTCCTCGTCCGCCTCCTCCCCCGCCGCCCGGCGCTCGTCCAGGCGATCCACTCGGTGGATGCGCATCGCCCGCGGTGGCAGGCGCTCCTCGATCGCGCCACCGCCGGCCACGTGGACCGCTACATCACGAACTCGGAAGCCGGCGCCCGCTTCCTCGCCGCCGAGCGCCATGTCGCTCCCGCGCGCATCCGCGTCGTCGCGAACGGGATCGACGTCGAGGCCGTGGCCAGCGCTACCGCCACGCGCGCCGCCGCCCGCACCGCGCTCGGCATCCCCCCCGACACCATCGTCCTCCTCACCGTCGCCAACCTGCGCGCCCCGAAGGGGCTCGACGTGTTGGTGGATGCGGCGACGCGCCTCGCCGGGCGAGCGGAGGCCGCGGCGCATCCCTTCGTGTGGCTCGTCGCCGGCGAGGGACCCCTCGCCGCCGACCTCGGGCGTGACATCGAGCGGTGCGGACTCACCAGCACCGTGCGCCTCCTCGGATTCCGCCGCGACGTCGCGGCGCTCCTCGCCGCCGCCGACATCTTCTGTCTCACCTCGCGGCGCGAGGGGGTGCCGGTCGCGATCCTCGAGGCGATGGCGGCGGGGCGGGCGGTGGTGGCGACACGTGTGGGCGGCGTCGCCGAGCTGATCGTGGCCGGTGAGACTGGCCTTCTCGTCGCTCCCGGCGATCCCGCGGCGACCGCCGCCGCGCTCGCCGAGCTCATCGCCTCCGCCGCGCGGCGGGAGCAGTTCGGCGCTGCCGGCCAGGCGCGCGCCCGCGCCCACTTCACGATCGAGCGCGCCCAGGCGGCGATCGCCGCCGTCTACGACGAGGTTCTCGCCGGCCGTGTCTGACCGGGCCCGAGCGCGACCCACACCGGCCGGTGATCGCTCGCGCCGCCCGCATCGGAGACCGTGCCGGCAACCGCATCACGATCCGGCGCGAACCCGCGTGCAAAGATGTGGTCCCACGAGAAGAAGGAGACGGTCGGTCCCACCTCGGCGGTCGGCCAGGTGTAGCCGGCGGCCTCGAACATCTCGCCGAGCCCGTGGCTGTTGAGATCGCCGGCGATGAGGACCGGATCCGGGGACATCGCTGCATCGACAAGGATCGCGCGCACCTGATCGCGGCGCTCGCGATCGCCGAGGGCGAACGGGGTCTCGAGATGGATGCTGTAGATGCGCACCCGCTCGCCGTTCACCGCGACGGTGGCGATGACCGCAGCGCGCTCGAGACCTCGCGTGCGGCTCCGATGCGGGAGCGGGAGCTTGCGGCTCGCGAGGATCGGCCACGGCGACAGGATCGCGTTCCCGAAGTTCCGATCGTTCACCGGATGCACGGCGCTCGGGTAGTAGACGTAGTTCAGGTCGAGGGCGCGCGCGATGCGCTCGACCCCCATCTCGTCCATCTCCTGGAGCGCGAGCACGTCCGGCGCGCGGAGGGCCGGATCCGCGGCGAGGAGAGCGATCGCCGCGTCGATGTGGCGCGCGAACTGGATGTTGAAGCTGACAAGACGGAGGGCCGAATCGGGGGCCGCCGGCACCGCGTATCCCCCGCTGAAGCGCGGGTGCTCCGGGTCGGCGTAGTTCGCCGCCCGCGCACAGGCGAGCGACAACACGGCCACCGCCACCGGCGCAACGAGGAGAGCCCGTCGCCCTCGCCGCACGCTAACCCCGCCTCCCCGTCACGTAGTCCTCGGTGAGCGACTGCTTCGGCCGCGTGAAGATCTCGGACGTCGCATCGTACTCGACGAGCTCGCCGAGCCAGAAGAACCCCGCTCGGTGCGAGACGCGCGCTGCCTGCTGCATGTTGTGGGTGACGATGACGATCGTGTACTCCTTGGCCAGCTTGTCCATGAGGGTCTCGACGCGGAGCGTGGCCACCGGGTCGAGCGCCGAGCAGGGCTCGTCCATGAGGATGATCTCGGGGCTGGTGGCCACCGTCCGCGCGATGCAGAGCCGCTGCTGCTGCCCGGGGTTCAGGGCAAGCGCCGGCCCGTCGAGTGCGTCCTTGACCTCGTCCCACAGCCCGACCTCGACCAGGCTCTCCTCCACTCGCGCCGCCAGCTCGCCGGCGTTCTGCGTGAGACCGAGCACGGCGGGACCGAAGGCCACGTTGTCGAAGATGCGTCTGCGGAAACGGATTCGGGCGCTGAAACACCATCCCCACCCGCCGGCGGAGGTCGACCACGTCGACCGCCGGGTCGTAGATGTCCTGCCCGTCGATGAGGACATCCCCTACCGCCCGCGCCCCCTTGATGCGGTCGTTCATGCGATTCAAGGCGCGCAGGAACGTCGTCTTGCCGCACCCGGAGGGGCCGATGAGCGCGGTGATCCGGCGCTCGGGGATCTCGAGCGACACACTCTTCAGTGCCTGGAAGTCGCCGTAGTAGAAGTCGAGACGGCGGACATCGATCTTGGTCGTCATGGCCGTGCAGGCATTCTACCCGATCGCGTCCCCCGACGTACTGCCCGAGGCGCCCGGTGACGTGATCCCCCGCCCGCCGGTCGGCGGAGCCCGTTGAGATGCGGGCCGCCGTGTCCACGTCGACGAGCTCGCCATCGAGGGGGAGCGCGGGCGGGAGGACCTGGTGGCGGATGGTTGGCCACGTGGTGGCGCCGAGGCTCACACTCACGGTGCGGGATTCGGCGGGCACGGCGCCGATCGCCTCCTCTGCGATCGAGATCACGACCGGGAGCGTCATCAGGCCGAGGGTTGTGGCGCGGGAACTCCGGCGTCGTTCTCGCAAAGCGGAGATTGCCGAAGAATCTGTGAGACAGCCGCTAGTACTGATACGTAATGTGGACCTTCTGGAGCTTCCCCTCCTCATCGACGATGTTCGACACCCCGTGATACTCGATGAGCCGCATATGCTTCTTGTCGTAAACGGCTTCCAGCTCCGGCACGAACAAGCTGAAGAGCCAGTTCGAGATTCTCACCTTGACCCGTATCGTGTCACCCTCGGACCCGAGGCTCAGGATCTTGAAGGTATAAGGCTTGAGCCTGTTGGGAAGTATCAGCCTCACGATCAGATCGTCACCGCTTTCCACCCTGTCGAGATTGCTCACCAGATAGTAGTGCCAACCTTGGCATGAATACACGTCAGTGGTGTCATCCAGGACCTTCGTTTTCTCCCCCACTTCCGGTTCCTCATGGAAGATCGAGTACTGCCCTCCCTCGAAGCGAAGGCCCTCCCTGAGGCCACGACGGGAATCTTCGAAAGCGTACGTGGGCATCAGCGCGTTCATGCTGTAGTCTGACTGGAGCTTCGCGAACTCGCTATCCGAGGGATCCAGGTACGACGTGAGCGAGCTGGCGATGCGCTCGTCATCGTACTTCACCTCGTGCTTCTCCCTGTACAGCAGGTTTCCACCCTCGTCCCTCGCCTCACCCCAGTAGATCTCTGCCCGCGCCTCGGCCCGCACCTGGCCTGCGTGCGCCGACAGCAGCGTGGCCACGACGAGCGTCATGAGTGCACCCGGCGACGTTCTTACCCGCATTGTCCAGTTCCTCGGGGGGATCATCTGTTCGAAACGACCGCTCAAGCCAGCGCACGAGCTACCGGCTGGAGGACACCGGCCGGCGCCCTCCTCCCCACGGCGGAACCGTAGCACCAACCGTGGATCTCACATAGAACCCCTCAGGGCTTCGAGAGATCCGCCTAAAGTTGGCGAGGACAGCCCCGTGCCACGCCCTGGAAGATCGGTTGAAGGACCTGACCCCGTCCCTTCCCATCCGGCCGGCCGTCAAAGAGTGCGACCGGGACTGGGCACATGCGGGAGTCGCGAACGCGGCACGGTGGTCAACCCTTGCACGGGCTACCAAGCAGCCTCCTCCGGCAGCTACCGGCAACAGCTACTCGGGCGCGATCTCCCGGTATACCGCGTAGAGCCTGTCGACCACTCGCGGCCAGCTGAACTCTGCGGCACGCGCGCGGAGGAGGTCGGCGTCCCAGGTGCGGTCCATCGCCGCCGCCATCGCCTCTGCAAACGCCGCCGCATCGGCCGGCGGAGCAAGGATTCCGTACCGCTCGTCGGAGACGAGCTCGGGGATGCCGCCGGCCGTGGTCCCGACCACCGGGGTGCCGCTCGCGAAGGCCTCGAGTACCGCGAGCGGCATGCCCTCGCTCAGGCTCGGCATGACGAGCGTGTCGGCGGCGGCGATGAGCGGCGGCACTTCATCGAGCCGGAGGAGGCCGGTGAAACGGACGCGTCCCGCGACTCCGGCACGCGCCACCTGAGCCTCGACCTCGGGCCGGAGGGGCCCGTCCGCGGTCATCACGAGGTAGATGGACGGGCGCTGCGCGAGGAGCCGGCTGAACGCGTCGATCAGCACCGCATGCCCCTTGGCCGGAAAGAAGAGATTCACCGACAGGAAGATGTGGGCGTCCGCCGGCAGATCGAGCCGGTGCCGGAGGGTCGCGCGGTCCTCGGTGCCGCGGTGGAGACCGGGATCGACGCCGCTCGGGACGTAACGCCTGCGCTCCGCCTCCACCCCGAGCTCGGCCGTGGCGGCGAGGAGTCCCTGTGACACGCCCACGATGCGGGTCGCGCGCCGCAGCACCTGCCGCACCCACCAGCGCACGAGCCCGCGGCTCGCCGGGAGCCAGTTGATCTCGGTGCCATAGGCCGTGCTCACGGAGGGACGGCCGGCGAGGAGTCCGACGAAGACAGCGGGGACTCCCATCGCATAGATGCAGTGGCCGTGCATGAGTGCGGCGTCGAGCGCGTGCCGGAAGAAAGCGTAGAGCCCGAACCCGATGAGCTGCAACGGCTCCGTGAGCGGCCACAGGATCGGCACATGGAGGTAGGAGTAGCGGAGGACGCGGAGCCCGGTCCCGCCGTGCGGCGCGGGGCTCCGCGGCGGATCCACCGGCCGCGCGCGCGAGCGCACCGCTCCCGCCCCGGCCGGAGCTCCTTCCCCGGCTGGCGCGCCGTCCAGGATCTTGCTGTCGGCATAGCGACGCAGCGGCGGCAAGATGGGGCGAAACTCGACGACGGTCACCCGGCAGCGTTCCGCGAGCCCCTCAGCCTGCTTGCGGATCGACACCCGTAGGCCTCCCGCCGCCTGCGCGGCGCCCGGGAAATCCTCCGTGAAGAAGAGGACATGCACGTCCGTCGTCTCCTTGCTCCCGGCGCCGATCCGCCGCGCGCCCGCCGGCGCGCCTTCACGGCGCGCCCGGTCAGCCGCCGACGGCGCGGGAGTACACCTCGATCGTCTGCTTCGCGATCACATCCCAACTCAGCCGCCCCGCGGCCACGGCCGCGGCGTTCCGCCCGATCTCGATCCGCTCCGCGTCGTTCCGCAGGAGCCTGAGCACGGCCGCGGCCAGTGCGCGCTCGTCGGCCGGTGGTACGAGAAGTCCCGTTCGTCCGTGCTCGAGCACCTCGCCGATGCTCCCGGCATCGGTCGCCACCACCGGCTTGCCGAAGCCGAAGGCGAGCGCCAGGATGCCGCTCTGCGAGGCGCTGATGTAGGGCAGGACGACGATGTCGCACGCGGCGAAGAGGTCGGCCACCTCGTCATTGCCGATGAACCGGTCGACCACGGTGAAGCGGCCCGGATCGGCCATCAGCGCGCGATAGTATTCCAGGTTGTTGTCCTTTTCGTGCCGGAACTTCCCGGCGACGAGGATCGAGTAGTCTGCGTAGCCGGCGGAGATCAGCGGCTCGGCTTTGACCAGATACTCGAGGCCCTTGTTCTTGCGCACCTCGCCGAAGAAGAGAAGCTGCTTCCCCGGGCGCCGGGCGGCGCTCGCGGCGCCCGCGGGCCGAGCCAGGCGCCGATAGAGAGAGAGCTCGCCGTGGGGGAGCACCGCGATGTCGTCCGGGCGGATCCCGTGCAAGGTGGCAAGCGCGGCCTTCAAGCGCTCCCCGTGCACGATGCAGATCTTCGCCTGCGCGACGCTCGCGCGCTGCGCCACGGTCTCGAAGAGCCGATCGGCGAGCGGCGTGCCGGTATGCTTGACCGGATCATGCACGGTGCAGACCATCGGCACGTGGCGATACAGGCTGCGGTGCAGGTTGAACCACAGATTGGGCCCCAGCAGGTGAACCACGTCGTACGTGGCGAGCCGCCGGGCCGCCTCGCGGTAGCTCCGGTAGTTGCGCGGGTCGCGCAGGCGGTATGCGCTGACTTCCACCTGGCCGATCGACGGATCGAGGAGGGTGAGGATCGTGGCGTCGCGCTGGCGGGCGTAGGCCCCGCCATAGAAGAAATCGAGGTGGCAGTGCCTGGCCAGCGCATTGGCCAGACAGACGGAATACTCGATGCATCCCGCCACGAAGGCGACCTTCATCCGGGAGTCACTGCGGGAAGTCAAGCCCATTGCGGGTTGGGAGAGTTAGTCGCCATGCGGACCGCCATTCTACACGAACGGCCGGCGTAGCGGCCGCCAACCTTCCACCCGAGTACGACCAGCGACCTCCTACCCGAAGCGGCCGGTGACGTAGTCCTCGGTCCGCCGGTCGGCGGGGCCCGTGAAGATGCGGGTTGCCGTGTCGACCTCGACCAGTTCCCCGTCGAGGAGGAAGGCGGCCCGGTCCGCCATCCGCGCCGCCTGCTGCACGCTGTGCGGGACGAGGACGATCGTGTACTCGCGCTTGAGCTCCTGGAGCGAGGACTCGACCGTCGCCGTGGACAGGGGATCGAGCCCGGAGGTCGGATTGTCGAGGAGGATCACCTCGGGCTCGAGGGCAAGGCTTCGCGCGAGACAGAGGCGCTGGCGCTGGCCGCCGGAGAGCCGGAACGCGGACTGGTGGAGGCGATCCTTGACCTCGTCCCAGAGCGCCGCCTGGTGGAGCGAGCGCTCGACCCGCGCGGTGAGCGCCTCCTCGCCGGTCATCCCCGCCATGCGGAGCCCGTAGGTCAGGTTCTCCCAGATCGAGCCGGGGAGCGGGCTCGGAATGGCGAAGACCATGCTCACCTGGCGGCGGAGCGCGCTCACATCGACGTCCGGAGCGAAGATGTCGCTCCCCTCGAACAGCACGTCGCCGCTCGTGCGCGCCCCCGGCTGCAGATCGGCGAGGCGATTGAGGAGCCGGAGGAGCGTGCTCTTCCCGGAACGCGACGGTCCGAAGAGAACCGTGATCTGGCCGGGAAAGATGTCGAGCGTGATGTTCGACAGGGCGCGCATGCCGCTGGCATAGGTGAAGGTCAGGTTCCGGATCCGGATCGTCGGCTCGCGCTCGGCGGGCGCCGCCGCACCGGGCGGCGGGGGCTCGAGCTTCATGGCCGGCGGGCTGACCGGCGGCAGCACGACTCCGCGTCCCTCCATGGTAGGTCCTCCTACCATTCCCGCCGCGCGCGGACGCGGCTCCGGATCACGCTCGCGACGAGGGTCAACGAGAGGACGAGGAGGAGGAGGACGAAGGCAGTCCCGTACTGGATCGAGAGCGGCATGCCCGGCACCTGGGTCGAGATCACGTACAGGTGGTAGGGCAGCGCCATGGTCGGATCGGAGATCGAGTCGGGCAGCGCCGGCAGGTAGAAGGCCGCCGCCGTGAACAGGATCGGTGCGGTCTCTCCGGCCGCGCGACTCAGGCCGAGGATGACGCCGGTCAGGATCCCCGGCAGCGCATGCGGGAGCACCTGGTGGCGAATGGTCTGCCACTTGGTGGCACCGAGACTCAGACTCACCGTGCGGAACTCGGCGGGCACGGCCCGGATCGCCTCCTCCGCGGTCGAGATCACGACCGGCATTGTCATCAGGCCGAGGGTGAGCGAGCCCGCGAGGATCGAGGTCCCGAGCTTCATGAAGAGCACGAACATGGCGAGGCCGAAGAGCCCGTAGACGATGGACGGGATGCCGGCGAGGTTGGCGATCGCGAGCCGCACCGCCGCGGTCACCCGGTTCTGTCCCGCGTACTCGGCGAGATAGATCGCGGCCCCGATCGCCAGCGGGATCGAGGCGATCGCGGTGCCGAGCGCGAGATACACGGTGCCGAGGAGCGCAGGCAGGATGCCGCCCTCCGTCATGCCATCCCGCGGCATGGTGAACAGGAAACGCGGGCTCAGGGCGGGAGACCCTTCCCATACGATGTACAGGATGACGGCGAGGATCGGAATGGTGGCGATCGTGGCCACGGTCGTGATCACCGCCGTGGCGATGCGCTGTGTCCCCTGGCGCGTCACGGCTTACTCCCCGCCCTGCTTCCGGCTGGTCAGGCCGATGATGCGCGCCGCGATCGAGTTGATGGCGAAGGTGATGATGAAGAGGACGATGGCGACGGCGAACAGCACGTGGTAGTGCGTGCTCCCCTGCGCCACCTCCCCCATCTCGGCGGCGATCGTGGCCGTCATCGTGCGCACCGGCTCGAAGAACATGCCCGTACCGAACGGGATGTTGGCCGCGTTGCCGGTGACCATGAGAACGGCCATGGTCTCGCCGATCGCCCGCCCGATGCCGAGCATGACGGCGGTGACGAGTCCCGAGCGGGCCGCCGGCAGGACGACGCGATAGGTGGTCTGCCAGTCGGTGGCGCCGAGGGCGAGCGCCCCGTCGCGGTAGGCGCGCGGCACGGCGTCGATCGCATCCTCGGCGATCGAGATGATGGTGGGGAGCGCCATGTAGGCGAGGATGAGACCGCCGGTGAACGCGGTGAGCCCGGTCGCCGCCCCGGCCCGCTGCACGAGCGGCGCGAGCGCCACCCAGCCGAGGAAGCCGAGCACGATCGAGGGGATCCCGGCCAGGATCTCGATCATCGGCTTGAGGATGTCGCGGAGCCAGGAGGGAGCCATCTCGCCCAGGTAGACCGCGGTGGTGAGCCCGATCGGCACCGCGATGAGGACAGCGAGGAGCGTCACGAGGAGCGAGCCGAAGATGAGCGGCGCCAGGCCGAACAGGGCCTCGATCGGATACCAGCGCGAGCCGAGGAGGGCCGCGAGCGGCACTTCCCTGAGCGTCGGCAGCCCCTCGCGCAGCAGAAAGGCGAAGATGAGGACGACGAGGACGATGGCCGACACGCCGGAGACGCGGATCAAGCCCTCGATGGTGCGCTCGCCGATCGCCGATCCCGTGCGGCCGAGCGAGGCGCGCTCCACGTCGCGGGTTGTCGCGTCGAACCGAGTCGCCATCCCTTCCCCCGTCCTGCCGTCCCTGTCACCCGCCGCCCGCCCCTAGCTCGGCCCGCACCTAGCTCGGCCCGCTCGCAGTTCCTACCGCTCCGAGGGGCACGAACCCGAGCTTCCGGACGATCGCCTGCCCGGCTGGGCCAACGATCCAGTCGAGATAGGCGGCGATCTCCCCCGTGGGCGCACCCGCCGTGTACATGAAGAGCGCGCGGGACAAGGGATACGTGCCGTCGGCCGCGGTGGCCACCGATGGCCTCACGTAGGGCTGGCCCGGCGCCGCCGCCACCGCGATCACCTTCTCCTCGGCGGTCACATAGCCGAGCCCATCATACCCGATCGCGTTCGGGTTCCGCCGCACCTCGCTCGTGATGCCCACCGAGGACGGCATGAGCAGGGTCTCCGGGGCGAAGACGTCCTTGGCCTCCTTGTCGCCCCGGCGCACCACCTCATCCAGGAAGTAGACGTGCGTCCCCGAGTTGGTCTCGCGGGAGACGAGGACGATCGGGCCATCACGCCCGCCCACGTCGCGCCAGTTGGCGACGCGCCCCGTGAAGATGTCCGAGAGCTGGCCGATCGTGAGTTCAGATACCGGGTTCTCCAGATTGACGATGACGGCCAGCGCGTCGACGGCGATCGTGTGCTCGACCGGTTCGATGCCCCGGTCGCGGGCCGCTGCGATCTCGTCGTCCTTCATCCGCCGCGAGGCATTGGCGATATCCACCGTCCCGTTCATGAGCGCGGCGATGCCGGTGCCCGTGCCGCCGCCGGTGACCGCGATCGACACCCGGGGGCGCACGATCCGGTAGGCCTCGGCCCAGGCGAGGGCGAGGTTGACGATCGTATCCGAGCCCTTGTTCTCGATCGCCGCGCTCCCCCCCGCCGCGGCGCCGGGGGTGCCGCGATCTGCCGGGCGGCGGGCGCAGGCGAGAGCGGAGAAAGCGCCGAGGACGACCGGGAGGAGAAGGAGACCGACGAGCGCCGGGGTCTGCCGCGGCGTGGGCATGGGGCCTCCGCCGGCCCCTCAGTTCGTCGCGGGCGGCGGCCCCGCCTCGGCCTGCCGCTTCTCGGCCTCGGCCTGCATGGCCGCGCGGAGCTTCGCCTTCTCGTGCCGCACGTCGGCGCCCATCACCATGAAGATGGTCTGCTCGGCGATGTTGGTGGCGTGGTCGCCCATGCGCTCGAGGTGGCGGGCCACGAAGAGGAGGCGGGTCGCCACACTGATGGTCTCCGGCGACTCGATCATGTAGGTGAGGATCTCGTGGAAGACCTTGTCGTAGAGCCGGTCGACGGCGACATCGTTGACGACGACCTGCTTGGCGAGATCGGGGTTCTCGTCGACGAAGGCGTCGAGGCTCTGCCGCACCATGTCGCGCACCGCCGCCGCCATGGTCGGCAGGTCGACGTAGGGCTTGAGCCGCGGCTCCTGGTTGATCTCGAGCGTGGCCCGGGCGATGTTGACGCAGAGATCGCCCATGCGCTCGAGATCGGTGACGATCTTGAGCGCCGTCGTGATGTGCCGGAGATCGGTCGCCGCCGGCTGGCGGAGGGCGAGAATGCGGATGCAGAGCTCGTCCACTTCCTTCTCGAGCGTGTCCACCTCCTTGTCGCGCAGGAGGACGAGGTCCGCCTTGGCGGAATCGCGCTCGACGAGGGCGTCGGTCGCGGTCGCGATCAGACCCTCGACCTTGCTCGCCATGAGGAGGAGCTTGGCGCGCAGATCGCTCAGCTCGTCTTCGAACTCGCTCGAGAGGTGCTTGTGTCGGCTGGTTTCCATTGGCCTCGCTGGCTTCCGCTGTGACTGACCGCAGCGACCGATCAGCCGAAGCGACCGGTGATGTAGTCCTCGGTGTTCTTGTTCTCCGGCTTGGTGAAAATCGTCGTGGTCGGCCCGATCTCCACCAGCCGGCCGAGGTAGAAGTAGGCGGTGTGGTCGGACACCCGCGCCGCCTGCTGCATGTTATGCGTCACGATGACAATAGTATAGCTCTTTCGAAGCTGATGGATGAGCTCCTCGATCTTGGCGGTGGCGATCGGGTCGAGGGCCGAAGCCGGCTCGTCCATGAGGACCACGTCCGGCTTGACCGCCAGGGCCCGCGCGATGCAGAGCCGCTGCTGCTGCCCCCCGGAGAGCTCGAGGGCCGACTGGTCGAGGCGGTCCTTGACCTCGTCCCAGAGCGCCGCGTCGCGGAGACTCCCCTCGACCCGTTCGGCGATCACGGCCCGGTCCCGGACCCCGTTGATGCGGAGCCCGTAGGCAGCGTTCTCGAAGACCGACTTGGGGAAGGGGTTCGACTTCTGGAACACCATGCCGACGCGCTTCCGGAGCTCGACCGGATCCACGCCGCGGTCGTAGATGTTGACGGCGCCGAGGCGCACCTCCCCGGCAACACGTGTTTCCGGAATGAGATCGTTCATCCGATTCAGACAGCGCAGGAAGGTCGACTTGCCGCAGCCGGAGGGGCCGATGAGGGCGGTCACCTGGTGCTCCGGGATGTCCATCGACACCCCGTGGAGGACCTGCGCCGGCCCGTAGAAGAAGTCGAGGTCGCGCACCTGGATCTTGGTGACCGCCGCCGGCGCGCCGGTGGGCGGGGCGGCGAGGACGGTACCGTCGCCGCGGTCGGCCCCGGAACCAAGCTCGATCGGGGATGGGATCATGCGTCGCGTCCTAGACCGATGTCTTGCCCAACCGCCGCCGGAAGACGTACCGGGAGATGATCCCGGTCAGGTTGAGCAGGAAGGTGAGCGCCACGAGCACGAGCGTCGTCCCGTACTGGAGCGGCAGGGTCGCGCGCGAGTCGGTGGACTGGGTGGCCAGGATGAAGATGTGGTAGCTCAGCTCCATGAACTGGTCGAGCGGGTTCACCATGGGGACGACGCCGAAGAGATGGGCGACCGGGAGGCGGGGCAGGAAGTAGGCGCAGCCCGTGAACAGGATGGGTGCGGTCTCCCCGGCACCGCGGCTGATCGAGAGGATGGCCCCGGTCAGGATGCCCGCCCGCGCCTGCGGCAGCACCACCCGCCAGATGGTCTCCCACTTGGTGGCGCCGAGAGCGAACGAGGCGTCACGGTGGCTCTGCGGCACCGCGGTGAGGGCCTCCTCGGTCGTCACGATGATGGTGGGCAGGACGAGACAGGCGAGCGTGGCGGCCGCCCACAGCATGATCGGCTGCCCGAAGAGGAGCCCGCTCCCCTGGCCGGCGGTCGTCCCGATCGCCTGCTCGACGGCGGCGCGGCCGCCGGGGCCGAGCGCCGCGTCGAGGTGACGGCCCACGAAGAGGATGAAGAACCCGACCCCGAAGAGCCCGAACACGATCGAGGGCACGCCGGCCAGGTTGTTGACCGCCGCCCTGATCACCCGCGCCACGGGGCTCGTGCCCGCGTACTCGACGAGGTAGATCCCGGCCATGGCGCCGAGCGGGAGCGCCATCAGGATCATGAGGAGCGTGATGGCCACTGTGCCGAAGATGGCCGGGAAGATCCCGCCCTCGGTCATGCCCTCGGCCGGCGCCGCCGAGAGGAACTCCCAGCTCAGGACGCCGGCGCCGTGCCGCACGATATGGAAGAGGAGGAGGAAGAGGACGCAGATAACGAGCACGGTCGCCGCCCGGCACAGCCCCGTCATGAGCTCGCCGGTCAAGTCCCGGCGCCGGTGGCCGCTCCAGGCGGCGGCCGGCACTTCTTTCATCCCGCGCTTCTCCATCACGGCATTCCCCGCGATCACATCCGCAGCCGGCGGCGCATCCGGCTCACGATGACCTCGGCGACCAGGTTGAAGACGAAGGTCATGGTGAAGAGCACCGCGCCGACGAAGAAGAGGGCGTGGTACTGCTCGGAGTCGCGGGCCACGGCCCCGAGCTCTGCGGCGATCGTCGCCGTCATCGTGCGCACGCTGGACAGGAGGTTGCCGGTGGTGAGGGCGGCATTCCCGGTCGCCATGAGCACGATCATGGTCTCGCCGAGGGCGCGCCCGAAACCGAGGAGCGCGGCCGCGGTGATCCCGGAGACGGCGGCGGGGACGACGACCCGTGACACCGTCTGCCAGCGCGTGGCGCCCAGGCCGTAGGAGGCGAGCCGTAGCGTCTCGGGAACGGCGCGCAGCGCATCCTCGGTGAGCGAGGCGATGACGGGGATGACGACGAGCGAGACGCCGAGGGCTCCGACGAAGGCGTTCAGCCGGAAGTGGCTGTGCGTGATCTGCTGGACGAGGGTGGCGAGGACGGTGAGCGCGATGAAGCCGATGATCACGGTCGGAATCCCGGCGAGCAGCTCGATCGCCGGCTTCACGATCTCGCGGACGCGATGGCTCGCCAGCTCGGCGAGGTAGATCCCGACGAGGACGCCGATGAGGGTCGAGATGAGCGTGGCCGGCAGCGCGACGAGGAGGGAGCCGTTCACGAGCGGGAGGAGTGAGTACTTGGGCTCTTCCGAGACCGGCTGCCACACGGTGGCGAACTCGCGGATCTCGGTGAAGGTGTCGCTCGCCGCGTCGTAGCTCGACTTGATCTCGGTGCCGCCGATGAACTGCCGGGGCGCGATATCGCTGAAGGCGGACACGCCCTCGCGGAACAGGAAGACGAAGATCAGGGCGATGATGATGATCGCCGCCATGCCGTTCACCAGCAGGAAGAGCTCGATCATCCGCTCGCGGAGCCGGCGGCCATGACTCACGCCGAGGTCGCCGGGGGCGGCGGGGGCGCCCGCGGCGGCCGCAGTGGGTGGCGTCGCGGACTGCGCGGCGGCCGGAGCCGGCGCGGCCCACACGGCCGGACCGGGCCTGGCAGCAGGCCGGTTCGCCTTGAGCCGCGGCGGGAGCGGGCGCGCCTCCGCCGCCGCCTTTTCCGGCGGCGGCGGAGCCTCTGGCTCGTGCCCGGTGGTCAAGGGGACCACATCTTCCGTTCGCGACGAGTCCGTCACAGGGGGATCCCGGCGATCCGCTGGTCGCGGCGCTAGCGCGCCTGCCCCGCCGCGGCGTTCTCCTGGAGCGGGATGTAGCCGAGATCCGCGGCGATCTGCTGACCTTCCGGCCCCAGGATCCACCCGAGGTAAGCGCCGAGCGCGCCCTTCGGCTTCCCTGCCGTGTAGCAATAGAGGTAGCGCGCGATCGGGTACTCGCCGGAGTAGACGACCGAGAAGTCGATCGACTTGTGGTCCGCCGCGAGCGGCGTGATCGCGGGTGAGTCCTTGTCCTTCTTGATCTTCACGACCTTGACGGTCGGCTGGTTCAGGAAGTAGGCGATCCCGCCGAACCCGACGCCGGCCGGATCATTGATCACCGCGGTGGCCACCGCCGCCGTGCCGGGCATGTTCTGGCAATCGCTCGCGTAGTCCTGGTTGCCGAGCACGTGCTCCTTGAAGAAGACATAGGTGCCGCTGTTCGACTCGCGGCTGTAGCGAACGATGGCCTTGGTCGGACCGCCGACGTCCTTCCAGTTGTTGACGGCGCCCGTGTAGATCGCCTTCACCTGGTTCATCGTGAGCTCGTTGATCGGGTTGTCCTTGTGCACGATGACGGTCAGGGCGTCCATCGCCACCTTCAACTCCTCGGCCTCGATCCCGGCCTCGCGCGCGGTCTTCTTCTCCGCGGCCTTGATCGGACGGCTCGAGTTGGCGATGTCAGTGGTCTTGTTGAGAAGGGCGGCGATCCCGGTGCCGGAGCCGCCTCCGGTCACCTGGATGGCGACATCCTTGTGTCCTTCCATGTACTTCTCGGCCCAGCGCTGGGCGAGGAGGACCATGGTGTCCGAGCCCTTGACCGTCAGGTTTCCGGCACTGGCGGGGATGGCGAACGCAAAGGCGAAAACGAGCAGACAGACGGCAAGCAGCGCGACAGGGTGACGCAGCATCGGTCGATCGAACCTCCCCAAGTGGCCACCCGAGATCGAGTTCGCAGGCCGCCTGGCCCGCAGCGGAGCGCGCGGTCCGGCCACGTGACCGCACTCCTCTCCATTGGCTTGCCATGATGATCGGGCCGTTCTGTGACAGTCGTGTCACAGCAGGGGCACGTTTGCGTGATGTTCGGCCGGCCGGGCCGCTGCCGGGCGATTACGTGACGTCGATTTCGCAGAACCTAGACCCGCCCTCCGCCGCGCTCCTTGCATAATGGATGGCAATGGAAACAACAGCCAGCACGCACCATGCCGCCCCCGCCGGCGCAGCCGCCACCTCGACCGCCGCCGCAGGTGCGATCCCCAAGACCATTCTGGTGATCGAGGACGAGCCGGATGTCCTCGACCTCGTCGCCTTTCACCTGGGCCGGGCCGGCCATCGCGTGATCCGCGCCGAGACCGGCACGCAGGGTCGTGAGGAGCTCAAGCGGTCCTCGCCCGACCTCGTCATCCTGGACCTCATGCTCCCCGACATGTCGGGCATCGAGCTCTTGCAGATGATCGGACGGGATCGCGAGCTGCGGAGGCTGCCCGTCATCATCCTGTCGGCACGCGGCTCGACCGAGGATCGGGTGCTCGGACTCGAGCTCGGAGCTGTCGACTACGTGCCGAAGCCATTCAGCCCGCGCGAGCTCGTGCTCAGGGTGCGCGCGGTGCTCGCGCGCGCGGCCGAGGCGGATCGCGAAACTCCGGTCACGATCGGTCCTCTCACCATCGATCGGGTCCAGCACCGCGTGCTGGTCGAGGGCCAGGAGATCACCCTGACCGCGACCGAGTTCCGCCTGCTCGTCTTCCTCACCGAGCACCCGGCCCGCGTGCACGAGCGGGACCGCCTGCTCGATGCGGTGTGGGGCGCCGATGTGTTCATCGGCCCGCGCACCGTGGATGCCCATGTCGCCAACCTGCGCGGGAAGCTCGGCCCCGCCGGCGACATGATCCAGACCGTCCGCGGCTTCGGGTATCGCTTCGACCCGCCGGCCGCCCACTCCCGCTAGCCCCGGTTCCCGAGTCCCGACAGCGGGGCGACCCGCAGGCAACGGCGCTTGCCGCGTGATGGCCCGATCCGCCAGGCGTGCCTCGACCTCTAGTCGAGGTCCTTGTAGGAGACGGCCTTGAACTGCCCATCCAGCTCGAGGATCGAGCCGATGAAGCGAACCTCGACCTCCTCGCCTGTCGCCGTGCGCGCCGTTACCACCGTGCCGCGGTGGGCCACGAAGGTCCGGTAACGCTCGATCTCGCGCTCGAAACGGACCGCCACGAACTCAAGCCCCTTGCCGCGCCAGGTCCCGATGGCCCGGCCCTGATTGGTGTGGGACCGCGTGTCGAGCATGTCCCATGCGAAGTCGAGCTGCACATTGTGGTCCCGGGCGGGGAACTCGGGCCACAGGAGCTCGTTGTGCTCGCGCTCGGTGACCCGGAGATCGGTCAGCCCCTGCATGTCCTCGGCCTCGACCGCGGCCAGGACCTGCCGGACGAGATCTTCGATCGAGGCTGCGGCATGGAACAGCCGGCGCGCGCCCGTGGCGGGCCGCGCGCCGGACACGGTCGGGGCGGCATCTGCTGCGGCCGGCGCCGGCGCCGACTCCGAGGCAGCTTTCAGGGCGGAAGCAGCCGGCGGGGACGAGGCAACCAGCGAGGAACCTTGAGCAGACATCGCGACCTTCGCGCCAGCGGTGCCCTCACGGGCGCCCGGGGCGCCCGGAGCGCCGTCGCTGCGGCCCGGGCCGCTGTCGCGGCCGCCACAACCGGCCAGCAGCGCGGCGACCAGCGCGCTTCCGGCCACGACCAGGGGAAGCAGGATCCGACGTCTCGTCGCTCGTTTCATCATTCCTTCATCACAGGTTGTAGCTGAGGCCGAACTTGAAGCTCCGCCCCGGCGTGTAGGCGCGCGTCACGAACCCGCCCTGCTCGAAGCGGTACTGGTGGTTCAAGATGTCCTCGGCCGCGAACTTGAGCTTGATGTGACCGTTGAGCGAGGTCGCCGCGCTCATATCAATCTGGTTGCGATGCCGCTCGTAGATGTCGGGCAACCCGTTCGACCCGACCTCCGCGATGCGCTTTCCGTAGAGGTTGTACAGGAGGTTCACGCTCGAGTGGCCGCCCATGAAGACGTAGCCGAGATTGCCGTTGAAGACGTACGGCGACTGCCCCTGCAGCGGTCGCTCGCTGCTCGTCTGCACGCCGGTCGAGTCCCCGATCACGACCTCCGACTTGACGAGGGTCAGGTTCACGCCCAGGTTGAACCCGGAGAGCTTGCTCCACATGTTGGCGAGGCTCCGCCGGTACTCGAGCTCGACCCCGTAGTTGGTCGCCTCGTCCGAATTGGTGTAGGTGACGATGCGCGACACCCCGGGCAGGACGACGACCTCGATCGGCCGCTCGAAGTCCTTGTAGAAAAAACTCGCCGCCATCAGCTCACCGACGGCGGGGTAGCGTTCCCAGCGCACGTCGTAGTTCTTGATCACCGCATCTTCGAGCTGGGGATTCCCGATCTCGGAGCGGCCGCCGACGTACTCCGTGTACTCGAAAGGCGCGAGCTCGCGGAAGTCGGGACGATTGAGCGTGCGGCTGGCGACGAAGCGGAGGTTGGTCTTGGCGCTCGTCTTGACGACGAGGCTCGCGCTCGGCGACCACTCGCACCCGATATTCTCCGCCACCACCGGGACGCCGTTCGGGTTGCCGAGTTCGAAGGTCTGGAGCCGCTGCCGCGAGTCCTCGTAGCGCGCACCGGCGATGATACGGTAGCGGGTGAGGAAGGAGACGTCGCCCTGGACGAATCCGCCCTTGATGATCTGATTGGCGGTGTAGGCATCTGTGGCGCGAGTGTTCTCCTGGAGCTGGAAGCCGGTCGGGCGAATGTTCTCCGGCGTGTAGATCTGCTCCGCCGGTGCGCTCAGGTCCATCGAGTCGGGCCGCACGCCGGAGCGCGGCACGAACCGGAACCGGCGGGCGAGAAACTCGCGGTCGCGGTCGGTGTAGAAGCCGCCGGCCTTGAGCGTCGCCGTATCGTAGCCCAGGGCCGGGAGCGGCATGCTCCACCCCACATCGCCCGAGAGCTCGTTGTCATCCATCGTGCTGAAGAAGCGCTGGCCGCTCATGCCGTTGTCGAACAGGATGTACTGGCCAATGATCGGGTCGTATCGGTAGAGCACCTCACGATTGTCCGGCTCGTCGCGGTCGGAGCTCGAGCTCCCGAAGCGCCAGGTGAAAAGCGACTGGGCGAGCGGTTCGACCATATGCTCGCCATCGAGGTGGGTGGCGTAGGTCGAGCGCTCGATCCAGCGAATCCGCTGGTCCTTGATCGGCTCCTCGGGTCCGAGGTTCGGCGAGATGCCTTCGTAGGTCCGCACCTCGTCGTCGGCGTTCCGCATGTAGGTGTTGCGCCACGAGAACTTGTGCGCCGGCGTCAGCCGGTAAGTCGTGTTGAAGAGGCCGCCCCACTCGACCGCCGACGTCGAGCGCTCGACGCTGTAGTTCGAGTACGGTACGAGGCCGGCCTCCGTGGCGGCATAGGAGCGTTGCACCTCGTCCTGATTGTCGAACTTGCCGCCATAGCTCAGGGAGGCCACATAGCCGAGAGGCCGCCCGAGCACCGAGGACTGGTTGCCGAGCACGAGGTTGTAACCGGCGTTGAGCGAGGACTCGCGTCGTTGCGGATCCCAGACGTTCTCGAACGATTCGCCGAGCACCTCGATCTCTTCAGGCGTGTAGCCCGTGGTGCCGAACCGGCCCCGAGGCGTCACCTTCTGATCATCCGGAATGTCGCCGGGCAGGGCGCGGCGGCCATCATCGAATCCGATCCAGTCCTGCGAGCCGCCGGGATAGGTGCCAAAGCCCGCGAAGCTCGAACCGGGAGATACGCTCACGCCCTGCCCGAACTCGACGTTGAGATTGTCGGGAAAGTCCTTGGTGTTCACGTCCACCACGCCGCCGGCGAACTCGGCAGACTGGTCGGCGGTGTAGGTCTTCTGGACGTTCATGTTGTCGATGAGCTTGGCCGGCAGGATGTCGAGGGCCACCACTCGCTTGGTCTCGGTCGACGTGATCCGTGAGCCGTTGAGCTGCGTGCTCGAGTAGCGCTCGCCGAGCCCGCGCACGTAGACGTACTTGTCCCCGACCACGCTCACCCCGGTCACGCGCTTGGTCGCTTCCGCCGCATCGGTGTCGCTGGAGCGGGAGATCTGCTCGGCGGAGAGCCCGTCGCTCACCGCGGGCGCCCGCTGCTGGCGGGCGAGCACGGCGGCCTCGGTGTTCTCGAGGAGCTTGGCCTCGACCCGGATCTCCTCCCCGACCAGCCCCTCGGGCTGGAGCACGACGTCAAGCTTGGTCGGTTGACCGGCCTTGACCTTGACGCCCGTCACCGTCGCCATGGAGTAGGAGATGTAGCTGACCCGGAGCGAGTAGGTGCCGGCGGGAAGGATGATCTCGTAGGTGCCGTCGAGGGTGGCGGGAGCGCCCTTGACGACCTCCCCGGTCTGCGGTTCGACGACCATGATGGTCGCCGCCGGCAAGAGCTCGCCGGTCTCCGAGCTCAGGATCTTGCCGCGCACGACGCCGTCGTTCGGCTGCATGTGCTTGGCGAGGTGCTTGAGCGAGGCGTCGACCTTCGAGGGACTCCCGGCCGCGGGGGCCGGTGCCGCCTTCTGGGCCGCCGCGGGGGAGGCCGCGCCGGCGAGCAAGAAAGCCGCCGCGATCACGGCGGCAAGTAGCCGCTGGGTTCCGCTCACCGGCGGAGTCCGCATCCGATCAGGAGTCATTGGGCTGGACTTCATCTCGGTGTCCATTTCCTTCTCTGGGGACGCCAGCAGGCGGGACGGGGCCGAGCCCCGCCCCGCCTGCCTGGCTTCATGCATCCGGTCCGCTGCGTCTCACTACTTGATGAGATGCATCTTCCCGGTCACCACCTGGCCGGCGGCCGCGACTCGGTAGAAGTAGGTCCCGGACGAGGTGCCCGCCGGAGCCATCCAGGAGAACGTGTGGCGGCCAGCAGCAAGCTGCTCGCTGCCGGCGATCTCATCGACGAGCCGCCCGTTGCTGTCATAGATAGCGATCTGGGTCTCGCTCGGCTGGGAGAGCGTGAAGGCGATCTGCGTCGCGGGGTTGAAGGGGTTCGGAGACACGCTCACCGCGAGCGGAGCCGCCACCGACACCGCTGGCTGGTCGCCGATGCCGACCACGTCGCGGAGCAGCGTGCAGGGCTCGCCCCAGCAGTTGGCGGCGGTGGAGACATCACTGATGCGGATCGCCGTGCCGCGGGTGTTGTAGATGATCGAGTTGATGAGCGTCATCGTCCCGCCACGGCGGAGCTCGACGCCCTGCCCGCCCGCTGCCTGCCCGCGGGTGCCGATCATGGTGATGTTCGAGAACGTCGGGTTCGAGCGGGGGACGTTGTCGAAACCGAACTCGTAGTTGTCGCCCTCGATCTCACGGTCCGCCGTGCTCACGTCGCCGAGATGGCGCCCGATCGCGTACTGCACCTTGCCGATCCAACCGACCTGGAAGTCGAGGTGATCGTCGCCGCAGTCGGTCGCGATGATGTAGCGATCGTTCACGGTGCCGCCGAACCACTCGAAGCCGTCGTCGAAACCACGATGGCACTGGATATGGTCGATCGTTGTGCCGCTGCCGACCCCGTTCTGGGTGAGCGCGTTGAGCTCGTTGTCGAGGCTGAACTCCTTGCCGGCGAACTCGATGCGTACGTAGCGGAGGGTACCGCTGTTGTCGTTAGGCTGGTTGCCGCCGTAGGTGCCGGAGCCGCCCTCGCCCTCGCAGGTACCGCCGGGAACCGCTGCGCAGTTGACCGGGGCGAGTCCGTTCAGGACCACGCCGCCCCACTGCCCGCGGTCCTGCTGGCCGGGGAGGGCGTCGCTCGTGAAGATGATCGGCTGCTGGGGCGTCCCCACCGCGTTGATGCGGGCGCCCTGCTCGATGATGAGCGTGCCGGTCGTCGCCTGCTCGCCGAAGATGACGACGCCGGGCTGGATGGTGAGGACCGCCGGCGGGAGCACGCGCACGGTGCCGGAGAGGAGATAGCCGTTGGCCACGTCGCCCCAGGTCGTGCTGGACGTGATGTTCCCGCTGATGACGTTCGGCGCGCCGTTCGGGAGATCGGTGCGGCCGGCGCCGTTCGTCGAGTAGTAGCACCAGGGCTTGGTCCAGTTCTCATCGGCGCCAGAGCCCATGGCCCCCAAGAAGTAGGGCTGGGTGAAGAAGCCGTCGTTCGGCACGACCGCCACCGGCCCGCCGCCGAGGTGCGTGGCGTTGCCGCCGGCCGCGACGCGGAAGTCAGGGTTCTGCGGGGTGAGGAGCGGGTCGTTGATGAAGTTGGGGTTGATGGTCACGTTGTGAGGGAACTTGGTGTTGATGAGGTCGCAGGTGTTGAACGAGTCCGCAGAGGTCGGGCAATTCACGAGAAAGCGCGTCTGGGTCGACGGGCAGTTGCTCGCGTTGTTGAAGAAGAGGTTGCAGTCGACGACGATCGGGTGGCGGTCCTGGGCCAAGGCCGAGCCCGCAACCGCCAAGGCGAGCAGTATGACGATGCTCGCGGTCTTCATCCAAGACATGGGTTAGCTCTCCTCATCTACGTTTACGTTTGGTGCTTGTGCTTCAGGGCTCATGTTCGGCCACGCCGGTCACGGGTCTGCAAAGACCTGGTGATCTTCCCCGGGAGGTCGCGCCGGCTGCTCCCCGGTGAGTCAGCCCGCCGCCCCGGGCCGGGTTCCTCCGGCTCCTCCGGCTCCTCTGGTTCTTCTGGTTCTTCTGGTTCGTTCCCGACCGCTCAAGACGCTACCGGGAGCGAGGTCGCGAAGGGCAAGCGTTGGGACGAGGTCAGGTGAAGATTCGGTGAACCGGGAACCCGCGAAACGGGAGTCGGTGGACCGGGGGGCGAGTGGGGGCAGGTCAAGCCCAGCTGCGACTAGCTAGCCGCGCGGGGGCTTGGCGCCGAGATCGAGCTTCAGGGTGAACCAGAAGGTCGAGCCGAGGCCCGGCTCGCTCGTCACCCACACGTCTCCGCCGTGCTTGAGGACGAGGTGCTTGACGATGGCGAGGCCGAGACCGGTGCCGCCCTCGGCCCGCGAGCGGCCCGGATCGACGCGATAGAGCCGCTCGAAGATCCGCGGCAGGTGGACCGGAGCGATGCCGACGCCCGAGTCCTCGACCGCGACACGCACGAGGTCCCCGGCGCGCACCGCGCGCACCGTCACCGTCCCGCGCTCGCGGTTGTACTTGATCGCGTTGTCGATCAGGTTCGAGAGGATCTGATCGAGCGCACCCGGATCGGCGAACGCGGGTGGGAGGCCCGGCTCCACCTCCGCGCGCACGGCGACCTGCCGCTCGCGCGCGCCCCCGCTGTGGAGCTCGATCGCGTTCCCGATCGCGGTTTGCACGTCGCACGGCACGAGATCGAGCTGATACTCGGGGCTGTCGAGCCTGGCCAGCGCGAGGAGGTCGTCCACAAGATTCGACAGCCGGTGCGCGTGGCGCCCGGCGGCCGCCAGGAAGCGCTCCCGGTCCGCGGGGGCCAGGTCCGGATCGTCGGCGAGGGTGTCGATGAAGCCGCGGATCGCCGTGAGCGGCGTGCGCAGCTCGTGCGAGATGTTGGCCACGAACTCGCGGCGCACGGTCTCGAGTCGCTTGAGCTCCGTGATGTCGTGGAGCACGATGATGAGCCCGCCATCGGCGCCGGCGAGCGGAATGACGCTGGCATCGAAGGCGCGCGTCCCGCCGCCGAGCGTCACGTGGCCGCGCGCGCCGCCGGCGGCGCGCGCCTCGCCGACGAGCGCATCCAGCTCGGGAGACCGCGTCACCTCGAGCGGCGTGCGGCCGATGAGCTCCTCGCCATGCGGCAGCGCGGCGCGCGCGGCGCCGTTGGCGAGGAGGATCCGCCCGCTCAGGCCGAGGAGCAGCACGCCCTCGGCCATGCCGTCGAGAACGCCGCGCAGCTGCTCCTTCTCGCTCTCGAGCTCCTCGACGCTCCGCGCCCGCTCGGCGCCCATGCGGTCGAGCGCGGCCGCGAGGTCGCCGAGCTCGTCGCCCGGCGGCAGGCGGAGCCATTCGGCACGCGATCCGCTGGCGAGCTGGCGGGCGACCCGCGTCATCGTGCGGAGCGGCGCCGATACGGCCCGGCCGGCGGCCAGGCTCAGGAGGAGACCGAGCACGAGCGCGGCGCCCGCAGCGGCCAGGAGGCGCTCGCGGATGGCGCGGATCACCGCCTCGATCTCGGCCTGCGGCGCCGAGAGGCTCACCACGGCCCCGCTCCCGGAGATGGGCAGCAGGGCGGCGGCGTGCACGAGGGCAGGCCGCCCGCCGCGGGCGCGCTCGAGCCCCTGGCCCGTCGCGAACGCCGAGTCGACTGCATCGCGACCGACGGCACCGCGCGCAGCGAGGATGGCGGGCGGATCGAGCTCGGAATCCCCGACCAGCTGGCGGTCCCGAGCGATGAGGCGCACGCGGCCGCCGGCCGCGATGCCGAGGCGATCGACGATCGGGTCGACGACCGCGACGACCCGGGCGCGACCGGGCGCCGCGGTCGAATCGGGCGCGGCGGCAGCCAGCGCAAGCGCCGCGTCGCTCGCCGCGAGGTACTCGGCGAGCAGGCGGGTGCGGGAGAGGAGCTCGCGATCGCGTCGCTCGTTCAGGCTCCGTGCGATCATGCGGTCGATGACGAGGATGGCCGGGAGCCCGACCGCGCAGACGACCGCGAGATAAGTCATCGCCAGCTTGATCGAGATCGGAAGGCGCATCCTCACTCCGCGGGCCGGAGCTACCCGTGCCCGGTCATTCCTCGGCGCTGCAACGGTAACCGACGCCGCGCACCGTCTCGATCAGACGGCCGTGGACACCGAGCTTCTGGCGGAGCCGCTGCACGTGGGTGTCCACCGTGCGCGGCGTGACATAGACGTCCTGTCCCCACACCGCATCGAGGAGGCGATCCCGCTCGAGGACGCGTCCGGGATGGGTGAGGAGATAGTGGAGCAGCTTGAACTCGGTGGCGGTGAGCTCGATCGGAACGCCGTCCACCTCCGCCCGGTGCCCCGCCGTGTCGACGAGAATGCCGGCGCGGCGCACCGTCGCCTCCTCCTCGGCGTCCTGCCGGCGGCGGAGGACGGCGCGCACGCGTAACGCCAGCTCGCGCGGGCTGAAGGGCTTCGGCACGTAGTCCTCGCCGCCGAGCTCGAAGCCGACGACCCGATCCACCTCGCCGGAGCGGGCGGAGAGGAAGATGACCGGAATCGACCGCGTGCGCTCGTCCGCCTTGAGCGCTCGCAAGACCTCGGTGCCGTCCATGTCGGGGAGCATGAGGTCGAGAATGATCAGGTCCGGGTGCTCGCGGGCGCGGGCGAGGCCGTCCGCTCCCGTGGCCGCGCCGAGCGGCTCGTAGCCTTGCGCCTTGAGGTGGTGACTCACGAGATCGACGATATCCGGCTCGTCGTCGATGATCAGGACCTTCAGCATGCCCCAGCTGTCCCCACCGGTATCCCGTCCCAGGAGCTGGCGATCGCGGATGGCCAGCGCATCATAGTCGGAGGCGGCCCGGATCGCCACCGGCGTCCTCACCGCCCATCCCGCGCCTCCCCCCACTTCTCCCCGGCCGCCGCGAACTTGTGCCGCGCATGTGACCGGATCGCCACATTCGCCGCCTAGAGTCCTCCGCGGCTATCGGCGAAAAGTCGCCCCGGCGGGCCGCGATCCAGCCCTGCCGCCGCGGGCCGACCCCGCCGGACTTCAGAGGAGATCCGTAGATGACAGGAAGGAGAAGGGTCGCGTGCCTGGCTGCCGCCGCCGGGCTCGCGCTTGCGCTCGGCACGGGCAGCACGGCCGCGGCGGCGCCGGCGGGCGCCACGGCCGGGAACGCTGACAAGTCGCTCACCATCGACGGCTTCGCGCAGGTGCGCTGGCAGTACGACCACATCGGCGCCCGCGGTGAAACGCCGGCGTCCGATCTCAACTACTTCCGGCTCCGCAGGCTCCGCCTGCGCGCGACCGCCGACTGGAACCAGTACTACCGGGTGCGGCTCCAGCTCGCGCTCCAGGAGTTCGCCCGCCTCCTCCAGGCGCAGCCCGCCTCGGAGCTCGCCGGCCCGGTGCTCGAGGACGCCTACTTCCAGTACAAGCGCGCCGAGTCGTTCGGGCTCCTCTTCGGCCAGTACAAGCTCCCGATCAGCCGCGAGGAGCTGCGCTCCTCGAGCGACCAGCTGGTCGTCGATCGGAGCCCGATCGTGAACGGGAACTTCACGCGAAGCCTGTGGATCTCCCGCGACCTGGGCATCATGTACCAGGGCAACTTCTACGAGAGCGATATCCCGCTCGAGATCTACGCCGGTGTATGGAACGGAGATGGCCGGAACGCTCCCCTCGACTTCCGGGACCTGAACGACGCGAAGCTCTTCGGTGGGCGGGCCGAGTACGCGGTCCTCCCCGGCGTCGAGCTTGCCGGCTCGTATCTCGCCAATCCGGTCCTCGCCGGCGGCGGGCTCTACAGCTTCGGCTCCTCATCCTTCGCGATCCCGGAGGAGCGCGATTACAGCGAGATGCTCACCTGCTGGGGGCTCGACGGGAACTTCACGCGCCAGCTCACAGCGGGCCGGGTCATCGTCGAGGGGGAGATCCTGAACGGCACGAACACCCGGGCCTTCGCCAAGGCCATGAGCGACGCGCTGGCGGACACGACCGGGCCGGCGCTGCCGGCCCCCGGCGACCAGGGGTTCACCCAGCGCGGAATGCAGATCGCCGGGAATGTCCTCTTCCGCAGCGAGGGCTGGCTCAAGGGCTGGGATGTCGGGGCGCGCCTCGCGAACTACGACCCCGACGTCGACAAGGACGAGAACTCCGACACCGAGCTCGCGATGGCGCTCGGACTCCACTTCCTCGAGGACCCGGACCAGAACAAGGACCGGCTCCAGTTCGAGTTCACGAACATCACGCACGAGCGCGAGGGCTACGACAGCGACTGGAGCATGAAGGCCCAGTGGCAGGTGCGCTACTAGGCGGCCCCCACCGGACGCGGGGCGCCCCGACGCGGCGGAGCCCCGGGTCGACCGCGAAGTCGTCCCCTCCCGGGATCGATCCCCCGCTTGAGGGACCGGTCCCGGGAGGCTCCCTTTTGCCCGGCCTGGCCGGGAAAACCGTTGAAACGAAGGCCGCAGGCCCCTACCCTTCCCCATTCGGCCGGGCGCTGCCGGCCCGGGCCCGTCGCCCGATTCTCCCCGGTCCGACCTCCAGGTCTCGCGTGCCCCGAGTCCCGCTGGCATAGGAGCTGCCCGAGATGAGAGCGAAGCCCTGGGCGGGATTCGCCGCCCTTCTCGTCGTCCTCGCCACCGCGTCGTGCGGCAGCGGGGGAAGCGGGAGGGAGGCGGCGCCCCCCGGCGGCGAGGCCGGGGCACCCGGGGCCGGAGAACCGGCCGGGCAACCGGCGGCAACCCCGCTCCCGGCGCCGGGATCGGGGGGAGTCATCGCGGGCCGGGTGCTCCTCGCGGGCGCGCCGCCCGCCGCCGCGACGATCAACATGGGTGCCGATCCGTACTGCAAGACCCGACACGCTGCGGCGCCGGCGAGCGAGAGCCTCGTCGTCAACGCCGACGGCTCGCTGCACAACGTCTTCGTCTACTTGAAGGCCGGACTCCCGCCGGGAGTGCGCTACGCGACCCCGCGCGAGCCCGTGCTGCTCGATCAGGTAGGCTGCCAGTACCGGCCGCACGTCTTCGGCATCCTGGTCGGGCAGCCGCTCACGATCCGGAACTCGGACGGCACTCTGCACAACGTGCACTCGCTGGCCAGGAACACGAAGGCCTTCAACATCGGCATGCCCGACCAGGGCCTCGAGGTGACGCGGACCTTCGATGCCGAGGAGATCATGGTCCGCATCAAGTGCGACGTGCACCCCTGGATGGAGAGCTGGGCCGGCGTGCTACCGCATCCCTTCTTCGCCGTGAGCGGGGACGGCGGGTCCTTTGCGATCCGGGACGTCCCGCCCGGCACGTATACGATCGAGGCCTGGCACGAGAGGCTGGGTCCGCAGACGCAGAACGTGACCGTCGAGCTCGGGATGCCGGCGACCCTGGACTTCACGTTCCAGGCGGCCGCCGCGACCGACGCCGACACAAGGGGGGGACGATGAGCCAGGAGCAAACCAGGGAGGCCGGGGGCCGCCGCGAGGGGCCCCGCTCGCGAGCCCTCCATGCCTATGCCGTGTTCACGGTCGTCGCCACCCTTCTCCTGATCACGGCCGGCGGGCTCGTCACCTCGACCGGATCGGGACTCGCCGTTCCCGACTGGCCCCTCTCCTACGGCATGGTCTTCCCGCCGATGGTCGGCGGCATCCTCTACGAGCACGGCCATCGCATGATCGCGGCGACGATCGGCATCCTGACCATCGTGCTCGCGATATGGCTGGCGCGCGCCGAGCCGCGCCGCTGGGTACGGCGGCTTGGCCTCCTGGCCCTCGCCGCCGTCGTCACCCAGGGCCTCCTCGGCGGGCTCACCGTGCTCCTCCTCCTCCCGACCGCGGTGTCCATGGCACACGCCTGCGTCGCCCAGGCCTTCTTCTGCCTCCTGGTCACGATCGCCGTCGTCACGTCGCCGGCCTGGGAGCGGGCCGCGGCGAGCGCCCGGGCGCGCGGCGCCGAAGTTGGCGTCTCTCCGCAGCTATTGGCGATGGCGATCGCCACGACCGCGGCCATCTACGGACAGCTCATCCTCGGCGCGCTCACCCGCCACACCAAGGCCGGTCTCGCCATCACCGATTTCCCCCTGGCGAACGGGCAGCTGATCCCGGACCTGTCGCTGCCGCTCGTCGCCATCCAGTTCGTGCACCGCCTGGGCGCGCTCGTCGTGACCGTCCTCATCGTCACCATGGCCGTGCGGGCCGCACGCGAGCGCCGGGCGCTCGGCGGCGCCGCGAACGCCGCGCTCCTCCTCGTCCTCGGGGTCGCCGTCCAGATCCTCCTCGGCGCCGTCACGGTCATGACCCGCCTCGCGGTGGTCCCGGCCACGGCGCACGTGACGACCGGAGCGGCGATCCTCGGCGTGAGCCTTCTCTTCACGCTCATGAGCCACCGCCGGGCGCGCCTCGCCGTCCCGACCTCGCGGGCCACCGCCCCCACCCTCATCGGCCGGACGGCGACCACGTGAGCACGAGCCATCCCTCGCCCATCGCCCCGCTCGGCGCCCGGAGCCCGGCGCCCGGCGGGCCGCCCGCGGCGCAGCCGGGCACCTTGCACCAGGCGCCGGCCGCCGCCGTCGCCTCCCGCTTCGCCGACTACTCGGCGCTCACCAAGCCGCGCATCACGACCCTCGTCCTCGTGACGACACTCGTCGGCTACATGCTCGGCGCCCGGAGCGGGCTCGAGATCGGGCGGCTCGTCCATCTCCTCCTCGCCACCGGGCTCGTGGCCGGCGGCGCGAGCGCCCTCAACCAGTTCCTCGAGCGCGAGGCCGACGCGCGCATGCACCGCACGCGGCGCCGGCCCCTCCCGAGCGGCCGCCTGACACCCGATGCGGTGCTCATCTTCGCGGTGGATCTCGCCGCGCTCGGCCTGGTCTGGCTCGCGGTGGCGGTGAGCCCGGCGGCGAGCCTCGTCGCCGCGCTCACGCTCGCAAGCTACGTCCTCGCCTACACACCGCTCAAGCGCACGACCCCCTGGTGCACGGCGGTCGGCGCCATCCCCGGCGCGCTCCCGCCGGTGATCGGCTGGGTCGCGGCGCGCGGCGAGCTCGGCGCCGGGGCGCTCGCGCTCTTCGCGCTCCTCTACGCGTGGCAGCTCCCGCACTTCTTCGCAATCGCGTGGCTCTACCGGGAAGACTACGCGCGAGGGCACTTCCCGATGTGGCCGGTCGTCGATCCGAGCGGCACCTGGACCTTCCGGCAGATCACGGCGACAAGCATCCTCCTCCTCCTCGTGAGCGTGCTGCCGACCGCGATCGGCCTGACCGGACATCTCTACCTGGCGGGAGCGCTCGCGCTCGGCGCGATCTTCGTCCTCCTCGCCCTCTCCCTCGCGCGCCGCCGGGACGACCGCGCGGCGCGGCGCGTCTTCTTCTACTCGATCGTCTACTTGCCGGCGATCATCGCGCTCATGCTCGTGGATCGCGTTTCACCCTGACCTGGACTGCGGCGCCGCTCGCCGCGACCGGAGACAACAGATGCCAGCCCCAGGCGCCCAGTTCCTCGCCCGCCCCGGACTCCCCGGCGGCTTCGGCGCGCTCATGGATGAGTTTGCGCGCGCGGCCGAGGACTTCTGCCGCACGCTCGAGAACCTCCCGCCCGGCGCGCTCGGCTGGGAGCAGCCGAGCCAGGACCCCGACACGAAGACGCTCCGCGCGGTCTGCACCCATGTGATCGGGGCGGTGCGCGGGCACGCCAACTACATTCGCCGCGCGCGCGGTCTCCCGGTCGACGAGACGCGGCCCGATGCCGCTCTCCTCGCCACCCCGAGCGACGTGCGGGCGCGACTCGCCGACGCCCTGCGTTACGCCGAGGGCGCGCTCGACGGCCTCTATCACGCCGATGAAGCAACGGTCATGGCGATCCGCTTCCAGGCCCGCTGGGGCCCGACCTACGACCCGGAGATGATGCTCGAGCACGCCATCGTGCACGTGCTCCGGCATCGCCGGCAGATGGAGCGCTGGTCCCGCTAGGGGCCCGCACTGGCAAGCTTGGCGCCGGCCGCCCGGCGCCAAGGAAGGACTCGACCGATCGTGCCACGCGTGGTACAAAACGTCGGCTTTCGCCGCGCTCGGATGGCGCAGAGCTCCGAGCCGGACCAATCCTACTGGGGGAACCATGGTCATCGCTAATGGCACCCGCGCGGTGCGTGTCGACGTGCGTCCGTTCGGCTGGCTTCGGACCGTCCTGACCGCCCGCCCGGCGCGGCGCCTCCTCGGCGCCCTCCTCGCCGCCGGCGCGCTCGCGGCCGCCCTCGCACCAGCCGCCGCGGCGAGCGAGGCCGATCTCATCCTCCCCGACTTGACCCAGGTCACCTTCTTCGGGATGACCGGGTGGTCGCTCCTCCTGGTCGGGATCGGCATCTGCCTCCTCGGCGGGCTCTTCGGCCTCATGACCGCGATCGAGCTGCGGAGGCTGCCGGTGCATCGCTCGATGCGGGAGATCTCGGAGCTCATCTACGAGACCTGCAAGACCTATCTCATCACGCAGGGCAAGTTCCTCCTCCTTCTCGAGCTCTGCATCGGCATCATCATGGTCGGGTACTTCTGGGGGCTCCGCCACTTCGAGCCCCTGAAAGTGCTCGTCATCCTCATCTTCAGCCTGGTCGGCATCGGCGGCAGCTACGGCGTGGCCTGGTTCGGGATCCGGGTCAACACCTACGCCAACTCGCGCACCGCGTTCGCGAGCCTCGGCGGCAAGCCTTTCCCGACGTACGCCATCCCGATCCACGCCGGCATGTCGATCGGGATGCTCCTGATCTCGGTCGAGCTCATCATGATGCTCGCCATTCTGCTCTTCGTCCCGCGCGACTACGCCGGCCCCTGCTTCATCGGCTTCGCGATCGGCGAATCGCTCGGCGCCGCGGCGCTCCGCATCGCCGGCGGCATCTTCACCAAGATCGCCGACATCGGCTCCGATCTCATGAAGATCGTCTTCAACATCAAGGAGGACGACGCGCGGAACCCCGGCGTCATCGCCGACTGCACGGGCGACAACGCCGGCGACTCGGTGGGTCCGACCGCCGACGGCTTCGAGACCTACGGCGTGACCGGGGTCGCGCTCATCACCTTCATTCTGCTCGCGGTCAAGGACCCGACGGTGCAGATCCAGCTCCTGGTCTGGATCTTCGTCATGCGCATCATGATGATCGTGACGAGCGGGCTCTCCTACCACCTGAACAACTGGATCGCCCGCGCCCGCTACAAGGACGCCGACGAGATGAACTTCGAGGCGCCGCTCACGAGCCTGGTCTGGATCACCTCGCTCGTCTCGGTGGCGGTGACCTACGTGGCCTCGGCGCTCCTGATCCCGACCCTGGCCGGGGACCCGACGCTCTGGTGGAAGCTTGCGACCATCATCACGTGCGGCACGCTGGCCGGCGCCATCATTCCCGAGCTGGTCAAGATCTTCACCTCGACCGAATCGGGGCACGTGAAGGAGATCGTCAACGCATCGCGCGAGGGCGGAGCCTCGCTCAACGTGCTCTCCGGGCTCGTCGCCGGCAACTTCTCGGGCTACTGGATGGGGCTCACGATCGTCGCCCTGATGGGGATCGCGTACGGCGTGTCGACGGCGATGCCCTTCGGCCTGATGCTCGCCCCCGCCGTCTTCGCCTTCGGCCTCGTCGCCTTCGGCTTCCTCGGCATGGGCCCGGTGACGATCGCGGTCGACTCCTACGGGCCGGTCACCGATAACGCGCAGTCGGTCTACGAGCTCTCGGTGATCGAGAACATCCCGAACATCAAGGAGGAGATCGAGAAGGACTTCGGCTTCACGCCGAACTTCGAGCGCGCCAAGCACTTCCTCGAATCGAACGACGGCGCCGGCAACACATTCAAGGCCACCGCCAAGCCGGTGCTCATCGGGACCGCGGTGGTGGGCGCGACCACGCTCATCTTCTCGATCATCGTGCTCCTCACCAACGGCCTGACGACCGGGGTCGAGAAGCTCTCGCTCCTCCATCCGCCCTTCGTGCTCGGGCTGGTCACCGGCGGCGCCATCATCTTCTGGTTCACCGGCGCCTCGATCCAGGCCGTCTCCGCCGGCGCCTACCGCGCGGTCGAGTTCATCAAGTCCAAGATCAGGCTCGACTCCGGGGCCGAGAAGGCCTCGATCGAGGACTCGAAGAAGGTGGTCGAGATCTGCACCCAGTACGCGCAGCAAGGCATGAAGAACATCTTCTTCACCGTCTTCTTCTCGACCCTCGCCTTCGCCTGCCTCGAGCCGTTCTTCTTCATCGGCTACCTGATCTCGATCGCCACCTTCGGCCTCTACCAGGCCATCTTCATGGCCAACGCCGGCGGCGCCTGGGACAACGCGAAGAAGGTGGTCGAGGTCGAGCTCAAGCAGAAGGGGACGCCGCTCCACGCAGCAACGGTGGTCGGCGACACGGTCGGCGATCCGTTCAAGGACACCTCGTCGGTGGCCATGAACCCGATCATCAAGTTCACGACGCTCTTCGGGCTCCTCGCCGTCGAGCTCGCGATCGAGCTGAACCGCGGCACGAGCGCGGTGGCGGCGGTGATCTTCCTCCTGATCGCGATGTTCTTCGTCCGCCGATCGTTCTACGGCATGCGGATCAAGTCGGGGATCGCCTAGCCCGGGCGCGCCGGCGGCGCGCCGGCGGCGGGTCCGGCGCCGCGGGGTCATCCACCATGCTCTCGCTCATCGTGAACGCCGAGGTGTTCGCGCCGGCGCCGCGCGGCACGAGTGCAGTGCTGGTCGCCGGTGAGCGCGTGGCCTGGCTGGGGGGCGAGACCCCCGATCTCGACGCGCTCCGCGCGCTGGGCGCCGAGGTCGTGGACCTCGCGGGCGCGCGGCTCATCCCCGGGCTCATCGACGGTCACGTCCACGTGACGGGCGGCGGCGGCGAGGGGGGACCCGCCTCGAGCGTGCCGCCCGTTCCGCTCTCGCACTTCACGCGCGGCGGGACCACGACCGTGGTCGGCCTCCTCGGCACCGACGACGTGACCCGCTCCCCCGCCGCCCTCGTCGCGCGGACGCGCGCGCTCGCAGCCGAGGGGTTGAGCGCGTACTGCCTGGTCGGCGGCTACCACGTGCCGCCGGCGACCCTCACCGGGAGCGTGCGCGGCGACATCGTGTTCATCGAGCCGGTGCTCGGCATCGGCGAGATCGCGGTGAGCGACCACCGCTCGAGCCAGCCGACTCTCGAGGAGATCCTCCGCCTCGCCGGCGAGGCGCACACGGCCGGGATGCTGGCGGGGAAGGCCGGCATCCTCCACCTGCATGTGGGGAACGGCGCGCGTGGGCTCGAGCTCGTGCGGGCCGCGCTCGACGCGACCGAGATCCCCCCCGGCGTGTTCCAGCCGACGCACGTGAACCGGTGCCGCGCGCTGTTCGAGGAGGCGATGGCGCTCGCCGCGCGCGGCGTGACGATCGATGTCACCGCCTCGCCGGTCGCCCCCGGCAGCGAGGCGATCCCCGCGCCCGATGCGGTCGCCGAGTTCTTCGCGCGGGACCTCCCGCGCGAGCGCATCACCGTCTCGACCGATGCCGGCGGCTCGCTCCCCGCCTTCGACGCAGAGGGCCGCCTCGTGCACATGGGGGTAGGCCGGCCGGAAGCGCTCGCCGAGATGCTCGCCGACCTCCTCGAGCGCGGCGTGCCGCTCGAGACAGCGCTCCTTCCCATGACCGCGAACCCGGCCCGCCATCTCCGCCTCGAGCGGAAGGGGCGCATCGCGGTGGGCGCCGATGCGGACCTCGTCGTCCTCGATGCCGCGAACCGCGTGCGCGACGTGATGGCGCGCGGCCGCTGGCACCTGCGGCACGGGGAGATCCTGATCCGCGGCGCGCTGGAAGAGGGATCCTTCGGGCCGGTTTGACGCCGGGCGGGCACATGGACGACTACACCACGGCGAGCGTCGACTGAGAGCCGATCCGGGAGGTGGCGCATGCGCCGCCGTCTCTGCGTCCGGCGACTGCATCGAGGCGCGCTATCGCCTCCTCCTCGCGCGCTGATGTAGCGGCGCCGCCGGCCGCACTCCTTCCGGCTTCACCGCTTGCGCATGGAAGCGCGCGCGGCATCCCTCTCCTGCGGCGACACCCGGCCGCGTAAGGACGGGCTGGCGCCGCCGCCCGCCATGACGTATTCTCATCGGGTTTAATCGGGGATGCACGCACCGTCGCGCCCCCCCGGGGGCGGTGCCGGATGCGAAGCGCCGGCCGCGCGCGGGAATCTAACGCCTCGAGGAGGCCACGATGTCCGAGCCGATCGCGGAGCTCTTCCGCCGTGTCGCTCCGCAAGTCGATTTCTGCTCGCTCCGCTTCGTCGACGAGCGCTCCGAGATGCTGCGCATGCGGCAGAACGTGCTCCAGCCGGTCGCCCGCTCGACCGACACCGGGGCCATGGTGACTGTGATCGATGGCGGCGGCCTCGGCTATGCGGCCACGTCCGATCTCTCGGCGCGCGGGCTCGAGACCGCCTGCGCGCAGGCGCGCACCTGGGCCGAGCGCACGGCCCGCCGCGCGGTGACCGACTTCTCGCAGGTGCCGATGCCCTCGCCGCAGGGGCAGTACGCGACCCCGGTCGCGGTGCCCTGGGAGTCGACGTCGCTCGCCGACAAGATCGCTATCCTCAAACGCGAGAGCGAGCGGCTGAAGATCGATCCGCGGATCGTCGACTGGGAGGCGGCGCTCTGGCACACGCGCTCGCGCACCCTCTACCTCACCAATCAGGGCGGACATGTCGAGCAGGAGTTCTCCTTCCTGGTCCCCGTCCTCAGCGCCACGGCGAACGAGGGATCCGAGACCCAGACCCGTTCGCTCGGCGGGCGCGGTACCTGCCGCCAGGGCGGTCTCGAGGTGCTCGACGAGGCCGGGTTCTTCGACGCCGCGCCGCGCATCGCCGCCGAGGCGCTCGCGCTCCTCGCGGCGCCCAATTGCCCGACCGGCACCATGGACCTCCTCCTCGCCCCGGATCAGATGATCCTCCAGATCCACGAGTCGATCGGGCATCCGCTCGAGCTCGACCGCATCCTCGGCGACGAGCGGAACTACGCCGGCACGAGCTTCGTGACGCTCGACATGTTCGGGAGCTACCGCTACGGCTCGGACCTCCTCAACATCACCTACGATCCCACCCTCCGGAACGAGTTCGCGAGCTTCGGCTTCGACGACGACGGGGTCCCGGCCCGGAAGGAGTACATCATCCGGAACGGCATCCTCGAGCGGCCGCTCGGCAGCATCATCTCCCAGCGCGCGCGGGGATGGCCGGCGTGGCCAACGCCCGCGCCTCGAGCTGGAACCGGCCGCCGATCGATCGGATGGCCAACCTGAACCTCGAGCCGGGCACCTCGACGCTCGAGCAGATGATCGCGGCGGTCGAGCGCGGCATCTACATGCAGAGCAACAACAGCCTGGTCCATCGACGACTCGCGCAACAAGTTCCAGTTCGGCTGCGAGTGGGGACAGCTCATCGAGAACGGAAAGCTCACCACGCTCGTCAGGAAGCCCAACTACCGGGGGATCTCGGCCACCTTCTGGCGGAACCTCAAGATGGTCGGGATCGGTCGCCACCCGGAACATCCTGGGCACCCCGAACTGCGGCAAGGGGGAGCCGAACCAGGCGGTGCGGGTCGGCCACGCCTCGCCGGCCTGTCTCTTCGCGAGCGTCGACGTCTTCGGAGGAGCTTGAGCGATGCAAGGCTACTTCTACGAACTGGCCGACTTCGTCTGGTCGAAGCTCGAGACGGGTGAGATCGCCACGGCATCCTTCCAGGGCGAGGACTCCGAGTTCGTGCGCTTCAGCAAGAGTTCTGTGCGGCAGGCAGGCAGCGTCGTACAGCGCGAGATCGAGGTCGAGCTGATTCGCGGCAAGAGGCACGCCAAGGGCTCGGTCACCCTGACCGGCGGCCGGGACGCCGATCACGCGCGGGTCGCGAGCCTGATCGCGGACCTCCGCGTCATGCTTCCGCTCCTGCCCGAGGATCCGCATCTCCTCTACTCGGAGGAGGTGCGCTCGGGAGAGAAGCACGGCACGAACCGGCTCCCCGCGGGCACCGACGCCGCCGGCACGGTCCTCGCCGCCGGGAGCCGGCAGGACCTGGTCGGCATCTACGCCGGGGGCGGCATCCACTCCGGTTTCGCCAACTCGTTCGGGCAGAAGAACTGGTTCTCCACCTTCACGTTCAACCTGGACTGGAGCCTGTACCACCACGCGGACAAGGCGGTGAAGTGCGCCTACGCCGGCTTCACCTGGGACGAGGAGGAGCTCGCCGGCAAGATGGCCGCGGCCGACGAGCAGCTCGCGATCCTGACGCGCCCGCCGCAGACGATCGATCCCGGGCGCTACCGGGTATACCTCGCACCCTTCGCCGTCTACGACATCCTGGGCACCGTGTCCTGGGGCGGCTTCGGGCTCAAGGACCACAAGACCAAGCAGACCACGCTCATCAAGATGGTGGAGGAAGGCGCCCGGCTCAATCCGGCGGTCGCGATCGTCGAGGACACGGCGAACGGCGTGGCGCCCGACTTCCAGAACGCGGGCTTCATCAAGCCGCCGCAGGTCGACCTGATCTCCCGGGGCTGCTTCTCGAACTGCCTCGTCTCGCCCCGCTCGGCCAAGGAGTACGGCGTGCCGACCAACGGGGCATCGCTCTGGGAGATGCCGTCTTCGCTCGACATGGCCGCCGGCAGCCTGCAGCGGGACCGCGTCCTCGGCGAGCTCGGAGAGGGGCTCTTCATCAACAACGTGCACTATCTCAATTACTCCGACCGGACGGCGTGCCGGATGACCGGGATGACGCGCTTTGCGACCTTCTGGGTCGAGAACGGGAAGATCACGGCGCCGGTCAACGTCATGCGCTTCGACGAGACGATCTACCGGATACTCGGCGAGCACCTGGTCGGGCTGACCGCGGAGCGCGAGTTCATCATCGACGCGCACACCTACGGCGGGCGCTCGGTGCAGAGCGGCCGGGTGCCGGGCGCGCTCGTCGACGAGTTCACATTCACGCTGTAGGGTGGGCCGGGCACGGGAGAGTCAAGGCATGGCGACGCAGATCCCTTCGAGCAAGAGCCTGATCGATCTCGAGACCCAGTACGGCGCCCACAACTACCACCCGCTCGACGTGGTGATCGAGCGGGGCGAGGGCGTCTACCTCTGGGATGTCGAGGGCAAGCGCTACATGGACTTCCTGGCCGCCTACTCGGCCGTCAACCAGGGCCACTGCCACCCGCGGATCGCGGCGGCGCTTGCCCGGCAGGCGAAGAAGCTCGCCCTCACCTCGCGGGCCTTCCGCAACGACGTGTTCCCCCCGCTCCTCGAGAAGCTGTGCAGGCTGACCGGGTTCGACCGGGCGCTCCTCATGAACAGCGGCGCCGAGGCCGTCGAGACTGCGATCAAGGCCGCGCGCAAGTGGGGCTACGACGTGAAGGGGATCCCCTACCCGGAAGCCGAGATCATCGTCTGCGAGGGGAACTTCCACGGCCGGACGACGACCATCGTCGGCTTCTCGACCGACCCCGACAGCACGAGCCGCTTCGGTCCCTTCACCCCCGGGTTCCGGATCGTGCCCTACGGTGATCTCGAGGCCATGCGCGCGGCGTTCACGCCGCGCACCTGCGCCGTCCTGGTCGAGCCGATCCAGGGCGAGGGGGGTGTCGTCATCCCGCCCCGGGGATTCCTCGCGGGACTCCGCGAGCTGTGCAACCGCGAGAAGGCGCTCCTCATCCTGGATGAGATCCAGTCGGGACTCGGTCGCACCGGGAAGATGTTCGCCTTCGAGCACGAGGGGATCCGGCCCGACGGCGTCACGATCGGGAAGGCGCTCTCCGGCGGCTATTATCCGGTGTCGGCGTTCCTCGCCGACGCGAAGGTGATGGATGTCTTCACCCCCGGGATCCATGGATCCACCTACGGGGGCAACCCGCTCGCCTGCGCCGTGGCCAGCGAGGCGCTCGACGTGCTGGTCGAGGAACGGCTGGTCGAGCGCGCCGCCGAGCTCGGGGACTACCTCAAGACGCGACTCAACGGGCTCGACTCCCCGCGCGTGAAGGAGGTCCGTTCGATCGGCCTGTGGGCCGGCATCGAGCTCCATGCATCGGCGGGCGGCGCCCGCCAGTACTGCTACGCGCTCAAGGACCGCGGCATGCTCTGCAAGGACACGCACACGCACACGATCCGCCTCGCGCCGCCGCTGGTCATCACGCGCGAGCAGATCGACTGGGCGGTGGGCCAGCTACGCGAGGTGCTGGCGCAGTAAGCGAACAGGTGGATCACGCTCACACGATCCCCGGTCCAGAGAGATCCGCTCCAGCGAGCATGGCTGACGGTCGCTCGTGAACTGCGACGACGCCCCGCCACATCGCCTTTCCGGAATCTGCTAATCTCGTGACGTTCCGGAACACCCGCCTTCGCTCTTGCTCCTCAAGGAGGTCTTGATGCCCCCCCGCACCACCATCCGTGGCCTGATCCCGTGCCTTGTCCGCCGGCACCTTCCCATCGCTTTCATGATTCTCGTCCTTGGCGTCCCGGCGGCCGCGGCGCCCCCGCCACCGGCCGTGCCCCCGGACACCAAGATCGAGATCATCACGTCCTCATCGGGGCCACGAGGCCTCACCGAGGGCGAACGAGCGAAGCTCGAGTTGCTCCGCCGGCGCATGACCGGCCGAAAGGGTCCAGGCGCGGGAACGGATCACGTGGCGGCGGAGGCGGGACTGGCACCGCCGGTTCCCGCTCTCGAGCTGCTCCCGGCGCCGCGATGGGATGCCGGGCCGGCCGCGGGCCTCGCGAGCCCCGCGGAGAGCGCAGCGCTCATCTGCACCTATCAGCCGATGCCGGACGATTTCATCACCGGCCTCAACTTCACGCCGGCTTACTTCTCCTTCGACCAGAACGTCGTCTACTGGAACGTGGTGGGCGTCAAGTCGAACCTCGTCTCCGACTGGGACCTCGGGGTGTGGGACGCCACCGCGCCCGATCCCGATTGCGTGGCGACACTGCTCGCCACATCGAACCGCTTCACCGGCATGGATTTCGTGGTGGGCGACTACAACCACAATCCTCTGGGCACGGACTATGCCCGCGTGAGCCGCTTCTCGGGAGCCGACATCGGAACCGTCATGTATGAAGCAGGCGCCGACATCCTGCCGGTCAACGAGCTCCGCTTCGTCTCCGCGAGCTTCCCGAGGATCCAGATCTGGGACATCTTCCTCGAGGCCGGAAGCGCCTACACCTTCTTCCTCGACATGCGACCGGAAGACGTCACCGACCTGCGCCTCTTCCTGTTCCACAACCCGGCCGCCGCCCCCTACTGGGCAGGACGCAACGCTCGCGTTCACGAGCAAGGCCTCGAATATGGTTCCTACAGCACGGGACCGGCCGATTGGTACGGCCTCGTCGTCGAGGATGAGACCGGGGCTGGGGGGGTCTACGGCATCCGCGTCAAGGACTGTTCGGGTCCGCTTCCGCTCGCGCATGGAGGAGGAGTCCTGACCCAGAATCCGGGCGATGTCTACGGCCTGACCCAGGGGGCCGGGGTCTGGGCCGGAGTGGGCGTGGCGGGGGGACCCAACACCTGGGCGGCGCAGATCTATCAGCCGGGCATCGGTGTTCCATGGCCGGCGTGCTGGGGCCCGCTCATCACCGAGGATGTGGGAACGTCAACTCGCCTCGTCCTCGGCGACTTCCGCGTCAATCCGCCCGGCACCTACCATCCGGGAGCCGTGAAGCAGGTGCTCGGCGGCGTCGGCAACGCGTACATCGAATGGGACGACGGCCGGAACAGCATTGTCGTCGACGGTCCGCCGGTCGCTCAAACGTATGGTGAGAGCGACGTGTTCGATCTCTGGAACGTGGAGCTCACGGCGGGTGTCGAGTACACGCTCGATTTCCAGCCCGCGGGGCCTGCATCGATCACGCTGCTCCTCTTCGGTAACCCCGGTGTGAGCCCCTACTGGCCGCAGCGCGGGAACCGGATCCTCGAGACCACGACCGCGACCACCTTCACCCCGGGAGCGTCGGGGTCGTATGCGCTGGTCGCGGTCAAGGATGACTTCCTCGTCGGGTCCTATTCGCTGGCGGTCAGGACGGACCAGACGGCAATCGTCCCGGCCGGAAGCGCGGTGCCGCCCATGACCCGTCTCCGCGCGGTGACTCCGATCCCGATGCGCAATGATCTACGGATCGATTTCGATCTGAGCGAGCCCGCTCCGGTCACGTTCTCCATCGTGGATGTGAGTGGGCGGTCGGTCGTGGAGCTTCCGGTCGAGACCCGGCCGGCAGGGACCTGGTCCGAGCGCTGGACCGGTCGGGACGGGAGCGGCCGGCGCGTCCCCGCGGGCGCCTACTGGATCCGGATGTCCGTCGCCGGCCGGGGCGAGGTGGGTCGGCAGAAGATCATCGTGATCAAGTAGGCCCGGGCCGGCGTGACCGGGGGGCGATCCCGCAGGATCGTCTGGGTCCCGGCCGCAGCGGCGTTGGAGATTCGCCTGCCGAGTAAGCTGACCGGAACGCCCGGCGCCCACGTGCTCCCGCGCCCAGGCGCCCGGCACCCTCCCTCCCACGAGATCGAGCGGCTTCCCGGCGTTCGCTTGCCGCCCCCGGGACGTATTCTCGGGTGATAACCAGCCTGTAGGAGCCAAACAGAGGAGTCGACGATGGCCCGTTCCCGATTGGGCGATTGCGCCCCTTTCCTGCCCGACCCCCGGCGGGCAGCCTTCTGGTTGACGATGGGCCCGGTCCTCGTCACGTTCCTCGTCATCCTGCCGCCGCGCGAGAGCACCGCGGCCGGCCGTGCCCCCTCCGGCGGAGGCGGCACCCCGGAGGCGCTCGCGGGCCCAGGTCCGGACGGGTGGAGCACATCGCTCGCCAGCATCGCCGGGGTCCTCCCGCCGGAGACCACGCCGCTCGGCGCCCTGAGCGCGGAGCCGCTCACGACCTGGATCTACGAGTCGAACCAGGCCGGTGCGCGATTCGGATCCTCGGTCTCGACCGCGGGGGACGTCAACGGAGACGGCTACTCGGACCTGATCGTCGGAGCGCCCACCTTCGACAACGGTCAGAATGATGAAGGCCGCGCCTTCGTCTTCCATGGTTCGGCCACCGGCCTTTCGCTCACGCCGGACTGGGTCACCGAGTCGAACGCCGCCAGCTCGCTCTATGGACTCTCGGTGTCCGCCGCCGGGGACGTGAACGGCGACGGATTCGGCGACGTGATCGTCGGCGCACCCTTCTTCATGAACGGAGAGTCGGAAGAGGGTCGCTTCTACGTGTTCCACGGCTCGGCGGCGGGGCTTTCCACCACGCCGGCGCGGCTCGTGGAATCCAATCGAGTCGGAGCCGCCCTCGGCTGGTCCGTCTGCACGGCGGGCGACGTCAATCAGGATGGGTTCGCGGACGTGGTAGTCGGCGCGCCGCTCGACGACAATGGACTGGTCGACGAAGGGCGCGCCTATGTCTACCTCGGTTCCGCCACCGGGATTGCGGCGGCGCCGGCCTGGATCGGGGAGTCAAACGGCGTCGGGGCCCAGTACGGGATCTCGGTCTCGACCGCGGGAGACGTCAACGGGGACGGCTTCGCCGACGTGATCGTGGGCGCGGATCGCTTCGACAACGGCGAGAACAACGAGGGCCGTTCCTTCGTCTATCACGGATCGGCGGCCGGCCTCTCGACGACCGTGGCCTGGACTGCGGAATCCAATCAGAGCCAGGCGCAGTTCGCGCACTCGGTGGCGGGTGCAGGGGACGTGAACGGTGACGGCTACGCCGATGTCATCGTCGGCGCCAACCTCTACGACAACATCTTCACCGACGAAGGCCGCACCTTCGTCTACCACGGTTCGGCGACCGGGCTCGCGGCCGCCCCGGCATGGGAGACGAGCCCGAACCAGGCAGGCGCTCAGTGGGGCGCCTCGGTGGCCACCGCCGGCGACTACAACGGCGACGGCTATGCCGACATCATCCTCGGCGCGCCGTTCTTCGGCAACACGATGCCGCGGGGCGGAGCCTTCTTCCTCCACGCCGGCACGGCCAACGGCCTCCAGACCTTCTCGATCCTGCCACTGGGATTCGACGGGCAGGCCGCCCAGTTCGGCTGCGCGGTGGGTACCGCCGGAGACGTGGACGGGGACGGGTTGAGCGACGTCGTGATCGGCGCCAACCTCTTCGACAATGGCCAGACCGACGAGGGCCAGGCGCAGGTCCACATGGGTCGCTCGTCGGGGCTCGCCCCATTCGGTCCCTGGACCGCCGACGGCAGCGCCGCCGGGATCGAGTTCGGCACGTCGGTCGCCGGCGCCGGGGACGTGAACGGCGATGGGTATTCGGACGTCATCGTGGGCGCTCCGGGCTTCGACAACGGCCAGGTCGACGAAGGGCGGGCGTTCCTCTTCCTGGGCGGAGCGAACGGTCTCGCCGCCACGCCGGCATGGAGCGCGGAACCCAATCTGATCAACGAGCACTTCGGATGGTCGGTCGCCGGCGCCGGGGACGTGAACGGGGACGGCTACTCGGACGTGATCATCGGCACCAACGACAGCGACGACGGCAACCAGGAACGCGCCTTCGTCTACCAGGGCTCGCCCGGCGGGCTCGCCGCCACTCCGGCCTGGACCGGGACAATCGTCCAGTTGAACGCCGGGTTCGGGAACGCGGTGGCAGCAGCGGGAGACGTGAATGGCGACGGCTTCGCAGATGTCCTCGTCGGAGCACCCCGCTTCGACAACGGCCAGACCGATGAAGGACGGGCGTTTCTCTACCTCGGATCGGAATCCGGGCTCTCGACCTCCCCGCTCTGGACTGCGGAATCGAACCAGGCGACGAGCCTCTTCGGCTCAGCCGTGTCCACCGCGGGCGACGTGAATGGAGATGGGTTCTCCGACGTGATCGCCGGAGCACCCGCGTTCACCGGCGGTCAGACCGCCGAAGGGCGAGCCTTCCTCTATCTGGGCGGCGCGGGAGGGCCGGCGGCGGTACCGGTCTGGACCGGCGAGCCGAACCAGGCGAACGCCTCCTTCGGGGGCGCGGTCGCCGGCGCGGGGGATGTGAACGGCGACGGGTTCTCGGACTTCGCCGTCGGTGCGAAGGACTATGACATCGTCGGCTCGGACGCCGGGCGAGTCTATGCCTTCCTGGGCTCCGCCACGGGGATTCCGGTGGATCCCCCCGGGATCATCGACGGCAACTCGGCCGCCGGTCATCTCGGCAAAGCGCTCAGCACGGCGGGGGATGTCAACCAGGATGGGTTCTCGGACCTCATCATCGGTGCCGACGTCTACTTCTCTGACGGGTTCAATCGCAGCCAGGGCCGCGGAATGGAGGGCGGCGGCAACGACTGCGGGGCGATCGTCTTTCAGGGCTCGGCGAGCGGGATCCTGTCCTTTCCGTCCTGGGCGGTCGGCTTCGACCTGACCGCTTCCCGCTTCGGCGCCTCGGTCGCCGCTGCGGGGGACGTCGACGGCGATGGCTTCGGCGACGTCATCGTCGGCGAGCCCGGGTTCGACAACGTGCAGATCGACCGGGGCCGGGCTCATGTCCATGGGAACTGGTTCGATGGGCTGCCGCACATCGCGCGCCAGGCGCGGGCCGACGATTCGGCTCCGATCGCGATCCTCGGGCGCACGGACTCGCCGAACGGATTCCAGCTCAAGACACTCGGCCGAACCCCGGGAGGACGCGGCCGGGTGCGGATGCACTACGAGGTGAAGCCCGCGGACACCCCCTTCGATGGGTCCGGGGTCGTCGCGGGAGCGTTCGCGATGACCGGCGCCCCGGGGGCCGGAGGGAGCACCATTCCCCTGTCGCTCCTCGCCGGGAGTCTGAATCCCGGCGTGCTCTATCACTGGCGTCTCCGCGTGGCAACCGACTCGCCGTTCTTCCCGCATTCGCGCTGGCTCTGGGCCCCCGACAACGCGCTCACCGAGGCCGACGTGCGCACCACGGCCACGACCGGCCTCGACGCGGCCGCGGCGCCGCCGGCCGCGGCATGGCTCGGCACCGGCGTCCCCAACCCCTTCACCACGCACACCGAGATCACCTACGCCCTCCCGAACGCGGCGAAGCTTGAGCTCGCGGTCTACGATGTGAGCGGACGGAAGGTCGCCACGCTCGCCCGGGGGACGGAGTCCGCCGGACGCCACCTCGTGCGTTGGGACGGGCGCGACGCCGCGGGGCGCGCGCTGCCGGCGGGCGTCTACTTCCTCCGGCTCGACCTCGCGGAGCATCACGAAGCGAGGAAGCTCGTCCTCGCCCGATAAGGCGGTGGGGAGAGAAGACCGCGGAGCGGCGGCGACGCCGAAGTCGAAGAAGCGACGACCGCGAACGGGAGTGTCCACAAAGAGACCCGCTCCCTAGATGTGAATGGCTCTGGTGTCCCCAACGGGATTTGAACCCGTGTTACCGGCGTGAAAGGCCGGTGTCCTAGGCCTGACTAGACGATGGGGACAAGAGGTTGGATGCGGGACCGGCGCCTGGCCGCTGCGCTGCGAGGCCCGCGTGGCGCGCGGGGCGCCGCACTGAATCGAAGCCTGACGACTATAGCGGCCGGACCGCGCCAGGGTCAACCGGCAGATCAACCGGCAGAAACGACGCGCGGGAGAGGGCCTGATCCGTGCGGTCAGGCCTCCCCCGCGCTACCTCTCCCCTCGGCTCGAACCCATGCTCTCGCGTCCTGACGCGGCCCGGCTAGTGCTTCCTGAAGACGCCCTGGCTCTCGCGTCCTGACGCGACCCGGCTAGAGCTTCCTGAAGACGCCCACGACCTTCCCGACGAGCTGGAACGAGCGATCGCTCGAGACCGCGATCGGCGAGTAAGCCGGATTCGCCGGCTCGAGGGTGACCTCGCCGCGACGGGTGCGGAGGCGCTTGACCGTGGCCTCTTCCTCGATGATGGCGGCAACGATGTCCCCGTCGTCCGCGTGCTCCTCCCCGTTCACGAGCACGTAGTCGCCGTTCAAGATTCCGGCGTCGCGCATCGAGTCGCCGGCCACCTTGAGCAGGAAGGGCTTCTCGCCGCGCACGAAGGAGCGGTCGAGCGAGATCTCCTCGACGATGTTCTCGACGGCGAGGATCGGCTCGCCGGCCGCGATGCGACCCACGACGGGCAGGACGACCACCTGGTCGGCGTCCCGCATCCCATCCGGCCGGCGCGCCATCGGGAACTCGATCGCGCGCGAGCGCTCGCGCGTGCGCACGATCCAGCCCTTCCGCTCGAGGGCGCCGAGGTGATCGACCACGGCGCGGGTCGAGCGGAAGCTGAAGTGGGTGGCCACCTCCCTGATCGAAGGCGGATACCCGCGCGTCTGCCAGAAGCCGAGCAGGAAGTCATAGACTTCCCGCTGGCGGTCGGTCAGCTCATCTCTCATGGCACCTCCTGTGAGCACTTCGAGAACGCGGCATGCCGGCCGGCTCATCACTCCGATGACCGAGCTCACTCAAGTCGCTCAGGCCGCCCCGGCCCTGGTCTCCTCGATCGTGATGGAATCCATGTCGCGCCCGCGACCGGGCGCGATCAGGCGGACGTGGTCCTCGCCGACGAAGCCTCGCAGGTCGGCGATCAGGTTCTCATCCGGCGTCACCCCGAGCCGTGCAAGGCCGGCCGCCTCGACCGCCCCACGGAGACCCGGAGGTGACAGGACGTGGACCGGCGACCGGCCCGGGCTCCGCATGAGGCGGAGCTTGAGCGCGCGCAGGCGCCGGAATCCCGTAGGCAGGCGCAGTTCGAGCGCGGGTTGCACGACCTGGGCGAGGAGCTCGAGCGGGATCACGCTCTCGACGGCGATCTCGTTCCTGCCCTCGCGGGCGCCGACGCGGCCGTCCACGACCACCGGCCGGCCGAGCGGCACGTCCTCACCCCCTTCGAGAAGCGCCGGCAGGAGCAGGAGCTCGACGCCGTTCTCCCCGTCTTCGAGCCGGGCGACGGCGAATCGCCGCCCGCCCCGGGTGATGAGACCGGAGAGCGTGCGAATCACCCCGACCGTGCGCACGCGGCTACCCTCGGCAGCCGCGGCGGCGCGATCGAGCCGCAGGATGCCGAAGCGCGTGAGCGCAGCCGTGTAGATCCGGGGTCGCCGCTCCGGACGGGAGAAGAGATCGAATTGCATGGCGTCCCCCGTGAGGCCAAGGCCCGGCCGAACCGCGAGAGGCAGCCGCCCGGCCCGAGCGATGGCGGAGTGCGCGAGGCGGACCGGAGGGTCCATCGCAGGAGTCGGCGCCGAGAGGTCCCGCTCCCGCCCGCCCGCCTCGTTCAGAAGCACCTTCAGGCGCTGATCCGGAATGCGGTTCCGAAGGCGGCGGACGATATCCTCCGGCCCCGCGAACGGCCCGGATGCGCGCACGCTTGCGATCACCTCGGCGGTAGCCCGATCGACACCCGGCAGATGCTGGAGACCGAGCCGGGCGAGCGCGGTCGCGGCAAACGCTGTCGTGCCCGGCGCCCTCGTCCCCCGACCGGCCGCGCCGTGCGTGCCGCTCGCTTCCGATTGCACGGCGCTCGCGTTCAGATCGGGACGGAGGACGGCAACGTGCCGCTCCTTCGCCCACGCGCTGATACCTGGGAGCCGGTCGGGGAAGAGATCGGCGAGCGCTGCGGCCAGGGCCGCCGGTGATCGGTCAGCCAGGATGGCGAGCGCCGCCAGCGCCTCGGCGCGGGCGAGCCACGGACCCTCCGGCTCGAGATGCGGCACGATGCGAACGAGGGCCGCGAGGATCGCGTCGGTTTGGTCGGGTCGGCGGCCGGCGGCTTCGAGATCGCGGTGCACATCAGGGCGGAGCGCCGCCATCGGCGCGCCCCGCCCCTCGGCGGCGCGCACGAGCAACTCGCGCGCGGTCTCCTCGCTCAGGCCGTGCGCGAGGAGGACCCGCCAGGCATCCGCATGGAAGACGATCTCCGGACGCGCGGGCTCCGGCGGTGCGGGTGCCGGTCCCTCGGCCGTCCGCGCCGGCGTCCCCACGGGCGCGAGCTCGCGCACATGCGCAGCGGGGGCATCCGGAGCGCGACGGGCGATGACGAGCGCGCGGGCCAGATCGGCCACCGTGTGCGGCCGGCGCGCCCTGAGCAGGCGGGCGAAGGCTGCACCGCCCCGGCCGGCCAGCGGTCCCTGGAACAGGTCGGCGAGCACGTCCGCGCGGAGCGGAGCCATGCCCGCTCCGGCGAGCGCGCGGCCCGACACCTGGGCGCGCTCGAGCAGGGTAAGGGACGGGGTCGCGCTCACGCGCACGGCAAGGCCGCCGATCGCGGTCGCGTCGGCGGTGAGGCGATCGAGCTCCCGACCTGCATTCGAAAATGGCGTCCAGGCGCGAATAGTTGCGTCACCGGCGAGAGCCACGACGCGTCCGGCGAGCTGCACGGCGAGCCCGACCAGGCGGCGCGCGCCGGCCGGGGCGCGCTCGCGGGCCGCCGCGCGCCCCTCGACGAGCGCAGTGAGGCGCCGCGTCATGGCGGCGTCGTAGTCGTGCCCCTCGGCCGCGGCGAGGAAGCGCGCGGCCTCGACCGCCGTCAGGCGCCGCGCGACACGCGGTTCCCGCGCCCCGGCGATCTCGAGGAGAACGAGCGCCGCGCGGGCGCCGGCCTCCCCCATCTCGAGCTCGACGAGCGGAAGCGGCCCGTGTCCCTCGACCCAGGCCGGGGGCGCGCTCCGCGCGCCGGGAACGGCGGCGGTGAGCCCGAGGGCCCAACCCACCCAGCTGTCGCACCACCCGGGCGCCACCCCGAGGCGTACGCGATCCCCGAGCGAGCGCAGCGTCTGGGCCAGGCGCAGGAACGGCCCGATCGCCTGCCGCCGGGCGATCGCGGCGAGCTCAGCCTCGAGGCGAGAGACCGGAGGAAGGTGGCGCTCTGCTGCGGCCGCCGCCAGCACGCGCTGCCGGAGCGCCGCGAGCTGCTCCTCGTCGGGCGTAAGATCCGCAAGCGCCGGCTCCACGAGCCGGTCGGGGGCGGCGATCGCGGCGAAGAAGCGATCGGCCTCGAGGGCCGTATCCGGACCGACCAAGGCCGCCGCCGCGACCAGCGAGTTCCCCGGGGCCGGGGCCGGAGCCGGGGCCGGAGCCGGGGCCGGAGCCGGCCGGCCGGGCCGTGGCGCTCCCTCGCCGCTCTCGTGGTCCCCCCGGATCATCACGAGAAGACGGTGAAGCAGCGCATCCTCGATCTCCACGATGTCGACCGGCGGAGCCATGACGCAGGGGAGATCGAGGTCACGGCCCAGCTCGACCAGCCATGACGCAGAGCGCGGATCGGACACCGCAAGCGCGAGCGCGCCCGGGCCGACCGCGGCATGAACGAGGGACAGGGTCGTCGCGAGACGAGAGATCTGCTCGCGCGACGGGAGCGCGGCGCGCGATCCGCCGGGCAGGGCGAGGACGCGCAGGAGATCAATGCCGGAATGCGAGATGGCGGCGGCGAGATCGGCCGGCGCGACTTCGCGGCGGCGCGCAAGGGTCGCGAGCAGAGACCATGCGGACTCGCCATGCGGACCCGGGGCGCCGTGCACAAAGATGAGGAGATCGAGCCCGGGCGTGCCCTTGACGCCGATCCGCACGCCCACGCGCGGCTCGATGCCCGCGGCCCGAGCCGCGCGCACGAAGGCCGGCGCCGCGGCCATCGTCCCGCGATCGGCGAGGGCCAGCCCGCGAATCCCGAGCGCCGCCGCTCGCCGGACGAGCGCATCGATGCGCGCGCCCCCCGCGGGCAGGCTCAGCTCGGACTGGATGTCGAGTAGGATGCTCATCTCGACGCCAGTGTGCTATACAGGCGGATAGCCTGTCAAGAGGGGAAATTGAATCTGCCCGGGGCCCTCGCGGCAGGGCAGGTCATCCCCCAATGCACTTTTCCATAATGACTTACCCTGTCAGGGGAGACCCCCACTCCCGGCTCGCGCTGGCAGGTCGCTCTCGGCCGACCACACTTTTGATGCGCCGGGGCGCTCGCCCGGGCGGCCGGGGCGACGCGACCCGTGGGGCCGCGAGCGCGGCTTCGGCCGGCGGACCGGCTCACCATGGCCGCCTTCCCGCCGCCGTCGCCGGGGCCTCGCCGTTGAGGCGCATCGGCCCCGCTTGCTACGATCGCGCATTCACTCCATGCCCATGCGGGTGCGCCGGCACCCTCGTTCGCAAGTGTCCCCCTACGCGGATCACGGTCTCCCCCCGCCGATCCAGATATCGAGCTCGATGCCAGGCCACCACTCGCGTCTCTTCTCACGCCTCTCTCTGCGGATGGCGGTCGCGATCCCGGCCGCCGTCCTCGCCGTGATCCTGATCGCGGCCCTCATGGGCACGAGCGCGTCCCCCGCCGCCGCGGGTGAGACCGCGCCGGGATCCGCGATGCGGAGCGAGCGCCTCCCGAACGGACTCGAGGTCCTCGTCCTGCCCGAGCCGGGACGCGACGTCGCAGCCGTCATCATGTTCTACCGGGTGGGCTCTCGCGACGAGGAGCCGGGAACGACCGGCTACGCCCATCTCTTCGAGCACCTCATGTACACGGGGACAGCCGCCGTTCCCGACTGGCACGCGACCATGACGGCGCTCGGCGGCAAGACGCGCTCCGCGACCGCGCCGGACTGGACGGCCTTCGCGAGCGATGTGCCGCGTTCCGCAGCCACGCGCGTGATCGCGCTCGAGGCCGATCGCATGCACGGGCTCACGCTCGATCGCGCAGCGGTCACCCGCGCCATGGCGGACATCAGGAACGAGGACGCAGCCCGCAGCGCCGCGCCGCTCGCGGCGGCGGACCTCGCCGATCTCTTGCGGCCACTCGCCTTTCCCGGGCACCCGTACGCGCGCGCGCAGAAGCCGCGCACCATGGACGCGGCCGACCCGGATCGCTGTCGCGCCTTCTATTCCCGCCACGTCGGCCCGGACCGCGCGGTCCTCGTCGTCGCCGGTGGCGTCGATCCCGACTCGATCGTCGCGGCGGCCCGCGCGGCCACGAGCACGCTCGCTCCGGCCGGCGCCACCCGCCCGCCCTTGCCGCCGCTCCCGCCTCTGCCGCCGCCCGACGCGCGACGGCGCGTCGAGTCGCGGGCCGGCCCGCCGACGATCGCCGCCGGCTATCGCGTGCCCCGGCTCGGCGAGCCGGATTTCGCCGCCGCCAAGCTGGTGCACGCGCTCCTCGCGGACGCGGCGCCGATCCTCGGCGCCGCGGTGGCGGACGGCGGACCCGGCGCGCCATGGGTAGGCGTCGACCTCGACGAGGCCACCGGCCTCCTCACGGTGGCCGCCCGGCCCGATCCGACCACCGCACCCGCCCCTGCGCTCGACCGGCTCATCGCCGCCGTCCCGCTCGTCATCGAAGCCGGCGATCCGCAGTCCATTGCGACCACCCGCGATCGTTTGCGCCTCACCGAAGCGGCGCTCGCCGGCACCGTGGGCGGGCGGGCGGCGGCGGCCGCGCGCGCGTACCTCGCCGCGGGCACCGCAGCATCGGGCCCGGCCGCGGTTGCGCCCGGCGCGACGCCCGCCGCACCCGCCGTCCGCACCGCCGGCTCCGCGGCCGCCGCCCAGCCCGGGGCATCCGCCGGCGCCGAATTCGCCGCCCTCGGCGCCAGCGACGTCATCCGCTTCGCCGGCGCGCAGCTCCGCGCCGATCAGGCCGTGAGTCTCATCCTCGCCCCGGCCCCGAGCGCCGGTGCGACCGACCCCGACAAGGACACGCGATGACCTCGTCCCGCTTTCCGCAGCATGCCGCGCGACTCCTCGCCGCGCTGACCGCCGCCGGCCTCCTCACCGCCGCGACCGGCGCCTCCGCCGCCGATCCGGAGAGCACGAGCGCGGCAGCGACGGCTGCGAACCGGATCCAGAGCCGCACGCTCCCGAACGGGCTCCGCCTCCTCGTCCTCCCCGACCTTGCCCAGTCGAAGCTCACGGCAGGGCTCATGATCGGTGCGGGCTATGTGCACAACCCGCGCGGAAAGGAGGGACTCGCCGATCTCGCGGCGGCTCTCGATCATCTGCGCGTGCGCCAGGACATCGAGAACGGACGGGCCGGCAAGAGCTATCAGTCCGGGGAGTGGAGCGCCACCGTATCGAACGATCACACCCTCTTCGGCGCGACGGCGCTCGCCGAGGATCTCGAGGCGCTGTGCGCGGTGCTCCGCGCGGCCGTGCCGGCGGCGGACGAGCCGTTCCTCGCCGCCCCGGCCTTCAAGCGGGAGGCGCTGCTCAAGCTCCTGCAGACGCGCACGGCGTCCGGGCTCGTCGCGCGCGAGGCGCTCGCTCCCGCGCTCTACGGCGATCGCCGGCCGCTCGGTTTCTCGGCGCGCTTCCAGACGCTCCTCGGCGTCTTCCCGGCCGACGTGCGCGACTTCCATCGCTCGTACTACGTGCCCGCGAACGCGATCCTGTTCATGGCCGGTCCGGTCACGGTCGAGACCGCAGCGGAGGCGGCCATACGGCACTTCGGCGACTGGCCGGCGAGCGAACCCGGCACGCCGACCTGGGGTCACGCGCCGGACCAGGCGGCGCACCGGGGCGTGACGCTCGTCGACGACCCCGACGCCGCGATTGCGCTCCTTCTCGGCGGGCTCGCCGGCCCCGGGCGCGAGGATCCGGCTTACGCCGAGATGCAGATCCTCCATCAGGTGGTGGGGAGCGGGCGCCTCGAGGGAACGGTCGCCGCACTCGCCGCGACGCATCCCGCGGGCTACCAGTTCCGCACGCAGCTCCGGGCCAGCGCGCGCGGCAGCGAGCTCACGATCGAGGTAGCCATCCCGCACGATCTCGCGGCGCGAGCGCTGGCTGAGGTCGAGCGCGGACTCGGCGAGATCGCTGCCGGCATCGATGCGGCCGCGTATGCGAGCGCGGTGGACGCGAGGGCGGCGAGCCTTGCCCTCCGCCTCGAGACCCCGGAGGCCCGGCTGCGCGAGGCGGCCGCCATGACCCTGGCCGGCCGGCCGCTCGATGCGATCGACGATCCCGCCCGCGCGCTCGCCACCCTCGATCGCACTGCGGTCACGGCCGGCTGGCGGGCGCTCCTCGCCCCCGAGCGCCGGGCCTGGATCGCAGAGGGCCGGGCCGACCTCCTCGCCGCCCAGTTCAAGGCGGCGGGCATCACGACCACGCCGGCCGATGTGTACGCAGTGGTGACGGGTCGTCTCTTCGAGCAGCAGCCGGAACCGCTGCTCACGCTGCCGAGCGCCGCGTCGACCGCGCAGGCCGAGGAGCTCCTGTTCGCGGCGATAGAGGCCAAGGGCGGATTCGAGAACCTGGAGCGGGTCGAGAGCTATGCGGCGGTCGAGACCCTGTATGTGCAGGCCGCAGCGCAGATGGTCCCCGGCGAGCGCAAGCTGTCCATCAAGCTGCCCGACCGCTTCCGCGAGGTGCTCCGCGTCGGCCCGCTGCAGGGCGAGGGGCTCGTTCAGGTCGTGAACCGCGACCGGATCTGGCGCCAGCAGCTCGGCAAGCCCGCGGACACTCCCCCGTGGCGCGAGGAGGATCTTCGCGGCCGGGTGTGGCTCGACGGGTTCCGCGCCTTCCACCGCTACGCGGAGCCGGGAGCGATGATCTCGCTCATCGACCCCGACCTGATCGCCGGCACCACGCTCGACGGTTTCCAGATCACGGCGCCCAGCGGCTACTGGGCCAGGTACCACCTGCATCCGCAATCGCGCCAGGTGGTGAAGCGCACCACGTCGCGCCCGAACGAGGCCGACATCGCCAAGTGCGAGGAGCTCTTCACGGACTACCGCCCGGTCGAGGGCGTCTTCCTCCCCTTCGTCTATGCCACGTACATGAACGGGGAGTACGCCGGGGAATCGCATCTCAAGTCGATCGACATCAACGCCGAGATCCCCGACGACCTCTTCGTGCAGCCGCGCTGAGAGCCCCGTCATGATGCCGGCGCGCTCGGATCAGCGCGGAGCGGGCGGGTCCTTGCGGGCGGCTCGCCGCGCGCGTACCCGCTTCTCGAGCTCGGCCTCGAAGCCGGCGCCCGCCGGCTCGTAGTACGCGCGCCCGGCGAGCGCGGGCGGCAGGTACTCCTGATCCGCCGCCGGCTCGGTGTGCGGGTAGCGATAGCCGCGGCCGTGACCGAGGTCCTTCATGAGCCTGGTCGGGGCGTTCCGCAGGTGGAGCGGAACGGGTAGGCCGCCGTGCTCGACGGCATCGGCCCGCGCGCTTTCGTAGGCGGCGTAGGACGCGTTCGACTTGGGTGCCGTCGCGAGATAGGTCACGGCCTGGGCGAGGAGGAGACGCGCCTCGGGCATGCCGATCAGGTGCACACCCTGGAAGGCGGAGACCGCGATCGGGAGGGCCGCCGGGTCGGCGTTCCCGATGTCCTCGGAGGCGAGGATCACGAGCCGCCGCGCGACGAACAGCGGATCCTCGCCGCCTTCGAGCAGCCGGGCGAGCCAGTAGAGACCGGCATCGGGATCGGATCCGCGCACGCTCTTGATGAGGGCCGAGATCAAATCGAAATGCAGATCCCCCGCGCGGTCGTGGCGCAGCACCTTTCGCGCCAGCACCTCCTCGGCCAGCGCCTGGTCCACGCGCGGCGGCCGACCTCGCTGCATGGCGACCGCCGCCGATGCTTCGAGCAGGTTCAAGGCGGAGCGGGCATCCCCGTCGGCGAGAGCGGCGATCGCGGCGAGCGTGCCGTCGGCGACCTCGAGGCCGCGCGCGCCGAGCCCGCGCTCCTTGTCGGCGAGCGCCCGGGCGAGGAGGAGCTCGATCGCAGCCGCCGGCAGCCGCTCGAGCACGACGACCTGCACTCGCGACAGGAGCGCCGGGTTGACCTCGAAGGAGGGATTCTCGGTCGTGGCGCCGATCAGGGTGATGAGTCCCGATTCGACGTGCGGGAGGAAGGCGTCCTGCTGCGCCTTGTTGAAACGATGGATCTCGTCCACGAAGAGGAGCGTGCCGCTCGCCCCGGGGCCCGCGCCGGTGCGCACGTGATCGCGCGCCGTGGCGACGACCTGGCGGATCTCGGCGACACCGGACATGACGGCCGAATAGGAGACGAAGCGATAGTGCGCAATGGCGGCGATGACGCGCGCGAGCGTGGTCTTGCCACTCCCCGGCGGGCCCCACAGGATGAGGGAGGGGACCTGACCGGCCTCGATGGCCTGGCGGAGCGGACGCCCCGGCCCGATGAGATGCTCCTGGCCAACCATCTCATCGAAAGTCTGCGGCCGCATGCGATCGGCGAGCGGGGCGGTGAGGCCCGGCCCGCGTCGAGCCTCGCTGCCGGCGGCCTTCGTCCGCCCGCGCGGGGAGGTCGCTCCCGGCGGGGGCTCGCGATCGAAGAGGTCCATCAAGCCGTCTCCTCAGCACGTGCACGGCGCACGCGAGGATTCTACATGGCAGGCCCGGCCGCGGCCGCGGCGGGCGCCCGGCCGGGGCTCGAGTCGATACCGTAAGTCCATGGCCGGCACGATGTTTGCCCGGCGAACCGCACTCCCCTTTTCCGTTTGACGCTCACCATGGGCTTTGCTAGCGTCAAATCAGCGAAGCGGAGTTCCCTGCCGCATTTGAGATTTACGCGTCCGACGCCCAACCTTATTTGCGAGTCGAAAGACATCGAGGTTAGGGGTGCTCCCCGGCGTAAAGAACGATGCACGGCGGGGAACTTTCTTTGTGGGATGCAGAATCGCCGGCGGTCCCGGCCCCCGATGCTGCACCGATTCGAGGCGCGAGTGCTTCCCTCCCCTCCACGGAGTGCGATCGTGATTCCGATGGTGCGGACGCCGCTCCCCGGGGCCGATCTCGAGGACCGTAGCCCGTTCTGGAGCAGCCCCTCCCGCGCTCCCGGCGGCGCGTTCCCCAGCGCGATCCGGCCCCTGCTCCTCCTTCTCGCCACCGCCGCGCTCCTCTCGACCGTCGCGGGCTGCGAAGAGGACGTGACCCTCATCGACCCCGGGCCGTTCTTCGCCTACGAGCAGGACAATGCCTGGGCGTCCACGTGCACGGGGCCACGCTCTCCGCGCGGCGCCGCGCCGCGTGAAGCGACGCCGCCGCGCGCGGTGCCGCCGCCCGCCGCGGTGCCGCCGCCGAGCGGGCTCCTGATCGAGGCCTGCCCGAACCCCGCCCCGCCCGGGACCAGGGAGATCACGTTCCACTTCCGTCTCAACGTGCGCCGCCCGAGCGTCAACCTGGGCATCGTGAACGATCGCGGATTGGTCGTGGCGCGCCTGCTCGAGGACTACTCGGCGTCGGCCGATGCCGACGTCGAGGTCGAGTGGCTTCTCGATGGCGTCTCGCCCGGGGACTATCGGGCCTACTTCCTGGCCGACGACATCGAGAGCTCGGGAGACCTCCGTGTCGAGTAACGGGCGGTCTGCACTCCGTGCGATCGGCATGCTCGCAGCGCTCCTGGCCGCCCTCGCGGTCCTCCCGGCGGGCGCCCGCGCCGACTTCCTGGTCGGCGGCGCCGCCACGCGCGGGTTCTTCGACTGGGAGCTGAACGGCGGCTACGAGTACGTGATTCCCGTGCGCAACATGCCCCCAGATGTTCCGCTCGACTTCCCGGCCCGCATCGAGGGGCACTTCGCCTATCGCGACCAGGTGACCCACATCGGGCTGTCGGTGCTGGGACTCGTGCGCTTCACCATCCCGGGGTTCGAGAACCTGGGGTTCGGTCCGTACCTGGCGACCGGCCCCGGCGTGCACATCCTCGGCTCGTGGGCCAGCCTCGACAACTTCGGCGACGCGCTCACCGATTCGGAGACGACCCTCAAGTGGCATGCGCTCGCCGGAGCCCGCCTCATACGCGGGAAGACCGTCGATCTCTACACCGAGGCCCGCTACACCCTGCCGAGCGAGTACGCCTTCGACATGATCACCTTCGGGTTGCGCTTTCACGGCGCCGCCCCCGACACCGCCCGCACCGGCCAGTGACCGCCCGCGCCTGACCGCCCGCGCCCGCGCCTGACCGCCTCCACCGGGCGCTCCCTCCCGCCAACGCGAAGAGGCGGCCCCTCCCGCATGCACGCGGGAAGGACCGCCCCAGGATGAACGGGCCGCTCGGGCCCGATCCAGTCCGGATGGTCCGACTACATGTTGAAGATCGACGGAAGATCGCTCATGGCCATCTTCTTGACGGCCTTCTTGCGAACGGCCTTGCGCACGGCCTTCTTGCGAACGGCCTTGCGCACGGCCTTCTTGCGAACGGCCTTGCGCACGGCCTTCTTGCGGGCGACCTTGCGCACCGCCTTCTTGCGGGCGACCTTGCGCACCGCCTTCCTGCGGGCGACCTTGCGCACCGCCTTCTTGCGAACAACCTTGCGCACCGCCTTCTTCCGGGCGACCTTGCGCACCGCCTTCTTGCGCGTAGCCTTCTTGCGAGCCGCCATTCCGATTACCTCCTGAGGAAGCGACTGTCTCTGACCCAAGGCCCGGACCCCGGCGCTAGCGCCCCGGACCGACCAGGGCCTCGACCTCGGCGATCATGGTGCCGAGATCGAATGGCTTGGTGATGTACCGCTGGACTCCCAGCCGGCGGGCTTCGGCCTTGGTCTCGGGGCTGTCGAAGGCGGTCATCAGGATGACCTGGGCCTGCATGCCCCCAGCTCTGAGCTTCTTCACCAGACCGAGTCCGCTGCCCTTCGGCAGGCGATTGTCGATGAGGATCAGATCGAACTCCGAATCGGCGGCGGCGATCAGTTTCTCCGCCGCCTCGGCGCTCGAAGCGATCCGGGTCTCGAAGCCCACCTCGGCAAGCGCGTTCGATAACGTGCGAGCAATGAGCCGCTCGTCATCGACGATCAGCACGCTTTTGGCCAAGGCCAGGACCTCCATCGCGGGTCTCACCGCGCGGAACCGTCATGCAACCGTCGTTCCAAACAGCCCCGAGAAGCGGCCCGTCCCGCTCCGATCGCGTATGTTGCATCACATCCTGCAATTGCCGCGATCGATTCGAGACCGAGATGCAGGTCCGACGAGTCCGGGCGAGGCCCGGCCACCAGCTCGGCTATCCAGCTTCTGGATAGACGCCGGCGGGCACGGCCGCGGCTCCGGTGCAAATGCTTGACCGGCAAGAGAATGAGGGATCAGGGACGACGCGTGCCCTATCCAGTTAGCTGACAGGGCCGGCGCTCCGCCGCATCGGACTCGGCCGGAGCTGGGGATCAGGCTCGCTCCGCGCCGGTCTCGCCTACCTCGACCTTCATGCGCTTAAGGCGATCGAGAAGTCCCTGGCGCGAGATACCGAGCACGCGCGCGGCGCGTGACTTGTTCCACCCGGTCGACTGGAGGACCGAGACGATGTGGCCCTCCTCGACCTCGGCGAGACTCATCAGGCGCTCCGGACCGATCGTGGCGGGACGGCGTACGAGCTCGGGCGGCAGCATGTCGGGCGTGAGCTCGACCGCATCATCGAGGAGCACGGCGCGTTCGAGAACGTTCTTCAGCTCGCGCACGTTTCCGGGCCAGGCGTAGACCCGCATGATCTTCGAAGTAGCTTCGGACAAACAACGGAAGTGCTTGCGGAACTTCCGGTTGTAGTGCGTGAGAAAGTGCTCCGCGAGAACCAGGATGTCCTCTCCCCGCTCCCTGAGCGGCGGCATGTGGATAGAGATCACCTTGAGCCGGTAGTAGAGATCCTCGCGGAAGTCCCCCGCCACCACCGTCTCATCGAGCCGTTTGTTGGTAGCGGCGATGATGCGGATGTCGACGGTGATGTCCTGGACCCCGCCGACCCGCTTGAACGTCTTCTGATCGATGAAGCGCAGGAGCTTGGCCTGGGTCGAGAGCGGCATCTCCCCGACCTCGTCGAGGAACAGGGTCCCCTTGTCGCAGAGCTCGACAAGCCCCTTCTTGGTCTCCCGGGCGTCGGTGAAGGCGCCGCGCTCGTGCCCGAACAGCTCGTTCTCGAGCAGGGATTCCTGGAAGCTCGAGCAGTTCACCTCCTGGAGCGGGTAGGCGGCCCGGGCGCTCCCGAAGTGGACGGCCCGGGCGACGAGCTCCTTGCCGGTACCCGACTCGCCCGTGATGAGCACGGTGGACGCCTCGGACTGGGAGACCTTCTCGATCAGGCGGGCGACCTCCTGCATGGCCGGGCACCGGCCGACCATCTGGTCGGCATGGTGGTGCAGGAGGGCGCGGCGGCGGAACCCGTCGAGCTGGGTGTCGCGCTCGAGGTTGCGGACCGCGCTCCGCACGGCCAGGAGGAGCTCATCGAGCTCGTAGGGCTTCTTGAGAAAATCCCCGGCCCCGGCCTTCATCGCCTCGACCGCCTCGTGGATGTCCCCGTAGGCGGTGATGAGGATGGTCTGCGTGCCGCAGCCGAGCGCGCGCACCTCCTGGATGACCTCGAGTCCGCTCCCGTCCGGGAGGCGGAGATCCGAGATCAGGACGTCGGGCGGGGAGTTCCGGAGCGCGGCCAATCCGCCCGCGACCGAGTCCACGGCCTCCACCTCGTAGCCGGCGTCCCCGAGGGCTCGTTTGAGCGAGGAGCGGACCGAACGCTCGTCATCCACGACGAGGATCGAGTGCTTCATCACGGCTCGGCCTCCGCCTTCGGCTCGGGGAGGGCCGCGAGGGCAGGCAGGCTCACGCGGAAGGTGGCGCCGCCGCCCCGGCGGTTCCGCGGCGTGATGTTGCCGCTGTGGGCGCGAGCGATCTGGAGCGAGATGGAGAGCCCGAGCCCGGTCCCCATCGACCGGGTCGTGAAGAAGGGCGCGAAGATCTCCTCTATGTGCTTTTCCGGGATGCCGCACCCCGTGTCCGAGACGAAGACGTTCACCCGCTGCTTCCCGGAGGGGCTCCGCCGGACCGTGGTCGTCACCTTGAGCTCGCCGCCCCCGGGCTGCATGGCCTCGATCGCGTTGGTGACCAGGTTGAAGAAGACCTGGCCCATGAGGTCGGGGTCGCCGTGGACGGGCGGGAGGTCCTCGCCCAGGATGCGCTTGACCGTGATCTGCGACTCCTCGCAGCGGCTGGCCAGGCTGTCGAGCACCTTGCCGAGGAGCGGATTCATCTCCATCGGCGCCGAACGCACCGGTTGCGGCCGGGCGAAGAGGAGGAGATCGGTGATGATCTGATCGATGCGATCCAGCTCGCTGATGACGTCGTCCAGGTCCTCGCGGCGGGGATCCTTGGCCTCGAGCTTCGACTGGACGAACTGGACGGTCGTGCGAATGCCGGTGAGCGGGTTCCGGATCTCGTGGGCCACCGAGGCCGAGAGCTCGCCGAGCGAGATCAGCCGGTCGCGGTCGGTATGGAGGACCTCGTCCTCGTCGGCCGCCTCGCTGAAGATGGCGGCCGAGCCCACCACCTCGCCGTCGGCGTCGCGGAGCGGAATGGTGCGCGAGCGGAGGATGACGCGGTTCCCGTCCTTCACCCGCCGGACCCGCTGGAACTCCTCCTTGGAGACCTGCTCCGGGTCGTAGACGAGCCACCGCGAGTTGCGCGGAGTCTTGAGCACCTCGTCGAGCTGGAAGCCGAGCATCTCTTCCCGGCCCAGGTTCAGGATGCCCTCGGCCACCCGGTTCACGAAGATGATGCGCTTCTCGGCGTCGATGGCCAGCACGGCGTGGTCGAGACTGTCGAGGATGGTGGCGTTGTGCCGCTCCACCGCTTCAATCGTCGCCGAGGCTTGGGGCATGCCGGGGATTCACCTCGAGAGCCGGCCGCGGTCGTGGCGCTGGCGCGCACGCGGCTCGCGGAATCGCTTCCTTGCGAACGGTCACGACTCGTCCGCTCGCAACATAACGAGCGCGATTTCACCTTGTCAACGGGGAATGCGCGCGCCGACGTCCGGAACCCGAGTTACCCTCCGCTGCCGCGCGCCGCCGCCGCGCCGTTCTCCGCATCGGCGTCCTCGTCGCCGCGGGACAGCCGCACCCAGCGCACAGCGTACGCGTCGGCCTCCTCGACGCGGAAGCGCATCCCGCGGAAACGCAGCGACTCGCCGGCGACCGGCACGCGCCCGAAGCGCTTCAGGAGGAAGCCACCGAGCGTGTCGTAGCGCTCCTTGGGCAGGCCGAGCCCGAGATCCTGGTTGAGATCGTCGACATCGGTGCGTGCGTCGATCAGGTAGACGCCGCGGGCCACCGGGCGGATCTTGGGGGCGCTCGCCTCGTGCTCGTCGGCCAGCTCGCCCATGATCTCCTCGATGATGTCCTCCAGGGTGACGATCCCGACCACCATCCCGAACTCGTTCACGATCGCAGCCATCGAGGTGCGCCGGGCCTGGAGGTCGCGGAGCAGCCGGTCGATCCGCTTCGAGTCCGGGAAGATCGGGATGTCGCGGCGATAGTCGGCCACGCGCGGCCGCGGCTCCCGGTCGTAGAGGGCGTCGAAGACGTTCGCGAACCCGGCGATGCGATCCGGGCGGCCCCGGTAGGTGGGGATGCGGGTGTGACCGTGGCCGCGTACGAGATCGAGCAGCGCCTCCCGGGGGGCCTGCTCGTCGATGGCGACCACGTCGGAGAGCGGAATCATGACCTCCCGCGCCACCGTCTCCGAGAAGTCGAACACCGACTCGAGCATCTTGCGCTCCCGGAAGCGGGAGCCGGCCTCCTGCGACGCCTCGCGCACCAGGAGCAGGAGCTCCTCGCGGCTCACGAAGAGGCTCTGCGGGCCGGGGAGGAACAGGCGGTAGCCGGCGCGGATCGTGCCCACGATCGGGGAGGCGACGGCGACGGCCAGCCGGAGGACGGGAGCCACGGCCGGCATCAACCGGTCCGCGAGCTGGCGGAAGATGGCCTTGGGCACGATCTCCGCGAAGATGACGTGCGCCGCGGTCATGCCGATCGTGGCGAGGAGCGTCCCCGCGTTGCCCATCCGCTGCTCGAGGATCGAGGTGGCCACCGCCGCGCCGGAGATCGTGAAGAAGTTGTTACCGAGGAGCGCCGTCGAGAGCACCGCCTCCTGGTGCACGAGGAGGTCCCTGAGGACCAGGGCGGAGCGGCTCCCCCGTTCGACCAGGTGGCGGAGGCGGAGGCGGTTCACCGAGACGAGCCCCATCTCGGCGCCATTGAAGAAGGCGGCGCCGACGATCGAGATCAGGACGTAGGCCCAGGCCAGGAACTCGGCGCTCATGCCGGGTCCCCGCGCCGGCCGGCCGATCCGTTCTTTACAGCGCCGGCCGCTTCCGGGGTCGCGGGCGCGCGCGTGATCTCGCAGCGATGGACGCGATGCCGGCGCACCTCGAGCACGACGAAGGTGACGCCGGCGGCGGCCACCCGGTCTCCCGGACGGGGGATGTCCCCGAGGAGATCGGCGAGGAGGCCGTTCAGGGTGACCGCATCGGTATCGAAGGCAACGCCGACGCGCCCGGCCAGCTCGTCCACCGTCACCTGCCCGGTGACGAGGAAGCGATCCGGACCGACCTTGACGATGGGAGCCGACTCCGACTCGTACTCGTCGTAGATCTCGCCCACGATCTCCTCGACCAGGTCCTCCTTGGTGATGATCCCGGCGGTGTGGCCGTACTCGTCCACCACGACCACCATGCCGATCCGCCGCCGCTGGATCTCGTGGAAGATCTCGTTCACGCGCTTGGTCTCCGGGACGAAGAGCACCGGCTTGAGCATCTCCTCGAGCGCCGCCTCCGGCCGGAGCAGGTACTCCTTGGCGGTCACGAAGCCGACGATCTGATCGATCGAGCCGTCGGAGATCGGGATGCGCGTGTGCCGGGACGTGCGGATCACCTCGGCCAGCGCCTCGCGGCTGACATGCCGGTCGGCGCTCCGGATATCCACCCGCGGTGTCATCACTTCGGCCGCGCGGGTCGAGGAGAACTCGAAGATGCGGCCTGCGATCTCGCGCTCGGCGCGGGAGAGCACCTGGTCCTCGCCGGCCTCGGCGAAGAGCGCCTTCAGCTCGGCCGGCGTGAGTCCCTTGACCCCGGTCATGAGATCGCGGATGCCCACGAGGCGCAGCGCGGCATGGGCGATCCGCGAGAGGACGAGGACAGCGGGTCGGAGGAGGAGGGTCGTCACGCGGAGCGGGTAGGCCACCAGCGGCGCCAGGACGAACGCCTTCCTGATGGCGAGGGTCTTCGGCGTGATCTCCCCGCCGAGGATGATGGCGGCCGAGGCGACGGCGGTCGCGTAGAGGGCGGCCCGCTGCGGCGCGAATCCGAGCCAGTCGAGGAACATATCGGTGATGACGGCGGAGAAGGCGACGTTGACGAGCGTGTTGGCGACGAGGATGGCGGCGAGCAGGTCGGCCGGGTGCTCGAGGAGGCGGACGACGAGGCGGTCGCGGCGCCGGCGCGAGCCCTGGAAGCGGCGGAGCTGGATCCGGTTCAGGCTGAAGAGCGCCGTCTCGGAGGCGGACATCAACGCCGAGAGCGCGAGGAGCCCGGCGAGAAGCACGAGCGTCGTCCGGAGACCCATGGTGCCGGTGGTGGCGCCTCCTCTCGCCCCGCACCCGCCGCGCCATGGACCGGTGCAGGCCGGCGCGGGGGAGCTCGCGCAGTCTAGGAAGTCCGCCCGCTCGGCGTCAAGCCGCGGGCGCCCCGGCCACGGCGGGCAGGGGCCGGGGAGAGCCGCCGGCCGCGCTGGCCACCCCTTGAAACAGCGCCTGGCGTGTGGTTCAATCGGTGGTCCGTTTGCCGTGCTGGTCCGGCGTCGCCTCCAGTCCGCCGGGCGCCGCCGCTTGCGTGCCCGGCCCGGCCGGCACCCTTCAGGAAACAGGAACTCATGCTGCAAGCTCTCCGCAACAACACGAAGACGATCCTCTGGATCGTCGTCATCGCCTTCATCGGTTTCATCATCCTGGTCTGGGGCGCCGACCTGCGCTTCGGCAGCCAGCAGCCGAACTCGATCGGGTCCGTGAACGGCACCGCGATCCCCTACCAGACCTACCAGCGCCGGCTGTCGGCCAACATCCAGAACCTCCGCGCGCGGGACCGCGAGCCCAGCTTCGAGGAGGAGCGGCGGATCGGCGACCAGACCTGGCAGCAGATCGTGGACGAGATGCTCGTCTACCAGGAGGCCGAGAAGAGCAAGATCCCCGTCTCCGACGAGGAGGTGGTGTTCTGGGTGCGCTCGAACCCGCCCGATGAGCTCCGCCAGGACCCGGCCTTCGTCGACTCGCTGACCGGTCAGATCAACATGGCCGCCTATCAGCAGGCGCTCCGCACCGCCCCCGAGCAGTTCCGCTGGTACGAGCAGGCGACCCGCATCCAGCTCCCGATGACCAAGCTCGAGCGCACCATCCTCACGGCCGCCAAGGTGTCGGATGGGGACGTGGATGCCTTCGTGCGCGAGCGGTACGAGAACATGCGGGCGAGCTACCTGTGGGTGAATCCCGCGACCTTCACGGTCGCCACGACCACCGTGAACGAGGAGGAAGCCCGCGCCTACTACGCGGCCCATCCTGACGAGTTCAAGACCGGCGAGCGCGCCCGCCTGGTCGTGGCGCGGCTCCCGAAGAAGCCGAGCGCCGAGGACGAGGCCGCGGTGCTCGAGGAGGTGCGCGGGTTCGCGGGCACGATCGCGGCCGGCGACGCCACCCTCGCCATGCTCGCCGAGAGCTTCTCAGAGGACGCGTTCGCCGCGCAGGGCGGCGATCGCGGGCGCTACATGAACAAGATGGAGGTCGAACCCGATCTCGCAGCGACCGTCTTCTCACTCCCCGTGGGCCAGGTCTCGGAGCCGATCCGCATCGGCGATCGCGTGCTTCTCGTGCAGGTGACGGCCGACTCGGTCGTGGCCGGCGAGCCCGTTCGCCGGTTCGCGACGATCGAGCGGCGGATCATGCCGGGCGGCGAGACGCTCGGCGCCATCCGCACGCGCGCCCGCGAGCTCGCGGATCTCGCCCGGAAGGACGGACTCGCCGCGGCGGCCCGGACCGCCGAGATCAAGGCCGACACGACGGCGCTCTTCGAGCCGAACTCGTTCAGCCCGCTCCTCGCCGGAGCGCCGGAGGCCCTGGGCCGCGCCTTCGACAGCACCGTGGGCACGGTGGGGGCCCCGATCGAGACCGAGAACGACATCCTGCTCCACCAGCTCATCGAGAAGCTGCCCGCGGGAACGCTGCCCTTCGATGAGGTCAAGGCCCGCGCCGAGCGCGGCGTGCTGAGCGAGCGACAGCGGGCAGAGGCGCGGAAGAAGGCCGACCGCATGAACGCGACGTTCAAGGCCAAGGGCTCGCTCGAGGCGACGGCGCAGGCGGAGACGCTCAGCGTGCGCGACTCGAAGAAGTTCTCGCGCAAGGGTTTCATCTCCGACGTGGGCTCCGATCCGGAGCTCGTCGGGGCCGCCTTCGCGCTTCCGCCAGGCAGGACCTCCGGTCTCCTCGAGACCGAGAAGGGCTTCTTCATCGTCCGCGCCGACTCGCTCTTCCCCTCGCCGCCCCAGGATCTCGAGCGCCAGCGGCAAACGGCGCGACAGATCCTCGAGCGGGAGCGGCAGAACGGGGTCCTGCAGGCGTGGCTCACCGATCTGCGCAACCGGGCGAAGATCGAGGATCAGCGGAGCAAGTTCTTCTAGGCCGCACCCGGGCGCGGCAAGCGGCCCGCGCGGATGCGGCGAGGACCGCCGGATGAGCGGATCTCCGGCGGGGCAGCGGGCCTAGCCGGACGGGCGGCCGCCCTTGTCCTTGTCGTCGTCCTTCACATCCAGCGACGCATTCACGTCGGCGCTGATCTCCTTCGTCGCCTTCTTGAACTCGCGGATTCCCTGACCCATCGAGCGGGCGATCTCCGGGATCCGCCTGGCGCCGAAGAGGAGGAGGACGATGACGAGGATGATGATGAGTTCTTGCGTACCGATACTGCCCATGATGTCCCGTGCGCTCCGGGCCCACGACGGGGGCCAAACCGTTCGACCCCGCCGGAAGCGAGACTAGCACAGCGCACCGGCGGGCGGGCAGGGCGGGCCCGACCCGGCACCCCCCGGGGCGGCAGGAGCGCTGCGACCCCCCGGCCCGGGCGGTTCCTCCTCGCTCCTCCTCGCTCCTCCTCGCTCCTCCCCCAACCCCCTCGATTCCCGGCAGCCGCCACGACCTGCCGGCGCCGGTGCCGGCTAGTACCAGCGCAGGAGCTGGGCCAGGACGATGACGCCGAGGACGCTGACCACGTTCACATCGAGCGATAGGCCGAGAGTGATCGTGAAGACGATGAAGTTGAGCGTGTGGGGGCCGAAGGCATAGTCGAGCCCCTCGACGAAGAAGCTTCGCACCGCACCCGGCGGCATGATCACCCCGAGCATCTTGCCCACGGCCGAGCCGATCAGGAGCCCGAGAAAGAGAATGAGGACCAGAAGTCCGAAGCGGATCTTCCGGGTTGCCATGCGCGCTTTCTCTCCTTCCCCCGGTTCTGGCGATCAGGGCATGCCGCCGGCGAGGGCCTTCTTCCACCGGCCGCCGTCGTAGCCGACGACCACGGTGACCGCGTAGGGCCGACCGGCCTGCCGCTGCTTGACGATCGGCGGGCCGCCGAGCGCCTGCGCCACGGCGCGGGCCGCGATCCCGTCGCCGATGCGATCCACGACCACGGTCCGTTCGAAGTCGAAGGCGTCGGCATTGCCGATCTCGATCACGTCGAAGCCGCCGGACCGGCGCAGCACCGACGCGAGCTTGATCCCGGCGCCGCTCACGCCGCAACCGTTCTGCACCTGCACCCGGATGCCGGCGGGAATCGCGCTACCGCTTCCGGCGGCGGCTCCGCCCGCGGTCCCGGCTCCCCCCGCGGTCCCGGCTCCCCCCGGCCTCGCCGTGTCTCCCGCGCGACCCCGGGCCTCGGCGGACCGCGAGGACGGATCGGCGGCGCGATCGCCCGGCGCATCTCCCCCGCCGATGCGGGCCTCCGCGTGGGGCGCCGCCGCGCGCCGCCCGCTCTCCGGGTGCAGGAACACGACCCGCACGAGCATGGACAGGGCGAGCGCGGCCACAAGCAGTCCGAGCGCGATGATCGAGACGTCGAGCGCGACCTCGCCGGGCGAACGCTGCCCCCGGGCGGTGCGCGAGCGGCGGCTCATCGCGAGATCTCCGGGCTCGCGCCCGCCGCGGCCAGGGCTCGGCGAATCCGCTCGAACGTGCGCTCGAGGGTCTCGGGCAGCACCTTCGTGTCGCCGACCGTCCCCATGAAGTTGGTATCTCCGGTCCACCGCGGCACGAGGTGCGCGTGCAGGTGACCGACCACACCCGCACCTGCCGCCGCCCCCAGGTTGACGCCCATGTTGAAACCATGCGGCCGGTACTCGCGTCGCAAGGCGTCCTCGGCCCGCCCGAGCAGGTGGATGAGATCCAACCGCTCATCGGCCGACAGCGCGGCGATCGAGTCGAGGTGCCGGTACGGCGCCACCATGAGATGCCCGGTGTTGTAGGGAAACGCGTTCAGCATCATGAAGCAGGCGTGGCCGCGCTCGAGCACGAATTCCTTCTGGTCAGCGCCCGCGCCGGAGCCCGCCCGTCCCTTCGCGCAGAACAGGCACTCCTCACCGCCGTCGCGCGCAGATTCGATGTAGCTCATGCGCCAGCCGGCCCACAGACGCTGCACGCAGACTCCTTCATGGCGCCGCGCGGACTTCCCTGGTCCTCGCCTAGTCCTCGCTCTCGGCCAGCGGCGATTCCTCGGCCTCGGGCTCCAGATCCGGGTCCAGGTCGATATCGTCCGCAACTCCCTCGAGCTCGCCGGCGGCCCCGTTCGCGCCGATCGCCGCGCCCGCGAGGTAGTCCGCCTCCTCCTCATCCTCGTCGAACGCGATCTGCGGGCGCGGGCGCTTGGGCGGCTCCGGCGGCTGCCGCTCCCGGTAGATGCGATCGGCCTCGCGGAGCTGCGCGTGGTCGTTGATGCCCATGGCCTCGACCGGATCCTCGGCCTTGATCGCGCCGACCCGCTTTCCGGCCTGGCGGAGGATCCCGATCGCGTCGGTCAGGTAGAGCTCGCCCTGGCGGTTGTCGCCCTCGAGCCGGGCGAGGATGTGCGCGAGCTGCCGATAGTCGAAAACGTAGATGCTCGAGTTGATCTCGTGGATCTCGAGCTCCGCGGGCTTGGCGTCGCCGTGCTCGACGATGCGCGCGACGTCGCCGGACGCGTCGCGCACCACGCGCCCGTAGCCCGTCGGGTCGGCCACCTCCGCCGTGAAGAGCGTGGCGGCGTAGCCGCCCGCTTCGTGGAACTCGACGATATGGCGCATGGTCGCGGGGCGGACGAAGGGAGCATCGCCGGGCAGAACGAGACAGCTCCCGTCGTAATTGCCCACGTGGTCGGCAACCATCTGCACGGCGTGCCCGGTGCCGCGCTGATCGGCCTGCACCACGTACTCGACCGGATAGTCAACGAGCGACTCGATGACCATGTCGCGGCGATGGCCCACGACGATGACGACGCGGCCGAGACCCGACTTGAGCGAGGACTGGACCAGGTGCTCGATGATGGGCTTCCGGCCGACGCGATGAAGCACCTTGGGGAGGACGGAGTGCATCCGTTTCCCCTCCCCGGCAGCCAGGATGACGGTGAGCGCACGAACCGGCATGGAGCCTCCTACCGGGTGGGACGGCGTCCCCCGCGGCCGGCGCCGTCGCGCGCGCCGCCGAGGCGGACGATCACGTTGTCGATCAGGCGGGCCCGCCCCAGCCGGGCGGCAACCGCGATCAGGACGTCTTGTGGAATGCGATCATGCGGAAGGAGATCGCGCAAGTCAACCAGGTCCACGTACTCGGGCCGGAGGAGCGGCGCGCGCCGGAGGCGGGCCTCGATGGCGCGCCGAACGGCGCGCGCCGAGCGCTCCCCCGCACCGAGCGCGGCCACCCCGGCGCGCAGCGCCGCGTAGATCGCCGGAGCCGCGGCCCGCTCCGCCGGGGTCAGGTACGCGTTCCGCGAGCTCATGGCGAGCCCGTCGGGCTCACGCACGGTCGGGCAGACGAGGAGCTCGACCGGCACATCCAGGTCCTCGATCATGCGCCCGACGAGGATCGCCTGCTGCGCGTCCTTCTGTCCGAGGAGGAGCACGTCGGGCTCGACGTGATGGAGGAGCTTGAGCACGACGGTCGCCACGCCCGCGAAGTGGCCGGGCCGGAAGGCACCGCACAGGCGGTCGGCAAGGCCGCGGACCTCGACGCTCGTGCGAAAGCCCGCCGGGTACATGGCGTCGGCCGTGGGGATGTAGACGAGATCGGCCCCGGCGCGCCGGGCGAGCGCGAGATCGCGGCGCTCGCGGCGCGGGTAGGCGCGGTAGTCCTCGCGCGGGCCGAACTGGAGCGGGTTGACGAAGATCGAGAGGACGACGCGGTCGCCGGCGCCCCGGGCGCGGCGGAGGAGCGACGCATGGCCGGCATGGAGAGCGCCCATGGTCGGGACGAAGGCGGTGCGGAGGCCCCGCGCGCGCAGGCGGCGCGACGCGGCGCGCATCGCCGCCGGATCCCGGATGATCTCGATCGCCATGGTCGCTTCGTTCTTTCGCGTGACGCGTCCTGCCGTGTCAGTCGTAGGCGTGTCAGTCGTAACAGTGCGCCGGAGCGGGGTAGGCGCCGCTACGCACCTCGGCCGCGAAACCGGCGACCGCCGCCTCGAGGGCCTTCCCGACCTCGCCGTAGCGCTTGACGAAGCGCGGCAGCGGTTCCGCGGTCAGGCCGGCGAGATCGTGCAGCACGAGGACCTGGCCGTCGGTTCCCGGCCCGGCGCCGATGCCGATCGTGGGCACCGGGACCGCGGCGGTGATCCTCCTCCCGAGCTCCTGCGGAATCCCTTCGAGCACGATGAGAAGGACGCCCGCCTCGACCAGCGCCTCGGCATCGGCGAGGAGCGCTGCGGCGGCCGCCTCGCCCCGCCCCTGCACGCGGTAGCCCCCGAAATGGAGGATCGATTGCGGGGTCAGGCCGAGGTGCCCGATGACCGGGATGGACGCCCGCGTGATGGCGGCGACGACCGGCGCCATCGTCCGGCCGCCCTCGAGCTTGACGCAATCGGCCCCCCCCTCGGCGACGAGCCGTCCTGCGTTCTCGACCGCGCGCTCCGGGCTCACCTGGAAGGAGAGAAAGGGCATGTCGGCAGCGAGGAGCGACCGCGGGCGCGCGCGCGCGGCGGCCGCCGTGTGCCGCACCATGTCGTCCATGGTGACGCGGAGGGTCGATTCGTAGCCGAGGACGACCATGCCGAGCGAGTCGCCGACGAGGATCACGTCGACCCCCGCCCGATCCACGATCCGCGCGGTCGGCGTGTCGTACGCCGTGACCATCACGATCGGCTCGCGGCCCTTCTTCTTCGCGAGATCCTCGATCGTCACGCGCCGCGGCGGCGCCGCCGGCTTCGCGCCGGCACCGGAGGCCTCAGATGCGTCCGCCCGGCGAGTAGTAGGCGATTCCATGGCGGTGCCTCTCGATCTCCCGGATCAGGTCCTCGAGGTCGTCGGCGCGCGCATCGAAATCGACGCGCGAGGAGTTCACGATGAGAACCGGAGCCAGGTCGTAATGGAAGAAGAAGTGATTGTAGGCGTCGTTCAGCTGGCGGATGTACTCGCGGTCGATCCGGCGCTCGAAGGGCCGGCCGCGTTCGCGAATGCGCTCGAGCAGGGTCTCGACCGTGTGCTGGAGATAGACCACCTTGTCCGGCACCGGGACTTCGCGCTCGAGGATGTTGGCGATGCGGTCATACATCGCGAGCTCGTGATCGGAGAGGGTCAAGTTGGCGAAGATGCGGTCCTTCTGGAAGACGTAGTCCGCGATCACCACCTCGCGGAAGAGGTCGGGCTGCTTCAACTCCATCTGCTGGGCGTGGCGGGAGAGGAGGAAGAAGAGCTGCGTCTGGAACGCGAAGCGATTTCGATCCCGATAGAATGACTTGAGGAAGGGGTTCTCCTCGACCGCCTCGAGCACGGGCTCGACGCCGTAGCGCTCGGCGAGCCGTCCCGCGAGCGTGGTCTTCCCCGCCCCGATCACGCCCTCGACCGCGATGTGACCGCGCAGTCGCGGCGCGACGTCCTTGTCGGCGACCTTGTCGGCTGCCACCGCGCTCGAGGTCCCTAGATCGACAGCCGCCCGCGCCGGCGCACGCCGTTGTCGGCGGGCAAGCGGTCGCGGAGCTCCGCCATGGTGAGGCCGAGCACGGGATGCTCGAGATCCGCCGCCAGCTCGGCCAGGGGCACGAGAACGAACGCCCGCTCGTGGAGGAGCGAGTGGGGCACGGTGAGGCCCGGCTCGTCGATGACCTCGTCACCGTAGATGAGGATGTCCAGATCGAGCGGTCGCGGCCCCCAGCGCTGGGAGCGGACGCGCCCGAGTCGGCGCTCGATCAAGAGGAGATTCCAGAGGAGGACGTCGGGTTCGAGCGCGGTTTCGATCATGACGACCGCATTGAGGAAGCGTGGCTGATCCACCTCCCCCACCGGCTCGGTGTCGTAGATGGAGGAGATCCGCACGACCTGGGTCTCGGTGAGCTGATCGAGCTCATCGAGCCCCCGCCGGAGCATCTCCACCCGGTCGCCCAGGTTGGAGCCCATGGAGATGTAGACCGCTGTCACCTTGCCGTGCCTCGACGTTGTTGCTTCGCTGGTTGGCCGGCCGCTCGGGTGGCCGCGGGGCCGGCCTTTCCGCCGGCCGCTCGGGCCGCCGCGGGGCCGGCCTTTCCGCTGGCCTCCGGTAGCCTCCCGGTCCGGCGCGCCCCGGAGCGCCGCGCCACCCGGCCGGGTCCACCCTGGGCCGCAGCTTCCCTGGTCAGCTCCACCTCGACGCGCCCGCCTGAAAGCGGCAGGTTCGTCTTCCTAATGCGCACCGTGGCGCGGCGGGCACCGAACCGGGCGAGAAGCCGATCGGCGACCGTCGCGGCCAGGGACTCGAGGAGCTTGAAGCGGTCATCGCGGACGACCGCTCGCACCTCCTCGTGAATATCCATGTAGTTTACCGTGTCTCGGACCTGGTCGGAAGCGGCTGCCGGGGCCAGGTCCAGGTCGAGCTCCACGTCCAGCTCGAGGAGGGTCCCGGCCTCCCGCTCGGCCCGGCTCACCCCGTGGTGGCCGAAGAAGGGGACGTTCAGGAGACGGATGGCGCCCACAGCCCGGACTCCTTGAGCCGCGTCACCGCCAGGCGGACCTGGTCGACGCCGGCGCAGAGGGCGAGGCGGAACCACCCCTCCCCGTTCGGCCCGAACCCGACCCCCGGCGTGACAACGACACCGGTCGCATCGAGGACGCGGCTCGCGAACTCGATCGAGCGCATGTCGCCGGGCACGCGCGCCCACACGTAGAAGGTGCCGCCGGGCGGGAAGACTTCGATGCCGAGCTCGCGCAGCCCCGCAATCGCCACCTGCCGCCGTTCCGCGTAGACGCGGCGGAGCTCCGGCAGATGCTCCTCGATCAGGGCGAAGCCGCCCGCAGCGGCCATCTGGATCGCGCCCGGCGAGCCCGAGTCGAGGTTCGACTTGAGGGCGACGAGCGCCTTGATCGCGGTCGCGTTTCCGGCCGCCCATCCCATGCGCCAGCCGGTCATGTTGAAGGTCTTCGAGAAGGAGCCGATCTCGATCGTTACGTCCTTGGCGCCGTCGATCTCGAGAATCGAAGGCGCCGGCTCGTCGGCCATCTCGAGATAGGCCGAGTCGGCGGCGATGAGCACGTGATGCTGATGCGCGAGCTCGACCAGGCGGGCGTAGAAGTCGCGCGTGGCGACCGCGCCGGTCGGGTTGTTGGGATAGTTGACGAAGACGAGTCGCGCCTGGCTGAAACCGCCGGCCTCGAGCGCGGCGAGGTCGGGCAGGAATCCGAGCTCCGGCTTGAGCGGCATGAAGCGCGGCGCGCCGCCCGCGAACACGGTGCCCGAGAGGTAGACCGGGTAGCCCGGATCGGGGATCCACACCTCCTCGCCCGGGTTGACGAGCGCGAGCGGCAGGTGCCCGATGCCCTCCTTCGAACCGATGAGGTTCGTGATCTCGGTGTCGGGATTGAGCGTGACCCCGTGCCGGCGCCTGTACCAGGCCGCGATCTCCTCGCGGAAGGCGCGAAGCCCCTGCGTGGGCGGATAGCGGTGGTGGGCGGGATCGCGGGCCTCGGCGGCGATGCGCTCGAGGATCGGGTCGGGGGTGGGGAGGTCGGGGTCGCCGACTCCCAGGTCGATCACGTCGAGGCCCTTGGCGCGCCGCTTCTCCTTCTTCCGGTCGATCTCGGCGAAGAGATACGGCGGCAATTGGGCCAGACGATCGGCGGGCTTAAAGTCAAGCATGGTGGGAAGTTAGTGGAGGCTACTGAGATTGTCAAGAATCGGCTGCGACGCGCCGGCAGCGGAGATACGGCGGCGACACCGGGGTTTGATTCCCCGGACCGCTATCCCCTACCATCCGGGCGCGGCGGCATCGAGTCCCGCCGCCCCTGAAACCACCCGCGCCGTTCCACGGAGTGTCCCGACGGAGTGTCCCGACCCATGACCATCGAATCGTTTCTCGAGACCGCCTGGAGCGACCACGGCGACAAGCCGGAAGAAGTCGCGGATCGGCTCGCCGGCGCGCTGCACCTCGTGCAAGCACCCGAGCACATCCCGCTCTTCGTGCGCCTGGCGACGCACGTCTATGGCGAGCACCTCGGCCAGTGGCAGCGCGGCATCGCGCTGCTCGAATCCCTCGGCGCCATCCCCGCCTTCGACGGGAGCGAGACCGTCCGCGGACCCCTCCGCCGCAGCATTGCGGCCTTGCGCTATGCCGGCGGGGACGGTGCCGCCCTGGAGTCGCTGTCGTCCGAGGATCGCGCTTCCGTCCTGGCCACGGCGGCGGCCGCGTTCACGGGCCGCAATGAGCTGAAGCCGGCGATCGCCGCTTACTCCGCTGCCTTGGAGCTCGCGAAGGAGGGTCTGCCTGCGGGCTCGCCGGCCACCCGCGCGCTCGCGATCGCGGGCAACAATCTCGCGGCGGTCCTCGAGGAGAAGAAGGACCGGGATGGCGTCGAAACGCAGGGGATGATCGCCGCTGCTCGGGGCGGACTACAGTACTGGAAGCTTGCCGGCACGTGGCTCGAGGAGGAGCGGGCCGAGTACCGGCTCGCGCGGAGCCTCATCCAGGCCGGCCAGGCGGAAGCTGCGAAGCAGAGCGCAGAGCGGTGCATCGACGTCTGCAAGCGGAACAACGCGCCGGCCTTCGAGCAGTTCTTTGGCTACGCCGTGCTCGCCCTGGCCCAGCGCGCTTCCGGACAGACGAGCGCGTTCGAGGAGTCGAAGCGAGTGGCACGAAGCCTCTTCGATCAGGTCCCGCAGGAAGAGCGGTCGTGGTGCGAGGCAGAGCTCAAGGAGCTCGAGGCCTGACGACAGGGGACGCATGGCGATGTGGCGCACGGCGCCCAGGGTCCCGGCATCCCGGCGCATCCGCGTGGCCGACCAACGAAAGGCGGCGAGGGCGCGCGGGTGTCGCCGCCACGGCGATGGTTCGCGTCGTTGACGAAAGTGACAACGGCGTGCGCAGTCATCCCGGCAGCGGAGCACCGGCGCTCCGGAGCATCTCGCCGCTCCAGACCGGCCATCACACTGCAGGTATTGGTCTTGAGTGGACAGCCCGACCGTGCGTCGGGTCGGCTGCTCCATGGGTCTCGCGCGGCATGCATCGTGCTTTCTGTGGAACGGGACCCGGCGCTTGGCCGCGAAGGTGGCGCGGCAGCCGGGCCAGGGAGTTCACAAGACCCGACAGCGTTTGACGCGGGGGTGGCGCGGCCGGGGCGGAGAGTTCACAAGACCCGACAGCGTTTGACGCGGGGGGGGCCGGCCGGGGCGAGGAGTTCACAAGACCCGACAGCATTTGACGCGAAGTCAGGAGGCTCGTGACCCGACCCGAAACTAGAGGTGGCAATGAAGATCGCTGAAATCTGGCGATATCCGGTCAAGACGATGGCTGGAGAGAAACTAGAACGGGCAGCCGTAGGGTCCCTCGGTATCGAAGGTGATCGGGTCGTACATGTCGAGGACGCCAAGGGCAGGGTGATCACCTCCCGTTCGCATCCGCGCTTTCTGGGCCGTAAGGGCTCGCTGAGCCCGCATGGCGAGATCATGGTCGACGGTCGGCCCTGGGACAGTCCGGAGGTCGCCGCCGAGGTCATAGATATTGTCGGCCCGGGCGCAAGGCTTGTGCGCTACGACGGCGCCGAGCGCTTCGACGTGTTGCCGCTGCTGGTGGCCACCGATGGCGCGATCGCCGCCTTTGGCCATGACCGACGCCGCTTGCGGCCAAACATCGTGGTTGGCGGCGTCGAGGGCCTGACCGAGAGAGAGTGGCCGGGCGCGTGCCTGCGAATTGGCAAAGTCCTCATCGGTGTCCAGGATCTGCGTCTGCGCTGCATCATGACTTCGTACGACCCCGACACCCAAGTCCAGGACAAGGAAATCACGCGAGGCATCTACCAGCGGTTCGACGGTAAGCTTGCGCTCAACTGCTTCGTGATCGAAGGCGGCGAGATCACCCTTGGCGACGAGGTCCAACTGGTGCGGGGGCGTTCTTGCGCTGAACCCGCGGCGTTCATCGAGTAGGCCAGTCGGTGTCGCCGATGCTCAGGCGCGGCTGACGCCGAACGGGTGGCGCGGCCGGGCGAGGAGTTCACAAGACCCGACAGCGTTTGACGCGGGGGTGGCGCGGCCGGGCGAGGAGTTCACAAGACCCGACAGCGTTTGACGCGGGGGCGCGGTCACCCTGCCGCTCAGGTGTGCTGCCGCCGCGCCTTCGGCGCATCGTCGTCGGCCCGAGCCGCGGCGATGGCTGCGATCGGCCCTGGAGCCAGGGGAGCGAGCGCCGCAGCGGCCGCGACCAGGGTGGCGCCGGTCGTGACCACATCGTCCACCAGGAGGACGGGCCGCGCTTGAGCCCCCGCGCATCGCGCGCGCCCCCGGGGCGCAGCGAGCGCGAAGGCGCCGGCCACATTCGCAGCGCGCTCCGAGCGCCCGAGCGCGGTCTGCGAGCGCGTGGCGCGACGGCGGACGAGGACCGGGGCAATCTGCAGGGCCGGCGCCGCCGCGGCGATCGCCTGAGCGAGCAGCATGCTCTGATTGTATCCGCGCGCGCACTCGCGCCGGGGATGGAGCGGAATCGGCACGAGGAGCGGGGGATCCGCCAGCGGCTCGCCGATCAGCAGTCCGCCGGCGGTCATCCGCTGCGCGAGGAAGCGCGCCACATCGCGCCGGCCATGATACTTGAGCGCATGCGCGAGAGCGCGCGCGGGCCCCGCGTGCGCGAAGAGCGCGCGCACGCGGAGATCGGCGACCAGAAGCGGCGCCGGCGGCGCCCCTAGCCCATCCGTGCACGCAGCGCACAGCGGCTCGCCAGGGACCGGGGGATTGCCGCAGGCAACGCAGGCGCGCGGCACGAGCAGATCAAAGAGAGTGGCCGCCCCGCCGCGGAGCGCAGCGAACGCGACGATTCGCGGGCTCATGTCCGAGCGGCGGAGCAAAAGCCACGCCAGAGAGCCACGCCGGAGAGCCCGGCCGCAGCCCCTCCCGCGACCTACTCCGCGGCGAGCTCCGTGTACCCCACCGCCCGCGCCATGGCCGCAAACGGCGCCGTGACACCCGTCCACAGGGTGAAGCTCGCCGCTCCCTGATGGACGAGCATCCCGAGTCCATTCCACGCGGTGAGCCCTTGCCCGCGCACGGCGCGGAGGAGGAGGGTCTCGGCGGGGCGATAGGCGACATCGGCGACCCGGGCGGCGAGCGGGAGGCGCGCCGGCTCGAACCCGGCGACCACGAGATCCGCCGAGGACGTCGCGTTCACGAAGAGGTCGGCCCGCTCGAGCTCCGCGGCGAGGCCCGGATCGCCGAGCGGCAGCGCGCACATGTCGCACGCCGGGCTCGCCGCAGCGAGGCGGGCCGCGGCGTCCTCGAGTCGGCCGCGCTCACGATTGGCGAGGACGACCCGCGCTCCCGCGCCGAGCAGCGCCCGCGCGATGAGCACGCCGGCGCCGCCGGCCCCGGCGACCACGGCGCGGAGCCCCGGCGCCACGTGGAGCCCGTGATCGGCGCAGGAAGCGAGAAACCCGGCGCCGTCGGTCTCGTATCCCACCGCCTCGCCGCCGGTGAAGACGATCGTGTTGATGAGACCGAGCGCCGCCGCACTACCCTCGCGGCGATCGACGAGCCCCGCGGCCACCCCCTTGTACGGTGCGGTCACGTTGAGCCCGCGGAACCCGAGAGCGCGCGCGCCGCTCACCGCCGCCGCCACATGGTGCGGATCCACGTCGCAGGCCACGTACACCCAGGCGAGGCCGGCGGCGGCGAAGCCCGCGTTCTGCATCGCCGGCGAGAGCGAGTGGGCGACCGGATGGCCGACGAGCCCGACGACCGCGGTGTCGCCGGCGATGGCCCGGCCCGCCGCTCCGGCGGCTCCGGCAACGCCGCCGGCCTGCGTGGTGCTCTCCTCCCCCGCCAACGGTCAGGCTCCGCGCCCGGCGGCGCCCTCGCGCCGCGCGGGCCTCCTGGCGAGGCCGCCGATCGCGATCGCGGCAATCCCGAGGCAGAAGACCTGGGTGAGGCTCAGCTGCAGGCCGAGCATGTGGACCGACTCCCCGCCCGGCTCGTAGTGCCGGAAGAAGTCGATCGCGAAGCGGGTGGCCGATTCGAAGAGGAGGAAGAGGAAGAAGAGCTGCCCGGGTCGGGTGAGCCGCCGGCGGAGCGACCACAGCACGAAGAAGCTCCCGAATCCGGCGAGCGCGAGGTAGAGCTGCGTCGGATGGAGCGGCACGCCGGGGTAGACCTCGCCGGCGAAGGAGTCCGGCGCGAAGGTGATCGCCCACGGCAGCTCGCACGGCCGCCCGAAGCAACAGCCGTTCAGGAAGCAGCCGAGGCGCGTGATGCCGGAACCGAGCGCGATCGCCGGGCTGAACGCGTCGCACACGGCGAGCACGGGCTGGCGATGCCGGCGCAGATAGAGAAACGAGCCCACCAGAGCGGCGATGAACCCACCGTACATGGTGAGCCCGCCCTCCCACATCTTGAAGACATCGCCCCAGCGCCCGGCGTAGGCATCGAGGTGGGTCGCGACGTAGAGGAGCCGCGAGCCCGCGATCGCGAACACCATGATCCAGAGGCAGAGCGCCGAGAGCCGCGCCTCGTCGAGCTTGCGACGCCGCCCCTCGGCGAGGGCGACCTGCATGCCGGTGAGGAACGCCACCGCGAGCATGAGCCCGTAGCTGTGGATCTCGAGCGGTCCGATCTTGAACAGGGTGGGTATCACGCGCTCCCTCGACGGCGCGATGTTCCGGCGCGCCGCATGCTCCAGTCCACGCTTCCTGCGTCCCCGGTTCCGGTCCTAGTACTCGTGGCGGCGGAGGCCGATTCCGAGCACGAGACCGAGCCCGACCAGATTGACGACGAGGGCCGTGCCGCCGTAGCTCACGAGCGGCAGCGGCAGCCCGGTCACCGGTGCGAGCCCCATCGTCATCGCCACGTTGATCACCACGTGGAAGAAGAGCGGTGCCCCCACCCCGAACGCGATCAGGCTCGCGAAGCGGCTGCGCGCGCTCCGCGCGATGGTGATGATGCCGCTGAAGAGGATGAAGTAGAGCCCGAGGATGGCGAGTCCGCCGGCGAAACCGAACTCCTCCCCGGCCACCGAGAAGACGAAGTCGGTGTGCTTCTCGGGAAGGAACTGGAAGTTCTTCTGCGTCCCCTGCAGGTAGCCCTGGCCGAGGAGCCCGCCCGAGCCGATCGCGATCTCCGACTGGATGATCTGGTAGCCGGAGCCGAAGCGATCGTGCCCCGGGTTCATGAAGGCGGTGATGCGATCACGCTGGTAGGGCTTCATGCTGCCCCAGATCTGGGGTGTAGCCACGCCCACCGTCAGATTGATGAGACAGAGCGCGATGACCGGCCCCCAGCGCAGCCGGTAGCGGTTCAGGCAGAACGAGAGCGTGGCGACGAAGGCCATCGCGAAGAGCCCCCAGGTGAGGGCGGAGAACGCGGCGATGACGCTCACGACCGGCGAGGTCAGGAGCGCGAGGTAGGACAGCGGCAGTCCCGCCCAGTAGAGCATGGCGATCAGGATGAAGGGGAACGCGATCGCGGTGCCGAGGTCCGGCTGCTTGAGGATGAAGAGCATCGGCAAGAGGACGAGCGCACAGGGCACGACGAGGCTCCGCACGTTCATGACGTCGCGGCGCCGGCGCGACAGATAGTAGGCGAGCGCGATCACCGTCGTCAGCTTGGCGATCTCCGACGGCTGGAAGCGGACACTACCGAGGCTCAGCCAGCGCTGCGCGCCGAGGCTCGTCTCGCCGATGACGAGGACCAGCGCGACGAGGACGAGCGAGATCCCCCAGCCCACGTAGGCGCGAATCCCCTCGTAGAGCGTGAACGGGACGGCGACGGCGCCGCCCATCCCCACTATCCCGATCGCGAGCCACAAGAGCTGGCGCAGATGGTGGTTCGTGATCGCCGTGAACCGCGAGCCGGTGGCCGCCGAGTAGATGAGGAGGATTCCGAACAGGGCGAGCAGGAGCGCCGAGCCGAGAATGGCAAGCTGCGATCCGACGAGGATCCCGCGCCCGCTCCGTGCGTTCATCATCGCATCCGGCTCCTGTCAGTCCGCCGTGGCGCCGCCGGGCGCTCCCACCTGCGCCAGCTCGCCGCCGCCGCGACCGAAGTAGGCGCGGAGGATAGCCCCCGCCACCGGGGCGGCGAACTCGCCGCCGTGTCCGACGTTCTCGATGACGACGGCCACGGCGATCTCCGGCGCCTCGACCGGCGCGAATGCGGCGAAGAGGGCGTGGTCCTCGCCGTGCGGATTCTGCGCGGTGCCGGTCTTCCCCGCGACCCGGACGCCGGCCACGCGCGCCCGCTTGCCGGTGCCGCGCTCGGCGCCGACCACTTGCTCGAGCGATCCGACGACGCGCTGTCGCACCGCGGGCGGGATGTCGAGCGGGTGCGCCGCCGGACCCGCGAGCTGGCGGCCGCCGAGTTCCTGCATGACGTGGGGGACCGGCACCTGCCCGGTGCCGATCGCGGCCATCATCACGGCGAGCTGGAGCGGGGTCGCCAGCACCTCGCCCTGTCCGATCGAGAGGTTGAGGACGGCGCCCTTGCTCCACTTCCCGCGGCCGTAGTTCCGGTTGTACCAGGCGGTGTCCGGGAAGAGCCCCTTGCGCTCGTTGAGCTCGATGCCGGTCGGCTGCGCGAGCCCGAAACGCCGCGCATAGTCGCCCAGGCGATCGATACCGAGGCGCAGGCCGGCCTGATAGAAGTAGGTGTCGCAGGACAGCATCATGGCGTCCGCGAAGACGACCGAGCCGTGCACGTGATGGCAGCCGAAGTAGCGGTTCCCGAACTGGTAGCCGCCGGTGCAGGTCCGCAGGTACTCCTCCGGCCCCACCGCGTTCTCGGCCAGCGCGGCCGAGCCGGTCACCACCTTGAACACGGAGCCCGGCGGGTACTCCGAGTTGAGCACCCGATTGTGGAGCGGGTGCGCCGGGTCGTCGTCGAGCTTCTTCCAGGACTCGCGGGTGAGCCCGGCTGCGAACTCGTTCGGATCGAAGGTCGGCCGGCTGAGCGCGGCGAGCACTCCCCCCGTGCGCGCATCGAGCACCACGACCGCACCGGAGAGCGAGTCCGGAAGGGCCGCCTCGGCGGCGAGCTGGAGGTCGAGGTCGAGCGTGAGCTTCGCCTCCTCGCCGGCCACCGGGGGGCGGAGCTTCGGGAAGCGCGTGAGCGGCATGAGATCGTCCATGCGCCGGCCGAGCGCGTTCACCTCGACCAGGCGCACGCCGTTCAGCCCGCACAGGTTGTCCTCGAACGCCGCCTCCACCCCCGCCCGGCCGATCAGATCCCCGCGCTCGTAGCGACGCCCGGCGAACGGCGTCGGGACCGGCGCCTCGGTCCCCGGAGCCGCCTGCCCGGTCGCGGCGAGCTGCTTCGTGAGCTCGGCCTCGGTGATCTCCCCGACGTAGCCGAGGAGGTGCGCGGCGAGCCGGCCATGCACATAGCGGCGGCGCGGCTCGATCGCGATCGAAACGCCCGGGAACTGCTCGCGATGCTCCTCGATGTAGGCGACGGTGGCCGCGTCCGCATTGCGCAGCAGGTAGACGGGCAGGTACGAGCGACCCTTCTCGCGCGCGATCGTCTCCGCCATGACCGCCGGCTCGACCGCGATGACAGGCGCGAGGCGCTCGAGCGTCGTCTGCAGCCGACCGGGCGTGCGGAACGAGCGATCGAACGGATCGAGCGCCACCGTACACGACGGCTCCGAGTCGACGAGCACGTTCCCCGAGCGGTCGCGGATCACGCCGCGGATCGCGGGGAGCACCTCCTCGCGCAGCACGTTGTCACGGGCCAGCTCGTGCAGCCGCTCGTGCTCGACGGCCTGCAGGTAGAGGAGGCGGAGGAGCAGAACGATGAAGGTGACGGTCAGCACCTGGTGCGCGCCGCGGGCGCGTGCGGCCGAGGCGCGGGAGGGCTCGGCGGGCGAACGCCGCCCACCCCCTCTAACCAAGCCGGAAAAGACGCTCATGGAACCGCGGTCCGTGGGCGCGGAGCCAGCCCCACGCCGAGACGAGGAGAGGACAGAGGAGTGCAGTGTAGAGCGCCGTGGGGAGCCCGATGCGGAAGAAGAGCGCGACGAACTCCCCGGGCCGCCCCCGCGACACGAGCGTGAAGACGACCAGGTCGTGCAGGATACCGGCCGCAAGCAGGGTGACCGACTGCGCGCGCAGGTTGTCCTTGAACAGGCGCTGCCCCGCCCACAGCTTGCCGGTGAAGAAGCCGACCAGGCACTTGGCGAGCGCATGCACGCCGAGATCCTGCGGCGCCGAGAGATCCTCGAGGAGACCGATCAGGAACCCGAGCACCGCTCCCGGCGTCGACCCCTGGTAGCGAGCGAAGTAGTACGTGAGGGCGAGGAGCAGGTTCGGCTCGATGCCGAAGGCGCGGAGGCGGAAGGTGGCCGACGTCTCGAGCGCGAGGGCGGCCAGGACGAAGCCCGCGAGCACGAGCGAGGAGCGGCGCCAGAGGGCGCCGTCGAACGAGTGGCGGCCGCTCACCGCGCCCCCACCAGGCCGCCGGGAGCCGGCGGCGCCGCGGGGCGGCCGGAAGCCGGTGGCGACATGGGCGAGAGCGGCATGGGCGAGAGCGGCATGGGCGAGAGCGGCGCCGGCGGGTCCGCGGCGCGCGCCGCGCCCGACAGCGCGGACGGCCCGGGCTGGACGGCGGCCGCGCTGGGAACCGGGGCCGCCGCCACCTCGCGCAGCGCGAAAACCTCCTCCAGGGCGCTGAAATCCACGGCCGGCTTGAGGCTGATGTCGAGGACCAGGCCGGTCTCGTCAGGCTTGACTGCGCTGACCGTGCCCACCGCGATCCCCTCGGGGAACACGCCGCCGAGCCCCGAGGAGACCACGCGATCCCCGACCTTGACGTCGGCGAGGTACGAGACGTGGCGAAGCTTGAGCACGCCGAGCGCCCCCGGCGACCACTCGGCGATGCCGGCGACGCGGCTCCGCTCGACCCGCGCCGCTACCGCGCAATCGGCGTGGTTCAGGAGAAAGGCATGCGCCCGTTCGGGCCGCACCTCGACCACCTTGCCGGCGAGCCCCTCCCGCCCGGCGAGCGGCATGCCGACGCGGATCCCCTGGTTGAAACCGCGGTTCAAGAGCACGGTCCGCCCGCCCAGGCGCCCGGCGCCCTCGGCCAGGATCTCGCAGCCGATGAGCTCGAGCGTCTCGCGGGCCTGGAAGCCGAGCATGGCCCGGAGTCGCGCGTTCTCGAGCCGGAGCTCGGCGGTGCGCACGAGCTCGAGCTCCGCCCTGGCGAGATCGAGCTTCAGCTCCTGGTTGGAGGCGAACACCGAGCGGACGTGCCGGTAGCTGCGGTCGACGGCACGGAACGGGCTCAGGAAGAAGTCCTCGACGTGGCGCGCGATCTGCGCCTGGGCCGAGTCGGTGAAGCTCATGAGCGCGATCGAGAGCGCGCACAGTCCGACCACCACCGCGAGTTCCCCGCGGCGGTCGAGGAAGCCGGCCCGGCTCCTGGATTCGCTGGCTTTCTCCATGGGCTAGGCGCGGGGCGCCGGGTCCGTCCGGCACCCGAATCGGCTTCAGTCCTGGGTGGTGTTCATCACCACCTTCTCGTAGGTTTCCAGATCCTCGAGGATCTTGCCGCTGCCGAGCACCACGCAGAGGAGGGGATCCTCCGCCACGGTCACCGGAGATTGGTGTGCTCGCGCAGAAGCAGGTCGAGGCCGCGGAGCAGCGCCCCCCCGCCGGTCATCACGATGCCCCGGTCCACGATGTCGGCGGCCAGCTCCGGGGGCGTGCGCTCGAGCGAGCGCGCACCGCGTCGACGATCGCGTTGACCGGCTCCTGCAAGGCCTCGCGGATCTCGGCCGAGGAGACCTGCAGGGTCTTCGGGATCCCGCGCGACCAGGTCGCGCCCCTTGATCTCCATGCTCCTGCTCTTCGCCGGCGGGAAGGCCGAGCCGATCTCGATCTTGATGCGCTCGGCCGTCTGCTCGCCGATGAGCATGTTGTAGGCCTTCTTCATGTACTGCACGATGGCCTCGTCCATCTCGTCGCCGCCCACGCGGATCGACGTCGTGATGACGATGCCGTTCAAGCGCGATCACCGCGATCTCGGTGGTGCCGCCGCCGATGTCGATCACCATGTTGCCGGTCGGCGTGTCCACCGGGAGGCCGACGCCGATGGCGGCGGCGATCGGCTCGGCCACCAGCAGCACCTCGCGCGCGCCGGCGCGCTCGGCCGAGTCGCGCACCGCGCGCTTCTCCACCTCGGTGATGCCCGAGGGCACGCAGATGATCACGCGCGGCCGCACGAGGAACTTGCGCCGCTGCACGCGCTGGATGAAGTACGCGCAGCAGGTCCTCGGTCATCTCGAAGTCGGCGATGACGCCGTCGCTTGAGCGGCCGCACGGCGTTGATCTCGTCGGGAGTGCGCCCGAGCATCAGCTTGGCCTCGTGCCCGACCGCGAGCACCTTGCCGGTCGCCTTCTCGACCGCGACGACCGAGGGCTCGTTGAGCACGATGCCCCGGCCCTTGACGTAGACGAGCGTGTTGGCGGTGCCCAGGTCGATGGCCACGTCGGTGGAGAAGAAGCCCATCAGATTGCTGAACATGCTGCTCCCGTTGCGAGCGCGAAGCGCGCCTCGAGCGCGCCGTGCCCGGTCGATTCGGATGTCTCTTCACCCGTCCCTGAGTGGCGGCGGGGGCGGCCAGGCCCGGCCAGAGGAGCGCCGGCCACCCGACGAGGGCAGAGCATCGGGGCACTCACCCCGGCCCCACGTGAACCGGGCCAAGCAACCGCCGTTCCAGCCAGAGGCACCACACGGATCCGCATCCCGGCGCCGTGAACGGGCGCCCGCTGGTCTCGGCAAGTTGAAGGCAGAAGACGGGTTGCACGCTAGCAGAGGGGCGGGGCGTTTGCAAGCAGCTTCCCCCCGGGTGGCGAATTCGAAGTAGAGCCGGGCGAGCCCGGAGCGCGCGGGCGGATCGTTTCCGATCACCCCGGCCAGACTCTCCCCGCTCCCATGGCCGCCCCGACCCCGGAGGACCACCTGGCCGACAGCGCCGCGCACCTCGTTTGACTTGGGCGAATCCCCGGTGCTAGCTTGAATTTGGGCCCCGAGCCATCATGCAGGAGGTGTTCGTCATGCGACGCCTGAGTTCATCCGGGCACGCGCCCGCGAGCCCCCGGCGCGTCCCGGCAGCCGGTGTTCACGCCCTCATCTGCGCTCTGGTCCTTGCCGCGCTCCTCCCCGCTCCCGCCGCCGCCGGCCCGCCGTCGAGCGGCGACCCCGGCACTCCCGACGATGTCCTCGAGAAGCAGCGCGATGTGGCGCCCAGCCTCAACCCGGTCATGAAGGGGGAGACGCGGGTCGCCGGCACCGTGCTCGATCGCCGGGAGCACCCGCTCTCCGGGATCGAGGTCAAGCTGTTCGTGGACGGAGTCCTCCGCCGCGAGGTCGTGACGGACGCGGTCGGCCAGTACGACTTCAAGCAACTCATCAACTACACGGGCAAGGAGACGGTGGCGATCTGGTTCGTCGATCCGATGCGGAAGATCGTGCCGAAGGCGCTGATCCTGGCCGAGAGCCCGGCCAGCAAGCAGGCCAGGCTCCTCTCGCCCTGCTTCGCGCGCGTCCAGTTCGAGGAGGTCGTCGAGAGCCGCGTGCACCTCTTCGACCGGGAGACCCGCTCGCAGCAGATCTTCGCGAGCGAGTGCCTGTAGGCGGCGGCGCGCCTCAGGCGGCCGGGCGCCTCAGGCGGCGGCGGCGCCTCAGGCGGCGGCGCGGTCCGGGCGGCGTTGCCGGCCGTCGCGACGCGCGGCGAGATGCCGCTGCCAGCGCGGCGGCAGGAGACGCGGATCGCTGTCGCGGTAGAGGGTCGCCGCGCTCTCGAGGTCGCCGAGCTCCATCAGGAGCAGCTCCGCGGCCAGGAGCCGCGCGAGTTCGGCGCGCGGCTCGCCCGGATCGGCCGCGGCGTAGTCGATGAGGGCCTGCGCTGCGGCTTCGAACTCGCCTTCGGCGCGGAGAGCGCGCGCGATCGCGATCTGATCGTCCGCCGCGAGGACCGCGGCGGGCAGGAGGCGTTCGAGCTCCAGGTAGAGGGCCACGGCCGCCTTGCGATCGCGCCGGAGCTCGCCTCCCACTGCGCGCTGATACATGGCGATCGCCCGCCCGCGCCTCCCGGCCGCGACGAGGCCCCGCGCGTAGGCTCCCAGCACCTGCGCATCGGGATGGCGGGTGAGCCGCAGCGCGGACTCGTACTCCCCGCAGGCCGCGAACCAGCCGCCCGCCTCCGCGTAGCGGGCCGCGCGCGCCACCTGGCGCTCGTAGCGCCCGGCCGCGAGCGCGCCGCCGGCGACCGCGAGCGCCGCTCCGGCGACGAACCCGCCGAGGTGCGACCAGTAGGCCGTGTAGCCCTCGGGCACGAAGAGACCGTACCCGAGTTGGAGCGCCACCCACGCGAAGACGGCCACCGGCACCGGGATGAAGCGCACGCCGACCTTGTGTACGCCGTGCAGGAGAAGCAGGGTCGCCGACGCCACGCGCACGCGCGCGTGCGGCAAGCGGATGAGGAGCGCGCCCAGGATGCCGGCCACCGCGCCGGAAGCGCCGACGACCGGGTGGCCCGCGAAGTCCGGCGCGAAGAGATTGACGCACGCCGCCTGCGCCACCATGGCGAGAACACCCGAGACGAGATACAGAGCGAGGAAGCGGACGCGGCCGAGTCGGTCCTCGACCGCCGGCCCGAGCAGGAGGAGGTAGAGCATGTTGCCGGCCAGATGGAGCGGCCCCGCGTGCAGGAAGCAGGCGGTGAGGGCGTCGAGAAGGGCCGGCGCGGCGGGCTTCCAGGCCAGCGCATAGACGAGCCCGGGCGCGCGCAGGACGAAGTCGACGACCAGGAGGACGGCGATGTTGGCGAGGACGAGGAACGGCACGACCACGCTCCGCCGGGCGAGAGTCACGTCGGTGCCGATGGGCAGGAAGAAGAAGTAGTTCATCCCCTCCCGTTATCGGCCACCGCCGGCCCGACCGCGAGCGGTACCGCGCCGCGCCGCGCCACCGCCGGCCCGACCGCGAGCGTCGTCCCGGCGCGGGCTAGCCCGGCCGGCGGACGCCGATCAGGATGGCGCGGAGCTCGGGGCGCGCGTCGGGTCCCGGGCCCGAGAGGACGGCCTCCTCGACCCGACCATAGGCATGCACGAAGCGCGGCGGTGCGGTGAACAGGGCGACGTGATTCACCGTTCCGTCCCGCCCGAAGAAGAGGAGATCGCCGGGACGCGCGCTCTCGCCGCGCCCGAGCGGCCGGGCGACCCGGATCTGGTCCCTGGCGTCCCGCGGCAATCCGAGTCCGCACTGCGCGTACGTCCACTGCACGAGCCCCGAGCAATCGAAGCCCAGGGTCGACGTGCCTCCCCACAGGTAGCCGGCACCCACCTGCGCGCGCGCGAGCGACACCGCCCGCCTGGCGCGCTCGGCGGTGCCGCTCGCGCCCGGCGCCGTTCGCCAGGTCGGGCCGAGCTCGCGGGCCGCCACGAATCCGATGCCGCCGCCGGGCAGGAGGATCGCCATGAAGGCGGGATGCGCCGGCTCCGCGGCGAGCGGGACGAAGCGCGCCCCCCAAGGCACGCGCGCGAGGACCGCGGAGCGGGCCTCCGGTACTGCGTGCACGCGGACCGTGTGGCGCCAGGCGACGGCGCGCGCCGCACCCGCCCAGGCTCTGGCGGTGCGCTCGGTCGCGAGCACGAGCGACCAGCTGCGCACCCAGCCGGCGTAGCCGTCGTATCCGGCGGCGAGGTACCAGGAGCCGCGGCGCGCGAGGATCGCGAGCACTTCGCCGTGGAGGCGCTGGCTCCTGAGCTCGGCGCGATGATCGGGCCGCGCGTACAGGTTCGCCAGCGGGGTCGCGACGACGGCACAGCTCGCGCCTCGAGCCCTGCGGCCGCCACGTGCTCTCGCCATCCGCCGCCTCAGAACGGACTCGAGGGCTGGACGAGCACGTACTCCCCGAAGCCCCCGGTGTCGGCGAAGACGAACGTGAGATTCCGATCGGTGTAGCGCCAGATCTCGTAGGCGGGCGTGTTGAAACCGGAGGGCACCTGCTCGACGTCGTTCGGCTCGCCGTAACGGATGTAGACCTTGCCGCGATCGGTGTCCCAACCCGGCCGGCCGCGCTCGACATAGCGATCGGCCGCCACCCGCACACGGGCGATGAACTCCTCGAGGCGCTCGTTCTCGGGCGTCGACGGGTCGGGATCGCGCTCCTTCCAGAACTCCTCCCAGCGCGCCCGGCGCTCCCCCGCCGGCACGCCGCGGAGCACCTCGGCCTCGTCGCCGAGGTAGTAGCCCGCCAGCTGCACGTAGTCATCGTAGTTGCGATCGATGTCGATGCGGCTCGCGTCGATCTCGAACTCGCGCGCGGCCCGCCCCTCTTCACCGCGATACACGGCGACGATCTCGGCGCGGTAGGTGCCGGGGCCGAGCGAGTCGACCGGGACCGCCGCCAGGAATTCGCTCCGTTCGCCGGCCATCGCCAGCGTGTACGCCCGCATCGTCTCGACCCGGTCGGCCGGCCCCAGGATGCGAAGAGTGACCGGCACCGACTCGCCGGCGACGGCACCGCGCGCGAAGACCTCGCCGCGCAGGCAGACGTGGGGCAGCGGGTCGCCGAACCGGCGGGTGAGGCTCGTCGTGAACGCGGTCGCCCGCGCATCGGCGAGCCCACCCAGCGAGTCGGCGCACGTGCCGATCTCGATCGCCGAGATCTGCACGCCCTCGGCCGAGAGCGGGGCCACGTAGATGGAGCGGGTGGCGGTCGAACCGCTCACCTGGCCGATCGTCGACAGCGAGACCTCGAGCTCGTACTGACCGGGAGGCAGGGTGAAGTCCGCGTACGTGTTGAAGGTCTTCTTGCTCGACTGGGTGTCCTTGTAGCGCTCCGCGGTCGTCGAGTGGCGCCAGACGTCGCCCGCGACCTGGCGACCCCCGCTGTCGAAGAAGATGGCGGCGATCTCGAACGAGGCCTCGTAGCCGCCGCCGGCGCGCTTGGCGAAGGGAAGCTGGCTCAAGGGCGCCGAGATCGTGATGCGCACCCCGGTCGTCGCTCCGTCGCCGATGAGCGACGTCGTGTCCACATAGAAGATCGGCGGCGACACCGAGCGGCTGGGCAGATCGGTGAGATCGTCCGGGGGCGCGGGCGGCGCGCTCCCCCCGCACCCGGCGAGGACGGCCAGGGCGGCGAGGCCCGCGATGCGAGCGAAGGCTCTCAGGCGATGAAGGGATGACATCGGGTGGTTCTCGGGCGCGGGAACGCGCGCGCGGTGCGGCAGACTAGGCAGGCGGCGCGGAGCGTGTCAAGCGGACCGCCCCGCCCCGGGACCGCCCCCGGCGCTCGCGCGATCTCGCGCCCCGGCGCCCGCAGGCGGGCCCGCGCGTCACCGCGCGGCGGCGAGCGCACGCTTGACGAGCTCGTCGAGAGCGAGCGGAGCGTCGGTCGCCGCCAGCACGCGCCGGGCGGCCTCGACCGCCGCCGCGTTCGAGTAGCCGAGCGAGACCATGGCGGCCACCGCGTCCCGGTAGATCTCGGGCGGGCAGCCGAGGGCCCGTGCCGCCGCGGCGGCCACCGGCTCGAGGCCGGTCTGCGGCAGGCGGTCGCGGAGCTCGACGACCAGGCGCTCCGCCGTCTTCTTGCCGATCCCCGGAATCGCCCGCAGGACATCCACCTCGCCGCCCGTGATCGCGTTGCGCAGGCGTTCGAGCTCGATGCCGGAGAGGATCGCGAGCCCGGTCTTCGGTCCGATCCCCGACACGGTGATCAGCGCGCGGAAGAGGTCGCGCTCCTCGGGCGTGGCGAAGGCGAAGAGCTGGGCCGCATCCTCGCGCAGGGCGAGATGGGTGAGCAGCGTGACCTCGGCCCCGGCGGCGGGCAGCCGCTCGAAGGTGGAGACCGGGATCGCCACATCGTAGCCGACGCCCGCGACTTCGATGAGGGCGTGCGTCGGCAGCTTCTCGACGAGGACGCCGCGGAGACGTGCGATCACGGCTCGCGCCTCCGCGGGGCGGCCCCGCCGGCGCGGGAGTCGCCGCCGCCCGCCGCGCGCGCGAAGAGGGCGTCGCTCTCCATCCGGTACACGTGACAGAGGGCGACGGCGATCGCATCCGCGGCGTCGAGCGCCAGGCGCTCCGGCGTCGCGAGCACCCGCTGAACCATCGCCCGCACCTGCCCCTTCGCCGCGCCCCCGCTGCCGGTCACCGCCATCTTGATCTCGCGCGGCGCGTACTCGGATACCCGCGCGCCGCCGCTCGCCGCGGCGAGGAGCGCGATGCCGCGGGCATGCCCGAGCACGATGGCGGAACGCGCGCTCTTGGCGTGGAAGACGCTCTCGACCGCGACCTCGGCCGGAGCGTGGCGGGCGACGAGCTCGCGCAGGGCCCGATCGATGGCGAGGAGCCGCTCGGCGAGCGGCGCGCGGGCCGGCGGCCGGATCACGCCGGCGGCAACGAGCCGCGGGCGCTCGGCGCTTCCGGCGAGGAATCCGTAGCCCGTCGCGCAGGCCCCGGGGTCGATGCCGAGGATCACCACGGGGTGGAGTCGCTCCGCGCTCAGGCCGCCGAGGTCAGGCTGGCCATCACGTCGTCGGAGATATCGAAGTTCGCCCAGACGTTCTGAACGTCGTCGTGCTCCTCGAGGGCGTCGAGGAGCTTGAGCAGCTTCGAGGCCGCGTCGCGCTCGAGATGGACCGAGGTCGTCGGCAACCGCACGCGACGCACGTCGTGGTGCGGGATCGACTTCTGCTCGAGCTGGCGCGCCACCTGGTGCAGCGCCTGCGGCTCGGTGAGGATCTCGTAGTACTCCTCGGCGTCGGTCGAGACGTCGGTGGCGCCGGCCTCGGCCGCGATCTCGATGATCGACTCCTCGTCGCACACCTTGCGATCGACCTGGATCGAGCCGCAATCGGTGAACAGGAAGCCCACGCAGCCCGTCTCGCCCATGTTGCCGCCGGCGCGGGAGAGGATGTGGCGGATGTCCGACGTCGTGCGGTTCTTGTTGTCGGTGAGGACGTCGATCATGAGGGCGACCCCGCCCGGGGCGTAGCCCTCGTAGGTGAAGTCCTCGTACCGCTCGCCCTCGAGCTCGCCGATGCCCTTCTTGATCGCGCGCTCGATGTTGGCCGCCGGCATCGCGTTGGCCTTGCCGGTCTGGATCGCCGCGCGCAGCCGCGCGTTGCCGTCGGGATCGCCGCCGCCGTCGCGGGCGGCGATCGTGATCTCACGGATCAGCTTCCCGAAGAGCCGCCCCCGCTCCTGGTCGGCCTTGCCCTTCTTGCGCTTGATCTGGCTCCACTTCGAATGGCCTGACATAGCCGCTCCTTCGAGCCCGGACGCCGGCCGGCGCGAGCCAGCCTATTCCTTCTCCGTGTCCTTCTCGCGGTGCTTGGCCGCCTCCGCCACCACCTTCTCCTGGACGTCGGGGGCCACTTCCTCGTAGTGCGAGAACTTCTCCGCGTGCCAGGCCCGCCCCTGGGTCAGCGAGCGCAGCGTCGTCGAGTAGCGATACATCTCGGCTTGCGGCACCTGGGCACGCAGGCACTTGCGCTTGCCCACGCTCTCCATCCCGAGGATCTTGCCCCGCTTCGAGGAGATGTCCCCCATCACGTCGCCCATGTAGTCGTCGGGCACCATGATCTCGACCTCGAGGATCGGCTCGAGCAGCACGGGACGCGCCTGCTCGAAGCCTTCCTTGAAAGCCTTGGTCGCCGCCAGCTTGAACGCCATTTCGGAGGAGTCGACGGCATGGTACTAGCCGTAATAGAGCGCCACGGCCACGTCCACGACCGGACAGCCGGCGATGACGCCATCGACCATGGTCTCGCGCACGCCCTTCTCGACCGCCGGGATGAACTTGTTGGGTACGACGCCGCCCACCACCTCGTCGAGGAACTTGAATCCCTCGCCGCGGGCCAGGGGCTCGAGCCGGAGATGCACGTCGCCGAACTGGCCGCGGCCGCCGGTCTGCTTCTTGTGCCTCCCGTGCACCTCCACCTTGGCGCGAATGGTCTCGCGGTAGGGCACGCGGGGCTTCACGAGCTCGACCTGGACGGCGAACCGGCGCTTCAAGCGCTTGGTGAGGAGATCGAGGTGGAGATCCCCCATCCCGGAGAGGAGGATCTGATGCAGTTCCGCATCCTGGGTGAGATGGTAGGTGGGATCCTCTTCGATCAGGCGCGCGAGCCCGGTCGCCATCTTGTCCTCTTCGCCGCGCACCTTGCTCGTCACCGCCTCGGTGAGGGTCGGGGCCGGGAAGCGGATCGGCGGCAGCATGGCGTTGACCTCGCGCTCGCAGAGGGTGTTGCCGGTGTGCACGTCCTTGAGCTTGATCGCGGCGCCGAGATCGCCCGCCACGAGGGCCGGCACGTCCTTGCGCTCCTTGCCCTGGACCCAGGCCAGGTGCCCGAGACGCGCCGTGTTCGAGCGGCTCGGATTGACGAGGTCGAGCCCGGGCGCGGCCCTCCCGGAGTACACGCGGACGAAGGCGAGCTCTCCGGCCTGCCCTTCGCTTGTGGACTTCCAGACGAAGAGCGAGACCTTGCCGGCGGCATCGGGTGCGACCTTGACCTCGGTCTCGCCGCGCCGGGCCGCAACCGGGCCGCGGGCGACCGGGGAAGGCAATTCGGCCACGATCGTGTCGAGGAGGAAGCTGACGCCTGCGAGCTTGAGCGCAGCGACCGGCACCGCGGGGAAGATGGCACCGGCGAGGAATCCGGACGTGAGTCCCCCCAGGATCTCCTGCGGCGTGAGCTCCTGGCCTTCCAGGTACTTCTCGAGGAGCGCGTCATCCCCCTCGGCCGCGGCGTCGATCAGGGCCGAGCGCGCCTTGGCCACCCGGTCGCCGAGGTCGCCCGGGACGGGGATCTCGACCCGCGAGCCGTCGTCCTTGAACTCGTAGGCCTTCATGGTCAGCAGATCGACCACACCCTTGAAGCCCGGCCCGACCCCGATCGGGAGAGCGAGGGCGACTACATGATCGGCGAGCTCGGCGGCCGACTCGAGAACGCGGTCGAAGTTCGCATTGTCGCGATCCATCTGGCTCACGACGATCATGGTCGGCAGCCCGTTGTCGCGCACGCGCTCCCACACGTTGTCGGTGGCGGCTTCCACCCCCGCATCGGCCCGCAGGAGAAAGAGCGCCGCATCGGCCACCCGCAGCCCCGCCGTCTGCTCGCCGACGAAGTCGGCATAGCCCGGCGTGTCGATCAGGTTGATCTTGTGCCCTTTCCACTCGACGAAGGCGAGCTTCGCCGCCAGCGTGAACTTGCGCTCGATCTCGTCCTCGGTGTGATCGAGGGTGCTCGTGCCCTCGTCCACGCGGCCGAGCCGGCTCGTCACCTTGCCGAGGAAGAGCATGGCTTCGGCGAGCGACGTCTTGCCGGTGCCGCCGTGCGACACCAGCACCACATTGCGAAGCTCCTGGGTCCCGTACTCCTTCAAGATGCGAACCTCCCCTTCGTCCTGCCCGCCGCGGGCGGCGGCGAGCGACGGCCGCGAGCGGCACCCGGGCCGTCCCCTCGCAAGGGTCTCGCACGGCCCGACTCAACCCCACAACTTGTTAGAGCCAAATAAGATAGGCTATCACGAGAGGAAATCGGGGTCAAGCCGCCGGGACACGCCTGCACCACGCCACCCGTGGCCGCGAACGCTACCACATGGGCGCCGAAGGCGGAAGGCGAAGCCACGTCGGGCGGCGCCCCGGGGCCTCTCCGCCCCTCCCATAGAGAACGTAACTAGCTGCAAGATATATAGATAGAGAGACTGTCGAGCCTCGGCGGGCGGGGTTTTGTGCTTTACATGAGGCGCCTTTCACCGTTTAATCTGTAGGCCTGTCGTTTCTTCCTTCCTCGAGGAGCGGATTGCATGGATGAACATGTTGTTGGCTTGGAGGAGCTTGGTCGCGCGAGCGTGAACCAGGCCGGCGCCAAGGGTGCGCTCTTGGGTGAGGTCCTGGCGCGGGGCGTCCCCGTGCCCAGGGGCTTCTGTCTCACCACCCTCGCATACGATCACTTCCTCCAGGTCTCCGGTGTGGGAGAGGCGGCGGCCGCGTTCCATGCGCTCGCCCCCGGCCCGGAGGCAACCCGGGCCGCAGAAGCGATCAACGCTCGCATCAGCGAGGCCGCGATCCCGCCCGAGGTGGCGTTCGGCCTGTCCACGGTGTACCGCGAGCTCGGGCAGCGGCCGCGCGTCGCGGTCCGCCCGTCGCTCGCCTATGACGACCTGATGAGGAGCCCGGTTTCCGGACATCTCGAGCCGCATCTCAACGTGTCCGGCGAGAAGGACCTCTTCCAGGCCGTGCGCGACATGTGGGCCCTCATCTGGCAGCCGGCGGTGATCGCGGCCTGCCAGCGCGGCGGCATCGATCACGCGCGCCTCAAGCCTGCCGTGCTGATCCAGCTCATGATCCATCCGGTGTGCTCGGGCACCATCTTCACCGCCGATCCCGGCACCGGCGATCGCGACCGCCTCGTCATCACGGCCTTCTGGGGGATGGGGCCCGGCATGTCCGGCCAGTCGATTCCCGACACCTACCATGTGGACCGCAAGACGATGACGCTGCGCTACAAGCGGATCGTGCCGAAGGAGGTCATGGTCTCGGCAAACGGGGTCGTGCCCGTGCCGAAGAACCGCCGCAACTCGGTCGTGCTCAAGGACGCCGCCATCCGCGAGCTCTGCTCGATGGCGATCAACGTCGAGCAGATCATCGCCGAGCCGGCGGAGATCGCCTGGTGCACCGTGACCGGAAACCGCACGATGGTGCTCGAGGCCCTGCCGGTCGGCGAGATCGAGACGCTCCCCGGCGAGGAGCCCGCCCACGAGTCCGCGCCCGCGCACGACCGGGATGTCGCGAGCGACGCGGATGTCGCGCCCGACGCGGAAGGAGCCGGCGGTGACGACGCGCCGGCAGGCGGCGAGGACGCGGGCGCCAACGGCTCGAGCGCCGGCGCGGAGTGGCTCCGCAGCGACTGAGCGGACCGGAGCGGACGGGCCCTCTCGATCTAGGAAGGAAGCGTGCGCAGCTGCGCCACGAGCTCGCGCACCACGGCGGCGTTCCCCGCCGCGATCCGGTAGCGGCGATCAGGGTCCTCCGCCGGCGGCGTCGCGAGCGGGAAGATCGGTCCTCCGTCGAAGCTCTCGACGCGGCCTCCGGCCTCGGTGACGAGGAGAATGCCCGGGGCGATGTCCCACAGGTACGGGCGGTTCGCCACCACGCCGTCGAGCGCCCCGGCGGCGACCAGCGCGAGCTCCATGCTCATCGAGCCCAGGCTCCGGAACTTCCTGGTCGGCAGGACGTCGTAGAGCCGTTCGGCTTCCCTGCGCAGGAATCGGTGCCTGACCGCAATCAATGACGAGGGGCCGAGCGGCTCGTTCCTCACCCGGATCGGAACCCCGTTCCGCCACGCGCCCCGCTCTCTCTCCGCGGTGTAGGTCTCCCCGCGGAGCGGATCGTGGATGACCGCAACGACCGGGGCATCATCGGCGAGGACCGCGATCGCCACCGCGAAGAACGGCACGCCGGCGATGAAGTTCTGGGTGCCGTCGAGCCCGTCCAGGGTCCAGCACCAGGCGCGGTCACCGGCATGGAAGCCCCCCTCCTCGGCGAGAATCGAGTCGCCCGGAAAGGCGCCGGTGATGTACTCGCGCACCACCGCTTCCGCGGCATGGTCGGCCTCGGTCACCATCGAATCGCCGCGCTTCAGGCGCGTGCGGAGCGGCTTCTGGAAGAAACCGGCAAGCACCCGCCCGGCGGCGACGGCGGCGGCCTCGGCGGTGGCCCGGCGGCCCTCGATGGCGGCGCGGTTCATGGGCAGTGGCTGAGCCACGACTCCCCGTCCCGGTAGACTTCCTTCTTCCAGATCGGGGCCCGCGCCTTGAGCTCGTCGATCACGTAGCGCGCGGCGAGGAAAGCCTCGGCGCGGTGCACTCCGGCCACGGCCACCACCACCGCCACGTCGCCGAGGGCGAGATCTCCCGTGCGGTGATGCACCGCGACGCGGACGATGCCGAAGCGGGCGCGGGCCTCATCCGCGATGGCTGTGATCTCGCGCACCGCCATCGGCGCAAAGGCCTCGTAGTGAAGGGAGCGCACCTCGCGCCCGCGATTCTCGTCGCGCACGGTGCCGGCGAAGAGCACGGTGCCGCCGGCGCCCGGCGTGGCGACCAGCGCCGCCACGCGCGCCGGATCGATCGGCGTCGCCGTGAGCGCGACCGACGGGGCGGGCGGGGCGGCTGCTGCGGGCCGGGACGCGGGGCTCGTCATCGAATCGTCGTGCTCGCTCTCTCTAGCCGCCGCAGGTGGGCGGGATCAGGGCCAGCTCGTCACCGGGCGCGAGCGGGCGCCCGGGATCGGCATACTCGGCATTGACGGCGAGACGGAGGCTCGGCGCGAACTCCGCCAGCGCCGGGTAGCGCGCGACGAGCGCCGCGAGCGCGCCGCCCGCGGTGGTCGCCGGCGGCAACGCGAGCTCGACCCGCGCCACACCGGCCGCCTCGCGCACGGAGGCGAAGAGGAGCACGTCGATCGTCATCGCCGGCTCGACCGTCATGACGGGGCGCTCTCGATCTCGTGCCGCGCGAGCTCGGCGGCGAACGCCGCGAACGCCTCGTCGCCCCACAGGCAGAAGGTGACCCGCTCGAGATGGCTTCCGGGAAGGAGGAAAGCGATCGCCGTCCCGAGCATGACCTGGGCGGCGCGCTCGAGCGGGAAACCGTAGACGCCCGTCGAGATGGCGGGGAGCGCGATCCAGCGGAAGCCCCGCTCCTCGGCGAGCGCGAGGCTTGCGCGCGTGGCGCGGGCGAGCTTCTCCTCTTCATCGCCCTCGCCCAGGCGCGGGCCCACGGCGTGGATCACATGCCGGGCCGGGAGATCCCCGCCCCCGGTCATGACCGCCCCGCCGACATCCACCGGCGCGAGCAGATCGCACTCGTCCTGGATCGACGGCCCGCCCCGATCGTAGATGGCGCCGGCCACCCCGTCCCCGAGGACGAGCTCCGAGTTCGCCGCGTTGACGATGGCGTCGGCCGGAATGTCGGTCAGGTCGCCCGCGACGAGCTCGAGGCGCGTCGTGCCCACGGTCACCTGGATCGGCTGCATTGCGGTGTCCTCGTCTGGCGGCGCGTGGTCTATGCTGATCCGGGGCGCGGCCGGGGGTGCGGCGCCCGCATCGAGGAATCTTACGGCGCGGCGCGCCGCTCGGCAACCGGCGGCCGGCGCGCGGCCGGCCCTTATCGCCCATGACCGAATCCGACCCGACCACCAAAGCCGACCCGACCACCGATCCGGACGCCCGGCTCGCCGCGCGCCTCGACGCGGCCCCGCGCGCGCCCGGCGTCTACATCATGCGCGACACGGCCGGCGAGATCCTCTACATCGGGAAGGCCAAGGATCTCCGGAGCCGCGTCCGTTCCTACTTCCACACGGCCGGCGACGGCCGCTTCCAGATCTCCTTCCTGGTCGACCGGGTGGCCGAGCTCGAGTTCCTGGTCACGACGACCGAGAAGGACGCCCTCCTGCTCGAGAACAACCTCATCAAGCAGGCCAGGCCGCGCTACAACGTGCGGCTGCGCGACGACAAGTCGTACGTCATCTTGAAGATCAACGTCGAGCACCGCTGGCCGCGGGCCCTGGTGACGCGCGGCGCCCGGGACGACGGCGCGCTCTACTTCGGCCCCTACTCGTCGGCCGACAAGCTCCGGGCGACCGTGCGCGCTCTCCAGCGCATCTTCCCGCTCCGCCTGTGCACCGACCACACGCTCGCCAATCGGACGCGCCCTTGCGTCTACTACGACATCAAGATGTGCGCGGCGCCCTGCGTCGGGCGGGTCGCCGAGTCTGCGTACAAGGAGCACGTGGAGGGTCTCATCCAGTTCATGAAGGGGCGCGATCGCACGCTCCTCGACGACCTCCGGCGCCGGATGCAGGAGGCCGCCGCGACGCGCCGCTTCGAGGAGGCCGCGGAGATCCGCGACCGCATCGCGGCGATCGAGCTCACGGTCGAGCGGCAGCTCACCGAGGAGACGGGAGAGGACTACGACCGCGACGTCTTCGGCTATCACTGGGAGGGCGGGGAGCTCGCGATCCAGGCGCTCTTCTATCGCGGCGGCAAGCTCACGCACTCGAGCGCCCATCGCTTCCACACGCAGATGCCGGTCGGCGAGCTCCTCTCGAGCTTCCTCGTCCAGTTCTACGACGGCGAGCGGATGGTGCCGCCGGAGATCCTGGTCCCGGTCGAGATCGAGGATGCGGCCACACTCGCCGACTGGCTCGGCGAGAAGACGCGCCGCGCGGTGCGCATCGCCGCCCCCCGGCGCGGCGACAAGCGCGAGCAGGTGGAGATCGCGAACCAGAACGCGGCGCAGGCGCTCGTGGCGAGCCGGCAGGCCGAGGAGCGCCAGGCCGAGCTCCTCGAGTCGCTCCGCGAGAAGCTCGATCTCGCCGCGACCCCCGAGGTGATCGAGTGCTACGACATCTCGCACCTCGGCGGGCGCGAGACCGTGGGCTCCCGCGTCGTCTTCGCCGGCGGCCTCGCCGACAAGGACCGCTATCGCCGCTACCGGGTGCGCGCGGCCGACCCCGGGGACGACTTCGGCGCGCTCGCCGAGGTGCTCCGCCGCCGCCTCGCGCGCGGCATCGAGGACGGAGATCTCCCCGATCTCCTCGTCATCGACGGCGGCAAGGGCCAGCTCGCGCGCGTGCGCGAGGTGATGGCCGAGCTCAACGTGGTGGACATCGACGTGATCGGGCTCGCCAAGGCGCGGCGAAAGCGGCGCCCCGCCCGCGCGGTCGCCGGCGGCGGCGGCGGGGGCGAGCCGGCGGTCGTCCGCACCGACGAGCGCGTGTTCAAGGCCGATCGCGCCGAACCGATCGTCCTCCGCCAGGACTCGGCCGAGAACCACTTCCTCGTCCGCATCCGCGATGAGGCGCACCGCTTCGCGATCACCTACCAGCGGCAGCTCAAGCGACGAAGCCTCACCCGGTCCCAGCTCGAGTCCATCCCCGGGATCGGGGCCCGGCGGCGGAGCGCGCTGCTCAAGGCGCTGGGCTCGGTCGCCGCGGTGAAGGAGGCCGGCATCGAGGACCTGGCGGCGATCCCCGGCATCGGCCGCCGCGCCGCCGCGGAGATCCACGCCTTCTTCCATGGGGGCGGCGGCGGCCAGAAGAGCGGCGAGCCGCCGGCGGCGGAGGACGCGGCAGAGGAGCAGGAAGACGCGGCGGAGACGTGACGACCCCGGAGCTCGCACCGAGCACCGGGGTCGCCGTGCCGATCCGCGGTTGGGCCGCTCCGGCTGCTAGCGCTCGACGCGCTTCTCGGCCCGGATCTCGATCCGCCCGTTCTCGACCGTGACCTCGGCGTCGATGCCGCGCTCGCGGAGCGTGCGCTCGACCTCGGCCTTGATCTCCGCATCCGGGCGGCCCTTGAGATCGGAGAAGTCCGGGAGCCCGACCTCGATCGGCGGCTCCTCGCCACCCGCACCCTGGATCCGCCGCTCGACGCGCGTCTCCTCGCCGTCCCCGCCGGCGCGGAACTGGAACTCGGTGCCATCGCCCGTGCGCCGGAAGGTGACCTCGGGATTCTCGAAGCCCATCCGCTCGAGCTCGGCGGCGACGTCGCGTTCGACCTCCGCCTCGCTCCGCCCCGCAGTCGCCACGCGAAGATCGCGCCAGCGGTTCGCCGCCTGCGCGTACACGGTGCCCGACTCCTGCTCGACCCATGGCCGGACGGCGAACGTCGCATGCACGTGCTTCGCCGCGAGCGATTGCGTGAAGGCACGGGCGATGGCCGTGGCTTCCGCCGGCGAGCGTCCGCGGAGCTTGGCGCTGAGAGCCGTCGTCTCCCCGGCGGCCACCCGGATCCCGTCGCTCGCGGTCGCCGCGCGGAAGGCGTCGGCCAGGGTGCGGAGGTCGGCAGGCGCATATGCGCCCTCGAGCGTGAGCGTGAGCTCCTGGCCCACCGTGCGCTCGTAGGAGAAGGGGATGAAGAGGAGGACGACGGCCACGGCGGCGGCCGCCGCCGCGGTCGCGAGCCAGCGATGCTCGGGGATCTGCTTCAAGATCGACATGAGAACACCCTCCCGGGATCGAGCGCGGGCACGCCGCGCGGTGTTGATGGCCATCGTGAGGTCGGGAAGATCGCGCGTGGTCACGGCGCCGAGCGCGGCGAGATCGCGGGCGAGATCGCCGTCAAGATCGCGGGCGAGATCGTCCGCGACCCGATCGCTCGCCGTCCGCTCCCGGGCGTCGCTCCGCTCCGGAGCGTTGTGGCTCGAGTTCATGACGACACCCTCCCGAGCGGCGTCGAGCTCGCGAGCACGGACTCGGCGCCGGCGCGTTCGAGCGCCGCCGCCGGTCCGGCGAGTCCGAGCCGCCGGTAGTGCGCGCGGAGCCGCTCTCGACCCCGCACGACGCGCGTCTTCACCGCCGACACGGTGACCTGCTGCATGGCCGCGATCTCCGCCATCGAGAAACCATCGATGTCATGGAGGACCACGGCCTCCCTTTGCACGGCGGGCAAGGCGGCGAGCGCCCGGGACGCTCGCTCCGCCCGCACGTGATCCTCCTCGCCGCGCCGCCCGTCGTCGCCGACCAGGTCACGCCCGGCGGCCACGAGGTCCGCGATCGGCACGCACCGCCGCCAGAAGGCGCGGCGCGAGCGGCTGCGATGCACGGAGAGGAGAACCGCGTAGAACCACGACCGGAACTTCCGCTCGTCGCGGAGCGACATGAGCTTCGCGTGAGCGCGCACGACCGTCTCGGAGAAGAGGTCATCCCCATCGGCCCGCGAGCGGCAGAGCCGCCGGGCCGTGGTCTGGGCCTCGTCCGAGAAGGGCGTGAGGAGCCGGATCAGGGACTCCCAGCGCGCGTCACTCGTCGCTTCGTGCATACCTTCCGCTCGTGAGGGACACCGGTCTCGAGGTTCCGGACAGGAGACGCCGCGAGGGTCGCCGCCGGTCGCAGAAAAACGCGGCCGCGGCTTCTTTCAGGGCGAGGCCGCCCCACCGGGGGCGAACAGGTCGGTCCCGCGCCGGGTCGTTCGCGGCGCGCCGTGGGTCACGTAGCGCTCGATGGCGAAGCGCCCGTCGGCGCCGGGCAGGCTCGTCAACCGCTCGTAGAAGGGGAGCTGCGTCTGGTGACAGAAGATCGCCCGCCGCTTGACGCTGGCGTACGGCTCGGTGTCGATCTCGATCGTCACGTCCTCATCGGGCACGAGCGGGAGCTCCCGGTAGTGCACGTGGCGCGTCACCGAGGCGGGGAGCGTGTAGTAGTGAAGGAGCGGCGGCCGCGCGCCGCCACCGCGCGCGGCCCCCATCCGCTCGACGGCGGCGGCGGCGAACGCGGTCATCCGCCGGTGGTCGGGATGGCCCGAGATCCCGGTCGGGTGGAAGGCGACCACGACCTCCGGTTCGACCTCATCGAGGATCGCAAGGACGTCGTCCGTCCCGCGGTCCATCTCGATGTTCATGACGCCCCCGTCGGGATATCCGAGGAAGTCGAGGCGGCGGAAGCCGAGCACCTCGGCTGCCGCCTCGAGCTCCGCCTGGCGGATCCGGCCGAGGAGCGCCGGGCCGTAGGAACGGGAGTGGCCGATCGACCCGGCCTCGCCCCGCGTGCCGCAGACGAGCGTCATCTCCGCCCCCGCCGCGGCGTAGCGGGCGAAGGTGCCGCCCGGACCGAAGGTCTCGTCGTCGGGGTGCGCGAAGACGGCGACCAGCCGGCGCGGGCGCGAACGCCCCTCCGGCGGCCGCCGGCCCGCTGGTGCAAGTGACGTTTCCATGGGGTTTTCTTGTCGCGATGCGGGGAGCAGGACCGGGAGGCGGACGGCCACCCGCACCGGCCAGCTTACCGGGACCGGGGACGGCGCTCAATCGGCCCGTGCCCGGACCGGCGGACCCGCCAGCACCTCGCCCGCCGGCGCCTCGCCCGCCCGCGCTTCGCCCGCCGCCTTGACATCGCCCCCGCTCTCCCCTATCTTCCGAGTCTCCCACATCTTAGTGCTCGTGGCGCGTTCACCTTCCCCCAGCGGGTTTCGAACCATGCGACATGCCCCGTCCGCCCAGGCCCAGTGCCGGCTCGGCGCGCGCGCCGGAGCGATGGCCGGCCTCGCGCTCGCCACTCTCCTCGCCGCGGCTTGCGATGTCGACGATCCGGATCGGCTCGCCTCCAACCAGCGCTTCGTTCCGGTCACCTTCGACGCCGCGACCGCTGTGGTGCCGGCAGGCACGGTCACGATCGCGACCTCCGGGAACGAGATCGCCGTCGAGGCCACGGACCTCCCGGCGCTCGAAGCCCCGGGCGGCGGCGCGCCCGGCTGGGCCTACGAGGGGTGGATCCTCTATCCGTTCGCCGACACGACGGGCTACATCCCGGCCGGTCGCTTCCGCATCCCGGCGCCGTCCGGGGACGACGAGTTCCCCACCGGCGAGGCCCGATTCACCTACGCGCGAGACGGATCGTTCACGCTCGAGTCCGCGGGCACGACCCTCGCCCAGGGCCTGCCGATGCCGGACACGCTCGATTTCACCGAGGACGTCAGCTTCCTCCTCGCGATCGAGCCCGATCCCGATAGCGAGCCCGCCCAGCCCGGCTACACCCACCTGCTCGTGAGCAAGGAGGTGCTCAGCGCCGGCGGCGGTGCGCTCATCGTCCCGGTGAACCCGCGCACGCCGCAGGCCGGCGACTTCTCGACGCTCGACGGCGAGGCGAACGTGAACACGGCGACCGGCGAGTTCGCCCTCGTCTTCGAGTTCATGCCCTACTTCGTGCGCTCGAGCCCGCCGAACGATCCGGGCCTCACCTACCAGGCCTGGTTCGTGGACGACGACGGCGCCGCACCCCGCTACCAGTCGATCGCGCGCTTCAATCCGAACGTCGTCGGGGACGCGAGCCTGAACGGCGTGCTCTATCCGGGCGATCTGGACGGCGACGGCGTCCCGGAGCCGCTCGATCTCGATCGCGTGCTCATCACGATCGAGCCCGACATGATCACCGCTCAGCAGCCGGCCGGGCAGGGCGTGGACACGAGCGGCGACCTGTTCCAGACCGTGCCCTACAGGGAGACGCTCCCGGACGTGCTGCCCTGACGTGTGACGGGGGCGCCGGCCCGCGCGCCCGCGCTCACCACTTGAGCAGGCGCCGGAGCCGCTTGGCCTGCGCGCGCGAGAGCGGGATCTCGGTTCCCGCCTTGTCCGCCATCTTCAGCCGATAGGTGCCCGAGAACCAGGGGATGATCTCGGTCACCTTGTTGATGTTGGCGAGATAGCTCCGGTGCACGCGGATGAAGATGTCGGGATCGAGATCGGCCTCGAGCTCCTCGAGGGTCCGATAGCCCGTCACCTCGGAGATATCCCTCGTCACCGCATACACGGTGCCGTCGGCGATGTAGGCGTAGACGACGCTCTCGGCATCGATCAGCCCGAGCCGCTCGCCGCGCTTGACCGGGATCCGCTTCAGGTGCTCGCCGCGCCGGCCGATGGCGTCGATCAGGGCGTCCAGGTTGGGCGCCCCGCTCTCGGGCTGGCTCATGCGCTCCTTGACCTTGTCGATCGCCGCCTTGAGCCGCTTCTTCTCGACGGGCTTCAGCAGATAGTCGGTGGCGCTCACCTCGAAGGCCCGGATCGCGTACTGGTCGTACGCGGTGACGAAGACGATCCGCGGCGCGATCTGCCGCCGATTCAGGTTCTTCACCACCTGGAAACCGTCGGCGCCCGGCATGCGGATGTCGAGAAAGGCGATGTGCGGTCGCACGCGCTCGATGAGCGACTCGGCCTCGACTCCGTTCTGCGCTTCCCCGACCACCTCGACCTCGGGAAACCCGGCGAGGAGGTGCGTCAGCTCCTCGCGGGCGAGCGGCTCGTCGTCCACCACCACCGCGCGGATGCGCGTGCCCTCGGCGACGGGCTCGGCGGCGGGTTCGTTTCCCTTGCGCATGCGGTTCTCCTCGCGGGCGGGGCCGCTCTAGCCGCGCCCGTTCATGACCGGGTTCCCCGGGCGTCCGCCCCGGAGACTCGCCGGACCGGCATCGCTCGTCGGGATCGCGATCCTGACCTCGGTGCCCTGCCCCGGCTGGCTCTTGAGCTCGAGCCCGTGATTGGGGCCGTACATGACCCGGAGGCGCTCGTGCACGTTGCGGACGCCGATGCCGCGCGTGAGGGCCTCGGCCACGCGTTCCTCGGGCATGCCGACGCCGTCGTCGGCGATCGTGAGCACGAGCTGCCCGTCCTCGCGGACGGCCCGGATGTGGATGGTGCCGCCGGTGAGCGAGGCGGCGATGCCGTGCTTGATCGCGTTCTCGACCAGGGGCTGGAGCAGCATGGTCGGCACCGGAATGCCGAGCAGCGCCGGATCGATCTCCTTGACCACGCGCAGCATGTGCGGCCCGAAGCGCACGGTCTCGATGTCGAGGTAGTCGTCGATGAACTGGAGCTCGTCGCGCAGCGGAACGAAGTCCTCGTGCGGCTCGAGCGCGCGGCGCAGGATGGCCGAGAGCTTGACGATCATCTCGCGCGCGCGGTCCGAGTTGGTGCGGATCGAGGAGCTGATCGAATTGAGCGTGTTGAACAGGAAATGGGGGTTGATCTGGCTGCGGAGCGCGTCGTAACGGGCCTGGGCGAGGAGCCGCGCCTGGTCCTCGAGCTTGGTCTCCATGCGCTCCGAGTTGAACACCTTGATCGCGATGCCGATCGCGGAGAGGACCCCGGCCCACACCGCGATCCGCGTCCAGGGGTGCTCGGGCGCGAGGCTGTAGAGCCAGGTCGGCCGGAGCTGGCTCACCGCGTCGCGGACGAGACAGAGGCCGAGGCTCGTGCCGACGATGACGGCGCGCGGATCGAGAGCGCGGCGGAGGACGGCGCTCCGCAGCGCCTGGTAGATGTCGAGCGGCGGGATCGGCGAGAACTCCCAGATCGACTCGCCGAGGAGGCGGCCGCGCCCGACGAGACCGCCGACCACGCCCACGGTGACCATGGCCGGGAGCGCGAGCCACTCCCCGCCCACGAACCCCGGCGCCCCGGCCAGGGCGCCGACCACGAGCCCCGGGTGGATGCCGCCGACGAGCCCCGCCACGTAGGCCCCCTCGAGGCTCAGGTCGAGCGCCTGGTAGTTCAAGATCACGCGGAGGAGGCTCCCGAGGAAGAACGGGAGCCCGAGCCAGAGCGCGATGATCGCCTGGGTGCGCACGGTGCGGCGGCTCGTGAACAGCGCCCCGGCGAAGCGGCGCGAGCGCACGAGGAAGCTCGTCAAGCTCGCCATCACGCCGAGCTTGACGAGAACGAGAACCAGGATGAACTGGTCGCCGCTTAAGGTGACTTCGCGCATGGATTCCAGGGTCGTCGGGAGGAGGCCGTTCCGATGGCGATCGGTGGTCGTTCCGATCCGGGACCGATGCTAGAATCCGGCGCGCGGAGTGTCAAGCAATCGACCAGGTGGGTGAACCATGCAGATCGCGATCGTCGGGTTGCCGTGGACCGGAAAGACAACGCTCTTCCATACGCTGGCCGCCTATGCCGGCGCGAGCGCTCCGCACGGCGGAGCGGGGGCCGTCGCGCACGCCGTCGTCCGCGTGCCCGACCGGCGCCTCGACCATCTGCACACCATCCATCCGCGCGCCAAGCGGACGCCGGCGACCATCGAGTACCTCGACGTGCCGGGCCTCGATCTGCGCCGCGAGCGCGGGCACGGGGTGCCCGGGGCGATCCTCGCCCAGATCAAGAACGCGCGAGCGCTCCTCGAGGTGATCGGCGGGTTCGGCGAGGATCAGCCGGCGGACCTCGCGGAGCAGGTGCGCCTGTGGCGCGCCGACGTCGAGCTCATGGAGACCGAGATGCTCATCGGCGATCTCCAGATCGTCGAGAAACGGCGCGAGCGGCTGGGCCGGCAGATGAAGAAGGGGAAGCGGCCGGAGGACGAGCGCGAGGACGCGCTCCTCCAGCGCTGCGAGACGGCGCTCGGCGATTCGCTCCCGCTCCGGCGGCTCCCGCTCACGACCGAGGAGCAGATCATGCTCGGGGGCTTCCAGCTCCTGACGCAGAAGCTCATCCTCCGCGTCGTCAACGTGCGCGAGGACCGGATCGGTGCGGCGGCGGAGATCGCGCGGCTGTGGGGCGAGGATCCGCCGCTGGTCGTGGCCGCCAAGATCGAGGAGGAGATCGCTCTGCTCCCCGAGGAGGAGCGCGCCGCCTTCCTTGCCGACCTCGGCCTCGAGGCCCCGGCCCTCGACCGGTTGATGCGCGCGTCGTACCGCCTCCTCGGGCTCATCTCCTTCTTCACGATGGGCGACACCGATGTCCGCGCGTGGACCGTTCCCGCCGGCACCACCGCGCAGCCCGCCGCGGGCGAGATCCACACGGACCTCGAGCGCGGCTTCATCCGGGCCGAGGTCGTCGCCTACGACGTCCTCGTCACCTGCGGCTCCCTCGAGGCGTGCAAGAAGCGCGGACTCCTGCGCCTGGAAGGGAAAGAATACGTGGTGGCGGACGGCGACATCATGACCATCCGCTTCAGCGTGTGACGACGACCCGCGTGCTCGGCGCGGCCCCGCCGGCGGCGTGGATCTGTGCGAGGTAGACACCGGCGGCAACCCGCGCCTCCCAGCGAGCAGTCCCGCCGGGGGCGATGGCGAGCACGGCGACCAGGCGCCCGGCCGGGTCGAAGATCGCAAGCGGCGCTCCGGCGAGATCGACGCCGGCGCCGAAGGTGATGGCCGTCCCGGCGGTCGCCGGATTGGGCCACGCGAGGAGCGCGCCGGGGTGGGCGGCGGCCGCGGGCGGCTCGGCGATCGCCGCGCCGCCGGCGAGGCGGCTCGCGAGAAAGGCGATCGCGGCATCGTCGGTCGCCGTGCCGAGCGAACCATGCCCGGCGCCGGCGACCACGCGGTAGTCGTGCGCGACTTGGACCGCGGTGAGCGCGGCGTCGAGGAGCCGGCTCGACCCGAGCGGCACCGAGGTGTCGTTCGTCCCGTGCCCGATGAAGCCCGGCGGATCGAGCGGATCCGCGTGCGTGATCGGATTCGCATCGCGGGTGCGCGCGACGAGCTCCGGATAAGGCGGGTTCGGATCGTGCTGGTGCGCGCGGATGTCGCCGATCCCCTGCCCGGGATCGTCCCAGCCGATGAGGCGCGATTCCGGCGAGGTCGGGGCATCGTGATTGATGGTGCTGCCGGGCGGGATCGTGACGAGCAGGTTCATGTTGAGGATGTCGGTCGGCCCGAAGTAGTCGGCGAACACCTGGAGCGCGCTCGACTGGCCGAGGTTCCCGCCGACCACCCCCTCGAGGCGCGGGATGCCGGCCGCCGTGCCGGCGAGAGCGGCGAGATGCCCGCCGGCCGACGAGCCCCAGGCGCCGAAGCGATTTGCATCGAGGCCGTAGGTCGCCGCGTTGGCGCGGAGCCAGCGGATCGCGCCCTTCACGTCGTGGATCTGGGCGGGGAAGATCACCGGCTCGCTCCCGTACTGGCCGGCCTCGCTCGTCAGGCGGTAGTCGACGCTGGCGACGGCGATGCGCTCCTCGACGACGAGGCGGAGGGCGAGCGCCGGCACCGGGAGCGAGGACCCGCCCGACCATCCGCCGCCGTGGATCCAGACAACGCACGGCACGGGATCGGCGGGGCTCGCCCCGAGCGGCACGCGGAGCGAGAGATGGAGCGGCCGGCCGCCGACCATCGCGTAGGTCAAGTTGTCGAAGGAGAGGTAGGGCTGGGCCTGGGCGGCGACCGGCGCCAGCACAAGGAGCGCGAGAAGGAGGGCGGCGAACCGGATCGCGGGGGCAAGGCGCTGGTGCATGGCGAGGATCCTCCGCGGCGCACGGGCCACGACCATCATAGCATCCGGCACGGAGTCCGGGTCATTCCCGCGGCGCCCGGAGCGGGAGCGGGCTCTCGCCGGTGATGAGGCGCGCGCCGCGGTTCCACGTCGCATAGCTCCATGCCCACTGGATGAAGACGAGGAGGCGGTTCTCGAAGTCGACGAGCGCCATGAGATGCACGAAGAGCCAGACGAGCCAGGCCGGAGCGCCAGAGAGCGTGAGCCAGCCGAAGTCGGCGATCCCGGCGCCGCGCCCGATGACGGCCATGCTCCCCAGGTCGCGATAGCGGAACGGCGGCTCCGCCTCCGCACCACCGCGGGCGCGCCGCGCGATGACGCGTGCCGCATACTTCCCCTGTTGCATCGCCGCCGGCGCCACACCCGGCAACGGCTTCCCGCCCTCGCCCGCCGCGCAGCTCGCGAGATCGCCGATCACGAAGATCTCGGGATGCGCGGGGAGCGTGAGATCCGGGCGGACGACGACGCGGCCGGCGCGATCGAGCTCGGCGCCGGCGCGCGCGGCGAGCACGCGGCCGAAGGGCGCGCCGGCGACCCCGGCCGCCCACACGACGGTGCGCGCGGAGATGCGCTCGCTCCGACCGTCGCGTTCGAGCTCGACTTGGCCGGCGGTGATCGCGGTCACCTGCGTGGACGTCCGCGTCTCGACGCCGAGCCGCGCGAGCGCGATCTCGGCGCGCGCCGAGAGCACGGGCACGTAGGGCGGGAGGATCCGCTCGGCGCCCTCGACGAGGAGAATGCGCGCCGCAGCGGGATCGATCCGCCGGAAATCGTGCTTGAGCGTGTGGCGCGCGATCTCGGCGAGGGCGCCGGCGAGCTCGACGCCGGTCGGTCCGCCGCCGACCACGACGAAGGTGAGCCACGCCGCCCGGAGTGCCGGATCGGGCTCCCGCTCGGCCGCCTCGAAGGCGACGAGGAGCTTCCGGCGGATCGCGGTCGCGTCCTCGATCGTCTTGAGCCCGGGCGCGAGCGGCTCCCACTCGGGATGGCCGAAGTAGTGGTGGCGCGCGCCGCAGGCGACGATGAGCGAGTCGTAGTCGAGCGCGCCGTCGGAGAAGATGACGCGGCGCGCCGCCGGATCGAGGTCGGTCGCCTCGGCGAGGAGGACGCGTGCGTTCCGCTGCCGGCGGAGGAGCGCGCGGAGCGGGGCGGCGATGTCCGCCGGCGAGAGACCGCCGGTCGCCACCTGGTAGAGGAGCGGCTGGAAGAGGTGGAAGTTCCGCCGGTCGACTATGGTCACCGCGACCGGGGCGCGGGCCAGGGCCTTCGCCGCGGCGAGACCGCCGAAGCCGCCGCCGAGGATCACGACGCGATGGGGAGCGCTCTCGCTCCCCGAGCTGCCGGTCCGCATCATCGCCGGCCCTTGCTGCCGATCGCCCTGATCAGCTTCTGGCTCGCGGTGGTCAGGGGCCGCGCGACGGCGTCCTCCGGCGCGATCGCTGTCACCGAGTCGGCCGAGTCCCACGTGGCGCGCACGCGATACGCGGTGAGCCGCGCCGTACGGTGGAACATCCCGTGCTCGACGCGCTCGAGCGCGTCGCCGACGGCGACCCGGCGCGCGCCGAGCGCGCGGAGCGCCTCAGCGAGGAGAACGCGCGGGTCCTCCCCCGCCGGCACGTCCACCGCCGGCAGCTCGTAGAAGCCGGCGAGAACGCCCCGGTCGGGCCGTCGCACGCAGGCGAGCCGCCCGGCGCGATCGGGCGCCCACGCCACCGCCACCTCGACCACCGGTGGCGGTTTCTTGCGCCTTGGCGCCGGAATCTGCGAGGCGCGCCCGGCGGCCCGCGCCGCGCAGAGCGACGCCACCGGACAGGACGGGCAGTCCGGGGAGCGCGGCAGGCAGACGAGGGCTCCGAACTCGATGAGCGTCTGCGTCCACGCCCCCGGGGCGCGCCGCGGCACGAGGGCCGCCGCCACCTGCCACAGGCGAGCCCGGACCGCCGCCGAGCCGAGCGGACGCTCCTCGCCGAGGAGGCGCACGAGGACGCGCGCCACGTTCGCATCCACCGCCGCGAGGGGGCGATCGTAGGCGATCGAGAGGACGGCGCCCGCCGTGTAGGGACCGACGCCGGGGAGAGCGCGCGCCGTGGCCTCGTCGTCGGGGAAGCGGCCGCCGTGCTCGGCGACGATGATCGCGGCCGCTTCCTTGAGCTTCCGGGCCCGCGCGTAGTAGCCGAGCCCCTGCCAGGCGGCAAGCACGTCATCCTCCGTGGCGGCGGCGAGTGCGGCGACGGTCGGGAAACGGGCAAGGAAGCGCTCGTAGTACGGCGCGGCGGCGGCGGCCTGCGTCTGCTGGAGCATGACCTCGGCGACCCACACGCGGTAGGGGGTTGCCGCGCGCCGCCACGGCAGGTCGCGTGCGGCGCGCGCATACCAGGCGCGGAGCGCGCGGCGGAGCCGGGCGCGCCAGGCGGGAGGCGGCAGCGCGACCGCTCGGCCGGACCTGGGCCGCCCGGGTCGAACTGCTTCCCGCCGCTCGGCCACCGCTCCTAGAACACCCCGGCCTTGCCGGCCGCGACCGCCGCCGCGCGCGGCGAAGTCGGACTGAACCGTGCCATGAACGAGACTCCTTCGATTCGAACCAGACTGGACGATCGTTCGAGGAGATGGCGCCGGCCGGCAGGGCGGCCCGCGGCGGCGACGGCGGATTCTACCGGAAGTACGAGGCCCCGTTCACGTCGATCGTGATCCCGGTCAGGTAGTCGGCCTCGGACCGGGCGAGGAAGGAGACGGCGGCCGCCACCTCCTCCGGGGTGGCCATCCGCCCGAACGGGATCTGGCCCAAGACCGCCGCCTCGTCGGTCATCGCGCCCCGCGCCATGTCGGTGGCGGTCCAGCCGGGCGCCACCGTGTAGGCGTAGATCCGCTCGGCGGCGAGCGCCCGGGCGAGGCAGACGGTCAGGTTCACCATGCCTGCCTTGGACACGCCGTAGGCGGGGAACTCGGTCTCGCCGCGGAAAGCGGCGCGCGAGGCGATCTGGATGATCTTGCCGCCCCGACCGCGCACGTGCTGCACCATGAGGTAGGCGAGATCGGCGGCCGCATCCAGGTTGACCTGGAGCGTGCGCCGCCAGGCTCCCCGCCAGGCCGCGAGGCTTGGCGCAGAAAACGGCGCTTCCTCGTAGATACCCGCGTTGTTGACGAGGAGATCGAGCCGCCCGGCGGCGGCGACCGCCGCGGCGAAGAGCCGCTCGGGCGCGTCGGGTGCGGCGAGGTCGGCGGCGACGAAGGCGTGCCCGACGCCGGCGAGGGCGCCGAGCGCCGCCGCGGCTGCCGGTCCGTCCGCCCGCCCGTGCACGACCACGCGATAGCCGTCGGCCGCGAGGCGGACGGCCACCGCCCGCCCGATGCCGCGGGTCGAGCCGGTGACGAGGGCGACCGGGGCCCCGGCGCTCATCGCGCGCCGTCGTTCACCGGGGCCGGGGTCCGCACCGGGGCCGGGGTCGGCTCCGGCGGCAGACCGAGGTGGGTGGCGAGGAAGCGGGCCACCGCGCCGTACACCTCGCGCCGGTTCTCCTGCTGCGCGACCCCATGTCCCTCGTCGTCGAGGCGCAGGAACTCGACCGGCTGCCCGCGCGCCTGGAGGGCGGCCACGATCTGCTCCGCCTCCGCCACCGGCACGCGCGGATCGTTGGCGCCGTGGAGGACGAGGAGCGGGGCGCGGATCCTCTCCACGCGATGGATGGGCGAGAGCCGCGCGAGGAGCTCGCGATCCGCGACCAGCGAGCCGTACTCGGCCTCGCGATTCTCCCGGCGGTAGGGCGCCGTCTGCTCGAGGAAGGTCACGAAGTTCGCGATCCCCACCTGGTCGACGCCGGCGGCGAAGCGCTCCGGGTAGAGCGTGAGCGCCGCGAGCACCATGTATCCGCCATAGCTCGAGCCATAGATCGCGACCCGCGTCGAATCGATCTCGCCGCGCCCGGCGAGCCACGCGACGCCGCGCTCGAGATCGGTCACCGAGTCCTCGCGCCGCTCGCGATCGTCGAGCCGGCGGAACTCGCGCCCGAACCCGCTCGATCCGCGCACGTTCGGCAGGAACACGGCACAGCCGCGCGTGACGAAGAGCTGCGAGAGGAGGCTGAATCCCGGGCGCGACTGCCCGGTCGGCCCGCCGTGGGCGATGACGAGGCACGGCGGCGGCGGCGCGCCGGCCGCGCGCGGCGGCTGGTAGAGGAGGCCCGAGATCGTGCGGCCATCGAACGACGGATAGCGGACGACGGTCGGATCGACGAAGACCTCGGGCTTGACGTCGCCGAGGAAGGGTGTGGTGACCTGGATGAGCTCGCGCCGCACGCGATCCCAGACGTAGACCGTGCCTGGGCTCCGGCTCGAGGACAGGGTCACCGCGAGCCGCTCGCCGCCCGGAGTCCAGTCGAGTCCGAGGATGACGCCGACCGGGAGCGGCGGCGCCGGCTCGAGCTCCGGCGCCTCGCCGGCGAGAAGGTCGAGAAGCACGAGCTCGGAGAGACCATCCACGTTCAGGACGAGGGCGAGGTGGCGGCCGTCCCGCGAGACCGTGAGCGCCTCCGCATCCATGCGGTCCTGGCGCACGAAGCGGAGCTCGCGCGCCACGAGGTCGAGCCGCGCGAGCGTCATCACGTCGCGCCCGCGGTCGGTGAGGAGATAGATCGACTTCCCGTCGGCCGACCAGTGGGCCGCGGCCTGGCGGGCGGGCGGCGACGCGGCGGTGAGCGCCGACGCCTCCCCCGTCGCCACCTCGACGACGAAGAGCTGGTTGTGATCGGGCCCGAAGGTGCGCGTCACGAGGAGCTTCGTCCCGTCGGGCGAGAAGCGGCCCGCCGCATTGGTGCCGTTCTGCTCGAGGAGAAGGCGCGATTCGCCGGTCGTCAGATCGAGCAGGTAGATGTCGAAGAAGGCGGCATCCCGCCGGTTCGAGCGGTAGGCGATCGTCTTTCCGTCCGGGGAGAAGCTCCCGAACCCGTTGACGACCTGGTCGTCCGCGGTGAGACGCACGGGCGCGCCGCCCGCCGGATCGAGGAGGAAGAGCTGGGTCCGCTCGGTGCCGAGGAGGTCCCGCTCGATGATCATGTGCTCGGCGCGGTGCGGCGACCAGGAGATCCCCTCGACCCGCTCGCCGAAGGAGGTGAGCTGCGCGGGCGCGCCGCCGGCGGCGGGCGCGACCCAGACCTCCGCCACCCCGGTCGTGCGGTCGAGGAAGGCGACCCGGCTCCCGTCGGGCGCGATCGAGGCGCCGTACTGCCCGCGGATCTCGAGGAACTGCTCGATCGTGGGCGGGGCCGCGGGCGTCGCGGCCGCGGGTACAGCGGCCAGCCCGGGGGCCGCGGGCGTCGCGGCCGCGGGTACAGCGGCCGGCCCGGGGGCCGCCCCCACCGCCGCCGCCAGGTGGACGGCGAGAACGAAGGCCCCCGCGGCCGCGGGCCCGCGCCGCCGTCTCATGCGCGCTCCTCCCGCTCCTCGATCGCGAGCCCCCGCGCCCTGAGCGCGGCCAGGAAAGGTTCGCCCGGCACCGCAAGTTCCTGCGGCACGGCCCCGCGCCCGGCGATCTCGCCGCGTCCGAGCATCTCGGCGATGATCGCCGCCGGGTAGCCCGTGGTTCGCATCATGGCGGTGTGCCCCGTCTCCTTGTGCGCGTGGTCGATGAGCTCGAAAACGTGCTTGAGCATGCGGCCGCCGTCCGGACCGCCGGCCTCGATGCGCACGAGGACGACGTCCTCGTCGGGATCGACGAGGCGCTCGGCGAGAAGCGCCTCGAGCACCTCGCGCGGCGCCACGGCGAGCTTCCGCTCCCAGGGATGGATCGGACGCGAATCCATGAAGCCCAGGTCCTTGAGGAAGCGCATGCGCTCGCAGTGGCCCGGATAGCGGATGGTCTTGTACTCGATCGTGCGGAGCCGCGGGCCGAGCGTGCGCGGGAGGGTCGAGGAGCCGCCCGAGGTGTGGAACGCTTCGAGCGGTCCGAAGCCGGGGAAGGTGACGCGCTCGACCTCGGTGAGCGACTCGACCTCGACGACCTTGCCGTCGCGCACGACACGGGACGGCTCGACGTACTCGTTGATGAGGCCTTCGGGGGCGAAGACCAGCTTGTAGTCGAGCGGCGGCTTGGGGCGGAGCGGCAATCCGCCGACGCGGATCAGGAGCGACTCGGGCGCCGGGTGCCGCGCCACGGCGAGCGCCCCGAGCACGGTCGCCATCCCGGGCGCGAGGCCGCAGTCGGGGATGATCGTGACCCCGGCCGCTTTCGCCTCGGCGTCGAGCGCGAGCTCGGCGTCGACCACCGCGTTGTTGCCGCCGAGGTCGCAGAAGTGGGCGCCGCCCGCGATCGCGGCCCGGGCGAGACCCAGGTTGAACCCGTAGTAGGTCGCGGAGACGAGGACATCCACCTCGCGGGCGAGCGCCGTCACCGCCGGCATGCTGCCCGCGTCGAGCGACCGCGCCTCGGTGCGCCCGCTCCGGTCGACATCCGCGACCCGCCGGGCCCGCCGGAGGTCGAGATCGGCGACGACGATCTTCTCGACGTCCGGCTGCGCTGCGAAATCGTATGCGATCGCCGTGCCCTGCAGGCCGGCGCCGATCAGGCCTAGCTTCATCGCCCCCTCCCCGTTCGACCTCGTGTCCCTTCCCTGGTACGACCCGGGTCCGCCGGCGCCGCGGCCGGCCGGCGACCGGTGGGAGCGCATTCTACTCTGCCGCGGCGCGGGACAAAAGCGCGGGGGGCGCCCGCCTCACGGCAGACGCCCCCCGGGACGAGGCTTGCGCCGAGCGGGCCGCCAGCGGGCCCGCTCGCGCGCTCGGCTCACCCTGTCACTTCATCAGCACCATCTTGTTCTGGAGCACCTTCGAACCGAGCTCGAGGCGATAGAGATAGACGCCCGAGCCGACCGCGCTGCCGCGGTCGTCCGTGCCGTTCCACTCGATCGCATGGTCGCCGGCGGCGAGATCGCCGTCGACGAGGGTGCGCACGAGCTGGCCCTGCGCGTCGTAGATGCGCAGCGCCGCCCGCATGCCCTCGGGCAGGCCGAAGGTGATGACCGTCGCTGGGTTGAACGGATTCGGCCGGTTCTGGCCGAGCACCACCGTCGCCGGCAGCGTGCGCTCGACCGTGACCTCGAGCGGACCGAAGGTCTGCGTCGAGCCGTCGATGTCGAGGGCCACGAGCCGGTAGCTGTACGTCGCCCCACCCTGCGCGGTGCGGTCGGTGTACGAGTACGCGCCCGGGGTGTCGCCGTTCGCCGTGATCAACTGCTCGTTGACCCGGGCGAAGCTCGAGCTGCCGCTCGCGGCGCGCTCGATGTTGAACCCGGCGTTCCCCTGCTCCGACGCCGTGCGCCAGGTCAGGGTGACCGTGCCGTTCTCGCTCGCCGCGGTGAACGACGCGATCTCGACCGCCGACGGCGGGATCACCTCGCAGGTGGTCGTGCAGCAGCTCTGGAGGCTGTCGTCATCGGTCACGCAGAGCGTCACCGTGAAGGTGCCCGGAGCGGCGTAGGCGTGGGTCGGCTGGGCGCCGGTGGCCGTGCCGCCGTCGCCGAAGTTCCACGCGTAGAGGACGATCGTGCCGTCGGGATCGGACGATCCGGTCCCGTCGAACTGGATCGGCGCGTTGACGTCACCCTGATACGGACCGCCGGCGTCGCAGACCGGCGGCAGGTTCGCCACCTCGATCGTCGCCGTGGTCGTGCAGCAGCTACGGGCGCCGTCGTCATCGGTCACGCACAGGGTGACCGTGTAGTTGCCGGCGCTCGCGTAGGTGTGGCTCGGGGTCGGGCCGGTGGCCGTCCCGCCGTCGCCGAAGTTCCACTCGTAGAGGACGATCGTGCCGTCCGGGTCGTTCGAACCGGTGCCGTCGAAGGCCACCGGCTGACCGGCGATGCCCGCGTACGGACCACCCGCATCGCAGACCGGCGGCTGGTTCGCGGACTGGATGGTCGCGGGCGTCTCGCAGCAGCTCTGCGCACCCTGGTTGTCGACGACGCAGAGCGTCACGATGTAGGTGCCGGCGTTCGCGTAGGTGTGGCTCGGCGTCGGGCCGGTGCCCGTGCCGCCGTCCCCGAAGTTCCACGCGTACGAGACGATCGTGCCGTCCGGATCGTTCGAGCCGGTGCCGTCGAAGGCCACCGCCTGACCGGCGATGCCCGAGTACGGACCGCCGGCGTCGCAGATCGGCGGGATGTTCTGGGCACCGATGTTGGCCTGCGTCTCGCAGCAACTCCGCCCGTTCGCATTATCGGTGACGCAGAGCGTCACGATGTAGCTGCCCGGGCTCGCATAGGCATGGCTCGGGGTCGGGCCCGAGCCCGTGTTGCCGTCCCCGAAGTTCCACGCGTAGGAGACGATCGTGCCGTCCGGATCGCTCGAACCGGTGCCGTCGAAGGCGATCGCCTGGTTGACGAGGCCGGAGTACGGGCCGCCCGCGTCGCACACGGGAAGCACGTTGATCGTGGCCGTGGTCTCGCAGGTCGAGGTGGCACCGTCGTTGTCGGTCACGATGAGGGTCACGACGAAGACGCCGCCCGCCGCGTAGGTATGGCTCGGGGTCGGGCCGGAACCCGTCCCGCCGTCCCCGAAGGTCCACGCGTAGGAGACGATCGTGCCGTCCGGATCGCTCGATCCCGAGCCGTTGAAGGCGACCGCCTGGCCGGCCGTGCCCGTGTACGGACCGCCCGCGTTGCAGACCGGCGCGACGTTGATGTCGGCCGTCGTCTCGCAGGTCGAGGTGGCGCCGTCGTTGTCGGTCACCGTGAGGGTCACGACGAAGACGCCGCCCGTCGCGTAGGTATGGCTCGGGGTCGGGCCCGTGCCCGTGCCGCCGTCGCCGAAGGTCCACGCGTACGAGACGATCGTGCCGTCCGGATCGCTCGAGCCCGAGCCGTTGAAGGCGACCGGCACGCCGACCGTGCCCGTATACGGACCGCCCGCGTTGCAGATCGGCCGCGCGTTGATGTCAGCCGTCGTCTGGCAGGTGGAGCTCGCGCCGCGGTTGTCGGTCACGGTGAGGCCCACCGTGAAGACGCCGCCCGTCGCGTAGGTGTGGCTCGGGGTCGGGCCCGTGCCGGTGCCGCCGTCGCCGAAGGTCCACGCGTACGAGACGATCGTCCCGTCCGGGTCGCTCGAGCCCGTGCCGTTGAAGGCGACCGGCACGCCGACCGTGCCCGTGTACGGACCGCCCGCGTTGCAGACCGGCAGCCTGTTGATGTCCGCCGTCGTCTGGCAGTTCGAGCTCGCACCGTTGTTGTCGGTCACGATGAGCGTCACCGTGAACACTCCGCCCGTCGTGTAGGTATGGCTCGGCGTCGCGCCCGTGCCCGTGCCGCCGTCGCCGAAGGTCCACGCGTAGGAGACGATCGTCCCGTCCGGGTCAGAGGAGCCTGTGCCGTTGAAGGCGACCGGCTGGCCGACGTTCCCCGTGTAGGGGCCGCTCGGGTTGCAGATCGGGAAGCGGTTCACGTCCACCGAGGTATCGCAGGTGGAGGTCTCGCCGCAGGCATCCGTCACCGCGAGGGACACGGAGAAGTTGCCACCCGACGTGTAGGTGTGGGTCGGATTCGGGCCGCTCCCCGTTGCACCATCACCGAACGTCCAGGCATAGGTGAGCACATCGCCGTCAGGATCAGAGGATCCCGCGCTGCTGAAGGAGATCGGCTGCCCGACGTTCCCCTGGTAGGGGCCGTTCACGTTGCAGATGGGATCCCGGTTGCCCGAGCCTCTGAGCGCCACGAGGCGCGGGTTCGGAGGCAGCACCGGAGCTCCGGCAGTGATCGTCAGAGTGCCATCCAGCAGTGCATCACCAGGTGAGTTTGGGCAGAAGCGGATCGTGATCGCCACCTGCGAACCGTTCCCTGGAATCTGGAGCGGGAGCGGCGGCGGGTTTAAGACGGTGAACGCGCCCGGTGCAGTCTGGAGGTTCGTGATCGTCAAGATGCTCGTTGGGTCGCTCACGTCGTTGAAGAGATTGATGACCCGGTCGGCGCACTGGCCGAGGCAGACTGTCCCGAAGTCGAGACCATCGGGAGTGACGCCGATCTTGGGCGTCAGCGCCAGGATGCCGCTGTCGTCGCCGGTACCGATGCCCTGCGCGGAAGCGAGCGGCGCATCCGCCGCCAGCGCGCTCGTGGCGAAGAGCCCGAGGCTCAGGACCGCAAGCCACGATATCCAGAACTTCTTCATGATGCCTCCCAGGCTGATCGATCGAGAGTTGGTGAGACGTGAGATCCAGGCAGGGCCACTCGAGGCCGGAGCGGGGACTCACCGCGTGAATGCGGCCGTGATGGACGCGCCAGTGGCGAGAGCATGCCGGCCGGGTTCCAAGATGCACGAGCGCCCCCCGCTCCTTGTGGACGGGTCGAGGCAACGCTCACCCAATGAAGCTCCCGGCTCGAGGCCGGGATCGCCCCCGCCGCCGAGCAGGAATGGCCATCATAGCAGATAAGCGACGTGAATGCAATGGGTTATTGTGCAAGAACGGGGTCCGCAGGTCCCCGGGCGCGGGCCCCCATTCCCGGTCCGCCGGGCCGCAGGTCCGCAGGTCCCCGGGCGCGGGGCGCGCAGCTCAAGCGTGCAGCTCGACCACGTCCCCGTCGGCCAGCGGATGGTCCCGGTGGACGGTCTGGCCGTCGAAGGTGTGCGAGCCCCAGACGCGAGCGAAGCGGAGGTGGGCGACGAGGTCGCGGTGGATGTTGAGCGCGAAGTCGGCGACCGTCGCCCCCTGCCTGAGCACGAAGGGCCGCTCCCGGTCCGCGGGCTTGCCCGGCTCCTTGGCGTAGACGCGGATCACGCCGAGGAGCGTGAAGAGCTCGCGCCCGAGCTCGGCGAGCCCTCTCCGCTCGACGGCGGAGACCGGGCGGACGGGGAGCCGGCCGGCGAGGAACTCGCCGAGGAGGGCGAGCCCCACCTCGGCGTCCGCGAGCTCGGCGCGGTTCGCAGCGACGAGCGTCCGGACCGCCACCACCGCGTGATCGTCGAAGGACGCCGCCGCATCGGGCGCGACGAGCTGGACGCGCGACTGCGCGAGGCGGGCGAGCGTGAACTCGACCTGCTCGAGGAGCGTAGGCTCGGCCAGGTCGACGACGAGGAGGGCGAGATCGGCGCTCCGCACGAGCCCCGGCAGCCACGGCGGCGTGTGCTCGGCGGCGATCGGCGGCGTGTCCACGAGCTGGATCATCACATCCTCGAAGGGCATCATGCCCGGCTGCGGGACGTGCGTCGTGAACGGATAGGCGGCGACCGCCGGCTCGGCGCGGGTGAGGGCGGCGAGGAGCGATGACTTCCCGGCGTTCGGAGGCCCGATCAGGACGACCTGCCCGGCGCCCTCGCGCGCGACGTGGTCGAAGGTCGTGCGCTTCGCGCCGCCCGGCCCCTCGCGCTGGTGGGCGAGCTTCGCGATCCGCTGCTTGAGATCCGCCTGCAGCTTCTCGGTGCCCTTGTGCTTGGGCATGACCGCGAGCATCTCGCGGAGGGCGGCGAGCTTCTCATCGGGATCGGTCGCCGCCCGGTAGCGCTCCTCGGCGGCGCGGTACTGCGGGGTCAAGTTGGCCGGCATGCGCGAGCTCCTCGGCTTCCTGCTCCCCTAGCATAAAGCCTCCCGGGGAGGCTTGCAGAACCCGCCCGCCTGCGATTCAATCCTCGATCCGCGCGGCCGGCGGGGTCGCGCGGTCCGCGCGCCGCCCGCGCACCGGCCCGCGGCACCCGCCGGCGGCGCCGCCGAACCCCGGAGAACGCATGCGTTCGAAATCGCTCCTCATCATCTTCTTCACCGTCTTCCTCGACCTCCTCGGGTTCGGGATCATCATCCCGATCCTCCCCTACTACGCCGAGCGCTTCGGGGCCTCTCCCGCCGTCATCACGCTCCTCATGGCGTCGTACTCGCTCATGCAGTTCCTCTTCGCCCCGGTCTGGGGACGCCTCTCCGACCGCCTCGGCCGCCGCCCGATCATCCTCCTGAGCCTCGCGGTGTCAACCGGCGGATACGTCCTCCTCGGCTTCGCGAACTCGCTCACCCTCGTCTTCGTCGCGCGCATCCTGGCCGGCATCGGCAACGCCAACATCCCGACCGCCCAGGCCTACGTCGCCGATGTGACGAAACCCGAGGAGCGCGCGCGCGGCATGGGCCTCGTCGGCATGGCCTTCGGACTCGGTTTCGTGTTCGGACCGGCGCTCGGCGGGCTCCTCGGTGGCATCGCGATCCATCTCCCGGCCTTCGCCGCCGCCGCGCTCACCGCGCTCGATCTGCTCCTCGCCGTGTTCATCCTCCGCGAGCCCAGGGAACGCAGCGTGAACCCGGCCGGCCCGCGCGGACTCGGCGCCAACATGCGCGCGTTCGTCCTCGCGCTCGAGCGGCCGAACATGGCGATCCTGTTCACTCTCTTCTTCCTCTCGACGTTCGCCTTCGCCCAGCTCGAGTCCACCTTCTCGCTCTACATCGAGCACCGCTTCACGCTCAACCAGTCCATGATCGGCCCGCCGGCGCCGGTCGTGATCTCGGCGCCGCACGACGGCGACACCCAGCGCGCCGCGGCACGCGCCACCGGGGCGGCGCTGTTCGTGGTCGGCATCGTGTCGGCGGCCGTGCAGGGCGGGCTCATCGGCCGGCTCGCCCGGCGCTTCGGCGAGGAACCGCTCGTGCGCACGGGCCTCATCCTCCTCGCCGTGGGCCTCGCCATCTTCCCGCTCGCGCCGACCCTCACGCTCCTCTATCCGGCATGCGTGGTGATCGCCGCGGGGAGCGGCATCCTCGGCCCGTCGCTCCAATCGCTCCTCTCGCGCCATGCGCCGGCCGACGAGCAGGGCGGGACGCTCGGCCTCGGCCAGTCGCTGTCGAGCCTCGCGCGCGTGCTCGGGCCGCTCCTCGGCGGCATCCTCTTCGAGCGCGTCGGGCTCGGCGCTCCCTACTGGATCGGCGCGCTGCTCATGCTCGCCGCCGCTGCCTTCACCCTCCGCCTGCGTCCGGCACCGGGCGTGCCCGGGAGCGGGCGTGGAATGATGCACGGGTGACCGGGCGGAGACGACGCGGGCAAGACGACGCGGGCGGCAGCGCAGACGACGCGGGCGGCGGCCGGAATCGTCGCTCCGACCGCCGCCCGCTGATCGCGGCAGGGGATGCCGCCGTTTCGTCCGACCCTACTTCATGAGCTGCATCTTCCGGCTCTGGAGGAGCTGGCCGCCGGCCCGGAGCTCGTAGAAGTACGTGCCCGAGGCCACGGCCCGGCCCGCATCGTCCTTCCCGTCCCAGACCGCCTCGTGCCCGCCGGCGGCGCGCGGACCGCCGGCCAGCGTCCGCACGAGCTGCCCGGCGAGGTTGTAGATCTTGAGCGTCACGTCGTCCGCCGCATCCGGCACCCGGTAGGCGATGCGGGTCGCCGGGTTGAACGGATTCGGCACGTTCTGCTCGAGCGCGTAGACCGGCCCGATCACACCCGCGGTCTCCTCGACCGCCGAGCCGCCGGAGAGCACCGTGTCGTACTTGGTCTGCGCCGCCCGCGACACGGCCTGGAGATCGGCGAGGCTCGTGCCGGCGCACATGGCGAAGGCGACGACCGCAGTGCCGCCGGCCGGAATGTTGAACGGCCCCGTGCAGATCAGCGTTCCGACATCGCGGTTCGCGAGCGTCGTCTGCGTGAAGCCCGAGATGAGCCACTGGTGCTTGGTCGTGTTGGTGTGGACATCGGCGCCGGCTCCAGTCTCGGTGAGCGCGCGGAAGCTCCGCACCCCCTCCGCGTTGAGCACGCGCACGCCGGCCCGGTTCGCAGTGGACGGATCGGAGACGTAGCCGAGCTTGTTCGTCGCGTCGTACGCCACACCGTTCGTCGCGTAGTTGACCGCGGTGAAGTCCCAGTCGAAGATGAGCCCCGGGATGACGCCGGCGAGGGCCGCAGCCGTCGTGTTCGTGATCCGGTAGCGGAGGATCACGTACTTGTCGTCGCCCGGGTCGTTCCAGGCGTAGGACTCGAGCCGCACGCGGACGCCGAGGGGCGGGGTCGCGCCCGAGGTCATGAGCGGCCCGATCCGGTTCGCCGCCGAGTCGTCGAACTCGCTCACCGACTCCTGGTCGGCGAGCGTCCCCGGCGTGAGCAGGGTCAGGTTCGTGCGCGGCACGAAGTCCGCATCCTGCGGCAGGAAGTTCACGTTGTCCTGCCAGCGGAAGTCGTCGGACACCGCCGTGTCGGCCGCCGCCTCGCGCCCGATGATGAACGACCCCTCGAACAGGTGGTTGGTGCCGACCGGGAACTGGAACCCGGCGCCGCCGCCGATCCCCGTCAAGCCGTTCCCGGCCGCAGCGCTGGCCGGAAGCCCCACGTTCCCGCAGTTGGTGACCCCGAGCCGCACCTGGCCCACGTCGTGCGTCGCGATCTGGTAGACCGGCAGCGTCTCGTCGTAGAGGGCAGTCAGGGCGGCGATGTCATCGGCAGCGAGCGAGGCCAGGTTCTGGTCGCAGTAGGTCGTGGACGGGAACATGGTCGCGCCGCCCACGGTCGTGTGGCCGATGCCGATCAGGTGTCCGATCTCGTGCGTGGCGATCGACTGGACGATCATCCGGCCGGCGCAACCGCCTTGCTGCGCGGCTGGGAGCGTGATCCAGGACCACTGCCGGCCGAACGTGATGTCGGAGTCGGTCCGCCGGAGCTTGCCCAGGTTGCCCGCGATGTAGTCGGCGCCCAGATCGTAGTTGCTCGAGGTAACGCCGATGCAGCTTCCCGTGCACTGGCTCAGGCAGTCCCGGAAGGAGATCACGTTCTGGTAATCCGTCAAGAGCCCGCACGGGTTCGCGGTCGTCACCTCGGGGCCCTCGAGGAAGGCGACCTTGGAACCGGTCACCACCTCCCAGTTGAGGAAGCTCTGGCGGACGTCGGTGAACTCGTCGTTCCCGGGCACCGTGGGCTCGTTCTGGAACGTGTTCATGCGGTACGGCACGGGCAGCGCGGGGTCGTGCCACTTGCCGTCGAGGAGCGATGTAGGCGCCGGCCGCGCCGGCGAAGGCCATGCCGCCGAGAGCGATGACGGCGAGCGCGATCGTGATCCGAGGCATGCTGCTCTTCTCCCTGTGCGTCGTGTGACGGATCATGGCTACTTCACCCCCGCGATCTCGCGCACGCGCTCGACGAGCTCCTCGCGCCCGTAGACGACAGGCTCGGGCTCCCGGATACCCTCCGGCCCGGCCACCACGACACCGTCGGCCGGGACCCGCTGCACGTACATCTCGCGCTGCGTCACCGGATCCACCTCGAGCGCGTACTTGCCCTGGTAGAAGCCGAGCGTGCGGTAGATGTCGTCCACCCGCTCGACGAAGACGAAGACGGGCTCGCCTTCGCGATAGACCGGCACCCCCTCGACCACCGAGAGCGTGCGGCCGACGCGGCCCCCCATCTCGACGAGGACGAGATCGGCGGGGAGCTGCTCGCCGGCGACGACCTGGTCGACGGCGATCGTCACGTAGGTGTTGATGAAGCTGTGATCGTCGTTCCAGCGCACGTCCACGCGGGTCACGGTCCCGGTGACGGCGGCGTTCATGTGGACGACGAAGTCGTTGATCGTCCACGGGGCGAGCGTGGTGGCGAGCCCCGGGGCCGCCGGGGCCAGGGCGAGGGCCGCCGCGACGGCGAGAGGCAACGTCAGGACGAGGACGCGGGAACGTCTCATCGGTGTCCTCCTTGGCATGCAGAGCAAGTCCGGGAGCCGGCGGGGACTCCCATCCGTGAGGTGCCGCGGTCCGCCCGGGATCCGGACGACGGCTCGATCGGAGCGACAGCGAGTATACCAGGATCGCGGTAGGGCGAGGCTCCGGTGATATCCGGGGGCCCGGCCGCGGGCGGTCTGCTATCCTCCCCGCTTTCGCGCTTCGCGGTCCACCGCTCGCCGAACCCTGGCGCCCGCCCGCCGGCGGCACGAGAGAGAAGGAGCGCCGCGCATGCCCAAGGTGATCCCGTCTGCCCACCGCGGCGGAGAGTCCATCGCCCCCGGCGGAGAGTCCATCGCCTCCCGGCCCGGCGAGACCATCCCCTACATCCCCGCCCACCTGAGCCCGCCCGAGATCACGCTCCGCGGCGTCGTCCTCGGCATCCTGATCGGGGTCGTCTACGGCGCCGCCAACGCCTACCTCGGGCTCCTCGCCGGGCAGACCGTCTCCGCCTCGCTGCCGGCGGCCGTGATCGGCATGTTCGTCCTCTCGACGGTCTTCCGCTCGCGGAACGTGCTCGAGAACAACATCGTGCAGACGATCGGCTCGAGCGGCGAGTCGCTCGCGGCCGGGGTCATCTTCACCGTGCCGGCGCTCATCTTCCTCGGCGAGCGGCCCTCGCTCGCCTTGATCTTCGCGCTCGCCGGGGTCGGCGGCCTCCTCGGCATGCTGTTCATGATCCCGCTCCGCCGCTACCTGATCGTGCGCATGCACGGGAAGCTCGCTTTCCCCGAGGGGGTGGCCTGCGCCGAGATCTTGAAGGCGGGCGAGCAAGGCGGCGCGCAGTTCGGTCTCGTCATGCGCGGGATCGGGGTCGGCGCGGTCTACCGCTTCGTGGTCGAGATGTTCCGGCCCTGGAACCGCGAGTTCACCTTCACCTTCCCGCGCCTCCACCAGGCGACGGTCGCCGGCGAGGGCATGCCGGCCCTCCTCGGCGTCGGCATGATCATCGGCCCGCGCATCGCCACCCTCATGTTCGCCGGCGGCTTCCTCGGCTGGATGGTGATCCTCCCCCTCCTCCACGCCTTCGGCTCGAGCAGCCTGAACCCGCTCTTCGCCGATTCGGTGCTCGCGGAGATGACGCCGTCCCAGATCTGGGGCCGCTACCTCCGCTACATCGGGGCCGGCGCGGTGGCGGTCGGCGGCTTCATGGCGGTCGTGCGCTCGGCGGGCATGATGGTCGGCGCCTTCGCGACCATCCTTCGCGACGTGCGCGGCCGGGCGGCGGGCGCGGCCGCCGCGCTCCGCACCGAGCGCGACCTCTCGAGCCGCTGGCTTCTCGCGGGCTCGCTCCTCGCCATCGTCTTCCTGTGGGGACTCCTCGGCTTCAGCGAGTGGCGCGCCTTCGTCGGCGTGACGTCGACCGTGCTCCTCGCCTTCTTCTTCGTCGCGGTCGCCGCCTACATCTGCGGGCAGGTCGGCTCCTCGGCCTCGCCGGTCTCGGGGATGACGATCACGGCGCTCCTCGCCACCTGCCTCATCTTCCTCGGGATCGGCTGGACCGGACCCGGCGGCATGATCGCGGCGATGACCGTGGGCGCGGTCATCTGCATCGCCATCTGCATGTCGGGCGACATGTCACAGGATCTGAAGACCGGGTACCTCCTCGGCTCGACCCCCTGGCGCCAGCAGGCGATGAACGTGGTCGGGAACTTCGCCGCCGCGGCCACCATCGGCTTCGTCCTCTACTTCCTGCACGAGACCAAGACGATCGGCTCGGAGGAGCTCCCGGCGCCGCAGGCCACCCTCATGTCGCTCATCGTGCGCGGCCTCTTCGGCGGCAACCTGCCATGGACGCTCGTCCTGATCGGGATGGGGATCGGCACGATCTCCGAGCTCCTCCGCATCCCGACCCTCCCCTTCGCGATCGGGCTCTACCTCCCCTTCTCGACCTCGACCGCCATGTTCGTGGGCGGGATCGTGTCGTGGCTCCTCGGGCGGCCGCGGCCGGCGGATGGCCCCGCTCGCGCGGCCGGGCGGATCGAGCGCGGCATCCTCGTCTCCTCGGGCCTCGTCGCCGGCGACGCCATCATCGGCCTCCTCACCATCGGGCTCATCGAGATCGCCCACATCGACTGGGGGATCCGGCCCTTCCTCGGCGGCTTCGCCTGGGAGGGCTACTCGCTCGCGATCTTCGTCGCGCTCGCGGCGTGGCTCTACCGGACGGCGAAGGCGGAGCGGCGCGCGTCAAGCGCGTAGCTTTCGCTGGGTCGCTCCTGATACCCTTGGTCACGTGCCGACTCGACGCCCAACACGGAGGGAACCATGCACAGAGCCTGCTCCCGGCGCGACGCCTCCGCCCGCGTGACGGCGGCCATCGCGGCTGCCGCCATCCTTCTCGGAACGCTCGCCCTCGCCACGCTCCTCGCCCCGCCGGCCGCTGCCGCCGGCCTCGACGGCCGCTGCTTCACACCGGCGGTGCGCGCGCTCCCGACCGGCGCCGGGCCGGGCGACGGGACCGCCCCCGGACCCGCCGACACGCCGCCGCCGAACCCGCAGGTCGGCGACTCCTGGCTCTGGTACATCTGGCGGCTGAACGGCCCGCCGCAGGCCGACCTCCGCATGTGCACGGTGCGCGGCATCGGCCCGAACTGCTACGTCGTGGTCGAGAACTCGCGGTGGAACGTGGTCGTGAACCAGGCCAAGGTGGATCACATCATCGCGCGCTTCGAGCAGGAATCGATCGGCCCCCATCCCGATCAGGGCATCTACGACATCAACGTCGCCGCCTTCGGCACGCCGCCCGACCGGCTCGACAACGATCCGCGGGTCTACATCCTCTACTACGATTTCGACGTCAACTCGGACGGCTTCTTCTGGTACTTCGACGAGTACCCGAACGGGCAGTTCCCCTATGCCTCGAACGAGTGCGAGGTCCTCTACCTGAACGACTCGGGTCCCGACCCCGCGGGCGATTACATGATCGGGGTCCTCGCCCACGAGTTCGAGCACATGATCCACTTCGAGCACGACGAGGACGAGGTCTCCTGGGTGGACGAGGGCCTCGCCGAGGTGGCCATGTACCTGTATGGCCACCCGGACCAGGTGAGCACGTTCAACTCGAACCCCGACAACAACCTCACCGTCTTCAACGGCGCCTGGGCCGACTACATCAAGACCTATCTGTGGTCGCTCTACTTCTACGAGCGCTACGGCGGCGAGGCGGCGCTCTACCAGGTGGTGCACGAGCCGGCGAACTCGACGCTCGGCTACGATCGCGTGCTCGACAGCCGCGGCTACGTCGAGGACTTCGACGATGTGTTCGCCGACTGGACCGTGGCCAACTACCTGGACGACACGACGATCGGCGACGGGCGCTACGGCTACGTGGGTGAGGACCTCCCCGTCTTCAACGCCACCAACTACTCGGCGTACCCCGTCGGCCCGCTCAACACGACCGTCAACTTCTGGGGAACGGACTACCACCGCTTCACGAACGCGACGTCGGGGCTCGGCTACAGCTTCGACGGAAACGATCTCACGACCTTCGCGGTGTGGGCGCTCGAGCTCGACGCCGTGCTGCCGACGCGCGTGACGCGGGTGCCGCTCAGCCCCGCCCAGGCCGGCACGATCGACCTGCCCGACGTCGGGCCGCTCTACGACTCGGCGGTGATGGTCCTCGCCCACAACGCGGGCGTGGGCGGCACGAACTACACCTACTCGGCGGCGACCGGGATCACGGCGATCGCGGCCGGCGGCGCGCCCGGCGTCACGGCGCCCCTCCTCTCCGCGCCGTCACCCAACCCCTTCGCCCCGGCGACCGCGGTCCGCTTCGCGCTGCCGGCGGCGGGGCCGGTCGCGCTCCGCGTGTATGACGTCGGCGGCCGGGCCGTGCGCACTCTCGTCGACGGCCCGCTCGCCGCCGGGGAACACACGGCGCACTGGGACGGCCGGGACGGCGCGGCGCGGGAACTTGCGAACGGCATCTACTTCCTGCGTCTCGAGGCAGGGGGCGAGGAACGGACCGTGCGCGCGGTGCTCAGCCGCTGAGCGGCAGGAGCAGCGGAGCAGCGGCCCGCCGGGCAGACGAAACGCCGGCACTCCGCGTCACGGGACGCGGGGCGCCGGCGTTGATCGTTCAGGCGGCCGCGGCCGCGGGCACTACGGGCGTGCTGCGGCGCGCCGGCAGCGGCCGTGCTCAGGCGTCCGGCCAGCCGGCCGGCATGACCTTGAGCACCCGCCGCCCGGCCAGGACGTCGAATGACCGCTGATAGACGTTACATGTGCGGCAGGTTTCCGGGCCTTCCCGGTACAGGCAGTACGTGTTCGTCCAGCAAGGGTGGCGGTCATCGGAGAGCTGCCAGCACACCGAGGCCTTCTCGACCCTGCAGCCGCGCAGTTCCCAGCACGGCAGCATGCCCAGCATGTGCCGGATGCCGGCGACGTTGAGCCCCTCGTCGATGATCAGATCGCGAATGCGCTTGAATCGCTCGACATCCGCAGCGGCATAACGGCGCGTCCCTGCGAACGTGCGCGTGGAGATGACAAGTCCTTCCCGTTCGTAGTAGCGCAGGGTCTGCGTGGACACGTTGAGCATGTGGGCCACGTGTCCGATCGAGAAGGTACGATCGCCGGCTACGAAGGGACTCGCGTCGTGCCCGTTGCCGCCGTCGTCTCCGCTCTCGTACTCGAAGTCGGCGGCCGGGGCGCGGGCCTTCGCAGCTTGGGCTCTGGTCCTCATGGCGGCCTCCCTGTTCGGAGCTGGAGGGTTCGGACCGAGATCAAATCTGCAATGACGATTGTATACCTCTGAAAACCTCGCGCATAGCCTCGGTCGAGCGTGAGGTGAGGGGGCTAGGGCGAGGGCGAGGGCGAACGCGGCCGGCCGCGCCAGCGGCGCTCGGCGGCACTCGGCAAGCGCTCGGCCGGCGCTCGGCGCGAACCGCGGTGAATCCCTCCCCCCTGTCTCGGATCGGCGGCACCTGACAGAATGGCCGACCGGCGCCACGCTGCTGGACATCGGTACAGGAGGATCCTCGCTGCCTGCTCACGCCTTCACGCGAGGACCCTAGCGTGGCAAGAACTTGACGTGATCGCCGCTGCTCCACCTCGGCGGCACAAGTTATGCGCAGGGAGGCGCCGTCGTGGCCTGTCCGCCCACGCGACCGGAGAGCGCCGTCGTGCCTGTCCGCCCACGCGACCGGAGGGAGCCGTCGTGACCGCCTCATCCGTTCCGGCCGAGCTCGCCGACCTGATCGAGCGCATCGCCCGCCACCCGCACGGCCTCGGCTTCCTGCACAAGGCCTATCTCGAGAGCGTGGCGGTGACCCTCGGCGTGCATCCGTTCGTGGTGGATGCGGCACGCGCGTATCTGGAGACGCCGGCGGGGCGGACGGCGCTGATCGAGGCGGTGCGGGTGGCCGGGGAACGGGCGAAGGCGGGGGCGGCGGCACCTCCCCCGCACGGGCCCGACTCGGGCCGGGCCGAGGCCGCCCTCGCTGATCGAGAAGGCCGCGGGCGATCCCCGCGGCCGCCGTTACCTCGCCGAGGGCGCGCCCGAGGAGATCGCGGCCGCCTTCGGCGTGCATCCGTACCTCGTCTTCCGGGCGCGCGGGATCCTGGACCGGCACGAGATCGCGTCCTAGAGCGCGCTGCCGGCGCGCGGCAGACCACAGGGAGGGAGAACCATGGAGGTCGGAATCGTCGGCTACGGGGCCTACGTCCCGCGCCACCGCATCAAGGTCGAGGAGATCGCCAAGGTCTGGGGCGCCGACGCCCCGTCCTACAAGCGCGGGCTCATGCTCCGCGAGAAGTCGGTGCCGACCCCGGACCAGGACACGATCACGATGTCGGTCGAGGCGGCGCGGCACGCGCTCCGCCGCGCAGGCGGCGTCGATCCGGCGCGGATCGGGGCGATCTACATCGGCTCCGAGTCCCACCCCTACGCGGTCAAGCCGAGCGGCACCGTGGTCGCCGAGGCGCTCGGGGCGACCCCCGAGATCCACTGCGCCGATCTCGAGTTCGCCTGCAAGGCCGGGAAGCGAGGGCATGTTCATCGCGCTCTCGCTGGTCAAGGCGGGCCAGGTCGAGTACGCGCTCGGGATCGGCGCCGACACCTCGCAGGGCGCCCCCGGCGACGCGCTCGAGTACTCGGCCTCGGCCGGGGCGGCGGCCTACCTCTTCGGGAAGGAGAAGATCCTCGCGGTGTGCGAGGACACCTACGCCTTCATGACCGACACGCCCGACTTCTGGCGGCGCGAGTACCAGTTCTACCCGCGGCACGCGGGGCGCTTCACCGGCGAGCCGGCCTACTTCAAGCACATATTGGGCTGCGCGCACGGGATCATGAAGAAGTCGGGGACCAAGCCCGCCGACTTCCGCTGGGCCGTCTTCCATCAGCCGAACGGGAAGTTCCCCATGCGCGCCGCCGCCGAGCTCGGCTTCCCGAAGGAGAAGGTCGAGCAGGGCTGGCTCTGCCCGACCCTCGGCAACACGTACTCGGGCTCCTCGCCGATGGGATTGAGCGCGATCCTCGACGTGGCCGCCCCCGGCGATCGCATCTTGATGGTGAGCTACGGCTCGGGCTCGGGGAGCGACGGCTTCATCTGGCGCGTCACCGATCGGATCAAGGACGTGCAGAAGGCCGCGCCGCAGACGCGGCAGCAGCTCGAGGACCATCCGATCTACATCGACTACGGGACCTACGCCAAGTACCGCGGCAAGATCAGGAAGCTCGCCGAGGCCTAAGCTAGCTTGAAGCTCGCCGGGGCCTGGCCGCGGCGCGGACGGAAGGGAGATGCGTGATGCGTGACGTGGCAGTGATCGGGGTGGGCATGAACCGGTGGGGCGAGCTCTGGGAGAAGTCCCATCGCGACATCTGGACCGAGGCGGCGCTCGAGGCGGTGGCCGACGCCGGCGTCGATCGCGTGGACGCGATGTATGTCGGCTGCATGTCGGGCGGGCTCTTCGTGGGGCAGGAGCACCTGGGGGCGATGCTCGCGGAGCAGCTCGGGATGGGGCCGATCCCGGGGACGCGGGTCGAGTCGGCCTGCGCGTCCGGTGGGCTCGCGTTCCGGCAGGCGGTGCTCGCGGTCGCCGCAGGCGAGCATGACATGGTGCTCGCGAGCGGCGTCGAGAAGATGACGGACGTGGACGGCGGGGCGGCGACGTATGCCCTCTCGACTGCCGCCGACCAGGAGTACGAGTGCTACCACGGGATCACCTTCCCGGGGCTCTACGCCATGATGGCGCGCGTGCACATGCACCGCTACGGGACGACGCGAAAGCAGCTCGCTGAGGTCGCGGTCAAGAACCACGCGCACGGATCGATGAACCCGCTCGCCCAGTTCCAGGGGAAGGTGACCGCGGAGCAGGTGATGGAGTCGGTTCTCGTCGCCGATCCACTCCGCATCCTCGACTGCTCGCCGATCACGGATGGGGCGGCGGCGGTGGTCGTCGCGTCGCTCGATGCGGCGAAGAAGATGAAGACGGGTGGCGCCGGCGGGGCCGGCGGGGCGCGGCCGCTCGTGCGGGTCGCCGCCTCCGCGCACGCGACCGACTCGATGGCGCTCCACGACCGGGACGACCTCTGCTGGCTCGCGGCGACCGCGAAGGCGGCCGAGATCGCCTACAAGAAGGCGGGGATCGGCCCCGAGAAGCTCTCGTTCGTCGAGGTCCACGACTGCTTCACGATCGCCGAGATCATGGTGATCGAGGCGCTGGGATTGGTCGAGCGCGGGAAGGGCGGCGGGGCGGCGGCGAGCGGGATGACGGCGCTCGGCGGGAAGATCCCGGTGAACGCGTCGGGGGGCTCAAGTCGAAGGGCCACCCGGTCGGGGCGACCGGTGTCGCCCAGATCCGCGAGGCGGTGCTGCAGCTACGGGGCGAGGCGGGAGACCGCCAGGTGAAGGGCGCGCGCTACGGGCTCACGCAGAACATGGGCGGGACCGGCGCGAGCACGGTGGTCCACATCTTCGAGCGCGTCGAGCGCGGGTAAGGGGGGATGCGAACGATGATCGGATCGCCACGCTACTGGCGGGAGATCCCGCAGCGCTACCGCTACGAGGCCGCCGAGTGCACGAAGTGCGGGAAGATCTTCTTCCCCCCGCGGCTCGTCTGCAGCGGCTGCCGGGGCCGGGAGTTCAAGAAGGCGACGCTGCCTTTGGATGGGACGATCGAGACCTTCACGGTCATCCGCGTCGCGCCGAGCGGGTTCGGGGACGAGGCGCCCTACGCGGTCGGGATCGTCAAGCTCACGAACGGGGTCAAGGTGACCGCGCAGATCGTGGATTGCGCGCCCGAGGAGCTTGGGATCGGGGACCCCGTGCGGCTCGAGTTCAGGCGGGTGCGGCAGGACGGCGAGTCGGGCGTCATCTGCTACGGGTACAAGTTCGTGCGGACGGGGAGGTAGGGCGGGCAGGAGGCGGACAGGGGCCGGAGAGCTCCGCCCGACCCGGTGTGGTTCCAAGAGGTTTCGTCCGCACCGCCCGCTGGGGCGGAGCGGAAGAGCGCCGGCGGTGTGTCAGGCGGCGCACCGCCGGCGCGAACCCAAGATGGGCACCTGGCGCGTCCCGCTGTGGGCCAGTACCTTTGTGTCAACGGTCATGCCGTACACTCTGCACAGGAGGACAGCCATGGCCCAGCCCGACGACGTGGACAGGATGCTGATGAGCTGCTCAGAGACAAGAAGCCCGAAGAGACTCTCGGCCAGGGAGGCTTGCTCAAGGAGCTGACCCGACGATTGGTGGAGCGAGCCCTTCAGGGCGATGCCGCCCATCCCGAGCACGGTCATCTCCTCTCCTTCGCATCTAACACCACGATTCTAACCACGCCGCGGCCAGATAACCGTGACTTCGGAAACCGCGCGGCCCGCAGCTTCGATTGGTTTGTTACGTCGCAAGCCATGCTCCCGCATCGCCTAACTAACTAGAGATACTTGTCCAACAGCTTGGCGAGAACGAGAGCGCCGTGCCCGAGGATCATTGCCGTCAGCAGCGAGAGAAGGTTGCCAAAGACATATGCATGGAATAGTACAATTACATGTCGGCTCGTCGCGGCCTTCTCGTCGTCTTGCAGACTCCCTGAAGCCAGGATGATCTCAGGCGTGCGGATCCAGCCGAAAAACGCCTTGAGAATCACAACGGCCGTTAGCAGCGTGAACTGCAAAGTCATGAAGGAAGTAGATGAAAAGCACTCGTTCAAGTCGCCCGATTAGGCCGCCGTAGTCGAGGCCAAGCTGCTCTCGCAACTCGTGGCGGCGTTTCTGGATTTCATTAGGCGCGACATTGCCGGGCTGGGGCTGGGCCTTTGCGAAGAACGACTCGTAGAACCACCCGATGACGCGCTCGCACGCGAGGACGGATAGTAGATTCGCCGCGATGAATGCCAGCATCCATGGCAAGCTTACCCCGATGTCTTCGAGATAGGTCAACGTCTACCTCCAACGACAGGTGTCAGGTGTCAATGGGCGCCGAGTTTCACGAGGTTAGCGGAAACGGACATTTGCGTGTAGCTGATAGAGAGATCTCCGGACGGTTCGGCTACTCTCCGCCGACCACGAAAGGAGGTCTCCGATGCCCGATTTTAGAGCGAAGCTGAGCAGCGGCAAAAAATCAGGACTGTGCTTCGCGTTCTCAAGTACTTTGAGGAAGTGACACGAAACGTCTCCAGGACGTGCCGCTTCTTCTGCGTCTCCCGGACCCAGTTCTACGTTTGGAGGAAGCGCTTCCAGGAGCAGCGACTCCCCGGCCTTCGCGACAACCCACCGGGGCCTCGGGTGAGCCCCTTTCGAACCCCGCCGGAGATCGAGGCGGTGGTGCTGAGCGAGGAGCAGATGCAACTCCTGGAGCGGCACAGCTGCGAGTTCCGCTGTCGCCACGTCGAGGCTTCGCGCCCAGGAGAGCTCCTCAATCAGGACACGTTCTACTGGGGCACGCTCAAGGATGTGGGCAAGGTCTACGTCCAGGTCGTGGTCGATGTCTTCTGCTCACTCGCCTTCGCCAAGGTCTACACCTCGAAGATGCCGGTGACCGCCTGTGATCTGCTCCATGACCGAGTGCTGCCCTTCTATGCGGAGCTCGGAGTGCCGGTCGGTGCCATCCTCACCGACAACGGGCGTGAGTTCTGCGGCCGGCCGGAAACGCATCCCTACGAGCTCTTGCTGGCGATGGAGGGAGTGGACCATCGAACGACTCGGGTCCGCACGCCGCGCACCAACGGCTTCGTCGAACGAATGAACCGGACAATGCTCGATGAGTGCTTCCGCGTCGCCGGGCGAACCACCTGGTATCTGGAGCCGGAGGAGATCCAGCGTGTAGAGCGACAGGCCAAGCTCGGGCTAAGGCGACACCCAGATTCGCGCACCTGACCTCCTGAGAGAAGGGCAGGGCTGGTAAGACTCTCCCCACCCATGGCGGGGGGAGGACCAGCCCGTGAAGCTCGACCAGGAGGCACGGATGACGATCAGATGCCTGGCCGCGCGCGGCCAGAGTCAGCGTGAGATCGCGCGCATTCTTGGGGTCGGAGAGAGCACGGTGCGCTACCACCTCCAGCGCTTCGCCAAGGGGGCCACCGACGGCCGCGCTCGGCAGCCGCATCGGGCCGCGCGATGGTCGGAGGCGATTGAGGAGTACCTGGCCTCGCTGAAGGCGGGACCGGTGAACCTGGCGGCGCTTTATGACTGGCTGATCGAGGAGCACAAGTACCCGGGGAGCCTGCGCAGCATCGAGCGGTTCTACCGGGCGCATTACCCGCGGCCGAAGCGGCGCGCCCGCCGGCGGGTGGAGACACCGCCAGGAGCGCAGGCGCAGGCGGACTGGGCAGAGTGGCCGGGGATGCGGATCGGTAGCCGCGAGGTCTACGCCTATCAGTTCCATCTGCGGTTGAGCTTCAGTCGGTTCGGGGCGCGAGTGTGGTCGCCGCGGAAGGACCAGCTCGCGTGGCACGCTGTACACAACGACGCGTTCCGCCGTCTCCAAGGGATCCCGGCGACGGTGCGGATCGACAACGAGCGAACGGCGGTGGTGCGCGGTGCTGGGTGCTGGGGCGAGCTCAACCCGAGCTACCGACGCTACGCTCGTGCCGTGCGCTTCCACATCGACGCATGTGCTCCGGGGAGCCCGGAAGCCAAGGGCAAGGTTGAGCGCGGGATCCGCAGCGAGCGCCAGCGGCTCGAGCTCCGCCGGCGCGACTGGGAGAGTTGGGACGAGCTGCAGGCGTGGACCGACATGCGGATGCATGAAGAGGCAGCGCGCCGGATCTGTCCCGCGACCGGAACAACGGTGCTCGAGGCGTGGGAAGAGGAGAAGCCGGCGCTGGCCCCGGTGCCGCTGTTGCCCGAGCCGTTCGACGTGGCGATGGTGCGGCGTGTGGCGCCGGACTGCACGGTGCCGCTTGATGGCCGGCGGTACTCGGTGCCGTTCGCGTACTTCGATCAGCGGGTCGAGGTGCGCGGCTGTGCCCGGGTGGTGCAGGTCTGCGCCGAGGGCCGGGTGATCGCCGAGCATCCCCGGCACGGTCGCGAGCGGATCGTCATCGATCCGCGACACTACGAGGGCGAAGCGACGGATACGATCTCGCCGCCGCTGCCGCTGGGGAAGATGGGCCGCCGGCTGGCGGAGATCGCGGCGCTGCCGCCTCAGCAGCGGCCCCTTGATCTCTATGCCGCCTTGGCGGAGGTGGCGCGATGAGTACCAAGGCCCCGGCCCCCAAGATCGATCTCGATCTCACCCGCGAGCGGCTCGATCGGGTTGGCCTCGCCCGCGCCGCCACGCAGCTCGACGGCCTGGTCACCACCGCGGTCAAGGATGCAGTCTCGCCGCATCGCTTCCTCGATCTCTTGCTCGAGGAGGAGCTCACCTACCGCGAAGAACGCCGGATCCGGACCTCGCTCCAGCTGAGCGGGCTGCCGACCGGGCAAACGCTCGCCAGCTTCGACTTCAGCTTCCAGCCCTCGATCGAACGGAGCCGGATCGAAACGCTCGGCACCTGCCAGTGGGTCCGCGAGAACCGCACCTTGCTGATCCAGGGCCCGCCGGGGACCGGGAAGACGCACCTGGCGGTGGCGCTCGGGGTGCGCGCGGTCGAGTGCGGGTTCGGCGTCGTGTTCTACCGGCTCGAGGAGCTCCTTGCTGCGCTGCGGCGGGATGCGGACCTCACGGCGGCGCGGTTGCGCCGCAAGAAGTACCTCTCAAGCTCGCTCCTCATCATCGACGAAGTCGGCTTCGAGCCGATGACCCGGCAGGAGGCGAGTCTGTTCTTCCGGCTGGTGAGCCATCGCTACCAGCGCGGGAGCATCCTCATCACAACGAACAAGGGGATCAAGGACTGGCCGGAGATCCTCGCCGGCGACGAGGTGCTCGCGACCGCGATCCTCGACCGCTTGTTACACAACAGTCATGTGCTCGACGTGAAGGGCCGCAGCTACCGGCTGCGGGACCTCGAGCGGGCCGTCACTCGGTCGGCCTGAGCTGGAGCGAACCTGGGTGTCGGTCCGGGGCGGGAGTAGGAGCAGAACACGTTACGCAGCATTCAGTTCCCGGAGGGACAGGTGCGCGAAAGTAGGTGTCGCCTTAATGCGCGAAACTGGGTGTCGCTTGACACCAGCGCGACCTGGATCGCTTCCTCGCGTTCTACAACCTCGAGCGGAGCCACCAGGGTTACCGGCTGAAGGGCAGGACCCCGGCCCAGGCCCTACGTGAGGCGCTGCAGCTCGAAGACCTGCCGGCGATCGTGCCGGCCGAGTCCGAGGAGACCATGGAAGAGGCTGCCAGTCCGGCGGCCTAGCAAGTCAAGCTGGAGGACCGGTGTCGGGGAAACTCGGTTCTTGTACACTCCGCGTACGCCAGGAGCGGCAGTGCGGAGCGGTTCGCATTGCCCTCTTCCTGCGCCGCTACCACCAGATCTACCTCTTCCTCCCGACGATTCTCCGCATCCTTCGCGAGCACAGGATGCCGCCCATCTCGCAGAAGCGCTACCGCCCAGACCCCAAACGGCGCCGGGAGTTCGCTCTCCCAGGTCAGTCGGTCCAGGTCGACGTGAAGCACGTCAAACTCCAATCTGGACGCCTCTACCAGTTCACCGCGATTGATGAGGCAACCCGCTACCGCGTTCTCAAGATCTACGATCACAACTCAGTCTGCTCCGCCATCGACTTCGTCGACGAGGTGCGCTCCCGTCTACCGGTCGCCATCCAGCGGATCAAGACCGATCACGGCTCAGAATTCGGCACCGACTTCACCTGGCATCTCCATGACCTGGGGATCAAACACCACCACATTCCCAAGGGCTGCCCTCAAAGCAACGGGAAGGTCGAGCGCAGCCATCGGACCGACGAAGATGAGTTCTACCGCCGTCACACGTTCCAGACACCAAAGAACCTGCGGTCACTCCTTCGAGAATGGGAGCATGAGTACAACCACCTCCGTCCGCACCTGGCTCTCAAGGGCTCAACGCCTGCCGAGCGCCATTGCGAGTTCCGAATCGACCAGGCCGAGATCGTCAGCAAATCGGCTTGACTAGAACAGTCAGGCCACACCGGGCGCTTCGCCTTAGCCTCGCCCGAAGCGAAGCGGAACCGGCGTATATACCCAGGCGGTTGTTGGCCCCATATCAAGGATTTATTCCCCCTTCATGCAGGTAGTCAACGACATTGCCGACCGTCGTCATCTTCTCCGCCACTTCGTCCGGGACCTCGATTTCAAACGCCTCCTCAAGAGCCATGACCAGCTCGACTTGGTCAAGGGAATCGGCGCCGAGGTCGTCAATGATGCTCGCTTCGCTATCAACCATGTCAATCTTGACAGCCAATTGCTCTGCGACCAGCTCCTGGACCCTCTCGAAAAGTGCCTGCCATCTCTTGTCGCGTGTCATTCCCTGCTCTCCTCTGCGCTTACGGCGAGTTTCTCCGCCCGTCCGACGTTCAGAAACGCTATGTCATAGAGATCAAACACTCGAAACACCTGTTCTCGTGAGAGGTCTTTCAGGCGATCTGTCGCTTCCTCGTAGCTGAGAAAAGCGAACTCCTCTAGCCGCTTGTAGCCACGATAACTCTTCGCAACTTCGAACGCCTTGAAGAAATAAACCTCCCGAATAAGCGGAAGCAGAGATTGGGTCGCTGCGTCGGCGGCAATCGCAGACCGGATGAACTGGTGTCGCCGCTCCGGCGTTCTGTGGCACCTGGCTGACCAGGTGTCTGCAAATTTGAATAGCTGGCTCTTCCATGCGGGCGACAAGTGCGCCGTATTTCTCATTCCGTACAACGTCATTCCTGGAGGCCGTTATGTCTATTCGGTCTTCATTGCGCAAGTTGACAACTCCGCCGATGTTGCCAAGTCGACACCATTTGGGTAGCAAATCGAGATAGCGAACCTTGATCCCATTCATTAGGAGAAGTATGCCAGCATCGCCACGATCATCACCTGTCACGTCACTTTTCCTGCCCTCCTTGCCCAATGGGAATCGCCACAGATAGCCATATGACGAGCCAAAGGAAATCGGGTATTCCTCAGCCCTGTCATATTCGTGGTGCCCGAATGCAACCATATCTGCTTTTGCGAATGGTCGGTCCCCCAGTTCCTCATGAGCGCCCGATGGATAGTAGTACGCGATCGGTAAGTCGGTATGCCGGAACACGTCTCGGACATAGCGGATCACATCTTCAAGAGCTTGGTTCAATTCAACGACAACCTCGGTCCCCTGAAATGTCTCCTTTCTCTCCTCCACGTGAACGTAATCCCGGCAATCACGAATCGTCAGGTAGTACGTCGTCCCGTCGCCAGGTGACGTCTTGATTCGCACCACTGTAGCAACCATGAAGCATGAAAAGATGCCGATGCCAAAACGGCTAATCGGGAAATAGTGAAGGAGTTCTCTTTCCTCGGCGAACTTTTCTGAGGAGTAGAACGACAAGCAAATGCGAACCAGGTATTTTTCAATGATGCTCATGTCCATCCCGGTTCCATTGTCCTGAACTGTGACAGTAGCACAATCATACTTCACAGAGATAGTGGGTACATAGGTAGGCTGTCGGCATTTGCGAAGCAGGCACGCATCTATGGCATTTTGTACAAGCTCCCGGATAAAGGTGCGATTATCGTGATACAGAATATCACCTACGATCATCGGCCAGAGGCTATTCTCGTCGATGGTGAACTTCAGATCCTTGTCGATGTATCCATCAGCTGCGATCTCAAACGAACATTGCGTGTACTGGATTCGAGGGTCGAGGTGCGTCGTAATCAGTGCCAGGAGCTTGTTGATCTTAGTTTCGAGATGTTTCAGACGGCGGTGAACATCCTTGTCGTTGCAACAGCACTCCACAAGAATGGTCTGTCTCAAATGCGGATGCCTGATGACACCTCCTATGGAGTAGTGTGTCTGCCATTCCCTCTTGCTGCTGGCATTCTGTGACAAACTCAGCAAGTCGTCGATCTGCGCGCTCCTTCGGGAGGTCCAGTTCGTCAGCAAGTCTGATGCATGCTGTGCAGAATCCCACATTCACGCTTTCCGTTCCATAGGCCCTGGACCCCACGAAGTACCTCGCGTCCAGCAAACCGGTGTGATGCTCAATGATTTCGGCGATCACACGGGCTTGGAACTCGTTCTCAAGACCGAAGTCTCGCCATCGGGCCCTGACGATTCTCGCACCTCGATGCCCGTGAGTGCGACGGATCTCTCCTGGCGACAGGATCGTTCCAGCAGCTGGCCGCAGTTCGGGAAAGTCGACCATCCCGATGTCATGAAGGTGCGCAGACGCAAACAAGAAGAAGGCAGTCCACGGGTTCTTCTGCAGAAACTGTCGATTCTCGGCGTCCAGAATCGTCGCGTGAAGTATGTCCAGAATCCTCTTGGAGTGTAGCCTCCCGTGATCGGTGAATTCGGGGAAAGTGACAAGTATCCGGTCGAGAAATGCGCCGCAGGCGGATTCGACGTTTTCAAGGAGGCGAGTCTGTTCTCTTGGTAGGCTCAGTTGCTCTCCGTTCATTTGATCATCCTCTCCTCCGCCAATGCCCGCGATCACCCCAGGACTGCGTGCCGCGACGCACGCGGAAGCACGCGGCGTGACGTACAGACCGGCAGGTAAGTCGCATGGTCAGCCAGCGGTCTCCGCTACAGGTGAAGTGTGCAGCAGATCACCCGGGCTGATCCCCTCTAGGTCAGCCCAACGCTCCGGCAGAGCAGCGGCCAGCGCCAGGTTCAAACGTTGGCCCGTTCGAGCTCGCGCTGCGCCGGCTGACTGCTTCTGCATACCGTGGCGTTTGCCCAAGGCCATAGCGAGGTCCTCTCATGGCCAGGTCCTTATACTATAAGTCTTTGCGGTGTCACGCAGGCAGTTGCGGCCTTTTCAACGGGCTGTTATCCAGCGTCGTCCCCGGAACGGGCCTTTCCCCAATGCTGGAAGTAGTAAGCCCAGTTCTTATGAGTCGCCTGGTACACCCGCTCGAACATGGCCTTCGTCCCAAGGGAGACAGCCGTTCCTCCGATTCCGCCGATCACAGCGCCGGCTCCACCGCCAAGCACACCCCCGAGGGTACTGAACATCCCTGACACGACAGCAACGGACACCTCGCCGAACGTGTAAGCCCTCTCTTTGAGAGCGGAAAGCGCCCGCGTATACTCGTCCTGCAGGACTGTGAGGGCTTCCGTTGCATTTTGGGCGCGTGAACAGGAGAGCTGGAGCTGACGGCGCAGTTCCTGACCACTGGGGCTCTCCCGAAGGCGGAGAACGTCTTTGCTTCTCATGGGTACGGGAATGCGCAAGAGAGATGTGAACTGCTGCAACACCCGGTATTCCGTCTTCGGCGTCCAAGATGAATCAACTCCCAATTTCCACCGCACGACCTCTTCCAGAACACCGGCCATAGTGACTGGCAAAGCCAGGTACTGCGACGTGATCAGTGCACCGTTTACGTGATTCACCAGGTGATCCGGCTCTTCGATCGCTATGTCCTCGATAAGATCCTGCGCGCGCAAACGTCGGTACAGGTCATCGCGATACCAGCCGTGTCGTTTGAAGTCTAGGGATGCAAGGACCTTCATTAGGTTCTCGCGAGCCCAGAAGAAGCCCGGGCCTCCGACAGTGCCCGCCCCAGTGCCCCGCGGAACGGCAATATAGGCGCCGCGCCTTGCCACATGAGCATGCAAGGAGTTCTGTGGATTCTCGAGAAGGTGAAGCACGTCACCTTGGTCTAGTGGCAAGACTGCACCGTGGTCGTAGTACTCGATGAATCGCGACGCCAGTGGGTCACCCTCGTCTATGATCTTCCACAGCTCTGGGACAACAGTAACATCGAACAACAGGACGAGAAGATCGATGGCAGTCCTCAGGTCATCCAAACGGTAGCCAGCAAAGTACCCGTTGTGGCCGTGTAGACCGGTCTGTGGCGTTGGCTTGAACTGCTGCGCCGAAAGGTAGGCCCAGAGTTCGTTGATTTCCTCGTTGGTTGCTTCACGAACAAGTTCCCGGGCCACCCCCATTTCGCAAGAAGGGCAGGACCAGAGGCTGAGAGCAGGCTGTACCCATTCGTGATCGCAGAATGTGCACACCAGCTCAGGCATGAGGCTCCTGTGTCAACTCTGTTGGTCCGGCTAATCGGGATAGGGAGAAGCCTCGCGACTCCTCTCCTCCCACACCACCGCACGTACGGATCACGTATGCGGCGGTTCGGCGGATTCAGTAGTCGGTTCACACCTCGACCAGACCCGGCAGCCCCAGCGCCGCGAAGTACCGCGCAGGCAGTGCAATCGCGAGGGCTGGGCTCTGACTCAGACGCCACGGCCCGTGAGCCGACTTGGCGGTGTTCCAAGCCAGATCGCGGGAGATGCCCCGTTTCCGCAGTTCCCGGTATCCCCGGCGGCCCCATTGCTTCCAGTGGTAGCTCCGTAGCCGTCGCCGGATCCACTTGTCCAGATCGAGAAGCGGTGAGGTCACCTCGGCAAAGCCAAAGTAGCCTCGCCAGCCCGAGATGTACTTCCCGAGCTCCATCACGATCTGACGCATCGTGCGTCCGCGCGTCCGGCCCGTCAACTCGCGCACCTTCGCCTTGAAGGCCAGCAGAGACTTCGCGCTCACCTTCCGCCGGGGCAACCGGCCGCGGGTAAACGTGAAGCCGAGGAACTTCCGGTTCGATGGCCGGTCCACCGCGCTCTTGGCCACGTTGACCTTGAGCTTGAGCCGGCGCTCCAGAAAACGGGTTACACTGGCCATCACCCGCTCGCCCGCGCGCCGACTCCGCACGTAGATGTTGCTGTCGTCGGCATAGCGCACGAATCGGTGCCCTCGTCTTTCCAGTTCCTTGTCGAGGTCATCCAGCAGCAGGTTCGCCAGAAGCGGCGAGAGGGGACCGCCTTGCGGTGTCCCTTCCCCTGTCGGTTCCACCACGCCTTCCAGGGTGAACACGCCGGCTTTCAGGAATCGGTGGATCAGCCGCACCACCCGCCGGTCCCGCACTCGCGCCCGCACCCGGCTCAGCAGGACGTCGTGGTTGACCCGATCGAAGAATCTCTCCAAATCAAGGTCGGTTACCCACGTGTACCCTTCCCGGATGTACGCCTGCGCTTGCGACACCGCCTGGTGTGCACTGCGACCCGGCCGAAAGCCGTAGCTCCACTGCGAAAACGTCGGGTCCCATTCCGCTTGCAGCACCTGCAGCAAGGCTTGCTCAACGAACCGATCAAGGACCACCGGTACACCGAGGTTTCGGATACCGCCCCCGGCCTTCGGGATCTCGACTCGCCGTACAGGCTGGGGTTTGTAGGTACCGTCCACCAGGGAGGACCGGATGGCTGACCAATGCGCCTTCAGGTGGGCCACCAGGCCGTCGACGGTCATCCCGTCGATGCCCGGCGCACCCCGGTTGCGTCTGACCTGGCGGAGCGCGCGCCCGAGATTCTCACTCGTCAACACCCGCTCCATGAGGTCTGTCCCTTCCACCGGAGCGTCTTCTCCGCGTGTCCCAGCCGCGGTTTCATCCCCTGGATTCCCCAGGGGCAGCACAAGCTGCCTGACGGATGCCGTACTGCGACTCAACACGATGGTGACTACTCCTGTCCTTCAATCCCCTCTCGGGGCACCGTTCGGGCCTTCGTCCTGCGGCGTTGCGGTTCGGCCTATCTGTTGCCCCGCCTTTCGGCGTTGGGGTGCCTCAATAGCTTCGCCTGCCCCAGGCCTACTTTGCCCTCTGCTGACTTCTCCAGGCCGGTCGGTGCCGGTTACCCGACACCCAGTCCTGGCGGACGACCGGGAGATCTCCCAGGGTAAGACACAGAACATTCCGCGCGTAGACGCCGGATTTATAAAGCACACCCCGCTGCGGATGGAGGACTTCGCGGTCACGTGCCCGCTCGTCCCGGGTGTACCACACCTCATATCCGGTTCCTGTTCGTCGCCCCGCGCTTTTGGATTGGACTTCCTCCAGACCCCACCTCGCGGTGACGCCCTTGTCCTTCTCCTAGCCTTCGGCTCCGCGATTACCTGGCACGGGGATTCCCACCCCGCTCGCTCTGTGTCATGCCTGGCACACACGCCGCGCATGAGCTGCGCGGCAAAGCCGCGTCGGCTCCATGCGCTTGTTATCGTCTTCTATCCCTGAGGAAGCCATCATTTGCTACTCGCCGATCCGCGATGCGCATCAGTGCGTCTCAGGCTCCTCCGGGTACCTGGTTCATGTCTCAGTCAGGACTTTCACCACATTGTCGGCAAGGGAATCCAGGTTAGAGCCTAGCCGCCATCCAGTGCACCCATTGTGACAGAGGTCCGGATTGCGCAACGAGCGTCGCCGCCGGCTCAGCTTCATGGCAGTGCCCCCAAAGCACGGGATGAAGCAAGTCCTTAGCCCCTTTGACTCCTCGCTGTTGAGGGCCTCCGCGGCTTGGAACTCCTCCATCGTACCTTCATTGCCACCAAGTAGCAGGAGCCAGTCCTTGCCGGCCAGGTAGCTCTTCCTGAACTGCAGCACATGCTCCATCCACCTTGCACGGTTGTGCGCATCACCAAGTGCCGCCAATCGAACGTCGCGGTCAACAGGGAAGATGCCCGCAATTTCGTAGTCCATGGTACAGCCCGTGATTGGGCATATAGCATCCTGGGCTATCCGCTTCTGCGCTGTTTGCAGAACCACCATACCTACATCCTTGACCTGCGGACATGCATAACATTGAACCCAGCCGCAAGGAGCTTCAGTGTGAGTGTGCGTGCGAAGACGTTGAGTTCACGGGGCCCTAACGTCCGGCCCTTCATGTCGTGTGGCCGGTTTCCAGCGATGAAGACCCATCTGCGTCGCGCCCGGCACAAAAGTGCCTGAACCAGTTTCTTTCGGTCCGAGAACACTTCGTCGACCAACTTCGTTTGCGGTTCTGTTCCTCCGTCCGCCGCCATCCTTCCCCTTGAGCAGATTGATGACTAGATTGCGCAGATCATCTTCGGAGTATAGCTTGTAGTGGTATAGGTGGTGCGTGTAGGGAAAGGCAGTGATCTCCCGTTCGTCAATCCCCTCAACATGTGTGATGAAGAACTTCAGGCGCAATGCGGCCGCAGCACCCGCTTCAAAGAGTACCCAGCGGCGAGACAACGACTGCCGACTGAACAGTGGGACGAAGGCCCGAGACTGTCGGAGTCCCTCGTCGAGGATGCCGCGCTCCCATTCCTGCGGAGTCTCCTTGGGTAGGCTCTTTGGAGCGAAGAACGAGGACAGCTTCGCAGCAGAAAGCAGCGCACGGAGATCCTCGGCTAGCCCCAAAACAAGCGCATTTGGCGTAGCGGATCCTATTGCCGTGGCCTGCGGCCGGGCAGCGATCAATAACTGGCCTCTTTCCTGCCGTCGAAAGCTGCGCTGGCTCGCCGAAGCTCACGCTGAAGAACTCTCTGGCCAAGATTCTCGGCGCTGGTTGGTTCTTTACGGTTGACCGGCTCGGTATCGACCAATGGCGATCACCCTGCAATCGCAGACACCCGTTTCGGAACGACGCTCGGTGTTACGCCGTCCTACGCTGCTTGAACCAAAGCGACCCCTCGAGCAGGACCCGCGCCCACCCGCTCACGGTCAGCAAGCGGTAGATGAGCTGCCGGCCGCTCTCGAGGATCTGGCACGGCAGCAGGATCAGCTCGTTCAGGAACCGGCGGAACTCGACCCGGCGAATCTCCGCGCCGCCGATCGCCTCGGGCAGGACCAGCCCGAGCCACGCCTTCAGATTCCAAGCCAGGCTGGCGATCACCATGTACGCCCAGTTTCCCACCAAGTCCCCAACCGGCAAACGCATCGCCTGAACGCCGTTCTTCAGCTGCTCGATCAGGTTCTCCTGGTTGCACCGCGCGTTCGCCTCGAACACCACTTGCTCCGGACTCAGCTCGCTCCGCGCTACGTTGGTGACGTAGAAGTGGAATCGTACTTCGTCGAACAGCGGTTCCCCACCCCGATCCACCGTAATGATCTTCAACAGCGTGATCAGTCGGTACGTCCCCTTGCTCTTTCGCGGTCGGTACTCCATCTCCGTGACGTACTCGATGGCCAGCCGCTGGTTGAGAAATCCCCGCTCCTTGACCACCGTCGCCTTCACGTTCTCCGGCCGCTCGCGGATCGCCATCTTTCGAGTCCGCCCCCGCCGCACCAGCGGCCGCCAGGCTTCCGCCGGCAACGCGTTCGCCCGCTTCACGAGCGTCCGATGCGCATCCAGCCCGAACACGAACTCGACGCCGCCCTCCGTCCAGCGATCGAACTCTCCCGTCAAGGAGAAGTCGGTGTCGCCACGCAAGCGCACGGCCTCGAATCCCACGCCCTTCGCCCAGGCGACCCCCTTGTCCATCCACTTCACGGCCCCATCATGCGAGGGGCGATTCGCCGAACGGTTCACTACGTACAGCACCTCTTGGCTGTTCGCCAAGCTCACGACCAGCGGTCCGTATCCCCACTTCCCGTTGTAGGAGATGTCCATCCCTTGCTTGCACTCGCCGAGAGTCGGCGCGATCGTGCCGTCGGCATCGATCAACGCCAGCTTCTTCGCACTCCGCGGGCGCTCCTTCCACACCTCCTGGCGCACCGCGCTCTGCGCATCCATGAGTTGCTCGACCCCCTTCGGATTGAAGCGTCGCAGGAAGTCCCCGGCGGTCGTGGGATCAGGTATCCGCTCGGCGCCGAGGGCGTCGAGGTAGTTCAGATCCTTGCGCCGCAGTTCCAGATCCTCGAGGCATGTGCCGCCAGTGAGGATGTTGTACGCCAGGTTGAGCACGTGGTCCGACTCGTAGTACGGCAGGTGCCGCTTGAGCACCTTCACCTCGCGGTCGATCACCTCTCGCAACCCAACGTGGTCGACCAGCTGCTGGATGAGACCGAGACCCCCGCAAGGGATCGCCCGCGTGCGCGCGTCGAGTTCGTAGTGGATGTTCCCGCCAGCGAGGACGGGACCCGCCATCCCCGTGGCCCGCTTGCCGTAGAGCCGCGTCTCCAGTTCCGCTTGACGCTCCTCGATGATCCGCGTATCGTTCCGCTTCACCTGAAATGCCCTCCCAGTCCAGGTATTTGCAGTCGAATCAACCGCAGAATACCCGGTGCTGGAGGGCATTTCTATGCCTTTCCCTCGCACTCACCCGCCGAATGCGCTGGATCTGGGGCTAGCTTCCTGTCGGGCTCAGCGAAACTGATGAAGGCATCGTGCCGCAGGGAGTTCATCCTGGAGCCTCCTGTCGTGATTGTCGATCGATAACGAGGGCCTCAGCTGCGGCGGGCGGCCGCGCACGGCGCTCCTTCGCTACCCTCACCTTCGCGCCGGCCGCCGCCAGCTGCAGGCCCAGGTTCTGCGGCCGCCTCGATGATGCCCCATGGCGGCGGTGCCGGCCCTCTTCAGCTCGGCGGTTCGGTCCCCACTCGTCAGCTTCTTCCTACCCCCTCACCACCGGGGGCCGGCGCCGCGCCGCGCGGAGTCCGCACAACACGACCATTCCCCTCTTCGCCCGATCTTCCTTCTCCCTACACGTCCTCGGCGCTCCATCGGACCACAGAACGCTTATTAGCCATCGCTATTCGGGATGCCCCGCAGATCTGAGATGCTCCATTCGAATTTGGGGTCGCCCTGCTGCCCAGTAACGGCAAAGGAAAAGGACTCGGTTGTGAGAGGAACGATTCTCTCGTCGACCCGGAAATCCCGTGTCCACCTTTCGGAACCGTCAGCCTCCATGCACCTCACCTTGATAACGAATCTCGTGATCACCCAATTCGTACCGTTATACAACTTCCCATCGAAGGTATCGCTATACCGTGAGAACCCCGCGTTTCCAGTGACCTTTGACCACTCTTGAGTAGGGAGCTGCTGAGTCAGGGATTGATTGATCAGCTTTTCTTGTTCGGGATCAACCTGTTCCGTCTTTGTATCGCCGGTAATCATCCAGGTTCTCCCTGTCTTCCTGTCGAGTTCATATGCCACACCAGGTGCACCGGCATTGGTGATCGTGTAGCGATGTGCCTCCAAGTAGAACCGGTACCCGATGAGCCCACCGAGGACAAGGGCTGCTGCTGTGATGACGACAGCCTTCTGGGTGTTCATGGTCGGCAGCGTCTCGGTAGTTGTTGAAAAGGGTCTGACGTTCTCTCCGGACCTCCTGAATCCTAGCGTTTCGAGCCGTTTGCTTCCATCTTCACAATGCGGTCTGCGATTTCCTTCCTCCTGGCCGCGGTGAGCCCTGGATGGGCTGTTCGCCCGATGATCGCTGAGAACCGGCTTCACCAGAGGCCCCAGGATCAACGTTCTCGAGTCGGTCCGACCGGTAGTACCCCCCTGTTTCGGGGTGGCGGGGGCTCGGCGCGGATCCCGGGAGTCTCATGCGAGCTTCCTCTGCGCGCCCGTCGATCATCTCCTCGAGCTTCTGGTACCCGTCGATCTTGCGCAGGCGGATCGCACCAGAAGCGATCAGACCGAACAGAAGGTCAGCGCCGCCGCCTCGGTCGGGAACGACCCCTGGGTCTTGGTCCGCCGGCGGAACTCCTCGTTGATCCGCTCGATCAGGTTCGTCGTGCGCAGGCTCTTCCACATCGCGGCGGGGAAGTTGTAGAAGGTCAACAGCTCCCTCCCCGCCTCCTCGAGGCTGACCACGACCTCCGGCACCAGCGGCTGCCACTTGCGGCAGAACGCCGCGTAAGCCTTCTCGGCCGCCTCCCGGTTCTCGGCGTGGGTGATCGCCGCATAGTCGCGCTTGAGCTCCGCGTGGCAGTGCTTCGGCGCCTTGGCCAGCAGGTTCTCCAGCTTGTGCCACGTGCACCGCTGCAGCTCGCGCCTCCGGCCAGGCCTCCCGCACCGCACGGATCAGGCCCGCGTTGCCGTCCAGCAGCACGAGCCGCGGCGCGACCAGGTTCCGCACGACGAGCCCCTCGATCACTCCCGCCCACGCCTTCAAGCTCTCGCTCGGCGCCAGTCGCAGCTCGAGCAGCTCCTTCTCGCCGGTGGCCTTCACCCCGACCACCACCTGCACCGGCACCTTGACCACCCGCCGGGCCAGCCGCACCGGCAGCCGCATCGCATCCAGGATCAGGATCGCGTACGACTCTCGGCTCAGGTCGCGTCCTCGCCACATGGCGAACAGATCCTGCAGCCGCTTCACCACCCGCGAGACCGCACTCCGCGACATCGCCGTCCCCTCGACCAGCGGCTTCAGCGCCAGCCGGATCTTCCGCGTGTTCGTCCCCGTCAGGTAGCTCGTGACCAGGGCCGCGTCCAGCCGCCGCGTGCGCCGCGCGTAGCGCCGGACGATGTCGCTCGCGAACTCCTGCGTCCCCGTCGTGGTCTGCAGGCGAGCGCGGGGCACCTCCACCTCCACCGGGCCGAACGAGGTCATCAGCCGTCGCGGCGGCCGGCTGCCGTGCCGGTAGCCGGTGCGCGCCTGCGGTGCGCTCCCGGTGGCTGAAGCCCCCAGGGCACCCTCCACTTCCTCGTCCAGGATGTCGACGATCATCTCCCGGACCCGGCCCCGGACGAGGGTCTCGAGGTCATGGAAATCCGCTGGCGCGCCAGCAACTGCGCAGTACGATCCTTCATGGCGTATTCCTCCGGTTAAGCCCATACTGGGCTTTGCTTTATGACACCCGGAGAATACGCCATCCTCCTTTTTCAACAAGTCCCGGGACGCTGCCTCATGGTCTCTTCCTTCATGGCTAACGCCCAGCATCAGCGGCGGCGCGACAGCGTCGTCCGCTGGTAGGGTCAGGGAGTGGCGCCTGGGACCAAGGTCCTGGTTTCCACCCCCTGCCACATCAAACCGTACGTGAGGTTTTCCCTCATACGGCTTTCCGACAACCTTCACCTCACAGCATGCGAGTATGTAGAACGCTCCGCCCCTTTGGGTAGAAGTACGTCAGGCCGCTCCAGCGTTCCCATTCCACGAATGCCTTCGGCAACAGCTGGCCGCGCGAACCCCGGCGCTTCCGCAGGAACCGCCACAGCCGAAACCGAACGTACCGATCCAGGTCCGCCAGCTTCTTGGTGGAGTTCCCGATCGAGAAGTAGGCCCGCCAGCCGCGAATGAAGCGGTTGAGAGCGCTCACCAACTCGGCGAGACCCACCCGAAGGCGATCCCTCGACGTTTCCCGGCGAATCTTCTCACGTACCGCGCTCATCGCCTTCTGGCTCGGCCACGCATAGGGTACCAGTCGGCCCGTCCGCCTCGACGGCATCTTGTGGAAGTGGAAGCCGAGGAAGTCGAAGCCGTCGCTCCCCATGTCGACCACGCGCGTCTTCATCGGATGCAGCGTCAACTTCAACCGCCTCAGAAACCCTGCGATGAGTTCGTGCGCCTTTGCCGCTGCCTCGCGACCACGGCACAGGACGACGAAGTCATCGCAGTAACGATGGAGCTTACCCACTCTCGTGTGACGATCCTGCCACCATCGGTCCAACGAGTGGAGGTAGATGTTGGCTAGAACGGGGCTGATCACCCCACCCTGCGGAACGCCACACCGAGTCGCGTGTCGCTGCCGGTCGATAACGACTCCCGCTCGCAGCCACTGACTGATCAGCTTCAGCACCCGGCGATCGCTGATCCGTCGCCGGACAAGATTCATGAGAATCTCGTGGTCCACGTTGTCGAAGAAGCCCTCGATGTCTGCATCGAGAACCCACCAACTCCGGACCAGGGCCTCTTTGACCGCCAGCACCGCTTGCCCCGCGCTACGCCTCGGGCGATACCCGTGCGAGCACGGAGGAAGCTCGCTTCAAACACCGGCTCGATGACGATCTTGCACGCTTGCTGGACCACCCGATCTCGAACCGTCGGGATCCCCAGCGGTCGCGTGCGACCATCCGGCTTCGGGATCTCCACCCGGAGGACTGGGCTCGGGCGATACCTCTCCGCCTTCAGGTCCTCGGCGAGGTCTCCGAGATATGCGTCGACGCCCTGTCGTTCAACATCCTCGATGCTAACGCCATCGACGCCGGCACTCCCTCCGTTCGCTCGCACTTCCTCCCAGGCCCGCCACAGTACGTCGGGCCGGACGATGCGGTCATACAGAGCGTGGAACCGTCGGCCCCGGCTCCTCTTGGCCGCAAGATACAGTCGGCGCTGGAGTTCTCGTGACTTTTCTATCGGGTGTTGTTGGCTCTTGCGAGCATGCACCGTCACTTCCCTCCCCGCTCGACGCGGTTGAAGCAGGGGAGCTTCCCTCCAGCCGGTTCTGTTGTCCGTGCCTTCAGCGGTACTACCTCCCCCTCCGACTTCTCACGACGCGCCAGCTCAGACTTCGCATTCCCGTGCTTATACCGAGCCTTCCGGGGACTGTGCCCCCGGCACCGTGAGATCTCCCTTGTTGCCCTGATGGCTGTCCCAACATTCCGCTCCCTCTACGCCGAGGAGTTCTTCGAGGCTGCGTTTCCAGAATCTTCGCCTCTTCCATGGCCTTCGCGATGCATGAGACGCTCGGCTCTCCTCTGCTCCCCTTGCGGGGCTAACATGTCGACGCTGCAGGATTCCCTTTATGGTACGGACTGCTGGCTTGCTCCTCCTTCTCAGAGGGTTACTCCGCTTCACCACCTCCAGTCGCCCGGAGGCAGCGGGAGCCTGCTACGTGGCTCTCTGGCGATTACCACGACCGGACTCACACCGGTAAGTCATCAGAACCTTTCAAGGCGCACCATGCTGTTGTTGGGCGTCATCACGATCGTAGGTCGAATCCAATCCATGTGCGGCCTCGCACGCCCGCGAGGCCCTTGACATCGAAGAACCGATCTAGCCCTCGAATCGTGATGCGCACCGCCGGTGCGTTGCTTCGCTTCGCAACGCCGAGGTAACTATCGCGAATCGTGTGGAGCACCTCGGCGACGGCTTTCCGCGCTGATTCAAAGACTGAAAAGGTTCCAGTACGCCAAATGAAGACACGTCCACCGACAGCCGAGATGTCGTCTTGCTCGCCGTCCATAAAGTAGTCCGCGCTACTCTCTACCGCAATGAGTGCCGACTCGACAAAAGCACGCAAGTCGTCAGCGCTCACTTGACCAGAGGCCACAGCAATTCGAAAGAACGCGTCCGGCGCGACGTCAACGTACGTGCCGGCCCGTATCTCACCGACCAGCTGCGCTTCCATTACGCTCGTAAGGGATGGCCTCGGACTGATGGTACCGATAAGTCTGGCGATACCAGACTTCCAGTTCTTGGTGAGATCGGTCCACTGAAGGTCACGAAGAGTTTCTCCGGCACCAATAGGGCGACTCGGGGGATTGCACGCTGAGAGAAGTACCGGTAGAAACCACACCCTATCGGTGGAACGCAGCCGGAGTTCCTCGATCGCCAAGGTTAGTTCCTCGTTCATATGGCTTCGCTCCCTCGCCGTTGAGTTGGCTGAGAAGCATGCCAGGAAGAACGAACCGTTCTGAATCGCGTCGCGGAGCGACTCCTTCCATCGCTTGCCTGGGTTTATGCGTTCCCGGTCTAACCAAATGTCGATGCCTGGACGCCTAAGCTCTGACACGAGCTGATCGACCAGCTTCGCGTCGTCGCGTACGTAGGAGATGAAGACATGGGACATTGTTCTGGCCTCACCTGTCGGCGACACTATTTGGTTCTTCCGGGTTTTCCGTGGGTGAGGGCTGAGGTGTAGGCTCCGACCCCGAAGGAGGGTCAGAGCCGTGCGTGACACCGAGCTTTACCGGTACCTGTTGGGTCTTGAGTCGCCGTGGTCGGTCAGTCGGGTCGAGTTGAATCTCGAGCAGCAGCGGGTGGACGCGTGGGCGGAGCACCCGCAGGGCCAGCGCTGGCCGTGCCCCGAGTGTGGTGAGGAGCTGCCGCTTTACGATCACAGCGAGGAGCGAGTGTGGCGGCACCTGGACAGCTGTCAGTTCATGACCTTCCTGCACGCGCGGCCGCTGCGGGTGAACTGCTCCACGCATGGCGTGCGGCAGGTGCGACTGCCGTGGGCGGAGCCCCACGCACGCTTCACCGCCCTGTTCGAGCGCCTGGCGATCGACGTGCTGCGGGAGACGGACATCACCGGGGCCACCCGGATCCTGCGCATCAGCTGGGACGAGGCGTGGCATCTGATGGAACGCGCGGTGGCTCGTGGCCTGCTGGCGAAGGGGGAGCGGATCTGCCCGCTGATCGGCGTGGATGAGGACGCGGTGGCCAAGGGGCAGAAGTACATGACGCTGGTGTACGACCTGAAGGAGGCGACCGTCGAGTACATCGGAGATGGCCGCAGTCAGGAGAGCTTGGACGGCTACTTCCGCGGTCTGACGCCGGCCCAGTTGGCCGGGATCGAGGCGCTCGCCCTCGACATGTGGGACCCCTTCGCCCGTTCGATCCTCGAACACGTGCCCGATGCCGAGGACAAGATGGTCTACGACCAGTTCCACATCATGGCGCATGTCGGGAAGGCAGTGGACGCGGTCCGCAAGCGGGAGCACCGCGCGCTGACCGCGGTCGGCGACGAGACCCTGAAGGGGAGCAAGTACCTCTGGCTGTACGGGGTCGAGAACCTGCCCGAGAAGCACCGAGCCCGGTTCGCAGCGCTGCGGGACGCCGAGCTCAAGACCGGTCGGGCATGGGCGATCAAGGAGAGCCTGCGGGCGCTGTGGGACTACCGCAGCTACGCCTGGGCCAAGAAGCACTGGCAGGCCTGGTACTTCTGGGGGCGGCTGATCAAGCGCCATCTCCTCAACGTGCTCGCCTACTTCGACCATCCGATCACCAACGCCGTGGCGGAGGGCATCAACTCAAAAATCGGGACGATCAAGAAGGCTGCCTACGGCTTCCGCAACCCGGAGCACTTCAAGACCGCCATCTTCTTCCACTGCGGTGGCCTCAACCTCTACCCGGCTACCCACGGAATTCCCGGATGAACCCACTATTTGTACGCCCAACGCTTGCCTCAGCCGCGGCGGGCACCCACCGCGGTCCCCTTCTCGCCACTCACCTACCCGCCCGCCGGCGGCTGCAGGCGGGTGTTCTGCGGCTGGCTCGGCGTCCCTGCTCGTGGCGGCGGTGCCGGCCGTCCCCAGCGCCGCGCCCCGGCCCTCATCACCTGCGCCTCTTCCAAACTCCCTGCTCCTGCGGCCGGCGCCGCGCCGCAACCAACTTCCCCTCCCGACCAAACATCGATCGCTCCAGACCACGCTCGCACCAGATCACCTGACCTGATCCGCTCTGTGCTTCCAGCCCCGGCAGCGCGCAGAACGCTGGCCTCAGCTGCGGCGGGCGGCTGCACCCGGCGCGGCCCCATCGTCCCTACTCCGTGCCGGCCGCCGCCAGCTGCAGGCCGCTGTTCTGTGGCTGGCGGCGGCGTCCCTGCTCGTGGCGGCGGTGCCGGCCCTCTTCACCGCCGTGGGTCGGCCCCCAGCGCCTCAGCCTCTTCTGGCCACCGTGACCACCCGGGGCCGGCGCCGCGCCGCTGCCAACTTCCCCCGCCGCCCAAACCACGATCCAGGTGTCGCTCGAGCCAGATCACATAACCTGATCCGCCATCTGCTCAGCGACACGTCAGCACACAGAACGCTTGCCTCAGCCGCGGCGGGCGTTCACCGCGGCCCCTTTCTCACCTCTTCCCTGCGCCGCCCGCCGTCGGCTGTAGGCGAGGGTTCTGAGGCTGGCTCGGCGTCCCTGCTCATGGCGGCGGTGCCGGCCGTCCCCAGCGTTGCGCCCCGGCCCTCATCACCAACGCCTCTTCCAGACTCCCTGCCACCTGCGGCCGGCGCCGCGCCGCAACCAACTTCCCTTCCTGACCAAACATCGATCCACATCACGCTCGCACCAGAGCACATACCCTGATCCGCCCTCTGCTTCCAGCCCCGTCAGCGCTCAGAACGCTCAACATCAGCGGCGGCGCGACAGCGTCGTCCGCTGGTAGGGTCAGGGAGTGGCGCCTGGGACCAAGGTCCTGGTTTCCACCCCCTGCCACATCAAACCGTACGTGAGGTTTTCCCTCATACGGCTTTCCGACAACCTTCACCTCACAGCATGCGAGTATGTAGAACGCTCCGCCCCTTTGGGTAGAAGTACGTCAGGCCGCTCCAGCGTTCCCATTCCACGAATGCCTTCGGCAACAGCTGGCCGCGCGAACCCCGGCGCTTCCGCAGGAACCGCCACAGCCGAAACCGAACGTACCGATCCAGGTCCGCCAGCTTCTTGGTGGAGTTCCCGATCGAGAAGTAGGCCCGCCAGCCGCGAATGAAGCGGTTGAGAGCGCTCACCAACTCGGCGAGACCCACCCGAAGGCGATCCCTCGACGTTTCCCGGCGAATCTTCTCACGTACCGCGCTCATCGCCTTCTGGCTCGGCCACGCATAGGGTACCAGTCGGCCCGTCCGCCTCGACGGCATCTTGTGGAAGTGGAAGCCGAGGAAGTCGAAGCCGTCGCTCCCCATGTCGACCACGCGCGTCTTCATCGGATGCAGCGTCAACTTCAACCGCCTCAGAAACCCTGCGATGAGTTCGTGCGCCTTTGCCGCTGCCTCGCGACCACGGCACAGGACGACGAAGTCATCGCAGTAACGATGGAGCTTACCCACTCTCGTGTGACGATCCTGCCACCATCGGTCCAACGAGTGGAGGTAGATGTTGGCTAGAACGGGGCTGATCACCCCACCCTGCGGAACGCCACACCGAGTCGCGTGTCGCTGCCGGTCGATAACGACTCCCGCTCGCAGCCACTGACTGATCAGCTTCAGCACCCGGCGATCGCTGATCCGTCGCCGGACAAGATTCATGAGAATCTCGTGGTCCACGTTGTCGAAGAAGCCCTCGATGTCTGCATCGAGAACCCACCAACTCCGGACCAGGGCCTCTTTGACCGCCAGCACCGCTTGCCCCGCGCTACGCCTCGGGCGATACCCGTGCGAGCACGGGAGGAAGCTCGCTTCAAACACCGGCTCGATGACGATCTTGCACGCTTGCTGGACCACCCGATCTCGAACCGTCGGGATCCCCAGCGGTCGCGTGCGACCATCCGGCTTCGGGATCTCCACCCGGAGGACTGGGCTCGGGCGATACCTCTCCGCCTTCAGGTCCTCGGCGAGGTCTCCGAGATATGCGTCGACGCCCTGTCGTTCAACATCCTCGATGCTAACGCCATCGACGCCGGCACTCCCTCCGTTCGCTCGCACTTCCTCCCAGGCCCGCCACAGTACGTCGGGCCGGACGATGCGGTCATACAGAGCGTGGAACCGTCGGCCCCGGCTCCTCTTGGCCGCAAGATACAGTCGGCGCTGGAGTTCTCGTGACTTTTCTATCGGGTGTTGTTGGCTCTTGCGAGCATGCACCGTCACTTCCCTCCCCGCTCGACGCGGTTGAAGCAGGGGAGCTTCCCTCCAGCCGGTTCTGTTGTCCGTGCCTTCAGCGGTACTACCTCCCCCTCCGACTTCTCACGACGCGCCAGCTCAGACTTCGCATTCCCGTGCTTATACCGAGCCTTCCGGGGACTGTGCCCCCGGCACCGTGAGATCTCCCTTGTTGCCCTGATGGCTGTCCCAACATTCCGCTCCCTCTACGCCGAGGAGTTCTTCGAGGCTGCGTTTCCAGAATCTTCGCCTCTTCCATGGCCTTCGCGATGCATGAGACGCTCGGCTCTCCTCTGCTCCCCTTGCGGGGCTAACATGTCGACGCTGCAGGATTCCCTTTATGGTACGGACTGCTGGCTTGCTCCTCCTTCTCAGAGGGTTACTCCGCTTCACCACCTCCAGTCGCCCGGAGGCAGCGGGAGCCTGCTACGTGGCTCTCTGGCGATTACCACGACCGGACTCACACCGGTAAGTCATCAGAACCTTTCAAGGCGCACCATGCTGTTGTTAGGCAGTGTCATTGCTCGCTCCGGGGTTCTTCAGCTTCCGCGCGGAAACCCAAATCATCTCGCTGAACCAGCTCCTCTGCCCGTCGCAGAGTGTGCTCACGTCGTTGGCTCTCACTGAAGGCCGAGCGAGCCAGTGTCAGATACCAGAGGTTCATTCGCCGGGCGACTACGTTGTGGTCTACCCCGTCACTCTGTGTTTCGTCCCTCCAGACGAGCGTGATCCAAAACACAAGGTCCTTGCCACCGCTCGCCGCCTGAACCTCGCCAATTGTCTGTTTGAACGATTGGCCTCGTCGATCGACGGTTAGTGAGATCGATGGACCAGTCGAAGTTCCGAGGTCGGCGAAGTTTGTCCACTTCAGGGACACCCCCAGCAGTTCCTGTACCGCATCGACACAGTTCTCGACAGTAAGGTCCGGTGCAAAAGGGACTTCGAGCTCGACGGGCGTCCAGTTGTTCCTGATCTTGAGTACGAGATTTCCCCGGGAGATGAGACTCTCACACTTGCTTACGTACTCGTCAAAGTACCGGGCCTTGCGAAAGGCCTCGACGACCTGAGCCTCGCTTACGGTTACGCGGAAATCGAAACGGCCCATGACGCGATCGAAGTGCTTCGAGCACAGCGCGTCCCAGTGCTCTGGACCTAAGAACTCTATCTTGTCGTTCCTGAGGTCAAGGCTGGCACCCTCGGCGAGAATACTCTTGATCGCGCTTCCGGTGTAGTTCGCGTTCGTCGCATACGCGTAGCAATCCCATTCGATCACTGATCGCATCGCAGCAGCAGCTTTCAAGGACTTGATGCTCTCCGGTGCCGAGAGTGAACCCAGAGCCCCGCGTTCGTCGCTCTTGCACTGGAAGGCGGTCTTCGTCGGCTGACGTAGGATATCGATACCCCCATCTGGAGCGCACAAACGCTGAAGGCCCGCTAGCCCATGCTCTGCTGAGAGCAGGTCAAAGCAGAGCGACTCCCACGCGTTGCCGAACGTGGTGTCCGGAGGCTGTACCTTGAGGAACTCGGCTGAGAAGCTGTATCGCATCGGTTCCTTGCTGCCTAACGCTCGCCTTCAGCCGCCGCCGAGGCGCGGAGCGCCGAGGGAACCGCAAGCGCGCGAAGCCCGCTTGCGGCGGTCGGCTGCAAGGCGTGGTTGGGCGTCAAATCTCGAAGGATTGTCCACATTCCGAATTCGGCCAAATCTTGTCATTCACCATGCAACACTTGCCGCCTGAGAGCCGCCCTTCGACGCGCCAAAGAGTGACGAGGCAGCCCAAGTGCCTTCAGGACGAAGCAGACTGCCGACTCCACTAGGCACAGCGATCATGCGCCGTGGCGTGGAGAGCTGAGTTCCCAACCACCGACCATCGTGCACGCACCGGTCGAAGTGAAGACCACCTGCGCGGACAAGCTACTGGACGTGGCTGGCGGAGAGCAGCGCGGCCCGCCGCGGCGAGCCGGTCGATCTGTGCCTTCAGGTTCTGCAGCGCGCCGTAACCTATCGCGACGCGCACAGCGAGCTTTCCATTCACGGACTCGGGGAGCTTCCCGCCGGAGCGCGCGACGCGCGGAAAGCTTAGGATAATCAATTCCCCGCCGCAACGGCATTCTGGTGCCGGAAGTCGCCCAAGCGGTGCATATGAGTCTAATGACGGCAATTCTATTCGCCTGATCACGGTAACCTGCGTCGTAGGCGGCGCATGAGCGAGCCAGAAACCCTAGCTACTCTCTCAGATCCTTCGAGAGCTGTACTTTTCGGCCTTGACACTACCTCGGCCTGTTGCGGTGGGACATAGAGAATCCAGTGACGTCTAACGTGTCGCGGATGCAGCACGCACCACGGATTTAGGACGAGGCGCACCGACAGCAGAGGCGCAGGGACGGTCGGCTAGGTAGACTCGACCAGTTGTGGAATGCGCTCTTACTGCGCCGATGGCGGTTCGTCGTCCGGAACTCCTCCACCAGAGAGTCCACCGCCAATAGCACCCCAGAACAAAGCAGGTATTCTGTCGATCTGCTGGATACGATTGGCAGCTTCCTCGCGGCCCCCATTCCCTTCAGGAACCGTTGCGGATCATGCAGGTGATGGCGCATCGGTGTAACCCAGTTTCCGAGGAAGGGCGACTTTACACGCTTCAGCCACTGCGGGAGAGAACGCTTCGGAATCCAGTGAGAGAACTCCAAGCCTTCAGCGCGCGCAGCGGCTGCGGTCGCTCTCGCCGATCTCCCAAGGAGACCGACGCCCGATGGAAGCGCGGCACGAGCGCCACCAACCCCTCCCAGCGCGAAGCCCGCTACGGCTCCTCCTGCCGTATAAGCGCCTGACTCTATGTCCACGTCTCCGGTCATGCCTGCCGCGATACGCACTGCTTCTGTGACGCTTCCGGGGAGAATGCCCGCTGCTTCGAGGACCGGCTTCCAAGCGCCCAACAGCAGGTTCTCAAAGTCGGTGCTCGTCAGCGTATCCGCGACTCCCCATGCAAACGCCGATGCGGTGCTCCTCGACCTCTGGTCGGGCTTGCGCTCCTGGTCAGACGGTCGCTCTGACTTCCGCACTCGGTAGAAATACTCGTCCTCAAGCTCGGCCCACATTGCCGCCGTAACTCCTGTGGCATCTGATTGGAGAGGAGTGCCCGAAATGAATTCTCTCGGTTCTGTGCCGAGTGGATCTACGAAACGCAGTGGGTTGTCCCAAGCGTACTCATACGCATTGAACCCGCCGCACACCTCCGTCCGATCACGCTGCAAGAAGCGACCAACTTCAGGCGCAAACTCACGCGCGCGCAAGTCGTACATGTCGATCTCGCGATCAAATCGACGTCCAGCAAAGCAGACACGGTTGAACGGCACGGAATCCGCAACGAAACCTCCAAATGCGTCGTAGCGATGCCCTCCTGTAGTCGCGCCTGCTGCGTTGCTAAGCACTCGTGTTGAACCCAGCACGTCCTTGTGAAGCCAGTAATCGTTTCCTGCCCGCGAGAGCTGGCATATCGGCATCGGTTCTCACTTCGTGGACGTACTGAGCACCTAGCGCGCCATCCTCGTATTCCTCCAAGACATTGAGCCCATCCGAGACGAGGTGTACTACGTGTCCTCCCCGTACCTCGGCGATGCGCCTTCCCAAGCAGTCGTGGAAGTAGCGAGCGACACCCGCGCCGGTCGCACTGTCAACAACGCGAACAAGCAGATCTCGTGAGTCGTAGATGTACTGTCGCGCCCCGTCCGAGACCAGATTGCCATTCCGGTCATAGGAAAGGGCCACGGAACCCACACGCTGGTATTCGTTCAGCGCATTGGAAACGTAGTTCACGGCTGGCAACGCTGGCCGCTGCTCACGGATCCGATTGGCCGCTGAGTCGTAGGCAAAGGTGGCATTTGCGGCATCCTGCGCCAGAGACCCCAGCCGTGCGTTGATCATCGTCTGCCGAGGTGGGATGGGGTCTATCGGCCGACCTGTCGCGGGCGCAAAGGGCGCCGGATTGAAGGTGGCGATACCATCCGGCTTGATGCGTGTTAGCCGATAAATAGAGTCATACTCGAACCGTTCGCCACTGGCGCCCGTGGCCCCGATGTCATTTCGAAAGCGCATGTTGCCGACACCATCGTACAGGTGCTGCAGCGAAAGAATCGGCAGCCCGACCGCGTCGCGGTGCTCGATCTGAATGGCTCGGCCGGCGGCGTCGTACTGGTACCCGGTGTTGAATCCGTTGCCGCAATGGAGAACCCCGGTTCTCAGCCCACGGTAGTCGATCCGAAGTACATCGCGCGGGTCAGAGTGTAAGGTAGACCCAGGGTATGCACTGCCCTTCGCGATGTTGACGATCTTCACAACGCGATTCACGCCGTCGCGGTCATATCGGATGACTCGGCCATCTGGATAAGTAAGGTATCGGATTGCCCCAAGCTCGTCGTGCGCTCGCGTGATTGTGCGCACCGGGGACGCTGGTGCTGGCGATGTCACCTCGATCGACTCCCAGAACATGCGCCCCAGAGAATCCACCTTCCTGGCTACGGTCGCGAAGTCATTAACCTCGGACAACGCCCGACCCAAGGCGTCGTAGGTGCAACGTTCGAAGTTCTCTCCCTCGATCACGATGCCGGCTGGGACGCCCGAGCGGTCCACATCAACGCGAAATCGACGGCCAAGGGCATCGAACTTGGCACGGCGAATGGCGCCGTTGTTGTCCTTGACAAGGACGATGTTGTCGTCCTCGTCGTAGTCAGTCTGATACTCCGTCGTATCCGGGTAGACGACGGCTCTCCGCCGATCAAGCGCGTCAAATCGCTGCTCGATGCGATTCCCGTTGCCGTCGATATGACCGGTCACGTTTCCGTTTCCGTCGTACTCGAATAGCGTCTTGATCGTGCCTGCTGCCGAACCATTCCCTAACCCTGTGGCTGTGAGGTCGCGGAGCTCACTCACCTTGCGGTTGTGCACGTCATACTCGTAGCGGACCACATTGCCGAGGGGATCGGTCGTTCGAACAAGGTTGTTTCTGCTGTCGTACGCGTGCCGAGTGACGTTCCCAAGGCTGTCCGTCACGATGATCAGACGGTCGAGTTCATCGTATTGATAGGCAGTGGGAAATACTTCCGTTCCGGTTACTTGACCCGAGGCCGGATCAATCAGCGTCTCAATGAGGTCGCGCCGCGTGGCGTTGCCGTGCGCGTCGTACTGGGTTTCGGTGCGGTTGCCCAAGTGGTCCCACTCTGCCCACTTTCGATCGAGGGCGTCGAATCGCGCGTGGGTACTCTGACCCTTTGCGTTGACGGTTCGGATCAGCCGTCCCTTGGCGTCGTAGTAGTACTCCGTCTCGATCAGCGTGCCAGGGCCCGGTGAAGCAAGGTACGCCGTTCGGATGTTTCCGACGGCAATGGGCAGTCGAAAAAGGTTGTGTCCTTCACGAGCGAGACGATTCAACTCGTCATAGGTGTACTCGCCGCGTGAAAGCAACGAGTAGCTGCCACCAGCGCCTCGCTCGAAAAAGCGCTCCGCTGTGATGTTTCCCGCCTTGTCATGCGTAAGATATGTCCTGTTACCAAGCGCATCCTCGATCACTTCGATTCGACCGAGTGCGTCATATCGGAAGGTGGTTGGGAAGTCACGGCCACTAATCGCGCGGCTGCGTCGACCATCGCCGTCAAACTCTGCTCGCGATGTGGAGGCGTCCGGGGATCCCGAGCCCCGAACGATCGTCCGCTCCAACAAACGGTCATCGTAACGACGCCTCACGACGCCGCCCGCCGGAGTGAATGTGGCCGTCAGAGTGGCCGCCGCGTCGTACCGATGCCGGGTGACGTGGTGAGAAGACAGATCGATACCGCCGAGGCTGTGCCGTATCACCTGTTTCTGCTCCTCGTAGCAGAATGTCTGGACTTCCTTTCCGCCAAGAACGGGGCGGCCTGTTTCATCGAGGATGTCTCGCTCCATGCGTACGACCAAGCCACTGGGGTCGTAGAGGGACTCGGTGACGTAGTCGAATGGGGGAGACGCGTGGGTGCGCACGATCTGGTTGCGCTCGTTGACCTCGAAGCGATTAACGAAGCGGCCGCATGCCGCTCCGACCGACCGTGGGTGGTGGATAGCCGTCACGACCCCCACGTCGTTAACTTCGAACTCGGTCGTGACGGCTAAGCCGCCGGGATCAATGGTCTGCTTCTTGACGTACCCTTCCTTGATGCCGTCGGAGGCGCCGAAATATATCGTCTCCGTCACCACGCCCGCGCGGTCGAGCTGGCGCTGCAGTCGGCCCCACGGGTCGTACTGGGTGAACTGTTCGGCCGCGCCCGGCTGGACCGTTCCATCCGCCTGCGTTGTAGCCGGGTACCGAATGCGAGCGAGAAAGCGATGGGGATCTCCGCTTGGCCCGGAATATTCGTGTTGCGTCAGCGTCGCGAAATAGGATGCTCGTTCAAGGTGCCCTGGGTCGGCGCTCTCTGTAAAGCGAGGATCAGACGCGGCCAAGATCTGCTGGTAATGCGGCTCATAGGTGTACTTCGTCACCACGTCTTCGGGATCAGTCGCAAGAACGTCCGGGAAGAAGTCCCCCCACACACCCCGACTCAAGTTCATAGTCTCTAACGTGTAGCGCTTGCCTCGGCGGACCATGGCGAGCAGATTGTCAAATCCCAAGCGCTCTTGGGCGGTGAGGGCGGAATGCTGCGATACCTCGTCGTCGCTGATGCCATGCCCGAGCAAGTAGTGATCGCGACCGTAGTAGTACTGGGTCACGCTGCCTTCCGGCGAGAGCATGCCGATCAGCGCACCGTCGCTGTTGTAGCGATAGCGCCACTGGCGGAGACGGCGTTTGCCACCTTCAAGGACGTACTCCTCTTTCAGAATGAGGTTGCCGCATTCGTTATAGATGTAGTGGATAGGATGACCGTTGCGCTCGACGAAGTTCACCTGCCGCCAAGGGGCCTCTGCATCAGCGTACGAGTATCCAAACTCATTCACCACCTGCTCGTACTCAAAGGAAGATTCCCCCTGACCCAGTCGCTGTCGCACGACCTTGTTGTAGTTCACAAGTCCTTCGTCGGCCCCGTACTCGTTCTCCACGTAGACGCGACCGGCGGGATCGATGATGCGCAGAAGGTTATGTTGCAGATTCCCGGCGAAGGCGCCGGACGTGTACTCGTAGTAGACGGTCGATCCGGCCGGGTACTGGGCCGTCGCAGGAAGGGTAAAGGCGACGAGGTCGCTTAGGTCGTCATAGGCGTAGTGCCAGGAGCGTCCGGTGTAATCTCGGATCCGCTCGATCCGGCCCTGTGGGTCGTAGTCGAAGGTGACGACGCGGTTCGGGTGGTTGACGAGGACACGAGCCAAGCGTCCGGGGACATTCGGGTCGTAAGCCAGGGCAAGATGGTTTCCAAAGCGGTCTTCGATGCGCTCGGCCAGGTGGACAGTCGGATTGGACGGATCAGGTACGTAGTGGCACCGGATTCCCTCAGCCGACCGCCAGACAAAAGAGACACCAAGCGAAGTATTGCGCTCTACTATGACGCCTTTGACACCGGCCGGCGACACCCAGTAATCAAACCCTGCCTGCCCAAACTTCGGATGCCGAGTGTAGACGTCCTCCCGTAGAGCGCCGGAGGAGCGGACTACGTTGGTGCCAACTTGACGGATCCAGAGGTTGTAGCTGTGATCCCACGTGGCTCCAAGCGGTCCCCAATATTTTGCCTGGTGCTTGTAGACGCGGCGAAACACGAAGTCCATGCCTGCACCGTCGACCGAGATATCTTCGATCTCGTGCACAAACTGACCGCTGAACATGTCCACCGGATCCGCCGCTTGATGCCGCTGCCGCTGCGGAGGCTCAACGGACACCACGGCCTTCTGCTTGGTGAGACCCAGGAGATACGCGTCGGCTGTGCTCGCGATTCTCGCCTCGCCCTGGAATCCAAAGTCCGCCAGGAACTCGGCAACGATCCCGTCTCGGAACGAAGGGTCCTGAAGCTCTGCTTCGCTAAATGCTATTTCCCCGAGCAGTGCGTTCAGATACTCGCTCACGAGACGGAGCGTCTCGTCCGACACCCCTTCGTCAACATAGTTGCCGAGCAGATCAGCGTGTCGTTCTGCGAGCGCTGGGTCTTGATCCTGCCAATGTTCTGTGGCATCCGGCACAGCGCATCCCTCCGCTGTTCAAGGTGACCCCATTGCTGCCACTACTTGCCTTTGTCCGTTGGCCGAGACTCCTCGCGCTTCACCACAGCTGAATCCCGTGCCCGATCCCACTTTGGTCCAATCGCGGCCGGCTTCAGCCCGAGCATCAGGCGGCGCGCATCCGCGGCTGCTCGTGCCGACAACCCCGTTTTCCTCATCAACGATTTGAGATCGAGCTTAAGAGCCTCATCGAGCGTGCAGTTCTCGCCCAATGCTTGCGCAACAGACGCCGGCAAACCCTCGACGGCCTCGAGCTTACGCTCAAGAATGTCCCGGGGCAGCAGGGCTTTGATGCGATTCTTGAAGTAGTCAGTATCCAGAAAGCCCATCTCGCCATAGGTGTGCCGACTGGGTCGGCGCCAACTGGTCACCATTTCTGCTTGGATACTGCGGAGCAACTCTCTCAGCGCCGGTGTACGGGGAGCAGCTGCAAGCTCCCGGCCTAACAGCGCAGCGCTTATCTGAATCGTCGATTCTTGGACTACGCTGTCCCATTTCGAAGCATCCTTCCCTGGATTCGCGATGGATAAGACCCGCGGGCATTCCTTTTCCCATTGAACGCAAGCACAGAGGCCTCGAGCAGTGAGGAAAAAGGGTGTTGGAAGAACTGCGCTCGAAGGCAGTGGTTCTGCTCGACGCAGGAGCACGCGATAGTCCCGTTCAAATCTCGCGTCATGCTTAGTGGGGGCGTTCGATGAGTGAAACTCGCCCTGCACTTGGACCGTACTGTCGTCTATTGCTTGGTAGTTGTACGAGCCGGGTCTAAGACTATCCTTCGCCTGACGGTTGGAATGATCAGTGCCTTCCAGAATCCCTGGGTGGCCCGAATCGCCCTTGAAAGGTCTTTTGTCGATGACCCAGCCTTCCTGTATCCTGTGCGTCGAACTTGGATCGTTCTCGATTTTTGCTTTGGTGTCGGCGAATGCGTTGTAACTGCCACTCTTGCAGGCCGTGACAACGAAGTCCTCATGACTCTCCTCATATTCTGGTTGTGGCTCTGGCGGTCTATAACTCGATGGGAAGTGACCCGTTTCGAGAAGAGCTTCTATGCACATGCCGTCGATGTTCTTAGCGTGCGAGACTATTAAGAAGAAATCTTGGACGCCCTCTATGTATCGGAGCCCCTGAACTAAAGTCCTGCGTTCGGTTGGCTGCAGGATGTGGGGTCGCGGGAGCATCAAAAAGACGGCGCGATTCGTACCCGGATGGTAGCCAGTCAGAAGGTTGTACATTCGATTTATGTTTGTTGTCGTGCCATGGCTCTCGCGGCGCTCTCGCGAGGCGTCCGTTTGGGTCGTTCGTGTGTCCTGATCTGTTTCCCCCCATGTGCGCGTGAGGCCGGCTTTGCCCTTAACCGAGACCACCCCAATCGATCCGCCGACCTCGGCTCCCAAGGACAGCCCGGTTTCTGTTGATTCCGTGTGAGAGAGGGTTTTATCTGTTTTGATTCCGGACACAGAGGCCGTCAGTATTTCACCGGTCTCGGTAGCTGCTTGATACAGGTCTCGTACCTTTGGCTCGAAGTCGACAATCCGTGGGAGATCCTCGATCGCGGTTTTTTGGGCCGCTCGACACGATGGAACAGATCAATGCCTAGAAGGTAGGCTTTGTTCTCCGGCGCCTCAAATATGACTCGATCTATTCCCCCATCGTGTGAGATGGCCAGGTGGCGAGCCTGACCTGGAGTTGTCCCATCGATGATGTCTTGACCCACGAATGCTTGGCCCTTGAATGCCTTCATCACGAGTGGCTTCGAGCTGTAATGGACAGCGTGTGCACGCACTTCATCGGACAAGGGAAAGCAGATCTCCATCTCGTTGAAGAGATCGAGCTCTGCTCGCCCGTCTCCCCCAGGCGGATGCTGATCAACAGTGCGGTTTAGCGGCCGCCCTGTTGCCTTGAAGGTTACCTCGTCTTGGTGGAGAGGGTTGGGCAGATCGCAGAGTTTGTAGATATCGCGCGCGAAGGAAATGCTCTTATACTGTTCTAGCGTTTGCTCGTACTCTTGCTTCGGAAAGACGGCGACATTCAAGAGCACGCCATAGCAGGCGAAGTATTCACCAAGCACTCTTTCAACCTGTTCGGTCGGAATATCCGGAAACTCCGCCTTGCCTCTATATATCTCGTTGGCAAGGCGAGTTTCTTCTTCGGAAGGCTGGTAGCCGGTTATCGAGCAGCTAATCTTGAGATACGTAATCCGATCTCCGCACATCTCCTCCGGTAGATCTTCGAGTTTCGGCTGGTATGCAGAGATCGAGAGGGAAGATCTCCATGCGAAGGGGAACTTCTTATTGCAGTAACGCGTATCGAGCATGTCCGGGCTCGCCGCAATAAGCTTCCACGGAATGTTGATAGGGAGATTCATCGTTTGCGAAGACATAGCGCTTGCCCCCTTTCCCCGCCCTTGAGCGGCCTTGAAAACCCGTCGTTGTCGATCAATCCGTTCACCCCAATCGGGAACGCCCGGTATTGGGATCCGGACGCTTTGCGACCGACAGAATGATTGGTCATATGACCATAATGGGCGGATTCGTCAGCAGCAGTCACTCCCCGTTTACCACCGGGCACCTTTCTCGTAGGGCCTCTGCGCCGTGCCTCGATGTCGAGCAAACGCGGCTCTAAACCGCCGGCGCCTCCCGCCTTCTGCCCCGTTACTGCCTTCGAGTGACCGATGCTTTATCCGCAACGCGGCCGCGAACTCGGCGCGAGGTATGCTGGGCGTCCGACTCGCGCGCCGGTCGCCGGCGAACGACGGCCTGCGCGGTGACTACGGCCCCGGTGGGCATGGACGCGCAGTTCATGCTTCACCGATGGAGACGCACGCAAACATGAGTCCTTGGACATGAATCACACGCCCGACAGAGGACAGTCGCAAGCGCCTTCTTCGGGTCCGACAGCGTCCTTTCGTCCCTTGTTGACGCCCAACGAGGGCCTCAGCTGCGGCGGGCGGCCGCGCACGGCGCTCCTTCGCTACCCTCACCTTCGCGCCGGCCGCCGCCAGCTGCAGGCCCAGGTTCTGCGGCCGCCTCGATGGTGCCCCATGGCGGCGGTGCCGGCCCTCTTCAGCTCGGCGGTTCGGTCCCGACTCGTCAGCTTCTTCCTACCCCCTCACCACCGGGGGCCGGCGCCGCGCCGCGCGGAGTCCGCACAACACGACCATTCCCCTCTTCGCCCGATCTTCCTTCTCCCTACACGTCCTCGGCGCTCCATCGGACCACAGAACGCTCCGCGTAAGGATGCGCGAGATAATAACTGACACATTGACTATGTCTTGCGTGGTCGGATGGAGTAGTTCCAGTCGCCGTGGAAGGAGTCCGGCATGAGGCGGATCGTCGCCATCTGCTCGTCGGTGATCTTGATCTCTCGGGGTAGTGCCGCGTGTCGAGGATGCAGTCGACCTTCAGGCCGGTGGACGTGCGCGTGTTGGCGATGAGCTTGACGATCGTCGCGTGGGTCAGCAGCGGGCGCCCGCGCCAGTTCTGGCTGATGAAGGAGAACAGCCGATGCTCGATCTTGTTCCACTTGCTGGTTCCCGGGGGAAGGTGGGACACGTGGATCGTCAGCCGCGTGGCGTCGGCCAATCGCTGCAGTTCCCACTTCCACAGCCGGACGCGAGTGCCGTTGCTGCCGCCGCTGTCGGCGGTGATCAGCAGCGACTTGGCCCGCGGGTAAGCCTTGGCTCCCATCTTCTTCCACCAGCGGCGGATGGTGTCCACCGCGAAGGCGGCCGTGTCGTGGTCGATGCCCACCGTCACCCAGCCCCGGTTCAGGCCAGGTCGTAGACGCCGTACGGGATGGCCTTGCCCTTCGTGGGATCGATGAAGTCATGGACCCGAACCGGCTCCGGGTTGCCCCGGGGACGCCATTCCCGCCCGGCGTTCTTGAAGTCTCCGACCAGTTCCTTCTTCTTGGTGTCGACCGAGATCGCCGGCTGCCGCGCGCCGGAGCTGCCGCATCCACCCGGGCGTTGATATGCCGGAACTGCGCATCGCGATCCGGATGCCGGGCGCCCTCCTTCGTCTTGCGATTGCCTGCAGGCTGTATCCGAGATCGTGCAGCAGCTGCCGCACCAGCCAATCACTGGCCGGGTGGCCCTGCCGCCGCCAACTCCCCGGCCAGCAACCGCGTGCTCTTGCAGGTCCACCGCAACGGCGATTCCGGATCGCCCCGGCTCACCGGATCGACCAGTTGCTCCAGGGCCGCGCTCAAGCTCGGATCGATCGCCGTCGCCTGCTTGCGCCCGCCCGCCGCGTCGGCGAACACGCCCCTGCATCGACCGCGGCTCCGCCCGAGTCTCCTTCATGCCCCGCACGAATCGTGCTGCGCGAGATGCCGGTCGCCCGCGCCACCAGGGAGACCCCGCCATAGCCCAGCGCCTGCGCCTCCGCCGCTGCCCAGAGCCGACGCGAGCGCTCGTTCAACGAATGCTTGAGCATCCGATACTTCTGGCGGATCACCTCAAGCTGCGTCACACCTCAAGTATCGCACAGCTCCTCCATTGTGTCACTTATTATCTCGCGGCTCCTAACCGGCCGCCGGCGCGCGAAGCGCGACGGGTACCCACCAGCAACGCTGGTGGGCGGTCCGGTTCACGCGGAGGTTAGGTCTCACTGCAGCTCGCCGGTTACTTGGCCCGCATGCGGTTGTTCTTGGCGTGGTGCTCCAGCTCGCAGAGCCCTAGCTCCTCCATCAGTGGCGGGACGTAGACACCGAACCTCCCCCGAAGCCCTTTCTTTAGCCCGTACCATCCGCCCACTGGATTGCTAGACGACCTTCCCCAAGCCTCCACTGTTCCTTCCTTCGCTGGCTTCTGCTCATCCGCACCGCCAAGCTCGACCCAATCGCCTGCCTTCTTGAGCATCGCGTGGAGGTCATCGACGCACCGAGCGTCGTAGTGCAGAACCGTGCTGCCAACCGTGCACACCAGGATCTTCTTCCCGTCTTTCTCGTCGACGTGCATCGTGAACTCAGAAGTCCCCGGCGGGGTCTTCAACTTCCACGGGTTGTCTCTTGTTCGATTCAGAGCTGTCCCCACGGTGCTCCTTTCGCTGTGCCGCACCTGCGCACGTGGTTCGTCGTGAGGCCTAACGCTCCGCTTCACCCGCGGCCCGCGGCGATTCTAGCCCGAACTCGGCTGAGCACCAGAGCGCGGGCCGCCGGGTGGTAGGGTCAGGGAGTGGCGCCTGGGACCAAGTCCTGGTTTCCACCCCCTGCCACATCAAACCGTACGTGAGGTTTTCCCTCATACGGCTTTCCGACAACCTTCACCTCACGGCATGCAAGGCTGTAGACCGCTCCGCCCCGTTGGGTAGAAGTACGTCAGGCCGCTCCGGCGCTCCCACGCCACAAAGGCCTCCGGCAACAGCCGGCCGCGCGAACCCCGCCGCTTCTGCAGGAACCGCCACAGCCGAAGCCACACGTACCGATCGAGGTCGGCCAGCTTCTTCGTGGAGTTCCCGATCGAGAAGTAGGCCCGCCAGCCGCGGATGATCCGGTTGAGAGCGCCCACCAACTCGGCGAGATCCACCCGCAGGCGGGTCCGCTCGACGTTTGCTGGCGAATCTTCTCACGTACCGCTTCATCGCCTTCTGGCTCGGCCACGCGTAGGGCACCAGACGGCCGGTCCGCCTCGACGGCGTCTTGTGGAAGTGGAAGCCGAGGAAGTCGAAGCCGTCGCTCCCCAGGTCGACCACGCGGGTCTTCCCCGGATGCAGGGTCAGCTTCAACCGCCCCAGAAACCCGCGATGAGGTCGTGCGCCTGTTGCGCCGCCTCGCGGCTGCGGCAGACGACCACGAAATCGTCGCAGTATCGATGGAGTTGGCCGACGCCCGTGTGACGATCGCTCCACCACCTGTCCAGCGTGTGCAGGTAGATGTTGGCCAGAAGGGGGCTGATCACCCCGCCCTGGGGAACGCCACACCGAGTCTCGTGCCGCTGCCCGTCGATGAGGACTCCCGCTCGCAGCCACTGGTCGATCAGCTTCAGCACCCGGCGGTCGCTGATCCGCCGCCGGACGAGACTCATCAGAATCTCGTGGTCCACGTTGTCGAAGTAGCCCTCGATGTCGGCATCGACGACCCACCAACTGCGGACCAGTGCCTCCTTGACCGCCAGCACCGCTTGCCCCGCGCTGCGTTTGGGTCGATACCCGTACGAGCACGGCAGGAAGTTCGCCTCGAAGAGCGGCTCGATGACGATCTTGCACGCCTGCTGGACCACCCGATCTCGAACCGTCGGGATCCCCAGCGGACGCTTGCGACCATCCGGCTTCGGGATCTCCACCCGCAGCACCGGCTGCGGGCGATACCGCTGCGCCTTCAGGTCCGCGGCGAGGTCTCCGAGAAATGCTCGACGCCGTGGCGCTCCACATCTTCGATGCTCACGCCATCGACGCCGGCTCGGCCTCGGTTCGCTCGCACTTCTACCCAGGCCCGCCACAGCACGTCGGGCCGGACGATGCGGTCATACAGAGCGTGGAACCGACGGCTCCGACTCCTCTTGGCCGCAAGATACAGTCGGCGCTGGAGGTCTCGTGACTTTTCTCTCGGGTGTGGTTGGCTCTTGCGAGCATGCACCGTCACTTCCCTCCCCGCTCGACACGGTTGAAGCAGGGGACCTTCCCTCCGATGCGGTTCTGTTGTCCGCACCATCACCGGTACTATGTCCCCCTCCGACTTCTCACGCGGCACCGGCTTGGATTTCGCAGCAACGTGCTTATACCACGCCTTCCGCGGGCTGTGGCCCCGCGACCACCGTGAGATCTCCCTTGTTGCCCTGATGGCTGTCCCAGCATTCCGCTCCCCCTACGCCGGAGGGTTCTTCGAGGCTGCACTTCCAGAGTCTTCGCCTCTTCCGTGGCCTTCGCGTTGCTTGAAACGCTCGGCTCCCTCTTGCTCCCCTTGCGGGGCTAACATGTCGACGCTGCAGGATTCCCTTGATGGTACGGACTGCTGGTTTGCGCTCCCTTCCCAGGAGGATACTGCGCTTCACCACACCCGGTCGCCCCGGTGCAGCGGCAGCCTGCTACGCGGCTCTCTGGCGATTACCGCGACCGGACTTGCACCGGCTAGTCATCAGAACCTTTCAAGGCGCACCAAGCGGATGTTATGCGTCCAGATCGCGGCGGACCCAACCGCCGTGAATGTCCAGGTTCGCCTGGCCGACGTCGAACGCCGCGGGGTCGGCTGGTTTGCCGACCCATTCCAGCATCTCTCGGTGTTCCGGATGCTTCGGATTCCCGATGACCTCACGATAGTGTGCGTAGCCGTGGATGCCTCCGACGTCCTCCGGAGGGCACGCCCGCCTTCCGGCCTCGACGATGGGATACCGTCCGTCATTCCCTGGCGGGAGAAGCGCTTCGAGAATCACCTCGTGCTCCCAGCCATCACCGAAGTCATACTCATACTAACCATTTCATAAGTAGGGGATCATATTATGCTTGACAAGGCGATGGTGTTGTGCGATCTACTCGATCATGAAGCGAGTCGATGGTCGAACCCTCAGTCATAAGACACTTGAAGAGCTTCGCGTGCGCGCCGTCCTGAGAGTAGAGGCGGGGGAGAGCCCGGAAGCAGTGATCCGAGCGTTGGGCTTCTCGCGAGCCAGGATCTATGAGTGGATCGCTCGTTATCGCGAGGGTGGGCTCGATGCGCTCAAGGCCAAGCCTCTGTACGGGCGGCCACCCGTACTCGACGGCAGGCAAGTGCGCTGGATCTACAAGGCAGTCACGAAGAAGGATCCACGCCAGTTCCAGTTCGAGTTCGCCCTGTGGACGGTGGCCATGATTCGGGAAGTGATCCGCCGCCATCTGAACGTGCGCTTGAGTCGGGTCTCCGTCTGGCGTCTGCTGAAGAAGCTCGGGCTGACCCCGCAAAGGCCTTTGCATCGAGCCTACCAGCAGGACCCCGAGGCAGTGCGGGTCTGGATCGAGGAGGAATACCCGCGCGTCAAGGCGGAGGCCAAGCGCCAGGGCGCCGAGATCTACTTCGGAGATGAAGCTGGCGTGCGCTCGGACTGCCATGCCGGCACCACGTGGGCACCCCGCGGTCAAACGCCGGTGGTGCGGACGACGGGTGCCCGGTTCGGGCTGAACATGATCTCGGCCATCAGTGCGCGGGGAAGCTTGCGCTTCATGATCGTCCCCGGCCGTATGACGGCCAGCAAGTTCTGTGATTTCCTGAAGCGACTGCTGCACAAGGCGCGGCGGCCGGTCTACCTGATCGTCGACGGTCACCCAGCGCACCGGGCGGCTGCAGTGAAGCGCTTTGTGCAGTCCACCAAGGGGCGGCTCCGGCTGTTCTGTCTTCCCTCCTACTCCCCAGAACTCAACCCGGATGAGCAGGTCTGGAATCACTTGAAGAACCACGGGGTCGGCAAGCGAGCCATTATGGGGCCGGAGCACCTCAAGAAAGTCGTGCTGGGGCACCTGCGGGCACTACAGAAAAACCGAGACAAGATCCGCTCCTTCTTTTCTGACCCTCACACCAAGTACGCGGCCTGACCATGAGCGCTTACTTACGAAATGCTTGGTATCTCAAACGATCCTTCGGCCGACGGAGTAGCTGGTCAAGGGTCGTCGTCTTCTCACTCAGCCGTATCAAACCAAGCTCGCGATCTGAGGTCCCGTAGAGCACACCTCCAGCCTCGAATTGGTGCAGGTGACTATCCGTCCAGCCCATGACCGCCTGCAACGAATCGTGCAACCGCTTCAAGGTGATGCCACCGGGTACGAGGAACCGCCGCCACATCGGCGGCCGTGATCCTCGCAATGTCACCTTGAGCCTGTAGATCGGCCCACCCGTTTCGCGAATCCTCACCTGAGTCTCCTCTGTACGCATAACGCTTGCCTCAGCCGCGGCGGGCCACCGTCACGGCCGCGCCCAGCTCCTCGATCTCACTGCCCGCCGGCGGCTGCAGGCGAGTGTTCTGAGGCTGGCTCGGCGTCCCCGCTCGTGGCGGCGGTGCCGGCCGTCCCCAGCGCCGCGCCCCGGCCCTCATCACCTACGTCCCTTCCGTCCTCCCTACTACCTACGGCCGGCGCCGCGCCGCAACCAACTTCCCCTCGCAACCAAACATCGATCCAGACCACGCTCGCATCTGACCACATGACCTGATCCACACTCTGCTTCCAGCCCCGTCGGCGCTCAGAACGCTGGCCTCAGCCGCGGCGGGCGTTCACCGCGGCCTCTCTCTCACCACTCACCTACCCGCCCGCCGGCGGCTGCAGGCGAGTGTTCTGAGGCTGGCTCGGCGTCCCTGCTCATGGCGGCGGTGCCGGCCGTCCCCAGCGCGGCGCCCCGGCCCTCATCACCTGCGCCTCTTCCTGACTCCCTGCCACCTGCGGCCGGCGCCGCGCCGCAACCAACTTCCCCTCCCGACCAAACATCGATCCAGACCACGCTCGCATCAGGCCACATGACCTGATCCGCCCTCTGCTTCCAGCCCCGTCAGCACTCAGAACGCTAAGTATCTTGCACGGATAGCCCACCACGGGCCGCCAGCCACGGGCCAGCTATCGGGATGGGCTGCGAACTGGGATCCCGCCGAATTGGGGACGGCATCCCCACTTTCGCCCTTCGGCTCCGCGCCGGCCGCGGAGGGCGAACTGGATTGCCTGCGACGAGCCGCAGCGTATTCGGATATGGGTCGCTCTTCGCTCTTGTTGCCTCCGCGCCCCCCGCAGCCGGCTAATGGAGGGCCTCGCCATCACCAAGGAACTCCCAATTGCTCCGCGCCTCCGGGCTTGCGTGCACGCGCCGGGGTGCGCTTCGCCCCTTCACCGGCGGCATCGCCGGCTACGGGGCACCCTCTCTCACCGCTCGAAGGAGCGCTGGCCACGCCGGCCGGCCGCGGCGAGCGGCGGCTTGAGGCCGGCGGTACCGCTCAGACCGCCCCGACGAGGCTATCTCCGACGACTCGCCCGCGGCGGACGCGCCATGGCCGCCGGCCGCCGTAGTGGACGCCTTCCTCAGCAACGCCCGGCGCCGCGCCGCTCGATAGCGACCCCACCGCCGCCACCGCCTCGGCATCGACCTCGACCACGGCGCCCCGGCCGAGCAAGGTCACGTTGAGAACCAGGCAAACCCGGCGCCGCCTCACCCAGGCGACCCGGCCCACGACCCCGCTCAGCAATCCGCTCGCCACTCGCACGAGCATCCCGCGCGCGAGCGACGGCCCTGCGGCGAGATCCACCCCGGCCGCGAGCGCCCTGCGGATCTGCCGGAGCTCATCCAGCAACAACGCCGGGTGCGGGACCGGGATCACGCGCGCGATCGCCCCGCCTTCGAGGAGCGGCTCCCGCGCGGAAGGCCCGAGGCAGGCGAACACGTAGCCTGGGAAGAGCGGCACCTGGTGGGCGCGGTGCCGGCCGGAGCTGGCCCGCATTTCGCGAAGAGGAAGGTAATGGCGGATGCCGAGACGCGCGCAGGCCCGGGCAGCTTTCTTCTCGCACCGGGAGCGCGTGTAGAGGACCGTCCAGCGCTCGCCGGCAGCCGCGGAATCGAGGAGGTCCCCCGGCGGCAGTTCTGTGGGATCGAGGAGCACTGCCGAGGCGGGATCCGAGGAGGACGATCCCGCGGGATCGGGGGCGTCGATCACGGCCGGCCCCGCCTCGCCGATCACTGGCGCGGCCGCTGTCTCCCTCGCTCTCTGCCAGTCGGTCGATGGCGCGGGGGCGGGCTCCATCCCAACCTCGATCGGGTCTCGTCCGTCATCACCGGAGGGAGCGTCTGCCCCCGCCTGGAGCTACCGTAAGTGCAAAGGTATCAGACCGATCGGGCTTCTACAAGCGATGTCTCGCCACAACTTCTTGTCCCCGGAGCCCGGGCGCCGCCGCATCCTGTCCCCACCGCCGCACGGCCCCCCCGTCAGCCAGAGCCCCGTCAACAAGACCAAGACCCGGGGATCCCGAGCACCATCTCGCCCTCGTTGCCAGAAGGAAGCGCTAGGCCGGGTACTGAACGAGCTGGATCTCATTGCCCGCAGGATCACGCATCGTGGCCAGGGTGCCTCCCCAGGACTGCCTTTCGGGTGCTCCGGAGAAGACGACTCCGGCGGATGACAGGCGCTCGTGTTCGGTGGCCACGTTCGCCACAGCGAAAGACAGCCCGGTGAACCGGCCAACGAGCGCTCGATCCTCCGGTGGAGCGTCTTCGGGCAACGCTTCCACAACGAGGTCCAGGCCACCGGCGTCGAACACGCAGAAGCCGTAGCTCGTGCCGTCGTGCTTCACTGTCAGGCCGAGCATCGATTCGTAGAAGCGCCTCGCCGTGGCCAGCTCGAGCACGAAGATCCGAGCGGCGGAGAGTTGCATGGGGCTCGTCCTCACGGGCATGCGAGTGCTCACACCGCGGACCGCGTACGGCCCCAGCGCCTCAGCATGGGCGCCGGGTTTCTCTTGCTGAGGATTCGCGTTGTATGCCGCCGATCCGCCCGGCGGGATGCTGAGATAGCGCCAGTCGGCTCCACACATCGCATGGGCCAGGGATACGATCTGGCCGACATGGTAGCTGGCATGAGCCAGCGAGCGGTGAAGCGCCTCGTGAACCGCGAGAGGCTGGCCGCGGATGAGGACCGTCTTCGTGAGATCGGCGTCCGTTAGCTGCCCCAGGGTCGCCAGCAGGACATCCCAGCCTTGCTGCCACCGGGCGAGGAGCTCGGCCCGAGAGACGGTCCGGACCGCGAACTCCTCATCGCGCTGTCGCCACGGCTTCTCCCCATCGCTCGCGAGGAAGTCGGTGAACCGCGACCGGAGGTTCCCCGACAGGTGCCAGCACAGAATAGCCAGCGAGTTGCCCTCGCCCTCGGCGGACCCCGCGGACCCTGCCTGCGAAAGACTGGCCTCGGGTACCTGCGCGAGCGCCGCCTCGGCCACTGCCTTGTACCGGCAGTACTCCGCCTCGATGGACTTGATGAGGGTGATCATCGCATGGCTCCCATCCGTTCAGGCGGCCCACTGCGCGCACTCGATCAGCCCGTGGAGAACGAGGAGCAGCGCGACCACGAGAAGCACGGCACGCACCCAGTTGCCGCTCGCCTCACTCGGAGATCGTTGCCAGGATCGCCGCCGGCGAGAGCGCGCTCGCGCTCGCGACGAGCCCGTCGAGCTTCGCCTTCGGTATCGACGCCTTGAGCGCCTCGATCCGGGCGACGACGCCCGGGTCCATCGGGTGCGCGACGACGACGCCCGCGCGTTCCGAGAGCGCGTGCGCCGCCGCGGCGATCGCCACGGCGCGCTCCGTCCGCCCCGCGGCCGCCTCGACCGCCGCGAGCCCCAGCAACGCGAGCCCGGTCCCACGCGGGCTCCCGACCTCCTCGTAGACATGCACGGCGCGCCGGAAGGAGTCCACTGCCGCGCGCGGATCCCCGGCGGCGAGCGCGCTCCACCCCATCTCGCAGTGCACGCGTGCGATCTCCGGGTGGTCGCCGACCATCTCCAGCGCCGCGAGCGCCTGGCCGTAGATCTCCAGTGCGCGCGCCGGCTCTCCCTTGGCGAAGGTCATCTGCGCCAGGAAGCTCGTCGCCACCCCGCCGCCCTCGTTGTCCTGCAGGCGCGCATGGATCGCGAGCGCTCGCTCGACGGACGCCATGCCGGCGTCGAGATCGCCGGTCACGAAGAGGAGCATGCCCTTGATCGAGAGGCTGATCGCGTGGATGAAATCGGAGACGCCGTTGGCGCTCCGCGCGATGGCCTCGTCGAGCGCCGCGCGCGCCTCCTCCATGCGGCCGAGGCTCAGGCTGCAGTAGCCGACACCCATGATGCCCTCGGCGGCGGCCGCGGCATCGCCCACGGCGAGGCCGTCCTCGTACCCCGCCTTCCACTCGCCGCGGCTCCGCTCCCACTCGCCGGTGACGGTCGAGACCATCCCGGCGGCGAGCCAGGCGAGCGCCCGACCGCGGCTCGGGGGCCGCTCGGCCGCGAGCGCGAGCAACGGATCGAGCAGGAGGCGCGCGGTGAGGTGGAGTCCGCAGATGTGCCAGTACCAGTCGAGGTGGCCGGCGAGGAGGAGCCCCTTCTCGAGCGCCGCGGCATCGCCGGCGCGCGCGTGCCCGAGGAGCCAGTGCAGTGCCGCGAGCGTGTTCGCATTCTCCTCGCGCCCGCGCCGCATGGCCTCGAGCTGCCCGGGTCCGCGCAGGTCGCCGGCCACGGTGGCAGCAAAGCCGACATAGTGATCGGCATGTGCGTCGCGCATGTCGTCGACCTGGCCCGCCGCGTGGAGCTGCTCGGCCGCGAAGGCGCGGATCGTCTCGAGGAGCGCGTAGCGCTCCCCCGCACCCACGACCCGCACGAGGCCCTTCTCGACGAGCGAGTCGAGCGCATCGAGGGCGCGATGGCGCTCATCCGCTCCGTGGCACACCTCCTCCATGGCCTCGAGCGTGAAGCCGTCGTGGAAGACCGACGTGCGGCAGAGGAGCCGCTGCTCCTCCGGGTCGAGAAGCGAGTAGCTCCAGCTGATCGTCGCGCGGAGCGTCCGCTGGCGGAGCGGGAGGTCGCGATCGCCCGAGGTCAGGAGGTCGAGCGCGTGGTCGAGCCGGGTGAGGAGCGCCGCCGGTTCCAGGATGCGGAGGCGGGCCGCCGCGAGCTCGATCGCGAGCGGCAGACCGTCGAGGCGGCGGCAGATCTCGGCGACCGCCGCCGCGTTCGCGGCGGTGAGCGCGAAGCCGGGCTTCACCTTCTCGGCGCGCTGGAGGAGGAGCGTTACCGACGGGCACGCGGCGAGCGCTGCGAGCGACGTCGTCTCCCCCGCCGGCAGCTCGAGCGGCGGCAGGGCGAACTCCGATTCGGCGCCGATCTTGAGCGGCGCGCGGCTCGTGGCGATCACCTGGAGCGCGGGACAGCGCGAGACGAGCGCGGCGATCTCCGGGGCGGCGGCGAGCACCTGTTCGAGATTGTCGAGCACGAGCAGCACGGGGCGGTCGCCGATCACGGTCGCGAGGGCGTCGAGCGCCGAGCGGCCGTGGGCCTCGACGATGTCGAGCGCGATCGCGACCGCCGGCAGGACCTCCGCCGCGGCGGTGATCGAGGCGAGCGAGACGAAGGCCGCGCCGCCCGGATACTCGGGCGCCAGGCGGCGATAGAGCTCGATCGCGAACCGCGTCTTCCCGGTGCCGCCGTAGCCGGTGATGGTGAGGAGGCGCGCGCCGCCCTGCAAGCGTGAGGCGGCGGCATCGAGCGTCGCCTCGCGTCCGAGGAGGGGGGTCGCGGGGCTCGGCGGCGGCTTCCCGATGATGCCGCCCTCCCGCGTCAACCGCACCCGCCGCAACGCGTGCCCCACATCGAGGGCGGTCTGGAAGCGCGCACCGCGGATCCTTCTCGAGGCAGCGCGCGACGAGGCGGTCGAGATCGGCGGGCGCATCGGCCCGCACGCTCGCAAGCGACGGCGGAGCGTCACGCAGGATCGCAGCCGAGATCGCGCCCGCAGTCCCGCCCGCGAACGGCCGCCGCCCCGTGGCCAGCTCGTAGAGGAGCGTGCCGAGCGCGAAGAGGTCCGTGCGGCTGTCCACCGCTTCGCCGCGCACCTGCTCCGGCGCCATGTACGGGATCGTGCCCACCACCTGGCCGGCGACCGACCGGCCGGCCGGCAGGGTTGCATCCTGCGTTGCGTCGAGCTTCGAGGTCGGGCTCCTCGAGCTTCGCGAGCCCGAAGTCGAGGACCTTGAGGCGTCCCTCGCGCGTCAGCATCACATTCGCGGGCTTCAAGTCGCGATGCACGACGCCCTTCTCGTGCGCCGCGGCCAGCGCGTCCGCGAGCGCGATGCCCACCTCGAGCACGCGCGCGACCGGCAGCCCGCCCGGGGTCACGTGCCCCTCGAGGCTCTGGCCCTCGACCAGCTCCATGGTGAGGAACCGCGTGCCGGCCTCGTCCTCGACCGAGAACAGCGTGACGATGTTCGGGTGGTTGAGCCCCGCGACGGTGCGCGCCTCGCGCTCGAAGCGGGCCAGTCGGCCGGCGTCGGCAGCCACCTCGGCGGGCAGCACCTTGAGCGCCACGTGACGACCGAGCCGGAGGTCCTTGGCGCGGTAGACCTCGCCCATGCCGCCGGCGCCGAGAGGCGCGATGATCTCGTAGGCACCGAGGCGAACACCGGAGGCGAGGCGCATGGTTCGGAACTCTCCTATAGACGGTGATCAGGCCGACTGCGACCGGCCATCATCATGCTGTGCTTCCGCCGCGGCCGGCAACTCGAGCCTGGCCCGGCCCGGTTTCCGTGGCCGACGGTGGCACGGCGCCGATCAGCTCGCTGAACGCGGCCAGATCGATGTTGCCGCCGGAGACGATCGCCACGATGGGACCCATGCCGGCCTTCCCGGTGAGCGCCGCCGCGAGCGGCAGCGCCCCGGCGCCTTCGACGATGACGCGGGCCTTCTCCGCCATCAGGCGCATCGCCTGCTTCGTCTCCTCCAGGGAGACCACGATGCAGCCATCGAGGACCGGCTTCATGCGCTCCCACATCCGCGGGAAGACGCTGCGACCGCCCGCGCCGTCGACGAACGACGCCTTCCAGTCCGGGAAGACCTGCGGCGACCCCTTGGCGAAGGAGAGGGCGGCCGGGGCGGCCGTTTCCGGCTCCGCTCCCCACACCCGGGTGCCGGGGCTCAGGGCCTTCAACGCAGCGCCCAGGCCCGAGACGAGCCCGCCGCCCCCGATGCTCGCGATCACGGCGGCGGTGCGCGGCTCATCCTCGAGGATCTCGAGCCCCATGGTGGCGTGCCCCGCGATGAAGTTGTGATCGTCGAACGGGTGCACGAAGGTCCCTTCGACTCCGGGGTAGGCCCGGTCATCGAGGGCCTTCCACGCCACCTCGTACGGCACGAGCACGAGGCGCGCGCCGAGCGCCCGCATCCGCTCGAGCTTCGACGCCGGCGCGGTCTCGATGGCGACGACCGTGCAGGGGACGCCGGCCATCCTCGCCGCGTAGGCGATCCCCTGGCCCGCGTTCCCCGCGCTGATGGTCCACACGCCGCGCCTCCGCTCTGCGTCCGGGAGGAGCGCCACCGCGTTCGCGGCGCCGCGGAGCTTGTAGGCGTTGATCGGTTGCAGGTTCTCGAGCTTGAGGCGGATGTCCGGGTAGCCGGGTCCGAGATCGAGACGGACGAGCGGGGTGCGCACGATGGTGCCCGCGATGCGCTCCCGCGCGGCGCGGATCTCGGCCAGGAGAACGGGGCGAACGGGGTCGAGCATCAAGGGGTGTCTTTGCTCCTGGTTGCGTTCACGAGACGTTGAGAAAGCCGGAGGAATACGTGACGGCGTGGCCGCCGATCCCGACCCGCTCGCCCCGATGCTCGCAGAGGAGCTCGCCGCCGCGCGGCGAGACCTGGCGCGCGCGAAGCCGGGTGCGGCCGAGGCGCTCCGCCCAGTATGGAATGAGCGTGCAGTGGGCGGACCCGGTCACCGGGTCTTCCGGCACCCCGGCGCGCGGCGCAAAGAACCGCGATACGAAATCGCAATCCTCGCCGGGGGCGGTTGCGATGACACCCAGGCAGTCGAGGCGCTCGAGGGCGGCCATGTCCGGCTCGAGGCTGCGCACCGCTGCCTCGGTCTCGAAGACGGCGAGGTAGTCGCGGGCCCTCGCGATTTGAGCCGGACTCGCTCGGAGCGCCGCGCCCAGCTCGGGCGACGGAGCGCAGGGCGCGGCGGGGCGTGCCGGAAAGTCGAGCGTGAGGAGATCTCCATCGCGCGAGACGGTGAGGAGACCGGAGAGGGTCTTGAAGCGAACGATGGAGCCGCGGTAGCCGAGATGCCGGAAGATGACATGAGCCGTGGCGAGTGTGGCGTGGCCGCAGAGGTCGACCTCGAGCGCCGGGGTGAACCAGCGGAGGTCGAACGCCGAATCCCGCTGCACGGTGAAGGCTGTTTCGGCGAGGTTGTGCTCGGCGGCGATCGACTGGAGGACGCTGTCGGGCAGCCAGTCGGCGAGGAGACACACGCCGGCGGGGTTACCGGAGAAGGGACTGCTCGTGAAGGCGTCGACATGGTAGTACGGGATGCTCATGGGGCTTCACGCTCCTTTGCGCGTGCCCGCAAGAAGGCGACCGTTCGTTCCCACGCCAGGTCGGCCGCCGCGCGATCGAAGGCATCTACCCGGTCGGGCTCGAAGAACCAGTGACCCGTGCCGCTGTAAACGTGAATGGTCACGGGACGACCGGCCTTCCGCAGGGACTCCGCCAGGTGATCGACGTTCGACCGCGGCTCGAACTGGTCGTTCTCGGCGAAGTGACCGAGAAACGTGGCCCTCGAGTTCCGGAAGTCGTCGGCCCCGGTCCCGTAGAACACGACGACCGACCGGATGTGCTCGGGGGCGGCATTGGCGAGATCCAGAGCATAGTAGGCGCCCAGGGAGAAGCCGATCACGGCCAGGCCACGACCGGTTTCTCCTGCGCGCTCGTTCAGGAGCTCGACGGCATCCTTGATCTCGGCCTTGGCCTCGAGGTGGCGGGCGTCGAGAGCCTTGCCCAGCGCCTCGGCCTCTTCGATCCGGTCTGCGGACCGACCATGGTAGAGGTCCGGGGCGAACGCCACGAACCCCGCTTCCGCCAGTCGCGTACAGACGGCGCGGATCGTGCCGTTCAGTCCCCACCAGGCATGGAGGACGAGCACACCGGGACCTTCGCCGCCCGGCGGAACCGCGAGAAACCCTGAAGGTTGGGGCTGTGGCATGCGGACTCCCGATCGCGGCTCTGCCGCTTGCGTCACTGCGCTAATCCGGAATCTCGGGCTCGACCAGCTTCTTGAGCTGCGCGAGCGACTCCTGCCAGCCGAGATAGCACATCTCGAGCGGGATGACCTCGGGCAGGCCTTCCTGCAACACGCTGAGCTCGGTGCCGCATGACACCTGCTTCAAGGTCACCGTTGTCGTCATCTCTCCGGGCAAGTTCGGGTCATCGAACCTGTCCGTGTAGCGGATCCTCTCGGACGGCACCAGTTCACGATACTCGCCGCCAAAGGATTGACCGTGACCGGTCGTGAAGTTCGTGAACGACATCTTGTAGGTACCACCCACTCTGGCATCCATGTGGTGCACCTTGCAGGTGAAGCCGTAGGGCGGGAGCCACTTGGCCATCGCATCGGCGTCCAGGAACGCGCGGTAGACGCGCTCCGGGTTCGCGCGCAGGACGCGGTGAAGTCGGACGGTGCCTGTTGCCATGGTCGTCCTTTCGCCTCGTCGTTCGACGGTTGCTCGGCTCGGGGGGCCATGCGATCGGGGGTGGTCCGCGGGCTGGTCCGCGAGCGGCGGGGGGCGCTGTCGCGACCATCGCGGAAGTCAGGTGCAACGGTAACCCGGCCGGTCAGGATCCTGCAAGGCCGATCCCGCGGTTCAAGTTCTCGGAGTCGCGAGCCTGTCGTTCCTCTTCAACCGCGCGAGGCCGGCGCCGATGACCAGCCCAGCCACGGCGAACGCAACATGGAAGAGCAGCGCCTCGGGCGTGCGAATTGCGCGCAGGGAGCCTCCCTTGACCTGGGCGATCAGCGCCGTCGGCACGATGCCGAGGAGCATCGCGGCAATGGGCAACAGCCACCACCACGCCCGGTGCGGCACCAGGCGTCGCACGCCGTGGAGGATCGGGAGGTAGAGAAGCCAGTAGCACAGCGCGAAGGCAACGAACGAGGTGGAGATCACCGCCCGGAGATCGCCCGCCGAGATCCGTTCTCCATGGAGCAGCGCGAGGGCGCCCGCATAGGCGAGCAGGCCGGCGAGCCACGCCGCGATGAAGAGCCGCAGGCTCGTCAACGGATGGGGCCTCCGTGCTCCCGCTCGAGCCTCCGCGCCAGCGCGGTGCGACGCTCGGCATCGAGCGATGCGACGTAAGCAGGGGCGGAGCCCGCACCACCGAGGAGCGGTCGCCAGTGGTCATCGACGCCGGTGAAGACGGTCGGGATCTCGATCGGCTCGCAGCGTATGTCGCCGAGCCCGCCCGCGCGGAAGAGCTCGATCAGCGCGGGGGGCCGGCAGAGCGGGAAGCGATGACCCTGATCGATCTCGCGCGCGCGGTGCGTGTCGTCGAGCGGCATCACGCGCAACCGCCGCGTGGACTGGATGCCGGGTACAAAGGCGCGGTCACGATCTGCTGCGTGACGTGGTTCGGGCTCATGTCGCTACCAAGGAATGATGACCCCCACGAGAGCGATCGCGAGACCTGCCGGCGTCAGGTAGCGCGATAGCCTCAGCAGACTGCGATTCGCCGTCGCACGGTCGGTTCCGGGAGCGGACGCCGACTCTCGATCAAGCGCGCGACGCGCGGGCGGCACCGCAGCAACCAGCAGGTTAGCCAGAACCATCGAGGGGCCCAACCATGCGAAGAGCGAACCAACCGCCATGAGGATGCCGCCGATACCATCGGGCGCAATGCGGAAACCGTCGACCGCGTGAACTAGCCCGTAGAGCTTGCCTAGAGCGACGAGCGAAGCGAGTATCAGCACAAACCACGGCACCATGTAGCACGGAATCAACAAGAGGTTCCAAGGACTTCGACGTCGTCCGGCGCGAGTCCGAGCATTTGTGATGTAACCCATCGTGGCCTCAGCCGCGGCAGGCGCTCACCGCGACCCCTTCTCACCTCTTCCCCGCGCCGCCCGCCGTCGGCTGCAGGCGAGTGTTCTGAGGCTGGCTCGCCCGGCGCGTGTCCCCGTGAACGCTGCGTGCCAACGGGTTTGACTCCGGCCTCCCGTCAGCTTCAGCGGCTGCTTGGGCGAGCGTCGGTCGTCGCCCCCGCGTCGGCCGCGGGAAAGTCCCCCTGGTTGAGTGACTCCTGAAGCCGCTGCACTTCCGCAAGGATGCGCATGAATCGGCGCCCGAACGGGGTCAGGCGATACTCCACCTCGATCGGGGGCTTCTCGCCGAGAACGGTGCGGCGCGCGATGCCGAAGCGAGTCATCTTTCGCAGGCGCTCGTTCATGACCTTCGCCGACAATCCCGGGCAAGCCCGCAGGAGCGCGCTGGGCCGGGAGGGCCCGTCGGCGATGATCTTGAGCAGGCGCACCGACCACTTGCACCCGACGATGCTCTCGACCATGGAGGCCACGGGGATGCTGTCGCCCCGCGGCACTTGGACGAGCGAGCGAGCGGAGGACTTGGGTCGAGTCATTCGGTGACCACCTTACCGAAAAGTGCCTTCTTGGCGCCGGCCGGCCGCGGCCGTATGTTGGCGCGACAGAGGCCACTCCGCAAGAGGCCACTCCGTAAGGGGCCACTCAGGAAAGGCCCGCTCCGACGAAGCCCACTCCGAAGCCCAAGACACGCAAGGAGGCACAGTATGAGAGCGAAAGCCGTCTTCTACCACGCCGGCTGCCCAGTCTGCGTGAGCGCCGAGCAGAACGTCCTCGGAGCGCTGGACAGGAACCGCTTCGATGTCGAGGTCGTGCACCTCGGAACGAACAAGAGCCGCCTGCCCGAGGCGGAGAAGCTGGGCATCAAGTCGGTGCCCGCGCTCGTGCTCGATGGACAGCCCTTCCACATCAACTTCGGCGCCAACCTGTCCGACCTCAGGTAGCCAATGGTGCGGCGCGCTGGTCGAAGGGGCGACCTCGCCCCTTCGGCCTTCCCGTCCCCGCGCCGCGGGATCATCTCGGCGGCCACATGCTGCTCGCCCGGCCCCCTGAGTGCATGAGTTAGCCCCGGGCGGAGCGGTCGCGCTCAGTCGCCATCCGCTGGAACCGGTTGCCGGGCGCGCTCTGGATAGCCAGGGATGTTCTTGCCGAGGTGGATGTCGCGCCGCACGACCCACACCCCGGTGCTGTCCCCCTGTGGCGTCACCAGGCCGCTCCCGCCGCGGCCCAGGATCAGGGCTTCCCTCTTCTCCTTCGTCAGCCTGGGATCATCTTCGAACAGGATGTCATCGATGTAGTACGTACAGCGACCAGCTTCGATCACATGCATGTGCACGTGGGCCGGGAGGTCGGAATCCGGGTAGCCGGCTGGTCGAATCGTGGCGAAGCTGTACCGTCCCTCCGCATCCGTCACAGCCCATCCCCGCAGGAGGCCGTGACGGTAGGCGGCGAGGCCTGGATATCGATCGTCCGGCGGATAGAGGCCGCGGCTGTTGGTATGGTACGCGTAGACGATCACCCCTGACGCCGGATCTCCTGTCGGGTCGAAGACCGTGCCTGCGATGCGCATGGACTGACCGGGTTCATCCCGCCGGCCGATCCGGGCGTCGGTCTCGATCGTTACCGGCAACCCCTGGAAGACCGCCTCGCACCCCTCACAGGGCAACCCGACGATCGGTTCGCGGGCGCGGCCGGGCGATGGGGCCTCGGCGCTTGCGCACCCGGAGGCACTTGCAAGACCGATCAGGACTGCGATGACCCTGGCAAGCCGCTGCATGATCGTGTTCTCCTTGTCCGCCCTGAGCGTGCACCGCCCCATGGTCGTCGCTTCAGCCAGCGGTAGAGCTCGGCCTGCAGCGTGCGCGCCTCGGCCCCGCGACCCACGGCGGCGAGAGCGCAGCCGACCAGCGCTCGGCAAAGGTGGTCATTGGTAGATTCTACATGACACCGCTACGGGCGCGGTGGACGGCAAGACCCCCTGTCGAACCGTGCGCGTAACTTGGTGGCCGCCTGCCGGCAGCGGCAGGATAACCCCCATCTCTTCATGGCGTGGCGAAGATCACACTGCGGCGAAAGCGCCAGCCCCCGTGGCTGTACTCGTATTCCGTGTACTCCTCGAAGGGGAACCCGTTGCTGCGCCCGACTACGCATCGCACATTCTCAGAGAGCCAGGCGCCTCGCTTGTCGGTGTAGAACACCTTGCCGCGCTTGATCCAGAGCTCGAGGCTTGCAGTCGTCTCGCCGTCGCTGCCCGTCACGGTCAGAGGCGAGAAGAGGCCGTCTTCACCCAGCGACACTTCGAACGGCGATTCGTCTGACACGCCCAGTTGTCCGTCTCGCGCGAGCCCGGGAGGAAGGATCGCTTGAAGCGTCGTGCGCGGAACCTGACTGACGGTCTCGTCTATCACCTTGACCAGGCTCGGTGGCGCGTTGCTGCCGATCAGCCTCTCGATCTTCTTCGCGCGCAAGGCGTATGTTCCTTGAGGGCGCGAAGACAGGTAATCGCGCAGTGCTTCTCTCGTTCCTGCCGTTTCAGCCTCGCGCCATGCAACGGCGTCGCGAGCCTCAGCTTCATGCAATCCTGAAGGATATGCCTGAAGGTACGACTGGTATCGCGAGATGTCGCGTGGAGACTCCTGAACCGCCTGCCAGGCCGCGTCATCACTCTTCGCGCCCCGCACCTCCCATCCCGAGGCAAGCGCATCGGCTTCGGCGATTTGTGCCTCGGTCATGCTCTCGGCGAGCGCCTTGTTAACTTCGGCAGCTTTCGCGTTGCCGGCGGCGGCCGCCAGATCGAGCCAGAAGCGGGCCTGAACAAGGTCCCGTTCCACGCCGGCACCGATCGCGTAGAGGACGGCCAGGCCCAATTGTGCCTCAACTTCGTTCTGCTCGGCTGCCTTGCGGAACCACTTGCTCGCTTCGCCGAGGTCCTTCTCAACGCCACGACCCTCACTATGCATCAGCGCAAGGTGGAGTTGCGCCGAGGCCAGACCTTGGTCGGCTGCCTTGCCGAACCACTTGATCGCTTCTCCGTAGTCCTCCGCGACCCCCTCCGCCCTCGCATAGCGCAATCCGAGTTGGTCCTGAGCGTCCGCGTCTCCGCTCTCCGCGCGCCGACGAAGGTCTGGCAGCGACTCCGTTGCCCCGGATCGCAATTCCGTTCCTGGGGACTCCTGGGCACGTGCGACTCCCAAGCCCATCGCCAGCACGGCACATGCAACCGTCAGACGGACGATCGTTGTAGTTGTCATCTCGAAGCTCCCCGCTGCACGCGACCCTCGAGTCCGGAGTGCCTCATGTCCCGCGCAGCCAGAATCTGACGCAAAGCGGTAGACGCCTCTGGGGTCGATGTCACGAGGTGATCCAAGAACTTCGGTCGCTCGTTGGCCGAGCACGTCGGTCACCTCGAATGACCCGAGTACGTCAGCCTTGCGACGGCAAGCACCGAATACGAATGTGGGATCCGACACATCTCCTCCTCTTGGATGTGGGGTAGTTGGGGCCAGAAGTGCTGCGGATGCTCATCTACCCATGCGATCTGGAGCCCCGCCTGGCACAGAGCGGTGACGACATCGCCCAACGTCCACTGATACTCCCACGCTACCGGCACTGCCTCGCCGGGCGGAGCATGTCGGATGGCCTCTGCCCGCATCTCGCCCTCGACGACGCGAAAGCCGACGCTGACATCCTCGGACCGATCGCGCTCGCGGATCTTCGCGAGATCGCTCAGTGCGAGCTCACGATACTCGAGCTGCGACACGGCGCAACCCTCCCGTTGCGTATGCCAGGACTCTGCCGGACGGCGTTGGGCTGAGCCGCATGGCTTGCTACTGAACGTTCATCCGACCATGAAGTCGTAGCCATTGCGGACGGCATGCCACATGACCACAAAGGTGACCACAAGAAGCAGATGCAGCAGGACCAGCTCCCAGGTCCGAGAAGACTTCGAAAGGAGCACCCTCGCAATGAGCAGAAGCATGGCCGGATAGAGAAGGACAGGAAGGAGCGAAGCGGAAAGACTGGCCGAGCCAAAGAGAGCGGATGCCGACACGCCGACGATCACGAGGGGCCAGCTGACGGTTGCGATGGCCTGCCAAAGCACCACTTCCAGAACCTGTGCGGGTGGATACCGCCCGAAGGGAGGGATCGCAAGAGGAAGGACCGTGGATGAGAGGGCGGTGGTTACGGCCAGCGATATGAGGATGGTGATACGGCGCCTTCGAGTCATCGCAGGACACTACTCCTGTAGAGCACCTCAGCGACCATTATGATGCCCCCAACGACTGTCAGGCCAAGCAAGCCAAGGCCCGCTATCATCGGCGCCGTCCTCTGCGCCGCCCCCCCGATGGCCTCCTGATCAGCCGACGAGCGACGTTCACCCGTCCGGAGATCGTCCTTTCGGGTGCGCCCAACTCGGTTCTGGCGCCGGTTTCCCTTCACCGCGCACCGATGTCCGGCATCTGTAGGCTAGCGTTGAGGAACAATGGAGCCTTCGAAGGTGATCCGCGGGTCATCCACGTTCACGAGTTCATGCAGCTCGTACACATTGTGATAGCCGTATCCGTAGAGGTTGACATATGTTGGGATGTTAAGTGCCATCATCAGCGGCTTGGCCTGCGCGTTGAACTGGGCGGTTATGGTGCGGCCCGCGCTCGGTGCGGGCATGGCGACCTTGGATGCGAAATCCGTCTGATTGCCCTCGAAGTTGTTGTTGCAGTAGATCAACACTCTCGTCTCGAAGGAGGGAATGACTGTCGCCAGATTGTCCTGAGTGAAGTCGGTAAAGCTCAGGTGCTGCGCTCCCTTCACATGAATGCGTTCGTAACGAAACGTCGAGCGAGTATCCAAGATGACTGTCCCCGGCTCCTTGCTCATCTTCAGGAACGTGTCAAGGTCGATCAGGCGGCTTGCGCGATGGGTCTCGACCTCGGCAACCAGGTGCTTGAAGTCATCAAAGCTGACTTTGGCCCTCGGGTAGGTCTGGTCCTGGGCGAAGGCCGCAGCGGCTACAAGCAGAATGCCGGACGCGACGAGTGTCTTCGCGCGCATGATCCGTCCCTCCAGTAGTGGTCCATACACTCTCAGCCTGCCGAACGTATCGCTCAGCCGTGGCGACGTGGGAGCGCCGGCATCGGATGGAACGAGTTGTTGCGCAGTACTCGTTCAGTCGAATGACGCAGGCGGGGAGCTTACCGCGTATAGCTTTGCGCCACACACATCATCACCGGCGTCCCGCAGGGTCGGGAGCGCGGGGGGCGCGGACCAACCCGCCCGAAACCGAGGAAGGGGCTACTCGGCCGCCGCACCCGGAGCCCCCTCAAGAGAACGGGACTGAGGCCAGCCGCTGGCCAGGAGCGGGGCGCTGGCTCATACTGGGGTTCAGTCGCCGGGGCCTTTGCGGCCGCCCCCCGAAGAGAGGGCCACGCAGGCCCGGGCGCCCCCCCGGCGATGGTAGAGTACGCGCGCGTGCGCGGCCGAGATATGTGAAGGAGGAGCCATGGTGTCACGTGGCGCGATCCAGGATTTCCTCGCGCAGAAGAACCTTGCTGTCGTCGGGGTTTCGCGACAGGGCAAGAAGTTCGGAAACGTGGCCTACCGCGAACTCCGAGCCAGAGGCTATCGCCTCTTCGCGCTCCACCCGAGCGCGACCGAGCTCGAAGGCGACCGCGCGTATCAGAGCTTCGAGGCTTTGCCGGAGTCCGTGGGGGGAGTGCTGATCGTGCTCCCGCCGGCGGAGACCGCACGCATCGTGCGCATGGCGGCGCACGCCGGGATCGGACGCGTCTGGATGCAGCAGGGCGCGGAGTCGCCTGACGCGATCCGCTTCTGTGCCGAGAACGGAATCGAAGCAGTGCACGGTCACTGCATTCTCATGTTCGCCGAGCCCGTGCGATCCGTTCACCGCGTCCACCGCTGGATCTGGCAAGTGCTCGGGAAGCTCCCGGGTCCAGTCCTGACGTGTCATAAGTCCTGAGGGAGACCTGTAGGTCCCCCCCCAACGCAAGATGCCGCGACCCTCGCGACCCACATCGCTTAAGTTGCGCGGCGCGCCGACGAAACGCGCATACGAGAGAAGGAAGTCACTCGCCGGCGCGTCCGCTCGACCGCGAGGTTAGATCAGGCCGTGTCTGGCAGCTCGACCAGTTGAAGGCCGTTCCCGGATGGATCCTGGAAGGTTGCAAGAACTCCGCCCCAGAACTGCTTTTCCGGTGGTCCGGTGAAAGGTACGCCAAGAGCCTGTAGCTCCTTGTGCTTCGCGGAAGCGTCCTGAACCTTGAACGAGAGGCCGGTGAAGCGCCCGACAAGGGCTCTGTCCTCTTCAGGTGCGTCGTCGGCCACGGCCTCGATGACGAGGTCTGTGCCTCCGGACCTGAAGACGCAGTAGCCGTACTGAGTCCCATCTGCCTTGATTGGCAAACCCAGGATCTCCACGTAGAAGCGCCTGGCGGCAACGATGTCCCGGACGAATACGCGTGCGGCGCTCAGTTCCATTTCGACTCCTTGGCCAGCGGCCAGAGACCGGCCAGATAGCTCTCGGCGGCCCTGAGAGACGTAGCGAGTCCCTCCTGTGCCTACCGAGTGCGGAAGCGTTCCATCGGCGGCCCAACCACCAGCATCAGCGGCGGCGCAAGGCGCCGTCCGCCGCATGGTGCCGTTAGACGCGCTCTTCCTTCTCTCCCGCACATCTGCGACCGAAGACGCGCGCCAGCAGCACGCAGACCACGGGAAGCATCACGGCGTATCCAAACACCCCAATGAGCTGCAGCCGCATGTTGCCCACCGCCGGCCCAACTGCGCCAACGAGGCAGAGCCCGCCGCATAGAACGAGCACCCTGCGAACCAACCGCTCGAGTCCATCCCTGAAGAACAGCGGAGCGGCGAACAACAGGGCCAGCCCGAGGAAGATGTCCCAGGCCAGGAGTTCCGCGGCGTAGACTCGAGAAGGCCATGCGATTCCGCCTCCGCCCGTCTGGCGGGCAGCGGTCAGCTCTACGAAGTGGACCGTACTGGTTACCCCTGCGCAGAGGGTGGCGAACGCAAGAGCAGAGAAGCCGAAGGTCCTCCTGCTCGGCGACGACCCGTCCTGAATGGAGGCCATCAACGTCACGAGGGGTGCGGCCGACAGGAGCGTCAGGATCTCCATGATGGCAAGCACCGGATCGGCGATCGGCTCCCGGAAGCCATGTCGGACGAAACCAGCAGCGAGCGTCAAGAGATAGCCCACGCCTACGCAGACGAGAGTGATCGCTGACCAGTAACCGACGCGGGAGTTCGTCATGGTCTGTTTGTGGGCTCCAGAGTCTCTAAGGCCTCGCCGCTCACCTGCGAGCGGCGCTCACGATCTTCGCGAATCTGCTCGGCGCGCCGGCGCCGCTCGTCGGCTGCAGCAAGGGAGCTGGGGAAGCACCCAGGCGTCGAACTTCAACGCCGACAGCGTCGTGATGTTACGCACCGCGAAGCTGCCGACGTCGGAGATGCTGGCCGGCTCGCCACCGGGGGGGGTGACGCGCACCTCGCAGTTGTTCGCCGTCGGTCAAGCATGATCGCGATGCAACGCTTCCTCGATGAGACAGCCCAACGCTGACCTCCGCCGCACCGGGCGGCCGGCTCGCCATCGCGCACCTCGGCCCCGCCCGCGGATGGCTTGCCCGCACGCCACCCCCCGGGGCCGCGGCATGCAGCCGCTACCGGCGCAGCCGTTGCGCCGACTCCAAGGCTCGCATGGCAACACCGCGCGCCCGCCCGGTGATCACCGTTCACTGTCTCGCGGAGCCGGGCGCGCCGGCCGCTTTCGGAGCCAGAGCCCGGTCAGGAAGACCACGGCCAGCGTCGGCAACACGATGTAGGCCACGATCGGTCCGATATCCGGTCCTGAGCGCAGCGCCCTCACGAAGAAGTCCTGGTCTCTCACGATCCGCTCGACCAGGAAGGCAACGGCCACGAACTCCAGCATTCCGACGACGGCGAAGCCAATCCGCGCGCCGAGCGGCTTCCCTGCCGCTGAGGCGCACCAATAGAACCACGCCGCGCAGGCCATGAACACCAAGAAGAAGTACGGGTGCATATCAGCCTCCCGTGGTTTGCTGCACAGATTGCGGAATCACTTCGCGCAGCCGGCGGTGGATCGGGCGACCATCGCGCACAAGAGCGGTCGCGGCTCGCCGCCGCCTACGGCGGCAACACGCTCCCGCAGAGCTCGATGAACCTGCCAGCACGGAACCGCGCTCCGAGGGTGTGCTCTTCGTCCCAGGCGCTCGTGTAGCCAAGCTCGGTCGTGAGCACCCCATCGAGCGGCGTGACCGCGACAAACTCGAGCGACACATGCGGCCACACCTCCCCTGGCGCGGCGATCCTCGGGAGGGTCGCGTCCGATTCCTCGAGCCCACCCGCGGCCAGCGCCTCAGCGCACGGCTCATGGTGCGCGAAGAGGGCCGTCTCGATGGCCGGGCGCCATGCTGCGAGCAGGGCTTGAAGAGGCCGAACATCGTCCTTACCTCCATCCAGCCTGGTCGCATCAAGCCCGGTCGGTCCCGTGCTCCTGCAACAACGACTTGAGGACGGAGCGGTGGCAACGCTCCTCGTCGGACCACGCGCCTCATCGTGCTGCATGGGTCCGCGGCGGGCAGTTACACCAAGGTTGCACCTTGCGCCGCCCCGGGCCGGGCCACAGCATTGATCCGCTGCACCGTTGCGCCGTCCAGTCGAATTGCCGAGGCCTTCGCGTTCTCATCGACTCGTTCCGGGCGACGGGTACCTGGGATTGGAACAACGTCTGGTCCCTGATGCAGAAGCCAGGCCAGCGCCAACTGCGCCGGAGTAACCCCCAACTCCCTTGCGATGTCCATGAATTACCCGGCTCCCGCTTCTCAATCATGACCAACGTCCCCTTGTCGACGGTTCGATTGACTACCTGGAATCAGGCTCCACTGGGTGCTGCGACTTCAATCTTGATTCGATCCGGATCTTCGCAGTACATTGCATAGTAGGTGGGGCCGCCGGCATAGGGGTACTCTGATTCGTACAGAGTCGTGTAGCCGTTCGCCTTTACCCACGAAGCGATCTCATCTACATGGGCACGCGAATCGGCCTGAAAGGCGAGGTGGTTCAGTCCAACTCGCTTGCGATGGTAGCCTGCTGCAAGGTGCTCGCGGGGTGCCGGCAGGAAACAGAAATAGGCATGGCCTTCCTTGATGAAGTTCATGCCGCCCGACCAGCGGTCGGCTCTATAGCCGAGCTTCGCCATGAAGGGCGACCAGAAGGCAACGGACCTCTCGAGGTCGCCCACATAGATCTCGACGTGGTGCAGCAAGTTTGGCTCCTATCTGAACGCAGTTGGCGGGATTTCTGGCGCAGAGTCGAGGGCGTGCGCCGCGGCGGCGGACCGCGGAGCTGGCCGCCTGCTTGATCGCGGTGCCTGGCCTGGGCGCACCACTCGCGCCTCAGAGGAAGAGACCAACACAGCTGACGCCTACCCCCAGAGGAATGAGAATACCCGAAAGGCGCATGAGCTCCCGATTCGACGTCCGGAAATCGCTGCCCCGCGCTTCGCTGGCCTCGCGATCGAGCGCCCGCCGTGCTGCGGGAACTGCGTGTGCCAACGCGTTGCCAATGATCATGGCGAGGGGGCACCAGGCAAAGAGGAGTCCGGTCGCGATCAGAACGCCACCGATCGATTCGGGCAACACGACGAACTGGGCATGCGGGTGGATGATGCGATAGATGTGCCCCATGACGCTGGCCGAGAGCCACCAACCTGCGAACCACGGAACGACCGCGGCGGGGATCAAGAGAAGATTCCACCGGCTCTTCCGTCCTCTTGCTCGCCCACGCGCCTGGTTCCAGTAGTTCATTCTCTGCGCCTGTCGCCCCAGCACCCGTGTCGTGGGCAGGGGCCGCGAAAGGGACCCCAGCCGATCGAATGGCCTGTTCGTTAGACTACCGAGAGGTCATGCGCGGTTCGCGCCCCGCAGGCCGCGCTTCGCCCCGTCGCCGGCGCGCGCCGGCTACGGGACACTCCTTCCTCACCGCCTCACGGGACGCTGGCCACACCGGCCTCGAGCCGCGGCGAGCGGCGGCTGCGAGCACCGGCGGTACCGCTCAGACCGCCCCGCCGAGACTCTCTCCGGCGTCTCCGACGTCTCCGACGACTCCGACGACTCGCCCGCGGCGAACGCGCCACGGCCGCCGCCCGCCATACGGAACGCTCTCCGCCCGAACCCCCGGCGCGCCGACGAGCGCCACCGCGCTCGCGTCGACTTCCACCCCCGCCCCGAACCGGAGGAGCGACACGTTCAGGACCAGGCGCACCCGACGCCGCTTGACCCAGGCGACCCGGCCGAGGACCCCCGCGAGCTCTCCGCGGACCACCCGCACGAGCATCCCGCGCTCGAGCGCGGGACCCGCCAAGAGATCGACGCCCGCCGCGATCGCCGTCCGGATCTGTCGGAGCTCATCCAACAGCGATGCCGGATCCGGGACCGGGATGAGGCGGGCGATCGCTCCACTCTCGAAGAGGAGCGCACGCGCCCGGGGGTCGAGCGAGGCGAACACGTAACCCGGAATGAGCGGCACGGTGGCGGGGCGGCGCGAGGAGTGACCGCGCCCCCCACGTCCGGGCTCTTTCTCGCACAGAGGGAGATAGTGGCGGACACCCAGGCAATCGCAGACCCGGGCCGCCTTCTTTTCCGAGCGGGAGCGCGTGTGGAGCACGATCCACCGCTCGCCGGGTAGTGCGGGGTCGAGGAGATCGGGGGGGTCGAGGGGCGGGGGTTCAGCGAGGTCAGCCGGTGCCGGCGATCCCGCGGGATCGCGGTGCTCGACCGCGGGCGCCGCGGTCTCCGCTCCCGGCAGGAGAAGAGCCCCCGCCTCGCTCGTCGCCGGCGCGGCCCCGGTTGGTATCGATCTCTGGCGCGTCATCGGCGGCGCGGGGGCGGGCTCCATCCCCACCTCGATCGGGCTCGTCTACCATCCTCTGTGGGAGCTTGGACTTCTACCTGGAACCAATCGCTAACGTAACAAACGGATTGGGGTTCCGCAAGCAACTGCCCGTCGCTTCCCCCTTCGGTGTCAAACGTTGCCCCAGCCCGGCAGCGCGGCCGCCTGCTGCACCCACCTCGCCATCCGGGCCTCGTCGAGATCGTACTCGTGGATGTCGACCCAGCGCGCGTCCCGGCCCCTTCCCCCGGGCGGTACGGGTCGGCGTCCGATGTCGCGTTTCCATCCGGGCATGTGTCGGGACGTCCCGCCTGGCCCGCGGGCGGGACCGGTTGGTCATGACCCGACCGTTCGCTTGCGAATGAACTCCCCGACATGGGCGCCGGCCAGGGCGAACGGAATCGCGAGGAGAGCGCCGGTCCCTCCGGGGAGTTCTGCCGCCAGAATGGGGACCACCACGAGCGCTGTCGCCAACCACGGAGGGATTCGAGCAAGCGAGCCCGCTGCCGCCGCGATCGCGAGCGCTCCCGCAGTCATCCCCGTGTCATCCCATCCCGGTCGGGTGTCGACCCAGGCGATGGCCAGGCCAGCCGCGAGAATCACTGCGGACTTGAGCACCACCCACCGGGATCGCAACCGCGCCGGGTGCGCGGGCGCCATCCGCAGTTCCTCCTCCTGCGTGCTGCCGGGGACTCTGCTCTCGTTCACATGGTCCTCCATGCTCCAGGACCGCGTGCCGCTACCGCCCGCATCGATCTCCACCGGCATCCGGCCCGGATGCCGCGTCTCGAGCGGCCACCGGCCGTGGCCATCGCGCTTCGATCCGACCAGGGCGATCGCCTCGGCCACGCGACCGTCGGGGGCGACGTCTCGCATGGCTTGCCAGCGGATCGCTGGATCGGCATCGAGCAGCCATCCGACAACCGATTCCTCCGCCCTCGGCCCTTGTTGCTCAGGCGAGTTCGTTGTCATCCGTTGGTTCTTGCCCCGGGCGGGGACGGCGATCGCCTCATTATCCCCTGGCTATCCAGTGCCCGCGTTCTCGGCCGGGCCCTCCCTGCGCCAGCCTCGTGATCCGTCGCGTCGACGGAACTCCGTTTCCTCCAGGAAGAAGCCCCGGGGAAAGACGAGGCCGCTCTTCACGGCCAGGTCGTACACGCGCGCCTCGGCTATCCCCTGATCCTCGAGCCAGTCCCTCCAGCGAGGCACCGCATAGGACCACCAGAGCCACGCCGGGATCGTGCCTACGACGAGCCCGAGGAGGACCCCGGCGACCTTGCCGGTGACACCCCACCCGAGGAGCGCCGCGAGGACCATGACGCCGAGGGCCGGCACGCTCACTCTCCGGTGGCCCGTCCACACCGCCTGGTCAGGTGTCATGGCACCCGCGTCCCGCCGCCAGCTGGCGGTTGTAGCCGCTTCATCGAAGTGACCCTTGGACTCGGCGTTGAGCCCCTCCGCGTCAAAGGTCCACTCCTCGCAGCCGCCGAGGGGAAAGCCCTCGCCTTGGCGGCGTTGAACTCCGCCGACCCGCCCCGGGGGATGCTCTGGGTCCGCCACGATTCCCCCGCGAGATGCATGGCCAGGAACACGATCTGCCCGGCATGCCATGCGTAGTGGGCGAGCTGGCGGTCGATCGCTGCGAAGACGGTGTGGGGTTCCGCGCGAATCAGGACCGTCCGCTCGAGGTCCGCGTCGGTCAGGGTCGAGAGCGCCCGGAACAGCGAGGACCAGCCCGCCTCCCAGCGCGTGAGGAGAGCGTCCCGGGCGAGGCCCGCCGGATCCTCGAACTCAGTGTCCCGCTCGCGGTCCGGCTTCTCGCCGTCCGTGGTCAGGAAGTCTGTCCAGCGTGAGCGCATGTTGCCCGAGAGATGGAGGAGCAAGGTGACGATGCTGTTCGATCCGGGGTCGAGCCGGCGCCCCCAGTGGTCTTCCGGCACCTGCGCGATCGCGCGGTCGCACTGCTCCCGGAGCTCGCGAAAGCGCGCGATCACATCGGTGAGATACGCGTCGCCGTTCATGGGCAACCTCCAACCGGGGCGGCGGCGCCCGGCTGACTGACCACCGTCGAGAAAAGCATGGCAAGATCTCCCGCTACGGGACCCAGCCGGGCAGTGCGGCCGACCTCATGACTGATCCCCATCCAAGAACGCGACCCCCCAGCGCTTCCGGGGGTTGTCGAAGTCATATTCGTAGTCGCAGCGGTCACCGGGTGCGCGGGCCGGGTCTCGCCTTGCGCCCTCGCCGCGGTTCGAGCAGGCCCGCCCGAGCCGCGAGCTCGCGGTTCGCCTTGCACCATCGCTTGAACCAGGGCCCGATGTCGAGATACTCGATGTAGCGGAGCGCCATCTCGGGGAGAAAGCTCCGCCTGGAGCCACTCTCGATCGCGCGGAGCCGATACTGCGCGATGCCCAGTCGAGAAGAAACGTCCCGGATGGTCAGACCCATGTGCTCCCGCGCCTGCTCCATGCGGGTCCTGAGCGACTGCCACCTGATGAGGTCCTCCGGCGGTGTGCGGCCGGGCACCGCACCGAGACCGGCGGCGACCGCTGGATCGAGCATTCCCAGGATGATGCCCGTGGCCGCTGCCACCTCGTCATCGCTCAGGATGCTCGTCTTTCGGCGGAGCTTGCGCTCGAGCGAAGCGACCACCGCCTCCGCGCCGCGCGGGCGCGCCGGGTTCCCGGCGCGTCGTGATGCGGCAGCCGGGCCTGCGGTGCCCGTTCGCCTCGTGCGCATGCACTCCTCACACAGGTAGCGATCCCCCATGATCGAGTAGGCGTCCCTCCAGAGATCGATGATGGCCCTGCAAGAACTGCAATGCGTCGGCGCGAAGGCAGGCGGATCGGGGAGCTTCTCGAAGTTGTACTCGTTCGTCCCATAGGCGACGACCATCTCGGGGACGAACGCATCGCGGCACCGGGCGCACGCGGTCCACCGCCCGGGATGGTCCTCGGCATGGTGATACCCGCACAGGGTGAACCGGCGGTGATTCCGGAAGCAGCTGTTCCGGGCGTAGGAGAAGAGGACGTACTTGTCCTCGTCGTCGCAAATCCAGTTGTCGCAGCACGGGGTCCGGGTGAGACCGGTGGTCTTGCCGCAGAGCCCGCACCGGCGATCGGCGGGCTTGCCCCCGGCCGGAGCCGGACGCGCTCCCTGGGCCGCGGTCGCTGGTTTCGCTGCCGTTCCGCCGCGCACGACCGAAAGTTTCACGATCGCCTCCACGATGACCAGGGGACTGATGCGAGGAGCGTCCCGCCCATCACTGCGCCTTCGCGCCGGCCAGGTGCTCTCTCAAGATCGTCTTGATCTCGTCGCTCGTGTTCAAGTTCTCGATGATGTCCGCCGTGACCTGCGGCTTGGCGCCGCGGGACAGGAGCCAGACCACCGCGTCCTTCTTCCGCGCAACCATGGCCAGCCCGATCGGCGTCCACTCCTCATCGCTCATGGCGTCGATATCGGCCCCGCCCTTCACCAGGGCCTCCATGACCGGAATGTTCCCGTAGCGAGCGGCCACCTCGAGCGGGGTCACGTTCGTCCAGGGCTTGACGAGGGGGAAGAACCGCATCTGCCCCCGCGCGTCCACCGGCACTCCCTTCGCGAGGAGATAGGCCACGACCTCCGTTTGACCCTCCGCGGCCGCCGCATGCAGCAGCGATCCGCCCAGCGTCCCCTCCGGCGCCACGAACTTGAGGTCGCCGCCGCGGCTCTCGAGGAGCTTCACGATCTCGAGGCGGCCGCCGCACGCGGCGGTCCACAGGGGCGTCACCTCCGACGTGAAGCCGGAGTAGAACAGTTCCACTCGCCCCGCTCGTCCGCGGAGACGCCCTGGTCGAGGAAGTAGGACACCGCGTCGGCATGGCCCAGGTGGGCTGCGTTGTGGATCGGCTTGCCGCGGAACCTGCTGGGCATGTTGGGGTCCGCGCCGCGAGCCACCAGCAGCGCGGCGATGGCGCCGGTCTTGGCGAAGTGGATCGGTTGGTCATCGCCTTCGGGGAAGTGCCACGGCGCGCCCTTGCTCAAGAGCATCTCGACGGTCGCTTGCGAGCCGGACTGCGCCGCATAGTGCAGAGGCGCGAGTTCCCCGGCATCGAGCTCGCCGACCCTGGCGCCCCGCTCGACCAGGAGAGACGCCGCCTCGGTCTGACCGGCCGCGGCCGCCCAGTGGAGAGTTGTGCCGAGGACCGGCGGCCAGCCCCCGCCGAAGGACGTGGCCGTGCCGTCTCCATCCATGAGTATGCCGCTGAACGGCGCGCGCACCTTGATGCTGGGATCGGCGCCGGCGTCCAGCAGGCGGCGCATGGCCGGGAGGCAGCCGGCGCGCGCCGCCCAGTGCAACGGCGTCGCGTCGTCGTCGCCGCGGACATTGACGTCGGCGCCGCGAGCGATGAGGAGCTCGACCACGGCATCCCGGCACTTGCCGGCGGCCACGTGGAGCGGCGCCGCGCCGGCGCCCTCCGTTCCGTTGATGTCCGTTCCCTGGTCGAGGAGCCCGCGCACCTCCGCGAGGTCACCCTTCTCGGCCGCGCGGTGGATCACCGTCTTCTGGATGTTGCTGATCCCCTCCTGTGCCGCGGCTGCATACGTGCCCTCCGGATGTCGCTTCAAGAACCACTCGAACTTCTCCTCGGTGTTCGTCGACTCGGCGGCGGCCCAGTCCAGCTCCTCGAGGCGCGTCTTCGCCGCCTCGGCATGCTGGCTGTTCGGGTGCCTGGCCAGGAAAGCCTCGTAGGCCTTGGCCCGGTCGGTGCTCTGCGCCTTGGCCCAGCGGCTTTCCTCGGAGCCGCAGCCAGGAGCGAGGAGCACGAGCAGCAGTCCGAATAGAAGACCTGCACGAACGTGTCCTTGGCTAATCATGAGTCCCTCCGCTCAGGCGGCCGCCGATCCCGCCGGCCCGCGACGTGCGGCATGGAAGCCGCGACGGCGGGAGTCTGTTTCCTGCTGCTCAGTCTACCGCCGCGCCAACCTCCATCAAGCCAGGTCGGCCCCCTGCTCCTGCAACAACGACTTGAGGACGGAACGGTGGCAGCGCTCCTCGTCCGCGCAGTAGCAGCCCACCGAGAGGTTGGTCTGGCGGGAGAGCGCGGCCAGGAGCGCGAGGAGCCGCGTGACCTCGGGGCGCTTCATCTCGGCGCGATACCGCCGCACGAAGCTCCGCCATGCGCGCTCGTCGGAAGCTCGGAGCGCCTCCTTGAGCAAGCCCTCCGAGGGCGCGAGTTCCGGCACCCACACATCGTAGAAGTTCCGTGACGCATACTCCGCCTTCGGCACGCCGCGCGGCGGGCGGCGCACCGTCCCCAGGCGCAGGCCCTCATCGCGTGTCCGCGGGCTGCCCAGCCGCACCACCAGAATGGCCAACTCGAGTCGCCTCCATCGCTCGGCGGGCGTGCTGCCAGCCGGCAATGCGCGCGGCACGCGCTCTCCGCCGGCGCCTCCTGTGCCGCGACGAACCCTCAGAACCCCCTGCCCAGCTCGTAGGCTCTCTTCAGATTCCGCGCGCGGTGCGTGTCGTCGAGCGGCATCATGCCACCGAGGATCTCCATGTGGGCTTCCTTGACGCCGGCCCCGAGCAGGCGGTCATTCAGCATGATGCGCCGCATGCTGTCCGCGATGCCGATCTCCTCCAGGTGCTCCGCCGTGTGGCCCGCCGAGCACACGACGAGTGCCTTCTCGATGCTCATCCTGGTGCCCCGAGTCCCGGCCGCATCATAGAGGTAAGCGTATCCGCAGGTGAAGACCCGGTCGAACCACCCCTTGAGCTTCGCCGGACAATCGCTCCACCACACCGGATAGATGAAGACCAGCCCGCCGGCGCCGTTGATCCTGGCCTGTTCGCGCTCGACGTCTCGGGGCACCGGCAGGTCCGGGCTTCCGGAGGTCTCTCGGAGGTATTGCGCTTCATCCATCTCCGATTGAAAGCCCATCGCGTAGAGGTCGGCGACTTCGTAGCTGTGCCCCGCTTCCTCGAGGCCTCGGGTGAAGGCGGCGAGCACGCTCTTGCTGAAGGACTTGTGGCTCGGATGAGCGAAGACTACGTAGACGTGCATGGTCACACCATCCCCGCGCGCGCTACTCATGCGCATCATACAACGAACGGGATGAACCGGCGAGTGCGCGCCAGGTACTCCCTGTACTGGCCGCCGAAACGAGCGAGGTTCTCCGCCTCCTGAAGCGAGGCGTAGAGCAGCGACTAGTCGAACCAACCGGCGAGCCCCAGGAACGGTCCCGGCAAGCCCGCCGTCGGGATGGACACGACGATCCGCTCCTCGCCGCGGTCCAGGTCCTTGAGCCACACGTCGCACGAGTCGGCCCGGTCGGACAGCAGGAGGCTCGCCGCCGCGACGTACCGTCCTGAGGGGGAAAGCGAGTATGCGACCTGGATCCCGGTATACAACGTGGCCGCCGGGCCGAAGCTCACGTCCGTGCCCTCCCCCATGTCCGCCCGCGCCCGGATCAGGGAGAAGCGGAACGGCTGGCGCTCGCGCTCCTCCCCGCTCGCGGGCTGCATCGTTTCGAAGAGATACTCGCCGCTCGGCAGCACTCCGATCGCGCGTGCCGCCAGGAGCGGCGCCGATCCGTCGGCGAGCGGCAACGCAGCAAGTCGCTCGAGATGCCCGCCGTCTTCGTCCATCAGATACGTCCCCACCAGGTCGTACGACTCCTCCGAGGTGAGGTCGGCATCCCCGGTGGCGAGCGAGAAGTAGAGCCGCTCGCGTCCCGGGACCCAGCCGACGCTCGTGGCGTGGCAATCCAGAAACGTTTCGGTGACGTCGATCTGATGGAGAAGCGTCCCGGTCGCAACATCGTGGAGGAAGATGAACTGGCGCCGGTCCATTCCGCTGACGTAGCCGATGCGGGTCCCGGTCGCGTTGACGAAGAGATCGCCCGCCGATCCGTCGCCCATCACCGGGCCGATCCGCCGCACCGCGTTCGAGCCGTCGGCCGCGAGCTCGTAGAGCCCGCGCTCCGCCGGAGCGGGGAGCCCCCCGCGCCGCCCGGCCGCTCGCGCGAACATCCTGCCGCCGGCGGCGACCGGGAAGTGGAAGACGTAGAGGGACTGCGTCAGGACAATGGATGTCGCCTCGTCGGAGAAGACGAGCCGCTCTTCGCGCGTCTCGGGGTCGACGGCGAAGATCTCCGTCTTCGCCGCGGTGTAGTCGGACCCCTTGTGCACGATGGCATAGATGAGCTTCTCGCCGGCCTCGGCGCCGGGCGCGAGCGCAACGAACGCGAAGCCCAGGAGACACACGAGGCCCATGCGGATCGAGATGGCGGCGCCGAGCGCGCCCGCGCAGCGCGCGGTCTCGCCGGCGAAGACGAGGGCGGACCTGAGCGCCGGCCCGAGGACGGAACGGACGGGCACGGCAGGCTCAGGCAGCTCGGCGCGGCGACCCCGCCGGAACGCCCGCAGCATCGACCTCACCGATGATGCGCTCGACCAGCCGCCTGAGGGGGCGGCGATGGACGGCGATCAGGAGCCACGGCCATACGAATCCCCAGAAGAGGACCATTCCCCAGACGATGACGATGTTCTGATCGGCTGAGATACCCGGGACCATGCGCCCGGGCTGGCTCTCGATGTAGGAGCGCGCGTCGGCGAAGAGGAGAAGGAGCAGACCGACCATCCCGATAGCGCCGCACAGGCCCAGTGCGTAGGCGGCCCAGCGCCAGTAACGGACCTGGTACTGGACGATGCCCGACTCGGGGAACCGGAGATCGATCTCGTTGAGGCCGACGTTCAGTGCGGTCTTCCAGTCGGTCGCACGGATTCGCATGTGGTCGGCGCCGGTCTCGGTGACGACATACTGCGAACGCGGATGCGGCTGGCCCGTGAGGAGACCTTGCGCAACGCGACGGGCAAGGCCCTCGCGAAAGGCCGGCGCCGCCGTTCTGATCGGAGCGGTACCCTCGATGACCGGTGCGAGGATCATGGCATGCCTCCGAAACCACCTGGCCCTGGATGCGAGCCCTCATGGTCTATCGGCACCGCGGACACCGATCCCAACCAGGGCCCGGCTGGTCCACGGCGCGGCCGGACATCATGTCTCCCGCTCCGGGGCCGCCCCGAGAGTCCGCGCGTGGTGGAGCAGCTCCGCCACGGATCGCGCCGACCGGAAGAGGGCCTTGAGCTCGTCCGGCTCGACGAACTGGGAGTAGAGATCGCCGGGATCCCGATCCACGCACGCGCACAGAAGCTCCGCGACCTCCCCCAGCGGGCGCTGCTCGGGCCCCGACAGCCGAAGCTGCACCTTGAGCTTGCGGTTCAAGAGCCGGTCGAGGTGGCTCGGAGGCCGGTCCGGCACCGCCTCGCTGACCACCCAGAAGTCGCCTGCGGCATCGAGGAAGCGGAGTCCAGCGAAGAACCCGTGGCGATAGGCCGCCCACGAGCAGCTGGTGAGCGGCTCGTCGGTCACCGCGAACGAGCCTTCGGCAGCGATCCACAACGCAGGGAGCTTCATCCCGACCTCCTGAATGCGTGCCGCCCGGCACGAGTCGCCGGCCGATCTAGCCGCCGAGCTCGGCGGTCCTGGGTCTCTCGATCCCCCGCTGTCCCCGCCGCCACGCCCCCGGCGCCACCCCGACCTCGCGCTTGAACGCCCGCGAGAACGCGGCCTCGCTCTCGTAGCCGACATCGAGCGCGATCTCCACGAGCTTCGCGCTCGTGTCGCGGAGGAGCCCCGCGGCGAGCTGCATCCGCCACCGCGTCAGGTACTGCATGGGCGGTTGCCCGATGAAGTGGACGAAGCGCTCGTGGAGCGACGACCGCGAGAGCCCCGCCTCCGCGCCGAGCTGCTCGAGCGTCCATGGCTCGGCGGGGCGCTCGTGGAGGAGCGCGAGGGCGCGGCCGACCGCGGGGTCACGCATCCCGGCGAGCCATCCGGTCTGCTCGGGTGGGAGCGCATCGATGTGCCGGCGCAGGACCTCGACGAAGAGCATCTCGCTCATCCGCTCGAGGACCGCCTCACCGCCCGGGCGGCGCTGGTTCGACTCGGCGACGACTTGGCGCAGGAAGGTCGTGACCCAGGAATCGGCGCCGAGCGTGCTCCCGGGCACCTGCAGCACCCGCGGCAGAGCCGTGAGGAGCGGGTTGAAGGGCTTCGCGTCGAGACCCAGGAATCCGCAGACGATGGTCGCGCGATCGCGCCCGCCGCCGTCGAGGCGGGCGGTCGTGATCTCGGCGTCCCGCATGCTGAGCGCGTAGGGAAGCTGTGGCGGGCGCGGTGAGAAGAAGAAGCTCGTGTCGGAGCTCGGAGCGCGCATGCCCGGCGCGCTCGACATGACGTGCGCGTCGCCCTGCGGGAACAGGATCACGTCGCCCGCATCGAGGCGGATCGGCGACTCCCCGACGATCGCCGCCCAGCAGGAGCCGCTGACGATCCCGTGGAACTCGATCATGTGCTCCGCGCCGGGCATGATCGCGGGGATGATGTCGCACGCGGCCGGCGCCTCGGCCACCCAGGGCGAGGCCCCCTCGATGTAGTAGAAGAGCGCGCCGCGGAAGCGAACGGCACGGAGCAGATCGGACAGGGTGTCGCCGGACACGATCCCCCCGGGACGATGGCGCCGAGGCTTCAGGCCGCGGGGTCCCCGGGACACCGGCGGACGCCCGGCAAGGTCGGCCGGACCTCCGGCAAGGATGGCGATGCGATTCGGACGCTCGGTCAAGTCTTAGCGACGCCCGGCGTGACGGTCAACTCCCGAGTCCGGGCACACTCCCTCCATGAGCGCGGCCCGATCCCGGTGGCCCGCGCGAGCCGGCCGCTCGCCGGCCGGCTCCTCCACTCGAACGAAGGAGATGTCCCGATGAATCCGCTGACTGCCACCCCCCAGTATCCCCACTCGCTCCTCACCGACCGCCCGGCCCCCGACCTCGGCGCGATCAAGACTCGCCAGCAGGCCACCTGGGCCGCCGGCGACTTCGGCCAGATCGGCGTGCGGCTCCAGTCGGTCGGCGAGGCGCTCTGCGAGGCCGTCGACCTCCAGGCCACCCACCGCGTGCTCGATGTCGCGGCCGGGAACGGCAACGCCTCGCTCGCCGCCGCCCGTCACTTCGCGGACGTGACCTCGACCGACTACGTTCCGGACCTCCTCGAGCAAGGCCGGCGCCGCGCCGAGGCCGACCGCCTCCCGATCGACTTCCGGGTGGCCGACGCGGAAGCGCTGCCGTTCGACGACGGATCGTTCGACGTCGTCCTCTCGACCTTCGGCGTCATGTTCGCGCCGGACCAGGAGCGGGCCGCGCGGGAGCTCCTGCGCGTGACGAAGCCGGGCGGGAAGATCGGGCTCGCCAACTGGACTCCCGACGGCTTCATCGGGGATCTCTTCCGCGTGATGAGCGGGATCGTGCCGCCGCCGGCCGGGCTGCGCTCGCCGATGGAATGGGGTTCCGAGCCGCGGCTCGTCGAGCTCTTCGGTCCGGCGGCCACCGGCCTCGCGACGACGCGGCGGACGTATACGTTCCGCTATCGCTCGGCCGAGCACTGGATCGAGATCTTCCGCACGTTCTACGGACCGACGCACAAGGCGTTCGCGGCGCTCGACGCGGCAGGACGCGAGAGGCTCCACTCAGCCCTCCTCGACCTCCTCGGGCGCTGGAACCGCGGCAACGGCGCCGGCCTCTGCGTGCCGGGCGACTACCTCGAGGTCGTCGTGACGAAGTAGCTCAGCGCGCGGGGCCGGAAGGTCAACGCGCACCGGCGGCGGCGGGCGGCCTCTCGAGGCGATCGAATGACGTCACGCAGGGCCGTCCGCCGCGTTCAACCGGCTGGTGGGCGGCTCGTTCAATCGGCCACCGCTCGGCGCAACGGCATCAGGAAGTAGACCCCTTGTTCGTTGTCCCCGTGCCCCTCGGGCTGAGCTGCAAAGCCCAGTGACAGCTTGATGTGATAGTTCGCTCGCTTATCGTAGCAGCTGTAAGACGCCACCTGGTAGCAGCCGAGATCCCGCGCACGCCGGATCACCCACTTCTGAAGCAACGTGCCGATGCCTCGGCCACGCGAGGCGGGACGAACGGCGAAGGCATGGATCTTTGCCTCGGTCAGGGGTACCCCATCATGATGGAGGACGGGACAGCGCTCCTCGGATCCGATGGGTTGTATGGCAAAGCGGATCGCGCCTGCGAGTTCGCCGCCGTCCAGGGCAACGAGAAGAAGAGAGGTGTATCGAGCGTAGCGTTCGCCGACGACGAACGGAACCTGATCAGGCGTGACGTCCTGAAGGAATTGCAGAAACTCCGGGAAGCGAGAGTGGCCAGCATCCCACTCCTCGAAGACGATCTGGCTTGAAGCCTCACCCTTCATGTAGCCCCCCGGCGTGACCCCACCGTGCTCGCCGCTTGTTCGCCCAACGCTGAAGCTGCCACAAGATCGAGCGATGGCAACGAAGGGTTCCTCCCCGGATGAAGGCGGCGCTTCCTGACGGCGGGCCAGGTCGACCGCACTCCGTTCATCCCTCCCGCCTCTGATCCTCGAACAGCTCGATGAGCGACGCCAGGTGCTCCAGGACCTCCGACGGCAACTTCTCCTTCGCGATGACGCCGGTGGCGACCGCGTGGGCGAGCGGGATCCGCGGATCCGGCATCGAGTGGCGCTTCCAGATCTCCCTCGCCTCTCCATTGTGATAGGCGTGGATCGCGTCATGGAGTTCGGCGGAGGACAGGGTGCCGGCTTCCCACTGCTCGAACTTCCGGGCCAGGGCGCCCAGCGCGACCCGCATCTCGGCTTCCCACGCCTGACCGGCCAGCTCCCGCAGCAGCTTCTGGACTCTCTTCGTGGGTTCCGGCATGAGAGGGATCTCCGGCGCCTTGCCCCCCGGCAGCGAGCTTGCTACTCGAGCGCGGCCAGCTCGCGGCGCACCCGTTCGATGTCGACCTCCACCGTCCAGATGTCGAAGTTCCCCGAGCGCGTGCTGACGAAGGCGATGCGCTTCCCGTCGGGGGACCAGGCCGGCCCGTCATCGTAGCCGGGGTGCGACGTGATCTGCACGCGCGGGCCGCCCGTTGCGGACATGACCCAGATGTCGCACGCGCGCCCCTCACACCAGACGACGGCGAGGAGAGAACCGTCCGGCGACAGGTCGGCGTACCGGTAGACCGATTCCCTCTCGGGAGTCACCTGCCGCCTTGCCTGTCCGTCGGCGGAAAGCTCCCAGATGGACGAGCTCGGCCCCTCGGCATCACGGCGGCAGACGAAGATCTCCTGCCCGCCCTGCGACCAGCACAGCGGAAGCGTGGTCTGGCTCGAATCGCTCAGGATCTTCTCGAACCGGCCGCTCGCCACGGTGAGCAGCCACAGGTTCACCCCCTCCTTGAAGACGATCCGCGAGCCGTCCGGAGACCATTTCGGCTGGCCGCCCTTCGCGACCGGGATGGACTCCGGGACGATGCGGATGGGAGTCCCGCCCGTCGCCGAGACGACCTGGATCGTGCCGCCGTAGTCCCCATCGAACGCGATGTAGCAGCCGTCGGGCGACCAGTCGGGATGCTCCCCGATGACGGTGGTCAACCGGCGCGGCTCGCCGCCGTCCGGCGACATTACGTAGAGGCCGGTCTTCTCCGGTGCGGAGTCGCCGCCGTAGCGGGAGAAGACGATCTCCTGGCCGTCAGGGGACCACGAAGGGAATCCGTCCTGCGCCGGGTCGTCGGTGAGTCGCACTGGATGGTCTTCCGCCAGGTCCGCCGCCCGGGCGCTCGCATCGCCGGCGAGCAATCGCACGACGACCAGGCCGGCAAGGAGCATGGCCGGGCTACAGATCGCGTTTCTCATGGCCGCCCTCCCCCGGGACGCGCTGCAACTGCGGTCGAGGATACTCCGCCGTCCGGGGCCAGTCACGCCGGTCACGGGGCGCTTCCGCGGCCGGCCCGCCGGGGGCCGGCAGGGAGTCCCCCCGGGGACCACGCGGGTGGGGCGGGCGCTCGGCCCCCCGCGGTTCGCCCCAGGGATCGCTCCGGGGATCGCCCCGGGGATCGCCCCCACCGGCCGCTCGGCCGCTACCGGACAGAGCCGCCGGCGGGCGGCTCCGCCCCGGGGAGGCCGCGCGGGGCCGGCGCCCGCCCCGGCCCACACCTTCCCAGCGTCCCCTGGACCACGCCCCCCCGCCCGATGTGCTACACTCCGCGGACCAGGAACGTGGGGAGGGCGGCCCCCGGCCGCCCTTTGCCACAAGGGGCCGTTCGTTCGATCCCAGCTTCTTCTTGCTCGTTCGCTGAGGGCTGGACCGAAGGATGGATACGATCGGGCGTTCGAGTCATGTGGGATGCGGGTCGCCACCGCCTGGAGTTGGCGTTCCGCCAGGCAAGCACGCATAGATAGAGGAAACCTCGCGATGGGCAAGAAGCTTTACGTTGGCAATCTCTCTTACAACGTCGGCGACAACGATCTGGCGCAGATGTTCGGGCAGTATGGAACCGTGGAATCCGCGCAGGTGATCGTGGATCGCGACACGGGGCGGTCGAAGGGCTTTGGCTTCGTCGAGATGAGTAGCGACCAGGAGGCCCAGGCCGCTATCTCCGGTCTCAACGGCACCGAGGCCGACGGTCGCACCCTGACCGTGAACGAGGCTCGTCCGAAGGAGTCCTCGGGCAGCCGCGGCGGCAGCGGCGGCGGCGGCGGCTACGGCGGCCGGGGCGGCAGCGGCCGCGGCGGCTATGGCGGCGGCGGTGGCTACGGCGGCGGCAGCAGCCGGCGCTACTAGATCTTAAGCCGGCATCTCCGACGATCAAGGGGCCGGATCCCGCGGGATCCGGCCCCTCGTCTTTTCCGCCCGGCGGCCTGCGCTTCAGATATGAGCGCGGGTGCCGACCCCGAAGTGCGCGATCTTCGGGTTCGCGAGCCGCTTGAAGTCAGCGAAGTCCATGCGGATCGCCTCGGTGTGCGTCCCGGCGTTGAACACGATGGACGGATCGGCGGCCAGCCGATCGTCCACGAAGACCGGGAGCCCGTAGAGATTCCCGAACGGCGGCATGGCACCCAGCTCGCACTCCGGGAAGAGCTGCTTGAACTCCTCCTCGGCGGCCAGGGCCACCGCCTTGGCGCCGACCGCCTCGCGGAAGGCGCTCATGTCGACCTGGATCGGGGCCGGCATCACCGCCATCACGAACTTGCCGTCCACCTTGAGGATGGTGGTCTTGGCGAGCTCCCAGCCGTGGATGTGCATCTTGGCGGCGATCTCCTGGGCCGTGTAGGCCCGGGAGTGCTGGAGGCTCAGGTACTTGACGTGTTGCTCGTCGAGGAACTTCTTGAGCCGGGCCGATGGCATCGCCACTCCCCCTTTCCGTCGCGAGCGTGCGACTCGGACGGCCGGGCCCGCCGTTGTCCCAAGCGTAACGCCGCCTGGCCCCATCGTCAAAGCCCGCTCAAGAGGCACGCGCGCGGGGCGCACGGGGCGCGCGGGGCGCACGGAGCTCGCGGGGCGCGCGGGGCGCACGCGGCGTACGGGGCGCACGGGACGCACGGAGCGCACGGAGCGCGCGGGGCGCACGGGGCACGGGGCGCGCGACGCGCGCTGCCCGCGTCCGGCGAGTTTCGCCGGCCGGCACGCCAGCGTGTCCTGCTGCCGCAACCGCCGGCCGGCGAGTGTTTGAGCCGGAGCGGGCAGCCGCGGAGCAGCGCCCCCGCAGCGGAGCGCCGCCCCACCGCGGAGCAGCGCCCCCGCAGCGGAGCAGCGCCCCCGCAGCGGAGCAGCGCCCCCGCCGCCGCGGAGCCGGCCCCGTAGGCAACCGCAGAGCAGCCGGCTAGAACCGCAAGAGCCCGACGCGGAAGTGCCCCGCCGCGACCCCGCGCCCGAGCGACACGTTCGTCAGGTCGATCGCCCGCGCAAACGCCTCGCAGATGTTCATCGTATCGCCCGAGTCGGTGAAGGTGATGTCGATGTCGGCGCAGGTGTCGTCGCCATCCACGTCCCCGTCGCCGTCCACGTCGACGCCGACCGGGACCTCCTCGGTCGAGCCGGCGAAGGTGGCGAGGACTCGCCCGCGATGGGTCACCGATCCCGTCACGTCGGCGATCAGATCCTCGATCTCGTTCGGGTCGGGACGGAAGTTGGAGAGAGCGGCCACGATCGCCAGCGGCGGCGTCGCGGCGTCGTCCGTGCGGCCGCAACCGAAGAGGATCGTGATCTCCTCCGGCAGGTCGTCCGTGACGTTCAGCTGATTCAGATCGAGGACCAGCAGGTAGTTCGGGTCGAGAGCGGTGTTGACGGCGCGGAGAGCAGTGCGCACGTCGTCGGTCGTCTCGTCGTGGAGGAAATCGAAGGCGAGACGGCCCATGTAGCAATTGGTGAGATTGCTCGGGGCATCCACGTCACCGATGGCGACGCGGTCATAGGCGCCGGTCGCCGGGTCGAGGACCGCGGCGAACGGCACGCGGACGATCGGAACCTGGACCGGGTCGATCTGAACTTCCCAGGTCACTCCGGTGAGGAGCATCTCCGATCCCACGGTCTCGGTCGTCACGTGCAGGAAGCGGATCTCGCCGGAAATGTGGCGCGCGCCCGGCCCCTCGCCGATCACGAAGTCGTCATCCTCGCTGAAGTGGAAGATGAAGCCGTCCGCCGGCGCCTCGGCGACCCAGACCCACCCGGGGAAGGGCTCGGCGGTCGACGTCACGTCCCGCTCGTAGGTCCCGTACGGCGGCACGGCCGGTGCTCGGCCCGGGCCCCGCTCGGCAGCCGGCATCGGCCGCGCCGTTGCGGCCGCCTTGAAATCGAGCGGCACGGTGCCGCCGGCGCGCCCGAGCGGATCGAGCGTGAGGCCGACCTGGCTCATCAGCGCCTCGACCGGAGCCTGCCCCGCCATCGCGAGCGCCGGATCGGCGGCCAGGTCCGTGGCGAACCCCTCGAGGTCCGCCAGCGATGCATTCATGATCTCGACGTTCGACTGCTCCGAGTCTTCCCCGTCGCCGCAGCCGGCGGCGAGCAGGACGAGCGCAACCAGACAGGCGGGGGTGAGGACACCCGGCGCGGCAAAGCGGGACTTCATGGCAACCTCCTGGGTTCGGCCCGGAACGGCGGCAGGCGCGCGGCGGACGGCCGCGGCGCGCGACGACTCACGGGGGTTATCGGCCGGGGCGGGCGTGACCTTGAGAAGGAGCCCGGCGGACTGTGTTACTTCCCGGGCACGCCGAGCCAGCCGCGCGAGAAGTAGTCGCTCATCAGAATCAAGATCAGGAGGACGAGCCAGATGAATCCCGACACCACCACGAGCCAGGTGAGCCGGGTCGCGTAGCGGACGTGCATGAAGAAGAGGATGACGAGCGTCATCTTGATGACCGCGATGGTGAGCGCGATCACGTTGTTGAGCGCCCCGAAGTCCTGGAAGGCGACCCAGATGGTGGTCGCCGTGAGCGCCATCAGGATCGCGAAGATGAGCACGTAGGTGCGGACCGGAACGACGTGCACCGCGGACTGGGACATGACTCCTGCGCTCCTAGTGCCGCCCGATCAGGTAGAGCAGCGGGAAGAGGAAGATCCAGACGATGTCGACGAAGTGCCAGTAGAGGCCGACGCACTCGACCGGGTCGTGATAGGCGGGGCCGAAGCGGCCGGCGAGGGTCGGCTTGAGGAGCCAGGCCAAGAGCCCCGCCCCCACCACCATGTGCAGCGCATGGAGTCCGGTCATCGCGAAGTAGAGCGAGAAGAAGATGCGGGCATGCCGCGGATCGACGATCTGGTCGTGCGGCGACACCCCGCTCGGGGCGTGATGCGAGACGCCGCCCCGCTCGGCGGCGGCGGTCGTGAGATCGGCCGTCGCGTGCGTCTGGAACTGGAAGCCCGGCCCGGGGAAGAGATGCTCCTCGAACTTGTGGCGGTACTCGACCGCCTTGATGCCGAGGAAGGTGAGGCCGAGGAGCATGGTCAGGACGAGGAGTGCCGCGGTCCCCACCCGCTTCCCCTGCTGCGCGCCGCGCACCGCCATCGCCATGGTGAAGCTCGAGGCGATGAGGACCGCGGTGTTGATGCCGCCGAGGCGCACGTTCAGGTGATGGCTCGCGGCGTTGAAGGCCTCGTGGAACATGCTCCGGTAGACCACGTAGGCGGCGAAGAGCCCCCCGAAGAACATGATCTCGGTGACCAGGAAGACCCACATCCCGAGCGAGGTGGACTGGCGCTGCTGCTCGAGGGTCTCGAAGTGATGCGCGAGCGGCGGATGGGCGGCGCCACCGGGCGTCGCGGCGTGCCCGGCGGGCCCGTGAACGCTAGACATGCTGGCTCCTCGCCTCCGTCGTCACGTAGTCGTAGGGACCGGTCGTGACCACCGGGATCTCGTCGAAGTTGTAGGTCGGCGGCGGCGACGGGATCTGCCACTCGAGCCCGGTCGCGCCCCACGGGTTCGGCCCGGCCTTCCGTCCCGCCGCGAGCGACCACAGGAGGTAGACGACCAGTATCAGGTAGCCGATGCCGAGGACCAGGGCGCCGCCCGTCGACAGCACGTGGAGCACCTGGAACTCCTCCGGATAGGCATGGTAGCGGCGCGGCATGCCCATGTAGCCGAGGATGAACTGCGGGAAGAAGGTCAGGTTGAATCCGACGAAGATGACGATCGAGGCGATCTTGGCCCAGAACTCGGAGTAGAGCCGGCCGGTGATCTTCGGCCACCAGTAGTGGAGACCGCCGAGGAAGGCGAGGACGGTGACGCCCACCATCACGTAGTGGAAGTGGGCGACCACGAAGTAGGTGTCGTGCACGTGGACGTCGATGCCGAGCGTGGCAAGGGCCACCCCGGTCAGGCCGCCGATCACGAACAGCCCGATGAAGCCGAGCGCGTAGAGCATCGGCGTGTCGTAGGAGATCGAGCCCTGGTAGAGAGTGGCCGTCCAGTTGAAGACCTTCACCGCCGAGGGGATGGCGACCAGCATCGAGAGGATCGAGAAGATGGTCGCCGCGTACACCGACTGGCCGCTCACGAACATGTGGTGGCCCCAGACCAGGAAGCCGAGGACGGCGATCGCGATCGAGGCGAAGGCCACGAACTCGTAGCCGAAGATGCGCTTGCGAGCGAAGGCGGCCACCAGCTCGCTCTGCACGCCCATCGCCGGCAGCACCATGATGTAGACGGCGGGGTGCGAGTAGAACCAGAAGAGGTGCTGGAAGAGGAGCGGATCGCCGCCGAGGGTCGGATCGAAGATGCCGACCTTGAACGCCCGCTCGAAGGCGACGAGGAGGACCGTGATGGCGACCACCGGCGTGCCCAGGATCATGACCAAGCTCGTCGCGTAGTGCGCCCAGATGAACAGCGGGAGCCGGAACCAGGTGAGCCCGGGGGCGCGCATGCGATGGATGGTGACGATGAAGTTGAGCCCGGTGAGGATGGACGAGAATCCGGTGATGAAGATGCCGACTCCGGTCAGGAGCACCTGCGAGTTCGAGTAGGCGGTCGAGTACGGCGTGTAGAAGGTCCATCCGGTGTCGATGCCGCCGGCCAGCACCGCGACCAGCGTGAACAGCCCGCCCACCGTGTAGATGTACCAGGAGAGGAGGTTCACGCGCGGGAAGGCGAGATCGCGGGCGCCGATCATGATCGGTACGAGGAAGTTCCCGAGCACGGCCGGGATCCCCGGGATCAGGAAGAAGAAGACCATCGCCACGCCGTGCATGGTGAACAGGCGGTTGTAGGTGTCCGGCTGCACGAGGTCTCCGGCCGGGGTCAGGAGCTCGAGCCGGATCAGCGCGGCGAAGATCCCGCCGATCGCGAAGAAGAACGTGACCGAGGCCAGGTAGAGGATGGCGATCCGCTTGTGATCCTTGGTCAGGAGCCACGAGCTGAGGCCATGCTCGGCGTTCAGGTAATTGACCGGGTTCGTCGTGGTCGCCGTGTTCATCGAGTTATCTTCCGCCTTCACCGCGCCGCGCCGCCGGCGCCCGCCGAGTCGGCCCCGGCCGGCTGCATGCCCTTCACGTAGGTGACGAGCTGGATCAGCTCTTCCTCGGAGATCTGCCCCTGGAAGGTGGGCATCACCGGATCGAAGCCCGCCACCACCTTGGCCTGGGGATTGAGAATCGACTCGCGGATGTAGTTCTCGTCGGCCACCACGGTCGCCCCGTCGCGGAGCCGCACCTGCTTGCCGAGGAGTCCGTAGAGGTACGGCGCCCGCACCTCGGAATCGGGCCGATGGCAGGTGTTGCAGGCGCGCTGGGTGAAGATCTCCTCCCCGCTCGCGACCACGGTCTGCCCCGTCCTCGCCCCGGCGAGCCACGCCTCGTACTCCGCCGGCTCCATGACATGGATCCAGCCGCCCATCAGCGAGTGCTCGGCGCCGCAGTACTCGGCGCAGAAGAGGTGATAGCTCCCGGTCTTGGTCGCCTCGAACCAGGTCGTCGTGTAGCGTCCGGGCAAGACGTCCGCCTTGATGCGGAAGGCCGGCACGAAGAAGCTGTGGATCACGTCCTCCGAGGTCATGGTCAGCTTGACCGCGGTCCCCACCGGGACGTGCAGCTCGTTGATCTCGCGCTTGCCCTCCGGATGCTGGAACTTCCACATCCACTGCTTGCCGACCACGTAGTACTCGACCGCGTTCGCCGGCGGGCGCGACAGCGAGAAGAAGACCTTGACCCCCCACGCGAAGAGGAAGAGCGAGATGGCGAGCGGGATCACGGTCCAGGCGATCTCGAGCCGGGTCGAACCGTGCACCGGCACGCCCACCTGATCCGCTGTCCGCCGCTTGTAGCGGAGCATGAACCAGACGATGAGGGCCCCGATCAGGATCGAGAAGAAGATCGTGACCGCGACCAGGAACAGGAAGAGCGCATCCACCTCGCCGGCCAGGGTCGACGCGCGTTCGGGAAACAGGCGAAAGTTATCCCACATCGCTAGCTCAACCTCGTCGGCGCCGGGGCGACCCGCGCGCCCGCGCGCGTCCGGCGATCGCGGCGCCACGACCCGATCATGAACAGCGCGATCGCGGCGAGCGTCAGGACACCGCCGGCCCGGATGCCGTTCACCACGGCCGCTCCGTACGTGCCGGTCTCCGGGTCATAGTGGAAGCAGAAGAGAAGGACCTGATCGACGAAGCTCCCGATCTTCCCGGCCGAGGCCTCGACCAGGGCGAGGCGGATGTCCTTGGGCGCGTACTCGATGCCGAAGAGATAGCGCGAGATCTGACCCTGCGGCGTCAGCACCATGATCCCCGCCGCGTGCGCGTACTGGTTCGACGCGGCGTCGTAGCGGTAGCGGAAACCCACGGCGCCGGTCAGCGCCGCGATGGCCGGCTCGTCCCCGGTCAGGAAGTGCCAGCCCGCGGCCGCACCGGGTCGCCCGAGGAGCTCGACGTAGTTCGCCTTCTTCCTGGCGGCGAGGTCCGGCTTCTCGCGCGGGTCGAAGCTCACGGTCACGATCTCGAAGTCCTCGCCCGGCGCGAACGGCACCGCCTTGAGTCCCGAGGTGACCCCGTTCAGGACCAGCGTGCAGAGCATCGGGCACTCGTAGTAGGAGAGCGTGAGGAGGACCGGGCGCTGCCCGAAGTACCGGCCGAGCTGGACCTCGGCCCCGGTCTCGTCGCGAAAGACGAGATCGAGCGGCACCTGGGCCCCGAGCTTCTGATCGAAGCCGACCCCCGCGAGCTCGGGCGGCAGGTTCGCCTCGGTCGACGGCGGCTCCGGCCGCTCCCCCATGCCGGGGATGGCGAAGGCGCTGAACGCGAGACCGAGACTCGCCGCGAGGAGGAGGACCAGCACGCGCTTCATGGCTTCTCCGCTGCGACCGGCGCCGCCGCCGCTGCTGCCGGCGGCGCCGCGACCGGCGGCAAGCCGCGCTCGGCGATCAAGGCCATCGCCTGCTCGATCGGGATCCGCACGCGGCCCGCCGCGCGGTCCACCCACGCGTAGCCCGCGAGCGCCGCTCCTTCCTCGGCGCGGAAGGCGGCCATGTCCGCCTCCGGCGTCACCTGGAGGCGCGGCCCCGGCGGCGGCGGTGGTTGAGTGCGCTCGACGATGGCGAGCGGCTTCGGATCGCGTGCCTCCTCGCGCGCGAGGAGGCCGCGGAAGAGGAACCACATGAGGACGGCCGAGACGAGCGTCGCCGCGGCCACCGCGACGAGGAAGATGGCGATCGACCGGACATCGATCTCCCGGTCGATCCGGCCGGGCGCGTGCGAGTTCTCGGGCTCCCGCCGTGGTCGCGCGTTGTGCTCACGCATGGCCGAGGACCTCCGCGAGCTGGGGATCGTTCACCGGAAGGAGGGACCGCTGCATGAGGAGCGTGATGAAGAAGGCGACCCACAGCCCCCCGATCCCGGCGAGGACCGCGAGATCGATCCAGTGGAACGGCGGGCCCACCTCGTGGAAGGGCGGCCGCAGCTGCCAGAGGTAGTCCACCCAGCGCATGGCGAGCACCAGCGTGGCGATCCAGGCCAGGATCCGGATCGAGCCCTTGGCCGTGCGCGTGATCAAGAGGACGAAGGGCAGCGCGAAGTGGAGGATCGCGAGCCCGAGGGCGAGCGTGCGCCAGTTCCCCTTCATCCGGTGCACGTACCAGGTGATCTCCTCCGGCAGGTTGCCGGACCAGATGATGATGAGCTGCGACACCGAGAAGTAGGCCCACAGCATGACGAAGGCGAACATCAGGTTGCCGTAGTCGAAGAAGTGCTTCTTCCGGAAAACGGTCGCGAGCGGCTCCCGCCCGGCGAGATAGGCGGCGACCACGATCGTGAAGGCGATGGCCGCGAGCGCGGTCGTCCCGATGAAGTAGACGCCGTAGATGCTCGAGAACCAGTGCGGCTCGAGCGACATCATCCAGTCGAACGCGAAGAAGCTCGCGACGAGCGAGTAGACGATGATCCCCGGGGCCGAGAGGTTCCGCATCTTCTTCCGGAGTTCGGGGTCGCCCGTCGCGTCCTGCGCGCTCGACCAGCGGGTGAGGAGATAGGTGAGGATGCCGAGGAGCGCCGCATAGACGATCGCGCGCAAGGCGAAGCTCTGCGCGTTCAGGTAGGGCGCCTTGTGCTGGAGGAGCTCGTCGTGCGCCACGTGCTCGGGCCGGGCCCACTCGTAGAGATGGTCGAGCCCGAGGACCACCGGCAGGCCGAGGAGGACGATGAGCGGAAGCGTGCGCGCGCCGGCCTCGAGCACGCGCCGGATCATGATCCCCCATCCCCCGCCGGTCAGATGGTGCAGCATCATGATCGCGAGGCAGCCGAACGGAATGGCGAGCCAGAAGACATAGCCGACGAGATACGAGCGGTAGAACTGCTCCCGGTCGGCCATCCCCCCGATCACGGCAAGGACGGCGCCGGCCACTCCGACGAGGAGGGCGGCGCCGCGGATGCGGCCGAGATCGGCCGGCGGCGTGAAGGTACTCGTCTGTGCGCTCATCCTTCGCTCTTCCTGGTCTCTCGCCGCCTCAACGGCCGGCACCGGGCTCGGCCTCGAGCTCCCGGCGGACCTCGTCCGGCACGTCGTCGAGGGTCGCGTTCTGGCTCAGCTGGAGCACCCGGATGTAGGCGGCGATCGCCCAGCGATCGCCCGCCGGCACCTGGGCGGCGTAGCTCGGCATCTTGGCGAACCCGTTGGTCATCACGTCGAAGAAGTAGCCCGGCCGCGCCTGGCGGAGGCGATCGATGTGGAGCGAGGGTGGCTGCTTGTAGCCGCGGCGCACCACCATGCCGAGCCCGTTCCCCGCCTGGTCGTGGCACGGGGCGCAGTAGATGTTGTAGCGCTCGCGCCCGCGCGCGAGGAGCTCCTCGTCCACCGGGAGCGGGAAGCTCGCGGCGAGCTGGTCGCCCTCGATCCCGGTGTGGAAGGTGCGGTCCGCCTTGAGCTGGCCGCGAGCCACGGTTCCCGCCGGGATCGGGCGCGCGCCGACGCCATCGGCGAAGAAGCGCGACTTCTCGAGCGGATCGATCCGCGGCTGGTAGCGGAGGTCGCGGTGACAGCCGGTCGATCCGACGGCGACGGCGGCCACGGCGATCGCGACGACCAGGACAGGGATGCGGCTCCGGGCGGATCTCGACTCAGCTCTCAACTTCGGCGACCTCGCTTGGCCGGAGGCCTCTCAGGAACTGCTCGGTGCCGGCGCGCTCGAACCTGGGGTCGGCAGCCTCGATCGTGAGGAAGAAGCGGTCGCGCGTCACGCCGGCAAAACGCGCGTGATTGAACACCGGATGGTAGGGCTCGGGGAGCCCGCACAGGACGAAGAGCCCGACGACGGTCGAGAGCGCGGCGAAGAGCACCGTCAGCTCGAAGGTGACGGGCACGAAGCTCGGCCAGCTGAAGTAGGGGCGCCCGCCGATGTTGAGCGTGTAGAAGTGCTCGAATGATATCCACTGGAACATGAACCCGGCGAACCCGCCGACGGCGCCGCCGGTGAGCACGATCCAGGGGAGGCGGGACGGCGGATGGCCGAGCGCCTCGCCGAGCCCCTCGATCGGGAACGGGCTGTACGCCTCGACCCGGCGGTAGCCGGCCGCGTGCGCCGCCGCCGCCGCATCGATCAGCTCCTGGGCCGATCCGAACTCGGCGATCAGGCCGTGCCGGGTCTCCCGGCTCGCGTGCTTCATTCGTGAGCCCCCTCGCGCACGTGGGCCTCAGGCAGGAGCGTGCGCATCTCGAAGATCGAGATCACGGGCAGGAAACGGATGAACAGGAACATGAGGGCGAGGAAGAGGCCGATCGAACCGGCAAAGGTCGACCAGTCCCACATGGTGGGCCGGTAGATGTCCCAGGACGACGGCAAGTAGTCGCGATGCAGGCTGACGACGATGATGACGAAGCGCTCGAGCCACATGCCGGTATTGACGACGAGCGCGATCACGAAGAGGAGCGGAACCGACAGGCGCACCGACTTGATCCAGAGCAGCTGCGGGATCACCACGTTGCAGACGATCAGCGCCAGGTAGTGGAAGCGGTACGGCCCGGTGATGCGGTTCAGGATCATGTACTGCTCGTACGGGTTACCGCTGTACCAGGCGATGAAGATCTCCATCAGGTAGCCGTAGGCGACGATGAGCCCCGTGGCGAGCATCACCTTGGCCATGTTGTCGAGATGACGGAGAGTGATGAAGTCCCCGAGATGGAACACCTTGCGGAGCGGGATCGCGAGCGTGAGCACCATCGCGAACCCGGAGTAGATGGCGCCGGCCACGAAGTAGGGCGGGAAGATGGTCGTGTGCCAGCCGGGGACGATGCCGACCGCGAAGTCGAAGCTGACGACCGTGTGCACCGAGACGACGAGCGGCGTCGAGAGCGCGGCGAGGAGGAGATAGGCCCGCTCGTAGTGGTGCCAGTGCGAGGCCGCGCCGCGCCAGCCCATGGCCAGGATCCCGAAGATGCTCTTGACCGCCCTGTTCTGCGCCCGGTCGCGGAGCGTGCCCAGGTCGGGGATGAGGCCCACGAACCAGAACATGAGCGAGACGAGGGCGTAGGTGGACACCGCGAACACGTCCCAGATGAGCGGGCTCCGGAACTGCGGCCACAGGGCCATCGTGTTCGGGTACGGGAGCATCCAGTAGAAGAGCCACGGCCGGCCGAGGTGGAGGAGCGGGTAGAGCCCGGCGCAGGCCACCGCGAAGAGCGTCATCGCCTCGGCGAAGCGGTTGATCGAGTTCCGCCAGCTCTGCCGGAGGAGGAGCAGGATGGCCGAGATGAGGGTGCCCGCGTGCCCGATCCCGATCCACCACACGAAGTTGATGATGTCGAATGCCCAGCCCACCGGCACGTTGTTGCCCCAGATCCCCACGCCGGTCAGGAACAGCCTGGTGACCGACATGAGGAACACCATCACCAGGAGGAAGGCGGCGCCGAAGGCCAGGAAGAACGACCGCGGCGTCTTCTGGAAGACGATCGTCGAGATCTTGTCCGTCACCGTGCCCGAGGTGTGGCCGGGCGCGAGGACGGGCGGATCGGCGAGCGCTGCTGCGGCGTGGGATCCGGCGCGCTGGGTGGCCTGGGTCATCCGGCGACTCCCTCGAGCTCGGGGTTCGGGTTCCGGAGCTTGGCGAGATAGGTGGTGCGCGGCCGGGTGTTGAGCTCGGTCAGGATGCCGTAGTTGCGCGGATCACCCTTCCACCTGGCCACCGCCGAGGCGGGGTCGTTCAGGTTGCCGAAGATGATGGCCTCGGTCGGGCAGGCCTGCTGGCAGGCGGTCACGACCTCGCCGTCCCGGATCGGGCGGTCCTCCCGCGTGGCGGCGATTCGCGCGTGATTGATGCGCTGCACGCAGTAGCTGCACTTCTCCATGACGCCGCGGTTCCGCACGGTGACGTCGGGGTTCCGCATCAGATCGAAGACCGGGGTCTTCTTGTCGGTGTACTGGAGCCAGTTGAACCGCCGCACCTTGTACGGGCAGTTGTTCGAGCAGTAGCGGGTGCCGATGCAGCGGTTGTAGGCCATGTCGTTCAGGCCCTCGTCCGAGTGCGCGGTCGCGGTGACCGGGCAGACCGGCTCGCAGGGGGCCTGCTCGCAGTGCATGCAGAGGACCGGCTGGTGATCGATGGTCGGCCGGTCGAGATCGCCGCCGAAGTAGCGGTCGATGCGAATCCAGTGCATCTCGCGGCCGTTCAGGACCTGGCTCTTGCCGACGACCGGGATGTTGTTCTCGGCCTGGCAGGCGACGACGCAGGCGTTGCAGCCGAGGCAGGAGCCGAAGTCGATCGCCATCCCCCAGGCGTTCCCCTCGTAGGTGAAGCCCGGATAGAGGGAGAGATCCTTGGGCGGATCCTCCGCGATCGCGTGCGCGAACTCGGGGTGCGCCACGTACTCGGCGAGCGACGCCGAGCGCACGAAGGGCCGCCCCTCCATGCTCCAGTGGTCCTGGGTCGAGGCGAGCTCGTGATGCCGCCCGGTCTTCTCGACCGCGACCGCGGCGAGGTGCCAGGGTGCTTCACTCGTCCGCAGCGGATAGGCGTTGAACCCGGCGCCGTCGCCGACGTGCCCGGCGCGCGAGCGCCCGTATCCGAGGTGGATCGTGACCGCGCCGTCGGCATGCCCGGGCAGGATCCAGGCCGGCCCTTCGACTGCGCGCTCGCCGGCGCGCACGGTGAGGACATCCTCGTTCTTGACGCCGAGCGCCTCCGCCGTGCGCGGGCTCATGAGGACCGCGTTGTCCCAGGTGAGGCGGGTCCACGGCTTCGGCAGCTCCTGGAGCCAGCCCAGGTTCGCGAAGCGGCCGTCGTGCACGGTCGGATCGAGGCGCAGGTTGAGCTCGATCGCCGCGGCATCGGCCGGGCGCGACCGGGCGGCAAGGGCGACCGCCGCGGCGACGACCGCGGCCGGATCGACCGCGACCGCACGCGCGGGGGCGGCGCTCTCGAGGATGACTCCGTCGTGAAGGCTCCGGCGCCAGAACGCCTCGAAATCGGTGACCGCCGGATAGAGGCGACGGACCTCGGCGCGGAGGAGATCGAGCCCCTTGGCCGCGGGCTGGCCCGCGAGCGCCGCGAGCACCTCGGGCGCCGACTTCCCGCCGTAGAGCGGCTCGATGAGCGGCTGCCCGATCGAGTGCGTGCCGTCGTGAGCGCGCGCATCGCTCCACGCCTCGAGGTAGTGGGCCTCGGGAATGTGCCAGTGGCAGTTCTCGGCGGTCTCATCCGCGTAGAGCGAGAGATGGACGCAGAGCCGCGCCTTGTCCATCGCCGTCGCGAAGTCGAGATCGGCCGGTGCGTTGTAGACCGGATTGCCGCCGAGGATGAGGAGCGTGTCCACCTTCCCGGCGCGGAGGTCCTGGACGAGCTCGGCGAGCGTCGCCGGCTCGGCGCCGGGACGCGGCATCACCGGATCGATGGCGATCACGGTCGCGCCCAGGTTCCCGAGGACCGCGTTCATGCCATGGACGAGCGTGTGCAGCTCGGCGGGGAGCGTATCGCCGGCGACGACGAGGCTCGCGCCGCGGTGCGCGGCCAGGTCGCGGGCGATCGCCGCCGCCGCGCGCGCGAGCTCGGGATCGAGCGACGGCGCGGCCGCGCCGTCGACGCCGAGGTCGGCGGCGACGGCCAGGGTGAAGGCCTCGATCGCGCTTGCCCGGAGCGGGATCCGATGATCGGCGAGCGTTCCGGTCGCGGTCGGCATGCTCTCGACCGCGTAGAGGCGGTTCATCGCGGGCTCACCCGCGCCGTGAGCGACCCGGCGGGCGGCGGCGAAGTCCCGCGCGTACGCGATCGCGCCGGGCCCCGTGGCGAGGAAGTCGGAGTCGAGGGCGAGGATCCTCTGCGCCGGCGTGAGGTCGTAGCGCACGTCGACCGGTGCGCCGAAGGCGCGGCGCGCCCCGGTCGTCGCCGCCGTGCGCGCGCCGGGCTCGTACTCGACCCAGCGCATGAGCGGCAGCTCGGCCCTGAGCGCCGCGATCTGGCCGGCAAGGGCCGGCGCGCCGACCGCCTCGGTGAGAAGAACGAGGCCGGCCCCCTTGAGCGCCCGGTGCGCCTTCATGACCGCGTCCATCTCGGCCGCGAAGAGCGGCCACGTGCTCGTCTCGCCGCGCCTGGTCACGACCTGGGCGCGATCGGGATCGTAGAGCGCGAGCACCGAGGCCTGCGCGTGGATATCGCTCGCGCCGCGGCTCGCCGGATGATCGGGGTTGCCCTCGATCTTGGTCGGCCGGCCGGTGTGGCTCTCGACGAGCACTCCGGTCGCGTGGCCGCCGAGGACGAAGGAGGAAGCGAAGTAGAGCGGCTTCCCGGGGACGAGATCCTCCGGCTGCTTCACGTAGGGGACGATCTTCTCGAGCTTCCGCGGGCTGCACGAGGCGAGGCCGGCGAGGGCGAGCGACGCGCCCGCGAGCGAGAGGAAGCGGCGGCGAGAGAGATTGTCATCCCAGATGGCGGCCTGCCGCGGAAACTCGCGGTGCAGGAGATCGACGAACGCCTCGCTCTGCGCGAGCTCGTCGAGGCTCCGCCAGTACGCGGGCCCCTTCTCCGTGGCAAGTCGCGCCCGGACCGCGGCCACATCGAGCGGCACGACGGGGACGGGCGCGAGATCGGAGGCGTCCGCATCGTGGTGCTCGCCGTGGTGATGGTGGTCGCGCTCGCCGTGGATGTGAAGGCTCCGGCGGTCGAATCCTGTAGACAAGACTTGGGCTTCCTCTTTCGCGCGCGGTCGCCGGGCGCCCAGCCGCCCGCGATCCGCGCCGTTCCGGACCTGAGCTAGCGGTGACAGGTCGAGCAGTGCGTGAGGCTCTTGATCTTGTACTCCTGGACCAGAGCCCGGCGCAGGCTGTCCGCGTCGGCCGGCGGCTGCCAGGTGAGGTTGAAGACCTCGGCCCGCGGCCGCACGTGCTGCTCGGGGTTACGGTGGCAAGCGAGACACCACTCCATGCGGAGCGAGGCGTCCTGCCATATGAGCGGCATCTTGTCCACGCGCCCGTGGCAGGTGACACAACCCATGCCCTTGGCCACGTGGATCGAGTGATCGAAGTACACGTAATCGGCGAGATTGTGCACGCGGGTCCATTCGATCGGCTTCCCGGTGCGGTAGCTCTCGCGGACCGGTGCGAGCATCGGACTCTCGGACCAGATCTGCGTGTGGCAGTTCATGCAGGTCGCCGTCGGCGGCATGCCGGCGAACCCCGCGCTCTCGACCGAGGCGTGGCAGTAGCGGCAATCGATGCCGATCGCGCCGACGTGGTGGTCGTGGCTGAAGGGCACCGGCTGGGTGAGGATGGCGTCCTCGCCGGTCGTGTAGCCCGACCGATCGACGGCGTAGACCGCGTAGGCCACGGCGGCCAGGAGGGCGCCGACGACCACGACGGACGCCTTCGCCAGGGCGTTGGAGCTCGAAGGAAAAAGCTGTGCCATGAATGAGTTGGAGCGTGGGGGCGGCACCGCCCGGGTGACATGGAGCGGCGCCCAAGCCTGGTCAAGATCAAGAACGGCGAAGGCTAGCACCGGCTTCGCGGGGGATGCAAGCCCCGTCTCGGCACCCGCCGGCGCGGGGCCGGGGGCGGTGTGGGGCCGGGGGCGGCCGGTGCGGGGGCGGCGCGGTCGGCGGCGGTGGGGCGCGGGCGGGCGGCCGGTGCGGGGGCGGCGCGGTCGGCGGCCGGTGCGGCGGCGGTGGGGCGCGGGCGGGCGGCCGGTGCGGGGGCGGCGCCGGCCGGGACGCTGACGCCGGGCTCCTCGCACCGAGGCTTCAGGGGGCGGCGGGAGTCGGCCCGAAGGCGGCGGCCGGCGGCGGAGCGGATGTGAGCCCCCGTACCGCGAGCGCGAGGAGCCAGCGCTTCTCCCGGGGGACCAGGCCGGCGAGTCCGAGCATCGAGCCGCTCCCCTCACCGATCGTGGTGAGTATCTCGCCAGCCGAGCCAGCCGGCCACCGGGCCGTCGCCCGCCCCGCACGTCCCGTAGCAGGGAGCGCAGTAGATGGCGAAAAGCTCCGCGCCGCGAGCCCGGTTGCCGGCCGTGTCCGGGATCGGGTTCAGAACGAGCGCCGGAGTCCATCTTCTGGTTGGGGGGAGTATCGAAGACGTCGAAGAGAACCTCGCGCCCGGGTGTGAACTCCGTCGAAAGGGCCGCCGCAAGCAGGCTCGTGACCTGCGAGCCGAACCGCCGAGGATCGGGATAGCAACTCCGACGACCGAGCCATCCGCGAACGTGGGCAGGAGAACCAGAGTTCGTGAACGACGAGTCATCACGAGCCCATGCTGGTTGCCGGTACCAGCTAACGCCCAGGCTCAGCGGCGGGCCGCGCAGCGGCGCAAGTGTCAACGCCCGTAGAGCCGCAACCGTGGCGCGTCGCTCGTCGGTCTGCAGCGGCCTGCTTGCTGCATACTGCCACCTCTGGCGCCGCCGGCTGGTTGATGAGGTTGTCAGATGGCCGACTACTTCTCCTTCGTGAACTGTTCTTCCTCGTCAAGCAACTTGGGGTTCTGCAAGCTGCTCTGCAAAAGGCTCTGCACCCTGGCGGAGTCCTTGGTGTCCGTAGGAATCACCGCCTCATTGACGCTGCGCACGCCAAGTCGATTGCCATCTGCAGAAACAGTGTAGGTGAGGTAGACGAACTTGCGCTTGTCCGAGTCAATATCTTGGGCGCTGATGAATGAAGTCCCGGCCACGTCGGAATGAAAAGCGCGAAACAAGTCGCCATCGAGGGAACCTACGTAGGTGGAATCGTCCAACCTCCGCACCTTCATCTTCTCCTTTCCATCCTTGGAGATCCAGTTACCCAGAAGCCGTTCGTCAAGCTCACGGGTCGGGCCCTCTGTAATGGGAACGTCATAGTCGCATCCACTGATCACGAAAAAGCCGAGAGTGGCAAAGAATGCAACGGCGAGTTGTTTAGTAGCCGGTCTCAGTGTGCTCATGTGTTGTTTCCTTTCGCGGTCACGAATGTGATCGGAACGCTGCCAGCTAACGGCCTCGAGCTAAGCTGCCCGGCTGACGCGGGCATACCAGCCGGGATTCTCCGCAAGGCTGGCCGGCATGGCAAGCTGCCCCGAAAGCGACGCCCGCCGGGTCAGCTTCAGCGCGTTGTTGGGCAGCGGGAGGCCCGGGTGGACACGGGATTCGGCTTAAGGCCGCCGGCAGTACTCCCGAGTCGGGGACACTAGAGTAGTGACCAGGATGCTCAGGCCAAGGAAGGCTGTGAACCACTGGATGGGCGCAGAGAAACCAATGAGGAAGGCTTGTATCGCAAGCCACAGTGCCAAGCCGAGTCCCAGGACAAGCGACGCTACCCACGCCCAGTGCTTATTGCTCCAGACCACCAACGGATCAAGCGTTTTCCATCGCGGGCGGACGAGGAGGCCATACACAAGAACAAGGGGGAAGATGCACATGACCACAAGCAAGAAGATGCCCGGGAGCGTGTAGTCTGGAACGGGCAATCGCTCCAGCTCGTCGGCCATGCCCATGCCTGAGCCCGAAGGATCGGAGAGGAACCCATAGGCTCCAGCCAGCCCGCCCAACGCGAGGACTACGAGTGTTGCGACAAGCAACCATATGGATACCGGGCGTCTAATCTACCACCTCCTATGCAGCCGGAAGTTCGCTGCTTCGCTTGGATCATACCATCGAGGGGCCGCCCGATACCCGCAGCGATTCATGCCGTGCCGGGTTCCCTTCGTTCGTGTGATCGGTGCTGTGAGGATCTGCGGCACTCACTCTCAGTTTACGCTGCTGACGCGGCACGAATGTTTCCGGTAGGCCTAGCGCCAGGCATTAGCGGCGGGCGCCTCGGCTGAGCCCGTTCCTCCGAAGGGCGTTCACCTTCCTACCCTCAACGCCGGCACCCGTCCGCTGCATGCCCTTGTTGGGCTGCCGGCCGTCAGGATTCCGCTTCACGACACCTTCTTCTCGGACCTCACCTTCCGAAAAGACTGGCGCACCGCCTAGCGGCCGCTCTTCGCTTGCTGTTCCCGCCGCGCGTCCGCCAGCTTCTCCACGTCGTAGCCGTACTCGCGGGCGACCGCGTCACGACCCGCGCGCATCTCGTCGACGACTGGATCACAGGACATCGGTGGTCTCGCTCGTCAGATCAGGAGGCTCCTACCACGGCACGCGCTCGCCCTTGTGACGCAGCTGGCCGTGCGGGAATTGCTCACGGGCGATAGTCACGAGCTCGACGACCGTACGCGCGCCCTCGTCGACTTCCATAGGCGCAGCCTGGGTTCCGAGATCGGTCTTCACCCACCCGGGATGGGCGGCAGCGACCGCGATCCCTTTGCTCGCCAGCGTCTTCGATTGAATCAGCGTCAGCATGTCGAGCCCGGCCTTTGAGGTCGAGTACCCGATGGTCATGAAGCCCCCGACATGCTCCCACATGCCCTCGGCGGCCCCCATTGAACCGAGCATCGACGAGTGGTTGATAACCCGCGCGTCGTCACTGCGTGAAAGGAGCGGCACGAGGGCCTCGGTGATCGCGTAGGGAGCGATGAGGTTCACCTCGAGCGTGCGGCGGATCTTGTCGGCGTTGGTCGGCTTCCCGTCCCACTCGAGGGCGATCCCGGCGTTGTTCACGAGCACATCCAGCCTGCCGAACGTCCTCTCGAGATAGCTCACGAGGCTGGCGATGTGGTCGGGATTGGTGACCTCGAGACGAACCGTGTGGGCGTCGCACCCCGCAGCCACGAGTTCCGCAGCGGCCGCGCCCCCGGCCTGCTCGTCCCTCGCCGTGAGGACCACCGTGTATCCGAGCGCGCCCAACTGCCGACCGATCTCCCTGCCCAAGCCCTTGTTCGCCCCCGTGATGAGCACTACCTTGCCGTTCTTCGTCGCCATCGCTTGCGTTCTCCTGACTGCCAAGTGGTGTGTTCTCCCGTCGAGCGCGAAGGCGTAGCCACCCTCGCGCGCAGGAGTGGAATCTGGGCACGCCGCCAGTCCGCCCAACGCTCCGGTTCAGCGGCGGCGGAACGCCGTCCGCTGCAACCGGTTGATAGGCGGTGATGAGGTACTCTGGCACGGCCAAACACACGCCGTCTAGCGCTGCCGGGCGTTGTACTCAATCTGTTCGAGCTCGAAGCGGCCGTAGGCGAACTCGCCATCTGCCGGGTGCCATCGAGCCTCGCCATGGACGCTGACGCGGTGCGGACCGAACGCACGGTAGTCAGCCACGGGCGTCGACCATCGAGTGCTCGTGAACGTCTTGCCGTCGGAAGATGATCGTAGACGATCGTCAGACCAGAAATTGGTCAGCTCGCCAGAGTCGTTGAACGAGAGTTCCGCGCTGATCGTGTGCCCTGCGTTCGTGAAGAGGGCCCTGACGGTCCGTGAGTCGACCTCTTCCCAGCGGATACGCCGGGTAATGAGCGCCCCAGGCGCAAGCACGCACATGTCGTTCAATAGTGTGACCGTCTCGGCCCTGTCCATGTCCGGCCCCTTGGCATCGGCCACCCGAAGGAGTGACGCGACCTTCACGCGCATCGTTGCCGAAGGCCCGAGATACATGTGAAGCGCTTGAAACGGAACCCCGAACATCGAGGCTTCCATGAAAAAGAGACGGGACGGATCGTCGAAGGAGTTGAGCTGATCAGCCGTGAAGGTCATCCATCGTGCGTTCGGCCCGCTGCGAATCTGGCCGCGAAAACGCGCGCGAAAGTTCTGGACCCGCGGCTGCCCGACGGCGCCCGCGGTCCGCAGGTAGTTCTGGACAACGACAGGCAGATGGGCGAGATCGGCATCTGTGATGACCGACGTGCCGGCGGCGCGTCCCAATTCGCGCTCAACCGCGCGATCATACTCCGCACGAAAACTCGACGGCCCCTGCGACAGAAACCCGAACACCACCCCCACCAGCAGGATGCCGTTTGCGATGGTGCCATACTTCGCTTCGTTCCAGGATGTGATGATCACGGCCTGCGAGACTACGACGGCCAGTATGCCCGCTACCCACCACCATCGTGGCCAAACATAGAGCGAGGTCGCGGTTGCGAGGAAAAGCGCCGCAGCAAGCAGCCAGAGAAGGGCCGCGGACTTCGAGATTGGCAGCGTCAGCTGCGGAAGCTCAGCGAACCCAAACGCCTTCGCTGGTCCCATCAGATGAATGAGGCCATGAACGAGCATAAGAAGCGCGAAAAGCAGTTTCATCTTCAAGTACACCGTTTCCTCGAGAGGCTTTGCTTCCCCGGTGCGGTACCCCGAAGCCGCCTAACGCTGTCATGTCCCGTGAACTCGTCTCGCCGCAACCCCGCTCCCCGAGCGGCGGCCATCGCCCCACCCGGCGACGACGCCCGCTCGCGTCAAACGCTGTCGCGTCTTGTGAACTCGCTCGTCTCGCCGCAGCCCCCGCTCCCCGAGCGCCGGCCATCGCCCCACCCGGCCACGACGCCCGCTCGCGTCAAACGCTGTCGCGTCTTGTGAACTCGCTCGTCTCGCCGCAGCCCCCGCTCCCCGAGCGCCGGCCATCGCCCCACCCGGCCACGACGCCCGCTCGCGTCAAACGCTGTCGCGTCTTGTGAACTCGCTCGTCTCGCCGCAGCTCCGCTCCCGAGCGCCGGCCATCGTTCCACCCGGCGACGACGCCCGCTCGCGTCAAACGCTGTCGCGTCTTGTGAACTCGCTCGTCTCGCCGCAACCCCGCTCCCCGAGCGGCGCTCATCGCCCCACCCGGCGACGACACCCGCTCGCGTCAAACGCTGTCGCGTCTTGTGAACTCGTCTCGCCGCAACCCCGCTCCCCGAGCGGCGCTCATCGCCCCACCCGGCGACGACGCCCGCTCGCGTCAAACGCTGTCGCGTCTTGTGAACTCGCTCGTCTCGCCGCAGCTCCGCTCCCCGAGCGGCGCCCATCGCCCCACCCGGCGACGACGCCCGCTCGCGTCAAACGCTGTCGCGTCTTGTGAACTCGCTCGTCTCGCCGCAGCTCCGCGCCCGGCGGATGCCCACTTCGATTTCACTACGCGCAGAACGGCGCGGATGCGAGATCATCCCATGCCGCGCCCGTTCGCGGCGAGCGCGATCACCCCTTCCCGCGTGACTGCGTTTCCCACTCGCGAAGCATGCGCATACATGCCCGGCCCCGTCATCCTCCGGCAGTGCATTCCCTGCGCATCTATTGCACGAACCGTGCCGCAGCGCCGAGGGAGATGTCAGGCAGGATAGGCGCTTCTAGTGCTTCCCCGAGGCACATGCGGCTCACCCACCCGGCCGGAGTGCGCACGCCGTTGTCACTCTCGACAACCCCGTTGCCGGCCGGCAGTGCAGGACTGCGAGGCCGGCACGCATCCGGCTGGAGTTCGATGGCGCGCGGGATCACTCGATGTCCACCGTGATCTCCTGTCCTGCCACCTCGACCCGGTCGCCACGATGGAGTCGTCGCCCGCGCCGCGTCTCGACCTCCCCGTTCACGCGCACCTCGCCGTCCCGGATCAGGAGCTTGGCCTGGCCGCCGGTGGGCGTGATGCCGGCCCACTTGAGGAACTGGTCGAGCTTGATACCCGGGCCACGCGCTGCCGGGTCCCGCTCGTCCATCGAGGCCCGCTCGTCCATCGGGTCCCGCTCGTCCATCGAGGCCCCCTCGTTCATCGGGTCCCGCTCGTCCATCGGGTCCCGCTCGTCCATCGAGGCCCCATCGTTCATCGGACCCTCCTCACCCATCGAGGCTCCATCCTCCGCTCCGCGGCCCTCGTCTCCGCCGACCATTGCGACGATCATCCGTCTCCTCCTCCTCCCTGCTACCATAGGCGCGTTGCCTCGCGAAGACCAGGCTCCCTGATCCCATGCCTCCATCTGTCGTCGAGATCCTTCTCCAGCGCTCAACCCGCGGCACGACCGGCGGCACCACCCGCGGCACCACCCGCGGCACCACCGGTCGCACCGCCCCGCCACCGCAGCCAACCCCACCTCCGCCGGCCGTCCCACCTCCGCCGGCCGTCCCGCCGGCCGTCCCGCCGGCGATCGCGGCCGGCCCGCGTACCGCCCTGGTCATCCAGGGAGGAGCAATGCGCGGCGTATTCACGGCGGGAGCGCTCTGCGCGCTCGAAGCGCTCGGTTTGCGCGGGGCCTTCGATGCGGTCTACGGATCCTCGGCCGGCGCCGTCAACGGCGCCTACTTCCTCACCGGGCAGGTCACCCTCGGCACGTCGATCTACTACGAGGACATCAACAACCGCACCTTCCTCGACTGGCGACGCATCATCGCCGGCACCGCCGTCGACATCGACTTCTGCTACGAGGAGGTGGTCGGGCAGCGAAAACGCCTCGACCTCCCGGGCCTCCTCGCGAGCCCCACTCCGCTCCACCTCTTCACGACCCACGTCGCGGAGGCCCGCGCCGAGCGCTTCACCCAGGCGGACATCGCGACCCCGCGCGATCTCCTGACCCTCCTCAAAGCCTCGGCGGCCATGCCTCTCGTCTACCGCCGCCCGGTCGTCCACCGCGGAGCCCGGCACGTGGACGGGGCGCTCCTGGTCCCGGTGCCCCTCCTCGAGGCGATCGCCGGCGGCGCGACGCACATCCTGGTCCTCCTGAGCCGCCCGCTCGCGACCGCGGCGCGGACGCCGCAGGCCGCCCTCATGCCGCTCGTCCTCCGCTCGATCGACCGGCGGCGGTACCATGCGCTCGCCCGCGCCTGGGGCACGGGCCAGGAGCATCTGCGCGCGGCGATCGCCCTCCTCGCCGCCGCGACCTCCGCCGAAAACAACGCCATGGCGCAAAAAAAGACGGGGGGCGGCGTGCACCTGGCGGTGATCGCGCCTCCTCCCGTCTTTTCCGTCACGCGCTGGACGACCGACCGCGCGGCGCTCCTCGCCGCCGCCGAGCTCGGCGCCCGCCGCACGCTCGCCCTGTTCGGACCCGCGGGTGCCGCGCTCGCGCCGCGCGACGCCCTCGGCCCGGAGGCGGCTCCCTACTTCGCGAGCACCATGCTCCGCGCCGCGGAGAAGCCCGGCGCCTCGACGCGGTAGTAGTAGACCCCGCTCGCCACCGGTGCCGCCCCGTCGTTCCGCCCGTCCCAGGTCACCGACTGCTCACCGGGCCCGAACCGCCGATCGTCGGCCAGCACGCGCACCGTGCGACCGGCCGCGTCGAAGATGCGGATCCGGACCGGGGCCTCCGCGGCAAGCTCGAAGCGGATCGCGGTCTGCGGATTGAATGGATTCGGGAAGTTGCCATGGAGAGCCGGACGGCCGGCCCCGGCCACCTGATCGGGATCGAGACCGGTGGTCGCTCCGTCGTCGTAGATCTGGAAGTCGTCGACCGCAGCCTCCACGATCGAACCGGGCGAGATGTCGCGCGCCGTGAAGCGGACGCGGAACTGAGCGATGGGCAGCGTGAGCACATCACCGAGGCGGACGGTCACGTGCCGCCAGGAGGCCTGCGCGACGAGCGTGTTCTCGATCGCCGTCCAGTTCGTGCCGCCGTTCCCGCTCACCTCGACCACCCACGGATCGTCGGCCGAGCCGTTGGCGTCGTTCGAGAACCAGCGCCAGTAATCGAGCACCGGGTCGGCGAGTGCCGTCAGACCGAAGATCTGTGTGGTGAGGACGGTCGAGCCGTTGTCGACATCGGCATCGCCGATGGCGCCGCCGGGGAGCCCGTTCCCGGTCACCCAGCAGAGGACGCCCGGGGCCGGCGTGTGATCGTCCTCGGGCTGCACCGGCGCAGCGCCGTTGAAGGTGCCGACCGGATCCACCCGCACCCACTGGCCGGCGGTCGCGTTGCCGCTCACGGTCCAGGCCCCGGGGCTCGTCTCCATGTCGCTCGCGAAGTAGGCGGCGGTGAGCGTGAAATCGCGCGTCGCCTGCTGGGCGGCGGTGATCGTCACCGGGAGGGACTGGGCGGCGAACCCGAACCTGGACGCGGTCGCGGCGTAGCTGCCGGCGGGGACGGCGGCGAAGGTGTAGATCCCGCTCGCATTGGTCGCCGTGGCGAGCGGCGTCCCCTCGATGACCACGGCCGCCCCCGCGAGCGGGGACTGATTCGCATCGCGCACGACGCCGGTGAGCGAGCCCGCGGCGAGCGGCGCCAGATCGAAGTCGAGAGTCGTCGTGACGCCGGTCGCCACGCTCGCCCCGGCCGATCCCGGCGCATAGCCGAACACCGAGCAGTCGATCGTGTACGCGCCCGGGAGGAGCGGGAACGAGTAGAAGCCCTGCGCGTTCGTGAGGCGCGTGTCGTTCGTCTCCGCCACCTCGACCAGCGCGCCGGCGATCGGCGCGAGCGTCTGCGCATCGCGCACCGTGCCGGCGAGGGTGCCGAGCAAGTTCGAGTAGCGCAGGATGAAGGTGCCCGACTGCATGTCGCTCAAGTAGGCGATGGTCGGATCCTGGGCGAAGGAGTAGCAGCCCCAGGCCCCGGCGTAGCCCGATCCGTTCTGGATGTGCGTGTCGTACCAACCCACCGGCTGGATGTCGTACGGATCGCTCACGTCGAAGACGCGGAGGCCGTCCTTGTACCAGGCGACGTAGCAGAGATTCCCGCGGAGGTACGCGTTGTGGACGATGGCCCCGTTCGGCGAGGCGAAGTCATCGGTCTGGGCCACCGCCGGCAGGTTCGAGATGTCCCACATCTTGAGCGTGAAACCGGCGACCTCGTCGGTGGTCACCAGGTAGTTGCTGTCCGCCGAGGGCCAGGTGTTGTGGGTCGAGGCCCCGGGATAGGTCCACTGGGCGAGGATGGGCGGCGTGCCGGCGTTCCGGACGTCGAGCACGTAGACGATCCCGTCGTAGATGGAGGCGGCGTACGCCGTGCCGTCCAGGATCGAGATGTCGTGGACATAGTTCGTGGTCCACGTGCCGCGGAGCGTCGGGCTGGCGGGGCTCACATTGGCATCGAGGATGACGAGCCCGCGGCTGGGCTGTCCGGAACCCGGATTGGTGCCGCACACGTAGAGCAAGCCGGTCTGCGGATCGGCCTTGATCTCGTGCGCCGTCGCGTAGAAGAAGGCGGGCGGGTTGAGGGTCGCGACGAGGGCCGGCTGGAGCGGATTCGAGAGATCCACGACCTGGAGCGCGGCCCCGGTCCCCTCGGTCACGATGTAGCAGTACGAACCGAGGGTGGCCATCTCCCGCCAGGTCGAGTTCGGTCCGGGGATGAACGCCACCTCGTAGGCATTGGCGGGGTCGGTGGCGTTGATGAAGCTCGTGCCGCTCACCGTTCCCGAGATCGCGAGCTCGGTGCCGTTGGGTGCCGTGTAACCCCAGTTGCCGCTGTAGGTCTCGCCGCGATCGAGGTTCTTGAGCAGGATCACGTTCTCGGGGGGGTTCACCTGGGCGGTGGCGGCGGCAGCCGCCGCGAGCCCGGCGAGTACGACGAGGCCAATGATGGATTGACGCATCGAGACGCTCCTCGCGGGTCTGTGAGTCGCGGGCGTGTGAGTCGCACCGGGGGGTGAGGAAGGTCCGAACCCGGTGGGGCCGGGGGACCGGGAGCCGGGGGGCTCGGGGCATCCGGGACTTCCAGGACTTCCAGCCAGTAATCAGAGCGGAGCGCGTCCGCCAGGACGCGCTCCGCTGGCGCCGATCATTATAGCCGATGCGCGGGCCGCGGGCCAGGGGTGGCACCGGCGGCTGCCGGCGGCACGCAGATCCTCCCGGCCGGCCACGGCCGGGAGGGCGGCGGGAGTTCTAGCCCTTGGGCGCGTAGCTCCCCAGGGCGTCCGCCACCGAGTCGTAGGACTCGAAGACGCCGGAGAGCTTGGTGATGACGAGCAGGCTCGAGATCTTCTTCTCGATCGCGCAGAGCTTCACCGTGCCGCCTCGCTGCGTGTAGTTCGTGTGCGCGGAGACCAGGAGGCCGAGGGCGGTCGAGTTGAGATGGTTCACCTTGCCCAGGTCGAGCACCAGGTGCTTGTTGTCCTTCTTCTTCAGGTCCTCGATCGCTTCACGGAGCTCGACGATCTTGTCGTCGCTCCACAGCGTGCCCTCGGGCGAGAGCACCGCCACCGGGCCATGCATGCTGACCTTGACTGCCATTCGATCCCTCCGGGTTCACGCCTGACACGCTCGATCACGTCCCGGGCCATGGAGAACAGGAAGTCGAGCTCCCCGCCGCCGCCGGACCGCGGATCCTAGTAGAGCTGGAACTTGAACGGAATGGCGACCCACACCGCCACCGGCTTCTTGTTCTGCATCGCCGGCCGGAACACCGCGTTCTTGGCGGCGTCGAGCGCGGCCTGGTCGAGGATGCCGTTGACGCCCTTGCCGACGATCGCGTCCTTGACCTTGCCGTCCTTGCCCACCAGCACCTTGACGATGACCGTGCCCTCGATCTTCGCCATCTGCGCCAGCTCGGGATAGACCGGCTGCGGGCGCTCGACGAGCACCGGCTGGTCTTCGTACGGCACGAACTCGTCGGGGGAAGGCAGCGCCTCTTCCTGGATGACGAGATCGCCGCCGCCCTCGGTACCCCAGGGCACGCCCTCGCTCAGGTCGGAGCCGAGTCCGGTGTCGCCCTCGGTGCCGGCGAAGGGGATCTGCGCCTGGCTCGCGATGGTCGTCACCTCCGCCTCCTCCTTCGGCACCGGGACCGGGATACCGGTCGGCGGGGCCTTGAAGGTCGGGGCCTTGAAGGAGAACTTGGGCGGCTCGACCGGTGCCTGCGCCAGCGACGGCGGGGCCGCGATGTCGCGGTACGGCACGAGTCGCACCTGGCGGGTCTTGGCCTGCGCCTCCGCCACGCGCTTCCGGTAGGCCGAGATGCCCATCGTGGTGAGCATCGACGAGAACATGAGCACGATCGTGAGCACGAACGCGACCGTGAAGTAGCGCTGGTACTTCGACCGTGTGAGTTGCCTCGCCTGTGGACCGATGTAGTCGATCAGGGGGCGCTCGGAGAGATAGGTGCGAAAGCTCACGACCCGGTCCCCCCTCCGCCCGGCAGGGCGAGCTTGTCATCCTCGGAGAGCGGGGCCAGGCTGTATCGCTCGAGCTTGCCGAGAATCACCTCGTCGAGGATGTCCACCATGAAGTGGTAGGGCGCACCCCGATCGATCTTGATCACGGCGCAGAGAGCCGGATTCGTGCTCCGGTGCTCGTAGACGATCTTGTTGACCTCTTTGACCTCGACCGGCGTCGGATCGTCGAACCCGAGGTTCCAGTAGGTCTTGCCGTCCTTGTCGACGAGGATCTGCAGCACGTTCTCCTCGGCCACCTCGACGTCGTTCTTCTCGCTCGGCAGGGTGATCTCGAGAGCCTGCGGCCGGCGGAAGACAGTCGTCACCATGAAGAAGATGAGGAGCAGGAAGGCCACGTCGACCATCGGGGTCATGTCGATCCTGATCCCGCGGCGTAGCTTCTTGCGCTTGCCTTTCTGCTTGGGACCGCCGCCACCGACGTCTACCGCGCCCATGTTTCACCTCGCTTCTCGGCCGCCCCGGCCGCCGCGCCCGGCGCCTGCGCCAGCCGATCGTCCCGTCCGGTCTCGAGAGAGCTCGTCCCCCCCTCCGGGAGCGCCTTGCCGCCTTCTTCCTTCTGCGCGCCCTCGCCCTCGGTCATGAGCACGAAGCGGTTGGTGCGCTCGGCCTGGAGGATGTCCATCACGTCCTCCATGATCCCGTACTCGCAGTTGCGATCGGCCTTGACGATCATACGCACGCGCGGATTTCTCGTGCGCTCGGTACGCACCCAGGATCCGACCTGGTCCTTTAGCAGCTTCTGGGCGGGCGAGCGCGGATCGTCCTGCACGTACAGCTCACCGCTCCGCGTGATCGAGAGGATGAGGACGTTCGTCTCCGGGACCTTGTACTCGGCGTTCGAGCTGGGGAGGTCGATCGTGACCTCCTCCGGCGGCTTGAACGTCGTCGTGGTCATGAAGAAGATCAACAGCAGGAAGGCCACATCGACCATGGGGGTCATGTCGATGTTGACCCCGATTCGCTTAGGCTTGCGCAACCTGGTTTCCCTTCCCCTTGGCGGTGACCTGGTCCAGCATCTCGTGGGCCGCCTCGTCGATCGTGTGGTTCAGCGAGTCGACCTTGTTGACGAAGAAGTTGTAGGCGACGATCGCGATGATGGCGACGGTCAGCCCGCCGGCGGTGTTGACCAGCGCCTCGGAGATACCGAGGGCGAGCTGGATGGCGTCGGGCGCGCCGGTGGTGGCCATGGCCGCGAACGAGCGGATCATACCGATGGTCGTGCCGAGGAGCCCCACCATGGTCGCGATCGACGCGATGGTGGAGAGCGCGATCAGGTTCCGCTCGAGAATGGGAGCCTCGAGGGCGTTCGCCTCCTCGATGGCGCGGCGGGTGTAGTCCTGGCGCTCGTAGTCGGACAGGTTGAAGCTGATCGCGTCCTGGAAGCTGACGAGCCCGGCGCGCAGCACGTTGGCGAGCGAACCGCCCTGCTTCTCGCAGACCGCCATCGCCTGCTCCGCGTTGCCCGACTGCACTTCCTGGCGGAACCGGCGCACGAAGGTGTGCAGATTGCCCTTGCCCTCGGCGCGCTTGAGCGTGATGAAGCGCTCGAAGATGAAGGTCAAAGCAAGGATGAAGAGCACGATGAGCAGCATGACCAGCGGGCCGCCGGCCTTGATGTTCTCCGGCAGGAAGTTGTCGAACACGACCCACGCGATCACACACGCGACGATCAGGACGATGGTGAAGAACAGCGACTGTCTCACGTTACGTTTCCTCCTTGCGATCCGAGTCCCTACGACGAACCTCTCCGCTTCTTCTGCTTTGCCTGCTTCTGCATCACTTCATCGACCGCCTGGTAGCCCTGCCTGGCTTCCTGGGAGCTGGGATCGATGCTGATGGCCTTGCCGAAGAGCGACTTCGCCGTCTGGTAGTTCTCGCTCATGGCGTGACCCTGGGCCAGCCAGATGAGTCCCTGCACGTTATCCGGCTCGAGCTGATTCGCCTTCGTCAAGAGTTCGATGGCCGGGCCGACGCGGCCCTGGCTCAGGTTCACGAAGCCGAGGCCCCGCCAGGCCTCGGCGTTCTGCGGGTCCATGTCGGCCACCTTCTGGTACTCGGCGGCGGCCCCATCCCACTTCGACTGCATGGCCAGGGCCTGGGCGAGCCAGATGTGGGAGCGGGCGTCGCCGGGGGTGAGCCGCGCGGCGGTCGCCAGCTCGGCAGCACCCTCCGCGGTGCGGCCGGTCTGCAGGTAACAGAGCCCGAGGTTGGTGAAGGCGGCCGTCGAGGTCGAGTCGATCGCGACACGACGCTGATAGTAGGGGATGGCCTCGGCGTATTCCTTGGCCAGGTAGTGCGTCTGCCCGGCGTAGAAGAGCGCATCGACGAGCGTCGAGTCACGCTCGAAGGCGCTCATGTAGGCCTGGCGCGCCGTGGCGTAGTCCTTCTGCTCGCGGAGCGCATCGGCGACCGAGAGCCAGTCCTTCCCCGTCAGGAGCGACTTGTCGATCGACTGGAAGATGGTGACGGCGCGGGCCCGATCCCCGCTCGTATAGACCGCGCGCGCGAGACCGAGCCGGGCCTGGGGGCTCTCGGGGGCGCTCGTCGTCGCCCGCCCGAAGAGCTCGGCCGCCTTATCGGCCTGCCCCGCCGCTTCCCAGGCGCTCCCCGCCGCAATCAGGTTGTCCGGCGTGGGCGCCACGTTGGCGAGCCGCTCGAGGACCTTGGCCGCATCGGCGGGCCGCTTGGCGCGAGCGTAGAGGCTCGCGATCTCCTTGTAGGCGTCCGCGGCGGTCGAGTCGACCCCGATCGCCTGGCCGAAAGCGTCGCGCGCCTCGTCGTACTGCTTCGAAGCGACGAGGAGCCGCCCCTTGCGAATGAGCGGGGTCGCATCGGTCGGCGTGAGCACGGCGCGATCGTTCAGTCGCTCGACGGCGATCAGGGGCAGGTCCTTGACGAGCGCGATCGAGACGAGGGTGTCGGCCATCTCGAGACGGGCCGCGTCCGGCGGCGCATCGCCGCGCGTCTGGTCGGCGCGGCTCGCCCCCTGGATGAGCAGCGACTCCGCTTCGTCGAGCTTGCCCTGCTCCTGCCTGGTGAGCCCCATGCCGAGGAGATAGATGGTCTCGTACTTCGGCTTGTCCTTGCACGACTTGAGGAACTTCTCCGCGTCCGCCGCCTGGTCCCTGGTCAGGGCGACGCGGGCGAGCCCGTAGTTGGCGAGACAGAGCCCCTCCTCGCGCGGCGCGGTCCCGGCCTGGAACTCCTTGGCCAGGGCGAGCGCCTTCTGGTACTGGGCGTCGGCCTGATCGACGGCACCCAGTGCGAAGAGTGAATCTCCGGCGCGCGCGTACGCGTAGGGTTCTTCACGGTCCTCGGCGCGGACGACCGGCGCAGCGAGAGCGATCACCACGGCGAGGAGTCCACACAGACCGGCGCGAGGCGAGTGACAGAACGTGCTCTGCATCTTGAAGCCTTCAGTCCATCCAGAGGCCAGGGGGGCGAGCTAATCCTCGGTTCGGAAACGGACCGGAACGGTGGCCGGAACGAGCCCCTTCTCGGCCACGATCCGCTGGCCGCGGTTGCTCATCACGAAGCTGACGAACCCCGAAACCAGGTCATCCCGCGGGATGCCTCGCGTACCGAAATAGAAGGTACGGACCAGAGGGTACTCCTTCCGGAATACGGTCTCCATGTTCAGCACCCGGAGCGGTCCCCCCTCCGGCGGGGAGAGGGGCAATGCCTTCACACGATCATCGAACTCGGCCATCCCCGCGTACCCGACCGCATCGGGATGCTGGGCCACCGAATCCACGATCGCCCTCGTCGTCGTCGCCCGCCCCGCGCCCTCGACGAAGGCCGCTCCGCCGAGCAGGACGTCCTTGACGAAGTCGGTGGCTCCATTATCAACACCGGTCGTGTACACGCGGATCCACCCCGGCGGGCCCCCAACCTGGGCCCAGTCCGTCGTTTGACCGGAGAACAGGGCGCGCGCCTCGGAGAAGGAGAGGGCGTAGACCGGGTTCTCCCGGTTGACGATGATGGCGAGTCCGTCGTAGGCGAAGGGGTAGAGCGCGATGTCCACCCCGACCTGGCGGCCGGCCTCTCGCTCGCTGGCAAGGGGCGCTCGCGACAGGACCGCGATGTCGGCCTGCTTGTTGATCAGGGCTTCGAGCCCGACCACGGTGCCTCCGCCCTCGACCGTGACCAGAGCCCGCTTGTAGTACGCAACGAACGTGTCGGCCGCGGCCCGCACGAGCGGCAGGGCGGCCTCCGATCCCACGACCCGGAGTTTCCCCTCGGTGACTCCGCGATGCGTGGCGTCGCAGCCGGCCAAGACGAAACCCGCGGCCAGCATGAGGATCGCCGCCCCACCCCGGCGCCACCGCCACCCAGCCCCGTGCCTGCCCAGTTTCACAGCTAACTTAAATCGCACTTGTGAGATGGAAGGGCGATCCCGCATCCGGCTCGACCGCTCCGATGCCGCCCGCGCCAGAGGATGGACGTCCTTCCGGGAAGAAGGCCCGTGGCTGGATGCGCTGACGGCGCCACGTGCCCGAACCCGACCGCGACCCGACCTGGAGGTTCAGGCCTCCCGCGCGACCGGACACCTGGAGGAATGGCGCGGGAAGGCTACAGGCCGCGGGCTGCAGGTGTCAACCGCCGAATCCGCCGTACCGACCGGCCGATGATCGGCTGGCGGCTCCGCTCGGGGGCCGATCCTCCCCGGGGCCGCGCCTCAAGTCATGGCGCGACGACGACCCGCCCCCCGCCGGCCACGCCCGGGGCCGAGAGCCGGTAGTAGTAGACCCCGCTCGCCACTCGGCGACGGGCCTCGTCGCGGCCGTCCCAGGCGATCTCCTGCGGGCCGCCCGGCAGCGGCCGGTCCGCGAGCACCCGGACGAGCCGTCCGCCCGCGTCGTACACCCGGAGGTCCACCGTCCCCGCGGCGCCGGTCCGGAAGCGGATCCTCGTCGCCGCCCGGAACGGATTGGGGGCGCTCTCGACGGCGGCCGCCGCCGCTTCGGCAACCAGCCCGGGATCGGCCACCGCCACCGGCGGCGCCACGTAGCGGAGGATGTAGGTCCCGGTCTCGCGATCGCTGATGTACACGATCGTCGAGTCGGCCGCGAAGCAGTAGCAACCCCAGGCGCCGTGCGTCGAGCCGTCGTCCGAAGGAGTCGTGTCGTACCAGCCGACCGGGCGCAGATCGTACGGATCCGATGCGTCCACGACGCGGAGGCCGTCCTGATAGTGCGCGATGTAGCAGGTGGTCCCGCGCAGGTAGGCGTTGTGGACGAGCGCCCCGGTCGGCGAGATCCACTCGTCGGTCTGCGCGATCTGGTTCAGGTTCCGCACATCCCACATGCGCAGGTGGCCGCCGACGTTCTCGTCGGTGGTCACCACGAAGGCGCCGTCCGTGCTCGGCCACGTGTTGTGCGTGAACGCGCCCGGGTAGGTCCACGACCCGAGAACCGGCGGCGTCCCGGGGAGCGTGACATCGAGCACGACCACCTCGCCGGCGTAGATCGCCGCGCAATAGGCCTTGCCCTGGAAGACCGAGAGATCGTGCACGTAGTTCTGCACGCTGGCGCCCGACTCGGGCCAGCTCCCGATGTGCGTCGGGGCGAGCGGGTCGGCGGTCAGGTCGAGAATGACGAGCCCCGTGTAGGTCGAGCCGTTGCGGGTGCCGGCCACGTAGCAGCGCCCGGTCGCCGGATCGATCTTGATCTCATGCGCGCGGGTGAAAGGCACGTCCGGCGGATTCAGGGTGACGGCGAGCGTCGGCGCCAGCGGATTCGAGAGGTCCACCACCTGGAGCGCGGCGCCTTCGTTTTCGGTCACGATGTAGCAGTAGTGCCCGTAGGTGGACATCTCGCGCCAGATGGAGACCGGGCCGGGAATGAAGGCCACCTCGACCGCCGCGGTCGGCACGGTGGCGTCGATGAACGTGGTACCGCTCATCGTGCCCGAGATGGCGAGCTCGGTGCCGCCGGGCGCCGTGTAGCCCCAGTTCCCCGAGTAGCCCTCGCCGCGGTTCAAGTGGCGGAGGAGGACAACGTTCTCCGGAGGGTGCTGCTGGCCGGCCGCCGGGACGGCGGCGGCACACATGGCCAGCGCGAGGAGCAACGCACAAGAGCGCGTGGTCATCGGGTCCTGCCTTTTGCCTGCGGCGCGGAGGGGGGGGTGCGGAGGAAGCAACGGGCTCGCTCCGGAACTGCGATCGAAACAAGTATAGCGGAGCGAGCGGCCCGCGGGTGCCCCCGTCAGCAAGAACCGGCGCCGAGGCGGGTGAGGATCTCCCGGCAGAGATCGGTGAGCGAGGGATCGCGCGCCCCCATGACGAGAACGAGATCGCCGGGCAGGGCCGCCGCCGCGATCTCGGCGACGAGCGCCGCGCGGTCGGGGACAGCCGCGGCGTCCTTCCCGCGAGCACGGATCTCGGCGGCGAGGTCAGCCGACGCGATGTCCCTGGTCGCGGTCCCGCCCGCATAGAAGATGTCGAGGAGCCACAGCCGATCGGCGGCCTCCAGGCCCTCGGCGAACGCCGCCACGAGATCGTGGCGCAGGAAGCGGGTCGGGCCGAAGCCGTGCGGCTGGTAGACGGCGAGGACGCGGCGCGGCGCGGCGAGATGCGCGGTCGCGAGCGCCGCCCGGAGCTTGGCCGGGTTGTGCGCGAAGTCGTCGACCACCGTGACGCCGCCTGCGGTCCCGAGCACCTCGAAGCGGCGGCCGACGCCGCGGAAGGCGGCGAGCGGAGCGGCCAGGGATGCGAGGTCGAGCCCGGCCGCGCGACAGGCGGCGAGCGCCGCGAGCGCGTTCTCGACGTTGTGCCGGCCCGGCACCGGCACGTGGAAGCGGATGTCATCGAGCGTGAATTCGCTGCCGTCCGCGGCCAGCGTCACGTCGTCCGCGCGCACCCGGGCGGCGGGACCGCATCCGAACACGAGCGCGCCCGCCCGGAGCGGCTCGAGGTTCTCCCCTTCCCCGAGGACGAAGGCCTCGCGGGTGCGCGCGCGGAAGGTCTCGAACATCGCACGCACCTCGCTCTCCTCCTTGTGGTCCTTCTGCAGATTGAGGAGGACGCCGATCGCGGGCTCGTAGCGGACGAGCGAGCCGTCGCTCTCGTCGGCCTCGACCACGAACCACTCGGAGCGGCCGGCCCAGGCGTTCCCGAGGTAGCCCTCGGCGGCGAGCGCGCGCACGTCGCCGCCGGTCACCAGCGAGGGATCGCGCCCGGCGGCGCGCAGCAGCTCGAAGATCATGGCGACCACGGTCGACTTGCCGCTGGTGCCGGCGACCGCGATCGTGCGGCGCGCGGCGACGAGCGCGGCGAGGAGCTCCGAGCGGTGGAAGATGGGGACGCCCCGCGCGCGCGCCGCGCGGACATCGGGCACCGTGTCCTCGACGGCGGTCGAGACGATGAGGGCGTCGGTCGCGGCGGTGACGCCCGTCCCGTCCTGCGGCTCGAGCGCGACTCCGGCGCGCTCGAGCGCCGCGCGGATCCCCGGCGCGCCGCCGCGGTCGAAGGTGCGATCGCTGCCCGTCGCCCGCCCGCCGGAGAGCGCCTGGAACTGGGCGAGCGCGCTCATCCCGCTCCCGGCGACCCCCGCGTAGTGGAACCGGCTCCGCTCCGGAGGCGGCAAGGCGGGCGGGCCGTCGAGGATCACCACCGGATCGCCGGCCGCGACGCGATCGAAGAGCGCGACCACGTCGCCGTTCGAGAGGCGGATGCACCCGTGCGAGTGCGGGCGGCCGAGCGCTCCCTCGTGGTTGGTGCCGTGGATGTAGATGTAGCGCTCGAGCGAATCGCAGCCGGGACCGCGATTGACGCCCGCCTCGCGCCCGTCGAGGGTGAGGATGCGGGTGAGGATGAGGTCGGCCTCGCCCGCCTCGCCGCGCCACACGGCGCCCGTTGGCTCCCGGCTCTCGAACACGGCGCCGAGCGGGGCGCCGTCCCCGATGCGGGCGGCGATCACGTGCACGCCGGCCGGCGTGCGGAAGGAGCCCGCGGCGCCGCCGAGCCCCGCCGCGGCGGTGGACACCGGGAAGGTCGTGATCGCGCGGCCGCCGGCTACGAGATGGAGCTGCTGCGCCGAGACGTCCACGACGAGGAAGCGCGGCGCGGCGCCGCCGATCACCTCGGAGACGCGCGCCTCGGCCCGGACGAGAAGGCGCTCGATGCGGGGATCATCCGCCATGGCGCGCGACTATAGCATCGCCGGCGGGCGGGCCAGCATCGCCGGCACCGCCGCCGGGCAGGGCGGCCTGGCGTGGTATCCTCGCGCCTCGCGGAGGGATCGCCACATGAGCGAGATCTATGAGCACACTCAGGTCGGCGCCGTGATGCTCGTCGCGCTCGCCGTCGCCGGCGCCGGCCTCCTCTGGGCCGGCATCCAGGAAGGATGGCCTGCCGGCCTGGCCGGCGCTCTCTTCGTGATCGCCGCCTGCCTCGTGCTCTTCACGACGCTCACGGTGCGCATCGGCGACGGCGTCCTCGCCGTGCGCTTTGGCCCCGGCTTCCCGCGCCGCACGATCCGCCTCGCCGACATCGCGAGCGCCCGCGCCGTCAGGAACCACTGGTCAAGCGGCTACGGCATCCACCGGGTCGGTACAGGCTGGCTCTACAACGTATCGGGTCGGGACGCGGTCGAGGTGGAGATGCGCGGCGGCCGCTCGATCCGCATCGGGACGGACGAGCCGGAGGAGCTTCTGCGCGCCCTCGCGCAGGCGGGAGTCAGTCTTCCGCCCGCGCCAGGAGGACGGTGATGTTGTCGAGCCCGCCGGCGGCGATCGCGAGCGCGATGAGCTCGGCGCCGGCCTGATCCAGATCGCCCGCGGCTGCGATGACGCGCTCCATCTCCTCGTTGCGCACGAGCCCGTGCAGTCCGTCCGAGGAGAGGACGAGCACGTCCCCCGGCGCGAAGGTCCAGTTGATGCGTCCGGCATCCACCTCCACGTCCGGGGAGAGGCCGACGCTCCGGGTGAGGAGATTGCGGCGCGGATCGACGCGCGCCTCCTCGAGGGTGAGCTCGCCCTCGGCCACCAGATGGGCGACGAGCGAATGGTCCTCGGTGACCTGGGTCAGGTGCCGGCCGCGGAGCGCATAGACGCGCGTGTCGCCGACATGCGCGAGGAAGACGTCGGCGCCGCGGATGACCGCCGCGGTGAGCGTGGTCGCCATCCCCATCGCTTCCCGGGCGCGCACGTTCTCGGCGTAGAGGACCGCGTTGGCGGCGACGACCGCCGCCCTCAGGTCGGCGAGCACGTTCGCGCCCGGAGCCCCCTGGAAAGCCTGGAGCGTGGTCTCGACGGCGAGGCGGCTCGCGACATCGCCGGCCCGCGCGCCGCCCATGCCGTCCGCGATGACGAGGAGCACGCCGCGTGCGGCCAGCACTCCCGGATCCTCCGCGCTCCACACCCCGTGGCTGTCCTCGTTGCGCGCGCGCTTCAGCCCGCGGTCGGTCGCCGCGCTGACGACGAGCTTCATGCCGGCAGGGCTCCCGGGAGATGGGCGAGCGGAAAAGGCGGAAGCCCCCGCGCCGCGCTAGGCGGCAAGCGAGGGCTTCCGCGAGAGTGGTAGCGCTACGGGGATTCGAACCCCGGTTTGATGGCTGAGAACCATCCGTCCTAACCCCTAGACGATAGCGCCACGCGGTCGGGGACCGTCGATCTCGGGCGCCGCCGGCCCGGGCGCAGCGAGCGCTCGCTGCCAGCGGCGACAAGGTGGCTGGGGAGCGAGGATTCGAACCCCGGTACCGTGGTCCAGAGCCACGTGTCCTACCCCTGGACGACTCCCCAACGCGATATCTGCGTCATGACCGGCCACGCGCCGGGGCGCCTTCCATCCACGGCACCCCTCAGGCGAACAAGCATGCTAGCAGACCGCCCCGGGCCCCGGCAACTGCCCAGTCCCGACGCCGTAATCAACTGCCAAAATGCCACTTACGATCAGCCGGGCGACTCCCCGGCGGCGGCCGCCGGCACCGGCCGGCCCGCGTCAAGCGGGGCCCCGCCGCGCCCCGGCGATCGCCGTCCGGACTGCGCGCGCGACCCGCCGGTGCCCCTCCGGCGTCCAGTGCACGTCCTGCCCGAGGAAGAGCGCGCCGGGATCGGGGCCGCGGAACACCGCCGCGCCGTCCACGCACGGCACGCGATGCCGTTCGACCACTCCGTGAATAACTGCGTTTGGACGCAGTCCATAGCGGGTGTGCGCGAGCCAGCTCATGACGCCGCCGCCGGTCCCGAGCACCTGGTAGCGCGAGGCGTTGACGACGACCACGACGTCGAGGTCGAGCGCCGCCGCGCGCGCGAGGAGGTCCTCCCACAGGCGCTCGCTCCGCGCGAGGTTCCGCCCGCGCCGCGCCTCGAGCCAGAGCCGGAGCGGCATGGCCCGGTCCCAGGCGAGCTTGAAGAGCCGGCTGTGTGCGGTGAGGAAGCGCTCCACGGGCGTGAACCGGGTGCCGCGCGCCTGGTACTCGCCGAGGCGGTCGGGCACGTAGGGCGCGGCCCGCCAGTCGTCGACGACATCGTTGGCGGCGCTGAACTCGACGACGATCCCGTCGAGCCCATAGGGCGCCAGGCGCTCGAGGGCCCGGAGGCGCTGGTAGGTGCCGAACCCGGGGAGCGCCCCGTTCACCACCTCGTAACGCACCGCGCTGTCGAGCGGGGAGGCGTTCAGGAGGCGGGCGAGATCGGCCGCATAGGTCGAGTCCTCCTCGACGCCCCAGCCGAAGGCGTACGAATCGCCGAGCACCGCCCAGCGCTCGACCCCGGCCGGCCGCGGCGCGATCTCCGGCCCGCGGAAGCCGAGGCGATTCGAGCGCACGGTGGTGTCGAAGCCGCCGCGGCGGAAGCGCTGCACGCTCTCCGGACGGAGTGTCCAGCCGAGCGAGTCCGAGGGCACGTAGACCGGGGTGAGATCGCCGCCGGCGACCGGAGCGGCGGCCGGCCGCCGCCCCTCCATCCGGCGCACGGCGAGCTCGAGCGCGCCGAGGGTCACGAGCGTCGAGACGAGGACGAGCGCGAGATTGAGGAGAAAGCGCGCGATCGCCGGGCGCTTCCTCTCTCGGCCGGGGGCCATCGGTGGTTCTGGCGATCGCGGGCGCGGGACGAGGGCGCGCCTAGAAGAGGGTGTAGATGAACTGGGCGACGGCGGCGTTCTGCACGAACGCGATCAGGAGCCCGAAGATGAGCATGATGGCGAAGACCGGGGCGAGCCAGTAGCGCTTGCGCATGCGCATGAAGCCCCAGAGCTCCTTCACGAGGAAGCCGAGCCCGCGGAAGAAGTGAGCGATGGCGGCGAGGAGGCCGGCGAAGAACCCGCCGGCGCCGCCGCGCCGCGCCTTGGCTTTGCTGTTCATGGGCATGGTGTTCTAGTCTACCACCTCGCTGCGAGGGCGGGTCGGCCCGGCCGCTAGGCCGTGACCAGCGCCTGGCCCTCGTCCTGCTTGGCGAAGGCCTCGATCTCCTTCGCGGCCCACTCCGCCTCCTTCTCCACGTCGCGCTTCAGGACCACGCAGTCATGCATGACGAGAGCGTCCATCTTGGTGCGCATGAAGCAGCGGAAGGCGTCCTCCGGACTCAGGATGATGGGCTCGCCGCGGACATTGTAGGACGTGTTGATGATGACCGGCACCCCGGTCTGCCGCTCGAACTCGGCGATCAGGTCGTAGTAGAGCGGATTCTCCTCCCGGGTCACGGTCTGGAGCCGCGCCGAGCCGTCGAGGTGCGTGACCGAGGGGATGACCCGCCGATCCTCCCGCACCTGGGCCGTGAGCAGCATGTAGGGCGATTCGCGATCGATCTCGAAGTACTCCGCGGTCTTCTCGGCGAGCACCGAGGGCGCGAACGGCCGGAAGCTCTCCCGGAACTTGATCTTGAGATTCACGACGTCCTTGTTCTTCGGATTGCGGGCGTCGGCCAGGATCGAGCGGTTGCCGAGCGCGCGCGGCCCGAACTCCATCCGCCCCTGGAACCAGCCGACCACGTTCTGCTCGGCGATGAGCTCCGCGGTCGTCCGCAGGAGCTCCGCGCGGTCGTAGCTCCGGTAGGGAACGCGCGCCTCGTCGAGGACCCGGCGCACGTCCTCGTCGGTATAGGAAGGCCCCCAGTAGGCGTGCGGCCAGACGAAGGTGCGGGGGTTCCCGAGGAGCGAGTTCCAGATGAGCGCGGCGACGCCCACGGCGCCCCCGGCGTCCCCGGCCGCGGGCTGGATGAAGATGTCCTTGAACGGCCCCTCGCGCAGGAGCCGGCCGTTGGCGACGCAGTTGAGCGCCACCCCGCCCGCCATGCACAGGTTCTCCTCGCCGGTCCGCGCGTGCACGTGCCGGCCCATGGCGAGGACCACCTCCTCGAGGAATCGCTGCACCGAGGCCGCGATGTCGAAGTACCGCTGCGTCATCTTCTCTTCGGTCCCGCGCGGCGGCCCGCCGAAGAGCTTGTGGAAGGCCTCGGTGGTCATGGTGAGGCCGGTGTGGTAGTTGAAGTACTTGAGGTTGAGCCAGAAGCTCCCGTCCTCGCGCAGCGACGCCACCTCGCGCACCTGGTCGAGATAGGTCGGCTTGCCGTAGGGCGCGAGCCCCATCACCTTGTACTCCGCCGAGTTGACGCGGAAGCCCAGGTAGTAGGTGAAGGCGGTGTAGAGGAGCCCGAGCGAGTGCGGGAAGCGCACCTCGTCGAAGAGCTCGATCTCGTTCCCGACGCCTCGCCCGTAGGTCGCCGTCGACCACTCTCCCACGCCGTCGAGGGTCAGGATCGCCGCCCGCTCGAAAGGCGAGACCAGGAAGCAGCTCGCGGCATGCGACTCGTGGTGGTCCGAGAAGAGGAGCGGTCCCGTGTAGCCGTCGAGCTCCTTCCGGATGGTGCCCGGGATCCACAGCTTCTCCTTGAGCCACAGCGGCATCGCGCGCAGGAACGACTTGTAGGCGAAGGGGAAGGTCGAGAAGTACGTGTAGAGGATGCGCTCGAACTTGACGAGCGGCTTCTCGTAGAACCCGACGTAATCGAGATCCTCGACGCCGATCTTCCCCTCCTCGAGGCAGTAGCGGACCGCGTGTCGGGGAAAGCCCGAGTCGTGCTTCTTGCGCGTGAAGCGCTCCTCTTCCGCGGCGGCGACCAGCCGGCCGTTCTGGTAGAGCGCCGCCGCAGAGTCGTGATAGAAGGCGGAGATGCCGAGGATGTTCATGATCGGGTTTCCGGGACGTCCGTTCTGGCGTTTCGTCTGCTGATGCGGACTAGTACAGGTGCTCGTACTCGCTCACCGGGCGCGGCTTGAGATCCTTCTTGTGATAGGTCGAGCCGACGCGATGGTGCGCGCCGAGCGGATCCTGGCGGAAGAGACGGAAGATGGACCCCACGATCCCGATCAGGAGCCAGTAGAGGATCGTGAGCAGCACGAGCCCGTTGAAGTGCCCGAGCTTGGCCGCCAGCGCTCGCCAGCCGCGCCAGAAGGCGACCAGGGGCCGAGGAACCCGCATCGTATCTCCACTTCTCGTCGTCGATCGCTCGTCGCTTCGGGATCAGCGGACGAGCGTGAGCTTCCGGGAGGCGACGAAGTCGCCGATCCGCACGCGGTAGAAATAGGTCCCGGCCGCGAGCGGCTCTCCGCCCGGACCGCGGCCGTCCCAGTCCACCTCGTGGCGCCCGGCCGGGAGCCGGCCGTCGAGGAGCCGGGCCACGGCCCGGCCCTCCACATCATAGATCGTCAAGCTTACCGGGATCTCGCCCGGTGCGGGGACATCGATTGCGAGCCGCGTCCGCCGCGCGAGCGGGTTCGGGCGGGCCGGGTGTATCGCCGCGAGACGGGGCGCGGCCGGGGGGCCCTCCGGCTCCGGCCCGGCGATCGCCACCGGCAGGACGGAGCTCCCGACGTAGCCCGTGTTCGCCGCGTCGTGCCGGAAGAAGGGCCACTGGATCCGGGTCGGGTTCCAGGCCGCGGGCAGGTCCCAGAGGTAGACGGCGGCGTCATACGCGGCCATGCCCACCTCGATCAGACCATCGTTGTCGATGTCCCAGAGGAGCGGCGAGCCGCGCACCTCTCCCTCGAGCTGGATCGGGAAGCCGGCGGCCGGGGTGCCGTCGTGGTTGAACGCGTGGAGCTTTCCCGACTCGTCGCCGATCAGGATCTCCGGCCGGCCGTCGGCGTCGAGATCGCCGATCGTGGGTGAGGACTGCGTCGCCTCGTTGCCCCCGGTGTAGAAGACGGCCGGGAATCCGGGGAGCAACACGCCCTGGCGATTCCAGGCGAAGAGGCGTCCGTCCGAGCCCGGAAAGACGATATCGAGCTGCCCGTCGCCGTCCAGATCGGCGATGACCGGCGAACCCGTGCGGACCTGGGCCGTGACCGCCGGAGCGCTTTGCGGCCAGCCGGGGAAGGCGGCCCCGCTCGCGCGGAAGACGTGCACGCGCCCGCCGCCGCGCTCCGAGGCGACGACGATCTCGTTCGACCCGTCGCCGTCGAGATCGGCGATCGCGGGCGAGGCGGTGATGGCCGAGGGATTGGCGAGATCCCCGGTCGCGACCGGCCAGCCCGGGACGAGCGTGCCGTCGCCGTTCACCGCGTAGACGGGACCCGCGCTGTTCGAGGCGATGTTCAGGCAGAAGACGATCTCCGCCGCGGGATCGGCGTCCAGGTTGGCGGCCGCCGGCGACGAGTAGCAGAAGGAGGCGCCGGTCACGCGGAAGAGAACGCCGTTGGTCGCGGGATTCGAGTCGCCGTCGGCGACCTCGGTGCCGTCATGATGCCAGGCGAAAAGCCGCCCGCCCTTCGCCGCCCACACCACGAGCTCGAGGTCGTCGTCTCCGTCGATGTCGGCCATGAGCGGCGAAGGCCAGTTGAAATCATCGAGCACCGATTGCGGCCACCCCGGCATGAGCTCGCCCTCTGCATCCCACAGGTAAGCCTGGCCCACCGTCCAGCCCACGTTCGCGACCTCGATCGTCCCGTCCCCGTCCATGTCGCCGAGCGCCGTGGTGGCGCTGAAGCCCTTGGCGTTCGAGAACCCGTCGGGCGCGAACACGCCGCTCGTGCGCGGGTCGCCGTCCCCGTCCACGATCTCGGTGCCGTCGGCATGCCAGCCGTACTGGTAGTCGGCCGCCGTGAACAGCTCGTAGTCGGAGCCGCCGGCGACGTTCGCGAGCTGGAGCGAGGAGGACGTCACCTGCCCGATCTCGATCGGCCAGCCGGCGGCGAGCGGCGGATTGGTCGAGCCGGTGACGACCGCCGAGAGAGGACCGGCGTTCGACGACGAGTCGCGGGCCACGATGCGATAGTAGTAGCGGGTGAGCGGCAGGAGCCCCGCGTCCTCGTAGCTCGCCGACCCCGCGGCGAGGAACGCGTTCACCTGAACGAACGGGCCGCCCGCGCTCGCCGCCCGGTAGATGTCGTAGCCGAGGAGGTCGGCGTCCGCCGGAGCCTTCCAGGCCAGGCGGAGCGCGCTTGGCGAGCCGAAGGCGGCCAGGCTGTCGGCGACGCCCGGCGCGGTCACGTCCAGGTGCTCGGTGCGCACGGGTCCGAAGACATCCGCCGTCGTCACGCGGAGACGGATCGCCGCCGGATCGACGAGCGGACCGAGAGTGAAGGCGAAGCGGTCCCCGGTCACCACGGCGCCGACCGGGATGCGGCCGAAGCTCGCGTTCGCATCGCTCACCGTGACCTGCGGCTCGGGATCGAGCGTCCCGGCGCGCACCACGGCGAGCACGGCGGCGACGGCGGCCGCCGTGTCCTGCCCGGTGTTCCGGAGCGCGAGCGAGTACCAGATGGTCTCGCCCGCCTCGACCACCCCGTTCCCGTTCCCCCGCGGCGGCGCATCGTCCACCACGTGGCGCAGGTGCTCGAGGTAGGAGCGGCGGACCGGCAGCACGAACACATCGTTGTAGACGCCCTGCCCGCTCGCGATCACGAGCGAGAAGAGCGGCTGGAATGCTTCCGGAGCGGACGGCGCGATCGCGAGCGCGAAGCGGCCCGTCCCGCTCGAGCCGCCGCCGGCGGCGATCGTGCCGTAGCTCACGGTCGATGTGATGAGCGTCAGGTAACCTTGCGGGTTCTGCTCGCTGAGCGCGGCGAGGACCCCGCTCGCACCCTGGGTGCCGCCGTTGCGGAGCGTGATCGCGAGCTCGATCGTCTCGCCGGCGTCGGCCCGGCCGTCGCCGTCGCCGGCGGAGGGCGGGATCGCGTCGTCGTCGACGACGACCGCCTGCAGGTAGGGATACGCGCCCGCCGCGGCGGTCACGTTGATCGTCGTCTGGTAGACCGCGAAGCCGGGTCGGGACACGGTGAGGATCGCCGCGCCGGTCGTCTCCGGCGCGAAGTGGAGACTCGCCGTCCCGCTCGCGTCGGTCTCCCCGCGGGCATAGGCCTCGCTCCCCTTCCCCAGAGTGACGACGGCGCCGGCAAGCGGCGCGCCGCCGCTCGTCACGGTCGCCGCGTAGGGTCCGGCACCGAGCGCGTGATGGGCGGGGTGGTTCACCGCGATCGGGGCGATCGACTGCACGTGGAGATCCACCTCGGGGTCACCGAGGAGCGTGAGCGCCATCAGGGTCCAGCGGAACGAGCTCTCGTAGTCGGAGTAGGGCACGAACGGCAGGCGGGCGAGAGCGGAGATCTCGCCCAAGCTCCGCAGCGAGTCGGCGCTCGCGAACACGGCCCCGAACCACTCCCCCTGGTAGTCGCGCGAGGCGCTCAGGAAGGCGAGGCGCGAGGTGCCGAGATAGGCGATGGCACCGCCCGCCGCATTCTTGACGAAGCGCTCGCCGATCGAGTTGAAGTCGATCGAGGCCGAGCTGCAGTTGATGGCGAAGACGACCGAGTTCCGCGGGCCGTTCGCGAGCGCGTCGGCATCCGCGTTGGTGAGCACCCCGTCGCCGACCGACATGGTGTTCCGGTAGCCGTGCCCGACATGGTGGAGGATGCCGAAGCCGTTCCCGATCGAATCGACGGCCGCCTGGTAGGTCTCGGGCAGGGACCCGGGCCAGTTCTGGTGCTCCTCGTAGAGCCGGACCCGCTTCCAGTGCGCGGGGACGAGGGCGTTCGCCTCCTCGGCCACGAGCGCCCCGTCGATGTTGGTGAAGAGCCGCTCGGCGAGGAAGAGGATCGAGGCCGGGTAGCCGTTCCCGGCGGCCGGCGCGCGGTCGTAGGCGATCGTCTTCTGGACGAAGACGTCGGCCTGGGCCGTGGTCGATACCGGCGCGCGGCCTGCATACACCTCGGGCATGATGTCGGCCTGGTCCCCGGGATCGCCCGCATCCTGGAACGCCTCGCCGAAGCGGGCGTCGCCGTCGGCGTTCCAGTTCCCCTCGAGACACATGTAGTAGTAGTCGGCCGGGATGGTCTCGCCGCCGAAAAGGGTCGTCACCGCGGAGCGATAGGGGATGACATCGGTGTCGCCGCCGAGGAGGACGAAGAGCGTCCCCCAGTTCTGATACGCATCCCGGAGGAAGAAGCGGATGCGCTCGGCGCGGTCCACCCCGTTCGGATAGGTCGCATCGATCCACTCGACCGTGCGCACGACCCCCTGCACGCCCTTCTCCGTCTTCCAGCGGGCGAGCGGCTCGAAGCGCGAGGCGAGCGCCGCCGAGGTGACGATCACGTACTCGACGGGGCTCCCGTCTGCCGTCGGGCGGAACGTGGGTTGATAGGGACCGGGGCCGGCCGGCGCGGGATCCTCGCGGGGCGCGGACGCGGGCACGGCCACGCTGCCGCCGGCCGCCAGCAGGTGCCCGAGTCCCCGTTCGAACCGCTTCTCGATCGCCGGCACGACGCGGCGCCGGGGGAGAGCGATATCGGGGGCCGCCGCGAGCTCGTAGCGGAGGCGAAGACGGGTCAGGAGCTCGAGCTCGCCGCTCTCCGGGAACCAGCGAAAGGGGCTCACGCGAAACGCGAGGAGCGTCCGCCCGCGGAGCGCGCCGCGCCCGGCGAAGGAGGCGATGTCTACGGGATGCGATCCGCCCCGCCCGCACACGACGGTCTCGAGGGGCGGCGGCGGCGGAGCCGCGGCGCCGGCATCGATGCGGTGATCGGAGCCCGCAGCCGCGAGCCGATGCACGCCGAGGGCGAGCGCCGACTCGATCTCGACGGTGACCCGGTCGGCGGTCGTTCCCGCCGGCGCCTCGACGTAGATCGTGACGACCGGGAGCGCCGGTTCATCGGGGCGCGCCCCCACGAACGCCCCGCGATAGCGCACCGCGGTCGAGCCCGCCGCGGGGACGAGAGCGAGCCGCTCGGGCGGGAAGGAGAGGACGATCTCGGCCGCCCGCGCCGCGCGCGGGGTGCCGGCGCCGAGGAGCAGGATCGCGCCGGCGAGAAGGAGGCCGCCCTCTGGCGAAACCCGGCGCGCAGTCATTTCACGAGCGCCACCTTCTCGGTGAACACCTGCTCGCCGATCGCGATCCGGAGGAAGTAGATGCCGGTTCCGAGCACCTCGCCGCTCTTCCCGCGCCCGTCCCAGGTGATCGCGTGCTGCCCGGCGCCGACCGGCCCCGCGAGGAGCCGCCGCACGAGCCGCCCCGTCACGTCGTACGCGGCGATCGCGACCGGCAAGGCCCCGGTGCCCGGCACGTCGAAGGCGATCGTGGTCGCCGGGTTGAACGGATTGGGGCGCGCCGGGTAGACGCGCGCGGCGGCCGGAGCCGCCGGGGCCGGCGGCTCCGCGATCCCGACCGCGAGCGGCGCGGTCTGCATCCAGCCGGTGTTCCGCACATCGTGATGGAAGAAGGGCCACGGCGCCCGGAGCGGGTTGAACTCGCTCGGCAGATCCCAGATGTAGACGTTCCCGTCCCAGCCGACCACGGCGACCTCGGTCATCGTGTCCTGATCGATGTCCCAGACGACCGGGGTCGAGCGCACCTCGCCGTTCGTCTGGATCGGGAACCCGGCGACGAGCGTGCCGTCGTTGTGATAGGCGTGCACCTTGCCGGTCTCATCACCGAACAGGATCTCGAGCGCTCCGTCCCCGTCGATGTCGGCGATCGAGGGCGTCGACTGGGTCGCCTGGCTCGACCCCGTGGCGAAGACGACCGGGAACCCTGGGAGCTGCGTCCCGTCGCGCTTGAAGGCGTAGAGGCGGCCGTCCGATCCGGCATAGGCGATGTCGAGGTAGGTGTCGCCGTCGAGATCGCCGAGCGCCGGAGAGCTCGTGCGCGACTGTCCGGACACGGCCGGCGCCAAGCGCGGCCACCCCGGCCGCACCGTGCCGTCCCCGCCGAGGACGTACATGAGGCCGCCGCTGCGATCGGCGACGAGGATGATCTCGTTGGTGCCGTTCCGGTCGAGGTCCCCGATCGCCGGCGAGGAGGTGATCTGCGACCCGTCGCTCACGGTCCCGGTCGAGTACGGCCAGCCGGTCGCGAGCGTGCCGTCGTGGTTCACGGCGTAGACCTTGCCCGTCATGTCGCTCGAGAGGTTGACGCAGAACACGATCTCGGGACGGAGGTCGCCGTCGATGTCGGCGACCGCCGGCGACGAGTAGTTGAAGGAGGTGCCGAACACCCGATGGAGCACGCCGTCGGTCGCCGGATTCCCGTCGCCGTCGGCCACCTCGACCCCGGTGTGATGCCAGGCGAAGAGCCGCCCGCCGTTGGCGGCCCACAGGATGACCTCGAGATCGCTGTCGCCGTCGAGATCGTAGAGCACGGGCGACGGCCAGTTAAAGTCGTCCATCACCCACTTGGGCCAGCCGCTCTCGAGCTGGCCCGTGTGATCCCACACGTAGAGGCTCTCCGCCGCCCAGCCGACGTTCGCGATCTCGTAGTCGCCGTTGCGGTCGAGGTCGCCGATGGCGGCGGTGGCCGAGAACCCCTTGACTCCGCTGTAGCCGTAGCGGGAGTAGGGCCCGTTCGTGCGGTCGTCGTCGTCGCCGTCGACGATCTCGGTGCCGTTCGCATGCCAGCCGTACTGCATGTCGGCGGCGGTGAAGACCTCGTAGTCGGAGCCGCCCTCCGTGTTGGAGAGGACGAGCGAGGACTGGGTCTGTTGCGCCAGCTCGATCGGCCAGCCGGGCATGTAAGGCGGATTGGTGGTGCCCGAGATGACGAGGGTCGGCGGCGAGGCGTTGTACGAGGAGTCCCGCGCCACCACCCGGTAGTAGTAGCGCGTGAGGGCCGGCAAGCCGCGGTCCTCGAACGCCGAGGTCCCGTCCACCGTGTAGGAGTTGATGCGCGTGAACGGCCCGCCCGGGTTCGGCGCGCGATGGACGTCGTAGCCGCGTGCGTCGGCGGACGCCGAGCGGTTCCAGGTGAGACGGATCGAGCTCGGCGATCCGAACGCCGTCAGCGTATCCGGCTCCACGGGTGCTATCACGTCGAGGAACTGGAGATCGGCCGGCCCCAGCGCGTCGGCGAGCGTGAGCTCGAGGAGGAGCGTCAGCGGATCCACGGTCGAGCCGAGCGTGAAGGCGAAGCGATCTCCCTCGACCTGCTGCCCAGGGGCGAGCGTCCCGAAGCTCGCGTTCGCATCGCCCACCGTCACGCCCGGGTGCGGCAGGCGATCGGACACCCGGAGCGCCCGCAGCGCTCCCGTGACCCCGGTCGCCCGATCCTGCCCCCTGTTCTTGAGCGTCACTCGGTAGTAGATCTCCTCCCCCGCCTCGACGATCCCGTCCCCGTCCCCGCGCGGCGCCGCATCGTCCACCACGTGCGAATAGTGCTCGAGGTACGGCCGCCGGAGCGGCAGCAAGGTCACATCCGGCCACGTCCCCTGCCCGCTCGTCACGACGAGGGTGAGCGCGGGCTGATAGGCGACCGGTGCGTCCGCGGCGATCGTCACCACGTACGCCCCGCTCCCCTGCGAGCTCCCGCCGGCGCCCAGGGTGCCGTAGCTCACCGAGCCCTGCGCGATCGTGAGCGCGTTCTCCGGATCGTTCTCGCTGAGCGTCCCCACGACGCCGGTGGCCTGCGCCCCGCCGCCGTTCCGGAGCGTCAAGCGGAGCTCGACCGTCTCCCCGGCATCCGCCTGCCCGTCCCCGTCGCCGCTCGACTGCCCCACCCCGTCGTCGTCCACCACCATCGTCTGCACGTACACGTACGGCCCGCTTCCCGCCGTCACGTTCACCGTCGCGAGATACGGCCGGTAGTAGCTCTTGTGTACGGTCAGCGCCAGCGTCCCCGTCGTCTGCGCCCCCACCGCGAGCTGCGCCTGGCCGTTGGCCCCGGTGATCCCGCGGACGTAGGTCTCCGCCGTCTTCCGCAGGGTCACCGACGCTCCCGCGACCGGCGAGCCGCCCGCCGTCACCGTCACCGTGATCGGCGCCGAACCGAGCGCCACGCTCGCCGGATGCGTCACCGCGATCGGCACCGCCGCGTTCGTGTAGAGGTCCACCTCCGGATCCCCGAGCAGCGTCGTCGCGAGCAGGTTCCAGCGCGTCCCCGAGTCGTACTCCGAGTTGGGAACGAGGGCCAGGCGCGCGAAGCTCGTCGCCGCACCGAGATTCTTGCCGTACGCGCTCGTCGAATCGAAGATGGTCGCGTACCACTCGTTCTGGAAGACCCGGGACGGCGAGACGAAGGCGAGGCGCGAGGTGCCGATATAGGCGATCGAGCCGCCGTTCGCGTTCTTGACGAAGCGCTCGCCGATCGAGTTGAAGTCGATCGAGGCCGAGCTGCAGTTGATGGCGAAGACGACCGAGTTCCGCGACCCGTTCACGAGCGCGTCGGCATCCGAGTTGTTGAGCGTACCGCTCCCGACCGACATGGTGTTCCGGTAGCCGTGCCCGACGTGATGGATGATGCCGAAGCCGGCGTTGATCGAGTCGATGGCGGTCTGCCGCGAGAGCTCGATCGAGCCGGGATAGCTCGCCGACTCCTCGTACCCGCGGACCACCCGCATCCACGGCGGCAGGGAGGCAATGGCCTCCTCGGCGATGTCGGCGCCGTGCTGATCGCTGAACAGGCGCTCGGCGAGAGCGATGAAGGACGCCGGGTAGCGGGCGCCGGCCGGCGGCGTCTGCTCGTAGGTGAGCGTCTTGTTGACGAAGGCCTGCGCCTCGGCGACCGTGGAGACCGGCGCCCTCCCGACATGGACCTCGAAGGCGAGGTCGATGTCGTCCGAGAACCCCGCGGTCAGCGATTCGCCGAAGCGGGAGTCCCCGTCCGCGTTCCAGTTACCGTCCAGACAGCTGTAGTAGTAGTCGGCGGGGATCTGCTCCCCCTCGTAGACGATCATCTGCGCATAACGCGGCGGCACGATGTCGGTATCGCCGCCGAGGAGCACGAACAGCGTCCCCCAGTTCTGATAGGCATCGCGTAGGAAGAAGCGGATCCGCTCCGCCCGATCCACCCCGTTCGGATAGGTCTGGTCGATCCACTCGACCGTGCGCACCGCCGCCTGCACGCCCTTCCTCGTTTTCCAGTCCGCGAGGCGCTGGAACTCGGGTTCGAGCGCCGACCCGGTCACGATCACGTACTCGACCGCGCTCCCGTCCAGCGATGGCCGGAAGGTGGGCTGGTAGGGCCCCGGCCCCGCCGGACCGTTTCCCACATCGCCGATGCCCAGAGCGGACTCCTGGCCGAGGTCCTCGGTCGCCGCCGCCCTGGCGAAGCCGCGGATGAGCGCGGCCGCGCCGTCCTCGAACCTGGCCTCGATCTCGGCGACGACGCGCCGGCGTACGAGCGGCTCGGCCACCCCCGTGGGCCGTCCGGGCTCGAGCAGGAGCGTCACCGTGACGGCGCTCGCCGTCTCGAGCGTGCCGCTCCCCACATCCCAGCGCGCCGGGGCCACGAGAACGCAGGCGACCGCGTGCCCGCGCAGCGTTCCCTCGCTCGCCAGCCGCGCCCACGTTGCCGGATAGAGGCCCGCGCTCCCGTAGATCGCCGGATCGGCGAGCGCCGCCCGGGGCGTCTCGTCGCCGCGCGCGTCCGGCGCCACCGGAGCCACGCGCACGTCCGGTTGCTTTGCAACGCCGCCCGGCGCGGCGCTCACGCCGGTCACCCGCATTCCCGCCGGCACCTCGATCCACACCGGCACCCAGGGCAGATCGGGCGCCCCCGCGGGAGCCGGGGTCGCCCGCGGGTAGCGCACGGCGACCGCTCCGTCGGCCCGCGCCTCGATCGCGAGCGCGGCCCGGTCGAAGCGCACCTCCTCGACCCGCGTCGCCGCGGCGAGGGGACGCGGTGCGACCATGGACGCGAGGGCGAGCATGATGAAGGGCGCGGTCGAGAAGAGCGCCGTGGCGCCCGGAGAACGTCTCATCATCCGATGGCTCCTTCGTTGGCTTCTTCGCTGCGCTGTCATCGCACGAGCGTGAGCTTCTGCGTGGACTCGAAGTTCCCGATCCTGATGCGGGCGAAGTACACGCCCGAAGCGGCCACGGCGCCGTTCGACCCGCGGCCGTCCCAGGCGATCGCATGCGAACCCGTCGCGACCGGCCCGTCGAGGAGCCGGCGGACGATCCGGCCGGCGACATCCACGATCTCGAGCGTGACCGGGCGCGCACCGGACTCAGCCCCCGGCACGTCGAAGGCGAGCGTCGTCCACGGATTGAAGGGGTTCGGGCGCGCCGCGTGGAACGCCGCGACCGCCGGCGTCACCGCGGGCGCGGGCTCCTCGATGCCGGTCTGCACCGCGGTGGCCACGCGTCCCGTGTTCTGGACGTCGTGCCGGAAGAAGGGCCACGCGAGTTTGGTCGGATTGAAGGGGCCGACCAGATCCCACATGTACACGGTCCCGTCGTAGCAGGTGACCACCGCCTCGACCAGGTTGTCGCGATCCACGTCCCAGAGCGCCGGCGTCGAGCGCACCTCGCCCGGGAGCTGGATCGGGAAACCCGGGGCGAGCGTCCCGTCATGGTTGTAGGCGTGGACCTTCCCCGACTCGTCGCCGAACAGGATCTCCGGCCGGGCGTCCCCGTCGATGTCGCCGACCGAAGGCGTCGACTGGGTGGTCTGGTTCTGCGGATCCATGAAGTAGGTGACGGGGAAGCCGGGCATCACGAGTCCGCTCCGGCTCCACACGTGCAGGACGCCGTTCGTGTCGGGATAGACGATATCGAGCCGCCCGTCCCCGTCGATGTCGGCGAGCACTGGTGAGGGCAGGCGGGCGTCGGTCGTGTAGGAGGCGGCGACCTGCGGCCAGCCCCCGACCACCGTGCCGTTCCGGTTGAGGACATACACCCGCCCGCCGTCGCGCTCGCAGGAGAAGACGATCTCCTCGTCGCCGTCGTTGTCGAGATCGCCGACCGCAATCGAGGAGCTCACCTCGGAGGGAGTCTGCGGGCTGCCGGTGAAGAACGGCCAGCCAGAAACGAAGGTCCCGTCGATATTGAAGGCATAGATGCCGCCGCTCTGATCCGTGGACCGGCCGACCGGAACCAGGATCTCGAGCGGCGAGTCGGCGTCGAGCTGGGCGACGGCCGCGCTCCCGTAGTTGAATGACGTGCCGAAGATGCGGGCGAGAACGCCGTCGGTCGAGGGATTCAGGTCGCCGTCGACCAGCTCCTGGCCGGTGTGATGCCACGCGAAGAGCCGCCCGCCGTTGGCCGCCCAGACCGCGATCTCGAGATCCCCGTTCTGATCCAGATCGGCGAGGAGCGCCGAGCCCCAGTTGAGATCGTCGAGCACCGACTTCGGCCACCCCGGCATGAACTGCCCCTGGTTGTTCCAGACGTAGAGCGTGTCCGCGGAGAACGTGACGTTGGCCACCTCGAGCCAGCCGGTCTGATCGATGTTGCCGGCCGCAGGGGTGGCCGCGTAGCCGGGGCTCGTGCTGCCGCGCCCGTAGAGGGAGAAGGGCCCGTTGGTGCGCGGATCGGTGTCGCCGTCCACGACCTCGGTGCCGTCGCCGTGCCAGGCGTACTGCACGTCGCCGCCGCAGAGCACCTCGATGTGCGAACCGCCGTCGATATCGGCGACGATCGGCGAGGAGGACGTCTGCTGGCCGATCTCGATCGGCCAGCCCGCGCTGTAGGGCGGATTGGTGGTGCCGGAGATGACCAGGGACGGCCGCGACGCGTTGTAGGACGAATCTCGCGCCACGATGCGGTAGTAGTAGCGCGTGAGCGCCGGCAAGCCGCGGTCCTCGAACGCCGCCGTTCCGTCCACCGTGTAGGTGTTGATGCGCGTGAACGGCCCGCCCGGGCCCGTTGCCCGCTCGATGTCGTACCCGCGCGCATCCTCCGATTTGCACCGGTTCCAGGTGAGCCGGATCGAGCTCGGCGCGCCGAAGGCGGTCACCGTGTCCACCTCCGTCGGCACGGTCACGTCGATGAACTGGAGATCGGCCGGCCCCAGCGCGTCGGCGAGCGTCAGCTCGAGGAGCACGGTCAGCGGATCCACGGTCGAGCCGAGCGTGAAGGCGAAGCGATCTCCCTGGACCTGCTGCCCAGGGGCGAGCGTCCCGAAGCTCGCGTTCGCATCGCCCACCGTCACGCCCGGGTGCGGCAGGCGATCGGACACCCGGAGCGCCCGCAGCGCTCCCGTGACCCCGGTCGCCCGATCCTGCCCCGTGTTCTTGAGCGTCACCCGGTAGTAGATCTCCTCCCCCGCCTCGACGATCCCGTCCCCGTCCCCGCGCGGCGCCGCATCGTCCACCACGTGCGAATAGTGCTCGAGGTACGGCCGCCGGAGCGGCAGCAAGGTCACATCCGGCCACGTCCCCTGCCCGCTCGTCACGACGAGGGTGAGCGCGGGCTGATAGGCGACCGGTGCGTCCGCGGCGATCGTCGACCACGTACGCCCCGCTCCCCTGCGAGCTCCCGCCGGCGCCCAGGGTCCCGTAGGTCACCGTGTTCTGGATGATGGTGAGCGCGTTCTCCGGATCGTTCTCGGTGAGCGTGCCGACGACCCCCGTGGCCTGCGCGCCGCCGCCGTTCCGGAGCGTCAGGCGGAGCTCGACCGTCTCCCCGGCGTCCGCCTGCCCGTCCCCGTCCCCGCTCGAGGGCGCCACTCCGTCGTCGTCCACCACCATCGTCTGCACGTACACGTACGGCCCGCTTCCCGCCGTCACGTTCACCGTCGCGAGATACGGCCGGTAGTAGCTCTTGTGTACGGTGAGCGCCATCGTCCCCGTGGTCTGCGCCCCGACCGCGAGCTGCGCCTGGCCGTTCGCCCCGGTGATCGCGCGGACGTAGCTCTCCCCCGCTTTCCAGAGCGTCACCGATGCCCCCGCGACCGGCGAGCCGCCCGCCGTCACCGTCACCGTGATCGGCGCCGAACCGAGCGCCACGCTCGCCGGATGCGTCACCGCGATCGGCACCACCGCGTTCGTGTAGAGATCCGCCTCCGGATCTCCGAGCAGGGTCGTCGCGAGCAGGTTCCAGCGGTTGGCCGACTCGAACTCCGAGCCGGGCAGGAGGGATGCGCGCGCGAGGTCGGTGGCGAGCCCGATCGAGCGCGTCGAGTCCTCGAACACCTCGAGGTACCAGGCGTTCTGGAAGATCTCGGAGGCCACGACGAAGGCGAGGCGCGAGGTGCCAATATAGGCGATCGAGCCTCCGTTCGCGTTCTTGACGAAGCGCTCGCCGATCGAATTGAAGTCGATCGAGGCCGAGCTGCAGTTGATGGCGAAGACGACCGAGTTCCGCGGCGCGTTGATGAGCGCGTCGGCATCCGAGTTGTTGAGCGTACCGCTCCCGACCGACATGGTGTTCCGGTAGCCGTGCCCGACGTGATGGATGATGCCGAAGCCGGCGTTGATCGAGTCGATGGCGGTCTGTCGCGACAGCTCGATCGAGCCGGGATAGCTCGCTGACTCCTCGTAGAGGCGCACGATCCGCATCCACGGCGGCACCTGGGCCAACGCCTCCTCGGCGATGTCGGCGCCGTGTGTCGTCGGGAAGAGCCGCTCGGCGAGGACGACGACCGACGCCGGGTAGCGGGCGCTCGCCGGCGGGTTCTGCTCGTAGAGGAGCGTCTTGTTGACGAAGGTCCGCGCCTCGGCCAGGGTCGAGACCGGCGCCCGCCCGACCGACAGCTCGAAATAGAAGTCGCAGGAGTCGGAGGGCACGTTGATGAAACGTGCCTCCCCGAAGCGCCAGTCGCCGTCCTGGTTCCAGTTGCGGTCGAGACAGGCGTAGTAGTAGTCGGCGGGGATCGAGTCATCATAGTACGTGCTCTCGGCATAGCGGGGCGGCACGATGTCGGTGTCGCCGCCGAGGAGCACGAAGAGCGCATTCCAGTTCTGGTACGCGTCCCGGAGGAAGAAGCGGACCCGTTCCGCCCGGTCCACCCCGTTCGGATAGGTCTGGTCGATCCACTCGACCGTGCGCACCACCGACTGCACCCCCTTCTTGGTCTTCCAGTCCGCAAGCCGCTGGAACTCGCTCTCGAGCGCCGCCGAGGTCACGATCACGTACTCGACCGCGCTCCCGTCCAGCGACGGCCGGAAGGTGGGCTGATACGGCCCCGGCCCCGCCGGCCCGTCTCCCACGTCCCCGAGCTCCTCGGTCGCCACCGCCGGCGCGAACCGCCGGATCATCTTCCCGGCGCCCGCTTCGAACTTGGCCTCGATCTCGGCGACGATGCGGCGCCGCGCGAGGGGTTCCATGGACCGCCCGGGCGCCAGCTCGAGGGTCACCGTGACCGCGCTCGCCGTCTCGAGCGTGCCGCTCCCCGCATCCCAGCGCACCGGGGCCACGAGCACGCAGGCGAGGACGTGCCCGCGGAGCATGCCCTCGCTCGCGAGCTCGGCCCACGCCGCCGGGTAAGACCTTCCGCTCCCGTAGATCCCGGGATCGGCGAGCGCCGGCCGGGGTGTCTCATCCACGCGCGCGTCGGGCGCCACCGGCGCCAGGCGCGCGGCCGACTGCTTCGCGACGCCGCTCGGGGCGGCGGTCACGCCCACGACGTGCATGTCCGCCGGCACCTCGATCCACAACGGCACCAGGGGCAGATCCGGGGCTCCTTCCGGAGCCCGCACGGCGCCCGGATAGCGCACGCTCAGCGCCCCGCCCTCCGCGGTCGTGACGCGCAGCTTCTCGCGCTCGAAGCGCACTTCCTCGACGATGGTGACCGGCGCGGCGGCGACCCGCGCCGCGACGATGAGCAGCGCGCAGGGGACGAGCAGCACGAGGCGAGCGGCCGCCTTCCGGACATCGATGCACTTCTTCATCGCGCGACTCCATTCTCCACGGGACCTGAGAACATGGCCGGCACTCTACCGGATGACAACGAGCTTCTGGGCGGCGCTGAAGTCGCCGCCGATCGAGATGCGGGCGAAGTAGACCCCGGAACCGACGATCTGCCCGCCCGCCGTCCGGCCGTCCCAGCGCACGGCGTGCGAGCCTGTCCCGACCGGGCCGGCGACGAGCTCGCGGAGGAGGCGGCCGTTCACGTCGTAGATGGCGAGCGTGACGGGACGCGCCCCGCCCGCTTCTCCCGGCACGTCGAAGGAGAGCGTGGTCACCGGGTTGAACGGGTTCGGGCGGGCCGGACGGAAGGCGGGAACGGCGACCAGCGGCGCCGGACCGGGCTCGGCGACGGCGTTCGGCTGGACCGGGCTCTGGAAGCGGCCGGTGTTCCGCGTGTCGTGCCGGAAGAAGGGCCACGGTATGCGCGCCGGATTGAACTCGGCCTGGAGATCCCACACGTAGACGCTCGCGTCGAAGCAGGCGACTGCGAGCTCGAGCTTCCCGTCGCGATCGAGGTCCCAGACCGCGGGCGTGCCGCGCACCTCTCCGGTGAGCTGGATCGGGAAGCCCGCGGCGAGCGTCGCGTCATGGTTGTAGCCGTGGAGCCGGCCCGCCTCGTCGCCGAAGAGGATCTCGAGGAAGCCGTCCCCGTCGATGTCGGCGAGCGAGGCGGTCGACTGCGAACCTTCGGCCGGCGGATCCTCGGGGTAGTACCAGACCGGGAACCCGGGCATGAGCTGGCCGGTGCGCTGGAACGCGTAGAGCCGGCCGTCGGTGTCGAGGAAGACGAGATCGAGCGACCCGTCGGCATTGATATCGCCGACCGATGGGGACGGGAGGCGCCCCTGGTCCGTGAGCGAGATGATGTTCTGCGGCCAGCCGGGGACACTCGTCCCATTGCCGTTCAGCACGTAGATGGTGCCGAAGTTGCGCTCGCAGACGATGATCACCTCTTCATCGCCATCCCCGTCGAGATCGGCGATGACCGGGGAGGAGCTCACCTGGGAGGGGACGCCGCCGGCGCCGGTCAGGAAGGGCCAGCCCGGCACCACGGTCCCGTCAATGTTGAAGGCGTAGACCGGGCCCGTGTTGCCGATGAAGATGTTGTACGGGATCACGATCTCGAGCTCCGGATCGGCGTCCAGATTGCCCACGGCAGGAGAGCCGTACGTGAAGAACGCACCGCTGACGATGGCGAGGATGCCATCGGTCTGCGGATCGTTGTCGCCGTCGACGAGCTCGGTCCCATCGTGGTGCCAGGCGAAGACCCGGCCCTCCCGCGCCGCCGAGACCACGATCTCGAGATCGCCATCTCCGTCGAGGTCCGCCATGACGGGGGATGCCCAGTTGAAGTCGTCGAGCACCGTCTTCGGCCAGCCGGGCATGGGCTCGCCCTGCGTGTCCCAGACGTAGAGCGAGTCGCGGGCGTAGCTCACGTTCGCGATCTCGAGATCGCCGACGCCGTCCATGTTCCCCGCGGCCGGGGTCGCCGGGAAGCCAAAGGCCGCGGCCGTCCCGAACGCCCGGCCGAGGAGGGAGATCGGACCGCTTGTGCTCGGGTTGTCGTCGCCGTCCACGAGCTCGGTGCCGTCGCCATGCCAGGCGTACAGCATGTCGGAACCGACGAGGAGCTCCATGTGCGGGCCGCCGTCCACGTCCGCGATGATGACCGACGAGGAAGTCTGCTGCCCGGTCTCGATCGGCCAGCCTGCCGCGTAGGGCGGACTGGTCGTCGACGAGAAGACCGCGGAGAATGGGGACGCGTTGAAGGAGGAGTCGCGCGCCGCGACCTTGTAGTAAAAGCGGGTGAAGCCGGGCAGGTTCCCGTCCTCGAAGGCCGCTGTGCCTTCCACCATGAAGCTGTTCACGCGGTCGAACGGCCCGCCCGGGCTCGTCCCGCGGTAGATGTCATAGCCGCGCGTGTCCGCCGACTGCGATCGCCGCCAGGTGAGGCGGATCGAGGTCGGGGAACCGAAGGCCTTGAAGCTGTCGGGCGGGGTGGGCACGAGCACGTCGAGGAACTGGAGATCCGCCGGGCCGAGGGCGTCCGCCAGCGTGAGCTCGAGGAGGACGGTGGCCGGAGCGCAGGCGGGATCGAGCGTGAAGGCGAAGCGATCCCCCTCGACCTGCTGGCCCGGGGGCAGCGTCCCGAAGGTCGCGTTCACGTCGGTGACCGTGACGAGCGGATGCGGCAGGCGGTCCGACACTCGGAGCGCCCGGAGCGTCCCGGTCACTCCCATCGCCCGGTCCTGACCCGCGTTCCGGAGCGTCACCCGGTAGTGGATCTCCTCTCCCGCCTCGACGATCCCGTTTCCGTTTCCGCGCGGCGCGGCATCGTCCACAGCGTGGGCGTAGTGCTCGAGGTAGGGCCGCCGGAGCGGGAGCACGCGGACATCGGACCAGGTGCCCTGGTCGCCCGTGGCCGTGAGCGTCAGCACCGGCTGGTACGCGACCGGGGCGTCGGCGGCGATCGCGATGACGAAGGGCCCGCTCCCCAGGGAGATGCCGCCCGGGACGAGCGTGCCGTAGCTCACCGTGTCCTGGAGGATCGAGAGCGCGCCCAGCGAGTCGGTGGTCGCGGCGAGCGTCGCGGTGAGGCCCGTCACAGTCGCCGTGCCGCCGTTCCGGAGGGCGACGCGGAGTTCTACCGTCTCCCCGGCGTCCGCCTGCCCGTCCCCGTCCCCGCTCGACGCGCCGTTCGTGTCGTCATCCACCGTGAGCGACTGGATAAAGACGACCGGGCCGGTGGCCGCGGTCACCGGGATCGCCGCCGTGTACGGGCGGTAGTAGCTCTTGTGCACGGTGAGAGTGAGGTTGCCGGCCGTGTCCGCCCCGATGGGGAGCTGGAGCTGGCCGTTCGCCGCGGTCTTGCCCCGCGCGTAGGCCTCGTTGGCCTTCCACAGGGTGACCGTCGCCCCGGCGAGCGGCAAACCGCCGGCCGTCACGGTCACCGTGATCGGCGCCGACCCGAGCGGCACCGACGCGGGGTGCGTGACCGCAATCGGGATCACCGCGTTCACGTACATGTCGGTCTCCGGATCCCCGAGGAGCGTCGTCATGAGGAGGGTCCGGCGCTGGGAGCTGTCGAAGGGGGAGACCGGCACGAGGAGATTGCGAGCCCGATCGGTGGCCAGGCCCAGAGAGAACACCGAGTCGCGGAACACCTGCCGGTACCACTCGCCCTGGTAGATGCGGGAGGTCGGGATGTGCGCATCGCGCGAGGTGCCGACGTAGGCGACCGCGCCGCCCGCCGGGTTCTTGACGAAGCGCTCGCCGATCGCGTTGAAATCGATCGAGGCCGAGCTGCAGTTGATGGCGAAGACGACCGAGTTGCGCGGGCCGTTCACGAAGGCGTCGGCCTCCGTGTTGGAGAGCGTGCCGGGCCCCACCGACATCGAGTTCCGGAAGCCGTGCCCGACGTGGTGCACGATGCCGAAGCCGGCGTCGATCGAGTCGATCGCCCCCTGCCGGGTGAGCTCGATCGAGCCGGGATAGTTCGCCGACTCCTCGTACAGGCGGACGACGCGCATCCACGGCGGCAGGTACGCTCGCGCCTCCTCGGCGAGCGTGGCCCCGTTCAGCGTCGCATCGAGGCGCTCGGCCAGGGCCAGCCAGGAGGCGGGATACAGTCCATCCGAGGGCGGGTTCTCCTCGTACGCGAGGAGCTTGTTGACGATGGCCTGGGCCTGGGGCGCGGTCGAGACCGGCGCCCTCCCGATCGTCACGTCGAAGTAGAGGTCGGCGTTGTCGCCCGGCGGATTCGACCGCGATTCGCCGAAGCGCGCGTCGCCGTCTGCATTCCAGTTGCCTTCCAGACAGCCGTAGTACATGTCCGCCGGGATGGCCTCGCCGCTCACCATCATCGCGTAGCGTGGCGGCACGACGTCGGTGTCGCCGCCGAGGAGCGCGAAGAGCGCGCCCCAGTTCTGGTAGGCGTCGCGGAGGAAGAAGCGGATCCGCTCCGCGCGGTCCACCCCGTTTGGATAGGTCTGGTCGATCCACTCGACCGTACGCACCACGGCCTGCACGCCCTTCCTGGTCTTCCAGTCGGCGAGGCGCTGGAACTCCGCCGCCATCGCCGTCGAGGTCACGATCACATACTCGACCGCGCTCCCGTCCGCGGTCGGCCGGAAGCTGGGCTGATAGGGTCCCGGCCCCGCCGGGCCGTTCCCCACGTCCTCGTAGCCCTCGGTGGCCGCGGCCGGTGCGAAGCGCCGGATCATCTTCTCCGCCCCCGCCTCGAAGCGGGCCTCGATCTCCGCGACGACGCGATGGCGCTGCGAGCGGCTCCGGCGCGCCTGGCGCCCGCCCCGGAGCGAGCACCAGAGTCACCGTGACCGCGCTCGCGGTCTCGAGCGCACCGCTTCCCGCATTCCAGCGCGCGGGCGCCACGAGCACGCAGGCGAGCTGGTGCCCGCGGAGCGAGCCCTCGCTCGCGAGCTCGGCCCACGCCGCCGGATACAGGCCCGCGCTCCCGTAGATCCCCGGATCCGCGAGCGCCGGCTGCGGCTCCTCGTCGGCCCGCGTGTCGGGCGCCACGGGCGCCACGCGCACGCGCTCCTGCCTCTCCACGCCGAGCGGCTCCGCCTTCACGCCGACCACGTGCATCCCCGCCGGCACCTCGATCCAGAGCGGCACGAGCGGCAGATCGGGCGCACCGTCCCGGCCCGGGAGAGCGCCGGGATAGCTCACGGTGACGGCGTCCCCGGCGCCCGCTTCCACGCGCAGGCGCGTCACGCTCGAAGCGCATCTCCTCGACGAGCACGGTCTCGGCGGCGGCCACGCCCGCCGCCAACAGGAATCCGCCCGCAAACAGAGCCAGGAGCTTCATGGGTCCTCAACCTTCATCGATGTGAGCCCGCGCGCATCACCGGATCACCGTGACGCGCTCGACCGCCTCCCCACCCGGGGCGAGGAGACGAAGCCAGTACACGCCGGAGGGAACGAGGGCGCCGCTCGCGCTCCGCCCGTCCCAGGTCAGGCGATGCTCGCCGGCCGGGAGCGCCGTGGCGACGAGCTCGCGCACGAGACGCCCGCCGACGCCGTAGAGAGAGAGATCGACCGCGCCCGCCGCCGGCAGGCGGAACCGGATCTCGGCCGCCGGATTGGCCGGGCTCGGCCATGGCGCTAGAAGCTGCGGTCTGCCGTGGTTATCCGCGACAGCGGCCGCGCCGGCCCCCGGCTCCCGGTCCGGCGCCGCGAGCGGAGCGAACGGGAGCTCCACGTTGCCGCTGTTGTGCGCGTCGCGATGGAAGAAGGGCCAGGGCAGACGCTCCGGGGCCGCCACGCCGGCCAGATCCCAGACGTAGAGCCGGCGATCCCAGCCGGCGACCACCACCTCGACGAGGCCGTCCGAGTCCACGTCGCCGAGCGCCGCCGCTCCGCGCACCTCCCCGTCGGTCTGGATCGGGAACCCGCTCACCGCCGACGCGTCCGGGTTCCAGCCGTAGATGCGGCCGTCCTCGGCGCCGAGGAGAATCTCGGGCTCCGGGTCCCCGTCCACGTCCCCGACGACCGGCGTCGACTGGGTGGCGCGCGCCGCGATCGCCTCCGGATCGGTGGCGAAGGTGAGATCGGTGAAGCCGGGGCGGAGCGTCCCGTCGGCGTGGAAGACGAGGAGCCGCGCCTGGTGGATCTGGGCCGCCGAGTTCTCGGCGAAGATCACCTCGAGCGTCCCATCGCCGTCGAGATCGGCGAGGACCGGGGACGAGGTGCGCGCCGGCGCGTTCTCGATGAAGGCCCACACGGGCCAGCCGGGAGCCGCGCTGCCGTCCGCCCGCAGCACGTGGAGCGAATCGTCCTCGACCGCGACCGCGATCTCGAGTCCATCGCTCGCGGGATCGAGGTCGCCGAGCGCGGGCGACGAGGAGATGCGGCCGCCGAGGAAGACGGGGAACCCGGGCGCCTCGCCGCCCGCGGCGCGGAGCGCGTGCAGGCTGCCGCTCGACTCGTCGAGACCCACGATCACCTCGAGCCCGGGCTCGCCGTCGAGATCGGCGAGCGCCGGCGTCGCGAAGCTGTAGGGGGCCGCCGGATCCGGGAGGAAGAGGACTCCCGGCGTCTCCGGGTTCGCATCCCCGTCCCGCACCTCGGTCCCGTCGTGGTGCCAGGCGTAGACCGCGCCCACCGCGCCGCCGAGGACCGCCACCTCGAGATCGCCGTCGCCGTCGAGATCGCCGACCGCGGGCGAGCCCCAGTTGCGGTTCCCGGTGTCCGGCCAGCGGAGGCTCTGCGGCCAGCCGGGGAGCCGCGAACCATCGCGCCGCCACGCGAAAACCTGCGCCGAGTCCCAGGCCACGGCGATGAGATCGAGCGCGCCGTCCCCGTCGAGATCGGCGATCGCCGGCACCGCGTGGTAGCCGCGCTGCTCGGACCGGCCGTCGGTCGTGAACACCCCGTTCGTGACCACGTTCGAGTCCCCGTCGCGAAGCTCGGTCGCATCGCCGCGCCAGGCGTAGAGGGCGTCGGCCCCGGTCACGATCTCCTCCGCGCCGTCTCCGTCCAGATCGGCGAGGACCGGCGAGGATGCGGTCTCCTGGCCCATGGCGACCGGCCAGCCGGGATGGAGCGCGGGGCTCGTGGTGCCGGCGGCCGCGTCCGAGAACGGGCTCCGGTTCCCCGACGAGTCGACGGCCGCGACACGGTAGCTGAAGGTCGAGAGCGGGGCGAGATCGCGATCGGTGAAGTAGGCCGCGGCGAGCGGGCGCGGCGTCACGCTCGCGAAGGGGCCGCCCGCCTCCGGGGCGCGCTCGACCAGGTAGCCGGCGAGATCCGAATCGGGCGGCGCCGCCCACGATACGAGCACCGAGGACTCGGAGCCGCGGGTGCGGGCGCCGGTAGGAGCCGCCGGCGGGCGGAAGTCGAGCCGGGCGATCGGCTCGTCGCCGAACGCGCTCGCCACGCGCACCTCGAGCCGGAGGCTGTCGATCTCGGCATCCACGGCCAGGGAGAACTGGAACGGATCGCCGGCCGTCGTCTCGCCGCCGCGAAGGTCTCCGAACCGCGCGCGGCCATCGAGCATGGCGGCGGCGGACGCGGGCTCGCCGGTCGCGAGATCGATGACGCGAGCGGTCGCCTCGACCGCGGGCGCCGTGCCCGCGCCCACGTTGGCGAGGAGGAGGGCGTAGCGAACGATCTCGCCCGGCGCCACCGCGCCGTCGCCGTCGATCGTGCGGCCGGCGAGCACAAGCCGTGGCCCGGCCACCGGGACGACCCGGCGCAGCGTGCGCCGCTCGGGCGGCGCGTCGAGCGTGATCTCGAAGGCGAGGAGATCCTGGTCGGCGGCGCTCGTCGCCACCGTGAAGCGGAGCGAGCCGACCTCGGTCGCGGCCCCCGGCCCGAGCGCAGGAAACGGCGACGAGCCGTCGATAATGGTGGCAGGACCGGAGAGGAGGGTGAGACGCGCGGTGCCCGCCGCGGCCGCGGCGCCGCCCGCATTGAGGACCGTGACCCGGAGATCCACCGTCTCGCCCGGCTCGGCGACGCGGTCCCCGTCACCGCCCGCGCCGTCATCGATCCCGATCGCGTCGGCGACGAGATAGGAGCCGCCGGCACCCGCGATCGCGAGCCCGGAGCGCGCGGGCCAGGCATCGGGCGCGCTCGCCGCGATCGTGAACGGGCCCTGCGACCCGGCCGGAAGCGGGAGCGACACCTCGCCCGAGCGATCGGTCTCGGCGGTGGCGAGGCTCCCGTCGGCGCCGCGGAGCGCGACCGGCACGAAGGCGGCGGCCGCGCCGCCTGCCGTCACGGTGATCGCGACCTCCGGCGTGCCCGGGGCCACCGCGGGCGCGTGGCGGAGGACGAGCGGAGCGGGCGGGCGCGTGAAGAGCGGGGTCAGCGGATCGCCGATCACGGTGAGCGCGAACTGGGTCCAGCGATGCGCTCCCTCGACCTCGGCCTGCTCGGCAAGGAGGCTCCGCACGCGGAGGACGGCCTCCCCCACCGTGCGGAGCGTGTCCTGGAACGCCGCATGGAAGAACGCGGTCTGGTAGTGCTGGGCGGTGCCGGGGAAGGCGTAGCGCGAGGAACCGATGTAGGCGATGGCGCCGCCTGCCGGGTTCCTGACCAGGTGCTCGCCGATCGAGTTGAAGTCGATGGCGGCCGAGGTGCAGTTGAGCGCCAGGAAGACGGGGAGGCGCGGCCGGTTCTCGAGACCGTCCACATCGGCGTTCGAGAGCGAGCCGGCGCCCACCGAGAGCGTGTTGCGGAAACCGTGGCCGACATGCTCGACGAGTCCGTAGCCGCGACCGAGCTCGGCGAGCGAGGAGGCGGGCGAGAGCGGCGCCGCACCCGGGTAGGCGGTGTGGTTCTCGTAGAGCCGCGCATGGCTCATGGCGGGGGTGAGGAGGGCGCGCGTGTCCTCGGCGATCGCGGCGCCGTCCTGCGACTCGAACAGCACCTCGGCGAGGAAGAGCACCGAGGCCGGGTAGTCGCTCGCCGCCCCGCTCCCCTCCTCGTACACGATCTGCCGGTCGACGAAGGTCCGCGCCTCCTCCCGCGTCGACACCGGGGCGCGCCCGAGGAGGACATCGGGGACGAGATCCACGAGATCGCCCGGCTCGCCCGCCGGCCCCGGCGCCTCGCCGATCTCGTCGTCCCCGTCGGCGTTCCAGTCGCCGTCGAGCGCGGCGTAGTAGAGCTCGCACGGGATCGGCTCGGCGGTCCCGACGAAGTAGCTCGACACGGCGTAGCGCGCGGGGATCACATCGGTATCGCCGCCGAGGAGCACCCAGACCGTGCCCCAGCTCCCGGCGGCATCCGCGATGAAGGCCCGGATCCGCGCCGCGAGGTCGGAGTAGCCGTCGCCCCCGTAGGCGCTCGCGATCCACTCGACCGTGCGCACCTGGGCGCGGCGGCCCTGGCTCGTGCGGAAGTGCGCGAGGCGCTCGAACTCGGGGCGGAGCGCCTCGTTCGTGATGATGACGACCTCGACCGGGCTCCCGTCGGCGGTCGGCGCGAGCGGCGGCGCGAACGCACCGTCCACGCGGAGCGGCGCCGGTGCGACCGCCGCCGCGCGCGCTCTCCCCCGCGCGCGCGCGAAGCGGGCCTCGAGATCGGGCTCGATGCGGCGCGCGGCGAGGTCTCCGCCGTCCGTCTCGACCGTGATCTCGACCGCGATCGACTCCTGGCGCAGGAGGGCGCCGCCGTCGTAACCGGCGACGCGGAGGACAATGTGCGCCGCGGCCGACCCGCGCGCGCGGCCGAGCGCCGCGCCGAGGACCGCGGGGGCCGCCGCCGCGGCGGCCGGGCGTGCCGCGCGCGGCGCCGGCGCTCCCTCGCCCGCGGGCGCGACGGCCGGGGCGAGGAGCGGGGCGCGGAGCGGCATCGGCGCCGCGGGATCGACGGCGACCACACGGGCCGCCACCGCCCGCGCTGCCGCCGGCACCGGCACGGTCAGGGCGAGGAGCGGAAGCCCGTCGTCGCCTGAGAAAAGCTGCGCACGAACGTCGTTTTCCACGGCGGCCGCCGCGCCGGGTCGCGCGACGGTCACCGGCACGTCGCCGGCCGCGGCGAGGGTCACCCCGGCCGCCACCTCCTGCAGGCCGAGGTCGGCCGCGCGGAGATCGACGGTCGCCGTCAGCACGACCTCCGCGGCGAGCGCGCTCCCACTCGCCAGCGCGAGCGCCGCCACCGCGGCGAGCAGCGCCAAGGCCCGGGCTTTGCTCCTCATCCCCACCATCACCTCACGAGCACGAGCTTCTGGATGGCCGCGAACCCGGGGCCATCGGCCTTGAGGAAGTAGACGCCCGAGGCGAGCGGCTCGCCGCGGCCGTCCCGGCCGTCCCAGGTGAACCGATGCGGGCCCGGCGCGAGCGGGGTCGCGAGGAGAACGCGCGCGAGACGTCCGCTCACGTCGTAGATGCGGAGCCCGATCGGCTCCCTGCCGGCGCTCGCCGGCACGTCGAGCGCGAACTCGGTCGCCGGGTTGAACGGATTCGGTTGCGCCCGCCCGAGGCGGAAGGCGGCCGCGAGCGGCGCCGCGCCCGGATCGTCGATCCCGATCGTGGTCGAGGTGCCGGCGTTCCCGGTGTTCCGGAGATCGTGGCGGAAGCTCCCCCACGGCACGAGCGCCCGATTGTAGGCGTAGGGCATCTTCCACACGTAGACGTTCTGGTCGTACCCCGAGACCGCGATCTCGACGAGCCCGTCCTGGTCGAAGTCGGCGATCGTCGCGCCCGAACGCACCTCCCCCTCGAGCTGGATGGGGAATCCGGCGACCTCGGTGCCGTCATGATTCCAGGCGTAGAGCCGGCGGTCCTCGGCGCCGAGGAGCACCTCGTACTGCCCGTCGCCGTCGATGTCGCCCACGGTCGGCGTGGCCTCGGTCGCGCCGGCGTCGAGCTCGTCCTGCGCGAAGAGCACGTTCGTCCAGCCCGGCATGGCGCTGCCGTCGCGCCGCCAGACATGGAAGCGGCCGTCGTTCGCCGCGAACAGGATATCGAGCTGCCCGTTCTGATCGAGGTCGGCGACGATCGGCGATGAGGTCCGCGCCTGTCCCGTGAGTACTTCCGCAAGACGCGGCCAGCCCGGGAAGCGCCCGCCGTCGGCCTTGAATACGTACACCGAGTCGTCCTCGGCGGCGACCACGAGCTCGGGCGGCCCGACGCCGTCGAGATCGGCCACCGCCGGGGTCGCGGTGATCGGGCCGCCGGTCGCCTGCGGCCAGCCGGGCAACAGCGTGCCGTCGCCGTCGATCACGAAGACCTCGCCCGCGGCGGAGTTGGCGACGGCGACCACCTCGTCGCGGCCGTCCCCATCGAAGTCGCCGAGGGCGGTGCCGGCATAGGTGAAGGTCGAGCCGACCACGAAGAAGGGTCCGATGGTCGAGGGGTTGCCGTCGCCGTTCACGACCTCGGTCCCGTCGTGGTTGAACGCAAAGACCACACCGTCCTGTCCCCGCATCGCCACGATCTCGAGCTGGTTGTCCTGGTCGAGCTGCCCGACCGCGGCTGAGCCCCAGTTGAAAGGATAGGAGAAGGTGCGCGGCCAGCCGGGGCGCTGGTTCCCGTCCGGGCCGAGCACGTGGAGCTTCCCCTCCTCAGCCCGCGCGCCCCAGCCCGCGAAGATGATCTCGAAGGACCCGTCCCGGTTGAGGTCGGCGATCGCCGGATCGCCGCGGAACCCGTTGTCGATGTCGTACCCCCAGGTCGTGAACGGGCCGGAGCTCCGCGGATCGTTGTCGCCGTCCCGCACCTCGAGCCCATCGGCGCGCCAGGCATAGATGTAATCCGAGCCCATCACCAGCTCGTTCCGGCCGTCGCGATCGAAGTCGTAGATCTGCGGGCCCGAGGTCGTGACCTGGGTGGTCTCGATCGGCCAGCCGGCGGCGAGCGGCGGGTTGGTCGAAACCGAGATCGCGGCCGAGAGGGGGCCCGTGTTGAACGAGGAGTCGCGGGCCGCCACCTTGTAGTAGTAGCGGGTGAGCGGCGCGAGCGGCGTGTCCTCGTAGAAGGAGATGCCGTCCACCGTGTAGGCGTTCACGCGCGTGAACGGCCCGGCCGCGCTCGCCGCGCGGTAGATGTCGAAGCCGAGGAGATCGGGGTCCGTGTTCCGCTCCCACAGGATCCTGATCGAGCTCGCGGAGCCGATCGCGCGCAGGCTATCCACCGGCCCCGGGATCGCGAGGTCGGTGAGGTCGACTCGAAGCGTGTCGTAGTTGTCCTCGACCGTGAGCTCGAGGCGGAGGAGCGCCGGGACGGCCGACCCGCCCAGGCTGAACGCATAGCTCCCGCTTCCGCGCTGGCCGGGGTCGAGCGTGCCGTAGGCTGCGAAGCCGTCGGTCACCGTCACCGCCGGATCCGGGAGCCCCGTGTTCCGGTTGAGCACGCGGAGCCGCCCCTCGATGCCGACGCCCTGGCCGATTCCGTCGTTCCGGAGCTCGACCGTGTAGCCCACGTCCTCGCCGGGCTCGATCAGAGCGTTCCCGTTGCCGCCGGGCGGCGGATCGCTCCAGGCGTGCGCGTACTGCGTCGTGCGTACGGCGTAGACCGGGAGCACGAAGATGTCGGACCAGTTCCCCTGGTCGGTCGTCAAGTCGATGCGGAACCGGGGCAGGAAGTCGAGCGGCGCGGTCATCTTGACGCGCACCACGTGGGACTGGCCGTGCACGGTGCCGCCGGGCGGCACGTTCGGGTAGGTGACGGGCGGCGTCGAGAAGATCGAGACGTGCTCGGCGCCGTACTCGCAGACGAGGGTCGCCGTCACATTGGTGGCGGCGGCGAGGCCCGTGTTCCGGAGGAAGGCGTCGAGCCACACGGTCTCGCCCGGGTTGGTCTGCCCGTCGTCGTTGCCGACCGAGCCGCCGGACAGGTCATCGTCGACGTTGACATCCTGCACGTAGAGGAAGGGCGGGGTCGAGGCCACGATCTGCATGGTCGCCGTGTAGGGCAGGTAGTTGCGGCGGGCCGCCGTGACCTGGGCGAGGCCGGGGGCCTCGGGATCGAAGGGCAGGGCGGAGATCCCGTTCACGGCGGTCTGGCCCTTCTTGTAGTCCTGCCCCGGCGCCCACAGGGTGACGGTCGCCGCCGCGACCGGGCTCCCGCCGGCGCGCACCGTGGTCACGACGACGCCGGTGCCCAGAGCGAGCGTGTCGGGATGCTCGGCGACGAGGGGCTCGGGCCGGTTGGTCCACAGGGGCAGATCCGGATCGCCGAGCAGGATGAGCGCGAACTGGGTCCAGCGATCCGGCGAGTCGTTGTGCGACTGGTTCACCCACGGCAGCCGGGAGTGGAACAGGCACTCCCCGGCGGTGCCGACCGAGTCGGCGAAGGCGAGGCGGTAGAACTCGTTCTGGTAGCGGCGCGAGACGAAGGGGTAGGCGAGGCGCGTGGTGCCGACGTACCCGGTGGCGCCGCCGTTCTCGTTCTTGAGCCAGCGCTCGCCGATCGCGTTGTAGTCGATCGAGGCGGAGCTGCAGTTGATGGCGAAGAGGAACGCATGGCGGGGACCGTTCACGAGCCCGTCCACATCCTGGTTGTTGATGTCGGGGCCGTCGCCGACCGACATCGTGTTCCGGAAACCGTGGCCGACGTGGTGGACCCAGCCGAAGCCCGCGTCGATCGAGTCGAGCGCCGCCGCCTTGGTGAGCGGGATCGAGCCGGGGAAGTTCGCCGAGTTCTCGTACATGCGCACGCGGCGCATCCAGGGGTGGAGGAGGGCGACCGCATCCTCGGCGATGGTGGCCCCGTCGGAGGTCGCGTTGAGCTCCTCGGCGAGGAAGACGATCGAGGCCGGGTAGCGTGCATCCACGGGCGGCGTCCGCTCGTAGGCGAGGGTCTTCGCGACGAAGACCTGGGCCTCGGCCAGGGTGGCCACCGGGGCGCGGCCGACATAGAGCTCGGGTTCGAGATCCACGATGTCGACGGTCGCCTCCCCCATCCGGTCGTCCTTGTCGGCGTTCCAGTTGCCCTCGAGACAGGCGAAGTAGAGATCGGTGGGCAGGATCCGCGAGGGCTCGTCGGGGAGAACGTACAGCTCGGAGTACACGTAGCGCGTGGGGATCACCTCGGTGTCGCCGCCAAGGAGCACCCACATCGTGTCCCAGTTGTCGTAGGCATCCTGGAGGAAGAAGCGCACCTGCTCGGCGCGATCGGCCCCGTTCGGATAGCTGTCGGCGATCCACTCCATGGTGACGACGGCGGCGGCGAGCCCCTTCCGCGTCTTCCAGTCGGCCAGCGGCTCGAACGCGGGGCGCATCGCCTCGTTCGTGATGATGACGTAGGTCACCGGCGACCCGTCGGTGGAGGGCGGGAAGGTCGGTGCGAGGGGAGTCGCCCCGGCCGGAGGATCGAAGCGCGCCGCTGCCGCGGGCGGGCGGCCGAGCACGCGATCGAGGAGCGCATCGAAGCGTTCCGTGACCGCCGGGACGATGCGCCGGCGCTCGCGCGGGCGATCGGCGGCCGGCGCGAGCGCGAGGCGGAAGCGGACCGACTCGGCGAAGCGGAGCTCGCCGCTTGCCGCGTTGTAGCGCGCGGGCGCGAGCTCGATCGTCAGGAGGCGATGGCCGCGCAGGAACCCCTCGCCGGCGAGCCGGGCCCAGGCTCCGGGGGTCATCGCATCCCGGGCGTAGAGCGCCGCATTGCGCGGCGGGACCGGAAAGACCTGCTCGCCGAAGGCCGGCGGCGCGACCGGGGCGATATCGGCGCCGGTCGCGATCACGCGCTCCTCGACGGCGGTCACCTCGATGCCCGTCGCGGTGAGCTCGACGGGGATCTCGATGCGGACGGGAATGCGGGGCAGCGCGGGGCCGCCCTCCGCTTCGGCCCGCACGAGCGCATCGGAATAGGCGACCGCGGTGCCGTCCGGCCCGGGCGTGAGAACGAGCGCGTCCGGATCGAACCGCACGACGAAGCCGTCGCCGTCGGGGACGGCCACCACGCGCGCCGCGGGCGACGGCACGCCCGCCGGAGCGAGCGCCTGCGCCGCCGGCGGCGCGATCGCACCCGCGAGGAGTGCGCAGTGAACATGGCGATATGGCGAGCCCGAGGAAACAATGCGGGCACGCACCCGCCCCGCTTCCACACGGTCGGTCCTACCTTGCATCGCTCCCCCAGTGCTTGCGCACGCCGCGCGCAACAGCTCACGCCATCGCGCCACGCGTGGGGCCTGATCGAACTCGAAAGGGATTCGCCCCGGGAGCCCACCCTGAAGCAGCCTTCGCTCCGGAACCGGGGTGGCTCCGAAGCAAGCTGGCTGCGGCCTCTAGAGCGGGCGTTTCCTTAGCAAGAACCTGGGAGCCACCTCGGATGATCGGGGTGCGGGTGTGGAGGTCGCCGGTCGGGGGACCAGCGGTCCAGGATCCGGCGGTTAGGAGGAACTATAGCAGAAGGCCGCGAATCTGTCAACTAATGGGTGAATTCATAAAGACTTAGACAGGCGGCAGCAGCCCGCCGGCCGGCGCCCGGACTGGGCCCTGTCCGGCCCTAGCGGCCGAGGCGGGCCTTCAACGCCGCCGTGAGCTTCGGCACGACCTCGAAGAGGTCGCCGACGATCCCGTAGTTCGCGACCTTGAAGATGGGCGCTTCCGCGTCCTTGTTGATGGCGACGATCACGTCCGAGTTGCGCATGCCCGCGAGGTGCTGGATCGCCCCCGAGATCCCGATCGCGATGTAGAGCCGCGGGGTCACCGTGCGCCCGGTCTGGCCGACCTGATGCACGTACGGGATCCAGCCCGCGTCGACGACCGCGCGCGAGGCCCCGACCGCGGCCTTGAGCACGGTCGCCAGGTCGCGCACCACCGCGAAGTTCTCGGGCTTCTGGAGGCCGCGACCGCCCGAGACCACGATCTCGGCATCCTGCAGGTTCACCTCGCCCGCCCCACCGGTCAGGACCTCGACGACATGCGCTGCGGCGATCTCATCCGGCGTCACGGAGGCCGGCACCGTCACGACCGTTCCCGTCTTCCCGTCGGCGGCCGGCGGCGGCGGGAAGGCCTTCGGGCGCACGGCGGCCACGGCCGGCTTCGCGAGCGAGGTGACCTCGGCGGTGCGATTGCCGCCGAAGCAGGGACGCTCGAAGCGGAAGCCGTCGCCGGCAGCGTCGATCGCGGTCACATCCACGGCGAGCCCGGTGTCGAGAGCAGCGGCGAGTCCGGCCGCGAGCTCCTTGCCGCGGAAGGTGGCGGCGAGGAGCACGAGATCGGGCGTCTCGCGCGCCGCGACCTCGGCGGCGATGCGCACGTACGGCGTGAACCGATACTCCGCGAGGTCGGCGTGCTCGGCCGCGAGCACGCGACCGACGCCGCGGGCGAAGAGCGCCGGCGCGAGGGCCGCGACCCGGGCGCCGAGGACGAGGCAGTCCACCGTGCCGCCGAGAGCGGCGGCCTTGCCCGCGAGCTCGAACGTGACCGGCGCGATCTGGTCGCCCTCCAGCTCCGCAATGATGAGAGTCTTCATGGCGCCCCCTCCTCCCCTAGCCGATCACCTTGGTCCCGGCGAGCCGCTCGACGAGCGCGGCCACCGCCGCATCGGCATCCCCGGTGAGCACCTCACCCGCGGCGCGCGCCGGCGGCATCCCGATCTCTCCGACGCGCACCGCCGAGCCGGCGAGCCCGACCCGGGCCGGTTCGAGCCCGAGGTCGGCCGGGGTCCACACCGGGATCTCCTTCTTCGCCGCCTTGCGGATGTTGATGAGCGACGGATAACGCGGCTGGTTCATGTCCTTCTCGGCGGTGAGGACGAGCGGGAGCTTCGCCTTCACCACCTCGCGCCCCTGATCGAGCGTGCGCTCGGCCGTGAGGAGGCGCGCCTTCCAGTCGACGCTCACCACCTTGGTGACGAGCGAGAGCACCGGGATCCCGAGCATGGCGGCGAGACGCGGGCCGACCTGATGCATCTCGCCGTCGATCGCCCGCTTCCCGCAGAGGATCACATCGAAGGCCCCGATCTTCTGGATGGCCGCGGCGAGCGTCCGCGCCGTGGCGCGGCCGTCCGCGCCCGCGAACGCCGCGTGGTCGAGGAGCACCGCATCGTCGGCGCCCATCGCCAGGCACTCGCGGAGCGCCTCCTTGGTGCGCTCGGGCCCCATGGCGAGCACCACCACCTTGCCGCCGTCCTGCTCGCGCATGCGGATCGCTTCCTCGACCGCGAACTGGTCGAAGGGATTCAGGATCTTGGTGGCCTTGTCGATGTTGAGGACCTGGGTCGCTGCGTCCCACTCGACCTGGTTCGGCGTCTCGGCGACCTGCTTGATGCAGACGATTGCGATCATCCTCCCCCCCCTCGCTCGTTCGTGCGAGCTGCCCGTCACTCGCTCACTCGACCGGATTGGCGCTCGCTCACTCGACCGGATTGGCGCTCGCTCACTCGACCGGATTGGCGCTCGCCGGGCGGGCCGGTGTCGCCCCCCAGCCCAAGCCCGCCGCGGTCAGGACCGCGCGGATCTCCTCGTCGGTGAGAATGCGATCGGATTCCTTGGCGCGAGCGATCACGCCGGCGACGAGCGCCGGATCGGCCCCGATCCCGTGCTGCTCGAGCCAGTGGATGACGTTCGACTCTCCGGACATGGGGCCGATCTCGATCTTCTGCTCGAGGCCGACCCAGTGGGCCGGCACTCCCGAGTAGACCAGATCGGCGAGCCACACGTCGCCCTTGCGCATGGCCTTGATCACCGCCGCCGCGTGCACCCCGGTGCCGGTGCGGAAGGCGTCGCTGCCGACGATCGGGTAGTTGATGGGGATCGCCACGCCGACCGCGCGGGAGATGGCCCGGCAGTACTCGCCGAGCGCCGAGAGATCGTTCCTGATCCAGCCGAATAGGCGCAGATTGACGAGGAGCTGATCGAGCGGCGTGTTGCCGACGCGCTCGCCGATCCCGATCCCGGTGCCGTGCACGCGGTCCACCCCGGTGCGCACGGCGACGATCGAGTTGATGACCCCGAGCCCGCGATCGTTGTGGCCGTGCCAGTCGAGCTTGACGTCGGCACTCTCGGCGTCGATGAGATCGCGCGCGAAGCGGACCAGCGCCTCGACCCCGCGCGGCGTGACGTGGCCGACCGTGTCGCACAGGCAGAGCCGGGAGGCCCCGGCGTGGATCGCGGCCTTGAACAGCTTGGCCAGGGTATCGGGGTGGGCGCGCGTCGTGTCCTCGGTCACGTACATGACCGGGATGCCGTGCTTGACGCCGTAGCTGACCGCTTCCTCGGTGTGGCGGAGAAGGCGCTCGATCGACCAGTCCTCCGCGTACTGGCGGATCGGGCTCGAGCCGATGAAGGTGCACGCCTCGACCGGGATGCCGAGCCGCTCGGAGATCTCGATGACCGGCGTGATGTCCTTGATCAGGGTGCGACAGGCGCAGTTCGGCCGGATCTTGAGCCTCGACTGCACGATGTCGCGGACGAGGGCCTCGCAGGAGTGCGCGTGGCGCGGGCCCGCCCCCGGCAGGCCGACGTCCACCGACTGGACGCCGAGGCGATCCATGAGGTGCACGAGCTCGATCTTGCTCTCGATCGGCGGGTCGACCACGGACGGCGACTGCAGGCCGTCGCGCAGCGACTCGTCCACGAACTCGATGGGGCGCGGCCACTCACGCACGTCGCCGCCGCGGATGTTCCAGTCGTAGATGAGCTGGGGCTTGGCCTCGACCGCCATGCTTCGCGTCTCCTCTGGCGCCGTGGTCCCTCGTGAGCGGCGTCGGATGCTGTCTCGCTCGCGTCGAATGCTCCGGCGGGAACTCCGGAATCTAGCAAGCCCCGGCGGCCGGCGCAACCGGGCGGCGCCGCGGGAGGGGCGCCGGCGACGCCGGCGCACGGCACGCGATCGGGGCATCTCGCGCCGCGCGCGGGCGGCCTTCTTGCACAACATGAGGAGCGGAGTCGCCATGCCGCGCGCCGTCCGCTGCGCGCGAAGGAGCAGCACCCATCGACGAAACTTCGCCGCGATCTCATCTTCGGGGACTCGCCGCGCTCCTCGGCGCGCTCGTCCTCGCCGCCGGAGCGGCGCCGAGCGCGGGGGAAACCACCGAGAGCGCGGTGGAACTCACCCTGCCGCTCAGCGCCATCTGGCACGTCGCCCTGGGGGAGGTCGCCCTCTCGTCCTGGCGCGCGCCGCTTCGTGACGAGGTCCTCCTCCTGCCGGCGGCGGACGGAGTCGAGGCGCGCGCGGCGCGCACGGGGGACCTCCTCTGGCGGGCGGACCTCGGTACGCTGTCGCCACGCGCGGCCGCCTATCGCGAGGATCTCGTCCTCGTCGGCGGCGTGGCACCCGTCGGGGAACCCGATCTCATCGCGCTCGACGCGGCGACGGGGGCAGTGCGCTTCGGGGTGCGGCTCGGCGGCGTCTTCGCGGCGCCGGTTCCCACCCCGGACGGGTTCGTCGCGGCGTCCACGCATGCCCTCGCCGCGTTCGATGCGGCGGGGACGCGGCTCTGGCAGGTGGACTTCCCGCGCACGGCGGACGGCTATCCGGGCGGACCCGGGCTCGCGCGCCCGGCGCTCCTCGGGGACCTGGTCCTCGCCGGCGCCGCCGATGCGCACCTCCATGCGTTCGCCCTCGCCGGCGGACACCACGTCTGGTCGGCGCCGCTCCCCCGCCGTCTTCTCGCCGGCGTCGCGACCGACGGCGCGCAGGCCATCGTCGCCACGCTCGATGCGATCATCGCCTTCGATGCGCTCGGCCGCGAGCGCTGGCGGCGCGCGATCGCGGGCGACCCCGCGTATGCCACACCCACCGTCGCGGGCGGCCTCGTCTACGCCGCGACCGGCACCGGCGGCGCGGTCGTCGCGCTCGATGCGGCGGACGGGCGTCTCGTCTGGACCGCCGAGCTCGGCGCCGACTCCTACAGCCATCCCGCGATCACGCGCGAGCACGTGCTTGTCGGCGACATGACGAGCCGGCTCCTCGCGCTCGAGCGCCAGAGCGGCGCGATCGCGTGGTCCACCGGCCTCCTCGGGAGCGGCGGCGTCTATCTCGCCGATCCGGTCGTCGCCGACAGCCTGGTCGGGGTCGGCACCGCCGACGGCACCTTCGAGGTGCTCGCGTCGGATCCGGCCGCGGCGCCACCCGCCCGCGCGGCGCTCCGCTTCGCCCCGAACCCGTTCCGGGACGAGGTGACGATCCTCGGGGGCGAGAGCGCCGGCGCGGCGCGGCTCCTCGTCTTCGATGCGAGCGGGCGCCTTCGCCGTGCGATCGTGGTCGCCGCCGGCTCGCCGCCGCGCTGGGATGGACGGGACGGCCGGGGCCGCGCGGTTCCGGCCGGAACGTACTTCCTCCGGTTCGTTGACGGGAGCGGCCCGCGCGCGGGGAAGGTCGAGTGCCTCCGCTAACCGGACGCTGGAAGTCAACGGGCTGCCGGATGCACCGGACCGGCCTCACCGGATTGGAGGCCGGGCGACTCGGACGTCGTCGCCGGGACCGGGGCGGGGATCAGCTCTTCGGCTTCGCGCCCGCCGCCGGCGCGGGAGTCGTCGCCGCGCCGCTCTTCAGCTCGTTCATCTTCAGCGCGCGCTCCTGGAGCTCCTTGTCGGCGTCTGCGATGATCTCGTCCATGAGCTTCGCATTCTCGAGCGCGCGTTCCGCGGTGGATGGGTCTGCCTGGGGGCCGGACCCGGCCAGCTCGGCGCACTTCCGCCAGGAGCGCGCCGCATCGCGGTAGAGACCCGACTCGGCGAAGGCGATGGCGAGCGAGTAGTACGAGTTCGGGAAGGCGGGATCGGCGCGGATGGCGGCGCGATAGGCATCGACCGCCGGCTCGTACTTCTTCTGCGTGAGCAGGATGTCGCCCAGGTTGATCTGGGCGAGCGCATCGTTCGGGTTCGCGGCCAGCGCCTTGCGGAACGACTCCTCTGCTTCCTCGGTGCGGGCGAGCTCCTTGAGCACGACGCCGCGGTTCACCCAGGCCCGCGAGCTGGTCGGATCGATCTGCGTCGCCCGGCCGTACTGGAGCAGGGCCGAGTGCAGGTGCCCCGCGCCGTGGTAGGCATTGCCGAGCTTGTAACGGAGGTCGTAGTCGTCGGGCGACTTCTCGACCAGGACGAGGAGCGAGTCGATGTCCTTCTCGCGCGGATCGCTGACCTTGTTGAGATCGTGGCGCCGCGACTCCATCTCGACTTCCTGCTGGTCGAGCTCGGCCCGTCGTGCCGCCTGCTCGGCGGGGCTCAAGGTGTCCTTGGGCGCCGCGATCGTGCCGGCAGCGGCTGCCGCCGGCGGCGCCTCGGCCTCGGTGGCGGCGGCCGGAGCGAGAGCCACGACGATCGCGGCGAGCGCCGCGACCAGGACGTCGAGCGAGCGCAGGACCGGACGACGATCGGCGACGAGAAGGCGGGCGGACGACATGGCGATCACTCCCCGGGGCGGCGCGGCCCGGACCGCAAGGACGTGGTGTACCGACAGCGAGGCCGACATGGCCAAGTACACATGAGAATAGGCGGTTGCCCCGGCGCCTGTCAAACCTACGCGCCGGGGTCCGGTTGACCGCGGCCGGGGCGCGTGGTATCCGGGGGAGGACCTGGCCGGTGCGGAAGGGAGAGACCATGGCAGAGCGGCTCATCGTGTTCGAGGATGCGGCAGCGCGCCGATTCGCGCCGCTTGCGCACACGCGCCCGGTCTTCGAGCTCCTGTGCGGACTCATGAGCCCGCGCGAGCGGTGCGAGCGCGTGTTCCGCGCCCCGGCCGCCCTCCTCTGCCGCTCGTATCTCGCACCGCTCCTGGCCGCGACCAGCGGCCGTCCGGTGAACGCGCCGGGCGGCGGGACCGGGTCGCTCTTCCTCGCGAACGGCCGCCTCCTCGATCCCGCGGCGGTGGCCGCGCTGGCCGCGGCCGCGCCCGGCCCCGCGGCCTGGTGGAACGGGGACGAGCTCGTCGCCGCGCGCGTGCCGGCGGCGGACTCGGAGGGCCTCTTCGGCAATCTCGCCGGCAACGACTTCGTCCTCGATCCGGGCATGGTCGCGCGGCTGCCGCGGCATGTCGCCCCGGTCGAGCTCGCCGCGAACCTGTGGGGTCTCGTCCTCGCCAATGCCGCGGCGATCGAGCGCGACGCGGCCGGCCTCGCGGCGGCGGCGAGCGGCCGCCCGGCCCTCCCGCCGGGCGTGCACGCGATCGGCGACCACCCGCTCCTCCTCGCGCCCGGCGCCGAGGTCGAGCCCGGAGCGGTCCTCGATCTCCGGGCCGGCTCCATCGTCATCGGACCGGGCGCGCGCGTGGCCGGTCTCACCCGCCTCGAGGGTCCCGCCGGGATCGGCGCACGAACGCAAATTCTTGGTGGACGGATCCGCGGCGGGACCACGATCGGGCCGGGCTGCCGCATCGCGGGCGAGGTCGAGGCCTCGATCGTCCAGGGCCTCTCCAACAAGTACCACGACGGATTCCTCGGTCACGCCTACGTCGGCGAGTGGGTGAACCTGGGCGCGCTCACCACCAACTCCGATCTCAAGAACACCTACGGCACGGTCAAGGTGTGGCAGGACGGCCGGCTCGTCGAAACCGGCGAGCAGAAGGTGGGAGCGATGATCGGGGATCACGCGAAGACCGGGATCGGCTCGCTCCTCGACACCGGCACCGTGATCGGAGTCGCCGCCAACATCTTCGGCGGCAGCGCCACCCTCGGCACCAAGTTCGTGCCGTCCTTCGCCTGGGGGACGCCGCCCCGGCTCACGCTGCACGACCCCATGCGCGCGCTCGAGACCATGCAGGAGGTCATGCGCCGGCGCGGGGCGACGATGACGGAGGCCTACCGCGAGATGCTCGATGCCGTGTTCGAGCTGACCCGGCCCGAGCGCGTGTTCGCCGGCATCCACGATCTGTAGCGGCCGCGGCGCCGGGCGGCCGGCCGGGGTGCGCGGCGGCGGGTCGCGACGGCCTACTCGACGCCGCCCACCCAGGGCGGCGGCTCGATACCCTGCGCGCGCAGCCGGAGATTGAGCTGGGCCGCGTGGTGCTGGACGTGCCGCATCGTATAGAGGAGGAGATCGCCGACCGTGAAGGGGAGCCAGGGGAAGGGGCTCCGCCGCTCGATCTCGTCGTCGGTCAGGCCGGCGATCCGCTCCCGGCACCTGGCGCGGCCCGCCGCGAGGTAGGCGCGGAGCTCCTCCTTCGTGAAGGCGACGGCGGGCGTGTCCACGTGGAAGGGCGGGAACGGCATGGCGCCGAGGAAGTTCGCATTCAAGCGATGGAAGGCCGGCGGCCGGAAGCTCTCCTCGGATGCGGACAGATAGAGATCGAGATAGAAGAGCGTGTGATAGGCGATGTGCCAGCAGGGCGGCGGCTGCGAGCGGTCGTCCCATAGCGGGTCGGGACAGGCCTCGATCGCCGCCGCGAGCGTGTCGATCGCCGCGCCGAACTGGCGGGTGAGAGCCGCTTTCCAGGCGCCGGTCACGGCCCGCCCCGGCGCCGGTTCATGCCGGCCGCTCCGCGATCATCGCCGCCAGATCGTCGGGGGTCACGCTGAAGGCGCGCGCGAAGCCGCCGACGAAGCGCGCGGCGAGCGGCGTGATCGCGAAGAGCGTGAAGTCGGGCAACCCGAACATCGGCTCCGCGTCGGGGAAGCGCCGGAGGTAGATCCCGCGCGCGACCGCGTACTCGGCGGCGTCGCGGGCGATCTCGCGGGCGCGCCCCTGGATCGACAGCCGGGCCAGGGCCTGCGGCGGGGCACCCGAGTCCTCGGACTCCATGACGAGGAGGCCGACCCGCGGATCCGCGCTCATGTCCTGCGTGTGCTGGGCGAGCCCGCTCACGTGGACGTAGAACGTCCTGCCGTCCGCGGCCACCACGAACGGGACCATGGACACGAAGGGCGCCCCTTCGTGCAGCGTGCCCAGGGCTGCGGCCGCCTTCTCTCGAACGAGCGCGGTGAGCGCCTCACGTGTTCCGGCATCCATATGCGTCCATCCCTCCGTGACTGAAATGCACCCGGACCCGAGGATACAGCCCCGGCGCCCCCGGCACTAGAGCTCGGCGAACGCGACGACGTGGCCGTCGGGATCGAGCGCGTAGGCGGCGCGATGTCCCCAGTCGCGCGGGGCGAGCGGGCTCACCTCGACCGCCCCGGCGGCGAGCGCCCGCGCGTGGCAGAGCGCCGCGTCGGGGACGACGAGGTAGACCTCGGCGCGCGGCGGGCCTGCGGGCTCCCCCGGAGCGGGGCCGTGCGCGCCGAGGAGCCGCCGGGCGCCCGCCACCGGCATGAGGCCGAGGCGCACGCCGGACCGGAGCTCGAACTCGGTCATCCCCGGGACGTTGAGCACCGGCTCGCGCGCGAGCACGCGCGCGTAGAACGCGGTCGCGCGTTCCTGATCGGCAACATACAGGATGAAGTGGACCTCGCGCATACCGGCACCGTCCTCCTTCCTGCTCGCGGCGGCAGGCGAAACGACGAGGCCGGGGCGGGCGCGGGATGGTCGGTCTCGCTCATCCTCCGCACTCTCCCCGGCCTCGCGCTGCCGCGGCCGCGCTGTCGCGCGCCGGCTCTTGTGCTTGCTCGCTCCGGCTACTTCTTGGTGACGCGCAGGTCGATGCGCCGATTGCGCTGGCGACCTTCCTCGGTGTCGTTCGACGCCACCGGGAACTGCTCGCCGTACCCCTCGGCGGCCATGCGTGCCGGCGCGACGCCGAGCTGGACGAGCGCGTTCATGGTGTTGGTGGCCCGATCCTGCGACAGCTTCATGTTCCCGGCATCGTCACCGACCGAGTCCGTGTAACCGCCGATCTTGATCTCGACCTGCGGGTAGGCCGAGAGGATGTCGGCGATGTTCTTGAGCTGCTCCTGCGAGCTGGGCATGAGCACGGCCGACGCGGTCTCGAACTCGAGGCGGTCGAACGAGAACCACGTGGTCTTGTCCACCGGGCGATTCGCGTCCTCGATGAAGGCGATGAGCTGCGACTCGATGCCGTTCTCCGGCACGTTGAGCTTGACGCCGTTCGGGAGGCCGCGGATGACGAAGACCGGAGCCGGAGTGGCCGGCGCGACCTCGGCCGGCGGAGCCTGGGGCTCGGGGGTCGTGGCCACCGGTTCTTCCTGACGGCGACCCTTCCAGAGCCAGAAGAGAAGGAGCAGGGCGATGAGCGGGAGGAGCCACTTCCAGAGCGCCGAACCGCCGCGGGCGGACGGCATCGCGGCAGCCGCTGCCGCGCGGCCGGCATCGCCGAAGTCGAACCCGAGCGCCTGGGCCAGTCCGGCCGGCGCCGCCCCGCGGAGAAAGGATGACTGCGAACCGAGGAGGTTGCCGAGCCCCGCCGCGTTGTAGTTCCCCCCGGTCCGCAGGTACTTGAGGATCCAGTTGAGAACGAAGGGCGCGCCGATCGACAGGAGAGAGCTCGCCGCGTTCCGGTTCAGCCCGGCCGCGGAGCTCAGCCAATCGGTGACCGAGTTCTGGCGCGGGCCGAAGATCGCCGGAAGGAGCGGAGCCCCGAGCTTGAGAAGCGCGGGAACCCCGCCGAGCGCGCTCGCCGCGCTCGCCATGGTCCCGAACTTGCTGCCGTCGAGACCGCTCTGCTCGGCCAGCTTGACGAGATCGCTCGCACCCTGGGCCGTCGACGCCTTGCTCACGAAGCCGCCGAGGATGGCCGGCATGAGACTGCCCATCGCCGACTTGGTGGCGCCCGACGACTCGCCGATCGCCGAGGCCACAGCGGAGATCGCGTCGTCGCCGATCTCGCGCCCGATCAGATCCAGAAGATTGACTGCCATCTTGCTACCCCCGTGAAAGGACGAATCGCAACCGAACCCCACTCACTTCGTCGGGAAGCACCGCGCGCTGTTGCGGTGCCGGACCGGTGGCGACCACGGCTCCCCGCTCTTGCGCTGGAGCCAATTTGTGTAGTGGATGTGCGGCCCTGAGGTGCGGGCCTGGCGGACGTGGTGAGTGAATCGAGATGTGCTTGGCTCAGCGCGGCCGCCGGCCCCGCATGCACTGCTGTCTACGGATGGCACCGACGGGAGGAGTTCAAGGCCGGCGGGGACGTTAAGGAGGCGCCGGCCGGAAGTCAATCACCTTGCACCGCGGCGAGCCAGCGGAGAGCCGCGGCCGCCGTGGCGGAGGAAGGGAACTCGTCCAGGACGCGCTGATAGAGCACCCGGGCGGCGGGTGCCCGCCCGAGCTGGAGCTCGGCGAACGCCGCATTGAGGAGCGCCATCTCGCGGAAGCTCTGCGGCGAGGGGCTGAGTAGAACCGCCGTGCGATGGCGGTCGATCCAGGGATGGCGAGAGAGGAACGCGTAGCTCGCCTCGAACTCCCCGATGGCGTCCTGGAAGGCGCGGGCGCGAAGCGCCGCGATGCCCGCAGCGTGGTGCCGGAGGAGGAGAGCACGCGCCCCGCGCGCGTGAAGGAGATAGAGAAGCGTCCCCGCGAGCAGCACCCAGGGAGTGGGTCCGAGGACGAGCCGGCAGATGACGAGCGCCACGGCGAGCGCGACGAGCTGCACGCCGAGCGCCGGCCAGGCGATGTGGCGCACGGCGCCGAGCCGTGCGGAGGGATCGGGGTTCTGCACGGTCAGACTCCTCCTGGGTCCGGTCGCGGGCTCGCGAAGCACCGGCGGAGCCAGGTGCTCGTGACGGCGAAGAAGTCGTCGCGCACGGCCCGCTCCCGCCACGGGTAGTGCCCGCAGCGCTCCCACTCGCGGTACTCGAGGGCCGGGAGGTAGGGCTCGAGGCTCGCCCGGATCAGATGGCCGGGGTGCGGATCCTGCGCGCCGTGGAGCAGGAGCACCGGCACGTCGATCGCGGCGAAGGCGGCCGGATACACGCCGGCTGCCTGGAGCCGCAGCATGTCATCCCAGGTCTCGCGGTGAGCGCGCGCATCGCACGGCTCGGCGTCCTCGTCGGCCATCGCGTCACAGGAATACAGCGGCTCGAGGAGATCCGCTCTCATCCGGAGTCGCTGGTCGGGATCGGAGATCGTGGTCTCGAGAGCGCGGAGCCGCTCGCGCAACGCGCCGTCCATTCGTTCGGCGCACAGCTCCTGAAAACGCGCGCGCTCTGCTGGCCCGAAGGTGCCAGAGCCGACGGCGACGAGCGCCGTCACCTGCCCGGGATGCGCCGCCGCGTAGGCGAGCGCGAGCATGGCTCCCCACGAGTGCCCGACGAGCGCCGGGCGCAGGCCGCCCTCCCCTGCCGTGATCTCGACCACGAGCGCGTCGAGGTCGGCGACGTGACGGGCGACCGTGAGCGGCTCTTCCGTGACGGTCCCGTCCGGCCGCGTGCTCCCGCGCTGGAACGGCTCGTGGACGCGGAACGCAGCGGCCAGCCCGCGGGCGAGCCCGCACGCCGAACCCGGGGCGCCGGGGCCGCCATGCAGGACGATGACCGGGGGACCGGAGCTTCCGTGGCGGTGCATCCGCATGCGGTGACCGAGCTAGGACCTGAACCAGAGACGAGCGGCCACCACCACCAGCACGAGCGCGAACGCCCGCTCGATCACACGCCCCGGCAGCCGGACGCCGATCAGGGCGCCGACCAGGGTGCCGAGGAACAGACCGCAGGCGATGAGGAGGCCGGCGCGCAGGTCGACCTGCCCATTCCGGTAGTACTGCCAGACGCCGAGCGCCCCGACCGGGAGGAGGAGCGCGGCGAGCGACGTCCCGGTGGCTGTCTGCACCTGCATCGAGGCAAAGAAGAGCAAGGCGGGGACGATGACGATGCCGCCGCCGATACCGAAGATCCCGGCCAGAACGCCGGCCCCGAGCCCGATGACGAGAAAGATCATGTCGCGACCGCGCCTCCTTCGCTTCCTGCCTGCCAGTCGTCGCGCCGGAGCTCCCAGTAGCCCGGCGCGGGGTGGAGATCCGCGGGGCGCGGCGCTTCCCGCAACCCGCACGCATAGTAGAGGGTGCGCGCCGCCAGGTTGGCGACGGCGGGCTCCGTGAAGACCGCCGCCACGTCCGGCCGCGCCGCGAAGACCCAGCGAATCAAGGTGCTCAGGGCGTCGCGACTCAGCCGCCGGCCCCGTGCTGCGATCGTGAGTTTGATGTCGAGGCTCGCGCGGCCGTGAGCGCGGTCCACGGCGGCGTACGTCTCCCCGCAGAACCCGAGCGGCGCGGCGCGCACCGTGAAGTGGTAGCGATCCGGGTGATCCCGCACCCGGTCGAACCAGGCGGCCATCCGTGCGGCGTCGTAGCCGAGGCCCTCCGGAAACCCGACCGCTGCCATCACGCGGCCGTCGTTCCAGAGCGCGGCAAGAGCAGCCAGGTCCTCCTCGCGCGTGCTCACGAGCTCGACGCGCGCGCCGCGGAGCGTGAGCTCTGGATTCGCCATGCGCGGAGGATAGCTCAACCGGCGCCCGCGCACCCGAGCCGCTTCCGGACTGCGTCGCTCTCGAGCTCGCGGATGGCATCGGCCGCCACCCAGCGCGCGGCGCGCGAATCGACCGCGCGGAGACGACGGGCCGTGGCGAGGGCGGCCCGCCGGAGCCGGCGATTGCGCTTGCCGATGTTGCGGAGCGCCCAGTTGACCGCCTTCTTGACGAAGTTGCGCTCGTCGGTGGCGGCAGCCGCGATGATCGGGAGGAGCGCCTGGAAGCTGGCGTCCGACGCCTCCCGGTCGTGCACGGCGAGGCTCGCGATGAGGGCGAAGGCGGCGCGCCGGACGTACTCCTCGTCGCGCGCGGCCCAGGGGCGGATCTTCCGCCAGGCGAGCGGCGAGCGGTCGAAGAGGTTGCCGCACACCTGATCGCAGACATCCCAGGAGTTGAAACCGGCGACCCAGGCGTCCATCTGCCGGGCGGTGAGCGCGGCCGGATCGGCGACCAGGCTCGCCACTATCCGCGCATCGGGGATGCCGGTCTTCCAGAGAGCGAGGGCGAGACGATGATCCCGGCCGAGCGCTTTCGCGATCTTGCGCATGGCAGGCACCGAGAGGCCGAGCCGGCGATCGGGTGTCAGGCCGAAACGGGCCATGCCCGCGATCTCTCCGGGCCGCGCCTCGGCTCTGATCAACTGCATTGCGTGGTCAAGAGACGCCATCGTTCCCTGATCACTCCCGGCCGGACGGAAACCCGGTGCCGGCGACAAACTCCGCCCACGGCCGCGGATCGATGTGCTGGTACTCGCGCCAGTGCGTGATGAGCCCGTGCTCCACGCGCACGATTGCGACGCCGTGGTAGCGATGTGCGCCCTCGTACGTGTACTCGCCGGCACCGATCTGGCGCTCCTCATCGAAGAGGATCGTGTGCCATGCCATGCGCTGCGGGCGACCCTCGTCGGCGGCAAAGAAGGCGGCGAGGGTCGCGCGATCTGCGAACGAATAGCGGAGCGGATCCGCGTAGCGCACACCGGCGGCGAAGGCGGCGGCGACCTCGTCGTAGGCCCGCCGGCGCCAGCCGTCCGCCAGTCGCTCGAGCAAGGCGCGAAACTCGAGCGGCGTCATGGGGAATCGCTACCTGCGGCGCGGTCGCCCGCCTTCTCGGCCAGAACCATGATCTCGATCTCGTCCAGATCGAGCGGTCGCTTCCCCCAGGCGCCGGCCGTGCCACCCCACAGCCCGCGCACACGCAGGCCGGCTGTTCTGAAGAGCAGGACGAGCTCGGTCGGCACGAATCCGCGCTCGCGGAGCGGCAACGAGACGGGAGGTGCGCACTCCGAGCGTTCGGACAGGGTCCCCGGATCGAAGAGGCCGCGTGCCACCGCATCCTGGTCATGCTTCCGGATCAGCGCGCATCCGTTCAGCACCGTGAACAGGCAGTGCGCACCGGGTTTCATGGCCCGCGCCACGTTCGTGAGGATGGCCAGCGGCTGCTCGATCGGATCGTCCGCCGGTACGAGCAGGCCGCAAGCGCCCTCGCACAGGCAGATGACCGCATCGAACGTGGCCGCGAACGAGAAGCGGGCCGCGTCCTCCTGCCGCCAGTCGACGTCGACGCCCGCCGCGGCCGCGCGCCGCCTGGCCTCGGCCAGCATCCCCGCCGAGAGATCGAGCCCGGTGACGGCGAATCCGCGGCGCGCGAGCTCGATCGCATGACGACCCGTGCCGCAGCCGACGTCGAGGAGAGCGTCCCCCGGCCGCAGCCCGAGCTCCGCGACGAGGAAGTCCACCTCGGCGCGCGTGTTCTTCGTGAACACGTTGTCCTCGTACACCGGGGCGTGCTGGTCGAAGAAGACCGCCCAGCAGTTGTCGGCCGCGTTGCCCGCCATTGCGCCTCCTCTCCCGCTCAGGTCACCGGGATGCGCCGCGACGGAATGGAAAGTCGATGACCCGCGTCTCGCCGTTCCGCTCGCCCTCGATCTGGGCGAGCAGCGAGTCGGGCCCCACGCGCCGGTAGCGGACCCGCTGTGGAAAGTCGTGTGCCGGATCGGCGAAGACGGCGGTCGAGTCGGTGAGCTCGATCGCCGGGAACTCCGCCGTCGCCTGGCCCGAGGGCGAAGCGATGTACACGAGCATCCCGGCTCGCTCCTCGATCCGGAGGTACTCGTACTCGACCGTCTTCCCGGCGACGACGGTACGGCTCACGCCGAGCATGGTCATCCCGAGCGGCTCGAGCCAGAGCTCCTCGCGGCGCCCGTTCGCGAGCTCCTGGACCCACGAACCGGCAAGCCAGGCGATGCGCGCCAACGGGTCGTTGTCGCCGGTGGCGCCGTGCGCTGCGGGGACGACCAGCGCAAGGAGCGCGCCGGCGCCGAGGAAGGTCAACGTCATCCAGTCCATCTCGACCTCCGTTTCACGCCGGCCGCCGCGCGAGCAGCGAGAAGGTCATCGGGATCCGCGCCGCGAGCTCCGGTCGCAGATGGGGAAAGGCCGGCCAGTACGGATCCGGGTGTTCGCCGAGATGCTCGATCGTCAGACCGGCTCCGCGAAGCGCCTGGAACACGGCGGCGATCGACCACAGGCGCTCGTGCTTCCGCGCATGCTCGCCGGCAGGACGTCCCAGATCGCCGATGTAACTCCCCGGCCAGCCGCGCGACGCCTCGGCATGCCGGAAGTAGTCGGCCCCCGAGGCGACGAGCGTCTCGGCGTCCATGTCGAACAGGTAGGTCACCGGATGGTCGTCCAGGACGTGGAAGCGACCGCCCGGCATCAAGAGTCGATGCACGACCGCGGCCCAGCGCTCGAGATCGTGGATCCAGCACAGCGCCCCCTGTCCGGTGTAGACGAGGTCGGCCTGTCCGTCGAGCTCGGCGGGCGCATCGAGCACGTCGCAGCGATACCAGAGAGCCGGGGCCCCGAGCGCGTCGCTCAGGCGCCGAGCGTTCGCGATGTGCACGTCGGAGATGTCGATGCCGATCACACGCGCTGCTCCCTCTTTCCAGAGCGAGAGCGTGTCCTCGCCCGAGGCGCACTGGAGATGGATGGCCGTACGGCACCAGGATCGGAGGTCGCCGAGGTTGGCTCGCTCGATCGGATGCAGGCTCGAGCCGCCGTTCTTGAGGAAGTCGAACCTCTTCGCCCAGCGCTCGGTGTAGTACGCGGCGCCCTCGTTCCAGGCAAGGCGATTGGCCTCGTGGCGCGCCCGCACCTCGTCCGGGCCTGCCGCCGGGGGCTCGACCTCCCCCTGCATACCGGCCGGGAGGCCGAGCTTCTCGTTCTCCATCGCGATCAGCTCCTTCCCTGCCTTTCGATGCCGCGCCCCCAGGGCAGCGTGCGGCGCGCGAACTCGCCGCTGCAGCGGGCCGGATCGGACGTCTCTTGATCGCGCGAGAAGCCGGATCACCCGGGAAGCCGGCTGGCGGGAGGCTCCCAGAGCTCGATGCGATGGCCTTCGGGATCCATCACCCAGCCGAATCGACCGAACTCCGAGGTCTCCGTCCGCTCGTCCACCGCACAGCCCTCCGCGCGCAGGGCCGAGAGCACCGCATCGAGGTCGCGCACCCGGTAGTTGATCATGAAGGGAGCGCTGCTCGGAGCGAAGTACGTTGAATCTGCCGGGAAGATGCTCCACACGGTGGCCCCATCCGGCTCCGGCGCGCCGGCATTATGCCAGCGGAAGGCGAGGCCTCCCCACTCCTGGATATCGAGGCCGAGATGGCGACGGTACCACGCGCGGAGGGCATCGGGATCGCGGGCCTTGAAGAAGATGCCCCCGATTCCGGTGACGCGCTGTCTCGGTGTCTCGTCCATGTAGGCTCCTTCGGATACATGTCGATGTGCCGGCGATGAAGCGATCGGCGGCGCTCGGTGCGCCGCGGACATGTGCAGTGTAACGGGTTCGCCTGCGATCGGTGCGAGGATACCGGCTTCCGCTCATGGTCCCTCCCCTCACGTGGTCTCCGCGTCGGCGCGCCGGCGGAGGGAGCGGCGCCAGTCGGCGAGGGCGGTGCGGGCGGTGTCGTCCGAGACGCGGCGCTCGCCGAGGTAGGCGGCGAAGGCGCGGCCGGTAGCGGGATGGATGCCGAGACGCGCGATCAAGTGATCGGGGGCGAGCCCGCCGAGCTCGACGGTGCCCTGGTGGATGGCGGGGCGATGGTGGCCGGCGCAGACGGTGGTGCGGTTGGCGGGGTGGTCGGAGCCGCCGCGGCTCCTGAAGTGGAGGTGGTGATCCTCGAGGTGGGCGTGGCCGGTGCAGCCGGGGCTGGTGCAGAGGAAGCCGTCGCGGCAGAGGACGGGATGGGCGCGGCGGTGGCGGTCGCAGATCTCGGGTCCGCTGTGGGTGTCGAGGAAGTGGCAGAGGAGGAGCTCGAGGTAGACCCAGGAGGGGCGGAGCGGATCGGCCTGGCTCAGCCGGCAGCGCAGGAGCGCGGAGAGGGCGAGGTCGAGGACGTCGGGCGGGAGGAAGAAGCGGATGGTGGCGAGGCAGCGCTCCTGGGGGAGGAGGGCGAGGTCGGCAGGGAAGCCGGCGATCGCGGGAAGGCCGCGCGGGGTGGTGGGCGGGAGCGGGTAGCCGAGGGGAACGTCGGGGGGGACGGTGGTGTCGCCGGCGGCCGCGGTCGCGTCAAACGCTGTCGGGTCATGTGAAGTGGTGGAGTCGTCCGGGCCGGCCGCCGCGGTCGCCGCGGTCGCCCCGCCCGCCTCGGCCGCCGCGGTCGCGTCAAACGCTGTCGGGTCATGTGAAATCTTGGTGCTGTTCGCCCCGGGGTCCTCCCTCCTTTGCGCAAAGCCCATGGCGATGAGACCGTCGGCCCACGAGGCGAGCACGCTCTCGTCGGCGCCCGGCAACGCGAACAGCCGCGCGAACTCGGTCACCCGCTCGATCTCGCGATAGGTGAGGCGGGCCGCCCAGTTCACCCACAGCTCCTCGGTGGTCTCGTGCAACAGAGGTAACAAGAGCAAAGCCGCGGTGTACGAGAGCTCGCCGGCGCGATGCGCGGCGCGCACCTCGGGGAAGCGCTCGAGGCCATGGTGGAAGCGGACGAGCCGCTCGGCCTGGCGGAGGCCGAAGCCCAACCGCTCCTCGCAGTAGGTCGTGAAGTCGGCGAAGCCGAGCTGGGCCCACAGGAGCGCGCCGTGGAGCCGGGCGAGGCGGCGGGCGATCTCGGTCCGCAGGCGGCTCTGGTAGCGCGCGATGCGGACGAGGGTCTCCCCGAGCACCCAGGGATCGGCGGCGGGATCGATCACGCAGTCGGGCGGCAGCACGTCGGCGGGCACGGTCCACTGGACGCGCGGGAAGCGGGCGGCCGGCGGCGCCTCCTCTTCCGGCACCGTGGGCCGCTCGCGCCGCGGCTTCTTGTGCGCCTGCGCGTTCATCGCGGCCATCAGGTCGGCGATGAGGCGCTGGCGCGCGGCGTCGGCGATCGCGGCCCCGAGCAGGTCGGGCTCCGGATCCGGTCGGTCACCGCCGGTGGCGGCGAGGTACTCGGCGAAGATGAGCTCGGCGGCCTGGCCCTGCCGCAGGTGCTCGCCCGCGGTGGCGCGGGCCACGGCGACCGTCTCCTGCCAGAGGACGCCGATGCGCGCGGGCGCGGGGATCATCATCCAGCCGCCATCGGGCGCCGGGTCCATGCCCTCGGCCGCCTTCTCTTCCGTGACTTCTTCCTTCTCCCCCCGCTCCGCCCTCGCCGTGCGCACGCGCCGCTCAAGCGCGCGGAAGGTGAGCCCCGTCGCCGCCGCGATCCAGCGCGCGCTCTCCTCAGCTGAAGTCTCCGCCGTCACCACCGCCGCCAGCTCGAGCACGTGCGATGCGCTCAGCCGCCCCCCGACGAACGCTTGATCGAGCACCGGGGTCGCCTCCAGCACCCGCCCGAGCCGCGCCAGTCGCCGCGCCGTCCCTTCCTCGATCCCCACATGCTCGCGCACGAAGTCGATCGCCCGCACGTAGCCGAGCGGCCGATAGCGCTCCCCGTCCCACAAAGCGGCGAGACCGCGCGCGAGCTCCCGCTCCGCACGCGCCTCGGCATGCACGAGCGCCCACAGCTCGCGATCGAGCGCGCGCGCTGCCCACAGCGCCGGCGCGGGCGAGAGCACCTCCCGCTGCGGGTCGCCCGCGAACTCCCCCGGCTCCCATCGCCGTTCGACCGGTCGCACGGACACGGCACAGCCCTTCCCGGCCGCGAACGCCCGCTCCCGCACGAAGCGGCAGCGCTCGCGGCACCCACGCGTCGCCCGGACCCGAGACGGGGCCAGGGCGCGCAAAAGCACGATGTCGGGGTCGATCGGGGCGGCGCGCGCGGGGTCGGAAGGGGCGCGCCGCCCGGGTTCACTTGAGCTTCGGCCTATCGGTCCAGAGGAGGAGGGGGCCGCGGCGGGAAGGTGGGCGAGGCGAGGGCGCGGCCCGAAGCTCCTCTATGGCTTGAACCTAGCGGGGCGGCCCGCGCCTGTCAATACAAAAGTGTAGCCCAGGCCGATTTTTTTCAGTGCTCGTCCCAGCCCCGTCCGCCTAGCCACCGGCCCGCCGCGGCTACCCGACCGCCGGCTCAGTTGAGGGAGCCCCGAGGACTTGGGCCCGGCCGCCGCGCATGCACCCGTCGAGCCGCACCGCGCCCCATGTCCGCATCGAGAACCGCGCTCGGCCGATGCGGATCGATGATGTCGGAGATCCCGCATTCAGCGAACAGCGCGAGCAATGTCTCGGTCCCCTCGTGCAGCTTCACCCGGAGTTCCTCCCCGTAGAGAGGAATGACTGTCAGGAAGCTGATCTTCCGTTCGCTCGGTCCCCTCATCGTGCTGAACCGCGCCGGCAACATTGGCGAGTGACGCAGGAGCGCCGCGGTCAGCCGGGTCCCGGGTGCGTACGGTCGCGGCGGATCTTCGGCATCGCCGATCGAGTGCCCGCAGCCTAACCAGGTCTTGTTCCGGTGCGGGTAGCGTGCGAGGTCCGTGAGCATGCGGACCGGCCAGCAGTGCCGCTCGGACGACAGCAGCCAGCCGGGATGAAGGAGCGCCACCAGTTCGGCATAGCGCCAGCAGAAGGCCGCTTCCGGAGTCCTCATCGGAAGTTCGCTCATTCCCGACGTGACGAGCAGATCGAAGGGCCGCCGCCTCGAAGCAGGAACGTAGTGCACATCGATGTGCAGCGCGTCCGACTCGAGTTCGTGGAAGACGAACGCGATCTTGCCGACGCGGCGCTCGATGTGCCCGCAGATCGCCGCGATCAGGGAAACGTCACCAGGCATGGTCCCACTCCCTGGTCGCCCGACCCACGAGGCTTCCGACCCCCGGCCTGCTTGCGGCGATGACGATGATGACAACGCCGATGGCACTCGCCGTGCCGAATCACGCCTCACCACGTGGCCGCATGCACGGAACATGCCACGGGGGTCAGACAAGTCGCGTCAGCGAACGCCGGGAGCGATCGCCGGCAGCGGAGCCGCGGAGCACGCGACACGAACAGCCCGGCCTTTCGCACGGCGCTTGCCTTCTCGCTCGGCAGCCTCTCGATCCCGGACGGCTCCTCCTCCTCCTGGATTCGCCGGGTCGATCTCGAAGTGCCGAGCGCCGATGACGGACTCACCGTGGATGACTTCTCGATGACACCGTTGCCGTCCAGCGCGGCGCTCGAGGATCCTTCGCCAATGGCCGGCGCGACGTGGCGCGCGATCAGGAAGCTCTATCGCAGGAAACGCGAAGACACGCGGGTCACGCCATGCGGGTGCGCAGCTGATCGATCCGACTGCGGAGCGGAGAACCGGGAGTCGCTCCGACCTGGTCGGTGAGGATCTCCGCCGCCCGGAAGGCGGCGCTTGCAGCGGCTCGATCGCCACCGCGCTCCTCCGCCTCGGCACGAGAGCAGAGGAGCATGGCCAGGTCGCCGAGCGTGGTTCTCTCCGGCTTCGCGGGGGCGCTTGCATCGCCACCCGCGGCGGCGCTCGCATCGTCTCCCGCAGCGGCGCTCGCATCGACTCCCGCGGCGGCGCTCGCATCATTCCCCGCGGCAGCGCCCCCCTCGCTGCTCGCGTCGACTCCCGCATCGACTCCGGCCCCCGGCGACGCGGTCCCGGCGCGCTGGAGATCGCGGCTGAACCCGGCGATCCGCGCGACGTCACGGAGGGCCGTCACGGAGAGATGCTCCTCGGAGTCAAGCGCGCTCGACTCGGCCCCCGCCCAGTCGATCGTCTTCCCATCGAGAACTCTCGCGATCAGCTCGTTCAGACGATCTGCATCACCGCTCATGACCCATGCCCTCCGCGAGCGACTTGAGCGCGCGCCGTACGGCCATGCGCGCTGCGTCCCCGCTCGGGCGATCGGTCATCGCGGCGATCTCCTCGTAGTCGAAGTCGAGCTCGATGCGCAGGTGAATCAGCTGCTGCGCCTCTGGGGGCAGGCACTCGAGCGCTCGTTCATAGCGGTCCAGCACGTCGGCTCCGATCGCGGCCTCGAGGGGCGAGGGTAACGAGTCTTCCAGGAACTCGGGCACGCCGTCCGGGCCCGGCCGGCGCCGGGCCCAGCGGATCTGATCTCGAATACGATTGAGAACCGCTTGCCGAACATAGGCCTGGAAGCCGCTCGCACCGCGAACCTCCACCCCCGCGAGACCCTCGATCACTCTGAGCAGTGTCTCCTGCACGAGATCCACGGTATCGACGAGCGACCGAGCATAGGGAGGCAGCCGGCCGCTCGCCCACCGCTCGAGGCGCGGCAGGTACCGCGCCATGAGCGCGTCGAGGGCAGCGGGATCCCCGTCCTTGGCGCGCAGGAGCAGCTCCGATGTGAGGAGCAAGTCTGGTGATGGAGGATGGCCGGGAGTGGACATGGGTGCCAGGGATCGCTCCGCACCGGTGTGCGGTCGCCGGGGGTGATCGCGAGATTCGACCAATGGGCATCCAGTATGGACCGGAGCCCCGATCTCCGCCAGAGGCCGGAGGCCACCCGGGCCGCCCCCCTCTCCGTTCGTTCTTCGGTCCTTTGACGTATTCAGAGGGACAGACGTGACGAGGCCCGCCGCCCTGGATAGGGCCGCGTCAGAACCAATGCTGGAAGGACACATCTGGAAGGACGCATGAAGATAGCGATCTCCACGGTGAGGCTCCGGGGAACCATGGTCACCGCCGATGCCGCGCGTGTCATCGTCGCCACTTGCGCCCCGCGCGCCACTTGCGCCCCGCGTGCCACCCGCCCCCCGCGTGCCACCCGCGCCCCGCGTGCCACCCGCGCCCCGCGTGCCGCCCGCGCCCCGCGTGCCACCCGCGCCCCGCGCGCCACCCGCGCCCCGCGCGCCACCCGCGCCCCGCGCGCCACCCGCGCCCCGCGCGCCACCCGCGCTGCCTCTGTCGCCCGCGCCGCCACGGCGGTCGCCCTGCTTGCTTCCGCCCTGGTCATCGCCTTCGCTCTGCCGGCCCTGGCGCGCCCGGCGGCCGACCGGATCAGCTCGAGGGCAGGTGCCGATGGCGGATGGTGGCAGTCGATCGCGCGGAACATGGCGGCTGCGGAGTACCGCGCTGCCCCGGGCCCCACGGGACTCGAGGCCCGCAACAGGGCCCAGAACCTGCGCACGCTCTTTCAGGACTCGGAGATCGCGATCTCCCCGCGGGAGGATGCGGCGACCGCGGCCTGGCGCGTGGCGTGGCGACTGACCCGGGTGGGCCGGCCCGGCGCGATGACTGCGGCCGGTCCCGCCGCTCCGAGCACGGACGGGACGCGCATCGATTACCGGCGGGCCGGGCTCGTCGAGTGGTACGAGAACAGGCCGGAAGGAGTGAAGCAGGGGTTCGACATGCTGGCCGCACCCGCCGGCGCCGGCCCCCTGCACCTCGAAGGAGAGCTCGCGAGCGATCTCCTTCCCGTGTTCCGAGCCGAGGACGATGTGATCGACTTCTTCGATGCAGACGGCGCGTGCGTGTTCAGCTACTCGGGGCTCGAGGTCTGGGACGCGACCGGGCGCCCGCTACCCGCAGCGCTCCTCTTCACCGGCACGGCGCTCCTGATCCGGGTCGACGACCGGGACGCGACGTATCCCGTCACCGTCGACCCGCTCATGACCTCGCCCGCGTGGACCCGCGAGGGGAACCAGCTCGGCGCCGGCTTCGGCGTGTCGGTGGCCACGGCCGGGGATGTGAACCGCGACGGCTACTCCGATGTCATCGTCGGTGCCCAGTACTACGACAATGGGGAGGCCAATGAGGGCCGGGCTTTCCTGTACCTCGGCTCCCCGACCGGACTCGCGACGACTCCATCCTGGACGGCCGAATCGAATCAGGCCGATTCCAGGCTCGGCTGCTCGGTGGCGACCGCGGGCGACGTGAACGGCGACGGCCACGCCGATGTCATCGTCGGGGCGTCCCAATGGGACAATGGGCAGAACGAAGAGGGCCGGGCCTATGTGTACCTCGGCACGGCCGCGGGGCTTGCACCCACGCCGGCGTGGACCGCGGAGCCAAACCTCGCCACCGCCTACTTCGGCTCGGCCGTCGCCACCGCCGGTGACGTGAACGGTGACGGCTACTCCGATGTCATCGTCGGGGCACCCATCCATAACGGGCAGGCGGGGTTCGCCTCGGTCTACCTCGGCTCCGCCGCCGGCATCGCCGCGACCCCCGCCTGGACCGGCAATTCAGGACAGGGAGGAAGCTGGTACGGAGGCTCGGTAGCCACGGCCGGTGACGTGAACGGTGACGGCTACTCCGATGTCATCGTCGGCGCCGACTCGTATGACAATGGGCAAACGAACGAGGGCCGTGCCTTCCTCTACCTCGGCTCGGCGACCGGACTCCCTAACCTCTCGGCGTGGAAGGCCGAGTCGAACGTCACCGGCGCGCACTTCGGCGGGTCCGTGGCCGGGGCCGGCGATGTGAACGGGGACGGCTTCGCCGATGTCGTTGTGGGCGCGGGCCAGTACGGGAATGGTCAGTCCCTCGAGGGCGCTGCCTTCCTGTACCTCGGCTCGGCCGGCGGGCTCGCGACCACCGCTTCATGGACCGTCGAATCGAACCAGATCGGCGCCCACCTTGGCGACAAGGTGGCCGCGGCCGGCGACGTGAACGGCGATGGCTACGCCGATGTCATCGTCGGCGCGCCCGAGTACGACAACGGGCAGACCGACGAGGGCAAGGTGTTCGTCTATCTCGGCGGGTCCGGGGGTCTACCCACCATTCACACCTGGACCGCGGAGCCGGACCAGGCCGATGCGAAGTACGGATCCTCCGCGGCCACGGCCGGCGACGTGAACGGCGACGGCTTCTCCGATGTCATCGTCGGCGCCGATCGGTACGACAACGGCGAAGATGGCGAAGGGCGGGCGTTCGTTTACCACGGCTCGGGAGGAACCACATCCGACCGCCCGCGGCTATTCATGTCCTCGCCCCAGGCCAACTCGTTCCTCGGCGGCGCGGTGGCCGGCGCCGGCGACGTGAACGGCGACGGCTACGGCGATTTCGTCTGCGGTGCCGCCAACTACGACAACGGACAGACCGACGAGGGCGGGGCGTTCATCTACGTCGGCGAACCCGACGACGCTTCCTTGCAGCGGATCGTCGAACCCAATCAGGCCGACGCCCACTTCGGGTGGGCAGCGGCCGGTGCCGGCGACGTGAACGGCGACGGCTTCACCGATGTCATCGTCGGCGCCCCCGACTACGATAACGGTCAGTCGAACGAGGGGCGAGCCTACGTCTATCTCGGCTCTGCCACCGGGATCGCGGCTACACCCGCCTGGACCGCCGAGCCGAACCAGGCCGAGGCGCATTTCGGGTGGAGCGTGGCGAGCGCCGGCGACGTGAACGGCGACGGGTATGCCGATGTGATCGTCGGCGCCTACCAGTTCGACAACGGAACGGAGGATGAGGGACGCGCCTTCGTCTATCACGGCTCGGCCACCGGGCTCGCGACGACGCCGGCGTGGACCGGCGAGTCGAACCAGCAGATCGCCTCGTTCGGATACTCCGTGGCGAGCGCGGGTGACGTGAACGGCGACGGCTTCTCCGACGTGATCGTGGGGGCGTATCTCTACGACAATGGCCAGTCGAACGAGGGGCGCGCCTTCGTCTACCACGGCTCGGCGTCCGGACTCGCGGCGACTCCGGCGTGGACCGGGGAGTCGAACCAGGCAGTCGCGGACTTCGGCTTCTCGGTGGCGAGCGCCGGCGACGTGAACGGCGACGGGTTCTCCGACGTCATCGTCGGGGCCGAAGCCTATGACAACGGCGAGAGCGAGGAGGGCCGCGCCTTCGTCTACCACGGCTCTCCCACGGGGCTCGCGACGGCGCCGGCGTGGACCGGCGAGTCGAACCAGTCCGGCGCCCAGTTCGGCTTCTCGGTCAGCACGGCCGGCGACGTGAACGCCGACGGCTTCTCCGATGTGGTCGTCGGAGCCGTCTTCTACACGAACAACGAGTCCTTCGAAGGCGGGGCTTCCATCTACCACGGCTCGGCCGCCGGGCTCGCCGCCGCGCCCGCCGTGACGGTGGAGCCGGACTGGGCGAACGCGTGGTTCGGCTACGCGGTGGCGCTCCTCGGTGACGTGAACGGCGACGGCTTCTCCGACGTCCTGATCGGCGCCCCCTACTATGACTCGCGCGGTCTGCCCGAGAACGGGTGGGCCTTCGCCTATCTCGGCAACGGCCCCGGCCCCAACAGCGCCGGCGGGAGCTACAACTCCGGCCGCGACCGGATCGCGCGCCAGGCACGCTCGGACGACTCGGCGCCGATCGCGCTCCTCGGGCGATCGAACTTCCAGAACGCGTTTCTCCTCAAGGCTCTCGGCCGCACGCCCGCCGGGCGCGGCCGCGTCTGGTTCGAGTACGAGGTGGAGCGACTCGGCGTGCCGTTCGACGGCCAGAACCTCGGGCGGAGCGTGGACCTCGACACCGGAGCGCCCTCCCAGATCGCCGGGAGCGCCGTGCCGCTCAGCGAGGCGGTGCTCGGCCTCACCGACAACACGCCCTACCGCTGGCGGCTTCGGCTCCGCTCCGATTCGCCGTTCTTCCCGGGCTCGCCGTGGCTCACGATGCCGGGGAACGGCGCCAGCGAGACCGATCTCCGCACCAGGGGCAATCGCATCGGAGTCGAGGAAGCCGGCGCCCCGGAGGCGAGACCTCTCCTCCTCGAGCCGATCCATCCCAATCCGTTCGTCGCGCCCGGCGAGATCGCGTACGCGCTGCCGGCTGCGGCGGCAGTGCGCCTCGCGATCTACGACGTGCAGGGACGAGCGCGAGCGGTCCTCGCCGACGGGGTCGCAGCGACCGGCCGGCATGTCGTGCGCTGGGATGGACGCGCCGCCGCGGGCGGACGGCTCGAAGCGGGCATCTACTTCGTCCGTCTCGCGGTCGGCGAGCGGGTCGAGACCCGGAAGCTCCTGCTCGCGCCGTGACGAGGCGCGCCATGACGAAGGGATCGCGAGATCCTGCCAGACTTGGTTCCCAGGAGGTTCACATGGGGCTTGCACCCGCCGTCACCACAACCAACATCGGACTGGCGGTCGTTGCCGGAATGGCGTTCCGGTGAAGGAATCGACCGTGTCGATCTTGAACTCCCGGAGGGCGACCATGCGAGTCCGGGTTTCTATTCGAGGGCAAGCTTTGTCGAGTATCTGGGAGTGTTGAGGTAGAGACGCGCGCCGACCGGCGCTTGCTTCGTCCGGCCGACTCGCTGCCTGTCACGTGGCTGTGGAGAAGATCGCCATCCTCCGTTGCACGCAGACTGCTCACTCCGCAGTCGGCTTCATCCGCTCGAGCCCGCGATACTGGAGCGCCTCGGCGAGATGATCCTCGCCGATCTCACCGACGCCGGCGAGATCGGCGATCGTGCGGGCCACCTTGAGGGTCCGATCGAGCGAGCGCGCGGTGAGCGCGAGCTTCTCGGCGGCAAGCCGCAGGAGCGAAAGTGCCGGCCCGCGCACGACGCAGTGCGTGCGCACGAGCGCCGGACCGAGATCGGCGTTCGCGTACACACCCGTCGTGCCGGCGAAGCGCTCCGCGGCGCGGCGGCGGGCGGCCAAGACGCGGCTCCGCACCGCAGCGCTCGTCCACTCCCCTCCTGGCGCTGCGCCCGCGAGCAGATGATCGGGCTCGACGCGCCCCACGTCGATGTGCAGATCGATCCGATCAAGGAGCGGTCCGGAGAGGCGCCCGAGATAGCTCAGCACGGCCTGATCGCTGCAACGGCACGGGACGCGCGGGTCGCCTCGCCACCCGCACATGCAGGGATTGCTCGCCGCGACGAGCGTGAACCGCGCCGGGAAGGTGACCGCACCCGCGACGCGCACGATCGTGACCTGGCCCTCCTCGAGAGGCTGGCGCAGCACCTCGAGCGCCGAGCGGCGGAACTCGGGGAGCTCATCCAGGAACAGCACGCCATGATGGGCGAGACTCACCTCGCCCGGCTTGAGCGGCTGCCCGCCGCCGACGAGTCCCGCGGTCGAAATCGTGTGATGCGGGGCGCGAAAGGGACGCTCGGCGAGGAGCCCCTCGCCGGCCGGGAGGAGGCCCGCGACCGACGCGATCTTGGTCGCCGCCACCGCCTCGGCGCGCGCGAGCGGCGGCAGGATGCCGGGGAGGCGCCGCGCGAGCATCGTCTTCCCGCCGCCGGGCGGGCCGATGAAGAGAAGATTGTGTCCGCCGGCGGCCGCGACCTCGAGCGCGCGCTTCGCGCGCTCCTGTCCCAGCACGTCGGCCAGGTCGAGGCGCGGGCCCGGGATCTCGGCCGGCGTGCCCGGTGCCGTCGCCGCCGGCTCGCCGGGGGTGCCGAGCTCGCCAAGAAGCCGCGCCGCCTCGTCGAGACGGCGCACGCCGTGCACGCGGAGATCCTCGACATGGGCGGCCTCACCGGCGTTGGAACTCGGCACGAGGAGCCGCCGCACGCCGGCCGTGCGCACGGCCGTACCGAGACAGAGCGCACCGCGGATCGGCTTCACCGAGCCGTCGAGCGAGAGCTCCCCGGCCGCCGCGAAGTCCATGTCGGCGGGCTGGCGGAGCTGCCCGCTCGCGATGAGGATGCCGATCGCAATCGGCAGATCGAAGGCGGCGCCCTCCTTGCGCACGCCGGCCGGCGCGAGATTGATCGTCAGCCGGCGCGTCGGGTACGTGAAGCCGAGATTGCGGATCGCGGACGAGATGCGCTCGCGGCTCTCGCGCACGGCCGCGTCGGGGAGTCCGACGACCTGGTACTGCGGCAGCCCGTCGGCGGCGTCCACCTCGACCCGCACGAGGTGGCCGTCGACGCCGTGCAGCGCCGCGGACAGAACGGTGGCAAGCAGGAAGCACCTCCCCTGGCGGGATCGATCGCGCGGGGCGCGCCCGTGCTGCGGACGCCGGTGCTGTCCGCGCCCGTGCTGCGGAAGCCGGTGCTGTCCACGCCCGTGCTGCCGACGCCGTGGTCACCACTGCCGACTTCGTCACCACGTCGTCGGCGCGGCGCAGCTCGAGCCGCACGCCGGCGGCCGCCGCGCGGCGCCCCGTCACCGGCGCATCGCACGAAGCGGGCCAGCAGGCACCACTTTTCCTCTTGTCAGACGCCACCGGCCCGTGCTATAAATAGAGTCGCGAAGTTGGAAAAGGGGCACCCAGCCCCGTCCACCGGACACGGAGGATCGCCTAGTCCCACCTTGCTAAAGCCGACCGCAGGTAGCGTGCTCAGAATCTCTGAAGCCACGAACCCAACTTGAGACGGCCTATTCCACTTCGTTAAGGACGGTCCGAAAAACCTAGCCTGATCTGCGCCGGGCTCGATGCGCGCCACGGCCCCGTGAATGACATGGTCAACGGGGCGAGGGGAGATTTTCGTGCCCGACGGCCGGGAGATCGCTGTGCCTGCCGGGCGAAAACTCATCGCACCGGCGGCCGCCGGTGCCCCGTGCAGGTCAGATCGGCCCACGACGAGAGACGAGGCTTGCGCAGGTATTGGCGGGAGGCCGCCACTTATGACGCGCGCGGGCGCGGCAGCGCAACCTCGAGGTCGGACCAACGGTGGTGTGGGCAGGGGATGCCAGCTGACTGAGTGTACTCAGTTGACCGCGATGGTGGGCGACGTGGTCGGTGTTCCCTGCCCCAGTTCTTCGCCGGTGACGCGGCGTTCCGAGCCCGCCGCCCATCGGCCTACGCACCTCGCCTCGAGGCGAGGTGTCCCTCCAAGGGGCCGTCACGCCCTCCCCGCTGGCGGCGACGGCCCCTTCTCCCCTTCTCGCGTCCCGCTCGTTTCCCGCGCGCGCACTCGCGGCCGACCGGTCCGGCGGCGACGGCCCCTTCTCCCCTTCTCGCGTCCCGCTCGTTTCCCGCGCGCGCACTCGCGGCTGACCGGTCCGGCGGCGAACGGCCGCTTCTCCTCCTCCGTACGCCGCTTCCGCAGGCCGCGCGACCGCTCTCGGCAACCGCTCCTCGACCGCTCGCCTGAAACGCGCCCCGCAAGAACCCGTCCCCAAAAAGCGCAAGGGGCTCCGGCCTTTCAGCCGCTGGAGCCCCTGGAGCCCGGTAGCGCGATGCGACGGAACTCCTGCCCGTCGCGCACCACGGGGCGCGGCGAACGGATCCCGAATGCACTCAGCCTAGCACAACTCGACGCGTCTTTCCACTTCTTTCGGCCCGCCCCGGCGCAACAGCGGCCCGCGCGCAAATCCCCCGCATCAGCCAGCCCCGGCAAAAGTGGAAGGAGCTGGAACTCCGCTTGCGCGGAAGCTCCAGCTCCTCATCGCAACCCTTGAGGGGCGTGGGCTCTGCCGGTGCCCGGGGCGGCTCGCTGAGCGCCGCCTCGTCCGGCGCCGCTCTAGCGACCGCTCAGATCACCCGGATCCTGGCTCGGCAGGCGCGGGCCGCCGCCCGGCTGCCCGTCGTGCATGATCTGAATGCGCTCAGACGACTCGCTCTCGTTCGCGCTCTGGTCGAGCGCGGTGATCTCGTAGCCGTACTGGTGATCGCGCTCGCACGTCTGCTGATAGATGGTGCTCGTCGGCGGCAGGACGGCCACGAGCTCGAGAGCGCCGCCGTCCACCGAGGAGTACACGTTGTAGCCGGCGAGGTCGGCCTCGCTGTTGGCGCTCCACCGGAGGTAGATGTCCGAGTAGTTCGCGGAGGCACGCAGCCCGGCCGGAGCCGCCGGGGCCGTGGTGTCGACGCTGGTCGCCCCGTTGTCACCGCACCCGGAGACCAGAGCGATCACGATGACTGCGAGCAGGATGCCCAGGAACCCACCGGACACTTTTCGAATCGACATGGATCCAATCCCCTCTCTTGATCACGAAGTGCCGCACCGCTTGCCCATGCTGGCGCCGCGGCCTCGTCTCGGCCGCGGTTGACACATCAAACCGGGTGGGTGATTCGGCAAGCCCCATGCCAGCGCTGGAGAGAGGCGGGTGCATCGTGCACCGCGCGCTACAGAGCGAACATACGCGGGGGATGTTCCGAAGCGGGATGCAACCGGTGGGCAGCGGATTGCACTGGGGACGGGACCCTGCAACGCCGCGTCGTGCAAACAAGCGGCCCCACCGGGAGCCCTGGCATGACGACCGAAGGCCGGACGAGGGAAGCGATCTGGATCGATCCGGGACGGACCGGCGGAGCCCGGGGAGCTACCCGATCATCGCCGCCCGACACCGCGGCGCGGGAGCGCCTCGATTCCCCGCCCGACACCGCGGCGCGGGAGCGAGGGGGGGCCTCAGTCCTTGTTCCAGCGTTCGAGGCGGTCCTTGGCGCGGAGCGCCTCCTCGGAGAACGGGTACTCGTTGATCACGCGCTCGAGATAGGCGCGCCCGAGATCTTCCTTCCCCGCCTCGAAGTAGCTCAGGCCCGCCTTGAGGAGAGCGGCCGGCACGCGGTCGCTCCCCGGATAGCGGTCAACAAGCGCGCGATACTCGATCGCCGCCGTGGGGAAGTCGGACTGCGCGTAGTACGCCTCGGCGATCCCGTACTGGGCCGCGTCGCCGAGCGTGCCGTCGGGGAACTTGCTCATGTACTCGCGGAAGCCGTTGATCGCGAGCGGATAGCGGCCCTGTTGCAGGTTCTGGACCGCCGCGTTGTAAAGGCCTTGCTCCTCGAGCGCCGGAGCGCCGGCCGTGTCGCTGCGCGCGCTCCGCGCGGCCGCCGAGTCGCCGGCGGGACGAGCCGGCTTCGCGTCGGGGCGTTTTATCTGGCGGCTGGCGAAGTCGAGCTGCCCGCGCAGGAGCTCGAGCGAGCTCTTGAGCTCCGCGGTGTTCGAGGCCTGATCGGCGCGCATCTGGCGCAGGATCTCCTCCTGCGCCGCGACCTGCGCCTTGAGCCCCTCGATCTCGCGAGCCAGCGCCTCCTGGCGACGCTGCACGTCGGTGACCTGCGTCTGGGTTTCGGCCAGGCGGTCGGGCATGTTGAAGAACCCGCCGCATCCGCCGAGACCGACCGCCATCGCACACACGGCAACGCCGAGCACGGCGCGCCGCCCAGCGTAAGCCCGGAGCTTCGCCAGGCTCCGGCACGCGGGCAGCACGTCCTGCCGCCCGCGCGCCGGTAAGCCGCGTTTCGCCATGGTATCGCTTCCTTCGCGCCGAGCCGGCGGCCGCTCTCACCCAGGCGGACGCGCGATCAACGGGCCGCGACGGTCAGATCGTCTCTCGCTAGCGGGGCACGAACTCGGCACGCCGGTTCTTGGCCCAGGCCATCTCGTCGTGTCCGGCGTCGGCGGGCCGCTCTTCGCCGTAGCTCACGGTCGATATCCGGCTCGCCGGAATCCCGTAGCTCACGAGATAGTCGTAGGCCGCCTTGGCGCGCTTCTCGCCGAGAGCGAGGTTGTACTCGGTCGTCCCGCGCTCGTCGGCATGCCCCTCGATCTTGATGTTGACGCTCGCGTTGTCCTGCAGGCTCTTCCCGTTGGCGCCGAGCGTCGCGCGGGCATCATCGCGCAGGTCGTAGCGGTCGAACTCGAAGAAGACGGGCGCCAGTCTGAGCGCCGGCTTCTCGTCCGGAGCGGGCGTCGTGTTCTCGACCGGCGGCGGAGGCGGAGGCGTCTCCTCCGCGACCGGAGGCTGGGCCGGCTCCTCGGGCGGCTTCTTGCCACCGCAGCCGCTCACCACCACGGCGAGACAAACCAAGCTGAGCAGGACGAGCTTCGACGATCTCATTACCGCACTCCCTCCTGATGGAACCAGGTCTCGTTTCGGATGCCTCGCCGTAGACGGCGCCTTGCACCCGGCGATGCCCCGCAGCGAGCGATGCACCGGCGATCCCTGCTCCGATCTCTTGGCCCCGGCACTGGAGCCGCCTTCCTGGCCGGCCAGACCCGGACCACCGGGCCGGCACTTCCCCCGCGTACCGCCCGGGCCGGCCGCAGCATCATGGAACTGGGGCACCCTGTCAAGCGGCGGCCGGAAGGGCCGCCGAAAAGCGGTGAGTTCACTCGCGTGGTCGCCCGGCGGCGCTACTTCGCCGGACGCGGCGACCACGTTGGATAGAAACACATCCTGTCCTTCGGCGTGAGCCGGCGCTGGTTCGAACCGTCGGCGAGCATCACGTACACCGCGCGCTGCCCGCTCCGGGACGAGCTGAACACGATCTGCCGCCCGTCCGGCGACCAGCGCGGGTTCTCGCTCGATCCCGCGCCGTTGGTGAGCTGCTGGACGATCGCGCCGTCGAGCGTCGCGACGAAGATGTCGTAGTTGCCGCCCCCCGTGCGCGCCGCATAGGCGATGCGGTCCCCCCGCGGCGACCAGGCCGGCGAATCGACGAATGTCTGCGGCACCGGGAGCGGAGTGGCGTGCAAGCCCTCGGCGTCGGTGATGAAGATCCGCGGCGTCCCCAGCCGATCGGAGATGAACGCCACCTCGCGGCCGGTCGGCGAGAAGGAGGGCGAGGTGTCGATCCCCGGATGAAAGGTGAGCCGCTCTACGATCTCGCCGTTCCGGCGCAGAATGTAGACATCCGGGTTGCGGTCCTTGAAGCTCAGGGTCACGGCGATGAAGCGCCCGTCCGGCGACCAGGCGGGCGCGGTGTCGAGGCCCGGACGCTTGCTGATCGTGTACGCCTTGCCGTCGTCGGCGTTGACCGCGTAGAGATCGGCCTCTCCGCTCTTGAATGATGTGTAGGCGACGAGCGGATCGACGGGGGACCAGGCGGGCCCGAGATTGGAAGAGCCGTCGCTCGTGAGCTGCCGCGCGCCGAACCCGTCGTAGTCGAAGATCATCACCTCGCGCGCCTTGGAGGCCGAGCAGATGCAGGCGATGCGGGTGCGCGCGAGCCCCCGCTCGCCGGTCAGGTGGAGCACGATGTCGTCCGCGAAGGCGTGCATCGCCGGACGGATCTCGCCGGCCGCCGGGTAGTCGCGCTCGAAGATGAGCTTCTCGCCCGGGTGGCTCACCACTCGCCCGACGAATCGCGCCGAGCCGTCCGCCGACTCGAGGCGCCCGGAGACGATCGCGGTCAGGTCCGGGCCCTTCGAGCGCGCCACGTCCTCGCCGCCGGAGGCGAGATCGGCCGCCACCGGACCGTCGACGCGGAAGTAGCCGGAGAGGATCAGATCGTCCACGAGCACGGCCTCGCCGGCCTTGGCCGTGGATCCGAGCTTCTTGTCGCCGCCCGCCACGGCGATCGGATCGAGCCAGATCGGCTGGCGTGCGCCGCCCTTCTCGGCTCCGACCTCCCATTCGATGAGGGCCGAGGCAGGAAGCGCGGAGAGAAGCAACGCGAGGACCGCAGGCAGAAGGTTCCCGAGCGCGAAAGAGGGTCGCTGTTTCATGATCCTCGCCGTCATCAGGGCCGGAACCGGAAACGGAAGTGGACGCCCACGGCGTCGTCGGGGAACTGCGCGGGGAGCGGCGGCAGGGGGCTCGCCTCGAGCACCGCGCGCAGCGCGGTCTGATCGTAGAAGGGAATGCCCGATGACTCCTCCACGCGCGCGCCGACGATGGTGCCGGAGCGGATGATCCGGAAGTAGACGATGGCGACCGCCTCGCCCGAGATGAAGCCGGGGGACCAGTGCGTGGCGATCTTGTTCTGCATGGCGACCTGGTAGTAGCTGAACTCGCCGAATCCCCCCCCGCCGCCGCCGCCGCCGCCACCACCGCCCTCGCCGCCGAGGCCCACCTCGATCCCGGAGGCGACCGCACCGCCTTGGCCGGCGCTGGTCTCGGTCGCGCCGGCGAGCGCTTCTTCCGCCGTGCTCTTCGCCGCCGGCCGCGCCGGCCGCTTCGGCGCCGGTTCCTTGACGGCGACCTGCGCCGTCGTATCGGCCTTCGCCTTCACCGGCTTCTTCTTCTCATCGGGGATCTTCACCCCCTCCTCGCTCGGCTTCGGCTTGGGCTTCGGCGGCTCGACCTCCTTCTCCTCCGCCGGCGGTGCCGGCGCGACCTTCGGCGCCGGGGGCGCCGGCGCGCGGCCGCGGAGCGCATCGGCGCCGATCAGGGTCACCGGCGTGAAATCGCCGGGGCCCAGGCCGCCGAGGCTCATGCGTTCGTAGCGGCCGCCGATGAGGAACACGGCGATGAAGGCCGCGTGCATGCTGAACGAGATCGCCGCCGGCACTCTCATCGCATCAGGACTCCCCCGCCGCAGGCTTCCTCACCGAACATCGCCCCCGCTACGAGCGGTCGCGCTCGCCGCCGCCAGCCGCCCGCTTCTTGATCCACGCTTCCGATACCGGCTCGGTGACGAGCCCCAGGTTGGTGAACCCCGCCCCCTTGATCGCGCTGATGACGGCCACCACGAATCCGTAGTCGACGCTCTTGTCGGCCCTCAGGTACACAGGGGCCCCCGGCTCGATCTCGTAGCGCCGCGCGAGTTCCGGTCCCAGGGTCTCCATGTCGAGCCGCACGTCCTCGATGAACACCGCGCCCGCGTTGGTCACCGTGACCACCATGCCCTCGCGGGTGTCGCGGCCGGCCGTGCGCGTCTTCGGCAGGTCGACCTCGACCCCGCCCTGCAGGAAGGGCGCGGTGAGCATGAATATGATGAGGAGGACGAGGATGACGTCGACCAGGTTGACGATGTTGATCTCGGCCATCGCCTTCGGTCGCTCTCGCGTCATGCGGATCACCGGATTCTCCTCCCTCTAGCCGCGCTGCCTGCCGTCCTGATCGGAAACCTGCGCTCTAGCGCCATGCTTCGCGGGCGAACGCGCTCAGGAGCTCGCGCGAGAAGGCGCCGAGCTCCTCCTCGAGAACGCGTACGCGCCCGAGGTAGTGGTTGAAGGCGACTGCGGCCGGAATGGCCGCGGCGAGACCGCAGGCGGTGACGATGAGCGCCTCGGCGATCCCCGGCGCCACCGCCTGGATGTTGGCCGAGCCGCGCGCCCCGATCGCCATGAACGAGGTCATGATGCCCCACACCGTGCCGAAGAGCCCGAGGAGCGGCCCGACCGCGGCGGTCGTCGCCAGGAACGGCAGCCGGCGCTCGGCGAGCGCCACTTCCTCCTCGATCGCGGTGACGAGCGCGCGCTCGACGTTCTCGAGAAGCGCGCGGCGCTTCGATTCGTCGGCCGCGGTCGCCGCCGGGGCGAGCGCGGGACCCGGGTTGGCGCGCCGCCCGAAGGAGAGCTCGTACTCCTCCATCGCCGATTCGGCGAGGCGGGAGAGCGGCCCATGGCCGAGCTTCTGGACGACCGACGTGAGGTTGACGAGCCCGCTCGCGGCGAAGAGCCCGCGGAAGCGCTGCATGTGCTCGCTGGCCAGGCGGAAGTAGCGCCACCGGTCGAAGATGATCGACCACGAGACGACTGAGAAGAGGAGCAGGACCACGAGCACGGCCTTGGCCAGCGGCCCGGCCTGGAGAACCAGCGAGGCGACCTGGGCGGTCCAATCGTTCATGGCGGCGATCCCTCTTCCGCTTGCGGGGCGCCCGCGGGGGCTCCCCCTTCCTGGTCAGCCGGGCCGTTCATCGGCCCGGACCGGACGCGACCGGCCGGGGCGTAGCCGCGCGTCCCGCCCGGACCCCAAGGTCCGGGGCAAGGCTCCATCGGGTGCGAGAAGGCGCGAACAGGTGCGAACAGGTGCGAACGATCCTGGTCGTCGCAAGGACAGCCCGCCGCTCGAGCGTCCACGAGGGCCGAGCGCTCTCCGTACGGGGCTGTCGCCGGCGGGCCGGGGCTGCCCGCCTCTTCGAGTCCAAGTGTCCGTGATGGCTGCAAGTTACGTCGAATGCAGCGGGACGGTGGGGCACTGACGAATCCGCGCCGGAGGCTACACGACCGGGCGGGAAGCGGTCAAGAGCTGACCGCCGCCGGGGCGCGGCCGGCTCACCCCTTGAGAACCCCCAAGGGCCTGAGCTGAGCCACTTTACGGCCGATGCCCGCGCCGTCCACGGCGTCCACGACGTCCGCCACATCCTTATAGGCTTCCGGTATCTCCTCCGCGATGGTCGCGTAGCTTGCGCCCCGCACCTCGATCCCGCGCTCGCGGAACTCCCGCTGGAGCTCCCGGCCGCGGGCCTCGTGGCGGGCCGCGTTGCGCGACATTCGCCGGCCGGCGCCGTGGCAGGTCGAACCGAAGGACTCGCGGAAGGCGCCCTCGGTTCCGGCGAGGACATAGGAGTACCGCCCCATGTCCCCCGGGATCAGCACCGGCTGGCCCGTCGTTCGATACACCGGAGGGAGCTCCGGGTGTCCCGGCGGAAAGGCGCGGGTCGCGCCCTTCCGGTGCACGCAGAGGCGGCGCCGCACACCGCCCACCTCGTGCTCCTCGATCTTCGCGATGTTGTGCGCGACGTCGTAGACGAGACGGAGTCCGAGCTCCGGTGCACGCTTCTTGAAGACCTGCTGGAGCGTCTCGCGCACGCGGTGCGCCATCATCTGGCGGTTGGCGAAGGCGTAGTTGGCGGCCGCGTTCATGGCCGCGAGGTAGCGCGTCGCCTCGTCGGAGCCGAGCGGCGCGCAGGCGAGCTGGCGGTCGGGCAGCTCGATTCCGTACTTGCGCGCGGCGCGGAGCATCACCTGGAGGAAGTCGTCGCACACCTGGTAGCCGAGCCCGCGCGATCCCGAGTGGATGAACACGGTCATGTGATCGCGGAGGAGACCGAAGGCGCCGGCGAGCTCCTCGTCGTAGATCTCGGCGACGTAGCCGACCTCGATGAAGTGGTTCCCGGAGCCCACCGTGCCGAGCTGGGCGCGGCCGCGCTCGATCGCGCGCTCGGAGACCTGGCCGGGATCGGCGCCGGGGAGGCGGCCGCCGGCTTCGATGCGCTCGAGATCCTCGGCGAGCCCGTGCCCCTCCTCGACCGCCCACGCCGCGCCGCGGGTGAGCACCGCCGCCACCTCGCGCGGACCGAGCTTGTCGCGATAGCCGTGGCCGACACCGGCCGGGATCGAGCGCTGGATCTCGTCCATGAGCGGCGCGATGACGCGGGCGACTTCGTCCTTGTGCACGTCCGAGCGGAGGAGGCGGACGCCGCAGTTGATGTCGAAGCCGACGCCGCCCGGGGACACCACGCCGCCCTGGTCGGGATCGAAGGCGGCGACTCCGCCGATCGCGAAGCCGTAGCCCCAGTGGATGTCGGGCATGCCGATCGAATGCCCGACGATGCCGGGGAGGGTCGCCACATTGGCGACCTGGGTCACGGCCTCGTCACCGCCCATCGCGCGCACGAGCTTCTCGGTCGCGAACACGAGCCCGTCGACGCGCATGGCGCCCTGGCGCGGGATTCGCCAGCGGAAATCGTCGAGGCGCTCGAGGACCGGCTTCATCCCCGCGCCCGGCTGGCCCACCGGGCCGCGCTCGCGGCGCTGGCCGCCATCGCCCTGCAGTCCGCGCTCGCCGGGCTCGTGGCGCTGGTGCTGTCCGCGCTCGCCGGGCTCGTGGCGCTGGTGCTCTCCGCGCTCGCCGTTCCCACCGTGCTGTCCGCGCTCGCCGTTCCCACCGTGCCCGCCGCGCTTTCCTTTCCCGGTCCCGTTCCGGCGGCTCTTCCCTGGCTCGCGCATCCGGCTCATGAGACGCCTCCACGATCGGGACCGTCTGCCGGTCCTCTCCAGCGGGCCTGCCACCGGCGGGCAGCGTCGGACGGAGACACTGACTCGATGACACACCGATTCGGAAGCGGGACGCCCCGATGTACTTGTCGCGGTCGAGTCTACCACGAGAGGCGACCAGTCGGCCGCGCCGCCACGGCGGCAACGCAAGCTCTGCACAGCAATTGCGGCCCGGAATTGCGTCCGCCGGCGCACGGCCGGCGATTGGCCCATTTCTTGATGCCGATCAGGCACGAGAGTTGCTGAGAGTCGCGTGCTTGCCCGGGTGCCTGATCGCGCGCCGTGCGCTATACTCCGCGCGCGCGCCGCAGGGCGCGCGCGCCGCAGGATATGATGGGGCGAAGGATCGCCCAGGATGGGCAGTCCCGGCCCGAGGTACGACATGACCGCCTCCGTGCAGAGCGTTGTCAAAGAGGTCTGCCGGTCCTTCGACAACGACGCGAACCGGCTCATGGACGTGGCGCGCGAGGTCCAGACACAGTGCGGCTGCGTCTCCCCTGAAGCGATCGACGAGATTCACCGCGCACTCTCGGTGCCGCGCCTCACGGTGCAGAGCCTCGTCTCCTTCTACGCGTTCCTCTCCGAGAAACCAAAGGGACAGGTCGTCATCCGGCTCTGCGACGACGTCGTCGACCGGCTCTCCGGATACGACCGCGTGGCGCGCGCGTTCTCGGAGGAGCTCGGCATCCGGCTCGGGGAGACGACCCCCGACGGCGCGATCACGCTCGAACGCACCGCGTGCATCGGGATGAGCGACCAGGCGCCGGCCGCGCTCGTGAACGACGTCGTGCTGACCGAGATGTCGAGCGACAAGGCGCGCGAGGTCGTCGCCGAGCTCCGCGCGCACATGACCCCGGAGCGCCTGGTCAAGAAGCTCGGCGACGGCAACAACGCCCACTTCCTCGTTCGCTCGATGGTGAAGAACCACATCCGCAAGGCGGGCCCCATCGTCCTCACCGAGCCGGTCCGCGGCGAGGCGATCCACAAGGCGGCGGCGATGAGCCCCAAGGAGGTGATCAACGCCGTCAAGACGGCCCGCCTCCGCGGCCGCGGCGGCGCCGGCTTCCCGACCGGGATGAAACTGGAGTTCGCGCGCGGCGCGCCGGCCGATCGCAAGTTCGTCGTCTGCAACGCGGACGAGGGCGAGCCTGGCACCTTCAAGGATCGGGTCCTCTTGACCGAGCTCCCGGATCGCGTCTTCGCCGGCATGACGATCGCGGGTTACGCCATCGGCGCCAGGGAAGGGATCCTCTACCTCCGCGGCGAGTACGAGTACCTGAGGGTGTTTCTCGAGGACGTGCTGGCACGACGGCGCGCCGACGGATTGCTCGGGAAGAGCATCGCGGCGCGGCACTCGTTCGACTTCGACATCCGCATCCAGATGGGAGCCGGGGCCTATGTCTGCGGGGAGGAGACGGCGCTCCTCAACTCATGCGAGGGCTTGCGCGGCGACCCCCGCAACCGGCCGCCGTTCCCGGCCCAGCGCGGCTACCTCGGCTTCCCGACGGTCGTCAACAACGTCGAGACGCTCGCCTGCGTGACCCGCATCCTCGAGGCCGGTCCCGCCACCTTCTCCGACTACGGCACGGTGCAGAGCTCAGGCACCAAGCTGCTCAGCATCTCCGGGGACGTGCGCCAGGCGGGGGTCTACGAGGTGCCGTTCGGGGTGACGGTGCGCGAGGTGCTCGACATGGCAAGCGCCGGCGATCCGATCGCGGTCCAGATGGGCGGGCCGAGCGGCCGCATGATCGGCCCGGCGGACTTCGACCGCAAGATCTGCTTCGACGACCTGGCCACGGGCGGGGCCTTTGTGGTGTTCGGCCCCGGCCGGAACCCGATCGAGATCGCCCGCATGTACATGGAGTTCTTCGCGGACGAGAGCTGTGGCTACTGCACGCCCTGCCGGGTGGGCAATGTGCTGCTGCGCCGCGGTCTCGAGCGGGTCCTCGCCGGTCGCGGCGAGCCGAGCGATCTCGTCCAGTTCGAGGAGATCGCCCGCACCATGAAGGCCGCCAGCCGCTGCGGCCTCGGGCAGACTTCTTTCAACCCGGTCCTGACCTCGCTCGCGAACTTCCGGCCGCTCTACGACGCGCTGGTCCAGGAGCATCCGCAGAAGTTCCGCCGGTCGTTCGACCTCGGGGTCGCGACCGCCGAGGCGACGCGGATCCGCGCGGGAGACGGCAATGGGTGATGGACTGAGCTTCATTCTGGACGGCAAGGAGATCGCGGCGGAGCCGGGCGAGACGATCATCCAGGCGGCGGACCGGGCCGGCGCGTACATTCCCCGACTCTGTCACCTGCCGGGTCTCGAACCGTTCGGGGGCTGCCGCGTGTGCACGGTCAAGGCCAACGGCCGCCTGGTCGCCGCCTGCACGTCCCCGGTCAGCCCGGGCATGGTCGTCGAGAACGACACCGCGGAGCTGAACGCCCACCGCAAGGTGCTCCTCGAGATGCTGTTCGTCGAGGGCAACCACTTCTGCATGTCGTGCGAGAAGAGCGGCAACTGCGAGCTCCAGGCCCTGGGGTACCGCTTCGCGATCTCCGCCCCGCGTTTCGAGTTCCAGTTCCCGATCCGGGACGTCGACGCCTCCCACCCGGACATCTGGATCGACCACAACCGGTGCATTCTCTGCGCGCGCTGCGTGCGCACGTCGCGGGATCTGGACAAGAAGGGCGTCTTCGGCTTCGTCGGGCGCGGATCGCACAAGAAGATCGCGGTCAGCTCCGGGGCGCGGCTCCGGGACACCGACGCCGACGTCACCGATCAGGCCATCGCCGCCTGCCCGGTGGGAGCGCTGCTCGAGAAGCGGGTGGGGTTCGCGGTCCCCGTGGGGCAGCGGCTCTACGACAGGACGCCGATCGGCACCGCCGTCGCGGATGAGGAGAAGCCACGATGACCAAGCCCAGGATCGCCACGACGTCGCTCTGCGGCTGCTTCGGCTGTCACATGTCGCTCCTCGACATCGACGAGCGGATCCTCCAGCTCGCCGAGATCGTCGAGTTCGACAGGTCGCCGATCAACGACTTCAAGGACTTCACCGCACGCTGCGCGGTCGGACTGATCGAGGGCGGTTGCGCCAACGAGGAGAACGTCCACGTGCTGCGCCGCTTCCGCGAGCAATGTGATGTTCTCGTCTCGGTCGGGGACTGCGCCACGACCGGTGGCATCCCCGCGCTCCGGAACATGGTCCCCCTCGAGGAGTGTCTCGAGGAGGCCTACTTGCGCGGGCCGTCCGTGCACAATCCGAGCGGGCTCATCCCGAACGACCCGGAGATCCCGCTCCTCCTCGACAAGGTCTATCCGGCCCACGAGGTGGTCAAGATCGACTATCACCTGCCGGGGTGTCCGCCCAGCGCGGATACCCTGTGGAAGGCACTCACGGCGCTGCTCGGCGGAAAGGCCGTCGAACTTCCGTACGAGCTCATCAAGTACGACTGAGGTCTCGGATGACAGCGAACAACGGTACACGGGTCGTCATCGAGCCGCTCACCCGCGTCGAGGGTCACGGCAAGGTCACCATCCTGCTCGATGACGCCGGTCACGTCACGCAGGCGCGGCTGCACATCGTCGAGTTCCGCGGGTTCGAGCGCTTCATCCAGGGGCGTCCCTACTGGGAGATGCCGGTCGCGGTGCAACGTCTCTGCGGCATCTGTCCGGTGAGCCATCACCTGTGCGCGGCCAAGGCGGTCGACCGCCTCGTGGGCGGTGAGAAGCTCACCCCCACCGCCGAGAAGATGCGCCGGCTGATGCACTACGGGCAGATGCTGCAATCCCACGCCCTGCACTTCTTCCACCTGGCGTCCCCTGACCTCCTCTTCGGTTTCGGCTCCGACCCCGCCGCGCGCAATGTCCTCGGCGTCGCCGCCAAGCACCCCGAGCTGGCGCGCCAGGGCATCCTGATGCGCAAGTACGGCCAGGAGATCATCCAGGCGACTGCGGGGAAGAAGATCCACGGCACGGGCGCGATCCCCGGCGGCATCAACAAGAACCTGAGCATCGCGGAGCGGGACGCGCTCCTCGGCGGCCTCGCGCCGATGCCGGAGTGGGCGCGAACCGCGGTCAAGCTCGCGCGCGACTACACGCTCGCGCACCGGAAAGAGCTCGGCGAGTTCGGCGCCTTCCGCTCGAATCACCTGTCGATCGTGCGCCAGGACGGGGCGATGGACCTCTACGACGGCGGCCTGCGCGCGGTGGACCCCGACGGCAAGATCATCTTCGACCACGTCGATCCGCAGCGCTACCTCGACTACCTCTCCGAGGAGGTGCGGCCGTGGTCCTACATGAAGTTCCCGTTCATTCGCTCGCTCGGCCCGGAGAACGGCTGGTACCGGGTGGGTCCGCTCGCGCGGGTGAGCGCCTGCGATTTCATCGACACGCCGGCGGCCGAGGCCGAGCGGAAGGACTTCAAGGCGCTCGCCGGCGGCAAGCCGAGCACCCTCACCATGGCCTACCACTGGGCCCGGATGATCGAGCTCCTGCACTCGGTCGAGAAGATCGAGGAACTGCTCCACGATCCGGACCTCCAGGGCCAGGACCTGGTGGTGACCGGGACGCGCCGGCGGGAAGGAGTGGCGGCGATCGAGGCGCCCCGCGGAACGCTCTTCCATCACTATCGCGTGGACGAGAACGACCAGGTGGCCATGGCCAACCTCATCGTCTCGACCACCAGCAACAACGAACCGATGAATCGGGCCGTGGAGAGCGTGGCGCGGCAGTTCCTGGACGGGAAGAAGATCACCGAGGGGCTCCTGAACCACGTCGAGGTGGCGATCCGGGCCTACGATCCCTGCCTCTCCTGCGCCACGCACGCGCTCGGGCAGATGCCGCTGGTCCTCGAGCTGCGCGACGCCGCCGGCAGGATGATCGACCGGAGAATGAAGGATTGACGACCCGCGTGCTGGTTTACGGTTACGGCAATCCGGGCCGGCGCGACGACGGCCTCGGGCCGGCGCTGGTTCGCGACCTTTCTGCGGGGGGGCTGGGGGTCTCCGTCACGCTGGAGACCGGCTACCAGCTGCAGATCGAGGATGCCGCGCTCGTCGCCGAGCACGACGTGGTCGTGTTCGCCGACGCGGATCGCGCGGGCCGGGAACCCTTCGCGCTCTGCCGGATCGAGCCGCGGCACGCCGCCGCGTTCACGACGCATGCGGTCGCTCCCGAGGCGGTCCTTGCGCTGGCCCACGAGCACTTCGGCGGCCGGACCACGGGGTTCGTCCTCGGGATCCGTGGCTACGATTTCGAGGACTTCGGCGAGGCATTGTCGCCGGACGCGCGGCGCAATCTCGCCGCCGCGGTCGACTACATGGATCGCGCCTTGCGGGACGGCACGTTCGCCGGTGAAGCAGCCGTCACCGCCGACCAGGAGAGGTGATTGCGATGTCCGAGGGCAAGCCGGTCATCATGTACGTGGACGATGACCCCGACTACCGTGAGGTCGTGCGCACCCTGCTCGAGAACAACGGCTACGAGGTGACGGAGGCGGCGAGCGGCGAGGAGGGGATCGAGCTGTTCAAGAAGAAGCGGCCCGATCTGGTGATCGTCGACCTCATGATGGAGGAAGTCGACAGCGGCACGAGTTTCGTCAAGGAGCTCCGGCTCCTGGGGAACACCGCACCGATCTTCATGCTGAGCTCCGTCGGCGAGAACCTGAGTCTCGCCGCGGACCCCCTGGCCCTGGGGCTCGCCGGCGTGTTCCAGAAGCCGATCGACAGCGCCACCCTGCTCGGAGTCCTGAAGGCCCGATTGGGCCGCTAGCGGCGGACCGGCGCGTTCCATCCGCCGTTCCGTCCGCCGCCCGTTGCCGGGCGCGGCGGGAGCGGCGGGAGCGGCCCACACGCTCACTCGTGCAGCGCGGGAAGCTCCACGAAGAAGGTGCTGCCCTTCCCGACCTCGCTCTCGACCCCGGTCCGACCGCCGTGGGCGAGGATGATGCGCCGCACGATCGAGAGTCCCAGGCCGCTGCCCTTCGCCTTGGCCGCACCGCCGCCCTGCCCCGGGATCCGCACGAACTCCTGGAAGAGCCGCGCCTGATCCTCCTTGGCGATCCCGATCCCGTTGTCGTTCACCTCGACCCGCACCACCGGCGGCTGGGAGAGGAGGCGGACCACGATCTCGCCGCCGTCCGGCGTGTAATTGATCGCGTTCGTGATGTAGTTGACGATCGCTTCCTGCAGCAGGCGCGCGTGGCCGACCACGGGCGGCACCGCCCCGGGAATCTCCAGCCGGAGCGTGTGCCCGTGCGCCTCGGCGACGTCGGTGTAGTCCTCGACCAGGCGGGTGACGATCGGGGCCAGGTCGACGCTGGTGAACTCGGTGTTGATGATGTTGGATTCCAGCAGCGACAGGGTCTGGATGTTGATCATGAACTCGGTGAGATCCCCGAGCCGTTTCAGGCTCCGGTCGAGCCAGTCGCGCTGCTTCTCGGTGATCGCGCCCGCCGCGCCTTCCCGCATGTTCTCGAGCAGCATGCTCACGGCGCCGACCGGCGCCCTGAGGTTGTGAGCCGCGATGTGGAGGAAGTCCTTCCGCTGCTGGGACAGGCGGCGCAGCTCGTCGTTGGCGAGGAGGATCCGGCGCTCCACGCTGCGCAGGGAACGGGTCAACCCGAGCAGCAGGAACACGCTGAGCGCGAAGAGCATCCCGTAGACGATGACGAGCGTGAGCGCGTAGATCCCGGTGAGGGGCCCCTCCCCCGCCGCGGCCCCGACGCGCAGCGGCGGCGTCGCGAGCCCCGACCACTCGACGCCGACGAGGAGCACGAACAGGGAATAGGCGAGCGCCGAGAGCGCGATGGCCGCCCGGCGTGAGAGCAGGATGCAGCTCACCATCATGTGCAGCAGGTAGAAGGCGGTGAACGGGGAGCGGCCGCCCCCGACGAGCCATACGGCTGCGGTGAGCGACAGGAAGTCGAGGATCACCGCGCCGTAGGTGACGGCCAGGAGACCGGTCGATACCGACACGTCGGGGTCCCGGTACCGGCGAAAGAAGAACCACGCCGCGCAGTTGTAGAGAGCGATGAAGCCGGCGAGGCAGGTGAACCCCACGACGTCGAACCGCTGCATGCCGAGCGCGTAGCGCGCGAAGATGGCGGCGACGACGATGGCCATGGCCACCCGGGTGCGCACCCGGGTGTAGATGTAGAAGCTCTGACCGATCAGCGCGCTGTGATCCGGGAAACCGGAGGTCGCTAAATCAGCCGCACTCTCCCCGGAGCGATCGGGATGCTTCTTCATTTCGCGGCAAGAATACCAGTGAGGCCGATCGAGGGAAAGGCCGCCCGCGCCGCGGCCACTGCCCGCCGCCCCCTGACTCCCTCGCTCCCTACTCCTTCACCGCCTCGAAGCGGGCCAGCGGCGCCATCCTCGCCTTGTTGAGCGACAGCTTCTGCTCGTCCACGTAGCAGCTGTCGACCTCACCGAGGACCTTGAGGAACTCGGTCTCGACGGTCATGTCGAGACACGCCATCATCGTGGCTGCGATCTTCGAGAAGCTCAGGCGACTCCCTTCCTTGTACTCGTACGCCCCGCCGAAGCTGTTGCAGCCGGCGAACCCGTGCATGGTCCCGTCCTTCTCGAAGATCAATGACGGAGCGGGCGGCCCGTCCGCCGGCTTCGGGACCGGCCGGCCCATGAGCTCGACGAGCCGCCAGGACGGGGCGAAGAGCGCCGCCGGCGCCGGAGAGGCCGCGGGCACCGCCGCGCCGCTCCCCTTGGCGAGCACGTACTTCGGCGCCAGGTCGCCCGTGATCCGGTTCCCCGCCTTGTCGAGCTGGATCAGGGCGTTCTCGCCGACCAGGTAGCGATCGGGGCCGTCGGCGAGGCCCGAGAGCTGGATCTTGTTCCCTTCCTCGTTCCAGCTGAAGGTCCCCTGCCGCTCGAACGCTTTCGCATCCTCGCCCAGGTACCTGGTCTTCATGACGTAGGTCCTGTCCTGATTCAGCGTGATCGAGGTCTCGATGCCCTCGCAATCGGCACAGGGCACCACGCCGGAATAGGTTCCAGCCCAGTCGAGCGATGTCATGCTGTTGTCCGCCATCGGCGCCGCCTCTTCCGAGGTTCCGCTCTTCCCGGCGCACCCGCCCGCGATGATGCAGAGCGCCGCGATCGCGGCGCCGGCAGTCCACGATCTCATGTCCTTGCACCTCTCCTTCGGTCGTGATCGCAAGCCGGCTCGCGGCTCCAGGCCGGGCAGGCTATCACGGCGGCGCGCGGCGCGGTGACGAGTAGATGGGCTCGCCGCGCGCATAGGCCGCGATCTGCATCTCGTTCCGCTCGAGCACGGTCCGATCCCCGGCGGCGCGCGCGGCGTCGCGCGCCCTCTGCGCGGTCGCCGTCGCCTCGGCGAACGACCCGACCTCGGCCTGCGCCGCGGCCAGGACCGAGAGCGCCATCGCGTTCCGCGGCCCGAGCTCCCGCGCGAGCGCGCTGCCGAGCGCGAGGGCCTCCTCGCCGTTCCGATCGCGCGCCTCGGCCGCGGTGGCGAGGATCCAGACGAGCTGCAGGCGGAACGGGGCCTTCTCCGCCGCGTCCCGCGCGGCGGTGCGCAGCGCCGCGATGAGCTCGGCGGTCGTCCCCCAGGTGGAGAGCGCCTGGACGCGCGCGGCGTGCACGGCCGGATCGGCGGGATTCACCGCCACCGCCCGCGCGTAGCTCGCGCGCGCCGCATCGTACTTCCCCTGCGCGGCCTGCACGTCGCCGAGCATGGCGAGGACGCTCGCGTCGTCGATGCGGCGCCGGACATCCCAGTCCACGCGCCCCTGGTCGGGATCGAAATCGAGCTCGACCAGGGCGCCGAGCACCGCCTCCGCCTCCCCCGGCCGGCCGAGGCGCCACAGGGCCTTGCCCTTGTTGAGGAGCGCCGGCGCGTAGTCCGGCTTCGCGCGCAGGCACTCCTCGGCGCGGCGGAGCGCCTCCGCGTGGCGTCCGGCGCGCAGATCGAGCGCCGCCAGGTTGTTCGACGCGAGGAGCGATCCCTCGCTCGGCGGCGGCACGAGCTGGATGACGCGCTCGAAATGCGCCGCCGCGTCCGCATGCTCGCCGCGCTTGTTGAGCTCCACCCCGTGGTTGAGCTGCGCGAGCCAGTTGCCCGGGCTCTTGGTGCAGGCGTCCGCCCACAGGATCTCGACATCGTGGAAGATCCGCGCGTGCCGGGAGGACAAGACCGCGAGGACGGCGAGGACGAGCGCCGCAGCCGCGGCGGCCGCCCGGGTCCGCGCCCGGCCGCGCTCCGCGCCGACCGCACCGAGAAGGCGGGCTCCCCCGCCCACCGCGAGGATCAGGATGCCGATCGTGGCCAGGTAGGTGAAGTGATCGGACACCGGCGTGTAGCGCATGTAGGCGACGCGCACGAAGCCGAGCGCGGGGAAGATGGTGGCGGCGTAGAAGAGGGCGGCGGCCAGGGTGCCGCGACCGATCCGACCGCGCCGGTAGCGGACGGCGAGGACTATCGCGAGCGCCGCCACGGACAGGGGAAAGAGCCATGGCCAGACCGCCGCCGCCGAGATCCGCCACGGCTCGTAGGTGAAGGAGAGATCCGCCGGCCAGAGGATCTTGGCCGGATAGAACCAGAAGGCGCGCCCGGCGACGAGGAGCCGCTCGGGGAACGTCCAGCCCCCGGCGTCCGCCCCGACGCGCGCCACGTGACGGTACTCGTGGGTCCGCGTCACCATGCCCATCACGAAACCCATCACGAGCATGAGGCCGAGCGGGACGAGACGCGAGCGGGTGAGCGGACGGCGCTGGTACCAGAGGATGAGTCCGAGCGCGATCGGCAACGAGGCGGTGATCGTCTTCGTGAACAGGGCAAGGGCGAACAGGAGAAGGCTCGAGACGCAGTCGAGCAGCCGGGACGTCCGGTCGAAGCGGAGGAAGGCGAGCGCAGAGAGGAGGTAGAAGAACGCGGAGAGCACGTTCTTCCGCTCGGTGATCCAGGCCACCGACTCGACGTGGATCGGATGCACGGCGAAGAGCGCGGCGACGAGCCAGGCGCCCGGCACGCCGATCCGGGCGAGGAGAAGGAAGAGCAGGATCGAGTTGGCGGCGTGCAGCACCACATTGGTGATGTGGAATCCGCGCGCGTGGTCGATGCCCCAGATCGCCTTCTCGACGAGAAACGACGTGTAGAGCATCGGGTAGTACTGCTGGTTCACGCCGCTTCCGGGATCCCAGATCCGGGCGAGGCCGCCGCTCTCGACGATCAGCGGATTGAGCGTCAGGTAGTCGTCGTCATCCCAGATGAAACCGGCGTTGTAGACGGGGATGTAGACGATGGCGACGGCGGCGGCGAGGAGGAGGATGCCGAGGAGGCCGCGCGCAGTCGGCCGGCCGGCCGGCGCCGGTGCACCGCGGCGGGCTGCGGCCGTCGCCGGTGCACCGCGGCGGGCTGCGGCCGGCGCCGGTGCACCGCGGCGGGCTGCGGCCGTCGCCGGCGAATGCGGTTCCTTGTCCTTCTCGCTCTTCCTGGCCACGGACGACGCGCCTCCCGAACATGCGGACCTCGACGCACCGGGAGTCTATCAGGTCCGCCGATGCGGGGCTCCGCGACGCACCGGGATTCGCTCCACCCGGCATGGTTGATGCCCGAGCCGGCATCAATTGATGCCCGAGATCATCCGAAGTGCCTGGATCAGGAGGTACGCCGTGCAATCTGCAATGAGTCGAGCCGTCCTCGCGTCGTTCCTCGCCCTCACCGCGGGCTGCGGTGGAAGCAGCACCCTCATGCCCCCGCGCTTCGACCTCGCATCCTTCCAGCGGATCGGGCTCATCCGGTTCTCATCGAACGCCGAGGACGACATCGAAACGCTCGCGAGCCGGGAGTTCCTGGAGAGTGTGCAGTCCTCACAGCCGGGAGTGCCGGTCCTCGAGCTGGGGAACGAGAAGGAGGTGCTGGCGGCGATCGGGCGGGATCGGATCGATCCGGCCGCGGTCAAGGCCCTGGGCCAGGCCTACGACATCGACGCGGTGATCGTCGGCGACCGGCCGTCACCGACGTGAAGCCGCGGGTGGACATCGCGCGGGTGCTGAGCTCGGCGAGCGTCGCGGCGGATGTCGAGGCGGCGTTGACGACGCGCATCCTCGATGCGGAGAGCGGAGCGACCCTGTGGACCCGGTCGGCGCGCTCGGAGCAATCGGTGGCGAACGCCGGAGTGGACGCGGGCGGCGGCTTCCACTTCGAGACGCGGGACCCCGAGGCCGCCTACGGCAGCCTCGTCCAGCATCTCGTCCACACGGTGACCGAGGATTTCCGCCCCTACTGGGTGAAACAGTAGGCTCCGCGCGCGGCGCGGGCATGGCGACGAGCCGCACGGTCGCGGCGCCGGGCGGGATCCGGTGCCGCACGGTCGCGGCGCCGGGCGGGCGCCGGTGCTGCGGGGAGCGGCCCCGGATCCCCCGGAGCCGTGCCCTCGCCACACCCGCGCCTGCCGCCGGGATGCGCAGTTACGGGAGCTTCACGACCTTGCGCTGCGTCGTGAAGTTGCCCGCCTGGAGCCGGACGAAGTAGACCCCCGCCGGAAGCGGACGTCCGCCGCTGCCCTCGCCGTTCCACACCACCTCGTGCCGCCCCGCGCTCAGACGACCCTGCGTGATCGTCCGGATCAGGGCGCCGGTGGGGCTGTAGACATTGACAGTCACCTCGTCTTCGGCCGGCTGCTCGAAGGCCAGGACGGTCGTCGAGCGGAACGGGTTCGGCGCCGCCGGGGAGAGGCGCGCCGCGAGCGGGCTCGTGCTCTCCGCCACGCTCACGTTGCCGACGGCAACCTGGTCGTAGTAGACGTTCGGGTCCTTCCGCGGCGCCCCGCCGGCGAGATCGTCGCGATTGTCCGACCACACGACGTGGAAAACGCCGTCCACGCCGCACGCGACGTTGTAATCACCCATGTACACCGAGTTGACCACGCTGTCGCGTCCGAACTCGGGCAGCGACGGGGTGTCGCTGATGGCAACGCTGGGCGAGAACGTCACGGTGGACCCGGTGATCGCACCGACGCGTCCGTAGTACTTGAACAGGTTGTTGCCGGCGTCCTCCTGCCGGCTGTAGTAGAAGATGCCGAGCTGGTCTCCGGCCGGGGTGACGGCGATGGTCGGCATCCACTGGTCGGTCGTGGTGACGTCATCGTTGACGCGGGTCGGGGTTGACCAGGTGGCGCCGCCGTCGGTCGACATCACCATGAAGACATCCGCCTTGTCGGTCCCCGGTACGTTGTCGTTGTAGGTCAGGTACAGGTGGCCGGTCACCGGGTTGATCGCGGCGTGCGGGAAGGAATTGGAGCGGAAGGCCGACGCGGAGACCAGGCCCTGGCGGATCCCGGTGAGGCCGAGGTCGCCGTTGATGCCGGGGGCGGTGAGCCCGCTGACCACGGTGACCGGCGCCCCGAAGGTGAGGCCCAGATCGGCCGACTTGCGCATCTGCAAGGTCGAGCTGGCAAGCCAGAAGACGTAGACCGCGTGGTCCGGACCGATGGCGACGTATGCGCCCTGCTGGCCCGTGGTGACGAGCACGCCGCCGTTCGGCCCGAAGGTGACACCCTGATCGAGCGATCGATAGAGGCGGATACCGTTCCCACCGCCGAAGGAGCGGCTCGCAATGTAGACGTTACCGTTCCCCGCCCCCGGGAAGTTGTCGACCGCCATCCATGGCTTGTCCTCGGATGATCCGCCCGGGGTGCCGTTGACCGGCACGGACCACGTCACCCCGTTATCGTCAGAGCGGAACACCTGGAGGGTGCTGATGGTGAAGCCCAGGGTGACCAAGTAGATGCGCCCCGTGGTCGCGTCGCGAGCGAGCAACGGATCTCCCGCGTCGCCGCCGGCATTGGCCGGCAGGATGCCGCCGTCGGTGAACGTGGCGCCGCCATCGACGGAATAGGACCAGCCGGTGAAGCGCGATCCGTTCGCATTCGATCCCGAGTCGTTGAACCCGACGACCACCGAGTTCCCGAACGCGAGGAGACTGGTCTCGCTCTGCGTGAAGCGCGATGTGCCCGATGATCCAGCGTTGTTGTTCACGAGTTGGTCGACCGCGGCAATCTGGGCGAATGCCGACCCACCGAGCAGGGCGCTCGCCACGGCGAAGGACACGAGGCACGAGATGACTACAGGAGCCGTCACGATCTTCATGTGTATCCTCATCGATGAGATGGAAGAGGCGTGTCGCCCGCGGCCGCCTCCGAACCGGGGAGGCTCTTCCGGGGGGGAGCGGGACCAACCTCGCGCTCCGCTTGCACTTCGGGCTCGGTGCACACGAAGCGCGTCAAAGAGGCGAATCATAACATGGAGACTCACGTTGCCTCAACGGGAGGCTTCATCACATGCCCATGACGTAACCGAAGGCGGATCACCGGATCGCATGCGCGCCTCGCTTGCGTGCCGGCGCCATCGATCGAGCCCTCGTCGACGCGATCGCCCGGGGCCGCGCGAAGGGGATGCAGAGGGTCAGGATCTAACACCGCCGTGGTAGATCCGTGCGTTCCAGGTGCGCCCGGCGGCGTCCTCGCCACCGCCCCCCCGCAGCGGCTTCCCCTGCCGGCCTGGCGGGTGCATACTTGCCGTCGCGATGCCTGAGCCCGGTTGGGAGACTCTGACGAGGTCTCCACTCCCGGCCGAGTGACCCGCACCGCATCGATCCGCAGGCGGGACCACAGGTCTTGCCACGGGCTGGCGAGAGCGCCGGTGCGCCTTCCACGGCACGCGGCATGACTCCGAACCCCGCCGCACGGCACCCTTCATGCGAGCCATTCCATGCAAGGAGGCACTGCAATGACGGCAAGGATCCATGCACGCTCTACGGCCGTCGCGATCGGCGCCCTCATGCTCGTCGCGACCGCAGCTATTGCCCAGTACTCGACCGATCTCGAAGCTCTCAACGCGGCACCGGGCGGGGTCATCCTGACCGGCCAGGACGGCTGGACTCTGCCGGCCGCGAGTGTCGACTGGAGGGTCTACACCTACGCCGGCAACACGCTCGCCCTGCCGCCGAACCCGACCGGCGGCGCCAAGTTCGCCGGGGGCACGAGCCAGGGCGGAACCAGCTACGCCCGTGCCGAGCATCCGCTCACGCCCGGCGCGATTCCCCAGTGGCAGGCGAGCTACGACTTCGCCGCCACCTTCCTGGGCACGCCGCCGGCGACGCAGAATCTCGGCAGCTTCTCCATCAACCCGCTGCCGCAGGACTACATCCACCTCGCAACCTGGGTGGATGTAAACGTTCCGACGTCGTTCAACTTCTATTACCTGGCGTACGACGCGGCCGGTGTGCAGTTCGTGGCGCCCGGTCAGATCCCCGGGCCGGCCTGGAGCAACCTCGCGCTCAACCACTGGTACCGGGCCTGGGAGGTATTCGACTTCTCGATCAACCGGATCATCCAAGTCGGGATTCGCGACCTGACGAGCGGCATCCAGTCCGTCGTCTCGCCAGTCGGCTGGTACCTCGAAGGAGGAGCCGGGGGTTCGACGGCGCCGACCACCGCCTTCCGTTTCTTCGCCGGAGGGACGGTGGCAGGCAATACCTTCGCCTTCGACAACCTCTCGATCGAGCCGCAGGGCCCGACCGCGGTCGAGCAAACCACCTGGGGCCGCATCAAGTCGACGTATCGTACCGAGTGAGCGGGCGCAGTCCGGCCAGTCGAGACCGCTGATCAAACGACCCCCATGGCCTGCACGCATCGTGCGTGTCGGGCCGTGGGGGTCGTTGGGTTTACTTCCCGGCCGCCGCGGGCCTCAGCGCGAGGCGTCCCCCTCCCGCTCGAGCGGGGACCTGGCCTTCAGGAGAGCAGCGAACTTCTCTCGCACCTTCGCGACCTTGGGCAGCGCCACCATGCGCACGTAGCCCTGGTTGGGGTTCAGGCAGACGTAGTTCTGGTGATGTGTCTCGGCAGGATAGAAGCCGGTCAGGGGCTCGAGGGTGGTGACGATCGGCTTCGCGAGAGCCCTGGCGGCGGTCAGGTCCTGGATGAAGGCCGCGGCCAGTTCCTTCTCCCTCTCGTTCGCAAAGAAGATGGCGGATCGGTACTGCGGTCCGACGTCACTCCCCTGGCGATTCTTGGTCGTCGGATCATGGGTGGCGAAGAAGACCTCGAGGAGCTTCTCGTAGGAGATCTTCCGCGGATCGTAGACGATCTCGATCGACTCGGCGTGGCCCGTGGTGCCCGTGCAGACGCTCTCGTAGTCGGCCGTCTCCCTGGTCCCTCCCGCGTAACCGGAGATCGCATCGATCACCCCGTCGAGCTCCTCGAACACGGCCTCCGTGCACCAGAAGCAGCCGCCTGCGAACACGGCGGTGGCCCGCTCGGGCGAGCCTGCGATTGCCGCCTCGGCGCCCGCCGCCGTGGCCCCTGCAGCACGCATCGCCGCCGGATCGGCGAGGGCGCGGAGGTCGGCCAGCAGCGTGAAGACCAGCGACTCCGAGTTGAGGCAGTAGCGCAATCCGGTCGGCCGCGGTCCGTCGTCGAAGACATGGCCGAGGTGGGCGTCGCAGCGCGCACACAGGATCTCGGTGCGGGCCATGCCGAGACTGCGATCGCTCTCCTCGGCCACGTTGCCCTCCGCGATGGGAGCGAAGAAGCTCGGCCATCCGGTCCCGGACTGGAACTTGCTCGCCGAGGAGAAGAGGGGAAGCCGGCAACAAACGCAGGAGTAGACCCCTTCCTGCTTGTTGTCGAGCAGGATCCCGCAGAAGGGCCGTTCGGTCCCCTTGCCGCGAGCGATCCGGAACTGCTCGGGGGTCAGCTGCGCCTCCCACTCGGCGTCGCTCTTGACCACTTTCTCCACGGCGATGGGGCCGATCAGCTCCCCGCGGTCGTCGAACACATGCACTTGCACGGTGGACTGCCCTCCGATCGTCGCTCGCTCTGTGTCCAGATGTTGGCCGGCGCGCGCCTCCCCCGCCTCGGGCCGGGATCCGCGGTTGCTCACCGCGAGGTACGCGACAACCATCATGACTACTACGATCACCGTGGCCAGTATCGCGATACGCATCGCGCTCGGCATCGCCACATCATCCTCCGCCCGTGCTTTCTCACGGCGACCGCTCGGGGGAGGCGGGATCGCCGGGCTCGGGTCCAGCATTCTACCCCGCGACCGCCACCGGGGTCCCGGGGTGGCGCCGCCGCACTTTCCTCCCCGCACGCTCCGATCTACACTCATAGGCGGGACGGCCCAGGCATCCCATCGCGATTGCTCCGACCCGCCTGCCCGCGCCGGCGACCTGCATCCCGGAGGCGCTCCTTGCGACTGCTCCGTTTCGCCGTGAACCGCGCCGTGAACCGCCGCCCCCGGCTTCCGGCCCGCTCGCTGCCGATCGTCGCACTGCTCGCGTGGAGCGTTCTGGCCGCCTCCTCCGCGCGGGGAGACGGAGATCTGATCCCGGTGGGGCCGGCGGTCGGTGCGGAGGAGAGCCGCGACTCGAGACTCCTCCCCACCGGCTTCCGCAAGGGACCCTATCTGATCTACACCGGGGACCCGACCACGATGCGCGTCCTCTGGCAGGCCCATGAGACCGCCCCCTGCCTGCTCGAGTGGGGAACGAACACGCAGTATGCGGACGGCCTGGTCGAGACGATGGAGTACGGCACCGACCATCAGCACACGCATCTGATCGACAACCTCGCCCCCGGCACCCGCTACTTCTACCGCGTGCTCCTCGGCGGGAACTCCCTTGCCGCCTCGTTCGTCACCGCACCCGATGTCGACGCCGACGCGGTCAAGTTCATGCTCCACGGCGACACGCAGGCCAATGCGGCGAGCCACGACTCGGTCTGCGCCGCCATGATCGGCGAGTATCTTGCCGATCCCGCTTACCAGTCCCTGATCCTGGGCGTGGGCGACCTGTCGAACTTCGGCATGCTCGAGTCAGACTGGGATCAGTACTTCTTCAATCCGGACCGGGTGCACATCCGCGAGCGGCTGGCTCACGTACCCTTCAACACCGCGATCGGGAACCACGAGCTCTACGAGAGCGCCACGACCTATGATCTCGACGCTCCGTTGTTCCGCAAGTACTTCCCCTACCCGTTCGTTGCGGATCGCTACTGGTCCTTCGACTACGGACCTGCTCATATCCTCGTCGCCGACCTCTATCCCTGGTACTACGATCCGGGGCTTCCGAACATCATCCCGCCCGGCTTCATCTCGCCCGAGCAGGCCGAGTGGATCAAGGACGACCTCGCGGCGACTGACCAGACCTGGAAGATCGTGATCATCCACGAGCCGGGCTGGTCCGCCGGTCCCCATCCCAACAACCCGTCGGTGCAGGACACCCTGCACGCGCTCTGCGCGACCTACGACGTCGACATCGTCTTCTCCGGACACAACCACTACTACGCCAGAGCCGATGTGGACGAGATCCCCTACATCACGACGAGCGGCGGAGCGCGCCTCTACGGGCCGGTGCCCGGCAGTCCCCATGTCGTCCTGAGCAGGCGCGACCACCACTACTTGAAGATCGCGATCAACGGATCGGTGCTCGACTTCCGGGCGGTGCGGCCGGATGGAGAGATCATCGACCAGTTCACCATCGTCAAGAACATCGCGGTGCCGGACAGAGCGCAGCAGGCACCGCCGCTGCGGCTGCATCAGAACCGTCCGAATCCGTTCCGCCCCCGCACCGCGATCGCCTTCGATCTCGCGGCGGCCTCGGCGGTGAGCTTGCGCATCTACGATGTCGGCGGCCGTCTCGTCCGCACCCTGGTCGATGCGGAGCTCGACCCCGCGACGTACAGCTTCGATTGGGACGGGCGCGACGCCGCCGGGCGCCGGGTGGGGGCCGGCACCTACTGGTACCGGCTGACCACTCCCCACCACGCGGCTGCCAGGAAGCTCGTCATCGCGCGCTGATCGTCCGCCGGCGCAGGATGGGCGGCGGCGCTGCCGCGGTCCCCGTGCAACCGGATATCCGGCCTGCGCGCGGAGCCTATCTCAGTACGACAAGCCGGCTCACGGCGGCGTCCGCCCCTGCTTCCAGGCGCAGGAAATAGACCCCGCTTCCGACCCGCGCACCCGGCCGCCAGTCGAGCGCGTGCTCTCCCGCCCGGCGCGCGTCATCGATGAGAACCGCCACCTCGCGGCCGGTCACGTCATAAACGGCCAGGCGCACGCGGGCGGGGGCGGGCAGCTCGAAGCGCACGGTCGTCGCGAGACTGAAGGGATTCGGATCGCTCTCGTGCAGCACGACCGTGGCGAGCCGGGGCGCCGGCAAGGCCGATGGAACGGCCGTCGTCGCCCATGCGTCGAAGAGACCCTGGAGCAGATCGATCGGGTTCTGGGTCGAGCTCGTGTTGTTGACGTTCAGATCGAGGAAGAAGCTCCCCGGCACGTCGCCCGGGCGCGCCACCCGGATGAAGGCCGAGATGGCAGGCTTGTTGTTCGCCAGGCACCGCGTATCCGCGCCGGGCACGTTGGCCGCCTGGAGCGCCGCCATCAGCCGGAAGGAGAGGTGGCCCGGCGTGTTCAGGAAGGCTGTCTCCATGTCGGCGACGATCTCCGGGCCGAGGAGGATGTTGCCCGCGATCGCGTAGCCCGGACCGGTCAGGTGCCCCTTCCAGCTGGTGCAGTTCACGCCCGTATAGCCCGCGCTCCGCCCGCCGGCGAGGAGGTCGGCGATCGCGTACTGCCGGATCGTGGGATTGCCCTGGGCGTCGTTGGCCACCAGCCAGTTGATGATCTCCTGCGGCGACCAGCCCTGATTCATCAGATTGCGGGCGTTCTGCTGGTTCTGGGAGTTCCAGTAGGCCTGCGTGTGGATGACGCCCACGCCCGGATGCACGTCGCTGAGGATGATGGAGCCGGAGATGCACGAGGCGCCGGCGCTGCCCACCTCGCCGGTTTCGAGGTCCACGGCGGCGATCGAAAACGTGGCGAGGGCCGCGGGGGCGGAGAGCAGCAGGCAGGCGGCCGGAACGAGGACGGAGAGGAGAGCGTCTGCTTTCATGGCGACCTCCGGACCGTGCCGGCGCCGAGAGCGGGCTGCCCCCGGGCACGGCTTTCCTCAACGTTACGCTCCATCGGGAAGGGGGACAAGGCGCCGGGCCACCCGCCGTTTCGACCTGACGGTTCGAGACGTCGGACATGTCGCGCGGCGGCGGCCGGCTGGCGCGTTGCCCGGCCGGGCGCTAGTCTTGCGTGCCGGGGAGCTGTGCAGGGGGCGCGGCGCTCTTGCGCGGGGGTCGCAGCTCGGCCTCGAGGCCGGTGGAGGAAAGCCATGCGCGAGGAGGACCGTCACTACCCGTTCGCCGCTGTCGTCGGCCAGGACGTGCTCAAGACCGTCTATCTGGCCAACGTCGTCGACCCGCGCATCGGGGGCCTCCTCATCAGCGGGGCCAAGGGCACCGGCAAGAGCATGATGGTGCACTCGCTCGCCGGGATCCTGCCCGAGTACGCCGCAGTGGCCGGATGTCCCTTCCAGTGCGATCCCGCGCGGCCCGATCGGGTCTGCTCCCTCTGCCGCGAGCGACAGGAGCTTCCGGCCACGACAGCGCGGATGCGGATCATCACCCTCCCCCTCTCCTGCACCGAGGACCGGCTGATCGGGAGTCTCGACATCGAGGTCCTCCTCAGGGAGGGGAAGCGGACCGTGCAGCCCGGCGTCCTCGGCGAGGCCAACCGCAACCTCCTCTACGTCGACGAGGTCAACCTGCTCCCCGACCATCTGGTCGACGACATCCTCGACGCCGCGGCGAGCCACTGGAGCCGGATCGAGCGGGAGGGCGTCTCGGTGTCGCATCCCGCCGAGTTCGTGCTGGTGGGCACGATGAACCCGGAGGAGGGCGACCTGCGCCCCCAGATCCTCGATCGCTTCCCGCTGTCGGTGAAGGTCGAGACCATCCGCGACCCGGCGCTGCGCGTCGAGATCGTCCGGCGGAACCTCGACTTCGAGCGCGAACCGGAGGCGTTTCGAGAGCGCTTCGCCGGCGAAACGGAGGCGCTCCGCGCGAGGATCCTCGAGGCCCGCCGGCGCCTGCTCGCGATCGAGCTCGAGGATGATCTGCTGTTGTGCGTCTCGACGGCGTGCGCCGAGCTCAAGGTGGACGGCCAGCGGCCGGACATCGTGATCATGAAGACGGCGCGCGCCGTGGCTGCGCTCGACGGACAGCCGCGCATCACCGCCGAGGGAGTCGCGATCGCGGCGGAGTCCGCGCTCGGCCATCGCACGCGGGACGGCGGCCTGCTCGAGCCGCCGAGCCGCGACGAGATCCGCGACCACTTCGGGCACGCGCTGAGCGGGCGGCCGGGGACGCCGGCGGCAACGAGCCGGCCCGCGACGATCGTGCCGCCGGCCGCGGCCGGTGGCGGCGGTGCGACTCGCGGCGGCAGCGGGACCGGCGGCGGTGCGAGCGGCGGCGGTGCGAGCGGCGGCGGCGGTACAGGCGGAGGCAGCGGCACCGGCGGAGGCGCGGCAAAAAAAGCCTGACGCTCCGCGCGGGGAGCCTCAGTCCCGCGCCCCGCGAGGGCGCGTTCCGCCGGCTCTTGCGCCGCCTCGGCATCCTCCGGCGCCTGCCGCTCCTCGTCGGACCGGGCCGGATCCACGATGATCCGGCGGCGGCGGACCGCGATTCCGCGGGGACGAAGCTCGATCGAGAGCCGGCGCGATTCAGCGTCTTCGATTCGCCGCTCTCGACGCTCGGTAGCTACGGGCGCATCTTCCGGAATCTGCTCCGGAGGTTCCGCCGCGCGCCGCAGGGATCGCGCCGGAGCCGGCGGCGGCAAGCGATCGAGAATCCGTATGCCGGCCGCAACATCCGGCTCGTGCCCTACGAGCCCGCCGAGAACCTGCTCGCGCCGCTCCCCACCGTGCTCGAGGCGTTGCGCTCCGGCCGCCGCTTCACGCGCGGACGGCCCTTCGTGCGACGCGCCGATCTTCTCGGCTGGGCGAAGGCCGAGCGCGAGAGCCTGACCTTGATCCTCCTCGTCGACGTGAGCCGCTCGACGATCGGCTACCTGCGCGTGTTCGCCGAGCTCCTCCGCTCGCTCGCGGGTCACTTCCAGCGGAACCGCGATCGCATGGGCCTCGTGTCCCTCCAGGGCCGGCAGGCCACCGTGCTCCACCACCCCACGCACAACTACCGGATCGTCACGCGCCACCTGGCGAGGCTCCGCTTCCGCGGCGAGACGCCGCTCGCCGACGGCCTCCAGAAGACGCTCGCCATGGCCCGGCTCGAACGGTTCAAGAACCCGGGCTCGCAGAGTCTCGTCGTGCTCCTGAGCGACTGCTTTCCGGAGCCCATTCCGCCCGGCTGGGCCGAGCTCTTCGACACGCCGGCCTACCGCGATGCGCGAACCGCGGCTTCACTCTACCGGCGGGAGAAGGTCCAGCTCCTCGTGCTGCTCGCCGCGCCCGAACGCGGGCCGAGCTCGCAGGCGCAGGGGCCGAGCCCCGGCGAGCGGCTGGGCGAAGCGATCGCGGCCGCCGCGGCCGGGCGCCTCATGCGTCTGCCGGGGACCGAGGACGGGCATGTCCCGCGCAGGCAGATCGATCGCGTGCTCGGGGCGATCGAGGCGATGGTGCGCGAGGGCGGAGTGCGGGCGGGAACCGGCTCCTCCGCCCCGGCGCCCGGCGAGTGGTGGCGCGACTAGCGGCCAGAGGCGCGACTAGCGGCCGCGCACGACCTTCCGGATCGCTTCCTCCCCGCCCGCCTCGAGCTTCACGAGGTAGACGCCGCGCGGCAGGCGGGGATCCGCGCGCCACGTCATCCGCTGCGGGCCGCGCTCGAGCGAACCCGAGTAGAGGCGCGCGATGAGCCGCCCCGCCGGATCGTAGACCGCGAGCGACACGTCACTGCGCTCCGGCAGGTCGAAGGCAACGGCCACGGGCCCGGCGGCCGGGCTCGGAAAGACGGTGAGATCGAAGCGCGCCGGCGGCGCGAGGGCCACGGCGGTCTCCTGCGGGTAGTACTCGAACGCGCCGATGTCGTAGTACCTGACCGGCGGGAACCCGGTATCCGGCACGTACGGCACATCGAAGCGCGGACGCCCGAGGAAATCATGCTCGGGCATGCTGTCCGAGAAGCCGGCGTCGATGGCGGGCGAGTCGTCGGTCAGGCTGAAGATGTAGCCGGGCGCATCCACGAAGCGCGGATCCGCGTTGGAGTTGGGAGGGGAGCCCGGGTAGGCGGGATCGCAGTCGAGGATCGAGCACCACACGGTCACCGTCGAGATCGAGTCGTGATAGACCGGCGCCGGGGCATTCCAGCCGATCGAGTTGGCCACGTAGACATCGGCTCCCCCGGCCCACGTGTACCGCTCGTAGGCGGAGAACGACGCCGCCCGGCAGTTGTAGGCGACCGAGTTGAAGACGGTGAGCGCGGAATGGGCGGTGGCGACATAGCCCTCGTTGGCGCCGGAGATCACCGCGTTCTCGACGATCACCGTGAAGTCGCCCTCCATCCGCCCCGAATTCCGGCTCACCGAGATGCCCTTGTCGTTGACGTTGTAGGCCTCGAAGCTACTGATCCTGACCGCCCCCATGTGGTCCATGTCGAGACCGTCGTCACGGCCGTCATGAACCACGTTGTTGTGGAAGACGAGCTCGGCCTGGTTCAGGCTGTCGAACTTGTAGGCGTCCTCGTTGCAGTCGAAGACGCGGTTGTCCACGACCGTCGACCGGCAGTGGTCCCAGCAGTTGACCCCCTGGCGGCCCAGGTGCGTGAGCAGGTTCCGGCGGAAGATCAGATTGCCGCCCTGGAACTCGGTGGCGTCGACGCCCGAGCGCGTGAGGATGCAGTCCTCGACGATCGTCGTGCCGAGGGCGTTGGAGATGAGCCCCTCGTGCAAGGTGACGTAATCCTGACGGCTTCCCCACTCGACCCGGCAGTGGCGGAAGGTCATGGTGGCGAAGAACCCGCAGATGGCGCCCCACCGCGCGCTCGTGTTGCGGGTGAAGACGATCGTCGAGTCGGGCGTGCCGACGGCCGCCACGGTCGAGTTGTCCACGATGAGCGACTGGTTCGCGTCGAAGCGTACCTCGACGCCCGGGTCGATCGTGAGTGTCGCGCCCTCGCGCACATGCACGTTCACGTAGACACAGTAAGGCGACCCGGCGATGTCCCAGGTCGTATCGGTGGTGATCCAGCCGCCGACCGGAGTGCAGGCCGCGGCGGGGCCGGGGCCGAGCAACCGGATGAAGAGCAAGGCAAGGGCGACCGGGAGCGCGCCCGGCTGCGCGTCGTCCAATGGCATGAGCCCTCCTCCCAGGCGGCCAGTGAGGACTCGACCATCGTACCACCGGCCCACCTGCGAGCGGACCGCCCCGGACCGAGGCCTTCGCTCGCCCTCGCCGTGAGACGACCGCGCCCGCGGTGCAACCGGCGCTGAAACTGCGAGTTGCAGCGAACGCGCGCGGCTCGCTCCGGGACCGGGGTCGCCCGGACTTCGCGGCCCCCAGGGTCTCGGTTCGGCGTAGAATAGAAGGAGCAGGGTGCCGATCCTGGCAAAGTCCCGCGGGCTGCCGCCCGGCAGCCAAGGAGGGAACCATGCGACTCTCAGTGCTCCTCGCCTTCCTTCTCGCCCTGTCCGCCCCGGCCACCGCCGATGTGATCGAGGTCCCCGGGGATTTCCCGACCATCCAGCTCGCCGTCGACAACGCGCTGCCCGGCGATGAGATCCGGATCGCGGCAGGAACGTACATCGAGAACGTGCAGCTCACCTCGCGCCGGGATCTCGTCATTCACAGCGTATCCGGACCCGACGTGACCATCGTCGATGGGAACCTGCTCGGGGCCGCCTTCAGCCTCTACCTGTGCCAGCGCATCACGATCGCGGACCTCGGCATCCGCCGCGGCGACACCGGCCTGCGCGTGCACGATTCGACGTCGATCGAGATCACGGGATGCACGATCGAGGACAACGTATCGACCGGCGACGGCGGCGGCATCTGGGCCATCGGCTCCAACATCGCGATCGAGAACAACCGGATCCTCGACAACTCGGCCAACGTGGGCGCGTCTCTCGACGGCGGTGGGATCTACTGCTTCGTCACCTCGGGCGTGATCGCCGACAACCTCTTCCGGGGGAACCGCGCCCAGGAGGGCGGCGGGATCATCATCAACAGCTCCACCGTTCCCTTCCTGGACGTGGTGCGCAACCTGTTCGTCGACAACGAGGCCACCTGGTACGGGGGCGCCGTCTACGTGAACCGGGGGACCCGGCCGGAGATCACCCGGAACACCCTCGCCGGCAACCGGGCCGGAGTCTCGGGTGCGGGCATCTGGTACACCGAGATGAGCGAGGCGGCGATCTCGAACAACATTGTGGCCGGCAACACCGCCCCGCTCGGCGGCGGCATCATGGCCTTCCTGCCGAGCGCGGCCGCCCTCTTCACCTGCAACGATGTCTGGGGCAACGCGGGCGGCGATTACGCGGGATACGTGGTCGATCCGACCGGCAGCGCCGGCAACATCTCGGCCGACCCCCTGTTCTGCGGCGCGAGCCTCGGCGACTACCGCCTCGATGAGAATTCCCCCTGCGCGCCCGACAACTCGCCGGGCGAGTGCGGCCTGATCGGCGCGCTCGACGTCGGCTGCGGAGTCACCGCGGTCGAGCCCGCGACCTGGGGCGGCATCAAGGGGCGCTACTCGACCGCGAAGCGCAGCGGAGGCGAGAGCGAGAATCAGTAATTCTCGACCGGGCTCTTCTCGAACCACCAGAAGGGGTGGATCAGCACGCACAGGCGGTCGTGCCGGCCCAGGTGATTGCAGAGGCAGCCTTCGCGCCAGCGACCGTTCGAGTCGGAGAGGTACTTGAACCCCTCCAGAAACCGGGGCAGGTACGCCTCGTAGCGGAGACCAAAGGTCGCGATGTTCTCCTCGGTCACCGTCCGGCCGCTCTTGGCCGGAAGATGGGCCGCGGCGGATGCGACCGGGCGGCCGAGGAGCGCCTCGATCATCGCCTTCTCGCGATGGAGCATCGCGGCCGGGTCCTCGCCGGCGGCATCGGCGAAGCCCGGCTCGTAGTGCAGCCCGATCTCGTGGCCCAGCGCCATGATCTCGCGCAGCTTCAGGTAGGTGTGGTACTCGAACGGGTTGTAATAGTGGGCATGGAGGCGCAGGAAGTAGGTCGAGCGGATGCCGAGCTCCACCTCGACGCGGGCGAAGTTCAAGGCGAGATCGACCGAGAAGTCGATGTCGTGCCGCATCAGGAAGAGCCGCTGCGCGGTCACCGTCTCGTGCTCGGCGAACGTGGCGAAGCGATAGCCGTGCGATAGGGCGGTCTGGATGAGCTCGCGATAGTGGGCGATCCGGAACCCGCCGCAGGCCGGGTCGGTCATGGCTTGGCTCCCGTCTGGCGCGCCAGGCCGCGCAGGGCCAGCAGCGGCGCCGGCGCCAGCGCGCGGAACGGCCGGCCGGTGAAGATCCTGATCCCGCTCCGGCGCAGGAAGTCCCGGACATCCTCTCCGATCGGACCGCCGGCGCCGCTTGCGGTCATCGCCTCGAGATCGAATGAAAGAGGCGCCGGCGGCTCCCCGCTCACGATCACGCGGAGCGGCGGCCCGGCCTCGATCCGCACCGAGATGCGCTCGCCGCCGTACTCGAGCTGGATCTCCGGGGAGCCCGCGCCCGGCTCGGCCAGGACGCGCGCGCCCTTCCAGTCGAGCGTCCGTACGTAGCGCGAGAGGATGTCGAGAACGAGCGCCTCGCGCTCGCGCGATCCGAGACTCCTGCGGACGTCGGCCTTGAGCACGCGCGCGGGAATCCCCCCGACCAGGCTGTACGGCGGAGTGTCCGTGCCGACCACGGAGCCCGCCGCCACGGTGGTCCCGCGCCCGAGCGTCACTCCGGGCAGGATCACTCCCTTCACGTACACGACCACATCGTCCTCGATGGTCACCGGCGCGAAGCGGTACGGATAGCCCTCGAGCACCGGCTGCCAGCAACCATGGGTGAGGACCACGGCGTCCGCCGAGAGCGCGCAGCCCTGGCCGATCGTCACCGATTCCGAGAGATTGACATAGGCGCCGTCGAAGAACGACGTATGGTCGCCGACCGCGAGGTTCGAGTCGGGACCCTGCGATCCGCCGCCCCCGATCACGACTCGACGCGTCGACCAGAAGTAGGCGCCGAAGCGGAGATGCCGGCCGGTCGCACGAAGCCCGGGACCCAGGATGCTCTGCGGACCGAGGCTCAACTCCTCGATGGCGGTCACCTCGACATCGCCCGCCACCTCGCTGCCGGCGGCGAGATGGATGCGGCCGCCCGTCAGGTTCGTGCGCTCCCCGATGCGGACGCCTTCCTCGATGCGGAGGTCGTGGGCCACGATGCGGGCGCTCGACCCCAGCTTGGCGGACGGGTGGATGGCGGACGTCCCGACGCACAGGTCAGCCATGCAATGCGCTCCGGTTCAGGTTCGCCTCGATTGCGCGGACGAGGCACGGTGCACGCGGACGAGGCACGGTACACGCGGTCGAGGCGGTGCGTCAAGATGCTGCAGCGCACCGGCGACTTCACGACCCCGACGTCTCGAGCCCCAGCTCGCGCCTGATCGCGCCGAAGTCGAACCGCTGCCCCGCGGGGAGCCGCGACTCCCGGTGCTCGATCTCCTTGAGCAGGAGATCCACCTGCTGCCGGCCGAGCTTCGTCCGCACGGCTGCGCGCGCCGTCAACCCGTCGAGCGCGGGGAGGGGGTGATCGACCCAATCGGCATAGTGCTTCGCCTTGAACTCACGGACGACTCGATCCATCTCGTCGGACGCGGGCGCTGGTGGCGGCGGAGCCGCGGGCGCGCCGTGGCCGTCCTTCATCGAGGCGCGGGGATCGCTGTGCTCGCGGGCGCGATGGCGGATCAACGGCCCGAGCGATGATTCGAGGGACGCGCGCATCGCATCCGCCCTGTTGATCGAGTTGGTCTCCACGCGAAGCGCGTTCCCGGCAACCGTGACATGTCCGATGACGGTGGTCTCCCCGCTCGAGTGGATGCGATTGCCCGGTCGGCTGAAGACATAGACCGCATCGTCCGCGCCGCCGCCGGGCGACTCCTCGACGCCTTTCATCGTGGCCAGCCGGCGCCGGATCTTGGCCCGGTCCACGGGATGGAACGCGAAGTGGTCCGCGGTCAAGAGGAGGGGATCCCCATCGGTGTTCACGAGCGTGGGCGGGCGCGCGACTCGTTCGTCGGCGTCCGCCAACGCCTCCTCCCAGCGGGCGATCAGATAGCGGCCGATCGCCTCCTCCTGCATCCGCTCGATCGGGATGCTGCTCTTCCGCCGCAATCGACCGCGCGCCCGCTGGACCACGCTGCTCGCGTCCCTGGGCGAGAGCGAGCGGTGATAGACGCCGAATAGCATCGAGGTTCCCGCGTGGTCGACCACGCGCGCGAGCACGGCATCCCGCTTGACGAGGGACCTGGAAGCCGTCGCCTCCTGCACCACGCGGACCTCGTCGGTAAGGAGATCTCTCAGGGTCAAGGTCCGGCCGGGCTCGACGGCCTGCACTTCCCACACCGAGAGCCAGGCGGCGCGCTGTGCGTTCATCCAGGCGCGCTCGCGCGCGGAGAGCTCGCGAGCATGCTCCTCGAGGAACCAGTCGATGATGGGCTTCCCATCGATCTCGTGATGATAGAGCGCCCACGGGCCGAGAAGCCCGTGCGGTACGGACCGATCTGCGAATGCCTCGGCAGCGGGGGCCGCCCAGCCCGGTCCGAAACGCCGCCGGGCGTACTGGCTCATGCGCTCGACGAGTTGCGAGTCGAGTTCGAACCCGACTGGAGGCGTGCCGGCGGTGGCGCCGGGAGCCTCGTTGACCGCGAGCTCGGCCGCGGAGGCCTCATCGGCCGCGAGGTCGGCGGCTCGCGCCTCGTTGACGGCGAACTCATCGGCCGCCTCGCAAGGTGCGGTGATCCGCACTTCGATGCCGTCGTCGTCGACGTACGACTCGCACACCGGATCGAAGAGATCCTCGGCGAAGATGGCCCGATGCCTGGTGAAGAAGGCGGCCAGCGCTGAGGCGCAGGCGGTGACGATGCGGACATCCCGCTCCGCGAGCGGCCGCTGGACCCCGTCCGGATCCTGGTACTCGACCGTCGGATAGGCGCGCGCGTCGCAGACCGGCCAGCCGTGTTCCAGCGCCTCACGATGCATGGAGGTCGGAAGATCGGATCCTGCATCGTAGTTGAGGGAGAGGATCGTGGTCCCCATGTCGAACGGCGCATCGTGCGACTGCTCCGCCTCGACCCGTTCGAGAACTCCCTCGAACGCCTCGAGCGAGGGGAAGAGGATCAACCCGGTGCTCTCGCCGGCGTTGCCGATGATCGAGAGACATGCCCCCACGACATCGTAGGCCGGGATGTCCACGCGCAGGACCTGGGTGTCGGCGGCCACCTTCCAGGGCGCGAGACGGTAGAGGACATCGGCCGCGCGGAAGAGAGACGCCACCGCCTCGATCCCGACCCGACCGTTCTCGAAGTAGCTCGGTTCCTCGCTGCCGTCGTCCTCGGCGCCGGCATCCCCGGATGCCGCCATGTCTTCCGCCACAGCATTGGACATGAGTTCGAGCACGTCGTGGATCTCGGGAGTCGGAGCCTCGACGACTCGCGCATCGGGGAGGACCCGCCGCACCTCCGCGGCCAGGCGCGCGTCGGCCACCCGCACGCTGGCCGGGCGCCGCGGTCGGCCGATGAGCGGCGACTTCATGGCATCGAGCAGCGAGGCGCCGAAGGAAACAGGAGGCTCCACGGGGTCCTTCAGGTGGAAGGACACCACCGAGAGGCCGGGCATCTCGATCCAGAGGGTCATTTCCGGGCGGTACGGCTCGCCCTCGGCAACGTAGAAGGGAGCGGCGACCCGGCCGCCGATCCACTCGAGCCCGCGGGGAGCGGTGCGCCCGGGCCCACCCCGCTGCTTGCTGCGCGCATGGGTTCCCATGCGGCGGATACTAGCGGACCGGGCCCGGGAGGTCGACCGGACGACGTGGGCCGGGAGTCAGGCGGACATCGACCGGTGTGGTTCGTAGGCCGGCGCGGTTGTGCTGTGGGAGCTATCGAGATGCACGATGCCTCGCAGGCCGGCTAGCCAGCGCCCCGCCACCGGTCGCCAGGGAGAAGCGGGAGGATCACGCGCTGGACATACAAAGCGGCCTCGTCGTTGCTCCAGTCGACGTCCGGTGCGACAAGGGGCGTGATGTCCGAGAGAAACAAACGTGTCATCGGAGAGCTTTTCGTGGAGGTTCATCTCAAGTTCGGCACGAGTAACCCGCTTCCCCTCGTGCTCGAGGCAACGCGTGAAGCACTCGACGACTCGGGCCGGGGAGACCTGTGCCGGGCGGCCGGCGATGAAGAGATCGAAGAGGTCACGACCCTTCTTGCGCTGATACAAGGCCCGCAGCTTTGTGCCGAGCAGCTCATCGAGCCGGTACGTTCTCACGGTTGCGGTCCCCTCGAACCACCGCGATCGCACAGCGAACTCACGTTCTATGGCTCCGAAGACCGTGAAGTGCTCACGGGAGTTGATCTCGATCTTCAGCCGCATCGGGACTGGGGACTGCCCCTCGGAGTTCATCCGATAGATGAGGGCGATGCGCCCTTCCTTGATAGTGCGCCGAGGAAAGCCAAGCCATGGGTCGAGCGCGCGCCGGATCGCGCCGAGGACGCTGCCGATAGGCCCAGCATTGACCTGCACGAGATCGATGTCCTCGGAGTAGCGAGTGGCCGGCCGAATGTGGAGCTTATAGAGCGCTGTCCCTCCGCGGAAGGCGAGGAGTCGCGCGATCGCGGGCTCGGCGAATATGGCGAGGATGGCACGTGAGACGATGAGATCTTGCTCGACCTGTGCCTCGATCGTCCATGGAGCCTCAGCACGACCATTCTGTGATGTAGTCGAGCGGAATCACACGTCCTTCTCCACCGCTTCGTTCACGATGAGCCTCCAGCGTGAGTCGCGCGAGGCTCGCTGCTATCGACTTCCTCGATCGAAACGGCACGTACTCCTTTGCCTGAGACGCCACATGGTCGGCTAGCGGAGCCGCAAGGGTGGCGGCTTCGACTTGCTCGAGCAGGTAGCCGAGGCGCTGCGCCCACGGGATTGGCGAGTGCTGAGTCTCCGCGAGCAGCTTCGCGGGATCCATGATCTCGGCGAGTTCGGCGAGGATGGTCGCAACGTTGGACAGGCCGCCAGCGTGGCTCGGATAGCCGACAAGGTCGAATGCCGTGGCTTCTGGCGTCGAAACGCGCAGAATGCCGCGCAGCGTAATCTTCCGCACGATCGGGACTTCGCTCACGTTGGCGCGCGCCACGAACTCAGCGCGCACCCGACCGCGGCGGATCTCTGGACGGTTTGTAGCTACGACCGCCTGGAAGATCATGGGTGCCTGGTGGGCCGCGCCATGCAGGCTCGCTGCAGTGAGCAGGCCAACGTAGTAGGCCAGACCGGAGATGGTCCATGAGCTGCGGCACGAACTGCTCGGCGGGCAGGCACCCGAGCGCCCGGTGCTCGGGCGGGACGATTGTCAGCAATCGCGCTATAGGTAGCCACTGATTTCGCGGATAGGTGGCCAGGCGATTTCGCCGCATAGGGAGCCAGCCGTTTTCGCCCGATAGGTAGCCACCCATTTCGCTGGGAGGGAGCCAGGGGGGCGGGACCGGGGCTCGAGTCGGACCCGGAGCGCGAAGGACCGGCGGCGGGACGGGGTGGCGGGGTGCGGTGGTCCTTCCCGCACACGGGGTACCTTCCTTGGAGGCTTATAACCAGGGAGGGTAGCCCCGTGGCAGGAAGGAGACTGATGACACTCGACGTGCGTGAACTCGTGCGCCGGCTGCGCGCCGGCCAGACCGACCGGGCGATCGCTCGCGACCTCGGGATCGCCCGCAAGACGGTGGCCAAGTACCGCCGACTGGCCGAGGACGAGGGGCTCCTCAGCGGGCCGCTCCTCGACGTCGCGGCGCTCGACCGCCTGCTCCAGAAGAGCCTGCCAGCACCGACCTTGCCCCGTCAAGTGTTCAAGGCGGCACCGTTTGAGGCCCTGATCAAGAGCTGGCGGGAGCAAGGAGTGGAGTCCAGCGCGATCTTCGAGCGGCTGCGGGAGCAGAAGAAGTTCACTGGGAGCTACTCGGCGGTGCATCGCTACGTGCACTTCCTCGAGGGGGATGAGCGCGAGGCCTTCGTGCGCATCGAGGTCGAGCCCGGCGAGGAGGCGCAGGTCGACTTCGGCTATGCAGGCCGGATGTTCGATCGGAAGACGCAGAAGCTGCGCAAGGCGTGGGCGTTCGTGATGACGCTGTCGCACAGTCGGCACCAGTACGCCACCTTCGTCTTCGACCAGTCGGTCGCGACCTGGCTGCGCTGCCATCAGGAGGCGTTCGAGTACCTGGGCGGCGTACCCAAGCGGATCGTCGTCGATAACCTGAAGGCGGCGATCGTCAAGGCGGTGCTCCATGAGCCCGTCGCCCAGCGCAGCTACCGGGAGTGCGCCGAGCACTACGGGTTCCTGATCTCGCCGTGCCGGCCGCGCACGCCGCGGCACAAGGGCAAGGTCGAGTCGGGCGTCAAGTACCTCAAGCGGAACTTCCTCGCCGGGCGCACGTTCTCCGATCTCGCTGCGGCCAACGCCGAGCTCCTCGGGTGGATCGAGCGGGTGGCCGGTCGGCGCGTCCACGGGACGACCAAGCAGCGGCCGCTTGACCGCTTCGTGGCGGTGGAGAAGACGGCGCTCCTCGCCCTCCCCGCCGCTCCCTACGATCTGGGAGTGTGGAAGAAGGTGAAGCTGCATCCCGACTGCCACGTCGTGTTCGATCACGCCTTCTACTCGGCGCCGCACCGGCTCATCGGCCAGCAGCTGTGGGTCCGCTCGAACGGCCGCGAGGTCGTGATCTTCCACGACTACACTCGGATCGCCACCAACGCCTGGGGGCCGCCGGGCACGCGGCGCACGATCCGCGATCACTTGCCGCCGGAGAAGGTGGCCGTCTTGATGGCCACCCCGCAGTACTGCCGGGAGCGCGCCCAGGCGATCGGCCCCTGCGCGGCCGAGCTCGTGGGCCAGCTCCTCGACGAGCGACCGCTCGACCGGCTGCGCACGGTGCAGGCGCTCCTCCGGCTTGCCGAGCGCTACGGGACCCGGCGCTTCGAGGCGGCCGCGCGCCGCGCGCTCTGCTACAGCGACATCCGCTACCACACGCTCAAGCGCATCCTCGAGCGCGGGCTCGAGGCCGAGCCGTTGCCCACAGGAGAGACCGCACCCCGCGTGGTCCCCCTCTTCGTCTTCGCGCGCGCCGGGTCCGAGCTGTTCCCTCACCAGGGAGGCATGGACCATGGATCTCAACTCGCAGTTGATCCCGAAGCTCAAGGCCTTGCGGCTGTCGGGGATCTTGGCGACCCTCGACATGCGTAACCGCCAGGCGATCGAGGACAAGCTCGCCTACGTCGAGTTCCTCGAGCGGCTCTTGGAGGACGAGGTCGAACGCCGGGCGCAGAAGCAGCTCGCGCTCCGGCTCCGCCGCGCGTCCTTCACCAGCGAGAAGACGCTCGAGGGGTTCGACTGGGCGTTCAACCCCACCATCAGCCGCCAGCAAGTCCTCGACCTGGCCACCGGCCAGTGGATCGAGAGAAAGGAGTCGACTCTCATCGTCGGGCCCTCGGGCGTCGGCAAGAGCCACCTCGCCCAGGCCCTCGGCCACGAGGCCTGCCGTCGCGGCTACGATGTCCTCTTCCTGCCGCTGACCAAGATGCTCGCGCATCTCAACGGCGGCCGGGCGGACGACACCTTCGAGCGGCGGCTCGGCACCTACCTCCGACCGGATCTCTTGGTCCTCGACGACTTCGGGATCCGGGCGCTCAAGGGACACGAACCGGAGGACCTCTACGAGGTGATCAGCGGTCGCTACGAACGGGGCTCTGTGCTGGTCACCAGCAATCGGGCCTACCAGGAGTGGCCGGCGGCGTTCGGCGACAACCCGCTGCTCGCCTCGGCCGCGCTCGATCGCCTGGCGCATCGAGCGCACCTCATCACCATCACCGGCAAGAGCTACCGAGCCCATGAGCGTGAAGCCGTGGCTCGGAAGGCCGCGTAGGGAGAAAGGACACCGAAGGACCACCGCACACACGTGCCCGTGGCTCCCTATCAGGCGAAATCACGTGGCTACCTTCAGGCGACAGTTGACAACGATGACGTGGAAGCCCCGAAATGGCGTCGCGATGCGAGCCTTCTCTCGCAAACGCCGGATCGCCGCCCGCACAGCGACGGGCGATGAGTTCAAGGCGGCAACGGCCTCCACGGTAGTGAAGTGGTACCGTCCCCTGGCAGCCAGCTTGTCGATGTAGCTGCCGATGTCCATCTTGGCCTCCGGAAGCACTTGGCCAAGACAACACCAGACGTTTCCTTGATCAACCACTTCCGGAAGCTGCTACCAGCAGCGCTGGGCGTGGTAGGACTCCCCGCGCGAGCGCTCGATCACGACAACCCCACCTCGCGGCCCAGGATGCGCGCGACGAAGCTGGCGCCGCTCTGAGCCGAAGCAACCATCGTGCTGATCTTCTCCCTGACCTGGGCAGTCATTCCGGTGCGCTCTGCAGCCTTCATCGTGCTCGAGTAGGCAGCCCACACGTCGACGCCGGTGATCTCGTAGCCGCGGCCCTGGACGAGCCAGTGCAGCGCGAGAAGACCCGCGCCCAGCGCAAAGGCCGGCTCGTCGTCCACGTGGTCCCGCGCGGCGCGGGTGAGGGTCCTGGGGTCACACGGCGTGCGCTCCGCAAGCACGAGCGCCTCTTGGAAGAGACCGGCATCCTTGGCCGCGGCAAACCACTTGCCATCGTCGCCGTGAGTCGTCTCCACCAGATCGGCAAGAATGTCGCTCGCGCTCTTGTGCGGGTACTTTCTGGCGACGGCACGGAACGTCGCGAGGTAGGTGCCGCCCCGATTGGCCGTCAGGCCGTAACGGCGATAAGCCTCGTCGACCATCCCGGAGGACAGCAGTATCTCCTCGCAGAGCCGGTCGATATCCGAGTCACTGGCCCACGGACCGCGGCTCGCTTCTGCGCAGCGGATGGCCTCAGCTCTCTTGCCCTGAGCCGCCAGTGCCTTCACCGCCCAGCGTTTGTAGTGCCAGAACCCTTCTGTCTGCAAGACACCGAGCAGCTCGTCGTAGCGATCGGCCGCGTAGAGCGCGCTCAGACAAGCCGGCGTCCCATGGAAGTGACCACGCAGGTCCTTGTCGTCGCTGAGCGCCATGCGCGTTGTGCCGAGGAGGCGGTCGGCCCATTCCGAGGCGAGCTCCTTCGACGCACAGAGCTCGCCCCAGTAGTCAGCGAGCCTTTCGATGTAGGGGATCTCGTCTGCAGCGTGCGCTTCGAAGAGCCGCTCGAGCCAGGCGGCACGGGTCTTCGGATCGGCCGGCGCGCCGGCGATCACAGGCACAAGCTCCGCGATCGCATTGTTCACCGCGGTGCCGATTGCACCGGATGAGCTGTCGACGTTCTCCAGCGCCGGTGAGACCCGCTCGAAGAACGCAACCGCACCTTCGGCGGCGAGCACGGCCTCTTTGCGAGCGATCTTCTTGATTTCGCTGACGGCTTGTTTCACCCGCTGGACGGCAGGTTGCGACCTCCAGCCGAACGCGTGCCGGCGGAAACGCGCCTTGAACTCCCACTTGTGCGACTCAGCCTTCGTCATCGTGCTTTGGATGCTGTGGTCTGTGTGTCGGCTCTCACGAGCATGGGACCCAGGTTTCTCACGAGCTTTCCCCCGGTCCCTGAGGGTCGTGCCATCCGCGTCCGATTGTCCCCACCTTCCGTTCTTCTGTCCAGCGGCGGTGTGGGCGTGATGGCCGCTACCGCCTCCTACGGACTCCCGTACCCGCCCCGCCTCGCAGACCGGCACATTTGGCTCCCCTTGTTGGACGGTGTACGAACCTTTCTCTTGCTGCGACCGCCTCTTCAGGCCCGCTCCCTGGCGGCGTCAGCGAATGCGTCCCCCCCTGCCCCCCTCACTACGTGACCCGCCAACAGCCATCCGCCCCCGACCGGCTCCAGAGGCTCAGCGTAAGACGACGACAGACCGCTGATCGTGACCTCCGACCGCTTCAAGGCGAATATAATAGACACCAGCGCCAACCGGTTGACCCTGGCCGTTCAGGGTGTCCCAGGTCACGACTTGTGGACCAGACTCCATGCTGCTTTCGAAAAGCTCCTGCACCAACCTCCCAGCCACGTCATAGATTCTGACCCTCGCCAAGCCGGTGCCCGGAAGCTCGAATCCGATACGAGTCGACTCCCGTACTGGGTTCGGCGCACAAGTGCCGAGCCGCAGATGGCCTCCGGAGCCCGGGATCGAATCAACCACTGCTACAGATCCGCCCTCGCCAAACACCGAGCGGAGAATGAAGTCCGCATTGTCGCGCAGCGCCCCGCGATCCCAGCGTTGTGGGCGCCCTGATACGAACACGAAATCACCACCTTCAACTGCCGCCCGCCATGCGCCGATTCCCAAGTTGTTGCTCGCATCAATGAAGAGGAGAGTTGTCTCTGTTCCGAGAGACTCTGGATAGAAATAGCTGCAATTGCTTTGATCCCCAATGGCTGTCATATCCCTCAGACCCGGGTAGGTAGCATTCGCGCCATTGAGCACACCCCCACCCCACCAGTCGATCTCCAAGTAGTTCCTCAGTCCCTCGGTGAAGAAGTCACTCCCCCGTTTTGTCATAAGGAGCATGTTCCCCCCCGCTTGTAGGTAGGACAGGTTCGGCGACTCGAACCAGAGCTCCAGATCACCGTTCCACGCGTTTCCGATCCAGACGACCGACGAGTACCTGCCCATGATCGGTGCCGGCACTGCTCCATGACCTAGCGGCGCAGGTAGCGTCCCAGGATAACCACCAGGTGGGGCCGAAAACAGATCCCAGAACGCGATGTCGTGATTTCCCCAGAATGCACGCTGCTCATATGCATCCAGCACCTCGCTGCCTAAGGCGCCCCAGTCCAGACCGTTCACAAGGAGAATCCCCTGGTCGAACGTCGGGTTCATGATCCCCACCCGCCGCTCACAGAGGATCCACTCCTCTGGATCGAGCCGGACATGGACGGGTTCGCGTGCCACGGTCAGCAGATAGTCCTGCGTGGCCTGGCCGTTCTGGAGGACGTGCACCTCGTTACCCCCTTCTGCGAACACGATCTCCACGTCAATGGGCATGGTGAAGATCTGATTAGTCTGCACTTGGTTGACCCTGAGCTCTACCTCCCAGTTGCCGCCAACGTCCTGGGCGTCCCACGCATACTCATAAATCGGGAATCCCTCGCCGTATATCCACTGCTGAAAGAACGACCCCAGGCTCTGTCCCGACACGCTCTCCGCAACCCCCCTGAAGTCCTCGGTCGTGGCTGTACCGCCGCCAAAGGCGGTGTAATAAGTCTGCAGCACCCGAAAGAAGCTAACATCTCCCAACACGTGCCTCAGCATGTGTAGTACCCATGACGCCTTGCGATAGGAAAGATCGGGATCGAAGATCGAATTGACATCGCTCGGATCCTCGACGTAGATGGTGCCGGGACCAAAGAACGCGTTGAGAGACATTCCCTCGTGTAGGGCTTGCTCTCCTTCAGTCTCTTCACGATACAGCGCCTCGCAGTAGGTCGCAAAGCCCTCATTGAGCCAGATGTGATGGAAGCTCTCGCACGTGACGAAGTCGCCCCACCATTGATGAGCAAGCTCATGCACAATCGTTGATTCCGTCGCACCCCCGCGGATGAATGAGCAGGTTTGGTTCTCCATCGCTCCACCGGAGACTTGAGCATGACCGTATTTCTCTGCGGTGAACGGGTACTCACCAAACATGTCCGCGAACGTCTCAATCATGCCGACGGTCTTTCCGTAGAGCTCCTGTACGGCATTGTAATTCTCCGGAGCGACAAAGAACTTGACTTCCATGGAGTCAGCGGGTGCGTAGACATACCAATCGGAAAACTGGACGTAAGGGTAGATTGCTATAGCGACGAGGTAGGTGGAGATTGGATAACCCTCGTGCCAGTGATGGATGTATTGTGTGCCGGCCGGAGTCACCGACATCAACGTGCCGTTAGATGCCACCTCGAATCCACCGTCGGCTGTGACATAAATGTCGACCGAATCGGCTTTGTCCGATACCTGGTCCTTGCATGGCCACCACTCACGGGCTCCATACGGCTCTGACGATGTCCATGTCAGTCGACGACCGTTCCACATATCCCAGGAAAAGTGCCAGCCAGAGGGGTCGCCATGATAGTCAACCTCAACGCAAAACACCTCGCCCTGCGTATAGCCCCGATCCAGGGAAATTGTCAGGAGATCATCGACATGGGTGAAGGACACGGTGGTGCCGCCCGACCTTACGGCGTTGACGGTCATGTTGGAGGCTAGATCCAGATCCACTTGGTTAATCTCTTGCGCCAAGACTAAGCCTCTCGTGAGCACTGTGGCGGTCAGTTGTCGAACGGCATGATTCGGACTGAGGTCGAGCCGGTAGTAGACCGCATCCCAATCGAGCTGATTGGCCGACGGCGGGATGTTTCGGATGGCTGCCCGCCTTGGGCTGGTGCACTTGTGCTCTGCTTCCCAGGCGGGCACGTCCAGGTCCGAGCAGACCTTTGGAGGGGGGCTTTGAGCAGCCCCAGAGGAGTAGGCGGACGTGCCCCAGAAGGCCGCGAGCAGCATGGCTAGGGCAGGGCCGAACCGCTGCTTGACTGCGCAATGAGTCATTTGTGTGGTGCCGTTCTAGGGATCACACGGGTGCTGGCCACAGGATGCAGGACAGGTTACGCAAGTCGTCAGAGCCTGGCCCCTGAGAACATTGTCCATGTAAAACAGGACTTTGAACTGCTTCCTGGGGTTACCATACTGAAACTCGGAAGCTGGAACGCAGTAATACCATGTTCCATCGTCGCACCAATCGAGTGTGGCGATCTCCTCGTAGGGTCCCGTACAACACTCGTCACTGGTGGCCTGTAGGACTATGTGATTGAATTCAACGGTGTCATGGTCCCACGTGATTCTCCACGATATATGGGTCTCACTGTGGTTATGAAGGGGGCAGCCTGGCGTCGGATAGATGCACGCGGCATCGGCCGTAGGGTACCCAGAATCTCCCAACGCACTGCTTGCCATACAGAGCATGATAGTAGCTGACGCAGCAAGTGTCATCTTCAGTGAGAACATGGCTTCTCCTCGGATTGTCAGCGACGATGGGCCTGTCAACTCTTTTGTGTAAACGGCCGGGATGATCATTGCGGCACTCGACCCTCGAAGACGATCGCGAAGTGATTCAGCGCTCGCGACCAGTCCTTCACCGGCCGGCTCCAGCGCTCGGAGGCCTTGCGGATCGCCAGGTAGAGGACCTTCCGCACCGAATCGGGCGTTGGAAACGCCCCCCGCTTCTTCGTCACCTTGCGGATCGAGGCATTGATCGACTCGATCGCGTTCGTCGTGTAGATCACCTTGCGGATCTCCGGGGGGTAGGCGAAGAACGGCGTCACCTGCTCCCAGCGGGACCGCCAGGACTGGCTGATCGAGGGGAAGCGGGCGTCCCACTTGGCGGCGAAGGCCGCGAGGGCCGCCGCCGCGGCCTCGGCCGTGGGGGCCGTGTAGATCGCCCGCAGGTCGTGGGCCACGAGCTTGCGCTCCTTCCAGCTCACGTACTTCAGCGAGTTGCGGATCATGTGCACGATGCAGAGCTGGACCTCTGTCTTCGGGTACAGGGCGCCGATCGCCTCCGGGAACCCCTTGAGCCCGTCGACGCAGGCAATCAAGATGTCCTGGACCCCGCGATTCTTGACCTCGGTCAGGATGTTCATCCAGAACTTCGCGCCCTCGCTCTCGCCCACCCACAGCCCGAGCAGCTCCTTCTGGCCGTCCAGGCCGATCCCCAGCGCCAGGTAGACCGCCTGGGTCTGGACATGGCCGTTGCGCCGCAGCTTCAGGTGGATCGCATCCAGGTAGACGATCGGGTAGACCGCTTCCAGCGGCCGGCTCTGCCAGGCCTGAACGTCCTCGAGGACCGCGTCGGTGACCGCGGAGATCAACGCCGGCGACACCTCCACCCCGTAGAGCTCTTGCAGGTGCCCCTGGATGTCGCGGGTGGTCAGGCCGCGAGCGTACAGCGCGATCACCTTCTCGTCGAAACCGGGCAGCCGTCGTTGCCCCTTCGGGACGAGCTGCGGCTCGAACTCCCCCTTGCGGTCGCGAGGAACCTGGATCGCCAGTTCCCCGGAGTCGCAGAGCACGTGCTTCGGGCTGGTGCCGTTGCGGGAGTTGCCGCTGTTACGCCCCTCCGGCGCGTGCTTCTCGTAGCCCAGGTGCGCGGTCATCTCGCCGTGCAGGGCACGCTCCACCAAGCGGCGGGTCAGCTCCTTGAGCAAGCCTCCCTGGCCGAGGATCTCCTCAGGCTTCTTGCCTTTGAGCAGCTCATCGAGCATCTTGTCCACATCGTCGGGCTGGGCCATGACTGTCCTCCTGTCCAGAGTGTACGTCATGACCGTTTACACAAAGGAGTGTACAGTCCCGCGACGATTGACGCCAGCGATTGCGCGATGTTTGCGCGCCAGGACCGTCGCAGGCGCGGACCAACTCACTCGTGTGATGTGAGATCGTCCGGGATTTCCAAGTACGGAATCGGCCCGGAACCGGGAGCAGAAAGGTGACGCGTTGCTGCGAAAGGGCTGGCCACCGGACCCTCCACGGTGCGGGCGGGTGCGACTCGGTCGAGCGGGTATCTTGCCTGCCAGCTCGAAAACCCCGGACGAAGCATGAGAGTGAATGGACCGCCTCCTGCTCTGGTCGAGCGTTAGCGGCCTCATCGTCGGGCGGCTTCGCGCCGGGACTCAGTGAGTCGCCGAGCGGTGAGGTCTGGCCCTGTGGACCTGGCTCGCGCAAGAGCCAAACCACCAAGGTCGAGGATGCTCCTTTCGGCGACCCAGGGCAAGCGCAAATCATGGAGACATGAGATTCCTCAGCAGATGCCTCAACTGGCTATTGCTCTTCGAGTTACATGTTCGATCCTGGCCCGGCGCTTCAGTGAGATGGAAGCCAAAGCTCAGTGAGATGGAAGCCAAGCCCGGTGCAGCCTTGATCTTCCCCTCGCCGCCAGGGACCTTTGGCTCAGTGCCCGTCATCCCGAGGCGACCCATGCCCTACCTCTCGCCAGCGACCCTCACTCAAGCAGAACAGAAGGCTCTCCTGCAGGCCACGGCCGGCCACCCGCGAGACCACTTGATCTTCTCCCTCGCCCTCGGCACCGGGCTCCGCCTCGGCGAGATCGTCGGGTTGAACGTGGCCGACGTGTTCTTCGACGACGGCTCACCGCGCACGCGGGTCCGGCTACGCCGCGAGATCGCGAAGGGCGGGCGCGCGGGTGACGTATTCGCACCTGATGTGCTGGTGGGCAAGCTCGAGCGGTTCTGGCTCTACAAGCAGGCGCGCCACGAACGACTTGATCCATCGGCCCCGCTCTTCTGCAACCAGGGCAGGCGGCGAATCTCGAAGCGTCGGGTCCAGGTCCTCTTCCGCGCGTGGCAGGTCGTCGCCGGGTTCTCGCGGCTGTATCCCTTCCACAGCTTGCGTCATTATGCCGCGCTCCGGATTATGCCGACTCGACGCAGGAAGCCCGGCGGATCTCGAGTCGGGTGGGCAGCCTGAGTCGGCATAATCAGAGGCTCCTGAGGAAGGCCAGGAGGTGGTCGTCGGGGCGGTAGCGCCCCACCGGCACGTTGAGCGGTGCAGTCTTGGCGAGAGCCTGCTCTTTCATCGCGAGACTCGCCTGCAAGTACATCTGAGTTGTTTCGACCGACTCATGACCGAGCCAGAGCGCGATCACCGATCGGTCGACACCGTGCTGCAGCAGCTCCATGGCGGCGGTGTGCCGGAGCACGTGCGGCGAGACGTGCTTGTGCCGTAGTGACGGGCAGCCGTCTCGTGCCTGTGTCACGTGCTTGGCAAGCAAATGCTCGACCCCATCGCGGCTGAGTGGACCGCCACGTTGGTTAGGAAACAGCGGATCCGAGGGTTGGCCTTGCCGCTCATGGAGCCATTGGGCTAGTGCCATCGTGGAGTCACGGCGCAGCGGCGTGCATCGCTCTTTACGTCCCTTCCCGAGGCAACACACGTGGGCACCAGCGCCGAGCACAACGTCCTGACAGCGCAGGCTGATGAGCTCCGAGACCCGCAGGCCCGTCTGGACCGCGACGAGCAGGAGCGTCCGATCGCGTCGACCATGCCAGGTAGTCTGCGGAGGGGCGACGAGGAGGGCGTCGATCTCAGGACGAGTGAGGAACTTGATGGGCCGACGGTCATAGCGCTTGCTGGGCATTGCCAAGACTCGCTGGATCAATGCGCTGTGCTCGGGCACGGTGAAGGCGGCGAAACGGAAGAATGACCGAATGGCAGCCAGTCGCGTGTTACGGGTTCGTGGGCCGCTGCCGCGAGTCTTCTCCAGGTTGTCGAGGAAGGCTCCGATGAGCGGCGCATCGATGTCGGTCAGAGCAAGGGCGGAGGGGGTCTTCTTCAACCGCTGCTGCGCGAAGACGAGGAGTAGGTGGAACGAATCTCGGTAGCTGGCGATGGTGTGGGGGCTGGCCTGTCGCTGGCGCATGAGACGATCGGTGAAGAAGGTCTCGAGGAGGCTGGCGAGGTTCGGCGTAGTCATGGCTGCCGGCCTCCTTCCTCCAGTCGCGCCGACGCGAGTGCCAGCAGTTCGGGAGTCGCCGAGAGATACCAGTACGTGTCGGTCACATGGACGTGACCCAGATAAGTGGCCAGCGTGGGGAGGCGCTGTTCGACGGTCGCGCCCGAACGGTACCAACCGAGCACTGTGCGCACGGCAAAGCTGTGTCGCAGGTCGTGCAGCCGCGGGCCGCAATGTGCCTTGGGTGCCCGCAGGCCAGTTTGGATCGATAGCTTGACGAACGTCCAGCGCAGGATCCACCACGTCAGGCGGCGGCCTTGGTCAGAGAGGAAGAAGCTCGGTGTGGGCGGCTTGGGGAAGATCTGATCGCGATGGCGGGCATAACGCTGGAGAACGGCCTGAGTCGACGGATGTACCGGAAGCAGTCGGGACTTGCCGAACTTGGCCTGGCGGATGCGAAGGACACCACGCTCGAGGTCCACGTCGTCGCGATCGAGGTTGGTGAGCTCGCCGGCCCGCATCCCCGTCACCGCCACCAGCCCGAATGCCGTGTGGTAGGTCCAGGGCCGGAGCCCTCTGGTGCTCTGGAGCGTCCAGGCAGCATCGACAAGATGCTGGATCTCGGTCGGTGTAAAGATGTACGGACGCTGTCTATGATAGTGATAGGGAAGCAGCCCTGCTGGCGGGACCTCGGTGCGGGGGTCTGTAGCACTCCAGTGCTGCGCGAACTTGCGCACCACCCGCAGGCGGCTTGCCCAGTGGGCTGGCGAGGCGTCTGCAGGCTGCGTGGCCCAGCGCAGGGCAAGATCGTTGGTGATGTAGTCCGCTCCCACGCGTTCCATGAAGGAGACGAAGTCCGGGAGCAATCTCCCTCCTTCGGCCATCTTGAACCCGAGGCATCGCCGAAGGCGCAAATACTCATCGACGGCGCTGAGGAGGGTGCTCATGCCGCACCTCCCGGCCATGGCTCGGCGAGAGACCTCAGAGCGTTCAGGTCAACCTTCGCGTAAATCGCGGTCGTGTCCAGATGGCGATGCCGCAGGATCTCGCCGATCTCACCAAGCGACGCTCCGCGTTGGAGCATCCGGACCGCAAGGGAGTGGCGCAGGAGATGGGATCCCTTGTGGGGGGCATCGATGCCGGCGCGGTCGATTGCGCGCTGGACGATGGCTCCAACAGAACGGCGAAGCTCGTGAACGGGCGCCCGCGACGTGAGGAATACGTGTCGTGACGCGCAGCGAGGGCGGCCATCACGCAGGTAGGCGACCACGGCTTCGCCTACATCCTTGGGGATCGGCAGGCGATCATGGCGATATCCCTTGCCGCGAACGAGGAGATCACCGGCCTCCCAGTCGATATCGTCCAAAGTCATGCCGCTCACCTCCCCGCCTCTCAGACCGAGGCGGGCCAGAAGCAGCAGGATCGCGTAATCGCGCCGACCCGTTGGCGTTCGTCGGGTGCAGCTCTTCAGTAGGGCTTCGACTTGCTGAGGGTCGATCGACTTCGGAACACCTGTGAGTTGCCAACCCGGTACGGTCGGGACGACCGCAGCGAGATCCGTAGTGATCTCCGCGCGAAAGTAGAGAAAGCGCAAGTAGGAGCGTAGGGCGCATACCAGAAGCTTCGCGCGTGCCGGGCTCGTGGTCCTGGCGTGCTGGAGAACGAACCCGGTGATGTCCGCTGGAGACACACTCGCGAGGCTTACTGCCTTCACACCAAAGAGACCCGCGAGAAAGTGATGCACAAATCGCAATGTGCTGGCGAGCGTTGATGGTGATACGCGCCGCTCTTCTCGCAAGTACTGCTCGAAGGCGATCTCCGTGGTGTGCCGACGATCCTCTGGTGGCGGCAGCTCAGGTAGAACGCCACGTTCACGCAGTAGATCCTGTAGCAGGCGGATCGCCGCCACGTCACCAGAAAACACCGGGTTGTGTCGCTGTCGCCGTTGACGAAAGAACTTTGCGATCAGGTGGTCGTCGAGACTGACAACATCAAGGTGTTTATGCTCGAGCCACCGACTCAGGTCAGAGATGACCTTGATCTTCTGTCTTGCTGTCTCCCGGGAGTACTGCAGCTCGCCAAGGCGCGCAGCGTACGCATCGAGATAACCGCTCAGTGGACCAACGCGATACCAGCGGCCAACTGGGTGGCCGAAGCGAAATCCTAATCTCATGTCTCCTCCTTGTTTGGGCACTGCGACCAGCTGGAGGAGACGTTAGGCTTATGCCGCGTCGTGATGCACTGCCATCGCGCTAACTGCCTGCCAGACAAGCAACTTCCCAAGCCGACGCGGCATAATCCGGAGCGCGGCATAATGTCGATTATGCCGAGCTCGGCATAAGCGCCATGCCAGTATAACGATGGTCTACCTCGCGACCCGCGACCTCTTCCTCGCCCAGCGCTTCGCGCGGCACGCGAGCCCGCTCACGACCGTCGTGTACATCTACCCGAGCGACGAGGAGATGTTCGCCCGGCTGCGCGGGATGGAGTGCTGAGCACCGTTCTACTGCAGACGCACGACCTTCCGTGACACTACGATCCCGTTCGCCTCGAAACGCATGAAGTAGGTGCCCGGTGGTACCTCGCCGCCCATGCCCTCTCCGCTCCAGCACACGGCATGCCGGCCGCGCGCGAGCGGTCCGTCCACGAGCCGATGGCGAAGCCGCCCGGAGATGTCGTAGATTGCAAGTTCGGAGTTATCCGCATCGTGGGCGAGATCTACCACGATCATCGTCTGCGCAACGAAAGGGTTCGGTGTTGGGTCGTTCAAGGCCAGTGCGGGCACGGACGCCGACGCCACTGGATCGATAGCGGCCGGGGTATCCATTCGGAATATAAGCCAGGGGTCTCCAAGCAGCGCGAAAGAGAAGATCATCCGTCGAGCGGGGCCCTCGGTTCGTGCCTGCTCGACCAATGGGCGAAGAGCCAAGGCGTTGTCTATCCCTATGTGTATCGAACCGAAGTAGGTGAAGAGGCAACGCACCCACTCCCTCATCAGGTCGTCGGACGGCGGAAGCCATGTCTGGTTCGTGAAGCCGACGTAGGCAGCGGCGCCACCTTGGCTCGTGAGCCAGTGTTCGCCGATCGCATCGTCCGTGTCGAACGCTGCCGTCCAGCCTGAGAAAGCGTAGATGACGGAGAATCGCGGCGCGTTGTTGAGGGCCTGGACATCGGCGATGGAGAGGGGAGCGTCCCCGAGCCCCCAGGAGGTCTCGTCCCCGTTGCCGATGTGGAGGACGAGGCCATAGCCGGCATCAAGTTCACCAATCGCCGCTTGGCGCGTAAGCTCGACGGACCCGGGCCAGTTCCCAGCCTCCGTGTAGAGCCGTTGCAGTGCAAACGAGGGTGGAATGAACGTGCGCGTCGCCTCGGCGATCGTTGCCCCGTGGGTTGCACCAAGCCGCTCAGCAAGATAAAGGGCCGACGCCGGGTAGCCCGGTCCGGGCGGGGAGGTATGGTACGCGATCGAACGTTCTACGAATGCTTGCGCCTCAGCTGCGGTGGAGACGGGAGCGCGACCGACCATGATCTCTGGCGCGAGGTCCACCGCATCCTCGACCTCGCCGAAGTGCTGGTCACCGTCGGCGTTCCAAGTGCCATCGAGGCACATGAAGTAGGACTCGCAGAGGATGTCGGTGGGGGTTTGGTAGGTGCTCCGTGCGTACCGGACCGGTACGACCTCGGCATCACCCCCGAGGAGGGCGAAATGGGTGCCGAGGGATGCGTACGCATCCTGGAGAAAGAGCCGCACTCTCTCGGCGTCATCGACGCCGGGATAGTGCGCAGTAATCCACTCGACCGTACGCACGTCCGCGGGAGTGTTTTGTGTAGTGAGGAAGGAAGCGAGCCCTTCGAACGCGGGTGCGAACTTCTCACTGGTCACGATCATGTACTCTGTTGGGAAGGAGGCGGCCAAAGGCGCTGCGACGAAACCCATGCCGAGGACTGGTACCAGTAAGAACCGGAACCCGGGAGAGATGCAACGGGCCATGAGACGACTCCCTTCGGGAAAGGGCAGCCGGAGCCTTCCCCCACTCTTTGGACAGCTTTCCGCCGGGCGGCCAGCGAGCGTTCCATAGTCACAGTCGGCATTCAGGCACAGCTTTCGACGGCACGGCGAGTGGTGGGCTGATCGCCTCCCAGCCACAGACCGCGGCAACAGACAACACGCTTGTCTTGGCGGCTAGTAGGGATTGATACTCATGACCTCGAAGCTCTTACCGTTTTCGTTCCCCTCGAACCACACCCAGCCTTTATGGGTCCCGGGGGTGCTATCGCAAGTTGATGGAAGCCGCATAGCCTTGTGCACATAGTGAAGCTCCGTGCCCTCGCACTCAAAGCTCGTGCCCGTAAAGCTCCAGTAGTCAACGCGAATTATGTCGCCGACCTGGAGCAACTCGCTGTCTAACCACGAATAGGGCTGTTACACTGTGAGCACGTTGTTTTCGCACTGCCTGAGTTCGATGCAGTAGTACGTTAGAGCACTGGCCTGACCGACACCTAGAAGCGCAAGCGCGAACAATAGAATGAGGCTCTTCATCGTTTGCTCCTTCCTAGCCCGGGTCCGAAGAGTCCGGCATCAGCCGGAAAAGGGAGTTCCGGGGTACTTAGCCGCCCTCAAGCCGACATCGTGCCATGGGCCTCATCGTCGGGCGGCTTCGCCCCGGGACCTCGTGGGGGTCGCCGGGCGGTGAGGTCTGGCCTCGTGGACCTGGCTCGCAATCGAGCCGAAGGACCTGTTTCTAATGATGCTCCTTCGGCGCCTCCCGCGAATTCACTCGCGGAACCGGTGATCTACCCAAGATAACATCCTTCCCCACGAGCTGTTCCGCCGGCTCGCCCGCGCCGAAACCCTTTCACCGGACTAACACGAGCTTCTCGAGATGCACCTCGCCTTGCTGACTGGTGAGGCGAAGGAAGTAGACTCCGGCGGGAACCGCGCGGCCGTCGCCGCTCGTCCCGTCCCAGACAATCTCGCCCCGTCTCGCGAGGACCTCCGGCAGAACCGCCACTCGCCGGCCGCTCGCGCCGTAGATCCCGGCTTCGATCGGCCCTGATCCAGGCCACTCCACTCCGACCTGGACGCCCGTCCTGAACGGGTTGGGGCGGCACCATACGCGGGGGCTGGCGATCGCCGTACCCTCGTCGGCGATGCCGGTCGAGGCCGAGGCCAAGCCCTTCCAGATGCGGCCCACCGACCCGGTCCAGCCGACCGACCATCCAATCTCGGCGTCGGCGAAGTCCAGGTCCTCGCCGACATAGGATGGCCCGAGCACATCGCGTTCCCAGTCGATGCCGGCGTTCGTGCTGTGGAAGACACCTTGCGTCGATGTCGAGCCCCACACCTCGTCGGTCCCCGCGATCCAGTCGAAGGTGAGGAGCCGCGCGGGCGTCGGACTCTGGACTGCATGCCAGGTCTGGCCGGCATCCGTGCTGCGATCGAGCGCATACAGGTCGCCCCCCGCGAGCCCGATCCCGCTTTCGCTCACGACGAGCCCCGCCACCTGCTCGACATTCGTGGACACCGGAGCCCAATCGGCACCGCCGTTCGTGGTTCGCCAGACCACGAAGCCGCTGGTCCCGAACGCGCCGGTGGTCCCTGTCCAGCTGAACGAACGCCAGAGACCGGCGAGACCGCCTGACTGCGGGGCAGTCGGCGAGGGGCTCCAGCTCGCTCCGCCATCGACGGTCTCGAGGATGACCCACCGGTCCCCGACCGGGTCGCCGACCGCCCAGCCGTGCTGGGCGTCGAAGAAGTGGATCCCGTTGATGGAGGTATCGATGTAGAACACTTGATGCCAGGACGTTCCGCCATTCGTGGTGCGCCAGAAGCGCCCCGGGTATCCCGCGACCACGCAGGTCTCTGCGTCGAAGGCGAAGAGCGCCGAGTGGGAACCCGAGGGAGTGGGGTGAGCTTCCCAGTGCTCTCCTCCGTCGGTCGTCCTCACGACCTGGGCGTTCTCCCCCGCAGCCCACGCGATGTCTCGGCTGACCGCATGGACCACGTAGAGCTGGCCGTTGCTGTTCGACGCTTGCTCGGTCCAGGTGCCCGCGCTCGCGAGACCGACCGGCGCGACCAGGATCAGGAACGCACATACTATGCAGGTTCTCATGGCCTTGCTCTCCTTTCGGGATCATCGCCGCCGATCAGGGACAGCTCGTGATTTGGCCATTGCCGGTCCACCACAACGATGTGCAGCTGTCACACAAGTCGGCACACGTCCCTGAATTCACATCCCAGAAGCGCTCCACACGATAGCGGTACTTGTAAGAGGGATTGTATCCGCAGTCGCAAATGCTGTTGCTGGGCCCCTCATACACTAGCGTCCACTCCGATTCGCCACAGAGTTGCCGGAAGAACTTGAAGCACTCGAAGTCTCCATGGTGGACTGTGACTTGGATCCCCCAGCCTGGGGGCGAACATTCAACGGTAGTGCACTGGCCAGGTACAGGATCACAGGGTGGCGCTTGGCCGTACGCGGCACAGGGCACAATGAAAAGAACACTCACGAGGATGATGAGGAACTCGAAGCGGGATGCAGGATGCTGAGGATGTGCAGAAACGCGCTGCGTTTCCATGGCCGCCCTCCTGCTCATAACGAGCATTTGCGGCCTCATCGTCGGGCGGCTCGCGCCGGGACCTCGTGGGTCGCGAGGCGGTGAGGTCTGGACCTCGTCGTGCCCTAGCCCGCGCTTGAGCCAAGTCACCAACGTCTAGGATGCTCCTGTCGGCGACCCGGGGCAAGTGCAAATCATGGGGACGTGAGAATCCCCGCCCGGTGACCGAACTGGCTCTTGATCTTCGAGTTACAGGTTCGACCGTTGGCCCGGCGTCTCAGTGAGATGGAAGCCAAGCCGGGTGCAGCCTTGATCTTCCCCTCGCCGGCAGGGACCCTTGGGCACCCGTCATCCAGCGAGGCGATCCATGCCGTACCTATCGCCACCGACCCTCACCGCCGCCGAGCAGCGCGCCCTGCTCGCTGCGACGGCCGCCCACCCCCGAGACCACACGATCTTCTCCCTCGCCCTCGGCACCGGCTTGCGCCTCGGCGAGATCGTCGGTTTGAACGTCGGGGATATCTACTTCCCTGACAAGATCTCAAACCACCGACCCGTTGGTTAACAGCCGAGCCGCAACGCGCATCACACGTCGAAGACGACTTGCGCCCTCCACCCCTCGTCCGCGCGCACGACCTCGAGCCCGTGATAGGTAACGGCCTTGATCTCGCGGACCACCTCGTGCCGCGCCGGGTCGGCGCGCTCCCCGCGCACGACCGCTACCGCCCGCCTCGCACCGAGCTGCTCGAAGCGCACCGCCGCGTACAGGAACTCCTGCTCCGCATGGAGCCACAGGAGCTCGCGCAGGAAATCGACGAGGAGCTCGGCCTCGTCCTCCCCCGCCGCCTCCACCCGGAACTCCGCGCGCGCCGCGACCGCTCCCTCCTCGACGATCAGGCTGAACATGCCCGCGGCGCAGCGGTCGAAGAGCGAGGCGAGATCCGGCGCCGTGGCGGCAATCGCGACATCGGCCGTGTGCTCGATCTGCCAGAAACGGGCAGCCGGCTGCTCCTCGCGTTCCGCCATCAGCCGCTCGCGCCGCCGGCGAGGAGCGCCCGGAACTCCTCCTCGCCGAGGATCGCGATCCCGAGCTCACGCGCCCGCGCCGCCTTGGAGCCCGCGTTCGCGCCGGCGACAACGTAGTCGGTCGCCCGGGACACCGAGCCCGCCGCCCGCGCCCCGCGCGCGATCACTGCGCGCTCGGCCTCCTCGCGCGTCATCGTTTCCATCGTCCCGGTGAAGACGAACGTCTTCCCGGCGAGCTCGCTCGAGGTGCGCGTCACCTCCTCGGCGGCTGGCGCCACGCCGGCCTCCTCGAGCCGCGCGATCACTTTCTGGTTCTCGGGGTCGGTGAAGAAGGCGGCGAGTGCCGCCGCCACTTGCGGGCCCACGCCGCTCACCGACTCGAAGTCCTCGCCGCTCGCCGCACCGAGCTCCTCGAGCGTGCCGAAGTGCCGGGCCACGTCGCGCGCCACCGTCTCCCCGACGTGGCGGATCCCGAGCGCGAAGAGGAAACGGGAGAGCGGCCGCCGCTTCGACCCCTCGATCGCCGCGAGCAGGTTGGCCGCCGACTTCTCCGCCATCCGCTCGAGCCCGGCGACCGTCTCCAGATCCAACCGGTAGACATCCGCCACGTCGCGCACCAGCCCGCGCTCGACGAGCTGCGCGACGAGCTTGTCGCCGAGCCCCTCGATGTCCATGCCGCCTCGCCCGCCGAAGTGGCGGATCCGCTCCTTGAGCTGCGCTGGACAACTCAGCCCCACGCAGCGATAGGCGACCTCGCCCTCCTCGCGCACCACATGCGCGCCGCACTCGGGGCACTCCGCGGGCATCGCGAACGCCCGCTCCGCGCCCGTCCGCCGCTCCGCGATCACCTGGACCACCTCGGGAATCACGTCGCCCGCGCGTCCGACGAGCACCGTATCCCCGATCCGCACGTCCTTCCGCTCGATCTCGTCCATGTTGTGGAGCGTGGCCCGGCGCACCTCGACGCCGCCGATCCGCACCGGTTCGAGCACGGCGACCGGGGTCAAGACCCCCGTGCGGCCGACCTGCACCACGATGTCCTCGATCTTCGACGTCTCCTGGCGCGACGGGAACTTGACCGCGGTCGCCCAGCGCGGCGAGCGGGACTTGATCCCGAGCTCTTCCTGCACGGCGAAGTCGTCGACCTTGACCACGACCCCGTCGATCTCGTACGGCAGTCGATCGCGCTCGGCCATGAGCTCGTGGTAAAACGCGACGGCGGCCGCGACGTCGGCGCACGGCCGGGCGAGCGGATTCGCCTTGAGCCCGAGCTCCGGGAGCCCGCGCAAGAGCTCCCACTGGGAGCGGAACGCCTGACCGCCGCGCATCACTCCGACCGCGTAGAAGAAGGCGTCGAGCGGACGCTCGGCGGTCACCCGCGGATCGAGCTGGCGGAGCGAGCCGGCAGCCATGTTCCGCGGATTGGCGAAGGCGGGCTCCCCGCGCTCCTCGCGCTCGCGGTTGTGACGCCGGAAATCGGCGAGCGCGAGATAGACCTCGCCGCGCACCGAGAGCCGCTCGGGCACGCGATCGCCGCGGAGCCGGAGCGGGATCGAGCGGATGGTCTTGAGATTCTGGGTGATGTCCTCGCCGACCACCCCGTCGCCGCGGGTCGAGCCCTGGACGAGACGTCCGTTCGCGTACACGAGCTCGACCGCGACCCCGTCGATCTTGGGCTCGGCCACGTAGCCGATCGCCGCTGTCTCCTCGAGATGGAGGAAGCGCTTCACGCGCGCGTCGAACTCGCGGAGGTCGTCGTCCCCGAAGGCGTTCTCGAGGCTCAGCATCGGCGCTTCGTGCTTGACCGCGGTGAACTCGGCGGCGGGGGCCGCGCCCACCCGCTGCGTCGGCGAGTCGGGGCTCGCCAGCTCGGGGTGCGCCGCCTCGAGCGCGACGAGCTCCTCAAAGAGCCGGTCGTACTCGGCATCGGAGATGACCGGGGCATCGAGCACGTGGTAGCGGTAGCCGTGCTCGTCGAGAAGCCGGCGGAGCTCGGCCGCGCGCGCCGCTGTTTCCTTCGACGTCCCACCCCGCCGCAATGCCGCTCCTCCTCCTCGATCGCTAGAACGACACCGACACCATGCCGATCAGCTCCTCGATATCGAGCTCGTCCTCGTTCGAGGTGAAGCGATAGCTCAAGCGGAAGGTGGCGAAGGGAAACGGGATCAGGTCTCCCTCGACCGTGTAGCGCTCGGAATCGGCGAACTCCTCGTCGCGATTCTTGTCGAGGAACTCGTAGCGGAGGCGGAACCGCGCCAGGCGCTCGTAGAAGTAGTCCGCCTCGGCCCAGGTCAGGAGGACGGGGGTGTTCGTGTCGCCCCGCTCGTCCTCGCCCAGGTCGATCGCGCCGAGGAGCACGAGATCGAGGAGGGGATTCACGCTGGCGAACCCGCCGTAGCGCAGCCGCTCGGTCGACGGGCTCTCCCCGTCCGAATCGAGGTGCACGCTCGCGCCGAGGAGCGCGGGGCCGACGAGCCCCATGCCGCGCGCGGTGAACGCCTTGTTGCGATCGGCATCGAAGCTCAGGTTCGAGCCGTTGGTGACCGCGGCCTGGGCGATGAGCGATGAGCGGATGACCCCGAACTCGATGCCGACGTCGGGCTGGCGCGGGTCGTAGCCGAGGACGCTCACCGGCTGCTCGAGATCGTCCCGCTGGTAGATCGTGTGATCGTCCATGCGGAGCCCGTACGGCAGGCGGAACGCGCCGGCCCGCACATAGCCGCCGGCCGGCAGGTTCCCGAGCTGCGCCCAGACATCGCGCACGCCCTCGAGGTCCTGGTTGTAGTAGAGACGCACCTGATCGCTCGGCGCGTACGAGAGATAGAAGGAGCCCTGCATGCGCAGGAAGCTCGATACCTCGTTCGGAAAGCTCCCCGACGCGTGGCGCCGGTTCAGCGCGTCATAAAGCACGCGCATGTCGCCCCCCACGGTCAGGTTCGTGACGATCTCCGGCTGCTCGGCAGGCAGCTGGCCGAAGCGCGACTCCGGCGTGAAGGCGTGCCGGTTCCGGAGATACGAGAAGCCGAGCGCGTTCCGGAGGCCGCCGCCCGAGGGATCGACGTGGCAGCTCGTGCAGAGGAGCCGCTCGCGCGCCGCGTAGATCGGCATCGCCGCGGCCGGGACCGGACGGAGCGCACCGGCCAGGACGATCGGAACGAGGGCCAGAAGCAGCATGCTCGCCGTCCGCTGCGCCGCCTCGCGCCCCGCGTGAAGCTGCACGCCGTTCGCGCCCGGCATCCGACTTCTCATCATCCTCGTGTCCTCCTCCCGGCGGGGTGGTCCCGCCGCCACGATGGTGTTCTCCACTCAGCGCACTTTCATGAAGCGCACACCGAATCGGCGCCCATCGGCGCCCATCGGCGCACATCCGCTCGGCGCCCATCGGCGCACACCCGCTCGGCGCCCGTCGGCGCACACCCGCTCGGCGCACATCCTTCAGCGCACGCCGAACGCGCCCCCCTCCCCCGTTGGCTCGAGCTCCGCGACCTCGACCGCCTCGACCCGCGCGAGGCGCGGGCCCTCCCGGCAGAACGCGATGAGCGCGGCGACCGCGTCCGGACGTCCCTCCGCGATCACCTCGACGCGCCCGTCGGCGAGGTTCCTGGCGTATCCCGCGAGCTCGAGCTCGCGCGCCCGCTCGGCGGTCGTCGCCCGGTAGAAGACGCCTTGCACGCGCCCCGAGACGAAGAGGCGAACGCGGCGGCGCGTCTCCTCCTGCGAGCCACGCTCGATCATCGCGGCTGCTCCGCCTCGCCCGTCATCGGCACGAAGCGCACCGGGATCACCGCCTTCTCCTCGACGCGCCCGTCGCGATCGCGCGTGATCACCATGAGCTCCTGATAGTAGTCGCCCACCGGGATCACGAGCCGCCCGCCGGGCGCGAGCTCGTCGATGAGCGGCTGCGGCACGTGATCAGGCGCCGCGGTCACGATGATCGCGTCGAAGGGCGCGGCCTCCGGCCAGCCCCGATAGCCGTCCCCCGCGCGCACCCGGACCGTCGTGCAGCCGAGGCCTGCGAGGCGCTCGCTCGCGCTCCGGGCGAGACCGGGCAGGATCTCGATCGAGTAGACGTGGGGCGTGATCGCGGCGAGGACGGCGGCCTGGTATCCCGAGCCGGTGCCGATCTCGAGCACCTTCTCGCCCGGCCGGAGATCGAGGAGCTCGGTCATGAGCGCCACGATGTAGGGCTGCGAGATGGTCTGCTCCTCGCCGATCGGGAGCGGGCGATCGGCGTAGGCGTCGGCACGCAGGTTCGCCGGCACGAAGAGATGGCGCGGCACGGCGCGCATGGCGTGGAGCACGAGCGAATCGCGGACGCCGCGGGCGACGATCGTCTCCTCGATCATGCGTTCGCGCGCCGCCTGCTCGGCGGGGGTGTCGGCGACCGAGGTCGCGGCCGCCGCCGGGCTCTCCGTGCGGTCGTCCGTGCGGCTCGCGGCGTGCTCTCCTGCACCGCAGGCGACCGCGGCGGCGAGCGTACTGGCGACGAGGAGCACGATGCGCGCGTCCATGGCGAGCGGATGCTAGCACATCCCGCCTCCGCCCCGCGGGGCCCCGCTTCAGCCGTTGGGCTCCGCGTCGGCCGCGGAGGACGCGCTTCAGCCGCGAAGGGCACGCCACAGGATCACGACGACCATGATGACGCCGATCTCGAACTTGATGGCGATCGCCGCGACGCGGCCGAAGAACGCGGCCCACCCGGCGCGGAAGCTTCCTTCCACCTTCCGGCGATGGAGGATCTCGCCGATCACCGCGCCGGCGAAGGCCCCGGCGAACGCCCCGAGGAGGCTGCCCACGATCGGCACCACGCCGGTGCCGGCGACGCCGCCCACGATGCCGCCGAGGAAGGTCCCGAGCATCGCCTTCTTCGAGGCGCCGAGCCGCTGCACCGCGAAGAGCCCGAGGCCCGCCTCGATGATCTCGCCGATCACGGCGAGGGCGGCGAGGAGGAGGAGAGTCCACCAGCCGATCGCCTTGAACCCGGTCGCGACCGCGAAGACCAACGCGGTCCCGAGGATGACGAAGTTGCCGCCGAGCCCGAGGGGCACGAGGAGGAGCCCGCCGAGGAGCCCGACGGCGAGCGCCAGCCAGCCGAGAATGCCGAGGTCCGCCACTTCTTACAATCCTCCAGCAGATTTCCGCTCCGCGTCGTAGCGGCCCCAGTCGAGGCGGTAGAGCGTGTAGGCGATGGGCGCCGGCGAGCGCACGCCGAGCCCCTCGATCCGGCACCACTGGACCGGCTCGAGCGCGCCGCCGAAGGCGCCGGCGAGCCGCTCCGGCTCGGGGTGGCGATCCACGAGATAGGCGGGGCGCACGATGTCGGCGAAGAGGAGCCCGGCGGCGATGTCCTCGATCGGATGCGCGTTCACGAGCGGCAGCAGCTCGGGCGTGACGAGACCTGCCAGATCGATCACGCGCCGCTCCGAGTAGTAGCCGAAGGCGCCGATGTCGGCGATCGCGATCGCGGTCCCGGGCGGGGTGTTCTCGCGACACCAGCGGCCGAGTCCGCCCAGGCAATCCTCGACCCCGCTGCTGAACGTGTGCGTATGCGGGTAGACGACGCGGGCGAGGACCGCCGCGTTCTGGATCACGACGAGCGCGGCGAGGAGCGACGCCGCGCGGGCGAGCGTGCGCTCGCCGCGGAGCAGCACGCCGAGCGCCATGAAGCCGTAGAGGACGACGACCGGGATGAGCGGCAGCGCGTAGCGCGAGAGCACGTCGAATCCGGTTGCCAGATAGAGGAGCGGGAGGCCGGCGAGCCAGAGGAGCGCCGGACCGTGGCGGCGGAGCGCGAGCCGATCCGCCCCGCGGCGGGCCGCGACCGCCGTGCGATCGACCTGCCGGCGGCCGCTGATCGCGAGCGCGACGAGTCCCGCGACGACGAGGAGCGCCTCGATCCCGCTCGTCGTCGCGACCGCGCGGGCGACATCACGGAGGGGATCGAGGTCGAGTCCCGCGAGCGCGAGGCGACCCTTGGCCTCCGCGGTCTCGGGGACGATCGTCCCGAAGGTGCGGAGCGCATAGGCGAACCACGGGACGAGCACGAGCGCGGCGAGGATGCCGCCGGCCACCGCGCGCCGGCGCGCGCGGGCGCCGCCCGCCAGGAGCTCGCAGCCGAGCGCGAAGGCGAGGAGAAGCCCCGACTCGGGCCGGACGAGGACCGCGAGCGCGAAGAGCACCGCAGCCAGCGGTCGTTTCCGGTCGTCCTCGACCTCTGTCGCATGGCGCGCGAGTCCGGCCACGAGGAGCGCCACCGCGAGCGCCGTCTCCATGGCCGCCGCGCTCCAGCGGATGAGCCAGGCATTGGCCGCGAAGGCGAGGGTCGCCGGACCGGCGAGGGCGAATGCGAGGCGCCGCCGCGCGAGGACGGCGAAGGCGATGACCGCCGCCGAACCGGCGGCGAACGCGATCGCCTTGGCGGCGAAGAGCCCGGGGATCCCGAGCGCGGCCGGCACGGCCAGGATGAGGACCCAGAGGATCGAGGTGAAGCCGTAGACCGGTTCACCCGGGTTGAACGAAAGACCGGCCCCGCGCGCCAGGTTCAGGGCGTAGCGGAGGAAGATGAAGGTGTCGTCGGTCCGGTATTCGACGAACGGCAGCGCGAGCGCCGCGAAGAGGACGAGCGCAAGCAGCGTGGCTTGCCGACGCACCATGAAGCGGCTCCGACTCCTTCGCAGCGACCCGGGTTCTCTACGCGCCCGCTCGACGCATCGCGTTCCCTGCCGCGCGCGGCGCTACACGTGGGCGAGCGCCTGATCCAGATCGGCGATCAGGTCCTCGACATCCTCGACCCCGACCGAGAGCCGCACGAGCCCGTCACCGAGCCCCACCCGCGCGCGCTCGGCCGCCGGGACCGAGGCGTGAGTCATGGAGGCCGGATGACAGACCAGGCTCTCGACTCCGCCCAGGCTCTCGGCGAGCGTGAATACGCGCACTCCGCCCAGGAAGCGCCGTGCCCGCTCGATCGTCTCCAGGTCGAACGAGATCATGCCGCCGAACCCGGTGGCCTGGCGCTGCATGAGCTCGTATCCCGGATGCTCGGGGAGCCCCGGATAGTGGATCTTCTTGATCTTCGCCTGTCCCTTAAGGTGCCGGGCCACCGCGAGCGCGTTCTGGTTGTGCCGCTCCATGCGGAGCGCCAGGGTCTTGGTGCCGCGCAGGACGAGCCAGGCGTCGAACGGCCCGGGCACCCCGCCGGCCGCGTTCTGGATGAAGGCGAGCCGCTCGGCGAGGTCCTGCTTCTCGGTCACGAGCGCCCCGCCCACCATGTCCGAGTGCCCGTTCAGGTACTTGGTCGTCGAGTGCACGACCAGGTCGATGCCGAACCCGAGCGGCCGCTGGAAGTAGGGCGTCATGAACGTGTTGTCACAGGCGGTCAGGATCCCGCGGTCGTGCCCGATCCTCGCCACGGCGGCGAGATCGGTCACCTTCATCAGCGGATTGGTCGGTGTCTCTGTATAGATGAGGCGGGTCGCCGGCTTGATCGCCGCCTCGATCGCCTGCGTGTCCGAGCTGTCCACGTACGTGAACTCGAGCCCGAAGCGCTTCAAGAGCATGTTGAAGAGGCGGAAGGTGCCGCCGTACATGTCATCCGAGGCGACCACGTGGTCGCCGGCGACGAGGAGATGCCCGATGGCCCCGATCGCCGCCATCCCCGAGCCGAAGGCGAAGCCGTAGCGGCCGCCCTCGAGCGCGGCGAGGTTCGACTCGAGCGCGCTCCGGGTCGGGTTCTGCGTGCGCGAGTACTCGAAGCCCTTGTGCTTGCCGAGCTCGGGCTGGTGGTAGGTCGAGGTCTGGTAGATGGGCACGGTGACCGCGCCGGTCTCGCGGTCGGGCTCCTGCCCGGCGTGAATGGCGAGGGTCGCGAAGCGCCAGGCCTTCTCCCCCTCGTGCAGGTGGCGCGGCTCGATCGGGCGGCGCGGTTCGGTGCGAGTCGACACGGCGAGATCCCTCCCCTCGGTTCAGCGGGCGCGATGCCGCGGCCTGGACGGACCCGGGCCTAGACGGCCACGTATTCGATCAGGTCGAAGCGCGTGAGAATGCCGCGGAGCTGCCCGGCGTCTTCGACCAGGACCGCGTTCCGATCGGCGAGGAGCCGGATGGCCTGATCCACCGACTCCTTCGCATCCACGCGACCGAGCGGCGGATGCATGATCTTCGCGACCGGGACCTCGAGCGCCCGCGCATCCTCGAGCACGCTCGACATGATGGCCGCCTCCTCGGCGCTCCCCACCACCTCGCCGCCCCGCTTCACCGGCACCTGCGAGATGTTGTAGCGGCGGATGAGCGCGAGCGCGTTCCGGATCGGCTCCGAGTCCTCGATCGCGACGAGCGCCGGGAGGTCCTTCGACTTCCTGCGGAGCACGTCGCCGACGCGCACGAATTGCGTGTCGAGGAGCCGATTGTCGCGCATCCACTCCTCCGAATGCACCTTGGAGAGATAGCGCTCACCGGTGTCCGGCAGGAGGACGACGATCACGTGGCGCTCGTCGAGCTCGCGGGCCACCGTGAGCGCGGCGGTGATCGCGGCCCCGCCCGAGCTCCCGATCAGGATCCCTTCCTCGCGCGAGACCCGCCGGGCCCAGTTGTAGGCCTCGTGGTCGGTGGTCTTGATGATGCGGTCGATCTGGTCCCAGAGGGTCGCCGTCGGGATGATGTCCTCGCCGATGCCCTCGGTCTTGTAGGTGCGGGCCTCGCCCATCTTCTTCGTGTAGAAGTACTCGGCGAGGATCGAGCCGACCGGATCGGCGCCCACGACCTGGACGCGCGGGTTCTTCTCCTTGAGGTAGCGGCCGGTCCCGGAGATCGTGCCCCCGGTCCCCATGCCCCCCACGAAGACGTCCACCTGGCCGCCGGTCTGCTCCCAGACCTCGGGGCCGGTCGTCAGGTAGTGGGCCTCGGGGTTGTCCGGGTTGAAGTACTGGTTCGAGTGGAAGGCCCCCGGGATCTCCCGGGCGAGGCGCTTCGCCACCTCGTAGTAGCTCTCGGGATGGTCGGGCGGCACCGCCGTCGGCGTGACGATCACCTCGGCCCCGTAGGCCTTGATGAGGTTGATCTTCTCCTGGCTCATCTTGTCCGGCATGGTCACGATGAGCCGGTAGCCGCGGGTGGCGGCCACGAGCGCGAGCCCGACCCCGGTGTTGCCCGATGTGCACTCGACGATCGTGCCGCCGGGCTTCAAGAGACCCTTCTTCTCGGCGGCGTTGATCATCGCGAAGCCGATGCGGTCCTTGACGCTGCCGCCCGGGTTGAAGGACTCGACCTTGGCCAGCACGAGCGGCTTGAGCCCCCGGGTGATCTTGTTCAACCGCACGAGCGGGGTGCGCCCGATGGTCTCGACGATGTCCTTCGCGTACTGGATGCCCCGGTCCCCTTCGACCCGCATGAGCTGTTTCCTCCCGGAGCCGGGACTCCTCTAGTGAGCCGGACGGCGGGCGGGAGCGGCGCGCTGCCGCCCTCCACCCGCAGGATGACTTGTGCTGGAAGCGCTCGGCGAGGGCATCATGACAGACGGACCGATCGGCGCCTACTCGATGGCGTTCCGCGGATCTTCCGGTTCCGCCGGCGGGGTGACCGTCTCCGGCTTCCCGAGCGCCTTCTTCAGGGCCGCGAGCTCCCTGGCGATCCGCGGCTCCTCCCCGATCTTCTTGACATCGAGGGCCACGGCCTCGCCGCTGTAGGACACGATCTTGTTCTCGGGGCTCAGGACGATCTTGGTCTCCCCCATGTATTGCCCGCGCTGGCCGGGACGGACCGTGACCGCGCCCTCGACCTGGGTCGGCGCCACCGTCCCGGGGTAGTGACCGAAGACGACGACGTCGATCCCCTTGACCGACTTCGGGAGCTGGAAGGCGTCGGCCGAGCCGAGGTGGGCCAGCACGACGACGAGGTCGGCCTGCTTGCGCACCTCGGGGATGACCTTGGCCGCCACCTCGAACGGATCGTCCACCGTGAAGCCCAGTCCGATGAGCTTCTCCTTGCCCTCGCCGAAGTCCTGCCCGATGAGGCCGATGATGCCGTAGGTGACATCCCCGACCTTGGTGAGGATGTACGGCTCGCCGATGGAGGCTCTGGTCGCCGTGAAGCGGGCGTTGGCGACCGTGACCGGGATCCGGGTCGAGTCGAGGATGGCCTGGACGTACTTGGCGCCGCGATAGAGCTCGAGCTCCCCGAGCGTCATCGCGTCATAGCGCATCTGGTCCATGGCCCTGAGGATGAACCAGTTCTCCTGCTCTTCGTGCGTCAGCGTGGGATGCGCGTAATCGCCCGCGTCGACGAGGAGCAGGCCTCCCCGGGCCTTGCGCAGCGAATCGATCAGGGCAGCCCTCCGGGCCAGCCCACCCTTCTGGGTCTTGTGTCAGCCGCAGGGGTCGACCTCGCCCCGGTTCGAGGTCGAGGAGAGGATGGTCAGCTCGAGATCCTTGGCCCGCTTCGCGGCGTCCGCCGAGACGAGCCCGGCCCCGAGGAGCGCGAGGGCGAGGAAGAGGGAGCCGATTCGCAGGCGGTGGTCGTACCGCATCACCGTGGTGGAGCCTCCCGGCGCACGCCGGCGCCGTTCGATGGGCCTGGGGAGCCATCCGAGCCGGAAAAATCTACCGGCCGCGGTGGAGAGGGGCAACTGCAAAGGCGGGCGCGGAGCCCGGCCCCGGGCGAGGCGCGGAGCCCGGCCCCGGGCGAGGCCGGAGCGCGGCCCCGGGCGAGGCCGGAGCGCGGCCGGAGCGCGGCCGGGGCCTCTCCGGCCCGGTGATGCGCCGCAACCGCCATCCAGTCTCCTTCCAGTCTACGGTCGGCCCGCGGGGCTCACGGTCAAAGCTGGGTAAAAGGACCGCCATGGGAAAGGCGGGGCGGGACAGGGCGGGAGAGAGCGGGAGCACGTTCCGCTCGGCGGCGGATGCCGCTCCGGCGGGCGCCGCCGGAAACGGCGCGGGAGCCGGTGCCTCGTCGGCACTCCGGCTCCCGCTCATCTCGGGGAGAGAAGACCTCGGGCTAGCCCTTCTTCACCTTGATGCGAACGCGCTCCTTGAGCGCCCGGCCCGGATGGAAGGCCGGGTAGCGGCTGGCCGCGATCTCGATCGACTCGCCCGTCTGCGGGTTCCGTCCGGTGCGGGCCTTGCGCTTGCGCGTCTCGAACGAGCCGAAGCCCGTGATCTGCACCTTGCGGCTCGCAGCGAGCTCGGAGGAGATGATGCCGCGTTTGTCGGTCGAGAAGATGGCATCCACGGTGGCGCGGGCATCCTTGAGGCTCATGCCGACGCGCTCGGCGACGGCCTGGGTGAGCTCGGTCTTGTTCATTGAGGCACCCCCTCCTTGGGGACACGGTGCGACATCCTCGTGCGCAGCGCGAGAGGAAGGCCGCGATACGGGATGTCCTTCCGTCTGCGGGGCAAAATATCCAGTACCCGAGCAGCGTGTCAACGGGAAAAGCGCGAGAAACGCTGCCCGGGCGCAGCTTTCTTCGGATGGGAGCGAGACATCGCGGCGCGCGGCGCAGATGATCGCGCGGCATGGCGCCGTGCGTGGCGTAACGACGGGGCGAAGGCTCGCCCCGGCGCAGCGGCCGGCGGCGACCGGGGGAAGCGCGGCGGCGGGTGACCGTGGCCGGAAACAACGCCGCGGCGAGGCCGGCAGAGCCGCGCAGGGACGGGCAGAGGTCGCGGCGGCAGGCGCCTAGTAGAACCGCGGCAGTCCGGTCCGGTCGCGACCGCGCTCGTAGAAGATCTCCTGCAGGTCGCGGATGGCGATCCGGAAGTAGTACTCCCAGTTCCCCACCTCGTAGGAGCGGCGGAACTGCGCCTCCCAGCAATGGAGATCGCGGATCAGGCTGTAGCTCTGCGCGACCACCTCCCGATCCATGAGGTCGTAGCGCAGGCGGTACTCGAGACGCCAGTTGGGCGTGACCCTGAAAGCGGTGTCGAAGGTGCCCTGCAGGCTCTTGTCGCCGCCGCCGCCCCCGGCGTAGGCGAGCGTGCCGCCGCACACGAAGGCGCGCGGGAAGAGATCGCCGGGAACCGCCGTGGCGCCGTACGGGCGGGTCTCCGGCGCATCGCCCTCGCCGTTTCCCGCCCCGCCACCCAATCCGCTCGGATCGCCGCCGAAGAGCCCCCCCCCCCGGATGTGCCCTCGCTCCCGCCGGGGGGCGCTCCCGGGACCGTGCCGGCAGGCGCTGCGGGGCCGTGCCCCGCCCGGGTGTAGGTGATCCGCGCGGCCACGTCGTACCTGGTCGTGCGCCGCTCGTAGGGATCGAATGTCGTCGCGTAGGTCACCTCGAAGTCGCGCCCGATGCCGGGACGAAGACGCGCATCGGCTCGAATCGGCGTGAAGCGCTCCGCGGATTCGTTGGAGACATCGAAAGTTGAGTTGAGATTGAACGTGAGGAAGTCGCGCACCACGCGGAGCTTCCCCTCGGGGCCGCCGGGGAGCCGGGTCTCGAAGCGGTTCTGGAGCCCGAGCGCAAGGGCCGAGGAGGCACGACCCACGGCCACGTTCTCGCGAGAGTCGAAGCGCTTGCCGAAGGCGAGGGCCGCGCTCGGGGTGAGCACGTGGCGGAACCCGTTGAAGGGACCGACGGGACGCCCGAAGGTCCCGTAGAGCTCGGTGCGGAGCCCGAGGCCCGCCGACATCTGCCCGCGAACGATGTCGCTCTCCCCGCGCCGGATGACGCCGGTGGTGTCGATCCCGAGGTCGAGGTACTCGTCCCAGTTCGAGCTCACCGAGAAGGCCGGGGTCAGGGTCAGCGCGCCGGCGCGCCGGCCGTCCGAGACGCTGGCTCGCCAGGCGGCCGTCTGCAGGTAGTCGCTCCCCGCCCGCCGGGAGTCGTAGCCGCGCCGGTAGTCCCCGGAGAAGGAGTAGTTCGTGCTCGACAGGACCGGCCAGCGACCGCCCCGCCCCTTGGCATCGGGGCGGCGGCCCAGCGGGCGGCTCTGGAAGCTGTAGGAAAGGCTCGGGAAGCTGCCCGTGATCGTGCCCTTGCCGGGCTGGGTCGTCCCCGCGATGTTCTGGAGATTCTGCGTCCGCTCGACCGTGATCCGCACGCTCTGGGTGGACCAGCTCTTCGCGAAGCTCACGTTCGAGCGGAGCTGGGTCTCGAAGCGGTCCTCGCCGGTCTGCCCCTGGTCGTTGACCCGGAACTCGCGGTCGGAGAGGAAGTCGAGGTTGGCCTGCAGGGTGCGGCGTTCGCCCAGGTCCTGACGGTGGCTGCCCCGCACGTCCCAGCGCTGCTCGCCCTGCCCGAAGCTCCACGCGGCGCGAGAGGTCCCGTTCAACCGGTAGCGCTGCGCGTAGTTGAAATCCAGGTTGCCGACCACATAGGGCGAGTACTCGGCGAAGTCTCCATACAGCTTCACGTCGGCGTAGTCGTTGATGACGTAGTAGTAGCCTGCGTTGCGCACGAAGCGGCCGCGGGTGTCCGAGAAGCCGAACTCGATCTGCGGCATCAGGATCCCGGAATGCCGCCCCCGCTTGATGGGGAAGATGTAGTACGGAAGGGCCATGAAGGGCACATTGCGGATGAAGAGCCCGACCGGGCGGGTGACGACCTTGTCGTCCAGGTAGATCTTCATCTGGTGCCCGGTGAAGTGGTAGTGGGGCTCGGCGAGGTCGCACGTGGTGTAGGACGCGCCCTGCACATTGAAGACCCCGTCCCCCGCCTTGTAGAGCTGGTCCCCGGTGTAGAGGCCCCGATCGAACTTGGTCTCGCCCTCGATCACCCGCCCCGAGCGAGTACTGAAGTCGTAGGCCATCTCGTCGCCCTTCATCTCCTGCTCCCCCTCGGAGAGGAGCGGCGAGCCCATGGCGAGGAGGGTGCGCTCGCGGACGGAGAAGCGCACCTTGTCCGCGGTCAGGTGCATCTTCTGGTGAAAGAGCTCGGCGTCGTTCTCGAGCAGGATCTCCTCGCGCTCGACCAGGAAGTCGATGCGAACGGCCTGGTAGCGGACGCTCAGCGTCGTCGAGTCGGCAGGCGCCAGGGCGAGGCGGAGCGGCGCGGCGAGGGTGTCGGGGGCGGCGGCGGCGAGGGTGTCGGGGGCGGCGACGGCGAGGGTGTCGGGGGCGGCGACGGCGAGGGTGTCGGGGGCGGCGACGGCGAGGGTGTCGGGGGCGGCGGTCACGAGCGTGTCCTCGGCTGGAGCGGCGACGGCGAGGGTGTCGGGGGCGGCGGTCACGAGCGTGTCCTCGGCTGGAGCGGCGGCGGCGTCCACGGCTCCGGCACTGGTGTCAGGAGCGGCCGCCGCGGCCAGCGAGTCCGCGATCGCGACGGCCGCCGAATCGGCGCGGCTCGCTGCGAGCGAGTCCGCCGCGGCCGCCTCTCGCTCCTTCGGCCGGTAGAAGTACTCCCCGGTCGCCTGCCCCTCGAGAACGACGCGCTCGGGCTTGCCGTCGCCGAGGGTCACCTGAAGTCGATCCCCGCGCGCGACGTTCTGCAGGGCTCCCGACTCGCGACGCTCGTCGGCTCCGGGCGTGTAGATGCTCTCGGCGTTGCCGGTGAGGTTCACGGTCCGGGCGGCGCCGTCCTCGAAATCGGCCATGAGGAGTTCGCCTGCGAGTTCCAGCTGCTCGCGGTCCTCGCCCGCCGCTCCACGGCTGTACGTGGCGCGCGCGTTCCCGTGCGCGGCGAGCCCGGCGATCTTCCCCCGGTCGAAGGTAAGGGTCAGCGTATCCCCAGTGACGAAGCCGTCGGCATCGCGCAGCGCCGGCGATCCGACGAGCACGGCTCGGTGATCGTCGCGGTAGAAGACCGCGCTGTCCGCGGTGGCCTCCGCGTTCTCCTCGCGGACGACGACCTGGCCGCGCGCGATGACCTCCTTGCCCTCGCGGCGGAAGGCGAAGTCGCCGGCGGTGATGTTGACCGGCTTCCCCTCGTCCTCGAGGACGATCGAGGCGCGCTCGAGAAGCTTTAGGTCGCCGGTGCGCCGCCGGTACTCGGCCACGTCGCCGCGGAGGATCGCTTCCTCCTTCCCCGTCTGCTCGATCTCGACGTTGCCGAAGGCCATGGCTCGATCCTCGTCGAACCAGTAGACGAGGCTGTCCGAGCGCACCCGGCGCTCGCGGTCCACGATGTCGACGCCGCCGCGCAGGCGGGCAACACGGCTCGGGCGCTCGTATGTGGCGCGGGGCGCACGAATGGTCAGGTCCTCGCGGGTGACGACGACGTTCCCGATGAGAGTGCCGAGCCCGGCGCGTACATCGAATGTGCCGTAGTCGCCCGTGATGGTCGTCAGCCCATCCACGATGCGGACATCGCCGTCGACCGTGGCGTGCTGCGTGACGCGATCGTACCGGCCGACGCGGCCGGTGATGGTGGTCGCCCGGTGCTCGATGAGCACCGAGTCGATGACGATGTAAGGAGTGCCGTCGATCGTGACGTGTCGGAGTCGCGAGCCGTTGATGCGCGTCGAGAGGGAGTCGTCGGGGTTGCCGCCCGGAAGGAGCGGCAGTGGCTGGCCGGGCGAGGGAGCGGCGGGCGGGGCGATGGGCGGCTGAGCATCGGCGGGCGATGTGTAGGGGAGTTCGAGGAGGGCGGCCACGACGAGGAGAGCGAGCGCGTGTGCGCGAGCGTGCGCGTGTGCGCGAGCGTGCGCGCGGGGGTGCGCGTGTGCGCGAGCGTGCGCGCGGGGGTGCGCTAGCGCGGCCGGGCGCGGCGACTCCCTGCGCATGGCAGCGGGCGCCGCGGCCAGACGCGGCGATGGTGCAGAACAGACCTGAATCGACCGGCGGAGTCGAGGCATCAGCTCTCTGTCGGTTCCGTCCCGAGCGCGAGGAGGGCCGCCCCCAGCATACCGCCGCGGTCTCCCAGTTCCGCCGGAAGTATGACGACGCCGGCGGCCAGGGGCGGCATGACGCGCGCCAGAGCCGTGACCCGAGCCGTATCAATGAGCACGTCGCCGGCGAGGGACACGCCGCCCCCCACGATCACCGCCTCCGGGTTGAGCGCCGAGATCACATTGGCAATGGCTATTCCCAGGTGCCGCCCCAGCTCGGTGAACACCGCGATCGCCACCGGATCTCCCTGGCGCGCAGCCTCGCCTACCGAGCGCGCGGTCGCCTCGCCCGATGCCAGCGCCCGGGCGAGCCCGGGGTTCGGTGGACCGGGCGAGTCGGCGGCCAGTTCGAGCGCGCGGGCCACCACGTGGCTCGAACGGAGGTAGGCCTCGACGCATCCGCGCGCCCCGCACGCGCAGGGCGGTCCGCCGTCCACGGCCAGCGCCATGTGCCCGAATTCGCCGGCGAAGCCCCGCCGGCCGTGCACGATGCGACCGCCGATCACGAGACCGCCGCCCACGCCCGTGCCGAGGGTCAGGAGCGCGACCGGATCCCGGCCGCGGCCCGCGCCGAGCGTCGCCTCGGCGAGCGTCGCCGCACTCGCATCGTTCTCGACGATCGCGGGGATCGCAAGTGCGGCGGAGAAGTCCTCCGCGCCGAGGAATCCTTCCCAACCGGGCAGATTGGGACAGGCCGTGAGCATCCCCGTGGCGTTGTCGACGAGCCCGGCGACGCCGACGCCGGCGGCGGCAGCTGCGCCAAGTGCGAGCCCCGCGTCCGCGCACATGGCGCGTGCGGCCTCCGCCGCCCGCGCCACGAGCTGCGCCGGCCCGTCGGCGGATAGGGTCGGGACGCGGCCCTCGGCGAGCACGCTCCGGTCGTGGGCGAGCGCCACGATCTTCGTGAAGGTGCCGCCGATATCGATCCCGAGCGCGAACGGCAAGACGACCACCTCCCTCAAGCCGCCGAGCCGTGGGTGAGCTCGGATCGCCCGCCTCTGATCCTGGCCGGGCCGCGGCCGGATGCTGGCCGGGAAAGATAACGCTAGACCCGCGCTTTTGCTAACCTCCCGCGCGGCGCCGGGCGTCCGGCGATCGAGTGAACCCAGGGAGGATCCGATGAATCAGTGCGCCAGGGCGAATCAGCGGGCGAGGGTGCCGGCGAGGGTGCCGGCGGTGAGGGCGGCGGTCGCGGCGGTCGCGATGGGTGCGGCGGTCGTGATCGCGATCGTGACACCGTGGCTCACGGCAACGCCGGCATTCGCCGAAGATCCGGTGGAGAAGAAGCTCGGTTGGTTCGATTCAGCCGAACTCAGTTTCGTCTCGTCGAGCGGCAACTCGAACAGCACGACACTCGGATTCAGGAACGAGACCACACGAGTCTGGAGCGATGCCGAGTTCATCGCCGAAGTCGGATCGGTCTACAGCCAATCGCGACCGAGCGAACGCTTCGGCGTCGGCGCGGCGGGCGAGGGCAATTACTCGGTCGAGGAAGGGCCGAGCGAGACGGACACGAACCGGCTCTACGGCAAGGCGGGATACGGCCGCGACCTGAACCCCTTCCTCTTCTGGAACGTCGCCGGGGATGTCGTGAGCGATGAGCCCGCGGGAATCGACTATCGCTACACGGTGGGCGCCGGTCTCGGCAACAACTGGGTGCGCGGCGAACGCGTCAAGTTCCGGACGACCTACAACATCACCTATACCAACGAGAACTTCACGAACGGGGACAGCAAGGACTTCCCTGGTTTCCGCCTGGGCTACAACTACGAGAACAAGCTCACGCCGACCACGCTTTTCGAGAGCAATCTCGTATTCGACGACAGCTTCGACGATGTCGCCGACCATCGGACCAACTGGTACAACGGCGTCAGCGTGTCGATGACCAAGTTGATCGCCCTCAAGGTCGGATACCGCATCCTGTACCGGAACCTCCCGCCGCTCGAGGACATCACGATCTACGACGCGAATCCGTACGATGGTACGGCCACCGAGGTGGGGACGGCCCAGGAGGAGAAGGACAACCTGGACACGAACTTCACGACGTCGCTCGTCTTCAACTTCTAGCGACTTGGCCGGCCCTGGCGAGGCGGGGCCGGCCCGGTGGGGCCCGGCGGGCCTGGCTAGCGCCGGCCGGCCTGGCCAGCAGTCAGGGGCGATGGCGGGCCGCAGCGAGCCCTGAAAAAAAATTAGCCCGGGCTACACTTTTGTATTGACAGATGCGGGCCGCCCCGCTAGGTTCAAGCCATAGAGGAGCTTCGGGCCGCGCTCTCGCCTCGCCCACCTTCCCGCCGCGGCCCCCTCCTCCTCTGGACCGATAGGCCGAAGCTCAAGTGAACCCGGGCGGCGCGCCCCTTCCCGACCCCGCGCCCGCCGCCCCGATCGACCCCGACATCGTGCTTTTGCGCGCCCTGGCCCGTCTCGGGTCCGGGCGACGCGTGGGTGCCGCGAGCGCTGCCGCTTCGTGCGGGAGCGGGCGTTCGCGGCCGGGAAGGGCTGTGCCGTGTCCGTGCGACCGGTCGAACGGCGGTGGGAGCCGGGGGAGTTCGCGGGCGACCCGCAGGGGGAGGTGCTCTCGCCCGCGCCGGCGCTGTGGGCAGCGCGCGCGCTCGATCGCGAGCTGTGGGCGCTCGTGCATGCCGAGGCGCGTGCGGAGCGGGAGCTCGCGCGCGGTCTCGCCGCTTTGTGGGACGGGGAGCGCTATCGGCCACTCGGCTACGTGCGGGCGATCGACTTCGTGCGCGAGCATGTGGGGATCGAGGAAGGGACGGCGCGGCGACTGGCGCGGCTCGGGCGGGTGCTGGAGGCGACCCCGGTGCTCGATCAAGCGTTCGTCGGGGGGCGGCTGAGCGCATCGCACGTGCTCGAGCTGGCGGCGGTGGTGACGGCGGAGACTTCAGCTGAGGAGGGCGCGCGCTGGATCGCGGCGGCGACGGGGCTCACCTTCCGCGCGCTTGAGCGGCGCGTGCGCACGGCGAGGGCGGAGCGGGGGGAGAAGGAAGAAGTCACGGAAGAGAAGGCGGCCGAGGGCATGGACCCGGCGCCCGATGGCGGCTGGATGATGATCCCCGCGCCCGCGCGCATCGGCGTCCTCTGGCAGGAGACGGTCGCCGTGGCCCGCGCCACCGCGGGCGAGCACCTGCGGCAGGGCCAGGCCGCCGAGCTCATCTTCGCCGAGTACCTCGCCGCCACCGGCGGTGACCGACCGGATCCGGAGCCCGACCTGCTCGGGGCCGCGATCGCCGACGCCGCGCGCCAGCGCCTCATCGCCGACCTGATGGCCGCGATGAACGCGCAGGCGCACAAGAAGCCGCGGCGCGAGCGGCCCACGGTGCCGGAAGAGGAGGAGCCGCCGGCCGCCCGCTTCCCGCGCGTCCAGTGGACCGTGCCCGCCGACGTGCTGCCGCCCGACTGCGTGATCGATCCCGCCGCCGATCCCTGGGTGCTCGGCGACACCCTCATCCGCATCGCTCGCTACCAGAGCCGCCTGCGGACCGAGATCGCCCGCCGCCTCGCCCGGCTCCACGGCGCGCTCCTGTGGGCCCAGCTCGGCTTCGCCGACTTCACGACCTACTGCGAGGAGCGGTTGGGCTTCGGCCTCCGCCAGGCCGAGCGGCTCGTCCGCTTCCACCATGGCCTCGAGCGCTTCCCCGAGGTGCGCGCCGCGCATCGCGCCGGCGAGCTCTCGTACACCGCGGCTTTGCTCTTGTTACCTCTGTTGCACGAGACCACCGAGGAGCTGTGGGTGAACTGGGCGGCCCGCCTCACCTATCGCGAGATCGAGCGGGTGACCGAGTTCGCGCGGCTGTTCGCGTTGCCGGGCGCCGACGAGAGCGTGCTCGCCTCGTGGGCCGACGGTCTCATCGCCATGGGCTTTGCGCAAAGGAGGGAGGACCCCGGGGCGAACAGCACCAAGATTTCACATGACCCGACAGCGTTTGACGCGACCGCGGCCGCCGGGGCGGGCGAGGCGGCCGGCGCCACCGGGGCCACCACTTCACATGACCCGACAGCGTTTGACGCGACCGCGGCCGCCAGCGACACCACCGTCCCCCCCGACGTCCCCCTCGGCTACCCGCTCCCGCCCACCACCCCGCGCGGCCTTCCCGCGATCGCCGGCTTCCCTGCCGACCTCGCCCTCCTCCCCCAGGAGCGCTGCCTCGCCACCATCCGCTTCTTCCTCCCGCCCGACGTCCTCGACCTCGCCCTCTCCGCGCTCCTGCGCTGCCGGCTGAGCCAGGCTGACCCGCTCCGCCCCACCTGGGTCTACCTCGAGCTCCTCCTCTGCCACTTCCTCGACACCCACAGCAGCGCCGAGACCCGCGCTCATCACCAGCGCGCCCATCCCGTCCTCTGCCGCGACGGCTTCCTCTGCACCAGCCCCGGCTGCACCGGCCACGCCCACCTCGAGGATCACCACCTCCACTTCAGGAGCCGCGGCGGCTCCGACCACCCCGCCAACCGCACCACCGTCTGCGCCGGCCACCATCGCCCCGCCATCCACCAGGGCACCGTCGAGCTCGGCGGGCTCGCCCCCGATCACTTGATCGCGCGTCTCGGCATCCATCCCGCTACCGGCCGCGCCTTCGCCGCCTACATCGGCGAGCGCCGTGTCTCCGACCACACCGCCCGCACCGCCCTCGCCGACTGGCGCCGCTCCCTCCGCCAGCGCGCCGAACCGGCACGCGACACCGGAGACAGCGATGTGTAGCTCAGCACCCGCGACGACAGCCGCGGGTCTCTCCACGGCAGAGATCGGCACACCTCGAGCGCGCGCGTCGCGCACATCCCGTGCATCCTGCGCATGCCCCGCACGACCCGGCCATCGCCGTCCGGCCGATCTCCGTCCGGCCGGTCTCCGCCCGGCCGATGTCCCCTGTCGCCGGCCGGCCTTTCCGGTTATGATCTCCGGCCCAGCTCCCCAGAACGAACGCCGGGCCGACGACGACGACCCACGACCGGTAGAGACCGCAGCTCAAGGAGGATCTGATGTTCGAGCTTCCCGCCCTCCCCTATTCCCTCGACGCGCTCGCGCCGCACTTCTCGCGGGAGACCCTCGAGTACCACCACGGCAAGCACCATGCCGCCTACGTCGCCAAGCTGAACGAGCTCACCAAGGGCACGCCGCTCGAGAAGGCCTCCCTCGAGGAGATCATCAAGAAGGAAAGCGGTCCGGTCTTCAACAACGCGGCCCAGATCTGGAACCACACCTTCTTCTGGAACTGCCTCTCGCCGCAGGGCGGCCTGCCGAGCGCCGACCTGCTCGCCGCCCTCAACGCGAACTTCGATTCTCTCGACAACTTCAAGACCCAGTTCTCGAATGCCGCCGCCACTCTCTTCGGTTCCGGCTGGGCCTGGCTCGTCGCCCGCCCAGGCGGCAAGCTCGAGATCGTTCAGGAATCGAACGCCGGGAATCCCATGACCAAGGGCGCGACCGCTCTCCTCACCTGCGATGTGTGGGAGCATGCGTACTACATCGACTACCGCAACGCGCGCCCGAAGTACATCGAGGCTTTCTGGAAGCTCGCCAACTGGAAGTGGGTCGAGGCCCAGTGGCGAGGTGCCAAGGGCTAGCGCCGGGCACACCATCGCCGCCCGTCCTGCTCCGACCTGCTCCTGGTCCTAGTAGATCGACTCGGCCGGCCGCCGGCCGAGCAGGCGAAGCACTTCGCCCACGAGATAGAGCGACCCGCAGGCCACGACGAGGCCGCGCGTCCCGGCCGCCTCCCGCGCACGCGTTAGCGCCGGGCCGATACCCGGCGCAACCAGAACCCGCACGCCGGCGCCCCGCCACTCGGCGGCGAGCGCCGGCGCCGGGATGGCGCGCGCGCTCGGCGGAGCGGTCACCACCACTCGATCCACCGCCCCGCTCAGGGCGCGAGCGAAGGCGCGCGGCCGCTTGCCGGCGACCATGCCGGTCACGGCCACCACCTTCCCCCCGCCGTGGAACCGGCGAAGGTACGCGGCGAGCACGCGCGCACCCGCCGCGTTGTGCGCCCCGTCCACGATCAACCAGGGCGTCACCCGCTCCATCCGCCCCGGCCAGCGGAGTCGGGCGAGACCCGTGCGCACGCCGGCTGCGGTCGTCGCCACCGGGAAGTCCCGGAGCGCCCCGAGCGCGAGGAGCGCGCAGGCGGCGTTGCGCACCTGATGCGCGCCGGCGAGCCCGAGCTCGAGATGCGCCATCGAGAGCGCCTCGCTCCGGAACGCGAAGCGGCTCCCGTCGGCCCGGAGCTCCTCGATGCGGAACCGGCCGTCGCTCCCGAGGAGGAGCGGCTCCGCGCCCACGGCCTCCGCCGCCGCGAGCAGCTCGCCCCTGCCCTTCCCGGTCGCGCCGATCACGAACGGCCGTCCGGGACGGGCGATCCCCGCCTTGTCGCGGGCGATGTGCGCGATCGTCGGCCCGAGCACCTCCATGTGATCGAGTCCGACCGAGACCACGACGGAGACCAGCGGATCGACCACGTTCGTCGCATCGAGCGCGCCGCCGATCCCGACCTCGAGGACCGCGATGTCAACCTGTTCCCGCGCGAAGTGCAGGAACGCCAGCGCGGTCATCGCCTCGAAGAAGGAGGACCCGTGCGTCGCGAGCACCGGCGCGAGCCCGTCCATGACGGCTGCCACGGCCGCCGGCCGGATCGCCCGCCCGTCCACACGCACGCGCTCGCGATACGAGAGGAGATGCGGACTCGAATAGAGCCCGGTGCGATATCCAGCCGCGCTCAGGATCGAGGCCAGGGCGGCCGCGACCGACCCCTTGCCGTTCGTGCCGCCGACGAGGATCGCGGGCGTGCGCGCCTCGGGATGATCGAGCGTGGCGAGGAGGTCGCGGAAGCGGGCGAGCCCGAGCTTCATCCCGCTCCACTCGCGGCCCATGAGCTCGGTCAGGAGGCGGACTCCCGCCCGCGCGCTCATCGGGCAGCGGCGTCGGGCGTCTCGTCGCTTCGTGGCGGGCGCAGGCGCCGGCGGTCGGGCATCCGGCGCGGCTCGAGCACGAGGTCGATCAGGTGCGCGACCCGATCGCGCATCTCGCGCCGCGGCACGATCATGTCGATCATGCCGTGCTCGAGCACGAACTCCGCGCGCTGGAAGCCGGGCGGCAGCTCCTGGTTGATCGTCTGCTGGATGACGCGCGGGCCGGCAAATCCGATCATGGCCTTGGGCTCCGCGATGATGACGTCGCCGAGGGCGGCGTAGCTCGCCGCCACGCCGGCGGTGGTCGGATCGAGGAGGATCGAGATGTACGGTATGCCCTGATCGAAGAGATCGGCGAGGACGACCGAGGTCTTCGCCATCTGCATGAGCGAGAGGATGCCCTCTTGCATGCGCGCGCCGCCCGACGTGGAGACGATGACGAGCGGCATGCGCTCGTGGAGCGCGAGCCCGATCGTGCGGCGGAGCTTCTCTCCGGTGGCCGAGCCGAGCGTGCCGCCGAGGAACGAGAAGTCCATGATCCCGATCGCGATCGGGTGGCCGAAGATGCGCGCGCGGCCCGTCACCACCGACTCGCTGAGCCCGGTCGCGCGGCGATTCTCGCGCAGGCGGTCGGTGTAGCGCTTGGTGTCGCGGAACCCGAGCGGATCGGCCGCCGTGATCGCCGTGAACAGCTCCTCGAAGGAGTTGAGATCGACGAGCAGGTTCATGTACTCGCGCGCGCCGATGCGGAAGTGGTGCCCGCATTTCGAGCAGACGAGGAGGTTCCGCTCGAGATCCTTGGCGTAGAGGATCTCCCCGCAACCGTCGCACTTGCGCCAGAGGCCGTCCGGCGCCTCCCGCTCCCGCTCCGGCCGCCCGCTCTTGATCCCCAGAGTGGTCTTCTTGAACCAGGACATGCGTTAGTTCAGGACTCCCGGGATTCTTTCCCTGATCCCCGCGAAGGCCGTCCGCCCGGCATCGCCGGCGCGGCGGCGCGCGGCCGAGCCGGGGAGGAAGCAGACGGCCCACTGGACGATCGAGCCGGCGACGATGCGGGCGGCGGCCCATCCGGCGATGCGACCGGCGGATCACCCGGGCCCCCGGCCCGGCACCCCCCGCACTCCCGCACCATGATCACCGCATCCTCCCGCCCCGCATAGTAACCCTTCCGCAGCCCCTCGGGCCGGAAGTGATGGCGCGCATAGAGCGACATGGCTGCCCGGTTGCCGGCCCGGACCTCGAGCGAGATGAAGCTCGCCCCCCCTCGTTCCGCCCGCTCGATCAGGTGCCGGAGGAGAGAGCGGCCCACACCCCGCCGCCGGTGCTCCGGGTGCACGGCGAGATTCCCCAGGTGCACCTCATCGAGAACGAACCAGGCCACGAGATAGCCGATGACCTGCCCGTCCTCGATCGCGACCCGCGCATAGGCCGGGTCGGACCGCGTGAGCTCCTCGATGAAGAAGCGCTGCGGCCAGGGGTCCGGGAAGGACCCCCGCTCGATTGCGTCCACCTGTTCGAGCAGGGCCTCGGTCATCGGCTCGATGGCGAGTCGATCAGGGAGCGCGGTGGCGTCTGAATCGGGCATGGAGTCGGGCATCCGGACATCGGCGGGGCATCGGGATCGAACTTCGGATCGAACTTCGGATCGGCGGCCGCGGCCGGGAGCCGGCGAGCGCCGCCGGCCCGCGGTGGACCATGGACCGACGGGTCGGGCCAGACGGCCGTGCAGCCCGGCGACCGTGGCGGCACTCGCAGCCCGGCGACCCGAGCGAAGGCCATGTCGAGGCCGGCGGCCAGGATACCACGCGTCCTTCCGGTCGCGCCGCCTCGGTCCCAGACCTCTCGCTCCCAGTTCCTTTGACCGGAGACCGCCCGGCGCGATATAATAAGCTGTGCCGGGCTGGCTTGGCTCCTGGCCGAGCTGTGCCCCGACCGGCTTCCCGAAGCCCGCTCCCGAAAATACTGAACGTCAACCCCAACCTGCTCATGCTTGCGAGGATGCGCATGTCCAAGCACTACCAGACCAACCGTCCCTGCGTTCGCCACTTCCTCGCCTTCGGCTTGGCGGTGCTCCTGCTCGCAACCGCGGCAGGCACTGCCCTCGCCGCCGCCAACCCGTGGGCCGAGGCCGCCGAGTCGGCCATTCCGGCGATCGGGATGCGGACGATCCAGCCCGAGGCCTACCGGACCGTGGCTGCCGACTTCGGTGAGCTGGGCCGGATCCTGGCCCGCGCGCCATTGGAAGGCACCGCGGCCGCGGAGAGCGCTCCGCTCTTCCTCGACCTCCCGCTTCCCGACGGCTCGACACGCGAGTTCCGCGTGGTCGAGACCGCGCTCATGCACCCCGACCTCGCGGCCCAGTTCCCCGAGATCCGCACCTACGTCGCCCGCCTGGCCGAGGCGCCCGGCGTCACGGCGCGTCTCGATCGCACGCCGCACGGGTTCCACGCCATGATCTTCATGGCCGAGGGCACGGCCTACATCGATCCCTACCAGCAGGGCGATGTCACCCACTACCAGGCCTACTGGCGGCGGGACTTCCGGGCCACCGATCGCGGCTTCGGCTGCGAGGTCATCGACGAGGCCGGGACGGCCGATGAGATGCGCGCGATCATCGCCGGCGGCGGCGGTGCCGATGCCCACGGGACGCAGCTCCGCACCTACCGCTGCGCGATCGCCACGACCGGCGAGTACACGGTCTTCCACGGCGGCACCGTTCCGCTCGGCCTCGCCGCGGTGACGACTGCCCTCAATCGCGTGACCGGGATCTACGAGAAGGAAGTCTCGGTGCGCATGCAGCTCATCGCCAACAACAGCCTCATCATCTACACCAACGGCGCGACCGACCCGTACACGAACAGCGACGGCGCGGCGATGCTCTCCCAGAACCAGTCGACCCTCGACGCGGTGATCGGGACCGCCAACTACGACATCGGGCACGTCTTCTCGACGGGCGGTGGCGGCATCGCCTCGCTCGGCGTCGTCTGCCGCGCCGGTCTCAAGGCGCGCGGCGTGACCGGGCTCCCCTCCCCGATCGGCGATCCCTTCTACGTCGACTACGTCGCCCACGAGATGGGGCACCAGTACTCCGCGAACCACCCGTTCAACGGCACGGCCGGGTCGTGCGCCGGAGGCAACCGGAATGCCGGGACCGCCTACGAGCCGGGCAGCGGCTCGACCATCATGGCCTACGCTGGCATCTGCGGTAACCAGAACCTGCAGCCGCTCAGCGACGACTACTTCCACTGGATCTCGATCCAGGAGATCGTCAACTACACGACCTTCGGCTCGGGGAACGGCTGCGCCGTGACCACCGCGACCGGCGCCGTGATCCCGGTCGTGACCGCCCCCGCCGGTGGCTTCACGATCCCGATCAGCACGCCGTTCTCGCTCACCGGTAGCGCGACCACGGTCGGCACCCCGACCTACTGCTGGGAGCAATCAGACCTCGGCCCCGCCGGATCGCCCACCTTACCCTCCGGCAACGCGCCGATCTTCCGCTCCTGGGACCCGGTGACTACGCCGACCCGCATCTTCCCGCGGCTCCAGAGCATCCTCAGCAACGGCTCGGTGATCGGCGAGCTCCTGCCGACCTACGCCCGGAACCTCTCGTTCAAGATGACCGTGCGCGACGCGCAGACGGGCGGCGTCGGGGTCGACCTGGCCTCGATTCTCTTCTCGGTGGACGGCGCATCCGGGCCCTTCACCATCACCTACCCGAACGTGTTCAACATCCAGCTGCCGGGCGGCAGTCCGGTCACCGTGACCTGGAACGTGGCGAACACGAACGTACCTCCGGTGAACGCTCCGACGGTGAACATCCTCCTGTCCACCGACGGCGGCAACAACTTCACCACGTCCCTCGCCAGCGGGACGGCCAATGACGGGACGGAGTCGGTGGTCCTGCCCAACATCGCGACCACGACCGCTCGCGTCAAGGTCGAGGCGGTGGGACACGTCTTCTTCGACATCAACAACTTCAACTTCCAGATCCAACAGTCGGCGGCGGTCGAGGATCCGGTCGCGGTGGCGGGAGCGGGCACGCCGGTGCTCCACGAGTGCCGGCCGAATCCGTTCAATCCGCAGACCGCGATCGTCTTCGAGCTGCCGGCGGGGGGTGAGGCCTCGCTCCGCGTGTACGACCTCGCCGGGCGGCTGGTGACGACCCTCGTTGACGGCCCGCTCGCCGCGGGACGGCACGAGTCATCGTGGAACGGGACCGACGCGCGCGGCGCCGCCGTGGCGTCGGGGATCTACCTCTGCGAGCTCCGCGCCGGGCGCTTCCGCCAGACCCAGCGGATGACGCTCCTCAAGTAGAGCGTTCACGACTGGACCGTTCACGACCGCGAACGACGAGGCCCGGCTTGCCGCACGGCAGGCCGGGCCTCTCGCTGTCCTGGTGGGGCGAGGACGTCCCTACATGCGGACGGCGAGGGGATCCCGGCGGACCACGGCGTCCGGGCGGCGGACGTAGAGGGGCTCGAGCGCGTCGAGCGGATCGCCGCCGTCCCGCCCGAGCTTCTCGGCGCCGAGGGCGGCGAGCACCGCGGCCCGGGGGAGCGCGAGCTCGCGGGGCGCCAGGGCGGCCCCGGATCCGGCCACCGCGTGCACCGCCTCCGCCCCGGTGCCGACGAGGAGCACCCGCGGCCCGAGGAGGCGGCAGCGCGCCGCCACGTCGGCCGGCGCTCCGGCCTGGAATCCGGGGTCCAGGTGCTCGACCCCGCCGATCGTCGCGTGGTAGGCGGTGTAGTAGACCTCGCCGCGGCGCGCATCGATGCAGGGCACGACCGGCCCCACCCAGGGTAGAGCGCCGCGGGCGAGCACGGCGAGGCTCGGGATCCCGGCCAGCCCGGCGCCGGTGGCGAGAGCGAGGCCCTTCGCGAACGCGAGCCCGATCCGCAGCCCGGTGAACGAGCCCGGGCCCAGCGACACGGCGATGCCGCCCAGGTCCCGGGGCGCAATACCGAGATCGGCGAGGAGACCGTCGAGGCTGACGAGGATCTTCTCGGCGTGCTTCCGCCCGAGATCGAGATGGAGCTCGGCCAGCGTCGCGTCGTCCCGGCGGAGGGCGAGGCCGAGGCGATCGGTCGCGGTATCGATGGCGAGGATCAGCATGGGCGCCCCGCGTGCGCGCCGGTCGTGCCGATGGCCGCGAGCGGCGCCGCCAGCGCCGGCGCCAGTGCGCGGCCGAGCGCAACCGAACGGGCGCCGTGGGCCGTCATCCGGATCGAGCGCTCGTCGCCGCCCCGATCCTCGATCGCGATCTCGAAGTGATCGGCATCCACCGCGTCGCGCGCCCGCTCGCCCCACTCGATGAACACGACGCTCCCGGGGGCGACCACCTCGGCCAGTCCGAGCCCCTCGACGAGGGCCGGGTCCTCGAGCCGGTAGAGATCCACGTGCACGATCGGCAATCGCCCCGCGTGGGTCGTGACGAGGGTGAATCCCGGGCTCCTGATCCGGCCGCGCGCGCCGAGGCCGCGCGCGACACCATGGACCAGGGCGGTTTTGCCCGCGCCCATCTCCCCGATCAGGAGCCACCAGGTGCCGGCGCCGCGGGGAGGCCCGGGTTCGGCCCCCGCTCCCACCGGCTCCCCGAGGAGGCGGCCGAGCTCCCGCCCGAGGAGGTCGGTCTCCGCCGCCGCCCGGGTCGTCCGCTCGCAGAAGAGAAGCGCGCCGCCCGCGCCGCTCGCCCCGCCCACGTCGCCCACGTCGCTCACCGCCGCGGCGCGAGGGTGATGACGGGCACGATCATCTCCTCCATCGAGATGCCGCCATGCTGGAAGCTCCCGCGATACTGCCGCTCGTACTCGTGGAAGTTGGTCGGATAGACGAAGTAGTAGTCTTCCTTGGCGAAGATGTAGTGCTTGTTGAGCGCATCGGCCGGCAGCATGTAGGCGGCCGGATCCTTGACATGCACGGCCTGCTTCAAGTCGCAGCCCAGGTTCTTCCCGAACTTGTAGCGCAGGTTGGTGGACGTGGTGCGGTCGCCGTAGACCAGCGCGGCGCGCTGGCCCATGATCGATCCGTGATCGGTCGTGATGACGGCGACGCAGTTGTCCTGGGCGGCGATCGCCTTGAGCACCTCGAACAGCGCCGAGTGCGTGAACCACGAGGCCATGAGCGAGCGAAAGCCGGCCTCGTCCGGCGCCAGCTCCCGGAGGATGTCCGACTCGCTGCGCCCGTGGGCCAGGATGTCGATGAAATTGATGACGACACCCACCAGGTCGAGCGACGAGAAGCTCGCCACCTGGCGCAGGAGAGCCTGCCCGTCGTCGCCCGAGTAGACCTTCACGTACTTGATCCCGAGCGGGCGGTTGCCGAGGCGCTTGATCTGCGCTTCGAGGAGTTCCTTCTCGAACTTGTTCTTCGACTTGTCGGTCGGCACCCGCTCCTGCCAGTACTGGGGGTACTGATCCGCGATCTCGAGGGGGAACAGCCCGGCGAAGATCGAGTTCCGTGCATAGGGGGTCGCCGACGGCAGGATCGCGAAGTGGTGATCGGTCGTCATCTCGAAGTAGGGCGCGAGCAGCGGCTCCACCATCAGCCACTGGTCGGTGCGCATGCAGTCGATGACGAAGAAGAAGACGCGCCGGCCGGCCGCCAGGTGCGGCTGCACGTGCGTGCGCACGATGTCCGGGGAGAGGAGCGGGCGTTCGCGCGCCGTCATCCACTCGACGTAGTGGTTCTCGACGAAGCGCCCGAACTCGGCGTTCGCCTCGTGCTTCAGATCGGCGTGCGACTGGGCGAGGCCCAGGTCGCGCACGCGGTCGAGGCGGAGGTCCCAGGCGGTGAGCTGCCCGTAGAGGTCCACCCAGCCGGCGGCGTCGAGGCTCGCCGGGTCGACCAGGCGGATGCGACTGAACTCCTCGACGAAGTCGCGGGTGAGCTGCCCCTCCTCGAGCTTCCGTCCCTCGAGCAGGCGCTTGATGGCGAGGAAGATCTGGCTCGGATTGACCGGCTTGATCAGGTAATCGGAGATCCGCTTCCCGATCGCCTCGTCCATGAGCCATTCCTCTTCGCTCTTGGTGATGAGGACGACCGGCACCTGGGGGTCGATCTCCTTGATCGCTTCGAGGGTCTTCAGGCCCCCCATGCCGGGCATCATCTCGTCGAGGAGCACGGCGTCGAAGCGGCTGCGGGCGAAGGCGGTCACGGCGTCCTCGCCGTTGGCCACCGCCTCGACCTTGAAGCCCTTGTCCTCGAGGAAGAGGACGTGCGGCCGGAGGAGATCGATCTCGTCATCGGCCCAGAGAATGTGGCGGGTTTCAGGCATTGGTGCTCGGGTGACGGGTGTCGGTGACGGCGATCGAGTCGCCGGGAGACAGCGGGGGCCGGCGCGACCGGGGGCGCTCTAATTGGATCGAGAACGGCGGGCCCCGGTTCAGACCGGGAGCGAGATGGCCATGGTCGTGCCGCGGCCCGGATGGCTCTCCTTCACCCAGATCCTGCCGCCATGGTATTCCTCGACGATCCGCTTCGCAAGCGTGAGCCCGAGCCCCCATCCCCGCTGCTTGGTCGTGAACCCGGGCTGGAAGACGCGGCGCTGCTCGGCCGGGGTCATGCCGCGCCCGTTGTCGGCGACCAGGATCTCGACCGTCTCCGCATCGCGCCGGTGCTCGACTGCCACGAGGATCCGCACGTCGGGCTTGTCCGCGGCATCCACCGCATTCTTGAGCAGGTTCTCGATCACCCAGGCGATGAGCTCGGCGTTCACGTTGAGCTCGGGCACCGCCTCGTACTGCTCCTCGATGGTCGGTCCGTGCCCGAGCCGCGGCAGCCGCATCCGCACGTAGGCGACCGTCCCGGCCACGACCGGCACGATGTCCTCGACCTTGCGCTGCGGCGCCGAGCCGACCTGCGAGAAGCGGAAGGCGATCTTCTCGAGCCGCTCGACGTCGGCCTTGATCTCGGTGACCGTCTGCTCGAAGAGCGCGCGCGGCACGACGACCTGATCCTCCGCGCCGGGGACCGCTTTGGCGCGGCCGGCGATCACCTCGAGCCAGCCCATGAGCGAGGAGATCGGCGTCCCCAGCTGGTGCGCGGTCTCCTTGGCCAGCCCGATCCAGATGTAGCGGAGCTCCGACACCTTGGCCGAGCGGAAGCCGAGGAAGCCGAGGGCGATGAAGAGGAAGAAGGCCGCGATCTCGACGACCGGAACCCAGCGCACCTGGCGGAGCAGTTCCGACTCCCCGTAGTGCACGTAACCGACGACCTGGTCCGAGCCGGCGATGACCATGGGCACCGGCGGGTTCCTCCGGTCCATGCGGCGGGTCTCGGCCAGGATCTCGGCGAGCGGCCCCGAGACCGGCGGGTTCGCCGGATCGAGGGCCTCGCTCATCTCGACCGTGACCGCTTCGACCGGGATGCCGATCCCCTTCCAGGCGTAGGGCCGGCCCACCTCGTCGGTGAGGACCACCGGAAAGTCGATCTGATGGATGACGTCGCGGAACACCTCGCGCAGGCGCTCCGACTCGAGCGCCTCGAAGGTCACCGCGGCGCAGAAGTCGGCGAGGATGCGGCCCATCGCCTGCGCCTGCCGCTCGAGCCTGGTCGTGAGCGTGTGCGTGTAGAGGAAGAGCGCGGCGATCAGGAGCGAGGAGCCGAGGAACACGTAGCCGCGGAGCCATCCCGGGGTGGTCTCGGTACCGAGGCGGTGGGACATGCGGCGCCGGGCCATCGGGGCCCTAGCGCGGGGCGGCGGGGGCGACCGGCACGAGTTCGGTCGCGCCGCCCATGTACGGACGGATCACCTCCGGCACGCGCACAGCGCCCGTCCCGGTCTGGTAGTGCTCGAGGATCGCGACGAGGAGCCGCGGCAAGGCCACCCCCGAGGCGTTCAGCGTGTGCACGAGACGGCTCTTGCCGCCGCCGGTCGGACGCATGCGGATCCCGAGCCGCCGCGCCTGGAAGTCCTCGAAGTTCGAGCACGAGGAGACCTCGAGCCACTTGCCCTCGCCGGGCGCCCACACCTCGAGGTCGTAGCACTTGGCGGCGGCGAAGCTCAGGTCGCCGCCGCACAGGGCGAGGACCCGATAATGGAGCCCGAGGTTGCGGAGCACGCTCTCGGCGTCGGCGAGCAACGATTCATGCTCCTCGTAGGAGCGATCGGGGTGGACGAACTTGACGAGCTCGACCTTGTCGAACTGATGGAGGCGGAGGAGACCGCGCGTCTCGCGTCCGGCAGCGCCGGCCTCGCGCCGGAAGCAGGCGGTGTAGCCGACGTGCTTCCGCGGAAGATCCTCCTCGGCCAGGGTCTCGTCGCCGTACAGGTTCGTGATCGGCACCTCGCCCGTGGGGATCAGGTACTGGTCGTCCCCGTTCACGTAGTACATGTCCTCGCGGAGCTTGGGCAGTTGCCCGGTCCCGAACAGGCAGGACGGCTTCACGAGGTAGGGCGCCCACACCTCGGCATAGCCGTGGGCGCTCGTGTGCAGGTCGAGCATGTAGGTCAGGAGCGCGCGCCCGAGCCGCGCCCCCATCCCGTAGAGGAGGCTGAAGCCCGAGCCGGAGAGCTTGGCCGCCCGGAGCGGATCGAGGATCGCGAGCCGCTCGCCGAGCTCGACGTGGTTGCGCGGCGCGAAGTCGAACTCCGGCGGCGCGCCCTCGACGCGCACGACCACGTTGTCGGCCGGTGTCAGGCCGGCGGGCACCGAGGCGTGCGGCAGGTTCGGGATCCAGGACAGGAGCTCGTCGATCGCCGCGTCGATGCCCCGGAGCCGCTCGTCAAGAGCGGCGATCGTGTCGCCGACCACGCGCATCCGCTCCATGCGCTCGCTCGAGTCCTCGCCCCGCTTCTTGCGATCGCCGATCTCCTTCGACACCGCGTTCCGCTCGTGCTTGAGCGCCTCGGTTTCGGCGGTCAGGTCGCGCCGCTCCTGGTCGAGCCCGAGCAGGCGGTCGAGATCCACCGTGGCGCCCTTCGCGCGGAGGGCGGCGCGGACCAGGTCGGTTTCGGCGCGGATCAGCTTCAGGTCGAGCATCGGTCACCCGTCGTGCGGAGAGGCCGGCGCCGGATCAACGGCGCCGTATGCGGAGAAGTCGCTGGAGCTCGGCCCCGGCGGCGCCGAGCGTCACGCGCCGGGGATCGTCCGGCGCGAGGAGGTCCACCCAGGTCAGGACGAGCGCGCCGAGGAGCGAGACCACGAAGGCCACCCCGGCCGCGGTCAGGGTGAGCAGCGTCCGCCGCGGGCGGGCGCGCTTGAGCGGCTTCTCGCCCGCGTCCACCACGGTGAGCGACGGCGTGTCCCGCTCCTCCTGGATCTTGGCCTGCTCGTACTCAGTGCGGAGGAAGCTGTAGACCTGCTCGCGCACCTTCAGGTCGCGCATCAATCGTGCGTAGTCGAGACCGATCGCCGGCAGCTCGGCCAGCTTGCGATCGATCTCGGCCAGCTCGGCGCGCAGGAGCCGGATCTCCTCGTTATTCTCGCGGAGCACGGTCTGCTTCATGCGTAGCGCGATCTCCGCCTCGAACTTGCGGGCGAGGAGCTCGGCCGAGGCGCTGACCCCGGCCTCGGCCTGCGGCGAGAGCGGCATCAGCTTGGTCTTGGTCTGGTACTGCTCGAGCGCCTCTTCGGCGGCGGCCAGCTCGCGCCCGCACTGCTCGAGCTCGCGCTCGACGAAGATCCGCGTGCGCTGCCCCTTGGTCATGCGCTGCTCGGCGTTGAACTGATCGAGGATGTCGATCGAGCGGTTGACCATGCGCGCGGCCATCGCGGGATCGCGGTCCTCGATGCCGACCGTGACCAGGCCCTCCTGACCGACGAAGAAGCTCGAGTGCGCGTCGAGCGCGACGAGCGCCTCCTCGATGTCCCTGGCCTTGTAGCGCGCGATCAGGTCGAACTCCTCGATCAGCACGGCCCGCACCCGCCGGCTCTTCAGGAGCGCAACCGAGAGATCGCCGGCCTGCGCCTGATCGGAAAGCCCGCCGCCGGGGATCGCCACCTCGCGGAGGAAGGCCGTCAGCGAGAAGGTCGAGCGCTCCTCGATCGCCGGCAGGAAGGTCGCGCGCGCGAGGTAGAAGTGCGGGAGGAAGAGGGACACGCCGGCGGCGACCAGCCCGACGAAGAGGACGTTCAGAAGGATCCAGCGGGCGCGACGCACCAGCCCGTAGAGGTAGTCGACGAGGCTCGGGTCGGCCGGCGGCGAGAACGGAGGCGCCGGCAGGGCGGCCGGGCGCGGGCGACCGCGCGGCGGTCCGAACGGCGGATCGGGCTCGGGCAGAGGTCGGGTGGCGTCGCTCATGGAAGTGGGGCGAGGCTAGCACACCCCTCCCGCGCCCGCCATGCCGCCGGCGCCCGGGCCGGGCGCACCCGCTATGCGGCCGGCACCCGGGCCAGGCGTACGCCGAGCGCGAGGAGGAGCACGAGACTCGCCGCGGCGGCGGCAGCGGCCGGCGCGCCGGGGCGATGAGCAACGAGCACGCCGGCCGCTGCGGTGGTCGCGGTGAACCCGTAGACGAGGAGCGCGGTCCAGCGCGGGCCCGGGACGAGCCGGTTCAGCCGATGCGTCGTGTGGTCCTTGCCGGGGTTCCACACCGCGCGCCCGGTCCCGAGGCGGGTCACGGTGACGAAGGCCAGGTCGAAGAGCGGATACCCGACGATGAGGAGGAGCGCATACCCGGCGCGCAGCGGCATCGCATCGGGGAGCGTCAGGAAGAGCACGGCGGCAAGCAGGAACCCGATCGCGTGCGATCCGGCATCGCCCATGAAGATGCGCGCCGGATGGAAGTTGTAGGCGAGGAATCCGGCGGCGGCGCCGGCGGTGGCGGCGGCGAGGACGGCGGCGCCCGGGGCGGCACCGCGTGCCGCGAGGAGAAAGCCGAGGCCGCAGACGAGCGCGATGCCGCCGAGGATCCCGTCCATGTTGTCGAGGAAGTTGCACGCGTTCATCAGCGCGACGGCGAGGATCACGGACAGGGGCGCGGCGAGCCCGCCGAGCGAATCCGGCGCCGGGTGCCCGGAGCCGGCCACGAGCAGGACCGCGGCGACGAGCTGACCCGCGAGCTTGGCGAGCGGATGGAGCGGCCGCGCGTCATCCCACAGCCCGAGGAGGACCACGAAGGCGAGCCCGCCGGCCACGGCGGCCGTTTCGCGCGGCGCGAGGATCGCGCCGCCGGCGAGCGCCGCGGCGCCGGCGCCGGCGAGGACGCCGATCGCGAGGGCGATCCCGCCGCCGAGCGGGATCGGTTCCCGGTGTACCTTGCGCGCGGCGGGGCGATCGACGAAGCCCGCGCGGCGCGCGAGCGCACGCACGAGCGGCGTGAGGAGGAGCGAGGCGGCGAGGGCGACGGCGAAGGGCAGGAAGCTCGTCATCGCCGTCCGCGCTCGATCAGCGAGCGCGGACTGCGGCGACCGCGAGCGGCGCCGGAGCCGCCGCGTGGACGCGCTTATCGCTCCGCATGAACTCGATCGTCAGGCGAAGCATCTCGTCCAGACGCACGGACGGGCGGTAACCGACGAGCGAGTGGATCTTCGCCAGATCGGGCACCCGCCGGCGCATATCCTCGAAGCTCTGACCGTAGATCTCCTCGTACGGGATGTGCGCGATCGGCGACGCCGACCCGCACTTCTCGCGGACGCGCGTCGCAAGCTCGTTGATCGACACCTCTTCGTCGGTGCCGATGTTGAACACATCGCCGTAGGCATCGGGGCAGTCGGCGAGGAGGAGCACGCCGCGCACCACATCCCCGACGTAGGAGAAGCAGCGCGTCTGGCGCCCGTCGCCGTAGACCTCGATCGGCTGCCCGTCGAGAGCGCGCTGGATCATGCCCGGCACCACCATGCCGTAGCGGCCGGTCTGCCGCGGGCCGCAGGTGTTGAAGCAGCGGACGATGACGACCGGGAGGTTGCGCTCGCGGTGATAGGCGAGGGCGAGGAACTCGTCGATCGCCTTCGACGAAGCGTAGCCCCAGCGCGAGACGGCAGTCGGGCCCATGACGCGATCGGAATCCTCGCGGAACGGAACGGCGTCCGACTTGCCGTAGACCTCGGACGTGGAGAAGAGGATCACCGACTTCTGATCGCGCGATGCCGCCTCGAGCACGTACTCGGCACCGTGGATGTTGGTGAGCAGCGACTCGAGCGGTCGCTCGACCACGTAGCGCACACCGACGGCTGCGGCCAGATGGAAGATGCGATCGGCACGATCGACGAGCCGCTCGACGACCGGGCGATTGAGAACGCTCTCTTCGAGGACAACGAGGCCGGGCTGGCCGGCCAGGTGTTTGAGGTTCCGAAGGCTCCCCGTCGAGAGATTGTCGAGTACGACGACCTCGTCACCGCGGTGGAGCAAGGCCTCGACCAAGTGGGACCCGATGAACCCCGCGCCACCCGTCACCAGGTGTCTCATGAACCGCGATCCTCCTCGAGCCACTCCCCGACGCCTGTCTCGAGCCCCTCTGGATGCAGCAATCTATTGAAAAGAAAAGCATTTGCGCCGTGCATGGCAGGAAACGCCGGGAACGATATGTAAGCCTGCCAACCCTGTCAAGGGTCATTCCAGGAGGGGCTATCCGCCCGGCCATCGCCCTCCGAGCTCTGCTTCCGGTTCCCCCACCCCGCTCCGGCCGCCCCCGCCCCGGGGACCCGGCATCCCTGGACCGGGTCAAGCAAGGAGCGTTCCGATGAGCCCGGAGGGACTCCCTCCCCTCTCCGGACCGGCCGGAAGACCCCTTCCATTCAGCGGTTATCGGCACGCCCGGTCCCGGTCTTTAGCCCCCTCTGCGATCGCCGGCTGCAGCGGTGACGCCACACCCCCCCCCTTTCCCGCTCACTGCCTCACCTCGTTGGCGAAGAAGATGATGCTCGCCAGCGCCGCGCCGACCGTGATGATCTCCCGGGCGAGCGTCCAGGCGCTCTTCGGCGTCTTCTCGGGCACCCAGATCGCATCCCCGTCCTCGATCGGCCCGGCCCCCGCAGCGTACTCCAGGGCGGGCCGGTCCGCTCGCTGCACGAGCGTGCGCGTTTGATCCGCGTTCTTGTCGTAGCCGCCGGCGAGATCCACGTAGTCCTCGATGTCCCGGCCGGGGGCGAACGGCACGAGCCCGGGGGCGCGCACCCTCCCGTCCACCCGCACGGTACCCTGGGCCCGGGGCACGAGGATCTCGTCCCCGTCGGCGAGCAGAGCCTGGTCCGTGAAGGGCTCCACCTGCCAGTCCACATGGAGCTCCCGCCCGCCGGGGCTCAGGCTCGCGAGCTCGAGCTCACGCCGGGTGCGCGGAAGCTCGGAGAAGGCCGGCTCGGCGAACCCGGGGGCGGCAACCTCGGTTCCGCCCGCCGTCGGGCTCGGCCGGGGAGCGCCGCCCACCTCACCCTCGACCCCGGGCGCGCCGGGACCCGGCGCCCGGGCAACTTCGGCCGCCGGCACGCGGGAGAGACGCGTGCCGTTGCGGTTCGCCGCCGGCGTGAAGCCGCCGGCGCGCCGGATCACATCCCCCACCGTGTCCATGCCGAGCGTGATCGGATAGCGGCCCGGAAAGGCCACCTCGCCCTCGACGAGGACTGCATGCACCGCGGCCAGACGGCCGGGGCGCGGCACCACGAGCGCATCGCCTGCCTGGAGCGGGCGGGCCAGGTCGGCCGCGGAACCGAGGTCGATCAGGGTGACATCGCGCTGCCCGGCAGCGGAGATCCTGCTCATCTCGACCGCATCCGTCAGCGCCCCCGGCAGCGGTCCGCCGGCGAGAGCCACCGCCGACGCGACTGTTTCCCCGGGCACGAGCTCGTAGGTCCCCGGGATGGCGACCCCGCCGAAGAGGCTGAACTCCTCGATCGCCATCGGCACGACCACGACATCGCCGCCCTCGGCCGGCGGGTTGGCAGCGAGGTCGCCGCCGGTCAGGAAGCGCACGAGATCCGCCCCCAGCTCGCTGCCGTCGGCGCGGCGGATGACGATCCGTCGCTCGGAACCACCCTGGGCAACCCCGCCCGCGCGCGCGATCACCTCGGAGATGCGCGCCACCGCATTCGCCTCGACCGCGCCCGGGGCCATGACCGCCCCGGTCACGTACACCTTGAAGCGGCGCGGGCGCTCGAGGCTCAGCGCGAAGGGCCGATCGCGAACGAGGGTCGCCAGCGCGCGGCCCACCTCCTCGCGCGCGGCGTTGAGCGTGAGCCCGGCGACCTCGACGCGGCCGGCCGAGCCGGGCAGGACGAGCCCGCCCTCGGCATCGACGACCAGGGTGACGCTCCCCTCCATCACGCCGGGCACCGCGAGGGTGAGCACATCCCCCGGCCCGACGTGATAGGTGTCGGGATCGATGGGGGCGCCGAGGAGCGGCGCATCCGCCCCGATCGCGATCGTGGATGCGGCCTCGCGCGGGGCCGCGCTCGGCGCGCCGCCTCGCTCCGGGATCCCGGCGCGCGCCGCCCCCGCGAGGGCGACCGGCACCGCGAGGGCGACCAGCGCCGCCAACACCGGCACCGTCAGGCCGCAGGTACGGCGACAACCGATCTCGTGCATCCGTGACTCAGAGACGGTAGGCCTTCTCGTAGTACTCGCGGAACGCGCCACTCTTCACCTTCTCCCACCAGTCCCGGTGTTCCTGGTACCAGCGGATCGTGCGCTCGGCTCCTTCGGCGAAGCCGGTGCGCGGCAGGAAGCCCAGCCGGTCGCGGATCTTACTGCAATCGAGCGCGTAGCGGCGGTCGTGGCCGGGTCGGTCGTTGACGTGTCGGATCAGGCTCTCCGGCTTGCCCAGGGTCTTGACGATGAGGTGACCGATCTCGAGGCTCGAGCGCTCCTCGCCGCCGCCGATATTCCACACCTCGCCGTCCACCCCCGGGGAGACGAGCAGGCGATGGAGCGCCGCGCAGTGGTCCTCGACGTAGATCCAGTCGCGGAGGTTCTGCCCGCTCCCGTAGACCGGCAGGGGCTTGTCCTCGAGGGCGTTGGTGACGAAGAGCGGCCACAGCTTCTCGACGTGCTGGTACGGACCATAGTTGTTCGAGCAGCGCGTGATGACAACCGGCATACCGTACGTCGTGTGATAGGAGTACGCGAGCCGGTCGGCGCCCGCCTTGCTCGCGGAGTACGGGTTCCGCGGCATGAGCGGCGCCTCCTCGGTGGCCGGCGCCCCGAGGATCTCGCCATACACCTCGTCGGTCGAGATCTGGATGAACCGTTCGACCTCGATCCGGCGCGCCGCCTCGAGCAGGACGTAGCTCCCGTAGACGTCGGTCAGGACGAAGCTCCCCGGATTCTGGATCGAGCGGTCCACATGCGTCTCGGCGGCGAAGTTCAAGACCGCGCGCACGCCCTCCATCACCCGCGTCACCACCTCGGGATCGGCGATATCGCCCTTCACGAAGGTGAGGCGGTCCGGATCGAGCCCGGCGAGGTTCTCGAGGTTCCCGGCGTAGGTCAGCTTGTCGAGGACCGTCACCAGGACGCGCGGTTCGCGCGCGAGGATCAGGCGGACGAAGTTGGATCCGATGAAGCCGGCTCCACCGGTGACGAGGAGACGGCCCTCGTAGTGGCCTTCCTGTGCGCTCACTCCAGCCTCCCTGCTCGGCCGCGCTGGCGGCCGGATGATCTCTCCGCCCCGGGGATCCGGGGGCCGAATCGCGCGCGGACCGGGTCCGGTCGCGGTCCGCTAGCCGGCGGCCTTCGCGGCCGGCGCGCCCGGCGCGGCCGGACGGCCGACACCGACGTAGCGCAGGCCGGCGGCGGCGGCCTCGGCCGGCGAGTAGATGTTCCTCATGTCGATGAGCACCGGACTGCGGAGGAGCCCGCGGATACGATCGAGATCGAGTCGCCGGAACTCGTTCCACTCGGTGACGATGACGAGCGCATCGGCGCCCACGCACACTTCGTAGGCGCTTCCCCCCGTCTTGAGCCCGGGCAGCGACTGCGCCGCGTTCGGCATGGCCACCGGATCGAAGGCCTTGACCTCGGCCCCGGCGGCGAGGAGCCGCTTCGCGATGCGCAGCGCCGGCGCCTCGCGCACGTCGTCGGTATTGGGCTTGAAGGAGAGACCGAGCATCGCGACCGTCTTCCCGCTGAGCCCGCCCATGGCCTCGCCGCACTTCTCGACCATGCGCTCGATCTGGCGCTCGTTGGTCTCGTAGGTGGCGCGCACGATCGGCAGCTCGACGCCGGTGGCCGTCGCGAAGTGGAGGAGCGCCTGCGTGTCCTTGGGGAAGCACGACCCGCCGTACCCCGGCCCTGCATGCAGGAACTTGTCGCCGATCCGCCGATCGAGACCCATGGCCCGGGCCACCACCTGCACGTCGCCGCCCACCGCCTCGCACAGATTCGCCATCTCGTTGATGAAGGAGATCTTGGTGGCGAGGAAGGCATTCGATGCGTACTTGATGAGCTCCGCCGTCTCGACCGTGGTCTTCACCATCGGCGTCTCGTTGAGATAGAGCGGGTTGTAGATGTCGGCGAGGATGTTGGCCGCGCGCTCGGTCCAGGTGCCGATCACCACCCGGTTCGGGTGCGTGAAGTCCTGCACCGCCGAGCCCTCGCGCAGGAACTCCGGGTTCGATGCCACGTCGAAGGGATGGTCGCCGCTCAGGTTCTCGGCGATGACGTCGCGCACGCGGCGCCCGGTGCCGACCGGCACGGTCGACTTCTGGACCACCAGCCGGTAGCCCTGCATGGTGCGGGCGACATCGCGCGCCACCTCGAAGACCGCGCTCAAGTCGGCCTCGCCGTCGTTCCCGGTCGGCGTGCCGACGGCGATGACGACGACCGGCGTCCGGGCCACCGAGCCCGGAAGATCCTCGCTGAAGGTGAGCCGCCCCTCGGCCACGTTCCGCTCGACGACCTCGAGGAGCCCCGGCTCGTAGAACGGGATCTCCCGCCGCCGGAGCCGCGCGATCTTCTCCCCATCCTTGTCGACGCAGATGACTTCATTGCCGAAGTCGGCGAGGCAAGCCCCGGTGACGAGCCCGACGTAGCCCGTGCCGATGACGGATATGCGATACATCGCCTGCTGGATCTCCTTGCCTGGTGTCGCGCGCGCACCCCGCGCGCAGGATCAACGCCTACCCCGGGCGGCGTGCCCCGGGCCGCCCGGGACCGGCACCGGGCGCGATCTCGCCTCCTCCAGAAGATCGGCCAGGGTGCGCTCGATCTCGATCGACGGCCGCCAGCCGGTGGCCGCCATGAGCTTGTGCGGATCGCCGACCAGGTGCCCGAGGTCGGCCGGGCGCAGGCGGGCCGGGTCGAGCTCGACCCGGATGGAGACCCGGGCCGCGCCGATCATCATCTCGACCAGGTGCCGGAGCGTGAGGCCGCGTCCGGAGCACACATTGTAAGCCTCTCCCGGCGCGCCGCGGGCCAGAAGATCGGCGTAGGCGCGCACGACGTCGCGCACGTCCGAGTAGTCACGCACGACATCGAGATTGCCCACCGCGAGCACCGGCCGGTGCTCGCCCCGCTCGATCGCGGCGACCTGGGCGGCGAAGGCCGGGAGCGCGAAGCGGACCCGCTGCCCGGGCCCGGTGTGGGTGAACGGCCGCACCCGGATGGCCTTGAGATGGTAGGCGGCGGCGGCCATCTCGACCAGGAGATCCTGGGCCGCCTTGGAGGCGCCGTACGGGCTCCGGGGGTTCATGGGGGCCGTCTCCCGGTGGGGCAGATCGGGAGTGCTCGGCCCGTAGAGATCGGCCGAGGTGATGGCGAGTAGGCGGGCGGCCGGGGCCTCGTCCCGGAGCGCGGCGACCAGGTTCCAGGTGCCGAGGACGTTCACCTCGAAGGTCTCGCGCGGAGCGGCGAAGGACGCCCCCGCCGAGCTCTGCGCCGCGAGGTGAATGACGCCATCCGGCTCGACCTCGGCGATGAAGCGCCTGACCTGCTCCGCATCGCGGAGGTCGAGCGAGCGGAGCGGGTCGCGGGCGCCGCCCGCCGGCGGCTGCGAGCTGCCGGCCGCCTCGTAGCCGGTGGCCACCGCCGCGATCCCGCGGCGAGCGAGCTCGGCGAGGAGATGGCGACCCGCGAAGCCGTTCGCCCCGGTGACCAGGACCTTCACTTGAACCTCCGCGACCGGCGCGGCGCCCGACCGCTCATCGCGCGCGCCAGTAGTCGAGGAGATCCTCGACCGTCCGCGCGAACGGGATGTCGGCCTGCCAGCCGGTCTCGCGCCGGAACTTCGTGCAATCGCCGCGGAGGACCGGCACGTCGGAAGGACGCAGGCGCCGCGGATCGGTCTCCACCTTGATCTGGACCCTGGTCATCCCGAGCAGGAGATCGACCACCTGCCGGATCGAATGGCTCTCGCCCGAGCAGATGTTGTAGACGTCGCCCGGGCGCCCCTTCTCGAGCGCGAGCCAGTAGGCGCGCACCATGTCGCGCACGTCGGTGAAGTCGCGCTGCGCGTCGAGATTGCCGACCCTGAGCACGGGCGGCCGCGTGCCGCGCTCGATCGCGGCCACCTGCATGGCGAAGTCGCTGATCACGAACACCGGCGGCCGGCGCGGCCCCTCGTGATTGAAGCCGCGGGTGCGGATGATGGGCATCCGGTAGCTCATGAAGTACTGGTAGCCGAGCATGTCCTGGCCGACCTTGGAGACCGCATACGGCGAGAGCGGGCGGAGCGGATTCTCCTCCGTGATGGGCAGCTCGTGCTCGAGGGCGAGTCCGTACTCCTCGCTCGAGCAGGCGATCTGGATCCGGGGCTCGATGCCGATCTTGCGCACCGCCTCGAAGACGTTCAGCTGGCCGATGATGTTGGTGGTGAGGCTCTCGGTGGGCGCGGTCCACGAGGTGGGCACGAAGCTCTGCGCGGCGAGATGGAAGATGCGGTCGGGACGGATCTCCTCGATCATGTCGCGCGTCGAGAAGGCGTCGCGGAGGTCGCACTCGTGGAGGTGGATGCGGTCGAGCGCATGCTGGATGTTGTCGAGCGGACTGCGCCAGCGGTAGAGGCCGTGGATCTCGACTCCGCTCATGCCGAGCATGTGGTCGACCAGATGGCTGCCGGCGAATCCGGTGACTCCGGTGACGAGAACGCGCACTCTCCTAGCCTCCTTCCACCGCCGGGGCCGTCGCCCCCGCCATGGCCGCGAGCATCTCGCGCGCCGCCGCCCGCGGATCCGCCGCCCCGGTGATCGGACGCCCGACCACGAGATGGCTTGCTCCGGCGCGCAGCGCCTCCCCCGGCCCTCCGGTACGCACCTGGTCATCCCCCGCCGCGCCGGGAAGCCGGATCCCGGGCGTCACGAGGAGGGGGCCCGGTCCGAGCGCCGCGCGGAGCGTCCCGGCCTCGGTCGCGGCCGCCACCACGCCGTCGAGGCCGGCCGCCACCGCCCGCCGCGCCGCGGCGAGGATCACGCCTTGGTCCGGCGCGGCGAGGCTCGTGAGCACCGTCACCCCGAGGAGCCGGGTCCCGGTCCCGCGCACGGCCTCGGCGGCCGCGGCCATCATCGCCTCCCCGCCCGCCGCATGCAGGGTCACGAGGTCCGCGCCGTGCGCGCTCGCCGCGCGCGCCGCCCCGCTCACCTGCACCGGGATGTCGTGCAGCTTGAGATCGAGGAAGACGCGCTTCCCGCGCTCCTTGAGCGCGACGACCGCCGCCGGGCCGGCGGCAGTGTAGAGGGTGAGCCCCACCTTGTAAAACCCCACCAGGTCGCCGAGCCGGTCGGCGAGGGCGAGCGCCGGGGCCAGCGCGCCCTGGTCGAGAGCCACGATCAGCCGTTCGTCGGACAAGGGACGTCTCCTCATTCCTTCGCGGGCACGACGAGCGCTCCGCGAAGATCTGCGGGTGAGCGGAAATCATGACGTTCGAGATAGGCGGCGACGCCGGCGGCCAGCGTCCCCGCCACCCCCGGCTCCACGTAGTTCCAGGTGCCGACCTCGACCGCGCTCGCGCCGGCGAGCAGGAACTCGACGACGTCGGCGGCCGAGCTCACACCGCCGATGCCGATCACCGGAATTCCGACCGCGCGCGCGGCCGCATAGACCTTGGCCACGGCGAGCGGGCGGATGGCGGGACCGGAGAGCCCGCCGGTCACCGTGCGCAGCTTCGGCGTCCGCCGCTCGATGTCGATGGCCATGCCGATGAAGGTGTTGACGAGCGACACCGCGTCGGCGCCGCCCTCCTCGGCGCCGCGGGCGATCTCGCCGATCGCGGTCACGTTGGGGGTGAGCTTGGCGATCAAGGGCTTCGTGGTCACCCGGCGCACGGCGCTGACCACCTCCGCGCAGCCCGCCCGGCTCAGCGAGAGATCGAGCCCCCCGGACACGTTCGGGCAGGAGAGGTTCAGCTCGATCGCCGCAACCTGGGGCTCGGGATCCAGCCGGCGCGCGAGCTCGACGTAGTCGGGGACTTGATGCCCGCCCACCGAGACCACGATCCTGGTCGGGAGCGACGCCGCCGCCGGCAGCTTCTCGGCGAGAAAGACGTCGATGCCCACGTTCTCGAGCCCGATCGAGTTGAGCATGCCGGACGGCGTCTCCGCGATCCGGGGCGGCGGATTCCCCTCGCGCGGGCGCGGCGTCACCGTCTTGGTGACGATCCCGCCGATCGCCGTGAAGTCGAGGAGCCCGGCGAGCTCGACCCCGTAGCCGCAGGTGCCCGAGGCGAGGAGGATCGGGTTCGCGAGCGTGAGCGCCCCGATGCGTACCGAGAGGTCCACCGCCGCGGTCATGGCGCCACCGCCGCTGCCGGGTCGAGGGCGCGCTCAAGCGCGTCCCAGTCCACCTCGGCGCCGAGGAACACCGGTCCCTCCTTGCACACGGTGGCGTAGCGCGCGTTCCCGTCGCGCGGCCACGGCCCGGCCGCGGTCGCCCGCCGCGGGATCACGCAGCCGCGACAGATCCCGATCGCGCAGCCCATCGGGCTCTCGACCGCGACCTGCGCCTCGACGCCGCAGGCGGCCGCCGTCTCCGCCACGCGCCGGAGCATGATCTCGGGCCCGCAGGCGAGGACGCGCGTCGTGGCCGCGCTGCCCGCGTGTTCGAGCCGGGCGAGCTCGGCGGCGAGGAGATCGATCACGGTGCCCTTCTCGCCGGCTGATCCGTCATCGGTCGCCAGGCGATGGTCGAGGCCCGAGAGCCGCGCGAGCTCCCACAGGTACTCGCGGCTCCGCGCGCCGAAAAGGAAGGTGACCTCGCGCCCGCGAGCCGCCCCGCTCTCGAGGAGGCGATAGAGCGGCGCGGCGCCGCGACCGCCGGCGACGAGGACCAGGGGCCCTCCGGCGCCGAGCACGTAGCCGTTCCCGAGCGGCCCGAGGATCTCGACGTGATCGCCGGGGACGAGCGCCGCGATGCGTTCGGTGCCGAGGCCGACGACCGCGTAGAGGACCTCGAGCGTCGCTCCGCTCGCCGCCGGCGCGAAGCCGAGCACGCTGAACGGGCGGCGGAGGAGCGGGAACTCGCCGAGCCGGAGATGCACGAACTGCCCGGCCGCCGGGACCGGGAAGGAGGGAGCGGCCGGCAGCGCGAGACGGAGGATCGCTCCGCCCGGCATCACCGGGCGATTCATGAGCACCTCGGCGCGCACGCTCACGGCGCGGGGTCGCGAATCGATCGGCATCTTGCGGTGCACCTCATTCCGGTGGGGCCAGGGAACTGCGGGCCGTGTCGGGCGGCGCCGACTCCGGTGGTCGCGGGACCGGCGCCATCGCCTCCGGCGGCGGCGTTCCCGGCGGCGGTGTTCCCGGCGGCGGCGCGCTCCCGGGCGGCGGTGTTCCCGGCGGCGGCGTGCTCCCGGGCGGCGTGAACACCCCCGGGGGCATGGCGGGCGGCGCGGGCCGGAGCGTATCCGATCCGGCGGCGGCGAGCGAATCGGCCCGGCCCGGCCCGGCCGGCACGCCGGTTCGCCCCCCGCCGAGCGAATCGACCCGCCCGGCCGCCAGCGAATCGATGCCGACCGCCGCGCCCAGGGAGTCGATTCCGCCCGCCGCGGCCAGCGAGTCCATGCGCGCCGCCTCCGCGCGCGCGCGCGACACGTCGGACAGCGAATCGGCCACCGCCCGGATGCGGAGCACCCGTCCCCGGTAGATCGAGAGCGAATCGGCGGACAGGCGCCCGCTCCGCACCCCGGCGTCGACGCCGAACTCGGTGTCGGGATAGAGGGCGAACACCCGCTCGTAGCTCGCGTGCGCGGCGACTGAATCCCCCTTCTCGTGCTCCTGGATCCAGGCCACCGCGTACGCCGCCTTGGGCGCCACCGAGGACTGCGGGTAGTCGCGCTCGACGGCCTCGTAGGCGGCGATCGCCTCGTCTACCTTGCGCAGGCGGAAGAGCGAGACCTCGGCCAGCATGAGCGCCGCCGTCGCCTTCTTCTCCTCCTCGCCGCCCTCGGCCATCTCGGTGCGGTACTGGCCGTAGAGGTCGATCGACTGCTTGCGCTCGTCGGCCAGGGTCGCGAACTCCGAGCCCGGCGCGATCTCGCGCACCTTGCCGTAGGATTCCTTCGCCGCGTCGAGATTCTCGAGGTAGATCTCTTCGGTGAACGCGGTCTGGTACTGCGCCTCGGCGGCGAAGGCCGACGCCGGGAACTCCTTGATCACGCGGGCGTACACGGCGAGGGCGTCGGGATGGCGGCCGAGCGCGTTCAGCGCCCGCCCTTGCCGGAGCAGCGTCTGCGGGAGCTCCTGCGGCCCCGGCATCTCGCGTTCGAGCTGCCCGTAGAGAGCGAGCGCGTCCTCGTTCCGCCCGAGCTGCTCGAGGCTCTCCCCGGCCAGAAGCCTGGCCTCGTAGCGCGTTTTGGGCACGCTCGAGAGACTCACGGTCGCCTCGAAGTCGGCGAGCGCCGAGTCGGGGATCTCGATCGCGAGGTACGCCTCGCCGCGCGCGCGGTGGATGCGGGCGAGATCGAGCCCCTTCGTCTCCTTCTCCGCGAGGAGCCCCGTGTAGCCCGCGATCGCGGTCCGGTAGTCGCGGCGCTTGGCCGCGTTCTCGGCGAGGCGGTACATCACCTCGCCCCGTCGCTTGTACTTGGGATTCTCGACCAGGAGCCGGCTGAGCGTCCCCTGCGCCATCTCCCAGTCGCCGCGCCCGAGCTGGCAGAGCCCGATCCCGAAGGTCGCGTCCGGGATGAGCTTCGAATCGGGCTGCTTCTCGATCAGCTCGTCGAAGCTGCTCATCGCCTTCTCAAACTCCTCGCGGCGCAGGTAGGCCTGGCCGATCAGGAGGCGCGCGTCATCCACCCACTTCGACCGCGGGTAGTCGGTGATGACCTTCTGGCTCCGCTCGATCGACTTGGCGTAGAGGTCGAGCATGCCGGGAGCCGCGTGCTCCTGCCCGCTCGCCTGGTACTGCTCCTCGGCGTCGCGGAAGTAGGAGCGGGCGGTGTGAAAGGTGTTGTAGTAGGCGCAGGAGAGGCCGGCCGCGAGGACGGCGATGAAGACGCCGAGGCGCCCGCCCGCTCCGGCCCTCTCTCGCAGCGAGCCCCTCATCGGCCGAGCGCGAGGGCCGCCGGCAGGCGATCTTGCAGAGCGCTCACCTCGAGCCCGCCGGCGCGGAGCGCCTCCATGGCGCTCATCGCCGCCTGCGCACCCGACATGGTGGTCACGCATGGCACTCCTCGCTCGAGGGCGGCGCGGCGGATCGCCTTCTCATCGTAGCGCGAGGGGCGGCCGAGCGGCGTGTTGATGACGAGCCGGATCTCCCCCGCGCGGATCAGGTCGACCGCGTTCGGGCTGCCCTCGTGCACCTTGAACACCCTCCGGACCGGGATCCCCGAGAGCTCGAAGAGGCGCGCCGTGCCGGCGGTGGCCGCCACCTCGTAGCCGAGCTGCACCAGCCGCTTGGCGACCCACACCGCCGGGCGCTTGTCCCGGTCCCTGACCGAGATGAACACGGCCCCCGCGGCCGGGAGTTCCCCGCCGCCGGGATCGGCGAGGAGCGCCTTCAGGAAGGCCCGCCCGAGATCCCGATCGATGCCCATCACCTCGCCGGTCGAGCGCATCTCCGGACCGAGGAGGAGATCCTCCCCCGGGAAGCGGTCGAAGGGCAGGACCGGCTTCTTGACGCACACCCCGAGCGGTTCGAGATCGAGCGGCACGTCCATCGTCCGGAGCTTCTCCCCGACCATGACCCGGGCGGCGAGGCGGGCGAGCGGCACCCCGGTCGCCTTGGCCACGAAGGGCACCGTGCGCGAGGCGCGCGGGTTCACCTCGAGGACGAGGATCGTGTCCCCCTTGATCGCGTACTGCACGTTCAGGAGCCCGACGACGCCGAGCGCGCCGGCCAGCCGCCGCGTGTGATCGCGGAGCGCGTCGACCATCTCCTCGCCGAGCGACCACGGCGGCGTCACGCAGGAGGAATCGCCGGAGTGGACGCCGGCCTCCTCGATGTGCTCGAGGACCGCACCGACCACCACCGTCTCCCCGTCGGCCACCGCGTCCACATCCACCTCGATCGCGTCCTCGATGAAGGAATCGAGCATGAGCGGGCGCTCGGGCGTGATGGCGAGCGAGCCGCCGGCGAGCAAGGTCGCGAGCTCCTCGGGATCGGTGATGACGCGCATCCCCTGGCCGCCGAGCACGTAGGACGGCCGGATGAGGAGCGGATAGCCGAGCGCCGCCGCGGTCTCCATCACAGCGGCCGGGTCGCTCACCGCGGCGCTTCGCGGGTAGCGCATGCCGAGCTTCTCGATCAGCACCTTCATCCGCTCGCGGTTCTCCGCCTGGTCGATCGCGTCCCACGAGGTGCCGAGGAGCGGGACGCCGGCGCGGGCCAGCGGCCCGGCGAGCCCGAGCGGCGTCTGCCCGCCGAGCTGCACGATGACGCCGAGCGGACGCTCGCGCGCGATCACCTCGAGCATGTTCTCGAGCACGACCGGCTCGAAGTAGAGGCGGTCCGAGACGTCGTAGTCGGTGGACACGGTCTCCGGGTTCGAGTTGACGAGGACCACGCGGTAGCCGCGCTCGCGCAGCGCGAACGAGGCCTCGACACAGCAGGCGTCGAACTCGATGCCCTGTCCGATCCGGTTCGGGCCCGAGCCGAGGATGATGACCGTGGGGCGCGGGTCGGCGGTGGCCTCGTCCTCCTCCTCGTAGGTCGAGTAGAGATAGGGGGTGGCGGCGGCGAACTCGGCGGCACAGGTGTCGACCGCCTTCATGGTCGGCCGGATGCCGTGCTCCTCGCGGTGGGCGCGCACGTCGAGCTCGCTCGCGGCGCCGGCGATCCGCGCCAGCTGGCGGTCGGCGAAGCCGGCGCGCTTCGCGCGGCGGAGGAGCTCGGCGGGAAGCGGCCATCCGGCCGCCGCGATCTCGGTCTCGAGGGCGACGAGCCCGCCGATCGCGTCCACGAACCAGGGATCGATGCCGCTCGCGCGCGCCACGGCGGTGACGCTCGCGCCGCCGAGGAGGGCCGCGCCGACGGCGTAGAGCCGCTCGACGCCGGCCACCGCCGGGTCGGGCGATTCGCCGGGCGAGAAGGGGCCGCCGCCGAGGGTGCGATCGCGGGCGCGATCCACCTCGAGCGAGCGGAGCGCCTTCATGAGCGCCTCCTCGAACGTGCGCCCGATCGCCATCACCTCCCCCACCGACTTCATCTGCGGCCCGAGCACCCGCTCGGCGGCCGGGAACTTGTCGAAGGCGAAGCGCGGCACCTTGACCACGACGTAGTCGAGCGCCGGCTCGAAGGAGGCAGGCGTCGTGCCGGTGATGTCGTTCTTGATCTCGTCGAGCGTGTAGCCGACGGCGAGGAGGGCGGCGAGCTTCGCGATCGGGAAGCCGGTCGCCTTGGAGGCGAGGGCGGAGCTTCGCGACACGCGCGGGTTCATCTCGATCACGACCGCCCGCCCGTCGGCCGGATTCACCGCGAACTGGATGTTGGCGCCGCCGGTGTCGACGCCGATCGCGCGCATGACGCGGATCGCCTGGTCGCGGAGATCCTGGTAGCAGCGGTCGGTCAGGGTGAGGGCCGGCGCGACCGTGATCGAGTCCCCGGTGTGGATCCCCATCGGGTCCACGTTCTCGATCGAGCACACGATCACGACGTTGTCGGCGTGATCGCGCATCACCTCGAGCTCGAACTCCTTCCAGCCGGCGACCGACTCCTCGATCAGGACGCGCCCGACCGGGCTCTGCTTGAGCCCGCGGGCGACGACCTCGGCCACCTCCTCGCGGGTGCGGGCGAGCCCGGCCCCGCCGCCGCCGAGCGTGAAGCTCGGGCGGACGATGACCGCGCCGCCGATCTCATCGGCGAGCGCGAGCGCCTCCGCGACCGAGCGCGCCTCGCCGGAGCGCGGGAGATCGAGCCCCGCCGCCGCCATCGCCTCCTTGAAGGCGAGCCGGTCCTCGGCCCTGTGGATCACCTCGGCCCGCGCGCCGATCAGCTCGACGCCGTGGCGCGCGAGCACTCCGCTCTCGGCGAGGGCGAGCCCGACGTTGAGCGCGGTCTGCCCGCCGAGGGTCGGCAGGAGCGCGTCCGGCTTCTCGCGCGCGATCACCTTCTCGACGAACTCGGGGGTGATCGGCTCGATGTAGGTGCGCGCCGCCATGTCCGGGTTGGTCATGATGGTCGCCGGATTCGAGTTGACGAGAGTCACCTCGATCCCGACCTGTCCGAGCGCGCGGCAGGCCTGGGTCCCCGAGTAGTCGAACTCGCAGGCCTGGCCGATCACGATCGGCCCGGAGCCGAGGATCAGGACGCGGTTCAGATCAGGACGGCGGGGCATGGCACTCCGGCGGCGGTGGTGGGAACCGCGGCGACATCGGCAAGGAACCGCTCGAAGATGGGGCTCGCATCGTGCGGGCCCGGGCGCGCCTCGGGATGGAACTGGACAGCGCGGACGCGGAGCGCGCGCTCGCGAAACCCCTCGAGCGTCGAGTCGAAGAGGCTCCGGTGCGTCACCTCGATCTCGCGCCCGCCGCGCGGAACGACCGTGAAGCCGTGGTTATGGCTCGTCACGAGCACCCGCCCGCTCTCGAGATCGAGCACCGGATGGTTGGCGCCGCGATGCCCGAAGTGGAGCTTCTCGATCCCGAGCCCGAGCGCGAGCGCGAGGAGCTGGTGCCCGAGGCAGATGCCGAAGAGCGGCGTCCGGCCGAGGAGAGCGCACGCGAGCGCGATCCCGGGCCGGACCGCTTCCGGATCGCCGGGGCCGTTGGCGAGAACGACCCCGTCCGGGCGGAGGGCGAGGAGGTCGGCGGCCGGCGTCGTCGCCGGCATGACCACCACGCGCGCGCCGCGCGCGGCGAGCGCCGCCGGGATGCCGGCCTTGGCGCCGAAGTCGAGGACGAGGAGCCGCGGGCCGGCGCCGCCCGCGAACGGATCCCCGGCGGGGACGGGCTCAGAGCGGCCGCCCGCGAGGACGCGCTCGGGGGCGGCGCGGCTCACCGCGGTCGCGAGGTCGACGCCGATGAGGCCGGGCGCCGCAGAGGCCAGGGCGGCGAGCTCCTGGTCGCCGCGCCGCGCGCGCTCGTCGGTCACGAGCGCGGCGCGCATCGCCCCGCGCGTCCGCAGGTGGCGGGTGAGGGCGCGGGTGTCCAGGTCCTCGGCGGCCGGGATCCCGTGCCGGAGGAGGAAATCGAGGAAGCTCTCCTCGGCGCGATGATTGGTGGTGTACCGCGAAAAACGGCGGACGACGAGACCGCGGGCGCGCGGGATCGCCGCTTCCGAATCGGTCGCGTTGGCGCCGGCGTTCCCGATGAGCGGGAAGGTCATGAGAATGATCTGGCCGGCATAGGAGGGATCGGTCACCACCTCCTGGTAGCCGGTCATCGCGGTGCAGAAGGCGGCCTCCCCGACGGCGAGGCCGCGCGCGCCGGCGGCGCGCCCGCGGAAGACGCGACCGTCCTCGAGCGCGAGGGCGGCCGGGCCGCTCTCCGCGACGCCGTGCCGGCGCTCGAACTCAGGTCCCATCAACGCACCCCGGCCGTCGCCCGGGCGTAGACCTGCCGCCCGCCGACGATCGTGGCCGCCACCTCGCCGCGAAGCCGGAAGCCCGCGAACGGGGTGTTCTGCCCCTTCGAGCGGAAGCGTTTCGGGTCCACCTGCCAGCGGGCTTCGGGATCGACGAGCGCGAGATCGGCCGGCGCCCCCGCGGCGAGCACCCCGCCGGCGAGGCCGAGGATCCGGCGCGGCGCGAGGCTCATCGCCCGGACGAGCCCCGGCAGGTCCACGACCCCCTTGTCCACGAGCTCGGTCAGCATGAGCGAGAAGGCGGTCTCGAGACCGACCACCCCGAACGGCGCCTGGTCGAACTCGAGCTCCTTCTCGTGATCGGTGTGCGGAGCGTGGTCGCTCGCGATCGCGTCGATCGTCCCGTCCCGGAGCCCGGCGCGGAGCGCCAGGACGTCGGCCGCGGTGCGGAGCGGGGGGTTCATCTTGGTGTTCGGATCGTAGCGCCGCACCGCCTCGTCGGTGAGCACGAGGTGATGGGGCGTCACCTCGGCGGTCACCCGCACGCCGCGCACCTTCGCCTGGCGCACGAGCTCGACGCCGCCGCGGGTCGAGAGATGCGCGATGTGCACGTGGGCGCCGGTCATCTCGGCGAGCAGGATGTCGCGCGCGATCATGACATCCTCGGCCGCCGACGGGATTCCGCGGAGGCCGAGCTCGGTCGCCACCCGGCCTTCGTTCATGACGCCGTTCGCCGCGAGGTCCCGGTCCTCGCAGTGATCGATGATCGGCGCTCCCACCATCTTCCCGTACTCGAGGGCGCGGCGCATGAGCTCGGCGTTCCTGACCGGGGCGCCGTCATCGGAGAAGGCGACCGCCCCGGCGGCGCGGAGATCCGCCATCTCGGTCAGCTGCTCCCCGGCGCGATCCTGGGTCACCGCGGCGATCACGTGCACGCGGGCGAGCCCGGCCGCGCGGGCCCGCTCGCGCACGAAGCGGACGCGCGACTGGTCGTCGAGCGCGGGACGCGTGTTCGGCATGCAGGCGACGTCGGTGAAGCCGCCGGCGACCGCCGCCGCCACCCCGCTCGCCACCGTCTCCTTGTCCTCCTCTCCGGGCTCGCGGAGGTGCACGTGCATGTCGCAGAGACCGGGAAGGACGAGGAGGCCCGCGGCATCGAGGACCGTGGCCCCGGGAGCGCCGGCGAGCCCGGTGCCGATCGCCGCGATCGTGTCACCGGCGATCGCGACGTCGGCCACGCGATCGACGCCGTTCCCGTCCACGAGCCGGCCGCCGCGGACGAGGAGGGTTACCGGCTGCGCCGTGGCCATCTGCTCAGTCATGGCTCTTCCCTCCCGCCTGGCTCATGGCCGGGGGCGCCGCCGCCGGGCCCGGCGCTCCACGCCCGCTCTTCCCGTTCGTCGGCGACTGCGCGGGGCGCTGCTCCTGGGTCTTCTCGGCGCCGGACGCATCCCCGCGCGCCGTTTCGCCGGCGCCTCCCTCCTCGACGAGCGCCCCCGGATCGAGGCCGCTCGCCCGGAAGAGGACCGCCATCCGCACCGCCACGCCGTTCGTCACCTGCTCGAGGATCACCGAGCCCGGACCGTCGGCCACCTCCTGCGTGATCTCGACCCCGCGATTGATGGGGCCGGGATGCATGATGAGGACATCGGGCCTGGCGAGCGCGACGCGCTCGCGCGTGAGGCAATAGAGCTGCGCGTACTCGCGCAGGCTCGGGAGCCGTCCCTGGCGCTGGCGCTCGAGCTGGATGCGGAGCACCATGATGACGTCCGCGCCCTCGATCGCCTCCTCGAGGCGCGAGGTGACGCGGCAGCCGAACGCTCCGATCTCGGCCGGGAGGAGGGTCGGCGGCCCGCACAGGGTCACCTCCGCCCCGAGGGTGAGCAACCCCCACAGGTTCGAGCGCGCCACGCGGCTGTGCTGGATGTCGCCGACGAGCGCGACCCGGAGACCGGCCACCCGCCCCTTGTGCTCGCGCATGGTGAAGATGTCGAGGAGCCCCTGGGTGGGATGCTCGTGCGTGCCGTCGCCGGCGTTGATCACCGCCGCATCCAGGTGCCGCGCCAGGAAGTGCGGCGCACCCGAGGAGGAGTGGCGGATCACGATCATGTCCACCTGCATGGCCTGGATGTTCTTCGCGGTGTCGAGGAGGCTCTCCCCCTTCGACACGCTCGAGCCCGAGGCCGAGAAGTTGACGACGTCGGCCGACAGGCGCTTCTCCGCCAGCTCGAAGGAGATGCGCGTGCGGGTCGAGTTCTCGAAGAAGAGGTTCGCCACGGTCTGCCCGCGGAGGGTGGGCACCTTGGGGATGGGGCGCTCGAGCACGGCCTTGAACGCCCCGGCCGAGTCGAGGAGATGCTCGATCTCCCGGCGCTCGATCCCGGCGAGCCCGAGGAGATCGCGCTTGCGATCAGTCATGGCGGGGCACCTCCCGGATGGTCACCTGTTCCTCGCCGTCGTGCTCTTCGAGGCGCACGTCGACGATCTCGAAGCGAGAGGTCGGCACGTTCTTCCCGACATAGTCGGCGCGGATCGGCAGTTCCCGGTGCCCGCGATCGACGAGCACCGCGAGCTGGATCAGGCGCGGCCGGCCGAAGTCGATCAGCGAATCGAGCGCCGCGCGCACGGTGCGGCCGGTGTAGAGCACGTCGTCCACGAGCACGAGCACGCGATCGCTGATGTCGAAGTCGATGTTGGTGGCGCGCACGATCGGCTGCGGCCCGATGGTGGCGAGGTCGTCCCGGTAGAGCGTGATGTCGAGCTCTCCGACCGGGATCGTGGCCGCCTCGAAGTCGAGGATGTTCTTCGCGATGCGGCGGGCGAGCGGCACGCCCCGGCGCAGGATGCCGACGAGCGCCAGGCGCTCGGTGCCGCGGTTGCGCTCGACGATCTCGTGGGCGATGCGGGTCACGGCGCGGCGCATCTCGGGCGGCCCCATGATCAGGCGGCGGTCGCCCTCGTCCCGCTCGACGACTTCCGACATCAGTCGCTCCTCCTCGCGGCGCTCCGGCGGGACGCCGGATCGGGATCGAGCCCGGCGGCGGGCACAAAAAAACCTCTCCCCCGATATGGGGAGAGGTCGCACGCGGCGGACCGGGCGCGCCGGATGTGGTTCGGGGCACTCACGATCGGGGAACCCTTTCCGGTCTCGCTGGACCGAGTTAAAAGGCCCGTTGCCTGTTCCTGGCCGCAAGCGGAACTGCCTCGCGACGAAGGGACCTTACCACTCGCCGTGCGGATCGGACAAGAAGAATGCGGTGGAGGTGCCCCGGGGGGGGCGCGGGTCGCCCGGGAGTGCGCGGGTCGCCCGGGAGTGCGCGGGTCGCGGGTCAGCGCGGGGCGTCGAACCGGCGCTTCACGCGCCCCCAGGTCGTCGCGTCCACGGCCAGCGGCACCGCGGCGATCGACCCGTCCCGCCCGGTGGCGGGGAGCTGGATCGCGGGGGTCCGCTCGAGGAGGATCGAGCGGAAGGCGAGCGGCGAGGTGCCCGCCGCGATCAGGTCCACGTCGAAGGTGCAGAGCGTTCCCGAGCCCACGAAGCCCGTCGGGTCCGGGGTCGAGAAGGCGATACGGAAGACGCCTTCGGCCGGGATCGAGGCGCCCCAGATCCCGGGCAGCGACTGGCCGAAGGGCCCGCGCGCGAGCGTGAGCGGGAGCGGGGTCACGATGGCCGGGTCGAAGCCGATGTCGATCGTCCCCGCCTGCATGCTGTCGGCCCCGGCGATGTCGAGGGCGACGCGAAGACGACCCGTGACGAATCCGTTCAGGTCGGGAAGCGAGAGCTCCGCGGGCGGATCCTCTGCCCGGGCCGGGGCGGCGGCGCCGAGGCCGAGCCCAAGGGCGAGCACGGTGAGCAAGGCGGCGTGCCGCAGCATCGAGGACGAGAGACTCATCGTGTCGATTGTAGCAGATTCGCCGCCGCGCCGGCAGGCTCCGGGGCGCCGCCGGCGAGGCGCGCGTAGAGATCCACCGTGGCGGCGATCGCCCGCTCCATCGAGAACTCCTCGGCGACGACGCGCCGGCCCGCCTGCCCCATCGACCGCCGCCGGGCCGGGTCATCGAGGAGACTCGCGATCGCCGCGGCGAGCGCCGCCGCATCGCGCGGGGGCACGAGGAGTCCGGTCTCGCCCTCGCGCACGACCTCCGGGATGCCGCCGACCCGGCTCGCCACGGCGGGGAGCCCGACCGCCATCGCCTCGAGGATCACGTACCCGAGCGCCTCGTCCCACACCGAGGGACAGACGAAGAGATCGGATGCGGCGAGGAGCGCGTGCACGTCATCGCGCTTCCCGAGGAGGCGCACGCGGCCCGCGAGCCCGAGCCGGTCGATCTGCGCGGCGAGCGCATCCCGCCGGTCGCCGTCCCCGGCCACGAGCACGGTGAGTCCGGGGCGCGCGCGGAGGAGATCCGCGGCGTCGATCAGGTAGTTCAAGCCCTTGAAGTCGATGAGCTGCCCGACCGAGGTCACGACCTCGCCGTCGGGCGGGATCGCGAGCCGGGCGCGGATCGCGCTCGCGGGCTCCTCGACCGGGTGGAACCGGGAGAGATCCACGCCGTTGTAGAGCACGTCGACGAGTGACGCGGGCACGTGGTCCGAGACGACGAGGCGCCGGCGTACGTAGTCGGACACCGCGAGGATCCTGGCGACGGCGCCGAGACACACGCCGTTGCGGAGCCGCGCCGCGACGTCGCGCGGGAGCGAGCGCGCGGCGAAGGGCAGCGAGATGTGCTCGGTCGCGATCACGTTCCGCGCCCCGCCGGCGCGGAGCGCGAGCGGCAGGAGCGAGAAGATGACGCAGAAGTGGAGATGCACGACGTCGGGCGTGAGCGTGCGCGCGAGTCGCCGCAGGAGACGCGCCATGGCCAGGTCGCGCGCCATCCCGCTCGGCCACGCGTTCCGGGCCGCGAATTCGGGCTGCGCCGAGAGGACAAGGATCTCCGCGCCCGCCGCCCGGAGCTCTGCTTCGAGCCAGCGCGGCGGCGGCCCCCAGAAGGCCTGGACGCTCCGCCACCCGCGACCCTCGAGGGCCGCGGCGAGCCGCACCGTGTAGTTCTCGAACGACCCCCGCTTGTCGGGGGCCACATCCATGACGGCGAGATGGGTCGGCACCGCTGGCCCCGCTCTACGCCTCGCCGCCGCCGAACTCGGGAGCCCGCGCCCTGACGCGCCGGCGCGAGCGTCCCCCGAGTCCCTGCCCGACGTGGATCCCGACCCGCGACACGGCGAGGACGAAACCCATGATCATGAGCTCCCAGAACATGGCGTCGAAGTTGTGCTCGCGAATCAGGCTCCGGAGGAAGTTCGGCTCGCCCGCCGTGCGCTGGATGTCCATGAAGAGCGGGTAGGCGACCACGAAGTAGCGGTCGGTGAGCGGCCACAGGAGCGGGACGCCGTTCGGCGGCCGCTTGTCGAGCGAGAACATGTCGAGCAGGAGATGCGAGCTGAAGGCGAGCGCCATCCACAGCCCGAAGCGGAGCGGCGCTCGGGCGCGACAGAGCCAGGCGATGAGAGTCGCGCCGAGCCCGAAGAGGACCGCGGCGCCGAGGCTGTGCGCGGGGCCGTGATGAAAGCGGTCGGCTTCACCGATGAGGATCCCGGGGATGAAATCGAGATCGGGCGCGTTCGCCGCGAAGACGAGCAGGGCGGCGAAGCCGAGCCCGGCGAGCCGGGAGCGGCCTTTGCGCCGGCGCGCGGCGTGGCGGCGCCCTGCCGGATGGAGGCGACTGAACCCTTCGATAACGAGGCCGGCGAGTCCGTGTCCAACCGGAGATGGCATGGGGTCCTTGTGCAGTCCCTGATGGGATGGGTTTCGGGGTCGGGGGGTGGCCCGGGGTCACCCCCGGAGCGAAGCGTCGCACTCCGCACCGGCGAGACCGAGCCGCTCCTGGTTATCGGCGGCCGGCGGCCGCAGGTTGCGGGAAAACAGCGGCCGGCGGGCGGAGCGTCCGCTGGACGATCGGAGCCAGGCTCCGGAGCTCGTTCATGAGGGTCGCGAACTGATCGGGGAAGAGCGCCTGCGGCCCGTCCGAGAGGGCGCGATCGGGATCGTTGTGCACCTCGATCATCACGCCGTCGGCCCCGACCGCGATCGCGGCGCGGGCGAGCGGGGCGACCTTGTGGCGGCGGCCCGTGCCGTGGCTCGGGTCGACGATGATCGGCAGGTGGCTCATGCGCTTGACGGCGGGGACGACCGCGAGATCGAGCGTGTTGCGCGCGTGATCGGAGAACGTGCGCACACCGCGCTCGCAGAGGACGATGTGCGGGTTCCCCTCGGCCGCGATGTACTCCGCCGCCATGAGGAGCTCCTCGACCGTCGCCGCCATGCCGCGCTTCAGGAGCACGGGCTTCCGGGCGCGGCCCGCTCGCTTCAGGAGCGCGAAGTTCTGCATGTTCCGCGCGCCGATCTGGATCATGTCGGCGGTCTCGGCGACCAGATCGCACGAGCGATCGTCGACGGCCTCGGTGACGACAGGGAGGCCGACCTCGGCGCGCACGCGGGCCAGGATCTCGAGGCCTTCGGGGCCGAGACCCTGGAAGCTGTAGGGCGAGGTGCGCGGCTTGTACGCGCCGCCGCGCAGGAGATGCGCGCCGGCCGCCTTCACCGCGCGCGCCACGGCGAGCGTCTGCTCGAGGCTCTCGACCGCGCACGGGCCGGCGATGACGACCACCTCGGGCCCGCCGATCGTCACCCCGCCGGCAACGACCAGCGAGTCAGCCCGCCCCACGTCGCGGCCGACGAGCTTCCAGGGATGGGTGATCTGGATGGCCTCGGCGACCCCGGCCATATCCTCGAAGTGCGCCGGATCGACGGCGGTCGTATTGCCGGTCACGCCGATCGCGGTCGTGACCGCGCCCGGAATCGGGTGGGGGACGAACCCGAGCGCGCGAATGCGGTCGGTGACCGCCTTGATCTCCCCCGGGGTGGCCCCGGGGCGCATCACCACGATCATCGAGGCAGCGTGGCCCTTTCCTGGAGCGAGCGGATCCTGGGAGCGAGCGGCAAGCGCCGGCAGCCTCGCCGACGCTTGACCGCTGATCCTAGCACGTCCGTGCGGCGGCTCCGGCGGCCGCCTCCCCCCGATCGCCTCCCGGCCATCCCCTGCCCCACGCCACGGCCGCCTCCCCCGCCCGGCCCCGGTGTGGTAGCGTCTCGGCGCCATGGCACGCGCGGCGGCCCCCTCCACCCCCCATTCCGCGGGCACGTGATGCCACCGGCTTCCCCGCGCGCTCTCGGCCTCTCCCTCGCCCTCCTCGGCGTCATCGCCTGGGTCGCCTTCTTCCTGGCCCCGGCGGTCCCGGCCGACCGGGCGCTCCTCGGTGTGGACCTCCTCCATCGGTTTCCCCCCTGGGAGTCCCAGGTCAGCCCCGACTGGGAGGCGGCGAACCACCTCCTCTTCGATCAGGCCGCGCAGTTCTATCCGTGGCGGGTCCTCACCCGGGGACTCGCTGCGGCCGGGCTCCCGCCCCTCTGGAATCCCTACGCCGGAACGGGCTCGCCGCTCCTGGCCAACCAGCAGGCGGCCCCCTTCGCCCCCGCCGAGTGGCTGGCAAGCGGCCTTCCTCCCGACCGGGCCCCCGCGGCGGCGACCGCGATCCGCCTCCTCGTGGCCGGGGCCGGCATGGTGCTGCTCGCCGCGGAGCTCGGGGCCGGGGCGAGCGCGGCGCTCTTCGCTGCGATCGCCTTCCTCGGCTCGGGCTCGCTCGCGATCCTCCTCTATCACCCGAACGCGAACGTGAGCATGTGGCTGCCGCTCGCCGCCCTCCTCTCGTTCCGGATCGCGCGCGGCGGCGAGCTCCTCGGCGCCGCGCTGCTCGCCCTCGTCATGGGGGCGGTGCTCCTCGGCGGCCACCCGGAGACCGCGCTCTACGTCGGGTTCGCCTCGGTCCTCGTCTTCGCGACCGGACGGCTCCTGCCGCCCCCGACCGCGGCGAGCCGCCCGCGCCTCGCCGCGGCGTTCGCCTTCCTCGCCGCGGCCCACCTCGCGGCCCTCCTCGTCGCCGCCCCCGGCCTCCTCCCCTTCCTCGAATATCTGCGCGAAGGCGCAGTTATCGCCAATCGCGGCACAACCCGGTTCTGGAACCCGCCGTCCTGCGCGGTCGGCCTCGTCATGCCCGAGATCTACGGCACACCCGTGCGCCCGAACACCTACTTCGGACCGCGGAACTACCACGCGGTGGCCACCCAGTACGCGGGGCTCGCGACGGCCGTGCTCGCGCTCGTCGCGCTGGGGAGCGCCCTCCTCCCCGGCACCCGTCGCCCCGATCCGACGCGCCGCCGCCTCGTGCTCGCCCTCGGCTCCGGGCTCGTCCTCGCGCTCGCCCTCGTCTACCCGACGCCGCTCTGGCAGCTCGCGCAGCACGTGCCTGTCTTCCGCATCTCGGCCAACGTCACCGGGCTCACGCTCCTCACGGCGTTCGCCCTCGCCCTCCTCGGCGCCTGCGGTCTCGAGACGGTGATCGGCGGCGGGCGCCCGGCGGCCGGGCGCCACGGCCCCGGACGCCCGGTCGGCGCGGTGAGCGAGCGCGGCGCGCGGAGCCGCCACGGAGCCCTCGTCCTCCTCCTCGCCTTCGCCGCCGCGATCTTGCTCGGCGCGGGCCTCCTCCTGCCGGTCGCCCGCGAGAAGCTCCTCGCGATCGGAGCCGAGCGGCTCGCCGCCCGCTACGCCGGGGTCTCGCATGCGAAGCCGCTCGAGTACTACATGGAGCGGCTGCCGCTCGTCCTCGCCGCCGTGCGCTCGACGCTCATCCACACCGGTCTTCTCGGCATCGCGCTCGCGCTCCTCCTCGGGCCGGCGGCGCGGTTCGTCCGCAACCCCGCCCTCCTCGCCCTCGCCTTCCTCCTCCATCTCGGCGTCGACCTCGCGCACTTCGGGCGGGGCTACGTGCCGGCCATTCCGCGGCGCGAGGTCTTCACCGCGGATCCGGCGATCGCCGCGCTCGAGGCCCGCCCCGGCGTGTCGCGGGCCATCGGCACCGGCCGGGCCTTCCCGCCGAACACGCTCACCGCCTACGGGATCGAGGACTTCCGCCTGCACGACGCGGTGGGCAGCGCCGCGCACAGCCGCTACGCGGCGGCGCTGTCGGCGGCGCCGTTCCTCCGGCAGCCCCTCGCCTCCTTCGATCCCGATCTCCTCGCCGCCGCCGGGATCGACGCGATCGCCGCCGAACCGGCGGACCCGGCGCCGGGGGGCAGCGCGTTCACGGAGATCGCGCGGGGCGGGGTGACCGTGCTCGGTCACGAGCGCGCGTGGCCTCGCGCATTTTTCTGCGCTCGCGCGCAGGAAGCGGCGAGCGACTCGACGGCGGTCGAGGCGGCGCGGAGCGCCGCCCGCGCTGCGGCGGGCGTCCCGCCGCTCCCGGCGGCGGCGGCCCTCGGCCCCGCGCGCACCGGGACGCAGGTGGCCCCGCCGGCGCTCTGGCGCCTGGTCGCGCTCCTCTATCCCGGGGTCGCGGCGGAGAGCCCGGCGGCGCTCACCCGGAGCGGGGCGGTCTACGGCGCCGCATCCGATGCCGCGACCCGCGTGCTCGGCGACCTCGCGCACTCCCCGCTCGCCGTCACCGCCACCCTGACCGCCCCGGAGGCGGGCTGGCTCGTGCTCCTCGATCAGGACTTCCCGGGCTGGAAGGTCGAGGTGGATGGAGCGCCGGCGCGGGCGGCCCGCGCCTTCGGCCTCTTCCGTGCGGTCCGCGTGCCGGCGGGACTCCACACGGTCACCTGGCGGTACGAGCCGGCTTCGTTCGCGCTCGGTCTGGCGCTCGCGGCCGGCGGGCTCGCCGTGACGCTCGGTGCGCTCCTCACCGGGCTCCTCGTCCGGCGCGCTCGCTAGCGGCGCGGCCGGCGACCGTCATCGCCCCGGCCGCACGGGCGCTACACCGCCGGCTGCCGCCGCGAGCGGAGCAAGAGGTCGAGCCCGGCCTGCCGGAGCATCGCGATCCCGAAGAAGGCGATGAGCACGGTCGAGATCGGATCCAGCTTCCAGCGCAGGACGGCGACCAGCCCGAAGGCGACCGCGAGCCCGAGCGCGCTCAGGTCGACGGCGCGGCGGAGACGCACCGGGAGGGCCTGCCACCGTTCGGGCCCGGGGTACCGGTGCTCCTCCACCTCGGTGACGAGGGTCGCCTTGCGATCCGGCAGGAGGTGCACGGTGACGAAGCTCAGCAGGTAGGCCAGCGAGCCGATCAGGATCAGCATGTTGATCGAGAGCTCGCCGCCAGCGACGCCGGGGATGCCGAAGAGGAGCTGCTGCAGCGACTGCAGGAAACCGAATTCGAGACCGTGCTCGTAGAGCCAGGCGCCGCTCGCGTAGCTGAACGAGTAGGCCAGGTTCGACACCGACATGAAACCGGCGAAGAGGCTTCCCGCGGCGGCCACCGGGATCACGGCCCCGACCAGGCTGAAGGTGCTCATCCGGATCAGGCTGACGCCGATGGCGAGGAGCCCGTTGAAGGCGCAGAGGTAGACGAGCCGTGCCGTCTCCTCGCCCAGGAAGGGGAACACGCGAGAGACGCCGAGCGCGATCGTCGAGAACCACGGATCGACTTGCAGGTACTGCGTCAGGTTCATGGCGACGCTAATCAGGATGTAGAAGCGGAAGATCTTCCGGAGCCCGATCCGGTCCTGCCACTTGACACCCTTCCAGGCGAAGAGGAGGACGCCGAGGAAGTACCCGGTGTAGCTCACGCCGTCGGCGATCCCGATCTGGGTCTGCGAGAAGCGGAGCGTCTCGATCAGGTAGTTGGTCCAGAGGGCGCCCATCGCCGGCTGGAAGTGGAAGATGAAGTAGAAGAGGATGATCCCGAGGATCGGTCCGGTGTGGAGGCCGCGCCAGAACCCGAGGATCGACTGCTTGAGCGGGATGCCCACAGTGCGGTCCCGCGGCAGGAGGAGCACGAAGGCGAGCACCGAGAGCGGCACCACGGCGAGGACCACCATGAGGCCGTGGAAGGGCACGTGCTCGGCGAGGTAGCCGCCGAGAACCGCGGCCAGGATGCTGGTGCCGTAGATCGCCGTCCAGCAGATCGCCTGGTTCAATCCGACCATCGTCGACTTGGAGCGGCCCGTCGCCTTCGCTTCCTCATCGCCCGCGATGACCGTGGCCCGGTCGACCGAGACATCGGTCGCGGCCATCACGATCGAGAGCACGAACATCAACGCGAAGAAGGCCGTCGCCCCCGTGTCGAGGACCGGCGTCAGGAGGAACCCGAGCACGCCGAGGCTGAGGAGCAGGATGAGGATCGTCCGCGTGCGCCCGTAGGCGTCGATGAGGAAGCCGAGGAGCGGCTTGAAGCTCCAGGCGAGGTAGGACTTCGAGAAGTAGCCCTGGGTCGCCGCCTCGCTCAATCCGTAGTCGGTGCGGAAGTGGCGAAAGAACGGCTGGTAGGTGATCCCCTGGAACGGATTGGCGAGCCCCTGCAGCACGTACTCCATCGCGAAGACGAACTTGAGCGGATGGACCCCGAAGATCTTGCGCACGGGCGGGGCGGGCTGGGATGCGGGATCGGGGACGGGCGGCGACGCGGCGACGGCGGATCCGGTGTCCTGAGTCATACGCCCGATGATACCAGCAATCGGCCCGGGCGGGCACAGCGGGCCCGGGCATGGCGCGAGCGCGGCCACGACGCGCGCGGGCATCGCGCGCTATCATCGCGCCGGCGGATGCGAGGCCGGGATTCGCGGGCCCGCACCGCTTCCGAGACGACGACTGGACCGGAGGTGACCATGACCGAGGCGGGCGCCCTTCCCGCGATCTACGCGCGGGGTGGCATGAGCGTCGAGATCTACGATTCCATGCATCCGATCCTCGCCGCCGGGATGGGGGACACGGCATTCCTCCTCGCCGAGGCCGCGACGACCGGCGGACCGCTCCTCGAGCTCGCGTGCGGCACGGGCCGGGTCCTGTGGCCGCTCGCGGAAGCGGGATACGAGGTGACCGGACTCGACCTGAACCGGCCGATGCTCGCCCTCGCCGAGGCCAAGGCGGCGAGCCGACCGCCGGAGGTGCGCTCGCGCGTGCGCTTCGTCGAGTCGGGGATGCAGGAGTTCGCGCTGGGCACGTCCTTCGGCCTCATCTTCAGCACGTTCCGCTCGTTTCAGGGGCTGCTCACGGTGGCGGAGCAGCGCTCGTGCCTCGCGGCCGCGCATCGCCACCTGCGCGCGGGCGGCCGGCTCGTGCTCGACCTCTTCGATCCGCAGCTCGATCGCCTGCTGCCGCGGAATCCCTATGCGCCGCGGACCTTCGGGAGTTACCGCCATCCGGTGAGCGGCAATAGCGTGCTCTGGGAGTCGGTGGATCATCTGAACGATCCGGTCGCGCAGATCCTCACCGAGATCTGGCGCTGGACCGAGGTCGATGCCGAGGGGCGCGTGGTGCGCACGGAGATGGAGGAGCTCAGGCTCCGCTGGACGTACCGGCACGAGCTCCACCACCTGCTCGAGCTCTCCGGGTTCCGGCTCCTCGCCGAGTACTCCGACTTCCAGAGGAGCGCTCCGGCGTACGGGAAGGAGCTCATCGTGGTCTGCACGCGAGCATGAGACCGCTCGCCGCCGTTCCCTGCCGCCCGGGAAGGAAACGGCGACGAAGTTGGCTTGAGTGACAACGGCGTGCGCACTCCGGCGGCGCGGAAGGGGGCGCATGCCTTGCGGGAGACTCGCGAAGCAATTCCCTGCACGCAATCTCTCGCAACGCAGCGGCACGGTTCGTGCGACACGGTGGGGCGCGGTGGTCGGGAGGGCAAGGCCGGGGAGTTCACAGGACCCGACAGCGTTGGCCGCGGGGCCCATGCGCCGGGCCGGGGAGTTCACAAGACCCGACAGCGTTTGCCGCATGTCTGGCACGCCCGCGAGCGAGCGCGCCCTCTTGACGCGCGGCGCGGAGATCGGCTAGACTCTCCGCACTGGTCATCCACGTTCGGGCGCCCGCCCGGATCCATCGAGACTCGCCAACCCTGGAGGTGCCAAATGAGAACCACCACCGCCCAAGTGCTCCAGGGAACCGCCGCCGGCCGCCAGGCCTAGCCAGGGTCTCGACCCCCAGCCTTCCGGCCGGCTCCCGCCGGCTCCTCCGCGCCAGGACCGAGCCGCGCGCGTGCGCGCCGCTCTCCGCATGCGATGACATGACGCGCGGAGCTGCCGTTTGTTTCCCACGCTCGAAGCCATTCACGGCAGAGGAAGACCACCTTGATCACTCTCGAATCACTCGGATGGAGCTCGTTCTTCGCCCGGCAGATCGACCCGGCCCGGGATCGCGACCGCATCCCGATGCGCGTCGTCGAGGAGCAGCGCGGGAGCTATCGCCTCCTCGGCGAGAACGGCCGCTGGTACGCGGAGCTCGCCGGCCGGCTCCGCCACGAGGCGGCCACCCCCGGCAGCATGCTCCCCTGCGCCGGCGACTGGGTCCTCGCCGAGGTGCCTCCCGGCGGGGCGGCGACCGGGACGGCGCTCATTCACCGCGTGCTCGCCCGGCGGAGCAAGTTCTCACGCAAGGAAGCCGGCGCGCGCACCGTGGAGCAGGTGATCGCCGCCAACGCGGACACCGTGTTCCTGGTCCAGTCCCTGGACCGCGACCTGAATCCGCGCCGGATCGAACGCTATCTCGCGCTCCTCTGGGAGAGCGGCGCCGAGCCGGTGGTCGTCCTGAGCAAGGCGGACCTGTGCGCGGATCCGGCCCCGCTCGTGGCGGAAGTCGAGCTCGCAGCACCCGGAGTCGCGGTGCACGTGACGAGCGCCCTCGCTCCGGACGGCCTCGCCGTGCTCGCGCCGTACCTCGCGCCCGGGAAGACCGTGGCCCTCGTCGGCTCCTCCGGGGTCGGCAAGTCCACGATCGTGAACGGCCTCCTCGGACACGATCTCCAGCGTGTCGCCGGCCTCCGCGCCGACGGCCGCGGGCGGCACACGACGACCGCTCGCCAGCTCGTCGTCCTCCCGGGCGGGGCGATGCTCCTCGATACGCCCGGCATGCGCACCGTCCTCATATGGGAAGGCGAGGAAGGACTCGCGCAGGCGTTCGCCGACGTCGAGGAGCTGGCCCGCGGCTGCCGCTTCACCGACTGCGCGCACGAGGCTGAACCGGGCTGCGCGGTCCGCGCGGCGCTCGCCGCCGGGGAGCTCGACCCCGATCGCTTCCGGAGCTACGAGAAGCTCCGGCGCGAGATCCGCCACCAGGCCAGGAAGAGCGACATCCGGCTCCGGATCGCGGAGCAGCAACGCTGGCGGCGGATCCACCTCGAGGCGCGCCGCCGGACCGACAAGCGGCGGGCGTGAAGCGGCGCCGGACACGGCGCGGGAGTCGTGGCGCCGGACACGGCGCGAGCGTGACGCGAGCGGGAAGAGCGCCTACTTCTTCTCGCCCTCGACGACGACGCGCGAGAGATCCCACGTACCGGTGAAGAGCTCCCGCACGAGGGCGAGGAGCGCGAGCCGCCGCCCGCGCACGGCCGGATCCTCCACCATCACCATCACGTCGTCGAAGAAGCGATCGATCGGGGCGCGGAGCGCCAGGAGCTCGGCGAGCGCATCCGCGAAGCGGCGCGCGCGCCGGTGCTCGGCGATCCGCCCGCGCGCGGCCGTAGCCGCGTCGTGGAGACCGCGCTCCGCCGGCTCGGTGAGCGTCGCCGGATCGAGCGGCGGGATGGCGGGCGCAGTACCGCCGGCCGGACCGCGGAGGATGTTGGCCACGCGCTTGTAGCCGACGACGAGCGGCGCGAAATCGGGCGAGGTCGAGTAGGCGGCGAGCGCCTCGGCGCGATGGCGCACATCGGCCGGATCGTCGAGCGAACCCGCCACCGTGGCGTCGGCCAGGTCGTAGCGGATACCGCGGTCGGCGAGGAACTGGTCGAGCCGCTGCGCGAAGAAGTCGGCGAGGTCCCCCTTCACCGCGGCCGCATCGCGCCCGCCGAAGAAGGGCTGGAAGAGCTCGAGCGCGCGGGCAAGAAGGGCCTCGAGGCTCACGTGGCGATCAGCCTCGACCAGGTTCCGGAGGATGCCGTTCGCAGCACGGCGCACGGCGAACGGATCTTCCGATCCGCTCGGGATCTTCCCGGCGACGAAGGCGCCGACCACGTGGTCGAGCTTGTCGGCGGTCGCCAGGATCGACCCGGCGAGCGTCAACGGCAGGCGGTCGTCGGCGCCGCGCGGGAGATACTGCTCGGCGATCGCGGCGCACACCGGGTCCGGCTCGCCGGCGACGCGCGCGTACTCGGCGCCGATCCGGCCCTGGAGCCCGGTGAACTCCTTCCCGTCGCGCACCATGTCGGAGACCTGGTCCACCTTGGAGAGGAGCGCCGCGCGCGCGACCACCGGCTCGAGCGCCGGATCCCAGGCCCGCGCGATGGTCGCCGCGAGCGCGGCCAGGCGGCGGCTCTTGTCGGCGAGCGTGCCGAGCCCTTCCTGCCACACGACCTGGGCGAGCTCGCCCTCCCGCCCGTCCACGCCGCGCGCCGAGTCGCGCTCCCAGTAGAAACGCGCGTCCTCGAGCCGGGCGCGCAGCACCCGCTCGTGCCCGCCGCGCACGCGGTCGAGATCGAGACCGTCGGCGCCGCCGAGCGGGCCGTTGACCACGCAGAGAAAGTGATTCATGAGGCGGTTGCCGCCCGCGTCCGCCTCGACCGCGAAGTAGCGCTGGTGGGCCCGCATCGCCGTCGTCACCACATCGCGCGGGAGGGCGAGGAACCTGGGATCGAAGCTCCCGGTGAGGACCGACGGCCAGGCGACGAGATAGGCCACCTCGTCCAGGAGATCGGGATCGGGCACCAGGCGGCCGCCGGCCGCCGCGGCCGCAGCGGCGAGCGCCGCCTCGATCTGTCGCCGGCGCTCGGCCGCATCCAGCGTGACGCCGTTTTCGGCGAGCACCCGCAGATAATCGTCGGCGCCGGCGACCGGGAACGGACCGCTCCGGTGGAAGCGGATGCCCGGGGTCTCGTTCCCGGCGCGCACGCCATCCAGCTCGAGCGGGAGCACATCGGCGCCATGGAGGGCCACGAGCCAGCGGATCGGCCGCGCGAAGCGGAGGTCCGAGGACGTCCAGCGCATGGTGCGCGGGAACGGCATGGCGCGCGTCGCGGCGAGGAGGATCGGCGGCACCACCTCGCCGGCCGGAAGCCCCGGCCGCCGGATCCGGGCGGCGACGTACTCGCCCTTCTCGGTGGTTGCGCGCTCGAGCGCCTCGACCGCCACACCCTGCCCGCGGGCGAAGCCGCGCGCCGCGTTCGTGGGCTGGCCCTGGGCGTCGAAGGCGACGCTCACCGCCGGGCCGAGGGCGACCCGCTCGAGATCGCGCTGGCGCTCGGCGAGTCCGCGCACGATGAGAACGAAGCGGCGCGGTGTGGCATGGCGCTCGATCGCCGCGAAGTCGAGCCGCTCGTCGGCGAGCTTGGCCGCCACCGTGTCGGCGAGCGCCGCGAGCGCGGGCTCGCTGTAGGAGGCGGGGATCTCCTCGACCCCGATCTCGTAGAGGAGGTCCCGGCTCATGACGCCCCCGGCGCGGCGGCGGCCGCCGCCGGTTCCTTCGCTCCCTCGCCCGCGGCGGCGAGGAGCTTCGCCCGCGCCGCCGGATCGAGGAGCGGATAGCCGAGCTCCCGCCGCTTCTCGAGATGGGCGCGCGCCGCCCGCCGCGCGAGCTTCCGCACGCGCGCGATGAAGGCCACGCGCTCGGCCGGGCTCACCGCGCCGCGCGCGTCGAGCAGGTTGAACAGGTGCGAGCACTTGATGCAGTAGTCGTAACCGGGGAGGACGAGCCCCGCGTCGAGGAGGCGGAGCGACTCGGCCTCGAAGCGGGTGAACAGGTCGCGGTTCAGCTCGGCGTTGGAGAGCTCGAAGTTGTACGTGGACCACTCGCGCTCCGCCTCCACGTTCAGCTGTTCCCAGCGCACCGCGTCCGACCAGCGGAGATCGTGGAAGCGCTCGACGCCCTGCAGGTACATGGCGATGCGCTCGACGCCGTAGGTGATCTCGGCGGTGATCGGATCGAGATCGTAGCCGCCGCACTGCTGGAAGTAGGTGAACTGCGTGATCTCCATCCCGTCGAGCCACACCTCCCAGCCGAGCCCCCAGGCGCCGAGGGTGGGCGACTCCCAGTCGTCCTCGACGAGCCGCACGTCGTGCCGCCGGAGATCGAGCCCGATCGCGCCGAGCGAGCCGAAGTAGAGATCGAGGACGTCGGCCGGGGCGGGCTTGAGCACGACCTGGTACTGGTAGAACTGCTGCACGCGGTTCGGATTCTCGCCGTAGCGCCCGTCCTTGGGGCGGCGCGACGGCTCGACGTAACCGGCCTGCCAGGGCTCGGGGCCGAGCGCGCGGAGGAAGGTAGCCGGGTTGAAGGTGCCGGCGCCCACCTCGCTCGGGTACGGCTGGAGGAGGAGACACCCCTTCGCCGACCAGTACGCGGCGAGCCTCTCTAGCATCGTCTGCAGGTTCATGGCGGACGACTGTAGCACGCCCGCGCCGCGGGCGGGCTCACCGCTCGCGGTGAAGGCGCGCTCGAGCGGAGCCTCCTCGGGACGGCGGCGGCGCGCCGCTCTTCCGCCGCGCGGCCGAGCGCCTTCACGCGGCCCCAGGTCGCGGGCTCAGCCGCAGTCGCGCAACTGCAGCCCACCGGGAGCGCGCCGATCAAGCCGCAGCCGCCGGCCGCCGGCGTCCGGTCCAGGGACAAGGCGCTGTTGCCGAGCCCGCCGCCGTTGTTCGAGGGCCCGGCCGGCGCTACTCGTTCGCGCTCACCTCGCGCACCACCTTGAGCGAGCGGAGACCGCGGTAGCGCGGCAGATGCATGCGCATGAACGCGTCGAGCGCGCGTGCCAGCTCATCGCCGAGCGCGCGCTCGAGGGCGGGGCCCGCAGGGGCGGCGAACGCCGCGGGAACCGCGGGCGCGGCGGGGGGGCCGGCCGGCCCGGGCAGCGCCGCGGGCGCTCCGGCCGCGGCGAGCCGTGCGGCGGACGTCCCGGCCGCGGCGAGCGGTGCCGCGGGCGCTCCGGCCGCGGCGAGCCGTGCGGCGGACGTCCCGGCCGCGCCGAGCAACGCGGCGAGCGTCGCCCGCGCCGCCGCCGAGAAGGGCGTCGCTGCGGCATCGTTCGCGGCGCAGCGGGGGCACACGACCCCGCCGCGCGCCGCATTCCACGCCGCTCCCTCCCCCGCCTCGCCGCCGCAGGTGACGCAGCGCCCGAGCTCCGGCCGGTAGCCGAGCACGGCGAGGAGCTGCGCCACGTAGCCCATGAACGCGCCGCGCAGCGCATCCTCGGGAACCTGCTCGAGCGAGGTGAGTGCCGCCTGCACGAGCCCGTACAGCACCCCCGGCGGCTCCTCGCCGGCGAGCGCCTGGTCGAGGAGCTCGACCACCGCGCTCGCGTAGGCGAAGCGCAGGATCGAGCTGGCGAGAACCGCGTGTCGCGCGCGGATCTCCGCCTGGCTCAGGAACTGGAGATCGCGCTCGGGCTTGTAGTAGATGACCGCGCCGATCGTCGTGAACGGTTCGAGCGCGGCGCCGAAGCGGCTCCTCGGCCCGCGCACGCCCTTGGCCACCACGGCGAGACGCCCGCGCTCCGGCGACAGGAGCTGCACGATGCGGCTCGTTTCTCCGAGCGGATACGAGCGGATGACGATCGCCTCGATCTTCTCGATGCCCATGCCGTTCCCGCCCTGCCCGCCGCTCCGGCTAGCGCGCCGCGCCGGGCGGGCGCCGCCGCGCCTCGCGCGCCCGGCGGTAGCGCACGGCCAGGATCCGCCGCTCGTCGGCGGCGAGGATCTCGAGATCACCACCCGGGAGCGGCACGTGCTCGTGCGCGTGCGGGATCCGCCCGAGGGTGAACAGGATGTAGCCGGCGAGGGTCTGGTAGTCGCCCGCCGGGAGGGCGAGGCCGACGAGCTCGTTCACCCGCTCGATCTTCAGGAACGGGTTCAGGACCCAGGTGTCCTCGTCGGCGCGGGTGTACTCGAACTCCGCGCGTTCGGCGTCGGCGGCGACCTCCCCGACGAGTTCCCCGATCAGGTCGTGCAGGTTGGCGATCCCGGCGAGCGCGCCGAACTCGTCCACGACGAGGACGAACGAGGTGCCCTCGGCCCGCATCTCCGCGACGAGATCCGCGACGCGCTTCGATTCGGGGACCACCTCGGCCGGACGGGCGTGGAGATCCACGTAGTCGCTCGGCGGAACGCCGAGAAGATCGGCCACGCTCACCGTCACCCCGACGTCGTCGAGCGACAACCCGTAGACCGGGTACGTGCCGCGCCGGGTCGTGCGCACGATGCGCGCGAGCTCGCCGACCGTCGAGCCGCTCTCGACGCCGACCACCTCGGCACGCGGGGTCATCACCTCATCCACGGTGGCCGCGACGAAGGCGAGCACATCGCGGAGCCCCGACGGCGCGGGCGGCGGCGCAACACCCGGTGCGGGGAGCGGGGCGGCGGGCGGCCGCGGCGCGGGAGCCGGCGCGCCGGGCGGCGCCGCCGGCGGCACGAACGGCGGCACGAACGGCGCCACGATCAGATCCGCGGCCCGCGCCAGCGGATGGAACACGCTCGCGAGCGCGCGCACGGCGGGTGTGGTCCGGCCGAGGATCCGGGCCTCCCGGCCGGCGGCCAGCCGCTCGGGCCAGAAGACACCGAGGAGCGCGGCCAGGACCGCGCAGGCGACGAGGATCGCCGCTTCCCGCGTGCCGCCGCCGAGGAGCGGCGCCAGCGCGGTGGCGGCCGCCGCGAGCGCCACGACCGCGCCCGCCTCGAGGTCTCGCGCCGCGCGCACGAAGCGGGCGAGCACCTCGCGGATCGGCGCCCCCGCGTTGGCCTGGTCCTCGGCATCCGCGGGGGCCGGCGCCCGTTCTGCATCCGGCCAGGCCAGCGTTTCGGGATCGAGCCTGCGGATCGAGACCGCGAGGAGGCGAAACCAGCCCGACGCCACGAGGGCGACGAGCGCGAACGCGAGGGCGAGCGCGGACCCGGTCATGCCTCTGCTCCCGGGGAGCCGGCATCCGCGAGGTCGCCGGGAGCGGCCGGATCGTCCGCTTCCGGCGCCGCGAGGAGCCAGCCGATCACGTCGGCGAGCGTCACGAGTCCGCTGATCTCCCCGCTCGCCTCGCGCACGAGCGACATCGCGCCGTATCCGTGTCGCCACTCCGCGAGCAGGGTGCCGAGCGTCGTGTCCGGGCCGACGATCGATGGCTCGCGCGCGATGGCGCCGAGATTGGGGGCAGCCACGAGGCCCTGCTCGACGAGGAAGAGATCCTTGAGATGCACGACGCCGACCACGTCGTCGAGATCCCGCCCGCACACGGGAAGCCGGCTGTGCCGGCCGGCGCGCATGCGCTCGACCGCCACCGGCACCGCATCACGGAGCCCGACCCAGGCGATGGCGGCGCGCGGTCGCATGATGGCGGTGACCGGCGTCTCGCGCAGGTGGAGCACGCGCCCGAGGAGGAGCCGTACTTCCGCCGTTTCGACCGCGCTCTCGAGCGCGGTCTCCGCGCTGGCGTCGAGGAGTCGCCCGAGGAGCTTCGCCTCGTCGGCCGCCGGTTCCGCCTCCGGCAGCGCCGCGCGCCGGCGCACGAGATGCGCGACCAGCGGACGGAAGGGATAGGCGAATCGCCCGAGCCACGGCCCGGGCGCTCGCGGCGGGCGCCGCGCCCGGGCGGCGCCGAGCCGCGCCGGGAGCGCGAGGCCGAACACGAGGCCGGCTGCGGCCGCGGCGGCGAAGGCCGCGCCGGGAGTGGGCACCAGCGCGCGGACGACCTCCGCGACGAGGAGAAGCGCGGGCCCGAGGAGCGCGAGCGACAGGATCTCGGCGGTCAGGGCCGGGGCGAGCGCCGGTTCCGGCCCGGCGGCGACGCCCGGCGCCGCGGCGCGCCGCGCGGCGAGCGCCAGGGCCAGGGCGCGCGCCATGGCGGCGAGGACGAGGAGCCCGAGGGCAAGTCCCGCCTCGATCCAGAGCCCGGTGGCCGGAGGTCCGCCGCTCATCGCTCGATCGCGGTGACGAGCCGATCGATCACGGCCGCGCTCCGCCCGAGGATCGCATGCTCGACGGCGCGCATCCGCCGCCGATCGCCGGTGCGCTGGTGATCGAAGCCCCTGAGATGCAGGAGGCCGTGGACGACGAGACGCGCGAGCTCGCGCGCCGGCGCATGGCGATAGCGGCGCGCCTGCACGAGCACGCGCTCGGCCGCGATCACCACCTCGCCGCTCCGCGGCTCGCCGGGGATGCGCGCGGCGCGGAGATCGAACGACAGGACGTCGGTCGTGCGATCCAGACCGCGGAACGTGTGGTTCAGGCGGCGCATCGCCGGATCGTCGACGAGGACGAGACTCACCGCGTCGTACCCGCAGTCGGCGTCTGCCCCGCGGGCGGCACCGGCGACCCGCGCGGCTCCCGCCCGGCGATCGGCGTCCGCCCCGCGCAGAGCGGGTCGCTCCGGCTCAGGCGCCGCGAGTGCGATGAGGGCGATCTTCCGGAGCGCGCTCCTCGAGACGGCGAGGCGGTGCTGCCGGCTCTCGATCCACACCCGCATCCGCGTCCTCCTCCTCGTCCTCGCGCTCGAAGACGGCCACCGACTCGTCGCCGTCGGGGAGCTCGACCCCGCGCCGGAGCGGGCGCTTCGGGTCGCGCTTCGCGTCGCGTCCCTCGCCCCGCCCGAGCGGCGCCACCTCGCCCTGCGGTCCGCCCACCGCTCCCTCGCTCTCCATGCGCCGGGTGCGCAGCGCCGCCTCCGGGTACTGGATGCGGCCGTGGAAGAAGCGATCGAGGACGGCGATGAACGAATCGCGTACGCGGGCCAGGTCGGCGAGCGTCAGGCTCGACCCGTCGAGCTGCCCGTCCTCGGCGCGCTTGTCGATGATCCGCTTGACCACGGTGCGGATGCGCCCCGGGGTTGGATCCTCGAGCGAGCGGGCGGTCGCCTCCACCGAATCGGCGAGCATGACGATCGCCGTCTCCTTCCGGCTCGGGCGCGGCCCCGGGTAGCGGAAGTCCGATTCCTCGATCGCCGGGTCGCGGTCCTGGGCCTTGTGATAGAAGAACGACATGAGATTGGTGCCGTGGTGCTCGGGAATGAAGTCGACGATCTCGGGCGGCAGCCCCGCCTCGCGCGCCATCTGGATGCCGTCGCGCACGTGCGCGCCGAGGATCAGGCAGCTCATGTTGGGCGTCAGGTTGTCGTGCCGGTTCTTGCCGGTCTGGTTCTCGACGAAGTACTCGGGGAGCTGCATCTTCCCGATGTCGTGATAGTAGGCGCCCACCTGCGCGAGGAGCGGATTCCCGCCTGCCGCCTCGGCCGCCTCGCGCGCGAGCTCGGCCACCAGCATCGAGTGGTGGAAGGTGCCCGGGGCCTCGATCACCATGCGCTTCAGGAGCGGGTGATTGCGATCGAGGAGCTCGATCAGGGTGAAGTTGGTGGTGATCCGGAAGATCTTCTCGAGGATGGGCAGGAGCACGATCGCCACCACGCCGGCGAGACCGGCGCCGAGGATGCCGAGAACGCCCTTGGCGAGGACGCCCGACACCGGCTCGCGGGTGGCGAGGCCGATCGCGACCGCGGTCAGCACGTTGACGAGCGCGACGACCAGGACCGGCTGATAGAGCTCGTGCCGGCGCTTCAGGTTCTCGGCCGCGAACACCGCGCCGACGCCGCCGACCGACGCGGCAAGCAGGAACTCGATCGAGAAACCCTTGAGCAGGATCAGGAACACCGGCGCCAGGAAGGCGAGGAAGAGCGCCACCCCGCGCGGGAGGAGGATCGCGGCCAGGAGCGGCGACAGGGCGATCGGCACCAGGAACGCCTGCTGGTGGAAGTGATCGACCAGGAGCCAGGTCGCGATGACGGGGAGCACGCCGAGCGTCGCGAGGAGCGCGAGCAGGCGGAGGTCGCGATGCACGTGCGGCTGCTGGAAGCGGAGATAGGCGAGGAAGGCGAAGAGGAGGAGCGCCATCGCCCCGAAGCGGCCGGCCCCGGCGAGGAGGCCGCCGCCCAGCTCGCCGCCGATCGCGAGCTCGCGCCGGTGCGCTTCCATCGAGCGCAGATTGAGGAGCTGCTCGGCGGTGATCCGCTCGTGCGAATCGATGATGCGCTCCCCGCGCGCCACCATGCCGACGATCGACGGCACGTCCCGCTTCGCCTGCTCGGTGCGGCGCTGGGTCTCCGCCGGATCGTAGACGGCGGTCACCCTGATGAAGGGCAGGACGAGCTCGTGGAACGCATCGCGCGCCGCCGGATCCTCCGCCCGCGCCTGATCGGCGGCGGCCGCCGCCGCGGCGCGGGCCGCGGGCACTGTGGTGACCTCGGCGGCCGGCCGGTAGAAGTCGCCGGCGCCGCGCCGGGCGTTCACGACATCGTGACCGGCGAGAAGGGGTGCAGCGGCCGGATCGACGATGGGAACGGCGAGCGCGCGCTCGACATAGGCGGCGGCCTCGGCGATCGTCGCCTGTCCCTCGCGCGTGCAGAGGAAGGCGAGCGAGCCCTGGCTCAGGCTCACGCCGAGGGCGCGCTCGAGCGCGGCGCCGAGCTCGGCCGGCGGCAGGTTCTCCGACGGCGGCCGCACGAGCTCGCGGCCGAGCCGGCGGAGCTTCTGCGCGGCGCCGGTCGCCAGCGCCGGGTCGAACTCGAGGACCGGCGGCACCGCCCGCGCCGCCTCGGCCCGCGCCCGCTCGAGCTCGCTCGACTCGCGATAGATGGGGAACGAGAAGGGGGCGATCACCTCCTTCTCCGAGATCTCCCCTTCGCGGAGGTCGAGCGCGATCTCCTCATCGGCGAGCGGAAAGAGGAGATGAGCGACCAGCGGCACGACCAGGAAGAGCGCCGTGCGGAGACCGATGCGGAGCGCGCGCGGCATCTCGCGGTCGTCGAGGAGGCGACGGCGGAGCTGCTTCTCCTTGTTCTTGCCCTTGAGCGTGAACGGCCACGGGAACGGCATGGCGCTACTCCTCGGCCGGACGCGGCGCGAGCGGTGAATCGCCGGACGCGATCGCCGGCCCCTCGCCGTCGCGGCCCGCCTCGCCCCGGTTCTTCTTCGCCTCCGCGAATTGCTCGAAGGCGCGGATGATGTCCCGCACCAGGCGATGCCGCACGACATCCTCTTCGCTGAAGTAGACGAACTTGATGTCGGCCACCTCGCCCAGGATGGGCTGGATGCGCCTGAGACCCGAGGCGTCCGGATCCGAGAGGTCCACCTGCGTGATGTCGCCGGTGATCACCGCCTTCGAGCCGGGCCCGAGGCGGGTCAGGAACATCTTCATCTGGCCGACCGTCGTGTTCTGCCCCTCGTCGAGGATGACGAAAGCGCGGTTGAGCGTACGGCCGCGCATGTAGGCGAGCGGCGCGATCTCGATCACGCCGAGCTCCATGAGCTTGCGCATGCGCTCGATCGGCATCAGCTCGCCGAGCGCGTCGTAGAGCGGCCGCAGGTAGGGATCCACCTTCTCGCGATAGTCGCCGGGGAGAAAGCCCAGGCTCTCCCCGGCCTCGACCGCGGGGCGCACGAGGAGGATCCGCTCGATTTCGCGATCGCGGAGCGCGAGCACGGCCATGGCCACCGCGAGGAAGGTCTTGCCGGTGCCGGCCGGGCCGATCGCGAACACGATGTCGAAGTTCTTGATGGCGTCGACGTAGGCGAGCTGGCCCGGCGTGCGTACCCGGACCGTGGTCGAGTCGAGAGCGATCGTGCGCGGCGCCGGTCCGCTGCCACCCGCCTTCCACAGGAGGAGGTCGGCCTCCTCGACCGCATGACCGCGCCGCGCCTTGGCTAGCATGCGCTCGATCAGGCGCGTGGCTTCGGCGACGCCGCCGGGCTTGCCGAGCACGCTCACGGCCCCGTTGCGCAACACGACGCGCACCGGGAAGAATTGCTGGAGCAAGCGAATATTGGCGTCGCCGCTCCCGAAGACGAGGAGCGGATCGACCCGCCCGAGCTCGAGCCGGCCTTCGATCTCTGCTTCAGCGGACATGGGACTCCGGGTCACCGCGGCCGGCGCCGGGCGGATCCCCCCGCCTCGCGCTCCGCCCCGACAACGGACAGCCAGGAGAAGCAAAGAGGAAAACCCGCGCGCCGCCGCTCCGGCGCCGCCCACGGTCTTCCTCTACGCGCGCTGGTCTTCCACCTTGATCGTGGGATCGGATGGCGGCTCCCTGCCGCGGTGCCTTGCGGCCCGGCCCGGCGCGGCCCGGGCTTCCCTGGACGAGCTTCATAGGAGTCCGCTCGGCTCCATCCGGATTCACGCTAGCGCGGCCCGCGCCGGGGTGTCAAGGCGCCGGCCCCCGCGCGCGGCCGCGCTCATCTAGGCCAAGTCGCTTTCCATCAAGCGGATATGAAGATCGCGCAGGTCCGCCGGCGGCACCGCCGCCGGAGCCTCGTCCATGAGCGAGGTCGCCCGCGCGGTCTTCGGGAAGGCGATCGTCTCCCGGATCGAGCTCCGCCCGGCGAGGAGCATGACCAGCCGGTCGACGCCGAGGGCGATCCCGCCATGCGGCGGCGCCCCGTAGTCGAAGGCGCCGAGGAGGAAGCCGAAGCGCTCCTCCATCTCCGCATGGTTCATCCCGATCACGGCCATGATCCGCTCCTGGATGTCGCGGCGATGAACGCGGATCGAGCCCGAGCCGAGCTCGACCCCGTTCATGACGAGATCGTAGAGCTCGGCGTGCACCGCCCCCGGATCGCTCTCCAGGCGCTCGAGATCGGCCGCGAGCGGCATCGTGAACATGTGGTGAGCGGGCGTCCAGCGCCCGCTCTCCTCGTCCTGCTCGAAGAGCGGGAACCGGTGGATCCAGTGGAAGACATGGCGGACCGGCTCCCCCGCGAGGAGACGGCGCACGACCTCGCCGCGCACCTGGCCGAGGGCGGTCGCCGCGACCCGGCGGCGGGCGGCGACGAAGAAGAGAAGATCGCCGTCGGCGGCGCCCGCCGCCCGCGCCAGGGCGTCGCGCGCGGGAGCGAGGAACTTCGCGATGCCGCCGGCGAGCGCGCCGCCTTCGAGCCGCGCCCAGGCGAGCCCCTCGGCGCCGGCGCGCGTGGCGAGCGGGGTGAGCTCCTCGTCGATCACGCGCCGCGAGGCCCAGGCGGCGCCCGGCACGCGGAGGCAGAGGACCCGGCCGTCGGCGGCGCCCGCCGCGGCGCGGAAGGGCCGGAACTCGAGCCCGCCTGCGATCGCCGTCACGTCGGCCATCGGCAGGTCGAGGCGGAGATCGGGCTTGTCCGAGCCGTAGCGGCCGATCGCGTCTTCGTAGGCGAGGCGCGGGAAGGGTGTGGCGATCTCGACCCCGACCGCTTCCCGGAGGGCCGCCGCCATGAAGGTCTCGACCACGCGGAAGACGTCCTCCTCGCCGGCGAAGCTCATCTCGAGGTCGATCTGGCTGAATTCGGGCTGGCGGTCGGCCCGCGGATCCTCGTCGCGCAGACAGCGCGCGATCTGGTAATAGCGATCGCAGCCCGCCACCATCAGGATCTGCTTGTACAGCTGAGGAGATTGCGGCAATGCGTAGAATTTCCCGGGGTGGAGGCGGGACGGGACGATGTAGTCGCGCGCGCCCTCGGGCGTGGGCTTGACGAGGAGCGGGGTCTCGATCTCGAGGAAACCCATGCCGTCGAGCGCGGTGCGCACCGCGCCCACCAGCCGGTGGCGGAGCGCGAGGATCGACTGGAGCCGCTCGCTCCTGAGCTCGAGGAAGCGATAGCGGAGCCGCAGGTCCTCGGCGGTCGCCGGATCGTCCTCGGCGACCGAGAACGGGAGCGGCAACGCGCTGTTCAGAACGCGGAGCGCCTCGACCTCGACCTCGATCGCGCCGGTCGGCATCCCGGGGTTCTCCTGCCCCGCCGGCCGCGCCGCGACCGTGCCGCGCACGCCGATCACGAACTCCTGGCGGAGGAGGTTGGCGCGGGCGAGCGTCGCCTGATCCACGCGCTCCGGACGCACCACCGCCTGCGTCCGTCCGTGGCGGTCGCGGAGATCGATGAACTTGACGCCGCCGAGATCGCGGATCCGGTTCACCCAGCCGAGGAGCGTGACGGTGCGCCCGACGTCCGCGGCGCGGAGATCGCCGAGCGTGTGCGTTCGCCGGAGGTCGCCGAGCGGCTCGAGCGCGTTCTGCTCCGCCTCGCGCGCCCTCTGCTCGGCCGCGTGCGCCGCCGCGGCCACCGGGTTCTCGACGCCGATCCGTTCGTCCTTCATCAACGTGTCCCCTCCTCGGCGACAGGCGCCGCGCTCCCCCGCCGCTCCGCACCCCCGCGCCGCTCCCCCGCGGCGAGAAGCTCCGCCGCGGCCTTCACGAACGCGGCGCGCGGGACGGCGGCCCCTTGCATGCCGCTCCGGAGATCCTTGATCGCCACCGTGCCGCCCGCGAGCTCGTCCGCGCCCGCGATCGCGACCAGCGGAATTCCCCTCCGATCGGCGTAGCGGAGCTGGCGATCGAGCCGGTGATCCTCCAGATAGAGCTCGGCCGCCACCCCGCCCGCCCTGAGCTCCTCGGCGAGCCGCAGGTACTCGACCCAGCGCGTCGCATCGAGCACCGCCACGAGAACCTGCGCCGTGGACTGGTTTTTCGCGGAGAGCCCGAGCCGGGTCAGGGCGTCGAGGAGCCGATCGAGTCCGAGCGAGGCGCCCACTCCCGGCATGACGTCGCGCGTGTAGAGCGACGCCAGGTCGTCGTAGCGGCCGCCCGAGCAGACGCTGCCGAGATCCGGCTCGTCGCCGAGCACCGTCTCGTAGATAGTGCCCGTGTAGTAGTCGAGGCCGCGCGCGAGCGCGAGATCGATCTTGTAGCGCGCCGGCGGCACGCCGGCCGCCTGGAGCCCGCCCGTCACCACCCGGAGCCGCTCGATCCCCGCGCCGGCCGCCGGGTGGCCGCCGAAGCGGACGGCGAGACGGTCGAGGAGGTCGGCCGGAGCGCCGCCCTCCGCGGCGAAGGCGAAGATCGCGTCGATCGCCGCCGGGCTCGCCCCGGCCGTCGCCGCCATCTCGCGCGCGACTTGGTCCCGCCCGACCTTGTCGAGCTTGTCGAGCGCGCGAAGGACGGGCGCCGACGCCGCGGCGAGGTCGAGCTCGTCGAGAAGCCCGGCCAGGATGCCGCGGTCGGAGAGCCGCTGCTCGAACCGCTCGACGCCGAGCGAGGTGAGGAGCCGGTCGATGACGAGCGCGGTTTCCAGATCCGCGAGCGGGGAGCGCGTCCCGATCGTGTCGAAGTCGCACTGCCAGAACTCGCGGAAGCGCCCGCGCGCCGTGTTCTCGCCGCGCCACACCGGCCCCAGGTGGTAGCGCTTGAACGGCATGCCGAGCTGGCGCCCGTGCTGGGCGGCGAAGCGGGCGAAGGGCACGGTGAGATCGAAGCGCAGAGCGACGTCGCGCCCGCCCTGATCGGTGAAGCGGTAGAGCTGCTTGTCCGACTCGCCGCCGCCCTTGCCGAGGAGGATCTCGGTGTACTCGAGCGCCGGGGTGTCGATGGGAACGAATCCGAAGGACCGGAAAACCCCGCGGATCACGTCCACCATCGCCTCCTTGGCGATCATCAGGTCGGGCGTGAAATCACGGAAGCCCCTGAGGGTGCGCGGCTCGATCCGCGCCGGATCGCTCATCTGAATCTCTCCGTGTGCTTGCTTTCCGCCCGGTCCGCTCCGCGCCGCCGGCGCCACCACGTGAATCCGCCGCCCAGGGCGACGCCGAGGAGGTCGGCGATCGCATCGGCCGGCGTCGGCTGGCGTCCGGGGACCGTCCGTTGATAGGCCTCGTCGGCCGCCGCGACGAGGACTCCGAGGAGGATCACGGCCGCGATCAGCCGGGTGCCCCCGAGCCGGAGCTCGGCCGCCCGGAAGAGCACCACCCCGAGCCCGGCGTACTCGAGCGCGTGCACGAGCTTGTCGAGGTGCTCGATCCGGGGGCCCGAGGGCGGATGCTGCCAGCTCGAGAGGGCGAAGATGAGCGCGACGTAGGCGAGGACCGCCAGGAGGCGCCCGGTCCCTCCCGCCGAGACGGCCGCGCCGCGACGCGGCGGGCTCACTGGCGGAGCCGGGCCTCCTCGGCGGCGATGATGCGCATGACCTCGGCCGGCGTGCGCGCGCGGCGGAGGCTCTGCTGCAGCTCGCCGGAGTAGAGAAGGCGCGAGATCCGGGCCAGGATGCGCACGAAACCGCCGGGGCCGTCGGGCGCCACGATGAGGAAGAAGAGCCCGACCGGCTTGCCGTCGAGGCTCTTGAAGTCGATGTCCTCGTGGGTGCGCCCGAAGGCCATGGCCAGCTTGAGCGCGCCGCGCGACTGCGCATGCGGGATGGCCACCCCCGCGCCGACCCCGGTCGACATGAGCCGCTCCCGCTCGAGGATGTCCTCGACCACGGTCTTCGCGTCGCTCACGTGGCCGGAGCCGGCGAGCAAGGCCACCAGCGCCTCGATCACCGCGGTCTTGTCGCCGGTGGGGAGATCGAGCGCGATGTTCTCTTCGGCGAGGAGGTCGAGCAGGTTCATCACAGCGGAAGGCATGGCACGCCCCGAATGCGAGGGATCGAAAAAAACCGGGGACGCCCCCCGGGATCGAGCTCTAAGCCTCTGGACTCGGCGCCCGACGTCGTAAGCCTTGAAACCATAAGCGGACAGGGGGCGAGTGTCAAGGCAGGGCCCCTCGCGAGGGGCCCGGAGAGCGGCGAGGGAAGAGCGCGCAGGGGCCCCGGGGGGCCGCGGGGCATGGCCTGAAACGAGCCGGAAGACTCACCCTAGCGCTGCCCGAACACCACCGGGAAGCGGGTCCACATGGCGATCGGCGCCCCGTCACGGGTGGCCGGCTGGAAGCGGAGCTGCCAGGCGCTCGCGATGGCCGCCGCCTCGCAGCTCGGGCAGCCGCTCGGCGTCTCCACCTCCACCACGTCGACCCTGCCCTCCGCGGTCACATGCACCGCCAGGACGATCGGCACCTTGAGCTGCTTCCTGGCCGCCCTGGGGAACTCGGGCCAGACCATGGCCACGATGACCGGCGGCTCGACGATCCCGGCCGCCGTCCCGGTTCCGGAGCCGGTTCCGGAGCCGGTCCCCGCCCCGGATCCACCGCCCTCGCCCGCCCCGGCACCCGCGACCGGGCCCGCGGGGCCGGCCGGCACCTCCGTGGCCGGCCCGGCCGCCCCCTCCTCCGCGGTCTCCGCCGCCCGGGCATCCGGGGCCGGCGCCGCCGGAGGGAGCGCCACCACCACATCGCTCGGCGCCGACTCCGGGACCGGGGGCGGCGCCGGCACCGCGGCCGGCATCGAGAGCGGGACCTCGAGCTCGATCACCTGCATGCGGAGGCTCCCGAGCGGGACGAGGAGGCCGCGGGCGCCGGGGTCCGCCCCCTCCGCCCCGGCGATCGGGACGAGCGGCACCGCCGCCGGCCGCGCCGGCACCTCGATCGACGCCACCGGGAGGAGGAAGACGAGGAGGACATGGATCGCGAGCGAGGCGAGGAGGAACGGCGCGAGCGGGCTCGTCAGATCGTCGGTGCGGAGGGCATCCATCCCCTCGTCACTCCGCGCGCCGGAAGGTGAGCTCGCGCCGCGCGGATCCGCCGCCGACGAGATCGGTCACCTCGAGCTCGAGATGGTAGCGGTCGGCCGGGAGCGTGGACACGTCGATCGCCATGTTGCGGCGCACGGTGGAGCCCGCTCCCTCCTCGAAGAAGCTCGACTCGATGAAGGTCTTGGCGCGGAACGCATTGCCGAGGCGGGTGAAGATCGAGTTCCCCTCGCGGTCGGCCGGCGTGATGCGGTAGTGGACCTCGTAGCGGCTCTGCCCGCCCGGGCTCGCACCGTCCGCGGGCGCGGGCACGAGATGGTAGATCTCGAAGTAGAGGACGAGGCGCTCGTCCCCGCGCACTTCGCCGGTCGCGTTCGGCACGACGTTCAAGCGGCCCTTCTCGAACGGCGCCGGACCGGCCGGCGCGATCGTGAAGGCGAGCTCCGGCGTCGAGAGCGCGATTCCTACCTCACCGAACCGCCGGATCTCGATCGCGCGCATCGCCGTGCCCACCACCGCCCCCGCGTCGCCCTCGATCTGGCTCGCGATCATGTAGGACCCGGGCCGGAGCTCGAAGTCGGTCTGATGCACGAGCGCGCGGTCGGCGGCGCCGGCCAGGTGCGCCCGGTCGAGATCCACGTCCTCCTCGCGCCGCGCCACCTCGTTCCAGCGATCGTCGAAGACCACGGTCCCCGCGGCGAGCGTGGTCCCCTGGTAGCTCGCGAGCGAGTCCGCAGGCAGGGCCATGTAGACCTCGGCGCGCGTGCGCGCGGCATCCACCTTGAACTCGCCCACGGCGAGGGCCGGCGTGATCCAGCGCCCGCCGTAGTCGTGGGCGTAGGACTGCGGGAGATTGTACGCGGCGAGATCGGCGCCGGTGGGGAGACCGGTGAACGGGTAGTAGAACATCCCGTTCAGCGCCATGTCGTAGAAGGTGGCCTCGAGCGGGACGCCCGCGGCCGCGTAGACATGGTACCAGCCGGGGAAGGAGAAGAAGAGAGCGCGGCTCCCCTGGATGTACTCGATGTAGAGCGGCTTCCCGTAGCGGATGAGCATCTCGCCGCGGGACGTGTCGTAGCCGCGCCTGTCGAAGCGTGGCACCGCGTACATGAGGTCGGCCATCACGACCCGGCGGTAGTGCTCGACCTGGCGCTCGTTGACGCGGGTCACCGGCAGAGGGTCCTTCGAGCGCCAGAAGGCGCGCAGGAAATCCTCGCGCTCGTCGGGGACCATCGTCGCGTAGCGCTCCTCCTCGTAGGGGCTCGCGATGAGGCTCAGGTCCGTGAACGGCCGGCGCTCCGCATCGGTGAGGAGCGAGAGCGCACGATCGAAGGAGGCCGCCGCGTCGGGATAGGTGCCCGGGCGCGCGAGACACGTCCCGGCGAGCGCGGCGAGCCAGCCGTCCGCGGGCCACTGCTCCCGCATCCGCTCGAGCACCGCGAGCGCAGCCTCGAATTGGCTCCCGAGCGTGTAGGCCTCGGCGAGCAGGAGCTGCGCGTCATGATCGTCGGGCAGGGCGTTGGCCGCGCGCGCGAAGTGCCCGAGTGCGGCATCGTAGTCGCCGGGCAGGCAGTAGCGGCGGAAGAGCGCGAGATGGTAGCGCCCGAAGGCGAGGTGGCCGCCGGGATGGTCGGGATTGTCAGCGAGGAGCTCGTCGAGCTCCTGGCGGGCCTCGCGCTCGAAGCCGCGGTCGAGGAGGACCTCGGCGAGATCGAAACGATAGTCGGGATTCTCGGGATCGAGCTCGACCAGCTCGCGCAAGGCGCGCTCGGCGATGCGGCGGCTCTCGATCGTGTCGGTACGCCGGCAGGCCTCGACGAGGAGCCGGCGCGCCGCGATCGAATCGCGGCGGTGCCAGGCGAGCTTGTCGAGCCCATGGATGGTCGTGGCGGCCGCCCCGGAATCGATGGCCGCGCTCGCGGCGGCGAGATCCCGGTCGAGCTCGCGGTCGTCCACCGATGAACCAGGAGCACCCGGACGCTACGGCGAGCGCGGCGGCGAGGGCGAGGCCGAGCGCTGCGGCGCGGACCCGCGGGGCCAGACCCCGGCGCGGTCCCGGACCGGGAGGCGCCATCGGAACTGCCGTCCACTCACCGGGTACCATGGGTCGACTCACCCCTTTGCGCCTCGTCCGCGAGCTCATCGTGCGCGGGCCGCCGCTCCCCCTGTTCATACGGAAAGGGCTGGGCTCCCAGATGCGGATTTGCTGCCGCCGTTTCGACCGGCGAGCCCCGAGTTCGCCCCGCGCCACGCGCGGGCACGGCCCCGGAACGAGGCTAGGAAGCCGCCGGCCGCGGTGTCAAGCGCACCTGCCGCCCCCGGCCCCACCCCGTGCTATTCTCGGCCGATTTTACGCCTCGAACGAGGGCTCCCGACCGGGAGAACCCATGATCCCAGGGTGGCCATGAACTGGAAGACCTTGCTTCGACTCGTCATCGTTCCCTGCCTCCTGCCGGCGCTGGCCCCGGCCCTGGCTCTCGCGGCTCCGGCGCCGATCGCCTCGGTTGCCGAGCGCGGCGAGGACGGCGTCACCTTCGTCGTCGAGCTGCCGGCGCTCCGCGAGACTCCGGTCAAGATCGCCGGGGAGTCCTTCGTCGCGGTCGGCGCGGCCGGCTTCGGCTCCCTCTCGACTCCCGGGCTGCCTGCCCTCCCCTTCCGCACCTTCACGATCGCCGTGCCGGCGGGTCGCGAGCCGGTGCCGCAAGTGACGGTGCTCGCAAGCGAGACGCTGGCGCTCGTGCCGGCGCCGGCGAGCGAGCCGTACATGGAGGTGGGCGGAGACGAGGGCACGGCCACCCCGGCCCTTCGCGACAAGGTGGATCGCGCCTTCTACGCGGGCGGGGAGCCCTATCCGGCGCTCCGCCACGAGGCCGGGCGCCTCTCCTGGCTCCGCCAGCAGCAGGTCTTCGATCTCACGGTCTATCCCGTGCGCTACGACCCGGCCCGGCAGACGCTCGAGGTCGCGCGCCGGATCGAGGTGCGGGTGGACTTCCGGCCGGTGGCCGGACGCGCCGCGCTGCCCGCGCGCCTTCCCGCGCCGAGCTTCGAGCGCGGCTTCGAATCGGTGTACCGCAACACGATCGTCAACTACGAGAGCGCGCGCAGCTTCCGGACCGGGCCGACCCTCGAGGCGAGGGCGCAGGGCATCGGCGCGCGCGGCGTGGCCGACGAGCTCAAGATCCAGGTCACGGCGGGCGGGCCGACGCGCTTCTCGTACGAGCAGCTCGCGGCGGCGGGCCTCCCGGCGGGGCTCCCGATCGCGAACCTCGGCCTCTGGGAACGACGCTACGTGGATGCGCCGCCGCCCGCCGAGAACTTCGTCCGCGACCCCTTGCCGATCACGGTCGAGGACCGGAACCAGAACGGGGTCTTCGACGCGGGCGACTGGATCACGGGGTTCGTGCGCGGCTATCGCGAGCGGGTCGGCCCCGATCCCTACTACCACCGCTTCACCGAGTCGAACGTGGCGTGGGTGTCGTGGGATGCGCCGGGCGGAGCGCGCATGGAGACGCGCGCGGGCTGGTTCGATCCGGCCCCGCCGGCGGCGCCGCCTCCTTCCCCGACACGTTCCGCTTCGAGGAGGACCTGGTCTACTTCAACTATGCGCCGCGGACCGCGACCTCACCTTCCTACGCGGCGCACGAGACCGTTCTCCCCTGGTACCTGACACGCCACTTCCCGCGGCCGGACCTCAACGATCCCTACTGCGGCGACCCGCAGTGCGCGACCTTCCTCTTCCCGTACTCGCTCTCCGACGTGGACGAGAGCCAACCGATCCGGGCTCGTGCGCAGATGGTGTCCGGGCTCGACGGCTTCTATCACCTCGGGTCCTTTCTCATCCAGAGCCCGGGCCGCGAAGACACCCTCGCCACGCGCTGGGCGTTCCGCGGGCATCTCGCGATCGGCACCTGGGAGAGCGACCCCTTCCCGGCGGCGAACTTCACCCGCCCGAGCTCGAGCTTCAAGTTCGTCGGTGAGCGCAAGTCGGTGCAGGACACGACCCAGATCTTCACCTACGCCGCCGCCCAGTTCGACTGGTTCGAGATTCTCTATCAGCACCTCTACCGCGCGCGCGGCGATCGCCTGCTCTGCACCTCGGGTGCGGCGACCGGCCCTGCCGAGTTCACGATCGCGGGCTTCACGAGCGCCGACATCGCGGTCCTCGATGTGACCGACTTCTTCGCGCCGGTCGCCCTGACCGGGACCCAGGTGAGCGGCGGCGGCGGCAACTACACCGTCCGCTTCCGCGACCTGGTCGCAACCCCGCGCCGCTACGCTGCCTTCGTGCGCGGGGCCGGCGAGATCACAGTCGCCGACTCGGCGATCCGGCGCGTCGTCCCCACCTCCCTCGCGAGCCCCGCGGTCGAGCCCGACTACGTGATCGTCGTCCCCGACGTCGCGGACATCGACGGCGACGGATCGCCGGACGATTTCAGCGAGGCAGCCGGCCGGCTCGCCGCGCACCGCGCGACCCAGGGGCATGCGACGGCGGTGGTCCGCCTCTCCGACCTCGAGGACGAATTCGACGGCGGCCTCCATCGCCCATTCGCCATCCGCAACTACCTCCGGCACGCCTTCGCCCACTGGACGGAGCCCCCGATGTACCTCCTCCTCGCCGGCGATGCCTCGGACGACTACCGGAACAAGGTGCCGACCGGGCTCGACGTGGTGCCGAGCCAGACCATCTTCGGACCCGTCTTCGGCGACGTGGATCTCGAGCTCGTCTCCTGCGACGCGTGGTTCGTGGCAGGGTTGCCGCCCGGCGACGACGAGTTCGATCTGCACATGGACATGGCGGTCGGGCGGCTCCCGGCGCAGTCGGCGGCCGAGCTCGGCCTCATGGTGGACAAGACCATCCGCTACGAGGAGTTCGATCCGGGCGATCGCTGGCGCGCGAAGACCTTGACGATCGCCGATGACGCGTGGTCCTCGACCATCAGCTTCAGCGCGCAGTACCGCTACCGGGCGAGCGAGGAGATCTTCGGTGCGATCTGCGACGGAATCGACGCCATGGTCGAAGGGGGTTCGGGAGTCGGCGACCTGATCGAGACGCGGGCGATCCGCCTCGCGGACTACTCAGACCAGCTCCCCAATCCGCACACCCCGGGCGAGGCGCAGGCGCACTTCGACACGACCGGATCGCCGATCCTCTACCAGCTCATCTCCGAGGGGAACGTGATCATGAACTACCAGGGGCATGCCAACCGGCATCTCCTGGCCCACGAGCGCATCTTCTCCTCCGAGTTCGACCGCGACCAGGATCGCTGGAACAACCTCGGCCGGCCCGGCATCTGGTTCTTGTATTCCTGCCACCCGAACCACTACAGCGAGATCAACGAGCGCATCGGGAACGTGGTCGGCGGGCGCGAGCGGTCCCTCGGCGAGCTCCTCGTCTCGCTCGAGAACCGCGGGCTCGTCGCCACCATCGGCTCGACGGGCTTCGAGTGGCTCCCGGCCGGGCTCGCCCAGGGCCCGCCCTACCAGTTCGATTTGAACACCCCGCAGTGGGAGGCCTTCTTCCTGACGCCGCCGACCGAGAATCCCGCCGGCGAGCCGGTCGGCGCCCGCTGGATCCTCGGCGAGGTCACGAACCTCGCGAAGGAGATCTACAACCAGCAGGACGCGACCAAGGGCCCGATCTTCACCTACTGCACACTCGGCGATCCGGCGCTCCGCATCGATGCCATCCCGCCGCTCTTCGCGGTGACCGCCGCCGACACCGTGCGGGCCCCCGGGAGCCGCCTCGAGAGCTTCGCCGCCGGCTCCGACACGGTCACGGTCGAGGCCGAGATCCGCGACGAGGTGCGGATCGCGACCGCCGAGGTCGTCGAGCGGAACGACGCGGGCCCGATCGCGGTGGATCCCGCGCTCTGGCAGGTCACGGCGCCTGATGACCGGCGGCGCCTCGTCACCTATCGCGCTCCGCTCCGTCCCGACAACTACGAGATCGTGCTCCGCGCCACCGACGCGAACGGGCGCACGATCGAGTTCCCGCTCGTCGTGCGCACCGACGTGAGCTGGCGCGCCAACGGGGCGCCGATCTCCGGCGGCGACTTCGTCGCCTCGAACGCCACGATCGAGATCGAGGTGCACTCGCCGGTCGGCTTGACCGCGACCGACTTCCGCCTCCTCCTCGACGGGGCGCCGATCTCCGGCGTCGTCGCCCAAAGCGCCGATCCGCTCGCGAAGAACTGGCGTCTCGCCGCGAGCGCGGTCCTCCCCTCCGGGGACCACGACCTGACGCTCGAGGTGCGCGACGGCGCGGTCGCCGGCCTCTCGAGCACGGTGAACGTGCGGGTCGGCGGTTTCGAGCTCGAGAACGTGGCCGCCTATCCGAACCCGTTCGACGAGTTCACGGCCATCAGCTACCAGCTCGGGAGCCCGGCCGACGAGGTCGTGATCCGCATCTACACGGTCTCCGGGCGCTTCATCAAGGAGATCCAGGGCTCACGCCAGGTCGGCTACGCGCAGGTGGGCTGGGACGGTCTCGACGACGACCACGACGAGGTGGCGAACGGCACCTACGTGTATCGGGTCACCGCCCGGTGGCCGCTCGAAGCGGACGAGTTCACCGGCCGCCTCGTGCGCGCGCGCGACTGAGGCGCGTGCCGCTCGCACGCGCCTCGGGGCTTCGCACCGGGTGGACCGCGGTGGTATAATCAACAAGCGCCGAGAGCCGGCGCGGCCGGCCGGCCCCCGCCGTGGGCGGGACGCCCGGGACCGCCGATCGACCGCCCACCCGACCAGCAGCGCATGCGCACGCAAGAGACCAACTTCGTCGAACTACTCCGGAGCGTGCTCCCCGTCGACCAGCTCTCCCCCGAGCTCAGGCACCGGGTCGATCAGGTGCTGGCCGGAACCGGAGAAGAGACGGCTGCGGCGGTCGGCGCCGCGGTCCTCCGCGAGCTAGAGGGCCGGGGGCTCGTTCGCTCCTCCGACCTGGGCGAGGGCCGCCGCCGCTTCCAGGATCTGGCGACCGGCGCGGTGATCACGATCCGCCTTCCCGCTCCGGCCGCCGGCGCCCTGACCACGATCCCGCTCCCGCTCGCCCCGGCCGGTGCCGCGGCGAGCCTCGAGACGACCCGCGAGCTCCTCCTTCTTGCGAGCCGCATCCTCACCGCGGACGGGACGCGCGTCGCGGAGAAGGAGCAGCTCGTCCCCCTTCTCCTCTCCTTCACGCGCCAGGTGCTCGCCTGCGACGACGTGCGCTTCCTGACCCTCGAGCGCGACGGCGAGGGCTTCTCGCCGCTCGCGGGCTCCGGCTCCCCCTTCGCCGCGGCGCTCGAGAACGAGTGGGGCCCGGCCCGCGGGCACATCCTCCTCGTCCGCGATCTTGCCGGCGGCGGCAGCAGCGGCACCATGCGCACGGCGGCGGCCATCCGGCTCGGCCGCCCCGGCGATCCGGTCTGCGGCGTGATCGAGGTCTACTCCAACCGGCCCGGCCACTTCACGCGCGAGCGGCTCGCCCTCCTCGAGCTCATCGCCGAGACCGGGCGCGAGCTCCTCACCAACATCGCGCGGCTCCAGGAGCTCGTGTTCATCGACTCGCGCACGCAGATCTTCAACAAGGCCTTCTTCGATATCCAGTTCGCGAATCTCCTGGCGCGGGCCCGGCGCGACGGGCGACAGCTCGCCCTCGCGCTCATCGACGTCGACGACTTCAAGGCGTTCAACACGCGCTACGGCTACGCCGGCGGCGATCAGGTGCTCCACCGCGTCGCGCAAATCCTGAAAAGTCAGGTGCGGCCCTTCGACTGCGTCGCGCGCTGGGGCGGCGAGGAGTTCACGGTCGTCCTCGCTCCGCCGGTCGAGCCGGACGATGCGCGCGCGATCTGCGACCGGCTCCGGCGCGCGGTGCAGCAGACGACCGTTCTGGTCCCCGGCCTCGACGGGAAGGAGCACCGGACGAGCGTGACCGTGTCGGTGGGCGGAGTGCTCTATCCCGACGACGGCGGCACCACCGAGGAGCTGTGGCGCCGCGCGAACGAGGCGCTCCTCATCGCCAAGAACCAGGGCAAGAATCGCGTCCACTTCCGCCCGCACGAGCGCCGCGATCTCCGCGTCGCGCCGGCCTAGTGCTGACCGGCGGGTCGAGGCGGCGCGCCGCTTCAGTCCCCGGGTGCCGCCACCGCCTCCCCGCGCTCGAGGGCGCGGAACTCGAGATCCCCGCCGCGGCCGCGATCCACCTCGATCGCCTGCCCTTCCTTGTAGTCGCCGCGCAGCACGCCGAGGGCGATCGGGTTCTCGACCTGGCGCTGGATCAACCGCTTGAGCGGGCGCGCCCCGTACACCGGGTCGAAGCCCGCTTCGGCGAGATAGCGCTTGGCCGCGTCCGTGACGACGAGCGCGAGGCGGCGCTCGGCCAGGGCGCGGCGGACCCGCGCGAGCTGGAGCTCGACGATCTTCTCGAGATCCTCGACCGCGAGGCTCCGGAAGATCACGACCTCGTCGATCCGGTTCAGGAACTCGGGGCGGAACGAGGCGCGCAGGAGATGCTCGATCTCCCGCTCCATGGCCGCCTGATCGCGCCCGCCCAGCTCCTGGATGACGGCGCCCCCCAGGTTCGAGGTCATGATGATGACCGTGTTCCGGAAATCGACCGTCCGCCCCTGCCCGTCGGTGAGCCTCCCGTCGTCGAGGATCTGCAGGAAGACGCTCCACACGTCGGGGTGCGCCTTCTCGACCTCGTCGATCAAGACCACCGCGTAGGGCCGCCGGCGCACGGCCTCGGTCAGCTGCCCGCCCTCCTCGTAGCCGACGTAGCCGGGCGGAGCGCCGACGAGACGCGCGGTCGTGTGCTTCTCCATGTACTCCGACATGTCGAGCCGGATCATCGCCTGCTCATCATCGAACAGGAACTCGGCGAGGGCGCGCGCCGTCTCGGTCTTCCCGACTCCGGTCGGCCCGAGGAAGAGGAAGGAGCCGATCGGACGGGTGGGATCGCCGAGCCCGGCGCGCCCGCGGCGGACCGCGTTCGCCACCGCCGTGATCGCCTTCGGCTGCCCGATCACCCGCTCGGCGAGCCGCTCCTCCATGCGCACGAGCTTCACCATCTCCGACTCGAGCATGCGCGCGACCGGGATCCCGGTCCACTTGGACACCACCTCGGCGATGTCCTCCTCGTCCACCTCCTCCTTGAGCATCTTCTGGTCGCGCTGGAGGGTTGCGAGCGCCTCCGACGCCTGCTTGAGCTCGCGCTCGGCGGCGGCGCTCTTCCCGTAGCGGATCTCGGCCACGCGGCCGAGGTCCCCCTCCCGCTCGGCGCGCGCCTCGGCGAGCTTCAAGTCCTCGATCCCCTTCTTGAGCTCGCGGATGCGCGCGATCCCCGCCTTCTCCTTCTCCCAGTGGGCCTTGAGTCCCGTCAGGCGCTCGCGGCGCTCGGCGATCTCGCGCCCGACCGCCTCCCGCCGCTCGGCGGTCGCCGCGCCGCCTTCCTGGCCGAGGGCCGCCATCTCCACCTCGAGGCGCCGGATCTGCCGCTCCTCCTCGTCGATCTCGACGGGCATCGAATCGATCTCGATGCGGAGCTTCGAGGCCGCCTCGTCGACGAGGTCGATCGCCTTGTCGGGGAGGAAGCGGTCGGCGATGTAGCGATGGGAGAGCATCGCCGCAGAAACCAGCGCCGAGTCGCGGATCTTCACGCCATGGTGGATCTCGTAGCGCTCCTTCAAACCGCGGAGGATGGCGATCGTGTCCTCGACCGAGGGCTCGGCGACGAGGACCGGCTGGAACCGCCGCTCGAGGGCGGCGTCCTTCTCGACGTGCTTGCGGTACTCGTCGAGAGTGGTGGCCCCGATCGCGCGGAGCTCGCCGCGGGCGAGCGCCGGCTTCAGGAGATTGGCGGCGTCGACCGCGCCCTCCGCCGCCCCCGCCCCGACCAGCGTGTGCATCTCGTCGATGAAGAGGATCACCTCGCCGTCCGCATCGATCACCTCGCGGAGCACGGCCTTGAGCCGCTCCTCGAACTCGCCGCGGAACTTGGCGCCGGCGATGAGCGCCCCGATATCGAGGGCGATTACGCGCTTGTCCTTGAGCCCCTCGGGCACGTCGCCCTCGACGATGCGCCCGGCGAGGCCCTCGGCGATCGCGGTCTTGCCCACCCCCGGCTCGCCGATCAGGACCGGGTTGTTCTTGGTGCGCCGCGACAGCACCTGGATCACGCGGCGGATCTCCTCGTCCCGTCCGATGACCGGGTCGAGCTTCCCCTGGCGGGCGAGGCGCGTGAGATCGCGCCCGTAGCGCTCGAGCGCCTGGTACTTCTCCTCGGCGTGCGGGTCGCTCGCCCGCGCCGAGCCGCGCACCTCCTTGAGCGCGGCGAGGAGGGCGTCGCGGGTGAGACCGGCGCGGCGGAGGAGCTCGGCGGTATCCCTGGCCGCCTGCGGATCGGCCAGGGCGAGGAGCAGATGCTCGGTCGAGACGTATTCGTCCTTCAGCCGATCGGCCTCGGTCTCCGCCGCCTCGAGCACGGCGCGAAGCGTCGCCCCGAGGAAGCGATCGCCGGCCCCTGGCCCGCTCACCCGCGGTCGCGCGGCGAGCGCGGCCCCGAGGTCCCGGCGAAGACCTGCCGCATCCACGCCGACCCGACCGAGGAGGGCCGGCACCGGCCCGTCCGTCTGCTCGGCCAGCGCGTAGAGCAGGTGCTCGGGGGCGAGCTCCTGGTGATCGAACTGGCGCGCGGCGCGCTCCGCGGCCTGGATCGCCTCCTGAGCCTTGACCGTGAAGCGGTCGAGTCGCATGGGCTCTATCCTCCTCCCCCGGGACGTGCGCCCGGAAAGGACCAAGGGCCGAGAGCTCTCTCGAGCTCTCGGCCCCTGCCGATGCCGTCCGGACCTTGAGGGGGGTCCCGCCGCCTTAAGCTTCGCCCGGCCGGCCGGGGAGCGATCACCCCGACCGGGCCGGCCGCCGCGATGGCGGCTAACTGGGCGTCCTTCGCCTTCCCGACCTCGGATGCGCGCCGGAAAGCCCATGGGGACTCTCCCCGCCGCGCGAACGGCGATCCTCGATCGCCGTCAGGTCAGGCGCGGTCCGTTGCGATCCGCCGCGCACCGGCCATCGGGCCGGCCGTCGCCCTCCGGCGACTGCCCGCGGGGGCGCGAGAGCTTACTGCCCGTAGGACGCCTTGATCTGCCCCCACGTGGCCGGCTCGACCGCCTGCGGAACGCACGCGCAGGTGTCTGTACCGTCCTCGCCGACGCAGATCTTGCCCACGTTATCGGCGCGGAGCGGCATCACGTCGCTGCCGTTGATGACGTGATTACCGAACGGATAGGACGACTCGATGATCGAGAGGCAGCCCGTGCCGATCGAGTTGAACACCATCACGCCGACCGGGGCGAGCGCACCGCCGGAGATGAAGTTGAAGGCGGTCGTGATGCTGCCCGTGGTCGGCCCCGCCGCCGTGGGCTGCACGGCCGAGAGCTGACCTGGCTGGCAGGTCCAAAGACCGAAGCCGAAGGCCCAGGTCACGGGCCAGTCGAAGGCCACCTGGACGCCGTTCGTGTTGTCGTAGTTCTTGAGGTACATGACGACCGTGTACAGGCCAGCCGGGGTGTCGATGCGCACGGTCGGGAGGACCGCCGTGCAGTCGAGGTCCGTCTGGCAATCCGTGTCGATGCCCGAGATGGCATGCAGCACGACGGTCGTGCAGTTGTTCGTAGTCTGAGCGGAGGCCACCCCGCCCAAGGCGAGCAGAGCTCCGAGGACCACCGCAGCGAAAGCGAAGCGCATCACGCGTTACCCTCCATGGTTCTGGAGACCAAACCGTCCCGGACCGAGCGGCCCCCGGGGACGCTCGTTCCCCCACTGGCGACACCCCCCTCAGGGATAGTCGCGGGGGAGGCTACACGCCGCCAGGGAGAAGGGTCAAGGGGTGAAATGGGCCGCTTGAGAGGCCCTTCCCCCGGGCGGCGGGCTCAGCGGCGGCGGGCCGGCACCCCGCCGCCGAACGCCGCTGCATCACTGGAGAAGGAGAAGCTTCCCGGTCAGCGTCGCGCCGGCGACCTCGAGCTTCATGAAGTAGGCGCCGCTTGCCGCCCTCCCGCCGGCCGCGGTCCGCCCGTCCCAGCGCACCGCCTGCTCCCCGGTACCGAAGGGGCCGTCCACGAGCTTGCGCACGAGCCGCCCCTCGACGTCGTAGACCGCGAGCCGCACCGGGCGCGCCGCGCCCCGCTCCCCGGGGACCAGGAAGCGGATCGTGGTGGACGGGTTGAACGGGTTCGGGAACGCCGGATAGAGGACCGGCGTGGCCGCGACCTCCGGCGCCGGCTCGGGATCGGCGATCCCGATCGAGGTGAAGTCGGTCGAGAAGCAACCGGTGTTCCGCACGTCGTGGCGGAAGAACGGCCAGGGGATGCGGTCGCCGCGGAACTCGCCGGTCAGATCCCACACGTAGATGTTGCGGTCGTTCGAGGTCGCCAGGAGCTCGACCAGGTTGTCCTGGTCCACGTCCCAGATCGTGACCGCGCTCCGCTGCTCGCCGCCGAGGCTGATCGGGAATCCGGCGAGGGTCGTCCCGTCGTGGTTCCATCCGTAGACGAAACCGTTCTCGGCGCCGATCAGGATCTCGAGGCGCCCGTCCGAGTCGACGTCGGCGATGGTCGGCGTCGATTGCGTCACATCCGCGCTCAGCACGTCCTGGCCGAAGTACACGGCCGACCAGCCGGGCATCACGGTCCCGTCCCGCTTCCAGACGTGCATGCGCCCGTCGTTGGCGGCGCAGATCACGTCGAGATTCCCGTCGCCGTCCACGTCGGCCACCACCGGGGAGCCCGAGTGCCCGGTGTTGGAGTTGACCATGGCCGGGCGCGGCCAGCCGGGATAGTCGCTGCCGTCGCCGCGGAGCACGAAGACCGAGTCGGACTCCGAGCTGATGATGACCTCGTGCGGACCGCCGGTCCCGTCGAGATCGGCGAGCGCAGGCGAGGAGGTCACCTGGTTGTGCGTCTCCCGCGGCCAGCCCGGCTTGACGCTCCCCGTCCGCGAGAGCGCATAGACGAAGCCGCCTGCGCTCTGCGTGCCGAAGACGATCTCCGGGTACTGATCCTGGTCGATGTTGCCGATGGCCGGCGACGAGTAGAGGAAGGAGCTCCCCGAGAGGAAGAGGATGCCCTGGGTCGTCGGGTTGCCGTCGCCGTCGGCCACCTCGGTCCCGTCGTGGTGCCAGGCGAAGATCTTCCCCTGGAGACCCGAAGCGACGACGATCTCCAGGTCTCCGTCGAGATCCAGGTCCGCCACGGCCGGGGATGCCCAGTTGAAATCGCCGCCGATCGTCTGCGGCCACCCGGGCTCGAGCGTGCCGTCCACGTTCCACACGTAGACCTTGGCCTCGCGCCAGGCGACCCCGATGATCTCGAGATCGCCGTCGTCGGTCAGGTCGGCGATGGCGGGGGTGGCATGGAAGCCGAAGTCGCCGTTCTGCCCGTCGGTCGCGAACACGCCCGAGGTGAGCGGGTTCGCATCGCCGTCGCGCAGCTCGGAGCCGTCGGCGTGCCAGGCGTAGATGGCGTCGGCGCCGGTCACGATCTCGAGATCGCCGTCCCGATCGAGATCGTCCACGGCCACGCCGGCCGCCGTCTGCTGCGCCATCTCGATCGGCCACCCGCTCGCGAGCGGCGGCGTGGTGGTCGCCGAGATGACCGGCGAGGCCACGCCCTGGTTGAACGAGGCGTCCCGGGCCACGACGTAGTAGTAGTAGCGCGTGAGCGAGGGCAGGTTCGAGTCCTCGTAGGTGGACGATCCGGCGGCGGTGAACGTGTTGATGCGCACGAACCCGCTCTGCGGCGTCGTCGAGCGATAGATATCGTAGCCGCGCACATCGCTCGAGTCGGGCTTCGTCCAGTGGAGCCGGATGCTCGACACCCGCCCGTCGCCCGTGAGTCCCTCCGCCGCATCCGGGGGCACGAGGTCGCAGTGCTCGACGCGCAGCGCGCCGCGCACGTCGCGCCAGGAGAGCTCGAGGAGGAGATTGTTGACGACCGCGCCGGCGCCCATGCTGAAGGAGACCGCATCGCCGAGGCTCGTAGCGCCCGGCGACACGTTGCCGAAGCTCGCGTTCTGGTCGGTGACCGTCACCTGCGGATCCGGAAGCATCGTCGTCCGGTTGAGCACGCGGAGGATGAGCGCGACGCCGTCGGCGCGCCCGGTGCCGTTGTTGCGGACCGTGACGCGATAGGAAACGCTCTCGCCCGGCTCGGGCACTCCGTTCCCGTTGCCGCCGGGGCCGGGATCGGTCAGCTGATGCGCGTAGTGCTCGATCTCGAAGCCGCGCACGGCGATCTCGAAGCGATCGCTCGACGCCCCCTGGTTCGACAGGATCGCGAGCTGGAACACGGGCTCGAAGGCGTCGGGCGCCGCCCGGTTCAGGTCGACGACGAAGGGCGCGGTCCCGGTCGACTGCCCGCCCACGGCGAGCGTGCCGTAGCTCACGGTCCCCTGGACGATCGAGGCGTGGGCACCGCCGGAGAGGAGGGTCAGGATCCCGCTCACGCCGGTCGCGGTCGCGCTGCCGTCGTTCCGGAGCCGCACCGAGACCTCGATCCGCTCGCCGGCGTCGGGCTGGCCGTTCGCATTGCCCGCGCTCGGCGGCAGGCCGTCGTCGTTGATCGTGACCTGCGTCACGTGCAGGAAGGGACCGCTGGCCGGCACGACGGCGGCCGTCTTCTCGACCGGCTGGTAGTCGGGATGGGTCACCGTGACGTGGAAGGAGCCGGTGGCCGCCGGCGTCCAGGGCAGCGTCGCCACGCCGTCCGGCTGGGTCACGCCGGTGGCGAAGGCGTCGCCGGTCTTCCAGAGCGTGGCGCGCGCGCCGCGGAGAGGCACCCCGCCCACGGTCGCCGTCACCGAGTAGCTGCCGGCGCCGAGCGCGACCGCCAGCGGGCTCGCCGCCGCGATCGCGTCGGGCGCCCGCCGCCAGATCGGGAGCTCGGGATCTCCGAGGAGGGTGAGCGCGAACTGGATCCAGCGGTAGGCGGTCTCGGACGACGACCCGCCGATGAAGGGGATCTTCGACCAGCCGACCGCCTCGCCGGCCGCGGTCACGCTGTCGGCGAACACGAGGCGGTAGAACTCGTTCTGGAAAGGTCGCGACTCGCCGGAGAAGGCGACGCGCGAGCTCCCGATGTAGGCGACGCCGCCGCCGGTCGGGTTCTTCAAGAAGCGCTCGCCGATCGCGGCGAAGTCGAAGGCCGCGGAGGAGCAGTTGATCGCATAGACGACCGACTGCCGGTCCCCGTTCGTCAGGTTGTCGACGTCCGAGTTGCCGAGCGTGCCGTCGCCCACCGACATCGTGTTCCGGTAGCCGTGGCCGACGTGGTGCACGATGCCGAAGCCGGCGTTGATCGAGTCGATGACCGCCGAGCGGATCTCGGGGATGGAGCCCGGGAAGGCCTGGTAGTTCTCGTACATGCGGACGAGGCGCATGCCGGCCGGCAGGCGCTGGCGGACATCCTCGCAGTACTCCGCGCCATCCGCACCCGGAGCGAGCACCTCGCCGAGGAGGAGCGCCGAGCTGGGGTAGCGGCTGCCGAGACCGAGACCTCGCTCGTAGCCCTGGGTCTTCGCGATGAAGGCGGCGACGGCCGCCGCGTTCGATACGGGAGCGCGCCCGAGGTAGAGCTCGGGGACCAAGTCGGCCGAGTCCCCGCCGGCGGGAAAGCCCGGCGGGATCCCCTCGCCGAAGAGCTCGTCCCCGTCCGCGTTCCAGTTGCCGTCGAGGCACGAGAAGTAGAGATCGGTGGGGATCAGCTCCGGGGGATTCGCGAGCGCGTGCGCCGCGTAGCGCGCCGGGATCACGTCCGAGTCGCCGCCGAGGAGCACCCAGAGCGTGCCCCAGTTCTCGTAGGCATCGGTGAGAAAGGCGCGGAGCTTCTCCGCCCGGTCGACCCCCGGGTAGGAGGTGTCGATCCACTCGATCGTGCGCACGACGGCCTGCACGCCCTTCCTCGTCTTCCAGTCCGCGAACGGCTGGAAAGAGGACTCGAGGGCCGCCGAGGTCACGATGACGTACTCGACCGGGCTGCCGTCGGCCGTCGGCCGGTAGGTCGGGCTCCAGAACATGGCGCTGCTCTCGGCCGGGAGCGGCGCCATCCTGGCGCGCGCGGCGCCGCCGCGGAGGTCGACCGTGACGCGATCGAGCGTCGCGTCCACCTTCGCTTCCCAGGGTACGGCCCGCGGGCGGCGACCGGTCGCCGGGGCGGGCGCGGTGATGAGCTCGATCGTCATCTCGGTTGCGAGCTCCACCTCCCCGGACACCGGATTCGCCCGGAGCGGGAAGAGCACGACATGCACCAGCCTGTGCCCGCGGAGGAAGCCCTCGCCGGCGGCGAGGACGCCCAGCTCGGGGATCATCCGGTCGGCGCCGTAGATGACGGGATCGGCGCTGCGCGGCGCCTCGCCCTCGCGCGCGGGGGCCGGCGCCGGCGCCAGGCGATGGCGACCGAGGGCCGCCGTGCGTTCGCTCACGACGTGCGCCGATTCCACGCGGACGTCGTCCTCGACGCGCACCACGAGCCGGATCACCGGCAGATCGGGAGCGCCGGTCCTCATCCAGCGATCGGCCGATCCGGCGAGCGCGACGATCTCCTCCCCGCCCGGGAGCGCCGTGAAGGTCACATCCCGCGGATCGATGGCCACCGTGATCCGCTTCGCTTCGGGCTCGGCCGCCACGACCCGGGATGGCTCGGCATCGACCGGGCCGCCCACGAAGGCGGCGCCCAGGGTCAGGGCGGCGATGAGGGACGGGAGACGCAGGGTGAAAAACCGCATGCTCGATCCTCGGGCCTCATGGGGAGGCCGCTCTTGGATTGCTGGTGATGGGGGTGCTTCGCCGCGCGACCGCTCGTGGGCGGGTCGGCCCGCGCGCGTCTGGCTGTCGATCACCTCGAGACGAACGACCCGGCCATGCGGCGCAGGTGGCAGCAAGTCCGGCTCGTCTGATACTCGAGATCGTTAGCTTGGTGCGATGCGCGGTTCCTGAGCCGGCGGAGGTCCGGCGCTTGGAGGTTGGAGGCTGTGCGGCACCCCGGGACCACGGCGTGCGTCGTGATGCGATCTAAATGTAATGCAAACGGCCGCTTAAGTCAAGTCCCGCCGGGCCCCGGAGACCTCCCCGCGACCGGATGGGGACACCTGCGGGCATCAGGTGTCCCCTTTCGAAGCAAGGCATCCTAGCCCTGGCCCGTTCCGAGGCGCTCGAGATGCCGTTCGACCCCGTGCTTGCGCTCGAGATCGGCGAGCAGGGTCTCCAGCCGCTTCTCGGACTCGGTGTTGCCGAGAGTGCGCTCGACCCTCCACTGCGCCTTGTCGAAGGGCACCGTCCCCTCCGGAGTGTGCTCCATGAGGATGAAGACCGTGTGAGCGCCATCCGACTCGAGGGCGTGCCCGACCTCCCCCACCTTCATGGTGCGGGCCACCTCGGCCACCTTGGCGACGGTCGGTCCCTCCCGCCGCCCCGAATCGCGCTCGGACTGGACCATGTGCCCGGTCTTCGCCACCTCGGCCTCGAGGCTGTCGAACATGGCGGACGCGCGCTGCCGCTCCTGGTCGGTGATCGTGGAATCGAACGCCACCTTGGCGATCGGCTCCATCGCCTCGACCAGCCATTGCGCGACCGAGGGGTCGTTCACCATGAAGAAGGAGTAGCGCACGATCTCCTCCTGGTGGAACTCCTCGGCATGCTGGTCGTAGTAGGCCCGCATCTCGGCGTCCGTGAAGCGGATGTCCTGCGTCAGCTCCCCGTAGAGCCGGTCCACCGCCAGTTCCTCGCGCTTCAGGGCCACCCTGCGCTTCCAGTCGGGATCCTGGTCGAGACCGCGCTCCCTGGCCTCGACGAGGCGCATCCGCTGGTAGAAGACGTCGCGCACGTCGGCCCGGATGCCGAACTGGTTGACGCGGCGATTCAGGCTCTGGCGGTTGCCCGCGGCAATGTGGTCGCGGTAGTCGGCAACGCTGACGCGACCCTCGCTGTACGTGGCGAGGACGCGCTCCGGCTCGCGCGGCGTCCACATGCCGCGGATCGGCGCCATGCTGCGCACCGAGTCCTCCAGGGCGGCGCGGAAGGCGGCCTCCGCCTCGATCGCGGTGGCGGTGATCGCGGCCTCGTCGGGCTGGTAGCCGTGCTCGGTCCGGTACCCGGCGAGAACGGCGTTCCGCCGGTCGCCCTGGCGCGTGGCCAGGATGTCGGTCCTCGCGCTCTCGCGATCGACGGACTGGTCCGCCGGCAGCGGGCGGAGCGAGTCGACGACCGCGAGATGCCAGCCATACGTGCTCGGGAAGGGCCCCACCACCTTGCCGATCGTGAGCGGGTAGAGGGCCTGGCGGAACTCGGTGATGAGCTGCCGATCGGTGAGCCACCAGAGGAGCCCGCCGTCGGGAGCGGTCTGATTGTCGAGGCTCACGTCCTTCGCCACTGCGGCGAACGGCTCGCCGGCATCGAGGCGATGGCGCGCCGAGTCGACCGCGGCACGCGACCAGTGGATGATGTGGCGCATCCGGATCTCGTCCTTCGCGCGCGCGAGGGCCGCCTCGATCTCCACATCGGTCACCGTGGTGTCGATCTGTCCCTCCCCTTCGCGCACCTGGTCGCGCAGGAGGGTGGCGCCGTAGGCCTCCGCCGTCGAGTCCACCCTGGCGTCGAAGTAACCCCGCTCCTTCGCCTCGAGAACGAGAAGCTCCTTCTGGATCAGGGATTCGAGGAGCGCTTTCCTGATCGAGTCGGGGTCGGCGTCGGCGGCAACCGGGAGCCGCTTGAACTGCGCTTCGAACTCGGACCGGGTGATGGTCCGGCTCGCCCCGATCTTCGCCAGGACTGGGTCCTCCTCGCCATGCGAGGCGGCGATGGCGGCGAGAAGACCGGCGGCCAGGAGCAAGGCGGCGACGGCGCCGCCCGCGAGCGGTCGCTTCCGGTTCGCCTCTCTGTGCCCATTCATATCAGTTCGCACCTCCCGTGCTCTGGACATAGGCCGGATCGATCCACACCGGATGCCGGGCCTTCAGATCGGCCAGCATCTGCTCGAGGATCTTGTCGGCGCGGATGTTGCGAAGCGACTTCTGCACGGTCGAGCGCACCTCGTCGAAGGGCGCCTGGTGACCGGGCTCCTCGTCGAGCATGATGAAGACGGTCCAGTAGCCGTCCTCGTCGATGACACGACCCACCGCCCCCGGCTGCATACCCGTTGCCCGCGCATAGAGGACCGGATGCTCGGCCTCGTTGAACCACTTGCCCTCGGGGATCTGCGTGCGGATCAAGCCGCGCGCCAGGTGGTCCTTGAGCAGCGAGTCGGGGTTGGCCGCCCTGGTGGACAGGGCCTCTTCCATCGCCGCCGCGGCGGCCGGATCGGCCTGGTACTGGAGGCAGGCGAGCTTGACCTGGGGCTCGACCACGAACTGGTCCGGGTGCTCCGCGTAGTAGGCCCGCTCGTCGGCCTCCGTGAAGGTGGGCTTCTCGAGCACCTCGATGCGGTAGAAATCGGTGACCGCCATCTCCTCGCGCTTGCGCTCGACTTCGCTCCTGACCGCCGGCTCCTGGTCGTAGCCCCTGGCGCTGGCCTCCCTGGCCTGGGCGGCTCGACGGAAGTCGGCGGCCGCATCGCCGACGATGAAGTGCGGGTTCCGGCGGTCGACGATCGCGAGCCCGGGGAGCTCGCTCACGAACCGCCAGTCCTCGAAGATGAGGAAACGGCCGAAGTCCCAGGTCGCCACCGGCGCGGCGAGCAGCCGGTCGGGAAGCACGACGCTCCGCTTGGCGATCTCCTCCTGGTCCTCGCGGCTCGCACCGGGGTTCTGCTTCACGGCGCCGGCGACCGCGTTCCGGAACTCACCCGCGAGCTCGTTCACGGCCGGCCAGTTCGGCGTGAAGTGATAGCGCGCCTCGAGCTCGGCGTAGACCGCATTCGTCGCCTCCATCTCGCGGAAGATCTTGTAGCGGTACTCGATGAAGGGCCGCGTCTCCGCCGTGAGCGGCCGGAAGTTGGGATTGGGCTTCCGGCCGTGGAACTGGAAGACGTGATAGCCGGATTCGGTCCGGAACGGGCCGCGGACCTCGCCCGGCTGCATGGTGGCGAATTCCTCGAGCAGGAAGAGGTTGGTCATGCCCCAGGTGAAGGGCTCGATATGGCCGCCCTTGTCCACCGTCTTCACATCGAGCGACATCTCGCGGGCGACGGCGGCGAAATCCTCCCCCGCCGCGAGCCGCGCCTTGACGCGCTCGCCCTCCTCCGGCGTCGCGACGATGATCTGGCTCAGGTCGAAGAGCTCGGCCTGCCGGGCATGGAAGGAGTCCACGTCGGCCGGCGTGAACTGGATCTTCGAGCGCACGTCGCGCTCCCGGTAGAGACTGAGGAGCACCGATTGCTCGAAGCCCTTGATCAGGGCGTCGCGGGTCGAGTCGGAAGCGAAGTAGCCCTTCTCGCCCGCGGCGAGGGCGATGAGCTGGCGGTTCACGAGCGACGTCATGAACTCCTGGCGCGCCTCGAGGTCGGTCCGCTTCCTGGTCGTGTCGTGCCGGGCGCGGGCGAACTCCGCCTCGAACGTGGCCCGATCGGTCGCCTTGTCGCCGATCCGGAGGACGACATCGGTCGGGGCGCCGCTCGGGGCCGCTCCGGCGCCGGCGGCGGCCGCGATGGCGGCGGGCGCGGCGGCGAGGAGCAAGGAGAGGCATGCGGACCAGGACAGGACGGTGAGTTTTCGCTGGTTCATCGTGTTCGCAGTGAAGGATGGGTGGGGGCCGGTCACCGGGGACTCGAGCTCGCGGCCGGCGGCTTTTCGCCGGCGCAGGGCCGCATCCCGGGGCCCGAGCCGACGTCGATGCGGCCGCGCGCGGAGGGCGCGATGTCAGCAGTCGTGTTCCAGCAGTTCGCCACCTCCGGCGGGCCGTAGTCCGGGTTCGTGTGGTTCGCGATGGTGAGCGAGCCGGGACTCGTCGCCGTGATCTCGAGGCGGCCGATCACGACCACCTCTCCACTCCGATAGGGAGCTCCCTCCGGCACGAAGGACTCCTTCTCCGGATGGGCGATGCAGTTGAAGACGATCATGTAGGGGCGCTGCGCGCTCGCGCGGAGATCGCCCATGGCGAACGGGACCTCGAGATCCGGACTCTGGGTGAACCCGCGCACGATCCAGTCCTCGGGCCACTGGAAGGAGAAGGCGACGCCGTTCAGGAGATCGAAGCCGGCGGCGATCACGAAGATGTCCCAGTCGCCCGGCGGCACGGCCGTCACGAGACTCGCGCAGTCGCGAGCGAGGCGGGCGATCTCGGCCGGCGTGCGCCGCTCCGCCGCCGGCGCCGCGTGGAGGAGGAGCGTGGCGTGGCGATTCAAATGGAGCGAGTCGATGCGCGCGCTCCGGCGCTCGCGGCGAAGCTTCTCATCGAGCCGGGCCTGCTCGTCGAGAGTGAGCGTCGTGTCGCGCTCGGCCCGGGGATCGGCGGCCTCCGGCGGGAGGACGTAGCTTCCCACCTTGCCGCCGGTCGCGGCCGGCAGCGCGGCTCGCGTTGAGTCGCCGGACCCGGCGGACGCCGGGTCCGGCCCCCAGACGAGGAGGAGCAGGACGAGAGACGAGACAGTGGGTGTGATTCGCATCGTTCGAGCCGATCAGCGCGGAACGGGAAACGGAGCGGAGGGGATTCTAGCCCGCTGAGGGACGCCTCGGCAAGGCGCTCCGGCAAGGAGCACAGCGGCTCCGGGCGCCCGGTTCCCGGCAAACGGGAAGGGCGGCTTCCCGGAGGAAGCCGCCCTCTCTCGCTTGATCCATCTGGCCGAGCCGGGAGTGAACCGCGGCTCCCGGACAGACTAGTTGTACTGGGCCTTGATCGAGCCCCAGGTAGCCGGCTCAACCGCCACGAGCGGATTGCAGGCCGGGTTGCCGCCAGGGCCGACGCAGACCTTACCCAGACGCGGCGCCTGGGCGATCTGGTCGATGCCCTGAGCGCAGTCGAGGACGTGGATACCGAACGGGTAGCTCGACTGGACCTGCTCGATGCAGCCGCTCGTGGGGGAGAAGAACATGCGACCGATCACGCCGAGGGCCGGACCATTGAGGCAGTTGAAGGCCGTCGTGATCGTGCCGGCCGTCGGGCCGAAGGGCGCAACCGGAGTGACCGCATTCAGCTGGCCCGGCTGGCAGTCCCAGAGCCCGAAGATGAGGCTCCAGTTCGTCTGGAAGGCCGTCTGGACGCCCGCCACCGAGTTGTAGTTCATGACGAAGAGGAAGATCGCCACCGGCGCGCCGGGGAGGACTTCCACGTTCGGCTGGTTCGCGCGGCAGTCCACCGGCAGGTAGCCCTGGCACGGCTCGAAGCTCGAGGTCTTCGCGTGCAGAGGCAGGGTCACCTCAGGGTTCTGGCCGGCGAAAGCGGTCGTTGCGAGAAGGAGTGCCATCAAGGCCATCACGGGCGCGTAACGCATTACAGTTTACCTCCTGAATCAAGAGCTGCAGGTTCCTGGCTGGTCGAGATGGGTTCCGAAGCAAAGCTGGTCGGAGGTTCCCCCCCTTCAGGTTGGAGCGTCGCTTTGGCCCCGCTCGCCCTCCCGTCCGCGGCCGGTTCGGACCTTCTGGATGAGAGAGAGACCCTATTCCGCCGCCACCCTCACCCGTCTGGTACTGGGGGCCCGCCGGAGGCGAACCCCCAGTACCCACATCTGTCTGCCTCTCCCGCCGCCGGCAACCTACCGGCACAGCGGGCGAGGAAATCACGCCGCCTCCCTTACGGGGCGGCGGTGAAGTGCTGCTGGAACGTGCCCAGGTCGGCCAGCGCCGTGTTCCCGTCGAAGACGGGACCCAGGTCGCCACGATAGTCCCGGCGCACGCCGGTATTCACGAACTCCTGCTGGAAGATCCCGAGGTCGGCGAGGGCCACGCTGCCGTCGCCGTTCTCATCCACCGAGCGCACACCACCGTCGATACCGCCCGGGTTGGTGCCGTCCGCGATGAGGGTCTTGAAGACCACGTTCTGCACGAGGACGCGGACCGAGCACGGATCGCCGCCGCCGAAGTTCAGGGCGGTGGTCCAGGTGACGACGCCGTTGATGTTGCTGTCGCCATCCGCCTGGATCTGATCGGCCGGGCGCGTGCTGTTGGCCGTGCAGGCGCCGAAGTCGAGCTCGAGCTGGCTGGCCGGGAAGTTCGCGATCGGCGCGCCGGCGCCGTCACGGATGGTGCCCGTGAAGACGTAGCGGGAGGCCGGTGGCGCCGTGAGGTTCTTGGGGCTGCAGCCCACCAGGTTGCCCCACGTGCTCTGGTTGGGGTCCGGCTGCCCGGCAAGAACCAGCGTCGAGAGGGCGCCCAGGAGAACCGCCACTCCAAGGGCACATACGAGAAAACGCGACATTACACACCTCCTAGGAGAATCCTTAGTTGCCGTTAGCGAAGAGCTTTCAGGAGCTTTGCCCGAGTCGGGCTACCGTGCGCCGTCGAGCACCCCCTTTCGGACACGGCGGAATCTCTGACGCCGGACAAAAGGTTATCACCGAAGTGCTCCACGTGTCAATGCGCAAATTCCGCAAACCCGCCGTGGTGCGAGCGGTAGCGAGGATCTGGTGGTCCGGGACGAGGGTCACGAGACCCACCGCGGCGCATGCCACCGCCAAGGAACTGGACGTGGGGACCTCCAGAAGGGACGCGGACGCGGCGCTTGCCACCTGGTTCCGCATGCACAAAGTGTAGCCTCCCCCGTCTCCCCTGTCAACGTGGCCTCGGGCAACCGGTTGGACCCGGACCTCCCTCCGGCAGGGACGCGGTGGGCAAGCGCGCCGGGACCGACGGGCACCGGAAGCGGCGGGAAGACCGGCCCGGATCCGGGCGGCCCCTCGGAACCCCGGCGGCCGGGGGCCGTGGGGGAGGCAAGCCAGGCCAGATCCCGGGGGGCGCCGGTGCTGGATCGGACGCGTTCCCGAGCAGGTCCGGAAGCGGCAGGTCCGGAAGATGGTGGGCGAAACAGGGCTCGAACCTGTGACCTCTTGCGTGTAAAGCAAGCGCTCTGCCAGCTGAGCTATTCGCCCTTTGCTTCGGTCCCGGTCCCGGGCGAGAGCCCCGCGTCGGCGGCCGGCCGGCGCGGCCGGTACACGATGGCCACCGGAACGAGGACGCAGTACCCGAGGACGAGGAGGATCGGAGCCAGGGTGATCGATCCCGCGGCCAGCGCCAGGTAGCCGGCGACGATCACCGCCAGCGCGATCGCGAAGAGGATGAGGTTCGCGCGCTCGAGCGGCAGATGATCCTGGGCCTTGCCCTCTCTCTTCCGCCGGCTCTCGCTCTGGCTCCGCTTGCGCTCGGCGCGCAGGCCCGCGCGCGACTCGGTCCGGTCGCGGCTGCGCCGGCCGGTCCGATCGCTATCCGCCATGATTCGACCCTCCTTGCTTGACCGCGGCCGATCCTCCATTCCCGCCGGCGGCTCCCGGCCGTCCGCCCCGCCGGTAGCCGTCCGGATCCACGACCGCCTCGGCGAACCCGGCGGCGCGGACGGCGGCGCGGACGCGCGCCTCGAGGTCGACCGCGGCCGCGCTCTCGCCGCGCAGTCGCTCCATCTCCTCGACGGCGATCTCGATCCGGCCGATCTCCCCGTGATCGCGGACCCGCACCTGTCGGAACCCGAGGGCCCGGAGCGCCGCCTCGGCCGCTTCGGCCCGCCGGAGACGAGCGATGCTTACCGGAGTCCCCACCGGAAGGCGCGAGGCGAGACAGGCCATCTCGGGCTTGTCCCACGAGGGAAGCCCCAGATACCGGGACAGCCTCCGCACCGCCGCCTTGTCGAGCCCGGCCTCGATGAGCGGATGGCGCACCCCGCCCTCCTCCGCCGCGCGGAGTCCCGGGCGCGTATCTCCGAGATCGTCGAGGTTCGTCCCGTCGAGAATGGCGGCGTAGCCTTCCGCGCGGCGGATCGCTTCGAGCCGCGCGTAGAGATCCGACTTGCAGTGGTAGCAGCGATCACCCGCATTGGCCACGTACCGCGGATCGAGGTGCTCGAACGTCGCCGCCTCGCGATGCCGCGCGCCGATTCGCGCGGCGAGGGCCCGCGCGTCGGCGAGCTCGGCCGCGGCGAGGCTCGGCGAAACCCCGGTCACCGCGAGCACACGGTCCCCCTTCTCCTGGACCGCGACCGCCAGGACGAGCGTCGAATCGACGCCGCCCGAGAAGGCGACGATCATGCGCTCGAGCGGGGCCACGACCGCAGCGAGGCGCGCGCGGTCGGCGGCCGCGCTCGCGGGCGCGGTCCCCGGCGGTGCGGCGGCGGGGCCGTGAGCGGATGCGGTCGGGTGAGGATCCATGACGGGGCGAGAGTAGCAGAGCCGCCCGGCCCGCGCGCGCCCCGGCGCGCCCTCGGACCGCGCCGCCCTCCGCGCCTCAGTCAGCGCCGCCCTCGGACCGCGCCCTCGGACCGCGCCCTCTATCCGCACCGCCCCCGGCCGTGCCGCCCGCGGCCGCCCCCCGCCGGCGGGGCGGGCGGCGCGCACCGCCGCCACCGCGCGGGCGTGCTCGTCGAGGGTGCGCGAGAAGATGTGGGTGCCGTCGCCGCGGGCCACGAAGTAGAGCTCGCCGCCCGCGGGAGCGGCGCCGGCCGCCATCACCGCGGCGAGCGCACCTCGTCCGGGGCTCCCGATCGCGGTCGGCGGCAATCCTGCCGTGCGGTAGGTGTTCCACGGCGAGTCCACCTCGAGGTCCTTGTAGTAGAGGCGGCGGCGGGCGCGGAGCGCGTAGGCCACGGTGGGATCGGCCTCCAGGCGCATGCCGCGCCGCAAGCGATTGAGGTACACCGCAGCTATTCGCGGTTGCTCGACGGGCACGCGGGCCTCGGCCTCGACGATCGAGGCGAGGATGACGACCTCCTCCGGCCCCGGGGCGAGCGGCGGCGGCGCGCCCGCCATCACCGCGGCGATCACCCCCTGCGCCCGTGTGACGAGGAGCGCGAGCACCTGATCGGGCGGCGCGCCCGGCGGGATGTCGTAGGTATCCGGATACAGGTATCCCTCGAGGGTGGTGCGCCCGATGCCGAAGGCGCGGGCGCGCGCCGGGTCGGCGGCCGCGGCGACGAAGGCCGCCGAGTCGATCTCGGCGCCGCGGGCGAGGACTCCGGCCGTCTCCCACAGGGTGAGCCCCTCGGGGATGGTCACCAGGTTCTGGTCGAAGGGCCCGGAGATGAGATGGCGGATGACGTCGAACGGGGTCGAGCGGGGCGCGATCGTGAAGCGCCCGGCGCGGAGCTTGTGCGCGGCGCCCATGCCGCGCCCGACCAGCTCGAAGGCCACGCGCGAGTGCACCGCCCCCGAGTCGGCGAGGATCGCGCTGATCTGGCGGAGGGTGGCTCCCTCCGGCACACGGAGCTTGACCTCGCGCGCGGGACCGGGCCCGAACGCGCGGAGGAGGAGGGCCGTGAGGAGGGCGGTCGCCACCGCCGCAGTCGCGAACGCCGCCACACTCCGCGCGCCGGGAAGCGGGCGCACGGTCAGGCCTCCCCGCCGCCGTTCGCGGGCGGCGGCCCCGCCGGCGCGACCGGCCCCGGCAGCGCGCGGTCGCGGCAGGCATCCAGGAAGTCCTGCAGGATGACGGCGGCGGCGGCCCGGTCGAGACGCTCGCGGCGAAGCCGCCGCGCCGCGGCATGGCGGGCCGCGGGCACCATGCCCCGCTGGCCGCGGGCGGGGGCTATGCGGGTGGAGGCGAGCCGCGCCGTCGCCTCGGCCGTCGAACCCCACTCGTCCCACAGCCAGACCGGCATCGCGAGCCGCTCGCCGAGGACGCGGGCGAGGGCGAGGGCGAGCTCCGACCCGCGGCTCGCCTCCCCGCCCCCATGCCGCGGATCGCCGATGACGATGCCGATCGCCTCCTCCGCGCGCACGAGCTCGACCAGGCGATCCGCGAGCAGAGCGAGCGAGCCGGGATGCGCGAACTGGAGGAGCGGCGACGCGAGGAACCCGGTCGGATCGCTCACCGCGACGCCGATGCGGCGCGCTCCGAGGTCGATGCCGAGAAACCGCCGGTCGCCCGATCCGGCTCCGCCCGATCCGGTTCCGCCCGATCCGGTTCCGCCGGCGCCGCGCGCCGGGTTCGTGGGCTGCCCGCTCACCATGGAGGCATCATACCGCGCACGGCGTCACCCCGCGCGCGCTGTCATACCGCCGCGGGCTCGGCCCCGGCCGTCGCGTCGCGCCCGGCCCGCAGCACGGCGAGGCAAGTTTCCATGTCGGGCGGCCGTTCGGCGGTGAACGCCATCTCGACGCCCGTCACCGGGTGGGTGAACGCGAGCTGCGCGGCGTGGAGCGCCTGCCGATCGATCGCGGCGAGGAGACGCCGGGCGCGGCCGCGCTCGGCGGCGGGGATGGCGACGAGGCTCGCCGGCCGCCCGCCGTAGACCGGATCCCCGACCACCGGATGGCCGAGATGCTGCATGTGCACGCGGATCTGGTGCGTGCGTCCGGTCACCAGATCGAGGAGCACGCGGCTCGCGATGCCGAACCTCTCGACCACCCGATATGTCGTGATGGCCACCCGGCCGCTGGTGCGCGCGATCGCCATGCGGGTGCGATCGCGGCGGCTCCGCGCGATCGGCGCCTCGATGCGACCGCCGTCGTCGCGGAGCTCTCCCCACACGATCGCCTCGTACGTGCGCCGGACCGCGCGGGCCGCGACCGCGGCCTGGAGCGCGCGATGCACGAGCGGGCTCCGCGCGACGACGAGGAGGCCGGTCGTGTCCCGATCGAGACGATGCACGAGCCCGGGCCGCGCGGGATCTCCCGGGAGCTCCCCGTAGCGCGCGCGGAGCCCGGCCGCGAGCGTCGGCCGCTGCGTGCCCGCACCCGGGTGCATGACGAGCCCGGCCGGCTTGACGAGGACGGCCAGGTGTTCGTCCTCGTAGCGCACGTCGAGCGGCATCGCGACCGGGGTGAGCGCGCTCGGCGGCGGCGGCAGGATCTCGACCACGATCTCGTCGCCCGCCGCCACGCGAAGCGAGGGCCGCGCCACCGCGACGCCCGCGCGGCGGACGAGCCCGTCCCGGAGGAGCCGGTGCGCCACGCTCCGCGAGAGAGCAGGCAGGAGCCGGGCCAGGGCGCGATCGATCCGCTCGCCGGCGAGCTCCGCGGGCACGCGGAGGACCTCGCTCCGGCCCCCCCGACCCTTGACGTCATCCGTGTCGCTCACATCGGCACCGTCGCGTCCGGCGCGCCGTTCACGACGAGCGGCGGGCCATGACGAGAAGGAGGAGGGCCACCCCGCCGGTCACCGCGATGTCGGCCACGTTGAACACGGGCCAGCGAAAGCGATCGATGCCGATCTCGATGAAGTCCACGACGAACCCGTGGCGCACCCGATCGTGCAGATTGCCGAGGGCGCCGCCGAGGAGAGCGCCGAGGGCCGCGAGCTCGAGCCGGTGTCGCTGCGCCATGCGCATGTAGAGCATGGCGATGACGAGGATGGCGAGGAGCGAGAAGACGATGAAGGCGGTGCGGCTCCCCGGGAAGAGCCCGAACGCCGCTCCGGTGTTGTGGACGAGCGTGAAGCGGACGAAGTCGCCGAGCACCCGGACCGGAGAACCGGGGACGAGGAGGCGCGACGCGAGCGCCTTGGTCAGGAGGTCGGCGGCGACGATGATCACCGCGGTCAGGATGAGGACGGGCACGGGAGGATCGATCCGGGCCGGTGCGCGGTCGCCCGCGGGCTACCGCGAGTTCCGCTCCGCGGCCTCCTGGCACTCGATGCAATGAGTGGCCGACGGCAGGGCGGTGAGCCGCTTCGCCCCGATCTCGCCGCCGCACTTGAGACAGCGGCCGTAGGTCCCGCCCTCGATGCGGTCGAGCGCGGCGACGACGGCAACGAGCAGGCGTCCCTCGGCCGAGGTGAGCTGGACCGCCTTCTCCCGCTCGTCGGCATCGGTGCCCACATCGGCGAGATGGAAGACATAGCCCGAGAGATCGCCCGAGGCCTCGCGCGGCGTGTTGCGGAGAAAGCGGGTCTCCATGTAGCCCAGCTCCTTCATGAGCCGGTCGCGCTCTGCAACGAGCTTCTCGCGGTAGGTCGCGAGTTCATCGGCGGTCACGGTCGGTTCACCTCCTCTGGCCGAGATCGGGCCGCCGGCAGCGGCAAACCGAGCAGCCACGCTTTCAGGCTGCGCGTGAGCGGCGAGTATAGCGGCGCCACGCGGGAGCCTACAAGATTGCTATCCCCCTTGGCGGCGCGCGGCTGCCCCTGCCACGTGAGGCGACCGCCTGCAGGCGGCGCCGGCGAGGCAGCCGTGAAGGCAAGCGGAGTTGGCCGCCGGCTAGCGCTCGCTCTTCTCCGGCGCGGCCTTCGCCCGCGGGCGGAAAAGAGCCTTGATCGCTCCCCACGTGGCCGGCTCGACGGAGGTCACTTCAACGCGAACGCCCAGACTTTGCCAGCCGATACCGGCCGCGACCGCCACGAACCCCGTGTTCGGTGCCGGGACATCGCACTGGCCGTAGAAGTTCTGCCCCCAGCCGACGGATCGTCCCATCGCCCCTCAGGCCCAGGCTGAACGTGTTCCCGCCGGCCACCGCCACGAAGTTGGCTATTGGTCGCCGGAACATTGCACTCCCCGTACTCGTTCCAGCCCCACGCGACGATCGTCCCGTCGGCCCGAAGGCCGAGGCTGTGCATGTATCCCCGCGGCCACAGCCACGAAGTTGGCATTTGGTGCGGGGACATCGCACTGGCCGTAGCTGTTCCACCCCCAGGCGACGATCGTCCCGTCGGCCTTGAGGCCCAAGCTGTGATGACCACCCGCGGCCACCGCCACGAAGCGCTCGTTCGGCGCCGGAACATTGCAGTTCGCCGTGGTCGCTGTGCCCCCAAGCGACGATACGTCCGTCGGCCTTGAGGCCCAGGCTATGCCACTGCCCTGCCGCAATCGCCGTGAACCCGGCGTTCGGCGCCGGGATGACACACTGGCTGCTATCGCTGCGCCCCCAGGCGACGACGGTGCCGCCCGTCCTGAGACCGAGGCTGTGGTCGCCGCCTCCGGCGACCGCCACGAAACCAGCGTTCGGGCCCGGGACGGCGCACTGGCCGTAGTGGTTGTCGCCCCAGGCCTCGACCCTCCCATCGGCCTTGAGACCCAGACTGTGAATGCCCCCTGCAGCGACTGCCACGAAGCCGGCGTTAGGCGCCGGAACGTCGCATTCGCCGTTGCGATTGGATCCCCAGGCGGCGATCGTGCCCTGGGCGAACGCCGGCGCCGGACGGACAGAAGAGCAGGAGCAATGCAGCAGCAAAGACTGAGGTCGACTCGACATGGCAGGATCCTCCCTGCGGCCGGGACATCCGCGACACCAAGTCTACACCCCCGGGCTGCCTCTCTCCAGGTCCACCAGCCGCGCCGTCACCCGCGCGGCATCCGCCGGATCGCGATCGTCACGGTCTGACCGTCGATCTCCCAGACCCGCTCGATCTCGGGCGCGAACTCGGGTGCTGCGCCGAACCCGAGCTCGACGGCCAGCGTCTCGGCTCTGAGATAGTCGGCGTGCGTCCCGAGATCGGCGGCCATCTCGGGCGGCGCCGCGATGCGGGCGTGGATCCGATCCTCGACCGCGAAGCCGGCCTCCTTGCGCATGGCCTGGATCCGGTTCTTGACCTCGCGCGCGTGCCCCTCGGCCTTGAGCTCCGGGGTGACCGCGATGTCGAGGCTCACGGTGACGCCGTCCGCCGTCTCGGTGGCGTGCCCGGCCCGCTCCTGGCGCTCGATCTGGATCTCGGCGATCGTCACCTTCTCCCCGCAGACCTCGACCTCCCCGCCCGCCTCGAGCCGGCGGATGGTGGCGAGGTCGAAACCCTGGATGACCTGCGCCGCGCGGCGCATCTCCTTGCCGAAGAGCGGCCCGCAGACCCGGAAGTTGGCCTTGGCGGTGACCGTGACCAGATCCTCCTCGCGCTCGGTGAAGCGGAGCTCCTTCACGTTGAGCTCCTCGAGCACGAGGTCCTCCATGTCGCGGATCAGTGCCTGCTCCTCGGCCGTGCGCGCAACGACCGTGACCTCGCGGAGCGGCTGCCGGGTCTTCAGCTTGTGCCGCTCGCGGAGCGCCCGGCCGAGGCCGACGATGGCGCGGGCGAGCGCCATCTCGCGCTCGAGCACCGGATCGCGGCGGAAGGGATCGGCCGTCGGGTAGTCGGTGAGATGCACCGACTCGGGGCCGGGGGCGCCCGCCCGGACCACGAGGTTCCGGTACATGGCCTCGCAAACGAAGGGCAGGAAGGGGGCCAGGACCCGCGAGAAGGTGGTGAGCACGGTGTAGAGCGTCGAGTACGCCGCCGCCTTGTCGGCGTCCGCCCCGTCCTTCCAGAAGCGGGGCCGTGACAGCCGGATGTACCACTTGGTCAGGTCGTCGATGAACCGCTCGAGCGCCGGGATGACCCGGTGCAGGTTGTAGCCGTCCATCTGCGCGTTCACTTCCTCGATCAGGCCGTTCTGGACCGAGAGGATCCAGCGGTCGAGGCGGCTCTGCGCCGCGACCGGCGGGCGGAGCGGCGAGAAGCCGTCGAGGTTCGCGTAGGTGACGAAGAACGAATAGGCGTTCCACAGCGGCAGGATGACCTGCCGCAACACGTCGCGGATCCCGGCCTCCGAGAAGCGGAGGTCCTCCGCGCGCACCACCGGCGAATCGATGAGATAGGCGCGCAGCGCGTCGGCGCCGTAGCGGTCGAGGATCTCCTCCGGCTCCGGGTAGTTCTTGAGCCGCTTCGACATCTTCTTCCCGTCCTCGGCGAGGATGAGACCGTTCACGATCACGTTCTTGAACGCCGGCTTGTCGAAGAGCGCCGCCGAGATGACGATGAGCGTGTAGAACCAGCCGCGGGTCTGATCGAGCCCCTCGGCGATGAAGTCGGCGGGGAACGCCGCCTCGACCTTGGCCTTGTTGTCGAACGGGTAGTGGTTCTGCGCGTAGGGCATCGACCCCGACTCGAACCAGCAGTCGAGGACCTGCGGCACGCGCCGGAGCTCCCCCTTCCCGCGCGCCGAGGGAATGGTCAGATCGTCGACGAAATGGCGATGGAGGTCGAGCGGATGGATGCCGGTCGCGCGCGCAAGCTCGTCGCGGCTCCCCACGCACACCGCTTCCTCGCCGTCCTCCGAGATCCACACCGGGATGGGCGTGCCCCAGTAGCGGTTCCGCGCCAGGTTCCAGTCGCGGGCCCCCTCGAGCCAGTTGCCGAAGCGCCCATCGCGCAGATGCTCGGGTACCCAGTTCACGCGCTGGTTGGCGGCGAGCATGGCGGGCTTCACCGGCTCGATCTTCATGAACCAGGTGTCGAGCGCGCGGTAGATGAGCGGCGAGTCGCACCGGTAGCAGAACGGATAGGCGTGCTGGAGTGTGGTCTGGTGGACGAGCTTCCCCTCCTCGCGCAGGCGGCGCACGATGAGCGGGTCGGCCTCCTTGACGAACTTGCCGGCGAAGTCCGGCACCTCCTCGTTGAACTTGCCCTCGGCGTCGACCGGCATCGCCACCGGCCAGCCCTCGCGCCGGCCGACCTGGAAGTCGTCCTCGCCGAAGCTCGGCGCCAGGTGCACGATGCCGGTGCCCTCGGCGGTGGACACGAACTCGGCGGCGACGACGCGGAAGGCGTTGTCGGCGTGATTCCGGTAATAGGGAAACGGCGGCTCGTAGCGGCGGCCGACGAGGGCGGCGCCCTTCTCGCGGGCCAGGATCTCCGGCTTGTCCTCCCGGAACACCGCGTCCACCCGGTCCCGGGCCAGCCAGTAGCGGTCCTGCCCGTCGGCCACCAGCACGTAGTCGATGTCGGGGCCGACGGCGAGACCGAGGTTCGCCGGCAAGGTCCACGGCGTCGTCGTCCACACCAGGAAGTAGGTGCGGGGGTCGCCCTCCCCCGCAGCCCGCAGCCGCACGGTCACCGACGGGTCCTGCACGTCGCGGTAGCCCTGGTTCACCTCGAAGTTGGAGAGCGGCGTCGAGCAGCGCGGACAGTACGGCTGCACGGTGTAGCCGCGATAGATGAGCCCCCGGTCCCACAGCTGCTTGAAGACCCACCAGATCGACTCCATGTACTCGGGCTGCATGGTCTTGTAGTCGTTCTCGAAGTCGACCCAGCGGCCCATGCGACGGACCGTCTTCTCCCACTCCTCGACGTAGCGGAGCACGATCGAGCGGCACGCCTCGTTGAAAGGCCCGACCCCGTAGTCCTCGATCTGGCGCTTGCCCGAGATCCCGAGCTGCCGCTCCATCTCCACCTCGACCGGGAGGCCGTGGCAGTCCCAGCCGAACCTCCGCTCGACGTAGTAGCCGCGCATGGTCCAGTAGCGGGGCACGATGTCCTTGAGCGTCCCGGCGAGGAGATGGCCGTAGTGCGGGAGCCCCGTGGCAAACGGCGGCCCGTCGTAGAAAACGAAGGCCGGCCCGCCGCGGCGGAGATCGAGGCTCTTCTGGAACGTCGAGTGCTCGTCCCAGAACGCGAGGATCTCGGCCTCGAGGGCCGGGAAGCTCGCTTCCGGGTCGACGGCGGCGAAGACGCCGCGCGAGGTGTCGGTCGTGGACATGGCTAGAGGGCCGCCACCACCCGCTCGATCAGGCGGGTCAGGTGGGGCTCGGTGCGAGCGGCCACCGCCAGGATGTCTTCGATGTTGGCCGGGTGGAGCGCGTCGGGCAGACACATGTCGGTCACCACCGAGAGGGCGAGGCAGCGCATGCCCGCATGCACCGCGACCAGGTTCTCGGGAATGAGCGACATGCCGACCACGTCGGCCCCCAGGGCGCGGAGGAAGCGATACTCGGCCCGCGTTTCCAGGTTGGGACCGGCCACGGCGACGAAGACCCCCTTCGCGATCGGGATGCGCTCGTCGCGCGCCACGCGCTCGGTAAGTGCAACGAGCTCCCGGTCGTACGGCTCCGACATGTCCGGGAAGCGCGGACCGAGCGCGTCGTCGTTGGGGCCGATCAACGGGTTCGCGCCCATCAGGTTGATGTGGTCCGTGGTGAGGAAGATGGCGCCCGCGTCGAGCAGCGGGTTCATCCCCCCGACCGCGTTCGAGATGACGAGCGTGCGCGCGCCGAGGGCGCGCATCACCCGCACCGGGAAGGTCACCTGCTGCATCGAGTAGCCTTCGTAGAAATGGACCCGCCCGCGCATCGCCACCACCGACTTGCCGGAGAGGCGGCCGAAGACGAGCTCGCCGGCATGGCTCTCGACGGTCGACTCCGGGAAGTACGGGATCTCGCGATAGCCCACGGTCGCCTCGACCGAGATCGAGCGGGCGAGATCGCCGAGGCCGGTGCCGATGATGATGGCGACGTCGGGGACCATCGCGGTGCGAGCGCGCAGGCTCGACACCGCGGCCTCGATCTCGGCGCGGAGCCGCGAGGTGGTGCCCCGGGTGGTCGAAGTCGGGCTATGGCTCATCGTGTCCTCTCGTCTCCTCGGTTCCTGACTGAAGCCGCGCCTCGCGATCCGAGGCGGGCGACGGCGCCGGCGTCCGCCCCGGCGATGCGCAAGAGCTTCAAGCGGGCGGTCGCCCCGCGCACGATCGCAATCGCTTCCGGTCGCACGCCCAGCGCGCGCGCCACGAGCGCCACGAGCTCGGCGTTGGCCTGTCCGCCCTCGGGCACGGCGCGGAGCGCCACCTCGAGGCTGCCGTCTGGCCGCCGCCCGCGGATCTCCGCGCGCCCGGCGCGCGGCCGGACCTTGACCGCCAGCGTGACCGCGCTCGCGGGACGCAGCCCGGATGCGCGCGCCGTCACGGTCGCCTCCGCCCGCTCAGGACCGATGTCCGGGGGTCTCGACCGGCCGCCACGCCTCCGGCTCGCGCGGCGCCGGCGTGGCGTCGCGGATCTCGACTCGCGGCGACTCGGCCGCGAGCGCGCTCCCCGCGAGCGAGCCGAGCGGCGGACCGGCGAGCGGAGTGCCGATCGGCGGTGCGCCCTGATGCGGTGCAGCGGCGAGCGAACCGCCCGCCGTCCGCTCCATGGCCTCGAAGCGCGCCTCGGACGCTTCCACCATGCGCATGTGCGTGTCGATGAGCGCGCGGAGCCGGATCAGGTAGCTCTGGCGCTCGCTCCGCAGCGCCGCCATCTCGCGCTTCAGATCGGTGAGCGCGATCTCGCTCTGGCGGAGTCGCCCCTCGGCCTCGAGCTCGGCCTTGGCCAGGATGAGCTCGGCCTCGCGCTCGGCATGCCGGCGCGATTCGTCGCGCATGCCCTGGGCGGCGACCACCGCATCGCGCAGACTCCGCTCGAGCGTCTGGTACTCCTCGAGACGGCCCTTCATCTGAGATGCCTGCTCGGCGAGGGCTGCCTGCTCCTTGACCAGTCGCTCCATCTCGCCGGCGACGAGGCCGAGGAAGGCCCGGACCTCATCCGGATCGAAGCCGCTCAAGGCCTTCCGGAACTGCTGCTTTCTCACATCGAGAGGGGTCAGCATCGCTCGCTCCCGGCGCGCGCCCTGCATCCAGGTCGCGCCGCCGCCTCGTCGGTGGACGCCTCGTGGCCCGCGTGATCAAACCGAATCAGACTGCATACTCTGCCCGCTCGTCCGGAGGAGCGCAAGTCTAGCCTCCGGGGCGCGCGCCGAAGAGCACCGTACCCAGGCGGAGGAGCGTGGCTCCTTCCTCGACGGCTTCCTCGAAGTCGCCGCTCATGCCCATCGAGAGGTGCGGGAGCGGGGCGCCCATCGCCGCGGCGAGCCGGTCCCGGAGCGCGGCAAGCGCCCGGAAGGCCGGGCGTGCCGGCGCGTCGAGGGGTGCCACGGTCATGAGCCCTTCCACGGCGAGGCCCGGAAGCGCCCCTATCGCGGGGACAAGATCCGCCGCCGCATCCGGCGCGACCCCGTGCTTCGTGTCCTCCGGCGCGAGCTTCACCTCGACGAGGAGGCGCAGCGTGCGTCCCGCGGCCACCGCGCGCCGCGAGAGGAGGGCGGCGAGATCGAGCGAATCCACCGCGTCGATCCAGTCGAAGAGCTCGACGGCGAGGCCTGCCTTGTTGCTCTGCAGATGCCCGATCAGACGCCAGGCGGGCGGCGTGAGCTCGGGGGAAGCGGCCAGGAGGTCGAGCGCGAGCGGCTTCTTCGCCCGCGCCTCCTGCACGCGGTTCTCCCCCACAGCGCGGATCCCGGCGCCGGCGGCGGCGAAGACGGCTTCCGGGCCGAAGCCCTTGGTCACGGCGACGACGTCGATCGCGCGCGGGTCGCGGCCGGCCCGCGCCGCGGCGCGGGCGATCCGCTCCGCGACGATCGCGTGTCGCGCTCGCACGTCCCGGACGAGTACCGCTCGATCCACGCCTCGCTCCCTCGTTTCCCCGGCCGTCAGGAGACCTGACGCTACAAGATGCAAAAGGAAAAGGCCAACCGCGTGCGGTTGGCCTTTTCCGGACACCTTGGTGGAGGCGGCGGGAATCGAACCCGCGTCCGGAGATACCTCCACGAAGACTTCTACGTGCGTAGCCGGACCTTTTTTTGTCTCGCCTCCCACGGCTCCGATCGGCGGGATCCGTGTTCGGCCAGCCCGGGTTTTATCTCGCCGGCGGCCCCCAGGCGGAACCGTCAGCCAGTCCGCCTAGACTAGTCGCCCATCATCCCCGCGACGGACGGCGGAGCGACGAACGGGCTGCTTAGTTAGGCAGCCAGAGCCAATTCAGTATTGGCGTTTGGTTTTTTCCCGCGGGATTTACGAGGATCACGGGGTCCTCGGCACGCCATCTTCGCTTCGTCCATCCCCGTCGAAGCCTGTCGCCCCCACAACCACCACAAGTAGAGAGTACCTGCCCCGGGCCCTGGATTCTCGGAAGAAATGCGGGCGCACGACGGGGCTCTCGCGGCCAGGCCGCGGGCGGTGACCTCGATCCGGGGAATCCGGGAGGAGCCCGGAAGCCGGCTCGCGAGAGACCGGAAGGCGGGAGGGAGCTAAGTGGTGCGCCGCCAGGGAATCGAACCCCGAACCCAGTGATTAAGAGTCACTTGCTCTGCCAATTGAGCTAGCGGCGCACGCTGCCAGGAACCCTTTGCCCCCGTCCGGCCGAGGGGCGGCGAAGGTACCACCCCGCGGCCGGACGGGTCAACCCACCCCGCGGGCCCGGGCGGCGGGAGAAGGTGGGTGAAAGCAGGAGAAAGCGGGTGACGGCGGCCGCAAGGTGCGGGGGGGCCCGTCCCGGTCCGCTCGCACCACGCCGGGAACCACCGGCGCTCGCGCCACGCCGGGAACCACCGGCGCCCGCGCCGCCGGAGGGCAGGGGGATCCCGGAGCCGCCGGAACCGCTAGAACGGCACCTCGTCACCCTCGCCGCCGGTCCCGGCGCCGGTGTCGGGATAGGCCTCGCTCTCGTAGCTCGGCCCGCCGGCCGGCACGGTGGCGCGCTCGCCCGGCCGCCCGAGCATCTGCATGTTCTGCGCGACGATCTCGGTCGTCGAGCGCTTGTTGCCCTCGCGATCTTCCCACTGCCGCGTCTGGATGCGGCCCTCGATGTAGACCTGGCGACCCTTCGACAGGTACTCGCTCGCGATCTCGGCGAGACGGCCCCAGCACACGATCCGGTGCCACTCGGTGTACTCGGTACGCTCGCCGTTCTTGCCGACGCGCTGCTCGGTCGTGGCGATGTTGAAGTTGGCGACCGGGGTCCCTCCGGGCGTGTGGCGGAGCTCCGGGTCGCTCCCCAGGTTGCCAATGAGGATTGCTTTGTTGACGCCTGCCATCGGTTCGTCCTCCTGACTGTTCCGCGACGGGTTCTCTCCCGCCGCCCCTATGCTACCCCTTCGGCGGGCCGGGAAGGCCGCCGAAGTTGGCGCGCCTCCGGGCCGGGGAGGCGCCTTTGACTTGCGACCGCGGGGTAGGCTATGCTGCCCGCGCCCTACGGGCTCCTCGTCGGGGCGTAGCGCAGCCCGGTAGCGCACCTGCTTTGGGAGCAGGGAGCCAGAGGTTCAAGTCCTCTCGCCCCGACCATGCGCCTGTAGCTCAGTTGGATAGAGCAACGGCCTTCTAAGCCGTGGGTCGGGGGTTCGATTCCCTCCAGGCGCGCCAGCTTCGAGAGGCGCCGCCCGCCGCGTCGGAGCGGCTGTCCTCCGGCGCATGCACGAAGCGGGCCGGAGGCGGGAGCGGCGACCCCGCTCCCCGCGGATTCTCGAGAGACCGGTGGTGGACGTAGCTCAGTTGGCAGAGCACCGGACTGTGGATTCGGTTGTCGCGGGTTCGACCCCCGTCGTCCACCCCACACCTTCTTCGATCGCGAGCGGCGACCGCCCGGGCGCCTGAAGAGCCCCCGGGCGCACCTTCCTCCGGGCCTCCCTGGCCGCTGCGCCGAGTTCGCGCGCCGCGGCGGACGCCATCGCGGCAGGCACCGCCTCGAAACACGCCGCCTCGGCAGGCGCCGCCGCTTGCGCGTTCACGCCCCGGCCTCGGCGGCGACCAGGGCGCGCACGCGCTCGACCATGGCCCGGAGCGCCCGCGCGCGATGGCTCACCTCGTTCTTCGCCGCGGGCTCCGCCTCGCCGAACGTGGCGGCGAACGGCGCGTAGTAGAAGAGCGGGTCGTAGCCGAACCCGCCACCGCCGCGCGGCGCGGCGAGGATCACTCCTTCGACGCTCCCCCGGGTCACCACCGCGCGGCCGTCGGGCAGGACGAGCGCCATCGTGCACACGAAGCGCGCGGTGCGCGCCGGCGGCGGGACGCCGGCGAGACGCGCGAGCAGGAGGCGGTTGTTGGCCTCGTCATCGGCCTCCGGGCCGGCGAAGCGCGCCGAGCGCACCCCCGGCGCCCCGCCGAGCGCGTCCACCTCGAGCCCCGAGTCGTCGGCGAGCGCGGCGAGCCCGGTCGCAGCCACGGCGGCACGGGCTTTCAGGAGCGCGTTCTCGGCGTAGGTCTCCCCGGTCTCCGGGACCGCCGGCAGCGCCGCCTGGTCGCCGCCCACGATCGCGATCGGCAGATCGGCGAGGAGCGCCCTGATCTCCTCGCGCTTTCCGCGATTATTGGTGGCAACAAGCAGCTTTTCGATTTGGCGCACGGGAGGATGGACCGGCCGGAGGCTGGCGCTACGGCAGCACCTTCAGCTTCAGTGCACGCCGCTGCGCGGCGATCACCTTCTTCGCACCGCCGCGGGCGAGCTCGACCAGCGTGGTGAGCTCCGCGGCCGAGAAGGGCGCCGAGTCGGCGGTGCCCTGCACCTCGACCAGCTTCCCGCTTCCCGTCATCACGATGTTCATGTCGACGCCGGCGATCGAGTCCTCGGCATACTCGAGATCGAGGACCGGCGCCCCGCCCACGATCCCGACGCTCACCGCGGCCACGTAGTCGTTGAGCACCGTTTTCTTCAGAGGTCCAGCCTCCCGGAGGTGACGGAGGGCACCGGCGAGCGCGACGAATCCGCCGCTGATCGCGGCGACGCGGGTCGATCCGTCGGCCTCGATCACGTCGCAGTCGATCACGATCTGGCGCTCGCCGAGCGCCTGGAGATCGGCGACCGCCCGCAGGCTCCGGCCGATGAGGCGCTGGATCTCGTGCGTGCGCCCCCCGGCCTTCCCGCGCCAGATGTCGCGGGCGGTGCGGGTCTGGGTCGATCGCGGCAGCATGCCGTACTCCGCCGTGATCCAGCCGCGCCCGCTTCCCTTCAGGAAGGGCGGCACGCGATCTTCGACGCTCGCCGCGCAGAGCACCACCGTGTCTCCGAGCTCCACCAGGCACGATCCTTCCGCATAGCGGAGATATCCCGGCCGCAACTTGAGCGGCCGGAGCTCGTTCGCTCCCCGCCCCCCGGGGCGCCCGGCCGCTGTCTTCTGGGTCGCCATCCTCCTGCCTTTCTCTCTCGCGTTTACTCGCGCCGCGCCGCTCCCGCGCGTACCGCCCCCGTGCTGCGGCCTCCGTGCTCCCGGAGTCGCACTCCACCTCCGTGCTCCCGCCCCCGTGCTCCCGCCTCCGTGCTCCCGCCCCCGTGCTGCGGCCTCCGTGCTCCTTACATGCTCTCCCCCGCGGGTCCGGTCCGGCCGCCGCCGGCGAGCTCCCGCTCGAACCAGGGCAGATCGGTCTGGTCCACGAGCTCGACCTGGTCGAGCGGCCGGCCGAGGAAGCGGCCGCCCACGTCGCGGAAACGGGCCGGGATATCGCTCACGTAGAAAGCGCAGGTGCCCCCGGCACCCGGCGCCTCCTCCCCTCGCGCCGTTGTTTCCGGCGCCAGATGCGCCGCCACCTCGTGCGCCACCTCCGCCGCCGAATCGACGAGCACGACCGGCTCACCCGCGAACACGCTCGCGATGTCGTCGCGGAGGACCGGGTAGTGCGTGCACCCGAGGACGAGCGTATCGATGTGCGCGGCGCGAAGCGGCGCGAGGTACTCAGCCGCCACGGAACGCGTCACCGGATGATCGATCCAGCCTTCCTCGGCGAGCGGCACGAAGAGCGGACAGGCGACGGCGCTCACCTCCGCCGACGGCAGGAGGGCGCGGATCGCCTGGTCGTAGCTCCCGCTGGCGACCGTGCCGTAGGTGCCGATGACCCCGATCCGCCCGCTCCGCGTGGCGGCGACCGCGGCCCGCGCGCCCGGCTCGACGACCCCGATGATCGGGATCTCGAACTGCCGGCGCAGGGTGTCGAGCGCCACCGATGACGACGTGTTGCAGGCGATGACCACGAGCTGGACGCCCTGGTTGAGGAGGAAGTGGGTGTTCTCGACCGAGAAGCGGCGGACGGTGGTCGCCGACTTGGTGCCGTACGGGACGCGCGCGGTGTCCCCGAAGTAGACGATGTCCGCGGCCGGGAGGCGCCGGCTGAGCGCCCGCACCACGGTGAGCCCGCCGATCCCCGAATCGAAGACGCCGATCGGAGCGCGGGCACGGCGAACGGTCATGGCGCATTCTCCTCCCGATGGTCGGAGAGCCACTCGTCGCCGACCAGGGGCGCATCGAGCGCGAAGTGGCCGGCGAGCGTGGGCTCGGGCTTGCCCTCGATCAGGATCTCGACCGCGGTGAGCTCGCTGAAATTGAGACGGATCGTGCGCACGAGGGCGGCGATCGTGGCGTACTCGCTCTCCATGTCACCCGGCTGGCCGCTCGCGATCTCCCGCGAGAGGTCGATCGTGACGAGCCCGCCGCTCGTCGTGAACACGTGGCGGAGCGTCGTGCCCGGCGGAACGGCCGGCGCATGTCCGGCCAGCGATCCGGCCAGTTCCTCGGCGACGACCGCCCTGACCTGCGCGGCGAGGTTCGCCATGACGGGCACCTCGCGCGCCTCGCTCACGATCTCGCCGCGCGCATCGCGGAAGTGGAGGGCGAAGGCGCGCGACGCCGCGCCCGCGCCCTGGCGCTCCGCCGGGTCGGCCGCCTTCCCCCCGCCGAGGCCGCGCAGGCCGGCGATGATGAAGGCGAGCGCGAGGACGAAACCGATCCCCGCGACGAGGAAGCGAAGTCCCTTCGTCTGCGGCCGCTGCCGCGGCGTCGCGGGCGCGCTCATCGGCCGCCCTCCGCCCCGCGCCGCGCCGCTCGCCCGGTCGGCCCGGCCCCGGGCTCGCCGGCGCCGAGCCAGTACCGGCGGATGCCGGCGGCGATGGCCTGGGCGTTGCGCTCGAGGAGCTCGCCGCCGGCCAGCGCATCCCCGGAGGCGCCGCGCGGCGGCCCGAGCTCGATCAGCACGGCCGGCATGTTCGCACCCTCGAGCGGCCACAGCGGACGGCGGGTGAGCGGAGGCGACTCCCCGGAGCCGGCCCTGACCGCCTCCGCAATAATCTGCGCAAGATAGTAAGATTCGACGCCGCGCTCCGATCCGGCGGTCTCCCAGCGCTTGAAGCTCAGGGTCTCGCGCACGTCGGTCGCGGCGACCGCGCCGGCGACGAAGGGCCGGAGGTCCTCGGACACGACCTGGCCGCCGCCCGGCCGGACCGTGAGCCGGAAGCGGCGGGCCTGCGCTCCGCCCCGGAGGTCGGCGTGCAGGCTGACGAAGAGATCGGCGCCGGTCGAGTTGGCGATCTCGACCCGGCGCGGCACCTGGATCTGCTCGTCCCGCTCGCGCACGAGGACCACCTTGAACCAGCGATCGCGCTCGAGATGGCGGGCGATGCGGGTGGCGAGCTCGAGCGTGAGGTGTTTCTCGAGGAGACCGCCGGCGGCCCGCGTGCCGCGATCCTCGCCACCGTGGCCCGGATCGAGAACGACCAGCGCGGGCCGCAGCGCGGAGGCCGGCGGGGGCGTGCCGAGCGAGTCCGCACCCGGCGGCAGGCCGTCCGCCGTCTCCGCCCCCGGCGCCGGCGGGCGCCCGGACGCGGCGCCGAGCGCGAACGTGCGGCCGTCGCCGTCCCAGCTCGCGAGCGGCACCGCCCCGGCGACGGTGAGGATGTCGAAGACGGCGACCGGTACCCACATCTGCGCGTCCCGGAAACGCGGCGGGGCGGCCAGGCGATACACCTGGCCGTCGAGGAGCACGAACGGGTTGTCCGCGCTCAGGGTGAGGCGATGGTCCTCGATGCGGAGGAGGAGCTTGCGCGTCTCGCTGCGCCAGTAGGACGTCGCGCGCGTGATCTCGATCACATCGCCGGCGGCGAAGCACGGGACATTGCCGTCGAAGGTGCGGAGCGGAACCTGCCGCTCGCCGCGGCCGTCGGCAAAGGTGACGCGCGCCACCCCGGCCCCGCCGGCGGCGGGCGGAGACGCCGCCCTCGCATGCAGGCCGGCAGTCGCCGCGATCACGAGCGCGGCGCCGGCCACCACGAGCCCGCGCACGAGAGGCGAGCGCGAGAGAAGCGCACGCGGGAGATGCCCACGGGGGAGAGGCGCACGCGGGCCGCGCTCTGGGGCACGGTGATCCATCGCCGGCGGAGCGGCGCCGCGATCCATCGCCGGCGGAGCGGCACCGCGATCCATCGCCGGCGGAGCGGCACCGCGATCAGTCACCGGCCGCCCTCCGCCGGTTCCCGCGACCGCGGAGCACGCGATCGACCTCCCGATCGGCGTCCCGCTTGGCCACGTCGGCCCGCTTGTCGTAGAGCTTCTTGCCGCGTGCGAGCGCGAGCTCGACCTTGACGTGGCCGTCCTTGAAGTAGAGGCGCGTCGGGATGAGGGTGAGCCCCTTCTCGACGCTCTTGCTCTTGAGGCGGATGATCTCGCGCTTGTGCATGAGGAGGCGGCGCTTGCGGCGCGGTTCGTGATTGAAACGGTTCCCTTGCTCGTAGGGAGCGATGTGGCAGTTGTAGAGGAAGACCTCCTCGTTCTCGATGGCGCCGTAAGCATCCTGCAGGTTGGCCGCCTTCTGGCGGAGCGACTTGACCTCGGTGCCGACGAGCGCAACGCCGGCCTCGAACCGCTCGAGCAGATGGTAGTCATGCGCCGCTCGGCGATTCGAGCTGATGAGCTTGATCCGCGGTGGGGCGTTGCTCGCGGGAGCTGCGGTACGGGGCATGGCGGTTTCTGTTTCCTGGCCAGCGCTGCGCGACCTCGCGCGAGCGCCCCGGCCCTCGCGAGCCGTGTGCAAGGGGAAGGATGACTCCGGGAAAACTAGCACCGGCCCCGAGGAGCGACAAGAGGCTTGGGATGCGCGCAGGGCGCGTGGAGGACGCGGGCGCGTGGGGCGCAACCCCCGAGACCCTCCGGATGCTCCTCGCCGCCGCCCGCGCCCGGCAGTCTGGCCGTCGAGGAGTTCGACCCGGTCACAGCGCGCCCGACGGCTGCTCAGCTTCACGATCTGGTGTTGATCTTCTGGCCGATGACCTCCTGACCGAAGGCGCCGGTGACGGCCTGGAGTCAGAGCGTTTCCGCGGCGACTGCCTGCCGGCATCAGCGTGCGTGTGCCTGCGGTCGAGTCGGCTCTGCGCGCCTGTGAACGAGCATCCCGGCAATCTGCTCCAGGTCGACGCGATCCGCCGCGGGATGAAGCCGGCCGATGCCCGACGCTTCCTCCACTGGTAACGAAGTTGTCGAAAGTGAAAACGGCGAGCGCACTCCGGCAAGATGGATGGGGACGCATGCGTCGATGATGCTCGAGAATCGACTCTCAGCACACGAGAGGTCCTCCCCCGCACAGCGGCACGATTCGTGCAGTGTGTTCTAGCCCCGGCGTTGGAGCGACGTTACTTGACTCGAGAGGCAGTGGTCGTCCTGCTGGGCATCGGGGAAGAGCTGCGCCCGGGGCGGGGCGAGTTCACAAGACCCGACAGCGTTTGCTGCGGGGGCGAGGTGCCCAGGCGAGGCGATCGCGTTCAGCGCTTGGACGAACCCGGCTGGCCGAAAAGTTCACATGACCCGACAGCGTTTGCTCCGGTGGACGAGGTGGCCAGGTGGGGCGATCCCCGTCCAGCGCTGGCGCCGGAGATCGCGGCCGTAGATCTGCGCCGCGGCCTCCGCCGTCACAGGAGATCCGGCCGACGGAACAGTTTTCACATGACCCGACAGCGTTTGCTGCGGTGGACGAGGTGGCCAGGTGGGGCGATCGCGTCCAGCGCAGAGGGATCCCGGCCACGCGGGGACGTCCGCGTCCGGCGCTGAGGAGCGCGAACCCCCGCCGCCAGAACTCCGTCCCCGTGCGAGTGGGAGCGAGGGCGAGGCAGCGCCCTCGAGGATCGCCTCCTTATGCTTCGGACTCGCCCAGAGCGGCTCCAATACGCGCTCTTTACAGCGGGCGGAAGCGATCCTATACTTCCCCTTCCGTCGGTGCGGAAGTGGCGGAATTGGTAGACGCGCTAGGTTCAGGGTCTAGTGGGCGCAAGCTCGTGGGGGTTCAAGTCCCCCCTTCCGCACCAAAACACTCCACGGTCCGTCTCCCACCCCGCCAGCTTCGTGTTCACGGACCCGCTCCACCCTCCGCAGCATGAGCGATCGACCCGCTGGCCCGGTGCCCGGGCCGCCCACCCCCCTTCGCATCCGCGCGATCACGCCTGCAGACCGCGCCTGGATCGCGTCCCTGCTCGTCGCCCACTGGGGTTCCACGGTGATGGTCACGCGCGGGCGCCGGCACGAAGCGGGCGATCTCGCCGGCTTCGTGGCGGAGGTGGACGGTGAGCGCCGCGGGGTCCTCCTCCATGCGCTCGCGCAGCCGAGCGATCCGGCCGCAGTCCGTGGACAGCCACCGCCGGCCGACGAGCTCGAGGTCGTGCTGCTCGAGTCTCTCGTCGAGCGGCGCGGCACCGGGAGCGCTCTCCTCGCCGCCGCCGAGGAGCTGGCCCGCGCCCACGGCGCGCGGCGGATCTGGCTCGTCACCACCAACGACAACCAGCCGGCGATCGACTTCTACACGCGCCGGGGCTACCGGCTCGTGGCCATCCACGCGGGAGCGGTCACCGCCGCGCGCCGCCTGAAGCCCGAGATCCCGGCGCGCGGCCTGGGTGACGTGCCGATCACCGACGAGATCGAGCTCGAGCGGCGGCTGTAGCGGGCGCCTGAGAGCAGCGCGGATGCGCACGCACGCACTCGCGGCACCTGCTCTCGCAAGCGCCGGCGGCGGGTGGGCGCGGCCGGTCATGGAGGGAGAACCGGCCTGCCCGCCCGCCGCCAGCCCGAGCTCACGCGATCACTCGCGCTCGAGGCGGTGACGTACCTTGATCTCGCCCCACGTCGCGTCCTCGACCGCGGTCGTGCAGTGATTCGATCCGGCCGGCGTCGGAGCGCAGCCGTTCCCCTGCGGCACGGCGCCGCCCGAGTACGGGTTCAGCGCATCGAACAGCTCCCAGATCGGACCGCCGTCCGGGCGACGCCCGGACGAGCGATCATCGTCCGCCTCGTGGTCCGCATACGTGTGCTGATCCACGAGCACGGTGTCGGTGGCGGTCACCTGCCAGAGGACGACCGTGTCACCGGAGTTGGCCAGCCGGAGACCGAAGGCGCCGACCCCGTTCGCCTGCTGCCACGTCTTCGAGGTGCTGCCGTAGACGACGATCCGCCCTTCGACCGCCAGCGTCCCGGTGAAGCCGTACGCCCACGCGCGATCGAGATCCCCGATGCGGAGCCCCGTCAGGTCGACGGGCGCCGCGCCGGTGTTCACGATCTCCACCCACTCGTCGTCCACGGCGTCGATGAGCGCATCCCCGTTCCAGTCACGGGCCGGATCGGCGAGCATCTCGTTCAGGGCGACGGTGGGCGTGGCTGCAGCGGGGCCGACCACGGCGAGCGCAGCGGCCCCGAGCAGCAGCGCGGCGGCGCCGCGCACGAGCCGGCAGCCGGCGAGACCAGGTGCACCTGCGTAACGGAACTGAGCGAGCATGAGAGACCCTCCGAGCGCGGAGACAGCATGAAAGCCGGGGAGGTATGGCGCGAGGAGGGCGCCGGGGCGCCGGGAACTGACGATCGGGCGCCGCGCTCAGGCGGCGACTGTCTTCGCGGCCGCGACGATGCGAGTTCCGTGCCGGCCGGCGAGGGCGAGCCCCAGCACGCGCGGCGACGTGATGATGGCCTCGCGCCCGCCGGCGGCCAGGAAATCGACCGCCGCCTCGATCTTCGGGCCCATCGAGCCGGCGGGGAACTCGCCGGCCGCGAGATAACGCTTGGCCTCGCCGGCGGGGAGCACGTCGAGGTCCTTCTGGTGAGGGGTCTGGTAGCCGATGGCGACGCGATCGACGCCGGTCACGATGACGAGCACGTCGGCGCCGACCGTGCGCGCAAGGACCGCGGCCGAGCGGTCCTTGTCGATGACCGCCTCGACTCCGATGAGCGTGCCGTCGTCCTTCCGGACCACCGGAATGCCGCCGCCCCCGGCGGCGATGACGACGACGCCGGCCTCGACGAGAGCGCGCACGGTGGCCGACTCGATGATCTCGAGCGGCCGCGGTGACGGCACGACCCGCCGGTAGCCGCGGCCCGAATCCTCGATCATCTGCCAGCCGCGGCTCGCGCGCAGGCGATCGGCGGCCTGCCGGCGATAGAACGGCCCGATCGGCTTGGTCGGCGCCGCGAAGGCGGAGTCCTGCGGGTCAACACGCACCTGGGTGACCACGGTGGCGACCTCCCGTTCCTGGCCGGCGCGCCGGAGCGCATTGCGGAGCACCTGCTGGATCATGTAACCAATCCCGCCCTGGGAGTCGGCGCCGCAGATATCGAGCGGCATCGGCGCGATCGTGTCGCGCGCCGCCTCGTTGCGGAGCACGATGTTGCCCACCACCGGCCCGTTCCCGTGGGTCAGGACGAGGCGGGTCGTGGCGTCCAGTTCGGCCACGACCTGCCCCATGGTGGTCTCTGTGATGGCGATCTGTTCTTCGATCGTGCCGGCCCCCTCCGGCGGAATGATGGCATTGCCGCCGAGGGCGACCAAAAGGGTGCGGGGTCGGATCATGGGGTCCCAACGTGACGGGGATGATCGCCGGTGCGGTTCGCGCGGAACCGCACCGGCGAGGTGCACTCTCTGCGATCGATTCGTCTGCTTCCGGCGCGGTTCGCGACCGCCGCCGGCGCGGGCGCTGAGGGGCGGTCCTCGTCGCCGCCGCCCCGGGGGCGCTTATGCCCGGATGGCTCCCATCACCTCGCCCGCCTTCTCGAGCGCCAGCTGGATGTTCTCGATCGAGTTCGCGTACGAGAACCGCAGGTACCCCTGCCCGGCCGGCCCGAACGCCGTTCCAGGGAGCGTCGCCACGCCTGCTTCGTTAAGCAAGAGATCGGCCAGCTCCTGCGAGGTCTTACCGATCTTCGTGATGTTCGGGAAGACGTAGAAGGCTCCCTGCGGCGTGAGACAGCTCACACCCGGGATCTCGTTCAATCCCTTGACGATCACGTCGCGGCGGCGGCGGAACTCGGCCTTCATGGCGTGCGCTCCGTCCTGCGGACCGGATAGCGCTTCGACTCCCGCGCGCTGGGTGAAAGTCGCCGTGCACGAAGTGGCGTTGATCTGCAGCTTGGCGATCTGCGGCGCCAGCCAGTCGGGGAAGATGCCGTAGCCGAGCCGCCAGCCAGTCATGGCATAGGTCTTCGAGAACCCGTCGAGGATGATCGTGCGATCGAGCATGCCGGGCTCGGCCGCGATCGAATGGTGCTCGGCATCGTAGAGGATGTCGGAGTAGATCTCGTCCGAGAGGACGATCAGGTCGCGCTGGCGGACGATCTCGGCGATCGCGGCCAGATCGCCCTTCGTGAGGACGCCACCCGTGGGGTTGTGCGGTGAGTTGAGGATGATGAGGCGGGTCTTGTCGTTGACGAGATCGGCAAGCTCGTTGACATCCAGCCGGAACCCCCGCTCCTCGCGCAGGCGGATCGGCCGCTTGGCGGCGCCGACGAACGCGATCATGGATTCGTAGATCGGGAAGCCCGGATCGGGATAGATGACCTCGTCCCCGGTGTTGATGAGGGCGAGGATCGTGAAGTACATGATCGGCTTCGCGCCCGGGGTGACGACCACGCGGGCGGGGTCCACCTTGAGGCCCCGCGTGCGCTCGATCCGCTTGACCACGGCGTCGCGCAGCTCGGGCAGCCCGGCGGCCGGCCCGTAGTGCGTGTAGCCCTGCTTCAGCGCAGTGATGGCGGCCTCGGTGATGTTCCCCGGGGTGTCGAAATCCGGCTCTCCGATCTCGAGATGGATGATCTTCCGGCCCTTCGCCTCCAGGGCGCGAGCCTTCGCCAGCACGTCGAACGCCGTCTCCGTGCCCAGGTTCCGCATGCGGTCGGCAAGTTGCATGCCCAAGCCTCCTTCAGGGGTCGTCGCGCGGAGCCATGGCAACGGGGGGCCAGGCCCAATCGAGCCGCGCGGCAACCTGGAAATCCGGGACGGCCTCGTGCGACCGTCTCGTCGCGAGCGCCAGTCTGACACGAACTTGCGCCATTTGCCAGTCCATCAGGACGGCCGCGGCCCGGCCCGGAACGGCGAGCCGCGGGGTGAGTCCATGCTCCGGCATGTGCGGGAGATCCACGGTCGCCCCGGTCTCGGCCACGGGACCGCTCCAGGTGGCGGCACCGGCCTCGAGCGAGAGCCGGCGCGAGAGATCGCACCGCCAGCGGCAGCCGAGCCCGAGCCCTCCGCCGGCGGTCCAGTCGACGGTCACGCGCGACAGCGGTGTCGTGAACCCGAGACGGAGCCGGCTGCGATCGCGCCCGCCGGCGGCCCGGAGCTCGGCATGCAGGAACGCGCGGGAGCGATCGCGAGCGATCGGCAGCGCGAGATCGAGCCAGGCGCGTTGCGCGGCGGCGGCACTCGCGGGCTGGCCGCCCGCCATGAGCGCCGCGGTGCGCCGCGGATCACCGAGCTCGGCCCGCGCGCCGACGCTCACCGGAAGGCGATGCACCGCTCCGCGCACGAGGAGATCGAGGTCGAGATCCCCGCGCCCGCGCGCTCCGCTCTGCGGCGCCCCGCGGGCCGCCCGGAACCTGAGCCCCATCGTCGTCTCGATCCCGGCGGCGGTGCTCGCCACGCGGCCGGCGACGCCGCGTTCCTCGCCGGCCGGCGCGAGCTCGATCTCGGAGTGGTTTCCGTACGCGCGCCCGCTCAGATAGACGCTCACGAGCGGCCGCCACCCGGCGCCGCCGCCGACGAGAAGTCCCGTTCCCCGGTGCACGAAGGCGCAGAGCGCGAGCGGCCGGCGCGCGGACTCGGTCGCAGAGCCGGCGCCGCCGCCGATCGCGGCGGGAGGAGCGCGAGTACCTGCGGCCAGTAGCAGTTTCCCGCGGGGGAAGCGCACGCTGAGGGCCGCCCCCGCGAGCGCGGCGGGTCCGCCTGCCGTGATCGAACGGACGGCTCCCGGTGCCGCGCGCGGCAGCGCGGTCGCACCTGCTCCCCACTGGATGGCGAGCAGTCCGCCGTGCCACGACTCGACCGCACCGCGGCCGCGCCCGGTGAGCCGCGCGCGGGCAAGGCGCCCGTTCCGGTGGCGGGCCTCGACCCGGAGGCCATGGCGCGTCCAGGTCGCCTCGCCGCCGGGCGAGCGGCCGCGGGCCCGATCGATCGCCAGGTGCCACGATCCGAGGTCGCGCTGCACCGCATCGCCGGCGCGGGCCGGGCCGGAGACCAGCGCGAGGCCGGCGGCGAGCGCGGCGAGCACGAGCTCTTGCTTCACGACCCACCCCCGCTCCCGGGTGCTGGCCCGCTCGCGCTGCCGTCCCACACCGCTGGCGCATGCGCCACCGAGAGGAGATCGGTGCGCGGGAGATCGGCGTGCCAGGCGACGCCGCCCCCGAGCGCGAGCGGGCCCCGGCGGAGCTCGATCGCGACCCGGAGCGACGGCTCCGCCGAGGACCAGCCCGCACCGAGGGCGAGGGGCGGGAGGATCCGCGTCATGAGGCCGAACCGGAGCCGGCGCCCCCGCGAGCCGTCGATGATCTTCATCTCGGCCGTGAGCGGCGCGCCCCCGGCGCGCACGGCGAGCGCGAACTCGCGCGGCGCGGCGAGCGCCACGGCCCCCGCGCTCTCGAGGATGCCGGAGGCGCGCGCCGCGAACCCGACGCCGCCGAGGTCGAGATCCCAGGTCAGGTCGAGCGCCCCGCCGATGCGCGTGCTCGCGACCGGTTCCCCGGCCGCCGCATCGAGCACGTTTGCCGTGAGCGCGAAGACCTGCCGGTCGAAGCGGCGGCCCACTGCGAGGGCGAGACGCGATTCTCGGTAGGCCCCGGCATCGAGGAGCGAGAGCCCGGCACCGATCACCCAGCGTTCGCCGGGTGCCCCGTAGGCGACCCGGGCGCCGACCGCGCGCAGATCCGGCCAGCGAAAGGGCCGCGCCCAGACGAGATCGGCCGAGAGACCAGCTGTCGCCCCCGCCGCGGGCCAACGCACCGGCGAGTCGCCGGCGACCAGGCTCCGCGGGGTCGCGTGCTCCCAGTCGAAGGCGGCGGTCGCCGGCCGCGCCGGCGCGCCGAGCACGGCGAGTGCCCCGAGCGCGGCGAGTGCCCCGAGCGGCGCGATCCTCCGCCGGCGCCCGGTGCGGGCGTGGCCCGCCGCCGGCGGCCGGCCAGCGCCGGTCATGGCGCCACCACGAGCGTGGCGCGCGCCACGCGCGGTCGCGGCGCGGCCGGCGCCGCGCCCGGCGGCATCGCGCTCGCCGGAGCAAGCGGCACCGCCTCCTCACCGGCCAGGCTCACCAGGTAGAGCCCCGGCGCGAGAGCGTTCCCGCGCTCGTCCCGGCCGTCCCAGGCGACGAGGCGGCGCCCGGCAAGCGCCTCGCCCGCGAAGCGGCGGACGAGACGCCCGTCGCTCGCGTGCACGGCGAGCACTCCCCGGCGGAGCGGGCCCCCGAACTGGAGGAGGACCGCGTTCCCCGCGCCCGCACGCACGATGCGCGGCTCCACGCGCAGAAAGCCGCGCACGGTCTCCACGTGGAGCGCCACCCCGTTCGGGCGCCCGGGGCTCGCGCCTGCGGGCGCGGCGGCCCACGCCGCCCGATCGGTGCTCGGGAGCTCCGGCGACAGGCGCTCGACCGCCACTCCGGGCGGGGCCCAGTCCGCGGCGTAGGCCACGTCATCGCTCGTGCGCCCCGCCTCCTCGACCACCCGCACGCGATCGGCGATCGGCATCCCCGTGTCGTTGAGCGCCGGCCAGCGCGAGCCGAGAACGAGCGCGGCCCCGGGGACCTCGAGATCGCTCTCGGCGACCACGAGCAAGGCTCCCGGCGCGAGCGGCGGCGCTCCGGCGAGCGGGACCGGTTCGGCCCGGCCGTCGGCGAGCGCGTAGCGCGATGCATCGAGCGTGTCGGGGCTCGCGTTCACGAGCTCGACCCACTCGGGCGCGTCCCCCGCCGGGCGGAACAGGAACTCGTTCACGCGCAGCGGACCCGGGCCGGCGCGGGCGGGCACGCGGAGAGTGTCGGCCGCATCCGGCCCGCCCGATGCGGGGGGGGCGAGGAGCGCGCAGGTGAGACAGACGTCGAGGGTCCCGGCGGGCAGCGGACCGAGGAGGAGCGCCCCGGCGGCCTCCCCATCGGCGAGCACGGCGTGCATCGTCGCGCGCGGCATCGCGGCGGCACAGGGAGAAACGCTCACCTCGACGGCGGCGGCCGCCAGCTCCTCCTCGGCAGCGACCATCCACTCGATCTCGAGCCGCGGGTCGGCCCCGGCGTCGCTCCGGTGCGCGGGGCTCCGCAACCGGAAGCGAGAAGGACGGCGGTTCGCCTGCCCCGGGCTCGGCGGCGCGAGCGGATGGAAGTCCGCCGCGTTCCGGCCCGTGTCCGCGCCGTCGGGCGATCGCCCGAGACTCGTGCCGGCCGGCACGTCGGGCGCGGGCGCGCCGCGGAAGAACTCGGGTGCGGCGAGCTCTCCCCAGCCGAGCACGTCGACGACCACACCATCCACGAGCAGGCGGCAAGCGTCGGGACCGTTCTGGAGGCCGAGGACGGCGACGCTCGCGGGAGGCGGCTCGACGAGCGCCCCGCCGATCACATAGTGCACGCCCGCGGCGAGGCTCTCGCCGGGAGTGCCGTGCCACGCCTGCCGCCAGTCCCCGGGCCGGTTCCCGTTGCCGCGCTCGATCGCGACGCGACCGAGATCGAGCGACTGCGCGGCGTCGTGAACGAGTTCGATGAACTCGCCGCCCTCGTCCGCGCCCTCCGGATCGTAGAGGACCTCGTTGAGGAGAAGGCCCGCGGCGAGGGCGGGTCCGGCGGCGAGGATCGCCGCCGCGAGCGCGAGGACGGCGGCGGACACTGCTGCTGCGGCGAACCGGCTCGACCGCGCCCGGGAAGCGCGGCGGCGGCGACACCAAAGGAACGACATCCGGGTCCGGCGCATGGCCGCGACCTCCCGGGTCGCCCGGGTTCATGACATGGGGTCAGAGAACCGAACGTGCGCTGCGCTCGCTGCCGCCGGGGCTCGCAGCAAAGCCTAGGCGAGTCCTCGCCGCCGGCGCAGGAACCACTCGAGCGACAGACACGCGACGAAGGCGATGAACATCGCGGGATGGTTCCAGAGCTTGATCTCGGCGGTGCGGAGCGCGGTCGCCCGCTCGCGCGCGATCGCGGCCAATGCCGAGCGGGCTTCATCCGGCGGCACCCAGGCGCCGCCGGTGCGCAGAGCCAGCCGCCGGAGGAGGTCGGGGTTCGCCGCCGGCGTCATGCCTTCCAAGCTCGCCTCGTCGACGAGGAGCTGTCCGCCCTCGGCGCTCCAGCGTTCGGCGCCGCGCTCGGCCTTGCCGCGCAGGCGATAGAGACCCGGCGGCGGATAGCCGGCCGGACCGGCGTAGCTGCCGGCACCGCGCGCCGGGCCGAGCGTGAGCGGCTGTGCGGCCGCGGCCTTCGTCGCCGTCGCGGCGCGGCCTTCGATCGGCACGAGCTCGACCGTGACCTCGGCATTAGGCACCGGCTTGAGCTCGTCATCGGTGAGGCGAGCGCCGAGCGTGACGAGCCGACCGCGGAGGAAGGCGGGCTGATCGGCGAAGATCTCGAGGTTGCCGCCGCCCTCGCCGCGGGCGAGCCAGCGCACCGCTTCGGTCCAGAAGCGACGCTGGATGAGATCATCCCCCGTCGAGCCGGCGACGAGAAAGCTCCAGCGCCAGATGAGCGAGCCGTTGATGACGAGCGCCCGGCCTCCCGGCGTGCGGCCCGCGATGACGAGCGGCGCGGTCGCCCGGCCTCCTCCCCGGCGGGCCGGCGTTGGCCCCACCAATCCCTCGACCAGCACCTCGCCGGTGAGTCCCACCTCGGTCAGCGCGCCGGGCCGGATCGGCGGCAGCTCACTCCAGAACTGCTCGGCGCGCGACGGCGACTCGCCGAGCGCGGTGACCGGATGGACCGACCCCGCACCGGTCAGGCGCGGCGTGACGAAGATGGGCGCACCAGGAGCGCGTGCCGCGCGCACCGGCAGCAGGCGATCGAGATCGGTGAGCCCCCCCTCGCGCGTCGCGCTCGGCGCGCCGACGACGAGGAGACCGCCGCCGTCCCGGGCAAAGGCGGCCAGGGCCTCGCGCGTGACCGCGGGCAGCCGGGGGACGTCCACGTCGACGAGCACCGCGACGCCGAACGCGGCCATCTCGCGCGCTCGGGTCGGGAGCGCCCCGAGCTTCGCCCCGCCGAGCGGGCGGTAGGCACCTCCCGGGTCCATCCGCACGAGCGCGGTCACCGCGAGCGTGCGATCCCCCGCCAGCGCCCGGCGGATGAATGTGACATCCCAGGACGGGCGGTCGGCGATCAGGAGCACCTGCAGCCGCTCTTCCTCGACGTTCACGGCGAAGGAGCGCCGGTTGTTGTCCGCGGTGAGCTCCTCCGGCACCGGCTCGAGCGCGATCGTGTAGCGATGCACGCCGAGCCGATCCGGGCGAAAGCGGATCTCGACGGGAACGCGGGCGGACCCGGCGGGGAGCGCCAGCTGCTCGCGGGTCACGACGCGGGCCTCGTCGCTGAGCACGAGGTCGACTCGGGTCGGGAGCGCGAGCTGACTCGACAGGGTGATGAGGACCACGGTCTCCTGTCCGAGGTAGGCGTTCCGATTGGCCAGGCACTCGACCACCCAGACATCGTTCACGGTCGAGTCGAGCGAGGCGGGAACCGCGATCACGGGCACCGCCCCGCGCTCGCCGATCGCGACCGGATCCGGCCCGCTGTTGACGCCCCCGTCCGAGAGCACGAGGAGCGCGGCCGGGCGCGGCCCTTCCGCAGCGAGGACGTCGCGGAGCGCGGTGCCGAGATCGGTCGCCGGCTGATCGGGAACGGCGGCGGCGAAGGGCGGTCCCGCACCCGCGTCGGCCGCGAGCGCGCGCTCTCCGAACCCGTAGAGCTTGAGGTCGAAGTCCCGCTCGAGACCGGGCCACAGGTCGGTCAGGAGCTCGCGCGCCACCTGGAAGCGGGTAGTCGAATCCCCGGTCGCCGCGCGCGCGGGGAAGCGCATGCTCGCGGAGAGATCGACGAGCGCCACGAGCTCCGGGCGATCGCCGGCGCGCGACACCACGGTGACCACCGGCTGGAACAGGGTGAACAGGAGGAGCGCCAGTCCGAGGAAGCGCAGCGCTCCCAGCACGACGCGAGTCGGTCGCGGGAGCGGCGGGACCGGAGCTCGATACGCCCAGATGGCGAGCACCACCGCGAGCGCCAGCGCCAGCCAGAAGACGAGGACCCAGGCCCCGCCGGCGCCCAGCGCTATGGATCGAATCGGCCACGTCATACCCGCCACCGTCCCCTCATCGAGCTTCCTGATCGAGCTCCGTGTCCGGCGCTCTGCCGCCCGGCACCCGCGCGATCGCCTGCGGCCGCGCCCGCCGGCTCGTCCATCGGCTCCCTCGTGCTCCTTCACCCGCTCGCCGTACCCGGGTTCCCGGCACCGGGAGGGCGGCCGGAGGGACGGTGAACGACCGGGTAGCATAGGTCGGACCAGCCTCGATCGGCCAGCCTCTCAACCGCCCCACGCCGGCCTGGCTCGGCCCGAACGCCGCCGGCCGGGCCCCGATCGGCCGCCGGGCGGGTCCGGCCAGCTCCCGGCCGCCTGGGCCCCGATCCGGGCGTGAACCGGGTGGTCATGGCCGTCAACGGCGTTCGCGCCGGGCGGGCGGCGTTCGCGCCGGGCGGGGAGGAGGAGGTGCAACGAAAACGGGCCCCGGAGGGCCCGCTCGCGGAAGACGAAGATCAACGGCGCGGCGAGTGGCGCTGGTGCGGGACGCGGGACGCTAGCTAAGCCTCGGCCGCTCGGCGCGCGCCGCGGTTGGCGATCTCGGCCTGGAAGCGCTCGATCGCCTCGGCCGCGGTGGGATAGGCCTCGAGGATGTTCTGGAACTCGAGCAGCTCGAAGACCTCGTACACATCGGGGGACATCCCGGACAGCTTGAGGTCACCGTACTGCTCGCGGATCTCGCGGATCTCGCCGATGAAGATCCCCCAGCCCGCGCTCGACACGTAATCGACCCCCGACAGGTCGATCACGATGTTGTGGATCCGGCGCTCCAGGATCCCGTTGACCTTTTTCTCGAGCTCATGCGAGGTGGTGGTGTCCACATAGCCGGAGACGCGCACGACCGCGATCTCCCCACTCGCTCCGGCTTCCTCCACGATGACGTCGATTCCTCGCATGGCGTCCTCCGCGCGGGACCTGGTCCCGCATTAGCTCCCGGTACGATCGAGTTCCTCATCGCCGTCCGCGAGCGACTCCCGGTCGGCCCCGGCATCGGCGTAGGGCACGATCCGAGCGCTGTCCACAGCCCCTTCGGCTTCCGGCTCGGCCGCGGCTTCCGGGCCTTCCGGGTCTTCCGGATCTTCCGGCTCCGCGGCGGCTCCCGCATTCTCCGCTGTCTCCGTATCCTTCACCTGCACCACGGCGATGGCATCCGCCGCATCCGCCGCATCCGCCGCATTCGTTACATCCGTCACATCGGTCACATCGGTCACGTCCACCGGGCCGGCGGCTTCCACGGCGGGCGCCACCTCCGCCGATCTCGCTTCATCGGCCGCCGCGAGCGCGGTAGCCGGCGCCGCCACCGCCTCCGCCGGCAGAACGTCACCCGGCGGATCGGCCGGCGCCTCGACGAACTCCGCCACCGCCGCCGCCCGCGCCGGGCGCGGCCGGCGCTCGCGCTTCGGGCGTGGAACGCGCGGCTCGAGTCCGGCGAAGGCCCGCCGCGCCGCGGTCGTGCTCAGCTTGAGGCGGCGGAGCGAGGCCGTCACCCGGGTCGCCTTCACCTCGAGCCCCACGCTCTGGCTCATGGCCTCCGCCAGCCGCTTGGCGCCGCGCTCCGGGTCCTGCCGCACGAGCTTCTTGAGCGTCTCTTCCTGCTCGTTCGACAGGCGCAGCGGCAGCGGCCGCTTGCGGTGATCGCGCAACCCCTCGCGGCCGAGCGACTCGCGAAGCCGGCGGTACCGGTAGTAGGTCGATGTCGAGACCCCTTCTTCGGCGCAGGCCTCGGGCACCGGCTTCCCCTCGACTTCCACCCGCTGGAGGAGGCGCTCCCGGGCCTCGAGCACGAGCTCGGGGGCCGACAGCCGCTCCTTGATGGCGACCAGCGTGATGTCGTCGTTCTGGGGCGTGTCGCCTGTGAAATCGGCCAGCTCCCGTTCCAGCTGAAGGCAAAACGCCTGCGGCGCCAGGTGGGCGTAGCGTTTGATCACGGCGAGGAGCCGGTCAGTCCCAAATTGCACCATCTGGGCGTTCATCGCCTCGGTGATGCCGTCGGTGTAGACGACGAGGAGGTCGCCCTGCTCGAGCGCCACGCGCTCGACCCCGATCGACCTGGCGAAGAGCTCCTGGTCGGGCAGGTCGATGCCGACCGGGAACCCGCGCGGCTTGAGGAAGTAGGTCTCGTCGGTGGCGGCCCGGTAGAGGATCATCGGATTGTGGCCGGCTGAGGCGTAGCTGATCAGACGCTGCCGCGAGTCGAGCACCACGTAGAACATGGTGACGAACATGCCCTTCTTCATGTCCGCCGTGACGAAGCGATTGACGCGATCGAGCACGTCGGCGGCTGCCATCTCGCCGCGGGCCTCGAGCCGGAGCGCGGTGCGGATCATCATCATGACGAGCGACGCGGGCACCCCCTTGCCCGAGACGTCGGCCACCGCGAGCCCCCAGGTCTCGTCGTCCACGTGGACGAAGTCGTAGTAGTCGCCGCCGACCTCCTTGGCCGCGCAGTACATGGTGCCGATCTCGAACCCCGACATCTCCGGGAGCGCGCGCGGCAGGAGCGACTGCTGGATCGACTTGGCGACCTCGACCTCCTGCTGCAGGCGCTCGCGCTCGACCAGGCTCTGCTGGGCGTCCTGGAACTTGCTCGTGACGTCGTTGAAGGCGCGGGCGATGGCATCGAGCTCCTCGAGCCCTGCTTCCTCGAGCCGTTGCTCCTTGCCGGTGCCGACCGCGCGCACGCCCTCGGTCAGCCGCTGGATCGGCCTGACGATGAGCCGGACGAGAAGGGCGACGGCGCCGAGCCCGCCGACGAAGACGAGCGCGGCCACGAGCAGGATGTCCCGGCGCTCGGCCCTGGCCCGCTCGGTGACGGTCGATTCGAGGATCGTGACGTAGAGCGTGCCGAGGTGCGGCCGGGGCTGCCCGGCGGTGCGGGCGGCGCCCGGAGACGTGATCGGCACCGCTATCACGTAGCGACCGTCGACCGGCCGGGCCGCCCCGAACGCTGCGGCGTCGGCGTCGCGCGGCACCGCGAGCGTCCCCGCCGGCAACGCGATCCGGCGCAGCACCAGATCCTCGTCGCTCGCCGCCCACACGGTCCCCGCCGTGTCGGTGACGACGATGCTCGCGAACTGGGTGCGCGCCACCGCCGCCTTCGCCGCCGCGTTGAGCTGCGTCTGCTTCGGCCCGAAGGCCTGCGGGCGGAGGAGGAGATCGACGGACTGCGCGCGCAGGCTCGCGGCGAGCGTGGCCCCGCTCGCCAGCACCTCGCGCCGGGCGACGAAGCCGGCGCGGCCGAGCAGCACCGCCGCGACACCCGAGAGGAGAATGGCGAGCAGAATGCTCGTCTGGATGAAGAAGCGGAGCCGGAGGCTCCGCGTGCGGAGCTTGGCCCAGAGGGCCGCGCGGAAGACGGCGAACGGCGAGCGCGGGCGCGGGGCGAAGCGCTTGACGAGCGTGAGCAGGTTCTCGTCCCCGCTCCGCGCGTGACGCACCTCATCCATCGTCTTGTGGATGAGGTAGAGGCCGAATCCACCCTTCTTGCCGGTCTTGACGTAGCGGGTCAGGTCGGGCGTGCCGACGGCCTGCGGATCGAAGGCCTTCCCGGAATCGCGGAGCGTGATCGCCACCTGATCGCCGTCGGTGACGATCTCGACGCCGATCTTGCCGGCGCGGCCCGCGTAGGCGTGCTCGATGATGTTGGCGCAGGCTTCATCGACCCCGAGGCGCACCTCGCGGCGGGCGCGCTCGGTGAGCCGGGTGGCGCGCAGCTCGCTCTCGATGAACGTGCGAACCTGCGGCAGATCCTCCGGCCGTGCGGCGACCGAGAGCGTGGCCCGGCGCGGGCCGTTCGAACGGCGGAGGAGCGGGGTCATTCGCCGCCCCGCACGCGGATCCGCGCTTCCTCGAGATTCAGGCGGACCGCCGAGTTGGAGGGATCGAGCGCGAGGAGGTCCTCCCAGTAGCGAATGGCCCCGGCGTAGTCGCCGGTGTTGAAGAGCCGCATTCCGTCGACGTAGAGCCGCCGCGCCTGCTCGCGCACGCCGGGATCGGTGAGCGCCGAGCTCGGCGCGATCCGCGCCCGGAGCGCGAGCGCGGTCTCGTCGCGCGGGCGGATCGCGAGCAGCGAATCGAGGGTCGCCGTCGCCAGCTCGCTCTTGCCGACGGCAAAGGCCTCGAGGGCGCGCACGAGGAAGCCCAGACGCTCGAGTTCGGCCGTGCGCACGCCGAGATCCTCGCGGGTGGCGACCAGGCTGTCGGCGGTCGCGCTCAGCCGGTCGCGCACGCGTCCGATGTTCTCGACCACCGCCGGATCGTCGGGAGCGACCTCGAGGATGCGGCCCCAGGCGGCGGCCGCCCCGGCCGGATCGCCGGCCGCTACGGCCGCCTCGGCCTCCGCGTGCAGGCGCGTGATCGTCGTCGAACGCTCCCGCTCGCTGAGCTGCACCGAGTCGCGCGCGGCGGCCACCCGGCGCGCCTCGATGTCGAGGAGCGCCGCCTTGGCCTCCGCATCCTCCGGCCGCTGGGCGAGGACGGCGAGCCACGCCGCCTCCGCGACCGCCGGATCCTCGGTCGCGCGCGCGCGGGTGCGCAGGTTCTCGGCGGCGCCGGTGAGCGCCTGCTCGGCGGCGGCCGCGGCCACGGCGCTCCGCTCCTCCGCCACCGCCATCTCGGCCCGGGCCGCCCGGTCGGCCGCACCCTCGCCGAGCCGCGCCGACACCGAGACCAGGTGCACGAGACCGAGGTCGTGCGATTCGAGCCCGTAGTCGAAGGCGAGGAACCCGGCCGTGAACCCGAGCCCGAAGCGGGGGCTCGCGCCGTGCATGCCGGCGCGGCCCGCCAGGTTCGAGACGATCTGGACCTCGGCGCCGGCGGCGAAGGGCGCGGTGCCGCCGCCGAATCCGGTCTCCGCGGAGAGGAGGAGCGGGCGGCCGGCCACCCGGCGCTCGTAGGTCGCCCCGACCGCGAGCGAACGCGGCAGCCGCTCGGCCTCGGCGCCGAGCGTGAGCGACGGAGCGAGCAGGTTCCGCACGCGAAGACCGAGATCGAGCGCCGGGCGCGGGTGCGCCGCGATCCCGAGATCGAGGCCGACGCCGGTGGCCGCCGTCGCGCCGAAGCTCTGGCGGCGCAGGCGGAAGGACACGCCGACGTCGAGCGCGGAGGAGCCGGCGCCGATTCCGGACGCGGCGCTCTCGTCCGGCGCGGCGAGCGCAAGCGGCCAGGCCAGGCCGACCGCGTAGCCGGTCGCGATCTCGACGTCGCCGAAGGAGGCGCTCCCGGTCGGGGTACCCAGCGGATCGTAGGTCTCGATGTCGCCGACCCCGATCCGGGCCAGGCTCCCGCCGAGGACCCCGGGGCCGAACGGCCAGGCCACGTGCACCGCGTCGAGGCTCGCGCCCTCCGGGAGCGGGGCGAAGTGGGCCTCGATCCGGGTCCCGCCGGCGAGGGCGAGGCGCGCCGGGTTCCAGTAGAGCGCGCCGCCCGCCCCGCCGAGCGCGATCGCGCTCCCCAGCGCCCGTTCGCGCGCGCCGATCCCGGTCGCGAAGAGGTCCTCCTCCCCCGCCGCCGCGCGCGCCACGGCCGGCCCCAGCGCCAGCGTGGCGCAGGCGATCGCGAGGGCTGTGCAAATACTAGCGGATGGCCGCAATTTTCACCGTGGAGTCGATGCCGCCGCCGCGGATCCGACAGTGGTAAACCCCGTTCCGGACCGGCGCCCCGGCGTCGTTGCGGCCGTCCCAGTCCACCTGATTCAGGCCGCTCCGCCCGCCCGGCGTGCCGCCGACGAGCGTCCGGGACCACACGCGGTCCCCGTAGAGCGTGAAGATCTCGATGTCGACCGCGGAGTCCTCCGCAAGCAGGTAGGTGATGCGGGTTCCGTCCCTGCCCGGCGCGAAGGGATTGGGAGCGGCGAGCGGACGTTCGTACAGCGTGAGCGGGGCCGATTCGACGAGACCCGCCGCGAGCACGAACGGCACGGGCTCGCCCGAGATCGGGTCCCGGAGCGCGAGCGCGCCCGGTTCTCCGATCGTCAGCCGATAGGTGCCGGCCTCGGCGCTCGCCGCCACCCCCGCGAGGAGCACGTAGGCGCGGGTCTCCTGGCCGGCCAGCGTGTCGGAGAGCGCGAGCGCAGGCGGTCCAGCGCCGGTCCAGGACGCGACCAGCTCGCCGGACGGCGCGTCGCGGCGGAGCTCGAGACGGGCGAACGTGGCGCCCAGGTCCGCGGCCGAGCGCCCCGCGAACTCTGCCGCGCCGCCGGTCAGACGCTCCGCCCCGTTCTCCTCGACTGCGAGGCGGGCGAGGGCCGGGACGATCTCCTCGAGGACGACGGCGTGGGCGGCCGGGGCCGCGTTGGCGACGGTGAAGGAGAGGACCGCGACCGGCGCTCCCCCGCGGAGGAGGGCCGGCGCGGGGATCGCGAGCGGGGCGCCGGCGAGCTCGGCGGCCACCGCCTGGGTAGCGAGGCCGAGTGCCGCCTCCGGGCGCGCGAGGGCGGCCGGAAGCCCCGTGTTCTCGTCGGGCGGGGCGGCGACCGCGCGCACGCTGATCGCGAGCGGCGGCGAGCTCTCGGCGGCCGCCACCACGCGCCAGCGCACGGGGTCCCCCACCGTGAAGGAACGCTCGACCGGCTCGCCGGATGCGAGGGCCAGCCGGGCGTCACCGAGCGCGATCGCGAGCGTGCCGGCGCCGGGGGCCGCCGCGGTGCCCTCGTTCGTCACCAGGGCCTCGATCGTCACCTCCTGCCCGGGCAGGGCCACTCCCGACCGCGCATTCACGGGCTCGACGATCGACGCCGCCAGCGCGAGCCGCGCCGCCGCCACGGTCTCGATCGCGACGGTCGCCCGCCCTGCGGAAACCTGCGCTTCACCGTTGGTATTCAAGTCGAGGGGCACGGCGCTGATCACGACCGCGAACGAATCGCGGGCCGCGGCCGCCGGCGGCACCACGACCGCGAACGGCACGTCCGCCCCGGCCGTGAAGCGCTGCTCACTCGGGCCGAGGATGCCGTACCCGGCCGGCACCGCGAGCGTGACCGTGCCGTCGCTCCCGATCGGGGCCTGGCCCTGGTTGTCCACGGTGACCAGGAGGTCGACGAGCGAGCCGCTCGAGGCCACCCCGTCCAGCGTGCCGGCGGGTCCGTGGAGCGCGAGCCGCGCCGCGAGCGCCGCCTCGGTCGCGATCGCGAGCCGGAGCGTGTCGTCGAGCGCCGGCAGGATCTCGGGGCCGAGTCCGGAGAGGACGCCGGCGCCGCCCTGGAGCGCCGCCGTGACGAGCGCGCTCCCCGCCGTCCCGGCGGCGACCGCGGCGAGCGCATAGCTCGCGGTGTCGCCGCCCGCGATCGCCCCGAGCGGGATGGTGACCGGCGCGGCGAGCCCCGGACCGCTCACGGTGGCGTTGCCGCCGACGACCCCTTCCGCCCGCGGGTTCGCCACCCGGAGCCGGAGCGGGAGAGGCTGGCCGCGGTTCACGCGCGCCCCGCGCGGCGCCGCGCTCGCGAGCTCGACCACGCGCAGCGCGGCGGCGGTGACCACGCTCAGCTGGTCGGGCGCGAGATCGATCGCGAAGACCACCGGCTCGCCGTTCCAGTCGGTGCCGTGGAAATCGAGGGCCGGGGTGTGGAGGCCGACGCCCACGCTCTGGAGCGCGGTCGTGGCGAAGTACAGCGTATCGACGGCTCCGGCGGCAAGTTCTGCGGTCGTCCGCAACATGTCAATCGGGACGACGAGACCGGCCACCTCGATCACGGTGGCGGCCGCGGGGCGGAGCGCGGCGCCGCCGCGATTCTCGACCGCGGCCTGGAAGGCGACCAGCTGCCCGGCGACCGCGAGCCGCGGCGCGAGCGTGCCCGGGACGTAGCGGAGGTCGACCGGCGCCTCGACCACGAGCTCGCCGGCGGGCGCCGTCACGACCGGCGTCCCGGGGACCCCGTGCTCGGCCGCCGCGACCTCGAGCCGCGGCGCGTAGGCCTGGGCGGCGAGGTCGGCCGGCACCGGCTCCTCGGGGAAGGTGAGGGTCACATCCTCGCCGCCGGCGACGACCGCGGTCGGCCCGGCGTAGCTCGCGCTGAAGCGATGGACCCCGTCGGTCACTTGGAGCTCGCTCCCGGCGCGGACCTCGACCGGCGCGCCGCCGTCGTTGGCGAGCCGGAGCCGGAAGGAGGCACGTTGCCCGCGCGTCACCCGGTCCGGGTCGAGGCTCCCGCCCACCCAGCGCAGCACGGCCGGGCTCTCGACGACGAGCGGCGCGGGCACGGAGAGCGACACCGCCCCCTCGATCCCGTGCTCGCGGGTGAGGACGACGACGGTGAGCGGGATCCCCCCGGGGCCGAGCGCGGGTGCGATCTCCCCCGGGCCGAAGACGCAATCGGCGCCGGCGCCGGGTCCGATCGTCCGCTCGCCGCCGGCGAGCGCGAGCTCGATCGCGACCGCCCCGCTCAGACGGAGGAGCGTGCCCTCGCGCACCGTGATGTCCCCGCCGCCGTTATTGACGATACGAAGTGAAAAGCTGTGGAGCTGGCCGAGCGACACCGAGTCCGGAGTGACGCTCTGCGTGGCGAGGGCGAGGGCGGCCGGGGCCGCCACGGAGAGCGAGTCCGGGAGCAGGAGCGAGGCCCCGTACGGCGCCCCGTGCTCGAGCCCGGAGAGGTCGAGGCGGACCGGCCAGCGCCCGGCCGGATAGCCGGCGGGGACGACGAGGTCGGCGAAGCGGAGCGCGGTCGAGCCGCCGCCCGTGATGTACGTGGCCTGGGCGAGGCCGACCGCGAGCGGATTCCCGCCCGGGCCGAAGGTGAGGCGGGTCGCCGCCGGGTCGAGGACCACGCCGGCCATGCCCGCGTTCGCGACGACCACGCTCGCCGCGTGCGTCTGTCCGCTCGCGACGAGCACCGGAGCGAGGCTCCCCGCGACCGGCGTGACCTGGGCGGCCGTATCCACGATCCAGGTGTCGGGAACGGCGCCGGTCGCGGCGCGCGGGCCGCCGCCGGTCTGGTAGGCGGCCGTGGCGTCGATCGAGACGGCGCCGAGGCTCGCCAGCGGATCCACATCCACCGTCACCGTGAAGCTCTCGGTGGCGCGCGGCGCGACGGAGTGCGGGAGCGCCGGGGCGACGCCGCGCTCGGCGTAGGCCGGCGCCGAGAAGGAGAGGTCGACGCCGGTCACGAGGACCGGGCTCGCGCCCAGGTTCACGACCTCGACCTCGACCTCGACGCCGGTCTGCCCGCGCGCGACGCGCGCGGGGGCGGTGACCGCACCGAGAACGAGACTGACGACGCCGAAGGCGTCCACATCGCCCGCGATCAGCGTGTCGATGTCCGCGCCGCGGGCATCGCTGCCGCGGAGCGAGAGGAGCGGCGTGTACTGCCCGGGCGGGAGCGCGGGATCGACCCGCGTCCGCGTGAAGCGGAGCTCGCCCACCTGGCCCGCGGGCACGGTGGCCGGCGCCGCGAGCGCGCTCGCGTAGGTCACGCCGCCGGGCTCCCCCAGGCGGATCGCGGTCCCGCCGGCCAGGGTGGCCGCGGTCGGGCCCAGGTTCTGGACCACGATGCGGAAGTCGATCGTGTCGCCGGGCGCCGCGCTGGCTGGATCGAGCGTGTGCGGCACGAGGGCCAGGCGCACCTGCGGCGCGAAGTGAACGGCGACCGTGCCGGCGGCCGTGCCGCCGTCCGGACCCGGACCGCTCGTCGCTGAAATCAACGCGTCGCCGGGAGTTTCTGCGGCCCGCACGCTGACCGCGAAACGCCCGGCGGCATCCGTCCGGCGCTGGATCCCGGGCGCCGCGCTCTCGTCCACGGCGACGAGAGTCCCGAGCGTCGTCGCCACGGTGACGAAGCGATCGGCGACCGCGTTCCCGTGGCGGTCGGTGACCGGACCGCCCGCCACCGGCGCCGCCGAGCGCCCGTCCGCGGTCAGGGTGTCGGGCACGGCGACGAGCGGGATCGGGCCCGCCGCCGGCGCCGGCACCAGCGTGACGCCGGGGTGCGCGGCCGCGGCCAGGAAACCGGCCGCGTCCGCGGCCGTGACCGTGAACGACCCGGCCCGCGGATCGCGCACGCGGATCAAGCCCCCGCTCGTCCCGCCGGCGAGGACCAGCGAATCGAGCGGCCCCGCCGACCAGGTGGCCCCGCTGTCCGTCGAGAACCGCGCGCTCGGCGAGTCGGCGGCCAGGCGCACGCGCGGGGTCGCGCCCGGGTCCTGATTCCCGTAGCTGTCCTCCGCCTCGACGCCGAGCGCGATCGCCGCGAACGCGGTGTCGGCGATGGGGACGGCCGGCGTGAACACGAGCCGGGTGGCGCCGGCGGCGTTCGTCGTGAGCTCGATGCCGGCGATCGTCCCGGCGCCGAGCGCGGCCGTCCACGCATCGAGCGAATCGACGCGCCCGGCCGCATCCGGGGCCAGGTAGCGCACGCGGAGGCGACCCTCCGCGTCGGTGCGCCCCGATTGCGCGGTGGGACCGCCTTCCGTGCCGCCGGGATGGGCGGGATCCGGGGCCAGGGTCCCGTCGGCCGGATCGACGATGGCGATCGTCGCCGCCTCCCCCGCGACCGCGTTCCCCGCCGCGTCCGCCACCGCGAGCGTGATCCCCTGCTCGCCGCCCGCGGTCACGGGGACCGAGCCCGGCGGCAGGAGCACGGCCGTCGCCGGCGGACCGGCGACCACGTCGATCGCGGTCTGCTCGCCGCGGAGTCCGGCTGCCGGGTCCTCGGCGGCAACGAGATGCGACCCCGCCGTCATCAGCCGGACCGCGTCCGGGAAGAGACGGCGACCCGAGTCGGCGAGACCGAAGGTGTAGGGAGCGGGCAGGAGAACGCCGGGGTGCGGGTCGTCGGTCGCGAACGAGACCACGCCCTGGTAGTCGGCGGCCAGATTGCCGAAGGCGTCGAAGACCTCGACCAGGACATCGCTCGGGACACCCGCCGCGAGCGGATCGGCGATCCCGGACACGGCGAGACGCGCGGCGGGACCCGCGAGCACCGTGATCTCGGCCTGTACCCCGGAAATCTGCGGATCGACGCTATCTTCTGCGGAGAGCCGGTGCTCCCCCGTGGTCGCGAGCACGATCTCGCCCGCGAACAGATGAAACCCCTGGTCAGCGGGCGTGAAGGTGTAGTCGGCGGGGAGCGTCACCCCGCTCCCCTGGTCGCTCGCCATGAAGCGCACGGTGCCCGCGTAGTCGGCCGCGCGATTCCCGTGCGCGTCGAGCGCCTCGACCCCGACGCTCGCCTGCTCGCCGGCCACGATCGGATCGAGCACGCCGGCGACGACAAGGCGCGCCGCCGGTCCCGCCACTGTCGAGACGGTGGCGAGGGCGGGGGTGAGCGCGGGCGGGGTCACGTCGCCGTCGGCGGCGCGGAGCGGCACGGTGCTCCCGGCCATCGTCTCGACGACGGTCAGCGTGACGCCGGCCGAGTCGGCCGGGATGGTCACCTCCGGGCCGGGAACGCCGCCCGCGAACACGCGGAGCGTGGGCGACCCCGCGGTGAGGCTCACGAGCTGATCCGCTCCGGGCGGGCTCGGGTTTCCGTACCGGTCGAACACCGCGAGGTACAGGAACGCCGGCACTCCCGCTTCGAGATCGAGGTTGGCCGGCTCGAAGCTCAGGTAGAGCGCCGGACTCGCGATGACCGAGAGCGCGGGCGACCCGAGAGTCAGCGGGACGGGGAACTCCGGTTCGTCGGGATTGCTGGCGACGGCGAACACCGCGGTGGCCGGGGCGTTCGATTGCGCTGCCGCCGCGCCCGCGGGCGCCGGCACGCCGTAGCTCACGACGAGATGATCGCCCGCGAGCACGCGGTCGCCGGGATCGGCCCCGGCGAAGACCCGGATCTCCTGCCCCACGACGACGACCGAGTCGAGGCTCGTCCCCGGGCCGCTCACCTCCACGTGGCCGGGCTCGATCAGCGAACCGGCGACCGGGGCGCTCCAGCCCGCGGGGATCGTGACGGTGACCACCCCGCCGCGCACCGGGTGGAAGTCCTCGTGGACCTCGAAGTCGATCGTCCAGCTCCCGGACGAGCCGGCGACGACCGGGTCGGGCGGCGCGATGGTCGCTGCACCGCTCCCGGGGCCGGCCATGGCGGACCCAGAGGTAGCGAGGACGAGGATCAGGCCGGCGAGCGCGGCGGCCGGGCACGGTCGCCCGAGCAGGCGCGCGAGAAGCGCGACGCGGCCGGAAGGCGATGCCATGCGGCGGCCCCGCGCCGGGCAGGCGCAGGCCGAGGCAGTGCCGGAATGGAAGCGAGGTCGAAGCATGAACGCGCGGTATCGAGCTCTGGGTCGAGGAACCCCCGGCCGGCCGGCTCTTTGCCATCAGCCTTCCTCAAGGCCATGGCCGGGCTTCACTTGGAGGTATCGGCGGGTCCGGGGCGATGCCAAGCGGAATGACGGGCGGGCGGCGGCAGGCGACCACCTGCCCGCTCCCGCGGATCGCCGCGCCTGTCCCGGAGCGGATCAGCGCGAGGAACGGCATGGACCTCTGCGCCGCGATCGCCGGGAACGGCATGGAGGCCTGCGCCGCGATCGCCGGGAACGGCATGGAGGCCTGCGCCGCGATCGCCGGGAACGGCATGGAGGCCTGCGCCGCGATCGCCGGTATGTCACCATGGGCCCATGCATCCAGCGCACCGCCGCTTCCTCGCCGCCCTCGCCCTGCTCGCGGCGCTCGCCGGCGTCCGCTACGCCTGGACGATGGGCATCTCGTTCATCAACGACGACTTCCTGTTCCTCGAACGCGCGCGCCAGGGGACCTTCACCGCCAACTGGAACAGCGACGACGCGCTCGGCAACGTCTATCGCCCGCTCACCCGGAACCTCTACTTCTGGATCGGGCTCCGCCTCTTCGGCCGCGAGCCGGGGCCCTACCACGCGGTGAACCTCGCCATCCATGCGGCGGGGATCGTGCTCATGGCCCTGGTCGCGCGCCGGCTGGTGGCGGGCGCCTTCCGCCTCCCTGCGGGGAGCGCCGGCGCGAGCGGGGCCGGCCTGCTCGCCGCGCTCCTCTTCGCGCTGCATCCGGCCGCCGGCACCCCGGCGTCCTGGGTGTGCGGCGTGCAGGACCTCCTCGCCGTGGATCTCGCGCTCGCCGCGCTGCTCGCCCATCTCGGCGGCCGCCGCGTCCTCTACGCCCTGTTCTATGCGGGAGCGCTCCTCTCCAAGGAGACCGGCGCGTTCCTCTTCCCGCTCGTCTTCTTCTGGGACTGGACGGTGGACGGCGTCCCCGTGCGCCGCGCCCTCGTCCGGCAGCTCCCAGTGGCCGCGCTCTTCGCGGCCTGGCTCGCGCTCAATCCATGGCTGCCGTGGAATGCGCTCGGGCGGACCATCCACTCGCCCGAGCCGGGCCGCGCGAGCCTCCTCGGTCGCTTCGATCCCGAGACCCTGTGGGTCACGATCCGCGCGCTGTTCCTCGTCGAGCCGGCGGCGGAGATCCGCTGGCCTTACGGCCCCGCCGCCACCGGGGGACAGGTCCTCCTCGCCGGCGCCGTCCTCGGGATCGCGCTCGGCCTCCTGGGCGGCGGCGACGAGAAGAGCCCCACCCGGAGGGAGAAGAGCCCCGCCCGCGCGACCGCCGCCCCGCGCCGCGCGCCGCATGCCTTCTTCGCCTTCTTCGCCTTCGCCGTCCTCTGGTCCCTGTCGGCGATCGTGCCGCTGATCACGGTGGTGAGCCACTTCGTGTACTACGCGTACTATCCGGCGCTCGGGCTCTCGCTCCTCCTCGCGGGTCTCGCCGCCGCTGCGCACCGCCGCTGGCCGGCGCGCGGCCCGCGGATCGCCACCTCCATCCTCGCCGGCGCCGCGACCGCGGTCCTCCTCGGCGGAGCCGCGCTCGTATATCCGCCCGCGCTCTGCGATGCCCACAACATCCGCCGCGCCTCGCACCACCTCTGGAACTTCCGGGACGATCTCCGTCGCCATCACCCGGTCCTTCCCGAGAGCGCGCGCGTGTACTTCTGGAACATCCCGCCGTGGATCGGCTTCCAGCTCGCCGACGGTCCCGCCCTCCGCGTCTGGTACGGCGACCCGACCCTCAGCGGGCACTTCCTGAGCGCCTACGCTCCGGATCCGCGGCGGCCCGCCTTCTTCTTCGGGCACGACGACGCCATGCGCCTGGTCGAGATCGTGCGCGGGCTTCCCGATCCGGCGCTCGCCGCACCGCCGCCCATCTACCAGGCGGCGCACACCGACCTCGGCTCGACCCTGGCCGGAGCCGGCGAGCACGAGGACGCCCTCGTCGAGTGGCGCAAGGTTTTGCAGGTGGACGCCACTTTCTCCGATGCGGCCGCCAACCTGGGCATGACCCTGTGCCGTCTCGAGCGCTACGCGGAGGCGGTGCCGGCGCTCGAGCTCGCCGCGCGGCTCGAACCGGCCGCGGCCGATGTGCGCCTCGATCTCGGCCAGGCCCTGCTCGCCCTCGGCCGCTATCGCGAGGCGCTGCCCGCGCTCGAGGCGACCCTCGCCCTCGCCCCGGACCAGCCCGGGCGGGACCGGATCGCCGCGGCGATCGAGAGCCTGCGGGCGGAGATCGCGCGGGGACGCTGAGGAGGCTGGCGGCCCCTAGATTTCCGGCGGGCCGCTAGATCGCGGGGTGGTGGCCGGCCGCGCGCTCGTCGATGCGGGCCAGCGCATCGAGGAGGAGCGCCTGCGGGTCGGGCACCGTGATCGACCGTTCGCCGGGAAAGAGGACGCCCGGGGCGAACGCGAAGCGCCCGGCGGGCAGGAGCAGGAGCGCGGCGAGCGTCGAGCGGGCCTGCGCGGTGAGCGCCCGCTCGAGCGCCGCGGGCGCGAGCGCGCCCGCGGCGACCAGGATGGCGCCGAGCGGCCGCCGGTCGCCGCCGATCTGCGCGGCGAGCGCCCGCGCGAGCGCGCCGTCCGCGACGGCGCTGCCCGCGGCGAGGAGATGCCCGATCCGCTCCGGGTGCGGCCGCCCGCGCACGCCGACGATCGCTCCGTCCTCGACCAGGATCACGCCGCGCACGCCGGGAGCGCGCAGGAAGAGGGTACCGGTCGCGCGCGCGAGCGCGAGGAGCTGGCAGACATCGTAGACCCGGAAAGTGGCAAGGTCTCCGGCCAGGGTCGCCCACCCGCGCGCTGCGTCGCCGCCGGCATCGTGCACCGCCGGCCCGGCAGAGCGCTCCGGTCGCCCGTTCTCGCTCATCGGATCCGCCCCACGACGCGCCCCATCGCACGCTCGCGCTCGCTCTGCGGTGCGCGCCGGTTGAGCCAGCCGAGGACGAAGGCCTGCCCGATGGTCGCGGCGATGATGAACCCGAGGGCGATCTCGAGCAGCTGCTCGACCTCACCCGCCGGGCTCGCGCCGAGGAGCCCGGCGCCGGCGGCGATCCGGTTGGCGATCACGAGCAGGATCACGACCGCGGTGAAGAACCCGGTCAGCTTGCCGAAGCGCGTCGGCCGGATGTGCGTTCCGGCGTGCACGAGGTAGAGAACTGCGGATCCCGCGAGGAGGAGGCCGTAGCGCACGCCGACCGCGACGAGGATCCACGTCGGCAGGATGCCGGCGAGCACGAGCGCGACCACTGCGCTCGAGTTCCACACGATGTCGACGACCGCGTCCATCACCACTCCGAGCCGCGACACCGGTCCGCGCCGGCGCGCCACGAAGCCGTCCACCACGTCCGAGAACGAGGCCGCGGCGTAGATCGCGCCGGCCAGCGTGAGCTCCTGTGCCGCGGCCACCACCACGAGCGGCGGCCCGGCCATCCCGCGAAAGAGCGTGAGCGCGTTCGGGACGCCGAAGCAGAGGAGCGGGCGCCCGCCGAGATCGGTGAGGAGCCCGAGATGGAAGAGCGCCCAGGCCGCGAAGAAGACGAGGGCGAGCACGCCGGCGACGAAGACATGGCGGCCGAGCCCCGGCTGGTCGCCGAGCGCGAGGGCGAGCGCGCAGAGGAGGAGAAGGCCGAACTGGATCGCCCCGTGCGCGGCGAGCGAGCGCACGGGGGCCGGCCGCGACTCGATCACCTCGCGCACGAGCCGCAGATGACCGTGCACGTAGGCGGCCCAGGCACGCGGGGTGTAGCCCTCGCTCTTGAGCTCGTCGATCAGCTCGCGTTTGAACATCGCACACCAGGCGACCCGCGCGCCGCCGCGGATCGCGGGCGGCGAAAAGTACATCGCGGGACCACATCCATCATACCCGATGGGCGCCGCTCGCCGCGATGACAGAACGCTCCCCCCGATGACAGAACGCTCGCCGCGAGGCACCGCGACCCCGTGCCGCGGCGCGCATGGGGCAAATGGCGCAGCGCCGCCGGGCGCGCTGCTACGGCCGGCGCGCCGTCCGCATCGCCTCGCGCGCGATGGTCCACAGGATGATCGACCCCGCGCCGACGACGCCGCGCACGGTGCCGGAGATCTTCGAGCGGCCGATCCGCGGGCGATAGCTCACGTCCACCTCGCGCACACGAAGTCGGTGCTGCAAGGCCCGGACCTGCATCTCGACCGTCCACCCGTAGCCGCGATCGGTCATCGCGAGACGCGCGAGCGCGGCGGCGGTCACGGCACGGAAGGGGCCGAGATCGGTATAGGCGTGTCCGTAGCGGAGGCGGATGAGCGCGGTCGCCAGCGCATTGCCGAAGCGCGCCTGCGGCGTCAAGGCCCCGGGTGCAGCGCGCGCGACCCGCGATCCGATGACCAGCTCGGCCTCGTCCGCGTAGAGCGGATCGAGGAGGAGCGGGAGCTCGGCGGGATCGTCGGCCAGGTCGGCGTCGATCGTGGCGAGCGCGAACGGCGGGGCGGGACGCGCGAGCGCCACGGCGATCCCGGCGGCGACCGCAGCGCCGTAGCCGCGCTCGGGGACCGCGATGACCGTCGCCCCCGCGGCGCGGGCCACCTCCGCCGTCCGATCGGTCGACCCGTTGTCGGCGACGATGATCTCCGCGACGCGGGGATCGACGATCGCGCCGACGACCGTCCCCACCGCCGCCTCCTCGTCGAGCGCAGGGATGACGACGGTCGTTGTGCGCGCGACCTTCACGAGAGCCACTCCTCGCTCGCGCCGGATGTTCGCTTCAGGAGCCGGGCCGAGCCCCGCGATGCGCACGCAATGGGGCGGCGCGCCGCGGGCCCGGGGCGCGCCTCGAGCGTCCAGCCGCTGTCCGTCTACGCCGTCGCCGCCGGCTCCGCCGCCCGCTTCGTCGAGAGCGCTGCCTGCGCCGCCGCCAGCCGCGCGATCGGCACGCGGAAGGGCGAGCAGCTCACGTAGTCGAGCCGCGTCTCGGAGCAGAAGTCGATCGACGCGGGATCGCCGCCGTGCTCTCCGCAGATCCCGACCTTGAGCTGCGGCCGCGCCTGCGGCCCTCTCGCAGTCGCCAGCGCGACCAGCTGGCCGACGCCCTCCTGGTCGAGCGAGACGAACGGATCCGCCGGCAGGATCTTCACGTCCACGTAGTCCGGCAGGAACTTCCCCGCAGTCGTCGCGGGAGAAGCCGAAGGTCATCTGGGTGAGATCGTTCGTGCCGAAGGAGAAGAACTCGGCCTCGCTCGCGATCTCGTCGGCGGTGAGCGCCGCGCGCGGCACCTCGATCATCGTCCCGACCAGGTACTTGACCCGCGCCCCGGTCCTCGCGATCGTCTCCTCGGCCACCCGCCGCACGATCTCGGCCTGCTGCTTGAGCTCCTCACGTGGCCGACGAGCGGGATCATGATCTCGGGAAACGCTTCCACGCCCTCGTGCTTCAACTCGCAGGCCGCCTCGAAGATGGCCCGCGCCTGCATCGCGGTGATCTCCGGGTAGGTGATGCCGAGCCGGCAGCCGCGGTGGCCGAGCATCGGGTTGAACTCGTGCAGCTCCTCGACCCGGCGGAGCAGAGCGCTCTTCTCCTCGAGCGCGGTCCCGCCGGCGCCTCCGCGCCTCGGCAGACCGCGATCTCCACCATCAGCTCCTCCCGCTCGGGCAGGAACTCGTGCAGCGGCGGATCGAGCGTGCGGATGGTGACGGGAAGGCCGGCCATCGCCTGCAGGATGCCGCGGAAGTCGTCCCGCTGGAACGGCAGGAGCTTGGCGAGCGCGTCCGTTGTAGCTGCGGTCGGCTCCCGGCCCTCGGCTTCCCGACGGTCGCGCTCGGCCGTGAGCCGCGCCCGCTCCGCCTCGCCGCGCGCGGCCGCGAGCCGCTTCTCGACCGCCGCGATCTGGCGCTCGTGGCGCTTGGCATCGGCGCGTAGATGATCATCTGCTGCACCCACGGGAGGCGCTCCTCGGCGAAGAACATGTGCTCGGTGCGGCAGAGGCCGATGCCCTGGCGCCGAACTGCGGGCGCGCGGCGGCGTCCTCGCGGGATGTCGGCGTTGGCGCGCACGCGCAGAGCCGGCGGACCTCGTCGGCCCAGCCCATGAAGTCCTGAACTCGCCCGCGATCCTCGGGCTCGAGCGTCGCGGCGCCCCGGCCAGCACCTCGCCGGTCGAGCCGTCGAGCGTGATCACGTCTCCCCGCCGCGAGGACGCGCCCGCCGACCTCGAAGTAGCCCTGCGCTCTCGTCGATGACTCGATCGCGGAGCAGCCGGCGACGCAGCACTTGCCCATGCCGCGCGCCACCACCGCCGCGTGCGAGGTCATGCCGCCGGTCGCGGTGAGGATCCCCTGCGCCGCATCCATGCCCGTGGATGTCGTCCGGGTTGGTCTCGTTGCGGACGAGGATCGACCTTCGTTCGCCCCTCTCGGCCGGCCACCGCCTCGTCCGGCGTCGAAGACGACCTCGCCCACCGCGGCGCCCGGCGAGGCGGCCAGGCCCTTGCGCGAGCACGTCCGCGCTTCGTCCTTGGGGTCGATGCGCGGGTGGAGCAGCTGGTCGAGCGTCGTCCGGGCTCGACGCGCAGGAGCGCCTCCTCCTTCGTGATCAGGCCCTCGTGCCACCATGTCGACCGCGATCTTGACCGCCGCCTGCGTGGTGCGCTTGCCGGTGCGGGTCTGCAGCATGTAGAGCGTGCCGTCCTCGATGGTGAACTCGAAGTCCTGCACGTCGCGGTAGTGCTTCTCCAGGCGCTCGGTGATCTCGCGCAGCTCGCGTCGCAGACCTCCGGCATCTCCTGCTCGAGCTCGGCGATCGGCTTGGGCGTGCGGATGCCGGCCACCACGTCCTCGCCCTGCGCGTTCATGCAGGTACTCGCCGTAGAACTCCTTCGCGCCGGTGGCCGGGTTGCGCGTGAAGCCGACGCCCGGTGCCGGAGGTCGGCGCCCATGTTGCCGAAGACCATCGCCTGCACGTTGACCGCGGTGCCGAGGTCGTCGGGGATGCCGTGCTGCTTGCGGTAGTAGACGCGCGCGGTCGTTGTTCCAGGAGCGGAAGACGGCGTCGCGCGCCATGTCGAGCTGCTCGCGCGGTCCTGCGGGAAGTCCCGCCCCGTCTGCTCGCGGCGCACGATCTCGCTTGAAGGCGCTCGACCAGCTCCTCGAGGTCGGCCGCCGGTGAGGTCGAGGTCGAGCTTCGACCCGCTTCGCCGCGCTTGATCCGCTCGGATCTCGTGCTCGAACTCCTCCTTCTCGATGCCGAGCACGACGTTGCCGAACATCTGGAGGAAGCGCCGGTAGCAGTCCCAGGCGAAGCGGGGGTTGCCGGTCCGGGCGGCCAGCCCCTCACCGAGCGGTCGTTCAGGCCGAGGTTCAGGATCGTGTCCATCATGCCCGGCATCGAGAACTTGGCGCCGGAGCGCACCGAGACCAGGAGCGGGTCGTCCGGATCGCCGAGCGGCTTCCCGACCGCGCCTCGAGCTGCGCAGCGCCGCCGCCTGCTCGCTCGCGACCTCGGCCGGCAGCTCGCCGCCGTTTCGACGTAGAGGCTGCACGCCTCGGTCGTGATGGTGAACCCCGGCGGCACGGGGACGCCGGCTTGCGTCATCTCGGCGAGGCCGGCGCCCTTGCCGCCGAGGAGGTCGCGCATGGTGCCCTCGCCCTCCGCCTTGCCGTTTCCGAAGAAGTACACGTACTTGGTCATATCGCCTCGCCTTGCAGCCGCTGAAAGGGTGAACTCTGCACTGAGATTCGCATCACGCTGGCTCCGGCGGCCGGCGGCGCTCCCGCGCTAGGGGTGCGCCCCGTTCCGCTCGAGCCTGAAGACCGGTTGAATGCGTCCGACCACCGTGCCGCGCCAGTTGCGAAGATGCGGCGCGTGGGTGTGCGCGAGCGGGCCCAGCTCCTCCTCGCTCACCACCGCGAGCTGGCGGAGCACCTCCAGCACGACCGGGCCGATCGCCCGCGCCGATCCGTCCTCGATGCGGACGGCGAATCCGAGGTCGGCTTGGGGCACCGCCACGCAGAAGAGCCCCTCGGCACCGCCCTTGCCCAGGAGCCGCCCGCCGAGCGTGGACATGAGAGCGGCGTTGAAGCTCCCCGGCTCGCCGAGCATGTCGGCCCGCACCGCCATCGCCGCGTGGATGCGCGCCGCGGCTCCGCGCCGGTCCTCGCGCGCCAGGCGCGCGAAGCGCCCGAAGGCGGCGGCGAACGCCGCGAGCGGCGCGTAGAGCGTCGGCGCGCTGCAGCCGTCGATGCCGAAGTGGGCCTCGCGGCGGGCGAGACCCGCGAGCTCCGCCGTGCGCTCGAGGATCCGCTCCTGGGCCGGATGCGCCGGCTCGAGGTAGTGCGCCGGATCGGCGCCCAGGTGGGCAGCGAGCGCGAGCATCGCCGCGTGCTTCCCCGAGCAGTTGTTGTAGAGCGGCGAGAAGGGAGAGTCCGGCCCGTGCCCGAGCGGCACGGCCGGCGACGCCGCGCCCGTCTCCCCCGCCGCCGGAGTCACCGCCCCGTCGTGCCGCATCACGAGCCGGAGGCTCTCCCGGTTCCGCGGCTCCTGGTAACCACAGGCCAGGAGCTCGGGACCGTAGCCCGCGCGCGCGAGGATGTCGCGGGCCGCCGCCACGTGCTCCGGAGCCCCCGAATGCGACGACGCCGCCGCCGCGAGCTCCCGTTCGCCGAGCGCGAAGCGATCGAAAGCCCCGCTCTCCACGGTCGGGAGGAGCTGGATCGGTTTCGCCGAGGAGCGGAAGTAGAACGGACGCGCCGCCGTCCCGACGTGGGCGACGAGCCGGCCCGCGCCGTCGGCCACCGCGACCATGCCGCGATGCACCGACTCGAGCACGTCCGAGCGAGCGACGGTGACGAGCACCGGAGCCGTGTCGGTCATTCCCCTCTCGGTTTCTCTCAGTCTCTTCTCAGGTATCGATCTGGGCCCGCTGCAGCTTCCCCGAGTAGTCGACGTACACCGCCTTCCACTCGCTGAACACGTCGAGCACCGTGTGGCTCGCCTCGCGATGCCCGTTCCCGGTGTCCTTGACCCCGCCGAACGGCAGGTGCACCTCGGCGCCGATGGTCGGCCCGTTCACGTAGGTGATGCCCGCCTCGATGTCGCGGATGGCGCGCATCGCGGCGTTCACGTCGCGCGTGTAGATGGACGAGGAGAGGCCGTACCGCGTGCCGTTCAGCACCCGGATCGCCTCGTCGAAGCCGTCCACGACGACGATCGAGAGCACGGGGCCGAAGATCTCCTCCTGCTCGATGCGCATCCCCGGCTTGACGTCGGCGAAGATGGTGGGCTTGTAGAACCAGCCGCGGGCGAGCTCGCCCTCGGTCGCCGGCTCGCCGCCCAGGAGCATGCGCGCTCCCTCGCGCTTCCCGATCTCGACGTACTCGTGGATGCCCTGGCGCGCCTCCTCGTTGACCACCGGTCCGACCTGGACCGCCGGATCGAGGCCGTCGCCGAGGCGAAGCCCCTTCGTCCGCTCGACCAGCATCTCGGTCATCTGCTTGGCGATGGGACGGTCGAGGACGAGCCGGCTCGTCGCCGTGCAGCGCTGGCCCGTGGTGCCGAAGGCGCCCCACAGGACCCCCTCGAGCGCGAGATCGATGTCGGCATCGCGCATCACGATCTGCGCGTTCTTGCCGCCGAGCTCGAGCGAGCAGCGCTTGAGCATCTGGCCGCAGCGGCCGCCGATCGCCTGGCCGGCGGACGAGGACCCGGTGAACGAGATGAGACGGACGCTCGGATGCTCGACGATCGGGGTCCCGACCTCGCGGCCCGACCCGTGCACGATGTTGACGACCCCCGCCGGCAGGCCGCACTCCTCGAGCACCCGCCCGAGCTCGGCGACCGAGGCCGGCGTGTCGGAGGCCGGCTTGATCACGACCGTGTTGCCGCAGACGAGCGCGGGGAACATCTTCCAGGTCGGGATGGCGAGCGGGAAGTTCCACGGCGTGATGAGCCCGCACACCCCCACCGGCTGCCGGATGGACATGGCGAGCTTGTTGGGGAGCTCGGAGGGCGTGGTATCGCCGTAGAGGCGCCGCCCCTCGCCCGCCATGTAGAAGGCGGTGTCGATCCCCTCCTGCACATCGCCGCGCGTCTCGACGAGGACCTTCCCCATCTCGCGGGTCATGATCCGCGAGATCTCCTCCTTCCGCTCGGTGAGGCGGAGCCCCACTTTCATGACGAGCTCCGCCCGCCTCGGCGCGGGCACGAGCCGCCAGCTCGCGAAGGCCTCGGTCGCGGCCTCGACGGCGCGGTTCACATCCTCGGGCCCCGACTGGGGGAAGATGCCGACGACCTCGTCCTTCCGGGCCGGGTTCCGGTCCTCGAAGGTGCGACCCGACGCGGCGGCGACCCAGCGCCCGCCGATCCAGTTCTTGTACTCCGTGGCCACCATGGTCTGTGTGCTCATGTTCAGGATTCTCCGGCGGGACTGCTCATCCGGGGGGATTCCAGGAAGCGGTAACTACATGTGAATAACAGAGAAAGCTCGTGCGCGCAAGTACTTTCCCGGCCGCCGCGGGGCCCCGGGGACCGCTCTCACGCCCGCTCTCCCCGGCGGCGCGCGCGCGCGAGCCACGCCCCGAGCGCGACCGCTCCGGCGACGGCCACGACCAGGAGGAGCGGATGGCTCACGAGCGCGTAGCGGCCGCGGATCGCGAAGTTCATGTAGAAGAGGGACTGCCAGAGGAAGACGGCGTACAGGATCGCATAACGCTCGCGCACCGCGAACGAGGCGGCGAGACCGATGAGGAAGACGGGCAGCACGGCGCTCATCAGCGCCATGTTCACGACTCCCTGCTCGGGGTTGTAGCGGTGGATGGCCGGGCTCCCCCACCAGTAGTAGAGGAGCCGCTCCGCCGAGCGCCGAGCGGTGAGCCACGGCTCCGCGCGGGCGAAGGCAAGGCCCTCCGCGAGCAGGTACCGATCGAAGTCGGCCTCGTTCATGGTGTCGAGCGCGCGGCGGTCGATCACCTTCCAGCGCAGGTCGTCGTAGGCGCACAGGATGTTGGTGTGCGGGCGCGCGTAGGCGTTCTGGCCGCCCAGGTAGTTGAAGCCGATGTTGGTGGCGACCGGGATGAAGCGGTGATGGATCGCGGCGTTCCGGATGGTCCAGGGCAGGACGACGAGGAGGGCGACCAGGAGCGCCACCGCGGCGAGGCCGATCGCCCGCGTCCAGCGCGCCCCCATGGCGCGGAAGGCGGCCGGGACGAAGAGGAGCGAGCCGAGGAAAGCGGGGAGCGCGTAGGCGAGGAGCCCATAGCCGACGCCCGCCCGCGCCGCGTCGGCGAAGCGCCGGCTCCGGCCCGCCGTGAACAGGAGGAGCGCGATCCAGGGCACGAGGAGCGCCTCGAAGGTGACCGAGTAGGCCGCCGCCGAGTAGACGACGAGCGGCGGCCACAGGGCGACGGCGTAGCCGGCGGCCAGCGCCATATTCTGCGGTTTAACGTTACTTATTGTGGGAAAGCCGGCGGCTGCTCCGCGCTCCGGACCGGCCCCGAAGACGCAGGCTGCGAGCCGGCGGGTGACGACCGCGGTCGCCGCCGACACGACGGCCTGCCCGACCTGCATCGCCGGCACCCAGCCGCTCGCGCCGAAGAGGAGCTTCAGGAGGGCGATGAACGCCGGATAGAACGGCGGGAAGAACGAGGTGCGCGGCACGGTCGAGCCGTAGAACTCCCAGACGAAGCCGCGCCCGGCGAGGAGATTGTCGGCGAGGGTGCCGAGCTCGAGCCCGGTCACCGTGACATGCCGGCGCGAGTAGAGGAAGGTGAGTCCGAGCCGGACGGCGAGCGCAAGCAGGAAGAGCCCGCGATCGCTCGCCAGGAACCGCCGGAGCCGGGCCGCGAAGCTCCGCTCAGGGGCCGCCATCGTCACCTCCTCGTGCGCCATCGGGCGGCTCATCATGGCGCGCCGGCGGCGCGGCCGCGGGCGCCGCGGCGGGGCCCGGCGCGGGCCCGCCCGCCGTCTTCTCGATGGCATAGGCGGCGAAGCGGCGATTGGTCGCGATCGACTCCTTCCTCATCCGGAAGCGGGGATCGAACTTGAAGTCGCGGAGCTCCATCCCTTCCGGCGGCCGGATCGAGTAGTGCGAGTCCCAGATGACCATGGTCCCGGGCGGCGCGGCCTCGATGGCGCTCCGCTTGACGAGCGGCACGCCGCCCACCGGGAGACGCCCGGCCGCGGAGAGCTCGCGGAGGAACCAGGGATGGCTCGCGATGACCGGCGCCGCGGCGCGATCCGACGCGGCGAACCAGGACCACAGGGCGAGCACCGCTTCCTGCTCCGGATCCGGCCGGAGCGGCGGCTCGGCGATCACCGCATGGACCAGAGCGAGCGCGACGAGGACAGAGGCGCCGAGCGCGGCGCGGGCAGCGGGACGCGCCGCCCGCCGGCCGCGGGGAGCGCGACTCGCCCACACGACCACGGCCAGGACGAGGAGCGCGACCGTGATCCGGATCAGCTCGAACGGCCCCTCTACGCGATGGTGCTTGACGAGGGCGCGCGACAGGAACACGGCGATCACCACCGCCCCCGCCGCGAGGACGACGCGGGCCGATCGCGCGGCCTCCCCGCCGCGGAGCGCCGCGGTCAGGCCGCGGCCCGCGGCGAGCGCGAAGACCGGCGCCGGCGCCACCAGATGGCGGAGAAAGCCGGCCGCATGTCCCACCGAGAGCTTCCAGGAGAGAAGCACGTACAGGAGGACGACGAACCCGGGCAGGACGGTGAGGAGATCGCGCCGCCGCGCGGCCACGGAAGCACCGAGATCGACGAGCAGGAAGAGGAAGACGACCGGCCCGACCACGAAGACGAGCCCGCGCAGGTAGTGCCAGAAGCTGGTATGCCCGTAGAGATTCTCCTCGCCGGTGAAGACCTGCCCAAGGAACCACATCGGCTCGCCGTACACGACCGCCCCCGCGAGCGCCCACAGGAGGATTCCGGCGCCGGCGAGGAGGGCGCGCCAGCGCCCGGACCCGGGAGTGCGGAGCAGGTAGACGAGCGCACAGATCCCGACCACCACGGCGAGCTCGAGCCGCGCGAGGGGCACGAGCCCGGCGAGGAGGAGGGCGCTGGTCGGCCGCCCTGCGAACCATGCCCAGAGCGCGAGCGCGACCACGAGCGCGGCGAGCGGCTCGGTGAGGCTCGAGTACGAGAGCAGGATGACGAAGGGCATGGTGCCGAAGAGCCCGCCGGCGAGCGGCGCGGAGAGGCCGGCCCTCTTCCCGGCGAATCCGGTCGCGATCACGCCGAGCGCAGTCAGGACCGCGGTCATGATCCGGACCGCGCCGAAGCCGAGCTGGGCCGGGAGCGCGTAGACGAGCGTGAAGAGCGGGCGGCCCCACAGGTTCAGGAAGAGCTCGGGGCGCGCCGGGGCGTCGCGCGCGATCAGGTAGTGCCCGATATCGTCGTCGTTGTAGACGCCGCGGGCGAGGAGCCCCTCGCCGACGTAGAGGGCGAAGAGCCCGCAGGCGAGGGCGAGGAGGAGCGTGCGTTCGCGGCGGGCCGTCATCAGTCGACGAACCTGTACTTGAGGAGCGTCCACAGCGCCTGGGCACCGTCGCGCCAGCCGATCTTCTTCCCCTCCGCCTTGGTCCGTGCCGCGTAGCGGACGGCCACCTCCCGGATCTCGACGCCGCGCTTGGCGAGCTTGGCCGTGATCTCGGGCTCGATGTCGAACCCGTCGGCCTTGAGCCGCGCCGCGCGCAGGAGATCGGTGCGGACGAGCTTGTAGCAGGTCTCCATGTCGGTGAGGCGGAGGCCGTAGAGGAGCCGGGTGACGCCGGTCAGGAAGCGATTGGCGGCTGCCGTGACCCGGGTCATCCGCGGTGCGGCACCGGCGAGGAAGCGGGAGCCGTACACGCACTCGGCTCCCGCCGCCACCGGAGCGAGCAGGACCGCGTAGTCGGCCGGATCGTACTCGAGATCGGCATCCTGGATCAGCACGTAGTCGCCGCCGGCCGCGACGAGCCCGGTGCGCACCGCCGCGCCCTTGCCGCGGTTCGAGGGGTGGAGGATCACCCGGAGATCCGCGCCGACCTCCCCGACCAGGAGCTCGCGCGTGCCGTCGGTCGACCCGTCGTCGACGAGCACGATCTCGCGCTCCACCCCGGGCAATTCGACCGAGCGGATGCGGGCGAGCACGGCGGCGATGGTCGCCCGCTCGTTGTAGACCGGCACGATGATCGAGAGCTTCAGGTCGGCCACGATCGCGCCCCTCTATCGCCCGTCGAGGAACCAGCGCACGGCGGCCCGCGACAGGCCGTCGACCTCCGCCGCCGCCAGGAAGTAGAGCGGGAATCCGCACACGAACACGCGGCCCTGACCCGGTCCCGCATAGCGCAGCGCGCATGCCGCATCGTCGAGGTACGAGCGGCCCGGCGGCGTGAGCTGGAGGCGCGCGTTCGACTGGTAGAAGTAGAGCGTGTCGAGCCGCCCGCCGAGGGGGGCGAGCTGCGCGCTGATATCGAGCCCGAGCGGCACCACCATCCCCTCGCAGCTGGGGACTCCCTTGACCGGGTTCGTGAACGGCGCGCGGGCGACGCGCAGATCGGGAAATCCCTCGTTCCGCGCCGTGAGCGAGGCCGTCGCCCCCTCGAAGCCGTTCAGCCGCTGGAAGGTGACCGTGACGCCGCCGTTCCGGAAGCAGCCGTTGGTGCACTCGGGGCCCTCGCGCACCGATTCGAGCTTCAGGAACCGGTAGAGGAAATCGTCCGGTGCGAAGCCGAACACGCCGAGGCCCACGGAGCCCTCCGCGCGCCGCGTGCGCGAGAAGGTGCCGGTGCCGGAGAGCCAGAGATCGCCGCCCGCCTCGACGTAGGCCGCGAGGAAGTTGTCCTCCCCTTCCTTGTTCATGTGGCGGAGCTGGCTCGTCTCCTCGGAGCGCAGGTTCCAGATCACGAGCTTGTAGCGGGCCAGGTTGGCGAGGGTCACCTGTCCGCGGTAGATCCAGTAGGGCGCGCTCGTCGAGTCGATCTCCATCTCGCGCAGCGTGGCGTTGCCGCTCCGCGGGTCGAGCGGCTCGTAGCGATCCACGATCCAGTCGGCGTGACCGGCGGCGGCGAGGGCGTCCCGGATGGTCCCCATCACGAACTGGTCGTGACACTGGTCCTGCGGCCAGTCGCCCGACTGGTTCCACGCCGCGGGCGGCGGCGGTGGGCTGCAGTCCGCGTCCACCCGCCCGGTGGAGTCGCCGCCGAAGTCATCGACATAGAGGACGTCGCGTTCCTGGGACAGCGGCACCACGACCAGGGTGATGTCGGCGATCAAGGCGGTGCCGACGTCATCGCGGGTGCGTACGTAGAGGATGTGCTCCTCGGCCCGCGCCCCCGGCGGCAGGTTGAAACGGAGAACGGTCCGGGTGAGCGTGGCGCTCTCCGGCGACCAGCCGGGGTTGGCGAAGTCGAGGTCGGTCAGGTCGAGACCGTAGGAGTAGCCGGCGATGCGGCCGCCATACTCGGAGGCGTCGGCGCGCCAGGTGAAAGTGATGTTGGTCGAGGCCGGCACCTGGAAGGTCTTCCGGCGCTCGTCCGCGGTGGGAAAGCCGGTCGACTTGACGGCGCTCGAGACCACGAGCGAGGGCTGCCCGCCGTTCTCGCGGGCGCGGATGCGGAGGATGTTGGTCGGCCCCGGCGACGCCGACGAGCGCAGGCGGGGCTCGATGGCCCCCGCCTGGTCGAGGGCGCGCACGCCGAACAGGTAGTCGACGGGAATCGCCAGGTCGCGCAACGGGACGCGCAGGCGCCGCTCGAACGGCGACCAGCCGTCCCCGGGCGAGTCCGGGTCGTAGAGGACCGACTCCATCTGGGCGGGCGCGAGACGCAGCACATCGGCGACCGGCACCAGGCGATAGGAATAGCCGACAGGATCCTCGGTGCCGTCGCGATCGGTCCCGCGCCAGCTCACGGTGAAGGTAGGGCCGAGCGTGATCAGGACCGCAGGGCTGGGCACCACGATCTCGGTCTCCGGAGCGAAGGTCTCGGCGGTGAAGGACAGGGCGGCCGGGGCCGACTCCGCGCCGTCGTCGTCGACCGCCTTCAAGAAGAAGGTGTGGGCGCCCCGGAAACGGTAGCGGTCGAGCCACACGCCGGACGGGCCGAGCACGATGCGGTCCACGCCGGCCGAGTCGGGTGCCGCGAACATGAGGGTCACCTCGTAGGCCTCCGTCGGGAACCAGGCATCGGGGCTCAGGGTGTCGTCCACCGCGATGAGGAAGCGGCGTACCTGCCCGTCGGTGTCGGACGCGTTCCAGTTGAAGGTCGTGATGAAGACGTCCACCGAGTCGCGGATGGGACCGGCGGAGATGGTGACGACCGGAGGCCGGTTGGGTATCGGGACGTCCTGCGGCGTCTCGGCGCAGGCAGCCAGGGCCAGAACGAGCGCGGCGACGGAGAGACGGCCGGCGGATCTGCGCGTCCGCTCAGCGGACGATGACCAGGCGGCCGATATCATCGGCCACGCCACCCGGCACCTCGACGTGATAGATGTAGATTCCGGGTTCGACCAGTTCTCCATCAGCGTTCTTCAGATCCCAGTCGGCCGAGCCCTGGTTCGCCGGAGCTCCTGCCGACGGGTGATCGAGCCTGCGCACGAGGTCCCCGCCGACGGTGAAGACGCGCACGGTGGCTTCAAGGGGCAGGTTGACGAACTGGATCTTGCGCTGTCCGGGCTCGTCCCACGGTGCTGTCGAGATGTAGGGGTTGGGGATGACGGTGACGCCCCCCAGGTCGGGTGCCGCGAGCGGCGACGGATAGACCGCGGCGTCCAGGCTCGACTGCTCGATCGCATGGGCGCGGAGTGCGCCCTCCGCCTCGATCGTGCCCTGGTAGACGAACGTGGTGTCGCCGGTCGGCTGGTTCGTCACCGGGTTGATCCGCCGGCAGGGAACCTTCGTCACCTCGAGCGTGTCTCCCTCGTCGGTCGTGAAGCCGAACCGCTCCTCGTCGCCGCGGAAGAAAGGAAAGATCTCGGGCTGCGGCTGCTCGACCCACAGCGTGTCATTGAGGTTGGTGAGACACTCCGAGAACCACGTCACCGAGTAGTAATAGGGGAACCCGTTGAAGGGACTGATGCCCAAGTAACGGCGGGTCATCGCCGAGTCGCCCTCGGAGCCGGGCACCTCGATCTTCTGGTAGGCCACGACCGAATCCGGGTCGTCGAAGGCCCGGCAGGACCCGCCGGTGAACGGCCGGCAGGGCTCGTCGCTCGGCGGATCGAAGGTCCACGCCACGGGATAGCGCCGCTCGAAGCGGCGGAGCAGCATGAAGCTGGCGGGGTCGGGCGAGTTGGATCGCCAGACGCTGTACCCGCCGAACAGGGTGTCGGCGAGCTCCGGCGCCTGGCTCCACTCGATCTCCACCCGGCGGTCCGCGCGCCGGGCTTCCGGCTGGGTCTGCGCGGCGACCTGGGTGCAGGTGGCGAGAACGGCGAGGGAGAGCGCGCAGAAGAGCGCAGCCGCGCGACGCGCCGGCCGCGCCGAGCTCCCGATTGCGGTGATCACGGTCATCCTCCCCTTCGTCCTCTCCCTAGTTCGCAAGGAGCCAGCGGATGGAGGCCAGCATAATCCCGTCCACCTTGTCCGGCGGGAAGAAGTAGACCGGGAAGCCGAACATCATGAGCCGGCCCTGCCCCGGTCCCGCGTAGCGGAAGGCGCAGGCCGCATCATCCAGATAGGACGCATTCGGCGGTCCGAGCTGGGCGCGGGCGTTCGAGACATAGTAGTACAGGGTATCCAGCTGGCCGCCGAATTGGGCGAGCCGCGGATTGATGTCGAGGCCGAACGGCACCACCATGCCCTCGCAATCGGGGATGCCGGAGTTCGCCGACGTGTACGGCGGCCGGAAAACGCCGACATGGGGATAGCCCTCGGCCACGGCCAGCGGATGCGCGTACAAGCTGTCGAGCCCGTGCACGCGCTTGAGAGCCGTGTTGCGCCCAGACACGCGGAAGCACCCGTTCGCGCAGTCCGGCCCCAGGAACACCGATTCGATCTTCTCGAAGTCGTATGGGGTGTCCCGCGGCACGAAGCCGAACAGCGAGAGCCCCACCGCCTCCCCCTGGTAGATCGTGCGGGAGAAGGCGCCGGTGCCCATGAGCAGGGTGGATCCCCCCGACTCGAGGAACACGGCGAAGTAGTTATCCTCGCCCTCCTGGTGCATCCGGTAGAGTTGGGTGGTGCCTTCGGACCTCGTGTTCCAGATCACCGTCTTGTACCGGGCCAGGACCTCGAGGGTGACCGGCCCCGTGTAGACCCAGTAGCTGTAGGTGGTCGAGTCGATCTCGACCTGGGACCGGCTGGTGAGGATGCCGGTTCGTGAATCCAGCGGCTCGTAGCGATCGACCACCCAGTCGGGGTGACCGAGCGCCACGAGCGCATCACCGATCCGATCCTGGATGTACTGGTCGTGACACTGATCGTGCGGGAAGTCGGAGCTCGGACTGATCTCGCCCGCCGGTGGCGGCGGCACGCAGTCGCTCGGCGCACTGCCGCGCACGTCCGGCCCGAAGTCGTCCACGTAGAGGATGTCGCGATCCCGACTGAGCGGCACGACCACGAGCGTGAGATCGGCGATGATCGTGGTCCCGACGTCGTCCCGCGCCCGGACGTAGAACACGTGCTCCTCGGTCCGTCCGTCGGGCGGCAGGTCGAAGCGGAGAGTCGTCCGCGTGCTCGTCGCGCTCTCCGGGGACCAGCCGGGGTCGTTGCCGAAGGGATCGAGCAGATCGAGCCCATACGAGTAGCCCGTGATGCGGCCGCCGTAGCGGGAAGCGTCCGCCTCCCAGGTGAAGGTCACGTTCGAGCTGGCCGGAATCTGGAAGGTCTTCTTCCGATCGTCGGCCGTCGGGTAGCAAGTGGTCTTGACCGAGCTCGACACGCAGAGATCGGGCAGGCCGCCGGATTCGCGGGCACGGATGCGGAGGATGTTGGTCGGCCCCGGCGACTCCGACGTGCGGAGCCGCGGCTCTATCGCCCCGGCCTGGTCGAGCGCGCGCACGCCGAAGAGGTAGTCCTCGGGAACGAGCAGCGGACCGATCGGCGCGGAAGTGCGGGCCTCGAAAGGACTCCAGGGGTCGCCCGCCGAGGTGGGGTCGAAGAGCGTGGACTCGACCTGCGCCGGCGTGAGGAGCACCACGTTCTGGACGCGGACCACCCGGTAGGAGTACGCCACCGGGTTCTCGGTGCCGTCGAGATCGGTCCCTGACCAGGTCACGGTGAACTGGGGCCCCAGCTCGACGATGACTGAAGTGGACGGGTTGGTGATCTGGGTCTCGGGGGCGATGGTTTCGGCGGTGAAGGAGAGCGCCACCGGGGGGGAGACGGCGTCGTCGTCGTCGATGGCCTTCAGGAAGAAGGTGTGCGCGTCGCGGTAACGATAGCGCTCGAAGGGAACGTCGGAGATGCCGACGTAGAAGGAGTCGACTCCGGCCGAATCGGTGGCCGTGAAGAGGAGCGTGAGCTCGTACGAGGTGGTCGTGAACCAGGCGTCCGGGCTCAGCGTGTCGTCGATGGCATAGATGAAGCGCTCGACCTGCCCGTCCACGTCCGAGGCATTCCAGTTGAACGTCACGATGAAGATGTTCACCGAGTCGCGGATCGGCCCGGCCGAGATGGCCACGGCCGGCCGCTGGTTCGGTATGGGCACGTCGGTCGGGGACTCTGCGCAGGACCCGATGAGCCAGGCCGCGAGGACCGCCGCCACGAGCCCGAGGAGCGTGAGGTGCGCGCGCATCTTGAGCTCTTTCCTCTAGGGAATTCCGGAGCCTACTCCAAGACCGTGAAGGACACGGTGAGCGAATCGGATCGCCGGCCCGGATCGGCGACCGTGTACAGGATCGCGTTCTGGCCGGCAGGCGGGAAGTCGAACTCGTACACGAGCTCGCTTTCGCCGTTGACGGGGCCGACGACGAGGCCGTACCGGCCGTTCAGCACCGCCCGGTACGACATGGCGGCGGGCGGGGACTCGATGTCGTCAGCGGCGAAGCGCACGACCAGCTTCCCGTCCGGTGTTGCGATCGACGAGTCGATGACGGCGCCCGAGCCGGGGAAGAGCGCCGACTGACGCAAGCGCGGAGTGAAGTTGACCTTGAACTTGAAGCCGGCCGGCGTCCCATCCGACTTCCCTTCCCTGTCGTGGCTGCGCGCGAACACCTCGTAGTCGTTTGAGGTGAAGTAGGCCGCCAGGGTGTCCGGATTGCTGGGCGGCGCGATGGGCAGGCTGATGAAGTCCGCGGCGAAGGGCACCGAGAAGGGGCCGAAGCGGGAAGAGCAGCGCACGATGTCGGTACGCACGATGCGGTAGGAGAATCCCGTCACCTCGCCGTCCGCGTCGTTGCCCTCGAAGAAGAAGATGACCCGGCTCGAGTCCCGGATGGTCGGGACCTCCTCCGGCCAGTCGCAGGGCTCCCACGCCCCCTGCCCGGCCGTGAAATCGAGCTGCGCGCCGTCCACGACCACGCTCGTGAAGCGGCTGTCCGGCTCGTAGTTGACGACCCAGGACCAGACGGCCGGATCGAGGGACTCGGCGCCGGCGTTATCCACCGCCTCGACCAGGAACTCGTAGAAACCGCTCGGCAGATTGGAATAGGTGGCGCTGGTCGAATCGGCCGGGATCTCGCTGAAGTTGTTCTCAGTCGAAAGCTTGATGCGATAGGCGCTGATCGAACCGCCGAGATCGGCATCGGTCGCCGACCACTGGATGCGCACGCTCGAGCCGGCGGTCGGCATGGTGTCGTTGAGCGCGAGTGACGTGGTCTCGCCGTTCACGGTCTTGGTCGCGTCCGCGATGTAGGGCAGCGGGCGGCTGCTGTCCACCGCATTGAAGTACTTGCGGTCCGGCGTCGGGTCCCGCTCGCCCTCGTTATCGACGGCGAACACCCACACCGCGTGGGAGAGGACGACCTCGTTGTTGGCGATGAACTCGATGATCGAGTCGGTGCGCGTGGTCCGGCGGTAATCGCGGAGCACCGGGACGATGTTCGAGTCGGTGACGGCGATCCCGTATTCGACCACTTCGCCGTCGGGATCGAACCCCGACCAGAAGACGTGGATGCGGTGATACGCGTTGGCGCTGTCGAGCGGTGCTCCCGAGATGTTGGTCTCCGGCGCCTGGTTGGGCACGACGCGCGTCTGCTCCGGCTCGGGCGTGCAGGCCAGATGCAGGCCGACGAGGAGGAAGGCGAAAAGCGCCCACAACGAGAGCGCTTGCTTCATCGTCTGAGATGTGGGGCTGGTCACTTCTGCTCGAATCCCTTCGCTCGAGGCGTGCGGCGAAGCCTGACCTCAAGAGCACCTCGGGTCCTTCGCGAGAACGCGCGCCCGAGGCTGGCTGAAAGCCGTGGGGATCAGCTTCCGGCGGGAATGGCCGCGTAAAAGGCCGCGGGACGGTAACAAGCCGTCATCCGGCTGTCAATGATCACGGTCGCCGGCCACCCCTTTGTGTAGCTGCCCATGACACACCCTCACCGCCCGGCCGCGGCCGGCTGTCGATAGGAGTTAACGGAACGGACCCGCCGGGTTCCGGCCGCTCCGCGCCGGGCCGGGGGAAGGCGCGAGGACACCCGCGCTCCGAGCCGGGGACCGCGGGGGAGAGCCGGCCGCGGATGGGGGCCGGACGCCGGGAAGGGGCCCGGATGCGCAACGGAGAAGAAGCGACGGGCCGGGAGCCCCGCGAGGGACTCCCGGCCCGCCTTTCGGTCCTTCCGTCGTCGGGAAGCCGGACCCTACTTGAGGATCACGAGCTTCTTCGACGAGGTGAAGCCGGGCGCGTCGATCTGGTAGAAGAAGACGCCCGAGCCGACATGCTGGCCACCGTCGTTCAGGCCGTTCCAGACGGCTTCGAACGGCGAGGTCGCCGGCTCCTGGACCTCATCCACCAGGCTCCGCACCAGACGCCCGCTGACGTCGAAGATCTTGAGCGACACGTGCCCCTTCTGGGCGATCGTGTAGCGGATCGTCGCCGACGGGTTGGCCGGGTTCGGCTGCGCCTGATAGAGCTCGTTCACGAACCGTGGCGCCTCGGCCGGATCCACACCGATGACCGTGGTGTTGATCGGGCATCCGGCCCACGTGAAGAGGTCGATCACGAGCTCGGCATTCTCCCCGTTGATCTTGTAGTCGTCGAACAGGCACTGATCCGTGCAGTTCAACGGATAGAGCTCCGCGAACGCGAAGGCCATCGACGCCGAGTGCTGGCACGTCGCCGTGGTGTTACGGCGGCGAACCACGTTCAGCCACGCCGGCCGATCGATGTCGTCCGCGCAGTTGACCGGATCATCGCCGTCCTCGAGCGACTCGACGAAGTGCGTCACCGCCTCGCCGCCCGAGACCGTCGCGTACACGTCGACGTTGATGTCGTCCGAGCACCCGGTGCCGAGGATCTCGGCATCGTCGAACCGATCTGCCGGGCGGCTGGTCGTGATGCGAGCGCAGCGCCGGAGATCGTTCGCCGCCAGGTTCTGGGCATAGTCATTGCTCAGCACGTCCACGCCGCGGTTCGAGAGGAACTGCGGGCCGTTGGTCGTGTTGACGTCGATGAACGACGCCCAGCTCGAACCCTCGAGGACGAGGAGACGGTTGTTCCCGGCCGTGCACCCGCCGATCCAGGTCTCGAGCTTCTGCTGGTCGATCGACGACTGCCCGCCGAAGAGGGACAGCGTGCGCCGGTCGCTGAGCATGACGCCCGAGTCGAGGAGACCGCCGGTGTACCAGATGCAGTCGTACCCGTTCAGCATCTGATCAGTGGCGCCGTTCGAGGGCGGACGCGGCTGCTGAGTCGGCCGGTCCTCACGGCGTCCGATCGTGTCGTAGCTCGTGGTGTAGTTGGTGCTGACTGCGTCGTAGGTGTCGAACTCGAGCCCGAGAGCCCCGAGGGTCGCGTTGAGACGCGCCTTCTGGATCGTGGCCCGGCCCGGCACGCCGCCGGTCGCGTAGTCGTTGACGATCAGCATGCTGTTGGCGTAGGTGCCGTCGCACGCCGGCGTCAGCTCGGGAAGGTTGTTGATCTGGAGCCAGTAGTCCTTCCAGTTCGCGGACGTCCTGACGAAGCTCCGGTTCTTGCCGAAGGGGAACGTGGCGAGGACGTTGCCGGCACCGCCACCCGAGGCCGTGCGCGCCTCGAAGAAGTAGTAGACGTTCGTCCCGGCCGTGAATAGCCCGTCCGGAAGGATGTCGTCGCACGGCTCGACCGCCGGCGGCGCGCCCGTCCAGAACGTGCCGTTACGCGGATCGAGCTCGTGGAAGCAGGTCATCCAGACGCCGTCCTGAGTCGAGCCGTTGGTGAGCGACTGGGCCGTATCCATCCGCGCAGCATGCCACGTCAGGTTGTTCGGGTAGGTCCCCGAAGCCGTCGGCGGGAACGCGACGAAGAACGGATGCGTCAGGTTCGGCTGGCACGCGCCACGCTCGACCGCCCACCGCAGGAAGACCGCGGTGTTCGGAGCGGCGATGGCCGTGGCCGCCGTGTCGGCGCGCACCCAGCGCAGCGGGTTCTCGACACCGAGCTGCATGGCCAGGCTGTACGACGCGTCGGTGCGGTTGGTCGCGGTCAACGGGAAGCCCGTGTTGGTGGTCGGGAAGTTGTCCGCGAACCGATCGAGCGTGTTCGACAGCATGGCGAGGCCGGCCGGGTCGTAGACACCGAAGCGCACGTTGTCGAAGAACGGCGCGCCGTTGTCGTTGATGTCGCAGGTGGCATCGGACCGGCACTGCGAGAGAGCGCCGAGCATGACGATCACCGAGTCGGCATCGGCCGGCAGGAACGCCGAGCAGTCGAAGAACACGTCCTTCGCGCAGGTGGTGTTGGTACCCTGCGAGAAGAGCTGTGCATGCTCTTCCTGCTCCGTCGTCCAGTTGAAGACGGTGCCGAAGCCCGGCTCGCCGGAGGACGGCGTGTACGGGCAGTTGAAGGCATTGAAGGGCCAGTAGAACCACGCGAACTGCGGACCGGTCTCGAAGAGGCCGGAGCCGCCGTCCAGGTACCAGTCGACCTTGAACAAACGCCCGGCGTCGCCGTCCAGATCCGGCAGCGAAGGACCGCCGATCGCGAACGCAGGCGAGCGCATGTGGCTGCTCTGGAACGCGTCGTTCATGTCCAGGTCGTCCTTGTCCGCGAAGAGCATGATCCGGTTCTCGAGACCGTTCGTCTCGGGACACTCGCAGACGAGCGGCGCCGACAGATTGGCGACCCGCTCGAGACGCCCCGCCGGCCGGTTGGGATCGGTCGTGATGTCGAAGTCGAAGCCCTCGTAGGCCTTCGGCTGCCAGCCATCCCAACCCGACTCGAACGTCGAGAGCGCGCCGTCCGGCACGTTGTTCTTGAGCAGCTGGATGTTGTCCACCTGCCATGCCCACATGTAGTTGCCGCCCACGTTGTCGTCGGCGACGAGAGCATCCGAGGCCAGGCGGAACCGGACATACAGCGTGCCCGCATTGTTCGAGGGCCAGGTGATCAGGTTCGCGACGTCGGCGCCGCCCGCCGGGGACGGCTGCGGATCGGGGAAGCTGCCGCCCGAATACATGCCGTTCGCATTCGAGGCGTTACCAACCTGGTCCCAGAAGATCCCGTCGAAGGAGATCTCGACCCAGCAGCTATCCCAGCCGGCCTCGGTCGCATACCGGTGGGTGAAGCTGATGTCGTACACGGCGCCCAGGTTCCCGGCCGCGACCGGGAAGGCCTTCTGGAAGCCCTGCGACCAGCCGGAACCGTAGCCGCGAGTCTGCGTCCAGCCGCAGTGCTCGGGATTCAGTCGGAGATTGCTCGCGATCCACATGGACCAGCCGCCGATCAGCGGGTTGGGGCCGTCGTCCTCGCCGTCGTTGGCGTGGGTCGTGGCCCGGTGCGCCATACCGCCGGTGTCGTCATTGAAGTTGTAGACGCCTGCGGTGCTCCAGTGACCGCCGGTGTTCTGGGACGGACCCCGGCGAGCCGTGCGGTCATCGAAGATCCATCCATCCCGGTACTGATTGCCGACCGGGTCGCCGTCCACGAAGAACTGCGCAGGCTCGCCCGAGGCGGCCTCCCAGTTCCAGGTGCCGCCGATCACGATGGTCCCGTTTCCGGTGCCGCTACCACCGAACCAGGTGGTGTCGGCAATGTCGCCCACGTGACCATCGGGCTGAGTCAGAAACTCCGAGTCATTCGAATAGCTCATGAGCTTCTGGTTCATGGCGGATGTGGAGGCGACGCAGACGGTCAGCAATGCCGCCGTCAGCACAAGTACATTCCTCATCGTTGGTCCTCCATCGTCGATGAGCCACTCCCGCCGCCTCTCTGGCAGCCGGAGTTAGTCCAAGCTGGTGGCCCAGCCTCCCTCCAGGGAAGAGGTCCCGGAGCCGGGCGGGGCCGCTCGCGCGACCTGCTGTTTGCTCTTTTTTGGCGTCAGAGCTTCCGATAACCGGTCACGAAAGCGCTCTCGTCGAGATCATTCCTCCACGAGGGGCCCGATTCCCTGGCCCGGCGAACCAGGTCCGAGAAACGAACGCCCGGTAGATCCACTGCGACTGCCGAGAACCTCGGTGCGGGCCACAAATCAGTGCGCAATCGGCTGCGTTCCCTCAGCATCCATTCCGGCGACCGGGGCCGTCCGCCGATCCGGGAGAAACCCGGTACGGGCGGGGTTCGTACCACCAGCAAGGAGGGGAGCCAGGATCGCGCTCTCTCCTCCCTGAGTCGGTGCTGGCCCGGGCCTCCGGAAGCGGTGCTCAACGAAGCAGCTCTAGACCACGATCAAGTCACGTGGCGCGGATCTCTCTGGAGTGGGGACGGCTTGAGAGACCGCGGACTGGATATGGGCTTGACCTGGGTCTGAACCCGCATGTGGAAATATAGCACAGCCCGGGACGGAGTGTCAATGCGCCCTCTTCGCAGGGAGTTAGCGCCGCGGGACGATGCTCGGCCGAACCCATCCGGGCGCGGTGCCCTCCGGTGAACCTGGTCGGCCGCCCGCCGGCTTTGACGATCTGGAGCGTAGTCTGCTAGCGTGGCCGAGCCTCGGACGCTCGACGGGACACCATCGGCGACGGGTCGCTCGCTGGTCGGACCCGAGAGGCGGGGCACGGCGACCTGCCGTCCAGACAAAAACCCGGAAACAGCCAGAGCCCTTCCATAACATTGTCCTCCCCGATCTCGACCCTCTCCAGGCGCCCGTCCCGGTCGTCCACTCTCCTTGGTCTCGCCCTCGGCGCGGCCCTTCTCTTCGGGAGGGCGGATCCTGATCGCGTGTCGGCCGCGCCCGGCTCCGCCGAGGAGACACCCGCGGCGTATGCGGCCGGCTCCGGGGCGGGGCCGGCACCCGGCGCGAGCCCCCTCGAGGAGGAGGCCCGCGGACCCAACCTCCTCCCCGCAGAGGAGACCGCCGCCGGCGAGATCGTCGAGATCCCGGACCGGCGTCTCGATCCGCCGTCGGCGGCGTGGCAGGACTCGACCCCGCTCGCGCGGGTCGGCGACGGTGTCGTCACCGCCGGGGACTTCTATCACGCCCTCGATCGCGGGAAGGGCATCGACCGCACGCTGCCGCCCTCCGCGCTCAAGCAGGCGACCATCGAGAAGCTCATCAATCAGAAACTCCTGGTCCAGGAGGGCCGCCGCCGCGGCTACGAGCGTACCGGCCCGTTCGTGAGCTACATCACGAAGGTCGAGGACCAGGTCGCCGGCGAGGAGCTCCGCCGGCGCATCTACGCAGGCCGGATCGACGTGACGCGCACCGAGATCGAGGAGCTCTACGAGCGCTACTTCTACACCTTCCATGTGCGGAGCCTCTCGGTTGACCGGCGCGACCTGGCCGCGGAGCTCCACGCACGGATCCTCGCCGGCGAGGATTTCGGCGAGCTGGCCCGCACCTACTCGGAGGAGGCGCAGACGAGCAAGAAGGGCGGCGATATGGGCGAGCTGCGCGCCGGGCAGATGATCATCCACTTCGAGGACGCCGTGTTCGCCATCGAGCCCGGACAGGTGACCCCGGTGATCAAGGGGAAGGGTGAGCACTACAAGCTGTTCAAGCTCGAGAGCCGCGTGCGCGACCGCACGCCGGATCGCAGCTTCGAGGAAATGGTGCCCGATCTGGCGCGGCGGGTGCGCACGCGCAAGACGGGCGATGCTCTCTACGCATGGCAGCTGTCCATGCTCGCCAAGTACGAAGTGAAGGTGGACGACGAGAGCTTCGACATCTTTGCCGCGCGGGTCCGGGCCAAGATCAAGCAGCGGGAGGAAGCCAACGACCGGCGTCCCGACTCGCTGGACGTGAGCTGGATCTTCGTCGACTGGCCGCCCGAGGAGGTGGCCCGCGACCTCGCCACCTACAAGGGCGGGCGGCTCTCGATCGCCGAGTTCAACAAGCTGTCCCGCGGGCAGCGGAGCTGCCCGGTGTGCGCCTGGCACAATTCCGATGTCCAGCTCCGGCAGGTCGTGCTCGGCAGCGCCTTCGACAAGATCTACATGCTCGAGCTCCGCTCCATCGTGCGCGAGCGCCAGCCCGCGCTCGAGCTCCTGATCGTGCGCGGCCAGGAGGGACGGCTCGCGGCGATGGTCGGCTCGACGGTCGCCGTCACGGCGGACTCGGTCACCGCGGACCAGGCGCGCGCCTTCTACGAAGCCCACCAGGACGAGTACGTGACGGGCGTGCGGACGCGGGTGCGGCGCATCCTCGTCGGGACCGAGGCGGAGGCGCAGGCCGTCATGGAGAGACTCGCCGGCGGCGCCGACTTCGCTGCCCTGGCCGAGGAGGTGTCGCTCGACGAGACGACCAACTGGCGCGGGGGCGAGACCGACTTCTTCGGCGCCGGCAGCATGGACGGCATGGCCGACGTGGCGCTCGAGCACGAGCCCGGCGAGCTGATCCCGCCGTTCCAGAGCCTCCGCGGCTGGGAGGTCGTCCGGGTGGTCGAGAAGTCGCCCTCGATGCCGCAGCCGCTCGCCGAGGTCCAGGACCACGTCAAGTCCAGAGTCGCCACCGCGGAGACCGAGCGGCGGATCGATGCGCTCATCGCCGAGATCAGGACGACCACGCCGGTCGCGATCGACGAGCAGGCCGTGGCGCGGCTCGCGGTGCCCGCAGCGAACCCCGAGCCCTAGCGCCGGGGCGGGGGGGCCGCCGTTCGGCGCAGGCGCGTCGCAGAGGACGCGGGAGCGCAAGCCGCTCAGCGCGCCGGAGCGAGCCGCCCCGCGGCGAGCGCGAAGCGCGGGGCCCCGAGCGCGAGGAGTTCCTCATCGTGGCTCGCGATGAGCACGGCGCCGCCGGCCCCCGCGAACGCCCGCACTGCGTGCCCGAGCATGCGCAGGCCGGGCCCATCGAGCCCCGCACCGGGCTCGTCGAGGAGCAGGATCGGCCGGCGCGCGGCGAGCTGGGCCGCGAGGGCGAGCCGGCGGACCTCGCCGCCGGAGAGCCGGAAGGGCGACGCCGCGAGCGTCTCCGGTGCGAGCCCCACGAGCGCGAGCGCCGCCGCCGCCGCCGGCGCCGGCGCCCAGTCGGCGAGATCCGCCGCGACCGTGCTCCGGTAGAAGAGCTGCCCCGCGAACTGGAGCGCGAGCGACACGCGCTCGCGCACGGCGCCGGACGGCGTCAGGGTGATCCCGCCGGCGAGCGGCGGGATGAGTCCGGCGAGGGTCGCGAGAAGCGTCGACTTCCCCGCGCCGTTTCGACCGGCCAGCGTGACGATGGTGCCCGGGACGAGATCCAGATCGAGATCGCGCGCGATCGGCTGTCCCGCCCAGCCGATGGCGAGACCGCGCGCGCGGAGGATCGAGCCCGCGGCGAGCGGCGCGAGCAGCGCGGGGAGCGGTGGGGACGCGGCGCTCGCCGGCGATGCCGCGCCCGCCGGGGAGCCCGCGCTCCCCGGGGCCGCGGCGCCCGCGAGCGGCTCGCCGGGCCAACCCTCCAGGTCGGCGGCGAGCGCGGGCGGCAATGCACCCGGCGCGTCGTGCGCGACGCGGCCCGCGGCGAGGACGACCCGGCGCGGAGCGTCGTCCGGTGGTGCCGCCTCGCTCGCGCCAGGCGAGCGGGGCCGCGGCGCGGCCGAAAGGACGAGCGCCGGGCGCTCCCGAGCGGCGCGCTCGATCCAGGTCGCCACGTCGGCGGCCGCCTCGCGATCGAGATGCGCGAACGGCTCGTCGAGCAGGAGATACGCCGGGCCGGGCGCCACGGCGGCAGCGAGCGCCACCCGCTGCATCTCGCCGCCCGAGAGCGTGCGCGGCACGCGATCGAGGAGAGGGCCGAGGTCGAGAGCGCGCGCGGTGGCGGCCACGCGGTCCCGGATCATCGCCGGCGACCACCCGAGCTGCTCGAGTCCGAAGGCGATCTCGTCGGCCACCCGGGTCGTGAGCAGCTGCGGCTCGGGATCCTGGAAGAGGAGACCGACCCGGCTCGCGACGTGACGTCTCGTCGCGGGCGGACCGGCCTCGAGGCCGTCGATCATCACCGCACCGCTCGCCGGCGGGACGAGGCCGGCCAGGATCGCGAGAAGGCTTGACTTCCCGGCCCCCGAGCGGCCGAGGAGCTCGACCCGCTCGCCGGGCGCGAACACGAGATCCAGCGGACCGGCGAGCGGGGGCCGCGCGCCGTGGCGGATGACGACCCCGCGCGCCTCGATCACGGCCGCCGCCCCCCGCGACCTAGCTGCCCGCGGCGGGCGCCGGCCCGCCCGGGGCGCTCGCGGCGGGCGATGCGGCCCGCCCGGCCCAGGCCGCGCGGGCCGCGGCGGCGACCACCGGGAAGGGCACCCCGTGCGCGCGCGCCGCGCGCGCCACGTCGTCGGTCTCGGGCGCGGCGTCGCGGAGGCTCGCCGCACCGCCCGCGGCAGGACGCACCGTCTCCTTCATGCGCACGGGCCCGTACGGCGTCTCGACCTCGACCAGGCGCCGCGGCAGGGTGCGTCGCTCCTCGCGGCGGAGCCGGAGGCCGAGGGTGGTCGTCTCGCGGAGGAGCGTCCGCGCGAGCGCCTCGGCCAGGCCCGGGCGGGCGAGCACGGTCAGCTCGGTCCCAGTGCGTCCCTTCTTCATCATGACCGGAGTGAGCGTGACGTCGAGCGCACCGGCCGCGCGCAGGGTTTCGGCGGCATGCGCGAGCGCGGTCGGCGACTCGTCGTCGATGGTCGCCGCGAGGACCACGATCTCCTCGCGCGCGACGGCGCCCGCCTCCGCCCCGTCGCCCCCCGCAAAAACCTGCTCCATCTCGCCGATCATGGCGCGGACCACGTTCGGGCGATCCGGCCGCGGGCGATGCCCGGCGCCGATGCCCACCCGCTCGACCTGAAACACGAGGTCCGGCGCCGCCGGGGCGCCGAGCGCGGTCAGGATGGCGGCCGCGGTCGGCGTCACCCACTCCCCCGGCGGGCCGCCGAGGCGGATCGGAATGCCGGCGAGAAGCTCGAGCGTCGCCGGGGCGGGCAGCGGCAGCGGTCCGTGCGCGGCGGCGATGACGCCGGTCCCGGGCGCGAGGAGACCGAAGCGCAGGAGGTCGACGCCGAGGATCTCGAGGGCGGCCGCCGTCCCGGCCACGTCCACGATCGCATCGATCGCCCCCACCTCGTGGAAGTGGACCGCGGCGACGGGAACCGCATGCACCCGCGCCTCGGCCGCGGCCAGGCGCTCGAACACGCGGACGGCGCGCTCCCGCGCCCGCGGGGCGAGCCCGCTCGCGGCGAGGAGGGCCAGGATATCGGCGAGCGTGCGGGCATGAACCGGGTCCGCCGCCGGCGTGACCGTGACCCGCATTGCGTCGAGCCCGCCCGCCGCGACGCGCTCGGCCGAGAGCGTGAAGGCCCCCGGGGGCAGCGGCAGGGTCGAGAGCGCCGCCTCGACCGCGGCGAGCGGCGCCCCGAGATCGAGGAGGGCCGCGAGCAGCATGTCCCCGGCCACCCCGCCCACCGGATCGACGTAGAGCGCGCGCATCGAGCTCCTTCTCCAGTCCCTGCTGCCGGCGCGGACCGCTCAGCGAGCCTGCGCAGGATACTGCTCCCTAGTTGCTGTTTTCTGCGGAAGGCGCCGGGGCGGCGCCGGCGCCGGTCCGGACCTGCGCCCTGAGGACGAGCGCCGCGGCGTAACCGGCCCCGAATCCGTTGTCGATGTTGACGACCGTGATCCCGGAGGCGCAGCTCGACAGCATGCCGAGGAGCGCCGCGAATCCGCCGGCGCTCGCTCCGTAGCCGACGCTCGTCGGCACGCCGATCACCGGGCAGGCGGTGAGACCGCCGATCACGCTCGGGAGCGCCCCCTCCATGCCGGCGACGGCGATGATCACGGTCGCCGCGCGCAGGCGGTCCTGGGCGGCGAGGAGGCGATGGAGGCCGGCGACGCCGACGTCGGTCAACCGTTCGACCGTGCAGCCGAGAGCGCGCGCGGTGACCTCGGCCTCGGCAGCGACCGGGAGATCCGACGTGCCGGCGGCGACGACGAGCACGAGCCCGGGGAGCGGGACGAGATCGCCGCCGCGGAGGAGGACGGTGCGGGCGAGCGGATCGTGCTCGGCGGCGGGGAACGCGGCGCACACCGCGGCCGCCGCCTCGGCGGCGGCGCGCGTGACGAGCACGGTCTGCCCGCGGGAGGCGATCGCGCGCGCGATCGCGACCACCTGCTCCGGCGTCTTCCCCGCCCCGTAGACCACCTCGGGAAATCCCCGGCGCAACGCCCGGTGGTGATCGACCGTGGCCTCCGGCAGGGACTCAAAGGGCAGGGTCCTGAGCGCAGCCAGCGCCGCTGTGACCGTCGTCTCGCCGCGCGCCAGGCGCTCGAGGAGACGCTCGAGGTCCTGTGGATTCATCGCCGTCTCCTCGCCGAGCCGCGCCCTGATTGCGCTACGGCGCGACCGACTGCTCGCGCCGGGCGTCGGCGATCTGGAAGAGGCCTGCGAGCGTCCTCGACTCGGCGAGGAGCTTCTGCGCCTCGCGGTACTGGCTATCGCCCTCGAGCATCACGCGCCAGGCCGCCTGGTCCGAGTCGAGCCGGCGGGCCGCCTCGCGGCGGATGCCGCGCTCGATCTGCGGGCGCGCCGCCGCCAGGTCCGCGTCGTCCCAGGTCACGTCCTCCTCCTGGTGCTCCTTGAGGAAGGCGGTGAACTCGGCGATCTCCCGGTCGCCCGGCACGGCGTCCGGCTTCCAGCCGGGATGGCCCTTGAGGAAATCGGTCGTGAACTCGTAGAAGAGACCGAGCCGCTCGATGTCCTCGATGACCGCCGGCAATTCCTCGGCCTCGACCATGATGTCGGGCGTGACGCCGCCGCCGCCGTACACCTCGCGGCCCATCGCCGTGCGATAGGTTTCGCGCTCGTCGGCAAGGTGCGCCTTGCCCGCGGGATCCACCGCCGCGGTGACCTTCGGATCGGGCCGCCGCTCCTCCTTGTGGATGCAGCGCCCGCTCGGCGTGTAGTACTTGGCCGTGGTCAGCTTGATGGCGGATCCGTCGCTCAGATCCACGACCGTCTGCACCGAGCCCTTGCCGAAGGTCGTCGTGCCGAGGATGAGACCCAGGTCCCAGTCCTGGATGGCGCCGGCCACGATCTCGGAGGCGCTCGCGCTGCCGCCGTTCACGAGCACGATGACCGGGGTCGCCGAGTAGACGCTTCGCGCCCGCGACGTGTAGCCGCGGTTCTGGCTCTTCTGGCGGCCGCGGGTCTCGACGACCAGCTTGCCGCCCCCGACGAAATGCTCGGACACCTCGACCGCCTGGGTGAGGAGCCCGCCCGGATTGGCTCGCAGGTCGAGGATCAGGCCGCGGGCGCTCTCCCGCTCCACCATGGCGAGCGCCTTCTCGAGATCCTGCGTCGTCTCCTCGGCGAACTGGGAGACGCGGATGTAGCCGATCTTCTTCTCGTCCACGTAGGAGTAGGGCACGCTCTTGAGTTCGATCTTGTCGCGCACCAGATCGAACTCGATGCGGCGGAAATCGCGGCCCCGGGCGATGGTGAGCTTGACCGGGGTCCCCTTCGGGCCGCGCATCCGGTCAACGGCGTCGTTCAAGCTCATGCCCTCGGTCGTCTGGTCGTCGATCTCGATGATGCGATCACCGGCCATGATCCCCATGCGGTAGGCCGGCGTGCCCTCCATCGGTGAGATGACGGTCAGGAACCCGTCGCGCAGCGAGATCACGATGCCGAGGCCGTGATAGGTGCCGCTCGTGCCGATGCGCAGGTTCGTGAACTCGGCCTCGTCGAGGAACTGGGAGTAGGGGTCGAGCTCGCCGAGGAACCCGTTGAGCGCGCGATCCACGAGCACCGAGTCGGGCAGGTCCTCGACATACATCGTGCGCACCTTGGACAGCACCTCGTCGAGGAGCCGGAGGCGCTCCCCGTCGCCCCGCGGCTGGCTCATGCCCAGGGCGAAGCCGCCGACGAGGAGCACCACGATCAGGAGGAGGGACGGGAGAAACCGGCGCAAGCCAGACAAGATGTGGAACCTCCGCCCCATCAGCCGGCCGGCGGCCGGTTGGGGCCGTTCACCCTGGGGGCCTCGAGTACGGTCAGAACCTGCTGCAAGACGGACTCATGCACGCTATCGGCATCGGCCCGCGCGTCGATGACCTTGATGCGATCGGGCTCCCGCTCCCGCGCCGCCCGGTAGGCGGCGCGCACCCGCTCGTGAAAGACCAGGGCCTCGGCCTCGAGCCGGTCCTCGACCCGGCCCTTGAACCGCTCGCGCGCCGCAGCCACCGGCAGGTCGAGGAGCAGCGTCAGATCGGGCTGGAGCCCGCCGGTCGCGGCCGCGATCGCTCGCGCGACGAGATCGGCATCGATGCCGCGGCCTCCCGCCTGGTAGGCCGTGGTCGCATCCGCGTAGCGGTCGGCGATGACCACCCGCCCGGCGGCGAGCGCCGGCCGGATCACCTCGGCCACGTGCTGGGCGCGATCGGCCAGCATCAGAAACAGCTCCGCCAGCGGCACCGTCGGATACGCGCCCGAGAGCACGAGCTCGCGGATCGCGGCCCCGAGCGGCGTACCTCCGGGCTCGCGGGACACGACGACCTCATAGCCGCGGGCAGCCAGCGCGGCCTTGAGCCGCGCCGCCTGCGTCGACTTGCCGGCGCCCTCGACGCCCTCGAAACTCAAGAACCAGCCGCGCACGTTCCGGTTCCGGCGATCGAGCGCGCGCCGGCGTCGCCGCCGATCATTACTACGCGCTCCACTCCACCTTCGTTCCCGCCGGCCTAGGACTTGCCGGCCCGAGCCCGCGGGCGAGCCGTCCCCCGCCGGGCCGGACGGCCGTTCGACTGGGCCGCCGCCCCGGCGCTCCGGCTCGCGCGACGGCGCGCGGGCGCCCCGGCCCGCGCCGCCCTGGTCGCCCGCCCCTTCCCGGCCGCCATCTCGGCGATGAAATCCTCGGTCATCTGCCGCGCCGCGTCGTCGGTGAACTGCTGCGGCGGGGACTTCTTGAAGTAGGCCGAGGGGCCGACCAGCGCGCCGGAGACCCCGTTGTCGAGCGCGAGCTTCGCGCAGCGCACGGCGTCGATGACGACGCCGGCCGAGTTCGGCGAGTCCCACACCTCGAGCTTGAGCTCCACGTTGAGCGGCACGTCGCCGAAGGTGCGCCCCTCCATGCGGATGTAAGCCCACTTGCGATCATCGAGCCACTCGACGTAGTCGGACGGACCGATGTGCACGTTCTTCGAGCCGAGGTCGTAGTCGAGCTGCGAGGTCACCGCGCTCGTCTTCGAGATCTTCTTCGACTCGAGGCGCGATCTCTCGAGCATGTTCAGGAAGTCGGTGTTGCCGCCGACGTTGAGCTGGCTCGTCCGCTCGAGCCGCACGCCGCGATCGCGGAACAGGCGGGTGAGGACCCGATGCACGATGGTGGCGCCGACCTGCGACTTGATGTCGTCGCCGATGACCGGCACGCCGGCCTTCTCGAAGCGCTTCTGCCAGTAGCTCTCCCGCGCGATGAAGACGGGGATGCAGTTCACGAGGGCGCAGGGCACGCGCAGGATCTGCTCGACGTACCACTTGGTCGCCTCCTCGCTGCCGACCGGCAGGTAGTTGACGACCACGTCGGTCTTGGTGCGCCGGAGGATGTCCACGATGTCGGCGGTCGGACCCTCGGCCTTCTTGATGATCTTCGACAGGTAGTAGCCGAGCCCGTCGTGCGTCATACCGCGCACCACCTTGACCCCGGTCTTCGGCACGTCGGCGAACTTGTACGTGTTGTTTGGATAGGTGTAGATCGCCTCGGCGAGGTCCTTCCCCACCTTGCGCGCGTCGATGTCGATGGCGGCGGTGAACTCGATGTCGCTGATGTGATACCCGCCCAGGTTCACATGCATGAGACCGGGCACGAACTCGTCCGCGGCGGCGTTCCGGTAGTAGTGCACTCCCTGCACGAAGGAGGACGCGCAGTTCCCGACGCCGATGATGGCCACCCGCACTTTTGGCATGGAGTTTCCTCTCCTTGAGCTATCCAGCCGGCCGCGCGGCCGGGCCCGTCGCGAGCGCACGCCGCCTCCGCCGCGAGCCCCGCCCTAAGGGCGCCGGCCCGCCCGGACCTGCCGCTCCACGTGCCGCACCCGCGTCCAGAAGGTCCAGAACGCGAGCAGGGTGAGCGCGACGAGAAGGAAGCGCAGCGCCGTTCCTCCGGTGAGCAGCGCAGCGATCAGGACCACGAGGCGCTCGGGCCGCTCGAGCATGCCGACCTTGCCGTCGAGTCCGAGCCCTTCGGCCCGGGCTCGCGCATAGCTGACCATGGTTGAGGCGATGAGTCCCAGGACGGCGAGCGCCACCCAGCCGGCCCCGCTCGGGATCAGGTACACGGCGAGCCCCACGAACACGGCCCCCTCGGCCAGGCGATCCATGCACGAGTCGAGGAAGGCTCCGGTCGGGCTCGCGCTCCCCTGCCGGCGCGCCAGCTGGCCGTCCAGGATGTCGCAAAGCGCGGAAAGAATGAGGCAAAGCGCGCCCCAGCGCAAGCGGTCCGAAGCGATGCACCAACCCGCGGCGGCGGCCAGGGCGAGCCCCGACAGGGTGATCGCGGTCGGCCGGAGGCCGATCCGATCGAGGACTTCGACCACCGGATCGAGGGCGCGGCGAGCCTCTTCCTTGAATGCTCCCTGCATGTTCAGGCGCTCCTTGCCCGGCGGGGGCCGGGCGAGCCTCGGCGCCGCGCGCCGGCCCGGGCCCGCTCCCCCGCGGCCTCCTCCCCCGCGGGGACCTCTTGGCCCCGGTCCCCGCGGGCGGCCCCGGACTCGCCGGCCCGCGCCCTGGCCCCGGCCCGGGCATCCTTTCGCGCGAGACCGGCCACGACCACGGTCACCTCGCCCCGCGGCTCGGCGCCGTCCCGGGCTCTGAGATAGGCGGCAGCCGGCCCTCGCCAGATCTCCTCGAAGCGCTTGGTGAGCTCGCGGCCGACCGCGATCTCCCGATCTCCGAGGATGGTCACGACATCGGCCACGAGCGCGAGAACGCGCGATGGGGCCTCGAAGAAGATGAGGGTGTGGGGCAGCGCGGCGAGATCCGCCAGCATCCGTTGCCGCGGGCCGGGCTTTCGCGGCGGGAAACCCTGGACCAGGAAGCGATCGGTCGGAAGGCCCGAGGCGGCGAGGGCGCACAGCGCGGCCGAGGGACCCGGCACGGCCACCACGGGCGCCCCGGCGGCAAGCGCGGCGCGCACCAGGCGATAGCCCGGATCGGAGACCCCCGGCGTGCCGGCATCGGTGACGAGGGCGACCGCCTCGCCGGCGCGCAGGCGCTCGGCGAGCCGGGGCGCCATGCGCGCCTCGTTGTGCTCGTGGTAGGGCTCGACGATCCGTCCCGCGAGGCCGTGCCGCGCGAGCAGCATGCGCGTCCGGCGCGAGTCCTCGGCAGCGATCCGATCCACGTGGCCGAGCACGTCGAGTGCGCGGAGGGTCACGTCGGCCAGGTTCCCGATCGGAGTCGCCACCACGTACAGGGTGCCGGGGACGACGGGGCGCGCCGCCGTCGCATCCTCGCCGGCGGCGGGGCCGCCCTCCTCCGCGCGCGGGGGCGGCACGGACCTAGATCCCCCAGTCCCGGGGATCCCGGAAGTCGCGCCCCGCCGCGCGCACGGAGAGCTTGGCGATGAGCGGCATCCGGCGCTTGAACTGGCTCGTGCTGATCTTCTGCTCGACCTCGGCGATGAACGACGGCGCGAAGCCGTGCTCCTCCACCTCGGCCGCCGTGAGCCGGCGATCGACGAGGAGATGGAGCAGGAGGTCAACCTCCGCGTAGGTGAACCCGAGCTCGCCCTCGTCGGTCTGACCGGGCCACAGCCCGGCGCTCGGGGGCTTCGCGATGATCGGCTCGGGCAGGCCCAGGTGCTGCGAGAGAGCGCGCACCTGCGTCTTGTAGAGATCGCCGAGCGGATTGAGGGCGCACGCGAGGTCGCCGTAGAGGGTGCCGTAGCCGAGGAGCATTTCCGACTTGTTGCTCGTCCCGACGACCAGGGCGCGGTCGCGCATCGAGCGGTCGAAGAGCACCGCCATGCGCATCCGCGCCATGAAGTTCCCGCGCCGGAGCGGGGTGGCAGTGGGGTCGGCCGCGAAGTGCGCGTCGACGAGCGGCGCGATGTCGACGATCTCGACGGAGAGCGCGAGGTGCCGCGCGACGAGCTCGGCGTCGGCCACCGACTCGGCCCCGAGGCCCAACCGCCCGTAGGGCATGAGCACCCCGGACACGTTCGCCGCCCCGAGCGCGCGGACGGCGAGGGCGGCGGCGAGACTCGAGTCAATACCGCCGGAGAGCCCGAGCAAGGCGCGCTCGAAGCCGGCCTTCCGGATCTCCTCGCGGAGGAAACGCGAGAGGATGTCGGCGAGCATGGCCGGATCCGCGGCCGTGAGCTCGCGAGCGGCCGCCTCCCGCCCTTGCGCCTGGTCGCCTTGCGCCTCGCCGCTTGTCGCCTCGTCGCTCATGGCTCGTCCTCCCTCCCGGTGGTCCCGCGCGCGGCGCGCCGGGCGAGCACGCGGGCGCGCTCGCGCCGGGTCAGTGCGGCGTCCTCATCCCACACGTGGCGCAAGCCTCCGCTCCCGGAGGAGGTCGCGGCGATCCACGATGCCGAAGACGAGGCACTCGTCGAAGAAGGGCGCCGCCGCCACCAGCGCTCCGCCCGGCGCAATTATCCGCGACCCGCCCCAGAAATTGACGCCGTCCTCGAATCCCACCCGGTTGACGAAGACCGGCGCCGGCTCCGTCGCGGGGGAACGATTCATGACTCGACCGCCGCGGCCGGCGCGCCGGCGAGGACCGCGGCCACCGCCCGGGCGGCGCGGAGGATCTCGTCCCGCCCGACATCGAGGTGCGTGACTGCGCGGATCATCGTCCCGCCGAAGGGCACCAGGAGGACGTCGCGGGCGCGGAGCGCGGCCAGCACCTTCTCGACCGGGAGGCCGCTCGCAGCGATGTCGAAGAGGACGATGTTGGTCTCGACCGCCTCCGGCGCGATGGCCACCCCCGGGATCGACTCGAGCTCCCGGGCCAGGAGGGCCGCGTTCCGGTGATCCTCGACCAGGCGTTCGCGGTGATGGTCGAGCGCGTAGAGGCAGGCGGCGGCCAGGATCCCGACCTGGCGCATGCCGCCGCCGTACTTCTTGCGCTCGCGCCGCGCGAGCGCGATGAAGTCCCGCGATCCGGTCAGCACCGATCCGATCGGGGCGCCGAGGCCCTTCGAGAAACAGACGAGCACCGAGTCGGCGAGCGCGCCGTACGCGGTGAGCGGTGTTCCGGTCGCGGCCGCGGCGTTCCACAGGCGCGCCCCGTCGAGATGGAGCGCGAGCCCGTGCGCGCGCGTGAAGCGGTGGACCGCGGCCAGCGCCGCGAGCGGAACGATGCGCCCGCCGGCGCGGTTGTGCGTGTTCTCGAGGCAGACGAGGCGGGACCGCGGATGGTGGGGATCGTCCGGGCGGAGGAGAGGAGCCAGATCCTCCGGGGCGAGCGCTCCGGCGCGACCGGGGACCGGCCGGAGCTGGACGCCGGAGAGCGCGGCCGCCGCGCCGCCCTCGTATTGCCAGATGTGAGCGCCGGCCTCGAGCAGGACCTCGTCACCCGGCCGCGTGTGGCAGCGGACGGCGAGCTGGTTCCCCATCGTGCCCGAGGGGACGAAGAGCGCCGCCTCGTGACCGAGGAGCTCCGCCGCCCGCGCCTCGAGCGCGAGCGCGGTGGGATCGTCCCCGAAGACATCGTCCCCCACCTCGGCCTCCGCGATGGCGCGGCGCATGCCCGGAGTCGGCCGGGTGACCGTGTCGCTCCTCAGGTCGATGACCACCAGAGACTCCGCGGGCCGGGGCCGGCGCCCGGTCGGGGTGGGGCGCCCACGCTAGGCCTGGGACACCATCTCCTTGAGCTCCTTCGACACCTTGAAGACCGGCACCTTGCGGGCCGGGACGTTCACCGGGTCGCCGGTCCGCGGGTTGCGGGCCACCCGCGACCTCCGATCCTTGACCTTGAAGGTGCCGAACCCTCGAATCTCGATGTGGTTGCCGGTGCTCAGCGCCTTGCAGACGGCATGCAGGAACTCGTCGACCGTGTCCGCCACGTCCTTCTTGGTCAGACCGGTCTTCTCGGAGATCGAGTCTACGATGTCCGCTTTGGTCATGGCCGTTCCTCCTCGGATGGCGATGCATCCCAGCGCCATCGCCGCCTGTAACCTACTAGGACTCCAGGGCTTTCGTCAACAGACAGAAGGACGGCCCGGCGGCGCCGGTGCGAAACCCCACCGCCGGTCGGACCGAAGAACGCGGGCTCCGGACCGGCGACGGGACCACGTTCTCAGCTCGATCGAGCTCGCACGAACGGACTCGAAGCGGCACCGAGGCAGCGCCGAAACCGGATCGATCGAGCGGTCGACATGGCGACTACCCCGGTCTCCGGGTCGCGAGGAGGTTGACTTTTGGAGAGAAGTTTGCTAGTGTATGGTGTGAGAGGAGCGTGAGCTTAGTCCCTGCTGATTTCGTGAACGCCCCGCTTCGAGCATAGTCAGATACTTCGAGCATCTGCCCGTAAGGCAGAGTGGGGTTTACGATTCGAGTGGGGACCCTCTCGCTTTTTTTGCCCTCTTCTCCCCTCCTCGGCCTCCTCCTCCCCTCCAATTCGCGATCGGATCGCTAGCGCCCGCCGCTTCCGGCTCCGTCCCCCGTCGGTTCGAGGCGCACGCGGAAGCGGGTGACCATCGGCTTCACCACCACTCCTGCCACCGTGTCCACCCGCCCGGCCACCGTATGCACGCCCGGCCCGAGCCCGCGGGCGTCGACGAGGACCGAGAGGCCGGCCGGTGCCAGGACCTCGACCAGATCGCTGAGCCCCTCGAGGCGCACCGCGCTCGATTCGGGCGCGACCGCCGCGCGGAGCCCGCTGTCGGCCATGGCCCGGACCCGCACTCCCCCGACCTCGCGGGTGGCCGCCCGCTCGACGGCCACCTCGACCTCCACCTCGGGCGGATCCGGCACCAGCTCGGCCCGCGGCCGCGCGACCGGGAACAGCCCGGCGGCCGCCCCGCGGAACCCGCGCACGTCCACCGGCCCCACGAGGAGGCTGTCCGGTCCGGGGAGGAACCGCGACGGCCCGCGGAGCATGACCGCGCGCGGGGCCACCTGGTAGCCGCGGAGCGCGTAGCCCGGGGGCGGGGCGCCTGCAAAGCGCACCGCCACCGGCACCGAGCGGGCGGTCACCCGATCGAACTCGAGCGCGAGCAGGCGCGGCTCGATGACCGCGATGACCTCGGCGTCGCTCACTCCCGGCATGCGTACATCCGCCGTCGAGACCGAGTGGTAGAAGCGCCCGCGGCGCGCGGCCGACAGATCCACCTCGATCTCCGGCGACCGCCACTTGAGCTTGATGAGCTCCTTGCCGCGACCGCGCAGGAGCACGAGCGCGCGCGCCGGCGGCTCGCCCACGACCGCCAGGCTGTCCGGCTGCCGCACGAGCGCGATCGGCAGCCAGAACTGCCCGTCGTGCACCTGGTCGGTGTAGACATGCAGGTAGATCACGACGCCGATCGCGATCGAGGCCAGCTTGAGCCCGAGGTTGTGGCGGATGAAGTACGGCAGGGTCATCGGCGATCAGCGGTCATCGGCGAACCATGGGATCATCGGCCAATCAGCGGACCGATGGGCGATCGGCGGCGTGCCGGCGGCCGGCGTTCGGCGGCCGGCGGCCGGCGTTCGGCGGGGCGCCGGCGGCCGGCGCGGATTATTGATCATTGGCGCGAATAGTTACTGCAAGCCGGAGGGCAGGACGGGCCCCGGTCGGTCGCCGCGCGCAGCGCCCCCGGCGCAGCGCGCGGCCGCCCCGAGCGGGACATTACGGCGCGCGCCGCCGCCGCGTCAATCGAGGGTGAGGTCCGCCGCGAGCGGGACGATCTCGCGCGCCAGCGCCGGCGTGGCCCGGGCGTTGAGTCCGCCGGCGCCCGCGGCGAGCACGAGGACCTCGATCCCGGGATGCCGGCGCGCCCAGGCCAGCGCGGAGTCGGGACCGAGGACGAAGAGCCCGGTCGACAGGCAATCGGCGGCGAGCGCCTCCGCGGCGATGACGGTGACGCTCCCGAAGTCGGGGGCCGGTTCTCCGCTCCGCGGATCGAGGAGGTGACCGATCCGCATGCCGCCCGCAGCGAGTCCTCGTTCGCTGTTGCCCGAGGTGGCGATCGAGCCGGACCGCAGCGGGAGGTGGAGCGCCGCCCGCCCGCGGTCGCGCGGATCGGCGACCGCGATGAGAACCGGATCCGTCGCGCCGATCACGGCCACTTGCCCGCCGAGATCGAGCACCGCGCTCTCGATCGGGGACGCGCCGAGCGCGCGGAGCGCGGCGTCGAGCGCGGCTCCCTTCCCGAACGCGCCCTCGTCGATCGTGAGCCCGGGCGCGAGACGCATGGCCGATCGCCCGTCGAGGACGAGCCGCGCCGAGAGGCCGGAAGCAGCGAGGGCGGCGGCGCGCTCGGCGGCGTCCGGAACGCGACCGCCGCGGCGCAGCCCCCAGGCATCCACGAGCGCTCCAACGCCGGGATCGAAGGCGCCGCCGGTCGCAACCACCCAGCGGCGGGCCGCGGCGAGCTCGGCCGCGAGCTCCGGTGACAGCGCGACCGGCCGGCCGACCGGCGCGCGGTTCAGGCGCGCGAGCTCGGTGTCGTCCTGCCACGTGGAGAGCCGGAGCGTGGCCTGAGCGAAGACCGCAAGAACTCGCTCGCTCGCCTCGAGAGCTGCCGCCCGGGTATCCGCGGTGATCGACAGGCGGAGCACGGTGCCCATCATCGCGAGCTCCCGCTCGACCGTGGCGCCGCCGGCCGGGCGCGGCGCGGCGAGGAGGGTGCCCGCTGCCGCGAGGAGGACCAGCGTGCCGGTCCGCCGCGCGATCTCGGGGCGCCGGCCGACGAGCCGGGGGAGCGCCGCCCGGGAACGGCGCAGACCGGACCGATGGGCGATCTGGTGAGCCAGGTAGCCGCCGATCCAGAGCAGCGACGAGGCGACGTGCACGGCGACCCACACCGCTCGCCATGACTCGTCGGTCGTGATCTGGAGGAGGGGACCGGAGACGATCATCGGTGCGAGAGCCGCGGTGGCGGCGAGCCCGCTCGCGCGCCGGCGGCTGTCCCGGGCGCGGAGCCCGGGCCACACATGCGCGCGCCAGAGGAGGCCTGCTGCGAACACGAGGAGCGGCGCAAACAGCACGTGGCCGTGCTGGACGGCGGGCTGCCAGGGATGATGCACGACGGCGTAGGGATCGGCCGGGCGGAGGAGATACCGCATCGCGGCGTAGAGGACCCCGCTCAACCCGACGATCGCGGTGGCCACATGGACGAACCAGACCGCTCCGCGGCCCATCGCCCCGCCGGCCGGCCCGATGGCCGTCCCCCCAGCCGCACGGCGCGCCGGCGTCGCGGCAGGCCGGCGCATCGCTGTGCGGACCGGCTCTTTCACGGTGCTTCCTTCCCCGGCGCCGCCCGCTCCCCGATCACTCGATCGAGGGCGAGCGCGCGGCGCACAGCGCCGGTCGTGGCGCGGGCGGTGAGGGTGGCCCCGGTGACGCCGCGAATCGCCCTCCCGAGCGCGAGCTCGGGCGCGAGTCCGCGCGTCTCGAACTGCTCGTACCAGGCACCGCGCGGGAGATAATCCGGCGGTTCCTCGAAGGCGATCACCTCGACGCGCAGGACGTGCCCGACAGAGTCGACCGCGACCATCACTGTCTCGGCGAGCGTGCGCACCTGGTGCGTATCGAAGTAGACCGTGCCGCTCCATGAGCCGCCGCGCGTGGCGACGTACGGATGCACGATCGCGCTCGCGACAGGCGACCCGGCGAGCTCCGCGGCGCGCGCGAGCTCCGGTGCGCTCAGGTAGACCGTGCGCCGCTCGATCGCGGCGCCGGGAAAGGCGAGCGCCATCGCCTCCTCCATGCTCAGGAGGACCTTGCTCTCGGCGGCCGACGCCATCGCGATCCCGGCGAGGACGAACCAGAGGAGCGCCGGCGCCACGCGCCGCGGCTCAGAAGATGTAGCCGAGCGCGACATTGAACTGGTTCACCCCGGTGCCGGCCCCGTTGTCCACGTCCTGATAGTCGAGCTTCATGACGACCTGGTCGATCGGCTGGAAGGCGAGGCCGAAGGTCCAGATGTCCTGCTCGGTGGCGGGATTCGAGCTGAAGCCGGCGGGCACGGCGGCCTGCGTATCGAGCTGCTCGTAGCGGACGAAAGGCACGAGCGAGAGTTCGCCGCGCGGGCGGGCGCTGAAGACGTCGTACCCGGCCTCGATGTAGCCGCCGTTCTGCTCCTCGCCGACGACGACGGTCGCGGTCGTATCGCCGAGCGCCGCGCTCAGCGCGGCGGCGTCCCCGATCCAGGACCGGACGGCGAGGCCACGCAGGCGGAGCCCGCGCCAAAGCCATTCGCCGTGGCCCTCGACGAGCGTGGTGGCGACCCCGATCTCGGTTCCGTCCGCTCCGGTAAGCCCCTGGCCGGACCGGCCGGCGTAGACCGAACCGCCGGCGAGAAGACCCGGCCGCCCGGTCCAGTCGAGCCGCCCGACCCAGGCCCAGTCCTCGGCGATCGAGCGCGCGCCACTCTGGCGGCCGCCGCGGATCCCGGCCGCGCTGAACCCGGCGGCGGAGAGCCCGGCGACGACGTAGCTGCGATAGCTCACCGGACCGACATCGCCGTACACCCCGGCGCCGTTCTCGCGCCAGGTGGTCGGGATGAGGACCTGCTCGACCGCCGGCCGGCGGGCCCCGAGGAACACGGTCGGCTCGTGCAGCTCGTTCACGAGACCCACGGGCAGGAGCAGGAGCCCGGCGCGCACGTTCACCTCGGGCCGCCACAGGTAGTCCACGTAGGCGAACTCGACCGACACCTCACCACCCTTGCCGGTCGAGCCGTGCTCGAACTCGATCTCGGAGTTGAGGAGCCAGCGATCGGTGAACCGGTAGCCGACGTAGAGCACGGCGCGCAGATAGTCGAGGCGATCGGAACGCCCGCTCGCCAGGTCGTCGTCTCGCTCCGCCGCGAAGTTCTCATAGAGCATCTCGCCGTATCCGCCGACCGACACCCCGTGCTCGGTGCGATAGACCTTCGCGGCGGCCGGGCCGAGCCCGCGCTCGACCTGGTCGGGGACGGGGGCGGCGGCGGTGCCGAGGCGCTCCTTCTCGAGCTCGGCGGCGAGCACGTCGATGCGGCGGGAGAGCTCGGCGATCACCGAGTCGGTCGGGGCGGCGGCCGCCGCCGGGGGCGGCTCCTCAGCCGCGGCGGGCGCGGCGGCGCGGAGGCCGGCGAGAACGAGGGCGAGCGCCAACGGGATGCGTGACCGCACTCATCCACTCCTTTTCACGTAGATGGCGGCAGCGAGACGGGCATCGACGGCGATCGCGGTCTCCCCCACCTCGACCACATGGGCGGGCCGCCGCTGCGCGAGACGCACGTTGACTCCGGGCACGAGTCCGAGCGCCCCCAGGCGCTCGAGACCGTCGATCCGGCCCTCGACGAAGGTGACGGTCGCCCGCTCGCCGACGCCGAGATCGGCGAGCCGGATGACGAGCGGGCGCAAGACGGTCTCGTAGGTGCCGCAGCACTCCCCGCGCGGAATGGCGCGCCCGTGCGGGCAGGTCGGCGGGTGCCCGAGGAGCGTGCAGATCGACACGGTGACCTCCGGCGACAGCACGTGCTCGAAGCGGCAGGCGTCCGCCGCGCTCGTCGCCGCATCGATGTCGAGCACGTCGTGGAGGAGCCGCTCGGCGAGCCGATGGCGGCGGACGATCGAGCGCGCGGCCGTCTCGCCGGCGGCGGTCAGCTCGATGTGCGCTCCGCCGCGAGCGAGAAGGCTCCGGCGTTCGAGCTCGCCGAGGACGAGATCCGGATGGTCCTCACCGGCCCGCGCGGCGCGGGCGACGAGCACGGAGCGATCGGCCACGCCCTCCTCGCGCATCACCCAGATGAGCTCGAGCAGCTCTTCGCTGCGTTCTTCCAGCGGGTTCTTGTGCATCTCTCACCTCGAGAAGAGTCGGCGCACGAAGTTGACGAGGCGCGACTCGGTCACGAACTCGTAGCCGCAGCGGGGACAGCAGAGGACCGCGCAGCCACCGGCCATGGGACAGCGCGTGCAGGCCATGGTCTCGCGGGTCGGCGTGAAGCGGTGGCCGCACAGACCGCAGGTGACCGCGGGCACCGCGGGTGCGGCGCCGGGAAGCCCGGCGGGGGACGGAGCCCCGGCGAGTGACGGATCCCCGGCGGGGGACGGAGCCCCGGCGAGTGACGGGTCCCCGGCGGGTGACGGATCCCCGGCGAGTGACGGAGCCCCGGCGAGTGACGGATCCCCGGCGGGCGCGGCGGCGCCGCGATCGCCGCCTTCGGCGACGCCGTTGCGCTTACGGAAGCGCACCGGGCTCGTCATGGCGCACCGCCGAAGGTGACGCCGAACGCGCGGAGCGCGAAGTTCACGGCGCCGCCGGCGAGGAGCGCGAAGGGCAGGATGAAGGCCGTCATCCACAGCGTGGTCCTGAGGCCGCGTTCCTTGATCATCATGAACCAGTTGGCGATGCACGGAACGAAGAGGGTCATGGTGACGAGCGCGACCACCACCTGCACCGGATCGAGGAGCCCGTCCGCCTGGAGCTTGAAGAACCCGGCCGCCCCGTAGTCGCGGCGGAGGAAACCCATGATGAAGGCCCGGGCCGCGTCCGCCGGCAGCCCGAGCAGGCCGACCACGACCGGCGCCGACGCCCGCTCGATCAGGACCAGGAGGGAGAGGCGATCGAGGATGAAGAGGAGGAGCGTACCGACCAGGAAGAGCGGCAGCGCCTCCCTGAGGTACCACTCGACGCGCGCCAGGGTCTTGACGACGATGTTCATGAGCTGCGGCCGCCGCATGGGCGGCAGCTCGAGCACGAAGCTCGAGCTCTCGCCAGGGATGACGCGGGCGGCGAGGAATCCGACGAGGAAGAGGATCGCGACCACGATGCCGCCCCACACCAGCGCGGCGGCGAGGCCGGCCCGCCCGAGCATCCCGAAGATGACGCCGAGCTGGGCCGAACAGGGCACGCCGAGGGCGAGGAGGAGCGTGACCAGCACGCGCTCCTTGGGCCGATCGAGGATGCGCGTGGTGAGCGTCGCCATGGTGTCGCAGCCGAGGCCGAGCACCATGGGCAGGACCGCTTTCCCGTTGAGCCCCATGCCCTGGAATACGCGATTCACCATGACCGCGAGCCGCGGCAGGTAGCCCGAGTCCTCGAGCAGCGAGAAGGCGATGAAGAAGGTGAAGACGATGGGCAGCACGATGGCGATGCCGTAGGTCAGCGCCATGGTGATGAGCCCGTACTCGCCGACGAGGAGGTCGCGCAGGAAGGGCACCGGGATGAGCGCCGCGAAGCGGGTGGCGGCCGGATTGATCAGGCGCCCGAAGAGACCCTCCTCGATCCAGCCCACGAGCGTGCCGGCGCCGAAGACGCCGACGAACTCGTAGAGGACGAAGAGGACCGCAGCGAGGAAGAACACCCCCCACACCGGGTGCATGGCCCACCCGCCGAGCCGGGCGGCGAATCCCGGCGCCCCGGGCTCGGCTCCGGTCAAGACCCCGGCGAGGAAGAGATCGATGTGCGCGAGCCGCTCGCGATTCACGGCGGACGCGACGCCTTCCGGCCAGCGGCGGCGGAGATCCTCGATGATCGAATCGAGCCGCGCGACCGCCTCCGGTGCGAGATGCGCATGCACCCAGCCGGCGAGCGTCGCGTCGCCGGCGGCGAGCATGAGCGCGAGCGCGCGCCGCCCGCCGCGGCCGGGCGGCAAGAGGCTCTCGATCTCGCTCACGGCGGCCTCGATCTCGGCCGAGTAGCGGACCGTGAAACCGGGCACGCGGGCCTGCGGCATGGCGTGGAGAAGCGCCTTCATGCCTTTCTTCCGGGTCGCCACCGTGGGCACCACCGGCACCCCGAGGCGCTCCGCGAGGCGATCCACATCGAGCCGGATCCGGCGGCCGCGGAGCTCGTCCATCATGTTGAGGGCGAGGACGACCGGCACCTCGAGCTCGGCGAGCTGGAGCGTGATGGCGAGAGCGCGGCGGAGGTTCTTGGCGTCGGCGACCTGCAGGACGAGCGGATCGTCCGCCCCGAGCAGGATGTCGCGGGTCACCCGCTCGTCCTCCGACATCGGCAGGAGCGTGTTGACCCCCGGCGTGTCGACGACCTCGGCGGCCGGAAAACCGCTCGCCGCCGCGGCGACCGGCCGGCCCCGGGATACCTCGACCGTCGTCCCCGGGTAGTTGGAGACGATCACGTAGCGACCGGTCAGGAACCCGAAGAGGACGCTCTTCCCCACGTTCGGATTGCCGACGAGGAGGAGTGGGCGGCCGGGCGCAGCGCCGGCAGTCCGCTCCGGCACGCGGCCGGCCGCGGCCGGCCGCGGAGCGAGAAGCGTGTCAGCCATGGCGCGGGCGCCTCCCGACCGCGGTGCGCTCGCCCCCGGCGCGCCCGTCGGCGCGCTCGCCCTGAGCGCAGGTCGCGCACAGCCCGAAGATGGTGAGGCGGTGGGTCACCGCCCGGAAGTCGTGCTCGGCGCAAGCCTCGTCCTGCAGCCGCTCGATCTCGGCGGACACGAACTCGGTCACGTGCCCGCAGGCCGTGCACACCATGTGATCGTGGTGCTCCCGGCCGTGCATCGGTTCGTAGGAGAAGGAGTCGCTTGCGAATCGCGAGCGGTCGACCAGACCGCATTGCACGAGGAGATCGAGCGTCCGGTAGACGGTGGCGCGCGAGACCAGGCTCTCCCGCACGCGCAGGTCGAGGTAGAGCTTCTCCGCGTCGAAGTGGTCGCCGGCGGCGAGGATCGCATCGAGGATCTCGATGCGTTCGCGCGTCATCCGCAGCCCGCGCGTGGCGATGAACTCGCGAAAGCGCGCGGCGAGAGCGCCGTGCTCCGCCACGGCATCCGGGAGAGCGCTGATCCGATCCGGGCGAGGCTCCTTGCGCATGGTGTTCCTCGGGACAGCGGTCCGGGGTGGTGACCTGGGTCCGCGCGCGGCGCGCGGGTCCTCGGCTGGGGTCCTATTGCTATTACGACTGAATCTCAATAACAGATTAGCGCGTCCTCCGGAGCGGCGCAAGCGTCTTTCACGGACTTGTTCATGGGAAAGCCCGAGCCGGACATCAGATCTTTATCCTGTTGTTAATAAATACTTTATGTCAATCCGTCGCGTGCCGCACGGAGGTCCTCCGGCCGGTTGAGGTTCGTGAAGCCCCGCTCCACCTCGTCGGCAGGGCCCAGGACCGATGCCGGAACGAGGCGGGCCCCCGCGATCGCCAGGAGATCGGTCATCCGCCGCGACCCGGCAGCCAGGGAGCGAAGCGCGTACGGCGCGACCGCTCGCCCGTAGAGGCCGACGAGAGGTTCGCGCCGCGCGCCGGGGAGAAGAGGCATCGCGGCCGGCGCCTCGGCCGCTGCGAAGATGAAGCGCGCGAGGTGGATGGGCTCGAGGTGCGGCAGGTCGCACGCGACGAGGAGGACCCGCGGCGCCACCTGCAGGGCCGCCAGGAGTCCGGCGAGCGGGCCCTGTCCGGCGAGACCCGGAGGATCGGGTAACCACGGCCGGCCCAACCGCTCGTAGCCGCGACCCGACCCGCCGACCAGGATCACGCGTGGAACCACCCGCGCCACGATCGCCGCCACGTGCAAGGCGAGCGGCCGTCCGGCCCAGTCGAGGAGCGCCTTGTCCTCTCCCATGCGCCGGCTCGCGCCGCCGACGAGCACCGCGCCGATCGTGTGCGCTGCCGGGAATCCCTTTGACACGTTTCGAGCGCGCTGCTTAGAGTGCGCGCGATCCCTGGAGCGCGGCGTGTCCATGGAGTCGCTTGGAGCAGAAGGTCGGAGGGTCGCAGTCCAACCGTCACTGGAAACCTTGCCGTGAGCCTCGATCGCCTCATCGATGTCTACATCGGAGCCTACGCGCTCGTCGCCGGCGTGCTCGCCCTCTACGGCGTCCATGCGTACGTCCTCCTCCATCTCTACTCCCGCGTGCGGCGGCGCGCCGCCCCGCTCCCCGCCTTCCCCGCCGATCCGCCGGCCGTCACGGTCCAGCTTCCCATCTACAACGAGCTCTACGTGGTCGAGCGGCTCCTCGCTGCGGTCGCGGCGATCCGCTATCCGCGCGATCGCTTCGAGATCCAGGTGCTCGACGACTCGACCGATGAAACCGTGGATCGCGTGCGCGAGCTCGTTCCCCGCTTCGCCGCCCAGGGCATCGATATCGTGCACGTGCGCCGGCCGGACCGGCGCGGGTTCAAGGGCGGGGCGCTCCGCCATGGGCTCGCCCGGGCGAAGGGTGAGCTCATCGCCATCTTCGACGCCGATTTCGTGCCCCCGCCCGACTTCCTCGAGCGCACGGTGCCCTACTTCGCCGATCCGGGGCTCGGCCTCGTGCAGGCGCGGTGGGGCCATCTGAACGCCGATTACTCGGCGCTCACGCGCGGGCAGGCAGTGGCCCTCAACGGGCATTTCCTGATCGAGCAGACGGTGCGCAACCGCGCCGGCGCCTTCATGAACTTCAACGGCACCGCGGGCATCTGGCGGCGGCGCACCATCGAGGACGCCGGCAACTGGCAGGACGACACGCTCACCGAGGACCTCGACCTGAGCTACCGCGCGCAGCTCGGCGGATCGCGCTTCCTCTTCCTCCCCGACCTCGTCTGTCCGGCCGAGCTGCCGGGGGAGGTGAACGCCTTCAAGACCCAGCAGTATCGCTGGGCTCGCGGCTCGCTCGAGACCGCGCGCAAGGTGCTGCCGCGCCTCCTCCGCGCCGATCTCTCGTGGTTCGCCAAGACGCAGGCGGCGATCCACCTCACCAATCACCTGGTCTACCCGCTCCTCCTCGTCCTCGCGCTCTCGACCCTGCCGACCCTCATCCTGCAGCACGAATCCCCGGCCCACCGCCCGGTGTTCCGGCTCCTGACCGCCCTCGTCATCGCGAGCTTCGGCCATCCGCTCCTCTACGCGGTCGCCGAGCGGGAGATCACGAGGGCCTGGCGGCGGCAGCTCCTCGTGCTGCCGGTGATCCTCGCCGGCGGGATGGGCATCGCCGTCAATAACACGCTGGCGCTCGTCGCGGCCTGGCGGGGCGCGCCGGGCGAGTTCGTGCGCACGCCGAAGTACCACCTCATCGATCGGAGCGGGCACTGGGTCGACAAGCGCTACCGCCCGCGCTGCTCGCGACTGGCCGGGGTCGAGCTCGCGCTCGCCGCCTACCTCGCGGTGGCGGTCACCTACGCGCTCGCCACCGGCTCCTACGCGATCGTGCCTTTCCTCCTCCTCTACCTCTCCGGTTTCCTCTACATCGGGGTCCTCTCGGTGCGCCATGCGCGCCGGAGCGAGCACCCGGATCGCGTGCCCCTCGATCTGGGCGTGCCGGTCGCGGCCGAGGGCTAGGGGGGCTCGGGCCCGCGCGGCTGAGGACCCCGATCGCGAGCGGGATCGCGAACTCGAGCCCGCGCACCCACGGCCGAACCTCGTAGACCCCCACCGCGAGTTCGCGGCTCACGGCCAGATAGGCGAGCGCGATCGAACCGGTCCAGGCCACGAGCGCCGGTTCCGGGCGCACGGCGAGCAGCGGCACGATCCAGGTCAGATACCAGGGATGGAGGACCGGGGAGAGGAGGAGCGCCGCCGTCATCGCGGCGAGCGCCGTCGACTCGAGGCTCGCCCGCCGGAGACGGCACGCGGCGAGAACGCCGCCGAGGAGGAGGAGCGCGAGCCCCTTCGCCGTGTCCGGCGAGCCGGTGAGCGCGACCAGCCCCGCGAAGGCGACGTCGTTCCCGCGCCAGCGCGCCGCGAACGTGCCGAGCGACCCGGTCGGATCGACGCCGTGCGCGGCGAAGGGGAGAACGCCGGCGGCGAGGACGAGCGGCAGCACGAACCAGGCGCGCCGCGGCGTGCGCGCGAGGAAAGCGGGGACGAGGAGCAACGGAAAGAGCTTGGCGAGCGCCGCGGCGCCGAGCGCGGCAAGGGCGAGCCGGTGGCGGGCCGCGGCGAGCGCGGCGAGCGCGCCGGTGAGGAGCGCGATGCCGATCGCATCCACGTGACCCATGCCGGCGAACTCGAGGATGACGAGCGGGCACCAGGCCTGGACGACGAGGCGACCGGCCGGCAACCCGAGCGCCCGGAGGAGGAGAGCGAGGGCCGCCAGCGCGAGGAGATCCATGACCGCCATCGCCGCCTTGATCCCGATCGGCGCCGGCCACACGGTGGCCACGCCGGCGAAGACGACCTGGGCCGCCGGCGGATAGATGGTGGGGAGCTCCGGGTGATTGATCGCCGCATGATGCCCGTCGCGCAGCGTGACGAGTTCGGCGGCGGCCGGCGGATGGCGATAGGGATTCACCCCGGAGGCGAGCACGCGCCCGTCCCACAGGTAGCGGTAGAGGTCGTCGGAAAGGGACGGCGGCGCGGCCAGGGCCGCCAGGCGAAAGACGATCGCGAAACCGAGGGCCAGGCGGAGACTCGCGCGGTCGAGGCGCGCTCCGGCTCCGGTCCGGACGAGGAGGAGTGCGTAGGTCGCGAAGAGGACGGTATGGAGAGCGAGAAAGAGCGGGATCCGCGGTGCGAGGTCGCCGGCCGCAGCGAGCCCGGCCCAGCCGGCGAGAGACAGGACGCCGAGCGCGAAGACGAGGCGCCGGCCGGAATCCCCGGCCGGCGCCTGCCTCAACCCGACCCGCGCCGCCGCGGGTTCGCTCACGCCGTGGCGCGGCTCTTCATGACGTCGACGAGCTCGCGGACCGCTCCCGCCGACTTCATGAGCGCCGCCTTCTCGTCGTCGCGGAGCTTGACCTCGACGATCTGCTCGATCCCGGCCGCGCCCAGCTTCACGGGCACACCGACGAAGAGGTCCTTCACGCCGTACTCGCCGCGCAGATAGGCGGCGCAGGGCAGGATCTTCTTCTTGTCCTTGAGGATGGCGTCGACCATCTCGACCGTCGCCGCCGACGGGGCGTAGTAGGCGCTCCCGGTCTTCAGGAGCGAGACGATCTCGGCGCCGCCACCCCGCGTCCGCTGCACCAGGCGATCGATGGTCGCCTGGTCCATGAGCTCGGTGATCGGAACGCCGGCCACGGTCGAGAACCGCGGCAGCGGCACCATCGTGTCGCCGTGCCCGCCGAGGACGAAGGCATGGGTGTTCTCGACCGACACCCCGAGCTCCATGGCGATGAAGGTGCGGAAGCGGGCCGAGTCGAGGATGCCCGCCATCCCGATCACCCGTTCCGGCTTCAACTTCGATTCATCGAGCGCCACGTGGCACATGGCGTCGAGCGGATTGGTGACGACGATGATGATCGGATTGGGCGTGTGCGGCATGATCTTGCGCGTGACATCGCGCACGATCTCCACGTTGGCCATCAGGAGGTCGTCGCGGCTCATCCCCGGCTTGCGCGGGAAGCCGGCGGTGATGACCACGATGTCGGACCCGGCGGTGTCCTTGTAGTCATTGGTCCCGGTGCAGCGCCCGTCGGACCCGACGATGGGCGCGGCCTGCGCCATGTCGAGCCCCTTGCCCTGCGGCACTCCCTCCAGGATGTCGATCATGCAGACATCGGCCAGCTCGAGGTCGACGATACGCTGGGCCAGCGTCGCGCCGACGTGCCCCGAGCCGACGACGGTCACCTTGCGGTTCATGGCTCCTCCCCCTTCCCTTCCGGTGCGCCTGCCGGAGCGCACCCCGCGGTGCGCTCCGCTGTGGACCGCCCGCCCTGCCGCTAGGCCGGGCGCCGGGTGCGAATGAGATCGAGGAACTCCATTCGCACCTTGGAATCGGTGCGGAAGCTCCCGAGCATGCAGCTCGTGACTGCGATCGAGTTCTGCTTCTCGATGCCCCGCATCATCATGCACATGTGATAGGCCTCGATCACCACACCCACTCCCTCGGGCCTGAGCGCATCCTGGACGCAGTGGCCGATCTCGCGCGTCATGCGCTCCTGCACCTGCAGGCGGCGGGCGTAGATGTCGACGAGACGGGCGATCTTCGAGAGCCCGGCGATCTTCTGCGTCGGGATGTACGCGACGTGGCAGCGCCCGACGAAGGGCAGCAGGTGATGCTCGCACAGGCTGTAGATGTCGATGTCCTTGACCAGGACCATCTCGTCGTAGGACTCGGTGAACACGGCGTCGCCGAGAACGTCGTAGGGATTCTGGTCGTAGCCGCGCGTGAGATAGGCGAGCGCGCGCGCGACCCGCTCCGGGGTCTTCTGGAGCCCCTCCCGGCTCGGGTCCTCGCCGAGGAGCGCGAGCTGCCGCCCGACGAGCTCGGCGAGCTCGGCGGCGTGGGCGGTCGCCGTTCGGTTCCCGATCGGGTAGCGGCCGTCCGGATCCTCGGCGACGTAGGCCGGCGCCGGCGCGCTCCGTGCGGCGCGGCGCCCGGCCGGGCGCCGGGCCGGCGTCCTGCTACGGCCCGACTTTCCGCTCTTCACGGGTCGTTCTCCCTGTCACTCGCCGAAGTAGTCGGCGTAGTTCTGGTCCGACTCGTAGACGCGCACGCAGTGGAGGACCCCGGCGGGAATCCAGGGCGCGAGCTCGCGCCAGAACACGACCGCCAGGTTCTCCGCGGTCGGATTCACGCCGCGAAGGAAATCCACGTCCTCGTTCAGGTGCTTGTGGTCGACCCGGTCCACGATGCGCTCGTTCATGATGCGCTTGAGCTGCGCCAGGTCGATGACGAAGCCGGTTTCGGGATCGACGGCGCCGCGCACCGAGACCTCGAGCGTGTAGTTGTGCCCGTGCCCCTTCGGGTTGTTGCAGTGGCCGAAGGTGGCCCAGTTCTCCGCCTCGGTCAAGGCCGGATTGGTGAGACGATGGGCGGCCGAGAAGTAAACGCGGCGCACCACGCAGGCGAGCGGCCCGGGCGCCCCGGGCCGCCCCTGCCCCGCGGCGCGCGGAGCGGCGGCGGAGTCGGCATGAGGTCCGTTCACGTATTCTGACCTCCCCTGCGCGGTGAGATCACACCGGCCGGGCAGGCGTTGCTCGCCGGCCGTCCGGTGCGCGCCGGCAGGATGGAGTGGCGGGAGGCACGGCCGATCCAGGCCCGGGAGTATGCCAAGTCCGCCCGGCCCCCGCAAGCAGCCGCTGCCCGCCTTCCGTCGCGCGACGGCGAATCATCGCCGCCGCGGAGGCGACGTCGTCCGGCCGGACGACCGGCGGGAGAGACGGGGCCTCTTGAGACCAGGCTAGAAGGCGGCGCCGACCGCCAGGGTCGAGATGGCCGACCCGATGTTCTGGTCGAGGTCGGTCCGCTGCGCGAGGTCCCAGCGCAGGATCAGGAACCCGAGGTTGACGCGCGCGCCGACGCCGTAGCTCGCGAAGGTGTCCTCGAGACTGAACATCCCGCCGCTGCTGGAGAACGGCTGCCAGTCGTCGTGGCGATTGAAGGCGTAGCCCGAGTCGAAGAACAGGACGCCGACGATGCCCCGGAACTCCAAGGGCAGGATGCCGAAGCGGAAGGTCTCGACCAGCGGGAAGCGGTACTCGAGGTTGAGCACGCCGATGTTGGTGCCGTGGAATGCCTCGAAGGGCCAGCCCCGCACGGTCCACGGGCCGCCGACGGAGAAGGACTGCGGCGTCTCGCCGAAGGAGGTGGCGCCGAGCAGGCGGAGCGCGATCGTGTGCCGCTGGCGGATGTTCGTGTAGCGCCGGAGATCCAGCCCCACGGTCGTGTAGCTCAAATCGCCCAGCGACTGGGCGATCGAGAGGCGGTTGCGGCTGCCGGCGATCGGTCCGATCGAGCCGTAGAGGATGGTGTCGGTGACGAAGGCCACCGACGGCTTGAGGAAGAAGACTCGTTCCTTGGTGATGCCCTCGACTCCGGTGCCGCTATCGATGGTCCCTTCATCGACCAGGGTGCGATCCACGAAGGCCGCCTGCATCCCGAGCTCCATCCGGCGGAACTTGGAGAACGGCCGCCACACGAACCCCTCGACGCCGCGGAACATCTCGCGGTCGGCGCGGAGGACGGCGCTGTCGTAGAAGCTCAGGTAGTCGTTGCGGTACTGGAAGAGGGTGACGCCCCAGTTGCTCCGCCGCTCGAGGTTGTAGTAGGTGAGGAAGAGATCCGACTCGGACACGCTGCCGAAGACGCTCGCCGAGAGCTGGATGTGGTGGTTGCCGAGGACATCGGACAGCCCGAGCGCGAACTGGCCGGCGACCCCGACGCCGGGCGCGAAGCCGCCGGCGCCGGCAATCACGTCCGGCGAGAAGTTCACCTTGTAGTCGCGCACCTTGAAGGTCGAGCCGTCGGGAGCCGGAGGCCGGTAGGTGATCGCCACCACCTCCTCGTCCTCCTCGGCGTCCTCGCCCTCTCCCGGAGCGGGGGGCGGGCCCGCGGCGATCGCGGTCGAATCAGCGGGCGGGGGCAGCACCGTCTCCTCCCCCACCTCTGCCGCCGGCACCGCGGCGGCCAGCGAATCGGGCTCGAGGCCGAACTCCTCGCTCCCGGCGACGGCCGAATCTGCCGCCGCCTCCGCCACGACGAGTTCCCCGCCACCGGCCGCGGCCTCCGCCTCCGCGCCGCTCGCGGCGACCGGCCCGAGTGCGCCCGCCTCCTCGGCCAGACCCGCGCTCGGCTCCTCCTCCTCCTCGAGCGAGCCGCCACCGAGCCGGCGCGGCGCCGGCGGGATCGTCTCCGCCTGTGCGATGACGGTCGGCGCGGCCGGCTCGCGCCCTTCGAGCAGATCGAGCGGATCCTTGATCGCGTAGATGTTGAAGCCGCCCTGCTCGAAGCAGGTGAACAGGAGGCGCTTCCCGTTGTTCGACCAGGTGATCGGCGGGCTCGATTCGGTGATGCCGCTCACCCCGGTCAGGAGGTTCGTGAGCTGGAAGGCCTCGGCGGTCGCCACGTCCACCATGAACAGGTTCGAGATCCCGGAACGGTCGGAGACGAAGGCGATCTTGGTGCCGTCGGGCGACCACTGCGGGTTCACGTTCTTCCCCGACTGCCCGGGGAGGACGCGGATCTGCTCGGTCTCGAGATCGTAGGTGGCGATCTTGAAGTCGCCGAACTCGAGCGTGCGGAAGTTGGTGCGCGGCCCGCGGTCGGTGGTGAAGGCGACATAGCGCCCGTCCGGGGACCAGGCCGGGTCCCGATCGGCGAAGCGATCCTGGGTCAGGCGCTCGAGCTTCTGTCCCTCGACGTCGGTGAGGAAGAGATCCGAGCGGCCGCCGTCGAGGCCGACGAAGACGAGACGGTTGCCGTCCGGCGAGAAGCTCGGCGACAGGATGCCGTCGAGACCGAAGGTGAGTCGGCGGACGACCTTTTTCTCCTCGACGTCGAAGAGGTAGATCGCGTCCTCGCCCCCGACCTTGGCCGCGAAGGTGATGAGCTTGCCGTCCGGGGACCAGGAGAGCGCGGTCTGCAGGTAGCGGAGCGACTCGAAGCTCGATGAACGCTCGCCGCTCACCAGCTTCTTGATCACCTTGCCGTCGATGGCCGAGGCCAGGTAGAGGTCGTTGTAGAGGCCGCGATCGGACAGGTAGACCATGAGGTTCCCGTCCGGGGAGATCGCCGGCACCAGATTGATGTGCGAGAGATCGCCCCGGTGATCGGTGAGCCGGCGCCCGTAGACCTCGGCCTGATCGTACTCGGCGATGGTCGGCAGGTAGGTCTTCCGCATCTCCTCGGTCCACTGCTTGGAGAGGTCGGCGACCGAGATGCCGAGCGAGGACTGGACGACGCGGTCGAGCCCGCCCCGCCGCGAGACGCCCTTCAGCATCTCGCCGATCTTCTGCGAGCCGTAGCGCTGGTCGATGAACTCGAAGACCGCCTGCCCGTAACGATAGACGCGGATGTCCCCCGTCATCTCGAGCTCGGGGAGAGTCGTCAGGTAGCCCTCGAGCGCCCCGTCGCGCAGCCACATGCGGGTGTGGTTGTCGACCTCGCCGATCGACAGGTACTCGGCCATGCCCTCCATGAACCAGAGCGGCGGGCTCGCTGCCATGCGTCCGCTCAGCGGGCTCTTGTCGCCGAACAGGACATCCACCTGGAACGCGTGCACGAGCTCGTGGGTGAGCACGTGATCGAGCTCGCCGTAGGAGCCGGTGAAGGGCAGGATGACGCGCCGCTTGAGGAACTCGGTGACGCCGCCGGTGCCCTCGTCGATGAGGCCCGAGAGCGCGTTGGTCTGCTGGAAGTCGGTGTGCGACGCGTAGAGGATGAGCGGGATCGGCTCCTTGACCTCGTGATCGAGGATCTTCGAGAGCTTGGCGTAGGCGCGCTCGGCCATGCGCGCGGCGTCCCTGGCCGCCTCCTCCTCCGCCGGATAGAAGTAGAGGTGGAAGTGCTCGGTCTCGAGGACGGACCAGTCGAACTGGTCGTACTGGACCTTGTTCTTGCCGAAGTACTGCGCGCCGGCAGGGCCGGCGAGGACTGCGAGGCCGAGGACGAGGACGAGGAGCGGCGCCGCTCGGGACGCCGGTCGCCGGCCGGAAACAGGCTCATGCTGCATGGTAGTCCGTCCTGGGCGATACGGGCGAACCCCGGCAGAGCCGGAGTGCAGACGCCAGCCGCCCTCGCCGGGTCCGCCCGCGTGGCCTAAGTTCCCACGATCCATGGTAGCAGGCACTCGTGCTCCTATCCAGGTGGGCCGCCCACCGGCGGCCGGCTGTCAGCAGACTGAGGAGGGCAGCGCGAGGCCAGACGTCCCGGGGCCTTTCTCTTCCATCGGTAGAACACGGATCGATCCTTCCCGGTTTGCGGCCCTTAACCCTGTTCCCCTCCTTCCCTTCCCGCTTCCGGACACGGCTCCGGTCTCAGGGTGAACCGGCCCATTGCGCCTTGATCCGCCCCCAGGTCGAGGCCGGCTGCGGCCGGATGAGGATGGCGAAGAACTGGCGGGCCGAGATGGCATGGCTCCCGGCGATCAGATCCCGCTCCGGGTGGACGCGGGGAGCTGAGACATCCGCCCAGGCCAGGGCGTCCGCGTCGTACTGCACGAGACGGAGATCCTCCTCGCGGGCCCCGAGCGCCAGGACGCGGGCCGCGTCGTAACGGAGCTCGATGGCGACCGGAGCGAAGAGCGCCCCGGTGCACGGGCAGGTCCCGGTGTCGAGGTAGGCCCGGAAGGCGCGGACGAAGGTCGTCTCCTCGCAGATGGTCAGGTCGGGGAGCCCGCTGCACGGCCAGGGCAGGAGCTCGAGGTAGACATAGTTCCCCGGACTGAACGTGCCGAACGCGTAGGGCGGGAAGATCTCCCGGCTCTCGGGCTCGCCCTCGACCGCGATCGTGAAACCGGTGCCCGAGCCGATGTCGACCCAGCGCCCCTGGGCGCCGGCGAACGCCGGGACGAGGAGCGCGAGCCCGAGGACGGGCATGAGCAGGCCGTGGGCGGCCGGCGCAACGCGAGCGGGCGCGCGGCGGCGGGCAGTAGAAGTGAAACCGGAACGGGGCGGTCGGTGCTGCACGTCGTTTGCTCTTCGGGGAGGCGGGTTCCCCTGTTAGACACCAGGGGTGGACCGCGAGTTTCCGGGGACGGGCGAATCCGGGGGACGGGGCAGGCCCCCCGGACGCGGGGGGCCGCCGGAAGCGCCCGGCAACCGGGCTCGGGCCTGCCGGGCCGCGCTCGCGAAGCCGCCGGGCGGGAGGCTCCGCGCTACGGAGCGATGAAGCCCAGGGAGCGCGAGGCGAGGTTCCAGAGGGGCGTCCACCACACGCCGAGGGCGAGGGTGGGCACCGCGAGGACCACGATCAGGGCGAGCGCGGGCGCCGGCAGCGCGAGCGCCCGCGTGTCCTCCGCGGTCTCGAAGAACATGGCCTTGAGCACGCGCGCGTAGTAGTAGAGCGAGATCACCGAGTTGAGCACGCCGACCACCGCCAGCCAGTAGTACTTCTCGCGGATCACTGCGGCGAAGAGATAGAGCTTGCCGATGAACCCTGCGCTCGGCGGCAATCCGATCAGGGAGAAGAGGAAGATGCCCATCGCCACCGCGAGGAGCGGCGAGCGCCAGACGAGCCCGCGATAGTGCGCGATGTCCTCGCCGCGCACGAGCTTGGTCACCGTGATGACGACGAGGAAGGCGCCCAGGTTCATGAGCAGGTAGACGCCGAGGTAGAAGAGGATCGCGGCGACACCCTGGTTGGAGAGGACGACGAAGCCCATCAGCATGTAGCCGGCGTGTGCGATGGTCGAATAGGCGAGCAGCCGCTTCAGGTTCGTCTGCGGGATGGCGGCCAGGTTGCCGAAGGTCATGGTGGCGGCGGCGAGCGCGGCGAGGAGCGCCGGCCAGTCGAGCCCGGCGACCGGAATCCAGCGGTCGCCGGTGGCCTGGGCCAGCCCCGAGTAGAAGAAGCGGACCATCATGGCGAAGCCGGCCGCCTTCGGACCCACCGACAGGAAGGCGGTGACCGGGGTGGGCGCTCCCTCGTAGACGTCCGGGGTCCAGAAGTGGAAGGGCACGCACGAGATCTTGAAGCCGAGGCCGGCCAGGATGAAGCCGATCGCAACGAGCGTCGTCAGCGGGTAGACGGGCGTCGCGGTGAGCCCCTCGGCGACCGCGAAGATGTTGGTGGCGCCGGTCAGGCCATAGAGAAGCGACATGCCGTAGACCATGACCCCGGAGGAGGCGGCGCCGTAGATCACGTACTTGAGGGCCGCCTCGGCCGAGCGCCGGTTCCGCTTCAAGAACCCCGCCAGCACGTAGCAGGGCACGCTCACCAGCTCGAGCGCGATGGCCATCATGACCATGTCCACCGCCGAGGCCATGAGCGAGAGCCCGAGCGCCACCGCGAGGAGGAGCGCCGCGAACTCGCCCAGCTCGGAGTCCCGCATGTCCGGGGAGAAGTAGGCGAACAGGAGCACCAGCGCGCTCGAGACATAGAAGATGAGCTTGAAATAGACCGCGAAGGGATCGCACGCGATCATCCCGGTGAACAGGAGCGTGCTCCCCGCCTGGTAGAGATCGAGCGCATAGACCGTGGCCGCGCCGAGCGCCCCCAGGGTGATGATCGCGGTCACCACCTTGCCGCGGCCGCGGGCCACCAGATCCGCGACCACGACGAGGAGGAGCGCGCCCGTCAGCACGAGCTCCGGCATGAAGTAACGCAGGCTTTCGATGTTGCCGATCGACTGCATGTTCACCTCGGTCCTACGGCAGGTAGCTCGTGATGCCCGCCATGGTCACCCGGAAGAGGTCGATCAACCAGCTCGGCCAGATGCCGAAGATCACGGTGAGCGCCCCGAGCGGAACCAGGGTGAAGAGCTCGCGGCCGTTCATGTCCGGCAGATCCTTGTACTTCTCGTTGAGCGGTCCCAGGAACATCCGCTGCAGCGTCCAGAGGAAGTAGGCGGCGCCGATCACGATGCCCGCCGTCGAGATGATGGTGATGGTCCGGAAGACGTTGAAGGCGCCCAGGAAGACGAGCGCCTCGCTCAGAAGCCGGCGAGCCCGGGCAGCCCGAGCGAGGCGAAGAAGGCGAGCGAAGTGATGCCCGTGTAGACCGGCATCTGCAGGCCAGAGGCCGCCGAACCCCTCGATGTCGCGGTGATGCGCCCGGTCGTAGATGACGCCGACCAGGAGGAAGAGCATCGCCGGTGATGGTGCCGTGGTTGAACATCTGGAACACCGCGCCGTTCATGCCCTGCGGCGTGAAGCTCGCCATGCCGAGGAGGCAGAACCCCATGTGGCTGACCGAGGAATAGGCGACCAGCTTCTTGAGATCCTTCTGCGCCATGGCGCAGAGGGCGCCGTAGACGATGTTGATGACACCGAGGATCGCCAGTCCAGTAGGCGGCATCGGCGGTCGCCTGCGGCAGGATCGGCGAAGTTGACGCGGAAGATGCCGTAGACGCCCATCTTCAGGAGCACCCCGGCGAGGATGACCGAGATGGCGGTCGGCGCCTCCACGTGCGCGTCCGGCAACCAGGTGTGGAACGGGAAGATCGGCACCTTGATCGCGAAGGCGACGAAGAAGCCGAGCCAGACCATGGTCCGGAACAGGTCATCCGTAGCCCGCGGTCGGCGCCGAAGAGCTGCATCATGTCGAAGGTGTGCGGCTCCGTGATGAAGTAGAGGGCCAGGATCGCGAGCAGCATGAACACCGAGCCGAAGAGCGTGTAGAGGAAGAACTTGATCGCCGCGTACTCGCGTCGCGGCCCGCCCCAGATCCCGATCAGGAAGTACATCGGGAGGAGCATGACCTCCCAGAAGCACGTAGAAGAGGATGAAGTCGAGGGCGCAGAAGACCCCGGTCATCCCGGTCTCGCAGGAGGAGGAAGAGCGAGAAGTAGCCCTTGACGCCCCGGTTGATGCCCCAGGACGCGAAGATGCAGATGAACGAGAGGAGGGTCGTCAGGAGGACCATGGTCACCCCGAGCCCGTCCACGCCCATGAAGTACTCGATCGAGAACGAGGGGATCCACGGCGCGCGCTCGATGAACTGGAACTCCGAGGTTCCCGGGTTGTAGAGGCGCAGGAGCCGTAGCGAGAGGGCGAGCGGGATCCCGGCGAAGATGGCCGCCACCACCTTGATCAGGGTATCGCCCCGCAAGAGGAGGATGAGCGCCGTCCCGACCAGGGGAATGAAGGTGATGAGCGAGAGCAGATGCGCATCCATGCCTGGCATACCTCCGAAACCCTCCCTGCCGGCCGCCGCCGCAGCGCCCGGCCTGCCGCCCGCTTTACAGGAACATCTTGGCCAAGACGATCAGGACGAGAATCCCCATGAACCCGTAGACGTAATTCTGCAGCCGCCCGGTCTGCACGTGACGCACCGTGCGGCCGAGTCCGATCACCGACTGCGCGAGCCCGTTCACCGCCCCGTCCACGCCGAGGAGATCGATGCCGCCCGCGAGCCAGGCCAGCCGGGCCCCGAACTTGCCCGCGCCGTTGACCAGGGCGTCGATCACGTAGATGTCGAAGAGGCGGGCCAGGGCGCAGACCAGGAGCAGCATCCGCACGATGAGAACCTGGTAGATCTCGTCGAAGAACCACTTGTTCTTGAACAGGACGTACAGCGGCATGAGTCGTCCGGCCCACGCCGCCGCCGAGATGACGCGGCGCCCGTAGGTGAGATAGGAAAGCAAGATGCCGAGCCCGGCGATCGCGATCGAGGCGAGCATGGCCGGGATGTGCGCCGCGTGCTCGTGCTCGTGGGTGATGGCGAAGGGTCCGTGCCCGGACGCGACCTCGTGCCCGGCGGCGACCTCGTGCCCGGCCGCCACCGCATCGTGGACCGCGGCCGCGTCGTGGTCGCCGACCGCCGCATAGTCGGCGAGGACCGGCATCCTGACCTGCTCGGCGAACCAGTGGTCGGTGACGAACGGGATGCCGACCGAGAAGACGGTCATCACGGCGAGCACGACGAGCGGGATGGTCATCACCCGCGGCGACTCGTGGGCATGATCGTGCTTGTGGTGGTCGCGCGGCTCGCCGGTGAAGGCGAGGAACAGGAGCCGGAACATGTAGAAGGCGGTGATACCGGCCGAGACGATGAGGAGCGCGAAGGGCAGGTAGCGGATGCCGCCGTAGGCGTGGCCGAAGGCGAGGCTCCCGGCGAGGATCGCATCCTTCGAGAAGAAGCCCGAGAAGCCGGGTACCCCCGAGATCGCGAGGGTGGCGATGAGCATGGTCGCGAAGGTGATCGGCATCTTCCGGCGGAGCCCGCCCATCTCCGGGAGCTCCTGGCTGTGCACCGCGTGGATCACGCTCCCGGCGCCGAGGAAGAGGAGCGCCTTGAAGAAGGCGTGCGTCCACAGATGGAAGAGACCGGCGGCGAAGCCGCCGACCCCGAGCCCGGTGATCATGTAGCCGAGCTGGCTGATGGTCGAGTAGGCGAGGACCTTCTTGATGTCGGTGGCGGTGATGGCGATGGTCGCGGCGATGAAGGCGGTGACCGCGCCGGTGAGCGCGATCACCCAGAAGCGCCTCCGGGGTGAACACCGGATAGAGCCGCCCCACCATGTAGACGCCGGCCGCCACCATGGTCGCGGCATGGATCAAGGCCGAGACCGGGGTCGGGCCCTCCATGGCGTCGGGAAGCCAGACATGGAGCGGGAACTGCGCCGACTTGCCGACCGCGCCCAGGAACAGCCCGATCCCGCACGCGGTGAGGAGCGGACCGACCAGCTCGCCGCGGGCGATGCCGCCGAACACGCCCTGGTAGGTGAAGTCCCCGATCTTCGCAGCCGACGATCATGATCCCGATGAACATGCCGACGTCGCCGACGCGGGTGGTCGAGGAAGGCCTTCTTGGCCGCGTTCGACGCCGAGTGCTTCTCGAACCAGAACCCGATCAGCAGGTACGAGGAGAGCCCGACCAGCTCCCAGAAGACGTAGAGCCCGAGCAGGTTGTCGGCGAGCACGAGCCCCAGCATCGAGAACGAGAAGAGCGAGAGATAGGCGAAGTAGCGCGTGTAGCGCGGGTCGCCGTGCATGTAGCCGACCGAGATAGAGATGCACCACGAAGCTCACGAGCGTGACCACGACCAGCATGCACACGGTGAGCTGGTCGACCCACATGCCCATGGTGAGGCGGAAGGAGCCGAGCGTGAGGTAGTCGAACTCCCAGAGGTACGGCAGCTCGGCGCCGCCGGCGCCGAGGATGGTCCGCGCGAAGAGCCGGACCGCGAGGGCCAGGCCGATGAAGATGGCGCCGATCGATATGAAGTCGCCGTGCCGGGGCAGCCGCCGGCCGATCGCCAGCTGGATCACGAAGGCGGCGAGCGGCAGGCAGAGGATCAAGCAGAGATCGCGGAGCACCGTCCCCCCTCCTAGTCCCGCAACGAGTCGATCTCGTTCACGTCGATCGTCTGGAAGTTGTGATAGATGGCGAGGATGATCGCCAGCGCCACCGCCGCCTCGGCGGCGGCGAGCACGATCACGAAGACCGCGAAGAGCTGCCCGCGCAGATCCGCCCCCGAGAAGCGCGAGAAGGCGACCAGGTTCACATTGGTCGCGTTGAGGACGAGCTCGATGCCCATGAGCACCGAGACCGCGTTGCGGCGGCTCACGATCGCGTAGGCGCCGAGGCTGAACAGGACGGCAGCCACTATCAGGTACGAGTTGAGGCTCGTCGGGTCGAAGAGGCTCACTTGCGCACCTCCCGCCGCGCGATGAGAACGGCGCCGATCAGGGCGGCGAGGAGGAGCACCGACACCACCTCGAAGGGCAGGATGAAATCGGTCATGAACAGCCGCCCGATCTCCCTGGTGGTGGGTTTCATTTCCGGCACGCCGCGGGTGAGCCACCGCGTGTTGAAGATGACCGAGAAGAGGATGAAGAGGAGGCCGCCGAAGAGGAGCACCGAGCGGCCCACCCGCGCGTTCCCCTGGTAGAGCTCGACCGAGACGATCTTGCTCGTCAGCATGACGCCGAACAGGATGAGGACGAGGATGCCGCCGACGTAGATGATGATCTGGGTGGCGGCCAGGAAGTCGGCGGCGAGATAGACATAGAGCGCGGCCACGCCGGAGAGCGTGAACAGGAGCGCGAAGGCGCTCCGCACCAGGTTCCGCGCGGTGACCACCACGAACGCCGAGCCCAGGGTCACGAGGACGATGCCGGCGAAGATGATCCGGTAGAAGAACTCCGCGTCCACACTCTCCCCCCCGAGGTCCGCCGCCGGCTCCGGGCGCCGGCGCCGTCCCTCCCGGTCGCTGTCCTCTCAGGTCCCCGCCGGCGGCGGCGCCGCCGCGGGCTCCGCCTTGGCGGCAGCCGGCTTGGCCGGCGCCGCATGCGGCTTCGCGGTCTTCGCGATCTCGGCCAGACGGTGATTCCGCCAGTCGTACTCGGCGGCCCCCGACACGGGCCGCACCGAGCCGGCCGGAATCACCAGACTGGCCGGGTCGGCGGCGCCCGCGTAGGCGACCGGGTTGGTGATCCGGTTCTGCTTGAGGCGCGCCTCCTCCATGTCGTAGCCGGGCGGCGGCTCCTCGATGGCGAAGCGCAGCATCCAGCCGTCGCGCTCGTAGCTCGACACCTCGTACTGCCCGGTCATGAGCAGACACTCGGTCGGACAGACCTCGGTGCACAGGTTGCACCACATGCACTTGAGCGTGTCGATATCGAACTGGTAGACGTGCAGCTTCTTCGCCTGCCCGTCCCTGGTCATGCCGAGATCCTCGTCCTTGCCTGCCTTCAGCGTGACCATCGTGATGCAGTCCACCGGGCAGGCGCGCACGCACTGGCCGCAGCCGATGCAGTCCTCGATGCGGTTGTGCAACAGCCCCCGGAAGCGCTCGAACATCGCCATCCGCTCCTGCGGATACTGGAGCGTGATGGCCGGCGAGTGCAGGTACTTCCAGGTCACGCGCATGCCGACGAGGACGGTGAAGATCCCCTCGTAGATGTTCCGGAAATAGGAGACGAGTGCGTTCATCGTTGCCGTTCTCCGGGGGGTCTGGTCGTCATCCGGTTCATGCTCGCTCCCATCCTACGCCCGCCCGGTCACGAGCATCAGGAGACCGATCCCGATCAGGTTCACGAATGCGATCGGGATCATGTACTTCCAGCACATGGCCATCAGCTGGTCCACGCGCAGGCGGGGCAGGGTCCAGCGCAGCCAGAGCATGACGAAGACGAGCAGGAGGCCCTTGACCACGAAGACGATCGGTCCGGGGATGAACTCGAGCGGCGGAATCCCGATCTGCCAGCCGCCGAAGAACGCCACCACCGCGATCGAGCTGACCAGGAACATGTTCGCGTACTCGGCGAGATAGAACATGGCGAAGCGGATGCCCGAGTACTCGGTGTGATAGCCGGCCACCAGCTCCGACTCGGCCTCCGTCAGGTCGAAGGGAACGCGGTTGGTCTCGGCGAGGGCCGAGATGTAGTAGATGAGGGCGCCGATCGTGAAGAAGGGGAAGCCGCGGAACACGTGCCAGTTCCAGAACCAGCCGGCCTGGCTCTTGACGATGTCGCTCATGTTGAGGCTGCCCACCCACATGACGACGGCGATGATCGAGATCGCCGCCGGGATCTCGTAGCTCACGATCTGGGCGACGCCGCGCATGGCGCCGAAGAGCGACCACTTGTTGTTCGAGGCCCAGCCCGCCATCAGGGCGCCGACCACCACGAAGGAGGTGATCGCGAGCACGAAGAAGATGCCGATGTTCAGGTCGGCAACCACGAGCCCCTTGCCCCAGGGCAGGACCACGAAGGCGGTGAAGGAGCTCGCGAACACGATGTAGGGAGCCATGTGAAAGAGGAGGCGGTCGGCGCTCCCGGGGATCACGTCCTCCTTGAGGAAGAGCTTGACCCCGTCCGCGATCGACTGCGCCCATCCGTGCCAGCCGCCGACCACCATCGGCCCGAGGCGGGACTGGATGTGCCCGGCCACCTTGCGCTCGAGCCAGGCCAGGAACATGACGAGGACGGCGATGAAGATGAGCACGACCGCGGCCGCCCCCAGCATGAACGAGAGGACGGCGAGCGCCGGGGGCGCCCCTCCCATCAGGCTCTCGATCCAGCTCTGCACGCTCTCCCCTCCCCGGCGCGCCGCGCGCGCGCCTCGCGACCCCTAGCGATCGATCTCGCCCAGCACGATGTCGAAACTGCCGAGGATGGCGACCAGATCGGCGATCATGGCGCCCCGCGACAGCTCCTTGAATGCGCTCATCGAGCAGAAGGACGGGGCCCGCACCTTGCAGCGGACCGCCGTGTCCTTGCCGCCGGCCGCGATCCAGAAGCCCAGCTCGCCGCGCGGGTTCTCGACCCGCGTGTACAGCTCGCCCGCCGGCACCTTGATCGACTTCCCGACCTCCTCGGCGAGGATCGGTCCCGCCGGCAGGCCGGCGACCGCCTGGCGGAGGATCTTCACCGACTCGCGCATCTCCTCGATGCGGACCATGTACCGGTCCCAGCAGTCGCCGCGGGTGCCCATGGCGCCGCGCCCGACCGGGATGTCGAAGTCGAAACGATCGTAGATCGAGTAGGGATCGTCCCGGCGCACGTCCCACTCGACGCCGGAGCCGCGCAGGTTGGGCCCGGTCACGCCGTAGGCGACGGCCAGTCGGCGGGCAGCACGCCGACGTTGGCCAGGCGCTTGATGAAGATCTTGTTGTAGGACAGGAGCTCGTTGTACTCGTCGATCTTGGGCTCGAAGTAGTCGAGGAACTGCCGGAGCTTGTCGAGCCAGCCCGGAGTGAGATCGGTCATCACCCCGCCGATGCGCACGTAGTTGTAGGTCAGCCGGGCCCCGCACAGCTCCTCGAACAGGTCGAGGATCCGCTCCCGCTCGCGGAACGCGTAGAGGAACGGGGTGAAGGCTCCGATGTCGTTCCCGTAGGTGCCCAAGGCGACGAGGTGGCTGGCGATGCGGTTCAGCTCGAGCACGAAGATGCGGAGATACTCGGCGCGCTCCGGGACCTGGAGCCCCATGAGCTGCTCGACGGCGAGCGCGTAGCCGTGGTTGCAGTTCATCGCCGCCAGGTAGTCCATGCGGTCGGTGTACGGGATGAACTGCGGGTAGGTGACGTTCTCGCCGATCTTCTCCGCACAGCGGTGCAGGTAGCCGATGTGCGGCGTGGCGGTCGTCACCACCTCGCCGTCGGTGACGAGCTCGAGCCGGAGCACGCCGTGCGTGGACGGGTGCTGCGGGCCCATGTTGAGCACCATCTCCTCGGTCTGGAGACCGCCGCTCGGTCGCTCCATGCTCTCGGTCGTCGTCATCTCGTCCATGTCCCGTCGCGTTCCTGGCCGCGGCCGGCCCTAGATCGGGATGTCCCGCCACTGGCGCGGGAACTGGTAGTCCTTGCGCAGCGGATGCCCCTCCCAGTCGTCGGGCAGGAGGATCCGGCGGAGGTCGGGATGTCCGGAGAAGCGGATGCCGACCATGTCGTAGGCCTCGCGCTCGTGCCACTCCGCCGCCGGCCACACCGCGGCCACGCTCGGAAGCTCGGCCGCTCCCGGTTCTCGCGGCAGGTCGGCCTTCATGCAGAAGCGGTGGCGATGGGTGAAGGAATGCAGGTTGTAGATCACCGCCAGGCGGTCGCCGTAGTCGACGCCGGAGAGACACATGAGGCTCTCGAAGTCGAGCTCCGGCGTGTCGCGCAGGAAGAGGCCGATCGCCGCCACCTGCTCCGGATTGACGAGCACGAACGGATCGGGCGCGTCCGCCTTCGCATCCCGGATGTCCGCTCCGAACTGGGCCTTCAAGCGTTCGATGATCAGAGCCGGCTCCATCGCGTCCTCGCCTCTAGCTCGCCTTGGTCGTCGTCTTCGCGATCGACTTCTCGCGGATCTTCTGCTGCAGGCAGAGCAGCCCCTCGAGGAGCTGCTCGGGGCGCGGCGGGCAGCCGGGGACGTAGACGTCCACCGGCACCACCAGGTCGACGCCCTTCACCACGTGGTAGCCGTACTTGAAGTAGGGGCCGCCCCCCGAGGCGCAGCTCCCCATCGCGATCACGTACTTCGGCTCGGGCATCTGCTCGTACAGCCGCTTGATGCGCACCGCCATCTTGTGGGTGACGGTGCCGGCCACGATCATCAGATCGGCCTGGCGCGGCGAGGCGCGAAAGGCGCCGGCGCCGAAGCGGTCGAGATCGTAGCGGCTCGCGCCGGCCGCCATCATCTCGATTGCGCAGCAGGCGAGCCCGAAGAGCATCGGCCACAGCGAGGACAGCCGTGACCAGTTCATGATCCAGTCGGCCGAGGTGACGATCACGCTCTCCTCGAACCGGCCGTGGATGAAGCTCTGGGGCCGCGGCATGTCGGCGGGGGCGAGCGGCGACCGGGGCAGGTTGCTAATGGACATGGCTCATCTCTCGCTCGCGGCTCGTGTCGAGGGGGGACGCGACTCGGGGCTCGAGGCCCCCGCCGCCCTGCCCGGTGTTCCACGGCAACCGCGGCTTGACCCATTCGATGTCGCCCTTGGCCCAGATGTAGGCGAGACCCACCATGAGCACGAGGACGAAGATCATCATCTCGATGAACGCGAACAGCCCGAGCTCCCGGAAGACCACGGCCCACGGGAAGAGGAAGACCGTTTCGACGTCGAAGATGATGAAGCCGAGCGCGACCATGTAGAAGCGGATGTTGAACTTGACCCAGGGAGAGCCGACCGGATCCTCGCCGCACTCGTAGTTGAGGAGCTTCTCGGGCGTGCGGTGCACCGTGTGGACGAGGCGGGAGACGAGGAGGGCGCCGAAGACGAACACCACCCCGACGCCGAAGAAGACGAGAACGTTGGCGAAGTCGAAGAGCATCGCGACTCCCCCTCCCCGCGGCCCAGAACCACCGCCACCCCCCGGGGGCTTCTCTCCTGCCAGCCTGACCCGGCGCGCCCCGCCCGCGATCGGACCCCGGGGCGCCGGGGACCACCAACGAGCGCGCGAGACTACCACGCAGGCGCGCGAATCAGCAAGGCACCCGGAGATGAGACTGCGGGCCCCCGGCCAGAGCCCGCAAATTACTGTCGGTAAATAATTTGCACTGACGGTGGGCCTAGGGACCGAGGAGCACGACGCGCACCGACGGCGCGCCGAACGGGGACTCGGCGCGCACGAAGTAGACGCCGCGGGCGACGCGATGCCCCTGATCGTCGCGGCCATCCCAGACCAGGCGCAGGCGCCCCGCCGGCAGCTGACGGTCGAAGAGCAGTCGGCGGAGACGCCCGCTCACATCGTAGACGCCGGCCCGGACCGGACCGGGGCGGGCGAGGGCCATCGGCACCGTGACCTCGCTCGTGGCGGGGTGGGGTTCCGGAGCGAGGAGCACGAGCGCCGGCGCCCCGGGCGCCGGCGACGGCGCGAGCGGTCCCTCGAGGATGCGGCGGCGCGCCGTGCCATCGTCCGCCGTGAAGGCGAGGAGGTACTCGACCGCACCCGGAGGCAGGTCCGCGTCATGGAAGCTCTCGCCCGCCGTCACCTCGCCGGGGCGGGTGAAGATCCGATGCGTGCCGAGGTCGCTCTCGAGACCCGGGACCGCGTTCGCCGGCAGCCGGTAGACAGCGAGATCGGAGACGCGCACCTCGGGAGCGGGAGTCTCCCACAGGATGGCGTTCGCCTTCGCTTCCTGGATGGCCTGCCAGGCGAGAGGGGGCGCTCCGCCCACCGGGGCTGCGCTGAAGACCCTCGTCACCGGCGACTCCGTCACACGCTCCGAGAGGAAGATCTCGGCGCGCCCGTCGCCGTCGAGATCAGCGACGCGCGTGCCGCCGCCGGCCGCGCGCGGCGCAAACCAGACGGGCAGGAAGCGGTCGTCGCGGTCTGCCGCCAGGAGGTACGCGCCGGCGGCCTGCGCCACGAGGAGCTCGGGGCGGCCGTCGCCGTCGGTGTCCCCCGCCGCGAGCGCGTTGTCGTAGGGCGTGTTCTTGTCGCGGAACTCGAAGCGCGTCACCACGCGGAAGGTGTCATCGCCGGCGGCCTCGAAGACCGCGATCGCCGGCCGTTCCTCGCGCTCGAGCAGAGCGCCCACCGCGGAGATCGCGAACTCGAGCCGCCCGTCGCCGTCCGCGTCGCCGATGTGCGTCGCGACGATGGCGTTGGCGACGCCGCCGAGGAAGGGCTCGCGCACCGTCTCGACGATCCCCTCGGGGCGCGCCTCGAGCACGACCAGATCGCCGGCGAGACTCCCCAGCACGAGCTCGCCCCGGCCGTCCCCGTCGTAGTCGGCGACGGCGAAGCCCGCCGCGCGCGTCGGTCGCGTGAAGCCGAGGGGGAGCGAATCGAACGTGGCGCCATTCCACTCGACCGCATGCAGTCGCGACCCGGCGGTGCCGGCGAACATCACCTCGACCGCCCCGTCGCCGTCGATGTCGGTGAAGGCGCCGCCCGCCCGCCGATCGCCCGCCGCGCTCGACCACAGAACGCGCTCGGCGTCGGTGCCGAATCCCGCGATCACCTCGAGCCCGACGCCGGCGACGAGCACGTCCGTCCGCCCGTCCCCGTCCACGTCCCGCGCGGCGATCGGCAGCCCGGGAGCGCCGGTGAAGAGCGGTGCGAAGGTCGGCGCCGCCGGCCAGTCGCCCCTGATCGCGAGCGCCGTGCGCGCCGGCTTCGCTCCCGGCCGGCGCCACTCGCCCAGGAGCTCCGGCCGGTCGTCGCCGTCGAGATCGGCGACCGCGCCCAGCTCGAACCCGTCGAGGCTTGCCGCGAGCGCGTAATCGCCGTCGGGGATGTCGATGAGAGGGATCACGTCGCGCGCGAAGAGCGCTCCCTCTCCGGCATCGCAACGCGTCGAGAAACCCGCGTAGTCGGTGAGATCGATCGCGTACTCGTGGCGTCCCGGATAGAGATCCGAGAGCCGGGCCTCGTGGTCGCGGGACCCGTCCAGGGAGGCGATCGCCGCGAAATCGCCGCCGGCGCCGACCTCGCGCACGAGCACGCGCGCGGTCACCGGCTCGTTCGCCGCGTAGCGGATGAGCTGCTCGAACCGCCGGCCGGCCAGGCGATCCACGTGCTCGTGCGCCACCAGGGCGGGGGCGCTCCGATCCACGCGGAAGAGCACGCGGTCCTCGGCCGTACGCCCGCTCTTGTCGCGAACGGTGAGTCGCAAGGTCCACTCGCCCTCGGCGCGGCCCGCGAGGTCCACCGGGCCCACATCGAGCGCGGGGCCGCCGATCCCGCGGGCGACGGGGGTGAAGGCGAGCGGATCTTCGCCGGCGCCGAGGTCGAGCTCGAACTCCGCATCACCGGCGCTCCCGGTCGCGGGGAGGACCGCGGCGCGCACGACGAGCGTCGGGCCGGGCGCGGCGGCGAGGGTGAGCGGCGTCGTGATGACGGCGAGCGGGGCGGCGGGGGCGGCGAGAGCGCGCGCCGCATCGAGCCTCCCGGCGCCGAAGGCGGGATCCCAGCCGGAGCGACCGAGGTCGACCGCGCCGAGCCGCAGCACGGAGCGGATCTCCTCGGCCGCGAGATCGGGGTGGCGGTAGCGGAGGTGCGCGGCGACCCCGCTCACGAGCGCCGCCGCCTGCGAGGTGCCGGAGAGGAGGAAGTGCCCACGGCGCTGCGTGCTCAGGATGTTCACGCCGGGCGCGGTGAGATCGACGCGAACGCCGCGGTTCGAGAACCCGGCGAGCCCGTCGTTCGGCGCGGTGGCGCCGACCGCGATGACCTGATCGAACGCCGCCGGGAAGTTGTCGGTCACCGGGCCGCCCGCGTTGCCGGCGGAGGCGACGAGCACCGCTCCCCGCGCCGCGGCGTAGGCCACGGCGTCGCGGATGACGGCCGAGAGACGGTTCGTGCCCCAGCTCAGATTGATGACCTCGGCGCCGCGTTCGGCGGCGTACACGATTCCCTGCGCACCGGCCAGGTTGGTGCCGCGCCCCGCGTCGTCGAACATGCGCACCGGGAGGAGATCCACCTCCCAGGTCACGCCGACCGTGCCCGTCCGCCCGTCGGAAGCGGCGCCGATCAGGCCCGCCATGTGCGAACCGTGCCCGAAACCGTCCTCGATGTCGGCGTTGTCGGCGATGAAGTTCCAGCCGTACACGTCATCCACGAACCCGTTCCCGTCATCGTCGGCGCCGGGCCGGCCGCCGGCCTCGACCGCGTTCACGGCGAGGTTCGGGGCGAGATCCGGGTGCGCGGTCTCGAGGCCGGTGTCGACGATGGCGACGAGGAGACCCGGCGTGCCGGTGCCGCCGGCCCACGCCGCGGGCATCCCGATCGCGGGGAGCGCCCATTGCTCGGCATACAGGCTGTCGCCGGGGACGACCGCCGCGGCGCCGGCCGTGGGGTAACGCGGCGCGGGACCGATGCCGCCCCCATGGCCCGTGACCGGAGTGGCGCGCTCGAGAACGATCGGCTCGATCGGCTCGACGGAGATCACGTCGGGATCGCGCGCCAGGCGGGCGCGCGCCTCGGCCGTGGCGCCCGCGTCGGCGAAGCGGCAGATCTGGATCAACGCCAGCTCGCCGGCGAGCGCCTCGAGCAACGCGGGGTTCTTCACGGCGGGCGCGGCGCCCCGCGCGAGGGCGGCGGCGGCCGGCGGGAAGGCGGGGCTCACGCGCGGCGCGAGATCGGCCAGGGTCGCGTTCAGGTGCGCGCGGCGCTCCTCGATCGCGGCCGGCACCGGCCCCGACTTGCCGGCGGGCGCGGCGCGTAGCTTGACGATGAGGCCGGGATCCTCGGCCAGGGCGGCGGACGAGCAGGCGGCGGTCACGAGCAGCGCGCCCCACCAGGGCGCAGGGCGGCGGCCGATGGGCACGGCCCGTCGTTCCCAGCGGCCACGGCGCCGGAACGAGGTCCGGCTGCAGATGTGCGGGTGGCCCATATGCCGGTATGTGTTCAGAGCGCTCGGATCGGGGCGATGGGGTGCGGACCGGGGGGTGGCCCCACGTGGGACGAGCCTAGCAGGACGCTTCCCTTCGTGTCCACGAGATGTCCTGGCGGGCAGGCGATGCTAGGCTCCCGCGCCATGCACGGAGCAGATCATCCGCCGCCGCCGGGGACCGAACCGGCCCTCGGCCTCATGGCGAAGTGGCCGGAACCGGGATGCGTGAAGACCCGCCTCGTGCCGCCGCTCACCCCGCTCGCGGCGGCGCATCTGTACGCCGCGTTCGTGACCGACCTCACGCGCGCTCTCGACCCGATCCGCGCGCAGAAGACGATCCTGGTCGCCGGCGCGCCCGCCGACCTCGATCTCGATCAACCCCGGGCGCCGCACGCCCTCGCGGTGGCGCTCCCCGCCGACTGGCCGCAATGGCCGGAGTGGCCCGTCCGCGCGCAGCGCGGCGCCGATCTGGGCGCCCGGCTCGCCGCCGCCTTCGCGGATCTCGAGGTCGGACGTCGCCCGGTCGTCCTGGTCGGAGCGGACCATCCCGATCTCCCCGCGACCGAGGTCGCCACTGCGCTCGCGGCCCTCGGCGATGGCGGCGCCGATCTCGTCCTCGGCCCGACCGTGGACGGCGGTTACTACCTGATCGGTCTCGCGCGGCCGGTCCCGGAGATCCTCTCCGCCATGCCGTGGTCGAGTCCGGATCTGCTCCGCGTCACGCTCGATCGCGCCGTCACGCTGGGTCTCCGTATCACCGCCACCCGGCCCTGGCACGACGTGGATCGCCCGGCGGACCTCGCATTCCTCGGCCAGCACCTCCGGCTCCTCGCCCTGGCCGGGGCCCCGTACCCCGCGGCGACCGCCGCGGTGCTCGCCGCCCTCTCGCGCTAGGGGCCCGCGGGCGAGCGCCCGCTCCCGCGGCGGGCGCGCCGGCCCTCGAACCGGCGGAGCGCCGCGAGCACCAGAGCCGCCGACCCGAGCCCGATCAGTCCGCCGGCCACGACGTCGAGGGGGTAGTGAACTCCCACGGCGATCCGCGAAAAACTGATGAGGACGGCGAGCACATAGAGCGGCCAGGTCAGACGCGGGAGGAACGTGGAGAAGTAGAGCGCGCCGGCGAAGGAATTGGTGGCGTGGGACGACGGAAACGAGAAGGAGCGGGTCCGCTCGACGAGCAGCACAACGTCGGCCGGCGCCAGCGCATTCGAGGGGCGCGTCCGCTCGATCCACGGCTTGATGAGGTGCGAGCTCAGCTGATCGGACAGGGTGATGGTGAGCGCCGCTCCGAGAAGGAGGAGGAGACCCCGGCGCCAATCGCGAAGGAGGAGGACGAGGGTGAGGACGGCGAAGAGGAGCCGGCCGAGTTCCGGGGCGGAGAGGAGACGCATCGCCGCCTCGAACCAGGGCCAGCGCACGGCCCCGTTCAAGGCGAGGAAGAGCGATTGATCGAGTGCGAGGAGGGATTCCATGCTCGTATCCCGGCAGCGGACGCGCGCCCGGGGATCGGGCGCCGGCGTCAGCTCCCTGCCGCCCTGGTGCTCGCGGCCGGGCTCGCCGCCGCGGGCGACTCCACCGGACGGCCCGGTGGAACCGGCGTGTCGGTGACCAGGGCTCGATCGAGATAGACATCGACGGCGTTCGCCACCAGGCCGGCGAATCGGCGCTGGAAATCGCGGCTCTTCAGGAGCTTCGCCTCCTTGGGATGCGAGATGAACGCAGTCTCGATGAGGATGGACGGCATGCCGGCCGTCTTGAGCACATCGAAGCCGGCCTGCTTCACACCGCGGAGCTCCAGGTTGGCGTCCGCGCGCAGATGCTCGATGACGGTGACCGCGAGCTCACTCGAGCGTTCGAGAGCGGACGCCCTGAGGAGATCGACGAGGATGTCCTCGATCTCGTTCTGCGACTCGGCGGGCACACCGGCGACGTGGTCTGCCGCATTCTCGCGCATGGCGACCTCGCTCGCGGCCTCGTCGCTCGCTCCGCGCAGGGACAGGAAGTAGACCTCGGTGCCCCGCGCGCTCTTCGAGCGGCTCGCGTTGGCGTGGATCGAGACGAAGAGATCGGCCTTCTGCTCGGCCGCGATCCGCGTCCTTTGCCGGAGGTTCAGGAACACGTCCTTGTCCCGGGTCAGGACGGCCCGGTACCCCGGGCGGCGTTCGAGATCGGCCGCGACCGCCTTGGCGATGGCGAGGCAGATATCCTTCTCGCGCACTCCGCCGGGGCCCTTGGCCCCGGGATCGTGCCCGCCATGGCCGGGATCGATGACGACCACGCGCGGGCGGGCCGGGGCCAGCCGCGCGGGTTCATTGCCCTTCACGGCCGCGGGTGAAGTCTTCTTCGCGGCGGCAGGCGCCGGCGGCGGGATCAGCGCGGCCGTCGCACCCTGGCTCCGCGCGGTGTCGGGTGGTGGTGCCGCGGCCCGCGCAGCGGACTGCGGGGTCGCCCCCGCCCCTTGCGTCGGTGCCGCTGCCGGTGGCGCGGCCGGTGCTGCTGCCGGTGGCGCGGCCGGTGCTGCTGCCGGTGGCGCGGCCGGCGATTGCACCTGGGGGGCCGGGGACGGCGGGGCCGGCGGCCCCGGCGCGGGCGCCGGCACGGGTTCCGCTTCCGGCGCTCCCGCCACGCTCTCCGCGCTCGGCGCGCCGAACACGTCGATCACCAGACGGTCGGGCTTGCCGTCGCCGGCTGGCACCGGGAACACCTTGGTCGAACGCCGGCCGGCGAGGTCCACGACGACCTGGGCCGGCAACCGATCCGGAGGCAGCAGGCGAAGGCCGCGGACGCGTCCATCGCCCAGCGGGAAAGATATCACGCCGGGATCGAAGCTCGTCCGGTCGAGCTCGATGATCGCGGCCGGCGGATCGGCGCTCTCGCTCTTGCGGAAGGATGCCGGGCCGCTCAGGTCGAGCACGATGCGGGTGCGCTCGGCCGTCGTCGAGTGACGGATCCCTGCGACGCGGATCTCGGCGGCCTCCCCCGCGCTCGCGGCGGCGAGCAGCAGCGCGGTCGCGAGGAGGGCGGCGGACAGCGCGGCAAGCCTGCTCCGCGATCGCTCGAGGGTCCGGCCGGTCGGCGCGATGAACATGGTTCGCATTCGGATGGCCGGTGGGGCACGCCGGCCGGAAGATGATCCTGTCATCGGGCGGTGGACGGTCCGCGGACCGACTGCCCGTCACGAGCCGGCGCCGACCAGGTCAGTCGACGACTTCCCCCACGGGCAGGATGAAGGTCTCGGGGTCGACCGCCCGCCCGTTCACATTCACCTCGTAATGGACATGCGGGGCCGTGGTGCGCCCGCTCGTCCCCACGCGCGCGATCTCCTGCCAGCGCTTCACCTGCTGCCCGACTCTGACCTCGATGTCGAGGAGGTGGGCGTAGGTCGTCTGGACCCCGTGACCGTGGTCGATCCTCACCGTGCGCCCGTACCCGGCATCGCTGTCGGCGAAGACGACGCGGCCATGCGCCGTGGCCAGAACGGGCGTGCCCCGCGCGGCGGACAAGTCGACTCCGCGATGGAAGGCGTCCACTTCCGTGAACGGATCAACGCGCGTGCCGTAGTCTGACGTGATGTTCCCCTCGCGCACGGGGGCGATCGAGGGAACGCGCGACCAGTAGTCGCGCCTGGCCTCGAGGCTCGCCGCGATCTCGAGGAAGCTGTGGCGCGCCAGCTCCGCCCGGCGCAGGAGCTCATCCACGCTCTGCGTCGCCTGCGCGGTGACGAGCGCACCCTCGGGATCCACCGCGGCCAGCGGATCGTTCCGGGTGAAGTCGGGACCGCCCACGCCCATCCGGCGGACTTCCGGGTCGATGGACGGCAGGTCGGCGAGGACGCGCAGCCGCTCCTCGAGGAGCGCGCTTTCGCCCAGCCGGCGGTGCAGACGGTCGAGGTCGTCGTCGAGGGCCCGCACCCGCTGCTTGAGGAGCGCGTTCTCCTTGGCGAGGCTCACGAGCCCGATCCCCCGCACGAGCCCCGACGGCCAGAGAATGGTTGCGGAGACGAAGCCGAAGAGGAAGAGCACGACCACGAGCAGGGAGCGGCGGATGAAGGACGGCCGGAGCCAGATGGTGCGGATCGGCGAGTGGCCGGAGTCCGGCACGATCAGAACTGTGAAGCCTTGCTCTGTGGATCGTAGCTTCTTCAATAGTGGACCTCCCGGAAGGTGAGGAGGTGGACGGACGTCTTGTCCGGCCCGGAGACCGGGCGATGGGCTCTGGAGGAGCGCCCGCACGAGAGCAAAGCCATGCCGCGAGGCCGAGTTACTTGCGGCAGCACGGCGAGAAGGTAGCGGAATCACCCCCACCTGTCAACCGGGCGGACAGGTCGCCCAGTCGCCCGGCCCGTTCCGGATCGCCGCCGCCATCCGGCCTCGTGAGCTATTATCGGCCCGCGGAGTCTGGATCTGAATGGGTCGCCTGCATCCGGGGCGGAGCCCCGGGGCCAAGGACCCGGACCTGCCGGCCGGCCACCGGCCAAAGCCCAGCTCCAGCTTTTAACATGAATCCCAATAACAATTTAAATCAAAAGCCCGACCCCGGGCCCGGTCGCGAACGGACGCCCGATTCCCCGCAGCGGGCCATTTTCCTGTCCGATTGCCACCTCGGCCTGGAAGGCACGCCGGCCGAGCGGGAACGGGAGGCACGGATCGTTCGCTTCCTCGACTCCCTGAATCCGCACGCGGACTCCCTGTTCATCGTGGGCGACCTCTTCGACTTCTGGTTCGCCTACCGGCGCGCCATTCCCCGGGGCGGCTTCGCCGTCCTGGCTGCGCTCCGGAACCTCCGCCGGCAGGGGATGGCGATCACCTTCGTCGGCGGGAACCACGACTTCTGGGCCCTCCCCTTCCTCCGGGACGAGCTCGGGATCGAGGTCGCCGACGGCGTCCTCTCGAGGTCGCTCCACGGCCGCCGCTTCTATATCGCGCACGGCGACGGACTTGGGAGCGGCGACCACGGGTACAAGCTCCTCAAGACCATCCTCCGGAATCCGCTGGCCATCGCCCTCTACCGCCTCATCCATCCCGACCTCGGCATCCGCCTCGCCACCCTGTCCTCGCATGCCTCCCGCGAGAGCCAGACGCTCGACCCGGCCCTGGCGGATCGCATGTTCGACGAGGTTGCGACTCCCGCCTTCGCCGCGGGACATGATGTGGTGGTCCTCGGCCATCTCCATCTTCCTACCCTGCGCGAGGAAGGGACGCACGCCATGGCCATCCTCGGGGACTGGGTCGAGAACTACACATACCTGAGCGTGGAGGGCGGGCGCCTCCGGCTCGAGCGCTTTACCGGTTAGTCGCGCCCGGCCGGCCGCCCGCCAGCCCGGACATCTTCGAGATCTCCACGATTGACAGGCCGCTCCGCCGCGGATAGATTGACAGTCTCACCGCCAGGGGCGCTTTGAGGCCGGTCTTCGAGCCGGCCGCGGTCCCCCGGGTCGCGATCTCCGCTCCGACCGGGCTCTGATTGCGAACGCGACCCGCCTCCAGCTCGAGACCGGGACCGACCGAGAGCGCGATGGCGCCCGCACGGCGCCCCGTGGTGTTCCGGCCCGGGCTGGAAGTTCCGGCCCACGATGCAAGCCTTCGGGTTGGTCAGCGCGCTCGGAAAGCGCCCTCGGGCATCGGTGCGCCGCAGCCGACGTCGAGGCGAAGGACCTTCCAGGTCGACTGAGCGAGAATCGGAAGAGAGACCGCCCGATTTCGATGGACTGCGGAGCGGACACGCCACGCTGAGGCGCGCAGCGCGCTAACAAGCCTCACCGTCCTCCGCAGGCGCTGGAATGGCCGGCGCGATGGAGCCCGCACCCGACCGGCCACGGAGACCTGATCCTGGACCGCGATGATCGCGGGGTTCGCCCTGAGTCCGGTCCGGTGCAGGCTGATCTGCGGTGCAGGCGACTCGCGCTCCCCGGCGCGGAGCGCTCGAGCAGGAGATCACAGTCCCCACGTTTGCGCGCCTGGTCCGGCGCGATCTCGACCGATAGACGACCGAAAGGGCTTCGACGAGCAGGATGGGCCCCACGCATCATCGCGTGCTGGCCTGACGTGAAGAGCCCTCACCGCCCGCAGGCCGGCAACCGGCCGGGCGAACGTCGGCGCGGACCGCGCCCGGTGCGCAGTCATGGACCGCGAACGACCGGATGGGAGGATGTCTCAGGATGACGAAGTCATCCCGTTCCTGGGGGCGGCGCCCTCGGGGCGGACAGGCACGAGCCAACGAAGGTGAAGAGGCGGCCGATCCTCGCCACCGCGACGAGCGGAGCGGCGAGCAGGCCGAGAGAGAGACGGCCCCCGCCGGAAACCCGCAGCGGACCCGGCGCGAGCATCGGCGGCCGAGCGCTGGCGAGCGCGACCGGGAGCCGCAGAGCCGCCCGTCCCGGCAGCGCGGGCAGCCGGAGAACCAGGCGCCGGGGCGCCCCCGCGAGGCTCCGGAGCGCGGGCCGCGGGATGCACGGCCCGCAGCCGAAGCACGCGCGCCACGCCGGCACCGGGCCCGGCCCCCGGGAGCCGAGCGGCCGGTGCCGCGCCGGGAGGCCACCCACTTCGATCGCGATCCCGAGCGCCGCGGTCGCCGCCGCCCGCAACCGGGCGGTCCGGGGTATCCCGACGGCAACCGCCTCGCGCGCGGGGGGGGACCCGCCGATACCCGGAGCGGCCGCCCGTCATGGTCCGATCCGACAGCCCAGCGATCGGCCCGCTACCGGCCGCGGCGCGGCCCCGGCGAGGAGCTGACCCCGGCCCCGGGCTCTCGCTACCGGCAGCGCCCCGGCGGACAGCCGCCGGGTCCCGAGCGGGAGCGCGGCGGGCGCGGCCGCCCCGGCCCCGAGGGAAGATCCCCTTTCACTCGCAGAAAACTGCGGTCAGCCCCGGACGTGAACACGGCGACCCTGACCGACCGGCGCGAGCGCCGCGGGGGTCACGCCGAGCGGCCGGCCCGGCGCTCCGATCGCGGCCACCCCGCCCAGGTCCGGGAGCGTTCCGCGCCGGCCACGGCGCCGGCACTCCGAACGCCGCGCGACCTGGTCGGCGAGGCCGAGGGAGTGCTCGAGCTCTCCGATCGCGGATTCGGGTTCCTGCGCCAGACCAGGCGCATGTACCACCCGACGGCCGAGGATGTCTTCGTGCCGCCGGGTCTGATCCGGGAGCTCAAGCTCCGGGAAGGGCTGCGCCTCGCCGGAGGTGCGAGCCGCGCGCGCAACGGCGGGCTCGAGCTGGCTCGCGTCGACACGGTGAACGGGCATTCGATCGACGTCTACGAGCGGCTCAAGCCGCTCGAGGACCTGACCCCGACCGATCCCGACGAGCGGCTCCGTTTCGCCACCGGCCCCGAACCGGTGACCACCCGTGTCGTCGACCTCATCACACCGATCGGCAAGGGACAGCGGGCTCTCATCGTGGCCCCGCCGCGCACCGGGAAGACGGTTCTCCTCCAGCAGATGGCGCACGGCATCTCGGAGAACCATCCCGAGGTGCTGCTCAAGGTGCTGCTCATCGACGAGCGCCCGGAAGAGGTGACCGACATGAAGCGCACGGTGCGCGGAGAGGTGGTCGCCTCATCGAGCGACATGAACTCCGACGCGCACGTGCGCGTGGCCGAGCTCGTCCTCGAACAGTCACGCCGCGAGGTCGAGTTCGGGCACGACGTCGTCATCTTCCTCGACTCCCTCACGCGCCTCGGCCGCGCCTACAACCGGGAGACCGGAAGCTCGGGCCGCACGCTGACCGGCGGCATCGATGCCCGCGCTCTCGAGCGCCCCAAGCGCATCTTCGGTGCGGCACGCAACATCGAGCACGGCGGCAGCCTCACCATCATCGCCACCGCGCTCATCGATACCGGCTCGCGTATGGACGAGGTCATCTTCCAGGAGTTCAAGGGCACCGGGAACATGGAGATGGTGCTCGATCGCTCGATCGCCGACATGCGCATCTGGCCGTCCGTCGACATCCGCCTGTCGGGAACCCGCAAGGAGGAGAAGCTCTACACGGCCCAGGAGCTGCCACGGATCCGCGAGCTCCGGCGCCTCCTCTCCCCGCTCGATCCGCTGGCGGCGATCCAGGAGCTCCTGCGCAAGCTCGACTTCTGGGAGGGGAACGAGGCGCGCGCCGCCGGGCGGATGACATCGGTGTTCTAGCGCGCGCGACCCCGGGTCAGGCTTCGAGCCGGCCGGGCGGCGAGGCGCTCGGCACCGGCGGGGCGGCGGGACGTCCGGCAGCACGAGGCGGGACGCCCGGCAGCAGCGCCGGCCGGTGGTTTCGCGCGGCGCGGCATGCGAGGGGCGGCGGGCCCCGGACGCGAGGTCACACGGCGTGGAATCGGTCGCCGATCCGCTCGATCTTCCCCCGGTCGAGGAGGCGCTTCAGGGTCGTCGTGAGGTGGCTGCGGTTGACCTCGTTTCCGGTGGCCTCCTCGAGCTTGCCGAGGATCCCGCGCAACTCCATGCCCCGCTGTCCCGCGGCATTCAGCAACGTCATCACGCGCGCCGGGAGGTTGCCCCCGCGCGTCTTCCGCGCGGCACTGACACGGGAGGGTGCAGCCGACAGCCCCATGAGGCTCTGCATGATGTCGTCGTCCGTGTCGGAGCCGTCGCTCATGATCCTGGCAACTTCTTGCAGCTTGGACAGTTGCGCCCGCTTCTTGGCGATCACGTCGGGAAGGCGCTGGAGGAGCTTCTCGAGCTCGGCAATCTCGTTGGAGAGGCCGCCCGCCAGCTGCTCGATCTGAGTCACTGTCGACATCACATGTCTCCTGAGGGGTGCGACATGAACCGGCTTGTTGCGGGGACCGATTGGAGCCTGGAACACGGCGTGGTCCACGTCAAGAAGGAAAAAAGCCTCTCAAGACCGCGACAGTGATCGTTGCAGCATGCACGACAGCCGCGCAGCCGTTCAAGCCACACAGCCGCGCAGCCGTTCCTCCGGGGCGTGGCGGCCGGCGAGAGCGTCCGGCCATCAGGAGTGGACCTGCCGCCCGCTTGCGCCGATAACTTCAAGGAATTTGGTATGGTTACCGCCCATCAGCCGACGCGTAGTGGAGCCGTCATGAGAGCGCCGTTCGGGACGCACGGACGCTCAGGCAGCGGCCGGCATTCGTGCGCGTCCAGTCCGCGCGCGGGGGGGTCCGGCTCACGCCGGCCGGAACACGACGGGACAGCATGAAATCGTGGCGCACCATAGGAGGGGACGTGGCCGGCCCGCCCCGATCGGACGCGCGCGGCGAGCCGGACGTGCGCGGTGAAACGCCCCCGGCGCGCGCGCAGACGCGCCCCTGGGTGCGCGCGCTGCGCTTCGGCAGCGCCCTCCTCTTCCCGATCGTGCTCGCGAGCCTCCTCGTTGTCGGCCTGGCCTACGAGGCGCGCACCTCGCGCCTGCAGGCGCTCATCCTGAGCCGGCTGGCCGCGCATCTCACCTACGAGGTCGGCTCCGGGCCCAGCGCGAGCGCGGTCTATCCGGGCGGCCCGGCGGACCAGCGGCTCGGCTACGCCGATCTCGCGACCTATACCCGCCGGCTCAAGGGCAGGGGATTCGCCGTGGCGCGGCAAGCGCGGTTCTCCCCGGCGCTCCTCACCTATGCCGGACTCGGTCTCAATCCGCCGTACGCGGAGAAGCACGTCGCCGGGCTCAGCCTCTACGATCGCCACGGGGACGTGCTCTTCGACGGGACCAATCGCCGCCACGAGTTCACGTCCTTCGAGGACATCCCGCTGCCGATCGTGCCGGCACTCCTGTTCATCGAGAACCGGGAGCTGTTCGCCGACGAGTTCCCCTACCGGAATCCGGCGGTCGAGTGGGACCGCCTCGCCCATGTGCTCTTCAAGTACGTCGGGCGAGAGGTGGGACTCCCGGGACCCGTGGCCGGCGGCAGCACGCTCGCGACCCAGATCGAGAAGTACCGCCACTCGGCCGCCGGTCTCACCGGCTCGCCGCTCGAGAAGCTCCAGCAGATCGGCTCCGCCAGCGTGCGCGCCTACCGCAACGGAAAGGACACGCGGGCCGAGCGGCGGCAGATCGTCTTGAACTACCTGAACACGATGCCGCTCGCCGCCGTTCCGGGTCACGGCGAGGTGAACGGCATCGGCGAGGCGATGTGGGGCTGGTTCGGGAGGGACCTCGCCGCGGTGAAACGCGACCTCGATTCCCCCCTCGACGGACCGCGCGGGCGCGACCGGGCGCGGACGACGCGCGAGATCGTGGCCCTCCTCGTCGCCAATCGGGCGCCTTCGGAGTACCTGATCCGGAACCGGGAGGAGATCGAGCGGCTCACCGACGTCCACCTCGGACTGATGGCGGCGCGCGGCGTGATCACGCGCGAGCTGTGCTCGGCGGCGCGCGCCGAACGCCTCCGCTTCCTCGATCGCGCGCCGGCTCTCCCCGCGGTGCCGTTCGCCGAGCGCAAGGCCGCCAACTCCGTCCGCTCGCAGCTCCTCGGCAATCTGGGCGAGACGAGCTTCTACAAGCTCGATCGGCTCGACCTGAGCGTGACCACCACCTTCGACGCTGCGGCCCAGCGCGCGGTCACCGCGGAGCTGGCCCGCCTCAAGGATCCCCAGGTCGTCGCGAGCGCGGGGCTCAAGGCCAAGCGCCTGCTCGAGACCGGAGATCCCGCCCGGGTCGTCTACAGCTTCACGCTCTACGAGTGCCTGCCCGAGGCCAACGTGCTGCGCGTGCAGGCCGACAACCTCGGGCAGCCGTTCGACGTGAACGAGGGCATGAAGCTCGATCTCGGCTCGACCGCCAAGCTGCGCACGCTCGCGCACTACCTGATGATCGTATCCGAGGTCTACGCGCGGGCACAGCGAGCACCGAGCGCGACCGGGGTCGCCCCCCGACGGCCCCCGGCGGCGAGGACCCGCCGTCCGCGCCCGCGGCGCTCGCCGCGGCGGCGGCCGCGGACTCGACGCCGCCGGACGAGGCGGCGGCGGACGAGGCGACCGCCGAGGCGCTCAGCGAGGACGAGGCCGCACGCGAGGCGCTCGTGCCCTACACCGGGGTGCCCGACGTGAACGAGGCGCCCGGCGCCGGGGCGGCGCCCGCGATCGCGGATCGCGGCGCGGCCGCGCGCGCCGACTCCGCGCGCGCCAGCGCCGAGCTCGCCGGCCGCGCCGCGAGCGCGCACGACCCGCTCTCGCGCTGGGTGTTCGAGTACCTGGCCGCGCATCCGCGCGCCGCGCTCGAAGAAGTGGTCGCCGCGAGCCTCGACCGCCGCTTCTCGGCGAGCCCCCACGAGACGTTCTTCACCGGGGGCGGCGTGCACACCTTCGTCAACTTCAACCCTGATGACAACGGCCGCATCATGACGGTGCGCGAAGGCATCCGCAACTCGGTGAACCTCGTCTTCATCCGCCTCATGCGCGAGATCGTGCAGTATCACAAGGCCGCGCTCGGCTACGATGAGCGGGCGATCTTCACCGACACCCACCACCCCGTGCGCCGCGAGCTCCTCGACGAGTTCGTGGCCGGCGAGGGGCGCAAGCTCCTCTGGCGCTACTACCACCGCTACCGCGACAAGTCGGAGGCGGAGGCGACGGCGCTCCTCTTCGGCCGGCGGCTCACGCCGCGCACGGTGGCGATCGCCCACTACTACCTGCACGGGCCCGATTCGCCTCCGGCGGCGCTCGCCGCGGCGCTCGCCGCCGCCTTCGGACCGGGAGCGCCCGACTCGCTCGACACGGCGCGTCTCACCAAGGCCTACGCGCGGACGCGGCTCAGCCGCCAGGATGCGGCGTATCTCGGCCGCCTGCACCCGCTCGAGCTGTGGACCGTCGAGCACCTGCTCGCTCATCCGGACGCCGAGTGGTCCTCTTTCACCGAGGCGTCGAGCCCCGCGCTCGTCGAGAGCTACGACTGGCTGTACCGCCCGCGGGCCAAGCGGGCGCAGGACGCCCGGATCCGCATCCTGCTCGAGACCAAGGCCTTCGCCGAGATCCACACGGTCTGGCAGCGGCTCGGCTATCCGTTCGGCTCGCTGGTCCCGTCGCTCGCAACCTCGATCGGCAGCTCCGCCGATCGGCCCGCGGCGCTCGCCGAGCTCGTCGGCATCATCCTGCGCGACGGGGTGCGCGCCCCGATGCAACGCGTCCAGAACCTCGACTTCGCCGCCGGCACCCCCTACGAGATCCGCCTCGAGCCCGACCAGAAGATCGGCCGCGAGGTGATGCCGCGGGAGGTGGCCGGTGCGCTCCGCGGCTGCCTCGTCGATGTCGTCGAGAACGGCACGGCGCGACGCGCCCACGGCGCGGTACACGACACGGCCGGCGCGCTGATCCCGATCGGCGGGAAGACCGGATCCGGGGACAACCGGATCAAGAGCTTCGCGCGCGGCGGCCGCCTGATCGGCTCGCAGGTCGTGAGCCGCACGGCGAGCTTCGCCTTCTTCATCGGCGATCGCTTCTTCGGCGTCATCACCGCGTATGTCGCGGGCGAGGAAGCGGCCGCCTACAGCTTCACGAGCTCGCTGCCGACCCAGATTCTCAAGATTCTCGGGCCGTCGCTCGAGCCGCTGGCGGCCCCGATCGCCGCCCTGCCCGCCGCTGCCGCCACACCCGCCGCACGCACGGCGCCCGCCGCGTCTGCCGACTCGACCGCTCCGGATCAGATCGCCGGCAGGATGTAGCGGACGCCGAGGGCGCACCAGGCGCTCGCGATGAGCGCGGCGAGGAGATCGAGCACGATCCCGTAGTCCTCGCCGCCGGGCCCGGTCACGTGCCGGAGCGGAGTATCGATACCGGCGAGGAGGAGGGCGGCCGCGATGCCGGCCAGGAGGCAGAGGACGCGCCCGGTGCCGAGCGGGCGGCCGGCGATCCTCACGCGCGGCGGCCCTCGGTGTAGATGCGGATGCAGGCGAGGAAGAGCGCGAGCACGATCGGTCCGAGGAGGATGCCGAGGAAGCCGAAGGTCTTCAGGCCGCCGAGGAGCGCGAGGAAGAGCCAGAGGACGGGCAACTTGGTCTCGCGGCCGATCACGAACGGACGCAGGAAGTTGTCGACCATGCTCACGACGAGCGCGCCCCACAGGAAGAGGCCGATGCCGGCGCCCAGGCGCCCCGAGACCATGAGGCCGATCGCGACCGGCAGCCACACCGCCACCGGGCCGACGAGCGGAATGAGGGCGGCGACCATGGTGATGCCCCCGAGCACGACCGCCGCCGGCGCGCCCGCGAACCAGAAGCCGAGCCCGGCGAGGACTGCCTGCACGACCGCGGTCAGGATGACCCCGCGGAAGACGGCGTTGACGGTGGTCGCGGCGATGCGGGTCAGGCTCTCGGCGTGCTCGCGCTCGAGCGGCAGCGCCTGCTTGAGCTGTCCCACCCAGCCCGGCCCGTGCCGGAGCAGGAAGTAGTACGTGATCACGGTCATGACCGTGGAGGCGACTTGACCGGGAGCGCTCCGCCCGAAGGCCTCGAGCTGCACGATGGCCCAGCTCGAGAAGGTGGAGAGCAGGTCGCGGAGCGCCGCTTCGATCGTCTCCGCGCCGACGTAGGGCTGGCCCTGGAAGAACCACGGGATCACCGGGCGGAGCGGCGAGCTGTCGATCAGGATCGCGAGCCGCTCGAAGGCCTGCGGGCCGAGCGCGCTCTGGACCGCGGGCCACAGGTTCCGCACCTCGGCGAGGAAGCTCGAGATGAAGAAGGTGGCGGGGACGGCGAAGACCGCGATCGAGAGCACCGTCGAGATGACGGCCGCCAGGTTGGCCCGGTTGCGCGTGAGCCGGAGCACCCGCTCGTGCAGGGGATAGAACAGGGTGGCGAGCGCGGTGGCCCACAGGATCGGACGCGCGACCGGCCGCAGGATGAGGAGGAGGAGCACGAAGAGGAGGAGCGAGAGAACGCCGAAGCCGAGAGCGAAGGCGCGCTGGCGGAAGAAGGCGACGCTCGACACGGCGGGCTCGCTCGCCGGCGGACCCGCCGGGCGGGCCGCCGTCTCCTCTCCGTCGCGCGGAGGGCGCGCCGTCCTGGCTGCTTCCTCGGGGCTCGGCTGGTGGGACATCGGGGCGGCAGTATACACGCCCGCGCCCCGGGCCGGCGCTACTCGTCGCGGAGGGCGAGGATCGGGTCGAGGCGCGCCGCGCGGACCGCCGGGTAGATCCCGAAGAAGAGACCGACCAGGGAGCAGAAGACGAGGCCGAGGAGGACGGCCCAGACGGGCACCACGGCCTCGAGCTGGGGCACGATGCGCGCGGCGAGCGCGGCGAGGCCGATGCCCACGAAGACGCCGATCACGCCGCCCGCCTCCGAGAGAACGACCGCCTCGGTCACGAACTGGAGGAGGATGTCGCGCCGCCGGGCGCCGATCGCCTTGCGCACGCCGATCTCTCGCGTTCGCTCGCGCACCGAGACCAGCATGATATTCATGATGCCGATCCCGGCCACGAGGAGGCTCATCGCACAGATGGCGATCGCCGCGGCCTTGATGTTGCGGGTCGTGTTGTTGAAGAAGTTGATCGACATCTGGGTCGAGTAGAACTCGAAGTCGTTCTCCTCGTTGGGCCGGAGTCCGCGCTCGCGGCGCATGACCTCGGTCACCTGATCCATGGCGACCGCGACCAGCTCGGGGGAACGGGCCTGGATCGTGATGTTGATCGAGCGGTTCTTGCCGTAGAGCTCCTCGAAGGTCGAGAAGGGAACGGCGACCCGGTTGTCCTCGTTGCGCCCCATGAACTTGGGCCCCACCTCCTCGATCACCCCGATCACAGTGAAGCGGCTCACGATCGACGGCGGCGTGGCCGCGGCGAGCGCGGAGAAATCGCCCATGTCGTCATCGAAGCCGGGGCCCGGACGGTAGGTGATGCGAATGTCCTGCCCCACGGGATCCACGTGCGGAAAGAGCTCCTCGGCCACCTGCGCCCCGATCACCGCCACCCGGCTGTTGGCGGCGACGTCGGCGTAGGACACGGCGCGGCCGTTGGTGATGAAGTAGCCGTTGTTGGGGAAGAACTCGGGCGTGGCGCCGGCGATCACGAAGCTCGGTTCGGTCGAGCGCCCGCCGGCCGCCACCGCGATGCCGAACTCCCACACCTCGGGACCGACCAGACTCACCGCCGAGCAGCGGTCGCGGATCGCCTCGGCGTAGGCCGGCACGATGTCCCGGCGCGGCTTCTGCTCCTCGCGATCCCCGCCCTCGGTGCGGATCATCGGCCACTTCTGCACCTGGAACACGCTCGACTGGAGGATGGTCATCTCGCGCTCGGTCTTCTGCTGAACGCCCTGGATGATGGCCATCATGCCGATCACGGCGGCCACCCCGATGATGACGCCGAGAAGGGTGAGGAAGGCCCGCAGCTTGTGCGCGCGGAGCGAGTCGAAGGCGAGGAACACGCTCGACATGGCGACCGGGTGCGGAGTGCGGGGATTGGGCTCATGTTCAACCTGCTTCGGGCTCGGGGGGTCACTCGTAGCGGAGCGCCACGATCGGGTCGATGCGCGCCGCCCGCCAGGCCGGAAGGAAGCCGAAGAGCACGCCGACCGCGCTCGCGAAGCCGAGGGCGAAGAGCACGACCCACGGCGGCGTCGAGATCGGCAGCTCGGTCAGGTGGTCGATCAGGCGCCCGGCGCCGAGCGCGATCAGGAACCCGAGCGCGCCACCGACCAGGCAGAGGATCACGGCCTCGGTCAGGAACTGACCGAGGATCGTGCGGCGCGTGGCGCCGATCGCCTTGCGCACGCCGATCTCCCGGGTGCGCTCGACCACCGACACCATCATGATGTTCATGATGCCGATGCCGCCGACCAGGAGCGAGATGGCGGCGATGCCGAGCCCCGCGGCGTACACGCCGGAGGTGACCTGCTTGTACATCTGGGTGATCGCGGCCTGCTCGTTCACGGCGAAGTTGTCCGACTCCCCCGGCCGGAGCCCGCGGGCACGCCGCATGGCGCCGACGATCTCGTCGCGCGCCGCCGCGATCTCGCCGCCGGCGGCGCCCGGCGCCGCGCCCGGGGCCGCGGTTCCCGCCACGCGCACCCCGATGTCGATCGAGCGGTGGCGACCGAAGCAGCGGAAAAGGGCGCCGAGCGGCAGGAAGATCTGATTGTCCATGCTCTCCCCGAAGATCTGGCCGCGCTCGGCGAGCACGCCCACCACGCGGAACGGGTAGCCGCCGATCGAGATACGCGCCCCGAGCGCCGGCCGATCCGGGAACAGGCGCGCCGCCACCTCCGAGCCGAGCACGCAGTGGAGCCGGCGGTGGCGCACGTCCTCGGCGGTCAGGAAACGGCCGAGTGCCGGCTCGAGATCGGCGATCCGCGGGTGATCCTCGGTCGTGCCGACGAGCACCACGCGGCGGGCGCTGCGGTCGCCGCGCTTGACCGCACGCGCCGTGTAGACATGGGGCACGACCGCCTCGACGCCGGGCACGCCGACGAGCGCCGTCGCCTCGCGCACGGTCAGGTTCGGGCGGTTCCGGAATTTGAAGAAGTCCCCTTGCATCATCCACGGGAACTTCTGCACGTAGAGCGTATGCGAGCCGATCCCGGCGATCTCGCGCTCGAAGGCGTTGTTCAGGCCCTGGATGACGGCGATCATCAGCACCACGGTGACGATGCCGATGACGATGCCGAGCGTCGTGAGGATCGCCCGCAGCCGGTTGGCGGTGAGCGAGTCGACCGCGATCGTGAGACCTTCACGCGCGATCGACAGGCGGCGCCTCAAGAGCCGGCCGGCGCGGTCAACCATGGTCGCGGCTCCCGCGGCCGCGACTCACGGCGCGGCTCTCGCGGTCGTCGCGCTGGCCGCCGCGGCGGAGCGAGGCGTTGTCCACCTTGACCGCCGCCCCGTCCTCGAGCTCGCGACTCAGCACGCGATAGCTGCCGGAAACCACCTCGTCACCCTCGTTGAGCTCGCCGGCCAGGATCTCGATGTGCGTCGGGCTCGAGATCCCGGTCGTGACCGGGAGCTCGAGCGCGATCCCGTCGCGGACGACATAGATCACCTCGCGCAGGTTCCCGGCGAGCCCGAGGCCGCCGGCACCGGCGGCCGGCGGCTCCGGCTGCGGGGGCCCCGCCTCGGCCTCGGCCACCTCGCCGGGACGCCGCCGGGCGGCGGGCTCGTCCTCCGCCTCCGGAGCGGGCTTCGCGCGGAGGGTCACGCACTGGATCGGCACGCTCAGGACGGCGGTCCGGCGGTCGGTGAGGACGTCCACGCTCGCGCTCATCCCGGGGCGGAGCGCCTGGACATCGCCGACCACCGCCACCTTGACCTCGAAGTGCGTGGCCTCCTCGGCGGTGCCCCGGCCGCGCGTCGTGCCCGAGTTGGCGATCTCGGACACGATGCCGCGGAAGACCCGATCGGAAAGCGCATCCACCTCGACCGTGGCCGAGTCGCCGAGGGTCACCTTGACCACCTCGCTCTCGTCCACGTCGGCGAGCACCTCCATGCGATCGAGGTCGGCCAGAGCCATGATCGTGGTGCCGACGTTCTGCGCGGTGCCGAGCACCATCTCCCCCACCTCGACGTTGAGCTGGGTCACGACTCCGGCGATCGGAGCGAGGATGGTCGTCTTGGCGCGATCGTCTGCGGCCTGGGCGAGGAGCGCTTCGGCGCGGTGGACGGACTCACGCGCGGCATCGAGGCGCGCCGCCGCCACCTGGAAGGTGGTCTCGGCGTTCTCCAGGTCACCGGCGGAGGTGAGGCCTTCGCCGTGCATACGCATGATCCGCTGGTGTTCGCGCTCGGCCTGGGCGAGGTTCGCGGCGGCGAGGCGCTCCTCCGCCCGCGCCGAGCGGAGACCGGCCTCCACCTCGAGCACGAGCGCCTGATAGCGGGTGGGATCGATCTCGAGGAGCAGATCGCCCGGCGCAACGGAGTCGCTCTCGGCAACGCCGAGGCGCACCACGCGCCCGCTCACATTGGCGCTGATCTTGACCTCGGACTGCGGCTGCACGCGACCGGTGGCCGACACGCTTTCGACCACCTCGCCGCGCTGGACTTCCTCGGTCTGGACCACGGTGGGCGGCACGCGGCGGGCGCGAAGACCGAGACCGACCGCGGTCAGGGCGGCCACGACAACGAGGATGGAGATGATCCGAGCTCGCCGGGAGCGAAGGAAGCGCGACACTGGAACCTCCGGGCGCAGGACGTGGGGCCTGCCATCGGGATCTCGAGGGTGGCGAGCCGGCAGGAGCGACTCGCTCTGGTTCACGCCCAGAGTACGACGTGGCTCGGGGGAAGGTTGCCGGGAGGTGGCCGGCCGGAGGGCGGGACGAGGGGAACGGGGGGAAAACAGGGCGGCGGACAGGAGGGCGGCCCGCGCGGCCGGTCCCCCTGTCCGCCGTCGGCGGGAATGGAGCGGGTCAGGCGGCTTCGCTGCCGCCGGCGCGCCGGCGCCGGGCGGCGTTCTCCGCGGCTCCCTCCTCGGCCTGAGCCTCGACACCAGGAGCCAGTGGGTTCCGGTCGGCCTCGGGGCCCGGACCGGCCGGCGGAGCGGGGCTTGGTGGGCGCTCGGCGAGACGCCCGGCCCGGTGGGACCGCGGGCCTTCGGGGGAGCGATAGCGACGGACGACGGGACCTCCGGCCTCCCCCTGGTCGCCGAGCGGCAGCGCCTCCTGGCGAGGGCGGGGCGATCCCCGGAGGCCGAAGCGATCTTCCTCGCGGGGGCGGCCGGGATCGCGCTCGGAGCCGCCGTTCCGCGACCTGGGCGCGGGACCGGAGGCCGGTTGCGTGCTTCCCTCCCGCCGCCCTGAACGATCGGGGTACCCACCCCGGGCGGAGCGTTCGTGGTGGCCGTCGCGATCCGGCCGGGGCGCGCGATCGGAAGCGCACATCGCGATCGGACCGTGGATCGCGATCGGACCGCGCTTCACGGTCCGCGGAACCACCGCGCCCGGATCCGTCGTAGCCGCGCGGGGCAGGCTCCCGGCCCGATCGCCCCACCGAGCGCCGAGCGTCGTTCCGGCCGTTCCCGGCCGGCCGCCGCTCTTCCGGGCCCCGGCCGCGCCCGGCCTGGGCCGCCTCGCGGGCGGGCGCCGGCGGGAGCGCCAGGTCCTCGATGGGCGGGAGCCCGGCCTCGGCGCGCTGGCGCTCGAGCACTTCCTCCCGGTTCACGCGCACGTCGAGGGGGGCCTGGATACCCAGCTTGACCTGGCTTCCACGCACTTCGAGCACCGTGATGCGGACCGATTCCTCGATCATCACGCTCTCGCCCGGCTTGCGGGTCAGGATGAGCATGCGGAGATCTCCTCTCGGAATGGGCACGGGCGAGAGCCCCCGGGGTGTTCCGCCCCGGACGCTGAGCTCATCCCGGCGCTCTGCGACTGCCGTGTCGGGCCGACTTGCCGTGTCGCATGCAGCTCGCCGCCGCCGCCCCAATCCATCGCGCCGCCGGCGAACTTCAGTCCCGGTATCGGCGGGCGGCCGAGCGGGGATGAGCGCGGGATCGCTTCGCCGGGGCACCCCTGCGCACCCGCCGCATCCGGGGAGCCGCCAGAGCCCCGGCAGGCCGGCCGTGGTAGCATCCCCGCGCTCCGGCCGGCGCGGGAGAGCGCCGCAGGTGACCGGTCGGACCTCTCTGCTGCCTCGGCGAGCCCGCCGGGCCCTCGCGCGCGGGTGGAGTGAAACTTCAAAGTCCAAGCCCGGTGTGCGGCTAAGGCCGTCGCCCGCGGATGCCGATAGACCCCGGTGGCAATACATCCCCGCTCTGAGAACCCGGCGGCAGAAGCGTCCCCGCGCCCGGACTGCGCGGGCCGGCGAGTCTCGATTCGAGAAGGAGATGGCATGAAGGTCCTCGTGACCGGCGGGACCGGGTTCACCGGCAGCCACCTCGTCAAGCGGCTCCTCGGGCGAGGACACGCCGTCCGCGTGCTCGACAATGCCCCGGGGCTCTTCCACGACGAGCTCAAGGCGGCCGGGGCCGAGATCTGGCTCGGGAGCGTCACCGACAAGAACCTCGTCCGGCGGGCGGTCGAGGGCAACCAGGTGGTCCATCACCTGGCCGCCGCCTTCCGCAAGATCAACCTGCCGAAGAGGGAGTACTGGCAGGTGAACGTGGAAGGGACGCGCACGATCGCGGAGGCGTGCCTCGACTTCGGAGTCACGAAGCTCGTCTACTGCTCGACGCAGGGCGTGCACGGGGACGTGAAGCAGATCCCCGGCGACGAGAACTCACCGATCACGCCGGAGGACTACTACCAGTACACCAAGTACGAGGGCGAGCGCGTGGTGCTCGAGCTGCTCGACCGCGGCCTCGACGTCGCGATCATCAGGCCGACGGCCATCTACGGACCGGGCGATCCCGGCCGCTTCCTCCTCATCTTCCGGGAGGCGGCCAAGGGCCGCTTCTACATGTTCGGGAACGGGCAGGCCCGCTACCACCCGGTCTACATCGACAACCTGGTAGACGCCTTCGAGCTGGCCGCCGCCAACCCGCGCTCGCGCGGGCGTACCTACCTCATCGCGGACGAGAAGTACGTGACGATCGAGGAGCTCGTGCGCGCGATCGCCGCGACTCTCGGCGTGGACCTCAAGATGATCCACCTGCCCTTCCGCCCGCTGTGGCTGGCCGGCCTCCTCTGCGAGGGCGCCTGCCTGCCGTTCGGCCTCGAGCCGCCGATCTTCCGCCGCCGCGTCGACTGGTTCCGTCAGAACCGCGGCTTCCGCATCACCCGCGCCCGCGAGGAGCTGGGCTACGAGCCGCGTGTCGATCTCGAGGCCGGGCTCGCCGCCACCGGGCGCTGGTATCGCGACCACCACTATCTGGACCGCTAGACCTCGGACCCGGACGCCGGACCGACCCCGGCAGCGCCCGGCGGGAACACCCATCATGTGCGGAATCGCAGGATTCAACTGGCAGGATCGCGCGCTCTGCGCGCGCATGACCGAGGCGATCGCCCATCGCGGCCCTGACCAGGACGGGGTCTGGGCCGCCGCCGGCGTCTCGCTCGGTCATCGGCGGCTGTCCATCCTCGACCTCTCGGTGGCCGGCATCCAGCCGATGGTGAACGACGCGGGGACGCTCCGCATCGTCTACAACGGCGAGGTCTACAACTTCCAGGAGGTGCGCGCCGATCTCGAGGCGCGCGGCTACGTCTTCCACTCGCGCACCGACACCGAGGTCATCCTCAAAGCCTACGAGGAGTGGGGCAAGGACTGCCTCGCGCGCCTGAACGGGATGTTCGCCTTCGCCATCCACGACGCGCGGACCGGCGAGCTCTTCCTGGCCCGCGATCGAATGGGCGTGAAGCCGCTCTACTACTACTGGAAGGGCGGCCGCTTCCTGTTCGCCTCCGAGATCAAGGCGCTCCTCCAGGCGCCGGAGGTGCCGCGCACGCCGGATCCGCAGTCCATCTTCCATTACCTGGGCTACGAGTTCGTGCCGGCCCCGCGCACCATGTTCGAGGGCGTCAACAAGCTCCCGCCCAGCCACTACCTGGTTCTGAAGCCGGGCGCCGCGCCCGCGATCACGCGCTACTGGGATGTCCAGTTCGATTCCGACGAGCACGACGCGGACTACTATCGCGAGGGGCTCATCGCCCACATCGAATCCGCGGTCAAGAAGCGCCTGATCGCCGACGTGCCGCTCGGCGTCTTCCTCTCCGGCGGCACCGACTCGAGCGCGATCGTCGCCTTCATGCGCCCGCACGTTCCCGGCGAGCTCAAGGCCTTCAGCCTCGGCTACGCGGACCCCACCTTCTCCGAGCTGCCCTTCGCCCGCCAGGTGGCGAAGGAGTTCGACTGCACGCATCGCGAGCTCATCATCGAGCCGATCTCGATCCCGCTCATCGAGACCGCCGCCTACTTCCTCGACGAGCCGATGACCGACCTCTCGACCATCCCCTTCCTCATGATCTGCCGGCGCGCGCGCGAGGAGGTCACGGTCTGCCTGTCCGGCGAGGGCGGCGACGAGTCGTTCGTCGGCTACGACCGCTTCCGGGCCTCGCGCTTCAACGAGAAGGTCTTCACGCGGATCCCGGCGCCGCTGCGCCGCTACGTGGTGTCGCCGTTCGTGCACGCCCTCCCCGACCAGCCGCAGAAGAAGGGCGCGATCAACATCGTCAAGCGCTTCGTCCTCGGGGCGGAGCTCCCGCCGTCGGGCGGCCACATGCGCTGGCAGTACTTCCTCGATCCCGCGCTCGCTCGCCGGCTCTTCCAGCCGCACGTGCGCGAGATGATCGAGGAGGACCCGTTCGAGCCCATCGCGCGCTGCCTGACCGCCACCCGAGGCCGCGACCGCCTCGACCGCGAGATCTACGTGGATCTCCGCTTCACGATGCCCGACTCGGTGCTCATGAAGGTGGACAAGATGTCGATGTCGATCGCGCTCGAGGTGCGGGTCCCCTTCCTCGACTTCGAGCTGGTGCAGTTCGCAGCCGCGATCCCGGGCCACATGAAGCTCCGGGGCCTCACCACCAAGGCCGTCTTCCGCGACGCGCTCAAGGGGCGCCTCCCGGAGAACATCGTGTATCGGAAGAAGCAGGGCTACAGCCTCCCGATCAAGAACTGGCTCCGCGAGGAACTGCGCGACTACATGCGCGATCTCCTGAACGACTCCCCCATCATCCGCCACCATCTCGACGTGGACGTCGTGAACCTCCTGATCCGCGAGCACCTGTCCCGCACGCACAACCACAACCACATCCTGTGGTCGCTGGTGAATCTCGCCGTGTGGCACAAGATCTTCGTGCTCGAGGAGTTCGAGACGGGGCGGGCGCGCACGCTCGCCGCCGCCCGGGCCTGAGCCGGGCCGGCACCCCCCGCTTGACAGCTTCCCGCCCCGCCTTACCATGCCCCGGCGTGGTCCGCATGCCGCGGTCCGCGCGAGGCGTGGGGGGGAGAGATGCTCAAGCTCGTCGAGTGCGTTCCCAACTTCTCCGAGGGCCGCGACCGGAGCGTGATCGACGCGATCACGCGTGCGATCACCGCCGTGTCGGGCGCCAAGCTCCTCGACGTCGACCCGGGCGCCGACACCAATCGCACGGTGGTCACCCTGGTCGGGCCGCCCGACGCGGTCGTCGAGGCGGCGTTCCGTGCGATCGCCACGGCGGCCGAGCTCATCGACATGACGAAGCACCGGGGCGCCCATCCGCGCCTCGGGGCGACCGATGTCTGCCCGTTCGTCCCGGTGACCGGGGTCACCATGGAGGAGTGCGCGGAGCTCGCCCGCCGGCTCGGACGGCGGGTCGGCACCGAGCTCGGGATCCCCGTCTACCTCTATGAATTTGCGGCCACGCGCGAGGAGCGGCGGAACCTGGCCACGGTCCGCGAGGGCGAGTACGAGGGGCTCGCAGCCAGGATCGCCCGGCCCGAGTGGCAACCCGACTACGGCCCGGCCGTGATGAACGCGCGGAGCGGCGCCACCGTGATCGGGGCGCGCGAGTTCCTGATCGCCTACAACGTGAACCTGAACACGATGGATCGCGCTCCGGCCCAGGACATCGCGCTCACCATCCGCGAGGCGGGGCGCTTGCAGCGCGACCAGCACGGCGAGGCGGTGCGCGACGCGGCCGGGAACGCGCTCCGCGTGCCTGGCGCGCTCCGCGCGGTGAAGGCGGTGGGCTGGGTCATCGCCGAGAAGCGGCTCGCCCAGGTCTCGATCAACCTCGTGAACTACAAGATCACCCCGCCGCACGTCGCCTTCGAGGAGGTGCGGAAGGAGGCGCGGCGGCGCGGCCTCCGCGTCACCGGCTCCGAGCTCGTCGGCTTGATCCCGCGCGAGGCGATGCTCATGGCCGGCCGCTACTACCTCGAGCAGCAGGGGAAGTCGCCGGGCGTGCCCGAGTCCGAGTTGATCCGCATCGCCGTGCAATCGCTCGGGCTCTCCGAGCTCGCCCCCTTCGATCCGACGAGGAAGATCATCGAGTACCAGGTCGCGGGCGGCGGCCGCGGGCGTCTCGCGACCATGGGCGTCGGCGAGTTCGCCGACGAGCTGTCGACCGATGCCCCGGCCCCCGGCGGCGGGAGCGTCGCGGCGCTCATGGGGGGCCTCGCCGCGGCGCTCGCCGCCATGGTCGCCAACCTGACCGTGGGGAAGAAGGGATTCGAGGCGGCCGGCGCCGAGATGAAGGAGGTCGCGATCGAGGCCCAGGCCCACAAGGACTTCTTCCTCGAGGCGGTGGATCGCGACACCGACGCCTTCAACGCGGTGCTGGCGGCCTTCCGGCTGCCGGCGGCGAACGACGAGGAGAAGGCGGCGCGTGCGGCGGCGATCGCCGCGGCGACCAGGGAGGCGACCCGCATCCCGCTCCTCGTGCTCGAGCGGACGCTCCCCGTGCTGGCCCTCGCCCGCCGCGCCGCGGAGCGGGGCAATCCGAACGCGCGGAGCGATGCCGGGGTGGCCGGGCTCGCCGCGCGCGCGGCGGCGCGCGGCGCCTACTACAACGTGCTCATCAACTTGAAGTCGCTCGAGGATCGAGACTGGGTGCGGGAGACGCTCGCGGCCGCCGACCACGCGCTCGCGCAGGCCGAGCGCGCGGCCGGCGAGATCGAGGCCATCGTGAGCGAGGAGCTGGCCGGAGCGCTCGATCCGGGCGCGACGGGCGCGGGCTAGAGCGGGCGGGCCGCGCCCCTCGCGACGCCGGCGGTCAGGGGCAGACGCGAAACGAGCGCGGCGGGGTCGCCCCCGCCGCGCTCGCTGTCTTCATCTGACTGACCGGGACCCGCGGGCCTCGATCAGGCGCAGAGCAGACTACTTGTACTGGTTCTTGATCTGGCCCCAGGTCGAGGGCTCGACCGCCGTCGTTCCGCACACACCGGTCACCTGCGGGAGAGCGATGATGTGCATGTCCTGCGGCTGAACGAGCGTCGCACAGCCCAGTGCGCGGTTGAGGTCCGTGAAGAGGACGTACGCACCGAAGGCCGGATCCTCGGAGACCGAGATGCCCCACGGGTGGTTCGTCGCATCGGTGCTCGCCACGTTGGTGCAGCTCAGGTTGTTGTAATCGCAGCTCCCGAGAGCAACCGGGGGCGCGATCCCGACATCCTGGAACTTCCAGAGCTTGGCAACGCCGGTCGTGTTCGCATCCTGCTGGTTGGCGACGATCGTGCAGTCCGACGCCTGGTACTCGAGGCCCGACGAGCCGGTGCCCCAGTCGATGTCCCACGGGCCGCCGAGCAGAACGGGCGCGGTGCCGTCCGGAACGTTGGTGTCGAGGACCGCGAACTTCGACAGCGTCCCCGCCGGGCTGTTGCGGAGGATCATCCACAGATGACCGGTCGCGTAGTCCATGGCGAGGCCCGAGGGCTGGGCACCGCACGTCCCCAGCGCGGGGTACGCGTAGGCACCGATCTCGGCGCCGGCGGCATCCATGTGGACGATTCCGACGAAGCTGGTCGGATTCGGGCAGACGTCGGCCCAGCTGCCGATCCAGAACTTGCCGCTCGCCGCGCTCTTGTCCCAGGCGAAGCCGCGCGGGACGCTGTTGTCGAAGTTCGGCCCGGCCGGGAGGATCTGGGCGACCTCGGCGCAGAGCGCGTCCTTGATCAGAACGATGCCGCTCGTCGTGATGAAGCCGCTGACGTTGCCCACCGGATTCCACTCGCCGTCGGCGACGAAGCCACCGCCCGGCTCGGTGAAGTTCGAGCAGAAGATGTCGTCGCCGCAGGCAACGAGCGAACTCGGCGTGATCGGGCCCGAGCCCGGGTCGCCCGGATTCTGGATGTCCAGAACGGCGAAGGCCGCGCTGCTCATGAGCATGCTAACGGCAACCGCAAACAAGACTCGCATTGGTGGCCTCCTTGATGCTTGTGATCGATCGACTACAACGGCCGGGTACTAAGGGAAGCGTCCGGTGCGCTGCGGGTGAGGGCCGCCGCGTTGCGATGACCTATCCACTCCGCACGACCATAAATCTAGCATGCCGGCCGCCGGCCGTCAACCTTAACTGACAGGATCTTATGGACTTGGGGGAGCAGTGGGGGGGCCGGGCCGGCGGGTGAAAGGGCCCCGGCGCCGGCCGCCGGGCGCGGGGCCGGAGGGCCGCGATGGATCGGCACCATCGGTCGTCCGGCATATCCCGTTACCGGAGCGCGGATTGCCATGCCGGAGCGGGGACGGCAGCGCCGCTCAGACCTCTTCCGCCGGCGCGAGGAGGGAGACGCGGGCCGCCGCCGGATCGGCGAGACCGACGAGGAACCAGTGCACCGCGGCGGTGAGGTTGGCGCTCTGATCGATGGCCTCGATCAGCGCCTCGCAGAGCTCGATGCGCTGCCGGATCAGGGCGGTCGTGAGACCGGCCGCGGCGGCGGCGAGCTCGGCGGCGCGATCGGGATTGGTGAGCCGCTCGGCGGGCGCGCCGGCGCGGGCCCGGAGGAGATCCGCGTGCCACAGGGCGAGGATCGCGGCCAGCAGGCGGAGGCGACTCCGGTCCTTGGCCTGCGCCAGCTCCTGCCCGAGGGCCGCCAGCGCCGGCCCGCCCGCGAGCGCGGTCTCGAGCACGCCGAGGGCCTCGGCGCGCACCTTCTCGACATCCTCCCCGGCGATGAGGAGGGCCCGGCCGAGACTGCCCGCGGCCATCCCCGCCCCGATCCGGGCCCGCGCCTGGGCCACGCCCCGCGCCGTGACGAGGACGCGCGCGATCGCGTCCGCCGAGAGCGGGGCGAAGGAGACGATCTGGCACCTGGAGATGATGGTCGAGAGGAGCGCCTGGGGGCGCGCGGTCGTCAGGATGAGATGGGTCGCCGGCGGCGGCTCCTCGAGGAGCTTGAGGAGCGCGTTCTGCTGCACGGCGAGCATGCGATCCGCCTCGCGCACCACGAAGACCTTGGCCCGCCCCTCGGCGAGGCTCATCCCGGCCGCGCGCTTCATCTCGCGCACCTTGTCGATCGAGATGGAGGCGAAGCGCTCGGTCGGCGGCAGATAGAGGGGGTCGGCGGACCAGCCGCGCATCGCCTCGGCCTCCTCGGCCTCGATCTCGTCCGGCTTCCCCGCTGCAGGCCATGGGAAGATGAAGCGGATATCGCGATGCGCGAACTTGAGCGCCCGCCTGCAGGAGGGGCAGGCATCGCAGGCGTCCTCGGTCGCGGTCTCGCAATTGAGCGCGCGGGCGAAGACGAGCGCGGTGCGTGTCTTCCCGGCGCCCCAGGGCCCCTGGAAGAGGAACGCGCCGGGAACCTGCCCGGACCGGAGCACGGCCTGGAGCTGCCGCTTGGCGCTGTCCTGCTCGAGGATATCGGAGAAGCCCACGCGCGATTCTAGGCGCGCACCGGGGGCGGCGGCAAGCCTGGCGGCCGGACCCTGCGGCAGGGCCGCTCAGCGTACGACGGCGAGCGGGCGCAGGGTCCGGTCGCCGTCGGCGGCGGTCAGGCGGACGACATAGACGCCGCTCGCGAGATCCGCGCTCCCGCGCACGGGGATCAACGCCGTCCCGTCGTTTCTTGCGTTGATGCGCAGCACTTCACGCCCGGCGGCGTCGAGGACCTGGACCGCGCTCCCCGGCGCGAGGCCGACCGCGGTGACGCCGTCGGCCGCGGCCCGCCCGGCAGCGTAGGGATTCGGATAGAGAACGACCGCGCCGCCGATCACGAGCTCGGCCTCGTCCCCCTGGCCGGCGACGACCGCCTCGCCCGCCGCGCCGCGGAGGGCCGGCGCGAGCGCGAGGCGGAAGATGCCGGGATGGAGCGGGGTCGCCGGATCGAGGCGCAGCGTGACCGCGGCCCCGTCCACCTCCGCGGCGGCGATCGCGAGCCCGCCCGACGCGCGGTAGCCCGCGGGATCGGCGCCGAGGACCGAGTCGGGCGGCGCGGAGAGGCGGAGGAGGACCGCGGTGCCGCCCGCTTCACCCGCGGCGCTCTCGAGCGCGAGGGGCTTCTGCCGCGGAAGCGTCTCCGGCACGACGAACGTGATCTCGGCGGCGCCGGCGAGCGGCGCGCCGCCGGCCCCGCGCACCGCGCCCACGCGGAGGAGCATGGTTGCGCCGGGCTCGAGATCGCGGCCGAGGACGAGGAGGAACTCGCGGTCGCCGCCCGCCGCGAGCACCGAGCTCATGCCGACCGCCGCGCCCCTGTCGTCGTCGAGCCGGTAGTTCTCGAGGCGGGTTGCGCTCTCGTCCATCCTCTGCGAGTAGACGACGCGGACCACGCGCACGGCCGCGGGCTCCGCGCCGAGGAGGAGCGGCGCTTCGCCCGGGCGCACGACGAGGGGCGCCGTGCAGTCGCCCTCGCCGCTCCCGTCCACCGCGCTCACGCGGTAGACGACCTGGTCCAAGCCGCGGGCCGTCGTGTCGCGATAGGCGGGCAGGGTCGTCTCGGCGAGGAGCGCGGCGGCGCCGCACGCGACGTCCGGATCAAGACCGCGATAGACGCGGAAGCCGTACCCCGGGCCAGGGTTCCAGGCGAGGTCGACCGCCCCGCCGGCGGCGATCGTCGCCTGGAGGCCCGACGGCGGCGGCGGACCCGGGACGGTCTGCGTCCGGGCCTCGAGGACGGCGATCGCCGGCCCTCCGCTCGCCACGTCGTCGATCCGCGCGGCGATCTCCAGCCGCCCGTCCCGGTCGGCGTCGCCGAGCGCGAGCCCCGCGCTCCGCACGCCGGCGCGGTAGTAGAGGGGAAGCCAGTCGCCGTCCGGCGTCCGGTCGAAGACATAGAGATCGGGTGCGGCGGCGACGACGATCTCCGACTCGAGATCGGCATCGAGCTGGGCGACGGCGACCGCATTCCCCCCCGGTTCGACCCCGGCGATCCCGATCGCGTCGCGGAGGAGGAAGCCCGTCCCGGGGCGCGCGCCGTAAACGAGCACCAGGTGCCGGCGGCGCGCGAGGAGCGCCTCCGAGGTGAGGTCGAGATCCACCCCGAGATCCACCACCACCTCCGGCCGGTCGTCCCCGTTCATGTCCCCGCCCGCGATGCGCGGGCCCGTCGCCGCGGGGAGCGCGAGCTGGTAGACGGGTTCGAGGAGCCCTTCCGCGGCGCGGAAGGCGAGGAGACGGCCGCCCGCGTCCCCGATCACGAGCTCGGTCGCCGCGTCGCCGTCCACGTCGCCGGCGAAGAAGGTCGGCGTGAAACTTCGCGCCGAACCGCTGAAATTCCCGTAGGCGGCGCGGGTCCAGGCGGCCGCGTCCCCGGTCGGCGCGTAGACGAGGAGCGAATCGCCGCGGATCGCGAGGAGGGACGGCCCGCGCCGCGCGCCGAGCGGCGCGATCCCGATCGCGAAGCCGGCGGCCGTCGTCGTGTCGGCCCACACGAGCGAATCGGGATAGGCGCCGGGGCGGCGGCTCTCGAGGAGCCAAGAGCTGCCGGCCCCGCTCGCGAGGATCTCGGCGCGGCCGTCCGCGTCGGTGTCTCCGGTCGCGCGCGGGAGGAGCCGGTACGGGAGCACGAGACGCTCGGCCCAGGCGTCCGCCCCCGCCGCCTCGTAGATCACGAGGGGGCCGTAGGGCGAACCGCCCTCCTCCGGCGCCGCCATGACGACGAGGTCGCCGGCCTCGTCCTGGTCGAGGTCCGCGATCGGCGGGCCGAGCTCGCCGTCGGTGAGGAGGCGCGCACGCTCGGTGAAGGCCTCGGTCCCGGCGCGCTCGGCGACGACGGTCGCCGGTATGTTAAGACCCCAACCGGCGAGCCCGGCCGCGTTCACCGGGCGGAGGTTCAGGCGCGTCGGGCCCGGCGGGATGTCCTCCGGGATGCGCAGCACGTGGTCCCGGGTCAGGAAGCCCTCGTCGATCTGCCGAGGGCTTCCAGACCCGGGCAGATAGACGTCGACCCGGCCGCGGGCGAGATCGTCCGTCGTGAAGAACACATGCGAGATCAGGCGCTCCTCGACCCAGAGCAGTTCGACGCTCGCGTCCCCGATCACGGGCGGCGTGTGATCCACGGTGACGAGGGTGCGCGTCTCGCGCCAGCCCTCGACCTCGTCGCGCGCCCTGAGGCGGAGCGTGTACTCGCCGGGATCGAGGGCTGCCGTCTCCCAGACTCCCACCGTGTCGGCCACCACCTGGCGGCCGCCAGCGTGGACGAGCGTCGTGAAGGCGGACGGGTCGCGTCCCGCGCCCGCTTCGACCACGTATTCGGCGAGACGGAGCCCCTCGGCCGTGATGACGAGCGGCGCGCTCGCGTCGATCCCGGCGCCTCCCGCCGGCGCGTGGATCGCGACCGAGGCGGCGGGCGGGACCGTGAGCGCGCGTCCGGCATCGAGCCGCCCGTTCGCCGTCTCCAAGTCGAACCCGGGCGGGTCGAGATCGCGCGCGCTCCCGGTGAGGAGGGCTGCGATCTCGGCGGCGCCGAGCGCGGGCGCGCGCGATGCGAGGAGTGCGGCCGCCGCCGCCACGAGCGGGGCGGCGAACGAGGTGCCGGAGAGCGTGACGTAGGCGTCCTCGTCCCCGTCCACGACCGTGGTCAGGATACCGTCGCCGGGGGCCACGAGATCGAGCGCCGCGCCGTAGCTCGAGAAGCTCGCGCGCTGATCGGCGTAGTCCGTGGCGCCGACCGCAATCACGTCGGGCAGCCCGGACGGATAGTGCATGCCGTCGGCGCGCGCGTTGCCGGCCGCGCCCACGAGCACAGCGCCGAGCCCCGCGGCATAGGCGACCGCGTCGGCCACGATCGGCGAGAGGAGCGTGTCGCCGAAGCTCATGTTGATGACGCGGGCGCCGTTCTCCGCGGCATAGACGATCGCCGCCGCGGCGTCGTCCTCCTCGAGCACGCCCGAGAAGGCGCCGAGCCCGGGGTTGAACCCGGCGCGCACCGGCATGAGCGTGACCGCCGGGGCGAGGCCCGAGATCCCGATGCCGTTGTCGGCGACGGCGGCGATCACGCCCGCGACCGCCGTGCCGTGACCCGAGTCGTCGCTCACGTCGGGATCGCGCCCGACCGCGTCCCCCGGTCCGCCGATCCGCGGCGCGTCCACGAAGTCCCAGCCGCTCGCATCGTCCACGTACCCGTTGTCGTCGTCGTCGTCCCGCTCCCAGTCCTCGACCGCGCCGTTCCCGTCCTGATCGAAACCGTCGTCGTCCGGCCGCGCGTTCCCCGGCGGATCGTCGTTCACCCAGAGATTCGCGACCAGATCGGCGTGCGGGTTGACGCCGGTGTCGATCACTGCGACGAGGACATCGGCCCGCCCGCGGGTGACCGCCCACGCGTCCCGCGCCCCGACCCGGTCCAGGTACCACTGCGCCGGGCGGAGCGGATCGCCCTCGCCCCCGCGGGCCGCCGCCGCCGGCAGCGCGGCGCGCGCCATCGGCCCGGCCGCCATGGTCCGGTTCTCGATCGCGAGCTCGACGAGCGGCGCGGCGGCGAGCGCGGCCAGCACCGACGCGCGGTCGGCGCCGGGCGCGAGGGTGAGGAGATAGGTGCGGGCGAGGCGATCGGCGGCGGCCGCCGCGGCCGGCGGCACGGCGGCGCCGCGGGCGAGCGCGGGCGGGACCGCCCGCGCGGCCAGCAGCGGGGCGGCCGCCGCGAGCGCGGCACGCTCCGCCGGCCCGAGCGTGGCGCCGATTTCTGCGACGAGGCGCGAAGCTTCGAGAGGGGCGGCGAGGCGAGCGGGCGGGGCCGTGCGGGCGGGGACCGCCGGCGGGGACTCGGCGGCGCGGACGCGGACGAGGAGCTCGCCGGGGCCCGCGAGCGCCGGCGCCACGGGCGCCGCGAGGGCAACGAGGACGGCGGCCGTGCCGAGCGCGCGCCTCGCGCCCATGGCTCGCGTGTCCTAGAGCCCTACGCCGAAGGAGAAGCGATGCGTCGAGCCGAGATCGGATTCGAACGGCACGATCGCGTACCCGAGCTCGAACTGGTTGACCGACGCCCCGAGCCCGAAGGAGAGGCCCGAGTTGTCGTAGCCCGTCCCGTAACCGACCTGGGCGCGGGCCACCCCGGCGTAGTCGTACTCGCCGCCGAAGAGCACGTGCGTGTCGTCGCCGCGCGCGCTGCGCACGTCGAGGGCCGCGAGCAGCGACCCGTTGCCGAGCCGCCAGGGGAGCACGTAGGAGCCGCCGACCTGCACCGCGGTCGGCAGGTCGTCCTGCTGATTGATGTAAGTGACCCCGCTCCCCAGGTTGGTCACCGCACCGCCGATCCAGAGATCGGGCCGGAGCTCGTACTGTCCGCCGAGATCGGCCGCAAAGGCGAACTCGGTCAGGTTCTCGATGTTCTGGACGATGTACTTGACCGATCCGCCGAGCGCGGCGCGATCGGTCGGCGAATAGGCGTAGGTCCCGGTGACGACCACGTCGTAGGCGCCGAAGGTGAGAGTTTCCCGGCCGAACTCGTCGCGGCCGTCGATGTCGCCGATGTAGAACCCCGAGAAGCTGCCGCCCACCGCGTGCTTGCCGAAGCGCGTCCCGCCGCTCACGTAGTCCTGGCGGAAGTCGGAGATCCACTCGTTGTGCTGGAAGTGGATCGCGATGCGCTTCTCGGCGACATCGAGGCGGGCGAGGCCGGCCGGATTCCAGAAGGTCGCGGTCGGATCGTCGACCACCGAGACGAACGCCGATCCCATGCCCGTGCCGCGCGTGCCGATCGGCAGTTCAAGCGAGACGAGACCGGGGCGATCGGCCGCCGCCACGGGGGAGACCGGACCGGCGGCAGCGAAAGCGCCGGCGAGGACCAGGAGGACCGCCGTGCGGTGAAGAAGGTGGCGTCGGTTGGGCATCCTCGGATCTCCTAGCGGGTGACGGCGAACGGCCTGGTCTCGATCACCTTGGCGCCCTGGCCCTTGATCGACAGGCGCACCAGATAGACGCCGCTCGCCGCGTCGCGAACGTCCCATACTACCTCATGATCGGTGCGGCCGGGCAGGGCAAGACCTTCGGCGGGCCGGGCCATGACCCGGCCGAGCGCGTCGAGGATCTCGACGTCGACCGTGGCCTCCTCGCCCAGCGAGAAGTGGACGGTGGCCGCGTCGCCGTCCACCGGGTTCGGATAGACGAAGATCTGGTCGGCGAACGACTCGGCCGCCGGCGCGAGCGGCGGCGTCGTGACGAGGCCCGAGTGGGCGGGGCCGCCCCGGTAGCCGGTCCACGCGCTCCCCGGTCCCTCCGCCAACCCCAGATCGTAGGCGATGAGCTGGGTCCCGCTCCCCATGTCGCTCGGCACGACCAGGTCGAGCCGCTCGTCGCCGTCGATATCGGCCACGATCGGGAGCGCGCCCTGCGCGGCCGGGCCGGGGAGCGGCCAGCCGTCGAGGACGCGGCCGTCCACATCGGTAGCGAAGGCGCGCCCGTCGCCCGGGGCGAAGAAGAGCTCCGGCCGATCGTCGCCCGCGAGATCGATCGCGAGCGGCGACGGCGCGAGGCGCGGCACCAGGCGGTCGGGCCCGCCCATCGCCAGCGGGTAGGAGAGCTGCGGCGTGCCGTTGAAATTCAAGGCGAGGAGGCGACCGTCGAAGGCCGAGACGAGCACCTCGCGGCGGCCGTCCCGGTCCATGTCGGCGAGCGCGAGGTCGTGCGCGACCCCGAGCCCGAGCGCGAAGGGCCAGCCCGGGAGCCCGCGGAGCGTCGCGAGCTCACCGCCGCCCGCGACCGGAAGCCCGGTCCCATAGGCCTCGATCCGCCCGTGGTCGTCGGAGGCGAGGACCTCGAAGGTACCGTCCCCGTCGAGATCCCCGCCGATCATCGAGCGCACGGCATGCTGCATGTCGGCGCGATCGCGCGGGACCTCGGCGACCGCGGCCGGCGTGCCGGGGGCGGCGGGCTCGACCGCGTAGAAGCGCGTGCGCTCGTCGGCCACCGCGGCGACGAGGAGCGTGGGCGGCGCCGTCGCGAAGACGAGGGGCGGCGCGGTCAGATCGCCCGCGATCTCGGCGCGTCCGATCGCGACCGGCAGCCCCGGGAAGTCCCTCTGCAGCACGGCCCACAGGACCTCGCCCATGCCGTTCGTGTCCGCCGGCGCGCCGACGATCACGGCGTCCCACGTCCCGCCGAGCCGCGCGAGCACGGGCACCGCATCCCGGAGCGAGCGGCCGGCGCGGGCGAAGATCCCGGTGGTCGCCGGATCCCGGTCGCCGTCCACGACCTCGCTGCCATCGCCGTTCCAGGCGTAGATCGTGCCGTCGGCGGCGACGACCACGAGCTCGGCCGCGCCGTCGCCGTCCACGTCCCCGATCGCGGGTGTGGTGTTCGCATCGGGGCCGATCTGCGCGAACGGCGCGCCGAGCGGCATCGAGCCGTCGGCGGCGATGATCCATACGCCGCCGGTCGTGTCCACGACCACGGTCTCGAGGCCCTCGATCGCCGAAGCCGGATCGAGATCGAAGGCCACCGGATGGTTGCCGCCCAGCGGGCCGGCGATCGCCGCCGGCCAGCTCCCACCCTTCCGCCGGTCGAAGTCGACGCGGAAGGACATCAGATTCCCGGCGGCGCTCACCGAGTCGATCGTCACGAAGCTCGGCACGCCGAAGGAGGAGACGGTCGAGGGGGTGGTGTCCGGCGCGAAGCGGATGGCGTTTCCGGCGCGGAAGGCGTCGTTCGGACTCCCGAAGCTCTCGATCGAGCGCGCGTAGTCATCGAGGTCCTCGATGCCGTCGGCCTCCTCGAGATCCACGCCCTTGTGGCGGGGGTTGGCGACGACCGTGTTGGCGACGAAGTTGGCGGCGATCGTGGAGGGATCCACGTGGTAGATGAGGAGTCCCGAGCCGGTGCCGTCTCCGGGCAGGAAGAAGTCGAACTCGGCTCCCGTGTAGTCGTCGTCGTAGTAGTCGAAGATCGAATCCTGGTCGGCGTCGTTCCAGTCGAAGAGCCCGTTCGCGTTCGGATCCTGGACCCGGTTCTCGACGAGGTAGTACTCGTCGCCGCCGAGCGGGATGGCGGCGAGTCGCGGCTGATCGGCGGGAGGGGCGCTCGCGACCGACCAGAGATCGACACGGCCCGGCGTCGTCACCACGAGGGCATCGAGATAGCCGAGATCGAAGAGGCACCACGCCGAAGGTCGCGCCGGCACGAACCCGTTCGCGTTCCAGGTGCCCGCGGCCATGATGTCGAAGGCGCCGAGCCCCTGCGAATCCGGGACGTCGGAGGGCGTCGTGTCGTAGAGGTCGGGGAGCCCGATCGCGTGCCCGAACTCGTGCGCATAGACGCCGGTCATGCCGAACACGAAGGGTACGCCGCTCGGCGTCTGGTCCTGCGATTCGACCTCGGGGAGGACGAGCCCGAACTGGACATAGTAGGGATCGCCGTCGGGCTTCCGATCGTTGGTGAGGATGCCGTTCGCGGCGGTCGAATCGGGCAGGTAGGCCTGGAGCACCTCGAACGGGGCGAACACCGACCACAGCTGCTCGGGCGAGTCGCCGAGCACATCGGCCTCCTGCCCGGCGCCGGCGTGCACCGCGATGTGGACATCGAAGGCCGACATGTCGAAGTCGTCGTCGGCCGCCTGGATCGCATCGCGGATGAAGACGACCTGGCGCGTCTCGAACTCGGGGTCGTAGCCGTAATAGGCCATCGTCTCCGGAAGGCGATAGACCGAGTCGGTCACGGTCGTTCGCGTCACGATCCGGCCGTCGCTCACCTGGTTCCAGTACTGCGCCATGAACAGGAAGGCACGCTCGATGTAGGCCTGGGTCGAGTCCATCGGCTCATCCTCGAAGTCGACGCGCACGGCGAGGACATCGAGGGTGTCGGGAAGCGCGCGCGACGCGGCCGGTTCGCCGGGGGCGCGGAAGGGGCGGCCGTCGCGCGCCGGCCCGAAGCGGCTCGTGGCGCGGAAGCCGGCCTTCCCGGGGACGGGCGGCACGGCGCAGAGAGCGGGGCCGCGCGCGGACTGGATCCCCGCCGGAGCGGCATCGTGCGCTCCCGCCGGGGGCGACTCGAGACCGGGGAGGGCGAGGACGAGCGCGGCGCCGAGCGCCAGGAAAAGCGCCCGGGCGAGGCGGTGGCGAGGCACCGAGGTTTGGCTCATGGGCAGTCGACGGACTCCAGGGGATCGTGGAAACGCGCCCGGTCGGACCTGGTTCGCGCCGCCGGGCGCCGGGGAAGCAGACGAGCTCGAGTCGAGCGCTTCAGGCACGAGCAAGACAGGGAGCGTAGGAGAGATGCTGGGGCGGGGTCAATTCCCGTCGTCCGCCGCGAAGTCGCCCTTCGACCGTCGAGAAGGTCTGGCGGCGCCTTCCCGGTTGCCGGCTCAATCCCCCTAGGAACCGCCAACCGTTCGGGTGCCGCCAAGCCTGTTCTCGCCGTATGATGCGCCGGTTGCGGGACCGGATTCGCCCGGCCTCGAGAGCCCGGCCGGCCCGCGGGCCGGCGCGGTCTCCCGACCCTAGAACCGCTGGGGGATCCTCAGGTTCCCTGCCGGCCACGGAAGGCGCCAGGTTCCCTGCCGGCCGCGGAAGGCGCTCGCTCCCGGCCACGGGGCCGGGACGTCGCGACGGGCGCGGGGCGGACCTGACCGGGGGGCGGCGCCGGCCGAGCCGCCCCGGAACATGAGAATCGTGGTCCGGGAAGGCCGGGGGCCTCCGGGGACAACCGGGAGCAGAACCGACGTGCGGAAGACGACGGGAGCCATCCTCTGTCCGACCTGCCGGAAGCTCATCTCGATCTCTGAGCCCCGGTGCCCCTTCTGCGGGCGGCTCCGGCCCGGGCTCTGGGGTTTCACCCCGGGGCTGAGCCGAGTCCTGGGGGGACTCGATCCGACGGCCATGATCGCGGCCGCGGCGGTCGTCCTCTATGTGATCGCTCTTGCCATCGACTTGCAGGCGGTGTTCCCGCCGCGCGGCATCCTGAACTTCCTCGCCCCGAGCCGGCGCGCGCTCCTCACCCTCGGCATGACCGGCGATGTGGCCTGGGCCCGCGGACACTGGTGGACGCTCCTCTCGGCCACCTTCCTGCACGGCGGAATACTCCACATCATCTTCAACGTGTACTGGATCCGGAGCCTCGGCCCGGAGGTCGAGGAGATCTACGGCTCCGCGCGCGCCTTCCTCATCTTCGTCCTGGCCGGGGCCGCCGGCTTCCTGGTGTCCAACGTCCTCTCCGGGGCGCCCACGATCGGCGCCTCGGGCGCCATCTTCGGGCTCCTCGGCGCGCTCCTCGCGCATGGGCGTCGCGCCGGGCGCTCGCTCATGACCAGGCAGATCTGGTCCCAGGCGCTCATCCTCTTCCTGTTCGGATTTCTGATGCCGGGCGTGAACAACTACGCGCACGGCGGCGGCTTCGCCGGCGGCTATGCGGCGGCGTTGCTCTTCGGGGCCGGAGTACGCGGCCGCGAGGGTCCCGGCACGCAGATCCTGGCGATCGGCGCGGCGGTCCTGGCCCTCGCCGCCGTCGTCTTCTCGGCCTGGACCTTCGGGCCCGTGCTCTTCGGACCGCGTTAGCGGCAGCCGCGCCAGACCTGGATCCGGCATGACGGCACCCATCGTCATCGGCATCGATCTCGGCGGCACCAAGACCGAGGTCGTCGCGCTCGAGCGCGATCGTCTCGGCGGCACCGAGCTTCCGGCGCCGCGCTTTCGCAGGCGGGTCGCCACCCCGGCAGGCGACTACGCGGGCACGGTCGCGCTCATCGGCGCGCTCACCCGCGAGGCAGCCGCCGCCTGTGCGGGGCAGCCGGTCGCCGGCGTCGGCCTCGGCACGCCGGGCGCCCGGTCGCGGGTGACGGGCCTCCTCAAGAACTCGAACTCCACCGCGCTCAACGGCCGGCCACTCTTCGCGGACGTCGCGCGCGGAATCGGCCTGCCGCTCGTCATGGCCAACGACGCCAACTGCTTCGCGCTCGCCGAGGCGCGCTTCGGCGCCGGACGCGGCGCCCGCGTCGTCGCCGGCGTGATCCTCGGCACCGGGATGGGCGGCGGCATCGTGGTGGACGGGCGCGCGCTCGAGGGGCACGAGGGGATCGCCGGCGAATGGGGCCACGTGGCGCTCGATGCGGCCGGCCCGCCCTGCTATTGCGGGCGGCGCGGCTGCCTCGAGACGTACCTCTCGGGACCGGGCATGGCGCGCCGGTTCGCGGCCCGGCACGGCGAGGCGCTCGCCGCCCCGGAGATCTGGGCCGCCGCTGAGGCCCCGGCGCACCCGCTCCACGCGGCCGCCAGAGCCGCCGCCGACGACTACCTCGAGTGGTTCGGGCGCGGGATCGCCGTGATCCTGAACGTGCTCGACCCGGATGTGGTCGTTCTCGGCGGCGGTCTCTCGCAGGTCGAGCGCCTCTACACGGACGGCCCCGCGCGCGTCGCGGCGCATCTCTTCTCGGATCGGATGGCGACCCCCATCCGGCCGCCGCTGCTCGGAGATGCAGCGGGCGTGTTTGGGGCGGCGCTCCTCGCCACCGCCCCGGAGGGAATCGCCCGCGTCTGACCGCGCCGGCTTCAGCGCTTCCCGGCCGCGGTCCCCGACTTCGTCCCGTTCGACTTCGACCCGCTCGACTTCGCGCCGCTCGATCCGGTCCCGTTCGACTTCGCCGGGCTCGACTTCGCGGCGCCCGACTTGGTCCCGCCCGACTTCACCTCGCTCGATGTCGCCCCGTTCGACTTCGACCCGCTCGACTTCGCGCCGCTCGACTTCGCGGCCGGCGGCGAGCTCTTGTACTCAGGCGCCGATTTCTGCGCCGTCGCCGGCGACTCGGCGGACGGCATCGCTTCGCGTGATTTATTGACCCGGACCGCCGTTTCCTGCGATGCGGGCTCCGCGGATCGGGACGTCCTCGTCTTCCAGCGGACGGCGCCTCCCGCCTCCTTGCCCCGGCCGGAGGGGGACGCCGCGCTCCACCCGGGACCCGGCTTCGCGGCGGAGGTCCAGGCCGGCGAGTCGTGGAACTCCTTCCGGAGCTTGTAGCGGTCGTGCGAGGGCCAGGTCCGCTTCAGGTGCTTGTAGCGGCTCGGCACGGCGGGATGGCGGACGTAAACGTAGCGCGGCTCGATCACGTGCACGTCGTGCACGACGACGTGATGCGGCGTGTACACCCAGCCCACGTTCATGCGTACCGAGAACACCGAGCAGCGATCGGCATAGGGATCATAGCCGTGGTAGGACCCGTGGCAGTCGTTGCACGTGTAGCGGGGGTAGGCAACGGGCCGCCCGACGTAGAACGAGAGGACCGCGGTGTCGTAGTCGCGCGCGGCGCACGGCGCGGGGAGCAGACGCCGGTTCACGCGGCGGATGGCGACGAAGGGATCGCCGGAGACCTGGATCCCGGTCGCGCGCGGCGGCGCGAGCGGGCGCGCTTCGAGGCGCATCTCCCGGCCGCCGAACCCCTCGTCCCAGCCGTCGCTCTTCGGGCGCGGCGGCCCCTCCTCGCCCTCATCCCACTCCTCGCCTTCATCCCACTCCTCCTCGTCACGAGAGTCGCGACCATCGCCCGGCCCGAAGCGGCGCTCGTCCCAGTCCTCGGTCTCCCATTCCCCGTCCCATCCATCCTCCCAGCCGGCGAGGTGCGCGCGGCTCGCGATCGCCTCGATGGTCTCGATCCCCGGCGGTCCGGCGATGACGTACTCGAAATCGCAGTCCGCACCGGGCAGCTCCACGACCTCGTGGGCCCGCACGAAGCCCGGATCCCCGGGCGGCGGGAAGAGCACCTGCACGCGACCCTCGGTGTCGATGTTGTAGAGGCAGACATAGGCGTCGTTGTTGACCGTGAAGGTCACCCACACGCTCTCGCCCGGGAAGTAGGTCGCCTCGGGGCCGCGGTCGACCCACAACCGCACGCGGAGCGGGGGCTCGGCGCGGGCCGGCCCGGCGGCGGCACCGGCGAAGAGAGCGGCCACGAGAAGCGCGAGGGCGCAGCGGAGCGCGGCGCCGGTTCGCATCGGAGTGCGCATCGGGATCACCTCCCTCCCCTGAGCTCGGGATTGGACAGGTCGATCTGGTAGGCCCAGTCGATCACCGCGCGCTCGCCGTCGAGATCGGTGACGCGGAACTTGGCGTAGTGATCGTCGCGGGTCCACACGTAGTAGCTGTGCCCCTCGATCAGGGTCACGCGATCCTCGCCGGTCCAGCCGCCCGGCGGGGCCCAGTCGAGATCGTCGAGCTCGGCGTAGCCGGCGTCCTGGAGGTCGGTCGCGGGATCGGGGGCCACCATGGCGGGACGGCCGCTCTCGAATGTGAAGTACATGTCGGTGTCGACCGCGGTGAACGGCCGCCGGACGAAGTGGCTGAAGTCGTAGCCGGAGAGCTCCCAGGCGGTGCCGCCGGCACGGAAGAGAACGAGGTTCTCCCCGGCGGGCCGCGGCGTGTCGTGCACCAGCTCGAGCGAGAGCTCGCTCTCGTTCCCCGCCAGATCGAAGGCGGTGACCGCGTAGAAGTAGGTCGTGCCGTTCGCGACATCGCGATCGATGTAGCGAGGCGTCCGGGTCTCGGCCATGAATTCGTACGGCCCGGGCGCGGTCGCGCTCCAGTAGACGCGGTAACCGGCGAGATCGGCCTCCCGGTTGGGGGACCACAGGATCTCGACCTCGCCGTCGCCGGTCACGGACACGACCCCGCTCGGGATCGCGGGCGGCGTCGTGTCGCGCGGCGCCACGACGTGATCGCCGGAGTCATCGAGATCGCAGCTCGCGGTGGCGGCGGCGAGCAGGAGCGCGACGAAGGTCGCGAACCCGCGGCCGTTCGGGCGGGGGGATCGGAGCCCGGTCGAGTGGCGAAGCATCGAGGCTCACCTCCTTCAGGTGTGAGGAGCCACGGATGGCTCCTCCCCGGGCCGGCGTGAGACCGGACCCGGCGGGCCCCTTGCGGGCCCGCACCGGAGGCCTAGCGCATGCCGGATGCCAGCCGGCGCGCGAGATCGAACTGGATGGGCAAGATGTTGCTGAAAAGTGAGATACGAGGAGGGAGGCAGAGCGGGACGAAGGCCCGGCCGCGGCGCGAACGGGGCGCCCGGATCACGGCCGCGTGGCGGCGCTGCCACAGAGGTCCGGACCGCTCGGGACCGGGCCGCGAACGAGAAACGGCCTCGGGTCGACAAACCCGAGGCCGCTCTGTCACGCCTCCCGGGCGGCGCTCATTTTACCGCCGATGGCGCCGTCGGAGGCGCGGCGCCCCGACCAGCCAGGGCCGGAAACCGCGGCGCAAAAATTCGGGCTCCCGGGGTACTCAGTTCCGAGAGCTCCGGACAGCCCAGGTTGTCGTATGAGGAAGAACCTGTCCGGAGAACTCGGAGCTCTGAATACCCTCAGGAGCCCTAGGAGGTCCCCACTCCGCACATATGCAAGAGCCAGGAACGTGCCAATCAGGAGCCGAGCGCTCGGAAATCCGCAACCATTGAATTCATAGTGAGTTGGAAGCGGGGATCTGATCGCCGCAACAGCCTCTTCATGGCTCCCGTCGCCCGAAGTATAAAGTCCGTTGCTATGAGCGGCCGAGCGAGGCCTGCAAGATGCTGCGGGAAGAAGACTTGACGCTATAAAAAAAGATCACAGCCCGCTGTTAACACTCTTGTGTCGGCGGACCGATCCGGGTGCCGGCTTGCGTCGATCGAGATCGTACTCGCGGATTTTCTTGAGCAGGGCGGGATAGGAGAGCTTGAGCGTGCGCGCGGTGCGCAGCTTGTTCCATCCGTTCTCGCGCAGCGCCTGTCCGATGAGCCGTGCCTCGAGGCGGCGGATCTCCTCCCGGAGCGTCGTCCCCGACTTGAGCGCGGCGAAGGGGCGCACGAACGACTCGGGCAAGAGGTCGAGGCCGAGCGGCGCATCGTCCACGGCCAGCACGACCATGCGTTCGACGATCTTCTCGAGCTCGCGCACGTTGCCCGGCCATTCGTAGGAGAGAAGGAGGCGCTCCACCTCGGGGTCGAGCCCGCGCGGGTGGCGCCCCATGCGTGACGCCGACCGCTCGATGAAGTGGCGGGCGAGCAGGAGCACATCCTCCGGCCGCTCGCGCAGCGGCGGCACCACGACCGAGAACTCGTTCAGGCGGTAGTAGAGGTCCTCGAGGAAGTCCCCCTTCCGGATGAGCTCGTGCAGGTCGACATTGGCCGCGCTGGCCACCCGGCAGCGGATCTGGCGCCACTTGGTATCGCCGACCAGCCGCACCTCCTGGCGATCGAGCACGTGGAGGAGCTTGGCCTGCATGGCCGGCGACATCTTGTCGATCTCATCCAGGAAGATGGTGCCCGCCGCGGCCTCCTCGAACAGCCCCCGCTTCTCGCGCACCGCGCCGGTGAAGGCACCCTGCACGTGGCCGAACAGCTCGCTCTCGAGGAGCGGTTCCGGCAGCGCGGCGCAGTTGATCTGCAGGAAGGGATCGCCGGCGCGCGGGCTCATCTGGTGGAGCGCGGTGGCCAGGAGGCCCTTCCCGGTGCCGGTCTCGCCGAGGAAGAGGACCCGGGCCGGAGTGGCCGCCACCCGCTCGAGGAGCTTGAGGATGCGGAGCATCTCCGAGCTCTGGGTGATGACCGCGGCCAGGGCGCCCGACCTCTCCTGGGGCGCGCTCGCCGCGAGGATCCGGGTGCGCTCCGATTCGACGGCGGCGATGGCCACGACATGCGTGAGCATGGCGAGGAGGGCCACGTCGGCGGCGCGATAGGTGCCGGCGGGATTCCCCGGGGCGCGCTCGACGAACACGATGCCTTGCACCTGCTCGGGAATCTGGAACGGCACGATGGCGACCGAGAGCGCCGCGGAACCGTCCCGCCGCTCGATGCCCCGGAGACCCTTGAGCCGGGGATCCGCTCCCGGATCGGTGGCGATGAGCGGGCGATTGTCGGCCACGAGCTCGGCGATGGTGGCGCGCCCGAGACCCGACAGCACGCGCCCGGCGTCGTTCTTGCGGAAGCCGGCGGCGCCGCGCACGGTGATCGCCGCATCCGGCCCGCCCCAGGCGAAGAAGGCGCGGTCCGAGCCCGAGCGCTCCTCGACGAGACCGATCAGGTTCTCGAGCACGTGATCCAGGTCGGCCCGGCCCGAGTAGAGCTTGGTCACCTCCTGGAACGCCTCGCGCTCGGGCGCCTTCGGTCCGTACCCCGCCGCCATCGCGTTCTCGACCTCGACGCGGAGCTCTGCGAGGGCGCGCCGGATCTCCGCCTCGCCATCCCCGAGCTGACGGAGCGCGGCACCGATGCGGACGAGGGCCTGATCGAGCCGACCCTGCTCGCGCTCGAGCTCGGCAAGACGGAGCGCGGCCATCCCGGCCTCCCCGTCGAGCTCGAGCCCGAGGGCGAGGGTCTCGGCGCGCTGGTAGGCCGCCTGCGCCTCGTCGCGCCAGGACGGTGCGAGGATCGCGCGCTGGGCGACCCAGACATCCCCGAGCGCGAGGAAGGTGCGGGCCTGCTCGCGCCGCTCGCCCATGTGCGCCAGGCGCTCGATCACCTTGCCGGCATGCTGGCGGAACCGATCGCCATCGCCGCCGAGCCCGGCGATGCGGGCGAGCAGGCGGTGGCACAGCGCCTCCTCGTAGAGGTCGCCGACCTTGCGGGCGATGTGCACGGCTTCCTCGGCGAGGACGAGCGCCTCCCCGAGACGTCCGGTCGAGGCGTAGACCTCGCCGAGCCGGCGGCCGAGCTCCCCCACGAGCTCGTTCTCGGCGCCGAGCCCGCGCGCGAGCGCAAGTCCCTGCGCGAGGTGCTCCTCGGCCCGCGCGTGATCCCCGCGATCGAAGAAGAGCTCGCCGAGCGACTCGAGAGCGAGTCCCTCGGCGCGCACGAGACCGAGCGGGCGGGCGATGGCGATCGCCTCGGTGAGCCCCGCCTCGGCCTCCTCCCAGCGCCGGAGCCGCATGGCCAGGTTGGCGCGGGCGATCAGGGCGTTGGCGAGCCCGCGCCGGTTCCCGATGCGCGAGTTGGAGGCAATGGCGCGCTCGAGACGCTCCGCAGCGCGCTGCCACTGCCCGAGCTTCAGGTGCACGACGCCCAGGTTGATGCAGAGAGCGCCGATCTGGGCCTCGTCCGCCAGGATCTCGTTCAGGACGAGGCCCTTCTCCATGACGCGGATGGCCTCCATCCACTCGCAGGCCAGCTTGTGGATGAGGCCCAGGTTGTTGAGGGTGCCGGCGATGCCGCGCTGATCCCCGATCCGGCGGAAGGTGGCGAGCGCGCTCTCGAAATAGGTGCGCGCCTCCTGCGGCCGGCCCATGCGCAGGTAGAGCTTGCCGAGGCGACGCTCGATGGCGCCGAAGGCATGATGGTCCGGCGAGCTCGTCAGGAGCTGCTGGGCGCGCAGGAGCAGCCGCTGGGCCTGCGAGAAGCGACCGAGGTCGGTGGCGATCGAACCGCGGATGGCGAGCACCTGCCCGAGCTCGACGTCGTCGGGCGCCGCACCTAGACGGCGCTCGGCCTCGGCCAGGAAGCACCGCGCCTCGTCGAACTCGCCGCGCAGCTGATGCGCCTCGCCCATGCGCCGGCAGAGGAAGATCGCCTCGGCGGGGCCGGCGATGACGCTCGCGCCGAGCCCCTGGCCGTTTCCGCCGGCGGCGGGAGCAGCTTCGGACGCCAGCAGGAGATCCCACGCGCGGGCGTAGTAAGCCAGGGCTTCCTTCCGGTTATCCGACTCGAACTGCCCGTTGCCGAGCTGCATCAGCATGGCCAGCTCGGCCCGGACATCCGAGGCAACCGGAGGCCGCACCGGGGTGGGTCTCCCCTTCCTCACCTTGATCTCCGACATGAAGCCCCGCTCTCGAAAGCCCGCCTCGGTGGGCAGGCGGGGACGGGATCAGTACGCGGCCAGGACTCCGTACCTCAGGATGGCGAGCACGACCGGGATCCAGCCGCCTGCGCCCCGGAGCCCCGATCCCTCGCCGGGGAAATCCAGGCCGCCGGGGCCGCCACCTTCCTCGCCCCAGTCGCCGTCCGGCATCTCGTCCGGATCTCCGCGCTGTCCGCCCGGAGGATGCGGGGGCGGTGGATGGAACGGCGGCAAGCCGGGCGGGGTGCGCTCGATGAGCTCATCAGGATCGCCGGCGACCGCGGGCTGAGGGGGCACGACGGATGCCAGAAGGAGGAGGCACGTCAGGAGTAACAGATACCTCGTGAAGCAGGTCATGGGGTAATTCGACTCCTTCAAACCCGCGGCAGCCGCGGGGTTCGCGCGACGGCACTAACCCGGAACAGCCTCGAGAGGATGCGGGGACCTCTCCGAGCGGTCACTCGCCGTCGATGAGCGATCTACTCCCTCGAGCCCAGCATAGCGCAAGAACGGAAGCGGTCAACGGGCTTCGCAACGGAATTTACAGTGGCGCCAGCAGGAGGCCCCGCCGCGGAGAGTCGTGGGGGCCAGCGGCGGGGAGGAGCATGCGGGTCGCCGGCGAGGCGGCGGGCGACCGGCCGCCACGGACAAGATGTGATACTCTCTCTCGTTGCGATCGTGGCGCGCATTGCTCGCGGCGCCCTCCCCGATCCGCTCGCCGCCCGGCGCGAGCCTTCGCAGCATCGACGCACTGCCGCTCCATGTCCGGCGCCCAATGACTCCTATGACTGAAGACCAGGTCCAGTTCCGCCGCTCCAAGCGGACACCCGGCCGCGCGGCGGCCTCCGGAGGGCCCTCCCCGGGGGGAGGTGCGCCCGGGCGGCCGAGCCTGCTCGGGGAACTGCCGGCGGACCTGGCCGCGACCATCGCCGGCCTTCCCGCCGGCGACGAGCCGTATCGCGCGCGACAGCTGTTCGGGTGGCTGCACGCCCGTCGCGCCCGCGACTTCGCCGCCATGACCAACCTCCCGGCCCTCCTCCGGACGAGCCTCGGCGAGCGGTTCACGGTCCCGGCCCTCACCCCGGTGGACGAGCAGAGCTCGGCGGAGACCGCCACCCGCAAGTTCGTGCTGGCCGCCGCGGACGGCGCCCGCATCGAGACCGTGCGCATCCAGACCCCGCACCGCGTCACGCTCTGCGTGTCCTCGCAGGTCGGATGCGGCTTCGGCTGCCGCTTCTGCCGCACCGCCGCGATGGGCTTCGTCCGGCAGCTCTCCGCCGCGGAGATCGTGGACCAGGTGCACACGGTCGCCGCCCTCGCCCCCCTGCCCGAGCGGGTGAACGTGGTGTTCATGGGCATGGGCGAGCCGCTCGCCAACTACGAGGCGGTGGTGCGGGCGATCGACATCCTCACGCACCGGGACGGTCTCGCCATGAGCCCGCGCCGGATCACGGTCTCGACGGTCGGCGTCGTGCCGGCCATCTTGCGCCTGGCGCGCGAGCGGCCCCGGGTTCGCCTTGCCGTCTCGCTCGGGGCGACCACCGACGAGACGCGGAGCGCGCTCCTGCCGGTGAACCGCCGCTACTCGCTCACCGCGCTCACGCGCGCGGTCGCAGAGCACGCCGAGCGCACGGGACAGCGCGCCACCTTCGAGTACGTGCTCCTCGCCGGCGTCAACGACACCACGGAGGACGCGCGCCGCCTCGTGCGCATCGCGAACCAGGTGCCGAGCAAGGTGAACCTGATCCCGTACAACCCGACCGGGCTCGCCGGCTTCGAGCGCGCGGACGATGCGAGCATGCAGCGCTTCGCCGACTACCTCGCGCCGCGCGTGGCGGCGGTCATCATCCGCCAGAGCCAGGGCAAGGATATCTTCGCGGCGTGCGGGCAGCTGGCGCAGCCCGTCGCGAAGAGACCGCCCGCGAGCCGCCGGCGAGCCGGCGCCGCTCTCGGGACCGAACCTTAGGAGCCATGGATCCGGGGGGCACGGGAGACCTGGGACGCGGGCGGCGGAAGGGCGGCATCTCGCTCCGCACGCGGCTCCTCGCCATCTTCATCGCTCTCGCCGTCGTCCCCTGTCTCACCCTGACCCTCGCCATCTCCGCGCGGCTCACCCGTTCGATCGAGTTCTGGGGCAATCCCGGCGTCGAGCGCACCGTGGACAGCTCGGTCGGCGCGGCCCGGGTGGCCCTGCGCGCGCTCAAGGACCATCTCCTCGCCGCGGTCGAGGGCATGGCCGAGGGGCAGGCGCCGCCCGGAGGGCTCGACATCCTCCGCACCTACGAGCGCGCGGGCGGGCGCTACGTCCTCCGCCAGGCCGAACCGGGAGCGGCCGGCCCGCTCATCTCCTCCGCGGAGATCGAGGCCGCCCTCGACGCGAGCCGCGTGATCGAGAAGCCGGAGGGGTATCTCCTCGCCATCGCGGCCCTCGATTCGGCGGCATTGCGCGTGATCGTCGGCGGTTACGCGATGCCCCCCGAGCTCTTCGCACAGATCGCCGAGGCGCGCCGGGGCGCCAGCCTCTTCGACCGGCTCAAGCTCTACCTCGCCGTGTCGAAAGGATGGGTGTGGCTCTCGACCGGCTTCGTGGCCCTCCTCGTCGTCATCGCGGCGGTCATCCTGGCCCGTTTCATGGCCCGCGGGCTGACGCGGCCGATCGAGGATCTCGTGGGGGCGATGGAGCGGCTCGGCCGCGGCGAGCCGGTGCCGACGCTCGCCGAATCCGGTGACCCCGAGATGGCCTACCTCGTCGCCTCGTTCAACCGGATGGCGGCCGAGCTCGAACGGTCGCGGCGTGAGCTGCGGCGGGCGGAACGGCTCGCGGCCTGGCAGGACGTGGCGCGAAGAGTTGCGCACGAGATCAAGAATCCACTGACGCCGATCCAGTTCGCGATCCATCGTCTGAAGAAGGAGCTGGCCGCGCCGGGAGCGCCCGCGCCCGAGGCAACGGGGTCCGCGGCAACGGGGTCCGCAGCAGCGGGGTCCGCGGCAGCGGGGTCCGCGGCGACCGCACCTGCCGCCGCCGGCAGCGGGACGGCCCGCACCGCCGCGCTCCACGAGTCGCTCGACGCCATCCTCGGCGAGGTGGAGAGCCTCCGCCACATGGCGGACGAGTTCTCGCGTCTCGCCAAGCTGCCCGCGCCCGAGCTCGCGCCGGTCGCCGTCGCGCCGCTCCTCCGGGAGGCGAGCGAGCTCTTCACCCACCCCGCGGTCGAGGTCCGGCTCGACCTCCCCCTCGATCTGCCGGAGGTCGAGGCCGACAGCCGCCTCCTCCGCCAGGTCTTCGCGAACCTGTTCAAGAACGCGATCGAGGCGATGCCCGATGGCGGCGTGCTCAGCGTGCGGGCCCGGCCGGCCGCCATGCCGGGCGGCGAGAGCGGCGTCGCGATCGAGATCGCCGACACGGGCCCCGGCGTCCCTTCCGAGATGCTCGACCGCGTGGGTGAGCCCTATCTCTCGACCAAGAAGGGCGGGAGCGGCATCGGGATCGCGGTCGTGATCAAGATCGTGCACGACCATCGCGGGCGCTTCGAGCTTTCGAACGTCGCCGCGGGAGGCGCCGTCGCCCGCGTGCTCCTGCCGGCCGGTCGCGGCGGCGAGGACGCGGCCCGTGACGTGACCCGCCGGGAGTCGCCCGCTCACCGCTCGCAGCGGGCCGCGCTCGGCGCTCTCGCGCTCGCCGGCAGCGCTGTCGCCACCCTCGCGCTCGCGAGCGGAACCGGCGGCGCGGGCGAGCTCCTGGCGATCGACCCCGCCGCCGAGCCGCTCGCGGCCCGGATCGAGACCCTCTTACCTCCCGACTGGGAGATCACCGCCGCCGCCGGCCAGCGCGCCCCGAGCCGCTGGCTCGGACCGGCGAACGCCGTCTACGTCCGGATCGAGGACACGACCGTCAACATCCACCACCCCGACGGCCACACGTACCATCCGTACATCAAGCTCTTCTTCTGCCCGCGTGGGTGGTCGGGCACGATGGAGGAGACCGACTACTACGGGGACGTAACCCCGGCCTTCCTCCTCGGCCGCAACGGCATGTTCACGGTCTTCTACCAGACCGGGGGGCGTCTGACCTGGACCGACGCCTGGGCGGCGCTCGGCGAGGCCTTCGCGCTCGCGCCGCCGCGCGTCGGGCGCGACCTCCGGCTCGAGGTGGATGCGCTCGCGCACCGGCGGCTCGGGGAACGGCTGGCCGCGGTGCACACGGATCTCTCTCCCGATGTGCTCGGGCGGGTGACCGGCCTCGTCAAGAACGGGAGCCTCCTCTACCTCGAGTACTCGGCCCGCGTCAATGCGCCGCCCGCGACTCCGGGCGCGCCACCGCTCGACCCCGCGGTGAAGGGCCTCATCGAGCGCGAGGCCGGACTTCTCCTCGCCGAGGCCTTCCGGCTCTACCCCGAGCTCGAATGCGCCTACGTGCGCCGGCTCTGCGACAACCGGCTCTTCGACGCGCTCGTCGAGCGTTCCGCGAACGGCAGCGCGCTCGAGATGAAGGGCCCGGCGCGCGCCGGCGGGAGCGGTGGCTAGCGTGGCCGACACAGCCCCGGACAGGTCCTGCCGCTCAGCCGTCTCCGCTCAGGCCGTCGACACCGCCGGCGACCAGGGCCTCGTGCACCGCGTCGAGAACGTGGCCGAGCGGCTTCCCGACGAGAGCCCGCGCCTCGTTGAAGGCGGCCCAGCGGCGCTGTCGCCACGATTCGAGCCAGTCGTCGGCGATCCCCTCGCAGGCGAGCGCGTAGACCCACACGTCCCAGGCGCGACCCCACTTGTGGCGCTCGAAACGGGCGAGCGGAGCCGCGGAGAGCCGCCCGCTCGCGCCGGCCTCCTCGTGGGCCTCGCGGAGGGCGGTCTCGGCCGGAGTGAATCCGGGATCGACGATGCCCTTCGGGAAGATCCAGCGATCCCCGCTCGACGAGGTGACGAGAAGGTAGTAGATCATCCCGCCTTCTCTGCGGAAGGGCACCGCGCAGGCCTGCAGGTGGAGACCATCCGCGGGCGCACCCCGATCGTCCATCACTCCATTCATCACGAGCGAGAGTACGGGCAAGGCGGGCCGCGGAGCAAGCGCTCCGGCGCCGCAGGGCCGCGGAGCAGGCGCGCCGGTGCGACACGGCCGGCGCCGCGCGGGCATCTCGAACCATGAAGGCGAAGCCGGCGACGACGAGCGAGGCCAAGGCGCGGCGCGGCCGCCTCGCCCTCGGCATCGACCTGGGCGCGACCAAGATCCTGGCGCTCGTCATCGATCGCCGGGGCCGCGTGCTGGGCCGCGCCCGCGAGCGGACGCGCGGAGAAGAGGGTGTCGCGCCCGTCGTCGCCCGCATCGCCCATGCCGCCCGCTTCGCGCTGCGCAGGGCCGGCGTGACGCGGCGGCGGATCGGGGCGGCCGGCATCGCCGCCCCCGGCGTCATCGATCCAGTCCGCGGCCTCGTCCGCACCGCGCCGAACCTCCCCGGATGGGAGGACGTGCCGCTCGCCGCCCTCCTCGGCGAGGCGGTCGGGCTGCCCTTCGCGCTCGAGAACGACGCCAATGCCGGTGCGCTCGCCGAGCATCACCTTGGCTCCGGTCGCGGCGCCGGCGATCTGGTCGCCATCTTCGTCGGCACCGGGATCGGCGGCGGCCTCGTCCTCGACGGGAGGATCCACGAGGGCGCGCGACTCGCGGCCGGGGAGCTCGGCCACATGGTGATCGCCGCCGACGGTCCGCTCTGCGGATGCGGGCAACGCGGTTGCGTCGAGGCTCTGGCCGGCCGGAACGGCATCGCGCGAGCGCTCCGCGCCGCGGTGGCGGCGGGTCGTGCATCGCGCCTCGCCCCCCTCGTCGCCGCGGAGGCGGCCGGAGGGGACATGCTGCGCTCGAACGCCATCGCCGACGCGTACCGCGCGCGCGATCCGCTCACCTGCGAGGTCCTCGCCGGCGCCCAGGCCGCCCTCGGCCTCCTCACGGCGAACGTCGTGAACCTGCTCGACCCCGGCGTCGTGGTCTTCGGCGGCGGACTCATCGAGGCGCTCGGCCCGCGCTTCGTGGTCGGGATCCGGCGCGCCGCCCGCCCGCGCTTCCTCCTCAAGGACGACGTGCGGAGCGTGCGCATCACGATGGCCCGGCTCGGCGATGATGCGGTCGCCCTCGGTGCGGGGCTCGCCGCGCGTGCCGCCGCGTCCGGGGACGCCGGGATGCGCCCCGCGCGCCGGAATCCGTTGCGCTAGAATCGCGCCGTGGAAACGATCCGCCCGCGCGGAGGGCACGCCGCGCACGTCCTCCTCGTCCTCGCCGTCGTCCTCCCTCTCCTCTGGTCCGCGCTCGCGGCCGGGCTCGCCGCGCGCGGCAACCGCGATCCGGGATGGCGGGAGCGCGTGCTCCGCCACTTCACACCCGAGGATGTGGAGCGCGGTCGCGCCTACCGCGCGGCCTTCATCCCGGGCGGCGTCGCGCGGAGCGCCATCGTCGCCGGCATCCTCGCGCTCTGTCTCTTCGCGGGCGGCGGGCAATGGCTCGCCGAGCGCGCCGGGGGGTGGAGCGGGGGACGCACGGCCCTCGCCGCCGCGCTGGTCATGCTCGCGCTCGGCCTCGCGCTCCGCCTCGCCCAGCTCCCGATCGACTTCTACCACGGCTACGTCCTCGAAGGCCGCTTCGGCTTCCGCCGGCTGGATCTCCTGCCATGGCTCTGGCGTCTGGCAAAGAGCCACGCGATCGCGATCGCGATCGAGGTCCTCCTCGTCGCCGCGCTCTTCGCGCTCATCAGCCGCTTGCCGCGCGCCTGGCCCGCGGTCGCCACGGTGGCCGGCGCCGCCGCCACCTTCGTCTTCGCGATCGCCTGGCAAGCAGTCGTGCTGCCGCTCTTCTTCCACGTGTCGCCGCTTCCGGCGGGGCCGCTCCGGGACGGGGTCTCCGCTCTCGCAGCCCGCGCCGGCGTGCCCGTCCGGGAGATCCGCGTCATCGATCAGAGCCGGGTCTCGGCGCACACGAACGCCTTCTTCACGGGCATCGGCAGCCGCCGCGAGATCTACCTCTACGACACGCTGAGCGAGCAGCACGACGTGCCCGAAGTGCTCGCGGTCGTCGCCCACGAGATCGGACACTGGCAACACCAGCATGTGCTCAAGGGCTGGGCGCTCGCAGTGCTCGGCATGGCGATCGGCTTCTTCCTGCTGTCCGGGCTCCTCGCGCAACCGGCCTTCCGCGCCGCGGCGCGCCTCGACGGCCCGGCCGATCCGGCCCTCGTGCCCGTGCTCTTCGCGCTCGTCGCCTGCGTCTCGATCCTCACCGCGCCGATCGAGAACGCGGTGAGCCGCCGCTTCGAGCGGGAGTCCGACCGCGCCTCGCTCGCGCTCACCGCCGATCCCGAGACGTTCATCCGGATGAAGGTCGCGATGGCGCGCGGGAACCGGAGCCACCTCCTCCCGCACCCGTTTCTCGTGTTCTGGAACGCGACCCATCCGCCCGTGATCGAGCGGATCGAGATGGCGGCGGCCCGGGCGGGCGGCACCGCGGCCGACAAGCCGGCGAAATCTCCCCCTTGATCCCGGACCGGGCGGTCTGGTGAGATACAGTAAGGCGGCGGCCCGAACTGGGACGTGGCCACAGACGAACGGTGAGGAGAGAGCATGGATTTTCATCAACTGCACAAGACGCGGGTGATCGAGCTGCGCGAGATGGCGGCGAAGTACGGGGTCGAGGGCGTCTCGGCCATGAAGAAGGAACAGCTCGTCGACTTCCTCGCCGGGAAGCTCGGCATCGACCGCCACGCCCACGGCGCCCTCGGCATCAACAAGGCGGCGGTCAAGAAGCAGCTCCACGACCTCAAGCAGAAGCGCGACGAGGCGATCACGGCGCACGACGCCAAGGCGCTCAAGATGGCCCGGCGCAAGCGCCAGCGCCTGAAGCGGGAGATCCGGCGGGCGATCGTGCGCGCGGCCCGCTAGCCGCCGCGAGCTGCCGCTAGCCGCCGAGGCGCGCCTTGACGAGCGCCTGCACGTCCCTGCCGTTCACGCGCGAGCCGTGCTCGCCGAGGACGAGCTTCATCACGGCGCCCATGTCCCTGGCGCTCGCGGCGCCGGCGCGCCGGATCGCGTCGTCCACGAGCGCCGCGAGGGCGGCGCCGGTGATCGGCTCGGGCAGGTAGGCGCGCAGGAGCTCGAGCTCGCGCTCCTCCTTCACGGCGAGGTCCTCGCGCCCGCCGCGCCGGAACTGCTCGATCGAGTCCGCGCGCATCCTGGCGCCGCGCGTGAGGACGGCGAGCTCGTCGTCCGCGGTCAGATCCGCCCCCTTCTGGATCCGCGCGTTCTTGAGATCGGCGATGAGGAGGCGGATGAGGCCGACGCGGTCGGCCGCGCGCGCCTTCATCGCCACCTTGAGCTCCTCGCTCAGACGATCGGTCAGACGTTCGCTCGGCATCTCTGGTCCCTCCGCCGGCCGACTATAGGCACGCGCCCCAACCCGCGCAACCGCGGCGGGCGGCGGGTAGGCGGGCAGGCGGCAGCGGACCGAAGCCTGTATACTCGTGCGATGGGAATCCACTACCAAGCTGTCTCGATCGCCCTCGCGGCGATGCTCCTCCTCCCGGCCCCCGGCCGCGCCGCCGTCCGCCTCCTCACCCGCGAGATCGAGCCCGCGCGCTCCCCCGCCGCCGTGGCGGCCGCGCTCGACGCGTCCGCGCCCGCGCGCCGGGTGCTCGTCCTCGAGCCCGCGGATCGCCCGGCCCGGCGCGCCGCGCTCGAGGCGCTCGGCGTCCGCTTCCACCAGTACCTGCCGGACAACGCGTTCGCGGTGACGATCCCGGCCGCGCTGTCGCCGGCGGCGGCGGGCCTCGTGGACGGAGTCGCAACGCTCGCGCCGGCCGACAAGGTGCACCCCTCGCTCCTCTCGACGGGCATCGATGCCTGGGCGCTGGCCCCTGATGGGCGGGCCGTCCTCGAGGTCCGCTTCCATCCCGACGTCGCGGACGCGGACGCGCGAGCGCTGCTCGCCGCGCTCGGCACCGAGCTCATCGCCGTGCTCCTCCCCCATCATCGCTACACGGTCCTCGCCGCAGCGGATCGGCTCCTCGCCATCGCGGCGGCGGACGAGGTCGCCTTCGTGGACGAGATCGCGCCCCCGGTCGAGCTCGAGAACGACGGCTCGCGCGGGCTCATTCGCGCCGGCACGGTGCAGGACCCGCCCTACGGATTGAGCGGCGCCGACATCGATGTCGCGGTCGTCGACGGCGGGCGCATCGATCCCGGCCATCCCGATTTCACGGGGCGCCTGACCGTCGTCGACAACGTCTCGACGAACGACCATTCGACCCATGTCGCCGGCACGCTCGGCGGGACCGGGGTCAACTCGCCGGCGTACGGGGGCGCGCCCGGCCAGTGGCGCGGCATGGCGCCGGGGGCGCGCATCTACTCCTACTCGTACTCGAACCATCTGTCCAAGTACGCGGGCATCGTGAACACCTACGGCGTCGAGATCACGACCAACTCCTGGGGCACCGGGGTCTCCGGCTCGAACTGCGCGATCTACGGCGACTATCGCTTCGACGCGCCGGCCCTCGACCAGATCGTGACTGGGCTCCACGGCCGCCGCATCAACATCACCTTCTCCGGCGGCAACGAGCGCAACGACTGCGACTGCGGCATGAGCTGCACACCGCCGTATGTGAACTTCGCCAACGTGAACCCGCCGAAGCCGGCCAAGAACCTGATCGTGGTCGGCGCCCTCAACTCGAATGACGCGTCGATGACCGATTTCTCGAGCTGGGGACCGGTCGACGACGGCCGCCTGAAGCCCGAGGTGGTCGCCGCCGGCGACGAGGTGGGCGGCGACGGGGCCATCAAGTCGCCGGTGCCCGGCGGCGGCTACGGGGTGATGAGCGGCACCTCGATGGCGGCCCCGGCGGGGACCGGTGCAGCAGCGCTCGTCATGGAGCGCCAGCGCGCGGTGACCGGTCTCCATCCCTGGCCCTCCACCGTGCGCGGGCTCCTCATGCACACGGCGGTCGACCTCTTCAACCCGGGGCCCGACTACCGGAGCGGCTACGGGCTCATCGATCTCGTCGCCGCCGTGGCGGCGATCGACGCGCGCACCGGGCGCGAGGAGAACCTGGTCCAGGACGACGTGCTCGAGTTCCCGCTCGAGGTGACCGCGCCCGGCCCGCTCAAGGTCACGATCGCCTGGGACGATCCGGCGGGCGCCGAGAATGCGGCGATCGCGCTGGTCAACGATCTGGACCTCGAGCTCGTGGATCCGCTGGCCGCGGTGCACCAGCCGTGGGTGCTCGCGCCGGCCACCCCCGACCTCCCGGCGACCCGCGGCGTCGACCGGCGGAACAACGTCGAGCAGGTCTACGTGGCCGAGCCCGCGCCCGGCCAGTGGACCGTCCGCGTGCGCGGCACCAACGTCCCCGCGGGACCGCAGCCGGTCTCGATCTGGGGGCTTCCCGAGCCGGGGAGCCAGGCTCTCGCCGCCGTCGTCCCCGCCGGGCGCGGGCTCGCGCTCGCGGCCGATCCGAACCCGTTCGTCACGGCGACCATCCTCCGCTTCACGCTCGAGAACCCGGACGACGTGCGGCTCCGCATCCTCGACGCCGCGGGCCGCGTGGTCTCGGACCTGGCCGCTCGCCGGTTCGCCGCCGGGGCCCAGGCCGTCGCCTGGGACGGGCGGAACGCGCGCGGCGAGCGGGTGGCGCCCGGGGTCTACCTCGCCGAGATCGAGGCGGGCGGACTCCGGGAATCCGCGAAGCTCCTCGTCGCGCCGCGCTAGCTCGCGAACCATCCGGCCGATAGGAGTGTTAGAGTGATGTCCTCGGGACCCGGCCGGCGGCCGGGTCCCGGTTTTCTCCACCGCAGCAGATCCTGGATGAACCGTATTCTGGCCCTTCTCATCGTGCTCGGGCTCGGCTCGAGCCTTCTCCCGCCGGCCACCTGCAGTGGCCTCGGGCGGTCCTGTTGCTGCGCGGGGAGCGCGGGCGACGCGGCAGTCCCCGTGGAAGCGGGAACCTCGCACGTCGATCGCGCCTGCGCGTGCGGCTGCCCCGAGCTCGCGAGCGCCACCGCGGAGGCGGCGCCCCGCGTGCCGGCGCCGGCCCGCGCGGAAACGCCGGCGCCGGTCACGATCGGCCTCGCCGCCGGCCCCCGCGCGCTCCCGTCCGGGCCCGACGCCGGAGGAGACCCGACGAGCGCCGCGCCGCATCTCGCCCTCGCCCAGCCCCCGCCCGCGTTCCACACTCCGCTCCGCATCTGATCCCTCCGCTCCGCGATCCGTTTCGTGCCGATCGCCGGTCACCGCGCAGGCTTGCCGCGGCGGCCGCCGGCGGTAGACTCGGCCTTCCCCCCGCGGCTCTCCGCTCTCCACCGATTATTGCGTTATGGCGCAGATACTTGAAGAGAGCCGGGGGCCGCCGCTCCTGGAGGATCCGATGCGGAATCAGTGGACCATCCTGTCCGCCGGCGCGCTCGCCCTGGCGCTCGCGGACCCCGCCGGCGCCCAGCCGGCAACGCCGGCGGCCCCGGCGCCCGCGGACACGGCGACCGTCGTCGAGCTGGTCGCGATCGCGCTTCGCGACAACCCGGAGCTCGCCGCGGCGCGGGCCGGCGCCGAGGCGGCCGCCGCCCGCCCCGGCCAGGCCACGAGCCTCCCCGATCCGGTCTTCACCTATGGCTGGATGGGCGAGCACCTGGAGACTGTGCGCGGGCCGCAGTCCTCGATCTTCGGCGTGAGCCAGGAGATCCCCTTCTTCGGCAAGCGCGGACTGGCCGGAGAGGTGGCAACGCACGCCGCGCGCGCGACGAGCGAGGAGGTGCGCGCGATGGAGCTCGAGGTGGCCGCCCAGGTGCGGCAGAGCGCCGCCGAGCTCCTCTATCTCGACGCCGCACGCGCCGCCAGCGCGCTCGATCGCCGCCTGGTCGCGGAGATCCGGGACATCGCCCGCACCCGCTACGAGACGGGGCGCGGGCGCCTGGAGGACGTGGCCCGCGCGGAGGTCGAGCTCGCCACGAACGAGCGGGAGGGCCTCGACCTCGCGCTCGCGCGCGATGTCGAGGCGGTCGAGATGAACCGTCTCCTCGGGCGGCCGCCCGACGCGCCGCTCCCGCCGCTCGGCGATCCGCTCGCCGCGAGCCCGGACTCGATCCCGTTCCTCGGGGCGCTGCCCCCGGGAGCGCCGGCCTTCGCTCGAGGCGCCGTCGATTCGCTGGTCGCGGCCCGGCCCGAGCTCGAAGCGGCCGCCGCGACGATCGCCGGGAGCGAGGCCGCACGGCGACTCGCCGGCCGTGCCTACTGGCCCGATCTCATGCTGGGCTTTCAGTACTATGTCGTCGATCGAGGCGACTCGACGAGCCCCGAGGCGGGCATGGACGCCTGGATGATCGAGTTCGGGGTCAGCCTCCCGATCTGGCTCGGCGCGCGGAACGCCGGCGTGCGCGAGGCCGAGGCCATGCGCGCCGAGGGCCTCGCCGCGCGCTCGGCGGCGGCGACCCGCATCCGATCCGAGATCGCGGCGGCGGCGGCGCGCGTGCGCCGCACCGCGGAGATCGCAGCGCTCTACCGGACGACCATCATCCCCCGCGTCGAGATCGCGCTTGCCTCGGCGCGCTCCGGGTACCAGACCGGCCAGGTCGAGTTCGGCGAGCTGCTCGACTCGGAGCGCGCGCTCGTCGGCGCGCACCTGGCCCTGGCGCGCGCGCGCGCCGACCTGACGGCGGGCGCGGCCGATCTCGCCCGCGCCACCGGGCGGCCGCTCCCGACAGCCCCCCTCGCGCCAGCCGAAGGAGACAGGTCATGAGGCAGAGAACTCCGCGGGCGATCGCGATCGCCCTCGTGACCGGCGCCCTGCTCGCGATCGCGCTCCCGCACCTCGCCGGCTGCGGGCGGCGCGAGGAGACGGCGACCCAGGGCGCCGCGCGCTACCACTGCCCGATGCATCCCACCTACACGAGCGACCGGCCGGGCGACTGCCCGATCTGCAACATGCGGCTCGTGCCGATCCCGGCCGACACCGCGGCCGCGCCCGCCGCCGCGGAGCACAGCGCGCCCGCCACCGCCACGCCCGGCCGCGTCCCGGTCACGATCTCGCCCGCGATGGAGCAGCGGATCGGCGTCCGCCTGGCCCGCGCCGAGCGCGGCACGGCGGAGCGCACGATCCGCGCCGTGGGCACCGTCGAGTACGACGAGTCGGCGCTCCATCACATCCACACGCGCGTCGAAGGCTGGATCGGCCGCCTGTACGTCGCCAGCACGGGACAGGTGGTGCGCCGCGGCGAGCCGCTCTTCTCCCTCTACAGCCCCGAGCTCCTCGCCACCCAGGAGGAATACCTGAGCGCCCTCGCCGCCGGCGGCGACTCGACGAACGCCCGGGCGGCGCGGCGGCGCCTCGAGCTCTGGCAGATGACCGATCGCGACATCGCGGCGATCGCCACGGAGCGGCGCCCGCGCACCCACGTCGACATCGTGTCCCCCGCCGACGGCGTGGTCATCGCGAAGACGGCGATCGACGGCATGCGCGTCATGCCGGGCGACGATCTCTACGTGATCGCGGACCTCCGCCGGGTCTGGATCACCGCATCCATCTACGAGTACGAGCTGCCGTCCGTCCATGTCGGCCAGGAGGGGACGGTCACGCTCTCCTCCTCCCCGGGCGAGATGTTCCGCGGCCGCGTCAGCTACATCTACCCCTATCTCGAGGAAGGCACGCGCACGGCGCGCGTCCGCTTCGAGTTCGCGAATCCGGGCGGGAAGCTCAAGCCGGGCATGTTCGCGAACGTCGATCTCCGGGTTCCGGGCGGCGAGGCGCTGACCGTGCCCGCGGACGCCGTGCTCGATTCGGGCGACGAGCAGATCGTCCTCGTCGCCACCGGCCAAGGCCGCTACGAGCCGCGCCCGGTCGCGCTCGGCCCGCGGTTCGGGGCGCGCGTGACCGTCCTCTCCGGCCTCGCCGCCGGCGAGGAGGTCGTGGTCAGCGCCCAGTTCCTCATCGACTCGGAGAGCCAGCTCAAGGCGGCGCTCGCCGGGATGCGCGCGGGCGGGGAGCACGATCATGGCGGCCAGTGACGTCGGGATGAGGGGGGCCCGGACATGATCGAGCGCATCATCGACGCCTGCGCGCGGAACCGCTTTCTCGTCCTCCTCCTCGTCGCGTGCGGGCTGGTCCTCGGCGTCTGGGCGATGCGAAACCTGCCGCTCGACGCCATCCCCGACCTCTCCGACACCCAGGTCATCATCTACTCGCGCTGGGACCGGAGCCCCGACATCATCGAGGATCAGGTCACCTATCCGATCGTGACCGCGCTCCTCGGCGCGCCGCGGGTCAAGGACATCCGTGGCTTCTCCGATTTCGGCTACTCCTTCGTCTACGTCATCTTCGAGGACGGGACCGACATCTACTGGGCGCGCTCGCGCACGCTCGAGTACCTGTCGAAGATCACGCCGTCCCTGCCCGCGGGCGTGCGCACCGAGATCGGGCCGGATGCGTCCGGGGTCGGCTGGGTCTTCCAGTACGCGCTCGTCGACACGACCGGCCGGCATTCGCTCGCCGACCTCCGCTCCTACCAGGACTGGTACCTGCGCTACGCGCTGGTGAGCGTGCCGGGCGTGGCCGAGGTGGCGTCGATCGGCGGCTTCGTGCGCCAGTACCAGGTGGCGGTCGATCCGAACGCGCTCCTCGCCTACGACCTCTCGATCACGGAGGTCGTGGACGCGGTGCGCAAGGGCAACAACGACGTCGGCGGGCGGCTCGTCGAGTGGAGCGGCCGCGAGTACATGGTGCGCGGGCGCGGCTACGCGCGCTCGACCGACGCGATCGCCGACATCGTGGTCGGCGTGAACGAGAAGACGGGCACGCCGGTGCTGGTGCGGAACCTGGGGCAGGTGACCCTCGGCCCCGACATCCGGCGCGGGATCGGCGAGCTCGACGGGATCGGCGAGACGGCGGGCGCGATCGTGGTCATGCGCCACGGCGAGAACGCGCTCCAGGTGATCGCGCGCGTGAAGGAGAAGCTCGCCGACCTCGAGCCATCGCTGCCGCCGGGCGTGCGGGTCGTCACCACCTACGACCGCTCGGAGCTCATCGGGCAGTCGATCGACACCCTTCGCGAAACGCTCACCGAGGAGATGATCGTCGTCAGCCTGTTCATCCTCCTCTTCCTCTGGCACATCCCGAGCGCGCTCATTCCGATCGTCACCCTGCCCGCCGCCGTCCTCCTGTCGTTCATCCCGATGAAGATGATGGGGCTGTCGGCGAACATCATGTCGCTCGCCGGGATCGCGGTGGCGGTGGGCGCCATGGTGGACGCGGCGATCGTGGTGGTCGAGCAGACGCACAAGAAGCTCGAGCGCTGGGAGGAGGGCGGCCGCCGCGGCGACTACCGCGAGGTGGTCTTGACCGCGATCAAGGAGGTGGGGCGGCCGTCGTTCTTCTCGCTGCTCGTCCTCGCCATCGCCTTCCTGCCGGTGTTCACCCTCGAGGCGCAGGAAGGGCGGCTCTTCAAGCCGCTCGCGTTCACGAAGAACTTCGCGATCGCGATCGCCGCCGTCCTCGCCATCACGCTCGACCCGGCGCTCCGCCTCCTGTTCACGCGGGTCACCCCCTTCCGCTTCCGCCCGCGGCTCCTGGCCCGGGCGGCGAGCGCGGTCCTCATCGGCAAGATCCATCGCGAGGAGGACCACCCGGTGAGCCGCTTCCTCCACCGGCTCTACCTGCCGGCGGCCCACTTCGTGCTCCGCCGTCCGCGCCTCGTGATCGCGCTCGCCGTCGTCGCGTTCCTGACCACGATCCCGGTCTACCGGCGGCTCGGCTCCGAGTTCATGCCCCCGCTCGACGAGGGCACCATCCTCTACATGCCGACGACCCTCCCCGGCATCTCGGTCACCGAGGCCGCGCGCCTCCTCGCGACGCAGGACAAGATCCTCCGCTCCTTCCCCGAGGTCGCGCGCGTGCACGGGAAGGCGGGGCGCGCCGACACGGCGACCGATCCCGCGCCGTTCTCGATGATGGAGACCGTGGTCACGCTCAGGCCCAAGAGCGAGTGGCGGGAGAAGCCGCGCTGGTATTCGGGCTGGGCCCCGGAGTGGCTCAAAAGGATCCTCCGCCATGGCTGGAGCGATCGCCTGAGCTACGAGGAGCTCGTGTACGGCCCCGGCGGCATCGACGAGGCGATGCGCTTCCCCGGCGTCACCAACGCCTGGACCATGCCGATCAAGGCGCGCATCGACATGCTGACGACCGGCGTGCGCACGCCGGTGGGCATCAAGATCTACGGCGACGACCTCACGACGATCGAGCAGGTCGGCGCGCGCCTCGAGCAGATCCTCGGCCGGGTGCCCGGCACGCGCTCGATCTTCGCCGAGCGGACGACCGGCGGTTACTTCCTCGACTTCGATCTCAAGCGCGAGGAGCTCGCGCGCTACGGCCTCACGGTCGAGGACGCCGAGGCGACCCTGATGGCGGCGGTCGGCGGCGAGAACGTGACGACGACGATCGAGGGACGCGCCCGCTACCCGGTCAACGTGCGCTACCTCGCCGACTACCGGACCGACCTGGAGACGCTCCGGCGCGTGCTCGTCGCCACCCCGTCCGGCATCCAGGTGCCGATGGCGCAGATCGCCGACATCAAGATCCGCACCGGCCCGGCCATGATCCGGAACGAGAACGGGATGCTCGCCGGCTATGTCTATGTGGACGTCGCCGGCCGCGATCTCGGCGGCTACGTCGAGGCGGCCAAGCGGGCGGTGCGCGCCGAGCTCGACCTGCCGGCGGGGACCTCGCTCGGCTGGAGCGGGCAGTACGAGTACATGGAGCGCGTGCACGCCCGGCTCCGCCTCGTGGTGCCGCTCACGCTCTTCATCATCTTCGCGCTCATGTACATCAACACCCGCTCCGTCACGAAGACCCTGATCGTGCTCCTCGCCGTCCCCTTCTCGGCGATCGGCGCCTTCTGGATCCTCCATCTCCTCGACTACAACCTCTCGATCGGCGTCTGGGTGGGAATGATCGCGCTGCTCGGCTTGGATGCCGAGACCGGAGTCTTCATGCTCCTCTACCTGGACCTCGCCTACGAGGAGCGGAAGGCCGCCGGCCGCCTGCGCGGGATGGCGGACCTCAAGGCGGCGATCATCGAGGGGGCGGTGATGCGGGTGCGGCCCAAGTTCATGACCGTGGCCGTCGACTTCGTCGCCCTGATGCCGGTCATGTGGTCGACCGGCACCGGGGCCGACGTCATGAAGCGGATCGCGGCGCCGATGGTGGGCGGGCTCGCCACCTCCTTCCTGATGGAGCTCCTCGTCTATCCGGCGATCTATCTCCTCTGGAAGTGGCACGCCGAGGTGAAGCACGCGGCGGGCAGGGAGGGCACGCTATGATCGGCCCCGGGCAAGGGGAGTGACCATGGACGAGAAGAAGGGAATCCCGATCGCGGGAGCGCCGGGCGCGCCCGGTCCGTTCAGGCCGGCGGCGGGCGGCGGCTTCCGCATCCCGATCGCCGGTCAGGCGGCGGGAGCGGCGGGAGCGCCGGCGGCGTCGGCCGCGGCGGGGCCGGGCCAAGCCACCGCGCGCGATCCGGTGTGCGGCATGACCGTGGATCCCGCCAGGACGCACCACCACCACGAGCACGCGGGCGTGACCTACCACTTCTGCGCCGCGAGCTGCCGCACGAAGTTCATGGCCGATCCCGCGCGCTATCTCGAGCCGGGCCGGGCGCCGGAGCCGATGGCGCCGCCGCCGGTCGTCCCCGCGGGCGCCGAGGTCGTCTACATCTGCCCGATGGATCCCGAGGTCAGGAGCGATCACCCGGGTCCGTGTCCGATCTGCGGCATGGCGCTCGAGCCGAACATCGTGACCGCCGCCACCGGACCCAATCCGGAGCTCGTCGACATGAAGCGGCGGCTCCTCGTCGGGGCCGTTCTCGCTGCACCCATCCTCCTCCTCGCCATGTCCGAGATGCTCCCCGGCCGCGGACTCGCGGCACTCGTGCCGGCGCGCGCCGCGATCTGGATCCAGCTCCTCCTCGCCACCCCGGTCGTCCTCTGGTGCGGCGCGCCCTTCTTCGCTCGGGCCTGGACCTCGCTCCGCACGCGGCGCCTCAACATGTTCACGCTGATCGCGACCGGCACCGGGGTCGCCTACGCGTACAGCCTCGTGGCCACCCTCTTCCCGGGTCTCCTCCCCGCGTCAGCGCGCGGGCACGACGGCGCGGTGGCGGTCTACTTCGAGGCCGCCGCCGTGATCATCGTGCTCGTCCTCCTCGGGCAGGTGCTCGAGATCGGCGCGCGCGAGCGGACGCGCGGCGCGATCCGCGCGCTCCTCGACCTCGCGCCGCCGACCGCCCGCCGCGTCCAGGCGGGCGCGGGCGGAAGCGGCGAGCGCGAGGAGGACGTGCCGCTCGCGGAGGTCCGTCCCGGCGATCGGCTCCGCGTGCGCCCGGGCGAGAAGGTCCCGGTCGACGGGGTGGTCCTCGCGGGGCAGAGCGCGATCGACGAGTCGATGCTCACCGGCGAGGCGATCCCGGTCCTCAAGATGCCAGGCGACCGCGTGATCGGGGCGACGGTGAACGGCGCGGGGAGCTTCATCCTGCGCGCCGAGCGGGTGGGCGCGGAGACGCTCCTCGCGCAGATCGTCCGCCTCGTTGCCGACGCGCAGCGGAGCCGCGCCCCGATCCAGCATCTCGCCGATCGCGTCTCCGCGGTCTTCGTGCCGGCGGTGATCGCCGTCGCAGTCCTGACCGCGCTCGTCTGGGGGTTCCTCGGCCCGGAGCCGCGCCTCGCCCACGCGATCGTGAACGCCGTGGCCGTCCTCATCATCGCCTGCCCCTGCGCGCTCGGGCTCGCCACCCCGATGTCGATCATGGTGGCCGCCGGCCGCGGCGCCCATGCCGGCGTCCTCGTCCGGAACGCCGAGGCGCTCGAGCTCCTCGAGCACGTGGACACCCTGGTCATCGACAAGACGGGCACGCTCACCGAGGGGCGCCCCCGGCTCACCGCCGCGCAGGCGCTCCCCCCGTTCACGGAGGACCAGGTCCTCGCCCTCGCCGCGGCCCTCGAGCGGGGGAGCGAGCATCCGCTCGCCTCTGCCCTCCTCGGCGCCTCCGAGGAGCGCGGGCTCGCGCTGCCGGCGAGCGCGGGCTTCCGCGCCGTGACCGGCCGGGGCATCGCCGGCACGGTGGACGGGCGGGCGGTCCTCCTCGGGAACTCCGCCTTGCTGCAAGAATCTGCGATCGATCACGGAAAACTGCTGGAGGCGGCGCAAGCTCTGCGGGCGGCCGGCGACACGGTCGTCTTCCTCGCCGTGGACGGGCGCGCCGCCGGGCTCCTCGCGGTGGCCGACCCGATCCGGGAGTCGACCCCGGAGGCGGTCCGCATCCTCACCGGCGACGGCGTCCGCCTGGTGATGGCGACCGGCGACTCGCGGGCCACCGCGGAGGCGGTGGCCGCCCGGCTCGGGATCGCCGCGGTCCACGCCGAGGTGACACCGGCCGCCAAGGCCGAGCTCGTGGCCGAGCTCGAGCGGACTGGCCGGGTGGTGGCCATGGCCGGGGATGGGGTGAACGATGCCCCCGCGCTCGCCCGGGCCCGGGTCGGGATCGCCCTTGGCACGGGGACGGATGTCGCCCGCGAGTCCGCCGGGCTCACCCTCGTCAAGGGGGATCTCCGCGGGATCGCCCGGGCCCGCCGGCTATCCCGGGCCACCATGCGGAACATCCGGCAAAACCTTTTCCTGGCTTTCGTTTACAACACGGTTGGGGTGCCCATCGCGGCCGGTATCCTCTACCCGGCGTTCGGCCTCCTCCTCTCCCCCATGGTGGCGAGCGCGGCGATGAGCCTCTCCTCGGTGTCGGTCATCGCGAACGCGCTCCGTCTCCGGAAGGTCAGGCTCTAGGCCCGGCCCGGGGCAAGAGGGCCGGCGGGCGGCCCCCCGGGCGGAGCCCGCGCTGGGCGCAACATCTTGCTTGATAAACTGATAGGATGGTGGTAGAGTAGTGCATGGTCGCCCGAGAACCAGGGGGCAGCGTCTGGGTCTATACCCGGGGGACCTCGACCATGCGAAAGCGCCAACGTAAGGAGGGCATCATGAAGGCTTTGCTAGCGTATACCGTCGCTCTCGGGGTGCTGCTTGCAGCCCCGGCGATGGCTCAGTGGCAGGAGCAGGGCGACGCCGGCGACCTGCCCGGCACCGCTCAGGTCCCGGTCGGCGGCGGCCCGCTCGCCAGCATCAGTGGCACGATCGGCGCGAGCGATGCGGACATGTACTGCATCCGGATCGACGCTCCGACCGCGTTCCGCGCCACTCTCTGCGGCGGGACGACGCTCGACACGCAGCTCTTCCTGTTCCGCGAGAACGGGACCGGCGTGAGCCACAACGATGACGATCCCGGTGGCTGCGGGCTCCAGTCGACGGTCACGGGTGTGTTCGTGTCCTCTCCCGGCCAGTACCTGATCGCCGTCAGCACCTACAACCGCGATCCGGTCGGCGCGGGCGCCTGCCTCATCTGGGCGAACTCTCCGTTCGGCACCGAGCGCGCGCCCGACGGCGCCTGCCCGGCGAGCCCGGTCACGGCCTGGACCGGCACGACCTCGTCGACCGGCGCCTACACGATCGCGCTGACCGGCACTTCCTACTGCGGTGCCACGGCCGTCGAGCCGACGACCTGGGGCGCGATCAAGAACACGTACAAGTAGGCTCTTTTCAACAATCGACGCGTCGCGACCCGGGGATCGCCCAGCGATCCCCGGGTCTTTCTCTACCCGCGGCCCCCCCCACGCAAGGAACAGGAAACAAGGAACAAGGAGGTCATCATGAAGGCTCTTCTGGCCTACGCTGTCGCGCTCGGAGTCGCGCTGGCGACTCCGGCCATGGCCCAGTGGCAGGAGCAGGGCGATGCGGGCGATCTGCCCGGCACCGCGCAGGTTCCGGTCGGCGGCGGCCCGCTCGCCTCGATCAGCGGCACGATCGGCGCGAACGATGCGGACATGTACTGCATCCGGATCGACTCCCCGACCGCGTTCCGCGCCACGACCTGCGGCGGGACATCGCTCGACACGCAGCTCTTCCTCTTCCGCGAGAACGGAACCGGAGTCACGCACAACGACGACGACTCGAGCTGCGCTCCCGGGACCCCGTCGACGATCACCGGCACGTTCGTGGCGAGCCCCGGCCAGTACCTGATCGCCGTCAGCACCTACAACCGCGATCCGGTCGGTGCGGGTGGCTGCCTGATCTGGGCGAACTCGCCGTTCAACGTCGAGCGCGCACCGGACGGCGCCTGCCCGGCGAGCCCGGTCACGGCCTGGACCGGCTCGACCACGGTGACCGGCGCCTACACGATCGCGCTGAACGCCGTCTCCTACTGCGGCGCCACCGCCGTCGAGCCGGCGACCTGGGGCGCGATCAAGAACATCTACAAGTAGAATCGGTCCTCGGCGGACCACGTCGCACGACCCGGGGATCGCCCGCCGATCCCCGGGTCCTTTCTCTTGCCCGCCCGGGCCCCGCCATTGGCCGTTGACCTCCGAGCGTCCGCTCCCCCATCATCGCGCGCATGGGATACCAGTACATCTTCACGATGAAGGGCCTCGGCAAGGTCCACCCGCCGAACAAGGTGGTGCTCAAGGACATCTGGCTCTCCTTCTTTCCCGGGGCCAAGATCGGCCTCCTCGGCATCAACGGGTCGGGGAAGACGACCCTCCTCCGCATCATGGCGGGCCTCGACAAGGAGTACCTGGGCGAGGCCGATCCCGCCCCCGGCACGAAGACCGGATTCCTGCCGCAGGAGCCGCACCTCGACCCGACCAAGGACGTGCTCGGCAACGTGATGGAGGGAGTGGCCGCGACCCGCGCCCTTCTCGACCGCTTCGAGCAGATCAACAACCGGCTCGGCGAGGACATCTCGCCCGAGGAGATGGAGAAGCTCCTCGCAGAGCAGGCCCAGGTCCAGGACGCGATCGACACCGCGAAGGGTTGGGAGCTCGATCGCACGCTCGAGATCGCGATGGAGGCGCTGCGCTGCCCGCCGCCCGATGCGGACGTGGCGACCCTCTCGGGCGGCGAGGTCCGCCGCGTCGCGCTCTGCCGCCTCCTCCTCCAGCAACCGGATCTCCTCCTCCTCGACGAGCCGACCAACCACCTCGATGCCGAATCGGTCGCCTGGCTCGAGCATCACCTCGAGCAGTATCCGGGCACGGTGGTGGCGGCCACCCACGACCGCTACTTCCTCGACAATGTCGCCGGCTGGATCCTCGAGCTCGACCGCGGCACGGGGATCCCGTGGGAAGGCAACTACTCCTCGTGGCTCGAGCAGAAGGAGAAGCGACTCGGGGTCGAGGAGAAGCAGGAATCCGCGCGCCGGCGTACGCTCGCCCGCGAGCTCGAGTGGATCCGCATGTCGCCGCGCGCCCGCCAGGCCAAGGGCAAGGCCCGCCTGAACGCGTACGAGGAGATGCTGGCGCAGGAGACCAAGGAGCGCGAGGTCACCGGCGAGATCATGATCCCGCCCGGCCCGCGCCTCGGCGAGACGGTGGTCGTCGCCGAGCACCTGCGGAAGGGCTTCGGGGATCGCATCCTGATCGACGACCTGAGCTTCCGCTTGCCGCGCGGTGGCCTCGTCGGCGTCATCGGCCCGAACGGCGCCGGGAAGACCACGCTCGCCCGCATGATGGCAGGGCTCGAGAAGCCCGACGGCGGCTCGCTCACGGTCGGCGAGACGGTCAAGCTCGCCTACGTGGACCAGACGCGCGACGCGCTCGACGGCGACAAGACGGTATGGGAGGAGATCTCGGGCGGCGCCGACACGATCGAGCTCGCCAATCGCACGATCCCCTCGCGCGCCTATGTCTCGATGTTCAACTTCCGCGGCCCCGACCACCAGAAGCGGGTGAAGGATCTGTCGGGCGGCGAGCGGAACCGCCTGCACCTCGCCAAGCTCCTGAAGAGCGGCGGCAACCTGATCTTCCTCGACGAGCCGACGAACGACCTCGACGTGGACACCCTTCGCTCGCTCGAGGAGGCGATCGTCTCCTTCGCCGGCTGTGTCGTCGTCATCAGCCACGATCGCTGGTTCCTCGATCGCATCGCGACCCACATCCTCGCCTTCGAGGACGAGGGGCAGGTCATCTGGTTCGAGGGGAACTACCAGGACTACGAGGCGAACCGGCACCAGCGGCTCGGCGCCGCCGCCGACCAGCCCCACCGCCTGCGGCCGAAGAAGCTCGTCCACGCCTAGCCAGGCTGGCGCGGCGCTCCCCCCGGCGCTCCTCCCGGCGCTCCCCCCGGCGCTCCTCCCGGCGCTCCCCCCGGCGCTCCTCCCGGCGGCGCCGGATCCCCGGGCGGCATCTCCTGCTTGCCTCCGCCGCGCCGATGGTGGTAAGCCTCGCCGCGCGATCGGACCTCGCCGTGGCAGGCGCCGTTCGGCGGGCGCTCCGAACGCCAGCGCAAGGAGGAAGCATGAAGACAGTGCTGACGTGCGGCATCGCGCTCGGGATCCTGTTCGCGGTCCCGGCCATCGCTCAGGTCTGGACCGAGGTGGATGACGCCGGAGATCTTCCGGGCACGGTGCAGACCCCGACCGGTTCCGGCGATTTGACCGCGATCGCGGGGACGATCATCGCGGACGATGCGGACATGTACTGCGTCCGCATCGACGTCCCGGCCAACTTCTCGGCGACGACGTGCGCCGGGACGACGCTCGACACCCAGCTCTGGCTCTTCTTCGAGGACGGCCGCGGGGTGACGTACGACGACGACGACCCGGGCGGCTGCGGGCTCCAGTCGAAGATCACCGGCACCTTCGTTCCCGCCGCCGGGCAGTACCTGCTCGCGGTCACGGTGTACAACCGCGATCCGTGGGATGCGAGCGACCAGCTCATCTGGTTGAACTCGCCGTTCGGCAGCGAGCGCCAGCCCGACGGCCCCGGCGCGGCGAACCCGATCGCGAGCTGGAACGGCACGACGAGCGACAACGGGTCCTACACGATCGCCTTGACGGGCGTCACGTTCTGCACGCCGAATGCGGTCGAGCCGGCCACCTGGGGCGAGATCAAGAACCTCTATCGCTAGCAACGAGCGCCGACCGCGCGGGCGGACGATGCGGCAGCGCCCCGGGGACCGGATCTTCAGGTCCCCGGGGCGCTGTGCGTGGGCCGTGCTAGTGTCGTGATCATGTCCGCGCCGCGCGTGCTCCTCCTCATCCCGACCACCACCTATCGCGCCGCGCCGTTCCTCACCGCCGCCGAGCGCCTCGGGATCGACCTGACGATCGGTTCGAACCGCTGCCACACGCTCGCTCGCCGGTGGCCGCGCGCCGGCACGATCGCGATGCACTTCGATGAGCTGGAGGAATCGCTGGCGGTGATCCGCGATGCGGCGCGGGCGCGGCCCTTCGCCGCCATCCTCGCCGTGGACGACACGGCGACCGAGCTCGCGGCGCGGGCGAGCGCCGAGCTCGGCCTGCCCCACAACGCACCGGCGGCGGCGCACGCCGCGCGGAACAAGCGCGCGCTCCGCGAGGCGCTGGCGCGCGCCGGAGTCGGGTCACCGCGGCATCTGGCGTTCGGGGCCGAGGAGCGACCGGAGGATGCAGCCCGCGCGGTCGGTGCGCACCTCGGCTTCCCCTGCGTCTTGAAGCCGCTCGTGCTCTCCGGGAGCCGCGGCGTGATCCGCGCCGACGACCCGGCCGCGTTCGCCGCCGCCTGGCGGCGGCTCGGCGCCATCCTCGGCGCGCACGATCTCAAGAAGCGCCGCGATCGGGCCCTTGACGAGGTCCTGGTCGAGGAGTTCGTGCCGGGGAGCGAGGTGGCGCTCGAGGGCCATCTCGCCGCAGGCGAGCTCCGCACGCTCGCGCTCTTCGACAAGCCCGACCCGCTCGACGGGCCGTTCTTCGAGGAGACGATCTACGTCACGCCGTCGCGGCTCCCGCCGGCGACCCAGGAGGCGATCCGGGCGGCTGCTGCGGGCGCCGCCGCGGCGATCGGGCTCGCCCACGGCCCCGTGCACGCCGAGCTCCGCGTTAATCCGGCCGGCGTCTTCGCGATCGAGGTGGCCGGCCGCTCGATCGGCGGCCTCTGCTCGCGCGCGCTTCGCTTCGGGCTCGGGGACGTGTCGCTCGAGGAGCTGATCCTGCGCGGCGCCCTCGGGATGGAGATCGACTCCCTCGCGGCCCGCGTGCCGGAAGCGTCCGGGGTCGAGATGCTGCCGATCCCGCGGGCGGGCATCCTGCGCCGCGTCGAGGGGATCGCGGACGCGGCGGCGGTCCCGGGCGTGACCGGGGTCGAGATCACGATCCGCCCGGGCGAGCAGGTGATCCCGCTCCCCGAGGGATCGCGCTACCTGGGCTTCGTGTTCGCCCGCGGCGCCCATCCGGACGAGGTCGAGACGGCGCTCCGCGCCGCGGCGGCGCGGCTCCGCTTCACGATCACGCCGGCGGCCGCGATCGCGGCGGGCTAGGCCGATCCGGACGACGCGGACGAGGCGGCCGAGACGGCCGACTCGAGCCCGCCATCCCAGCCCTGCGTGGCGAGGGTCAACTGACCCTCCATCGGCTCCGCTCAGCAGAACCAGTCCTCGGTGAGGCGGGGCGGGCGCCCGCGCTCGCGCCCGGCCGGGAACGCCGGCGCGACCGGAAGCGCGTCATGCGCGCTGCCGAGACGCTCGGCAGCGATGGCCGAGATCGCCGCGAAGGTCGCGAAGGCATCGTCCCCGCGGCGCGCGGCGGCCGCGACGAGGAGCGCGACCTCCGGGGCGAGCGCGTCGAGGCGCGGATCGGGATGCGTCCAGCGATAGGTGGCGGCGGCCGCATCGAGCGCGCCGAGATGCGGTGCGAACTCGGGCCCGTCGAGGAGATGCGATCCGGGCGGCACGAGGAGGCGGAGCGCGTACTGCACGGGATCGACGTGATCGACGAGCCCCTCGCCGGCGACGAAGGCGAGGAGCTCGCGATAGTCGGCGGCGGTGGTCCACGGCGTGAAGGCGACGAAGGTCGGGCGGAGCGGGACCCGCGCGGCGCGCAGCACCTGGAGAGCGGTCGCGACATCGGCCCGCGTGTGCCCCTTCCGGAGGATCGCGAGCACGCGATCCGAGAGCGACTCGACCGCCGAGACGACGAATGCGCAGCCGAGATCTGCGAGCTCGGCGAAGAGCGTGCGATGCCTGACGATGTTCGAGACCTTGGTCGTCACATCGAAGGTGAGATGCGGGTGGCGCGCGTGCATCGCGCGGACGATGCCGAGCACGTGGCCGGGACCGTTCAGGAAGTCGGGGTCGCCGAAGGTCACGTGCCCGGCCCCGGCGGCGACCAGCGCGTCGACGTCGGCGAGGACGGCCGCCGCCGGCACCACGAAGAAGCGGCCGCCGTAGATCGGCGGAATCGGGCAATGACGGCAGAGATGGAGGCAGCCGCGACTCGCCTCGACGTAGCCCGCGGGCACGCGCTCGCCGTCGCGCTCGAGGTGTGCGTAGTGATGGAGGCCGGGCAACCCGCTCCGGCTCGGCACCGGGAAGTCGAGGCGGGCGAGGTGCGGGCGCGCTCCCGGCTCCGGCGCGGGCGCGCCGGAAGGCGCCGCCAGCTCCTCCGCAAGCGCTACCAGCGCTGCCTCGCACTCGCCGCCGAACACGGAGTCGGCGCCGCACTCGCGCCGGAGCGAGTCGGCATGGAGCAGCGCGTAATGACCGAAGTAGGCGAGATGACAGCGCGGATTCGCCGCCTTCACGCGCCGGCCGACGCCGGCCCCGATGCGAAGCGCGGTGTGCATCGGGACCGAGATGGCGACGAGGGATGCGCGTTCGACATCCGCGCGGTCAAGCGGCGCGAGCGACAGATCGCGGAGCGCCGGGCGGAACCCGGCCCGTTCGAGGAAGGCGGCGAGCGAGGCGAGCGCGAGCGGCTGGTGCCCGAGCTCGTAGCAGGAGAGAAGGAGGATCCGACCGGGATCGCGCACGGCGGGACCGGGTGCTTCAGGGCGGGGAACCGCCGCCCGCGCTACTTGGACGACGGCGGCTTGTACTCGGGCGGCAGCGCCGCGCCCTCGCCGAAGAAGAACTGCTCCATCTGCTCCATGAGGATCTTCTGCGATTCGGGGTTGGCCATGCTCAGGCGGAACTCGTTCACGACCATGGTCATGTGCTGGGTCCAGAGCTTCCACCCTTCCTTCGATACGCTGTCGTAGAGGCGCTGGCCGAGCTCGCCGGCGAAGGGCGGCTTGTCGAGTCCCTCGAGCTCGCGTCCCAGCTTCACGCACTGGACCATCCGCGCCATGAATCGAACCTCCTCCCGGGCCTGCCGTGGTGGGCGCCGCGTTGCGCGGTGACGAGGCCGCCGCGGAACGTGGCACGGGGATGAAGCTACCGCGGAATGGAGTGCGGCGGCAAGGGCCTGGAACCAGGTACCTGTCCGGAATCGCGTGCGCGTCTGGGATCGAGTCCGCGTCTGGAATCGAGTCCGCGCCGGCCGCTCCACGCGGAGTCCGAACCGTGCTACCTTCCGCCGCTCACGGGCCCGCAGCTGCGCCCGGCCGCGCGGGTCAGGGCACCGCCGAGGCAGCGCGGGAGAACCGGGCGGGCGGTGGCCCTGCAGATCGAGGCGACCCGCGGCGACCCGCGGAGGATCGGCATGGAGCGACTCACCAGCGCCTTCGGCGTCGTCGTCATGATGGCGATCGCCTTCCTCCTCTGTCCGCGCGAGCGGCGGCGCCACGTGAACCTGCGCACGATCGGCTGGGGGCTCGCCCTCCTCGTCGGGTTCGCCGTGATCGTGCTCCGCACTCCCGCCAATCGGGCCTTCGTCCTCGCCAACGATCTGGTCGACGGCCTCCTCGGCTTCAGCCGGCAAGGCGCCACGTTCATCTTCGGCGATCTCGTCACCCGCCCCGACTCCTTCGGCTACATCTTCGCCTTCCAGGTGCTGCCGACCATCATCTTCTTCGCCGCGCTCATGTCGATCCTGTACTACGTGCGCCTGATGCCGCTCCTCGTCCGCGTCATGGCGCGCGGCCTCGCCCGCTTCCTCGGGACGAGCGGCGCCGAGAGCTTCTCGACCGTCTCGGACATCTTCGTCGGCCAGACCGAGGCCCCGCTCGTCATCCGGCCCTACCTGCCGACCCTCACCCACTCGGAGCTCCTCGCCTGCATGACCGCCGGCTTCGCCACCACGGCCGGCGGGGTGCTCGCCGCCTACGTCGCGATGCTCAACCCGTACGTGCCGCAGATCGCAGGGCACCTCATCGCATGCAGCGTGATGTGCGCGCCGGCTTCGATCGTGATCGCCAAGCTCATCCTGCCGGAGACCGAGACGCCGCACACGCTCGGCCGAGTCGACATCGAGATCCCGCGCACCAATGCGAACCTGCTCGACGCGGTGGCGACCGGGACGACCGACGGCCTTCGCCTCGCAGTCAACGTCGGCGCCATGCTCATCGCCTTCCTCGCCCTGACCGCGATGCTCGATGCCACGCTCGGCTGGATCGGGAGCACCTTCTTCGGGACGGCGCTCAGCCTCGCCCGCCTCTCGGGCTGGATCTTCGCGCCGCTCGCCTTCGCCATGGGCGTGCCTGCAGCGGACGTCGTCAAGGTCGGGAGCCTTCTCGGCGAGAAGACGGTGCTGAACGAGTTCGTCGCCTACACGCACCTGAGCCAGCGCCTGGCGGAAGACCCGGCCTGGATCTCCGAGCGCGGCCGCTTGATCGCCTCGTACGCGCTCTGCGGGTTCGCCAACTTCGGCTCGATCGGCATCCAGATCGGCGGCTACTCGGGGCTCGCTCCCAGCCGGCGCGCGGACCTGTCGCGGCTCGCGCTGCGCGCGATGATCGGTGGCCTCCTCACGACCTGCATGGTGGCCTGCGTCGCCGGCGTGCTCCTGTAAGGAGCGCGGTCACCGAACGCGGTGCGGCCGGCGGCGGCGCCCCGCACGCTCGGCGGGAATGCGCTACGCTTGTCGGCAGGCGACCGCGACCTTCTTGCTCGCCGCGGCCACTCGGCATCCGTCCACCCGGGAGGTCCAGAGTGCACGTGCTCCGCTCGTTCTGCCGGCCGCTCCACCTGGTGCCGTTCCCCGTCATCGTCATCGTCCTCCTCCACGTCCTGGCCTCGGCGGCGGCGCGCAGCGCCGGGGCAACGCCCGGGCCGATCACGGTGACCGGGATCCCCGCCGGCACCGGGGCCCGCCCCGCCGGCGAGACGGGCAGCGGCTTTGCGCTCATCTGGCCGCAGACCGTGCTCTCGACCGTCGTGCCGCCCGTGTTCCACGACCTCGACGACGACGGCACGCTCGACGTGATCGCCGCCGACGACCGCTACGCCTACGTGTTCGATCATCTCGGGAATCTTCGCCCGGGCTGGCCGGTCCAGATCGGGGGCGCGATGATGCAGGCGGCGGTCGCCGACCTGGACGAGGACGGCAGCCCCGAGATCCTGTGGGGCTCGACCCTGCCGGCCCCGAGGCTGTGGGCGTTCACTCCGGCCGGCCAGACGCGGTGGGTGGCGAACCTCCCGTACCTGACCTTCGCGAACGCCACCTGTCCGGTCATCGCCGATCTGGATGGCGACGGCCATCTCGATGTCGGGATCGCGACCGAGACCGGCGTGAGCTTCTTCGATGCGGACGGCGCGCCGCTTCCCGGCTGGCCCTACACCTGGCCCGTCCCCATCAACAACCCACAGTGGTCCGCGCCCGCGGTCGGCGACCTGGACGGGGACGGGTCGCTCGAGGTCGTGATCGGGAACGCCTGCTATCCGGACTGGGGCGTGCATGCGGTCGCCGCCGACGGCACGGCGCTCCCGGGCTGGCCGAAGGTGATCCTCCCGGTCTGGTCCTCGCCGGCGCTCGCCGACCTGGATGCGAACGGCGACCTCGAGATCATCGCGCAGGAGGGCGACCCGGGATCGCAGGGCTACCGGATGTGGGTCTGGCACCACGATGGAACGGTCGTCAGCGGCTGGCCGCGGGCGATCGCCGCCGACGGGCAGTCCTCGCGCTCGTCGCCCGCGGTGGGAGATCTCGACCGCGACGGCGATCTCGAAATCGCGACCGCCACGTCCGACGGCCGCCTGCACGTGCTCGCGGCGAACGGGATCGAGCTCCCCGGCTGGCCGCGCGCCACCGGCGGCGTGCAGCCGATCGCCTCGCCGTCGGTCATCGACATGAATGCGGACGGCGCGGAGGAGATCTTCCTCACCTACTGGCTCGCGAACGCGCAGTACATTGCCGGCTGGGATCTCGAGGGGAACGTGCTCGGCGGTTTCCCGAAGCTCCTCCTGGCCGGGACCGACATGAACTCGCACTCCTCGGTGCACGTCGCCGATGTCGAGGGCGACGGCGATCTCGAGCTCACGGTCTCGGGTGCGAGCTTCGCTGCGGGGCGGATCCTGGTGCTCGCGGTGGATGGAAGCGTCTACGACCCGCTCACCTCGCGGCACGACTGGCCGAAGATGCGGCGCGACATGGAGAACACGGGGGCGCGCGCGGCCGGCGGCACCACAGCGGTCGGAGCGGCGGCGGCGCCGGCCGCGGTCCGGCTTGCGATCGCGCCGAACCCGGTCCGCGGCGGCGGCGCCGTGCGCATTGCGACCGGGACCGCGGGGCGGCTGGCCGTCTACGATGCGCTCGGCCGATGTCGCGGCGATGCGGCGCTCGGGAGCGGGGAGACGCGTCTCGTCCTCGACGGCCCCGGCGGACTTCTCGGCCGGCAGGAAGTGGGTCCTGGTGTCTATTTTCTGCGGTTTCTACCAGAGCGCGGGACGACCGTGACCGCGCGGCTCGTCATCGCGGGCGACTAGCACGTGGACAGCGCGCGCGGCCTCCTGCATCACGTCGAGCTCTATGTGAGCGACCTCGCGCGCTCGGTCGAGTTCTGGGGTTGGTTGCTGGGCGAGCTCGGATACGAACCATTCCAGGCCTGGGCGAGCGGCCGGAGCTGGCGGCGAGGACCCACCTACATCGTCCTCGTCCAGGCGGCGACCCGTCATCTCACGCCGGCCTACGACCGGCGGCGCGTGGGGCTCAATCACCTCGCCTTCCACGCCGGATCGCGCGCGGAGGTGGACCGTCTGAGCGCCGAGCTCGGCCGCCGCGGCATCCCCATCCTCTATCCGGAGCGCCATCCGCATGCCGGCGGCGAGGAGAGCTACGCGGTCTTCTTCGAGGATCCGGATCGCATCAAGATCGAGGTGGCGGCGCCGGAGTGAAACCAGCGGCACGGAGGAACGAGGGGCCGATCGGGCTCGACGCCGACATCCGTGCGATCGCCGTTGCCCATCTCTGCCTGGCAGCGACCGATCGCGCTCTGTAGGGGTGCGCTCGGCGACGCATGGGCGCCATGGCTCGGGTGGCCGCAGTCGAGCATTCACCGTCGCAGCCAGCCCTTCTCGCCCGCACCCCGCGGTAAACGCTGTCGGGTCTTGTGAACTCCTCTCCCTTACGGCCCCGACCACCACACCCCGCGTTGAACGCTGTCGGGTCTTGTGAACTCCTCCTCATGTCCGGTTTGCGGTGAAGTCTCGCCTGGATGCAACCATACGCAATGGTCGTGCCACCCTGCGATCCAGTGCTCGCTCCTGGCCACTCCCAGGATCGACCGTAACGCCGGAGGGACGTCACGACCGGAATGGACGCACCGGCCCGCGGATGACCATCCGGGTTCTCCCTCTCACCTGCACGGTCGCTGCGCACGACGTGGTCGGTTCTGCCGACGCCGTTGCCACAGCGCCACGCCTGTGCGTGGCCATCGCCCCGCATCAGGATCGCTCTGGCCCCACCGCGACGGGAGGTCTAGGATCCCGCGCGGAACGGCCCCGCCACCCCGAACCGATCAGGTCGGGCCTCGTGACCCAAGGGAGGACCAGCCAGTGGATTGGAGACTCTTTGCCTCCACCTTCGCCGCCATCTTTCTCGCGGAACTCGGAGACAAGACCCAGCTCGCCACGCTCTCGCTCGCCGCGGGCGGCTCGTCGCGCGTGGTCGTGTTCGCCGGCGCGGCCCTCGCCCTCGTCGCCACCTCGGCGGTCGCCGTCCTCGCCGGCGAAGCCGTCTCCCGCGTGATCCCGCCGGTCTGGATCCGGCGCGGAGCCGGGGCCCTCTTCATCGTGCTCGGCGTGGTCTTCCTCCTCGGGCGCGGGGAGTAGAACGATGGAACCCCCGGACCCCCTGCCCGATCGACCCGATCGACCTCCTCGCCGTCCGAATCCTTTGGCCCGGCTCCGGCTCCCACCGGGTGCCATGGGAACACGACTCGCCATCGCCACGGCGGCCCTCCTCCTCGCCACCCTCGCCGGCCCGGTCGCCGCCGAGACCTGGACCCTCGACCGCGTGCTCGCCCAGGTCCGGGTCACGGATCCCGGGGTGAAGGCCGCCCAGGCCGAAGGCCGGGCCGGTCGCGCCGAGGGCGGAGCGGCCTGGTCGGCCCTCCTCCCCCGCCTTCGCTTCGAGAGCGGCCTCCTCCGCACCGACGACCCCGCGGTCCTCTTCTCGGAGAAGCTCTGGCAAGGGCGTTTCACCGAGGAGGACTTCGCGCTCGACGCCCTCAACTTCCCCGACCCCGAGACCGCGCTCCAGTACGGCTTCGTCCTCGAGCAACCGATCTGGAACCGCGGCGCCGAGTTCACGTCCCCCTCCCTCGCCGGCCATGTCGGCGCCGCCGCCACCGCCAACGAGGCGGCGCGCGTCGCCGATCATCTCCTCGGCGCGGTCGAGACCTGGGTGGGCGCCGCCCGGGCCCGCGACGCGCTCCGCGCCGATTCGCTCGCCGTCCGCGCTTCCCGCGAAAACTGGCGCTCGGCCGTCGAACTCCACTTGAAGGGGCAGGTGGCCGAGCTGGATACGCTCCGCGCCGCCGCCCGCTACGGCGAGGCCGAGCTCGGTCGCCTCGATTCGAGGAAGGAGTATGCCGTCTCGCTCGATCGGCTGGCCTCGCTCGTCGGCCAGCCCGTCGCCGCCGCCGACGTCGCCGGCCTCGAGCCGCAGGCCCTGAACGCGCTGCCCGCGCTGCCGGACACTGCGGTCTCGCAGTTGATTGCGGATTACCACGGAGATCTGCGGTCGGCCGAGGAGCGCGCCGAGGCCCTCGCCATCGAGTCGCGGCGTTCCGCCTACGCCTTCGCCCCGTCGCTCAACTCGCGCTTCACCTACACCTGGTACCGGCCCTGGGACGACGGCGGGAGCGAGGACCGCTGGGCGGCCGGGCTCGCCCTGGCCTGGCCGCTCTTCGACGGCGGGCGTCTCGTCCGCGAGCGGCAGATGGCGACCGCCCGGGCCGAGGCCGCCCGCGCCGAGACGCAGGTCCTCCGGCGGAACCTCGCGACCGCCGCCACCGCCGCCCGCGAGGAGCGGGCGATCGCCGACGAACGGGTGCGCGTGACGCGCGCCGCGAGCGCCGCCGCCACCGAGGCGCTCCGCCTCGCCTCCGCGCGCTACGCGGCCGGACTCCTGCCGCAGAGCGAGCTCCTCTCGGCCGAGGCCGGCGCCGCCCGCGCTCGCCAGGACGAGATCGCCGCCGCCGCCGGACTCGTGCTCGCCCACTATCGCTACCTGCACGCGATCGGAGAACTGCGATGAGGAAAGCTCATGCGACAAGGCTCGTGCTCCGGATCCTGCTCGCCGCCGCGCTCCTCGCGCCCGCCGCCTGCGGGCGGCAGGGGGCCGAGCACGACGGCGACGCCGGCGCCGCCGCCGATAAGGGCGCGGCCGCGCGTGTCACCACCTTCTCCGTCGCCCCGGCCGCCGACGGCCAGGTGCTCCTCCTCCCCGCGCGCATCGAGGCCCGCGCGGAAGTGACGATCACGGCGCGGATCCCGGCCCGCGTGACCGACCTCCGCGTCACCGAGGGCCAGTCCTTCGCCCGCGGGGCGATCCTCGTCGAGTTCGCGGCTCCGGAGACCCGCGAGGCGCTGGCTGCCGCGCGCGCCCGGCGCGACGCGACCATCGTGCGCCGCGACCAGGCATCGCGACAGGAAGCGCGCCTCGACTCGCTCTACTCGGTCAGGGTCGCCGCGCTCCGTGAGCTCGAGATGACGAGGTCCGAGCGCAGCGCCGCCGAGGCAGAGCTCGCGGCGGCGCTCGCCGCCCTCGCCGAGCTCGAATCGGCGACCGCGGTCACCGCTCCGTTCAACGGCGTGGTCGTCCGTCGCCATGTGGACGAGGGCGCCTCGGTCGGCCCGGGAACGCCGCTCCTCGATATCCGTTCGGGCGAGCCGGGCGCGATCCTCGCCATGATCCCCGAGTCGGCGGTGCCGCTCCTCGGGACGGCGCGCGCGAGCTTCCAGATCGCCGACGGACCCTTCCATCCGGCCGTCCTCGAGCGGGTCGACGGCATGACCGACTTCATGACGCGTTCGCGCGCCGCCCGCTTCCGGCCGGCGTCCGCCGGGATCGTGCTCGACTCCGGCGCCTTCGCCCGCCTGCGGCTCGCCGCGCCCGGCGCCGGGACCTCGAGCCCGGCCGCCGCCGCTGTCCGCATCCCGGCCGCGGCCCTCGTCCGCCGCGGCGGGCTCGTCGGCGTCTACCTGGTCCGGGACGGCAAGGCGGTCCTCCGCTGGATCCGCCCCGGCGCAGAAGATGGCGATGGCGTGCAGGTTCTTGCTGGCCTCATGCCAGGCGACGTGATCGCCCTCGAACCCGCGCTCCTCGCCGACGGTCGCGCGGTCGAGGTGACGGCGGCCGAGGTAGCGCCATGAACCCGGGCGGAGTCCGCTCCGTCGGCCTGGCCGGCGTGATCGCGCGCACCTTCCTCCACTCGCAGCTGACCCCGCTCGCGGTCCTCGTCTCGATCCTCCTCGGCCTCCTCGCCCTCTTGACCCTGCCGCGCGAGGAGGAACCGCAGATCCAGGTGCCGATGGTCAACATCCATCTCGCCTGGCCGGGCGTGCCCGCGGCGCAGGTCGAGCGCCAGCTCACGACCCCGGTCGAGCGGCGGCTCTGGGAGATCCCCGGGCTCGAGTACCTCTACTCGACCACCCGCGACGACGGCGCGCTCCTGATCGCCCGCTTCAAGGTGGGCTCGTCGACCGATCAGGCGCTCACCCGCGTGCGCACCCGCATCGACGAGGCGCAGGCCACCCTCCCCGCGGGCGCCATGATCGCCTCGGTCGCGCCGCGCTCGATCGACGACGTGCCGATCCTCGGCCTCACGCTCTGGGATTCGACCCGCCAGGATCGCGACCAGAACGATCTCCGCCGCCTCGCCGCCGAGCTCGCGACCGAGCTCCGGAAGACGCCGGGCGTCTCGCGCATCCGCCTCCTCGGCGGCGAGCCGCGCGAGGTGACGGTGGTGCCCGATCCCGGCCGCATGGCGGCGGCCGGCATCACGGTCGACCGCCTGACGCAGTCGCTCGCCGCCGCGGGCCTCTCCTTCCCGGCCGCGGGCATCGAGCAGGACGGGTCCCTCCGCCTGATCCGCGCCGAGTCGCCGCTCCGCTCCGCCGACGAGGTGCGCGCGCTCACGCTCGCGGCGCGCAGCGGCCGCCCGGTGCGCCTCTCCGAGGTCGCCACCGTCAACGACGGCCCACGCGAGCGCACGCAGTACGTGTTCTTCGGCGAGAAGTCGGGCACGCGCCACCCCGCCGTCACGGTCGAGATCGCGAAGCTCCCCGGCGTCAACGCCACGAACCTGGCGCACGAGCTCCTCCATCGCGTCGACGATCTCCGCCCCCGCCTCCTCGGAAGCGAGGTCCAAGTCACGGTCACCCGCAACTACGGCGAGACCGCGAAGCACAAGTCGGATGACCTGATCTTCCATCTCCTCCTCGCCACCCTCTCGGTCGTCGTCCTCATCGCGATCGCGCTCGGCCGGCGCGAGGCGCTCGTCGTCGCGGTCGCCATCCCGGTGACCCTCGCCCTCACCCTCTTCCTCTACAAGTTCCTCGGCTACACCCTGAACCGCGTCACCCTCTTCGCCCTCATCTTCTCGATCGGGATCCTGGTCGATGACGCGATCGTCGTCGTCGAGAACATCGCGCGCCACTACCGCATGCGCGACAGCCGCGACACCGACCGCCGCGTGGTGGAGGCGGTGGACGAGGTGGGGAACCCGACCGTGCTGGCGACCGTGGCGGTCATCGCCGCCATCCTGCCCCTCGCCTTCGTCGGCGGGCTCATGGGTCCGTACATGAAGCCGATCCCGATGGGGGCCTCGCTCGCCATGCTCTTCTCGCTCGCGGTCGCCTTCATGATCACGCCGTGGGCGGCGCGGCGCGTGGTGCGCGCCGACGCGGGCCACGCCGCCGGGGCCGCGCCCGGCGAACACGGCGGGCACTCGACGAACGAGGGCAAGCTCGACCACATCTACCGGAGCCTGATGGGGCATCTCCTCGCCCGCCCGGGCGCCCGTCTCGTCTTCTTCGGCGGCGTTCTCGTCCTCCTCCTCGCCGCGATGAGCCTCGTCGCCTTCAAGGCGGTCACGGTCAAGATGCTGCCGTTCGACAACAAGAGCGAGTTCGAGGTGCTCCTCGACCTGCCGCCGGGCACGCCGCTCGAGACGACGCTCGCCGCGGCCGACGAGATCGGGATGGCGCTCGTCGGGCGCCCGGAGGTCGAGAACTTCCAGATCTATGCCGGGCTCGGCGCGCCGGTCACCTTCAACGGGCTCGTCCGCCACTACGATTTCCGGCTGGATCCGCGCTTCGCCGAGATCCAGGTCAACCTGGTCGAGGCCAAGCACCGGAAGCTCCAGAGCCACGCCATCGCCCGCGAGGTGCGGCCGACTGTCGAGGAGATCGCGGCCCGCTACGGCGCGCGCTCGAAGGTGGTCGAGGTACCGCCGGGACCACCCGTCCTGTCGACGCTCGTCGCGGAGATCTACGGGCCCGATCCGGCAGGGCGGGAGGCGCTCGCGCATCAGGTGTGGGATGTCTTCCGGCGCACGCCCGGCGTCGTCGACACCGATCTCCTCCTGACCGAGGGCCAGCCGCGGACCCGGATCGTCGTCGACCGCGACCGCGCCGCGCTCGCCGGCACGGCGCCCGCGGAGGTGACGAGCGCGATCGCCGCCCTCTACGGCGGGCGGCCGGCCGGCATCCTCGAGGCGCCGGCGGAAGCCGATCCGGTGCCGATCACGGTGCGCCTCCGCCCGGCCGATCGCGCCGATCTCTCGGCGCTCGCCGCCTTCCGGGTCGGACCGGGGGCCGGCACCCCGCTCTCCGAGCTCGCCCGCGTCGAGAAGGATGTCGCCGCGCCCGAGATCTATCACAAGAACCTGCACCCGGTCGTCTACGTGCTCGGCGACGTCGCCGGCCGCGCCGAGAGCCCGGTCTACGCGATCGGCGACCTCCGGCCGCGGATCGACTCGCTCATCGCCCCCGACGGCCGCCCGGTGCATCAGATGAGCACGCGCCTCCCCGATTCCGATGAGAGCTACTCGCTCAAGTGGGACGGCGAGTGGCACATCACCTACGAGGTCTTCCGGGACATGGGCGCCGCCTTCGCCGTGGTGCTCGTCCTGATCTACGTGCTCACGGTCGGCTGGTTCAAGTCGTTCACGACCCCGCTCGTCATCATGCTGCCGATCCCGCTCACGCTCGTCGGCATCCTGCCGGCGCACGCGCTGATGGGAGCCTTCTTCACCGCGACCTCGATGATCGGCTTCATCGTCGGCGCCGGGATCACGGTCCGGAACTCGATCATCCTCGTCGACTTCATCGAGCTCCGCCTCGCTCAGGGGCTCGAGCTCCGCGAGGCGGTGGTGGACGCGGGTGCGGTGCGCTTCCGGCCGATGGTGCTGACCGCGGCGGCGGTGGTCGTGGGCGGCGGCGTCATCCTCTTCGATCCGATCTTCCAGGGGCTCGCCGTCTCGCTCATCGGAGGCGAGGTGGCGGCCACCATCCTGTCGCGGAGCGCGGTGCCGGTCCTCTACTACATGGTGCATGCGCGCCGGCACCGGGAGGGCGCGGCGACGGTCCCCGCCCTGGCGCCGGCGGAGGGGGCGATCTCATGAAGATGGTGCTCATGATGGCCGATGCCGCGCGGCTCGACGCGATCCGGGCGGATCTCAAGGCGCTCGGCGCCCCCGGCTACACCGCCTGTCCCGTGCTCGAGGGCGCGGGACGCACCGGCATCCATGCCGGCGACCGCGTGCATCCGGGCGGGCTCGTCATGCTGATGATCGCGGCGGCCGACGCCGACGCGGAGGCGCTCTTCACGGAGCTCGTCCGCCGGCGCGACGCGGCGGGCGATCAGGTGAGCCGGCTCTTCATCCTGCCGGTCGAGCGCATGGCTTGATCGCAGCCACACACTGCAGAGAGGAGGAATGAACGATGACGATCAACGAGGCCCTCCGCGCCATCGCCGGCGCGTTCGTGCTGGTCTCGGTGGCGCTCGGGGTCTGGGTGAACCCGTGGTGGTTCGCCTTCACCGCTTTCGTCGGAGCCAACCTCTTCCAGTCGGCCTTCAGCCGCTGGTGCCCGATGATGACCATCCTCAAGAAGGCGGGGCTGCGCACCGGCTGAGGATCACACCGGCGGGGCGCCACCCCCGCGCCGTCATGTCCGCCGCGCGCCGCGGCGCTGGAGTCGCGGCTGCTTCTGGTCCCGGACGTGTTGCCGCCTCGCTCGTGACGCTCCTCGCCCTCGCCGCCGGCATGGCTCCCGCCGCCCACGCGGCGGCGGACGAGCTCGTCGCCGTTCGCTACACGATCACCAGGGACAAGCAGCTCCGCGGCGCGCACGAAGCGGCGAACGGCTCCTGCCTCCGTCGAGCAGTAGACCGACGAAGCGAAGCCCGAGGACCGGCAGGCGACCGCGGCAAGGCCGAGGCCGGGAACGAGAATGTGCTCGCCGAGCTCGCCGAGCTCGCCAGGCTCTGCGAATCGGCGGGCTGAGCGAACTGGGCCGGTTCCGGCCGGCCGCGCTGGCGGCAAACGAGAGGAGCCTCCCGGCGGCCGGCGCGCACGACGCCGGTCGGCTCCGGGAGGCTCCTGATCTCGCCTGCAATCGTGGGCCCCGTTCTTCGAGAACGGCGGCCCCGACGAGCGTGCGACTCCTGGCTAGACTAGCGGTAGGTGGCCTTGATCGCTCCCCAGGTTGCATCGAGCGTCGGCGTCGCCCCATCGAGCAAGAGACAGAGGTCGTCGGCGACGAACACGTTGCCACCGCGGAGGACCGCCCTCACGATGCCGGGCCCGCTGACCGAGAGAAGCTGCAGGTTAGCCGACAGGTTCACCGAGTCGCTGTCGACCAAGGCGTTCCCGGCGTTGTAGGCCTCCAGCGTGACCAGCGAGGACTCGTCAGCGGATCCGACGAGGATCGAAACCGCGCTCATGGGGCTCGAGAAGGTCATCGTCTCGGGGGTCCGCGGAATCCCGCCGTTCTGCATGGTCGCACCGGAGTTGAAGGCCAGGAAATTCGGTGCGGAGAAGCCGGACACCCCGAAATTGCTGCACTGGTCGAGAATGGCGCCGCCGCCGTTGGCATCCGGCCCGGCGAACGTGACGCCCTGCCCGCTGTACTCGTTGCGGAGCGGACCCGTCGAGGCGAATGCGCAGGGCGCGGTCACATTGTCGAAGTTGATCGTGACGTCGCAGAGCCGCTCGATCCTCGGACCATCTGCAGGCGCGGTGGGTGGTACACCGGTGCTCTCGACACCGGCAATGATCGCGGCGTGGGTCGTCGGCACGTGGATGCAGGCAATGCCGATGAGAAGCAGAAAGCGCAGTGACAGTCGTCGCATGGGAGACCTCCCTGTAACGGGACGCGGCTGCGTCGCGTGTGTTGTTCCATCAACAGCAGCCCGGGGGGACTGGAGGCGGCAGCGTAACACACACCGGTGCCGGCGCGCCAGCATCGGGATCTGGCGGTTCCTTGCTGAGTAGATCAACGATTGGACGCGGCTTTGACCCGACCCACCACCTCCTGATAAGCTCATGCAGAACACAGGAGACCCGCTCGACCGGTCTCCGCAGTCCAGGGAGACCGGAGCGTGAAGCAACTGCGTCTGGCCATACAACTCGCTGTCGTAGCCGCCGCCGCGGTGGCCGGCGTTCGCTTCGCGCTCGGCCAGTCGCTCGTCTCGGTCGAGACCTACTGCCCGTTCGGCGGTCTCGAGACGGCGTACGCCTTCGTCACGCGCCAGCGCTTCACCTGCGCCGCCGGCGACACCAACGTCGCCCTCTTCGTCGCGCTCCTCGCGCTCACCGTCCTCGCGCGGAAGGCCTTCTGCGGCTGGGTCTGCCCCGTCGGCGCCCTGGCCGAGTGGGAAGGGAAGCTCGCGCAGCGGCTCTTCCGCCGGAGCGACTACGCGGGCATCGTGCGCGTGCCGCCGCGCGTCGATCGCGCGCTCCGGATCGTGCTGCGCGTGCTCGTGCTCGCGGTCATCCTCATCGCGACATGGACGACCGGCGAGCTCGTGTTCCGCGGCTACGATCCCTACTACATCCTCTTCAGCGCGCATGGACACGATGTGCGCGCGTGGAGCTACGCGATCCTCGGCGGCCTCGCCGTCCTCGGCCTTGTGCTGCCGATGGCCTGGTGCCGCTACCTGTGCCCGCTCGGCACCACGATCTGGCCCTTCTCCGCCCTCGGCCGGCTGCGGCTCGCCCGCGTGGACGACCACTGCACGGCCTGCGGCGCCTGCGACCAGGCCTGCCCGCAGTTGATCGACGTCTCGCGGGTCTCGGTCGTGCGCTCCGGCGAGTGCACGCTGTGCCTCGAGTGCACGGCGGTCTGCCCGAGCGATGGCGCGCTCGAGCTCCGCTTCGCGGGAGCCCGGCGATGAGGATGGTCCAGCGATGAGAGTCCCCCACTGGATCGTGCCCGCGCTCGTGATCGCGGCGGCCGTCGCCGGCGTCGGCGGCGCGCGGCTCTTCGCCGCGCCGAGCGTGGTCCGCGACTTCAGCGCACCCGCGCCGGGCGCCGCCCCGCGCCACGTCATCTTCATCGTCCAGGGTGTGCGCTGCGTGGACACGGCCGAGCGCGCCGCGAAGCAGCTCGCGGAGGTCCCGGGCGTGATCCGGTTCACGGCATGGGCGGCACGGGCCAGGGTCGAGGTGACCTACGACCCGGCCGTCACCAGTGCGTCCGCCCTGCAAGAGGCGCTCGAAGGGCCGGTGTACAACGAGACGACCGGCGAGTTCCTGTTCGGTGTGTTCGCCGTCCGCGAGATCGAGGGCGGCGAGAATCTGGAAAGGCCCCGCTGATAGAGCAGCGATCATTCATGTCACTGGAGGACCATTCGATGCGTTCCACGTCTCTCGCCCTCATCCTGGCCTGCACCTTGATCCTCATGGGAAGCGCCTCCCTGGCAGCCGACACGCCGGCCAAGGACGCGCCTCCGACCAAGAACGCCGCCCCGGCCGCCCCGGCCACTCAGACCGCGGTCTTCGCCGTGCCGAACCTGTCCGATCAGGCCGTGGTTAAGGACCTGAACAAGGCGCTCGCCAAGGAGAAGGGCATCCTCTCGGCCAAGGCCGAGACCGAGACCGGGAAGTTCCTCGTCACCTTCGAGACGGCGCAGAACTCGCCCGAGGCGCTGACGCAGGTCGTGACCAAGGTGGTGCCGCAGGCCAAGCTCGACACCGTGCGCGCCGCGGATGCCAAGCCCGCCGCCCGTGGTGACTGCGGCAAGTGCCCGAGCAAGTCGTCGTGCCCGAACGCGAAGAAGACGACGAGCTGACGGCGCGCGGCCGCGGACTCCGCGCCGCCAGCGGACCGACTGCCGACCACCACGGCGCGGAGCGCATGCTCCGCGCCGCCCTCTCCCTGCCGGGCATGCGGCCGCCGGCGCCGATGCGGCCTGTTGCCGCGGGCCGATGCGTTCCCGTATACTCCCTGCCCTGCCTCACCGACAGCGCGGGCCCCATCCACTCTTCAAGGAAGGAAGCAGATCATGGGTCTATTCGACGGCATGCTCGAGAAGCTGGGCATCAAGAAGGCTGAGGCCGCGCCGGCCCCCAAGGCGCAACCGTTCCAGCCCACGCTCCTGACCCCCATTCCGCAGGAGGCGAAGCTGGCCCCGATGTCGGCCGTGGATGTCGTCGCCAAGCTCGAGAGCCTCGCCAAGGCCAACCCGCAGAAGCTCAACTGGAAGACCTCGATCGTGGATCTCATGAAGCTCCTCGACATGGACTCGAGCCTCACGGCGCGCAAGGAGCTGGCGACCGAGCTGGGCTGCCCGGCCGATCTCATGGGCGACTCGGCGAAGATGAACGTGTGGCTGCACAAGACGGTGCTCGCGAAGATCGCCGAGAACGGCGGCAACATCCCCGCGGAGTTGCTCGACTAGACTGAACGCGGCTGGGGGCGGCCGGCGATGACTCGCCCGCCGCCCGCCCGGGGCCGCCGCGAGTCTTCGGCCCACGATGAACCCAACGTCCACCCCACCTCGCATCTACAACCTCTTCCCGCGCCTCGCCGGTGATCTCACGCGCTGGTCCGAGGTCGCGCGCCATGCGCGCGCCATGGGCTTCGACTGGCTCTACGTGAATCCGTTCCACTACCCGGGTTTCTCCGGGAGCATGTACGCGGTCAAGGACTATTACCGCGTGGATCCGCTCCTCCTGCCCCCGGATCACCCCGACGCCCACTACGAGGAGAAGGTGCGCGGCGACGGGGGGATCGAGCTCCTGCGCGACACGATCGCCGCGATCCGCGCCCTCGGGCTCCGCCCGCTCATGGATCTCGTCGTCAATCACACGGCGCGGGACTCGCATCTCGCCGCCGCGCATCCCGACTGGTACGTCCGCGACGCGGCGGGCGAGGTCCAGAGCCCGCATGCGATCGATCCCGCCGACGCGCGCCGGGTCACCGTGTGGGGCGATCTCGCCGAGATCGACAACGGGGGGGCGCGGGATCGGGACCGGCTCTGGCACTACTGGACCGATCTCGTCACGTTCTACGCGGAGCTCGGGTTCGAGGGATTCCGCGCCGACGCCGCGTACAAGGTGCCGGCCGCCCTGTGGGCGCATCTGGTCGCGCGCGCCCGCGCCGTGCGCCCCGGGGCCGCGTTCTTCGCCGAGACGCTCGGCGCCCGCCTCGAGGAAATCGCGTCCCTCGGCCCCGCCGGCTTCGACTACCTCTTCTCGAGCGTCAAGTGGTGGGATCTCGCCGCACCGTGGTGCCTCGAGCAGCAGCGGGACCACGCGGCGATCGCGCCCTCGGTGAGCTTCCCCGAGTCGCACGACACGCCGCGCCTCATGGCGGAGACCGGCAGCTCCGTCGTCGTGCAGAAGCAGCGCTACGCGCTGGCCGCCGCCTTCTCGACCGCGGTCCTGATGCCGATCGATTACGAGCGCGGGGCGCGGCGGCGGCTCGATGTCGTCGCCACCCGGGCGAGCGACCGCGAGCCGCCGGCCTGCGATCTCTCGGCCTTCGTCGCGCGCGTGAATGCGGCGAAGGTCCGCTTCCCCGCGCTCGCCGCGGAGGACGTGACGGCGGCAAGCCCGCTCGCTGCGCCGGCCATCCTCCTCGCAAAACGCGCCGGGAGCGCGCGTGCCTGGATCGCCCTCAACAAGGACTGGCACGCCGCGCAGGAGCTCGCGCTCGACGGCATCGGCCCGGCTTGCGTCCTCCGCGTGTGCGCGGACGGGACGAATGCGGAAGCCGCCGCCGCTCCGGCCGAGCCCGCCGGCCCCCGTCTCCGCCTCGCCCCGGCCGAGGTCGCCTACCTTGTGCCGGACCCCGAGCGGTGACCGGCGCCCATCCGGTGCTCAGCGGGCGATGACGATCTTCTCCCGGCGGAGTTTGCCGCGCGATTCGAGAACGACGAGATAGACGCCGGCCGGCACCGGGTCGCCGCTCGCGGTCATGCCATCCCAGGTCACCACATGGCGCCCCGGACCGAGGTCTCTGGCGAGCAGTGACCGCACGACCCGCCCGCCGGCGCCGGCGATGCGCAAGTCAACGTGCGCGGCTCGTGGCAGATCGAAGGGAATGCTGGCCGCGAGCGCGAGCGGCTGCGGATAGGGCGCATGCAGGGCGAAGGAATGAGCCGGCACGCGCACGGAGAGCGTCGCCCCCAGCTCCCGCCCGCCCCGGCGTCCGATCGCCACGAGCTCGTAGGCATAGGCTGCGGGCGCCCAGGAGAGCTCGCCGTCGGTCGAGCGATGGAGGCTCGACTCCATGGTGCCGGCGATGACGAGATCCGGATCGGCGAGGCTCGGGGCGAGCGCGGTGACGCGCGCCGCGGAGAGACCTTCGCTCCGCGGTTGCCAGGAGAGACCATCGTCCGGCGTGCGGTAGACGCCGGCGTCGGTTCCGGCGTAGGCGACGGTTCCCAAGGCGGCGTAGGCAAGCACGTTCGCGGGGCCGTACCAGGGCCCGATCGGCTGCCATGGAGCTGCGAGCTCCGGGGACGAGAACGCGAGCAGCAACATGGTGGCAGTCAGCGTGCGGCCGTCTGGGGTGCTGGACATGGGATCTACTCCGAAGCGGCGGTGCGCTGAGGGGGCTCGGACTCATCATACAGGCGCTGCATGCGCCCGCCATCAGACGAGGTCTGGCCCGGCCGAAGCCCGCCACCTCGCCCTCGAACGGCCCTGGGTGCCAACGCCGTTCACACGGTTGATCACGGCGTTGGCAGAGACTCATGTCGATCGAGCCGCCGGATCGTCGCGAAGCCGGCCGGTCCGTCCCCGGATGACAGTGCCGTGCGTGGTGTTGTTGCCCATGGCCGGAACCCGATGGGCGCCGGGGAAGCGAGACCGGGGTCGGCATGAACCATGCAATGAGCGGAGTGGCGCGCGTCCTGACGTGCCCCGGGAAGGAGGGGTGCACATTGGATGCGGGGCCGCGCGGCGACGGCGATCGCGGCGAGTAGCCGGGCCAGCAAGTTCACAAAACCCGACAGCGTTTGATGCGGAGGGAGGTGGCGACCGGGATCATCCGAGCGAGGCGGAGTTCACAAAACCCGACAGCGTTTGACGCGGCGGGAGGTAGCGGCCGGGCGATGCCGCCCGCTAGGCGAGCCAGCGCGCGAGCCAGGCGTGGATCGCGGCGTACCAGGCCTCCGCGTTCCTCGGCTTCTCGATCCAGTGCCCCTCGTCGGGGAAATAGAGGAGCTCGGACGGCACGCCGCGGGCCCGGAGCGCAGTGAACACATTGATGCCCCCGAGAACCGGGCAGCGGAAGTCCTGCTCCCCGTGGAGCACCAGCATCGGGGTCTTGAACGCGGCGAGCGCGCGGTCGGGCGACCAGCGCGCGTAGGCCGCCGGGTTCTCGACCGGGCTCCCCTCGAGCTCCCAGTGCGGGAACCAGAGCTCCTCGGTGCCGTAGTACATGATCTCGAGGTTGAAGATGCCGGCGTGGTTGACCAGGGCGCGGAACCGATCGGTGTGCCCGGCGAACCAGTTCATCATGTACCCGCCGAAGGAGGCGCCGGCCGCCGCCATGCGCTCGCCATCGATGAAGTCACAGGTCGCGAGGAGGTGATCGACGCCGCGCATGAGATCGTCGAAGCAACGGCCGCCCCAGTCGTTCCGGATCTGGTCCGAGAAGAGCTGGCCGTAGCCGCTCGATCCGCGCGGGTTGACCATGGCTACCACGTAGCCGGGGGCCGCGAACAGGTGCGCGTTCCAGCGATAGCCGAACTGATCGGCGAAGGCCGCATGCGGTCCGCCGTGGACGAGGTAGACGAGCGGATAACGGCGCTCCGGCGTGAAATTCGGCGGCAAAATGAGAAGACCATGCACCTCGGCGCCGTCTGCAGCCGGGAACGTGAAGTCCCGGACCGGCGCGAGGTCGATCCCGGAGAGGCGCTCGGCGTGAAGCCGGGTGAGCGGGCAGACGGCACCGCTCGGGAGATCGAGGCGATGGAGCTCGGCCGGCGCGACGGCGCTCTGTCGTGCAATGACGAGATAGGTCCCGTCGTGGCCGACTGCCTTGAGTTCGTCGTAGCTCCCCTGCGTGATCCGGACCGGCGCGCCGCCGGCGACGGCGACCCGCCAGACCGTCTTCCGGCCGCGCTCCTCGGCATGGAAGTAGAGACACCTCGCATCCGGGGCCCAGACGAAATCGCCGACCGAGAGATCGAGCTCCGCGGTGAGCGAGCGCGCTCCCCCTCTCGCGCGATCCACGAGCACGAGCTCGCGGCGATCGGACTCGTAGCCCTCGCGGGCCATGGCCAGGAAGGCGAGCCAGCGCCCGTCGGGGGAATGACGCGGGTTGGCCTCGCAGCCACGGCCGGGGGTGACCCGGCGTCCGCCGGCCGCTCCCGCGCCGTCCGGGAAGGGAGCGACCACGATCCCGTTCGACGTGCTGAGCGCGACGACCGGATCGTCGTTCCGGGCGAAGGCGATCTCGCCGCCGCCCGGCGCTACATCGTAATCGCAGCTCCCGCCGAGTGCGATCGGCGGCACGTCACGCTCGCCCGGGGTCAGGTCGCAGATGTGCCCGCTCGCGAGATCCACGGCGAAGAGGTGGTTCTTCTTTCCGTCGCGCCACGCGTCCCAGTGGCGGAACAGGAGCTCGCGCTCGTGGCGGGGGCCGCCCGCGCCCTCGACTGGACGCGCCGCCGGCGCGAGCGGCGCCGCCGGATCCACCTTCCCGGTCACGACGAGCGCCTTCCCGTCCGGCGCGAAGCGCGGCCCGCTCACCTCGAACGGGAGATCGGTCAGGCGGACGGCCTCGCCGCCCGCCATCGGGAGGAGCCAGACCTGCTTCGACCCCGCGCGATCGGAGATGAAGGCCAGCGTCCGCCCATCCGGGGAGAGGCGCGGCGATCCGTTCGAGTGCGGCCCGCGGACGAGCGGCCGCGCCTCGCCGTCGCCGCTCGCGGGCACGACCCAGAGCTCCTTCACGAGCTTGTTGCTGACGGTCGAGGGCCAGGCCACCTCGAAGACGATGCGGTCGGTGCCGGGCGCGGTCGTCGCATCGCCGAGGCGCCCGACCTGGATCAGGTCGGCGAAGGTGAAGGGGCGACCACCGCGAGTAGGCTCGGCGCGGGCAGGCTCGGTCATGGCAGGACTCCTCCTTGAGCGATGCATCATACCTGCTGCACCGCCCCCGGAGGAGTCCCGCCGCGAACACCCGGTCGAACGCGTCCGCTCGGGGCCCGGTTCACCGCTCGATCGTGCGCACGACCGTCCCGTCCGGCGCGATCAGGCGTGCGATGAGCCCCATCTGCCCCGGCAGCGTGTGCGCCGCGCAGCCGTGGCACGGGTCGTAGGCGCGGAACGCCATCTCGACCTTGTTGAGAAGCCCCTCCGACACCGCTCCGCCGCGGATCAGCGCCTTCGCCGCGCGCTCGACGCTCATGGCCATGCGCGCCGAGTTCCCCTGGGTGGCCACGATCAGGTTCGCCTTCCGGATGAGGCCCCGCTCGTCGGTCTCGTAGTGATGGATGAGCGTGCCGCGCGGCGCCTCGACCACCCCGATCCCGACCTTCGGGGTCGCCCGCGGGATCGTCCGCACCTCGGTCGAGGTGATCTCCGGGTCGGCGAGGAGCTCCCCGAGCCGCTCCGCCGCGGCGATCATCTCGACCACCCGCGCCCAGTGGTTGGCGAGCGTGTGGTGGACCGGCCGGCCGCCCAGGGTGGCGAAGAGCTCGGCCCGCGCCGCCTCGGCCTCCGGGGTCGCGAACCCCTCGCTCGCGTTCAGCCGCGCGAGCGGCGCCACCGAGTAGACCCCGCTCTCCTTCCCCTCCACGAACCCGTGCCAGCCGACGCGCTTCAGGTAGCAGAACTTGACGTAGCTCCACGGCTCGACGTGCTCGGCGATGTGATCGAGATAGCTCGCGATCGGGAACCGGGCGAACTCCTTCCCTTCCGGATCGACCACCCGCACCTGGCCGTCGTAGAAGGCCGTGCGGTTCTTCTCGTCGACGAGCCCCATGTAGTAGGTGCGGTGCGTGTAGGCATCGGCGGTGATGAGGCCGACGTACTCCGGATTCGCGAGCACGACATCCTTGAACACCTGGAGCGTGAAGCGGGCGAACTCGAGCCCTTCCGTCGCCACCTCGCGGAAGCGCGCGCGATCGGGCTCGGCGAGCGGCTTCGCCACCCCGCCCGGAAGGCCGAGGACCGGATGCACCGGCTTCCCGCCGAGCGTGCCCACGATCTCGCGGATCCGCCGCCGCATGGCGATCACGCGCTGGCCGGTGGCGACCCCGAACTTCTGGATCACCCCGATCAGGTTCCGCATCTCCTTCGGCGCCTCCGGCCCGACCAGGAAGTCCGGCCCGCCGAGCACATAGACGTGGAGAGCGTGATCCTCGAGCATGAAGGCGTTGTAGACGAGCTCGCGGAGCTTCTTCGCCGCGGGCGGCGGCTCGACCTGGTAGAGCGCGTCGAGCGCCTTGGTCGCCGCCATGTGGTGCGCGGTCGGGCAGACCCCGCACACCCGGCTCGTGATCTGCGGCATGTCCTCGGCCGGCCGGCCCACGCAGAACTGCTCGAACCCGCGGAGCTCCGGCACCTGGAAGTACGCCCGCTCGACGTCCCCGGCGGCGTCGAGGAAGATGTCGATCTTCCCGTGGCCCTCGAGACGCGTGATCGGATCGATCGTGAGCCGCCGCGTCGCGTAGGTGGCCGCCGCGCGCCCAAGCCCCTCGTTCCACACCTGCTCCATCGTGTCAACGGTGTCCGTCATGGCTTCGGCTCCCTCCCGGCGATCTCCGTTTCCGCGATCTTCGCGCGCAGGCGCGAGGCGGCGAGCCCGTACCGGTAGAAGGTGCCCACCGGATCCGGGATGCCCGCGAGCGTCGTCACGATGTCCTCGTCGGTCTTCGGTTCGATGTTCGCGGCCAGGGAGGACAGGATCTTCGCGCCCTGGTCGGCGACGCGCGAGGTGGGCCCGAAGCAGCCGGTGCACGGCATCCAGCCGCCGATGCAGAGCGCCTCGCACCCGCTCCGCGTCGCCGGCCCCATGCACAGAACGCCCTGCGCGAGGAAGCACTGGTCCGGATCGAGCCGGACCAGGTGCGGCCGGCGGAACTCGGTGATCGCGAGATCCACCGGCTTCGAATCCTTGCGCGGGCACTCGTCGCAGAGCGCGATGTCCGGCGCGAGGACGGCGCCCCGGGGCGGGAGCTTCCCGGCGAGGATCGCTTCCAGCGCCCCGGCGAGGAGCTTGGCCGTGGGCGGGCACCCCGGAATCGTGTAGTCGACGTCGATCACCGCGCCGAGCGGGCGCACCACATGCCAGAGCTCGGGCAAGGTCACCTCGCGCCCGTCCTCGACCACGCGGAGCGCGGGGCGCGTCCGCTCGGGATTCACGGTGCTCGGCGACTCCTCGTAGACCGTGCGCAGGAGGTCTTCCCGCGAGAACTGGTTCGCGAGCCCGGGGATCCCGCCCTGATGCGCGCAGGATCCGTAGGCGACGACGAGCGCGCTCTTCCGGCGGAGGAGATGCACCATCTCCTCCTGCTCGGAGCTGCGGACCGCGCCGTTCACGAGCGCGACCGCGATCGACCCGTCGGGCATCGCCTCGATGTCGGCGCGCTTGAAATCCATCGCCACCGGCCACAGCACGATGTCCACGGCGCCGACGACATCGAGGATGTTCTCGGCCAGATCCACCACCGATTCCTCGCACCCCCCGCAGGAGGCGCACCAGTAGATAGCGATCTTGGGTTTAGCCGACATGGGTCACCGCCTCCTCCCGGCCCACATTCTCGACGTCCGCCCCGCCTGCCGCACCCGCCGCCACCGCCTCGAGGTGGGTCATCTCGCGATCCCAGTCGGCGAAGCGCCCCGGCATCCCGAGAGGCCCGAGCGCCGTCACCTGGGCGACGAGCTCGTTCACCACGGTCTTGACGCGTTCCCCTTCCGAGGCCGAGATCCACTCGAGGCGCAAGCGCTCCGGGGCGATCCCCATGTCCTCGAGCACCCGCTTCAAGAGATGGAAGCGGCGGAGGCACTTGTAATTGCCTTCCATGTAGTGGCAGTCCCCCGGATGGCAGCCGCCGATCAGGACGCCGTCCGCGCCGCGGGCGAAGGCCTCGAGCACGAACTGCGGATCGACTCGTCCCGAGCACATGACCCGGATGATCCGGAAGTGCGGCGAATGCTTGAGCCGCGAGACGCCGGCCAGATCGGCCGCCGTGTACGTGCACCAGTTGCAGAAGAAGGCGATGATCCGGGGCCGGAAGCCGTTCTCGCGCCGATCCGGCGCGGGGCTGCCGCGCCGCCCTTGGTCACCCTCCCCGTTCGTGTTCTCTCTGGACATTGGTCACCTCCGTTTCGCGAGCGCCCCTCATCCGACGGGGGTCAGGAGACCCTCGATCTCGCTCCAGATCTCGTCGTCCTGGAACAGGTTCTGGCGGATCGATCCCGACGGACACGAGGCCACGCAGGTGCCGCAGCCCTTGCACAGCGCCTCGTTGAGCGATGCCTTCTTCTTCGTTTCGTCGTAGGAGATCGCCGAGTACGGGCAGAGCGGGACGCAGGACTTGCACCCCGAGCACTCCTCCTCGACGATATAGGCGGTATTCGGTTCGAGCTCCTTCGAGCCCGAGTCGATCAGCACGAGCGCCTGCGCGGCCGCCGCCCCGGCCTGGGCGACCGTGTCGGGGATGTCGCGCGGACCCTGGCAGGCGCCGGCGATGTAGACCCCGTCGGTAAAGGTGTCGACCGGCGCGAGCTTCGGATGCCGCTCGAGGAAGAAGCCCTCTTTAGAGCAGGACATGTTGAAGAGCCGCCGCACGTCCTGCGCATCCGGCTGCGGCTCGAGCCCGGTCGAGAGCACGACCATGTCGACCGGGATGCGGCGAACGACGCCGACTAGCGTGTCCTCGACCCGGATGACGAGCTTGCCTTCTTCCTCCGCCGTGAAAGCCCAGTCGCTCACCTCGGCGACGCGACCGCGGATGAAGTGCACGCCCTCCTTCAGGACCTTGTCCCAGAACTCCTCGTAGCCCTTCCCCGGCGTCCGCATGTCGATGTAGAAGTTGAAGACCTCGGCCCCGGTGTGCTCCTTGATGAGGTGCGCGAGCTTGAGCGAATACATGCAGCAGACCCGGCTGCACCAGCGGTTGGTTCGCTCGTCGCGCGAGCCGACGCAATGGATGATCCCGACCGACGTGGGTGCGCGCCCGTCGCGGAGCACGACCTCGCCGCCGGTCGGTCCGGCGGCGTTCACCAGGCGTTCGACCTCGAGCGCGGTGAAGACGTTCTTGTACTTGCCGTAGCCGTAGTAGGGCACTTTCTCGGGCGCCACGGCGCGGAAGCCGGTCGCCACGATGATGGCGCCGACCGCGACCTCGTCGAACGTCTCCTCCTGCTTGAAGTCGATCGCATCGCGATCGCAGGCCTCGACGCACGACTTCTTGCACTTCCCGGTCTTGAACTCGATGCAGCGCTCGGGGTCGATGAGGACGACCTGGGGGGTCGCCTGCGGGAACGGGATGTAGACCGGCTTCCGCTTGCCGAGCCCCTGGTTGAACTCATCGGGGAACTTGGCCTCCTTGAAGGCGCAGGACTCGATGCAGGCCAGGCACCCCACGCACAGGCTCGGATCCACGTAGCGCGGCTTGTGCTTCACCTTGATGTTGTAGCTCCCGACGAAGCCGTCCACCTGGACCACCTCCGAGTAGGTCCAGAGCGTGATGTTCGGGTGGGAGCGGACGGCCGACATCTTCGGCGTCAGGATGCAGGCGGCGCAGTCGAGCGTCGGGAAGGTCTTGTCGAACTTGGCCATGTGGCCGCCGATCGTCGGCTCGCGCTCGACCAGGTAGACCTTCTTCCCCGCATCGGCCAGCGTGAGCGCGGCGTGGATGCCGGCGATCCCGCCCCCGACCACGAGCACCGCCGGCGTGACCGGCACCCGCTTCTTCTCGAGGGCGCGATGCAGGCGAACCCGGCGGAGCGCGGCGCGGGCGAGGTCGATCGCCTTCCGCGTCGCCTCCTCCGGATCGTCATGCACCCAGGAAACGTTCTCCCGGATGTTCACCATCTGGAAGTGGAAGGGATTGAGCCCCCCCTTCTCGACCGCCTTCCGGAAGGTGTGCTCGTGCAGGAGCGGCGAGCAGGAGGCGACCACCACCCGGTCGAGCCGTTCCTCGCGGATGTCCTTCTGGATGAGCTCCTGGCCGGGATCGGAGCACATGTACTTGTACTCGCGGGAGACGACCACCCCGGGAAAGCGCGCCGCTTGGGCGGCGACCCGCTCGACGTCCACCTTCCCGGCGATGTTGTGACCGCAGTGACAGATGTAGAACCCGAGGCGCGGCTGCCCGTTCGCATGCAGCTCAGACATGGGCTGGTTCACCTCCTCCCCGCGCGGCGACCGGCTCCGGCGGCGGCACCAGGATCTTCCGCATGCCGAGATCCGCCGGCTTGAAGCCGAACGCGAGGCCCATGAGCTGCGTGAAGTAGACGACCGGCATGGTGAAGTCGTCCCGGTACTGCTTCCGCATCTCGCCCTGGTAGGACTCGAGGTTGAACTGACACAGCGGGCACGTCGTCGCGATGACGGTCGCGCCCTGGCGCCGGGCCTCCTTGAGCACGTTGTAGCTCATCTCGACCCCGATCTCGTGCACCGTCCCGGTCAAGCTCCCGCCGCAGCAGCGGGTCGCCAGCGGCCAGCGGATGGTCTCGGCGCCGAGCGCCGCCATCAACTGCTCGAGGGTCTGCGGGTTCCGCATGTCGTCGAAGACGGCGAACGGGCGGACGATCTGGCAGCCGTAGTAGCAGGCCACCCGGTAACCGGCGAGCGGGCGCGTGACCCGGGCGGTGACGCGCGCGAGCGTCACGTCGTTCACGATCACGTCGAGAGGGTGCCGCACGCGCGCGGTTCCCTGGTAATCGAGGCCGGCCTCGCGGAGCGCCCCGCCGACCACCCGTTTGACCTCGGGCAGGGTCTCCAGGTAGCGCTGGGTCTTCATCAGCACGAGGTAGCAGGCGGCGCACGGAGCGACGACCTGGGCGGCCCCGTTCGCCGCTCCGCCGGGTCCCTTCTCGCCGTTCTCGTGCTCGGCGAGCGCCAGGTTCCGCGCGGCGAGGGCGAAAGCCTTGTTCTCGTCCACCGCCATGTAGGCGGTGGCCCCGCAGCAGTTCCAGTCATCGAGCTCGGCGATCGGGACCTCGAGCGCCGCCAGGACCCGGAGCAGCGACTCCTCGTACGCCTTCCCGGTGCTCTTGAGCGAACAGCCCGGATAGTAGAGGTACTTCATGGGTGCGCTTCCTTCTCGGCCCGCTCGACCGCATCCAGGAGCCGCGTGAGCTGCTCCCGGCCCCGGATCGACTCGGCACCGAGCGGCAGTCGCCCGCTCGTCACGAGCTTCCACCCGAGGCCCATGTCCCGGAAGATCTTGATCAGGTTCGTCCGCCGGTAGAGCGCGGCCATCAGCCGGCTCTCGCTGTTCCGCCCGCGCTTCTCCACCTGCTTGAAGAACTCGGTGGCGAGGACGGGAGTCGGAAAGCGCTCCGGAAAGACGTTGTCGATGATCGCCTGGCGCTTGAGCGCATACATGACGTCGGTGATGCGGATCTCGCGCGGGCAATCGACCGTGCAGGAGTAGCACGACGCGCAGATCCAGATGGTGAGACTGCGCAGCGCGTCGTCCTTGAAGCCCTCGCGGATCATGGCGATGATCTGGCGCGGGGTGTAATCCATGTACGGGCTGACCGGGCAGGTCGCGCTGCAGGTGCCGCACTGGATGCAGCTCCGGAACTTCTCGCCGTGCGCGAGCTCGGCGACCTGGTCGGCGAAACCCGGATCGAGGTGGGCCTGGAAGGAGATCTGAAGCCGGACTTTTTTGTCCGATTTGCTCGCGATGAGGGGTAAACCGTAAGGTGAGCGAGAACGCAAGCTCAAGGTAGCGCCTCCCTTTCTCGGCCCAGGCGGCGCTCTCCGCCTCCACACACATCCGTCGCACCCGCGCGTGTCGCGGGCACCACGCCGGGAATGAGGCTAGCAAACCGTCAACCCTCGTTCATCTCAATTCCGGATCATGGTTGCATCGGCGTGATCGCGCCGCTTGCACCAACGCATCGACGGTGCTAGCGTTGATAGTTTGCACCTGAAAGCCGCAACGGAGATCTCCACCATGCGCCTGCGCGACCGGAGCGCGTCTCGCGTCCTCTACCTGCTCCTCGCGGCGGTCCTCCTCGCCGCCGCCCCGGCTCGGGCGCTCGTCGACTTCGATTTCGAGCAGCGCTACTTCATGGAGCCCGGCCTCATCGCCGCCGACCACGCCATCCTCGTCACCGACGGCGACTATCACCTGATCTACACGGTCGGCTACCAGGGGCAGGGCTGGGGCGAGCCCGGCAACATGATCGACTTCGGGCACGCCTCTTCCCCCGATCTCGTGCACTGGACCGTCCATCCGCGCCTCATCACGACCGAGGCGCCCGGCTGGAAGGAGCGCAACGTCTGGGCCCCGCACATCATGACGAGCTTCGGGGGCGACTTCCTGATCTTCTACACCGGCGTCGACTCCGCCGTCGCGCAGCAGATCGGCGTCTCGGTGTCCCCCGACCTCTTCGCCTGGGCCGACCATCCGGCGAACCCCGTCTACCGCCCCGACACGACCTGGGCGCTGTGGCAGCCGGGGCAGTGGTCGAACTGCCGCGATCCGTTCGTGACCAGGGTCCTGGCGAACTCCCAGTTCGCCATGCTCACGACCGCCTTGACCAAGCCCGGCTACCAGGGGCTCGCGAGCCGGGGTGCGATCGCGCTCGCCTTCGCGCCCTCCTTCAACGCCGGCGCGTTCGTCGACGCCGGACAACCGCTCTTCGTCAACGACTCCTACCGCGTCCTCGAATCGACGTACATGACGCAGCGGAGCGGCCTCTACTACCTGTTCTACAACGAACAGGGGATCCCGGGCGTGCACTACATGACATCGAGCCAGCAGTTCGCAGGCTGGAGCAAGACGACCGCCCGGCTCTTCGAGTACGAAGGATTCGCCGCCGAGGTCTTCGTCCGCAACAACCAGTGGCTCTTCGCGCGCGTGCGTGACGGCGTGTGGGACGGGCTGTCGATTCTCGGCATCAAGATCGATCCCCTGGTCTGGCAGGGATCGACCCCGACCATCGGCACGCAGAACCGCATGTTCGACGACTGGACGATCGTCTCCGGGAACGCCTTCGCACTGCAGCCCACCTTCGGCGATCGTCCCGGCGAGCGGAGCGGCACGCCGTCCGGCGTCGAGGGCTTCTTCTGGATCGCGACCGCCGAGAATCACGCCGGACCGCTCGGCTACGGCTGCCCGGAGTGCCCGCCCGACGAGCAGAAGACCGGCGTCCTCCGCTCGCGGACCTTCACCGTGAGCGGCGACTACCTCGCCTTCGGGATCGGCGGGGGCGAGGACGCGGATAGCCTCCACGTGCGCCTGGTCCGGGCGGGCGGGGCGGAACAGCGGCGGGCGACCGGGGCGGGCTCGGATCAACTCCGCACGGTGGTGTGGGACGTGCGCGCGCTCCGGGGGCAATCCGTCTACATCGAGATCGCCGATCTCGCGACGACCGGGCATCTGAACGTGGACTGGATCCGCGAGACCGACGAGCCGCCGGTCGCCGTCGGCGACGACGGAGCGCCCCGCGCCGGGCTCTCGATCGTCCCGATCGGGCAGCCGGGGCCGGCCCCGATCCGCTTCGCGCTCTCCCTCGACCGCGCCGCCCCCGTGCGCTTGACCATCCACGATGCAGGCGGACGCATCGTCCGGCGGCTCGACCTCGGACCCTTGCCGGCGGGCAACGGCGCCGCGGTCTGGGACGGCCTGACCGCCGCCGGCCGCCGGGCGCCGGCCGGGGTCTACTTCTACCGGCTCGCCGCTCCGGGTGCCGCGGCCCGCGGGCGGGTGGTGCTCGCACCGTAGTAACGCTGGTAACGCTCTTCGCCGGGAAACGACGAGGGCTCCGCAGCTTCACGCTGCGGAGCCCTCTGTTGCTGCGGAACCGGTGAGAACGACTGCTCAGCGCGAGATCGTGATGTCGTCGAAATCGGACTCGCCGGTCATCGCGTCCATGTTGCCGAGACCCAGGTAGACGCCGAGCGGCTCCGACCCCTCAAGCAGCGTGAACGTGTGCGAAACCCCGTTCAGCGTGATCGTGAGCCGGTTCCCCGACATCTGCCAGCGGATGGCGACATCCGTCCACCGCTCGGAGGCGAAGGGGATGTCGAAGGTGTGCACGGGCCAGCGACCACCGTCGATCCGGACGCCGTTCACCTTGTTGAAGACGACGGCCCGGATCCGTCCCGGCCGCGGGCGATCGAAATCGACTCGCGTCCAGGTGTCGAGCCCGTACTCGCGCCGCGTGAAGCACAGCGGGCGCGAGCTGATGCCGATGAGATGCCGGCCGGGGCCGGTCTGGGTGAGCTGGTTGTCGTGGAAGCGGACCTTCATCGTCACGCCGCCCGCGTACTCCTTCCCGTTGCCCATCCAGCGCACGCCCTGCGTGTGATCGCGCATGGCCCCGTAACCACCCCGATCGTAGAAGCGCACGCTGCTCGAATGGGTGCGGACCATCCAGCCGGTCCAGAAGCCGCTCGTGATGCGCCGGCCGCCGTAGGCGTAGTCCACATCCTGGGGCGGGGTGGCCATGTCCGTACCGGGCGTCACGTCGGTCACCTTGAGATCGCGGAAGGCGATCGTCTCCTCGCCCGCGCCCGGCTGCCAGCGACCGATGACGAGGTGACGGAACGACTCCTCCCCGGCCAGGAGGTCGATCCCGGTCCAGGAGTACACCTTGCCGCCCGCCTTGAACTCGAGGTCATCGTTGGCCCCGCCGTCCCGCACGCGCGCGGTGAGCTCCACCTGGTTCCAGCCGGTGGCGAAGGCCCACGGGATCAGGTACTCGGCGCCCGAGGTCACGTCGCCGGAAGCCGACCGCGACTTCGGCACGATGCGCCAGGCCGACTGCGCCAGCTCGACGTCGATCCACTCGGCCTCACCCTGGCCGGCCAGGAGGTTGTCCGTCGAGATGCCGAAGAGCTGGCGGGACGTGATGAACTCCATGTGGCCGAGGACCGGGAAGGCCTCGGGGAAATAGACCAGTCCCCGGACTTTGAGCTCGCGCGCACCGCGCTGGAAGGGAGGCGAGACCGCCTGATTGGGGAGCGGATCGAAGGAGATCCACTTCCCGACCTCGGTCTCCGTCCACGACTGCTCGGGAGCCGAGACCATCCAGCCGTCCCACGAGGCATCGTCGTCCTCGAAGAGCGTCACGCCGTCGATGACGATCTCGTCGTCATCGCTGTCCTCCGGCTGGCCGATGTTCCCGCCCATGGCCGCATAGCCCGCGGTGCGGGGCTCTACGATCTTGTCCGCCTGCTCGTTCTCGGTCTCGGCACAGCCGGCGAGGGCGAAGAGCGCGATGAGAAGTGCGAGTACAGCGAATGAGGCCGACGACCGGCGCCATGCGCGCGAAGAGGGGGGAGCGAGGGCCGGGGAAAAGGGGGAGAGGCGCTTCATCATTGTGCGAATCCTCCTGAGTTTTTCAGGCGAGGACCGAGGTGCAGGAGGCAGGCGACAATGAACCGGACGCTGCCGCGACCGGGAGAGGATGCCGCGCCGCTGCCCGCTTCGCTCCTGCGATGACACCGGGCGCCGCGAGGCACCCGGTTCGGGCAGCGGCCAGAGCCGCTTCCTGGCCTCTCGAAGAACGACGTCGGACTCGAGGAGAGTCCGCGCCACGGACGCATGCACTATGGCCCCGGCTCGAGAGGAGCCGGGCCCAGCGGGGGATGCGTGCCGACCCCGAAGCGGGGTCGGCGGGAAAACCCGAGCGGAGCTTTCAGCCCCGCCGGCTCACCTAAAGGAGCCGCCTTGGGAGAGTTAAGGTCGTGGGTTGGGCCCAGGCTCGTGGCCGGGCCGTCGCCCCTTGGGTCTTTGCGTTTGCCGAACTGGAGCGGCCGAGATACGCGAAGTGCTTGATCAGCCAGCGTTTGGACGATCCAGGGATCAACGCGGCGAGAAGTAGCCCCCAGGGCTGATGTAAGCTAGCATGATCCTTGCCCATCCGGCAACCAAAAAACACCGGTAGGCGTCCATTTTCGGCTGCCGGCCGCGATCCAGCTCTCCGTCGCCGGCTTCGCCATCGCCACCGGGCCAGGCGGACGCGGTCATCTGAGGAGCTCGACCCTCCCGCCGACCTCGTCTTCACCCGCGACCAGCCGCGTGAAGTAGACACCGGCCGGCAGGGCGCGTCCCCGGGCGTCCCGGCCGTCCCAGCGCACGACCTCGTTTTCGGCTACCACCGGCGTGTCCAATAGGACTTTCACGCACCGTCCGGCGGCATCGTGAATCGTGAGGCGGACGCGACCGCCTCGCCGGCCCGCTTCGCCCACGCCGAATGGAATCGCCACCGCCGAACGGAAGGGATTCGGGAAGGCCGGATCGAGCCGGAGCGCCGCAGGAGACGGATCCCCCGCGCCGCCTGCGGGCTCCTCCCCCACGCCGGTGGCGAGAAGCGGCGTGAGCGCAATGGCCAGCTCGGTCGTGCGCTCGAAGGCGAGATCGACCGCGACCTGCCGGGCCTCGTAACCGGGCGCGTACGCCAAGATCTCGTGGCGACCTTCGCCCGTCGCGGCCCCGAAGCGCCCGGTCAGATCGGTGCGCAGACGGCGGCCGGCGCTCTCGAGACGCACATCGGCCCCCGGGATGGGAAGGCCGGTCGCCGCCGAGGTCACCCGTCCGGCGAGTTCCGCCCAGCGCGCTCCATCGAAGCGGAACTGGTAGAGACCGCGCCGGCGATCGCTCGCATAGACGAGCGGATCGCTGCCCGCCCCCAGGGCGACACCCCAGCATCCTTCGAACAGCCCGCCCGGCGCGGCCGGGTAGGTGTCGAAGTAGCCCACCTCGACCGGACGTTCGGGATCGGCGACGTCGAGCACGCGGAGGCCCGCCTGGTAGTAGCTCACGAAGGCATGCCGCCCCGAGACGGCCACGTTGTGAATGGCGAGCGCGGGCTGCCCCGCCGCGGCATCGGTCCGCCAGGTGGCAACCAGCTCGAGCGAACTCGCGCCGTCCCATCTGTACACCCGCATGCCGCCCGCGACGATGGGACCGCCCGGCCACCAGCTTTCGATCTCGTTCATCACGAGGACATGGCGGCGGTCCGCCGTGGGCCAGACGCTGTGCGCGTGGTAGTGGGGTCGCGGTCCGGCGTTGGTGTCGGCGGCGGCAAGATGTACCGGGTGCGCCGGGTCGCGCACGTCCCAGATGTGGAAGCCGCCCCATCCGCCGCCCTCGTAGAGGATGCCGTCGAGCACGGTGATGTCGTGCGCCCCGGCCGTGGTCAGCTCGGCGAGGAGGACGGGCACGAGCGGATCGCGGACATCGAAGATGCGCGTGCGCCAGCCGCCGATACCCTCGTGCCCGACCACGTAGAGCGTCTCCCCGTCGATGAACAGGTTGTGCGCGACGTTGATGAGCGGGGCGATGATGGCACCGATCACGACCGGCGAAGCCGGGGCGCGCACATCGAGGATGTAGACGGCGATCCCGGTATAGGCCTCATTGGTCAGATAGGCGCGACCGCCGGCGACCGCGAGGTCGTTCACGACGAGCTGCCCGGGCAGGTTCCAGTCGGCCACCACCCGCATCTCACCCGGGCGCGAGATGTCCACGATCGAGAGCCCGCGCGGCCCGCGGCCGACGTAGGCGAAGCTGCCGTCCACGGCCACATCGGTCACGGTCTCGGGGGGACCGAGGTGGACCTGATCGAGGAGCGCGAGGTGGTAGACCTGCTCCTCCGCTGCGATCGCGTCGGCGGCCGGCGCCGGCCCGGCCAGCGCGAGGGCCGCGCCGGCCGCGAGCACGAGGGCACCGACCCGAGGGGATCCAAGACGAGGGAACGGGCATGAGATCATGGATCGAAGCACTCCGGGACATGAGATCGAGGGCATCGCGGGCGCGGGGGGGAGAGGGCCGGAGGGAGGCAGAGCCGATGGCCGGCCGCCGGGAACGAGGGGAGTCTAGCGCAGAAGGCGCGCCGGGCCAAGCGACTACGGCGGGGCGCGTTGCCTGAGCCGGGGCGTGCGGCTAGAATGCGCGGGCCATGTCCGACACCGTTCGCGTGCGCTTCGCGCCCTCGCCCACCGGGCACTTCCACATCGGCGGGGCCCGCACCGCCCTCTACAACCACTTCTTCGCCCGGAAGACGGGCGGGCGCTTCATCCTCCGGGTCGAGGACACCGACCGGAAGCGCAGCGATCCCGAGCACGAGGCCGAGATGATGGCGGCGCTCCGCTGGCTCGGCATCTCCTGGGACGAGGGGCCCGATGTCGGCGGCCCCGTCGGCCCCTACCGGCAGAGCGAGCGCCAGGCGATCTACCGCGAGCACGCCGACCGGCTCCTCGCGAGCGGGCACGCCTATCGCTGCTTCTGCACGCGCGAGCGCCTCGACGAGGTGCGGAAGCACCAGATCGCGCTCAAGCTGAATGCCCGCTACGACGGCGCCTGCCGCACCCTCTCCGCGGAGGAGTCGGCCCGCCGCGCGGCGGCCGGCGAGTCGCACGTCGTCCGCTTCGCGAGTCCGACCGCCGGCACGACGACGGTCCGCGACTACCTGCGCGGCGAGATCACGGTCGCGAACGACACGCTCGACGATTCGATCCTCCTCAAGTCCGACGGGCTTCCGGTCTATCACCTGGCTGCGATCGTGGACGATCACCTGATGGGAATCACCCACGTGTTTCGCGGCGTTGAATGGCTCGGCACCTTCCCGCTGCACGCGCTGGTCATCCGCGCCTTCGGCTGGGGGGAGCCGATCTGGTGCCACCTCTCGGTCTTCCTGAAGCCTTCGGGCAAGGGGAAGATGTCGAAACGCGACGTGACCTCGGAGCAGTCGATCTTCGTCCTCGGCTGGAAGGAGACCGGGAATCACCCGGCCACGGTCGGACTCCGTGAACTCGGCTACGTGCCGCCCGCGATCCTCAACTGGATCGCCCTCATGGGAGCGAGCTTCGGCGAGGACGAGGACGTGCTCGCGCTCGGCGAGATGAGCGATCGCTTCAGCCTCGACCGGCTGAACCCGGCGCCCGCGCGCGTGAGCTACGAGAAGCTCGATCACTTCAACGGGCTCTACCTGCGCCGCCTCCCCGCCGACGCGCTCGCCGCGCTCGTCGCGCCCTGCTTCGCCGCGGCCGGGATCGCGCCCGATCCGGCGCGGCTCGTTGAGATCACGCCGCTCATCCAGCCGCGCATCATCACGCTCGACGACGCCGTGCCGATGGCGGGCTTCTTCTTCCGGGCGGAGGTGCACCCCGACCCGGCCGGGCTCATCGCCAAGGGCACGACCGCCGCGGAGTCGCTCGCCGCGCTCACGGCGGCGCGGGATCTCCTCGCCGCGCTCCCGGCCTTCACCGCCGATGTGACCGAGCCGCCGCTCCGCGCGCAGGCGGAGGAGCGGGGCTGGAAGCCCGCGCAGCTCTTCGGCATCCTGCGCATGGCGATCACCGGGCAGGCGGTGAGCCCGCCCCTGTTCGAGAGCATGGCCGTGATCGGCCGCCCGACCACTCTCGCCCGCATCGATCGGGCGCGCGCGCTCCTCACGGCAGGCGCCGACGCCCCCTGATCCCTGCTCGCACCGCCGGAGGACCCATGCATCCACATCCGATCGTCTACTGGGAGATCGCATCGCACGACGCCGAGAAGACCGTCGACTTCCTGAACAGGGCCTTCGACTGGCAGTTCGAGTACGACGCGCAGACGACGATCCACGAGCTCCCCGCCGGCGAGGCAGCCGCGAAGTTCGCGGGCGGCGGCGTGTTCACGCTCCGGCGCGCGAAGCTCCCCTTCCTCACCCTCTACATCGAGGTGACCGACATCGACGCGCGCGCGCGGCGCATCGAGGAGCTCGGGGGCCACATCGTCGAGCCGCCCTTCGACGTGAGCGAGAACGTGCGGATCTGCCTGTTCAACGAACCCTCGGGCGTCACGCTGGCGATGCTCGAGCGCCGGCGAAGAGGCGCCGGCCCGGAACCATAGGAACCAGGCGGTCAGCGAGGAGCAAGGAAAAGGGGCGGCCCCGGGGCCGCCCCTACGCTTTGCTGCCACCCGGCCGCGGCCGGGTGGCTCGAGGCCTGGTGCCCCTGGCTAGCGCGCCTCGATGCGGATGTTGTCCACGTCCATCCAGGGCTCGCCCTCGAGGTTGTCGATGTTCCCGAACCCGAGCACGCGCATCCCGCCCGTGGGCCCGATCACATTGAACTCCCCGGTCATCCGCCCCTTGTAGTCCCCGTCGATCCACACCTCCATCCGACCCGAGTCATCGCCCGGGCCCGGATTCACGTGCAGATCCACCCGCACCCGGTGCCACTGCCCGGGCTCGAACCACTCGCCGCGCTCGAAGCGCTGCTTGAACTCGCCCGGCCGCTCGCCGCCCGGCCGCGACCGGTACGCCGTGCACGCCCACTCGCCGTACTCGCGCGCCGCCGCGAAGTCGAGCCGCGTCTGACCGTCGCGAGTCATGCCCTCGCGACCCTCGGCGGGGTCGTAGTGGTTGTTCGACTGCAGCATCCAGATGTGCTTGCCGCCGCCGATGATCTGGCCCGCCAGGGAGTCGCCTTCCGGATGGCGCCGGTAGCGATAGCCGGCCGGGATCCGCATCGAGAACTCGACGCGCAGATCCATGAGGCCCTGGTAGCGGGGCAGGAACGTGATGCGCCAGTCGGAGTGGGGACGGTAGACGAGCCGCCCGTAGCGGTTCGACTCCTGCTCGATCATGCGCAGGTTGGTGTCCGTGTTGCGCCCGAGCCAGCCGCGGAAGGGATCAGACCCCTCGAAGTCCTGCTCGAACACGACCGTCCCCGCGGGCGGCGGCGGCGGCGGCGGCGGCGGATCGAACGGCGGATCATCGGGGTCGGGCGGCGTCCGCGAGCCGAGATTCTCGATGCGGAGGTAGCGGAGGAAGACATGCCGATCGCCGCGCGGCACGTCCCAGCTGCCGACCTGGAAGAAGCGCAACGGATCGGGGTTCTCGCTCAGATCGAGCCCGGTCCAGGCGTAGATCCGGCTCCCGACCTGGATGCGCATGGCATCCTCGTGGAGGCCCGGCTCGCGGAGAAGCACCGTCCAGACCACGTGGTTCCAGCCGTGATCGAAAGCCCAGGGCATCTCGAACTGGCTCTCCGAATCCCGAGTCTCTCCGTCGTCCAGGCGGGACGTGACCTGGACTCGCCAGGCGGACTCCGGACTCAGGTTCAGGTCGAAGCGCGTGAAGGTCGCCGGATCCGCACCCGCCGTCGAGAGGAGGCTGACGACGTTCGTGCTCGCCACCTCCTCGCCCTCCTGCCGGTAGAAGGGAAGGCGCGGCGGAAAGTAGAGCTGGAAGCGCGCCCGGAGGAGCCGCACTCCCGCGAACTCGGGGGAGCGCGCCTGGTTGGCCACCGGCGTGAACTGAAGATACTTGCCGTAGGTCTCGAATCCCGCCTGCTCCTCGTGGAGGACACTCCAGCCGAGCCAGTCGGCCCGATCGAGGAACACGATCTCGCCGGGGGTCGGATCGACTGCTTCCAGGTCCGAATCGGGCGGCTCGACCCCGCGGGCGGCCACTCCGGCCACGTCCTCGGGGCTCGTCTCGAGGTCGAGGAACGGGCCCTGTCCCAGCTCCGGCTGCTCGGTCGGGGAGTCCGAGGGCGGCGCCGGCGCGTTGGTTTTCGTGGTGCACGCCAGTGCGATGCAGATCAAGGCAAGGGCAAGACTGCGCTTCAAGGGCATCCTTTTTCCCTCCAGGCGCGGATAGGCACCAACTCTCATCACGCAAGCCGCGCCGACATCGGGGGGAAGCTCTGGCTCCGGCTCGCGAGTGGAGAGGCGCGAGGGCCTTCCGCGCATTCTCTCGGGGTCTGGCCTGATCGCCCCCCTGGGCTGGGGGCGACGAACTGATGTTTTCCCTGCGCGAGTGGAACGCCGCTCGTAAGCCTCTGGCCGCTGCGAGGGATTGAAGCAGGGCGGGCAGGTCCGAGGACGACCCACGAGATGCTGCCGTCCCGTGGGCAGGGGCAGCGCGTCATTATAGGCGGGCGGCTCCCCGATCCGTCAACCCCCCAGGCACCCCTCGCGAAGTTTTTTTTCGGGGCGGCAAAGGACAGGCGGGGACGGCCCCCCGGCCGCCCCCGCCTCGTCCCGGCACTCGCCGCCCGGGGCACCTGCCCAAGGGCAGCGCCCCGACCGGCTCCGTGTTCGTTACCGCGCCTCGATGCGGATATCGTCCACGTCCATCCAGGGCTCGCCCTCGAGGTTGTCGATGTTCCCGAACCCGAGCACGCGCATCCCGCCCGTGGGCCCGATCACATTGAACTCCCCGACCATCCGCCCCTTGTAGTCCCCGTCGATCCACACCTCCATCCGACCCGAGTCATCGCCCGGGCCCGGATTCACGTGCAGATCTACCCGCACCCGGTGCCACTGCCCGGGCTCGAACCACTCGCCGCGCTCGAAGCGCTGCTTGAACTCGCCCGGCCGCTCGCCGCCCGGCCGGTGCCGGTACGCCGTGCACGCCCACTCGCCGTACTCGCGCGCCGCCGCGAAGTCGAGCCGCGTCTGACCGTCGCGAGTCATGCCCTCGCGACCCTCGGCGGGGTCGTAGTGGTTGTTCGACTGCAGCATCCAGATGTGCTTGCCGCCGCCGATGATCTGGCCCGCCTGCGGGTCGCCTTCCGGATAGCGCCGGTAGCGATAACCGGACGGGATCCGCATCGAGAACTCGACGCGCAGATCCATGAGGCCCTCGTAACGGGGCAGGAACGTGATGCGCCAGTCGGAGTGGGGATTGTAGTTGAGTCGCGCGTAGCGATTCGATCCCTGCTCGATCACGCGCAGGTTGGTGTCCGTGTTGCGCCCGAGCCAGCCGCGGAAGGGATTCGACCCCTCGAAGCCCTGCTCGAACACGACCGTCCCCGCGGGCGGCGGCGGCGGCGGCGGCGGGAAATCCGGATCAGGGTCGGGATCGGGATCCGGGTCGGGATCGGGAGGATTGCCCGTGTTGGGGTCGCCCGGCGGATCGCCCGGGTCGACCGGATCCGCGGGGGTATCGGGATTCAGCGAGTCGAGACAGCCAGTGCCTGTCGTGAGAAGAATCGCCAGCGCCATAACACCCAGGTAGCGATTGACTAGATTCATGCTCGTCTTCTCTCGGTGCAGGATTCACAGGATCGCCCACATCACTGCGGACGGCGAATGAGGAGGCTCCGGATGCAAAGCAAGTTGAATGCCCCCGCAGCGACCGAGGTCGCGAGCAGCTCAACTCACTGCACAAAGTGGCGTACAGGGGGGCGGAGACCACGAACCGTCTCCCTCGGCCGGGGGCCGGGTACTACCTAATGCAAGTGCGGCCATCGCAAATTGAATCGTCGCTCGGGCGGCAGTGCTTGAGCGCAAGTGCGCAGCCGAATCGATGATGTTCGCGACGCCACCGCGCCGCCCGTGCCCGGAGCCGGCCGCCGCGGGGGAGAGGCGCAACTCCGATGGAACCGGCGTTGCGAGGCGGCAAATGACCCCGTTCGATGTGTACCGTGATGTGGCGCGGAGAGAACCATCCGGCGGCGGAGCAGGTCAAGCGCATTCAGCACGGGAATCGAGCCGGCGGCGCACGCCGGGCGCGCGCCGGACGCGCGCTGGTCGAAACTTGTCCGCTCCCGGCGAGAGGACTATGATCTGCACCATGCAACTGCAACACACACGTCCGCACCACGCAGCACGTCGTGGACAACCATGTGGATATCCGCGACCTGCCGCAGAGCGCGCGCAGCGCTGTGCGACCCTCCTGGTTTTGGTCGCTGCGGCGCTGGCGGCGGCCGGCGCGAGCGGGCCGGGCGGCACGGCGGCGGCCGATGCGGCGAGCGATGCGGCGAGCGACTCCCCTCCCCCGCGCCCGGTCGAGGGCATCGACCTCGAGCGCTACGCCGGCCGCTGGTACGAGATCTCGCGCATCCCGAACTGGTTCCAGGCGGGTTGCGCCCGCGGCACGACGGCCACCTACACGCTCGGCCCCGACGGCCGGATCGAGGTGGTGAACCGCTGCCGGCGCGCCGACGGTTCGGAGAACGAAGCGCGGGGGGTCGCTCGCGTGGTCGACACGGCGACCAACGCCCGCCTCGAGGTCAGCTTCGTGCGCTTTCTCGGCAAGTCGTTCTTCTGGGGCGACTACTGGGTGATCGGCCTCGGCGCCGACTACGAGTACGCGCTCGTCGGCACGCCGGACCGGAAGTTCGGCTGGGTGCTGGCGCGCACGCCGACGCTGGAACCGGGCGTGACGGCGACGATCAACGCCGAGCTGCGCGCGCAGGGCTACGACCCGGCCCGCTTCGAGCCGTCGGCGCCATAGGGCGCGGCCGGCGGGAGACGACAAGGCCCGGGGAGGTGCGGCGCGCGCCGCATCTCCCCGGGCCATCGTGCCGCCGGGATGCCCGGAGCAGGCAATCGCTACGGAACGACCTTCTTCGCCACCATGGACTCGCTCACGATCTGGACCACCTCCTGGATCACCGAGTCGCTGGCGCCGCTCGTGATCCCGGTCTCCGAAAGGCCCGAATAGACGAGCTTGAGCGAGTTCAGGTCGTATACGTTGGTCTCGAGGTAGTAGTAGTCCTCGACCGAGGTGTACCCGGGTGTGCTCATGTAGTTGTACGAGCCCCCGTAGTACCCGTACCAGCCGCCGTAGTACGAGGGGTAGTACGAGGGACCCATGTAGGTCACCGTCGGCGGGTAGTAGGTCTCGACGGTCTTCTTGTCGAGGAGCCGCGTGATGAGGACGGCGTCCGCCCCGAGCTCCCTCATCTTGGCGATCGCGGTCGCCGAGTCGACTTGGCCTTCGCCCGCGAAGTGCTGGTAGCTCGGAATCCCGGCGACCCCCCGCTTCTGGAGCACGCTCACGAACTGGTCCTCGTAGAAGCGCCGGGTGCCGGCGTTCTTGGCCAGACCGATCACCATCATCTTCTTCGGTGTGGTCTGGTAGGTGTCGTCCTTCCAGGCGGACTTCATGCTCGTCGTGCCGCAGGAAGCGACGATGCTCGCACAGAACACGGCCAAGCCGAGCGAGATCAGGGCCGTGCGCATCTGACTGGTCATGGAATGAACTCCTGAAGATAGGGCCTTGTTCGCGTGAAATCGGGGAAACGCTACCGAGAGCGCCCCATTCTGTCAAGGCGACCACGGATCGCGGCCGGGCCGCTCCGCCTACACCGCGAACCGCTCCCACCAGCGGGCGAAATGGCGGGCGAGATCGAGCGCCTGCTCCCGGCCGAGGGCGACCTCCCAGGCGCCGGTCTCGCCGCCCGCGACACCCGCGGGCAGTGCCACACCGCGGATGCGCTCGGCATCCCGCGGGTCGAAGAGCGCCGATTCGAAGACGAAGGGGAAGCTCGCGCGCGGGATGAAGCAGAGCTCGGGCATGTTCTCGGCCCCGGCCGCCGCGTCGCCCAATGAGTCCCCCCCGTCCCCGGGCGCGGTGCATGGCGGGCGCCGAGGCCGCGGTCGGCGGCGGCGCGCCGCGCGTGGCGGCCGGGTCCGGCCGCCGGGTGCGCATCCCCGCCGGGACGACCGCCCGATCGCGCGTCACCGCCGGGCGCCTGGTACCGCGTGAGCATGCGTCCGGCCTCGACCCGCGTCTCCTTCGTGTCGGCGAGCAGGTACGCGTAGCGCACGCCGCGACGGAGATTCGCGGCCGCGACCGGCACGAGGTCGGCGGCCACACCGTGATGAGCGAGCGCCGGGGCGATGATCCAGACCTCGCGGCTCGTGCTCTCGATCGTGATCCGCTGCTCGCGGCTCCACAGGAAGGACGGCAGCGCCGCGGCGACGAGGGCGCTCGCCCGCTCGCCGAAGAGCTCGGCCTCGCGGCGGATCTGGGCGAGGAGATCGGCCCCGGGAGCCGGCTCGAGTTCCCCCTGTCGCCGATCGGCGACCGGCGGCGCGACCAGCGCGCGGAGACTCGCGGCGTCGTAGGCGAAGACCTCGGCGATCCTGTCGAGAAGGGCGTCCGAGGGACGCTTGGTCCCGCGCTCGAGATGCGAGATGAAGGCGTTGTTGGTGAGACCGAGGCGGCGGGCCAGCGCCTCCTGCGACATGTGCTGCGACTTCCGCAGGTAGCGGATCTTCTCGCCGAGAGTGATCTGGGTCATCCGCGATCCAGGGTGTGAGGCCGGACGCGGGGCACGCCGCGGGCATTGTCGCGCAGAAGGCAGGGGCGGGCAAGCCTCGAAGCGGGAGCGCCCGCCGGGCGCCGCCGGAGACGGCGACGCCCGCGGCGTCCCCGCCGCGGGCGTCCAGGAACCTCGCTCGCGTTCGGAGCGAGCGCTCAGGCGCTGAAGCTGTGCCCGCAGCCGCAGCTGCCGGAAGCGTTCGGGTTCGAGATCTTGAAGCCGGCGCCGTACAGCCCGTCCGCGTAGTCGACCTGCGCGTTCTGCAGGTAGTTCAGGCTGAACGGATCGACGAGCAGCTTGAAGCCCGGTAAGTCGACGACCTCGTCGCCGTCGCGTGCCTCATCGAACTGGAAGCCGTACTGGAAGCCGGAGCATCCGCCGCCCTCGACATAGATGCGGAGCGCCTTCCCCGTCTGCTTCTCCTGCTCGATGATCTCTTTGACCTTGGCGACCGCCGCATCGGTCAGGTTGACCATGTTCCCCGACTCCTTTCTGCTCGTTTCTGCTCGTGACCGTTCCCAATGCTGCCCGGAGTCACCGTGGACCGCCGCCGGGAGAGCCCGCTCGAACCCCGTCGGCCCGGCGATCGCATCCTCTTCGCACCCCGAGTCAGTGTAACAGACCCCGGGCGGCGGCCCGGCCGCGGCCGGCGCGCGGAGCCCCCTTCCCGATGTTGGATCCGGGGAGGAGCCCCCGGGGTTCACGTCGCCTGGGGGGCCGGGGCCCCGGCCCGCCACCCCCCGGCAGGGGTACCGATTCTGTAAAAATAGAAAGGAAGATATGTTACAGTGTTGAGGACGGTCCGGATCCGATTACTGCGGGGAGAATCCGGGGATCCATCGGTGTTAGAATGTCACGACTGGTTTAGACCCCTCGAACGGGCGCGGAACCGGTAGCAGGCGAGAAGGCGGTCCGTATCCCACCCCCCGCGGTCCGGCCGGCCCTCCACAATCCCAAGGCAGTCGAAAGGTGGTGTCGTCCCCATGCAGTTCACGGTGGGCCAGCATATCGTTCACCCCCGGTACGGGGTGGGCATCGTCCGCCGGATCGAGACCGCGGAGCTCCTGGGCGGGACCTCTCGGTGCCTGAACATCCACTTCCCACGGCACAACACGCAGATCCTCGTCCCGGTCGAGAAAGCGGAGCAGCTCAACATGCGGGCGCCGATGGCGCCGGACGAGGTGTCGAAGATCATGGCGGCGCTCAAGCGGCGCGCACGCGCCCTGGGCCGGCTCCGCCCGCGCGAGCGGGTCAAGATCTTTCGCCCGATCATCGCCAACGGCAAGCCGTCGGATCTCGCGGCCGTCGTGCGGGACCTCGGTCGTCTCGGGCAGTCGAAGCGGCTGACCGACGAGGAGACCGAGATGCTCGAGACCGCCATGCGCACGCTGGCCCGCGAGATCGGCCTGGCCCAGGACAAGGATCCGCTCCAGGTGCGGACCGAGATCGAGCATCTCCTCGAGCGCTAGAGACACCCGGAGACCGAGACCGATCGAGTCTCCCCTCGGGATCACGGCACGTGACGGGCGGCGCGCGGGATACTCCGCGCGCCGCAGCCTTTTCCGCCGGTCCGGCCCGACCTTTTGGGTTGCGCAAGCGCCGCATTCGGCCGATCTTGGGGCACGGTGCGGCAGGGCGGGTCCCGCGCGCCGGAGACCATGACCGACAGGGTGCTGATCACCGGAGCCACCGGTTTCCTCGGGCAGGAGGTCGCGCGGCGATTCGTCGCCGGCGGCGCCGCGGTGCGGGCGCTCGTTCGCCCGGCGACCGATGCCTCGGCTCTCACGAGCCTCGGCATCGCGATCGTGCGCGGCGATCTCTGCGATACCTGGTCCCTCGACGACGCGACCGACGACATCGATCTCGTGCTTCACATGGCCGCCGTGCACCGCGGCGGCGCCCTTCGCCGCACCGACTTCTGGCAGGTCAACGCGGAGGGCACCAAGCGGCTCCTCGCCGCCGCCGTGAAGAGCCGCGTGCGCCGCTTCGTCTACGTCTCGACCGCCGGTGTGCTCGGGGACGTCGGCCCCGGCCGGCTCGGCACCGAGGACGACCCCGCGCGCCCCCGCGACCTCTACGAACTCACCAAGTGGCGCGGCGAGCAGGCCGTGCGGCGCATCGCGCACACCGACGGCATCGAGGCGGTGATCCTCCGCCCGGCCGCTCTCTACGGGCCGGGCGAGACGCGCTTCGCGAAGCTCTTCCGGCCGATCGCGCATCATCGCTTCGTGCTGATCGGATCCGGCCGCAAGCGGCTCCACTTCCTCCATCGCGATGACGCGGCGGACGGGATCCTGCGCGCGGCCCGGCTGGGGCCGGCGCGCGGCCAGACCTTCCTCCTCGCTGACAGCGCGCCGGTGAGCATTCTCGAACTCGTGCGCCTGGTTGCGCGCGCGCTCGAGGTCCCCCCGCCCACCGCGCGGGTGCCGTACGCGCCGGTCAAGGCGCTCGCGCTCCTGACCGAGGGGGTCTGCCGCCCGCTCGGCCTGTCCCCGCCGCTCTACCGGCGGCGGCTCGCCTTCTTCGACACCGAGCGCGCCTACTCGACCGAGAGGGCGCGGGCCGTGCTCGGCTTCGCGCCGCAGGTGGATCTCGAGCGGGGACTCTCCGAGCTCGCCGCCTGGTACCGGCACGAGAAGCTCCTGTGAACGGATGAACGGAGAGAATCGAGTGATGGATCAAGAAACGATGCCGGCGGGCGGACAGAGCGCGGGAGCGCCCGGCGACGGCGGCGCGGCGCGCGGCCGGGGCTCGGACGTGAAGGTCCACGCCGCACTCGCCCGCGGCTCGAAGGTCGCCCAGTACCAGGACCTCGTGATCGGCCGGCGGGGATGGTGGCCGCTCCTCCGCTTCGAGCTCATCACATTCCTCGTCGGCCAGATGCCGGGAGCGCTCGGCATCGTCCTCCGCGGGAAGCTCTATCGGGCGTTCCTCGGCGGCGTCGGCCGCGGCGTCGTGTTCGGCGCCGGCGTCACCTTCCGCCATCCGCACAAGATCCGGATCGGCGACGGCTGCGTGATCGACGACCACTGCCTCCTCGACGCCAAGGGGATGCACAACCGGGGCATCGTGCTCGAGGATCACGTCTTCCTCGGGCGGAACTCGATCCTCTCCTGCAAGGACGGCGACATCGTGCTCGAGCGGAACGTGAATTTCGGCTTCAACTGCGATGTCTTCTCCGCCAACCGGGTCGTGATCGGCGCCGACACCGTGATCGCGGCCTACGTCTACATCCTGAGCGGGGGCACCTATCAGCTCGAGCGCACCGACATCCCGATCGCCGAGCAGTACGACCTCCGGGCGGCGCAGCCGACCGCGGTGGGCGCGGGTTCCTGGCTCGGCGCGGGGGTCACCATCCTCGAGGGCGTGACGATCGGGCGCGGGGCGGTGATCGGGGCGGGAGCGGTCGTCAATGACGACGTGCCCGATTTCGGGATCGCGGTCGGCACGCCGGCGCGCACGCTCAGGGTGCGGGGCGCCGCGGCGGAGAGCCCGGCCGGCCCCGCTAGCGCCAGCTAGCCGGCGCTAGCGGGGGCGCACGCGGATCGTGCGGGTCACGTGGTGGACCGCCGGATCCGCGAGCCACGCATTCTCGGCGGCGAAGTGCGCGTGGATCGCGATGGTCCCGTCCGCGTTCCAGGCGCGCTCCGGTGCTTCGTACTGCGCCTCCACGACGAGCGGCGAGCTCGCGCTGAGAGGGCCGCTCCCCACCCCCTGCCCGATCACGAAGCGAGCCCCGGCGTCGAGCCGGAGAACGGCCCCCGACACATCCACGCCGGGGCCGACGCTCGCCCGCGCCCGCACCGTGAAGCGGTCCCCCGCGCGCACTTCCGCCGGCGCCTGGATCGTGACGGAAACCGGGACCGTCGTGCGCTCGGCGGGATCCACGCAGCCCCGGTAGGCGCAGAGATCGAGGAGACGCGTGCGCGCCGCCTCGATCGGCGCGAGGCGCAGCCTCGACGTGCGGACCAGGAACGGCTTCCCGCCGATGACGCCCCCGAGGGTGCAATAGGGTCCGCCGGGCGCGGCTGACTCGAAGGCACCGGTCAGCGCCGGGAGATCGAGCGCGCGGAGATCACGGAAGAAGGTCGCGACGCACCCGGCGCAGAGCGTGCGCCGGAGGATGGGAGTTGGCCCCGCCCCCTCGGACCAGTCGGGTACGAGCCGCACACGCAGTTCACCGCCGGCGGTGACGGTCAGCTGCTGCGCCCAAGGTGCACCGCATTCAGCGACGAGAGCGATCCAGTCGTCGCCGGGAGGCACGGGCCTGGCGCCGGGCGCCAGCGTCTCGAGATCGCAGTCGGAGAGGTCCGGGCTTCCGACAACGGCTGTCCCCGTCGGACCGGGGCGGGCGAGATCCCAGACCGCCTCGCCATCCGCCAGGCACAGATTCGGGGTGCCGACCCGCTCCCGCGCCACGACGAGCGCCCGCCACGGCCGTCGCTCGACCCTCGGACCCAGACTGGGCGGCTCGCCGAGGCGCGCGGCCTCGCCGCAGCTCCGATCCACCGCGACCGCGATCTCCTGGTCCTCGCCGGGCCTGACTTCGAGGCGGACCGGCACCTCGTCGCAGCTCCCGGTCACGAGCACGCGATAGACCCCGGTCTCGACCTCGGCGAAGCGGAAGCGCCCCGCCCGGTCGGTCACCGCGCGGTGCCCGGGTCCGAGCCGCACGGCGATCCCCGGAAGCACGGCCCCGCTGGCGCGATCGCGGAGGACGCCGGAGATCGCGGCCGCCGCTCCGGAGGCGGCGGCCGGGTCGCCGCTCCCGCCGAGCCCCTTCCCCATCGCCAGCACGAGCGCGAGTCCCGCCGCGCGAAACCAGGAAGACCGCATGCGCCCATGATACGATGCCCCCGCATGGGGAACCGACCTGCAACGACCGCCGCCCGCCGCGCGCAGCCGGAGATCGAGCGCTCATGAACCAGATCGTGCGCGCCGGCCACGACGCACTCGGCCGCCTGCGCGAGAACCCCGCCTGGGTGTTCCTCTTCTTCGTCTCCTTCGCCGCCGGGCTCGTCCTCCTCGTCCCGGAGCAGGAGTTCGCCGCGCTCGCCATCCTCGCCATCGCCCCGCTCGTCTTCGTGCAGATGGCGATCATCCGGAACCTCTTCCTCGGGATCGCCATCTATCTCGTCTTCGTCTACCTGCAGCCTGGATTCCGCGTCCCCGCCATCAGGGCGATCCGGCCGACCCTCCTCATCTCGGCGGCGCTGCTCGTGGCCTGGCTCCTGAACGTGATCCGCCACCGCGTACCCCTGATCATCAACTGGCAGGCCAAGGCCTACTTCATCTTCCTCGTCCTCGGCTTCTTCTCGCTCTTCACCGCCATCTCGAAGGGCATGGTGGTCGAGGTGTGGATCGACATCGCCAAGACCCTCGTCGTGTTCTGGGTGATGTTCTCGGTGGTGCGCACGCCGGCCGAGCTCTTCCGGACGACCTGGCTCTACGCGATCCTGCATGTGCTGCTCGCGGGCGCCGGATTCGCGCTCTTCGCCACCGGCGGCGCCCGCCGCTTCGGGGATCTCGGCGGCAGCTTTCTCGGCGACGAGAACGACGCCGCGATGGCGCTCGTCATCATGATCCCCTACATGTACTTCCTCCTGCCGATCACGCGCCGCAAACTCGCCCGCCTCGTGCTCTTCGCGGGCATGACCTTCGCCGGACTCACCGTGCTCTTCTCCTTCTCGCGGGGCGCGTTCGTCGGTTTCCTCGCCATGGTGTTCTTCATGTGGATGAAGACCGAGAAGAAGATCCGGGCGGGAGCGGTCATGCTCGTCATGATCGTCGTCTTCTTCGCGGTGATGCCGCCCGAGTACTGGGAGCGCATCCGATCGGTCAGGGAGTACTCGACCGAAGGGTCCGCCCAGGGGCGCCTCGACGCCTGGAAGGGCGGCTTCCAGATGATGATCGACAGTCCGCTCTTCGGCTGCGGCCTCGGCAATTTCCAGCGCACCTACGGCACGCAGTACAACACCATCAGCACGCGCTGGACCGCCGCGCACAGCATGTACGTGGAGTTCATCGGCCAGCTCGGTGCGCCCGGTCTCATCTTCCTCGTGTGCGTGATCGCCCTCACGATCCGCACCTTCCGCCGCGCGCGCGACCTGACCCGGTACGTGCACAGCGAAGACGCCGCCAGGGTCAGGCAGATCATGCTCGGCGCGGAGTGCGGGTTCTATACCTATCTCGTCGCCACCTTCTTCCTGAGCAGCATGGAGTACCCGCACCTCTGGCACTTCATGGCCATGTCGGGGATTGGTCTCACGGCGAGCCGCTTCGTGGCCGCCGCCGATAAGGAGACGCCACGGTTGCACGGGAAGCCGGGCGCCTCGGGACGGCCGTGAGCGGCGGCATCCCCGCAGACCGCGGGCCCGCCCGCCCGGCACCCGTTCCCGCGCCGGCCGCCCCCGTGCCGCTCCGGCACGCCGCCTGGATCGAGGGTCCGGCCGGCCCGCTCGAGGCGCTGTGCGATCGGCCGGCGGTCGATTGCATGACGCACGCGGCGCTCCTCTGCCATCCGCACCCGCAGCACGGCGGGACCATGCACTCGAAGGTGGTCTATCGCGCGGCCCGCGCCGCGCGCGGGGTGGGACTGCCGGCGCTTCGCTTCAACTTCCGCGGCGCGGGGCGGAGCGCCGGGACCTTCGACGAGGGACGCGGCGAGGCCGGCGATGTGCGGGCCGCCCTCGACCGGCTCGCCGCCGCCTATCCCGGGCGGCAGCTCGTAGCGGGCGGCTTCTCCTTCGGCGCGTGGCTGGCCGTCCTTGTCGGCGCGGGCGATCCGCGGGTCGCGGCCCTCGTCTCGATCGGCACGCCGGTCGCGGTGTACGGGGCGGCCCATCTCGCCGGCGTCGCGAAGCCGATCCTCTTCGTGCACGGCAGCGCAGATCCCTTCGGCGCGATCGCCGAGATCGAGACGATCGCGGCGGGGCTCCCTGCCGCTCGCGTCGCCCGCGTGCCCGGAGCGGGACACCTGTTCAGCGGACAGGAGGGAACGGTGGCGGCCGCGGTCGAGGACTTTCTGCGAGAGATCGTCGTGCCCGCCGGGATCGGGCCGCAAGGAGGTTCCCATGAAGGATAAGAGCACGCCCGCCCATCCCTGGGGCGAGCCGGCCCTGCGCGTGACCCTCATGCCGCGCGACACGAACGCGTGGGGCACCATCTTCGGCGGTGTCATCCTGAGCTACATCGACCTCGCGGGCGGGGTCGAGGTCCACAAGCAGTGGAATCACAACTTCGTCACGGTCGCCATGCGCGAGGTCGTGTTCCACGAGCCGGTCTACGTGGGCGACCTGGTGAGCTTCTATACGCGCACGGTGGCCGTCGGCCGCACTTCGGTCACGGTCGACATCGTCGTCGAGGCCAGGCGCGCGCTCGAGGGCTGGCGCGCGGTGAAGGTGACCGAGGCGGAAGCGGTCTACGTGGCCGTGGACGAGAAGCGGCGACCGACGCCCCTCCGGCCCGAAGGCGGGCCGGGGGCGAGAGGGCCGGGGGCGAGAGGGCCGTCGGACGAGGGCGCAGCGGAAGTCACGGCGACAAGGCCGAAACGCGCGGCGCGGCGCGGACGAGGGTCGGCCGGCTCGACCCCCCGGGGCGCCGGCCGGCGCCCGGGGGGCGGCCGGGGCTAGGCGTCTGTTGAAGACCCCTCCTCGCCGGCGATCCCGTGGGATCGCCGGTCACGCCGCCGGAAACCGGCGGCCCGGTCCGGTGTATTCATGCCTATTCGAAGGGCCCATTCGGCGGAACCAGCCCTCGGGGCCGATCGACCGTCCACTGCCCCCCAACCTGGCCGGCGGATCCACTCCGGCGGGGTCGGGAAGCCGCCACCGGCATCGGCTCAATGCCGGCGGCGAGGACCGACCGATCGCCGAGAGCGCGTCCGGCGGGGTTGCTTCGGCCCGTGGGGTGTGATGCGACGTCCATGCCGCGCGAGAAGTCCTCGCACGGTACGGAATCTGACGCTATCCAGGGATGGGCGGATCCGCTCCGCGGCAGTATGGGGGCGCCGGCAGCGATGAGCTGCCGGCGCTTTTCATGAGCCCGCAGGTCCCCTCGTCCCTGCTCGGAGATCCCATGCGGAACGACCCGCGCGCCGATCGCGTGCTCGAGCGCACGCGATCGGCGTTCGACCAGGCGGTGACCGCCGCCCGCGCGGATCGGGAACCGCGCACCCGGGCCGTCCTCGAGGCCACCAAGTGGTTCGAGCCCACGGATCGCGACGCGCGCCACGACACGGTGCTCGATGTGCTCGCGCAGTGGAACGCCCGCTCGGTGCTCGAGGTGGGCGCCGGGGCCGGCGACTTCTACGCGCGGCTCAAGCGCCGCCTCCCCGCCGCCCGGGCCTACACCGGGGTGGATCTCTCTCCGCGCATGGTCGAGGTGGCGCGCCGGCGCTTCGCCGGCAGCGACTTCCGCTGCGCCGATGTCCTCACCTGGCCGGCCGCCCCGGTCGCCGACGCCGTGGTCGCGATCGGCGTCTTCGCGCTCCTCGTCGACGACGCCCCGGCCCACTGGCGGCTCATGCGGCGCCTCGTCCGGAAGATGCTCGCTCTCTCGAGGATCGGCGTCGTCTTCGACTTCTACGACTTCTTCACCGACGACGAGGCCCGCGCGCCGGCCCGCTACTTCGCGGCAGAGAAGGGCCGCACCGACGACACTCCGATCTTCTGCGTCCACCCGCGCCGCGTGCGGGAGTTCGCGGCGACGCTGGGCCCGGTCGCGCTCATGCGCATCCACGAGGTGGAGGGCCGGGTGTGGCGCTGCGTGCTGCGGCGGCCGCCCGGCTGATCGGGGGCGGGCGACCGCGGCGGCAGGCGTGACGGCGTCAGGTGCGGCGGCGGCAGGCGCGCGCCGCTAGGCGCCCATGATCGAGTAGCCGGCGTCCACGTGCACGATCTCGCCGGTCACGCCGCGCCCGAGATCGCTCATCAGGAAGAGCGCGGCGGCGCCCACCTCGTCGATGTCGACGTTTCGCCGGAGCGGCGACTGCGCGCCGTGGTACTTGAGGAAGCTCGAGAAATCGGCCACCCCGGTCGCCGAGAGGGTCTTCACCGGCCCCGCCGAGATGGCGTTCACGCGCACGCCCTGGGGGCCGAGATCGTTGGCGAGATAGCGGACGCTCGCCTCGAGCGCGGCCTTGGCCACCCCCATCACGTTGTAGTTGGGAACGACGCGCTCCGCGCCCATGTAGGTGAGGGTGAGCACGGCGCCGCCCGGGCGGAGGATCGGTTGCGCCAGCCGGCAGAGCGCGGTGAGCGAGTAGACGCTGATCTCGATCGCCTGCAAGAAAGCGTCGCGCTTGACGGCGAGGTAAGGCCCCTGGAGCGCGGTCTTGTCGGCGTAAGCGACCGCGTGCACGAGGAGGTCGAGCCCGCCGAAGACCTTGCCCGCCTGCTCGATCGTGCGCGCCACCGCAGCCTCGTCCGTCACATCGCAGGACTCGATGAGTGGCGAAGCGAGCCGCTCGGCGAGCGGCCGCACGCGCTTCTCGAAGGGCTCGCCCTGGTAGGTGAAGCCGAGCGTGGCGCCGGCCCCGGCGAGCGCCTGCGCGATGCCCCAGGCGAGGCTGCGCTCGTTGGCGACGCCGACCACGAGTCCGCTCTTGCCGGCGAGAAGATCCATGAGCCGATCCGTATAGCACGCCGGGGCGGGGCGGAGCAAGCCGCGAGCCGCCGCAAGAGACCGCGCCCGGCGCGAAAACCTGCCCTACACGACCTCGGGCTCGGCCGGCCGCTCCTCTTCGCGCTGGCGTGCCGCGATGTGCTCCTCGATCCGCCCCGCGAGCGAGCGCTGCGCCAGCACCCAGACGAGACCGGGCGCGAGGAAGGCGACCCCCAGGAAGCGCGCGAGCGCGCGCGGATCGGCGCCCGCGTCGATGGCCCTCCCGGTCAGGAAGCTCGAGACTGACATCGAGAGCGTGACCAGGGCCCACTCGGCGGCGAACACGCGCCCGCGAAAGCGATCGGGCACCGCGAGCTGGAGGAGCGTCGTCGAGAACACCCAGAGGATCGAGCCGCCGGTGTGCGCTCCGAGGAGCGCGACGACGGCGATCCCGAGGCCGCCCGCGTAGCTGAACGCGATGTAGAAGAGGCCGGCGAAGGCGAAGCCGAGCGCGATCGCCTGCCGCATCGCGCGCGGTGTCTCGCCACCCAGGCGCCGCGCGAGGAAGGGACCGATCGCCGAGCCGAGGCCGCGCGCAGCATAGAGGATACCGACCCCGGCCGCGCCGCCCGGCGTGAAGACCCGCTCCCCGAAGACGACGAGGAGGAGGAGCACGCCGCCGCCGAGCCCCCACCCGAGCTTGACCATGAGGAGCCAGCCGACGGCGGGGTGCGCCAGGATGTAGCGGGCGCCATCCACCAGATCGCTCCACCCGGTCAGGGAGGCGATCGTGACCGGCCCCGCCGGCGGCCGCGCGCGGGCCGGGATCGCCACCCGCCGCACCATCGCCGCCGAGAAGAGGAAGGTCACGGCGTCGATCGCGAAGGCCGCGTTCCGGCCGGCGAGTTCGGTGACGAGGCCGCCGGCGGCGGCGCCGAGTGCGAGCATCACCGCCCAGCTCGCTCCGCCGAGCGCGTTCGCGGCGAGGAGCTCGGCACGGGTCGTGATGGTGGGTACGGCGGCGTCGCGCGCCGGCTGGAAGAAGGCGGAGAAGGAGAGCTGGGCGGCGGTGAGCGCGTACACGATCCACAGGTGCTCGGGGCGGCGCACGAAGATGAAACCGAGGACGACGAAGGCGCGGAGGAGATCGGCCGCGATCATGATCTTCCGGCGCGACAGGCGATCGGCGAGGACGCCGGCGGCGGCGCTGAAGACGAAGGTCGGGATGAAGCGGGAGATGAGAACCCAGGCCAGGGCCCGGCCGGAGCCGCCGGTCAGCTCGTTCGTGAGATCGTAGACGGCGAGCGTGTTGAACCAGTCGCCGAGGAAGCTCACGAGCTGGGCGAACCACAGGTAGCGAAAGTTCCGGTTCCGGCGGAGGAGCTCGCGGATCGTGATCTGGCGGGTCACCGATCGCTCGTCAGGTCTCGGGGTGGTCGGCCGCCGGTTCGGCGGCATCGGGCGCGGAGCCTAGCATGCAGCTCGCGGCCCCGCGAGCGGCAGGGTAGGATAGGCGCGCGCAGGAGAGGCATGAGGAGCAGCCGATGACGACGACCGCCGCCGCTCATAGCATCGAGATCCCGCTCGCGCCGCCGGCCGGATTCCGCCTCGATCCGACCGTGCGCGGCCACGGCTGGTACGATCTGCCGCCGTTCGCGCGCGCCGCCGACGGCACGCTCACCTTCCTGCACACGCACCGGTCCGCAACCGGCGCCGAGGAGGTGTTCGCGGCGCACGTGCGCGAGGAAGCTCCGGGCGCGCTCGCGCTCGCCGTGGAGACCGCGGGCGAGCCCCGGCCGGAGTTCCTCGCGGCGGCGACCGCGGTCGCGAGCGAGGTCCTCGGTTTCGCCGAGGACCTTGCCCCCTTCTACGCCCTGACCGATCGAGACCCGCGTCTCGGCTGGGTGCGCGCGGCCGGCGCCGGCCGGCTCCTCCGCGCGCCCACCGTGTTCGAGGACCTGACCAAGCTCCTCTGCACGACGAACTGCACGTGGTCGGCGACACGGCGCATGGTCGGCGCGCTCGTGGACCACCTCGGAGCGCCGGGACCGAACGGCGGCCGCGCCTTTCCGACGCCCGCGCGCATGGCCGCGGAGCCCGAGTCCTTCTACCGGGATGTGGTCCGCGCCGGCTATCGAGCCCGCGCGCTCCGCGAGCTCGCCGCGCAGGCGGCCCGCGAGCCGGACGCGCTCGAGCGGCTCCGCCGCGTGGACTGGCCGAGCGCCCATCTCCGCCGCGCGCTCCTCGCGCTCCACGGCATCGGCCCCTACGCCGCCGAGCAGATGCTCCGTCTCCTCGGGCGCTACGACTTTCTCGCCCTCGACAGCTGGTGCCTGGCCGCGTTCGTGCGCTTGCACGGCCGGCGGCGGCCGCCGACCCGGCGCGCGATCGAGCGCGCCTACGCTCCCTTCGGCGCCTACCGCGGGCTTGCCATGTGGCTCGACCTGACGAGCGACTGGAGCTGCCACCGGGGGCAGTGAGCGCGCCGCGGCGGGGCAGCGCTCGGCCGCGCGACCTTCAGGGCCCCGCCAGGAGGCGCAGGAGCTCGTCCGTCCGCACGCGGGCGAGTCCGACTTCCCCTCCCTGGGTCACGTTCCGATCGTAGATCCCGTTGAACCACAGGTAGACGTGATCGCCGCGCTCGAGCGCGTTCATCCCGTAGACCATGGCGTCGTCCCAGGTTCCGTCGCGCGACGGCGCGAGAACGTTCTGGCGCCCGGCGGGATCGAAGGCGAAGCCGTCGGGCGAGTGGACGGCATGCATCTCGTACTCGTCGGCGCGCGTGGGCGCGCTCGCGAAGAGGATCGCGCTCCCGTCCGCGCGCAGGAGGACGTCCGCGGTGTAGATCCCGGCCTGCCCCGGGCTGGCGGCGAGCTCGTAGATCGGGTTGTCGGGATACTTGACCCAGTGGATGCCGTCGGCCGAGAGGGCGAGGCCGACCGCGAAGAGCCCGTCCGCGTCGCGGGCGCCGCAGTAGTACATGCGATAGCCGTCGCCGGCGCGGACGACGCACGGATCGACAACCTGCGCCCCGTCCCAGTCACCGCGCAGTCCGACCGCGAGCACCCGCCCGTGCCGCCGCCAGTCGCGCCCGTTCGGCGACGTGGCGTAGCCGAACCCGTCGTAGAGATCGCCGCGCTTCCCCGCATACCACATGCGGAAGCGCTCGTCCGGCGGCGCTTGCGGATCGACGATCACGCTCGGGAAAGGCGATGGTCGTCGAGTCCCACGCCGCAGTCGTCGTGTCGGGCGTGAAGACGACGCCGAGCTTGGTCCAGTTGATGCCGTCGGGGGCCACCGCGGCCGCGATCTCCCAGCGATGGTGCGCGCCGTACGCCGAGTAGAAGAGCCAGAAGAGCCCGCGCGAGGTGACGACACTCGGGTACTCGGCATGGCCCGCGTCGAGGCTTCCCTTCTTGCCGAGGAGGAGCACCGGATTGTGCGGGAACTTCTCGCAGAGGCTCGTCGAGGCCATGAGGTTCGGCTGCTCCCACGGCCGCGGCCCGCCGTCCTTGCCTTTTCTCTGCTGCAGATCCGCCGCCGTGCGCGGTTCCGGCGGGCGCGCCGCGGCCTCGCGCCAGGCTTCCGCGATCGGGTCCGGACGCGGCGGCACCGCGATCGCGTAGGGATCGCCGGCGACGGCGGGGGCGACGACGGCCACGGCGAGGGTGAAGCCGGCGAGGCCGGCGCTCGGAAAACACGCCGCCAGGCGTTCAAGGATGGATGGCGCGCGCAACATCGGCGGCATTCTCGCATATCACGGCGCCGCGCCGGAACGGGGCGCCGCGGCCCCGCGCGGGCGGCGCGATGCGTCGGCTCGACCGCATGCACGGAAGTTGCTATGATCTCCGGCCCGACCCATCTCGGAACGGAGGTAACGACCGATGTCCGCAGCACCAGTCAAGGGCGCCGTGGCGGAAGCGCCCGCCGGCGCCGCCGGCCACGGCGAGTTCAAGAACGAGCCGCTCACCGACTTCTCGAGGCCCGAGCACCGCGAGCGGCAGCGCGAGGCGATCGCCAGGGTCCGCACCCAGCTCGGCCGCACCTACGATCTCGTGATCGGCGGGAAACGGGAGCAGGGGCCGAAGACCTTCACCTCGACCAACCCGTCCAAACCCGACGAGGTCCTCGGCATCTTCCAGCGCGCGAGCCGCGAGCAGGCCGTCGCCGCGATCGCCGCGGCCGACCGGGCCTTCGCAACCTGGAGCCGGAAGCCGGCCCGCGAGCGCTCGGACCTCCTCTTCCGCGCCGCCGCGCTCATGCGCGCCCGCCGCTTCGAGCTCAACGCGTGGATGATCCTCGAGGTCGGGAAGAACTACGGCGAGGCCGACGGCGACACCGCCGAGGCCATCGACTTCCTCGAGTTCTATGCCCGCGAGAATCTGCGCTACTCCGCAGAGCAGCCGCTGACCCGCCTCCCCGGCGAGAAGAACGAGCTCGTCTACATCCCGCTCGGGGTCGGCGCCGTGATCCCGCCCTGGAACTTCCCGCTCGCGATCCTGGCCGGGATGACGACCGCGGCCGCCGTCGCCGGCAACACGGTCGTGCTCAAGCCGGCGAGCGATTCACCGGCGATCGCGGCGCAGTTCTTCGCCATCCTCGAGGAGGCGGGGCTGCCGGCCGGTGTCGTCAACTTCCTGACCGGCTCGGGCGCCGAGGTCGGCGACACGATCGTCGAGCACCCGCGCACCCGCTTCGTGTGCTTCACCGGCTCGAAGGAGGTCGGGCTCCGCATCAACACGCTCGCCGCGAAGACCCCGCCCGGGCAGATCTGGATCAAGCGGGTGGTGGCCGAGATGGGCGGCAAGGACTCGATCATCGTGGACGAGGAGGGCGACCTCGACTCGGCGGTGGCCGGGGTGGTCGCCGCCGCCTTCGGCTACCAGGGCCAGAAGTGCTCGGCCTGCTCGCGCGCGATCGTCGCCGCTCCGCTCTACGACGAGTTCGTCGCGAAGGTGAAGGCCAGGGTCGAGGCGCTCAGGATGGGCGACCCGGCCGAGCCCGACACCGACATGGGTCCGGTCGTGAGCGCGGGCGCGAAAGAGAAGATCATGGAGTACATCGCCGCTGGCAAGCAGGAAGGACGCCTCCTCGCGGGCGGCGAGGACCCGAAGCGCCCCGGCCACTTCATCCCACCGACCGTCTTCGCCGACGTGGCGCCCAAGGCCCGGATCTCGCTCGAGGAGATCTTCGGCCCGGTCCTCGCCATCTTGAAGGCCCGCGACTTCGACGATGCGCTCGCCATCGCCAACAACACCGAGTACGGTCTCACCGGCGCCATCTACTCGCGGAACCGGGAGAAGATCGAGCGCGCGAAGCGCGAGTTCCACGTCGGGAACCTGTACGTCAACCGGAAGTGCACGGGGGCGATGGTCGGCGCGCATCCCTTCGGCGGCTTCAACATGTCGGGCACCGACTCGAAGGCGGGCGGGCGCGACTACCTGCTCCTGTTCCTGCAGGCGAAGGCGATGTCGGAAGCCATGTAGACGCGACAGGGCGGAAGCGAAAGACGAGCGCCGGTGGCCGCGAGGCGGCTGCCGGCGTTCGTCGTCAGCGGCCCTTCTTGGCCTCGTCGATGAAGCGGAGCCGGCCGCGGATCACGTTCCCGAGCAGCGTGAGGCCGGACTCGATCTCCCGCGCCTGCTCGAAGCGCTGCTTGGCCTCGCCGTACTCCTTCGCCGCGAGGGCGATCTCGCCGAGGCGGAGGCAGCTCATGAGGCGCGTCGATTCGAAGCCCGTGTCGTTCGTGGCATCGGCGATCGCGCGGTAGCCCGCGCGGGCTTCGGCGATCTCGCCGAGCTCCCGGTGGACCTCCGCGTCGAGGTAGCTGACCCGCGGGTCCTCGCCGAACTCCCGGCGCACCTCGACCACTCGCCGGCGCGCCGCTTCGGCATCCGGCGTGCGCCCGTAGAGATCTTGCCGCACCGCGGCCAGGGCGCGAAAGAGGTCCTGCTGGCGGCGGCTCGTCCGCACGTCGCGGTAGGGACGCGCCTGCGCGTGGTAACGGCTCCACCGGTCCTCGTCGAGCACGCGCGCCGCGTAGCGGTGGGCGGCGTCCGCATCTCCCATGCTAGACTCCAGGTTGGCGAGCCCGATCAGCGCGCGCGGCATGAGCCAGAAGGGATCGGACGGCGCCGCCTCGACGATCCGCTCGAGATCGCGGCGCGCGGCCTCGTGCTCCCCCACTTGATTCGAGAGACGGGCCCGGAACCAGAGAATCCGGTAGCAATAGAGATCATCGTAGCCGCGCACGCGCGTCCGCCAACCGTCGACGACACGCGTCTGCGCGTCGATCGCCGCCTGGCTCTTCTCGGGGTAGATGAACGCCGTCGAGCCGAGGAGCTCGACGAGGCGCGGGCTGTACGGGTACTTGGCGGCCAGGTCCTCGAAGGCGGCGACCGACTCGTTGATCTGTCCCTCGAAGAGGTAGTTGATGACGGTCAGCACGACCTTCGAGTCGAGCGCGGTGTAGGTGTCGGTCGCGGCCGCGCCGCGCGCGAGAAGGCGCAATCCCTCGCTCTTGTTACCGCTGGGAATGCGGGCGAAGAACTTCACGAACTTGACGATCGACGGCAGGATATCGGCGAAGTAGAGATAACCGCCGACGATGACGCCGGCATCGGGATCCTCGCCGTGCTCCTCCCGGTAGTGGTCGAGATCCCCCTTCCCCTTCCGGCTCTCGCTGCCAGCGGCCCAGATCTGGCCGGCGATCGCGTGGTTCTGCGCCTTCATCATGTGCGCCCAGCCGCGGTAGAGCGTGCCGGCCGGGTCCTTGGGACGAAGGGAGAGGATCGAGTCGCAGCGGGCGATCGCGCGATCGAGCGGCGCGTTCAGCGCGGGGATCAGGCGCACCGCCCGGCTCTCCTCGTTCAGATCGTCGGGGTAGTTCTCGCGGAGCACGCGATAGCGGAAGAGCTCGACGCGCGGATCAGTGGGCGCGAGCGCCGCCGCGGCGTCGACGGCCGCCTGCGCCGAATCGATCTGCCCGTCGTAGATGAGCTCGACGCTCCGGCGGATGAGAAGGCTGACCTCCGCCTCGAGCCGCGGATCGGCGTGGACCGGGTAGGCGGCGCGGGCCGCCGGGACCGCCAGGAGTACGCCGGCGACGAAGAGGAGAGCGACCCGGAACCGGGCGGCAGGCAGCATCCGGCGATCCACGCGCGCTCGACGGCGGCGCACTCCATCTCCCTCGCTCAACGCACCCCCTGTGCTAGACTCCATCGCTCTCCCGGTTCTCTGTGGCGAGCGCGATCTTGCCGCAAAGAGACGCCGATCGCAATCGGACCGCGCGGTGCGACCCGCAGAACCCGACATGACCCAGCCGAGCAAGACGCACTCCGCCTCCCGCCCGCCGGCCGCCTCCGGAGCGGATCCCGATGTCCTGGTCATCGGCGGCGGCGTCATTGGTGCCGCCGTCGCCTTCGCCCTCGCCGGCCGCGGCGCGCGCGTCACCGTGCTCGAGCGCGGCTCGGCCGGGCACGAGACCTCGGCGGTCGCCGCCGGCATGCTGTCGCCGCAGGCCGAAGCCGAGGGCCCGAGCCCTTTCCTCGACTTCGGCCTCGCCTGCCGCGCCCGCTACGGCGACTGGGTGCGCGAGGTGAGCGCCGCGGCGGCGATGCCGATCGACTACCGGCCGACGGCGGTCCTCAACCTGGCTCTCACCGCGGAGCGCGTGACCGAGCTCACGGCGCGGCGCGACTGGCAGCGCCCCATGGGTCTCGAGGCCGAGTGGCTCTCGGGCGAGGAGGCCCGCCGGCGCGAACCGATCCTCGCCGCAGGTCTCCCCGGTGCGCTCCTCCTGCCCGCGGAGGCGTGGGTGGACGCGGCATCGCTCTCCGCCGCTCTCGTCGCGGCCGCCGGGCGGCGCGGCGTACGCTTCGAGGAGCCGGTCGCCGTGACCGCCCTCGACGTGAACGGGGGCCGCGTGACCGGAGTCCGCGCGGGAGAGAGGCGCTTCAGAGCGGGCGCCGTCGTCCTCGCCGCCGGGGCCTGGTCGAGCCGGATCGCCGGCGTGCCGATCCCGGAGGACTGGATCACCCCGCGCCGCGGCCAGGTCATGATCCTCCGCCGGGGGGGACCCGCGCTCCGCCACATCCTCTACACGCACGGGGCTTACGTCGTTCCGCGAGCCGGGGACGAGATCATCGTGGGCACGACGGTCGAGGAAGCGGGGTACGAGCGGGTGGCGACGGCAGGCGGCCTCCGCTCGATCGTGGCGGCGGTGGCCCGCTACGCGCCCGCGATCGAGGAGGCCCCCGTGGTGAGCGTCGCGGCCGGGCTCCGCCCGCATTCGCGGGACGGCCTGCCGCTCCTCGGTCCGCTCGCGCGACTCCCCGGGCTCGTGTTCGCAACCGGGCACTTCCGCAACGGGATCCTCCTCGCGCCGCTCTCGGGCGAGCTCGTGGCGGAGGCGATCGCGAGCGGGCGGACGCCGGACGCGCTCGCCCCCTTCCTGCCGGATCGGGTGCCGGATCTGGCGAGGTGATACCGATGGCGGTCTATGCGGAGACCCTGCAACTCAAGGTGCCGCTCGACCAGCGGCGGCACTATCTCGCCGGCATGGAGAAGCTCCGGCAGCTGTTGGCCGCCGAGCAGGGCATCGCGCGCTTCCTCGTGCTCGAGGATCGCGAGAAGCTCGGGCTGTTCGTCGAGATCATCGAGTATGCAAGCCCCGAGGCGCAGGCGGCCCTCGCCGCCGATGCATCCTTCCGCGAGCGCCTGGCCGCGATCGATCGCGAGATCGAGTCCCTGCTCGCGGGAGAGAAGCGCGCGCGGCGCGTGGTGGTCGACCGGCTGTGAGCGGACCGCCGCCCTCCCAGTCGCTCTCACGTTCGCACTCGCCGTCGCCCGCGTCCTTGCACTTGCCCCCGCACCCCCTTGCCCATCGCGCCGAGATCATCCTCGTCCTCGCCACCGCGACCTGGGGCCTCACCTTCCCGCTCATCAAGAACGCGCTCGCCGACGCGACACCGATGAGCTTCATCGCGCTCCGCTTCACGCTCGCCGCGCTCCTTCTCCTCCCCTTCCTCCGCGGGCCGCTCCGCGTGCCCGATCGCCGCGCCGCGCGCGACGGCATCCTCCTCGGCGTCCTCTTCGCGGTCGGCTGGACCTTCCAGACCTTCGGCCTCGCGCACACGACCGCCAGCAAGTCGGCGTTCCTGACCGGCACCTGCGTCCTCCTCGTGCCGGCCCTGTCGTGGCTCCTCGAGGGCGAGCGGCCGCCGCTCGCCTCGGTCGCGGGCGCGCTCCTGGCGGTCCTCGGCATCGGGCTCCTCACCCGACCCGAGGACATGCGCATGAACCTGGGTGATGTCCTCACCCTCGGCTGCGCTGTCGTCTTCGGGCTCGAGATCGTGGCGCTGCAGGTGTTCTCGCGGCGGCACGGGCCGTGGGGGCTCATGTGGCCCGCGATCGCGACGACCGCGCTCCTCGCAGCGCTCGCCACGCCGTTCGAGGGGCCGCGCGTCGAGTGGACGCCGCGCCTCGGCGTCGCGCTCGCGTTCACCGGCATCGTCGCCACCGCGATCGCGCTCGTTCTCCACATGCGCTGGCAGAGGGAGACGACCGCGGTGCGCGCGGCCGTCATCTACTCCCTCGAGCCGGTCTTCGCGCTCCTCTTCGCCGCGGCGCTCTTCGGCGAGCGGATGCCGCCCTTGAGCCTCGCGGGCGGCGCCGCGATCGTCGGCGGCGTCCTCGTCTCGGAGCTCGGGAAGGTCGCGCCCGCCGGCTGAGAGCAGGCGATCTGCGGCGCGCGCGCTACCGGCGTTCGGCCGCCTCGAGGTGCCGCGGCGCGTGGAACATGAGGAGGCACGCGCTCATCATGATGAACGGCACCATGAGCTGCACCTGGCGCGTGAGGAGATAGAGGACGAGCCCGTAGACGGCGACCGCCTCGGAGAGCGCCCAGGTGAGGACGAAGCCGTGCGTCAGACGCTGGGCGCCGGCCTCCGACTCGGGATCGAGGGTCCCGTTCTGGAGCGGCTGGATGACGATCGCGCGCCGGAGGAGAAGGGAAGCGACCGACGTCAGGACCGCGACCACGCCGAGCAACGTGAAGAGCACGCCGAAATCGGTGGTCTCATAGGTCATCGGCGGCGCCGGCATGAAGAGCGGGATCGAGAGATAGACGAGGAGCGACACGGCCATCGCGGCCCAGATCGCCCAGCGGCTCTGCTGCACCATGCTGATCCTCCGCGTTGCGGCGGCGGCGGGGCACGCGACCCGTTGGACGCGGTCCGCCTCCGCACCGGTCGGTGATCGAGGCGCTCCCCGGTGATCGAGGAACGCCGCCATGGTTATCGGCAGCAGCAGCCGGGCCCGTGAACTCCGCACCGACCGGGCGCGGCCCGGCGCTCGCGCCTCGCCCTGTCTCCCGGTGATACGGCGTCACGGAGCGGGTGAGTTCGCCCGCTCCGGGCGCAGGCTCGCGAGGAGGATCGCCGCCACGGCATCCAGGTGCTCGGGCTGGCCCATCCCGCGGGACACCAGCATGGCGCCCTCCAGGGAGCTGACGAGGAAAGCCGCCACCGACTCGGGCGAGCCGGCGAACTTGAGGTCGCCGCGCGTCCGCCCCGCAGTGAGGAGACGCGCCAACCACGCCTCGTTCTCCGTGAAGAACTCCGCTACGCCCTCCCGCATGGGCGCGGGCAGGGTGGCGACATCGGCAGCCAGCATTCCGCACATGCACATGCGTTTCTTGCGCAGCACGGACCGGTAGAGGTCGACATAGCGCGCGAGCTGCTCGCCGGCATCGTCCGCGGACTCGATGGCGTCGAGCGCGGCGTGAAAGTGCCGCCGATAGCGATCGATGAGCGCCACGCCGAGGTCCGCCTTGGTGGCGAAGTGGTGATGCAGGCTGGCCTTCTGGATGCCGAGAGCCTGGGACACGTCGGCATAGCTGAAGGCATTGAAGCCGCGCACCTGGACCAGGCGTTCGGCGACGTCGAGAATCCGGTCGACCGTTCCCACTTGGCGTCTGGCACCCACTGCTCTGCTCCCCGCTGCTCTGCCCACTGCTCTGCTCCCCGGACCGATGGGTTCGCTTCGCCGGCCGCACCCGCCCCCAACGGCCGGCCGGTCGACTCGCTTGCATTACCTACCTACTAGATGGTAGGCTATGGCCAGGACAGGGACAAGGAAAACAGTCCCGCAATCCCCGCAACCCGACAGGAGGAGCTATGACAGAGCGTCGTTTTGTTCTCGTCATCCTGGCCGCGCTCACCCTCGCCGTGACGTTCTCGCCGACCCCGGCCGCCGCGGCGGCGACGTTCACTCCGATGTCCGATCTCAAGTGGTCCGCGGCTGCGATCCCGGGCGTGTCGACCGCGGTCGTCGAGGGCGACATGACCAAGGGCCCGAGCCACTTCTACTTGAAGTATGACCCCGGTCTCGTGACGCCCGTCCATCACCATTCGCCGGACCACTATGTGACGGTCGTGTCTGGCACGCTCGTGCTCACCGTGGACGGCAAGGAGCACCGTCTGGGGCCGGGTTCGTTCTTCGCGCTCACGGGCAAGGCGAAGCACGCGGCCCGCGTCGAGGGCAAGGATCCCGCCGTGATGTTCATCGCCGCGCGGGGCGCCTGGGACGTCGTGCCGGAATCGGCGGCGGCGGACAAGGAATAGAAAACAGCGTGCGGCCGGGGGCGACGACCCGGCGCCCCCCGGCCGCGCCTGACCTGGATGCCGGTGCCCAACTCACCGTCCCGGCGGCGCAGCGCCCTCCTCCTCGCGCTCGCGGCCGCCTGCGTCGCGGTCCTCGTGGTGGTCTTCGTCGCGGTTCTCGCCGCGGTCGTCCGCGAGCGGTCCGCCTCGCCTCGGCTCCCCGCACCGCGGAACGGCAACGCGGTCGCGTCCGGCCGCGCCGCCCCTTCGCTCCCGGGCGGGCGCTTCCATCACGGCATGGTGCTCGAGACCCACGTCGGCGAGCACGATCACCCGGCCGGGCCGCGCACCTTGCGCACGCTCGCCGCGCTCGGCGTCGACGCCGTCGAGGTCGTGCCCTTCGCCTACCAGCCGGACATCGAGCAGCCGGAGCTTCGCTTCCGCGACCTGACCGACCGCCAGGTCGTCTTCATCCACGAGGCGCACGCGCAAGGCATGGCGGTCCTCTTGAAGCCCCACATCTGGAGCCGCCAGTTCTGGGGACCGGAGGCCCGCTGGCACGGGGACCTCCGCATGCAGTCGGAGGCCGACTGGCAGAGATGGTTCGCTGCCTATCGCCGCTACATCCTCCACTACGCGCGGATCGCCGAGAACACCGGCTGCGAGGGATTCTCGATCGGGCTCGAGTACGTGCAGGCGACGCGCGAGCGGCCCGCCGACTGGCGCGCGCTGGCGACTGCGGTGCGGGCGGTCTATCACGGGCCGATCACCTACGGCGCCAATCTTCACGACGAGGCGGAAGAAATCACGTTCTGGGACGAGCTCGACTGGATCGGCGTCAACGTCTACCCGCAGCTCGCCGCGGCGCCCGGGGCCGACGTGGATGCGCTCGTCCGCGGCTACGCGCCGACCGTCGACCTCCTGGCGCGGCTCGCGGCCCGCTACCGGCGCCCGGTCCTCATCACCGAGATCGGCTTCCCGTCGGTGCACGGCGCGGCGATCAAGCCGTGGGAATGGCCGGACGACGGCGATCAGATCGACCTCGCCGAGCAGGAGCGCGCGTACGAGGCGACCTTCCGCGCGCTCTACGACCAGCCGTGGCTCGCGGGCCTCTACTTCTGGAAGTGGCCCATCGACGGGGAGGGCGGTGGCCCGGACGATCCCGAGTACACGCCGCTCGGGAAGCCCGCGGCCGAGGTGCTCGCGCGGTACTACAGGCAGAGCAAGAGAAGTCCGGGCTAGATGCGGCCGCCGCGGACGCTGCTGGGAGTCGGGGCCTGACGCTACGGCGTGAGCCGCGCGTAGCGAAGCGGCTCCACGGCGCCCTTCGTGTACACGCGGAGAGTCCGGCCCTCGATCTCGATGCGCTCGGCCGCCTGGAGCGTCGCGAGGTAGCGCTGCTCCTGCTCGCCGACCGCCGGGACGCACGCCTTCCGTGTCGTGGCGAGCGCTCCGACGCTGAACGTGGCGCTGCCGACGCCGCCGACGCCACCGGCGCCGCTCTCGCCGCCGGAACCGCCCTCACCGCCCGTGACGGCGATGTCGCCGAGCGTGCACGGCCCGTTGAAGCGATTGCACGACCCGCTGCCCGCAACGAGGCCGGGCTCAGGAAACGCAAGTGTCGCTTGCACGTTGTCGAGAACACGACCGCCCGGCATGTCATCGAGAAGCCACTCGCTGCCGATGAGGTCCATGGTCGCTTCGCTCGCGGCTCCGGTCGAGGCGCCCTCGGGGGTCGGCTCGGCGCCCGGGGTCTTCTGCGTCGCATCGCCGCCGCATCCGGTGGCGAGCAGGATGAGCATGGCGTGGAGCGCGAACGTTCGGGTCATGGATGGCTCCTCCCTGGGTCGCCGGTCGCGTGCACTCGGCCCCCAAAACGGGAAGGTAGTACCCCGGATGCCACGAGGCAAGCGGGACGGATGTGCCGACGCGCTTGACCCGGCAGCGCTGCAGAGTCTACGATGCGCCGACAGCATGGCGATGGAGTTCGCCACAACCGCCCCGCCGCCTGGGGCTGATGACTCCTGCGTGACCGCGCGGGAGTCTTTTTCGTTCTGTGACCTGGAGGGACTCGGATGACCATGCCGGAAGAAGCCATCCTGCTCCGGATCTTCATCGGCGAGAGCGATCAACTCGGCGGCAAGCCACTCTACGAGGCGATCGTGCTCAAGGCGCGTGAGACGCACCTGGCCGGAGCCACCGTGCTCCGCGGTCTCATGGGCTTCGGCCGGAGCTCGCGCCTCCACACGGTGAAGGTGCTCCGTCTCTCCGCCGATCTCCCCATCGTGGTCGAGATCACCGACGTCGAGGCCAAGATCCAGGCCTTCCTCCCCTGGCTCGAGTCGGTGGTCGGCGGCGGGCTCATCACGCTCGAACGCGCCCGCGTCATCCGCTATGCGGGCGTCGGCCCTGGCGGCGAGCGCGCTGCGGAGGAGAAGTGATGAGCGGTGGCGGCAACACCTGGTTGCTCGTGGCCGTCGCCGGCGCCGCCGGCACCCTCTTCCGCTACGGCCTCGGCGGCTGGCTCGCGCGCGCGACGGGCGGCACGTTCCCGTGGGAAACGCTCGCCATCAACACGTTCGGCTCGCTCGCGATCGGCGTGCTCGCCGGCCTCGTGGATCGCGGCGCTCTCCTGCCGCCGCTGCTGCGCATGGCACTCATGGTCGGATTCCTCGGCGGGTTCACGACCTTCTCGACGTTCGCGCTCGAGACGATGCGGCTCGCCGAGGGGGCGCAGTGGAGCGCGGCGGCTGCGTACATCGCGCTCACGAACGTGGCCGGCCTGGCGGCAGCTTGGGTGGGGATGCGGGTGGCGGGAGTCTGACGGAGCGGGTTGCGCGCCGGTCGCGTCAGTCGCCCGAGTTGCCTCAGTCGCATCAGTCGCATCAGTCGCCTCGGCCGCCCGAGTTGCCTCAATCGCCTCGGCCGCCGCCGCGACCGAGCAAGCGCGCGCCCGCAGCTGGCAACGCGATCGCCCACAGCAAGCACGCGAGCGGATAGAAGACGGCGAGCCCCACGTTTCCACTCGAGCACTTGGCCGAGCGGGAACGAGATGCCGGCAATGACGAGCGCGCCGGCGACCCACGCGGGAAGCGTGCGCGAGCGGAGGAACCCGATCCCGAGGAGGATCGACGTGAGCGGGAAGAGCGGCCCGAGGAGAGCGACCGCGAGATACTCTCCGCTCGGCCCGTGATTGAAGGACGACTACACCTCGTCGCCCGCCCCGCGCGCACGGAGATCCTGCTCAAGCACGCGCGTGTACATCATGGCGAAACCGGCCACCGCGCCGAAGAGGCCCGTGATCGTCGTGATCGCGCCGAGCGTGCGAGGAGGAGCAGCGCCGGCCCCAGGACGAAGGCGATCCTGAGCAGCGTACGGCGCATGCCGTGAGCATCGATCGAGTTCATCATGATACGCCTCCCGTCCAGGCCGGCCCCGGCCATCGCCACTGCCGGCGGGGCACGTGGATCCGGGCTCTGGTCATCACTCGGTCATCGCGCTGGTCATGGCGTTGATCATGGCGTGAGAAGTTCCGCCGCCTGGACGTCGCCATCATCGATCGTGACCCCCTGCGCTCGGCCACGGCGCGAAGCGTCATCGGCGCCCCGTGCTCCAGGAGCGCGATGATCGGGCACGCGAAGGTGTGCGCCTCGGGGTGATCCTTCACCGACGCGAGCGAGGGCGGCTGGATGCCGAGGAGGTCCGAGTAGGGTGTTGGCATGAGATGGCGGTTGGTAGACGGAGCGCGGTAGCGCGTCCATCCGATGGAAGGCTACTCGTACAGAGCTTCCGTGATCCGCCCGCGCCAGTAGACCTGCGGCCCGTCCGGCAACACCCATTCGACTTCGCCGGCGAGCGGGATGCGCATGCCGCCGCGCTCTTCGTAGTCGGAGAAGCGCCCCTGCCACGGCGTGGGCACGCCCAGGCCACTCACGTCGCGGGAGCGCTCGGGCGTGTACACGCTCTCGACCAGGCCGTCTGTCGCGCGGAAGCGGAAGTCGAGCCACACGGTCGTGCCGCCGGCGGTGAGCGTGGCGCGGGCGCTCGACTCGTCGAGCGGCGTCCACGACAGGTGGGGCGACGGCAGGAGCGCGGTCGGACACCAGACCGCTTCGGCCAGATAGCGATGCAAGGCGCCGGCTGCGATCTCGGGTGTGCCCTCGACGGAGGCCAGCTGGAGAACGCCGCCCAGGCTGGCCCTCATCGTGCCCGTTCCGTTCACGAAGCCGTCTCGCACGTTGGCGGCAAGCCCCGGCGCCATGTGTATGCGCGCGTCCCACACGAAGCCCGGCGGCTCGGCGACGACGTGCTGCGTGGCCGTGAAGGGACCCCACCTCCTTCGTTCGGCATCAATGAGGAACTCGCCTTCTTGCGTGAGGCGCCACCGGCGTGGGCTCGGCTGTCCCTCGCGGAGGACCGCGCGGAAGTAACGCGCGACCGGAGCGGGCAACGTATCGATGTGCGCGGCGGAGGTGGAGAAGGCGGCGGGCGGCGCGGCGAGATCGGCGCTGCGTGCGTTCAGATGAGCGACGAGATGCGCCGTCTTCGCACGCCAGCGGAAGCCGGCGATGGCGAGCGCGGCCACGAACGCGATGATGATGAACAACGCCATGAAGAGGATCGGGCGCATCGGGCCCATTCTGCCACATCTCTCGAGAGGGGAGGAAGCGGCCATGTGGAGCCGGTGCATAAGGTGCGGTGGCGTAGGTTGCGGTGGCGTAAGATGTCGGCCATGGACAATCCATGGGTTCGTCGCTCTCTCCTGATCGTAGCCGTGGCCGGGTGTGTGGCACTGTGGTGGTTCTGGCGGAGCGGGGCCGGACGCGATGCGGTTCCGGTCCCCGAGTCCGTCCCGAACGCGCGCGCCGGCGTCTCCACGCCCGACCCGCTCGGCGAGCCCGATGCCGAGCTGGCGGCGGGGTTGGGAGCGATCGCGCGTGAGATTGGGATCGCGGATCTGGCCGCGCACGGGCGCGCGAGCGTGATGCTCGTGGACCTGACGGGGTTGCCGGGCGCGGCGCCGCGGGGTGCGGGGTTGCCGAGTGCAGGGTCGCAAGGCGCGGCGCCGCGGTATGCGGCGATCGCCGCCGATTCGACTCTGGCCGCTGCGAGCATCACCAAGCTCGCGATCCTCACCGCGGCTTACGCCGCCGCCGAAGCCGGTGAGATCGCGATCACACCGGATCTGCGGGCGGTCCTCGAACGCATGATCCAATACTCCGCCAATCCGGAGGCGACGCGCGCCATCGAGATTCTCGGTTTCGAGCGCATTGCCGCCACGATGAGGGATCCGCGAATCGCGCTCTACGACGCGGCGCGCGGCGGTCTGTGGGTCGGAAGGGACTTCAGCGGCGGCGCGGTGTGGCGAGTGGAGCCGCGCTCGGGCGAGTCGCTCGCGGCAAGCGCCGCTGCGGTTGCGCGTTTCTACGTGCTGCTCGCGCGCGGGGAACTCGTGAGCCCCGAAGCGAGCGCCGCGATGCGCGACATCCTTGCGGTGACGATGTGGAAGCACAAGTTCATCGCGGGGCTGGGCGAGGTTGCGGGGGCGGCGCGCGCCCCGCAGGCCACGCCGGTGCGCGCAGAGGACCAACCAGTCGTCCTTCCTGGCTACAAGGTCTGGAGGAAATCCGGGAGCTACGGGCCCGCGCAGGGTGACTCGGCGCTCATCGAGGCGGATGGGCGCCGCTATGTGCTCGTCTGCTTGCTCGAGGATCCGGAGGGCGGCGAGGCAAAGCTCCAGCGGCTGGCGGCCGGGGTGGATCGGATGATGGCCGAGCGTGGCCGGCAGCGGGGGTCGGGCGGCGGGGCCCCCTGAAAAAAGTTGGCCTGGGCTATACTTTTGTATTGACAGATGCGGGCCGCCCCGCTAGGTTCAAGCCATAGAGGAGCTTCGGGCCGCGCTCTCGCCTCGCCCACCTTCCCGCGGCGGCCCCCTCCTCCTCTGGACCGATAGGCCGAAGCTCAAGTGAACCCGGGCGGCGCGCCCCTTCCGACCCCGCGCCCGCCGCCCCGATCGACCCCGACATCGTGCTTTTGCGCGCCCTGGCCCCGTCTCGGGTCCGGGCGACGCGTGGGTGCCGCGAGCGCTGCCGCTTCGTGCGGGAGCGGGCGTTCGCGGCCGGGAAGGGCGGTGCCGTGTCCGTGCGACCGGTCGAACGGCGATGGGAGCCGGGGGAGTTCGCGGGCGACCCGCAGGGGGAGGTGCTCTCGCCCGCGCCGGCGCTGTGGGCAGCGCGCGCGCTCGATCGCGAGCTGTGGGCGCTCGTGCATGCCGAGGCGCGTGCGGAGCGGGAGCTCGCGCGCGGTCTCGCCGCTTTGTGGGACGGGGAGCGCTATCGGCCGCTCGGCTACGTGCGGGCGATCGACTTCGTGCGCGAGCATGTGGGGATCGAGGAAGGGACGGCGCGGCGACTGGCGCGGCTCGGGCGGGTGCTGGAGGCGACCCCGGTGCTCGATCAAGCGTTCGTCGGGGGGCGGTTGAGCGCATCGCATGTGCTCGAGCTGGCGGCGGTGGTGACGGCGGAGACTTCAGCTGAGGAGAGCGCGCGCTGGATCGCGGCGGCGACGGGGCTCACCTTCCGCGCGCTTGAGCGGCGCGTGCGCACGGCGAGGGCGGAGCGCGGGGAGAAGGAAGAAGTCACGGAAGAGGCGGCGGCCGAGGGCATGGACCCGGCGCCCGATGGCGGCTGGATGATGATCCCCGCGCCCGCGCGCATCGGCGTCCTCTGGCAGGAGACGGTCGCCGTGGCCCGCGCCACCGCGGGCGAGCACTTGCGGCAGGGCCAGGCCGCCGAGCTCATCTTCGCCGAGTACCTCGCCGCCACCGGCGGTGACCGACCGGATCCGGAGCCCGACCTGCTCGGGGCCGCGATCGCCGACGCCGCGCGCCAGCGCCTCATCGCCGACCTGATGGCCGCGATGAACGCGCAGGCGCACAAGAAGCCGCGGCGCGAGCGGCCCACGGTGCCGGAAGAGGAGGAGCCGCGGGCCGCCCGCTTCCCGCGCGTCCAGTGGACCGTGCCCGCCGACGTGCTGCCGCCCGACTGCGTGATCGATCCCGCCGCCGATCCCTGGGTGCTCGGCGACACCCTCATCCGCATCGCTCGCTACCAGAGCCGCCTGCGGACCGAGATCGCCCGCCGCCTCGCCCGGCTCCACGGCGCGCTCCTGTGGGCCCAGCTCGGCTTCGCCGACTTCACGACCTACTGCGAGGAGCGGTTGGGCTTCGGCCTCCGCCAGGCCGAGCGGCTCGTCCGCTTCCACCATGGCCTCGAGCGCTTCCCCGAGGTGCGCGCCGCGCATCGCGCCGGCGAGCTCTCGTACACCGCGGCTTTGCTCTTGTTACCTCTGTTGCACGAGACCACCGAGGAGCTGTGGGTGAACTGGGCGGCCCGGCTCACCTATCGCGAGATCGAGCGGGTGACCGAGTTCGCGCGGCTGTTCGCGTTGCCCGGTGCCGACGAGAGCGTGCTCGCCTCGTGGGCCGACGGTCTCATCGCCATGGGCTTTGCGCAAAGGAGGGAGGACCCCGGGGCGAACAGCACCAAGATTTCACATGACCCGACAGCGTTTGACGCGACCGCGGCGGCCGAGGCGGGCGGGGCGACCGCGGCGACCGCGGCGGCCGGCCCGGACGACTCCACCACTTCACATGACCCGACAGCGTTTGACGCGACCGCGGCGGCCGGCGACACCACCGTCCCCCCCGACGTCCCCCTCGGCTACCCGCTCCCGCCCACCACCCCGCGCGGCCTTCCCGCGATCGCCGGCTTCCCTGCCGACCTCGCCCTCCTCCCCCAGGAGCGCTGCCTCGCCACCATCCGCTTCTTCCTCCCGCCCGACGTCCTCGACCTCGCCCTCTCCGCGCTCCTGCGCTGCCGGCTGAGCCAGGCTGACCCGCTCCGCCCCACCTGGGTCTACCTCGAGCTCCTCCTCTGCCACTTCCTCGACACCCACAGCAGCGCCGAGACCCGCGCTCATCACCAGCGCGCCCATCCCGTCCTCTGCCGCGACGGCTTCCTCTGCACCAGCCCCGGCTGCACCGGCCACGGCCACCTCGAGGATCACCACCTCCACTTCAGGAGCCGCGGCGGCTCCGACCACCCCGCCAACCGCACCACCGTCTGCGCCGGCCACCATCGCCCCGCCATCCACCAGGGCACCGTCGAGCTCGGTGGGCTCGCCCCCGATCACTTGATCGCGCGTCTCGGCATCCATCCCGCTACCGGCCGCGCCTTCGCCGCCTACATCGGCGAGCGCCGCGTCTCCGACCACACCGCCCGCACCGCCCTCGCCGACTGGCGCCGCTCCCTCCGCCGGGGAAGCGATGGAAGTCCACCGCGGGGAGGGAACGTTGCTTGATCGGCCCGCCGCCATGGAGCCAGGGCACATCTCCTGACCATTTCAGCAGTTGACCATTTGTAAACATCCGTGCTAGTCTCCCGTGCGCAATCCACCTCTCCCCGCAACTGCCTGGCCCGGTCCCCCGCACCTGGCCGGTTGTTTCCGAGGTGTGACCCACGCTCGAGGTATGAGCCAATGACCCGTTCCTGGCGCCTGCCAACCGCTCTGCTCCTCTCCGTCGGCCTCTTGCTGGCCTTCAGTTCGACCGCGCTGTCCTACGAAAATGTGTTCGAGCAGCAGATCATCCCCGACGGCGCCGATGACCCTGACTACTCGCAAGCGGCCGGAGGATCCAGTCCCGTCCGAAGCAAGCCCGAGTCGCCGTCGAGTGGGATCCAGGACCCCGCTTCACTCACCGCATCTCACGTCGGCACCCAGCCAGACTCCCTCGAAGATGTTCCTGGGACCTGGAGGGGCTGGCTGATCGCTCTTCGAACGGGTCTTCGTCTGGGGGCTAGCTTGCTATGACTTCCGAGCGACGTTCCTCAGATCCACGAGCGGGTGCAACGTTCGCAGGATCCCAAGGAACTGAGAGACACTTTTGAAGCTGTTCTCTCACTCCTCAACAGCGGGGATGAGGTCGTTGCGGTCGTTGAGCTATGTAGAGATGCGCTGGATCGCGCTGAGGAACTCGGCCTAACCCCAACGGATCGACTCCGCTATGCAACAAAGCTCGTCGAGTCGCTGCGCAAGCGTGGAGCGGTGAAGGAATCTCTCGAACTGGCCGAGAGGATCATATACGATGCCAGCGACAAGTCGATTTCACCCAGTGATTCAGCAAGTTCTCTGCCGCCGCAGCGAGCGCTGCGCGTGAAGCTGGCGACTTCAAGCGCACAACAGAGCTTCTATCACAAGCCTCAGGCTACTTCGCTGAATCCCGTGATCTGCGACAGCTTGCGGACCTTCAACGGCCATGGGCAACGTACGCTTGAGAATGCGCGAGTTCAACCAAGCTGTGGCAGCCTATCACACCGCCGTATCCACTTACTCCCTTATCGGAGACAAGCGGATGGCCGTGCGCACGCGCGCTCAAGTTGCAAGGGCTCACATGCTCGCTGGACGACTCAGGATCGCGGGCGAGTTCTTTTCAGAGGCTGTTTCCGAAGCCGATCTGGGCACGAAGGCCTGGGCCACAATAGCCTGCAATTACTGCCATCTGTCTGACCTGGCTTGGAGACTGGGCACCGCCGCCCTCTTGCTGAACTAAAGCTGATGTCGCCGCAACGTCCCTCGGGCTTATGGCCGACGGTTCGCGTTCACTCACCATCCTCTCCATGCTCGCCATCCGCCGCGGCAACCTCGACGAGGCCGAGAACAACGCTTCACGCGCCCGCGAGCTCGCCAGCACCAACGGTCTCATCCGCGAGGAGCTTGCTGCCCTCGAGTGCCTCGGCGAAATCGCCTACGAGCGCGGAAACCCCGCCGAAGCCATCGAGCGCTACACCGAGTGCATCACCCGCGGCGAAGCGATCGGCATGAGCGATGCAACCACCGAGGGCAAGCGTCGCGAAGCCGAAGCACACAACAGCCTCGGCGACTATGACCGCGCCCTCGCCGCCGCGCGCCGTTGCATCGAGGTCGCCGAGCAGAACGAGGACCGTTACGAGCACGCGGTCGCCCACCGGCCCCTCGCCGTTGCCCACTCGATGCTCGGGGAGCGCGAGGCCGCCGAGGGCGCCTTCCGCCAGGCCATCACCGAGACTCGCGAACTCGGAGATCGCTTCGAACTGGGGAAGACCCTGGTCGAGTTCGCCTGCCACCTGCGCGATTCCGACCCCACCACCATCGTTCTCGGCGCCGCTGGCGAACACCTGCGCGAAGCTCTCGACATCTTCACGAGTCTCGACGTCCCCCGCTGGATGGAACGCACCGAACGCGAGCTGGCGGAAGTGATGCGCCTCACCGAGGCGCCTGCCACCAACCCCAAGATCCAGCGCACCGAGCAACCGCCGGTCGAGCGCGGAGTCCGCACGATCGGGTCGGTCTCGATCATCACGCGCTCGCGCGCCATGCACGAGCTGCTCGAGCAGATTGCGCGCGTCGCGCCGAGCACGCTCCCGATCCTCATCACCGGCGAGTCGGGCACCGGCAAGGAGTTGGTCGCCCGCGCCGTACAGGAGCTCAGCGGCCGGCCGGCGGACCGCTTCATCGCCGTCAACTGCGCCGCGCTGCCCAGGGAGCTGCACGAGTCCGAGCTCTTCGGCCACGTCAGGGGCTCCTTCACCGGGGCCACTTCGGAGAAGCCCGGGCTCTTCGAGCAGGCCGACGGCGGCACCATCTTTCTCGACGAGATCGGCGATCTCGACCTCGGTGCCCAGGGCAAGCTCCTCCGCGTGCTCGAGAACGGTGAAGTCAGGCGCGTCGGCGAACTCAGATCTCGCCGCGTCGACGCCCGCATCGTCGCCGCGACCAATCGCGATCTCGAACAGGCGTCTCGCGCCGGCCGCTTCCGCGACGACCTGTACCACCGCCTGAACGGATTCTGGGTGCGCATCCCGGCGCTACGCGAACGTCTCGAGGACATCGAGCTGCTCGTTCATCACTACCTCGATCAGTTCCAGCGGCAATACGGTAAGCGTGTCCGGATGGCGCAGGAACTTCTCGACATCTACAGGCGCTACAGCTGGCCCGGCAATGTGCGCGAACTGCGCCAGGAGATCCACCGCATGGTGCTCCTCACGCATGACGGCGACACCATGCAGCCCGCCACCTCGCCGATCATGCGCGTCGCCGCCGCCGAGGGATCCGCTGTCGCAGCGCAGAGCGGCGGCTATGCGACCGCCATCGACGACCACGAGCGGCGGCTCATCGTCGATGCCCTGAACAAGTGCGGCGGCAGCAAGGCGCGCGCCGCCCGCCTTCTCAACATGAGCCGCACGACGCTCATCGGCAAGGTCCGCCGCCTCGGGATCGAGTAGCGCGCGCCACACGAATCCGCTGCGCCAGGCCGATCCCGCTCGCGATCGACCGCATACCTCGCCGGATCCCGCCGCCACCCGGCCGCCCGGTTGACAGCCGCGCACCGGCTCCGTAGTTTTCCTGCGTCCCGCCCCCTCCCCCACGTCGCAACCCCACCCGGAGAACCCGGCCATGGCGATGAAAACCCGCCGCGACACGCTCTTCCTCATCCTCGGCGGCTTCTTCCTCACGAACGCGCTCCTCGGCGAGATGATCGGCGGGAAGATCTTCTTCCTCGGCCCCCCGGCCTTCGGCCTCGACCTCGGGTTCTTCAAGATCGGGCCGTTCATCATGTCGGTCGGCGTCATCCCGTGGCCCGTCGTCTTCCTCACGACCGACCTCGTCAACGAGTACTACGGGAAGCGTGGCGTCCGCCAGCTCACCTTCCTCGGCGTGGGGATGATCAGCTACGCCTTCCTCGTCATGTTCGCAGCACTCAAGATTCCGGCCACCGACTTCTCCCCCGTCTCCGGCGCCTCGTTCACGAACGTGTTCGGGCAGTCGATGTGGATCATCGTCGGCTCGCTCACCGCCTTCGCCGTGAGTCAGCTCACCGATGTCCTCATCTTCCACGCGTTGCGCCGCCGCACCGGCGCGGGACGGCTCTGGCTCCGCGCGACCGGCTCGACCGTCTTCTCGCAGCTCGTCGACACGATCATCATCCTCGGCATCGCGTTCTACCTGCCGGGGAAGCTCACTGGCCAGCAGTTCCTGAACATCGCCGTCACGCAGTACGTCTACAAGTTCACGGTGGCGGTCCTCCTGACCCCGCTCATCTACGCCGGGCACTCGGCGGCGGAGCGATTCCTCGGACCCGAGGAGGCGCACAGGCTGGCCGCGGAGGCGGCGCGGCAATCGGGGAGCTCGTGACGGGGAGGGGCCCGCGGGCCGACCCTCCCCTCGTGCTACCCTTCCCCGCGGCGGCCTAAGGAACACTCTCCGAACCTCCGATCACGCCGAGGGGGCGAGCCACTGGCGATCGGCGCCGGCCCGCCGATCGCCAGGATTCCCGAATCCGTGCCCGACTCAGAGAGGCAAATGCAGTCCATTCAGCGATTTACGGTTGTTCCGAACATCCCGGACGGTCTTCAGCCGCTCCTCGAGATCGCCCGCAACCTGTGGTGGACGTGGACCCCCGACGCCATGGAGCTCTTCCGGAGCGTCGACCCCCAGCTCTGGGACCAGAGCCACCACAACCCGATCCAGCTCCTCGGGCTCATCGGGCAGGACCGGCTCCGCGAGCTCACGACCGACGAGGTCTTCCTCGCCCACATGAATCGAATTCGCCGGGAGCTCGATCGCTACATGAGCTTCACGACCTGGTACGAGCGCGTCCACGCCGACGCGCTCGGCATGAAGGTCGCTTACTTCTCCGCCGAGTTCGGCATTCACGAGTGCCTCCCGCTCTACTCGGGCGGCCTCGGCATCCTCGCCGGGGACCATCTCAAGTCGGCGAGCGACCTCGGGCTACCGCTCACCGGCGTCGGGCTCTGCTATCGCGTCGGCTACATGCGCCAGTACCTGAACCGCGACGGCTGGCAGCAGGAGACGATGCAGGAGAACGACTTCTACAATCTGCCGATGTCGCTCGAGCGGAAGCCCGACGGCATGCCCTACATGGTCCAGGTCGAGCTCCCCGGGCGCCCGCTCTACGCCCGCATCTGGCGCGTGCAGGTCGGCCGCGTGCCGCTCTTCCTCCTCGATGCCAACGTGCTCGAGAACAGCCCGACCGATCGCGAGATCACGAACCAGCTCTACGGCGGCGACAACGAGCTCCGCATGAAGCAGGAGATCCTCCTCGGGGTCGGCGGCGTGCGCGCGCTCGCCGCGATGGGCATCGAGCCCACCGTCTATCACATGAACGAGGGACACTCGGCCTTCCTCGCCCTCGAACGAATGGCGCTCCTCCATCAGAAGCTCGGGCTCACCTGGCAGGAGGCGAAGGAGGCCGTCCACGCCTCGACCGTCTTCACCACGCACACGCCCGTCCCCGCCGGGAACGACGTCTTCACGCCCGAGCTCATGCGCGGCTACTTCGGCGGTTACCCCGCCCGGAGCGCCATGAGCATGGACGAGCTCCTCGCCCTCGGTCGCCAGGATCCTGACGATCCGAACGAGGGCTTCTGCATGACCGTGCTCGCGCTCCGCACCGCCGGCCGCTCGAACGGGGTGAGCGAGCTCCACGCGAGCGTGTCGCGCCGCATGTGGCAGCGGGTGTGGCCCGGCGTGCCCGACCACGAGATCCCGATCGCGCCCATCACCAACGGGATCCACACCGCCTCCTGGTTCTCGACCGAGATCGCGCGCCTCTACGACCGCTACCTCGGGCCGCGCTGGTTCGAGGAGCCGACCGCCCACCGGATCTGGGAGCGGGTGGACCACATTCCCGACTCCGAGCTCTGGCGGAGCCGCGAGCGGCTCCGCGAGCGCCTGATCGCCTACGCGCGCGGCCGGCTCCGCTGGCAGCTCGAGCGGCGCGGCGTGCACCGCACCGCCGCCAAGTTCACGAACGAGGTGCTCGATCCCGAGGTGCTCACGATCGGCTTCGCGCGCCGCTTCGCGACCTACAAGCGCGCGACCCTCCTCTTCCGCGATCCGGAGCGGCTCGCCCGCATCATCAACCGCGAGGACCAGCCGATCCAGTTCATCTTCGCCGGCAAGGCGCATCCCAAGGATCATCTGGGCAAGGAGCTGATCCGCGAGATCATCCATCTGGTCGGGCGCGAGGAGTTCCGCCGTCGGGTCGTCTTCCTCGAGGATTACGACATCGAGATGGCCAAGGTGCTGATCGCGGGCGTGGATATCTGGCTCAACACACCGCGCCGCCCGCTCGAGGCGAGCGGCACCTCGGGTATGAAAGTACCGGTGAACGGCGGGATCAACGTCTCGGTGCTCGACGGCTGGTGGTGCGAGGGCTTCCGCGGCGACAACGGCTGGGCCATCGGCCACGGCGAGGAGTACGAGGACCACGGCTACCAGGACGAGCTCGAGAGCCTCGCGCTCTACGACCTCCTCGAGTCCGAGGTGGCGCCGCTCTTCTACAAGCGCGGAGCCGACGGCCTGCCGCGCGACTGGATCGGCATGGTGAAGGCCTCGATGCGCACCATCATTCCGGTCTTCAACACCAACCGCATGACCGAGGACTACTGCCAGCGCTTCTACCTGCCCGCCTCGCTCCAGTGGCGCGTGCTCTCCTCCGGCAACATGGCGGAGGCTCGCAAGTTCGCGACCTGGAAGCAGAAGATCGCGAGCCAGTGGCACGCGGTCGAGGTGCTCGAGGTCAGGGCGGAGACGGCGCAGGAGTTCAAGGTGGGCGAGGAAGTGCCCGTGACCGTGATGACGCAGCTCGGCGCAATCGCGCCCGAGGACGTCACGGTCGATGCGGTCACCGGCCTCGTGAGCCCCAAGGGCGAGATCGTGGCCGGGGTGCCGCACGTGCTCGAGTGGTCGGCGGCTGGGCCCGAGCGGGGCGAGCACGTGTTCAAGGGAACCGTGCCCTGCGCGACGAGCGGGCGTCACGGGTTCGCGGTCCGCATCACGCCGTTCACGCGCGGTCTCGCCGCCAACCCGTTCGAGATGCGGCTCATCCGCTGGTGGGGCGAGCCGGCGGAGACGATGGTGACCATGCCGGCGTAGAGGCGCGCCCGCAGCGCGCAGGCGGCAGCGCGCAGGCCCGCAGCACCCAGCAGCAGCACGCAGCAGCAGCCACCAGCAGAGAAGGGGGTGTTCCGCAAGGAACACCCCCTTCTCATCGTCTGGCGCCGCCCTGGTCTAGCCGAGACCGAGCTTCTTCTTCTTCTCCTCGGCCGTGGGAAGAGGATCGAGCTTCTCGTTGAATACCGGCAGTCCCGGCGCCTTCTCGGCGTTGACCGCGATCCACGACTGCTCCGATTCCGGCACATCGTCCTCGGCGAAGATCGCCTCGACGGGGCATTCGGGGACGCAGGCCCCGCAATCGATGCACTCGTCGGGGTCGATGTACAGGCAGCGGTCGTCGCCGTGGAAACAATCCACCGGGCAGACGGTGACGCAGTCGGTGAAGCGGCAATCCTGGCAGTTGCTGGTTACCACATACGTCATAGGAATCCCATCCTTTCCGGCATCGCCGCGGTGCGGGTGCGCGTGCGAACCGGCGCCTCCTCCGCCCAACGGACCTCAGCGGCACGAACTCTAGACGACGCGACGCCCGTCGCCAAGCCCGAAGTGAGCGCCGAGCGATCGTGCAACAGATTGTATTATAATGACTTATACATCAAGCTCGAACCCCCGTGCGGCCCGCCCCGGGGACCCGGGCCTTGTGGCATGATGGCGGCTCGCCCGAGCGTCCGTCCAGTGCGATCGCCGCCATCGAACCGGGAGAGCGAACCCGATGCCGAACCCGACCCCGTCCACCCCGAGCCTCACCTATCGCGCCAGCGGCGTGGACGCCGAGGGCGCTGCGCAGGGCCTCAAGGGCCTGCTCGGTTCGCTTCGCCGCACGATCGCGCTCCGCCCCGCGGGCGAGGGCCGCGTGCTCCTCGACTTCGGCCACTACGCGAACGTGATCCAGGTCGGCGGGACCGGGCTCGCCATCTCGACCGACGGCGTCGGATCGAAGATCCTCGTCGCCGAGATGGCGGGCGTGTTCGACACGCTCGGTATCGATCTCGTCGCGATGAACGTGAACGATCTCCTCTGCGTCGGTGCCGAGCCGCTGGCGATGGTGGATTACATCGCCGTGCGACGGCTCGAGGACAAGCTCCTCGCCGATCTCGGCCGCGGCCTCCTCGCCGGCGCCGTCGAGGCGCGCATCACGATCCCGGCCGGCGAGCTCGCGCAGCTTCCCGACATGCTCATCGGCCCGCGGCCCGACCAGGCTCTCGACCTGGTCGGCACCGCCGTCGGCGTGGTCCAGCCCGACCGCCTCCTCCTCGGCGACGCGATCGCCGCCGGGGATCTCGTCTACGGCTTCGCCGCGACCGGCCTCCACTCGAACGGTTACACGCTCGCGCGGCGCGTCCTCCTCGAGCGCGCCGGGCTCGATCTCGACAGCCATGTCCCCGAGCTCGGCCGCACGCTCGCGGCAGAACTCCTCGAACCCACGCGCATCTACGTCGCGCTCGCGCTCGATCTCCTCGGCTCGGGCCACGTGCACGGCTTCGCCCACATCACGGGCGACGGCCTGCGGAACCTCCTCCGCCTCCACCCGCGCGCGAGCTACGACTTCCAGGCCCTCCCCACGCCGCCCCCGATCTTCGCGCTCATCGCCGCGCACGGCCCGATCGCCGCGACCGAGATGGTCGCGACTTTCAACATGGGCATCGGCTTCATCGCGGTGGTCGCGCCTGCCGGCGCGGACGCTGTCACCGTCGCCGCTCGGCGCCACGGGATCGCCGCCCACTTCCTCGGCACGGCGGCCGCCGACGGGCGGCGCGAGATCCGCTGCGCGGCACCGCGCTTCCGCGCCACGCTCGACGGAGTCGCCGCGAGCTGAGGGCAAGCGCGATGAGGGCAAGCGCGATGAGGGCGGGCGAGCCGCTCACGCGCACAGTCAGCCGCCTTGTCCACCACCGCTGACACGTCCATCGCAAACGCGAGCGGTCGCTGACAGCGCATTCCCTCCGGCGTCCAGCTAGTCTTCGCTCCTCACCCGCGGGCCCGCGGCGTCTCGATCTCCATCCACGATGCAACGTCTGCCACGACAAGGAGACACGATGTCGAGCCGACTCCTCTCTGCCATCGACAAGCTGCGCGGCGTCCGGACGCGAGACGCCGCGACCCTCTCCGCGCCGACCCCGCCGCCCGCCCCGCCGGTGGCGCCGGACATCGAGGCCGCCGTCACCATGTTCCTCGCGGAGTTGCGGGACCATCCCGCGTTCCGCTGCGCTCATCCGCGTCACCTGGAGCAGCCGAACGGCGAGTGAACGCGCGTCTCGGCGCCCGCTGCCACCCGGACCCGGAACCCCGACCCGGAGCCCAGCTCGACTCGACCCTCGGAATCGCGACCCCGTCATGCGTACCACCGTCATCATGGGGCTCGAGCTCGAGCTGGGTCTCCTCAACGCACCCGAGCTCACGACGCGCCGCGATCGCGCCTGCGCGAGCCTCTTGGCGACCGTGGCCGGCATGATGCCGCACGCCCCCGGGCTCTACCCCAAGCAGCAGCACGCGGTCTTCCTCGCCAACGGCGCCGCGTTCGGGCTCGAGCCGCCCGGCTGGCTCGTCCCCGAATACGACACGCCCGAGTGCGCGAGCCCCTTCGAGCTCGCCGCGGCCGTCGCCGCCGGCATGCGCCTCCTCGGCGCGGCCGCCGCCCAGGTGGACGTCGAGTGGAGTCGCGAGGCCGGGGTGCGCCGCGGACCGCGGGGACCGCTCCGCTTCGTCGCGGCGAGCGATTTCTACCAGCGGGACCACCGGAGCCTCGGTCACCACGAGTGCTACGGGATCCGGGCCCCGGCCGGCATGCAGGGCGATCTGCACCGCGCCATCCTGCCGTGGCTCGTCTATCGCCAGCTCCTCACCGAGCCGGGCTTTCTCTCGGCAGAGAACGGCACGCCGGTGGGGTTCGGGCTCTCCCCGCGGGCCCGGCACCTGGTCACGACCTGCGGCCCCGCGACGACCGCCCAGCGAGCCATGATCACCTCGTCGCGCACCTCGCACGCCGGGAGGGGCTGGCTCCGCCTGCATGTGATCGCGGCGGGGGCCACCGTCTCCCCGTGGGCGATCGCGGTGCGCCATGGCGTGACCGCGCTCCTCCTCGGCATGGCCCGGCGCGGCTGGCAGCCGCACGCCGGGATCTACCCGCGCGATCCGGTCCGGGCTCTTCGCAGCCTGACCGCCGACCCGGATCATCCCTGCCGCACTGTCGCGACCACGACCATCACGGCGCGCGCCGCACTGGCCGAGCTCCTCGCCGCGGCCCGGCGCGCCCATGGCGAAGAACCGCTTGCCCCGTGGGCGGATCGGATCCTCGGCGAGTGGGAACGCGGGCTCGCCCTCGCCGGGAAATCAGGCGCCCCGGCACCCGGCAACTCGGTGCCCGCGAGCGACGACGGCGGCGACGCGGCGCTCTACCTCGAGCACGTCCTCCGCCGCCGGCTCCTCGGCGGGCTCCTCGCCGAGGCCGGCGTCACCGAGCGGGAGTTCCACTTCTGGTTCCGCTTCCTCCACCACGTCGACGCGTTTCGCCGCAACGGCGCGGCGGCGCTGCCCCACGCGGCGAGCGGTGAGGTGCTCCGCGCCCTCGTCTTGCCCGAGCGCCTCCCCGCCCTCGACGCGATGCTGGCCGCGGGCAGCGTCTCGTGGAGCGATCTGCCGCCGAAGCGCCGTCTCATCGAGCGGATGTGCAGCGCCGACATCGAGCTCTCGTGCGTCGCCGGAGGCATCGCCGACCGGCAGAGCCGGCTCCGCGCCGCCCGCGGCGCCGAAGTCGTGAGCGAGGAGGAGGTCGCCCGCGCCCTCTACCAACCGCCGGCGGGGACGCGGGCCGCGGCCCGCGCTGTGCTCATCCGGCAGCATGCCGGCGACCGCTCGCTGCGTGCGACGTGGAACGAGGTGCAGTGCGCGGGCCGGCGCCACCGGATGCCGTCCCCGCTCTCGAACCGCCCGGTGCGAACGCGGGCCGTGTCGCAAGCGGGAGTGCTGCCTCGGGACCGCGGCGATCTCGGCGATCTCGGCGATCTCGGCGCCATCCCGGAGCCGCGGGACCCGCGTCCTCACGCGGACGCTCCCCGGCGGTCGCCGGCGGGGGCGGCATGGCGCGCCCACCGGCAGTGCCAGCGCGAGCGCCGTCTGTACGGGGTCACCTCCCCACTCGGACCGCTCTTCGCCGGGCTCCGGGAAGAACCACCCGCCGGCGACGCCGATCCCTAGCCCACCTCCTGGCCCACTCCCTATCCCACCTTGCGCTCGGCGGGCGCGCTCTCGAGGCCGAGCTCCTCGAGCAAGGCCGCGGCGGTGTCGGATGCGATCACGATCTCGTTGACCGCCCCGGCGGCGATGAGCGCGCAGAGCGCTCCGGCGGCGCGGGGGCCGGCCGCCGCGACGACGACGCCGCGCCCGCGCAGGTACTGCGGGCGCGCCCGCTCCGCGACGCGCCGGAGATCCGCGGGCGCCGCTCCGGTCGAGAGCCGATTCTCGGTCGCGACGAGACGGCGGCATGCGGGATCGGCATCGCGCGCGGCAAGGAGATGCCCGTTCCACTCGCCGGCGACCCCGGCCGCCGCAAGCTCCGCCGCCTCTCGCACCGGGAGGTCGAGAAGCGACGGCTCGCCCGCGCCCTCATCGCCCGGGTCGGGATCTCCCCCGATCGACCGCACGCTCGTGAACACCGTGTCGATGCGGTCGATCATGGGCAGGGGCCGGTCGGGCGCACGCGACCGCGCGCCCAGAATTCCATGAACGGTCGAGTCGGCCTCGATCTCGGCCCGCAGCGCCGCGAGTCCGCGCTCATCCCCGAGGAACGCCCGCGGGAGCCGCGGCGGCGGTCCGAATCGCCAGACCTGACGGTCCGCAACCCCGAGCCGGAGGGCGAGGTCCGCGGCGATCCGGTTGGCCGATGCCGCGAGCGCCTGCGCGGCGCCGGCCACATGCGGCGCGAGGAGCCGCTCCCCGCCGAGCGCGACGACCGTGAGGAGCGCGGGGTCGACGGCGGGCAGGGCGCAGAGGTCGATGATGCGCCGCGGCATCATGCCGCCGGTCACCCCCATCACGTGCGGGTTCTGTGCGGCGAGCGCGAGGTCCGCCGCGAGGAGATCGGCCGCGAACGCCGCCACGCGACGGGCGGACTCGTGCGGCCGCCCGAGCGCGGCCGGGATCACCCGCACGCGGGCCACCCCCTCCGGCTCGAGGCGCTCCTCGAGGCGGCGCGTGAGACGCGGATCGGTGATGGTGGCCGCGATCCGGTCCAGCTCGGGGGGCGCGAGATGCAGGAGCGGCAGGCTCTCGCCGAGGATCCTCTCCTCACGAGCGCGGCAGAGAGCGCGCGCCACCGTCGACACCGATGTGTTCTCGTGCGCGGCGATCTCCTCCTGTTTCAACCCCATGCGCGCGAGCACCGCGATCCGGAGCATCGCCGCGATGCTCTCCTCGACGCGGGTGCGCGGGCTGTACATGGAGCGCGGCCCGACCATGGCCCACCTCCTCGGGTGTGGATATCCGTTGTGGATGGCAGTGGGTGAACGACCGCCGCGAACGCCGCGCCCACGCCGCGGCGACTGCGCCGGATGCAGATGCTCGGACCCGGATCAGGACAGACGTGACGTTGCAGGAGGCGGTGACCCGGGCGGCGAGAGAGTGTGGATAAGTCGGTGATCGCAGCTGATCGGCGTGGCCATCGCGAACATCCTTGGCGGAGGTCTTCAAGCGCGGGCGACGGGAGAGAGCGCGACGTCGTGCCGTCATCTTAGCTGCTCGCTGCGGAGCGTGCACGCACTTTCACGCCCGCGCCGGGCCGGCGCGCTGCAGTGCGCGCGGCGGCGCGCGCCGCCCGTTGACAACTCGCCCGGCGCCCCGCACGCTCGCGGGCACGATGCTCCGCGATCTCCCGCTCCTCCCCGCGTTCGCGCTCGTCGTCGTGGTGGCGATCACGATCGCACTCGTCCTCTCGACGGGGGTCGAGGAGCGCGCCGAGTTCGTGTTCGACCTCGCCTCCGAGCCGGAGACCCTCGACCCGACCTACATCACCGACCAGCCCGGCGGGCGCATCGCGATGGCGCTCTTCGAGGGACTCACCACCCGCCACCCGCTGAGCCTCGCCCCCGAGCCCGGCGTCGCCTACCGCTGGGATATCTCGCCGGACGGCCGCGCGCTCACCTTCCACCTCCGCCCCGCGCGCTGGTCGAACGGCGACCCGGTCACGGCCGGCGATTTCGTCTTCCAGTGGCGGCGGGTCCTCGCCCCGGAGAGCGGCGCCCGCTACGTGGACCTCTTCTTCGCGATCGAGAACGCCGAGCGCTTCGCCCGCGGCGCGCTCGCCGACCCCGACTCGCTCGGCTTCGCCGCTCCTGACGACTCGACCCTCGTCGTCCGCCTCGCCCGCCCGACCGCCTACTTCCTCGACCTCTGCGCCCACTATCCGTTCTATCCGACGCATCCGCGCGTCGTCAGCGCCCACGGCGAGGACTGGATCCGTCCCGAGCACATCGTCTCGAACGGCCCGTTCACGCTCGTCGACTGGCAGCTCCGCCGCCGGATCCGCCTGCAGAAGAATCCGCAGTACTGGGACGCGGCCCACGTCGACCTCGCCCTCGCCGACGCCATCTTCAGCGAACAGGCCTCCACCGCCTTCAACCTCTATGCCGCCGGCGAGACCGACTGGATCGACTCATCGAGCATCCCGCCCATGATCCGCGATGCGGTCCTCTCGCGGCCCGACTTCCACACGAGCCCCTATCTCAACACCTTCTTCTACCGGCTGAACGTGCGGCGGCCGCCGCTCGATGACAAGCGCGTGCGGCAGGCGCTCAATCTCGCAATCGACAAGCAGGCGATCACGACCCACATCACGCGGAGCGGGCAGATTCCGGCCACGCACCTCGTGCCGCCGGGGCTGCCGGGATACGCGAGCCCGCCCGGTCCTGCCTGCGACCCCGCGCGCGCCCGCGCCCTCCTCGCCGCGGCGGGGTATCCCGGCGGGCGCGGCTTCCCGCCGCTCGAGCTCCTCTTCAACACCTCGGAGGAGCAGCGCCCGATCGCCGAGGTGGTGCAGGCGCAGTGGCTTGAGGAACTCGGCATCCGCTGCGAGCTCCGCAACCAGGAGTGGAAGGTGTTCCTGAACTCGACGCGGGCGGGCGAGTACCAGGTCGCGCGCGGCGGCTGGATCGGGGACTACCTCGATCCCACCACCTTCCTCGAGCTGTGGCTGCCCGAGAACGCCAACAACCGCACGGGCTGGTCGGATCCCGCGTACACGGAGCTCATCGCGCAGGCCGCGGCGGAGGCCGATCCGGAGCGCCGCACCGCGCTCCTCGCCGCGGCCGAGGCCCACCTCCTCGACGCGACGCCGATCATCCCGCTCTACTTCCTCGTCACGCTCAACTGCTACGACGACAGCCGCTTCGGCGGCTGCGAGCCGAACCTCCTCAACATGCTCTTCCTGAAGCACGTGTACCGCAAGGACCGCGCCGCCGTAGCAGCGGCGGCTGCGGCGCGCGCGGGCATGCCATGATCGCCTACGTCCTCCGGCGGCTCCTCTCCCTCCTCCCGCTCCTCGCCCTCGCCCTCTTCCTCGCCTTCCTCTTCATGCGCACGGCGCCCGGCGGACCGTTCGACCTCGAGCGGAGCCTGCCGCGCGAGATCGAGGCCCAGGTCCGCGCCCGCTACCACCTCGACGAGCCGCTCGCGACCCAGTTCGGCCGCTACGCGGCGGACCTCCTCCGCGGCGACCTCGGCCCCTCCTTCCGCTACCGGAACCGCTCGGTCGCGGAGATCATCGCGGCGAGCGCGCCCGTGTCGCTCACCCTCGGCGCACTGGCCATGGCGATCGCGCTCGTCACCGGGGTGGCGGTCGGCGTGGTCGCCGCGCTCCGCCGCGACACCTGGATCGACCATGCGACGATGGGGTTCGCCATGGCCGGGATCTCGATCCCCGCCTTCGTGCTCGGCCCCCTCTTCGTCCTCGTCCTCGCGTTCGGGCTCGGCCTCTTCCCTCCGGCCGGGTGGGGCGCGCTCCACCACCTCGTCCTCCCCGCGCTCACGCTCGCCGCCTCGCGCACGGCGATCATCGCCCGCCTCACCCGGAGCGGCATGATCGAGACCCTCGAGCAGGACTTCATACGCACGGCCCGGGCCAAAGGCCTCTCCGCGATGGCGGTCGCGCTCCGCCACGCGCTCCCGGTCGCGATCCTCCCCGTCGTCTCCTACCTGGGGCCGGCCACCGCCGCCACGCTCACCGGATCGGTCGTCGTCGAGCGCATCTTCCTCGTGCCCGGCCTCGGCACCTTCTTCGTGCAGAGCGCGCTCAACCGCGACTACACGCTGGCCATGGGCACGGTCCTCTTCTACTCGGCGCTCCTCATGCTCCTCAACCTGGTCGTCGACCTCGCGTACGCGGTCCTCGACCCGCGGGTGAAGCTCGAATGACCCGCGTCGCCGCCCTCCTCCTCGCGGCCATCGTCGCCGCGACCGTCGTGATCCCGCTCGCGAGCCCCTATCGCTTCGACGAGCAGGACCTCGCACGCCAGCTCGAACCGCCGTCGCGCGCCCATCCGTTCGGCACCGATCTCCAGGGCCGCGATCTCCTGGTGCGGGTCGCGCACGGCGGGCGGATCTCGCTTCTCGTCGGGCTGGTGGCGACCCTCGTGAGCCTCGCGATCGGCGTCACCTGGGGCGCGGTCGCCGGCTACGCGGGCGGGCGCATCGACCACTGGATGATGCGCTTCGTGGATCTCCTCTATGCGCTCCCGTTCATGTTCTTCGTGATCCTCCTCGTCACCTACTTCGGGCGCTCCATGGTCCTCCTCTTCATCGCGCTCGGCGCCGTCCAGTGGCTGACCATGAGCCGCATCGTGCGTGGCCAGGTCCTCTCCCTGAAGGCGGAGCCCTTCGTCGAGGCGGCGCGCGCCCTCGGCGCCTCGGGGCCGCGGATCCTCGGCCGCCACATCCTGCCGAACCTGGTCGGGCCGGTGATCGTCTACTCGACGCTCACCGTGCCCGCAGTGATCCTCGAGGAGGCGTTCCTGAGCTTCCTCGGCCTCGGCGTGTCGCCGCCGCGCACGAGCTGGGGACTCCTCGCGGCGGAGGGGGCGGCTGCGATCTCGATCGTGCGCACGAACTGGTGGCTCGTCGTCTTCCCGGGCGCGGCCCTCGGGCTGACGCTCCTCGCGCTCAACTTCGTCGGGGACGGACTGCGCACGGCGCTCGATCCGCGGAGCGCGCGGCGGCGGTGAGCGCCGCTCAGGCGCCCCGCAAGCTCTTGATGCAGTGGAGCACGAGCGGATGCCCCTCGGAGAGCCCATACACCTCGCGATAGAGGCTCCTGAGCGCGTGCTCGATCGCATCCGACCGGAGATCGGGCTCGCGCATCGGCAGCATGTAGATCCAGTAGGGCACGACCGGGAGCTCGGGCCCCAGCGGCGGCGCCTGGAAATCGGCGTGGATGCGCTGGAACCCGAGGCGCTCGTAGAAGCCGATGCGCCGCCTGCAGAGCTCGCGCGCGGTCGAATCCCGGGCGAGCTCGGGGCGCTCGACCTCGAGGAACACCCAGTGCGGCGGGCGCGGGTAGGTGGCCGCCCAGCGATCCACGATCGAGCGGAAGAGCGCGGTGCCCACGCCCTTCCCGCGCCGGCTCTCCTCGACCGCGAGGTAGGCGATGTAGGCGAGGCCGATCGAGGTGACATGAAGGCCGGTCGCGAAGCCGCACACCCCGCTCGGGCTCATCGCCACGTGGAAGGAGTGTCCCCCCGGCTCCTCGTGCGGCTGCGGGACGAGCTGCATCAAGGCCGCGTCCTCGATCCGCTGCTCCGGGGGGAACGCGGCATGGAAGATGCGGACGACCGCCTGCGCATCGGCCCGGCTCAGGTTGGTGACGGGTCGAATCTGGACCTCGCCCTCGAACCCGCCGCCCGCGCCGGATCCCGGCGCCGCGGCGAAGTCGTGATCTCGTGCCATCTTTCCCTCCCGGCGCGCGCTCCGGCGGCCGCCCGCTCCCGGCCGGTCGAGGAACCGTCCGGCCCCCCGCAAGGTACCACCAGTGACCAGCACCCGGCACTCCGGCGGCGGTATCCGGCCGCAACCCGGGCCGACGGATCGTTGTCACTCGCCGAGCGCCCTGTTAGGCTCAACCGGCGCCCTGAACAGGCAGCATCTCCCGCTTCCCTGCGGGTCGTCTGGCGACCGGCCCCGGCCGGTCCTCGAGGAGGATCATCGCATGCGCTCCCTCACCCTTCGCTTCGCCCTGGTCCTCGCCGCCGCCGGCATCGCCGCCGTCCTGCCCACGGCCCGGGCCGAGGAGAAGCCAACGGCCTTGACCGCCCCGGCCCAGGCCGGGAAGCCGGCCGGCGAGAATCCGGTCGTGGCCGTCAAGACCTCGATGGGTGACCTGAAGATCCGCCTCTTCCAGGACAAGGCCCCGATCTCGGTCGCCAATTTCCTTTCCTACGTGGACGACCGGTTCTACGACGGGACCGTCTTCCACCGGGTGATCGAAAGCTTCATGGTCCAGGGTGGCGGATTCACCGCCGACCTCGCCAAGAAGGAGACCAAGGCGCCCATCAAGAACGAGGCGACGAACGGCCTCTCCAACAAGATGGGCACCGTGGCGATGGCTCGCACCAATATCGTGGACAGCGCGACATCCCAGTTCTTCATCAATGTCGCCGACAACACGTTCCTCGATCACAAGAACGGCACGCCCCGCGACTACGGCTACGCGGTGTTCGGCGAGGTGATCTCCGGAATGGACGTGGTCGAGCGGATCAAGGCGGTCAAGACGGGGGCGAAGGGCGCTTTCTCGAGCGACTGCCCCCTCGAGCCGGTCACCATCCTGTCGATCCGGCGCGCTGACGGGGGCTAGTCCCCGCGGGCCCCCCGCCCGCCCCGGCTTCGCGCTCGCCCCCCGCCGAGGCGAGGGTGCCGGCCCCGGCGGCGGAGCGACCCGCCCCGCACGCCGGGCAGATCTACCATGAGAATTATAGATTCCCGGCGCTTCCTGCCGGCTGCCGGCTGCCGATTCCACTGACGCTCAAAAGCACCCGGGATCTACAATTGCCTCAGGCGAGCCTTTTCCGCCCGCCCTATCTTGGAGGGCCGCCGTGAGTCAGAAACGACGCAGCCGCGAAGACATCGTGAGGCTCCTCGCGGATTGCGGTCTCAACCTCACTGCACAGCGCGTAGCCATCGCCGAGACCGTGCTGAACAGCCACACCCATCCCACGGCCGAAGAGGTCTACCGGGCGGTGTGCACCGTGCTTCCCGTCGTGTCCCGGGCCACCGTCTACAACACGCTCAAGCTCCTGGTGCGCCAGGGCCTGCTGCATGCCATCTCGGTCGAGGAAGGGGCCGTTCACTACGATCCCTGGCTCGACCCGCACCCTCACTTCCTCGACACGCGGACGCATCGCCTGATCGACATCCCGGACGAGGAGATTCTCTCCTTCGAGCATCGGCTCGATGAGTCGCGCTTCGAGGTCGATGACGTGCAGGTGCTGTTCCGCGGCCGCGCGCTGAGTCCAAGCCCGGCCGCGCGCTGAGCGGGGCGGAGCCCGCGGTCACGCCTAGGGCTCGCGCTCCATCGCGAAGAACTCGACCTCGCGAAAGCCGTTCGCGCCGAAGAAGGCGCGCAGCGGGTCGTCCGGTCGCACCAGGCACTGGATGAACGGCACGCGGAAGCGGCGGAAGACCTCGAACATCGCCTTGATCAGGTGCGTGCCGACGTCCCGGCGGCGGTGTTCCGGATGCACGCCGATCGTGACGATGCGCCCGCAGCGCGGGATGCCGAACTGGTACGACTGGATATCGCCGATCATGAAGCCGACGACCTGCCCGCCCGCCTCGGCCACCTGGCACAGCTCCGGCGACAGTTCGCTTTGCGCTCCGGCCTCCTCGGACAGATAGGCGCCGAGCATCCCGCGCCAGAAGCCGGCCTTCCGCTCGCCGCTGATCAGACCGTCGATATGGATCACGGCCTCGACGTCGCCGGTCCGGATGGCACGCACGGTCACCGCCTCGCTCTTCTCTCGCTCGATCACCAGAACCTCCCGTCGGCCGCGCCGGCACCCGGCGGCTGCCGCTACCCCGCCGCTCGCGCGCTGATCTCGAGCATGCGCTCGATCGCGACCAGGGCCCGGCTGCGCACGGGCTCCTCCACCGTGACCTCCGGCCGCCGGTCGCGCATGCACAGGTACACCTTCTCGAGCGTGTTCAGCCTCATGTGCGGGCACTCGTTGCAGGCGCAGCCCGAGTCCGGCGGCGCCGGGATGAAGACCTTGTCCGGGCTCTGCTTCTGCATCTGATGGATGATGCCCGGCTCGGTGACGACGATGAACGCCCGCTCCGGGCGCTCGGTGACGTGCTCGAGGAGGGCCGAGGTCGAGCCGACGAAATCGGCGAGCGCCAGCACCCGCTCGGTGCACTCGGGGTGCGCGACGACACGGGCCTCGGGATGGCGCACCTTGAGCTGGACCAGCTTCTTCTCCGAGAAGATGTCGTGGACTACGCAGGCGCCGGGCCAGAGCACCATCGACCGGCCGGTCTTCCCGGCCAGGAAGCGACCCAGGTTCTGGTCGGGACCGAAGATGATGGGCCTCTCGGGCGGGACCGAGCGGATCACGGCCTCGGCGTTCGATGACGTGCAGATCACGTCGGAGAGCGCCTTCACCGCCGCCGAGCAGTTGATGTACGAGATCACGACGTGCCCCGGATGGGCGTCGATGAAGGCCTTGAAGCGGTCGGGGGGGCAGCTCTCGGAGAGCGAGCAGCCGGCGTCGAGGTCGGGAACGAGGACGAGCTTGTCCGGATTGAGGATCTTGGCGGTCTCCGCCATGAAGTGCACGCCGGCGAAGACGATGACGTCGGCCGCGGTCCTCTTCGCCGCCTGGGCGAGCTTAAGGCTGTCGCCGATCGTGTCGGCGACATCCTGGATGTCGGGCTCCTGGTAATAGTGTGCGAGGAGGACCGCGTTCAGCTTCTTCTTGAGGACCGCGATCTCGGCGAAGAGGTCGAGATCGGCCTGGACCGGCGTCGGCACGATGGTGATGCTCCCTTTCCGGCGAGCCGGCCCGGGTGGCAATGCCCACTCGCACCCAGCCCTGGAAGCTCGCTCAGGCGAGCTTACCATGCCCCTCGCCGCCCGGTGGAGCGCGGCCGGCGATGCCCGGCGCCAGAGTTTACATGGAGTTCACATGGCGCCCACACCCCGGTGACAGCCGGAACGCGCCTCGACCCGTATCCTTCTACACAACGCTGGCTCCGGGAACGTGGCCCCCGCCGCGACCGGCACCATGAGCCACCGGATATACACACCCCCGCGGCATCAACTCAACTCTTCATGGAGGTATCTGGAATGCGCAAGCTCATCGCTCCGTCCATCCTTGCTCTGGCCATCATGAGCTTCACGGCCAGCGTCTACGCCGGCGGCAGCGCCTGCTCGAGCTCGAGCAAGAGCGCCTCGGCCTGCGTCGGCAAGAGCGCTGCCTCCTGCTGCCCCGCGGGCAAGACCGCAGGGATGCCCGACGGCATGAAGATCGAGACGGCGCGCATCGGGAGCGGCTCCCTCGTCGTCCTGTACAGCTCGGACCAGGCGGACGTCGTGAAGACCCTGCAGGCGAAGGCCGCTAGCGGCGCCGCCGACTTCAGCTGCGGCGTCTGCCGCGAGATCGCGAAGGCGGGGAACTGCAAGGTCGAGCTCGTGCCCTTCTCCGGCGGCGTGATGGCCTTCGTCACGTCCGACAAGACCGAGTCGATCGACGCCTACGAGAAGCAGTACGCCGCGCTCACGACCACAGCGACCGCACCGGCTGCCAACTAGCGCTGCGGACGGACCCCCGAGAGACGGTCCCGGTCCCCATCCCCCCGGCGACGAACGCCACCGGCTCCCGGCCGGTGGCGTTTTCGTTGGCGGCGCCAGGCGGTACCATCCGCTGACGATGCGACCCCGATTCACCCCCCTCCCCGCCATCGCGCTGACCGCGTCGCTCCTGGTCGGATCCACCGCCCCCGGCCGCGCCGGCGGCCCCGGGATCTCCTGGCCGCTCGAGCTGTCCGGAGCGGCGCGGCTCCCGGACGGCTCCCTGGTCCTGGTGGACGACGAGACGCGGGACGCGGTCTTCCTGTGGAGCGGCCGGACCGACGAGGGTCCGGCGCGGATCGGGATCGGCGCCTCCCTCGACGATCTGGAAGGCGCGGCAGCGGACTCGAGCGGGCTCGTCTATCTCCTCACGTCGCACTCGATGACCAGGGGCGGCAAGCTCCGCGCCGACCGCCAGCGCCTCGTCCGGCTCCGCCTCGCCCCGGGGGCCCGGGTCGAGATCGCGGCCGACCTCCGGGCCGCCCTCGGGCTCCTCCTGACCGGGGACGAGGCCCATCCCGGCCCGCCCCTCAACCTGGAGGGGCTCGCGTGGTATCCTCGCCGGGACGAGCTGATCCTTGGCGCGCGCGCCCCGCTCAGCTCGGGCCGCGCCCTCCTGGTGAGCCTCGGTCCCGCCGGGAGCCTCTTCGACCCGGCGCGGGCGGCCGGAGATCTGGGTCCCCTCCATCCGACCGTCGCCGCGCTCGATCTGGGCGGTCGCGGCGTGCGGAGCCTCGATTTCGACCCCTGGCGGCAGGCGATCCTCATCCTCGCCGGGCCGCCGGCCGATGGCCAGGAGGGGAGCGCTCTCTATCTGTGGACCCCGGACGAGCCGGCAGCCGTGCCGCTCGCGGTGCCCGGCCTGGGTGAGATTCGCCGGCCCGAGGGGGTAGTGGCACTGGGTCCGCCCGGCCCCGACGGGGCCTCGCCGGTCCTGATCGTCGGCGAGGGAGAAGCCCCGGCGCGGCTCGCGGCGCGCCCCTGAAGCCACCGAGAAAAGACCATGTGGTTCACCGATCTTCTTGCCCACGCCCTCGGCCTGGGTGGCCGGATGCTCCTGGCGGCGGCGCTCGGCGTCCTCATCACGTACCGCCGGGACATGGATCGCCAGCAGCAGAGCATCCTCCACGCCCACGCGTTCCTGGCGGTGGCCGGCACTCTCCTCATCATGGTGATCGGGGATCAGATCGAGCGCGCCGTCGCCATCATCGGGGTCGCCTCGGTGATCCGCTACCGCTACTCGATCCGCAACCCGAAGGACGCGAGCACGCTCATCATCTCGCTCGGGCTCGGCATGGCGTGCGGCGCCGGACTCATCGGCATGGCCGCCATCGGCGCCGTGTTCATCGTCATCATCACGCGCCTCTTCGACCTCCTGCCGCAGGCGTTGCCGGAAGCGCTCCTCCATCCGCAGCGCGAGACGCATTTCCGGATCGTCACCACCAACCCGGACCGCACGCTGGGCAAGCTCGACCAGATTCTCGAATCGGCCTCGGTCAACTACTCTCTCACCTCGCTCGAACGCCGGCTGCGCGACATCGGCCCGCCGCAGACGGTGATCGAGGGCATCGTGCGCTTCAACGGGAACCTGGAGGTGACCGATCTCACCGCGGACCTGGTCGACGATCATGTCCTCCAGATCGCCTGGAGGGAGATCGATCCGCTGGGCGAGTGAAGGCTGAGCGCCGGCCCGGGCGCCCGCGAACGGGGCGCCGGTGGACCGGGGGCGCGCGGACGGGCGCCCGCGAACGGGGCGCTAGGGCCGGGCTTCCGCGTTCGGCCCGGACGGCCGACCGAAGTGGAGCCGCCGGCGAATGCGCGCGGTGACCTGCTCGGCGGGGCTCAGGAGCGAGCGGGCCGCCTCGGAGTCATCCATCGCGATGATGGCCACCGCGTAGTTGTCGGCGCGCGAGAGCGGGGAACGCAGGTTCAAGGGCAGTGGCTGGAGCACCGGCAGGACCTTGCTCACCCGCCCGTAGAGGCGGCCGGCCGGCGCCTTGGCGATCACCTCGACGCGAGCTCCCGCGACGTGCAGCCTGTCGCCGGACGCCAGGTACGCCTCCACCCACAAGGTCTCGTTCCGCATCACGCGCAGGATCGGGCCGCCTCCCGGCACGAACTCCCCTTCCTTGCGCAGCACCCCGGTCACGATGCCGTCGTGATCGGCGACCACCCGGAGCGCGGCGAGGGTCGCCGCCAGCCGCTCCCGCTCGCCTTCCTTCTCCTGTCGCTTGATCTCGAGATCGGTGATGAGCGTCGTCCGCTCCTCCCTGAGCTTGGCGAGCCGATTGCGATGGAGTGCGAGCACCTGCTCGAGCTCGTCCACCTTGGCCGCGAGCCCCTCCCGGCGAGCCACCGCTCCGGCGTACTGCGACTCGGCCTCGACGAAGCCGCGCCGCCGCTCCTCGAGCTCGGCCGCCGTGAGCGCGCCGGCCGCGCGCAGCTCCTCGCCGCGCAGCTTGCGCTCGAGGGCGAGATCGCGCAGCTCCTTCTCGCTCGGCAGCACTTGCTCGATCGCCGTGCGGTCCGCCCGCGCGGTGCGGAGCTGGCTCTCCGTCTGCGCGATCGCGGTCTCGAGCTCGAAGCGCCGCCGCTCGATGCCCAGCTCCGACTGCTCCGCGCGGAGCGAGCGCGCGATCTCCTCGAGATCGTGCTCGACCGCGGCGAGCTGCGTCCGGAGATCCTCGCTCTCGATGACCACGAGCTCGTCCCCGCGGCTGTAGGCCTCGTTCTCCCGGCGGAGGATGCGCGCGATCGTGCCGGCGGCGGCGCTCGAGATCTCGTACTCGTCGCCGACCACGAAGGCCGGCCAGTCCCGGTAGGTGAAATGGGTCACCGCCGAGATCAACGCCACGAGGAGCACGGCGCCGATCGCGATCTTGACCGCCCGGCGGCGGCTGAGCGAGAGCGGAACGGGGGTCTTCTCTCCGAGCTGCATGGATCGGCCGTGGGCTAGAGGTCCGGCGGTCCGGGTTTGGGTGTGGCCTCCGCCATCCGCTCGCTCGACGGCGCCGGGGAGGCGGCCGCCGCGAGCGTGACGGGATCGGCTCCCGCGGCCATGGCGCGCTCGAAGTAGCGGCGGGCGAGCTCGCCCCGGGCGACCGCCACCTCCATCTCGGCGTCGATCACCTCGAGCTCGGCGTCGATGACCTCGATATCCTGCTCGATCTCGGCCGTTCCCACATCGGTCGCCCGGAGCCCGGCCACCCGCCGGTCCTCCGCGCGGAGCGCGAGCTCGGCCTCGGCGGCCGCGAGCCGGGCCGCCGCCTCATCGTGCGCCAGGGAGGCCGCGGTCGCCCGTCCCGCCGCTTCCCGCTCGATGGCGAGGATGGCGAGGCGCTGGCGTTCGTAACGTGCTTCGACCTGCTTGGAAAAGGACTGGCCGGAGCGCCAGAGCTCGAGCGGGAACTCGAGGGTCACTTCGACCCCGGGGATGTGCCCTTCCTCGCTGTCATCTTCATCGGCAAAGGTGCGGTCGCGGGAGGCGAACGAGTAGAAGAAGCGCAGGTCGATCTCGGGAAGATTATACCAGACGCTCGAGCGCGGACCGCGGCGGAGCGGCGGTTCGACCGGGGCGACCGCGGCCGGGGGTGCGCCCGGCGCCGGCATCATCTTCGACCAGTCGAGCGCGGTGGCCCGGAAGGGCCCCGGCGCCTCGCCGTCGACCATCACGCCGAGATAGGCCGTGAGCTCCACCTCGAGGCGCGCGCCTTCCGCGGCGTCGGCCCGGCGGCCGGCGAGGTCGGCCTTCGCGGCGAGCACGTCCCGCCGGAGGCTCTCGCCGCGCTCCGCGCGCTGCTCGAGGATCCGGACCTTGCGCTCGGTGAGCGCTATCGCACGCGCGCGGAGCTCGCGATGCCGCTGCTCGGCGCCGAGGTCGACGTAGGCACCGATCAGGCCGATGGTCGCCTCGCTGCGGGCGGCGGCGGCGCTCTCCTCGAGCTCGATGATCCGCAGCTCCTGGTTCGCGGTGAGGAGGCGATCCTCGACCGACTGGCCGAGGAGCGGGTGCGTGATCGAGAAGGTCAACCGCCGGCGGATGTCCTCGAGCTCCCCTTCCTTGATGTTGTCGCCGTTCACCTCGTAGCGGTCCACCTCCTCTTCGCTGTAGTTCCCCTCCACCTCGACCTGGAAAGCCCGGCTCGCTTTAAGGTGGGTGATCTCGGCCTCCGCCTCCTCGCGGCGCAGATCGATGCGCCGCACCTCGATCAGCCGGCCGGACGTGCTCGCCAGCAACTCATGGAGGCTGAGCGCAGGAAGCTGCGCCAGCGGGACCGGCCCCGGTGCTGGGCTCGCAGCGGACGGCGGGGGATCGGCGGCGGCCGTTCCCGGGGCGGCGGCGGCCGTTCCCGGGGCGGCGCCGGCCCAGACCGGCGCGGCGAGGACGAGCGCGAGCGCCGCTCCGGGCAGGGTGCGGCGGCGGCGGGAGATCCGGCGGGAAGGGGCAGGATACGACATGCGACTCACCTCGTCGGGCCGCGGGTCCCGCCCACCCGCGGCGCGCGGGCCCGGCGGCTGCGGGCTCGAGCTCAGCGCTTGGACCTGCTTTGAAGCAGCTTCGCGATCAGATCGATCGCTTCCTTCACCTCGGGGAAACGCCCCTGAGCCAGCTTCGAGAACACGAGCTCGTCGTCGACGAGGAGCTCGAAGCGTCCTCCGTCGCTCGGTACGAGCTGCCACTCCGCGACCTCCCACTTGAACCTGGGCAGGGCCTTGTCCATCAAACTGATGGCCTTGGGTTCGTAGTTTCAGCTGGCGCAGTAGATGAGCTTGACCTTCATGCGATCCTCCTCGCGTCCCGCGGCAACCCGACGCGCTCGCCGGTGCCGTGGGCTAGCCGGGCTTCTTGCCCGGCGCCGGCGTCTCCATCTTCACGTAGCCGGCCGGCAGGTCGAAGAGCTCGGCCGGCAGGTCCTTGCTCTCGATCCTGGTCATCTCGGTCGTCATCGCCAGAATGACCTGGCGGCCCTCGCCATGGGCGGGGGCCGGGGAGCTCAAACCCGCCACGCCAGCCCGGGCGTCGATCTCGAGGGACAGGACGGTGCGGATGGCCGTGCCGTCGAGCTTCTTCATCTCCTCGGCGAGCCGCTTCATGAGATGGCTGAAGGGATTCTCGGCACCCCCCGGTCCAGCCAGGTGGCCGAAACCCACCGCCTCCACGGTCGACTGCGCGTGCGCCTCGAGCTCCGCGGCCCCCGGGAAGTCGGTCGCCATCCACAGCTCGGCGACGATGTACTGACTGGCCCCCCGTAGCGATGGATCGGTCAGCGGGCTTGCAATCGTGAGGATCACGAGCTCGGCCGGGGCCCCGCAGATCACGTCCTTCCGGCCCGGGTGCTCGACCAGGACCTCGCTCTCCGCCGCGGCTCCTTCCCCGCCCGCGGCCCCGGGGGCAGCGGCGAAGGCCTTCTTGAGCTCGGCGAAGGTGGTCTCGCTGTAGACCTGCTTCGCGGGATCGAGATACCAGATGAGACCGCGGTCGAGCCGCGTGATCGAGATGAGCCCGCTCGTCGCCGGGGTCTGCCCCGCGGTGGCCCCCTCGGCCGTCATCTCCGAGCGTTCCCGCCCGCTCTTCACGTAGACCTTGTTCCGCGCCGCGGTCGGCTTCATGCCGCTCGGCCCCGAGGAGGTGATTCGCTGCTCGTACACGACGTCGGCCTGCACGGCGGGGACCGCGAGGAGAAGCGCGACGAGGAGGAGCGAAGCCGCGGTCGCGACCGCCGGTGCGGGTGCTTTCATGACGTCTCCAGGACCCGGGTGCCACGGGCCGCGCCGCGGGCGGCCGCCGCCGGAGCTTAGCAGACCGGGGAGTCGGGCGCGGGGCAAGCCCCGGGCCCCCACTTTGACCTGCGGGCCGGCTCAGGCTATTCTCCGCACCCCATGAACGGAGTGCCGCCGCTGCGCATCCAGGCCGTGAACGCGGCCCCCGTCCGGCCCGGCGGCGAGTTCGTCCTCTACTGGATGATCGCGGCCCGCCGGCCGGAATGGAACTTCGGGCTCGAGCGCGCGGTCGAGTGGGCCGCCGAGCTCGGAAAGCCGCTCCTCGTCCTCGAGGCGCTCCGGGCCGGCTATCCCTGGGCGAGCGACCGCCTCCACCGCTTCGCGCTCGACGGCATGGCCCGGAACGCCGCGGTCTTCGCCCGGCGCGCGGTGGCCTACCATCCCTACGTCGAGCCGGCGGCCGGCGCCGGCCGCGGGCTCCTCGCCGCGCTGGCCGCGCGAGCCGCCGTCGTCGTCACCGACGAGTTCCCCTGCTTCTTCCTGCCGCGCATGGTGGCGGCGGCGGGAGCCCAGCTCGCGGTGCGCCTCGAGCAGGTGGACTCGAACGGACTCCTCCCCCTCCGCGCCGCCGATCAGATCTTCCCGACCGCGTACGCATTTCGCCGCTTCCTGCAGAAGAACCTCCTCGCTCACCTGGGCGCGGCGCCACAGGCCGATCCGCTCGCACGCCGGCCGCTGCCCCGCCTGGCGGCGCTGCCGGCCGCGATCGCGAAGCGCTGGCCGGCCGCGAGCCCCGACCTCCTCGGCGGCGGGGCCGCGGCGCTCGCCGCGCTGCCTATCGACCACACGGTCCCGCCGGTCGCGACACGCGGCGGGCAGGAGGCGGCGCGCCGCGCGCTCACCCGCTTCGTCAGGGAACGCCTTGCCGGCTACGCCGAGGGCCGTAACATCCCCGACCAGGAGTGGGCGAGCGGTCTCTCGCCGTACCTGCACTGGGGCCACATCGCGGCCCACGAGGTGTTCGCCGCGATCGCCCGGCAGGAGGAGTGGGCACCGGACCGGGTGGCGCCCAGGGCGACCGGGAGCCGGAGCGGATGGTGGGGCATGAGCGAATCGGCCGAGGCGTTCCTCGATCAGGCGATCACCTGGCGGGAGCTCGGATTCAACATGACGGCGCGGCGAAGCGACTACGACCGCTTGAAGTCGCTTCCCGACTGGGCGCGCGCGACCCTGACCCGACATGCGCGCGATCCGAGGCCGCACCTCTACACCCGCGCCGAACTCGCAGCGGCCGCCACTCACGATCCGCTGTGGAACGCGGCTCAGCGCGAGCTCCTCGCGACCGGCCGCATCCACAACTACCTGCGCATGCTGTGGGGGAAGAAGATCCTCGAATGGTCCAGGTCGCCCGCCGCGGCGCTCGCCACGATGATCGAGCTCAACGACCGGTACGCCGTGGACGGCCGCGACCCGAACTCCTACACCGGGATCTGCTGGGTCCTCGGCCGCTACGACCGGCCGTGGGGGCCCGAGCGGGCGATCTTCGGCACCGTGCGCTACATGACCTCCGAGAACACGGCGCGGAAGCTCGCGGTCAAGAAGTACCTCGCCCGCTACGGCGCCGGGCCCGGCCCCGCACCCGCCCGCGCATGAGACGGGCCGGGAACCGCCTTCGGCTCCCGGCCCGCCGGCATCAGAGATCCGCCGTGTCTACAGCACCATCCCCCTTTCCTACTTGAGGATCACCAGTTTCTTCGACGAGGTGAACCCGGGCGCATCGATCTGGTAGAAGAAGACGCCCGAGCCCACGCGCTGGCCGGCATCGTTGGTGCCGTCCCAGACCACCTCGAACGGAGTCGTCTCCGGCGTCGCCACCTGGTCGACGAGGATGCGCACCACCCGCCCGCTCACGTCGAAGATACGGAGCGTCACGCGCCCCGGCTCGGCGATCGTGTAGCGGATGGCGGCGGCCGGGTTGGCCGGGTTGGGTTGCGCCTGGTAGAGCTCGTTCACGAAGCGCGGCGCCGAGTCCGCGTCGATGCCGATCTGGCTCGCATTGATCGGCATCCCCGCCCAGGTGAACAGGTCGATCACGAGCTCCGCGTTCTCGCCGTTGATCCGGTAGTGGTCGAACAGGCACTGATCCTGGCAATTGAGCGGGTAGAGCTCGGCGAGCGCGAAGCTCATCGCCGCCGACTTCTCGCAGGTGTGCAGCGGATTGGTCTTGCGGATCGCCGCCAGCCAGCTCGGTCGGGCCACGTCATCGGCGCAGCTCACCGGGTCCGGCCCGCCCTCGAATGACTCGACGAAGTGCGCCACCGCCTCGCCGCTCGAGACGGCGCCGAAGACGTCGATCGACAGGTCATCGGGGCAGCCCGAGCCGAAGACCTCGGCTGTATCGAAGCGATCGGCCGGGCGGCTCGAGGCGATGCGGGCGCAGCGGCGGAGATCGCTGTTCGCGAGCTGCTGCGCGTAGTCGCTCGCCAGGACGTCCACACCGCGGTTGGCAAGGAAGGCCGGGCCGTTGGTCGTGGCCACGTCGATCTGCGACGCCCAGCCGATGCCGTCGAGGACCAGGAGCCGGTTGGCACCGGCCGTGCAGCCGGCGATCCAGGTCTCGAGCTTTTGCTGATCGACCCCCGGCTGCCCGCCGAAGAGCGAGAGGGTCCGCCGGTCGCTCAGCATGACGTCGGAGTCGAGGAGGCCGCCCGAGTACCAGATGATCTCGTAGTTGTTGAGCATCAGATCGGTCGCGCCGTTCAGGGGCGGGCGCGGCTGCTGCGTCGAGCGGTCCTCCCGCCTGCCGATCCCGTCATAGCAGGCGTTCCAGTTGGTGCCCATGACGTCGTAGGTGTCGAACTCGAGGCCGAGGCTCCCGAGCATCGTCCGGAGCCGCGACCGCGCCGTCGTGCCCCGGCCGGGCACCGCGTTGGTCTGGAAATCGTGGATGAGGAGCATGTTGTTGGCGTACGTGCCGTCGCACGCCGGGGCCAGGCTCGGCAGGTTGTTGATCTGGAGCCACAGCTCCTTATAGTTCGCCGTGGTCCTGATCGGTTGCTTCTGCCGGCCGAACGGGAAGGTGCCGACGACCTGGTTGCTCGACGTGCTCCGCGCCTCGAAGAAGTAGTACACGTTGGTGCCGGCCGTGAACAACCCGTCGGGCAGGATGTCGTCGCACGGCTCGACCGCCGGCGGCTGGCCCGTCCAGAACGTGTTGTTACGCGCGTCCGCCTCGTGGAAGCAGGTCATGTAGGTGCCGGGACCGGTCTCCCCGGTGCCGTGCGTGCGCGAGGTGTCCATCCGCGCCGCATGCCAGATGAGACCGCCGGGGAAGGTGCTCGGACCCGAGGCGGGGAAGGCGGCGAAGAACGGGTGATTCAGGTTGGGCTGGCACGGGCCGCGTTCGACCGCCCAGCGCAGGTACATGGCGAGGCCCGAGGCGCCGGTCTTGGCCACCGCGGTGTCGGACCGCACCCAGCGCAGCGGGTTCTCGACCCCGAGGTTCTGGGTCAGGCTGTGCGCCCCGTCGCTGCGCACCGTGGCGGTCGGCAGCGAGACGTTCGTGGTCGGGAAGTTGTCCGTGTAACGATCGATCGTGTCCGAGGTGATGGCGATACCAGCCGGATCGAACACGCCGAAGCGTACGTTATCGAAGAAAGGCGCTCCGTTGTCGTTGATGTCGCAGTTCGCGGTGCCGCGGCACTGCGACCAGACGCCGATGTGCAGGATTACCGAGTCGGCGTCGGCCGGCATGTTGTCCGACACGTCGTCCAGGAAGCCGGTGAGGCAAGCGGACCCCGCTCCCTGGTTGTAGAAGTCGGTGGTCGCTTCGTTGGTCTGCGACCAGTTGAACACGGTGCCGGCGCCGGGCTCCCCGGCCGACGGAGCGTACGGACAGTGATTCGCGTTGAAGGGCCAGTAGACCCAGGCGAATGCGGCGCCGGTCTCGAAGAGCGCGGCCCCGCCGTCGAAGTAGATGTCCGCGATGAAGATCCGTCCGGCATCGCCGTCGAGGTCGGGATTGCTCGAGCCGCCGATGGCGAAGGCCCGCGAGGTGGCGAAGCTCGACTGGAACGAGTCGTTCAGATCGCAGTCGTCACGGTCCGCGAAGAGCAGCACGCGGTTCTCGAGCCCGCACGCTTCGGGGCAGTCCACGATCGGCGGGCAGGAGAAGTTGGCGAGCGACTCGATGCGCCCGGCGGCCCGGTCGGGATCGGTGGTGATCTCGAAGTCGAAGCCCTCGAAAGCTCGAGGCTGCCAGCCGTTCATGCCGGTCTCGAAGTTATCGAGCCCCTGTGACACGTTGTTCCGCAGGAGCTCGACATCGTCGATCTGCCACGCCCAGAAGAAATCGCCCCCTTCCGAGTTGTCCGAGAACAGCGCATCCGCCGACAGGCGGAAGCGGACATGGAGCGTGCCCGCCGCGCTCGTGGGCCAGGTCAGGAGGTTCACGACCTCGAGCCCGCCGGCCGCCGTCGGCTTCGGGGTCGCGAAGTCGCCGTCGCTGTAGAATCCGTTCGGCAAGGTCAGATCGCCGACCTGTTCCCAGAACACGCCGTCGAAGGAGATCTCGACCCAGTTGGTGTCGAACCCCGCTTCGACCGCGTAGCGGTGGTAGAAGCGGAGGTCGTACACCGCGCCCTGATTGCCGGCCGGGATCGCGAAGGACTTCTGGACTCCCTGCGACCAGCCGTCGCCGTAACCCCGCGTCTGGCCCCAGCCGCAGTTCTCCGGGTTCAGGCGCAGGTTGGTGCCGATCCAGACCGACCAGCTCCCGCGGAGCGGGTCCGGGCCGTCGTTCTCACCGTCGTTCGCGTGCGTCGTGGCGCGGTGCGCGAAGCTCCCGCCGTCGAAGTTGAAGTCGTAGGTGCCGTCGGTCCGCCAGTGACCGGCCCCGGTCTGCGAAGGACCGCGGCGGGCCGTTCGATCCTCGAAGGTCCAGCCGTCCCGGTACTGATTGCCGACCGGATCGCCGTCGGCGAATGTCTGCGCGGGCTCGCCGGAGCTGGCCTCCCAGGTCCAGGTTCCCCCGCGCACGATGGCGCCGCTGCCGGCACCGCCGCCGCCGAACCACACGGTGTCGGCATGCGAGGTGACCGGCCCGCCATCGACATCCGATTCGGCGATCGCGGCACGGTCGGTTTCGTCTGTGCCCGGTCTGGTCAGCTGCCGGTAAGCGAGTGCCGGCGCCGCTCCCAGGACGAGCGCCAGGACCAGGGTGAGCGAAAGCAAGGGCTTCATTGCCATACCCTCCACGCGCGCTGTTTTTCGGGCGGCAGGGATAGCCGCGCGATGCGAACGATGGCGCCCCGAGGCGCGGCGAGATCGGCGCCGGAGCGGGCGGAGGGAGTGGGGTGGAAGTCGCCCGGCACCGCACGAAAACGCAAACACCGGGTTGTGTGCAGGTTCTCGACGTCGCCGATGGTTCCGTGACCGCGCATCCGCGCGGTTCGCGGCGCTCATCGCGGCGCCGATCGCCACGCCGGTTCAGGCGTTCATCGTTTCACTACGGCTATACGGAACGGGCGGCGGGCTTTGTTGCTTACTTTCCTCGCGCCGAATCAGCAGCCGACACGGCGCCGACTCGCAACAACATTGCCATGGAGTAAAGGTCGTTGACAGAAACGGGCGGCGGCGATCAGGGCAGGCGGATCACGCGCGCGCGCGACGGCACGCCGCTCGCCGGCGCGTCGAGACGAATCCAGTAGATGCCGGCCGGGACCATCCGGCCGCCGGGATCCCGGCCATCCCAGCGCAGGATGCCGCTCGCCGGGACGGCGAGGCGCGCGACGGTGCGGCCGGCCGCGTCGGAGATGGAGAGACGCGATCCCGTCCCCATTGCCGCCGGAGCGCGCACCGTGATGCGCACGGCCTCGCCGGAGCGCGACGGATTGGGCCTGCAGAGGAGCGCGGGCGCCGGTGCGGGCGCGGGCGGCGGATCGCCGATGCCGATCGCTCCGCGCTCGCCGCGCGATGTGTAGATCTTCCAGCTCGCGAGGCCCGGCCGCGTATCCGACCACGCGCCGTGCACGACCTCGCTCGTCACCGGTGCGAGCACCGTGTTCTGCGCCGCGCCGCCGCTCGGATCGTCGTCCATGCGGCAGGCATCCTCGGTCCAGGTGCGCCCGCCGTCCGACGACGCGCGGAAGTAGGCGTCCCAGGTGCCGTCGAGGAGATCGAAGCCGGCGAAGACCCGGCCGTCCCTGGTCGCCAGCGAGGAGTAGGTCCCGGTGCCGCCGGGCGCGGGCGGATCCACCTGGGCGCTGGCGTCCCAGCTCGCACCCTGATCGGTCGACACGCTGGTCCGGAAGTGATTGCTCGCGAGATCGGCGTTCGAGAGCCAGCCGGCGGTGAGCGCGCCGCCGGCGAGCTGGACCAGCGCGTGTGAGGACACCTGCTGGTAATAGGGCTCGATGTCGTTCACCCGGACTCCGTTCGACCAGGTGGCGCCGCCGTCGCTCGATCGGTAGAAGTAGACGTTCGGATAGCGGCCGCCGGGCACGTTCCCGCGCCAGTCGTTGGTCACGCAATGGAGGATCTCGGCCCCGGGCGGACCGGAGCCCGGATCGACGAGGAGGCAGGGATCCCCGGCCACCGGCTCGTAGCCGAGCCCGTCGCTCACGCGGCTCTCGGCTCCCCAGGTCGCCCCGCCGTCGGTCGTGCTCCGGGTGTAAACCTGGTGTCGCACGCCCTCGCGCCAGTCGGTCCATGCCACGAAGTAGCGCGACTCGTCGAGGACAGCCAGGCTCGCGTTCATGAAATCGGCCGAGCTCGGCGGGCTGCCGGCCGTGTTGATCCGCACTTCCGGAGTCCACGGCACGCCGCCCCCGGAGGGATCGCGCCGCGAGAGGTAGAGGTTGATCACGCCCGCGCGGTCGTCCTCCCACACGGCGACCGGAATACCTGCCGGTGTGATCTCGAGATCCACGAATTTGCACGCGGTGCCCGTGGTCCGCGTGTCCACCTGCTCGGGGATCGCCCACGTGGCGCCGCCGTCGGTCGAGAACGTGCAGAAGATGTGATGCTCGCCGTCGAGATGATCGTCCATCCACGCGAGCGTGATCGTGCCGTCCGGCAGGACGGCGATGTCGGGCCACAGGTGCTGGCCCGCGATCTCGAAATGGGGCCGGCGGTTGATCGCGAAGAGCCAGTCGCACGTGTCGCCGGCGCCCGCGCCGGGTGCACCGGCCGGGACGGCGGGAGCGAGCGAGCGCTCGAACATCCAGGTCGCGGTCGGCGCGTCGAAGCGCGGCGCCGACGCGGCGGCGCCGGGCAGGACGGCGGCCGGGAGCAGGACGAGCGCAAGCGCGAGCGCACAGGCCGGCGATGCAGCAGTGTCGTGTGGGATCATCGGGGGACTCCGCGATCGAGGGACCATGGCGGGTGCGGTGGTCGTGGCCGATCGACCGGCCCGGCCATCCGCTCCGGACTCCTTCCAGTATACCGCTTGTGCCGCTCCGCCCGCGGTAGCCACGAGCCCGGCGCGGACGGATCCGCGCCGATCCAGCGGTCCGTTGACAGGGTGGGCCGATTCGCCCAGGCTCGCCGCCCAGGTCCCATGAACGACGACACCGCCATCCCGCCCACCCGGGCGATCTTCCACGAGGACTCCTACCGGCGGGAGTTCGCGGCCACGGTCGTCGCTGCCGGCGCGGACGGCATCGCGCTCGACCGGACCGCCTTCTTTCCCGGGGGCGGCGGCCAGCCCGCCGACCGCGGCGAGCTCGCCTGGGACGGCGACCGCCATCCGGTGCACGAGATGGCGAAGCGCGGCGCCGCGATCTGGCACCGGCTCGCGCCCGGATCTCCCCTCCCCGCTCCCGGCACGCGCCTCACGGGCGCCCTCGACTGGGATCACCGCTACGCGCTCATGCGCACGCACACCGCGCTCCACATCCTGTGCGGCGTCATCTGGCGCGACTTCGGATCGCAGGTGACGGGCTCCAGCATGAAGCCGCTCGCCGCACGCATGGACTTCGAGCTCGAGGGCATGCCGAAGGATCTCGCCCAGGAGATCGCGGTGCGCGTCAACGCCGAGATCGAGCTGGGACGCGAGATTCGCGTCTCCACGCTCCCGCGCGCCGAGGCGCTCGCGATCCCCGACCTCGTCCGCACGAAAGTGAACCTGCTCCCGGCCGAGATCCAGGAGATCCGGATCGTCGACATCGTCGGCCTCGACTGCCAGGCCGACGGCGGCACCCACGTCGCCAGCACCCGGGAGGTGGGCCGGGTCCAGGTGGTGAAGCACGAGAGCAAGGGGCGGATCAACAAGCGCCTCTACATCGAGATCGTCCCGGCCGTCGCGGCCGCCTTTGCGTGATCTTGACGTGGCTTTGGGATCCTCTTCCGGCTTCTCCCCCGATCCAGTCCGTGCCAAGGAGACATGATGACGGGAAACGATCGCCGGCGCCCTGCCGGCGGGACCCTTGCGGTCCTCGTCGTGGTCGGCCTCCTTCTCCGCGCGCCGGCCGCCGGTGCGGCCGTCCCGCCGGCGGCGGGCGACATCTACCTCGCCGCCTTCGCCGGCGCGCAAGTCGCAGATGACGGGTCATCGACGATCGCCGGTCCGGCGGTGGGCACGGCGTTCGGTTATGCAGTCGCCAACAACGTGGTGATCGAGCCCGAGGTGGTATTCGGCCATCTCTCGGACGATGTCGGAGTATTCCTGACCGCGACCGCGAACCTGCTCTACTATGTCGATGTCGGCTCGCGCGCGACGCCCTACTTCGGAGGCGGACTGGGCGTCAGCAACGCCGATGGCTCCGACTTCTTCATGCACGTCGGTGGTGGCGTCGACGTTGCGACTCTCGGGCAGTCCGCAACGCTGCGGCTCGATGTGCGCGTCGGATTCCTCACCATCGACCAGAGCAACACGACCATCCGGCCCGGCGTGTTCGTGGTTCTCCCGCTGCGCTAGCCGGCGCCGCCGCTGCTTGCCTGCTGCTTGCCGTTCGTCTAGTCTCGCGCTGTCACGGACGGTCCGTTCTCCTTCGGTCCCGGATCCAGCCAGGGAGCGCACCCTATGCAGTGGGCATCTGCCGTCTCCGAATCTCCTCGGTTCGATGAGGCCGTCGCCGCCGTCGCCCGCGACATCGCCGCCCAGATGCAGGGCCAGGCGATCGACGTGGCCCTCGCCTTCATCTCCCCGCATCACGCGGCCCACTTCCTGGAGCTCCCGGCGGCGCTCGCCCGCGCGATCCCCCATCGCCAGCTCGCCGGCTGCTCGGCCGGCGGGGTGATCGGCGGCGGGCACGAGGTGGAGCAGCGGCCCGGCCTCGCGGTCGTCACCGCGCACCTGCCCGAGGTGACCGTGACGCCGATCCACATGGACGGCGACTCGCTCCCCGACCTCGACGGCAGCCCGCGGGCATGGCAGGACTCGATCGGCGTGCCGGGCGACCCGACTCCGCACTTCATCGTCCTCGTCGATCCCTTCACCTTTCCCGCCGAGGATCTCCTGGCCGGGCTCGACTACGCCTATCCGGAGAGCCGCAAGCTGGGCGGGATCGCGAGCGGCGCCGAGCAACCGGGACAGAACGCGCTCTACGCCGGCGGCCGGGTGCATCGCGCCGGGGCGGTCGTCGTGGCGCTCGCGGGCAACATCGCGGTCGACACGGTCGTCGCGCAGGGCTGCCGGCCGATCGGGAAGCCGATGCTGGTCACGCGCGCCGAGCGGAACATCCTCCTCAAGCTCGACGGCAAGTCGCCGCTCGAGGTGATCCAGGGGCTCGTCGAGGAGCTCTCGGCGGCCGATCGCCGGCTCGCCCAGCGCGCCCTCTTCCTCGGCATCGTGAAGGACGCCCTGATCACGGAGCCCGGGGCCGGGGATTTCCTCGTGCGCAACATCATCGGCGTCGATCCCGAGCGCGGCGCGCTGGCGATCGGCGAGATCCTCGAGGAGGGGCAGGTCGTGCAGTTCCAGCTCCGCGACGCCGAGGCGGCCGCCGCGGATCTGCGCGCGCTCCTCGGGCGGGCAGGCACGCCGGCGGCGGCGAGCGGCGCTCCGCAACATGCGGTCCCCCGCGGCGCGCTCCTGTTCTCCTGCCTCGGACGCGGCATGGGGCTCTTCGGCCGGCCCGACCACGACACGGAGCTCTTCCGGCGCCGCTTCCAGGACGTGCCGGTCGGCGGCTTCTTCGCCAGCGGCGAGATCGGACCGGTCGGCGCGAGCACGCACCTGCACGGGTACACGAGCGCCTTCGGGATCTTCCGGCCGGTGCGCGAGAGCGCGGCCGCGGGCTGACGAGGCGCGCAGACACGCGCTGACGAGGCGCGCAGACACGCGCTGGCGAGGCGCGGAGACACGCGCTGACGCCGTCCGGATCGGCAACGCAGCAAGGCCGGCGGCGAGGAGGACGCGGGGGGTCCCCGTTCCCCGCTCCACCTGCCACCGGCCGTGCTCGTGATGTGGGTGGCAGGCCGGGACCGGGCGGTCCGGATGGAATCCGGTTGCCTGGCCTCGCCCTGACCTCCCGGCCCCCACCCAGCTCGGTGCGCGAGAAGCGCTGGCGTCAGAGGTCCGACCGCGAGGGGGTCGGCTGCCGGCGGGGATGACCAGGAGACGGGCGAAGGGGCGGAGAAATACGGGGCGCGCGGCGGAGACGGGCGGGCAGCGGCGCGGCCGGCCGGGCGGCTAGCGCTGCGGCTCGATGATCACCTTGACCGATTCGCGCCCGTCGAGGACCAGCGCGAACCCCTCCCCGGTCGCGGCGAGACCGAGGCGATGGGTGATCATCTCGCCCACCCGCACGCGGCGCGCGCGGATCAGCTCGAGCGCCTGCATGAGATCGGCGGGGCTCCCGGCGTAGGAGGTCGTGAGCGTCACGTCGTTCCGGAAGAAGAAGTCGTTGATCGAGACCGGCACGCGCGCCCCCTGCTCGGTCGGCGCGAAGAGGAGCACGGTGCCGCCGCGCTCGACCGCGCTCATCCCCTGCTCGACCGCCGCCGTGGCCCCGGCGCAGACGATGACGATATCGGCGAGCCGGCCCTCGTTGAGCGCGCGGACGCGCGCGGGCACGTCCTCGCGCGCCGAGATCGCGTGCTCAGCGCCGAGGCGCCGCGCGAGCTCGAGCCGCTTCTCGACGAGATCCACCGCGATCACGCGCCCCGCCCCGAGCGCCGCGGCGGCCTGGATGTGCAGGAGCCCGGCGATGCCGCTGCCGATGACGAGGACCGTGTCGGCCGGCACGAGCTGCGCCCGGCGGAGCCCGCGCACGACGCAGGCCAGCGGCTCGACGAAGGTGCCCTCCTCGAACGACACCGCGGCGGGCAGCCGGAACACGCCGCGATCCACGTGGATCGGCTCGAGGCGGAGGTACTCGGCGAAGCCGCCCGGGTGGAAGTGCGTGCGGCGGAGGGTCGGGCACACCGTGTGATCCCCGCGCCGGCAGTGGTGGCAGGTATTGCAGGGGACGTGATGGGTGGCGACCACGCGGTCGCCGACCGTGAAGCCCGTGACCCCCTCGCCCACCGCGGCCACCTCGCCGGTCACCTCGTGGCCGAGGACCACGGGCACGCGGTCGCGCCGGTACCACTCCATGAGATCCGAGCCGCAAATGCCGCTCGCCACGACGCGCAGCAGCATCTCGCCGGGGCCGATCGCCGGCCGCGGGAGCGACTCGAGCCGCACGTCGCGGTTCGCGTAGTACATGGCGACGCGCATCGGCGCGCCGGGGGCGGCGCTCGTCACGCTCGTCACGCTCCCTGCCGGGCCGCCCCCCGCGGCGTTCATACGCGGACGGCCGGGCGGCCGCCGCGGGGCGCACCGCCGGCGCGAGCGGCCCCGGGCGCCGCGCTCTGCGCCCGCGCCTCATTGAAGACCGCCACCGCCTCGTCCACCGAGGCGTTCCCGTGGACGACGGCCACGAGCCCCTTGATCATGGCCACCGGATGGTCGTGCTGCCAGACGTTCCGGCCGAGGTTGACGCCGATCGCGCCCTTCTGGATCCCATCCCACACGAAGTGGAAGACCTCGCGCTCGGTGTCGCACTTCGGCCCGCCCGCGATCACGACCGGCACCGGGCAGCCCTCGACCACCTTCTCGAATCCGTCCTCGCACCAGTAGGTCTTGACCACGCGCGCTCCATGCTCCGCGCAGATGCGCGAGGCCAGGGCGAGATAGCGGGCGTCGCGCTTCTCCATCTCCCGGCCCACGGCGGTGACCGCCATCACCGGCATGCCCACCGGCTCCGCCTCGTTCACCAGCCGGGCGAGATTGGCGATGGTCTCGTGCTCGTAGTCGCTGCCGACGAAGACCGAGAGACCGACCGCGGCGGCGTTCAGGCGCACCGCTTCCTCGATCGACGTGGTGACTGTCTCGTGGGCGAGATCGCGCCCGACCATGCTCGCGCCGCCGGAGACGCGGAGGATGATCGGCTTCTCGAAGGAAGGCGGCACGCAGGCGCGCAGCACGCCGCGCGTGACGAAGAGCGCATCGAGATGCGGGGCGAGCGGCGCGATCGCCTCCCACGGACGCTCGAGGCGGGTGGTCGGACCCTGGAAATAGCCATGATCGACGGCGAGAAAGTAGCAGCGCCCGTCGGCGGGAATGACGCGCGCCAGGCGATTGGCCATGCCCCAGTCCATGTCTTCACGTCTCCTGTCGATAGGAAGCGGGAGGATCCCGAACAGCCGCGCCAAGCGCGGCCGCAAGGCGACGCTCGGCACAAGGAGCGTCATTTTACCGGCTCGGGAACGGCCGGTCTATACTCGGTTCCGCCGATGGATCCCATCTACAAGAGCGAGCTCAACAAGGACGTCAAGCCGGCCGCCGCCGGCGAGTTCGAGCCGATCGCGATCGGCCCGCTCGCGGTGTGGCCCCCGGTCGTCCTGGCGCCGATGGCCGGTGTCACCAACCCGCCCTATCGCACGCTCTGCCGGCGCTTCGGCGCGGGGCTCTACGTGAGCGAGATGATCACGGCGCGCCCGCTCGCCGAGGGCCAGCGGCGGACGCTCCTCCGCGCGAGCTTCAACCCCGAGGAGACGACCCGGAGCCTCCAGCTCTACGGCGTCGATCCGCACTATGTCGGCGCGGCGGTCCAGTTCCTGGTCGGCGAGGGCCGCGTCGACCACATCGACATGAACTTCGGCTGCCCGGTCCGGAAGGTGACGCGGCATGGAGGCGGCGCCGCGATCCCGCTCAAGCCGCGGCTTCTCCGCGCGATCGTGCGCGCCGCGGTCCGGAACGCGGGCCCGGTGCCGGTGACGATCAAGTTCCGGATCGGACTCAACGACCGCTACCAGACCTATCTCGACGCGGGACGGATCGCCGCGGAGGAAGGATGCGCGGCGGTCGGGCTCCATGCGCGCACGGCCGCCCAGCTCTACGCCGGAGAGGCCGACTGGTCGGCGATCGCGCGCTTGAAGGCGGCGGTGCCCGGGATCCCGGTGCTCGGGAACGGCGACATCTGGGAGGCGGAGGACGCGCTCCGCATGATGCGGACGACCGGATGCGACGGCGTCATCGTCGGCCGCGGCTGCCTGGGGCGGCCGTGGCTGTTCCGCGACCTGGCCCACGTCTTCGCCGGTCAGGAGCCTCTGAACCCGCCCGCCCTCGGCGGCGTGATCGAGATCATGCTCGAGCACGCGCGGCTCCTCACCACCTGGCAGGGCGAGGCGGCCGCCATGCGCGCCTTCCGCAAGCACGCCGGCTGGTACACGAAGGGGTTCGCGCGCGGCTCGGCGCTCCGCGAGAAGCTCATGGCGGTCGAGACCCAGGCCGAGCTCGCCCGGGTCCTCGCCACGGCCGATCCCGCCCAGCCGTTCCCGCCGCACGCCATGCGCACGCGCCGCGGCAAGTCCGGGGGCACGCAGTCGGTGGCGCTCCCCCGCGGCTATCTCGACGATCTCGACGATGCGACGCCGCCCGGCGCCGCCGCCGAGGACGCGATCTCGGGCGGCTGAGGCGCCCGCACACGCAGGAGAACGCTACTTCTTCTTCGCGTTGCCCTTGCCGCCCGCGCCCGGCCCGCACTTCCTGGCGAGCCCCGGCGGCAGCGACTTACCCGGCGCCGGCTGCCACGGCCCGGCCACGGCGAGGCTCATCTCCCAGCTCCCCTCCGGCGCCGGGCGAGTGGATGACGGTCCCCTGAGCGGCAGGCGCCTGGGACGGAAGCTCTCCTTTCGTCATCGACCGGCCCGCGTCCCGTCCTTAAGTCGCGGCGCCCCGGCTCCGGATCAGGCGCCCCGGGCTCGGGGCAAGGGCCCCAGGACCAAACGCAAGCGGCGCGCGGGGCTTCACACCCCGCGCGCCGCGCTGCATGGGGCAGGCCACGCTCGCGCGTGGCCTACCTGTCCCGAGGTCCTACTTCTTCGGGACCTGCTTCTTGAGGACGTCCGTGTTGAGCACCTTGAACTCGACACGGCGGTTCATGGCCTTGCCCTCGGCGGTCTTGTTGTCACCGATCGGCTGCGTCTCGCCGTAGCCGACGACCGTGTACTGCGACGCGTTGAGGGTCGGGAACTTCCCCTTCAGGTAGTCGAGCACCGACTGGGCACGCGCCTGCGAGAGCTTCTGGTTCAGCGCATCGGAGCCCGAGGAGTCGGTGTGACCGCCGATCTCGACCTTGAGATCGGGCCAGTTCTTGAGCGCCTCGCCGACCGCATCGAGGGTCGCGTGGGACGCCGGAAGGAGGGTGGCCTTGCCCGTCGCGAACGTGATGTTCGAGATCCGGAGGAGGCCCGTGTCGAGGATCTGGGTCTGCATCGCCGTGCAGCCATTCGCATCGACCTGGGTCCCGGCCGGGGTGTTCGGGCAGAGATCCTTGCCGTCGCAGACGCCGTCGCCGTCCGAATCGGTCGGGCAACCGTTCGCATCCACGATGCAGCCAGCGCCCGTATCAGCGCACTGGTCCTTGCCGTCGCAGACGCCGTCGCCGTCCGAGTCGATCGGGCAGCCGTTCGCGTCGACGCGGCAACCGGTCGGCGTATCGGCGCACTGGTCGAGGCCGTCGGCGATGCCGTCGCCGTCCGAATCGGTCGGGCAGCCCTTCGCATCCACCTTGGCGCCCGCCGGGGTGCCCGGGCACTGATCGATGCCGTCGAACACGCCGTCGCCGTCACCGTCGGTCGGGCAGCCGTCCTTGGCGACGGTCGCGCCCATCGGGGTGGCCGGACACTTGTCCTTGCGATCGATGATGCCGTCCTTGTCCGCATCCGGCACGTGGCCGAAGAGATCGAACTGGAGGCCCGCGGTGTAGATGAAGTTGTGCCGCAGGTCGTCGTTCGAGGCGTCCGGGATGCGGTCGAGCATCATGTCGCGGAACTCGGTCCTGAGCCCGATGCGCTCGTTGAACATCCACTTGAGGCCGCCGCCGACCTCCCACCCGTTGCGCGTGGCCGAGTCGTCCCCGCCCGGGAGAGTGGTCGAGTAGTCGACCTTGATCTCGGTCCACCCGGCGACGACGTAGGGAACGACCCGCGCATGCGGCGCCAGGTTGATGATCAGATCGGCGCCGTAGGGATAGATGTCGAGGTCGTTGGCGAAGGGTCCCACGGTCTCGGCCGGGCTCATGCCGTAGTGGCCTTCCACGCCGAGCCAGGAATTGAAGAAGATCGCCAGCCGACCGCCATAGACAATGGCGTTCTCGGCCACCGGCCCTTCCTGCTCATCCCAGTCCGCGTAGCCGACGTAAGGCGTCAGGCCGATATGGAATCCGCTAACCCCCGCCTGCGCCGTCCCGAGCCATGCACAGCTCGCCAGCGCAAACAGCATCAGAGTCCGGCGCAAGTTCATTGTCAGGTCTCCTCCTTGAGTGGCGTCGCACGGGCGACGGGTATGGACAGCCGATCGGCCGGTAAGAGAATATGATCTTCGCCCGCTTGTCAAGAAGAGCAATTTATTGTGCTACAACAAGATACGGGCGCCAATCCGCTCTCTTCCGTGAATTTCTGCTGGCCCGGTCCTTCCGGGCCGATTTTCTAGGGGCACCTTTTCGGCCATCCCCCGATCTACTTGGTCTTGACCAGCGGAATCTCCGAGGCCAGCTCGTAGCCCACGATCGCGTCGAGCTTGTTCTCGATCTGGTAGAAACGGGCCAGCTTCTTCGGCGGGAGGACCTTCTTGAACTTCTTCATGTGGTCCTCGCGCACCGAGAGCTGCTTCTTCGAGATCTCCTGGAGTTCCTTGAGCATGGCCTCGGCCTGGAGATCGGTCATCGTCTCGTAGCTCTTGGCGTAGTCGGTGATGAGGGCGGCGCTGCGGTCCCCGACCTTGGCCATCTCGCCGCGGTACTCGCGATAGAGCGGCCAGAAGGCCTGGCTCTCGGCCTCGGTCATGTCCATGTTGGCGGCCACGATCGTCTGGCGCTCGGTCTGGATCATCTGCCGCGTGAGCTGCATCGCATCCTCGACCGCACCTGACGTGGCGGCCGTGCCGGACGGGGCGGCCGTTCCCGACTGGGCCGCGGCCAGGCCGCAGAGGCTCAGGCCGAGCCCGGCGAGCAGGGCGATAACTCCAACAAGACGCATCGGTGTGACCTCCTGGTTCGAACGTTCGCGAACTCACGCCATCTATACAAGTGGCGCTGGAGGGTACAGGACCCCTCGTGGACGGTCAATGGCCCGCCCCGGGGGCACGGCAGGCTCAAGCCCGGCCCTCCGGGCGCAGATAACCCGAGGGCCGAGCGTACGCCGGGGAAAGGCCCGATGTCTCAATTCGATCGCGCGATCGTCCTCTTCCTGAACCAGTTCGCCCAGCGGTCGTGGACCCTCGACCAGCTGGCGACCCTCTTCGCCACGACCGACATCATCAAGGGCGGGATCTTCGCGTCGTTCCTGTGGTGGGCGTGGTTCAGGACGGGGCCCGCGCCGAGGCGGGATCAGGAGATCGTGGTCGCCACGCTCGTCGGCTGCGCGGTCGCGCTCTTCGCGGCGCGCTACCTCGCGCTCACCCTGCCGCACCACGCGCGGCCGATCGCAGATCCGACGCTCGACTTCGTCCGGCCCTACGGCAAGATGCGGACCAGCCTCGAGCACTGGAACGCTTTCCCGAGCGACCACGCCGCGCTCTTCCTGGGCCTGGCGACCGGGATCTACCTGGTGTCGAGGCGCCTCGGCCTGTTCACTCTCGCCTACGCGCTCGTCGTCACCGGACTGGCGCGGATCTACCTCGGCCTCCACTACCCCTCGGACGTGATCGCCGGCGCCGCGCTCGGGGTCGGGACGGTCGGCCTCGCCGTCCAGGAGCGGGTGCGGCGGCCGCTCGCCCGCGCCGTGCTCGCCTGGCCACAGCGGCGCCCGGCGCTCTTCTACGCGCTCTTCTTCCTCGTGACCTACCAGATCGCGACGCTCTTCTTCGGACTGCGGACCATGGCCGCGTTCGTGGTCACCGTGCTCACGCGTTCCTAGCCGGCCGGCCGGCGCGGGCCACGCACCCCCGGGCCTATCCGAAGCCGCCCTTCCCCGCACCGCCGTCTCCCCGCGCCGCGAGCGCGGCGCCGAGGTAATCGCGGTTCAGGCGCGCGATGAACTGGAGGCCGATCCCCTTCGGGCAGGCCGCCTCGCACTCGCCGTGATTGGTGCAGTTGCCGAAGCCCGCCTCATCCATCGCCCCGACCATCGCGAGCACCCGCTCGCGCCGCTCGGGCTGCCCCTGCGGCAGGAGCCCGAGGTGCGACACCTTGGCCGCCGTGAACAGCATGGCCGAGGCGTTCGGGCAGGCGGCGACACAGGCTCCGCAGCCGATGCAGGCCGCGGCGTCCATCGCCAGGTCGGCGTTCTCCTTGCGGACGGGAATCGCGTTGCCGTCGGGAGCGCTTCCGGTCGAGACCGAGATGAACCCGCCGGCCTGGACGATGCGCTCGAAGGCCCCGCGATCCACGATCAGATCGCGGAGCACGGGAAAGGCGCCGGCGCGCCAGGGCTCGATCCACAGCGCGTCGCCGTCCTTGAAGGTCCGCATGTGGAGCTGGCAGGTGGTGGTGAGCCGGCGCGGCCCGTGCGGGCGCCCGTTCACCACCATGCCGCAGGTGCCGCAGATCCCCTCGCGGCAATCGTGGTCGAAGGCGATCGGATCCTCGCCGCGGAGGATGAGGCCCTCGTTGACCACATCCAGCATCTCGAGGAAGGACATGTGCGGGCTCACGTCGCGCGCCTCGTAGGTGACGAAGCGCCCGCGGTCCGCCCGGTTCCGCTGCCGCCAGACGTGAAGGGTGAGGTTCATCACTTGTAGCTCCGCTGCTGCAAGGGAACGTGCTCGAAGGAGAGCGGCTCGACGTGGCGCCGGGGCGCCTGGTCGTCGCCCGCGTACTCCCACGCGGCGACGTGGCAGAAATTGGCGTCATCCCGCAAGGCTTCGCCGTCGGCGGTCTGGAACTCGGATCGGAAGTGCCCCCCGCACGACTCGCGCCGGGTGAGCGCGTCGCGGCACATGAGCTCGGCCAGCTCCAGGAAGTCGGCGACCCGCCCCGCCTTCTCGAGCGACTGGTTCAACTCGGCGCCGGTGCCGGGCACCCGCACGTCGCGCCAGAACTCGGCGCGGAGCTCCGGGATGCGCTCGAGCGCCGTGGTGAGGCCCTCCTCGGTGCGCGCCATCCCGCAGTGCTCCCACATGATCTTGCCGAGAGCGCGGTGGAAGTCGTCCACCGTCTTCTTTCCGTTCACGGCGAGGAGCCGCTCGATCCGCCCGCGCACGAGCGCCGTGGCGTCCCGGCATGCCGCATGCGCTGGATCCGCCGCCTCGAACCTGGTCCCGGCGAAGTAGTGCCCGATCGTGTACGGGATCACGAAGTAGCCGTCGGCGAGCCCCTGCATGAGGGCGCTCGCGCCGAGCCGGTTGGCGCCGTGGTCGGAGAAGTTGGCCTCGCCGAGCACGAAGAGCCCGGGGATCGTGCTCATCAGGTTGTAGTCCACCCACAGGCCGCCCATCGTGTAGTGGCTGGCCGGGAAGATCCGCATCGGCACCTGGTACGGGTCCTCGTCGGTGATTCGCTCGTACATCTCGAAGAGGTTCCCGTACTTCTCGGCGATCGCCGGCTTCCCGAGCCGCTGGATGGCGTCGGCGAAATCGAGGTACACGCCGAGGCCCGACTCCCCGACCCCCCGCCCCTCGTCGCACACCTGCTTGGCGGCGCGCGAGGAGATGTCGCGCGGGGCGAGGTTGCCGAAGCTAGGGTACTTCCGCTCGAGGTAGTAGTCGCGCTCCGCCTCCGGGATCCGGCCCGGCGGCCGCCGGTCGCCCTTGGCCTGCGGCACCCAGACCCGCCCGTCGTTGCGCAGCGACTCGCTCATCAGGGTGAGCTTCGACTGGTACTCGCCATGGACCGGAATGCAGGTCGGATGGATCTGCGTGAAGCAGGGATTGGCGAAGGCGGCGCCGTGCTTGTAGGCGCGCCAGATCGCGGTCGTGTTGCAGCCCTTGGCGTAGGTGGCGAGGTGGAAGACGCTCCCGTAGCCGCCGGTGGCGAGGATCACCGCGTCGGCGAGGTGGGTCGCGAGATTCCCGGTCACCATGTCGCGGGCGATGATGCCGCGAGCGCGGCCGTCGATGACGACGAGCTCGAGCATCTCGTGGCGCGAGTGCATCGCCACCTGGCCGCGGCCGATCTGGCGGGCGAGCGCCTGGTAGGCGCCGAGGAGGAGCTGCTGGCCGGTCTGCCCGCGCGCGTAGAATGTGCGCGAGACCTGGGCGCCGCCGAAGGAGCGGTTGGCCAGCGTGCCGCCGTACTCGCGCGCGAACGGCACGCCCTGGGCCACGCACTGGTCGATGATGTTCACGCTGACCTGGGCCAGGCGGTGGACATTGGCCTCGCGCGCGCGGAAGTCGCCGCCCTTCACCGTGTCGTAGAAGAGCCGGAAGACCGAATCGCCGTCGTTCTGGTAGTTCTTCGCCGCGTTGATACCGCCCTGGGCGGCGATCGAATGGGCGCGGCGCGGCGAGTCCTGGTAGCAGAAGGCGCTCACCCGGTAGCCGAGCTCGGCGAGAGTGGCCGCCGCCGAGGCGCCGGCGAGCCCGGTGCCGACCACGATCACCGAGTACTTGCGCTTGTTGGCGGGATTCACGAGCTTCATGTCGAAGCGGTGCTGGTCCCACTTCTTCTCGATCGGCCCGGACGGAACGTTGGCGCGAAGCTCCATGGCAGTCGAGACCTCTTGGCGTAAGGGCGGCCGCCTAGCGCACGACCCCGGTGAGCACGGCGACCGGGATCGAGATGTTCCCGATCACCACGATGAAGGTGAAGAAGGCGGCGGCGGCGCGCCGCCACGCGTTGTAGCGCGGGTGCTCGAGGCCGAGCGTCTGCACCATGCTCCACACCCCGTGGTACATGTGGAGGCCGAGCGCGAGCATGCAGGCGATGTAGGAGGCCGCCACCGGCCACACCCGGAACCCGGCGACGACGTTGTGATAGACATCGCCGGCCACGAAGTCGTGGTGCACCGAACCGACGGTGAGGTGGAGGAGATGGTAGACGACGAAGGCGGCGAGGAGCGGCCCGCTCCAGATCATGGTGCGCGAGGCGTAATCGGACGCCTCGTAGCGGAGCCGCCGGTAGCGCTCGGGACGGGCGGCCCGGTTCTCGAGGGCGAGGGTCACCGCGGCCCAGACGTGGAGGCCGACCGCGGCGAGGAGCACGCCGCGCACTACCCAGATCACCCCGCCGTGCCCCAGCTCGCGCAGGAGCTCCGCGTAGTGATTGAGCGCCGCCGGGCCCAGGTAGACCTGGAGGTTCCCGATCATGTGCCCGACCACGAACCCGAAGAGGACGATCCCGGTCACGGCCATCACCAGCTTGCGACCGACCGAGGACTCCAAGTAGAGGACCGCGCTGGTCATCCTGATCTCCCGAGACTTGAAGGGCGCAAGAGCGGCGGGGAAGCGCGGGATTCTAGCTTCGCGCGCGGCCGAATGCAAACCGGATGCAGACCGCCCCCGGCGGCGGGCCGAGGGCGGCAGGAGGGCGCTTTGCTCGTGGCGGCGGCCTCACTTCATGAGGAGCATCTTCCTGGTGGCTGTCTCGCCGCCGGCATCCAGACGATAGAAGTAGACGCCCGAGCTCACCGCATCGCCTCGCTCGTCCCGGCCGCGCCAGGGGACTTGATGGGGGCCGGCGCCGCGCATCTCATGATCGATGAGGGTCATCACCCGTCGGCCCTGCGCGTCGAGGATCTCGAGCGTCACCGTCGCCGGAGCGCCGAGCGCGAACCCGATCGCGGTGGCCGGATTGAACGGGTTCGGGCTGTTCTGCTCGAGCGTGAAGCGGAGCGGCGCAGCGGGGGTCGCCGCCACGTCGGTCGTCGCCGTGCGGAAGGCGCGGACGTCGGTGCCGACGCCGCAGACGACGAGGATCCCGCCCTGGCCGAGCACCGGACCGCCGAGATTCACGTTGTTCACGGACCGGGAGAAGCGCACCGTGAGATCGGAATTGAAGCAATAGAGGAAGCCTAGACCGAAGCCGCCGTTCGTGACATAGAGGCGCCCGGCGGCGTCCGCCGCCATGCGCGGCTGCATCGGGAAGTCAGCCATGATCGGCGCCGAGATGGCGAGCGTGTCGCCGGTCGCCGGGTCGAGCCGGAGGATCTCGCGCGCCGCCGTGTAGCTGAAGACGCTCCCGTCCGGGCCGATGGCGAAGGAGGCGAACGGCACGTAGCCGAGCGGCACCCGCCACCTCTCGACGAGCGCGCTCCCGGTGTCGCGGAGCGCGATCAGGTAGTCGGTCGACGCGTTGTTCTGAGAGCGCGGGGCATAGACCGTGCCGTCCGGGCCGACGAAGAGCCCCAGCTGCTGCACGAGCCCGCCGTAGCCCGGGCTCTGGTACAGCCGCTGGCCGGTCGCCAGGTCGAACGCCGACACCTTGGGTCCGGTCCCGCTCGCCTCCCAGATGTAGACGCGATCGCCGAAGACCGCCGCCGAGCTGCCGTTCGAGGTCGGGCTCGAGCGCGGCGTCGACCACACGGTCGACCCGTCGTTCTTCTCGATACGCCGGACCGAGGTGAAGTTGCCGACGATGAGATCGCCGTCGGCGGCGTAGGCTGCGCTCTCGGTCGTCTCCTCGCCGATCTTCTCGGCCGAGCGCCAGATGATCGAGCCGTCGGCGGGATCGAGCGCGTAGAGGTAGTCGAGGCGGGAGTCGCCGGCGCGGGTCGCGTACACGTGCCCGTCGCGGATGCCGGTCACCTTCTCCCGATGCCCGGGCTCCTGCGGATCGTAAGGGAGGTGCACCGCCCAGAGCTCGGCGCCGGTCGCGAGATCGTGCGCCACGAGCCAGGTGCCGCCCGGGATGGCGAAGCTCTCCATGCGGTTCAGGACGAGGAGGTTCCCCGCGGCGCATCCCTGCTGCGCGATGACCGAGGGACGGCTGCCCTGCCACAGGATCGCCGGATCGGCGGGCCCGCTCTCGGTGGAGAGCCCGGCCCGGGTCGCGTCCCTGCCGACCGGGGTGGTCCAGTCGTCGGCGGCGGCGGGGCCGGCGGCGGCGAGAACAAGGGCGAGAGCGAGAGCGGCGGGAGCAAAGCGGATGAGCATGCGTGGGGCCCTCCCGAGCAAGCGAGCGCTGGCGCGCCGCTCCAAGGCAGCCGGACCTGGTGCAGCGCCGCCGGCCTGGTGCAGCGCCGAGACTGGGTCTATCTATTGTACCATCACCGCCGCCCGCCGCGGGCTCGGGAAAGGCAGGCTGCTCGTCCGTTCCCGTTCTGATAGGCTTTTCGCCCACACGAGCCGGCTTTAGTCCAGCTCCGGCTCGAGGAGGCAGGATGATCTCCTTCCACGCGCCGATCCGGCGCCGCCGTTTTCTTGGCCTCGCCGGCGCCGCCGCCGGCCTCGCCGCCGCCGCCCCGTTCACCCGGTTCCTCGGCCTCGACGCCGCACTGGCCGCCGAGGCCGGCTTCCCGCTCACCGCCGAGTCCGCCGCCCGCATTCTCGCCGCGGCGCGCGCGCGCGGTGCCGCCTTCGCCGATCTCTATCTCGAACGGAGCATCGTCACCCGGCTGACCCTCGCGGAACAATCGATCGAGTCGGTCGAGCAAGGCGTGCACGCCGGCGGCGGCGTGCGCGCGGTGGACGGCCATCGCACCGGGTACGCCTTCGCCGATGCGTTCGCTGAGAAGCCGCTGGTCGAGGCGGCGCGGAACGCCGCCGCGATCGCCGCGCGCGACGGAGCGAACCCCGCTGCGATCACCTTCCACAAGACGGCGCCGACGACGCCGATCGTCCGCTGCGCGCGGCCCCTCGATCTCGTGAGCGAGGACGAGCGCGTGGGCTGGTTGAAGCGCGCCGACCAGGCCGCGCGCGCCCACGACCCGGCGGTCCAGCAGGTGACGATCGAGTACACGGACGCAATGACGCGCTTCGCCGTCATCAACTCGGACGGGCTCTGGATCGAGGACACGCTGCCGCTCGTCTTCATGCGCATCAACGTGATCGCGGCCCGCAACGGCAAGCGCGGCACCGGGAGCGAGCGGCTCTCCTACCGCCGCGGCGCCGAGCAGATGGACGCGGATGCGGCCGGGAAGGCGGCAGCAGAGGCGGCGCGCCAGGCGGTCGCCATGATCGAGGCGGTGGAAGCGCCGTCCGGCGAGATGCCGGTCATCATCGCCGCCGGCGGCGGCGTCCTCTTCCACGAGGCGATCGGGCACGGGCTCGAGGGGGACGGCGTCTACCGCGGGACCTCGTTCTATGCGGGGCGGATCGGGGAGACGGTGGGCTCGGAGCGCGTGACGCTCATCGACACCGGCGCCATTCCCGATCTCCGCGGCTCCTACAACGTGGACGACGAGGGGACGCCGCCGGCCGAGAACCGGCTGATCGAGAAGGGCGTGCTCAAGGGCTTCCTCACCGATCGCATCGCGGCCGCGATGCTCGAGGCGCCGCTCACCGGGAGCGGGCGCCGGCAGTCCTACCGCTTCCCGCCGCTCGTCCGCATGAGCAACACCTATCTCGAGCAGGGCGAGGACGACGTCGAGGAGATCATCCGCACGACGAAGAGCGGGATCTACGCGCGTGCGCTCGGCGGCGGCGAGGTGGACACGACGAGCGGCAACTTCACCTTCGGCGTGCTCGAGGCCTACCGCATCGAGGACGGCAAGCTCGGCGCCCCGGTGCGCGGGGCGAACCTCGTCGGGAACGGGCCCGAGATCCTGAAACGGATCGACCGCGTCGGGCCGGACTTGAAGTTCTGGAACGGAACCTGCGGCAAGGGGCAGTGGGTGCCGGTCACCTCGGGCGCGCCGACGCTCCGCATCGCGTCGATGACGGTCGGCGGCTCGGGTCAGGGCTAGGCCGGGCGAGCGCGGCACGGGAAGGGAGATCGACGTGAACGAGCAAGTCCTGCTCGAGAAGACGCTGGGCCTCTTGAAGGCCGGCGGCGCCGAGGGGGATGCCTATCTGGTCGAGCGCCGCACGCTCGAGCTCCGCGTGCGCGAGGACGAGCTGGAAACGCTCTCGCGCGCCGACGTGCGCGGCCTCGCGGTGCGCGCCATGCGCGATGGGCGGCTCGGCTTCGTGCACACCTCCGCCGTGGACGAGGACGGCGTCCAGCGCGCGGCCGAGAAGGCGCTCGCCCTCGCCAGGGCGGGGAGCCCGCGCGATGACCTCGTCCTCCCCGATCCCGCGGGTCCGGGCGACGGGCGGGACGAGGGCGCGGCGCTCGGGATCCACGACGCGGCGATCGAGGAACACACGATCGAGGAGAAGAAGGAACGCGCGCGGGCCGCCGACGCCGCCGCCCGCGCCGCCGATCCGAAGATCCGTCCGGGCGATGGCGGCGGGTACGAGGAGAACGTGACCGCGCACTGGATCGCCAACACGCGCGGCCTCTTCCGCCACGCGCGCCGGAGCCAGGTCGCAGCCAGCGCGAGCGTGATCGCCGAGGAGGCGGGCGACATGCAGCCCGGCGAATACTTCGTGGAGGCGACGCGCTACTCGGACCTCCTCGCGCCCGAGGAGCTCGGGCGACGCGCCGCCGACCGCGCGCTCCGGCTCCTCGGCGGCCGCCCGGTCCCGACCGGCCGCTACCCGGTGGTCGTGAGCCCCGATGTCGGCTGGACGCTCCTCCTCCGGCTCGCCGTCGCCCTGAGCGGCGAGCACCTGAGCCGGAAGCGCTCGTGGCTCGCCGATCGCGGCGACCAGCCGCTCGGGAGCGCGCTCGTCACCGTGCACGACAACGCGCGCATGCCGGGCGGGCTCGCGACCACGCCCTTCGACGCCGAGGGTGTCGACACGCGCGATGTCACGCTCCTCGCGGCGGGGGCCGTGCGCGGGCAGCTCACAGATCTCGCCTCGGCCAAGCGGCTCGGCATCCCGTCGAACGGGAACGCGCGGCGCGACGGCTACGAAGGCCTCCCCGAGATCCGGTCGAGCAATCTCTACCTCGCGCCCGGCACGAGCAAGCGCGAGGAGATCCTCGCGAGCGTCGACCGGGGCTTCTGGGTATGGGGGCTCTCCGGCTGGTGGATCGGCATGGAGCCCGCGAACCCGACCTTCTCGAGCGCCGCCTCCGGTCTCTGGATCGAGAAGGGCCAGCCGACGAAAGCGGTGGCGCGGGTCACGATCGCCGGCTCGATGGAGGAGATCCTCGGCGGGATCGACATGGTCGCCGACGATCTCGTGTGGGATCATGCCACCAAGACCCCGACCTTCCGCGTGCGCGAGCTCGCGGTGTCCGGGACCTAGACCTAGAACAGTGGAGGTTCATGTGATAACGCTAACCGACCTGCTCAAGCAGGAAGCGAACGGCATGTACGCCGCGACCGAGGGCCTGATCCGCGCGGTGGACCAGGACAAGCTCGGCTGGAAGCCGGCGACCGGCCGGAACTGGATGACGACCGGGCAGCTCGTCCAGCACCTGACAAACGCCTGCGGGGCGATGATCAAGGGGTTCGTGACCGGGGACTGGGGTCTCCCCGCGGGGACCAAGATGGAGGATCTGCCCCCGGATCAGATGCTGCCCCCCGCCGAGAAGATGCCGGCGGCGACGAGCATCGACGCAGCGCTCGCCGGGCTCGCCGCCGACCAGGCCGTCGCGCTCGAGTACATCGGGAAGGCCGGCGAGGCGAACCTCCTCACGACGAAGATGGCGGCGCCGTGGGGCGGCCCCGAGGTCACCCTCTTCCAGCACCTGATGACCTCGCTCCATCATCTCGGCCAGCACAAGGGCCAGCTCTTCTACTACCTGAAGCTCCAGGGCAAGGACGTGAACACGATGCACCTGTGGGGGATGTAGAAAGGCGCGCGCTCTTCACGCGGGGAGCGCGGCGAGGATCGCCGGGAGCATCACCCCCGCCTCGCCGCGCAGCACCACGTCCGCGATCCCGTCGTAGTCGGTGGGGGTCCGGTTCACGAGGATGACGCCGGCCCCGTGCTGCTTCGCCGCCGGCACCAGGGAGGCCGCCGGGAAGACGACGAGCGACGACCCGATCGCGATCAGGAGCTCGGAGGCCGCCGCCTCCATGAAGGCGCGCCGGGTCTCCGCTTCCGGCATCGCCTGCCCGAAGGAGACGGTCTTCGGCTTGAGCGGGCCGCCGCAGACGTCGCAGGTCGGCTCGAGGACCCCGTCCTCCTCCATCCAGCGCTGCACCTCGCCGCGCGGCCACTCCTTGCCGCAGCCGAGGCAGCCCGCGCGCATCGCGTTCCCGTGCAGCTCGATCACGTCGGTCGAGCCGGCGCGCTGGTGGAGGCCGTCGATGTTCTGCGTGATCACGCAGCGGAGGAGCTCGCGCCGCTCGAGCTCGGCGAGAGCGAGATGCCCGGGATTGGGCTCGGCGTCCCGCATCGCGGGATACATCTCGCGGCTCCAGCACCAGTACTTCCGGCGCGCCTCGGCGCGCGCGACGAAGTTCTGGTACGAGAACTCCGCCGGGTCGTACTTGCTCCAGATCCCGGTCGGGCTCCGGAAGTCGGGGACACCCGACTCGGTCGAGATGCCGGCGCCGGTCAAGCGCGATGGTGCGGCGCGCGGCGGCGACGAGCAGCGCGGCCGCGGCGCGACCGAGTCGGGGTGGTCCACCGGGGGCCCGCTCACTCGAGCATGCGCTCTACCGCCTGGTACTCCGTGTGCACGGTCTCGATCGCCGGGCTGATCGCCTTCCAGTCGCCGCCGTCCGCCACCTTCTTCAGTTCTTGCGTTTTGGCGCAGAGATCGGCGACACCGGCCTGGTAGGCCTTGACCTTGGCCTCATCGCCGGCGATCCGCCGCGGGGCGCCGGCCGCGCTCAGGCTGTCGCACCTGGCGGCGAGCTCGACCGTGGATGCGCGGAGCGCATCGAGCTGCTGCTGCGGGCCCTGATGGTGATAGATCTGGTAGAGGACGACGTGATAGGCCTCGAGCTCGGCGGAGCGCGGGCGGACGAGCCGGATCAGGGACTCGAACTCGCCGTGGAGCGCCTCGACCGAGTCGAGCATCGCCTGCTCGTCGTTCGCCGCCACCGCCGCCTCGTAGCTCGCGGTGGCCGCGGTGAGCTTCTTGACCCCCGCGTCCCAGTCCGCCTGCTTGTCGCGGAGGATCCCCGGGAGCTTGGCCGCCTCGACCGCCGCCACGTCCTTCTTCACCTGCGGCAGGAGCTCCTTCATCTGCGCGTAGTTCTTCTCGGGCCACGCGCCGTGCCACAGCGGATAGATGACCTCGTGGAGCTGCGTCAGCTCGGGCACCTCGGCCTTGAGCTCGGCGGGGACGGTGGCCTGCGCCGCCACGTCGGCCGACGCCGTCGTCGCCGGCGCGCCATGGGCGGCGCACCCCGCGTCCGCTCCGGCCAGGCGGCTCGCGCCGAGGAGCACGAGCCCGAGCATCAGGGCGAATCCATGCGATCGCTGCATCATCGTTCGATCCTCTCTCCGCGGCGCTGCCGGCGGCCGGTCGTCTCGATGCCGGGCCTCCGGCCGGCGGCGCCCCGCGTCCTGGGGGTACCGGCGGTCGATTATAGCGGGGAACACGCCGCCGCGCGCGCGCCATCCGGCGCGGCGCCGGAGCGGCATCCCGAGCGGCGCCGGAGCGGGCCGGAGCGTGGTAGATTCAGCGGCCAGATGAACCCGCTCGCCACCGGCGCCTCGCCGCTTGCCGCCCACTGGTCGCTCGACCCGGACGTCATCTTCCTGAACCATGGCTCCTTCGGCGCCTGCCCGACCGCGGTGCTGGAAGCGCAGGCCGAGCTCCGGGCCCGCCTCGAGCGCGAGCCCGTGCGCTTCCTCGGGCGCGACTTCGAGGGCCTCCTCGATCACGCGCGGGAGGAGCTCGCGCGCTTCGTCGGCGCCGATCCCGACGATCTCGCCTTCGTCCCCAATGCGACGACCGGCGTCAATGCGGTCATTCGCTCGCTCGCGTTCGCCCCCGGTGACGAGATCATCACCACCGATCACGCTTACAACGCGTGCCGCGCCGCCATCGACTTCACGGCGGAACGCACCGGCGCGCGCGTCACGATCGCCCGGGTCCCCTTTCCCCTCGCCGGGCCGGGGTCCGTCGTCCAGGCGATCCTCGATGCGACGACGCCGCGGACGCGCCTTGCGCTCATCGACTGGATCACGAGCCCGACCGCGCTCGTCTTCCCGATTGCCGACATCGTGCGCGAGCTCGCCGCGCGCGGCATCGACACGCTCGTCGACGGTGCGCACGCGCCGGGGATGGTGCCGATGAATCTCGCCGCGCTCGGCGCGGCCTACACGACCGGGAACTGCCACAAGTGGCTCTGCGCGCCGAAGGGCGCCGCCTTCCTCCACGTGCGCCGCGATCGCCAGGCCGCGATCCACCCGACGACCTTGAGCCACGGCACGAACTCGACGCGCACCGACCGCTCCCGCTTCCGCCTCGAGTTCGACTGGATGGGCACCACGGACCCGACCGCGTACCTGGCCGTCCCCGCGGCGATCCGCGCCATGGGCGCGCTCGTGCCGGGCGGCTGGCCCGAGGTGATGGGGTTGAACCGCGCCCTCGCCCGCACCGGCCGCGACATCCTGTGCGCGGCTCTCGGCGTCGAGCCGCCGGCGCCCGACGAGATGCTCGGATCGCTCGCGGCGGTGCCGCTGCCCGCACCGCCGGCGGCGGACGGTCCCCCGCCCCTGCCGCCGGCCACCGCCGCCGATCTCGCCGATCCCCTTCAGACGGCGCTCTTTACGGCCGACCGGATCGAGGTGCCGATCATCACCTGGCCGGCCCCCCCCAGACGGCTGGTGCGCATCTCCGCCCAGCTGTACAATTCCCCGTCCCAGTACGAGCGCCTCGCGGCGGCCCTGGCCGCCCGCCTCGAGTCCCCCCGCACCTCTTGAGCCGGAAAGCACCCGCAGTCGACCCGATGATCTCTCCCGAAGAACGTCTCGCACCGCCACCGCCCACCGACCTCGAGATCCACGATCTCATCCGCCGCGAGCTGGCGCCGCACTTCGCGTCGCTCGCCCGTCTCCGCTCGAGCGCGGAGCTCTACGCGCATCCGCTCTACCCGCGGATCGAGCCCGTCATCCGCCGGGTCCTCGCGACCCCCGAGCTCGGGAGCTTCGCGCCGGGGCCGGCGCCCGCGCGACCGCGCTATCGATTCCTCGCCTGGAACCTCGAGCGCGGGATCCAGCTCGACGGCCAGATCGCGGCGCTGCGCACCCATCCCTATCTCCGGAGCGCGGACGTTCTCCTCCTCACCGAGACCGACGTCGGCATGGCCCGCTCGGGGAACCGAGCCGTCGCGCGCGAGATCGCGGCCGCGCTCGGCATGCACTACGCCTTCATCCCGTCCTACATCAACCTGTCGAAGGGCGCCGGCAACGAGCACCACGCGCGCGGCGAGAACGAGCTCGGCCTGCACGGAAACGCGCTCCTCTCCCGCTACCCGTTCGCGCGCGTGTGGCCGGTCCCGCTCGAGAACGGGAAGGACAAGATGCGAGGGCGCGAGAAGCGGCTCGGCGAGAAGCAGGCGCTCGCCGCCGAGATCGAGTTCCCCAACGCGCGGCTCACCGCCGTCACCACCCACCTCGACGCGCAGTCCACGCGCGAGCACCGGCGCGACCAGATCCGCGATGTGATCGACGGCATCGGCGGCGCCGACCTGCCGGCCCTGATCGGCGGCGACTGGAACACCTCCACGTACAACTCGGCGCGCGCGTTCCGCGCCATCCTCGGCTTCTGGCGGCGCGTGTTCATGGGCGTGGATCACGTCATCAGGAGCCACTACCTGCACCCGGACGCCCGCTTCGAGCGCGAGCTCTTCGCGCTCCTCGAAACGCGCGGCTTCGACTACCGCCGCGCGAACCAGCTCGGCGCGGCCACCCTCTCCTACGACATCGCCGATCTCAAGACGCGGCGGAGCCTGGGCGAGTGGGTGCCGGGATGGTGCTTCGCCTTCATCCGCTGGGCGCTCCGCAACCACGGCGGCCGCTGCCCGCTCAAGCTCGACTGGTTCGCGACGCGCGGTCTCGCCACCGCGAACCCGGTCGTGATCGCCGACGTGGGCACGCAGGCGGAGCGGCCGCTCTCCGATCACGACGCGATCGGGCTCGACGTCGTCGTGTCGGGGTGAGGCGGCGCCGGCGCCCGTGCCGGCACGAGCTTCACGTACGCGACGAGCGCCAGGATGCTCGCGGCGACCGCGATGAGCCCTGACTCCGGGCCGAACGCGCCGCCGGTCAGGAGCTCGGGCCCGCCGAGCCGGAGCGTCGAGAGCGGGGACCCGGCCGGACGCATCCCGCTCACCGCCGCGCCGAAGAGCCACCCCTGGGCCGCGTTCCAGCCGAAGTGCCAGCCGATCGGGAGCCACAGCGCACCGGAGCGGATCCGGCCGACGGCGAGCGCAACACCGGCCGTGAACACGTGGGCGAAGGCGACCGCGTCGAACCCCGCGTTGCCCGCGTGCATGAGCGTGAAGACCGTCGCCGTGACGAGCACGGCGACGGTCCTGTTCCGGGCGGCGAGCTGCGTGAGCGCGTAGCCGCGATCGGTGATCTCCTCGAAGGCCGCGGCCGGCAACATGGCGAGGACCACGAGGGCGAGCGAGAGGAGAGCGCCGGCCAGTCCCGTGCCGCCGGCGAACGCGGCGCCCGGCGCGATCTCGGCCCAGCCCCCCGCGGCGGCAAGGAGCGGGACGAGCGCGAACTCGATCGTCCCGATCGCCGCGCCGAGGAGGAGATCGCGCCCCGCCCCCGCGCGCGCGAAGCCGACCTCGGCCCAGCCGAGCCGGGCGCGCCGCCGCATGAGGTGCGTGGCAAGAAGAGCGGCCAGGACCTCGGCGAGCCCGATCGGGATCAGGATCGGGTGATCGATCCCCACGTCATGGAGTGCGGTGACCGGATGGCCGGCGGCGCGGAGCGCATGCCGCGCGAGACGGATCGGAGCGACGAAGAGGACGAGGAAGAGGAGCGTGAGCCCCCAGAAGAGGAGGATGCGACCGGCGATCCGCGCGGCCGACGGCGCTGGCCCCGGAATCGCTGCTGCGGGCGCCGGCAAGCTCACAGCTGCCCCGTCGCGTCCCATGCTCGCGAGGCGCGCCCGATAGACCGGGTCTTCGTAGCGCGCGACCGTGAAGGCCGGCGCGTAGGCCGGGAGCGCGCCGCCCGTGACGTGCGCGGCCAGCAGCTCGCCGGCCGCCTCGCCCGCCATCAGACCGAAGCCCGAGAGCGCCCCGATCACGTACGCCCCGGCCACCGGAAGCGGCCCGATGAGCGGCCGGTTCTCGCGCGTCTTCGTGTAGTAGCCGCCGTCCACCGCCGGCCGCGGCGCGTGTCCCCAGTAGGTGCCGAGCGCGGGGAGCATGGTCGTGAGTCCGCGCAGCACGATATCGGGAAAGGCCGGATCGAACGCGAGCGGCCAGGTCTCCGCGACCGGCGCCGCATCGTAGGCCCAGAGCATGAGGACGATCGGGCTCCCCGCCGCGCCCTCGGGACGCGCGTGCACGCCTCCGGGAAACGGGGCGAGGAGCCACGCGGTGTCGGCCGACTCGGCGAGCGCCGCGCGCTCGTCGTCCGTCCAGCCGAGGGCCTGCGGATCGGTCCAGATGAGAAGCGGTGCGTCGCGCGGGATCGCGCCCCGGTGATCGGTGAAGGCGATCTTCGCGTGCCGCTCCGAGAAGACCGGAAGCTCGAGCTCGATGAGGCGCGCGACCGGCGCGACGAAGGGGCCGGCCGCATTCACGAAGACCGGAGTGTCGACCCGGCCGCCCGCGGCCAGTGTGACCGCGCGCACGCGACCGCCGGCGACCGCGACGCGCTCGACGCGATCGCGCACGAGCTCGACGCCGTGCGCGCGCGCCCGTTCGAGGAGCGTCGTGCCGAGCTCCTGCCCGGAGAACCAGCCCGCGCGCCGGAGATGGAGCGCGGCCACCGTGCGCGGCGAGAGATAGGGGAAGTGCGCGCGGAGCACGGCCGGATCGCGGATCAGGTCGGCTCCGTCCGGCTGCCCCTCGAAGCCGAGATCGCCCGCGGTCGCCGCCGCCGCGACCGCGACCGGCACGTAGTCCCCCTCGCGGAGCGGGCCCGCGCCCTGCGCGGCGGCGCGCGCCGCCGCCGCCGCGAGCGACGCGGCGCGCTCCGGATCGGCGGTCGCATACACGTAGCCGCGCCGGCTCATGCGGAACGCATTCCCGGTCTCCCGCGCCAGGTCCTCGAGGAGGTCGATGCTCCGGCTCATCAGACGCACCATGGCATCGTCGGGCCCGGGCCAGAAGGTCCGGTAGCACTCGGTCGACTTGTCGCTCGTGAGCGAGAGCGGCGGCCGCTCGTCGACGAGGAGGATGCGCCCGGCGCGGCCCGCGGCGCGCTGCCGGGCCAGGTGATGAGCGGCGGCGATCCCGGCGATGCCGGCCCCGCAGATCACCATGTCGGCCGTGCGGACCATGGTGGCTCAGGGCGCGGGGAGGAGCCCGGCCGCTTCGAGCTCCGCCGCGACGCGGGCCTCGGTCGCCGCATCGAGCGCGAGGAGCGGCGGGCGCACGGGCCAGCGCGGGAAGCCGGCCGCGCGCGCGAGGAGCGCCTTCAAGAGCGCCGGCGCCGGCGGGTAGCGATCGAGGATCGCCCGCACCGCGGCGATCCGCGCCTGGACCGCCGGGGCCTCCTCCCCACGCGCGTGCGCGTCCCACACCTGGCGGAGTTCGGGCGAGTAGAGGTTCGCGGGCGCGGTGATGCAGCCGGCGGCGCCGGCCGCCAGCGCCGGCGCAAAAAGTGGATCCGTGCCGTTGAAAATGACGAGGCCGCGACCGAAGCGCGCGCCGAGCGCGCGGGCGTGACCGAGGTCGGCGGAGGAGTCCTTGAGGCCGGCGAAGCGCCCGGGAAAGGCCGCGGCGAGCCGGGCGAGGAGATCGAGCGAGAGCGGGACCCCGGACACGCCGGGGATGTGGTAGCCGAGAAGCCGAGCCCCCGCCGGCACCGCGCGCTCGACGACCGCGCTGAACCAGGCGAAGAGGCCGTCGTCGGTCGCGCGCCGGTAGTAATAGGGCGGGAGGACGATGGTCCCGTCGAAGCCGAGGTCATACGCCGCGCGCGTGAGGGCGATCGTCTCCTCGAGGCTCGGCGTGCCGGTCCCGGCGAGGAGGCGGAAGCCGGGATGCTCGTCGCGGACGCGGCGCGCCGCCGTGAAGATCGCGATCCGCTCGGCCTGGGCGAAGGAGGGGCCTTCCCCGGTCGTCCCCAGGATGAGCGCGCCGTGACAGCCGCGCCGGGCGAGGAAGGAGAGGAGCGGCGGGATCGCGGCGAGATCGGGCGCAAAGTCCGCCGTGAGCGGCGTCACCGCCGCGGCGAAGACGCCGCCGAGAGCGTTTTGTTCCATGACCGGTCCCATCCGTGGGCCGCAAGACCGAGTCGCCAGGCCATAGCAAGAGCGAGGCCCGGAGGATCACTCCACCGGGCCTCGCTCGAGTATAGCCGATCCGGAAGCCGGCCGGGATGTCGGCTCTCGTCTACCGCGCGAACACCGACTTGACCTGACCCCAGGTCGCGGGCTCGACCGCGGTCGCGCCGTGGCAGGCCCACTGCGCGATGTTGTTCGCGAGAAGCGTGTTCTGTGCGGCTCCGATGGAGCTGTTGGCGAACATGTTGTGATCGCCGGTGACGAGGACCCGCCCCGCGTGCGGGAAGCCGGTCGCCGGCTCGAGGACGACCATGAAGGTGTTGTTGGCGTTGTCCACGCCGAGGCGCAGGGCGTCCCCGCCATAGTTGAAGGTGGAGTTCGTGACGTAGTAGAAGCTCGAGACGCCGGCAATGATCGGGTGGGCGTTCACCGTCGTGCCATTCGCACTGCCGCTGATCGCCGTGTAGCCGGTCACCCCGTACACCTGGGTGAAGGACTCGTAGGCCGGGAGCGGAAAGATGTCGGCGGTCACGATGAGCGTGCCGCCGGCGTTGATCCAGGCCTGGAGCGCGGTCTGCTCGGCGGCGGAGAGGATGCCCGTCGCCGTCGAGAGGAGCGATGTGTAGAAGACGTCGACCGAGCCCAGGTACGCCGCCGTCAGGCTCGGCGCCGCCGCGGAGATGGTGCCGCCGTTCGCCGTGATGATGTTGCGCAGCGTCGAGTGCTCGGTCCCGTTACTCAGTACGCCGCCGGCATAGTTGATGCGGGTGGCATCGAAGCTGCCCCAGCGGCACCCGGTCTGGGCGGCGGCGACGGTGGGGAGGGCGACGAGCAGGACGAGAGCAATCGTTATCCAGGACTTCAATTGGAGGACCTCCGTATCCGAGATGTGTACAAGGCAGGTGGGGCGCGGGCCCCGGTGAGGACGTGATCGTAGCACGGACCGCCCGAACTCCGGGCCACTATCAGGTTCGCACCACCCGCAAAAAAGAGGACCTCTTCCTCGCAAGATCCTTTATCTTCTTCGCGTGCCCCGCCGCAAGCGCGGCAAGGGCCGCATGCGTCAACCTGAAGGACGGGTCCACGGGAGATCCCCATGAACCGGAAGCTCGTTCGTTCGGCCCTTGTTGCCGCCGCCCTGCTCCTCGCCGCCGCCGGCCTCTCCCCTGCTGCCACCTTGGATCCCAGCGCCACCTGCGGGGAGTGCCACAAGGACATCCACCGGATGTGGTCGGCGTCGGCGCACGCCCGCTCCATGGAGGACGAGGTCTTCCTCGAGGCCTACCGCGAGGCCAAGTCCACCGAGAGCGAGGCGGTGGCGAGGCAGTGCCTCGCCTGCCACGCGCCGCTCACCGCGGTCAACGCCGACTGGAACCTCGCCCAGAAGATCACCTGGGAAGGCGTCCACTGCGACGTCTGCCACGGCATGACCGGGGTGGACATGACCGGCCCCAATCCGCGGCCGGTCCTCGACATCGGGAAGGTCAAGCGCGGGCCGATCAAGGACGCGGCGTCCTCCGCGCACGAGGTCGCATTCTCGGAGCTGCACACGACCGCCCTCGCCTGCGCCCCGTGCCACGAGGGCTCGACTGCCGACGGGGTCAAGGTGATGACGACCTACACCGAGTACCTGGCGAGCGGCGCGGCCAGGGACGGGAAGACCTGCCAGACCTGCCACATGGGGAAGACGCGGGCCAACGTGGTGGACCCGAAGGTCGCGCGGGTCGCGACCGCTGAGGTCAACCTGCACGAGGTGCCCGGCGGCCACTCGCTCGATCAGCTGCACAAGGCGCTGCAGGTGGCGCTCGACCCGAAACGCCAGGGCGATTCGCTCCTCGTCACCGTGCGCCTCACCAACAAGGGTGCCGGCCATGCGGTCCCCACCGGCATGCCGGGGCGCCGGGTGATCCTGGATCTCGCGGTCCGCAGCGGCACCGGCGATGCGTTCGAGGGAAAGCGGGTCTACACGAAGACCTTCAGCGACGCCCAGGGCGCGACCATCACGCGCGACAGCAAGTACTTCACCAGGGGCTTGCAGCTCGAGGCCGACACCCGCATCCAGGCCGACGAGAAGCGCACGGAGGTCTTCAGCTTCCCGGTGCCCGCCTCGGCTACCGCGCACGTGACGCTCAAGCTCCATTACGAGCACACGCCGACGGGCGGACCCGAGAATCGCACCTGGCTCACCTTCTACTCGGAGAACCGGACGCTGCCGCCCGGCGGGCGCTAGACGCCGGCATCACGAGACACGCGAAGCAGGGACACTCAGGGAGGAGATAACGGATGGCGAAGGATTCGCATTCCACGGGGCAGATCCACGGCGGCGCGGGGGCTCCGGTCTCGAGGCGCGGCTTCCTGGACGGGCTCCTCGCCCTCTCGGTCGGGGCGCTGGCGGCGGCGGTGGTCTATCCCATCATCCGCTACCTGAGCCCGCCTCGTGTCCCGGAGGCGACGACCAACCGGATCCTCGCCGCCAAGAAGCCGGAGCTCGCCCAGGAAGGATGGAAGATCTTTCCCTTCGGCTCGGAGCCGGGGATCCTGATCGAGGTGAATCCCGGCGAGTATCGCGCCTTCTCGGCCACCTGCACGCATCTCGATTGCACGGTGCAGTTCGAGAAGGGCTCGCGCCGCATCTGGTGCGCCTGTCACAACGGCTTCTACGATCTGAACGGACGCAACGTCGCCGGCCCCCCTCCCCACCCGCTCACGCCGTACACCGTGCAGGTCGAGGGCGACGACATCTTCGTCACCCGCTCGTGACGCGGGAGAGAGAGAGCGCGCGCGCCGCGCGGCCCCAGGACTCAAGGCAAGGTGGAGGTTCGGCATGGGATGGGATCAAGTCGGCCGCTGGCTCGATGACCGGATCGGGCTCGCGGGCCTCAAGCATCTCGCGGAGAAGAAGACCGTACCGGTCCACCGCGAGACCCCCTGGTACTACTTCGGGGGCATGACCCTCTTCTTCTTCATCGTGCAGGTCGCGACCGGGATCATGCTCATGCTCTACTACCGGCCGTCGGCCGAGGGCGCCTTCGAATCGGTGCAGTTCATCATCACCCAGGTGCCGTTCGGCTGGCTCATCCGCTCGATCCACTCCTGGTCGGCCAATCTCATGGTGCTCGCCGCCTTCGTGCACCTGTTCTCGGTGTTCTTCCTGAAGGCCTACCGGGCTCCGCGCGAGGTGACCTGGCTCTCCGGGTTCCTGCTCCTCGTGCTCGCTCTCGCCTTCGGCTTCTCCGGCTATCTCCTGCCGTGGAACAAGCTCGCCTTCTTCGCCACCAAGGTGGGCACCGACATCGCCGGGGCGATGCCGTTCGTCGGCGGGTTCATCCTCCGCTTCCTGCGCGGCGGCGACCACGTCACCGGCGGCACGCTCTCCCGGTTCTACGGCGTGCACGTGGCGATCCTGCCGGCGATGACGACGGCGCTCCTCGCCCTCCATCTGATCCTCGTGCAGAAGCACGGCATGAGCGTGCCGCCGCACATCGAGCGGGAGCCCGAACCGAAGGCGAAGGGCATGCCCTTCGTGCCGGACTTCCTCCTCCGCGACCTCTTCGGCTGGACGCTCGCGCTCGCCGTCCTGGCCACGCTCGCGGCGCTCTTCCCGTGGGAGCTCGGGGAGAAGGCCGACCCCTTCGCGCCGGCCTTCGCCAACATCAAGCCCGAGTGGTACTTCATGTTCATGTTCCAGACGCTCAAGTACATCCCCGGCGGCGAGCTCTTCGGCCTCGAGAACGAGTCCTATGCGGTCATCGGCTTCGGGCTCGCCGGGCTCGCCGCTTTCCTCGTGCCGTTCCTCGACCGCCGCGTCGAGCGCGAGGGGAAGAGCCCGCCGTTCACGATCGCCGGGGTGATCGCCCTCCTCTTCATCGTCGTCCTCACCTGCGCCGGCTACCACGCCTGGTGGCCGGCGGCGGCGGCGGTGGCGCTCACGGTCCTCCCGTGGCTCGCCGGACGTGCCGCCGCGCGCGGAGGTCGGACATGAACGCACGCGACTCGATCTGCCGGGCGTCGCTCGCGATCCTGGTCCTCTCCGCGACCGCGCTCCTCGCGGCCGGCGCCGCCGCCCAGCCGGGGGCGCCCGCCAAGAGCTCGTCCTGCGTCACCTGCCACGCGGGACTCGACGACCAGCTGCTCGCGCCGACCACGCACTGGGCGGCCGACGTGCACGCGGGAGCCGGGCTCGGCTGCACCGACTGCCACGGCGGAGATCCGACGGCGGACGATCCCGAGGCCTCGATGTCGCCGGCCAAGGGGTTCAAGAAGAGCCCCGGCCGGCTCGAGATCGCCGGGTTCTGCGCTCGCTGCCACTCCGACGCCGTGTACATGAAGAGGTTCAACCCGCAGGCGCGCGTGGACCAGCTCATCGAGTACCGCACGAGCGTGCACGGGAAGCTGAATGCGAGCGGCGACCCGACGCCGGCGACCTGCACCGACTGCCACGGCGCCCACGGAGTGCGCCCGGTCTCGTCGCCGGACTCGCCGGTCTATGCGACCAACGTGCCGGAGACCTGCGCGCGCTGTCACTCCGACGCAGCCCTGATGGCGCCCTACGGCATCCCGACCGATCAGCTCGCGGAGTACCGGCGGAGCGCGCACGCCGCGGCGCTCTACGAAGCCGGCGACGTGTCGGCGCCCGCCTGCAACGACTGCCACGGAAACCACGGCGCGACACCACCAGGCGTCCAGTCGGTGGCCAACGTCTGCGGCCAGTGTCACGGGCGGGAGCAGACTCTCTTCACCGCCTCGTTCAAGGAGAAGCTCTTCGAGGACCTGGGGGTCGCCCAGTGCTCGGTGTGCCACGGCCATCACCAGGTATTGCATCCCACCCCCGAGCTCTTCAACTCGGACTCGGAGCCGGCCGTGTCCCAGGGCGAGGTGGTCGAGAAGCGGCCCTTCGCCGCGGCCATCGGCGCCATCCCGGCGGGCGGGCAGGCCGAGGCCGTATGGCGCACGGTGCTCCGGCCGCACATCAAGCCGGGCGACGAGCGCTTCGGACACACGATCGAGATCACGGCCGCCGGCCTCACCGCACCCCTCACGCTGGATGCGACCGTCGAGCCGGGCCCGGTCGTCCCGGGAACCCTGGTGCGGAAGACGGCGGCCGGGCCGCTGGCCGCGACCCTCGAGATCGAGCCGCTCTCCGGCACGCCGGTCCAGGGCGGCGACGCGCTCAGGATGAAGCTCGTGCTGGCGGCCACGGCGGCCGTCGAGGAGGTCCGGATCACGGATCGCCCGGGCGCGGCCGTCGACCCCCTGGCCGGGTCGGCCTGTCTCGGCTGCCACACGCGCGGCGACCCCTGCGACGAGCAGACCGCGCGTATGTACGCGGCCCTCTCGAGCCTCGACCGCGAGCTCCGCGCGGCGGGTGAGACGCTCCATCGCGCCGAGATCGCCGGCATGGAGGTGAGCGAGCCCCTGTTCGAGCTCAAGAGCAAGGGGAAGCCGGCGACAGTCGAGTCGCGCGCGCTGATCCACAGCTTCGACCCCGATCGGCTCACCGCGCGCACCGACGAGGGGAAGAGCATCGCCGCGGCGGCGCGCGCCGCCGGGGAACGGGCCCTCGCCGAGATCAAGACCCGGCGGACGGGGCTCCTCGTGTCGCTCGTCCTCGTGGCCCTGGTCCTCGCCGCGCTCGGGCTCAAGATCCGCGAGGTCGAACGGGAGCGGCGGGCCCGCGCTGCGTAAGAGCGCCGCCGCCGATCGAAACCGAGCCGCGCGCCGGTTCCCCCCGGGGGTGCCGGCGCGCCGCACTTCCGGCGCAAATCATTGTCCTACAAAGCGTTGGACCGGAGACCTGACGCCGGTACACCCCTTGCAAGTTCCTCCGCGACGCACTACGATGCATGGAGTCCGGCGGCGAGAAACAGCCCGCCGGGCTCGAGGCGAAGCGCCGGGATCCCATCCCTCCTCGGCTTCGATCGCCATGCCTCCAGTGCAGGTCCATTGACACGTGGACACGTCCACATGGGCGCGCGCTGAATCCCTTGAATCCCGCTCCGACCCCGAGGCAGGTCGATATCGAAGGAAGGTGGAGGCCATGAGCATCAGTCAGCTGGCCCGGTCTGTCCGCGAATCCCCCACGCTCAAGCTCAACGAGACGGCCGCCTCGCTCCGCGACAAGGGCGAGCCGGTCATTCATCTCGGAGGAGGTGAACCGAAGAGCAAGGCGCCGATCGACGCCGTGGTGAACTGCGCAACACAGCTCAACACGGGCGATGTGCGCTACGCGCCGGCGGACGGCTTGCCCGCGCTCAAGAAGGCGATCATCCGCTACACCGAGGAGCACTACCGGAAGCTCGTCGCGCCGGAGAACATCGTCGTCTCGAGCGGGGCCAAGCAGTCCATCATGAACATCCTGTACTGCATCCTCGAGCCCAAGGACGAGGTCATCTTCCCGGCACCCTACTGGGTGAGCTACCCGGAGATGGTGAAGATCGCCGGCGGGGTGCCGGTCGTGATCACGCCCGAGGACGGCACCTTCCACCCGCGGATCGAGGAGATCGCGCGCGCGGTGGGCTCCTATACCAGGGCCATCATCCTCAACAGCCCGAACAATCCGTCGGGGGCCATGTACTCGCGCGACTTCATCGCCGACGTCGTCTCGCTCTGCGAGCGCAAGAACCTCTACCTGATCATGGACGACCTCTACAACCGGCTCGTCTTCGAGGGGAAGACCGCGCCCAACGCCTACGAGTTCGCCCAGGACCAGAGCGAGACCGCGAAGCTGATCACGGTCCAGGGCGTCTCCAAGATGTACGCGATGACCGGTTTCCGCATCGGCTGGGCGATCGTGCACAAGGAGCTGGCGCGGGCGATGGCCAACATCCAGTCGCACCAGACCTCGGGCCCGTCCACCGTGTCGCAGTGGGCGGCGATCGGCGCCCTGAACGGAGTGCAGACCTCGATCAGCAATCTGCGCCTCACTCTCGAGAACAACCGCAATGTGATGGTGGACCGGCTCCGCGCCTTCAACGGGGTCAAGGTGACCAAGCCCGACGGCACCTTCTACTGCTTCCCCGACTTCACCGCTTACAACAAGGACTCGGTGAAGCTCGCCGAGTTCCTGCTCGAGAAGGTGCGCGTGGTGGTCGTCCCCGGCAAGGAGTTCGGGATGGAAGGGCACCTGCGCCTCTCCTACTGCGGGACGATCAAGGAGGTCACCGAGGGCATCGAGCGCATCAAGTGGGCGCTCGATCCGAACGCTCCGAACGAGCTGTTCATGGGCGACCGCAAGCTGGTGAGGGACTGGCTATGAACATCTACATCGATGTCGTCTCGCCGGCAGTCAAGGAAGCCGCATACGCCGCCAGCATCTACGGGCTCGAGAACCATGGGCTCTCGAACCTGCGGCGTATCTACTGGAACCTGCCGACTTCGGCGCTCTACGAGGAGATCATCCACCGCTCGGAGGCGCGGATCGCGCACATGGGCCCGGTCGTGGTCTCGACCGGCAAGCACACCGCCCGCGCCGCCAACGACAAGTACGTGGTGCGCGAGCAGGCGACCGAGGAGAACGTCTGGTGGGGGCAGTACAACCGCCCGTTCGACCCGGAAGCGTTCTCCATCCTGCACTCGCGGCTCCAGGGCTACCTCCAGGGCCGCGACGTCTTCGTGCAGGACTGCTACGCCGGGGCCGATCCCGAGTACCAGCTCCCGATCCGCATCATCACCCAGAAGGCCTGGCACAGCCTCTTCGCGCGCAACATGTTCTTGAAGGCCCCGACCGTCGATGCGCTCAAGCGGCACGTGCCCGAGTTCACCGTGATCGCGGTGCCGCCGTTCCTCGCCTCCCCGCTCATCGACTCGACGCGCTCGGACACCTTCATCATCATCAACTTCCGGGAGAAGATTGCGCTCATCGGCGGCTCGGCCTACGGCGGCGAGATCAAGAAGACCATCTTCACCGTGCTCAACTACTTGCTGCCGCTCGAGGGCGTGCTCTCGATGCACTGCTCGGCGAACGTCGGCATGGACGGGGACGTGGCCATCTTCTTCGGCCTCTCCGGCACCGGGAAGACGACGCTCTCCGCCGATCCGGAGCGGCGTCTGATCGGGGACGACGAACACGGCTGGAGCGACAACGGCATCTTCAACTTCGAGGGCGGCTGCTACGCCAAGGTGATCCGGCTCTCGCCGGAGGCGGAGCCGCAGATCTACGCCTGCACCCGGCGCTTCGGCACCATCATCGAGAACGTCACCAGCGATCCCTACTCGCGGCGGCTCGACCTGAACGACTCGAAGGTGACCGAGAACACGCGCGCCGCCTACCCGCTCGAGTACATCGAGAACTGCCTGCCCGAGCGCCGGGCCGGACACCCGAAGAACATCATCTTCCTGACCTGCGACGCCTCGGGGGTCATGCCGCCGATCTCCAGGCTCTCGCCGGAGCAGGCGATCTACCACTTCATCTCGGGCTACACGAGCAAGATCGCCGGAACCGAGATCGGCCTCGGCATCGAGCCCGAGATCACCTTCTCGACCTGCTTCGGCGGGCCGTTCATGGTGCATCACCCGTACGACTACGCCGAGCTCCTGAAGAAGCGCATGGTCAAGTACGGCGCCAACTGCTGGCTCGTCAACACGGGCTGGACGGGCGGCTCCTTCGGCGTCGGCAAGCGGATCTCGATCCGCCACACGCGGGCGCTCCTCAATGCGGTGCTCTCGGGGTCGCTCGCCAAGGTGCCCTACAGGAAGGACCCGGTGTTCGGTTTCGACGTGCCGACCGCCTGCGAGGGCGTGCCCCAGGAGATCCTCGAGCCGGCCAACACCTGGCCGAGCCGCGAGGAGTACTTCAAGAAGTACGACGCACTCGCCGCGCGCTTCATCGAGAACTTCAAGCTGATGATGGAGGGCTGCCCGGCGCACGTGGTCGAGGCGGGGCCGAAGCGGCTGACGGCGATCCCGGCCAAGGCGTAGAGGAGGCGGCACCATCCTGCGCGTCGTTGCCTGTGTAGTGAGCGCCCTCCTCCTGGGCGCTCACTACTTTCGAGGCGGGAACACCGTGCTCGCCGCGTGCGCCGCGCTCTCGCCGCTCCTCCTCCTCGTCCGCCGTCCGCTCGCCCGGCGCGTCTTCTCGATCCTCCTCCTCGCCGGCGCGCTCGAGTGGGTGCGCACGCTCCTCGTCACCGTGAGCATGCGGCGAGCGATGGGCGCGCCGTGGGGCCGGCTCGCGCTCATCCTCGGCGCGGTCGCTCTGTTCACGGCCGCCGCCGCGCTCTGGATCCGCCGGGCGCCGCCGCTGCGGGCACCGCGGGACGAGTGATGCGAGCGATGGTGCTCGCGGCCCCCGGCCGCCCCCTCGCGGAGGCCGAGATCGCCCGTCCGGACCCGGCACCGCACGAGATCCTCGTCCGGGTCGGCGCCTGCGCCGTCTGCCGCACCGACCTCCACGTCGTCGACGGCGAGCTCCCCCATCCGAAGCTCCCGCTCGTGCCGGGCCACGAGATCGCGGGGGCCGTGGTCAGAGCGGGGGCCGCGGTCACTCGCTTCGCGATCGGCGACCGCGCCGGGATCCCGTGGCTCGGGGCGACCTGCGGCCGGTGTGCGTATTGCCGGAGCGGGCGCGAGAACCTGTGCGCCGAGGCGCGCTTCACGGGCTACGATCTCGACGGCGGCTACGCCGAATACGCGCTCGCCGACGCGCGCTTCGCCTTCCGCCTGCCCGACGCCTACTCCGATCTCGAGGCGGCGCCGCTGCTCTGCGCGGGGCTCATCGGCTACCGCGCGCTCCGCGCCGCGGGGAATGCGGAACGACTCGGCCTGTACGGCTTCGGCGCCGCCGCCCACATCGTGGCGCAGATCGCGCGCCACGAGGGCCGCCGCCTCTTCGCCTTCACGCGGGCCGGGGATGCGGCGAGCCAGGCCTTCGCGCGCGAGCTCGGCTGCGAGTGGGCCGGCGCATCCGCGGACGCGCCGCCGGAACCGCTCGCCGCCGCGATCCTCTTCGCGCCGGTCGGCGCGCTCGTCCCGCTTGCGCTGCGCGCGGTCGAGCGCGGCGGCACCGTCGTCTGCGCCGGGATCCACATGAGCGAGATCCCCGCCTTCCCCTACGAGCTCCTGTGGGGCGAGCGCCAGGTGCGCTCGGTCGCCAACCTGACCCGCCGGGACGGCGAGGAGTTCCTCGCCCTCGCGCCGCGGGTGCCGGTGAGAACGAGCGTCACCCGGTATCCGCTCGCCGCCGCCAACGAGGCGCTCGCCGCGCTCCGCGCCGGCGCGATCGCGCGCGGCGCCGCCGTGCTCGTGCCTTGATGAAGGCTTGCCCCAGTGGCGTTCCCCATGCCTGTGCCCATGCCGGGCGTACCACATGCAGGGAGCACCCCGGGGATCCCGGGGTGCTCCTCTTCACGAAGCCGGAGTGAATCCTCCGGCCCGGGCCTCGATCCGCGCTCTTACTTGAGGAGCGCGAGCGAGCGCACCTGCGTCCGCTCCGGCGTATCGAAGCGCAGGAAGTAGATGCCGGAGGCGAGCCGATCGCCGCCCGCGTTCCGGCCGTCGAAGACGATCGCGTGCTCGCCGCGGGCGACGACCCCGGAGACGAGCGTCCGCACGAGCCGCCCGCTCACGTCGTAGACCTTGAGCTCGAGGCGCGTCGGCGCGGCGACCGCGTACGCGATCGTGGTCGCGGGGTTGAAGGGGTTCGGGCTGATCGCGACGAGCCCCGTCTCCCGCGGCGATGCGCCCGCCGCATCCGGCATCCCGGCGCTCCCGGCCCGGATGATGTCGAAGGTGATGTCATCCACCGCCGCTTCCACGAGCGAGGGATTCACGAGATCGGACGCCACGAACCGCACCTGCACCCGGTCCGTGAAAGTGACGAAGTCGGCGAGGTCGAAGCTCTGCTGCGTCCACGCCACGGCCGGCGTGAGCGTGTTCTCGAGATGGATCCACGTCGTGCCGTCGGCGGTGACATCCACCACCCAGTTGTCCTCGTTCGGATTGTTGCCGGCGCTGTTCGAGAACCAGCGCCAGTAGGTGACGGTCGCGGTCGTCGCGTTCGAGAGGTCGAAGACCGGCGAGAGGAGGGTGGTCTTCCCGCCGTCGACATCGGCCGACCCGGCGGCAGCCCCCGGATCGGCGTTCCCGGTCACGAAGCAGGCGACACCCGGGCTCGGCGTGTGGTCGTCCTCGGTCTGCACCACCACGCTGTTGTACGTGGTGCCGACCGGGTCGGCCCGGATCCAGCGCCCGCTCGTCGCGTTGTCATCGGGCGCGGCGAGGGCCCAGCCGCGCTCGGCCTCGGCGTCGTCGAACCACGGGCCGACCGGCATCTCGTAGTCGAGAACCGCCTGGAACCCGTTCCCGGCGCCGACCGTGATCCGGAGCGGGACCTGGGTCGGGCTCGGGCAGCCGGGGAGCACCTGGAGCTCGAAGATCCCCATCGTGCCCTGGCCGCCGATCGGAACGGCGGGAGCGGTGCCGCCCGCGCTCGTGATCGAGACGCCGGAGTGGGTCGAGGTCAAGGTCCCGGTGAGCGCCGGGCTCGCCGAGTGCCCCGTGTTCCCGATCGTGACCGTGAGCGAGATCGCATCGCCCGGATCGGGCCGGCCGTTGGCGTTTCCGGCCGAGTCGTCGGTGAAGAGGCTCAGCGCCCCGAGCACCGGCGCCTGGACTGGGAGACCGAAGTTCGCGGCCCACTGCCCCTCGGTGGCGGTGATGGCGAGCGTGAAGGCGACCACGTGCCCATCCGGGCAGTTCCCCGCCACGGTGAGCGCGTACGGAGCCAGGCAGGTGGCGCTGCCGCCGGCCGGGATGTTCGGGAAGCTCTGCGCCGCCGTGGTGATGGTCACGTACGGATCGGCCGCCGAGAGGGTCGCCGTGACCCCGGTCGTCGGCTCGATGCCGACGTTCTTGAGCGTGACGAGGAGGCCGTCCGCCTCGCCGGCATCGAGGATGCCGTCATCGTCGCCGGCCGCGTCCAGCACCTGGACGCTGTCGTACACCAGGTAGGGCCCCGCCGGCGGCAGGATCGGCACCGGCTGGTCGTAGCGGTAGCGGTTGGCCAGGGTGACGGTGATGCGCAGCGTCCCCGGCTGCGTCGGCGGCGTGATCGGGATCTCCTGCGGCAGCCCGGTGGCGTCGGCCACCCCGACGATCTCCCCGTTCACCGTGAGCGCGATGACCGCGCCGGCCTCCGCCTGCACCGGGAAGGTGCCGAGTGCCGATGAGGCAGACGGCGGCGTGCGTCGGCCACCATGGTCGTCGGCACCTCGGAGTACATGGCGCAGGAAGGCGTCGCCGTGGTGGTGGAAGAGATGGTAGGTGACCGTCCTTGTTCCGGTGTTGTAGGGCCAGCTGCTGGCCTGCAGGAAGTACTTGCCGCTGGCCATGCCGAAGGCCGGGCGCAGGTCGGTGGCAAAGCGCGGCGCCGGGTTCTGGGGGCCGTAGCCCGGCATGAACTCCGGCCACATGGTGTCGCACATCCCCCAGATGAAGGTGTCGTTGACGAAGGAGTAGCAGATCTCCGAGGCGGCGATCAGGCCGAGCGCCCGCTGGCCCATGCGGTGGAACGCCTCGGTGAAGCACTCGCTCGAGTAGTTGTACTTGCCGGTCAGGCAGTTCATGGAGAAGACGAACGGGAGCTTGTCGTTGTGCAAGCCCGGCCAGGTTCGTGTTGCAGTAGGCCGGCTCGCCCCAGCCGGTCTCGGCCCCATGGTCGCGGTGGAGCAGCATGTAGCCGCCGGCGTTGATGTCGGCGTTGATGCGGGTCGCGTTGCCGCCCCAGTCGGTGAGGTGGTGCGGGGTGGCCGGGATGTAGCCGAGGCCGTTCGGCCCGAAGTAGTTGACCACGGTGGCGGTGTTGGTCGCGGTCGACCACGATCGTGCCCGGCGTGCCGTCGTAGATGGCGTACTCGCGCACCGGGTGCTTGCCGAGCGCGTTGGCCTGGTGGCCGAAGATGACCTCCGTGCAGAGGATGAACCAGCGTTCGGTCTGCCAGCCGCCGGCGATGATCGGGTGGTCGTAGAAGGCGGCGTCGGTGTAGGGTGCCGCTCGTAGGCGATCATCTTGCCGATCATGCGTCGCGAGCTCGGTCGGGTTCCGGGCGGTGATGCGCGCATGGACCATGTCGGGGAGATGGTCGGCGTTGACGTCGGCGTAGATGTTGTCCAGACGCAGTAGCTGTTCCAGATCGGGGACGGTGATCCCCGGTGTCGCGGAGCCCGCGTTCGGGTAGTCGCCGAGGAGTGAGGAAGGCGTCGGGCGCCGGGTCCCAGGTGTTGTAGGCGTTGTTGAGCCAGGTCTCGATTGCGCCGCCGTGGTGCCGCCGATCTCGGTCGTGGTGAAGACCTCCGTGGAGATCCCCTGCGAGCTGCCGCCAGGTCTTCAGGGTGTCGGCCCAGGCGATGAAGGCCGGGTTGTCGGGGCAGATGATCACGTACTCGTAGCCGTTGCGACTGCGCCGCGAGCTGGTCGAAGTCGACCGGCGGGAGCGAGGCGTAGTTGAGCGAGATGCTCCTCGCAGGATCGGCTCCCAGTAGCGGCTGCGCAGCCGCTCCTCGCCGAAGACGCCGGCGCCGCCCGTGAAGTCGATGCGGACGTCGAGCTCCGGTAGACGGTCAGCTCGCTGGTCGCCGGGTTGTACTGGAACGGCGTGATCCCGACAGTGACGCAGTCCACGCCGCGCATCTGCGCCGGGCGCGGAGAGGAGCACCGGCGCTCGCCGGGTAGGCGGCGTCGCGGCCGTAGATGGCGGGGTTCCGAACGTGTAGACGAGCGGCGAGTCGTCGTTCTCGCTTCGGGATGACCGGGGCCGGCGCGAGCGTCCACGTCTGGATCGTCTGCGCTCGCGCGCGGCGAGGATGTCGACCGTGGCCGTGGCACCCTGCGGGCACGGCCAGGAAGCGCCCGAGTCCCGGGAGGTCGGGCGCTCCCGCGTCGTTGGGCAGGAAGACGTCCGGCATGGTGATCTTCTGGACCACCTGCCCGTCGAGGGTGAGCGGCTCCATCGCGAACGAGCCCATCTCGAAGTGGAGCTCGACTCCCGTGGCCGACTGCGCGCGGAGCGTGATCCCGGGCTCCTGGGCGCTGGCGAAGGTGAAGGTCTCCGCGAGGGCCGGCCCCGCGGCGAGCAGGGTGACCGCGAGGATCACCGGAAGCGGAATCGATGCCGAGTACCTAGCCGATGCCATGGGCGTCCTCCTCCTCACATCATGGGCAGGAGCACCCGGGTCCAGGCGGAAGATAGACCGGTGGCGAAGGCGGAAAGGAGACAGGACGAGGCAGCGGGAGCGGTCGTCACAGCGGTCGATCTCGTCAAGGGCCAACTCCGGGTGCGCGCGGCCGCACAGCCGAGCCCTCGTTTCGACCGACCTGGGTATGCCGGGCCAGGCCCGGGTCGCGAAGCGAGCTCCCCTCCATGATACCGCCACGGAGGCCGGCGCGTCGCGGTCAATCAGCGGGCGATCGTCCCGGGGCCGGAAACGGACGGGGGCGGCCCCGCCTGGCACGAGGCCTGGCGCTGACCGCCCCCCGGACGGACGTGCCCCGATTTGCGTCCGACGTCCGACTACATGTTGAAGATCGACGGGAGCTCGGGCGATTCCTTCTTCGCTGCCTTGCGGCGCACGGCCTTCCGCGTCGCCTTCTTGCGCACGGCCTTCCGCACCAGCTTCCGGCGCACAGCCTTGCGCACGATCTTCCGGCGCACGGCCTTGCGGGCGACCTTGCGCCGCACCGCCTTGCGGGCGACCTTGCGCCGCACCGCCTTGCGAGCGACCTTCCTACGCACCGCCTTGCGGGCGACCTTCCTACGCACCGCCTTGCGGGCGACCTTCCTACGCACGACCTTCCGCGTCGCCTTCTTGCGCGCGACCTTGCGGACGGCCTTCTTACGCGTGGCCTTCTTACGAGCCGCCATTCCGATTACCCCCTGTGAGAGACAGTCTCTGACCCGGGCCCGGACCGTGGCGCTCAGTGCCCTGGACCGACCAAGGTCTCGACCTCGGCGATCATCGCTCCGAGATCGAATGGTTTGGTGAAGTACCGCTGGACACCCAGTCGCCGGGCCTCGGCCTTGGTCTCGGGATTGTCGAAGGCGGTCATCAGGATGACCTTGGCCTGGACATCGCCCGCTCTCAGCTTCTCGAGAAGACCAAGTCCGCTGCCCTTCGGCAGCCGGTTGTCGATGATGATCAGATCGAACTCCGAATCGGCGGTGAAGATCTGGCTTTCCGCCGCCTCGATGTTCGAAGCGATCCGCGTGTCGAATCCGGCATCCGCGAGGGCGCTGGACAACGTGCGCGCAATGAGGCGCTCGTCATCGACGATCAGCACGCTCTTGGACAAGACCTGGACCTCCATAGCGGATCTCACCGATCTATGCAGTGAGGCAAGTCGCATGCCAAGATCGCGCGCGCATCCGCGCGTTGCCATGCATGGTCCGCATCTTCATGCCCGACATGGCGTTGCAGAGGTCACACGGCCGCGGCCGGGCGGCCATGCACGCTGTCCACAGGCTGTCTGCAGTGAGGGGCGCTATCCAGCTTCTGGATAGCGCACACCGCAGAAAGCGGTGTTCATCCGTAAGATGCTGAAGATCAAGAGGATGGAGCCGGCAGCGGCGATCTGGCGAGTGTCAAGTTTGCTGACGCCTCGCATCAACTTTGTCCGATATCCTGCAAGCGCTCTTCACGCCTCGCCGATGACAACCTTCAACTCGGCGATCCGCGCGTTGACCGCGGCCATCGACAGGTTCTTGAAGCGCTCCGGCAGGAAGCGCGTATCCGTGCACTCCTTCACCGCGAGGAGATCCATGAGCTCGAGCCGTTCGGTGTGGGCCGAGGGCCGGATGTCGGTGATCACGTCCGCGATGACCTGCGGCAGGTCCTGCCGCGACGCGCCGTCCGGCTGCGTCTCGTAGGCGCGGAGCGCGCGGACCAGGATCCCCTCCATCTCGTTGCCGCCGATCTGGTCGTTGTCGGGAAGCGGCGGCAGGTCCGCGGGCGCGATCGGCACCCGGAGCTTCCGCGCCATGGCGGCGAAGAGCGCCTTCCGGCCGGCCGCCGTCCCGGGCGGGAAGAGCGGGATGTGCACGTCGAGCCGGCCCTGGCGCTTCAAATCCACCTCGAGGAGATCGGGCCGCGAGGTGGCGAAGATCCAGATGATCTTCCCGCGGTTCTTCGTGTCGCTCATCTCGCGGGCCATCATGGCGTAGACCCGCCCCGAGAGCCCGGAGTCCCCGTCGCCGCCGCCGCGCCGCCCCATGGCCTGGTCGGCCTCGTCCACGAACACGATCACCTGGCCGAGCGCGTGCAGGATCGAGAAGACCTTCTCCAGATTCCCCTCGGTCGCCCCCACCCACTTCTCGCGGAAGTTCTTGAGCTCGACGCAGGGGATGCCGATCTCGCCGGCCAGGCACTCGACGAGGTAGGTCTTGCCGGTCCCGATGCGGCCGGTGAGGAGATAGCCCATCGGGATCGCGGCGCTCACGCCCTTTCTGAGCAACACCGCGTCCTGGCGGAGCCAGGCCTTGGCCTCCTCGTGCCCGGCCACGTCGTCGAGGGTGCGCGCCGACTCGATGAAGTCGAGCCGCCCGAACGCCTCCTTCTCGATCGTCTCCTTCTTGACATGGGTCAGGTAGGCCCCGGTCAGCCGCTCCTTCTCGGCCATGGCGCGCCGGAGGAGCGTGCGCACGCTCACCCGCGACAGCCCGACCAGGCGCTCGCCCAGCACCTCGGGGCCGAACTCGCTCACGGCCGCGAAGTCGGGCGCCTCCCTGGTCAGAAACGCGATGAAATCGCGGAGCTCGACCGCGGCCGGCAGCTCGATCTTGATCTTGGCCGAGTACGGGCTCTCGACCAGCATGCGGTTCAGGTCGGCGAGGTTCTCGGTGAGGAGGACGGTGGTCACGAAGGCGCTCGTGATCGCGGGATCGGAACCCCAGTCGATGAGCTGGATCAGGGTCTGGCTCAGGTCGGCGAGGTAGAGCGGATCACCTTGCGGCGCGATGAAGTGAGCGTAGTCGATCATCACCGCGACGCGCAGCGGATCGGCCACCGCCTTCCCGTCCACGACCCGGGTGCGCCCGAGCGCCCCGCGCAGGAAGCGGTCGATCAGCTCGAGGGCCCGCTTCGGATCGCGGGGCAGGAGGCCCGAGAGATCGAGCGCCGCCGCCTTGTCGGCCCCCGTCGCCGGGAGCGACGACCAGCTCGTCCCCTCGAAGGCGTCGAAGGCCGCGAGGAACCGCTGGAAGGCCTCGGCCCCCTTCAGGATGCGGATCCCCTTGCCGCGGTCGTAGTGCACGACCACCTCGAAGGGGTCGAACATGACCGTGGTCAGGAAGCGGCGGAGAGAAAGGTAGTCCTCGCCGCCGGGGGCGGGCACCAGGTCGAACACGTTGCCGTGGAGGATGAACTGGCTCGTCGTGCCGGCGCGGAAGATCGCGCGCATCTCCTCCGCCCACGGCGCGAGCCGGCCCGCGGCGTCCACTGCCATGATCTTCAGGCCCTTTCCCGGCCGCGCCGGGGCGGCGGCGGTGGCGTGTCCGGCGGCCCCTCCAGCTCCGGCGGCGCCGCCAGCGGCCCTTCGAGCCGCGGCAGGAGCGGTCCGCCCTCGCCGAGCTCGTCCCCGGCGAGCGTGCCGAAGAGCTCCGCGTTCTGGTCCATCCAGCGCGAGGTCTCGGCGAGGGTCTGGCTCACCGCATCGAGCCGCGCCGAGAGCATCTCCGGCCCGCCCGAGACCGCGGACTCCTCGCGGATCAGGCGCACCTGCTGCTCGATGCGCTCGAGCTCGGCGTCGATCACCTCGAGGCTCGAGCGCGCCCGCTCGAGATTGGCGCGGCGCTTGGTCTGGATGTCGAGGGTCGCCTCGAGCGAGCGGGCGAGCGGGCTCCCCTCCGCGGCCGCGGCGCGGCGCGCCTTGAGATCCTCGACCGCGGCTTCCAGCGCCCGCGGATCCACCTGCGCCAGGTTCTGCCGGATCACCTCGCGCGAGACGAGGAGGCGCAGGAAGAGCGCGAGCAGGCTGTTGAGGCTCCCCGCGCGCAGGTCCTCGAGCGTGCCCGACTCGTTCCGGTGGGTCGCCGGCGTGATGCCGAGGATGCGCGCGCACTCGGCGAGGAGGCGCCGGTAGCGCGCCTGCGCGTCGAGGGCGAGCCGCGCGAGCGTCTCCTTGACCATCTCGTCGGCTCCGCGCTGGCTCGCGACGAGCATCTCGCCCTGGACCAGCCGCTGGAAGCGCTGATTCGACGACAGCCAGCCGAGGTAGGAGAGCTCGGCCGCCGCGCCCAGGAGCCAGAAGCCGGGGTTCACGAACCCGAGGAGGCTCGAAGGCGAGGAGCCCCATCTGGTTCACGGGCATCCGTCCGAGGAGCGGGACCGGATACGGATGCCGGAAGGCGGCCCGCACGTAGTCCCAGTAGCTCAGGGGCTTCTTCGCCATGGCTTGGGTCAGGCTTTGCCCGCCTCCAGGGTCCGGAACGCCGCCGCCACCTCGGCCACCACCGCCTTGAAGCTCGCGCTCTCCTGCACGACGAGCGGATCCGCGTCCCGCGTGCGCGGAATGATGTCGGCGAACTCCTTCCCGATGCGCCCCGGCGCGGGCGTGATGATCCACACTCGATCGCCCAGGTACACCGCCTCCGCGATCGAGTGGGTGATGATGAAGACCGTGGCCTCGACCTCGTGCCAGAGGGCCATGATGAGCCGCTGCATCTCCAGGCGGGTCGGCTCGTCGAGCGCCGAGAACGGCTCGTCCATCAGGATGATCTTCGGCTTGAGGGCCAGCGCGCGGGCGATCGCCACCCGCTGCTGCTGGCCGCCGGAGAGCTGGTGCGGGTACTTCCGCTCGTGCTCGGCGAGCCCCACCTTGCGGAGCCAGTCGCGCGCCAGGTCCACGATCGCCGAGCGGCCGAGGCCGAGCTCGCGCTGGTTCAGCTCGAGCCCGAAGGTGACGTTCTCGAGCACCGTGCGCTGCGGGAACGAGCTGTACTTCTGGAAGATCATGCCGCGGTCGCGCCCCGGTCCGGTCACGAGTTGCCCGTGCACGCGCACCTCGCCCGTGGTCGGCGGGTAGACGTCGTCGAAGCCCTGGATCAGGTTCAGGATGGTGGACTTGCCGGAGCCGGAGGGGCCGACGATGGCGATGAACTCGCCGTAGTCCGGCTTGTCGTCGATGCGGAAGCTCAGGTCCCTGAGCGCGGTGAACGCGCGCGGCGTGCCGGGATTGAAGGTCTTCTCGACCGCGCGGAACTCGACCACCGGCGGGACGGCGGCCGCCGGAGCGGCCGGCGCGGATCCCGGCGCTGCACCCGCCGCGGTCATCGGCGCGACTCCTGCCACGGGAAGAGACGGTTCCCGATCGCCACCCACAGCTTGTCGGTGACGAAGGCGACCGCGACGATGAGGACGAGCACGAGATAGATGTGCTCGCGCGGCCCCCGCCGCTGCGAGGTGATGATGATCCCGCCGAGGCCCTTCCCGATGTCCACCATCTCGGCGAGCAGGATGTAGCTCCAGCCGACGCCGAAGCCGAGCCGGAGCGATTCGAAGATGCGCGGCCAGGCCACCGGCAGGAGCACCTGGCGGACCGCCTGGGCCCGCGAGGCGCCGAGCGTGTAGGCGGTCTTGAGATAGATGTCGTCCACCGCGTCCACCGCCCCCACGATCTGCGGCAGGAGGTAGATGCCGAAGGCCAGGGCGAGGAAGACGACCTTCTGCAGCTCGCCGGTCCCGAACAGGCTGAGCGTGAGCGGGACCAGGGTCGGAATCGGCAGGTAGGCCCCGAACACGGCCAGCGGCATGAACGCCGCCCGCACCTTGGTGAACGAGCCCATGAGGAGGCCGAGCGGGAAGACGATGGCCACGGCGAGGAGGAAACCCTCGGCGACGCGCAGGAAGGAGACGGCGAGATTGCGGGAGACGGCGCGATCGAACCACAGCCCGGGGAAGGAGCGGACGACCTCCCCCGGGCTCGGCAGGATGGTCGGCGAGATCATCCGCGCCTCGGGCTCGGCCCCGCCGGTGGCGGCGAGCCACACGGCGAGGAGGAGCGCGACCGGGATCACGCCGAGGAGCCAGGCGAGCCAGGGCGGAATGCGTTCCCTGATGCGGAGCGCCCATATCCCCCCGGCAGACCGGGCCGCACCCCCCGCCGGGCGATCCGTCACTTGGCCTCCGGCGGATAGACCGCGATCTCCACTCGGCGGTTGAGCGCCTGGTTCAGCGGGTCCTCGGGATCGGCCGGCTCGTCCCAGGCCTTCCCCTCGATCGCGAACTTGGCGGGCTCGAACTTGAACTTCTTGACGAGCGCCTCCTTGACCGCGTTGGCCCGATCCAGCGAGAGCTGCTTCACGTCATCGTAGCGCACGCCCCGCTCCTTCATCGAGGAGTCGGTGTGGCCAAGGATCGCGATCACCGCGCGATCGTACTGCCCGACGAGCCGCGCCACCTTCTCGAGCGTCGCATCGACCGACGGATCGTAGAGCGTGCTGGCCAGCGCATTCCCCAGATCGTCGTGCTGCGGCTCGTAGAGGTTGGACGAGTTCGGATAGAAGTTGATGCGGATGGTCTGGGTGACGATCGGCGCCTCGGCCGAGAGCTTCTTGTAGCTCGTCGGCGCGAAGACGGCACGCGCGGGCTCCGCCTGGTGCTTGAAGACGCCTTCCCTGTCGAGCTGCTTGACGATCGTGAAGTCCATCACCTCATCGAAGCGGGCCGGTGTCCCGATCAGCCCGAGCTCCCGGTATACGAAGTTGATGTTCTTCCAGCTCCGCTCGAAGTTGGTCGGGCTGTTCGCGTTGAGGAAGAAGTCCTTGTTCTCGGGGAAGTTGGTCGAGTGGGCGTCGTTGACCATGCCGGCGATCTCGTCCACTGGCATGCCGTAGCCCTCGCCCATCCACTGGAAGGCCTGGGCCTTGAACGTCCCGTCGTTGAGGAGGTCCATCCCCTTGAAGATCCCGGCGACCAGGCCCTTCACGATCTCGGGATGATCCTTCGCGAAGTCGGCGCGCGCCGCCCATACGTCGGCGATCAGCTTGTTGGCCTCGGCCGTGGTGGTGAGGATGCGCGTGCCGGGGACCTTGTCCGGGATGTTGTAGATGTCGGGCGCCCACGACACGCAGGCGTCGATCTTCTTGTCGGCGACGAAGGCGGCCGCCGCCTCGAAGGCGGTGGCCGTGTACTTGTGCTTGACCTCGGCCGGCTGGATCCCGGCGGCGAGCAGCAGGTTGTTGATGAAGTACTGGGACGGGCTGTTCTGGGCGTAGACCACCGTCTTGCCCTTGAGATCCCGCACCGACTGGATGTCGCCGCGGACGACGATGCCGTCGCCGCCGCTCGACCAGTCGATCTGCTGGTAGACGCGCGGCGCGGTGCGCGAGTCCTGCATCAGCCCGGGCGCGAACAGCGCGATCATGTCGAGCGTGCCCCACAGGATGTGGCTCTCGCCCGCGGCGAAGGCGTCGCGCGCCACCACCGGATCGTCGACCAGTTTCAGATTCACCTTGAACCCGTAGTCCTTGAAGAAGACCGACTCGGTCGAGGGCGCGAACCCGTGGTTCGCGGCCACGATCGGCAGCCAGCCGATCCAGACGTTGATCGGGAACTGGACGATCTTCTCCTTCGCGTCCCACTTGTAGTTCGAGACGCCCTTGACCGGCGGCAGCTTCTCCGACGGCACGTAGGTGTACTCGTTGACCGTGGTGATGCCCTTGGTGTCGGGGGCCTCGAACTTGCCGGCCTGATCCTTGAAGGCGTCGAGGTCGACATCTCCCGGGCCTTCCTTGCCGGCGGGCAGGATCGCGTCGCGGAAGAAGTAAACGGCGCCCGCGACCAGGGCCAGGATGAAGAGCACGAGCACGAGCTTCCCGAGGCCAGTCGTTCCCACCTTCTCATCCGCCATCATCAATCTCCTTCCTCAAGCGCCTCGTGCCGGCGCGGCGCACCGGGGCCGGCCGGGGGAACCCTCACGACTCCCGGACCTGCGGGCCCATGTCCTTCTGGGGCGGCGCCGGCGCCGGCCCCTCGGCGGCCTTCTCCGCCGGCGGCAGCTCGAGGCCGTAGCTCGCCGCGAACTCGGTGAGTGCCTGCTCGGCAAGCGCCTGCTGCTCCGCCTCCAGGAGCTCCACCTTGGAGGTGTCGATCGTCGTCGCGGCGACCCGGGTGCGGCCCGCCGCCTTGTCGCGCCGCTCGGTCAGGTACTCCTCGACGCGGTTCAGGGTGTCGCCCGAGCCGCCGACCGTGGCGATCATGCCGGTGGCCATCTCCTGGAGCTCGGCCTGCGCCTCGAGCATCTCGGTCTCGGTCATGAGGCGCTTCAGGTTCTCGATCTTCGCCTGCGCGTCCCTGACCGAGACGTCGCGCGCCTGCACGAGCTTCTTGAAGGTCTCCTCGGCGGTCGCGAGCTGCGCGCGATTCTCCTCGAGCTGCTCCTTCACCGTCTTCAACTGGAGCGCGTACTGGGCGGCGGCGTTGCGGTTCCCCACCTTCAGGTTGGCCGCAGCCTTGGCCGCGAGATCGCGCTCCTGCGCCTCGAGGTTCTTGACCTGGCGGAGCAGCCGTTCGGTGAACCCCGCGTGCACGGCGAGGTTGTCGTTGTAGCGGGCGATCTGCTTGCGCAGGTTCTCCTTCTCGACTTCGATCAGCGCGCGGGGATTCTGGCGCTCGATGCCGGAGATGAACAGACCGAGGAATCCCCTGATCAGATTGGAGAGGCGCATCCACATGGCGGGCTCCTTCGCCGGGCAGTCCCGATACGGCGGTCCGCGGGCCGGACCGCACGCGGCAACTTCATTTGACGGCGCGGATTATCCGCAGAGCCCCGCTCGGGTGTCAACCTGACCCGGCCCGGCTCGCCCGGCGGCAGTTGAACTGGGCGCCGCCGTGGCGCACCATCGGGACATGAGCTCGATCGAGAGCCCGGCCTTCAGCGAGCGAGTGGCGCGCCTCCCCCGCCTCGGCCTCGGCGTGTCCACCGAGTTCGGAGCGGCTGCCGCGCCCGGGGCCCTCGACGTGAACGCGCTCTCCTACGCCCAGCCGCGATGGGCCGCGTTCCTCGAGGTCGGCGTGGAGACGGCCAAGGGGCTCGATCGCTCGACGCGGGCCTGGGCGGCCCACGGCCTCCCCACGACCTACCACTTCCTGGATCTCAACCTCGATCATCCGGAGGATTTCGACCCGGCGTGGCTCGACCGGGTCAAGGAGATCGCCGCGATCCTCCGGCCCGCCTGGGTGTGCGGGGACGCCGGGCTCTGGCACTTCGGACCGCGCGACCGCGGACACATGCTGCTCCTCCCCCCGATCCTCGCCGGAGAGACCGCCACCGCCATGGCCGCGGGGATCCGCCGCCTCCGGGACGAGCTCGGCCTGGAAGTGCTGCCGGAGAACCCGCCGGGACAGGTCTTCCTCGGCGATCTCGGTCTCCTCGACTTCTTCGCGCGGCTCGCGGCCGAGGCCGACACCGGGCTCCTTCTCGACTGCGCCCACCTGGCCATCTACCAGCGGGCGATGGGGCGCTCGCCGCTCGACGGGTTCGACGGCTTCCCCCTCGATCGCGTCGTCGAGATGCATGTCGCCGGGGGCACCGAGGAGGAGCGGGAGGGGTACCGCTACGTCGAGGACGACCACCTGACCCGGGTCCTGCCCGAGACCTGGGCCATCTTCGAGCACGTGGCGCCGCGCGCCCCGAACCTGAGGGCGGTGGTCTTCGAGTGCGAGCGGAACCCGCTCCGGGACTGCCTCCCCGTGTTCGAACGCATCCACCGCGTGCTCGCCGACTCGCCGCTCGCCGCCGAGGTCGCCTCGTGAGCGGGCGAGCGCTCTACCGGCTCGTGGTCCGGATGCTCTACGACCCGGATCTCGCCCGCGCCGTCTACGCCGACCGGGACCGTGCTCTCGCCGGCGAGGACCTGACCGCGGAGGAACGGAGCTGGCTCGTGGCGCCCGATCCGCGGGCCTATCGCACGGATCGGGCGCGCCGGGCGCGGACCCTGGCGGCGCTGATGGAGGAGTTGTCCACAGCCGCCGCCATGGCGCTCCGGCGGGGGCGGGAAGGCGCGCGGCCCCCCGAGACCAAGCTCCTGGAGGCGTTCTTCGCCAGCCGGTTCTTCCATGACGCGATCCGGGGCGGAGCGGCCATGATCTTCGCCTTCGCCGACTACCTCGAGCTCGGCCCGCCGGGTCAGGTGGACGCGCGCGTCGGGCCGCTCGCGCGGCTCGACAAGGCCATCGCCGCGGTGCGGCGCGCGCCGGCGCCGCCGGCCGGCGAACCCCGCCCCCACCCCGGCGACTCGACGCACCTCGTCCTCGCGCCGTGGGCCAGGGTCCTGGCGGTGCCGGCCGGCACGTCGGAGCTCCACCATCGTGTGAGCGGCGCCCTGACCGCCCGCGGGCGGACGGCGATCGAGTCGCTCCTCGATCCGCGCTGGTCGCTCCCGGTGCTCCTCGGACTCGAGCCGGATGCGCAGGAGCATCTCGTGGTGGACAAGGTGCCGGAGCCGGGGATGTCGTGGGCGGACGCTACCCCGCGCTACGCGCCGGTGACGCCCGAGCTCTACTCCCTCCTCAGGTCCGCCGAGACGAGGATCGCCGAGCCGGCGCTCGCCGCGCGGATGCGGGAGCTCGGCGCCGAGCCCGGCGAGGAAGCAGCGGTCCTCGGGAACCTCGTGACCGAGGGCCTCCTCTGTCCCGCGGCGCCGTGAACCGGCGGAATTGCGGCCCCCCGCTTGCCGGCAGGCAAGAAAGTGCTTCTTTTCCGCAAGAAAAGTCCCCATCGCGTGCGCGATGCGGTAAGAATACGGGCCATGGACAGGACGCAGCGCTCGCGCGCCGGCCACCATGGACCGGCCGAGCGCCGCCGCTCCACGAGACATAGGCTCCAGGGATTGGAGGAAAAGAACAGTGGCTGCCAAGAAGACCGTGAAGAAGGTCGCCAAGGTGACCGGCCCCGCCGCCTACAAGTTCGCGAAGGCTGACAAGCCGCGCAGCAAGGGAGTGATCGTCGGGCAGATCGCCGAGAAGACCGGCCTCACGCGCAAGCAGGTCGTGAGCGTGTTCGATGCCATGACCTCGATGCTGCAGAGCGATCTCAAAGCCGGTCCCAAGTCGTTCAGCCTCGCCGGGCTCGCCAAGTTCACCGTGCAGTACAAGCCCGCGACCAAGGCGCGCAAGGGCATCAACCCGTTCACCGGCGAGGAGGCCATGTTCAAGGCCAAGCCGGCGCGCAACGTGGTCAAGATCCGCGCCCTCAAGGCCCTCAAGGACTCGGTGTAGTCAGAGCGCACAGGCCGACGCGTTCGGCCTGTTGAGAGAAACGGCCCGCCCGCGTTTCGACTCGAACCCTCCGCGGTGAACTGAGCGGATTCGAGCCGGCGCGGGCGGGCCGTTTATTGCCGGCCGCGGCGGCGGAATTCGCGGCGTGCGGCGGCGCTACGCGCCGGGCGGGGCTGCGGGCGCGATCTCGCCGGAGGCAGTGCGGCGCGCTACTCGCGGGCCGCGACCGTGATCTCGGCGGCCTCGGCGGCGCCGGCGGCGAAGTAGACGGCGTCAGGGTGATGGAACACGAGGGCCGACACGCTCGCCTCGGGATCCATCATGAAGCCCTCGGTGAGATCCACTCCGATGTCGGCGGGCGCGAGCAGCTTGAAGAGCGTCGCCTGATCGCCGAGCTCGGGACAGGCGGGATAGCCGAACGAGTAGCGTTTCCCGCGATAGTGGGCGCGGAAGCGATCGCGCATGGTCGTCTCCGGCGGGTCGGGGAAGCCCCACAGGTTGCGGAGCCGCGCGTGCAGCCACTCGGCCGCGGCCTCCGCCGTCTCCAGCGCGAGCGCCGAGAGCGCGTGCGAGCGTACGTACTCGCCGCGCGCCTTCGCTTCCTCGGCGCGGGCGCGGATCCCGGCGCCGGCGGTGGTGACGAAGAGCGCAACGCTATCGCGGGCGCCGTCCCGCGCCGGCAGCACGAAATCGGGAATGGCGAGCCCCGGCTCCTTCCCCTGCCGCGGGAAGGCGATCCGGGCCGCCGGCTCCCGCGCCGCGGGCCCGGCGAAGAGGAGGAGATCGTTCCCGGCGCTCTCCGCGGCGAAGAACTGCCAGACCACACGGACCTGCATCGCCCCGGCGCGGCACTCGGCCTTGACCGCCTCGACCGCCGCTTCGAGCGCGAGCGCCTTCTCGTCCCCCGCGGCCCGGAGGCGTTCGTAATCGCCGCGGAGCCCGAGGTGTCGCCCGTAGAGCATCTGCGGATTCAGGTAGGCCCACACCTCGTCGAGCGAGGGCACGTGGAGGACATGGCGCTCCAGGTCGGGCGCCGGCGGGATCGGGAGATCGGTGCGAACCGCGGCGGAGCGCACCGCAGGGCGCGCCGCGCCCGGGCGGCCGTCTCCGCCCGGCGGCGCGGCCTGGGCGGCGGCTTGAGCAGCGGCGCTCTTCTCCTCCGCGGCGATCCTGGCGGCGAGCTCGCCGCGACCGGCGGGATCCATGAGCTTGTTCATGAGATCGAGCCCGTTCATCGCGTCCTTGGCGTAGATGACGAGCCCGTCATACGCCGGCGCGATCCGCGTCCGCGTGAACTTGCCGGTGAGCGCCGCCCCACCGACCAGGATCGGCACCCCCACCCCGGCATCGCGCATGTCGGCGGCGGTGACCACCATCTGCTGCGCCGACTTGACGAGGAGCCCGGAGAGCCCGACCACATCCGGGGCATGCTCGCGCACGGCCGCGATCAGGGCCTCCGGCGGCACCTTGATCCCCAGGTTGACCACCGTGTAGCCGTTGTTCGCGAGGACGATCTCGACCAGGTTCTTGCCGATGTCGTGCACATCGCCCTTGACCGTGGCGAGTAGCACCTTGCCCCGGGACTGGGTGTCCGCCTTCTCCATGAACGGCTCGAGGTGGTTCACCGCCGCCTTCATCGCCTCGGCGCTCTGGAGCACCTCGGCCACGATGAGCTCGTTCGCGTTGAAGAGCCGGCCCACCTCGTCCATCCCGCGCATGAGCGGACCGTTGACGATGTCGAGGGGAGTGCGCCTCCTTGCGCTTCAGCTCGAGATCGGCGATCAGGCCGTCCTTGGTGCCCTCGATGATGTAGCTCGCGAGCCGCTCGTCGAGCGGGAGCGCCTTCGTGTCGCGCTTGATCCGTGACGCGGCGTCCCGGAAGTGGGCGGCGAAGGCGGCGACCGGATCGGCGCCCCGGTTCCACAGGAGGTCCTCGGCGAGCGCGCGCTCGCGCTCGGGGATCGAGGCGTAGCGCTCGAGCTTCTCGGTGTTGACGATGGCGAGGTCGAGTCCGGCCCGCGTCGCGTGGTAGAGGAAGACCGAGTTCAGGACCTCGCGCCCGGCGGCGGGCAGGCCGAACGACACGTTCGAGACGCCGAGGATGGTCTTCGTCTCCGGGAACGCTTCCTTGATCAGGCGGAGCCCCTCGATGGTCTCGACCGCGCTCCCCACGTACTTCGCATCGCCGGTCCCGCAGGGAAAGGTGAGCGGGTCGCAGATCACGTCCTCGGGCGGGATCCCGTACTTCCCGGTCATGAGCGCGTACGCGCGGCCGGCCACCTCGAGCTTGCGCTCGCGCGTCACCGCCATGCCGGCGGCCGGATCCTCGTCGATCGTGCCGCAGACGACCGCGGCGCCGAAACGGCGCGCGAGCGGCAGCACGTGGGCGAAGCGCTCCTCGCCGTCCTCGAGGTTCACCGAGTTGATGATCGCCTTCCCCTGGCTGTAGGTGAGCGCCAGCTCGATGACCCGCGGGTCGGTCGAGTCGATCATGAGCGGCGCCTTCACCTTGCGGATGAGCTCGGGCAGGAAGGCGTCCATGTCGGCGAGCTCGTCGCGATCGGGATCGGCGAGGCAGACGTCCACGATCCCGGCGCCGCCCTTCACCTGGCGGCGGCCGACCTCGCTCGCCTCCTCCCACTTCCCCGCGGTGACGAGCTCCTTGAACTGGCGCGAGCCGATCACGTTCGTGCGCTCGCCGACGAGGACGGGCCGGTTGTCATCGCTCACCTCGAGGAAGTCGATCCCGGAGACGAACGTGCGCCGGTGCTCGGCCGGGACGCGCGGCCGCTTCCCCTCCACCATGGCGGCGAGCGCCGGATGTGCGCCGGGGTCGTGCCGCAGCAGCCGCCGACGAGGTTGAGCCAGCCCTGCTCCGCGAAGCGCTCGAGCACGCGCGCCATGCCGTCCGGCGTCTCGAGGTAGCGCCCCTCCGCGTCGGGCAGCCCCGCGTTCGGAATGCAGGAGACGCGGGTCTTCGCGAGCGCCGAGAGGGCCCGCAGGTGATCGGTCATGAACTCCGGTCCGGTGGCGCAGTTGAGCCCGATCGAGAAGAGGTCCGCGTGCATGACCGAGGCGTAGAGGGCCTCGACGCTCTGCCCGGCGAGCATGGTGCCCGTGGGCTCGATCGTGCCGCACACCATGACCGGCACCCGATGGCCGATCTCGGCCGCCGCCGCCGCGATGCCGAGGAGCGCGGCCTTCACGTTCCGCGTGTCCTGCTGCGTCTCGACGAGGAGGAGATCCACGCCGCCCACGAGGAGCCCCACCGCCTGCTCGCGGAAGGCGGCCGTGAGCTCGTCGAACGTGACGCCCCCGGTCACCGTGATGGCCTTGGTCGTCGGACCGATCGAGCCGGCGACGAAGCGCGGGCGCGCCGGGGTCGAGTGCTCGCGCGCGGCCCGGCCGGCGAGCTCGGCGGCGACCCGGTTGAGCTCGCGGGTGCGCGCGGCGAGGCCGTACTCGGCGAGGACGATCGGCGTGCCGCCGAAGGTGTCGGTCTCGAGGATGTCGGCGCCGGCCTCGAGGTAGCCGCGATGGATATCGAGGATCACATCGGGGCGGGTGAGGACGAGGTGCTCGTTGCAGCCCTCGAGCTCGGGCCCGCCGAAGTCGGCCGCGGTGAGATCGCGCGCCTGGATCGCGGTGCCCATGGCGCCGTCGAGGACGAGGATGCGCTCGCGGAGCAGCTCCTCGAGGAGAAGGGTGCGCGATTCGTGGGAGGTCATGGCTCCTGGCCCGCTCGTCGTCGGGGGGTTGGGGCCGCGGTGTGGTGCAACGCGGTGCTTGCTGCGCGGGATTCTATCCGGATCGGGACCCGGCAGCAACTTCGCGGCCGACGGGCTGCCAGGAGGCTGCTGCAAAACCCTTCTCGCGGGCGGCACGCAGCGCCGCGGGCGAGGAAACATGCGGCGACCGGTTCGGCGTCCACCGGCGGGCACTTTCGGCAGCCTCCGATCCGGTGATCTCCTTGCCGGCCGGAGAGGATTACCGTCGCCCGTCCCACACGCCGCCGTCCGGCATCGATTCACCGGTTGCCCCTCTGCGCGCCTGTCCATAGAATGTCGCAGAATGCCGTCTCGTCACGCCCTCGGTCAACGGAACGGAGATCCTTGCCGGCCATGAGTGGGACCCGCACTCCCCCCATCGATCTGATCGGTGTCCCGCTCGACCTCGGCGCGGGTCGCCGCGGCGTCGACATGGGTCCCTCGGCCTTCCGCCTCACCGGCCTCGCCGACCGCCTGACGGCGCTCGGCCACATCGTGACCGATCGCGGCGATCTCCGGGTCCCCATTCCCGAGGGCCTCGACCCCGGTGATCCACGCCAGCGCTTCATCGCCGAGATCGCGGACGCCTGCCGCACCCTGGCCGAGATGACCGCCGCGAGCGTGGCCGCCGGCCGTTTCCCGATCACCCTCGGCGGCGATCATTCGCTCGCCGCCGGCTCGATCCCCGGTGTTGCGCGCGCGCTCCGCGCCCGTGGCGAGGAGCTGGCCGTCGTCTGGGTGGACGCGCACGCCGACATGAACACGCCGGAGACGAGCCCCTCCGGGAACGTGCACGGCATGCCGCTCGCCGCGGTCCTCGGCATCGGGCCGGCCGCGCTCGCCGCGATCGGCGGCGGCGCGAGCATCCGACCCGAGCACGTCGCCATGATCGGGCTCCGCAATCTTGACGAGCACGAGAAGGCCTTCGTCCGCCAGAGCGGAGTGCGCGCCTATACGATGACCGAGATCGATCGCCGCGGGATGGGCTCGATCCTCGACGAGGTGCTCGCGGCGCTCACCCGCTCGACGGGCGGCATCCACCTGAGCCTCGACCTGGATAGCCTCGATCCGGAGGTCGTGCCGGGGGTCGGCACTCCGGTGCGCGGCGGCCTCTCCTATCGCGAAGCGCATCTCCTCTGCGAGATGGCGGCGGAGACGGGCCGCCTGGTCGCGCTCGACGTGGCGGAGCTGAACCCGATCCTCGACCTCCGGAACCACTCGGCCGAGGTCGGCACCGAGCTCATCCTCTCGGCCCTCGGCCAGCGCATCGTGTGAGCCGCCCGCCGGGCTCGCCGCGCGGACGGCCCCGCGCCGGGCGGCAAGTCGTGCTTGCATCTCGGGGGGCCGATGCAGTATCAACCCCCGGTGACACCAGGTGGGTGGTCACGCTGGATTCGGACTGTGCCGGTCGGGGGTCGGACGATTGACTACGAGGAGTCTCTCGACCTGCTCCTGAACTTCGAGAAACTGCAAACCGCGGTGGAAAGCGGCACCTTCACGGTCTATGCGATCGCCGGTGGTGACTACAACGTGAACATCAACAATGTGATCGTGACCATCACCATCACGTTCAGCGAGGAGATCTGAGCATCGCCCTGGAGAGGCCGGCGGGCATCGCGCCACCGCGGGTGCCTGCCGGCTCCCCGCACCGCGCGGACCGCCGGCCCGCGTGAGGACCCGGCCCATGATCGGAGCCAGCCGTGAGAGCCGTCTCGCGGTGACCGCCGGCCGGCGCGGGCGGCAGCGCGCCGCCGCCCGGGCCGTGATGGCGGCCGCTGCGCTCGCGGTTCTCGCCGCCCCGGCGCCGCTCCCGGCGGCGACCCCGATTGAGGCCGGGGCCGTCCTCGGCCTCGACCAGCCCTTCGGCGACGATGCCGTGTCCGGCCTTCTCCTCGGCCTCCGCGCCCGGATCGGAGGGGGGAGCTACTCCCTCGAGCCGGGGCTCACCTGGTTCGGGGGCGGCGACTTCACCGACGTGACGAGCCTCTCCTTCAACGCCATCTCGCGCGGCGGCATCATCCCCTGGCTCTACTGGACCGGAGGCCTCGGCTGGAGCTGGGTGGATCTCGAGGGCGCGGCGGATGCGGACGGGGCGATCACCTACAACCTCGGGGCCGGCGTCGAGATCCCGATCGGCGCTCTCGCAATCGATCTGAGCCCGCGCTTCTTCCTGATCAACACGGCCGGGGACGGACACCGCGAGCACCTGCTCCTCATGCTCGGCGTGCACTACCGCCTGCGCTGATCGTCCGCCGCACGCGGCACGGATCAGGATTTCGGCGGCGCCACCAGCGCGAGGAGATCAATCCGGCCCTCGCCAAGCTCTCCGCCGTAGACGTTGAGCGGGTGCGATGTGTCCTCGATCCGTTGCTGGAGCGTGCCGGGCGGCAGCCCTCCCTGACTGAGGCGGAGCGCCGCCGCCCCCGCCGTGAACGGCGCGGCCATCGAGGTGCCGCTCCACAGGGCGTAGCCGCCGTTCCAGTACGTCGACATGATGCCGACGCCGGGCGCCGACACCGACACGTTCGAACCGTAGTTCGAGAAGACGGCCTTCAAGTCGTAGCGATCGGTCGCGGCGATCGTCATCGCCTCGCTCAGGTTGGCTGGGAACTGGCGGTTGATGCGCACTCCGGCATTGCCGGCCGAGACGACGACGAGGACTCCCGCCTGGCGCGCCTCCTGGATCGCGCGCCGCATGACCCTCGCCGTCTCGTGGAGGCCCAGGCTCAGATTGATCACGTCGGCGCCGGCATCGATCGCCGCGTAGATACCACGCGCAACGGTGAAGATATCGCCGTTTCCCTCCGAATCGAGGACGCGGATCGGCATGATCGACACGGCGGGTGCGACAGCAGCGATGATGCCGGCCACGTGGGAGCCATGACCGGCCGCCTCGTCGATCACGCCGTCGGCGTCGTTGTCGATGCCGTCGGGCAGATCGGAGGGATCCAGGTCGCCGTCGACCAGGTCGCGCCCGGGAACGAGGTTGTCCAGCAGATCGACGTGGTCGAGATCGGCGCCGGTGTCGACGACCGCCACGAGGACTCCTGCACCGCTCGCGATCGCCTGGGCGGCGGGCGCCTGGATGCGAGCGAGGGCCTCCTGGTCCACGTAGTCATCGTGACCGAAGACTCCTTCGTAGATGGCGAGACTGGCCTGTTCGGACTCGGGAGTGCCGAGACGGAAGTTCGGCTCGGCATCGGCGCACAGCCCGGAGCACGCCATGCCGGCGATCAGCGCCGAGGTGGAGAGGCCCTCCGGTCCGGCGACGACATACTCGCGACGTTCAGGCACCGCGGCCACGGTCGTCGTCCAGTAGGCCGCATTCACGTCCTCGATCGCCACCCCGGGAGCGAGTCGGATGACCGCCTGCCCCACGATGAGGAGCTCGGGGTCGTCGGGGTACTCAGGATCCGGGGGAGCTTCGGGATCGAGCGGATCCTCGATCTCATGGATCGCATGCGGAGCGCCGGCCGCGGGACCGGGGTCGCGCCCGGAACGGCGATCCGGTCCGAGGGGCTCCTGGCCGCACCCCGCGGCGAGGAGCTGCACGCCGGCGAGCCCCAGCAATCCGAGAGCAACGCGGATCCGTAGCGGGGACATGGAGTTAACCTCCGGATCGGGCTGCGTTCGCGGGGCTACCGATCCACGACAATGGCCGGCAAGGCGGGGGACCGGCCCGGCAGTCGGAGAAACCGGTGCCGGGCTGCCCTACCGACATCCGGGAGCCGATTCCTGATACAAGGTACAAAGCGAAAGTGGGAGGCCAGCCTGGCGCAAACCCCGGCCGCCTCCCATCCGTCTCCGTATCATGTTAACAGGACGCGCCTCGCTCCGGGACCCCATTCTCCGCGCATGGCCCGGGGCCCGGGAGCGACGCGAACCCGAGGACATCCACCGGACCATGGGGCGGCGGTCATCCATCGTTCTCATCGGCGCGGCCGCGGCCGTGCTGGCGGCGGCACCGCCCGCCGTGGCCGGCCCGCTCGCCGTGGCCGGCCCGCCCGCCGTGGCCGGTGCCGCGCCGCCCCCCGGCGTCAGCGCGGCACCGCCGGCCGGCCCGGGCGACGCTTCATCACCCGCTGCGCCCTATACCCACGCGATCACACGCCTCGACGGCGCCCCGCCCCCGCGCATCGACGGCCGGCTCGACGAGGAAGCGTGGCTCGCCGCGGTACCCATCGATCGCTTCATCCAGCGCGATCCCGACGAGGGCGCCCCGGCGAGCGAGCGCACCGAGGCCCGCCTCCTCTACGACGGCACGGCCATCTATGTCGGGATCCACGCCTTCGACCGCGAACCCGCGCGCATCGTCGGCCTCCTCACGCGGCGCGACGGGGACAGCGAATCGGACCGGCTCCGTGTCTCGTTCGACTCGTTCGGGGACCACCGGAGCGCGTTCGACTTCGTGATCAACGCCGCCGGCGTCAAGCGCGACATCTATCGCCACAGCGACACGGCCGAGGACGAGTCGTGGGACGCCGTGTGGGAGGCCGCCGCACGCGTCACCGGCGACGGCTGGTGCGCCGAGCTCCGGGTCCCCTTCAGCCAGCTCCGCTTCGCAGCCGCGGCGGAGCGGCCCTGGGGCCTCCAGATCGTGCGCGTCATCGCCCGCAAGAACGAGGTCGATCTGTGGAAGCCGATCCCCAGGGACTCGGACCGCTGGGTGAGCGAGTATGGATCCCTCGAGGGCATCACCGGCGTCGAGCCGCCGCACCGGATCGAGCTCCTCCCGTACACGGTGGCCGGGTCCGATATCCACCCCGCCGCGGAGGGCGATCCCTTCACCGACGGCCGCGATCTCTGGGGCCGGGTCGGTCTCGATCTCAAGTACGGGATCGCGAGCAACGTGACGCTCGACGGGACGGTGAACCCCGACTTCGGACAGGTCGAGGCCGATCCATCGGTCCTGAACATCTCCGAGTTCGAGACCTTCTTCCCGGAGAAGCGCCCGTTCTTTCTCGAGGGCACCGACAAGTTCCTCTACGGGCTCACGACCGGGGACGGCCAGAGCGAGCCCTTGTTCTACACGCGTCGCATCGGGCGCGCGCCGCAGGGTGGAGCGGACGGCGAGTACGTGGACTATCCCGGGGCGACCACCATCCTCGGCGCGGCCAAGATCTCCGGGAAGACGGGCGGTGGGGTGACGCTCGGCGCGATCGAGGCCATCACCCAGGAGGAGGTGGCGCGGATCGAGAATGCCGACGGCAGCCGCGACGAGGTGGTCGTCGAGCCGCTCACCAACTATGCGGTGGCCCGATTCGCCCGCGACTTCCGCGCCGGGGAGACGGCGCTCGGCGGCATCGCCACGGCCACCAACCGCCGTCTCGGCGGGACCGATCTCGACTGGCTCCCGGCCGCCGCCTACGCCGGCGGCGCCGACATCCGCCATCGCATCGACGACCGCGGCTGGGCGGTGAACGGGAAGGCGGCCGCGTCCTACGTCTCCGGATCGTCCACTGCGATCCTCGTCTTGCAGCAGAGCTCGCGCCGCTACTTCCAGCGCCCGGATGCTTCGCACGTGGAGCTCGACCCGGCCCGCACGAGCCTCGCCGGCGGTTTCGGCCTCATCGAGTGCGGGAGATTCGCGGGCACCTGGCGCGGGGCGCTCACGGGCCAGGTGCGCTCACCCGGCTTCGAGATCAACGACCTCGGCTACCAGCGCCGCGCCGACGAGATCTCGGGCGCGCTCTGGATCGGCCATCGCCACTTCACCCCCGGCCGCATCCTGCGCAGCTCGAGCCTCAACTGGAACGCGAACTACCGGACCAACTTCGGCGGCGAGAAGCTCGCCCTCGGCGGGAACATGAACGGGTACATCGAGTTCACCAACTACTGGAGCGCGTGGGCGGGTGGGCAGTACGACGGCGAATCGCTGCACGTGACCGCGCTCCGCGGCGGCCCCGCCATGATCCGGCCGCCCGGGTACAACATCTGGGCCGGACTCGAGAGCGACTCGCGGCACTCCGTCTACGCGACGCTGGATACCTGGTGGTGGCATCAACCCGCGGGCAGCGCCTGGTCGACGGGCGGCGAGCTCTCGTTCTACTTCCGGATCGCCTCGAACCTGAACATCGCCCTCGGGCAGAACTACCAGTTCCTCCACGACGACTGGGCGTACGTGGGCGAGGAGGAGGCGCTCGGTGATCCGCAGTACCTGATGGCCCGGCTCGTGCAGCAGACCCTGGGCTTGACCGCCCGCGTGAACTGGACCTTCACGCCGCAGACGAGCCTCGAGCTCTACGCCTCGCCCTATCTCTCGGCCGGCTCCTACGCGGACCACCGGCGGGTCGTCGCGCCGCGCGCCGAGCGCTACCGCAATCGCTTCGACTACTTCGGCGAACCCGGGGAGGACCGCCTCACCCTGGACAACGGCACCTATTACGTGGACATCGACGACGACGAGACGGACGACCTGAGCTACGCCGATCCCGACTTCAACTTCGGCCAGTTTCGCGCCAGCGCGGTCCTGCGCTGGGAGTACATGCCGGGCTCGACCGTCTTCCTCGTCTACCAGCACGATCGCACCGACGACACGGGCAACGGCGAGTTCCATCCGGTGGACGACGCGAGCGCGCTCCTCGATGCCGACGGCACCAATACGGTGCTCCTCAAGGTGAGCTACTGGTGGAGCCCGTGAGCAGCCGCAGCCATGCGCACCGCGTCGCGCCGGGGAGCGCCGGGCGCAGGATCCGCTAGACTCGGCCCATGCGCCTCCACGCGATCGGCGACCTGCACCTCCCCTCGATCCGGCAGAAGGACATGGACCGCTTCGGCTGGATCGGACACCCCGTGCCGCTCGCCGCCGCCTGGGACGAAGCGGTCGCGCCCGATGACCTGGTCCTCGTGCTCGGCGACATCTCGTGGGCCATGCGGCCGGACGAGGTGCGCGGGGATCTCGCCTGGCTCGACGCCCGTCCGGGCCGGAAGGTGCTGCTCAAGGGCAATCACGACTACTGGTGGCCGGATAGCCGGCGGAAGCTCGCGGAGCTGGTCGCGCCGTTCCCTTCGATCCGCGGCCTCCTGCACCACGGGAACGCGCTCCGCGAGGGGCCGTACGTGATCGCCGGCGTCCGCGGCTGGACCGCGCTCGAGGCGCCGCCGCTCCCCGCGGATGGAGATGACATCGCGGCGGCAGGCGCCGGGGGCGAGATGGGGCTCGAGATGCACCGCCCCGACCTGGTCGCGCGCGATGCGGAGCGGCTCCGCCGGAGCGTGGCGGAGGCCGCGCGCCTCGCCGCCGAACCCGGGACCGTGCGCATCGCCTGCATGCACTTCCCGCCGCTCTATGCCGATCGGCGACCCACCCCCTTCTCGGCGACGATCGAGGCCTATCGCCCCGCGGCCTGCATCTACGGGCACCTGCACGGCCCCGGCATCCCGCTCGGCTTCGTCGGCGAGCACGGCGGGGTGCGCTACGTGCTCGCCTCGGCGGACGCGGCGGGCTTCCGGCCGGTGCTCATCGCCGGCTGAGGGGCGGGGGGCCGCCCGGCGCGGCCCGGCGCCGGGGCGGTTCTCCTCCCGGCACACCCCATCCGGGCGTATAGTGGCAGCGACGTGACGGTCGGACTTCTTTGGGTCAAGCAACGCCGGCGCCGTTCCGATAACTCGGGCGAGCCATGACGGGCCACAGTCTGTCACGGAGGAAGCTGTCTCAGAAGGAGGCCACCATGAGGATGTTGCTTGCGCTCGGGGTCGTGTCCGCCGCCCTCGGAATGGCGGGGCCCGCCCCGGCATCGGATGTGAACGTCGCCGGCGATCCCTGGCCGGCGGCTGCCGGCTTCGCGCTCGCGCCGTGCACGGATGACATCTACTGCGGCGAGCAGACGTTGACTGACGGTTTCATCGCCGACGGCGAATGGAACTCCGCCACGAACCAGATGGGCTTCGTGACGACGATCAACTCGATCATCGTCATCGATCCCCTGTGCGCCGGCGTCTCGACCACCGACATCACGGGGCCCGACTTCCCCGGCCCGCTCACCCGCGCCTTCGCCTGGGGCATCGAGGCCGGCGACTCGTGGGTCGGCACCTGGTACAGCGCCACCGGCCCCGTGCTGCCCAAGCTCTACCACCTGGATGCGACCTTCAACGTGATCGGCACCTCCGCCTACCCGGATCCGCTCACCGGACTCGACATGCAGTTCTCCGGCCTGGCGATGGATCCGACCAGCGGGCACCTGTGGGGCATCCTGCGCAACAACCCCGCCGGCACCATCTCGCGCTTCGTCGAGTTCGACGTGAACGTCGACCCGCCGGTCCTCCTGCAGGGTCCGATCGACACGCCGTGGCCGGGCGGTCCGAGCGCGGTGAGCTCGGCCGGGCTCGAGTACTCGAGCGCGGACTGCACGATCCTCGCCATGCGGCAGGACTCGAACAACCTCGGCAACAACTCGTTCCTCGTCAAGTTCCAGGACGTGGATCCGCTCGGCACCACGGGCGGCGTGAGCCTCCTCGGCGAGTGCACGGTCAACAACACGCCGTGCACCGGCGCCGGCCAGGGCTCCGGGCGCCCGTGGGGCATCGCCCTCATCGAGGGCGATCCGAGCTACATCATCTACTCGGATCTGAACCTCGACGCGGGCTGCGCGGCGCCCCAGCAACCGGTCGACTTCCACATCATCGCCGGGCCGCCGTTCACCGGCGTGTGCCTGTCCCCGGTCGAGCCGAGCACCTGGGGGCAGATCAAGTCCCGCTACTCGAACTAGCGGTCGAGCGCACGGGCCGACACGGCCGACACGACCGACACGGCCGACACGACCGACGCGACGCAGCCGGAGCGGGCCTCGGGTCCGCTCCGGCTTTCTCGTTGGCGTCCAGGTGGCCGGGGCGGCGGGGCCTACATGCTCGCCGCCGGCGACGTCGCGGACGCCGCGGGCTTCCGGCCCACGCTCGCCGCCGGTCGCTCCGCAACCATCGCGCCGCCGGCGCCGACCAGCACGAACGACGCCCAGTGGTAGGGATGCGGGTGCGCCGCGCGCACGCGGAGCATGGCCGTGCGCAGGGCGGCCGGAGTGGGCTCGCCGCGGCGGAATGCCGCATAGAACTCGCCCATCAGATCCGCCGTCGTCGTGTCGTGCACCGGCCACAGGCTGACGACGAGCGAGGCGGCACCCGCGTGGAGGAATCCGCGCACGAGTCCCACCATCTCATCGCCGCCGCCGACCCAGGTGCGCCCGCTCTGGCAAGCGGACAGCGAGACGAGCCGGGCCTTGAGGCGCAGACCATAGAGGTCGTAGAGCGAGAGCCAGCCGTCGGCCAGGCGGAGCGCCGAGAAGTGCGGATCGTCCTCCCGGAAGACGGCGTGCGCCGCCACATGCAGATAGTCCGCAGCCCCGGCTGCGGCGCTGAAGGCGGCGAGGGTCGCCTCCCGGTTCCGGAGCACGCGCTTCTGCGCAAAGAGCCGCTCGACGCGATCCACCTCCTCGTGCACCTTGGGGATGTGCTCGTCTTCCACACCGACGATCAGGGCGGTCGGCTCTTCACCGTTATCTGCGGTATGCCGCAGATAACGGAGAGTGCTGGCGCTGGGCAGATAGGAGATCTCGGCGCGATCGATGAGGTCGTGCCCGCCGGCGGTCGAGACGGCGGCGGAATCGCCGGCGCACGAACCAGGGTCCGGTGGCGCGGCGGCGAGCGGCAGCGCATGGAACGGGAGCGAGTGGAGCGGTCCGTGCGGCACTATGACGAGGCGAGGGGCGTCGACCGCGAGCGGCCACCAGACCATGGCCGCGATCTCGGCCAGGTGCCGCCGGATGCCGGCGCGCAGGAGTTCCTCGCGTCCGCTCGCGTAGTCGTCGCCGTAGCCCCACTTCTCGATCTGGAAGCGGAGCCGGCCGATGGCTACCGCGATGCGCTCGGGGCCGGCGGGGAGGGTCACCACGCGCGCTCCGCCGCTCTCGATCACGAAGGCGAAGGCGCGCTCCGGAGTGAAGAAGTACTCGACGAGGGCCGTGCCGGCGGGGAGGGCGGCCTCGACCTCGGCGAGCGTGATGGTCTCCCCCTGGGTGAGAGCCCCGAGCGCCGGGTCCCGCCGCGCCAGGCGCTGCATGACGTCGGCGATCTCGGACTCCCGCGCGCGCAGGCGGGCGCGCGCTCTCTCGCGTTGCGCCGCATCGTGTTGCGCAACCTCGTGCCGCCCCGCCGCGCGCCGCCCCTTCCGGCCGGCACCGGAGCCGGTGTCAGCGCCGGCCCCGGCCAGCCATGCTGCTTCGCTCCTGAGCCGTTCGAGCCGGCGGCGGAGAACCTGACCCGCCGGATCGAGCCGCTCGTAGGCACCTCCGAGCCGGCCGGCCAGGAGATCGACGAGCGCGCGCGAACGCGCGCGTTCGACCACGGCGAAGGACTCGCTCACCGCGCGCGCCCCTCGCCGGGTGTGGAGGATCAACTCGACCAGATCGGCATAGACGGGCGCCTTGTCGGCCGCGTAGCTCACGCGGAACTCGTCGCTGCCGACGCGGCGCCGCACCGATTCGATGCCGGCGACCGCACGCCGGATGCTCGCCAGCGCCCGGCGTGGTTCGCCCCCGAGCCGGAAGAGGCGCCCGCGCACGTGATCGTGCTGGGCGCGGAGCCACGGCGATTCGACGCCCCGGAGAAAGCGCCGGGCCCGCCCGAGATGCGCCGCCGCCCGGGTGGGCTCGTGCTCCTCGACGGCGAGCGCGGCGCGGCGGATCGCCGCCGCCGCCGCCCGGAGCTTGAGCCGCTCGGCCGCGAACCGCTCCTCCGCCCGGGCCAGGCGGCGCTCGGCGGCGCGCAACCTGCCGCCGCGCCGCTCGATCTCGCCGGCGAGGAGATCGCAGTGCGCCTCGGCGGCCTGATTGCCCTCCTGTCGGAAGGCGCGGGCCGACTCTCCGATCAGCTCGGCGGCGCGGTCGGGCGCGCCCTCGCCGAGAGCCGCCACCGCCAGGAAGAGCGTCGTCTTGGCGCTCTCGTAACGTTGACCGAGCTCCTCGAACAGGGCACGCGCCAGGCGCGCCTGCTGTCGGGCGCGGACGAAGCTGTTGATCTCGATGAGCAGCTCGGCGAGGTCGAGATGACAGAGCGCGACGTAGCGCGTGTCGCCGAGCGCCTCGAAGGCGCCGCGCGCCGCGTCGAGGCTTGCATAGGCCGACCCGTACTCGCTCCGCTGCAGGGCGAGGTAGCCGCGGCTGTAGTCGACCAGGGCCACGACGCGGGTCTCACCGGCAGCCGCGGCTGCGGAGCGGGTCTCGCGGTAAGCGGCATCGGCCTCGGCGAATCGGCCGAGGCTCACCAGCACGTTGGCCCGGTTGAACTGGATCCAGCGGGCCGGCGCCTCCTCGCCGCGGCTGCGGGCGCTCGCCAGCGCGCGGTCGTAGGCGCGCAGGGCGGCGGCCGGGCGATCGGTGCGGTGCAGGATGTTGCCGAGATTCTGATCGAGCGCATACACGGAGCGCTCGTCGCCGCAGCGGACGAGAACGCGCCGGGCCGCCTTCCCCACCGCGATCGCCTCGTCGTAGCGACCGAGGTACATGAGGGCGTCGATGCGACCGAGGGCGGTACGAGCGGCGAGGCGCGACTCACCCAGGGCCCGGTACGCCTGTGCGGCGCGCTCGTAGTGGGCAGCCGCCTCGGCATGACGGGCCAGGCTCACGAGCGCGTGCGCGCGCGACCACAAGGCGCGGGCCTCGAGGCGGGGGTCGCCCCCGGCGACCAGGGTCTCGCGCTCGGCGACGGCGAGCGCCTGCCGGGCATCGGCACGGATCAGGTGCAGGACCAGGCCCGCGAGCTCCTCGACCAGCGCGCCGCGAGCCGCGGCATCCAGGTCGCGAGCGAGCTCGAGCGCCGCGTCGGCGGAAGGAGCAGCGAGGACGGACGCGGCGATCGCGGTCCGCTCCATGGCCTACCCGTCGTCGTCGGCGACCGCCATCGAACCGGCGGCGGGCAGCGGCAAGGCGCAGGAGAGAGCGCGTCCCCCGGCGGTGACGAGGATGGCGAGCCCCGGACGGTCCTCGACGGTGGCGGAGAACTCCCCGATCGCGTCGGCTTCGCCGGCCGCCAGGGTGTCATCGCGTGAAACGACGAGAAAGCGACTGCCGCTCGCCGCTTGCACCTCGTCTCCCCGCAGGTCGCTCACCTGACCGGTCAGCGCGAGCCGGCCGCCCTGGTGCTCGATGGCCAGATCGAGCTCGAGATCGGCGGTCTCGTAGCGCAAGCGCCGGCTCGTGACCGTGCCGCGCGCCGCGGCAAAGGAGGGCTCCCGGAGAGAATCGAAGACGAGACGGCCGGCCACCGCTTCGAGCCCCGCGAGCCACGCGCGAACGCGCTCGCGGAATGGCTCCGGTCGCGCCGGCGCGAAGAGATCGACGGCGCGCGCCACGACCGAGGCCAGCGGCTCGGGGGTGCGGTCGGCGCGCATGACGGCGAGCAGTCGTTCGACGTGAGCCAGCTCGGCCGCACACTCCGCACATCCGGCGAGATGGGCTTCGTGACGAGCCATGTCCGCGGCATCGATCCGCCCTTCGGCCAGATCGGCCAGCTCCACCGTCCGCAAGTGAGTCATGCGTGAGTCCGTCCCCATCGAGCCTCGGGCGCCGGTACGACAGGCCTACCCCGCGAGGGCCGCCGGCCTGCCGGTCCGGGTGGCGAGAACACCTTCTCGCCTCGACAGACCTCCCGGGTCTTCGGAAAATACCGGCGCGCGCCCCCGGCATCCGTCCCCTGCGAGCAGAGGCGTCGCCGGCTAGCCACTCGGCGCCCCGTCGGTGGTGAGGCCCCGGTAGAGGCGGAGGAGCTTCTCGAGGCAGCGGGCCCGCGTCGGCCCGATCGAACCCATCGGCAAACCGAGCCGCTTCCCGATCTCGATGTAGGAGGGCTCCTCGGCCGCGTAATAGAGAAGATGGAGCAGCTCACGGCAGCGGCCGGGCAGTCCATCGAACGCCCGCCGGACGAGATGCTGCTCCTCGAGCCGCGCCATCTCCTCGGCAGGGAGCGGGTCGGGATCGGGAATCGTACCGAGCACTTCGTCACTCTCGGGGACAGCCCGGCGCCGCGTGGCCGTGTCGAGACTCAGGCGACGCGCGGTGGTCACGAGCCAGGGGCGCAGGCGGCTCGGATCGCGGATCGTCGAGAGCCGCTCGACCAGCCGGGCGAAGGTGTTCTGAAAGACGTCGTCCGCTTCTTCCGGCGCGAGCCCGCTGCGCATGGGGATCGCATAGACCAGGCGCCGGTAGCGCAGCACGATGATCTCCCAGGCCCGGGCATCCCCGGCCCGGCAACGCGCCACGAGCTCGGCATCCGCAGGGCCGAGGTCGCGCGGCCGATCGGTCCCTGCCTCCGCACTCGGCGTTCGACTCGAACGTGCCGCCACCATGAACGCATTATATCGGTGCCGGCGGGCGGGCGGCGGGAGACATTGAGCCGCGGGCGACATCGGGCGGCGGGCGACATGAAGCCGCGGGGGACATCGGGTGGCGGGTCGCCCCCGGAAGGCGGCCCCCCTCCGGCGGCGCCCTCCCCCTCTGACCGGGGCGAGATCGAGTCCCGCTACACGAACTGGCCGCGGCCGCTCAGCCGAACAGCCGCTGCGCGGTCCCGCCGAGGACGGCAGCCTCGACCGCCGGCGGGAGATCGAGACCGCGGAAGGCGACCAGGTTCGTCTTGAGATCGGGGACGAGCGGGCCGGGCCAGTCGGTTCCCCAGAGCGTCCTCTCCGCCACCTGGGCGAGGCGCGGGAAGTAGTCGAGGAGCGCCCGGGGCGGGATCCCCGAGATGTCCATGAACACGTTCGGATGCCGCCGGAGAAGGAAGAAGCAGGTCTCCATGTAGAGCGGCCGCCCGCCGTGCGCCATGATGAGGGCGAGCTCCGGGTAGTCGACGGCGACATCGTCGATCGCCATCGGATCGGCGTACTTGTTGCGAGCGCCCGGGAACACGGACGTGCCGGTGTGGATCATGATCGGCAACCCGCGCGCGATCGCCCGCTCGTAGACGCGGGCGAGCCCCGGGCAGCCGCCGCCGTCCCGGTAGGCGTTGGGCGCGAGGAGCTGGTGCGGCGGATGGATCTTCAAGGCGCGCACGCCGAGATCGGCGATCCGGTCCACCTCGCCGCCCGGGTCCGTCGTGAAGCGCGGATGCACCGAGCCGAAGGGCAGGAGGCGCGCCGGCGCATGCCGCGCGTAGTCGGTGACGAAGGTATTCACGCGCGCAGTGAAGCCCATGACCTCGGGGCTCACGTAGTTGACGAGCCCCACGCGCGCGACCCCCGCCTCGTCCATCATGCGGAGGAGGAGCTCCGGCTCGCGCATGACGCGGAGCACGTGCGCGAGATCGCGGCCTTGGGCCATGCGCGCCGCCGCCTCGGGGCGGAGCTCGTCCCAGGGCTGGACGTGGATGTGGATGTCGGTGACCGGTGCGGGCGCGGTGCTCATCCGGCGTCCGCCGCCTAGCGCACGCGTACGAGGCGTCCCGTCGACGACGCCCCCGTCCCGGCGGCGTCGAGCACGCGGTAGAAGTAGATCCCCGGCGCGACCGGGCGTCCCGCCGCGTCCTCGCCGCGCCAGACGAGCGGCCCGCGGCCGGCGAGCGCCGCCACCTTCCGCCCGGCGGCGTCCACCACCTCGAGCCGGAGGTCGCGAGCCCCCGCGGCGAAAGCGACCGCGTCGCGGAACGGGTTCGGTCCGACCGCGAGCGTCCCGAGCGAAGGCACCGCCGCGGCGCCGGGGTCGACGACCGAAGTTCCGCCCTCGGCGCCCGCGAGCTCGGCGAGCGCCGCCACCGCGCCGCGCGCCATCTCGGTCACGTAGTCGAGCGTGAGAGTCCCGATCAGGTCCTGGGGCGAGTGGTAGTAGGGATTCCAGTCGGGAGCTCCCCACAGCTGCGCGTCGATGTCGAAGGCAGCCGGATAGCCGTTCTCGGCGAAGAAGTAGTGGTCGCTCCCGTACTGCGGCCCGGCCGTGATAGTGAGATGCAGGGTGCAGGTCGTGTAGGTCTCGACGCAATCGCCGACGAACTGGCCCAGTGCGAGCGACACGCCCTGATCGACGTACCAGTTGGCATCCCACTCGGGATAGGCCGGGCTGACGTAGCCGATCATGTCGAGGTTCAGGACGGCGCGGACATCGTCATTCTGCGGAATGACCGTGCTCGTCACGTAGTGCTCGCTGCCGATGAGCCCCTGCTCCTCGCCGCTCCAGGCGATGAAGCGGATGGTGGCCTCGCAGTCGATGTCGGCGAGCACGCGCGCGGCCTCGACCACCGCCGCCGTGCCGCTCGCGTTGTCATCGGCTCCGGGCGCGCTGATCGCCGGCTGGCCCGAGATCGAATCGTAATGACCGCAGATGATGTAGATCTCGTCGGGGCGGACCGCACCCGTCTTCTCGGCGATCACGTTGAACGCGGGAAAGCCGTTGACGGTGAAGAAGTCGAGCTCGACCGGGTAGCCCATCTCCTGGAAGCGATCGCGGAGGTAATGGCCGGCCGCGCGGCAGCTGTCGGTCGGCGCATGTCGCGTGCGGAAGTCTTGCAGTCGCTGGATGGTGGCCGCCACCTCCGGGGTCGACATGCGCCCGATGATGGCGGCGACGGCCGGATCGTAGTCCGCGATGCCGGTCGGGAGCGGCGGCGGCGTGCGGCGGACCGGCGGCCGGGGGGAGCCGTCGGCGGAGAGGCGCACGAGGCTCATGCCGCGCGCGGCGAGCTCCTCGACGGCGCTCGCCGGGCCCGTGACGAGCGTGCCGTGGCCGGAGGGACCCAGGATCTCGACGCCGGCCGGGAGCGGCCGGAGCCGCTCCGCCGGGCCGAAGACGAGGTAGGTCGGCGCGCCGGCGGCGCCCGGCGGCGGCGCGGCGGCGAGCGGGGTGACACCGAGAAGCAGGAAGAGGCAGAGAGCGAGAAGGACTGTAGACGCGCCGCACCGGAGGGGCGAACGCTCGACACCCGCGCCACTCATGGTCATGGTCATTGCTCCCGGATCCGGGGGATGGGCCAAATGCACCTCGGCTGTGGGGACGCCTACCGAGACGCTTCCATGGTAGCACGCGCCGCAGGCGGGAGCGCACCCGGTTCGACGGCGGGAAGTGAGGTGCAGCCGCGTCCGGATCGGCTAGAATCGCCTGCCATGAGCCCACTCTCCCTCTTCTTCCGGCCGAGCCCCCTCCCCGTCGACCCGACGCGCGGCGCCGGGGACGAGGACCGCCCGTCGAAGCTCCTGCCCCTGGCCGAGGCCATCTCCCGCCACGTGCAGGGCGGCATGAGCATCGCTCTCGGCACCTTCATGGAGCAGAAGATCCCGTTCTCCGCGGCGCACGAGATCATCCGCCAGGAACGGAGCGATCTCGAGCTCGTCGGACCGATCTCCGACATCCTGTTCGATCAGATGATCGGCGCGGGAGTGGCGGCGCGCGTGCGCGCGGCGTGGGTCGGGAACGTGATGATGGGCTCCGCCCGCTGCTTCCGCCGCGCGATCGAGAAGCGGGAGCCGCGGCCGGTCGAGATCGTCGACTACTCGAACCTGACCATGTCGCTCGCCCTCACGGCGGGGGCGCTCGGCGTGCCCTACCTGCCGACGCGCTCGACGCTCGGAACCTCGCTCCTCGCGGCCAATCCCGGGCTCGCGCCCTATCAGCCCCCGTTCGGCGCTGCGAAGCTCGTCGCGGTCGAGGCGATCCGGCCCGACGTCGCGATCCTTCCCGTGCAGCGGAGCGACATCTACGGCAACAGCCACAACTGGGGCAACTTCGGCGTGAGCGTCGAGGCCGCTCATGCGGCGCGGGCGGTGATCCTCGTCGCCGAGGAGATCGTGGACGAGGAGGTCATCCTCTCCGATCCCAACCGCGTGATCTTCCCCGGCTTCCTGGCCACCGCCGTCGTGCACGACCCGTGGGGATCGCATCCCTCCCCGGTCCTGGGCTACTACAACCGCGACCACGAGTACTACGCGGAGTACGAGCGGGCCTCCCGCACGAGCGAGGGGTTCGACGACTGGCTCTACCAGACCGTGATGGCGGTCCCCGACCGCCGCGCCTACCTCGAGCGGCTCGGCTCCCAGCGGATCGAGGCTCTTCGGATCCGCGAGCACGCCTTCGCCCACCCCGTCGACTACGGATTCTAGTTCTAGACGCAGCTCGCCGAGTACGCGTCCGGCTCGACTCGCGCGCGCCGCGCGGGCCAAGATCCACGCTGGCCGCACGCTATGAAGCGGCGCTCGAAAAGCTGACGCCGGAGGATCAGCAGGCGATCGTCCTCCGCCTCGAGCAGGGCCTGAGCTATGCGACGGTCGCGGCCCGGACCGGAAAGCCGAGCGCCGATGCGGCGCGGATGGCCGTGACCAGGGCGCGCCTGCGTCTCGCCGAGGTGTTGCGCGACCAGATCTGATCTCCTGTCATGGGATGCCCGCGTGAGCGCAACCGCAGCGCGCGCCGGCGGCGACCGAGTGGACTCTAGCGCGGGTTCGTGCCGTAGATGTCCATGTCGCGGATCATGGTCCGCCCCGGCAAGCACGCGAGGTGGACGATGGTCGCCGCGAGATCGGCGGCGTGCAGGAAGAGCCCCGGACCATGCTCCGGCCCCTTGTCCTCGCCGGTGTCGACGCTGCTCGGATTGAGCACCATCACCCGGATGTTGTGCTGGCGGACCTCGTACATGAGGGCCTGCGCGAACCCCTGGAGGCCGAACTTGGTCGCGGCGTAGGCGGCCCCGCCCGGATCCCCTTTCTTCCCGGACATCGAGCTGATCATGATGATGTCGGCGCGCCCCTTCCGGATCATGCCGGGGAGGAAAGCCTGCGTGGTCAGGAAGACGCCGGTCAGGTTGGTCTCGATCATCTTGTTCCAGACGTCGAGCGGCAGGTCCACCACCTGGGTGCCGAGCTTCACGGCGGCGGCGTTGTTGACGAGGAGGTCGGGGACGCCGAGCTCCTGGGTCACCGCCGCGGCCATGGCGCGGATCGCGGCCGGATCGCGCTGATCGCAGACGTAGGGACGGCAGCGCTGGCCGGCCGAGGCGGCGGCCGCGGCCAGCGTGTCCGGGCGGCGGCCGGTGACGGCCACCGTGGCGCCCGCCTGGGCGAGCGCCCGCGCGATGTGCCGGCCGATGCCGCGGCTCGCGCCGGTCACCACCGCCACCTTCCCCGACAGGTCGTAGCGCATCGTTGGTCCCCCCCTAGGGTGTGATGCCGGCAGCCCGGCACATGATGGCGAACAGGCCCGTGTTCTCGATCACGCCGTGCACGACGGCGGGCGCGCCGGCGCCGAAGCCGTAGAGCGGGAGGTCGGTGCCGCCGTGCTCGCCGCCGCCCATGCGCACGGCGGATGGATACGCGTAGTCGGGATCGGCGAGCTCGGTCGCCGTCGGCGCCCGGCGCTCGCCCGGCGCCCGCCCCGGCCCCGTTCCGAACACCAGCGTCGGAAAGGGCACGCTGTCGGCGTCCACACCGGCAGCGAGACCGAGGATGTCGCTTCCGAGCGGGCCGCCGCCGGCGATCGTCATCGTGTGATCGTGATCGCCGGTGACGAGGACGAGGGTCGAGGCGGAATCAACGCGGGCGAGAACGGCCGCGATCGCGCGATCGAAGGCGAGCGTCTCGACGAGGGCGCGGCGCGCCTGGTTGTCGTGCAGCGCGTGATCGATGCGCCCGCCCTCGACCATGAGGAAGAACCCGTCCGGATCGCGCTCGAGAATCGCGATCGCCTGCTCGGCCATCGCGGCGAGCGTGGGCTCGGTCGGGCGGGTCGCCGGGCGATCCACCTCGAGCGCCAGGTGGCTCGCAGCGAACAGGCCGAGGAGGCGCGGCGTGCGCACGGGATCGACGGCGGCGAGACCCGCTGCATCCTCGACCACCTGGTAGCCGCGCGCGGCGAGCTCGCGCGTGAGATCGCGCCCGTCGCGGCGGGCGCCGGGCTCGCCGTCCCGGTCGATGACGGGCGCTCCGGCCGGGTCGCGCTCCGGCCGGAAGTAGCGGCGGCCACCGCCCAGGATGACCTCGATCCCGGCGCCGAGGGCCGGATTCTCGAGCAGGGCCAGCGCAATATCTCGCTCGTTGGCGCGACTATCCACGTGAGCGTAGCAGGATGCCGGCGTGGCGTGGGTGACGCGCGTGGTGGTGACAACACCGGTCGCCCAGCCGCGCGCCGCCGCGAGCTCGAGGAAGGTGCGAAGCGGGGCGCCGGCGACGAGCGTCGAATCGGGCCCCGGTGCGGCGCGCACCGCGACCATGCCGTTCGCCGTCTTCTCCCCGGTCATCATCGCCGTCATCGCCGCCGACGAATCGGTGACCTGGGCGTCGGCGGAATAGGTGCGGACGAGCGCCGTCGCGGGAAACGCGTCGAACTCCAGGGCGGCCGCCTCCGGCGGCCGCGCGCCGGCGAGCTGTCCCTTGTAGATGCGCGCGGCGGTGATGGTGGCGATCCCGAGCCCGTCGCCGATGAAGAGGACGACGCCGCGCGCGGGCGCGACCGGGGAGGAAACGGCGGCGGCCGGCGGCGGAGATGGCGCGCTGCGGCTCGCCGGCGGCGGCGCGCCGCAGCCGGCCACGAGGAGGAAGGCGAGTGCCGCGCAGCACCGCGCGTCAAGCGCGCGCGGAAACGCTCGCCCGGCGCTCCGGAGCTCGATCCGGCGTGTCATTTCCGGCCCGTTGCCCGTGCCGCCGCAACTAACCGCGCCGGCGGCGACCGGGGCCCGCTGCCCCCGGCACCGTGGGCAGGCCGAGGCGGCCCGGCCGGCGGAGCGGCCGGTTGCCGAAGGTCGGGAGCTTAGGCGGCTTCCGGCGGAGGAGCCGCGCGATCTCGACGAGCCCGCGCTCGAGCTGCGGGTCCTTCCCCGCCGCGTGGTCCTGCGGCCGGATCTCGACCTCGATGTCGGGATCTGTGCCGTAGTTCTCGACCCCCCAGCCCACATCCTCGAACCAGTAGGCGAACTCGGGCTGGGTCGTCACCGTCCCGTCGACGAGCACGTGCCGCGGCCAGATCCCGACGACGCCGCCCCAGGTGCGCTTGCCGATGAGCGGGCCCAGGCCGTAGAGCTTGAAGCTGTGGCTGAAGATGTCGCCGTCCGATCCGGCGTACTCGTTGGTGAGGGCCACGATGGGGCCGGCCGGGGAGTCGATCGGATACGGATAGGGCTGCCCCCAGCGGTTCGAGTCGTAGCCGATCCGGCGGCGAAGGAGCTTCTCGAGGATGAGCTGCGACACGTGCCCGCCGCCGTTCCAGCGCACGTCCACGATCAGGCCGTCACGATAGACCTCGTGCAGGAAGGCGCGATGGAACTCGGAATAGCCGCGCGCCCCCATGTCGGGCACGTGCACGTAGCCGACCCGCCCGCCGGTCGCCGCGTGCACGCGGGCACGATTGGCCTCGACCCAGGCCCGGTAGCGGAGCGCGGTCTCCGCGGCCAGGGTCTTGACCGTGACCGTGCGCACGCCGCCGGAAGCGCCCCGGCGGCCCGCCCCGCGACCGGCGCCGGCCGTCCCGCCAGCGCGAATGGTCAGCTCCACGTGCTGGCCCGCATAGTGCACCAGCCGCTCGTCGGGCGACACCCGGCTGTCCACCGGCTGGCCGGCCACCGCAAGAATGTCATCCCCCTCGCGGATATTCAAACCAGGCGCCGCGAGCGGCGACGAGTACTTCTCGTCCCAGGAATCGCCGCGCGGGATGCGCGCGATGCGCCAGGCGCCGCGCCGCCGGTCGAAGGCGAGGTCGGCGCCGAGATGGCCCTGGTACCAGGCCGGCGCCGGCCGGTAGTCGCCGCCGAGCTCGTAGCAATGCGAGGTGCCGAGCTCGCCCTGGAGCTCCCACATGAGATCGCTGAACTCGGCGCGGCTCGCCACCCGGTCGACGAGCGGCAGGTAGCGCTCGTAGACGGCGACCCAGTCGATGCCCGACATGTCGGAGGTCCAGAACTGGTCGCGCTGGAGCCGCCACGCCTCGCGGAACATCTGCCGCCACTCCTCGCTCGGCACGACCGAGACGCGGAGCCGTTCGAGGTCGAGCCAGCCGCTCTCGCGGCCCGGGCCGCCGTTCCGTTCGGCTCGCCCCTCGGCCTTCCACGCGGCGGGCACCACGCGGATCCGGTTCCCGGCGCGGATGGCGAGCGCCTTCGCGTCCTTCGAGAGCTGGAAGTCGGTGATGCCCTCGAGCACCGTCTCGCCCTTGTCCTGGGTGAAATCGTACGCGGACAGGACGCCGGCCGCCTTCGGCTCCGCCTCGATCCAGGCGGAATCGAGGCTGCCCTCGATCGGATAGGAGGAGAAGAGCGCCCGCCCGCGGGCGCCGAGGATCCGACCGTAGCGTCCCTCCGCCACGGGGAACGCGACGACGCGATCGGCGATGCCCTCGAGGTCGATGCGCACCTCGACCGCGGGGCCTTCCGCGGCCCTGGCCGCGGCGGCGTCCCTCATGCCTCCCTCACCCTTCTGAGCGCCCTCGGCTCCGGCGCCTGCCGCGGCCGGCGCGCCCGGCGCGCGGAGCGCCCGGGTGCCCTCGGCGAACGGCGAGGCGAGATCGCGCTGGAGGGGAATCAGGTAGGGTCGCGACCCCCGCGGGAAGCCGAGATCGAAGTAGTGGCTGTCGTACACCGGATCGAACGTGCGCCAGGAAATGAAGTAGAGATACTTGCCCTCGGGATCGAAGGACGGCGCGACGTCCCTGAACTCGGAGCGCGTGATGGCCGTGATCTTCCCGTGCGCGACATCGCACAGGTGGAGCGGGGTCGTGCGCAGCGAATCGGGGAATCCGTACGCGAGCCAGCGGCCGTCGGGCGACCAGGCCAGGCCCTCGATCCGCGCGTACTTGCTGCGCTCGACGACTGCGGTGCGGCGACTCGCGAGATCGACGACGATGACCTCCTGCCGCTGATTGGTGAGCGCCACCCAGTCGGGCCCGGCGGGCGGCGCGCAGAGCTCGACCGGGCGGCCGAAGTCGCCGTCGATCCGCCGCTCGATCTTGCCGTCGGCGGCGCGGATCACGACCAGACCGTCCTCCCCGCCCTCGTCGGAGACGGCCACCAGCCGCTGGCCGTCGGCGAGCCAGGTGGCCAGCCGATGGCGCACCGCCGAAGCAGGGCCGAGCCGCTTGGCCGCTCCCTCCCACAGCCCCATCGTGTAGATGCCGCCGCGCGCCACGACCGCGATCGAGTGTCCGGACGGATGCAGATCGGAGCTCTCCTGGTAGCGGCTCGCACCCACGAACTTGCGCGTGCGCTGGCTGCGCGGGCTCTGGGTCGCCACGTCGAGCTTGACCGTGCGATCGAGTGCGACATCGTGCAGGTAGAGGTCCCCGCCCGCCTGGTACACGATGCGCGGGCCGTCGGTCGCGGGGAAGCGAACGTAGAAGTCCTCGTGATGGGTGTGCCGGCGGAGATCGCGCCCCGTCGGCGTGCACGAGTAGAGATTGCCGACCCCCTCGTGATCGGAGAGGAAGTAGATGCGGGCGCCGATCCACATCGGGCTCGCCAGGTTCCCGGGCAGGCGGAGGAGCTGGGCGAACTCGCCGGCGCCGGCGCGATCGATCCACAGCGTGCCGGCGGTGCCGCCGCGGTAACGCTTCCAGCGCGCGGGATCGCCGGTGTTGCGCCCGATGACGACCCCGCGGCCCGGTGCGGACTCGAACGAGATGGCGCGCGCCGGACCGAGCCGGAGCTCCTCCGGCGCACCCCCGTCCAGCGGGACCGAGTACAGGTGGAAGTAGCCCTGGAACGGCTGGCGCCAGTCGCTCGCGTAGAGGACCTGGCGCGCGTCGGGTCGCCAGCCCACGACCTGGCTCATCGCACCGTGCCAGGTGAGGCGGCGCGCCGGACCGCCCTCGGCCTCCATCAGGTAGACCTCGGAGGGACCGTCATCGCGTCCGGTGTACGCGATCCAGGCGCCGTCAGGCGAATAGGCGGGAAAGGACGTGGCGCCCGGATTCGCAGTCAGGCGCCGCGCCACGCCGCCGGTGGCGGCCACGCACCAGAGATCATCCTCGCAGGCGAAGGCGATGGAATCGCCGTGGATGGTCGGATGGCGGTAGTAACCGGCCTCGCCTTGCATCGTCACACTCCTCTCCCTCGAACCCCTCTCCCTCGAACCCCGACTGCGCGCGGCCGCCGCGCGACTGCCGCGTGGCGCTGGCCAAACCAGGAGGCAAGCCGGACGATGTTAGATAGAATGGCCCGCCGACTCAACCTCCGGATTCGCCGGCGGGAGGGCGGCCCCGAGGTCGCCCGCCGGATCAGGGAGGAAGCATGAATCGGGCCCCGCTCACGCCGGATGCAGCGGCGTTCTGGGAAGACCCCGCGCGCGTGGCCGAGTTCGCCGCGCGCGAGCCGGACCTCCGCCTTCTCGAGCTCATGCCGCAGTATGCGGACCCGCGCGCGACCCGCGTGCTCGACCTGGGCTGCGCCGGCGGCCGCAACACGGAGCCGCTCTTCGCAGCCGGCTTCGACGTGGTGGCAGTGGATGCGTCGAGCGCGATGGTGGCCGCGACGCGCGCCCGGATCGCGCCGCTCGCCGGCGCCGCCGCGGCGGACCGCCGCGTGTTCACGGCGCGCATGGACGATCTCTCCTTCGCCGCGGATGGGTCGTTCGATCTCGTCGTCGCCCTCGGCGTCTACCAGCAGGCGCAGGGCGAGGCGGAGTGGACCCGGGCGCTCGCGGAGACGGCGCGCGTCGTCGGCGCCGGCGGGCGGGTGCTCGTCGCCAACTTCGCGCCGGGCACCGGACCGCGGGCGAATCCGCCCGCACTCGTCGCCGGCACCCGTTTCGTGTACGCAGGACTCGCGGACGGCCGCGCCTGCCTCCTCGACGCGGACGCGCTCGACCGCGAGTTCGCGCGCAGCGGATTCGCACCCGCGGGACCGACCGCGACCGTGGATCGATCGAGCGAGGAGAGCCGGCGGATCACCGTCAACGCGCTCTACCGGAAGCTCGACAGGAAGGACCCATGAACACGACCGCAGTGTGGACCGAGAAGCAGGTTTTCCACGTGGACTTCCCCGGCGGGGAGGCGTTCACGCTGGCGAGCGTCCCGCGCGACGCGCATCCCGCGCCCGGGCCGAGCCCGATGGAGGCGGTCGAGGCGGCGCTCGCCGGCTGCAGCGGGATCGACGTGGTCACGATCCTCGAGAAGATGCGAAAGACGCTCGCGGCGCTCCGGATCGAGGTCGTGGCGACGCGCCGCGACGAGGCGCCGCGGGTGTACACCGATCTCGCGCTCGTCTACCACGTCGACGGACCGGACCTCGATCGCGAGTCGGTCGAGCGCGCGGTCGCGCTGTCGCAGGACAAGTACTGCTCGGTCGCCGCCATGCTCCGCCCGGCGGTCGCCATGAGCTATCGCATCATCTTGAACGGAACGGCCATCACGGGCGAGGCGGCCATCCCGGGATGATGCCCCAGGTGTGGCGGCGGTAGGCGGCGTAGTCAGGATGGCGAGCGGCAAGCAGCGACTCCTCGTGGCGGGCCTTCACATGCACGAAGACGATGGCCGCCGCCGCCAGGAGGCCGACCGCCGCCGTGCTCCGGAGGAGGAAGAGTCCGCCGACGGCGAGGACGACCGCCGTGTACATCGGATGGCGGAAACGGCGATAGACTCCATGCCTCACGAGCGGAGCCGCCGGCCCCGGCGCAGGCTGGATGCGGAGGTGCCGGCCGACCGCGGCGACGGCGGCCGCGACCAGGATCAGCGCGGCGGCGAGGAACACGGGCGCCGCGGAGCGGACGGCGGCCGGGAGGAGCGGCTTGCCGCCGGCCGCGAACGCGGCGGCGAGAAGCGCCAGGAGCGCCATCTGGACGATCACGTAGCCCATCGGGCGCATCGTAGCAGGAAACCATGACCGAGACCGGACCCCGAGCAGACAGCGACGAGCGCGACGACGCGGCGCTCGTCGCCGCCGCCCGCGCCGGTGACCGCGCCGCGCTCGAGCTCCTCCTCACCCGCTACCAGCCGCGCGTCTACCGCTTCGGCATGAAGATGTGCCGGCATCCCGAGGACGCCGAGGACATCGTGCAGGAGACGCTCGTCGCCATGGCCCGCACGGTGGGCGACTTCCGCGGCGCCTCCTCGCTCTCGACCTGGCTGTGGTCGATCGCGCGGAGCTTCTGCGTGAAGAAGCGGCGGCGGAGCAAGTTCGCACCCGAGCGCGAGGAATCGCTCGAGGCGGATGCCGTGACCAGCGGCGCCGCGCGCGCGGTGGCCGATCCGGGGCGGGGCCCGGACGAAGAGGTCGCGGCGCGGGAGATCGAGAGCGCGCTCGCCGCGGCGATCGGCCGGCTCGAGCCCATGTACCGCGAGGTGCTCGTGCTTCGCGACGTCGAGGGCCTCTCCGCGCCGGAGGTGGCGGCGGTGCTCGAACTGACCGTCGAGGCGGTGAAGAGCCGGCTCCATCGCGCGCGCCTCGCCGTGCGGGCGGAGCTGGCGCCGCTCCTCGGCGCCGGCGAGAAGGCGGCGCCCGCCGCGGGCGGCACCTGTCCCGACGTGCTCTCGCTCTGGTCCCGAAAGCTGGAGGACGACGTGAGCCCCGAGCTCTGCGCCGAGCTCGAGCGGCATGTCGCCGCCTGCCCAGGCTGTCAGGCCGCGTGCGACTCGCTCAAGCGCACGCTCGCCCTCTGCCGCACCGCACCGACGCCGGCCGTACCGGCCTCGATCCAGGCCGCCGTGCGGAAAGCGATCCACGAGCTCACGCTGCCGCCCGCCAATCGCCGGTAGACGCCGGGCGTTGCCCCAGCCGTCCCGCGCCGCGCCGGGGCTGATTGTGAATGCCATTGACAATCAGCCCCGCTGGCGCCAGGATGGGCCCATGATCAAGCGCACCCTCGAGACCCGGCTCCGCGATCTGTCCCGGAAGTTCCCCGTCGTGACCGTCACCGGCCCGCGGCAGTCCGGCAAGACCACGCTGTGCCAGGCCGTTTTCCCCGCCAAGCCCTACGTTTCCCTGGAAGCCCCTGACGTGCGGGATTTCGCGCGCCGGGATCCACGGGCGTTTCTTGCCCAGTACGCCGACGGCGCCGTACTCGATGAGGTGCACCGGGTGCCCGATCTCCTGTCCTACGTCCAGGCGACTGTGGACGCGCGACCCGCCGCCGGGCGTTTCATCCTCACGGGCTCGGCCAACTTCAGCCTGCTCCACTCCCTTGGCCAGTCGCTCGCCGGGCGCACCGCACTCCTCGAGCTCTTGCCGCTCTCCCTCGAGGAAATCCGCCGGTTCCCGGCCCCACCCTCCGACTTGCTCGACCTCATGTGGCGCGGGAGCTATCCCGCCCTCTACGACCGCGGGCTCGAGCCGCGAGACTGGTATCCGAGCTATGTGGCGACCTATGTGGAACGAGATGTCAGAAACGTCCTCAACGTCGGCGACCTCGTGGCGTTCCAGACCTGCCTGCGGCTGTGTGCAGGCCGGGTCGGCCAGCTCGTCAATCTCTCCTCCCTGGGTGCCGACGCCGGAGTGACCCACGCCACCGTGAAGTCATGGCTCTCGGTTCTCGAGGCCGGTTATGTCGCGTGGCGTCTGCCGCCGTTTCACACCAATACATCCAAGCGACTGATCAAGTCTCCGAAGCTGCACTTCGTGGATTCGGGTCTTGCCTGCTACCTGCTCGGCATCCGTTCGCCCGACCAGCTGAGAGATCACCCGCTGCGCGGAGCGATTTTCGAGACGTGGGTTGCGTCCGAGGTGCTGAAGACCCGCGCCCACCGCGGCGTGCCGCCGAGTCTCTCGTTCTTTCGTGACCGGAAGGGCGCGGAGGTCGATGTGGTCATCGAACTCGGGCGTGAAGTACTCGCCATCGAGACCAAGTCCGGACAGACCGTGGCGGCCGATTTCTTTGCCGGGCTTGAGACCTTCGCGTCCCTCATGGCCTCGTCGCGCCCGCGGCGTGCCGTACGCAGCTTCGTCGTGTACGGCGGCGGCGACGCGCAGGAACGGTCCGGCGGCACCGTCGTCCCCTGGTCACGGCTCGACGAGTGCAGATGGTGGGATCCTGGAGATTAGAACGGCCGCCATCCCTCCCGGCGCTTCCGTCAGGCGGCCACGCGCCGCCCGAAGGTCCGCCGCTCGAGCCACAGAGCGACGGTGACGAGCCCCACCAGCACCGGCACCTCGACCAGCGGCCCGATGACCGCGGCGAAGGCCGCGCCGTGGTCGATGCCGAAGGTCGCCACCGCCACCGCGATCGCCAGCTCGAAGTTGTTCGACGCGGCCGTGAACGACAAAGTCGCGGTCTGCCCGTAGGTCGCGCCGACCCGCTTGCTCATGAAGAACGAGAGGAAGAACATGAGCACGAAGTAGATGAGGAGCGGGATCGCCACCCGCACGACGTCGAGCGGCAGCTCGACGATGGTCTCGCCCTTGAGCGAGAACATGACGACGATCGTGAAGAGGAGCGCGATGAGCGTGAGCGGGCTGATCTTCGGGATGAACCTCGTGTGATACCACTGCTTGCCCTTCGCCTTGATCAGGATGAAGCGCGTGAGCATGCCGGCAAGGAAGGGAATGCCGAGATAGATGAAGACGCTCTTGGCGATCTCGCCGATCGTGATGTGGACGACCATGCCCTCGAGTCCGAACCAGGTCGGCAGGACCTGGATGAAGACATACGCATAGGCCGAGTAGAACAGCACCTGGAAGATCGAGTTGAAGGCGACCAGCCCGGCGCAGTACTCGGTGTCGCCCTTGGCCAGGTCGTTCCAGACGATGACCATCGCGATGCAGCGGGCGAGGCCGATCAGGATGAGGCCGACCATGTACTCCGGCCGGTCGCGGAGGAAGACGACGGCGAGCGCGAACATGAGGAGCGGCCCGACGATCCAGTTCTGGACCAGCGAGAGCCCGAGGACCTTGAGATTCCGGAAGACCGGGCCCATCTCCTCGTAGCGGACCTTGGCCAGCGGCGGATACATCATGAGGATCAGGCCGACGGCGATCGGGATCGAGGTCGTGCCGACGCTGAACCGGTCGAGGAGCGGCACGACGCCGGGGAAGAAGTAACCGGTGCCGACCCCGAGGCCCATGGCGAGGAAGATCCACAGGGTGAGGAAGCGGTCGAGCGCGGACAGGCGCTCGACTCGACAGGACGCCACGTTGCCCGGCTCCACCATCGCCACCGCCTTCATCGCCACCGCCTATCGCTGATCGGCCGCCGTGGTCATGAAACCACGATCCAGATCGCGGCCGCCAGGAGGATGACGCCGGCCGCCTGCTTCAGGCGGCGGGCCCCGCTCTGCACCCGCTTCGACTCGATGAGCGTGGCCGCCGTGCCCACCGAGGTGCCGGCCACGACGATCAGGAGCGAATGTCCGAGCCCGTAGAGAAAGAGGAGCGATCCGGCCCGTGTCGCGCCGATCTCCGGCACGAGCCCGATCAGGAGGAGGAGCACCGGGCCGACGCAGGGCAAGGAGACGATGCCGAAGAGGAAGCCGAAGACGATGGCACCCGCCGCCCCGGCGAGGCGCGAGGCGCCGGGACCGAGGCCGAACGCGGGGATGGGCAGGACGCCGAGGAAGTGGAGGCCGGCGAGGCCCGCGAGACCGGCCAGTACGTAGCGCCACCACGGGGCCGCGAGCCAGCTCGCCGTGGTGGCGGCGACCGTGAAGACGAGCGCCAGCTCGAGCGCGAAGCCGACGACGAAGAGGAGCGAGAAGACCAGCGTGCGCCGCCAGAGCTTCGCTCCGGGCGCCGCCCCCGCCCTCGTCCCCGTGACGCCGGCGGCGAGCCCCACCATGAGCGGCACCATGGCCAGCACGCAGGGGTTGAGCGCGGTCAAGACGCCGCCGAGGAAGGCGGCGAACGGAGCGAGCACGGCGCTCTGCTCGATCGCCTGCGCGAGCGCCGCGGAGGCGCGCTCGATCCAGGGCATCACAGGGACTCCGCGAGCCGCTGTCTGAACGCGACGAGATCGATCTCCTCGTCGTCCCCGTAGTAGGGCCGCCCGCCGCTGTCGACGAGCACGACCGCCGGGAGATCGGCGAGCCCCCAGGTCACGAGGAGGGAATCGGCGAGCGCGGTCTCCTCGACCCGATCGACCCAGCGCTGATCGATGCGATCTCCGTACGGGTCGAGGATCGCCTGGAGAAGGGGCCGGAGGCGCTGGCAGCGCTCCATCACGCAGGCGCAGGAGACGGTCGCATAGACGACACGCGCTCGTGCCGGCGGAGCGGACGGTGCGGCGCCGAGGTCGACCAACTTCGGCTCGTCGGGCTCGTCGCGGACCGGATCCCAGTAGGAGAGCTCGGCGCTCTCGGCGCTCCTCTGCTGCTTCTTCTCGGTCTTCGGCGGCGGCTCGATCGCGAACTTCTCCCGGAACACCTTCTCGATGTCCTCGCGCGAGAAGAAGCCCTCGTGGCGGAAGACCTCCTTCCCGGCGCGGTCGAAGAAGATCTGGGTGGGGATCACGCGAATGCGATAGGGCTGGCCGGCCTTCGGTTCCTTCCAGACATCGATGAAATCGACCTGGACGATCCCGGCGTAGTCCTTCTTGAGCTCGACGAGGATCGGGGCCATTTTCTTGCACGGGATGCACTTGTCAGCGCCGAGGTCGACCAGCCGCGGGAGCGGCGGCGGCGCCGCCGTCTTCTCACCGCCGTCGGCGAGGCCGGCGGCTGACGCGATGAACGCGAGGCCGGCGAGAACCAGGACCAGAGCTTTCATGGTCGCCTCCCCTATGCGAGCGCCGTCGTCAGGATGGTCTGGATCTCGGCCACCCGGGGTAGATGGCCGGCGATCTTGACCGTGCCGTCGATGGCCAGCGCCGGGGTCATGACGACCCCGAAGTGCATGATCTCGTTCAGATCGGTCACCTTCTCGACGGTGGCGTCGAGCCCGAGGAGGGCCACTGCCTCCTCGGTGCGCTTGGTGAGTTCCTTGCATTTGGCACATCCCGTGCCGAGGACCTGGATCTTCATGTCTGACAACTCCTTCAACTCCTTCATCCGCCACCGGTGTAAGCGCCATAGGCGAGCCCGGCCGCGGTCGAGAGCACGACGACGAGAGCCACGTAGACGATGGTCTTCCGTGTTCCGAGAACGCTTCTGATGACGAGCATCGAGGGCAAGGAGAGGGCCGGACCGGCGAGGAGCAGCGCGAGCGCCGGCCCCCGGCCCATGCCCGATCCGAGGAGGCCCTGGACGATCGGCACCTCGGTCAAGGTCGCGAAGTACATGAAGGCGCCGGCGACCGCGGCGAAGAAGTTCGCGAAGAGGGAGTTGCCGCCGACGAGCCCGGCGACCCACGCCGACGGGATCGCGCCCTCGTGTCCGGGGCGCCCGAGCAGGAAACCGGCGACGAGAACACCGCCGAAGAGGAGCGGCAGCATCTGCGCGGCGAAGCCCCAGGTGGCATCCACCCAGGTGCGAAGCTCGTCCCGGCTGAACCAGAAGGCGATCGCCGCGGCGAGAGCGGCGAGGAACAGCGCCGCGAGCACCCACTTGGCGGCGAAGATCGCGGCCCAGATCCCGCCGTCCCCGGAGCCGACCGGGCGCCCCCAGTTGGCGAAGACGAGCACGCCGACGAGACCGGCGAAGTAGATGCCGTCCTGCCAGAGGCGGCGCGACGCGGGCGGATGAGTCAGCGCGGGAGCCGCCGCCGCGCGCTCCCTCTCCTCCGCGCGGAAGATGAAATCCATGACGAGTCCGATCACGACCGAGAAACCGATGGCGCCCGCCGCCCGCGCGAGGCCCAGCTCGAAGCCGAGCACGCGGGCGGTGAGCACGATGGCGAGGACGTTGATCGCCGGGCCGGAGTAGAGGAAGGCGGTGGCCGGACCGAGGCCGGCGCCTCTCCGGTGGATCCCGGAGAAGAGCGGGAGCACCGTGCAGGAGCAGACGGCGAGGATGGTGCCCGATACGGCCGCGACCGGATAGGCCACCCACCGCGAGGCATCCGCTCCCAGGTAGCGCATCACGGCGGCCTGGCTCACGAAGACCGAGATGGCGCCGGCGATGAAGAAGGCCGGCACCAGACAGAGGAGCACGTGATCCCGGGCGTACTCGTGGAGCATGGCGAAGGCTTCCCAGATCGCGCCCTGGACGCGCACGCTCTCGACCGGGAGAAAGCGCGCGGCGAGGAACACCGCCAGCATGATCGCGAATCGGGTTCGCCCCCTCATCACCCCGCCACCTCCAGCCCTCCCGCTCGTACATGGCGATATGGCCAAGCCGGTAAGCTGGCGCCAAATAAAAAGCTCCGGCTCACCGCGACTCCTTGAGCACCTGGGTCGCGCAGGAGAAGAAGCTCGTGATGCAGGGCGTCAGCAGGCGATAGATAACGGCGCTCCCCTCCCGCCGGTCCTCGACGATGCCGTGGGCGCGAAGCACCGCCAGGTGCTTCGAGACGGTCGTCTGATCCGAACCGACGAGGCGCGTCAACTCGCCGGCGCTCGCCTCGCCGCGGCTCAGGCGATCGATGATCATGAGCCGCGACTCGTTGGCCAGGGCCTTGAGCACGCGCGCCTGCGCCCGATAGACGTTCCGCTGCGCTGTGACCGTCGCTCCCATGCCGGACAGCATATGGCCATCTGGCCATGCCGTCAATAGGCAGATCGCCCTGCATTTGCGGCCGCCCCCGGCTACCGGAGAAGCATCGCCTTGCCGCGGTCGCGCACCTGACCATCGACGCGGAGCTCGTAGAGGTAGACGCCCGCCGGGAGCGGCGTCCCGTCGCCGTCCCGCCCGTCCCAGCGGACGGCGTGGCTGCCTTCGGGGAGGCGCCCCGCGACGAGCTCGCGGGCGAGCCGCCCCGCGATGTCGTAGAGGCGGAGGCTCGTCTCGCCCGGGCGGGCGAGCGCGAGCTCGATGGCCACTCCGGCCCGGAAGGGATTGGGCCGGAACATGACCGCCGTGCGCGCCGGAGCAGACGCGCCGGCGCTGATCCCCGCCGGCGTGCCGGTCTCGCCCCGCAGCACGAACTTGAAGTCATCGGGAGTCTGGTTGCCTGCGTCGACGACCGGATGCCAGCTCCCGCTCGTGAACTGGACCGCGTTCGCGCCCGGCGGGTGGGTCGCTCCGGGGATCGAGATCGGCGGCACGAAGGGCCCCGAGGTGAGCGTCCCGTCCACCTGCCAGTCGATCCAGTAGGTGCCGGGGGCGAGCGTCCAGCCGGGGATGGTGCAGGTGAGGCGATAGACCGCGCGGTCGGTCGCGGTCGCGATGTTCGTCTCGTCGGTGCGGTACAGCGTGTCCCACACGGCGGCGACGAGGAGATCGGTGAGCGAGTCGCCGTGGAGGACCCTGCTCCCCGGGACCAGCGGCGAGCCGTCCCAGATGCGGATGTTGGCACGCGTGATGGTCGGATTGGCGGGCCCGGCGCCCGTCTGATAGGCAAAGAGCTCGACCTGCTCGACCGTCCACTCGTCGTCCGCGGTGAAGTCATCGGCCACGCGCGCCCCGGATGCGACCTGGTGGCTGTAGCCCATGACCGACTCGCCGAGGGTCACGCTCTGGCGGGCGCTTGCGTCCGCCCCACCCGCGCCCTGGCCGGGATGCGTCACGAGCGGGCCGTTGTCCCAGAGAATCGGCGGCGGTGGTGGTGGCGGCGGCGGCGGGCCGTGCGCCGCCGCGACCAGCGCGAAATCCGCATCGAGCGCCGGCGTCTCCGGGTGAGAATCGGCGATCACCTCGTCGGCGATCACCTCGAGCGTCCACGCCCCGGGCTCCGGATCGGCAACGAGCACGTTCTCGACCGTGTCGATCGTGTTCGAGACGCCGCCCGCAACCGACCAGTTGTCGGCGGCGAGCCCCTGGTTCCCCCAGTAGATGGTCCCCCCGGGACTCGTCGCGCGGAGCGACAGATCGTTGATCCGATGGCGAGTCGATCCGACGTTGCCGCGCGGATCGGCGTAGACGAGCGTGGCGCGGAGCTCGGTGTCGTCCGTGCCGACGTCGACCGTGTACTCCCGCACATCGAACGGCGCGAGGAGGTCGCTCTCGTCGATGATCAGCAGGCGTTCGCGGTCGTCGTGGAGCTTCCGGAGATCGGCCGTGCCCCAGCCCTGCTTGAAACGGTCGAGGTCGCTGTTCGGCCCGGCGACGTGCCAGTCGTAGCGATACGCCGTGTTGATCATGAGCGCCCGGGCCGTCGTCATGTGCGGGCGATCGTCGAACACCGACGCGCCGCCGCCGAACCCGGGAAACACCCCCTCGTGCCACATCTGGAAGAGGAGCCCGAAGTGGCCGGCGGTGATCGGCGTCGCAACGCTGGTGCCGCTCCCGGAGGTCGTGTACCCGCCGCCGACCGTGGCGGTGTAGATGTAGTCGCAGAAGTGCGCGAGGTCGGGTTTGACCCGCCCGTCGGCGGCCGGGCCGATGCTCGCGTAGTTCCTCCAGCCGTCGTCGCTGCGATCGAGCGTGTCGAGATGCTTGATGCCGCCACAGGCGACGATGTTCTTGGCCCACGCCTGCGGGCGCGACATCTGGTCGCCGTTGTTGCTCTGCGACTGGGTGATCAGGATGTCGTAGAGGAAGAGGATGTCGTCCATCTCGGCCGAGATGGTCGTGTACGCAGTCGTGAGCGCATCACCGGTGCTCACGGTCTGGAAGACGGCCCGGTAGGGGCCGGTCGGATCGACGAGCTCGGCGGTGTGCTCGTAGCGGGTCGGCCCGCCGCCCAGGAGCGGGGTGCGATACGCGTAGATCCCCTGGCCGTCGGGCAGGAGCCCCCGCGCGCGCGGGTTGAGTCCTTGCGCGAAGACGATGCCGTAGACCCGCGTCCCGTGGGCGATGTCGCCGCCGGGAAGATGGACCAGCGGCGGGTGGGCCCACTCGGGGTGGGTCAGCTCGAGCTCGGTGTCCATCACCTCGCCGGTGACCCCGGTGCCGTGGAAGCCGAGGGTCGTGTGCACGTAGTCGCCGCCCCCGAGCGCACGCACCACGTCCATGTCGGCTTCCTGCTCGCCCTTCCGATCGATGAACATGACGTCGTCGTGGCCGGCGGCGGCGAGCACCTGCTCGCCGTCGAGCGTGGCCTCGAGCCGGAAGCCCGCGGGGGTCGAGCCGTGCACGATGCCGCCGGCGGCCCGGATCACAGCCGCCACGCGCTCCTGCGCCGCGGGGCCGCGCTCGTAGCACATGATCGAGTAGCGGCGCGGCACGAGCATGCTCGGCGTCGCGAGCACTCCCGGCGCAGCGAGCGCGGCGAGGATCTCCTCCTCGAGCTTGTAGGCCGGATGCACGGGGCCGACCCAGCGGACGACCGCCATGCGCGCGACCGCCGCGCGCGAGGCCGGGGGCAAGCGGGCGATGAGGGCCTGATCGGCGAGGAGCATGTGGACCTCGCCGCCCGCCGCGCGGATGGCGTTCGCGTACTCGGCGAGCGGGCGGGTCAGGAACTGCACGATCGCGAGCTCGCCGGCCGGGTCGGCGGCGAGCGCCGGCGCGATCTCCGGCCGGCGGGCGAGCGGATCGAACTCGGCGAAGCGAAGCCGCAGGACGTAGCTCGCTTCGCGCACGCGCGCGAAGCGACGGCCGTCGAGGCTCACGGCATAGGCGTTCGTCGAGCGACCGTCCGCCGCCGCCTCGCGCCAGACGACGGCGACGCCGTCCGCCCCCGGAAGCGGGATCGCACGTGCCTCGCTGATCCGATGTGAGGTCGCGTGCACCGGGACGCCGTCCCAGAGGAGGGTGTGGCCGGAGTCGGCGAGGAGGAGCGGCGGCCGGCCGGCGGCGGGCGCCGCCGCGAGGGCCACGCCGAGGGCCACGCCGAGGGCGAAGATCACCGGCAGGAAGAGGGAGGATCTCGGCACCAGCACCTCCGCGCGGGCCACGGGGACCGGGGATGACCTCCTCCATTATACTCCGGTCGCTTCCCCGACCCGGGCCGGAGACCGACCATGCCCAGCCCCATCACCGCATCCGAACGCGCGCGAATCCGGAGCGCCTTCCCGGCGCTCGCCGGCGACTTCGCCTTTCTCGAGAACGCCGGGGGCTCGCAGGTCCCGGCCGTGGTCGCCGATCGCATCCGCGACTACATGCTCACGACCTACGTCCAGGTCGGAGCCGGCTACCCGCTCTCCGCGGCCGCCACCCGGCTCGTCGCCGACGCCCACGCCTTCGTGCGCATGTTCATGAACGGCGAGAACGGGCACGTCATCCTCGGTAGCTCGACGACGACGCTCCTCCGCATGCTCGCCGACTGCTACGCCGAGGTCCTCCGGCCCGGGCAGGAGATCATCCTGGCCGAGACCGCGCACGAGGCCAATCACGGCCCGTGGACGCGCCTTGCCGGCCGCGGGCTCGTGATCCGCCCCTGGCGGATGGATCCCGATACGTTCACCTGCTCGCTCGACGAGCTCGCGGCGCTCCTCACCCCGCGAACGGCGATCGTCGCCTTTCCGCATGTCTCGAACCTGCTCGGCGACATCGTGGATGTGCAGGCCGTGACTCGACTCGCCCATCGGGCCGGCGCGCGCGTCGTCGTCGACGGGGTCGCCTACGCGCCGCATCGCGCGATCGATGTCCGGGCCTGGGACGTCGACTGGTACGCCTACTCGACCTACAAGGTCTACGGCCCGCACATGGCGGCCCTCTACGGGCGCCGGGATGCGCTCGCCGAGCTCACGGGCCCCAATCACTTCTTCGTCCCGCGCGAGGACCTGCCCTACAAGTTCGAACCGGGCGGGCCGAGCCACGAGGGCTGCGCCGGCCTCCTCGCGCTCGGCGAGTACTTGAAGCTCGTCGCCGGCGAGGCGTCGGATCGCCCGTGCGATCGCGGCACCGTGACGCGGGCGTACGACCTGATGACCGCCCTCGAACGCCCGCTCCAGGAGATGCTGATCGAGCACCTGCGAGCGCAGCCCGCGGTGCGGCTCATCGGCCCGGCCGCATCCGACGACTCGCGCGTGCCGACCGTGAGCTTCGTCCACCGGACGCTCCCCTCGCGCGAGATCGCGGCCCGCGTGCAGGCCGCCGCGATCGGCATCCGACACGGCCACATGTACGCCTACCACCTGGTCCGGGCGCTCGGACTCGACCCCGCAGACGGTGTGGTGCGCGCGAGCTTCGTCCACTACAACACGCCGGAGGAAGCGGATCGCCTGATCGCGGCGCTCGGACCGATCTGCTGATCCTGCACCGAGATCGCGGGCTTCGGAGGTCACAACGACAGGCGGACCGGACATTCCGCTTGCGCTCTCGACCCGACTCGCTTCTAATGAGGGTTCTTCCCGGACCGGACAGGGATCGCCCGGTGCGGTCACCTCGCTCCTCCCCCCGTGCCCAGCCGAAAGGGATCCGCTCGATGCCGAAGGTGTTGCTCGTCTATCCGGAGAACCCCCCCACCTTCTGGAGCGCCAACGAGACCTTGAAGCTGGCCGGCCGCAAGTCGGCCTTCCCGCCGCTCGGGCTCGTCACCGTCGCCGGCCTCCTCCCCCGCGACTACGATCTCAAGCTCGTCGACCTGAACGTCGAGCCGCTCCGCGATCGCGACATCCTGTGGGCCGACGTGATCCTCACCTCGTCGATGATCATCCACTGGCCCTCGCTCGAGGAAATCATCGCGCGCGCCAACGCCCTGGGCACCCCGATCGTGAACGGCGGACCGCTGCCGACCCAGTACCACGCCGAGATCGCCGGCGACGCCGTCTTCTACCTGGGCGAGGCCGAGAACGGGTTCGTGGACGTGGTCGAGGATGCGATCCGCGCCGGCGCCCACGGCGGCCGCCGGATCGTCGATCGGCGCGGGGCGTTCAAGAGCCTCGAGGAGACTCCGGTGCCGCGCTGGGACCTGATCGCGCTCGACGACTACGGCACGACGATGATCCAGATCACGCGCGGCTGTCCCGAGAGCTGCACCTTCTGCAACATCCCGGCCCTCTACGGCAAGACGACACGGCTCCGCGCCGAGACCCGCACCACGCGCGAGCTGGATGTCCTCTATGACGCCGGCTGGCGCGGGCTCGTGATGGTCGTGGACGACAACTTCGTCGGCAATCGCACGGCGATCCGCACCATCCTCGAGAACGAGGTCATTCCGTGGCAGCAGGAGCGCGACTACCCGTTCCAGCTGTTCACGCAGGCGTCGATCCGGCTGACCGAGGATCCCGCGCTCATGGAAGCGATGCGCGAGGCGGGGTTCGCGACCATCTTCGTCGGCATCGAGTCGCCCTCGGCCGACAGCCTCAAGTTCATGGCCGCGCAGAAGAACCTCCAGGGCGACGGGAGCCTCGTCGAGAAAGTGCGGACGCTCCAGAGCTACGGCTTCCAGGTGCAGGCCGGGTTCATCGTCGGCTTCGACACCGATCCCGCCGACATCGCCGATGTGACGATCGACTTCATCCAGGAGGCCGCGATCCCGGTGGCCATGGTCGGCATCCTCGGCGTCCTCCCCGACACGCCCGACTACACCCGCTACAAGCGGCTCGGACGGCTGGTCGAGGGAGTCAAGTACTCGGGCGACTCGGGGCTCTTCAGCCGGCAGTTGAGCTTCGTGCCCAACATCGACCCCGAGGAGCTCTTCGCGCGCCACCGGCGGATCGTCGAGACGGTGAACAGCCCCGAGCGCTTCTTCGAGCGCTGCCTCGCGCTCTTGAGCCACCAGAAGCGCGCCCCCCGGGCCGGGCTCAAGATCGCTCCCTGGCACATCGCCACCCTCTTCCGCTCGCTCTGGCACCAGGGGATCCTGAGCCCCTATCGTCGCGCTTACTGGCGCTACCTGGCCGCGATCCTCCGCCGGCATCCGCGGCGCTTTGTCTCCGCCTTCACCATGGGCGTGCTCGCGCACCATCCGATCACCGCAACCCAGCAGGCGCTGCGCGCGGCGAGCTTCCGCACGTACTGCGAGGAAGCCTTGCAGCGCTTCGAGCGCCTGGTCGCGACCCGACCGGCCGACGCGGCCGCCATCCGCCGTCACGCGGCGGATCTCCTCGACACCGCCCACCGGCGCTACGCCGCGCTCAAGCGCGACTTCCAGAACCAGGTCAAGGAGACGCTCGCATCCTTCCGCACGGGCGTCACGCGCATCGCCGAGATGGCCGAGATGGACTCGAGAGGGCGGCTGCCCGGGCAGTCGTGAGCCTCGCCGGCCGTACCTGCCCGAGCAGTCGGAGGCCCCACCCGGTCCTGACGGGGATGCTGTCTCCGCCCTAGATTCAGGCGCGATTCGCTCGCCCCGACCCGCGCCGAGGTCCCGGTCCTGCCAGGCGCGGGGAGTCGCATCGTCCCAGCGCAGCCATCTCAGAGGAAAGGGTCCCGCCATGCGCCGTCCCGCCCCGGGCGTACTCGCTCCGTGCTTCGCCGTCCTCCTCGCCGCCGTCCTCGTCGCCGCCGTCCTCGTCGCTCCCGCATGCGTGCGCTCGCCCGCGCCCGAGGCTCCCCTCTTCGCGGACCTCGGCGGGAACGTGCACCGCAAGGTCACGACGCGCTCGGCCACGGCCCAGCGCTACTTCGACCAGGGGCTCACCTTCGTCTGGGGTTTCAATCACGAGGAGGCGATCCGGTCCTTCCAGGAGGTGGCGCGCCAGGATCCGCGGTGCGCCATGGCCTACTGGGGCATGGCGCTCGCAGCAGGCCCGAACATCAACAATCCGGCCATGGATGACTCGACATCGAAGGCGGCGTTCGAGGCCGTTGAGGAGGCCGAGCGCCGGTCGGGGCGCGCCACCCCGGTCGAAAAGGATCTGATCGCCGCGCTCACCAGGCGCTATGTCTATCCGCCGCCCGCGGATCGGAAGTCGCTCGACCAGGCCTATGCGGATGCCATGCGCGAGGTGTGGCGCAAGTACTCTCAGGATTCCGATGTCGGCGCGCTGTTCGCCGAGGCGCTCATGGATCTCCGCCCGTGGGACCTGTGGTCGCCGGAGGGCGAGCCGCGTCCCGAGACGCCCGAGGTGCTCGCGACAATCGAGGCCGTGCTCGCCCTCGCCCCCGACCATCCGGGCGGCAACCACTACTACGTGCACGCCTGCGAGGCGTCGCCCGATCCCGGAAAGGCGCTCCCCGCCGCCGACAAGCTCAGGAACATGGTCCCCGGCGCGGGGCATCTCGTGCACATGCCATCGCACATCGACATCCGGCTCGGGCACTACGACGAGGCGATCGCCGCCAACGAGCGTGGGATCGCCGCCGATCTCGCTTACGTGAATCAGGTCGGGCGCGGTGGGTTCTACACCTTGTATCGCGCGCACAACTACCACTTCCTGGCCTACGCCGCCATGTTCGACGGGCGGCGCGAGCTCGCCCTGCAGGCGGCGCGCGACATGATCAACGAGGTGCCGCTCGAGCTCGTGCGCTCGCTGCCGAACTTCCTGGACGCCTACCTGGCCACGCCCTACCACGTGATGGTGCGCTTCGGACTGTGGGAGGGCCTCTTGAAGGAGCCGGCCCCGCCCGCCGACCTGAAGGCGACGACCGCGTTCTGGCATGGCACGCGCACGGTGGCGCTCGCCGCGCTCGGCCGCGTGGACGAGGCGACCGCGGCCCGCGCGGCGTTCGAGGTCGCCTGCGCGGAGGTGCCCGCGGAGTATCTCCTCGGGAACAACCCGGTGCGCAGCGTGCTCGATGTCGCGCGGCCCTTCGTCGAGGGCGAGCTCGAGTACCGGAAGGGGAACGTGGATCGCGCCTTCGAGCTATTGCGGGAGTCGGTTAAGCGCGACGAGGCGCTCCGCTACGACGAACCGTGGGGATGGATGGAGCCCGTGAGCCACGCCCTCGGCGCGCTCCTCCTCGAGCAGGGCCGGGTCGCGGAGGCGACGGCGGTCTACCGCCGGGATCTCGAGCTCCATCCCGGCAACGGCTGGGCGCTCCACGGGCTGGCCGAATGCCTCCGGCGGAGCGGCGAGGCGGCGGAGGCCGCGGCGGTCGAGGCGCGCTACAAGGAGGCCTGGTCAGAAGCGGACATCGCGATCAAGGCGTCCTGCTTCTGTCGGACCAAGGCGTAGACGGGCGCGGGCGACGGCGGGGTGCCGGGCGGGCGGCGCCCCGCCGCACCCCCTGTCGCCGGCGTCCCCGAATCCTCCGGCCGGGATCCTGGCTCCCACCCCGTGAAAGGAGCCGGAGAGCCATGAAGCTGATTCCATCCCGCGAGACCCAGTTGCTCCGCGACCACTTCGCGAACGAGATGACCGGCCCGGTCACGATCGAGCTCTACACGCAGCGCGAATCGAGCATCATCCTCCCGATCCAGGAATGCGCAACCTGCAAGGACACCCGCGAGCTCTTGACCGAGGTGGCAGGTCTCTCGAACTCGATCCAGCTCGAGGCGCACGACTTCGTGGCGGAGACGGACGGGGCCCGGGCCGCGGGGATCGATCGCATTCCGGCCTTCGTGCTCAAGGGAGCTGCGAAGGGGCGAGTGCGCTACTTCGGCATCCCGTCCGGGTACGAGTTCACGAGCCTGATCCAGGGCCTGACGGACGTCTCGCGCGGCACGACCGATCTCGCCGCGGCGACCAGGGAGGCGCTGGCCGGGCTCACGACGGACGTGCACATCAAGGTGTTCGTGACGCCGACCTGCCCCCACTGCCCCGGCATCGCGCACCTCGCCCACCAGTTCGCGATCGAGAGCCCCCGCATCACCGCCGACGTGATCGAGGCGAGCGAGTTCCCCGACCTCGTCCAGCGCTACGGGGTGAGCGGCGTGCCGCGAACCATCATCAACGAGACGATCGACCTGATGGGCGCGGTGCCCGAGGCGAGCTTCCTCGAAGCGATCTTGCAGACACAAAGGGCGGCTTAGCCAACCGCCCGGGGATCACGCGAGGTCTACGCAGCGACGGCGCTCTACTCCCACAGAGCCCGGATGGGGACGGCGAACAGGTTCTCGCCGAAGGGCACAAACCGCAGATCGTCGCGGCTGATTGCAAGGTTTCTGCTCGGCTGATTGAAACCTCTCATCCCGGTCGTTCGAGAGGTCCCTTCCTGGCGGCTGGCGGCCGCCGGCTGTGGGATGCCGGAGCCTGGCAGGCCGCCTCCCGTGTCAGGGCGGCGATCATCGCCGCGAGCCCGGGAAATGCGCGGACGAGCGCGGCACGATCGCCCAGCTCGAAGTCCCGCGGATCGAATCCGGGCGCCATGGTCGTCCCCAGGAGAGCGAAGGCACCACCCTCTAGCAGTCGCGACCCCTGCCACACCCCCGCCGGGACGACCACTTGCGGAGCCATGCCGTTCGCGATGTCCCTGCCGATGATGACCGCTTCGCCCGTGCCGTCCTCCCTGAGCTGGAGCATCTCGACAGGGTCACCCAGGTAGAAGTGGTAGACCTCGTCGCCACGCAGGCGGTGCATCGCGGAGAAGCTGTCCGGCGTGAGCAGGTAGTAGATCGCGGTGCCGGCCGCGCGATCGCCCCCATACTCTCCGGGCAGCGCCGGCGCCGGCAGACGGAGTCGCGAGCGGTAGGTCTCCCGGAAGAACCCACCTTCTCCGGGCAGCGGTGCGAGATCCAGCATCCGAATCACGTCGTCAGCGCTCGGAGCCATGGCAGACACCTCTCACAGCTCGACCGATGTTCAGTCCGCGGGCGATGCGGCAACGACCCACGCTTCCAGCTTCCCGGCGGCGGCCAGCACCGCGGGATCCGGACGCCACCTCACCGGCAGTGCCTACTTCCCGCTGCGCGCTTCCTCGTCCGTGTGCCCGTCGGCGTAGTGGCCGCGGACCTTCACGATCCTGCCCTTCGCGTCGCGCTCGAAGCCGAGGCGGAAGAAATCGAGGTCCACGACCCGGAAGAGGTCCTTCGCCATCGGCTCCATCCGGAAGCTCGGGCGACCCTCCCGCTGGTAGTGGAGCGACCCGTTCTCGAGGAAGATGCGGCGCGGTCCATAGTCGCCCACGTATTCCTTCATCTGCGGCGCGGAGAGCGCGAGCGGGTGCCGGTGGCTCTCCACATCGGCGAGCGCCCACGCGAGCTCGAACTTGTCCGCCTCGTCCTCGGCGGCGGCCATGAGCTTCTGCAAGGCATCGGCGTACGCGGCGTCGAGCGCCTCGGCGGCAGGCACCGGCATGTGCGGGACCACACCCTTGCCTTCCCAGCCCTCGTTGTTCTCCGGATTGTAGGCGCGGCCGTAGGGGACGCGGATCCCGATGCGGAATCCCTTGAAGTCGAACATGCTCGAGGCCACGGTGTGTCCCGCGCCGCCGGTCGTATCGCCGACGACGGTCGCCCGCTCGAGATTGCGGAGGTCGAAGGTGAACTCCTCGGCCGCGGAGAACGTGTTCCCGCTCACGAGGACGTAGACCGGCTGCTCGGCGATGCGTTTCCCCGGCACGTAGTCGGCGCTCCGCGACTGGACGGTCGTCTTCTCGGCGCGGATGTCCCAGTTGATGAGGTGGGTCTCCTCCGCGAAGAGATAGCCGCAGAGATAGCGGATCATCGCCGCATCGCCGCCGCCGTTGTTGCGGAGATCGAGGATCACGGCCCGGCTCAAGGCAAGGAAGTTCATGGCGGCGGTCGCGGCCGCGAAGGCGTCGTCCCCCGACCCGAAGTTGTCGAAGCGCAGGTAGCCCACGCCTCCGGGCAGGATCTCGGCCTTCTTGAAGCCGTAGTTCGTCGCCCGCATGAGCCGCCGGTGGCGCTCGACCTGGGCCGGGTCCTCATCAGGAGCGGTCGCCTGGAGCGCCGGGTCGAGCGGCGGGAGGGCGGCGATCTGGAAGTGGCCGTCGTGGTTGATGGCCTGCGCGTCCTCGTACAGCCGGTCCGCGAAGACTGCCGGGTCGGAGATCTCATCGTAGCGGCCGGCCGCGAGGTTCGAGCGGAGGCCGGCCACGATGCGCCGGGCCGGCTCCTCGAGCACGTACACCGAGTCGATCACCGCCGTCACGCTGTCGACGATGGCGGCCCGGGCGGCGGCATCGATCGGCGGCAGAGTGCCCGGGGCGGCGACCTGAGCAGGCGCGGCCGGGGCGAGAGTCTGGAGAACGAGGATCGCGAGGCCGGTCATCCATCCTGACCGGCGGCCGGACATCCTGCATCGTGGGAACATGAGGCCTCCTGGCTCCGAGGCAGCCGTCTTCAACCGGGACCGGCGGTCGGTCTCTCCTTCGGCTATACGCCGGCGTCCCTCCCGCCGTTGCGCCTCGTTGCTGCCGCGCCTCGTTGATACCCGGCCGCTTCTCCGGCCGGGCCTACACCACGGCCCCGAACAGGCGGCCGATCGCATACGTGATCGCCATGGCGAGGGCGCCCCAGAAGGTGACGCGCAGGACCCCGGTCGCGGCCCGGGCGCCGCCGGCGCGGGCGGCCAGGCCGCCGAGTCCGGCCAGGAACACGAGCGACATCCCGGTCACGATCGGGGCCAGTGCCGAAGTCGGCGCCATCGCCGCGCACAGGAGCGGCAGCGCGGCGCCGACGGCGAACGTGCCCGCCGACGCGAGGGCCGCCTGGACCGGGCGGGCGCGTTGCAGATCGGAGATGCCGAGCTCATCCCGGGCGTGGGACCCGAGCGCGTCGTGCGCCATCAGCTGGTCGGCCACCTGTGTTGCGAGAGCCGGTTCGAGACCCCGACCGACGTAGATCGACGCCAGCTCCGCGCGCTCGTGCTCCTCGTCGGTGGCCAGTTCCCGGCGCTCGCGGGCGAGATCCGCTCCCTCGGTATCGGCCTGCGAGCTGACCGAGACATACTCGCCGGCCGCCATGGACATGGCGCCGGCGACCAGTCCGGCCACACCGGCGACGAGCACGTCACCCCTGGCGGCACCGGAGCCGGCGACGCCGAGGACCAGACTCGCAGTGGACACGACGCCGTCGTTCGCGCCCATGACTGCCGCCCGCAACCATCCGATGCGATCCGAGCGATGGCGTTCCGTGTGTCTCATGGGCGTTACCGTCTCCTTCCATCCATGGCGGGCGGCGCCGGGCCGGCGGTGCGCGGCTCGGGCGGCCCCGGTCAGATCTTCGGCCTGGGCGGCGCCCCCCCGGGCAAGAGCGTGATCCAGAAATCGCGCGGGTAGAGACGAACGACGGGGACGGGACGGCCGAAGCTCTCTCGCAGGTAGTCCTCGTAGGACCTGAACTGCTTCTCGGGGCCGATGATGACCGACTGCCTCTCCTCGATGTCCGCTCCCGCCCCGGCCGAATCCGCCGCCGCCCCGGACCCGGGCACGACCGATCCATAGACGGACGCCATGCGCAAGCGCAGCTCATCGTAGAGACCGGGCCTCGAGCGCAGCGCGAGGAGCTGCGTGCGAAAAGCCCTCACCGCCTCCGGGGTGACGCCGTCGGCGAGGTCGGCCGCCATGGCCTCGCCGCGCGCCTCGTACCGCTGCGCCCCACGATACGGCCCGAACGCCTGGGCGAGCGCGTACTCGCCGAGGGCCGTGTCGCGCGGCGCGGTCGCGAGCTCGTCCCGGACGAAGCGCATGGTCGTCGCGAGATCGGGAGAGCGCTCCGCGTAGTAGGAGAGCCGGCCCGACGCCGGGTTCGAGCCGACCCCGTTCGAATACGCGAGCCCCGCTCCCCAGGTCTTCATGAAGAGGCTGTGCGCACCGCCGCCGCCCTGGAGCTGTGCTGCGAGGAAGCGGAGGAGCGACTCGCGATCGGTGTCCAGATAGCTCGGCGCCTTGACCGTGTTCATGACGACGCCGGCCCGCGTCGACTCGTTCAGGAGGCCGGCATAGACCGGACGACCGCCGGCGCCGCTCGCCGCCCGCGCGAGCTCCGGATGCCGATCGCTCGCCCGCGCCACGATCCGCGGCACCGCGGGATAGTCCTGCCGGACCGTGGGCTCCGGGCCGAGGCGGTCGGTGAGACGACCGAGGCGCGACGCGAGCTCCGCCGCGAGCGCCGGGTTCGACACGAGGAAGCCGCGCACGTTGTCGGCACGGAGGAGAAGATCGCGGGTCGCCAAGATGCGGGCGAGCGCCGCCGGCGGCGGCACGGCGAGATCGGCTGCCATCTCGAGGCAGAGCGCGCGCCAGTCCGCGGCGAGCGTCTCGTCGGGGAGCGCGGCGAGGCTCTGCCGCAGATCGCGCCCCGCCTCCCGGGCCACGAGCGCCGCGGCCCCCGAGAGGACGGCGGCATCGGCCGCCAGGTCGCGCGCCGCGGCGGACAGCGCCGGCGCCGCGGCGGACAGCGCCGGCGGCACGGCGCCGGGCGCGGCCGGCTCGGCAAGCGCCCCGGCCAGGGCGAGGAGCCCCGCTCGATCGGCCGTCTCGCCACAATCGGCGAGCGAGCGCAAGAATTCACCGGCGGCGGCGAGCTCGGCGGGCGAGCCCGGATCCATGAGCTGCCAGCGCAGGCGGAGGAGCGCGTGCTCCTGCGTGAGGAAGCAGTCGGCGAGGAGGAGAGCCGGATCGTCCTGCCGCCAGTAGGCGCTCCCCACCTCGTCGACCCACGTCTCTTCCCACCCGCGCATGCGCTCGCGCGCGCCGGCGAGGGCGGCATCGATCGCATCGCGGATGCGCGGCAGGTTCTCGCTGCGCCAGTCGGCGGCGAAGAGGACGGTCTCGATCCAGTCGAGCGCCGCGAGCGACTCCGTCCGATCGGAGCCGGCACCGCGCACGACGATCTCGGCGCGCCCGCTCCGGTGATTGACACTCGGATACGCAGCGAGCTCGAGCACCTCGCGGCGGAGCGCCTCCTTCATCGTGGTGTAGGACAGCGTCTCTCCGCCGCGCACGGCGCCGACATCGGTCAACAAGGTCGGGAGCGCCGGCACGCAGGCGAGGAGCGACTCGGGCACGGCATCGAGGCGAAAGGCGAGGCCCACCGTCGCCCCCGACATGTGGTCGAAGGTGGATGTCACGAGGCCCCCCGCCCGCCCGCCGGGGAAATCGCCGACCCGATAGTGGAGCTCATCATCGAGCGTGAGCGGCGGATCGGCGACAAACGGCGGCAGGGCGACGGCTCGCGCCGCCCCCTCGATCTCGGCGGTCGCCAGGTCGTACTCCGCCTTGAAGCGCCCGATCGCCTGGTCGCGGCTCTCCGCGTCGTACTGCTCCTCGAGGCGGATGGCGAACTCCTCGACGCGCGCGGCCCGCGCCGCCTCCGAGTGGGCGAGCAGATCGGGATTCGGCCGCGCGGCGACGACGACCGGCAGCCGGCGGGCGATCGCGAGCCGCTCGATCGTGCCGCGCCACACGTTGCGGTCGGCGGCGAGCGCCTTGGCGACCGCGCCGAACTCCGCCTCGAGCGCGAGCGACTTCCGCGGTCCAGCCACGCCCTGGAGGCGGGTCAGATGCTCCATCCAGGCGGCGCCCATGTTGCGGGCGCCGAACCCGGGCGGGGAGTCGAGGAACTTGCGGAGCTCGCGCTCCTGCTCGCGGAGTCGATTGGCGGCCCGCTCGTTGTAGGCACGGAGCTCGGCCGACCCGTCGGGCAGCGCGGCGACGCGCTCGAGCTCGGCGACGACGAGGGCGCGCACCGCGGCGAGGTCCCGCTCCGTCATCAGGCCGGGCCGCACGTTCTGGAGCCCGACGTAGAACGGGCGGCCCGGGTCCTCGGTCGTCCAGCCGAACACGGCGCTCGCGCCCAGGTCCATCACCCGCGTCTCCGAATCGATGAAGATGCGATGGAGATCGGACGTCTCGCCCCCGGCCAGGTTCCGGACGAGGAGATCGAGGAGCATCGCATCGACCACCTCCAGATCGTGGAGCGGCGCCCAGCCGAGGAGCAGGATCCCGGGCTCGTTCGGATTCTGGTGCGGGAACTCGACAATCGCGATCGTGCCGGGAGCGGCGGGGGCCGGGGCCGGGAGCCGCTCGGCGGTGGTGGCCGGATCGGGGCCGGGACGCGCCGCCGGCTCGATCCGCTTGAGGATCGCGCTCACGCGCCCGAGGCAGTCCGCGAGCGGGACCGCGTCCGGGATCGACATCACCAGGCCCATGTTCGAGAGATGATGCGTCGCCGCCAGGAACTCCCGCATGTGGCCGGGCACCATCGTGCGGATCGAATCGGGGAAGCCGCCGGAGGAGAGGGCCATCGGATGGCGCGGGCCGTACTGGAGGTGATCCATCGCCCGGGCGAGCGGGCCCCACGGCCGTTCGAAGCTCGTGACCATCTCGTTGTAGACGGTCCCCTTCTCCTCGAGGCGCGCAACGCCGGTCGCCGGATCGACGGCGACCCCCATGTGGCATACCTCGCGCCGGATCTCCTCGTCGGTGAAGTCGGGATGGATCATCGCCTCAAGCTTGGCGGCGAGGAGATCGTAGAAGGCCTCGGCGCCGGCGGCGGTGTGGAAGTGGTAGCAGGTGCGCAGCCGCATCGTGAACGCGGAGCTCGTCCCGAGCGACATGTCCTCGAGCGAGGCCACGGCGCGCCCGCGGTTGCCCTTGCCGAGGAGAAGGTGCTCGCAGGTGTGCGGCTCGCCACGATCGGAGGACGGCGTCGAGTTGACCCACATGAAGGCCTGCGGCACCGACTGGATGCGGAGGCCATCGAGCACGAGGCCGCTCGGCGTGTGCCGGAAGCGGGCGCCCATCGCGCTGCCGGTGGCGGCGAGGTAGATCGATTCGACCCGGAAGTCGGCGATCGTGGTCCCCGGGGCGAGGTCGGCGAAGTCGCGATCGGCCGCGGGGGCGGCAGCGCGGGCGCCGGCGGCAGCGCGGGCGCCGGCGGCAGCGAGCACGGTGGCGAAAAGAACCGCGAGACCGAGCAACAGGCGTCCGCCCCGGAGCGGGAGCGGGCAGCGATTCGACATGGCGCATCCTCTCGACTGGAAGGAGATCCGGGCGGGAGAGAGGATGACAGGGACCCGCGGCGGGGACAAGGATGTCCCTCGCCGCGCGCGACGCTATGCCAGGTCGAACACGAGGACCTCGGACTCCGCGGAACCGGGCCCGCCGGCGATCCGGAGCCGGTCCTCGCCGCTCACCGCCGCGCCGTCTCCCGCCCCGAGCGCGACCCCGTTCAGCTCGACGCCGCCGCGCGCGACCTGGATCCAGGCGTGCCGGCCCGGGGCGAGCGCGTGCTCGACCGCGGCGCCCGGCGCCAGCAGCGAGGCATAGACCGCGGCGTCCTGGTGGATGGTGACCGCCCCGTCCTGCCCGCCATGGGCTGCGATGAGACGCAGCTTTCCGCGGCGCTCCGCCGCCGGGAACGCGCGCTGCTCGTACTCCGGGGTGATCCCTCTCTGCTCGGGCAGGATCCAGATCTGGAGGAGATGCACGCGCTCGGCCGGGGATGGGTTGAACTCGCTGTGGAGGACGCCGGTGCCGGCGCTCATGCGCTGCACCTCGCCGGGGCGGATGCGGGAGCCGTTCCCCATGCTGTCCTTGTGCTCGAGCTCGCCGGCCAGGAGATAGGTGATGATCTCCATGTCGCGATGGGGATGCATGCCGAAGCCCTGCCCCGGCTCGACCCGGTCCTCGTTGATCACGCGGAGCGTGCGGAACCCCATGTGGTCGGGATCCCGGTACTCGCCGAACGAGAAGGTGTGCCAGGTGTCGAGCCAGCCCATGTCGAAGTGGCCGCGCTCGGCGGCCGGTCGTCTGGTGATCATGGCCAACCCTTCCTCATGCCATGCGACATGCTATGCGACTCCATAATACTGAGGCTCCGGGCCTTCCCCCCGCACGTCAACAGGATGTAAATTGTGCCCATGCCCACACCGAAGCCCGGAAGCCGCCCCGATCTCATCGCCGGCCGCCCCCGTCCCTACGTCATGGCCCACCGCGGGGATCCGGACCATGCGCCGGAGAACACGCTCGCCGCATTCCGGCTCGCCGCCGCGGCCGGGGCGGATATCATCGAGACCGATCTCTGGTTCTCGGCCGACGGCCACCTCGTCTGTCATCACGACGAGACGCTCGAGCGGATGACCGGCGATCCGCGCCGCGTGAACGATGTCCCCCTCGCCGAGATCCAGCGCCTTCCGATCCGCTCGCGCTTCGATGCCGACTTCCCCGCGGAGCGCGTGCCCTCGCTTGCCGAGGTCCTCGCCACCGTCCCGCCCGCGATCATCCTCGCTCTCGAGCTCAAGGACCCGCGCTTCGGCGCCGACCCGGCGGCCGCCGCCGCGCTCGCCCGTGCCATCGCGGAGCGGATCGCAGCGCGCACGGTCTTCGTCATCTCGTTCGATCTGGGGCGCGTCCTCCGCGTCAAGGCGGCGGCCCCCGCGTGCCGCGGCGGCCACATCTCGCTCCGGAATCCGCTGCCGACACAGCCGACCGAGTTCCTCGGGCCGTACTGGCGGCTCCTCGCGCTCAATCCGTTCTACGTCCGTCTCGCGCACCGGCGCGGGCAGTGGGTCTGCCCGCTCGATCCCGACCTCGACCGCCGCCTCGGTCGCTACCTCGCGCTCGGCGTGGACGCCGTCCTCACCAACGATCCCGGCGGCACGCGCGCCCGCATCGCAGCGCTCCGCGCGGCACGATGAACGTGCCTGACCACGCGCCGCATGACGGGTGGCGCCGCCTCGTCGTGCTCTTCTCGGCCGCCGGCTTCGTCGAGGCCATGTTCTGGGGCCAGATGGGCGCCTTCACGCCGCTCCACCTGCCCCGCCTCGGCGTGGCGGCGGCGGATGTCCCTGCCTGGACCGGCGCCATCGCCGCCCTCTCGGCTCTCCTCGGCCTCCCCTTCCTCCCCTTCTGGGGCGCGCTCGCCGATCGCTACGGGCGGAAGCCGATCATCGTGCGCTCGTTCGTCGCGCACTTCCTCGCCGGGCTCGTCACGCTGGCGGCCCCGAACCTCGCCGTCTTCGTGATCGGGCGCGCCTTCATGAGCTTCTCCCTCGGCAACTCGGGCCTCATGATGACAACGCTCGCCGAGCGCGTGCCGGCGGGCCGGCTCGGCCTCGCCTTCACCATCATGAACACCGCGGCCCCGATCGGCGTCTTCGTCGGCCCGCTCGCCGGCGGGCCGCTGGTCGATCGCTTCGGTCTTCCGGCCGTGCTCGCCCTCGACACGGCGCTCCTCGGCGCCGTGATCGTCGCGCTGGTCCTCGGCTACCGCGATCCCTACCGGGGCACGTCACGCGAGTCGCTCCTCAGCATGGCGCTCGATTCAGTGGCGTTGATCGGACGCTCGGCGCGCCTCCGCGCCCTCTTTCCGGCGCTCTTCTTCCTGTTCGCGGGCTGGATGCTGGCCATGACCTACGTGCCGCTCGCGGTCACCGCGCTCTACGCGGGCCGCGATCCCGGCACCGCCGTCGGCATCGTCCTCGGCGCGAGCGGGCTCGTCGCGGTCGTCCTCGGCCCCGCCCTCGGTGCGCTCGCCGATCGCACGAGCCACTGGCGTGTCGTCTTCGCCGGTTCGGCGGTCTGCGTCGTCCTGTGGCCGCTCCCCGCGCTGGCGCCCGATCTCGCGCGCTTCACCGTGGCCTGGATGGTGTTGAACGGCCTCACCGCCGGCGTGTTCGCGCTCTCGTTCAGCCTCCTCGCGAGCTCCGCTCCGGCGGGCGCCCGCGGCCGGGTGATGACCTTCGCCTATCTCCCGGTCAACGTCGGGAGCCTGGTCGGGCCGGCGATCGGGAGCGCCATCACGCGCACGAGCGTGTTCGCCGTGTTCCCGGCGGCGGCGGTGTTCACGGCCCTCGGGCTCCTCGTTCTCGTCGTGGCGAAACGCACCGGGGTCGATGGCGGGCCGGGAGCCGCGAGCTCGGGGTGAGGGGGACGGCCGCGCCGCTCAGTCCGCGAGGATGTGGACCAGGACCCGCCACTGCCCGTTCTCGCGGGCCCAGTGCAGCTTGAAGACCGCCGAGCCCTCTCCCGTGGCAGGCCCGCAACGGAACACGGCGAGGTAGTGGTTCCCGTAGTTCTCGTCGCCCTCCACGGGCGCCACGCTGTCGGCATCCTGCCACTCGCGCTCGCAGTCCATCGTCACCCCGATATGATCGGGCAGCACGAGCAGCGCGAAGGCGCCGGCGTGCGGATGCATCACCAGGCGGGTCGCCGCGCTCACCGGCGCGACTTGCTCCAGACACTCCTCGAGTGCTGACGGCTTTCCGACGGCAACGGCCACCCGATCCATCCTGTCGCGAGTCTGCGCTCGCTGATCGGCCGGCACGGATAGCGGCACGTCCCCCGGCGGCAGATCCAGATTGACGCACGCGAGGCTCTGGTCCGCCAGATAGGCCAGGGCCGCTGCCAGGTCGCGCCGGACGAACCATGCTTCCAGGAACTCGGTGGTCGCCTGGACCACGGCCGGATCACCCGGCACGCGGAGGATATCGTCGTCGCTCTCCTCGATCGCCGGACGCACATCCGGGATCGCCGCCCAGCTCGGATCCGCCTGCAGGCGGAACGACTCGATCCGCCAGATGCCGGCGTCCTTGTACCACACTTGCAGCACGGGGAACCCGCGGCGGCCCTGGGCATGGAGGACGAAGGAAGCGACATACCGCCCGCTCGACTTGATTTTGTAGCCGACCGCCCCCGTCTCCTCGGCTCCCGCGGCCGCATCCGGGTCGCCGCACTGGTAGCCCGGCACCGCCGCCGGCACTTCATAGAGCGTGAAGAGGTCTCCGTGGTGCTGCTTGACGCGGCGCAGGCGAGAGTCCGGGACGTCGACCGGGGCGACCACGTCGCCCAGGTTCGCGACCTGCCCGAGGGCCTGGCTTGCCGCCTGCATGTCCTTCAGCTTGCGGGCCAGCGCCGCCGCCCGATCCACCGTCTGTGCCGGTTCCGCCGCCGGCACGCAATCGAATGCCTGCTCCGAGACGTAGCCCAGCGAACGCCACGGCTCCCGCTCGACGAGCCACGAGGCGAGATAATCGTGTACGGCGTCCTCGATGCGGCCCTTAGCGTGGCGCGGCAGCTCGATCTCCTCGCCGACCGCCGCGGGCGGCGCCCCCCCGGCCACGCCCTCCGCAATCGACGCGAACAGGTTTTGCCACCAGCTCGTGAGCCCGACCCACCGTCCGTTGTGACGATCGATGTTGTTCCCCGCGCGGATGTCCGAGTTCGCCGCAGTGAGGTGGCCGTCGAAGAGCGCGACGGCGAAGAAGGACGAGCGATAGTCGACATCGATATCGGCATACCGGCCGTCCCGGGTCATCGAGATCTGGATCGACGGAGCACCCTTGCCCTGCCGGTAATTGAGCGGATAGCTCTTGTGGAATACCGTGTTGTCATGGCAGCGCGTGAACTCCCGGCACTCCTCGAGCGTGGCGAGGGCGTCGGCCCTGAGCTCGACGTAGATGCGAAACTGCAGGTCTCCCCGCGCGCCGGGCACCCGCCCCTTGATGTGATCGAGCTTCCCGATCAGATCGAGCGCCGTGCCCAGGGTGTCTCCGGCCTGGCCGGTCAGCGTCGACCTGGAGAGCGCATGGGTGACCGCCTCGAAGGTCGTGCGCAGCGAGATCGGAACCTGGTTGTAGACCGCCACGGCCTCGAAATCCGTATCCTGCGCCTCGTTGAAGCGCCGGACCCAGTCGTCGAGGAGCGCCTGCTGGCGGGGCGAGAGGTCGGCGTAGTGGCCGCCGAAGACGAAGCTCGCCGCGGATCCGGGAGCGTTCGCGGCCGGGGTCTGGGCGGAGGCGATTCCGGCCGCGAGGACCAGGGCGAGAAGGAACGGGATCGGAAGGCGCCAGGAGCGCCGCGGGTGCGGCGGCGCGTAGACTCGGTTCATCAGGTGACGGAGCTCCGGAGAGGTTTCGGTTTTTGTCGGGCGGCAGTCGATCACGGGGTCGATCGAACTGCGGTAGGATCCGGGCGGGCGCGCCTGCATCCCGGCCGGAAGACCGTGACCCGCCACGGCGGAGGCGGCGATCCGGGTGGGCGGGGCAGCCGAGGGAGGACCGAGAGATGCTTCGCCGAGTCATCGCGTCGCTCGCCGTCGCCGGCCTCGCGTTCGCGGCATCCGTCCGCGCAGAGCACATCACGGTGACGGGCTCTGACACCATGCTCCCCCTCGCCGAGCGCTGGGCCGAGGCGTACATGGCCGCGCACCCTGATGTCGACATCCAGGTGAGCGGAGGCGGCACGAGCACCGGGATCGCCGCGCTTCTCGACCGGACCGCGGACATCGCCAGCGCGGGCCGCCAGATCAGGGGGGTGGAAACCAAGGCTGCCCGCGCCGCCGGCATCGAGCCTGCCGAGATCAAGGTCGCGATGAGCGCCCTGGCCATCGCCGTGCACAAGGACAACCCGATCAACGAGCTCACGATGAACCAGCTGAAGGCGATCTACACGGGCGCCATCAACAACTGGCGTGATCTCGACGGCCCGAGTCACGGCATCGTTCGCTACTGCCGCGAGCCGAACACCGCCACCTACGACTTCTTCAAGGAGCACGCGCTGGGCAATCGGGAATACGCCCCCGATTGCCGGGCCATGCCGGGCCCCGCCGCCATCGACAGCGCCGTGACCGGCGATCCGGCCGCCATCGGGTACGGTGCGTCCGCCTACTTCCTGAACCAGTACGGCATCAAGGTCTTGAAGCTGCGGAAGGACAAGAACGCGCCGGCCATCGCTCCCATCACATCCGACGGGAAGTCGCTCGACTTCGCGGTCATCTATGCGGGCACCTACCCGTTGACCCGTACCCTCTACTGCTACACGGCCGGCAAGCCCGCGGGCGCGGTGGCCGCGTACCTCGACTGGATCATCGGCCCGGAGGGCCAGAGGATCGCCGCGGAGATGGGTTTCGCCCCGCTCCCTCCGAGCGCGCCCGCGGAGAAGCCGCACTGACGAGGAGATCGACTCATGCACGCCGCGCTCGACACCTGTCCGCCGACCCGCGCCGACGACCTGACCGAGACCATCTTCGGTGTCACGCTCCGCGACCCTTACCGCTGGCTCGAAGATGCAGCCGCCCCCGCCGTGCGCTCCTGGATGGAGGAGCAGGACCGGTACGCCCGCGCCTGGCTCGCGCGGCTTCCGGGCCGCGACGCGCTCGCGCGGCGGCTCGGCGAGCTCCTCTACCTCGATTCGATCGCTCCGCCGCTCCACCGCGGGAATCGCTACTTCTACGCGCGCACGCATGCCGATCGCGAGAAGGCCATCGTCTACTGGAAGGAAGGCGAGGACGGCGCGGAGCGCGTGCTCCTCGATCCGAACACGATGAGCACGGACGGGACGACGGCGCTCGGAGTCTGGGTGCCGAGCCACGACGGCGAGCGAGTCGTCTACGCGCTCCGCGAGAACAACGCGGACGAGGCGACGCTCCATGTGATGGCGGTGGCGTCCGGGCAACGAAGCGAGATCGACGTGATCCCGGGCGCCAAGTACGCCGAGCCGTCCTGGACGCCGGCGGGCGACGGCTTCTACTACACGTACCTGCCTTCCGATCCGGCGATCCCGGTCGCCGAACGGCCGGGCCTGGCCGAGATCCGCTTCCACCGGCTGGGGACCGACCCGCGCACCGATCCCATCGTGCATCCGTGCACCGGCAACCCGGCGACCTTTCTCCGGGTCGAGCTCTCGCGCGACGGCCACTGGCTCTTCGTCACGATCCAGCACGGCTGGAACGCGACCGAGGTGTTCGTCGCCGACCGCCGCGGGCGGCCGGCACCGGGCGCGGAACCGGTCGGCTTCTCCCCGCTCGTCACCGGTCGCGGCGCCCTCTACTTCGCGACCGCGTGGCAGGACCGCTTCTACGTCCACACCAACGAGGGAGCCCCACGCTACCGCGTCTTCCGCGTCGATCCCGCGCGCCCGGCGCGCGCCGACTGGACGGAGATTGTCCCGGAAGCGGGCGACGCGGTCCTCGAGCACCTCAAGATCGCCGGCGGCCGGCTCGTCTCGATCCTCATCCGGAATGCCGGGCACGAGCTCGAGGTGCGCACCCTCGACGGAGACTTCGTGCGCCGGGTCGAGCTTCCGGCTCCGTCCACGATCGGAGCGCTCGCCGGTAATCCGGACGAGGACGAGGCCTACGTGAGCACGAGCTCGTTCACGCGCCCGACCGCGGTCCACCGCATTTCGATCGCGACCGGCGCCACGACCCCGTGGAGCGCCGTTCGCGCGCCGATCGATCCCGAGCCGTACGTGGTCGAGCAGGTGTGGTACCCGTCGCGGGACGGAACGCGCATCTCGATGTTCGTCTTCCGCCGGCGGGACCTCCCCCGTGACGGCTCGACGCCCTTCCTCCTGGCGGGCTATGGCGGTTTCAGCGTGAGCCAGCTGCCGGCGTACGTGCCGTCGCTCTTCGCGTGGCTCGAGGCGGGCGGGGGCTTCGCGCTCGCCAACCTGCGCGGGGGCGGCGAGTACGGCGAGGAGTGGCACCGTGCCGGGATGCTCGCCGCCAAGCAGAACGTGTTCGACGATTTCATCGCCGCCGCCGAGCACCTGGTGCGCGCGGGCTACACGCGGAGCGAGCGGCTCGCGATCCGCGGCGGCTCGAACGGCGGACTCCTGGTCGGCGCCGCGCTGACCCAGCGCCCCGATCTCTTCCGCGCCGTGATCTGCTCGGCGCCGCTCCTCGACATGGCGCGCTACCACCTCCTCGGGAGCGGCAAGACCTGGACGCCCGAGTACGGAGATCCGGAACGGGAGGCCGATTTCCGCGTGCTCGCCGCCTACTCGCCGTACCACCGGGTGGCGGCGGGAGCGGCCTACCCCGCGCTCCTCATGCTGTCGCCTGCCAACGACGACCGGGTCGACCCCGCCCACGCGCGAAAGATGGTGGCGGCGCTCCAGGCGGCGAACGCGAGCCCGCACCCGGTGCTCCTCCGCATCGAGACGCATGCCGGGCACGCCGGCGCCGATCTGGTCAAGAAGCAGGTCGAGGCGCTCGCCGACAGCTATGCATTCCTCATGCATGAGCTCGGCATGTCGACACCGGTGTGACGACGGTCTCCGGTTCTCCGCTCCGTGTTGCACTTCCGGCTGCAATGTGCTATGATGCACGCGCTTGGACGCGTGGGAACAACCTCGCGTGCCGGTTCGCGATGCATACTGCTTTAACACCACAGTCCCAGGAGGGACCACGATGAAGACATTGTCAACTTGCCTCCTCGTTGCGATCTCCGTGCTCGGCCTGGCCTCGCTGGCGGCTGCCCAGCAGGCCCCGCGGCTGAACGAGATCGTCCGGAACGACGTCAGCACCGATGACCGCGAGTTCGTCGAGATCTGCGCCCAGCCAGGCACGAGCCTCGTCGACTACTGGATCATCGAGATCGAGGGCGAGACCGCCAAGGGCAATATCGACAAGGCGATCCGCCTCACCGGCACGGTCGGCGCGAGCGGTCTCTACACGATCGGGATGCCCCTGATCGCCTGCGCCGATCAGAGCGACCCTCTCACCATCGAGAACGGCGGCGCGACGATACTCCTCGTGCAGGGCTTCACCGGCCAGGTCAATCTCGACCTCGACACCAACGACGACTGCGTCGCCGACATCCCCTTCCCGGGGACGATCGTGGACGGCGTCGGCATGGGCATGCCGAGCGCGGGCGACTGCTTCACCTACTACGGCGTGCCGGGGCTCGGCCCCGACACCGGCCCCGGCGGCACCAGCGACTTCGACCCCGCGGGTGTTGCCCGCTGTCAGGACTGCACGGGCAACTGGGGCATGATCTGCCTCGACGGCACCGAGGGCGCGCTGTTCTGCTTCGCCAACAACCCGCAAGGGCTCTACAGCGTGGATGCCGCCACACCCTGCGCCCGCAACCTCTGCGGCGCGGTCCCCGTCGAGAACACGACGTGGGGTGCGATCAAGAACACGTACAAGTAGGAGCGCTTCAGCAAGGCGCACTGCATGAACGCACGAAGCCCCGGCGGATCACTCCGCCGGGGCTTCGTCTTGCCTGACCGGCGTGCGGCCGGCGGTCGCGGCGACGACAAGGAGTCCCGTCGCGTACATCGCGCCGGCGGCAAGGAGCGTCCCGCGGAAGCCGATCGCCATCGCCAGAACCACCGCCACCACCGATCCCAGCACCGAGGCGCTGCCGTTCCAGGCCCACATCCAGGGCGCGATGCCGGCGCCGGCGAGGGCGCGCATGCCGAGCGGGAAGAGCGTGCCGAGGAGGAGGCCGAGCGGCGCCATGCAGAGGACGACGGCCGCGATCCGGATCCCGAGCGAGGACGTGGCGAGAGCGTCGAGCCACGACGGAACGACGAGAGCGATCCACAGCGCCGCGAGCGCAGCGCCGGCGCCGGAGAGCGAGGAGATAGCGCCGGAACCAGGCGAGCGGCAGGCGCTGGCTCAGGAGGCTTCCGCCGCCGCTCGCCAGGAGCAGCGCGAAGAGGACGACGCTCGTCGCGTACACCGGATGGCCGAGGAAAAGCACGAGCATCTGGAGGAGCGGCATCTCGAACAGCATGAAGCCGATCCCGAGCGTTCCGAAGTAGAGGAGCGCCGGGCCGCGCGGCAGATGCTCCGCCCGCGGCGCGGACGCCGCCGCCGCCATCGAGCCGGCGGCACTGTGCAGCGCGAGCGGGACGAGCAGAACGAGCAGGGAGAGAACGCCGACCACGAGCAGGAGTGTCGCCAGGGTCGTGACCGCCACCTGGTTGAACTCCTGCCCGGCCGCGTAGCGCGGCGCCCGGAAGACATCGCGCCAGCGCACCATCTGGAAGAAGAAGGGGCGATCGTCGGTCGGCGGCGACACGTCGAACTGGTAGCGATCGAGGAATCCCGCGAAGTCGCCGGTCGTGAGCAGCTCGTGATAAGCGGCGGCGATCGATGAGGGCGGCGGCGGCAACCCCGGGGCGTAGATGGTCGCGAATCCACGCGCCGTGCCCATCTCCGTGATGCGCCGGATCTCCTCCGGCGTGAAGGGAGTCTTCTTGAAGAGACAGGTGGCAATGGGATTGACCGCGGTGACCACCACGTGCGCGGCGACCGGCCCGATCCCCAGTTCCGCCGCTGCCTGCCGGTAGAGCGCGAGGATCCGCAGGTCCTGCTGCGGCGGATCGGTGATGAAGCGCGAGATCGAGAGCACGCCGCGATCGCTCAGCCGCCCGATGTAGTCCTTGATCGCCTCCACCGTGTAGAGCGAGTTCTCCGACAGGCTGTAGGCCCCGGCGGCGGTCGCCGCCCAGGTGTCGATGAGCGAGATCTGGATCACGTCGAACCGGCGGGCGTCGCGGCGCACGAAGTGGCGCCCGTCGGCGATCACGGTCTCCACGCGCGGATGGCCGGCATAGATGCGGCCCGTGAAATCCGCGAGCTTGGTCCGGATGGGCTCGACGACGAGCGGATTGATCTCGACAGCGACGACCTGCGGTGCCCCGAACCCGAGGGCGGTGACGACGTCGCGGCCGCCGCCCGGGCCGATGATGAGCGTGTGCGGCTCCGCGACCGCCAGGTAGGGCGAGGCGGTGACGTCGAACTCGAGGTGCGGCAGCCGCGAGAAGTCGCGCCCGTCGAAGCGGGAGATGGGAGTGCCGGCCAGGTTGTCGATGAGGAGGAACATCTGCTCGACCGCCGGGAACATGCCGGCATGGGCGAGACCCCAGCCGGCCGGCGGCGTCGGGTGCGGGCACGAGTAGACCGCCACCTTGGAGTACGAGTTCCATCCGCTCCACACGGTCTCGAGCTCGTGGGTCCCCCACTGCTGCGCCGCCGCGAGGATGCGCCCCTCGCCGACGGCGATGAACGGGCGGATCCGCTGCCCGCCGAGGAGGGCGAGGACGAGGACGAGCACGGCGACGCCGTACGTGCGGGCGCGCCCCAGCGCGGGGAGCGCTGCGGCGGCGGTGATCGCCGAGACGACGAACATGAACTCGATGCCGCCCACCAGATCGAAGAGCGGGATGACGAGCACGCAGCCGAGGGCGGAGCCGGCGAGGCTCGCCGCATAGAGGGGGCCGGCGCGCTCGGCCCGCGCCGCGAAGGCCAGGGCGAAGGCGGCGCCGGCGGCGAGGAAGGGCAGTGCTGCGGCCAGGAACATCCCGAGGAGCAGGAAGAAGGCGGGGAACGCGCCCGCCGCGAGCGGATCGCCGAGGCGAGTGTAGGCGAGGAATCCCGCCGTGGTCGTCGCGGCGAAGACGATCATGAGCCGGGCGACCACGCCGCGGACCGCGGCGATGGGAGCAGTGCCGTCGGCCCCCGGCCGGCGCCGCGCTCGCCGGTAGTAGGCGAGGAGCCCGCCGGCGCTCAGGCCGAACATGGCCAGGGAGACGGCGGCGAAGGCGAAGTGGTAGAAGACGAGCGCCGAGAAGATGCGCGTGATCCCGATCTCGACCAGGAGCACGGAGGAGCTGAGGATGAAGACGAGGGCGAAGAGCGCGCGATCGTTCCGGCGGTCAGCGGTCATGATCGCGGGAGATTATCATGCGGAGGGCGCCCGCCCCGGACCGCCGCCCGGGTGCGTCGCTCAGGGTGTGACGCCCGCCGCTGACACGGACGCAGCAGCCGCCGCCGCGGCCGCCTCCGCCTCCGCCGCCGCCGTCTCCTCGCGGGCCCGCTCCTCGGCCCGCACGAAGCGCGCGACGAGCGTGTAGACGACCGGCACCAGGATCAGCGTCAGGAAGGTCGAGAAGAGCACGCCGCCGACCACCGCGATCCCGAGCGGGCGGCGCGATTCGGCGCCGGCGCCGAGCCCGATCGCGATCGGCAGCACGCCGAAGATGGTCGAGAACGCTGGTCATGAGGATCGGGCGGAGCCGGATCCGCGCCGCCTCGACGACCGCCATCGCAGGACCGGCCGCCCGCGCGCCCGGAGCTGGTTCGCGAACTCGACGATCAGGATCGCGTTCTTGGTCACGAGCCCGATCAGCATGATGAGCCCGATCTGCGAGTAGATGTTGAGGCTCTGCCTGAAGAGGAAGAGCGAGATGAAGGCGCCGAACACCGCCAGCGGCACCGAGAGCAGGATGGTGAGCGGGTGGATGAAGCTCTCGAACTGCGCCGCGAGCACCAGGTAGATGAAGACCACCGCGAACAGGAACATGAAGTAGAGCGTCGACGCTCGACTCCCGGAACTCGCGCGACTGGCCGGCGAGATCCCGCTCGCACGCCGGCCGGGAGCTCGTTCTTCGCGATGCGGTCGAGGTCGTCGAGCGCCTTCCCGAGGCTCACGCCGGGCGCCAGATTGGCGGTGATGGTCGCCGAGCGCAGGCGGTTGAAGTGGTTGAGCTCCTTCGGCGCCACGGTCTCCCGCACCTTGACCACGCTGGCCAGCTGGACGAGCCCGCCCTTGCCGCGCAGGTAGATGCCCTCGATCGCGTCCGGAGTCGCCCGCCCCGCCGGCCTGCAGCTGGGTGATCACGTCGTACTGCTTGTCGCCGCGCTTGAAATCGGAGACCACACGCCCGCCGAGGAGCGTCTCGAGCGTGGTGCCGATGTCGGCCACCGACACGCCCGAGCCCCGAGGCGCGCTCGCGGTCGATCGAGATGTCGAGCTGCGGCTTGTTGAGGCGCAGGTCGGAGTCCAGGTTGATGAGGTAGCCGAGCTCGCGCGCCTTCCCCATCATGATGCTGCGTCGCCTGCTGCAGCTCCTCGTAGCTGTCGGCCTGCAGCACGTACTCGATCTCGGACGACGAGAACGTCCGCCGAGGCTCGGCGGGTTGACCAGGAAGGCGAGCACGCCCGGGATGCCGAGGAGCTGCGGGAAGAGCTCGCGCGACGATCTCCTGCTGCGACCGCTCCCGCTCGGCCCGCGGCTTCAGGTTCAGGAACACGAACCCGTTGGTGACTCGCCCGGGACCGCCGAAGCCGAGCCCGGTGGCGGTGAAGAGCGCCTGCCGCTCGGGCACGGCCATGAGCCGCGCCTCGACCTGGCGCATGTAGCGGTCGGTGTAGTCGAGGGTCGCGCCCTCCGGGGCGATGACGATGCCGAAGGCGGTGCCGCGGTCCTCGGTCGGCACGAGCTCGCGCGGCAGCAGGCGGAAGATGACCACGGTCGCCGCCACGGCGAGGACCGCGCTCGCGAGCACGAGCCCGCGCCGGCGGAGCGCGTAGCGGAGCGACCACTCGTAGAGGCGGTCGAGCCCGTCGAAGAAGGCGTCGAAGGAGCGCGCCGCCCAGCCGCTCCCCGTGCCGTGGATCGGCTTCAAGATACGCGAGCAGAGCATCGGGCGTGAGCGTCAGCGCCACGAATCCCGAGATGGCGACCGCCACCGCCACCGTGAGGCCGAACTCGCGGAACAGCCGCCCGATCGAGCCGGTCAGGAAGGCGACCGGCATGAAGACCGCGACCAGCGTGATGGTGGTCGCGACGACGGCGAACCCGATCTCCTTGGCGCCGTCGAAGGCCGCGCGCCGGCGCGGACTTCCCCATCTCCATGTGGCGGAAGATGTTCTCGAGCACGACGATGGCGTCGTCGACCACGAGCCCGATCGCGAGCACGAGCGCGAGCAGGGTCAGGATGTTGATCGTGAAGCCGAGGAAGTAGGCGACGGCGAAGGCGCCGATGATCGAGATCGGGATGGCCAGGGTGGGCATGATCGTGGCGCGCAAGCTCTTCAGGAAGACGAAGATGACGAGGACGACGAGCGCCATCGCGATGAAGAGGGTCTCGCGCACCTCGTGGATCGAGTCCTCGATGAAGCGCGAGGAATCGTAGGCGACGTCGAGCTGCATCCCCTCAGGAAGCTGCGCTCGGAGCTCGGGGAGCGCCCGTCGCACCTCGGCCGCGACCTCAACCGTGCTCGCCTTCGACTGCTTGACGATGCCGAGTCCGACGCAGGGCTCGCCGTTGAAGCGCGCAACGCTCCGCTCGTCCTCGGCGCCGACCACGACCTCGGCGACGTCGCCGAGCCGGACGAACTCGTCGCCCTCCTGGGCGACGATGATGGCCGCGAACTCCTCGGGCGTCGCGAGCTCCCCGCGCGTGCGCACGGCGAACTCGCGACCGAGCCCCTCGACGCGGCCGGCCGGGATCTCGGCGTTGCTCGCGGCGGATCGCGGTCTCGATGTCCTGCACGGTCAGCCCGTGCGCGGCGAGGCGTTGCGGGTCGAGCCACACCCGCATGGCGTAGCGGCGCTCGCCGCCGATGAAAACGGTGCCGACGCCGGGGAGGCGCTGCAGCCGGTCCTTGATCACGCGATCGGCGATCTCCGAGAGCTCGAGCGCCGAGTGCCGGGTGCTCGAGAGCGCGAGCCAGAAGATCGGCTGGGCGTTGGCGTCCACCTTGGCGACGATCGGGTCGTCGGCCTCGCGTCGGCAGCTGACCGCGCACGCGGGATACGCGGTCGCGCACGTCGTTGGCCGCCTCGTCCACGTCGCGCTTCAGCTCGAACTCGACCGTGATCACCGAACCCTGCTCGCGGCTCGAGGAGGTGATCGTCTTCACGCCCTCGATGGTCGACGAGCTGCTCCTCGAGCACATCGGTGATCTCGGTCTCGATGACGTTCGAGCTCGCGCCGCGGTAGAGAGTGGTGATCGAGACGATCGGCGGATCGATGTCCGGGTACTCGCGCACCGGCAGGCGCCCGAGCGCGATGAGCCCGAAGAGGACGATGGCGAGGCTCATCACCGTCGCGAAGACGGGGCGCTGGATCGAGACTTCGCTGAGCTTCATGCTATCGCTTCACCCTGACGCGTCGCGTCCTAGTACCAGATGTATCCCTTGAAGAAGAGCGCGGAGAGGGGCGGCAAGGTCAGGTTGAGCGACCAGGGCCGTCCGTGCATCCACACGGGCTCGGCCTCCACGCGCCCGCCGTTGCCGAGACCGCTTCCCCAGTACTCGCGCGCGTCCGAGTTGAGGAGCTCCGTCCAGGTGCCGCCGCCGGGCACACCGACGCGGTAGCCGATGCGCGGCACCGGCGTCAGGTTCAGGACGACGAGGATCACCTCGGTCCCGTGCCGGCCGCGGCGCATGAACGAGAGCACGCTCTGGTCGGCGTCGTTGCAGTCTATCCACTCGAAGCCGGAAGGGCTGAAGTCCAGCTCGTAGAGCGCCGGCTCCCGGCGGTAGAGATGGTTCAGATCGGCGAGCCAGCGCGTGACCCCGGCATGCGGCTCCCACTGGAGCAGGTGCCAGTCGAGGCTCTGGTCGTGTTTCCACTCGTCCCACTGTCCGAACTCGCCGCCCATGAACAGGAGCTTCTTCGCCGCCTGGCCGTACATGTAACCGAAGAGCAGGCGGAGGTTCGCGAACTTCTGCCAGTCGTCGCCCGGCATGCGGCCAAGGAGCGAGCTCTTCCCGTGCACCACCTCGTCATGCGAGAGGGGCAGGACGAAGTTCTCGTGGAAGGCGTACAGCATGCGGAAGGTCAGGTTGTTGTGGTGGTGCCGGCGGTGGATCGGATCGCGCCCCATGTAGTAGAGCGTATCGTGCATCCAGCCCATGTCCCACTTGAGACCGAAGCCGAGCCCGCCGAGGTGGGTCGGTCGCGACACCATCGGCCACGACGTCGACTCCTCGGCCGTCATCTGCACGTCGGGGAAACGCCGGTAGACGGCTTCGTTCAGCCGGCGCAGGAAGCGGATGGCGGCCAGGTTCTCGCGCCCGCCGAACTCGTTCGGGATCCACTCGCCCGCCTGGCGCGAGTAGTCGAGGTAGAGCATCGAGGCCACCGCATCCACGCGGAGCCCGTCCACGTGGTAGCGGTCGAGCCACAGGAAGGCGCTCGACATGAGGAAGCTCGGGATCTCGTTCCGATCGTAGTTGAAGATCGAGCTCCCCCAGTCGGGGTGATAGCCCTGGCGCGGATCGGCATGCTCGAAGAGATGCGTGCCGTCGAAGTACGAGAGCCCGTGCTCATCGGTCGGAAAGTGCGACGGCACCCAGTCGAGAATCACGCCGATCTTGTGCTGGTGCAGATAGTCGATGAGATACATGAAATCCTGCGGCGTGCCGTAGCGGCTCGTCGGCGCGAAGAAGCCGGTCGTCTGGTAGCCCCAGGAGCCGTAGAACGGATGCTCCATCACCGGCAGGAACTCGACGTGGGTGAACCCCATGCGCTCGACGTGCTCGGCCAGCAGCGGCGCCATCTCGCGATAGGTGAGCGGACGCCCGCCCTCCTCGGGGACGCGCCGCCAGGAACCGATGTGCACCTCGTAGATCGCCAGCGGCCGATCGAGCCCGTTCTGCTCGCGGCGGCTGGCCATCCACTCGGCGTCGTTCCAGGTGTAGTCGAGGTCCCACACCACCGAGGCGGTCTTCGGCGGCACCTCGTGCCGGAACCCGAACGGATCCGCCTTGTCGACGCGGTAACCGTTGTGACGCGATGCGATGTGATACTTGTAGACGTCGCCGCGCTTGATCCCGGGGATGAACCCCTCCCAGATGCCCGAGCTCGCGCGCGGGCGGAGCGGGTGGCTCCCGCGGTTCCAGCCGTTGAAGTCGCCCATCACGAACACCTGCTCCGCGCTCGGCGCCCACACCGCGAAGTAGGTGCCCTTGACCCCGTCCTCGACCATGGGATGCGCGCCGAGCCGCTCATAGAGCGCGGCGTGCGTGCCCTCGTTGAAGAGGTAGAGATCCTGGTCCGAGAGGCGCGTGACGTCGTGGCGCACCTTGGATCCGGGCATGGTCGCACCTGGCGTGGCAGCGGGCACGGCCGTAGCGGGCCCGGCCGCACCAGGCATGGTCGCACCAGGCGTCGCAGCGGGCACGGCCGCACCGGGCCCGGCCGCAGCAGGCGTGATCGCACCGGGCGTGATCGCAACTCGAGTCATGATTTTTCCCCTCCCGCCGGCGGCGCCGGCGCATCGCCGCCCGGCCCGGGCTGGCTCGTGACGGGGATCACCTTCGCTCCCTCGAACAGCTTCTGATGACCCGCGCGCACCACCTGCATGCCGGGATCGAGCCCCTTCACCACCTCGACCTGGTCGGGGAGGCGGGTGCCGAGCTCGAGCACCGCGCGCGTCACCGTCGAGTCGGGCTTGATGACGAAGGCGAAGTTCTGATCGCCCTCGGCGAACACCGCCTCGCTCGGGATGGTGAGCGCATCGGCGCGCTCGCTGAGCACCGCTGTCACGTTGGCCGACATGCCCGGGCGGAAACGGCCGCCCGGATTCTTGACCCGCGCCAGGATCCTGGCGCTCCGGAGCGCCGGATCGAGCACCGGGTCGACGACGTCGATCACGCCGGTGAGCTCGACGCCGGGGTAAGCGGGCGTGGTCACCGTGACGCGCGCGCCGCGCTTGAGCTCGGCGAGATAGCGCTCCGGAGCCGAGAAGGCGACCTTGATCTCCTGGACGGCGGAGAGGTCGGTGATCGGATCGCCGGGGCGCAGGAACGCGCCCGGACTCACCTGGCGGGCGCCGATCAGACCGCTCCACGGCGCCACGATGCGCGTCTTCTCGAAGCGAGTGCGGGCGAGCGCGAGATCGGCCTCGGCCATCTTGAGATTGGCGGCGGCGTTGTCGAGATCCTGCGCGGCCCCGGCGTTCTGCTCGACGATCCGCTTCACGCGGTCGTAGGTGACCTGCTGCTGGTCGCGGAACGCCTCGGCGCGCGCCACCTCGGCCTTGGCCTGCGCATCGTCGAGCTGGGCGATGGGTGATCCCGCCTGCACGAATTCGCCTTCGCGGAAGGGCAGGCTGGTGAGAATGCCCTGGATCTCGGCGACGACCGTGATCGCCTCCCCGGCCTCGATCGTGCCGACGGCCTCGAAGCGATCGGTGACCGCCATCCGGGCGACCGGCGCCGCCTCGACCGGCATCGGGGGCGGCGCGAAGCCGCCCGGGCCCCCGCCGCCGCGCTGGCAGCCGGCGCCGAGCGCGAGAAGCGCGAAGGTCGCGAGAGTCGTGCTGGCGAGACGCGCTCGCCGGAACCCGATCGTCATCGAACGCTCCATCCTTATCCTTCAGGCAAGGGCACGGCGGCGGATCCCGCCGCGGTGAGTCGCCGGAGCTCGGCGTCCGCCTTGGCGACGCGGACGAGAGCTTGCGAGTAACGCTGCTGGGCGGTGGCCAGATCGCCGGCGAGCCGCACGAGCTCGAAGGCCGTCGTGCGACCGGCCTGGTATTCGAGGGAACCGATGCGCACCTGCTCGATGGCGGCATCCACGCCGTTCTCGGCCGCGGCGAGCCGCCGCTCCGAGTTGGCCAGCTCGCGATGGACGGCCCGCACGTCCTCCTCGAGGATGTTTCGTACCTCGCGGTAACGCTCCTCGGCGCGCCGCACCTCGGCGCGCAGCCGGTCGCGTTCGCCGCGTCCTTCGCGGAGGAAGAGCGGGAACTCGACGAGCACCCCGGCGCTCCAGTTGGGGAATCGGCGATCGAGCGCGTCGCCTACCGCCTCGCCGCGATCGCCGGTGAACCGCGTGCGCAGGGTGTCGGCGCCGAAGGACACCTCCTGCGCATCGCCGGAGAGGCCGACGCCACCGAGAGAGCCGTAGAGATCGAGCATGGGGAGCGCATCCCACGCGGCGCCGTCGGCGAGCGCCTGCACCGCCGCGACGTCGCGCTCGCGGGCGGCGAGCTCGCGGTTCCAGCGAACGGCGCGCGCGACCAGCGTGTCAGGAGGTTCCACGGCGAAGCGGCGCGGCGGCTCCGCGGTCGGCCGGTAGCGGAGAAAGTCGGGAGTCGGGCGCCGGCCGAGGAGCGATGCGAGGTTGTCCGAGATGCGATCCATCTCCTCTTCGCGATCGATCACCGACTGCTCCTGCTCGGCGAGGAAGACCCGGGCGTTGGCGACATCGCCGGGACCAACGAGGCCCGCTCCGGCGCGGAGCTCCGCCTGGCGGGCCAGCGCTTCGGCGCCGTCGCGGATCAACCGCTGCACGGCGAGATTGCGCGCGGCCGCGTAGAGGTCCCAGTAGGTGCGTTCGACATCCGAGCGTACGGTGAGGATCGCATCCACGTAGCGCTCGTTCGCTGCTTCAAGGTCGCGCTCGCTGGCCGAAAGTTCCATGTGGGCTGCCGGGCCGAATCCCTTGAGCACGGGCTGGCGGACCGCGAGCTTGCCGGCGGCGTCGTACTGGGGGTCGAGCCCCGCGAACTCCGAGTTGGTGGCAAGGCGCGAACTCTCGAGCGCCGCCGTGATCTCGGTGCCGGTCTGCGGGACCGTGACACCCAGTCCTCCGGTGAGAGCCGACGCCTCGTTGTCGACCACGTCCGGACGAGCAAACGGCGACGCTGAGGGCACTTCATCCCCGCGCCAGTCGGCGCCGGCGAAGAGCGTGGGATCGAAGGTCCCCTTCTCGCGCCGGACCGCCCCGCGCGCCGCATAGAGCGCGGCCTCCGCGTCGCGGGCGAGGGTCGAGTTGGCGATCCCCCATTCGACCGCCGGATCGAGCGCAAGCGGGTCGCCCTCGATCTCGGCGAGCGCGAGCGCGAGCGCGCTGTCGGGATTGGCGATGAGGCCCGGGCGCGGCGGCGCGGGCTGCGCGGTGGCAGGTGCAGAGGGCGCGCCGCGCTCGGCCTGGGCCTCTGCCTTCACGGCGACGACCCACAGCAAGGCGAGAACGCCCAGAGCAACGGGACGGACCAGGTTCATAGACCTACTTCTCGATCCTTGAGGGCACGGACCCGGAGGGCCCTTTAGGCCGAGCGCCGAGGCAAGCGGGGGGCCTGCAGCGCGGAGGGGAGATCACGACTCGATGATGCGCTAGCATACCACGGTGGGCGACCCGGAGCGCGGCCCCGGCGACGGCCCCCGGTGGGGAGGTCGGCCGACACGGAAAGTTGACTTCTTCCTGCGTTTTTCGCCGGAGGCCCTCGACCGGTCGATTCCTGACCACCTGGCGGGCGCGGGAGACCCGCGCCACCACCGCTCACGCGAAGGCGAGCCCCCACCCGCCGGAACGGGGCGGTGGCTTGAAACGGCCCGCGAATCGCCCGAGAATCCCCAAGAGTCGGAGTCGCCCGACGCGGTAGCAGCCCGCGCCGTCCCCTGTCCGGAGCGCTCCCCGATGACCAAGAAGGCCGCCTGGCTCACCGACATCCACCTCGACTGGCTCGGTTCATCCGATGAGATCGACGCGCTGGCCCGGCAGGTGCTCGCTTTCTCTCCCCAGTGCGTCTTCCTGAGCGGCGACACGAGCCTCGCGCCGCGCCTCGCCGCGGATCTCGACGCGCTCGCCGAGCGCCTCCGCCTCCCGGTCTTCTTCGTCCTCGGCAACCACGACTTCTATGGCGGCTCGATCGCGGAGACGAGAGCGCTGGCCAGATCGTTGAGCGCCGAATCCCCGTGGCTCACGCTGGCTGTCGTGCTCGGAGCCGGTCGCGTTGACCAGAACGACCGGTCTCATCGGACACGACGGGTGGGGGGACGGACGCCTGGGGAGCGGAGCCCGCTCGCCGATCGTGCTCAGCGACTTCTATCTGATCAGCGAACTGAGCGATCGCATCGGCGAGTCGGACGGTCTCCCCACCGGGGCCTTGTTTGCGCAGCTCAACGCGCTCGGGGATGAAGCCGCGCGTCACATCTCCCGGGTGCTACCCGCCGCGCTGACCCGGTTCCGACACGTGCTGCTGGTCACGCATGTACCGCCCTTCCGGGAGTCGTGCTGGCATGACGGCCGCATCTCGGATGACGACTGGCTGCCGCACTTCACCTGCCAGGCGGTCGGCGACGTTCTCCTCGATGTCATGACGTCGCACCCTGCGCATGAGCTCACCGTCCTGTGCGGGCACACGCACAGCCCGGGCCTGGCGCGGATCCGGCCGAACCTGCTCGTGAAGACCGGCGGCGCCACCTACGGAGAACCGGCCGTCCAGGACGTCCTGGCCGTCGAATAGACGGCCGGCGAGGAAAACACGCGCTCGCAACGGGTTGCCCTGGACTGTCACCAGGGCGCCGGGTCGAACGTTGATCGGGTGGCAGGCGACGCTCGAGGGCGCGGGGCCCGGACGATCCAGGATCCGGGCCGGCCGCCCGCGGGAGGCGCCGCGAGAGGAGAGATGACCATGTCGGAACCAGCGCTCGCCCAGAGACCCGCCCCGCCGGCGGCCACCGGCCTCGTCGCGGTGGACGGCCGCAGTTTTCCGCTCCGCGCCGCCGCGATCCGCGCCACGGCCGGAGGTGGCATCGCTCGCACCGTCTTCACGCAGAGCTACGCGAACCCGTACTTCGAGCCGCTCGAGGTGCTCTACACGCTGCCGCTCCCCGCCGACGGCGCGGTCGTCGGCTACACGATCCATCTCGGGGAGAAGGTCATCACCGGTCAGATCGAGAAGCGAGAGACGGCCGCGAAGATGTACGCAGAGGCGCTCGCCGCCGGCCGCATGGCTGGCCTCTTGAGCGCGGAGCGCGCTGACACCTTCACCCAGAAGCTCGGGAATCTGCCCCCGGGCGCGGAAGTTCGCGTCGAGATCGAGGTCCTCCATCCGCTCGCCTTCCTGCCGGCGGTTGCGAACCCGCCGGCCACTGACGCTCGCTGGCAGTACCGTTTCCCGACCGTGGTCGGCGTCCGCTACGAGGGCGCACCGGGCCGCGTCCCGGATGCGAGCCTCCTCGATGTGGAGCGCGCCGATCCGCACGGCACCCCCGTGCGTCTCGATCTCGACCTCCTGGTCGAGGACGGCGAACCCTCGCTCCTGGCACCGCGCTCGACGAGCCACGCGCTTGCGACGGCGGCCGCCGCCCGTGCGGCGACCCGCGTCACGCTCGATGCTCCCGCGCGTCTCGACCGCGATCTCGTCGTCGAGTGGCGCGCGGGGTCCGCGGCCGGAGCCCCCGGAGAAGTCGGCGTGCGCCTGGTCGAGGGACCGGGCCTCCCGGGCGATGACGGCCGTTACGGCCTCCTCACCATCACGCCGCCGGCGCGTCCGGCCCGCACCTTCGCCCGCGACCTCACCATCCTCATCGATGCGAGCGGCTCGATGGGGGGGCCGCCGATCGCCGCCGCCAAGGCGCTGGCCCGACGCCTGCTCGCGGACCTCGGGCCGGAGGACCGCTTCGAGCTTCTGGCCTTCGCGAGTCAGATGGCCAGGCTCGTCCCCGGACCGGTCGCCGCCGACGAGCACAACCGGCGCCGGGCGAACGAGGCGCTCGCTGCGCTCGCCGCCGGCGGCGGGACCGAGATGGCGTCGGCAGTCATGAATGCGCTGACCCCGCTCCGCGACAACTCGCAGCGCCAGGTCGTCCTCCTCTCCGACGGCTACATCGGCTTCGAGAGCGAGGTGGTCGGGAGAGTGCGGCAGTTGCTGCCGCCCGGGGCGCGGCTCCACACGGTGGGGATCGGCAGCGCGCCCAACCGCTCGCTCACGCAGGCTGCCGCGCGGGCCGGACGCGGAGTCGAGATCCTGATCGGCAGCGAGGACGAGGTGGAGCCGGCCGCCGCCCGGCTCCGCTCCGCCCTGGTCGGTCCCGTCCTCACCGATCTCGAGATCGGCGGATCGGCGGTGCGCGCGTGCGCACCGGCCCGCCCGCGCGATGTCCTCGCCGGCGAGCCGCTCGTCCTCGCCATCGAGCTCGCGACGACAGGTGGCTCGCTCGCCGTGGCGGGCCGCCTGGCCGGAACCGCCGGGAGGTGGGCGGAACGGATCGACGTTCGGGCCGGCACAGATATTCACCTGTCAACGCAGATTCCTATCGGCGCTCTCTTCGGACGTGAAGCGATCGCGGATGTGGAGATGCAGATCGCCGCCGCGGCTCACGACAGCGACGCGCCGTCCGCGCTGGTCGATGGAATCGAGGCGCTCGGCCTCCGCCACCGGATCGCGAGCCGGCGCACGAGCCTCATCGCGATCGCCGAGGAGCCGAGCGTGGATCCGCGGGCGCCGCGCCGGCGCGAGCGGCTGCCGGTCGAGATCCCGGCCGGGGTGAGCGCCGAGGGGGTCGGGCTCGGGGGGCCGATGGTGCGCGAGCGTGGCCTGGGGGTGGCGTTTCATGCCGGGCCCGACATGGTCCGGATGCTGCGCGGCGCACGCGGGCGCGACTTGTTCGCGGGCACGGATCTGCGTGCGGCGGACGCGGCGGCCATCGAGATCGAGGCGCGGGTGACGCGCCGCGACGGAGATCTCCTCGTCCTCGAGTTCGAGGTGCCGGCAGCGGGGATCGTCATCCCGGGCCGCGAGGACGGGCTCACGGTCATCCTGGTCGACGGGACGACGATCGAGGCCCGCGTGGACGAGAGCCTCAGCACGCGCCCCGGCCGGCACGCGCCCGGGCTCACGCTCCGCCTCGCGCTCCTCACGGCGGGCGGCGAGACCTGGCCCGCCGCTCCGCTCGCCGCCATCACCTGGGACCAGGAACGCCTGGCCGTCCACATCACCGCCGAACCCTGACATGACGGAAGAGACGCAAAGGGAGTCGAACGGTCCGGTCGAGATCACCGATCTCGACCGGGCCTTCGCCGCGGTGCGTGAAGGCGACGCGCGCGCCTTCGCGGTCTGGCTCGGCCATGCGGAGATGCCGCTCCGCGCGAGTCTTCGCCCCTTCGCGCGCGCGCTCGATGTCGAAGCGGTGTTGCAGGAAGGTCTCCTCCGCATGTGGGTGCTCGCGCCGACTCTCGCCCTGAGCGGGCGGAACGCGTCGCTCCGCTACGCGCTCCGCCTTTTCCGGAACCTCGCGCTCGACGAGACCCGCCGCCTTCGCCGCCTCGAGCCGCTCGACATGGCAGCGCTCGAGCGGATGCCCGAGGCGAGCGTTCCTCCCGATCCGACCCCCGACCCCGGGCTCCGCGCCGCCATCCTCCGCTGCCTCGAGCAGCTCAAGGGGAAGCCACGCGCGGCGCTCGGCGCGCGCCTCGAGGACGCCGGTCGCTCATCCGACCGCGAGCTCGCAGCCGCCCTCCGCATGACCGCGAACACTTTCTTACAAAACGTGGTCCGCGCCCGCCGCGCGATGGCGCAGTGTCTCGAACGGGCCGGCATCTCCCTGAGCGAGGTCACATCATGAACGCGCGTGACGAGCAGGACGCCCTCGTCGAGGCGGCGCTCGGCGCCTTCCGCGAGCGCGATCCGGCGAGCGGGGCCATCAGACCGTCGCCCGCCTTCCTCGACTTGCCACCCGCCGCGTGCGACGAGCTCTTCGCGCGCCAGACGGCGAGCCGCCACCTCGAGCGGGCGGCACATCCATCGGGGCTCTCGACGACTGCGCGCGCAGTGATCAGACGGCTCACGCGCGTTGGCCAGTTTCCGGTGCTAGGATGATCGCCGCTTCGCCACCAAGAGGGCCGCAGGGGGAGGGGACGCATGAGGAACTGGATGGCGCTGGCGATTCTCCTCGCCTGCTTCGCGCCGGCAGGATGCGGGGATGACGAGCTCGGACCACCAGAGGACGATCTCGTCGGCACGTGGAACGCGACGGCGATCGAGTTCGTGGGCAAGGCCGGCCAAGGCGCGGCCGACGCCCTCGCCACTGGGTGGAGCGCACGGCTCACGCTGGCGGCGGACAATACAGGCGAGCTCAGCGTCACGCGGAGCGACGCGACCTCCTGGACTTGGCCCGGTTCCTGGGAAGTCGATGCGGACCTCTTCCGGATCGCCGGCCAGGGGGCCGATATCAGCCTGAACGACGGCAACCTCCGGCTCGCCGGATTCGATTCCGCCTACGACTTCGACGACGACGGCACCGAGGAGCCTTCGAAGCTGAACCTCGTCCTGCGCCGCTGATCGCGCGCGCGAACGGCGCGCGCGCGAACGGCGCGCAGCACCGTGTATCGGCGCGCAGCGCCCGGCCCGCATCAGCGCGGGCGCCCGACCGGCATGAGTCCGAGCGGCTCCTCGCCGGGCGGCAAACCGAGGGTCCGCGCGACCGCACCGTCGTCGAATGCGCCCACGATGCAGGTGCCGAGCCCGAGCGCGGTCGCCGCGAGGTAGACGTTCTCGACCGCGTGACCGACCTCCATGTCCACGTAGCGCTCGGCGCGATCGCCGTACTTGCGCGCGGTGCGCGCCTCGACGGCCGTGATGGCGATGATCGCGGGAGCGGTCGCCATCCACTCCTGATCGAGCGCGGCATCCGCGAGCGCGGCGCGGCGATCTCCGCTCGAGACGAGCACGAGCTCGTGACGGGCGGGAACGTACCGATAGATGCCCGCCGCGAGGCCCGTGACCTGACCCGCGACGAGATGCACCTCGAGCGGATAGAGGGCGCCGGCCGAGGGCGCGGTGCGCCCGCCGTCCGCGTCCGTCACGCCCTGCGCCGCCCACAGGAGCTGGGCCGCCGCGGCCAGATCCATCGGCGCGGGCGCGTACTCGCGTATGGAGCGGCGCGTGGCGAGCGCCTCGTTGAGCGTCATGCCGCCACCGGGCTGCGGGGCGGGGAGGCGCACGGGGGCAGCAGATTGGGTTTGCGTCATTGCTAAGTCTCCGGACGCGGACCAGAGCACGATGGCAACAAGGATGATGCAGCGAACCTTGGCTGTCATGATCTCCTCGACGCTGGGATGAGCGCTGCCTTCATCTTCGCAATCAGCGATCAGTCTCTCTCCTTCCCCCGGCGCCGCGGTCCCCGCTTCGTCGCGAGGTTCCGATCCGCATACGCCGCCACCTCGATCAGCTGCTCGAGCGGGCGTTCGAGCCGCGGATCCTGATGGCTGCGGAGGACGACCTCTTTCGCAAAGAGCATGGCGAGATAGCGCAGCTTGAGCGCCGACTGCTCGGCGATGGCGCGATACTCGCGATGCCCCGAGTTGACCTGCCAGCGGCCGTCCTGCATGCGCGATCGCCACCCGGCCCCCGGCTGATGCACGAACTCCGGTTCGGGGATGCCCTCGTCGGTGCGCCCCGCTCCCGGGAGCTCGAACAGCACCTCGACCGGCGCCTCGGCGTGCGCCTCGCGGCCGCCCGCACGCCCGACCACCGCGAGCGTGCCGTCAGCCGCCTCGCTTGCCGCGCGAAGGCGCATGTGGGCGCCCGCGACGTCACCCTCGGCATGCACGAGAAAACCGACCGGACCGTCCACGGTCCAGACGAACTCGACCGGTTCGGTGAGCACGCGCTCGATGTCATCGACGGCGATCGCGCGCACGCGCCGCTCACCGCCGCACTCGACACGCACGAGCGCGGGAATGATACGCACCGCGGCGAGCGGCCCCGGCGGGAACAGGTACTCGGTCTGGTCGGAGAGCGGTGCGGGTGCGGGCGCCTCGTCATCGTGCGGGGCGGTGGGCGCCGCAGCTGCCTCCGCCGCAGCTGCCTCCGCCGTTGCCGCCTCCGCCGTCGGTCCGCCGCCGTGCTCCGCGGCGTCTCGGCGACCCTCCTCCTCCTCGCCACCCGCGGCGCCCTTGCCACCCGGTCCCGCGCCGCGATCGTGGCCGCCTTCGACGGGCAGGAGCGCATAGCGCGGCCGCTGCCGGTAGAAGTCACGGAAGGCGCGCTGCAGGTCCCGGATGAGCGAGCGATCGAGCTCGTCAGCACGCCGCCGTTCGAGATCGGCGAGAAGTTCCACGAGCATGGGCTCGACGACCCGGAGCGCGCGCGCGAACTGCTCGGCGGCGTCGTCGACCACGATGCCGCGGCGGCTCCCGGGCGCGACCTGGAAGGCGGGGAAATCGACCATGCCCGAGAGCCGCGTGTCGTTCCACGGCGGGCGGTCGAGACCGAGCGGGGCGAGCGCGTGGAAGCTCTCGGCGACGAGAGTCCCTGCCGAGTAGACGGCGAGACCATGCGGCTCGTCACCGGCACCGGCGGACTCCTCGCCGCTCAGATAGATCTCGAAGCGCACGGGCGGATGTCCGGGTACATCCACGGGCCCGATCCCTTCGAGCCGCTCGCCGAGGAAGCGCGGCGGCCTGACCGGCGTGAGCCGCTGCGCCCGTCCTCGCGCCATGCGATCTTCGATGAGAAGCTCGACATCGCGCGCGAGGAGCTGCCCGCGGAGCTCCGCCGCGAGGTAGTCGGCGGCGCGGCGGCCGACGAGGGCGCCGAGCGCGCCGCGATGCAGATCCACGATCACGATCTCGGTCCAGCATTCATCGAGCGGCAGGCGGCCGCGGAGCGGCTCGATCAGGAAGTCGTCCTTGTCCCGATGGAGGACGAGCCGGTGCGCGCGCTGCCCGGGCACGCTGGTCCGCATCTCGAGCACCTGGCCCAGGCTCCAGAAGCCGAGGAGCCCGATCCCGTATTGCCCCTGCGTCATGAGCTGGAGGCGCTGCTCCGGAGAGAGATCGCGTTTCCGGCTGTGGCCGATGTGGGTCGCGATGTAGCGGAGCGCCTCGGGTCGATCCATCTCCGGGATCACACCGCTGCCATCGTCGAAGATGCGGAGGCACGAGAGGCCCTTCTCGCGGAGACGCGTCACCCGGATGTGGTGCGCTCCCGCATCGAGGCTGTTCTGGACGAGCTCGGCGAGCGCCTTCCGCGGATCGGGCTGGCTGAGCGCCAGCCAGCGGATGAGCTCGAAGGGGTCGTGCGCGCGCACGCGCCCGGTGACGGCATCGGCCGGCTTGCTCGTTCGCCGGCGGCGCGGGCGGGGGGCCTCGTCCGGGGGCAGCACCATGCCGGGCAGGATATCACGCGCCCGCCCCCGGCCGGCCGGGCCCCGGCCGCCGCACCGGCGGGACGGTGGTATGATCAGGTCGTGCGATCGGCGTGAGCTCGGGCGTGCTCGGGCCCGCGGATCGTGACGAAGTCGCCAGACCTCCCGGAGCCTGGCATGAGCTCCGCCGCATCGCCGGACCCACGATGCGCGGCCGCGCGGCTGTCATCGAGCCGCCCGCACTGCATCGTGAAGGTCCGTGCATGGACCGCGATGTGGTTTCTCTCCACTCGCCGGACCCAGTGCGCATCGCGCGCACCCGCGAAAGGAGATCGCTCATGTCCCTCCGCTACGCGTCTCTGACCCTCCTCTCGATCGCCCTCGGTTCCCTCGCCCTCCTGCCGGCTCTTCCTGCGGCCGGGGCACCCGCCTACGAGGCCGAGAGCGATCTCATCGAGGTCATGTTCGCACCCGAGTCCAGCGTTCGGATGCGAGCGGGGGATCTCGTCGACCTCTCGACCAACGCGCTCGACGGGGTGGCGGCCGTTCTCCAGAACGTGTCGCCGTTCTCCTGGTCGCGGATCTCGGATGTTCCCGAGCAAACGCTCGACGACATCCAGGCGCGCGGCGAGGCGAACACCGGCCAGGACATCTACAACCTGAATAACATCTACCGCCTCCGCTTCAACGCGACGGCGGGCGATGTCTGGGCGCTGAGCGCGCGCCTCGAGGCGCTCCCCGGCATCCTCCGCGCCCGCCCCGTGCCGAAGCCGGTCCCGGCACCGCTCCCACCCAACTACCAGCCCAGCCAGAACTACGAGGATCCCGCCCTCGCCATCCCGACCGGCGTCGACGCCGAGTACGCCTGGACGCAACCGGGTGGGGACGGCACCGGGATCACCATCTGCGACCTCGAGTACAGCTGGAACTACAACCACAACGACGTCACGAAGGCGCTGGGGTCACAGATCAACTTCAACACCGCCGATCCGTTCAATGACCGGAACCACGGCACGGCGGTCATCGGCGAGCTCGTCTCCGACGACAACCTGCCGAACTGGGGCACGAAGGGCGTCTCCTTCAGCGCGAATCTCAGGACGTGCGGCACGTACTATGGCCTTCCGGCGAGCTGGAACGTGCCCGGCGCGATCGCGGTCGCGATCGCCAACCTGCAGCCCGGGGACGTCATCCTCCTCGAGCAGCAGTGGGCCTACACGAACGGCGGCACGGACTACATCCCGATCGAGTGGTGGACTGACTACGCGCCGGGACCGCAGAGCTTGAACGGGGTCTACGCGGCGATCGTCAATGCGGTCGCGGTCGGGATCCACGTGGTCGAGGCCGGCGGGAACGGGAACGTCGACACCGGCCTCCTCACCTGGTACGGCGACTCCGGCGCCATAATCGTCGGCGGCGGCGGCGCGTACCCGGGCGGCGTGTACCCGCAGGGGAACCTGGAGCGCCTCTCGTTCTCGAGCTACGGGCCGCGCTTCAACCTCCAGGGATGGGGCGAGAACGTGGTGACGACCGGCTACGGCGACCTCTTCAACCTGGAGGGAACGAACCGCTGGTACACCAATACGTTCGCCGGCACCTCGAGCGCCTCGCCGATCGTCGCGGGCGCCGTGGCCTGTGTGCAGGGGTACTACCTCGCCAACATCTCCCCCCTGCCGCTCGCGCCGGCCCTGATGCGCACGCTCCTCGTCAACACGGGGACGCCGCAGGTCTTCGGCCTCCCGGGAGCGATCGGACCGCGGCCGGACTGCCTGGCCGCGATCCAGGCGCTCACTCCGCAGAACGACCGGGAGTACGGCGACGCGCCGGAGAACGCCCTCGCCTACCCGAACCTAGGCGTGATCGGCCAGTTCCCGACCTGTGTCGCCAGCGGCGCGCCCGGCACGTTCGTGAGTCACGCCGCCGGCGGCGCGCCCCCGGTCTACTTCGGTCCAACCGTCGACTACGAGCCCGAAGGAAACGCCGGCAACTGTCCCAACTTCCCGCCGTACGACGCCGACGAGTGCTGGAACGACGGCGACGCGGGCCTCCTCTTCCCGCCCGTGTTCACCATCAATCCAGCTCTCCAGATCGTCCCCTGCAATCCACCGAACACGGGCGGCCTCGGCGTGCCGTGCAACGTGGCGCAGTGGGGTCCGAACCTCGACATCATCGTGTCCAACAACGGACCCCCCGCGTTCGTCAACGTGCTCATGGACTGGGACCAGAACGGCCGATGGGGCGGGGCCGCCCAGTGTCCGTCCGCGCCGGCGCCCGAGCATGTGCTCGTCAACTTCCCGGTTCCGGGCGGGTTCTTCGGCCCGCTCTCCGCGCTCGCTCCGCCGGGGTTCCTGATCGGCCCGAACGGAGGCTACGTCTGGACCCGGTTCACGATCGCGGAGGCCATGGTGCCCCCGGGCTGGAACGGCGCCGCCACCTTCCAGACCGGCGAAACCTGCGACTACCTCCTCTGCATCGAGGAGGAGCGGCGGGAGTACGGCGACGCGCCGGAGGGCGCCACCGCGTATCCCTCGTCGGGAGTCCTCGGCGCGTTCCCGACCTGCATGGGCAGCGGACCCGCCGGCTTCATCGCGCATCAGAGCACCGGCCGCCTCTTCTTCGGGCCGGCGGTCGATCTCGAGCTCGAAGGAAACGCCGGCAACTGCCCGAACTTCCCGCCTTACGACGCCGATGAGTGCTGGAACGACGGCGATTCGGGCCTCATAGCGCCCGGCGCCTTCACGATCGGGGCGGGTCTCGCCGTCGTCCCCTGCATGGGCGCGCCGGGTCCGCTCGGGAACGCCTGCACGACGGCGAACTGGGGCCTGACCATGGACGTGCAGGTGACCAACACGACGACGCAGGATGCCTACGTCAACGTGCTCATGGACTGGAACCAGGATGGCACGTGGCAGGGCGGCTCGCCCTGTCCGATCGGGGTCGCGCCCGAGCACGTGCTCGTGAACTTCATCGTGCCGGCCGGCTTCGCCGGCCCGCTCTCGGCGCTCGGCCCGCCGGCGTTCCTGATCGGCCCGAACGCGGGGTACGTCTGGAGCCGCTGGACGGTGAGCGATGCGCCGGTCGTCGGGAACTGGGACGGGAGCGGCGTCTTCCGCGACGGGGAGACCTCCGACTACCTCGTCGAGGTTCGTCCCGAGGTGCGCATCGACTACGCGGACGCCCCGGAGGGGGCCCTCGCCTATCCGGCGGCGGGCACGATCGGCAGGTTCCCCACGTGCATGAACGTGGGCCCCGCCGGCTTCATCACGCATCAGGCGAGCGGGCTCCTCTTCCTCGGGCCGACAGTGGACGCCGAGACCGAGGGCAACGCCGGCTCTTGCCCGGTGTTCCCGCCGTACGATCGGGACGAGTGCTGGAACGACGGCGATGCCGGCCTCCTGATCCCGAGCCCTTACACGATCGACGGGGCGTTCAACATCGTCCCCTGCCCGCAGGGCCCGGGCGCTCCGCTCGGCACGACGTGTAACACCGCGATCTGGGGGCTCAACCTGGATCTCCAGGTGACGAACCGGAGCCCCGGCGATGCGTTCGTCAACGTGCTCATGGACTGGAACCAGGACGGCATGTGGCAGGGCGGCTCACCGTGTCCGACCGGAGTGACGCCCGAGCACGTGCTCGTCGACTTCCTGGTCCCGGCCGGATTCAGCGGGCCGCTCTCGCTCCTCGCCCCGCCGCCGTTCGTGATCGGCCCGCACTGGGACTTCGTGTGGAGCCGGTTCACGACCAGCGATGTGCCCGTGGGCCCGGGCTGGGACGGCACCGGGAGCTTCGGGGACGGCGAGACATCGGACTACCTGCTCGAGATCCGGCGGGACGTGGCCGGCCTCGAGAACGAGGCGGCCCCGATCGTCTCGACGCGTCTCCTCGCGCCGGCGCCGAATCCGTTCTTCAGCGCCACGACCATCGGCCTCGAGCTCGCCCAGGCGGGCGAGGTGTCCCTCGGTGTCTACGATGTCGCCGGGCGCCGGATCCGCACGCTCTTCGCGGGCGCGAAGAGCGCGGGCCGTTACCGGATCACGTGGGACGGGCGGAACGACGCCGGAGCGCGCGTCGCTTCCGGCATGTACTTCGTCCGGCTCACGAGCGAGGGCCGGACCTCCACGCGGCCGCTCCTGCTCGCGCGGTAGCGGGCGGGCTCACGCTCTCGCCGGCGTGACGTGAGGCGGCGGGTCTCCGCGAGGAGGCCCGCCGCTTCCGCGCGGCGCGCGGCGGGGCAACCCGGCTAGCTTGCAGCGCGGAAGGCCCGGCTCGCTTCGCGCGGGACCTCGATGGCGACGAAGAGCCGGCGCGGGTAGAGATAGTCCTGGCCCGTCTCGTCGATGACGCGGACAAGGGCCCTTTCGTCGGCGTCAGGGTCGGGCAGGCGAATGTAGACCCGGCGCGCGACCAGGGACGCCGGATATCCGCGATTGGATAGGCACAGGACGAACTGCCGTCGATGGTTCCGCTGAGTCATTGCCAACCTACTTGCCCAGAATGCGTTGGACCTTGATTCCCCGGCGGCCGACACCGGATGCTTCGTACCAGTGCACCGCGGCAAGGAAGGCGGGCCCACCTCGTACTCGTACCCAGGCCACACCCTTGAGCTTGCGCCAGCGACCGGGCCCGTAGGCCCGCTCGATTCTTGCGAGTTCCCTGATACCGCGACCGGTGGCGATGGTCTCGACCCTGCCTATTCTCCCAAGCACTTCTACTATCACAGAGACCCCAGTCAGGACCGGTGCTCCGGCGCCGGGTGCAGTTGAACTCTGACATATGGGGTCTCGTGCGCTCAGATGGTACCGGCAGGCGGCCAGATCGGATCAACAAGAATCTTTGCGAATCCCCCACCCCTGCACGGCGGATCCCTCGCCAACCGTCCGTTACGGGGTCCCATCCCTCGCGAACACCCGGGGCGGCATCCCGGGCGTGAGGAGGAAGATGTCCGGGTAGTTTTTCCGGATCGCGTCGATCTGCGCGGGCGTCTCGCCCTCGAGCCGGATCGGGAGGTGCATGAGCGCGATGTGGCGGGGCGCGAGGACCTCCTTGAGCAGGCGCTCGCCCTCCGGGCTCGTGGGAAACCAGGCGTGCACGAGCGCGAGATCGATGTCCGCGCTCGCCAGCCCGAAGCTCGCGAACTGCTCGACCTGTGCGCTCGAGTCGCCCTCGTGGAAGACGCGCCAGCCGTCGAGCTCGACGAGGTACATGAAGTTGTGCGGGCTCGCGCGGTTCCCGCTGTGGAAAGTGCGGAGCGCCGTGACCGGGATGCCCGCGGGATCGAGCCGCGCCTTCTCCCCGACCTGGATCGCGGGCGACAGGACGCGCGACTCGATCCTGGTCCAGTCCGCAGCCGCCTCTCGCATGGCGGCGACCGCGTCGGCGGGCGCGACGAGGACCGCTCCCGGAAAGGCCTCCAGGTAGCGGACGGCGAGCGCCGGGGCGAAGTGATCCGGATGGTCGTGCGTGACGAGGACGAGATCCACGCCGGCGAAGGGCGGCGTGCCGCTCATCATCTTCGCGAGGACGTCGGGCGCGGGCGCCCGGTACTCCGGATTGGGCCGGTCGAAGAGGGCGTCGATGAGAACCTTGCGCTCGCCGGCGGAGAGGAGAACTCCTTCGTTGGCGATGGAGGCGAGGACGAGGGCCCCCGGAGGGGACGGGGGCTCCGGCGATTTCGAAGCGCAGGCCGCGATCCCGGCCAGCGCCAGCAAGAGCGCCAGGAAGCGGCCTGATCGAGCCCGCGCCGTCGACACGATGCACCTCCGGGGGCGCGAGCTTGACCTGGTCGCGCCCTCTCCCTCCCCCTATCCCTCCCCCACCAGCACGAGCCCCGCCGGGAGCGCCTCGCCGAAGGTCGCGCTCGCCTCCTCGCTGCTCGAGCTCCCCGCCCTCCGTGACGAGCACCCGCGCCCGCTCGAACGCATGCGCGCTCTTCGCATCCGCCCCCGCCGCCGCGCGCGCGATCCGTTCGGCGATCTCCGCGCGCAGCCCCTCATCGATGTCGCGCTCGCGGTCGCCGGTCCGCCGCGCGAGATGCGCGAGCGCGACCGCGGTCGCCGCGGGGAGCTTCCACTCCCCGCTCGCCAGCAGGTGCCGGATCCAGCCCTCGACCGCACGGCGATTCGCGACCTGGTTCGCCGGGCCGTGGAACGGCACCCGGGCGCCGAGCCGGCCGAGCGCCCACAGATCGGCGGCGGTCGCTCCGCGCGCGACGCGCTCGACGAGCTCCTGCCCGTAGTCCACCTTGCGCGCGCGATCGAGCGCCTCGAGGCTCGCCGCCGCGCGCCACATCTCGACCTGCTCCTGCTTCCCGAGCCGCTTCCCTTCCTTCGAGCGCTTGGCCGGGCCGGCAACGAGGGACGGCGCGAGCTGCGCATGGATCTGCTCCTGCTGGCCCTGCGAGAGACCGCCGGCGACCCGCCGCCACAGAATCCACCACTCAGTGCGGCACTGCTCGTCGCCCGGATGGAGGATCCCCGCGTGCCAGATCTTCCAGAGCTCCTTCAGGCGCCAGTCGTCCATCGGATACCCGAATCCGGGGCGGAGCGCGTAGCCCGCGAGGTTCATCCAGCGCGCGTCGTGCGCGGCGCTCTTCCGGCGCGCCTCGCGCACTTTCAAGAGCAACTCGCCGAGCTTGCGGAGCACCGGGAGCGGCCACTCCTCCTTCTCGAGCTCGATCACCTGGCGGAGCTCGCGCATGACATCGGCCGGCAAGATCGGCTGCGCGCCCTCCGCCGCCGGCTCGAAGCACGCGCGCACCACGCGCTCCATACCCTCGACGATCGATTCGTCGATCGTCACCCCGCGGTCCTCGATCGCGTCGGGAGCGCGAGCGCCGTCCTCGGTGGTGGGTGTCGTGTCGCGGAGCTGGAACTCGAGCCGCCAGCGGTGCTCGGTCTCCTTCGAGAAGCAGAAGAGATCGAGCGTGCCGAGCTCGGTCAGGCGCGCGCCGATCCTGACCGGAAGCTGCCGCTCGCCGGTCTTCTTCCCGAAGCGGAGCAGCGTCCGGATCGGCGGCAGCGGGACGAGCGCCCCCTTCTCGACGACGACGAGATCCCCGGTCGCGTCGGTGCGCACGCTCGAGGAGTAGATGTTGAAGGCGACCGGCCGGTTCACGTGCGCGGCGAAGGCGCGCTCGAGCTCGACCGTCGTCCCCTCCTCGGTGCCGCGGCGGACGAGAGACACCGCGGCCAGCGGGTCGGCGATGCCGGCGGCCGCCGCCGTCACCTCCGGCGGCGCTGCGGCGAGATCGATCCCCACGTAGTAGCCGCGCGCGCTCCCGCCGTGGATGCGGACGCCCTTCCCGCGCCGCACGTGCCCGTAGTAGGCGGCGCCGCGCGCCACGGCGAGGGCGAGGCTCGGGCTGGTGAGGAGCGCCGGCACATAGCCCGGCTTCTCGGCGGCGAACCACCCGCCCACCACATCCCGCAATCTTTCGCGGATGGACGCCGGAGTCAGCGCCGCGCCGTTGAAGAGGATGGCGTCGGGGCGGACGAGCCCGGTGGCGCTCGCGCTCTCCGGGTTGATGCCCGCCGCCGCGTCGCGATGCCGGCGCAGGAACGCGGCGAGGTGCCGCGTCACCGCCGGATCGGCGACGTAGGGCAAACCGAACTCGGCGATCCCCATCTTCCGCCGCTCGGGCTCCGCATCGGGCGGGACGTGCGGGAAGAAGCCGGAGAGGATCGTCTCCTCGACCTCGCCGCGCGCGAGCTCGTCCCGGAGGAGCCCGCCGACGACACTCGTCGACTTCCCGAGGAGCGTGATCGGCGCTGTCGCCGGCGCATCCGGCCGATCATCGAGTACGTCCTCCTTGGCGAGGCGCGCCGCATGCACGAGGCCGGCCCAGGCCTGCGGTTCGAGCTTCCCCGTCTTTCCGGTGAGCCGCTCCTCCACGCGCCGGGCGAGGGCGAGGTCCATGTTGTCGCCGCCGAGGAGCAGATGCTCGCCGACCGCCACGCGCTCGAAGCGGAGCCCTTCCCGCCCCTCGTCGACCACGATGAGGGTGAAGTCGGTGGTGCCGCCGCCCACGTCGCAGACGAGGATCACCTGTCCGGCATGGAGATGTTCGCGCCACGACGACTCGTGGCCGACGATCCAGGCATAGAAGGCCGCCTGCGGCTCCTCGATCATGGTCACCTGGGTGAGCCCGGCCCGCCGCGCCGCCTCGAGCGTGAGCTCGCGCGCCACCTCGTCGAAGGAGGCGGGGACGGTGAGCGCCACCTCCTGCGTCTCGAGGAAAGACGACTCCTCGCCGCGCGCGATGGCGTGATTCCACGCCTCGCGCATGTGGGCGAGGTAGCGGGTCGAGGCCTCGACCGGCGACAGGCGCGCCACCTCGTCGCTCGCGTCGCCCCAGGGCAGGATCTTCGCCGTGCGATCGACGCCGCCGTGGCAGAGCCACGACTTGGCCGAGGTGACGAGCCGGGCCGGCACGCGCGCACCCTGCCGCCGCGCGAACTCGCCGACCGCGTGGTCGCGCTCGGCCGCCCAGGGCAGGCGGGTGGCGCCCGCCGGGAGCTCGTGCGATCCCGGCAGGTAGAGGAACGAGGGCAGCGTCGGGCGCGGCTGCGTGTCGCCCTCGGCGACGAGCTGCGGGACGTCGAAGGAGCGGACGACCGGCGTCTCCCCGGATCGCTCGCGCGTATCGATGTAGGCGACCGCCGAGTTCGTGGTCCCGAGGTCGATTCCCACCAGGTAGCGCGAGCGCTGCTTCTCGTCGGCCTGCATCGTTGTCATCCGTTTCGTTCCCTTTGGCGGTCAGTCTTCACCAGGCCATCGCCTATAGCGACAGCACCAGGCGCATGCCGGCATCCACCTCGGCCAGGACCGGCGCGGAGACCCGTCCGACCCGCGCGGCCAGAAAGCGGCGATCCAGCGTCAAGAGCTGCGATACGTTGACCACGGATTCCCGTGGCAGCTTGCTCTCACGGCGCGCGAGCCTGACGTTTCCGGGTGCTTGAGCCAGTTCGAGATTGGAGGTGATCGCCGCCACGATCACCGTGCCGATCTGGCTCCGGTTGAACGCGTCCGACTGGATCACGAGCACCGGGCGCCGGTAGCTAGACTCGGACCCCCGAGGCGAATCCAGGTCGGCCCACCAGACCTCACCCCGCTGGACCACCATCCGGGTCACCATGACTCGGGCGGCAGACTCGAACGTTGCATCGCATCCAGGACGGGATCAACAGTCCCCGGCGCGTCAGCCCGATACACGGCGTTGAGAGCATCCGTCACCAGGGTCTCGCTCTGCCGTTCGAGGTAAAGGGCGACCGCTCGCTGGTAGAACTGACTTCGGGAGAGGCCCAGCCGCTGAGCAGCCCGGTCAGCAGCGCGAAACAGGTCATCAGGAATCGAGATGGCTGTCTTCATGGTTGGAGTATGACCAGATTCATACCGCCCGTCAAGAGGCCGGCCGCGGGCTCCCGGCCGCCGCGTGCTCGCGCACGTTGAACTCGAGCTTCCAGCGCCGGTCGCTCTCGGCGCGGCTCACGCACCAGATCTCGAGCGTGCCGATCTCGGTGACGCGCGAGACGAGCCGCACCGGAACCGTGGCGCCGCCCGGCGCCGCGCCCGCGACGGGCGGCAAGGTCGCCACCAGCGGCGCGAGCTCCTCGAGATCGTCCTGCTCCCAGCTCTCGACCACCGTGCCGATCCGATCCTCGGCACGCACGCTCGAGGCGAGAAGCCGGAAGGTCACCGCCTCTCCGACCTGGAGTCCGAACTCGCGCCCGGGAAGCGCGGCCTCGCTCCCTTCCTCCATGCCGAAGGGCGCGACACACACCGCCTTCTGCGGCGCCGGCACGCCGGGCACGGCGGGCGTCGCCGATTCGATGCCGATGTAATAGGCGCGCGCCGTGCCGCCGCGGATCCGGATCCCGCGCCCGCGCCGCGCGAGTCCGTAGTACGCCGCCCCGCGCGCCACCGCGAGATCGAGATCCGCGCTCTCGAGGAGCCGCACCTCGCCCCCGGCCCAGTCGCCGAGGACCTCGCGGATGCGCGCGGCGAGGGCCGGCGCCTTCATGACGCCGCCGTTCATGAGCACCGCGGTCGGCATGCGCCCCGCAGGCAGGTGCCGCGCGAGGAAGTAGGCGATGTGGCGCGTGATGGCGGGATCCGCCTCGTACGGCAGGCCGAGCTCGCGCATCCCGCTCCGTGCCGCGGGCGCCGGGTGCTCGTCGGCGCGGCAGGGGGGGAAGAAACCGTCGATGAGAAGACGCTCGACCTCCTCGCGCGTGAGCTCGGTGCGGAGCGAGCCGCCGACGAGCTTCGAGCCGCGCCCGAGAAGGACGATCGGCTCGCTGGCCGCGGCGGCGGGTCCCGCCGGGCCGCCGCTTCCGGGAGCGCCCGGCACTGCGGCACCGAGGAGCCGCTCCTTCGCCGCCCGCGCGCTGTGCCAGAGGCCCCGCAGCTGCCAGGCGTCGAGCGTGTGCCCCGCGCGCGCCAGCTTGGCCGCGACCGCGTGCGCAAGGGCGAGATCCATGTTGTCGCCGCCGAGGAGGAGGTGATCGCCGACCGCGACCCGCTCGAGCGTGAGATCGCCCGCTTCCTCCGCGACCGAGATCAGGCTCAGGTCGGTGGTGCCGCCGCCCACGTCGCAGACGAGGATGAGATCCCCGACGCGCACGAGATCGCGCCAGCGATCGCCCTCGTGATCGAGCCACGCGTAGAAGGCGGCCTGCGGCTCCTCGATGAGCGTCACCTGGGCGAGCCCCGCCTCGGCCGCGGCGCGCGCGGTCAGCTCGCGCGCCGCCGCATCGAAGGACGCGGGCACGGTCAGATAGACCTCCTGCTCTTCGAGGCGGAGGTGCTTGTCGGCGGCGGCCCTCTCCGCGTTCCATGCATCGCGGAGATGCTCGAGGATGCGCGTCTGCGCGGCGAGCGGCGAGAGACGCGGCACATCCTCCGGTGCTTCCCACGGCAGGATCGCCGCGGTGCGATCGACGCCCGCGTGCCGGAGCCACGACTTGGCGGAGGCGATGACCCGCCCCGGCACCTCGGCGCCCCGCTCGCGTGCGAACTCGCCGACGCCGTAGTCGCGCCGCCTGGCCCACGGGAGATCGAGGCTCCCGGCGGGGAGATCGTGCTCGCCCGCGAGATAGATGAAGGACGGGAGGAGCGGTCGCAGCGCGACGTCGCCCGGCGCCGTTACCTGCGCGACCGGGAAGACGGCGATCGCAGCCTGGCGATCGCCGCGAGCGCTCGCGGCTCCGCCCGGCGCGTCCGCATCGACGGACGCCAGCACCGAGTTCGTCGTGCCGAGGTCGATGCCGACCACGTGGCGTGCCTTCATCGCCGTGCCTTCATCGCTGCGCCTTCATCGCCGTGCCTTCGTCCACGGATCCGCGTATCCACCTGCCCGCTAGCCGATCTCGACTTCGGCCGGAGCGACGATCGACGGATCCTGCCCGAGCGGGTCGGCGGGGAGCTCGACCCGACGCGTGCGCCAGCCGCGATGGCGGAGGATGCCGCGGAACGGCGGCTTGCCGCTCACGTTCCCGGTGAGCCGGATGGCCGAGGCATCGAAGTCGCGCTCGACGAGGACGCGCGCCCCCTCATCCTCGCTCCGCACCGGCTCGAGCGCGAGATGCTCGTCGAGCACCTTGCGGCAGCTCGCATGGATCGCGCGCACCGCGGCGCCGACCTGGGCGTCGGGATAGGCCGCGATGTCCTCGCGCAGGAAGTCGACGAGACGGCCCTCCCGCTGGAGGAGCGCGAGCAGCGCCACGGCCGGATCGCGGCGCACGATCTTCTCCCCCGGCTTGACCTCCGTCCGCGCGATCGCCCCCGCGAAGTCGAGCCAGGCGATGAGGACGGCGCCGGCGAAGGCGACGAGCCCGCCCGCCACCGCGGCGACCGATCCCGGGCCGGCGAAGATCGTCGCCGCGCTCGGCGCGATCCCCGCCGCGTCGGCGAACAGCACGCCCACGATGGCCGCCACGACGAGCCCGACGAAGGCGGCGGCAATGATGGTGCGCAGAACGGGAAACCTGGGCATGAAGAACCTCCCTCTGGGAATGTGCGGGCGACGATTGTGACACGGCGGCGCGGCGAGGGGAAGGGGCGTTACGACGGGCCCCGGTGCGCGCGGCGGCGCAAGACCCAGAAGTCGCCCTGCCGCCACGCCGGCTCGTAGCGGGCCGCCACGAAAGCGTGGAGCGCCGGCATCCGGAGGAGCTGGGTCACCGAGTCGGCGTCCTCGATGTCGTTCGCATCGCCGCTCACGACCAGGATGAGCGCGGGCGGGTGCGCTTCGAGATCGGCCATGAGCTCCGCCACGTAGCGCTCGTGCACGGCGGTGAAACGCGGCATGAGCGGGTAGTCGTAGAAGAAGCGGGTCGCCGGCCGGCGCTCCGCAAAGACGTAGATCCCCGGCTCGAAGCCCCACACGAAGATCCGATCATCCGGGCGCGTCTCCGCCTTCACCCGCTTCGCGACCTCGAGCGTCTCGAGGAAATCGTAGTCGGTGCCGCCCCAGCGGTAGGTGGCAAGGACAGCGCGCCGCTCGTCACCGTCCATCCCGATCAACCGGAGCCGGTGCTCCTGCCCGTACTCGTACACGAGCCGGCCATAGGGCGCGAGCAGGATCGCGAGCCCCGCCGCGCAGAGGACCGCCGCCCCCGCCCCGCGGAGTCGCGTGCGTGCGAGTGCGGCATGCGCGATCGCGATCCCCGCGCTCGCCATGATCACGAGCGGGACGAGCACGACGCGATAGTGGTAATCCCAGAACTTGCCCTGCCAGAAGACCTGACCGAGCGCGAGAAGCCAGGCCAGGGCGCCCCAGAGGAGAAGTCGCGCCGCGCCGCGCGAGGCCGCGTCCTGCCGCACGCGCGGCACGAGGAGGAGCAGCACACCGAAAGCCGTCGCGGCGTAGAGCGGCAAGAGCTCGCCGGGGAGATAGAAGACCTTCGGCCCGGGCAATGTCGTGCGCGAGAGCTGAGCGACCGCCCCGTGCAACAGGTTGAAGGTGACGGTCGCCGTCCAGAACGCATCGAGCCGGCCGCCCAGCGCGAGATGGGCGAGCCAGGCGAGCACCGGCGCGAGGAGACCCGCCATGAAGGCGGCCAGCGCCGGGAGCGCCGCCCGCGGCGGACCCGGCTCGCGAGCCTGCCTGACGAGCGCGAGCAGGACGAGAAGCGCCGCCAGGATGGCCGGGTACTTGAATCCGGCGAGCGCGGCGACGGCGAGCCCCGCACCAAGGAACCGGGTCCGCCCTCCGCCCGGCTCCACGAGCAGGAACAGCGCCGCCGCCAGAAACGGCTCCATCAGCACTTCAGCCTGCGCCGTGCCCCAGAAACCGCTCCATGCGGGGCCGGCGTGATAGAGGATGTAGAGCAGCGCCCCGGCACCCACCGCCAACCAGGATGATGTGTGCCGCCGGACGAGGAGCACGAGGAGGAGCGCGGTGATCCCGCCCGCCACCCAGTGGAGAAGATGGGCAGCCTCGCCGCCGCGACCGGCGACAGCCTGCGCGAGCGCGTAGGCAAAGAGAATCGCGGGCGGCTTGTGTTCCCAGATCTCGGTGTAGAGCGACCCGCCGTCGAGGAGCGCCGCCGACTCGGCCAGGAAGAGGCTCTGATCACGCCCCGGCGGTTCGCTCCAGAAGGGGAGCCACCAGGCAACAGCGATCACACCGGCCAGGAGGAGGGGGAACAGGAATCGCGAGCGCGCGCTGGACATCGGGTGGAGTCACCGACCCGCAGGGCGATCCCGCGGGATCGTGACCTCAGCACCATATCATGGCGCCGCATCACGGGGCCGCATCACGGCGCCGCATCATGGCGCCGCGATCACGGGGCCGCATCATGGCGCCGCCCCCGACTCCCCGACTGGACCCGGCCCCCCGCCGAGATTCCCGTTGAGCGCCCGGGCCGCCTCTGCTACAAAGGCAAGGAACACCGCATGCCCCGCAACGAGCAGTGCCCCGACAGGTTGGAGCGATGAACCTATTCCTGGTCGGGTGGAATCTGCCTCGCGGGCTCCGGGCGCGCATCCCGCGCGAGTTCGAGCGCATGCTCGAGATCTATCCGCAGCTCGATCCGCGCACCTTCCGGTGTTCGGAGGTCGGCGAGCGCGCGGTGGTGGCGACTCTCACCACGGACGAAGCGGTCGCCGCGCCCCGGCGTTACGTCCATCTGAGCCCGCCCCCCCCCGCGGCCCCGACGATCGCCGTCCTCTACGACGGAAGCCTCGTCGATCGCCGCGGCGGATTCACCGCGCTCGACGCGCAGGCGCTGGCCCGGCACTGGGACGATCTCCCCGATCGCCTCGTCGGGCAGTTCGTCCTGGCTCGCGCCACCGCCGAGCCGCCGCGGCTCGACATTGTCACCGATCCTCTCGGCTTCCATCAGGCGTACGTGCGGAGCGCCGGTGAAGGATGGCTCGCGAGCAACAGCGTGCGCCTCCTCGGGCGACTCGCCGGGACGGCGGGAATCGATCCGGTCGCCGCGAGCCACATGCTCGCCCTGGGCTGGGTGGGGGAAGATCGCACGCTCGACCCCGCCGTCCGTGTCATTCCCGGCGGCGTGCGCTGGACGTGGGACGCCGCACATGCCGGGCCCACGGCCTCGACCTACGCGCCGCGCACTCGTCTCGCGCACATGCCGCGGCCCCGCTCGCGACAGACGCTGATCGCGGCCCTGGCCGCGGATCTCGTCACCACCTGCCGGCGATTCGAGTCCACCTACGGGCGGCTGACCTGCCCGCTCACCGCCGGCCGCGACTCGCGCGTCCTCGCCGCGCTTCTCATCGCCGGTGAGATCGACGCCCTCTATTACACCTCGGGCGAGAACGGTTCGCCCGACGTCGAGATCGGGCGGGGCATCGCCGCGCGCTGCGGACTCGAGCACGAGGTGCGGGAGCAGCCGGCCGGGCTGGTGATCCAGGCCTGGGACGGCGCGACCGACCGCCTCCTGCAGCAGGGCGACGGATTGATCTCGCTCATCCAGGTCGCCGACATGGCGGAGAAGTCGGGGCCCGTCGAGCGACTGCAGCTCGGGCTGTGGGGCATCGGCGGCGAGATCGCGCGCGGCCACTGGAGCGACCCCCGCCACATCGCGCTCACTCCATCGCCTGCCGACATCGAGTCCTATCTCACCCGGTTTCTGGTCGGCCATCACGGCGGGCTCCTGACCCCGGCCGCGGTAGCTCATGTCCGCGCCTACGTGACCGATTTCGTGGCGCACTCGCTCGCCGACGGCTTCCGGCCGATCGACGTGCCCGATGTCTTCTACGCGGAGGAAAGGGCGCGGCGCTGGGGCGGATCGAACGAACGAAAGGCCATGACCAGGGGCGACCGGTTCACTCCCTTCGTCTCACGCGCATTCATCGACGCAGCCTTCTCGTTCTCGGCGCGCGAGCGCATGACCGAACCGCTCCACGTCGGCCTGATCAGGCATCTCGCCCCACCGCTCTACGATCTCCCGCTCGCCAAGGCGCCGTGGCGATCGCAGGTGCCGGCGCTCCACTTCCTGCGGTGGGCATGGCAGCAGGCGCCGCCGCCGCTCGCGCGCCTGCGCGGGCCCGCGCCCGCCGCGACCGCGACGAGCGGGGTGCGCGCGTTCGAGCACGCCGTCTGGCTCGAGGCGAAGCTCGGCTGGATCCGCGAGCTATGTCTCGAACAGCACGATGCGCGCCTCTGGGATCTCGTCGATCGCGCCACATTCGAGCGCGTGACGGCGCCGGGCTCCAATCCGGCCGTACGCCGCGATGCGGTGCGCGGGCTCTACCATGTGGCGACCGTGTTCGCCTGGAACGCGGCGCTCACGGCCGATCGCACGCTGCCGAACGCGGCGCTCACGGCCGATCGCACGCTGCTGCGGGCGCCGGAGCACCCCGGAGAGAACGGGCCGGACAGCGCCGCGCGGCGTGCGGCAGCCGGCTGGAGCTAGCGCTCGAGCCGGTGCCGGGGGCCGCCCGGCGGTGAGGGGGGGATCGCCGCCGGCTCCCCCTCGCGCGTGAGGCGCGCGGCGAGCCCCGCGCTCCGAGCGGTGTCGTACGCCTGCACGCTGAACACCTTCGCCACGTCGATCGCGGGACGCCCCGGCTTCCGCACCTTCTGGAGAAGGATCGCACCCCAGGAGAGCGGAACGAGCACGAACGTCGGCAGCCAGATCACCTTGAGATCGGGGTTGGTGCGGCGGAGCGTGGAAAGGAGTTCGCGCTTCGTCGGCAGCACCGGATCGAGCAGGTTGAGCCGCGCCGGCGCCTCCTCCCAGTGATCCACCATCCACGCGAGAATGCGCCCCGCGAACCCGACGTCCACGACCCCGAGCCGCTGCCCGGGCGATCCGACGGCGACGAAGAAGCTTCCGAGACGCTTGCCGAGCCGGCCCGGCGGGTCGAGATCCCGGTAGTCGACGAGCGCACCGGGGCGCACCACCTTGACGTCGATACCGAGCTCCTGGCCGAGGCGAATGGCGAGACGCTCCGACTCGAGCTTGCCCCACACGTAGGGGCCGGAGCCGCGGCTGTCCGGCTCCAGCGGGTCTTCGTCGGCGATCGGCCGGCCGCCGTGCTTCGCGAGCACGGCGAGGCTCGAGACATGGATGAAGCGGCGCACGCCGGCTGCCGCCGCAGCGCGCAGCATCTGCTCGGTCGCATCGAGCGAGTTCCGCTGATGCTCGTCCCAGCCGCCCGCCGTTTCGGCCGCGGCGTGGATCACGGTGTCGGCGCCGGCGAAGGCGGCCGCCGGCACCTGGACCGCCACGTCGGCGATCGCGTAGTCGACGCTCAGGTCGCGGCTCCAGGACGGCGGCACACGCCGGGCGAGGACCCGCACCGCACGCCCGCGCGTCATGAGCGCGCGCACCGTCTCGACACCGAGGACGCCGGTGCCGCCCGTGACGACGACGCCGCGGCCGGTGAGCGGCAGGGGCTTCACCGCGGCCAGCACCTCGGCCTCGGCGCGCTCGAGCACGCTCGCCACCTGCTCCGAGATACGCACGGTCCCGAGAATGCTCTCCGGCGAGAGCGGCGACGGGCCGCCGGCGCGGATCGCGCCGTAGAACGCCTGGAAGAGCTCGGCGAGACCGGGATAGCTCCGTTGCTTCTTCAAGAAGCGCCGGCCGAGTGCGCCGGTCGTGCCGAAGAGGAGCTGCCACATCTGCTGGTACGGCGCCGCGAGCTTGTCGAGCCCGGAGGTGCCGGGGCCGATTGTGCGCTGCACGGTGCTCCGCACGTAGTCGGCGAAGAGGAGCCCGTTCCGGCCGACGATCCGGAGGTAGCTCTCGACCGGACGGCCTTCGAGCGTCACGACGAGGGTGCCCGTCACGTCGCCCTGGCGGACGAGTGCGTGCACGGTGCCGCCGCGGCTCACGCGGAGGCTCACGAGCTCGACCGGGCCGGCGCTCACCATCTCGAGGAAGTTGAGGAGCAGATAGACCGGATGCGGCAGGATGTCGAGGAGCTGCTGGTCCGGGCGGAGCGCGGCGCGGCCGCCGACGAGATGGCGCACCGGGCGGAAGGCGAAGTAGCTCTCGATGTGAGCGATGGGGCCGAGCGCCGGCAGGTACTGCCTGAGGATCGCGGTCGGCGGCTCGTAGAGGAGCTGATGTCCAGCGCAGACCTTGAGACCGCGCGCCGCCGCGAGATCGAGGATGGCGGTCGCCTCGGCCGCGGTCGGCGTGAACGGCTTCTCGACATAGACGTGGGCGCCCGCTTCGAGGACGAGCCGCGCCACCGCGGCGTGCGTGGGGGGCGGCGTGCACACATGCACGACGTCGGGGCGCGCGACCGCCAGCAACGCCTCCGGCGTCAGGTGGGTCTCGATCCCGGGAGCGATCGCCTCGATCGCGGCGCGGGCCGCGGCCGCCGGATCGGCGACCGCGACGAGCGTCGCCTCGGGCAAGCGGAGGATCGCGCGCGCGTGGTGCCCGGCATGCTTGCCGGCACCGATGAGCGCGACGCGCAGCGGGGATGAGGGTGGGCTCGGGTGACTCGGGCCCGGCTGGACCATGCAGGCACTCTCCTCGGACGGCCGCAAGCTTCGATCCGAAAGCCGGAGGAGGCTACCACAGGGCGCGGGGGCGGCGCGGCGGGCCGGATCTCGAAGCCCTTTCGCTCCGGGCGGGCGCAGATGGTCTATCCTATGTATGGTGAGTTCATAGGGTGAGCTGCGGTGGTGTGAGGCGAGATGAAACGAGTCGCAGAACTCCTCAACTCCATGCGTGCTGCCGGCGTCGTCTCCGACTACGCTCTCTTCGGCGCTACCGCTCAGATGCGCTATACGGAAGCAGTGGTCACGCTCCATGCCGACGTCCTGGTCAAGGTACCCGACCCCGCCCGCCTGGATGTCCTCCAGCCGATCTACGCGTTCTGCGCAGCCCGGGGCTACCCGCCCGAGGGAGAGGCTGTGCGCGTCGGAGCCTGGCCGGTCCAGTTCATCCCGGTCTTCAGCGAGCTGACGAGGGAGGCCGTCGACAAGGCGGAGACGGCCGACTACGAGGGGACCCCTCTCCGTGTCGTGGGTCCGGACTACCTGGCCACGATCGCCCTCGAGGTGGGGCGCGCCAAGGACTTCGCGCGCATCCTGGCGCTCCTCGATGCCGCGAGCGTCACGAATGAACGCATCGCTGAGCTTGCGAGCCGGCACGGGCTCGGCGGCGCGTGGATCCGCTTCCAGGCGAGGTTTCTCGAATGACCACGCTCCGGGAGACTCTCGAACGGCAGGCCAGGTGGCAACGAGAGCGGGCGCAACTCTCCTGGCCCGAGAAGATCCGGCTCGCAGAGGTGATGCGGGAAGCGCTCCTCGTGCTGCGTGCCGGGAGGCCGCCGCGCGAGCAACCGCGCGAGCAGCCACCCGAGCAGCCGCCCGAGCAGCCGCGCGAGCAGCCGCGCGAGCAGCCACCCGAGCATCCAGCAGCGGAGCCCCCGGGCGATGGTTCCTAGCTCCCGCCCTGGTTCCCCGCCCTAGATCCCCGTTGCCGCCCGCCCCCGCCTCTGCTAAGAACGCCCCGTGGACACGCTACAGAGTCACATCTCGACCCGTTCGCCCGAGTTCCAGGCGAACGCCGCCCATCATCGCCGCCTCGCCGCAGAGCTCCGCGAGCGCCTCGCCGCGGCGCGCCGCGGCGGCCCCGAGGCCGCGGTCACGCTCCACCGCCAGCGCGGGAAGCTCATGCCGCGCGAGCGGATCGAGCGCCTCCTCGATCCCGCCACTCCATTCCTCGAGCTCTCCGGCCTCGCCGCCCACGGGCTCCACAAGGGCGAGGTGCCGGCAGCCGGGATCGTGACCGGGATCGGCCTCGTCGCCGGGCGCGAGTGCATGATCGTCGCCAACGACGCCACCGTGAAGGGCGGCACCTACTTCCCCGAGACGATCAAGAAGCACATCCGCGCCCAGGAGATCGCGCTCGACAACCGCCTGCCCACGATCTACCTCGTCGACTCGGGCGGCGTCTTCCTGCCGCTCCAGGCCGAGGTCTTCCCCGACAAGGAGCACTTCGGCCGCATCTTCTACAACCAGGCGGTGATGTCGTCGCTCAACATCCCCCAGGTGGCGGTCGTCCTCGGCATGTGCACCGCGGGCGGGGCCTACGTGCCCGCGATGTCGGACGAGAACATCATCGTCAAGGAACAGGGCACGATCTACCTCGGCGGTCCGCCGCTCGTCAAGGCGGCGACCGGCGAGGAGGTGACGACCGAGGAGCTCGGCGGCGGCGACATGCACTCGCGCGTCTCCGGCGTCACCGATCACCTCGCCGCCGACGAGGAGGAAGCGCTCCACGTCTGCCGGAACGTGATCGAGAACCTGAACTCGGTGAAGCAGGTCGCGCTCGACGTGGTACGGCCGGAGGATCCGCTCTACGCGGCGGAGGAGGTCTACGGGGTCCTCCCCACCGACACCCGCCATCCCTACGACGTGCACGAGCTCATCGCCCGCCTCGTCGACGGGAGCCGCTTCCACGAGTTCAAGGCCAACTACGGCCCGACCCTCGTCACCGGCTTCGCGCGCTGGATGGGCTACCCGGTCGGCATCGTCGCCAACAACGGCGTCCTCTTCTCCGAGAGCTCGCTCAAGGCCACGCACTTCATCGAGCTCTCGAGCCAGCGCCGGATCCCGCTCCTCTTCCTGCAGAACATCACCGGCTTCATGGTCGGAAAGCGCTACGAGCAGGGCGGCATCTCGAAGGACGGCGCCAAGATGGTGCAGGCGGTCGCCACCGCCGCCGTGCCGCGCATCACCGTGATCATCGGCGCCTCGCATGGCGCCGGCAACTATGCCATGTGCGGCCGCGGCTACCGCCCGCGCTTCCTGTTCACGTGGCCGAACGCGCGCGTCTCGGTGATGGGCGCCGAGCAGGCGGCGAGCGTGCTCGTCCAGGTCAAGAAGGACCAGCTCGCGCGCGAGGGCAAGACCCTCTCGCACGAGGAGGCGGAGAAGATCGCCGCTCCCGTCCTCGAGAAGTACGAGCGCGAGGGCAGCCCCTATTTCGGCACCGCTTACCTGTGGGACGACGGCATCATCGACCCGGCGGAGACCCGCCGGGTGGTCGGCCTCGCCCTCTCGGCGACGCTCAACGCACCGATCCCGGCGAGCACCGCCCCCGTGTACAGGATGTGATGAACGCTCCCGCGACGCTGCGCATCGATCGCGACGGCCCGATCATGACGGTGCGGCTCCACCGCCCCGAGGTGCGAAACGCGTTCAACGAGGTGCTGATCGCGGAGCTCACGCAGACCTTCGCGGGTGTGGGCGACGACGTCCGCGCGGTCATCCTCTGCGGCGAGGGCCCCGCCTTCTGCGCCGGCGCCGACGTCAACTGGCTCAAGAAGTCGATCACCTACACGGAGGCCGAGAACGAGCGCGACGCGATGGCGATGGCGGCCATGTTCCGCACGATCGACCGGGCGCCGTGCCCCGTGATCGGGCGCGTGCACGGCGCGGCGCTCGGCGGCGCGATGGGGCTCATCGCGGTCTGCGACATGGTGGTCGCCGCCGAGGATGCGCAGTTCGGATTCACCGAGGTCCGGCTCGGCATCCTCCCGGCGGTGATCTCGACGTTCGTCCTCCCGAAGATCGGGCCGGCCGCCGCGCGCCGCTACTTCCTGACCGGGGAGATCTTCGGAGCACCGGTCGCCCGGGCGATGGGCCTCGTGCACGAGATCGCGCCCGCGGCCGAGCTCGACGCCCGGGTCGGCGCGCTCACGACGGCGCTCCGCGCCGCGGGCCCGCGCGGGGTGGCCGCGGCCAAGGTCCTCGTCCGCGAGATGCTCGCGCGCGCCGCCGACCAGGACGCGGCCGCCGCGCACGCGGCGCGCACGATCGCCCGCATCCGCGTCTCTCCGGAGGGGCAGGAGGGTCTCGGCGCCTTCCTCGACAAGCGCAAGCCGCGCTGGGCCTGAGCGGCGCCGCCCGGCCCAGTTGCGCCTTCGTATCGTCAAGTACAGCAACAACATACGGACGCCCGCAATATTCACGAGCGCTTCCCGCCGAACGTGGTAGCATGCTGGACCTTGTAAGACGGCGGGAGCACGTGGATGCCCCAGCGTCCGCCTCCTGGACGGTCCAGGAGGGCCGCCGCTTAGTGATAGTCAGGCCCTCAATGCATCGGCCGTCGCGAGACGGCACAGCTCACGGAGAAGGTATGTTGAAGAATACGCTGATGATGGTGGCGCTCGTCGCCCTGTCGCTTTTCCTCGCCACCGGCTGCAGCCAGGACAAGACCTTGGCCGACACGGCCATCAAGAACGCCGAGAAGGCGCTCACCGACATGGGCGCCGACGCCATGGCGTACATGCCCGATGAGTTCAAGGCGGCTCAGGACGCCCTCGCCGCGGCGAAGGCCGCCTTCGAGCAGGGCAAGTACAAGGATGCCCTCACCGCGGCCCAGCAGATCGCGACCCAGGCCCCGGAGATGGCCACCGCGATCGCGACCCGCAAGGATGAGATGAGCAAGGCGTGGGCGGACATGAGCTCGACCATGCCGGCCATGATGACCCAGATCCAGGGCGAGATCGACAAGGTCACCAAGTCGAAGAAGCTCCCCGCCGCCAAGGTTGACGAGATCAACGCCCAGGTGGCGGGCCTGAACGCGATGTGGTCGGATGCCGCGAACGCGTTCAACTCGGGCAACGTGGCCGATGCGGTTGCCAAGGGCGCGATGGCCAAGGAAGGCGCCAACAAGCTCATGGAGAGCCTCGGCATGCCGATGATGCCGTAGCGCCGATCTGATCGAATAGCTGATCGGATAGCAGGCGGCAGCATCTTCAAGCCGTACCTGATCGGAATCGCGGGCCCGTCGTGCGCGGGCAAGAGCGCGATCGCCTCTGGTCTTGCCGAGGCCCTCGCTCCTGCCCTCGACGCGACGCGGCCCGCGATTCTTTCCCTGGACTGGTATTACCGCGATCTCGCCGCGATCGAGCTCGCGGGCCGCGGTCGGCCGAACTTCGACGAGCCGGAGGCGCTCGACTCCGAGCTCATCGCCGAGCACGTGGCCCGGCTCGCCGGCGGGGAGACGATCGGCGCCCCGGACTACGACTTCGCACACCACGCGCGCACGACGCGCACGATCCCCGTCGTTCCCCGCCGCGCGGTGATCATCGAGGGGCTCTTCACCTTCCACTGGGAGCCGGTGCGTGCCCGCCTCGCCGCGCGGATCTTCGTGGCAGCCCCGGAGCAGATCTGTCGTGATCGCCGCCTCGCGCGCGACCAGCGGGAGCGCGGGCGGACTCGCGAGTCGATCGAGCTCCAGTGGCGAGAGATGGTGCTCCCCATGTATGACCGCTACGTCGAGCCGCAGCGCGCGCACGCCACCCTGGTCGTGAACGGCGCCGACCCGGTGGCCGCGTCAATCGCCGGGATCTACGCCCACGTGGCGCCCGCCCTCGGCGGATAGCGCGCGCCGTCCCGCTTCCTCAGCGCTCCGCCACCTCGGCCGTGTACAGGTAGCGCTTGCGCACGACGTCCATGTGATGGAGCTCGTGCCCGGCGATGATCCAGGGCACCGCGCGTGCAACGTGCGCGCGATCGTTGGCCGTGCCGACCCGCGCCAGGGCCGCCTCGTCGAGGCTCGCGAAGAGGGCGATCGACGCCGCGCGGACGAGCCGGAGTTCGCTTGCGAGCTCACCGAGGGGGCGCGCGTCGAAACCGGCGACCGCGACGTAGGCGTTCTCGTCGAAGCCGGGCAGCGGCGTCGAGTCGCTCCGGGCGAAGCGGAGACCGCGGTAGGCGAAGACACGCTCCGAGTCGATGACGTGTCCGACCACTTCCTTGACGCTCCACTTGCCGGGGGCGTAGCGGAAGTGGGCGCGCTCCTCGCTGATCCCGGCGAGGAAGGCCGCCGACTCCTCCATCTGGCGCTCGAGAGTCTCGAGGATGTCGCCGTCGGGGACGAGGCGGATGTAGCGTTCGAAGTAGGCTGGGAACTCGGCCGGCGCCGGGCGCCGGCTCCAGTTCGCCAAGTGCTTCTGCATGGATCGCTTACCTCCCGGACCCGGCTGCGGGTCGTGACGAGGGGATCGCCGCGGGCTAGCCCAGTCTAGCACGCGTCGCCACCGCCTTGCGTCCGCCGAGCTCTCGTGCTAACTTTGAGTTACGCGGTTTGCCGCCGCGCGCTCGCCATTCCCATTCGGCGGGCCGATAGCCCATCCCCAGACGGGCAAGATGCAGGTGGCTCTCGCTCGCTCCTGCCATTGGCCGCCCGCGCGGCGTCAGGCCGCTGCCGCCGCTTTGTTTCGCTTTGCCTCGAATCGTCCGCGCCATCTCGTCTCGCCCGCGGCTCCTCGCCGTACCGTGCCCTGGTCCGTTCGTCACCCCTCGCCAGCCACTCCATGCCAAGGCGTTCCCGGCGCCGCTGGGAGCTCGACATGACCTTTCGCGCATCGTCTCGTCACGACCGTGTTCTGGCGGCACGCCTCCGCGTGCCGCTTCATTCAGCGATTCTGATCCTCGCCGGACTCGCGCTCGCGACGGGATCCGCGCTCGCCGACACGCACCGGATTTCCGTCACGGGCGATGCCTCCGAGCTCACGGTCGTCGCCGAGACGAGCGCCGCGCTCACCTTCCGCGTCGAGGTCGGCGAACTCGAGGGTCTGGATGTGACGACCCCGGAGGGGGACTTCACCCGGCTCATGATCCCCGGGTTCCACGCGACGAAGACGGTCGGCGCACCCGAGCTGCCGATGATGAACCGCCTCTTCGCGCTCCCGGCCGGCGCCCGCCCCCGCATCGAGATCCTCTCCGTCGTCGACCCGCACGATCGATCTCGCCGACTTCGGGATCACGGCGCCGCTCCTGCCGGCCCAGCCGAGCATGCCGAAGAACGCCGATCCGGCCACCTGGCCCTTCGTCTACGACCGGGCGGCCTACCGGGTCGATCGCGCCGGGCAGGAGCTCGTGCAGGTCGAGGACCTCGGCAATCTCCGCGGCGTCCGCTTCGGGCGCGTCGACGTGTCGCCCGGTCGAGTACTTCCCACAGGCGAACCAGATCCGGGTGACCGCGGCGATCGAGTTCAGCGTGCGTCTTCGACGGCGCCGACCAGGCCGCCACCGCGGCCGCGTACCGGAGCACGTGGAGCCCCTTCTTCCGGCCGGTCTACGAGCAGCTCGCGGGCTTCCGCGGCATCCACGACAACTACCCGGATCTCGTCCGCGACCAGGTCACCATGGTGATCGTGACCACGTCCGATCTCGTGTCCACGCTCGCCCCGTTCATCGACTGGAAGACCCAGCGCGGCTTCCACGTGATCGTCGGCGTCCGCGGCACGCCGGAGGTGGGCACGACGGCCGACCAGATCAAGGCGTATCTCCACGGCCTCTACAACAATCCGCCGCCGGGGATCCCGGCGCCGAGCTTCGTGCTCTTCGTCGGCGACGTCGAGCAGATGCCGACCTTCACGCAGAGCGCGAGCGCGACCGACCGGCCCTACTGCGCGGTCGACGCCCGACCTCGTTCCCGACATGTACTACGGCCGCCTGCCGGCGACGAACCCGACCCAGCTCCAGGCCATGCTCGACAAGACCCTCATGTACGACCAGTTCACGATGCCCGACCCGAGCTACCTCGGCGAGGTGGTGATGATCGCGGGCGTGGACGGCAGCTTCGGCCAGGTGTGGGCGAACGGCCAGATCAACTACGGGACGAGCCTACTACTTCAACGCGGCCCACGGCATCCTGAGCCACACCTACCTCTACCCGGCGTCCGGCGGGCAGGCGGCCGCCATCGTCCAGAACGTGAGCGACGGTGTCGCCTACGTGAACTACACGGCGCACGGCAGCCAGACCAGCTGGTCGGATCCGACCTTCACGCAGGCCAACGTCAACGGCCTGCAGAACACGAACCAGTACTGCCTCGCGGTCGGCAACTGCTGCCTCGCCGCCTCCTACCAGATCCCCGAGTGCTTCGCCGAGACCTGGCTCCGCGCCGCCGAACAAGGGCGCGATCGGCTACATCGGCGGCACCAACAACACCTACTGGGACGAGGACTACTGGTGGGGCGTCGGCTACCGGGACCGTCGTCGAGTACCCGACCTATGACCGGCGCACAGCTCGGCGCCTATGACGGCGTGTTCCACGATCACGGCGAGGCGATGGCGCAGTGGTACGTGACGAACGACGCGCTCGTCTTCTGCGGGAACCTCGCCGTCATGGAGTCGGGCTCGAGCCGCATCGACCTACTACTGGAACATCTACAACCTGATCGGCGATCCGAGCCTCTCCTGCTACATGGGCGTGCCGGCGGCGAACCCGGTCACCCATCCGGCGACCCTCTTCACCAACAGGACCGCGGTCACGGTGACCGCCGCCCCCGGGAGCTACGTCGGCCTGACGCAGGGCGGCGCGATCGCCGGCGCCGGCACGGTCGACGAGGCGGGGAGCCTCACCATGCCGCTCTCCACGCTCCTCACCCCGGGCGCCGCGCGGCTCGTCGTCACCATGCAGAACAGGGAACCGTACGTGGCCGATCTGAACGTGATCGTGCCGGCGGTGGTGACGTTCAACCCGACCTCGATCGAGGCCAACGTGACCACCCCGGTCACGGTCGGCGTCTACGAGGCCGACGGCGTGACGCCGCGGCCGAACGTGCGGGTATGGGCCGAGGGGCTCGACCTGACGACGCCCTACGTGGTGACCGGCGCCGGACGGCCAGTGCGTCCTCACCATCACCTATCCGTACGGGCCGGCGATCGACATCGTGGGCCGGAATCCCGGCGATCCCTGGGAGCTCTTCCGGATCGCGCTCCCGGTCAACGCGCTCCCGCTCGCCGATCCCGATCTCTACGTGACGACCGCGATCGGGCTCGACGACACGTTCGCGCTGAACCTTCCGGGCGTCCTCCACGCCATGGTGAGCGAACCGGGGCACACGCTGTGGGCCTTCGTGAACGACGACCCCGGCGTCAGCACGAGCGGGACCAGCCTCAACCTCACGCCGCACGCGGTCGGGAGCGTGCGCGGCGTGATCGCGGTGTCCGGGTACGACCTCCACGTGGAGGAGTTCCCGATCATCGAGGCCTACGGGACGGCTATCGGGACACGTGACGTCGGGCGGCCAGCCGGTGTCGGGCGCGCTCGTCCGCGGCTACGACGCCGCGAACGCCCTCGCCTTCTCGGCCACGACCAACGCGACCGGCGACTATGCGATGCCCGATTCGATCCTGGTCGCGGACTACACGATCAAGGTGGATCGCTTCGGCTACCTGCACTGGGAGACGCCGTACTTCGTGAACTACGGTCCGAACGTGCTCGATGTGTCGCTCGTGGCGGCGCCGGCCGGCGTGCTCTACGGCACGGTGACCGAGGCAGGCACCGGCGTGCCGCTCGCGGCCACGGTCAAGATCTACCGCTCCGACACCAACGAGCTCCTCGCCGAGACGGCGACCGATCCCGGGACCGGCGGTTACACGGCGCCGCCCGTCCCCTACTTCGACTACGTGGTCAAGGTGCGCTCGTTCCGCCACGTGCCGGTGACCCTGAACGTGACGGTCGACGAGCCGATGGTGGAGAAGAACTTCCTCCTCGACCCGACCGCCGGCGATCTCCTCATCGTCGACGACACGGCGAGCGCGGGGCTCCGGCCGGCCAAGGTGGACGAGAAGACGGGAGCGATCCTCGCGCCCGAGGCGATGGTCGCCGACGACGACAAGTCGGTGGCGCAGATGGTCGCCGACCTCGAGGACCTCGGCTACGGCGTGACGACCGAGACGATGGCGGCGACCAACCCGGCGACCTGGCCGGACTACGATCTCCTCATCGTGTCGAGCGGCAGCAATACGGGGACTCTCGCCAGCGCGACCTTCCGCACCGCGCTCCAGAACTACGTCACGGGCGGCGGGCATCTCCTGATCGAGGGCGGCGAGGTCGGGTACAACCACTACACGAACACGGCCTTCGCCACGACCGTGCTCCACGCCAGCGACTGGAACCACGACCAGAGCGGCAACGTGACGGTCGTCGCGCCGGCGCATCGCGTGGTGAGCGTGCCCAACGTGATCGCCGGACCGATCACCATGACGTACGCGAGCTACGGCGACGAGGATGCGATGGTGCAGACCGCCGACGCGGTCCGGGTCGGCTCCTGGTCCATGTACGGGACCGATGCCTCGATCATCGCCTACGACCCGAACCCGGCGCCGGAAGGCGGCCAGATCGTCTACTACGCCTTCAACTACGGCGCGATGGACGCGGCGGTGCGGCCGCTCCTCCTCGAGAACACGGTGCTCTGGCTGATCACGCCGGAGGCGGGCGACTGCGCGGTGTCGGGCCGGGTCACGCTCGAGAACCAGAGCGATCACTCCGGCGTGCGCGTGGCCGCGGTGCCGAACGGCGGCTTCGTCATCACCGGGCCGAGCGGCGAGTACTCGCTGCCCGGGCTCTTCGCCGGGACCTACGACATCGTGGCCGCGAAGACCGGGTGGTCGACCGAGACCGAGACGGTGACCCTCACGAGCGGCCAGCACCTCGCGAACGTCGACTTCACCCTGCGCCCGGTCACCGAGACGACGCTCTGCCGGCAGCCGCATCTCCCCATCCCGGACAACAACCCGGCCGGCGTCACCGACCGGATGCCGGTCGCGCTCGGCGGCGCCACGGTCACCGGGATCGAGGTGCACGTGGACATCACCCACACCTACATCGGCGACCTGATCGTTCGCCTCACCTCGCCGCGGGGGACGACGGCGATCCTCCACAACCGGAGCGGCGGCACGCTCGAGAACATCCACTGCTGGTATCCGTCCGAGGTCCAGCCGGCAGAGAGCCTCGACCGCTTCATCGGCGAGCCGACCGACGGCGAGTGGGTGCTCTTCGTCTCCGACAACGCGGGCATCGACGTCGGCACCCTGAACGAGTGGTGCCTCCGCATCCGCTACGGGGCAACGACCGGCGTCGACGAGACGGGCGCCCCGTTGCCGGCGGCGGTCGCGCTCGGCGCGAACGTGCCGAACCCGTTCAATCCGGCGACCCGGATCGCGTTCGAGCTGCCGCGCCCGGGCGCGGTGGATCTCGCGGTCTTCGACGTCAGCGGGCGGCGGGTGGCTACCCTCGCGACCGGGTTCTGGCCCGCGGGGCGGCACGAGGCCGTCTGGCAGGGCCGGGATGCGAGCGGCGATCGCGCCGCGAGCGGTCTCTACTTCTACCGGCTCGACGCCGACGGGCGCATGCTGACCCGGAGAATGCTGCTCCTCAAGTAACGTGTCAACCACGATGAACCGCGGAGGCCCCGCCGCCGGGCGGGGCCTCCGGCACCAGAGGCATCGCCCAGGGCCATCGCCAGAGGAATCGTCATGATCCGCTTGAGCTCTCTGCTCCTCGCCGGCCTCGTCCTCGCCGCCGGTGTCGCCGCCTCCGGTCTGGCCGCCGCCGCCGGGCCGATCCCGGTCGATGACCGCGGCCTCAAGCTGTGGGAGGTGCGCGAGTATGCGGACTTCCCCGTCCAGTTCGCGGCGGCGGATGCGGCCGCGCTCGGCGAGCTCCTCGCGCGCGTCCCGCTCGCCGAGTTCGACCGCGAGCACGTGCGGATCGTGAGCGACGGCGCCGGAGTGCGCCGCCTCGTCGTCGAGACGCGGGTCACGGCCGCGGAGGCGGACGCCCTCACCCGGGCCGGGGTCACCTGGGCGCGGCTCCCCGATCGCGAGCAGGAAGCGCGCCGCGAGATGGAGCGGGTGTGGGCGGAGCAGGCGGCGAAGGGCGGCGATGAGTTCCAGTTCGGGAAGCTCGCCGTCTACCACACCTACGCGCAGATCGGGCAGATCCTCCAGCAGACCGCGCTCGACCATCCGGCGATCGCCGCCTCGGGCTCGATCGGCCAGTCGGTGAACGGGCGGGAGCTCTGGTCGATCACGATCAGCGACAACGTGGCGGGCGAGGAGGCCGAGCCCGAGGTGCGGCTCGCGAGCACGATCCACGGCAACGAGCCGCCGGGCCTCGAGATGCTCCTCTTCCTCGTCGACCATCTGACCACCAATTACGGGATCGACCCCGCGGTGACCAACCTGGTCGACAACTACGAGATCCACATCGTGCCCTGCCTGAACCCTGACGGCCTGGTCGCCGGCGTGCGGCGGAACGCCCACAATGTCGACATCAACCGCAATTTCCCGGTGCCGGACGGCACGATCGGCGACGACGGGACCTGGACCGAGGAGCAGGAGACCATCGTCATCAAGAACCACGGCTACGCGCACAGCTTCGTGCTCAGCGAGAACGGGCATGCCGGGGCCCTCGTCGTCAACTACCCGTGGGACTACCAGGCGCCGCTCGCTCCCGACAACAGCGCGCTCATCAAGCTCGCCCTCGAGTACTCGACCTACAACCTGCCCATGTACAACGGCAGCTTCTATCACGGGATCACGAACGGCTACGCCTGGTACGAGGTGAACGGGTCGCTGCAAGACTGGGCCTACCACGAGACCGGGGCGATGGACAACACGATCGAGTGCAGCAACGCCTTCATCCCGCCCGCGAGCCAGCTCGACCAGCTGTGGATCGAGAACCGCGAGAGCTTCATGCACTTCGTCAAGGCGGCGCGCTACGGGGTGAACGGTGTGGTGACCGATGCGCAGACCGGGCTCCCGCTCTTCGCCACCGTGAGCGTCGCCGGCAACACGAAGCCGGTCTTCACCGACCCCGACCGCGGCGACTACTACAAGCTCCTCGATACGGGCAGCTACTCGCTCACCTTCTCCTCGCCGGGCTACGTGCCGCAGACGATCACCGGGGTAGCGACGACCTGGGGCGCGCCGACCGTCCGCAACGTGGCGCTCCAGCCGGAGCTCACGAGCCATGTCGCCGGGCACGTGCGGACGACGGGCGGGAGCGGCCTCGACGCGACGATCGCGATCCGCACCCATCCGGCGGGGACTCCGGTCACGACGGTGTACGCGAGCGCGGCGGCGGGCGGCGCCTATGCGGTGGACCTCATCTATGGCGACTATCGCTTCGATGTATCGAGCACGGGCTACGCGCCGGCGAGCGAGGTCGTGACCGTGAACGACCCGACCGAGACCTTCGACTTCGTGCTCGAGGAGAGCGACGAGGTGATCCTCGCGTTCGACGACTTCGAAGCCGGGGCCGGGCAGTGGGCCGGCGGCTGGGGGCTCACCACGACGAGCGCGCACAGCCCGACCCACTCGATGACCGACAGCCCGGCCGGGAACTACCCGGCCAACGTGACCAACCCGTGCGCCATGAGCGCGCCGGTCGATCTCACGCAGGTCACGGCGGCGACCCTCACCTTCTGGGCGCGCTGGGATATCGAGACCGACTGGGACTCGGCAAGGTTCGAGATCTCGACCGATGGCGGGACGAGCTGGGCGGCGGTCGCCACCAACCGCACGGTGCCGGGGAGCGGCCAGGGCACGCAGGTGCCGGCCGGGGTGCCGGTGTTCGAGGGCACGCAGCTCGCGTGGGTCGAGAACACGGTCGATCTCGCACCGTGGCTCACGCGGAGCGACGTGCGCTTCCGCTTCCTCTTGCGAAGCGACGGCTCGTCGCAGCGGGACGGCTTCTACTTCGACGACTTCGCGATTCGCGGACCGCGAGCGGCACAGGGGATTGACGAACTCGCGGTTGGCGAACTCGCAGCACCCGCAGTTCGCATATGGCTGGCCAGCCCGTTCGCCCCGGGCGGGACGATCCGCGTCACGACGCGCGAGGCGGCCCCGGCACGGCTCCTCCTCCACGATGTCGCGGGGCGGCTCGTGCGCGTCCTCGCCGCGGGCGACTGGACGGCCGGCGAGCACGCGATCTCGTGGGACGGGCGGACCGGAAGCGGCGCCGCAGCGCCGCGCGGGGTCTACTTCCTCCGGGTCGAGAGCGGAGGCAGGAGCGATACGGCGCGTCTCCTCCTCCTCGACTGATGGAGGCCGGGCTCACGCGGCCCGGACTCAGGGATGCTGGCGCAAGAGGGTCCAGAATCCTCTCGGGTCCACAATACGCAGCGGTGCGCTATCGGCCAGGTCGAGGAGATCCTGGTCACCGGTCACCAGCACGTCCGCTCGGCCCGCCACTGCGCTCGCCAGCACCCACTGGTCGTCCGGGTCGCGAACCGCCAGGTCAAGCCGACCTCTGGGCCGCGGAACGACTTCGCTTTCCCGAAGGAGCTGCTCGATGGCCTCCACGGTTGCCGCGGGCAGCTTGAGCTTCACGCGCAACACCCGCCGCAACTCCTTCAGGATCACTTCACCGACGACCAGCTCATGTTCAGCAAGAACATGACGCATGACATCGGCACAGAGCCCCCTGGTCGCGAACGCGCTGACCAGCACGTTGGTGTCCAGGAACACCCTCACGAAACGTCCCGGGCGACGTCCTCGTCCGTCAGATACCCTCTCGCTTCGGCGAACGGCAGCACCTGGCGACGGAGTTGCTCGAACCGGAAGATGCTCAGCTGCCGCTGCAGGGCCTCCCGGACGATCTCGCTCCGAGTTCGGCCGGTCTGCCGCGCCAGCCGGCTCAGGAGCTTGCTCAGGTCGGGATTCAGGCGGATGGTGATCGTATTGCTCATGTCAGACATTGTAAGACAGGCCCAGCCTTCTGGTCAATGGGCCGCCGGCCGCTACTTCCGGAGCAGCTTGAACGCGTGGTTCCAGCCGCCGGTCGCCAGCGCGTAGCACACCCACAGGATGCACAGCGGCTCGAGGAGCCGCGCGCCCTCGATCCCGCCGACGTCGATCGTCGGCCAGCCGAAGGCGCGGCAGATGTCGGTGACCGTCTTCTTGGCCGCGGCGTCGTTCCCGCAGATGAACATGTCGGGCGGGCCGCCGGGGAAGCTCGGGTTCACCATGTGTGCGTGGCCGACCGTGTTGTAGACCTTGACCACGCGGGCCGCCGGCAGCCAGCGCTGCACCTGCTCACCGCCCGAGTCGGTGTGGCCGAGCGCGAGCGACGGGGGCGCGCCCGGCGTGAAGACAAGCGGGTTGGTCGCGTCCATCACCACCTTGTCCGCGCAGTTGGCGGCACAGGCGAGGCGGATCGCGCTCTCGGTGCCCGACCACAGGGTGGCAAGAACGAGGACCTCGCCGAAGCTAGCGGCCTCGGCGAAGGTGCCGGCCCGGGCGAGCGGTCCTGTCTTCGCGACCCACCCCTGCACCTTCTCGCTCTGCGGATCGCGCGAGCCCATCATGACGTCGTGGCCAAGCTGGGTAAAGCCGGCGCCAAGGGCCCGGCCGACATCGCCGGTGCCGAGAATCCCCACCTTCATCGCGTGCTCTCCTCCGTTCGATCCTCTATTCGGTGACGGTGAGATCGAGGCCGAGCTGCGTTGCAAAGCGGCTCAGGTCGTCCACCGTTTCCTTGCTGGGCATCTCGGTGTTGGCGACGCGGGCCGACCAGCGGATCTTCTCGCCGGCCGGGAGCTTCCTCAGCTTCGACTTGAGGGCCGACACCCCTTCCACGGAGATCTCCGCAATCTTGACCTCATCGAACGAGCGGAGCCGATTCGCACCGGGGAGGATCGAGAAGTGCCAGGCCCCGCCGGCATTCCAGCTGTAGAGGTCGTACCCGGCCTGAGCGGCCGGCGCGGCGGCGGGATCGATGTCGGCGGCGGCATTCGCGGCCTTGGCGGGCGCCGCCGTCGTGGTGGGCGCGGCCGTCTTCGCGGGCTCCGCCGTCTTCGCGGGCTCCGCGGCGGTGGTCGTCGCCGGCATCCCGCCCGAGCGGCATCCGGCGAGCGACAGGACGAGGATCGAGAAAGCAATCAGCATGAGAGCGAGCGAGCGACGCATCATCCTTCCACCTCCTCGCGAACAGATCCGAACGCTGGCTCTGGACCGCGAGGAGTCTAGCCGCGCCGGCGGCCGCTGCCAAGACGTGGCCAGGACGTGGCCAGGACGCGGCCAAGGCGGCTTGCGGCCCGGCCGCCGCGGCGCCTATCTTCCCGGTCGAGGAGGAGGGGAACCATGAAGAGTCGGGCGTCACGCATCACGATGCTCGTCGCCTGCGCGGTGCTCGTTCTCGCTGCCTGCGGCAAGAAGGAGGAACCGGCGCCCGGCGCGCACGGCGACGCCGGGTCGCGGCGCAGCCGGCGGCCGGCTCGGACGATCGCGCGAAGCTCCTCGCCGGGGCCTGGGTGCGCGCGGCGGAGCCCGGACGGGCGCGGGCGGGCCTCTACTTCGGACCGGACGGGCTCTTCCGCCGGTTCGGCACCGTGAGCGCGAGCGGTCTCGCGTGGTCGGCGGCAGGAGACTCGCTCCGACTCACCACGAACAGCGAGCGCTACCCGGAGCCGGAGGAGATCCGCTACCGGATCGGCGAACTCTCGGCGTCGTCGCTCACGCTCGCGGGCATGGGCCCGATCGCCGGCACCTACGCGCACGACAACGGGGCCTCTGCGCTCGTCACCGGGAACGTGACCTATCGCGAGCGGATCGCGCTGCCGCCGACCGCCATCGTCCAGGTGACATTACAAGATATCTCGCGGCAGGACGCGCCGGCGACACTCCTCGCCCGCGAGATCATCGTGACGGGCGGGCGGCAGGTACCGATCGCGTTCACGCTCGCCTACGACGCGGACGTGATCGACTCGCGCTCCACCTACGCGGTGGCCGCGCGCATCACGGACCAGGGGAAGCTCCTCTTCATCAATGACACGGTCCATCCGGTGATCACGCGCGAGGCTCCGTTGCAGGTCGAGGTTCTGGTCAAGCCGGTCGGACGCTGAGCGGCCGGGCGAGAAGTCGCATCGCCGCGTCGTATCGCGCTCACTCCCCGTACCAGGGCTCGATCGCGGCCACGTAGTCGAGGCGGGCGAGCCGGACGAGGACGTCCCGATAGCCGGGCTGGTGCGTGCTGCCCACGCAGAGGTATTGCTCCGCACTGCAGCCGATCCGCCCGCGGGCCCCGCGCTGGACTTCGACCGTGCGATCGATGGCCGTGACCTCGGCCACGGCGGCCTCGGTCGCCGGGATGCAGAACTCGTAGCTCACGGCGCGGAGGCCGTCCGCCGGCCCGGTCAGGCCATCGGCGTTGATCGCCGCGAGATCGAGATGCACCTTGGCGAGCGCCGCCGCATCCTGCGTGCTGCTCCGGCCGCCGGCGCAGGAGAGAAGGAGCGCCGCCGCGCCGAGCGTGAACGCAAGCAGCTGTCGCAACCTCATCACTCCTCGGCCGGGAACGACTCCCGGTAGTCCTCGATCGCCGCCACGATCACCGCCTCCGCCTGCGCCCGCGCGTACGTCGGACCCACGTGCACGCGCGCCTCCTCCCCCTGGAGGAGCTTGTAGGTCATGAAGTAGTGGCGCAGGCGATCGACCAGTGGATGCGGCACCTGAGCGATGTCTTCGATGTCCGCCCAGAACGGATCACTCTCGAGGACGGCGATGATCTTGTCGTCGGCCTTGCCGCCGTCGAGCATCGGGAGCCCGCCCACGACCCGCGCCGGCACCACGATCTCGGCGCGTCCGATCGGCCGCTCGCTCAAAACGCAGATGTCGAGCGGATCGCCGTCGCCGCCGCTCGCTCCCGCCATCAACCGGCCGACGCGCGCGCCGGAGTAGGTGCGCGGCATGAAGCCGTAGAGCGCCGGCGGTTGCGCCGACGTCCGCTGCGGGCGATCGACCCGCAGGTAGCCGCTCTCCTTGTCGAGCTCGTACTTGACGAGATCGAAGGGCGTGATCTCGATGTACGCGTTCACACGGTGCGGCGGTGCCGGACCGATCGAGAGCCCGTGCCAGGGATGCGGCCGAAAACGCGAGAAGTCCGGTCTGCTGCCCATCCCCTCCCCTGTCATCATCGCCGCTCCTGGACCCCGAGGAGCCGCGGCCGAGCCGCTCATCGCGCGCCGCATGGACGACGCCCATGGAGCCCGGGCCGAGCTCGCGCTCGATCTGATCGGGACCGATCTATCGTGGACATGGCCTGGGGGAACCGGGACTCGGGGGATTCTACCATCAGGCCTGCGGCACGGGCGGCGCGAAAACTTGCTGAGGAGAGGCAGCGATTGTGGTACAAAGCAGCATCGAAGCCGGTTCACGCAGCGGTGGCGCGACATCCGTGCACGGCATGGCAGGCAGAGCAGCTGTTATCGAGGAGGTTCTCATGGCGACCTTCGTTGAACGGATGATCGGGGCGGCCAGGCTCAGCGTTCCCACTTACGAGGAGGTCGAGAACGACCCCGGCGCCACCGGGCAGGCTCTCCTGGTCGTCGCGCTCTCGAGCCTCGCCTCCGGCGTCGCCCTGCGCGGGGAAGGCGGCCAGGGGTTCATCGCCGGCCTGATCGGCGCCCTCGCCGGCTGGGTGATCTGGGCGTTCACGACCTACGTCATCGGCACGCGCATCCTGCGCACACCCGAGACGCAGGCGAATCTGGGACAGCTCCTGCGCACGATCGGATTCGCACAGGCGCCCGGGATCCTGCGCGTGCTCGGCTTCCTGCCGTTCCTCCGCTGGATCGTCCTCTCGGTGACCGGGATCTGGATCATTGCCGCCTTCGTCATCGCCGTGCGGCAGGCCCTCGACTACAGGAGCACCGGGCGAGCCCTCCTCGTCTGCCTGCTCGGGTTTGTCTTCTACATCGTGGTGTTCGGGATCTTCATGCGACTCCTCGGCGTCGCCATGCCGGGCATGTAGTCGGGCGGAGTTCGCGCCTCAGCGCAGGCCGCGCAGTAGCTTCGCCGTCGTCACGAGCTGCCCGACGTGCCGCTGCGCATGCTCTGCGGCGTGGAAGAGAAGGCCGATCACGTTGGTGGGGAGCGCCGCCCGTCCCACGGCGCGCGCCTCGAGGAGCTTCTCGCGCGGCGTCGCGCGGAGTTGCGCGAGAGCGTCGGTGATCGCCCGGTCGAGCGAGTCGAGCAGCGCAGCCGCCGTCGGCGGCGCCGATCCGGGAACCGCTTCCGCCTTGGCCGCCGCGAACTGCTCCGGCGTGAGCGCCACCCCGCGCGCGTAGGTCAGGAGCCGCTCGGTGGCGCCCGCCATGTGCCGCAGGTGGAAGCCGATCGAGGCCGCCTCCCCCGGCGGCGTCGCCCACAGCTCGGCGACCGTCAGATCGGCGGCCGCGCGCGCCGCATCCTCGCCGGCCTGGATGAAGGCGTGGGCCGCCGGCACCAGCAGGGGATCAACGCCGGGAACGGGACCGCGAAGCCAGGCATCGGGTTCGGCCATGGGGCACCTCCTTGTCGCGTTGCTCCTTGTCGTGTTGCCTGCGGCGATTCAAATACTGCGGTCGTCCGCCACATATCGCGGCCGACTCGGGGGCGGCGCCTCGCGATAGGCTGCGCGCTCGAAGACGTTGTCGTGGTAGAAGTGCCCGCCGCGCGCCGCGGCGGCGATCGACGCCACCACGTACGCGGGAATGAAGAACGGCCCCCAGCGCTCGTACTGGCGGACGTGCACGCGCTCGTGCCGGCGGCTCCACTCGAGACACTCCTCGTCCTGGGCGAGGACGACGTGTCCAAGCGTCATCGCCGCCGCGCCGCGCGCGATGGGGACGCCGCGGGCGAGGACGCGCGCGACGATGCCGCCGTGGGCCTCGATCACACCTCCGCGCCGGCACACGCGGCCGCCGCTCGCCGCGGCGAGGGCGACGGCGGCCAGGCCGAGGAGGGTGGCGGGTAAAGCCCAGAGACGGGCGAGGAGAGCGAGCGATCGGTTCATGGGCGGGCTCGATGATGGGCCATGCGCGATGCCGGTTCAAGGAGCGGCCGGCGGGGCGAGGCACGAGGCCGGCTCGATGCCCCCCGGCCTTGACGGCCTTGACGGAACCGCCCCTGCCCTGCCATCATTATGGGAGATATGGGCGTCCGCTAGTGGGCGACCGGCCGTTGCCACCTGCCATCCCCAATCGGAGCAAGGCCTTGTCTTCTTTTGCCCGCGGCGCCTTCGTCGGTCGTTTCCTTGCCGTCCTCACCCTCGCCTCCGCCCTCCTCGCCTCCTCCTGGGTCACTCCGAGCGAACTCCGCGCCGGCGACCCGACCGAGGACCGCGGCGACAAGCTCGCGAGCGCGCCGAACGAGGCGCTCCCGATCCTCGGCACGGAGCGCGCGCCGAACGGGGGCGACTCCGCCCTCGACATCGTGCCCGAGTACCTGAGTCTGGCCGGCGCCTTCTCGACCGACAGCCTCATGGCCACGATGACGCTCCTCACGAGCTACCCGACCCGCTACACCTCCAACGCCAACTACGCGGCCGCCGCCGCGCGCATGCGCGATCGCTTCACCGCGCTCGGCCTCGACCAGGTCTATCTCCACAACTTCACCTGCTGCGGCGGGACGCGCCAGAACGTGGTCGCGATCAAGCTCGGCACGGTGCGGCCGGACGAGATCGTGATCGTCGGGGCCCACCTCGACTGCACGTCGCAGACGCCGAACACGAACGCGCCGGGCGCCGAGGACAACGCGAGCGGCTCGGCGGCGGTGTTCGAGACGGCGCGACTCCTGGCCAACGTTCCCACCGAGCGCACCATCCACTTCGTCCTCTTCGGCGGCGAGGAGCAGGGGCTCTACGGCAGCGAGGCCTACGCGACCAAGGCCGACACCGAGAACTGGAACATCGCCGGCGTCATCACCATGGACATGGTGGGCTACTACGGCGCGGGCGGCGCGGACCTCTGGCTCGAGGGCTTCACGACCGGCACGAACTCGATGTGGCTCGTGAACCTGGTGAGCGAGCACGCGCAGACCTACAGCGGCCTGAGCGTGTACATCTATCCGGGGAACGGCTGGGGCAGCGATCACGAACCGTTCCACGATCACGGCTTCCCGGCGATGCTCTCGATCGAGAACGAGTGGGACACTTACCCCTGCTACCACCGCTCGTGCGACACCATCGCCTACATCACGCCGAGCTTCCTCCGGCGGATCGCCGTCGCCAACGGCACCGCCGCGCTCGATCTCGCGGTTTCGGCCTTCTCGCCGGCGACGGTCAGCGGGCGCGTCGATCTCGCCGGCCTGGGCGACGATTCGGGCGCCACGGTCACGATCCTCGGGACGTCGTATACCGCGGCCGTGTCCAGCACCGATGGCAGCTACTCGCTCCCGAACGTGCTCCCCGGCACGTACACGCTCCGCGCCGCGAAGCAGGGCTACCTGCCGGTGACCATGACCGGCGTCGTCCTCTCCTCCGGCGAGAGCGCGGCGATCGACTTCCTGCTCCTGCCCGAGCAGTCGGGCATCCCCGATGACGCAGCTCCCGTCGCCCCGTCCGCTCTCGTCGCGCTCGGTCCGGCGACGCCGAGTCCCTTCGCGTCGTCGACCGACATCGCCTTCGCGCTCCGCGCCTCCGGGCGCGTGTGGCTCCGCGTGTACGACGCGCACGGGCGCGTCGTGCGCGAGCTCGTGTCAGGCGAGGAGCGGGCCCAGGGCCGCCATCGCGCGCGCTGGGACGGGCGCGATGCGGAAGGCCGCGCGGCGCCCTCCGGCGTGTACTGGGCGGAGATCCGCGCCGAGGGCGGCGCCCCGAGCGTTCTGGCCGGTGCGGGCGGCGGCGCCGGCGGCGCGAGCGGGCTCGTCGAGCGTGGCACGGCGCGGCTGCCGCTCGTCCGGCTCAGGTAGACGCCTGGGCGACAGGGCGCGCAGACGAAGGGAACCCGTCCCTTTTCGTCGAGCCTGCCTGCTTTCTTGACGCCCGACCTCTCACCTGGTAACCTGCCGACCTCAATTGGCAGGCACGAAGCTCGCTTGGCCCCGCTGACCCGGCCTCGGCGCTTCATGGACTGAAGCAGCCCGCCCCCCCGCGGGCACCCATCTCCCCCACGCTCCCCGCCACGGAGAGCGTTGGAGGTCGCCCCCTTTCATGGATGATCGCGTTCGCGTCCGCACTGCATCCCTGGCTCGCATCCTGGTGGCGGCGTTGGTGGCCGGCGGGCTCTTCGCGCTGACGCGCCATCTGAGCCAGTTCACCGCGGCGGTCGGCGTCTACCGCTTCGAGTACGCGGCCGTGCTCGTCCTCCTCATGCTGAACGCAGCGCTCGCCTGGTGGACCCTGGTCCGCGACCCGCACCACACGACCGTCGGCGCCCCATCCACCGGACGACTCCTCACGATCACCGCGATCGCCGTCTCGATCCTCTTCGTCATGGACCTGACGGCCGGCATCACCTCGACGCCGATCGTGCACTGGATCCTCCTCGGCCTCACCGCGGGCCTCCTCGCGCAGACCGAGGAGCACTGGCATCGCCCGCTGGCCCGCTGGCTCACGCGAGCCGCGCCGCTCGTCGCCCTCGCGGTGCTCGCGGCCATGGTGCTCCGCGCCCACGGCATCGCGTTCGGCCTCCCCTATCCCTACGAGACCGACGAGCACGTGTTCGTCAACATCGCCGGGCGTATCGCGATCGACGGCGATCCCAATCCGAGCTGGTTCGGCCATCCCGGAACGACGACCATCTACGCGCTCTCCGGGCTCTACCTGCTGCTGTATAAGGTCGGCACGAGTCTCGGCCTGTGGTCCGGGGCGGCGGGAAGTTTCGAGACCTTCTTCCTCAACAACACGACGGTCACCTACCTGAGCGGGCGTCTCCTCATGCTCGCGCTGGCTCTCGTCACGATCGGACTCGCCTACCGCACGCTCGATCGCATCTTCGGGCGGCCGACGGCCCTCCTCGCCACCGCGCTCCTCGCGCTGAGCCCGCTCCACACCTCACTGTCCCGCATCATCCGCACCGACATCATGTCCGGGCTCATCATCCTGGCGGTCTTCTGGCTGTGCCTCGATCTGCTCGAGAAGCCGCGCTGGCGCACCTACATCGTCGCCGGGCTCCTGACCGGCGTCGGGATCGCCACCAAGTACCCGACCGCGATCGCCGGCCTCGTCGTCCTCATCGCGCATCTGGCCAGTCATCGCCATCGCCCGCGCTCCGGCCTGCTCAAGCCGGTCGCGTTCGGCGGGCTCGCGGTGCTCGGCGCGTTTCTCGCATCACCGTTCCTCTTCCTCGACTCGCACACGGCCCTCGCCGACCTCCGCGGCGAATCGACTCCCGAGTCGACCATGCTGCTCTTCGACACGGGGCGCGGGTGGCTGGCCGATGTCCTCTGGTACCTCGACCTGCCGCTTGCCGAAGCGCTGTCGCGCGCGGGAGCCGTGCTGGCAGCGATCGGCTTCGTGCTGTGCCTGAGATCACGCGACCGGCGGAAGGTGCTCGTCGCTCTCTTCGTCCCGCTCTACATCGGCCTCATCGCCGCCGTCGGGCTCCGCTGGTCGCGCTGGATCGTCCCCACCATCCCCTTCCTCTGCGGCCTCGCCGCCTATGCGGTCGCGCGCGGGGCGGCGGCGGCGGAGCGGCGCTTCGGCGCGCGCACGGCCCATCTCGCGGCCGCCATCCTGGTGCTCGGCGTCCTCTGGCCGCTCCTCAAGACGAACCTGGACGAGGGAGCGGATCTCAGCCGCCCGGACACGCGCACCCTGGCTGCCGACTGGGTGACAGCGCACGTTCCACCGCAGAGCAACGTGCTCATCGAGGCCAAGACACCGTTCCTGAGGCAGGGTCTCTACAATCTGTTCCTGGTGACGCGCGCCGGCGACCTGATCCCCGCGCCCGCCGACACGTTCGACACGATCGCCGGGCCCTACCGGCGGAACAATCATCTCGAGCACGTCTTCTACCGGCCCTTCGGCCACCTCGGTCTCATCGCGGATATCGACGCTGCGGAGCGCCAGAAGATCGAGTACATGATCGTGGGCAGCGCCTACGACCGCTACGCGGCGCGGGCCGGGGCCGACCCGCAGTGCGCGGCGATCGTCGCGAAGTACGATTCGCTGATGGCGCGCGGGATCGAGCTCGCCGCGTTCGAGCGAGCGCCGGGCAAGACGCGCGGGCCGCGCGTGCGCGTGTTCCAGCTGGCGGGCAGGACCGACGAGCAACCCCACCCGACCGGGCTGGCCGCGCTCCCGGCGCCTGTGCTGCAGTGAACCGGCGCCGACTTGTGGGTGCCCTTCCACGTGCGTTCGGCGCGGTCGCCCTACCTTCCCCCTGGGGCCTCATCCGCCGGTGAACCAGCTTCGAGCCACGCGCGCACCTGTCTCTTGATGCGCTCGGCGGCTGCCCGCGGCACGGCGGCCCGGCGGAGCTGCGCATGCTGCGATGCCGATCGCGCGGTCGCGTCGTACCAGCGCTGATTCTCGGTCGGCCCGATGTCCTTGAGCCACTCCGGGCGTGAGATCCCCAGCGGTGCGTGATCAGGCTCCGGGAGCTCGGCTGCTCCCGCCGCTCATCACCGGATTGTCGGCTGCCACACCGGAGAGTGGCAACGGTCCTTCGTGAAGATCTTGGTCTTCTTCAAGCCGTCGATCGAGACCATCATGAGCTCATCGTCGCTGCCGATGAGCGCGACCGCCGATCCGTCGGGTGACACGGCCGGATAGGCCTGACGGGGCCCCACGCGGCCCGTCCACTCCTGAAGGACGATCGACCTGCCACCGCTCGGATCGACGGAAACGAGCTCGATCAGTCCGGGGAAGAGGTCGGTGGCGGGATCCCCGGTCGGCAGAGTGGGAGCCGGCGGCAGCGGGCCGCTCAAGTAGAGGAGCCGCTGGCCAGATGGCAACCATGTGATCCAGCGGATCGGCTCGGAGGCCTCGTGGATCTCGCGCTTCTCGCGTCCGGGGCCGACGAGGACGAGACCCTTGCCGACGCCGAAGGCGAGCACCGAGTCCGCCGGCGCGGGCACGGGTCCCACCGCTTCCTTCTTGCCGAGAAGCTCCTGCCACTCGGGAGCCAGCGCCTGGTCCCTGGGGGCGGGCGCCACGAGGACGACGTTCGCCGAGTCGCTCGTGCTCGCGACACGATACGTGCCCTCCTTGCCGTGAACGAGGAGGCTGTCGCCGTCCTGGCTCCAGACCGGGGCCTCGAGCGCGAGCGCATCCGCGGTGATGCGCGGTTCGAACTTGCCGAGGGGCTTCGCCGTGCGGCCGGCCACGTCGGCCACCATGAGCTCGACCGGACCCCGCCGCTTCACGGTGAAGAAGGCGAGCCGCGAGCCGTCCGGAGACCACACCGGAGCCCAGATGGCGTCCTCGGTCTTGACGATCCGAGTCGGGTTCTGACCCGCCGGTCCGACGGTCCAGATCTCATCGTTCCCGCACACGAAGGCGATGCGGGGCTGGCCGGCCGCCGGTGCCTCTTCTTCGGCGGCGGCCGGCTGCCACGACCATGCCGTCAGGACGAGCGCAATGATGGCGATGGCCTTCATCCCGCGCGTGGACCCGAGACCGGCTCGACCATCGTGACCACGGTTTCCGGCGGCAGTGCTGCACCAGGCTGTGAGCGTCATGTCCCCTCCCTGAACCACTCGAGCGTCCGCGCAATCGCCGCGCGGTGCGGCGTCACCTCGGCGCCGAAGGCGCGTTCGAACTTGGTGTGATCGACAACGAACGGAGATGTGAACTGGTACGCCGTCTCCTTGAGCTCGCGCATGATGGGGCTCACGAGACCGAGCGCGCCGACGAGCCAGGCCGGCGCCGCGCGGAGTGCGAGCGTCCGCCCGAGCGCCTCCCCCACCATCGTCACGAGCTCGCGCGTAGTCACGGTCGGCGCGCTCGGCACGTGCCACACCTCGCCGAGCGCGCGCTCCTCGGCGCCGAGCGTGACGAGGGCGCGCGCGAAATCTTCGATGTACGTGTAGGTGTGGGGCATGTCGGGATTGCCCAGCACCGAGACCGGCTTTCCGGCGAGCGCCGCCGCGAAGACGCGCTCGCCGAAGGCCGCCGTTCGCACCCACGGCCCGTAGAAGTCGGAGGCGCGGCCGATCGTCGCGCGCACGCGACCGGCGCGATGCGCATCGAGGACCGCGGCCGCAATCCGCGCGCGCGTCGCTCCCTTGCGCCCGCCCGCCGCGCTCGGCAGCGTCTCGCGCAGCGCGCCCGCTGCCGCACCCGCCGGCCCGTACATGTAGAGATTGTCGCCGCAGACGAGACGCGCCCCGGCGGCCACCGCGCCCTCGAGCACACCGTTCCAGAGGGCTGGAAGCCGGGCCGGCCAGTCGGTGTAGGGCGCATTGATGCAATTGTAGACGACGCTCGCCGCCGCGCACGCGCGGCGCGCGGCGGCGAGCTCGGTCATGTCGGCGGCCACCGCCTCCACGTCCGCCGGCACGGAGGCGCGCCCGCTGCGGTTCACCATCCGCACGCGCGAGCCGCGGGCAACGAGCTCGCGCATGACGGCGAGGCCCAGCGGCCCGCTGCCGGCGATCACATGGAGGTCGCCGTCCTCCCGCCTGTCCCCGGTCCCCGCAGATGGCACGGCCACCTCCCCGGATACGCTAGGCGCCGGCCGCCGCCTTCAGCTTGCCGGCGACGCTCCGCACCTTGAACGCCAGCATGATCTGGATCAAGCCGAGGATGAGCGCGAAGAGCGCGATGAGCCACACCATCCCGAGCGCGCCGGCGCCCGGCCGCGCCGCGAGCCAGAGCCCGAAGAGCACCGAGACGATGCCGCCGAGGATGAGCATCCACTCCCCCTCGATCTCCTTGCGCAGCCTGATCGCGGCGATGATCTCGAAGAGCCCGCTCAGGATCGCCCAGGCGGCGATGAAGAAGACGACGGCGATCGCCGTGAGTCCCGGCGACCGCAGCATGATGAGCCCGATCAGGAACCCGGCCAGCCCCTCGAGCAGGACCACCCACCACTGCGAGCTCTCCTTGCGTGCGGAGTAGGCGTGCCACATGGCGAAGGCGCCGCTCACGAGCACGTAGGCGCCGAAGAGCGAGATGAGAACGGCGAGCGTGATCCCGGGTCGCGAGAACGCGACGATCGCGAACAGGACGGCGAGAATGCCGCGGATCAGGAGCATCCACCAGCCACGGGACAGCAACCTGGCCAACATCACGACCTCCTTGTCTGGCGACCACCGGACGGGCGCTGCTTTCCGTCGCTCGTTCGAAGAGACTCTGCACCAGGCGGGTTTTTGCAGGCGGAATCGTGCACCGGCGCCGGGGCCGCGTCAAGGCGGGGCTGGATCAAGGCGGGCCAGGCGCGGAGCGGGTCCCGCACCGTGCCGCGAAATGCCGTCCCTGGGCGCAGTTAGTTGACGACGACGACGCGGGCGGGGCGCGCCCCGGCGCCGCGCGGCAGGATCTCGACGAAGTAGACGCCGGCCGGCAGCCGGCGGCCGCCGGTCACCTCGCTCCAGGCCACGGCGTGCGTCCCTGGAGCGCGCCGGCCGAGGTCGCGCGCGCAGACGAGCCGCCCGGCGAGATCGACGATGCGCAGCGTGCGCGGACCGCCCAGCGGATCGGCCCAGGTGATGGCCGCATCACCCGCAATCGGATTGGGCGCCACACGGATGAACGGCGCCGCGGCGGGCGATGGCTCGCCGGCCGGCACGCCGGTCGCGCCGCAGCCGACGCCGATCGCCCCGATGAGTCCGCACGCGCCGGGCGACTCCCCGGGCGCACACGGCGAGGCGGCATCGAGCGCGTAGTTCCCGATCGCCGGCAGGCAGAAGAGCGGATCGGCGGCGAGGTTCCCGCTCACGCCAAGCTGACCGGCGAGCCATCCGACGTAGTCGCCGCCCGCATTGCCGAAGACATCGGAGCAGGAGAGCACTGCGGAGACGCCGCCCGCGCATGCCACGGCGCCGATCGTCTGCGAGTAGGCGATGATCGTGTTGTCGACGGACGCGATGCCGCCACCACCGTCGTCGCGGACACGGATGGCGGCGCCGGCGCTCGAGGCGGAGTTGCGACTGAACGTGCAGTGCTCGAAGCGGGCGCCGCCGACGACCGCCGCCGCCCCTCCTTCGCCGCGATCCTCGGCGCGTAGCCGATGTCCATCGCCGGCCGGCGTCGATCCACCGCCGGTCGCCCTGTTGTCGATGAAGACACAGCCGGTCGCGAGCGTCACGTCCTCTGCGTGGAGCGCGCCGCCGTGGCCCGAGTTCCCGTCCGGATTCCCGTCGGCTTGGGCCAGGTTCGTCGTGAACTCGCAGTTCTCGAGCGTCGCCGCCCGGCACGCGAGCGCCCCGCCGTACGCCTGGTTCCCCGAACGCGAGAGCGCCGGATCGGAGAGGCTTCGCGCCTCGTTCCCGCGGAAGATGCAATCGACGAGCGATACGTTCGCGCCGCGGAGGAGGGCGCCGCCGCCCTCGGCGAAGTTCGCATCGTCCTCGTTACCCGCGATGGCCTTGTTGCCGAGGAAGGTGCAGCGGGTGAGCGTGATGGCGGTCGCGCTCTCGGCGCAGATGCCGCCGCCGCGCGCCCGGCTGCAGCCGTCGCAGCGATAGCTCTCGGCCCGGCTCCCGTCGAGCCGGCAGTCGACCATCGTGAGCGCGCTCGCGACGGCGTAGATACCGCCTCCGGATCCCTCGTTCCCACCGGCACGGTTCTCGGAGATCCGGCAGCGGATGAGCTCGATCGAGCTCGTCTCGCAGTAGATGCCGCCACCCTGGTACTCGGCCGCGTTTCCCGCGATCACGCAGTCGATGAGCTTCGCTTCCGAGTCGTAGAGGGCAATGGCACCGCCAGCCCAGGCCCCCGCTCACCCCGCGCCGCAGGCGCCGAGGATGCAGTTCCTGAACGTGGGCGAGGCGCCGGCGCAGACCGCGGCGCCGCCGACCGAGCCGAGCGGATCGATGTAGCTCGCCATGCCGCGAAGCACCGAGAACCCCTCGATCACCGCGGCGTTCGTCTCGCCCGAGTGCAGGTAGAAGGCGCGCGCGACGAACTCGCCGTCGAGGATCGTCGCCTCGGGACCCGCTTCCGAACGCAGCACGAGGTCCCGCCCGTGGAAGTCGAGGTTCTGGTTCTCGGAGCCGGCGTACTCGCCGGGCGCGACGAGGACCGTGTCGCCGGCGACCGCGGCGTCGAGGGCGAGCTGGATCGTGGGGCGGTCGGCGGGAACGTGGATCGTCCCGGCGCGCGCCGGCGTGGCGGCGAGGGCGAGCAGGGCGAAGATGGCGGCTGCGAGCGAGAGCCGGCGGATCATGCGCGCTCCAGGCGGGACTGGACTGCATCCCATGATATCACGGCTGACGGCTGACGCCTGACCGGCGCGCCACCGAGGGACCTGGCCGGGACAGTCGGTTTCGGCAGGGCGCAGGTTGGCGAACGCGTGATATACGAACTCGTGATAAACGAACTCGACGTGGAACCAGTGACCGACCGCAAGGATCGGTCGCGATCAGCATCGCCCGGCAGCGCACGAAAAAAGCGCGCGCCTCGAAAGAAATCGCTTGCGCGAGCGCACTGCACATCCCCTAACGTCAATCTCGTTCCCCGCGTTCGCCAGACGGTTCGCCAGCCGCGGTATCTCGGTCGGGCAGGAGGAATCGTGCTTACGCGGCAGGCTTCCAGCGCATCGAGAGCTTACGTCCGGAGGCGGCGCAGTCGCGAAGGTAGAGGTTGATCAGGGTTTGGTAGGCGATTCCCGTTTCCTCGGCGAGTCGCTTGAAGTAACTGATCGTCGCGTCATCCAGCCGAATCGTGATCTGACGCTTGAGGCGTCGGGCGTAGGGGTTCCGCTTAGCGCGTGAAAAGTCATACTCGGTTTTCATTTGCACCACCTTTGCTCGTATTGATCGCGCTCCTTTCGGGTTGCTCTTCTCGCCGAGATGAGTCGGATGAGATTCGAGCCCTTCCTGTAGCAATGGCAGACCAGGAGCATTCGGAGTGTCGAGCTGAGGCCCAGGAGGACGAAGCGGTCCTCGGCTGTCGAATGCTCGCGGTCAGCGATCAAGAGGGCCCTTTCATCGAGGAATACGGTCTCGGCCTCCCGGAAGGAGACGCGGTGTTTGCGCCGGTTCAGGCGATCCTTCGCCTCGTCCCACTCGACTTCAGCCCAGGCATGGAGCCAGCGTAGCTACAACGTACCTACACGGTCAAGGGGGCTCGTGGCGAGACGGAAGTGGCGCACGGGAGCGTGTTTGGGCGTAGCGGCGAGAGCAAGCTCCTGACATTGCGGATGCCACTCTGGCCTGGCGTATGACGAGTCGATCACCACTTCCCCCCGGAAGGAGCATCGTCATGTGCGACACGGCCTCCGCCGACCCGGCCGAGCGCGGCGGCGCAACCGCCGGCGGGTTCGGGTTCGCCTTCAGGTCCGCGCCCGACGCCGATCCGACCCCCGAGTCCCTCCATCGCGAGTTCCAGGCCCAGGCGTCCCTCGCCAACTGGAATAGCTGGCGCCTCCTCGTCCTCATCCGGCGCATGGATGCCTGTTCCGGCCACGAGCACTACGGCTGCTCGACCCTCGCCCAGTACCTCGAGCTGGTCTGCGGCGTGACCGGCACCGCGGCGCGCGAGCGCATCCGCGTGGCCTTCGCGCTCGAGGTCTTACCCGCGATCGAGCAGGCCTTCGCGCGCGGCGAGATCTCGTACTCCAAGGTGCGCGCGGTGAGCCGGGTGGCGACCGCCGAGACCGAGGCCGAATGGCTCGCCGCCGCCCGCAAGCGGACCGCCGAGGAGATCGAGGTGATGGTGGCGCGCACGACGCGCGGCGAGCCGCTCCGCCGGCGCCTCCTCACCCGCGCCATGAACGCGCACACGACGCGCATGGTCGTCGACCTCCCCGCCGAGGAGATGGCGCTCGTCATTCGCGCCCTCGACCGCGTCAGGCGGGAGGCGGGCGGCAAGCTCACCGGATCCGAGGCCCTCGTCTACCTCGCCGCCGATTCGCTTTCCGGCGAGGTCGGCGAGACCAGGACCGCGGAGCGCTACCAGGTCGTCGTGCACGTGGGCGAGGACGGCGCCGCCTACGTCGAGACCGACGATGCGGCCGGGCGCGCCCCGCTCCGGCCCGCGGTCATCGAGCGCCTCCTCTGCGACGTGGCGCTCCGTGTCGCGCGCGACGAGAAGGACGGACCGCGCCTGAGCCGGCGGTCGCGCGTGATCCCGGAGCTCCTCCGCCGCGCGGTGCTCCTCCGGGACGGCGGTCGGTGCCGCGTTCCGGGATGCCGGCGCCGGCTGTGGCTGGATCTGCATCATCTCGTCCCGGTGTGGCAGGGCGGGCGGACCATCCGCTCCAACCTGATCTCGATCTGCCGATTCCATCACACGATGGTGCATGAGGGCTTCCTGCGATGCGAGCTGGACGCCGGGGGCGAATTCCAGTTCCGGGCGGTGAATGCCGACTGGGTGCTCGGTGACAGCGAGCCCATCGACGACGAGGAGCTCTGGGCGCGGGTCGCTGAGGGCGAGGAGGCCACGGCACGCGAGGACGATCCCGATTGCGGCGAGGCGGATGGGACCGAGTCGGCGGAGGCGGCGGCCGCGGCCGGACAGGACCCCGAGGAGGTGCGCTCCACATTCTATGGAGCGCGGCGGCGGCGGCCGTGGGAGGTGCACGAGCGAGGGGCGGTCTACCGGGCGGGAGCCTGCCGGGCTGAGGTCCACCGGGCGCGAAATGTTCCAGCTGGAACATTCGCGAGGCGGACCGGCCGCGTTCCAGCTGGAACATGCGCGGGAGGGACCGCCGGAGGGGCGGACGTTCCCCGTTGCGGCGGCCCGCCGGGCCGCGTAACCTCATCTACCTCATGAAGGTCCTGGTGGCCAACCGCGGCGAGATCGCCTGCCGCATCCTCCATACGCTCGCCGAGATGGGGATCCCGTCGGTCGCCGTCCACACGGACGTCGACCGCGAGTCGCCGCATGTCTGGCTTGCCGGGGAGGCCGTGGCGCTCGGCGCGACCGACGGCTATCTCAAACCCGACCTGATCCTCGGCGCCGCGCGGGCAACCGGCGCGACGGCGATCCATCCCGGCTACGGATTCCTGTCGCAGAACGCGGCCTTCGCCCGCGCCTGCCGCGAGGCGGGGATCCGCTTCATCGGCCCCTCCCCCGAATCCATGCTCGCCCTCGGCGAGAAGCGGGCCGCACGCACGACCGCGGAGGCCGCCGGCGTGCCGGTCATTCCCGGCGCCAAGGAATGCGACACGCTCGACGACGCGAGGCGCGCCGCCGATCGCGTCGGCTATCCGATCCTCTTGAAGGCCGCGGGCGGCGGCGGCGGCAAGGGCATGCGCCTCGTCCGCTCGGCGGACGAGCTCGCCGAGGCCTTCGCCGGCGCCAAGCGCGAGTCCCTCGGCGCCTTCGCCGACGACCGCCTCCTCGTCGAGCGCTACGTGCATCCCGCGCGCCACATCGAGGTGCAGATCCTCGGCGACGGGAAGGACGCGATCGCCCTCGCTGAGCGCGAGTGCAGCCTCCAGCGCCGCTACCAGAAGGTGATCGAGGAATCGCCATCGAACGCGATCAGCGAGCGCATGCGCGAGGCGCTGTGCGCCGCGGCGGTCGCCCTCGCCCGCGCCGTCCACTACGAGAGCGCAGGCACGGTCGAGTTCCTGGTCGGCCCGAACGAGGACTTCTACTTCCTCGAGGTGAACACCCGCCTGCAAGTCGAGCATCCGGTGACGGAGCTCCGCACCGGGATCGATCTCGTCGGCGCGCAGGTCGAGATCGCGCGCGGCGGAAAGCTGCCGGCGCCGCCCGCCCCGCGCGGCCACGCGATCGAGGCGCGCCTCTACGCCGAGGATCCGTACCGCGGATTCTTGCCGGCGACCGGGAAGATCCTGATGCTCGAGTGGCCCCTCCGGCCGCACGTGCGCGTGGACACCGGGATCCGTGCGGGGCAGGAGATCCTGCCCTTCTACGATCCGATCCTCGCCAAGATCATCACCTGGGGCGAGGATCGCGAGGAAGCGCGCCGGCGCCTCGTCTCGGCACTCCGCGAGACGGTGCTCCTCGGGCTTGCCACCAATCAGTCCTTCCTCCTCGACATCCTCGAGAGCGACTTCTTCATCCGCGGCGAGACCTACACGACGACCCTCGAGGCGAACACGTGGCCCGCGCCGGCGGTGCCGGAAGCGATCGCGGCCGCCGCGGCAGAGGCGCTCCGCACGCTGCGCCCGGGCGGCGCCGCGACCGGAGCGGCCGACGGACCGGGCCTCGACCGCCGCGGCGATCCCTTCTCGCCCTGGCGCACGCTCGGCCCCTTCCGGATGAGCGAGACCACGGCGGGAGGCGGCGCATGACCTGGATCGACGTCGAGATCGATGGGAAGCGCGTGCGGCTCGCTGCGGCGCGCACGCGCGACGGCGTGTGGATCGGCTGGGCGGGGCGCACGATCTACGTCGAGGAGGAGAAGCGACGCGCCGCCGGTCGCTCGAGCGAGGCGCTGCACGACGAGATCCGCGCGCCGATGACCGGCAAGGTGGTCGCGATCCGCGTCGCCGCCGGTGAGGCGGTCGATGAGGGCGCCGTGCTCGTCGTCCTCGAGGCGATGAAGATGGAGTACCGGCTGACCGCGCCGCGCGCCGGCGTGGTCGAGAAGATCCAGTGCGCCGAGGGCGAGCTCGTGGATCTCGGGAAGGCGCTGGTCACGCTCCTCGAGCTTCCCGCGCCTCCGTCGCCGCCTCCCGCATGATCCGGATCGTCGAGGTCGGCCCGCGTGACGGGCTGCAGAACGAGCCGCATCTCCTCCCGACCGCGGCCAAGATCGCCTTCGTCGACGCGCTCTCGGCCACGCGCGTCGCCGAGATCGAGGCGAGCGCCTTCGTCTCGCCGCGCTGGGTCCCGCAGCTCGCCGACGCCGAGGCCGTCTTCGCCGGCATCACGCGCCGACCTGGTGTCGTCTACTCGGCGCTCGTGCCGAACGAGCACGGGCTCGATCGCGCCCTCGCCGCGCACGCCGAGAAGATCGCGCTCTTCACGGCGGCCAGCGAGACCTTCAACCGGAAGAACATCAACGCGACGATCGACGAGTCGATCGCGCGCTTCGTCCCGGTCGCCCGCCGCGCGCACGCGGCGGCCCTTCCTCTCCGTGCCTACGTCTCGACCGCGTTCTGGTGTCCCTACGAGGGGAGGATCGCACCGTCAGTCGTCGTTCCGGTCATCGATCGGCTCTTCGAGCTCGGCGCCGAGGAGGTCTCGATCGGCGACACGATCGGGAAAGCCACGCCGGCCGACGTGAACGCGCTCCTCGATCTCCTCCTCCCGCGCATCCCGCCGGAGCGCCTCGCCCTGCATTTCCACGACACGTACGGCCATGCCGCCGCGAACGTGCGCGCCGCGCTCGCTCGCGGTATCGAGACCTTCGACTCGAGCGCGGGCGGCATCGGCGGCTGCCCGTACGCGCCCGGGGCGTCCGGGAACATCGCGACCGAGATCCTCGCCGACACGCTCGAGGCGGCGGGCGCCGCGGTCGCAATCGATCGCGACGCGCTCGCCCGCGCCAGCGCGCTCATCGGCGCCGCGCTCGGGCCGCGGGAGTGAGAACAGCTGAGCCCGTGGTCACGCGCCCCGGGCTCGGGTCGGCCGCTTTCGCGCCGGCTTCCTGTCTGCCGCTGCTTGCACGCGCCTGCCAGACCGCTCTCGACTGATGAGGGGATAATCCTCGGGATGGTCGATTGAATCGAGGTGGAGATCGACATCCAGATCGGGCCAGTAGAGGTGATGTGGTTGCGGGCGCTCCACGTGAAGGATGCCGGCCACAGAAGCATCTCGAAACCACGGAAAGTCCTTGAACGACAGGAATATCTCGCGGTCGCCCAGGAAGAGCCAGACCCCATGGGCCGTGATTCCTGACACCTCAACCTGGGAAGTGACGGCGCCACGCCGTACGGATTTCACCCTCGTGCTCCTGTATCAGTCTGCGAGCCCTGGCCAGACGCTGCGTGGAAAGACCGTAGTTCTGAGCCAGTGTGATCACCGGATCGAGCCAGAACTTCGCCTCACCCGTCGGGTGCTGAACGTGAACATGAGCCCGCCTCTCCTCGCGCGAGAAGAAGAAGAAACGGTACGCGCCCTCGCGAAACACCGTCGGGCTCATCGGCAGATTCTACTCCATCGATGGGGTACAGGACCATGCGCCTGGGTAAAGCCAGCCTGCTCTCCTCACCGGCTCGTCCCGGTGCGCGCACGGGAACGCTGGCTGCCCACCCCGTCAGAAGTCGTCCTCGCGGCGATGCCGCATCGCGCGGCGTAACGCCCGCTCGAAGATCGCAAAGTGCTCCTCGTCCCAGAGCACAAAATGGATGTTCGAGATCGACGAACCGGCAGCGACGAAGTCGGCGATGGCCCGGCACATGGCGCGCGCCGCTTCCCGCACCGGCACTCCCGCGCTGCCAGTGCCGAGAGCCGGAAAGGCCAGACGTTCCACCCCGAGTTCGGCAGCCCGCTCGAGCACCTTCAGCGTGCACTCATGGATATCCGGAGGCACATCCCCGACCACCGCGACATGGAAAATGCGCTCGATCAATAGATCCCCACCTCCGGTCACCACCACGTCCCCCACCCGGACCGGCGCCCTGCTGATTGCTTCCTCCTCGACCTCCGGTCCCGCCTCGGCGAGGATCGCAGCGGCGACACCGCCGCCCATGACCATGGAAGTGTTGGCCGAATTCACGATGGCATCGACGTCCTGTTCGGTGATCGAGCCGATGACGATCTGCACATCCGCCACCAATCAACCTCCTGTACCCGCCCCCACGACGCGGAGGATGCGATCGTCCTCGCGCGCCGGATCGCCGCGGCCGTCGCGGTTGCTGGTCCCGAAGTAGAGCGCACCGTCCGGCCCCTCGCCCACGGCGCGGAGGCGACCGTGGAGCCCGTCCCCGAAGTCGGTCTCGAAAAGCCGCTCGACCGCGATCGGCCGCGTGCGCGTCTCCGGATCGAGCACCACGCGCACGAGCGTCTCGCCACGGAGGCTCGCGAAGAAGAGGTTCCCCGCCCACTCCGGCACCAGCCGCCCCGAGTAGACGACGAGCCCCGCCGGCGGCAGATGCCGCTTCGGGAACACGAGCCGTGGATCGACGTAGCCGGCGAGAGCCGGCGCGCCGACCGCGACCGGCCAGCCGTAGTTCTTGCCGGCGGCGATCAGGTTGAGCTCATCGTTCCCGCGCACGCCCCACCATTCGCCCGAGGGCCCGTGCTCGGTCGCCCACAGGCGGCCGTTCGACGGATCGAAGGCGAGGCCCTGCGGATTCCGGTGGCCGAGGCTCCACACCGGCGACTCCGCACCGAACGGGTTGTCGGCCGGGATCGAACCATCTGCGTCGAGGCGCAGGATCTTGCCGCCGAGATTCGTGAGATCCTGCGCGATCTCCTTCTTCCAGGTCTCGCCGGTCGCGACATAGAGCTTCCCGTCGGGGCCGAAGGCGAGCTGGCAGCCGTCGTGCACGCGGCCCCCGGGCAGGTGATCGAGGATCACCTCCTGCCGCCCGGCGCGCCCGTTCTCCTCGCGCACGCGGACGACGCGGTTCTCGAGATCGCCGTCCGCGTTCTCGACGGTCATCGCGAAGTAGAGCCAGGACTGGGCGGCGAAGTCCGGGTCGACCGCCATCCCCATGAGCCCCGCCTCTCCCGTCCTCGCCACGTCGAAGGTGATCCAGGGCGCCGGCGCGAGCTGTCCGCCCGCGGCGATCACGCGCACGCGCCCCGGGCGTTCGGTCACGAACATCCGCCCATCCGGCGTCCATGCGAGGTCCCACGGCGCCTCGAGGCCGCTCGCGACGACCTCGACGCGCACCCCCGCGGGGTGCGTCACCCGCATCTCGGCCGGGCTCACCGGGCGGCCGCCGATCGTCGGCCCGCCGGGCCGCTTCTCAACCACGCCCTCGGCGACGGTCACCGCGGGCACCACCTCGACCGCGGCGCCCGGGGCGGGCTTCTCCGCCGCGCCGACCGGACCGGCGGCGCCGACCATCAGAGCGCACAGCAAACACCGCACGTGAAACTCCATCTTCCGCACCTCTCCGCAGTCGGCCCTTGTCAATCGCGCGCCTCGAAAGTAGCATGCGCGCTGGGCGGCCGGCGTCCCGGACGCCGCCGGGGAGGATGGAGCACATGAAAGCCTGGTTCTGCGCCGGAGCATCCCTGGCATTCGTTCTTGCGCTCTCCGTACCGCTTCTCGCCGAGGACTGCGTCGACTGCCATCAGAAGGAAACACCCAGCATCGTCTCCGACTGGAAGCTGTCCAAGCACAGCTCACAGGATGTGACCTGCGCGGCCTGTCACGGCGTCGAGCACCACTCGGCCGCAGACGTCGCCAAGGTCGCGATCCCCACGCCCGAGACCTGCGCCGCGTGTCACGACACCCAGGTCCAGCAGTTCAAGCGCGGCAAGCACGCCGCCGCCTGGGCCGCGATGCAGGCCATGCCGACGATCCACGCCCAGCCCGTGGCGATGACCGAGGGCATGAAGGGCTGCGGCGGCTGTCACAAGATCGGGCTCAAGACCGCGCTCGAGATCGAGGATCTCCGCGCGAGCGGCTCGGTCTTCGGCACCGCGTCGTGCGACGCCTGCCACACCCGCCACACGTTCTCCAGGGCGGAGGCGCGCGAACCGCAGGCCTGCCGGACCTGTCACATGGGCTTCGATCATCCGCAGTGGGAGATGTACTCGGCGTCGAAGCACGGCGTGCGGCATGCGCTCAAGCAGACCGGCACGCTGCCCGCGGACACGGCGGCGCCCACCTGCCAGACCTGCCACATGCAGGACGGGAATCACGAGGTGCGGACGGCCTGGGGTTTCCTCGCCGTACGGCTCCCGCTCCCGGCCGACAAGCAGTGGGCCGACGATCGCGCCGCGATCCTCCAGGGCCTCGGCGTGCTCGATCCCGCCGGGCAGCCGACCGCGCGCCTCGAGGTGGTGAAGGCGGCCGATGTCGCCCGGCTCACCGAGGAGGCCTGGCAGAAGGAGCGGTCGAAGATGATCGCCGCCTGCGGGCAGTGCCACTCGGAGAACTTCGCCAGGAAGGAGCTCGAGAAGGGCGATCAGATGATTCGCGAGGCCGATCACCTGATGGCGGAGGGGATCCGGACCGTGGCCGCGCTCTACAAGGACGGCCTGCTCGAGCCGGCGGCGGGGGCGGCGGCGTTCCCCGATCTCCTCACCTTCCACGACGCGCCGACCCCGATCGAGCAGCAGCTCTTCGTCATGTTCCTCGAGCACCGCATGCGCACGTTCCAGGGCACGTTCCACGCCAATCCGGACTATGCGCTGTGGTACGGCTGGAGCGAGATGCAGCGAGACCTGACCGAGATCAAGACGCTGGCCGCCACGATGCGCGCCGGCAAACACTAAGGCGCCCGTAGCAAGACCCGTAGCCGCCCCCCCCGGGGGGGCCGGAGGAAGAATGGATCGTCGATTCCTGGTGTTACCGGCTGTCGTCCTGCTTCTCTCGCTCTTCGTTCTGAGCTGCGGCGACGACAACGGGGAGAAGCCCAACGTCGAGTTCGAGTTCACACCGAACCAGCTCGCGCTCGCGCTCAAGAACGTGCCCTACACTCAGGTCATCTCGGTGAGCGGCGGCGCGGCTCCCTACACTCTGAGCATCAGCGAAGGCTCCGTTCCGCCCGGAATGTCCACCAATCCGACCGATGAGTCGATCACGATCGCCGGGACGCCGTCGACCATCGGCACCTTCAGCTTCACGGTCCGGGCCGAGGACAGTGACGGCGCGGTGAGCACAAGGGCCTACTCGATCGGGGTGGTCCAGGCCTTCGATCTCAATGGCACCTGGAACTACACGATCGACGTCACGGCCGCCGACGGTGTGTGCGCGGGCCAGGAGAATAATCCGCCCTCGACGGATGCCATCACAGTCACCGAGACCCAGTCCGGCGACCCGTACGTCACCAACGTGACGATGTCCGGATTCCTCGGCGATCCATCGAAGGTGCTCACCGGAACGAGGACCGGTTCGATCATCACGGTGTCGGGGAGCTATCCCGAGGACGGCGGCACCACGACGACGACCCACAACCTGTATGCCACGGCGGAGAGCGCGCTCGTGGGCGAGGAGATCTGGTCGTGGAGCGGACCCGGGGGCGATTGCCCGAACGGGCGCGCCTACGTGACGGCGATCCGCCAGTAGTCGGGCGCAGTTCGCAGGGCCGTTCAGGAGCGGGGGCGGTGCGCAGGCGCCACCCCCGCTTCTCATTCGAGACGCAGCGCCACCACCGGATCGACGCGCGCGGCGCGATTGGCGGGATAGAGCCCGAAGAAGAGCCCGATCGCCACCGAGAAGACGACCGCGATCAGCACCATCTCGGGGCGGATCACGACCGGGAACCGGGTCAGCGCGCCGACCGCGGCCGCCCCGCCGGCGCCGAGCGCGAGACCGAGCACCCCGCCGAGCCCGGTCAGGAAGCCCGCCTCGATCAGCACCTCGAGGAGGATGTCCCGCCGGCGCGCGCCCACCGCCCGCCGCACGCCGATCTCGCGCGTCCGCTCGGTCACCGACACCAGCATGATGTTCATGACGCCGATGCCCCCGACCAGGAGCCCGATCGAGGAGATGATGACGAGGGCGAGCGCGATCGGCCCGGTGATGCGATCCACGAGCTCCTGGATGGCGGCGGCCGAGAAGACGGCGAAGTTGTCCGGCTGGCCCGGCTTGAGCCCGCGGCGGACCCGCATCACCGCGCGCGCCTCCTCCTCCGCCTCCTCGGCGCGCTGTCCCGGTTTCACGGTCAGCATCACGTAGCCCGAATCCATCTCCTGCTTCCAGTCCTTGAGGAACGAGGTGTAGGGCACCGCGATGAAGTTCTCCCCCCACTCGCCGGCGATCGACTTTCGCTCCGCGAAGGAGCCCACCACCTCGTAAGAGTTCTCGCCGAGGCGGAGCGTCTTCCCGATCGGATCCACGTCCGAGAAGAGGTCGCGCGACGGCCCATGCGCCACCACGCAGACGCGGCGGCGGTGCTCGATGTCGAACTCGGTGAAGTAGCGCCCCTCGGCGAGCGGGAGCGAGAAGAAGTGATGGAAGTGCTCCCCGGTGCCGATCACCGCCACCGGCCGGGTCTTCCGCCCGCGATAGTGGAGGATGGTGAAGCGCCCGGCGGTCTCGATGTAGTACTCGGCGCGGTCGACCGCCGGGCAGAGGCGCTCGAGGGCGACGGCGTCGGCCGGCTCGACGTCGGGCCGGGACAGGAAGTCCTCGGGATCGCCGCTCACCATGACGTCGAAACGCGTGACATAGATGACGACGCGATCGGTGTTGCCAATGTCGGCGGCGATCTTCTCGCCGAGGCCGGCGAGGATCGCGACCATGGCCATGAGCGCGGCGATCCCGATCGCAACCCCGAGCACGAGAAGAGCCGAGCGCAGCCGATGGGTGCGGATGACATCGAGCCCCATCTTGACGCTCTCGCGGAAGATGCCGCCGCCGGGGCCGTCGTGCCCGGCGCGCCCGGGCGCGTTCGCCTGCCGCTCACTCATGGCGGAGCGCATCCACCGGATCGAGCCGCGCGGCGCGGCTCGCCGGGTAGAGCCCGAAGAAGATGCCGACCGCCGCGGTGGCGGCGAGGCTCACGAGGATCGACCACGGCTTGACCGCGTACGGGAGCGGCGTGAAGCGGGCGATCGCGGCGGCGGCGATGAAGCCGCCCGCGATGCCGATCACGCCGCCCACCGCGGACAGGGTGACCGCCTCGACCAGGAACTGGCGGAGGATGTCGCGCCGGCGCGCGCCGATCGCCTTCCGCACCCCGACCTCGCGCGTCCGCTCGTTCACCGAGACCAGCATGATGTTCATGATCACGATGCCGCCGACCACCAGCGAGAGCGAGACGAGGAAGATGAGCGCGCTGAAGATGGAGCGCGAGATCGAACCCCACAGGTCGATGAGCGCCGCCGAGGTGATGACCGCGAAGTCGTCGCGCTCGTCGGGACGGAGGCGATGGCGAACGCGCATGGCGGCGGTGATCTCCTCGATCACCGCGGCGTTGTCCTCGACCGCCGCGACCCGGACCGGGATCGTGAGCTCGGCGGCGCGCGGGCCGTAGAGCTGGTGGAAGGCGCCGATCGGGACCAGGACGCGCAGGTTGGGCTGGGAGCCGGCGACCGCCGCCTTCTCGGCGAGGACGCCGATCACCCGGAAGTGCATGGTCCCGACCCGCAAGCGACGGTCGAGCGGCTGCTCGTCGCGGAAGAGCTTCTCCGCGATCTCCGAGCCGATCAGGGTCACGGGCTGCCGGGTTTCGGTCTCGAGCGGCGTGAACGAGCGCCCGCTCGCGAGATCGAGGCTGCGGATGACGCCGACCTCGACCGTCCAGCCCTCGACCGGCACGCCGTCGATCGCGCGGCCACGGTAGCCGATGCGGTCCCGGCTCGCGGCGCGGGCGCCCACCGCATGCCGGGCCGGGAGCCGCTCGCGGATGAAATCGCGATCGGCAAGGGTCAGGTCGGGATTGCGGAGCGACTCGAGGAAGCGATCGAAGTTGCTCAGGACCTCGAGCTCGTTCCGCGGGGCGAGAGTGACGACGTTCGATCCTTCCTCGGCGATCTCCTCGCGCACGAAGCGGTTCATGCCGTCGATGATCGAGACGACGGCGACCGTCGACACGACGCCGACGATGTTGCCGAGCAGGGTCAGGAAGGTGCGAACCTTGTTGGAGCGGAGGGACCCCAGCGCGATCTTGATGCTCTCGCCGAGCTGCATCGCTCACCTCACGCCGCCGGCGCCGCCCCCGCCGCGGGAACGGCTGCGCCGCGCCCGCGCCTACTCCGCCTTCTCTTTCTTGCCGCCCTTCGCGCGCTTGACCCGGTCGCCGGCATGGAGCTCGCGGAGCACCTTGAACGGCCCGCTCACGACCTCGGCGCCGTCCGCCACGCCCACCGTGATCTCGAAGTGCCGTTCGCCGGTGATGCCGACCGTGACCGGCTCGAAACGGACCCTGCCCTTCTCGACGACCAGGAGCCCGTAGGTTTCGCGGCGAGCGCGCTTGCCCGTGGCATCGAGCGAGTCCTCGTCGGCCTCGGTCGCCTGCGGGCCGCGCTTCCCGCGCCGGCGATTCTCGGCCTGGCGCTCCTCGGACGCCGGATCGCGATAGAGAAGCGCGCCGATCGATACCGCGAGCACGCTGTCACGCCGCGCGGTCACGATGTCGGCGGTGGCGGAGAGGCCGGGTCGGAGGCCAGGGAGCGTGTCGTGGAGACGGACCGCCACCTCGAAGTCGGCCGAGGTCTCCCCGACCACGCCGACGCCCCGCTTCGCGGAGCTTCCGACCTCGGTGACCACGCCGTGCAGGATCGAGTCGGGGAAGGCGTCCACCGTGACCTCGGCGTCCTGCCCGATCCGCACGTTCACGACATCGGTCTCGTCGACATCGATGCGGGCCTCCATGCTCGAGAGATCGGAGATCGTCAAGAGCACGGTGCCCGGGTTGTTCATGGTGCCGGTGACCACCGTCTCGCCCTCCTCGATGTTGAGGCGGGTGATGACGCCGGACATGGCCGCGGTGATCGTGACCTGCTTGAGATCGTACTGCGCGCTCCGGAGCATGGCCTCGGCCTCGGCGAGGCGGCCGCGCGCGACGGCGAGCCCGGCGACCGCGCGCTCGTCGGCGCGGCGCGCCGCATCCAGCTCGGTGGTCGAGGCGAGGCCGCGGGCGGCGAGCGCCTCGATGCGCTCGCGCTGGGTCTTCGCCTCGGTCAGCGTGGCCGTGGCCGCGTCGATCTCGGCGCGCGCGGCGGCGATCGCGGCGCGCAGGCGATCGACCTGGCTCTCATAGGGTGCGGGATCGATGCGGAGGAGGAGCTGTCCGGCGCGCACCGTGTCGCCTTCCTCCACCGCGAGCTCGACGACCTTGCCGACCGTGACCGAGCTCACCTCGACCTTGCGCCTTGGATCGATCCAGCCCGAGCCGCTCACCACCGAGCGCAGGTTCCGGCGCTTCACCTTCTCGAGCTCGACCTCGTGCCGTGCCTCGCGGCTCTTCACGAGATTGACGGCGAGGAGCGCGCCGAGGAGGACGGCGAACCCTACGATGAGGAGGATGCGTTTGCGCTTGGTCACGGCTCCACTCGTTCCGGGGAGAGCGCTGGCTTCCGGCTGCAGGCTGCAGGCTACAAGCTCGAGGACGGCGGCATCTTAGCACGGCCGGGCGGGCGCGGCGTCCGGACGACACGGCGGGGAACGCGGGCCGGGACGAGCTACCAGGATGCGGGCGGCGCCGGCGCGAACTCCGCGCACCATGGGGTGGACTTGCACCATGGACGGACCTTAGACTCCGTACCCATGAGCTGGACACGCACCCCATCCGGCAGGTTCCGCCATCTCTTCCCGGTGCAGTACGCGTGGTGAAAGACGCGGCGCCGGGGCCCGGCGGGGCACCCGAACCGAAGCCGGCGGACATCGTCGCGTTCTACCACGAGCGGACGAAGCATCACCTGCATCGTTATGCGACCGGGCCGGACCAGCTCGACTGGGCGACACAGCCCGATCCCTTCCGGCGCTATCGTGGCGCACCGCTCGTGCGCCTGCCGCTCCCGGAACCAGGCGACCCCCGACTCTACGAGGAGCTCTACGCGCCGGCGGGCGGCACACCGGCAGAGCTGCTCACGCCGGCGACCGTATCGCGTTTTCTCCGCTATTCCCTCTCGCTCACCGCATGGAAGGAGTTCCGCGGCACGCGCTGGGCCCTGCGCGCCAACCCGTCGAGCGGCAATCTGCACCCGACCGAGGGATACCTCGTGCTGCCGGCCGTGCCCGGTCTCAGCGAGCGGCCGGGCGTCCATCACTATGCGCCGCGCGAGCACGCCCTCGAGCTCCGCGCTGATCTTGCGGCAGGCACCTACGGGCGGTGCGTCGCCGCGTTGCCCGCCCCCGCGTTCCTGGTCGGACTCACGTCGATCCACTGGCGCGAAGCCTGGAAGTACGGCGAGCGCGCCTATCGCTACTGCCAGCACGACGTGGGACACGCGCTCGCCGCGCTCCGCCTGTCGGTCGCGGCGCTCGGATGGAGGGCGCGACTCGTCCATCCCACCCGCGACGACCGGATCGCCGCGCTCCTCGGCATCGATCGGGCCGCCGACTACCCCGCCGGCGCGGAGCGCGAGGCACCCGATCTCCTGCTCGCAGTGGGCAGCGAGCCGCGCGCGCAGGATGCGATCGCCGCGGAACTCACGGGAGACGCATTGCGCGCAGCGGCCCTGGGCGCCGCCTGGCACGGGAGCGCGAACGCCCTGAGCTCCGACCACCGGCACGACTGGCCCGCCATCGAGCTGGTGGCGACAGCGGCTGCCGATCGCGGGGATGAAGCATCCTCGAGTATTCCCGTCTCAGAGGAGAATTTCGCGCAGTTCCCGGATGCGGCGGACCTGTTCCCCGCCGGCGCCAGCGCCGGGACCGCGACCGCCGAGAAGGTGATCCTCGGGCGGCGAAGTGCCGTCGCCATGGACGGCCTGACCGCGATCGACGCCGCGACCTTCTATCGCATGCTCGCCCGCCTCGTGCCCGTGGCCGGGAATGCCGCGCCACCGTGGGATGCGCTTCCGTGGCGACCGCGCATCCACCTCGCGCTCTTCGTGCACCGGGTGAACGGGCTCGCGCCCGGTCTCTACGCCCTCGCCCGGGATCCGGAGAAGATGGACCTCCTCCGCGCCGCCATGCGCGCCGACTTCGCCTTCGCGGTGCCGCCGGGGACACCGGCCGGACTGCCGCTCCGCCGCCTGACCGGCGGCGACCTGCGCGATGCGGCGGCCACGATCTCCTGCCATCAGACCATCGCCTCCGGCGGGGCGTTCAGCCTGGGCATGCTCGCCGAGATGCGGGATGGCATCGCCATCCACGGTCCCTCGTTCTACCGGCGCCTGTACTGGGAAGCGGGGATGATCGGTCAGGTCCTCTACCTCGAAGCCGAGGCGGCGGGAGTACGCGCCACAGGGATCGGATGCTACTTCGACGACGCGATGCACCACATCCTCGGGCTCGAGGACGATCGCCTGCAAAGCTTCTATCACTTCACGACCGGGGGACCGGTGGAGGACGAGCGCCTGACGACGCTCCCGGCGTACGGCGACCGCGGCGATTGAAACGACAGCGCGCTCGGTCGAGCCAGCGGATCTCGCCGGTGGCGGGAAGGAGAAGAAGAAGGGCCATCCTTCATCATTTCTTGACAGGGTCGAAGGTGGACTTGCCCCGTGAGCCACCCTAGACTCCGGCGCCATGAACCGGATGCTCGCCTGTGCCGCTCTCCGCTCCGTTCTCCTCGCCTCCCTCCTCTCCACGGCGCTCCTCGCCCCACCGGCCGCGAGCGAGTCCCCGTCCACTTGCATCGACTATCGCAGCTACCTCCACTGGGTGAGCCGCGTCGACGCGCCCGAGTACGCGACCGCCGTCGCCTTGGCGAACGGGTTCGCGTACATGACGGACGGGAAGTTCGGCCTGGTGGCGATCGACATCGCGGACCCGTCGGCGCCGGAGGTGATCGGCCGGGCGCGGATCCGCGGCGGCGCGCGCGACATCGCCGTGAGCGGGACGCATGCCTTCGTCGTCGGCGCCGAGTGCGGGCTCCTCGTCATCGACCTCGGCGATCCGGGACGCCTCGACGTCGTCGGCCGGATCGAGGACCTCGGCTCCCCGAACGCGATCGCCCTCGCCGGCGCGCACGCCCATGTCGCCGACGGCACGCACGGACTCCAGGTGATCGACGTGACCGACCCGGCCCGACCCCGCGTGGTCGGCGAGGCGTTGACCCGCGATGCGCGCGATGTCGCCGTGGCCGGGACTCACGCCTACGTGGCCGATCACCACCTCGGCCTGCATGTGATCGACATCGCCAATCCCACCTATCCGATCATCATCTCGCGGCTCGAGACGCCGGGGAACGCGGCCGCGGTGGCGGTGAGCGGAGTCCACGCCTACGTGGCCGATGGCTTCGGGGGCGGGCTCGTCATCGCCGATGTCGGCGATCCACGGGCGCCGCGCGTCACGGCGACCCTCGATGCGTTTGGCGAGGCGTGGAGCGTGGCCGTGTCCGGAAGCCACGCCTTCTTCGGAGGCGAGACGCTGCATGTGGCCGAGATCGGAGATCCCACCCGCCCGCGGCTCCTCGGCCGGGTGCCGCTCGCCGATCTCGCCTTCGGGATCGCCGTCGACGGGGATCTGATCTACGTCGCCGGCAACACGGCGGGCCTCCAGGTGATCGATCTCGCGAGCGGGCAGGATGTGCGGCCGCTCGCGATGATCGACACGATCGGCCCCGCGCGCGGCGTGGCGTGCGCGGCAGGGCTCGCGGCGGTGGCGGGCAACGAGGGCGGGCTCGGGCTCATCACGCTCGGCGAGCGGCCCGCGCTCGCGCACACGGTGACGATTCCGGATCAGGCCTATGGCGTGGCGATCGCCGGGACGCACGCCTACGTTGCAGCGCATGCTGCGGGTCTCGCCGTGGTCGACATCGCCGACCCGGCCGGGGCCCGGCTCGCCGCAGTCCTCGACACCCCGTACGGGGCCTGGGATCTCGCGGTCGCCGGCACGCACGCCTATGTCGCCGACTACCAGGCGGGGCTCCAGATCTTCGACATAACAGATCCGTCGCAACCGCAGGCGGTCGGAAGCATCGACACACCCGGCGACGCCTGGGATGTCGCGGTCACGGGCCCGCTTGCCTGTGTCGCCGACGGCGACCACGGACTCACCCTCATCGACATCGCGAACCCGGCGCGACCCCGCGTCGCCGGGCGGGTCCCGATCGGCGGGCGCGCCGTCGGTGTCGCCGCCGACGGCGACCATGCCTACGTCGCGAGCGGCGGGTCGAGCGATCTCTTCGTGATCTCGATTGCCAGCCCGTCCGCACCGAAGATCGTGGCCGCGATCCCCACGCTCGGCGGCGCCCGCGACGTGGCCGTGATGCGGGCGCCGAGCAGCCCGGCCGGCGCGGCGGCCGGCGGGACCAGGATCTTCGTCTACGTCGCGGACGAGAAGGCGGGACTCCAGGTCATCGATGCCACGACGCCGGAGTCGCCGCGCGTGATCGGCGGTGCCGCGACCGGCGGCTCCTCCGGGGTGGCGGTGTCATCGGCCGCCGGGATCGTGGCGATGGCGAGCGGCAAGCACGGCATCCAGCTCTTCCCGGTGCAGTGCGCGTGGTGAGGCGGGACCGCCGCGCGCAGGAGATCGCGGCTCAATCGAGCCAGCGGATCTCGCCGGTCGCGGTGAGGAGAAGCCCGGCGCGGAGCGCGGGCCCGCCGAGCCAGCCCGCGGCGCGCAGCGCCGCCGCGTAGAGGCGGAGCTGCTCGGCGTAGGCCGGATATGCGGTCGCGAGCGCCCCGCGGACCGGCTGATCGGTCTTCCAGTCGATCACGTACGCGACATCCGGACCGACGGCGAGGAGATCGATCGCGCCGCGGAGGAGCGTCGCGTCGTCGGGAACCGCCGTCACATCGACCTCGGTCGCGAGATCGAGCGTGCGGAGACCCGCGGCGTCGAGGGCGGCGAGCGCGCGCCCGACATCGGCCTCGACGTCGCCGTGCAGCGCGGCGAGCGCCCGGCGCGCCGCGGGACGGAGCGCGAGCCCGGTCTCCTCGATCGCGACGCGCACGGCGTCCTCCGGTGCGAGATCCGCGCCGCCGAGGACCAGCTCGAGCGCGCGGTGGACGGCGATCCCGAAGTGCTGGCCGTGCCGCGAGCGTTCGCTCTTGGCGGCGCGCTCGCCGGCCGCGGGATCGATCTCGTCTTCGACCGCTGCTGCCGCCGCCGCCGCGTGCGCCACTGCGGTCACGGCGCGCGGCGCGGCGCGCGGCTGCATGGACCGAGCGAGCCCGGTTGCGAACGACTTCGCTCCGGCCGCGAGCACGCGGTCGAATTCCGGATCGGCCCGCATGGGGGGCGGCACGACCGGCTCCGCGCCCGCCTCCGGGCGCGCCCAGTCGGGAATCGCATCGGGCTGATAGGGCGCGAGCCAGTGGACGAGGCCGGCGCTCGCCCGGTCGCCGGCGGCGCCGGCCATGATCGCGGTCGCGTAATCCCACTTGTACACCGGCCGGGGCAGCGGCAGCACGAGCAGGTCCCGCGCGCGCGTCGCCGCGACGTAGTAGAGGCGAGCGCGCTCGTGCCGGTCGAAGCCCTTCTCGGTCTCGGCCACCGCCGAGCCCTCCGGTTCCTCCACGGTCACCGGCGAGAGGTTCAGGGCCCACGACCGGCCGTCCCGACCCACCACCCAGAACCGCGCGCGCCCCCCCTTGAGATCCACGGTCTGGTAGCCGTCCCACAGGACGACGACCGGAAACTCGAGACCCTTCGCCTGATGCACGGTCATGATGCGCACAGCATCGTCACCGAGCGGCTCGGGCACCGGCAGGAAGACGGGGACATCGGCCCAGTCGCGCGGCAGCCGGGTGGCCTGGTCGAAGTCCAGCCCCTCGGCCTGAGCGCGCCGCTCGATCTCGAAGGCGACCTCGTAGAGCGCGGCGAGGGTCTGCCGCCCGTTGGGCCGCGCCTGGACTGCACGCCCGAGTCCCGTGCGCTCGATGAGATCGCGCGCGGTGGCCCCCGGCGAGCGCCCGTGCCGGCGGGCGCGCAGGTCGCGCACGATCTCCCGCGCCGCCGCCACCCGCGCGATCCGCTCCTCGCGTTCGGCCGCCGGCACCGCGCTCTCCGCGTCGGCCGCGCTCTCCGTATCCCTCCGCCGCGCGATCCTCTCGAGCACGAGATCGAGCGGATCGAGCGCAAAGATGGGCGGGGCGAAGAGCGCCGCCTCGGCCACGCCGTCATCGCGGTCGGCGATCGCGCGCAGCGCGAGCAGGTAGCGGCGAACGACCGGATGGGACAGGAGGAGCGTCCCGCCGCGGATCGAGTGTTCGATGCCGCGGGCGTCGAGCTCGGCACGGAGGAGATTGAGGCGCGTCGTCACCGGGGCGAGGATGGCGATGTCGCCGGGGCGCAGCCGCCGCGGGCGCTTGGTGAACTGATCCCGGACCTCGCCGCCGGTGCGGAGGAGCCAGGCGAGGTACGAGGCGATGGCCGCGGCCTCCGCCGCCCGCCCCTCATCCATCGGGAGCCCCTCACCCCCCGCGCCCGCGTACGGGATGACGTGCACCGGCGGCGGTCCGGCCGGGATCGCGGGGTCGGGCTCGATGCGCTCGTAGAAGACCTGGCCGGTCGCCGCATCCAGCATGGGGCGCCGCCCACGCGCGGGCGGCGCGTCGCGGTTGAGGAGCACGGCGAGACGCGCGTTGAAGTAGCGCACGAGCTCGGGGCGACTCCGGAAGTTGGTGACGAGGCTGAGCACGAGCGCACCCTGATCGCGCAGCATCGCCTCCGCCCGCGCGTAGGTGGCGACGTCGGCGCGGCGGAAGCGATAGATGGACTGCTTCGGATCGCCGACCAGGGTCAGCCGTCCCGGGCGGAGATGCACCTCGCTCCAGTCGCGGGCGCTCGTCCCATCCTCGCACAGGTAGAAGAGGATCTCGCACTGCAGGGGATCGGTATCCTGGAACTCGTCGACGAAGATGTGATCGAAACGCTGCTGGTAGTAGCGCCGCACATCGGGCTGGTCGCGGAGGAGATCGCGGAGCTTGATGAGGAGATCCACGTAGTCGACACGCTCGCGTTCCGCCTTGACCCGGTCGTAGAGCACCACCGCGACCGGGGCCAGGTGGACGATGCGCGTCGCGAGCCAGCGGTACGGCCGGCGGAGCCGGGGGCCGAGATCGCGCGGGATGCCGTGGCCGCCGTCCTGCTCGCCGCGGAGCGTCTTGTAGAGCGTCCAGCTCCAGTTGTCCTGCTCGAAGTCGCGTTCCCACTGCAGGCGCCGGCCGCCCAGCGCCTCCTTGATCACCGCCAGCGCGTCGACCGGGCTCTCGACCTCGGCGAGCTGGCGGAGCCGCGAGATCATGTTGCGGAGATGCCCGGCGCCGACGCTCGACCCGCGCACGCGGGCCTCGAGAGCGACGAGCTCGCCGACCGCCTCGCGCACGACGGCGAGCCCCGCGTCGGGGATCGGCGGCAGCGCGACGCGTACGTCGCGCTGCTCGATCATGCCGGAGACGACGCTCGCGAGCGAGGGCACCTCGAACCCGAAGGCGTTCTCGCGCGCCTCGATCTGGAGGCCGCTCTGCGTGACCGCACGCAGCGTTTCCTGGGCCAGTTCGAGCTCCTCGCGGCTGAGGGTGCGCGACCCGACCCGGGCCCCGGCGAGGTCGGCCGCGAGCTCCCCGCTCTCGGCGAGGAGACGCAGGCGACGGAAGGTCTCGCGCACGAGCTCGTCGTTCTCCTCGGCGAGGGCGTAGGCCGGGCTCAGCTTCGCCTCGATCGGGCGCAGGCGCAGCAGCCGATCGGCGAAGCTGTGGATGGTCGAGATGGCCGCGGTGTCGAGCCCGGTCAGCGCGGCGCGCAGGCGCTCGGCTCGCTCGCCGTCCGGTTCGGCGCGCAGGTCCTTCAAGATCCGCTCGCGCATGCCGAAGCGGAGCTCGCCGGCGGCGCGGCGGGTGAAGGTGATGACCGCGAGCCGGTCGATCGTCACCGCGGGATCCCCGGGGGCGCGGGGCGCGATGTAACCCGCGACGCGATCGATGATGCTCGTGGTCTTCCCGGTGCCGGCCCCGGCGATGACGAGCAGGTTCCGCGCTCGCTCGCTCCGGATGAGCACCCGCGCCTCGGCGTCGGGGAGCGGCCCGGCGGCGGCCGGGCGAGGATGCCCGCTCATCGCCGCGGCTCCTGCTTGAACTCGCGGAACGCGACGAGCTCGGGGCGGGTCGCGGCGGCGAGCTTCGCCGCAGTCTCGTCGTAGGCGTCGTCCCCGCAGTAGGGCTTGAACCGGCAGAACGTGCAGTCGTCCCGCTCCGGCGTGCGGATGAAAGCCCCCGCCGCGAGGAGTGCGTGCGCGGTCGCGAGCCAGGAACGCGTGGAGAGATGGAGCCGGGTGAGATCAGCGCCCATGAATCGGCGCTCGGGATCGCGCGGCGCCTCTGCGTAGACGTAGGCGGCGGCGATCACCTGCTCGCCGGGTCTCGTGGCGGCGAGAGCCAGGCTGTAGAGGCCCACCTGCAGATCGCGTCGCGCATTGAGCACCTCCTCGCGCAGATCGTGGGCGCGGCCGGTCTTGAGATCGCGCACCTCGAGGCCGCCTTCAGCCCGGCGATCCACCCGGTCGATGCGGCCGTTCAGGAACAGGCTCGCCGCCGGACCGCCGACCGCCACGCCGGCCTCCTCGCCGAAGGGATACTCGGCGGCGACGAAGGTGCGCGGATCCTGCCTCCACTCGTAGGCGACGATCTCGGCGGCCGTGCGCAGGACATGGGCCCGCTCCCGTTCGATCACGTTGCCGCCGCGCAGCGGGTACTGACCGCGGAAGCGCTCGAACTCCTGCTCGGCGATCCGCTGCATGGCACGCCGCCATTCGGTCTCGTTCCGCTCGCGGCGGCAGAACTCGGCGCCGTGTGCGCGGAAGAATGCCTCGGCGATCGCGTGCAAGAGGCTCCCGAAGGAGAGGCTGTCGATCGCATCGGTCGGCGGGCGCTCGGGCGGCTCCGGGCGCTGGAGCAACCGCATCTGGAGGAACCGGTGCGGGCAGCCGAGAAGCATGCCGAGCGCGCTCGGCGAGATGGGACGCTCGGCCGTGAGCCCGGGCAGCGCGGCCGGAGGGAGGAGCGGTCCGATCCAGCCGTCGGCAAGCCCGACCCGCCCGGCGGACGCGCGCTCGGACTCGAGGGCGAGGAGGCGGCCGAGATGCACGGGCGATTCAGGCGCTCCCAGCCAGGAGGAGGGAACGGCGCGGCGCGCCTGCACGGCGAAGAGCGTGTGCGCGGGAAGCACCGCCGCGGCCTCGGCGCCCGCCGGCGCGGGACCGGCGGCATCGCTCGCTCCGCCCACCGCGAGCCGCACGCGGAGATCGGCCAGTGTCGGCACCTCGCCGCGCGGGTCGAGCGCCATCTCGACCTCGAGCATGAGGCCCGAGACCTCGCGCTCGCTCTTGTCGAACCACTGCCGCGGCGCGCTCAGCGACAGCGAGCGCTGGGTCGCCCGCACGATCTGCGCGAACGCGCGGCGATCGGCGAGCGCGCGATCGTCACCGCGGGGAACGCGCACATCGGCGGCGAACTCCCGCGCCCGGCGCTCGACCTCGGCGCGGAGGTCATCCGGGAGGATCGCGTCCTTCTCCGGGGACCCGGGTACGACGCCCTCGGCCAGACCGAGGATGCGGACCGCGGCAAAGGGCAATCCGGCCAGCGCGGCCGCCGTGCCGACGGCGATCGCCGGTTCGCCGCGCCCGCCGGCGGCAAGCGACAGGGACCGGAGGCGGGCGGACAGGAAGCGGAGCGCAGGCGCGCCGGCGAGCGCGAGCGCGGCAGGATGCTCGAGGATCGGGGCCAGGCGCTCGTCGAGAAGAGCCGGCAGGTTCGGGGGATCCGGCGGCAGTCGGAGCCACCGGGCGATGAACTCGCGGAGCGCAGCCCACAGCGCGGGGAGCGGCGCCTTGCTGCGGACGCGAGCTTGCAGGGCCTCGAGCGCGACCACCGCGGGCAGCAGATGATCGATGCGGGCCATGGTGCGCCCGGTCGCAAGGCCCGCATGCCGGGCGAGACGACCGCCGGCGCCGTCCGGCTCCGCGGCGTTCTCGCGCTCGAGCGCAACTTTTCGCGCGCGGAGACCCTGCTGCCACTCATCGCCGTTCGCCTCGGGGCCGCCGACGATGCCTGCGCTATAGACGAGCGCCGCCACCTCCGAGGGGGAAGGAGCCGGCACGACCGCGGCCGGGGCGTCCGCGGCCGGGGCGCTTGCGGCCGGGGCGTCCGCCGCGGGGGCGCTTGCGGCCGGATCGCCAAGCCATGGCAGGATCGGAAGCGTGGCCGTCGCCTCGAGCCCCGAATCGAGCGCGACCAGTAGCGCCCGCAACCTGAGTCCCGCCGGAGAGATGTCGGCCGCGATGCCCTCGGACACGCGCACCGCGACGGGCAGCGAGCCGGCAGGCTCGAGTCGCGCCAGCCGATCGGAAACGAGCGGAGCATAGGCGGCCACATCCGGAACCACGATCGCGATGGCGCCGGCCGGCGTGCCGCGCGCGATCTCGCCGATCGCCCAGGCCGCGGCCGCGTCCACCTCATCGGCGACGCTCGCGAACATCGCGCGCTCGACGCCACCCTCGCCCTCCCACGCCGCGCTCGCCTCCCCGGGCGGCGACTCGGCGAACAGCCGCGCCTTGAGCCGGGCGAGATCCCCGATCCGGCCGGAAGGGTCGTTCACCGGCGGGATCGGGGCCGGACGCCATTCGATATCGCCCGCCCAGCAATTCCGATCGGGTCGCTCCGCCGGGCACGCCGCGAGAGTCACGAGATGCATGGGGCCGAGCGCGACGAGAAAGCGCATGAGCGCGGTCGGCGGTGCCTGCGGGAGGATGGCCGCGATCGGCGCCATTGGCTTCGCGAGCTCGGGGCGGCGATCGATCGCCGCCCGCGCGGCGCGAAAGAGCTCCGGCAACGGCACGCGATCACCCGGCGTCGCCTTCTTGATCTCCGACCACACGACGGCCACATCGGCCAGTCGGCGCGCATCGAGGTCATTCTCCTCGCGGATCGCATCGGCAACGCGCTCGAGATCCGCCGCGGTGAGCCCCGCCGCCTCCAGATCGGCGATGGCGCGGGCGAAGGCGTCGACATAGCCGGGACCCGAGCGCAGCTCGGCGGCCACGAAGTAGGCGAGGCGATCGGCGAGCACGCCGCGATCGAACAGGTCGTGCAGAACGAGCCAGCGGATCGGCCCGAGGCCGCCGGCGAGCGGGCGGCCGGCGCGAGCCAGGAGATCGGCCGCGAGCTCCTGCGGGCGGAGGAAGCGCACGCCCTGGAGGAGACCCGGCGCGCCGAGATCCACCGCCACGTGCACGCGGAGCGCGTGCGCGAGGTCCTCGTTCGGGACGAGCACCGTGCCGCGGCGCGTCGGCGTTGCGGGGAGCGCGGTCAGCCGCGCGGCGAGCCAGGCATGAAGCGCGGTGGCGTCGGGCACGGTCTCGATCACGACCGCCGCCGGTCCCGGGGAGGGCGCGGCGAGGCCGAGCTCGAACTGGTCGCGCGTTTCCCGTCTCGTCCTCCGCATCGCGGGCGAGTCTAGCACGCGCGCCCGCCGCGGCCGGCGGTGCGCACGACGGCGACGAGGACCAGGGCGCCGGCGGCGAGGGCGAAGGCCGGCGGCACGCCGAGCGCGGCGGGCACGAAACCGAGAAGGAGCGCCGCGGCAAAGGCGAGGAGCCCGTAGGGGAGCTGCGTGCGCACGTGATCGAGATGATCCGCGGCGCTCGCCGCGCTCGCCGCGAGCGCGCTCGGAGCGAGCGGCGAGAGGTGCGTGCCGGCGGCGACCCCCTGGAGCGCCGCGGCGGCCGCCAGGGCCCCGCCCGCTGTCGCGAACGGAAGCACGATCGCGAGCGCGCCGAAGGCGCTGCCGAGGGCGAAGGCGATTGCCGCCGCGACGAGGAAGAGGAGCGGCGCGAGGAGGGCGCCCGCGCCGGCGAGCGGCAGCATGGCGAGGAGCACATCGGCCGCGCCGAGATCGCGCGCGGTGGTCCCCACGATCCCGGCGAGGACGAACGCGGCAAGCGCGGGGAGCGCGCCGCCGACTCCGCGGAGACTCGCGACGACGATCGCACGGAGGCCGAGGAGCGCCTGGACGAGCGCGAGGAGCACGGCCGCGACCCAGGCCGCGGTCGCTCCGAGGAGGAGCGTGCGACCGCCGCCCGCCACCACCACCAGGACGAGCACCGCCAGCGGGAGCAGGGCGTTCAGCGCGCGCCACGGCGCCGCGAGCCACGGCGCCGCGAGCCACGGCGCCGCGTCGCGCGGATCCGCCGCGCGATCCACCGCCGCCGCCGGATCCGCGAGCGGCTGCACGAGCGGCAGGGCGCCCCCACGCAGCAGCCCCTCCCCGCCGGACACGCGCCGCGCCGCGTCCCGCATGGGTCCGAGCTCGCGCCCGAGGACGATGGTCGCGGCGAGCACGACGAGCGCGAACCAGGAGTAGAAGCAGGCGGTGAACGCGGCGCCGGTCGCCCCCGCCAGCGCGAGCGCCGCGACCGGGGCTGCGGTCGCGTCGGCGATGTACGCGAGCTTCTCGCGCGCCACGCGACAGCGATCGGCGAGCGGGCGCATGGCGAGCCCGGTCGCGAGCGCGCTCGTCACCGCATCGAGGAACAGCGCACCGCCGAGCAGCGCCGCGGCCAGCTGCGCGCTCCGCGCGCCGCGCGCGCGACGGGCGAGCGCGGCACCGAGCGCTGCCCAGCCGCCGGAGCGGGCGACCACGCCCGCCATCGCCGCCGCCATCGCCATGGCGAGCAGGAGATCGCGGCCGCCTGCGCCTCTTCCATCGGCCCCGCCGAAAACTGCGCTCACGAGCGATATTCCACTCAAGAGGAGACCGGCTGCCGCCCCGGCGCCAAGGGCGAGGAGGAGCCGCCCGCCGGCGAGCGCGAGCCCGATCGCCACGAGCGGCGGGAGGAGCGCGCTCCGGCGCGCATGCGGCGCCGCGAGCACGCTCCGCGCCGCACCGGCGCCGGACGCGCGCCAGATGGCGATGCTCCGCGTCGAGTCGTCCCCGGCATGGAAGACGATCGAGAGCGGGGGCGGAACCCCCGGCGTCTCGATCCAGGTGACGGCCTTCCCGTGGCGCGACTCGAAGGCAGCCAGCCGCCCGTCGATCGCCGCGCGCAGGTGGGGCGAGTCCGTCATCGTCTCCGGGCGCAGGACGACGGACCCCGCGAGGAGGATGACCGGCAGCGACTCGAGCGCCGCATAGCCCGGCTGCGCCGTTGCCCACTCGAGCTGCCGGTCGAGAAGCGGCGCCACGGCGCGCGCGGAGAGCACGCGCTCGTCGAGCGGCAGGAGCGCTCCCGCCGCCCCGAGGACGGCGAGCACGAGAAGACCGATCACGATCCGGCGACGGCGCGACACGAGATCCCTCCGGAGTGGGCCGGCAGTCTAGCACTCAGCGCGGGCCGGACCCGGCGGGACCGGGCTTTCCCCTTGCGTCTCTCATGGGAAAGTGCACAATTCTGGGCATGCGGAGCGTTCCGGGCAACCCGGGTACCCGGTGCGCAATGCTCCTCCGCGCTCGGCCTCGGCGAGGCCGCGCGCGGGCGAGCACCAACCAGGGGTGAGGTTTCGGAGGAGGAGACAGGTTGCCCACGCTCCGAGCACTCGCCGCGATCGGCGTCACGCTGGCGATCGCGATCGGGCTCACGCTGACGACGCCAGGCCTATCCCGCGGGGAAGAGCCACCCGCCATCGCCTTCAGCCCTCCCAACTCGCTCACCGCCGCCGACGAGCCCGACGACAACGGCCACGCGATCCGCCTCCGCTTCAGTCCCTCCCCCGACGACGCGCAGATCCTCGCCTACGAAGTGTGGATGGCACAGGCCGCCGCTGCCCCCGACAGCGAATGGACGGAGGTCGGCAGCGTGCCGCGCGGGACCACGACCTATACCCACAAGGCGGAGGAGGCGTCGCTCGAGGGCCGGCCCAACCCGAGTTACGTGCCGGTCGGCGAGCCCCGCCACTTCCGGGTCCGCGGGCGGGCGGCCGACGGGCGGGTGTCGGCCTGGAGCAGTGCGGCGACCGGCACGGCCGCCGGCAACTGGTTCCACAAGGGCAAGCTCAACATCCTCCTCGCCGTCGTCCTGTTCGCGATCGCGACGGTCGGCTACATCAACTCGGGCAAGAGCGGCAAGAAGCTCTTCATCCGCCCGATTCCGGGCATCTCGGCGGTGGACGAGGCCATCGGCCGCGCGACCGAGATGGGCCGTCCGATCCTCTTCGTGCTCGGCACCGGCACCGCCGGCGACATCGCGACCATCGCCGGCTACACGATCCTCGCCCGCGTCGCGCGCCGCACCGCCGAGTACCAGACGCCGATCCTGGTCCCGGTCAACGATCCGGTCATGATGGCGATGGCGCAGGAGACCGTGCGCGAGGCATACCTCCAGGCCGGCCGCCCCGACCTCTACCGCCCGGAGAACATCTTCTACATCTCGGCCATGCAGTTCCCGTACGTGGCGGCGGTGAACGGGCTCATGCTTCGCGAGCGGACTGCGACCAACTTCTACATGGGCGTCTTCCACGCCGAGAGCCTGCTTCTCGCCGAGGCCGGCAGCATCACCGGCTCGATCCAGATCTCGGGCACCGATCAGGTGTCGCAGATCCCGTTCTTCGTCGCCGCCACCGACTACACTCTGATCGGCGAGGAGCTCTACGCCGCGTCCGCCTATCTGTCGCAGGATCCCGTGCTCCTCGGGCCGCTCAAGGCGCAGGACCTGGCCAAGATCGTGATCCTCGCCCTCCTCGTGCTCGGGGTGGCCACCTACACGTTCCTCGGGTCCAACTGGTTCGCGCGTCTCATCCACGCGGTATGAGCTCGCCGGCGCGCAAGGTGACAGGATGAAGAAACAGCTCCCGCTCCTCCTCGTCCTCATCTCCGGACTCGTCATGGTGATCCAGTACTTCGTACCGCACCCGGTCTCGGAGTTCGTGTTCACCTATGCCAACGACTTCGTGATCGTGATCGGGATCCTGGCCCTGCCGATCGGCATCTTCTCCCTGCTCCGGAACACGTGGGCCAAGGGCAGGCACGACCGGAAGGAGCGCATCTACTCGATGGCCACCTTCTTCGGCTTCGCCCTCATGGTCATCGCCGGGGCCCGGCGCGAGAGCCTCGAGTCGGGGACCCTCTACATGCAGCTCTTCCAGTACATCCTGGTCCCCGCCCAGGCCACGCTCTTCTCGATGCTCGCCTTCTACATCGCAAGCGCCGCCTACCGCGCCTTCCGCGTGCGCACGGTGCTCGCGGCGATCCTGCTCGTCACCGCCTTCGTGGTCATGCTCCGGCTCATCCCGCTGCCGGAACCGCTCTCGACGTGGAACGCGGAACTCGTGCGCTGGATCCTCGCCGTGCCCAACATGGCGGCCAAGCGCGCCATCATCATCGGAGTGGCGCTCGGCGCGATCAGCTACAGCATGAAGATCCTGCTCGGCATCGAGAGCTCGTACATGGGCCGCGACTAGGCGCGGGGAGGAGATGGCGACCATGGAAACGCGACCCGTAGCCACCCGCTGGTACGACCGGCTCCTGTCGGTCGACCGCCGCTGGATCTACCTGATCCTGGCGGTCGCGGTGCTCCTCCCGACCGTCATCCCGTTCAGCGTCCCGACCGGCATCTCGAACGAGGTACGGAGCGTCTACAACTTCATCGAGGAGCTCCAGCCGGGGGACAACCTCTTCCTCGCGATCGATTACGACCCCTCGACGCTTGCCGAGCTCCACCCGATGACCGAGGCCATCCTTCGCCAGGCCTTCCAGCGCGATGCGCGGGTCGTGGTCACGGCGCTCTCCCAGTTCGGGCCGGCGATGGCCGAAGAGCTGATCGCGCGCGTGGCCCAGGAGGAAGGGAAGCAGCGGAACATCGACTACACCTTCCTCGGCTACAAGCCCTACCCCGGCATCACCATCCTGGCCATGGGATCCGACTTCCGCGTGCCGTTTCCGACCGACTACTACGGCACGCCGGTCGACTCGATTCCCATGATGCAGGACATCCACAACTATAGAAATGTGAAGGCGGTGATCTCTTTTGCCGGCGGCAGCGTGGCCGAGATGTGGATCCAGTACGGGAACGCGAAGTACGGGGTCCCCCTCGCGCTCGGGGTCACCGGCGTCATGGCCTCCGACTACTATCCGTACCTCCAGTCGCGGCAGATCTTCGGGCTCATCCCGGGGATGAAGGGCGCGGCCGAGTACGAGATGCTCGTCGGTCGGCGCGGGCAGGGGTCGCGCGGCATGCCGTACCAGATGTCTACCCACCTCGTGATCCTGGTGTTCATGGTGATCACGAACATCGCATACGTGGCGCAGCGGCGGGCCCGCAAGCGGGCTGCGGGGGCGAGGTAGAACGATGGAAGTCACCTGGACCACCCTGGCCTGGCAAACGCTGGCCGCATTCGCCACGCTCGCCATCTTCTCGTTCCTGATCGGCGACAACCCGCTCTACAAGTTCGTCGAGCGACTGTGGGTCGGCGTGACCACCGGCTACTGGACCATGTTGCTCTTCTGGACCAGCTTCTGGGACAAGGTGTGGGTGCCGGTCGGGCAGCAGCACCAGTGGCACTACCTGATCCCGGTGGCGCTCGGCGTGCTCATGTGGTTCCGCCTGTCGCCGCGGCGCGGCTGGCTCTCCCGCTATGCCCTCGCCTTCTACATCGGGATCTCGACCGGCGTGTTCATCCCGCTCGCCTTCAAGACCGGCGTCTTCCTGCAGGTGGAGGGCACCATCCGCCCGGTGACGGCGGACCTGGTGGGGCTCAACTTCTTCCTGGCCCTCCTCGGACTCATCTGTTCCCTCTCCTACTTCTTCTTCTCGAAGCATCACACCGGGCTCCTCGGTGTGACCTCGCGAATCGGCATCATCACCCTGATGGTCGGCTTCGGCGCCGGATTCGGCTTGACCGTCATGGGCCGCGTCGCGCTCCTCGTCCAGCGCGTGATCTTCCTGCGCGACTACGCGACGAACCTGGTCGGGAAGCTCTTCTAGCACCCGGGCGGAACCGGCGCCGCACTACGCGGCGTCGGTGTCGAGCGCGAGGCTCGCCCGCGGCGGGGTCCACGGGAGCGCGAAGGCGAAGGTCGAGCCCTCCCCGGGCTGGCTCTCCACCCACACGTTGCCGCCGTGGAGCTCGACGAAGCTCTTCACGAGGTAGAGCCCGAGCCCGAGGCTCTTGGCGCCGCGCCGCACCGAACCCGAGTGGAAGATCTCGAAGATCTGGTCCACCTCCTCGGGACGGATGCCGGAGCCGGTGTCGGTCACCGCCACCTCGATTCCTTCAGCGGCGGCGCCCAGGCGCACGATGATCACGCCTCCCGGCTCGGTGAACTTGACCGCGTTCGAGAGCAGATTGAGCACGCACTGCCGGATCTTGGTCGGATCGAGCACGACCGGGCCGAGATCGGCGAGCTGGCGCTCGATGCGGAGCCCGCGCTCGGCCGCCGGGAGCTGCACCACGTCGCAGGCCGAGGCCACGAGCTCGCTGACGCGAATCGGCTCCGCTTCGAGCGTGAGACGGCCGCTCTGCAGCCGCGCGAAATCGAACAGCTCGTCCACCAGTCCCATCATCGCCTTGCACTGCTGGTGGAGCGCCTGACAGAGGGAGCGGCGCTCGTCATCCGAGATCGTGTCGTAGTACTCGGCCAGCACCTCGGCGTAAGAGACGATGCCGGAGAGCGGGGTCCGGAGTTCGTGCGTGGCGGTGGCGAGGAAGATCTCCGACTGCCGGTGATGCTCGATGAGCTTGCGGTTGGCCCGCTCGAGGGCCTCGACCCGGCTCTCGTTCCGGGGCTCCCGCTCACGGTCTCCCCGCTCACGGTCTTCCCGCTCGGGGTCTTCCCGCTCGGGGTCTTCGCGCCCGGCGTCGTCGCGGCGGGCGTCGTCGCGCCCGGCGTCCTCGCGGCGGGCGCGCTCGGCACGCCCGCTCTCCGCGGTCTTGCCGGGCGCCGCACCTTGGCTTCCCCGGATCCTGGCGGGCCGCGCGCGTTCGGCCGGGCGGCTCCGGTGACGGAGCGCAAAGAAGAGGCCGATCCCCACCAGCGCGGCGGCGGCGAGGATCACGGCGATCAACATGTCGGCGGGCAGATTCAATGGTGCGCGGTATGACCTGATGGCGCCCGCGAGGCGCGCGGCAAACTGCGGCCGGGTCTCGCCAGGCGCCGGGGTTCGGGACCGAGCGTAACCGGCTGTCTCCAGGTCGTATCGGCGCATTGCCCGGTCATCCTGAACCGGAGCGTCGCCGGCGCCGTCCCGCCGCCCTCGGCCCGGGCCGCCTTGATCCAGTGCGCACGCCCCGGGTACCACACTTGTTGCGGTTTGCGAGCGCGCGCGCATCTTGCACGCCGGTCCGGGCGGCGTGGGAACTCCTGCCTGTCTGCTCCCGGCGGCGCGGATTCGACACCTGATGGCCGGAGCGCGGCCCCGCGCAGACTGGCCCCGGGCTTGCTTGGGATGAGGGGCTTTCCGTCCCCACCCGGATTCCCGCGGCCGCCGTCCGTCTTGTGCGGAGCGGAACCGCTCGCACGCAGCCACGACCAACAGGCAGGTGTTCCATGTTCGCACAGCTTCGCCGTCTGGCCACCGACGACCGTGGCGCCGACATGATCGAGTACGGGCTCATCGCGGCGATCATCTCGATCGCCGCCCTGGTCGCCCTGATGGCGATCGGACCGATCGTCGGCCAGCTCTGGGACCAGATCGCCGGGGCGATGCAGCAGGTCTGACCGCGACCCGGCGGCGGCCGGTCCGCGGGGAGCACCGGCGCAGCTCCGCCCGCAGGAGGCCTCGTTCCGATGACAGGACGTCGCACACCGCCGCGCGGCGCGCACGCAGTCACCGCCTACGCGTGCGTCTTCCGCACGTAGGCGACGACCACGTCCCCCTCCTCGGCCATGCCGAGGAGCTCGTGGTGCGCCATCCTGCACCAGGCGGGTAGATCCACGAGCACGCCCCGATCGTCGGCACGGATGAGGAGCACCTCGCCGACCGCCATCTCCTTCACGGCCGCCGCCGTCTTGATGATGGGAACGGGGCAGAAGAGCCCGACCGCATCCAGCGTGCGCGCGGGCTCGGTGTCGGCGGGATGCATCACTGGATGCGGTAGCTGTCGAGCTCGCGGAGGCTCATGCCGGCGATGGCGACGATCTCCCTCTCCTCGCCGTCCCTGCGCGCGAAGATGCGCGTCGAGCCGTCCGCTGGGCAATCGGAGTAGCGCACCGTGATCTCGGCGAGCTTCGCCATCTCGGTCGCGTCCGGCTCGCCGTCCACCCAGGTGGTCGGGCCTGAGATGTCGGGTGTCGTCGAGGAGCCAGTGCCCGGCCCCGAAGTACGAGAGGAACTTGTTCTCGCCCTCCATGCGACCGACGATCGCGCGGACCCGCGGCGAGAGACGGAAATGGCGGCCGACCTTGAGGATCAGGAAGTCTTCGAGCTTCAACTCGCGCTGTCCGTCCCAGTGCGCCATGAAGTCGTGGAACTTCTTGGCGTAGTTATCGTCGGTCAGGAAGCAGCAGCCGCCGGCCGGCTGCGGGAACTCCTCGATCTCGAAGCTGGCGGCGAGCGCCATCTGGCCCGTGCGCGTGCGGCCGCGGATGGAGCCGAGGCGCTCGCGATCGACGAGCCCCGTCTTCTCCGGCTCGGTCGGCGGCAGGCACTGCGCCGAGAGCGGGCGGAGGAGCTTCCCCTTCAAGCCCGACTCGCGCTCGATCAAGTCGAGGATCGGGCGCATCTGGCTCATCGGCCGCTGTCCGAGCACCTCCCCGGTCGCCACGAAATCGGCGCCGATCCCTTCCATGATCTCGCGCGCCTTCCGGAGCATGAAGATGCGGCAGTCGATGCAGGGGTTGGCCGCAGAGCCGTAGCCATGCTTCGGTTTGGTGAGGATGTCGAGGTACTCCTTCGAGATGTCGACGATCTCGACCTCGACGTCGAGATCGGCGCCGGCGCGGAGCGCCTCGTTGCGGAGCTTCTTCAAGTCGTCCGTCTTTCGCACCTTGCGCGCGTGATCGGTGAGGCAGAAGCCGGTGTTGAAGTTGACCGCGTGCACCTCGACGCCCTGCTCCTTGAGCATGCGCACGGCGAGGGTCGAATCGAGGCCTCCTGAAAGGAGGACGACCGCCTTGGGCGGGCGCGGGGCGGCACCCGGAGGCAGCACGGGAGCGTGTTCAGCAGAACGCCATGACCTTGGAATCCTCGATGCAGTCGATCTCGCAGCGGCCGACCACGGGACGGAGCCCGGAACAGGCTCCCGGCCGACCCCGGAACGATACGTGGCGGCGGGCAATGAGGCAAGGGGGTCTGGCTCCGCTGAGCGCGCACGCGGCGAGCGACGGGGGCGCACAAAGAGACTACCACTGCGGGGCTCAGGCCCGGTAACGTTGGCGGTCCTATGCGGGATGAAGCCGATCTCGAGACCGTTGCCGGGAAGGCGCTCGCGGCGGCCCTCGGCGCCGGAGCGGACGAGGCGGAGGCGTACGTCGAGCGGACGCGTGTGACGTGCGTTCACCGGATCGGGCGGCGGACCACGAGCCACACCTACATGGAGGAGGGGATCGGGCTGCGCGTCCTCGCCGGCGGGCGGCCCGGGTTCTGGGCGCTGTCGGGCGCAAGCGGCGAGCACCTGGGCGCGCTGGCGCGGAGAGCTGTCGGCAGCACGCAAGGGGAGCCGGCGCGCGCTCATGCAGTGCTCCCCGAACCGGCCACAGCGATCCCCGCCGCCGAGCCCTTTGCCCTCGTCGATCCGGCGCTCATCGTCGCCACGATCGCCGAGAAGAGCGCGCTCCTCGAGCGCGAGGAAGACGCCTGTCGCGCCGCCGTTCGCCTCGCGCGCGCCGACTTCATGTACGAGGACCGGCTGAGCGAGACCCATCTTGCATCGACACGCGGCGTGCGCGTCGCAACGACGGCCGCCAAGGCCGGCATCTCCGGCCGTGTGATCGCGCGGGCCGACCGGGCGGCGGTCGCAAGCGGGCGCGTGACGACGCGGCGCTTCACGGACCTCGCGACCCCGTGCCTCGGCCCGCTCCTCGGAGCGCGCGCCGCGCGCATCGCGGGCGCCGGGCGAGCCCCGGCGGGCCGCCGCACCCTCGTCCTGCCGCCGGACCTCGCCGCCGACCTCCTCGCCGCGCTCGCCGTCGCGCTCTCGGCGGATCGTGTGGTGCGCGGCGAGTCGTTCCTCGCCGGTCGGCTCGGGAGGCGGGTCGGGAACGATCTCCTGAACGTGATCGACGACGGGACACTCCCCGGCGGGCTCGCGAGCGCCCCGCTCGACGACGAGGGCACGCCGACCGCCTATCACCATCCGATCGTCGGCGGGCGGCTCGCCGGCTGGCTCTGCGATGCGACCTCCGCGGCCGCGCTCGGCCTCCCCTCGACCGGGAACGCCATGCGCACCTCGTGCCGCATGCCGCCCGCGATCGGGCCCCGCAATCTGATCCTCACGCCGGGGTGCCGCACGCCGGAGGAGATCGTCGCCGCGATCGAGCACGGCCTCCTCGTGCACGAGGCCGAGCGGAAGGCGTTCGACGCGGCGAGCGGCCGCTATCTCCTCAGCGTCACCGGGCAACTCATCACGCACGGACAGCCCGGACGGGCAGCGCGGGGGACCGTGACCGCCCTCCTGCCGGAGATGCTCATGAACCTCACGGCGCTCGGCCACGACCTCGCGTTCACGAACCTCGTCGCGGCGCCGACCATCGCCATCGCCGGAGTGAGCGTCACGCCGGCGAGGTGAGGCGGGCCGACACCCCGGTCTGCCCGGCCGCCGGGATCACGGTCCCGGCAGCAACACCATCTTCCTCACTTCCTGGTGGGCGCCGGCCGTAAGCCGGTAGAAGTAGACTCCTGACGGGACGAGCGCTCCCCGGCTGTCGCGCCGATCCCAGGCGACCTGGTGCCCGCCGGCCGGGAGCGCGCCAATCGCCAGTACCTGTACGCGGCGGCCACCGGTATCGAAGACGTCGAGCACGACATCGTTCACCGCCGCCGGCAAGCTGAAGCGGATGCTGGTCGAGCGCGCGAACGGGTTGGGTTGGTTCTGATCCATCCGCACTGCCAGCGGCACCGTCGCCGCCGGCTCCTCGATCCCCGTCGTGGCGCACTGGGCCGGAAAGATCTGGACGCCGGAGTAGCTCGCGGCGAGGTAGACGTAGTCGCCGCTGACGGCCACAGCTTCACAGAGGGCGAGATCACTGCCCGGCGGACCATCCGCATACGCCGCGCCCACGAGCACCGGCGATGCGGCATTCGAGATGTCAACCACCTGCAGGCCCGAGCTGAAGTCGGCCACGTAGGCATGGTTCCCGGCCACCGCAACGCCCTGGGCGTCGCGCGGCGTATCCACTCTGCCGAGGAGGACTGGCGACGCGGGATCCGAGATGCCGACCACCTGGAGACCGGATTCACCGACAGCGACGTAGACGTAGGCCCCGCTGACCGTCACGCCCCGCGGTTCCGGCATGGGGACGATTGTCACGAAGACTGGAGAGGCGGGGTTCGAGATCCGGACGACCGTCAGTGCCCCGGGACCGTCGGCAATGTAGGCGTAGTCCCCCGCGACGACCACCTCGACGGCGGAGCCCATGGTGTCGAAGCTTCCGACGAGGACCGGTGACAGCGGGTTCGACACGTTGATCACCTGCAGCCCGGAGATGCCGTCGGCAACGTACGCGTAGCTACCGGCCACCGCCACCCCGGAAGCATGGCCCGGCGTGTCGGCGGTCCCGACGATCGCCGGGGATGTGGGGTTGGCGATAGCGACCACCTGCAAACCACGGGCCCCATCTGCGATGTAGGCATGCGCCCCGGCCAGCGCGACGCCCAGGGCCGTGCCGGGCGTATCGGCGTTGCCCACGAGGACAGGCGACGACGGAGTCGATACATCCACCACCTGGAGGCCACGGTCGCCGTCCGCGATGTAGGCATGGTTTCCGCGCAACGCCACCCAGCTGGCGCGGCCGATCGTATCGATGGCGCCCACCAGCGCCGGCGACCGCGGATTCGACAGGTCGGCGACGATGAGGCCCGGAGAGGTGCCGATATAGGCGTAGCCCCCGGCCATGACCACGGCCTGAGCACCCTCAACGCCGGAGGGAACAACGAGGGTGCCGAGGAGAACGGGCGAGCTCGGGCTCGAGACGTCGAGCATGCGGATGCCACAGGTCCCGTTGGCGGCGCAGACGAGGTCGCCCGCCACGGACACCCCTCCGACGCCTATGCCCGGCAGGTACACACTCCCGGCGATAGTCGGTGCGGCCGGGTTCGTGACGTTCACCACCTTGAGATCGCTTCCTGCGGCGATGTAGGCATAGCTCCCCGCCACCGCGATGTCGACGGCCTCACTCGAAGTGCCGACGCTGCCGACGATGACAGGCGCAGCCGGGTTCGACACGTTGATCACCTGCAACCCGGAGATGCCGTCGGCAACGTACGCGTAGCTGCCCGCCACCCACACGTCGTAGGCCGTGCCGGGCGTATCGACGTTCCCGACGAGGACGGGCGCGGCGGGGTTCGCCACGTTCACCACCTGGAGGCCACGGACGTCATCGCTGATGTAGCAGGTGCTGCCGGCCACGGCGACGCCCTGTGCGTCCCCCGGCGTATCGACACTACCGACAACCTGCGGCGCCGCCGGGTTGGATACGTCAACCACGCGGAGGCCGTAGGGGCCGACGGCGACATAGGCGTAGTTGCCGGCGACCGCGACCGCCCTGCCCACCCCGATCTCCGGCAGGAGGACGTTGCCCAGCCCGCCAGGGGACGACGGAAGCGTGATGTCGATGACATAGAGACGTTGGTGGCCGATCACATAGGCCCGATTCCCGGCCACCGCCACATCGAAGCCTCCCCACGTGCTGATCTGTCCCTCAACATGCAGGAAGTCCGCATAGTCGATGCACTCCGCAAGCGCACCGCCGCCGAGAGCAAGACCTGCAAAGAGCACGAACGCCGCTACGGCCGCCTTGCGCCACCGCCTGCGAACCGCATTGCGTCTACAGGTGACATGGTTGGCAGTCATGGGTTCACCTCCATTCAGTGCAACCCCTGGGTCGCCGGCCGCTTCAGGCCGCGGACCCGCCGCGTGGGCGTCGACTACCAGCAATTATAGCGCTGTGGCCGTCAATCCGCCCTGCCGGCCGGCGCCCCCGCCTCGCTACCGCCGGCGGGCGATGGCGATCACCTCGCGCCGGAGCAGATCGTCGCGCGTGTAGCGCCCGCCGATCTCGCGCTCGATCTCGGGCGTGAGCAGCGCCTCCCCCTCGGTCCGCGCCGTCACCCACTCGCAGAGCTCGAGCCGCGTCTCCGCGGCGAAGGCCGCCCGGTAGTCGCTCTCCTTGAGCTTGTTCAGGTAGACGTGCGCGGGGAAGCGGTTCGCGCGCAGGTGATCCCAGGGCGGCACATCGGCGGGCACCGACTCCTCCGGAAAAGCCCACGCCATGTGATGCCCGCCGGAGAGGCTCGGGAAGAGATGGATCGCGATGTGGGCGACGCCGCCGGGCCGCAGCAGGCGCGCGACCTGGGCGGTCGCCGCCGGCACGTCGGGCAGGTGCTCGAAGACCGCGTTCGAGATGACGGCGTCGAAGCTCGCGTCGGGAAACTCGATCTCGGTCACCGAGAGCCGGCGGAGATCGAGCGCGCGCCGCGCCAGCGGCTTCCGGATGAGCTCGGCGAGGCGGCGATCGTACGCCGGATCGAACATGAGCTGGCGGACGAGGGTCTTCCCCGCCCGCTCGAGGCCGTCGGCCCGCCAGGTGGCGAGGAAGGAGCCGAGGCCGGGGCCGTGCGTGATGAGCTCGGTGTCGATGCCGATGACCTCGTTCCCCGCCGCCGTGAAGAGGAGGGTCGCCGGGGTGCGCTGCCCGCAGCCCACGTCGAGCATGCGGAGCCCGGTGGCCGGGCGCCCGAGCGCACGCTCGAGACGCTCGCGCGTCGCCCCGTAGACATCGCGGAAATCATGCTCGGCGAACGCGGCGGAGCGCGCCCGATGGTAGGCGAAGAGCTCGCGAGCCGTGCGGATCTTCCGGGCGATCCTCATGGGCGACCTGCTAGCCGATCCAGCCGAGCCAGTCGTGGAACAGGAACTGGAAGCGGCCGATCAGGAGCGTGATGCGGCCCATCACGGTGTAGCCGAAGCTCGCGCCGAACCCGAGCATGAGGAAGAGGATCCCGATGCGCGAGGCGGTGCCGACCGGACCCTTGTGCTCGACCGAGAAGTAGAAGTAGATGAGGCACGAGATGACGCCCGCGACGAGCACGAACGCGGAGATCATGGCCGCGAGGCCCACCGCCGCCGCCGGCGCGGTGAGCGTGCCGCCGATCTGCCTCAGGACGTTGGCATCGAGGATCGACGGGATGAAGTAACCGGCGCCGGCCGCCACGTAGAAGGCGATCGGGTAGCGTGCCGCCCAGCCGTAGCGGAGCGAGAGGCGCGTGAACATGAGGATCCCGAAGAGCCCGCCGAACACGAGGACCCAGTTGGCCCCGAGGTCCTGCGACATCGGGATGACCATCTTCTTGATGACGCCCGAGTAGAAGTACTGGACGACGTAGTACCCGGCGGAGACTCCGACCAGGAGATGCTCGGCGAAGCGGAAGACCCGGTTCTCCCGGTAGAGGAAGGAGAAGATGGCGAGAGTGAGGAGGGCGGTGACCCAGACACCCGGGTCGTGGCTCATGACCGCCCCTCCCGCGTGCGGGCGCGGTGGCTCATGACCGCCCCTCCCGCTCGACGGCGCGGAGCCGGTTCCCCTGGAGGAGGCCCTTCCGCCGCATGATGAAGTAGCCCGCGTTCCCGGCGATGACGAGGGCCACGATGAGGAGATGCCCCGCCGACTGCGAGCCCATGCCGCGCACGCCGAAGGCCGGCCGCTCGATCAGCGTCTCGTACTCGGCGGCGCCCTTCAACCCGCCGAGGAAGCCCTTGATCTGTCCCGACTGATAGAACGGGTAGATGAAGATGGCCTGGATCGCCGTGTTGCCGCTCACCATGCGCTGGCCATAGCGCGCGCCCGCGTACGCGGCCCAGAACTCGGAGAGCTGGCTCCCCGCGATCGAGACCAGGAGCTCGATGTCGCGATAGGCGTCGCAGGTGGCGAGGAGCGGTAGCTCGCTCGTCGGGCGCCCGAACTGGTCCACGGGGAAGGTGGCCTTGATGCTCTCGCCGAGCCGGAGCATGGTCCCCGACCAGTCGGGGTTGTAGCCGAGGAACACGTAGTCGGTGCCGTAGGTCTTGCCGTGGCGCCGGGCCGCCGCCTCGAGGCGCGCCTGGCCGATGCCGACGCCGCCCGCGTAGTTGGTCATGGCGATGACCTGGATGCCCTTCGCAAAGAGGCGATCGAGGACAGCCTCGGTCATTGGATCGAGCTCGGCCATGACGTCCGGCTCGTAGTCGAACGAGAAGAGGACCTGGTCGCCGGGTTCGAGCGCCTCGATCTCGCGGTGGAAGGCCTCGACTTCCTTCGAGATGACGATCGGGAGCCGCACCGGGGCGATCATCGGGATGGCCACCGCGAGCGCCATCGCGAGGTAGATCCAGCGGCGGTCGAGCGCGGCGAGGACGCCGAGCGGGCCGCGCGGCCCGGGCGCGGGGGCGGTGGCGGACGCGGGTCCCTGCGTCTCGCTCATGACCCGCCTCCGCCGGAGCGCGACTGTCCGAGGTAGGCGCGCTCGACGCCGAGGATGATGCGCAGCGAGGTCGAGATCATGCCGAGTCCGACCCCGATCAGGATTCCACGCTTGGCCGCCAGATTCGGAATGTCGAGGATCCAGCTCGCGAGCCCGGCCAGCGAGTAGCGCGCGCCCCCCGCGTCGAAACCGAGGATGTCCCCTGCCGGCACGCGCCCGAGCATGACGATGCAACCGGCGACGAGCAGGAGGGTCGCGTGCGTCGAGCGGGCGCGGAAGGCGCGGTAGGACGCGGAGGCGACGAAGAAGGCGAGCATCGAGAAGAGGGTCGCCTGCATCGGCGCCTGCACGCGCTCGAAGAGCCAGCGATAGGGACCGCCCTCGATGCCGAAGAAGATCCCGGCGAGCACCGTGGCGACGCAGGAGACGAGCGCCACGCCGCTGAAGAAAGCGCCGTGATCGCGCCGCAGCAGCTTTCGCCCGTGGAAGCGGAGCAGGCTGAAGACGCCGAGCGTGAGCGTGCAGCCGAAGACGATCTGCTTCCAGTCGAGGACCGTGTTGTAGCCCCGCACCATCCACGGGTGCGGGATGAAGTACTGGGCGAGCATGAAGACGCCGAAGACGATGGCGACGGCGATGGGCAGCGTGCGCTGGATCATGGCGCGCTAGCCCCCCGCGCCGCTCGCCGCGGCCCAGAAGTCCATGTTCACGCCGAGGAACCCGGCGGCGACCCCGACCAGGATGAAGATGATGATGAGGAGCTTGGCCATGTCCTGCGCCTTCAGGCTCCCGAGGAGGAGCGGCTCGCGCGCGAGGTAGACCGAGGCGGCGTAGAGCTCCTCGCCGATCAGCGTGTAGTCGCAGGCGGTGATGAAGAAGGGGAGCTGCGCGTCCGAGTCGGTGCCCGCGATCTGGATCGCGCCGGTCGCCTGCCCGGTCTCGGCCATCACGAGCGACTCGGCGTAGAAGTGGCCGAGGAAGAAGTTGGCCGCCGGCCGCGTCCGCACCATGAAACCGGCGACCCCCGCCGCGTAGCCGAACTGGCTGTAGGTGACGTAGAAGACATCTTCCTCGCGGTAGAGATCGGGCCGCCCGGCACGGAGATAGCCGCTCCGCACGACGTCCTGCGCCACGCTCATCACGATCGGATCGCGATTCAGCACGCTCACGCGATGATCGTAGGAGGCGGCCTTCTCGGCGACCTGGCCGAGGATGTTGATCGCGGCGACGGTCGCCGGCTGATCCATCTCGTCGAGGCCGGGCGAGAAGAGGATGGGCCGGCCCATCTCGGTCGCGCGCCCGATCGCCTCGTCGATGGCGTCGAGGCCGGCGATGCGGCGGACGAAGAGGCTCCGGCCGCCGCGGGCGGCGAGGATGAAGCCGCCGACGAGACCGGCGAAGAGCACGAGCGGCACGAAGGTGGGGAGCCGCTCGGTCGCGAACCAGCGGCGGTCCCGAGCGGGGGCGGCGCCGGCCCCCGTCTCCTCGGCGCGCAGGCGCGGCGCCGCGGCGAGGAGCCAACAGGCGATGCAGCCGACGACAGCCAGCAGCAGAGCGCGGCGGCGAGATCCGGGCCGGGACAGCATGGGCGGATTATAGGGGCGCTGCATCCGCCGAGCTAGAAGAAGTCCGGGGTGGCCGCGGCCGGGCCGGCGAACACCGACGAGAGCGCGACGAGGGGCTCCTCGCTCGCCGCGGCGAGCTGCCCCACGATGCGCAGATCCCACGGGGTCGCCTGCCCGGAGTAGAGCGCGGCGAGACCGCGCACGTCCACGCGCACGTCACCGCGCCCGCCTGCCTCGACGTGGCCACGGCCGTTCGCGACCGCGAGCACGAGCTTCCCCACGTTCCCGGGCAGGATGTCGTCGGCGACGTCGAGATGCACCTGGGCAGCGAGGCCGGCGGGGTAGCCGCGACCCTCGAGAGCGGCGCGCACGTGCACGAGGCGAAGCATCCAGTGGTCGAAGAGCTTCACCGTGTGCCCCCGCTCCGGGAGGAGGCGAAGGAACGGGTCGCAGGGCAAGCCGTAGTAGACAGCGACATCCGCCATCGAGCGATGATCGACGAGGAAGGTGAGGAGGCGGAGCCCCGCCGCGGGCGTGGTCGCGACGAGATCGGAGATCTCGAGCGCATACGCCGCCTCTTCGCTCTCCTCGCGCTTGTAGTAGATGTAGCCCTCGGCCGCGCCGGTCGCCGGGTTCACGGCGAGATAGCCCTCCCCCGGCTCGAAGCGCGGAGCCCGCGCCCTGGCCCCGATGAAGCCGCTCCGATCGATGTAGCCGTTGCGCGACGTCGCGACCTCGCGGTAGAGCGCCTCCACCGTGGCGACGGCCGCCGGATCACCCTCTCCGATCGCGCGGATCTCGTGGCCGCGCTCGCGGAGATGGAGGCGGCGGAGCGGGAGCTCGATCTGGTAGCGGCTCCCCGCGAGCTCGTAACCGACGCGCCGGTAGAGCGGCCAGGTGGCGGGATAGAGCACCGAGAGCGCGGTGCCGGCGGCGTGCATCTCCTCGAGGCTCGCCCGCATGAGCGCGGTGGCGCCGCCGCGGCTTCGCACGTCGGGCGCCACCCCGACGACCGCGATGCCGGTCATCGGCACGCTTCGCCCGCCGTAGAACTGGGCCATCGGGAGCTGGGCGAGCCCGCCGGCGACGCGGCCGCCGGCGTGGAGCACGCGGAAGTGCTCGCGGCCGAGCCGCTCGCAGTACTTATCTGCGTACGCCCGTGGAAAGTTGAAGACCCGGGAGAGGATGTCGAAGAGCGCGGCGAGCTCGGCGTCGTTCCGGGCCGGGCCGATCGCGGGCGCCGGGTCGTGCGGCGGCGTGGTCATCGTCATCGCGAACCTCCGCCGCCACTATAACCCAATATCAGTACGGGAGTCGCGCCGGCGCGCGGAGCGCGAGGCGGGCGCGCGACGCGTGCTGCCCTCGCCGGCGAGTTTCGCCGGCCGGCGCGCCGGACGGTGTGAGCACCCAGCGTGTCGGCCGGCGAGTGTTTGAGCCGGCGAGGGCAGCCGCGGAGCGGCGACCGCCTTCGCGGAGCAGCGCCCCCGAGCGGCCGGGCCGCGGAGCAGCGACCGCCTTCGCTCAGCAGCGCCGGCCCCCGCCCTACCTCACGAGCACCAGGCGGCCGGTCGCCACCTTTCCGTTCGCTTCGACCCGGCAGATGTAGACGCCGCTCGGCGCGAGCCGCCCCGCACCGTCCCGCCCGTCCCAGAGGACGGACATGGTCCCCGCCGCCGCGTTCTGCTCCTCGAAGCGGCGCACGACGCGCCCGCTCACGTCGATCACGTCGACGCGCACAGGACCGGCCGCCGCCGCGAGCGAGACGCGGATCGCGGTCGCATCGCGGAACGGATTCGGGATCGCCGGCTCGAGCCGCACGACGTCCGCCGGCGGCGCGCCGGGCGCCATCACGATGTCGATGCCGGAGAGCGGCGACGCGGTGACCTCGACCGGCTCGCCCGGGGTGCCGGGGGCCCCATGCGAGTGATACGCGTCGCCCATCCCGGGCCGCGTCGCGCGCACGTGGTAGATACCGGGCTCGAGCCCGCCGATCACGTAGCGCCCGCTGGCGCCCGTGGTCGTGAAGCCGGGCGAGCCGCCCGCGGCCGGCTCGGCGTACACCCAGGCCTGCGCGATGCCCTCGCCCTCCGCATCGACCACGCGACCGGAGAGGATCCCCGGGCCCGACCCGAGGAGGTCGAGCGCGAAGTCGATGCCGGACACGGGCCCGCTCACCGCAACGGGAGTCGCCTCCTCCCAGCTCAGGGCGCCGTCGTAGAACTCGCCCACCCGCCCCGGCGCCGCGGCGAGAACGTAGTAGTCGCCGGGGGCGAGGGACGGAATCCAGTAGAAGCCGGTCGAGTCGGCCACACCGAACCCGGCTTGCCCGGCCAGCGACATGGCGACGATGACCGCGCCCGCGATCGGATCGCCGCTCTCCGCGGCGACCACCCGCCCGCCGATCGCGCCGTCGAGCGGCGCCATGCGCGCGAGCGTGAAGTCGATGCCGCTCGTCGTCCCGGGTGCGACGACCTGGACCGGGGTCGCCGCTTCCGGCGACTGCGCATCGCGGTAGAACTCGGGCTCGCACCCCTGCTCCCACGCCGACGCGAAGACGATGTGCTCCCCGCTCGGGACGCCCTCGATCAGGTAGGCACCGTTCTCGTCGGTCGGCGCGCCGAGCGGGCCGCGGATCGGACCACCGGGCTGGCCGTCGGGGTAGGTCGGACCATCCGGATCGCCGGTCGACCCATCCGGGTTGCCGCCCGGATAGCCGGGATAGCACGGGTACCCCATCCCCGGCAGGTACACCTCGACCCAAGCGCGCGCGATGGGCGCGCCGGTCTCCTGGTCGCGGACGACGCCCGCGATCGCACCGCCCCGCTCGAGCGCGATGTCGATGCCGATGGCCGTCTCCGGCGCGACGACGGCGACCGGGGTCGCGTTCCGCGGATCCTGCCCGCCGCCGAAGAAGGTCGGCAGATAGCCCGGGGCCTCGGCGACGACGAAGTACTCGCCGGTCGGCAAGCCGGAGATCACGTAGCGGCCGGTGGAATCGGCCATCGCATCACCGCCACGGATCCCGCCGCACATCGGATAGGGCGGATCCGGCACCATCGTCGAATCGCCGCGCACCGGGTAGGCCCACACCCAGGCGCCTAGCACCGGCGCTTGATCGGCCGTCACGGTGCCCGCGATGGCGCCGCCGCGGCCGAGCGTGAAGTCGATGCCGAGGACCTCGCCCTCGGCCGGCACGGTGACCGGATCGGCCTCGTCGTAGCAGCGCGCGTCGAGGTAGAACTCGCCGAGATAGCCCTCGGCCCAGGCGTGCACAAGGTAGTCGCCGGGCGGCAGGCCGCAGATCCGGTAGGTGCCGTCGGGCTCGGTCACGGCGACACCGCGATCGGGATAGCCGGGCTCGGGATAGACGATGCCGCCGCCACCGCCATCCGGATCGCCGGGCTCGCCCATCGGCGGATCGCCGGGCTCGCCCATCGGTGGATCGCCGGGCTGCGGCGGTGGGAGCGGTTCAGGGATCGGCCCCGGCCACTCGCCGCCGATCGTGACCATCGCGCCGGCGATCGGCTCGCCCGTATCGGCCGCGACGACGCGGCCGAGGATGCAACCGCCCCGCCCGAGCGCGAAATCGACGCTCCAGACGGTGGCGGGCGGCACCACGGTCACCGGAGTGGCGTCCTCGATATTCTGCGCGTCGTCGTAGAATTCTCCGATGTGCTCGTCGGCATCGGTGCGCACGAAGTAATCGCCGGCGACGAGGCCCGCGATCAGGTACGTGCCGTCGGGGCCGGTCGTCGCGAAGCCACCCCAGTACTCCGGGGGGTAGCCGGGGTCGCCCCCGTGCGGGGGCTCGCTCGGGTCGCCGCCGTGCGGCGGCTCGCCCGGCGGCGGGTCGCCGGGAGGAACGATCGTCGAGTCGCGAAAGGCGGGCCATGCCTGGACCATCGCTCCCGCGATCGGCTCGCCGCTCCGCGCATCGGTCACGCGGCCGGCGATCGCGCCGGCCGGACCGAGGCGGAAATCGATGCCGTCGACCACGCGGCCCCCGTCGACCTCGACGCAGGTGGCCTGCCACGGATCGGGCACGCCCGGATAGAAGAGACCGAGGTGTTCCGCTGCGCCGGCATGCACGAGGTAGCAACCGGGGTACACGAGCTCGAGATCGTAGCGGCCTTCCGCATCGGTCCTCGTCGCGACGAGTCCGGAGTCGGGCGGCATCGGGGGCATGGGCGGCATCTCGGGTCCGCCGTAGCCCGCGGCCACGCGCGCGCCGGCGATCGGCGCACCCGACTCATCCGTGACGAGGCCGCGGATGTGCCCGCCGAGGGGGATCTGCGCAGATGAAGAAACGGCGGTCAGGAGGACCGCCAGCGCCAGGAGAGGGAAAAGAAAGAACCTGGATGCGAAGGAGGGCTTCATCGTCGTGATCCTCGGGAACATGGCCTCGTGGGCGAGGACTCATCCGAGTATACGCTGGGCGGGACAGCGCAGAGCGCCCGCGATGGGCGCGCGGTCGGAAACCTGGGCGCTCGCCCTCTAGTAACGGAATCGGCCGCCCGGATCCCCTCCGGAAGCACTTTCTGGGTCGCTGCCGGCCTCGCCAGAAATCTACCATCGCCGCCCAGGCTGACTTTTTGTCACATCGCGGTGCGCCTGGGGTCATCGAGCCGACGACCCTGCGCGATACAGACAGAGTGTCAATATGTCAGGCGCCCGACCCCCATTCTCGCCCGCATGTCCGAAACGGGGTGGGCAGCTTCTGGCCGGTCACCTCTAAGTCGTTGAAAAATATATATATTGTCTACCATGCCGGATGGCCCGGTGGTTGCCTATGCGCAAGTTAGACGCTCGGTTCGCCTTTGCAGGCTGGCATCTCCCCCGCCCACCTGCGTAAGGACGAGCTGTGCAGCGCTGGACTTGCAGGAGTTACGCAGACTTGGGCCACCGCGCGTCGGCCAGCTTCATACTCCCCCCGCTGGGAGCCCTCCTCGCCGCTACCCTCTTCTTCACGGCGCCGGCTCAGGCCGCGCTCGACGAGGGTGTGCCGGCGGCAACCGCCATCCGCGGGGTGGATGCGATCCTCTATGGCCCCTCCGCCCTCGATGTCTTCCGGCACCCGCGGAACATCGTCGCGGACCCGGCGCGCGGGATCTTCCTCATCGCCGACACCGGCAACCAGCGCCTGGTGACCTTCGACCGCCGCGGTCGGTCCCGGGGGTCGGTCCAGTACGACCCGTCGCTCAGGGCCATGGCGCGGCAGATCGTCGAGCCCGCCTCCCTCGCCTTCGACAGGCAGGGCCGCATCTTCCTCGTGGATGCGATGGCGAAGGACATCGAGGTCCTGAGCCCGACCGGAACCCATATCGGCTATCTCACGCCGCCGCTGCCGGCCGATCTCGAAGGCCAAGCGCGCCCGACAGCCATCGCCATCGGCGCCAGCGGGCGCATCTACCTCCTCTGCGCCGGCCAGCGCTCGGGCATCCTCGTGCTCGATGCCGCCGGCCATCTCGAGGGGCAGATCGGATTCCCGGAGACGGCAGCGGGCTCCTGGGTGAGCCCGGTCGCCATGGCCGTCAACCCGGAAGAAACAGAAATCGCGGTCATCGACCCGCAAGCCGCTCGCCAGATCGTCGTCCGCAGCATGGACGGCACCGAGCTCGCCGCCTTCGGCGAGCACGGCGAGGGCGACGGGACCTTCTCGATGGCCGTCCACGCCGTCTGGGGCCCGGAGGGCAACCTCTGGGTCACCGACACCATCCGGCACTCGATCAGCATCTTCGATCGCCGCGGTGAATACCGGGGACGCATCGGGGGCTTCGGTTCCGGACCCGGTCAGTTCAAGTACCCGGCCGCATGCGCGTTTCTGGCCCCAGACCAACTGGTGGTGCTGGAGCGGGGCGATTCCCGCTGCCAGGTCATCCGGTTGGACATCGAAGGCCTTCCGCCGGACCAAGGGGAAGCGGCGTCAGCCGAGCCCTGAGGGATGGTGGGTCTCACCAACCGGAGGTGAATCGTGAGTAAGAGAATGCTCGCCTCGATGGGAGTCGCCCTGGGCATGGTGGCGATGGCCTCCTTCGCCCTCGCGGGGGACTACCACTTCGGGCAGGACCTGGTCTGCTCGGACTGCCATGTGATGCACTACAGCCAGTCGCACGGCTACAACCCGAACGGCTCCGGCAACGTCTCCCCGCTCGGCGCCGGCGGCCCGTTCCACTACCTGCTCCGGAACGACATCAACGACCTCTGCCTCGGCTGTCATGACGGCCAGGCGTTCGCCCCGGACGTGTTCGAGGTGCACTCGAACGGCTACGTCCGCCAGGCGGGCGCGCTGAACGAGTTGGGCGGGAATGGGCTCTATCCGGGCGCGACCGGCCACACGCTCAACTACACGGGCACCGTGCCGAGCGGCACGTGGTCGAATCCGGACGGTCTCAACTGCACCAACTGTCACGCTCCGCACGGGCGCACCAAGGGCAACCTCGGCGCCTTCGCGGCGCAGGGCGGGTACCGGAACCTGTTCATCGACGACCCGCTGTTCCTCAACAGCATCACCTACACCCGCGGTGACGTGGAAGGCCCGAACCCGGGCGGCGCCAACGCGGCGTGGGTGCACGAGGACGGGTCGGCGGGCGCGGTCGGCACGCACTACGGGCGCAACGCCATCACGTTCAACGAGCCGGTCCAGACCGACTCGCGCTATGCCGAGTTCTGCAAGACCTGCCACACGTCGTTCCACGGCGCGGTGGGCGGTCCCGAGGTCGGCGGCACGGGCAGCCCGGCCGTCGAGTTCGTGCGGCACCCGAACGCGGGCGTCAACATCGGCGCCGTCGCCGGCGGCCACTCGAACCTGCCCCGGTTCATCCAGGAAGGCGCGAACCAGCTCCAGGTCATGTCCTTCGCCGGCAAGAAGGCGGGGACCTACACCGCGACCGACACCGACCTGACCCCGTCCTGCTTCTCGTGCCACAAGGCCCATGGCAATCAGAACGCCTTCGGTCTGATCTACATGCTCGGCACCGGCACGATCACCGAGCAGGGCGACAACGGCATCGACATGCGGAACACCTGCCGCGCCTGCCACACGCAGGGCGGCGCCAACACGAACCCGTGGTAATCTAGTCAGACTGCGGATCCGGGCCCATCGGGGCCCGGATCCCGCGGGACCGGGCGCCGATACTCCGGCCCAGGTCGGCGCCCGGACCCGACCCTTTCGCGGACCCCCCTCGCCATCCCCCCGACTCCGCGAGCAGACAATCGGCCGGTAGGAACGACCGGTGAGACCATTATCCGGCATGGTCCTCTCGGCGGTCCTCGGGCTCGCCGCGTGGGTCGCGGTCACCGCCCAGGAGCTGGTGATCTTCGATCCGCATGGGGACGTCAGGACGGGCGTCCTCCGCGTGGTGACCGATCCGCCGACCCGCGGCGAATGCACGCAGTGCCACTCGACGCACACCGAGGAAGGTGATCGGCCTCCCGCCGCCACCAACCTCTTCACCGATAACTCGAACGGTCTCGCCTTCTGGACGCAGGGCGCCACCCCCTGCCATCAGGCGCGCCCCACCAACTACCCGCTCGGCGAGAGCGATCGCCTTCCCGACCTCGGGCCCGATGCCGGGTACTTCGAGGCCAACACCGGCGGCCAGCGGCGCGCCGGCGTCGAGTTCCGCGGCCGCTGGCCGGGCGAGGCGGTCTACCGGAATCCCCGGGTCACGGCGACCGGCCGTTACTACTCGCCGCATGCCCACGATCCGGACATGCCACGCCAGGACGACGGCAGCGAAGGCCTCTGCCTCAACTGCCACGATCCGCACGGCACGGCGAACCGGCGGGACATCCTCACCGGTCCCTACGGCGGCATCGGCGGGCACATGACGATCGGGGCACCGACCGAGTACGGGCTCTGCTTCTCATGCCACCGGCAAGCCGGTCTCCCCGGCATGGATCCCGAGAACCGGCTCATCGCCGATCTCTACGACTCGGGGCTGAACGGCGACACCGCCGGGCACCAGATCCGGAAGAACCCGCAAGTCGCACTCTACTGGCCCGCGCACATCCAGATCGGCGACAAGCTACCCTGCTACGACTGCCACAATCCGCACGGGTCCCAGGGGAACAACCGCGTGCAGCCGAACGCTTTTGTCCTGAGCGATCAGCGGCTAGGCTGGAGCGGGCTCACCGATCCCCGCCTGAACGCAGAGCAGAACCGCCGCTTCTGCCTCGGCTGCCACATCGCGAGCGACGGCATCCCCGGGTCGCAGACGATCGAGGGGATCGTGATGAACGCGATCTCCGACCGCGAGGCGCACAAGTCGGGCTCTCTCACGGCCTGCTATGACTGCCATGGCCGCGACTACTCGACGGCCACGAGCTACAACGTCCACCATCCCTCCCCCGGCGAGGACACGAGCGGGAGCGAGATTGGATGGTGAGCCGAGCTGTCCGGTCGATCCTGGTCGCGATGGCCGGCGCCGCGCTCCTCGGGAGCGCGCCCGCCGCCGTGGCCATGCAGATCGACGGTCGCTACATCGGCTCCTTCACTCGCACCGAGCTCACGGGGCAGCAGACCTTCGGCCAGGACACGAGCGATTTCATGCAGCACCAGCTCGACCTGTGGACGCGGGGGACGACCCCTGGCGGCTACGATCTCCGCCTCCGCGCGTTCCTCCGCTACCTGAGCGAGTTCGAGCCGGAGTACGAGGATCTCTTCCGCTATCGGTTCCAGGGCGAGCTGATCGCCCCGATCTGGCGCTTCGAGGGGCAGTTCACTCCCTGGCAGGGGATCACGCCGGGGGCCGATCCCGCCAAGGAACGCTTCGCCTATGCGCTGTTCGACCTGCACCCGCGCCAGCTGCCGCGGCTCTACGCCGACTGGCAGCACCGGGAGAGAGAGGTCGGCAACTTGCCCTCCGACTCCGACGACCGGCGCGTTCAGCTCTCCTACGGGAACGACTTCATGAACGCCTACGCGGGCGTGCGTCGCATCGACTCCGAGGACCTGTTCGCGGGCGGCGCCAGGCGCGAGAGCGATGAGTTCCGGGCCGGCATCGACGGGCGGACCGTGGTCAAGACCGTGAGCCTCGGCGGCGGCTACGAGGCCCTCCTCACCGACTTCGGCTCGCGCGAGCGCGAGGTGGACATCGACATCCAGCGCGCGAATCTGGACGCCGCCTGGAGCCCGCATCGCACGGTGACCCTCGGCGGGTCCGCTTTCCAGCGCTGGCAGAACACCGACGACAACGCGCTCCCGGCGCCGGTCGAGGCCGATGAGACGGCCCTGAGCGGGAACGTCACCTACCGCCCGGTCGTGCCGCTCAGCTTCGTCGTCGGCCGCGACTACCGGCAGACGAACGACTTCACTGGAAGAGTGATTGCCGACTATTTGCGCTTCGAATCGATGTACCGGGATATGATGTGGCGCCGCATCGATCTCCTCGCCGGCTTCCGGCGTGTGCAACGGCTCGGGGACAGCCAGGGCGAGGTGCCGACGAACGCGGTCTACGCCATGGCGGACGGCCCGATCGCACGCGGAGTCGATGGTCGCCTCGAGCTCCATTACCAGCGGGAGAGCGACCCGTTCCGCCCGCGGAACCAGTCCCGCCAGCTCGTCCAGGTCCGCACGACGCCGCGCCCTTCGACGCAGTTCGATGTCACGTGGACGAGAACCGTGTTCCCCCAGTTCGCCGGGATCATCCAGGAGGAGCGCGAGTGGTTCCTCCTCCTCGGCTATGACCCCATGGAGCGCTTGAACCTGATCGGGACCTACCGCGTGTTGGACGGCGAGGGCCGGTTGCCGCGCGAGGACCGCTTCACGACCGCGTCGGTATCCTGGCAGCCCGGCCGCGAGGTCACGCTCACCGGCAACTGGGAGTGGCGGAAGGGCGAGTACAGGGGCGTCGAGACCACGAACGAGACGATCTGGGGAGTGGATCTCAGCACCTGGCTGTCCGGCGAGTTCCGCACGGTCCTGAGCGTGCAGCGCGCCGATCGCGAATCGGGACCTACCAGCATGTTCTACTCAGTCAGCCTGCAGAAGGACTTCTAGACGATGGTCGCAAGAAACGAGAAAGCCATGTTCCAGAACCTCCGGAGCACGATGGGCAGAGCGACGCGGACGGCGAGCTACGCCGCTGCGACGCTCCTCCTTGCCGCTGCCTGCGGCAGCTCGGCCCGCTTCGTCGACCAGGAGGCGGACATCGCCTACTACGAGCGGGTCGCCGTCGCTCCCTTCATGTCGCTGGCGCAGGACCCGCTGGCCGGCCAGAAGGTGGCTGACGTCTTCTTCGCCGAGCTCCTCGAGACCGGATTCGCCCAGGTCGTCGAACCGGGGCAGATGGTGGCGGCCATGATGAAGGTGCGCGGCGGTACGCCGCTCACCAATCCCTGGTCGACCGAGGAGCTCGGACGGCTCGCCACCGAGCTCGGCATCCAGGGCATCTTCATGGGCACCGTGCGCGACTACACGATGGAACAGGTCGGCCGCGACACGTTCCCGCTCATCTCCCTCGAGGTCCGCTTCGTGGACACCACCTCGGGGCGCATCGTGTGGACCGCGGACAAGACTCGCCGCGGCGGACCCGGCGTGCCGATCCTCGGCACCGGCGAGATCCACACGATCGGGGAGCTGACGTCGGATGTGTGCAGCGAGCTCCTGGACTCGCTGCCGCAGGGGGAGTGATATGGCATCGGGATCCGTGATTCGGCGGGAGCCTGGCCTTCGCTCGGCGATCGCGGGGTTCGGGTTGCTCCTCGCTCTCGCCGGTTGCGCACCCAAGCCGCACGTGTACGTGGCCGAGCCGATGGCCGGGAACTGGCGGATCGCCGTCCTCCCCTTCGCCAACTACGCCGCCAATCGCGATGCCGCCGACCGCGTGCTGCCCATCGTGGCGGTCGAGCTGGCGCAGAAGCCAGGCGTCACGGTCGTCGACCAGGGCGAGGTGGACGCCGCCCTCGCCAAGGAGCCATGGTTGATGCTCGACCGCATCCCGCCCGACATCGTGAAGAGCATCGGGACGGAGCTCAAGGCGGACGCCTTGCTGATCGGTTCGCTCTTGAGCTATGCCGAGCGGGATTACGAGATGGAACGGATCCCCCAGGCTTCGCTCTCGCTGCGGCTCGTCGAAGTGGAGAGCGGGCGCGTCCTGTGGAACGCCGTGCACAGCCGCGATGGCGGGGACGAGGAGTGGTTGTTCGGCGTGGGCCGCGTGCAGAGCATGGAGCAGCTCCTGACGCTCACCGTACGCGAGATGCTCGAGGCCTTCCCCACGGGGCAAGAAACCCGGTAGGGGTGCCGGCTACCGCGCCGGCGGGATGGAGCAAGGAGACATGCAGCGCGTCGCATCGGTCGCATCGGATAGGAGCCGCCGCAGTCGGACGTGGTTCGTCATTCTCGTGTCGATCGCGATCGGCATCACGATCGGCCGGTCGCCGCAGGCGATGCCGCCCGGCGGCGGCGGCGGTGAACAGCCATTCGAACCGGATTCGGCCATGGTGCCGGCGCCGGGCGCCGAGCGCCGGGCGATCTCACCGGCCGACACGACGTACGTCTTCGTGATCGAGACCGGGAGCCGCCTGTATCCGGAGTGGAAAGAAGAGAACCGGGTCCGTCTCAATCAGATCTTCTACATCGCGGACAGCAAGTTCACGGCCCGGGTGACGCGGTTCTTGCCGGATTTTCGCATCGACAAGGGCCAGTTCGTGTCGGCGTCCGATTCGCTCAAGAACCCGGCTGTCCATGTTTTTGTCTTCAGTGATTCGGGTGCCGTGGACTCGACGTGGGCCTTTCAGAACTTCCCGCCGCACTTCTCGCCGCGCTCGTTCTATAGTTTCAAGCTCAAGGACGTCTTGACGAGTGACACGGCTTCGCCCTCCCCGCCCCCCGCAGCGGAGACGAAGGAGAACTAGTCATGATCTCGCGCGCCTGGTCAGTCCCAGGACTCAAGGCCGCCTGCATCGTCGCGGTGATGGTCATCGCCGCGCTCTTCACCCTCGCCGCCTCCGACGCAGCCGCGGCCGGCCGGCCCTGCTACGACTGCCACAAGGACGCCCGCGAGACCTACAAGAAGAAGATCGTCCACGATCCGGTGGCCAAGGAGAACTGCGAGTCCTGCCACAAGCGGCACGGCTTCGAGCAGAAGCTCATCCTCAACAAGGAGATCGGCGCGCTGTGCGCCGATTGCCACGGGGACGTGACGGCCAAGCCGGGAGCCGTCTCCCAGCATCTGGACAAGGCGGGCGTCAACTGCGCCTCCTGTCACGATCCGCACGCGTCCGATACGAAGGGACTCCTGCGCGGCACCGCAGCCGACGCATGCGCGAGCTGCCACACCAAGATCCAGGCGGCGATGACCGCCAAGAAGCAGCATCAGCCGTTCGCCGAGGGGAAGTGCAACGAGTGCCACGGCGCGCATGACGCGCCCGCGGCGAAGCTGCTCCTCGCCCCCGAGAAAGAGATTTGCGCCCGCTGCCACGGCCAGACCCAGAGGTTGCCGGAACTTCATGACCGGCCCGAAGTGGCGGGCGCATCCTGTTCATCATGCCACGATCCGCACGGCGCGTCCGAGCAAAAGGGGCAGTCCTTCGTGCACGCCCCCTACGCCCAGGGCGACTGCGCGAGCTGCCACTCGGGCCTCCCGGCCGATCCGGCGGCGCTCACCGCGTCGAAGGAGGAGCTCTGCCTCACCTGCCACTCCGACGTGAAGGAGACGGCGGCGGCCCCCGGCGGCCATCCGCCCGCGGCGGCCGGCGAGTGCCTCTCCTGCCACAACCCGCACAACTCCGACCGCGCGGCGCTCCTCCGCGGCAGCGGTGAGGACCTGTGCATGGCGTGCCACGGCGGCATGCGCGATCAGCTCGCGCTGGAGTCGGCACACACGCCGGTCAAGGAGTTCCGCTGCGATCTCTGTCACGGCGCGCACGGCGGCGAGAAGGGGATGCTGCGCCAGTCCGCCGAGGCGCTCTGTCGCTCCTGCCACGGGGACGTGCCGACCGCCGCCACTGCCGCCCTGGTCAAGCACCCGCCGATGGAGGGCGATTGCCAGGCCTGCCATGCGCCGCACGCCGCGGCGACCGCCCCGCTTCTCAAGGCGGACATGGAGGTGGTCTGCGCGAGCTGCCACGGCGGACTCACCGAGGAGCTGGCGCAGCCCGTGCAGCACCTCCCCTTCAAGGGCGGGCAGTGCAACGTCTGCCACGCGGCGCACGGCGCCGACAATGCGGGGCTTCTCTACCGCCCTGCGGCGGTGCAGTGCATGATCTGCCATCGCACGCAGGATGAGGAACGCCGGCTCCCGGCCCAGCATCCGCCGTTTGCCGAAGGGTGCGCCACCTGTCATCTGCCGCATGCGGGCAAGGAGAAGATGCTCCTGACCGCGCGCGAGGGCGAGCTTTGCGCGAGCTGCCATGGTGGAGTGACCGCCGGAGTGACGACGGCCGAGCTGCACACCCCGGTCAAGAACGGGGAGTGCACGAAGTGCCACAGTCCCCATGCGTCGAAGAGCGCGAAGGGTCTCCTCACAGCCGAGGGCGCCGAGCTCTGCCTCTCCTGCCACACGGCGATGCGGGATGGTCTGGCCACCGGCGTGGTCCACCAGCCGGTGAAGGAGGGGCAGTGCCTCACCTGCCACGACGGGCACAAGACCAGGGACGCCGCCGGCAAGATCCGGCTCGTGAAGACCTGCGAGTCCTGTCACGACCCCGCCTCGTCGGAGCTCCGGAAGGCGCACCGCGAGTACGTGGTCGCGGCCGGCACCTGCGGCGACTGCCACGATCCGCACCGGAGCGACAGCCGCGGGCTCATCCGCGCGACGAAGCACCAGCCCTTCGTCGAGGGAGACTGCACGACCTGCCACAATACGCCGGTCCCCGGCATGAAGCCCGAGCTCGTATCCACCCAGATCGAGCTCTGCGGCTCATGCCACGGCGCGACCGAGAAACCGCCGGCGCCGCTCGGACTCCACGCCCCGGTCGAGATGGGCCAGTGCTCGAGCTGTCACAACGCGCACGCGACCGGCACGGCGAAGCTCCTCAAGGAGGACACGCCGGGAGTCTGCGCCGGGTGCCACGGCGACGTGGTGCAGGCGGCGGCCACGGCGAAGGCGGAGCTCGTTCATGCGCCCGTCCGCGATGGCGACTGCCGGAGCTGCCACGGCGGGCACTCGGGCGTGATGCCCGGCCTCCTCACCAAGCCGGCGCTGGCGCTGTGCGCCGAGTGCCACAAGGACGTGGCGGAGCGTGCGAAGGGTGTGAACGCGCACAAGCCGGCGCGGGACGGCCAGTGCAAGAGCTGCCACGAACCGCATGTCGGCAAGGCAAAGGGGCTTCTCACTTCGGCCTCGGTGACCGAAAGCTGCGCCAAGTGCCACGACATGAAGGCTGCCGCCTTCACCACCGCGCATCGGGGCTACGAGGCCGGGACTGGCGACTGCACCCTGTGCCACGACCCGCACGGCTCGGGGAAGAAGGGTCTCCTTCTCGCCAACACGCATGCGCCGTACGCCGAGAACAACTGCGCGGCGTGCCACTCCGGAACGAAGGGGCTCGTCGCGGAGGGCATCGGGCTATGCGCCACCTGTCACGACGCGCACGCCCAGGATGCGGCGAAGAAGGTGACGCACGCGCCGCTCAAGACCAAGGAGGCGTGCCTCGCCTGCCACTCTCCGCACCTGGCGAAGACCGCCTCGCTGCTCCGGCGGGACGACGTGCAGAAGACCTGTCTCTCGTGCCATGACCGCGGGATGTTCGCTAAGAAGGTGCAGCATCCCAATGTCCAGGACTGCTCGACGTGCCACAACCCGCACGGGAGCGAGACGAAGGGCATCCTCGTCGACAAGCAGGTCGCGCTGTGCTCGACCTGTCACAACCCGGATGAGAAGCACACTCATCCGTACTCGGGGCCGGCGATCGATCCGCGGACTGGGGACGAGTTGAACTGCACATCCTGCCACGATCCGCACTCGACCGATCTTCCGCAGCTCCTCGCCTACGGCAAGGACCGCCAGCTCTGCGTGCAATGCCACACCGGCCAGAACATGGAGGTCAAGAAGTCGCGGAAGGCGGTGAGTCAGCCGGAAGCGGGGAAGCCGGCGCCGGCGAAGCCCGCGGCGCCGGCCCCCACGCCGTCCGCACCGGGCGGGACAAAGTAAGACACGCGGGCGCACCGACCGAGAACGCAGAGCCGGCTGTCGGGTTCACCCCGACAGCCGGCCTTTGTTTTGGCTCAGGAGGATCGCTTGCGATGGACCGCTCTAGCGCGCGCCCACCTTCTCGTACTTGGCGAAGTACTCCTTCTTGCCCTTATCGCTCGCGCCCATGGTGGTCGCGCCGGGCGTCCAGTCCATCGGGCAGACCTGATCGCCGTGCGCGGCCACGAACTGGAAGGCCTGCAGCGTGCGCATCGTCTCCTGGATCGAGCGGCCGACTGCCAGGTTGTTGATGGTCGAGTGCATCACGACGCCGTTCGGGTCGATGAGGAACATGGCGCGGAGCGCGACCGGCCCGTGGAGGACGTTGTACATCTCGGCGATCTTCCCGCCGAGATCCTCGATGAGCGGGTAGCGGAGGCCCTTGATCCCGCCCTCGGCGATCTCTTGCCTGGTCCAGTTGAGGTGCGAGAACTTCGAGTCCACCGAGCAGCCGACGACCTCGACACCGAGCTTCTTGAACTCATCGTAGTGCTGCGAGAGGGCGAGCAGCTCGGTCGGGCAAACGAAGGTGAAATCGAGCGGGTAGAAGAAGAGGACCACCCACTTGCCCTTGTGGTCGGTCAGCTTGAAGGGCTTGAACTCGCCGTTCACGACAGCCGTGGTCTCGAACTCGGGTGCCTTCTGTCCAACGATATTGGCCATACTGATCTGTCCTCACCGGTTGGTTGGTCCGTCCTGTACACGCGGAATCCCAGAAGCGCGGTCGTCCAGCTTACCGCCGGGCCCTGGTTGGCTCCTACGACCTTTCACTTTCGGATAGGCGGGCGGGCGCGGAGATTCGGCCGAGATGGAGAGCGGGGGCGGAACCGGGCCGCGGACGAGCGGGCTGGAGCGGGGCGGGCGCGCCGGCGCCGGAAAGCCGCACCGGGCGCGCTGAAACCGTGTAAAATGGCCCTGGAACAAGGGCTGCGAGCCTCCCCCGGTTCGAGACGCCCCTCAGCGGAGCCGACCAGGTGCTCGAGATCGCCCAGGCCAAGGCCGACCAGATCGGGATCGTCCGGGAGCTCTTCGTCGAGTACGCCCGGTCCCTCGGGTTCAGCCTCTGCTTCCAGGGATTCGACCGGGAACTGGAGAGGCTACCGGGCGAGTACGCTCCGCCGGACGGTCGGCTCTTCCTGGCCGTCGTCGCGGACACCGAGCCGGAGAATGGCCGATCGGCCCCCGGAGACGAGCGCGGGGTCTCGGGGCGGGAGCACGCGGAGCGCGAGCCCGGGGGGCGGGAGCCCGGGGATCCGCCTGTCACGGAACGCGTGGCCGGCTGCATCGCTCTTCGCCGGCGCGGCGAGATAGGTGAGGGCATCTGCGAGATGAAACGGCTCTACGTCCGCCCCGCCTTCCGTGGTCATGGCGCCGGCCGTGCGCTGGCCGCGGCGGTGGTGGCCGCCGCGCGGGAAGCGGGCTACCGGCGGATGCGCCTCGACACGATCCCGGCCGAGATGGCGGCGGCCATCGGCCTCTATCGCGACCTCGGTTTCCGCGACATCCCCCCTTACTACGAGAATCCCATCCCGGGCGCGCTGTGCATGGAGCTCGAACTGTGAGCGGCCGGCACTCCCGAGAGCACAGGGAAGAACGGTCATGAGCGAGCGCCCGTTCCTCCCGCTTCCCACGGCGAGCCCCTGGGAGCTCACGGAGTACTACCGGCGTCTCAAGGCCGCGATCATCGCGCTCGAAGCGGCCTACGAGGAAGGAGACCTCGATAGCGCGCTCGACGATCCGGAACGCGGGCTCCTCCTCGGCGGCGACATCATCGACAGCTATCGCCGGCTCCTCCGCATCCGCAAGCCGCGCGCCACCGCCTTCCGGCGCAACTCGATCCATGCGCTGCTCGAACCCGTGAAGGAACTCCTGTCCGAGCCGCGCCGCTGGTACGCGGCCAGCGACGCGACACCGGCCGAGGCGGACGGATCTCCCGGACCGAGCGGGCCGGCCGAGCCGGCAGGCGGGAACGCCGGCGCGGAAAGTGAAACGGCTACCGAGTCAGGAGAGACGAATCCCCTCCTCGATGCGGCGCCCGGTGACGGAGCCGCTCGGGCCGATGTGAGCGGAGATGACGCCAATCACTCCGAGCTCGCCGTCGCCTCGGCAGTCGATTCGGACCCGGTCTGGTGGGAGGTGCCGACGCTCGGGCCGTCCCTGGTGCAGCTCATCCGCACGGCCGGCCCCGGGGGCCAGGTGACCCTCCGCATCGATCAGGCGATCGCAGTCCGCGCCTGGGGCATCGGGCTCGAGATCGATGACCAGCCGACCGCCGACGCGGTGGCGACGGTGCTCCTGCGCCTCGCCATCCATCGCGTGGCGATGGACCTCCGCGGCCTCGAGGACATCGAGCGCTGGCTCGCGCGCCGGCCGATCGCCGAAGACGCGAGCGACGACATCCACATCGTGCCCGACATCCTCGGCCGGCGCTTCGAACAGCTGATGCTCGACATCCTGAACGAGCACGAGCCGATGGCGCGGCGCGCCCCGCTCGTCGAGGATTTCATCGAGAAGACCGATCTTCGCATCCAGGTGCCCGACCTGAATCGCCGCCGCGGGGCGCGCATCCAGGTGACGCAGACGACCTACCCGGAGCGGCTCGAGCAGAAGCTCGCACGCATCCGCAATCTCAAGGAGTTCATCATTCTCTCGCCGCGCTCGCTCGCCGATGCGCTGGATCACGAGGAGGGAACGGAGCTCCTCTCACCGGCCGATCTGAGTCAATTCTGGTCGAGCTTCTCGCACCCGCCGATGACCGTGGACGAGATGGCGGCCGGCATCAAGCGCCTCTTCCGCAAGGCCATGGACCGCGGCGACGAAGATCCCCGCGGCCCGATTGCCTTCGTGCCGGAGCCGCTCCGCCGCCTGGTCGTCGCCTATGTGACGGCCGAGGCGTATCGCAGCACGTCGGAGCTTCGCGAGCGCGAGAGCCGCCAGGGTCGCTGGCACCGCCGGCGGCGGTAGGCCGAAGCCATCAAGCAGCCCGCGCCGCCGGGTCTACGGCCGCGTGCCGGCGAGGTACTCCTCGAGGCGATCGAGGAGCACGGCCTGTGCCGCGATCATCTTCTTGCGGGCGCCGCGCACCGAGAAGAAGCCGGCGCGATCCACCTCGGGGAACTCGCGCGTCTTCCCCGATCCGGGCGGCCATTCGAGCGGGAAGCTGTTGCTCACGATCGGCTCCCGGCCGTCCCAGTCGCCGGCGAAGGCCCAGGCATGCACGATCTTCCCGCTCCGCTGGGTGATGCTGCCGAGCGGGATGAACTCGCCGACGGGCTGGATCCCCGTTTCCTCGGCGAACTCACGCACTGCCGCGGCGAGTCTGTCTTCCTGTTCGCCGACGCTGCCCTTCGGGATGCCCCAGACGCCGTCGTCCTTGCGCGCGAAGTAGGGACCGCCGGGATGCACGATGAAGACATCGAGCTGCCCGTCGCGGAACCGGTACATGAGGAGACCGGCACTCTCCTTCTTCGTCGGCACTTCGCGCAGACCCTCCCGCTCCGTTCCCGTCACCCCGCAGCCGCCGCCGGGGGGCCGGCCGCCGCGCCGGGCCCCGCCTCCATCGGGCTTCGTATGCTATGACTTCGTAAGAATATACGAGCGCGACCCCGGAGGAAACACCTTCCCGGACGGCGCGCCGGCGCACCCGGCCACCGGTGCCGCCTGCGCCTTCGCCGACAGCTCTACACCCCTCTCGCCCGCCGGTCGAGAGCGCGCGCCCGGAGCGCCCGCGCCACCTCGTCCGCGCCCTCGATGAGCGTACGCCGGATGGGCGCAGGCGCCTTCTCGGCGGCCAGGAAGCGCTCCGTCCGCAGAACCAGCTCGTCGCTCATCGCGACGCGCGGATACATGCTGCCCGCGAAGCTCATGGCCACCTCGATGTTCCGCTCCGCCCAGAACCCGGGGAGCGCCGCAAAGTACTTCTCGACGTACGGTGCGATGAGATCGACCTGCCCGGGCTGCATGAAGCCGCCCATCCGCGCCCTCATGAGCGCGAACGATCCCGTCGCCTCTCCGGCGATGCCGGCCCACGCCTCGGCCTTCGCCGCTGCGGCGGGGCGCGCGGCCCGCGCCGACAGGGCGCGTCGCTCACCCACGTCGGTCGCGTCGCGAGCGCGCTCGGCGGCGATCAGCTCCTCGCCCGCGACCCCGCTCGCGGCGAGGGCCAGCACGCACCGCCAGCGCAGATCGGTGTCCACCGCGAGACCGGGGACGACCTGCGTGCCATCGAGCAGATCGCGCACGAGCTGCACATGTTCCGCGCTCACCGCGGTCGCGATGAAGCCCTCGGCCCACGCGAGCTGGGAATCACTCCCGGGCGCCGCCGACCGCAAAGCCGCGAGCGCCGCGCGGGCGAACTCGTCACGGGCCGCGTGACGTCGCGCCGGATCGCCGAAGACGTCGATGGCGCTGCGGGCACTGCTGATCAGCGACTCGACCACACCGATGTCGCTCTCCCCCGCGATGTTGTCGAGCACGAGCCGGATGTAGTCGCGCGCCGGCATCACCGCATCGCGCATCTCGTCCCGGGCAGCCGTCCAGCAGAGCGTCCGCGCGAGCGGATCGTCGAGCGTGGCGAGATGTGCGCGTACCGTGCGCCACGAGCGCTCGTCGAGCCTGATCTTCGCGAACGTGAGATCGTCGTCGTTGGCAAGGAGGAGATCCGGCGCTCGCTCGCCGGCGAGCGTCGGCACGGGCGTGCGCGGACCGTCGATGTCGACCTCGAGCCGCCGGTGCCGGCGGAGCGCGCCGCCGGCAAGGCTGTAGAAGCCGATCCCGATGCGATGCGGGCGGAGCGTCGGCCACTCGGGCGGCGCCGACTGCTCGATCGCGAGCGCCCGGATCTGCTCGTCGCCCCTCGTCCCGGCGCCCGGAGCGATGTCCATGGCGCCGCGGAGCGTGTTGACGCCGGGGACCGCGAGCCAGGCGCGCGCCCACGCGTCGAGGTCGCGACCGGAAGCCGCGGCGAGCGCGCCGAGGAAGTCGGCAAGCTCTGCATTCCCGAACTCGTAGCGGCGGAAGTACGCCCGCACGCCCCGCAGGAACTCCTCCTCCCCCACCCAGGCCACGAGCTGCTTCAGGACCGAGGCGCCCTTCGCGTACGAGATGCCGTCGAAGTTCGAGCGCGCCGACTCGGTGTCGGGCACATCGGCGACGATCGGATGCGTGGTCGGGAGCTGATCCTGGCGATAGGCCCACGGCTTGAGCGTCTGCGCGAAGGTGGTCCAGGCGTTCTTGAAACGCGTGGCGCGGACGAGGGCGAGCTGGCCCATGTAGGTCGCGAAGCTCTCGTTGAGCCAGAGATCGTCCCACCAGCGCATGGTGACGAGGTCGCCGAACCACATGTGGGCGAGCTCGTGCAGGATCGTGAGCGCACGATCCTCGCGTGCGGCCGCGGTGACCTTCGAGCGGAAGATCATCGACTCGTGGAACGTGATGCAGCCCGCGTTCTCCATGGCGCCGGAGTTGTACTCGGGCACGAAGACCTGATCGTACTTGCCGAAGGCGTACGGATAGGCGAAGAGCTCCTCGAAGAAGTCGAAGCCCTGCCGCGTGATCTCGAAGATCTCCTCCGGATCGAGATGGCGGGCGAGCGACTGCCGGCAGTAGACGCCGAGATCGAGCTCGAGGTGACGCGCCGCGACGCGGTGATAGGGACCGGCGCACACGGCCGTCACGTAGGTCGGGAGGATGCGGGTGCGGGCGAAGCGGTGGACGCCGCCGGAATCGGCGGCCGGGGCGGACGCCGCAGCGGCATTCGAGATCACCCGCCAGCCCGGGCGCGCCGCCACCGCGAACTCGAACGTGCCCTTCAGGTCCGGTTGATCGAAGCATGGATAGACGCGGTGGGCCTCGCGCGGCTCGAAGTCGGTGTAGCAGTAGACCAGGCCGTCGGCCGGGTCGCGAAAGTGGTGCATCCCGCTTCCGGAGTGCGAGTAGGCGCAGCGGGCGACCACGTGGAGCGTGTTCTCGGCGGCGAGATCGGCGAGGAGGAGGCGGCCGCCCCGGACCGCGTCCCGGCCGAGCACGCGCCCGTTGAGCGTCGCCGTCAGGACCTCGGCCGCCGTGAAATCGATGAAGGTGGTCGCGCCGGGCATGGCAGCGCCAAAGCGGACCGTGGCATCGCACTTGAAGGTCTCATCGCCCGAATCGAGATCGAGCGCGATCGTGTAGTGGGGATGGGTGACGAGCGCGGCACGCGTGCGGGCTTCCACCCGGGTGAGCACGTCCTTGCCCTGGTCCGGCGCTGCAGGGGAAGCGGTCGGATGGTCCACGATGTCCTCCTCGGGCGGCCGGGGGCGGATTCGAGCGGTCGGGCTACCCGGGGCCCGGGTTCGCACGCCCCGGCGCCGCATGGGCCAGGTGGCGCTTCCCTCGGTCGGCTGCCCTGCGCATAATAGAGGAGAGTCACGCTGGAGGTATGGATGCTCTCACTCCCCGGAGAATCCCCTCGCAGAGCGCGTTCCCTCGCGCGCGCAGCCGTGGTCGTCCTGACCATCCTCCTCGCAGCGGCCGGGCTGGCGGGCTCGGGCCACATCTTCACCCGCGGCTTCCTCGGGATGAGCCACCGGAACCTGACCGTGGCGCAGGTGAGCCGCGGCGGTCCGGCCGAGGCGGCCGGCATCCGCCCGGGCGAGCGCATCCTTGCGGTCGGCGCCATCCCGGCGACCGAGCTGCCCACCTGCAACTATCGCCTGCGGAGCATCCGGGTCGGCGAGACGCTCGCCCTCGAGATCGGCGCGGGCGCCGGAATCGCAACGCGCCGGACATCTCTCACTGCCGCCCGGCCGCCGGAAGGCGAGATCCTCTGGCGCTTCCTCCTCGCCGCGGCCGGGCTCTTCACGCTCGCGGTCGGCTTCCTCCTCGCCTACCAGCGACCCGAGAAGCTGACGCTCGTCTTCTTCGCCATCTGCTTCTCGATCAGCTTCTTCCTGCGGGAACGGCTGATCATCGAGTCGGCGACCTGGCGCGAGGTCCACGACCGCCTGTACGAGCTCTTCGAGCTTCTCCTCCCGACCTTCTTCATCCACTTCTTCCTGCTCTTCCCCGCGCGCCTGCGGTCGGCGCGACGGCGGCTCGTGGAGCGCCTGATCTACGTGCCGCCCGTCCTCATCACGCTCGGCGTGATCGCGCTGCGCGCGTGGCTGGATCCGGACCCAGGCGGGGCTTTCCGCCGTGAATCACTGCGCCTTCTCGTCGCCACCCTCTATGTGCTCGCGAGCACGGCCTTCGCCGTCGTCCTCTTCGTCCGTTCCTATCGCGCCACGCGCGCCGGCCGCGACCGCGCGCAGCTGCGCGTCGTCGTGTGGGGGACCGTGCTCGGCATCGCGCCCCTCCTCATCGCCTTCGTGCTCGCCAATCTGCTGCCGGCGGTCGGGCTCCCGGGACTCCGCTACACGATCTTCGCGCTGCTCCTCATCCCCGCCTCGTTCGGGTATGCGGCGTTCCGCTACCGCGTGTTCGATCTCGAGGTGCTGGTCAAGAGGAGCGTTCTCTACTCGGTGCTGACGGCGCTCGTCATCGGCCTCTACTTCGGCATCGTGATCGGCCTCGGCGGGCTCCTGTACCGGGTGACCGGCGCCCAGAACCCGCTCCTCGCCGTCGTCTCGGTCGTCCTGATCACGCTCCTCGCCGCACCGGCGCGCGCGAAGCTGCAGCGATTCACCGACCGCGTCTTCTTTCCCGAGCGCTACGACGCGCGCCTCACGCTCCGGCGCTTCTCGCACGAGCTCGCGCGCATGCTCGAGCTCAAAGGGATCGCGAACCTCCTCGTCGAGAGGGTCGTCGGAACGCTGGCGCTCGAATCGGCGGCGCTCCTCGTGCAACGCGCACCGGGCGATCCTTTCGTGCCGCAGCGGGCGACGCCGGGCGAGGCGGAGGAGCTGCCGGCGATCTCCGCAGCGGCGGCTTCGCTCCTCGCCCCCGCTCCCGGCGGAAGCGGAGATGGCGATGGGAGCGAGGACGGCGACGGGGCGCGGAGCCGCCCGGTGCGCCTCGCGGGACCGGGGGCGGCCGGACGTCTCGAGCTCCTGCCGTACGACGAGCGCCGCGCCCTCGAGCGCTACGTCCCGGCGCTGGCGGTACCGCTCTGGGGCCGGCATCGGCTCCTCGGGCTCCTCCTGCTGGGCGCGCCGCGCGAGGGAGGCTGGTCGAGCCTCGAGGACCTCGAGCTTCTCGAGACGCTCGGCGAGCAGGCGGCGGTCTCGCTCGAGAACGCGCTCCTCCACGAGTCCGAGATCGAGCGCGTGCGCGTGGCGCAGGAACTCGCGGTAGCCCGCGATATTCAGAATCACCTGGTACCGGCCGGCGAGCCCGAGTGCGAGTCGATCGTCTTCGCCGGCTCGACGACGCCGAGCCACGAGATCGGCGGCGACTTCTACGACTACGTGCCGATCGACGGACAGCGGCTCGGGGTCGCGATCGCCGACGTGTCAGGGAAGGGCATCCCGGCCGCCCTCCTCATGGCCGGGGTCCAGTCCTCGTTCCGCATGGAGGCGGAGCGCGGCGGCTCGCCGGCCCAGGTGCTCGCCGTGTTGAACCACCGGATCCACACGCTCGGCGAGTCCGATCGCTTCGTCTGCTTCTTCTACGGACTCCTTGATCTCGAGAGCCGCCAGATCACCTACGCCAACGGCGGGCTCGACCCGCCGATCCTGATCCGCGCCTCGGGGAGGGTGGAACGGCTGGTGCGCGGCGGGCCGGTGCTCGGTGTGGTCGGCGACGCGCGCTTCGACGAGGGCAAGGTGACCCTCGCCCCCGGTGACACGCTCGTCCTCTACACGGACGGGGTCGTCGAGCCCGCGGACATCGCTTCGGGATTCGGCGAGGACGACCTGATCGAGTTCCTCGTCGCGCACCGGCACGAGCCGGCGGCGCGGCTCCGCCAGCTCACGATCGAGCGCCTGCTGGCGCTCGCCGGCGACACGAGCCTCGACGACACGACGTTGATCGTGGCGCGGGCGAGGTAGGACAGTGGGCCGTGCAGGAGTGACTACCGGTACCGGGTCTTGACGGCTCCCCACGTCGCCGGTTCGACCGCGAGCGGCGTGACGACCGCCACGGTCGTACACGCGCTCATGGCGCCGTCGTCATCGGTGACGACGAGCGTGACGGTGTAGTACCCACCGATCGCATAGGCATGTTCAGGTGTCGGCCCGCTGCCCGTGGCCCCGTCGTCGAAGGACCACTCGTAGGACACGATGGCCCCCTCGGGCGCGGACGACCTGGTGCCGTCGAACTGGATCGGTATGGCGACCGAGCCGTAGTACGGACCGCCCGCATCGCAGACCGGCGGGCCGATCTCACCGTAGATGTCGGCGGTCGTGGTGCAGGAGCTCGTCGCGTTCGTGTCGTCGGTGACGGTGAGCATGACCGTGAAGAGGTCGATCGTCATGTAGAAGTGCAACGGCGTCGGACCCGTGGCTGTCGTGCCGTCGCCGAAGGACCACGCGTAGGAGACGATCGCGCCTCCCGGGGCGTGCGAAGCGCTGCCGTCGAACTGGACGGGCACACCGAGGATCATGGAGTAGGGTCCTCCGGCGTCGCAGACCGGCTCTGCCCGGAGCGCGCGCGCGGGGAGGAGCGCGGCCAAAGCCAAGAGCGCCCACGGCCACCACCACCGTCCAACCGGGATTCGCATGCAGAGTCCCACCTCTTTGTCGATTCTACCGCTTTCCGTCCGGGCCCGGCTCGGGCCCGGACCCGGTCGATTTCGCAACGCCTCGCGCATCGAGGTTGCCCGCCGCACTCCTTTCCCCGTTCCCCGGGCAGTCCGCCAAGTTGAGCCCGGATAGGCAGTTGCATTCCTCGCCCCGGTCCCCGGCAACCGGCACGCCCCATGCGATAAAGCGCTAACGAACGGCACCTATCAGGCCGTTTGCAGAGATGGGGCGGAAGGGATGGGTTCCGGTTCACCGGCTTGAGTAAGGACGTCCTGACAAGAGGCGACGCCGCCGCCCACGGACGCGCGGGTGACGGCGCCAGATGCAGACCGCCTCTCGGGGCGACGGACCGACTGCGAAGCCGATCCGCCATGCCGAGCGACGGAGGGAGGGCTCGATGTACAGCCTCCTCCTCGGACTCAGCTTCCTCGTGGACATCTTCTGGTGGATCTGGCGCTAGCCAGGCCCATCGAGAAGCGGTCCCTTCGATCGGCACGACCCACCCGGACTAAGGGCGTGACGCGCGCGGTCCACCCGCTCGGGGCCCGGCCGTGGCGCTTCACGCTCACGGGCGATCGGTAGCCGCGATCGTCGCCGGCAGAGCGAGCAGCGACTCGCCGGCCGGCAGACGCGTGCGGGACACCCGGGACGCGAGAGCGCGCTCGCGTTCCGGTTCGCGGCGCGCTTGCGATACGAGGCGGGGCTTCCTCACGGAGGCCCCGCCTCGTTTTCATGGGCTGCGCGCCGCTGCTGTGTCGCAACGGATGCCGCTGCCACCGGCGCGTCCGGGATCGTGAATCGGGCGGACCGCCAGCGCCCCCGTTTCGGGACCACCTGCCACGGGGCCCCGGTGGGCCGCTCCCCGCCCGGGCCTCGGGGCTGCCACTGTCGGCACTTTTCACTACCACCGCGAACGCCTATACTCCCCGTACGCTCGCTGCTCCCCGCTCGACAACCGACGAAGCGCTACCACCCGGAAGGATTCCGTTTCCATGCGCGATCCCTGGACTCGACGTGATTTCCTCCGAACCGGCGGCACCGCCTTCGCCGCGTTCCCGCTCGCCGGCCTCTGGCTCGATGAGGCGTTCGCCGCCGAGGCGCGACCGGCGCAACCGGCGGCGCCGCCGGCGTCGCGCCCGTCTTCGCCGACCACTTCGGCCTCGACGCGGCGGCGATGGAGAAGCTCCTCGCGATCGCCATGTCCCGCGGCGGCGACTACGCGGACCTCTACTTCGAGTACCGGCTCTCGAACTCGATCTCCTTCGAGGAGAACCAGGTCAAGGACGCCTCGCGCGGCATCGTCCTCGGCGCGGGCGTGCGCGTGATCGCCGGCGACAAGACCGGCTACGCGTACTCGGATGACCTCTCCTTCGAGCGGCTCCAGCGCGCGGCGGAGACCGCGGCGCACATCGCCACCCAGCCGCGCGAGATCGGGCCGATCGCGATCGCGCCGCAATCCCTCCCCCACTACTACCTCGGGCGCCAGCTCGCGAGCGACGCGACCACCAAGGAGAAGCTCGCCCTCATCGAGCGCGCGAACCAGGCCGGCTACAAGGCGGACCCGCGCATCAGCAAGATGGTCGTCAACTACGGCGACGAGTTGAAGATCGTCCAGATCGCGAACACGGCGGGACAGCTCATCCGCGACACGCAACCCATGCTGCGGTTCCGCATCCGCGCCCTCGCCGAGGAAGGGAGCGAGCGCCAGAACGGCTCGATGGCCGGCGGCGGCCGCGTCGGGCTCGAGTACTTCGCCGAGACCTCCCCCGAGTCGCTCGGCGAGAAGGCGGCGCGCCAGGCGATCACCATGCTCCACGCCGACGAGGCGCCGGCCGGCATGATGGAGGTCGTCCTCGGGAACGCCTACTCGGGGATCCTCCTCCACGAGGCGGTCGGGCACGGGCTCGAGGCCGACTTCAACCGGAAGGGCACCTCCAACTACTCGGGCAAGGTCGGCGAGATGGTGGCCTCGGAGCTTTGCACGGTCGTCGACGACGGCACGATCGCCGGCGATCGCGGCGCCATCAACGTGGACGACGAGGGGAACCCGTCCCAGCGGAAGGTCCTGATCGAGCGCGGGCGCCTCACCGGCTACATGCACGACCGCATCTCGGCGCGCGCCATGAGCGCTCCGGCGACCGGGAGCGGGCGGCGCGAGTCCTACCAGCACATGCCGCTCCCGCGCATGACGACGACCTACATGCTCGCCGGCGAATCCACGCCCGAGGAGATCATCCGCTCGGTGAAGCGCGGCTTCTATGCGTTCGGCTTCGGCGGCGGACAGGTGGACATCTCGAACGGGGATTTCGTCTTCTCCGTCACCGAGGGCTACCTGATCGAGGACGGGAAGGTGACGCGACCGGTGAAGGGCGCGACCTTGATCGGCAACGGCCCCCAGGTCCTCGGCAAGGTGAGCATGGTCGGCAACGATTTCCGCATCTCGGAAGCGATGTGGACCTGCGGCAAGGACGGGCAGAGCGTGCCGGTCGGAGTCGGCATGCCGCACGCGAAGATCGCCGAGATCACGGTGGGCGGGACGCGGAAGCCGTCGGGGCTCCCCACCCATCTCCAGTCGTAGCGGAAACGGATCCGGAGTCAACCCACACATGAGCGATCAGAAGCAGTACGCCGATCTCGCCGCCGAGGTGGTCCGCCGCGCCCAGAAGCTCGGCGCCGATCACGCCGAGGTCATGATCACGAGCGGCAGCGACTTCTCGGTCTCCGTGCGCATGGGCGAGATCGACACGCTGTCCGAAGCCACGTCCAAGGCGATGGGGATCCGCGTGTTCAAGGGGAAGAAGAAGTTCCTCTCCTACACGTCGGACTTCGATCTCGAATCGATCGAGCGCTTCGTCCGCGAGTCGCTCACACTCGCCGATCTGACCGGGGATGACGAGGCGAGCGGGCTTCCCGCGGCCGACGAGCTCGCCGATCCGGCCACGGCGCCCGATCTCGCGCTCCACGATCCGGCGATCGACACGATCCCGACCGAGAAGCGGGTGGCCATGGCGCTCGCCGCCGAGAAGGCCGCGTTCGACTTCGACCCGCGGATCACGAACTCCTCGGGCGCCGACTTCTCGAGCTCCGAGGGGACGACCGTCCTCGCCAACTCGCTCGGCTTCACGGGCGCCTACCGCGAGTCGTCGGTGGGCCTCTCGGTGGCGCCGGTCGTGGATGCCGGCGGCAAGAAGCAGACCGACTACTGGTTCAGCCGGAGCCGCCGGGCGGCCGATCTCGCCCCGCCCGAGGAGGTCGGGCGAGAAGCGGCGCGGCGTGTCCTCCGCCGCCTCGATCCGATGAAGCCCGAGACGCGCGCCGTCCCCGTCGTCCTCGATCCGCTCATGGCGTCGGGCCTCGTCCGCATGGTCTTCATGGCGGCGAGCGGCGACATGGTGTGGCGGAAGCAGACCTTCCTCGCCGACCGTCTGGGACAGACGATCGCCTCCGACCTGGTGACGATCGTCGACGATCCGCTCCGCCCGGGCGATCTCGGCTCCCGCCCCTTCGACGCCGAAGGCGTGCGTTCCCGGAAGAACGTCATCGTCGAACGTGGCGTCCTCCGCCAGTTCCTCACCTCGACCTACTCGGCGCGCCGGCTCGGCGGGCGCTCGACCGGGAACGCCTCGCGCGGGGTCAGTTCCGAGCCGGGGGTCGGCCCCTCGAATCTCTACCTCGAGCCCGGGCCGCACGATCCGGAAGAGCTCATCGCCTCGGTCGCCGATGGCCTCTACGTCACCAGTATGATGGGCTTCGGCGTCAACATGGTGAAGGGCGACTTCTCGCGGGGTGCTGCCGGAATCTGGATCGAGAACGGAAAGCTCACGCGAGCGGTGGCCGAGATCACGGTCGCCGGCAACATGAACGACATCCTGAAGGGCATCGTCATGGTCGGAAACGACATCCACCATGACTGGGGCAGCGTGCGCGCGCCGTCGTTGAAAATCGCGACATTGACGGTGTCCGGAGCCTGATCGACGGAACCCGGGGCCTGAGCGACGGCGTCCGGGCCCGAGCGGTCCCGCGGAGCCGCCGGTTTTCCTGTGGCGAAAACCGACCGGAAGGCCGATCATCCGGCCGCCATGCGCATTCTCGTCGTATCGCCGGCTTTCCCCTATCCGCTGATCAAGGGGATCAAGATCCGGCTCTTCAACATCGTGAGTCAGCTTGCGCGCCGGCACGAGGTGCACCTCGCGGCGATGGCGCTCAAGAACGATCCGACGCACTGCCCGGAGCTCGAGGCGGTCGTCGCGGGGCTCACGCGCCTGCCGTCGCCGCGCATGGTGTGGGATCCCGATCGCCGCACCGGCATCATCGAGGATCTCGCGCACGCCACGTCGAAGATCCTCCGCAGCGAGCCCAACCTGGTGGCGATCCATGTCACGCCCGCGCTCAGGGAGGCGGTGGCCGAGCTCGCCCGGATCCCGTTCGATGCGATCTTCTGCTTCCGCACGTACCTCTTTCCACAGGTGGCGGCCATCGCCGGCGACCGCCCGGTGCTCGTCGACTTCGACGATGTCGAGCATGTCAAGATCCGCGAGCAGAGCGCGCTCATCGCGGGCAAGCTCACGCCGTTCCTCGACCGGGTCGAGAGCGGGAAGCTCCAGAAATGGGAGCACTGGATCGCGCGCGAGGCGGCGGCGAGCTTCGTCTGCGCGGAGGCGGACCGCGCCCACTTCCCGGCCGAGGTGAGGCCGCGCATCCACGTGCTCCCCAACGGCGCACACTTCGGCGCGACGGAGCCGGCGGTCGCCGGCGACGAGGCCGCTCCGGCCGCGGACGCCCCGCTGCGCCTCCTCCTCCTCGGCGACATGGGCTACCTCCCGAATGCCGACTCGGCCGTCACCTTCTGCGAGAACATCCTGCCGCGCATCCGCAGCGAGGTGCCGGCGGTCGAGGTGGCGATCGTCGGCAATCATCCGGGCCCGGAGATCAAGGCGCTGGCGCGCATCCCCGGAGTCCGAGTGACGGGCTTCGTCCCCGACGTCGCGCCGTGGTTCAAGTCGGCGGCGATCCTCGTCGTGCCCATCCGCTTCGGCGGCGGCACGCGCATCAAGATCCTCGAGGCGCTCCGCCATCGCCGCGCCGTGGTGGCGAGTCCGGCCGGTGCGGCGGGACTCGCCCCCGAGTCCGGCCGGCATCTCATCGTCGCGCGCGATGACACGGACTTCGCAGCCCAGGTGGTGGCGCTCCTGCGCGATCCGGCGCGCCGCGCCGCGCTCGGGGCGGCAGGCGAGGAATGGGCGCGTGGCAACTACGACTGGGATCGGATCGGGGATCACCTGCTCGCGGTGGTCGATCAGGTGATGGGGCGGAGCGCCGGCGACGATCACTCCAGGTAGGGCGCGACGCGCCCGCCGAGCAGCGCCCCGGCAGTGCCGCCGATGCGCGCTGCCACCCGGTCAACGGACGCAGAGCACCTTCTCGGCGATCACCTGCTTCGCGGTGGCGAGGCGGGCGAAGTAGACACCCTCGGGCGCCGGACGCGCGCGGTCGTCGCGGCCGTCCCACACCACATCGAGGCGGTTCGCGGGGAGCGGGCCGTCGAGGAGCGTGCGGCGGAGGCTCCCGCGCACGTCGTAGATCTCGAGCCGCACGCGCTCGCCCGGAGCGCGCGGCAGGCTCGTCAGGTCGGCGGTGAGGCGGGCCGCCCCGGCGAACGGATTGGGCTCGATCGCGAGCGCCAGCGCGGGCGGCGCGGGAGCCGGCTCGGGCGCCACCCCGATGTTCCAGTAGGGCGGGCAGGTGATCTCGAAGAGCTCGCTCCCGTTGGCGCCGCTCATCCAGTTGATCCAGAAGCGCTCCTCGCTGCCGCCCCACTCCATGCCGCTCACCTCGCCCCAGGAATCCGTGCCGCGCAGGATCGGCTCGATCGTGCGATCCCGGCGCACGAGGAGGAGCTCGTTGTAACCGTAGAGGACCGCATTCTCCGGATACTGGTCCTCGTGCACGTAGAGGTTCCCGTACCTGTCCACTTCCATGTTGTCGGGATTGGCGAACAGCGGGCCGTCGCCGTCGAGCCAGCGCGTCATCTCGCGCGTGCGCGGGTCGAAGCGCAGGATGTAGCCGAGTCGCGACTCGGGTTCGCTGAGCCTTCCCGTCACCGCGATGTAGATCGCGTCGTCCACCGGGTTATAGACGAGATCCTCGGGGCGCGGATGGGTCGTCGCGCCGAGAGCGATCGCCTGCTCCTCGGTGTGCACCATGTCGGTCACGAGCACCCAGTCGCGGGTCGCCTCGCGGAGCGCGTAGAGTGAGCCGGAGCCCAGGTTGTTCGGGGAGGCCGGCACGAACCGGAAGAAGACGCCGGTATAGGAGTCGTCGGTCAGGTAGAGGTCGCCGGTCCGCGGATCCTCGATGACCCCCTCGTGCGAGAAGCGGCCGAGCGCGGTCCGCCGCCAGTAGAGGCCGGGAGTGAAGGTGTTCACCTCGAGCACGTGTCCGAGACCGAGGCTGTCCGCCGGCGGATGCTCCTCGCAGGAGAGCACCGTGCGCCAGCGGGTCACGACACCCGAGCAGTTGAAGTGGGTGCCGCTCACCCAGGCGAGGCGCTCGGTGATCTCGCCTTCCTCGTAGCGGAGGCGGCTCAACCCGCCGCCGGGATAGGCGATCTCGTGGCTGAGGAAGAGCCAGCCGACGTCACCGCCGAAGGGCAGCGGCACCCAGTAGACCTTGTCGAACTTGTCGCGGAGCGTGCCGCCGCCGTTCATGGGGTCGCCGACGCGCGCAAGGAGGCGGCGCGAGCCGCCGGGAACAAGGACCTCGACATCGGCGGCGAGCGGCGGGGCGAGAGCAAGGCACGCGAGGACAGCGGCGGCGAACGCGCGAAAGCCGAGCGCGCCGGCAACGCGGACGCCGAGCATACGTGGATCGCGGCCACGGGGCTGTCGCATGCGGTGTCGGTCTCCAGATGCGAATGCGGGATGCGGCGGCCGGGTCGGGACGTCGGTGAAGCCCGCGGGAGGGGCGCCGGGGGGCGGCGCCGAGGGCGGGGCGAGCTAGATTCTACCCCATCCTGCCCCCGCTGCCGCCACCGGAAGCTCGGACGAGCCCGGGTGGGGAAACTCCCCCGCGTACGCTGCCTCGCGGCAGGACATCGGGCGGTCCAAGTAGCGAGAAACATGCCGCTTGGGGCAGAGGAAACCTTGTTGGGCCGGCCGGGCCGCGGCTAGAATAGGTGGGCGCCCATCCGCACCGGTCCCCCGATCCCGATCCCTGGATAGCCGCAGCCCGAGCTCGAGCACCCATGACCCTCGATCCGATCGTCCGTCCGCGCCCTTTGCCTCGGTCGGCGCGCATGCGGCACGCCCCCCCGGCCGCGCCCGCTGCCCCGGCTCGCGCCCGCCCGGTTCTGCCGCTCGCCCTGGCCGGCGGCCTCGCGCTGGCCGCGCTTCTCGTCCCGCTCGCCGTGCTTCTCGTTCCGCTCGCCCGCGCCGCCGGCCCCGCCGGCGCCGCCGAGATCGTGGTTCCGCTCTCGTTCTCCGCGGCCGATCTCGAGGTCACCGCGATCGAGGGGCGGCACGAGATCGCGCTTCGCGCCGCGATGACGCCGCTCGAGGCGGAGCCCGACCTGATCGCCGCCGGCGGCGGTGCGGCGGGCGGCGCTCCGAACCCGCTCGCCGCCGGCGCCCCGGCGCTTCCGCTCCGTCGCGTCACGGTGGTCCTTCCCCCGGGGATGACGATCGCGAGCGTGCGCGCCGTGGCCGGCGCCGAGATCGCGCTTCCCGGGTTCCATCTCCCGCGCCCGCTCGCCGCTCCGGCGAGTGACGCAGATTCTGGTGGCGATACGCAAGATACCGCACCACGCATCGGCAAGCCCGACCCGGCCATCTACGCCGCGACGACCCCCTTTCCGGAGGACCTCGCCGTGGCCGGAGGCGCCGGCACCATGCGCGGCGTCACGCTCGCGAACGTCCTCGTCTCCCCGGTGCGCTACGTGGGCGCGACCGGCGAACTCCGGCTCGCCACCGAGCTCGCGATCCACGTCGCCTACGCCCCGGCGCCGGCCGCGATCACCGCGGAGATCCGCCGCCGCGATCCAGCCCGCACCCGCGACACGCTCGAACGCCGCGAGCGGGACTGGCTCCTCCGCCACGTCGCCAACCCCGACGACTTTCCACGGTTTTACGAACCAGGGGCCCGCGCCGCGCTCGGCCCCGATACCCCGCTCCCCTACGCGGGCTTCCGGCCGACCGAGTTCCCCTCGGTCGACGGACCGCCGGTCGAGTACGTGATCGTCACCGACTCGGTGGCCGTGGATGGACGCCAGGTCGGCGATCTACCGGGTGAATTCCAGCGCCTTGCCGACTGGAAGACACGGAAGGGCACGCCCGCGGTCGTCCGCACCGTGACCTGGATCCGGGCCCACTACCCCGGACACGACGACGCGGCGCGGATCCGCGCCTTCCTGATCGACGCCTTCACGCTCTGGGGAACCGACTACGTCCTCCTCGGCGGCGACACCCGCATCGTGCCCGACCGGCGGATGAACGGCATCTCGCTCGGCGCCGGCCATCCGCCGGCGGACGTCTACTACGGCGCGCTCGACTCGAGCTGGGATCTCGACCGGGACGGCGCCTACGGCGAGCCGGGCGCCGACGCCCAGGCCAGCGATCCCTACTGGGACGTGTGGGTCGGCCGCGCCCCAGTGGAAAACAGCGCCGAGGCGGCGATTTTCGTTGAGCGCAGCCTCCAGTACGCGCGGGCACCGGGGGCCGATCTCACCGGGCTCGACCCCGGTTACTACGAGAAGCTCCTTCTCATGGAAGGCCTCGCCAACTGCCCCAACTGGGGCCTCGCCTGCAACGGGCTCTTCGTCGGGGAGACCCTCCTCCGGCGGATCGCGCCTCCGCACATTGCGAAGACCCGCCTGTACCAGCGGCTGCTCGATCCGAGCCCCGCGTGCCTGTATCACCAGACCTACGTCGAGACCGCCGACTCGGTGCAGGTCCAGTGGACGACGACCGCCGCCTTTGCGGCCGTGGACGCCGGGTACGGGTTCATCCATCACTACGAGCACTCGAATCCCTACGAGGAGGGCGGGGCGAGCGGCGGCTTCGGCTGCGCCGTGACCTCCGGCGGCGCGCTCGGCCGCGAGTACATCGACCTCCTCGGGAACGCGCCCAACTGGTCGATCGTCTACTCGACCGGGGCCGGCGTGAACGCGTTCGACTACGAGTCGGTGTCGGAGCACTGGGTGCTGAATCCCGCCGGCGGCGCCGCCGCCTACATCGGGAAGACGCGGAGCGGCTCGATCAGCAGCACGACCGGGGAGGTGGATACCCTCACCTTCGCGAACCTCTTCATCGCAGAGATGACGATCGGCCAGGCCATGGCAATCGCCACTCAGAGCGTGTCGATCGGGCCCGCCACCTCGGTCGCTTCCTTCAACCTGCTCGGCGATCCAGAGCTCAAGCCGTGGACACGCGCGCCGCGCGCGATGAGCCTCACGGTGAGCCCGGCGACCTTCACGCCGGGGGACGTGCCCGTCCAGGTCACCGCGCGCGATGCGGCGACCCAGGAGCCGATCGCCGGGGCGCGCGTGGCCCTCGCGCAGGGCGATCGCGCCTACGCCTACGGCCTGACCGGCGCCGACGGTACGGCCCGCTTCGCGGTCGCCCTGCCCACCCGCGATGACGTGGCGATCACAGCGACCGCGCCCTCCCACCTCCCGCGGACGGCGACTCTCGGCGCCGGCCTCGCCGCCGCGCCGGCGATCGCCTACCGGAGCCACGCCGTTCTCGACGACTCGCTCGGAGTCGCCAATGCAAACGGGATCGCCGATGCGGGCGAGGTGCTCAAGCTCGATGTGACCGCCGAGAATCGCGGCACCGGGACGGCGCTGGGGACGACCGGGACGCTCGCCGTGATCGGGGCGGTGACGCTCGATGTCGCGATCGACGGACAGTGCGAACCCGCGGCCGTCTACGCCGGCGCCCTCGACGGCCACCCCGGCGCCGGAGCGAACTGCGTCCTCCGCTTTCCGGCGGACGAGTTCAACGGCCTGAGCCCGCACGGCCGACCGGCGGCGCTCCCCGGCTCGACCGCACGCGGCGCCTTCGTGTGGCGGGAGGCCGATCGCTGGCATCTGGTCACCCGCGGGCCTGCGGCGCCCGCCCCGCCGGGCACGCGCTTCGCCGGCGGCTGCCGCGTCCCCGGGGCGCACGAGCTCGTCCAGGCCGGCGCCCTCGAAGCGGGCGACATGTGGAGCGCGGTCGGCGCCGACTCGATCCACTTCGACTTCACGGCGCAGGCGCCCGGCGACGTGGACAGCCTCCTCTTCACCGCGCGCGAGGGAGCGTGGATCGCGCTTCCGGCGGCCGCCGCCGCCTACGGAACGCTCGCGCCCGGGGCGAGCGCGACCTCCCGCTTCCTCATGGCCACGACCGCCGATTGCCCGGATCGCCACGCACCCCGCATCGAGCTTCGCGTCACGGACGTGTTCGGCGCGGCCGTCGGGCGCTCGAGCTTCGCGTTCCCGGTGGCGGCCCCCCTCCTCGCCTATGCGCGCCAGGAGGCGGCGATCGTCGGGGGGGCGGGCTCGATCCTCCCGGTCGTGCGGAACACGGGGAGTGGGGTCGCCGGGGCAGCGCGCGCCGTCCTCCGCCGGAGCGCGGGCGCGGCCACGGTCGTGGATTCGGTCGTCACTTTCGGCGCCATCCCGGGGAATTCCGAGAGCGGCCCGCTCCTCGACGTGTTCATCCTGGCCGGCGCCGACACGACGACCGCGCTCTTCACGGTCGCGCTCGAGAACCAGTTCCCGGACGGGACGCGGCGCACCTGGTCGCCCGCCGCTCCGCTCGACCTCCGCCGGCCCTGCCCGCCGGCCGCCCTCACCGCCGACCCGATGCACGGCGGCGGCATGCGCCTCCGCTGGACGGCGCCCGCGAACACGTGCGCGCCTGATCTCGCGGGCTACAACATCTATCGCCGGCTCGGCGCCGCCGGGCCGTTCGCGCTCGTTGCGGGAGCGGGCCTCGACTCTACGCAGAGCGTGCAGGAGGTGGGGCTCGCGCCCGACACGACCTGGACCTTCGCCGTCGCCGCGCGCGACTCCTCGGGCAACGAGAGCGCATGGTCGAGCCCCGCGACCCAGTCGACCTGGATCCCGGAGCGCGCGGGATGGCCCCGGCCGGTCGATGCCGGCACGCCGGCCTCGCCGCTCGTCCTCGATGTGGACGGGGACGGCGATCGCGAGATCTTCGTCCTCGGGAACGCCCTCTATGGCTGGCATGCCGACGGCTCGCCGCTCATTCCCGCGCACGCGGACGGCGTCATCTTCCGGCCGGCGCGCTCGGTCGCGACGATGACGCAGGGCGCCACCGGGGTCTTCTTCGGCGCACCGGCCGCCGCCGATCTCGAGCATGACGGGTCGTTCGAGATCGCGATGGCGGCGTGGGACGACTCGCTCTGGGTCGTGGATGCGCTGACGGGCGCGCTCCGCTTCGGGCGCCGCTGCATCGCCAAGTACTCCTCGCCCGCGATCGGCGACATGGATGGCGACGGCAACTTCGACGTCGTGATCGGCTCCGATGCCGACACGGTCTATGCGTGGCGCCACGATGGCAGGCCGGTGAACCCCGCGTTCCCGAGCGGCGCGCTGGCCCCGCTCCCGGACGGGGCCATCATCAATTACACGACGCCCGCGCTTGCCGACATCGACGCGAACCCGCTCACCGTCGAGGTCATCCATGCGACCTTCCGCGGAGACATCTATGCATGGAATGCGAGCGGCACCCTCCTCTGGTCGTGCGACGTCGGACCCAACCGCCCGCTCTCCACACCTGCGATCGGCGACGTGGACGACGACGGCGTGCTCGAAGCGGTGGTGGTCCAGGGCAACGCGACGACCGGCAGCGCCGCCAACGCGCTCTACATCGTGAACGCCGAGACCGGCGCGATCGAGCGGAGCTGGTCCGGCGATCTCGCGATCCCGGGGAACGTGTTCAGCCCGGGGAACTACATCCATCCACCGAGCCTCGCCGACCTGGACCGGGACGGCGATCTCGAGATCCTGGTCGGGACCTCGGGTATCACCTGGCCGCCGCCCTCCGCGCCGCTCCTTGGCGGGGCGACCGTTCTCGTCTTCGACCACGACGGCGTTGCGGGCTACGCGCTCGCCTGCCGCGACGCGATCCCGCTGCCGGGGCTCAACATGACGAACGTGAGCCAGCAGAACGTGAACGCGCAGCCGATCGTGGCCGATCTCGACGGCGATCCCGGCTACGAGATCGGCGCCGGCTCGACCACCTTCGGCCTCTTCCTGTTCGAGGCCGATCCCGCGCTCGCCGCCTGCACCGAGGAGCCGGGCTGGCCGCTCCTCTTCTCCGGAGAGGTCGAGGCAACTCCGGTCGTCACCGACGTGGATCGGGACGGGCTCGCCGACCTCGTCGTGCGCACGCACGACGGCGAGGTGCATGTCTTCGCGACCGGGAACCCGTACTCGGCGGAGGCCGTCGCCTGGGGCCAGTTCGCGCACGATCCGCGGCACACCTCGAACGCGACGACGCCGGTCGAGGTGGGGATCGCGGACGCGCCGGTGCCCGCGGCCCCCTCCCTCGCGCTCCGGCAGAACGCGCCGAATCCGTTCCGGCCGCCGACCGCGATCGCGTACGCGCTCCCCGCGGCGAGTCGCGTGCGGCTCGCGATCTACACGGTCGACGGGCGGCTCGTGCGGACCCTCGTCGATCGGGTGGCCGCGGCCGGCGAGCACACGGTGGCCTGGGACGGCCGCGATGCGAGCGGCCGCGAGCAGGCGGCCGGCATCTACTTCTACCGGCTCGAAGCGCCGGCCGGGAGCGCCACGCGGAAGCTCGCGCTCGTCAGATAGGCCGCGTGACGCGGATGTCCAGCGGCCAGCGCACGGCGAGGGGGCGACGGCGGTCGCCGCCGATCGCCTGCCGCGGGCAGCACCTTGAGCGCCACGTCCCGCCCGAGCTTGGTGTCGCTCGCGCGATAGACCTCGCCCATGCCGCCGGCGCCGATCTTCTGCGTGATCCGATAGTGCGAGATCGTCTGTCCGATCATGGTCCGGGACTCCATCGGTCAAAGCAGCTCCCGCCGCCCATGCGCCGGCTGCTGCGCTGCGTCATTGTCGGCCGGCCCGGCCCGGGGATGGCCTGGACCCGGCTCCCCGCCGTGCGCTTCGGCCGCGTGGTCCAGGACCGCGGATCGAGCCCGAGAGGCGCAGCCGCAACCATGACACATGGATTGCATGTGGATGTATGATGACGACGCACGTCAGGCAGTGCGAACAGGGAGGGATAACGATGAAGAAGAAGTGCACCGCCATCCTGCCCGTCTTCCTGCTCGTCAGCCTCACCACGACGGCGGCGGTTGCTCAGGATGACGTGGCGAAGTTGACCAGGGAAATCGAGGCGATCAACGCGGTTCTCGAGAAGGCAGCCCTGGCTGGCGACTACGACACGATTCTCGCGCACCACGCGGAGGACGCGATCCTCTGTCCCGACACCCATGCTCCGATCAGGGGACGGGAGGCGATGCGCCAGGTCTATCGGAAAAGCGAGCAGGAGCAGGTGAAGCTGCACGCCTTCTCGACTACAATCGACACGCTCTGGACATGTGGCGACCGCATCTACCTGTGGGGAGCGTTTGGTCAATCGGCGAGTTCGCCGCGGTCGCCGAACCCTGTCGCCATTCACGGCTCCTACTTCGAGATCTGCAGGCGCCAGGCCGACGGCCGACATCTCATCGAATACCTGATCTGGAACCTGGGCTTCAACCCGTTCGAGGGCGACAAGTGAGCGCCGGGCCAGACCGACCCGGGGTCTACTGAAAGCTGCGGCCCTCGGGCGCCGGCTATTCGCCCGTTCGACCTGCGGCCGGCGCTGCTCCCGCCTTCGGCACCTCGGCCCACATGAAGCCGCGGAGGTCGCCCGGCGCGAACCCCACGGCCGCGTCTTCCGGATAGGTCGTGGCGAGGACCGGGCCGATCGCCGCATGCACGGTCTCCGCGGGACCGTGGCAGCTCATGCACAAGGGAGCGGTGCCGATCGGCCGGAGCACGCCGACGCGATCGCCGAGGTCGAAGACGCGCAGGCTCTCGGCCGCCGCCTTGGCGCCGGCCGCCTTCTCGACGGCGGGCCGGGCCCAGTCGCGCGGGGCGTTGGCCGGGTTCCGGAGGCGATGGCTCGTCCGCCCGATGGCGATGTCCTGCGTCGCCGCGATGCGCGCGGTGATGACCGCGGCCGAGTCCCGGCAGACGCTGACGGCGGCGGTCGGCCCGCCGCGCTCGAGCTCGGTGCGGAGCCGGGAGAGAAGCGCCGCCTGCAGCGAATCCATGGCCGCCGTGGCGCGCGCCACGGCGAGCTCGGTCTCCTCGCCCGGAGGCCTGGCCGGCGTTCCGGAACCGAGAGCGGCGGCGGCAACGAGAACGAGGAACAAGGTGGCGACGCGCGCGAGCGATCGGGCCATCATCATCGATCCTCCCCTGGCTGGCGACATCAGTCTATCATCCTCCCGATCCCCGCTTCGACCCCCCGGCCCTTGACCCGAGGCGCTCACGCCCATGACCCGATGGCTCGCTCGCTACGCGCACTGGCTCCACCTGCGCTGGCCAGCCGGCACGGTCGAGCCGCTCCCCGCCGTGCGCGCAGACGGCTCGACCAACGTCCCCGGCGTGTACGTCGCCGGCGACCTGGCGGGAGTGCCGCTCCTCAAGTTCGCGCTCGACGGCGGAGCGCGCGTTGCGGCGCGCATCGCCGATGAGCTCGGCGCGTCGTCCGGAGCGGGGCGCGACCCCGAGCTCCTCGATCTCGCCATCGTGGGCGGCGGGGTCGCCGGCATGGCGGCCGCGATCGAGGCGAGGAGGCGCAGCCTCAGCTTCATGGTCCTCGAATCGAGCGAGGTCTTCTCGACGATCGCCAACTTCCCGCGGCGGAAACCGATCTACACCTATCCGCTCGCGATGGCGCCGGCCGGGAGCTTGCAGGTCGCGGCCACGGTCAAGGAGGACCTCCTCGTCGAGCTCAAGGCGCAGGCAGAGGCCGCGGGGATCGAACCGATCCCCGCGCGCGCCGAGCGCATCGCACGCGCCGGTGACGAGATCGTCGTGCATACGGCTGGGGGCGGCGTGGTGCGCGCCCGGCGCGTCCTCGTCGCCATCGGGCGAAGCGGCGATCACCGGCGACTGGGCGTCCCCGGAGAGGACCTGGACCACGTCGCAAACCGGCTCCACGACCCGGCCGACTTCGCGGGCAGGAAGGTGCTCATCGTGGGCGGCGGCGACTCGGCGCTCGAGACCGCGGCCGCCCTGGCCGGGAGCGGCGCCGAGGTCACCCTCTCCTACCGGAAGCGCGAGCTCGCGCGCCCGAAACCCGAGAACGTCGCCGCGCTCGAGACCCTCCGGCGCTCGCCGGCGGCGCCGGGACACATCGATCTCCGGCTCGGCACCGAGATCAAGGAGATCCGCCCCGGGACGGCGACCCTCGCCGCGAACGGCACGACGGTGGAGATCCCGGCCGACGCCGTCTTCACCATGATCGGCCGCGCCGCGCCGCTCGACTTCTTCCGCCGCTCGGGGATCGCGATCGCCGGCGAGCGCGGCCTCGGCTTCTGGGCCGGCCTCGCGTCCTTCATCCTCTTCGCGCTCTGGCTCTACAACTGGAAGTCGGGCGGCAGCATGGCCGCGCTCTTCGCGCGGCACGCGTGGTTCCCGTTCAACCTGCCGGCGCTCCTCGCCGCTCTGGGCGGCGGAATCGCCGCGGCCGCCGCCGATCCGCGCACGCTCCTCGGCACACTCGCGATCAGCGCGGCCGGCCCCGCCTTCTGGTACACGGTCGCCTACAGCCTCCTCGTCGGCGTCTTCGGCTTCCGCCGCATCCGGCGCCGCCGCACGCCGTACGTCACCGCGCAGACGGCGACCCTCGCGGCGATCCAGGTGGGCCCTCTCTTCCTCCTGCCCGAGGTCCTCCTGCCCCTTCTCCATCACAACGGCTGGCTTCCCGCGGGCCTCGCCGACGCGCTCTTCCCCGCCGTCACCTACGGGCACGGCCGCGAGTTCTGGCGCGCGTACGGGTTCGTTCTCGCCTGGCCGCTCAACGTGTACAACGTGTTCACGCCGGCGCCGCTCCCCTGGTGGCTCGCGATCGCCGCGCTGCAAACGCTCGTCCTGATCCCGCTCGGCATCTACTTCTACGGCAAGGGCATCTACTGCGGGTGGATCTGCTCGTGCGGGGCGCTGGCCGAGACCCTCGGCGACACGGAGCGGCACAAGATGCCGCACGGCCCGCGCTGGAACCGCCTCAACATGGCAGGCCAGGCGATCCTCGCCGCCGCCGTCGTCCTCCTCTTCGTGCGCATCACGGGCTGGATGCTCCCCGCCGGGAACGGCTTCGCGCGCGCGATGGAGACGTTCCTCCATCACTACAAGTGGACGGTGGACGTGTTCCTGGCCGGGGTGATCGGCTACGGCGTGTACTTCTGGTTCTCGGGTCGCGTCTGGTGCCGCTTCCTCTGCCCGCTCGCCGCGCTCATGCACATCTACGCGCGATGGAGCCGCTTCCGCATTCTCGCCGACAAGAAGAAGTGCATCTCCTGCAACGTGTGCACGACCGTTTGCCACCAGGGGATCGATGTCATGAGCTTCGCGAACAGGGGACTCGCGATGGCCGATCCCGAGTGCGTGCGCTGCTCGGCATGCGTCCAGGGCTGCCCGACCGGGGTGCTCACCTTCGGGCAGGTGGATGGACGCGGGGTGCCGATCCGCTTCGACCGGCTCCCGGCCTCACCGGTTGCCGCGCGCGAGGGGCGCTGACCGGAAGGCGCCGCCTACTTGACGAGCACTGCCTTCTGCGAGCTCTGCTCGCCCGCGCTCCGGACCACGATCGTGTAGAGGCCCGCCGCCTGGGGCGCGCCGTCAGCGTTCCGCCCGTCCCAGGCGAAGGCGACGGCGCCCGGTCCCGCGACCCCCGACCACAGGGAGCGCACCTTCCGCCCCTGCACATCCACGACATCCACGGCGAGGGGCGCCGCGGCGCGCAGATCCACCTCGATCCGGAGGAGCGGATTGAACGGGTTCGGCGCGAGGTCGAGCCCGCCGATCAGCGGCCCGCCGGCCGGCACTGGGGTCGGATCGAGCGCGATCCCGGCGCGGAAGAAGCTCGTGCCGGTGGAAAGCGCCGCCGGGATCTCGAAGAGCTCGGCGATGGTGGGGACGAGATCGATCTGCCGCCAGGTGCCCTCGAGCACGCTCCCGGGCACGAAGTCGGGACCCACGGCGAGGAAACCGATGCGCCGGCAACCTTCGCAATCATCGCCATGCGCCGGCCACGCGTCGCCGAGGTGCCGTCCGTGATCGCTCGTCACGAACATGGTCGTCTTGCCCGCGTAGTGCGGATTCGACTCGATCCACGTCCAGAGATCCCTGGTCAGCGAGTCGGCGAGCGCGATGCCGGCGGTGTAGGTCTGCCAGTTGCCGGAGTGCCCGTCGTAGTCGGTCTGGGTGAGACAGAGCATGCTGATCCTCGGCTCGAAGACGGCGAGCCGGGCGATGTAGTCGGCGTAGGTATAGGGATCGGGCCGCGTCATGCTGTAAGCGCAGGCCTGGTAGGGAACGCCGTAGAGCGGATGGGTGCTGTGGTTCAGCGAATGCAGCTTGTACTTGCCGGCCACGATCCAGTGCTCCGTGACCGGGGTTCCGGTCGCGGCGCGGAAGTACTCGAACATTGTGGGCATGGTCGGCCGGACGAGGCCGTTGTCGGGCAGCTCCTGCCAGGTTCCGGTGACGAGGGCGGCATGTCCGGCCACCGTTTCCGTTCGTCCTTCATTCCGGAACTCCGGGATCCGCATGCCGATCGGGACCAGCTCGTTCCACATGTGTGGAATGTACCGGTGGGTCGGATCCTCGAAGGACTCGCTCAGGCGCACGCCGTCGATCACGACGATGACGACGTTCTCGGTGCGGTAGGCAACGGCCGGGACGGAGCCGGCCGCGAGGAAGCAGGCGGCGAACGCGAGAAGGCACCGGTGCGCGCGGTTGCTCATGTGGCTGCACCCCAGGTTGTCCCGCGGCCCGCTGTCCGGCCGCGGCGCCCGGCGGTGGAATCCGCCGGACGCCGCGGTCTCATCGGTCTCGACTAGTCGAAGAGGGACTTGATGAGTCCCCAGGTGCTCTCGACGATCGGCGACCCCTGCTCGGGGATCGCCGTCGGCTGGTTAACGACGACCTGGAACGAGCGGCGGACCTCGCCGTGGGTCGGCCCGCCGTTCCCCGTGTTCCCGTACCAGGCCGCGTTCCAGGTGTAGGTGCCGGGCTGGGCCGGGGCGGCGCCGTGCAGGACGACCGGGAAGACCACCGGGTTCGGCTGCATGTCGTCGCCGGTCCCGGTCGGGCCAGCCTTCCGATCGATCTCGACGTTGCTCTCATTATACAGCAACGCCCGGATCCACCCGACGGCGCCCTGGCTGATGAGAGTGACCGTGACCTGTTCGCCGGGGGCGTACGACGGGCGGTCGGTGGCCACGCTCAGAATGCCCCGGTGCTCATGGCAGCCGGCGCAGGTCGGGTTGTCGTCGCTGTGGCACGAGGCGCAGCGGCTGGCGAAGAAGCTCGGCTCTGACTGGGCGCCCTGCGGCGCCCAGGTGTTGACGACGAATCCCGCCGCCAGGGCGGCGAGGATGACGATGGCCATTCTCCAATGTGCGCGCACGATGAACCCTCCCTGGCTCGGGGCGGGCAGGCGCGACGGGATCGAAGGGAGCTTCGATTCCGCCGGCACGGCCCCCCCAGAGGCCAATCCACGAGCCGACGGCCAGTGTTGTCCGGACCCGGCCAGGCAGGCCGTGCTCAAAGCTGGAGCAAGAATGCGACCAAGGAGGAGGGATCTCTCAACTTGTAGATGGACGATGCGATAGCCGCCTGTCCCGGTGTCCAGCGCGGGCCTGGCCGAAACGGACCCCGGCGCTTGTGTCAGGTCCTCATCGCCGGGCCGACAAGTTGTCGCCCGGCGGCGGAAGTCCGGGTCATCTCGCCCGGCCCACTGGGGAGGCAAGCGCAGCGCCCGGACCGGGCGGCAGCCCTGAGGGCGATCCTCGCGGGATCGCCCGGTCTCGGGCCGCCGCCCGAGTCGCGTTCCGCGTCCGCCGCCCCGGCGGCTCGGCTAGAATGAGCGGCGCAGGCGGCTGGCCGCGATGGTCCCGCTCGCCCGTCCACGATGCCCGGGGACAATCCCCGCCCGGAGGCACGATGCCCGAAGCGGACGAAAGCAAGATCGCCGTTCTCATCGACTTCGAGAACATCGCGATGGGCGCGAAGCGCGCCCAGTACAAGGAATTCGACGTTCATCTCATCCTGCGCCGACTGCTCGACAAGGGAAAGATCGTGGTCAAGCGCGCCTATGCCGACTGGGAGCGCTACAGCGACTACAAGCGCGTGTTCCACGAGGCCGCCATCGAGCTCATCGACATCCCGCAGAAACACTACAGCGGCAAGAACTCGGCGGACATCAAGCTCGTCGTCGACGCCATCGACCTCTGCTACGCCAAGGAGCATATCGACACCTTCGTCATCGCTTCGGGTGACAGCGACTTCTCGCCCCTCGTATCCAAGCTCAAGGAGAACGACAAGAACGTGATCGGCGTCGGGGTCAAGAACTCGACCTCCGACCTCCTCATCGACAACTGCGACGAGTTCATCTTCTACGAGGATCTGGTGCGCCCGCCGCAGGCGCCGTCTCACGCGATCAAGTCGAGCCTGCCCAAGAAGAAGCAGCAGGCCTTTGCGCTCCTCCTCGAGGCCATCGTCTCGCTCAAGCGCGAGAACAAGGACATCTTGTGGGCCTCGATGATCAAGGAGACGATCAAGCGCAAGCGTCCGCAGTTCGACGAGGGCTACTACGACTACATGACCTTCTCCGAGCTCCTCGAGGACGCCGAGACCCACAAGATCGTCGAGCTCGCGAAGGACCAGAAGAGCGGCTCCTACATCGTGACCGCCTTCGCCCGCCCGCGAGCGGCGGCGGCGCGCACCGAGAAGGAGTGAGCGGCCCGCCGGCCCCCACCCCCGAGCCGCCGCCCGATCTGGACGTGCGCCGGCTCGACGCGGCCCGGGAGCGCGACTTCTGGGCGGTGCATTCCAGCGAGCACGGGTGCGGCTGGTGCGCCTGCGCCGCCTGGTGGGTGCCGACGTGGGACGGCTTCGGCGAGCGCACCGCCGAGGAGAACCGGGGGCTCCGCCGCGAGCTCTTCCAGCGCGGCGAGTTCGACGGTTACATGGCCTACGAGCACGGTGAGCCGATCGGATGGTGCCAGGTCGGACTGCGCGATCGGCTCGTGAAGCTCGTCCAGCAGTACCCGCTCCCACCCGACCCCGCGTGCTTCGCGATCACCTGCTTTCTCGTCGTCCCGCATGCGCGCCGGCGCGGAGTCGCGCGAGCCCTCCTCTCTGCAGTGCTCGCCGATCTCCGGGCGCGCGGCGTTGCGCGCGTCGAAGCGTACCCGCGCGCCGAGGCGACGGCGGATCCGCTCGAGCTGTGGACCGGCCCGCTCGGCCTCTACGAGGAAGCCGGCTTCTGCGCTCGCGATCCGGCCGCTGCCCGCCCCGTCCTCGCGCTCGATCTCGCGCCCCGCTGACCGCGGCCGGTGCTACTATCCGCGCGCTTCCGGCCGCTTACCATTTGGACAGGGAGGTCCACCATGCGCTCCACCCCACGGGGCCTCGTCCCCGTTCTGTCTCTCGCTTTCGTCCTCGTCGCAACCGCCCGCCCTGCGCCCGTCCTCGCTGCCAGCGTCCTCGCCACCGCGGACGCCGGCGCCCCGGCACCGGGCGAGGTTCGATCCTCCGCAACAATCGCCGCTCCTTCCCCGCCCGAGAACCTCGTCCCGCCGCCCATCATGCCGGGGTGGCCCCAGTTCATGGCCACCGTTCCGCTCTACTCGCCGACCGGCGTCACGCTCGCCGACGTGGATGGGAACGGCGATCTCGAGGTGCTCGCCGGGTCGACCGACGGGCTCTTCCGCGTCTGGAACCACGACGGCACGCTGTATCCGGGCTGGCCGATCGCGGTCGGCGGCCAGGTGCAGTCGAAGGCCGCGGCCGCCGATCTCGACAATGACGGGAATCTCGAGATCCTCGTCGCGGTCAAGAGCGGCCAGCTCCAGATCTACCATCACGACGGGACGCCGCTTTCGGGATGGCCCCGCCCCTGGGGCCAGACGCTCGGCTTTCTCTCGCCGACCGTGTACGACCTGGATGGCGACGGCCGGCCCGAGGTCCTGATGGGGGGCGGCGGCTCGGTCTACGCCTGGCGCGCCGATGGGACGGCGGTCCCCGGCTTCCCGCGGGTCGTGGGCGGGCTCATCTCGGGGACGCTCGCCGTGGGCGACGTCGCCGGCGACGCGCGGCCCGAGATCTTCGCGACCGCGATCAACCCCGGCAACCTGCACGGACTTGCCGCCGACGGCACCGTGCTCCCCGGCTGGCCCAAGGCGACCGGCCTCTCGAGCTCGTACGCCGCGCCCTCGATCGGCGATCTCGACGGCGACGGCACGCGCGAGGTGCTCGTGGTCGGCTACAGCTTCGGCAACTTCACGCGCATCCTCGCCTATCGCGGCGACGGGAGTGACTTCCCGAACTTCCCGCTCACCTACCCGAGCGTGCAGACCTACTCCTGTCCCGTGATCGGCGATGTGGACGGCGATGGCGATCTCGAGCTGTTCAACGCCGGCAAGGTGAATGCCGCTCCGAACTACTACGGATGGAATCACCTGGGCCAGGTGCTCCCGGGATGGCCGCGGACGCTCAACGATCTCGAGGGCTCGTCGCTCATCGCCAACCTGGACCTCGAGCCCCAGATGGAGATCGTGATCGGCGACAACTTCACTCCGGGGTTCTTCCACGGATACAACGTCGACGGCACGACGGCGCCCGACTTCCCGCTCCCGAAGCTCGCGGCGAGCCTCCCCAACGCGCCGTCGGTCGGCGACGTGGACCTGGACGGGGATCTCGATCTCGCGATGACCGGCTCGAACGGTGCCGTGGCGCTCTGGGACTTCGCGGTGCCATACGATCCGAATACCATCGAGTGGGGCACGTTCTTCCATGACAACTGGCACACGAACCAGCATGGGTTCGTGGTGCCGGGCGGGACGACCGGGATCGCCGGCGAGATCGCGGCGCCGGGCGCGGTCGTCCGCCTCGGCCTCCCCTTCCCGAACCCGGCGCTCGCCGGCGCCACGATCCCCTTCCTGCTCGCGGGCGAGCGGGAGGCCCGGCTCACGGTCTACGACGTGAACGGCCACCGGGTGCGCACGCTCGCCGAGCGGAGCTTCGCCGCCGGCCGGCACGCAGTCGTGTGGGACGGGCGGAATGAATCGGGACGCGCGGTCGCGAGCGGCGTCTACTGGGTGCGGCTCGAGGTGCCGGCGGCAGCCGCGAGCGCTGAGCAGAAAGTGACGATCACCAGCGAATAGCTGCGTGATGACGGACGGCAAGGGGCCCCGGCGGGGGGATTGCCGCCGGGGCCTCGCTCGCATCTCCGTGTCGTGCCGCCGGTCGTGTCGGTCACCTCAGGAGCGACATCTTCCGCCTTTCCTCCTGCGATCCGGCGGTGAGCCGGTAGAAGTAGACGCCCGCCGGTGCCGCCGTGCCCCCGACCTGGCGGCCATCCCAGCGGATGCGATGCGGCCCGGCGGCGAGCGGGCGTCGACGAGTGTCGCCACGCAACGCCCGGCCACGTCGTAGATGCGGAGCGTGACGCGACCCGCGGTCGCCAGCTCGAACGGGATCACGGTCGCCGGGGCGAACGGGTTCGGCGCGTTCGGCCCCAGGCGCAGGCGGGTGACCGCCGCGGCGGCCGGTTGCCCGCCGACTCCCGCCTGGCCGCTCGTCACCACCCATGCGTCATGCACCGGCACGGGACCGGGCCAGCCCACGCCGCATGACGGGAGTTAACACGATCATTGTAGATTCCCGCCGACTGGGCGGTGCGTGGCGGCGCCGGCCGGCACGGATCAAGCGCGTACGCGCGCGATCGCGTCACGATCGGCGGCCGGGAGCCCCCACCCGGGAGTCGATCCGCACGCCCTGTCCGGCGCCCTCGCCGCCGCCGGGGACCGCGTTACCGGCTTGATCGCCGGCATCGCGTCTACCATGGCAGGATCGCCTCCGCCATCAGGTCATGGAGCCGGCAGTCGGCCGCGCGATCCATGGACTCGATCCACGCGGCGAGCCTCTCCGCGGCGATTTGCGGCTCGGTGTCGGCATCCACCGCCGCGGCGGTGGTCTTGAGCCGTCCGGGATGCACGGCGTAGACGCGGATGCCCTCCGCGCGGAGCTCCTGGTCGAGACAGGCCGTGAGCATGTTCTGAGCGCCCTTCGCGATCGCGTAGGAATAGATGCCGCGGAAGTCGCCGGCGAGAACCCCGGCGATCGACCCGAAGCGCGACGTGATGTTGACCACGGCGGGCCGCGCCGCGTTCCGGAGGAACGGCAACGCCGCACGCGTGCAACGGAAGGCACCCACGCAATGGACGCGGAAAAGCTCCTCGATGTCCTCCGGCTCGGTCTCGGGCAACCACCTGAGCTTCTTCACATCACCGGCGTTGTTGATGAGCACGTCGAGCGCGCGGGTGTGTGCACGGAGGGCCAGAGCGATCGCCTCTTCCACTGCGGGGAGGCCGACGTCGGCGCAGATCGGATGGCAGTTCTCGCGGCCGGCCCACTCGCGGGCCGCTTCCGGCCGGCGCACGAGCGGAAAGACCGTCCACCCGCCGCGCCGGTAGACCTCCACCAGCGCGCGGCCGAACCCGCGACTGGCGCCGGTGATCAGGACCGAGGCCATGGCACGCACTCCCTCCCTCCGCCGCCCGTGCGGGCGGGACAGCTCACGTCGCCGGCCTGATCCCCAGGAAGACATGCGCCGAGCCGGATTCGATCTCGCTGTGCACGAAGGGCAACGATCGCGCCTCGAATCCGGCTGCCGCGATCGCCGCGAGCCAGTGCGCATGGCTGAACAGGCCGCAGACATGGCGATCCTCGACGCAGCGCATGCGGTCGGGGCCTTCCCGAAGGACGTAGACCATGAAGGAGACGTAGGTCGAGTCGTCCACCACGGGGTCCCAGGTCCATTCGAGATAGCGCAGGCCGCGGTCTCCGCGGTCGTGACCGCCATGGGACGTCCTCGTGCGGAACGTCTCGCGCGTCGCGTCGGGCGCGAAGAGGGCCGCCCCGCCGGGCCGGCAATGGACGTACGCCGTTTCGAACGCCCGGGCAAGATCCGCGTCCGATTGCATGTAGGCGATGGCGTCCTGGATGAAGACGGCATCGAACTCGCGCCCGAGCCGGACGCTCCGCATGTCGCCCTCGAGGTGTTCGCATTCTGGATTCAGCCGGCGGCTGACCGCGAGCATCCCGGGCGCCCGATCGACGAGCGTCATCCGGAAGTGCCTCTTCAAGTGCGAGGCGTTGTTGCCGCCGCCCGAGCCCAGCTCGAGGAGCGTCGCGGGCGGCAGCCCACAGGTCGCGAGCAGAGCCTCACGGTAGAAGGCCGCTTCCTCGGCGTAGTCCTCGGGTGCGGACAGGATCGGCCACCAGTCCGCGAGCTCGGTGTAGAGCCTGGGCAGATCCGGGGAGAAGGTCATGTCATCGCCCTCACAACGCCGGCAGCGGCTCGCGGCGCCGCAACCATTCTGCCGGAATGTCCGTCGCGGCAAGCGCGACGATGCCGCCCACGATGGCACACGTCGTATCGCAATCCCCCTTGCCCCGGACCGTCCACCGGAGAGCCTCCTCGTAGCTCGCGAGATGATGGGCGGCGCTCCACAGGCAGAAGGGCACCGTGTCCTGAGCGGACACCGCGCGACCGGTGCCGAGAGTCCGCGCCGCGTGCCGGAGGTCGTCGGCCGGGATCGTGCGCGCCGTCTCGACGCCGCGCTTCGTCAGGCCATCGGGGATCAAGGGGAGGGCCTGCGCGAGCAAGGCGTCTCCCGACGGCGGATCGCCGCCGGCGGCGACAGATCCCGCGACGAGGGCCGCCGCCACCGCGACCGCGATGGCGCCGGCCTGGCCTTCGCCGTGCGCGTGCGTGACCTCGGCGGAGAGCCGCGCCTCGTACGCGGCGCGCGCCGGATCATCCGCGAAGAACGCCCCGATCGGCGCGGCGCGCATGGCCGCCCCGTTGCCGTAGGATCCGCCGCCAAAGAGAGCGGGCGCCGCCAGCCGCCAGTCGCCGCCGGCCGCTATCTCGAGCAGGAGGTTCGCCGCACCACCGCCGTAGCCGCGATAGGGATTCCGGCAGAAACGCGCTGCGAAGTCCGCTGCCAGCGCGTCCTGATCGATCGAGCCGCGGCGCTCGAGGATCGCGATGATGGAGAGCGCCATCTGGGTATCGTCCGTCCACGGCCACGGCCCGGCCGGGAGATCTGCGAGCGATGACGCGGTGGACGAGATCGAGAAGAAGAGCTCGCCGAATGCATCTCCGGTCGCCAGTCCCTCGAGGCTCCTGAGCGCCCGCGACAGTCGTTCATCCATGCGCGACTCCCTTCAACCTGCCCGGCCCGCTCGATCGGTGCCCCGCCGCCATTCGAGCAAGGCCCCCGCGACCCACGTCGGCGCCGGCTGGTGGTAGATCACGGACGCATCGCTCGTCACGAGGTCCGGGATTCGCCCGCGCATGGGACCGCGCAGAAGGCGGAAGACCTGTCCCACATCACGCCCGTCGCTCTTCGCGACAACGCAGTGCGCATTGTACCCGTGGTAGTCGCCGCGCTCGAGGATCGCTATCCCCTCCTCGATCGTGCGGCGCGCCAGCTCGCGGCCCCCGGCCTCCGGCGAGAGCGACTGCTCGGGCGAGTCGCCGTAACCGAGTCCGTGGTGGAATGGATCGGTGGTCGCGACCACGACCGCCTCCTCGGCGAGGCGCGCGAGCTCGTCGATTCCCGGCAAACGCTCGGGCCGGCCGCCTGCCAGATAGGGATAGCGCTCGATGACCTGCGGGCCGGGGATGCCGCGCCGGCGCGTCTCCGCCGCGAGGAAGTGCCGAAAGCTCATGAGCGCGTGATCCTGCCGCCATTCTTCACGCCCGGGCAGACCGGGACCCTGGATGCCCCAGACCGGGAACCGCGCCGGATCCTCCCCCGCCGCGACGCGGACGCGGGCCTCCTCCAGCTCGTCGCTGAAAGCGTGGAGGACGCTCAGGACCAGGACCCGGTCGGCGCCGCTATCCAGGCAGGCGTGCACGGCGGCGGCGATCTGGTGGCCGCAATCGCGCACGCGCGCATGGGGAAAGACCACGACGCCGCGCGCCGCGAGTACGGGGGCGAGGTCGAAGCGGCGCCCGTGCTCGAGGAGCTCCGCCGTCCCCGCCGCGCCGAGCTCCGCGTGGTCGGTGCGATACAGAGCGTGAATCTCATCGCGGAGCCGGCGCCGATCGAGCGTCATGGCGCTCCTTCCTCCCGCATCACCGCTCGCCGGCGACGGCGAGCCCCATGAAGAAATCGACGAGTCCGGTCTCGAGCGAGTACTCGGCGCCGGCCACGACGAGACCCTCGCGCTCGATCAGATCCTCGAGGATCTCCGAGCCGTGGCGAAGGTGGTTCACCGACGCGCGCACGTTGGCCCGGACGGCTTGCCGCACCAGCGCGTCCGTGTCATCGCGCAGGTCCGTGGCGAGCAGGGTCTCGACCGACGGGCGGATGCGATCGACGATCGAGCGCAGATTGCGCGACTGCTTCGCAGCCGGGCGGCGGAGCTCATCCAGGGTGGCCAGGATCGCCCCGCACTGTGTGTGCCCGAGGACAACGACCAGTCGCGTGCCGAACTTGGTGGCCGCGAACTCGATGCTCCCGACCTGGGACGAGGCGACGATGTTGCCGGCGACGCGGATCACGAACAGGTCACCGAGACCCTGATCGAAGACCAGCTCGGCCGGAACGCGCGAGTCGGAGCAGCCGAGGATGATGGCGAAGGGCTCCTGGCCGGCGACGAGGTCGGCGCGTCGCGTGTGGCTGAGGAACGTGTCGAGGCTCCGGATGTTCGATGCAAAGCGCCGGTTGCCTTCACGCAATCGCTCGAGTGCTGCCGGTGCGGATATCATGCCCATCGGTACTCCCAGCAGAGCGGCGGCTGCCCGTCGCGGTGGTCAGCTCGTGTCGGCCGGCACAAGCCGGCGGGCCAGGATGCCGCATCCGGTGCCGGCCATCGCCACACCCGGCGAAGAGAGGACCGTGTGCTCATCCAGATCTCCATTCAAGATGCCGGCCGGGCGCGGAGAGCACGCCCGGGGCGAGCCCACCGCGAGGTCGGCAGCCGATCGATCAGAGCCGCGGAGCCATCTCCGCCGCGGCCGCGGCCGAGGTCATCACCGGATGCACCTCGAACTCGACCAGATCCTCCCACCGGGAAAGCCACTGCGCCAGAACCTCGCGGTCCTCGCACTCCATGATCTGGAAGCAGCATCGAAGGTCCGTGGTGACCCAGCTGTCGATGTAGCGGAGCCCTGCGGGCGCGAGCCGGCCCCGGTCGCGGAAGCGACGGTACACCGGCACGGCATCGCCTTGACGGAAGCGCTCGACGATCATGAAGACCAAGGGACTCCTCCTGTGGGGGGCGCCGGAGATTGTGCGCCACCGCGCCAGGCCTCCTCCAGAACCACCCGGAAGAGCCCGTCCAGCGCGGCGACGGGTGCCGTCCGGCTCGCCCACGGGGCCGACATCGCGCCGAGGCGGGCCATCTCCGTGGCGATGAACTCGCTGAGCACCGGCATCCGCGGTCCCCGATCCAGCTCGACCCCGGCGCGCTTGGCCGCCAGGAGCTCCCCGATGGCCTCGCGGACGGCCGGGTCGGCCACCGTGGCGTCCACCAGCATGGCGAACTCGATGGGAACGGGGCCGAGCCCCTGCTCGATCCACCGCATCGCGAGGAGCGGCCGCAGGACGTAGAAGTACTTCTTTCGCCACACGCTGTCGCCGCTCAGGTACTCCCGGATGTTCCCGCGAGCCATGTGGAGATAATGGTAGAAGCTCGCGCCGGGCGAGTAGACATCCGGGAGCAGGGCGCGCAGCCGAGCGCCGAGCGAACACCGCTCGCGGTAGATGATCGGGCACTGCAGCCACTCGATCAGCGGCGGATTGGACTTCCTGAAGAGCCGGAGCGCCTTGCGCAGGTCCCAGCCGCAGAGGTCGATCGAGTCGCGGAGCGGGTACTCGATGACATCCCGTTTCTCTTCGAGATCGATGGCAAGATACCAATCGGAAGGACGGACGTAGATGAAACGAACATCATAGTCGGAGTCGGCGGACGGGAACCCCCACGCCCGGCTTCCGGACTCGACCGCCAGCAGGATCAAGGCATCGCCGCCGCCCTCGACCTGATCGAGGGCCTGATGGATGGAGGCGATGACCTGCTCGTTCATTCAGTCCCGGCCCTGGTGAGGAGATCAGACAGGCGCTCGCGGAGGCCTTCCGGATAGATCGTCTCGCCGGTGTCTCGCAATGCTGCGGGCGACCACCAGCGCAGCTCCTGGATGTCCTCCGCAGAGGTATTCTCCACCGCCGGCTTCACGGATGGCAAGCGCACGGCGAAGTAGCGTTCGACCTGATCGACCATACGACCCTGGATGCGGAATTCGAAGCGCCCTGCCCAGAGCTCGGGGCCGGGCTCGATCTCGAGGCCGGTCTCCTCCCGCACCTCGCGCGCGGCCGCCGCCCGATAGTCCTCCTCCGGCTCGAGGCCGCCGCCCGGAGGAGCCCAGTAGGAAACGACGCCTCGATCGCCGGCCTCCGTGTACCGGCAGAGGAGGACGGCACCCTCGGCATCGAAGATCACGACCCGCGCGACGCGCCTCAACGGCAGCATCATCCCTCGAGACCCGCAACATGCGTGAACGTCAGCCGGTTGCCAGAGGGATCCCGCACCGACATGTCCCGGGTACCCCACGGCATCTCCTCGATCTCTGGTCGTGCGTACCGGTAGCGCTTCGCCGCGAGCTCGGCCTGGAACGCGTCGAGGTCGCCGGTCGCGATCCGCACCGCGGCGCCCGGGCTCGAGTCGCCGTGGTGCTCGGACAGGTGGAGTACGCAGCTGTCCTTCGAGATCTGCATGTACAGAGGGAGCCCCGGCTCGAACCGGTGTTCCCAGTCGACCTGGAAGCCGAGGAAGTCGAGGTAGAACTCCCGCGCCTTCGACTCATCGAACATGCGCAGGATTGGTGTCGCAGGACCGAAGCTCACGGTTCCTCCGTTGCTCGTTTCGTAATCCTGGAGCTCGTCCTTGAAGGCCTCGACGATGGAGGAGCTCATCGGGTAGAACGCGCAGTGGTTCGCGGTCGCGCCGAAACCGACGAGCACCTTGCCGTCGAGGCGGAAGGCAGGGAGCTGATAGCTGATGCACTCCTCGGCCCCGGGCGCCATGTGCCCGATGATCTCTCGGAGTCGCTCCAGCACGGCGCGCTGATCATCGCGCACGCCGGCGAGGTATTCGTCGATCGTGGGTAACTTGCCTGCCATGGCCGATATCCCTTTCGAGCGCGAACACCTGGCCGGCGCGGCGTGACTCAGTGCACCCTGATGATATCGGCTGTCATCTGACCGCGGCAAGGAACTCGAGCACCGCCTTGTTGAATGGATCCGGGACTTCCAGGTGAGGCAGATGCCCGCTGTGTGCCAGCACCAGACGCCGCGATCCGGCGATTCCCGCCTCGATCACGCCGACATGCGCGTGCACATCGGGGATGTCCGACTCGCCCGTCACGATCAGAGTCGGCACCTTGATCTCCGGCAATCTCGGCATGGCCGGCGTGCGCGGCCATCGCGCGTGGTTTCCCGAGCCGGTCAGATCCTGTGGATTCGCGGTCAGCAACGACCGCATGGTCTGCCTGGCGGCCGCGCTCTCGGGAGCGGTGAGCCATGGATCGACCGACGTCCAGTACCGGATCTGCTCTTCCACCGGAGCATCGCCCGCCGGTTGCCCGCGACCTCCGCGCGTCCGGAAGTGCTCGGAGAATCCGAACCCGCTGACGATCGGACCCACCAGCACCAGCGACTCGACCATCTCGGGGTGATCCAGGGCGAAGCAGATGGCGAGGAGGCCGCCCGCGGAGCAGCCGAGGAGGGTGGCACGCTCCACTCCCAGAGCCGTCATGAGCGCATGCAGGTCCTCGAGATTGGAGAACGGTGCTGCCGGCGGGTCGGATCGGCCGTAGCCGCGGCGGTCCCAGCGGATCACGCGATGGCTCCGGGCGAACTCGGCGAACTGGGCATTCCAGGTCTCGCGGTGCAGGGTGCCGTCGTGGATCATGACGATCGCGGGGCCGCGACCCGCGGCCTCGTAGAAGATCCGTCCGCCGGCCACCTCGACGAAGCCGGACTCGACGAGAGAAGAGTCCGCTGCACCTCCGGCCGGTGCCGGCTGGGCCGCGGTGCCTCCCCCGAAGCTCACCAGGACAAGGAGACAGAACGGCAGGATGTGCTCTTTCATCGTAATCCCTCCCCGGGCGCTATCGCAGCGGCCGCACGCTGACTTCCCGGAAGAACACGGTGTCCTGGTCGCCGTGGTTCTGCAAGCCGATGTACCCGATCCGCGGCCGCGGGCCGCGATCGGGCTCCCACGCCTCCTTCTTGGGAGGCACGGCCTGACCCTCGCGATAGTCGGTGACCTGGACGCCGTTGATCGTCACCGTGGTGCGATCGCCGTCGAGCGTGATCTCCATCGTGTTCCAGTCGTCGGCCCGAGCCGGCCGGGCGGTCGGTCGAGTCAATGAGTAGAGCGCCCCGGTCGCATGGTACTCGTCGGCGCGGTCATCGATCTGGACCTCGTAGCCGCGGTTGACCGGCATCCAGGGGTCGCGGGGCTTCTTCGGAATCCGGATGAACACGCCGGAGTTCGTGCCGCCCGGATTGCGATAGACAACTCGAATCACCACGTCGCCGAACGACTCGCGGGTGTACCACAGGAGGCCCATGCCGCCCTGAGCCTTGAGCGCGCCGTCCTGAACGACGAACTTGCCCGCGCCGACATGCTTCCAGCCGGTCAGGTCCCGTCCGTTGAAGAGATGTCTCCAGGAGTCGCTCTGCCCGGCGCTGACTCCCGACATCAAGGCCGCCGTGGCGAAGGCCACGGTGGACTGGCGCGCCAACCGATCGAGAGGGCTCATCCGGTGCTCTCCTTCTCCCCGGTCAGCGGCGGCGGCGCCGGGGCGACGAACGCCGTATCACGCTAGCAGGAGGCGCCCGCAGGCTCAAATGCTGCCTCGCCGCGCGCCGCTCGCGTACCATGGTCGGCATGTCCGCCACGCTGGCCGAGGTGGCCGCCACCTCGCTCGCCGTCCGGGAGACCGCGAGCCGGATCGAGAAGGAGGAGCGCCTCGCCGCGCTCTTCGCGCGCCTCGACGCGGCCGATCTCGCCCTCGCCGTGAGCTATCTCGCGGGCGAGATCCCGCAGGGAGCGCTCGGCATCGGCTGGAAGGCGATCGCCGCGGCCCTCGACGCACCGCGCGCGGCGGCCGCGGCCGATCGCAACCTGTCGCTGTTTCCCCCGGCCGAGGCGACGGCCAGCACCGGGCCGCTCCTCCTCGCCGAGCTGGACCGCTCCCTCACGGCGATCGCGCGCACGCGCGGTAGCGGGTCGGTGTCGCGCGCGGCCGCGCTCCTCCGCGATCTCATCGACCGCACCGGCCCGAAGGGGCGGGACTTCCTCATCGCGCTCCTGGCCGGCGAGCTTCGCCAGGGTGCGCTTCGCGCGGTCGTGCGGGCGGCGGTGGCGCGCTCGCTCGCGGTGCCGCCGGAGTCGATCGCCCGCGCCGAGATGTTCGGCGGCGATCTCGCTCTCGTCGCCGCCACGATCCGGCGCGAGGGACCGGCCGCCCTCGCCCGCTTCGCGCCGCGGCCGTTCGTTCCGGTCGCGCCGATGCTCGCCCGTTCGGTCGCGACCGTGGAGGAGGCGCTCGCCGATCTCGGCCCCGCCGCCGCCGAGACCAAGCTCGACGGGGTGCGCATCCAGCTCCACAAGGACGGCGATCGCGTGCGCGTCTTCACGCGCCAGCTCCGCGACGTGAGCACCAACGTGCCCGAGATCCTCGCGATCGGGCGCGCGCTCGCCGCGGCGAGCGCCATCCTCGAGGGCGAGACCCTCGCCCTCGACGCGAGCGGGCGACCGCTCGCCTTCCAGGACACGATGAGCCGCATCGGGAGGGAGGATGCGACCGCCGCCCGCGCCGAGCGCCCGCTCAGCGCGCTCTTCTTCGACCTCCTCTACCGGGACGGCGAGCCGCTCATCGATCGGCCGTACAGCGAGCGCTGGGTGGCCCTCGCCGCGACGACGCGCGGCGCGCATCTCGTCCCGCGCGCACTGGTCGTGGACCCGGCGGAGCTCGCCCGTTTCTACGAGAGCTCGCTCGCCGCGGGCCACGAGGGCGTGGTCGTGAAGGCGCTCGCCGCCCCCTACGCGGCCGGGAAGCGCGGCGGCCAGTGGCGGAAGCTCAAGCCGGCGCCCACCCTCGACCTCGTCATCCTCGCCGCCGAGTGGGGGCACGGCCGCCGGCGCGGGTATCTCTCGAACCTGCATCTCGGCGCCCGCGATCCCGAGGATCCCGCGCGCTTCTGGATGCTCGGAAAGACCTTCAAGGGACTCAGCGACGAGATGCTGCGCGCGATGACCGCGGATCTGCTCGAGCTCGCCACCGGCGATCCGCGCCAGCACGTGGTCCTCGTGCACCCCGAGCGTGTGGTCGAGATCGCGTTCGACACCGTACAGCGGAGCCCGCGCTACGACTCGGGTCTCGCGCTCCGCTTCGCGCGGGTCAAGCGCTTCCGCCCCGACAAGTCACCGGCCGCGGCGACGACTCTCGACGAGGTGCGCGCGATCCACGCGCGACAGAACCCGTAGCGTGACGCCCGGATGAGGCGCTTGCAAGCTCCGGCTAGCGCCCTGTCCCCATGGTCACGGCCGTGCGCAGCTCGCGTCCCCGCATCTGCGCGGCGTTGATCTCGAAGGGCTCGATCGCCGCCGGCGCGCCGGCGGCGGTCCTGGCGCCGGCGGCAGGCTGGCCCGCAGGCGACTCGGCTGCGGCGCCGGAGGACACGGCCTGGCCGGCGGGTTTCTCGGCCTGCTCGCCGGCCTGGTGGGCGCACGCGAGCAAGACGAGCAGGACGACGAGCAGCTTCCTGCGACATGGTTTCCCCCTTCCCTTCTCTGGTGAGCGGCGGGCGGGAGGTTACATGAGGACCGCGCTGAATGCACGCGCGACGAAGTGGTAGACTCCCCGCGTGCAAGGCCTCACCGATCCGCTCCTCGCCCTCCGGCACCGGAACTTCCGTCTGCTCTGGTCGTCCCAGTTCGTCTCCTTCTCCGGCTCGATGATGCAGACGGCCGCCATCCTGTGGCACGTCTCGCTGCTCGTCCCGCCGGAGAAGAAGGGGATCGCGCTCGGCATGGTGGGGCTCGTCCGCGTGCTCCCGATCATCGCCTTCTCGCTCATCGGCGGCGTGGTCGCCGACGCGCATGACCGGCGCCGCCTCATGCTGGTGACCCAGAGCGCCATGGCGCTGGCCGCGGCGGTCCTCGCCGCGATCACCTTCAGCGGGCAGGCGAGCGTGTGGCTCATCTATCTCTTCGCCGCCATCGGTTCGGCGGCCGGTTCCTTCGACGGCCCGGCCCGCCAGTCGCTGACCCCGAACCTGGTGCCGCGGGAGCATCTCCCGAACGCGCTCAGCCTCAATGCGATCATGTTCCAGGTGGCTGCGGTCCTCGGTCCTTCCCTGGCCGGCATCGTCATCGCGACCCTCGGCATCGGCTGGGTCTACGCGCTGAACGCGGTCTCGTTCCTCGCCGTGATCGCGGCTCTCCTCCGCATGCGCGACCTTCCGGTGCGAACGGCCGGCGAACGCGGGGAGCTGAGCCTCGGCGCGGCGCTCGAAGGCCTCCGCTTCGTCTTCGCGGCGCCTCTCATCCGCTCCACGATGCTCCTCGACTTCTTCGCCACCTTCTTCGCCTCGGCCACCGCTCTCCTCCCGATCTACGCCCAGGACATCCTCAACGTCGGACCGCAGGGCTACGGCTGGCTCTACGCCGCGCCCTCGATCGGCGCGGTCGCGACCGGAGCGATCATGGTGCGTCTCGTCGATCGGATCGACCGGCGCGGGCCCGTGCTCCTGTGGTCGGTGGTCGGCTTCGGCCTCGCCACCATCGCCTTCGGCCTCTCGCGCTCCTTTCTCCTCACCTTCTTCTGCCTCGCGCTCACCGGCGCCACCGACACGGTGAGCATGGTGCTCCGGAACATCATCCGCCAGCTCGCGACACCCGACCGCCTGCGCGGCCGGATGACGAGCGTCAACATGATCTTCTTCATGGGCGGCCCGCAGCTCGGCGAGCTCGAGGCGGGTCTCGTCGCACAGGGGTTCGGCGCGCCGTTCTCGGTGGTGAGCGGCGGCATCGGCTGCCTCCTCGCCACCGGCTGGATCGCGTGGAAAACCCCGGCTATCCGCCATTATCGGCGAGAGGAGCTGACCGCCGAGCCTGGACCGAAGACAGAGGCGCCGGCAACCGTGGAGGCGGGCGCAGGATGAGACGAGCGCGGCGGATCCAGCCGGAAGAACCGCCGCACCGGACCGCGCGGGCGCGTCCGGGCCTGCCGTTCACGCGCGCCGATACGATCGCGATCCTCGTGCTGGTCGCCCTCGGCGCCGCCGCCTTCTGGCCGGTCCTCGGCTATCCGTTCCTCAACTGGGACGACCACGCCTATGTGAGCGAGAACCCGTGGATCCGCTCGCTCGCGCCCGCCGCGGTGGCGAGGATCTTCTCGCCGGCGGCGATCGTCGTCGCCAACTGGGCGCCGGTGACCCTCCTCTCCTACGCGCTCGATCACGCGATCGGCGGACTGGATCCGCGCGTCTACCACCGCACCAACCTTCTCCTGCACCTCACGAGCGGCGTCCTCGTCTACTTCCTCTGCCGCGGCGTCCTCGGCCGGCGGAGCGCGGCCTGGGCCGGCGCGCTCCTCTTTCTCGTGCATCCGATCCAGGTCGAATCGGTAGCCTGGGTGGCCGAGCGGAAGAACGTGCTCTCGCTGGCGCTGGCCCTTGGCGCATTCCTGATCGCGCGCGGTGCGGGCAGCGTTCGCACGGCGACGGGCGCGGGCGGCGTTCGCGGGGCGACCGGCGCGGGCGGCGTTCGCGGTGCTCCGGCGACGCGCCGCCATGCCGCGGCCCTCGTCCTGTTCGCCGCCGCGCTCCTCGCCAAGGCGACGGTCGTCGTCCTGCCGCTCCTCCTCGTCGCCGCCTGGATGCTCCTCGACGGCGAGACCCTCGGGCGCGCGCTCCGGCGCGCCGGGCCGTACTTCGCGCTCGCGCTCGCCGCGGGCCTCATCACGCTCGCCGCGCAGCACGGCGCCGGCGGTATCAAGACGCTCTACGGCGGAAGCTTCGCGCTCAACCTGGCCACGCAGGCTCGCGTCTTCTGGCTCGGCCTCGGCCTCTTCCTCGACCCGCGCCACCTCTCGGCGATCTACGACCCGCCGGTCGCGCGCTCGCTCCTCGCGCCGACCGTGCTCCTCGCCGTGCTGGCCTCGCCGCGCTCATCGTGCTCCTCGTTCGCGCGCGCCGCCGGGCACCGCGCGCCGCGTTCTTTGCCGCCTGGTACCTGATCGGCCTCCTCCCGGTCGCGAACCTGGTGCCGCTCCCGCATCTCCTCGCCGACCGTTTCCTCTACGTGAGCTCGATCGGCGTGATGGGGCTCGCCGCGCTCGCCCTCCTGGCGCTCGCCCGGCGCTTCGCGCGGGCGGAACGGGCGCCGATCGCCCTCGCCACCGCCGGCGCGCTCCTCGGCGCCGGTCTCATCGCCGCGACGCGGGCGCAGCTTCCGGTGTGGAGCGACTCGGAGCGGCTGTGGCGCGACACGCTGGGCCACGCGCCGGATGCCGCCGTCGCCCATGGCAACCTGGGCGAGGTGCTGGCGAGCCGCGGCGCCGATGCGGAGGCGCTCGCGCACTACCGGCGGGCGCTCGAGCTCCGGCCGGACTACCAGGAAGCGCGGGTCAACATGGCGAACGCGCTCGCGCGGCTCGGGCGGACGGCGGAGGCCGAATCGCTCTACGCAACCGCACTCGGCGGGGTCCGATCGGATGCGGAGACCCACGTGAACCTCGGCATCGTCAAGCGGCAGGCGGGGGATCGCGCCGGAGCGCGCACCGCGTTCGAGGCGGCGCTGGCCGCCGACGCGCGCTCGGCGCGCGCGCTGAACCAGCTGGCGGTGCTCGCCGCCGAGGATGGCGATCAGGAAGGAGCGCTCGCCTACTTCGACCGCGCGATCGCCGTCGATCCGGACAACGCCGAGGCGTACTCGAACCGCGCGCTCATCCTCGGCCGCCTCGGGCGGCCCGCCGAGGCGCGGGCCTCGGTCGAGCGGGCGATCGCGCTCCGGCCGGACTACGCCCAGGCCCACTTCAACCTGGGCATCGCGCTCCTCGCCGCCGGGGATGTGGAAGGAGCACGGCGGGCGTTCGCCCGCGCAGTCTCCCTCGATCCGGCCCTCGCCGAGCGCGTGCCGCCGCCCGCGCGCTGACGGCGCACCGCCGGCAGCCGGGCCGCCAGCGTCCGCTCACTTCATGAGCAACATCTTGCGCACATCCGTGAAAGTTTCCGCGGCGAGGCGGTAGAAGTACACACCGGAGGGAGCGCCGAACCCGCGCCCGTCGCGCCCGTCCCAGGCGATCGCATGATCCCCCGGCTCCGCGCGCCCGTCGAGGAGCCGCCGCACGAGATGCCCGCCCACGTCGTACACCTCGAGCGTCACCTGGCGCGGCTCCTTGAGCTGGAAGGTGATGACGGTCGCCGGGTTGAAGGGGTTCGGCGTGTTCTGACGGAGGAGGACCGGGGCCAGCTCGGGGGCTCCCTGCCCGATCCCTTGCGTCGCCATCACCCGCACGTCGTCGATCGCCGCCTCGATGAGGCTCGGGCTCACGGTCTCGGCGACGACGAAGCGGATGCGAAGAGAGCCGCCGAGCGTGACGAGGCTCCCGAGGTCCACGCTCAGGGCCTGCCACCCCGGCGCCGGCACGCGCAGCGATTCGACGACGCGCCACGTCGCGCCGTCGTCGGTCGAACCCTCGACCAGGAACGGATCCTGCATGCGGCTGCCGGCGAGGTCGTTCACGTACCAGAGCATGAAATCGAGGCGCGCCGCAGTGGCGGCGCCGAGCTCGATCGCCGGCGAGGTGAGGGTCGTCCGCCCGTCCACCTCGTGCTCGGCGGACGGCGCACCGGGGGCGCCGAGCTCGGTCAGGAAGCAGAAGCCGGGACCGTTCGCGGTGGTGTCGGCGTTCGGCTGCGCGAGACGGCCGGCGATGAGGATCGAGTCGGGCACCGCGGCGTGCGGCACGGCGCGCTCCCAGACGCCGCGCTGACCGAGGTCACCGGGCGCGCCCACCGTGAACCCCCCGGCATCGGTCTCGAAGTTGGCCGCGAAGACCGGAGTCCACGGCACCGGACTCACGTCGTAGCTCCAGAGGTACGCGGGCGCCTCGGTGGGAGCGAAGGCCGCCGCCCCGGCCTCGTCCGCCGCCTCGATGAAGTACTGGACGAGCGTCCCCGGGAGCTGCGCCGGGACGATCCCCGCGTACTCCTCGCGCGCCGGATTGCTCGGAATCATCTCGACGGACCGGAACCCGCCGGCCCCGCCTGATCGGTAGTGGAGGGTGACCGCCTGGACCGGAGCGTCGTGCGCGCGCACGCGAGCGGCCACCCGGAGCCGGCCGTCGGCGAGCGGCTCCGGTACCGCGGGCGCCGCGGCGAACGCGGGCGGGCCGGGCAGCGGATCCAGGGTCACGTCCTCCGCAGTCGTCGTCCGGGCGCTGACCGTGACGGTGAAGGTCTCCTCGTGGAAGTCCGGATGCCGGACCCGCACCGTGTGCTGGCCGGGGAAGAGCGCGGCCTGGTAGTACCCGGTGCGATCGCTCACCACGCGCACTCCGGCCTCGATGAAGACGAGCTCCGCCCCTTCGAGTCGGGCGTCCCGACCGCCGTGGATGCGCACGAATCCGCGCGCGATACCGTCGTTCGCATCCTGGAAGCGGAGCACGTAGAGCCCCTGTTCCATGTCGGAGGCGTAGACGAGCCCGGAGGGCGCGTACGGGTAGACCCCCCAGCACCCTTCGAAGCGCGGGCCCTCGAAGCGGCTCGTGTCGAAGCGCCCCACCTCGATCGGCACCCGCGGATTCGCGATGTCTATGACCCGCACGCCGGCCGTGTAGTAGGAGATGTAGGCGAGGGGCCCCTTCACGTGCACGTTGTGGATGACCGCCGTCCGCTCGGTCTGGTACTCGCCGACCGGAGTGATGTACCGGCTGTCGAACTCCCAGGTCAGCAGGTGGCCCACCGGGGTGATCCGCTCGTCGGTCGTGAAGAAATGGCGCCCGTCGAGCGCCGGCCATGCGTTGTGCGTGGCCTGCTGGGGATAGACGATGCGCTGGATCTGCCGCGGATAGTCCTTGTCCCGCACATCGAGGATGTAGAGCCCCGCGTTGAACCACGATGCGTAGCAGGTGTCGTTCCGCACGTAGACGTCGTGGCAGGCGATGAGGCCCCCCTGCTCGATATGCTGGAAGTACCCGCGCTCGACCGGGCGGAGCGGGTCGGCAAGGTCGAGGATCCGGAGATCCGAGTTGCCGGCGCCCATGAGCGCGACATAGGCGAAGCCGTCGTCCGAGCACCAGATGTTGTGCGAGCCGGGGATCTGGGGCGAGGAGTAGGTGGCGGCCGTATAGGCGTTGTAGGGATCGGAGAGATCCACGATCTGGATCGGCCCGCGCTGGTTCACGCAGTAGGCGTACTGGCGGTAGGTCTTGACCTCCTTCAGATCGAAGCCGACCGAAGGGACCGTCGTCGCCACCACCGGGTGCACCGGATCGGTGACGTCGATCACCTGGAGCGATGCGGCGTCGGTGACGAGCGCGTACTGGCCGCCGGCGTCCGAGTAGCCCCAGATCCCCTTCGCGCGGGAGGCGATGTGCGCTGCCTCCGGCGTCACCTCCTCCATCCGGTACGGCAGATCGGCGGAGAACACCGGACGCGCGACGGCGAGGCAGAGGGCAAGGCAGAAGTAGAGCAGGACGGCGCGCCGGGGGCGAGCCGGACCGGATCGCTTCATGGAGGCGACAACCTCTCGTGGGCGCTGACAGGGACGACGGACGGTGGGGGGAACGGGCGCTCCGGTCGTGCCGGACCGGCTCCCGCCAGTATGGCAAAGGCCCGCCCCGGCGGCAAGGCCCGTCCCCGCCGGGCCATGCCGCAATATACTGCGCATGTCCGCGACATTCTCAATCGGGGGCAACGGCCCGGACTCGCCGGCCGGGCCGGCCGGGACCGGGACCACGCGCCGCATCCATCGCCCTAACGGAAAGCGCGCCCCGAGTTTCGCCGACCGCCGCGGACCGCCGCCCAAGAGGTCCATGCTAGGATGGTGGCATTCGCCGCGGGCCCCCCCGCCGCGGGCCCCCTGCTGCGGGCCCCCCCGCCGCGGGCCCCTGCTGCGGGCCCCCCCGCCGCGGGCCCCGCCCCCCGTCCCGGAGGAAGAAGGTGAAGGAACTCCGCCGCACGACCTGCAATCGCGACTGCCCCGACGCCTGCGGCATCGTCGCCACCGTCGAGGACGGGCGCGTGACCCGCCTCCAGGGGGAGAAGGACCATCCGATCACCCGCGGCTTCCTCTGCTACCGCACGAGCCGCTTCCTCGATCGCCAGTACTCCCCGGACCGTCTCACGACACCGCTCTACCGCCGCCGCGTGACGGACGACTTCAGTCCGATCGGCTGGGATGAGGCGCTCGACGTCGCCGCCGAGCGGCTCACCGCGATCCGCCGCGAGTCGGGGCCGGCGGCCGTCTTTCACTACCGGAGCGGCGGCTCGCTCGGGCTCTTGAAGCACCTCTGCGATCACTTCTTCGAGCAGTTCGGCCCGGTCACGGTGAAGCGCGGCGACATCTGCGCCGGCGCGGGCGGCGCCGCCCAGATGCTCGACTTCGGCGACGAGGACTCGAACGACCTCTTCGATCTCCTCTCGGCGCGCCACATCGTCCTCTGGGGCAAGAACGTCTACACCTCGAGCCCGCACCTGATCCCGCTCCTCAGGGAGGCGCAGGCCGGCGGCGCGGAGATCGTGCTCATCGACCCCGTGCATCACAGGACGGCGGCGATCGCCGACCTCACGATCCAGAACCGGCCGGCGAGCGACTTCGCGCTGGCGATGGCGGTCGCGCAGGTCCTCTTCGCGCGCGGCTGGGTCGACCCCGGCGCCGCCGCGTACTGCGACCACCTGGATGACTTCCGGGCGCTCGCCGCGCAGCGCCCGCTCGCCGCGTGGTGCGCGGAGGCCGACGTCGAGCCGGCGAGGGCGGAGGATCTCGCGCGCCGCCTGGGACCGGAGAAGCCGGCCGCGATCCTCGTCGGCTGGGGGCTCGGCCGGCGCGCGAACGGCGCCGCCACGGTGCGGGCCCTCGACGCGCTGGCTGCGGTGAGCGGCAACCTGGGGATCCCCGGCGGCGGCGTCTCCTTCTACTACAAGCGGCGCGGCGCCTTCGATGTCTCGTTCGTTCGCGGCAAGGCGGCCGCGCCGCGCACGGTGTGCGAGCCGCTGTTCGGTCCCGAGCTTCTCGCGCTCGCCGATCCGCCGGTCCGCGCCGTGTGGGTGACCGCCGCCAACCCGGTCACGATGCTCCCCGAATCGGAAACCACCGCGGCCGCGCTCCGCTCGCGCGACTTCGTGGTGGTCGTCGACTCCTTCATGACCGACACCGCCGAGTGCGCCCACCTCGTGCTGCCGACGACCACGCTCCTCGAGGACGACGACCTTCTCGGCTCCTACGGCCACCACTGGCTCGGCGCGTCGCGGCCCGTGGTGGCGCCGCCGGCCGGCGTGAAGAGCGACCTCGAGATCATGCAGGGGCTCGCCGCCCGGGTCGGCCTCGGCCCGGCCCTCGCCGGCAGCGCGCGCGAGTGGAAGGAGCGGCTCCTCGCCCCGAAGATGGGGCCGCACGGCATCACCGCCGAGGATCTCGAGGCGCGCGCGGTGCGGAACCCGCTCGCGCCGCCCATCCTCTTCGCCGACCGCCGCTTCACCACACCGACGGGACGCGTGAATCTCATCACGAGCGAGCCGGCGAGCGCCACACCCGCCGCCGGGTACCCCCTCCTGCTCATGTCCATCTCGACCGACCGCGCCCAGTCCTCGCAATGGGCGGTCGAGGCGGCCGGTCCGGCCGTGGCGACCGTGCACCCGGATGCAGCCGGCGGGCTCGCCGCTGGGGCCCTCGCCCGGCTCGAATCCCCCATCTCGTCCCTCGTCGTGCGCATCGCCCACGACCCCACCCAGCGGCGGGACGTCGTCCTCGTGCCCAAGGGCGGGCACCGGAAGGACGGTCGCTGCGCCAACTCGCTCGTCCGGGCGCGCACGACCGATCTCGGCGAGGGCGGGGCCCTCTATGACGAGCGGGTGCGGCTCGTCCCGCTCGCGGAGTGACCGCGGGGACATCGCGGACGCCCGGCCGGCCCACCCCGAACTTCCGGTTCCCAACCGGGCCCGCATTGTGTAAAAGAGGAACGATGCACGACGCGCTCGACCAGCTCTTTCGCGGACGCTACGGCGCGCCTGTCGAGTCCTTCACCCTCTTGAAGGGCGACGGCTCGGGCCGCAAGTACTGGCGTCTCGCCGGCGGCGGTCACGCTGCGATCGGGGTCTACGGGCCCGATGCGGCCGAGAACCGCGCGTTCCTCGAGTTCTCCCGCCACTTCCGGCGGGCCGGCCTCCCGGTGCCCGAGATCTATGCCGAGAACCCCGCCCTCGGCCTCTACCTGCAGGAAGACCTCGGCGATCTCACGCTGTTCGCCTTCCTGGCCGAGACGCGGACGCCGGGCGAGTTTCCGACGTCCGCGATCGCGCTCTACCAGAAGGTGGTCACGACGCTGCCGCGCTTCCAGATCGAGGCCGGGCGCTCGCTCAACTACGAGGTCTGCTATCCGCGGGCGAGCTTCGATCAGCGCTCGATCCTGTGGGACCTGAACTACTTCAAGTACTACTTCCTGCGCCTGGCCGGCATCGCGTTCAACGAGCAGGAGCTGGAAGACGATTTCCAGCGGTTCACCGCCTTCCTGCTCGAGGCCGGTCAAGATTACTTCCTGTACCGCGATTTCCAGTCGCGGAACATCATGCTGCGCGGCGGCGAGCCCTGGTTCATCGACTACCAGGGCGGCCGGCGCGGACCACTCCAGTACGACATCGCCTCCCTGCTCTACGACGCCAAGGCCGACATCCCGGTCCCCGTGCGCGAGCGACTGCTCGACGCCTACCTCGACGCGGCCGCAGCCATCGCTCCCCTCTCGCGGGAGCGCTTCCTCCACTACTATCCCGGCTACATCCTCGTCCGCATCATGCAGGCGTTCGGCGCCTACGGACTCCGCGGCTTCTACGAGCGGAAGACGCACTTCTTGCAGAGCATCCCGTACGCGATCCAGAACCTCGAGCACCTGCTCGCCACGATCGAGCTTCCGATCAAGATCCCCGCCCTCCTCGGCGTCTTCCACACCATGGTCGCGGTACCGCGCCTCCGCCAGATCGGCCAGCCGGAAACCCAGCTCACGGTCCGCGTCCAGAGCTTCTCCTACAAGAGCGGGCTGCCGCCGGACGACTCGGGGCACGGCGGCGGGTTCGTCTTCGACTGCCGGGCGCTCCCCAACCCGGGCCGCCACGAGCGGTATGCGGCGCTCACCGGGAAGGACCGTCCGGTCATCGAGTTCCTCAAGGAGGACGCCGCGGTCCGCGAGTTCCTCCGGCACGCCGTCGCGCTCGTGGACCAGATCGTCGCCAGCTACCGGGCCCGCAACTTCACCGACATCCAGGTCGCCTTCGGGTGCACGGGCGGGCGCCACCGCTCGGTGTACTGCGCCGAGCAGATCGCCGACCACCTGCGCCTGCACCACAGCGTGCGGGTCAGGCTGAATCACCTCGCGCTCGAGTCCGCGCTGGTCGCGGCGCAGTGACCATCCGGCGATGAAGGCCATGGTGCTGGCGGCAGGCGTCGGCAGCCGCCTCAAGCCGCTCACCGACCAGGTCCCGAAGGCGCTCCTCGAGATCGGCGGCCGGCCCCTGATCGAGATCGTCCTCCGCCGGCTCGCCGCCGCCGGCGTGGATCGCGTCATCGTCAACGTGTTCCATCACGCCGCGCAGATGGAACGAGCCCTCGCCCGCTGGTCGCGGCCGGGCTTCCGGATCGAGATCTCCCGCGAGGAGGAACTCCTCGACACGGGCGGCGGCCTCAAGCGGGCGGCGCCCTTCCTGGCCGGGCGCGAGCCCTTCTTCCTGCACAACGCCGACATCGTGAGCGGCGTCGATCTCGCGCGGCTCTACGCGGCGCACGGTGAGAGCGGCGCCCTCGCCACCCTGTCGGTGCGGAAGCGACCCGGCGACCGGCAGCTTCTCTTCGATGAGCAGGGTCTCCTCTCGGGCTGGGAGAACGCGGCGACCGGAGAGCGCGTGGTGACCGGGACGGCCGGCGATCCCGCGGGATCGCCCTACGGATTCGACGGCATCCAGGTCGTGTCCCCGGACATCTTCGCCCTGCTGGAGGAGGAGGGCGCCTTCTCGCTGACGCGGGCCTACCTCCGGCTGGCGACGGCGGGCGCGCGCATCGTGGCCTTCGACGCCGGCGCGTACTACTGGGCCGATGCCGGGACCGAGGCCAAGATCGAGGCCATCGAGCGGCACATCGAGACGCGGGGCTGGCCGGGGTGATGCCCCGCGGAGGGGACCCTTCCAACCCGCGAGGGCCCGCCGGCGGCTACTCCGGCCGGCCGGGGGTGGCTTGACACCTCCTTGACGCTCTCCTAGCATCTACCGCAGCAGTTTCCGCGAGCGAGCCCGTCCAAGGCTCGGGTTCCCGGGCTCCAGCCCGGGTCGCGGTGCCCGCGAGGCACTGCCGCCTGCAGGCCTTCCCCGGCCCTCCCGCAGGCCCCGAAAGTCGGGTTCTCGTTCGCTAAGGCTTTATTCAACATAATGATAGACGATAGTGCCCCTCTCGGGCGCCCGCGCGCTCTGTCTTGCCGCGGGCGCTCTATCCGGCATGCCTTCCCGGGCCCTCTCCGCCATCGGGCGGGGTGGCTCGCCTCCGCGGCTCTCGTCGCCCTCGTCCTGTCGCCCCAGGGGTCCGAGCCGAAGGATCCTTCCCCGGGCCCGGGCCCGGGCCCGGCCGGCGCCACCCCCCCTGCCGTCCACGCCGGACCGACCGCTTCCCCCTGGGATCCGCGGGATCCGCGGGCGACCCGGCCGGAGGGACCAAGCGCGCCGCGGCGATGACTGCCGCATCGGCCATCGTGGCTCCGGACGGGGCGGTCGCGGTGCTCCTGCCGGTGGACACGGTCTGGGATCCGAAGGCGACCCCCTTTCAACTCCTCGGGTCGCAGTCGGGCCTGCATCGCGTGGCTCCGAGCTACGATCCCGAGACGCGGACCCTGTCGCTGACACCCCGCCGGCCCTTCCTTCCCGGCGAGTGCCTCCGTCTCGCGATCGCGCGCACCGAGACATCGCCGGGAACGCTCATCACCTTCCGCGTCGCCGCGAGCCGGGCGCCGGCGCAGTTTGTGCGCGTCGCGCGCCTCGCCACGGGCACGGGCCCCAGCATGCTCGCCGCCGCGGACCTCGACGCGGACGGCGATCCTGACCTCGTGGCCAGCGACGTCCAGGGGGACGACGCGATCCACGTCTTCCTGAACGACGGCGGCTTCAGCTTCACGACGCTCATCGTGCCCCTCGCCGGGATCGAGGATCCGAGTCGTTTCGCCGTCGCCGACCTCGACCGCGACGGGCGTCTCGATCTCGTCGTCCCCGGCGAGACCTCGGGCCACCTGATGGTCCTGCGTGGCCGCGGGGACGGACGCTTCACCGCAAGTCCCCTCCGCGCGCTCGAGTCCTCCTCGCCCGTGCATGCGCTGGCCGCCGATCTCGACCTCGACGGGCAGGACGAGATCGTGATCGCGCACCTCAGGAGCGCCGACCGCATCGCGATCGTCGCCGGGGACGCCGGCGGGAGCTTCGGGCGGGAACGGCGCGTGCGGACCGGACGCGGCATCGGATCGCTCGCCGTGGCTGACCTCGACGGCGACCAGGATCTGGACCTCGCCGCGGCGAACGAGGACAGCGATCAGCTCCTCCTCTTCCACAATCAGGGGGATGGACGCTTCGAGCTCGCCGCCACGCTCAAGACCGGAGATCGCCCGGAAGCGGTCGCCGCCGGCGATCTGAACGGAGATGCGATCCCCGATCTCGTGACCACGAACCAGGGAGCGAACGACATCTCGGTGTTCATCGCCCGGGCGGGGACTGACGCCCGCGGCGAGATCGATTACGCGGATCCGGTGGCCTACGTGACGGGGGATCGACCCTTCATCCCCGCGCTCGCGGATCTCGACGGCGATGGCGATCTCGACCTCGCCGTGCCGGGACTCCTCTCCGACGACGTGACCGTGCTCCTGAACCAGGGGCAGGGCCGATTCACGCGCGGCGCGCGCTTCGGCGTGGATCCGGGTCCGATCAGCGTGCAGGCCGCCGATTTCGACGGCGACGGCGCGCTCGATCTCGCGGTCGTGAGTTCGATCGCCGATAACGTGACGCTCTACCGCAACGCGGCTCTGGTCCCGCCGGGACCGATCGGAGAGGGTGGCAGGACCGCCGGCGCCAGATCCGGCGGGGCCGCCAGCGTCGCCGGCGCGAACGCGGGCGCCCGGGACGGCGAGGCGCCGCCGCAGGAGCTCGCGCAGAACGTGCCCAATCCATTCAATCCGGCGACCGAGATCCCGTTCCAGCTGGAACGGGAAGGGCATGTGCTCCTGGTCGTGTTCAACTCGTCGGGCAAGATCGTGCGCACGCTCGTCGATGAGCATCGTGCAGCCGGCGCCCATGTCGCCGTCTGGGATGGCACCACCGACGCCGGCGAGAAGGCGCCGAGCGGAACCTACTTCTACCGCCTGACCACGGACGACACGGTCGAGCTCCGGCGCATGACCCTCCTCCGCTGATCCGCAGTGCGCCGCGCGTCGTCCGAACGTCAGGTCTCAGGGCACGACGACGACCGAGGCGACCCCTCCGGCGCCATCCCCGCCGCGATCCGGATTCCCCGAATCCACGATCCACCGCCGGCCGTCGAGCAGGTACTTGTAGACGTAGCGGCCGCGCGGCGGGAGCGGCACGAATCCCACCCACAGGCTGTCGTCCGCCCCGCGCCGCACAAGCTCGTGCTGGTTCGGCACCCATCCATTGAAGGTGCCGGCCACGAACAGGCTGTGCGCCGAACGCTCCGCACAGGTGAAGAGGATCCCGCCCGAAAGCAGCCGCGGTGACGACGGTGCGAGCGCGGCGAGATCCTCCGGCGAGAGCTGGGCGGTGCGCGCCACGGCGAGCGCGCCGGCCGCCATCGAATCGGCAGCCTGGGCTTCCGGGACGCGGGCCTGCTGCCCGGCAAGCCCGGCGGCCGGAGCGGCCGTCTGCGAGCGCGAGGCGCAGGACGCGATCGCGCAGCCGGCGAGAACCGGAAGGAACCACTTCGCGATCGCTCCGGGCACCGCGCGGGACGGCCCCTCCCCCGGTCTCCGCGCCCGCCCGACCTGGTTCGAGAGATTCGATCGCATCGTCCGCATCCTCGCCGCCGCATTCGCCTCGAGCCCGGATCCTCCGGCCTGCGGTGTCAAACCCGCGGCGGCCCTCCGTTCAAGGCCTGGGGAGGCCGCCCCGGGCCCGGCGGGGCTGTCCCACCTCGCGGTGGGGCTGTCCCACCTCGCGGAGGGGTGCCGTCGGGTCGTTGCCGGTCAGGTCCCGTGCCTGCGGCCACCACGCCGGGAGTTGCCCGGGGACGCCCGCGGGGGTACCATGGCGCCGCCGGAGATCGGCCGCCTCGCGCAGCACTATGCCGAGGCGGGCTCCGGCAGGCAACCTGTCCCCCAGCCCAGCGCCCATTTCCCCCACGTTCCGTTTCCGGCTCGGAGGCGGTGGACACGGCGAACTCGAGGTGTCCACACCGTCCGGGAATCATGGGGCTCCGCTCGTCGGGGGCTCCGGGATGGGAGATACCGTGTCATGCCCAGATTGAGCCGATCCGTCCACATCGCTCTGCGCCCCTGCTTGCCCATGGCGCTCTTCGGTTGCCTGATCCTCCTCCTGGCCGCCTCCTGCGGCGACGACGGCCCGACCAACCCGAACGGCAACGACGCAAAGGGGTACATCGCCGGCTTCGCGTTCATCCTCGAGCCGGAGCACATGACGCAGATCAAGATCGAGATCTTCGACGCGGACGATGAGAAGGTGAGCACGGTCTTCCCCGACGACGAGGGGCGCTTCGTGAGCGATCCCCTCGAGCAGGGCACCTACGATGTCACCGCGTCGATCGAGCTCCCGGGCTACTTCCCCGGACGCCTCAACAACGTCGTGGTCGTACCGGACGACACGACCGCAGTCGAGATCGCCGTGCAGGACACCTCGCGCGTGCAGTTCTCCAATCTGCTGCCCGAAGATAACTCCCAGTACGTCGAGCGCCGGCCGCTCATCGGGGGCGAGTTCCGGAGCGCCGGGGCCGGCTACCGCCTGAACTCCTTCGATCTGCGCATGAACGGCGAACCCATCACGGACGTCGAGATCACGGAGATCGACCCGGAGCACCACGCGACCTTCGCCTACACGCCGCCGGCCAACCTGCGGCCGGGCTGGGTGGAGTTGCGGCTCAGCGTCTTCACGCAGGCCAACAACCAGTCGGTCACCGCCTGGCGCTTCTACATCCTCGAAGGCATCGCGCGCCGCGTGCCGAGCGAGTATCCGACCATCCAGAGCGCGCTCCTTGCGTGCAACGACGGGGACACGGTGCTCGTCGCACCCGGCACCCACGACGCGAACCAGATCACCGTGCTCACCGACGTGGTGTTCTTGAGCGAGAGCGGCCCCGATGCGACCACGCTCCGCGCCTCCGACGACCGGCATTTCCGGATCCCGGGGATCGACCGCCGGGTGACCATCAAGGGATTCACCCTGACCGGCGGCCGCACGAGCCCCGTGGAGCCGGGCGGGTCGATCCTCATCGACGAGGCGGATGTCCTCATCGAGAACTGCATCTTCACCGACAACTCGTCGGGTGACCGCGGCGGCGCCGTGGCCATCTTCGACTCCTACTCGCGAGTCCACAACTGCTCGTTCATCGCCAATCGCGGCTATCGCGGGGGCGCCATCGCCGTCTTCGACCGTGCCGCGCCGGAGATCACGAACTGCGTCTTCATCCGCAACATCGGGACCAACGGCCTGGGCGGGGCGATCTTCGTGCGCTCGGCCGCCGCCAGCGTGTACAACAACACCTTCTACCGGAACGAGGCGGCCCAGGGCAGCGGGATCTACCTCGACTTCGACCCGGTCCCGGCCTTCGTCACGAGCGACTCGAACATCTTCGCCGAGAACAGGGCCGCGACCGGCGGCGGCACGATCGTCTTCAACTCCTCGCAGCTCAGCTCGAACTGCGACGGCTTCCATCGCAACGTGGGCTTGCTCATCGACGGGATCGGCGGCGCTCCGGAGGTGAACCGGATTCTCGACCTGGCGTCCGATGCGGATCCCATGTACTGCGATGCGGGCGCCGAGGACCTCCACCTCCAGCCCGGATCCCCCTTCAATGACGCTGAGTGTCAACGCGGAGCCTATCCCCCAGGATGCAATCCCTGATCAACGACAGATGGGGCGAGCGGAAGCGGCAGCGGCCGCTCGCCCCGCGTCTTCCCCTCTGCACGATCCTCCTCCTCGCGGCGGCAGCGGCGGCGACCGGAGCGGCAGCCGACCCCCCGGCCGCAGACCCGACCTCGGCACCTGCCGGCACGCCGGCGGCGTTCCTCGGCCCGCCGACCTTCAGGTACGAAGAGCGCATCCCGCTCTCGCGCGAGCAGCACGCGCAGGCCGTCTCCGCCGTCAATCACATCTACAACTTCGAGTTCGAGGCGGCCCTCAGCGAGGCGAAGGCGATCGACGCGGTCGACCCGAAGAGCCCGCTCGGCGACCTCCTCCTTGCCGAGGCCTACTGGTGGCAGGCGATCAACAACCTCGACCGGCCCGAGTTCGTGACCGAGTTCCGCAAGCATGCGAACGCCGGCATCGCCGCCAGCGAGAAGCTCCTCGAACGCGACGATCGCGACCCGTTCGCTCTGTTCGCCCTCGGCGGGCTCAACGGGCGGAAGGCCATCCTCGACGGCCTCACCGGGAAGCGGCTCGAATCGGTCAACACGGCGGTCACCGCCCGGAAGTACCTCAGGCTCCTGAATCGCTACCACCCCGACATGGAGGACGCGTACTTCGGGCTCGGGGTCTACGATTACTTCGCGGCGGAACTCCCGTGGTTCGCCCGCCTTCTCTCGCGCTTCCTGCTCGGCCTCGCCGGCGACAAGGAGCGCGGTCTCGCCGAGATGGAGCGGGCGGCGCGGGGAGGGCTCTTCACACAGGTCGACTCCCGCGTCTTCCTCGCCATCGCCTACCTGGATACCGAGGGGCGGTACGACGAAGCGCTCGCCATCCTCCGGGGTCTCCACGACACCTATCCGCGCAATCTGGACTTCTACGGCATGCTCGGCTTCGCCTACCGGACGGAGAAGGACTGGGACAACGCGATCGCCATCCTCGAGGAGATGGTCGCCAAGGCGAAGACCGAGCCCGTCCTCGGTCGCCAGTCGCGCGACATGACGACCTACTTCCTGGCCAACACCTACAAGGTGGCCGGGCTCTTCGACCGCGCGGCACCGCTTCTCGACGAGGTCGTCACCGACCCCAATCCCGCCACGCAGTGGCTCACGGCGACCGCCCTGATCGAGCGCGGGCGGGTCCACGATGCGGAGGGGAGACGCATGGCGGCGATCAACGACTACCAGCGCGTCCTCACCCTCAAGGACTTCCGCGGCTCCCACGACAAGGCCCGCTCTCACATCTCCACGGCCTACGTGGTGCCGGCCGAGGAACGGAGTCACTACGTGAAAGCGGGCGGCGCGAGCGGGGCGGACAGCGGCGAAGGCGGCACCGGCCGCCCGGCGACGCCGGCGGGCGGCGAGAACCGCGCTTCGGACTTGCGCTGAACGCGCGGGGATATCATCGGGGCGGGCGACGGTGATGTGGGCGGGTGCGCTGGCTTTCCTCCTCCCGTTCGCGCTCTACATCGCGACCCGCGCGCCCGATCTCACCTTCATCGACTCGGGCGAGCTGGCGGCGGCCGCGGCCACGCTCGGCATCCCGCACCCTACCGGGTATCCGCTCTACACGCTCCTCGGGCGCGCGCTCTGCGCGCTCCCCGGGCCGCTCGCCCCGATCACGCGGCTCACGCTCTTCTCGGCGGCGGCCGGCGCCGGCGCCGCGGCGCTCGTCTACGCCACGGGGCGCCGCCTCCTCGCGGCGACGGGTCTCCCGCGCCCGGCGGCCACCGCCGGCGGGCTCGCCGCCGGACTCCTCCTCGCCGCGGGCCGGACCGTGTGGGGGCAAGCGGTCATCGTCGAGGTGTACGCGCTCCACCTCCTTCTCGTCGCCGCGCTCCTCCACCTCGCGCTCCGCGCGACGACGGAGGAACGAGGCGGCATCGGGGACAGCGGCATCGGGGACAGCGGCGGCGGTGACGGGGACGGCCAGGGCCATGAGGGGCGCGGCCACGGCGGCCATCAGCGCCATCTCCTGCTACTCGCCTACGGCGCGGGTCTCACCGTCGGGAATCACCTCTCGACGATCTTCCTCCTGCCGGTGCTCGCGATCTGGATCCTGCGCGCGGGCGGGTCTGCCGCGCTGCGCCGCGACGGGCTCCGGCTCGCCCTCGCCTTTCTCGCCGGCGCCTCGATCTACGCGTACCTGCCGCTCCGCTCGGCCCTCGACCCGCCGCTCGACTGGGGCGATCCCGCGGAGAACCTCGGCGCCTTCTACCGGCACGCGACCGGCGCCGTCTATCGCGTGTGGTTCCTGTCCGGCACGGCGGTCGCCGGGAAGCAGCTCGTGCGCTTCATCGAGCTCCTGACGGTCGAGATGACGCCGCTCGCGCTCCTGCCGGCCGCCGCCGGGCTCGTCATCCTCTGGCGGCGCGCGCGGCGCGCGGCGGAAGCGACCACGCTCCTCTTCCTGCTCAACGTTGCCTACGCCATCAACTACGACATCCACGACATCGACTCGTACTTCCTGCCGGCCTTCCTGGTCCTCGCGCTGTGGGCGGGGACGGGCATCGGCGCCGCGTTCGCGGCGCTCGTCGCTCGCGGCGGCGCGACGGCGAGACGCGCGCCGGCCGTGGCGGCCGCCGCCCTTGCCGTCCCGGTCATCGCCATCGCCTGGAACTTCCGCGCGGCCGACCAGCACACCAATCACCTGGTTCCCGACTACACCGCGGCCATGTTCGCCTCGCTCGAGCCCGGGGCTGTGATCCTGAGCCGCCAGTGGGATCACTTCTGCTCGGCCGCGATCTACGAGCAGCTCGTGCGCGAGAGGCGGCACGACGTCACGATCGTCGAGAAGGAGCTCCTCCGCCGCCGCTGGTACCTCCGGCAACTCGGGCGATGGGATCCCGAGCTCACGGCCGGCTGCCGGGACCTGATCGCCGAGTTCGATGCGGCGCTCATTCCCTTCGAGGCGAAGCGGGCGGTCGACGGGGAGGCTCTGCAGGCGCTCTACGTCGAGATGATCAATTGCCTCCTCGCGCGGGCGGCGGCGACGCGGCCCACCTATCTCACTCCCGACGCTCTCGAGCCCGGAATCGCCCGCGACTGGACGCCGGTCCCCGCGGGGCTCGCCATGCGGCTCTACCGGGAACTGCCGCCGGAGCCGCCGCCCGCCCCGGAGCCGCCGCCTCTCGACACGGTCCGGGATCTCGCCGCCGCGTTCGCGAGCGGGATCCCGCTCCGCGAGCAGCTGGCCGGCCTCGTGCTCGAGATGGAGGCCCGGCGCGCGATCTATCTCTACGAAACGGGAGACCCGGCCGCCGCCATCGCCGCGCTCGACCGCGTGCTGGCGCGCGTTCCTGCCTACACGAACGCCACGCGCGTGCGGAACGCGATGCGCGCGGAGAGCGAGAACGCGCGCGCCCCACGAGGGCCGGCCGGCAGCGGCGGCACAACCGGCAGCGGCGGCGCAACCGGCGGCGGCACATCCGGCGGCGGCGGCACAACCGGCAGCGGCGGCGCGGCCGGCGGCTCCGGCGGCGGCGGACCGGATCGCCGGACCGGGCGCGAACCTTGACCCGGCCGGCGCGCCCTTGTTACGGTGCGAGGCCATTCGAACGCACAACGCTCCCCCGAACCGGGCACCACCGACCGCCGGCCCGCAAGGACACGCTCCATGTTCTCGACCAGGATTCCCATTGCCGCCGCCCGTGATCCGCAGACCGGTCTCATCCCCTGCCTCGCCTGCACCCAGTGCTGCCACTACGTGGCCATCGAGGTCGACACGCCCGAGTCGCGCCGGGATTTCGACAACATCCGCTGGTACCTCTATCACCCGGGAATCGAGGTCTTCATCGACCAGGATGACAACTGGAACGTCCTCTTCCACTCGCGCTGCGAGAACCTGCAGGACGACGGGAAGTGCGGCGTCTACGAGACCCGCCCCGCGATCTGCCGCGAGTACGACAACACGAGCTGCGAGCCGAACAACGATGAGCCGGCCGAGAAGGTGATCCTCCGCACGGCGGCGGATCTCGACCACTGGATGCGCATCACGCGCACGCAGGATCGCCTCGTCCTCCAGGAGGCGGCGGCCGAGCGCCGGCGCGAACGACGCGCGGCGGCGCGCGCCGCGGCCCTTGCCGGGACGGACGCCGGGGCGAAGGGCCGCGGCAAGAGGGCCGCCCAGGCCGGAACCAAGGGCCGGACCAAGGCGGGTGGCCGGGCTCGCAGCGGCGCGCGGGCGGAGTCGGCGGTCACGCGCACCCACGCCGGCGCTTCCCCGGCCGGCAGGAAGAACGGCCGCCCTCCTCGAGCCGGCCGCAATGGCGGGCCGAAGACCGCCTCGCCGGCGCGGTCCGGGTCCGGCCGCGCCTCCCGATAGCCTGGTCCGGGCCTCCCGGTAGCGTGGGCCGGGGCCTCCCGGTAACCGGCCGGGCCTCCCGGTAGCGTGGGCCGGGGCCTCCCGGTAACCGGCCGGGCCTCGCGCCCGCCGTCCCATGCCGGTCCGGGGGCCTCGCGCCCGCCGGACCCGCCTGGGGTGCATCCGCCTTCGTCCCCTTCACCCCGTTTTCAATCAAGCCGGTCCCGAGCCAGGCCGATACACCCACTGGGGCCTTTCCCACAACCGTCCTAGGGGGAGATGAAGATGTTCAATTCCGGAAGCAAGCAGACCATGCGTGAGGAGCCGCGCGAGATGTCCCGGCCGGTCGAGAGCGGCAGCCGTTCGGGTTCGGCGAGCAGCACGGTGATCGGCGAGGGTGCGCACATCGACGGATCGATCAAGGTCACCGGTTCGCTGCGCGTGGACGGGGAGATCGAGGGCGGGGCCGTGATCACGACCGAGAACCTGAACGTGGGCGCCAAGGGCCAGATCAAGGCCGATCTCGCCGTCAAGCAGGCGATCATCTCGGGCACGGTCAATGGCAAGATCCGCGCGCGCGAGCGCGTGGAACTCCTCGCCGGCGCGCACGTGCGCGGCGATGTGTATGCGCAGAGCTTCAAGATCGAGGATGGCGTCTTCTTCCACGGCACCTGCGTCATGGGCGAGGCGGCGGCCTCCGAGGTCGAGGCGGCGATGGCTCCCGTGACCAAGATGAGCGACTCGAGCCACAAGAACCAGCGCGGTCAGACCGGCCCGAGCGCGACGAGCACGACGACCGGCCCGACCACGACCAGCGGCAGCGAGAAGTCGAACGTCACGGACATCCCGCACCCGTACCAGAGCGACAAGCGCGCCGCCTAGCGGTCGCGCCGAGCGGCTCCGGCCGAGGCCCCCCGGGCGAAGCCCCCGTGCGCAGCGCATGAAGCGCTGCACGCGGGGGCTTCCTGTTGGCGGGGCCGACCTCCGGCGGGGCGGGAGCCCCTTCCGGCCGGGGCGGCTCTACTCGGCAGTCGTCTCCGCGAGCACCCAGCGCGCATACGGCGCGCTCACGCGATCGGCGGGCACGGCGAGGATCTCCGGCACCTGGTAGGGATGGATCTCGCCGAGCGCGGCGATGAGTTCGTCGAGCCGCGCGCGCTCGGTCTTCAATATCGCGAGCACCTCGCTCGTATCCTCGATCTGCCCCTGCCAGCGATAGATGCTGCGCGCGCCGGACACGATGTTCATGCAGGCGGCGAGCCGGCGCCGGACGAGCTCGCGCCCGACGCGGGCGGCGGCTGCCTCGTCCGCGAACGTCGAGAAGACGATGACCACAGCACCGGACTCGGCGTCGGATATTGGTTCCACGCTGACCCTCGCCTCTCAGGCGCGCGCCCGCGCCGGCGGCGCCGCGCCTGCCGGTAGCCGCTTCGCCCCGGCCCGCGGCGGCAGCGCCTTCCGGATCCTGAGCGCGAGGATGACGCCGAGCGCCGCGAACGGCGCGAGGAAGATAGGCCAGTAGTGCCAGGACCGCTCGGTGAGATAGCCGAGGCTGATCGACTGGATGGCGGTGCCGAGGTAGACCGCGCCGTCGATCAGGCCCACCGCGGTCCCGGCGTTCTTCCGCCCGCCGAAGTCCATGGTCGCGGTGCCGGAGAGGACGCCGTGGGTGCCGATCACCGCATACGAGATGACGATGACGCAGATCCCGAGGACCCACATGTGATTCAGGGAGAAGATCATGACGACCGTCGCCGCGAGCATGAGAGCGTAGAGGAGCGCCGCCACCGGCCCGCGGCGTGAGCCGAAGATCTTGTCCGAGAGCCATCCGGCGGTCATGCCGCCGGTGCCCCCGGCGATGAAGAGCACGAGCCCCCAGTTCTCGGTGATGAAGAAGCTCGCCGGGTAGGCCATCTCCTTACCGAAGATGAAGTACCAGTGCATGATCCCCTGGCGCAGCACGCCGGTGCAGAACTCGATCCCGGCGATGGTGAGCACGATCGGATTGGTCACCACCTTTCTCAGTATCACGCCGAGGGGATCGGGCCGGTCGTCCTCGCCGCTCGAGGCGTCGCCGGTGTCGAAGTCGGCGTGTCCGGCCTCGCGCGGATAGTCGCGCACGACGAAGATGTCGATGACGACGAAGAGGACGAGAAGGAGCGCCGGGATCCAGAACACCCAGTAGGGAGGGCTCACGAGCTTCGCGCCGCCGGCGCCGCTCGTCGTGTGCAGCGCATCCACGATCAGCTGCCCGACCTGGAAGGCGAGGAAGATTCCCGCCGAGATCAGGATGCCGAAGAGTCCGCCGAACATCCCGCGCTCGCGCACATGGAACCAGGCGCTGTTCACCTTGACGATGGCCACCGCACCGAAGCTCTGGAAGTACATGTTGAGCGCGTAGAGCAGCGAGAACAGGAGCACCGTGTTGCCGAGGCGCGCGTAGGTGAGGAGGCCGAGGAGGATATTGGCGATGGCGGCGCCGGCCGCCGAGATGAGGATCGCCTTGCGGCCGCCGATCTTGTCGGTGAGCGGGCCGTTCAGGAGGAAAGAGAAAGCGTAGGTGATCGTCCCCCAGTAGAAGATGAGGCCGAAGTCCGACTTCGACATCAGATCGCCGAAGGCGTTCTTGGCGACGGTCAGGTTGTAGCGCCCCATGTAGAGGAGCGCATAGGTGATGCCGAGGGGAACCCAGTTCCAGACGCGCCGCGCGAGGAAGGACCGCGGATGAGCGAGCGGATTCCCGGCAAGGCGGACGAAGAGCGCCACGACGAGCGTGCTCAGGACGAGCGTGACGAGTATGGTCGCCACCGTCACACCCTCAGGATGCGGGCGGCCTGCTCGTAGTCCTCCGGCTTCACATAGAGCACGTAGCCGAAGCTGCCGGCGCCGTCGGTGACGCCGTTCCCGGCGTAGATGTTGATCTCGGCATCGGCCAGCGCGCGGTGGATCTCGATGAGCGCGCCGAGCTCATCGTCGCCCACGATCAGGAAGGCGCGCTGCGGGCCGACGAGGGTCAAGCCCCCGCTCGCGGCCAGGCGCGCGAGCTCCTCGACGCTCTCGGGGAACAAGGTGAGGCTCGTGTATCCGTGGGCGTCCGGCGTGATGCCGAAGGCGAGGAGATTGATCTCGCTCGCCGCAAGGTGCGCGAGAAGCTTGTAGGCCTCTCCTGGTTTGTCCTTGACGGTCGTGTAGAAATAGTCGATGCGGCGGACTTTGAGCGCCATGACCCCTCCCTGGCGAATCGGCCGGCGGCGGCTCCGAGCGCGCCGCGCGGCGGGGAGTTTACACCCTCGCGTCGCGGAGCGGCACCGCCGAAGCGCGGCCGGGGCGGCCGCTCGGGCCGCGAGGCCTCCGGTCCGCCGGTCTACCCCACGACCGTGCGCGGCGGCGCGGGCGGGATCCCCGGCCGCGGCGTGGCCGCCGGCGGCGCCGTCACGAGCCCGGCCGGGGCGCTCCGGGCGTGGCGACCGAGGAGATCCGCCATGAGCTCGCGCTTCATCCACTGGATCGCCTTGGCCGGATCGACGCCCTTGGGACAGACCCGGGCGCACTCGCCGGCATAGTGACATCGCCACGGCCCCTGCGTGCCGGCGAGCACGTCCTTGCGCGCGTCGAAGCCCGAGTCCCGGCTGTCCGCGTTGTAGCGATGCGCCTGGGAGAGGGGCATCGGGCCCGAGAAGAGGACGTCGGTCGCGAGAGTGGGACAGGCAGCCATGCAGCAGCCGCACTTGATGCAGTAGGAGAACTGGAGGTACTCCTCCATCTCGTGCGTGGTCTGCCGATACTCGCCGCGCGGGTTCTCCTGTTCCTCGGCGTCGGGGCGGATGAGAAAGGGCTTGAGTGCGGTGTGGCGGTCGAACATCGAGCAGAGATCGGGCACGAGGTCGCGCACGATGTCGAAGTTGGGAAGCGGAGCGACGGTCACCGTGCCGCTCCCGAGCTCGGCGATCTGCGTATTGCAGGCGAGCCGCGGCTGTCCGTTCACGAGCATGCCGCAGGATCCGCACACGCCCATCCGGCAGGAGGCGCGGAAGGCGAGCGTCGGATCCATCGTCTCCTTGATCAGCCAGAGGCCGTCGAGCACAGTCATGCCCGGGGCATAGGCGATGCGATAGGTCTGCCAGATCGGCCGCCGGTCCTCCTCGGGGCGGAAGCGGCGAACGCGGTAGGTGATTTCCCGGGGAGGCTCGAAACCCGCTTTCTCGTTCATATCCCTTCCCTATGCCAGGAGCGCCATCCGGCGCCCGGCCACAGCCGCCCACGTGCCGAGGACGAAGAGGGCGAGCCCGAGGAGGACGAGGATCACGTTGCACAGGACGCGCACTCCGCGCGCCGCCGTGAGCTCGAAGAGGATGTTGCGGAGCCCGTAGAGCCCGTGAAAGAGACCCGCTCCGAGGAGGAACACGTAGCTCAGGAGGAAGGCGACGCTCTTCCCGCGCGCCACCACGTTCGCCCAGTCGATGGGATGCCCGCCGGCCGGGTTCCCGATCCCGAGGATCACGTCGAGATGCATGATCCCCATGTGCAACCCGGCGAGAACGAGGATCGCGACACCGGCCGCCACGTGCCAGAACCAGAGACCCTGATCGCGCATCATCGCTTTGTCCCTCCCGCCTAGTGCGGCGTCCCGAGCACGAAGATGTCGAGCGCGCCGGCGACCGCCAGCGCCCCGGCCACGAGAAGCGCGCCGATCGCGAGCGGCCGCTGCACATGGAGCGACGTGCGGAACGGGTAGATGGGCTCGATCGGCTTACCGACCGCGAACCCGAGCTCGATCATCACGAGCCGGATGCCGTTCACCGCGTGGAAGGCAAAAGCGGCGAAGACCAGGAATTCGGCGATCGTGAAGACAGGTCCGGTCACCCGCGCCATCGTCTGCTCCCAGGCGCCCCGGCCGAGCGCCCGCGACGAGGTGACGAGGATGTGCATGAGGAAATAGAAGACCAGCGCGAGCCCGGTCAATCGGTGCAGGGTGTAGAGGTAGCGGTCCGGACCCCAGCGTGCGCCGCCCACCCAGCCCCAGATCCCGAGCCGGTTCGGATAGCCCTTGCGCGCGAGCGCGGGGTTGTTTCCATTCGTGGCTTCCATAGGGATCCCCCTGCGTCAGTACTTCCGCTCGACCGGTTTCCACGCCGTGATCGCCACCGGCTTCGCATCGAGGCGCGGCGCCCCACCACCCGCGTACCAGGCAAGCGTGTGCTTGAGCCAGCGCTCGTCGTCGCGGGTCGAGAAATCGCGGCGGGCATGGGCGCCCCGCGACTCTTCACGGGCGAGCGCGCCGACCGCCACCACCTCGGCGAGATCGATCATGTTCGCGAGCTCGAGCGCGTGGAACAGGTTCGAGTTGTAGACGCGGCTCTTGTCCTTGATCGGAGCGCGGCGCTCGCGCTCGCGGATGGCCCGGATCGCGGCGAGGCCGCGCGCCATGTCCTCCCCCTTGCGGAAGACCCCGTAGTCGCGATCCATGACCGCACGCAGCTCGCGGCGGAGGACGTAGAGGTCCTCCTCGCCGTCCCGCCCGCGGATCGCCTCGATGCGCTCCCGGGCGGCCCGGAGCCCGCGCTCCGGCACCGGCGGCGAGGTGGCGAGCCGCGGGAGCGCGGCAGCGATCTCGGCGCCGGCGATGCCACCCCAGACCAGGCACTCGGCGGTCGAGTTCGACCCGAGCCGGTTCGCGCCGTGGAGCGAGACGCAGGCCACCTCGCCCGCCGCCCAGATCCCGGGGACGCGGGTCGCGCCGCGGATGTCGGTCTCGACGCCGCCCATCGTGTAGTGCGCGACCGGGCGGATCGGGATCGGCTTCTCGATGGGGTCGATGCCGACGAACTTCATCGACACCTCGCGGATGAGCGGAAGGCGCGTGTTGATCTTGTCGGCGCCGAGATGGGTGAGATCGAGATTCAGATAGTCGAGCCCGTCCGGTCCCTTGAAACCACGGCCTTCGAGGATTTCTGTCATCTCGGCCCGCGAGATGACGTCGCGCGGCGCGAGCTCCATCTTCTCCTTGGCATAGCGTTCCATGAAGCGCTCGCCCTTCGCGTTCCGGAGATAGCCGCCCTCGCCCCGGCAGCCCTCGGTCATGAGAATGCCGGAAGGCACGAGCCCGGTCGGATGGAATTGCAGGAACTCCATGTCTTCGAGCGGGAGCCCGGCGCGATAGGCCATGGCGAGGCCGTCGCCGGTCACGGTCTGCGAGTAGGTCGTGAACCCGTAGAGACAGCCACCACCGCCCGCGGCGAGGAGCAGCGCCTTCGCCTGCAGGGTCGCGAACTCGCCGCTCGGGGCATGGATGCCGGCGAGTCCCGCGAAGCGGCCGTCCTCGATCAGGATGTCGGTGACGAAGAACTCATCGTAGCGCGTAAGGAGCGATGCTTGACGAGGGTGTCATACAGGGTCTGCATCTCGAAGAAGCCGGTCTTGTCGGCGGCGAGCGTCGCGCGCGGGTAGGAGTGCCCGCCGAAGGGACGCTGCTCGATGCGACCGTCGGCGTCCCGCGTCCATGGGATGCCCCAGTGATCGAGTTGCAGGATCTCGCGGGGCGAGACGTGGACGAACTCATCGACGACATCCTGGTCGGCGAGGAAGTCGGATCCCTTGACCGTGTCCCAGGCGTGGAGCTCGAGCGAATCGCCGAGGTCGGTGCGGAGGACCGCGGCGGTGCCGCCCTCCGCGCACACCGAGTGGGCGCGCATGAGCTGCACCTTGGAGACGATGCCGATGTCGACCTGGCCGCCCGTGCGGCGTGAAATCTCGACAGCAGCCCTGAGACCCGCGAGACCTGCTCCGAGGATGAGCACGTCATGGGTCAGGTTCTGGACCATCCCTCCGGTATCTCCATGGGGATAGGAGAGGGGCAGATTAGCAGAAGCGTGGCGCCGGGGCAACGTGGTCCCGGGAGGCTCCGGCAGCGCGGCACGCGGGCAGCGCGCTGCATCACGCCGTCTCGGGTGATGGCCCGATGGAGCTCTCGCTCGCAGTCAACGCTGCGGCCGCACCCGGCCATCGCACCCGCGCGCGTCAAACGCTGTCGGGTTTTGTGAACTCGCCCCGCCCTGTCCGCGCCTCGCCCGGCACACCTCCTCCCGCGGGCCGACGAACGTCGCCCCACCTGACGACCGCACCTGCTCGCGTCAAACGCTGTCGGGTCTTGTGAAATCGCCCCGCCCTGTCCGCACCCCGCCCGGCGCACCTCCTCCCGCGGGCCGACGCTGCCGTCCCACCTGACGACCGCACCCCCTCGCGTCAAACGCTGTCGGGTTTTGTTAAGTCGCCTCCCGGTCGCCCGACCGCACCCGCTCGCGTCAAACGCTGTCGGGTTTTGTGAAGTCGCCCCGCCTGGCCGCCAATCCCTCGCCCCGATCGGACGCTGTCGCCCCACCTGACGACGGCGACACCCGGCGGCGGAGATGCGGCCCGGCCAGCCACGCCGCTCGCGGGGGAGCCCGGTCGCCGTTCCCGCCCGACCGCGGTTTCCACTCACGAGCATGCGCATGCATCCACGGCTCCTCGCTGGAGGAGCCGTGGCCCGGCACACACGTCTTGCACGAACCATGCCGCCGGGTAACGGGAGGGACTCAGATCAAGGAGGTGATCCACGGTCCCCCTCAGAGCGCACGCTTCCACGCACCTACCGGCGTGCACACGCCGTTGTCACTTTCGACCACTTCGTTAACAGAGAGGAAGTGCCGCGAGATCAAGAGCGTGGCCCGGCACGGCACTCTCCGTGACTGACGGGCACGCCTTGTCACGGCGCGGCGCGAGTTCTAATATTGTAGGGATGCTTCGCCCCGGCCAGGCCAGGTCGCCGCGGGGCTCGAAGGGAGATGCACCATGCGCGCCATCTGCAACACGCCGCCCTGGGCCGCCGCCCTTGTCGCTCTCCTCGGCGGCTCCTATCTCGTTTGCGCCGTGAACACCGGCGACTTCGAGGCCAACGATCCCTTCGCCGTGCGGAGGCTCCCGGCCGAAGTGGCCCAAGACGTGCCGCCGGTCGTCGATGCGAACACCAGCTTCGCGCTCGACCTCTACTCCCGGGTGCGCTTGTCAACGCCGGGAAACCTCTTCCTCTCTCCCTTCAGCATCTCGACCGCACTCAACATGACCGGCGTTGGCGCCGGCGGAAAGACCGCCAAGGAGATGGCGACCGTCCTCCACACGGGCACGATCGAGAATCTGCACCCGGTGTACGGCGCCCTCGTCGCGAGCCTCGATCGCGGCACCGACCTGGGCGGCTACGAGCTGAAGGTCGCCAATTCGCTATGGGCGCAGAAGGATGCCCCGATCCGCAAACCGTTCATCGCAACGCTCAGGGATAACTACAGCGCCGGATTCGACGAGGTCGACTTCGTGGGCGGCGCGGAAGCGGCGCGCGGCACCATCAATCGCTGGGTGGAGCAAAACACCGCGAACCGCATCCACGATCTCTTCCCGCCAGGCACGATCACGCGCGACACGCGCCTCGTACTCGCCAACGCGATCTACTTCAAGGGTCTGTGGGCCACGCAATTCAAGCGGGAGCGCACCCGGAACGGCACCTTCCAGGTGTCGGCCGACCGCATGGTCGAGGTGCCGATGATGAGCGCCGACATCCGGCTGCCCGTTGCCTTCGATCGTGGGGTCTCGGTGCTCGAGATGCCCTACCGGGGCGAGGATCTCTCGATGGTGATCCTCCTCCCAGAGCAGGCCGACGGGCTCGCCGCACTCGAAGCGAGCCTCACTCCGGAGAGACTCGCGGGGTGGCTCGGTGCGCTTGCGGAACAGAGGATCGTCGTGACCGTCCCGCGGTTCAGGATGACCTCCGAGTTCGATCTCGCGCGGGTGCTCGGAGACCTCGGCATGCCGTCGGCCTTCCGCTGCGGCGAGGCGGACCTCTCGGCGATGACCGCAGCTGACGACTGGTGCCTCGCCACCGTTCGGCACAAGGCATTCGTCGAGGTGAACGAGGAAGGCACCGAGGCGGCTGCGGCGACCGGGGTCGGGGTCGGCGTGACGAGCATGCCGCCTTCGTTCACCGCCGATCACCCGTTCCTCTTCCTGATCCGCGACAAGGTGACCGGCTCGCTCCTCTTCCTCGGGCGGGTGGTCGATCCGTCGGTGTAGCATCGGACTCTGGGGCCGGCGCCCCATCCCCGCCGCAGCTTGCGTTCATTGCAGCTCCCAGGGACGCGCCCATGCGCTATCCCAGGGGGCCAGCGCCGGTTTGGGCGCGAGCGCCGTGTCGACGAGCCCGAGGGCGGCGAACAGCGGAAGGATCGATCCCGGCGGGAGCGGCGCGGAGATCAAGTCGAGGTCGGTGAAGGTGAGCTGAAACACCGCCGCGGCCCGGGCTTCATCGAGCAACAGCACCTGCCGGCGGATCCATCGCGCCTGCTTCGCCGGGGAAGAGATGACGGGACCCACCGAGGCCGAGCTCCAGCCCCCTTCGACCACGAGGGTGGGCAACGTCGTGCCCCCGGCCACTCGCGCGTAGTAATCGAGCGGTACCTCATCCGGTTCCTCGAACCCGCCCAGGTAGGGGTAGGAGGAGAGGCCGAGGCACTCCATGAAGGGGAAGTCGGCCAGGTCGGTCGCGATGCCGACATAGGTGCCGCCGCCACCCAGAGCACCCCACGCGGTCTCGACCTGGACGCTCACGTAGCGCCGGACGGTCAAGTCGGCGGCGCGCACACCCGCAGCCGCATCGTTGGCCGCCTCCTTCACTGCCGCATAGAGCGCCGGCGCGGCGGCGGCGCGGATCAGATTGGTCTCGGCCGCCAGCCCGAGGTAGTCGGGGCGAAGAAGCGTATCGATGGCGACGGCGTAGTGGCGATAGAGCTCCCGCACTGCGGGCTCGGTGAGGCTCCGGCCCGCGGCCACGAGCCCGGGAGCTTCGGCCGCCCGATTGAGCCCGTCCGTCGCATCGAGGGTCACGACGAGCACCAGCCCGTGCGCTCGGTAGTACTCGGCGAGCGGCAGAGGATCGCGGCGAACGAGCACATCGGCAGGGACTCCGACCAGCAACGAATCCCACTGCGGATTGATGTGGATGATCGCGGCGTCCGCTCGCTGCATCCAGAGGTCCATGCTCCTCAAGAGCACGTCGAAGTCGGCGCGCGGCGGGATGGCCGAGAAGCCCATGCGGAACGCCCGCGGCAGCGACGTCGGGTCCGGGCCCCCCACCTGGCTGCCGCAGCCGGAGAGAACACATGCGATCGCGGCCGTCAGGCACAGGGCGGCTCCACGGATCCGCCGCGATCCAGAGCGACCGGCCCGGTCGCGAAGAACAAGCGTTCGGGACCTCCCTCGCATGCCGGAATGATCGGCCGCCCGCGGGCATTTCGCAAGCAAGGATGGACCAGGCCCGATGGTGGAATCGTCGCATGTCGGCGATGAACGACCGCGAGTTCCTCCGCCACACCGTGGCCACGCTCGCCTACCGGGCCGCCAAGGTGCTCCGGGATGCGCCACCCGCGCTGGCCGCCTTCCAGCCCGGGCCGACCTCCCGGTCGGCGATCGAGGTACCGGGCCGACATCCGGGCCGGTCGCGTCGAGGCCGAGCAGACACCACCTGAGCCGCGCTTCGAGTTCGACTGACGGCGGATGGAGCTGCCGCTCACGCCTCGCGCGCTCTCGCCTCGCGCGCCCACGCACGCCGGCCCACGCACGCCGGCCCACGCACGCCGGCTCACGCACGCCGGCTCACGCGCACCCGCTCAGGCGTCCTTGATGCTCAGGCTGATCCGGCGGCGATCGAGATCGACCTCCAGGACGCGCACCTTGACCACCTGGCCGACGTGCAGCACGTCGGCCGGGTCGCGGACGAAGCGCGCGGCGATACGGCTCACGTGCACGAGGCCGTCCTGATGGACGCCGATGTCGACGAAGGCGCCGAAGGTCGTGATGTTCGTCACCGTGCCGTTCAGGATCAGGTCGGGGTGCAGGTCCTCGATCCTGTGCACCCCCTCCTGGTACTCGACCGCCGCGAACTCCGCGCGCGGGTCGCGCCCCGGCTTCTCCAGCTCGCGGGCGATGTCGGTCAAGGTCAGGAGCCCGATCGTGTCGTCCGCGTAGCGGGAGAGGTCGATCGTGCCGACCGCCGCGCGATCGCCGACGAGCTCCGCGAGCGGCCGGCCGAGGTCGCCCGCGATCCGCTCGACGAGGGCGTAGCGCTCCGGGTGCACGGCCGAATCGTCGAGCGGATGCCCGCCCTTGATGCGGAGGAATCCCGCGGCCTGCTCGAACGTCTTCTTCCCGAGGCCCGGGACCAGGAGCAACTGGGCGCGGCTCCGGAAGCACCCGTTCGCATCGCGCCAGGCGGCGATCTCCCTGGCGAGCTTCGCCGTGAGCCCGGACACGTAGCCGAGGAGTGAAGGGGATGCCGTTGCGAGATCCACCCCCACCTGGTTCACGCACGAGACGACCACATCGTTGAGCTTCTGCTTGAGGAGCCTCTGGTCCACGTCGTGCTGGTACTGCCCGACCCCGATCGACTTCGGGTCGATCTTGACCAGCTCGGCCAGGGAATCTTGAAATCGGCGGCCGATCGAGGCCGCCCCGCGCACCGTGACATCGTGATCGGGGAACTCTTCCCGCCCCACCTCGGAGGCGGAGTAGACCGAAGCGCCCGCCTCGCTCACGAGGACGGCGACGGCCTCGCGCTGCCGCTCACCGAGATAGGCGCGCAGGACGTCGAAGGTCTCGCGCCCGCCCGTTCCGTTGCCCACCGCCACCGCGGCGATATCGGGAAAGCGTGCAAACCAGCGGTCGAGGGCCGCTCTAGTCCCCTTCACGTCGCGCTGCGGCTCGGTCGGATAGACGACGCCGTGATCGAGGAGCTGTCCCGTCGCACCGAGGACCGCCACCTTGCAGCCGGTCCGATGTCCCGGGTCGACCGCGAGCACCGGACGGCCGCCGAAGGGAGGCGCCATGAGGAGATCGCGCACGCTCCGCGCGAAGACATCGATCGCCTCGCGATCCGCCCGCGTCTTGAGCTCCGCGATCACCTCCGCCTCGATCTGCGCCGAAAGCAGGCGATCGTAGGCGTCCTCGACCGCAGCGCGCATCTCGTCGTTCCAGATCGAGCCGTGCGGGGCGAGGACCATCCGGCAGAGGGCGGCCCTCGCCTCCTCCGGATCCGGCTGGATGCGGAACGTGAGAAAGCCCTCCTTTTGACCGCGAAGGATGGCGAGGATGCGATGGGACGGGATCTTCGCCACCGCATCCTGGTAGTCGTAGTAGTCGCTGAACTTGCTCTTCGTGTCCGCCTTCCCGCGGGCGGCCCTGGCGCGGACCAGGCCCTGGCGCGAGGTCAGGTCGCGGATGCGCGCGCGGTAAGCGGCCGTTTCGGTCACGCGCTCGGCGACGATGTCGCGCGCTCCCGCGAGCGCCTCCTCCACCGTCGCCACACCCTTCTCCGGGTCGACGAAGGCCCGGGCGAGCTCCGCGGGAGCGCCGGTCCGGTCCTTCTGCGCGAGCATGCGCTCGGCCAGCGGCTCGAGCCCCTTCTCGCGGGCGATCGTCGCGCGCGTCCGCCGCTTCGGGCGGTAGGGAAGATAGAGATCTTCCAGTTCCGCGCGGGTCGCCGCCCGCTCGATCGCCGCCCGGAGCTCCGGAGTCAGCGCCCCCTGACCTGCGATCGTCTCGAGGATGGTCCGCTTGCGCTCGAGAAGCTCGCGGTGGAACTCGAGCCGCTCCTGCGTGCGGACGATGACCGTGTCCTCCGCGCCACCCGTGGCCTCCTTCCGGTAGCGCGCGATGAAGGGGACGGTGCACCCCTCGTCGAGGAGACGGATGACGGCCGCAACGGAGGCGGGCGGAAGCTCCACCTCGCGCGCGATCCGGGAGACGAGCTCGGCAGCAAGTGCAGAGGCGGCGGCCGGGGGGACGGCAGCGGCGGCGGGCGACGGCATCGGCGACACTCTCCACCCTCATGGAAAGGACCCGGGAAACCCGGGTCCTCGGCAGCTCTCTTCCTGAGCGGCGACCTCCCGTCCGCGGGAGGCGGATGGCCGAAATCGTAACACGATCCCGGCACGTCAGCGTGTAAGGTCTGCGCGCGCGCGGTACCATTGACCAGTGGACGGGGCCACCCATCAGCCCCGAGAAGCCCCCGCAAGGCGGAAGGGGACCTCGAGCATGAACCCTTGCCGGCGGTTGGTCGTCATCGGTCTGGCCTTCCTGGCTGCGTCCGGCGCTCAGTCGCCAGCCGCTGCCGCTCATGGCGCTCAGTCGGCCGTCGCTGTTGCACAGAACGCTCCGCCAGCCGCCGCTGCCGCTCAGAGCGCTCCGCCGGATAGCGCAGCAGCGCCTGCTCCGGAGTGGCAGTTCGAGTTCACGCCCTACCTGTGGCTCATCGGGCTCGACGGCAGCGTATCGATCGGCTCGCGGGAAGAGGAGTTTTCCGTCAGCTTCTCCGACCTCTTCGCGGCGCTGGAGCTCGGCTTGATGGGGGCGTTCGAGGCCCGCCGGGGACGGTGGGGATTGATCGCAGACGGGATGTACTTCGATCTCGGCCCGGCTGCGCCGAACACCGGCCCGGCCGGCGGGACGCTCGCAGTCGAGATCGTGGAGCAGCTCTACATGGCGGGCGGCCTCGTGCGGGTCCTGGATCGCTCCGGGGCCACCGTGGATCTGATCGTGGGAGCGCGCTACGTCAACCTCGCAGTCGAGCTCGCCGCCCGTGGGGGCCTCTTGGACGGCGTGTCGCGGTCGGGCCGGCAGGAGTGGGTGGACGCAGTTGTCGGCGGACGCGGTAACTACCCCTTCACGCGGCGCTGGAGCGCGATCGTCAACCTCGAGGTGGGCACCGGCGGCTCCGACTTCACCTGGCATGCGCTGGCAGGTGCGGACTTCAAAGTGACGAAGTCACTCATCGCTCGCGGGGGGTACCGCTACCTGTCCATTGACAGCGGGTCGGGCAGCGTCGACTTCGACCTGGGAATGGGCGGCTTCGTCCTCGGGTTGGGGATCCCATTCTGAGCACCGATCGGACACCACGACCGGCAGTTGGCATCATCACAGCGCATTGATGTCCACTGTGGCAACGCGCTCGATGTGGGCGCCCCTCCACCGGCCGAGACGTTGACCCCGAGACCACCTCGCGCCAGGCTTGTCAGACAGGAGCTAGGTGTCCGTGGACGCGGCTTGCGTTCGGCGACACCTGCGCGTGGAGGACGCCGCCCGACCCGCGCTTCGAGTTCGACTGACGGGAGAGGGCGGCGTGAGCCTGGGACGGCCGATCGATCCCCGAGGCGAGAGAGGCAGCCGGGGCGGCCTCTCCGCCATCGGCACAGGAGAGCTACTGGAACAGCGCCTTCACCTCGCCCCAGGTCGACGGCTCGACCGTCACCGCCGCCGAGATCGTCATCGACGTGAAGTCGATCCCCAAGACGACGTTGTCCGGGGCCACCCGCCACAACCCAAAGCCGAACCTATTCAGCCCGGTGAAGCCGTAGGTCCCGAGCGCGGCGAGGATGTCGAGCGAGCCGAGTGTGGTGCCCACATAGCCCAGATCCAGGTTGAACTGGATCGGCGTCTGCATCAGCGGGACGCCGCCGGGAGAGAGCGGGCTCGTCGAGACGAAGAACCCGTCGCTGACCGGGAAGCCGTCGACCAGTGTGAAGTACGGCGTCTCGCCGGGGGGGAACGGATTCAGCAAGCCCATGTTGAGGCCCGACGAGAATGCGAGCGCAAAGGACGGCTGTTCGATGACATAGCCGCGCGTGTCGCCGGGGATGCCCTCGACGAAGTTGTTGGAGTCGACCTGGAAGGTGACCGCTGCCTGTTCCCCCGCGACGATCGCGTTGAGCGGCGGGGTGGTGATTGTGTTGAACACGACCTGCCCGTTCGCGGTGACGGAGACCAGGTCGGCGTGGGCGCCGGTCGCCACCAGCATGGCTGTGACCAGGATCGTGAGCAGGAGCTTCATGGTAGTTCTCCTCCTTGAGAAGTCGGTGTCAGCCCGTGGTAGAAGCTGGCAATGATCATAACATCAAGCGTAGGCACCGCCCGGCGCGGCCCCCGCTCACAGGTCCCGCCTCCCCTGCTTCCGCTCCTGCAGCAAGACCGTGCGGTCGGGGTCCATCTCGACGCGCTCGGGCTTGAAGTCGCAGGCGATCTCGCCTGAAGCCGGGGTCGTGCCGCGGAGCGCCACCGCCCCTCGCGACTCGCGGTAGTCGGCCTTTCCCTTCTCACCGGCGCTCGCGGCGACGACCAGGTCGAGATCCCCGCTCGTCCGGTTCGCGACCGTGAAGGCGACGCGCCAGGCACCGCCGTCCGCTGCTGCGCGCCCGACCCGGGCGTAGTGCGGATCGGGAATCGCCTTCCCGAACACATACTGGGCGAAGAGCGGCGCCGTCTCCGGGTAGAGCTCGGTGAAGACCGCGCGCAGATCGGTCATGGTCGGATGATCGGCCTGGAACGAGAAGCGGCGGATGAACTCGCCGAGCCCGGCCAGCATCCGCTCCTCGCCGAGCTTCCGGTGCAGCATGTAGAAGACGATGCCGCCGCGGTTGTAGCTCAAGGCCTCGTCGCCGCGCCGCGTCCCGTCGACGAGCGCGAGCGGCTGCTCCTCGTTGGCATCGCGCCGCCTGAGATAGCGATCCTCGTAGTCCTCGAACATCTGGTGGCGCTTCTCCTCGTCCTCGTAGCGCTCGGCCATGAGGAGCGCCGAGTAGTTGGCGAGGCCCTCGGTGATGACGCCCGCACCCTTGGCGTGGCCGGGCCAGATGACGGTACCCCACCACTGGTGCGCCACTTCATGCGCCGTGACGTAGAAATTCAGGTTGGGACGCTCCTTCGAGTCGCGGGTCAGGAAGCCAATCCCCTCCGAGAAGGGGATGAGCGTCGGATAACCCATGGCGAAGGTGGCGAGGCGCGGGAACTCGGCAATGCGGAGCTCTGCGTACGGGAATGGCGAGAAGGCCGTGGAGTAGGTCTCCCGCGATTTGACGAGGGCATCCAGGATCTTCGGCGCGTTCTCGGCATGGGCGGCCGCGTAGTAGACGCCGTTGGCCCCCTCGCGCTGCATGTCCCAGCGACCGGCCATGATCGGGAAGAAGTAGATGGGGCCGTCGGACACGTACTCGAACTCGCGGCGCCCGCCCGTCAGATCCCGCTGCGCGACCAGGTTCCCGGCGGAGAGGACGTCTTCCCCGGCCGGCACGCGGATCCGCGCCCGGTACGGATAGGCGAAGGTCTGGCGCATGAGCCCCGGCGTCTGTCCGGCGCCGTCCGATTCCGGCAGCGGATCGCGCTTCGGCAGTTCGAACTTCCGGCGCGTGCGGTCGTTCCCGATCTCCATGTCCTCGGCATAGCCGACGATCGGGAGCCAGGGCAGCGCCGCGAACGAATGGAGGTAGCTGCCGCCGGGCTCGATGAAGGTGTCGAGGCCGCCGCCGTGGCGGGGCGGGCCGTCGGGGATCCGCCCGCGCCAGTTCCAGGTGAGGCGCGCCTCGGCGCCCGGCGCGAGCGGCGCGGGCAGGACGAAGGTGGCAACGGCCACCTCGTACCGGGCGGGTGGCCGCCCGTCCAGACGGATGACCCCCTTCTCGAGGAGCGGCGGATAGACGGTCACGTGCACCGAGTCGAGGAACGCGGCGCTCACGTTCCGGAGGCGCACGTCGCCGGCCAGCGCGAAGGCGTTGCGGTCCGGATAGAGGTCGAGGTCGAGATCCACCCCGGCGATCTCCGGCTCCGGGCAGTCGAAGAGCCACGGCCGCACTTCCTTCTCGTAGCGCACGCGCAGGCGCTCGAAGGCGAGCGAGCCCATGCCGCCCTCGACCAGTACGTGGAGGCCGACACCGAGGAGCGCCGCAAGGAGAAGGAAAGTGATGGCCGGACCGACTGCGCCGCGCCGCCGCCACTCGCCCGGGGCGAGGGCGCGCCGGACGGCGCCGCCCGTGCGCGGATAGAGCGCCACCGCGATGCAGAAGAGAAGACCCGCGATCGCCGCCACGTAGAACCGCTGCATCACGACTTCGGTGCGCAGCGGGCCGATGCCGACCATGTCCGAGTAGGTCGTCAGGTTCAAGCCCGGGAGGTTGTAGAGCCAGTGCCGGTGGCCGCGCACGAACGCCCACACGAGCCCGCCGCCCGCGGCGAGGAAGAGCGCGTAGCCGCCGGGCTTCGAGCGCGCGGCGATCGAGAGGGCCGCCGCGAGGGTCACCATGAGCAGCACGGTCGGCGCCAGGTAGAAACCGAAGATGACGAGGAACGGCCGGAGATCGACCGGGCCGCCCCGGTGGATCAGCTGGTAGGCGATCGCGGTCAGGAAAGCGACCGCGACGAGCCCCGCGCAGAGGGCGAGGTTCGCCATCACCTTGCCGCCGATGATCGCCATCTCCGGTACCGGATAGGCGTGCAGGGTGTCGGCGAGCCCCTCCTCGCGCTCGCGATAGATGGTCTCGCCGATGAAGAAGGTGGTCGTCCCGAACAGGAACATGACCAGGGTCCAGAACATGCTGCGCGCGACCTCGCTCGACACGGGCACCCGCTCCGCCCCGAAGGGGCCGGCCGAGAGGTCCACGCTCGACCAGAGGATGACCGCGAGCAGCGGGATCAGGAAGTAGAGCGAGCGCTCGTGCGAGAGGAGACGGATCTCGGCGGCCGCCACCCGGCGGAGCTGGCGGAGCCGGCCGATCGCGAGCGGCACCTGGGCGGCGAGCGGCCGGAGCGGTCCGACCGGATGACCCAGCTCGTGATCCGGTGCGACGACGGCGGTGCGCCCCATCCGCCCGGCCCCCGCCTCGCGTCGGGCGAAACCGCGCGCGACCAGAAGGAGCGGGATGAGCCCGGCGAGGACCACGCCGATCCGGTTCAAGAGGAAGCCGGGATCGCCGAGCCAGGTGAGCGCGTTGAGCTGGATGTTGGTCTTCCCCGTCGCCTCGACCTCGGCCATGTAGATGAGACCCGTCGGATCGAGGTAGGACACCCAGCGGTGCTCGACCTTCTGCACCAGGTTGATCGCGATGAAGTAGGCGATGAAGAAGAGCGTCACCAGGCTGTAGACGAGCTTCGGGCTCCCGGTCGCGATGGCGAGCGCGAAGACGAGCCCCGCCACCAGGATCACCCACGGCAGGTAGAACTGAACGTAGGCGACGACGAAGCCGATGGCGTTCGGCGGGATGAGCCCGATCGCCGGATTGGGCACGAACTGCATGGTCGCGGCCACGGCGATGAAGAAGAGCGGAACGGCGAGCGGCAGCGCGAGCGCGCCGAGGAACTTCCCGAGCACATAGGTGCGGCCGCTCACCGGAGAGGAGAGGACGAGCGGCAGGAGGCCGATGCGCCGGTCCCGGAGCACGGGATCCACGGTGAGCGCGGCGATGAAATGCATGAACAGGAAGCCGAGCACGGCGAGCATGATCGAGAGCGAGTAGGCCGAGTTCCGCCCCAGCTTGACCCCCTGGGTCAAGCTGTCCTCACCCGGGGACACGGCCACGTACTTGGTGAAGTAGAAGTAGCCGATGGCGGCGAACACGGCGGCCATGAACCAGAAGGCGAAGCGCCGCAGCCCGAGCGCGAGCTCGGTCCACGCCACCTGCCTGAGTACGTTGCGCGCGCGCATCACTCTCTCCCGACCGCGGTGCCGACGAGGCTGAAGTACGCGTCCTCGAGGATCCCGCTCGCCGGGCGGAATCCGTCCGGCGGCGCCGCGCTGGCGGCCAGGATCTTGAGCCGCACGGTCGTGGGGCTTGCCACCATGCGCGAGAGGATGTGGCAGTGGCGATCGAGCTCCGCCAGGCGCGCGGACGGCACCGTGGCCTCGAACACCTTGCCGTCGAGCTTGCTGACGGCCTCGCCCGGCGTCGTATCGGCGACGATCCGGCCGCGATCGATGACCGCCATGCGCGAGCAGAGGACCGACACATCGCTCACGATGTGGGTCGAGAGGATGACCACGATGTCCTGGCTCACCTCGGCGAGAAGATTGTGGAAGCGGAGCCGCTCTTCGGGATCCAGCCCCGCCGTCGGCTCATCCACGATGAGGAGCCGCGGCCGCGCGAGGAGCGCCTGCGCGATGCCGAGGCGCTGCCGCATGCCGCCGGAAAAACCGCCGAGCTTGCGGTTCCGGGCCTCGGCCAGGTTGACGCGCGAGATGACCTCGTCCACCCGCGCCCGCCGCTCGCGGGTCGGGATGCCGCGGAGCGCGGCGAAGTAGTCGAGCATCTGGCGGGCGGTGAACGACGGGTAGAACCCGAAGTCCTGCGGCAGATAGCCGACCCACTCGCGGATCTTTTGCCTCTCCTTGAGCAGGTCCACACCGGCGAAGGTGACCTCCCCGGCATCCGGCTCGAGCAGCGTGGCGAGGATCTTCATGAGGGTCGACTTGCCGGCGCCGTTCGGACCGAGGAGGCCGAACATGCCGGGACCCACCTCGAGGTTCACGCCATCGAGGGCACGCACGCCGCCCGGATAGGTCTTCACGAGTCCGCGAATCGCCAGCATGGTGAGCCTCCTCCCGGCCGGCGGCCCCACGGCCGGCGGCCCCGTTCCGCATCCCGCTAGGTCAGGTTCGTCTTGATCAGCCGCTCGATGTCGCGCAGCTCGCCGAGCACGCGCTCGGCCTCGGCGATCTTGTCGTGCAGGCGCTTCAGGAGCCGCCGCCGCTCGAGCCCGGTCGCGATGACATGGCGCATGTGCTCCGGGTCCCACGGCTTCTCGAGGTACTGGTAGAGCCCGACCTCGTTGATCGCCCGGAGCGCGTTGTCCTTGTCCGCATAGCCGGTCATGAGCACGCGCACGGCGTCCGGATGGAGCCGCTTGGCCGCGGCCAGGAAGTCGATCCCGTTCATGTCGGCCATGCGCAGATCGGCGACCACGAGGTCCACCTGGTTGTGCTTCAGGAACTCGAGCGCCTGGCGCGGCGAGTTGAAGGCGATGACCTCGTAGTTGGTCTCGAGGCTGAGGAAGGTCTTCAGGCTGCCGGTGACGATCTCCTCGTCATCGACGAGCAGGACTCGCTGCGGTGCGTCGCTCATCAGCTTCCCCCCTGCCGGCGCCCCGCTCTTGCGTCTACGGCCACGAGCGGCCCCGGGATGCGCAAAGTGGGAGTGGACCCTCGGATGACCTGGCTGACCGGCCCGCGCCGCGAGAGCCGGCTCGAGCCTTGATCCGGGAGCCAGGACCGTCATCCGGCCGGGGGAGATTAGCGAATGCGGCGGCAAGTGGGGAGAGAGCGCGCGGGATCCAAGGCCGTCCAGCGCCGCGGGCCGAGCACGCTCGGGCTACGGATTGCGGGGGGTGCGCTGGGCGAGGAAGCTGTGCAGCCGATCCCGGAGCTCGGCGGGGATGGTCTCGATGGTCGGGATCTGGCCGCTGGCCGCGATCATGCGGCGAAACGTATCCACATAGAAGACGCACGGCATGCACTCGGAGAGGTGCGCGTCCATGTGGCCCATCGTCTCTTTGTCGAGATCCTCGTCCAGGTAGGCTGAGAGGAGCTCGACGATCTGGTGGCAGTACATCATGGGTAAATGGGGGCTATCGGTTTGAGGCGGCCCATCTTATCGGATCGCCGCGGCTTCCCGGACGATTCGCCATTTTCCTCGGGCCGGCCTCCGGCGGCATTCGGGCCGGGGTCGCCCACGAGCGGCCCCGAGCCAACGGCCCCGGGCGGGCCCGGAACCTAGAACGGGAACACCTGGCGCTCGAAATAGCGCGCCAACTTCTTGCGAAGCAACAACCTGGCTCGATGGAGCCGGGATTTGACGGCCGGCACCGAGAGCTCGAGGACGCGGGCCACCTCCTCGTTCGACATGCCCTCCACGTCGCGCAGCGTGAGCACGATCCGAAAATCCTCGGGCAAACGCTCGATCGCCCGGCTGATCACGGAGAGCGCCTCGTTCGTGAGCAAGGGCCGGTCGGGCGCCTCCGGGGTCGAATCCTGCCTTTCCAGGAGCGCGATCTCCGCCTGCGGCATCGCCTCCTCGAGATCGGCGTGCTGGTGCCGCTTCTCGAGGTTCAGCTTGGCGAAGCAGGCGTTGGCCGCGATGCGGTAGATCCAGCTCGAAAGGGCCGACTCCCCACGGAAGGTCCCGATCTTCTCGTAGATCTTGAGAAAGACCTCCTGCATCACCTCTTCAGCGAGCGTCTCGTTGCGGGTGAGCTTGATCGCCAGCCGGTAGACCTTGTTCTCGTAGCGAGAGACGAGGTCCTCGAAGGCTTGCTGATCGCCGTTCTTCACCCGCTCGATGAGAGTCGCTTCGTCGACTTGCGGCATCGCGCTGGCTCCACCTCGGGGTAGTGAAGGAGTCCTTGCAGGATCCGGACCGGACCGGGCGAAGCATCATTGGGCCTCGCCCCGCCGTTATGGGACCGGCGAGTGTAACACAGATGCCGGCCCGCGGTCGGGTCGCGGCGGTCGGGTCGCGGCGGTCGGGGTCCACGGCCGGGCTCGGGGCCGAACCCGGGGCGGGGTCCGGCCCATGCGACAGGCGTCAGGCCTTCCGGAACCGGACCGCCACCGGCTTCACGTGGGGAAACTCCATCCCCGGCCTGCCGAGGCGCTCCTCGACGAGATCGCCCATCGGCCCCCAGACTGCCATCACCTCGGGCATCTGGTGGGCGCGACCGGCCGCCTCCCCATCCACCCAGGAGAAGACCTCCACGAAGAACGTCTTCCCCGATTCGTCCCGGCCCTCGAAGACGACCGGGCGCTCGGGGGTGGCGAGCTTGGCCTGGCGGAGTGTCGGCCAGTGCCGCCCGATCAGCTCGAGCATGGCGGCTTCGCTCCCTTCCTTGACTCGGTAGGTGCAGATCACCGCCTCGGCGTTCGGATAGCGAGCCGTGCGAGCCGCAGCCTTCTTCGCCGCCTTTCTGGCGACCTTCTTCGCCGCCTTCTTGGTGGCGGCCTTCCTGGTGGCCTTGGTCGCAGCCTTGGCTGCGGCCTTGGTCGCGGCCTTCCTGGTGGCGGCCTTCTTCGCCTTGCTCACCATCTTCACCTTCTTGGCCCTCTCGGCCTTCTTGTTCGCCATGGTCGGCACTCCTTCCCCATCGAGCGTCGTGTGCGTTCCCGAGCCGCGATGATGGCATGACCCGGCTCGCCGCGCTATCCTCCACGCTGGCACCCCGACCGGAAACCCGTCCCCACCGTGATGTCCGACCAGAGCGCCCACGCGGCGTCCCCCTCGACCAGGCTCGCCGGAGTCCTCGATCGCATCGTCTATGCGAACGAGGAGAACGCGTGGACCGTCGTGCGCGTCGCCGTGCCCGGACGCCGCGAACCGGTGACCGCCGTCGGCAACCTCCTCGGCGCCCAGCCCGGCGAGAGCCTCGAGCTCACCGGATCCTGGGTGCGCGATCGCAAGTACGGCGAGCAGTTCCGCGTCGAGTCCTTTGTCACCATCAAGCCCGCCACCCTCCTCGGCATCGAGCGCTACCTGGGCTCCGGGCTTGTGCGCGGGATCGGCAAGGTGATGGCCGAGCGCCTGGTCAAGCACTTCGGCCTCGACACGCTCCAGGTCATCGACGAGGAGCCGGCGCGGCTCACCGAGGTGCCGGGGATCGGCCCCAAGCGGAGCGATTCGATCGCCCGGGCGTGGGTCGAGCAGCGCCGGATCAAGGACGTCATGCTCTTCCTCCAGTCGCATGGCGTGTCGCCGAGCTACGCGGTCAAGATCTACAAGCAGTATGGCGACTCGGCGATCGCCGTCGTCAGCGAGAACCCGTACCAGCTCGCCACCGATATCTTCGGCATCGGCTTCAAGACGGCCGATCGCATCGCGGGGAGCCTCGGCATTCCGCTCGACTCGCCGCGGCGGGCGGCGGCGGGCGTGCTGCACGTGCTCGCCGAGCTGGCCGACGCCGGCCATGTGTACGCGCCGCGCGAGCGTCTCCTCGCCGAGACCGGGCGCATGCTCGAGATCGAGACGGCGATCGCCGAGAGCGCGATCGCCGAGCTCGCCGCATCCGGCGCGGTCGTGATCGAACCCGGCGCCCCCCTCGATCGGCCGGCCGCGGCGGGCGCTGCGGGCGCGGGCGCCGCCGCCGATCCCGCCGTCTACCTGCGCGCGCTCCACATCGCCGAGTCGGGGCTCGCCGAGCGCATCGCGCATCTCATGGCGGCGCCGGTCCAGCCGATCGCGATTGACATCGAGCGCGCGCTCGCCTGGTTCGAGGAGCGGGCGGGCATGTCGCTCGCGCCGCGCCAGCGGGACGCGATCCGGCGCGCGGTGACCGCCAAGGTGCTCGTCATCACCGGCGGCCCCGGCACCGGCAAGACCACGCTCGTCAACGGGATCATCGAGATCCTCGAGCGCAAGGGCCGCCGCATCCTCCTCGCCGCACCCACCGGGCGCGCCGCCAAGCGGCTCCGCGAGACGACCGGGCGCGAGGCCAAGACGGTGCACCGTCTCCTCGAGTTCGCGCCCCGGTCGATGGCGTTCGAGCGAAACGTCGAGAACCCGCTCGACGCCGACATGCTGGTGCTCGACGAGACCTCCATGGTGGACACCCCGCTCGCCTATCACGTCGCGAAGGCGCTCCGCGGCTCGTGCCAGCTCGTCCTCGTCGGCGACGTGGATCAGCTACCGTCGGTGGGGCCGGGCTCGGTGCTCCGGGACGTGATCCAGTCGGGGGTGGTCGATGTGGTCAAGCTCGACGAGATCTTCCGGCAGGCCGAGTCGAGCCTCATCGTCGTCAACGCCCACCGCGTGAACCGCGGCGAGATGCCGCTCCGGCGGCCGATCGCAGCCGCTGGCGATGACGGCGGCGAAGGCGGGGGCGAAGGCGGCGGCGCGGGGGCGGATCCGGATTTCTTCCTCGTCGAGCAGGACGACCCGGAGACGGTGCTCGACACCATCAAGCAGCTCGTCGCCCAGCGCATCCCCCGCCGCTTCCGCTTCGATCCCGTCGCCGACGTGCAGGTGCTGACCCCGATGCACCGCGGCCTCCTCGGCGCCGCCAACCTGAACGCCGAGCTGCAGGCGCTCTTGAACCCGCGCGGCGACTCGATCACCCGCGGCAGCCGCACCTTCCGCACCGGCGACAAGGTGATGCAGATCCGGAACAACTACACGCTCGAGGTCTGGAACGGGGACCTCGGGCTCGTCGAACGGATCCACGAGGAGACGCGCGAGGTGGACGTCCGCTTCGACGACCGCGTCGTCCGCTACGACTACGCCGATCTCGACGAGCTCGTGCTCGGCTACGCCTGCTCGATCCACAAGTCGCAGGGCAGCGAGTATCCGGCGGTGGTGATCCCGCTCCACACCCAGCACTACGTCATGCTGCAGCGGAACCTTCTCTACACGGCGATCACGCGGGCGCGGAAGCTCGCCGTCCTCGTCGGGAGCCGCCGCGCCCTCGCCATCGCGGTCAAGAACAGCCGGCTCGAGGAGCGCTACGCGCGGCTCGCCGAGCGGCTGCGCGCCCGCCTCCCGGCGCGCGGGCGGGAGTGAGGGGGACTGTCGAATACACCGGCACTCGAGGCCCCCTGTGAGGCGGCTTTATTGCCGAATTCTTCGACTGAGCAGTCGACGAATTCAACAGTCGCATAAACAGCTTGCTTCACAATCAGTTGGCCGAGATCTCGATCTCCGACTGGAGATCGTTGCCGAGATCTTCGGCACAGACGGTCTCGCGCGGTGGTGAAATCTCCGGCGGTCCGCTCGCCGCGCCCCACGCCAATCGCAGTCTGCATCGTGACATGCGCGATTTCGCCGAGAATCTCGACGCTCGACCTTCATCCGGCGCAGTAATTGCCATCACTTCGCGGTGGGCGAAGGACGCCCGAGAAATGCGAGGTGTGCCATGGTTGCCATCCTGGTTCTCTGCTCGGTAGCGGGATTCCTCCTCGCCGACTGGTACCTGACCCGGAAGCGGTCGGCCCGCGAGGCTCTCGCACCGCTCAAGTCGATCCGGCCGGAGGCCGGGCCCGAACCGGCGCTCGCCGGCCCGGCGCTCGAGCCCGGCGCCGACTTCTTCTTCCATCCCGGCCACACCTGGGCGCACCGCGGGGCGGACGAGGTCGTGGAGGTCGGCACGGACGCCTTCGCGCCGCGCTTCCTCGGCCAGCTCGCCCAGGTGCTCCTGCCGCGGCCGGGCACTCGCTACCGCCAGGGCGATCCCGCCTTTGCGTTCGTCTCGGCGGGCGGGCGCGAGCTCGCGATGGCGATGCCGGTGGACGGCGAAGTCGTCGAGGTCAATCGCCGGCTCCTCTCCGAGCCCGATCTCGTCGAGCGCGCGCCGTACGCGGCGGGCTGGGTGCTGCGCATTCGACCCGAACAACTGGCCGTCAATCTCCAGAACTTGATGCCGGCGAGCACCGCGCGCGACTGGCTCGACGCCATTCGCTCGCGCCTCACGACGCGGTTCGCCCCTGCGCTCGGGCTGGTGGCGACCGATGGCGGCGAATGGGCCGAGGTTTTCGGGGATCAGCTCGATGAGTCCACTTGGGAATCCCTCAAGAGCGAGCTGTTTCCCGAGTTCACCGGGGGCAACCCCGAACAAGAGAGGTGAGGGGACATGGTCGCCCTGATTGTTGTTCTGACCATCATTACCTTCCTGACCATCGATTACATGGTGCAGCGGGCGCAGTTGAAGGCGGCGCGATCGACCGTCGCCGCGGCCGCCACCTCGACGCTCTCCGCGATGGCGCGGGAGGTCGAGGGACGCAAGGAGATAGCCATGGCGCCGGCCATCCCGATCGAGCGGATTCCGCGCAATGTGTTCGTGGACCTCGGCCACACCTGGGTCGAGATCGAGCCCAAGGGCCTGGTCAAGGTCGGCGCCGACTGGATGCCGGCCACCCTGCTCGGACAGCCGGAGAAGGTCGACTTCGCGATGGCGGGCTCCGCGGTCAAGCGCGGGGACGTCATCATGCGGCTCCGCCGGCACGGACGGATGATCGCGCTCCGCGCCCCCGTCGACGGCGTCGTCGAGGAAGTGAACGGCGCGCTCGTCGACAATCCGGCGCCGATCACGAGCGACCCCTTCGGCGCGGGCTGGCTCTATCGCATCGCGCCGGCGAACCTGGGTTCGGCGCTGCGCTCGATGCTCATCGACGACGAGGCGGCGAACTGGATGCACCGCGAGGTGCGCCGCCTGCGTGACGCGCTGAGCACGATCTCGCGCCGGATGGCCCTCGGCGGCCAGTCGGGCCTCGCGGCCCAGCTCGCCCTGGCCACGGCAGGCCCCACGCTCCAGGACGGCGGGCTCCCGGTTCAGGGCCTCGCCGACGAGCTCGATCCGGAGAGCTGGAACGAGCTCGCCCATACGTTCTTCGAAGGATAGGACGCGACGCGCGGCGGATCTCGAGACATCGCTCGCGGTGGAACGAGCGGGAGGCGGGAGCGAGGGGCAGGGAACGTCCGGCACCGGCCCTCACTCCGGGAGGCAAAAAGCGATGAAAGCAGCGATCCTCACCGACCTCACCAGGTGCAAGGGGTGTGAGGCGTGTGTCTGGGCCTGCAAGGAGCAGAACGGACTGCCCCAGAACGGCGGGGTCGACAAGCTCTCGGCCACGACGTGGACCGCGCTCGAGCGGCGCCGGGGCATCCCCATCCGCAGGCAATGCATGCACTGCGAGGAGCCGGCCTGCGTGTCGGTGTGCCCGGTCGGCGCGCTCAAGAAGACGGCGGCCGGACCGGTCGTCTACGACGCGGCGCGCTGCATGGGCTGCCGCTACTGCATGGTGGGCTGCCCGTTCGGCGTGCCCACCTACGAGTGGGACAAGCCGCTGCCGCTCGTCCGCAAGTGCATCATGTGCTACGAGAAGCGGGTGCAGAACGGCCAGGAGCCGGCCTGCACCGCCGCCTGCCCGACCGGAGCCACGATCTTCGGCGATCGCGAAGAGCTCGTGCGCGAGGCCGAGCGGCGGATCGCCGCCGAGCCGGACAAGTACGTCGATCACATCTACGGCCTGCACGAGGCCGGCGGGACCTCGGTCCTCTATCTGTCCGACGTCCCCTTCGCGGAGCTCGGTTTCCGGGTGGTGAGCCAGGACAATCCCTATCCGCGCCTCACCTGGAACATCCTGTCGAAGCTGCCCAACGTGGTCAGCGTCGGCGGCGTGCTCATGTTCGGGATCTGGTGGGTCTCCCAGCGCCGGCAGGCGCTCGCCCACCTGGCTCCGGCGGAGCGCACGCGCGAAGCGCTGGCGGCGGCCCGGAACGGCACCGCGACCGCGGACACCACTTCCACGACGGAGGCCGGCCATGAGAGCTAGCTCCCTCTTCCCGATGCGCCTGACCCTGTGGCGCGTGATCGCCGGTTTGATCCTGGCCGCCGGCGCCTACGCCACCTGGGTGCGCTTCTTCCGCGGCCTGGGCGCCTCCACCAATCTCACCGACCAGTTCCCGTGGGGGCTGTGGATCGGCTTCGACCTCCTGGTCGGCGTCGGCATGGCCGCCGGCGGCTTCGTCGTCGCCGCCACCGTGCACATCTTCCGCATCGAGAAGTACGAGCCCATCGCGCGCCCGGCCGTGCTCACCGCCTTCCTCGGGTACCTGCTCGTCATCGTGGCGCTCCTGTTCGACCTCGGGCGGCCGTACCGGATCTGGCATCCGCTCGTCATGTGGAACCCGCACTCGGTCATGTTCGAGGTCGCCTGGTGCGTGGTGCTGTACACGACGGTGCTGGCGCTCGAGTTCAGCCCGCTCGTGCTCGAACGCCTGCGCTGGAAGCGCGCGCTGCATGTCATGCGCACGATCTACGTGCCGCTCGTCATCGCCGGCGTCCTGCTCTCGACGATGCACCAGTCGTCCCTGGGGACTCTGTACGTGATCGTGCCGGACAAGCTGCATGGACTCTGGTACACGCCGCTCCTGCCGGTCTTCTTCTTCATCACGGCGATCGCCGCGGGAATCGCGATGACGATCTTCGAGTCGTTCATGAGCTATCGCGCCTTCGGCAAGCGCCTCGAGGATGAGCTCCTGGAGGGGCTCGCGCGGGTCATCGTCGTCGTCCTCGGCGTCTATGCGGTGTGGAAGTTCCAGGACCTGGCCGGCCGCGGCAACCTGGGCCTCGCCTTCCAGATCACTCCGGAGAGCACCCTGTTCTGGGGCGAGATGGGCCTCGGCGTGATCCTGCCGATCATTCTCTTCGCGATCCCCAGGGTGCGGCACAGCCAGCACGGTCTCTTCTTCGGGGCGATGCTCACGGTGACGGGCTTCATCGTGAACCGCCTGAACGTGTCGGTGACCGGGATGCAGAGCTGGTCCGGGGTTTCCTACGTGCCGTCGTGGATGGAGTTCGCGGTGACCATGTCGATCGTCACGGCCGGCTTCATCGCCTTCTACTACGCGGTCAAGTACCTCCCGGTCTTCCACCACTTGCCGGAGCACGAGGAGGCGAGCCTGCCGAGCCGGCATGGACACGCCGCGCCGGTCTTCGTGCCCGAGCGGCGGATCGCTCCGATCTTCCGCGGCGAGGTGCTGGCGGGGTTGTGGGCGCTCCTCTTCGTGGGAGCGATCGCGGTCGGCGTCACCACCAACAGGCATGTGAGCGGCGAAGCGGTGGCCGCCATGAACGGGAACGCGACGGCAGCCAATGATCAGGCCGCCGAGGCGCGGGCGGCACGCGCGGCCGCGCTCCCGATGACCCTCCCTGCCGATCACACGTTCATGACCGGGCCGGACAGCCCGGGCCGGGTCACCTTCCGGCACGAGTCGCACGTCGACCCGGCCACGCCCAAGTGCGCCACCTGCCATGCGACGCTGTTCAGCATGCAGGTGCCCGCGAAACCGCTCGCCGGCGTGATGGACATGGACAGCGCGCACGGTCCCCTGTGCGGCTCCTGCCACAACGGCACGGGCGCCTTCAAGGTGGACGAGAACTGCGACGTCTGTCACCAGCCGTGACTAGGGGACGGCCGGACACGATGAGCGAAGATCAAGCGGCGAGCAAGCAGTGAGCAACGGCAGCGAGCAGGGCTGGCAGAGACGGATGAGCGGGGAGGTGCGAGAGATGTCGGCTCCCGAAACCCCGAGGTTCTTGCCCAAGGGCGCCGAGCGGTGCGTGTGGATGGCCGCCGGGATGGTCGCCTACAAGCTCTGCGACCGTGCCTTCGACTGCGAGTCCTGCCAGTTCGACGCGGTGATGCGCGGCCAGGCACCGGCGGTCCCGGAAGAACTCTCGGTTCCGATTGCGGCCATCGGGCCGGACGAATTCCGTGAGGACCGCCGGTACCACGCCGCGCACACCTGGGCGCAGGCGGTCGGACCCGACCGCCTGCGCATCGGGCTCGATGCCTTCGCCGCCTGGCTGGTCGGCGATGCGACCTCGATCGTGCTGCCGCCGGCCGCGTCGCTGATCGCCGCCGGCGGTGCCGGGGCGTGGGTCATCGACGGCTGCGGGCCGCTTCCGCTGCGCATGCCGGTCAACGCCACGGTGATCCGCGCCAATCCGCTCCTCCGCACGCACCCCCGCCTCGCGATCGAGGCACCGTACGACGCGGGCTGGCTCATCGAGGCGCGGGTCCCCGATCCCGCGGCGGCGATCGCCGGGCTCGCGTCCGCCGCCGCCATGCGCGAACGCACGGCGCGGGAGCTCGGCGAATTCGATCAAGAGGCGCGCACCCGCTTGCACCGCGGGGCCGAGACGGTCGGCGTCACGCTCGCCGACGGCGGCGAGCGGATCGCCGATCTGCGGCGACTCCTCGGCGCCGAGTCCTACCGGGCGCTCATCGTGCGCTTCCTCGGCGGGTAGCCGGCGCGGCGCGGCCACTCCGCACCGGCTACCTGACGGCCGCACCGCTACCGCATCAGCGCAAGACCACGAGCTTCTGCGTGGCGCGGCCGGCATTCCCGCTGAGGTGCAGGAAGTAGACTCCGGCCGCGAGCAGCCCGCTTGCAGGGTCTCGCGTCTCCCACGCCTGGCGGTGAATCCCCGCCGCGACGCGGCCATCGACGAGCGTGGCCACATGCCGCCCGCTCACGGTGAAGACCTCGAGCCGGAAGGAAGAGGATCCGGCGACCTGGAAGGTGATCTCGACCGGAGCACCCTGGCGGACCGGATTCGGGGTGAGAGCCAGGCGCGGTGCGGCCGCGGGCGGCGCGACGGCCTCCTCGCCCATGCCGGCCGTGGCGCAGCCGGCGGCGTTGGCATCGCCGGCATTGAGCGAGACCATGAAGATGGTGAGGTCGGCTATGTTGACCATCCCGTTTCCGTCGAAGTCCGCGCACAGGTCGCCGGTCATCAAGGCAGTCTGCACGTACTGCATGTCGTGCGCATTCACAGCGCCATCGGCTTCCATGCCGTCCCAGTCCGTGCTCACGAAGCGGGTGAAGGTCCGAATCAGGACGTCCCCGGCGTACACCTGCACCGCGCACTGGTCGCATCCGCCGGCGCGCGGCCTGAGGGTCACGCTGCCCGCGGCGTTGGTCGTGCCACGGAGCCCCGCATCCCCCGAGTCGAGGCACACCTCACAGCCGGTGAAAACGATCTCTACGGGCATCGCGGCCAGGGGCAAGCCCGACTCGTCGCAGACGGTTACGGTGAGGTGGTCGACGTTCGACTGATTGCCCGGCGTGACGAAGGCATTCGTCCGCCCATCCCAGGGTGCGACCGTGCAATGCGCCGGATGGGGGAGGCCCGGGCTGGATGGCAGGAGCTCGACGTTGTCGACACCGGCCTCGTCCCTGCACATGGAGTTGCACTCCATCGAGATCCGGAGCTCGGTGACGTTGGCGAGAACCTCCTCGAAGCTGGCTGTTCCCACGTACCGCTCCCACGCGTCTGCCGTGAAGGGAACGTAGCGTGGCTGCCACACGCCGAGCGGTCCGACCGGTTGCGCGCGCTCGTAGTAGATCGTCGTGTCCCCGCCGATCACGGCAAAGAGCATGGGGACGGTCGGCCGATTCGGTCCCGGATTGCAGTTGTAGAGGTACTCGTCCCACTGGATCCCGGTGTAGCAGCTCAGGTTGCCGGTGAACTCCGGCGGCGCGACGGCATAGAGCCCGCCGCCGCCGGGCATGGTGTCCTCGCACTTCATGAACCCCCCCGGATTGCCTCCAGACCCAGGGTTCAAGAGGTTGCCGTTGAACGGCTCGAGCCTGGTCCAGCCCTGCAGCGTGCCGTCGTCGAAGTCCGATCGTGGCGCGGCCCCCGCGGGGCTGGGCATGAGCAGAGTCAGGCTGACAACGACGAAGATCGATGTTGAGAAAAGGATCCGGTCCATCGTGACCTCCTCGCCTGCGGGCCGCCTCCGGCGGCATCGGGAGGGACTCTCGCTCCCGCCTCGGGGCGCCTGTGCCTCCGCCCATGAAGACGACGCAGGCGGGCAGACGGCGGAAGGAAAAGACGCGGGGTGCCGGCTGGCTGAGCGGGAGCCAGCCGGATCAGGCGGGGTCGATCAGGGAGGTGTGCTGGCGGAGGCGCTCGATCCCTTCGAAGAGGCGCGACTTGACGACCGACTCGGGGATCTCGAGGACCTCGGCGATCTCCTGCCGCGAGAGACCCTCGACGTAGCGAAGGCGGAGGATCTCGCGCTGGCTGGCCGGGAGCCCGGCCACGAGCTGCCGCAGCCGGGAGCGGAGCTCCTTGCGCACGAGCCGGGTCAGATGCCCGGTCAGCTCGGCGGCCGCCACGCTCTCGCTCGGCAGCGGCTGGTCGTCCCGCCGGCGGGCGCGGCCGCGGAGGAGATCGAGACAGCGATTGCGGGCGATCCGGTAGATCCAGGAGCGGAAGCTCTCGGGGACGGTCTCCGCGGCGAGCACCTTGCAGAAGACGTCCTGTACCGCGTCCTCCGCCTGCTCGACTTGACCGAGATACCCGGCGCAGAAGCGCAGGAGGTCGCGCCGGTAGAGCTGCTCGAGGAGCTCGCCGGCGGCGCAGTCGCCGGCCCGGAGCCGCCCGATGAGGCTCGGCGTGAGGTCGTTAGCCGGCGCGGGTTGCTCTTGCTCGCCCATGGTCCCGTCCCCTCCACGAGTATGACGCCGCAGGGGCCGGTTCGGCGGCAAGTTTCCGCACATGCGATAGAATGGATACAGGTGTCGTCCCGGCATTGCCTTGCCTGGGGGAGTCGGATGGGCTGCGAGGTATCGCGAGAGCAGCTCTGGAGCTGGGTGGACCGCGACGCGCCGGAACTGGCCGGGCATCTCGCCGTGTGCGCCGGCTGCCGGGCTCGTGCGGCGGAGATCCGATCGCAAATCGGGCTCATCGCCGCCGACACCCAGGCCCTCACCATCCCGCTGCCGGAACGGATCGGCAACTACACGATCAAGCGCCTGATCGGCGAGGGCGGTCAGGCGCTGGTCTACGAGGCCGAGCAGGCCTCCCCGCGGCGCGCCGTCGCCGTCAAGGTGCTGAAGGGCGGCCGGTTCATCGGCGCCCGCGAGCTCCGCCGGTTCCAGCGGGAGATCCAGGCTCTCGCGGCGCTCCATCATCCCGGGATCGCCACCATCCATGAGGCCGGCCAGGCGCCCGAGGGACAGCACTACCTGGCCATGGAGCTGGTCCAGGGGACCTGGCTCCACGTCTACCTGCGCGAGCAGTCGCCACCGCGGCGCGCACGCCTCGAACTCTTCCGGAAGATCTGCGATGCCGTCCAGTACGCCCACCGCCATGGCGTCGTCCATCTCGATCTCAAACCCACGAACATACTGATCGACGAGGATGGCCAGCCCAAGGTGCTCGACTTCGGTCTGGCGCGGATCAGGCACGGCGAGCCGGATCGCACCCTGACCGAGACCAACGTCGTCGCGGGCACGCCGCGCTACATGAGCCCGGAGCAGATCTGCGGGCAGCGAGACGAGGTGGACGGCCGCGCGGATGTGTACGCGCTGGGCGCGATCCTGTACGAGATGCTGACCGGACGGCCCCCCCACGACGTGAGCGCGCTGACTCCGGAAGCGATCCGGACGGTCTGCGAGGAGGCGCCGGCGCGGCCGAGCACCCTCGATCGTTCCCTCAGCGGCGATCTCGAGTCGATCCTGCTCCGCGCTCTGGCCAAGTCGCCGGCCGATCGCTATGCGTCGGTCGCCGACCTGGCGGCCGATGTGGAATGCCATCTGCGCGGCGAGGTGATCGCCGACGCGAAGGCCGCGGGTAGACCGGTGCGGTGGGCCGCCACCTTGCGGAAGATCAGGACGGAACGCCGTTGGCGCTGGCGGCTGGGAGCAGCGGCGGCATTCGCCCTCGCCGCCGCCCTGAGCCTCGCGTACGGGTTTCGCGCGCCGTACGATCGCATGGCGGCACGCATGGAGATTGCCGAGCTCAACAGCTGGCTCTTCCATGAGGAGCCGGATCCCCTCAGAGTGGCGGCGGCCATCGCCGCGCTGAAGCGCTTTCCAGAGCTCAGGGATGCGGTTCTCCTCGCCGCCCATGGCAACGTGATCGACGGTGAGTATCGCTTCGCGATCGAGCTCCTGCGCGAGGGCCTGGCGCGCGACCCGTCGGCCTGGCCCTACCGAGCACTGCTGAGCGAGATCAACACCCGGCTCGCGCGACCGGAGGCCGCCGGGCTGTGGAACGAGGAGACCGAGGCCGGACAGCTCGCCACCGCCGAGGACTGGTACCTGCGCTCGCTCGCCACCCTCGATCGCCGGGTCGCGCTGCGCTCGGCGCGGGAGGCGGTGCGCCGAGATCCAGAGCATCCGTGCGCCATGCTGGCGCTGACGCGGCTGGCCGTGCTCGATGGAGACTACGCCGCGGCGGCCGATGGGGCGGCGGCGCTCGAGCACCTGGGAGAGGATGTCAGCTACTGGAAGGGGGAGCGCAGCGACTTCCTGGGGCGCCTCGATCGCTATGCCGAAGCCCTGGGGGCCGCGGACTCCGCCCTGGCCATGTCTCCGGGCAACTTCCACTCGTTCTACCGGCGCGCGGTCTTGCACCGGCGTCTCAAGCACCACCGGCCGGCCATCGAGGATTTCACGCGCGCCATCCAGCTCGCCGGCGAAGGCAACTCCGCGTGGATCGTCTACCACCGCGGCACGATGCACTGGCTCGCCGGGCAACCCGAGGAGGCGGTGGCGGACTATCGCCGTGCGTCGGACATCCTCGGCTTCGCCACTTATGGCAGCGCGCGCATGGTGCTCATCCTGCGCGAGCTGGGGCGAGGCGCCGACGCGGATAGCGCCCTCGCCGAAGCCCGGCGGGGGGTCCTGCAAGACGGCCAGCTCGCGGAGATCCTCTCCTGCCTGGCGGGCGAGATCACACCCGCTGCCCTCGTCGCCGCCGCCGATCCCGCCGACCCGCGGCAGCAATGCGAGGTCTGCTACTATGCAGCCGAGTTGAACCTGGCTGCCGGGAGGATCGAGGCGGCGCGGGATCTCTTCCAGCGCTGCATCGAAACAGGTGTGAGGTCGGATCCCGACAACACGATAGAGCCGATGAGCGAGTATGAGCTCGCCGAGTGGCGGCTGACGCAGCTGTCGACACCGGACCCGAGCTGAACGAGGGATTGCGATGCCGTTCCTGATCCGCATCCTGGACGGGCTCATCGAGGTGCTCGTCGTTCTCATCGTGATCGATGTCGTCGCGTCGTGGATCCCGCCGCTCGACCGGCACCCCTTGCTCCGCGAGCTCCGGCGGATCACCGGCCCCGTGCTGGCCCCTTTCCGCGCCATCGTCCCGCCGGGGCGGCTGGGGATCGACGTATCGCCGATCCTCGCCATCCTCGCTCTCCAGCTCCTCAGCCGGCTGCTTGGCTAGAAGCAGGGGTTGCCCTGCTCTGATCGCCTCGTTCCCGCCCCGCCTTTTTGCACTGCTTTAATGCCCGCCGTCGCTACCGTGACGATCATAGAGGTGGATCGGGAAGGCGATCCCTGGAGGGCTGTTCACATGCATGCCATGCGTTCACTCGAGTCACGGGCCCACGCGCCGGGCGGCCTCGTCGCTTCTCGCGTTTCCCAGACCCGTCGCGGAGCGGCCCAGCTCCGGCTCCATGCGCTCCTCGACGCCTGCCTCGCCTACGAGCGCTGCCGCTTCATCCGCGGCGAGCTCGTCACGCTCCTCGCCGCCTCGAGCATCGGGGTCTGGATCACCGCAGTCCGCCCCGGGCTGTTGCCGTCATCATGGCGGTTCGGCTTCGAAGGCTTCTGGGCCATGTGCTTCCTGTGCGTGGTGGGGGCCGCGCTCGCGGAGTGGCGACGCCGCCGCGCCTGGCAGTCCATCACGACGCGGGCGGATGCCGCTTCGATCCAGTGGCCGGGCGGCCCTGCGGACGCCGGCGGAGGTGCCCATGTCTGACCTTCTCTTCCTCGGGTTGATCCTCGGATTCTTCGCCCTCTCGTGGGGCTTCGCTGAACTCTGCGATCGCCTGTAATCGCCTGCAGTCGAGGGACCATCCGATGACTCTCTACGCGATCGGCGCCGTCGTCGCCTGCGCGCTCCTCATCTACCTCGTGCTCGCCCTGTTGAAGCCGGAGCTGTTCTCGTGACCGCGAACGGGATCCTGCAGCTCGCGCTGTACCTGATCGTGCTCCTGGCTCTCGCCGGGCCGCTCGGCCGATACATGGCGCACATCTATCAAGGACAGACCGGGAAGGGACCGATCCTCGGCGGGATCGAACGTCTCATCTACCGGCTGGCCGGCGTGCGTCCCGAGGTGGAGATGGGCTGGAAGACGTACGCGCTGGCCATGCTCGTCTTCAACTGCGCCGGCATCCTCGTGATCTACGCGCTCCAGCGCCTGCAAGCCGTCCTGCCCTTGAACCCGCAGGGGCTTCCCGCCGTGTCGCCGGACTCCTCGTTCAACACGGCGGTCAGCTTTGGCACCAACACCAACTGGCAGGGCTACGGCGGCGAGACGACCATGAGCTACCTGACGCAGATGCTCGGGCTCACGGTGCAGAACTTCGTCTCCGCCGCGGCGGGCATGGCGACCCTCGCCGCCTTCGTCCGCGGCCTCGCCCGGCGCTCGGCGACCACGATCGGAAACTTCTGGGTGGATCTCACTCGGAGCACGCTCTACGTGCTGCTGCCGCTCGCAATCGTGCTCGCCCTCGCCCTGATCTCCCAGGGGGTGGTCCAGACCCTGCGTCCCTATGCCGATGTCCCCTTCCTCGACGCGACGGGTCCGGGAGGCCCGGGGACTGCGGAGGAAGCCGCGCCCGGGCCGCAGACATTGGCGGTGGGGCCCGCCGCATCGCAGATCGCCATCAAGCAGCTCGGCACGAACGGGGGCGGTTTCTTCAATGTCAACTCGGCTCACCCGTTCGAGAACCCGACGCCGCTCTCCAACTTCCTCGAGCTCGTCGCCATCCTCGTCATCTCGGCGGCCCTCTGCTACACGTTCGGGGCCATGGTCGGCGACACGCGGCAGGGCTGGGCGATCCTCACCGCGATGACGATCCTCTTCGTCGGCCTGCTCGGCGTCTGTGTCGTCGCGGAGCAGCGTGGCGCGCTCCTCGCCGGGCTGGGAGTCGATCACGAGGCGAGCGCCCTCCAGGCCGGCGGCAACATGGAGGGCAAGGAGGTCCGTTTCGGCATCGTCAACTCGGCCCTGTGGGCCACCGCCACCACCGCCGCCTCCAACGGCTCGGTGAACGCGATGCACGACTCGTTCACACCCCTCGGCGGGCTCGTGCCCTTGTGGTTGATGCAGCTCGGCGAGGTCATCTACGGCGGGGTGGGCTCAGGGCTCTACGGCATGCTCGTGTTCGCGCTGATCGCGGTCTTCGTCGCCGGACTCATGGTGGGGCGGACGCCGGAGTACCTCGGGAAGAAGATCGAGGCCTTCGAGATCAAGATGGCCGCCCTCGTCATCCTGATTCCCCCGGCCGTCGTGCTCATCGGGACCGCGATCGCGGTCAACGCCCCGGCCGGGCGGGCGACCATCTTCAATCCGGGCGCCCACGGTTTCAGCGAGGTGCTCTACGCATTCTCGTCGGCCGGCAACAATAACGGGAGCGCCTTCGCCGGACTCGGCGCCAACACCCCCTTCTACAACACTCTGCTCGGCATCGCGATGCTCTTCGCCCGCTACTGGCTCGCGATCCCCACGCTCGCCATCGCCGGCTCGCTTGCGCGCAAGAAGGCGGTGCCGGAAGGACCGGGCACCCTGCCGACGCACACCCTGCTCTTCGTTGGCCTCCTCATCGGGGTCGTGGTCCTCGTCGGCGCGCTGACCTTTTTCCCGGCGCTCGCGCTCGGGCCCATCGTCGAGCATTTCGCGCTCATGGCATCAGGATCGTAGGAGAAGCATGTCCACGCCAGCCGGAACGAAGCTCTTGAGCGGCCCCATGGTCCAGCGGGCCCTGACGGACGCTCTCCGCAAACTGCATCCGGCCGTCCAGGTCAAGAACCCGGTCATGTTCGTCGTCTACATCGGGAGCCTCCTGACCTCGGGCCTCTGGGTGCAGGCGCTACTCGGCCAGAGCGAGGAGCGACCCGGGTTCATCTTCTGGATCGCGGTCTGGCTCTGGCTCACCGTGCTCTTCGCCAGCTTCGCGGAGGCGATCGCCGAGGGTCGCGGCAAGGCCCAGGCCGAGGCGCTCCGCCGCACGCGCCGCGACATCCAGGCCAGGCGCCTATCCGAACCGGCGCGCACGGCCCGGGTCGAGTCCGTTTCGGCGAGCGCTCTCCGGAAGGGCGATCACGTGCTCGTCGAAGCCGGCGCGGTGATCCCCGGCGATGGAGAGGTGGTCCTCGGCGTTGCCTCCGTCGACGAGAGCGCGATCACGGGCGAGAGCGCGCCGGTGATCCGCGAGAGCGGCGGCGACCGGAGCGCGGTCACCGGGGGAACGCGCGTCCTCTCCGACTGGCTCGTCATCCGCATCGGCGCCAATCCGGGCGAGTCCTTCCTCGACCGCATGATTGCCATGGTCGAGGGCGCTAAGCGCCAGAAGACCCCGAACGAGATCGCGCTCAACATCCTACTCGCGGGTTTCACCATCATCTTCCTGCTCGCTACGGCGACGCTGCTTCCGTTCTCGGTCTACAGCGTGGACGCTGCCGGCCAGGGCGCACCGGTGACCGTGACCGTGCTCGTGGCTCTCCTCGTCTGCCTCATCCCGACGACGATCGGTGGCCTCCTCTCCGCGATCGGCATCGCCGGCATGGACCGCATGCATCGCGCCAATGTCATCGCCATGTCGGGCCGCGCCGTCGAAGCTGCCGGCGACGTCGATGTTCTCCTCCTCGACAAGACCGGCACGATCACTCTCGGCAACCGCCAGGCCACGGCGTTCCTGCCGGCACCCGGCATCACCGAGCGCGATCTGGCGGACGCGGCCCAGCTCGCATCGCTGGCCGACGAGACTCCGGAGGGACGGAGCATCGTCGTCCTCGCCAAGGAGAAGTACGGGATCCGGGAGCGCGATCTGCAATCGCTCGGCGCGACGTTCGTCCCGTTCACCGCGCAGACGCGGATGAGCGGCGTCGATCTGAGCGGGCGCCGCATCGTGAAGGGCGCCGCCGATGCGATCGCGGCGCATGTGAAGCAGCAGAACGGGGATCTGCCGGCGGCGGTCCGCGCCACCGTCGACGAGGTGGCCAAGCAGGGCGCGACTCCGCTCGTGGTGGCCGACGGCGCCCGGGTGCTCGGCGTGATCCAGCTCAAGGACGTCGTGAAGGGGGGCATCCGCGAGCGGTTCGGCGAGCTCCGGCGCATGGGCATCAAGACCATCATGATCACCGGCGACAACCCGCTCACCTCGGCGGCGATCGCCGCCGAGGCGGGGGTCGACGACTACCTGGCGGAGGCCACCCCGGAGACCAAGCTCCAGCTGATCCGCGACCTCCAGGCCGGCGGCCGGCTGGTGGCCATGACCGGGGACGGCACCAACGACGCGCCGGCGCTCGCCCAGGCCGACGTCGCGGTCGCCATGAACACCGGGACGCAGGCGGCGAAGGAAGCCGGAAACATGGTCGACCTCGATTCGAATCCGACCAAGCTGATCGAGGTCGTCGAGACCGGCAAGCAGATGCTGATGACGCGCGGCGCGCTCACCACTTTTTCGCTCGCCAACGACCTGGCGAAGTACTTCGCCATCATCCCGGCGGCCTTCGCCACCACCTATCCGGTGCTCGGCGCGCTCAACATCATGCGGCTCACCACTCCGGAAAGCGCCATCCTCTCCGCCGTGATCTTCAACGCGCTCATCATCGTCGCGCTCGTCCCGCTGGCGCTCAGCGGCGTCCGCTACCGGCCGATCGGCGCGGCGCGCGTCCTCCGTCGGTTCCTCTTGCTCTACGGGGCCGGCGGTATCGCCGCACCCTTCATCGGGATCAAGGCGATCGACCTCATCCTCGCGTCCCTCGGCCTGGCGTGACCGGCGAGGCGAAGGAGTCCGCCATGATGAACCACTTGCGACCCGCCGCCATGACGCTGCTCATCTTCACGGTGATCACGGGGGCACTCTACCCCCTGCTAATGACGGGCTTCGCGCAAGTCCTGTTTCCGGTGCAGGCGAACGGCAGCCTGATCGAGCGAGACGGGAAGGTCGTGGGCTCGCGCCTGATCGGCCAGGCGTTCGCGGATCCGCGGTACTTCTGGAGCCGCCTCTCGGCCACCGCCCCGCACGCCTACAACGCCGGGGCCTCGAGCGGATCCAACCTGGGGCCGCGGAACCCGGTCGCGCGCGCGGCGGCGGCGGCGCGCATCCTGGCGCTCAGAACGGCCGATCCCGGGAACATGAGCCCGGTCCCGGTCGATCTCGTCACCGCCTCGGCGAGTGGGCTCGATCCCCAGGTGAGCCCCGCGGCGGCCCTCTACCAGGTGCCGCGCGTGGCGCGCGCGCGGGGAATGGACGAGGCCGCGGTGCGCCGCCTCGTCGAGCAGCACGTCGAGGGCCGTCAGCTCGGCGTACTGGGGGAACCGCGGGTCAACGTGCTCCAGCTGAACCTGGATCTGAACGCGATGGCACCGGCGAGATGAGCGTCTTCTCCTGGTGTCTTGCCGGAGCCAGCCCGCAACGGCGATAATGGCGGCCCATGGCCGATCAACGTCCAAGTCCCGAAGAGATGCTCGCCCGCGCCCACGCAGACGAGGCGAAAGGCCGGCGCGGGAAGCTCCGCATTTTCTTCGGCGCGGCGCCCGGCGTCGGCAAGACCTACGCCATGCTCGAGGCGGCGCATGCGCGGCGGGCGGAAGGGCTCGACGTCGTCATCGGCTGGCTCGAGACCCATGGCCGCCGCGAGACCGAGGCTCTCGCCGCGGGCATCGAGCACATTCCTCCCCGGCTCGTCCCCTACCGCGGTCTCACGCTCCGCGAATTCGATCTGGAGGCCGCGCTCGCCCGCCGGCCGGCGCTCCTCCTCGTGGACGAGCTCGCCCACATGAACGCGCCCGGCTCGAAGCATGCCCGCCGCTGGCAGGATGTCGAGGAGATCCTCGATACCGGAACCGACATCTACACCACGCTCAACGTGCAACATCTCGAGAGCATGAACGACGTGGTGGCGCAGATGAGCGGTGTGCTCGTGCGCGAGACCGTGCCCGATTCGATCTTCGAGCAGGCCGACGAGGTCGAGCTCGTGGATCTCACTCCGGACGATCTCATCAAGCGCCTGCGCGAGGGCAAGGTATACGTCCCCGAGCAGGCCGAGCGCGCCATCGAGAAGTTCTTCCGGAAGGGCAACCTGATCGCGCTCCGCGAGCTCTCGCTGACACGGACGGCCGAGCGAGTCGACGCGCAGATGGCCCGCTGGAAGCGCGAGGAGGGCGGCACCCAGCAGTGGCCCGCGCGCGAGCGCATCCTCGTCGCCATCGGCCCGGCCCCGCAATCCGCGAACCTGATCCGCGCCGGCTATCGCATGGCCACCCGCCTCGGCGCGCCCTGGATCGTGCTGTGGGTCGAGGCGCCCAACGCACAGGATCTGCCGGCCACCGATCGCGAGCGCATCCAGCAGCACCTCACCCTCGCCGAGCAGCTCGGGGCCGAGACGACGGTGCTTGCCGGCGAGCACGTGGGCGAGGCAATTCTGCAAGTCGCCCGCCAGCGCAACGCGACGCGGATCCTCGTCGGCAAACCCACGCACTCACGCTGGCACGATCGCCTACGCGGCTCGCTCGTGGACGACCTCGTGCGCGCCTCGGGACCGATCGACATCATCGCCACAACAGGCGAGGAGGGCACGCCGGAGCGCCTGCGCGCGGAACCGGAACCGGCTCCGCGCCCGCTCCGCCCCTACCTCGAAGCGCTCGCCGCCGTCGGTGCGGCGACGGCGCTCTGCGCGCTCACCCGCCCGTACCTCGATCTGGCCGACAAGGCCATGATCTACCTCCTCGGCGTGCTCTTCGTCGCGAGCCGCTCCACGCGCGGGCCCGCGCTCGTCGCGAGCATCGCAAGCGTAGCGGCTCTCGACTTCTTCTTCGTGCCTCCCTTCCACACCTTCGCCGTGTCCGATGCCCGCTACGTCGTCACCTTCCTCGTCATGCTGGTGGCCGCCATCCTCGTGAGCAGCCTGACCGTCCGGATCAGGAGCCAGGCGGAAGCCGCACGCGAACGGGAGCGGCGGACGGCAATCCTCTATGCGCTCACGCGGACGTTCGCCTTCCGCCGCGGGGCGGGCGAGATCGCCGACGCGGCGCGGCGGCATGTCGAGATCCTCTTCGATACCGAGGCCGCCGTGCTCCTGGCCGGGACCGTGGACCCGCTCACCGTGCTGGCAGGGAGCGAGCACCCGTTCGTCCACGAGGAGCGTGAACTGACCGTCGCGCAGTGGGTGCTCGAGCACGGGCGCCCTGCCGGCAACTCGACCGATACGCTGCCCAGCGCGCAGGCCCTTTACCTGCCGCTCTCCGGCGGGAAGCGCACCCTGGGCGTGCTCGCCCTCGCTCTCGGCGCCCGGCGCCGCCCGCTCACCGCCTCACAGCGGCAGTTGCTCGACGTCTTCGTGAGTCAGTCCGCGCTCGCACTCGAGCGCGCCCTCCTCGCCGACGAGACGGTCGAGGCGCGGCTCGCCGCCGAGACGGAGCGGCTCCGGAGCACGCTCCTGGCGACCATGTCGCACGACGTTCGCACGCCGATCGCCACCATCACCGGCGCCGCGACGACGCTCCTCGATGAATCGGCGGTGCTGTCCCCCGCCGAAGAGCGAGATCTCCTCGAGACCATTCGCGAGGAGGCCGAGCGCTTGAACCGCCTGGTGCGCGATCTGCTCGATCTGAACCGGATCGAGTCCGGCGCGCTTGCCGTGCACAAGGAGTGGTGCCCGCTCGAGGACCTGGTCGGCGCCGCGCTCGCCCGGTCGGAGGAGATGCTCGCCGGCCGCGACGTCCAGGTGCACCTGCCCGAGTCCCTGCTCGGCGCCGGCGTCGATCCGGTGCTGATCGAACAGGTGCTCACGAACCTGCTCGAGAACGCCGCCAAGTACACCCCGGCGGGAAGCCCCATCGAGATCGAGGCGCACGCGGTGCCGGGTGGCATCGAGCTGAGCGTGGCCGACCGCGGGCCCGGCATTCCACCGGCCGATCTCGAGCGCGTGTTCGACAAGTTCCTGCGCCTGGCCGGAGATACCCACGTCACCGGCACCGGCCTCGGGCTCGCCATCTGCCGCGCCATCCTGACCGCGCACGGCGGGTGGATCCGGGCCGAGAACCGGGAGGGCGGCGGCGCCTGCTTTCGCCTCTTCATCCCGGAAGCGGGGGCCGCTCCGGCGCCCGGGCCCACGGCAGAGCCATGAGCCCGCACGCAGACGGCCCGCAGCCGGCCACGCCCGGTGCGCTCGTCCTCATCATCGATGATGAGGCGCACTTTCGCCGATTCCTGCGCCCGAGCCTGACCGCGCACGGCTATCGCGTGATCGAGGCCGCGACCGGGGACCTCGGCGTGACGATGGCGCGCCAGCACGTCCCGGACGTGGTCCTCCTCGACCTGGGGCTCCCCGACCTCGACGGCATCGAAGTCACCCGGCGCGTCCGGCAGTGGAGTCACGTGCCGATCGTCGTCCTCTCCGCGCGCGGTCAGGAGACCGACAAGGTGACGGCGCTCGACGCCGGGGCGGACGACTACCTGACCAAGCCCTTCGGGCTGCCCGAGCTCCTGGCCCGACTCCGGGCCGCGCTCCGCCATCGCCTGCTCAAGGCCGGCATGTCGCCGGAGAGCGAGTTCGAGAGCGGCGACCTGCGCGTCGATCTCCAGTCGCGGCAGGTATTCGCGGGCGGGGAGGAAGTCCGCCTCACCGCGATCGAGTATCGCCTGCTCGAGGTGTTGATCCAGCATGCCGGGCAGGTCGTCACCCACCGGCAGCTCCTCGACGCGGTGTGGGGACCCGGGCACGCGGAGCAGACCGAGTATCTCCGGGTCTACATGGCGCACCTGCGCCGAAAGCTCGAGGCGGACCCGTCGCGCCCGCGGGTCTTCCGCACCGAGACCGGAGTCGGCTACCGCCTCCTGACCGAGGTCGCGGCGAAACCGCGCCGGCCACGGGCGCGGTGAGGGGCGAGTGGTCCGGGGCTGGGGGCGCCCCGGTGAGCCGGTGCCCGCGCCCTCCGCGTCCTGACGGATTGTCAGCCCCGGCCGGGCAGCGGCGGACAAGCGGTAGCCAGGGACCGCCGGGGGTTCCCCCGTCCCCGGCGGTCCACCGCAAGTGATTTCCCGACAGCCAGTTGACGGAACCGAGATCTGTCCTGTTTGGTCGTCTTCTTGCAGGCGTCCGTTCATTGGCCCTGTCCGTCCGGCGCGCACTGCCGCCCGCGCGAGCGCCAGAGGGGAGCGGCCGGGAGCTCGGCCATGCCGCCACATCGCGAGAACGGATCCGCATCGTCCGGAGAGGACCTCCGTCGCGCGTGGAGCTCGCTCGGCGTCCGCCTCTTCCTCTGGCTCTTCGCCGCCGTCGTCATCCTCCTCGCCCTCTTCACCTACTCGAACATCCGGACCACCGCCCGGCACTCGCAGGAGCTCGTCAGCGAAGGCGCCGTTCGCGCGAGCGATGTGCTCAAGCGCTCGACCCGGCACGCGATGCTCCTGAACCGCAAGGAGGACGTCGACGAGATCGTCACCGCGGTCGGCGAGCAGCCTGGAGTCGCCGGCGTTCGCATCTACGACAAGCGCGGGCGCATCATCGTGTCGTCCGATGCGGCCGAGGTCGGCCGGCAGGTGGACATGCAGGCCGAGGCCTGCATCATCTGCCACGACCAGAAGGAGCCTCTGCGCTCTGTGCCGATGAGCACGCGGCAACGCGTCTACAAGCAGCCGAACGGGGAACGCATCCTCGGCCTCATCAATCCGATCGAGAACGAGCCGGAGTGCACGAGCTGCCACGTGCATCGGCCGGAGCAGACCATCCTCGGCGTCCTCGACGTCAAGATGTCGCTCGCCACGGCCGACGCCCAGCTCGCCGCGGTCAAGAAGCGCATGCTCGCCGCCATGCTGCTAGCGGCCTTGCTCCTCGGCGCCGTGTCGGCCGCGTTCATCTACTTCATGGTGCGCCGCCCCGTGCAGCGCCTGATCGCCGGCGCACAGCGGATCAGCCAGGGCGATCTCGCCACCCGCGTGGACATCGCGACGCACGATGAGGTGGGCGAGCTGGCCACCGCCTTCAACCGCATGACCGAGAACCTCGAGCGGGCGCAGAACGAGATCACCGAGTGGTCGAACACGCTCGAGCGCAAGGTGGTCGAGAAGACCGAGGAGCTGGGCCGCGCGCAGCGACACATCCTGCACATGGAGAAGATGGCCTCGCTCGGCAAGCTCGCGGCGACCGTGGCCCACGAGCTCAACAATCCGCTCGCCGGCATCCTGACCTACGCGCGCCTGGTCGAGCGTGAGCTCGGGCGGGGCGAGGTGAACGCGGCCGAGCGCGAGGAGCTCGCGCGCTACCTGAACCTGATCCAGAAGGAGTCCGGGCGCTGCGGCCAGATCGTCAAGAACCTCCTCCTCTTCGCCCGCCGCTCGGGCACTCGCTTCGCTCCCCATCACCTGAACGAGATCGTCGATCGGAGCCTCATGCTGGTGCAGCACCACATCCAGATGGCCGGTCTCAAGCTCGAGCAGACACGGCTCGCCGGCGACGATCAGGTGCTCTGCGACGGCGACCAGATCCAGCAGGCGCTGGTCGCTCTCCTCGTCAACGCGGTCGAAGCGATGCCCGAGAGCGGGACGCTCTCCGTACGATTGGCTCCGGCCGGCGGCGCCGAAACGGCCGACGCGACCGCCGAAATGCTGATCGAGATCGCCGACACGGGGACCGGGATCCCCGCCGACATCCTCCCCCACATCTTCGAGCCTTTCTTCACGACCAAGGAGGGTGGGAACGGCCTCGGCCTCGGCCTCGCCGTCGTCTACGGCATCATCCAGCGGCACGGCGGCCGCATCGAGGTGGATTCGCAGCCGGGTACCGGCACCACCTTCCGCATCCACCTCCTCCGCCGGCCGGTCCTGACGGAACCCGCCCTCGCGGGCGAGGGCCACGAATGAACACGGGCAGGTGACCCATGACCATCGCACAGTCACAAGGAACCGCGTCCATCCTGATCGTCGATGACGAGTTCTCGGTGCGTGACTCGCTCTTCAACTGGTTCCGCAAGGACGGCTTCCAGGTGGAGACCGCCGAGAACGCGGCCCAGGCTCTCAAGTGCCTGCAGCAGACGAGCTATGACGTCATCCTCCTCGACATCAAGATGCCGGGAATCGACGGCATGGAGCTGCTCGGGCGGATCATCGAGATCGATCCCGCCATGATCGTGATCATGATCACGGCCTATGCATCGGTCGACACGGCGGTGCAGGCGCTCAAGCAAGGGGCCTTCGACTACGTGACCAAGCCGATCGATCCCGATGAACTCGGACACCTGATCCGCAACGGCATCGAGAAGCGGAGGCTCAAGAGCGAGAACGTGCAGCTCCGCGAGAAGATCGAGGAGCTGTCGCGCGCCGATGAGATCGTGGGCGAGAGCCCGCAGATGCAGAAGGTGCTCGAGCTGGTGAGGACGGTGGCGCAGAGCGATGCCACCGTCCTGATCCGCGGCGAGAGCGGCACCGGCAAGGAGCTCATCGCCCGCGCCATCCACGCCAACAGCTCGCGGCGCTATTTCCCGATCGTGCCCGTCAACTGCGGCGCGCTGCCGGAGACGCTTCTCGAGAGCGAGCTCTTCGGACACGAGAAGGGGGCGTTCACCGGCGCCCAGTACCGGCGAAAAGGGCGGATCGAGATGTCGGACGGCGGCACGCTCTTCCTCGACGAGATCGGCACCATCTCGATGAAGACGCAGGTCGATCTCCTGCGCGTGCTCGAGACCAAGGAGTTCACGCGAGTCGGCGGCTCGAAGCCGATCCGCGCCGACTTCCGGGTGGTGTGCGCCACGAACCAGAACCTCGAGAAGATGGTCGAATCCGGCGAGTTCCGTGAGGACCTGTACTACCGGGTCAACGTGTTCAGCATCTACCTGCCGCCGCTCCGCGAGCGGCGGAGCGACATCCCGGTCCTCGCCCAGCACTTCCTGCACCGCTTCCAGACGCACCCGAGCCGGCCGATCTCGGAGATCAGTCCGGAGGCCATGGACGTCCTCGTGCGCTACGACTGGCCAGGGAACGTGCGCGAGCTCGCCAACGCCATCGAGCGCGCAATGGTGATCGGAAAGCCGCCGGCCATCAAGCCGGAGGACCTCCCCTTCCAGCTGGAGCGCGCCACCGAGACGCCGGGGGGCGATTCGCTCGCCGATCTCGAGAAGGCGCACATCGCGCGCATCCTCGAGCGCACCGACTGGAACATCAGCCGGGCGGCCGACATCCTCAAGATCGACCGCGCCACCATCTACAACAAGATCAAGCGTTACGGTCTGAAGCGGCAGACCAAGTAGCTCATGCAGCGGAGCGTCGAGGCCAAGCCGGCGACATCATCCGGGGGGGGACACCCGGCCGCGACGGAGGCCGCGGCGCCACCGCGGGTGCTCGATCTCGTGCCCATCTTCGTCGGCGAGGAACGTTCGCTCCTCGAACCGCTCGCCGGCCGGCTCGAGAGCGTGTTCGGGCTGCCCGTGCGCACGCGCGCCCCGTGGTTCGACCCGGAGACGGTCTTCGACTCGAACCGGAGCCAGTACAACTCGACGCTCCTCCTCGCCGAGCTGCTGAACGATCCGCAGGCGGCCGCCCCCAAGATCCTCGGGGTGACGAGCGTCGACCTCTTCATCCCGATCCTCACCTATGTCTTCGGCGAGGCGCAGCTCGACGGCCGGGCGGCGATCGTGTCCACCCATCGCCTGCGCAGCGAGGCCTACGGCCTGCCGCCCGATGAGCACGAGCTCGCGGAACGGCTGATCAAGGAAGCAACCCACGAGCTGGGGCACACCTACGGGCTCATCCACTGCCGCGACGCGACCTGCGTCATGCGCGCGTCAACCTACGTCGAGGACATCGATATCAAGTCGGCGCGCTTCTGCCCCGCCTGCTGGACCGCGATGGCGCCGCGCCTCGTGTGAGCCCGCCGCGGGGTGACCCCTTGTGGCGACCGGCCCCGACTCGCTAGACTCCGCGGTCCCATGTCCGATACTCGCCAAGCACCGCCCCGCGCCGTTCTCGCCGGCGTCCAGCTCCCCGGCGTGGACGACGACGAGTTCGCCGCGTCGCTCGACGAGCTCGCCCAGCTCGCGAAGACGCTCGGCCTCACCGTGGTCGGGCGGGTCGGGCAGAAGCGGAGCGCGCTCGCTCCCGGCGCCGTGCTCGGCGAGGGCAAGCTCAAGGAGCTGGCGGCGCTCACCGGGGGCGAGGGCGTCATCCCGCGCGGGCCGGCGCAGCGGCGGAAGGGCGGCCGCAAGGTCGAGGACGAGGCGGCCGGTCCGGCGGCCGAGGCCGACGAAGCGGACGAGGCGGCCGACGAAGCGGACGAGGCGGCCGACGAGGCGGACGAGGCGGCCGACGAGGATAGCGAGGACGTAACCGCCGCGCCGGACGCGCCGGCGACCGCGGGCGGGAAGACCGCGAGCGCCCACGCCACGGTCGTGATCGTCGACCACGATCTGACGCCGACCCAGCTCCGGAACCTCGAGCGCGCGACCGGCGTCGAGGTGCTCGATCGCACGTCGGTGATCCTCGCCATCTTCCAGCGCCATGCGCACACCCGCGAGGCGCGGCTCCAGGTCGAGATCGCGCGCCTTGCGTACATGGCGCCGCGGCTCCGCGAGGCGGGCGGCGGCTCCGACCGCCAGGGCGGCGGGATCGGGGCCAAGGGGGCCGGCGAATCCACCGCCCAGCTCGAGCGGCGGAAAGTGCGCGACCGCATCGCCGAGCTCCGCGCGGAGCTCGTCTCGATCGAGCGCGAGGCGGGGACGCGGCGGCAGCGACGTGCCGGGCACGACACGGTAGCCCTCGTCGGCTACACCAATGCCGGGAAGTCGTCGCTCATGCGGGGTCTCACCGGGAACGAGGTCTACGTCGCCGACAAGCTCTTCGCCACCCTCGACACGACCGTGCGCGCCATTCATCCGGAGACCAAGCCGCGCATCCTCGTCTCCGACACGGTCGGCTTCCTGAAGAAGCTCCCGCACGATCTCGTGGCCTCGTTCCGCTCGACGCTCGAGGAGGCGGCCGATGCCGATCTCAAGCTGCACGTGGTCGACGCGTCGAACCCCGCGTTCCCGGCGCAGATCGTGGTGACCAGCGAGGTGCTCGCCGAGATCGGCGCCGCCGACGCGCCCGAGCTTCTCCTGCTCAACAAGATCGATCGGCTGGACGAGGCGCGGCGGGCGGAGCTCGCGGCGGCCTATCCCGACGCCATGCTGCTATCGGCCCGGAGCCCCGCGGACGTGGCCCGGCTCCGCGAGCGCATCATCCGCTTCTTCGAGCGCGATATGGTCGATACGACGCTCCACGTGCCGTATGCGCAGCAGCGGCTGGTGGCCGAGATCCATCGCACGTGCCGGGTGATCGAGGAGACGTTCGGGCCCGACGGCACCGAGATCGTCGTGCGCACCCGACCCGCCGTGCTGGCCCGCCTCCGCGCGGCTCTGTAGCACCTCAGGTCGAGACCGCTCGGCGTCGCGTCCCGGCTGCTTGTCCGCGTCCCGGCCCTTGTCTCGACGCCCCGCGCCCCCTATCCTTGGCGGCGCTGGAACGCCGCCCGACCCCATCCCACCGGGCTCTCCGGCGCCCGACATCGCCATCGGCAAGCCCGGAACCCATTTCGACGTGGGGGATTCATGGTGCTTCATGCCGCCAGGGACCGTCGCGGGCTGCAAGCGCTTGCCTTCTCGGCGGCGGTCGCGTTCGCCGCGGCTCGTGCCACCAGCGGACTCGGCGCGACCGTCGCGGCTGCCGAGCAGCGCACGCATCCCGGCGCCAGACCGGGGCGCGTCCATGCGCTCACGCACGCGCACATCATCGTCGAGCCCGGGAAGACGATCGCTGACGGCACGATCGTGCTGCGCGACGGGATCATCGTCGCGGTGGGCGGCGCCGGCGAGGCGGCGATCCCGCCTGACGCGCGGGTCTGGGATCTCGCGGGACGCTGGATCTACCCGGGTCTCATCGAACCGCACTTGCGGCTCCCGGCAGCGACCGACGCGGCAAGAGCGCCCGGCGAAACGACGGCGCCCGCCGCCCCGCCACCGGCGGCGCGCGGCGCGGCGCGTGGCGCGATCCACTGGAACCCGCTCGTGCATCCGGAGGAGAACATCGCCGAGGAGCTCGCTCTCCCCGCCGATCTCCTCACCGAGCTGCGCACGGCCGGTTTCACCGCGGCGCTCGCCGTACCGGCGAGCGGCATCTTCCGCGGAACGAGCGCGCTCGTGAACCTCGCCGACGCGCGACCGAACGAGCAGGTCGTGCAGCCCGACATCGCCGCGCACCTCGCCTTCGAGCGCGCGAGCGAGGAGAGCGGCCTCTATCCGAGCTCGCTCATGGGCGCGATCGCGCTCCAGAGGCAGACCTTCCTCGACGCCGAGCACGAGCGCGCCGTGACCACCGCCTACCACCGCGACCCGGAGGGCGAGCGGCCGGAGACCAATCGGGCTCTCGCGAGCCTCGAGCCGGTGCTCGCCGCGACGCGCCCCGTCGGCTTCGAGGCCGAGGACGTGGCCATGCTCTTCCGCGCCGCGCGACTCGCCCGCGAGTTCAAGCTCACGGGCTGGGTCACGACCGGCGCGGCCGACGAGTACCAGCACCTCCCGGAGGTGAAGGCGGCCGGACTCGGGCTCGTCACCGCGCTCAACTTCCCCCTGCCGCCCGAGTGGGAGAACGCGGACGAGGCGGTCAACATCGAGCTCGTGCGACTCCGCCACTGGGAGCTCGCGCCGTCCAACCCGGCGCGCCTCCACGAGGCCGGCATCCGCTTCTCCTTCACGGCGGCGGGACTCAAGAAGCGCAGTGACTGGCGCGATCGCGCCCGCGCCGCGATCGGCCGCGGCCTGCCGGCCGATGTCGCGCTCGCCGCCCTCACCGTGGAGCCCGCCACGCTTCTCGGGGTGGCAGACCGGCTCGGCTCGATCGCGCGCGGCAAGATCGCCAACCTGACGATCACCGACGGCGATCTCTTCGCCGCGGACACGAGCATCCTCGAAGTGTGGGTGGACGGCGCCTGCTACGAGCCGGCGCCGAAGCTCCAGAGCCCGAAGGATATCGCAGGCGAGTGGCGTCTCGCGCTCACCCACGCCGACGGCTCGACGAGCGAGGCCCGTGTTGCGATCCGGGAGGAGCGCGGCACGCTCGTCGCCGATCTCTTGACGGGCACGCGCCCGGACTCGACGCGGCTCTCTGCGATCGAGCTCCGGCGCGATCGGCTCGAGCTCACGCTCCCCGGAAGCGTGGTCGGCCGCTCCCACGACTTCGCCGTGAGCGGGGCGATCACCGGCAAGAAGCAGCTCGCCGGGCGCTGGCTGGCCGACACCGTGGTGCCCGGATCCGGACCGTCCACGCCGGCCGGCGGGCTCCCGGCGCGCGGAGAGAAGATCGAGACGAAGGAAGGTGCAACGCCGGGCGCCGCACCGGCGCCCGCACCGGCGCCCACGCCGGCGCCCACGCCGGCGCCACCGATCGCTGCGGAGAGCGAGCCATACCCGCCGCGGCCCGAGCCAGCGCAGCCATCGGTCCTCGTCAGGAACGCGACCATCTGGACCTGTGGTCCCGCCGGCACGCTCACCGGCGCCGATCTCCTCATCCGGGATGGGAAGATCGCCGCGGTCGGCGCCGGGCTCTCCGCGCCAGCCGGCACCACCCTGGTCATCGACGGGACCGGGAAGCACGTGACGCCCGGCATCATCGACGAGCACTCGCACCTGGCGATCGCCGGCGATGTCAACGAGGGTACGCGCTCCTCGAGCGCCGAGGTCCGCATCGCGGACGTGATCAACGCCGAGTCGATCGACATCTACCGGCAGCTCGCCGGCGGCGTGACCCTCTCGCACCTGGTCCACGGGAGCGCCAACACGATCGGCGGCCAGGACGCGGTGATCAAGCTCCGCTGGGGTTCGACGGCCGACGCCCTCCTTGCCGCCGGGGCGACGGCCGGGATCAAGTTCGCGCTCGGCGAGAACGTGAAGCAGTCGAACTGGGGCGACAAGTACACGACCCGCTACCCGCAGACGCGCATGGGGGTCGAGCAGTGGGCGCGGGATCGTTTTCTCGCCGCGCGCGACTACATGCGCGAATGGGAGGAATGGAATCGGAAGAAGAAGGGCCCGCCCGCGCGCCGCGACCTCGAGCTCGAAGCCCTCGCCGAGGTTCTCCGCGGCGAGCGCCGCGTGTACTGCCACGCCTACCGGCAGGACGAGATGCTCATGCTCATGCGTCTGGCCGAGGAGCTCGGCTTCCGGCTAGCGACGTTCGAGCACGTACTCGAGGGCTACAAGATCGCCAACGAGATGGCGGCGCATGGCGTCGGCAGTTCGTCGTTCAGCGACTGGTGGGCCTACAAGTTCGAGGTGTACGACGCGATCCCCTACAACGGCGCCATCCTGTGGGACCGCGGGGTGCTCGTCGCCTTCAACTCGGACAGCCCGGAGGTCGCGCGCCGGCTCAATTCCGAGGCCGCCAAGGCGGTCAAGTACGGCGGCGTGCCGGAGACCGAGGCGCTCAAGTTCGTGACCGCGAACCCGGCCCGGATGCTCCGCATGGACGACCGGGTTGGCTCGCTCGAACCGGGCAAGGACGGGGACTTCGCGATCTGGAACGCGCCGCCCCTCTCGAACCTGGCGCGCTGCGAGGAAACGTGGATCGAGGGCCGGCGCTTCTTCTCGCGCGAGCGCGACCTCGCGGCGCGGGCGGCGGCCGAGGCGGAGCGCACGGCGCTCCTCGCGCGGGCGCGCGCGGCGCGCGCCGAGCTCGAGGCGGCGCACAAGGAGACCGGATGGCAGCCGACCTTCGGGACGCTCCACGCGACGGGCACCGCGGATGACGTCGAACGCGAGGAGAATTGAGATGCGTGCACTTGCCGGCTGCCTCATCCTGACCATGCTCCTTGCCGGTGCGTCCGGGGCGGCCCCCTCCGCGCGCGAGCGACCGCTCGCGATCACCGGCGCCACGATCCATCGGGTGAGCGTGCCGGATCTCGAGCGCGGCACCGTCCTCGTCGGCACCGACGGGAAGATCGCCGATGTCGGGGCGGCCGACCGGGTGCCGATCCCCGCCGACGCCGAGCGTGTGGACGCGACCGGGCTCCACGTCTATCCGGGATGGATCAACGCGAACACGGTGCTTGGACTCGTCGAGATCGGCGCGGTGCGCGCCACGAACGACGTGGCCGAGGTGGGCGCGCTCAACCCCGGCGCGCGCGCCGAGGTGGCGATCAATCCGAGCTCCGAGCTAATCCCGGTCACTCGCGCGAACGGGGTCCTCGTCGCGCTCACCGCGGGGCGCGGCGGGCTCATCGCCGGCACCTCGGCGCTCATCGCGCTCGACGGCTGGACCTGGGAGGAGATGACGATCAAGGCCCCGGTCGCCATGCACGTGCAGTGGCCGGGCATGGGCCTCGATCGCCGGCCGGAAGCGACGAAGAAGATCGAGGAGCAGATCGAGGCGCGAGAGAAGCAGATCCGGGAGCTCACCCTGGCCTTCGCCCAGGCTGCCGCTTACTGGCAGGCGCGGGCGGTCGCGGGAGAGAAGGGCGTGCCACCCCACGACGAGGACGTGGCGTGGGCCGCGATGCGCCCGGTCGTCGAGCGGAAGATCCCGCTCGTCATCGAGGCGAACGACATCGCGCAGATCCATGCGGCGCTCGAATGGACCGAGGCGCAGGACCTCGACATGATCCTCGCCGGCGGCAAGGATGCGTGGCGCGCGGCGAACGAGCTCGCGCGCCGGCGGATCCCCGTCATCCTGAACGGGGTGAACGACCTCCCCGCCCGCAGCTACGAGCCCTACGACACGCCGTACGCCAACGCGGCCCGGCTCCATGCGAGCGGCGTGACCGTGCTCTTCTCGACCGGCCCCGGCAGCTTCGGCGCCGCCAACGCGCGGAACCTGCCGTACGAGGCGGCGAAGGCGATCGCCTTCGGCCTGCCGCGGGACGCGGCGATCCGCGCCCTCACGCTCGACGCCGCGGAGGTCTTCGGCGTGGCCGATCGCCTGGGATCGATCGATCGCGGCAAGGACGCGACGCTGATCCTCGTCGACGGCGATCCGCTCGAGGCCACCGGCCAGGTGCGCCGGGCCTGGATCGCAGGGCGCGACGTGGATCTCACGAACCGCCATCGGCGGCTCTACGAGAAGTACAGCGCACGGCCGCGGCCGGCACCAGGCGCCCCAGCTGCGCGGTGATCGCCGTGGCTGCCGGGATCGCGGCAATGGGTCGATGAGCGCGCCTGCATGGCTTGCACTCTGCACTGCCTCATCACATGGCTACGTCGTCCCCTCGCAGCAAACGCTGTCGGGTCATGTGAACTCCTCGCCCCGACCGACCCACCCTCCGCTGCCCTCGCAGCAAACGCTGTCGGGTCTTGTGAACTCCTCGCCCCGCCGACCGACCCGGCCCGCCGCCCTCGCAGCAAACGCTGTCGGGTCATGTGCTTCGAGACTCCTCGCCCCGCCGACCGACCCGGCCCGCCGCCCTCGCAGCAAACGCTGTCGGGTCTTGTGAACTCTTCGCCCCACCGACCGACCCGGTCCGCCGCCCTCGCAGCAAACGCTGTCGGGTCATGTGAACTCCTCGCCCCGGCCGCTTCCCCCGGCAGCAAATGCCCTCGCCCCACGAGACCGTCGTGCCCGCCTGCGTGCCCGGCGTGGTCGCGCCCTTCCCGCCGCGACCACGTCATCTGCTCGCCGGCGTGCACACGCTCGAGGTATTCATTGAGCGAAGGCCCGCGCATCAAGGGCAGGAGCTCACTCATCTCCTTTGCATGAAGCATGCCGCCCGCGACGGAGGAGACATCTCCCTTCTGGATGCAGTCCTCGGTGGGCGGGGATCTCGGGGACGCTCACACACCCGGCCGATGTGCGCACGCCATGGCCGCTCTTGACCACGTCGTTACCGGGGAGGAAGCGCGGCGAGATCCGCAGCAGAAAGAAGCACGAGCCCGCGTGCCGGGGCGTGCGGCGCCCCATTGGCGTGCAGCGCCTCACCACGGCGTGCAGCGCCTCACCACGGCGTGCAGCGCTCACCGGGGCGTGCAGCGCCTCACCGGGGCGTGCGCTTCCTCACCGGGGCGTGCGGCGCCCCACCGGGGCGTGCGCCGCGGCGCGCCGGTCTCTCCGGCCGCACGACGGAGCCCGGCACAACCGAACTCCCCTCGTGGGGGGCGCCCGGGGAGGTCCACCCGGCCCGGACCCCACGCGGGACCGATCGTGCTACACTTCCCATGCTCCGGCCCCCGCCGGGGCGCCCCCCGGTCCGGACGACCCCATCCCCGATCAGCCCTGAGAAGAGGATCCTCATGCGCAAGTCGACCTTCGCTGTCGCCGCCCTGGCCCTGGCGCTCCTCACGCTGGCCGCCGCCAGCCGCCCCGCTGCGAGCGCCCTCAACACCGAACGGATCGCCTCGGGCCTGAACCGGCCCATCTACGCAACCGCTCCCCCCGGGGACGATCGGCTCTTCATCGTCGAGCAGCGCGGAGTGATCAAGATCTATCGGAACGGACAGGTGCTCCCTCGCCCCTTCCTCGACATCGACGCCCTCGTCCCCAACATCTCGGGGAACGACGAACGCGGGCTCCTCGGGCTCGCCTTCCATCCGAACTTCGCGCAGAACCGCCACATCTATCTCAACTACATCAATCTCTCGAACAACACGGTCATTGCGCGCTACACGGTGGCGGCCGGCAACCCCGATTCGGTCGATGTGACGAGCGCCTTCCAGATCATGACGATCGCGCAGCCCGCGACCAACCACAACGGCGGCACGCTCCTCTTCGGGCCGAACGACGGCTACCTCTACATCGGGATGGGCGACGGCGGCGGCCAGGGCGACCCGAGCAACAACGGCCAGCGCGACGACACCCTGCTCGCGAAGATGCTCCGGATCGACGTGGATGGCGGCTCGCCGTACGCAATCCCGCCGACCAACCCGTTCGCCGAGCCCGGCCTCCCGCTCGACGAGATCTGGGCCAAGGGATTCCGCAATCCGTACCGCTGGAGCTTCGACCGGGCAACGGGGGACATGTACATCGGCGACGTCGGCCAGGTGTCCTGGGAAGAGGTCGATTTCCTGCCGGCTCTCCCGGACAGCGGCGGCCAGAACTGCGGCTGGCGGTTGATGGAGGGCAATCACTGCTACAACCCGCCCAACAACTGCGATCCGGGCGGCCTCACCTACCCCGTGCACGAGTACTTCCATTCCAGCCAGTGCTCGATCACCGGGGGGTATGTCTATCGCGGCCTGATCCCCGAGATCCAGGGACACTACTTCTTCGCGGACTTCTGCTCGAACCAGATCTGGTCGTTCAAGATGGTCGGCGGGATAGTCACCGAGTTCACCGAGCGCACGATCGACCTCGCCCCGGGCGGCGGCCTCGCCATCGGCACGGTCGCCGGCTTCGGCGAGGACGGCGCGGGCGAGCTCTACATCTGCGATCGCGGCACCGGCGCGAACGGCGAGATCTACAAGATCGTGATGGACACGACCGGTGTCGGCGGCGAGGCGCCGCCGGCGAGCACCTTCGCGCTGGCGCCGGCGAGCCCGAATCCGTTCGCCGGCGGGACCTCGTTCGCGGTCGAGACCGCGCGGGCCGGGCAGCTCACCGCCGAGATCTACGACGCGAGCGGACGGCTCGTGCGATCACTGGCGATCGCCGAGTCCATTCCGGCCGGCACGCGCCGCTTGGCGTGGGATGGCGCGAACGAGCAGGGTACCGCGAGTCCGTCCGGCACGTACTTCCTGCGCGTCGAGTTGAATGGACAGGCGCTGACGCAGCGATTGAGCCTCATCCGCTAGGCGGCGGGACCGGACCGGAGGCGGCGGGACCATCGGGGTGGAAGCCGTCGCGAAACGCCGCGCGCGTGCTGCCCCGACGCGGCGGCCACTTGCCTCGAGGGCGGGTGGCCGCCGTCCTGCATGCGCGGCCGCGCTAGCAGGCCAGCACACGGCCCGGACTAGCGCCGTCCGGCAGCCCACTCGAGCAGGACCTCCCGCTCCTCCGCGCCGAGACGCGCTTCGGGATGGCCGAGCTGATAGCTCGCCAGTGGCATCTTGCGCTCACCGACCTGCCAGCTGATATCGCTCAGCACATCAGCCTGCTCCTCGAAATCGAAGACCGGCCACTCGGAGAAGTTCAAGTCCTTGCGGCCATCCTCGACGTGCCCGGCCATCCACCACGAGATCGGCGCGATGCGGCTGTACCATGGCCAGCGGGTCTCGTTGGAGTGGCAGTCGTAGCAGGCGCGCCGGAGGATCGAGGCAACCGCCGGCGGCGCCGAGACGTCGGCCTGAACCGGCGGATTGGTGCGCGTGACCGGGACGAACTGGATGGCGGCAAGGAGCGCGGCCGCGACGACCGCGCTCCTCACTGCCCATTGCCTGCGGCGAGCCGCGGCACGCCGCTGCCTCTGGCCCCTCATCACGGCTTCTTCAGCTGTCCGAGCATCCACTTGGCCTGCTCGTTGCCGGGCTCGAGCTCAAGCGCCTTGTTCACGCTGGCGAGCGCGCCGGCGCTGTCGCCCTTCATCTGCTGGATGTTCGCCTTGGTCAGGTAGCTGCCCGCATCCTGCGGGTTCACCTCGATGTTGAGATCGACCATGGTCAGGGCTGCGTCCATGCTGGCCGGATCCTGCGCCAGCGCCGTCGCGACCTGGCCCAGCGTCTGCGGGCTGAAATCGTACGACCCGGTGCCGTAGTACTGCTTGCGCAGCTCCTTGTACCTGGCAACGGCGGCGGGGGTGCCGTCCTTCTTCACGACGCCGAGCAGCACACGATCCAGAGTGGCCGGATCGGGAAGACCGCGGTGACAGGTCATGCAGCGGACCTGCGCGTTGGGCTCGCCGGCAGCCGGGAGGAGATCCTTGTTGATGCCGGCGACCATCGTCATCATGCCCCGCGCCACCTTCTTGGGCTCGAGGGCATCGCTGGCCCAGTCGATCGTGTTGCGATCTCCCGGCGTCTTCTCGACGTGGCAATGCGTGCAGTTCACGCCCAGCGCGCTCGAGAAGTCCTTCATGATACTCATGAGCTGGCGCTTGCCGACGTCCTTCGGAAGCACCTTGAGGTTCGTGAACTGGTCCGGGATTTGGGCGGTCGCCGCGCCCGCCAGCAGCAGCGAGGCGAGGAAGATCGAAGCGGCGCATCGTGTCAGGTTCATCCGATTCATCATCGCTCCCGTCGGTTGGTCCATGGGGACTGCCATACTGCATACTACGCCAGGTCGACGCCGGCAGCCAACACCCGACCGCTCTGATGATCGGCAGGGCCACACGAGGCCGCATCCGAGAGCGGCCTCGCGTGGCCCTGCTGCAACTACATACACCGTGCCCGTACTCGCCGCCGGCGGCGCTGCGGCCTCCGCCGGGATTCCGGGAGTCCCGGGATGGAAAGGGGGCCGGCGTGACCGCCGACCCCCTGGGCTTCCGCTATCGGACCGCCGTCCCGAACTCTACGGACATGGGCACTTGGTACCCACGGGATCGGTCCGCGCCGAGCAGATCTTCGTTCCACTGGCGTCGTAGGCCACGAGCAGATACTCGATGCACTCGCCGGGATCGAATCCCGAGTGGCTGTAGGAAGTCCCGGTCACGATGGCCAGGAGCTGGCTCGAGCCGCACCCGCGGAAGGCGAGCAGGTACTGGCTCGCCCCGGAGACCGAGTCCCACGAGAGCATGCGGTCCGAGCTTCCGGTCTGAACGACGCTCAGCGTGCAGGGAGGCCCGGTTCGATCGTAGTCATCTTCAGAGTAGGTGATCGCCTGGACGGTGACGGCCGCCACCAGGGCCACGAGCGTGAGGATCGCGGGGACGTAGACTGCGCGACGCATGACAACCTCCTGCCGGCCCCAAGCCGGCGGATGTGACCGTGGGCCACCGGAGATCGCCACTCGCGATGTGCGCTTGCCGCCTCAGCTCCGGCGGCCGCAGGGCAGTGGGACACCGTGGATCGCGTCGGTGTTCACCGAGCAAGGACAATCCGCGGAGATCCCGCTCCATGGGCGGGATGGTGGAAGGCAGGAGGCAGGGGTGGAGAGCGCACGCGGATGCGGAGCATGGTGCGAGCCCGTGGTGTCGAGATCCATGATGCGAAGCCACCAACACCGATCGGACCGGACCAGCCGGGCTGACCAGCGTTGCGGGTGACGCGAGGGTGTCAGGAGCTGAGCGTGCTGGTCTTCTGGTTCTTTCTACTCCCTGTGCTTGCCTCGAAACTGGCGGACCCCAGGTGGCCCGCCGGCTAGGACGACACGGCCGCTTCGCCGCGGGCCGCGCGGCCCAGGAGCTTGAGCTTCGCCGCGCGATAGCGGAACGTGGACTCCGGAAGGCCGAGGAGCCGGGCCGCCTCGGGCACGTTGCCGCCCGCTACCGCCAGCGCCTGTCGCAGGATGCGTCGATCGAAGTCGCGCGCCGCGACCCGGTAGGGGCGCACAGTCGTCGGCTGTGGAGCGGCGGGCGCCAGCACCGGCGCGAGGCTCAGCCTGCCCTCCGCCGTGAGCCCGACCGCGAGCAGGAGCGCGCCACCGGCGCCGCCGAGCCGCAGCACGAGCTCGCCGAGCAATGTCTCCTCCGTGCTCTTCCCCTGCTCCACCACGTGGCGGATGAACGCCTCGGCAAGGTTCTCCCCGGCACTCGGAGATGGAAAGCGCGATGCGATATCTCCGCGCAGCGCGCGCAACTCGGCGGCCACGTGGCGCGCGTCGGTCCGCGCGGCTGCCGCCTCGAGCTGAGAGAGATAGGCGCGCACGCCGGGTCGCCTCGGTGCTTCTCGTGACTCAACAGCGCGTGGATGGCGTCGACCAGAGCCTGCGCGAGGAAGGTGGCATCCGCGGTCTCGCGCGCCGCGGCCAGGGCCTGATCGAGCGCAGGCCGAGGATCGAGCCCGGAGCGCGCCTCCAGCATGCCGCGCGCGAGGTGGTACTCGGCGCGGAGCGCGGCGTCGGTGCTCTCGGCCGCCGCGCTGGCCTCCGCCACGCAGAACTCGGCCGCCGCCGGATCGCCGGCGTCGAGGTGCACGCGGGCCATCTCGACGATGGCCAGGGCCTCTCGCGCGGCAGCTCCACGCAGCTCCTGCCGGCACTCGTCAAGAGCCGAGAGGGCCGCAGCATAGCGGCCTTGCCAGCGCAGGAGGGTGGCCAGATTGCGCCGGCAGAGCCCGCGCATTCGCGGACGCGACTCTGCCAGCGCGGCACGCAGGAGCCGCTCCGCCTCGCGCCACTCGCCCTGCCAGAGGAGGAGCTCGCCCAGGTGCCCCCGGGCCGTGTGCGCTGCCGGGAGTGCGAACTCCTCCGCGATGGCGAGTGCTTGCTCGTAGTAGGTCCCGGCGGCGCCGAGACGGCCGCTGTGCCGCAGCAGGCGCCCGAGCCCGATGAGTATCGCAGGTAGACGGCCATGATCGCCGGTGCGCAGCCGGATCGCCCGGGCCTGGAGCAGCGCGGTCTCCGCCGGCGCGAGCTCTCCGAGGGCGAGCAGCACCTGGCCCCGGTTCGTGAGCTCCGAGGCGCGGAGTCCCTCGTGCGGGCAGCGCGCGAGGATGGACCGCGCCCGGTCGAGAGCGCGCAGGGCGCGCCGCGGCAGGCCGAGTTGCTCGTGGATGTGTCCGAGATTGATCAGGGCGCGCGCGGCGAGCGGCAGGTCGGAGGCGCGGCGGGCGATCCGCGCGGCGCGGACGGCGCACAATGCGGCCTCCCGCCCCTTGCCCCCGACGATCTGCAAGGTGGCCATGCGATTGAGCGCCGCGGCCAGGACCACCGGCGGCCCCCCGGCCGCCTCCAGGGCCGCGAGATGCGGCGCCAGCCGCATCAGTCCGTCGCGCCAGTGGCTCGTGCAAAGGTCGTTGCCGGCCTCTTCGAGGTCGATCTGCACCAGCTCCGGCGTCAGCTCGGGGTGCGCGCACGCGAGCGCCCGGGCCGCGCCGTAGGCGCCGGCGGCCTCCTGGGTGAGGCGCCGTTCGCGGAACATGTGGGCGCGCAGGAGCAGCGTCTCCAGCCGCAGCCGCGGCGGAGCGCTCGGATCATCCTCCGGCGGAGCGATCGCAGCGAGCACGGCCCGCGATTCGGTGAGATCACCGATGCGGGTGGCGAGGCGGGCTGCCGCGAGCGCGATCGCCGCCCGGTCAACAGCGTGTGGGGCGAGACCTGCCGCGCGGTCGAGCGCCAGGCGGTAGTGCGCGAGGGCGGTATGCAGCGCCCCTGCGGCTTCTGCGCGCTCGGCGGCGGCCACGAGATCGCCGACCGCGGCCGCGACCTGACCGGTCGCCAGAAGGTGAGGGGCCCGCACCCCCGGCTCGACGCTCATGCCGGCGAGCGCGGCGAGGATGGCCTCGTGCCACGAGCGGCGGCGATCCTCGGTGAGCACATGCAGCAGCAAGGGGCCAAACGCGTCCGCCAGAAAGCGGAGATCCTGATCAGAGGCGCCGGACACCACGGCGTGCGGCACCGTGAACGGGCCACCGATGATTCTCGCGGCGAGATCCCGCGGCAGCGGTCTGCCCCACACGGCCATGACTTCCACGAGCTCCCGCGCGCGCGGTTCGAGATGATCGAGAAGGTCGCGGACCTCCGCCTCGATCGTGGTCGGCACCGGCGCGCCGGCCCGCTCGTCGTAGCGGATGCGGCCGCGCTCGCAAGTGAGTCGCCGGCTGTCGAGCCACGTGCAGAGAAGGACGCGCACCCGGAACGGGTTGCCGTCGGCCGCGGACTGGATCGCTCGGAAGAGCGGCTCGGGGTCGAGCGCCTCGGCGAGCAGCGGGGCCAGCATGCGCCGGAGGTCACGCTCGCCCAGGCGGTGGATCTCGATGACCTCAGCATCGGGAAGTTCCGACGGCATGAGGCCGGTGGTGAGGACAAGGACTGGTATGGAGCCGGCCTCGGTGGCGAGGTGCTTGAGAGCGGCGATCACGTCCGGAGAGAGATCTGCCGCATCGTCGGCCAGCACGAGCAAACGCTGCCCGCCCTGTTCGAGCCCGCGGAGGATCGCCACCGAAATCTGCGCGTAGGCAGGTACCGGCGCGCTCGGGTCCGGAGCCAGCGCGTCCTCGCCGAAACCGAGCTCACTCCCCACCACACGCATCAAGTCATCAAGCTCGCGCCCCTTGGCGCCGCCGCCCACTCGCACCGTCGTCCAGCCGCTCGCGGCGGCCTTCCGGGCGACCACCCCCAGGAGGCGCGATCGCCCGCTGCCTGCTTCGCCCACGATGTCGCCCGCGTGCGCTCTCCCGGCGGCTGCCGCCGTGAGCAGCGAATCGGTCGCGCTGATCGCCTGCCCCCGCCCGACGAGGAGCGGCGAGAGAAGGTGCTCGATCGCCGGCCGGCGCTCCGGCAGCACCCACGATGGCTCGCGAAGCCAGGCGGCCAGCGCGCGACCATCGGCCGGACGCCCGTTCGGATCAGTCGCCACCAGACGCGCCAGGAGCTCGCGCAACTCCGGCGCGATGACGACCGCGTCAGGCGCCGACGCCGCACCGCGCCGGCGGCGGGGAGCCGCCAATGCTCCTTCCACCGCTTCGAGCAACACGACCCCGAGGCTGTAGAGATCGCTGGCCGGCGTCGGCTTGCCCCCGGTGCGCACCTCCGGGGCGAGGTATCGGCGGTAGGGCGCCGCGGACTTGGCCGGCATGAGGAGATGCGTTCCCGCCTCAACGAGCCACACTCCGGCCAGCTGCCCCTTCCTCACGTCAACCTGCAGGTGCTCCGGAATGATGAACCCATGGACCAGTCCGGCGACGTGAAGCTCACCGAGCACACTGGCAAAACTGCTCAAGCACTGGAAGAGCGCGTGCTCGTCGCCGAGATCGACGCCGCCGGCGCCGAACTGGCCGAGTCCCGCCGGGCCGTGGCGCATCGACTCGAGTGCGGTGAGCTCGCGGGAGTAGAAGAAGGTCTCGTCCGTGCCCCCGAGATCGAGGACCTGAGCGAGATGCGGATGCTCGACCTGTCGCAGGTCCAGAAAGACATCGCGAAACGCCGCGAGAGCCTCCGGCGACACCGCCGAGCGAGGAAGCGCCCATAGCTCGACGTCCTCTCCGCGCAGTCGATCGCGGGTGAGAAGGAGCTGTCCGACCGGTGTGCGCGCGAGGACTGCGGGCGTGCCGTATCGGGGATGCCCTGCAACGAGGGTCGGCGGCTCGTGAGATGCGATCATCCCGAGTTCCCTCCGCTGGAGCCGTCTTGAAGACTGGCCGGGGGCTCACCTGGCTGGGTGCCCGCCCCTCTCGAGGACCTCGAAGACAGTACGGCCAGGGTTCGCCAGAAGTCTACGCGGACCGGCCTGCGGGCGCAAGGGCGGCGGCGGCTGACTCGAGGCCCCATGAAGCCTTATCCAGCAGCCTGGCAGTCCCCCTATTCGATCTACGACAACGAATTGCAAGAGGTCGCTGCGGATCGAGAGGCCTGACGCTCCATCCAGAGCCAGTGGCCCATCCGCCTGTCGCCCTTCGGTGCCGGCTTACCGCTCCCGGCTCAAGATTCTGTGCCCGGGTGACCTGCATCGCGCGGGGTCATTTGCCCCAGGACCTCAACCTCCGCTCGCTCCCGCCGACACTTGAGAGCTAGGAGGAGGAACCCGCCCCATGGATCGCGCTGCCTCAGAGGAAATCACGCGAGCGGAGAGTTCAGTCACAGCCCCGGCGCGCCGCATCACGGCCTTCCTGCTCGACGCCGGGGTCGTCACCCAGGAGCAGATCGCAGCCGGGCTCGAACGCCAGCGGCAAACCGGACTCCGCATCGGCGAAACCCTGGTCGAGATGGGGGTGGCCACCGAGGAGGACATCGGCTGGGCACTGGCCCGCCAGCTGGGCGTCGCGTTCGTCGACATTCGAAGCGACGCCATCGATCGTGAGCTCGTCGCCAGATTCCCGGCCAACATGCTCCAGCGGCTCGAAGCCGTCCCCCTCGTCAGCACCGGCGGGCGCATCTCGATCGCGATCTCGGACCCGACCGACAGCGACGCAATCGCCGAGATCGCCAGAGTGGCCCAGTGCCCGGTCGACGCCAGCGTGGCCACGGCGACTTCCATCCGTGGTGTGCTGGCCGAGCTGCTGGGCCCTCCGAGCATCCAGTCGACATCTCACGCCCTCCGCCCCGGCGCCGCCGCTGACCCTGCGATCTCGAATCGCTCCGCGGCGACATTCCTCGCCTTTCATCTCGAAGGAGCCGTGGAGGAAGGTGCGACCTCGCTCCACCTGGTCGCCGATGAAGAGAGCCTCCACATCAGCCGGCGCGTGATCGGCACGCTCGTCCAGGTGGCCACCGAGCGGGCCCGGATGCTCCAGCTCCTCCTCGATCGCCTGGAGATCCTCGGCTTCCCGGCGACGCGGGGCGGGGGACCGATGCTCCGCACCGGCCAGGTCACCATCCCGCTTGGACACCGGTCGCTGCGCGTCGACGCATCGGTGCTGGCACACGAGCGCGGCCTGGCCGTCACGCTGCGGTGGCCGGAGGACGCGGTTCCCTACACGCTCGAGACTCTCGGGCTCGACGACCACCAGCTCGCGGCCATCCGCGACGCGCTCGCCCGGCGCGCCGGTCTTCTCCTGATCACCGGCGGCAGAGGCTCGGGGGGATCGACCACTCTGTCATGCCTCTTGCGCGAAGCCACGGCGGCCGGGCGGTCTGCATATGCATTCACAGCGGCCGATCCCTGCCGGCCCGCCCCCCCCACCGGCTGCGTCCTGGTCAAGCTCCCGGCCGGATCGCTCCCCAATCTGTGGGAGGAGATCGTGATGAGCCACGATCCGGATGTCGTCGTGCTTGACGATCTGCGCACGCGTGAACACACCCTGCTCGCAACTCTGCGCGCAGCCGCTTCGCATCTCGTGGTGGCGCGCATCGACTGGGATGACTCCTTCGCCCTGCTCGAACACCTCGGGCAGGATCCGCGCCTTCGCTCCGCGTCAGGCGCGCCGCTGCTGCTTCTCATCAACCAGCGTCGGATGACGATCGCCGCACGTCAGGCCTGCGGTCTGGAGACCTCGCCCCGGCCCTCCACCCGGGTCGAGTTCGAAGTGATCACCATCAACGACACGCTTCGTGAGGCCCTCCGCCGCGGCGTGCGCGAGGCCGGACTCCGCGCGGCCGCCCTCGCCCACCCGGGTGCAGGACTCGCCGGGCCGGCGGAGTCCCCCGCCGGCACCCACTCCGCAACGGCCACTGGTCCGACTGCAGAGCCGTAATCACCATGTCCATCGACTTGACTGCCATCCTCGCCTTCGCCAAGGAAAAGGGAGCTTCGGACATCCACATTTGCCCGGAGTTGCCCCCGCTCCTGCGGCTGCACGGCAACATCCTCCGGCTCGACATGCCGGCTCTCTCCGCCGACCATACTCGCCAGATCATCTATGACGTCCTCAACGACGAGCAGAAGAGGGTCTTCGAAGAACGCCATGAAGTCGACTTCGCCCTCGAGATCCCCAGCATCTCCCGGTTCCGCGCCAATGTGTTCTCCCAGCGTCGGGGAGTGCAGGCCGTGTTCCGCCTCATCCCTTCCCGAATCAAGACCCTGGAGGAGCTTGGAATGCCGCCGGTGCTCAAGGATCTGTCCAGCAAGGATAAGGGGCTGGTCGTGGTCACGGGGCCGACGGGATCGGGGAAGTCCACCACCTTGGCCGCGATGGTCGACTACATCAATCAGAACGAGCGAGGCCACATTTTGACCGTCGAGGATCCGATCGAGTTCGTGCACGAACCCAAGAAGTGCCTCGTCAGCCAGCGCGAGGTCGGCCCCAACACGCATTCCTTCGCCAATGCGCTGCGCGCCGCTCTCCGCGAGGATCCGGATGTGATCCTGGTCGGGGAACTTCGGGATCTGGAAACGACCCAGCTTGCGATCACCGCCGCCGAGACCGGGCACCTCGTGTTCGGGACCTTGCATACAAACTCCGCAGCGAAGACCGTGGACCGCATCATCGACATCTTCCCGGCCGGACAGCAGGCGCAGGTGCGCACCATGTTCTCCGAATCGATCGAGGGGGTGGTGGCGCAGACCTTGCTACCGGCGAAGGACGGCAACGGGCGAGTGGCCGCGCTCGAGGTTCTCGTGGGCGTACCCGCGCTACGCAACCTCATTCGCGAGGACAAGACCGCGCAGATTCTGTCGGTGATCCAGACCGGAGCGCAACACGGCATGATCAGCCTCGACCAGTCGCTGCGCGACCTCGTCATGCAGGGAAAGCTATCGCGGGAAGTGGCGATGCGGAAGTCATCCAGCCCGCGCCATTTCGAGGCTGCCAGCCCCGCACCGCCCGCGGGCGGTCGCGGCGACGGCGCCCGGCCCGGGGCCTCGCCGGCGGCGGCCGGGCCGGGGGCCGCGCCCGCCGGCGAGGCCGCTCAGAAACGCCTGGCCGGCGCCCGATAGTCGAGGAGTCACCCATGCAGCTTGGCGAGTTGCTGGCCGGTCTCAAGCAGCGGCGGGGTTCCGACCTCTACCTGACCGCCGATGCGCCGCCGCTGTTCCGCATCGACGGCACCACCACGCCGGCCCTGGATCAAATCTTTGACGGGGCAGCCGTCGAGGCGCTCGTGCGCGCAGCGCTCTCGGAGCGGGAAGCACGCGAGTTCGACGCCACGCATGAGCTCAACACGGCCCGCCTCATCCCCGGAGTTGGACGCTTCCGCCTCAACGTGTTCCAACAGCGCGGCCAGATGGGTCTCGTGGCCCGCCTGATTCCGATCGACTTCCCCGGCGCCGATGAGCTCGGCCTGCCGCCGGTACTCAAGACCCTCGTCATGCAGAAGCGCGGCCTGATCCTGATCACCGGAGCGACCGGGTCGGGCAAGTCCACCACGCTCGCCGCTCTCCTCGACCACCGGAATCGCAACTCGAGGGGACACATCGTCACCATCGAGGATCCGATCGAGTTCGTCCATGAACACCGCGGCTGCGTGGTCACCCAGCGGGAAGTCGGCGTCGACACCGATTCGTTTGCCAGCGGTCTCAAGAGCGCTCTGCGCCAGGCGCCGGATGTGATCCTCATCGGCGAGATGCGTGACGTCGATACAGTCGAAGCCTCGCTCCACTTCTGCGAGACCGGTCATCTCGTCCTCGGCACGCTCCACGCCAACAACGCGAATCAGGCCATCGAACGCTTCTTGAATTTCTTCCCGCTCGCGGCCCACAACCAGATTTGCGCCCAGCTCGCGCTCAACGTGCGCGGGATCATCTCCCAGCGCTTGTTGCCGCAGGCCACCGGCGAGGGGCGGGTAGCGGCCATCGAGGTCATGCTGAACACGCCACGGGTCGCCGACCTGATCGCCAAGGGTGAGATCGCGATGCTCAAGGAGGCCATCGCCGTCAACGCCCAGGACGGCTCGTGCTCGTTCGACCAGGCGCTCTACCGCCTCTACCGCGCCGGCGACATCACCGTTGAAGAAGCTCTCCGCAACGCCGACAGCGCCAACAACCTGCGGTTGCGCATCAAGATGGAGAATGCCGGCAGCGAGACGACCGAGCCGGCCCGATTCAGCCTGCAGCAGGATGCGCCCGGAGAGCCCTGCGCGGCGCGGACTCCTGATCCCGCCCCCGCGGTTGGCCCGCCCGCGAGCGCGCGCCGCACCGCCTAGCCTTAGCTGAGCCAGCACTGGCAGCCGCCGCGCCGCCACCGGCGGCGCCCGCGGCGGCGCCTCCTCTGCGCCGCCATCCCACAGTGGGTCCACCGGTTGCAAGTGCCGCCGGCCCCTCACGGTGCCGGCCCGGGGCCGCACCGCGAACGGGGTTCATGTCCGCCGCGGTCCCGCCGATACCTCCGGGGAGGGACCTTTCCAGGAAGGAGAGCATGGAGGATCTCAGACTCAGGGACATCGAGTCGCTCATCGACTCCGGACGGTACGACCTCCTCAGTGTCGACCTCTTCGACACGCTCCTGTGGCGCGCGGTCCCTGCTCCGCGTGACGTTTTCTATCTAGTCGGCAGCGAACTCCTGGAGCGGGGATGGGTGCATGACTCGTCGTCGCCGTCGAGCTTCGTCAAGGAGCGCGCCGGCGCCGAGACACGCGCCCGCCAACGCAAGCGCTCCGGCGAGGTCAACCTGGCGGAGATCTACGCCGAGTTCCCGCGCGGATACCTGCGCGGCACGACCCCGTCCGCGGTCGCCGCGCTCGAGTTCGAGATCGAGCGCCGAATCGTGCGCGTCGATGCCGGCATGCATGCGGTGGTGGAACGTGCTCGCCGCCGCGGCCTCGCGATCGCCTTCGTTTCGGACACCTACTTCACGACGCCCCAGATCGCCGCGCTCGCACCGGTCGGCGCCGACTACATCCTCCTCTCCAACGAGCAGAACCGCTCCAAGGCCCAGGGACTGCACCAGCTGCTTCTCAACACCTCGGGCATCGAGCCGGGGCGCGTCCTGCACGTCGGGAACGACTACCAGGCGGACATCGACGGTCCCGGCGTGCTCGGCATCGAGCGCTACTGGTATCGCCAGTGGCCGGAGTGCTATGCCGAGTTGCCGGGCCTGGAGCTGCCCGCCGTCCTGAGCCGGCGCGAAGCACTCCTGCGCTGCGGCGATGCCGGACTCACCGCGCTCAGGACCCGCGTGCTCCACACCACCGCCGATCCCTACGAGCGCTGGGGAGCGGCGATCCTCGGCCCCATCGTCAGCGGATTCTGCGACTGGGTCGCCGCGAGATGCGGCGCGCTCGACATCTCCCTGGCGCTTTGCCTCATGCGGGAGGGCCGCATCTTCAAGCGGGTGCTCGATCTGCAGAACAGCGGTCTCAAGACCGGCGAGTTCTATGTGTCCCGCTTCATCGCGCGCAAGGCGGCGATCTTCGACGGCACGGAGGCGGAGCTCGGCGCCTTCGTCTTGCGCCCCTCTCCGCAGGAGAAGAGCCGGATGCTCCAGCAGCTCGGGCTCGCGGCAGAAAACGTGGGCGGAGGCGATCCCGCGGCGCTCCTCGCGCCCCGGGATGCGATCGCTCTCATCAGGAGGATCTGCGCCGACCAGGGCCTCCGCCGCCGAGTGGTCGCCGCGAGCGCCGAGGCGCGGCAGAACCTGCTCGCCCACCTCGACACGCTGCTTCCCCATTGCGCGGCTGGATCGCGCATCGCGCTGGTCGACCTGGGCTACAAGGGGACGATTCAGGAATGCCTCCAGCGCATCTTCGACCGCGAGCGCCCAGAGCTCAAGAGCCACGGTCTCTACCTCGTGACCGGCGGCGATGTATTCGAGACGCAGGCGACCGGCGCCCCCGCCGAGGGATGGTTGGCCGAGAACGGGCAGCCGATCGCGATGGCGCACACGTTCATGCGCTCGCCGGAGATCGTGGAACAGAGCCTGATGGCGCCGGTTGGAACCTGCATCGGCCACGCTCCCAGCGGAGAGCCGGTGCTCGATGCGCTGCATGTGCCGGCCGACCAGCTCGCGCAGATCGCAGCGATCCAACGCGGGGTGCTCATCCATGCCGAGGCCTGGCGCCGGCACCGGGAGGACATGCCCCTCCCCGACGCGGGCCAGCTCAGGGCGCTCTACCAGGCCATCTGCATCCGCGCGGTGGCGCGCCCGCTGCCGGTCGAGCTCGAGCTCTTCTCCGGCTGGCATCACGACGAGAACTTCGGCGCGGCGACCGCCCGGGGGCTCTGTGAGATCGTGGGGGTAGCGGACTGGGAGCTCTCGCACATGTCCCCGCACCAGCTCGCCAGCCTGCCCGCGTCGCGCCTCTACTGGCCATGCGGCCTCGCCCATCGCCTGCACCCGGCGATGGGCGAGGCGGTGGCCAACATCTTCTTGCGCACGGCGGACCCGGCCGTGTTCGATGCCGCGCACGACACGCAGTATCTCGTGGCCTACTGGGATACGGGGGACGGCTTCAACCGCGAACAGGCCAGCATCCATCCCTACCGACTCAACAACCGGGGCCGCGTCTGGCAGCGCTTCAACCTGGGGCACAAGGGGACACCGGCCCGGCGCCTGGGCCTGAGCGTCGGCCTCCGCGATCAGGTGCTGAGTCTCGCCGGAGTGGCGGTGCACGGCCATGCGGATCACGGCCGCTCCTTCACCCGCCGCCTGCCCCACGAGATCGTCGAGAAGCTCGGGTACCGGCATCTGGGACGAAACCTCTACCAGGTGGACGCGGACGCACCGCTCCTCGTGGTCCCCCTCGAGGATGTCCCCGCGGACACGCGACAGGTCGACGTGGACATCTTCTTCGGACTGGTCATCGAGGGATAGATGGCGGATCTGCTTCTGCATTCGATGGCGGAGCTGGCCGAGATCGTGCTGCCGGTGCTCGAACTGGCCGGCGCCAAAGTGACTGTCGAGGTGGGAGCCGAGCATGGCACGATGACGCGCCTCTTGATCGAGCATGCCGCGAGCCAGAGCGGCCGCCTCATCGCCATCGATCCGCAGCCTACAGCCGCGACCAGGGCGCTGTTTGCCGGGCATGCGCACGCCGACCTGAGAGAGGATCTGAGTCTCGACGTGTTGCCCACGGTGGCTGCCGATGCGTACCTCATCGACGGCGACCACAACTACTACACGGTGCTCCACGAGTCGGAGATCATCTGGAATCGCTGCCGGCAGGACGGACGGCCCTTTCTGGTGCTCTACCACGACGTCGGGTGGCCCTGTGGGCGCCGCGATCTGTACTACGCTCCCGATCGCATCCCCGCGGCCTACCGGCAACCGCACACCTGGGACCACGGCCTGACCCTGGACCAGCCCGGCGTGATTCGCGGCGGGTTCCGGGGCGCCGGCGCGTGGGCCTCGGCGCTCACGGCCGGCGGCCCCCGGAACGGTGTCCTCACCGCCATCGAGGACTTCGTCGCCGGGAAGGAGAGCCAACTGGTCTGGGCCGCGATCCCGGCCGTGTTCGGGCTGGGTGTCCTCTTTGCACGCGACGCGTCCTGGTCGACGGCGGTGGCGGACTTCCTGGCTCCCTACCACATGAACCCTCTCCTCGCCCGCCTCGAACGGAACAGGTTGGAGTGCTACCTCCGGGTGCTCGAGTGGCAGGATCGGGATCGTGAACAAGCTGCATGAGCGGGCGCTCGCGCACCATCGCCGCGGAGACCTGGCCCAGGCGGAGAGCCTCTACCGGCGCATCCTCCGGAACGAGCCCGATCACCCCGACGCCCTCCACCTGCTCGGTTGCATCGAGCTCCGTCGTGGGCGCAACGCGCGCGCGATCGAGCTCATGCAGCGGGCGATCGCCATGGCGCCGGGAACCGCTCTCTACCACGAGAACCTGGCCGAGGCCCATCACCGCAGCGGCCAGCGCGAGCTCGCGGCGGTCGAGTGTCAGCTCGCGCTTCGTTGCGAGCCCGGGCGCGCCGCTGCTCTCAACCGCCTCGGCGTGATCGCCATGGAGGAGGGCGAGTACGACGCCGCCCAGGAGTTCTTGGCGCAGGCCTTGCGATCGCGGCCAGCCTATGCCGAGGCGCTGATCAACCTGGGCGCGGTTCTGACCAGGATTGGAGACTTCGAGCTCGCCCTGCAGTCGACCGATCTCGCCCTGCGCCTGGAGCCGCAGAATCCGCTGGCGTGGAACAACCATGGGCTGGCGCTCAAGGGCCACGGCCGCTGGCGGGAGGCGAAGGCGGCCTTTGCGCGCGCCGGGACCCTGCCCATGGCGCAGTTCAACCTCGGATACATCCATCTGCTGGAGGGCGACCTGGCTGCGGGGCTGCCCCTGTGCGAGGCGCGCAAGCAGCTCACCCCTCGTCGCCACGCGCTCGCGGGCGCCGAGTGGAATGGACCGGCCACCGGCCGCGAGCGATTGCTGGTGGTCCACGAGCAGGGCATGGGCGACACCATCCTCGTGAGCGGTCTCTTCGCGCCTCTCCTGGCGCGATTCGGTGCAGTGACGGTGCTCGTGCAGGAGCAGCTGGTGCGCCTTGTTGCCGGGCTGGATCCGGGCCTCCGAGTCACCGCCAGTCTCTCGGGGGTGGAGTACGACCTCTGGGTGTCGGCGATGAGCCTGCCCTTCGCCCTCGGCATTCGCTCGCCGGCCGATCTCCCCAGAGCACCGTGGATCCCCCGGCCGGCCCGAGCGCGAACGGCGGACCGCCTGCGCGCGGGCATCAACTGGGCCGGCAACCCGTCCTTCCACTTCGACCGGACGCGATCGACGCACCTGGCCGTGCTCGAGCCGCTGCTGGCCATCCCCGGCATCGAGTGGGTCTCGCTGCACAAGGGGCATCGCGAAGAGGAAGCCGACCGTTTCGGGTTGCCGCAGCCGCTGCGCCAGGCTTCTGACTTCCTCGATACGGCGGCCGTGCTGGCCGAGCTCGATCTGGTGGTGTCCACCGAGACGGCCGTGCCGAACCTGTCGGCGGCGATGGGCATCCCGACCTGCATCCTGGCCGCCGTGGACCATGATTGGCGCTGGCGCACCTGGTACCGCGACGTGCGCGTGTGTGCACAGGACGCGCCGGGCGACTGGTCCTCGGCCCTGGCGAAGGCGATGCGCGCGGTGTCCGAGATGACGCGAGCCGGGACCCGGAGCCCGCGGACGGAGGAGAGAGCGGCCTAGGCCGCCTTCTTCACCCGGGTGGAGAGCGCGAGGGCAATGCGCTCGAGCAGCGTCTCCATGGTGAACGGCTTGAGGATGTAACCGTTGGCGCCGGCGGCGATGGCCTGTTCCACGTCGCCACGAGCGTGGCGCGAGGTCACGACGATGATGGCTGGGCGTGCCGCCTCTCCGGGCGCCTCCCGGGATCCGATCTCACGGACGAGATCGAGACCGCTGCCGTCGGGCAAGTCCCGCTCGATGATGACGACGGCGAGATTCGCTCCGCTCTGTGCGAGCGACGCGCGCGCATCGCTGAGATGGCTGGCGACGGCCACATCGTCGCAGCCGACCTGACGCAGGGCGCGGCTCAGGATGCGAGTCGTGGTTGCGGACGGATCGACGACGAGTCCCTTCATCGTTCCGCGGTCGAGGTGGGCGGCTGCCCGAGCTCATGCGCGAGGCGACTCAATGTGCGGGCGCGCACCTCCGGGCGGTCGTAGAACCCGGACGCGATCCGCGCGAGAACCTCGCGCGCCCGCTCCGGATCGAGGTCAAGGGGCGATCCGACCGGGGCTCCTGACGCCGCCAGGAGCTCGCGAGCGGTTCCCGAGATCTCGACCGCATCCCCCGCTGTGCTCTGGCTCCCGGCAGGGCCGGGGCCGACCGGCTCGCGCGCCGGCGCCGGCGTCGATTCCCGCGGTCGCTTGGGTCCCGGGCCCGAGGCCGGTCCCGATCCGCTTGGATGAACCTCCATGGCATCCTCCCGCTGTTTGAGGCGCGGGTTGACCAGAGCCTCCGGGCTCTGACTACCCTGTCTCAGTATCGGCTGGCGCGTGGAGAACTTGAGGTCGGTTCCCGGATTGGGTCGCGAGCCCCGCCTGAGCCCGCCGGCGATGGAGCGGAGGAGATGGCGCTGCCCCATGGTCTCGACCTGTGCGATCTTGCCACCCTAGTTGGCGATGAACTCGATCATCAGGACCATGCCGGCCCTCGCGGGCACCGCGCGCACCTGCGCCAGACCGGAACATACGGGTTGTGTACCGAAGGGTTGTGTGCCGAAGGTCCGACTCGAGCCCGCCGCCGCGCCCGCTCGCCAGGCCAGCCACAACCGCTCGGCTTCGAGCGCGACAACCCGGCCCGAGCTGCCGAGAACGAGCGCGGAGGCTTCGATCGCAGCCCCATCGCGAGCGGGGACACGAGCAGGACCGCCCGAGAGGGGCGATACGTCGGCACCGGCGACGGCCGCGAGCAAGACCGCCGCGGCCGCCCACGTCCGGCGCGGCGCCGGTCTAGAACGGTGACGGCGCGGAAGGCCGCGCATGACCGACGCCCTCCGGCAGTCCAGCGCCCGCCGCAGCAACATTGGCCGAGAGGCCGGCGGCTATATGGCGGTTGATTTCGATCAGCGCGGTGAGCTTCTCCGGATAGGGTTCGGCGATCACCTCGATGGTGCGCCGATCGATGAACAGACTCAGCCGGAGGATATCCCGGCGCAGATCCATCGGCAGCCCGTGGTCGGGCTCGACCAGCTCACTCTGGAAGAACGTCCACAGGCGCCGGTTGTGCGCCAGGGCGTCATGCAAGCGCTCGCTGCAGTCAGGTGCGTTCCACTTCTCCTGACATTCCTCGAGCCGGCGGGCCGCCTTGAACAGAGCTCCCGCCTCGAGTTGACGCCCGCTGGCGGTCGTCTTCGTCCCCTGATCGTAGGCTTGCTTCACGCTAACGAACATGATCGATCAACTCTCTCTCTTTCGCGAAGAGGTTGCGGGCCTTCTTGATCGCGCGATAGAGATTGCCCGCCTGAACCAGCTCCTGGATGTCGCCGAGGGTCGGCCCGAGACTCGGCGCCGCCGTGGCCGCCTCCTCCATCAGCACCGCCAGCGACTGGCGATGGGCGTCGGCGCGACCGGGATCGACATAGAGGAGCTGCAGCGCCAGGTAGATGCGCTCGCACGCGGTGTTCACGCATCCGGGCCCCAGGATGTCAGCTTCTCTGAGCACCGGGACATCATTCTCGATCAGGAGCTGTGTCCGGCAGTTGCCGTTGCGGACCACGGACCCACCGATGATCAGGCGCTCGTGCGGCTTGAGCTCGAGTTTGAGAGGCATGCGCCGTCCCTGCTTAGGAGACGGTCCCGGCGGAGCTTGCGCCCGCCGGGACCGTTCCTGTGACTCCGGACGGAGACCGCTCGGCATCCTCCGCCGGTCTCCGGCCGTTTCCATTCGCTTCACGCTCGGAACCTCCGAGCTCGCGCTGTCCTTCTGCGGGTCTAAAACAACCGGAGAACGCTCTGCTGCGCCTGGCTCGAGAGCCCCAGGGCGACGATGCCCAGTTGCTGCCGGGTCTGCAGCGCGAGCATGTTCGCCCCCTCCTCGTTCGGGTCGGCCAGCGTGAGCTGATCCGCTCCGGTCTGCAGAGAGGCGATCATGCTCGACGTGAACTCGAGCCGCGTGTTCACGACGCCGAGGTTCGACGACAGGGTCTGCGACTCGGAACGCAGCGTGGTCAGGGCCGCGTCCAGATCGGCCGCTGCCGCGTCGAGATCGGTGTTGGCCACCCAGCTGTTGGCGGCGGCATCGATCGACAGACCGGTCGAGCTGGCATCGAACCCGGCGATGGTGATGTTGTTGCTGCCATCCTCGTTGAAGGCAACGACCAGGTCGTCCGCACCGAGAAGGTTGGTGCCGCGGTAGGACGAGTCGCTGGAGAGCTGATCGATCTGACTCCGGAGCTCATCGTACTGCGCGGCCAGCGTGGCGCGGGTCGTGGCGTCGCCGCTACGAGCGGAGGCGATGAGACCCTTGGCCTGCTCGATGATGGAGGTGAGGCCCTTGATGCCCTCGGTCGCCGTCCGCACCGTCTGCACGCCCTCGCCCATGGCTTCCTTGCGCACAGCCAGGTCGGCGGCGCGGCTCAGGTGGTTCTGGGCCGCGAAGTAGGCCTGCGGATCATCGAGCGGACTATTGACCTTCTTGCCGCTGGAGAGCCGCTCGGCCGTCCTGCTCATCAGACCTGACACGAGCTGGAGGCTGAGGAGGCTCTGCCGGGCGTCAGCCGATAGGGTGATGTTGCTGAGTGCCATGCCAACGAAACCCCTTTCTAGGGTGAAAGACCCCGTTCTGGAGTCAGGAGTCGACTGCTTCCGACCGTGAGGCCGGGCCCATCATCCGACGGGCTCATCTAGGCTCGGGGACCGGCGCCGAAACTTGAGGCCGCCCCGGCCCGCGCGCCTGCCTCATCGTGATAAGGGAGGGCGGCGCCCGAGCGCGTGGGCTAATGCCCCCGGCCGGAGCGGCCGATAGTCAGAACGGTTGACCCAAAGCGAGGTGGAAACATGCGGATCACGAGTCAGATGCTGGTGCAGGATGCACTGCGTGGCCTGCGCGCGAACCGTGAGAATCTGCGCCGCGCCCATGAGGACGTCACCACGGGCCACCGCATTCGCAGCGTCTCCGATGGGCCGACCGACGCAGCCGCCCTCATGCGCCTCGAGTCCCAGTTGCGGAGCGTCGATCGCTACCAGCGTGCGATAGCGCTGGCCGGCACCCGCCTGTCCACGGAAGAAGCCGCGCTCAAGTCGATTGCGGCGCTGGTCGACCAGGCGAAGGGCGCCGCCCTCACCGACTCCCCGCCGGGGAGCCCGGCCAGCCGGGCGGCAGCCGCCGAAGTCCGCGCGGTGCGCGACCAGATGGTGGCCATCGGCAACACCCAGGTCATGGGCGAGTACATCTTCGCCGGCACCCGGGTCGGATCCCCACCCTTCCTTCCCGACGGCAGCTACGTCGGAAACAGCGAAGTCAACGCGGTGGAGATCGGCGATCAGCTGCGCATCGAACTCGGGCACCCGGGGGACAGGGTGTTCGCCGACGCGATCTCGATCCTGGACCGCCTTGCCCGCGGGCTCGAAACGGGGACGCCCGAGATGGTATCCGGCATGCTCGCCGAGCTGGACACGTCCCGTCAGGATGTGCAGACGGCCCGCAGCGAGGTTGCGTCGCGGCTGCATGAGCTGGCCGCTCAGGGGCAGCACCTCGCGCGGATCGCGCTCGGCTTCGAGAATCGCGAAGAGGAGCTGGACCAGATCGACCCAGCCGAGGCCATCGTTCGATTGACGCAGGCGCGCGACACGCTCGAGCAGTCTTACGCCGCCATCGCGAAGGCGCTGTCCACGAACATCCTCGAGTATCTCCGCTGATCGGAGCCGGGTCCCGCCCCGCCTCGGCGCTCGTCCCGATCGTCCGCGACCGCACCGGCCCGCTGTGGTGAGCGCCAGCCTCCCCTCCCCGCGCTGCCCGTCCCCCTCACCGGGCCCGTCCTGACCGCCGGCACCCAAAGTGCCCGCGCCCGCCGCCGGGCTTTGCCGCCGTCGCGCCGTCCCACCCATCCCGCTAGTTGCTCGCGGCTGTTTTACAGAATCCGCCAACTTGCTGCGGAATCCTGCCGGTGGGCCATCCAGCCCCTCCCCGTCAGATTCACTATCCTATTGTCTTCGTTGACTTTGCAAGATCATCACGGGCTCAAGATAATGACTCAAGCCACTTCCTCGATCAGACGATTAGTTTGGGAAACTGGGGTCCCACTCAGATCCTGTGCCCCCGATCGAGTGGAACCGAGGGAAGGCGGCGCTTCTCCACGCCGAGCCCACCATGGTAGGAAACCCCGATGACTGCGGCAGGAGAACGCCACGAGCCCGGTGCGGAGATCGGCCAGTCCATCCGCCAGGAGGCCACCCGTGGCAAGGATCCTATGCATAGCCACCTACGCGTCTGAGTCAGAGCTCCTCGACGCGGAACTCGCCCGGGGCGGGCATGATGCCGTGCATGCATCTTCTCTCGCCCAGGGGTTGCGCGACATCGGTCAGGAACCGTTGGATCTGGTCATCGCGAGCCAGAGCGACTCGGACGCCGCCGCAACGCATCTCGTTGACCGGCTCCGCCAGCAAGGGCGCGACATCCCCGTGATCCTGGTCGGTTCGGATGGACTCCCCGCGGGGGGAGATTCCGCGCCGGGCTCCCGCGGGATCACCATCCTCACCAGACCGCTCCAGCTCGAGGCGTTGCGCCCGGCGGTGGACCGGGCGCTCCAGAGCTCGGGCCTCCCCCTCCTGCCCGGGCCGGGCACGGAGGCCCTGGAGATCGTGGGCGAGTCGAAGAGCCTGCGCCGCGTGATCGAATTCGCCCGAGTCGTCGCGCCCACCAATGCCAGCGTCCTCATCGAGGGCGAGTCCGGCACCGGCAAAGAGCTCCTCGTGCGCGCCATTCATCGCCAGAGTCCGCGGGCGCGCGCGCCCCTGATCGCGGTCAACTGCGCGGCAATGCCGGAGGGTCTCGTCGAGAGCACCCTCTTCGGTCACGAACGGGGCGCGTTCACTGGCGCGACGAGCCGCCTCATCGGCGCCTTCGAACGGGCTCACCGGAGCACGCTCCTCCTCGACGAGGTCTCCGAGCTGCGAGTGGATCTGCAGGCCAAGCTGCTGCGGGCGATCCAGGAGAGGCAATTCGAACGGGTAGGCGGCAGCGTCAGCGTCCGGGCCGACGTCCGCATCGTGGCCACGACCAACCGCGATCTCCTCGCTGAAGTAGAGGCCGGCCGGTTCCGTGAGGATCTCTACTACCGGCTCCGCGTCATTCCCCTGTGCATGCCGCCGTTGCGTGATCGCCCGGAAGATGTTTCGGCGCTCGTGCGGCACTTCGTGCTGCGCACGGCCCGTGAGCTCGGCATCGCCCCGCCCGCCGTACCGGCGGCGACTCTCGCCGCCCTCGAGCGCCACGCCTGGCCGGGAAACGTGCGCGAGCTCGAGCACGCCACCGAACGCGCGGTCATCCTGCATGCGGCCGGACCGCTCGTGCCGGGCGACTTCCTGCCGGAGATCGCAGCCGGCGACAAACACGCCCGTGGGATGACCGCAGCAAGCGCGGGCAGCACCGGTGCCGACGCCGCCTCCGGATCGCTCGAAGGCATCCTCGATCTCGACCTGCTCGAGCAGCACGCGATCGCCCGGGCGCTGGAGGTCACTGCCGGTCATCGCAGCCGCGCCGCCCTCTTGCTCGGCATCAGCGACCGGACACTACGCAACAAGCTGAACGGCCGCCGGCAGTCCGCCGGCAACGGGCGGAGCGGATTTCCGCGCGACACGGCAGTTTCTTCCTCTGCCGGCACGACACCCCAGGCGGATCCGAGCATCCTGACCCCGTCCGCCGCCGCCGCGACGCCCGCATTCCTGGCGCCAAGTCCTTACCCCGCCCCGGCTTGAGCTCCGGCACCGGGTTCGGTGCGACCGGATCGAGAGACCCGGCACGACCCTTGCCTTGGCTCGATGCGAACTCGCAAAGGAGGGGTCAATGCTCAAGGCTCTCTTCGGTCCGTCCAGTCTGGCGGCGACGCTCAAGCGCGGTCTCGGCGACTCGATGGCCGCGCACCGTCTGATCGCCGAGAAGGTGGCCGGCACGCTGGACTCGAGCTCGGTCACCGCCCCGAACGGCGCCGGCACGTCAGCTGCCCAGAGTGAGTCCAGCGTGGAGCTGGACATGGCGACCCTCGCCGATGTGCAGCTGCGATACGAGGCGGAGGCACGCCTCCTCCACCTCGCATACCAGAGTCTCCGCACCTCGATCCGCGGCAATGGCTAGTCCGATCACGCCACGGTCCGGGCCTCGCCTTCCTGCTCAGCTCATGCCGTCGCTCAAGACCAGTGCGCGAGGCATGGGGGTACAGCAGACGTTCCTCGAGGTCATCGCCCGCAACATCGCCAACTCCGAAACGACCCGCCAGCCGGACGGGGGTCCGTACCGGCGACAGATCGCGGTCGCGCAGGGGGGCGCGGGCGGCGACATCGCGACGCGGGTCGTGGTCGACCCGTCTCCCGGCCAGCTCCTCCTCGATCCGCGCCACCCCGACGCCAACGCGCAGGGCTTCGTCGAGCTTCCCAACGTCGACGTGCAGAAGGAGCTCGTGGACCTGATGGTCGTTCGCCGCATGTACGAGGCAAACGCCACCGTGTTCCAGGCGGCGAAGCGAATGCTCAAGCGCGCGCTGGAGATCTGACGTGGCCGTGAGCACCAGCGGGTCATTCCACCTGCCCCCGGCGGCGCGGTCATCCGCTGCCAAGGCGGCGTTCGCGCCGGAGAAGACGACGGCCGATCAGCGCGCCGCCATCGGAATGGACCGCTATTCGCTCTCCCGGCATCTCGCTCTGGGATCTCTTGACTCCCGAGGAGCGCGCGGTGTTTGCAGAGCGCGCGGCGTTCGGCGCGCTGACCTACGGCATGGACGGGCGGCCCGCCGCGGCGGCGATCCTCCCGACCGGCAGCCGCATCGACGTGAAGGGATAACGCATGACCCTGCCCATCATGAGCGCAACGTCCGGAATCGCGGCCCCCACCTGGACGCGACTTCCGACCATCCAGTCCCCGGACGGTCCGTCATTCGCCGACGTCTTCCGCCAGTCGCTCAACGAAGCATCGGGGCTGCAGGACGAGGCCAAGCGCATCATCACGGCGTTCGTGCAAGGGCAGCCGGTCGAGATCCATGAGGTGATGGCGGCGACCGAGGAAGCGGCGATCTCCCTCGAGCTGCTGGTGGAGATCCGCAACAAGCTGACCGAAGCATATCGCACGGTCATGAACATGCAGTAGCGGAAACCTGGATGAACCTGTGAGCGACCTGATGACACCGGTGCTGGGAACGGGGCGCGGCCGCATGATGCGTGGCGCGCTCGCTGTCGGCGGGGTCGGCCTCGTGATCTGGGCCGTGTGGGCGGTGATGCGCTGGGCCTCCGCTCCCGCGTACATCAGCCTCTACAGGGATCTCGAGTACAAGGACGCCTCGGACATCGCGGAGAGCCTCACCGGCGCAGGGATCTCGCATCGCCTGGGAACCGGCGGGACCGAGATCCAGGTGCCGGTGTCCGAGGTGGCTCGCGCCCGCGTGGCCCTGGCCAAGGACGGCCGTCCGGTGGCCGGGCGGCCGGGTCTCGAGCTCTTCGACAAGCCTTCCTGGGGTATGACCGAGTTCACCCAGCGGGTGACATTTCAGCGGGCGCTGGAGGGCGAGCTCGCCCGCACGATCGCCGGGATCCGCGGGATCGAGCGCGCGCAGGTGCATCTGGCTCTGCCCGCAGCGAGCGCATTCCGCCGCCCGGACCGGGTGGCCACGGCCTCGGTGGTGATTGCGCTGGCCCCCGGCGTGGTGCTGTCGCCGGCGACCATCCAGGGCATCACCTACGTGGTGAGCAACAGCGTCGAGGAGCTCTCGCCCGACAACGTGGCAGTCATGAATGCCGACGGCCATCCTCTCTCCGTACCTCTGGGGCGAGGGGCGGAGGGCGGAGCAAGCAGCCGGCAGATGGAGTTGCAGCGCTCGATCGAGGAGGCGCTGGTGGAGAAGATCCACTCCCTCCTCGAGCCGGTCCTCGGCCCCGGGCGAGTGCGGGCGGAAGTGGCCGCCCAGCTCAGCTTCGACCAGGTGGATCGCGCGACCGAGACGTTCATCCCGAACCCGGGCGCCGCCGACTCGGGCGTCGCGGCGCGCGAGTTCGAGAGCAGCCGGGTCTCCGCCGGCCGCGTGACGCGGCTGACAGCGGCGGTGCTCGTCGCGGAGCGGGCGGCGGCGACCACGGCAGCCGTGGACTCCCTGCAGATCGCGCGGCTCACGCGCATGGTCGGTGATGCCATCGGGATCGACGAGGCACGCGGTGACCGCCTGACCGTGATGGCAGTCCCCTTCGACACGGTGGCGGCGCTGCCGGCGAGCGCCGGGAGCGAGTCAGCCGGCGGCAAGCTCCAGATCGTGGAGATTCTCGACCGGGTGCTCCGGCCCGTGGTCGGCATCGCCGCGCTCATCGTGCTCGCGCTCCTCGCCTTCAAGATCGTCAGCTCGCTGCCGGCCCGGGCGGTCTGGAACGGGGCGGCGCAGCGGACCCCGGATGCAGGCGGGCGCGACGCGTCGGCCCACGGCGGCCCCACCAACGGCGGCCGGCTGGGTCCGGGCGGACAGATCGAGGCCAACCCGGAAGCAAGCCTGAAGGTCGTGCGCTCCTGGCTCAAGCAATCATGAAGGGAGGAGCTGAATGCTGACGGCCGCCATGTCCCTGAGCGGCATCCAGAAGAGCGCAGTGCTCTGCCTCGCCCTCGGCCCGGAGAAGTCGGCGCAGATCCTGCGCCAGCTCGCACCGGATGAAGTGGAGGCAGTGTCCCGCGAGATCGCGCGACTGCAAGAGGTCGAACCCGAGGTCGTGAACCACGTCCTCCAGGAGTTCAACATGGTCTCGGGATCCAGCGAGCGGGCGGTTCTCGGCGGGATGTCGGCCGCCCGCCAGCTCCTGCAACGCGCATTCGGCGACAGTCAGGCGGCCTCTCTTCTCGATCGCGTTCAGAAGAAGCTCGAATCCGGCACCCTGTCCCACCTCGAGCGAGTCGAGCCCAGGATGTTCGCCAGCGTTCTCCTCGACGAGCACCCGCAGACCATCGCAGTCATCCTCTCCCACATCGATATCAAGCAGGCCGGGCGAGCCCTCGACGAGTTGCCCGTCGAGACCGCCTCCGAGGTGCTGTTTCGCATGGCCGCGATGGACAAAGTAGGACCGGATATGCTGGCGGTGCTCGAGGACGGCCTCCGCAGCAAGACCGACCTCTCGCTCTCGCAGGAGCTGTCGGCCGCCGGCGATGCAGCCCGGGCCGCCAAGCTCTTGAACCTGGCGGCCGGGGCGCGCAGCGAGCAGATCCTCGACCGGATCAAGGCGCGCAACGGCGAACTGGCGGCACGCATCAAGACCCTCATGTTCTCCTTCGAGGACCTGCTGCTGATCGACCGCAAGGGCGTGCAGGCAATCCTCGCCAATATCGACAGCAAGGAGTTTGCGCTGGCCATGAAGGGCGCCAGCGCCGAGCTCAAGGCTCACGTGCGCTCCAACATGTCGGAGCGGGCTGCAACGGCGCTCGAAGAGCAGATCGAGCTTCTCGGACCGGTCCGGGTGAAGGACGTGGAGGCGGCGCAGCAGACCATCATGGAGGAGGTGCGCAAGCTCGAGGAGGCCGGCGAGGTCGTCGTGCGGCGCGAGGGCGAAGATGGCGAGTTCATCGAATAGCACGGCCCCGGCGGCGGCATCGTGGTTGCCTCCGGCGCTGGCGGGCAGCGACGCCGACGATCGCCCGCGCCGCGACCCGGGGACCGCCACCGAGTGGCTGGCGCCGGACCTCGAAGCCCCGATCGCCCGCCAGCCGCCGGCGCCGCCGCCCGGCTGGCCGGACCCCGAAGGGCCCGCCAAGGCCTATCGCCGCGGGTACGCCGAAGGCCTGCGCGACGGCAGAATGCAAGAAGCCGCGACCCTGAGCCCGGCCGTCAAGGCGCTGACCGAAGCAGGCAAGGCGCTGGACGCCGGCCGCAATCGTTTCGTCCACAATCTCGAGCAGGATCTCTATCTGCTCGCGGTCGCGGTCGCCCGCAAGGTCATCCATCGCGAGGTGAGCACCGACCCGGAGATCGTCCGCGAGCTGGTCCGCCACGGCCTCGAGCTGGTCGGCCCCGAAACACCGGTCGAGATCCGCCTCCATCCCGCGGACCTCGACGCGGTGCGCGCCGACCTCGAGGCGGTCCCGGATCAGTCCAGCGCCTGGCGCTGCACCGGAGATCCGGCGATCGAGCAGGGCGGGTTCTTCATCGAGAGCCCGCGCCGGATCGCCGACGGGCGGCTCGAGGAGGTTCTTCGTCTCATCTACGAGCGACTGGCCCATGAGTGATTGTCACAGCACATCCTGGGTCGAGGAATCCTGCGCGCGACTGGCAGATGCGCCGGGCGCCATCGTGTCCGGGCGCGTCACTCGCGTCATCGGACAGGTGGTCGAAGCCACCTCGTTGCCGATCCCGGTCGGCGAGATCTGCCGGATCTCACCCGAGGATCGCGCCAGCGTCGTCGCGCAGGTGGTCGGCTTCCACGACCGCGGCGTCCTGCTGATGCCTTTCGGTGAGATCCACGGCGTCCATCCGGGCGCCCTCGTGACGCCCCTGGGCCGGGAGTTCTACGCCAACGTCGGGGAAGGTCTCATCGGGCGCGTGCTCGACGGACTCGGTCGTCCCATCGACGGGCGGGGTCGAATCGGTCCCACCGAGCATCGCGTGCTGTCCGGGCAGCGACTGAACCCGCTCGAGCGGACCCTCATCCGGCGGCCGCTCGGCACCGGAGTGCGAGCGATCGACGGCTTGCTCAGCCTCGGCGAGGGCCAGCGCATCGGCATCATGGCCGGGAGCGGCGTCGGCAAGAGCGTTCTCCTCGGCATGATCGCACGCAAGACGAGCGCCGACGTGAATGTCATCGCCCTCCTCGGTGAGCGCGGCCGCGAGGTGCGCGAGTTCATCGAGCGCGACCTCGGCGACGAAGGCCTGCGCCGCTCCGTGGTGGTGGCAGCAACGAGCGACGAGGCGGCACTCGTGCGCGCCACGGGCGCCTTCGTGGCGACCACCATAGCCGAGTACTTCCGCGACCAGGGGCACAGCGTTCTGATGATGGTGGACTCCATCACCCGTGTGGCCATGGCGTGGCGTGAGATCGGTCTGGCCGTGGGCGAGCCGCCGGCTACCAAGGGCTATCCGCCCTCGGTGTTCGCGATGCTGCCGCGGCTGCTCGAGCGTGCGGGGACCGCGGCGGTGGGCAGCATAACCGGTCTCTATACCGTCCTTGTCGAGGGCGACGACTTCACCGAGCCGGTCGCCGACTCGACCCGCGCCATCCTCGACGGGCACATCGTTCTCTCGCGGCAGCTCGCCAACGTGCGGCACTTCCCAGCCATCAACGTGCTGGAGAGCGTGAGCCGCGTGCGGGACTCGGTCATCTCGGCCGGGCACCGCGAAGCGGCCGAGCTCGTTCTGCGGCTCGAAGCGGTGCACCGTGCGCACGAGGATCTCATCGCCGTCGGAGCATACAAGGCGGGCACCGACCACGAGGTGGATGCGGCGATCCGATTTCGGGGTGCGGTGCGCGCGTTCCTCTGCCAGGACGCCGGCGATGGAACACGCCTCGAGGATGTCGTCGCGCGGCTCGACGCTCTCGCCGGCGAAATTCGCACTTATCTGCGGGGAGATCAGCCATGAAGCGCTTCGCCTTTCGCCTGGATCGCCTGCTCAACCTCCGCCGGCAAGTCGAGACGGAGAGGGCAGGCGCCCTTGCTCAGGCACGACAATGCGAGGAAGTCGCACGCCAGACCAGCGAGGAGGCCAGCGCCCGTCTGGAGCGCTGCCAGGAGCAGATGCCGGGCTCCACCGCCGAGGTCAGCCCCGCCGGTACGCTGCGCAACCTCGGCCTCGCCGTGCAGACAGCCGCAGTCGAGGCCACGGTGGCTGACGACAACCACCGTAGCGCCGAGGATCAGGTCCATGTCGTGCAAGAAGCGTTCGGCACTGCGCGCAAGGAGAGGTTGATCGTGGAGAAGCTCCGTGACCGGAGCCAAGAGGACTGGGCCACCGATGCCAGGCGCGAAGAGCGCAAGGAGCACGACAGCCTCTCGCAGCAGCGCTGGCTCTCGCACCAGGAGCGAGGTGAATCGTGAAGAAGCTGGTCATGATCGCCGCCGCTGCGTTCGTTCTGGCCATGGGGGCGGGAACCGCCGGCCGCCTCATCATCAAGCCGCCAGCCGCAGCCCAGACCCCGGAGGAGACCGCCGGAGATCCGGCGAACCACACCGCCCGCGACGCCACCCAGGCGAGCGCCACGCTGGCGAGCGCAGCGGCGGCGCCGCCGGCGGCCGGTGATGCCGCGTCGAGAGCGCAGCCGCGCCGGGGCACAGGGCCTGCCGTGACCAACGAGCGACTCCTCGAAAGAACGATCCGGAGTCGAGTTCTTCGAGATGACCCGCATTCTCGTCGGCCTCCCCCCGGCCGATGCGGCGATCTTCGTCGAGCAGCTCGATGACAAACACGCCATCGCACTCTTCCGATCGATGGCAGTCAAGGATGCCGCCGCCATCCTCGCCTACATGCCAGCCAAGCGCCAGCAAGGGCTCAAGGAGCGCCTGCTCGAGTCGCCGCGAGCCGGACGATGACCGCCGTCACGCCGGCGTCCACCGTCGGAAACAGCGGCTCCACCCCCGGCCGTCTCGTGGGCCGCAGCCAGGAGCGCGAGCGGGACAGCTTCAACTTGGCACTCTTCGTCGCGCTCCTCGGCGCCCCGGGGGTCGAGGACCTGGGTTCGCCGGCGAGCACGCCAGGGGATGGCCGGCCGCGGCCACGCGGCGCGAGCAACGCGAGCGCCTCGTTCTCCGCGTCCGCCGAGTTCGCCGGTGAATTCATGGATGCCTCGGCGGCCGCCACTCGCGGCGCGCATCCGCGCACCGCAAGCGGGTTTGAGCCCGGCCAGAGCGGCACGTCCCAGGCGTATTCGCGGCCAGCCGCCACCGAGAACAGCGAGCCCGAGCCAGCCGCCGTGGCGGGACAGCGGACCGGCGGCGGCACCGAAGGTGGGGGAACCCCGCCGCGCGCTCCGGCGGCGGGCAACGCCGCATCGGGCCCTGCATCGCCGGTCGCCCTTGCCGCCATGAACGCCATCGGCCCGCCCGCGGCGCCGGCAGGTGGGAAACCCGGCGCGGCGCCGGCTGCCACGTCGAGTCAGCCGCCCAAGCTGGCCACGACCGGAACCAGGACGGGATCGCCCCTCGTGGTCCCGTTCCGGGATCTCGACGGGTCGGAAGGCCGGATCCGCGTCACGGTGCGCGCCCACTCCCTCTCCGCCACGATCTTCTCCTCGAGTCGGGAGATGATCCGGCACCTCGGTGATGGAATCGTGACGTTGCAGAAGGCCCTGGCCGAGCACGGCTTCGGCCAGTCTCACGTAGCCGTCCACCAGACGGCCCATACCAGCGACCTCGATCCCCAGTCCGATCGCCCCGGCGCGGGCCCTCACGGCGACCAGCATTCGCGACGCCGAGCCCGCGACGAAGATCACCGCTCGGGACCGGCCGACCGCTCCTTCACCGCGGCCCTGTCCGCAAAGGACCCCAGATCATGATCGAGACCAACGCCGTCACGTCGCCGCTGTTCAGCACCCAGACGCCGTCGCGCTCCGATGCCGCCTCGGGTCGCAACGATTTCATGACTCTGCTCATCACCCAGCTCCGACATCAGGATCCGCTCCAGCCGCTCGCGCCCCAGGAGTTCGCGTCGCAGCTGGCGAGCTTCAGCACGGTCGAGGAGCTGACCCGCATCAACGCCGGCCTCGCCGAGCAGATGCAGAGCCTCGAGATCAGTGCCGCGCTGAACAGGACATCGTTCAGCGCCTCGCTCCTCGGACGTTCCGTCCTCGTCGAGAGCGACCAGGTGGTGATCCCCGCCGACGGGAAGGGCCAGATCACGGTGGATGCCGGGGCGGGCGGGGGCAACGCCAGGCTGCATCTGATCGATGCGAGCGGCCGCGAAGTGGCCACCAAGAATCTCGGCGCCATCGAATCCGGGCGGCGGACGATCACCATCCCCGGCGACCTGCCCTCCGGCACCTATCGCTGTCGCGTCGAGATCACCGGTGCCGATGGCCAGCCGGCGCCGGCGCGCACGTATGCCGCGGGCTGCGTCGACCGCGTGCTGTTCGATGAGGACGGCATCCACCTCCGCATCGGCGATCTCGTCGTGGGCCTCGATGCGCTGGTCGAGATCGCTCCGGCTCCCGCCAAGGCAGCGTGAGGCGCGAGCGCCGCGAATCAACAAGGGAGGACTGTCATGTGGCGTGCGTTTCAGACCGGCCTCAGCGGGATCAGGAATCACCAGCTCCGCCTCGATGTCATCGGCAGCAACATCGCCAACATCAACACGGTGGGGTTCAAGGCGTCGCGGACGCTGTTCGAGGACATGTTCTCGACGAGCCTGGCCAGCGCGAGCCATGTTGCGGGCTCGAATCAGGCCGCACTCGAGATCGGCAACGGCGCGCGGGTGAGGGGAGTCGAGGCGTTGTTCACCCAGGGGACCCTGGAGGAGACCGGGCGACCCCTCGACCTCTCCATCGTCGGTGACGCCCTGTTCATGCTCCGGGACGGCGGCCGCGTCGTCTACAGCCGGGCTGGGAACTTCGAGATCGACCCCACGGGCCGGCTCGTCCTGGGCGGCACCCACTATGTGCTGCAGGGAGCGACCGCCGGAAGCGACGGCACGCTCGGGGCCGGCATCGGGGACATCGTGATCGATCCCGGCGCCCGGGCACCGGCCGAGGCCACGAGCGAGCTCGCGATCAGCGGCAACCTGGACGCCGCCGCGACGGCGGGCACCGAGCGCGCGATGACCGTGAGCGTCCATGACCCGGCGGGCAACTCTCACGCGCTGCGATTCACCTTCACCAAGTCAGGCGACGGGAGCTGGACCTGGACGGCCGGCGGCCCCGGCGACTTGATCGCTGCCGGCACCAGCGGTCGCGTGACCTTCGATGCCGACGGGAACCTTGCCGGATTCACCTATGACCAGGGCGGGGGCGGGATCCAGCTCACCCCGTCCGGCGCGCCGGCCTTCTCCGTTCATCTGGCGGCAGCGGACGGCGGCAGACTGACTGCGCACGCCGGACCCTCGACGACGGCGATGATCGCCGCCGACGGCAGGGCAGCAGCGGATCTGGTCGGCCTCGCCGTCGACGGCGACGGCTTGATCCAGGGAATCTACGGCAACGGCGCCACCATCCCCGCCGGTCGGATCGCGCTCGCCACGATCGCGAACCCGGCCGGGCTCGCCCGCATCGAGGGCAATGCCTACGCCGAGACTCCCGCCTCCGGGCGAGCGACCGCCGGCTTCATGGACGCCGCGGCGGGACAGGCGATCGCTGCGGGCACCCTCGAGCGCTCGAACGTCGACCTCTCCACGCAGTTCGCCGACATGATCACGACACAGCGTGGATTCCAGGCCAACGCCCGCGCGATGACCGTTGCGGACGACATGCTCGCCCTGCTCACGAGCCTCTTGCGGTGATCCGCGGCGCGGCGCCAGGAGAGACGGTCCGACCAGCGGACTGCTTCTGACCGGCAAGAACCGCTCCCCGGCGGAACGAATTGCCGTCCTCCGGCGCCGCTTTCTGCAGGGCGCCGCTCAGCGGCGCTCCGGCCGCCGAGCCGCCGCCGGAACCCATTGATCAGTAGACAGATATGGGCGCGACCGGGAGCCCGGACCGGAGCTCGCCGGGCTGCCGGCCTGGTACGGGTGTTGCAAAGGACACGCGTCGACCCGTCACGCCATGGAGAAAGGAGGACGTTTTCATGGCCGAACTGGCGATTGTCGAAGGATCAGAGTCGCCGGAGCCGCCGCCGCGGAAGAAGGCTCGCCAGCCCGCCGCGATCGGCATCGTCGCGGGGGCGGTCGCCGCCGGGCTCTGCCTCGGTGCGCTGGTTCTCGCTCCCGCATTCGCCCCGCGCTCCGCAGCCGATGGCGGCGCCGACACGAACGCCAAGGGAAAGGAGAGGCACAAGGCGGAGCCGGCATCGGTCGTCGAGCTCGACAACATCATCGTCAATCCGGCCGGGTCGGAGGGCAACCACTACCTGCTGGCCACGGTGGCGATCGAGGTGATGGACAAGGAAACCGAAGAATACGTGCGTACGCATGAGCACGTGGTCAAGGATGTTGTCATCAGCACGCTGTCGGAGCAGACCATGGAGATGCTGCAGAAGCCGGGCGCACGGGATGCGCTCAAGGTCGTTCTCGCCGGCAAGATCGGCGACCTGATCGGTGATTCCGCACACCTGCAGGTCTACTTGCCTCAGTTCGTGGTGCAGTGATGGCTGACGCGGATCTCCTCGCGCAGAGTGCGATCGACGGGTTGTTCGCGATCAAGGCCGGCACGGCCGGCGAAGAGCGCGCCCAACCCGAGGTTCGCCCCTACAGCTTCGTCCGGCCCACGCGGCTCGGACAGAAGACCGCGCTCGCGCTGGAGACCGCCCAGACGGCGCTCCTCCAGAACCTGCGCAAGGCACTCACCGCCCAGCTGCGGACGGCTGTCGAGGTATCGGCGCTCGGGATCGAGAGCATCTACTACTCGGAACTCGCAGTGGCCCTCGGCTCACCCTGTGCGGCTTACCTCTTCAAGGTGGGCCGCAAAGGCGAAGGCACCGGCATCCTCGAGTGGGGCATCGGGACCGGCCTCGCTCTCGTCGATCGCCTGCTGGGCGGCAGCGGACGGCCGGCGGGTCTCGAGCGCGCGCTCACTCAGATCGAGCAGGGAGTACTGACCCCGGTCAGCAAGCGCGTTGTCGCGGCGGTGGCTGACACCTGGGCCGACATCATACCGGTGAGCCGCGACATCATTGCCTTCACCGCCAACCCTGCTCCCGGGCGCTTCGCGCAGAGCGAAGACCGCTACCTGGCCATGCTGCTGCGATTCACGATGGACTCCTTCACGGGCACGCTGACCGTGGGTCTGCCCTTTGCCCCGCCCGAAGCTGCGGCGGAGGCCGGTCCACCGCGCGTTCCCGCCAGCATGCAATTGCCACTCGCTGGCCGCCGGCTGCTCGCACCCAGCGGCCTCCAGCATGCGCGACTTGACCTCTCGGCACGGCTCCCGATCGTTCCGCTGCGGATGCGCGAAGTCCACTCGCTGCGCCCGGGCCAGATCCTCGATACCGGCATGCCTCCCGACACCCAGGTGAACGTCTTCGTCAACGGGATGCTTCTGTACAAGGCTACTCCCGGCCGCGTCGGCGGCCAGCTCGTGCTCCGCATCACCGAGGCGGCGACGCGACCGCTCCCCAGTCGATTTGAACCCGTGAAGCAACGGAGGGTGATCTCGTGACCAGCGACCCCACATCCGCCGCTCCGCCGGCCGCCACCGGCGTGGACGACTCCACCTCCGCCCCGGCGCCGGATGCCCTTGCTCTCGACGCGCTCATGGACGTCTCCATGCCGGTGATCATCGAGATCGGGCGGACGACGCTGACCCTGAGCGAGATCCTCGAGTTGCGGGAAGGATCCCTGGTACAGCTCGATCGCCTGGTCGGTGAAGCGGTGGACGTTCATATCAGCGACCAGAAGCTCGCCGAAGGTGAGGTCATCGTGATCGGTGACAACTTCGGCGTGCGCATTACGCGCGTCCTGAGCGCTCCCGGGGAGAAGAAGGCGTGATCGGCTCCGGATTCCTCGGGCTCGTTGCGGCCACTCTGGTCACCCTGGTGCTCGTGTATGCAGCGCTGCACTTGTTGCGGCGGCTGCAGGGCATGACCCAGGCCGGAACGGGCCATCTGCCGCTCAGCCTCATGAAGCGGGTGCCCATCGGGCCCAAGCAGGGCGTAGGGCTCTTGCGTGTCGCCGACCGCGTTCTCGTCATCTCGATCGGCGAGGACGGGGCGAGGCTCTTGACCAAGCTCGGTGCCAGCGAGTCGCGAGCGCTGCTGGCGGCGACACCCGCCAACGGCAGCGAAGCGGCCGGCCCTTCCGGCCGGTGGCGGCAGACCCTCAGGCGGTTCCTGTTCCCCGCGCTCCTCCTCGTCGTGCTGGCGGCCGCCCCCGATGCCGCCGTCGCCCAGGTCGCTCCGCAGGACGCGACGGCCCCCGCCGCCGGCGCCGCGGCCGACCCGGTGCCGGCGCCGGGGACCGGCACCGCCCTGCCGCCGGCGCCCCCCCCGATGGCGGTCACGGTGCGCCAGGGTGATGACGAGCTGCATCTGTCGGGCGCGGTCGGCCTGGTCGTCTTCATCGGGGCGCTCACCCTCCTCCCCGCCCTGCTCCTGCTCATGACCAGCTTCACGCGGATCCTCATCGTGCTGCAATTCGTGCGTCCGGCACTCGGCACCCAGAATGCTCCTCCCATGCAGCTCCTGACCGCGCTGGCCGTCCTCTTGACCGGGCTCGTCATGAACCCCGCGCTCGAGAAGGCCAACCAGATCGCGCTGCAGCCGTTCATGCGCGGCGAGATCACGCAGGCCCAGGCCTACCAGATCGGCATCCAGCCCTTTCGCGAGTTCATGCTCGCCAACACCAACGAGAAGGACCTGGCCCTGTTCGCCGACTTGAGTCAGGCCGAGGAGAGCTTCACTCCGGAGACCCTGCCGACCCTCACCCTGGCCTCGGCTTTCATGACCAGCGAGCTGCGCACCGCCTTCCAGATGGGCTTTCTCATCTTCATTCCGTTCATCGTGGTCGACCTGATCGTGGCTTCGGTGCTGATGAGCCTCGGCATGTTCATGCTCCCGCCCATGATGGTATCGCTGCCATTCAAGCTGCTGCTGTTCGTGCTGGCGGACGGGTGGACGCTCCTGGTCAAGAACCTCGTGCTCTCATTCCGGTGAGGACCCATGTCTGTCGACGCCGCCGCTGAAATCGTGCGCCACGCGGTCATGATCACCATCCTGGTGGCGAGCCCCTTGTTGTTGATATCGCTGATCGTCGGCGTCATCGTCAGCCTGATCCAGGCCGTCACCCAGATTCAGGAGCAGACGCTTACCTTCGTGCCCAAGCTCCTGGCCCTCGGGGTTGCGCTCATCATTCTCCTGCCGTGGATCCTCACCCAGCTGACCGACTACCTGGCCGGCGTTCTCAACACCCTCTCCATGCTGGCGACGTGATGCTCGAAGCGCTGTCGCGGATCCTCCTCCCCGATCACCTACCCACCTTCGCCTATGTGCTGGCCCGGGTGACGGGGCTCGCGCTGTCGGCGCCTCTCTGGTCGCTCAACGGGACCCCGCGGCTGGTGCGCGTGGTCGTGGCGGTGGTGCTCACGCTGGCCCTGCTCCCTGCCTGTCCGGTGGCGCGAGCGCCGGAGGCACTGGTCGTGCTGCCGCTCGGGCTCGCCGCCGAGCTCCTGATCGGACTCACGATCGGGCTCACGGCGTCGGTCATCGTGCACGGCGCCGCGCTGGCCGGCGAGGTGATCTCCTTGCAGATGGGACTCTCGCTCGGTCCGGCCTTGGCCCCCATGGTGGATGTGCAGGTACCGGGCGTCGGACAGATTCAGAGCATGCTCGCGCTCATGATCTACATTGCGGTCGACGGCCACCTGATGCTGCTGCGCGGTCTGGCCAGGAGCCTCGAGGTGCTGCCGCCGGGCGCCGGCATCTCGCTCGAGCAGGGGCCCGCCATTTGCGTCCTGCTCGCCAACACGCTGTTCACAGTGGCGATCCAGGCCGCAGCTCCGGCGATGGTCGCCCTCTTCCTCGTCGATCTCGCTGTCGGATTCGCCAACCGGGCGGTTCCACAGCTGCAGGCGATATTCGTGCTGTTTCCAGTCGCCATTCTCACCGGACTCCTCCTGCTTTGGTTCTCGGTGCCGACCGTCACCGCCGCGATCGGCGAGTGGATGGTAGTGCTGCCGGCGCAGGTGGCCGGCGTCATCGAGGCGCTGCGCCGAGTTCCCCAGGTGTGAGCACGCCATGGCCGAGGAACAACCCAGTGGACAGGAACGGAACGAGCAACCGACCCCGCAGCGCCGGGCCCGGGCCCGCGAGCAGGGGCGCATCGCCCGCAGCGTCGAGCTGGCGGCAGCAGCCGGGTTGCTCGGCGGCGCGCTGCTCCTCACCCAGTTCGCCGCGAACGGGTTCGCCGTTTTCACCCACCGGGTCCTGCGGGAGAGCGCCGGCGCCATGTCGTTTGCGGAGCGGGGGCCGGAGGGGACGGCGGGCATGCTCCAGCTCGTGATGCGGGGGGCGCTGGTGGCGTTCCTGCCCTTTGCGATGGGACTCACCGCCATCATCCTGGCCGTGAACCTCGCCCAGGCCCGCGGCGTGATCTCCTGGCGACCCGTGCTGCCCAACTTCGACCACGTGAACCCGATCTCCGGGTGCAAGCGGTTGTTCAGTCGCGAGGCGCTGTTCACCGGATTCAAGAGCCTGTTCAAGCTGGCGGCGATCGCGCTCGCGAGCTACTGGATCATCACCCGTGCGATCCCGCAGCTCGTGTCACTGCCCCAGACCGGGCCGGCCGAGATTGCCCTGGTCATGCAGCGCCTCGCGGTGCGCATGGCCGTACTGCTCGGCGTCGGGTACCTGGTCCTGGCGGCCATCGACTATGCCTATCAGCACTTCCGCCTGGAGCAGAGTCTGCGCATGACGCGGCAGGAGGTCATGTACGACCTGCGGGACTCGGAGGGCGATCCGCACGTCAAAGCCCGTCTGCTCTCCATGGCGCATGCGCACGCCCGCCGCCGCATGCTGCAGCGGGTGCCGACCGCTGATGTTGTGGTAGTCAACCCCACCGAGATCGCAGTGGCTCTCAAGTACGATCTCGCCGCCGCTTCGGCGCCGCTCGTCCTCGCCATGGGCCAGCGCAAGCTCGCCGCGCGCATCCGCGAGATAGCAGAGCGAGCGGGTGTGCCCATCGTCGAGAACCGGCCGGTGGCCCGCGCCCTGCTCGCCACCTCCGAGGTCGGCCGTCCGATCCCGCCCGCTCTCTATGCCGCGGTGGCAGAGATCCTGGCCTTCATCTACCGGCAACGCGACTCGCTGCGCGGGCTGCCTGAGGTGCTCAGGCCGAGGAAGATCGCATGAGCACGGTGACCTTCCCCCCCGCCGGGATCCGGGCTGCCGCTGATGGACACGCGGTGACCACGGGACGCGGCTCCGTCGCACCCGCGGCACGCGGTTCGCTGCACGCCGACTCCCCCGGCGGCGGCAGGCGCTTCGGTCTCGTCTCCGCCGCCGAGACCTATCTCGCCATCGGCGTCGTCATCGTCGTCTCGCTGCTCATCGTTCCGCTGCCGCCGTTGGCCCTCGACTTCCTGCTGGCGCTGAGTTTCGCGCTCGCCTTGACCGTGCTGCTCGTCGTGCTCGCGGTCAATGATCCGCTGGAGTTCAACATCTTCCCGAGCCTGCTCCTGCTCATCACCCTGTTCCGGCTCGGGCTCAACGTGAGCAGCACGCGGCTCATCCTGAGCACGGGAGAGGCCGGGCAGGTCATCGCCGCCTTCGGCAACTTCGTGATCGGCGGCAACTTCGTCGTCGGGCTGGTGATCTTCCTGATCCTCGTCGTCATCAACTTCGTCGTCATCACCAAGGGCGTCCGGGCGCATCGCCGAGGTCGCCGCCCGCTTCACCCTGGACGCCATGCCGGGGCGGCAGATGAGCATCGACGCCGACCTCGGCGCCGGCCTCATCGACGAAACGGAGGCCCGGTCGCCGGCGCGAGGAGATCAACCACTATGCCGACTTCTACGGCGCCATGGACGGCGCCGCCAAGTTCGTGCGCGGCGACGCCGTTGCCGGGATCCTGATCACCGTAATCAACCTGGTCGGCGGTTTCGTGATCGGCATGACTCAGCAGGGCATGTCGGCCAAGGATGCCCTCACCACCTACAGCTCGCTGACGGTCGGCGACGGCCTGGTGACCCAGATCCCGGCCCTCGTGGTCAGCACGGCCGCCGGCATCCTGGTCACCTACGGCTCGTCGCGGATGGCCGTCGCCGGTGCGCTGGGATCGCAGCTCACGCGCAACCCCGGCGTCCTGTGGACGGTGGCGGCGATTCTCGGTCTGTTCGCCATCATCCCCGGCCTGCCGGCCATCCCCTTCCTCGCGCTCGCCGTCTGCGCCGGCCTCATCGCCTACACGGCGAGGCGCCGGCTCGGGCGGGCGGGAGACCAGGCCGAGCCGGCCCCGAGCCGCGAGGAGACGGGCGCAGAGCCCCCGGTCCAGGACATCCTCTCGGTCGAACCACTCGAGCTCGAGATCGGCTACGGCATCGTTCCGCTCGCCGATCCGTCGCATGGCGGCGACCTCCTGCAACGGATCGGCATCATGCGCAAGCAGCTCGCTCTCGAACTGGGGATGGTCATCCCGCCGGTTCGGGTCCGGGACAACATACAGCTCGCCGCCAACGAGTATGCGATCAAGGTGCGCGGGGTCCGGGTGGCCGGAGCGGAGCTCATGCCGCGACAGCTCCTCGCCCTGAACACGAGCGGCAATGCCGCGCGCATCGATGGGGCCGGCACCACTGATCCCAGCTTCGGCATCCCCGCGGTGTGGATCCATCCGACCGAGCGGACGACGGCCGAGAGCGCCGGGTACACGGTGGTCGATGCCACCACCGTCCTCACGACCCACCTCCTCGAGACGGTTCGCGAGCACGCAGCCGAGCTCTTGAGCCGCCAGGACACCCGCCGGCTCCTTGACGGCCTCAAGGAGACCCACCCTTCTCTGGTGGAAGACGTGGTCCCGAACCGGGTGTCGCTGGGGACGCTGCACCGCGTGCTGCAAAGGCTCGCCCGCGAGGGCATTCCGATTCGCGACCTGGTGACGATTCTCGAGGCGATCTCCGATGTCGCCGACCAGACCAAGGACCCCGAGATTCTCACCGAACACGCGCGGCGCGCGCTGTCGCTCGTCATCGCGCAGATGCTGCGCGGAGACGACCCCACCATCCACGCGATCGCGGTGGGGCCGCGGCTCGAGCTGGCGCTGATGCAGACTTTCAGTCCAGGCAAGGCGGAGGGCGGGAAACGCGGGATGGAACCAGGCGAGCTCACAGCGGCACTCAGCGCGCTCGGGCGAATTGTCGCCGACACGAAGAAGGACGGCGCGTTGCCGCCGCTGATCACCCCACCCGCCCTCCGCCTCGGCATCCGGCGGCTCATCGAGCCCGGTCTACCGCGACTTGCGGTGATCTCGCTGGCCGAGCTGCCACCCCAGGCCCCGATTCAGACGATCAGTCTGTGGGAGCTGCCGCATGAAAATTGAGACGTTCACCGGCCCCAACCTCCCCGACCTGTTCACGCAGGCCCGGTCGCAGATCGGTCCGCACGCGGTCCTGCTCGGTGTCCGCCGGCTCGACCGTCGCGGGCGTCTCTTCGAAGTCTCCGCCACCGCCCCGCCGGAGGCAGCCACGGAGTCCACACCGACACTGCTCACGCCGGGACCCGCCGTTGCCGCTCCCGCTGCGGCGCCCGGGCTTCGGCACCGGAAACGCGTGGCGGCCCGCCCGTTCGTGCTCGCTCTTGTGGGCCCGACCGGCGCCGGCAAGACCACGACCGCGGCCAAGCTGGCCATGCACGAGCAGGCCTTCGGCGACCGGCGCGTTGGCTTCATCGCGCTCGACACCTATCGCGTCGGGGCGATCGAGCAGCTCACTGCCTTTGCTGAACTGGCGGACGCGCCGGTCGCCGTGGCCTACAGTTCGAGCGACATCCCGAGAATCATGCGCCGCCTGCGCCATCGTGATGTCCTGATCGTGGACACGCCCGGCCGCGGCCCGCGCGAGCGGGAGGACGAGGCGGCAGTACGGGAATGCCTCGAGGCGCTGCATGCGGATGAGATGCACTTGACGCTGCCGGCAGGACTGCCGCCGGGTGTCTTGCGCCTCCTCGTGTCGCGGACGCGCGCGCTCGGTGTCACTCACATCCTCCCGACCAAGGTGGACGAGTATCCGGCCGACGATGCCGCCTTCGTGGTGTCGGGGCTGTCCCGGCTGCCGATTCGGTGGATCGCCGACGGGCAACGCGTGCCGCGCGACCTGCGACCAGCGCCGGCGGGGCGGCCGGACTTTGCCGCACCGGCTTTCGACCTCGCGCTCGCCGGCAACTGAGCGAGCACCATACAGAGAGATCTGCTGCATGCGAAGGACTCTCGACCATCATCCGCCGCTGTCGGTCGTCCGCAAGCCAGCGACGACCGCTGTCACCGATGCGCTGTGGCGGAGATACCAGTGCGACCGGGACATGGAGGCGCGCGCCAGGTTGCTGGAGCAATACCTGGGGCTCGTTCACCACGCCGCGCGCGAACTCGCGACCCGGCTTCCGGGAGCCATGCAGTTCGAGGATCTGTTGAGCGCCGGCACGGTGGGTCTCGTCCAGGCGCTCGAGAGTTTCGACCCCGCACGGGGATTCGCCTTCTCGAGCTTCGCCCTGCCGCGCATCCGGGGGGCCATGCGGGATGAGATGCGCAGCTGGGACTGGATCCCACGATCGGTCCGCGAACGGATCCGCCACCTCCGTTCCGTGGAGAGCGATCTCCGCCGCCGCCTCGGCCGCCAGCCCGAACCCGACGAGATGGCGGCCGCGCTCGGCGTCGATCTGGCGACCTACTGGCGTTACGCGGACGCGAACTCCGAACCCGTGCTCCTCCCGCTCGATCCGGCGCCGGCAGGCCGCGCCCCGGAGCGGCGACTGGCCGAGGCCATTGCCGACCCGGCGAGCCGCAGCCAGAGCGACGCCCTGGAGGCGGATGAGACCTGGTCCGAACTCGCCATCGCCTTCGCGACCCTGTCGGAACGCGACCGGCTCATCCTCAACCTCTCCTACTTCGAGGAGCTCACGCTGCGCGAGATCGGAGAGATCTTGCACATCACCGAGTCGAGAGTCTCTCAGATCAGAACCCGGGCCTTGCGCCGCCTCGGCGAGCGCATCGATCCAAGGAGGGAAGCGGCATGAAACGCTCGCTCTGGCTCATCGTCCTCGGCGCCGCACTGCCCCTGGTGCTGATGGGGCGTCTCGAGGAGGTCCTCACCCTGTCCGGCGCGCGCGACGCGATCGCGGGCGCCGCCCGCGCTGCCAGGATGCACGGACCCGTCCTCCTGGAGCTCCCCGGCCGCTACCTGGACCAGCTCCCGCTCCCGGCGGATTCCGATCCGCTCGTGCTGCGCTGCCTGGTGACCGCGCTGATCCTGACGGTCGTGCTCTGCATGCTGCTCATGGCACCGAGTCGCCACCCGCGGACGCCCGCGGCACGCCGCCGCCAGGTGCGCCGACTCCTCGGCAGAGGGCGGCCGGCGGCCGAGGTCGCCCGGCGCACGGGCTGGGCGCTGGACGCCGTGCGCAGCCTCGATCTCGCCGCGCGCGAAGCTCTGGCGCCGGCGACCGCGGTACGACGCGGAAGGTCTTTCCGGTCATTCCGTATCTTCGCGCCGCGCGACCCCTCCCATCCGCGCCGGGCGTTCGGGACAAGATGAAGGCGATCAAGGGAATGGGCCGCACCAGGGGCGGTTCGTGACAGCGGCACGGTCCTTGCGGTACTGACCGGCGGCCGGCAGACAGGTTCTATGGAGGTCGTCTCATGTCGCTGAGTGGCATCGTCGGTGCGGCGCGCACGCTGTCGTACTTCATTCGACGCGAGGAGATCACGTCCCACAACCTGGCCCAGGCGGGAACTCCCACGTTCAAGTCGATGCGAGTCACTGCGCACCTGCGTCCGGGAGAGGAATCGGCCAGTCCGGTGCAGTGGACCGATTGGAGCCAGGGGCGGCTGCTCGACACGGAACGGCCGCTCGATGTCGCCCTCGACGGCCCCGGCTTCTTCGTGGTGCAGACACCGCGCGGCGAGCGACTCACGCGGGGTGGGTCGCTCAAGCTCGACCGCGCCGGCCGATTGTGCGATCTGGACGGCAACCCGCTGCTCGGGCGGCGCGGGCCGGTGATCCTCTTCGGCACCGAGATGAAGGTGGACGCCGCGGGCGTCCTGCTGGTGGATGAGAGGAAGGTGGACGAGCTCCGGGTCGAGACCGTTTCCGATCTCAACGCGCTCACGCGGGAAGAGGGCGGGCTCTTCGCCACCACGGAGAAGACGGTCCCGGTCCCGAGCGAGATCACCGTGGTGCACCAGGGTCAGATCGAGGACGCCAACCCCGACTCCATCCTGTCGCTCGTGGACCTCATCGCCATCCAGCGAACGTACGCCGCCAACGTGCAGGCCTTGAAGACGATGGACAGGGTCCTCGGCATCGCCACCTCTGAGGTCGGTGACGTCTAGCCCCGGCCAGTGAAACAAGGAGATCAGGCATGAATGCCAGCCAGAGAACCTCGGCCAGCGGAATGGTCGCCCAGCAGCGGATGATCGAGGTCATCGCGAACAACCTGGCCAACGTCACCACCACCGGCTTCAAGCGCAGCCGGGCTGCCTTTCAGGACATCTTCTACGAGACGATGCAGGGAGTGCGACCCGGTGCCGAGCCGGGCAAGGCCGTGGTCGGCCCCATCCAGGTGGGACGCGGAGTGCGCGTGGCAGCCGTGAACCGGATCCACTCCCAGGGTCCGATCGAGACGACCGAGCGGCCCCTCGACCTCTCCATCGAGGGGGATGGCTTCCTGCTGCTGGAGCGCCCCGACCAGACCATCGCCTACACGCGCGATGGCAGCCTGCGCGTCTCCGAGGACGGCGTGCTGGTGACCAGCGATGGCTATCCACTGCTGCCCAGCATCATGGTCCCGGCCGAGGCCACATCCATCACCATCTCCCCTGACGGCCTGGTGAGCGCGGCCGTGGGCAACGCGGGTCAGGCGGTCGAGCTCGGGCGGCTCGAGCTGGCGCGGTTCATCAACCCGTCCGGCCTCCTCGCCATCGGCCAGAACCAGTACGTGGAGACGGCGGCCGCGGGCGAACCGATCGTGGGCGTGCCCAATCAGAACGGGTTCGGGCGCCTCCTGCAAGGGGCGCTGGAAGCGAGCAACGTCGAGATCGTGCAGGAAATCACCGACATGATCACGGCGCAGCGAGCCTATGAGATCAACGCCAAGGCGCTGCGCGTCTCCGATGACATCATGCAGGCGACCAATGAGCTGGTCATCTAGACAGCCGCGGTGGCTCGTGCCCGCGGTGCTCGCCGCCCTGATCGGCGTGCGCGGCACGGCGGCGCCGGCCGCAGCGGCGGGCACCCCGGCCGCAGCGGACGCCGCCCCGGCCGCAGCCGGCGCTGCGGCGTCGCCCGGGCCGGCCATCGAACGCAGCGCCGTCGCGTGCATTGCCGCCGAGTGGAACGTCGACATGGCGGTTCTCCGCCTCGAGTGGGGACAGGTTCCCCCGGGGCTCGACGCGGCGCCCGACCCGGCGCTGCATGTCGCCGGGCGAGGTCTCGATGGCTGGTTCGCCGTGGTGATAGAGCCGCCGGCAGCACATCCGGTGGCGGTGCGGGTGCGCGCCGGAGTCGCCGATACGACCTGGGTCGCCGCGCGCGCACTGCCTGCGCGCGCGACGCTGGCCGCCGAGGACATCCAGAGCGAGACCAGGACCTTCTGGGGTCCGCCGCGCGCCGCCGCGCGCTTGCGCCCTGCCGCGGGCTGGGAGGTGCGGCGCCCGCTGGCCGCGGGCGACGAGCTCACTGCGCTCGTCGTCGCCCCACCACAGCTCGTCGCCGCCGGCGAGACCGTGAGCCTCGAGTGGTCGCGCGGCGGGATCCACATCGTCCTCCCCGGCGTGGCCTTGAACGGCGCGCGCGCCGGCGAGACCGTGCGCGCCTACCCCCAGGGTCGGCGGAAGACCGTGACCGGCGTGGCGATCGCGCCGGGGCGGGTCATGCTCAAGAGCGGAGGATAGCGATGCGACAGATGCGGGCAATCATCGGGCTGGGGATCCTGGCCTTCCTCACCGCACTCGGCGGCAGCGCCTGGGCGCAGACCGACTCCACGGCGGCGGCAGTGTCTCTCGCGCCGCGACGCACGTCGTGGGTGTCGGGCTTCATGGCGCTACGCGTCGGCGACCTGGTCACGATCGTCATCGACGAAGAGGTGCAGGCCCGCGAGAAGGCAGCGAACTCCGGATCCAACCAGCGCTCCCTGAACGCCAGCCTCAGCCTGAACACCGGCACGGTCGATCAGTACGGCCTCGGCGCGAACTGGAACGCCCAGTCGAAGAACAACGGCGAGGCCACCCGCCAGGGGGGACTTGCCGGCGTCATGAGCGCCACGGTGGTCGCGGTGAACGCAGCGGGAGTCGCCACGGTCAAGGGTCGCAAGACCGTCTCGATCGACGGCCGCAACCAGGAGATGACGCTGGAAGGACTCGTGCGACCGCAAGATCTCACCTATAACAACGTCATCAACTCGAATCGACTCGCCGACGCCACGATCACCTACAAGGGCAAGAAGATGGGCCCGCAGCAGGGCATCATCGGGAAGGTGCTGTCCATCGTATGGCCATTCTGAGAACGACCAGGCGCGCCCTCGTGGCTCTGACGCTGATGGCGGTGACGACGGCGCTGCCGTCCTCCGCATCGCCATCAGCCTCCCGGGTGCGCGATCTCACGATCCACTCCGGCGAGGTTCCTCGGCGGCTCCTGGGCTACGGTCTCGTCGTCGGCCTGAACGGCACCGGGGATCGCAGCTTCGGCGGTTACTCCTCGCGCAGCGCCACCGTGCATTCGGTGATCAACTTGCTGCGTCGATTCGGCGTCGAAGTGCCCGCACCCTATCTGCGGCTGCGCAATGTCGCCGCCGTGCTGGTGACGGCCGAGACCTCGCCCTACTTGCGTGCCGGCGGGCGCTTCGAGGTCCAGGTCTCGGCACTGGGCGATGCGGTTTCGATCGAAGGCGGCGTGCTGTGGATCACGCCGCTGGTCACCGACCCGAGCGAACCCGCGGTGGCCACCGCTCAGGGGCCGGTGCTGGTCGCGGCGCAAGACAACCGGCGCGGACTCTACTTCGCCCTGAGCAACTCCGGGCGCATCCCCGACGGCGGGATCCTCGAGGTCGACCCCTTGCCGGTATCCGACCAGGGCTCGCGACTCCTCCTCCGGCGGCCGGACCGGGTGTCGGCCGCCGCGATCGCCGCCGCGATCAACACCTCGATCGGCACCGGCACCGCAACCGTAGAGGACCCGGGTGCGATCCGGCTCACCTTGCCCGGCGACCCGGGTTCGGCACTGGCCGCCATCGACACCGTGCTCGTCGAGCTGGAGGGTCCAGCCCGCATCGTGATCCACGGCGCCGACGGCACCGTCGTCGCGGGCGGCGACATGCGGATCGGATCAGCGACCGTCCACCACAGCGGGATCACGCTGCAGGTTGGAGGCGAGTCCACGGACGCTCAAGCCGGCGCCAGCGGCTACCTGCAGGTGCCGCCGCAGTCGTTCGTCCAGGACGTTGCCGCCGGCCTGCATGCGATCGGCGCTTCGGCACCGGAAGTCGCCGCCATCTTCGAGGCGCTGCGCGACGCCGGGGCGATCTCGGCCGAGGTGACCGTGCGATGACTACCGAGGCGACTTCGGCTCTGGCGGCGGGGGCCCGCCCGGCGCGCAACCATGCCGAGCAGCTACGCCGGATGTGCCATGAACTGGAGGCGACGTTTCTCCGCCAGCTCTTCGCCGCCATGCGCGAGGGCATCCACGAGGAAGGTGACCTCCCGTGGGACCCGCCCGCCGGCGAAGAGATCTTCAACGCGATGCTCGATGATCGGCTCGCGAGCACAGCAGTCGCTCGAATGCCCCGCGGCCTGGGAGAGACCATGTACCGCCAGCTCGTCGAACGCCTGAATCTGGGCGCCTCGACCCCGGGAAACGATCTGAGAACGGAGGAGTGACGCGTGTCCGAAAAGCAGTTCCCAGCCCCGATCACCGAGAGTGCGAACCGGGACACCCCCGCCACGCAGGATCGCCGGGAAGAGCTGGCCTTGGCCATGCTTCGCGAGACTCTCGTGTTGCACGAGCTACTCGAGGCCTTGACCGAGCAGCGCACGGCAGTCGCCGCTGGGGAGATCGAGGTCTTGAACAGGTGCACGCAACGAGTGTCTGCAATCGTCAATGATCTCGAAGCCGCTCGTGCCCATCGCCGTGGGGTCATGCTCGCGGCAGGGGCGGACCAGGGCACACCGGTGGCATCTCTCCAGGCGAGTCTCGGCAACGAGATCTCACCGGCATTCGAGCGGGCACACACGGACTTGATGAGGGCCGCGCGCGCGGCCACGCAGGAGCTTGCCATCAATCGTCGCGTGCTGGAGCTCGCCATTGAGCGCAGCGAGTCGCTCATGCGCACGGTCTTCGCCGCCGCCGGCGAGGAACGCGGAGTCTACCGCTCGCCGGCCAACCGTTCGGAGCGGCTCGAACCCGGCGCCGTCTTCGTCAACAGGATGGCGTGACATGTCTCTTGCCCGTATCCTCGGCATTGCCCGGTCGGCACTCCTCGCCCATCAACAGGCCATGAGTGTCACGGCCAACAACATCGCGAACGCGCAGACGGCCGGCTATTCCCGCCAGCGTCTCATCCTGCAAGCCATTGGCGGCGACGGCGGATCACGGCTCGCGTTCGGCGGCGGTGTTCGCGCCGGACACCTCGAGCGCATCCGGGACTCCTTCTTCGATACCACGTATTGGCGCGAATCCGGGCCCCTCGGGACCGCGGTGACCACTCGCCAGTTTCTCGAGGGAGTCGAGACCGCGGTCAATGAGCCCTCGGAGTTCGGCGTGGGGGCCGCCCTGGACGGCATGTTCCAGGCCTTCGGGGATCTCGCCAATGCTCCCTCCGATCAGTCCTCGCGGGAGGGGGTCCGCCGGGCAGCTCAGCAGTTCGTGACGCGGATGCGCAGCCTGGATACCGCGATCCGGGGCTCCCTCGACGAGGCGAACGCCCGCCTGTCGTCGCAGGTGGACGAGGTGAACGAGATCACCCGGCAGATTGCGGAGTTGAACGGCCGCATCGCCGACGCCCGGGCGGGAGGACGAGAGGATCCCGCGCTGCTCGACCAGCGCGATCTCCTGGTGGATCGGCTCTCGGAGCTGGTTCAAGTCGAGGTGCGTACAGCCGGCGACGGAACGCTCACCATCACCGCCGGCGGGACCGCACTCGTCAATCAAGCGGCGAGCCTCGATCTGCACGTCGAGACCCTCCCGGGCGGCGGCAGTGCGGTGGCCGGACCGGACGGCGGCGCGCTCGCCCTCACGGGGGGGAGCATCAAGGCGCTCACCGACCTGGCCTCGCACACCTTGCCGGACTTCCTCGCCCGGCTCGACACCCTGGCCGCGACGGTCGTCACCGAGGTGAACACGCTCCATCAGGCCGGGTATACCCTGGACGGCCGCTCCGGTCAGGACTTCTTCGCTCCCGCGGGGACCACCGCGCGCACCATCGCTCTCTCCGCCGACGTGCTCACCTCGACCGCGTCCATCGCCGCCGGCCTGAGCCCGCAGGAGGGCGACGGCGGCAACGCCCTCGCCCTGGCCGGGCTCCGGGATTCCAGGCTCGCCGCCCTCGGCGATCAGACTGCAGGCGGCTTCTACACGGGATTCGTCGCCTCGATCGGACTCCTGGTGCGAGAGGCGGGCGCCGACGAATCCGCCGCGCAGGCCATGGTCGACGCCGCCGCTACCCGGCGCGCCAGTGTGAGCGGAGTGTCGATCGACGAGGAGATGGTGAACATGATCGGCGAGCAGGAAGCTTATGCTGCCGCGGCGCGACTGATCAGTGTCGCCGATCAGATGGTCCAGGAGCTGCTGCAGGTCATCCGCTGAGAGAGTCCGCTCGCACCGAGTCTGCCGCGTCCGCGCCTCCTCCGCCCATCAGGAGGAGCATGATAGTGACCCGGCGGTTCCGTCCGGAGTAGGGATCATCCTGCACCCGGAGCTCCCGATCGGCCATGGCGCGCACCTGCGTTACCTGCGCAGGATCGAGTCCCTTCTCGATCATGATCCGGCGGGCGGCGTTCGCCCGGTCGGCGCTGAGCTCCCAGTTCGTGTAGCCCTCGCCCTTGTGGAACGGATGGGAATCGGTGTGGCCCTCGATGCGCACGGGAAAGGCGAGGGCCCCCAGCTCGGCGCCGAGAACCGCGAAGATCTGCCGCCCGCGCACCGTGGGCACCGGTTCGCCCTTCTCGAAGAAGAAGTCGTTGACATTGTCGATCAACTCGATGCGGAGACCTTCGTTGGTCAGGGTGATCTCCACATTACCGGCAGCTGATCCCAGCTCCGGACTCGCGGCGAAGCGTTCTTTCAGGCGGTGAGCGGCGTTCTGCATCCGATCACGGCGAACGTCGGCGACATCGGCCGGGTTCATCGGCTGGCTCACAGCCTGGGTCTGGGCGCCGCTCCCCGGGATGATCGAGCTGCCGTACTCGTCGCCTCGCCCCAGGGGATCCTGGAAGTAGCCCGCGATCGCAGACTTGATGTCCGAGCTCTGGTTGATGAGCCAGAGGACGAGGAACAAGCAGAACATCGCCGACATGAAGTCGGCGAGCGCCACCTTCCATGCGCCACCGTGGTGCGCTTCATGCCGCTTCTTTCTGCGGACTATGATCTGGACGTTCGCTTCGCGGTCTCGCTTCATCGTCTCAGTCCGGGTCTTGCCCCAGGTCTAGGCAGCCCGCGCCATGTCCACGACTTCCTCCGCTGGGCGTCGCTTGAGATCCTGAAACACCTGCTCCATTTCCTCGAAGCCGGGCCGCACCTCGGAGAAGATGGAGCGCCGCGCAAACTCGACGGCGATGAGGGGCGAGGCCCCCTTCGCGAGCGCCACCACGCTCGCCCGGAGGAAAGAGTAGAAACGGCTCTCCAGCGCCTGGTGGTTCTCGATGGTGTTGGCCAGCGGGCCGGCGAATCCATAGGCGCCGAAGACGCCGAGAAACGTTCCGGTGAGGGCGGCGGCCACGTGCTCGCCGATCCGCTCGATCGGTCCGTTGATGGAGCTCATCGTGATGACGATGCCGAGAACGGCCGCCACGATGCCGATGCCGGGAAGCGCATCGCTCACCCGCAGGAGCACTTTCACCGTCATGTTCTCCTGCTCGTGCTGAACCTCGATATCGCTTTCCAGCATCATGTCGAGGTCATGCGGCGAGACGCCGCCCATGAGCACGAGGCGGAGCGAGTCGCGCATGAAGCCGATGGCGTGGTGCTGGGCGAGCACGCGCGGGTACTTCTTGAAGATGGTGCTGTTCTCGGGATCCTCGACGTGGGGTTCGATGGCCACGAGGCCGTCGCGCTGCGCGAGCTGAAAGAGCTCGTAGAGCATCTGCAGCGCATCGAGATAGAGGACCTTGGTGAACGGCGACGGGCGGACGACCCGCACGAGATCGCGCAGGAGAGCGCGGAGCGTCGCCGGCGGAGTGGAGATGATGATCGTGCCGAGAGCGGTGCCGCCCACCACCAGGAACTCGGAGATATGAAAAAGCGCAGGTGGCTTGCCTCCGGCCAGCATGAAGCCGCCGAGAACCGATCCGACCACGACCAAGAGGCCGACAAGGGTGGACACGTCTGCCTTTCGTGACTGGGTGGGCCTGCCTGCGCTGTCTGTGCCGGGGTTATCGGCCCCCCCGGAAGGCACTTGAGTCCTGCAACCCTCCCCCTGGACCGGCGCTGCAACTCGCACGCCGGACATGGCACTACGCACGACTCGCCGCCCTGGCGAGTGCAGGATGCATGTGGCCAAGGTGACACAGACCCCACCTTTCGGAGGCGCCCCCTCTAGTTCAGGAAGAGCGCACCGATACTAGAGGTCGGCTCCATGTCAGCCGGAGGAGACTGCAAACAGCCATGCCACTAGCACGACTGCGCGACTCCCGCCAGGAAGCCGCCACCGAGACGGCCTTGACCCCGATGCCACCGGACCTGTTCCTCGTCAAGGAGGGTCTGGTCAATGAGGAGCAGGTCGAACGAGCTCGCCGCATTGCCTCCCGCATGCGCAGTCCCAAACCTCCCTGGGAGGTGCTCGTCGATCTGGGCCTGCTTGCGCGCTCCGAAATGGAGCGCGTCGTAAAGACCTACCGGACGCACCTCAGCGTCGCGGACATCCTCCATGAAGACGGAATCCTCGATGAGAACGGTCTCCGCAAGTACCATGAGGCCTGCGCCCAGAAACCAACGCCGTCGGACCGGGACATCCTCGTCGGCGGCGAGTTTGTCAGCGAGCAGCAGTACCTCCATGCTCTTGCCACCAAGCTCGACATCCCCTACCTGGAGCCGGAGATCGCGCCGCTCGATGAACAGGTCCTGCAGCGGGTGTCGATCCCTTACCTCGTGCGCAAGCGGCTGCTGCCGGTGCGGGTCGCCGACGGATCGGTCACCGTGATCATGCAGGACCCCCTCGACCAGGAAGCGCTGGCGGAGATGCGCCGGATATACAAGATGCCGGTCAAGCCCGCTTGCGCCCCCGGGGAAAACATTGCGGCGGCGCTGAACCGCTTGCAGAATCGCAACAAGGACGTGGCGGATCCTGAGGGGACGATTGCGCTCAAGTACCGCGAGATCCGCGAGATCGACGAAGGTGAGGATATTGGCATCGAGGCCGTGCGTATCGTGGATCATCTTCTGTATCGGGCCATCCAGATGCATGCCAGCGACATCCATATCGAGCCCTTGCAGCGGAAGCTGGTCGTGCGAGTACGGATCGACGGCGTCATGCAACTGCTCACCGAGCTGCCCGCCGACATCGCCCCGCGCATCGCCGCCCGAGTGAAGGTGCTGTGCAACGCCGACCTCGCCGAGCGGCGGCTCCACCAGGACGGACGGATCTTCGCGATGGTCGATGGCAAGGAAGTGGACATGCGGGTGTCCATCTACGTCTCGATGTTCGGCGAGACCATGGTCATTCGAATCCTCGATCGCCGCCGCGGGCTCATGGCGCTGGAGGGGCTGGGGTTCGAGCCGGCTGTCCTGAGTCTGCTCCGGGAAGTCGTGCTGCGCTCTGCCTCGGGTCTCACACTCATGACCGGACCGACGGGCAGCGGCAAGACGACCACCCTGTACTCATTCATCGACTCCATGCTGGACGGGACCAGCAAGATCATCACCTGCGAGGACCCGGTCGAGTACGTGCTGGATGGCACCACCCAGTGCTCTCTCAACGCCAGAGCCGGCCAGACTTTCGCCGACTCGATTCGGGCGATGGTGCGACAGGATCCTGACATCATTGTGATCGGGGAGATCCGCGACCAGGAGACTGCACACTATGCGGTGGAGGCAGCGTTGACCGGCCACAAGGTCCTCAGTACATTTCATACCGAGGACACCGTGGGCGCGGTGGTGCGCCTCCTCGAGATGGGCATCGAACCCTTCCTGGTCGCCTCCACCATGGGCGCGATCATCGGGCAGCGCTTGATCCGCAAGCTCTGTCCGCAGTGCTCGCGGCAGGGAACGCCGTCCAAGCGGGACCTGCGCTATCTCGGCCTGACGCGGGAGAGCCTTGGTGGCGTGCCGGTGCCGGAGCGTGTTGGCTGCGGACACTGTGGCGGTACTGGCTACCGGGGTCGCTGCGGCATCTACGAGGTGCTCGTCCCGGACGACGACTTCCGGGACGCCATCCTGCGCCGCGCACCGTCACGGGAACTGCGCACCCATGCCAGGAAGCTGACCGGTTTTCTCACCCTGCAGGAGGACGGACTGCTCAAGGTGATGGCTGGCATCACGACTCTGAGCGAGCTGGCCGACTGCGTCCCCCGCGATGTCGATGCCCGGCCCCTGACCTTGCTGCGCGAAGTCGCCTCCAGGAAGAACCTGCAATGACCACCACCATGCAGAATGTCGAGCGCCCGTTGACCCAAGAGGTGCGGGATCTTGCCCTCAGCGGAGAGGTTGTCCTGCCACCGCTTCCAGAAGTGGCTCACCGCGTGATCGAGCTGCTCAGCGACCTCTCCAAGGCGGACTATCGCATGGTCGCTGACGTTCTCCACTCCGATCCAGCGATCACCGCAGTCCTCCTGCGGATGGCGAACTCGGCGTTCTTTGGCGGACTCCAGCCGATCAGCGATCCGGGGCAGGCCCTGGCGCGTCTGGGCGTGAAGCGAGTGGTATCCCTGGTGACAACCTTGGCCACCAAGGGGCAGTTCGAGATCGTCGACCCGTTCAAGACCGACCTGTTGCGCGGGCTGTGGACCCACTCGGTGGGCTCCGGGCTGGCCGCCCGGCGCCTGGCTGGGCTCACCGGCGGCGACGCCGAGGAGTCCTACCTCGCTGGGCTGCTGCACGACATCGGCAAGCTCCTGGCCCTGAAGACCATGGATCACCTGTCGCAGCGCCGTCCCGAGATCGAACTGAGCCCGATCATCATGAGCGAGGTGCTGCAAGCGTGCCATGCGGAGCTGGGCCACCGGGTGCTGACGGATTGGCACCTTCCGTCTTCCATCTGCCAGGCGGTGCTGGTGCACCACGATGACACCGGTACGATCAGGGACGGTCTCGCGATGCGGGTCCAGGCCGCGGACGCGATAACGCGCAAGATCGGCGCGCATCCGAAACCCGACCCCAACCTCGTCCTGGAGGATCTGCCGGCCATTGAACGGCTCGGGCTTTCCGATCTCGAGCTCGCCGCCCTGATGGTCGATCTGGAGGACGAGATCGCGAATCTGCAGCGCCTGCTCTAGTCAGCACGCGGCGGCGCACTCCCTTCACGGAAACGAGACGCTACACCTCGCCGGCCGGCTCGGGCCCGGGCCCGGCCACCAAGCCGCGCGCTGCGGCGCGCCCCGCCACCGTGCCGCTCGACCACGCCCACTGGAAGTTGAATCCGCCGAGCCGCCCCTCGACATCGAGGATCTCGCCGCACAGATAGACGCCGGCGCAGCAGCGGGACTCGAGGGTCGATGGGTTCACCTCGGCGAGCGCGACGCCGCCGGCGGTCACCTCGGCCTTCTCGAAGCCGAGCGTGCCGCTGACCGGGAGCGGCCGCGCGAGGACGAGCGCGAGGAGCCGGGCGCGCATCGCGCGCGGCACCTGGGCCAGGGGCGTCGCCGCATCGAGACCGGCCTCGGCGCAGAGTGCGGTGGCGAGCCGCTCGGGGAGCCGTGCCGCGAGATGCCGGCGTACGGTGAGGCGGGGCGCCCGGGCTTTGGCCAGCCACTCAGCCTCGATCTCGGCCCGCGTCCGCCCGGGCGCGAGGCTCATCGTCACCAGGACGTCCGCCCGCCCCTGCGCCCTGAGCCAGTGCCGCGAAAGATCGAGCGCGACGGGCCCCGAGTAGCCGAAGTGGGTGAATAGGAGCGATCCCTGCGCCCGCCACGCGACGCGGCCTGCGCACCACAGGGAGAGCTCGGCCTCGACGGCGAGTCCCTGCAGGGCAGCGCACAGCGGATCGGGGGAGGCGAGCGGCGTGAGCGCCGGCACCGGCGGCACGAGCGTGTGGCCGAGCGACTGCGCGAGCGCGTAGCCCGTGCCGTCGCTCCCGGTGCGGGGGAAGGAGAGCCCGCCGGCGGCGAGGACGATCGCAGATGCGATGACCCACTCGTCCGGCTCGGCGGCGGGAAGCGGCCACCCGAGGCGACCGGCCTCGGCCACCTCGCCGCCGAGATCGGCGCTTGCCCGCACGCGCTGGATCCCGAGCCGGAAACGCGCCGCGTCCCCCCGCCGCCGGTGCTCCTCCGCTCGATCCGGATCACGCGCGCACCGCGCCGCACCTCGACGCCGGCGCGCACGCCGGCGCCAAGGAGCGCATCGAGCACGGTCCGTGCTTCGTCACTCACCGGAAACAGCTTTCCCGTGTCCTCGACCTTGAGCGCCACTCCGAGATCGCGCTCGAACCAGGTGCGCGTCTCCTCGGCACCGAAGGCGCGCAGGATGCGCGCCACCACCCGCTGCGAACCGCCGCAGAAATCACGCTCACTGACCGCGCGATGCGTCACGTTGCAGCGAGTGCCGCCCGACATGAGGATCTTGAGACCGATCTCGGGGTGCGCATTGAGGAGAACAACGCGCGCCCCGCTCTGCGCGGCGCGGATCGCAGCGGTCAGGCCGGCGGCGCCGGCGCCGACGACGGCGACAACGGCGGTGGTACGCGGACGCATCATGGGGGCAAGGGTAGCGGATCGCGGGCGGCGGGGCGGCGGCAGGAAAGCAAGGCCCCGGCGACCAGCGGGTCCGCCGGGGCTCCTTGCTGCCGGGACAGGGAAACGGCGCTACCTGACGAGCGCCGTAGTTACTTGACGAGTTGCGGCACTCACTTGACGAGCACCATCGGCTGCACGGCCACGGTCCCGCCGGCGCTCAGGCGGGCGTAGAAGACACCGGCCGGCACGCTCATGCCTTGAGCGTCCTTGCCGTCCCAGGCCACCTCCTGGGTGCCCGCGGGCAGGTCGCCCTCGCGCAGGGTGCGCACGAGGCGTCCCGCCGCATCATAGACGTCGAGGCGAGCGGACATCCCCGCGGCCAGCTCGACCGGGATCACCACCGAGCGCGAGAAGGGATTCGGCCGCGTCGGCATGAGCTGGACCCGGGACGTCGGCGGCGCGCCGGCGACGCCGAGAACCGTGTTCTGCGGACCGGTCGTGGCCGCAGCCACCTCGGTGCCGGTCCCCGGCCGGAAGAGGCCGAGCGTCGCGTCGAGCGCGGCCGGCGGCGCCTCGGCGTCGAAGCGGAAGTTGAACATGTAGCCGAACACGAGCGCGTGCGCATTCGGATTCTGGTCGAAGGTCTCGGTGCTCCAGGTGAGCGTCGAACCGTCGAGGGTGACCTGCCAGTCGTTGCCGGCATCGGCGTCGTTGTCATGGAAGCCGAGGTTCGTGATGCCGGGAACCCCGACCACCGGCAGCCTGAAGGAACGGATCTCACGGTCCGAGTCCTTGTTGAGAAGCGCGTACTCGTAATGCCAGGCGCCGTTGCCGAGGTCGGTCACCCGCACGGCAAGCAGGACCTCGCCGTCGCCGGCGGCCGCATTGACCGTAGTCTGCTGATCACCCCACCGCCCGAGGGCCGGCCCCTCGAGCAGCGCGTTGTTCAAGGAGGGCGTCGTGAAGCTCCACACGCTCCCGCTCCAGCCCATGGTGCAACGGCGGGATCCCCAGTTGTTCATCCGGCTTCCGTCGTCGCGCACCACGTAGTAGGCCTCGTAGTAGTACTCCGCTCCCGCGTTGCCAAGATCGGCGTCCTGGACCACGAGCCGGTGATCGACCGGGCCGTGGCCGCTCGAGCCATGCCGGCGCACGCAGTCGGGCTGGCCGCCCGAGAAGTGCGATCCGGTGCACTCCCAGGTGCCGAGGTAGGGATCGACCTCGTTGCGCGGGCCGAGGTAGTTGCGGTCCGAGTTGTTGCCCGGCCCATACGTGTCCGAGCAGCCGACCCCGAGGAAGGTGCCGTTCGAGGGATGCTGGCAGGCAGTGCACTGGCTGTTCGACAGCGCATAGAACCCGTGCTTCATCCACGACACGCCGATCTGCTCGAAGCGTCCGTCCTTGAGCCGGTAGAGCGCCATGTGGATGAGCGGATGATCCTCCTGCATGGGAGCGAGCCACGGCACGTCGACCGTGCCCACGTTGCAGCTCGTCGTGGCCATGGTCAGGCCGGTCACCCCGTTCGGATAGGTGCCCTCGCGCCCGGCCTGCTGGATCGCGTCGAGGATCCCGAGCTTCACATCGGGCTGGCTCGAATCGAAGTCGGGCACGTAGGGCGCGGGCTCGATGCCATGGGCGGCCACGAGGTCGACCTGGGCCACTACCTCGGCCAGGCCCACGAACCACCCGGCGAGGTCGGGACGGCCGATGCGCTCGGCCCACGGCTTGCTCACGCGGGCATTCAGGTAATGGATGTAGAGCAGACGCGCGTCCCGGTCGAAGTGGAACATCGAGTCGTGCATCTCGAAGACGAGGGGCTGGTCGGCCCCCGCCGCGCGCAGGTAGAGCGAGGGGAGGACGGCGCGATCATCGGGCGAGTACGACTGCGGATCGATGTACGCGATCTCCGGCGCATCGATCACCTCGCGCTCGCCGGTCGCCGTGTTGACCATGGTGAAGGCGCCGCGCAGGCGGATGGCACCGCCGTCGATCCCGCCCGGCACCGGAACGCCGGCCAGGGTGCGGAACTCGAGGTCGGAGCTCCCGTCGATGGCGAAGGTCCAGTTGGGGTGCTCCATCGGCTTGACCGATTCCCTGGACAGGGCACCGCTGACATCGGTGATCTCGATGCCGAGGTCCTTGAGCAGGTGGGTATTGAAGTGAATCGACGTGTCGCCCGCCCGCACGGCCCAGATCTCTTCCGCTGCCGCTTGACCGCCGGACAGGGCCAGGACGCCCAGGACAAACGCCAGGAGCGCCGGAACGACTTTCAGCATCGAAGTCTCGCGCATGAATTCCTCTTCGATTTCGATCGATGGTGGCTGGGGGTGACCTGCTGACCGCCGGGACCGGGACAGGAGGGAATAGCCGATTCATTACCAGCATACCTCTACGGGCTGCGGGCCGACAACAAGCGATCGGCGGCATCTTCGAAGATCGGTGCCGCCATCGCAGTTGTTGCTATGTTCATGAATGTGTCAACAAAGCACCCCGACCCAGCCGCTCCCTCACCTCCCCCGCATGCGGGACTTGATCGCTCCCCACGTCGCGGCATCGACCGGAATCGCCCCGCAGCCCACCGGGAGGGCCCCGATGAGACCACAACCGCCCGAGCGGGCCGGTGCGCAAATCGGCTTTGTAGATTCCGGCCCGCGGCAGGTCCCGCCGCTCATGCCTCGGCGGCCGGCCCCGGCGCGAGCCCCGCCGCCCCGGTTGCCGGCCCCGCCGCCACCCGCGCCGCCGCGATCCGCCCCCGCCCTTCCTCCTCCTCCTCGCGCGCCCTCTCCTCGGCCTCCTGCCGCTCCCGCCCCAACCGCCGCTTGACCCAGCCGCCGGCGTCGTCGAGGAAGGTGTAGACGACGGGCACTACGACGAGCGTCAGGAGCGTCGAGGCGATGAGCCCGCCGATCACGGCGCGCGCCATCGGGGCGCGGAACTCGGCGCCGGCCCCGAGCGCGAGCGCGATCGGCATCATGCCGAAGATCATGGCGAGCGTCGTCATCACGATCGGGCGGAGCCGGGTCTCGCCGGCATCGATCAGCGCCCGCCGCCGATCGGAGCCGTGCGCCCGCGCCTGGTTCGCGAAGTCGACGAGCAGGATCGCGTTCTTGGTCACGAGCCCCATCAGGAGGATGAGACCGATCATGCTCATGAGGTTGAACGTCGATCCCGTGGCGAGAAGGCCGAGGAAGACACCGACCATGGACAGGGGGAGCGAGAGCATGATGGCGAGCGGCTGCAGGAAGGCGCCGAACTGGCTCGCCAGGATCAGGTAGATGAAGACGATGGCGAGGATGAGGCTCTCGATGATGTAGTGCACGGTCTCGCCGAAATGCTCTGACTCTCCACCGAGCACCATCCGGTAGCCGGGTGGCATGTCGATCGCCTTCGCCGCGCGCTCGATGTCGCCGCTCACCTCGGTCAGCGTGCGCCCGTAGTAGTTGGCCTCGAGCGCGACCAGCCGCTCGAGGTTCCGCCGTTCGATCTTCTGCGGGCCGCTCGACTCGGCAAGCTGCGCGATGTGGCCGAGCGTGATGAGCTGCGGCGCACCGGTCCGGGGATCGATCTTCCCGGTCAGGAGCGGCAGGCGGGCGAGCGCCGCCGTCGAGGTGCGGGCCGCATCCGGCAGGCGCACGATGACCGGATGTTGCTCGCCGTCGGGATCCTCCCAGTTCCCCACCTCCTGGCCGGCGAGGGCCGGCCGCAGCGTCTGCGCCACGGCCGTCACACCGAGCCCCAGGTCGCTGGCGAGATCCCGTCGCAAGTCGACGCGGAGCTCGGGCCGATCGGCCTCGAGGCCCGACTCGACCTCGATGAGACCGGGGGTCGCGCGCATCTTGACGAGGAGCTCGTCCGAGATGCGCCGGAGCTCGTCGAGCTGCGGCCCGCTCACGTAGACCTGCACCGGCTTCTCCGCGCCGCCGAAACCGCCCGATGTCAGGATCGACACGCGCAGCCCGGGCAGCGCCCCCAGCTCGCGGCGGAGCACATCCTCGAGCTCGAACTGGCTCAACTCGCGCTTCCGCTTCGGCACGAGCTTCACGTACATCTCGGCCTCGTTGACCTGTCCTTCCCAGCCGCCGCCCACGGCCGAATAGGAGTAGTCCACTTCCGGATGGCGCTCGACGAGGATGGCCACCTCGCGCACGCGCTCCTGCGTGTAGGCGAGGCTCGAGCCGACCGGCGTCTTCACGATCACCGCGAACTCGCTCTCGTCCGACTTGGGCATGAAGTCGCCGCCGATGAACGGGAAGAGGGCGAGCGCCCCGATGAACGACGCAGCGGCGATGCCGAGCGTCGCCAGGCGATGCGCGAGGGCCCAGCCGATGACGCGGCGATAGCGGCGCCCGAGCCCGACGAAGCCCTCGTTGAAGCGCTCGATCGCGCGTCCGAACCGGCCGTGCTCGGCGACGCCGGCCGCGACCGGGTCGTACCAGACCGAGGACAGCATGGGGTCGAGAGTGAAGGAGACGAAGAGGCTCACCAGGACGGCGAAGGTGACCGTGATGCCGAACTCGTAGAAGAACTTGCCGACGATGCCGCCCATGAAGGCGACCGGCACGAAGACGGCGACGATCGTGAAGGTGGTGGCCATGACGGCGAGGCCGATCTCGCTCGTGCCCTTGATCGCCGCGGTGTGATGGTCCTCCCCGCGTTGCAGGTGGCGGACGATGTTCTCGCGGACGACGATCGCGTCGTCGATCAGGATGCCGGTGGCGAGCGAGAGCGCCATCAGGGTCATCATGTTGATGGTGAACCCGAAGGCGTAGATGGCGAGGAAAGCGCTGATCAGCGACACCGGCAAGGTGAGGCCCGTGATCACGGTCGAGCGCCACGAGTTGAGGAATAGAAAGACGACGAGCACGGTCAGAAGCGCGCCGATCACGATCGTCGTCTGCACGTCCTCGACCGAGTCGCGGATCCACACCGAGTTGTCGCGCACGATGCCGAGCTCGGCTCCTTCCGGGAGGAGGGCGCGCAGCTGGGGCAGCGCTTCCTTGATCGTCTCCGCCACCTCGACCGTGTTGGCGCCCGAGACCTTGCGTATCTCTAGCGCCACGGCGGGATCGGCGCCGACGAAGGCCGCCGAGCGCACCTCCTCCGCCCCATCGCGCGGGGTCGCCACCTCGCCGAGGCGGACGACGCGGCCGCCGCGCTGCGCGACGGCGATCGCGGCGAAGTCCTGCGGGCTCTCGAGCCGCCCCTCGAGGCGGACGAGGCGCTCGCCGGGCCCCCACTCGAGGCGGCCGGCCGGCACCTCCCGATTCTCGCTCCCGGCCGCCGCCATCACCTCGGCGACCGAGACCTGGCTCCCGGCGAGGCGATCCGGGTCGAGCTCGATAACCACCGCGCGCTTCTCGCCGCCCACGACCGAGACCTGACCGACGCCGTTCACCGCCTCGAGCCGCTTCTTGAGCGTCTCCTCGGCGAGGGTCGTGAGCTCGCGACGGCTCTGCTTCTCCGAGCGCAGGGCGAGCGAAACGATCGGGATCTCGCCCGGATCGAAGCGGAGGACGAGCGGTACCTCGATGTCCTCGGGCAGCTCGGCGCGGATCGACTCGATCTTGGTGCGCACGTCCTGCTGCGCATCGAGGCTGCTGACGTCGAGCTCGAACATGACGACGACGCTCGACAGCCCCTCGAGCGAGGTCGAGGTGACCTCGCGCACCCCCTCGATCGGGTTCACCACCTCCTCGACGCGGCGGGTCACCTCGCGCTCGACCGCCTCGGGCGACGCGCCCGGGTAGACCGTCTGCACGACGATCACCGGGAAGTCGACGTCCGGCCACAGGTCGATGTTCAGGCGGCGGTAGGAGAAGATGCCGAGGGTGGCGAGCGCCACCATCATCATGGTCGCGAAGACCGGCCGCTTGATCGAGACTTCGGAGAGGAACATGACCTAGCGTCCTTCCGCGGCTTCCGCGGCTTCTGCGCCTTCCGCGGCTTCTGCGCCTTCCGCGGCTTCTGCGCCTTCCGCGGCTTCCGCGCCTGCCGCGGCCTCGGCGCCGCTCAGGCGCACCACGAGTCCCGCCCTGAGCCCGGGCACGCTGCCCGCGAGGAGCGAATCGCCGGCGGCGAGCGCGCCCTCGACCTGGACGAGCCCGGCCGCCTCGTCGGCGAGGCCGGTCACGACCGGCACCCGCACCGCCTTCCCGCCGCGCACGGCGTAGACCGCGCTCGCGCCGTCCTCCTGGCGGAGCGCGCCGACCGGGACCGCGATCGCGCTCTCGACCACCGCGTCGATCACCCGCCCGGAGGCGAAGAGTCCGCCGACGAGGGCGCGGTCCTTGTTCTCGAATCGCGCGTAGATCTGCACCTGGCGCGTTCCCGGCTCGGTGACCGGGTTGACGCGCGCCACTTCCCCGGTGAACAAGCGATCGGGAAACGCGTCGACCTGGAAGCGCACCTGACTCCCGACCCGCACGCGCGCCAGCGCATCGGCAGGGATCGCGGCCGAGAGCTCGAGGGTCGCAGTGTCCACGATCTCGAGGAGCGGATCGCCGATGGCGACATGGTCGCCCGGATGGACGAAGCGGCGGCTCACCTCCCCCGCGAAGGGACTCGGGACACCGAGACGAGCGAGGTCGTCGGTCGCGCGATTGAAGGCGGCCTCGGCGAGGCGCACGCGCGCGGCCGCCGCCTCTCCGGCGGCCTGCGCCATTTCGAGCTCCGAGGGCGAAGCAGCACCCGCCTTGAGGAGACGCTCAGCGCGGCCGAGATCGCCCTCCGCGGCGATCGCCGCCGAGCGCGCGGCGAGGAGATCCGCCTCGGCGGCCGTATGGCGGTCGCGCGTGTCTCCCGGCTCGTAGCGCGCGAGCGGCTGGCCCGCGCGCACCCGCTCGCCCTCGCGCACGAGCACGGCCTCGAGATCGCCGTCGATCTGCGCCTTGACCGTGACCGAGAGGTTGGGGCGGAGCTCCCCCGTGAAGGGGACTCCCGCCTCGAGCCGCCGGAGCTCGGCCCGCGCCACCCGATCCGGCGCCACGATGAGTGCCGTGTCGTCCCCGTTGTCCGCCTCTGGCGAGCGACCGCACCCGGTCACGAGCAAGAGCGCCGCGGCGCCGGCACCGGCCAGGAGCCGCCTCGCGTGCATCGCGTGCATGAACTTCGTCCTTCCCATCACCGCTCCTCCCCCGGCGGGGCAATCGGCGGGGCAACCGGCGGCCCGACCAATGTCGTCAAGTACGGCCGGCCCGTCAGCTTCTCAAGACGCGCGAACGCCACCAGCATGTCGTAGCGCGCCCGCGCCTCGTTGATCCGCGCGACCTGCTCGGAGATGCGCGCATCGGAGACATTGAACAGATTGGCGGCGCCCTCCGCGAAGCGAAGCCGCGCGAGCTCGTGCACCCGTCCGGCGAACGAGACCGTCTGTTGCCGGCTGAGGAGATCGGCCCGCGCCCGCTCGAGCTCGCCGACCCGCTGCTCGACCGCGAGCCGGCGCTCCTCGCGCAGGATGGCGAGTCGCTGCTCGTCGGTCTTGAGCTGAGCCCTGGCCTGGCTCACGCGCCCGCTGGTCAGAAACCCGTCGAAGATCGGCACGTTGACCCGCAAACCGATGGCGAGGTCATCGTTCCAGTCACCGCTACCGGGGAAGAACTCGCCCGGGTAGGCCTGCTGGCCATAGGTCGCGAAGAGCGAGACCTCGGGTAGGTACGCACCTCTCGCCACCTTGACGCCTTCCTCACGCGCCGCCACGGTCTCCTCGATCGTGCGCACGGCCGGGCGCAGCTCGGCGGCGACCGCGAGCGAATCGCGGTCGACGCCCGCGATGTCCGGCACCGGTGCGCTGGCGGCGAGCAATGTGTCCGCCAGCACGAGCGGCTTGCGCGGCGACAGGTTGAGCAGGCGGCGCAGGTTCAGGTAGGTGAGCGAGCGCGCGTTCTCGGCCTCGACGATGAGCGGCCGCTGGTTGTCGCGCTGCACCTCGGCCTGCAGGAGATCGAAATCGGCGGCCTTCCCCACCTCGTGCCGGAGGCGCACGAACTCGTACTGCTCGTTTGCCTGATCGAAGCCCAGCTCGGCGATCGCGACCAGCTCATCGGCGAGCAGTGCGCCGAGATAGGACTCCATCACCCCCTGGACGAGGTCGGTCTTCGCGTCGGCGAGCGCGGCGTCCGCCGCGGCGCGCACGTGGCCGGCGGCACGGACCGCTCCGAGGAGCGAACCGCCCTGGTAGACCTTCTGGGTCAACCCGAGGCTCGCCGCCCAGTTGTTCTCGGCCGCGAAGGGCAGGTCGCTGAAGAGGGAGCTGAGGCCGGAGAGGCCGGCGGTCGGCGTGTTCTCCTCGAGGTAACGGACCCGCTCCTCGAGCGAGGCGGTGGTGTCCGGCTCGAAGGGCGGCACCGAGACATCGCCGGTGTCGTAGACGCTCGCCAGTTGCCGCGTGTAGGAGAGACCGGCGGAGAGCTGCGGCAGGATCTGCGCGCGGCTCTGCGTCACAAAGGAGTTCGCGAGTTCGAGCTGCGCCGTGGCGGCCTCGACCTCCTCGCTCACTGCGAGCGCGTGTCGCATGGCGTCGGCGAGTCCCAGGCGGAGCGTGTCAACCTGTGCCACCGCGATCTCCTGCGGCGCGATGAGCGGACCGCCGGCTGGGTCCGCCGCGAACACCGACCGGGTGATCGCAATCACCACCAGGGTGATGAGTAGACAGTGCCTCATCCTGCATTCTCCGCCGCGAGCCCCTCGAGGAGGATCGAGGCCAGGCTCGCCGCCGTGCGCTGGTTGAGCGCCGGCGGCACACCGCACTGGTGCGCCGCCACGTAGAAGTGCACGGCCCCGTGCATCATCATCACCGCGCAGGAGGGGTCCACGCGGCGGAACTCGCCGCGCCGCTGGCCTTCGCGGATCAGGTCTTCCATGCGGCCGAGGATGCGGTCCCCGAGCGACTGATAGTCGAAACCGAGAGGCAGCGCCCCCGGATAGGAGAAAACCTGGTAGACGAAGCGGGCGAGCTCGGGCTCCTCGCGACAGAGCCGCACGTGGGTCGCAATCAGGCTCCGGATGCGGCTCGTGGCCGCGCCGCGGCGAGCCGCCTCGGCCGCGAAGAGCTTGTCGGTCTCCTCGAGAACGTGGCGCAGGAGCGAGGCGTAGAGCTCCTGCTTGCTCTGGAAGTAGTAGTAGATGACCGGTTTGGTGACGCCTGCCCGCGCCGCGATCTCGCGCATCGAGGTGGCGGAGAACCCGCGTTCGGTGAACACGCGCACCGCTGCGCGGAGCACGAGCTCCCGCGTGGTGGGCTCGGTGGGCGACGGGCGCGGGCGGCGGCCCGGGGGGCCGGCGGACGCCGGCGGCGCCGGGGCGGGCTGCCGCGGGGCGGGCTGCCGCGGGGCGGGCTGCCGCGAACGATCTCGGGTTTCGGACCGTGGCAGCGCGTGGAGGAACCATGCGCACTCAACCTCTGGGGAATTTACCGAGCGGTAAGTATATGGACGGCCGGCGACCCGGTCAAGTTGCGCGTTTTCCCGGCCGCAGACCCCGCGGGCGCGGCCGCCGCCGGGGCAGATCCTCCGGCCGGCGGCACCGTTTTGCCCGGGCGAGCAGGGTGGGATACTATGCGGTCGAGGTCCAGCCATGACGCGATCCCCTCTTCCCGCTGTCCATTGCCTGTTCGTTCCCGCCGCCATCCTGCTCCTCGCCGGAGCAGGGACGGAGGCCGCGCGCGCCGCGCGCTTCGTGGTCCCCGACGACTATCCGAGCCCGGCCGCCGCGCTCGCCGCCGGCGCGAACACCGGCGTGGATACGGTGCTCGTCCGCTCCGGGCGCTATACCGATGTCGCAGTCTCCGACCTTCCCGGCGGCGGCGTGCTCGCCGGCGCGGTCCTCTACTCCGGCGTCTATCTTCTCGCACACCCCGAGAACGCCACGCCGCCCGTGATCGATGTCGGCGCCGGCGGCGACCGGGTCGCCATCGCGACCGCGGGCGATACCGACGTCACGGTGGACGGCTTCCTCCTCCCGGCCGGCCCCCGCCACTCGATCGAGGCGCTCGACAGCCGGATCGTCGTGCGCAACTGCTCGCTCGAGGCCGGCTTCCGCGCCAATGACTGCGCGACCATCGAACTCTCCGACAACCGCATCAGCGCCCCGGCCGGCGACGCGATCTTCGTCGAGAACTCGGGGCTCCTCCTCATCGGCAACGAGGTGAGCAACGCGCTCCGCGACGCCGTGACCTGGGTCTCGGTCGCGGGCGAGTTCGCCGCCGAGAACAACGCGATCCACGACAACGGCGGCTTCGGGCTCGTCGTCTCCGGGACCGGAGTATCGGCAGACATCCGCAAGAATCTGATTCACGACAACCTGGAGAGCGGCATCTTCCTGACCTTGACGAGCAGCAACGCGGTGGTGGAAGAGAACACGATCTGGATGAACGGCGATGTCGGTGTGCGGACGACCGCCGGCGCCGCCATCACGGTCGCCCGCAACTTGATCGGCCGGAACCAGATCGGCCTCACCTGCGAGTCGGCCCTGACCCTCGACTGCAACGACGTCTGGCAGAACACGGCGATCGACTACGACGGGCCTTGCGGCCCGCACCCGACCGACTTCGCGCTCGATCCGGAGTTCTGCTGCCCGGACGGATCCTGCTTCACCCTGCAGACCGATTCGCCGTGCGCCCCCGCCAACTCGGGCGGCTGCGGGCAGGTCGGCGCGCGACCGGTCGGGTGCGGCGCGGCCACGGTCGAGGGGGCGACCTGGGGCGAGATCAAGGCGCGGTTCCGGCGGTAAGCGCCGGCCCCCCTTCCCCTATAATCGCCCGACCATGCTCCCGATCATCACCGCCCGCGGGCTCTCCAAGCGCTTCGGCTCGTTCACCGCCGTCAACGCGATCGACTTCACGGTCGCGCCCGGCGAGTGCTTCGGCTTCCTCGGCCCGAACGGCGCCGGGAAGACCTCGACCATGCGCATGATCTACTGCGCCTCGCCGCGCACCGCCGGGGAGCTCCAGGTCCTCGGGCTCGATCCGGAGCGGGAGCCGCGCCGGATCAAGCGAGACCTCGGCGTCGTCCTCCAGGAGGACCTCCTCGACGAGGCGCTCGACGTCGAATCGAACCTCGCCCTCTTCGGCGTCTACCACGGGCTCGACCGCCGCCGCGCCCGGGCCCGAGCCCGCGAGGCGCTCGCCGTCTTCGGCCTCGAGGAACGCGCCCGCGACAACATCCGGAAGCTCTCGGGCGGCATGCGGCGGCGGATCGCGGTGGCGCGGGCCATGCTCACCGAACCGCGCATCCTGATCCTCGACGAGCCGACGACCGGCCTCGACCCGCAGTTCCGCCACGATCTCTGGCAGCGCCTCCTCGATCTGCGCGCGCGCGGCATCACCATCCTCCTCACAACCCACTACATGGAGGAGGCGGAGCGCCTCTGCGACCGCCTCGTGATCATGGACCAGGGGAAGATCGTCGCCACCGGGGCGCCCGAGGAGCTGATCCGATCCACCGTGCCGCCCGGCGCGGTCGAGGTGCGCGCGACGGCCGAGGAGCGGGCCCGCATCGCGGCCGGGCTGGCCGCGCGCTTCGGTGCGCCCGAGGCGTACTCGGACCGTCTTGTCTACTACACCGCGGACGGCGACGGCGTGCTCGCGGCTCTCCGCGCCGGCGGCTACGCGGTCCGCTCGGAGATCGTCCGCCGGAGCACGCTCGAGGACGTCTTCCTCCGCCTGACCGGCCGGGAGCTCGGCACATGACGACCACGTCCGTGACTCGCCCCTTTCCCTCCCGCGCGCCGAGCCTCGACGGCGCCGCACGCGTCTGGCTCCGCAACGCGACCGTCTACCGCCGCACGTTCAAGTTCAACATCGTGCCGAACTTCTTCGAGCCCGTGTTCTATCTCCTGTCCATGGGCATCGGCCTCGGCGCCTACGTGGCGGGGGTCGCCGACAGCTATCTCGCCTGGGTGGCGCCGGGGCTCCTGGCGGCGAGCGCCATGAACGGGGCGACCTTCGAGGTCACCTACAACACCTTCGTCAAGATGACGTACGATCGCACGTACGACGCGATGCTCTCGACCCCGCTCGAGGTCGAGGACATCGCGCTCGGCGAGCTGGCCTGGGCGGTGACGCGCGCCGGCCTCTACGGCGCGGCCTTCCTGCTCGTGATGGCGCTCTTCGGGCTCGTGCGCTCGCCGCTCGCCCTCCTCGCCATCCCGGCCTCTCTCCTCATCGGATTCCTGTTCGCCGGGATCGGCATGGTCTTCACCGCGCTCAACAGGAACATCGAGCTCTACAGCTACTACTTCACGCTCTTCATCACGCCGCTCTTCCTGTTCTCGGAGATCTTCTTTCCGCTCGAGCGGATGCCCCTCCTGTTGCAGAAGGCGGCGCTCGCGACCCCGCTCTATCACGCGGTGCGGCTGTGCCGCTACCTCCTGCTCGGCGCGGGCGGGCAAGCGGCGCTCGTGAGCACGGTGTGGATGGTCGTGGCCGGCGCGATCCTCTTCGCGGTCGCGATCCGGCTCATGCGCCGCCGCCTCGTCACGTAGCGGCGAGCCCCACGCAATCCACCGGCCCGCTATCCCCCGCTGAGCGCGCAGATGATCTGCACCTCGGCGCCGGGCGCGACCGGCGCGGCGAGCCCGGTCGCCATCTCACCGCCGACGAAGAAGCGGATGTGCGGGCGGATTCCGTCCTGCTCATCCACCACCCGGAAGCGGAGGCCGGGGAAGCGGGCGTCGAGATGCGCGAGCACCTCGCGGAGCGTTCCCCCTTCCGCCTCGACGGCCGATTGTCCGCCCGTGTACGAGTAGAGCGGCGTCGGGATCAGGACCTTCATCGGGGGCGCCCTCAGCGCACGGTCGCGGCGACGACCGAGAAGATGTGCGGCAGGTGCGCCGCGATCGAGCGCCAGCGCCGGCCCTCGTTCGTGGAGGCCCAGATCTCGCCCGAAGTCGTGCCGAAGTAGAGGCCGACCGGATCGCGATCATCGGCGGTCATGGCCTGCCGCTTGACGGTGAACCAGGCCTGCATCCCGGGGAGACCCTGATCCTGGCGCTTCCACGACTTCCCCGCATCGCGCGTGCGATAGACGGCGGGACGCCCCGCCGGGCTCGTGCGCGGCCAGACATCGGTGCCGTCCATCGGGAAGACCCACGCCATGTCGGGATCGCGCGGGTGGACGACGATCGGGAAGCCGATGTCGCCGACCTTCTTCGGCATGTTCTTCCCGATCCGCTCCCAGGTGTCGCCGGGGCGATCGAGGCGATAGATGCCGCAGTGATTCTGATGGTAGAGGCGATCGGGATTGGCCGGATGGAGGACGACGCAGTGCGGGTCGTGCCCGTACTCGGGATCGGGCGTGGGGATGAAGTCGGCGGCGACGCCCTTGTTGAGCGGAGCCCACGACGCGCCGGCATCGCGGCTCTCGAAGATGCCGCCCCCCGACATGCCGAGATACAGGTGCGCGCGATCGCGCGGATCGACGAGGATCGAATGCAGCTTCGGGCCGTCCGGCGTGCCGTCGCTCGGACTGATCCACTGCGGGAGCATCGGGTTCTCGTTGAAACCCGGGACTCCGTGCCAGGTACTGCCGCCGTCCTCCGAGCGGAAGAGGCCCTGCGGCGAGCTGCCCGCATACCACACGCCGGGCTCGCTCGCGTGGCCGGGCGTGAGCCAGAAGACGTGATCGACGACCCTCCCCTTCACACCCTCCGGGGCCCTGGGGAAAGCGGGCGGGGCCGCGGCTTCCTGCCAGGTCTTGCCGCGGTCGGTCGAGCGGAACACAGTCGGTCCGAGATGACCCGTGCGCGCCGCCATGAGGAGCGTCGTGCCGTCGCGCGGATCGAGGACCAGGTGGTGGACCAGCGAGCCGAGGAAGTGCGGCCCGTCGATGCGCCAGCTCCGGCGGGCCGGGTCGCTCTTCATAAGGAAGGCACCCTTCCGCGTGCCGACGAGGAGCACGGTGCGGCGCCCGGTGCGCGCCGCCTTCTTCGCGGCAGATCGCTTGCTGTCGGACTTCGCTTGCTTCGCGTTCGCCTTCTTGGCCATCGCTCGATCCTCTCGCCGCAGCCGGCGTCCCACCGGCTCGCTGCATGGTCTGACGCCTGATTGCAGGGTTCCCGGGAAGGCGTCGAGGATAGCAAACGAATGCCCGCCGCGACAACGCGCGGCGGGCATCGCGAGCCTCCGGTGCAGTGACGGCTCACGCGTCAGGCGGCAGCGGCGGCGGGGTCGTATCGTTCGGGAAGTGGCGCGCGAGATCGGCGACCTCTCCGGCCCGCGCCCATCCCGTCATGCCGCCGGTCCACACGAGCGTGTCGCGGCGCACGCGTCCGGCCGCGATCGCCGCGACCATCTCGATCGCCGTGTAGGGGCCGACCGACTGCCGGTTCTCGGCGACGTGCCAGGCGCCGCCCGGTGTCGCCGGCGGCGCCGGAGCGGGCGCGGCGGGCCAGGAGCTGCCGCCGGGCCCGGCGCCGGGCGCACCGCCGCCCATGCCTGGCAGCATCTGCCCCGCGATCGCCACCCCCATCCCGACGCCGACGCCGGCGCCGGCGAGCCCGCCGGCCGGATTGGCCGCCGCAGTCGGCAGCGACTGGCCGAGCTGGTACTCGCGATACTGGGCGAGGTTCCCGATCAAGTTCATGCTCGTGCAGGCATCGACCGCACGCGCCACCTCGTCCGGCACCGAGACGTTCACGATGTAGAGCTGCGGCACGTCGAGCCCGTACTCGTCGTCCACGCGTTCGATCACCATCTGGCGCAGCTTCTCCGACAGCTCGCGGTAGCTGGACGCGAGATCCAGCACCGAGATGCCGGCGTTCGCGACCAGATCGGCGAAAGCGTTGCCGATGATCGAACGGAGCAGCACGTTGATCTCGTCCGTGATGAACTCGCCGTCGGTGCCCACGAGCTCGGTCATGAGGCGCCGCGGCTCGCGCACGGTGAGCGTGTAGCTCCCGAAGGCACGCACGCGCACCGGGCCGAAATCGGCGTCACGCATCAGGACCGGGTTCGGAGTCCCCCACTTGAGCTCGCTCACCTGGCGCGTGGTGACGAAGTAGACCTCGGCCTTGAAGGGGCTGTCGAACCCGTACTTCCAGCCCTGGAGGGTGCTCAGGATCGGGAGGTTCCGCGTGTCGAGCGTGTAGGTGCCCGGCTCGAAGACGTCGGCGAGCTTTCCCATGTGGACGAAGACGGCCACCTGGCCGGGCCGCACGATGAGCCGCGCCCCGTTCTTGATCTGATTGTGGTAGCGCGGGAAGCGCCAGACGAGCGTGTTCCGGCTGTCGTCCACCCACTCGACGATGTCGATGAACTCGGTGCGGAGCTTGGCGACGAATCCCATTCCAGTTGCCTCCTCGGTACGCGAGCGCGGCCGCGGGCCCGCCGGCGGCGGCGGCGCCACGGCTCACTTCACTGCGACCTTCACCAGCATTTCGAGCAGATCGACGACCGAGAACCGGTGCGGCGTCCCCGCGTGCCGATCGAAGAGCTTCTCCCAGCGCTCGCGGCTCTTCGCCCTCTCATTGGCCATCAGATGTTCGGCCGCGGCCAGCGCCTTGACCTGGCCGGCGCCCGGAAGGCGGAGCGCCGCAGCGGCCGCCGCGCCGGCGGCCGCCGCCGCCTGGGCCCCGCGCCCGCTCAGGATGAAATCGGCGATCGCCCCGAGCTCGTCGGCGTCGAGCCAGGTGCCGTGCTCGGCGCACCAGTCGACGATCACGCCGGAGGCGCGGCCGAAGTTCCGCCGATGCATGGGCGACTGGCACACCGGGCAGCGCCGGTAGACCACCTGGTCGGGGAAGGCGGCGCCGCGCGGCCGCCGCCGGCGAGCGAGCATCGGCTCGGCGGCCTTCTCGGCCTGCCAGGATTCGATCGCTCGCGCGACCAGCGTATCGAAGCTCTCCCCCGGCACCCACAGCCCATGGCAGTAGAGGCACTCGTGCCCGCCGAGGTCGCCGATCCCGCGGCCCTGCATGGGGCGCGCGCAGGATGGACAGAGGAGCGTCTCGCCCGCCGCCACGATCGGCTGCGGGGTGAACGCCACGCCACAGCCCGCGCAGAAGCGCGAGCTCTCCTGGTTGCGCGCGTAGCACTCGGGGCAGATGAGGCTCAGCTTCCCCGGCTCACGCTCGACGACCGAGTCGCAGTAGCTGCAGCAGGCGCTGCCGGCGGCGAGCGCGGCCCCGCACGACGAGCAGCGTTGCACGGGCACGTCGACCGGCTCGGGGATCGTGTTCGCGATCTCCGCGCCGCAGCGACAGCGGACGTGCGAGTCGTCCACGGCGCTCACGTCGTACTGGACGTGACAGCTCTTGCAGGCGATGAGCCGCATCGCTCTCCTTCCTCGCTCCCTACGCGGCGGTGCTGCCGCCGCGCTCGGGCGCGGCGCCGGGCGCGAACCGGCTGCCCGCGGCGGCCCGGGCCGCCGCTTCCGCAGCCGCGGCGGCCGGTTCCCGGCGCGGGACGAGCTCGCACACGCGGTTCAGGACCTGCCAGAGCACCGGGGCCGGCAGCTGGGCGGACGCGGCCTCCTTCTCCGCCGGCGAGAAGATGATGATGAGGGCGGAGTCTCCGTCCGGACCGGGCACGCCGACGTACGGAGCAGAGAGCTGGGGCGCGTCCGGATCGAACTCGGTCGCCACCATGCCTTCGGCCTCGACGCCCTTCTCCTGCACCCAGTCGACGAGGGACTCGAGCTTCTCCCAGGCCTGCGCCACGAGGCGCGCCGCATCGGGCGTCCCGGGTTGCGTCGACATTGGGATACCGCCGCCCGCCGGCACCCAGATCGCCGACTCGGCTGCCACGATGCCGAGCGTGAGGTCGAGGAGGGAACGGAGGCGACGCTCCCCCGGCAGGCTTTCGAGGTGCTCGGTCTCGTCGGTGATGCGCATCTTGAGCTCCGCAAGAAGCTCCTGGACCGCAACTCCCTCCTCGAGATCGACGATGCTCTCGATCTGGTCCACGATCTCGCGCACGGTGGCGAGAATCTCGTCCTTTGTGTTTGCCGCGAGCGGCACGCCGTCGAGGACAAAGACACTGCGGGCGCGGCCCGCGCCGACCGGGAAGATCACAGTCGCCGCGCGGTCGCCGGTCTTGTCGTCGGCGAGCTCGAAGAGGCTGGGCTGTCCGTGTTTCAGAACCCAGCCGAAGATGCCGCGATCGATCGACGGCAGACGCTCGGCGAGGGCCGCCAGGCCAAGGGCCGGGGAGGACGATTGGAAGCGGCGGCGCTGCTGATCGACGAGGAGGAACTGCGCCGCCTCCGCGCCGAGCGCCTTGCGCACGACCTCGCCCACCGCCCCGAGGCGGTCGGGCAGCGCCCGGTCGAGCGCCATGAGTCCGTCCACCAGACGGTGGAGCGCGAGCCGGCGCTCCACGCCGGTGAGAAACCCGAGATCGACGGCCGACAGGATGATGCCGGGCAGCCGCCGGGAGAGCCGCGTGAGCGGATTCAGCACCTTCCTTTCGAGGAGGTTCTCGCGCGACTCGGCGTTGATGCTGAGGACGCCGATCGCCCGGCCCGAGAGCAGAACCGGCACGCTGGCGGCGATCCGGTAGACGGGGCGGCCGTCCTCCTCGGCGAGACTCGGAAACTGGCCGCGCTCGGTCATCGGATTGTGACTCGCGAACACGGTCCCGGCCGTCCCCTCGCCGATCCGCTGGCTGACGCGCTCGACCAGTTTCCGCGGCAGGCCGCGGGCCGCCGCGATACGCAGGTGCTCGCCGTCGGCGTCGACCAGCATGAGGCTGCTCGTCTTGGCCTGCGTGGCCTCGCGCGCGCATTCGAGGATCTCGTTGAGATCGGCGTTCTCGGCATCGAGGGCGATCGCCTGGACCTGGGGCAGCTCAACGCCGAGAAGCGTGCGCGCGTGGAAGAGGGACGCCCTCGCCGGACCAGGGGCGGACGTGAGAGGCAACGCGGGCGCGGGCGCAGGCTCGGCGGCCGGCGCGGGCTCGGCGGCGGGCGCGGGCTCGGCGGCCGGCGCAGGCTCGGCGGCCGGCGCGGGCTCGGCGGCCGGCGCGGGCTCTGTCTCCGGCGCCGTCCCTGCAACCAGCGCGGGCTCTGACTCCGCCACCGTCTCTGCATCCAGTGCCGGCGCCACCGCAGCCGGTGGCTCTTCTGCAAGCGCCACCGTCTCTGCATCCAGTGCCGGCTCCACCGCAGCCGGCGGCTCTTCTGCAAGCGCCACCGCCTCTGCATCCGGTGCCGGCTCCACCGCAGGCCCCGGCTCCACCACCGGCGCCTGCGCCGATCCCGGCGCAAAGGCCGCCGTCACCGCGTGCTCGCGCTGTTCCTCGGCCTCGCGATCCTGCCACACGGTGCGGCGGGCTCTGTCTTCCCGCGCGAGAGCCTCCATGAACTGACTCAGGCGCAGGACTTCGGCGGGGCTTCCCCGCAATTGCTCCTTGATCGAGACGAAGAGATAGATGTTCTGGCTCGCGACGACGACGCGATCGCAGGAGGCGAGCGCCGCGGGGTGCGGCACGTCGATGACTGGAATGCCGAGCACACCAGCGGCGCGCGCCGCCTCCGAGTTCGCACTCCTGGACACGACGACCGCGACTTGCCAGGCCGGCCTCTGACTCGTGCGGATGAGCAGATCGACGGCGTTGTCGGGCAGCTCGACGAATCCGATCCTCTTCTTCGGACGGTGGTCGGAAGAAGGCGCAATCACTGTGAGCCTCCACGCCCCGCGCGCAGGTCAAGCGCATGCGCACGGCAAAGGTGCCGCCCCGTAGCCGGTTCCGGATTCGACTGCGGACGCGACCGGAATCGCGCCCTAACCGCCGGTGGGAGCGGCCATTACCGAGCCTCTATCGAGTTTTCGACGGCGCGGCCGCCAAGGTGAAGGATTCCGGAGGTGGAGGCAGGGAGGAGCGCCCCGACCCCGCTGCCGGAGAGGCGCCGGAGTCCGCCCGCCGGGTCGGATGCCCCAACCCGCGCGGACCCGGCGCGCCGGCGGCGGGCACTCCTTCCCGCCTGCTGTGGGATAATCAGTGGGCTGCATCAGCTTGAAGCGTCGAGTCCCGAGGAGGGCCAGACCATGGCTTGGTTCACGCTCGACACCTGCATCCGGTCCCGCCGCTCGCCGCTCGCACCGCCGGCCGCCTCCTGTCTCCTCCTCGCGCTCGGGCTCGGCCTCGCTGCGACCGCCGCGGCCGCGCTGCACACCCACGTGTCGCCGGACGGCCTCACGACCGCGCCCTGCACCTGCCGGCCGGCAACCGCCGCCGAGCGCGCGGACCTCACCATCGCGCCGGACGGCTTCGTGCAGGACGACCCGCGGGATTCCTACCGGAGGACCGAGGTCCCGCTGCCCATTGTGCCCGACTGGGTCGGCACCCGCGTGCGCGCAGTCGGTGTCCTCCTCTTCGGGGACGCAGATCGGGACGGCGACCAGGATCTCTTCGTCGGCACCTACTTCGCCAACCAGTGGCCGCCGCTCGCCGACTATTACAACTTCATGTACCTGAACACGGGCGGCGCGCTCGAGAACGAGCCGAGCTGGATCTCGGCCGATCAGAAGCACACGGGAGACGCCGAGTGGGGACTGTTGAACGTCGACAGCTATCCGGATCTCTTCCTCGCCAACGGCGGCCAGTCGCTGCAACCGAGCCAGGTCTTCTACGGACAGGACGGACTCCTGCCGAACACGGCGGGCTGGTCCTCGAGCGACGCGACCTGGACCATCGGCTGCGCGCTCGCCGACTTCGATCAGGACGGCGACGTGGACGTGGCCACGGCGAACCAGGGAAACACGGCAAATCCCTACCGGCCGACCCACATCTTCCGGAACCTCGGCACCGGCCTCGAGCCCGTCCCGTCGTGGTCCTCGGCGCAGATCGGGATCACGAACGACGTGGACTGGGGCGACATGGACGGCGACGACCGGCTGGATCTCGCCGTCTCGGGCTGGGTGAACTGGCAGAGCGGCGTCTTCCGGAACCTCGGCAGCACGCTCGAGACCGGCTTCGCCTGGACGACCGGTCATCCCGAGCGCACCGACAAGGGCATCGGCTGGGCGCTCGTCGATGGCGACGCACGTCCCGATCTCGCGGTCGGCGGAAACGGAGCGGCGGACTGGATCTTCCGGAACGAGGGCTCGGCGCTCGGCGCCACCCCGATCTGGGCCTCGGCCGAGGCCTATCACGGATGCCAGGATCTCAAGTGGGCGGACATCGACAACGATGGCGATCTCGACCTCGCCATCATGAACTTCTCGACCGGCCACGCCCGCATCTACCTCAACACGAACGGTGTGCTGCCGACGATCGCCGACTGGCAATACGATGCAGCCGTGAGCGGCACGGCTCTCGCGTTCGGCGACGTGAACGGCGACGGGCGGCTCGACCTCGCGATCGGGACGGCCAACGGCCCGGTCGAGCTGTTCCTGAACACGGGCGGGGCGGCTGCCGCCGGCGACGCGGGCGCGCCCGCCGCGTCGGCTCGCCTCCGGATCGCCTTCGCACCGCACCCGATCGGACCGGCGTCGCGCCTCCTCCTCGACGCGGATCGCCCCTTCGCGATCGAACGCCTCACGCTCGCCGATGCGGCCGGCCGCCGGGTCGCGCTCGCCCCGGCCATCACGGGACCGGCGCGCCACCACGAGCTCGCCGCCCCGATCGGCGCGGCCGGGCGCCTCGCCGCCGGCGTGTACTTCCTCACCGTGAGCGGCCGCGACGAGACGGGACGCACCATGGACGGGACCGCGCGGGTCGTCCTTCTCGTTCCATGATTCATCGCGCGGCGCCGCCCCTCCGGCCGTCGGCCCTGCCGAGCGGCGGGCGGCTGCCGGGCTACGTCGCTCTCCACCGCTCGGGCGAGCTCCGCCGGCGCGCCGAGGAAGCGACGGCGGCGCTCGCGCGCTGCCGCGTCTGCCCGTGGCACTGCGACGTGGATCGCCTTGCGGGCGAGGAACGTATCTGCCACACCGGCCGCCACGCGCGGGTCGCGAGCGCGTTCCCGCACCACGGCGAGGAGGATTGCCTCCGCGGATGGCGCGGCAGCGGCACCATCTTCTTCGCCCGCTGCAACCTCGGCTGCGTCTTCTGCCAGAACTTCGACCTGAGCCAGCGCGACGCGGGCGTCGAGCTCGGGCCCGAACAGATCGCCCGTCTGATGCTCGAGCTCCAGCTCGCCGGCTGCCACAACGTGAATCTCGTGACGCCGGAGCATGTCGTGCCGCAGGTGCTCGCAGCCCTCGATCTGGCGATCGCCAACGGGCTCCGCATTCCGATTGTCTACAACACGAGCGGACTCGATTCGCTCGAGAGCCTCGAGTCGCTCGCCGGCATCGTCGACATCTACATGCCGGACTTCAAGCTGTGGACGGAGGAGGCCGCCCGCCGTTACCTCAAGTGCCCCGACTATCCCGAGGCTGCGCGCGCCGCGCTCCGCGCGATGCACGGGCAGGTGGGCGACCTCGTGATCAGCGCCGACGGGCTCGCCGAGCGCGGACTCCTCGTCCGTCATCTCGTGATGCCCGGGATGCTGGAGGAAACGCGCGAGATCCTCCGCTTCCTCGCCACCGAGATCTCGCGCGACACGTATGTGAACCTGATGGACCAGTACCGCCCGGCGAACCGCGTGGGGCCCGATCGCTACCCGGAGATCGACCGCCGGATCACGGACGGCGAGCTCGTCGCGGCCTACGCGATGGCTCGCGAGGTCGGACTCCACCGCTTCGACGCGGAGCCGCCCGTGACCGGCCAGGCCGGGGAGCCACCATCGTGAAGATCCCCGCTCTTCTCGCCGCGCTCGTGTTGTCGGGCGGGCTGGGCATCGCGCCGACCGCGCCGGCCGCGCAGGCTGCGCAGGCTGCGCCCACGCTTCCTCCTCGCGCCGGCGCCCCGACCCAGAATCGAACCTGGGAGCCGGTGCACGCGTTCGCCCTCGACCCGGTCAGCCACGACACCTACGGGCTCTCCTATCCGATCACGTACATGCTGACCATTCCCCCGGGCGCCGCCGACCTGCGAGCCTTCAAGTACGTGGAGCAGTGGGAGCCGTTGCCAACGCGTCTCTCGACCGAGGTCTTCAGCGGCGTCGAGGCCGCGCGGTTCGACTATCAGGCGGGGCAGGCCATCGTCTCGGTGTCGTTCCCGGCCGAGTCCGACGTCATCTCGATCGCGCTCTTCGATCGGTTCAACCGGCCGGTCAGCACGGCCTTCGACTCGGTCGCCCGCTATTACGACGACAGCAAGGCCGTCGTCGTCCTGACCGGAGATGACTGGCAGGAGCATGACAATGCGGCCTTTGCCGCCGCCTGCAGCGCCTGCCGCTCCCGCAATCTGTGGTTCACGCCTGGGATCTGCACCCGCGGGATGGCCGAAACGGGATGGGGCCCTCCCGACTGGGGTCTCATCCAGCAGGAAGTCGACAGCGGCCATGTCGAACCGGCGTCCCATTCCCGCTACCACCTGTTTCCCCCGTACGACTATCCGCAGTGGGGGATTCAGTCGAGCTACGAGGACGAGATCGGCGGCAGCAGGGACGACATCCTTCAGAACCTCGTCATGCCGCCGTTGAACCGGAGGGGCGACACGGAACACCTGTACTGCTGGATCAGACCGTTCGCCCGGATCGACCCGACTGCGTGTCGGATGCTGGGGGAGTTCGGCTACCTGGCGGACCGGCAGGGTCCGTACAGCCGCTGGTTCGCGACCTGGAATGGGACATGCGGCGTCTACCCCGTGGCCGTCACCTCCTGGATCGACACGATGACGGTGGCCGCCCCCATGAACTCCATCTTCGATTGGATCGTCCAGGAGGGCAGCATCTACTACATGCTCTGTCACCCGCGCGCCGTCGATTGGGAATCCGGTCCGGTCATCGAACATCTGGACCATGTCGCCAACCGGCCGGACCTCTGGTACGTAGGCTTGGGCCATCTCTATGTCTATCACTATATGAAGGAGATGAATCTCATCGCGCACGTGATCCCGACCTCTGTGGAGGGCCGGCCTGACGCGAGACGTCCGGCCGCGCCGCGGCTCCAGGTGGCGGAGCCGAACCCCTTCTCCGATCGCACCGCGATCCGCTTCGATCTGCCGTCGAGCGGGCCCGTTCAGCTGCGGATCTACGACATCCGGGGACGACTGGTGAGACGACTCCTCGCTGAGACCAGGGAGTCGGGTTCCTACGCGATCCCGTGGAACGGCCGCGATGACGGCGGGGCTCCGGCGGCCTCCGGCGTCTATGTCGCGAGACTGGAGGCCGGCGGGGCGATCCTCGCCCGGCGATTCGTCAAGGTGAGATGAAGGCCGGTGCGGCTGCCATCAGGAGAACGCAGCGGCTCCTGCGTCGTTGCGGATGAACACGCCGAGCCAGTAGTTGCCCTGCCGCTTCCCGGCCAGCGGCTCCAGCAGATTGCTCTAGCTAGTACCCGCGCTCCAGATCCACGCGGTTCGGCAGCGGTTCGCCGCGGGCCGCCGCATTGAGGAGCGCCGCGAGCGCCGCCATCCGGCGCGACTCGGTCTCCACGTTGTCGCCGGCGCGGTGGGGGCTCAGGACGACGTTGTCCAGCTCGTGGAACGGGAGGCGCGCCGGCAGCGTGCCCGCGTGGGCTGCTTCGTTCTCGGGGTAACGGTACCAGACATCGAGCCCGGCGGCGCGCAGGCGCCGCGACGCGAGCGCGTCGTAGAGCGCCTCTTCGTCGACGATCGGCCCGCGACCGATGTTGACGAGAATGGCATCGGGTGGGAGGAGCGCGAGCTCGCGCGCGCCGATGAGCCCTTCCGTCTCCGGAGTGAGCGGCAGGCACACGACGAGAACCTGCGCCCGCGGGAGAAGAGTAGGCAGCGCCGAGGCCGGGTGCATCGCGATCCCTTCCGCGGTGACGGTCGCCGTCGCGCTGCGCCGCGTGGCGAGCACCTGCATCTCGAGAGCGCGGCAGGCCCGCGCCACGCGCTCCCCGATGGCGCCGAAGCCGAGGATGAGGGCCGTTCTCCCCCGGAGCTCGATCGAGTGCTGCCCCTGGTAGCGCGGCCGCCAGTCGCCGGCCCGGAGGGCGCGATCGAGCGGCACGATGGACTTGGCCGCGGCCATGAGCAGGGCGACCGCCATCTCGGCGGTGGCCGCCGCGTTGTGGTGGAGGTTGTGCACGGCGATGTGCGGATGCGCGAGGAGGAGATCGCGGGTCTTCCGCGGCACCCCTGCCCACGGGATGACGACCGCCTCGAGCACCGCACAGCGCGCGAGGATCTCCGGCGTGATGCGGCCGGCGACGAGGATCCGGCAATCGGCCGGCGGATCCTCTCCCGCCGTGAGGCGGATGGCAGGATCGAGCGCCGTGTCGAACTCGGCGCGGAGATCCTCATCGGGGGGCTCGATCAGGTGCACTGGGAGCGACATGGACGGGATCATACTGGAATGACGCGCGGACGGACTGCCCGGCGATGAGATGGCCGGGCAGGAACGCCTGCGCTAGAATCGCGGCCGCCGCTGCGCCAGGACGCCCGGACGCTGGCGACATTAGAAGCCTTGATCGGACAGCTCTATCCGGTGATCATGTTGGCCTGGCTGGTCTCGCTCCATGTCATGCACGAGTCCAGATGAGTGGAACGATCACGGCGCGATGCCATGGAGCCGGCGAGACGAGCGCAGTGTAGAATGACGGCCGATCCCTTCCCCCGACCGAGACCAGAGCCCAGGGCCCCGAGCCCAGAGCCCATCGGAGGTGCCTCATGACCGACAGCCATCACGATGATGCCGACCCGCAGATCACGCGCCGCGAGTTCCTTGCCGCCGCGGGCGTTGCCGCGGCCGGCGTCGCCGCCGCCGCGGTGACCGGTTTCCCGCACATCGCACGCGCGGCTTCCCCCATCACGTTGCCCCCGCTGCCCTATGCGGACGACGCGCTCGCGCCGGTGATCTCGGCCAACACGATCGGCTTCCACCACGGCAAGCACCACAAGGCCTACGTCGACAACCTGAACAAGCTCGTCGCCGGCACCCCGATGGCCGACATGTCGCTCGAGAAGATCGTGAGCGCAAGCTCCGGGCAGGCCGAGCGCACCGCGATCTTCAACAATGCAGCGCAGGTATGGAATCACACCTTCTACTGGTCGAGCCTCAAACCCGCGGGCGGCGGTGAGCCGCCGGCCGCGCTCAAGGAGCGCATCGTGACGGCGTTCGGCAGCGTTGACGCGTGCAGGAAGGCGCTCGCCGAGGCAGCGACCGGCCAGTTCGGAAGCGGCTGGGCGTGGCTCGTCGCGGACGGCGGCACGCTCAAGGTCGTGAAGACGGCGAACGCGGACAATCCGACGACCCAGGGCTTGAAGCCGCTCCTCACGATCGACGTCTGGGAGCACGCTTACTACCTGGACTACCAGAACCGACGCGTCGAGTACGTGAACGCGGTCCTCGACAAGCTCGTGAACTGGGAGTTCGCCGCGGCGAACCTCGGCTGAGATCGCGGCCGCCCCACGGGACGTCGGCACCATCGGGCGCTCGACGCGGGGAGGGATTCACCGCCACGGCATGCTCCGGATCATGCCAGCCATGCCGGCCACGGTGACCACCGGAAACGGAGACGACAATGGGAACGAGAGGTCGTGAGATCGTCGGTATGGACGTCGAGCAGCTCCTCGAGCTGCTCAACCAGGCCTATGCGAGCGAGTGGCTCGCCTACTACCAGTACTGGCTCGGCGCGAAGCTCATCAAGGGCCCGATGAAGGATGCAGTGGCCGCCGAGCTCAACCTGCATGCGACCGAGGAGCTGAACCATGCGGCCCTGGTCGCGAACCGCATCATCCAGATCGGCGGCACGCCCGTGCTCACACCCGAGGCCTGGGGGAAGATCAGCCCGTGCGCTTACGACGCACCGGCGGACCCCTACGTGGCTGCCCTGCTCGACCAGAACATCGCGGGCGAGCAGTGCGCGATCTCCGCGTACAAGGGTCTGATGGACGCGACCAAGGACAAGGACATGGTGACGTATAACATGGCGCTCACCATCCTCGAGCAGGAGGTCGAGCACGAGGAGGATCTGCAGAGTCTGCGGGAGGATCTCGATCTCATGGTGCTGCGCGGAAGCAAGTAGGCCCCGCCGGCTCCCGGTCAGAAGGAGAGCACACCTTGTCCCTCGGGCCCGGCGGGTCCACACTGGCCCCATGTCCGGGTGTCGGGTCGTCGTCATCGGAGGCGGAGCCGCCGGCCTCGTGGCCGCCGGGGAGGCTGCGTGCGCCGGGGCTCAGGTCACGCTCTGCGAGAAGATGCCGCGTCCCGCGCGCAAGCTCGCGATCACCGGCAAGGGCCGCTGCAATCTCACCAACATCGCGCCGGTTCCGGAGTTCATCGCGCACTTCGGTCCGGGCGGCGTCTTCCTGCGGCAGGCCTTCGCGCGCTTCTTCTCCGAGGACCTGACCGCCTTCCTTGAGGGGCTGGGCGTCCGCCTCGTCACCGAGCGCGGCGGGCGCGTCTTTCCGGCGAGCGAGCAAGCGCGGGATGTCGTGGATGCCCTGGTCGGCTGGGTGCGCGCGGGCGGCGTGATGGTGCGCACGCGGTGCCCGGTGGCGGCGCTCGACCTCGCGGCGGGGCGCGTCCAGGGCGTGCGGCTCGCCGGTGGCGGCGCCGCCGGCGGGGAGGGCGCGATCCCCGCCGACGCGGTCATCGTCGCGACCGGCGGCGCCTCCTACCCGGCCACCGGCTCGACGGGCGACGGCTACCGCCTCGCCCGCGTCGCCGGACACACGATCGTCCCGATCCGCCCGTCGCTCGTCCCGCTCGAGACGGCGGGGAATGTCGCCGCCCGGCTCCAGGGCTTGAGCCTCCGCAACGTCACCGCGCGCGTCCTCGGCGATGGCCGGGTGCGGGCCGAGGCGTTCGGCGAGATGCTCTTCGCCCATTTCGGCCTCTCGGGACCTATCATCCTCGGGCTTAGCCGCACCGCGGTCGATTTCTTGGCCGAGAAGCAGCGCGTCGAGATCGCGATCGATCTCAAGCCCGCGCTCGACGAGGCGAAGCTCGACGAGCGGATCCGGCGCGATATCCAGGAGCACGGGCGGCGCTCCTTCCGGGCGCTCCTCGGGGAGCTGCTCCCGCGGAAGCTCATCCCGATCTGCATCGAGCTCACCGGCATCGAGCCCGAGAAACCGGGCCATCAGCTCGGCGCCGGCGAGCGCGCGCGGCTTCGCACCTGGCTCAAGGACTTCCGCTTCCAGGTGACCGCACATCGGCCCTGGGCGGAGGCGATCGTCACCGCGGGCGGCGTCGACACGCGCGAGATCGATCCGCGCACGATGCAGTCGCGCTTCGTCAGCGGCCTCTACTTCGCCGGCGAGGTGCTGGATCTCGACGGCGACACCGGCGGCTACAATCTGCAGGCGGCGTTCTCGACCGGATGGGTCGCGGGCCGGGCGGCCGCGAGCAAGGGCGCTAGCAAGGGCGCTAGCAAGGGCGCGAGTACGTCCGGGTCATGACCCCCGTTGCTCGTGTGCCGGCTTCGTATGACGGAAGGCCTTCAAGAGGAGCAGGTCGTACGCGATCTTCAAGCCACCAGCCAGGATCAATGGGGACGCCATCAGCGCGGGGATGCCGATGAGCATCCCGGCCAGGGCTGGTGAGAACGAGTTGCCGACGCTGCGCGCGATGTTCGTCACGCCGCCCGCCGCCGACCGTTCGTCCGGTTCGACGACGGCCAGGGTGTAGGCCTGCCGCGTGGGAATGTCCATCGACGACACGGATGCGCGGAGCAGGAGCAAGGCCAGGGCCCAGCCGGCCTGGGGAGCGAAGGCCACGAGGATGAGCAGGCAGTTGGCAGGCAGGTGGGTGAACACCATCGTGTGGATCAGCCCGAACCGGTCGGCGAGCTTCGCCGCGACCAATCCCGAGAATCCGGCCAGCAGCTCCGCCACGAAGAAGTAGCCGCCGATCAACTCCGGCCGCAGACCGAAGCGCAGGGACAGCCACAACGCCAAGAGGCTCTGCAAGACCAGGCCGCCCGCGAATGAATCGAGGGCGAACAGGCAGGAGAGGCGGAACACGATCCCGCGCGACCGGTGGAGGCCCAGTCGCGATCCGGTGACGCGGGTAGCCGCCTCCACGCCTGCCGGCAGCAACGAGGCGAATGCGATGAGCACGAGACCGACGACGCCGTAGCCGATGACGATCCAGGAGTAACCGAGCGCTTCTGTGCCGAAGCGCTGCCGCGCGTACCACGTGGCAGCGCCCACCAGGAGCGCGCCGAGCCCGCCGCTCAGGAAACCCACCAGGTTGTAATACGCGAGAATCCGCGTCCGCGCCGCGGCCGGTATCCGCTCTGCGATCCCGGCCTGCTCGACCGGGAGGAACGGCCCCACCTCGCGCCCGTTGGCGCTGAAGACGGCGACCACGGCCAGGGCGCACAGCGCGACGAACGAGTGCAGGAACAGGAAACCCGCCGCCGCCAGCACCATGAGGACCGCACCCGTGGCCAGCACCTTCCGCCGCCCGACGCGGTCCGCCACCAGCGTCAATCCCAGCGAAATCGCCGCGTCGCCCAGCATCGCGCCGGTGATCAGCATCCCGATCTGCCGCGTGCTGAATCCGCGCGATGCGAGGTACAGGCCTAGGCACACGGCCAGGGCGCCATTTGCCAGCATGCGAGCAGCGCGCCCCGCAAAGAGCAGCGTCAATAGACGGCGGTCCGACCGAGTGATGACGAATCCCCCCGCTCAGCCCGTGGCCGACTCCACGGTCCACTTGCACCAGGCGTAGAGAGCGTCGTACAGCGGGAATTCGAGCGCCATCTTCGTGGCGTCGTCCGCACCGTGAATCAGCGCGAATCCGGTCGCAATCGCCTTCAGGCCCGCGCCCTGCGGCGAGGACTCCACGTCCTCCGCAACGTCTGCCGCATGCACGATCTTCGCGAGCGCGTGCAGGGCCGGGTCGGTCAGGTCGTACTTGAGCAGCATGCTCTCGAACGAGCACCGCCCATCCACATGCCCCAGCTCGACGGCGGGCACGTCATACGGAATGGCGCCGCTCGCCGCCGCGACCTGCATGACACGATCGGCAGGGACGAAGAGGAAGTCCGCCTGCGGGTCGACGAACCGAGAAATCAACCAGGGGCAGGCGATCCGATCGACCTTGGCGTTGGCGCGCGTGACGAACTGCATGACGATCCACTCCTGGGAATGGAGAGGCGGCAGGCCCTCCCTGGACGATTCGCCGTCGGCTGCGCTGAGCGAGTCTACCAGCTCCAGGGTACGGCGGCCGCGGCCGGGCGAGGTGCGGCTCGCCATGACCACGGCGGCAGTTGAATGCTAGACTCGGCGAGACGGGAGAAGGCGGCGGGAGCAGGAAGGCCCGGTGGATCTTGGCGCCAAGCGCGGTCGCAGAGGCCGATGCAGATGCCGATGCCGACCCCGAGTCGCGCGCGGTCCAGACGGGGAGAAGCGAGGAGATCAGCGATTTCATGGCGCTCGTCAGCCTCAACAACGTGAGCATCGCCTTCGCCGGGCCTCCCCTCCTCGATTCCGCGAGTCTCCAGATCGAGGATGGCGAGCGGCTCGGACTCCTGGGCCGCAACGGCGCCGGCAAGTCAACGCTCCTCAGGATCCTCGAGGGCACTGTCGAGCCCGACTCCGGCGACGTGATCCGGCAGCCCGGACTCAGCGTGGCGAGCCTGCAACAGGATGTGCCCCTCGATCTCACGGGGACGGTCCGCGCGTACCTGCACGATGTCTGCGGCGCGACCAGGAGCGACACCGCATGGGAGATCGAGACGCGGATCGAGCGGGCCGCGCGCGACCTGACCCTGGACCTGGACGCCGCCTTCGAGACGCTGTCGGCCGGCTCCAAGCGGCGCGTCCTGCTCGCGGCGGCCCTCGTCCGCGATCCCGATCTCCTGATCCTCGACGAGCCGACCAACCATCTCGACATCGACGCGATCAGCCACCTCGAGGAGACCCTTGAACACCGGCGGGGCGCGCTGGTCTTCGTCACCCACGATCGCACCTTTCTCCGGAACCTCACCACGCGCATCCTCGACCTGGACCGCGGCGTGCTCCGCAGTTACCGCGCCACCTACGACGCCTATCTCGAGAAACGGGAAGAGGAGCTGCGCGTCGAGGCAGCGCAGGACGCGCTCTTCGACAAGAAGCTGGCGCAGGAGGAAGCGTGGGTGCGGCAGGGAATCAAGGCGCGGCGCACGCGGAACGAGGGCCGGGTGCGCGCCCTCGAGTCCCTGCGCGCCGAGCGCCGGGCGCGTCGCGATGAGGTCGGGCGCGTGAAGGCGCAGCTCAACGAGGCGGAGCGATCGGGACGCGTGGTGCTGCGTTGCCGCGATCTCGGGCACGCGTACGACGGCGGCGCCGGCGGGCCGATCGTGCGCGCATTGACCTGGACCATGATGCGCGGGGATCGCGTCGGCATCCTCGGACCGAACGGGTGCGGCAAGACGACGCTCATCGGCCTCCTCCTCGGCGATGTGCCGCCGGGGGAAGGCACAGTCGTCGCGGGCACCAAACTCGAGGTCGCGCACTTCGAGCAGCTCGACGAGGGCCTCGATGATGCGAAGACCGTTTTCGAGAACGTCGCCGAGGGGCGCGCGGTGATCAGACTGGCGCGCAGCGAACGCCACGTGGTGGGCTACCTGCGCGACTTTCTCTTCACGCCGGGCCAGATCATGGGCCCTGTCCTCAAGCTCTCCGGCGGCGAGCGCAAGCGGCTCCGGCTCGCGAAGATCCTCGCCCGTCCGTGCAATCTCCTCGTCCTCGACGAACCGACGAACGACCTCGATCTCGAGACGCTCGAGCTGCTCGAGGATCTGCTGCTCGAGTTCCAGGGCACCTTGCTGGTCGTCTCGCACGACCGGGCGTTCCTCGATAACGTCGTCACCTCGACGCTGGTCTGGGAGGGCGACGGCCTCTGGGGCGAGTACGTCGGCGGCTACGAGGACTGGCTCCGGCAGAAGAGATCCGCCGCCGCGCCGCCGCCGGTCGCCAAGCCGGCCAAGCCGGCCAAGCCGACGCCGGCACGAGCCGCGGCGCGACCTCGACCCTTCGGCTTCAAGGAAAAGCGTGAGCTGGGCGAGCTGCCGGGGAGAATCGAGCGCCTCGAGGCCGAAAGGGAGAACCTCTATACGCTCCTGGCGTCACCGGACTTCTACGCGACGCGAGGGAACGAGGTCGCGCCGACGAAACAGCAGCTTGCCTTGGTCGAAAACGACATTCAGAAGGCTTATGCGCGGTGGATGGAGCTGGAGATGCTCATGGCCGGCGATGAGGAGTGATTGGCGATCGCGTTGCTCGGGCGGAGCTCGCGGCCCGAGCGGACACGACAGCGGCGCGGGCCGACCGCTCGGCGAGGCGGGGCCCCGCGTCCCCGCGCCGCGTGCCCACGCCCCCGCGACGCGCCCCCCGCGCCCCCGCGCCGCCTGCTAGCCGGACTCCGCCTGCCGCAGGCCGACGCGCGCCATCGGTTTCCACGCCACGTCGCCGCGCAGATACTCGATGATTCCGCGCAACCGCCAGATCAAGTGCAGCTGGCGGTAGGGGAAGTGCTCGGCGAAGCAGCAGAGAATGAGCTTGGTGACGTCCTTCCAATCATTGTAACGGCGATAGGTGATCTCTTCGAGAAGGACCGATCCGATCGAGATCATGGTGGCGAAGGCATAACCGAAGATCATGAACTGAATGAAGAACCCGCGGCTGAGCACGCCGAGAACGGCGGCGGTGATGATGGTGGCATAGCCCACCAGCTCCACCACCGGCGCCAGCAGCTCGAAGAGCCACAGATAGGGCAACGCGATGGTCCCCATGCGGCCGTAGCGCCGGCGGAAGAGCATGTCGCGATTCGGCCACAGCACGTCGAGGAGACCCTTTTGCCAGCGGGCGCGCTGCCGGGCCAGCGAGCGGGCGTCCGGAGGCACTTCGGTCCAACAGACCGGATCCGGCACGAAGCAGATCTGGTAGTCCTGCTTCGCTTCCAGCAGGTGCCTGTGCATCCGCATCACGACGTCGATGTCCTCGCCGATGGCGGCCGGACGATAGCCGCCGATGCGGCGAACCAGGTCGCGCCTGAACACCCCAAAGGCGCCGGATATGATCGACAGCATGTTGTAGTAGGCCCAGCCTTCGCGTCCCACGAGAAACGCGCGCAGATACTCGATGACCTGGATGATCTCGAGCGGACCACGGGGCAGGCGGACCTCTTTGAGGCGTCCGCCCTCCACCCGGGAGCCGTTCAGCACCCGGACGATGCCCCCGGCGGCCACCACCCGCGCTGGATCGCTGAGAATGGGCACCATGATGCGGCGGAGCGCATCCGCATCGAGAATGGAGTCGGCGTCGACCACGCACACATAGGGACTCGATGCCGCGTTGAGAGCGGCGTTGACGGCGTCCGCTTTGCTGCCGCCCGGCTCCTTGTCCACCACGAGCAGCCGGGGCTCAACCTGGCTCATGTACACCGAGCGCACCGGTTTGCACTCGACTTCGCGGATGTAGAGGATATCGGTCGCCAGGAGCTGAAAATGCTCGCGCAGGACATCCAACGTGCCATCGGTCGACCCGTCGTTGACGACGACGACTTCCAGCTCGGGATAGTCGAGAGTCAGCAGCGATGTCACGGACTCGACGATCGACAGCTCTTCGTTGTGCGCGGGGACCAGCAGGGAGACGGGCGGCGTCAGCGGCGTGGCGCCGGCGCGCTCGAGCCGGACGCTCTCCAGCCGGCGCTGGTGCTCCGAGCTCGAGCGGATGGCGGTGACGAGCAGCGCCAGATAAACGAGATTCGTGATCAGGTAATAGACGAATAGCAAGTTGTTCGAGACATTCAGGAAGTCGATCATGACGCCAAGCGCCGCCGCGCCCTCTGCGGAGCAGGTGCGGGCTCCTCTTGGATCTCCACCAGCACGCGCTGCGTCAACTGCCGCACTTCGAGGTCGGTCGAGGTCTCCCAGGCGTGATGCAGCAAGGGGGCGAGGACTCGTTCGCGGGAGCGCCCGAGCACCTTGGCAATCGCCTCCCGCACGCGCGCGCGACGATGCTGCGCCAGCGCGGAGACCAGCAGGCGGTGGGCGCCGAAGCGCACGATCGTCCCCAGGAGGCGTTGAGCCCTGGCGCGCGAGCGCGTGTCGAGCTGGTCCACCAGCTCGAGCACGGCTCCCGAGCGCTCGAGCTCGCTGATCAGCGCTTGCATGGCGTAGTTGTCCTTCCGCTCGGCGGCCAGGTCCAGAATGCGCTCCAGATCACCGCGGAGCTGCGCCAGCGCCATCGCCGACCGCAGCCGGACGAAGCGGTTCGGGTCACAAAGGGCGTTCACCAGGGTCGGAATCGCCCGCGCTTGTTTCATCTGGCCGAGGGCGACTACCGCCCGCAGGCGGACGAACCATTCCTGGTCTTCGGTCAGCGCGCCGAGCGCGGAGAGCGCGACACTGAAGCGAGCTTCGCCGAGCGATCGCGCGGCGGAGGCGCGGACCTCCGCCTGGGTGTCGCACGCCAGGAGCAAGAGGTCTTCATTCAGCTTGCCGGTCGCTACCTCGCCGAGCACGCGGGCCAGCATCGCCCGGGTCTCGGGTGCGGCCTGGCGCAGATAGGGCAAGAGGATCTGGGGTTCGTTCTTGGTGCAGCACAGAAGCGCGTTCTGGATCGAGTAGTACGGCGCTTGCAGGCGGCCGTCGAGCAGGCGATCGAGGATGGGACCGGCGGCGGCGGGGAGGGCCATGCGGCCGAGTCCGCGGAGGGCGGCCAGACGCGATTCGGCGCTCGTGTCGTCCAAGGCTTCGCTCAACGCGGGGATGGTCTCCGGGACTCGCGTGCGACCGAGAAGCACCAGCGCTTGCCGGCGCCGCCACCCGCGAAGCCGCCTCGCCTCGGCGATGCGGCGATCAAGAAGGCCGCTCCGGGCGAGGCAGCGCTGGAGGCGCTCCCGCTCGTCGTCGCGCGCGGTCTCGATCTGGTCGATGAGAAGGGTCTGGACGACGTCCAGGCGCAAGCGATCCTCGAGCCAATCGCGGGTCGGTATCTCGCCGCTGACGATGTCCTCCCAATGGGCGCGGGCCCATCGGGCCCGCTCATCGCGGCGCCTGAAGTGGCGGCGCCTCAAGGCCCGCCGGAGAAGAATGAACGAGAGCAGGAGCACGATCCCGATGACGCTGCCGACGATCGCCGCGAGGACGAAGCGGGCAGGTTCCAGCCGCCCGGCCCACTGCTCAAAAGCGGACGGCATAGCCGATGCCCATGCTGGTCTGCGCGCGGCCCTGCGCGCGGTTCTGATAGGCGATGGTGCCGCTCAGGTCTTGCCCCGGTGTGAGCTCGATCTTCAGGCCGCCGCCAAAGGTGCGAGCGCTGAAGCGGCCGATCTGCTCGCGTTCCGCGTAGTTCTCCGTACCGACCGCGAAGGAGAGGCTGCCCGTCAAGCGCCGGGCGAGAGGGATAGTCAGTCGTGAAGAGCCGGCAGGTCGCCACTCCGCGCCCACGCCCGGAAAGCGACTGTGGGCTGCGGTGACGCTCAAGAAGCCCGTCCATTGCGCCCGCCAATACACGAGCAGCGACGGGGTGAGGGTCAGGATCTGGGCCGTCTCGTACCACAACCAGCGCTGGTTCCAGCTCGCCTCGATCCCGCGCACGAAGCCGGTCTGACTCGCCATGTATCCGTGTCCGTATTCCAGAAACGCCTCCCCCTTCGGCACGACGCCCCCGTGGCGACCGCCGCCGCCGCCGACCGTGATCGCCTGGTGCGACGTGGGCCGGCAGGTCATGCTGCCGAGAAGGCGGGCTGCATCGACGCCGCCGCGGCGATCGAGGCGCGAGCTCACGGCGCAAGTCCAGCGGGGCGAGAGGTCGGTGCGCAGTTCGAGCGAGAGACCCTGCGCATCCGGGGATGGGTCGTTGAACGAGTCGAATTCGCTGCCGACGAGGAGGACGTGCGCCGGGGGTGGGGCGACCGAATCCAATCCTCCCAGCGCGTCGGCGTTCAGCGGGTCGAGGGTCAGGGCCTGGGCGAAGGCGGCGTGCGCGTCCGCCCGGCGCCCGAGCGCACGCAGCATCCGACCTCGCGCGTTGTAGACATCGACGTAAGAAGGCGCGAGCGCCGCGGCGCGTTGCAAGAGCTCGAACGCCTCCGCGTAGCGCTCCTCGGCGCCGAGCACATTGGCGAGGCCGAGCAGCACGTCGGCGTCAGGTGGCGCGACGGCCAGAACCCGGCGGTATTCCGCTTCCGATTCGGCCCGCCGGTCGCACCAGGCGAGAAGACGCGCCCGCCAGGTGCGAGCTTCGAGGTTCTCCGGATCCGCCGCCAGCTCCTCTTCGGCGCGGGCGAGGGCGGCCGCAAAGTCCCGGGCGGCGATCAACCGGTGCATCTCCACGGGCCATGCCTCGGTCTCGGCGCGGGCCGCCGGCGGATCGCCGGGCGAGAGGAGGCAAGTCAGGGCCAGGAAGAACAGCGCCGGCTCAAGACGGAGCGGCGAGCGCGTCATGCGTGAGGCTCCACCCTTCGTTCGCCGGGTGATGGAATGGGATTCTGTTCGGGGTCCGTCAATGGGCCGTCCCGATACGGGACACTCCGCGCGCGAGACTCGAATGCCGCCGGGGTCTTCGTCTGGAGAGTCGGCGGGAATCGCGGTCGCGTGAGGGGTCCCGACACCCGGGCCGATTCGAGATCTCTCTAATTGATGCTGATTGAGACGGTGAGAAGGGGGGGGCGCGCGATCTCGAGCTGGGGGTCACCTGCGGAATAGCGAGCCTGGGGCCCGAGCGGCATTCTATCGCGCTATCGGCACCGGCGGGATCCGGTCCCCCCGCGCCAACACCCCGAAGTGACGCGCTACTGCCGGTCACGCCACGCCTCGGGCGCGCCGCCGCCGCCCGCCCGCTCCACCTCGCCCCCCCGCTCCGCCCCTCCTCCCGGCGCAGCGACGAAAGGAAATTCCCATCCCTGAATGGGTCGTTGTGCGCATCGAGGAGCGACTCGGCGTGGTGACGGTCCCTCTTGCTGGGCGGCGTTCGACACGGACACGCTATGGAGCACCACGGCTGAAAGCCGCGATCGTGCCGGCAGCCGGGGCGGGACCAAGCCGGGCGGCCGCGACATTCGCAAGCCCCGTGTTGTTCTCTACCTGACGAGCACCATGGCCCGCGTCGCGCTTTGAGCGCCGCCCTCGATGCGGCAGTAATAGATCCCCGCGGCGGCAGCGCGGCCGGCCGCATCCTTGCCGTCCCAGACGGCGAGGTGGTCCCCGGCCGCCAGCGGACTGTCGATGAGCGTGCGGACGATCCGCCCGTTCACGTCATAGACGCGAACGACGACCGCCGCTGCGCCCGGCAAGGTGAAGGAGATCGTGGTCGACGGGTTGAAGGGATTGGGCAGGTTCGGCCCCACCGCGAAGACGTGGGGAAAAGCAACCCCCGGCTCGATCGCTGTCGGCAGGCAGCCGACGGGGAGCGCGCCGATCAGCTGACCGCACGGCGAGCTGGTCGGGATGCAGGGCGAGTCCTCGCGCAGGAACAGGTTGCCGCCCGGGGCGTTGCAGTAGAGCGGATCGGCGCTCAGGTTGTCGGTCCCGGATCCGGGGCACACGTCGTCGCCCCCCGCGTTCTGGTAGAGATCGCTGCATTCGACCAGCAGGGTGAGCGCGGAGTGGCCGCACTGTGGCACTCCGCGACCGATGAGGGTGCCGCTCACGATGCTCCGAGCGACCGTGATCTGCGCCGCGCCGGCTCCCGCCGAGCTGGCGGAGATCCCGACCTGGTTCGCGTGATAGGTGCACTCCTCGAGCCTGACCGACCCGGGATTCATTCCCGCCGCCGGCGCCCGCAGGCCGCCGGCGTTCCCCCACACCACGCAGCGCACGAGCTCCATGCCCGGTGCGGACGACGTGCCGCCGTTGGATCTGAGCTCGCATCCCTCCAGATAGAAGGTCGAGGCGAGCGGACCGCCGCCGAACGCGCCGGCTGCGTTGAGGGAGATCAGGGTATTGAATGCTTCGATGTAGGTGGACTCGAAGTTGGTGAAGGCCTGACCCTGGAGACCAAGGCCGCCGTTCCCGGTCACGTCGCAATCGCGGAGCGTGACGCGCGGTCCTTCCGACCAGCTGTAGGAGTCGAGCAGGACGCCGCTCGCCGTGTTGTCGGCGATGACGCAACCTGTGAGCTCCGCACGCCCGATCACGCCGACGTTGTTGCCACGGATCTCGCAGTCGAGGGCGACGATCCTGGTGAAGGGAATCGAGCTGCCGAGAAGACCGGCCCCCCCGTTGCCTGTCACCGAGCAGTGGACGAAAGTGCACGAGCGGTCCGTCTGCACCTCGGCGCCGTCGTTTGCGCACGCGGTGAACGCGCACCAATCGAACGTCGGGCGTGGTTGGGAACCGGTCACCACCCCGGTGCCGCTCGGCGCCATGAAGGTGAAGCCGCTGACCGCGCATGCCCGGCCCGCGCTGCCGGACAGCCGCAAGGCCGGGTTGCCCTGAACGGTCGTGTGCTCCCGGCCGCCGACCGAGTGCACCGTCAGGCCCTTGTTGAGGATCGCGACGCTTTCGACGTAGGTCCCGGGGCCGACGAGCACCGTGTCCGCGGTGGCGGCGGAATCGACCGCCGCCTGGATGGTCGGCGCGTGGCCGCTCCCATCGGCGAGGACGAGCCAGGTCCGGGCCTGGCCTGGAGTGGAGAAGAAAAGGAGGGCGAGAGGCAAAACTAGGGCGAAGAGCATGACCCGGGGGCCAATGCAGCGACTCCCTGTGGTGACTGGGGTCAACATGGGTCCACCTCCGTTCACGCCGAGACTCATTCTATGCAGAACAAAGCATAGACCATGCCTCGCACAACGCGCCCACGCATCGGGTCGAATGCGGAGCTAGATCCCGTCTTCCTCTGGGCTTCCGGGCATGGCCGACGCGGGCGCGACAGTCCGCAGTGTTCGTTTCCGGGCAGCATTGTTCGCGGGCGAACAGCTTGGCCCCTCGTTCCGGCCGCGGGCTGGCCGCGCCGGCGCGCGGTCCCGCGCCGCCGGGGCTACGCAGGCCCGATCTTCTGCAACCGGCGCAGGAAGGCGTTCCGGTGCATGCCGAGGAGAGCGGCGGCCTGCGCCTGGTTGCCTCCGGTGCGGCGCATCGCCTCGCGGATGGCTGCCGTCTCGATCTGCTCGAGCGTCATCACGCCGAGTGGCAGCTCGAGATCCGGCGAGCGCTCTTGCTCTCCCGTCTCGAGGAACCGTGGGAGGTCACCGGCGTCGATCAGCGGCCGCTCGGCCATGATGAGGGCCCGCTTCACGAAGTGCTCGAGCTCGCGGACATTGCCTGGCCAGGGCGCGCGCTCGAGCGCCTTGAGTGCTGTGTCGGTAAAGGAAATCTCCTTGCCGCCCGCGCGGGCGGCGTGCAGGGCGAGGAAGTGGCGGAGGAGGAGCGGGATGTCCGCCCGTCGCTCGCGGAGCGGCGGCACGCGGAGCGTGATCACGTTCAGCCGGTAGAGGAGGTCGCGCCGGAACTTGCCCTGGTCGACGGCGCGCAGGAGGTCGGCGCTGGTCGCGCACAAGAGGCGGAAGTCCACGCGCCGCTCGCGGTTCGAGCCGACCGGCCGCACCATCCGGTCGTCGAGCACGCGCAGGAGCTTGGCCTGGAGCCGCAAGTCGAGCTCCGCGATCTCGTCGAGGAAGAGGGTGCCGTGGTCGGCCAGAGTGGCGATGCCTTCGCGTTCGGCGTGTGCTCCGGTGAAGGCGCCGCGCGCATGGCCGAAGAGCTCGCTCTCGAGGAGCTCGCCGGGGATGGCGGCGCAGTTCTGGGCGACGAACGGGCCATCCGCCGGCTGGCGCGGTGCAGGGCGTGGGCGAGAAGCTCCTTGCCCGAACCGCTCTCACCGAGGAGGAGCACGGGGAAGTCGGTGGGGGCCACGCGCGTGACGTTCTCGAGGAGCGCGGCCATGGGCCGGCAGCGACCGATGATCTCGTCGAAGGTCACCCGCGAGGCGAGCTCGCGGCGCAGGCGCTGGTTGGCGAGCGCCAGCTCGCTGTAGCGCTCGGCGTTCTGGATGGCGGGACCGGAGAGCCCAGCGAGGACGCCGATGAAGCGGATCGTGTCCGGGCTCAGGCGGCGGCCTGACTGGAGGTTGTCGAGATAGATGGCGCCGACGACGCGATGGCTCGCCGGGATGGGGACGCAGACGACCGAGCGGATCGCGTGAAGCGCGACGCTCCCGCGTCCTCGAAGCGGGGATCCGCGAGCGCATCGTCGGTGTGCACCGCTTCCGAACGCGCCTGCTCGATAATGGTCCGGGAGAAGGTCTCGGCGGCGGCCACGGCCCGGCTGTCGGCGCCGCGCACGACCCAGGGGGTGGCCTTGCCCTGCCGCGGGTCGAAGTAGAAGAGGATGCCGCGTTCGGCGCCGGCATGGGCGACGGCGAAGTCGAGAATCCGGGGCAGGAGCTGCTCGATGTCGAGCGTGGCGTGGATGGCCCGCGAGATCTCGTAGAGTCGCTCGAGGTCGGCCGTCGAGGGAGGAAGCTCGCGTGGACCCGGTGCTCGGGGGCCCCGCGCCTGCCCGTCGGTCACCTGCCCTTCGCCCCCTGCGCTCGGACCGACCGCAGCCAAGTCGAACCCGAGATCGCGCTTCAGGTGCTCTGCGCGCTCGAGATCGTCCTCGGGGTGCGAGGGGGTCGGGGCTTTGTCCTTGTCGCGGGGAGAACGTGCTACCAAGTTGGATCGTGCCGGTTAACCTTCGACTGGGAGGGGGGATGGAGGTCTGTGCAGTACTATACCACCCGTAGGGCTATATGGCACGCCGCCGCTCGGCCGGGTGCCTCGGTGCGGGGTCACGGCTGGCGGCTGTTCACGGCCGAGTTCAAGCGCCAGCGAATCGATCGCGTCTTGAGGGGTGCGCTCACGGCGGCGGAGCTGAGCCGGGAGCTCGGGACCGGGGCAGTCGCACAAGGCGAACAGGTCCCAGCAACGGATGGTCGTCCTCCGCTGACCCTGGCGCCTTGCCGATCGCACAGCACTCACGACTCGCCGGCGGTCACGCCGGGTCCGCCGCGCCGGCCCAGCTCCGGATCGTCCGCGGCGCTACCGCCCCCGGCGGCCAGAGCAAAGCCTCCTGCACCGCCTTGGTGAGCGTAGGCCCCGTCCATGCCGTTCGTACGCCGCGCGGCGTCCGAGCGGGGCGCGTGGGCGCGGGCCGGCGCGCCCCCGCCCGACGCCCCCCCTGCAGCCCGACTGATTCAATGTGATACGTCGCAGGCTCCCCCATGGCGGCACCCAGCCAAGACCCAGGACCGGGTCGACCAAGGTCTCCCGAGCGCCGATAGTGAACGCGAGAGCGTTCTCTCAGCTGAAGCAACCGGCCCGCACGGTTCTTGGGCTCGCCAGGGCAGGTCCGAGCGCTCGACTTCGGCGTGACAGCATCCGAGAGCGGTGCCCACACTCGGCGCCGCTTCTCTCGGATCGAGGGGGCAGCGAACTCTCTTATGGAACCGTTGCAGTCTGTGCGCAGCGCTGGGCTCGACGGCGTGAGCGCGATCCGGATCTGCGGCGACCGAGGCACGACTCACGGCCATGCGCCGGCTCCATCGCGGAGCGATGGGAGCCCCACTCGCGTCATGGCCCCGGTGGACTCCTGCATGCCGGCGTCCACCGCCGGGCCGAGATCGCGCCCGCGAAACGCTGCCGGGCGTACCCCTCGTCTGCGATCCCTGCTGCGGATCGCCGCGCTCACCGCCATGGCCATGGGCGCGCACGCGAGCCTGGTGGGTGCCGCGGCGCTGACCGTCAACTCCACGACCGATGTGCTCGACGGAGATGTCACCTCGATCGCGGCACTCCTGGCCACGCCGGGGCCCGACGGTGTCATCTCTCTGCGCGAGGCCATCAGAGCATGCAACAACACGCCGAACGGGGGGACGCGGGACGAGATCCGCTTCAACATCGCCGGGCCGGGTCCGCACACGATCCAGCCCACCACCGCCCTGCCGGCCCTTTCCGACTCTGTTGGTGTCGACGGCACGACCGAGCCCGACTTCGCCGGGACGCCGGTAGTTCGCATCGACGGCTCATTGGCCGGCCCCAATGTCGACGGCCTGTCGCTCGCGAGCGGCAGCAGCGGCAGCATAGTGCGCGGGTTCATGATCACCCGGTTCTCGAGGGATGGGATTCTGGTCCAGTCGGGCGCGGCCAACATCACGATCGCGGGCAACTGGATCGGCACCGCCGGCACGGGCACGACCGGCACCGGCAACTCCGACGACGGCATCGACCTGCGGGGCTCTGCTGCGCTGATCGGCGGAACGGTCCCCGGCGATCGCAACGTCGTCACGCAGAGCGGCGACGAGGGCATCGACATCGTCGGCACGGGCGCCACCGGCCATGTCATCCGCGGAAACATCATCGGTCTCGATCCCGATGGCTCCACGGGCGGGGGCAACGCCGACGTCGGCATCGCCATCATTTCGGGCACCGGCAACACGATCGGTGGGAGCACGGCGGCCGCGCGGAACGTGATATCGAGGAACACCGAGGGGATCGAGATCAACACCGCGAACAACGTCGTCCAGGGCAACTACATCGGTACGGATGCGACCGGAGCGCTGAACCAAGGGAACAGGTCGGACGACGGCATCGAGATCCAGGGCAGCGGGACCGGCAACCGGGTGGGTGGAACCGGAGTCGGCGAGGGCAACCTGATCGCCTTCAACGCCCTGAACGGGGTCACGATAGTCGCCGGATCAGACAATGCTGTCCTGGCCAATTCGATCCACTCGAACGGGGACCTCGGCATCAACCTCGGCACGGCAGGCCCAGACCCCAACGACAGCGGCGATGCCGACTCCGGGCCGAACGGCTTGCAGAATTACCCGGTGCTGACCAGCGCCACTTCGTCCGGCGGCAGCACGACGATCACCGGCACGTTCAACAGCAATGCCTCGACGAACTACCGCATCGAGTTCTTCAGTAGCCCGGTGGGGGATGCCAGCGGCTACGGTGAAGGCCAGACGTATCTCGGCCTTGCGAACGTCACGAGCGATGGCAGCGGCAACGCGACGATCAATACCACATTGACCGGCGTGAGCGTGACCGCGGGGCATGTGGTGTCCGCGGCCGCGACCGTCGATCTTGGCGGCGGCAGCTACGGCAGCACGTCCGAGCTCGCCGCCAACGTGACCGCGACGGCGTCGACCGCGCTGTCGGGGACCGTGTTCGAGGATGCGAACTTCACAGGCACGGCCGCGGACTACGACGGCGGGGCCTCCGACCTCGGCCTGGCCAACGTCGACGTCGAGCTCTACAACGCCGGAACGAACGGCTACATCGCATCCGCCACCACCGCCGCGGGTGGCACCTTCGTTTTCAATGGCGTCGCGGACGGCAGCTACAAGGTCCGGGCGCGATCGGCCACGATCGGCGATGCCAACACGCCGCCGAAGGGCGGATTGAACGCGGCCGTGCCGGCAACCTGGCCCTATCCGCTCGCCGAGATGACCTGGGGCAACGGCGCTGCGCGCTATGGTGGCCAGTCAGCCACGGTGGACGACGCGGCCACCGGGGACAACGCCGGTCCCGGCGACACCTACGTCACGGTCGTGGTGAGCGGCGGGAGTGTCACCGGAGTCAACCTCGGGTTCACCTACAATCTGATCGTCAACGCCGCCGACGACTCGAACGCGGACAACGTGAGGAGCAGGCAAGGAAGCCTGCGGCAGTTTCTCAAGAACACGAACGCGATCGGCGCGGCGGGCGGGACGACGGCGAACTCGAGCCAGTTCCGGATGCAGGTGGCGGCGAACCAGTCGAGCGGCGCCGACTCGTGGTGGAGGATCGCGCCCGCAATGGCGCTGCCGTCGATCGCCGACGGCGGTACAACGATCAACGGCACGACACAGACGACGAACGGCGGAGACTCGAACAGCCGCGGACCGGAGATCGAGCTCAACGGCGCCGGCACCGGCGCCGGCGCCAACGGCTTGCAGCTGTCGGCGAGCGGCGGCACGGTGCGCGGCCTGGTCATCAACGCCTTCTCGAGTAGCGGTATCCAGGTCAACGGCGCGAACGCCCTGATCGCTGGAAACTGGCTCGGACTCGATGCCACGGGCGTGCTCGATCGCGGCAACGGGGTCGACGGTGTCACCATCAGCGCCAACAGTGCCACGATCGGCGGCGCAGCGGCGGTGGATCGGAACGTGATCTCCGGCAACGACGACGAGGGGATCGACGTCGACCCCGCCATCACCGGCGCGGTCGTCAAGGGCAACCGGATCGGCACGAACGCGACCGGCACGGCCGCGGTGGGCAACGGCGGCGGGGGCTCTTCGCAGGGCGGGATCCTGGCCGAAGGCACCGGCACGCAGATCGGCGGCGCGCTCCCCAACGAAGGCAACCTGATCTCCGGCAATCTCAACGACGGAATCTATCTCACCGGCACGACCAATGTGATCGAGGGCAACAGGATCGGAACCGACGCCGGTGGCACGCTGGCGGTGGCGAACAGCGGGCCCGGTATCGTGATCGTCGGGACCTTCGGCGGAACCGGCAACCGCATCGGCGGCGGCGCAGCGGGCCAGGGCAACACGATCGCCTTCAACATGGGTGACGGCATCCGGCCCGCCGCGGGCAGCGGGACCGGGAACGCGATCAGCGGGAACTCGACCTTCTCGAACTCCGGTCTCGGCATCGATCTGAACGACGATGGCGTGACCGCGAACGACGGCGCGAAGACGGCGGGAGAGCCGAACTTGCTCATGGACTTTCCGGTGTTCACATCCGCGGAGCTGGCGGCGGGCTCGCTGACCGTGGCCGGCTACGTGGGGAGCGCACCAGGGCAGGCGACGTTCGCCAACGCACGGGTGGAAGTGTTCCAGGCGGACGGCGACGCGAGCGGCTACGGCGAAGGGCGGAGTTACCTGGGGTTCCTCACCGCGGATGCCGGCGGGAACTTCGGCGGCTCGCTCGCGGCGCCCGGCCTGGTCGCCGGCAACACGATCACCGGAACGGCGACCGACGGGAGCAACAACACCTCGGAGTTCGGATCCCAGCGGGCCGTGGGCACGCTGGCGATCGTCAAGCGGGCGTTCCGGCTCGACGGCACCCCGATCCCGACCGGCACGGTGGTGCCGACCGCGGTGCCCTTCAGGTTCCTCCTCTACATCAGCAACCCAGGTCCGGCGGTGGCGGACGTGAGTCTCAAAGACGTGCTCGACCCGGCCTTCGCCTACGTCCCCGGCTCGATCCGCTATGCCGGCACGGCGCCGGCCTGTGCGCTCCCGACCTGCACGCCGGCGGAGGAAGGCGCGGTCTTCGCCGCAGCGAACAGCGGGACCGTGGGCACGGACGCGCCGGATGGGGACGTCGTGAGCGTCGCCGGGGCCACGATCGACGCCGGCGACGGGGACGCGGCCAACCTGCGGCTCGACGTCCCGGCCGGCAGGGTGTGGGCGATGGTCTTCACCTTCCGCGCACGCTGACCGGCAAGAGCTCGCGCTCCTCGACCTGGGCTCCGCGGGAAGGCCGGAGACGAACCGGCACGAGGAAGGCCGGCCGGCCGTGGCCTAACCAGAGACCCGGTTGCGCCCGCCGCGCTTCGCTTCGTACAGCCCGCGGTCGGCGCGCTCGATCAGGTCATTGGCGCACGCTCCATCTTCCGGGTAGGCCGACAGGCCGAAGCTCATCGTGAGCGCAACATCCGCGCCGTCCACCACTTCGGAAACCGGGGTCTCCGCAATCGCTTCTCGCACGCGCTCGGCGAACACGCGGGCACCGCGGCGGTCGGTCTCCGGGAGGAGGAAAACGAACTCCTCTCCCCCGTAGCGCGCGAGCACCATTTCCTCCCGGGCACCCGCGGCCAGGACCTGCGCGACCGTCTTCAAGACCGTGTCTCCCGCCAGGTGTCCGTGCGTATCGTTGAATCGCTTGAAGTGATCGATATCGGCCAGCACGAGCGAGAAGACGTGCCGGTGCCGACTCGCTCGAGCCAGCTCGCGGGTGAGCGCTTCGCGGAAGAAGCGATGATTGTGCAGCCCGGTCAGTCCGTCCCGGTCGGCCATTTCCTTGAGGCTCCGGTTCAGCCGCTCCAGTTCCTGGGTGCGGACCTTGAGCGCCGCCAGCAGATACTCGTTCTCTTCGCTGAGCTGGATGTTCTGGATCGCCCGCTTGGTGACCGAGGAGAGGATGTCGAGATCGTCGAAGGGCTTGGTGAGGTAGTCGTACGCGCCGAGACGCAGCGCCGTCATGGCCGAGTCGAGCGAGGCGTTGCTCGTCATGATGACCACGTGCACGTCGGGGACCCGCCGTTTGAGCTCCTTGAGCAGATCGAGCCCGCTCAGGCCGCCCATGACGATGTCGGTGATGACGAGGGGGTACGAATCGTGCTCGAAGGCCGCGAGCGCTTCCTCGCCGGAGGCCACCGTCGTCACGTCGTAACCGTCCTGACGCAGGACACGGCTGATCACCGTGCGCAGCGTCGGCTCATCTTCGGCGACGAGGATGCGAACGGGTTCGCCGACGAGCAGTTCAGCGCTGGCGACATCCAACAAGGGGTCCTCCTCCTCGAGTCCCGGACCCCATCGGCGGCTCGAGTGCCGTGATGGGGCCGCAACTATCGTCCCGTGTTATCGGCAACCCGGGGCCGCATTGCGAGTCCGTGCCGTCGGATCGTGTGGCGGAAACACGGCGCGCCGCCGCCGGCCGCCCGCGCCGCCGCCACGCCTCTGACTCAGACCGGGACACTCAGCATCCCTCCGGCCGAGTCGCGACATGGGCTCCGTCGCGACGACCGGGAAGCCGCCCACGATGGGATCGCCGACCCTAACTCTCCTCCTGCCCCGCGCCGAAAACCCGCTAGAGGACCCGGGTTGCCATTGGCTCGCCAGCGCGCGGAGAACTTTCGTGGCTGCAGAACGAATCCTGATCGTCGATGACGAGGCGAGCATCAGGTATGTCCTGACCACGCTCATTCGCGGCATGGGGCTCGAGCCGTGCGCTGCGGGCTCAGCCCCGGAGGCTCTGCCTCTCCTGGAGGGGCCCCCGTTCGCGGCCGCCCTGCTCGACATCGTGCTGCCGGGAATGAACGGCCTCGAGCTCCTGGGGCGCTTGAAGCAGAAGTCCCCCGACACCGAAGTCCTGATCATGACGAGCCACGCCTCGGTGGAAACCGCCATCGAGGCGATCCGCAAGGGCGCCTACGACTACTTCCACAAGCCCTTCGAGCTCGACGACGTATCCGCCAAGGTGCAGCGGGCGATCGAGAAGCGCGAGCTCGTCCTCCGCAATCGCGAGCTCATGACCGAGCTCGAGGCCCACAACCGCGAGCTCAGGGCGGCGGTCCAGCGTCTGGCCTCCCTCAACGCCGCGGGCCAGGCCATGGGCGGGATTCACACGCTCAGCGGCCTCCTCGACCTGTTCCTCGAGCTGGTGGTGCGGGAGCTCGATGTCGAGCGCGCCTCCCTGATGCTGGTCGACGACGCCGGTGAGTTGCGGATCGCGGCGGCGCGGGGGCTGCCGGCGGATGTGGCCAGAGACGTGCGCATGAAGATCGGGGAAGGCGTGGCCGGCAAGGTCGCGGCCAGCGGGCGCCCGCTCTTGGTCGACGACGCCGACAGCTATCCCGAACTGCCTTCCCACGTGAACCTCCCGGGCTCCTTCATGTCGGTGCCTGTTGAGCTGAGCGTACCGATCAAGGCCATGAACCGCGTGCTGGGCGTGATCAACGTCACCCAGCGCCGTTCCGGAACTGCGTTCGGACCGGACGATGTCTCCTACCTCGCCGGTCTGGCCGGGCAGGCCGCTGTCGCCATCGATCGCGCCCGGCACCTCGAGCGGCTGCAGGACGCCGTCGAGAACCTCGCCATCACGCAGCAGCAGCTTCTGGTCACCACCCGCCTCAAGGCGCTGGGCGAGCTTGCGGCGGGCGTGGCCCACGACTTCAACAACACGCTGAGCGGCATCCTGGGCAGCAGCGAGCTGCTGCTGGCCGAGCTCGATCGGGGTCATCTGGATGAGCCCCGGTTGCAAGCGACGCTGCAGACGATCACTCAGCTCGCGCTGCAGGCGGCGGCCTGCGTGCGGCGCCTGCAGGACGCCGCCGGGGTCAGGCGAGACCGGCCCGAGGAGGAAGCCGATCTCAATCAGGCGGTGCGTCTCGCGCTGGACCTCACCCAACCGAAGTGGCAGGTCGAGAGCGAGCTCATGGGGCGGCCGGTGCGCGTCGCGCTCGATCTCGGCGAGATCCCGGTGGTCAGAGGCGACCCGCAGGAGATCGCGCAGGCAATCAGCAATCTCGTCTTCAACGCCGTCGAGGCCATGCCCAATGGAGGCCACATCAACCTGCGCACATCGGTGGTGGAGAACACCGTCCAGCTCGAGGTGGCAGACGATGGCGCCGGCATGAGCCCGGAGGTGTGCGGGCGGATCTTCGACCCCTTCTTCACGACCAAGAACACCGGGCATGGACTGGGTCTGAGCGTGGTGCAGGGCATCATCAAGCGGATGGGGGGCTCGATCGCGGTCAGGAGTACAGAAGGGGCGGGCACGACCTTCACGGTGACGATGCCGGTCGCCGAGCGGCGACCGGAAGCAACCCCCGCGCAGGAGCCGCCTCTCGCACCCTCGGCCGCGGCGCGCCTGCTCGTGATCGATGACGACCCGGTGAACCTGGAGGTCTGCGCTGAAGTCCTCAAGCAGGGTGGGCACGAGGTGGTGATGGCGCCGAGCGGCGAGGAAGGACTGGCGCAGTTCCAGGCGGGGCGGATCGACCTCGTCATCACCGACCTCTGCATGCCCGGGCTCTCGGGCTGGCAGGTGGTGCGTGAGATCAAGAAGCAGGATGCCACGGTGCCCGTGATCGTCTTGAGCGGCTGGGGAGTTCAGCTCGATGAATCGTCGCTGCGCGAAGCGGGGGTCGACCTGGCTTTGACCAAGCCGGTGCCCTTGCGCGTGTTGCTGCGCTCGGTCAACTCGGTACTCGCCGCCCGACGCACGGGCGACACTGGTTCAGAACTCGATGCGACTGGAACGGATTGACGGAGAAGAACAGGTGGTGCTCGCAGACCACCAGGGCTCGACTCAGGAGGACGATGAGATGACTATGCGGACTGGATTGGGAGCAGGCCGGATGCCCGCCGTCACGTTGGCCGCGTTCCTCGCCGTGGCGGCACTCGCCGGCGCGACGCGTGCGGCTGACAACACGGCCACCGGGAACATCGCCGGCGTGGCGGGCAGCCTGGGCAATTCCAATGTGTTCACGATCAACTCGAGCGCGCTCGCACTCGCGAAGACCGCCTTTCTCACCAACGGCACGGCGCTCGCGAGCGGGACGACGCTGGCCAGGGGGACACTGGCCCGCTTCATGGTCTACGTCGACAACTCGACCGGGGCGGCAGCCGACTCGGTCAACGTCCAGGATGCGCTCGCCGCTGCATTCGCCTATCAGTCCGGGACGATCAAGGTCGACAGCTCGCAGGCCACCGGCTCCACGACGGCTGCCATCTACGCCGCAGTCAACGCCACGACACCACTCAGCGATGCGGTGAGCGGCAGCGACGTGGCCGGCATCAACGGCAGCACGATCAGCGCCGGTGGCGCGGCGGGCAACGCCGTCGTGACGATCCCCGCCGGCCGCGTGTGGGCCATGCTGTTCACGGTCCGCGTTCAGTAGCTCGGACAGACCAAAACGCAGGCAACAGGACCACCAACAGTGAGCGTGGAACGTAGGTGCCCGGCGGGGACGCGGGGCTTCTTCCTGGTCGGGCTCTTGCTCGCCGGGGCGCTGACCCTGGGCGCACCCGCCCGCGGCGCGACCAACGCCGTCCGCGGCGGCATCGGTGAGCTCGATAACGGCACCCTGGCCGGCGGCGACGGGACGGGCGGAGCCCAGTTCACCATCAACGTGGTGGATCGCGCGCTGGTCAAGGAGGCGCGGGATCTGGCCGGCCAGCTGCTGCCCGGCGGGGCCGGCGTGGCGGCGGGGCAGATCGTCTACTTCGTCCTCGTGGTCGACAACCCGACGGACGCGCCGGCCGAGGACATCCTCATCACCGACGCCCTCGACGAGACGAGCTTCACCTACCTCCCCGGCAGCCTCGAGTTCGCCGTCGTCCCCAGCGGCACCTCCGGCAACGCGCTGTGGAACGCCGCCTGGACCGGGCTCACCGACGCGGTGGGCGCTCCCGACGACATGGCCTCCGCCGTCGACACCGGCGGCGGGACCGGCGCCGACCGCATTGCCGTCGGCGCCGTGGCGGGGCAGACGAACCTTCCGGCGCAGACGCCGGCGGGCTCCACGTACGCGGTGCGGTTCCGCGCGCGGGTGACGGGATGAGACCGACCCTCTCCCACATTGCCGCGGTCCACGTGCAGCCGCAGCACCCCGGCCGGCGACTCGTCGCCGCCGCGCTCTTCGTCCTCTTCCTCGCCTGGTCGCCGCTCGCCGCCCGCGGGCAGATCATCGAGAACGAGGCGGCCGGCGCCGCCAACGGCGTCCCGCTCCTCGGCGCCGGCGCGCGCGTGTCCTTGAATCGCATCGTCGTGCCGGGCGTCGCTGCGGTGGCCGAGGTTTCTCCCAACACCGTGTCACCGGGCAGCCAGGGCCAGGGGTTCGTTCTCGATGTGTGGCCGGAGATCGGTCCCGCCGATCCGGCGGTCGACACCCTCCTCGTCACCATTCCCCCCGGCTACTCGCTCCTCCGCATCGATGGAGTCGAGGTGACCGCCTCGCCGCTGACCCTGGATTGCGCCGGGCGCGGAGCGACCTCGTACTGCGCGGCGGTTGCCGGCCCGGAAGCCACCATCGTGCTCGGGAGTCCGCTCACCACCCCGAGCGGCATCCGCATCCGGTTGTCGGCCGATACCCCGCTCACCGTCGGACGCGGGGATTTCACCGTGGCCGTGGCCGCGGCCGGAGGCCGGACCCCGGCCACACCCGGCAACGCGGACGGCGATCCCACCGATGCCAACAGTCTCTCCGTGCGTGTGGTCGATGATGTCGATCAGGTTCGATCCACGGTCGTGGTGACCCCGGCGGTCGTGCTGGCCGATGGCCTGGCAGCGGGAGCAGTCACGGTCACGCTGCGGAACAACATGGACCAGCCGCTTGCCGGCAAGACCGTGACCCTGTCCTCCGCACGCGGTGATGCCGACATCTTGACCCAGCCGATTGCTCCGACCAACAGCGAGGGGGTGACCACCGGCGAAGTGCGATCGACCGTGCCCGGCCTCGCCCCCATCTTCGCCGCCGACTTGACCGACAGCGTGACCATCACGCAACCGGGCGCCGTGACCTTCACGCAGGGCCTCGTGCTCGCGCTCGAGCTCGTGGCCAGCCGGCGCGAAGTCACCACCGGCGAGATCGTCACCTACAGCGCGATCCTCCGCAATGCGACCTCCGATTCGGTCACCACGGTGCGGGTCGAGAACACGGGTCCGGTCGGGTTCAAGTACGTGCCCGGTTCCGCCCGCCTGCGCGGGGCGCCAGTGGCCGACCCGGCCGGGGATCGCACCCTCGACTTCGCCGTGGGCACCGTGCCGGCGTGGGTGGATGCCAACCTGAACGGACGGGCGGACGTCGGCGAATCCGGTGTGGTCGTCCTCAGCTATCAGATGGTGGCGGGGTCGGGCGCCACGCCCGGCGACTACCGGAACAGCGCGGTGGCCAGGGATGCGTGCGCGACGTGCATCCTCTCGAACGTGGACGAGGCGGTCGTCCACGTCGGGGTCGATGAGTTCTTCAGCCTGGGCACCATCGTCGGCAAGATCTTCGAGGACCGGAATCGGGACGGCCGCCAGCAACGCGAGGAAGCCGGCATGGCCGGAACGCGGGTGGTGCTCGATGACGGGACGTCTGCGCTCACCGATTCCCGTGGCCTCTATCACTTCCCGGCGGTGCGGGCCGGGGATCGCCTGGTCAAGATCGACCTCGCGAGCCAGGCCGGTCTCGCCGCCGCCACGACCGACGAGGCCCGCATCGTTTCGGTCACGCCGGGGCTCCTCGCCCGGGCCAACTTCGGCGTGGTCGTGGAGAGCGACACCGTACGGGTCGGGCGCCCGGCGGTCCGTGGTCTGCAAATCACCGCCCAACCGAGCTACGAGCCGGTCAAGGTGCTGGGGACCATCGAGGGACCACGGGTCCTCGTCAACGGCGAGCCCTTGCCTCTCCCCTTGAGCGAGGTCAATACCGCCCGCGCCGCGGGGTCGGACGTCGTGGAGCTCAGCGGTGATCGCCTCGCACGGCCCATCACCTTCCGTCTGGAGGCGGATTCCGCCGCCGCCGTCGTGGGCTGGCGGCTCGTCATCTGCGATGCGCTGGGGGACACGGTCCGCGTGGTGCGCGGCGAAGGGCGGCCGGCGGACGTGACCTGGGACGGGGTCCGCGACGATGGCGAGCGCATCCACGGCGGAGAGATCTATCGCTACCGTCTGGAGGTGGAGTACGCGCAGGGCATGCGGGCGGCGAGCCCGGTCCGCACGCTCGGCATCAACGGCCGCTCGATCCCCGCCGTGCGCCTCGGCCAGAGCGCCTTCGCGCCAGGAACTGCCGATCTGACGCCGGAGGCGCGGGCCGCCTTGAAGAACCTGGCCGGTCTCCTCCGCCGCTATCCCGAGGAGCGGATCCTCATCGCTGCGCATGCCGATTCGACCCGACTCGCGCCGGACGTGAGATCGATGTGGCAGCAGCGCGCTGCCGCCGCGGCGACCCATCTCGCCGCTGAAGAGCTGATCGACGAGAACCGGCTCCTCCCGGCCGCGGGCGCTGTGGATGTCCAGACCGCATCGCCGGACGCCGGCGGCCAGCAGGCGATCGCTTGCTGGGTGAGCGTGAGCGGCGAGAAACCCCACGACATCAAGGCCCGCGTTCTCGACCAGCACCGCTCGACTCCGGAGCTGGCGATCAACGAGCGGACGGTGCCGGTCGACCCCGATGGCCGTTTTCTCACCCAGGTCGAAGACAACGAGTCCAACGAGCTGAGCGTCCGCCTGCGCGGCACGCACGGCGACGAGGTCGAGCGCTCGGTCCCGTTGCCGCGGCTCGAGATTCTCGAACCGGCGGGCAACGTGCGCCTGCCCTATGGCACTGCCGCCGGCGGCTTCCGCATTCCCGAGCAAGCCGCACTCGAGCAAACGCAGTTCCGGCTGGTCGCCGCCACCGCGACGGACGCTGCCGACGGAGTGGCGGCAACGTGCATGCTCGTGGGCCGCACCGACCCGCCCAACGCGGTCGAGCTCGGCCGCCAGTCACTCCCGGTGGAACCGGACGGCACGTTCCGCGCCCAGCTCGATCTGCGCCTCGGAGACAACTTCTTCGCCCTGCTCGTGCGCAACCCGGCCGGGGTGACCCGCATCGCGAGCCTCGCGCTCCAGGTGTCGGCGACCGATCAGGAGGGGCAATTCGTCGTCGCGCTCGACCTGGTCCCGGAGCTGACCGTCTACCTGCCGCGACCTGACGCGGTGGTGACCTCGTCGCAGCTGCCGATCTCCGGCCGCACCGATCCAGAGAACGCCGTCACCATCAACGGAGAGCCGGTTCCGGTCGGCGCCGACGGCCGGTTCGCCACCAGCGTTCCCTTGTCCCGCGGCCGCAATCTCCTGCGCGTCCAGGCGATCGATCCCGCAGGGCGCGTGGCCACGGTCGAGCGGGAGTTCGAGCAGGGTCCGCCCCCGCTCTTCCTCCTGGCCCTGGCCGACGGCGTGGTCGGCCAGCTCTCGAGCAGCGGCTACCTCGACCCGGCCAGCGATCTGGCCGACGACGGCTTCTATGCCGACGGGCGGCTCGCGTACTACCTGCGGGGTACGGTGGCCGGCAAGTACCTGGTGACCTCCGCGCTCGACGTCTCGCGCGACAACATGGACCGCATCCTCCTCGACGTCGACGCCGAGGGCAACGACCGGCTCTTCACCAACCTCGACCCCGACCGCCTCTACCCGGTGTATGGCGACTCGAGCACCGTCCTCTACGACGCGCAGAGCCAGGGACGCTTCTACCTGGCAGTCGACAGCGAGGACTTCAAGGCCACGGTCGGCAACTATCCGCTGTCGCTCGGCGACACGGAGCTCTCGACCTTCCAGCGCACTCTCTACGGCGGGCGCGTGCAGTATCAATCCGTGTCGCACACTCGCTATGGCGAACCACGCACGGTGGCCGTCGCCCTCGCCGCCGACGCGCGCCAGGTGCACGTGCAGGACGTGCTGCGCGGGACCGGCGGCTCGATCTACTACTTGAGTCACGACGATGTGATCGAAGGCAGCGAGCAGGTCACGCTCGTGGTGCGCGACGCCGACACGGGTCTCTTGCGGGCGCGGCTGCCGCGGCAACGGGACGTCGACTACGCGGTCAAGTACCGCGAGGGTCGCATTCTGTTCCACCGGCCGATCTCGAGCGTGATCGACGAGGAGTCCCTGGTCCACGGCGAGGTCCTGTCCGGACACCCGGTCTTCGTGGAGGTCAACTACGAAACCCGCGCCGGCTTCCTGGACAACGCCACGGCGGGCGGTCGCGTCAGGCAGAGCCTCGGCGATCACCTCCAGGTCGGGGGCACGTTCGTCCAGGACCAGGCCGTTGCCGGCGAGTACCAGCTTCAGGGGACCGACGTCCAGGTGCGCCTGGGCGAGAACACGCGGCTCACCGGCGAGCTGGCCGCGAGCCGTGGTTTCGGCGCGGAGACCTTCAAGAGCGACGATGGCGGCTTGAGCTTCCTGGAGACCACAGCCTATGACGCACAGGAGGGACAGGCCTGGAAGGCGGCGGCCGAGGTCGATGTCGGCGAGTGGCTCTGGGTCCCCAACCGCGCCTTGCTGCGCGGCTATGTGCGGAGAATCGAGGAAGGGTTCACCTCCGATCTCACCGTTCAGGATCAGGGTTCGCGCCAGCATGGGGTGAGCGGCACGCTCGATCTCTTGCGCGCCGGTCGCTTCGCGGTGCGCTACGAGCGGGAAGAGACGGGCGACTCGCTGGCCGCCGGGAGAGCGACGTCGGATCTCGGCTCGGTGCAATGGGTACGCCAGGCGGGGCGCTGGGGTCTCGCCACCGAGTTCCAGACGCGAGGCCGGAGCTTCGACAGCGACGCAGGGCTCGACCGCTCGAGTTACGGATCCGCGGCCGGCTGGATGATGCTCGGCTCCCGCGTCACCGGGCGACTCGAGCGCCAGCAGACCCTGGCCGGAGTCGCCAACGATCAGACCCGTCTCGGAGTCAAGGTGCGGGCCTGGCGCGGCCTCGGCTTCGAGACCCAGGCGGCCACCGGAACGCAGGGCAGTTCCCTCCTCACCGGAGCGACGCTCGCGGTCGGGGGCAGCAGCATCTACGTGAGCCAGCGGATCGAGGATCGCGCCGGTGGCCGCGCGACCACCGTCGTCGGCACGCAGGCGCCGTTCGGGTCTTCCGGCCGCGCCTACACCGAGTACCAGTGGGAGCAAGGGCCGGAGGGCGATCGCCGCGTATCGCTGACTGGCATCCAGAGGCAGTGGGAGCAGGGCCCCGGCGTGAACCTGTACCTTGCCGGCGAGCGCGGCAACGTCGAGAACCCGAACGGAAGCACGCGCCGCACGTCGCTCTCGGCCGGCATCGCCTATGCCGAGACTCCGGGCCTCAAGTCCACGACGCGGGGCGAGGTGCGGGTCGAATCCGGGGCCGCGGATCGCCTGCAGCTCTTCCTGTCCGAGCGGCTCGAGAAGCGGCTGAACCAGAGCTTCGTCGCCCTGGGCAGCTATCGCTACAGCCGCACCCAGGACCGCCGGCTGGACCGCGCGGAAGCCTACTTCAAGGAGCTGAGTGTCGGCGTGGCTTACCGCCCGCTCATGAGCGATGCGATCGACGGTCTGGCCCGCTACACGCGCCTTCACGACTTCCGCCCGGCGGACCAGAACACGATCGCCCAGGAGGTCTACGCCATGGATGTGTTCTCCGGCGAGGCCACCGTGGACATCGGCTCCGGCGTCGCCTGGAGCGGGAAGGGCGCCGGTCGGATAACACGCCAGGGACCGGACGACGATTCGCTCACCCGGACGCGGAGCTTCCTCGTCATCAACCGGGTCGACTATGCATTCAGGCCGCCGCTGAGCGTGGCGGCGGAGTACCGCGTGCTTGGCGAGGTCGACTTCCACACGCAGCGCCGCGGGTGGCTCAACGAGCTCACGTGGACGGCCGCCAAGCACTTCCGTCTGGGGGCGGGCTACAACTTCACTGATTTCTCGGACAACGAGTTCGCGCGCGATGACTACTCGCTGCGCGGCTGGTTCTTCCGCGTGCAGGGGAAGTACTAGAGCCATGAAGCTACACGCGCTGGACAAGAAGCACAGCCGGCGGAAACCGGCGGCTGGGGCGCCGGTGGTGGCGCTAGCGGTGGCGCCGGCGCCCTCGCCGGCTGGCGACTCGGAGCTCCCGGTTGCTCCCGGGCGGCGGGCGCTCCGCATCGCGCTGGAAGCGCTGCTCTCGATTGGCGTGGCGCTTGCCTTCTTCTCGGTCTTCCTGGCCGCGCTCAATGTCATCTTCCCGTCGAGCCTGGGAATCGGTGCGGCCACTCCCGGCGCCTTCTTGAGTGCACTCAGAAGGGAGCTCGCCGGAAACGGCGACGCCGGATCTTCCGCGAACGCTCATCCCCCCGTGCTCGATGGTGTCCTCACCGTGCTCAGCCACGAGGTGAAGACACGGCCGGCCGGTGCGATCGCCTGGACCGGGGCGCGGTCCAATGCGCGGCTCGGCGTCGGGGATGCGGTGCACACCCTGTCCGCGGGGACGGCGCTCCTCGCCTTCGATGCAAGCGGCCGCTTCCAGCTCGGCCGCAACACGCTGATGGTCGTCCGCGGCCCCGAGGACGCTGGTGACATCCAGGGCCCCATCCTGCTCGTCCTCGAGGGCGAGCTGTTCGGAGACGTGGGGGCGATGGCCGGCGGGAAGCAGGTGGCGCACGCCGCCGGCCTCGGTGCGCCCGCGAGCGCCGGCGCGCCGCCGGCGGCGCAGGAGCCGCTGCCGGTCCGCATCGCCACCCCCGCGGGGACCGTGGCGATCGCGCCCTCCACCGCGGCGAACACCCAGTTCCGGGTGGTGGTTCGCCCCGACAGGAGCGCGGTCGTGTCCACCTACAAGGGTGCGGTCGCGGTCGACGTCGGCGGCCGCACCGTGCAAGTGGGCCCCAATCAGTTCGTGACCCTGGACGCGAACACCACGCTCTCCGCGCCCCGGAGGCTGCCGGAGCCGCCGGCGCTCGCCGCGCCACGAGCCGGCGCCCTCTTCCATTACCGGACCTTCCCGCCGCAGGTCGAGTTCAAGTGGCATCGGCAGCCGGCCGCGGAGGCGTACCGGATCGTCGTGGCCAGCGACCGCGAGTTCCAATCCGTCGTCTGGGATCAGCAGGTGGCGACGACAGATCTCACGCACGGAAACTTGAAGGCCGGCACCTACTACTGGCACGTGTCCACGATAGCGAGCGGGGCGGAGAGCGCACCGTCTCCCCCCTTGTCGATGCAGGTGACGCAGAGCGATGCGCCGCCTCCCCTGCAAGTGGACTTTCCGACTGAAACGGTTCATGCGACGTCGTGCACGATCACCGGCACGGCTTCGCCGGGGACCCGGATCTTCGTCGCCGGACAGGCGGCGTCCGTTGATGGCAAGGGCCGCTTCGCGTGCCGAGTCGAACTCCAGCGGGGCTTCAACGTGCTGGTGGTCGAGGCCCTGGACCAGGCGGGCAACGTGACCTACAGCTCCAAGATGGTGGAGGCGAGCTACTAGCCGGAGGCCGATGAACATGCGGCGTTCACTGCGGATTCCGATCCGCTACAAGATCCTGGTCGCCCTTCTGCTGGTGGTCACCGCCGTGGTGAGCGCGATCACCTTCACGATGGCGCACCTGTTCCACGTCGACAAGAAGATCTACGTCTCGGACCTGACCTCGGTGCTCGCCGTTCACGCCGCCGACGAGGCGAGCGCGATCCTGAAGGGCTACCGCGAGCGGCTGGAGACCATCACCCGGATCCTCGAGGACCCCGCGATCAGCGCCGCGCGCCGGACCGAGCTGGTCAGGAACGTGATCCGGAACTACGGCGGCATGATCGCGGTCACGTTCTACGAAGGCGGGCGGGAAGTGGGCACCCTCTACGACGGCGAGGCGCTGGCCCAGGCCGGGATCTCCCCCCAGGCGATGGACGAGTACCGCCGGGCCCACCCCCTCGCCGCCGATGCGCTGGCCGGCGGGCGCCTGTATGTCGCCAATTCAACCCTCTCGGAACGACTGCCGGCCTTGACTCTTGGCCTGTCGAGCCCGCGCGCGGCGGGCCGCGACCCGATCGTCGTCGTCGCCACAGTCCGGCTGGAAGAGCTCTTGCGGGTGAGCCGCCGCTCCACGGCCATCGACGTGTTCTTCGTCGATGGCGGGGGCAGCGTGCTCAGCCACAAGGACCTCAAGCAGGTGGCGGAGCACCGGCGTGTCACTGGATTGCCGGCCCTGAGCGCGATGAGCCGGGCCATGGTCTGGGAGTACGAGCGGGAGGGCGTGGATCGGATCGGCGGTTTCGCCCGCATCGGCAACACCGACCTCCTGGCCGTCGCCGAGGTGCCCAAGGCAGCGGCCTACTTCGCCTCGCGGGAGCTCTTGCGAGAGCTGATGGCCGTTGCCCTCGCCCTGCTCATGATCGCCGCTCTCGTCGGCATGCTGTGGTCGCACCAGCTGACAGACTCGATCACGCGCCTCGTGCACGCCAGCCGGGTCATCGGCAAGGGTGATTTCAATGTCCGCGTCCAGATCAGATCGCAAGACGAGATTGGCACGCTGGCCGAGTCGTTCAACCAGATGGCGACCGAGCTGTATGACCGCGAGCGGGCGCTCAAGGAGGCGCAGGCGCAGCTCATCCAGTCGGAAAAGCTCGCCGCCTTCGGCCAGCTGGGGGCAGGCGTGGCGCACGAGATCAAGAATCCGCTGGCCGGCATCCTCGGTGTTGTCCAGCTCATGCGCCGCGAGACGAAGCAGGCCGACTCGCTGGGCGAAGGTCTGGCGATGATCGAGAAGGAAACCAGGCGCTGCAAGGAGATCCTGGACAATCTCCTCCGCTTCGCGCGCCAGGAGAAAGTCTCGTTCGCCCCGGTCGAGGTCTCGTCCGTGATCAAGGATGCCGTGGCGATTATGAGCCACCAGCTCAGCTTGCATCAGGTGAAGCTCGAAGCAGATGTCGCTCCGGCGCTCGCGCCCTTCTTCGGCAACGCAAACCAGATCCAGCAGGTGCTCATGAACCTCATCCTGAACGCCGAGCAGGCCATGGCCGGCCGCGGGGGCCAGGTACAGGTCGGAGCACGAGCCGTGAACGGCCGGATCGAGATTCGCGTCGCCGACAGCGGTCCCGGGATAGCCAAGGAACTCCAGCACCGCATTTTCGAGCCGTTCTTCAGCACCAAGGAGACGGGAAAGGGGACCGGCCTCGGTCTCTCGGTCTCCTACGGAATCGTGCAGGAGCACAAGGGCACGATCGCGGTGGAGAGCGAGCCGGGCGCCGGCGCGACCTTCATCATCTGCCTGCCGATCATGGACACCGCCGCTGCCGATGGCGAGGGCGAGGGTGCGGCGGCCGTGCCGCTCGCGCCGGCGGCGTAGAAACCGGTCAGGTAGACGATGCTCCTTTGCACCGAGCAGTTGAGGAGGGAGCCTCCGCGGAGGCTCCCTCCTTTGCGCTGCCCGGCGACCTCCGGGTTGATGCCGGGGGAATGTCGCGGACTTACCGCGACGCTTCGCCCGTCATCTCCGCGAGAGTTTCGTGGAGATTGGCGGCGCTCACCGCCAGCGCCTCCTCGTCTCCCACCTCGGCCGCGGTCCGGAGCGCGCCCAGCGCTCCGTCGATGCGACCCGCCTGCGGTGGCGCCAGACGGTCGCGAATCACCCGGATTGACTCGAGATCGCTGCGGACAGCGCCGCGATCGTGAGCCGCACGATCGATCTGGAGCTGAAGGCTGAAGACCTCGATCAGGTCGAGATCGATATCAGCACGCTCCTCGTAGCGGAGCTCGAAGTCGACGCCGGCGAAGGCGATGTCGACTGCGGCCTGGCGCACCTGCTTCCTGTTCCGAGCGTCGATCGCCTCGTCGAGCGCCTCGATCGCATCGTCCATCTCCGCGGACAGGAGCGGCGGGACTCCCGTCGCCGCGTAGTCCGCCCAGTCCTCTTCCATCTCCTCGAACAGCGACTCGATCGCCCGCCAGCCACCCCGGCGGGCGAGACGGAACATGGTCTCCGCCGCATCGGAGAGATCGTCGAGGTCTTCCGGCACGTGCCCGCCTATGAAGTCAGTCGGAACGGCGACCGCTAGCGCTTCGATGTTGAGCCCGGAGCCCGTCGAGAACTCACCGTATCCGGGCGCGAAAGTCTTGTCCTCGTAGGTTCCATCCATGTGGAGCTCGCTCACGATCAGCGCCCCGGGGATCGGCCCGCTCGGCCCTTCCACGGTCACATCGGTGTCAAGCGCGGTGACTTCTTCGAACACGATGGGGCACGCGTTCTCGGGACGCCAGACGTTGCCGATCTGCGGGTCGGCGGGCATGATCATCGCCACGGGACCATCCTCCCCCGCGAGCCATGTGCCCTCCGTGTCGACAACGACGCCGTCCTCGTAGTTGAACACGTCCTCGCCGAAGTACCAGACGTTCCCCTCGTCGTCCTGCCCATACCAGTCGAGTGCGACTTCTTCGATTCGCCCGTCCACCCAGGCGACGTACTGGGAGATTATCGTCTCGACCGGTTCACCGTCGATGATGATCGTCTGGGTGCCGGGGAGCCGCGTGGTTTCCGATCGGAAGGACTCTCCATCCGCAAGGCCGAGCAGGACGGCGCGGTCGAGCTCGCCCACGGGGAACAGCGGATTGGAGGCTGCGGTGGGGTTGGTGAATGAGGGTTCGATGAGATCGACGCGCAAGCTGTCGGGCGCGGTTGGCAGGCCGTTGCACCCGTCACCGTCCGCCAGGGCCGGGTTCGGACCACCGCCGGGGGCGCCGAGCAGACTCGACTCGTCCCCGTAGTTCGTCGAGTTGTCGGCGCAGCCCGCGAGCGCGAGTGCCAGGAGAGTCAGGATCGCAATGCTGCCTCTGAACTTCATGATCGTCTCCTTCCGTAAAGGGGTGAGCGGAGTTCCCACAGGAAGGAGCAGATGAGCCGGAGTTCTGTGACATGGTCCGGCTCGAACCGGCTCGAACCGGCTCGAACCGGGGGGGCGGGCGCTGCCCAGGGGGTGACTGGCCGTGGAAAGGCGCCGGACGGGGGGGGGCGAGAGGCGCGTGAGAACGACTGTGATAGGCTGCGCGATCCGGTGCCGGGGAACCGTCTGGTCGTCGCGCAGCGCGCGGGGGCCGAGACTGGGGACTCTGATCGCGGGCAGCGCGGCGTGACGCCGAGTTCGGAGTGGCGAGACAGATCACGACGGCCTGCCCCAGCCGGGGCGGGGGGCGGCCACACCGATGAGAACCGACATGGAGTACCTTGATCATTGCTGCGGCTTGCTCGAGGTAACTCATGGCAAGAAGAATCTCGCCCGTGCTGCGTGTGCCATTGCCGTTCTCTTCGCCCTGATCGCGACGCTGCTGGCGGGGGCCGCCGAATGGGATTCCGCCGTTCTCGATGCGGCTGCGGTCATTCTCGCGATCGTGGCCGTGGGTCTCTTCTACCTGGCACGGCGAGCCCCGAAGTCGCGGCGCGCCCGCGGCCTCATCGGAATCCCCAGGGAGGCCCGCGTCGGCGCATTCTCGCTCATCCCGGATGCAGCATCGGTGCGCTGCACGCTTCCTGCCGAAGCAGCCACGGGGGGTGGGTTTTCACCGCTCTCGGTCGCTACGGTGGATATGGTCTGCTTGGTGCCAGCGGCCGACTCCTTCTGCATCACCTCGATCGAGATCACCGGAAGCGGACTTGCGGGAGAGCGGCGTCCGGTCATGAAGGTGGAGTCCCATGTGCAGTGCGGCCGTCCGGGGATCTTCGAGACGAGCATGGGGCTGCACTACATGCTGGATGGGAAACTGCATGCGCTGTCGGGCGGCCTGGCCACCCTCTTCGAGGTCGTTCCGGATGTGCAGCAGATCCTGAAGCAGCTGTTTCCACATGCCGACATCTCCGGGAGAATCACCGTTCTGGTCAGCCGATCTTCACTGGGACAAGTCGGACGCAACACGGCCTTGTTCGGCATGGTAGGGGCTGCGGCGACGCTCGCCGGCGACGCCTCGCGAGTCGCGGCAGCCCGACGACTCGTCGAGGGCGACATGGTCTCGGCGGAAGGGCGGACGTTCACCGAGTTGCTCCATGAGCACGGATGGACCCTTGACGCACAGGTCCCAGGAGCCAGCGCCCTGTGACCTTGGCTCCTTTCCGTCGTGCCGAGCCGGGGGCGTGGGCGGGACGGGGAGGGCGACTGCTCTACATGCACATCAAGCGGGATCCGGCGAAGTCGTACTGGGAAGGCGAGTGGGTGTTCCCGCCGACCGTCACGACAATCTCGATCGGTCTGCCCGGCGCGAAGGAAGGCCCGTCGCCCGAGTCGCGCGGCGCGAGGAGGGGAGAGCATCCGCCGATCCCGGGCTCCTGAGCTCGAGCGGGCCATCGCGCAGCTTGAGAGCCTGACAACCGCGACCGGAGAACCAAGAGCTTGACCATGAGCGATCGACCCTGGTGGATGACCGCGCTCCAGTGGGGACTCTGGGCCGCCGTCATGTCCCTGGTCATGGGCTGGCTGGGCCGGAGCCGGTTCCGGACCCGACCGGTGTCGGCTGCGCGACGGCTCGCTCACCCGCCGAGCACCTTGATCCTGGGCCTCGCCGGCTCCGGATTCTTCGCCGGCATCGCGGTCCTGTCGAACGTCTTCGCCAACCGGACCACCACATGGTGGACCACCGCGATCTTCGTGGGGTTCGCGCTCCTGTCCGCGCCCCTCGTTGTCGATTACTTCGCAGCCAGGCACGAGGTATCGGAAGAGGGGCTCTCCTACCGGAAGCTGGCCGGCACGCGGAAGTGCCTGCGCTGGCGCGAGCTGCGCGATGTGCGTTATGCGCCGGTGATGAAGTGGTTCCGGCTCGAGACAGAGGCCGGTGACGTGGCGCGCATCTCGGTCATGCTGATGGGATTGCCGGAGTTCGCCCGCCTGCTGCTCGAGCATGCGCCGGCTGGCGCCATCGAACCGGGGACTCTTGACATCCTGCGAGCCACGGCGGAGGGGGCTCCGCCGTCGGTGTGGAGCTGAGGTCCCGCGAAAGTGAAGCCCCGGGGATCCGGGCCAAGGCGCCTCGTGCCAGGCGACTTCCGATTCGCAACCCAGGCATTTCGCGCTGTCGATTCGCTCCCGAATCCTCTTTTCGAGCTTCTTCGTGTCATCTTCGATCCCGGTTTCGTCGAGTCTCTCCGGCGAGATCCGCACTTCGGATATCGGCCCGAAAATGCGCGGTGCGCAAACAAGGACAAGACCGAGGAGCCGCTTTATCCAGTCACCTCCGTGCTCCGCCGTCGAACGACACGGACTATCCGCGATGACGACGAGTCGGTTGGATAACGTCATCTTCCCGTGATGGAACACGGGGAATCGCCATGAGCGACAAAGCAATGGAACAGACGGCCAAGACTACGGGTGGATCCTACAACGGGTTCCAGATCACGCGTGAGCACCCCTCCGCGCCCGGCGGACGAGCGCGCGCGGAGTCGATGGCTCCGGCCGTCACGGCGCGAGGATCAGCTTCCTCGTCTCGACGCGATCCCCTGCCGTCAGGCGGACGAAGTACACGCCCGCCTCGAGACTGCCGCCCGATCGCGCCAGCGCATCCCAGCGCGCGACGTGCCGGCCCGGAGCCTCGACACCCGCGGCGAGCACCGCACGCGCCCGTCCCTGCACGTCGTAGATCACAAGGCGAACCGGACCCGCCGTCGCCAGCGAGTAGCCGATCTCGTAGGGAGCAGCGAACGGATTGGGATGGATCGGTTCGAGAAGAAGAGGTTGGGCGACGGGCGCCCCCTCCTCGTCGATCCCGGTCGACGTTCCGCTGGTGCGGAGGTCCGTCTCGGTCAAACCGTTCCCCGGCATGGTGAACCAGGGGGTCCGCGGGAAGAACGGCGAGTCCGAGACCATGCGCAGCCGCCAGCGGTAAGCGGTGTCGTTCTGGAGACCGAGCACGGCTTCGCTGAGCGGCACGGAGCTGCCGGCGTTCACGACCGGCGGCCCGGTGTTGAGGACCTGGGTCCGCCCGCGGCCCTGCCCGTCGAACGGCACGCCGAGCCGCTTCACCTCCCACTCGAACCAGACGTCGCCGCGACCGGCCGCGGTGCGACCCAGCGCTTTCAGGAGGAAGGCGTTCTGATGGTGCGCGAGCCCCAGGATGTCGATCGGCGCGGAGTTGTCCGAGCGCGCCTGGCGAGCGGTGCGGTCGCGACCGTAGGAACCGTTGCCCATGGGGATGTTGACCTTGCCGCAATCGGTCTGGGCTCCATCGAAGTAGGGAATGCCGACAGCGACGTCGGAGAACCCATCGCCGGTCACGTCGCCGGCCGTCGCCACCGAGAACCCGAGCGAGGCGAATGCCTGGTCCGAATAGGCGGTCCAGGCGGGAGCGGCGGCCAGCCCGGCGGCCGAGCCATGGTACGCGAACGCTCCCCCCTCATCGGTCAGGATGCGGTCGTAATACGGTGCGCCGATGACGACATCCGAGAAGCCGTCGTTGTTCACGTCGCCGGCGCCGGCCACGGAGTAGCCGAACTGGGCGCCGATCTGGTCCGACTCGGCGGTCCAGGCGGGCGTGGTCGCGAGGCCCCCGGCCGATCCGAGGTAGACGAAGGCGCGCCCTTCATCGTTCTGCCCGTTGTCGAAGCCGTCGGCGCCCACGATCACGTCGGAATACCCGTCGCCGTTCACGTCCCCGACGCCGGCGACGGACACACCGAAGTCGGCGATGACCTGATTCGACTCGGCGGTCCAGGCCGGAGCGGCGGCCAGGCCGGCCGGCGAGCCGAGGTAGAGGAAGGCGCGACCCTCGTTGCTCTGCCCGTTGTCGTAGAGAGGGGCTCCGACGATGACGTCGGAATACCCGTCGCCGTTCACATCGCCCGCGCTCGCCACGGAGTTCCCGAACCCGGCCACGACCTGGTTCGACTCGGCGGTCCAGGCCGGGGAGGGCCCGAGACCGGTCGGCGAGCCCAGGTACACGTAGGCTCGCCCCTCGTTGTCCTCTCCGTTGGCGTATTCGTACGCCCCGATGATGACATCGGAGTACCCGTCGCCGTTCACATCACCGGCACCGGCGACGGACCACCCGAACCGGGCCTGCGCTTGATTCGACTCGGCGGTCCAGGGCACGGCGAGCAGTCCGCCGGACGAGCCCAGGTAGACAAAGGCCCGACCTTCGCTGGTCTGCCCATTGGTGTAGGAAGGAGCGCCGATGATGATGTCGGAGTAACCATCGCCGTTCACGTCCCCGGCTGGAGCGAGTGAGGTGCCGAACAGCGCGCCGTCCTGGTTCGACTCGAAGTAATACGGAATGGACGTGTCGTCGCGCTCGCCGTAATAGACCGCGATCCGGCCTTCATCCGTTTGACCGCCATCGTATCCTGGAGCGCCGAGGATGAAATCGGAATAGCCGTCGCCGTTGATATCGCCTCCGGACGCGACCGCGCTGCCGAGGTAATCGCCCGCCAGGCCATTCCCGATCTGCCAGAAGTCCGTGGCGTCGAGCGTTCCCCCGCCGCCGTTGTAGACGAAGGCCTGTCCTTCGTTGGTCTCGCCGTTGTCGTAGTTGGGAGCTCCGACGATGACATCGGAGTAGCCGTCGCCGTTCACATCCCCTGCCGTCGCCACGGAAGTCCCGAACCAGCTCGTCGCCTGGTCCGATTCGGCGGTCCAGGCCGGGTACGAGGACAGCCCGCCAGATCGACTGAGATAGACGAAGGCTCGTCCTTCAGCGTCTTGCCCGTTGTCGAATTCGTTGGCCCCGACGATGACATCGGCGAGGCCGTCCCCGTTCACGTCCCCCGCCGTGGCCACCGACTGGCCGAAGTGGGCGCCGATCTGATTCGATTCGGCGATCCAGGCGTAGGAGGCCCCGAGTCCGGCGGCGGATCCGCGATACACGTAGGCCGCCCCCTCGAGCGACTGTCCATTCCCGTACTGGCTCGCCCCGATGATGACATCGCCGAAGCCGTCGCCGTCCACGTCGCCGGCGGTGGCCACCGCGCGGCCGAAATGCGCGTTGATGACGTTCGATTCGGCGGTCCAGGAAGCGGAGGTCGCGAGGCCGGCGGCCGCTCCCAGGTACACGAAGGCGCGGCCTTCAGCGGTCTGCCCGTTGCTGAAGTTGTCGGCCCCGACGATGACGTCGGCATAGCCGTCGCTGTTCACGTCCCCCGCGGTCGCCACGGAGAAACCGAACCAGCAGCCGGGCTGGTTCGACCGGGCGATCCAAGATGGGGACGCCGCCAGCCCGGCCGGCGAGCCGAGATAGACATAGGCCCGTCCCTCGTAGTTTCCGTAGATGGGCGCGCCGACGATGACATCGGAGTAGCCATCGCCGTTCACATCCCCGGCCGTGGCGACCGACATGCCGAAGTAGCTGGTCGCCTGGTCCGGTTCAGCGGTCCACGCGGCGGACGCGGCCAGCCCGGCGGCCGACCCCAGGTACACGAAGGCCCGGCCTTCATTGGCCTCCCCGTTGTCGTAGGAGGCGGCCCCGACGATGACGTCCGAGTAGCCGTCGCCGTTCACGTCCCCCGCGGTCGAGACCGAGGTGCCGAATTCAGCCCGGTCCTGGTTCGACTCGACGGTCCAGGAAGGGGTCGTGGCGAGGCCGGAGGCGGAGCCGAGGAAGACAAAGGCGCAGCCCTCAGCGAGCTGCCCGTTGCTGTAGGTGGAGGCCCCGACGATGACATCCGAGTAGCCGTCGCCGTTCACGTCCCCCGCGGTCGAGACCGTATTGCCGAATCCGGCGCCGGGCAGGTCCGGGTCCCAGGTCCAGGCGGGAGAGCTGGTGAGCCGATCGACCTGGCCGGGCTCGGACGGGGACGAGGACCCGACGGCGCCTGCACCCATCCGCGGAACGGCGGCGAGAGCAAAACTCAAGAAGAGGGTGCCAAGGACGGCGGACAGCGCGGTTCTTCTGGAGAGCGGGATGTTCATGGCTTCCTTCCCGGGGCCCATCGACTCGCGTCGGGGGGGACCTCGAACGAGGTTTCTCTGCCCCCACTACGTCCGGGACCCGGCGAACGAACGCGGCACATGCGCATCCCGGCTCTGTCGCGCACCCCGGCCCTGTGTCGTCCCCGGCGTCATCTCCTCGATCCAGACCCATGGCACGCTCGCCAACTGGCATCCCCACCTGCACGTGCTCGCCACCGACGGCGCCTTTCGTCCCGATGGCACCTTCGTGCCCCTCGGCACCCACGCGCTCGCGGTGCTGACCGAGGCCTTCCGCCGGGCCGTGCTCCGTGCCTTCGTCCAGCACGGGCTGTTCAACGACGAAGTGGCCGCCTCCATGCTCGCCTGGCCCCACTCCGGCTTCCATGTCCACAACGCCGTGCGGCTCGATGGGGAGGATCTCCGCGGCACCTTGCAGCTCGCTCGCTATGCGGCCCGCGCTCCCGTCGCCCTCGCCCGCATCACCTACGACGCCACGAAGCAGCAGGTCCTCCTCGCCTCCGACAAGTCCGAAGGACCCACCGCCGGGACGCATGCCTTCGCTCCGCTCGACTTCCTCGCCCAGCTCCTCACCCACATCCCGCGCCAGGGCGAACACCTCGGGCGCTACTACGGCGCGTATGCGAGCCGCACCCGCGGCACCTGGCGCCGGCAAGGGATCGGCCCCGGTGTCGAGCGGCAGCGGGGCGAGGGGGACCAAGAGGACGGGTCAGGGGGACCCGCACCGGATCCCCACGGTGGGCCCGACAACCACTCCCACGCGCCACCTCCTGACCCGCTGTCCCCGTCGCGGGCCGCGCTCAGGAAGCGCTGGGCGGAGCTCCTCCGCCGTATCTACGAGGTCGATCCGCTGAGTTGCCCGCGGTGCGGGGGCGAGATGCGGATCATCGCCTTCCTCCTCGATCCACCGGTGATCGACGCCATCCTCCGCCACCTCCGCCGCGCCTCCTATGACGCGCGGGCTGGACCGTGGGCTGACGTGGTCGGGGGGAAGGCGGCGGCGGGGGACGCCGGCCCCGCCGGCCGCGGATAGGTCGGCCGGCCGACGGCGCGTACCGGGGGCGCTGCTGATGAGCATCGGCAGCGCGCGGGGAGAGGTGCGCCCGGCCGCGAACGGACGTCGGTTCGCGCGACCGCATCGCCGCGCGGTGGCCGTGGCCACCCCGCGCCAACACCCCGAAGTAACGCGCTACTGCCGGTTACGCCACGCCTCGGGCGCGCCGTCGCCGGCCGCCCGCTCCATCTCGCCCCGCCGCTCCGCGCTTCCTCCCGGCGCAGCGACGAAAGGAAACTCCTATCCCTTATCCCTATCCCTTCGAGACCCTGCGCCACTAGGGCGCGGGCTTCTTCCCGACGGAGTACACGAGCGACCAGCGCAGCATGATCGCTGCCGAGACGCGCTCGACCGACAAGGTATCGTGGATGGCCGCGCGCACCTCCTCGGTGCTCGCCTTCACCATCCCAAAGAGGCTCTGGCAGTAGCGAACCATCGCGTCCTCGGTCGGAAACACCCAGGAGAAGTCGCGAAGCTCTTCCCGGGTGTCGACGAAACCGGCCGCGCGCATCATGGCGGTGCTCTCGCCCGGTTCGAGGAACATTCCCCGGTGCCCGGTCTCGGTGAACCGATCGACCGGGCCGTTGAGGAACCGCGCCGGCGGAGTCCCTACCTGCACGTCGGCCATGGCGAAACAGCCGCCCGGGCGCAGCACCCGAAACGCTTCGCGCACGAAGGCCCCCTTGTCCGCCAGGTGGTGCAATCCGGCCAGGCTGCCGACTCGGTCCACGCTCGCCGTCGACAGCGGCAACGCGTCGAGCGGCGCGATGTGGTGCGTGTAAGCAGGGTGGATCGCCGCAGCGAACTTCGGGGACGGCTCCACGCAAACGATGCGAGCCGGCGAGTCCACGAGCGCGCGCAGTCCCTCGGCCAGGAAACCACCCCCGGCGGGTGCGTCGCAGATGATGCTGGTTCGCTCGACGGCGAGATCCGCGATGATCAGCTGCCGCTCCGTGTCGCGCGCGCCCGGTGCGATGCTGGCCGCCGCGTTGTAGAGGTCGCCGCGCGTCTCGAACGTGTTGAGGTAGTCGTCGGGGGCGGTCATGGTGGGTTTCCCGCCGCTGTAGATGCGATCAGCCGCCACTCACCGCAAGCCGGCAGTGCGGGATCTACCGCGGACACTGGACTCCCCGGAGGCGATCCCATGGCGAAGGGAGTCTCGGTTGCTCCATAGTAACACGCTCGGTGCGACCCACGCGAACTTCGTGAGCCGCCCGGCCGGTCGCCGGAGCGGAAGCGCGATCCCAGCCGGCCCCTTCATTTCGGCGCTCAGCATGGCGATGGAAAGCACTATTCCATGGCGTCGCCGGACCGTCGCCCGGTGTCGACAGCCGACTGGTCTCCGCGAAGCGAGAGCGGCGGCGGGCGAGCGCCAGCTACGGGCGCGGTTCGCCCCGGTCGACCCGGACGCTCTCGGCCGCCGCCCTGGCGCCCGCCCCCCTCGAACTGCCCATGGCTTCCGCGGTCGCGCTCTGGCTGTCTGGCGCCGCGGCTGTCCGGTCCGAGGTGGGCTCGATCTCGCGCAGCGCCCAATCCACCGCGGCTTCGATGGCCAAGGACTGACCCTCGGCGAAGAGGCGGGCCGCTCGCTCCTCCCCGAGTCGGTGCCGCGCGCATTCCAGGATCTTCTGAGCCGTGGCTTCCTCGTCGGGCATGCGCGGCGTCTTGGCCGCCTCGCGGATTGCGGCCGCTGAGCCATGGAGCTTGACCGCGTGGGCATCGTTGCCGAGTTCCGAGGAGAGGGCGCCGAGCCCCTCCAGGGCGGAAGCGACGCTGCTCACATCGCCCAGGGCAAGGAACATCGACGCCGCGTCGCAGAAGAGACGATGGGCTTCCCGGACACGCTTCTGCGCAAGGAGAACGACGGCAAGGTTGATCGTCGCAATGGCGACGTTTCGTCGATCGCCAAGGTCCTTCTGAATCTCGAGGCTTTCCTGGTAGTGGCGCGAGGCATCCTCGTGCTTCTCCAGGCGCATTTCGGCGGTTCCGAGCGCTATCAAGGCGTGCGCCGTCAGCTCCGCATGCCCCATCCGCCGGAGTCGCTCCACCGCCTCCTCAGCGTAGGCCCGACTTCGCTCGTAGTCCCGCTCGACCAGGGCGACGTTGCCCAGGCTGATCAGCACCCGGCAGATTCCATCGGCCTGATCCAGACCCCGGTAGATCTCGAGGCTCTCCGCGTAGTCTCGCGCCGCCGACGCGTAGTCCCCGGAAGTGTAGGCCACGTTGCCCAGGTTGAGTCGCGACGCAGCCATCCCGGCCGGATGATCGAGGGCCGTCCAGACCCTGAGCGTCTCCTGCCAGTAGTGCAGCGACTCCTCCAGGCGTCCATGGTGGATGGCGACCGCGCCGAGGCAGTTCAAGACTTTCGCGGTGTCCGCGCTGGGCGCAAGGGCGTTGGCACGAAGCAGAACCTCTCGACACAATGTATCGGCTTCGGTCCAGTGGCCCCGCAGGAACCAGTAGCGAAAGAGCGAGCCGGCCAGGCGCAGGCCGAGAGCCGGGTCGGCGCCGGGTTCGCGACAGCTCTCGAAGGCGCGGCGGATTTCGTCGTGCTCCGCGGCGATGCGGGAGTACCAGCGCGCCTGTTCCTTCCCGGTGAACTCCGGCTCCGCCCGAGCGACGAGCGAGATGAAGTAGTCGAGATGGCGCCGGCGGATCTCCGCCGCCTCGCCTCCTGCCGCCAGGCGCTCCCCCGCGTAGGCCCTTACGGTCTCGAGCATCCGGAATCGGGTCGTTCCTGCGGAGGACTCGAGGTCCGCCACGATGAGGGACTTGTCCACCAAGCGCGAAAGGAGATCGAGGATGTCCCAGTCATTCACCGCTTCGCCCGAGGCCACCGCTTCCGCCGCCTCGAGCGTCCAGCTCCCGGCGAAGACCGAGAGGCGCTTGAGGAGAATCTGCTCGGCGGGTTCGAGCTGCTCGTAGCTCCAATCGATCAGAGCGCGCAGTGTCCGGTGATGCGGAAGGTCTCCCCGCGCGCCTCCGGTCAGCAGGCGAAACCGGTCGTCCATCCGGTGGAGGATGTCCTCGATCCCCATCACCTTCAGTCGCGAGGCCGCCAGCTCGATGGCCAAGGGGATCCCGTCGAGTCGGCGGCAGATCTCGACGATGGTCGGCGCACTGGACTCGTTCAGCTCGACCGAAGCGCCCGCCTGACGAGCCCGTTGCAGGAACAGCTCGATGGCCGCGCACTGCGCCACAGCGGTGACCTGGAGAGGGCCCGATCGATCCGGCAGATCCAGGAGCGGAACCGCGTAGCAGCTCTCGCCATCCACCGCCAGGCGCTCCCGGCTGGTGACCAGGACGCGCAGGCCGGGCACGTCGCGCAGGAGGGCGCTCACGATCCTGGCGGTTCCGTCGATCAGATGCTCGCAGTTGTCGAGGATGAGGAGGCTCTCCTTCGACGCGAGGTGCCCGGCGATCGTCTGGAGTGCCGGACGATCCAGCGACTCGGGAATGCCGATCGTGTCGACGATGGTCCCCGCGATGTCCCGCGGACTCGAGAGCGGCGCGAGCTCCACGAACCAGATGCCGTCGAAGGGAGGCCCCAGCAGTGTCTCCGCCACCCTGAGGGCGAGCCGCGTCTTGCCAGCGCCGCCGATGCCGGTCAGGGTCACCAGACGGTGCTCCGCGAGCCGCCGGCTCACCTCTGCCATCTCCCTGGTCCGGCCGATGAAGGTTGAACCGTGCCGGGGAAGATTGTTCGGGGTCGACCCTCGATCCTCGATCGGGGCCGCGCGACCGGACTGGAAGGCGAGTTCCGCCAGCATCTCCTCGATGATCTGCCGCGGCTCCCTCATCGAGGGGTAGCGATCCCCGGTGCTGCGGGCGAGGCACCGCTCGACCATCCCGCGAATCTGTGCGGGAAACTCGCCCAAGCGCTTGGTGTCGGGGCCCGCGGTCGAGGTCTCCCTGATCCGATCGAGGGCGGAATCTCCGCCGATGGCGCGCACCCCGGTCAGGCACTCGAACAGAACGCATCCGAAGGACCAGACATCCATCCGGGGATCGGAGGCTGCGCGCTCGATCTGCTCAGGGCTCATGTAGCCGGGCGTTCCGGATATCTCGTCGGAGTCCTCCGCCGCGCCAACGGCGGATCCGGAGGAGGAGCCCTCGACAGAGGCCCGCGCGGCCAGGCCGAAGTCGAGCACCTTCACATCGAGGTCGGAGGTGAACATGATGTTGCCCGGCTTCAGGTCCCGGTGAACGATCCCGCGGCTGTGAGCGCTCTCGAGCGCCCGGGCGATCTGACGCCCAACGCGCAAGGACTCATGCAGGCTCATGGGCCCCCGGGAGAGTCGCGCGGCCAAGGTCTCCCCGTCGATGGCCTCCATGGTGAGAAAGCAGATTCCATCGGCCTCTTCCAGGGAGTGAATCGTCGCGATGTTGGGATGAACGAGGGAGGCCAGAGTTCGTGCCTCCTGGCGGAACTGCTCGAGACGGATGGGATCGTGCGCCAGGGTGTCCGGAAGCTGCTTGAGGGCGACGGCGCGACCCAGGGTCGGGTCTTCCGCCAGGTAGACCAAGCCCATGCCGCCCCGACCAAGCTCGCGGATGATCGGGTAGCGGCCGACTCGGCTGCGGGCGAGATCGCCGGCGCCCGGCGGAGCTGGCGCCGAGTGGGGAGCTCGGACGGGCGACACGACCGTGTCATCTTGCAGCGTCCGGTCCCCTGCGGGTGACGGCAGCTCTTCGCCGTGGCCGATCCGTTCGGCGGGCTCGAGGGGCTCGGCCGGCGTCATCGAGGACCGGGAAGCGGCGTTTGTTCGTTTGAATGGCGCATCGAGAGAGGATATCAGATGGAGGAGATGACCCTTACGGAGTTTCCTTCCAGTCTCGAGTGCTCCTCTGCATTTCGTCGGCGGGTTCTCAGGCCACCGACAGGTCCACCGGTGGACGAGACGTTGGTCGAGGTTGCGGAAGTCAGTGTTGAAGGGTCAACATCAACAAGGTGATGCACCTCGACGCGATCGACGGCGGGGTCACCGTGCGCTGAGCGCGCCGCGGTTCGCCACGTGCCGGCTGCGCGCGTCACCCACCGCAAGGCGCTCATTGACGCCTTCCTGGCGCAGCAGTAGAATCTTGCTGCATCCCGTCCGTCCCGGCACCGGCCGGCGGCGCGCCGGGCTCGGATGGCGCCGCCGCGAAAGGGGAGGTGCCTCATGCAACGCGCGACCCTCCGGCCCGCCCTCTTCGCAATTGTCCTGCTCGCCCTCCGGCCCGCCTCTGCTTCCGCCACCGACTGCGCCGATTACGGCGCCGGCTTCGAATGGATTGGCGCCGACTACGGCGTGGGTTATGCGCACGATGTCGCGATCGCGGGCTCGCTCGCCCTCGTCGCCAGCGGGACTCGCGGCCTCGTGCTCATCGACATCGCTGACCCGCGCGCGCCGGTGAACCTCGGATTCCTGGAAACACCCGGCTGGGCCCGGGGAGTAGCGGTCGCGGGGGATCACGCTTACGTCGCCGACGAGCACTCTGGACTCGAGGTCATCGACATTACGGACCCGACCTCGCCATGGATCGAGGGCACCCTGGATACCCCGGGGCAAGCCCTCGAGGTGGCCTTCGCCGGAAACCTGGCCTTCGTCGCCGACGGCAGCGCCGGACTCGAGATCATCGACGTCTCCCAGCCGACCGCACCGGTGCTCGTCGCGACCTTCCAGACGTTCGGGAGCGCGCGTGGCGTGGCGATCGTGGATCATCAGGCCTATGTCGCCGAGCGCGCCGTCCTTCCCCCCAACCCGCCCTTCGGCCTCCTCGAGGTGATCGATGTGAGCGACCCCGCTTCGCCCCTGCTCGTGGGCATCGCCCTCTCGACGGCCGAGCTCGCGGCCATCGCGGTGGCGAGCCCGTTCGCCTATCTGGCCGGCGGAGACTCAGGTGGCCTCGAGGTCGTGGACGTCACGGACCCGGCGGCGCCGGTCGTGGTCGGGCGCGTCGCGACGCGCGGGCATGCCGCCGACGTCGCGGTCGCCGGCACGCGCGCCTACGTGGCCAATGGGGGACACGGCGTGGATTCCGCGCTCCAGGTGGTCGATGTCACCGATCCCACGTCGCCCGCAACGCTCGGCTTCGTGCAGATCCCTTCGTACCTGGATGGCGTGGCGGTGGCCGGAGATCTCGCCTGCACGGTGGCCATGGGTGACGGCGGGTTCCAGGTCATCGACGTCACTGGATCGAACGCGGTGTCCGTCGTCGCGCAGATCAACACGCCACCCGAGGCCCGGGGCATCGCCGTGGCCGGCGGCCTCGCGTACGTCACCTACGGCGACTTCTTCAACAGGGGGTTCCTGGTTGCCGATCCCTCCCTGCCCTCTCCCGTTCTCGGTAGCGTGGGGACAATGGGGATCGGTCACGATGTCGTGCTCGCCGGCAACCACGCTTGCGTGGCCCTCGGCAGCAACACCGACTCGGGAAACATCCGCGGCTTCGCAGTGATCGATGTCACCGATCCGCGCGCGCCGCAGGTCGTGGGTGCCCTCCAGAGCTCGACGGAAGTGCTCGGTGTGGACGTGGCCGGAGGCTACGCCTACCTGGCGACCGGGAAGCTCATCGATGAGTACGGCGAGTCAGGGCTCGAGATCGTGCGCGTCGCCAATCCGAATCAGCCGGTGCGCGTGGCGCGGATCGCCCTGCCGCCGGAGGCTCGCGACGTGGCCGTGGCGGGGACGCATGCCCTCGTCGCCGCGCGGCAAGGCGGCCTGGTGGTCGTCGACGTCGCGGTGCCGTCAGCCCCGGTCATCGTCGCCGAGCTCCCCACCCCCGGTGCGGCCCAGACCCTCGCGGTGTCCGGGGACTACGCTTACATCGCAGCGAGCGATGCCGGACTCCTGGTCATCGACATCGCGGATGCAGCGGCGCCGTCGATCGTGGCGAGCGCGCGCGTACCGGGCGCGGCGGCGGGAGTCGCCCTGGCCGGCTCGCTGGCTTACATCTCGCACGGCGACCGCTACTACTTCTCGAACGTCGCGGTGGTGGACGTCTCTGATCCGCTGGCGCCGCGGCTCCTCGGAACCGCGGGCACGAGCGGTCAGGTCGCGCGCCTGGCTGTGGGCGCGGACTTCGTGGCCGCGGCGGCCGGCCGCGGCGGCCTCGAGCTCCTGCCGATCCAGTGTCCGCCGGTGGCGGGGGTGCCCGCCCCCGATGCGCCGGCGCTGGCGCCGACGCCGGCCATCCGGCTGGCCTGGGCGGAGCCGAACCCGCACTCCTCGATGTCGGCGGCCGGTGTGCGCATCCGCTTCGAGCTCGCGCGCCCGGCCAGCGCTCGCGTCGATGTGTTCGACACCCAAGGACGACTCGTCCGCCGGCTCCTCGCGGCGCCACTCGCGGCGGGTGCGCACGCCGTCACCTGGGACGGGCGGAGCGAGGCGGGCGGAACCATCGGCCCCGGCGTCTACTTCTACCGGCTCGATGCGGACGGCTCTCTGGCGGCGCGGAAGCTCGTGGTCACGCCCTAGCCTTAGCCTGGGTGGCGGCAGTGAGTCGCGCTATGGCTTCATAAACGTCGTGATGCACCTCGACGCGGGCGACGGCGGGGTCACCGTGCGCTGAAGGGATAGGGATTCCCTTTCGTTGCGGCGCCGGAAGGAGGCGGAGACTGGGGAGCGAAGCGGCGCTGCCGGCCGGCCGCCTGCGTGCCGTCGACCAGGACGGCGCACTGCCGCCCGGTCACGTCATAGATGGCGAGCCACACGCGCCCCGGGAGCGGCAGGACGTAGCTGATGTCGGTCGAGTGGACGAAGGGGTTCGGCGCGGCCGCCTGGATCCGGAGCACGGCGCCGGGGCGCCGATTCTGCCACCTCGACGCCGGTCGTCGCGGGACCGGTGCGGAGGTCGGTCTCCGCGCGGTTATTGCCCGGCAGCGCGAGCCAGGGCGTCCACGGGACGAACGGAGAGATCGAGAGGATACGCAGCGCCGGTGATAGGGCGCATCGCTCGCGAGACCGCTCCCGAGCTCGTTGATCGGCACCGCGCTGCCGATCCCCGCGATCGGCGCGCCCGTGTCGAACACGGCACCGGTCACGAGCCCCAATCCGTCGAAGGGGATGTCGAGCGGCTTCACCTCCCACTGGAGGCGGACCCGGAGTCGGATCGGCCGAGGACGGCGATCGGCGCCGAGTCGTCGCTCCGAGATTGCCGCGGGATGCGGTCGAGCCCGCCGCCTCCGTTGCCGTTGTAGACCCAGACATAGCCCTCATCGGTCTGCCCGTTCGTGAACCAGGGCGCGGCGACGACGACATCGGAGCACCCGTCCCCGTTCACGTCCCCTGTACTGGACCCCCGATTTCGGGCGCCGCTGCCGCGCCGCGCAGTCGATTGTCGACGTTGAACGACCGGAACGACCAGCGGGCATCCCATCCGGCGATCGGGTCTCCCCAGGACCGAATGCCAGTCCCGGGGAGACCGCCCGCCTGACTGCGCGCCAGGCGGGCTCCGCCCGATCTCCCGTCCTCTTCCCGTGCGACCACGGTCATCCAGAGCCCGGCCGTCCGCCGGTCAGCCGGCCGGCACCCAGTCCACCTCCATGTCTTCGCCGCAGCCCGTGAACCGCACGCTCACATAGCCGGGTGCGGCCCCCGACGTGACCTGGAAGCGGACCTCGCCGGCCACGGGGAACGGAGACTGGCAGTCCGTGTCGATCTCGATCGGCGCGGCGGTCGAGACGTCCATCGCGACCGTGACCCCCTCCTGCACCCAGACGAAGGTGCCGGCGAGCTCGATCTGCCCCGAGGGCAGCGGGACTCCGACTCCTAAGATTACGCTCGATCCCGGCTCCGGAGTGAAGGTGGCGGTCCAGCGTTCGGTCGCTGCGCAGGCGGGGTTTCCGGTCGTCGCGAACGCAAGCTGGATGTCCTCGACCATGGTGAGGCTGTCCGGGGCGCCGCTCACCGCGCGGGGTCCGGAAACGCCCAGGGTCTCGGTCGAGGGCGGGTCGCCGGAGGTCAGCGCGTAGGTCATGGCATGGAGCGCGCTGAACCCGAACGCGGATCCCGGATCTGTCACGTCGATCGTCCCCATGCTCGTCCCCGATCCGCCGCTGAAGACGAAGGTGCAGCCGGTCTCGTCGAAGGCGAACCGGGCCGTGTCGGGAACGCCATCCGAGTCGGAGTCAGCGAACGGCGACGGTGCGATCGTCACGCAGCCTGGGGGCCCGCTCGGAAGCCGGAAGCAGTTGATCAGACCTCCCAGTTCGGTGGTGAGTGCCGGTCCGAGCTGGGACATGATGTCGACGTCGCCGTCCGGACCGGTGACGTCGTCGTCGCTGCTGCAAGAGAACAAGGCGAGGGCAATGCAGACGGACAGGACTGCGGCGACTGCGGTCGCCGCGCGACGCGATGCCATGGCCGACCTCCTCGGCGCTCGAGCGGCGACGCGGCACGGCTGCGTTCCCCGACGCAGGACATACCGCAGCGCCGGATCGAGCGGATCAGCTGAGCCTGGGGTGCCGGGCGCGGGTCTCCTTGCAAAGCCTGCTCCCGGCCGGATGCATCATACACCTCCCGCGAGCCGGCGAACTCGGGGGGAGTCCTCCTCGTCTCTCGCGAGGGCCGGGCGCGCGTGTACGCTTATCGTGCGTTCTCGCCGCGTGCGATCGCGGTCGTCCACCGCCCGTCCGCTCCCCGCCAGCACGCCACGCGGTGGCCGCCGGCGGCCAGCATCTGGATGAGCGGCTCCGGCCGGAACGAGCTTGCGATCTCGATCATGCTCTCCGCGTCGAGCGCGGCGGCGAGGTGCTGCACGCGCCCGAGTGGGTGCTCGTTCCGGTTCAGCATCGCGTCGGCGTCCAGGCGCTCGACGACGCGCCGCCCGGCGATCCAGGACGGCGGGGAGTCCGCCGCGGCTCCACGCCTCGCCACGGGCGCGGCCGGGGCGGGCGCGACCGGGGCCGGCGCGACCTCTGCATCCGCCTGCCCGATCTGCGCGCGCAGATGTCGCACCAGCTCGGCGACGTCCACGCCAGCGGTGACCGCTGCCGCTTGCAGTGTCGCGACCTTCGCCACCGTCCGCCTGAGAATCGGATTCCGGAGCTTCGCGAAGTGGGGCGAATAGGCGAGGAGGGCTGCCTCGAGCTCGGGATAGGCATCGAGGATGGCGCCGACCCTGGTCTGCGGCGTGATCTCGAGCTTCACTGCGCCTCCTCGTAGGCGAGGAGTCGGCGCTCGCCGGCGAGCGCGCGCGGCCGCGTCAGGTCCTGGGTCACCTCGAGGGTGCCGAGGTAGGCGCCGCCCTCGTCGCGCACCGCGAAGTAGCGGATGTGCACGAAGCGCTCCCCCAGCATGATCCAGAACTCGGCGACGTCCTGCGTGCCGGCCCTGAAGTCGGCCAGGATTCGATTCACGACCTCGACGCTGTGCGGCGGATGGCAGTTCTGGACCTGGCGGCCGATGATGGCCGGCGAGCGGGCGAAGATCCGGTCCCCGCCTTCTGAGAAGAAGGCCACGCGGTCATCCGCGTCGACGAAGGTCAGGTCCACCGGCAGGACCTTGATGATCGCCGCGAGCTGCGCCGGCAGCACGCTCCCGACGCCGATCGGGATGCGCCGATCCCCCGGTTCCGCTCCGGCGCCCGCCGCGGCGCGCGGTGGCACGTACTCGGTGCCGGAGGTCACGAGGCAGGTGCCGAAGGGAGCAGAGCCGCGATGGACCTCCCCCCACTCCTCCGCGCTCAGCTTCGCGTGCGCCATGGGGAAGAGAATGCGCTCCTCCTTCGCGATCATCTCCTCGATCTGGTCGAGCATCGGGATGGCGATCTCGCGCGCCACGACTCGCCACTCGTCGACTGAGGCGTCACGGGCGGTGAGCGCCTCGCGCAGCGTCTTGAGCAGGACGCGGATGTCGTCGTCCTTCGCCCACATCACCTGCGAGGGGCCCGTCACGCCATGGCGCTCGAGAAACGAGAAGAGGGCCTGCTCCTTCCGCGCGTAGTGCTTCTCGACCTCCATCAGCTGCTCGTGGAGCTCGCGCCACCGCTGGAGCGAAGTGTCGAGATTCGGCTCGTCGATGGATGCGACGTGCTCGCGCGTGCGCCGCGTGAGATCGGCGACGGCGACGTTCTCCCGCCGGAACGTGTCGAGCGGGTGCCCGGCCGGAACCTGGATGGCGAGGCGCTCGTCGAGGAGATCGCGCAGCACCTGCGAGTGGAGATCGCACATCCGCTTGATCTCCTCCACCGGCATGCCGCCGGCCATGAGCTGCTGCTCCATGGCGACGATCTCCTCGCTCGTGGTCTCACGGACCAGCGCGGCGAGCTTCCCCTTGACCGCAGCGGGATCCGCCCCCGCGTGCAGCTCCTTGATGATCTTGCTCAGCGCGTCGACGCGCTGTTGACTGCTGTTGATGAGCTCGCTCATGACCTCTCCGGTGGCTCTCGGCGGCGATGCGCCTACGGGCAGGGGCCGCAGCTCGGATCGCCGGCGTCGTCCTCGTCATCGGCCGAGAGGATCGAGATGGTGCCGGGCGTCGCGGCGGCCGCGGGCGCCGGGACGCGGCAGACAAGCGCCCGCGCCGCCTGGAGCAGGTAGTGCTCGCTCTCGGCACCGAGCACCGCTTCGAAACGTCGCGCGACCTCGGTAGCAAATCTGCTCACGTGCGCGGCGATGAACGTCGCGCGCGCTTCCGCCGTCGTGCGCGCGGCCTCGGCCGCGCCCTCGAACTCGGCGTACGCCACCTTCAAGCTCAGGTATCCCACGAATCCGACCGCGACGGCGAGATGATCGGTCGGATCCTCGCTCGCCGGATGGAAGGCGAAGGCCGTATGGAAGGCGCCGATGTCGGCGAGCACGCGTGCCGGATCCTCCATCCCGCGGTACGCGACCTCGCGCGGGGAGACGGCGCCGCCTGGGCCGAGGAGTGCGAGATACTCGCCCTCGCTCGCATCGCCCACTGCGCCGGCCGCGGCGCGCAGATCCGCGGCGGCGATCTCGCGCCCGAGCGCGGCGACCTCGTCGTGCCAGCCCGTGCGCGGGCGTTCGAAGAGAAGACCGAGGAGGCGCCACTCGGCGCTCGCCGCGAGGAGCGGCGCGACTGCCTGCGTCTCGTTCATCAATGCCCCGCCTTCTTCGCCGCGGTCGACTGCGCCCCCGCCGTCGCCTCGAGCGCGAGCGGCACCCAGCCCGTCCGCATCTTCCGCGCCCCCACTTCCTCGCGCCCGCCTTCCCACACCGCGAACGCCGCCTGCGTCCGCCCGGCTGCTTGGAGCGCCGCCGGCAGGGGCCGCGAGATGACGACCGCCCATCCCGTCTTCGTGCACGCGCCGCGCCCATCGGAGCGCGTCTCGGGCGCGGGCGAGAGCGAGCCAGGCCCCTCGGCAATGAGATCCTCGACCGGTCGCTGGCGCGGCCCGGCCATCGCGTTCCCGAGCGCGCGCGCGGGCGCATAGCGCGCCGTCATTGCTTGCTGCTCCGGCGAGCCCGCGGCGAGAGTCGGCGCCTGGAAGGGATAGTGGTCGACCGCGGCGTCGGGGTAGAGGGCCCGGATCGAATCCGGCCGCCCATCGACGACCGCCTGCCATGACGCGCGCCAGTAGGCGATCTCGACCGGCCGCCCCGCCTCACCCATCTGCGGCGCCGGCACGTCGGCCGCCGCTACCCCCGCCGGCAACTGGACGGCGCAACCATCCGAGAACCGGCTCGCGCCGGGGAGATCGTTGGCCGACGAATCCAGCCACGCGATGCGGAAGGCGATGCGTGTGCCGTCGGTGATCGCCTGCACGTCCACGGTCTTGGTCGACGCGGTCATGAGCCGCGGCTCGACCATGTCTTGCAGGAGGAGCGCCGCCGTGTGCACCGGCGCCTTCCTCCACTCGGGCGCGGCGGGATCGGCGGGCAGGGTCGCGCGGCGGACAGCGAGCACCTCGCCGGGCGAGCGCGGCGGCCCGCTCTTGCCGCAGGAGAGGAGCGCCGCGGCCATGAACGCAATACCCCCGAGCGCCATCAGCGTCCGCAAGCGGGTCGGACTGATCATCACTGGCTCCTTCGCAGCCGTTGCGGGCATCTCGTCGCTCCTCGTCACGACACGTTCGAGCGCGCGACCCCGCGCGCCGAGTCGAAGGCGAGCCGGATGTGCACGGGCTCCCGGAGCGGGACCCGCACGATCTCGCCGCCGTCTTCTTCGAGACCGATCACCGTGTCGCCGCTCCGCTTCCAGCGCGGGACGACCCGCGGCGTCGAGCCAAAGAGGGAGAGAAGTCCGGACAGATCGGGATCATCGGCCGCGGCACGATAGGTGGCGATCGCCTGCTCGACGCCGGGCCCGAACATTTGCCGGAGGAACGCCGGCGGCACGTGCACCGGCGGTATGTAGTAGACGTTCGGCTCGAGCCCGAACTGCGGGAAGAGGGGCAGCGCGATCTTCCGCACGTGCACGAGATAATCGATCGGATTGTCGGCGCGCGCCTTGTCCGGCGTCGAGATCCAGCCGGCGAAGCGGATCTTCCCGATGCAGTTCACGAAGCACTGCGGCTGCTCCCCCATCTCGATCTTGGGATAACACGCGATGCACTTCTCGGACGTGCCGGTCATCGGGTTGTAGAAGACCTTCTTGTAAGGACAGGCCTTCACGCACTCCTGGTAGCCGCGGCAGCGCCCCTGGTCGAGGAGCACGATCCCATCCTCCTGCCGCTTGTAGATCGAGCCGCGCGGGCAGGAGGCGAGACAGGCCGGGTAGGTGCAGTGGTTGCAGATACGGGCGAGATAGTAGAACCACACCATGTGCGGCACGCTCATCCCGGCGCCGTTCTCGATCACGCCGAGGCAATCGTCCTCGCCCACATTCGGATTGGCGTAGTCGATCTCCCCCGGCCGCCAGCCGAGCACCCTCTCGCCGGCGGGCGCCGCCTCGAAGATGGTGCGCCCCTCGTAGCGCCGGCCGCTCCAGCTCTGGGCGCCGAGCTTGTCGAGGAGATGCACGTCCCAGCCGAGCGGATAGAAGCCGTACGGCTTCGTCTCGACGTTGTTCCAGAGCATGTACTCCTGGCCCTGGCCCGAGGTCCAGGTCGTCTTGCAGGCCAGCGTGCAGGTCTGGCAGGCGATGCACTTGTTGATGTCGAAGACGGCGGCGAACTGCCGCTCCGGGCGCGACTCGGGATACCAGTAGGACATCTCGCGGCCGATCTGCCAGTTCTTGACGCGTGCCATCAGACCTGCCCTCCCTTGTTGCCGCCGCCGTCCTCCTGGTCGGCGCTCTCCGTCCCGCCGCCCACGAAGTCGCCCTTGAGATAGCGCTGCATCGCCGGATTCTCGTAGCGCGGCCGGAGCCCGAGCGCCGCCGGGCGCCAGAGCCCCTCCCCCTCGAGCCCCCCGGGTTCGGCCTTCGTGATCTTGACGATCGACTCGCGAGGCGCGCCGGTCGGGCAGTGCACGTCGGGGAGGAAGCCCTTCCCGATCTTGTGCCCGAAGGTCTCCTTCCGCACGAGCGAGTCGGTCATCCAGGTCGGCTTGAGCCAGCCGCGGGTGGCCGACTGATGCGAGCCGGAGCGGAACATCGCCTGGTAGTTGGTGCGCGGGTTCTTGGCGAGCCCGTCCGGCCGCGTCTCGGCGCCCTCGACCGAGCCCGGGGTCGCGCCGTACATGTTGAACCACATGCGCGTAACACCGCGCGGCGTGCCCGGGTAGTAGCGGGCGCGGCAGAGGAGCCGCGCGAACTTGTAGTCCTTCTTGTTCTTCTGCCAGCCGCGGAAGGGGCGATCGCTCGGATCGGAATCGATCCATACGTAATCGCCGTCCTCGACGCCGAGCGACTTCGCGTCCTCGGGATTGATGTCAACGTACCCCTCGGCGACGTACGGCGAGCGCTTGTCATGGCGATAGACGTCCCCGAATGGGCCGAAGAGGAGCGCCACCATGTCGGTGTCGATCGGCATGGTGTGAGCGCCGTGGCGGTACTTGGGCGTGTGGAAGACGAACTTGTAGCCGTCCTTGGCCAGCGGATGGACCGAGGCCTTGGTCTCGGCCCAGGTCTTGACCACGTTGCGTCCCTGTCGCACCTCGTTCGAGAGATCGCCGACGTCGACGCCGTAGTCGGCCGGACCCTCCGGGCGGAGCGCCTCGTGCTTCGGCGCCACGATCACGTTCGGTTCGTAGAAGGTCGAGTCGATCGGCTCGCGGTGCACGGGCAGGTTCTCGCCCGCCGCGATGAACTCCGGTTCCTCGCGGTAGAACTCGAGCCGCCCGCTCTTTGTGTACCAGGGCCGCGACTCGGCGACCTGCTCGTAGCCGACCGCCTTCGGGTTCGTGCGATTCATGAGGAGGGCCGGCACCCCGGCCTGCGCCTTGGTCTCGAGATCCGCGATGTCGTACCCCTTGGCCAGATTCGAGGCGTTCATGATGCGCTGGAGGTACGTCTCGACCCTCCCCGCGTCGACGAACTTCCAGCAATCGGCGAAACGCCGATCCCCGGTGCGCTCGGCCAGCTCCTTGCCGACGAGCGCGAGCACCTCGATGTCGCTCCTGGTCTCGAACATGCGCGGGAGCGGCGTCCGCGGAAAGACATTCAGGAACGGATTGGTGACCGAGGCGGTCATGTCCGGGTACTTGAGCTCGGCCCAGGAGTCGACCGCGAAGACGACATCGGCCCACTCGCAGGAGGTGGACCACCACCACTCGTTGACCGCGATGAGCTCGATCCGCGGGAGCACGTTCACCACCGTGTTGTAGTGCCACTTGACGTTCCCGAGGATCGAGTTCGCGTTCGCGAACCAGAGCGACTTGGTGGGTGCCGGCATGTGCGTCTTGCCGGTCAGCATCTTCTTGCCCACCTTGAGGGGATGGTCCTCGTGATTGTAGTAGTGCGCCGATTCGGCTTTCCAATACTGCTTCGGGCGGGCAGGCTTGGCCGGATCGAGCTCGAGATCGAACGGATTCTCGTTGATGTACTGCGGCGCGCCGTTGAAGAGCGCGACCCGGTAGTTTCCGGCGTAGGAGCCGACGTTGCCGGCGATCTTCCCGACATTGCCGGTGAGGGCCGCGAGGAGGAAGATGGCGCGGTCCTTGTTGTCGTTGTTGAAGAACTGGTTCGGCCCCATGCCGATCGCGAAGAGCGTCGTCCCAGGATGGGCTGCGATCTCGCGGGCGAGCGCGGCGACGGATGCGGCCGGCGCCCAGGTCAGCTCCTCGGTCGTCTTCGGGTCGAAGTGCGCCGCGTATTCCTTCACGAGATCGAAGACCGGCCGGCAGCGCACGGTCTTCCCGTCCTTGAGCCGGACCTCGACCGCGCCCTCGAGGAGCGGGTCGGCGACGGGAGAGCGCACGCCCACCTCGTCGCGCGTGAGCCGTTGCGGCGTGCCGCTCTTCGCATCCCAGGTGACGAAGTCACCCCACTCGTTCCGGAGGTCGTCCGGAATGAGCATCTCGCGCTGCAATCCGGGCGGAGGCGTCTTCGCGTCCCTGGCGACGACGAGGGTCTGGTTCGTGAGCGCCGCCAATCCCTCGTTGAAGACGTCCCCCGCGCGGAGGTAAGTGAGATCGTCCATGCGGACGAGGATCGGGAGGTCGGTCCAGCGCTTCACGTAATCGGCGTCGTAGAGCTTGTCGCGCAGGATGACCGCGGCGAGACCGAGGGCGAGGGCCGGGGTCGTGCCCGGACGGACGACGAGCACCTCGTCGGCCTTGGTCGCCGTCGCCGAGTACTCGCAGGCGATGACGACGACGCGCGTGCCCTTGAGCCGCGCCTCGGTGAGCCAGTGCGAGTCGGGCATCTTGGTCGTGATCCAGTTCATGCCCCAGACGACGACCGTCCTCGCGTGCTCGACCGCGTGGAGATCGAACTCGACCGTCTGCTGCCCGGTCACCATGGGATGCCCGGGCGGGAGATCGGTGTGCCAGGAGTAGTTGTCGAACCCCCGCGCGCCGACTGCCTGATCGGGCCCGACCCCACGGATCTTGGCATCGAGGAGCGCGATCGAGTTTGCCATCCGGTACATGCCGAAGACGCGCGTGATGCCGAGGAGCGGCATGCCGCCGCGGAACTTGAGCGCCTGGACGCCCGCCCCCTTCATGGAGGCGATCGTCTCCTCGACGTAGCCCTGGGCGGCGAGCTTCTTCGCCCCCTCCTCGCCGGTGTAGGTGGTCGCGATGTTCTCGAGCGCCGCGGCCACGATCGCCGCCGCCTCCTCGTGGGTCGCCCGCACCCACTCGTCGCGCGCCCGCTGGAAGTACTCGACCGGCGGCTTCCCGTCGGCGCCGCGCGGGAACCCGGCCTCGACCCAGCGCTTGTAGCCCGCGCGCACCATGCAGTGGCGGAGCCGCCGGTCGCCGTAGAAGCGACGGGTGAGGGCGAGCCCCTTCTGGCAGATGCGCGGATCCCAGCGGTGCGAGGAACGATTCCCGTAGAGATCGGTCGCCTCGCCGTAGCGCATGGTGGGCCCGATGCGGGTCACGACCCCCGAGCGCACATAGGCGTTGAGGAGGCAGTTGTGCGTGTCGTTCGGCGCGCAGAGGAAGGTGTACTTCGAGTCGTACTTCCAGAGATCGCGATAGACGCGCTCCCAGTCCCGGTCCGGGTAGTGCGCGAGCGGGTTGTCGAGCGCCTCGAGCGCCCACGCTCCCGCCGCCGAGCCGACGAAGGCGCCGAGACCGGTGGCTGCGGCTGCCCGCAGGAAATCACGCCGAGTCAGGTTGTTTCCGGTCATGGTCGCACCTCCCACGTGCGAATGAAGGCGACGATCGATTCGATCTCCGAGTCGGAAAGGAGCCGCCAGGTCGTCGACGAGGTCGTGAACGGGGGCATGGTCGTTCCGCGCCGCCCGCGGCGGATGGTCTCGATCAAGTAGGTGTCGGTCGCGCTGGCGAGGAGCACCGGGTTCGCGAGCATCGGTCCCTCTCCCCCTTCACCCTTCGCCCCGTGACAGCGAGCGCAGTTGGCGACGTAGAGGCGGCCGCCGGCCGCGGGATGTGTACCGGGGGCGGCGGCAACCCAGCGCGCCGGCCGCGTCTCGACCGGCTCGGGGACGCTGCCAAGCGTGCGCACATGATCGACGACCGCTCTGATCTCCTCCGGACGGAGCCCGCCCGCCCCGTCGCCCCAGGCGGGCATCCGCCGCCCCGGCCGGCCGTGACGGACGGTCGCGGTCACGAACGAGTCGGTCGCGAGACCGAGAAAGTCGGGATTCGCGATCGCCGGGGACGGCTGCGCACCGGAGTAGCGCATGCCCTCCCCGCGCGCGCCGTGACAGGCGGCGCAAAACGTGCCGTAGAGCGTCGCACCGTCCGTCGAGAACTCCCGTGCGCCGAACCGCTCGGCCTGGATGCGGTCAACCGGCCAGTAGGTCCCCGGAAGATCGGCGCGGCGGAGCGAGAGCATGTAGGTCGTGAGCGCCGAGATCTCCTCCTCCGCGAGCCCGAGGGCCGGCATCGCCGAGCCGGGAACGACGACCGCCGGGGCGCGGAAGTGCTCGGCGAACCAGTTCGCGAGCGTGCGCTCGCCCGGGACGTGCGTGAAGTCGAGCTGGCCCGGGTCGCGCTCCCCGACGCGCGTGAGATCGGGGCCGTCATCGCCGCCGACCCCGTTCACCTTGTGGCAACCGCGGCACCCAAGCGAATGGAAGATCGTCTTGGCCGCCATGAGCCCCGGCGCGCCGACGCGCGTGCGCAGGAAGACCGCAAGCGCGGCGCGATCGGATTCGGCGATCTCGCTCATCGAGGTTCGCCACGGGCCGGTAACGCCCGCGGCCCCCGCGGGCGAGGCCGCCCCCGCCACCGCCGAGTCGCGGTGCGCGATGTGTCGCGCGTACCACTCCGGATCGAACCCGCTCGCCCCGGCGAGCGAGAGATCGGGACCGGCGATCTGCGCCTGCCCCGGGCGAAGCGTGCCGCCCCGCCCGTCCACCGCGTGACAGGCGAGGCAGTCGAGGCGCTCGAAGAGCGCCGCGCCGCGCGTGAACTCGTCGTGATTGGGCACGGCGAGATGCGTGTGGCAAGCGCCGCAGCCGGCATCCGATCGCGCGCCCGGGATCATCGGCTCCGGCCAGTGGTGGACCGCGCCGTGCGCGTCGTCGCTCCGGGTCGCCCGCCCTTGCCCGCCGTGGCAGATGACGCAACCGAAGTCGGCCGGATCGTGCGGTATCCGCGGGTGGCGCGCGTAGATCGGATCGCCGTCGATCCCGCTCTCTCCCGGGGCCATGCCCAGGTGACAGCTCACGCAGCGATCCACCGCGCCCACCGCCGGCACGTACACCTGACGGAGCTGCACATTGAACTCGCGCGCCGCCTCGGGGGCGAGGCGCGTCCGGTAGCCGCGCTGGAGGACGCGCCACTCGCTCGCCACGTTTTCGCGGAGCGCTGCCCCGACCAGGAGGACGAGCGTCAAGATGCTCGTCCAGAGGAGGAGGTGCTTGTTGCGCCCGATGTTCATGTCGCCTCTCCGCTCCCCGCTAGTGCGCCGGCCACTGGGACTGCGACCAGTAGAAGTCCCAGTTGGGGCCCCGGAAGTACGTGCCGACGATGGTGAGAACAAGAAAGCCGGCGAGGAAACAGGTGAAGAGCCCGAGCGCTCCGGCCCGCGTCGAGTCGTAGCGCTTGACGAGCCACATCGAGTACGCGGCGTAGATCGCGGTCAGGAGCGTGCCCGGATTGAGGAACGTGATGACAATCTGGGGTGTCGCCGGCCACCACTGCCGGATCCAGCCGAAGCGGATGGCGAACGCCTCGATCAGGAGCACGGCGGCGAGCCCGAAGAACGCCGAGCGGAGGACGACGGCGCGGCCGCCCGGGCCGCCGAACCACTCGCCGGTGCCCACCGTCTCGCGATCGAGGTACGGAATGAGCAGGAGGCCGAGGAGGACGATCGCCGGGATGCCCATGCCGCCCATGAACGCCGAGTAGGAGACGAGCTCCTGGAGGCCGAGGAAGTACCAGGGCGCCTTGGCCGGGTTCTCGGGCACCGCGGGGTTCGCGAGCTCCTTGAGCGGCGCGTCCCAGCCGAGCGCGAGGGCGAGACAGAGGAGCACCGTCAGCATGAAGACGCCGGCCTCGGCGTAGAAGAGATGCGGCACCGCGGGGACCGTCTGCTCCGGCCCGCGCCCGACCGCCGGCGACTTGCCGGCGACGACCGCCGCCAGATGGTAGGTGCGCGCCGGCGCCGCGGTGAACACGGGATAGGTGCCGGGCGGCGGCGGCCCGAGCCGGCGATCGGCATCCGCCGGGCGCGCGAGCCCGCCGTCCTTCCGCACGCGCCAGAAGTGAACGCCGAGGAGCGCCGCAAGCGCGAGCGGGAGGATCATGACGTGGAGGAGGTAGAAGCGGATGAGCGCCTCCTCGCCGATGTCCTCCGAGCCGAGGAGGAGCAGCTTCTGCAAGCCGCCGACGTCGAAGACGCTCGTGATGCCGAGCGCGTCGGTCAGCTCGCGCGGCGACTGCGCGATGTTCGAGCCGATCGTGATCGCCCAGTACGCGAGCTGGTCCCAGGGCAGGAGATAGCCGGTGAAGGAGAGACCGAGGGTCAGGACGAGGAGGCCCATTCCCATCACCCAGTTGAACTCGCGCGGCGCGCGGTAGGCGGCGGTGTAGAAGGCGCGCGCCATATGAAGAATCACCGCCACCACCATGATCTGGGCGGCCCAGCGGTGGATGTTCCGGATGAACTGCCCGGTCGGCACCACGAAGTGGATGTCCTTGATCGAGTCGTAGGCGGCGCTCGGATACGGCTTGTAATAGAACATGAGGAGAACGCCGGTCACGAGCGTGAGGAGGAACGCGGAGATCGAGATGACACCAAGACCGAATGTCGTTGACCAGCGAAGAGCCCATCGATGGACGCGCACCGAGTGGAAGTGGAGGAAGAGACTGCTGAAGACGAAGGAGGAGCGGCTGCGGTCGGTACGCGGGGTGCCGGAGCGATAGAAGCTCGTCGCGAAGCTCCGCGGGATGGCGCGAAGATTGGCGGTGAAGCGCGCGAGCCCGGTGCTCATGCCGGCTCCTTGGTGCCGGGGGCGATCTCCTTGCCCTCGTTCACGAGGAAGGTGCCGGCGCCGCCTGCCTTCTTGACCTCAAGCCAGGCGAGCGCCTTCGGCGCCGGGCCCTTGGTCACGCCGCCGTCGGCGGCGAACTTGGAGCCGTGGCAGGGGCAGTCGAACCCGCTCGCCACGTGCTTCACGATGCAGCCGAGATGCGTGCAGATGAGCGAGATGGCGAAGACCCCGCCCGCGTCGCGGAAAACGGCGACCGAGCGGCCGGGCGGAACGAACGGACTCCCGGGCGCGAGCGACTCCGGAAGAGTCACGCGGAAGCGGCGGGACGGAGCGGGAATGACCGCGGCCTTCGGCAGCCGGAGCATGCCGAGCGCCGCGAAGCCGAGCGCGAGGAAGGCCGAGCCGATCGCCGCAAGCCCGAGGAAGTCGCGGCGCGGCATGAGCTCGGGATCAAGGCGGGAGCGACGGGCGACGGGGGCCGGCGACGCCTGCGCAGGCGTGCTCATGAGGACCTCCACTGCGTGGTGAACTGGACTCGCTCCATGGTGATGGCGTCCGCCGGGCAGCGCATGGCGCAGAGCGCGCAGCGGATGCAGCGGTCCTCGTCCTTGAGGATCGCGGAGTGAGCGCCGGGGTCGGCCCCGGAGCCGAGGAGGCGATCGACGAGAGAAGCGAGCTCCGGGGATGGCGCGAGCTCGTCGAGCGAGGCGAGCTTGAGACACATCGTCGGGCAGACATCGACGCAGCCGCCGCACAGGATGCAGCGCGTGCCATCGAAGACCGGCGTCACGCCGCAGTCGAGGCAGCGCGATGCTTCGAGCACGGCCTCCGCGGCGTCGTAACCGATCTCGACCTGGGCTCCCGGATTCTTGAGCCGCTCCTCCGGGGGCAACACGCGGATCTCGACCCGGCGAGTCATCTCGTAGCCGGGTTCGCGGCGGTAGCGGCCGAGATCGAGATGGGCCTCGAGCATCTCCGGCGTGAGACGCCTCCCGGTGACGTGGGCGTGGATCGAGCGCGCGGCCTTCTTGCCGGAGGCGACGGCGTCGATCAGGAGGCGCGTGCCGTGCGCGAGATCACCCGCGACGAAGACCCCGGGCGCGGCCGTCGAGAGGGTCGCCGGATCGACCTGCGGCCAGCCCGGCCGGAACTCGGTGACATCGGTCCCTCCGTCCGCGAGGAACGAGAGATCGGTGGTCTGCCCGGCAGCGATGAGGACCGTGTCGCAGTCGAGCACGCGGCGGTCGGCATCGTCGAACACCGGAGCGAAGCGGCGATCGGCGTCGTAGACACGGAGGCAGCGGCGGACGAGGACGCCGGCGACCCGGCCGCCGTCATCGCGCTGGATCTCGATCGGCCCGTAGCCGCCGAGGCGCTCGATCCCCTCCTCGTCCCCCTCGACGATCTCGACCGTGTCGGCCGGCATCTCCTCGAGCGTCTCGAGCGAGACGAGGCGGATCGTTCGATGGCCGGGGAGCCGTGCGGCCGTGCGCGCCGCGTCGTACGCGATCTGGCGGACGACCGTGCGCGCCACATCGTAGGCGACGTTGCCGCCCCCGATCACGACCACGCGATCGCCGAGATCGAACCGCTCGCCGAGCGCGACCGCGCGCAGGAGATCGACGCCGCCGTGAACGCCGGGACCCGGCTCGCCGGGAAGACCGAGCCCGCGCGGCCGCTTGGCGCCGACCGCGACGAGCACCGCGGCATGCGTGCGACGCAGTTCGGCGAAGCTGACGTCGCGTCCCACCGTGACTCCGCAACGGAGCTCGACGCCGAGCGCGCGCATGACCTCGATCTCGCGGCGGATGAGATCGCGCGGCAGGCGGTAGTCCGGCACGCCGAGGGCGAGCATGCCGGCAGGGACAGGCTCGGTTTCGAAAACGACGGGGACGAACCCGAGGAGCGCGAGATCGTGCGCCGCCGAGAGGCCGGCCGGTCCCGCGCCGATCACCGCCACGCGCTCACCGCGCGCGGGGGCGAAACGGCCCGCCACGGCGGCGCGGAGGATGTGCGCCATCTCCTCGGCGTCGGCGGCGATCTCGGGAACATGGGTGCGGACGGCGGCCAGCACATCGGCGGCCGGGCGGACATCGGGGCCGGCCTCCTCGCACGCGAAGCGCTTGAGCGCGCGGATGGCGATCGGGCGATCGCTGCCCAGATGAACTCCGTCCGGGTCGAGGCGCGGTATGCGACCGCGACGGCAGGCGGCTTCGCACGGTGCGCCGCAGATCCGACCGCAGATCGAGGCGAAGGGATTGGGTCCGCGCGCGATCAGGTAGGCTTCGTCGAACCGGCCGGCGGCGATCGCGCGCACGTAGCCCCGCGCGTCGGTGTGCACCGGGCACGCCTGCTGACAGGAGATCAGCCGCCGGTGATAGCCCGCGTCGGGAATCTCGACGGCGAGTCGAGCGGGCGCTTCGGGCAGCTCGGACACCCGACCGTCCTCCTCGAGGATCGTGTTCCGCGTTGGCCCGGGGCGGGGCGGGCGGATCGGTTGGGGCACCCCGGACATCTCGATCGGGGTGATATTCGGACATTCCACTCCACTTGTCAACTATAGACACGGATCCCCGCCCGATCCCTTCGCGATGTCTTTAAGTTGTTTAATCAAATGTACTTGTAGAACCGATGAACGCCGAAACCGGGGCACCGGGATCAGTGACCGCGCCCGCCCTCTCGGGTTTTCTGGGCCGTCGACGCTACTTGGGAATCAAGACGAAGGCGGTCTCATCCCCTCCCGGTCGCCGCGGTATAGAAGCGACTCCCATCGGAGGCGAAGCGTGCGCGCGACTCGTCCCAGCTGTAGAACATGTGTCCGCCCTTGTAGTTGGCGGTGACCAGATGCTCCCGCTGCGCGGGCGTGAGCTTCATGAGGTCGATCAGGCGCCGGCTCGAGAAGTACGGAGTCACCAGATCGAAGTAGCCGTGGGCGATGAAAACTTTCATGTGCTCGTTGAGGCTCATCCCGTAGCGAAGGTCGTCCATGGCTCCCGTGAGCTTCTGGAAAACGTGCTTCGAGCCGCTGTTCTTCCAGGATTCGTTCACGTCCATGCTCAGCAGGCGATACTCGAGATCGGTCTCGACTCCGAGATTGCTGCGCAGCTGATGGTTGATCGCGGCAGTGAACAACCGATCGATGGAGAACAGGGTGGGATCAGGACCCTCGTAGTTGTCGCGATCGGGGAAGGGATCGGTCGTGGTGATCGAGGCGTCGTAGTGACCGCAGAGACGACGCTGCTCTCGCAGGAGCTTCCGGCAGAAGAGGGTCGAGCTGATGCGCCCGCCCGCCCGATCGAGCATCTCGGCCGGGAGGCCGCAGAGGCTTCCCATGCGCTCGACGAGCCTGGCTCTCTCTCTCTCCGCGAGGGCGGCGCCCTGGACCAGTAGCCGCGGCAGTTCGTTCTTGGCGAATGCCTCCGCTTCGGCCAGCGCACGGTCGAGCGACGCGCTGCCGGGGATACCGAGCGCCCGGCGATGACACCAGGCGGCGGCGGCCAGCGAGGGGAAGAGCTCCACCCAGTAGGTGAGGTCGTAGTCGGTACCCGACAGGGACTCGAGCTCGATCGCCGGCGAGATCAGGATCGATCCGCACAACCCGACGCCGTGGCGCTCCTGGAGCATGCGCGCCATCTTCGCCACCCGGAAGCCACCATAGCTCTCGCCGGCGATGAAGATCGGGGCCGTCCAGCGGTGGTGCGTGGACAGGAACCGACTGATGAACTCGCCGAGCGACTGGAGGTCCTTCTCGACATCCCAGAACTCGGGGTTCTCCTTCGGATCGTCGGTCTCGGGCTTGGCGCCCGGCTCCGCGCCCGAGGGTTCCTTGCCGGGCCCCTTCTCCGGCTTCAGGGCGCGGCTGAAGCCGGTACCGACCGGATCGATGAAGACGAGATCGGTGAATGCGAGCCACGTCTCCCTGTTGTCGACGACCGTGGTCGGCGGCTGGGGCAGCGACCCGGACTCGCCAAAGACGACCCGTTGCGGGCCGAGCGCGCCCATGTGGAGGTAGGCCGATGCAGCACCTGGTCCTCCGTTGAAGACGAAGGTGAGAGGGCGGTCGCTCGTGCCTTCCTTCGCCAGGTACGCGGTGTGGAAGATATGGGCCACTGGTTTGTGGATCTTGCGCAGGCTGATCCAGCCGGTGACAGCCCGGTAGTCGAGCTTCCGCCCGGGCAGCTTCAGCGAGCCCTCGGTTGACGTCTCCTTCATCGGGAACGGCGTCTCGATCGGGGGCGCATCCCCGGGCCGTTCGCCAGGTTTGTTCCCCAGCTTCTCCTGCGGCCCGGTCACGGTTCTATCGGCCGGTCTCTTGGCGGCTCTTCTCGTGGTCATTCTGGGTCCCCAGCGTCAGTGGGAATCGCACTTCCCGGAGGCTCGCGGCGGTGCCGCAGCTCGCCGAGCTGCGCACGACCGAGCTGCGCACGACCGAGTTGCGCGCGACCGAGTTGCGCGCGACCTTGCCGGTGTACTGGACCCTGCGTCCGAACGTCGGCCGAAAGATCCACCGGAGATTCGAAGCGAGCGCCAGTGTACGCCGGTCCATGGCGCGTGGGAAGTGAGCGGGCAGGTCCGCGACTGGCGGCACCAGCCAAGGCGAGTCAGCGGCCCGGATCATCGGGCAGGCCGCGCGCCAGTTTCGCCCGCCGCCGAGGTCGTCGGACCGCGCGATCGCCTCGAGCATCCAGCGATCCGCCACGTGATCGGTCACGACCGGCGGAGCGAACGGAAGCACGAGGACGAAGCTATCGGCACCACACGAGCAAGAGGGATAACGGCGCCCGCGAGGCTAGGCCGCGGGTTCCGCGAGCTCGAGGATCGGCCCCGGCGCGGCCGGCCGCGGGGCGAAGAACCGCCAGCCCGCCGCGTTCCTCGGCACACCGCCGAGCGCCTCGAGCACAGCCAGCGCCTGCGCGCGCTCGGCGGCGCGGAGCGTCACCGCGATGCGTGCGCCCGCCATCCAGCAATCGCGCAGGAAAACGCCGAGATCGGCGCACGGATCGTGATCCACGAGCACCGCGTGCGGTCGCCAGCGCGCGATGAGCGTGCGTGCGGTCGTCAGATCGAAGGCCGGATCGAGCACGCCGTGATGGATGGTCCGGCCGTCTCCGAGGTCGTGGGTCGGAATCCCGCTGAGCACGAGCACCCGATCGCCGCCGTCGGCCAGCACCTGCGCGTACAGCGCGAGGAAGAGGCTCTTGCCCACGCCGGGCGCGCCCCACACCGCGACGGGCGCCGCCGACCGCGCGATGGCTTCGAGCATCCAGCGATCCTTCACATGATCGGTCACGACCGGCCGGGAAAACGGATGCACGAGGACGAAGCTGTCCGTGCCCCAGGACAGATAGAGCCGCTTCTCGCCCGCCCACACCCAGCCATGGTAGGGCGGTGCCTCGGCGGTGAGGCCGGCGAGCGTCCGCGGCGTCACCCCCTGATCCCAGTCGAGCACCTCGGGGTCGCTCGCTCCTGCATCGAAGCCCATGAGAGGATGGCCTGCCGTGCGGTAGAGGGTGCGGCCCGGCTGCTCGAGGAGCCATCCGCGCGAGCCCTCGCGCGCCCGGTGGGCGATGCGATCCGCCGAGATCGCCGCGAAGGTTCGGGAGAGCTCATCCACTTGCTCGAGCGCCGCCGTCACCTGCGCCGTCTGCTCCGCCTCGCCCGCCCGCGCCTCGTCGATCGCGCGCGCAGTCTCGAGGAGCAAGTTCTCGGTCTCCATCCCGATCTCGTCCGAATCGGCCACCGGCCCCGGAAGAAACTGGAATTCTCCGTCGTTCCAGTCGAGGAGCGACATCGCCGCCGTCATGCCGGTCTGGTTCCCGGGCCCGACGGCCGAGACGACGCGCCCGGAGAGGAAGCGGAGTTCGCCGCGCCCCGCCACACTCCCGTCGTGCCGTAGATGGAGAACGCCGGTCTTCCGGCCGAGGAGAAGGAACTGCGCGACCTCGATCGGGGAGACGAATGCGAGCCGCCCTTTCATGCCCTGGGCATCCCCGGCCCCCGCCCACTCGCTATCTCGAGCCGCTGCCTGCCTCACCTGCCGCCTCCTCTTGTCACGTCCGCTGCGCCCTACTGGCGCGCCACGGTGCCAGGCTGGCGCCCGATGGGCCCAGGCGGTACCGGGCCCGCTGAGCCGCACTAGAAGAAACCGCGCTAAGCCGCCCGGCGTCGTTCCACGTGGGAGGCGAAGCGCTCCTTCTGCACCGCGTGATGCAGCGCCTCCTCCACGGTGACCGCCCCCTCCTGTACGAGCCGCGTCAGGTAGTCGTCGAGGAGGATCATCCCATCCCGGCGTCCCGTTTGCATCACGGTGGGGATCTGGAAGGTCTTGTGCTCGCGAATGAGCGTCCGCACGGGTGCGCTGCCGACGAGCACCTCGACAGCCACGACGCGCCCGCTCCCGTCGGTGCGCTTGAGCAGACGCTGGGCGATCACTCCCTGGAGTGACTCGGAGAGCATCGTACGGACCTGATCCTGCCGCTCGCTTTCGAAGACATCGATCAGGCGGTCCACGGTCTGCGCCGCCGATGCGGTGTGGAGCGTGCCGAAGACGAGCTGCCCGGTCTCGGCCGCGGTGATCGCCAGCGAGATGGTCTCGAGATCGCGCATCTCGCCGACCAGGATGATGTTCGGATCCTCGCGCAGCCCGGCGCGCAACGCCGCCGCGAAGCTCTTCGTATGCTTGCCCACCTCGCGCTGATTGATGAGCGAGAGTCGGTTCTCGTGCACGTACTCGATCGGGTCTTCGATCGTCACGATGTGCCGGCGATACGTGCGGTTGACGTAATCGAGGAGAGCCGCCTGGGTCGAGGACTTTCCGCTCCCCGGCGGACCGGTGACGACGACGAGTCCCTTGTTGAGATCGCCGAAATGCGCGATCTCCTCCGGTAACGCCAGCTGCTCGAAGGTCGGGATGATCGAGGGCAGGATGCGGAACGCGCCGGCCACACCGCGGCGCTGCTCGAAGACGTTGCAGCGTACACGGAGCACGCCGGGGATCTCGTAGCCGAAGTCCACCTCGCCGACAGTCTCGTAGGCTGACCACTCGTCGGGAGTCATCATCTCGCGGAGGAGATCGACAAGCATGTCGGGAGTGAGCGCCTCGTACTCGACCGGCTGGATCTCGCCGTGCACGCGGAGCATCGGCGGCGCCCCGCAAGTGAGATGCAGGTCCGACGCGCCGCGATCCTTGACCAGCCTGAAGATGGCATCGATGCGGGCCACCCGACTGCCTCCGTTGGTCCGTATTGAGACTCAACGGAACTATCGGCCGGATCGGGGGCAGTCTTGAGGCGGGTTGGGCTTGGCGCTCCGGGCCCGTGCGGGGGCCGCCGTCACCCTCACCCCGGCAGGTTCTCGATCGCGACCGGCTCGACGGGATCGGCGAGCGCGAACCCGAAGACTCGCGAGTAGAAGTAGAGCTCGGCGTCGAAAGCGCGTTTGATGTTCTCGGCCTGCCGGAACCCGTGCATCTCTCCGGGGAAGGCGACATAGGCGACGGGAAGGCCCTTCCGGCGGAGTGCTGCGACCATCCGCTTGGCTTGGTCCGGCGGCACTACCGGATCGGCGAGCCCCTGGAAGAAGATCACCGGGCAGGAGAGCCGGTCGGTCGAGTGGATCGGCGAGCGCTCGACGTAGATGCTCTGGCGCTCGGGATAAGGGCCGACGAGCCGATCGAGATAGCGCGACTCGAACTTGTGCGTGTCGCGGGCGAGCGCTTCGAGGTCGCTCACGCCGTAATGGCTGGCCCCCGCGCGAAAGACGTCGCGGAAAGTCAGCGCACAGAGGGTCGTGTAGCCGCCCGCGCTTCCACCCCGGATCGCAAGTCGCTCCCCATCCGCCTCGCCGCGTGCGACGAGCCATCGCGCACCGTTCGCGCAATCGTCCACGTCGACGATGCCCCACTGCCCGTTCAGGCGCTCGCGGTAGGCGCGCCCGTATCCCGTCGAGCCGCCGTAGTTCACGTCGAGCACCGCGAACCCGCGGCTCGTCCAGTACTGGATCGCGGGCCTCAGTGATGGACCGGCGGCGGAGGTGGGTCCGCCGTGGCTCAGGACGAGGAGCGGCGGGCGCTCGGTGGTAGGAGCAACGAAGTCCCGGTTCCGCGGCCGGTAGTAGAAGGCGTGCGCGGTGGCACCGCCGGTCGTCGGATACGTGACCGCCTCCGGCACAGAGAGCGTGTCCGGATCGATGACGAGATCGCTCGAACGCCGGAGGACCTGTGACGTTCCGGTCGCGAGATCGAGCTCGATGAGCGCTTCCGCCGCGGCCGGCGAACCAGCAGCGAAGACGGCACGCATCCCGTCGACGCGAAGGCCGGCTGACGGCGAGATGTCGGTCCACGGGAGAACGATCGGCGCAGCGCGCCCGTTGGCCGGATCGACCAGGAGGAGACGCCAGACTCCTTCCTGCGTGACTGCGAGCAGAATCCGCCCGTCCCCGGCGAACCCGTAGGTCGCCATGCCGAATCCCCACTGCGGGAGCCCGCAGTCGGCCGCGATCGGGTAGACCGCTTCGGCAGTCCCGCCGCGTGCGCTCATCCGGTACAGGTTCCAGTACCCCGACCGATCCGAGACGAAGTAGAGATTGCCGGCCGGCGACCACTCCGGCTGGAAGATCGATTCCTCACGACCACCCGCCATTTTCTGCGGCACGTCGAGCGAGCCGCCGCCGGCGACGGCCGCCGTCCACAGCGTCGTCCCGTCCCACGGCATGTCGGGATGGTCCCAGGTCAGCCAGGCAAGGCGGGAGCCGTCCGGCGACAGCCGCGGCGAGGAGCAGAAATCGTGCCCGCCCGCGAGCACGCGCCCGCTGCTCGCCTCGCCCGCGAGATCGATCGCGACGAGCGCATTGACGGGCTCGCCGCCCCCGGAGTGATCCTCACGCACGCAGAGGATCCGCCGGCGCCGGCGGTCGACGATGCCGTCGGCGTAACGGTGGGCTCCGGGCGCGGTGACCGGCTCGGGCTCCGCGCCGGGGCGCACGCGATAGAGCCGCTGGTCTGAGAAGTTCGAGAAGTAGACGACGCCAGCGTCGACCAGGTAGGCGCCGCCGCCGTATTCGTGCACCCGCGTGCGCGCGTCGAACGGAGGGGGAATCACGTCGGCGATCGTCCCGGCGGCCGAGCGCTTGACGAGGGCGGAGCGCCCGCCCTCGGCCGGGCGCGCCTCGATCCAGTAGGTGTCGCCGCCTTCGAGCTCGATGCTCGCGAGGCGGATCGTCCCGGCAACGAGGAGACTCGGCGTGATGGGCGATCTCCACGAGCCGTACGGGGCGACGGTAAGCGCATGTGTCGGCATCGGCGTCATCCTCCCTGGGCGGCAGCCCCGGCGCCAGTGTAGCGCCGCGGCCGTTATGGTAACCTGAATGGGGTGTAAAGGCCTCAGCTGCGGAGGTGCTGGTGCCGACCGTCTTTCGTTTGCTCGGCTATCGCTATCTTCTTCTACTCGTGTGAGCGGGCTGAACCTGCACATGCGCACGTCGAGCGGGATGACATGGTGGCGAAGCTCTGGCTTGATCCGGTCCGGCTCCAGAACAGCAGCGGGTTCCCGCGAGCCGAACTCCAGCGCATTCAACGTCTGGTCGAGAAGCATAGCGAACGGCTCATGAGGAGCTGGAATGAATACTTCCACGGCTGAGCCGCGGCCCGTCCGCGCAGTGAACGTCAGGGTCTCGCGCCAGGCACTGGCGGTCGATCTCTCGGATGGAAGAACAGTCCTCGTGCCGCTCGCCTGGTATCCAAGGCTGCTGCACGGCAGCACCGAGGAGCGAACCCACTGGCGGCTCATCGGTGCGGGAGAGGGTATCCACTGGCCCGATCTCGATGAAGACATCAGCGTCGAGGGCATTCTTGCCGGCCTACCGTCGGGTGAGAGTCAGACGTCTTTCAAGACTTGGCTGGCCGGTCGCAGATCGATGCCCTCTCGCAAACGCGTCCAACGAGCTGGGACCAAGTCTCGCCGAAGCTGAGACCGGGTGGCCGCCGCCAGCACCTGCAGGGCCCGCTCGTTGTAGGCTGGCCCGGGATCACGCAGCGGGTCGTTCTCGCAGGCCAGTGCCGTGCGGCACCGCTGGCGCCGCCGGGCCCGCGGCGGTTTCGATTGCTTTCCGACGCGCGCGGCCCAATAATGCCCCTGTCGCGAGGGACATCATGAACTGGTGGCTGTGGGTCGTCTTCGGCATCGTCCTCGTCGGGTTCGAGCTCCTCACGCCCGGCGGCTTCTACGTCCTCTTCTTCGGCATCGCCGCGCTCGTCGTCGGCGGACTCTGCGCGGCGCATGCTGCCGGCCCCCCCTGGATGCAATGGCTCCTCTTCTCGGTCCTCGCGGTCGTCTCGCTCCTTCTCTTCCGGAATCGGCTGCTCGCGCACATGAAGCCCGATGAGGGCGCGAGCGGCAAGGTCGACGCCCTCGTCGGCGACCTGGCCGTCCCGCCCGCGGCGATCGCTCCCGGCGCGGTCGGCCGCGTCGAGATGCGCGGCGCAGCGTGGAGCGCGCGAAACGTCGGGCCGGCGGCGGTCGCGGCCGGCCAGCGCTGCCGCGTCGTCGCCGTCGACGGGCTTCTCCTCGAAATCCGCCCCGAGTGAAGCTCGGGCAGCGTGAGGTGCATGACCATGACCGGTGGATTGCTCGTCGTCCTCCTTCTCGCCGGGATCGCCCTGATCACGATCGCGCGGACCGCGATCGTCGTGCCGCAACAGAGCGCCTACGTCGTCGAGCGGCTCGGCCGCTACTACGCCACCCTGAACGCCGGCTTCCACATCCTCCTCCCGTTCATCGACATCATCCGTTACCGCCACTCGCTCAAGGAGCAGGCGATCGACATCCCGGCCCAGATCTGCATCACCCGCGACAACGTGCAGGTCGAGGTGGATGGGGTCCTCTATCTCAAGGTCCTGAATCCCGAGCGCGCCTCTTACGGCATCACCAACCACATCTTCGCCATCACCCAGCTCGCGCAGACGACCTTGCGCAGCGAGATGGGCAAGATTGACCTCGATCGCACCTTCGAGGAGCGCACCAACGTGAACGTCCAGGTGGTGAGCGAGCTCGACAAAGCCTCCGAGCCGTGGGGGGTCAAGGTGCTCCGCTACGAGATCAAGAACATCACGCCACCGCGCGACGTGCTCGCCGCCATGGAGAAGCAGATGCGCGCCGAGCGGGAGAAGCGCGCGGTCATCCTGACCTCGGAGGGCCAGCGTGACGCCGCCATCAACACGGCGGAGGGCCAGAAGCAGCAGGTGATCAAGGCCTCGGAGGCGACCAAGCAGCAGCAGATCAACGAGGCCGAGGGCCGCGCCGCCGCCATCCTCGCCATCGCCACCGCCACGGCCGAAGGGATCCGCCAGGTCGCCGAGTCCATCAACAACAAGGGCGGGTTCGAGGCCGTGCAGCTCCGCGTCGCGGAGCAGTACATCACCCAGTTCGGGGAGCTGGCCAAGTCGAGCAACACGCTCGTCCTCCCCGCCAACGCCGCCGATGTCGGCTCGATGATCGCGCTCGCCATGAACGTGATCAGGACGCAGGGCGGACCGGTCTCGAGCGCGCAATCGTGAGGGTGCCTTTCGCTCTCTCCGCCCTGGCGCTGGTCGCGGCGTTCGGCGCCGCTACACCCGCCGGCGCCACGTTCTCGATCGTGGCCCGCGATTCGGTCACCGGAGAGCTCGGCGTCGCCGTCGAGTCGCGCGCGTTCTCGGTCGGCTCCGCCGTGCCGTGGGCCGCGCCCGGCGCCGGCGCCATCGCCACCCAGGCACAGACCAACGAGTCGTTCGGGCCGAACGGGCTCGCGCTGCTGGCCGCCGGGCTCGATGCGCGCGCGGCGCTCGACACGCTGCTCGCGCGCGACCCGGAGCGCGCGCACCGCCAGCTCGCGATCGTGGACGCGCGCGGGCGTGTGGCGGCGCACACCGGAGCGAGCTGCAGCGACTGGGCGGGAGCGCGCGCGGGCGCCGGCTACTCCTGCCAGGGGAACATCCTCGCCGGAGCCGCCGTGGTCGAGGCGATGGCGCACGCCTACGAGACGACGGAGGGCGAGCTCGCTCGGCGCCTCCTGGCCGCTCTCGTCGCCGGGCAGGACGCGGGCGGCGACAAGCGCGGGAAGCAGTCAGCGGCGATCCTCGTCGTTCGCCCGAGCGAGCGCTACCCGGAGTACCGGAGCCGCTATGTGGATCTCCGGGTCGAGGATCATCCCGACCCGATCACCGAGCTTGTTCGCGTCTACGAGATCCACGAGGCTGGCGATCTCGTACGCGCCCACCTTCGCTACGCCGAGGAGTACGCGGCCCGCGGCGATTCGGGCCTCGCACGGCGCGAGGAGGAGCGGGTCGGAGAGACGCTCGAGCGGGTGCTCGCCCGCGGCTCGCGCGACGCGAGCCTTCTGAACGGGCTCGCCTGGTTCACGGCGCTTGCCGGCGTGCATCTCGACGAGGCGCTGGCCGCGGCCGAGCGCGCCGCCGAGGTGGAGCCAAAGAACCCCGAGATCCTCGACACGCTCGCCGAGGTGCACTTCCGCCGGGGCGAGACGGCGGCGGCGATTGCCGCCGGCGAGCGCGCGCTCGCGCTCGATCCCGAGTCGACCTACTACAAGGAGCAGCTCGCCCGCTTCCGGGCGGCGAGCGGCGGGAAGCAACAGGACTAGAGGAGCCGGAGATGGACTTGCGCGACGTGCTCATGATGAACTTCCACACCAACCACTGGGTGCTCTCGAAGCACGCCGCGGGGATAAGCCAGGAGCAGAGCGTCGCCCGGTCGGATGAGGGCGGCAACTCGTTCAACTGGGTGCTGGGGCACATCGTGGCGAGCCGGAACGACATCTTCGCGCTGCTCGGCGAACCGCCCGTGTGGAACGAGGCGGATGCGGCACCCTACGTGCGCGGATCGCACGAGCTCGATCCGGCGGCGGCGCGACCGCTAACGGCGATCCTCGCCGATCTCGATCGCTCCCAGGAGCAGCTCACGGCTCGCCTCGAGCGGCTGACTGCCGCCGAGCTCGCCACCGTGCGGGGCGACTCGACGATCGGCAAGCAGCTCGCCTTCCTCCAGTTCCACGAGACCTACCACGTCGGGCAGACGGGGCTCCTGCGGCGGCTCGCGGGGAAAGAGGGGGTCATCCGCTAGGGTCCGCCGGCGCGCACGCCACGCAGGCTCGCCACCCAGTCGCGGAGCGACGCCGGCCCCGAGTCGAAGGCAACCTCGGCCGGAAGCTCCGCGGGAGCGAACCAGCGGACCTCCTCCGCGTCGTCCCCCGGCTCTTCCTCGCCGCCGATCACCTCGGCCAGATAGATGAGGTCGAGCGTGCGCTGCTCGTCCGACCCGTAACGGCTCACGTACACGCCGAGCAGTCGTGTCAGGCGGATGTCGAGACCCGTCTCCTCCTTGATCTCCCGCCGCGCAGCGTGCTCCGGATGCTCGCCGTACTCGAGATAGCCCCCCGGCACGTCCCACCAGCCGAGATAGGGCTCGCGGTTCCGCTTGACGAGAAGGACGCGCCCCTCGCGGATCACGAGCGCTCCCGCGCATGGCTTCGCGTTGCGATAGGCGACGTAGCCGCAGGCCGGGCAGGCGGGGTGCTCCTCGTGCTCGCCCGCGGCGCGGCGCGGGGCGAGCGGCTTCCCGCAATACGGGCAGAAGCGGAAAGGCTTCATGGTGCTATCCTCTCTCCATGGCACGTCTCCGCGAACTCACCTGGCCCGCAGCGCGCACCGCGCTCGAGAACAAGGTCGTCGTCTTCCCGGTCGGCTCGGTCGAGCAACACGGCCGTCATCTCCCCCTCGCCACCGATCACGTGACCGCGGAAGCGATCGCGCTCGGCGCCGAGGCGTTACACGATCTCGTCGTCGCCCCCACGCTCCCCTACGGCATCTCGCCGCACCACCGCCAGTTCTTCGGCACGTGCACACTCCGGAGCGAGGTCTTCCGCGACGTCATCCTCGATATCGCCCGCTCGCTCCAGAGCCACGGCACGACCAGGCTCGTGGTCGTGAACGGGCACGGCGGCAACTCGGCGGCCCTGGCCGAGGCAGCGCAGGCGCTCCGCGCGGAGGGGCTCGCCTGCGTCCTCTTCGACTGGTGGCGGGGCCTCGACGACGCGCTCTACAAGGAGCTCCTCGGCGAAAAGGCGGCGTCGATCATCGGGCACGCCTGTGCGATGGAGACCTCGGTCGCCCTCCACCTCTTTCCCGAGTGGGTGAAGCTCGAGGCCGCGGTCGACGTGCCGCACGGCTGGGCGGAGATGGTGCACGGCGGGCAGGTACGCTTCGACACGATCGACTTCAGCGAACACGGGAACATCGGCTACCCGACGCTCGCCCGCCGCGAGGCCGGCGAGGTGATGATCGCGCGCGCGGTCGCGAACCTCGTCGCGCTCGTCAAGTGGCTCGAGGCGCAACCGCTCGGCGAGCTCCTCGCCCGCCCGCATCTACCTGGAAGTTAGGCCGGCGCGGGGGCGTCCTTCGCGGGGGCGTCCTTGGCCGGCCCCGGTGCCGCATCCGCCTTCGGCTCTTCCGCCTTCGACCTGGGTGACGGCAGGACCGGCTTCAAGCCCGCCGTCACCGCCGCCGCGTACTCGCCGCCGCCCACCTTCGCGGCGACCGCCCCGATCTTCGCCCGGAAGTGGTTGTAGACGAGATCCGACCTTCCGCTCACGAGCGGGGGATCGAAGACCGTGCCGCTCTTCCGGTCGAGGCCATCCTTGAGTTCGCCGATGAGATCCTCGGCCAGGAGGCCCAGCACGGGAGCGGCGACCGGGCCCGTTGCCGGCAGCCGTGCGGCCAGGAAACGCGCATAGACCACGAAGTCCCAGGTCGGCTCCGGGACGGCGGGTCTCACATTCTGCAACAGGCTGCGCAGATCGCCGGTGTTCACTGCTGTCATGGACCGCATCCTCTCTGGCCGCGCTAGGGCGCGATGAACATCCCGTTCTGCTTCCCGATCTTGCCGAGTCCCTTCATGCGGCTCAGGGTGCTCGACAGATTCTGCTTCGAGATCTGTCGGGTCTTGAGCAACGCCTCGTGCAGATCATCGAGGCTCGCGCCGTGCGGTCCCGCCGCATGCAGAAGCGACATGATGTCGGCAGGCAGACTTCTCCCGCGCTGCCGGCCGGCCACCTTCACAGCCGGTCGCGATTCGGCATAGCGCGCGATCAGGGCCGTGACCTCGACGTCCTCCTGCTCCATCGAGCGCGAGACCTCGGTCAGGCGCTCGAGCTGGCGCTGCTTCTTCTCGAGAAGCTGGGGAATGCTCTCTGCCAATCGCCTGAGGTTGGCAATGTCCTCGGAGAGCTGGCGCTTGATGCTCTCCAGGTCCTGGAGATAACGACTCATGTTCTGTCTCTCTGGATTGTACTTGCCTCGGGGTCGCTTGCGGTCGCTTGCCTTCGCAAGGGGCCGAGCGGTTCATCAAGCATGTGGGGCGTGGCCGCGGCTTCTGCAAGGCCGGCCGCATGCTCAACCGCGCCATGGTAGCATCGGTGCAATGCTGCCGCAATGGCCGGCGTCCCCGGGTGCGGCACCCGGCGGCCGCCGCCGGGGCGGCCGGCGCGACGGCCCGGGCCACGAACAGGCACCCTCGCCGAGCCGGCCGCGACTGAACGTGATAGGATGACGCACCGGATCGGGCTGGTTGCCTGGTCCGTCGTTGTCCTGTTCCGATAGGCGATCCGCCGCCGTCCGGTCCACCGTCCGGCGCGAGCCTCTCACCCTGGGAGCCTCTTGATGGACAGTCAGCCATTCACGGCCGACAAGCGCACCGATCCCGATAACAAGGTGATCATCTACTCGGCCCACGGGCAGTTGAACGGGCGGGACGCCTGCTTCGACTGGCTCGAGCAGGTGCGGAAGGACATCCAGGCTGGTCAGAAGTCCGTCGTGATCGACCTTGGCGACGTGTCGCGCGTCGACTCGACCGGCATCGGCATCATCGCCGCCGCACACGTCTCGGCCACCAACGGCGGCGGCAAGGTGTGCCTGACCGGACTGAGCAAGCCCCTGTGGACGCTGTTCGAGAGCACGTGGCTGCTCCGGGTCATCCCGCACGCCGAGAAGGAAGCGGACGCCGTCCGCATCGCCACGAGCTGACGCTCGCCGGGCGCCACGAGCTGACGCGGCCGGGCGCCGCGAGCTGACGCGGCCAGGCGCCGCGCCTAGCGCCGATCCGCTGACTCGCCGGTCACGGCGAGGATCTCGCCGAAGTACGCCCGGTGGTAATCGCGCGCCGGGTAGTTCTCCTCGATCGCCGGATCGAGGAAGTGGGTCGGATCGATGTCGTGCCAGTAGAGCTTCCGGCACTCGACGACGAGATCGGCCTCGGCGAAACACGGGGCGGCGACGCGGGTCGACGCCATCGGCGTGAGCCCGGCCTCGACGATCTTGTCCCCGTCCCGCCCCGACTTGGTGCCGAGGAAGCGGAGCGTCTCGCGGTAGGACGGCGGGAACGCCGATAGCGTGAACGTGGCGTGGCGCTCCATGAAGCCGAAGGTGTGGCGCGTCGGGCGGACCACCACCTGGGCGAAGGGCCAGTTCCAGATGGTGCCGAAGCTGCCCCAGGACACGGTCATCGTGTTGAAATCGCGCTTGGCGAAGTCGCCGGCAGTCAGCAGGAACCAGCCGTCGTTCCAGATGTGGAACGAGCGCACCAGCAGCTGGGTGATGGGAATCACTTTTCTCACCATGACTCGGACCCCTCCTGCACGCGCGACCCGGCCCGCTCAGCGGGCGGTGGCGTGGCCGTTCAGGTAGTTCCGCACCCGATCGCCCTCGCGCTCGCGAAGCTCGGCGCAGCTCGTGACCGACTCGGCCACCTTGGCGAGCGTCACCGCGGCGCCGGGAACCGCGGGTGCGGGCTCCGCGAAGAAGACTCGCGCCCGGGCCAGGCGTTCCGTTGAGCAACCGCCGGCCGCGCACGGCATCATGGCGGCAAACTCGGGCGGGAAGCGGCTCGTGATCGCGTCGTAGTTCCGTTCCATCCAGGCGTAGTTCAGATCCTCGAGGGGCGGATAGCTCCCCACGGCCATCGGGATGATCACGATCTCCTGCGGGCGCAGCGGCCCGGCGAGCGAGATATGGTAGCACCATGCGGGCGTCCCGTCCCGCGGCGGCACGAACCGAGCAGACCGGACTGGAGAAAACGCTGACCACGCCCCTGACCGTTGCCGAGGCGACCGACTACCGCGCGACCTCGCGCCACGCGGATGTCCTGTCCTTCATCGCGGCGCTCGCGCCGCGGGCGCACGGGCTCTCGGTCCAGTCCATGGGCGCGAGCGCGCGCAGCGCGGACATCCCGCTCCTTGTCCTCTCCGCGGACGGGGCATTCACGCCGGTGGCGGCGGCTGCCGCTGCCGCGGCGAACGGCAGGCCGGTCGTCCTCCTCCTCGCCAACATCCACGCCGGCGAGGTCGAGGGGAAGGAGTCGGCCCTCAAGCTCGCGCGGGAGATCGGGTGCGGCCCGCTCGGGCATCTCGTCGAGCGGGCGACCCTCCTCATCGTTCCCGACTACAACCCGGACGGCAACGATCTCATCGATCCCGCGAACCGCGCGCTCGACCTCGCGAAGCTCGAGGGGCAGATCGGGCCCGCAGGCGGCGTCGGGACCCGCTTGACCGCGCACGGCGTCAACCTGAACCGCGACTACATGAAGCTCGCGGCCGTCGAGTCGCGCCACCTCGCGCGGCTCTACGGCGAGTGGCGTCCGCATCTCACGATCGACTGCCACACGACGAACGGCTCGATCCACGGCTACCATCTCACCTACGACACGGCGCGGCTCCTCGCCTCGAGCCCGCCCGCGCCGATCCTCCACGTGCGCGACGTGCTCCTGCCGGAAGTGTCGCGCCGGCTCGTGGCGCGCACCGGATTCCGCACCTTCTTCTACGGGAACTTCCGCGATCAGGAGAATCCCGAGGCGGGCTGGGAGACGTATCCCGCGCTGCCGCGGTTCGGGAGCCACTACCGCGGCCTCACCGGACGCATGGATATTCTGCTCGAAGCGTACTCGTACATCCCGTTCCGCGAGCGCTGCACCGTCATGTTCGAGACGCTCGTCGAGATCCTCGGGGTCGTGCGCGAGCGCGGCGACGAGATCGTGTGCATCGTGGCGGAGGCGGAGACGGAGACGATCCGGCGCGGGAGCGCGCCCGCGCCCGACGACGTCCTCGGCCTCCGCACTGCCGAGGTGTCGCGCGATCCGGCGACCGGCGCGGTCACGCTCGCCTACCCGCTCCACCCGGCGGGCGAGGTCGAGATCGTGGCCTGGGATCTCGAATCGCAGCGTGCGCGGCGCGTGCCGGGGCGGGAGCTCCGCACCTACCGCACCACCTACTACGGGCGGTCCGTCCCGACCAAGCTCGCGCGCCGGCCGTTCGCCTATCTCATCCCGGCAGCGGAGGCGCGGGTCGCCGAACACCTGACGCTACACGGGATCGTGGTCGAGCGAATCGAGCGCGAGATGACGATCGCCGTCGAGGAGTTCGTGATCGACGCGACCGGGCAGACGGCAAGCACCGACATCGCGGCCGCGGCCCCGCCGGAGACCCTCTTCTTCGGCCACCTCGAGCGGGCGGAGTACACGGCGAGTCCGGGCGACTTCCTCGTCCCGATGGGCCAGCGGCTCGCGCACGTCGCCATCTACCTTCTCGAGCCGGAGAGCGACGACGGGCTCGTCGAGTGGGGCTTCTTCCCGGCGCTCGGCGCGGGCGACGTGTATCCAGTGCGGCGGATCAGCGCCGTCATGCTAGAATTGTGAGGTAGTCCCGGCTGGAGTTCTGCACAATGTCATTCTTGCGACGCCTTCCGGCCGTCGTCCTCAGCGGACTCGCTCTGGTCGCGGCGTTCCTCGTCGCGGCGTTCCTCGTCGCCGTTCCTCGTCCCTGCCCCGCCGCGCCGCGCGGGACGGTGATCGAGGACTTCGAATCCGGATCGGTCACGCTCCGGAGCTACGGGACCGAGGACCGGAGCCCGAACTCCTGGGAGCTGACCGGCGAGAACACCCACGGCGGCGCCTACGCGCTCCGCATCTACGGGAACTCCTGGAAGATCGAGGACATCGCGCCGGCCGCCGTCGCCGACTCGACCGTGTGGCAGGTCGCGGTCTACGTCGAGACGCTCGGCGAGACCCAGGCCTTCGGCGTCGGGGACGGCACGAACGAGCTCATCTACACGATGGCCGGGAGCCAGCTCCCCCAGGCGAGCTCCTGGTGGACCGTCTACCAGGGCGCGTTCCCGACCGACGAGTGGTACGCGTATCTCCTCCCCATCGGCCGCGACTGGTACGCGACCTACGGCTACTACCCGACCATCACCGAGCTCATCTACGTGAATGATGACGACTCGGGGCCGAGCGGCGTGACGGTCTTCGACGAGATCGTGGACGTCACGGTCGATCTCCCGGTCGCCCCGGTCGCCGACATCCTCTACACGATCGAGAGTCTGAAGCAGATCTCGGCCCGGCTCTTCCAGGTCACCGTGCAGTTCCACGGCCAGGTCTTCGACCCCGACTCGAACACCCACACCTTCGCCTGGGACTTCGGCGACTCGACCTTCAGCACGATCCGGGATCCGCGCCACGAGTTCTTCGTGAGCGCCGATTACACGTACACCGTGGGCCTCCTGGTCCGGGACGAGACCGCGCTCGCCGGGAACGACACCTGCCAGGTGCGGGTCATGGCGGGCACGGGCGATCTCCCGCTCACCGTCAACTTCGTCGGCGACATCTTCACCGGCCGCGCCTTCGAGGCCCCCGGCGGTCTCATCGAGCGGTACGGGATCGAGGCGCTCTTCGCGCCGACGCGACCCATCTTCGGCGAGGCGGCGGACGTGAACGTCTGCAACCTCGAGTGCTCCTACACCGATCGCGGCACCCCGCATCCGACGAAGAGCGTGGTCTTCCGGAGCCGCCCCGAGAACATCGCCGGCATCCGGTATGCCGGCGTGGATATCGCCGACATCGGCAACAACCACATCATCGACTACGGCGAGATCGGGATGCTCGACACGATCGATCTCCTCGACGGCCTGGGCATCCGCTACTGCGGCGCCGGCACGAGCTCGTACTTCGCGCTCCAGCCGACCTTCTGGACCGAGAAGGGCGTGCGCCTCGCCTTCCTCGGCCAGTCGAACCGCACCGGGCGCGAGTGGAACTACCAGCCGTTCCTGGATGCCGGCTACAACAAGCCGGGGTTCGGCTATCTCCTGCCGCACAACCTCGAGTCAGCGGTGAACGATGCGCGCGGCAGCGCCGACATCGTGGTCGTGCAGCTCCACAGCGGCGACGAGTACGAGACCGAACCTGGCGACCAGGCGTTTGCGGTGTCCCCTCCCGTCGAGGCCGACCAGATCGGACCCGCGGATCCGGACTTCCGCTTCCGTGTCGAGCCCACGCCGACCGAACGTGAACTGCGGCGCCTGGCCGTGGATCTCGGCGCCGACGTCGTCATCAATCACCATCCGCACGTGCTGCAGGGCTTCGAGTCCTACCACGGGAAGCTCATCGCGCACAGCCTCGGCAACTTCCTCTTCGACCTCCACTACGTCGAGACCATGCCGACCCTCGTTCTCACCCTCGAGGTGATGAAGGACGGGATCGCCGGCTATCGCTTCACACCGGCATGGATCGACGACTACATCCCAGAGCCCGCCACCGGCCAGCTCGGCCGCGAGATCATGGACCGGATCGCAGACTACTCGCGACCGATGGACGCGCTTGTCGCCGTGTCGCCGGCGGAGAACATGGCGCGGGTCTACCTGAGTCGCGCCGCTGTCGATTCCACGCTGACGGCCGGCGAGGCCACCGCGGCGATGGTGGCGGACGGCGGCGGCTGGCTCTCGCCGCCGCTCGAGCTTCCGGGTCACGGGAGCCTCTCGCGGATCGTATCGGTGACCGGCGGCGCCGTGAGCGACTGGGAAGTCTCGTGGGGACGCGAGATCCTCTGGCACGGGAGCTTCGAGGCGGAGGGCGCGACCCTCTGGGATCTGAACTCGGACGACGAGTGGCTCGACGAGACCGAACCGCACACGGGCCTCCGCTCGCTCGCGCTACGGCGCGAGCGGAGCGACCAGGGGGAAGCGGGCACCGATCTCGAGCGGCATCTGCCGTGCGATCCCACCGCCCGCCACACGGCCGCGGGCTATCTGAAGGCCGACAATGCCGCGAACGCGCGCATGATGGCCCGCTTCTACACGGATCGCTCCACGACAAACCCGATCACCTCGACCGATCTCGCGCCGCGGGTGACCGGGAGCGCGGGCTGGACCTACCAGTGGAAGGAGCTCGTGACCCCGTCGAACGGCGACTACTTCGAGGTGCGCTGCTCGAATGAACCGCCGACTGCAGGCACCGGTCACGCCAGGTTCGATGACATCAAGTTCATCGAGTGGGAGCCGTGGCGGCCGGCGACTGGGCCGCTCGAGATCCCGGCGCCCAACAACTACCGCTTCCTGCAGGTGCGTAGCGCGAGCGCCGGCGCGATCGCGGTCACGGTCGCATTCGAGGAGACCGCGTACGAGCGGTCGACGGTGGCGGCGCCATCAGGAGCGGGAGATGTACCGCGCCGCGCGCGGCTCGCGAACTACCCGAACCCGTTCAACCCACGCACAACGATCGAGCTCACGCTGCCGGCGGGGCCCGCAGGCGGCGGCCTCGAGGCGGTCGCGGTGCGCATCTACGACGCGAGCGGGCGCCTGGTCACGACCCTCTTCGATGGGAAGCTGCCGGGCGGCACGCAGAACGGGATGAGCTGGGACGGCCGGGACGCGCGCGGACATACGATGCCGAGCGGCGTCTACTTCGTCCGCGCACGGATCGGGCGGGAGCACCTCGATCAGAAGATCGTCCTCTTGAGGTGAGAGGGGTCGAGCCGCCCGGGCTTGCGACTGGCTCTGGCCTCGGGCCCGGCGGTCTGGGGACCGGCGGCCTCGGACCCGGCAACCTCGGACCCGGCGGCTTCAGGCTCGGCGGTCCCATCCGGGGGCTGGGGCTCGCCCCCATCGGCCATGGTGACGCCGATCGTGGTGACGCCGACCGCGCGATGATGAGCGGCGGGCCTCGTGGCGTCCGACTCCGCGCGCTCCGCCAGGTCGCGAACGATCGCCCGGGCGACGATCACCAGGAAGACCGCACATGCCGCGCCGAGCCCGATATTGACCAGAGTGAGCCTGAGCGTATCGCGATCGAACAGGTCCATCGACCTCGCCCGTTGCCTTCGCCATCCGGACTCGCAGACCGCATCCGAGTTTACAATCTGCAAGGAACGATCCAACGCCGCGCCTCGAGCAGGGTGTGCTTTGCACAACTGCCATGGCATCACCCGGTTGACGCTGCCAAGAGGGGGCGCGATCGGGAAGCCCCTGCGCCTCGAGTCATCGCTGGAAGTGTCGTGAATAACGACTGCCCGTCGTCTCTCTCGGCAACGGCACGATCTATGCGCGTCGACAGAGCGCAGACCGAGTCTATACTACCTGGCGACTCGGAACCGCACGACACTCTCCATTCGGGCGCCCACGGGGCGTCACGGCCTCTTGGCCAGCCCCGGTGAGGCGCCGGGCAAGGAGGCCGAACCATGTCGAAGTTACATCTCTTCCTGATCCAGGCGGCGATGTGCGCCGCCCTTCTCGGACTCGCCCCTCTCGCCCGCGGCGACGTCCAGATCATCCTGCACGCGATCGATCATCCGGATCGCGTCCACTGCTACGTCCCGGCCGATGCGGGGTATCGCGACCCGGTCGTGGACACGCGCACTGCGGTGGAACCGAACTCGGAGATCGACGTCTTCGTCTTTCTGCGTGGCGATGCCACGGCAGTCGGCGCCGGCTTCCGCCTCCTCTGGCCTTCCGAGTGGGAGTACTTCGGCTGGGTCGGCGACTGCCAGCCGGGCGCGAGCATGATCACCGATTTCGATGGCCACTGGATCGATATCGCGATCGTGTGGGAGGCGGGCTCCGGCAACGATCTGCTGGTGCTCGGCTATGCATCCTTCCGCACGGGCGCGAACGGCGAGGTGGCGATCCTCAACACGCGGTTCTGCATAGAAGATGGAGCCACCTGCTATCTGAGCGGCGACCTGGTGGAACACCCCATCCCCATCCCGCACCTCGGGCGGGTTGCGGTGGGCGGCCCCGGCTACAACCCGGCGGCGGTCACGCCGGTCGCCGCTTCGACCTGGGGCGCGATCAAAGCGACATATCGCGACTGAGACGACCGGGCCGCGACGCGGCGCCGGCGGTCAGGGCAACCGCACGATGGCGACGGAGAGCGGCTTCCCGCCGGCGGTCCCGAGCCGGGCATGATAGACGCCGGCGGCGGTGATGTGGCCGCGCTCATCGCGGCCGTCCCAGACTGCTTCGGCTGCGCCCGCCGCGCCGGAAAACTCGAGCCGCCGAACGACGCGGCCGTTCGCGTCCACGATGTCGAGGGTGGCACCGCGCGTGGCGAGCGGGGCCGCGATGCGAACGGATTCGCCGGCGCCGGCCGGGTTGGGCGCGACTCGGAGTGAGACCGCCGGCGCCGCCACCGGCTCGGGCAACGCGCTCGTGCCGCTCGGGAGATACACGGTCGTCCGGTAGATACGGCCGAGGCCCGAGCGCGAGCCGGCGCACCACAGCGAGACCGAGTCGGGGCTCACACGCGCCCAGTCGATGCCCTTCATCTCACAGCTGGTGTCGGCGTCGAGGTTCCAGCTCGAGCCGCCGTCAGTAGTGCTCCAGATGCCGCCCACCGCACCGAAGTAGTTGCCGCCGACCGCGAAGCCAAGCGCCTCATCGAGAAAGAGCAGAGAGCGAATCGGGTAGGGTGCATTGAGAACACGTCCGCTCCAGGTCGCTCCGCCATCGGTCGTGCGATGCACCCAGCCCGAGACCGGGGCCGAGATCTGCCCGCCGCCGGTCCAGCCGTGCATGGGATCGACGAAACACACTCCGCCGTCGAAGACCGGATCGATGCTCGGCCGGCGCGAGTACGACAGGCCGCCGTTGGTCGACTGACAGAAGCTGATGCCGGTGAGATAGACGTAGAGGTTGTCCGGCATGAACGTGAAATTGCCCGCGAACCAGCCCTGGGTGGGATCCGCGAGAATCCGCGTCCAGTCGGTGGATGTTGCGCCACCGTTCGTCGTCACGTAAGTGAGGCCGGAGCCGATCGCGGTCGCCACCCCGTGCCGGCGGTCGGCGAACTGGTTGATGGTGAGCCAGTTGCCCGGGTCGATCACGATATCGGCGGTCCAGGTGACGCCGCCGTCGGTGGACCAGCGCGCGATGCCGGCCCCCGTCTGGTTCTGGAACCCGGTGATGAAGACCGAGTCCGCCGTGAAGGCGTGGACGCCGTACCAGTAGCGAGGGAAACCGATGTTCATGACGGGCTGCCAGGTTGTCCCGTCGGTGGTCCGGTAGACGCGGCCGAGCTCGGCCGCGGCGAAGCCATGCGTGGCGTCGGCCATCGAGAGGTCGGTGAACACTCCGTCGTTCTGCGCCTGCAGGGTCCACGAGAAACTGTCGGAGGACGGTTGAACCGGGGGCTGGAGGGCGTTCGCCGCCGCGAGCCCGGGGCCGCTCTTCGGGAGCCGATCGACGACCGTGACCCCGTCGGCGGCGATCAGCTGCTGGACGACGGCCGGCGCCTCAGCGGGAGCCGGAGCGCTGGCGACCAGGGCGGCGAGGGGGATGGCGACGAGCGGAAGATGGCGGAAGAGAGCCGAGCGGAGCAGGGCGTGCACGTGCCGGACCATGGGGGCCTCCTCGGGTGGCTGTCGACCATGCTGGTCGAGTTCGATTCTACACCCTTGAAACCCGGTCGGCCGTGGGGATACGACGAGCCCCGCTCGTCGCTGACAACTCGGTTTGCTCAAGTGACAACGCCGTTGGCGGCGAAAGGAGAGGCGGTCGGGTAGTGCGCCGAAAACGGCCTCTTTCCAGGATCTGGGCCGCGGGCACGATCCATGCAGGATGCTGATTCCGGAGTCCCGTGCCGGAGAAGGCGCCCGATGGAGCGGGGTAGCAATCACGCGGGCGGCGGCTGAGGGAGGGGAGTTCACAAGACCCGACAGCGTTTGCCGCACGGCCGCGGTGGCGGCGGGGGCAGGCGCGAGAGTTCACAAGACCCGACAGCGTTTGCCGCACGGCCGCGGCGGTGGCGGCGGCAGGCGAGGGAGTTCACAGGACCCGACAGCATTTGCCGCACGGCCGCGGCGGCGGGGGCAGGCGAGGGAGTTCACAAGACCCGACAGCGTTTGCCGCGCGGCCGCGGCGGCGGGGGCAGGCGAGGGAGTTCACAAGACCCGACAGCGTTTGCCGCACGGCCGCGGCGGCCTCTGGAGGCGGCTTGCCGCAGGAGGCAAGTTGGGCCCGATCAGAGACGGCGAGCCGGGTCGAGATCCGAGTCGGAGCCCCGGTGCGCACGGTCTTCGGGCCCCATCGCAGAGGGCGGCGCTCCCAGATCTCCGGATACGGGCGACGAGCCCCGCTTGAGAAGGCGGTAGGCGAGCAGCAGGCCGCCCAGCGCCGCATAGACAGCCGTCAGCCCGACATAGAGAACCGACATGGCCAGGGCGTGCGTCTCCGCCCCCGGCAGGTCGATCTCCTTGAAGAAGAAGACGTATCCCGCATCGCGCAGACCGAGCCCGTAGATGGAGATCGGAATGGACTCGAGAATCGTGATGATCGGCACGAAGACCAGGAAGTCGACCAGGGGAACACGAAGCGCCAGGGATCGAGCCAGAAGGAACACGGCCACTGAAATCAAGAACTGGAACAGGAACGAGATGCCGATGATCCTGCCTATGAGAGTGGGGTGCTCGCGATAGGACCGGAACGAGACGAAGAGCCGATCCACGAGGCGATCGAGCCGGGGAATGCGCCGGAGGCCTAGAGCCGTCAGGAGCCGGCGGCTGTAAGCCGGCCACAGGAGGGCCGATGCCAGTCCCAGCAGGGCACAGAGCAGCAACACGGCGAAGATGATGTAGTTGTGGTGGCCGATCGAGCTGTAGGTGACGACGGAGAACAGAGCGCAGATCACTGCGAGGGCGATCAGTCCCGACAGCCGGTCGGCAATCACGGCAGCCGCGGACTTGGCGACGCGGCCGCGGCCGACGCTCGCCACGCGATAGGTGTCGCCGCCGACCGTGGAGGGCATGAACAGGTTCAAGAATGTGCCGATGAGGTAGCTGCCGAAGAGATGGGGGAGAGACAGCCGGATCCCATCCACTTCCAGCACCTTGCCGGCGAAAATGGCGGGTCCGCGCCTCATGTTCTCCCGGGGGTTCTCGGCCACCCGAATCGGGCCGGGGCCCGGCCTCGCACGGCGTGGAGGCAGCTGTTCGCAGTGTGCGACCGCGCCGGGCGCATCGTCGAGGGAAAGTCGGAGCCACGCAGCAGAGGGTTATCCCTCAGTATGTACCCTTCGGCCCGGCTGCGTGCAGGACAGGATTCCGGTGCCTGCAGAGCATGCTGCTTGTATCCATTGATGTTGTCACCGCATATTCCCCCGTAGTATCCTCCATTTATGCAGGTTTCTATGCTCAAAGACCCGACCCGCGGAAAGCTGAGGCGGTTCCCCGCACGCCACGTATAATGTCTCGAATGCAGGGCTCGACCCCCCCGGATCGCGCTGCGCGCTGGGCGCTCCTCGCGCTCTCCTTCCTTCTCCTCACCCTCGAGCTCGCGCAGATCCGGCTCTTCTCGTACTCGCTCTTCCCGACGGTCGTCTACGTCGCGATCGCGATCACGCTCCTCGGCCTGGGCGCCAGCGGATCGGTCCTCGCGCTCGCGCCCCGGCTCCTCCGCGCCGAGCCCCGCGCCGTCGCCGCCCGGGCCACACTCGCCTTCGCCGTCACCGTACCGCTCGCTCACTTCGCGTTCGCGCGCCTCGTCGAACCGCGAAAAGTAGCAGTACTTGGTGAGTACCCGCTCCTCGTCCTCCTCCTTGCCGGCCTCACCGTGCCCCACTTCTTCCTCGGACTTGCGCTCGCCCGCCTCCTCGCCGCCCCCGCGGATCAGGTGGCGCGCCGCTACGGCGCGAACCTCCTCGGCTCGAGCCTCGGCTGCCTCGCCTTCATCCCGCTCCTCCCCCACCTCGGGCTCGAGCGGATGATCCTCGGTGTCGCCTGCGGCGGGGCGCTCGTCGCTCTCGCGCTCGCCGGCAGGCGACTCCGGCGGCTCGCAATCGGCTCCGTCGTCGTCGCCGCCGTGCTCGCCCCGGCCACGATCTCCGCCCCCACCCTCATCGATTTCCCGCCGCGCTACGGCCAGCTCGAGGCGCTTGCCACCGTCGTCCGGCAGGCACCTCGGCCGGCGCCCGCCCTCGGGGGAACTCCTCCGTCGCTCGCCATCCGCCGCGAGTTCTCGGTCTGGGATCCGGTCGGTCGCATCGAGATCCACTCGCTCGGCGACGACCGCGTTTTCCTGCCCGCCCCGGTCGAGTCCCGCTTCTACAGCCAGGACGGCTCGAACGGCTCGATCCTGATCGCCTTCCCCCCCGACTCGGCCGCCGGCGCCCCCTTCTTCAAGGGCACGGTCTACGGCGCCGCGTACTTCGGCGGCCCGCCCGACTCGGTGCTCGTGATCGGGCTCGGGGGCGGCCCCGACATCTTCACGGCGCTCCACTACCGGGCCCGCTCGGTGACCGGAGTCGAGATCAACCAGGCGGCGATCGCCGCCATCGAGGGCCCGCTCGCTGACTTCCTCGGCGATCCCTACCGCCGGCCCGGCGTCCGCATCGTCTGCGCCGATGGCCGCGGTTTCCTGCGCCGTACCACGAGTCGTTACGATGTGATCCAGCTCTCGGGCGTGGACACCGGCACCGCGCTCGCTCCCGGCTCGAACGTCCTGGCCGAGAACTACCTGTACACGCGCGAAGCGATCCACGATCTCGTCGCCGCGCTCGAGCCCGAAGGCGGCGTTCTCTCGATCCTCCGCTTCGGCCAGGACGCCCTTCGCCTCGCGCTCATCAGCTGCGAGGTGCTGCGCACCGACTTCGGAGCGGCTGCGCCGGGCGGGCACCTGGTCGTCGTCGGCCAGGGCTTCTGGCAGAGCCTCCTCGTCAAGCGCACCCCCTTCACGGCGGAGGAGCTTGCCGAGCTCGACGCGCACCTCCGCAGCGGCGCGGAGCTCCCGCGCGTACGGATCCCGAGCTACGAGTACCTCGGGTTCGGACTCGAATCGTCGCTCGGCTACGTCTACCATCCGCGCGCCCGGGTCCCGTCGTACATGGCTGAGTTCCACGATCTCGTCGCAGCCGGGCGGGAGGCCGAGCTCTTCGCGCGCCTGCCGCGGCTCCTCCGCTCGGTGACCGACGACCGGCCGTTCTTCTTCTTCAACTTCTTCGGCGAGCTGAGGCCCCTCGTGCTCTTCCTCGCGCAGATCGCGGCGCTCGCGGCCGCCTTCATCCTCCTCCCGCTCGGCGCGCTCCGGCGGAGCGCCCGCGAGAGCGGGACGGCCGCTCCCGGCCTTCTCCCCGTCCTCGGCTACTTCTTCGCCCTCGGCGCCGCCTATCTGGTCGTCGAGGTCGTTCTCATGCAGCGCTTCGTGCTCTTCCTCGGGCACCCGAGCTACTCGATCTCGGTCACGCTCGCGGCGCTCCTCCTCTGGTCGGGCCTCGGCGCCCTCGCCACCGGCCGGCTCGCGCGGACCGCGAGCGCCCGGCTCCTCGCCATGCGCGGCGCTCTCCTCGCGGTCGCGATCGTCGTGCTCCTGCTCGCGCTCGACGTGCACGCGCCGCTTCTCGCCGCCGCGAGCGGCACCGGACTCGCCGCGCGCGCCGCACTTGTCTTCCTGCTCGTGGCCCCGCTCGGCTTCCTGATGGGAATCCCGTTCCCGGCAGGGCTCGGCCTCCTCGCCGGCGCCGCACCCCGGGCCGTGCCCTGGGCGATCGGGGTCAACGGCTTCGCCTCGGTGATCGCCGCCGTCGGCAACGTCCCTCTGGCCATGGTCTGGGGCTTCCGCGCGGTGCTCCTCCTCGGCGGCGCGCTCTACCTCGCCGCCCTGGCGATGACGCTCGTACGCGCGCGACCGGAGCCGGGAGCGGACGGCGAGGTCTTGTGATAGCTTTGTGAGAAAGGCCATCTGTCAGGAGGGGATTCATGGGCGAGGCAATGCGGGGCGGGGCGTCGGAACGCCTCATCGTGGCGCTCGACATCCAGGGATTCGACGCGGCGAAGCGGCTCATCGACGAGCTCACTCCGGTGGTCGGCGGGTTCGCCATCGGTTACATCGCCATGGCCGAAGGATGGGACCGGCGGGCGGTCGATCTCATCCGCGAGCGCCACGAGAAGACGATCATCTTCTACGATCCGCATCTCAATGCGACCCCGCGGATCACGGCCACGGCCGTCGCCGCCTATGCCCGCTGGGGCATCACGCACCTGAGCGTCTGCGGCACCGCCGGCCAGGACTCGATCCGTGCCGCCGTCGAGCAGCGCGGTCCGATCGACATCGTGGTCACGACCGTGCTGACCTCCTTCGACGAGAATGCCATCCGCTGCGAATACGGTCGCCGGAGCGACGAGGTGGTGAGCGAGCACGCGCGCGCGGCGAACCTGGCGGGCGCGCAGGCGCTCCTCTGCTCGCCGCAGGAGCTCAAGATCATCCGCCAGTACTCCCACGTGGAGCGGCTGACCAAGATCGTGAACGGCATCCGCTTCCGCGACACCCCGCTCAAGAAGGACGATCTGCAGCGCATCCTGTCGCCGGGCGAGGCCATCCGCGCCGGAGCGGACTACCTCCTCGTCGGCCGGCCGATCGTCGAGCCGCCGGCCGGGATCGGATCGCCGCGCGCCGCGGTGGATCGCATCCTCGCCGAGATCGAGGCTGCCCTGTCACCCGCGTGATTCCGGCTGCCCCCGCGCACTCGGTTGCACATCGAGAGGATTAGCGATGATTCGCCGTCTGTCACCCGCTCGCCATGCCGGCACCGCCGGCACCGCAGCCACCGCCGGCACTGCAACCACCGCGGCCACCGCCGGCCTCGCCGTGCTTGCCTCCCTGCTCCTCGTCCTCGCCGCCGCGTTCGCGCCGGCCCCCGCCCTCGCCCAGGACTTCCCGCTCGCGGACTTCAAGCTCGAGAACGGTCTCCGGGTGATCCTGCAGCCAAACGATGCCGTTCCTTCGATCTGCCTCGGCATCGCGTTCCACGCCGGGAGCAAGAACGAGCGACCCGGCATCACCGGGATCTCGCATCTCTTCGAGCACATGATGTTCAACGGCTCGACCCTCTATCCGCCCAAGGAGTTCGACCGCATCCTCGAGGGCGGCGGCGGCTACTCGAACGCGTTCACCTCCGATGACATGACGCTCTACCACGAGGAGTTCAACCCGGAGCTCCTCCCTACCGTGCTCGCCATGGAGGCCGATCGCATGCGCGCGCTCAAGATCGACGCCGAGAACGTCGAGCAGGAGCGCGGCATCGTCCAGGAGGAGCGGCGGCTCCGCGTCGACGACTCGCCGCGCAGCCGGCTCTACGAGGAGCTCCGCGCCGTCGCCTTCGACGCCCACCCCTATGGCATCCCGACCATCGGCTGGATGAAGGATCTCGAGCGCATCACGGTCGCCGACTGCCGGGACTACTTCCGCACCTACTACGCGCCGAACAATGCCGTCCTCTGCCTGACCGGCGCCTTCGATCCGCAGGCCGCCCGCCCGCTGATCGAGAAGGCCTTCGGCGACATCCGGGCGCAGGCACCACCCACCCCCGTCGTCGAGTCCGAGGACCCGCAGCTCGGCGAACGCCGCCTCGAGGTGGAGCTGCCCGCCGAGCAGCCGGCCGTCCTCGCCGCCTATCACATGGTCGGGCGCACGCACCCGGACTACCTGGCCTACGACCTCCTCACCAACATCCTCGGCCTCGGCGAGAGCTCGCGCCTCCACCAGGCCCTGGTCTACGACGCGCAAGTCGCCTCGGACGCCGAGTGCTTCCTCGACGGCAGCGAGCACCCCGGCCTCTTCTACCTGTGGGTCGACGTGACCCCGGGGAAGACGCCGGCGGAGGCGGTCGCCGCCATCGATTCAGTCGTGGCCCGGCTCGTCACCGCGGGAGTGACGCCGGACGAGGTGGAGAAGGCGCGGAGCCAGGCGCAGGGCGCCGTCGTGCGCGGGCTCACCACCAACAGCTCCCGCACCGAGCACCTCCTCACCTACCAGGTGCTGAACGGCGACTACCGGAAGCTGCTCTCGATCGTCGCCGACTACGACCGGGTGACCGCGGAGGACGTGACGCGGGTCGCGCGGGAGAGCCTCGTTCCGAGGAACCGGACGATCGGCATCCTGGTGCCGGCGCGCGACAGGATGTGAGGCGATTCATGAGGGGACGGACATGAGGCGAGACATGAGGCGAGAGGAAGGACCGATGCTGACGGCCGGACGCAGGATTCCGCGCGGCGCCGCGGCTTTTCTCGCGGCGCTCCTGGGGCTGGCCGTCGCCGGCGATACCGCGGCCCAGACGATCCGGCTTCCCGCGACGCGCACGATCGACCTCCCGAACGGGCTCCGCGTCGTGCTCGCCGAGGATCATTCGCTCCCGCTCATCGAGGCCGATCTGCGCATGCCGGCCGGTTCGGCGGTCGAGCCGCCGGAGCGCGAGGGGCTCGCCAACTTCACCGCCGAGCTCCTGACCCAGGGCACGGCGACCCGCTCGGCAACCCAGATCGCCGCGGCCGTGGATCGGATGGGTGCGACCCTGGTCGCCGCGGCCGGGCGCGACGATCTCCGTCTGAGCCTCTCCGTCATGTCCCGCCAACGTACCGCCGCGCTCGAGCTTCTTGCCGATTGCGTGATCGACCCGTCGTTCCCGGCCGGCGAGGTGGAACGCATCCGCACGCGGCTCGCGGCGGGTCTCAAGCAGATGGCCGAGGATCCGGAGACGCTCGCCGACGTCGCGCTATGGCGCTCCGCGTTCGGCACCGACCCGTACGGACGCCGCCTGCGGGGCGGGGAGGCAAGCCTCGCCGCGATCACGCGGGAGGACCTCCGGGCCTTCCACCGGGACCACGTCGTGCCGCGCGGCGCGGCGCTCGCGCTCGTCGGCGATTTCGATGCGGCGAGCATGGAGAAGGAGATCGCGGCCCTCTTCGGCCGATGGCAGGGCGGCGCGGCCGAGTCCGCCGACCGACCGGCGGCCGCTCAGCCCGCGGCGCCGCCACCCGGGCCCCCTCCATCCCGCACGCTCCTCATCGCCAAGCCCGAACTCGAGCAGTCGCAGATCCGGATCGGTTACCGCGGCCTCGAACGCGGCCACCCCGACGAGCCGGCGCTCCTCGCCGCCTCCACCATCCTCGGCGGCGGCTTCACGTCGCGGCTTCTGCAGGAGATCCGGGTCGAGCGGAGCCTGAGCTACGAGGCCTATTGCCAGCTCATCCAGGACGGGCGCGCCGGGCTCCTGCGCGTCGTCACCTTCACGAAGAACGAGACCACGCGCGAGACGATCGACGTCGCGCGCGCGGAGATCGCGAAGTTCCGCTCCGCAGGGCCGACGGCGGAGGAGCTCGCGCGGACGCAGAGCTTCCTCGCGGGCATGGTGGCGCGGAGCCTGCAGGCGCCGGCGGATATCGCGGCGAACCTGAGCATGGTCGCCTTCTACGGGCTCCCCGCCGACTACATCCCGCGCCGGGTCGAGCGCCTGCGCGCCGTCCAGGTGGACGATGTCCGCCGGGTGGCCGCCACCCACTTCGCGCCGGAGCGGATGGCGCTCGTCGTGGTCGGCGATCCGGCCGCGGTCAAGGACCAGCTCGGCGGGCTCGGGCCGCTCGAGGAAGCGGGCTTCGCGACGCTCATCGAGTAGCCGCGAGCAAGCGCCGGTGACCGCCGCTCCTTCAGCGGAGACGGCGCGCGAGGCTCTGGATCTCGTTCATCATGGCGTCGAGCGCCGGCGGGTGGCTGCGCGGCACGCAGTCTGCGCAGATTTCTTCGGATAGACGCGATATTTCGCGGAGATCGGCAGTGAGGAGGATCGAGTCCCGCGCCGGCGGCGGCATGCACTCGCGGAGATCCGCCATCTGGCGGAGCCCCGCGGTCAGGGTGGCGAGGATCGAGGCGAGCGCGTGCTCGTCCGGCTCGAGCTGCGGCCGGTAGAGGAGATCGTGCACCGCGCGGAGCTCGCCCTCGAAGACACCCGCCGCGCTCTCGACCCGGGTCCTGATCCGCTCGGGCGGCGCGCCGGCCGTCATGCACAGGGCGGCGATCGCGTCCATCTCGGAGAGAACGAGATGGAGATTCGTGCGCACGCGCCCGAGCCGTGACTCGAAGGCGAAGTGGTGGATCTCGCCGGTGAGCTCCTCCTGGCGCCGGCTGACGAACTTCGAGATGACCGCGCCGAAGAGGAGGAGGCCGGCGGCACCTTCGACGACCGCGAGCACGCGCAGGATGCCGGTCGGAACGACATCGCCGTAGCCGATGGAGAGCGCGGTCACGAAGCTGAAGTAGAGCGCGGTGAGGAAGCCGGGCGCCGTTCCCGGGACCGGCACGCCGCTCGCGCGGAGCCCATCTCCGCCGGCGGCATCGACGATCCAGTAGAGCACGCCGCAACCACAGATCATCCAGAACCAGATCTGGAAGAGCTCGCCGATCGTGCGGTCGCCGAGCCAGTCGAGGAGCCGGAGGTGGAAGGCGGCCCGGCCCGCACCCGCCCGCGCCGGCGCTGCGGGACGCCCCGGCCTCATCGCCGCCGTTGCGGATCCGAGCGTCACGCGCGTGCCCGCCGGCTCGAGCGCCCCTCCCGCCGCGATCCACCCGGCCAGGCCGCCGGCGTAGTGGCGCACGCGCGTATAACCGAGGTTGCGCAGCAGGCGGACCGCCTGCTCACCGGCCGTTCAGGTGTCGCTCGCGCAGTAGACCGCGATGTCGGCGTCGCGATCCGGGAGCACGGCGCGCGCGCGGCCCTCGATCTCGGCGAGCGGCAGGCTCAACGCGCCGGGGAGATGGCCTTCCTCGTAGGAAGGGCGGGGCAGGACGTCGACCAGCACGAATCGCTGATCGTTGCGGCGCGTCACGATCTCCGCGCGGCTGATCGAATCCATCGGCTCCTCACCCTCGGTGCCGGTTTGCACAGCCATGGTCACTTGCATCCCTCCGGCGGGCGCGCGGCATCACGCGCCCTGTTCCTTGGATGTCAGTGGGCACGGGCGCGATGCAGCCGAGTCACGCGGGCGGCGCCGGCGGCCCTTCGTCTCCGCGCCGGCGCCGCGCCGCCCGCCCCGGCGTCACCGCGCGGCGGCAGGCGCCGGCTTCGCCGCCGGCGATTCCTTGGTCTGCGGGAAAGCAGGGAGCTGGCTCGGGCGAAAGACGATCTCCTCGATCCCCCTCCTCCCTGCGTCGTCGATGACCGCGCCCAGCTCGCTTCGGAATCGGGCGAACACCTCCTCGAGATGCTCGAGCCTCTCTTTCAGATCCTCGATGGGCACCGTGCAGACCTTGGGCGGTACGCAGGGCTGAGGCGGATCGAGCTTGGCCGGGTGGTTTGTGAGCATGAACCCCGTGATCAGGTCGGCGTAGTAGCGGTGGGCATTCTCGAGCCAGCGGCAGTCCATCCACAGCGATCCCAGCCGGGCCTGCAACTCCCTCTCTTCAGCCTTCATGGTTTCTCCTTGTTCGGGCGTCCGGTGATTCCGCACGCGGGGAGCTAGTTGCGTTCGAGAGCCGCGCGCAGCTCCTTGAGCTCGCGGCCCGGTGCGTAGTCGGGATCGGCCTCCTTCCACAACAGCTCCAGGCGCTCGACCGCCGCCGTGGCCTGCTGCCGATCCCCGCGGGCGAGCGCCACGCGCCCGCTGTTGAACAAAGCCTCAGGGTAGTTCGGATTGAAGGCGAGGACGTGCTCGAAGGCGGTCATCGCCTGCGTCGTGTCGCCGGCGGCAAGCAGGGCGATGCCGAACGGCGTGCGAAAGAACGGATCGTCGATCTGGCTCGAATGGCGGAGCGCGCGGGCATGCCTCGCTACCGCATCGCGGGCATCGCCGCGGGCGAGAGCGATCTCCCCCTCGAGGTTGAAGTAGAACCGCCGCATGGCGAGCGCCTCGGCGGTGGTCGAGTCGCCGAGATCGAACCCGAAGTACTCGGCGATGGCCCGCGCATGCTCCTCGGCGGCGGGGAAATCGCCGCTGGCGGCGGCCAGGCGGCCGGCGACCCAGCGGTTGTAGAAATCGTCCTGTATGGCGATGGCTTCCCGCGACAGCGCAACCCCGCGGGCGAGACGCCGCCGTTCGAGCTCGATCAGGGACTGCTGCGCCAGTGGTTTCGAGCGGCTGAACTCGCCGGGGGCCGCCTGCCAGCGTGCGTTGCAGGTTTCCGCTGCGGCGAGGCGACCGAGCAGGACGAGAATCGCCTCACGATCGGCGAGATCGGCGCCGGGCGATAGCGCCGCCAAGCTGTCGCAGAGATCGAGCGCGAGCAGGTAGTTGCCGAGGGTCTGATTGAGCTGGACAGTCCACTGGAGCGGCGCCGCCCGATCGGGCTCGTGATCCCTCCAGGCTCGGGTCATGCTCAGGGCCTGGTCGCGCTGTCCGATCTCGACATAGGCGATGGTCAACTGAGGGAAGAAGGAATAGTCGAACGGATTGCGGGCACGTACGGCGCTGAACTCACCGATCGCATTGGTCCACTCCCGCCGGCGCATATAGAGGTAGGCAAGCGAGTTGCGCACCAGCATCTCCTCGGGATGCGCGGCCAGGATCTCCTTGTACTGGAGAATGGCCTCTCTGTCGCGTCCCAGAAGATCGTTCCATTGGGCCTCGATGATCTCCGGTGTGGGTGGTGGAGCGCCGTGGCGATACGCCATCGCCTGGGTCATGGCGGCCTCGCAATCGGCGAGCTCGACTTCGGAGAGGCTCAGGTAGAGATAGGCGCGCGCGAACGTACTGTCGGCGGCCACCGCCTCCCGGAAGGCGGCCCGCGCCGCCGGGTGATCGCCGCGCTCGAAGCCCTCGATCCCCCTCTCGAAGTGCTCGAGGGCACCGACCGACTGCGTGCCGAGGCCGCGACCCCCACTCGCCGGCGCCCCGGCCGCGGAAGCTCCGAGATGACCGGCGAGGTCGGCGGCGATGGCATCCACCGCCGGAAAGAAGTCGCGCTCCAGATCGCCCATGTCTTGCGTCCAGCTGCCAAGCACGACGTTTCTCCTCAGGTCCTCGAGCTCGCAGGCGATGCGGACGGCGGGGCCGCTCGCCATGAAGCTGCCGGTCACCAGGTAGGACGCGCCGGCTTCCCGGGCAGCGCCCAGCAAGGCCGCATCGGAGACAAAGGCGGCCTGCGACGGCGCCTCGTCGAGCGCGGAGATGACCGTGTGGCGGTGGACGATTTCGTATCCGTCGAGACGTCCCAGCCCGGCGATGAGGCAATCCATGATGCCGCCGGAAAGCCAGGCGAGCCCTGAGTCGCTGCGTGTGTTGATGAAGGGCGCCACCAGAACCCGCGGCGGCCCGTCCGGCGCGCCCGGGTCAGGATGGAGGTAGTAATCCCAGATGCGGTGCCCGCCCCAGGCGGCCACGACGGCGACGACGACCGCGATGAGGGTCGAGGTCGCGCGCCGGAGACGGCGCGTCGGGCTCGGCAGCGACTCCGCCACGAGCGGTGTCCGCGTCGTCATACGCCCGGCCGCGTTCAGCCGATTGCGCACGAGCGCGAGGTCGTGCTTCAGGTCGGCGGCGGCGCCATAGCGGCGGTCCCGCTCCTTGGCCATCGCCTGCGCCACGATCCGCTCGAGATCGGGCGGCACGCTCGCCGACAGCCGGGAGAGAGGGACCGGCTCCCGCCGCATGATGTCGGCCAGGATCTCGCGTCCTTCGTGATCGGCGAACGGCACCTGTCCCGCGAGCAGCTCATAGAGCACTACACCGAGGGAATAGATGTCGGCGCGCGCATCCACGGGCAGTCCCTGCACCTGCTCCGGAGACATGTAATGCAGAGTGCCGACGATGGCGCCGTCCTGGGTGATCGTCACCCCCCGCGCCAGGTGGGCAATACCGAAATCGAGGATCTTGCACGTTCCCTCGGGCGTGACCATGATGTTCTCGGGCTTGATGTCCCGATGCACTTCACCCGCCGCATGCACGGCGCCGAGTCCGCTGGCCACCTCGCAGGCGATATGCAGAGCCTCGTCCAGGCTGGGTCGCCTCTCCGCCAGGAGCGAGCGCAGGGTCTTTCCCTGCACGCATTCCATGACTAGGTAGAGCATGTTCTCCTCTTCGATGACCTCGAAGAGGGTGACAACATTGGGATGCAAGATCTGCGAGATGGCGATGGCCTCGCGCAAGGCCTGGGTGTGGCTCGCGGTGTTTCCGTCGCGATCGACGCGCAGGGCCTTGATGGCCACTGTGCGGTGCAGCTTCAAGTCCTCGGCGCGGTACACCTCGCCCATCGCGCCCTCCCCGAACTTGCCGAGGATCCGATAGTGCGAGATGACTTGCGGCACCATGCGCGTCTCCCGAGCGAGTCGAGGATCGGCTTCCGAGCAAGGCCGCCAGGCGGCGCGCCGCACCTGGGCGAGGAGAAAGCCCGTCACCGAAACGACAACGGACCGCGGGCGCAGTCTCGGCCGCATGCATGCTGGCCTGCAACAAGGCTACTCCCGCCGGTCCGCGATGGCAAGACAGCCCGACCGGCGCGGGGCGTCGCCTGATCGGCCGGTGAATGGCGTATAATCCTCTCGACGGCATGCCGCCGCACTTCGGAGTTCCATCCGCTCCGCTTTGCGGTCACCAGCTGCAGCCTGCATCCATGCATGGGGGAACCCGATCATGCACCTCCGTCGACCGACTCATGGACTGACCACGGCGCTCTTGACCGTTTGCGTGCTGGCCGCCCAGGCACGGAGCGCCGCGAGTGCGCCGCCGCTGCCGTCGCTGTCCCTCGCCGACGCCTGGCGCGACTCGCCCGACGGCGATCCGGCCGTGCGCACGCTCACCGTCCCCGCCGATCTCGTCCCGCTCGGCCCCGCCGGCACCACCCCCGCACCGGACGTGGCGGCGACCATCACAGCCGACTTCGCGCCGAACGGGATCGCCCCGGAGGGCGACTCCCCGACCGGAGCCGCCTTCACGCCGGATGGGACGAGGATCGTCGTCGCCCACCGCGACACCCGGAACCTGATCGTGTTCGATGCGGCGACCCGTGCCTTCATCGATGAGATCCCGCTCTCCGGTTCACCGAACGGGGTCGCCATCTCCCCGGACGGAACGCGCGCCGTCACCCCCAACGTCTACGAGGACACCGCCTCGATCGTCGATCTCACGACCGGCGCCGAGATCGCCGTCGTTCCGGTCGGCGATCAGCCGGGGGTCGTCCGCATCTCCCCCGACGGCACGATCGCCGTCGTCGGCAACACGGTGAGCTCGAACCTCTCGGTGATCAACCTGGCGACGGCGACCGAAGTGCGCCGGATCGCGGGCGTCGCCTTCGTCGGCTCGGTCGGGATCTCCTTCGAGGCCGGCGCCGTCACCGCTTCGTTCTCGCCCTTCGAGTTCGCGGGCAACACGCGCCTCGTCCACCCCGACTACTACGGGAACCGCATCCTGATCGTCAACATCACCACGGGCGTCGTGACTTCGCTCGCCTCGAGCGCAACGCCGCGCGGAGTCGCCGTGACGCCCGACGGCACGAAGGCGGTCGTCACCCATGTCCTCACGCCGCGGACCGTGTCGGTCGTCGATCCGGCGGCGGCCGCCATCGTCAAGACGATCGCGGTCGGCGCCGACCTCGACGGACCGGTGGCGATCGACCCCACCGGCACCAAGGCCGTGGTCGCCGTGCTCAACGCCTGCCGGGTCGTGAACCTCATCACGAACGCGGTGTCGGCGAGCCTCAACACCGCGTCCGTGAATCAGCTCCTCTCGACCGCGGACGGCAGCTACGCCCTCGCCGTGGGCTTCCGCGGCGCCCTGGTCAGCTATGCGTCGGAGACCGTGGTCAAGGAATTGAACAACGTGGTCTCGACCGCGCTCGGCGCGGTGTCGCCCACCGGCCCGCGCGCCGCCATGGTCGCCAACCTCTTCGGCGAGGACATGCTGGTCGTCAACACCAACGGCGCCGCCGGCTTCATCGAGGGGGTCCTCCCCTCGGGTCCGCCGCCCGAGGGCGACAAGGCGCGCTCGGTCGCCCTCCGCCCCGACGGTTCGGAGGCCGTCGCCGTCAACATCTTCAGCGACAACGTGTCGATCGTGGATGTCGGAACGCTGGCCACCGCTGCCATCCTCCCGGTCGGCAACCGGCCGTCGGAGGTCGAGATCACACCCGACGGCTTGAAGGCGGTCATCGCCAATCTCGATTCCGACTTCGTCTCGGTCGTGAACCTGGTGACCCGCACGGTGACCAACATCCCGATCTCGACCCGCGGCAGCGAGGTCGAGATCTCTCCCGACGGCCAGTACGCCTACATCGCCGTGGTCGTCAGCGACGGCGTGTGGCGGATCAACCTCCAGACCCTGTCGGTCGCCGGACCGTTCGTCGTCACCGGCAACATGGGCTCGATCAACTACCCGTACTCGCAGTCGAGCGGCATCACCCTGAGCCACGACGGCGCGACGCTCGTCACCTGCAACAGCTTCTCCAACTCGATCTCGATCATCGACACAGGGACCTGGGCGGTGGTGAAGACGCTCGGCGTCGGCACCTTCCCTGTGCGCGCCACCTTCTCGGCCGACGACTCGCTCATCTACATCGCGAGCCGCGACGACGATCGGATCACCGAGGTCGCGAACGCCGGCGGCTCGTCGGTCGTCCTTCGCACGATCGCGGTCGGCGACTGGCCGTACCAGATGGTGCTGGCGCCGAGCGGTACCAGGCTCTACGTCGCCAACTATCTCGCCGAGAACATCGGCGTCGTGAACCTCGCGACCGGCGTGATGACGAGCGTGATCCCGCTGCCCGATCCGCCGGCGGGGATCGCCATCGATCCGACCGGCGCGTTCCTCTATGCGACGACCGGCACCTGGTCGGTGAGCCTCGGGCCCGGTCCGGTCTACTCGATCGCGACGAGCGGCCAGTTCTCGGTCATCGACCTCGGCACCCAGTCGATCGTCGAGCAGGCCGTGACGGGCATTCCCCCGGCCATGCTCGACTTGAACGCGAGCGCCAGCCTCGCCGCCGCACCCTCGCCATTCGGGGACGGCGTGACGCTCGTCGCCGGCCTCGCGACGACCGGCCTCGACGCGCCGCGAGCCGGCGCCGCGCCTCACCCTCGGGGCTCCGGCGCCGAACCCGATGCGCGCCGGCACCACCTTTGCGTTGACGCTGCCCGCGGCGGCGGACGTGGAGATCGCCATTCACGATGTGAGCGGCCGCGCCGTCGCCACGCTCGTGCAGGCAGGCGCGCCCGCGGGGCGTCTCGAGCTCGGCTGGGACGGGCGCGGTGCGCGCGGCGAGCGCGTACCGGCAGGGCTCTATGTGGCGCGGATCCGCGCCGGGTCCGCGGAGAGAGCGGTCAAGTTCGTCGTCGTACGGTAGGCGCCGGCGCCCGCCGCGGTTGGCGGTAGGCGCCGGCGGGCCCGGCCCCGGCGCCGGCCCCGAAGCCGGCGCCGGGCCACGCCGTGCTAGACTGACGGCGGCATGCTGATCAAGGACTCGAAGGAGCGCTTCAGCGCCACGGCCGGCCTCTACGCGCGCTGGCGTCCGACCTATCCGGTGGCGATTCGCGATTTCCTGGTCGGGCTCATTCCGCCGGCGGCCCTACGCCGCGACGGCCGCCGGCCCGTGATCGCCGATCTCGGCTGCGGCACCGGCATCTCGACCCGGCTTCTCGCCGCGCCCGATCGCCGCCTGATCGGGATCGAGCCGAACGCCGACATGCTCGCGGAGGCCCGGCGCACGACTCCGCCCGAGCTCGCGATCGAGTACCGGGGCGGCGAGGCGGCCGCCACCGGACTCCCGGCGGCGAGCGTCGACCTCGTCGTCGCCGGCCAGGCCTTCCACTGGTTCGATCTCGAAGCGACCTGCGCCGAGATCCGCCGCATCCTGATTCCTGCGGGTTTCGCTGCCGCCTTCTGGAACGTGCGCGATGAGGCGAGCTCGCCGCTCAACGTCGAGTACCGGGTGCTCCTCGAGCGCTCATCCATCGAGTACGAGAAGGCCGCCAAGGCGGAGCCGACTATCGCGCGCATCAGCGCCGCGGCGACGGTCACCGATCTCCGTCGCGCCGAGTTCACGCACCGCCAGGAGCTCGACCGCGAGGGGTTCCTCGGCCGCGCTTACTCGAGCTCCTACGTGATGCACGGGGTGCCGGCGGCGGCGCGTCCCGCCTTCGATGCCGAGCTCGACCGGTTGTTCGACCGCCACGCCGCGGGCGGCCGGGTCGAGCTCCGCTATCGCACGCTCGTGATCGCGTTCCGGCTGCGGAGAGACTGATGACTTCCCGCGGCGCCGCGTCCCTCACCTTGGTCCTGGCGCTCGCCGCGACGCACCCTGCGCTCGTCGCCGCCGCCGACCGCTGGGAAACGCTCGAGCCCGGCCTCGAGCTCGGCGAGCTGGCCATGCCCGCAGCCTCGACCAGCGGCGACTCCCGGGTCACGGTGCTGCGCGCCGACCCCGCCCTCTTCGAGCTCCAGCTCCTTTCCGCCTCCGCCCCGGACCAGGGCGCGGCCCACTCGGCCCGCGACTGGTGCGAGCGCGCGGGCCTCCTCGCCGCCATCAACGCCAGCATGTACCAGGAAGATCTCAAGACCAGCGTGAGCCTCATGCGCACGCCCGGGCACGTCAACAACCCTCGCCTCACGCGCGACCGGGCGGTGCTCGCCTTCGACCGCACCGACGAGAGCGTGCCGGCGGCAGACATCATCGATCTCACCTGTCAGAATTTCACGACCCTCCGCGACAAGTACCGCTCGTTCGTGCAGAGCATTCGCATGGTAAGCTGCGAGGGAAAGAACATGTGGCAGCAGCAGCCGCGTCGCTTCTCGACCGCGGCGATCGCCGTCGACAAGAGCGGGCGCGTGCTGTTCATCCATTGCCGCTCGCCCTACTCGACTCACGATTTCATCGACGGACTGCTGGCGCTGCCGCTCGACATCGCCAGGGCCATGTACGTCGAGGGCGGCCCGCAGGCGCAGCTCTATGTGCGGGCGGGGCGTCGCGAGATCGAGCGCGTTGGCCTGTTCGAGAATCCGATCCTCGAGAACGACGAGGATCAGGGGGGCTGGCCGATCCCGAACGTGGTCGGCATCGCCCGGAGGAAGCCATGAACCTGACCCGCAAGCTCCGCGACCTGGCCGGCCTGGCCAAGGATGCGATGGGCCTCGGCGGCGATCTCGCGCTCGCGCCGGGCGCCCCGGCCCCCGATTTCGCCGCCCTCGATCAGCACGGCACCCGGCGCACGCTCGCCGAGTTCCGCGGCCGGAGGCTCCTGCTCTGGTTCTACCCCAAGGCCGAAACCCCGGGCTGAACGCTCGAGGGCAATGGATTCCGGGCGCGAATCCACGAGTTCACGGCACGGAACACCGCGGTGGTCGGGGTGAGCTTCGACCCCGTCGCCGCCAACTGCGCGTTCGCGGAGAAACGCGGGTTCGACTACCTGCTGCTCTCCGACACCGACCGCCAGCTCGGGCTCGCCTACGGTGCCGCGACCGACGCCGCCGCCGGCTTCGCGCGGCGCGTGAGCTTCCTCATCGACGAGGAGGGCATCATCCGGAAGACCTATCCGCAGGTGAACCCGGGCGCGCATCCGGACGAGGTGCTGCGCGATCTCGACGCTCTCGGCGGCGGAGCGCCGGCGGGGAGCGGTGACCCGGCGGCTCCCTGATGACTCTCCCGGCCGGCACGCGCCGCGGCGATCTTCCCGCCGACCCGCTCGCCGCCCTGCCGCTCGGGACGGCGACCGCACCCGAATGGGTCGCCGTCGCCACGGCCGACCTCGATGCGCTCCTCATCGATCACGCGCACTGCGAGCTCAAGGCGGCTGCGAACGCCATGGCCATGGCGGGACGCTACGCCGAGCACACGGCACTCGTCCGCGATCTGACCGCCCTCGCGCGCGAGGAGCTCCGGCACTTCGATCAAGTGCATACCCTCGTGCGCGAGCGCGGGCGCGCGCTCACCCGCCCCGAGCCGGACCGCTACGTGAAGGAGCTCGAGCAGCGCACGCGGCGCGGCGGATCGGCGGTCATGGCGCTTCTCGACCAGCTCTTGCGCTGCGGGTTCATCGAGGCCCGCTCCTGCGAGCGCTTCCGCATCCTCGCCGGCGCCGCGTTGCCGCCACCGTTCAGCGACTTCTACGCGGAGCTCGCCGCGGCCGAAGCGCGGCATCACCTTCTCTTCTTCGAGCACGCCGCCCGCGCCGCGGGCGACGAGACCGCGCGGGTGCGCGCGCTCGAGATCGCCGCGATCGAGGCCGCGATCGTGCGGGCGCTGCCGGCGGCCGCGCGCATCCACTAGAGCCGCTGCGTACGCTCCGCGCTCCCCGCTCCGCGCGCCCGATTGGAGAACCCTTTCAGCCCGTGTGGCGTCTAAAAAAATGCCGGGAGCGTGGTCGTAAGAGATGGGTGGGAGGGGCACGCCGGGAGCCCCGTGCGGGATCCGCGGCGCGACCCCGGACTCCGGCCGAGCCGGACAAGCGACAGGGAAAGGGGGTGTTCTCGATGCTGGAAGAGCTCCGCACCTCGGATCGCGAGCTCGAGCGACAGGTGTGTTGGGACACCTTCCTCGATGCCTACTCGCTCTATCTGAGCGAGCCGACACCGCTCAACGCCGCCAACCTGCACCTGGCCGGCGTCGCGCTCGCCCAGTGCGACCGGGACTTTTCACTCGGGGACTTCGAGTCCATGCATCTGGGCTGGAACCTCGCAGCCCTGTGACTTGTAGGAGACAGTGTCCGGCGAGAAGCGCAAGTCAAGGAGACGGCGGCGCCGGAGCTGCGACGACCTCTTCCACTCGCTCGAAGGGCGGCGGGCCCACTCCCAGGGGCCCGAGATGCGGTCGAGAGGCCAGCGCGCTCCGGCGCCTCATTCGTGGTGCGCGAGGACCCACCGCTACCCCGCTTCTGGTTGTCACGACCGAGACCGGTTGCTAGACTGGTCCACCCATGGTTGACCTCAGACACACCCGCTCTTCGCGCCGGGCGCGACCGACCCGCTCCCGCGCCGCCATGGTCCCGAGTGCCGTCCTGGCGGCGGCATTCTGCTTCCTCCTGTCCCTTTCCTCCCCGGTCGCCGCCAAGGACGCCAAGGACGTCAAGGACGACACCTCGCGCCTCCTCGGCCAGGCTCAGAAGCTCGTGGCGGCCGGCCAAGCCGATTCGGCGCTCGCGCTCCTCCGCACTCCCCTCCTCGCGAGCGCGGGGGATGGACGGATCGAGCGCGCGCTCGTCGAGTCGGCGCTCGCGGGCGGCATCCCGGACCTGGGTGTCATCGTGATCGAGGAGACGCTTCGCCTGCGACCCGGCGACTCGAATCTCCACGTGGCCCTCGGCGAGCTCGAGCTCGGGCGCCGGCGGCCCGACGTGGCGGTCCGCCACTTCCAGCGCGCGATCATCATCGACAGCACATCGCCGGCCGCGCTCGGCGGCTTCGCGCGCGCACGCGCCAGGCAGGGGACCGACCTCGCGCCCGCGGTCTCCTACTTAGACAAGCTGGCCAAGGAGCGGCCCGGCACCCCGCAGCCGCGCTACGGGAAGGGTGTCCTCCTCGCCGAGGCCGGACGGCTCGACGAGTCGCTCACCGAGTTCCGCTGGGCGATCGGTCTCGAGGAGAACAACTGGATCTACGAGCGCGACTATGGCCGCGCTCTCGTCGCCATGGGCAACGAGAGCGGCGGGGTCGAGCATCTCGAGAAGGCGCGCCGCCTGGTCGCCGCGAGCGGCGATCCGGTGACGGCCGAGAGGATCGCCGCCGAGATTCGCAGCCGCCCCAGCGCGGGCAAGCCGGACTAGCGCACGCGGCGCTCGCCGCCGGGCGCCGCCGCCTCGCCTACCCGCCGTACTCCTCGACCTGAACGCGCTTCCGGAAGGCCGCGTCGTCGATCCGATCCTCCGCCCGTTCCCTGACATCCGCCATGCGCACGCGCAGGACGAGGGTCGTGATCTTCTTCTCGCCCCACGGGCCGTCGCTCGGACGGGCGACCAGGGTCACCCACTCGTTGCCGGGGATCGCATCGAGCAGGTCGCCGTACCGGGCGCACAGCCCGACCAGCTCCTCCTTGACGCGCACATAACCGAGAGCACGTTTCGCGGCCAGCTTCTCGCTTGCCGCCTCGACCTTGTCCTGCCTGGTCTTCTGCTGCTCCTTCGCGTCCTTCTCCGAGTCCTTCGGCGCGACGAGCACATCGCCGTCATGGCCGAGGTAGAGGTCGAGATCGTCCATCTCGGCGATCCGGTCGATCGCCGCCATGTGGAGGCCGGCGAACGGCGGGGATCCGACGAGGGAGAACTGGAAGGCGAAGACGGCGCCCTGGCCGGGCACGTAGGCGCCGACGGTGTTGCGCCCGCGCGAGACGAGCGCATGATCGCTCTCGATCAGGACATCGTCGACCAGGCGGGAGAACACGCCGATCTGCCGGTTGACCTTCTTGTGCGGGCTCGATCCCGGCAGCGGGTCGTCGACGGTCGAGGCCGCCGCCGGCGACGAATCGGCGCCGACAACGAGGAAGGCCGCAGCCGCGAGCAGGGCCATCGTTCGCCCCGCGCGAGCCCTGACCAGCGGAGACCGAACGAAGTTCGGGATGGATACGCGCATCATGACCAGCACCTCCCCGGGCCGAGGTGCGGATGCAGGCGACGTCAGGGCCCGGACAGCCGCTCGCACCGTCAACCGAACCCGATCTCGACCCCGGCTGGGATAGCCCCTAGGATAGCTGCCCGGGGCGTGTGACGAAGCCGATCCGGCCGTCGTGAAGGGGGGATTCCGGCGCCGGCGCCCGCACGATCGCGACTGGCTTCGATCGGGGGCGCGGGCCGGAGATCACGAGCCAGGAGAAAGGCCCGGGGGGACGGAGACCAACCGCGGGGCTTCATTCGAGGCCCCACGCTGCCCCCAGCGCTTTTCGTGCGGCCTCCGTCCGCCCGCGGGCTGTCCTTCTGGCATTTCCGTAGACGCGGCGGGCGGCACCCTTGTTGTGCTTTTTTGAGGGGTGCGCCCGGGCGGGCGGCCGGTGTCGAGGGCGGCGGCCTAGAACGGAGACCAGGGGTGCTCGTCACCCACGGCGTTGCAGATGACATCCGTCGGCGCGCCATCCACGATGACGATCGTGTAGTCGTCGTACGTGGCATCCTGGCTGGCCGGGCACTCGGCCGCGTCGGGCTGGAGGATTTCGGGCTGGAGGATCGACACGCTCATGTTGCCGTCGGGGACGACATGATCCCCGCAGTAGAGGAGCGCCGCTTCGAACACCTGGTGCTGCTGGTGGCGACAGGCGTTCCGCTGGGCACCCAGCCGGCCCTGTGAGAAGTAGGGTGCCCCGACCGTGATCAGGATCCCGATGATCGTGACGACGATCATGAGCTCGACCAGGGTGAACCCGGCCGCGGCGCGCCGCAGGCCGCGGAGGGTGGCCAGCTGGGATTCGGCTGTCGCCGGCGGGGCGGCGGTCGCCGACCGCGGGGGGTGTACCCTTAAGTCGATGAAAGCCATCATCCGGTCCACGATCGTTGCGCCTTTCACGGTCATCGGGCTGCCGCGGGTCGGGCCGTTCCATCGAGCGGCCCGATCGAGCCATTTGGCCCGCCGTACTGCCTTGCTCTCGCCGACAGGACGCAAGGACGGTGCCAGGCGGCTCCACTCCCCGCGGCTTGCCCCGTCCATCTCCGGGCAGGGAGCCTTGACTGCGGCCGGCATGCGACTTAGGGAGATCGGACCGGCCCGCGCCGTACCGGAGGCCGGGCCGGACCGGCACCCCGCACCTGGCTCGACCTCGCGCGACCTCCGCGCTGGCGCGCGGCCCGCGTTGCAGGATGCCACGGGATGCATCCTGCAATCCGCGGCCGGGCCGGCCGCGGGCGGCCTGCACGGGCGATCCGGTGCGGCGATCGGCATCAGCAGTGAGCGAGCAGGATGAGCGATAAGAAGGACCAGCGACCCGCGGCGTTCATGCACGGCACGATCATCCGAATCGACGCGCGCGAGAGCCAGGTGGCGATTCCGGGCGGGGTGTTGCGCTGCGTCCTCCGCGGCCGGCTCACCGCGGCCCGCGGCGACGACAAGCGACTCCTGGCGGTCGGCGACCATGTGCGGGTGCGCCCGCTCGACCCCGACCGCGGTGCCATCGAGGAGATCCTCCCGCGGCGGACCAAGCTGTCGCGACGCGCGGCGGGACCCGAGCGCCGCGAACAGGTGGTCGCCGCGAACATCGATCAGCTCGTGATCGTCTCCGCGCTCGCCGATCCGCCGCTCAACCTGAACCTGGTCGATCGCTACCTGGTCGCTGCCGGACGCGGCGGACTCGACGCGCTGATCTGCGTCAACAAGATCGACTGCGGCACCGAGGCCGAGCGGGAAGCAGCCCGGGTTTCGCTCGCGCCCTACGCGGCACTGGGGATTCCGCTCGTGTGGACGAGCGCGCGGACCGGGAGCGGGATCGATGCGCTCCGCGACCGACTGGCCGGGCGCACCAGCGTGTTCGCCGGGAAGTCGGGCGTCGGCAAGTCGGCGCTCCTGAACGCCGTCGAGCCCGGGCTCGAGCTGCGCGCGGGGGAGATCTCGGCGGCGACCGGCAAGGGCCGGCACACGACCACCTACTCCTCGCTCCTGCCACTCGCCAACGGCGGATTCGTCATCGACACGCCGGGGATCCGCTCGTACACGCTGTGGGAAACCGAGCCCGGCGATCTCGACCGCCACTTCCCGGAGATTTACGCGCAGCGCGGCGGATGCCGCTTCGCCAACTGCACCCACAGCCACGAGCCCGAGTGCGCGGTGAAGGAGGCGGTGGCGGCCGGGAAGATCGAGGGGCGGCGCTTCGCGAGCTACCTGCGCCTCCTCGCCGGACTCGAGGAGGAGTGAGGCGCCCGGGGGCGCGCGCTGCGCTACGCGGGCGGCCCGGGATCACCGCTACGCGGACAGCCCGGGATACCCGCTACGCGGACAGCTTGGGAGTCGACTCCGCCTCGAACGCCAGCGCCGGCATCCCGACCTCGCTCCGCTGCTCGATCCGGATGTCGCGCGCCGCGCCGCCGACACGCACGACGCAGTCGAACACGGGTGCCAGCTCCGTGTCCCCCGCCAGGAAGAAGATCTGGGGAAAGACCGGGATGAACTCGCGCAGGAGCTCGATGAATCCGGTCGTCCGCGCGCGATCGAAGCCGCCGAGCGGCTCGTCGAGGAAGAGGAAATGCCCGCCGCGGAGCCCCTTGGCCAGGAGCAGGACCTCGGCGAATCCGAGACGCTCGGCCAGGTGGATCTGGCCCTGCGTGCCGGTGGAGAGCTCGCCCGGGTCGACGAACGCGTTCTTCTCATCCGAGTAGACCCGCACGTGCGCTCCGGCCCCGACCTCCACCCGGCTGTAGCGGCCGCCGGTGATTCGATCCAGCGCGCGCCCGATGGCGCGGGCGAGATGCGGAACCACGCGTGCCGAGAGCTGCTGCGCGGCGCTGTCGAGAAGCTGCGCCGCGAGCTTCTCCCGTGCCAGGTCGGCGTCGAGCTCGTCCCGCTGTGCCGCCAGCGTATCGCTCTCGGCCGCCGCGCGATGGTGGGCCGCGAACTCCGGCGCACGGCTTGCAAAGTCGCCGCGCTCCGACTCGATCTGGGCCGCGAGCAAGGCTACCTGCTCGGCGATCGCGTCGCGCTCGCTCACCGCCGCATGCACCAGGGTTGCGAGCTGCTCGGCCGCCGGCAATGCGGCCGCCATGCCGGCCACGGCGGCGGTGAACTGCTCGCTCGCAAGTCGGTCGGCCGAACCACCGCCGGCCTGATCCAGGGCCGCCGCGCTCGTCCGGAGCTCTGCCAGCCCCGCGCGCAGGGTCGGGTCGGCCGCCATCACGCCGCCCAGCCGCTCGAGCGCGGCCACGCGCTCGCCCAGACCGAGCGGCGCCTCGCCCAGCGACTCCTCGCCCAGCACCTCGGCTGCGATGCGGGAAGCGACGGCCGGCACGTCCCCCTCTCCGGGCTCCCAGCCCAGCCGGGCGAGGGCGCTCTCAAGCCGGCCTGCGAACAACGCCGTCTCCTCGAGCAGCCGGGCGCCGTCCTCGACGGCCGTTCCCGATGCGGATGGCGCACCGGCGATCGTCGCCGGGGCGGGCGCGTCCGGAGCGATCGCCGCAAGGTCCGCCGCCGCAGGAGCGACGACATCAAGCCGCCGCAGAATATCATCGTAGTGCGCAAGATTCTGCAGAGCGTGCTGCAGGCGCGCGGCCAATGAGCCGAGCGCGCGGAAGTGTGCTTCCTCCTGCCCGATCTCGATGTCCGCGGTCACAGCCGCGCGCTCCGGAGCAACGGCGCCGTCACGGCCCGGCGCCCCGGTCGCCGCTCCGGTCATGGCTCCGGCCGCCGCCCTGGCGCCCACCGCACCGCCGGCCGTCGCACCGCCGGCCGTCGCACCGCCGGCCGCCATTCGGATGTCGGCGGCGTGCTCGGATGCGATGCGCGCCGCCATCTCGCGGAGCCCCGGGTCCTCGATCGCCACGAACTCCCGTTCCTTGAGCAGGTCGAGCGGCGTGCGCTGCGCGAGGAGCTGGCGCTCGCTCTCGAGCAGATCGATGCGCCGATCGATGTCGCGAATCTCGCGCTGCCGCTGCGCCGCCGACCGCCGCCCCTGGCGCCGCTGCCAGAGACCGAGCGGCACGAGCAGGAACCCGGCGATGGCGAGAAACCCGTCGATGAACGGAACGTAGTCGGGCAGATGCGCGGCGGCGCCGCGCACGAGCGGCGATCGGTGGAAACTGGGCAGCTCGACCCCGGTCAGGATCGCCCCGAGGACGCCGAGCACGAGCAGCAAGGCCGCCAGCGCCAGCGTCCAGCGGCCGCTCGTCATGAGATGCGCGGTCTCCGCGACCGCGCACAGCCGCTCGTCCGCCACGCTGCCGGTGCGCCCGGCATCGAGCATGCGCTGGAGGTCGGCGCCGCGCGCCCCCACGCGGTCGCCGAAGCGCGCGAGCAACTCGTGGAAGGAGTCACTCCGCTCCTGCTCTCCGCGCGCGGTCATGACCCGCGCCGCGACTCCGGCCCGCGCCCCGGGAAGCGCAGCGAGCGCCGCCCCGAGTCGCAAGGAGAGCGGCCCGATCTCGCCGGCGGCGGAGCGGGCCGCACCGAGCGCCGCCAGGCGATCCAGGCCGCGGGCCAGTTCCTCATGGTGCGCGCGCATATCCCGCACGCGGCCGACGCGCGCTTCGTGCGCGGAGAGCTTTTCCTGCAATGCCGCGAGCTCCGCCTCGCGATCGGCGAGGGAGGCCAGATGCGACGCCTCCACGGTGCGGCCGCGCATCGCATCCCCGCCCTGCTCCCGCTCACGCGCGAGGGTATGCTCCACCTCGGCACGAACGCGCGCGATCTCGCCCGTCCGCTTCGCCGAGAGCGACACCGCCCGCCGGAAGAGCGCGACCCCGCTCAGCCGTTCGATGGACGCGGCCAGGGTGTCCCGGCCCTGCGGCCGCTCGAGCTCGCCCTGGGCCATGTAGACGCTGGCGCGAAAGTCGGCGAACGAGTATCCGAGGAGCTGGTTCAGCTCGCGCGCGACGGGATAGACGCCGGACACGGTGCGTCCCGTATCCAGGTCCTCGAGCTGGGCGAGGTGCTCGCCGAGCCGATCGATCTCCCTGAACACACGGAATGAACCGCGCCCCGGGATCTCGAAGGAGAGCTCGACCTCCGCGAAGTCGGCCCCCCAGCGGATAAGCGAGGCGAGGTGCTCGGGACCCGGGCGGGCGGTGCCCCCGAAGAGCGCGAAGCAGATGGCGTGACCGAGCGTGCTCTTCCCGGACTCGTTCTCGCCGAGCACGCCGATGAGTCCCGCGGCCGGCAGAGCGGTGAGCTCGAGCTCGCGGAACCGCATGAAGTTCGTGGCGCTGAGCCTAGTCAGGATCATGCTCGCCCTCGGCAGCTGCTAGCAACTCGAGACCCCGGCGCAGGGCCTCCTCGATGCGGGCCACTTCCGCGTCGTCACGCAGGCGCCGCTGGGCGCTCAGGCGGCGCTGGACGAAACCTGCGAATTCCTCGTGCGGCGTGCGAATGCTAGGAAACCCATCCGTGGGCGTGGACATGTAGGACTCCGGGGTTGTGCAGCGCGCCGGGATCAGCGGTTCCGTCCGCCGTCCTCGGTGAAACGGGCCTCGACCAGCCGGCTGAGCAGCGACTCGGGCAGCTCGCGCACACGGCCGAGGGTGCGCGCGAGGAGAAGCACGCGCGCGTAGTGCTCGACGAGCTCGAGGCGGGCGGCGGCCTTCCAGGCATCGTCGCCGATCGTGATGACGCCGCGATTGGCCAGGAGGAAGGTGGTCGATTCACCGAGGTGCGGAATGATCGACTCGCCCATCCCCGTCGGCCCCTCCTGGCTGACCAGCGGGACGTGCCCGAGCCTGAGCACCATCTCGGGCAGGATCTGCTCCTCGAGCGGCTCGCCGGCGATGGCGAAGCCGGTGGCATGCGGCGGCTGAGCGAAGAGGACCGCACCGACGTCCTCGCGTTCGCGGTAGATGACGAGGTGGGTCCAGAGATCGGAGGACGGCCGGATCTCGGTCTTGCTCTTGCCGTCGAGACGCACCGACTCGAGCTGGCGGGCCTCGAGCCGCCCGCGATGCGCACCGTCGGGCGTGATGATGATCTCCTCGCCCGCGCGCGCGCTCAGGAGCCCGCATTCGGCGACGAGATAACCGAGCCGGCTCAGGTGCGCGGAGACCTCGACCAGATCCCGCTTCGCTTGCCCACTGCTACCCATCAGATCTCCTCGGGGATGCGCGACGTGCGCCCGGCGGCCACGAGCTGGACGGGCGATTGTATATCAAACGGCGGCGGCGCGCTCCGCCCGGGCGAACCGCTGCCCCGCTCGGCCCGGAGCGAGCTCGCGCAGCACGGCCGGCACCTGGGCCAGGATATCCCCGGCCAGGAGGCCGTGCTCCCCGCGCTCGGCGGCGGCGCGATCCCCGGCCCGCGCGTGGACGTACATGCCGAGGGCGGCGGCGGCGGCCGGCACCAGTCCCTGGCCGCAGAGCCCGAGGAGAACCCCGGTCAGGACATCCCCCGCGCCCGCAGTCGCCATGCCGGGGTTCCCGCGATCGCAGAGCACGGTCGGCTCGCCGGGAGCGCCGACCACCGAGGGCGAACCCTTGAGGAGAACGACGTGCCCGCTCGCGCGGGCGACGCGGCCGGGTAGGACGAGGCGTTCCGCCTCGACCGACTGCGGATCGATGCCCGTGATCCGGGCCATCTCGACCACGTGCGGAGTGAGGATGAGCGGGCCGGCGGCGGCGGCGAGTTCGCCGGGCCGTCCTTCGAACGCGTTCAGCCCGTCGGCATCGAGCACGATCGGCCGCCGGATCTCCCGCACGAGGTAACGCACGAGCTCGGCGGTCTCGAGCTCGCGCGAGATGCCGGGGCCGATCGCCAGCGCATCGGCCCGCTCCGCGGCGGCGAGGATCGCATCCACGGCGCGCACCGAGATCGTGCGCCGTCCCGTTTCCGGCAGCGCGAGCGTCATCACCTCGGTGAGCTTCGCCGCGAGCACATCCGCGAGGCTCGCGGGCACCGCCACCGTGACGAGCCCGCCCCCGGCGCGGAGCGCGCCCTCGCCGGCCATCGCCACCGCCCCGGTCAGGCCGGCGGAGCCGCCGATCACGAGCAGGCGCCCGAAGCGCCCCTTGTGATCGACGCGCCGGCGGATCGGCACGAGGGCGGACGCGTCCGCGCCGTCGATCAGGCGATAGGCCGGCGCGTGCCGAGCCAGCGCCGCCGCGGCGATCCCGATATCCACGACCTCGATCTCGTCCGTGAACCCGCGTCCCGGATCCACGAAGCAGCCGACCTTGGCGCAGCCGAAGGTCACGGTGAGATCGGCGCGGACACAGGGGTCGGCGACGATGCCGGTATCGGCATCGAGCCCCGACGGGATATCGACCGCGATGACCTCGCCGCCCGCCTCGTTCACGATCTCGATCGCCCGGGCGATCGGCCCCGTCACCGCGCCGCGGAACCCGGTGCCGAGGAGCGCGTCCACGACCACGTCGGCCTCGCCGACCGCGGCACGGAAACGCGCCCAGTCGGCAGCCCGCTCGAGCAGGCGGACGCGACTGCCCAGAGCCTCGAACCGGTCGCGATTGACGCGCGCATCGCCGGTCAGCTCGGCCGGCGCCGCGGTCGAGAACGCGAGAACCTCCGCGCCGTGCTCGCGGAGTCCGCGCGCCACCACGTAGCCGTCGCCGCCGTTGTTGCCGCGGCCGGCGACGATGACGGCGCGCAGCCGGGCCAGGTCGCCCCACCGCGCGCGAATGGCGCGGACGACCCCCTGGCCGGCGCGCTCCATGAGCACGAGGCCGGGGACGGCGTGATCCTCGATCGTCGCTCGATCGAGCTCGCGCATCTCGTCGCGGGTGACGAGTCGCATGCGGAACGACCTCCTTGTCGGCCGATTGGTCAGGCGATGAGGACCGCCCGGACCCTCAGGTGATGATGACCGCGGCCATGGCCAGGTCGCGCGAGTGCGTGAGGCTCACGAGGATCGGGCGCTCGCCGACGAGCGCCGCGAGGCGCGGCGAGACGCGGAGCCCCGGCTTCTGCACCCCGTCCTCCCCCGCATCCATCACCACCTCGACCTCCCGCCACGTCGGATCGGCGCCACGCGGGGCGGCCTTGGCGAAGGCCTCCTTGGCTGCGAAGCGCGCCGCGAGCGACGGCGCCGGATCGCGGCGCCGAGCGCAGTAGGCGATCTCCGCGGGCGTGAAGATGCGCGCCAGGAAACGATCGCCGTGCCGCCGGACCGCGCTCCGGACCCGGGCGATCTCGATCATGTCGATACCGAGGCTCGCCATCGCCGGCGAGGATACCAGCGGGCGCAGGTTCGGGCCAGCGGGGTGCCCCGGACGCAGTCCGCGACCACGCGCGGCCTACTTGATCCGCACGAGCCGCCGCGCCGTCGTGTAGCCGGGTACTTCGAGGCGGTAGAAATAGACGCCCGAGCCGGCGATCTCGCCGCGCTCGTTCCGGCCGTCCCAGCGCACGACCTGCTCGCCGCGATCGAGGAAACCGTCGAGGAGCACGCGCACGGTTCGACCCGCGGCATCCAGGAGGCGAAGCGTGGCCGGTCCCTCCGCCCAGGTCACGAACCTGATCTCGGTCGCGCCGGCGCCAAGCGCAAAGGGGTTGGGATAGCTCTGTCCGAGGAGCGCCGTACTGGCCGGCGGCGGCCCCCATGGCTGCCCCGCGCATTGCGCGGGAAGCACGATGAGTCCCGACCCGTAATCGGTGACGTAGACGAGAGAGCCGGCGATCGCCACCCCGCAGGCGTTGCCGCGCGTATCGGCGCCGCCGATCATCGCCGGCGCCTCGGGGTTCGCGATGTCGATCACGAGGAGGCCGGCCGTCCAGTCCGCGACGTAGGCCTGGGTGGAGGACAGGGTGACGCACTCGGCCGTGCCGGGCGTGTCCATGTTGCCGAGCAGGCGCGGGCGGGCGGGGTCGGCGACGTCGACGAGGAGAAGACCCCGCTCGCCGAGAGCCACGGCCGCAACGGTGTCGCCGCTCCCGCCGAGAGCGACACTTCCGGCGTTCCCGGGTGTGACGACCGAGCCGGCGAGAACCGGCGCGGCGGGATCCGAGATGTCCACCACCTGGAACCCCGCGGACCAATCCGCGACGTAGGCCCAGGCTCCGTCCACCGCGACATCGTCAGCGAGTCCCGGCGTGTCCACGCCCCCGGCGAGGGCGGGTGATGCTGGATTCGAGACATCGACCACCTGGAGCCCTGCGTTGTCGCAGGCCAGGTAGGCGAAGGCCCCCGCCACATGAACCCCCCGCGCCTCGCCGGGAGTGGCCAGCGATCCGATGCGGACCGGCGCGGTGAAATCGGTGAGGTCGATCACCTGGAGCCCGGCGAGCCCATCGGCCACGAAGGCGGTCGTTCCCGCGACGCAGACGTCGTACGCAAGGCCCGGCGTGTCGAGCCGGCCGACCAGCGCCGGCCGGTGCGGACTCGAGATGTCGAGCAGCTCAAGTCCGGCATCGCGGCCGGCGATCACCGCATGGGATCCGACCAGAGCGAGATTCGACGCATACCCCGGCGTGTCGGCGTAACCGATCGCCGGCACTGTCGCCGGGACGGCAACATCGAGCACCTGCAACCCTTCCTCCCAGTCGGCGACGATGAGATGTGGTCCGGCGATGGCCATGGCCGCCGCATGCCCCGGCGTGTCCAGGCGCCCGATCACTTCGGGAGAGACGGGATCGTGGACGGAAAACACCGCGACGCCCGCCGCCGAGTCGGCGACGAAGAGATGCGATCCGGCGAGCACGACATCCCCGGCGCGATCGGTCGCGGTCACTTGCCGCACGATCCGCGGGGCCGCGGGGTCCGTGATGTCGACGACGTCCAGCGACAACCAGGTTGCCACATAGAGGAAGGGAGGATCGGCCGCAACAGCCTCCGCGGAGAGGTTCATGGTGCTCACGAGGGCCGGACGCGACGGATCCGTCACGTCGATGATTTGCATCTGCGGTCCGTTAGTGACGAACGCGTGCCCCCCCGCCACTGCCACGTAGCGCGTGAAGAGCCCTCCGGCCAGCCCGCCCACAAGCTTGGGGAACGCAGGGCGCGAGATGTCGTACACCTTGAGGCCGGAGCCGCCGTCGGCGAGATACGCGTGGGAGCCGGCGATTGTCACGCAACTCGCGTAGTTCGTGGGCACCTGCCGCACGACAACCGGCGCGACGGGGTTCGAGACATCGACGACCTGAAGGCCGGCGCGCCCCGCCGCGATGTAGACAATCGATCCGGCCACGGCCACAGACAAGGCCTGATCGGGAGTCACCACTCGCGCCACCACCCGCGGCATCGCGGGGTCCGCGAGATCGATCACCGCAAGGCCGCTGTGGACATCGGTGACATAGGCATGGGACCCGCCTGTCGCCACGGCAGCAGCGATCCCCGGAGTCTCGACGCCGCCCACCCATCGCATGGTGTCGGCGTAGTCGACGCAGTCGGCGGCGCCCGCCTGAGTGCCGGCCGTGGCGACGAGCAGGAGGAGGCACGCCCCCCGCCATGTCATCTTCATGCTCATCGCAGCACCGCGAGCCGCGCCCTGACACCCGGCGCCTCCGGCGAGTCGCCGGCGAGCTCGAGGTAGGTGCGCCACGCCGCCCGCGCCTCGTCCGGGCGGCCGAGATAGTCGGCGGCGACGAGGCCCAGGTTGAGCCAGACCTGCGCGTAGTCCGGGTCGAGCTCGAGCGCGCGGCGGAACTCGCCGGCCGCGCCCGCGGCATCGCCGGCGCCGACGCGGGCGATCGCGGCGCGATTGATCGCCGCGGCATAGCGCCGTGCCACCGAGTCCTCCTCCTTCGTATGGCGATGCGCGGGGCGATAGGCGTCGAAGCGCGCGAACTCGACGTCGGGCAGGCGGGGCGCCGCGGCCGCCTCCGGCGCAGTCGCCCCCGGTGGCACCACCTGGTAGACGAGGCCCCGATCGGCGAGCGGCAGTCCAGCGTAGCTGGTCTGCTCGGCGGCGAACTCGTGCGCGTAGACGAACACGTCGCGCGCGGCGAGCGCCCGCCGCGCGAGTCCCGCCCCGATCTCGCGCGCATCGGCGGCCAGCCGCTCGCCGAGTGCGCGCCCGCGGAGCGCGCGGCGCGCCGCCGCGCGCGCCGCCACATCACGCTCGAGTTCAGAATCGTGCGGGGCGAGGGTCGCCGCATACCAGTCGAGCGGCAGGAGGTACTGCATGACGATGATGCGATCGGCGATCTCCGGATGCGCCGGGCGCAGGTAGAGGAGCGCGAAGGCGAGGCTCGTGTCGTCGCTCACGATGAGGCTCCCGGGAGTCGTCCGCCGTGCGACCTCGAGCGCGAGATCGCGGAGCGAGCGGTCGGCGTGGCGATCGGCGGCGCCGCGATGGGCCACGAATGGAGCCAGGGCGAGGAGGAGAAGCGCGGCGCCGGCGGCCGCGCGCCGGAACCGCTGCCGGCCCGCGAGCGCGAGGAGCCAATCGGCCGCCGCCCCGGCGAGGAGCGCCGCGACGAGATAGACCGGCAGGTAGTAGGCATCCTTGTCCGGAATGCGATAGGCCACCGCGTGCCCGGCGACGGCGGCGCCGAGGAGCACGAGCGCGAGGAGCACGCGGCGGTGGAAGTCCGAGCGCCGGAGGAGGACGGCGGCGCCGAGCGCGACCCAGGCCAGCGCGGCCGGCGACCACTGCGCGGCGAAGAGGCGGACAAAGCGCCCCGCCTCCGCCCGCATGTACGCCGTCTCCGAGGTCAGGAGACGGTAGCTGAACTGCCGGCCGCTCACGTGCTCGACGAGACGGCTGAACGACTCGGGATCGCCGAGATCGAGAGACGGATCGGCGGTCGAGCGCACGGCGAGGACCGCGTAGAGCGTGAGCGCGAGCACCGCCGCCGCCGCGAGCGCGCCGCACCACGCGGCCCGCGCCCGCCCGCCGAGCGCCGCGCGCAGGGCGGGCCAGGCGAGGACGAGCGCCGCCGGCGCGGCGAGCACGATGGTGAGATGGTGGGCGAGCCCGAGCCCGAGGAGAAATGCGGCGAGGAGGAGCGCCCGCGCGTCGCGCGCGGCGGCGAGAGCGGCAAGGAGGACGAACGCGAGGAGCGCGAGATGGACGGTGTAGACCTCCGCCGTCGTCGCCTGGAGCAGGAACTCGCGCGCACCGGCGAGGAGGAGCGCCGCGGCCGCGGCGGCGAGGAGGCCGAGCCCGAGCGCACGCGCGAGGAGGACGGTGAGCCCCGCAGTCATGGCGCCCCCGAGCGCAGAGAGCAGGTTCACACCGAAGGCGGGCTCGGCTCCGGCCGCGCCCGCGGCGGATGCGGCGAGGCGAGCCGCGAGCGTGTAGAGCGGGTATCCCGTGGGATGCGGAATGCCGAAGGTCGTGCCGGCGAGCGCGAACTCGACCGCATCGACCCAGCCGAGGTCGCGCTGGACGAGAGGCAGGAGGGCCAGGAAGACAGCGGCCGCGACGAGCACGGCGAGGAGGCGATCGGTGAGGAGGCGGCCGGTCCGGAACCCGGCGGCCCGTTGCCGGTCCGCGCTCGCGCCGCGCACCCGCATTGAATCACTCCGGCGGCGGGTACGGGATCTCGCCGGCGTAGCCCACATGGAGCGGCGCCCACTCGCTCGCCCACAGCCGTGCGCGCGTGCCCGCGAGCTGGCGGATGTGGAGCGCGTCGTGCGCGACCCAGGCGGCGAGCAGATCGCATCCCGAGAGGACGAACCCGCCCGGGGTCTCCCCGGTCACGAGGAGGCGCTCGGGCACCGCCTCGAGCGCGGCGAGCAGGTCGAGGCTACCGAGCCGGAGCTTCTGCAAGACCGCGCGCACTCGCTCCGGGTCGTCTCCGATGTATGTCCGCTCGCTCACCCACTCGACCGGGCGGATCGGCGCGAAGCGCCCGCCACCAGCGAGCACGACCCGCATGCGCGCGCCGAAGTCCTCCGTCTCCTCGTCGCGGAGGTGGCAGAGGATTTCGATGGGGGCCCACTTGTCGGGCGCCGGACGCGCGCGCCAGGCAGCGAGATCGAGATCGCCGGCGAGCGCATCGATCGCCCGCGGCAGTGCGGCGAGCGCGGCGCGCCCGCGGCGGAGGAGCAGCGCCGCGCCCTGGGGCGTGCGTTCGGTCATGGCCGTCCCAGAGCCTCCCGGGTTCCAGTCTCGGCATTCAGGCGATCGACGATCGGAACCAGGTCGAGGACGTCGTCGATCTCGAAGTCGGCGCCCGAGGTGACGGTGCCGAAGGTGTCCCCGTAGCGTGCGAAGACGGTGCGGATCCCGACGTTCCGCGCCCCGACCATGTCGCGCTCGGGCCAGTCGCCCACCATGAGCACCTGATCGGGCGCGAGATCGAGGCCGGCCAGAGCCGCCTCGAAGGGCGCGCGCGACGGCTTCCGCTCGCGCGTGTCCTCGAAGGCGATGACGAGGTCGAAGACGTGATGCAGATTGAGCGAGCAGAGGCGGAGCCAGACCTGGGCCTGCGGCGCGTCGCTCACGACGGCGAGCCGGATCCCGCGCCGGAGGAGCTCGACGAGCGTGATCTGCACGTGGGGATAGAGCACCAGCGCCGAATCCCGCACCCGGCGATAAGCGACGATGCCGGCGGCGAGGATCTTGTGGTCGATCGCGCCCAGCTCTTCCTGGAGGAAGTGGTCGAAGACCTGCTGGAACTCGATGCCTTCCCGGTCGTAGATGCCGTAGATCTTCTGCCGCGCCTCTTCAGGGCGCAGCTTGAGCCCGGCGTCGAGCATGCCGCTGATCGCGGCGTCGACGGCGAGCTCCTTCATCCGCATGAAGTCGGTGAGGGTGTTGTCGAGATCGAAGAAGATGGCCTTGATCATCGGATCCCCTCGCCGGCGCCGCCCGGGGCGGCGGCGGAGCTACTTCGAGGACGTGCCGATCATCCGGCCGAGGCTGATCTCACCGTTGTCGATGCGCAAGTTGAACCCGCATCCGGGGTTGGTGCAGACCCAGGCCTTGTAGGTGATGGGCGCCCCTTCGCGGCCGTAGTCGGAGAGCGGGATCAGCACCCCGGTTCCGCACTTCAGGCACTCCGGAAACTTGAACTGCTCCATGCGACAACCTCCCCTCCCGGCATACCATCCGTTTCCGGTCCAGTTCGAGACCGCGCCCCAGCGCAGTCCATCCGTCCTGGTAAACCATGAGGCTAGCAGACTCCCGGACGGAGCGTCAACGCGCGCCCGGCGCTCGGCCGCCGCACGCCGAGATCGACCGCCCGCGCCGTCAGGTCTTCTGCTCCTTCTTCTCCGCCGCCGGGAACAGGATGTTGTTCAGGATCAGCCGATATCCCGGCGAGTTCTTGTGCAATGACAGGTCGGTCGGCGGATCGCCGACCGCGTGCTGGTAGTCCTCGGGATCGTGCCCGCCGTAATAGGTGAAGGTCCCCTGGCCGTAGTTCCCGTGGAGGTACTTGATCTCGTCGGTGCCCTCGGTCTCGGCCAGGATGGTGACCGCTTCTTGATCGTCTGCTTGCGGAAACCGGTCGTCTGCCCCAAGAACCCGTTGACCACGGCGACGTGGTCCTGCGTCAGCATGGTCGGCACCGGGTCCTCCTTGGCCGAGAACTCGAAGAGCGTGAAGTAGTCGGCCTCCGGCCCGCGCGGCGCCCGGTCGTCGGAGTGTCGATGTTGGAGAACTCGTAGACCAGCGGATTCATCTCGAGCCTGAAGTTCTGAAAGGCGAGCGGCGCCTCGAAGTCGAGCCGGGCCTGGGCATCGCGCGCCGGCGGATCGCCGTCGAAGATCTGCGCGCAGATGTCGATGTCGCGCGCAGCGAGCGCGATGTCGAAGGTGTCGGTGGCCGAGCACATCGCGAACATGAAGCCGCCGCGTGCGATGTAGTCCTTGACCGTCTCGGCCACCGCCTGCTTGTGCTTCGAGACCTTGGCGAATCCGGCGCCGCGGGCCAGGTCCTCGGCCATCCGCTTCTGCTCCTGGTACCACTCCTGGTTGTGGAACCCGGCGTAGAACTTGCCGTACTGGCCGGTGAAGTCCTCGTGATGGAGGTGCAGCCAGTCGTACTTGTCGAGATCTCCGGCGAGCACCTCCTCGTCGTAGATCACCGCGTACGGGATCTCGGCGTAGTTGAGCGCGAGCGTCACGGCGTCGTCCCACGGCTCGAAGCCCGGCGGCGCGTAGATCGCGACGCGCGGCGCCTTCTCCAGCAGCACCACCTCCATGTTGGAGTCCTCGATCTCCGCATGGATCGCCGCGATGTCGCCGGCGCCCGCGGCCTCGAGGCGCACCCCGAGGAGCCGCGCCTGGCGCTCGACCGGCTCGCCGGCCGGAAGCAGGAACGACCCGCCGCGGTAGTTGAGGAGCCATTCGACGGTCTCACCGCGCTCGAGCACGCAGTAGGCGAGCCCGTAGGCCTTGAGGTGATCGGTCTGCGCGAGATCCATCGGCACGAGGAGGTCGGCGCGCGCGCGCCCGGCGCCGGCAAGGGCGAGGAGCACGAGGAGCGCGCGGAGCACGAGGCGCGCGCGGAGGCCGGCGGCCCGGCGCCGCGGAGCAGCCCTGTCTGTGACCGTGACCGGGGACCTCATGGCCGTGACGCTCACGTGCTCATGCGCAGGCGCTCGAGGCGCTCCCGGGCCTCGCCCGCCTCGACCGAATCCGGGAACCGCTCGAGCACCTTCTCGTAGGCGGCCATGGCCGCCTTCTTGTCGCGATCGCCGATCATATGGCACCTGCCGATCTGGAGGAGCGCCGTGGCGGCGAGCGGCGATTCGGGCATCGAGTCGGCGATCACCGCGAAGTGGCGGAGCGCCTGGTCCGGCAATCCCATCTCCAGGTTCACCTCGCCGAGCGCGAAGTGGAGATCGTCCTCGAGCGCGGCGCCCGGGTGACGGTCGAGCGCCAGCCGGAGCACGTTCGCGGCCGAGTCGGGGCGCCCGGCGCGCGCCACGCGCGCCGCCTCCGCGTAGAGCGCAAGCGGCTTGGCCCCCGCGTCGGAGTTCTCGTCGATGAGGAGGAACCGCGCGAGCGCGTCGTTGGTGAGGAAACCGCGCCCGTGCAGGGTCGCGAACTGCCGGTACCCGGCCTGCGCCGTGTCGAAGCGCGCGGCGAAGAAATCGAGCTCGACCAGATCGAACTCCGCGACCTCGCGGCGGACCGGATCGCGGCGCGTCGCCTTGATCACGGCCTCGAGCTCCGCGCGCGCCCTGGTGAGATCGCCGGCGGCGAGATGGGTCCGGAAGCGGGCGAAGCTCGAGTCGGCGCGGAGGACAGCCACATCGACCGGACCCTCGCGGCGGCGCACCTCGGGACGCGGCAACGCCTGGAGACGTGACGGGTCGATGCCGGTCCGCGGCACGACGCGCGGCGCCGGCACCGGCGCCGGCGTCTCGTCGTCGGCCGCACGGGCGGGGACCGCCCCGCACGCCGCGAGGCCGAGACCGATGCCGATCAGGATGTTCAGCAGATGGATGCGAGCCATGGCTAGTTCGGCGCCGTTGCCGGCTCGCCCTCCGTATCCGCCTTGGCCTCGATCAGGGCTTGGAAGTAGCGCTCGACGAGCTCGCGGAACCCGGGCGGGTAGACATCGGAGCGACCGCGCAGGATGTCGGCTTCGAGCCGCTCGCGCCGGGTCAGGAGATCCTCCGGCACCGCGGGCAGGACAGCGGGGCCCGGCATCTCCTCGCCGGGACGGGACAGGCGCTCCTGGCCCATGTCGCGCTTCCGCACCGAGCGCTGCGCGTCGAGGAGACGGCTCATGATCTGGTGCTGCTTCGAGACGAGCCGGTCGTCGATCTGCCCGCGCTCGAGCTCCTCCGCCACCTCCTCCATGTCTTTCGAGAGATCGCCCATGCGCCCGAGCACGTCCCGGCGCCCATCGAGCGATTGCGCCACTTCCTCGAGCCCCTGCTGGATCGCCGCCTGCTGCGCCGCGAGCCGGGCGAGGCGACCCTGGCTTCCCTCGGTCAGGCGCGACCCGCCCTGCTGCATGAGCTGGCGCGTACCGTCGTTCACCTGCTGCTGCTGCTGCGACAGGCCCATCATCTGCTGCATGGACTGCTTCATCGAGCTGCAGCTGCCGCCGCCGCCCTGGCACATCGACTGCTCGGCCGCGAGCAGCTCGAGGATCGCCTGGTTCACCTGGGCGAGTGCCTGTGTCGCGTGCGTGCGCCCGCTCGTCACGCTGCCGCGCTCGTAGCTCGCGACCGCGTTCTTCATCGACTGGATCGGCTGGCCGAGGAGCCCCGCGAAATCGGTGCCCACCATCATGGAGGAGCGGGCGAGCTCTTCGACGACTTCGTTCACGCGACGCGTGGCCTCGAGCAGGCGCTGCTGGTGATCAGCCATCGCGCGCGGCTCCGGTCCCTGGCCGACGATCAGCTCCTCCTCGCTGGTCGAGACCTTGAGGAGCTCCCGCGCCGCGGCCCTGAGCTTCTCGGCCGCCTCGGCCATCTGCTGGTTCATCATCTGCTGCTGCTGCATGCGGAGCTGCTCGAGCAGGGAGCGCGCGTCGCGGCTGGCCTGCTGGCCCGACTTCTTGGCGCCCTTGGCGTTCTGCTTCCCCATCTGCTGCATGGCCGACTGCATGTTCGACTGCATCGAGCCCTGCTCGCTCGATTCCTGGGCGAGCTCGGCCATCTCCTGCGCCGCCTGCTCGTTCATCTCGGCGAGCTCCTGCGCCAGCTCCTCGAGGAGCTTCTCGAGCTCCTCCGCCTCCTCGAGATTCAGGGCCTGGTCCTGGGCCGCCTCGTCCATCTCGTCGCCGAGCCGGGAGAGCCGGTCGCTCTGGTCCGCGGACTCCTCCGTGTCGGCGCGGTCTCCCTCCTGCTGCGCATCCTCGCCCTTCGTGTCGTGTCCCTCCTTGTCCCCCTGCTCGTCGCTCGCCCGCTCGTCGTCCGCCTTCTTGTCGTCCGCCTTCTTGTCGCTCGCCTTCTCGTCGTCCCCGGGCGCGTCCTCTCGCTCGGTGTCTGCGCGCTCGTCCCGCCCCGCCTCGTCCAGGTCCTGGTTGATCTGGTCCTGGCGCTCGGCCATTTCCTCGGCCTGCTGCACCGCGCGCTCGAGCTTCTCCTCGAGCTGCACCTGCTTGAGCATCTCGAGCGTGCGCTCGAGATTCTGGAGAAGCTCCTCGTGCGAGAGGGTGAGATCCTTGAGCGCCTTCTGGACCTCGTTCGGATCCGTGTTTGCGAGCTGCTCCGAGAGGCGCTTGAAGGCGTCGCGCAGCTCCGGATCGGCGATCTGGTCCATGAGCCGCTGGATCTCCGCCACCTTGGCCAGCACCTCGTCATCGACGAGGCTCTGGTTCTCGAGGCGCTCGAGCGCCTGGCCGAGATCCTGCGCGAGCTTCTCGATCTCCTGGCGGAGCTCGGCCTGGCGCTCGTAGGCGCGGGCCACCTCCTGGCGATCCTCCCAGTCGGTCTCCGGGAACTTGGTCATCTCGCGGGCGATGCGTTCGAGCTCCTTCTTGAGCTCGGCTCCCTCCTCGCGCATCTCCTCGAGGCTCTTCTCCGCCTCCTCGTGCTCCTCGCCCACCTCGGCGTAGAGCTCGGTCAAGGTCGGGATGCGAAGCGTGTAGGTGCGGCTCCGCGCGCTCTTCGGCCCGCTCACCGTATCGTTGTCGAAGACCTCGACGTAGTAGCGGATGACGTCGCCGGGGACCAGGTTGAGCCCGGAGAGATCCCAGAGGTGGCTCTCGGTCGCCTCGCGCGGATACCCGGTGAAGCGGCGCAGGCGCACGGCGGCCGGTTCGTCCCCCTCGTACGAGTAGTGGAGCGTCAGGTTCGACAGGCCATAGTCGTCGGCCGCGTGGATGACGAGCGGCAGCCGGAGCTCGGCAGGCACATCGGAATCCCCGCCGGGATCGAGGATCGCGACCATCGGCTCCCGATCGGAGGTCGGCGTGATCCGGTAAGGACCGAAGGTGGTCGCCCGCTGATCGCCCTCATCCTGCTGTTCGCGCTCGAGCGTGAGCGTGTAGGTCGTCTCCTCGCGCACCGGGATCACGGCGCGGCCGCGGTTCCCGTCGAGATGCGTCACCCTCGCCCTGGTGCCGCCGGCCACTTCAACCGTCCCGCCCTCGATCGGCAGGTTGGTCTCGAAGATGAGCCGGACTTCGGTGCCGCGGAGCGCCGACACCGCGCCGTCGGCCGCCCGGATGGTCTCGACATCGAGTCCCGCGTAGTCCGGATAGCGATACTCGAGCAGGAAGCTCGTGATGCGGAGCGGCTCGCGCACGCGGATCACGTAGTCCGGCGAGGTGGCGCTCCCCGCGGCCACGCGGTAGCGCGTCTCGGCGTCGACCGCGGGGATGACGAAGCGATAGACCGGAGCCGCGCTCGTCGCTCCGGAGACGGTCTCGCCGGTGAAGTGGCGCCAGACCCCGGCCCCGCGCCGCGCGTGGAGGGCCGGCCGCGCGACCGCACCCGTCACCCGCGCCTCGATCGCGACATCGACGCCCTGGTCCACGCGCAGGTTCCCGGTCAGCACCTCGATCGTGACCGGCGAGAGCCCGGGCCAGCGCGGGCGGGCGAGCTCGGCCAGGGCGCCCGCGAAGCGGGCCGGTGACACCGCGAGCGCGAGGGCGAGGGCGACGGCGCCGGCGCCCGCGAGCGCGATCCAGCGCCGGTCGAGGCGCGTGCGCCCCGGCGCATCGAGATCGAGGCGCCCTGCCGCGCGCACGCGCTCGGCGACGAGCGCGGCGACCAGGTCGCCCGAGGTCCCGGCCTTCGCCGGAGTCCCGCCCAGCTCGAGGGCGCTCAGGAACTCGTTCGGCTCGCCCGCGCGCGAGTACATCTCGTCGAGCAGGCGCGCGTAGCGCGGGACATCGGGGACGCGGCGGAGCGGCACGACGAGCCGGCGCACGGCCGCCGCCACCAGGACGGCGAAGAAGACGATCGCGCCGAGCGGCGCCGCCCAGCTCCGCGGCCAGATCATGATGGCGACGACGGCGAGGACGAGCGCGGCGACGATGATCGCGAGGGCGCGAAGGGAGCCGTGCCGGAGCACGCGCCGGAAAGCGCGCTGCCGCGCGGCGGTGATCGCCGCGGCGAGCTCGCGGTATCCAGGCCTCGTCGCGTCGGTCGGCTCCATCGTTCCTCTCTAGCGGGCGGCTCTCGTGCGCCGCAACCTCGTCATCCTCGTCACCATCTTCGTCATGACGTGAACGCATAGACGACGACGTTGATCGCCATCTTCATCGCCTGCTCGCGCGCGGCGGGCGGATCGTTGTGCACGTGCGGATCCTCGATCCCGTCGCCGACATCGCTCTCGAAGGTGTAGAACGCGATGAGCCGCCCCTCGTGGAAGAGCCCGAACCCCTGCGGCCGCTTGCCGTCATGTTCGTGCACCTTGGGCGGCCCCTGCGCGAGATCGTAGAAGCAATGATAGATCGGATGAGCGAAGGGCACCTCGACCAGCGGCTTGTCGGGAAAGACCCTGGCCATCTCCTGCCGGAAGCTCTTGTCCATCCCGTAGTTGTCGTCGGCGAAGAGGAAGCCGCCGGCCAGGAGGTAGGTGCGGAGCCGCTCCGCCTCCTCCGGCGAGAAGCGCACCGTGCCGTGTCCGTTCATGTAGAGGAACGGATAGTCGAAGAGGCGCTCGTCGAGGAGCGAGATCCGCTTCTCCTCCGGCGAGCTCACACGGATCGCGGTGCGTTCGGCGACCGCCCGCGCGAGGTTGGGGAGCGAGGAGGGGTTCGAGTACCAGTCGCCCCCGCCGCCGTACTGGAGCCGGGCGATGCGGAGTCCATCGGGCACCTCGTCCTTCTCGGGCTGGGCGGGGAGCCGCCGGCGCGTCTGGGCTTCCGGTCCGGAGCCGGTTGCCGCGGCGAGGCCGGCGATCACGGCGAGCGCGAGCAGCATGCGAGCGCCGGACCGAAGCTGCAAGTTGGCCTCGAAAATAGACATACGCATGATCAGGGGCGACTTGGACGCGGTCGCATCGATCCGAGCCGGGGGCCGGGAACGGGCTCGAACCGCGATCGTCTTCGGGCGTCGGGGGCGGGAGCACGAGCGACCGGAAGCGTCACCCGAGTTTAACCGAGAACCCCGCCCCTAGCCAGGGGTTCCGCCCGCCATGGGGACCCTACTTCGGCGGCTCGGCGGCCCCTTCAGCCGGCGCCTCGGCGGCCCCTTCAGCCGGGGCCTCGGGCTTCGGCCGGCGGCGCCGCGGCCTCACCGGCCGGGGCCGGCGCCGGGCGCCGGGGGATGTGAAAGCTCAGCCCGGCGAGCACGGCCACCTCGCGCCCGGGAAGGGAGAACTCGGCATCATCGGCGAGGCTCGTGAGACCCAGCGTGTAGCGCCCCTCGACCAGGAGGGAGGCGGCGCTGTTCAGCTCGACCTCGACTCCGCCGCCCATGACGAGGCCGAAGGACATGCCCTTCATCGGCAGGTCCTCGGGGATCTCGGACCCGCCGAACGACACGACGAACGCTCCATCGAGATTCACGCCGATCGAAGGGCCGAAGAGCACGAGGGGCTGCACGGCGCCGTGCGCGGCCGCGGCAGGAGTCCAGCGGAGCGTCAGCGGGAACTCCAGGTATGAAGCCTCGATGACGCCCTCGAGACCCACGATCCCGAACCTGTCCACGACCCCCGTCCAGCTGAACTCGCTGCCGCGCGGAACGTAATGGACCTCGGGCTGGAACAGGAGATCGCGGTGGAACGGGAAGGCGACGAACCCGCCGATGGCCGGACCGAGGCGGGACTCGCGCTCGGAGTCCCAGGTTCCACCTGCCACGTCCTCGAACTCGGCCTGGAGCGCAAGCCGGAACTCGTCCGCGTCGCCCCCGAGGTTGGCGATCGTCATCCCGCCGTAGAAGCCGACCTCCATCGCCCCGGCGGGCGGCGCCGCCAGCGCGATCAAGCCGGCCGCCGCCAGGCCGGCGAACGCAGTGCCGACAGGCATCGAGCGCGCAGCCATAGCACCTCCCTTCCGGGATTTCATCCCGGCAGACGCCACACCGGAGGTTCATCTTAGCACCGCGATTGGCTCTTCGCCCCCGGGGCAGTAAGATGATGCCAGCGCCGACCTCGGCCGCGACGAGAGCCTGGCCACCTCCGGAGACGCGAAACCCATGCCCCACTCGCCGACCGCGACGTCCGATGCCCGCACCCGGCTCCTTCTCCTCCTCCGCGAGCGCTCTTACATGGAGGGGGACTTCATCCTCTCCTCGGGCAAGCGCTCGACCTTCTACGTGGACATGAAGAAGACGACCTATGACGCACGCGGCCGCGAGCTCCTCGGCGCCGCCATCGCCGACTGGCTCGAGCAGGAGGGGCTCACCCCCGACTCGATCGGCGGCCTCACGCTCGGCGCCGACGCCATCGCGCACGCCGTGGGCAGCGAGCTCCACCGGCGGGGACGCACGGTGCGCGAGGCCTCGGTGCGGAAGTCGCCGAAGGACCACGGGCGCATGCGGCTCATCGAGGGCAACTTCGAGGCGGGCGACCGCGTGCTCGTGCTGGACGACGTGGTGACGACCGGCGACTCCACCATCCGCGCCATCGACGCCTTCCGCAGCGAAGGCGGCACCGTCCTCGCCGCGCTCGCCATCGTGGATCGGAAGCAGGGCGGGAGCGAGAACATCGCGGCGCGCGACGTGCGCTTCGCGGCGCTGTTCACCATCGACGAGCTCAGGAGCGCGCCGGCGCCCGCCCGCACGGCGAGCGCATAGGCGGCGCCAGCCCACCCGGGGGCCTATCGGCATGACCGTCCGCCCAGCAGCCGGCGCCCTCTTCCGGACACTCCTCGTGGCGGCCGCGCTCGCGGCGCTCGCCCTCGCGCCCGCGCGAACGGCGAGCGCACAGGAGGAATTCGAGGTCACGATCGAGACGACTCTCGGCGGCACCGAGACCTTCTGGCTCCAGATCCCCGCCGGGTACACGCCCGGCACCCCGCGCCCGCTCCTCATCGGCTGGCACCAGTGGGGCGGGAACCACGACGAGATGCAGCTCGCCAGCGACTTCGACGCCGAGGCCAACGCGCGCGGCTGGATCGCCGCCTCCCACGACGGTCCGAGCCCCACCCACTGGAACAACCAGGCGACCCAGTCGCACGTCGTCGACGTCATCCGCTGGATCGAGGAGCGTTACAGCGTCGATCCCGGACCGCATCTACATGGTCGGCGCCTCGATGGGCGGCGCGGCCGGGATGGTCTTCGCGAACAACCACCTCGATCCGCGGCGGGCCGATGGTGGCGGCGGCCGCCTCGATCTCCGGGATCCAGGATTGCGAGCGCCGCTTCCACGAGCAGGGGATCAACTACTCGATGATCGGGGCGTTCGGCGGGACGCCCGAGCGAGGTCCCGCTCGAGTATCACCGGAACTCCGCCGTCTGCTTCGCCGATCGACCGCAGCATGCACTGCAATGCCCGGCACCTGCCGCTCTGCTCACCTTCGGCCGCGGCGACATCCGACCAGATCTGGCGCGCGCACGCCGAGGACCTCTACGCGGTGATGCCGGCCGTCGCCGACACGGTGATGATCCGCGAGTCGTCCCTCGACGGCCACGGCTGGGGCTGCGCGGAGGAGGGGCTGATCTGCGACTTCCTCGGGAGCTTCGCCCTCGAGCGGTATCCGGAGCGGATCTGCCGTCGAGGCCGACGAGGAAGGGCGCTGGTACTGGACCGATCTCGAGATGCGGCAACCGGCGGAGTCATTCGCGCGAATCCGTGGCGCGCTCAACGCCACGCAGCGCCACGTGGACTTCGACATGCTCGGCAATGTGGCGGCGGCGACTCTGGATCTCGAGGCCGCTGGCTTCCCGCTGTCGGCCGGACCGTTCACCTGCCGGTGGGAGATCGATGACGGCGCGCCCGCGGAGCTCGCGTTCAGCGAAGTCGAGTCGGCGCCCGCCCTGGTCCTCCGCGACGGTGTTCCCTACAGTGGGTGGACCCATGACCCGGGGCGACGTCTCCTCATCCTCCAGGGACAGGGCGCCGCACTCTACGCGGTCTATTTCACGGGGACCGCCGTTCCGCCGGACGATGCGCGGGGCGGCAACGCCGGTGGAACGGGGCTCAGCCTGACCGCGTGGAGTGTCGGGAACGCCTCCTTCGCCGCGCGCTTCACGCTCTCGGCGACGATGCGAGTGGACCTGACCCTGCACGATGCCGCGGGCCGCCTGGTCGATGCCCTGCTCGATGAGGTGCGGGCGCCCGGCACGCACCAGGTGACCTGGGACGGACGCCTCGCCTCGGGCCGCCGCGCCCCGAGCGGGTGCTACTTCTTCCACCTCGCGGCGGAAGGGCGGCGGACACGCACCGCGGGTGAGACGCAGCGCGCCGTGACCCGCCTCGTGCTCGTTCGATGAGGATGCCTTGCGGCGTCAGCGGAGAACAGCGACCTTGATCGTCTCCGACCGCCCGGTCCGGCCGGTGAGCGTCGCGAAGTAGATCCCCGCCGGCAGGTCGGATGGCGGGTTCCAATCCACCCCGTGGCCGCCCGCGAGAATCGCGACCACAAGACGTCCACTGCTGTTGTGGATCTCGAGCGTCTGCCCGCCCGCACCGGCGTTGAAGGTGAACGTCGCGCCCCCGTGGATCGGATTGGGATGTACCGCGAGGCGGAGCGGCAGCGCCGGCGCCACCTCATCCACGGCCGCCAAGCCGCACGCGACCGGCCAGGCGCCGATGAGCCCGCAGCCCGGCGGCGACAGCGCGGGCGCGCAGGGCGAGCGCGCATCGAGCGTCAAGTCGCGCGCCGGCGCGTCGCAGAAGAGCGGATCGACCGAGATGTTGCCGTCGATCCCCGTCAGATCGGGGCAGTCACGGCCGTAGTTGCCCTGCGCGTTCCCCCAGACATCGTTGCAGGCGATCGATCCGGCAGCCGGCACGCGGTACGAGGTGATTCCGGAGCCATTGTGGACAACGACGTTGTTGCTCACGATGAGCGGCGTCTGCTCCAGGACCCACAGATCGATGCCCTCGTTGAAGTTGTAGGCCACCGTGTTGCGCGCGATCGTCCCTTGCGAGCGGCTCACCTTCAAGGCGATGCCCCGATTGTCGAAGAAGGTATTGTCTTCGATGGTCGCGATCGCGAAGACGCAGTCGATGCCCGCTCCTCCCCAGAACATGCTGGCCCAGTTGTCATCGAAAACACATCGGCGGATAACGATCTCCCAGTCCCGGAGCCCCGAGCCATCGTCATAGCCGAGGTAACCGGCGCGAATGGCGGCTCCTTCCATCGCGAATCCGCCGCTGAACCGGCAGTCCTCGATGAGGGCATCCCCCCGGACATCGATGGCACCGCCGAACCCGCCCTCGAAACCTGAGGCGTCGTTGCCGATGAACTCCGAGCTCCGCACCTCGAGCCGCGCCCCGGGCACGGCCTCGATGGCGCCCCCGAGGCCCCCGCCCGAGAGATCCGTGACGGCGGCCAGGTTCTCCTGGAAGAGGCTCGACTCGACGAGGAGCGTCGAGCCCGCACCGAGCATCGCGCGGCGCCGGCGGCACCAAAGCCCGCGGTGCCCTCGGCGCGGTTCCCGAGGAAGCGGCACCGCCGCACCGTGAGCGAGGCGCCGCCGCTCAGGCGGATGCCGGCGCCTTGCACCGCCTTGCCGTCACGGAAGGTCAAGTCCGCGAGCACGGTCGCCGTGGTGACGCCGGGCCCCGCCACGTCGAGAATGCGGTAGACCGAGCTTCCAGAGAGGATCGTCGCCGCGGCACCGGACTCGCCGAAGATGGTCACGTCCTTCCCGGACAGGGTCAGGCTCTCGGCGTAGGTGCCGGCGCGCACGAGGATCGAGTCGCCGCTCGCCGCAGCCGTGATCGCGTCCTGGATGGCCGGTGCCTGGTCGGGGACGATGATGAGGGCGGCGACGGCCGGAGGGGTGAACGCGAGCAGTGCCAGGAAGAAAACGAGGGGCACGAGGAGGTAGGCTGGCCAGAACGGTCGCATGGCGACCTCCTTTCACCTGCATCCGCAGATTGGGCCGGGACCCGCTCACCTTCATTCTACTCCACGTTGCCACGCTCGGGTGCCGCCCGCCGGGCTGCTGTATAATCTTCTGCCCCAGCCGACCGATCCCGGATCACGAGGAGCGCCGTCCCGGGCCGCGACGGGCGCTGGGCCGTCGCCGCTCAGCACCAAGTTGCTGCTGGCGTGTCCAACAAGCCAAGGAGGCACCCTTTGACCGCGACGATGAATCCGCCCGCGACCGAGCGCCCGCGTCTCGAGCTGAACGGTGCGGCGCCCGATTTCGAAGCCAATACCACCCACGGCCCGGTCCGCCTCTCGACCTGGCAAACGGGCAAGTGGGTCATCCTGTTCTCGCATCCGGCCGATTTCACGCCGGTGTGCACGACCGAGTTCATCGAGATTCGCCAAGCGTTACGACGAGTTCGAGAAGAAAGGGCGTGGCGCTCATCGGCAACTCGATCGACTCGGTCTACAGCCACATCGCCTGGGTCCGCAACATCGAGGAGAAGTTCGGCGTCAAGATCAAGTTCCCGGTGATCGCCGATCTCGATCAGAAGGTCGCGCAGCTCTACGGGATGGTGCACCTGGCGAGCGCCGCCACGGCGGCCGTGCGCTGCGTCTTCTTCATCGATCCGAAGCGCGCGATCCGCGCCATGATCTACTACCCGCTCAACGTCGGGCGCAACTTCGACGAGATCATGCGGGTCATCGACGCCCTGCAGACCGTGGATGCGAAGGGAGTCGCCTGCCCGGCCAACTGGACGCCGGGGCAGGAGGTCATCGTGCCCCCGCCGACGACGACGCAGGCCGCCGAGGAGCGGATCAAGATGACCGACATCAAGGTCACCGACTGGTACTTCTCGAAGAAGAAGATCTAGCTCGCGCATGTCGTGGAACGGTCCGGCGCGCCCCGCGAACGGGCGCGCCGGCCGTGCACTCACCGCCCTCACCAGCATGACCACCACCCCCGCTGTCGCCGCCGGTACCGCCCCCGCCCGCCGTCGCGTCGTCACGCCGTTCCAGGTCTTCTGCCTCGGCGTGAACGCCATCATCGGCTCCGGCATCTTCCTCCTCCCGGGCCGCGATCGACGCGCTCCTCGGCGCGGCAGCCGTATGGGGCTTCGTCGTCGCCGCCGCCGGCCTCGCCCCGATCGCTCTCGCCTTCGCCGATCTCGGGCGCCGCTTCGAGCGGGACGGCGGCCCGTACCTCTATGCGCACGCCGCCTTCGGCCCGCGTGCGGGCTACGCGGTGGGCTGGGTGGCCTGGGCGACCGCGGTCGTGTCGTGGGCGGCGGTGGCCTCCGCGGTCGCCGCCTATCTCGCCGTGTTCGTCCCGGCGGCCGGACGCAGCGGCGCCGCCCACTGGATCGGCGCGCTCGTCGTCCTCGTTCTCGCCGCGATCAACGTGCGCGGGGTCCGCCTCGGCGCGCGCGTGATGATGCTCCTCACGATCGCGAAGTCGGCGCCGCTCCTCCTCGTGGCGCTCGTCGCGCTGCCGCATCTCGACCCGGCGCGCCTCGACGTGCTCACGCCCGCGGGCGGCTCGTGGGCCGGCTTCCCGGCAGCCCTGTGGATGGCGCTCTTCGCCTGTCAGGGATTCGAGGTGGCGCCGATCATCGCCGGGGAGGTGCGCGGGGCGCGGCGCGCGGTGCCGATCGCGGTCGTGGGTGCGCTCGGCTTCTCGACCGCCGTTTACATCGCGCTCCAGCTCTGCGTGTCGGCCGGACCGGTCGCCCTCGCCGGCTCCGAGCGCCCGCTCTCCGATCTGGCGCACGCGCTCGCCGGTCCCGCCGGCGCGACCTTCGTCGCCGCCGCCGCGCTCGTCTCGATCCTCGGCTACAACGCGGGTACCGCGCTCTCCGGCGCCCACTACCTGACCGTGCTCGCCGAGGACGGTTTCCTGCCGCGGGCGCTCGCCGCGCGCCACCCGCGCTGCGCGACCCCGGCGCTCGCCATCCTCGTCACCGCCGGCGCCACCATCGCCTTCGCGCTCGCCGCGGTCTTCGAGCGCCTGATCGCGATCTCGGTCCTCGCCGTCGTGCTCCAGTACGCGGCGACGACCGGCGCGCTCCTCGCGCTCCGCTACCGGGAAGGAGGCCGGCGGATCGACCGCAGGCTCATCGTGCCGGCGCTCGGGCTCCTCGTCTCGCTCGCCTTCCTCGCCCAGGCACGGCTCGCCGATGCGCTCGTGTTCGGCGCGGTGCTTGCGGTCGGGATCGGGGCCGCGTTCCTCTACCGCCGCGCCTGAGCTTTGCGCCCGGAGTCGCGCGCTAGTCCGCGGCCGGCGCCGCCCGCCGCTTCTTCATGCGTTCCCGGACGATGGCGATGATCCCGGGCAGGATCGAGAGGAGGATCACCACGGCCACCACCTTGTGCACGTGGCGATCGATGTCGGGGATGGCGTTCCCGAGGAAGTAGCCGATGAGGGTCATGCTCGCCACCCACCCGATCCCGCCGAACACGTTGTAGAAGACGAAGTGCCGGTAGTCCATCTGGCCGACGCCGGCCACGATCGGGGCGAAGGTGCGGGCGAAGGGCATGAAGCGTGCTATGACGATGGTCTTGCCGCCGTGCTTCTCGTAGAAGGCCTTGGTGCGGAGCAGATGATCCTTGGCGAAGAAGAGCGACTTCTCGCGGGTGAAGATCTTGGGACCCGTCCGCCGCCCGATCGCATACCCCGTCGAGTCGCCGATGATGGCCGCCGCCATCAGGAGGAGATTGAGGACGACGATGTTGAGATCGCCGGCCGCGGCGATGATGCCGGCGGTGACGAGCAGCGAGTCGCCGGGCAGGAAGAAGCCGACGAGGAGGCCGGTCTCCGCGAACACGATGAGGGTCAGCACGATGTATCCGCCCCAGCGGATCAGCGCCTCGAGGTTGTAGAGATTCTCGAAGAAGTAGTGGATCGGGTCCATGCCCTCGTCCTGGTCCGGGTTCGCGGGGAGCGCGGAAAGACCGCCAGTGTATCAGATGGTGGCGCCGCGGCCCGGCGGAGTGTGTCGCGCCGGGCCGGCAGCGCCTCAAGGATTCTGATCGGACGAACTCGCGCCGACCTTGATCGGTCCTCACGGCCACAGGGCCGCGAAGGTGCCGCCCGTGAGCAGCCCGTAGATGAGGCCGTCGAACGTGAACTTGAAGGTCGTCGTCCACGAGCGCCGGAACCAGATCGAATCCTGCCACAGCGCGAGCGCGTAGCCCACGAAGGCGGTGGCGCCCGCGAAGCGGAAGACGGCCGGATACGGGCTCCCGGCCGGCAGCGCCCGCCCGGTTACGTAGGCGGCGCAGACGCTGACCACGACGCCGTAGACGAACCAGAGGAGGAGGCTCTTCCCCATGGTGAAGGGACCGTTCGGCAGGACGGTCACCATGGCGACCGGGCCCTGGTTCAGCCTGGCAATGTACGCGGGGTCCTTCATCTGCGCCGAGCCGCCTGCGAACGGCATCATGTATTCGCCCGGAGGAATGCTGAATGGGCGCAGCGCCGCCATCACCTCCTCCTCGGACTTGACGCGACTGAAGTTGTTGCCGTGATAGCGCAGCAGCATGTGGATGACGGAGCTCGCCACGAAGACGATGACCGCCGACAGGAGAATCGGGATCCACAGCGACATGAGCGGGACCATCAGGACCTCCTCTCTCTCGCGTCCGAGCAACGGGGAACTGCGGCGAGCATCATAGCCGAACGCTGGGAAGGAAAGCGGCGCCGGGGTGCCACCTCGCACCGCGGCGCCGCCTCGCCGGTTCGCGTGTTCGCCGGTCCGCCGGTCCGCCGGTTTGCCGGTTCGCCTGCACTCACCTGACCAGCGCGGCCTTCCTCGTCTCCCCCCGGCCGTCGCTGGCCAGCCGGATCAGGTAGATGCCGGGGCCGACCGCGCTCCCGCCGCTGTCGCGCCCGTCCCAGGCGACGACATGCGGGCCGGCGCCCTGCGCGTCATCGACCAGCCGCCGCACGAGACGGCCGGCGACGTCGTAGATCCCGAGCTCGACCGGCCCGCCCGCGGGCAACCGGTAGGACACGGTGACGGGCGGCCGGAACGGATTCGCGTCCTCGATCGCGAGCGCGAACCCACCGGGGAGGTCAGGCGCCGGAGGCCCGTCCGGGGCGACGCCGCTCACCGCGCACGCCACCTCGGGCGACCACGCCGAGGCCGCGAGCCCCGCGTCGACCGCGCGGACGCTCCAGTAGTAGTCGCCGGCTGGCACGTCGAGGACGATCGAGCGACCCTGGCCGGCGTTGCCCATGAGCGGCGTCCCGTAGGTGCCTGACAGGATCTCGTGTCCGCCCGCCGTCCGGCCGACCCGGAGCGCGTAGTAGAGGCCCGCCGATTGAGTCTGGCCGTCCGCGGCCGCGTTCCAGCGGAGCCGCATGCCGCCGGGGACGACGTCGCAGCCGACCGTCGTGGGAACTCCGGGCGGGGAGTTGCTGAGGCCGCCCGTGTTCATGTAGAGGCGAGCGTACTTCGTGTCCCAGTCGGCACCGGTCACGAAGAAGTCGAGATCGCCGTCCTGGTCCGCATCGGCCCACGAGAGCGATCCCTCGCGCACGTAGGGGAAGTAGAAGGGCTGTTCCACGAAGTCGCTGCCGGTATTCTGGCAGATCCAGGTATAGAGGCCGGAGCCGTCGTACCCGCAGATCGCGACGTCGAGATCGCCGTCGTTGTCGTAGTCGCCCCAGGCGCAGGAGCTGCGATAGATGTTCGCCATGTTCTTCACCTGGGACAGGTTCCCGACTCCGTCATTGGCGTAGATGCGGGCGAAGTTCGGCGTGCCGCTGCCGGTGATGGCCAGATCGAGATCGCCGTCGTTGTCGTAGTCGCCCCAGGCGGCGTCCGAGAGCGAGGTCGCCGGGAGGCCGTGATCTCCATCGTTGGTCAGCACCCCGGGCGGGTTGTTCTCGTAGAAGATCGTGCGCCTCTGGACTCCGTCGCTCCCGGTGATCAAGAGATCGAGGTCGCCGTCGCGGTCCATGTCGGCCCAGTCGGCGGACCCGGCGTACACTCCGACGAGAGCGGCCGCCGCGTCCAGGGTCAGCGTGCCGAGCGGATCGTTCCTGTAGAGAAGCGCCCGGGCCTGCGCGCCGTCGTGACCGATCGTGACCAGGTCGAGATCGCCGTCCAGGTCGTAGTCGCCAAAGGCCAGAGCGGCGAGCTGGAGCCCGGTCAGCGCCTGGGCGCTGTCCCAGGTCAGGGTGCCGCTCCCGTTGTTCCTGTAGATGCGGGTGATTCGCCCGGCCGCGGTCGCTCCGGCGAGGGCGAGGTCGAGATCGCCGTCGCCGTCGTAGTCGCCAAAGGCCAGGTGCCCGCTGCTCTCGTTCTGGACGCCGTCGAGGTCCTGGCTGAACACGAGCGCCCCGCCCTGGTTCCGGTAGGTCTTCGTGACCAGGGTGCCCGCCGCGGTCTCGCCGCTCGTCACGAGGTCGAGATCGCCGTCGCCGTCGAGATCGCCCCATGCGGCATCGCTCTTCCACACGCCGGTCAGATCGCCGCCGTCCGGCGGCGTGAAGTCGTCGGCCTCGACGTAGCGGTGGTAGTTGATGTCGTAGATGGAGGCGCCGCGCGAGCTGCACACCACGTGCATGTTCACGTTGCCGTCGGTCCCGATGTCGGCGGCCGGAGAGCTGCCGCCGGCCGCCCCGATGTCGGTCTCGCCGGCCGCCGCGATCGACACATAGAGACGATTGGATCGCGTGTAGACGCTGCAGCCGTTATCGGTGTAGCCGAGGTTGACATCGACCTCCGGCGTGAAGACATTGCCGCTGCCGAGATTCACGGAGTTCGCGAAGGTGGCCCCGTAGTCGGCGCTGTGCCGCTGGCTGGGACCCGCCGGGGCGGGCGTGTAGCGGTCGACCAAGATGTGCTGCTTGTGGGCGGCGACCGAGACCTCGCAGTAGTTCTGCGTCGCCTTGCTGATCGTCCACAGGGTCAGCGCGGCGCTCCACGCGCTCCCGCCGTTGGTGCTGCGCTGGTGCTTCACGTAGTAATTGCCGGCATCGTCCGAGTACCAGGCCACGTAAACCATCTCGGCAGCCGTTCCGCTGTTGTACGAAGCGGCCACGCGCGCCGTGCCGGTGCAACCGGTGGCGGCGGTCGTGGCGGCCGCCCAGCTCGCGCCGTTGTCCGCGCTCGAGCGGAAGAGGATCTCATCCTGGTGCGGCGAATAGCCGATCCAGGTGACATAGACCCGGCTACCGCGGGCGGCGATGTCCGGCTCATAGCCCGTGGTGGTCCCGGACGAGAGGGTCACGGTCGCGTCCCAGCTCCCGGCGGCGCCGTAGGCGGTGCTGCGGCGATACTTGATCGAGCTCGACTCGGCGTCCCAGACCACGTGCACGTACTGGCCGGAGACCGCGACGTAGGCATACGTGCAGCCGGCGGTGTGCAAGGTGATCGGGTCCGCCCAGGTGCTCCCGCCGTCGGTGCTCCTGCGATACACGAGGGTCATGGCGCTCACATCGCGCCACACCGCGTGCACGTACTGGCCGGCGGCCGCCACCTGCGGATACCGCGCATCCATGACCCCGTCCGAGATCCGGACCGGGGATTCCCAGGCCCCCGCCGCGGCACCGGGCGTCAGCAGCACGGTGGCGAGGACTGCAATGGCAAGCAATGAAGCTCTCCACATGGCGCAACTCCTCTCGACGTCGAGCCTGTCCTCGCGCGATCCGTCGACCCCGGGAGGAAGGCAAAGCCCGGGCGCAGTGTGGCCGCGCCCGGGCTGCGGATGAATCTGTGCTGGATGCAAGACGCTCGGAGATCGCGCTGATCTCCAGCGGGCGGGCGTGGAGGGTGCGCTGCGCGCGCGGCGAGACGCCGGCGACCGGCTTCCAGCGGCCGGAACGACGGCATCTGCCGGCTGCCTACCGCCTGGCTGCCGGGCACGCATCGTCAGCCTCCACGAGCGGGGCCGAGACGAAAGAGGTGGCGGGCTCGCCCCTGTCGGCGAGCCCCTCCGCTTCCGACATCACGACAGCCGGGACGACGGAGTCAGCAGCCCCGCAACTTCCACCATCAGTATATGGACCGGCGAGACGCCCAACAAGGCGACGCCCGGTCCCGCGACGAGGAAGAATCTACAATTCTCATGTTAACTACCCGTCAACACCACCCAGCAAGAAGGCGGCGCCGGGCGTCAGGTCTCGCCACGGCGCCGCCACGGGCGTCCCGGAGCCCGAAGGCTCGGGGCTACGACCCGATCCGCACGATCCGGCGCACCATGGTGGCGTCCGGTGTCGTGAGGCGCAGGAAGTAGACCCCGCGCGGCAGCGGCCGCCCGCCGTCGCCCGTCCCATCCCAGGTGAGCTCGCCGCTCATCGCCGCATCCCCGGTGAAAAGCGCGCGCACGAGCCGTCCGGCCACGTCGTGCACCGACACATTGAGCGGCGTGATGCCGGCCGGGCCCGGAATCGAGTAGGTGAGATTGAAGGGACCCGATGCCGGATTCGGCGCGACCGCGAGCCATCCGGACGCGCTCGGCGCCGGCGCGGGCGCCGTCACGGCCGCGGTCGCCGGACAGGTGAGGATGTAGATGCCGTCGCCGCCGATCCCGCTCAGATCGACGCGCGCAACCGCTTCGCCCGCGTCGTTCAGGCACCGATAGCCGCCGTAGTCGCGCGCCGTGAGCGTCGAGAAATCCACGACCGCACGCCCGTCGATCAGGTCGCCCTCGCGGAGGACCTTGCACAGGCCGTCCGCTTCATCCCACAGGTAGAGGCCGCGATCGTCGCTCGAACCGCCGGGAGTGCCGCGCAGGTTCGCGGTGAAGAGCACCTGGCCGGCGGCGTTGATGCCGGTGACGTTCCCGAAGCTCGCGAAGCGGCCGCCACCCTCGGGCACGGGCTCGTCCTCGCGCGCCACCTGGATCAGGATCAGCGAGTCGCCCCGATAGATGCCCGAGTCGTCGAGGCCGCCGCCGGCCGTCCCGGTCAAGCTGGCCCGGAAGGACACGAGGTTGCCGGCGCTGAGCGACGGATGCTGGAAGCTCGCGAAGGTCCCGTTGTGATCGGGGGCGACCTGCCCTTTGACGGCGATGCGCGCGCCGCCGAGGATGCTCCCGCCCGCGAGGTAGATCCCCTCGCCATCGCTCGTGGGGTAGCGAGTGGCGAGGAAGGCGGCGTTGCCCAGGATGTTGATCACCGGTCCCCATGGATTGTCGTAGATGCCGCCCCCGGGAGCGGGGTTGCCGCCACGGGCGACGATCGAGATGCCGGACGGGCGCGCCTTCAGGAGCCCACCGTCGTCGAGCAGACCGCCGTTGGACCAGAGCCACGCCATCACCGCGACCTCGTTCGCGTTGGGCCGGAGGGCCGGCGGATCGGTGTCGTAGAACTGCCGGATCGAGCCATTGCCGTCAGGCATCAGCTGTCCGCCGTAGGCCAGGCGCGTGAGCGTGGTCGTGGAGGCGATATAGATAGCACCCGGGCCGGTCGTGCCGATGCCGGCGAAGAACGAGACGTCGGCCGGGACCTGGTTGTTGATCTGCGGCGGGAAGAAGGAGGCGAAGGGGGACGTGAACCCCGGGGCCGTCGTCCCCTTGCGAGCATGCTGGATGAGCGTGCCTGGACCTTCGCTCGAGTACATGCCCGCATTGTCGGTAGTGCCGCCCGGAGTGCCGGTCAGGTTGGCGGCGAAGGCGACCCGACCGCCGTTGTTCATCACGTACTGGCGCGTGACGAAATGGAGGCCGCTCGCGAAGGCGCCGCCGATCGGGAGCGCCTCGCCCTCGCGCACGATCGAGGTGTCGGGGGCTCCGGCCCGCGCCCGCGTGATCACCTCATCGTCGGCGGTGCCGCCGGCGGTGCCGGTGAGCCGGGCCGAGAACGCGACCTGCCCCCCGTCATTCAGACAGGGATCGCCGAAGCTCGTGGAGGAGCCATAGACGCCGTTGCCGTCGGGAGCGGCCTCGCCGTCGCGGGCGACCGGCACGGCCGCGGCGAGCGCCGGCTGCGGGTTGGTGAGGAGGGGGGCGAGCGCCAGCGCCGCCGCCAGGGCGGACGCGAGACGCGCGGAGAGAGCGTGGGCTTTCATGCTAGTCTCCCGGAGCGGGCAGATGACCGGCGACCTGCATGCCTCCGTCTGCTCATCATCCCCCGCTCCTCGAAACTCGCGCCCCTGCGCCACCCGTCTGACCTGACCGCCATCGGCCGCTGCGGCCGCGACGGATCGGGGTGGCGCCTGGTGCGCGGTGACCTGATGCTCGATGACCATGGCCGGGAGGGACGCATGGCCGTTGCGCCCGCTGGGTCACGGGCGACCGAAGACGAGCCTCGGTCGCCGCTCTTACGCCCTTCTTACAAACGCCGGCCGGCAACCGGGGAGATTCGGCCCGGCGAGGGCGCCGGCGGCCTCCCCACGGGTTCCGGCCCTGCTCCCCTCCTGCCCCGGCCCCGGCTCTTCGCCCTGCTCGCCGGCCCCTGGAAGGTGGCCCTCCTCGCCGCCCCGGCCGGGTACGGGAAGACGACCCTCGCCCTCGAGTTCGCCGCGGCGGCCGGCGGGCTCTCCTGCCGCCTCCGTCGCGAGGATCACGATCCCTCTCATCTCGCAGAAAAACTGCTCGCGGCCGCAGAAAAGCGCGAGCCGCCGCTGGGAGACCGAACGTGCCGGCTCTTCGCCTCCCGCCGCGACATGGAACGGGACGGCGGCCTCCTGGCCGCGAGCCTCGCCGAGGAGCTGGCCACCGCCGCCGCAGCCGGCGGCCTGATCGTCGCGCTCGACGATTTGCAGGTACTTGCGGGTGGCCGCGAAAGTTTGCACTGGCTGGCTCGGATCATGGAGGAGTCGGGGCCGGCTGTACGCTTCCTCGTCACCTGTCGCGGCGAGTGTCCGCTGCCGCTCACCCGCCTTGCCCTCCAGGGCGGGCTCGTGACCATCGGAGCCGCGGAGCTCGAGTTCACGGCCGCCGAGCAGGCGGAGCTCTTTGCTTCCTCGTTCGGCCTCGGCGTCACGCCGGAGGAGAGCGCCACGATCCGCGCGCTGGTCGGCGGGTGGGCGGCCGGGCTCGCACTCCTCGCGCACGAGCGCCGCCGGAGCGGGCGCGCCGCGTTGCCCGCCGACCGGCAGTCCGGCGCTGCCGGCGGCGCCGAGCAACTGCTCGACTTCCTGGACGAGGACGTCGTGGCGCCGCTTCCGGCGCGCCTCCGGCGCACCCTCGCCCGCGCTGCGCTGCTCGAGGATCTCGATCCCGACGCGCTGCGCTTCCTCCTCGGCCGCGGCGACGCGGAGCATCTCCTGGTCGAGGTCTCGCGCCGAGACCTCTTCGTGCGGTCGCTGCCCGGGAGCAGCGCCGCGCTGCGGTTCCATCCGCTCCTCGCCGAAGCGCTCCGCCGGCGCTTCGCGGCGGAGACGGACGCGGCAGAGCGGGTCCGGCTCTTGACTCGTCTTGCCCGCTACTGGATGGCCCATGGCGAGCCGGCGCGTGCGGTCCGCGTGCTCAAGGAGGGAGGAGCGCTGGAGGAAGCAGCGCGCCTCTTCGAACAGGCAGCCGAGACGGCGGCCGGCGCCAGGCGGCGCCGGGGCCCCGCCCGATCGGTGCCCGTCGCCCCGCTCGCGCCGATCGCCCCGCTCGCTCTCGTCGCGGCCCGGAGCGAGGTCGCCGCCCCGTGGCTCGAACTCCATGGCGCCTACGAGGCGCGCGATGCCGGACGGTTCGACGAGGCCATCCAGCTGGCCCGCGCCGCCGCCCGCGACTTTCTCGAGCGTCACGCCTTCCCCGAGGTCGCGCGCGCACTCGGAGTCGAGATCAGGGTCGCGATCATGACCGGCAAGTTCCGCGGCTCGCTCAAGCAGGCAGGATCCGTGCTGCGCCGGATCCCGGCCCGCGAACGGGCCGCCCGCGGGCTAATCCTCATGCAGCTCGGCGAGCTCCACCTGCATGCCGGCAGACCGGAGCGCGCGCGGGTCATGCTCGCCACCGCCGAGCGACATCTGCGCGCCACCGGGCACGAGATCGAGATGGCCGAGGTCTCGCTCCGCCGCGCGACCGTGGCCTTCACCCAGGGTCGCTGGGACGCCTACCTTCTCCTCGCGCGCCATGCGCTCGGCATCTTCCGCCACGCCGGCCACGCGACGCGCGCCCAATCGCTCCTCATCAACATGGCCGATGCCTCGATCTACCTCGGCCAGGAGGAGAAGGCCCTCGCCTACCTCGACGAGGCGGAGATCCAGACCGCGCGCTCGAGCCTCCCCAGCAACCGCGCCATCGCGGCGATCATCCGTGCTCGTGCACACTCGGAACGGGGCGCGTTCGATGACGCCGCCCCGCACTTCGCCGCCGCCGAGGACATGGTCAATCGCTTCGGCTCGCCGAGCGCGGCACTCATTCTCGCGGTCTGGTCCGGGGTGTGGGCGCGCCGGCGCGGCGATCTGGACGTGGCAGCATCGCAACTATCGGCGGCTGTCGATGGCTTTTCGCGTCTCGACTCGCCATCATGGCTTGCTGTCGCGCGCATGGAGCGCGGCCTCGTGCGTGGGCTCCGGGGCGACCCGGCGGCCGGGCTCGCCGATCTCGCCGCGGCGGCGCGCGTTTCGCGGCGCCTCGGCGACAGGAAGGAGCTCGCCCGGAACTGGCTCTACGCCGCCCGGGTGCGCGCGCTGGCGGGCGAGGATTTCGCGCCCACGTTCCGCCGCGCACTCGCCCTCCTCGCCCGCGAGGGCTACTTCATCCTCCTGCGCAAGGAGGCCGATGTCGCGGTCCCCCTCGTCGGCGCCCTCGCGGCGACGGGCGCCGGCGGCACGCTCCTCGCGCGCGCTCGCGCCGCGCTGCCCGAGACGGCGCTGCCGGAAGCGGCACCACCGGAAGCGGCGCCCGCGGGGCCGCTCTTCGCGGTGCGCGCGACGGGCGGCGGGGAGCGCCCGGCGGTGGCGATCCGGCTCCTCGGCGGGTTCGCGGTCACGATCGGCGGCGCGCCGGCCAGCTTTCCGCGACGCGCCTCGATCGCGCTCGTCGCGCGACTCGCGCTCGCCCGCGGTGCGGCCTGCGAGCGCGAGGCCCTCGCCGAGACGTTGTGGCCGGGCGCTCCTCCCGCCGCGAGCCGGAACCGATTCGATGTGGCGCTGTCCGCGGCGCGGCGCATCCTCGAGCCGGAGGTCGGCCCCCGGGGGCCATTTCGCGTGCTGCTCGGCGAATCAGGGCTCTACCGGCTGGGCGCCGGCGACCGCGCGACAGTGGACGTCGAGGAATTCGAGCGGCTCGCCGCGGCGTGCGAGCCGGTGCTCGCCGATCTCGCGCGCCGCCCATGGTCGGTGGAACGCCCGCGCCTCGCCGCCGCCGAGGTCGAGCGCCGGCGCACGCGGGTCACGGCGGCGGTCGCCGCCTATCGCGGCGAGCTCCTGCCGGAGCTGCGCTACGCGTCGTGGGCCGCAGCGGAACGCGAGCGGCTCCGCGACCGCCACCAGCGTCTCCTCGTCGGTCTCGGCGCGCTGGAACTGGCGGCGAGCCGCACCGCGGAGGCGGTCGCCCTGGCGCGCCGCGTTCTCGGGGAGGACCCGCTCTCCGAGGAGGCCGAGCGGCTTCTCCTCCGCGCGCTCGCCGCCCGTGAGGAGAACTCTGCTCTCATCCGCAGTTATCGGAGCTTCGCACGGAGGATGCAGCGGGAGCTCGATCTGGCGCCGGGCCCGGAGACCGAGGCCCTCTTCCGCGAGCTGGCGGGCGAGCCGGGGGGATGATGAGGCAGGATGGCGGGATGAGCGCCCGGCCGGCACCTGCGCTATGCTGCGCGCCATGAGTCCGCTCCTGCTTGCCGCCGCCCTCCTCGCCTTCGCCGCAGCGCCCGCCCCGGCTGCCGCCCAGGACCGCGAGCTCTACTGGAAGGAGCTCGCGGTCGCCGCCCAGCTCGACGCCGCGGGCCGCCTCCACGTGACCGAGCGCCAGGTCATGGTCTTCACCGGCGACTGGAACGGCGGCGAGCGCGTCTTCCTCCTCGCCGGCGATCAGGAGCTCGATCTCGAGTCGGTGACCCGCATCGACGCGGACGGCGAGGAGACGCGGCTCGACCAGGGCAGCCTCGATGTCATGAACCAGTTCGACTGGGCCGGCGCGAACACGCTCCGCTGGCGGAGCCGCGATCCCGCCGGCCCCGCGTTCGACCACACCGAGATCACCTACGTCCTCGTCTACACGCTCTCGAAGATCCTCGTCCCGCAGGGCGGCGATCGCTATCTCCTCGATCACGACTTCGCATTCCGGGACCGCGAGGGCGTGATCGAGCAGTTCACGCTCGATCTCGACATCCATCCGGTCTGGCAGCCGCGCTCGGGATACGCGGCGCACAGCGGGCCGCTGTCGCCGGGCACGGGCTACATCGTGCGCATGCCGCTCCGCTACGGCGGCGTCGGCCGCCCCGCTGCGGTCCTCGCCATGGCGCCGCCCGGGCTCCGCCGGGGCCTCGCCGCCGCGCTGGTCGCGCTGCTCGTCGTGCTGCTCGCCGGTCTCTTCCGGCGCGAGGCCGCGCTCGGCCGCTTCGCCCCGCTCCCGCCCGAGTCGGCCATCGACCCGGACTGGCTCGCCGAGCACGTGCTGGCCTTCCCGCCCGAGGTGGTGGGCGCCGCCTACGACGACACGACCGGTGCTGCCGAGGTGGCGGCGGTGATCGCGCGCATGGTGGCCGAGCGGAAGATTCAGAGCCGAGTGCGACAGGAGAAGTTCTGGATCTTCACCAAGAACGTGCTCGAGCTCACGCTCCTCGTCGACCGCGACACGCTCGAGGGCTACGAGCGCCCGCTCGTGGATGCGCTCTTCATTGCCGGGAAGTCGACGAGCACGGAGAAGATCGCGGCCCACTACCGGAAGTCGGGCTTCGATCCGGCGGCCCTGGTCCGCGAGCCGCTCGCCCGCCAGGTGCGCCTCCTCCGCGGTCTCGGCGCGAAACGCAGCGGCCCCTCGCTGAAGCCCCTCCTCCTCCTCGTGCCCATCACGATCGCCGCCTTCTTCTTCGCCGGTATCAGGCGGCCCTCGGAGATCCTCCTGATCCCGATCGGGCTCTTCGGCGGGATCCTGTGGACGGTCGTCACCGCCGGGAACGCCTACGCCTGGCGGCGGAGCGTCAAGTCGCCCGCGGTCGCTGCGCTCCGCTTCCTGATCCCGCTCCTCCTCGGCCTCGGCGTCCTGATCGCGGTGATCCTCACGCGCGATCGGCTGTCGGCGCCGGGTGCGCTCGCGCTCGCGCTCCTCGGCGGGACCGGGATCGCGTTCAGCGTGCGCGCGGCACGCTCGGCCGACACCGCCGCGGGGATCGCGCTCCGCAAGCGACTCGCCGCGGCGCGGCGCCACTTCGCGCGCGAGCTCCGCCGGGAGGAGCCGCGCCTCGACGATGCATGGTTCCCCTACCTGATCGCGCTCGGGCTCGGCAAGAACGTGGATCGCTGGTTCCACGCGTTCGGCGGCGAGAGCAGGGGGACCGGAAGCAGCGTGAGCACCGGCGGCCTGGGCCGCGGCAGTTTCGGGGGCGGTCACCCGACGGGCGGCGGCTGGACCGGCGGCGGCGGCACCTTCGGCGGCGGCGGCGCGAGCGGCACCTGGGTGGCCGCAGCCGGCGCGCTGGCGGCCGGCGTGTCGCGGCCGAGCTCGAGCTCGAGCGGCGGCGGCGGCGGCGGCGGATCGAGCTCGGGCGGCGGCGGCGGCGGCGGATGGTAGCGAGTATCAGGTCTCAGGGCGGCGGCGGCGGCGGCGGTGCGCCGGCAAGGAGCAGAACGCGATGACGCGACTGATGGATTCGATGATCGGCGAGCTCGAGCGCGAGGCGGCGGGAACCCGCCGTCTCCTCGAGCGCATTCCGGAGGACAAGCTCGACTGGATGCCGCATCCGAAGTCGATGCCGCTCCGAAAGCTCGCGCTCCACATCGCGCTGATCCCGGAGCGCATCACCTCGATGCTCGCGCACGACTCGGTCGAGATGACGACCCTCCAGTTCGACACGCCGCCCTCGGAGACGGTCGCCGACATCCTGGCCGCGCTCGAGAAGAGCGTCGCGGCGGCGAAGGCGCGTCTCGCTGCCACGGACGACGGTCGCGCCGAAGCGGTCTGGACCATGTATCGCGAGGGCCAGGTGTTCCGCTCGATGCCGCGCATCGCGTTCGCGCGGACGGTGCTCTTGAACCACTGGTACCACCACCGCGGGCAGCTCACGGTGTACCTGCGGATGCTCGACGTGCCGCTCCCGGCGACCTACGGGAGCTCGGCCGACGAGGGTCCCTTCGCCGCGCGCTGACCGGCCGCGGCCGCGGACGGGAGCAGCGCCGCACGCACGGCCCTTTGGCGAAAGGCGAAGATCCGCGCGAGCTGCGGGCGCACGAGCGGCAGCGCGAGATCGCCGAGCGGCGACAGCGGCAGGCGATAGCGGACAAGGTCGGCGACGCGCGTACCCGCCGGCGTCTCGGTGAAGGCGTGCGTGTGCACCCAGAGCGCGTAGGGACCACGGAGCTGCTCGTCCACGAACTGGCGCGGCGGGTCCCAGGCCGAGATCAAGGTCGTCCAGCGGAACGGGAGGCCGAAGAGGCGGAGCTGGTATTCGATGAGCGCCCCCTGGTGCATGCCGCCGGGGGGCTCCGCCAGGATCCGGAAGCGGAGCTCGGGCGGGGTGATGCACTCGAGGTTCCGCGCCTCCGCGAAGAAGGCGAACACGGTGTCGCGAGGGAGCGGCAGATCGAGCGTGGCTTCGAGGACGTGTTCCATGGGATCTCCCGTGACCAGTGCGATGCGGAGCGCCCGAGCGGGGGTTTGGGCGCCATCGCCCACCTGACGACCCGGAAGCACGGTCATCAGCCTGGTGCGGTACCCTTGACCGCCCAGGCCAACGCTGCGTAGGACCGAGGTCCGTCGGCCTCACCATCCAGGTAGGCGGACTTGACAGCTTCTTCGAGCCGCGCGCGCTCAGCTTCATTGAGGGTGCCGACGTACTCTGCGCCGGGGCCTTCTCTGCCGATGTACGGAGCCCAGTAGTCGGCAAACGATGCGAACTCCATCCGGATGCACAGCACGGCCGCGGTGACATCGTGGAACCCTGCGGCCCGCCAGGCCGCGGCCAGTTCACCTGGCCGGGTCATTGGACGCGTGTAGTTCCGGGCGCGACGCTCGCCCGCCCTGGGGTCCAGTGCGGCGGCCGTGTCAAAGAACATCCGGTTCGCAACGTACCCGCCCCGGGCGTCCCAGACCGCAGCCCCAACGACGCTGCCCGGCCTGGCAACTCTCTTCATCTCGGCGATGGCCTCTGCGGTCCGGGGCACGAAGTGCAGGGCGAGCAGGGAGAGCACGCGGTCGAAGCTGCCGTCGGGGAAGTCCAGAGCGCACGCATCGCCTACATGAAAGAGCAATCGCGGATCCGAGCCGCGCTTTCTTGCATACTCGATGTAGACAGGTGAGAGATCCACGCCGTGAACTTCAGCGGCTCCAGACACGCCGGCAAGTGCGAAGGCAAGATGGCCGGTGCCGCATCCGACATCGAGTACGCGTTCCTTGTCGCCTGTTCCGACGAAGTCGAGGAACGGCAAAGCCAGCTGTCGGCTCCAACGGCCCATGGTCAATTCATAACCGTCACCATCGGCAGCAAGGAATGTCGAGGAGGTGCTCGTGATGATCTCCTGGTGACGCGGCCGGTGATCCGGTCGGAAAGCGCGTGGCGAAGACGTTTCGCGACAGGCGCGGATTGTACTGCACTTCCGATCGTCGCACGTCTCTCAGCCGGTGCCGACTGCCTGGAAGAACGCGACCAGCCGATCGGTCCGCCGGTCCCAGGTGTAGGCGGCGACGTCCTCGCGCGCCCGCGCCGCGAGCGCCGCGCCGAGCAGGCGATCGCCGAGCACGGTCGCGATGCCGCCGGCGAGCGCCGCCGGCGATTCCGGCGCGACAAGGAGCGCATTCTCCCGGTCGCGGAGCACCTCGCGGATCGCCGGAAGATCGGAGGCCACGATCGGCGCGCCGCTCGCCATGTACTCGAAGAGCTTGATGGGCGAGGAGAAGAACCCGCCGATCACCGTGCGCCGGTTGGGGAGAACGAGACAGTCCGCCCGGCGATAGAGCGCGGCGACCTCGCCGTGCGGGACCAGGCCGCGGAAGCGCACCCGCTCGCCGACGCCCTGCGCCGTGGCGAGCGCGGCGAGCTCGGCGACCCGCGATCCCGCGGGATCGCCGCCGACCACCTCGAGCACCGCCCCGGGCGGGACCGCGCCCATGGCCGCGATCAGCGTCTCGACACCCTTCCACGGGAGGAGCTGGCCCGCGTAGAGAACGAGCGGCGCCGCGCCGGCATCCGCGTCCGGCGCCGGGCGGCGATCCCACCGGCGGCGATCCCGCTGCCGCGAGCGCCGTGCCGCTCCGGATGGTGGCGAGCGGGAACCCGCTCGGCAGCGCCCGCGCGAGCAGCACCCGGCAGGCATCGGTGATCGCGATCGCGCCGTCGGCGCCGGCGAGATCCCGCGCCTCGGGCAGATCCGCGATCGGCGCCGCTCCGGCATGGAGCGCCGCCACGTCGTCGTACGGGCGCTCGAGCAGCGACGGCACGTCGTGCACCTCGATCACGATGCGGAAGCGGGTGCGCGTGAGCCGGCGGAAACGCACGAGCTCGCGCACGGTGCGGACCTTGCGCACGAAGACGACGATCTCGGCGGCATCACCGGCGCGATGGTGGCGGACGAGCGTGCGGAGCCAGTGCCAGCGGCTCCACAGGCTCGCGTGACTGCGGCTGCTCGAGGGCGAGAGGTGGACGTGAAGGGCGGGCGGCGCCGCGAGCCCGTAACGGGCGAGCCCGGCCGCGATCGAGTCGATCCGCAGCTCCGGATTGGGCTTGGCGAAGAGATGCGTCTCGATGCCGCGGGCGGCGAGCCCCACGCCGGTGTGGAGCATCTGCACGGTGTGTGCCCGCTCGCTCGGGAAGAAGAACTGATGCAGGTAGACAACGATCATCGGTCGCGTCCTGTCGCCCGTGCCCCCCGGCTCTTCCGCCCGGCATCATAGCGCGATCGGAAGACGAGGGCGGAGACTACCCGGCGCCCGCCCGCCCCTGCTACGATCCCCGCCATGCCAGTCGCGGTCCCGTTCCTCGTCGCCGTGATCCTCTTCACCATCGCCTTCTTCACCTACGGCCGGTTCCTCGCCCGGCTCTTCGGGCTCGACCCGCGGCGGCCGACCCCGGCGATCGAGCAGGAGGACGGCGTCGACTTCGTGCCGACCCGGCGCATCTACCTCCTCGGCCAGCACTTCTCCGCGATCACCGCCGCCGGCCCCATCGTCGGCCCGATCGTCGCCGCCATCTACTTCGGCTGGCTGCCGGCGTTCCTCTGGGTGCTCCTCGGCGCCATCTTCATCGGGGCCATGCACGACTTCTCGGCGCTCGTCGGCTCGGTGCGGCACGGCGCCCGCTCGGTCGCCGAGATCATCCGCGAGCACATGACCCGGCGCGCGTTCCTCCTCTTCCTCTCGTTCGTGTGGCTTGCCCTCATCTACATCATCGTCGCCTTCACCGACATCACGGCGCGCGCCTTCGTCGACACGCTCGCCCTTCCCGACGGGCGCCAGGTCGCGGGCGGCGGGGTGGCCGCCGCCTCGATGCTCTACCTCGGCCTTGGCGTCGCCATGGGCCTCGCCATGCGCTGGCTCCGCCTCCCGCTCTGGCTCGCCACGCTCGTCTTCGTCCCGCTCGTCGGCGTCGCCATCTGGTACGGACAGCGGATCCCGATCACGCTCCCCGCGATCGGCGGCAGCGCGGTGCGCACCTGGGACTACGTGATCCTCGTCTACTGCGGAATAGCCTCGGTCCTCCCGATGTGGGCGCTCCTGCAACCGCGCGGCTACCTCGGCGGCTTCTTCCTCTACGCGGTGCTCGGCGCCGCCTTCGCCGGCATCCTCCTCGGAGGGAGCACCATCCAGTACCCGGCGTTCCTCGGCTTCACCTCGGAGAAGATCGGACCACTCTTCCCCGTCCTCTTCATCACGATCGCGTGCGGGGCCTGCTCGGGATTCCACGGCATCGTGTGCTCGGGCACGACCTCGAAGCAGCTCCACAAGGAGACGGATGCGCACCTGGTCGGCTACGGCGGCATGCTCCTCGAGGGAGTGGTCGCCGTCGTCTCGCTCGTGACCGTGATGGTGCTCGCCCGCGGGAGCGCGGAGGCGGCCGCCGATCCGAACACGATCTATGCGCGCGGCATCGGCAACTTCCTCGGCACCTTCGGTGTCGATCCCACCTTCGCCGTCGCCTTCGGGCTCCTTGCCTTCACGACCTTCGTCTACGACACGCTCGACGTCGCGACGCGCCTCGGCCGCTACATCTTCCAGGAGCTCGCCGGGAAGCAGGGGCGCGGGATGGCCTGGGCGGCAACCATCGCGACGCTCGTCCTCCCCGCGATCTTCATGTCGGCGCAGCTCCACGACGCGCGCGGCAACGAGGTCCCGGCGTGGCGCGTCTTCTGGACCATCTTCGGCTCCTCGAACCAGCTCCTCGCCGCGCTCACGCTCCTCGGGCTTGCGGTGTGGCTCCGGCGCACCGGGCGGCGCACGGCCGCCTGGCTGGTGAGCGTGCCGATGGCGTTCATGATGACGATGACCCTGTGGTCGCTCGGGCGCATCCTGGCGGGATCGATCGCCCGCCTCCGCGCCGGCGGGCCCCCCGACCCGGTCGGGCCGGTGGCGCTCGTCCTCGCCGCGCTCGCCGTGCTCCTCATCATCGAGGCGGCGCGCAGCCTCGCCCGCGCATCCCGCGCACGTTCCTGATCTGTGGCCGATAGCCCTAGCCGGCAAACCCCGTTCTCAGTTCATCAACAAACTCACTGAGAACGGCGCGCGGCTCCCCGCCGAAGGCATCGGAGGGGGGGATGACTTCCTCGTCGAGGAGGGCCCTGAAGGGAATGGTGAAGGAGCCCTTGAACTGAACCTCACCCGCGGCACTTTGAAGTCGCAGGACCGCTACCCTGTCGTCAGCTCGCGAAGCCCGATGGCGAACGACGCAGAACCCCGCCGTTCCCTGCCATAGAAGCTCGCCAGGCCGCAGTTCGTCGGCGCGGATCCGATCGCGGATCTCGGCAGGCGTCGTGCGATTCACAGCAGCTTCCAGGAGACGCAACGCCTGTCCTCGTCGCATCAGGAGGGTCCACTCCGCCTCAGCCTGATTCATGAGGGCCTCCCGGCTCATGCTGGGGTCCGCAGTGTGCGAGAGAAGCACGGCAAGTTCCTCGGCAATCTTGCCGGGCTCGCCGCCTTGCCAGAGCCAAGGCAATCGAGCAACGGCGAGCACAGCTGCAAGTGCGAACCTCGACGCTTCGGGCGTCGCGTCGTTGCTCGTTATCGCGAGCTTCCAACCGATGAGTGCCGCCGAGAGTTCGGCCGATTGCATGTCATGAGCGAAGGCCTCGCGGTCCTCCGCCATGCGGGCCCGGTGCTCGAGCCACCCCACGTTCCCTTGCGGCTCGGATGAGAAGAACAGCGAGACCCACACCCTCTGCGTGAGGTCGAAGAAGCGCTTGAGCTCGACCCAGCCTTCCCGGAGACCGAGGCGGAGAAGCGCCGACGCGACCCTGAGGTCAGCGGCGAGGTACTCCGCTCCGCGGGTCGCGAGGAACTCCGTGCTCGTCATCGCGTCCTCGAGCTGACCGAGGAGGGTTTCGATGCGGCGCTTGTCGCGCTCAGTGAAATCAGTGGCGGATGGCTTCCATGGTGACAACTGGAGTGACTCAGGGCGATCGACGATGTCGTCGTTGTCATCGCCTTCGTCGCTGTCACTACTGCCTGGGGTTCGTCCTTCGCCCTCTGATTCTTCTGCCACCATCCCGAACCACCGCAGCAGGAGCTGCTGCAGTGCCTTGATATGTCCGCTCTCGCCCATGAGGAAGGGTATCCGGATCGAGCCAAGGTTGGGCCTGCGGTAGCCGGGAGAGAAAACATCTGCGGCCGTGAACTCCACCTCTCCGCCAGGCTTCCCCTTGTTCAAGCCGCGTGAGGTGGCTCTGCCGGCTCGGACCGGCATGTAGCTGAGGTGCTTGCAGAACACATCCAGCACGTCGGCCCAGCCGCTGGCATTCCATTCCCCCGGTTGGATCCGCGCGCGGATGCTGTCGGCGAGACTCCTGCCGCGCGCCGTGGAGCGAAGATGACGCTCGTGGTCGATCCAGGTCGGGACTGATTGGAGGATCTCTCCGTCTACTCGAGCAAGGACCGCTACGACCCTGGGTTCCACGGCACAAATTGCGCGCAGAATACCCTTGCCGACGATCTCGAAGCGGATCGTTACTGCATCGACCAGGCACTCCATCACCTCCGCAGTCGGTGGTGTGTATGCGACGAGCAGGCTACGCACCTCGAACCTCGCTGCGAGCACGCGGAGCACTGGCCTCGTTGAACCTCCGTCAACGGCATCATCTGTCGCCGGCACATCACGAAGCGCGACCGGCTCGGCGGAGAGCTTCAGCTCGCCAAGGAACTCCGCCTCGAACTCCGCTGGCGTCAGGCTTTGGACTGCCTGAAGCTCGGCGTTGCCCGACCTGCCGGATGTTGTCAGCGCCGCCCTGGAGCAATTGGCGCTGCCGGCCATGACGAGTACTTCCTGGCTGCGACGAAACGCATAGAACTTGCCGTGCACGAAGGCCGATCGTTCCCCGTGGGCGCTGACTCGTGTGAGATCCACGCGCTGAAGTACCGCCCGGCCGGAGGCCGATTTCCAGGAACGTTGTGTGAGCGTCGATCGCTCGGGCTGGCAGAGCACTGTCGCGCGCCGTGCGTCCACCCTGGCGACGAGCTCGCCTAGTGCGATGCCGTGGTCGTCGAAGTAAGGCGAGCAGATCACGAGTTCGTCGATAGGATCGCTGCTGGCCGCGCCTAGCATTTGGTCCAGAAGTGAGCTTCCTGATCCCATGCGACCAATGAGCCGCGCGTCGCCAATGGGCTCTGTCGATAGCCATGGCTTGTTCTTGGGATCGAACGCCTCGTCAACCTCTGCCGCGACTGCTTCGGGCAGTGGTAGGCGTGCCAGGATGCTGGTCAGGTAGCCCTTGAATGCGTGGAACGGCGCTGCGCTATCATGCGTGCTATCGAAGCGCAGCCATATCTCGGCGTTCTCGCGCCAGCCGCCGAAGGTGAGGTTGCCACTCCCCACAAGGAGCGTTGCCGCCTCCTCGCCTGAGAGGAACACGGCCTTCGGATGGAACCGGAAGCCCGGACCCATCGCGACCGGCACGACACGATACCGCACTCCCAGGCCAGCGAGAGCAGGTTGCTGCTGCGCGAATGACTCGGCCGCGCACGCGGCGTCAGCAAAGATAGTGATGGTCGGATGACCGCAACGCCGAAAGGCAGCGAGTGCTATCGTCTGAACAAAGACGAAGTCGATGTTGTGGGTGAGGATGATGGCATTGGAGACGTCCTTTGCGGATGAGATGGCCTTGAGCACGTCGTCACGCATCTTGCTTCAGCCCCGACATCAGGCGGCGCCCTGGCTCCGACAGGCTGTAGCCGCCTGGCTGCCGATCGAGCATTCCCAAGTCGGCCCACATGCCCAGCACGTTCACCAGCCGGTCCCCACTGCAACCCGCGAACGCAGGCGTCCCCGTCGAGTGGAGGAGCGCCCCCTCCGGGTAGAAGCGGAGCGAGCATTGTTGCCCCTGGCTCATCTTCCTGAGCGTGGTCGAGAGGTGCGGCTCGATGACGACTTCGACCAGCAGGCGCCGGAGCGCCAGAGAGAGGCGGCTACTGCTCTTGGCGTCGAGCACGGCGAACGCGCGTTCGAGGTAGCTCCGCCGATCGGGGATCAAGCTCGCGGTGCGCGCAGGCTCAGTCTGGCGTTTACAGGCACTCAGGACGGCCACCGCGAAGACCGCCCTGGCCCACGCCGGCATGGCTCCGGCTCCGGACATGGGCACCGGTCCGTCGAGCCAAATGCGCTCTGGCAGCACTGCCTCGAGCTTGCCTAGCGTCTGCTCAAGCAGGGGTGGCTCGGCATCGAAGACCTCAGCGAGCAACGCCGGAAGGGGCTCGTCAGTGGACCACGCATCGATGACATCTTCCACGGTGCCATCGTTGAGATCGATCAGCGTATCGGTCAGGGCCGCCATGAGAAGTTCGATGGCGAAGTGAACGCGTCTCCGAAGTTCGTACTCCGCCCACGCCATGCCGACCTCACTTTCTGCGTGACCGCCGGCTGCCTCCTCATATGCCGTGCGTATGAGGTCCGACGAGGACATCACCTTGCCTGCGACATGCTCGAGAGCCCAGCGGGTTGTCGCCAGGAAGCGTCGATATGAGTCGCTGACTGCCGCGTTCTCGATGTACGGGCTAAGGAAGGCTTCCAGCAGAAGGTCACGCTCCTTCGGCAGCTCATCGATGGCGTTCAAGGAGAAGATATGAGCCTCCGCTTCAAGTGCGGTCGCGGTGAGGATGCCGCCATGGAGGACAAGGTCCGCCACGCTGGAGTCGCGCAGCGCGTCCTGGCGCGCCTTATGCAGCGCCCGGCCGCGTGGTGGTACCCGCACCGGCAGGTCACCCTCGCCTGTTTGCAGAAGCCCAAAGGACCGGCACGGCATCACGTAGGTTCCGTACGCGCCTTCTCCGGGAGCATCGGGCATCTTGACGGTGCCAGTCTTTTCCATCTCCGCGACGGCTTCCGCGAAGAGCTCAAGCCCGATAATGCCGTAAGTGGCGCTGTTCTTGTCCTTGTTCGCATGGGCGCGCGAGGCGGCCAGGACCACGAACTCCATGCGACGGACTACCTGGTTGAACCGGTTCTTCTCGAACCGTGCAGTCCCGCCGCCCCGTTTCAGCTCATCGTCGTAGTACTCGGCGATCAGCCACGGAAGCAGGGACAGGTACCTTGCACGGAAGGAGATCGTGGTGATGCCTGCGACCCAGTGGCGCTCGATGCTCTGGTCCAATTGACGCAGACCGAGGATGTCGAGTCCCTTGATCTTGTTGCCTTCTCCCGCATTCCAGAACGAATCCAATGCAGGTCTCCTTGCTGGATCATCAGATCTGGCACCGAGAGCGCCTCGCGTTAGGCGGCGACCATCGTAGCCGGTGCGACTCGGGCAGCGCAAGACGCGCGCGCGGGTGCGTACTCGACGTCCATTCCCCTGTGTTAGGTCCGACAAGTCATGGGCGGCGCGGCTTCACGCCTCCTCTGCCGAGGTGTACACTCGGGCGCCATGGACTTCCTGAATCCGCGTGAGCCACGCCCTCTCACCACTCCCGCGCCTGCAAGCATGAGAACGCTGGGGCTCTTCCTGGGTCCTGGCGCCCTGGCGCTCGAGGTCGCCGTTCTCGAATCCGATCGCCGCCCCACGTCCCCGGAACTCAGGGACTACCTGGACGATCGCGCCGGGAAGCGCGTCGCCCCCGTCCTCGCCGTGATCCTCTGGGGCGAAGGAAAGGCCGCTCTCGGGAGCCGCGTCGGCGATGCCACGACCATTGTCACCGACGCCGACCGCGACCAGGTCGAGCGGCTGTGCAGCGCGGCGCTCGATGCCCCCGACCGACACGGGGCCATCCGCTTCCTGATGCACTCTCTGCCGCAGCTCGAAGCGCCCATTCCCGGTCTCAGGAACGCCGGCCTCTTTGCTCTCCACGAGCTCGAGCATGGCGTTCCGCGCCTCCCCATCTGGGACCAGGGAGTCCAGAAGGGCCAGTCCCTCCTCGCGCAGCGAGGGCGCAAGCTGATCGAGGGGCTCGGCTTCTCGATCGAGCCGCTTCCTGGCCCCGCCTCCGTCCTCGTTGCGAAGGGGACGAAGCTCGCTGTCGCGGTGTTCCTCGAACGATCGGATGAGATCGACCCCCCGGCCTCCCGCTTCGACGGCATGTCGGCCATCTCGTATGCGCTCGCCAAGGCGGATCACGAGAATCTCGACTACGTTGTTGTCTCCGCCGGGGCCGTGCTGCGCGTGTATCCCGTCAAGCCCGGAATCGGGGCTGGCCGGCGCGGGCGCACCGAGACCTTCGTGGAGCTGAACCTCGATCTCCTGCGGAACCCCGACGCGGGTTACCTGTGGCTCCTCTGCTCGGCCGATGCCCTGGTCGCTGGTGGCAGCTTCCAGGCCATCCTCGAGCGGAGCGAGATCTTCGCTGCCGATCTCGGCACGCGCCTGCGCTCGAGAGTCTATGAGAGCGTCGTGCCCGGGATCGCCAAGGCGATCGCTCAGGCTCGCAAACTGCGCAAGCCCACCGCCGAGCAGCTCCGCGAGACCTACGAGATGGCGCTCCTCGTCCTCTTCCGGCTCCTCTTCGTGGCGTACGCGGAGGACAAGGACCTCCTGCCCTACCAGCGGAGCCATTCCTACCGGAGCCATTCCCTGAAGGAGATCGCGCGCCGTCTGCAATCCGCCATCGAAACGAAGACCGCGCTCTCGAATGAGGATTTCTGCTGGAACGAGGTGAGCCAGCTGTGGAAGGCGGTGGATCGCGGCAACCGCACGTGGAATGTGCCGCCGTACGACGGTGGCCTCTTCAGCACGGATGACGATGCTCCTGCCGCATCTCGAGCGCTCGACGCGCTCTCCATCCCCGACCGGGCCTTTGCCCCGGCGCTCGCTGCCCTTCTCCTCGATCGAACCGCGGAGGGAACGCTGGGCCCGATCGACTTCCGCTCGCTCGGGGTCCGGGAGTTCGGGACCATCTATGAGGGGTTGCTCGAGAGCGAGCTGTCGGTGGCCGATGTGGATCTCGCCGTTGACCCGAAGACCAAGGCTTTCGTGCCGGCCAGGAAGGGGAAGGCGGTCGAGGTCGCGGCGGGGGAGATCTACCTCCACAACGCCTCCGGAGCCCGGAAGGCGAGCGGCGCCTACTACACCAAGCACTTCGCGGTCGAGCATCTCCTCGAGCACTCGCTCGAGCCGGCCCTGGATTCCCATCTCCAACGTCTCGACGCAGTCGAGGATCCCCGGGACGCTGCCGATCGGTTCTTCGAGTTCCGGGTGGCTGACATCGCCATGGGATCAGGCCACTTCCTCGTGGCCGCCATTGATCGTATCGAGCGTCGCCTCTCGAACTACCTCGCCAGGCGACCGCTCGCTGGCGTGACCGACGAGCTCAACCGGCTGCGGCGAACCGCCCGGGAAGCGCTGGGTGAAGACTGGGACGGCGAGCCGATCGAGGATGCACGCCTCCTCAGGCGCCAGATCGCGCGGCGCTGCATCTACGGGGTCGATCTGAACCCGCTGGCGGTCGAGCTCGCCCGTCTCTCGGTGTGGATTCACACCTTCATCCCGGGACTGCCGCTGTCGTTCCTCGATCACAACCTCGTCGTGGGCAACTCGCTCGTCGGGATCGCGACCTTCGCGGAGGCTGCGGAGCTCATCGGCGAGCAATCCGGGGACCTCTTCTCGTTCACGGCCGGCGAGCGGCTCGCGAAGGCTCGGGAACCCATCCAGAGACTCGCGCGGCTGGCTGACGCCAACGCCGCCGAGATCCGCGAGGCGAAGAAGCTCTACAAGGAGGCGCGCAGGAAGATCGCCGCGGAAGCCGATCTCCTCACGATCCTCACTGCTTCGCGCATCGATGAAGAGGTGGCACATGCGGTCAACAGCCGCCAGGTGGCCGCACTTGCCGCCGAACAGGCGGACGCCTTCACGGCCGCGCTCCTCAAGCGCGCCGAGAAGGCCCTGGCCGGGCTCCGCCCATTGCACTTCCCGATCGCCTTCCCGGAGGTGTTCCTGCGTGCGCGCGGCGGGTTCGATGTGATCATCGGCAACCCGCCCTGGGAGGAGGCTACGATCGAGGAGAATGCGTTCTGGGCACGGCACTTTCCCGGTCTCCGCGGGCTGGAGCAGCGGGAGCAGGAACGGCGCAAGGCGCAGTGCCGCCGCGAACGCCACGACCTGGCCGCCGAGCTGGACGAGGCAGTCGAGACGATGGCCCGGTTACGCCAGGTCCTGACCTCGGGGCCCTTTCCCGGGATGGGAACGGGCGACCCGGATGTCTACAAGGCCTTCTGCTGGCGATTCTGGAGCCTTGTGGCTGCCGATGGGGGACGGATCGGCGTCGTCCTTCCTCGCTCCGCGCTTGCCGCCAAGGGTTCGACGGAGTTCCGAGCCTGCGTCTTTGGGTCGGCTGGTGGAGTCGATGTCACGATGCTTCTCAACAACAGGAGCTGGATGTTCGAGGACGTGCATCCTCAGTACACGATCGCCCTGGTTGCCATCACCCGCGGGCCGACCAAGTCGGCCCCCGTCCGCCTCCGAGGCCCGTACGCGAGCGAAGCTCGCTACCGCGATGGCATGGTGCGCGAACCAGCCGTCTTCTATGGCAAGGACATCGCTGCCTGGAATGACACGTCCTCGCTGCCCCTCCTCCCGACCGAGCGCTCGGCCGAGGTCTTCGCGAAGCTCCGTCGTGCCCCGCGGCTGGACCTCGATGACGGAACCTCCTGGCGCGCCCGGCCACATACCGAGCTGCATGCAACGAACGACAAGCCGCTCATGGACCTTCGCTCGAAGGACTGCCCCGAGGGATTCTGGCCCGTGTACAAGGGAGAGTCCTTCGATCTCTGGATGCCTGATACAGGCACCTACTACGCCTGGGCGAATCCAGCAAAGGTCCAGCACGCGCTTCAGCAGAAGCGGATGGGGGCAAGGAAGAAGGGATCACCCTTCGCCGAGTTCAAGGATGCGTGGCGCAATGCCCCGGGGACACTCCCATGCCTCGGCCCTCGCGTGGCGTTCCGGGACATCACGAACCGCACAAACCAGCGCACCGTCATCGCTGCCCTCATCCCCGGCGAGGTGTTCCTCGCGAACACGGCTCCGTACCTGCTCTGGCCCCGCGGCGATGAGAAGGATCAGGCGTTTCTCCTCGGCATACTCTCCTCGCTGCCGCTCGACTGGTATGCACGCCGCTTCGTCGAAACGCACGTCAACTTCTTCATCCTGAACCCCTTCCCGGTCCCCCGCCCCGCTCGCACCGACCGGCTCTGGCTTCGCGCCGTCGAGATCGCCGGGCAGCTTGCCTCCCCCGATCGCCGCTTGGCCGCCTGGGCCAGGGCGGTCGGGGTAAGGCTGCGCGGACTGGCAGAAGACGAGAAGGAGGACATGGTCGCCGAGCTTGACGCCGCCACCGCCCATCTCTACGGCCTGAACGAGGTGGATCTCGCCCACATCTTCGAGACGTTCCACGAAGGATGGGACTACGCGAAGCGGCTCGAGGAGACGCTCGGCCACTTCGCCGCATTGAAGGGGCTCTCATGAGCCAGCCCGAGTTCGTCGACAACCGCGATGGCAACACGCTCGCGGCTGCCTTGAACGCCCGGCTTCGCCACCTCGCCGCGACCCTCCGCGAGCCGGTGGATGTGGCGATCGCAACCGGCTACTTCAACCCTGAAGGTTTCTCCCAGGTCGCCGCCGCGCTCGCCGCCGCCGGGCGGGTGCGTCTCCTCCTCGGTGCGGAGCCCGTCCCGCCGCCGGCCCGCCCCGTGCGCCGGCTCGGCGATCCCCGGGGCGAGCGGTTCGAGAGCAAGCTCGCAACCGACGCTCTCGCCCAGAACGAGCGTGGCCTCCTTCGCGACCGCGATCGCCTCGTCTTCTCGGCCGAGAACGATCGTGCGATCCGGGCGCTCCTCGACTTCCTCGAGTCCGGACAGATCGAGGTGCGGCGCTACGAGAAGGGCTTTCTCCACGGCAAGGCCTACCTCTTCTCGCAGCAGAATGGGGTCATCGCCGGATCCTCGAACTTCACGTTCTCCGGCCTCACGAGGAATCTCGAGCTCAACCTCGGGCAGTACCAGCCGAGCGTCGCCGGTCAGGTCGAGCGGTGGTTCGAGGACCTGTGGGAAGAGTCCGCGCCCTATGACCTCGCGGCGGTCTATGCCTCCCGTTTCGCCGAGTACTCCCCGTATCTCCTCTATCTCCGCGTCCTCTGGGAGCGCTATGGCGCCGAGCTCGCCCAGGAGGCCACGCCGACCGGTCACATCCAGCTCACGCGCCTGCAGACAGACGGGCTCGAGCGCGCGCGCCGGATGCTCGAGCGCTACAACGGGGTGCTCGTTGCCGACGGGGTCGGCCTTGGCAAGACGTTCCTCGGCGGGGAGCTGCTCCGCGAGACGATCGAGCAGAAGCGCCAGCGGGCGCTCCTGATTGCCCCCGCTGCTCTGCGGGACGGGACCTGGGCTCGCTTCAGGGCGCGCTTCCAGCTCGGGTTCGAAGTGCGCTCCTTTGAGCAGGTGACCATGGACAAGCAGCTCGGTGGCACGGAGCAGATTCTCGACGCGAAGATCGAGACCTACTCGCTCATCGTGATCGATGAGGCGCACGCATACCGCAATCTCGACACGAAGCGGGCGCAGGCTCTTCGCCGCCTCCTCCGGGGCGATCCCCCGAAGCGTGTGGTCCTCATGACCGCCACCCCAGTCAACAACAGCCTGTGGGATCTCTATGACCTCCTCACCTACTTCGTCGGACACGACGCCGTGTTCTCGGATCTCGGCGTGCCGTCGCTCAAGCGCCGTTTCGATGATGCTTCCCGGCAGGACCCCTTCACGCTGAAGCCGGATGTCCTGTTCGACATTCTCGACGCCACGACCGTCCGGAGGACGCGGCATTTCGTGGCGCGCTACTACGCCGACGATCGCGTCCAGACTGCGGCCGGCGACTGGGTCACGATCCAGTTCCCGCGACCGCACGTGCGATCGATCTCCTACGACCTGGAAGACACGCTGCCCGGATTCCTGGCAGAGTTCGCCGAGATCCTGGCGCCCGAGGAGGGGGAACCCAAGCTCTCCATGGCTCGATACTCGCCGAGCCGCTTCCGGCGAGGGGCCGATCCGGAGGCCCGCGAGCTGGCTCTCGTCGGGCTCATCCGCACCGGGCTCCTCAAGCGTTTCGAGTCGTCGGCGCATGCCCTCGCCAACACCCTGCGGCACATGGTGGAAGCGCATGACAGCTTCCTCGCGGCGCTGGATGAGGGTGTTCTACCTGCCCCGGAAGCGCTGGCCAGTCTCGAGGAGGCCGACAGCGATGAGGCCTGGGAGGACCTGCTGGCGACGGGGACGCCGCTCTCGACGACCGACATCGACGTCGAGGCGCTCAGCGCCGCAGTCGCGGCGGATCGTGCGCTCCTCGCGCAGTTGCTTCGTCGCGCCGCCGCGGTGGTGGCCGAACGTGATCCGAAGCTCAAGCTCCTCGTCGGGCAACTGCGGCAGGCGCTCCGCGAGGCGGAGAGCGGTGGGGTCACCGAGGACGACATCCGGAACCGGAGGAAGATTCTCATCTTCAGCTACTTCGCGGACACCGTGGAGTGGATCGCCCGTTACCTCAAGGAGCAGCTTGGGGCCGACCGTGAACTCGCTCCGTACCGTGGTCGCCTGGCCGCCGTGCGTGGCACCGAGTCGTTCGAGGATGTCGGCCGCCAGCACGCCCTCTTCGGCTTCGCACCGGTCTCGACCGAGGCGCCGCCGAGCCTCGACCGGGACCGTTACGACATCCTGGTGACGACCGACGTGCTGGCCGAGGGCCAGAACCTGCAGCAGTGCGCGCGGATCATCAACTACGACCTGCCATGGAATCCCATGCGTCTCGTCCAGCGGCACGGGAGAATCGATCGCATCGGGAGCCCGCACCGCGACGTGTACATCACCTGCATATTCCCGGACCGCCAGCTCGAAGACATGCTTGCTCTCGAGGCGCGCATTCGCCGCAAGCTCGCGCAGGCCGCCGCGTCAATTGGGATTGAGCAGGAAGTGATTCCGGGGATCGAGGCAGTGGACCGGAGCTTCAGCGACAACCTCGCTGAACTCGCCCGCCTGCGCCGCGGCGACGCCGCCCTGTTGGAGACCGCGGGCGAGGACGTCAATGCCCATAGCGGCGAGGAGTACCGCCAAGAACTGAGGAAAGGCCTTGAGCATCATCGCGATGCGATACTGGCCCTGCCGGGAGCAGCCGGGTCGGGGCTTGCGCGGGGAAAGACGCGAGGCCACTTCTTCTGCGCGCGCATCGATGACAAGGTGCTCCTGCGATTCGTCCCCTGGGATGGCGGAGAGATCGTGAGGGACTCCCTCTCATGCCTGCGCACGATCACCTGCAGAGAGGACACGCCCCGCGTCCTACCACGTGATCTGGCCGTAGGAGCTTATGACGCGTGGAAGCTCGGCCCGTGATGACATCTTTGCCAGGTGGCAAGAAGCAACCGATCCCAGAAACCTCCAGCCGGATGTGCGGCCGCTGTTCCGGGCTGCTGCGGCGCATGTGCGGCGATACCCGCCGCCCCACCTCGGACGCGAGGAGGTCGATCGCGCGTGTGAGGCCCTCGAAGCGCCGTGGGGGGTCCGCATCGAGAAGGCGCTGCGCGAGGTGTTCACGGCGGGCGATGAGGGAGCCGACAGAACCTCCGTAGCCATCATCGAGCGGGTCAAGACACTCGGCCTTCAACCGTGGAAGGCCCCTGACCCCCTGCCGCCCATCGAAGAGGAGGACATCGTGCTCGTGGTGTGGATGGCGGTCGAGGCGGAAGGTAGGGCGTCATGATGGGGCAACGCTGTCGCCACCGGCTGGCGGAGTCGCGTGGCCTGGAACTTGCTGGCTGCGCGCGGTGTGCCATACTCAGCCAAAGATCAACCGGTCCCACCCCTGCCTGGGAGACCTACGGTCGTCGCGATGTCTGACTACCGACACCTCGAGCAAGGCCCCCATCGCCGAGGCGCTTCTAGACATCCGCGTGCTAGCCCGCACCGGGTTTGACCCCGAGTCCTTTCGCGCGGTTGCTCCCGAGCTTCGGAACACGTATCCCTACGTTGAGGAACAGCGCGGATTCGAAACCGCATTCGGGGTGAGGAACGAGCGCCTCCTGGTCCAAACGGAGAGGGAACTAGGGCTCCGCGGGATCCTCCTGTGGAGCGGAGACAGAAAGGCCCTCGCTCAGTTTCGCATCGATGGATTCACTCTCAACCGCCTGAAGCCCTACAAGACTTGGGAATCACTCAGCAGCGAAGCAAGGCAACTCTGGCCGACTTACGTGAAAGCTGCTAGTCCTGAGCGGGTTACTCGCCTTGCGCTAAGGTACATCAACCGCATTGCGACCGCGTGGCCAGCACATGACCTCTCCGAGTACCTCGCATCACCTCCCAGCCTCCCACCAGGCCTCACCATGAGACTCAGCGGCTTTCTCACTGCGCTCACAGTTGAAGACATCGACACTGGGCTGGCGGCCAATGTAACTACTGCACTCGAGATGCTCCCGGGCTCCGCGGCCAACCTGATTCTCGACATCGATGCCTTCAAGATAACTGACCTGGAACCGGAAGCCAGTGCCGTCTGGAAGGTCTTTGATCAATTGCACGACTTGAAGAACCGGGTCTTCTTTGCGGCCGTCACCAAAGAGGTCATCGAGAGCTGCAAATGACTACACTATCGATCCATCCATCGCTCCTTGCCGGCCTCCAGTTCGACCATGGTCGAGGCGACGCGGCTGGAGTGCTCCGCGAGTATCGTGACCCGACTCGGACTCAGCATATGGCAACGGCAGAGGTCTTGAGAAGCCAGACCGTGACAAAGCTGATCGAGACCATCCTGGAGGCTAGCGAAGCCAACTGGGACGGCTACGGGGCCCGTCCCGTATCGGCCGGAACGCAACTATATGCATGGGCATTCCTGCTGGCTCTACCCCTCAACGTGCCGGTTCCGGAGATTCAGATTGACCCCGACGGGGAGGTTGCCTTTGAGTGGTTTCGCGCTCCGAGACTTGTCCTTTCGGTCAGCATTGGAATGCGCGGCATCCTCTCCTACGCCGGTCTGTTCGGCAGGAACAAGGTAACCGGCGCAGAGACGTTCACCGGATTGATGCCAAAGGCCCTGCTTGAGAACCTGGGCCGCCTTGCAACGACCAGGGAGTCATGAACCCGCCGCAGGAAGGGTCGAGCATGCTGGCGCGGTATCTTCTCTCAAAGAGCCACTTCAGCAGAGAGTCAAGACGCGTCAAGAGGACGGCTTTCATGCCGAGTCCGGAGGATTCCGAAGACGTCGGTCTTCCACATTACTGACCTGTCTGATGACGAGGTGTGGCACCTCGGATACCAATACCTGACTGTCCTGACGGAAGGACGTACGCTCTACGGTCATGCTGAGGTCTTGGATAGCGCTGTAGCGGAGATTGGTCTGACTGTCGAAACTGACGACAGCCCTCCGCGCCATGCCAACATCACTGGGTGGCCAGGTGAGAAGGAAGAGCAGATACTGCTTGCGCTGCAACTCGCGGAGTCGGCTCTCCTGAAGCTGCGACCGATTACCGGCGAGGCGGCGCACCAACACGGAAACTGAGACCGTGTCGGTCGTAGCTGATGGCCGCTGCGCGGGCATGGGGACTCAAGCCGGCTCGGCGCCGGCGGACCGCTCGATCCGATCGGGCCGGTGGCGCTCGTCCTCGCCGTGCTTGCCGTGCTCCTCGTCATCGAGGCGGTGCGGAGCCTCGGCGGGACGCGACTCACCGGGACGGTCCCGGGCATTCACACGACCGAGCCCCGGACTTGACGAGTCTGCATCATTGATACAGACTTATGCATATGAGAACGACACTCAACATCGACGATGATCTCTTGCGGAAGGCGGCGCGGCTCACGGGCGTCGGGGAGAAGACGGCCCTGATCCGGTTCGGACTCGAGGCCCTCATTGCCCTGGCCTCCGCTCGGCGCCTGGCCCGGCTCGGAGGCTCCGAACCGGCACTGAGACCGATTCGCCGGCGGCGGCCCGCTGCCTGATGATCCTTGTCGATACGTCCATCTGGGTCGGCCACCTGAACCGAGGCAATGCACAGCTCGCCGCTCTTCTCGACCCCGGTGAGGTGATATGCCATCCCCATGTCATCGGAGAGCTGGCCTGCGGGCGGATCGGGAACCGGCGGGAGATCCTCGGCCTTCTACGGGCGCTGCCGCAAACGCCGGTGGCCGAGCACGGCGAGCTCCTCCACCTCATCGACACCTACCGGTTGTGGGGACAGGGCCTGGGGTGGATCGACCTCCACATGCTGGGAGCAGCCCTGCTTTCAGCGAGCGCGCTGTGGACCGCGGACCGCGCCCTTGCCGGCGCGGCGCACTCCCTCGGCATCGCTGCGGTCGCCCACCGGCCGCGCTGACCCGCACCCCGGCAAACGGATCCTCCCGGGGCATCGCCTCCCGCTCGCCCGCCACCCTCACAGGAACGCGAACGCGCCGCCCACGATGAGCGCGTAGATCAAGCAGAACGCCATCCCGTAGCCGGCGATGTCGCGGAAGGAGAGGCCGGCGACCGCGAGCAGCGGGATGGCCCAGAATGGCTCGATGATGTCGGTCACCATCTCGCCCCAGGCGTAGGCGAGCACCGTGTCGCTCGCCGGCACGCCGAGCGCCGCCGCCGCCGAGAGCACGTACGGACCCTCGATCGCCCACTTCGATCCGCCCGACGGCACGAAGTAGTTGAGGATCGCCGAGTACCAGAGGACGAGCGAGGGATAGGTCTCGCGCGTGGACGCCTGCGTGAACCACCCGGCGATGACGTCGGCGAGCCCCGAGCCGCGCATCATGCCCATGATCCCGGCGTACAGCGGGAACTGGATGATGACGCCCCAGGCATGGCGCCCGGCCTCGGCGGCGGCGGCGAGGAAGGACGAGAGCCGCCCGTGGAGGAGCACGCCGAGCGTGAGGAAAGTGAAGTTGACGAGGTTGAGCGTGATCGCCGCCGCGCCCTTGGCGCGGAAAGTCGCGGCCAACCACAGGATTCCTGCGAGGGCCAGGAGCCAGGCGGGAAGCGGGCTCTGCTCGAGGCGGGCCGCCGGGGTGAGGGAACGCCTGGGCGCCGGGATCGACGCCGCGCGTTCGCCGGTGGGCGCCACTGCCGCCGCGGCGCGGCTCGCGTCCGCGCTGCGGACGGGTGCATCGCCACCGCCACCACGGTCATGGCGAGGAGAACGCCGGCGAGCAGCGCGAGGTTGAACGGACGGAGGATCGTCTCGGTGATCGGCACGAGGCCGATCGACTCCGCCAGGAAGTGCCCCGGGGTGGCGACGAGGAGCGGCACCGAGCCCGAGAGTCCTGCGTGCCACACCGCACCCATCCCGAGATAGGCGCTCGCGACGAGGAGCGGGTAATCGAGATCGCCCCGGCGGCGGGCGAGATGCCGCGCGAAGACGGCGCTCCCGATGAGCGACACCCCCCAGTGGATGAGCGCGGTACCCATCGAGAAGAGCGCCATGAGCGCGATCGCCCCGCGCGGCGAGCGCGGGCGCGCGGCGAGCCAGTCGAGGAGTCGCGCGAACGGACGCGACGCCGCGAGGATCGAACCGGTCACGATGACGAGGCACATCTGCATCGCGAACTCGTTCAGGCCGAAGAAACCGTCGCCCCAGGCGGTGAGGAGCGCGAGCGGAGTCGCCGCGGTGACGGCGAGCGCGAGCAGGAAGGTGATGGCGCTCAGCGCAACGGCGATGACGAGCGGATCCGGGATCCAGCGGAGCGACCAGCCGGAGAGCGCGGCGGCGAGGCGGGCCAGCATCGGCGATCAGCTCCCGGCCCCGCGGTCGCTGCCGCGCGCCGGCGGGCCACCGCGCGCCGGCTCGCGCCCGAGCCGGCTCCGGCGATAGCCATAGGCGACGTAGATCGCGAGCCCGACCACGAGCCACGCGGCGAAGCGCACCCAGGTCTGCCCGGGGAGGCCGGCCATGAAGTAGAAGCTGAAGGCGATGCCGAGAGGCGCCGTGATCCAGACGAGCGGCGTGCGGAAGCCGCGCGGCCGCCCTGGATCCATGACGCGGAGCGCGAGCACGCCGGCGCACACCAGGATGAAGGCGAACTGGGTGCCGATGTTGGTGAGATCGATCATGTCGGTGATGTTCAGGAAGCTGGCGCCGGCGGCCACGAAAGCGCCGGTCAAGATCGTGGTCACGTAAGGTGTGCGGAAGCGGGGATGGATGGCGGCGAATGACCGCGGCAGGAGACCGTCCCGGGCCATTGCGAAGAAGATGCGCGGCTGACCGAGCTGAAAGACGAGGAGCACGGCGGTGTGCGCCACCACCGAGCCGAAGGCGACGAAGGTCGCCCAGCGCCGCTCCCCGACCGCGTTGAGCGCCACTGTGAGCGGCTCGCCCTCGCGCCCGCGGAGCTCGGCGAGCGGGAACATGCCGGTGAACACCGCGGCGACGACAACGTAGACGAGCGTGCAGATGAGGAGCGAGCCGATGATCCCGATCGGCATGTCGCGCTTCGGGTTCTTCGTCTCCTCAGCCGCCGTCGACACCGCGTCGAAGCCGATGTAGGCGAAGAAGACGATCGCGGCGCCGGCCTGGATGCCGCGCCAGCCGTTGGGAGCGAACTCGGCCCAGGTGTCGAGGCGGGAGAACTCGAAGTAGCCGGCCCCGATCGCGACGAAGAAGCCGAGGACGACGAGCTTGATCCCGACCATCACCGCGTTGAAGGCAGCGCTCTCCCTGATGCCGACGACGAGCACGGCGGTGATGAGAGCGACGATCGCGAAGGCAGGGATGTTGATGAGGATGGGGATGCCCGCGATGTGGGGCGCGGCGGCAACGAGCGTGGCGTTCGCCGGCTGGAGCGCGGTCTGCAGATCGACCGCCGCCCACCACGGAATGTCGATCCCGATCCCGTGCATGAAGTCGCGGAAGTAGTTGGCCCAGGAGATGGCGACCGCGATGTTGCCGATCGCGTACTCGATGATGAGATCCCAGCCGATGATCCAGGCGAGGAGCTCGCCGAGCGTGGCGTAGGCGTAGGTGTAAGCGCTCCCGGCGACCGGGATCATCGAGGTGAGCTCGGCGTAGCAGAGGGCGCAGAAGGCGCAGCCGACGCCCACCAGGAGGAAGGAGAGGATGACGCCGGGGCCGGCGCCGGGGCGGGCCGCGTCCCCGAGCGCTGCGGTGCCGATCGAGGCGAAGATGCCGGCGCCGATGATGGCGCCGACCCCGAGGATGGTCACGTTCAGCGGACCGAGCGCGCGCCGGAGACCGTGGGCCCGGTCCTCGGCCTCGCCCACCAGCTGGTCGATGCTCTTCCGGCGCATCAGGGTGCGGAAAAGGCCCATGCCCTCCTCGAAATATGCGAACTCGAGATTGGCGAAACGGGGATTCGCAAGACCAAGGCTGGCGCATCGGAACCCGAACCGGCGCACCCTATCACGATACCGTGGCCGGCGAACCCGGCCCCGGCGCGGCGCTTGCCGCAGCAAGGGAAAGCTCAGCGCGGCCCGTCACGCCAAGCGCCGTGACGGAAAGCGCCGGGTTATGCGAAGCGAGCGCAGCGAGCGGAGCCGCCAGGCCGCGTGTTATGCGGCCCGGCTCCGGTCGGCCACGAGGCAAATCGCGGGAAGCCCGGGGGTCAGCTGCTTCCAGACGGAGTGGGGAGAGGCCGCTGGCGGATGCGCTCTCTGTCAACAACGGTGAAGCGTCCCTGGAGCGTGAGGTCGCGACGGTCGAGGAGGGCACGCACCAAGAGCGCAGGCTCAGTTGGTGTTGCCGGGACAAGTCGGAGGTAGACGACGCCGTCGGGAAGTGAACGCCGGCGGCGATAGATCAAGGCGCCGAAGTCGCGATCGAAGGTCAGAATGATGCGACGCTGGTCGGCGGCCATCTCAAGGAGGACGTCATCAGCCGCTCCGGCAGCGCCTTCAGCCGCGGCGAGGACGTCATGGCCGTCAGCCCGAAGGAGCTGCACGCTTTCAAGCGGGACGTTCTCGTCGGCCAAGATGCGCACTACGCGACGTCAGGGCGAAGGGGATAGAGAACGTCGTCGCGAAGCGACTCCGCGGCGAAGGCAAAAACGGCCCGGAGCGCGTCAGGGGTCAGGCTCGGGTAGTTCTTGATGACCTGCTCAGCGGTCCAGCCTGCGGCAAACAAGCCGAGAAGGAAATCCACGGAGAGCCGTGTGCCGCGGACAACGGGTTTTCCCGCGAGGACCTGGGGGTCGGATGCAATGTGGTCACGCCAGTTCATAGGTTTTCCAAGGGTCGCGCTGGCAGCCGTGAGTGCCAGCGGCGCCGAGCACCGATCCTACACGAGAGGCAACGCATCTGCCAGCCCTCTCCCGGAAGGCTGCGCGAGCCGGGCTGCATGACGCCGGGTTATGCGAAGCGAGCGCAGCGAGCGGAGCCGCCGGGCCGCATGATATGCGGCAGACGAACGAGAGGGAGGGCAGCGGCGACGGGCCCTATCCTGCCTTTCGCAGGACCACGACCTCGCGCAGTAGCCGTCCCTTCAGGCGAGCGCGTTCGACTTCCAAGTCGTATCTCACCTGAAGATTGAGCCAGAATCGATCCGAGGTGCCGAAGTATCGTGATAGCCGCAGAGCGGTGTTTGCCGTGACCGCCCGCTTACCGTGCACAATCTCGTTGATCCGACGCGGGGGCACACTGATCTCCCGCGCCAGTCGGTACTGGCTGATCCCCATGGGGTTGAGGAACTCCTCGAGGAGGATCTCCCCGGGGTGAACTGGAGGTCGATTCTTCTTAGGCATCACACATGTATCTCAGTGATAGTCAACGATCTCCACGTCGTGGGCATCTCCCTCGGCCCAGGCGAAGCAAATGCGCCACTGGTCGTTGATCCGAATGCAGTACTGGCCCGCACGGTCGCCGGAGAGCCGCTCGAGTCGGTTGCCCGGGGGGACGCGCAGATCACGAAGGTCCTGTGCGGCGTCCAGCATGGCGAGCTTTCGCTGCGCGATGCGTTGGAGGTCGGCGGGGAGTCTACGCGAGTACCCTCCCCGGAAGACTCTCTCGGTCTCGCGGTCACGAAAGCTCCGAATCACGAAGGCAAGGCTAGAGGGCTCCAGGCATAACGTCAAGCGTTATGAGGTGCCCTCCTGGGCTCGAGTCGAGGTGCTGGCTGGGGCACTCGTCTGCCGCATCACGTCCCACTTGACGCCCACAACGCCGGGCGGCAGGCTCGCCTCATGACAGAGCGCGCACACCGGATCCTCGTCGAGCGCGCCGGCCACGCCGGCGCGGTCGCCCTCCTTCGCCTGAACCGCCCCGAGAAGTCGAACGCCGTCGACCTCGCCCTCATGGAGGAGCTCGATAGTCGTCTCGCCACGCTCGAGGCCGATCGCGGCTGCCGCGTGATCGTCCTGACCGGCGCCGGCAAGAGCTTCTCGGCCGGCGGCGATCTCGATTACTTCGCCTCGCTGCCGCCCGAGGAGGCGGCGATCCCGCCGGCCACGCGGATGGGTGCGGTCCTCGACCGCCTGGCGACCGGTGAGCGCGTCGTGATCGCGGCGGTGAACGGGCCGGCGGTGGGCGGCGGGCTCGAGACGGCGCTCGCCTGCCATCTGCGCGTGGCGAGCGAGTCGGCCGTCTTCAGCATGCGCCACCGCGATCTCGGCATGAGCCCAGGCTGGGGCGGCGGCGCGCGTCTCTTCGCAGCGGTCGGCGCTCCGGCCGCGCTCTGGCTCCTCCTCACCGCCGACACGATCGACGCCGCGACCGCGCTCCGCCTCGGCCTCGTGCAGCGCGTGGTGCCGGACCGCGCGCTCCTCGAGGAGACGCTCGCCCTGGCCACCGACATCGCGGCGCGCCCGCAGGGCTCGGTGGCCGGCTTCCTGCGTCTCGCCGCCGCCTACCGCGCGGGCGGTTTCGACGCGGCGGCGCGCTACGAGGCCTCCCTCTTCGCCGAGCGCTGGCAGTCACCCGAGTTCCAGTCGCTCCTCGCCGAGCGGCGGGCGGCCCGGATGCACGCCCGCGACCGCTCGTGATAGAATTTCCGCCATGCGCACCTCAACCTGCACCCTGGAATCGCTCCGTTCGGGACTCGTCCTTCTGCTGCTCTGCGGGCCGGCAGCGGCCCTCGCCTACTCCGACGGCCCTCCCGACGGCTACGCCAACAACCCGCCGTTCTACGAGAACTGCCAGGCTTGCCACAGCAACCTCGTCGGCGACGGCGCGCTCGCGCTCCTCGGCGCGCCGCTCGGCGGCTACACGCCGAACGCGACCTACACGCTCGCGGTCGAGCTCCGCGATCCCGGGCAGCGCCGCTGGGGTTTCGAGCTCACGGTGCTCGATGATGTCGCAAACGCGCAGGCCGGGACGCTCGTCGTGACGGATCCCGTCAACACCCAGCTCTCCGACAACATCGGGACCGACGCCGACTTCATGAAGCAGACGCTCGACGGCACCTATGCGGGCATCCTGAACGGTCCCGTGACCTGGCAGTTCGACTGGACGGCGCCAGATTCCGGGAACGTGACCTTCTATCTCGCCGGCAACGCCGCGAACGGCAACGCCAACCCGACCGGCGACGTCATCTACTGGATCCAGCACCCCGTCACGCCGGTCACGGCCATCGAGCCGGTCGCCGCGCCGGCGGCCCTGGTCCGCCTCGGGCCCGGGTTCCCGAACCCCTTCGCCTTCGCGACGACCATTCCCTTCGAGCTTGCGGCCCCGGACCGGGTCCGCCTCACGCTCCACGATGTGAGCGGACGTCTGGTGCGAAGCCTTCTCGATGCGACGCTCCCCGCTGGCCGGAACGCGGTCATGTGGGACGGGCGCGATGCGAACGGCCGCCCGGCTCCGCGCGGGGTCTACTTCCTCACGCTGGCGACGAGCACGACGGAGCTCAGGGAGCGCGTCGTCCTCGGCTTCTAGAGCGTAGAGCGAGTGCCATAGCGAGGACCAATGCCGGGCCCGACATCGCACGCCAACCGCGTTGCGTTTGCCCGAGCCGCGGCTGTCGCATTCCATCTCGCCGTGATATAGTGCTGATGTTGCGCCGTTGCCAGGACGGGTTGCAGGCGTCTGGTCCAGGGGAGAGTGCACCTTGGCTCGAGCGTTCCCCGGCTTCACCGCGATCCTGTTCCTGATCCTCACCGCATTCCTGGTCCCCTCCGCCCACGCTCAGAACACCGGCACGCTCGCGGGACGCGTGCTCGATGCGGGCGGCGCGCCGGTCGCCGGCGCCAACGTGACCGTCACCGGGCCGCTTCTCCTCGGGACACGCGGCGCCGTGACCGATGACAACGGTTTTTTCCAGGTGTTCGCCCTGCCCAGCGGGCTGTGCTCGGCGAAGATCAGCCACGTCTCGTATGCGGCATGGACCGGCACCGACGTCCGCGTCCCGCTCGGGGCCACCGCGACCCTGCCCGATGTCCGTCTCGCGCCGGCGGTCCTCGCGGGCGGCGAGGTGGTGGTCGCGGCCGAGCACACCCCCATCGACCTCGCCTCCGCATCCGGCGGCGACAACCTGACCCCCGCCGACTACGAGGCGCTGCCGATCGACCGGAACTACCAGACCATCGCGAACCTGGTCCCCCAGGCCAACCTGAGCGAGTTCGGCGACGGCATCGGCATCGGCGGCGCGACCGGGCTCGAGACCAGGTACTTCATCGCCGGCACCGACGTCACCGATCCGGTGAGCAGCAGCTCATCCACCATCCTCCCCTACAACTTCGTGCGCGAGATCCAGGTGCGCACCGGCGCCTACGAGGCCGAGTATCGCGGCGCGCTGGGCGGGGAGGTCGAGGTCGAGACGCTCTCCGGCAGCAACACGTGGGGCGGTCAGCTCTTCGGCTTCTTCACCAACGACAACCTGGCGGGGACGGCGCGCCCCGGGACCGGCACCGAGTCCACTTCCTACCGGAACTACGACATCGGCGGCTCGATCGGCGGCCCGCTCCTCACGGACCGGCTGTGGCTCCTCGCGGCCTACAACCCGCTCGTCTCGACCGAGAGCGTCCCGCTCGCCGATTTCGGCGAGTTCGACGACGACCGCACCGTGCACTCCTTCGCTTCCAAGCTCTCGTGGCGGGCCGACGAGCGCAACACGCTCCATCTCACCGTGCTCGGCGATCCCACCAGCGGCCGGCAGGTCGAGCCGTTCGGCGGGACCATCGCCGATTTCGCGATCGAGAATCCCGACATGGCGCTCTCCACGATCGAGCAGGGCACGATCCATGTCACCGGCAACGGCACGCATCTCCTCGACGAGAAGCTGGTCCTCTCGTCCCATGCCGCGTGGAGCCGCTTCCGCGACAGCCAGGAGCCGGAAGGTGACGCGAGCGAGCTCGGCGTGCGTTACGAGGATTACGTCACGCGGACCCTCTCGGGCGGGCCCGCCACCGCCTTCGACTACGGGACCACCGAGATCACGCTGGGTGCGACGGCCACGATCGAGGCGGCACCCGCTCACACGGTGAAAGCCGGGATCGACTACACGCACCTCAACCAGTCAGTGGACTACGAGTTCCACCTCCTGAGCCGGCCGAGCGATTCGCTCTACGTGGACTCCTACCAGTTCCGGACCGGCGAGATCGGGCAGACCATGTGGGGGTTCTTCGCGCAGGACGCGTGGCGGATCACGCCGCGCTGGCGCCTGAACGCCGGCCTGCGCTGGGATCCGCAGCTCCTCCGCGCGTCCGACGGCGAGACGGCGCAGAAGCTCCTCGACCAGGTCGCCCCGCGCTTCGGCGTCGTCTATCTGCCCGACGGGACCGGGAAGAGCAAGGTCACGGCCTCGGCCGGCCGCTACTACCAGATGCTGTCCCTCTACGTGCAGCAGTTCTACGAGCTCGACTCGACCGCGTTCACGGTGACCCAGTACGACCACGATCCGCGCGAGGATCCGAGCGGCGGCGAGGTGGTCGCCAACATCGTGCCGAAGATCCAGGACGAAGTGGACATGGAGGGCCAGCACTACGACGAGGCGACGCTCGGCTACGAGCGCGAGCTCCGGCCGGGGCTCACGGTCGGCGCGCGCGGCGTCTACCGCACGCTCCGTCAGGGCATCGAGGACGGTCTCGATCCGGTCACCTTCGACGGCTTCTTCGGGAATCCCGGCAGCGAGCCGCTCACCGACTTTCCGGAGATGGAGCGGGACTACGCGGCACTCGAGCTCACGGCCGAGCGACGGGGACGGCCGTGGACCGTGCGCGGCTCCTACGTGCTGTCGCGCTCCCGCGGCAACTACCCGGGCCTCTTCGACTACCGGTTCCGCGACGACCGGGCGAACTCGACTTCCCAGTTCGACCTGCCGGAGATGCTGGTGAACGCGACCGGCCTCCTGCCCAACGATCGCACGCACGTGTTCAAGCTCTTCGGCTCGTACGCGACGACGTTCGGGCTCACGCTCGGGGCCTCGTTCATCGCCGAGAGCGGGATCCCGCTCTCGGAGTACGGCGGCTCCTCGATCGGCTACCCGCTCAACTTCGTGACCGAGCGCGGATCGAACGGCCGCACGCCGGCGCTCTGGGACCTCGGGCTCCGCTCGGTGTACGCGCTCGAGCACGTCGTCGATTCGCCATACGCCCCGAGCCTCATCCTCGACATCTTCCACATCGGGAACCCGCGCGAGGTGGTCGACGTCGATCAGGTCCACTACTTCTCGCTCGACGAGAATGGGAACCAGGCCGATCCGAACCCGAACTACCTCGATCCCATCCTGTATCAGCCGCCGCTCGCCGTGCGGCTGGGGATGGAGCTCGACTTCTGAGGACTTCCTGTGTAGCATGGGCGTTTGCGATTGCGGCCAGCGTCCTTGTCGGTAGCTGACTCCACGGGAGGGGCAGCGAAGCTCCCGACTCCTCTTTCGAGCTGTTTGTCATGAAGCATCCGCTCTGCGCACCCCGGCTCGACCGAATCGTCCTCGTACTCTGCGTGCTTACGCTTTCGCTTCGTGCAGTCGCCCCCCAAACTTCGCAACGAACCTGGGGCCTTGATCTCATCCGTTTCCTGCCTGCGCTCTCAGGCTCTACCTACGCCATCATGGGCGCCGTCATTCTCGTCGCCGCGTACATCCTGCTTTCCGGCGTGCGTCGCCTGCCTGCTAGTCGCATCGCCAAGTCGACCTGGTTCTACCTGGTCATTTCACTCGGTCTTGCCTTCCTCTTCTGGTCTCTCAGAGACGCCACCCATCTCCTCGGTGACGGCGGACGATCACTACTTGCGGCGGCGCGCCACGATCCCGTTCTCACCACTGAGCCACTCGCACAGGGGCTGAATCGATTGGTGGTGTCAGCTCTGTCAGCTCTTTCGGTTCCCCCCATTGCTGCGCTCGAGGCCTGGAGCTGCGGGCTCGGTGGTGCCGCCGTGTTCATCACGCTCCTTGGCTCAGGCTTTCTCGTTGCCGATCCTCTGAGGCGCCTCGTCTTCTCAGGACTAGTCCTGGTCACCGGCGGTGCGCAACTCTGGTGTGGGTATATTGAGAGCTATCCGTTCTTCTATCTCGCGGTTTGCTCGTATCTCTTGGCTGCCATCGGCTACTTTGCTGGCAGGATCTCGATCGCATGGATCACCCTTCTCCTCGCGATCGCGATTAGCAGTCATGCCTCGGGCGTGTTCCTTCTTCTGCCAGCGCACGCATACGCGGTAGCTCACGAGTGTCGCCGCAGTGGTAGTTTCCTGACTCCGATTCTGGCCAGCATCCTTGTCATACTCGCCACGTGGCTTGCCGTAGCCATGGCCCTCGATCCTGTGTGGCCAGGCATCGCGGCGGGGGGGGGGGGTGATCCTCCCCTTCCGCGGGGAATACGGTCTTCTTTCGTCCAGGCACATCACCGACTTCGCGAATGAGGTCTTCCTGGTATGCGTCCTCGTAATTCCGCTTGTGGCAGTCAGCATCGTTCATCTTCGTCGCCCTGGGGCAACCGAGAGTCGGCCACTGACGTTTCTGTCCATAGCAGGAACTGCCGGGTGTGTGTTTGCATTCATCATTGATCCGGCGCTTGGAATGCCGAGGGATTGGGATCTGTTCGCTCCAGCGCTTCTTCCGGTAACTGTCCTTCTCGCTGCTCGGGTCGGTGTGTGTGACCGTGTGACCCCGCGATCCTCTATCATCATGCTCCTCACTGCAGCGATGTGCGTTGCCCCATGGATCGGCCTTAACCACAACGCGGATGCATCGGTCAAACGCTTTCGGTCTCTCCTTGCCCTGGATCAGAATCGCCCGGGTGCCGCCTATGGGTTCGAGTCGCTTGGTGTCTACCTGCGTGAACGCGGCGACTCGCAGGGAGCCCTGGTCTCCTTCGCATCCGCCCTTCGGTACCGCCCCGGTTACCCACGATACCTCGCAGCACTGCGGTCCGTCGTGCAGTCCATGCCGCCCAAGGCAGCGCGCAATGTGCTCGCGGGACTCGTGAGTGATGATCAGACACGCGTGGATCTCGAAATTGAGATCGCTCTCATTGAGGCGCGCGAGGGACAGACAAGCAGTGCAATCGCTCGTCTTCGGCGGATCGTTGCGATGGGGAATCACGTGCGTAGCGCCCTGATTGAGCTGGCCAAGGTGCATCTGGCAATTCACGACTACGCTGGCGCGATCGTGGCACTCAACAGCGTCGCGATGGCGGATCAGCCTGATGGGGAGGTCGAGTATCTTCTGGGACAAGCGTACCTCCGCGACGGGCGCTGTGCTGATGCGATTCGACATTTTGGGGTTGCTGCCAATAGCGTCGGGGCAAGAGACGACGTCGACTACTATCTTGGGCTCGCCTGTCGAGAATGCGGGCAGCTGGAAAGATCTGAAGCACTGTTCCTGGCCTATCTGGCCGCACACCCAAGTGGTCGCTATTCCAGTGTGGTCAGGGAATTTCTGGGATGGTGATGTCTTGACGCCTGCATGGAAATTGCATGCTTGGTCGAACTTGAGTGCAGACCGATACCGGCGCCGGGCTAGTCAGATGGCGGGACGGGGAACAGCGTGCGCGCCGCGGCGATCTCCTCCGCGGTGCGGCGCGCATCCCAGCCGAGCTCGGCCGCCATGATCGCCGCGCAGTCGCGGAGGCTGTCCTCCCCCGGGTGGCCGATCGTGCCGAGGCCCGTGCGCCGGAAGAGGACATCGGGGAGGCGGAGCGCCATCTCCTCCCGCGCCGCGTAGCGCACCATGGCGCGGATGGTGGGCCGCGCCGGCGCCACGCGCCGCCCGTCGTCGCGATCGGCGTCGACGAGCGCGACGACCGCCGGGTAGTCGGCGCCGTAGCTCTGCACGAGCTCGCGCGCGACCTCCTCGCCTAGCCCCGGTCCCGCCGCATCGCGCCGCACCGCCTCGGCGATCGCGGCCCGCACCCGCTCGATGCGTCCGCCGGCCACCGGCGTCTCCGCGGTGCATGAGGGCGGCGGCATCCGCCCGAGCTTCCGGAAGACAAGATCGACCGCCTTCGCGGCGAGGCTCCGCGCGGTCGTGTACTTGGCCCCGATCACGGTCAGGAGCCCCTCGATCCCGTCCTTCCGGTGGTCGTGGATCTCGACCTTGCTCGCGCCCTGGTAGACCTCGGCGCGGATCTCGGTGTCGATGAGCGGATAGAGCCCGGCGATTGCATGCTCGACGCCGGCCGGGGTGAGCCCGGCCGCCGGATAGGCCGCATTGATCTCGGCCACGAAGTCGGCGATGTCCACGGGCGGTGGCGCCGACATCGGCCGGATCACCGGAGTACGGCACGTTGGTCGTTCCGATGAGCGAGCGGCCGCGCCACGGGAGGATGAAGAAGTGCCGCCCGCCACGGCTCAATCCTTCCCGCTTGTGAGCGGTGGCGATGGCGAGGGCCCCGCTCCGCGTCAGCGGGCGGGTGATGATGTGGCAGCCCTTAGCCAGTCCGTAGCGCTCGCCGGCCGGGTGGCCGAGCCCGCGCGCGAGGAGCGGCGCCCACGGCCCGGTCATGTTGGCGATGACGGGCGCGCGCACGTCCAGATCGCCAGCACCGGTGGCGCAATCCCGTGCGGTGACCCCGATCACCCGCGGCCCGCTGCGCAGGAAGCCGGTCGCTTCCACGTAGTTCGCGACGACCGCTCCCGCCGCGGCCGCCGCCCCGACCACCGCGAGCGTCATCCGCTCGGATGAGTGCATGTGGCACTCGTCGTAGCGCACGCCGCCGGTCAGCCCGTCGGTCGCGATCCCCGGCTCGAGAGCGAGCGCCTCGGCCCGCGAGAGGAGCGTGAAGCGCGGGATCCGCTGCTCGGGGTCGCGCATCCGCGCGTTGAGCCCGGCACCGATCGCCTCGTAGACGGCCATCGCCGCCGCCAGCACTTCCTTGCCGCGCATGCCGTGGCCGCAGGTCGGAATGAGGAAGGGCAGGCGATAGATGAGGTGCGGGGCAATGCGCATCAGGATGCCGCGCTCGACGAGCGACTCGCGCACCTTCCCGATCTCGCCCTTCTGCAGGTAGCGGATCCCGCCGTGGATGAGCTTCGAGGAGGCGGCCGAGGTGGCGCCGCCGAAGTCGCGGCGTTCGATGAGCGCGACCGCGAGACCGCGCAGCGCCGCGTCCCACGCGGCGAAGGCGCCGGTGATCCCCCCGCCGACGACGATCAGATCGAAGCCGCCGCCGGCGAGACGGCGGAGGTCACGGGTCATGGCCATGCGTGCCATGCTACCCCATGGCCGGACCACCGTGAAATCTGAGCGGTTACCGCTCAATTTTCATGGAGTCTCCCGGCCGGCCTCCCGACCTCCCGGCCTCCCGCCCGGCGCCGGCCGCCGCCCCGCGCGGTTCTACCGCGCCGGCGCCCCGTCCACCGACTCGATCTCGGCCTCGAGCATGGCGACGTGCTCCACCTCCTCGGCCGCGAGCTCGCGGTAGAGCTCCTTCTCCATCCCCGGCGGCAGCGTGCTGGCGCGGCGCTCGAAGTGGGCGAGCGTGCGCTTCTCGAGGTCGAGCGCCCGGCTGTAGATCTCACGCACCGACGCGATGGCGCCGAAGTCCACACCCTGGAACAGGTCGCTCGCCAGGATCTCCTGGGCGTTCGGCTCCGGCGACGTCGCCTCCGGGCCGAGATGGAGGTGGTACTTGTCGGAAAGCTCCTTCAGATGGTCCTCCTCGCGGTGGAGGAGGTCATCGAGCACCGCCTTGCAGCTGGGATCGCGCATGCGGTCGTGCGCCAGGCGGTAGAACTGGTACATGTCGACCTCGAACTGCACCGCCTCGCGGATCGGCTCGATGCGCCGGGGATCCTCGAGCCGGTAGCTCGACACGACGCGCAGCTCGCCTCCGCACAGGAAGCAGCGGCCGTACGGCACCACGAAGCCGATGGAGAGCTTGCCGCAGTTCTGGCACTTCCAGGTGTAGCGCACTTCGGCGCAACAGACGGCGTCGTCCTCGACGGCGCGCTGGCACTTCGGACACTGCGAGGCCATGGTTCCAGTCTCCTTCTCGGATTCTGCCTACGTGTTCGCCGCCGCCGGCGCCGGCATCCCCGCCGGGGTCCCCGTCTCGATGCCCAGGAAGCGCATGATCCCGCGCCCCGCGCGGCGTCCGGCGCCCATCGCCTCGATGACCGTGGCCGCCCCGGTGACGATGTCGCCGCCGGCGAAGACGCCGGGGAGCGATGTCATCTGGGTCTCCGGATCGACGACCAGGTAGCCCCACTTGTTGGTGGCGAGACCGGGCGTGGTCTGCGCGATGATCGGGTTCGCCGTGGTGCCCAGAGCGTAGATCACGGTGTCCACGTCGAGCACGAGCTCGGTGCCCGGCTTCGGGATGGGCCGCCGCCGGCCCGAATCGTCGGGCTCGCCGAGCTCCATGCGAATGCACTCCATCCCGGTCACCCAGCCCGCCTCGTTCCCGAGGATGCGGACGGGATTGGTCAGCCACTCGACCTTGATCCCCTCCTCGATCGCGTGATGCAGCTCCTCGGCGCGCGCCGGGCACTCCTTCTGGCTCCGCCGGTACACGATGTAGACCGGATCGGCGCCCAGGCGCTGCGACACGCGCGCCGCGTCCATGGCGGTGTTGCCGGCCCCGATCACCGCCACCCGCTGGCCCATGCCGACCGGCGTGTCGTAGAGCGGCGCCTGGAAACCCATCATGAGATTGACGCGGCTCAGGAACTCGTTGGCCGAGAAGACGCCGTTCAGCGACTCGCCGGGGATACCCATGAAGCTCGGGCTCCCCGCCCCGGTGCCGACGAAGACCGCGTCGTAGCCCTGGTTCTTCATGAGCGACGGGATCGTGTGGACCTTGCCGATCACGGTGTCGAGCTCGATCTTGACGCCGAGCGCGAGCAGGTTCGCGATCTCCGTGTCCACGATGTCGTTCGGCAAGCGGAACTCGGGGATCCCGTACTTGAGCACGCCGCCCGCGACGTGGAGCGCCTCGAACACCGTGACATCGACCCCGACGCGGGCCAGATCCCCGGCGCAGGTCAGGCAGGCCGGACCCGACCCGATCATGGCCGCCTTGAACCGCCGCCCGCCATCCCGGGGCACCGGCGGAGCCTCCTCCCAGTTCTGCCCGACTGCGGCATCGGCGACGAACCGCTCGAGGCGTCCGATCGCGACCGGCTCGAGCTTCTTCCCGACGACGCACTGCACCTCGCACTGCGTCTCCTGCGGGCAAACGCGCCCGCACACCGCCGGCAGGCTGTTGGCGGACTTCAGCACGCGGTACGACTCGCGGATGTCACCGCGGCGGAGCGCGATGATGAAGGCGGGGATGTCGATCTCGACCGGGCAGCCGGCGATGCAGCGCGGCTTCTTGCACTCGAGGCAGCGGTCGGCCTCGATGATCGCCTCCTCCAGCGAGTAGCCGAGCGCCACCTCCTCGAAGTTGTGATTGCGGACGTCGGCGGGCTGCTCGGCCATCGGGGTCTTCTTCGGCTGCACCGTGCGCACCGACTTGACGATCTTCTCGCCGCCCTGAACTGATGGGTGCGCCGCCTCGTACGAGGAGGCCGCCGCGGCCACCGCCTCGGTGATCGGGATGCGCACGGGCTTGACACCCCTTGCGCCCGGTGACGGCTCGCCGGCCTGCGCCCGCCGCCGCGACGGCGCCGTGGCCGTGTCGGCGGCGCCCGCGGTGAGCGCCGCGACGCGCTCGGTCTCGCGCATGTAGCGCTCGAGCGCTTCCTTCTCCTCGCGCTCGAAACGCTTCTGCCGGAGCACGAGCTCGTCGAAGTTGACCTTGTGGCCGTCGAAGTCGGGGCCGTCGACGCAGGCGAACTTGATCGCGCCGTCCACCGTCACGCGGCAGCTACCGCACATGCCGGTGCCGTCCACCATGATCGAGTTGAGGCTGACGATGGTGCGGATGCCGTGCGGGCGCGTCACCTCGGCGCACGCCTTCATCATGGGGAGCGGTCCGATCGCCACCACCTCGTCCACGTCATGATGCTCGGCGAGAACCTGGGTCAGCGCGTTGCTCACGAACCCCTTCATGCCGTAGGTGCCGTCGTCGGTGGTCACGATCACCCCGTCGGAAAACTCGCGGAAGCGGTCCTCCCAGAAGACGAGGTTCTGCGAGCGGAAACCGATGATCGAGATGGTGGTGGCGCCGGCTCGCTTGTAGGCGCGGAGCTGCGGAAAGACCGGCGCGACACCGAGTCCGCCGCCCACGAGCACGACCTTCCCGCGCGGCTCGATATGGCTCGGCAAGCCGAGCGGACCGACGAAGTCGAGCACCGATTCGCCGGCATGCATCGCCATCATCTGTCGCGTCGTCTTGCCGACGGCCTGGATGACGATGGTCACGGTGCCGCGATCGGTGTTGTAGTCGGCGACCGTGAGCGGGATGCGCTCGCCGGTGTGATCGATGCGCACCATGACGAAGTGGCCCGGCTGCGCGGCGTGGGCGACGGCCGGAGCATCCACGTGCCAGAGAAAAGTGTTCTCGTTGAGCTGTTCGCGATGAACGATCTTGTACACGGCATCCCCCCGTGCCTTGGCGAGATAGCGGCTCTCTCCCGGAATGGGACACCAATGGTTCCGGGCAAGAGGCATGCCCGGGCCGGGAGCCTGGTCGATCTCCTAAATTATTGTCAAATAACGTTTAGACTTCGAAGGGGAGATCGGGAGGGGCGGGATATCGGACAAAGTGACCGACTGCCCGGGGGATCGTGACGATTCGACCGGAGCAGGGAGGGCCCTTCCCGGGGCCGCGGGGCCCGGACTCGGATCCGCCCCTCGGGGCCCTCCCCTCGCGGGCGCCCTATCGGGTCAGGTCGGTCTTCCTCGCCGGCACCGGGGTCGCCGCCGGCACCGGGGTCGCCGCCGCCACCTTGGCGTCGTCGCGGAGTTCCTTGCCGAGCGACTGCATGAGCACCCGGAGATCGGCGAGCATCTGCGGATCCTCCCGGATGACCTTCTTGTCCATGGCCACCGCTTCTCCCGTGAACGATGCGAGCGTCGCGTCGGCTCCCATCACGATGCGCGTCTCCCCGACGTACTGACCTCGCTGGCCGGACCGAACGATGACCGCGCCCGCGACTTCCTTCAGCGCATCCGTGCCCGGGTAGTGGCCGAGAACGACCGCGTCGATCCCCGGCACGCTCTGCGGCAGATTCGCCGCGTCGGCCGCGGCGATGTGCGCGAGAACGACCACGACATCGGCCCTGGCCTTGACCTCCGGCACCAGCCGCTTCGCGGCGGCGACCGGATCCTCGATCGCAAAACCGAGATCGGCGAGCTTCGCGGCGCCGTCGCCGAAATCCGGACCGACGAGACCGATCACCCCGCAGGTCACTCCGCCCACCTTCCTCAAGATGAACTTCTCGCCGACGGGCTCGCCGCTCCCGGCGAAGGTCACGTTGGCGAGCGTCACCGGCACGCGCGTCGAGTCGAGGATGGCGCGCACGTGGTCGGCGCCGCGAGCGAGCTCGAGATCGCCGAGGGTCATCGCGTCATAGCCCATGCGGCCCATGGCGCGAAGGATGAACCAGCTCTCCTGCGGGGCGGAGGCCGCCGCCGGGTGGGAGTAGTCGCCGGCGTCGACGACGAGCACGGGCCCGCGGCTGCGCATCGAATCGATGTAGGCCGAGCGGCGCGTGAGGCCGCCTTTCTCGGAGCTCTTGCACCCGCAGTGATCCACCTCGCCGCGATTCGACGCGGTCGAGAGGATGACCAGCTCCTGCTTGTCGCCCGGGGCGGCGGCCGCCGGCGCGAGAGGCGCACCGGCGAGAACGGCAGCGGCGGCGAGAACGGCAGCGGCGGCGAAGATCGGAACGAGAATTCGGGACATGGGATGGCTCCTTCCTGCGGCCCGGTCGGGACAGGGGTGCCGTGGCCGCACACCATCAAGATACGGAGGCGCCGCCGACGCGCGGGTAAGAAGCGTGTAAGAACGAGCGGGGCCGCGCGGACGATGGGGCGCCGGGGGCGAATGGCGAGCCGCTCGGCCCGTGACGATCCTGCTTGCCCGTCACGCCGCCGCGCCTCACAATCCGGCCGCTCGCCGGACCAGCGTTTCGCCCGGGCTCGCTCGAGCCACGGAGATGACGGAGGATCCCCATGGACCGCCGAGACTTTCTCCGCACGTCGCTCGCCGCAGGCGCCATCGCCGCCACCGGCGCCATCGAAGCCGGCTGCCGCCGCACCGAGGAGCGCGCCGCAAGCCAGTCGCCGCCGCCGCCCGCTTCTGCCCCTCCGCCCACCGCCTTCGAGCTCGAGGAGCTCACCATCGCCGAGCTGCAAGCCGGAATGGCCGCCGGCCGCATTACTGCGCGCTCTCTCACGGCCGCCTACCTGGGACGCATCGAGGAGTTCGATCGCAAGGGATCCGCGCTCCGCTCGGTGATCGAGCTCAATCCGAACGCCATTGCGATCGCCGCCGAGCTCGACGGCGAACGGCAGACGAAGGGCCTACGCAGTCCGCTGCACGGGATCCCCATCCTCTTGAAGGACAACATCGGCACCGCCGACCGCATGACGACGACCGCCGGTTCGCTCGCGCTCGCCGGCTCGATCCCCGCGCGGGACTCCGCGGTCGCCGCGAAGCTCCGCGCCGCCGGCGCCGTCCTCCTCGGCAAGACGAACCTGAGCGAGTGGGCGAACATCCGCTCCATGCACAGCTCGAGCGGCTGGAGCGCGCGCGGGGGGCAGTGCCGGAATCCCTATGTCCTCGACCGGAACCCGTGCGGCTCGAGCTCGGGCTCCGGAGCGGCGACCTCGGCCAATCTCGCCGCGGCGGCGATCGGCACCGAGACCGACGGCTCGATCGTCTGCCCGGCGAACACCTGCGGCATCGTCGGCTTGAAGCCCACGGTGGGCCTCGTGAGCCGCCGCGGTGTGATCCCGATCTCGCACACGCAGGACACGGCCGGTCCGATGACGCGCACGGTCGCCGATGCCGCCCTCATCCTCGGGGTCCTCGCGGGAGTCGATCCGGAGGATCCGGCCACCGAGGCGCGCGGCGGCGAGGCGCCGCCCGACTACATGCAGTTCCTCGATGCGGGCGGCCTCGCCAACGCCCGCCTCGGGGTCGCGCGCCAGTACGCGGGGTTCCACCGCGACGTCGACCGGCTGTTCGACGCTGCGCTCGACGCGCTCAAGAAGCAGGGCGCCGTCCTCGTCGATCCGGTCGCGCTGACGCCGGACTCGGAGATCGGCGAGGCCGAGCTCGCCGTCCTCCTCTACGAGCTCAAGGCGGATCTCAACGCCTATCTCAAGTCGCTCGGGCCCACGGCGCCGGTCAAGTCGCTGGCCGAGGTGATCGCGTTCAACGAGAAGAACGCCGAGCGCGAGATGCCGTACTTCGGGCAGGAGTTCTTCGAGCAAGCCGTGGCCAAGGGCCCACTCTCGTCACCCGAGTACCGGGCGGCGCTCGCGAAGTGCGGCGAGCTCGCGCGCGCGAAGGGGATCGACGCCGTCATGGCGAAGCACCGGCTCGATGCCATCGTGGCGCCCACCGGCGGTCCGGCCTGGGTCACCGATCTCGTGACCGGCGACCACTTCAGCGGCGGCTCCTCGACCCTGCCCGCGGTGGCCGGCTATCCGAACATCACGGTGCCGGCGGGGCACATCCGCGGGCTCCCGGTGGGGATCTCCTTCTTCGGGCGAGCGTGGAGCGAGCCCGTGCTCTTCCGGCTCGCCTACGCCTTCGAGCAGGCGACGCGCCATCGCCGCGCGCCGCGCTTCCTCGCGACCGTCGAGCTGTAGCGGGGCGTGACCGTCCGGGGCGAACCGCGCGTTCAGCGCAGCCCGCCGACCACGAAGAGATCGTTCACGAACTGCGCGAACGAGGCCACGTAGCGCTCGCCATCGGGGGTCAGGATCACGCTGATGAAGCCGGTGGCGCCGCTTCGGGTCATCGGCTCGATCTCGAGCCACGGCTCCCGGCGGCCTGTCGCGAGATCGATGCGATCGACACGGGCCGGAATCCTGCCGCGCTGGAAGACATAGATTGCGCTCCCGTCGGGCGCGTGGCCGCAGGGGCGTTCGTCCGTCTTCATGGTGGGAATCGGCACCGGAGGACCGCCGTCGACCGGGAAGAGCGCGAACAGGCCGCTCGCCTGACGCATGGATACGAAGTTCCCATCCGGAGTGGGAATCGGGAAGGTCATCGCGACCGGGTGACCGGTCAAGGGTTCGCACTCACCGCCGGGGATCCGGATCCGGTAGAGGCCGAGCGGTTCTCCCGGGCGATTGGCCACCGCCACGACCGACTTCCCGTCCGGGAAGGCTCGCGCAAAGTGACACTGCAGGTCGCCGACGTCGATCACCGTGGGCTCACCCGCTCCCAGTGGATGGACAAGGAGCTGGCGTGTGGCACGATCGATGTCAAACGTGAGCACGTGCCCGCCATCGGGCATGAAGCTCATGGCCACGCCGTCGGCAATGCGGACGGCGGGCGAGCCGTCCGTCGCGCGCACGAAGACCGCGCCGCCGTGCATGATCCCCGGGCCCGTCTCGTCGAAGAGCGCGAGCTTCCCGTCGGGTGAGATGTCGCGGGCCAGGCTCCAGTCGAGCCAGGAGAGCTCCTGCCGGTCGCCGCCGGCGGCCCCGCGCGTGCCGGTCTGCAGGCGGAGGCGCGGTTTCGAGCGGATGACGAGCGCCCTTCCGGTCGCTGCGAACGCCTGGATGTCCACCCAGCCCATGCTCTGATACACGCGCCGCAAACGGCCGTCGAGCCCGGCGGCATAGATCATCCCACTCGTCCCCGTCCGTAGCACCGCGGAGAACCAGATCTCCTCGCCCGTGGGATGCCAGGCGATGGCCGACGCGCTGTTCAGATCCTTCACCAGTACCCGCACCGCGCCGCCGGGCTCGATCACGATGAGATCCCCACCGTTGTCGCCCCCGATCGGATGCTCGAAGCAGGCGAGCCGCCGCCCATCAGGCGAGACGCGCACCTGGCTCAGCCATCCGGACGACTCGTAGATCGAGCGCCCGAGCGGGTACTCGAGTCGGAACCGTCCCTCGACCTCGCGAATCGCGGCAATCGACTTCCCGTCCGGCCCCCAGTCCGCCATGTAGACGTCGCGCGCGAGCTCGCGCGGGACACCGCCGAGCATCGAGACCCGGGCGAGGGTGTGAAGGCGGACGAATCCGCCCATGTCGCGCGGATCGAGCCCGACGGCGAGCTCCGCGCTGGACGACACGCCGAGGAGCACCGCGGAGCCGAGATTGAGTGGCTGGTAATCAGGGTTGTCGGTCCGCGTGAGGTAGAGCTCCCACGGCCCTCCTTCCCAGGTGGCGTGGTAGACGACGGTCGTGCCGTCGGGCGCGAAGCGGGCGCTGGCAACCATGCCCTCGCGGAAGGTGAGCTGATGGATGTCGAGCTCGTCCGACTCCGGGACCGCGGCCGCGGCCGCGCCGCCGATCGCGGGCCCGGCCGCCGCGTGCGCGCGCGCGGTGGCGACCAGGATCTCGAGCGCGTAGGCGAGATCGCGCGATGATTCGAAGCGCACGTCCGGACGCTTCTCCAGGCAGCGGCGGATGAGCGCGCCGAGGCCCGGGAGCGCCACCTCGATCTCCGGCGCGAGCGGGACCGGATCGGCGGCGAGGATCGCGCTCACCCGATCGGCCGCCGTGTCGCCGGCGAAGGCGAGAGCGCCCGAGACCATCTCGTGGAGGATGGCGCCGAGCGCGAAGAGATCGGCGCGATGGTCCACCGGGCGATCGCGGAGCTGCTCGGGCGCCATGTAGGACACGGTGCCGAGGATGGTGCCGGCCTGGGTGAGGGCGGCGAATGCGGGCGTCGTCGCCCCGTTTTCCGCGCTCTCCGCGCTCTCGGGACGCATGAGCTTGGCGATCCCGAAGTCGAGGACCTTCACCCGGTCGTCCGGCAGCACGAACAGGTTCTCGGGCTTCAAGTCGCGGTGAACGATGCCCTTGGCGTGTGCGGCAGCGAGCCCCTGCGCCACCTGGATCATGAGCGCGGCGGCTCGCGCCGGCGCAAGCGGTCCGCGCGCGAGCACGACGCGGAGCGTTTCGCCCTCGAGCACCTCGGTGACGAGATAGGGCACGCCGTCCGCCACCCCGACGTCATGGATCGTGACGATGTTCGGATGGTTGAGACCGCCCGCCGCCCGCGCCTCGGCCTCGAAGCGCTGCTGCCGCTCGGGGTCGCCGGCCACCGCCGGCGGCAGCACCTTGACCGCCACCTCGCGGCCGAGCCGCGGATCGCGCGCGCGATAGACCTCGCCCATGCCGCCGGCGCCGAGAAGGCCGACGATCTCGTAATGGCCGAGTCGCGTGCCGGGACGGAGGCTCATCGTGCGCAGGGTGTCCGGCTACTTGGTGCGCGCGACCACGTTGTCCACGTAGAAGGTCCCGGCGCCGTCGTTCCAGGAAGCGAAGCTCAGATGAGTGAGTTTCTTGGGGGTCTTGCCCTTGGGCGCGAAGGCCTCGAGAGCCTTGGGCGCGCCGCCCTTGACCGAGACCTGGTAGCCCTCCTTCTTCGGCTGGACGGTCAGGGCGATATGGTGCCAGACGCCGAGATCCAGATTGCTCGCGACGAGCGTCTTCTGCGCCCAGTCCTTGCCGCGCTCGCGCGCGAAGAGGTTGACCTTGCCCTTCACCGCCGCGTTCTCGAAGGCCAGGAAGACGAACCGCTCGGCACCGGTCGAGTTGGGTCCGTTCTTGCCGTCGGTGCTCGTGCCGACCAGGATGAAGGCGGAACGATTGTCCTTGGGCAGGATCTCCTTGACCAGGATGTCGAACTCGACCGTGAAGTCGCCCGTCTGGTCGGCCGGAAAGCGCTGGCTCAGGTACGTGTTGAACTTGAGGTCGCCCTTGATCATGGCCTTCTGGGTGGCGTTCGCGGCCACCGGCTTCTTGCTCAGGATGAGCAGCGCGCGGCCTTCCTTGCCGTCCTTGCGGCTCTCGTACCAGTCCTGTCCCTTCTCGTCCTTCCTGAGCTGCCCACTGCTCTTGCTCAGGTCGAAGCTGCCGTCGGTGACGAGATCGACTGCCGCCGCCGGCTGGCAGGCGACGATCGACAGCAAGGCGGTGAACGTGGCGATGCGTTCAATCATCTTCGGGATAGGCATCTCGCGCTTCCTTTTCTCCCGCGGCCGGCGGCCCGCCCGCGGGCCGCTCGAACGACCTCACACCCGTGCTCCCTCCGCCCCCCGCGCCGGACGGACCGCGCCCGCGGCTCGGGCCGAGCGAAATGACGTCGGCCGGGGATTATACCCGGATTCACGGGTTCCTTCAGCGCCCGCGCCGCGCTTCCGATAAACTGGGCGTGCCCTCCTCGGTTCGGTCCCGGCCGGGCCGGCGCTCGAACACGCCGATCCCTGGATTCCCGATGACGCATGACAAGGACTCCCAGGAGTTCCTGAACCTGCTCGCCGCCGAGCGGCGCGCCTACACGCTCCCGCTCCGCGCCCCGGCGGTGGCCCGGGACTTCGTCTACGACCTCCTCTCCCTCCTCTTCCCGCACTTCGCGGAGGAAGACCGGAGCGAGCCCGAGCAGGTGGCCTACGACTACTGGCGCGCTCGCGAGCGGATCGCGCTCTTCCTGAAGGCGCACCCCGAGAACCGGGAACGCGCCGGGAATCTGGCCAAGGAGTTCCTCTCGCGCCTGCCCTGCATCCGGGAAGCGCTCCTCGCCGATGCGCGCGCCACCTACGAGGCCGACCCCGCCGCGCGGAGCGTCGACGAGGTCGTCGTCGCCTACCCGGGCTTCTTCGCGCTCGCCTGCTGCCGCTTCGCGCACGAGCTCTATCTCATGCAGGTGGAGCTCCTGCCGCGGCTCATGACCGAAGTGGCACACAAGGAGACCGGCATCGACATCCATCCCGGCGCCACCATCGGGCGCTCGATGTCGATCGACCACGGCACTGGCATCGTGATCGGCGAGACCACCGTGATCGGCGACCGCGTGCGTCTTTACCAGGGCGTCACGCTCGGCGCGCTCTCCGTTGACAAGCATCAGACCAACGCCAAGCGCCACCCGACGATCGAGGACGACGTCATCATCTACGCGAATGCCACCATCCTCGGCGGCAGCACGGTGATCGGCGCCGGCAGCGTGATCGGCGGCAACGTGTGGCTCACCCAGAGCGTCCCCCCGGGCAGCCTGGTCACCGAGGTCGCGCAGATCCAGAAGCGGACCGCCAACGGCAACGCCGCCGGCGACATCCGCAAGGAGTGAGGCCATGAGGGCCACGACGATCCTCGACACGATCGGCCGCACCCCCCACGTCCGCCTCAACCGGCTCTTCGACCCGCGCGTCGAGGTCTGGATGAAGCTCGAACGCGCCAATCCGGGCGGCAGCATCAAGGACCGGATCGCCCTCGCCATGATCGAGGACGCCGAGCGGCGCGGGGTGCTCGGGCCCGCGAGCGTCATCATCGAGCCGACCTCGGGCAACACCGGGATCGGCCTCGCCATGGTGGCCGCGGTCAAGGGCTACCGCCTGATCCTCGTGATGCCGGAGTCGATGTCCATCGAGCGCCGCCGCATCATGGCGGCCTACGGCGCCGAGCTCGAGCTCACAGCGCGCGAGCTGGGCATGACGGGCGCCATCGCGCGCGCGAACGAGCTCCGGGCGGGAACGCCCCACGCCTGGATCCCGCAGCAGTTCGAGAACCCCGCCAACGTGGCGGTCCATCGCCGGACGACGGCCGAGGAGATCCGTGCCGACTTCCCCGACGGGCTCCACTACCTGATCACCGGCGTCGGCACCGGCGGGCATATCACGGGCGTGGCCGAGGCGCTCAAGGAGATGATGCCCCGGCTCCGCGTTCTGGCGGTCGAGCCGGCCAAGTCGCCGGTGCTCGCGGGCGGCACGCACGCGCCGCACAAGATCCAGGGGATCGGCGCCGGCTTCGTACCGGCCGTGCTCAACCGCGCGATCCTCGACGGCACCGTTCAGGTGACCGAGGAGGAGGCCTTCGACTACGCGCGGCGCGCCGCCCGTGAAGAGGGAATCTTCATCGGCGTGTCATCTGGCGCATCGCTCGCTGCCATCGCCAGGACCCGGCCGGAGATTCCCAACGGAAGCCGCGTCCTCACCTTCTGCTACGACACCGGGGAGCGGTACCTGTCGGTCGAGGGCCTCTTCTGACCGGCTGGAGCCTCTCTGACCGGCACGCGCCGCACCCCCTCCGGCGGCTGTTTCGTGCTATAGTAATCGCAGGTTACGCTGCAACGACACCGCTCCGTCCTAGCCCTGCAGCATGCTCTCCTGGGCCGCCGCAGTTGATGAAGGAGGCGTCCGATCATGCACCACCTGACGAGAGGGCTTCCCGCGTTTCTGGCTCTCATCTTCCTGCTGATTCCCGCGGCTCCGCTCCAGGCGCGAATCGAGGTCTCCATCGATGAAGTGGCCTGGGAGAATCGGGGAGTCCCGCCCAATCAGACCGTCCTCTTCACGATCCCCTTCGTGAATCCGGACGCCGAGACCACGCCGCCGACCGACGGCACGCTCAATGCCCAGGAGTTCGGCGCATTCCTCCCGGACACGGACCTGATCTGCGAGTTCACGGTCCCCTCCATCCCGCCGAATGGCCGAGTCGAGGTGACCTGCGAGATCGGCCTGGATGAGCTCCCCGGCAACGCGCCGCGGCTCGATCTGGCCGGCAACTGGCTCGCTCTGCCCGGGAGCCCGCCGCCGCCGGGATTCCCCTCCATCGCCGTCGTCGGCTGCCCCTTGCCCGACTACTGGGGCGGCGGCATCGACATCATCTGGGGGGGCAACCAACCCGGACAGGCGATCATCCATCGCGGCGTGCTCCCGGTCTGCCAGGGATTCGCGTCGTCGTACATCGAGATCACGACCAACTGCACCGAGGGCGGCGGAATCGGCTGGTCCTTCTCCAACGTCTGTCCCAACTGGACGGCCAACGTGGTCAACAGCCAGTTCGCGCCGGCCCCCAACCCGCTGCCGGCAGGGCAGTGGACCGGGTGGATCGAGCTGACCAGCAGCCTCCCGCTCGGCGCGAGCTGCGATATCGATCTCGACATGACCTGCGGCACCGGAATCGCGAAGATCAACGTCACGGGCCAGGTCTGCGAGTGCGATCGGCCTCTTCCGCTCGAGCCCTCGACATGGGGTCAGATCAAGTCGATGTACCCGGACTGAGAGCGCGGGTCGATCGAAGGAAGCGGCAGACACAACGAGGCGGGCGGCGACGGCCGCCCGCCTCGGCTTTTCCGCCCCGGAGTCGCCGCGCTAGAAGGGCCCGAGCGCACCCAGGGCGAACCGGACCGCCGCCTCGAGCGGCGCCTTCTGCCCCTCGTCCCACTTCCTCGCGTACAGCTCATCGCCGAGCGCAGCCCGCAGCGCCGCTTCACTCGTCGTGCGCTCCGACGAAGTCGCGGCTACCTCCACGCTCGCGCCGCCGCCGTGCGCGTCCGCCGCGCCGAGGAGAAAGGCGGCGCGCTCCCCTTCCCCCGTGGCCGTCGCCAGCAGGGCCAGGGACTCGAGCGCTTCAGCGACTCCCGAGCGATCGCCGATCTCGTGACGGATGGTGAGGCTCTCGGTCAGGAAGGAGCGCGCCACAGCGTGATCTCCCTGCTTCTCGCAGACGACTCCGAGCATGTGGAGGAGCACGGCGATCCGCTTCGGCGAGTCCGATTCACGCTCGAGGTCGAGGCTCTCCTCGAGCAGCAGGCGGGCTCCGGCGAACTCGCCTTGCCGGCGGAGCACGTTCGCGATGTTGACGAGCGAGACCACGGTCCCCCGCCGGTCGCCCAGCTCGCGCTTGATGGCGAGGCTTTCGACATGGAGGGCGCGGGCCTCGGCGTGTTCGCCCTCCTCCTCGGCGAGGTTGCCGAGGCTGTTGAGGGACTGCGCGATGCCCTGCTTGTCGCCGATCTCGCGGCGAATCCCCAGGCTCTCCTCGTAACAGGTGCGCGCCCGGCGGTAATCGCCCAGCCGGCGCAGGACGACGCCGAGGTTGTTGAGCGATGAAGCGATGCCGCGCCGATCGCCGAGCCGGCGCTTGATGGAGAGGCTCTCCTCGTGCAGCCGGCGCGCCTCGTCATGCTCGCCCTGGTCGCGGGCCAGGTTGGCGAGGTTGTTGAGCGAGAGCGCAATGCCCCGCTCGTCGCCCAGCTCCCGCCGCACCGCGAGGCTTTCCTCGTAGAGCTGCCGGGACTCGTCGAACGCGCCGCGCGTCCAGGCGATCAGCCCCAGGCTGTTGAGGGACTGCGCGATCCCCGGCTTGTCGCCGAGCCGGCGACGGATGGCGAGGCTCTCCTCGTAGGCGCGCCGCGCCTCGACCCCGTCCCCCTGGCTGAGGGCCAGGTTGCCCGCGCAGACGAGCACCTTCGCCCGCGCCGCCGGATCGCCGGGACCGGGCCGCGCGATCATCTCGGCGCAGACTCCCCGCCCCTCGCTCCAGTGTCCGTGCACTTCCCAGAATCGGCCCAGAGCGCCGGCGAGCCGCAGCCCGCACGTGGCATCATGATCCGCACTACGGCATGTATCCACGGCCAGGCGCAAATTATCGTGCTCGGCCTCGATGCGGGAGAGCCAGAGACCTTGCTCTTCCCCCGTGAGCTGGCGGTCCGCCGCCTCCGCCCAGGAGAGGAAGTGCGCGAGGTGGCGCTCCCGGGTGCCGTCGCTCTCACCCTGCTCGCCGAGCCGCTGGCGGGCGTAGCTGCGCACGGTCTCCAGCATGCGGTACCTGGTCTTGCCGGTCCGCTGCCCGCCCTCGGCATCGATCTCGACGAGCGACTTGTCCACGAGCCGCGACAGGAGGTCGAGCACCTCCCATTCTTCGAGATCGTCCCCGGCGCAGACGGCGCCCGCCGAGTCCAGGGTCCAGCCGCCGGCGAAGAACGACAGCCGGCGGAAGACCGCCGCCTCGTGCGGCGTCAGGCTCTCGTAGCTCCAGTCGATGAGGGCGCGCAGCGTCTGATGATGGGGCAGGGCGGTCCGGCTGCCGCCGGTCAGGAGCCGGAATCGATCGTCCAGGTGGCTCGCGATCTCGGCGGCGGACATCACCTTGATCCGGGCGACCGCAAGCTCGATGGCGAGCGGGATACCGTCGAGATGCCGGCAAATCTCGCGCACGGGCGCGAAGGTCGCGGCGTTGAGCGTGAAGGTCGCATTCACCACCCTGGCCCGTTCGACGAAGAGCTGGACCGATTCGACCTGTCCGAGCTCTTCCGGCGAGAAGCTCCGCCCGGTGGGAACCGCGAGCGGCGGCACGTGGAAGATGCTCTCGCCGGGGATGCCGAGGCCCTCGCGGCTCGTCGCGATGATGCGCAGCCCGGGACACGAGCGGAGCAGGATGGCGACGAGATCCGCGCATGCTCCGAGCAGGTGCTCGCAGTTGTCGAGAAGGAGAAGCATGCTCCGCGGCTTCAGGTGGGCGACGAGCGTCTCGATCGTGGGCTGGTGGGGCTCCTCCTTGAGCCCGAGCCCGTGCGCCACCGCCTGGGGCACGAGCTCCGCATTCGCCAGCGGCGCGAGCTCGACGAGCCAGGCGCCGTCGGCGTACTCGGCGATGATTTCCCGCGCCACCTCCAGGGACAGGCGCGTCTTGCCGCACCCGCCGATGCCGCTCAGGGTGAGGAGACGCGTGGCGGCAAGGAGTTCCTTGATCGCGGCCTGCTCGCTCCGGCGGCCGACGAAGCTCGTGACCGCAACGGGCAGGTTGTTGGGCGCGGCGACGCGTTCCTCCCGCCGGGCGGCGGTGAGCGCGCGCAGGGTCCGTTCCTGGATGGCCTCCTCGAGCGCCCGCCGGAGTTCCGCGGCGGCGGCCGGGCGGTCGGCGGCCTGCTTGGCCAGCGTGCGGCGGAGCGTCGCGTGGAGAACGGGTGGCAGCTCCGCGGGCAGCGCCTGCCAGTCGGGATCCTGATGGAACGTCGCCGCGCAGATCTCCTTGATGGAGGCACCCCGGAAAGCGCGCCGGCCGGTCAGGCACTCATAGAGGATGCACCCGAGCGCCCACAGATCGGTGCGGTGGTCGAGCGGCTCTCCGCGCATCTGCTCGGGGCTCATGTAGCCCGGAGAGCCGATGATGCTCCCGGACTCCGCTGCGCCCGCCGCCCCTGCGCTCGCCGCGCCTGCGCTCGCCGCCCCTGCGCCCGCCGCCCCTGCGCTCGCCGCGCCATCCGCCGGTTCGGCAGCGACCGCACGCGCCAGCCCGAAGTCGAGCACCTTGACCAGCCCGTCCGGTGTGATGCGGACGTTGCCGGGCTTGATGTCGAGATGCACCACGCCTCGCTTGTGCGCCACCTCGAGGGCGGCCGCGATCTGGCGGCAGAGAGTCAGCGCCTCATCGATGCCGAGCGGACCCCGGGCGATGCGCGCGCTCAGGTCTTCGCCGGGAATGAGCTCGAGGGTGAGGAAGCGCAGGCTGCCCGCCGCCTCGAGCGAATGGATGGTGGCGATGTTCGGGTGGTTGAGCGCGGCCAGGAGCTGCGCCTCGCGCTCGAAGCGCGCGAGCCACTCCGGATCGGCGGCCACCGCCACGGGCAGGACCTTGATCGCGATCCGGCGCTTGAGCCGGGGATCCTCGGCGACGTAGACGACGCCCATGCCGCCGCGACCGAGCTCGCCGACGACGTGATACTCGCCGACCTGCTCCGGGCGGGCAGCCGAAACAGCCGAAACAGCCGAAGCGGCAGCAGCAGCAGGAGTATCAGGAGCCGGCGCCGGACGAGGCGGCCGCGTCGGATCGGACCCCGCTGCGAGCGGGGTCGTGGTGTCATCCGGAACGCCGAGATCGCGCGTGCGATCCGCGTCGAACGGGGTTTCAGGGGATTGACTCATGTCGGGCATGCCAGGCGGCCATCCCGCCGGCGCCGCCGGCGGCCGGAACGCGGTCTCATAGGGACCCTTTCATACTAACCCACCCCGGGCGGATCGACGCCGAGCCTCCGCCGGCCCGGCCCGGGGCGCCGTGCCCGTGCTCCAGCCGTGCTATACTCATCGGGTAATCGCGTGGGTCGGAGAAGCGAGGCTCGCCGCGCTCTCGCCACCCCCTGGCGCCTGCCGGCAACGGGATGCCGTGGGCTGCAACTACTGGAAGACAACGGCCTCGATCGAGGCCAGGAGGCCCCCGCCATGCGACCCCTGCTCGCCGTACTGAGCCTCGCGCTCGCGACCATCCCATCGCTCGCCGCGGCCGAGCTCGACCTGAACGGCAACCTGATCGGCATCCCGCCCGTGAGCTGGGACACTCCCGGTGACCCCTGCGGGCAGTGCGCCGCTCCCTATGCCATCCTGGGTGTCGACTTCAAGGGCACCGATCTCTGGGGCATCACCCAGGGCGGCCTGCTCTATCACTTCGCGAACTGCGGCGTCGTCGAGACGGTGCAAACGCAGGTGTCCGCTTTCACCTTCGGGCTTGGCTTCGACTCGACCAGGAATCTCTGGATCATCACGAGCCCGCAGACGGATCGCGTCTACCAGGTCGACCTGGCCGGCAGCGTGGTCGACTCGTGGGCCACTCCCGGCGCCGGACCCGTAGGTGCGGCCTATGATGTGAGCCGTGATCTCTACTGGATCACCGACTTCGCCCAGACCCGCATCTACTCCGTCGATCCCGACACCGGGCTGCCCGGTCCCGCGTTCAACGCGCCGGCCGGCACGCGCATCGCCGGAACCGGCTACAACGCCGGCGCCGATGTCCTCCTCTACAACGGACGCGATCAGGCAATGAGCTACTGCATCTCGGCGTCGTCCGGACAGCTCCTCTTCTCCTTCCCGGTGCCCCAGGGCGGGGGCAACAACGGGCAGGGCGCGGGCTGCGATCCGGCCACCGGCAACGGATGGCTCGCGCACTTCGAGCAGCCGTTCCTCTTCTGCGTCGAGTCCTGCGGCGGTCCGACGGCGGTCGCGCCGGCCACCTGGGGCACGATCAAATCCCTCTACGACTGAAGCCGGGGAGACGATAGAAACAGCCGCGACCGCCTGTTGCACTGCAATGCCGGCGCGGTTATGATGGGCGCTGTAGTCAACCCCCCATGGCCCGCCGGTATCCGGGCAGGTGCCCCGGAACTGGCGAGTCGTTCGTGTACACTCGAGGAGGTATCCCGGTGTTGAAGCAAGTTGCTGTAATTGCGTCCCTGCTCGCCGTGGCGGTGGGAATCGCCTGGGCCGGCGACATGAACAAGGCCACCGCAGAACAGATGGAAGCCATGAAGGCCGCGATGTCGAAGTGCTCCGTGTGCAAGATCATGGCTCCGCATCTTGGCGAGCTGGCGCCGATGAAGATGGAAGTCGTCAAGCTCAACAACGGTGTGGCGATCATGCACAACGTCGACAGTCCGGCCAAGGCCACCACGCTCCATGCCGTGTGCAAGGAGATGACCGCGGCCGGCGAGGGCTGCGTGGCGATGACGGACGAGCAGGCGAAGACGCAGCTCTGCGAGAACTGCCAGGAGATGCGCTCTGTGATCAAGGCCGGCGCCACCATGGGCATCGGCGACACCAAGATGGGCGACATCATGGTGTTCACGTCGAACGATCCGGCAGTCCAGGCCAGGATCAACGCGATGGGCGAGAAGTGCGCCCTGATGGCCGCCGAGATGTAGGACGCGGCTCGGCCGTCAGCGCTCCTCGCGCCCCAGCCGATCAGGACAAGGCCCTCCACGCCAGTGGAGGGCCTTGTTGCTGGCCGCGAAAAAAAAGGCGTGCGCCCCGGCTAGAAGCTCGTCTCGCTCGTGAAGTCCCAGTCGGCCACCTTGAGCGCGGGGACGAGCATCGGATCCGACTCGACGTCGCTCGCGGCGATTGGCGTGGTCGCGCCGCGGATGTTCGCGAGCATGTCGACGCTGCTCATGTTCCAGCGGAAGTTCCTGAGGCCGCGCGTGACCTTGCCGTCCTCGATCGCGAAGAGCCCGTCCCGCGTCATCCCGGTCAGGAGCATCCTCATCGGATCGACGAAGCGGATGTACCAGAAGTGCGTGACGAGGATCCCCTTCTCTGTCTCGGCGATGAGATCGGCGACCGTGCCGCTGCCGCCGCAGTCGAGGACGAGCTGGCCCGGGAACGGCGTCGGCGCGACGCCGTGCTTCCCGGCGGTGAACCGGTCGTAGAAGAGGTTCACGAACTTGCCCTGCTCGATCCACACCACCTTGCGGGCCGGGAGCCCGTCTGCAAACCAGGGCTGTCCGAAGAGGAGCGGATGGAAAGGATCGCTCGCGAGATGCACGCGCTCGGCAACGAGCCTCTGCCCGAGCTTCCCCGCGAGGAACGTGCGCCCCTCGAACGTCTCCCGGGCGCTCATTCCGCCCCAGGTCATGGGACCAAGGAGACCGGTCACCGCCGCCGGCTCGAGGATCACGGTGTAGCGCCCCGGCGGCCAGGAGATGGGATCGGCGGCCGACGCCGCCTTCTCGATGGCGACACCGACCGCCTCCGCCACCCCGAGCGCGCCGAGATCGGGATGCGTGCGCCGCACCCAACCGCTCGCCCCGCCCCGCTCCGGCGTCGCCGAGAAGGCGGCCTCCGTGTTCCGGTGATAGGCGAAGAGCCCCCGGTTGTTGGCGATCGCGCGCGCGTTCGCCGCGGTCGAGACGATCCCCGCGACCGTCATGCCCGCGCCCTCGGCGGCCACGACGGCCTCCCGCGCGAGTGCTGCACGCTCCTCGGGGGTGGCCGCCGCGGTGCGCTCGACGAAGCCCTCGACCGGCGGGAAGCCCGCGGGCGGGACGGGCGGCGCCGGCGGCGGCATGTACTCGGGATCCGGCGGCGCGAGCCGCGCGATCGCCTCCGCCCTCTCGACGACCGCAGCCAGCGAATCGTCATCGGCGGCGTTCACCTCGGCCGATCCCTTCTGGAGCCCGAACGCGGCGTCGACGCGGATCGTGCGGTTCGACCGCGCCACGTTCTGCGTGATCGCGTTGTTCGCGAAGCGGGTGAGCGCGTAGTCCTCCGCCTCGACTCGCACGGTCACGTGCTCGGCGGTCGCGCGCGCGAGCACCTTCCCGGCAATCGCTCTGGCGTCCTCTTCCCGCATCGCAGTCCTCTCGCTCACACCGTCTCCGCTCACCCCGTCTCCACTCACACTGTCTCCACTCACGCCCTGGCGCCGAGCACCGTGATTCCGCGGAAGCGCGCCGGCGACGCGCAGTGCGTCATCTGCCCCGCCTGACCCGGCTGACCCTTGCCGCAGCCCATGATGCCGAAGTCGCGCCCGTGGTCGCGATCGCCGACCGCGTCGCAGGCCCCCCAGAATTCCGGCGTCACCGACTGGTAGATCACGTTCTTGAGCATCCGCGCGCGCTTCCCGTCCACGATCTCCCAGAAGGCGTCGCCGCCGAACTGCATGTTCCAGCGCCGCTGATCGATCGAGAACGAGCCCTGGCCCTCGATGTAGATGCCGCGCCTGGTGTCGGCGATGAGATCGGCGAGCTTCGCGTCGCCCGGCTCGAGACCGACATTGGCGATGCGCACGATCGGAATCGACGCCCAGGAGTCGGCGCGACAGGAGCCGTGCGAACGCGGGAAGCCGAGCTTCGCCGCCACCTCGCGATTGTCCGAGTAGCCGACGAAGATCCCCTCGCGCACGATGTCCCAGCGCTGGCCGGCGACTCCCTCGTCGTCAAAGCCGACCGCGGCCAGGCTCTCCGGGCGCGTGTTGTCGGCCACGATGTTCACGACCGGCGATCCGTACTGGAAGCTCCCCCGCTTGTCGGGCGTGAGAAAGCTGGTGCCCGCGTAATTGGCCTCGTAGCCGAGCGCGCGATCGAGCTCGGTCGAATGCCCCGCGCTCTCGTGGAGAACGAGCGCCAGGTGCTCGGGATCGAGGATCAGATCGCAGGCCCCGGCGGCGGGCTCGGCAGCCGCGAGCTTCTCCACGGCCTCGGCCGCCACCCGCTCCGCATGCCCGCGGAGATCGCCGGCGAGGATGTGCTCGTAGCCCCCGTTCCGCGGGGTGATCGCGTAGCTCCGGCTCTGGCTGTCGCCGGCGTCCACGGCAGAGGCGGTCTCCTCGGCCATCGCGCGCACGATGACGGACTCGATGAGCGACCCCTCGAGCGAGGCGAAGAGCTGCTCCCGGCGCGTGAAGTACATGGATGCCGTCGCCACCTTGATCGACGCGGTCTTCTTCAGGGCGGCGTTCGTCGCGAGGAGGAGCGCGATCTTCTCCGCGAGCGGCACCGTGAACGGATCGGTCGCGCAGGGTGAGCTGTAACGCACATCCTTGTGCACGGGCTCGGGGGCGAGGACGACCGGCTCCTGGATCGCGAGCGCCGAGGCGCGAGCCACGGCGACCGCCTGGCGCGCCACGCGCTCCACCTCGGCGGCGGTCAACACGTTCGACGCGGCGAAGCCCCAGGCGCCGCGGTCGAGCACCCGCACACCGAAGCCGAGGCTCTCCTCGTCCGTGATCGACTCGACCCGTTCGTCCCGCGCCGCGAGGCGCTGGCTCCGGTAGTTCCCGATCCGGATGTCGCCGTACCCGGCGCCGAGCTTCCGGAGCACATCGAGCGCGGTTCCGGCGAGAACGCGGGCGCCCGCCGGCGGGTCGAAGAGCGAGGCGGCGGCCAGCGCGCCGCGGGGAATCGCCTGGTACGCGACGGTGAGACCTGCAACCCGGAGAAATGTCCGGCGATCGAGCGCCAGCGTTCCATCCATGGGTGAACCGCCGATCGCGGTGCGCCGCGCGCGCCGGCCGCGTTCCAGTTCTGGGTCCAGCTTTGCTCTCTGGCCTTCTTGCTAGCCGGCGCTCGCCGGCGCCGGCTGCACGACCACCTTGGGCTCGAGCGTGATCGCCGAGTTCATCGAGTTCGAGATGAGGCAGTACTTCTCGGCCTTCTCGATCAGCTCGAGCGCCTTCGCCTCATCCGCCGCCTCGTAGACGGCGATCTCGGGCGCGAGCACGATCTCGGTGATCGCGAGCTTCGAGTCGGCGCGCTGCGTGAGACGCCCGGTCGCCCCGGCGTGAAATCCGGCGAGACGGAGCCGCGCCTTCTCTGCGAGCGAGAGGAAGGTCGTCATGAGACAGGAGAGCGCCGCAGCGACGAAGAGATGCTCGGGGCTCCAGATGCCCGGATGGCCCTTGAACTCCGGGGGCGTCGCCACCTCGACGGGCGGCAGGCCGGGGGACTCGAGCCGTCCCTTCTTCTCACCGGACCAGGTGACACTGCACGCGTAGCGATGTTCGATGGCCGACATGGGCATGTCCTCCTCGGCTCAGTGCGCCGCGACGCACGCGACCCGCCAGGAGCCCTCTTCCAGGGCGAGCCGGACCACGAGCTTCTCGCGCATCACGTCGCCGCCGGCGCGATGCGTCCACTCGATCTCGGCCTCCGGCGGCGACTCCTCCTTCCACTCGAAGCGCACGACGCGGAACTCGGTGGTGCCGCCGTAGTGCAGGAGATCCTCGATCAGGTAGGCCGCCTGGCTCGGCGGGAAGTGGCCTCCCGGCGGTCCGGCACGATGGAGTGCGATCTCGATCGAGCGCTCGGACATGCAGGCGAGGACCGAGTCGCTCGCGCCGGCGAGCCAGGCCCGCTCGAAGGCGGCGAGCACCGCCAGGGGACTCGCCGCCGCCGGCGCGCCGCGGAGCGTGTCGTCCGCCGCCGGCGCGGCCGGCGCAGCCGGTGATGCCGGCGCCGCCGGCGCGGCCGTGACCTGGGGCTCCGCCAACGCCTCTCCGCGGCTCCACGAGAGCACGACAAGACACGCCACGACCGGGATGATCGACTTCATGCCCTCCCTCCTCGCGACAGGACGATCACCAGCGATGGTACGCGGGGTGTCCCGGCTTGACGGCCACGAAGACGCCCCGCGCGGTGGCGCACACCTGGCCGTCCGCCTCGAGCGTGGATTCGACCACGGCGCGATCGGCGTTCGACTCGACGACCCGCGCCCGCAGATGCAGCGCCACGTGGCTCGGACAGGGGCGGCGCAGCTTCACGGCGTACTCGGCGGTCACGGTGCAGGGAGGGTGCGTGGCACCCGCCGCGCGCATCAGGTGGTAGGTCGCCGTCCAGTTCATGTGGCAGTCGAAGAGCGCACCGATGATGCCGCCGTTCACGACGCCGTCGAACGCCTGATGGTGCGGCGCCGGCTGCCACGTGGCGTGGACCTCATCGCCCGCGGCGAAGCTCTTGATGCGGAGACCCTGGGCGTTGGCAGGCCCGCATCCGAAGCAGATGTTCGCCGGGGCGTATCGATCCTGGAGGCTGGGGTCGCTCATATCCATGACAATACCATTCGCGTTCCCGCGCTCGCGGCTCAGGGCGGCGACAGGGGATAGACCCGCCCGGTCCGCGCCGTCAGGTCCACCTCGGCCGCCCACGCCGCGCCCCCGATCCGTCCGCGCACGCGATAGAGACCGGGCGCGATCTCGACGGGCGGCGCGGCAGCGACGAAACCCGGGAGCCCCGCGGCCTGGATCTCGCGCGCCCAGGCGAGCGGCCGCCCGTCCGGCTCGACGAGGAGATAGCTCCCGTCGAGGAGCAGCCAGGCTGCGGCCACCATGGACTCGGCCGCCGGGTACTCCCACGGTGCGAGCACATGATGCCCGACGTGGAGACCCGGGATCGTCTCCCCGGCGAGAGCGCGAGCGACCAGGTCCGGCCACGGCGAGAAGCCACGGCGGTCGTTCCAGACCTGGTTCTCGTAGAAGACCGCCGGTGCTGCGAGCCGGACCGAGCCGTTGATCATCACCGGGCGGCGGTCCGCCACGGTGTCGATGAGGGATTGCATGTTCGCCGCCCACAGCGCGACGCGGTGCGGGTGCTCTGCGGGCGGCCAGGGCCAGCGGTCGCCCTCGCGGATCATCCAGTCGGCGAGGGTGTCGAAGGTCAGGTCGAGGAACACCCGGTCGGCGCCGATCGAATCCGCCCAGGCGGCGACGATGCGGGCGACCCCGGCGCTCACCTCGCTCCGCGTGTGATCGATGATCGCGTCGGGGTGCTCGGGGTTCGAGAAGGCGTAGCCGACGCCGAGGACCCGGCCCTGGGTGTCGGTGAGGAAGCGATCGAGCTCGGCGTAGAAACCGCCCCACGACGGATAGAGGGGATCGGTGGCGAAGACGTTGAAGTACCGGATGCTCTCGAGCCCGGACGCTTCGAGACGCGCGACCTGATCCTCGTGGGATCCGGGGTGGCCGTAGAGGAAGGCGTCGAAGCCGCGGACGAGCGTGTCGAGAGCGGCCGGATGCGCGAAGGGGTCCATCTCGAGCGCGACGGCGAGATGGCGCGACGGAGCCGCCGGGTCGGGACCGGGCGTGACGGCATCATCCGCCGTGCAGGCGGCGACGAGGAGGATGAGGCAGGCGCCGAGGCCCGCCCGCGCCGGACGATGCATGACCGCAGGGATCATGGACGATCCCTCCGGGGGGCCAAGGGATGGATGTGCGCGCCGCGCCAGGCCGGGGGCTAGGCCGGACGCGCCGCCGGGCGCTCGCCGCGCCGCCGGCCCTCACGGCCCGCATCGCGCGCCGAGCGCCACTTCTCCCAGGTCACGACCAGCGCGCTCGCCACGAAGACCGACGAGTAGGTCCCCCAGACCACACCGATCAGGAGGGTGAACGCAAAGTCGTGGATCACGGTGCCGCCGAAGATGAGCAGCGCGATGAGCGAGAGGGTGGTGGTCAACCCGGTGAGCATGGTGCGGCTCAAGGTCAGGTTGACCGCCCGATTGATCACCTGATCGAGCGGCTCGCGGCGGTGGGCCTTCAACTCCTCGCGGATCCGGTCGTAGACGACGATCGTGTCGTTGATCGAGTAGCCGGCGATGGTGAGGAGGGCGGCCAGCACGGTCAGCGACACCTCCTTGTCGAGGATCGAGAGGACGCCGAGGGTCAGGATGACGTCGTGGAAGAGGGCGATCACGGCGCACACGGCGAAGGAGAGCCCGGGGAAGCGGAGCGCGATGTAGATGAGCATGAGCGCGAGGGCGACGAGCACCGCCTTGGTCGCCTTGTCGCGGAGCTCGCTCCCGATCTTGGGTCCGACCGTCTCCTGGCGGCGGAGCTCGCTCCCGACATCGGGCAGCCGCTTCTTGATCGCGTAGTCGATCAGTCCATAGGGATTCGCGATCTCGCCCTGGAGGAGCTCGCGGGTCTTGGCCGTCACCTCCGCCTCGGGCAGACGGAAGATGTAGTCGTTCTCGGCCCCGACCTTCTGGATCTCGGCGCCGCCGAGCCCGATGTCGGCCATCGCCGCGCGCAGGTCGGCCGTCTCCACGGGCTTGTCGAAGCGCACCTCGACGAAGCTCCCGCCGGTGAAGTCGACCGAGTACCTGGGACCGCCGTGAGCGATGAGCGAGCCGATCGCGATCAGCGTGGCGATCGCGGAGATCGCCAGCGCGAGATTGCGCCTGCCCATGAAATTGAAGTTCGTGTTGACCAGGAACTGCATCGGAGTGAACCCCTCGTTCTCGGCGCCCCGGCGCCCTAGATGCTCAGCGTCTCCAGGCGACGCCGGCTCGTGATCAGATCGAAGACCATCCGCGTGAAGAGCACCGCGGTCAGCATGTTGGCAATGAGGCCGATGGACAGGGTCACCGCGAAGCCCTTGATCGGCCCGGTGCCGTACTGGAAGAGGACGAGCGCCGCGATGAGCGTCGTCATGTTCGAGTCGACGATGGTGATGAAGGCCCGGCTGTACCCGGAGTCGATCGCCGCCCGCACCGTCTTGTGGTTCCGGATCTCCTCCCGGATGCGTTCGTAGATGAGCACGTTGGCGTCGACCGCCATGCCGATCGTGAGGATGATGCCGGCGATGCCGGGGACCGTGAGGGTGCCGCGGAGCGCGGCCAGCCCGGCGAACAGCAGGAACATCTGGAGGACCATGGCGACTACGGCCAGCGCGCCCGACGCCTTGTACCAGAAGACCATGAAGATAGCGGTCGCGATCGCCGCCACGGCGGCGGCGACGAGGCTCGAGTGCACCGAATCGCGCCCGAGCGACGGGCCGACCGTCCGCTCCTCGGCGATCTTCACGTTCACCGGCAGGGCGCCCGCCCGGAGCACGGTGGCGAGGACCAGCGCCTCCTGGTCGTTGAAGCTGCCGGTGATCGAGGCGCGCCCGCCGGGGATCCGCTCGCGGATGACCGGCGCCGAGCGCACGACTCCGTCGAGCACGATCGCGAGGTGGTTGCCGACATTGGCCTTGGTCACCTGGGCGAAGCGGGTGGCGCCGCGGTTCGAGAAGGTCATGGTCACGCCGGGCGCGTTCGGGCGCTCGAGGTCCAGATCGAAGCGGCGCTCGGCATTGGTGACGAGATCGCCCGAGAGCTCCACGGTCCGGTTCACGAACTGGAGGATGCGGCCCGACGCGTCGCCGATCGTCTTCGGCTCGAGCTCCCACAGGGGCTCCGCCTCGGGGAGCTGCACCCCGGCCTCCCTGGCCCGGGTGAGGAGCGCGGACACCGCCGGCACGTCCACATCGCGCACGAAGGCGCCGGTCGGCACCCCGTACTGCGGGTTGTAGAAGACGGCGAACTTCCCGGAGAAGGGACGCGTGTCGGCCGAATCGACGCCGGCCCCGCGGAGCGCGAGCTCGCGATCGAGGCGGGTGACCACGTTGTTGGCGACCGCGGGCGGCACCACGATGCGGAACTCGAGGCGCGCGGTCGACCCGATCAGGTTCCTGACCGCCGCCTCGTCCTGCACGCCGGCCAGGTCGACGACGATGCGGTCCGCGCCCTGCTTCTGGATCACCGGCTCGGCCACGCCGAACTGGTCGACGCGGTTGCGGAGGATCTCGACCACCCGATCGAGCGCGTCCGCCGCCTGGTCTTTCGGCACCTGCGTCAGGTCGGCCTCGAGCACCACGTGCATCCCGCCCAGGAGATCGAGCCCGAGGTGGATGATCTTCCCGCGCACGTCCTTGGCCGCGAACTGCTGCTCCGGCGTCATCCGGAAGTAGTAGTTGTAGGTCGGCCAGAGGTAGTACGCGCCGATCGCGAAGACCGCGATGACCAGGATCAGCTTCCAGCGTGTCGTTGCACCCATGATCGCTCGAATCCGTTGGCTAGGGGCGACGCCCTGCGGCCGCGCCCGCGTGATCGGTTGTCGGCATGAACCACGATGTTGGAGGGACGCCGGCGCGCGCCGTCATGCCCTCATGGCCCGGACCAGAGGACCGCCCGCGCACGCGGTCCGCATGAGGCCCAGGAACTCGCGCACCGCCGCGTCGACGCCGACGAGCACGGACCGGGCCACCAGGGCGTGGCCGATCTCGAACCCGTGCACTGCGCCCAGCGCGAACAGCGCTTCGCCATTCCGATAGTCGAGGCCCTCGGCCACCCGCACGCGGAGGCCGAGCTTCTGCGCGTACTCGGCTGCGTTCTGGATCATCTCCCGTTCGCGGGCCTCGTCGGGCATTCCGTACTGCGCGGCGTAAGCGCCCGCGTGCAGGCTCACCGCCTGTACCCCGAGCCCGGCCGCCGCCTTGACCAGATCGAGATCCGGCTGGATCAAGAGGCCGGTGCGGATCCCGGCCTGGCGCAGCGTCTCGACCGCGGCGCGGAGACCGTCCTCCTTGCCGCCGCCGATCGCGCCGCCGCCGGCAGCCCCGGCTCCACCGCCGCTCACGCCGGCGCCCGCCGCGGCCTCGCCGCCGGGCACCAGGTTCACCCAGTCGGGCCGCAGCGCCTCGGCGATGACGAGGAGCGCGTCGCGCGGCGCGATGGTCAAGGTGAGCGAGGTCTTCACGGTCTCCTTGAGCACGCGGACGTCGCGATCCTGCACGTGCCGCCGATCCTCGCGCAGCTGGACCGAGATGCCCGCGGCACCGGCCGCCTCGGCAACCGCCGCGACCTGCACCGGATCGGGGTCGAGCGCACGGCCGCCTTCCCGGAGGAGCGCCACGCTGTCCAGATTGACGATCAGCTCAGGCATGCTCGATCCTCGCCGGCATCTTGATCCCGCGTGCTCGGCTCATCCCGCCCTCACAACGACCCGGCGACCGCGGCCGGCGTGCGCGCCGGCACCAGCTTCGACACCGGCACCAGCTCGATCCCGCGCGCAGCGAACTCGGGCAGCGCCGCCGAGAGCGCGGCGAGAGTCTGCGGATAGCAGTGCCCGACGGCCACGACCTCCCCTTCCTCGACGGCGACGTCCATCAGTCGGGCGAGCCGCCGGGCGACGTCGGCCTCTGACATGTCGTCGTCGTCGATGAAGAGCGTGCTCGCGATCGCGCGCACGCCGAGCTGGCGCGCCAGCTCGATCGCGCGCGACTGCGTGGTCGAGCGGCTGTCCACGAAGAAGAGATCGCGGCGATTCACCTCGTCGAGGACCACGCGCATGAGATCCGCGTCTGTCGTGGCCATCGCTCCCATGTAGCTCACGATCCCCTCGACTTCGCCCACCGAGCTCAATGCATGCCGCATGCGCGCCCGGACCTCGGCCGCGGTCAGGTCCACCGTGATGGCGTCCGGTCCCGGGTTCACCTGGGGGTAGCCCTTGGGCTCCATCGGCAGCGACAGCATCACCTCGATGCCCCGGGCCCGCGCCGCGTTCGCGATCTCCTTCGAGCTGCGGAGCCCCGGCAGCACGCCCCAGGCGATCGGCTGCTCGAAGTCGAGCATGGCTTCCGCGGTCGCGTCCCAGTCGGTCCCGATCCCGTTGATGATGAGCGCGACGCGCCCGCTGGCCGAGCCCGTCTCGGCCTCGCGCGTGAACACGAGCCGATACCGCTCCCCGTCCTTCGTGCCGAGCTTCATCTCGAGCTGGGCCCCCGCCGGTCCGTCCTCTTCCCACGCATCGAGCACCTCGACGCCGAGATCGGGAGCGACCCCCGCCACCGCCATGTTCACCCGGACCAGGGAAACCCTGGCCGGCACCGGGACATCCCAGCGCTCCACCCGCCCGCGGCCCGTGATCACCTCGGCCGACTCCTGGCGCTGGATCCCGGCCATCGAGATACCGAGCGGCTTGAGCGCCCCGGCGAGCCCCGCGACCGCCGGCGACTCCTCGGCCTCGGGGTCGCTACTCACGATCCGCCCGAGCACGTTCGTGGCGCCGCTGCCCTTCCGGGCGGCGATGTCCTTCCAGGCCCCGTCGTGAATGATGCCAACGAGCTTGATGCCCAGGAGGAGGACGAGCGCCGCGACGCCGATGAGTGCCGCGGTCTGGGCAGGCGAGGGCCGCATGCGAGGATGCGTCCTGGCTCGACCCTTGGCGTTTGCCACGGACTTCCTTCCAGGAACGGCCGGACTCCGGCCGCAACAATCGCGAAGGGAAGAGGCTAGCGGCCTCCGCCCGCTTCCGTCAAGGCCGGACCGGCTCGCCCCGGCCGTTCGGGGGGGGTACCCCCCGGAGCTTCCCGGGGCGCCGGTGGCGGCCCGCCCCGGCCTCAAGCACTAGCGGGCATAGGCGAAGGTCAGGGTCTCCGCTCCGACCACGGCGCCCCCGCCGGGCACGCGGGCCTCGAAACGCAACAGGTAGACGCCGCTCGGGAGGTCGCCGCCGGCGATCGTGTCGAGCGGGATCCCCCGGGATGCCTCCACGCGCCCCGTGTACTCCCCGACCTCCGAACCCGTCGCATTGAAGACCCAGCAGCGGAGGTCGGCGCCGCCGGTGAGCCGGAGCCGGAGCTCACCCGCGCCCAGGGAGCCCAGGACCGGGTTCGGGGCGATAAAGGCATCGCGGAGCACGAGATCGCGCACGGCGAGCTCGGTCGACCCCTCGAGGCGGGCGACGACCACCTCGTTCTCCGTCACGTCGAGCTCGACCCCGATGGTCCCGGCATGGCTCGCCGCCGCGGTCCACGGCAGGAGAATCTCGCGGTCGACTCCGCGGCCCCAGTCCGGGAAGGTCGTGTCGGTCCGGGCCACGACGGCGCCGCCGGCCGAGAGCACGGCGGCGACATCCACCGGCCCGGTCCGCCCCGGCCCGGCGTTCAGGACCCGCGCGCGGGCGACCAGATCCTCGCCGGCTGCCGCCTCCACGGTCAGATCCCCGCCGGCGTCGAAGACGAGGACCCCCCTGGCCGGCAGCACGAACGGCTCCGGCCCGACCGGAGCCGTCGTCGCGTACTGCCCGAGGGTCATGACCACGACCTCGGTCGTCCGCCGCATGAGATCGACGCCGTCCACGGCGGCAAGAGCGTCGATCGTGTCGGTCACGCGATGGTAGTGCGGATTGTGGGCCACGATGTCGGTGTTCTCGATGAAGAGGACCGCGCTCGCGCCCTCGCCCCAGAACGGCGCGTGGTCGGAGTAGTTGAGCGTGGGCTGCACGACCTTGTCGAGCTCGTCGAGCCCGTTCGCTTGATCGAGCGCCTGCTCGGCGGCGCCGACCATGTCGGCGAGCCACTCGGACGTGTAATTGGTGAGCACGTTCATCGAGTCGGCGGCGCGCGCGTTGTAGCCCACCATGTCGAGCACGAGCGCACCGATCACCTGATCGATGCCCGCGAGCGCGGAGTCGGCGACGAAGGCCTTGCTCCCGAGGAGCACCTGCTCCTCGCCGCCGAAGAGAATGATCTCGATGTCAAAGTCGTAGCGCGCCTGGGCGAGGACCCGCGCCGCCTCGATCACGCTCGCGGTGCCCGAGGCGTTGTCATCGGCGCCGGGCGCGGGATCGACGGCGGGGTCCCAGTCCGGCGTGCGCCGCGCCGTCGAGTCGTAGTGGCCGCCGAGCACGTAGCGGCCGCTCCCGGAGCGCTCGCCGCGCCGGCGCGCGATCACGTTGTAGAGGGTGAGCGTGTCCTCGTCCACATGCGCGGAGAACGGCTGGAGGAAGACCGTGTCTCCCGGCGCCGAGAAGACGGCGCGGAGCGCATCCACGAGGTAGTCGCGCGCGGCGAGGTGCTCCGGCCGGCCCGAGTAGCGCGTGGCGCCCGGTCCGGTGGAGAGATCGCGCACCGTGTCCTCGATGCGCGCGCCGTCGACGAGACCGGCGAGGGCGAGCGCCCGCGCGCGGGCTGCCGGATCACCAAGCCGGTTCTGCCGGTACGGATGGGCGCGCTCCGCGGCGGGGAGCGGGGCCAGCGCCCGGGGCGGGAGCGAGCGCGGGAGCGGCATGAGGTGTGCGCCGCCGAGATGGAGATGGAGGGGCGCGTCGCGCCCCGCGTCGCGCGCGGCGGGCTCTTCACCGGCCGCCGCGGCCAGCGTGGCGACGTCGGTCGGCCAGAGCGCGAGGACCCGGAGATCATCGGAGGCGGCGCGATAGATGGTGAAAGGATCGAGCAACACCCGGTGGGCGGGGTCGAGCTCGCTCTCGCGCACCTGGACGAGATCGGCCGGAGCGGCGGGAGCGGAGAGATGGGCGCTCGCGGTGAGCTGCTCGGTGCCGGGCCAGGCCGCCTCGAAGGCGGCCCCCGCACCGGGATCCACCTCGACGAGGGCGTAGCCGCGCCCGCCGAGCCGGATGCGCACTCCGGCGGCCGTGGAAGCAGCCAGGCGCGCAGCCAGGGCGCCCGGTTCATCGCGGACCACATAGATCGCCGAGGCCGGCGCGGAGCGGTCGTCAGCGGTCCGGCCGGGGCGCGGGAGGGCGATCACGGCGGCCGCTGCGCCGGCGAGGGCGAGGAGGGCGGGGAGCGCGACGCCCCTCAGCCGAGACCGACCCGGGCAGCCGCCCGAACCTGGAGAACGATGCGTCAATCGAGTGTCCTTGGGGCCACGGCGAATCAAGGGTCACGACGGGGCCGGCCAGGCCTTGAGGTGAGCGCGGGGCGGCTGGCGACGAGAAGAGGCGCGGAGGATTCGCCCCTGCAAGAAGGACCCACGCTAGCACAGGGCCGGGGCGGGCGTCCACGCTCGGCGGACGGGGCGAGCCCCGGAGAGCGGCGCGCGAGCGGGCGCGCCGGCGCCCGCTCGCCGGCCGACTCCGGGACCCACCGGCGGACACCTGGCCCTCCGCTGCCGCCGGACAGCGGCACCGCTGACCGGCGAACTCCGGCACCCGCAGGCGGCCGGAGGCCGGCCGTTGTCAGGGCCGGCGCGGCGCTGCTAGGATTCATCCCGACAACGCGGTCCCGCGGCCCGGCGGTACGGATGCGCTCCGCACCGAGCGCCGCGACGAGCCATGGCCCGGGGCACGCCCCACCCGATGCCCGCAGTCTCGAGCCCACCTCGTGACCTGTCGTCCTTGACCAGAGCACGCGCTCTCGCGCCGGCCTCGAGTCCCCCGCAGGGACGGCGCTCGCTTGCCGCATGATCGACACCCACTGCCACCTCTCCCATGACCGGTTCCGGGCGGACCGCGACGCGGTGCTCGAACGCGCGCGCACGGCGGGAGTCACGGCCGCCATCGAGGTCGGCTGGGATCTCGCCTCGAGCCGCGCCGCGCTCGCGCTCGCCCGGCTGCATCCGGGCACGCTCTATCCGGCAGCAGGGATCCATCCGCATTACGCGGCCGCCGCTCCGGCCGACACGATCGCCGAGCTCCGCGCGCTCGCCGCGGAGGCGTCCCGCGCCGCGGGGGCGTCCGGCGCCCCGGAGGCGTCCCGCGCCCCGGTGGCACCGCTCGTCGCGATCGGAGAGACCGGCCTCGACTTCTACCGGAACCTCTCGCCGCGCGAGCGGCAGGAGGAGATCTTCCGCGCACACATCCGCCTCGCGCGCGAGCTCGGGCTGCCCCTCGTCGTTCATTCCCGGGAGGCGACCGCGCGCACGCTCGAGATCCTCGCCGCGGAGACGGCCGGTGGCGCGGCCAACGGCGCCGGCGGCGTCCTCCATTGCTTCTCAGGAAACCGCGCCGAGGCGCAAGAAGCGGTGGAGCGCGGCTTCCTCCTCGGGTTCGGCGGCACCCTCACCTACGGCGACCAGGAGCTCGCGGCGGTGGCGCGCGAGATCCCGGCGACGGCCCTCCTCCTCGAAACCGACGCTCCGTACCTGGCCCCTGCGCCCCGCCGCCGCGAACGGAACGAGCCGGCCTGGATGGCGACCGTGCGCGAGCATCTGGCGGAGATCCGCCAGGTGAGCCCGGAGGAGATCGACCGCGCGACGACCGAGAACGCCCGCCGCCTGTTCCGCCTGCCCCGGCCGGCCGCGGACCCGCCGCCCGCCGCGGGAGAGGTCCGGTGAGCGCGCCCGCCGCCGTGCACGGCGACGCGGCCGTCGCGGCGAGCGCCCTCCGCGCCCGCTATCGCGCGACCGGGATCCGGCCCGCGAAGCGGCTCGGGCAGCACTTCCTCGCCGATCTCAACCTGGCGCGGAAGATCGTCGCCGAGCTCGGACCGCCCGATCCCGCGAGCCCGGTCCTCGAGATCGGCCCCGGCCTCGGCGCGCTCACCTTCCTCCTCGCGGAGGCGGGGCACACTGCCGTCGCGGTCGAGATCGATCCGCGCCTCGCGGACTGGCTCGGCGAGGCGCTCGCTCCGTGGCCCCGCGTCGCGGTGGCGACCGCCGACATTCGGACGTTCTCGCTCGATCGCGTCGCGGGATCGCGGCTCCGCGTGGTCGGGAACCTGCCCTACTACCTGACGTCGGAGATCCTCCTCCAGCTCAAGCGCGAATCGGCGCGGATCGCGAGCGCCGTCGTGATGATGCAGGACGAGGTCGCCGCACGCCTCCTCGCCGGCCCCGGCTCGCGCGCCTACAGCTCGCTCACCGTGGCGCTCGCCCTCGACTTCGCGATCGAGTCCTGCTTCCGGGTGCCGCGGCAGGCGTTCTGGCCGGCGCCGGATGTCGACTCCGCGATCGTCCGGCTCACCCCCCTCGCTGCCGCAGCGGGCGGCGCGCTCGCTTCCCCGGCCCGGCGCGCCCTCGTCGAGCGCGTGGTGCGCGCCGGCTTCGCGCATCGCCGGAAGACCCTTGCGAGCTCGCTCGCCGCCGAGCTCCCGATCGCGCGCCCACGCCTCGAAACCCACCTGCGCGCGCTCGATCTCGACCCGACCCGCCGCGCCGAGACGCTCGCCCCGGTCGATTTCGTGCGGCTTGCCGCCGCCCTCGCCGTGGAGATCGCGCCGCCGGGCGCCGAGAACGAGTCATGAGGATCCGCCTCCCCCTCCTCCTCGCCTGGCTCGGTGCAGTCGCGCTGGCGGCCGCCGTCGCCCTCGCCCCGCCGGCCGTCCTCGCCGGCGACGAGGACGGCGCCGCGGGTCTGGATGGGCAGAGCGCGCCCGGCGACAGCGCCGCCGGCGACTCGACCGGGGTCGGAGCGCTTCCCGACACCGCGCAGGTCAGTCTCGCCCGGCGCTCGGGGCGACGCTTTGCGCCCGCCTACACGAGCAAGTACGACATCAATCGCAACACGGACAGCTGGACGCAGACCCTCAACTTCTCGACGTGGTCGGGCGCCATGGACCTGACCAACGCGACGACGATCTCAATCGGCAAGGACAAGACCCTCGATCGGGATCGCCGCAACAACACGAACAACCTCACCCTCGGCTATCAGTTCCCGAATGGGATCAAAGCCTCGGGCACGCTCGGCATCATCCGGAACAGCACGGTGGACGCGGGCCGCACCGACACCCAGCAGAACTCGGAGAACGTGAACGTGGGCGTCCAGTACGCGAGGCCCCTCCCCGGCGGCATCGCCGCCACCTTCCGCGCCGGCGCCGGGACGACGCACGACGTGTGGGTCGACCCGGCCACCTCGGACCGGACGAGCCTCGGCCCGCATGCGGACGCCTCGGCCAACTTCACCGCCAAGCGCCTGGCCGACTGGTCGCTCAACACGTCGGTGCGCACCTCGCGCCTCCAATCAACCGAGAGCACCACCAACACGACGACCAGCGACCACAATCTCTCCGGCAACATCGCCCTCAACGCGACGTTCAACGTGCGGGGATTCGATCCGTGGCGCGTCACCGTGGGCAATCAGCTCCAGCGGACGCAGTATCCGTTCCGGGAGGGCAGCATCGTCTTGCAGGAGACCAATGACAACGTGAGCCGCGACGTGACGCTCGCCACCGGCATGACGCCGCGACCCAGGCTCAAGCTGGGCGGATCGATCTCCTACCGCAACAACGACATCAATCGCGAGTTCGACACCGAACGCAGCCAGCAATCGATCGACCGCGCGCTCCGGGGCACGCTCGCCTATGCCTTCCGCGACTCGACGCGGGTGGACTTTCGCGGCGAGACGTCGCGCGCGCGAAGCCTCTATGATGACGTGAACCGCATCTTTCTGAACGGCACCACGTTCAATTCGTCCATGGGCGGCGCGGTGCGCCGGCCGCTGGGCCGCCGCGCCGCCTTCGATGCCGCCGGGAGCTACGCGCTGCAGAGCTTCCAGTTCGACGACACGGTCCTCAACACGGACGATCGCGACATCCTGCGCGGCGACCTGGCGGCCAAGGTCGATTACAGCCCGACCAAGAAGATCGTCACGTTCCTGCGCTTCAGCTTCCAGCACAACCAGACCGTCTTCATCGACGCCTCGAAGTCCGGAACCAATCAGACGCAGCAGGTGTATTCCATCCTGCCCTCCTTCGAGTACCGGTTCAATCCGCGGGTCTCCTTCCGCGAGGAGGCCTCGGCGATCGCCAACGCGACCTACTTCGACTTCAATGAGGACAACAACCGCCTCTCCCGCACCACTGAGCTGCGCTCGACCATCGATGCAATGGTCATGCCCCGTCTCACGGTGAACCTGCGGCATAGCCTGCGCTTCCTCCAGGACGGCTCCTACCGGCGGGCTGACGACGGCGTTCGCCGCTTCGGCAAGGCCCGCGACGACCGCTCGCGCGATATCACGTTCCGGGCCGACTACAGGGTGATCCAGGGCGTGAGCGTCAACTTCCGCCAGAACAAGCGGGTGAGCGACATCACGACGTTCCAGCAGCAGGGCACGCAGCTCCGGGAAACCACCGTCTCGAACGACTTCACCGAGATCGAGATGGGCTGTCAGGTGAACCGCACTCTCCGCATGGGGGCCACGGTCGGAGCGAATGTCCGCCGCTACCAGAGCTGGAACGATCGCGACTCGCACAACAACTACTGGGTAGGCAGCATCAACTTCGGGTACGTGTTCTAGAATCGGACGGACCCGGATGGAGGAAACGATGCGAAGAGGAAACACCAGGCACCTGCCGCTCGCCTGCTGTGCGCTCGGCGCGCTCATCGCCGGCCTCGTCGCGTGCGATCTCTCGCCGCGGACGCCGGACGACCCCGGCGGCGGCGTCGATACCACGATCGTCAATCTGAGCGATCCCAGCCTCGTCCTCTACCAGATCCAGGTCGGGCTCCGCACCGGACGCATCAACTCCTATATGAACGCGTTCATTCGGGACGACACGTTCAGCGAGGACTTCGTCTTCCACCCTGACGAGCGCGACTCGTTGACCCTCGTCCAGCAGAGCCCAGGCGTGTTCGACAACTGGACCTACGACGTCGAGCAGCAGGTGATGCAGGTCGTCATCAACCAGTACGCACCGCGAGACGTGAGCTTCGTGACGGCGGAGTCTACCGTGGTCGTGCCCGGCTCGGTCGTCGTGCTCGACGAGAACTACGACCTGACCGTGGGGACGGAGCGCTACCAGGGACGGGCCGAGCTGCAGATGGTCCTCATCGGGAACGAGTGGCGCATATTCACGTGGATCGACCGCCGGCAGTCGGGCTCCGAGCTGAGCTCGTGGAGCCTCTTGAAGGGCGAGAACCGGTAGCCCCGCAGGACAGGCGCCGCCCGCTGGGCATGGGCCGCCCGGTGGGCATGGGCCGCCCGGTGGGCATGGGGGATCCGACCCGCAGCCCGCCGGCGGGGCAGGCGGGGCGGGCGAACCGGGCCGGCGGCGCGGGGTTCTAGGGTTGGCGCGCCGCCATGGCAGCGGCGCCCGCCGGGGCCGGCCTTGCCTCGTGGCTTGCCCACTTGGTAGACTGAAGTCTGACTCATCTCTCGCCCAAACCCCTGGTCCTTCCCGCTCGAACCCACCAAGAACGACGGGACGAGAAGAGGAATCCGCTACATGCTTCACCACCGCAGTGGCTTGCCGCTTTTCTGTGCGGCCGTCTTCGCGGCGCTTGCCCTGAGCGCCACCGGCTGCATCTTCAGCCCCGAGGATGACGACGACGATCCGCCGGTCCAGCCTCCGCTCAGGGTGTCGAGATCGCAGCCCGACAGCCTTCTGGTTGGACTGCAGAGGATCTACAACGCAAAAGAGTACTCGATGATCGAGCGCCTGAGCGCCTACGACTCGCTCTTTCTGCGCAACTCGGATGATCCGCCGCGCCAGGGTTTCCTCTTCGAGTTCCAGCCTGCGGATGTCCCGGAGACGGGTCCGAGCTGGGGAATCGATCCGGAGCTCGAAGCGCATCGCGGTCTGTTCACGGCGCAGGACAACGGCGACGTCTACCTGCTCGAGCTCCGGATGACCTACGGGGCCGTCGATTCGCTGGAAGTGGACGCACCGGAAACCGGCTGGGACACCATCTTCGTCTCGAACGTCTACCTCCGGCTCATGTTCAACCCGAATGACGGGCTCGAGGTGAACGGCGGCCAGGCCGAGTTCACATTCGCGCCCGATCTCTACTCGGCGCGCACCCGGCCCGCTCCGCCGAACCACAACCCCTACTTCCAGAGCTACTGGATCGCCAAGTGGAAGGACCTCCCGCGGCCGTAGCCAGAGCGCGTTGATGAACTGCCGTGCCCCGGGCCCGCGCCTCCCTCGAGGGGAGCGCGGGCCCGGGGCACCTGCCCGCTTCGCTGCGTAGAGGAAAGTCGCCCACATAATCCGGATCCTCGCCGCTCCGACCCACCCACGAACGGCGGGACGAGAAGAGGAATCCGTCATGCGACACCGCCAGAGCGCCTTGCCGCTCTTCTGCGCGGCCGGTTTTGCAGCGCTCGCGCTGAGCGCCGCCGGCTGCATCTTCGATCCGAAACCCGATCCCATAGAACCCCCGCTCCCGATCAAGATCTCGAGATCGCGGCCCGACAGCCTGCTCATCGGTCTCCAGCGGATCTACAACGACAAGGAGCACACGGCGATCGAGCGGGTGAACGCCTATGACTCGCTCTTCCTGAAGCCCGACCCGAACACGGAACCGCCGCGGACCGGCTTCAAGTTCAACTTCCAGCCTGCGGATGTCCCGGAGACGGGTCCGAGCTGGGGGCTGGACGGGGAGCGCGAGGCCCATCGCGGCCTGTTCGCGGCTCAGGACAACGGCGAGATCTACCTTCTCGAGCTCAGGATCACCTACGGGGCGACCGAGCCCATCGACAACGAACCCGAGAAGGTGGACTGGCAACAGATCTTCGCCTCCAACGTCTACCTCCGGCTCATGTTCAATCCGAACGACGGCCTCGAGGTGAACGGCGGCCAGGCCGACTTCGAGTTCGCCCCGGAGCTCTCGAAACCGCCGGCCCCGCCCGGTGGTCTCTACGGCGGCTACTGGATCGGCGAGTGGACCGACCTGCCGCGACCGTAGGAAAAGCACCCGACTCGCAGAACGATCGTGCCCCGGGCCCGCGCCTCCCTCGAGGGGAGCGCGGGCCCTTCCATTTTGCTTCTCAGGCGATCCCGCGGGATCGCCGTGGCCTGCGCAGTTCAGATATGAAACGTCAACTTCAGATCTCCCAGCGTTGATCATGCCTATGCGTTTCGTTCTGGAACTTGTCGTGCTGCTCGCCTCGCTCATTCTCTGCAAGTCATTGTCTGACAACTCGTTTCAGGCTCCATCCGGATCGGCACGCCGCCTGCTTTGTCATCAGGGCAAGAAGGAAAAGGAGCCTGGGCCCGCGACCCCGGGAGTGGTCGCCCGACCGGGCCCAGCCAGTCCCTGACGACATTTAGAGAAGGAGACAAGCCATGAAGACCATGACCCGCTGGAACCCGCTCACCGATTCGCTCGCTCTCCGGAGCCCCCTGGGCGACGTGAGCCGGCTCATGGACGAGATGTTCCGCTTCCCCCTCGCCGAGGTGACGCAGGCGACCTACCCGTTCGCCGACGTCGTCGAGAGCGGTGACGCGTACACGGTCAACGTCGAGATCCCGGGCCTCAAGAAGGAGGACATCCAGCTCTCGGTCGAGGACAGCACGCTCTCGCTCCGCTTCACGAAGAAGGCCGAGGCCAAGGAGGAAGGCAAGACCTACCGCCACGTCGAGCGCTTCTACGGCACCTTCGAGCGGCACTTCCCGTTCGCGACCGTGGTCGACTCGAGCCAGGTGAAGGCCGCCTACAAGGACGGCGTCCTCGAGATCGTGCTGCCGAAGGCGGAGAACGCGCGCGAGCGGCAGATCGACGTCGAGATCAAGTAACCATCACGCATCCAACGAGGCGCTCCTCCGCGAGCGAGCGTCTCGAGGCATGTGTCTGCCGCGGGGAGCAGCGGACACCGATCGGCGGGCGGGACCAGGAGGTTCCGCCCGTCGTGTTCGTCCGGCGATGGGCGCGAGCGACCGGCAGCGCCCGATCGCGAGCCGCCCCTTCGCGGCTTGACCCCCCGGGAGGGCCTCGTTAGCCTCGTCCATCATGTCCACAAAGCCCTCGACCCCGCGCCCGATCCTCGTCTGCGTCGCCTGGCCCTACGCCAACGCCGAGCTCCATCTCGGCCACCTCGCCGGCTGCTATCTCCCCGCCGACATCTTCGCCCGCTTCCAGCGCCTTCGCGGCAACGAGGTGCTCATGGTCTCGGGGAGCGACGAGCACGGCACGCCGATCACGGTCTCCGCCGAGAAGGAGGGGGTGAGCCCCGCCGAGATCGCCGAGCGCTACCACAAGATCAACGCGCAGGCGCTCCTCGACTTCGAGATCGAGTTCGACCTGTTCACGCGCACCTCCACCGAGAACCACCGGATCGTGGTCCAGGGCCTCTTCCGGAACCTCTACGAGCGCGGCTACATCGAGCCGCGCACGATGGACGTCCTCTACTGCCCGAAGTGCCAGCGCTTCCTCCCCGACCGCTTCGTCGAGGGGACCTGCCCGCACTGCAGCTACGAACGGGCGCGCGGCGACCAGTGCGAGAACTGCGGGAAGACCCTCGATCCGCAGGATCTCGTCGACCCGCGCTGTCGCGTCTCCGGAGACACGCCGGAGCCCCGGCAGAGCGAGCACCTCTTCTTCCGGCTCTCGGCGTTCGAGAAGCCGCTCCTCGAATGGCTCGCCGACAAGGACTACTGGCGCCCGAACGTGCTGACCTTCACGCGCAACTGGATCCAGGGCGGCTTGAAGGACCGCGCGATCACGCGCGATCTCTCCTGGGGCATCCCGGTCCCGGTCGCCGGCTTCGAGGACAAGCGCATCTATGTCTGGTTCGAGGCGGTGATCGGCTACCTCTCGGCGGCGGTCGAGTGGGCCGAGACCAGGGGACCGCGCCCCGGCGCCTGGCGGCACTGGTGGGTGAACGAGGAGGCGCGCCACTACTACTTCCTCGGCAAGGACAACATCCCCTTCCACACCATCATCTGGCCGAGCATGCTCATGGGTGTGGGCGGCATGAATCTCGCCCACGACGTGCCGGCGAACGAGTTCCTGCAGATCGACGGCGCCAAGTTCTCGAAGTCGGCCGGCCTCGGCGTGTGGGTGCGCGAGGTCGTCGGCCGTTTCGAGGTGGACGCGCTGCGCTACTACCTCTCGGTCAACATGCCCGAGACGCGCGACGCGAGCTGGAGCTGGGAGGAGCTCGTGCAGCGGGTGAACGACGAGCTGGTCGGCGCCTTCGGCAACTTCTGCCACCGCACGCTCACCTTCACGCGCCGCAGTTTCGGCGCGATCCCGCCGCTCGGTCCGCTCGACGAGGCCGATCGCGCCGCGCTCGCGCGCATCGCGGAGACCGGCGACGAGGTGGCGGCGGCGCTCGACCGCTGCGAGTTCCGCCGGGCGCTCCGCTCCTTCATGAGCCTCGCGCAGGCCGGGAACCAGTACTTCGACGCGAAGGCGCCGTGGGCGCTCAAGAAGACCGACCCCGCCGCCTGCGGCACCGCGCTCCACGTCTGCCTGCGCATGATCCAGGCGCTCGCCGTCTACTCGGCGCCGTTCATGCCGCGCGCGGCGGAGAAGATCTGCGCGTACCTCGGCGCGGAAAGCGGGCCGCGGCACTGGGACGACGCGGGGGCCGAGCTCCCCGCCGGCCGCGAGCTTCCGGAACCGGCCATCCTCTTCTCGAAGCTCGACCCCGAGACGATCCTCGCCCAGGCGAAGAGCTGAGCGGGCGCGGGAAGGCCGGCGCGACCGCCATGCACGTGCTCGGGGTCGATGCCGCCTGGACCGCGGGCGGATGTTCGGGGGTCGCGCTCGTCGAGCGCGGCGCCCGCGGGCGCCCGCGGCTCCTCCGCATCGCGCGGTCCTACGGCGAGTTCCTCTCCGCTCCGCCGCGCTGGCTCGAGAAGCCGCCGGCCGCGGCCGCGACGATCGCCGATGTCCTCGCCGCCGTCGGCGTGCCGCTCGCGCTCGTCGCGCTGGTCCCGCTCCAGGTCGCGACGCTCACCGGACGGCGGGAAGCGGAGCATGCGGTGGCGCGGGCCTACGCGCGCGCCTGGGCGGCGCCGGCTCCCCTACAAGGTGGCGCGGCGGCAGCGCTACTGGCCGGCGGCGAGCCCCGCCGCGCGCCTCAAGGGCATCGAGGACGCGCTCGACGCCGTCGTGTGCGCGTGGGTCGCATGCGAGCACCTGGCCGGGCGCACGCAGCCGTACGGTGACCGCGACGCCACGATCTGGCTGCCGCGACCGCGGCACGGAGGAGACAGGCCTTGAGCATCCATCTCGAACCGATCGGCCGCGTCCGCTCCCCGGCGACCGACACGATGTGCGACGAGAACTGGGGCGCGGTGGTCGCCGAGATCGAGGTCGCCGCGCGGTTCGCGGCAGGCCTCCGCGGGCTCGACGGCTTCTCGCACGCGCTCGTCGTCTTCTTCATGGACCACCAGTTCGTGGCCGCGCGCGATCTGGTCCGCCGCCCCCGGGGACGCGCCGACATGCCCGAGCTCGGCATCTTCGCGCAGCGCGGCAAGCAGCGCCCGAATCCGCTGGGCGTGACCGCGGTCGAGATCGTGGGGATCGCGGGGCGGGTCCTCACCGTGCGCGGGCTCGACGCCGTCGACGGGACGCCGGTCCTCGACGTGAAGCCCTACGTCCCCGCGTTCGATCGCCGGGAGGACGCGCGCGTCCCCGCGTGGGTGGAGCGACTGATGCGCGGCTACTTCTGAGGCCGCGCAAGCCACGCAAGCCGCGCGCGCCGGGCCTCAGCGATCGTCGAGGAAACGCAGCGCGAAGGAGAGCGCCTCGAGCTCGATCGCCATGTCCACGGTGCGGAGGGCGACCGTCTTCGGCACCGCGATCTGCCGGGGCGCGAAGTTCAGGATGGCGCGCACGCCGGCGGCCACCACCAGGTCGCTCACCTCCTGCGCCACCGCGGCCGGCACGGCGAGCACGGCGATGTCGAGCGGCGGCACCCGTCCCACGCCGGCGCGGAGGTCATCGATCGCCGCGATGCGCACACCGTCCCACACCCGGCCGATCTTCGCCGCATCGACGTCGTAGATGGCGACGACGTCGAAGCCCTGCTCGCGAAAGGGCGCGTAGGAGAAGAGGGCCGAGCCGACGTTGCCGGCGCCGATCAAGCCCACCCGCCAGCGGCGGTCGAGGCCGAGGATCGAGCGGAGCTCGCGGGTCAGCGACTCGAGGTCGTAACCCCGCCCGCGGGTGCCGAAATGGCCGAAGCAGGAGAGATCCTTGCGGAGCTGGGCCGAGGTCACGCCCGAGCGCTCGGCGAGGAGCTGCGAGGAGGCGACCGCAATGCCCTCGCCCCGGAGCTCGCGGAGGACGCGGTAGTAGGCCGACAGGCGGCGCACTATCGAGATGGAGATGTCCGGGCGCATGCTCCGTGGCGTCGTTCCGGGCGATCCGCACGAGATCGCTAGACGTCCTCCTCCTCGCCGTCCTCCTCGTCGTCGTCATCGTCCTCTTCGAGATCGTCGTCGTCGTCATCATCTTCGAGATCGTCGTCGTCATCGTCGTCGTCGTCATCATCTTCGAGATCGTCGTCGTCATCGAGATCATCTGCGTCGAGATTGTCCTCGTTCATCTTTTCGTCCTCCTCTTCGTCCATCGCCTTGTCGAGCGCGTCCTCGCCGGCCGCGGAGGGTTCCGCCATGGCCGCGTCCGCCGGCGCGACCGCCGCCGCCTGCGTCCCGTTGCCGCTCTCTCCGCGCCCGTTTCCCTCGTCCTCGTTGGCAACACGCGCCACGTCCATCACCTCGTCGCCCGTCTCGAGGTTGATGAGGTGGACGCCCTGCGTGTTCCGGCCCTGGAGCGAGACCCCCTTGATCGGCAGGCGGATGATGACGCCGCTCCTGGTCATGATCATGAGCTCGTCTTCATCCACGACCTTCTTGAGCGCCACCACCGGTCCGTTGCGCTCGGTCGCCTTGACCGTGATCACGCCCTTCCCGCCACGGCCGGTCACCCGGTAATCGGCGAGCGGACTCCGCTTGCCGTAGCCGTTCTTGGTGACGACGATGAGATTCTCGTCGGTGCCGCCGGTGACCATCGCCACCACCTCGTCGGCGCCCGAGTCGAGCTTGACGCCGCGCACGCCGCGCGCGGTGCGTCCCATCGGCCGCACCATGCGCTCGGGGAAGCGGATCGCCCGTCCCTCCCGCTTGGCGAGGATGATCTCCTGCTTGCCGTCGGTGAGGACGGCGTCGATCAGCATGTCGTCCTCGTCGAGGTTGATGGCGTAGATCCCCGATCTCCGCACGTTGGCGTAGGCGCCGACAAAGGTCTTCTTGATCACGCCCTTCTTGGTGGCGAGCACGAGGAAGTGGCTCTCGTCGAACTCGCGCACCGGCACCACCGCCGCCACCCGCTCCCCCTGCTTGAGCGTGAGCAGGTTCACGAGCGCCTTGCCCTTGGCGGTGCGGCCCGCCGCCGGGATCTCGTGCACCTTGAGCCGGTAGCAGCGCCCCTCGGTCGTGAAGATGAGGAGGTTCGAATGGGTCGAGGCGATGAACAGGTGCTCGATCCAGTCCTCTTCCTTGGCCGTGGCGCCGCGAACGCCGCGCCCGCCGCGCCGCTGGCTGCGATAGGTCGTCACCGGCAGCCGCTTGGCGTAGCCCATGTGCGTGATGGTGAGAACCATGTCCTCGTCGGCGATCAGATCCTCGACGTTGAAATCGTCCAGCACCGTGGCCACGATCTCGGTGCGGCGGGGATCGCCGTACTTGGTCTTGAGCTCGATCGTCTCCTGCTTGATGATCGCGAGCACCTTCCCCGGATCGTCGAGGATGCCCTGCAGGCGGTCGATCTCGGCCAGGAGCTCGCGGTACTCCTGCTCGATCTTGTCGCGCTCGAGGCCGGTCAGCCGCTGGAGTCGCATGTCGAGGATGGCCTGGGCCTGGACCTCTGACAGCTCGAAGCGCGACATGAGCTGGCTCTTGGCGCTCGGCACGTCGGCGGCGGCGCGGATCAGCTGCACGATCTCGTCGATGTTGTCGACGCAGATACGCAGGCCCTCGAGGATGTGCGCCCGCTTCTCGGCCTGATCGAGGTCGTAGCGCGTGCGGCGGACGATGACCTCGCGCCGGTGCTCGATGAAGTACGCGATCATCTCGCGCAGCGTGAGCACCCGCGGCCGGTTGGCGACGAGGGAGATCATGATCGCGCCGAAGGTCGACTGCATCTGGCTGTGCTTGTAGAGCTGGTTCAGGACGATCTGGGCGTCGGCGTCCTTCTTGAGCTCGACGACCACCCGCATCCCCTCGCGGTCCGACTCGTCGCGCAGGTCGGAGATCCCGTGGATGCGGCCATCCTTGACCAGGCTCGCGATCTTCTCGAGCATGTTGGTCTTGTTGACCTGGTACGGGATCTCGTCGACGATGATCGCCTCGCGCCCGCCGCGCAGCGTCTCGAAGCGCACCTTGGCGCGAACCACGATGAGGCCGCGTCCGGTGAGATAGCAGTCACGGATGCCCTGATAGCCGTAGATCACGCCGCCGGTCGGGAAATCCGGGCCCTTGACCAGCTCGAGCAGGGTCTCGTCCGGCACCTGCGGATCGTCGACCATGGTGACGACCGCATCCACGATCTCGCCCAGGTTGTGCGGCGGGATGTTGGTGGCCATGCCGACCGCGATCCCGGAAGAGCCGTTGACCAGGAGGTTCGGCGCCAGCGCCGGCAGGACGACCGGGATCTCGCGCGTGCCGTCGTAGTTGGGCTCGAAATCGACCGTTCCCTTGTCGAGGTCGGCGAGCAGCTCTTCCGCGAAGCGCGTGAGGCGCACCTCGGTGTAGCGCTCCGCCGCCGCCGAGTCGCCGTCGATCGACCCGAAGTTGCCCTGCCCGTTGATGAGCGGATAGCGCATGGAGAAGTCCTGCGCCATGCGCACCATGGTGTCGTAGATGGCGGCGGGGCCGTGCGGATGGTAGTTCCCGTGCACGTCGCCGGTGACCTTCGCCGACTTGCGGTGGGGGCGGTCGTGCGTCAGGTTGAGATCGCGCATGCCGACGAGGACGCGTCGATGCACGGGCTTGAGCCCGTCTCGCACATCGGGGAGCGCCCGCGACACGATGACGCTCATCGAGTAATCGATGTACGAGTTCCGCATCTCGTCCTCGATGTAGATCGGGACGATGCGTTCTCCCTGAGTAGCCATTCGCCTGACTCCTTGGGGTCGCGCCAGAGGAACCGGGGCCGCGCGAGGGGGTCGAATCAAGGGATTCTAGGAAACCCCGCCGGAAGCCGCAAGTCTCTAGTTTGATAAAGAATTAGGCCCGCTGGGCGGGCCCGCGGGAGGGGGTCGGAAGAGGCCGCGACCAGGCCCCGCGGCGGCCTCCTCCGGGCGCCTTGGCGGGACGCTCCGGCGGGACGCTAGAACCGGGTGACGAGGTAGACCTGCGGCCCCACGTAGTCGTAGTCGATCCTTCCCCGCCACTTGTCCCCGTCGACGTCGAACTCGAGGTCGAACCAGTTCACGGCCCCGCCCACCCCCAGCCGGTTGTAGAACCAGTAGTGGGTTCTCCCGGCCAGGCTCACGAGGCTCCCGGAGTAGTTGAGCACGTCGGCGTCGATGTTCAGCACCAGCGCCTCGGCATGCACATCCACTTCCCAGCGCGGGCCGGGCCGGTAGGCGAACAAGAGGCCGAGGAGCGGGAGCGGAGCCTGGACCCTGGCCGCGGCCGAAGCGTCCCCATCCTGGCCCCCCAGCGAGGCCGACCCCTCGGCGGATAGATCGTTCACCCACCAGTGCACGCCGAGCGTTCCGGCCAGCTCGTACTTCTCGCGCTGCAGGAAGGAATAGCTGTAGGTGATGGGCACGGTCTGGGCCGCGAACCGGGTGTCGAGCGTGGCCCCCGCCGGGTAGACCTCGTCGCCGATCGTGATCTCGCGCTCGACGGTGCCGGCCACCTCCCGCACGAATCGGAAGTAGTTGACCGCGAGCCGATGCCGGCGCGCGAAGCGCCAGCTGCCGCCGAACCATCCGGTGGCCACATCCTCGGTGAAGCCGAGGTCCTGCTCGAGGTTGACGGATTCCCCCTCGCCGCGATCCTCGTTGTCCACGCCGAGGCTGGTGCTGAAAAACGGCAGGAAGAACCCGCCCGACAGCATGAAACGCTCTTCTCCCTGCTTCGTCCATTCCTCGGCGCGGCCGGCCGCGGGCAGCAGCGCGGCCGATAGGACCAGCACGAGAGCGATGACGGAACTCCGGTGAATCGAGTTCATTGTGCCTCTCAGACTGCCGCCGCCATCGCGCTCCGCGGCGAGCGGGAGCGCAGCTCGGCGATCACCTTGGCCAGAAGACCCGGCGGGAACACGTCGCCCTGCTCGAGCTCGGCGCGGTGCTCGCTCAGCGCATCGGCCACCTCGGCGAGCCGGCGCGGGATGGGCCGACCGCCGGTCGGGAGGGGCTTCGCGGCCTCGGCATGAGTCCGGGCGAGGAGCGCCGCTAGATCCGGTATCTCGCGTCCCGCCAGGAGCGCTTGCGCCACCCCAGCGAGGAGGAGATGCGGATGCGCGGAGCCGTCGGGGAGACGGAACTCGATCGTTGGCGGAGTGACGGCGCGACCGTCTGCCGTGCGCGCGACCGCCGGCAGGCGGACGAGGGCGTGTCGATTGTAACGGCCCCAGGCGACCGTGGCCGGCGTCTCCTTGCCCTGGGCGAGCCTGAGGAAGGAGCCCGCGCTCCGGTTGCCGAAGGCCATGAGCGCACCGCCCATGTGCACGAGCCCGCCGATCAGCCAGCGCGCCTCGTCGCGAAGCGCATCGTCGGACACCGCGCCTGCCAGGTTCTCGGCGTCGCGATACGGCGCCAGGTGGAAATGAAGGCCGCTTCCGGCATGCCCCTCGAGGACCACCGGCTCGAAGCTCAGGCGCATGCCGGCGGCGTGCGCGAGCTGGCGGAGCACCCACTGCGTGAGCACCACCGCCGACGCCGCGTCCGCGAGCGGCGCCAGCGCGAGCTCGATCTCGTGCTGCTCCCAGATGAGCCCGTTCATCTCGCGGGCCTCGATGTAACCGACCTCGCTGTGCCCGTACTTGACGGGCACCCCGATGTCGCCGAGAAGGGCCATGGCCCGGCGGCGGAGCGCCTCGCCGAAGACGAACGGTGCCGTCGCGTGATAGCCACGATCGTGCGCGCCGTAGACATCGCCCTCCTCGGCGCGCTTGCCGAGGAAGTACTCGACCTCGCCGAGCGCCCACAGCGTGACGCCCGTCGTCGCCTCCACGCGCGCGGCCGCCCGCCGGAGGATGGTGTCCGGCGATTCGGGGAGCGGACGGCCGTCGCGGCCGAAGTGCTCGCAGAGGAAGGCGAGGGCGGGATGCGGGGCGAAGGGATCGAGGAAAGCGCTCGCGAGCCGCGGGCGGAGGATCACGTCCGAGGCCTCGGGTCGGATCCCGGTCTCGGCAAAGAGGCTCGAACCGTCGGCGCGCTCGCCGCCGGCGAGGATGTCGTGCACGTGGTTGGTGGAGAGCGGCACGAAGTCGAGCGTCTTCAGCCAGCCGTCGCCGCCCACGTGCATGAGGGCGATGGTGCGAATGCCGCGCTCGCGGACGAGCGCGATGAGATCGTCGGCGGTCCAGGCAGCGGGCGGCTTCCCGAGCAGTCGTTCGAGGAGGCCGGCCGGAAGCCCGGGGGCGGGAGACATGTTGTCGGTGGTCTTGTTCATTCCCCATATCCCTTCGATCGCGACGGCACGCGCCGCCCGATCGGGACCATCATAGTCAATCCACCGCCGGCAGGCTCGATGCTTCGGGCGGCGGCTTGCCCTCGTTCTCCTCCTCGTCCGCGCGTGCCGCCGGCGCGAGAAGGCGGGCGCGCACCACGGCATTGCGCCCGAGCCGTGCGCGGATCCGATCGGTGGCCGCCGCCAGGCGGTGCAGGCGCTCCTCCTGCGCCGCGGCCGCCATCGACTCCGGGCTTGGAAAGAGGTCGATCTGCCCCCCGGGGGCGTCCGGGCCGGGGCCGGGGCCGGGGCCGGGGCCGGCGCCGGGGCCGGCGCCCGGGCCGGGGCCGGCATCCGCAACCGCGCCCGGGGCGGGCTCGAAGCCGCTCACGCCGACCCCGAGGAGGCGCACGCCGCGCCCGCCGAGACGGACCCGATCGCGATAGAGCATGCGCGCCACCGCGACGATCACCTCCGCCAGATCGGTCGCCGCCGTGAGCGTGTGTGCGCGGGTCCAGGTCGTGAAGTCCCCGGTCCGCACCTTCAAGTGCACGGTGCGCCCGCGGAGGCCATGCGCGCGGAGCGCGCGCGCCACGCCCTCGGCGCGCGCCAGCAGCGCCTGGTCGATCGCCTCGGGCGCGGTGAGATCGTCGAGATAGGTGCGCTCCTCGGACATCGACTTCGGCTCGCGCTCGGTCACGACCGGGCGGTCGTCCTCGCCGCGCGCCAGCGCCGCGATATGCACCGCCGCCGACTCGCCGACGAGCGGCGTGAGCCGGGCCACACCGGCGGTGACGATGTCACGCACGAGCAGGATGCCGCCGGCCTCGAGCCGCTCGGCGGTCCGCGGCCCCACACCCCACAGCTTCCCGACCGGGAGCGGCCACAGCCGCTCGGGCACGAGAGCCAGCGGCAGGATGACGAGCCCATCGGGCTTCTCGAGATCCGAGGCGAACTTGGCGAGAAACTTGTTGGGCGCCACGCCGACCGAGGCGCTGAGGCGCTCCGCGGTGCGGATCCGCTCCTTGATCGCGCGCGCGATCGTGGCGCCGGCAACGAGATCGGCGGCGATCCCGGTCATGTCGAGGAACGCCTCGTCGATCGAGAGCGGCTCGATCGCCGGTGTGAACTCCTCGAAGAGCGCGAAGATCGCGCGCGACACCGCGGCGTAGAGATCCATGCGGCCGGGAAGCCAGATCGCCTCCGGGCAGAGCCGCTCGGCGGTGACGGACGGCATGGCCGAGCGCACGCCGAAGCGCCGCGCCTCGTAGGAGCAGGTCGAGACGACGCCGCGCCGCCCGCGGTGGCCGATGATGAGCGGCTTCCCGGCCAGCGCCGGGTCCTCGCGCACCTCGACCGCCGCGTAGAACGCATCCATGTCGAGATGCAGGATGACGCGCTCGCGCGCGGGACCGGGCATGGATCGTCTCCCTCGGACCGGATTGCGGCGACCACCCATGATACGATGTTTGCGTCAGAGCCAAAGGGGAGGAAGAGGCCATGACCCAGCCGACTCGCGGCGCCGCCCGGATCGCCCGCCTGACGACCGCCTGCCTGCTCGCCGCGTTCCTCACCGCCGCTCCGGGATGGACCGCTCAGCCGGGCTGGATCATCGCGTGGGGTGACATGGTGATCGTCGATCCCTTCGATCTCGACGATCTCGTCGCCGTCGCCGGAGGTCTGGGCCACACCGTGGCGCTCCGCTCCGACAGCACGATCGTGGTCGTGGGATCCAACGCCAGTGGAGCGTGCAACGTGCCTCCGCCGAACGCCAACTTCATCGCCGTCGCGGCCGGCAGCGGGCATGCGCTCGCGCTCCGTTCCGAAGGCGCGGTGGCGGCATGGGGCCTGAACAACGAGGGCCAGTGCGATGTCCCGGCCCCGAACGCCGACTTCGTCGCCGTCGCCGCCGGCACGGAGCACAGCCTCGGCCTCAAGGCCGACGGCTCGGTCGTCGCCTGGGGCAACAACCAGGCCGGGCAGTGCAATGTCCCGGCGCCGAACGTCGACTTCGTGGCGATCGCCGCCGGCTTCCGGCACAGCCTCGGCCTCAAGACCGACGGTTCGATCGTCGGCTGGGGCAGCAACGAGTACGGCCAGTGCGTGATCCCGGCGCCGAACCGGGACTTCGTCGCCATCGCTGCGGGCGGCTATCACAGCCTCGGGCTCAAGGCCGACGGCTCGATCGTGGCGTGGTGGTTCAACAACTGGGGCCAGTGCACGGTGCCTGCCCCCAACGCGGATTTCGTCGCCGTCTCCTGCGGCGAGTTCCACAGCGTGGGGCGGAAGCGGGACGGCTCGCTCGTCGCGTTCGGCCTCGATGGTCACGGCCAGTGCACCGTCCCGGCGCCGAACGTGGGCTTCATCGCATCCGCCGCCGGCGGCTATCACACGGTGGGCGTCAGGGATGACGGCTCCTTCGCGGCGTGGGGCATGTCCGCGCTGGGCCAGTGCAACGTTCCCGGGAACGACGTGGACTTCGTCGCCGTGAGCGCGGGCGAGTACCTCTCGCTCGGACTCCGCGCCGGCGGCGCCATCGTCTCCCTGGGTCCGCCGGTGCCGCTTCCCAACGAGAACTTCACCGGGATCGCCGCCGGGTCCAACCATGAGCTGGGCCTCAAGGTCGACGGCTCGATCGTGGCCTGGGGCGACAACTACTACGGCCAGTGCAACGTCCCGGCCCCGAACGCGAGCTTCGTCGCCGCGGCGGCCGGGTCGCGCCACAGCCTCGGGCTCAAGTCGAACCGTTCGATCGCCGCCTGGGGCAGAAACAACGACGGCGAGTGCGACGTCCCGGCGCCGAACGCGGACTTCATCCAGGTCGCAGCCGGCTACCGGCACAGCCTGGCCATCAAGACCGACAGCTCGATCGTGGCCTGGGGTTACAACCTCCGCGGCCAGTGCAACGTCCCGGCGCCGAACACCGGCTTCATCGCCGTCGACGGCGGAGAGTGGCACAGCCTGGGACTCAAGGCCGATGGTTCGATCGTGGCCTGGGGCGACAACGCCTACGGCCAGTGCGACGTCCCGGCCCCGAACGCGGACTTCATCCAGGTCGCAGCCGGCGGACTGCACAGCCTCGGGCTCAAGGCCGACGGCACGGTCGTCGCCTGGGGAGCCAACGACCGCGGCCAGGCGGACCCGCCAGCGCTCAACCGCGACTTCGTCGCCATCGCGAGCTACGGCAACCGGAACCTGGCCGTCCGCGCTGCAAGCATCCTGGCCGCGCCCGCCGTCCCCGCCGGAAGCGCCGGCCCGAGTGGCGGTCCCCCGACCATCGCCGCCGCCGCACCGAATCCCTTCCGCACCGGGACCACGCTCGCGATCGACCTCGCGGCGGCCGGCGACGTGATGGTGCACGTGTACGACGCATCGGGGCGCCTCGTCCACACGCTCGCCGTCCGCAGCGCCGGGCGCGGACGTCAGGCGATCGCCTGGGACGGGTGCGACGCCCGCGGCCGCCCCGTCCCTGCCGGCCTGTACCTCGTGCGCTGCACGACCGATCGAGGCGCCGGCACGACGAAGCTGATCCGCCTCCGCTGAGCTGAGGCGTATACTCCCCCGCCATGACCCGCGAGATCGAGAAGCCCTTCATCGGCCGCACCTACGACGACTTCCTCGTCCGCCCCGACCTGGGCGTCGTCACCTCGCGGCGCGACGTCGCGCTCACCTCGCCTCTCTCCCGGCACCTGACGCTCGAGTTCCCGGTCGTCTCCGCCAACATGGACAGCGTCACCGAGCTGCCGATGGCGAAGACCATGGCCCTCGAGGGAGGCCTCGGCTTCATTCATCGCGGCATGTCGATCGCCGAGCAGGTCGCGATGGTGAAGCGGGTGAAGCGGAGCCACGGCCACATCGTCGAGCAGCCGCTCTCGCTCCCGCGCGACGTGACCATCCGCGAGGCGATGGAGTTCATCCGGCAGCACCACATCACGGGCATCCTGATCGAGGAAGGATCCGGCAACCGCATCCTCGCCGGGCTCCTCTCCAATCGCGACATCCCGTGGACCGACGACCATCTCGACCAGAGGGTCGACCGCTTCATGACCCCGCGCGATCGGCTGGTCACCGCGCGCCCGGGGATCGCGGTCGGCGAGGCCGAGCGGGTCATGTTCGAGCACCGGATCGAGAAGCTCCCGCTCGTGGACGACCAGGGGCGCATCGCCGGCCTCATCACCAAGAAGGACATCCTCCTCTCGCGGCAGCTCCCGTGGTCGAGCAAGGACGCGAAGGGCCGGCTCCTCGTCGGCGCCGCGGTCGGGGCGCGCGGCGACTTCCTCGAGCGGGCCGTCGAGCTGGTGGCGGCCGGTGCGGATGCCATCTTGATCGACATCGCACACGGGCACTCGCTCATCATGAAGGAAGCGGTCGACGCCTTCCGCCGGCGGCTCGGCGACGCAGAGCTCATCGCCGGCAACATCGGCACCGGCGAGGGCGCGCGCTTCCTCGCCGGCCTGGGCGTCGACGGCATCAAGATCGGGATCGGCCCCGGGCGCGGCTGCCGCACGCGGCTCGAGACCGCGGCCGGGGTGCCGCAGCTCCAGGCGGTGCGCGAGGCCTGGTGCGCGCTCGGCGACACGGTGCCGCTCATCGCCGACGGCGGCGCCCGGAACGACAAGGACATCTTCCTCGCCATCGCCTGCGGAGCCTCCGCGGTCATGCTCGGGAGCATGCTCTCGGGCACCGACGAGGCACCCGGGCACGTGATCGAGGACCCGGCCACGCGCGAGAAGCGAAAGATCTACCGCGGCATGACCTCGCCGCAGGCGGTGTTCGAGACGCTCTACGACGAGGACGCCGGGGAACCGGACGCCGCCGGCCTCGCCGTCCCCGCCGAGGGGCAGGAGGTCCAGATCCCCTACCAGGGAAGCGTCCTCTCCATCCTCCACCGCATCCGCGGACATCTGCGCTCGGCCGTGAGTTACAGCGGCGGGCGGACGCTCGCCGAGGTGCGGGAGCGGATCGCTGCCGATCCGCTCCGCTACCTGATCCCGCTCTCCGCCGCGGCGCGCGGCGAGTCGTACGAGCGCTGATTTTCCTCTTGGCGCGAGGCGCGCGCTTCGCGTATCATGCCCCGCACGTAGCAGTCACGGACAGCCCCGCGGCACCCAGCCCCAGGAGCACGGATGACGATGAAGATCAACGTCTGCAACAAGTTCCAGGATCCGATCCTGGTTGCTTCCCTCCTCGGGGAGGCCGGGGGCATGGCCTAGCCGGACGCTGATCAGAACGACGTCCCGTCGCGGCCCGCTCCCGACATCGGCGAGCGGGCTCGTTCATTTCTGCCCGACCACTATCCACCCGCCCGCCGGCCCTCCCCGCAATTCGCAAGGGTTTCTCTGCTTCAAGAAGGCGGGCGATGAACGCCAAGTACCGACTGATCTGGCAGCTCACGCGCGGCGAGCGCCGCCGCTACGGTGGCGCGCTCCTCGCGCTGGTCCTCGGCTCCTCGTGCCTGTACCTCGTGCCGCTCGTGCCGCAGGTGGTGCTCGACGGCGTGCTCGCGCGCGATCCGAGCCGCGCCGCGCCACTCGTCCGCCGAGTGATGGACCTCGCGGGCGGGCGCGAGCTCCTGCGCGCCCATCTCTGGCTCGCCGCCCTGGCGATCATCGCCCTCACCGCCGTGGCCGGCGCCTTCGCGTACCTGCGCGGGCGCTGGTCGGCGCTCGCGAGCGAGGCGATCGCGCGCCGGGTCCGCGACCGCCTGTTCGATCATCTCGCGCACCTGCCCGTGGCTTACCACGATCGGGCGGAGACGGGCGACCTGGTCCAGCGCTGCACGTCGGATGTCGAGACGCTCCGCCAGTTCCTCGCGAGCCAGGTGGTCGAGATCGGCCGGGCGGTGCTCATGCTGCTGGTGCCGCTCCCGCTCATGATCGCGCTCGAGCCGCGGCTCACGCTGGTGGCGGTGGTCTTCGTGCCGCCGATCGTGGCCTTCTCCCTCATCTTCTTCAGAAGGGCGAAGGCGCGGTTCAAGCTCGTGGACGAGGCCGAGAGCCGGATGACGAGCACGCTCCAGGAGAACCTGACCGGGATCCGGGTCGTGCGCTCGTTCGCGCGCCAGGACTTCGAGAAGGAGAAGTTCGGCGAGCGGATACGCACCTATCGCGACCTCGACACCGGGTACTTCCGGCTCCTCGCCTGGTACTGGTCGGTCTCCGACTTCATGTGCCTCGGGCAGAAGGCGGTGCTCGTGGCCGTCGGCGGCCTCTGGCTGGCGCGCGGCGAGATCCCGGTCGGCACCTTCTACTTCTTTCTCGCGGCGGTGAACATGTTCATCTGGCCGATCCGCATGCTCGGCCGGATCCTGACCGAGCTCGGGAAGGCGACGGTGGCGATCGGGCGGATCGGGGAGATCCTCGAGCATCCGCGCGAGAGCGAGCCGGCCGCGCGCGGCGGCGATCCGCTCACGCTGTCCGGGGACCTCGTCTTCGACCGGGTGAGCTTCGCCCACGCCGGCGGGCCGCCGGTGCTCGACCAGGTGTCGTTCGCGATCGGATCGGGGGAGACGCTCGCCTTGATCGGGCCCTCGGGCGCCGGCAAATCGACGATCGTCAACCTCCTGCTCCGCTTCTACGATCCGAGCGCGGGCTCGATCCGGCTCGACGGACGCGAGATCACGACCCTCGGGCGGCAGGCGCTCCGCGCCCAGGCCGCGATCGTGATGCAGGAGCCGTTCCTCTATGCGAAGACCCTGCGCGACAACATCCGTCTCGGGCGGGATAGCGCGCGCGACGAGGAGATCGTCGCGGCGGCGAGCGCGGCCGCCGTGCACGATTCGATCGCCGCGTTCGAGGCGGGGTACGACACGCTGGTCGGCGAGCGCGGCGTCATGCTCTCGGGCGGCCAGCGGCAGCGGGTAGCGCTCGCCCGCGCGCTCGTGCGCGAGCCCGCGTTCCTCATCCTCGATGACGCGCTCTCGGCGGTGGATACCGAGACCGAGAGCCTGATCCTGGCCGCGCTTCGTGCGCGGCGCGGGCGGTACACGACGATCGTCATCGCGCACCGCCTGTCCACCCTCATGCACGCCGATCGGATCGTGGTGCTCGACCGGGGCCGCGTGGTCCAGGACGGGACGCACGAGAGCCTGGTCGCCGCCGACGGGCTCTATCGCCGGCTGTGGCGGATCCAGTCGGCGCTCGAGGACGATCTCCGGGAGGAGCCGGCGGCGACCGATGCGACACCGGCCGCTGCCACGCAGACCGCGGAGGTGACGAGATGATGGATCACGAGATGCAGGATGCGCCGCTCCGCGGCCTCGACCTGGCCCTCTGGCGGCGGCTCGTCGGGCATACCCGGCCCTATCGCCGGTCGCTCGCGGCGCTCGCCGCCTGCGGAGTCGTGCTCGCCGGTTTCGACGCGCTCCTCCCGCTCGTCACCGGGCGGATCATCGACTCGGCGACGGCCGGCGACCGGGCCGGGCTCGCGCGGAACGCGCTCTACTTCCTCGGCGTGGTGGCGACGATCTCCGCGCTCATCTGGGTCTTCATCGTGGTGGCCGGAGCCACTGCGGCGGCGATCGCGCACGATCTCCGCCGGGACGCCTTCGCGCGGCTCCAGGAGCTGTCCTTCTCGTTCTTCGACCGGCGGCCGGTGGGCTGGCTCATGGCGCGACTGACGTCCGACGCGAGCCGGTTGTCATCGGTCATCCCGTGGACCCTCCTCGACACCGTGTGGGGGCTCACGCTCGTTGCCGGCGTGGCCGGGCTCATGCTCGCGCTCGAGTGGCGGCTCGCGCTCCTCGTGCTCGTGATCGTGCCGCCGCTCGTGGTCGTGAGCGTCGTCTTCCAGAGGCGCCTGCTCCACTCGCAGCGGCTCATGCGCCGGATCAACTCGCAGCTCACGGCGAGCTTCAACGAGGCGATCGTCGGAGTGCGCACCACCAAGTCGCTGGGACGGGAGGCGGAGAGCCTCGGCGAGTTCCGCGCGCTCACGCGCGAGATGAACGCGGAAGCGGTCCGCAACGCGCTCACCGCGGCGGTCTATCTGCCGATCGTGCTCACGCTCGGGAGCGTCGGGGCCGGGCTCGCGCTCTGGCGGGGCGGCCTCGCGGTGGGCGAGATCGGTGCGGCGGGCTCCTCGCTCGCCGCGGGGCTCGCCGCCGTGACGGGCGGCGAGCGCATGAGCCTCGGCATGCTCGTCGCGTTCATGCAGTACGCAGCGCTCTTCACCATCCCGATCCAGGAGATGGCGGAGCGCTTCACGCAGCTCCAGGCGGCGCAGGCCTCGGCCGAGCGGCTGCAGGGGCTTCTCGACACCGAGCCCGAGATCAAGGACTCGCCGGCGGTCGCCACGGCGACCGCAACGGCCGGAGGCGAGCGCGGGCCGGGCGCCGGGAAGATCGCGTCCGTCGAGTTCGCCAACGTCGACTTCGCCTATCACAGCGGAGAGGAGGTGCTTCGTGACTTCAACCTGCGCGTCGCCGCCGGCGAGACGATCGCGCTCGTCGGCGCCACGGGCAGCGGCAAGTCGACGATCGTGAGCCTCCTCTGCCGCTTCTACGAGCCGACGGGCGGCGAGGTCCGGATCGACGGGAGGGACTACCGCGAGCGGGGCCTCCACTGGCTCCAGTCGCGGCTCGGCGTCGTGCAGCAGGTGCCGCACCTGTTCAGCGGCACGATCAGGGAGAACATCCGGTACGGGCGGCTCGCCGCCACCGACGAGGAGATCCTGGCGGCGGCCCGGCTCGCCAACGCCGATCGCTTCATCACGCAGATGCCCGAGGGCTATGAGACCCCCGTCGGCGAGGGCGGGAGCCGGCTCTCGACCGGCCAGCGGCAGCTCGTCGCGCTCGCGCGCGCCGTGCTCGCCGACCCGGAGATCTTCGTTCTCGACGAAGCGACCTCCGCGGTGGACACCGAGACGGAACGCCTGATCCAGGACGGGATCGAGAAGGTGCTGGCCGGGCGGCTGAGCTTCGTGATCGCGCACCGCCTCTCGACCATCCGCTCGGCGAGCCGGATCCTCGTCCTCGAGCGCGGGCGGGTGATCGAGGAGGGCGGTCACGCCGGGCTCCTCGCCCGGCACGGCGCCTACTACCGGCTCTACACGAACCAGTTCGCGCGCGAGCGGGCCGAGGAGGTCCTCGCCGGGAGCTGAGAAGCGAGCGGCCGCAACGCCGGAACGGCCGGACAAGACAAGGCCCCCGTCGGTAGTCGCCGGCGGGGGCCTTCGCTCACTTGTACTCAGTTTTTCGCGCCGGTCCGCGAATCGTTCTCACGACCCGTTCCGGCTCGCGAATAGTGGTCGTTCCGGTTTCTAGTGACCGCCGGCCGCATCCTTGACCGCCTCGCCGGCATCCTTGGTCGCCTCGCCGACCGCCTGGCCGGCATCCTTGGCCGCCTCACCGGTCGCCTGGGCCGCCTCGCCGACCGCTTCACCGGTCGCCTGGGCCGCCTCGCCGACGGCCTCCGTGGCAGCCTCACCGGCCGCGCCTACCGCCTCGCCCGCGCTCTGCGCGGCCTCGCCGGCCGCCTCCGCCGCCTTGTCCGCCGCCTGCTCGGACTTCTGGCCGCAAGCCAGGAACACCGAGCCGACGATCAGCAACAGCGCCATCAGGATGATCCAAGACCGCTTCATGACTCGCTCCTTCGAAGAGGGGATGGACGAACGCCGATCGCATTCTGGATCCGAGCCCGGCCCTGAGCGCGATCGTCTAGGCCCTCGGGGCGTTCGTGGCTGTTCTCCGCAGGGGCCCATTGACGGCGGGTACCATACAGCACAAGGGCGTTTCCTGCAAACCGGGGCCTGCTACCATCCCGCCACCCGCGATCCCGCCGGTCGCCACGGCCGGTACTCGACCCTGCGAGGTTCCACCGCATGACGCCCGGGGCTCAGACCTTCTCCGCTGCCGCCGCCTCCGCTGCGAGCCCCGGGGCGCCCGGGGCGCCGGGGGCGCCGCTCCCCGATCCGCGCGCCGAGTACGAGCGCCGCCTCGCCGCGCGGCAGGAGGAGGTCCGCCGGCAAGGCCGCCGTGACTCGACGATCGCCAACCTCCGGCTCGCCGCCGGCCTCGCGGCGGCGGTCCTCGCCTGGTTCGTCCTCGTCCCGCAGTCGCTCCCGGCCGCCTGGCTCCTCGCGCCGATCGCCGCTTTCGCCGGGCTCGTCCTCGTCCACCTGCGGGTGCGGGCCGCGCTCGCGCGCGCGGAGCGGGCCGCCGATTTCTACGCCCGCGGGCGCGAGCGGCTCGCCGGGCACTGGGCGGGGTGCGGCGAGGCCGGCGAGCGCTTCCGCACGGAGGAGCATCCGTACACCGCGGACCTCGATATCTTCGGGGCGGGCTCCCTCTTCGAGCTCCTCTGCACCGCGCGCACGAGCCGCGGCCAGGAAACGCTCGCCACCTGGCTCGCAGGGCCCGCCGCGCCGGAGATCGTCCGCGCCCGCCAGGCCGCGGTCGCCGAGCTTCGCCCCCGGCTCGATTTCCGCGAGGATCTCGCCGTGCTCGGGCCCGATGTGGAGGCCGGCGTCGTTCCGGAGGAGCTCCGGACCTGGGGCGCCGCCACCGTCCTGCTCGCGGCGCCCGGACTCCGGATCACCGCCCTGGTCCTCGCCGCGCTCGGTATTGCCGCGCTTCTCGGCTGGCTCGGCTTCGGTCTCGCCCTCTGGCCCCTCGGCCTCGTCGCCCTCGCCGATCTCCTCCTCGAGCAGACCTTCAAGACCCGCGTCTCGCTCGCGCGCCACGAGGCCGATCGCGCCGCCGGCGAGCTCTCGCTCCTCGCGCATCTTCTCGCCCGGATCGAGCGCGAGATCGAGCACGAGGAGGTGACGGCGCCGCACCTCCGCGCGCTCGCCGCCGCGCTCGCCACCGGCGGCGTGCCCGCTTCACGGCGGATCGCTCGCCTCGTGCGCCTGATCGAAATCGCCGACTCGCAGCACAATCTCTTCTTCGCGCCGCTCGCCTTCCTCCTCCAGTGGCGGCTCCATCTCGCCTTCGCCATCGAGAGCTGGCGGCGCACGCACGGTCACGCGATCGCCGGCTGGCTCGATGCGGTTGGCGAGATCGAGGCCCTCGCCGCCCTCGCGAGCCATGGCTACGAGCATCCGGCGGACCCCTTCCCGGAACTCGAGGAGGACGGGCCGCTCTTCGCGGCGCGCGGCCTCGGCCATCCGCTCATCCCGGAGCGCGATGTCGTGCGGAACGATGTGCGTCTCGACGGCACCTGCCAGGTCCTCCTCGTGAGCGGATCCAACATGTCAGGGAAGAGCACGCTCCTGCGCACGGTCGGGGTGAACGCGGTTCTCGCGCTGGCCGGCGGCCCGGTGCGCGCCGAGCGCCTCGCGCTGTCGCCCCTTCGCGTGGGAGCGACCCTCGGCATCCACGATTCGCTCCAGGCCGGCGTTTCCCGCTTCTATGCCGAGATCACCCGGCTCAAGCAGCTCACCGAGCTCGCGCGCGGTCCCGCGACACTCCTCTTCCTCTGCGATGAGCTGCTCCACGGCACCAACTCCCACGACCGGAGGATCGGAGCCGAGGCGATCGTCAGGAGCTTCATCGAGCGCGGAGCGATCGGGCTCGTCACCACCCACGATCTCGCGCTCGCCCACGTGGCGGACGCGCTGGCGCCGCGCGCCGCCAACGTGCACTTCGCGGACCATCTCGAGAACGGAGTGATGGTCTTCGATTACCGGATGCGGCCCGGCGTGGTCGAGAAGAGCAACGCCCTCGCCCTCATGCGCGCCGTGGGGCTCGAGGTCTGAAACGCGAGGTGTGAAAGAGCCCATGCCATCGACCCCCGTCCGCATCGCCCTCTTCGGGAACGGCTTCGCCCGCACGGTCATGCTGCCCTGCCTCCGGCATGTCGAGGGCGCGGTCGTCACCGGCATCGCGAGCCCGAACCTCGAGCGTGCGCGGGCGACGGCCGTCGAGTTCGGGATCGAGCACGCGGCGGCCGATCACCGGGAGCTCCTCGCGATGGCGCGGCCCGATCTCGTCTTCGTAACGACGCCGCCGCACCGCCATCTCGAGATGTCCGTGGACGCCCTGGCCGCGGGCTGCCATGTGGTGTGCGAGAAGCCGACCGCGCTCGATGCCGGGGAATCGGCGGCCATGCTCGCAGCGGCCGCGCGCGCCCCCGGACGCCTCGCGCTGCTCGATCACGAGCTCCGCCTCGATCCGCGCCGGCGCGCGCTCGCCGCGCTCGTGCGCGAGGGAGCGCTCGGCGAGATCCTCCACGCCACCTACACGCTCACCTCGAGCTTCCGGCAGGACCCCGATCGGCCGTGGACCTGGTGGAGCGACCGCGCCCAGGGCGGCGGCGCCTGGGGGGCCATCGGATCGCATGCGGTGGACGCGCTGCGCGTGTATCTGGGCGAGGTGGCGGCGGCGCGCGGGCACCTCGCAACCGCGATCCCGGAGCGGCGCGATCCGGCGAGCGGCGCCCGGCGCGCGGTCACGAGCGACGATATCGCCGGGGCCTGGCTCCGCTTCGCGAGCGGGCCGGCGGCCACGATCGCGATCTCCCTCGTCGAGGGCGAGCGGCGGCATGAGATCGCGCTCGCCGGCACCAAGGGTGCCGCGCGCTGGATCGAGCAGGGGCCGCTCCTCGTGACCGGCGGCGCCGGCGGCGGCGGGAGCGGATGGCGCGAGGTGCCGGTCGCGGACGACCTTCCGGATTGCGCGACTCTCGGCATCCCGGAGACCGACTGGGCGCGCTCCTTCCTCCGTTACGCACGCGCGATCGTCGCCGCGCTCGGCGCTGGCCGGAGCGTGGTCGAGGGCGCCGCGACGTTCGAGGACGGACATCGGAACCAGGAGGTGCTCGACGCAGTCCGCCGCTCCGCGGCGGCAGAGGCGTGGGTGCCCATCGCGCAACCGGCGGCCTGACGGCCGCCAGAAGGGCTTGAAGACCATGACCAGGAACATGGGCGGAATCGATCGCGGAATCCGGCTCGTTCTCGGCGCCGTCATCCTGTGGGCAGGGCTCGGCGGGGGCCACTGGTGGGGCTGGATTGGTATCGTCCCCATCCTCACGGCGTTCGCCGGCAGGTGCCCGGCGTACGCTCCGTTCAAGATCTCGACCTGCTCGGTGAAGCGGCCGCAAACCTGAGAGGCCCAAAGAAGAAGGCGATCCTCCTCATCGAAAGGAAGATCGCCTCCTCAACTCAGCAACTCAGCGCCTGAACGCGCCGTCGTTTCCGCGCTACTTCATGAGCACCATCTTCCGAGTCGCCGACTGGCCGAGCGACTCGACGCGGTAGTAGTAGACGCCCGACGCCACCGACTGGCCCGCGTCGTCGACCCCGTTCCAGGCGATCGTCTTCACGCCCGCCGACTCGACGCCCTGGAAGAGCGTGCGCACGAGGCGCCCGGAGACGTCGAAGACGGTCACCGTCACCTCGCCCCGCGACGGCAGCGAGTAGGTGATCGTGGTCTGCGGGTTGAACGGGTTCGGCTGGTTCGGGCCCACGGCGAAGCGGACCGGCGCCGACGCGGCCGGTTCATCGATCGCCGACGATCCCTGGCGGGTGAGGAGCACGAGGTCGTCCACCGCCGCCTCGACGACCGAGCCGGACCCGAGGTCGCTGGCCTTGAAGCGGAGCCGCACCTGGTTCGGCGTGCCGAAGAGCGCGACCACGTCCACGAGCACGTTCACCCAGGTGTTCTGGAGGCTGTTCGGCGGGTTCACGTTCTCGACGCTCGTCCACGTCGTGCCGCCGTCGTTCGAGATGTCGACGACCCAGTTGTCGGCGTTCGGGGCGCCGCCCTGGTTGTTCGAGTACCAGCGCTCGTAAGAGAGCTTGCACATCTGGGTGTACTGGGAGAGGTCGTAGACCGGCGTGAGGAGCGTCGTCGTCCCGCCGTCCACGTCCGCGGCGCCGAGGCCGCCACCGGCGACCCCCTGCCCGGTGACGTAGCACATGGTGCCGGGCGGCGGCGTGTAGTCGTCCTCGGGCTGCGCGGCCGTGCCGACGGGATCGACCCGGATCCAGATCCCGGCCGTGGCGTTGTCGCCCGGCGCGCCCACGGTCCAGCCCGACGCGGTCTCCAGCTCGTCCACCGCGGTCGCCACGTAGAACGCATGCAGGGTGGCCGGCGCGCCCGCCGGGATGGTGCTCTCGTAACCACTCGAGTTCCGGCTGTAGATGTAGTACTGAACCTGGGCATCGGCGATCTGCGCGGGCACGTCGGCCGCGTAGGTATCGGGCCCGATGCTCGTCATGTCCACCTGATTGAAGGCGCCGCCGTCGATCCGGTAGTAGAGCCGCGCCACGTCGAGCGTGCCCTCGTTGACGAACACATTGGCCGTCACCGGGTACGGATTCACATGATCCGTGGTCGAGTGGAGCACCGTGTGGGTCATGGTGAGGGCCGGCGCCTCCGCCATGGTCGCGATGAGCCCGACCGCGCTCTTCACCGAGTTCACGGCCAGGGTCGGCGAGTTGTAGCTCGTCCCGATCACGTCGTTCGTGGTGTGGATGTACGGGCTGTAGCTCCCCGTGTCCTCGAAGAAGAGGATCGCGTTGTAGCCGGCCGCCCAGAAGGAGGCGTGGTCGCTCGAGCCGCCGGTCAGCGCGCCGGTCACGATCGAGAAGCCCGGGTTGTAGAGATTGCCGGTCTGGATCACCAGGTCCCGGATCCACGCCGAGCTCGAGTTGGTGATGATGTCGAGGTCGAGGAGGTCGCCGCCGGCGAGGTATCCGATCATGTCCACCTGGACCATGCCGATGATGTCGTCCCCGTTCGAGCGCGCCAGATTGGCGTAGGCCTCGCTCCCGAGTAGCCCCTGCTCCTCGCCCGAGAACCCGACGAGGGTGATCGTGTAGTCGTGCGGGTACTGGGTCAGGATGCGTGCGACCTCGAGCAGGCAGCCGACGCCCGAGGCGTCGTCATCGGCGCCGGGCTCGTTGCCCGCGCTGGACGAGTACGAGTCGTAGTGCGCGCCGAGGACCACGATCTGATCGGGGAAGCGCGTGCCCGGGATCGTGGCCACCACGTTGGGAGCGTAGGTCGCGCTCCAGGTCTGGAAGGAGACATCGGTGATGCCGAGAGCGCGGAACTGGTCCGAGATCCAGCGCCCCGCGGCCCGGCACGAGTCGGTCGACGAGCGGCGCGTGCGGAAGTTCTGGAGGCGGAGCACGGTGGCGTCGATGTTCGCCCCCGTGACCATGTTGACCATCTGCTGGATGGTGGGGTCGGGAACGAGGAGCTCGCGCCGCAGCTCCGGCTTCACGACCGGGGCGAGGCGTATCGGCCGGATGAAGACGCGCGCGATCTCGAAGTGGCCGGTCACGAGATCGGCTTCCTCCGGCGTCGCCTCGATCACGGCGAGATCCGAGTCCGAATACAGAATTCGCACGCCGGGCACCCGCTCGGCGAGCGACGCCCCGCGCAGGTGCACGGTGTAGAAGGTCTTCCCGTCGATGCTCGGCGCGAGCACGGTCATGCGGAGGCCGAGCTCGTCGAGGAGCGCAAGCCGGTCCGGCCCGGCGACCACGAGGAGGTGGCTCTCGAAGTCGCGAACGACCATCACGTCCGCGGCGATGAGGGTCGCGGCGGTGCGCGCGTTCGGATTCTCGATGAGGATCAGGGATTCGCCGGGGAGCGGGGCGGAGGCGGCGGGAGAAGCGGCGGCGGCCAGCGCGGCCGCGAGGACGGCGATCAAAACAAGTCTCATGGTGTACTCCCGGTGGAAACTCCGCGGCCCCTCGGATCAGCCCTCTAGTCTATCATGACCATGTGAACTTTGCCAAGCATTGATTTGACAAGAACATAGAGTGACGCGCCACCTGCCGCGAACCACTGTCGCGCCCGACGCCGGGCCCCGGAGGCCCGGCGCGGAGGCGCGGGGGGCGCAGGTTGACCCATCCCGCGGCCAGGGGCTAGCCTCCGCCATCCCTCCTTGCTCCGGGGCCCGACCCGTCACGAAACCATGGACACGACCCACACGCGCGCCCTCGGCGAGATCCTCCCGCTCTGGTCGGCGCTGCCCTTCGCGGCGCTCCTCGGCGCGATCGCGATCGGGCCGCTCCTCGCGCCGCACTTCTGGCACCGCCACTACCCGAAGGTCGCGGGCGCCCTCGCGCTCGCCCTCGCCATCCCCTTCCTCCTCGCCTACCGCGGCGAGGCCGCGCACGCGATCCTGCACACGGCCGCCATCGACTACATCCCGTTCATCCTCCTCCTGTGGGGCCTCTACACGGTGGCCGGCGGGATCGTGCTTCGCGGCACCCTGACCGCGACCCCGGCCATCAACGCCGGCTTCCTCGCCTTCGGCGCCCTCATCGCCTCCGCGATGGGGACGACCGGCGCGTCGATGCTCCTCATCCGCCCGGTGCTCCGCGCCAACGCCTGGCGCACGCACCAGTCGCATGTGGTCATCTTCTTCATCTTCCTCGTCGCCAACATCGGCGGCTCGCTCACCCCGCTCGGGGATCCGCCGCTCTTCCTCGGATTCCTGCACGGGCTCTCCTTCTTCTGGACCCTCCGGCTCCTCCCGATCACGACCTTCGTCGTGCTCCTGGTCCTCGCCGTCTTCTACCTCCTCGATCGGCGGTACTACGCGCGCGAGCGAGCGCGCCTCGTTGCCCATCGCGCCGCCGCCCCGGCGCGCGAGCCGCTTGGCATCGCCGGCACGCACAACTTCCTCTATCTCGCCGGCATCGTGGGCGCCGTGCTCCTTTCGGGGCTGTGGCACGCCGGTTCGCTCGAGGTGCTCGGAGTCGAGGTCGAGCGGGCCGGCCTCGCGCGGGACGCGCTCATCCTGCTCATGGGAATCCTGTCGCTCGCAACGACGCCGCGGGATCTCCGGCGCGCGAACGGCTTCACCTGGGCCCCGATCAGCGAGGTAGCCATCCTCTTCGCCGCCATCTTCATGACCATCATCCCGGCGCTCGCCATCCTCAAGGCGGGCACCCAGGGTGCGCTGGGGCCGCTGCTCCGGAACGTGGCCGAGCCGGCGCACTACTTCTGGCTCACCGGAACCCTCTCGTCCTTCCTCGACAACGCGCCGACCTATCTCACCTTCCTCAACTCGCTCCTCGGACGCTTCTATGTGGGCGTGCCCGAGGCGGTCGCCATCGATCAGCTGGGCGCGGTGCGGACGATCTACCTCGAAGCGGTCGCGGCGGGGGCGGTCTTCATGGGCGCCAACACCTACATCGGGAACGCGCCCAACTTCATGGTCAAGTCGATCGCCGAGGAATCGGGGGTGGCGATGCCGTCCTTCATCGGCTACATGGGCTGGTCCGTCGCGATCCTCGTCCCGATCTTCATCGTGACGACATGGATCTTCTTCTGAGCTGGCGCGGCGAGAGGGGCGGGCAGGAGAGCTGCGCGGCACGGCGCGATCAGAACTCGCCGCCCAGGCCGATCATGTAGTAGTCGTCGTCGCTGTCCCACACGTTGAACGCGTAGAAGGAGAACGTCGCGTTGCGGTAGCCCGTGTACAGTGTGAGCGCGGCATTCACGTCGCCGGCGAGGGCGCGCAGGCGGTTGCGCTCGATGGTGATCCCGGCCGCGAAGGGCGGCCGCGGCGTGTAGAGCCACTCGGACCAGCTGTAGAAGAAGCTCTCATCGCCGTCCTCGATATCGAACAGGTACTCGGCGCTCGTCGAGAACGAGAAGCGCCGCCAGCCGAGGTCGGCGTTGAGCCCGGGCGCGAATCCGCGGGTCCGCCCGAACACCCCGCCCGCGAGCGGGGCGACCCACCAGGTGAGCTCGTCGCCGCCTTCGCCGCCGACCTCGCCCTCGAAGGTGCGCCCGAACCACACCGAGCCGGTCTCGAGATCCTCGTACTGATAGCGACCTTCAGCGTACAGCCGGCCCCGTGTGATGGACGCCAGCGGGGTGAGGTAGGTCAGGTCCGGGACCATGTTCACGTAGAGGCCGGCGGTGATGGACTCCGCATCGGCGTCGGCACGCGCAGTCGCCGGGAAGGCCGCGGTCAGGGCCGATCCGAGAACCGCGGCGAGAAGGAAGGCGGCGTGCACGCGCCGCGGCGAGCCGGATCGTGCACGCATCAATGCGCCCTCCGCTTCTTGTACTCGAGCAGGTAGAGATTCCGCGAGTAGACGAGTACGCCGAAGACCTGGCCCGCCATCCCCACCGGATCGCCGCGGCGCAGGAAGTAGAAGAAGAGGGCGGCCCCGCCGACCAGGCTGAGCACCCAGAAACCGCGCGGGACGATGCTCTCCTTGGCGCGCTCGGAGGCGATCCACTGGATCAGGAAGCGCAGGCCGAACACGCCCTGGGCGGCGAAGCCGAAGACGAGCCAGGCCGTCGAGAGGCCGGTGTCGCGCGGATCGGCCGCCGGCCCCGGAGCGCCGGCCTGGAGCGCCGCGGGGAGGCCGAGCGCGCACAGCACGCACAGCGCGCACAGCACGCCGAGAAGCGGAACGGCCGTCGCCCGATGCAGCACTTTCGCGTTCATGGCTCGCTCCGCCGGGACGCCGCGTCACCGTGTTCGTCGCTCTCGGTCACTGATTCCACCGCCTTCCATACGCGCTGCCGGGAGACGAGCCAGCGCACGCCGAAGAGGTCAGCGATGCCGGCCCTGAGACGATTGTGGATCCCGTACTTGCTCTGCCCTGCTTGCCGGGCCCGATGCGACACCGGGATCTCGGTCACCGTGAAGCCGCGCATGGCAACGAGCGTCGGCAGGAACCGATGCATGCCGTGGAAGTAAGGCACGGCGAGCGCCGCTTCGCGTCGGAGCACCCGGGTCGAGCAGCCGACGTCGGTCACGCGGTCGCCGACGATCCAGTTGCGCGCGGTGTTGGCGATGCGGGACGTCACGCGGCGAACCACACCGTCATGGCGGGCGACGCGGATCCCGTTCACCATGTCGAACCCGTAACGAGCGGCGTGGTCGAGCTGGCCGAGGAGGTCGCGCGGATCGTTCTGGCCGTCGCCGTCGAGCGTGGCGATCCAGGTTCCGCGCGCGGCGACGAACCCGGCCGCGAGGGCCGCCGATTGCCCGCGGTTCCGGTGCAGGCGGACGAGCCGGTGTGGAGCGGGGAGCGCGGCGACCCGCGCCGCCGTGCCGTCGGTCGAGCCGTCATCCACCCACACCACCTCCCAGGGAAAGGGCACGCCGGCGAAGGCCATCCCGATGTCCGCCGCCAGCAGGGGGACGCTGTCCTCCTCGTTGCAGACCGGGATCACGATGCTGAGATGAGTCGAGTCGAGAATCATGGGCATGGGTGCTGAGCGTGCGGGCCGGGCAGCGGGTCCGCGGAACGCGACGCTCGCCGTAGGTTATCATCGTCGCGATCCCGGTGCCAGACGCGCAGCCGCCGCCGGGCGCCGGTCCCGCACAGGAGAGAAGGACCATGGCAGATCGCTACCACCACCTCCTGATCGATGGCCCCCGGGGCTGGACGCTCGGGTTCATCCACGGCTATCTGCGCGGCGCGCGGGCGGCGACCATGCCGCTCGATGCCGAGGCGGAGGGAGTCGCCTGCGAGCACCTCCGCGAGCGGCTGCGCGAGCTTCTCGAGCCCGGGCGAGAGATCCTGCATCTGCTCGCCGGAGAGGACGAGATCGCGCGCGTGCGGGAGGCGCTCGTCGACCCCGAGGCCGTCGCGCGGGGCGTCGGGCTCAAGGAGGCCCTGCCGGTCGCAGGGGCGGCGTTCGAGTTCTCGCTCCGCATCTACTCGCGAGAGCATGCAGCACAGGTCCGTGAGCTCTTCGCTCACCTGCCGCCGGGCGTCGAGCTCACGAGCGACACGTCGTTCCAGGAGATCCTCGATCCGGAAGCCGCCGGCGCCCACTCGATGGCGCCCGCGCACGGCTTCGAGCTCCGCGGAGAGGGATCGGCCGCCGGGCCGCTCAACGGCATCCTCGTGCTGCATCGCGCCTGCCGCGACCTCGAGCTCGTCAAGGAGCGGCCGATCCGGCTGCGCTACGAGTGAGCGCCGGCTCGCCGGACGAGGGCGGCCCGCGCTCACGCCGAGCGCCCGCGCTCACGCCGTGCGGCCGAGGTAGGCGCGCAGCCGGGGCGGGACGCGCCGCCGGATGAGCGCGGCAGCCGCCGCCGCGCGGTCCGCCGGTTCGAGATCGACGAGGAAGGTCACCGCACGCGCGACGCGCACCGCGACCGGCACTCCGTCGCGGAAGAGGAGCCGATTCCCGGCCCGCACCGGCAGGCGCTCACCGGGCGTGACCACCCCGATCAGGTTGAGCGGATCGGCAGCGCTCACCGCGACGAGCTCACCGCGCCTCGGCTCGCGCCTGAGCGCCCGCAACAGGCCGACCGCATCGGGCAGCGCGTACTGCTCGCCGGCGAATCCGGCCACGAAGCGGCCGCCGCGGATCTCGCCGCGCGCCTCGAGACGGCGGTAGACACGGAGGAGATCGCGCCACGGCGGGAGCGCGCTCTCGCGCTCGACGAGCCGCCGGAAGACGATGCCGTAGCGCCGGAGGAGCGCCAGCGCGATGGTCTCGGCGGGGGATTCCGTGCCGGTGTGCGGCTCGGCGGCGGTCGCTCCCGCATCACGTCGCAGCCGCGTCCAGCGCCCTGCGCTCTCCATGCCGAAGACGGCCACCCGCCCGCGCCGCCGCCGCCCGCCGAGCGGCGGACGCTCCGCGGATGGCGTCAGGAGCGCGCGCAGTCCGGTGAAGCTGTCGGCGGTCGCGAGCCCGTGCGCGACGAGCTCCGCGAGCGCCGCCTCGACCTGCGTGCGCAGGAGCCCCGCTCCGCGCCCGATCTCGGCGAAGAAGGACGCGCCGTCCCGCGTCAGGTGCTCGAGCGTGCGGCGCGCCTGCGGCGTGAGTGGAACCTCGTCGGGTGCCGCGGCGAGGGCGTCGCGCCATGCGGCCAGATGCTCGCGCGCGAGAAGCGTGATCGGCGTGGCGCGCACCGGCGCGATCGCGCGCCGGCGCGGAGCGGTCGCTCCGTCCCCTCCGTCCGCCCCGCTTGCTCCGCTCGCTCCCTTCGCGCCGCCGTTCCCGCGCGGCGGCGTGAGACGGAGCCAGGTCAGGCGCCCGGAGAGACAGAGGCCGTCGAGCCACAGGGGATCGTACTCGACGAGGCGAGCCGGCAGGAGATCGGACTCCCACGCCGCGGCCGGCGCCTCGAAGCCCGCGAGCTGCTCGACGATCGCGGCGAGCGCCTCCGGCCCTTCCCCGCGCCGCTCGGGCACGACGCGCTGCCAGGCGAGGAGGAAGCGCATGAAGTCGGCGCTCGCCACCGGCTCGATCTCGCTCCGGAGGCGGTTCAAGGTGTAGCGATGGATGCGCGCGAGGAGCCGCCGCTCGCACCATTCGATGCCGCGATCGGCGGCGCCGGCGGCACCGTCTCCGGCGCCGGCACCGTCTCCGGCGGCCGCCGGCGTGAAGCGGCCGCGGAGAACGAAGCCCTCGCCCTCGAGCGCGATGAGCGCCTGCTCGACCGCCGCCGTCTCGAGGCCGGCGGACACGGCGAGGTCCGCGGCCGTGATCGGCCCGACGCTCTCGAGCCGCCCGCGCACGATCTCGACGAGCGCCTCCTCGCGCGACCACGCGCGCGCGGCGAACTCGGCGGGTGCTGCGATCGGGGGCGCGAGCGGCGCCGCGGGGTGGATCGCGCAAAGCTGCGGCAACCGCTCGGCGGCGACCCAGAGCGGCGCGGCGCCCGGCGCCGGCGTGAGCCGCGTCGCGCGGCGGGCGGCGACGAGCTCGTCGAGGAAGCCGGCCCACCCACCCGCTCGCCCCTCCTCCTCGCCGATGAAACCGAGGAGCGAGAGCGCGTCGTGCAGCTCGTCCGCGTGCTCGGCCGCGGGCCAGGCCTCGCCGCGCACGCGCTCGATCGCGCTCGCATCGAGGGCGCCGAGATCGGAAGCGGTCTCCGGATCGAGCCAGCGCCGGCTCATGACCGCCTGCGTGCGCCGCTCCTCGAGCGGCGCGTCGTCGAGAAACGCGTAGGGGCGCGCCGAGAGGATCTCCTGCGCGAGCGGCGACGGCTCGGTCAGGTCGCGCGCCACGAGCCGCCGCTCGCCGCGCTCGATCGAGGCGAGAAGCGCCTCCAGCGCGTCGATGTCCATCGCCTCGACCAGGCAATCACGGACGGTCTCCGCGACCAGCGGATGGTCGGGCACCGGGAGCGGCCCCGGCGGCAGGTTCTCGAAGCAGGCCACCTGATCGGGAAAGACGAGCGCGAGGAGATCGTCGGCGTCCATCCGCTGGAAGCGCGGCGGCACCTTCTTCCCGCCGCGGAAGCGGAGGATGGCGAGGGCGCGCGTCGCGTTCCAGCGCCAGCGCGTCTGGAACATGGGCGCGGCGAGGAGCGCCTGCACGAGGACATCGCGCACCGTGGCCGCCGAGAGATACTGGAACACCGATTCGAGCGGGAAGCTGTGCGTCGGCCCGAGCGAGAGCACGATCGCATCCTCGGTCGCCGCCGCCTGCAGCTCGAAGTTGAAGCGCTGGCAGAAGCGCTTGCGGAGCGCGAGGCCCCAGGCGCGATTCAAGCGGCTCCCGAAGGGCGAGTGCACGACGAGCTGCATGCCGCCCGCCTCGTCGAAGAAGCGCTCGAGGACGAGCGTGTCCTGGGTCGGCATCACGCCGAGCGCGGCGCGCGCCGCGGTGAGATAGTCGGCCACCTGCTCCGCCGCCGCGGGTCCAACGCCGGGCTCGCTCGCGACGAGCGCGGCGACGCGGTCGCGGCCACTCTCGCCTTCGCGCCCGCCCTTGCCCGCGAGGGCCGCCTCGACCTCCGCGCGGAAGCGCGACACCGCCGCCGACAGCTCCGCCGTCCGCCCCGGCGCCTCGCCGAACCAGAACGGGATGGTTGGCGGCTGGCCCTGCGCGTCCTCCACCCGCACCCGCCCGGGCTCGATGCGCGCGATCCGCCAGGAAGCGTTGCCGAGCTGGAAGATGTCGCCGGCCATGCTCTCGATCGCGAAGTCCTCGTTGACCGTGCCGACGAGGGTGCCGGCCGGATCGAGGATCACCTCGTAATCGGCGGTGTCGGGGATGGCGCCGCCCGAGGTGATGGCGGTCAAGCGCGCCCCGCGCCGCCCGCGCAGGCGACCGTTCACCGCGTCGCGATGGATGTACGCCCCGCGCCGCCCGCGCCGGGTGGCGAAGCCCTCGGCGAGCATGCGCACGACCTCGTCGAAGCGCGTGCGCTCGAGCGCGCGGTACGGATGCGCGCGGCGGACCAGCGCGAAGAGGTCGTCCTCCGTCCACTCCTCGCAGGCGGTCGCGGCCACGATCTGCTGCGCGAGGATGTCGAGCGGCTCCTCGGGGATGCGCACGCGGTCGAGCTCGCCGCGCCGGACCGCGGCGAGGAGCGCCGTGCACTCGACGAGCTCGTCGCGGCTCGTCGGGAAGAGGCGCCCCTTCGGGAGGCCGCGGAGCTGATGGCCGGAGCGCCCGACCCGCTGCAGGAAGGTCGCGATCGAGCGGGTCGAGCCGATCTGGCAGACGAGATCGACCGCGCCGATGTCGATCCCGAGCTCGAGCGACGAGGTGGCGACGAGCGCCTTGAGCGAACCCGCCTTGAGACGCTGCTCCGCATCGAAGCGCTGCTCGCGGGCCAGGCTCCCGTGATGCGCGGTCACGTGCTCGGCGCCCAGCCGCTCGCTCAGGTGGCGGCTCAGCCGCTCGGCGAGACGGCGCGTGTTGACGAAGACGATGGTCGTCCGGTGCGCCGCGATGAGCTCGGCGAGGCGATCGTAGACCTCGGCCCACACTTCCGCCGACATCACGGCCTCGAGCGGGGAGCGCGGGATCTCGAGCGCGATGTCGAGCGCCCGCCGGTGGCCGGCGTCCACGATCGTGCAGTCGGGGGCTGCGCCCGTGACTGATTCCCCGGCGCCGACGAGGAAGCGCGCGATCTCCTCGATCGGGCGCTGGGTGGCGGAGAGACCGATGCGCGTGAGCGGGCGTGCCGTTCCATCGCTCGCGCGCCGCGCGGCGGCCAGGGCCGCGAGCCGCTCGAGCGAGAGCGCCAGGTGCGAGCCGCGCTTGTCGCGGACGAGCGCGTGGATCTCGTCGACGATGACCGTGTGCGCCGTCCCGAGCATCCGCCGCCCGCGCTCGCTCGTGAGGAGGATGTAGAGCGACTCGGGGGTGGTCACGAAGAGATGCGGCGGCCGCTCGACCATCCGCTGGCGCGCGGCGGCCTTGGTGTCGCCGGTGCGGACATCGGTGCGGATCGCCACCTCCGGGAGACCCATCGCCACAAGCTCGCGCTCGATCGCGGCGAGCGGCTCCACGAGGTTCCGCTGGATGTCGTTCGAGAGCGCCTTGAGCGGCGACACGTAGACGACCTGCGTCTCGTCGGGGAGCGCGCCGCCCGCGGCGATGCCCTGGCGCACGAGGCCGTCGATCGCCGCGAGGAAGGCGGCGAGCGTCTTCCCGGAGCCGGTGGGCGCGGCGATGAGCGTGTTCCGGCCGGCCTGGATCGCGGGCCAGCCGCGCGCCTGCGGCTCGGTCGGCGCGCCGAGCTCGCGCGCGAACCAGCGCGCGACGGCGGGATGGAAGGTCGCCAGGGCGTCGGCGGTCATCTCGATTCCGGGTTCGGGTGGGCGATGGCGGCCGCCGAGCGGATACGGCGCGCTGCCGCGGCGGAGAGCGGCCGCTGCTCCCCGGGGGGACCACCAGTGTACCCGATGCCACCCGATCGCGCCGCCATGCTAGGCTTCCGGCCTGTACTACCAAGGGAGGGGGAGAACCCATGTCCAACCGACTCCGCATGACAGCCGCATCGCTCCTCGCCGTCCTGCTCGCACTCGGCTGCGGCACGGGCACCGAGCTCGTCGGTACCTGGCGCGACCCCACGTATACTGGAAAGCCGATTACGAGCGCGATGGTCATCGGTATCGCCCGCGTCGAGGACAACCGGAAGTTCTTCGAGAACGAGGTCGCGGCCCAGCTCCGGGGCCACGGCGTGCGCGCGGTGACGAGCTACTCGGTGTTGCCGGCCGGCGAGATGACCAAGGACCAGATCGTCGCGGCGGTCAAGGACGCGGGCGTCGAGGCCGTGCTCCTGACCCGCGTGAAGAATGTCGACACCACGATGACGTTCGTGGAAGGAAGCTCGTACGTCGTTCCCCAGTCCTCTTACAACGGCTACTACAACCAGTACTACCAGACCTACCAGACGGTGAACGAGCCGGGGTACGAGGACCAGGCCCTGACCGTCGTCCTCGAGAACAATCTCTACGCGGTTGCCGGCGAGAAGCTCCTGTGGAGCGCCACCTCGGAGACCTTCGATCCACAATCGACGGACGACGCGGTCAAGTCGATCGCCGGCGCCCTGGTGGAGGATCTCAAGAAGCAGGGGCTCGTTACCAAGTAGCCGCCGCTCCGCCGCTGCCGCGAGATGCAGCAAAGCAGAAGGGGGCAGGCCCACGGGCGCCTGCCCCCTTCGTCGTTCACCGGCGCGACAACGAGCAACGAGCGCGCCGACCGCGGCTCGCCTAACAGGTCGCCGAGAAGCTGCGGGCGCCGAAGGCGACCGTCAGCTTCATCGTGTTAGGAAGGCCCTCACGACGCAAGGTCGTCGTGGTCCGACTGCATGCCATCGCGGCGCCACACGTCGAAGCTCGAGAAGAGAGTCGCAATCGGCCATGGGGCTCTCTCCGGAGGGTCTTGCGTCCACGTGAGGTGAACGTCGACGACACGGCCCGTGCCATCTTCGATCGCGAACAGGACATCGTCGCAGTCGTCGCGGCGTGCGAGCGCTCGCACGGGGAGTCCGTGTAGCTCATGGTCGGGACCGACCTCGCGACGCAGTACGCGCTCAAGTCCGGTCGCCTCCTCACCCGCAACCGGCCGCCACGGCTCGAGCCACTCCATGACCGGTCTCTCCTTGACGCGAGCCTCAGCCGCCGCGGGCGTTCACTGCGGCCTCGCGCACATCCGGCGCCACGCCGCCCGCGCGCAGAGCGCTGCAGTTGAGGCGGCGCACGAAATCCCCACGGGACCCTACCGCGGACAGGCGGCGCCGTAGATTGGCGATTCACCGCGGTAGCCGCACCAGCGCGTCGCCGAGTCCCGTGAGATAGACCGGACCACCCGCCGGGCTGACGATCAACCCCGTGACGATGCCTGGTAGTGGGGCCCAAAGGTCCGGCGTGAGCAACTCCATGCGGGAGGTGCCTTCCTCGCCGAGACGATTGAACTCCGTGATCTGCGCCTGCTGCGCGGGAGTCTGCAGCTGAAACGCGGTGTGGCGTTCGCCGGTCGCCGTATTCACCATCACCACGGCATTGTCGAGCGGCGACGCCACCCAGAGGTATCCCTCTCCGTCCAGCTCGAGGTTGTCGCCGGCGATCTCAGCGAATACCGAGCGCTCGCTCACCTGTCCCGAGGTAAGGTCGACGCGGTAGCGCAGCACGCGACCACCCGTCGTTTCGGCGACGTACAGAAGCCCCGCCTGCTCGTCGATCGCCAGGCCGTTCGCATAGAGGAGCGAGTCGACGACGACCGCCGCCGTCGCTGCCGGCTTGCCAGCCTGGGATGCGAGGCGCAGCACCGCCCCGTCGGAGATGGGAACATCCACCGCCGCCCACATGCGCGCCTCGCCCTCCTCGGGGGAATTGGCCGTGCTTTGGGTGAACCAGATCGAACCCCGCGAATCGCGCAAGGCGGTGTTGACGCCATAGTGGTGCTGGTAGATCCGCTCGGTCGCGCCGCTTTCCACATCCACGCGGTAGATCCCGCCGTGGTGAATGTCCGCCAGGAGCAGGTGCGTCCCGTCCGGCTCGAGCGAGATGCCATTTGCACCGCCGTTGCGGTCCGGTGGAGCATGCACATACCCCGCTCCAGCCAGGTCGCCGAAAGGAGTGCTGCTGCCGTCCGTCTCCACCAGGCGCAGACCATGCGCCTGGTCGCTGACGATCAACCGGCCGTCTGGCAACGCAATGCCGTCTTCCGGGCGCAGGAGCGACCGGTCGGCCGGGAAGATCATGTCTTGGGTGAACGACCAACGAGGCAACTCTTCAGTGGCCTTGTTAGTTGCTCGGGCGGGATCCCGCCCTGCTTCCGAGCAGGCTGCCACGGTCGCGGCAGCAGTGAGCGCAAGTAATGAGTTCAGGCGACGAGTCAGGATCATGATAGTTCCCTTCGGCGGTCGAATGGCCTTCGGCAGCGCGGGATGCCCGAGCCGGTTTGCCAGATAGACACCGTTACAGCGCCTTGTGCTGAGCCAATCGAACGCCTGGCTTCAGCCGCGGCGGCGCTGGCTATTCCTCCCGCCCCGTCGGCTGCAAGCCGAGGTTGGATCGCCTGGCAATTGCCTTACCACTTGGCCTCTCCGGCGCGTATGACACCATCCTCACGAGAAAGCCTGCCCGGCGGCCCCGCGCGGCCAATCACCCCTCGACGCCGGTCCTCGAGATCCGTCCCGCAAAGCTCCCGAGGGTCGCTGGCAGGAGCGTCACGTACGACGCAATCAGCAGGAGCAGGTCCGCCCAGAAGAGGAACGCAAGGTAGCCATAGCGCACGAAGTCGCCGACGAGATTGTAGAAGACGATGTTCGAAAAGAGGATAGACAGAAGAAGAGCGGACGTCACGGCATTGCGCGCGTTGAGAGTCCGCGCGCGTCCCGCGCTTGCCTGGGAACGCTTCACCCCTGTATTCGTCCCGGGAGCTGCCCCCTCTCCCTCCAGGAGCCGCCAAGCGAATAGGGCCTGGCAGAAGGGGAGAAAGACGAAGTCGTGTGGCCATGACGTCTTCAGAATGAAGGGGATCGTCAGGCAGACGAGCTGGAAGCTCCACAGATCGGCATGGCGCAGACGCGCGCGCTGAACCAGAAGGAGAAGTCCCATGTTGACAGCCGCAACGCCGATCGCGATCCAGTGCAAGAGTGAAGGATGGGCATGTGCCCCGACGCCCATCCCGCCAGCCATACGAAGTAAGACGTGGGGGAAAAACTGCGAGTGCGGATTGGCGTCAACCCAGCCCGAATCGCGGAACGCCTCGAAGAGGGCGCCGTAGAAGCGCAGCGTCTCATTGCCCCCCAGTAGAAGACCGGGCACCACGAAAAGGAACGCCCCGCACGCGGCGGCCGCTACGAAAAGGAATCGAATGTTGCGGCGGGCGGCGAACGGTGCGAGAAACACAATCGGATAGAACTTGAAGCTCACCGCAAAGGCGAGGAGACCGGCGGCGGTGGCGTGGCGGCCGCGCTCGTAGAGAACGAGCATGCCCAGGAGGGCCACCACGATGAAGACGCCCACCTGACCTCCCATCAGATTGAACAGGACAGGATATGACGTGACAGTGAGGGCGGCGAAAAGCAGCTGAATCGGCAGCCCTCCTGCAACGAGCCGGCGGAAGAGATGAACGTAGAGAGAAACGAAGAGCACCTGCAGGATGCCCCAGAGAACGAGCGACGTGTTGAGTTCCAGCGAGGAAAGCACGGCGAGCAATATGGCGATGAAAGCGGAGTAGAGAAATCCGTCAACGGGGAGACCGCTTCGGAATACCGCCTCTCCCATGGGATAGTAATAATCGACGAAGTCACAGAAGGGGATCGGGCAGATTCCCCTCACGCCGGAGAAGCTCTGCCAGGTTCGGGCGTAATAGGCGAAGGCAAGGGCCATCAGGCCGGCGGCGGCGACCACTGGAAGCGTGACGCGCGCGCGGGCTGGAGCGGGGCGATCGGTGGCCTCAGGGGTCTGGGCGTGGCGGGCGCGGCGCTTCGTCGGCACGGCATCTCCACCTAGTTGCGTCTTCTCGCTTTCCGCGGCGAGTGTCTTGGGCGGTCCAACGCTCCAGTTCAGCGGCGGCGCGAAGCGCCAGCCGCTGCAACCGGTTGTTAGCTGACCGCTGTTGCCTCGCTGTGGAGCCGTCGAAGACGTTCATGGCACGATCACGCGAGGTCGAAGCGATCCAGGTTCATCACCTTGGCCCACGCCGCCACGAAGTCCTTGACGAACTTCTTTTTCGCATCCGCACTCGCGTAGACCTCGGCGAGGGCCCGCAGTTGCGAGTCCGAGCCGAACACGAGATCGACGCGCGTGCCGGTCCACTTGACCTTGCCCGTCCTGCGGTCGCGCCCCGCGAACACGTCCTTCGCGTCCGAGACCGGCGTCCACTCCGTGCGCATGTCCAGCAGGTTGACGAAGAAGTCGTTGCTCAGCGTCCCCGGCTTCGAGGTGAAAACCCCGTGGTTCGCACCGCCGACGTTGGTCCGCAGCATGCGCATGCCGCCGACAAGGACCGTCATCTCGGGCACCGTCAGCGTCAAGAGCTGCGCCCTATCGACGAGCAGGTGCTCGGCGGAGACCGCGAACTTGCCCTTCAGATAATTGCGGAAGCCGTCGGCGATCGGCTCGAGCGCCGCGAAAGACTCGACGTCCGTTTGATCCTGCCTCGCGTCCATGCGTCCCGGCTTGAACGGCACCTTCACGCTGACGCCGGCCTTCCTCGCGGCCTGCTCTACGCCCGCGCAGCCACCGAGCACGATCAGATCGGCGAGCGACACTTTCTTGCCACCCTTGGCCGACTTGTTGAAGTCGGCCTGGATGCCCTCCAGCGTCCTCAGCACCTTCGCGAGCTGCGCCGGCTGGTTAACTTCCCAGTCCTTCATCGGCGCGAGGCGAATGCGCGCGCCGTTGGCGCCGCCGCGCTTGTCCGAGCCGCGGAAGGTGGAGGCGGACGCCCAGGCCGTCGACACGAGCTCCGCAACCGAGAGCTTCGAGGCGAGTATCTTCTTCTTGAGGTCGGCGATCTTTTTCTCGCCGATCAGCTTGTGATTGACCGCGGGAATCGGGTCTTGCCAGATCAGCTCTTCCTTCGGCACTTCCGGTCCCAGATAGCGTGTGCGCGGGCCCATGTCGCGGTGCGTCAGCTTGAACCAGGCGCGCGCGAAGGCTTCGGCGAAGGCCTGCGGGTCGTCGAGGAACCGGCGCGAGAACTTGCCGAACTCCGGATCGAAGCGCAGCGTCAGGTCGGTCGTCAGCATGGTCGGCTGGTGCTTCTTCGACGGGTCGTGCGCGTCGGGAATGATCGCCGGCGCGTTCTTGGCCACCCATTGCTTGGCGCCAGCGGGGGACTTGGTCAGCTCCCATTCGTAGTTGAACAGGTTCTCGAGGAAGTTGTTGCTCCACAGCGCCGGGGTCTTGGTCCACGTCACTTCGATGCCGCTCGAGATCGTGTCTGCGCCGTGCCCCGTGCCGTAGTCGCTCATCCAGCCCAGGCCCTGCGCTTCCAGCGGAGCGCCTTCCGGCTCGGGACCCTTGTGCGATTCCGCGGCGGCACCGTGGGCCTTGCCGAAGGTGTGGCCGCCGGCGATGAGGGCGACCGTCTCCTCGTCGTTCATGGCCATGCGGCCGAAGGTGGCGCGGATGTCCTTGGCGGCAGCCATGTAGTCGCCGCTCGCGTTCGGGCCTTCCGGGTTGACGTAGATCAGGCCCATGTGGGTGGCGCCGAAAGGCTGGTCCAGCTCGCGGTCGCCGGTGAACCGCTTGTCGACGCCGAGCCACGCAATCTCCTCACCCCAGTTCACGTCCTCGTCCGGCTCCCACACGTCCGCACGGCCCCCGCCGAAGCCAAAGGTCCTGAAGCCCATCGACTCCAGCGCGACGTTGCCGGCCAGGATGATCAGGTCGGCCCAGGAGATCTTCCTGCCGTACTTCTGCTTGATCGGCCACAGCAGGCGGCGCGACTTGTCGATGTTGACGTTGTCGGGCCAGCTGTTGAGCGGGGCGAAGCGCTGCTGGCCTCGGCCGCCGCCACCGCGGCCGTCGGTGATCCGGTAGGTTCCGGCGGCGTGCCAGGCCATGCGGATGAACTGCGGCCCGTAGTGGCCGAAGTCCGCCGGCCACCAGTCCTGCGAGTCGGTCATCAGCTTGACCAGGTCCTTCTTGAGCGCCTTGTAGTCGAGGCTCTTGAATTCCTTTGCGTAGTTGAAGCCTTTGCCCATCGGGTCGGACTCCGCGGAATGCTGGCGCAGAAGCTCCAGCCGCAACTGGTTCGGCCACCAGTCACGGTTCGTCCTGCCGACGCCGGCGATGTGGTTGTACGGGCACTTGCCCGAGCTCTCGTCTCTGATCTTCGTGTTCATGTCTGCCTCCATATCCTGTGTCCTTGAACGCGACGGCTGTGTCGACTAAGACCCGCTCGACACTCGCGCTTGCCTTGGAGCGACTCGCAAGCCAATTCGATGAGTGAACGAACTGTGATCACCAGGCAATCGCATATAGCATGCAGCGGCGGCGCGCAGCGCCGACCGCTGCATGCTGCTGTTAGACAGCATTACGAGTCTTCAAAGTAGTCACCATCCATGGACTTGACCGTGTATGTGCTGCGCGGCGACACTCCTACGTTGTACTCGAACATAAGGCGCTGTTGCGCGACACAGCCGTTGACGATCCGGCTGATGCGCCAACGCATCACCGCGGCATCAGCGCGAACACACCCCAGCCCAGGTATTCACGCGTGTAAGCGGCGTAGCGCTCGGGTTCCGAGGTCAGTTTGGTTCGAACATCTTTCGCGAGCTCGTCGTCGGGATTGGCTTCAAGCCATCGGCGCATAGTGAGCCACTTGGCTGCCTCGTATCTGTCCCAGTCGTCTTGGTCAGCCAGAACCATTTCAACGACGTCGTAGCCAAGTTGGCCGAAAGACGCGAGAAGTTCTGGAAGCATGAGAAAGTCGGAGATTGAGTTGGCAAGACACCCCTTGGCAACATCTTCCGTCGGCGGTAACTGCCGCCAGCAGGGCTCGCCGATGAGGATGATCCCTCCTGTGCGAAGGCTCCGCGCCAGAAGCTCGATAGTGCCGGCGACTCCCCCGGCGATCCAAGTGGCACCGACACAGGCTGCCACACTGACTTTCTCGTCAGAGACATAGCCGGCAGCGTCGCCATGGATGAACTTGACTTGACGGGCGACGCCGAGTTCTTCAGCACGAAGTTTCGCTTGCTCAGTGAACAACGGGCTCATGTCGATGCCGATGCCGATGATGCCGTGATCGCGTGCCCAGGTACACAGCATCTCTCCCGATCCACTGCCGAGGTCGAGCACTCGGGCGCCCGATTCCAGACGCAGCGCCGCGCCGAGAGTGGCGAGCTTTTCGGCCGTGATCGGGTTGTGGATGCGGTGAGCACTCTCAGTGATGCTGAATATCCGTGGGATGTCCATTGTGGAAGAGTTCCTTACGGGTGTGAATAGATTGGTTCTTCCGGGTTTTCCGTGGGTGAGGGCTGAGGTGTAGGCTCCGACCCGAAGGAGGGTCAGAGCCGTGCGTGACACCGAACTTTACCGGTACCTGTTGGGTCTTGAGTCGCCTTGGTCGGTCAGTCGGGTCGAGTTGAATCTCGAGCAGCAGCGGGTGGATGCGTGGACGGAGCATCCGCAGGGCCAGCGCTGGCCGTGCCCCGAGTGTGGTCAGGAGCTGGCGCTCTACGATCACAGCGAGGAGCGAGTGTGGCGGCACCTGGACAGCTGTCAGTTCAAGACCTTCCTCCACGCGCGGCCGCCGCGGGTGAACTGCTCCACGCATGGTGTGCGGCAAGTGCGACTGCCGTGGGCGGAGCCCCACGCACGCTTCACCGCCCTGTTCGAGCGCCTGGCGATCGACGTGCTGCGGGAGACGGACATCAGCGGGGCCACCGCGATCCTGCGCATCAGCTGGGACGAGGCCTGGCACCTGATGGAACGGGCGGTGGCTCGTGGCCAGCTGGCGAAGGGGGAGCGGATCGGCCCGCTGATCGGTGTAGATGAGGACGCGGTGGCCAAGGGGCAGAAGTACATGACGCTGGTGTACGACCTGAAGGAGGCGACCGTCGAGCACATCGCGGATGGCCGCAGTCAGGAGAGCCTGGACGGCTACTTCCGCGGCCTGACGCCGGCCCAGCGGGCGGGGATCGAGGCGATCGCCCTCGACATGTGGGACCCCTTCGCCCGTTCGATCCTCGAACACGTGCCCGATGCCGAGGACAAGATGGTCTTCGACCGGTTCCACATCATGGCGCATATAGGGAAGGCAGTGGACGCGGTCCGCAAGCGGGAGCACCGCGCGCTGACCGCGGTCGGCGACGAGACCCTGAAGGGGAGCAAGTACCTCTGGCTGTACGGGTTCGAGAACCTGCCCGAGAAGCACCGAGCCCGGTTCGCGGCGCTGCGGGACGCCGAGCTCAAGACGGGTCGGGCATGGGCGATCAAGGAGAGTCTGCGGGCGCTGTGGGACTACCGCAGCTACGCCTGGGCCAAGAAGCACTGGCAGGCCTGGTACTTCTGGGCGACCCACTCGCGCCTGGAGCCGATCATCGCGGTGGCCCGCCTGATCAAGCGCCATCTCCTCAACGTGCTCGCCTACTTCGATCATCCGATCACCAACGCCGTGGCGGAGGGCATCAACTCAAAGATCCGAGACGATCAAGAAGGCTGCCTACGGCTTCCGCAACCCGGAGCACTTCAAGACCGCCGTCTTCTTCCACTGCGGTGGCCTCAACCTCTACCCGGCTACCCACGGAAATCCCGGATGAACCAATAGATTCGGTCAGGGCCTAACGCTAGTGCTCACCTGCGGGCGCTGACCGGCGCGGCCCTGGCAACGGTAGGAGTCGCGTCGGGCGCCCGCGACATCTCGCCAGGGCCGTGACGGGCGCGACCGTCAGGTGCAGCGCGTAGTTCGGTGGCCCATCTGCTCACTACTCGTAGTAGCGAATTGTGATGCTATCGATGTTCTCGCTCAGGTGCCGGTTGAGATACCCTACGAATGCCTGCAGCAGCTGCCACTCCGACTCAGGTATCTTGGATTGAACTTGGGCGTTCAGGGTGCCGCCGCGGGACACGTCCCAAGTGATCCAGCCCGGGTACTTGGCGTGGACCCAGCGACGCTTCTTCCGTCGGATGAAGGTCGTGGAGCCACCTCTCAGCCGTCGTTCCGTGCCCTCGAGTAGCCTGCCAAGTGTGGGGCGACCCAGTTCCAGAGGTACGACCGTGATCATCTTCATGAGCGAGTGGTCTCCTCCCTGTGTGGCATCTTGGCTATCCCCGAATACGATGCAGGGCTGCGCCCAGCCTCACCTTCATGCGGAACACCTCGCGGCTCAAGCTACCGAACGCTCCGGTTCAGCGGCGGGCCGCGCAGCGGACCGTCCGCCGCAACCGGCTGTTCGGTGGTCTCCTTGATTCGCGACCAGCATCCATCCGGTGCTCAGATGAGGTTACCGATCATGGTGATAACGCACGTCGGCAAGGCGGACCAACCGATAATAGTCCGCACACGACAGCGCACTCAGCTCGACTTCCGCGAGCCGCGCATGAGTGCGTAGAACAGGGCTGGGACGCCGATCGCCAAAGCGATCTTGCCGTATGCGATCTGCCCTGTCCCTTGAAATTGCAGATACGCGTTCGTCAGTGCCAGCAGCGCACCGACCAGCGCGAGAGCCATCGCGATCCACCACCCCTTTCGCATGGTTCCCCCCTATTCTCTTTCGTGACCCTGACTCCGTGGCCTGATCAAGTATCAAGCACTCGGCCGAACCCTTCGCCATTGGTGCTCTCGTGCCAGCCGCTCCAACCGATCTACCTCAGGTCTGCCGAACGTTCGAGCTAAGCGAGGGGTTAGGCAGCACTGGGCGCCGGCCGACGACTGAGGTGCTCATGAATGATTCGGAACTTGCCGCCGTCGTGCACGAGCACACGCGTACCCCGGCCTTGGATCTTGAACTCTCGATTGCCTTGGGAGCCTTCCCAGTTGTACGTGTAGATAGATTGCCGTCGCTGAGGCCATATCCGTTGTGAGGACCACGATGTCGGACAAGTAGAAACGAGCCTTCTTGACCGTGGGGTCACCCTTCCAGGTCTTCTCGAAGACCGCTCGAATGGCTGGGCGACCTACAAAGTCCCCGTCGTTGAAGCGGAAGTAGGCTCGTTCATCAATCATGTCTTCGAGTAGGCTGAAGTCCTCCTTCATGGCCACGTCCTCAAAGTGATTGAGGAACCGTATGACTGACTCTCGGGCGGCAGTACTTTGCATTCGCAGCGACTCCTCAACAGTAGTGGTGCAGCCGGATGTGCCAAGGCCTGTTGCTGCCGCGACTGCGAAGAGGACTCTGCGGCGAGTGTTCAACGACTGGGCCTTGGGCGTGCAAGTCAGAGACGGCTCTTCTTGTGGTCGAAGGTCCTCACGTTGCCTTGTTCCGAACAAGGATTGCCTTCATGTCTTCGAAGCCAATCGGGACAGAGGTGTGTTCGTGGATGATTCGCGGGACATCGCCAGCCGTGCGGAGCACCCAGGTAGTTCGGTTCTGCATGGCGCGAAGTTGGACGCCTTCCGCTGAGAGGGCGGCATACGTCACGATTGCATTCACGGAAGACAAATCCCTGCCGGAAAGAGACATCACGTCCTCAAAGCTCACCCGCACTCGCTCTGAGCCAAGCGAACCGAACCACCCTTCCACCGCACGCCGCCAAGGCTCTGCACCGTCATACAACCAGACGCCCCAGGCATCAAAGATCCGAACGTCCAGCGAGTACAGGCGCATGAAGCCGTCGACGTCTTTGGCGAAGACGGCAGCCTCATAGGCACCGAGGATCCGAGCGAGGTCTTTGTCGATGTCCTTCATTCTGTTCCGCCCTTCCTTGACCCGACCTGGATGATAGCCAGACGCGGCGCCTGGGGTGTGCTGTGCCGCCTGACGCTCGCGGATAAGCTGCGGGCGCCGAAGGCAACCGTCAGCTTCATCGGCTTGTTAGGCGGCGCCCACCGCGACGCTCAGCAATCAAAGACACTGCTACACCTGCAGCCAGAATCAGGAGCACTAATCCAAGCAATAACAAGTTGAAGCCGCTGCCGAGCATCTCCTTGAGCCACTTTGCTATCAGCATCTTCACGCCAACGACCATCAACACCACTGCGAGTGCCACCTTGAGGTATCTGAACCTGTCGAGCATGCCTCCCAGCGCGAAATAGAGCGACCGGAGGCCGAGAATTGCGAACACGTTACTGGTAAAAACTAAAAACGGGTCAGCTGTGATAGCGAATATCGCCGGGATCGAGTCCACAGCGAAAATCAGGTCCGTAAACTCGACCATAATGAGGGCCAAGGCCAAGGGCGTGAGCATCCACGTGCCGGGCCGCCCTCCGTGCCAATATGAGTGAGACACCCAGCCTCCCCGAGTTTAGTGTAGAGGGCGACCATGGAGTTCACGATGACTTCCCAGTCTGGATTGATCCCGGTCGACAGAGAGGTCGAGGTGTCGGCAAAGGCAGAGCGGCGGCGATTCACCGCCGAGTACAAGCGGAAGATCCTCAAGGAAGCGGACGGGTGCTCGCGTCCAGGAGAACTGGGTGCGCTCTTGCGGCGCGAGGGCTTGTACTCCTCGCACCTGGTGACATGGCGCCGGGCTCGGGAGCAGGGTGGGTTGGCCGGGCTGTCGCCGAAGAAGCGCGGTCCCAGCGCCAAGGTTGCGGACCCACGAGACAAGCGGATCGTCGAGCTCGAGCGTGACAATCGGCGTTTGCAGGCGCGGCTCGAGCGAGCCGAGGCGCTGATCGAGGTCCAAAAAAAAGTGGCCTTGCTCCTGGGGAGCGAGTCACCGTCGAACAACGAGGAACGCTGATGCAGACCGTCACGGACCTGGGTCCTCGGCTGGGGATTGCGCCGACTTGCGGGGCGCTGGGGCTGTCGCGGGCGAGCTACTACCGCAGCCTGCAACCGAAGCCCGAACCGCGTCCGCGATCGTCGCCGCGATCCCTGTCGACCGAGGAACGCCAGGCGGTGATCCAGGTTCTGCATGAGCGACGCTTCGTCGATCTCGCCCCGGCCGAGGTCTACGCCGCCCTCCTCGATGAGGAGCGTTACCTCTGCTCGGCGCGGACGATGTACCGCATCTTGGATGCGAACCAGGAGGTCCGGGAGCGACGCAATCAGCTTCGCCACCCGCACTACGCTGCGCCGGAACTCTTGGCCAGTCGTCCCAACGAGGTCTGGAGCTGGGACATCACCAAGCTCCGTGGTCCCGTGAAGTGGACGTACTACTACCTCTACGTGATCCTCGACATCTTCAGCCGCTTCGTCACCGGCTGGATGGTGGCGGATCGGGAATCGGGGGTGCTCGCCGAGCGGCTCATCGCCGAGACCTGCCGCCGGCAACGCATCGCGCCGGGTCAGCTCACCATCCATGCCGATCGTGGTGGCTCGATGCGGTCGAAGCCGGTGGCGCTGCTGTCAGCGTAAGCAAGAAAGTTGATGGTCGGGGACGGCGTTTCGGATCACGATCACTGATGGAATCGTCCGAGGCGCCATCAGGGAGTGCAAGCAGAACCCCCTCAAGGAGCTTGATTCAAGCGCCCCGAGGGGGTTTCCTCCTTCAGTCCAGCAAAGACGAAGGAGGATGGGATTGTACCAGGATCTGCTCAGGGACGAGCGGCTCTACGAGGTCCTTTTTCAGTACGATCAGGATCTCGCCCGGGCGGCCCGCCGCGGGGGGTGCGGGTGGTGCGGCGGGAGGGTCGACCAGGCGAACTACCCCCGTAAGCCGCGGGGTCTTCCAGAGCGGTTGGCGGTCCGGTATGACCTCCGACTGAGCTTGTGCTGCGCCGTGGAGGGGTGCCGGCGGCGGCTGACGCCACCTTCGGTACGCTTCTTGGGCCGGCGGGTTTACTCCGCGGCGGTGGTCGTCCTGGCGGCGATGCGAGGGCGGGGGCGCGCTCAACGGCAGCTTCGGCAATGGCTGGGGGTGAGCTCCCGGACCCTGGCCCGGTGGCGCCGGTGGTGGCGCACCACCTTCGCGCGTAGCCGGTTCTGGAGCGTGGCCCGCGGCCGGTTCACCGGACGCCTGCTCGCGATGGATCTACCCCGCGTGCTCCTCGGTCGCTTCCCTGGCGATGACCGTTCCCGGCTGATCGCCCTCCTGCGATTCCTCTCCCCGATCACCACCGCGTCGGCGCCGGAATGCGCAAGCTATGTGCGGCGCCGGGTGACCCCGCGGGCCACCCGCAGAAGACGCGCGGTGCGGGCCGAGGGTGACCGCGATTAGCGTCCGCTCCCACATCACGGCGGCCAGGCTCGGCCGCCCGAAAGGGAGGCGAACGCGATGGCAGACGACGAGAACCGTAAGCTCACGGTCCACGAACGCTGGGCGCATCTGCGCTTCTCGGTGATCGGCCCGCTCCTGGCGGCGCCGCCGGCGCGTGGCGAGCTTCAGGGCGAGCTCCGGAAGCTGGCCGAGAAGCAGTGGCTCCACCCCGTGACCGCTCGACCGATGCAGTTCGGGGTGTCGACCATCGAACGTTGGTATCACCAGGCGAAGCGGGAGCGGTTCGATCCAGTCAGGGTGCTTCGGCGCAAGATCCGCAAGGACTCCGGCCGGGCGCTCGCGATCGGGGACGGGCTCAAGCAGGCGATTCACGAACTGTACAAGGCCCACCGCGGTTGGAGCTACGCGCTGCACTACGACAACCTCGCAGTGCTGGCGGGTGCGGATCCGACCCTCGGGCCGCTACCCTCGTACTCGACCGTCCGTCGGTTCATGAAGGCCAACGGGCTGTGGAAGCGGCGCCGGGTCTCCAGCGCCGACACCACCGGGGTGCGACGCGCCGAAGCACGGCTCGATGAGCGCGAGGTGCGTAGCTTCGAGGCCGAGTACGTCCACGGGCTTTGGCATCTCGACTTCCACGCCGGCTCGAAGAAGGTGCTCACGCCCGACGGCGAGTGGGTGATCCCGCAGGTTCTGGCGATCCTCGATGATCGCTCACGATTGGTCTGTCACGCGCAATGGTACCACGCTGAGAACGCGGAGAACCTCGTGCATGGTCTCTCGCAGGCGATTCAGAAGCGCTCGTTGCCGAGGTCGTTGATGAGCGACAACGGCACCGCCATGAAGGCTGGCGAGGTGACCCAGGGCCTGGCCCGGCTCGGCATCCTCCATCACCTGACCTTGCCCTACTCCGCCTACCAGAACGCCAAACAAGAAGTCTTCTGGGCCCAGCTCGAAGGACGGCTGATCGCCATGCTCGAAGGAGTGCGCGACCTGACGCTGCCGCTTCTCAACGAGGCCACCCAGGCTTGGGCCGAGATGGAGTACAACCGCACCGTGCACTCCGAGATCCACCAGTCCCCCGTCGAACGCTACCTCCAAGGACCCGACGTCGGCCGATCGAGCCCCGACAGCCAGCCGCTGCGCCTCGCCTTCACGATCGAAGTGCGGCGCACTCAGCGCCGTAGCGACGGCACCCTGACGCTCGAGGGATGCCGCTTCGAGATCCCCGCGCACTACCGCACCCTCGAACGCGTCGCCGTGCGCTACGCCACCTGGGACCTCTCTCAGGTTCACCTCGTCGACGAACGCACGGGAGCGGTACTCTGTCAACTTTACCCCCTCGACAAGGCACGTAACGCTGACGGCCTCAGGCGTCGACTGCCTGAAGATCCCCTCGCCACCCGCGATCAGGATCCGCCGACCGAGTCCGGCATGGCGCCGTTGATGCGCCAGCTGATGAAAGATTACGCCGCCACCGGCCTCCCGCCGGCCTATCTCCCGAAACCCGCACCGTATCCACTCGCCGCGCACCACGCGCCGCCCCCGCAGACCACTCTCCAGGAGGACCAGCCATGAACCCGAAGCTCCTCTCGCTCCATGGCCTCAAGTGGAACCCCTTCTCGCCCGAGGTCCCCATCGAGGCGCTCCTCCTCACTCCCAAGCTCGAGCACTTCTCGTGGCGCGTCGAGAACCTGACCCGCGAAGGAGGCTTCGCCCTGATCACCGGCGATCCCGGACTCGGCAAGTCGGTCGCGCTGCGGCTCCTCGTCGACAAGCTCTCCGGACATCGTGACCTCATGGTCGGGATCCTCACCCGTCCCCAGAGCGGCGTCCCCGACTTCTACCGCGAGCTCGGCGACCTGTTCGGCGTTCAGCTCTCACCCCACAACCGCTGGGCCGGAGCCCGGGTGCTCCGCGAACGCTGGCAAGCGCACATCGAAGCCGCTCTCCTCCGTCCCGTGCTCATCGTCGACGAGGCACAAGAGATGCGGCCCGCCGTGCTCAACGAGCTCCGCCTGCTCTGCGCCACCGAGCTCGACTCCCGCGCGCTCCTCACCGTCGTCCTCGGCGGTGACTCTCGCCTGACCGAGAACTTCCGCGGCGAGGAGCTCCTTCCCCTCGGCAGCCGGATGCGTGTTCGCCTCGTCCTCCAGCCCGCCACTCCACAGGAACTGCTCGAATGCTTGCGTCACGCCCTCAACCAGACCGGAAACCCGCACTTGATGACGACCGAGCTCATGACCACGCTCTGCGAGCACGCCGCCGGCAACTACCGCATCCTCATGACCATGGCCGGAGAGCTCCTCGATGCTGCCGTTCAGCGTGATGCACGCCAGCTCGACGAAAAGCTCTACCTCGAGGTCTTCACCGTGCCGAAGGTCCCCGACCGCGGCCGCGCCAAGGCGCGATAAACACTCCCCTCGACATGCGTGACTCAAATGCCATCAAACACCGCGCCCACGCTCACTGCTGGCGGATCTCGGCATCACGAAGAGTCATTCCCGACCCCAGGTCAGCAACGACAACCCGTATTCCGAGGCCCAGTTCAAGACGCTCAAGTACCGGCCGGAGTTCCCCGAGCGCTTCGGGTCGATCCACGACTCCCGAGCGCACTGCGTGGACTTCTTTCCCTGGTACAACTGCGAACACCATCACGCTGGACTCGGATTCCTGACGCCTCACGAAGTGCACTACGGTTTGGCCCCGGCGCGCATCGCCAGCCGGTCCGCGGTGCTGGTCACGGCCTATGCGGCCCACCCCGAGCGCTTTCCGCACGGGGTGCCTCGCCCGCAGCTTCCCCCGAAGGAGGTGTGGATCAACAAGCCAACCACGACTCGGCTGGTCGAGGAGGTCGTACTGTAAATTCACGAAAGGGGTGTCTCATTTTCATTGACACGCTCCGGCGCCTGGTCCACCGCCTCATCCGGAAGGGCGGCTGTCCCAGGGAACTCGCTCTCGTAAGAGGCCGGCGCTCCAGCCCTAACGACGAAGTGCTGCCCGTGGAACCGCGCGGTGATCGGGAAGAGCCGCCGCGTCAGCCGGACGATGAGGTTCTGGTTGGGGTCAGTGTGAGCCGTCTTCAAGGCCAGCATCTTGATGCCTGTGACGATCAGGAAGGCCCCAAAGACGTAGAGGATCCAGTGGTACTGGGCAATCAAGGTTGCGCCGAGTGCAATCATGGCCCCGCGCATTGCCAGGGCGCCCAGGATGCCCCAGAACAGTACTCGATGCTGGTAGATCGGCGGAACCGCGAAGAAGCTGAAGATCATTGCGATCACGAAAACGTTGTCGATGCTCAGCGACTTCTCAACGACGTACCCCGTCAGATACTTGACGGCCGCCGTCATTCCATCGTTGATCACCCCATCGACAGCATCAACCGCACTTCCTAGCCCCAGCCAGTGGTTCTCGTACCCGTAGTACACAGGAAACGAGAAGGAAAGCCCGAGCGTGACCCACACCGCGGACCACGTGAGGGCCTCCTTCAGCGTGACCACATGGGCTTTCCGATGGAACACCCCCAGGTCCAGCGCCAGCATAAGCAACACAAAGAGAATGAATCCTACCCAAATCGAGACCATTCACTGCTCTCCTTGCTGGTGAAGCAGGCCCCTCGGCGTTCAGCAGTCAGCGGCGACTGCTGGGGCTGTCTTGCGCTTGATCACTCGAGCACTTGTTTCATCCTACGGCCATCGCTGACGACGGTACCGGCCCCGTCGGTTCAGATGTGCCCGAGGTTACGATCTCGACGACCTACGCAGCGCCTCGATCTCACGCCGCAACGCGCGTACCTCGTCGAGGACGAGCCTGGTGTCCGTCTCTCTCTCGTGCTGGATGTCCTCTGCGACCTGAGACTGCATCGCGTTGACGACTACTGCAATGAACAGGTTCAGCACCATGAACGTCGCGATGAGAAGGTAGACCACGAAGAAGATCCAGGACTGCGGCGACTGCGCCATGACGCCGCGTGCAATGTCGGGCCAGCCCTCAACGGTCATGACCTGAAACAGCGTGAACAGGGACGCGCTGAGGTTGCCGAAGGGCTCCGGCGCGATCTCACCGAACAGTCTCGTGGCCATCACCGCGGATACGTAGAGCACGAGTCCCATGAGGCCGACTATCGATGCCATGCCCGGTAGTGCGTTGAGCAGGCCGCCAACCACGCGGCGCATCGACGGCACCAGCGAAACCAGCCGAAGCACACGCAACACGCGCAGGGCGCGCAGCACGGCGAACGCACTGCCCGCCGGAACGACCGCGATCCCAACGACCACAAAGTCGAACACGCGCCAGGGGTCGCCGAAGAAGCGACCACGGTGGACGAAGAACCGCAACAGCAGCTCGGCCACGAACACAACCAGCACCAGTCGGTCGAACGCGTAGAGCGAATCGCCGAATCGTGCCGCGACCCGCGGTGCGGTCTCGATTCCGAGCGTGATGGCGTTCGCAACGATCAGCGCAGTAATGGACTTCTCGAACCGCGCACTTTCGATAATGCCGCGGACGCGTTCGCGTAGGCTCGAAGCGGGTTCGGTGTTGCTCGTATTCACCGTGCCTTCTCCATGGATTCCGAGATTGTAGCTCCCATCACCAAGACCTATCGTACGACTCCTTGTCCCCGCAGCAGGAAGCGAGCCCGCCCCGACGTCTTTCAGCCATCGTCGCGACATTCTCGCTCGGCTCCACACGCCACCGGGTGAGCGGAGCTTTCCACTTGTCCAGGCAACTCTCTGGCCTACCCGTGTCGGCCGCCTAACGCGGGAAATCAGCGGCCGGCGAAGCCGGTCCGCTGGATTGACTGGTTAGGCGTCCATCGCCAACGAGCCAATCCCTCCAGCGATTCTCCAGGCCTGAGGCCTCCTCGCCTATCACAGAGAAGACGTCTCCATCCGGGCATTCCTTCGCAATCCTCAGAATCATTTCCTTGCCGTAGGTGTTGTTTATGAACCGAACGATGGTCCAGCCCCAGTCGTAGCCTAGTCTTCTGTCAGTCTGAATCTGTGCGATGCGCGGGACTCTGTTCTCCTCGACTCCCTTCAAAACCGGCCTTCTGAAGTCATTTTCGTGGCGCCACTGGGCTGAAATGTATACCGCAAGCCCCTCACTCCACCATCTGGGGGTTGCTTCTATGTTGGGGGCAAGGTGCTCCTCGACCACGTGGACCAACTCATGCGCCACGAGCCTTCTGAAATCTTCCAAGACGTATTTGAAGATCGAATGGCTTTCATAGGCCGAGGGGGACAGTAGAACCATGTCGGTCCTTTGGGGCTGCGCCACCCTAGCGGGGTTGGAGGGAACTTCGATCTCGACGCGGAGAAGGTCCCGGACCAGCCGGTCGAACTCATTTCGACTTGGCACTAACACAGCTCTGACTTTTGGGAAGGGCTTCGAAAGTTCGAAGTAGCAGGTGATGGCAGAGAGTGCCTCGGCCAGGGCATCGAAGGTCTCCCCCGCCAATTGCTGTTCGCCCTCTACGTATCTGATTTCGGCTTTCTCGTTCCCAAGTCGGAGGTAGTTGTCCAACATAAGCTTCTTCTGACGCCTAACGCTCCCGCTCACCTGCGGCGAGCGAAGCGAGCCGGCAGGTGCAACGGCCTGTTAGCCCCGAGCTGACACGGCCAGACTCCGCATCGCCTCCGCGCGAGTGCTCGAGCTACAAACCATGGCGAAACAGCCTCGCGCCATGAAAGACGGTCACGATCTCCACCGCCCGTGGCGACGAACGATAGACGATGCGGTAGTTCCGCCAAAGAACCTCGCGAAGGGTTGGTTCTCCGAACTCCGGGACGATACGCCCGGACTCGGGAAAACTCCGGAGACGCTCAACTGCATCGACGATGTGCCGGGCTACGAGAGCGCCAAAGTGCGGCGAGTCCCGACTGATGTAATCGCGGATCGACTCGACGTCCGCGATGGCCTGGGGGGACCAGACGATCTCAATCACCGACGATGCGCCTCTTGGCCTCCTCGTGAGAGATGGCCTGACCGCTATCGAGCTCGCCAAGACCCTTCTGTACCTTGGCGATGAAGCAAAGTCGTTCGATCGCATCCTCGATGGTCGCATCATCCGGAAGCTGCTGAACCGCCTGAACAACTCGTTGTTTGTCAGTCATCTGACCGAACCTCCAAGTGACCTGTCCTGCGAGCGTACGCGAACGCCGCGCGTGTCTACAACGACGTCTCCAGTCCGCCGGCTGATGGGGCTAACGTCTGGCATCAGCGGCGAGCGTAGCGAGTCCGCTGCATGCCGGGGTTAGGCCGTGGCGTGTTGATCAGGCGCTCGGACTACAACGCATCCCATTCTGTTGGGATGGTCGAGGACTAACGCGCTTCCACCGAGGCCTCGTAACAGGCCCATGATGACGACATCGCCGCCCGCAAGCGCGAGATTGGCTGCTCCGAAGACCGTAAGGCCGCCCGAGTTGATGCCGATGCCTACGGCAGTGGGTACGACCCCGAGAAGGAACGCGGGAAGGACGAGGGCCACGCGATAGCCGCTGGCAGAGACGGGCGCGGTGGAGTACCCAGACGGAGTCATGGTCTTCCAGTCGATGCTGAAGCGGATCGTGGTGCGGGAGGCGCCGGCGAGGAGGAACCCCAGGGCATGAAGACCTTCGTGTCCGGGAATGCTGAGAAGAACGGCGAGAAGCATCGATGTCGAAGGGGGCGCGATGGCCGCCAGCGATCCGGAGCCCCAGACCGCGATGTGAAGGCCAAACGCGGCACTGAAGGTAACCGCCAGGACTGGAAGGGCGAGGAGGTTGCCCCTCGTCATACTGACGCTTCGATCCTCGAGTGCGCCTGGCGTTACTGGGAGCCTCGACGCCACAGTGTGAGCCACAGTGTTGGTCCACGGCCTAACGCGGGCCTCAGCCGCGGCGGGCGTTCACTGCGGCCACCTTCTCACCTCTTCCCCGCGCCGCCCGCCGTCGGCTGCAGGCGGGTGTTCTGCGGCTGGCTCGGCGTCCCTGCTCATGGCGGCGGCGCCGCCCGTCATCAGCGCGGCGTCCCGGCCCTCATCACCGACGCCTCTTCCAGACTCCCTGCTCCTGCGGCCGGCGCCGCGCCGCAACCAACTTCCCTTCGCAACCAAACATCGATCCAGACCACGCTCGCATCTGGCCACATGACCTGATCCGCCCTCTGCTTCCAGCCCCGTCAGCGCGCAGAACGCTGGCCTCAGCCGCGGCGGGCGCACAATGAAGCCGTCATTCATCTCGAATCCTAGCGCGCCCGCCGGCAGGTGCAAGCGCTTGTTGTGCGCTTCATCCGCCTTCAGGTGGAAGTACCAACTGCACGCTTCGTGGCCACGACAGTGAGAATGTCGTCGTCGCATAGGGGCATGCCATCGCATCGTGATCGAAGCTCTTGCTCCCTCTCCAGCCAATACGCGGGCCGGGGGCTACGGATCGCAAGCTCTCCGAATGAGCGGAAGAATTCGTCAAAGGGGATCGGGGCGTCGCTTCGGTCCACATGAACCTCAAGGAGATCGGCATGGGCTTCGACAGCGGACAGCAGGGCGTCCTGCGCGAGGTGCCAGTAGTGCGGATAGCCGACCTCAGCCTGGAGGGCCAGGAGCAACCCTTGCGCCTCGTGCGTCCGCTGCTTGGCCGCTGACCGAAAATCGTCCAGCGGCTCCTGGAGAAGCAGCCGGTGGCTCGACACCCGGATCATCTCGGCCAGCGCCTCGGGCCAAAGTGCCATGTGGTGAAGTGCGGCACGCTCAAGGACCACGGGAAAGGAATCGTTCGCGAATCCAAGCGCCAGTGCATCCATACGACAGAAGTGGACGGCGGACGGACATCCGCCGCGTCGCCAACCCGCCCCCCCTGAGACCACATCTATCGCAATGACCTCCCCGCACAGCTGGGTCAAGCCGCGCGTGAAGTGACCACAGCCACAGCCGACATCCAAGATCGAGGCTGGGCTGAACGAACGAATGATCCTCTCAAGTCGGGAATCGGGCATCTGCCATGTCCCCAAGATCTGAGATGCGCACAACTCCACTGGCCTCAGCCGCGAGCCCGGGCCGTAGGCCTTGTCACGCCGCTTGTTCCAAGCGGCGTGACAACAGGGCTCGCCGGCTGCGGGCCATTGTTAGGCAGCGTCAGCTGTCGCTCGCGCCAGCCCAGCGTGATCGACTCGCCTACCACGAGCTGCGACCAAGCCTTGCTGATCTCGTCGAACCGTTCGCAGATTCGTTCGATGTTCTCGGTCGACAGCAACGCAAGTTCTGTTTCCGAGCAGTTATCGCGATCCCTACCTGCGTACCCGGCGATCTCTCTGGCCTCTTGCTTGTCCGATCGCCGGGAGGAGCGAGCCAGCCACTCGTGGCGACAGATGTTCGCCATGCGCTCGGTCGTCGCGAGTTGTTCGCGCCCCTCTCTCGCCAAGCGCTCGCCTCGCCTCTTGCCCTTCCTCCGGACCCGGGCTTGCTCCCGCGATGACATGGCCGCTGGAGCGAGGTAGAAGGAACCGGCATTGCCGCCAGACGCCAGTTGGCCGAAGATCCCGGCCGTAAGACCCAGTTCCTCTTCGACCACGAAGTGAATGATGTCATGAGGTAGGTACGCATCGAATCCGGGAGCCGGGTTCATCTCCACCATGGGGTAGCCGGGACGATGGGCTCGGACCGCGTAGCGACGAGCTCCCGTCTTTACAAACTCGATGTCCATGCGTGCACTCCCCTCCAGCGGACTGCTGCCTAACGCTTGGCATCACCTGCGAGCCGCGGAGCGGATCGCCAGGTGCGTGCCGGTGTTAGGCCATCTTGCTTGCCAGTCTGGCCAGCTTGCGGCGCATCTCTGGATCTCACTTGGGTGGTTTGTCAAGGTGAATCGTGGTTTGCCAGCCTGTTCTCTCGACTCTGGCTCCGCGAAACCTGGCACTCAGAGTCGGCAGCACAATCTGCACTGTGTCGGCCTGAGCTTCGACCTGTGGCTCGGCAGGGAGCCTCACGATCGTGACTCGCCTGACACCATTGAACAATGGGTGCGGTCCTACGCCCTCCGTGAGGACCGTGTCTCCCATCACTTCGAATGTGCCCACATCGTTGCCGAGCCTCAGAAACCGCGTATGGAGAAGCCCCGCGTCAAGTCGGCGGACATTCATCGGATCGAATCCCTGAGGCCAGAGCGGCGCCGTCGGGTCTGCTTCGATAACAAGCCGCCACCCGGGCGCCGATATGATGCGCTGCTCCATCAAGGCTCGGGCGGCCCGCAAGTTCTCCACATCCTTCCGGGCGGCGTCCCGGGCCACCGCGCTGTCTGCAGCCGTGAACGCGCAGGCCGCAGACCTGTCGACGCGCTGAAGCGCGTCCTCGAGGTCGCTGTCGAGGTAGCGCCTGTTATCGTCGGCGAAGCCCTCACACCATCCCGGGTGCAACCGGTCGAGCAGGAGCGCCCAGGCAACGCCCGTGGCATAGGCGCGGCGCCGAACTGCCTCCACAGGGAATCCGCCCGGTGGAAACTCCGGCTCGTGACGACCAGCGGCTCGGAACTCCACGTATGTCGCCGTGCCCTCGAGCGTCTCGATGCCGCGCTCGTATGACCCGAAGCTCGGGTCCATTCTGCCGAACCGCAGGTGCCGGAGCTCAACGGCCTGTTCCGCCCAGCCCGCACCAACGGTGCTGTCCGGCGCAGCAAGGGCTCGCCGCAACGCTTCGGCCTCAAGCCGACTCAGCGCCAGGAGCTCAGCGTCATCAGTCGGGTAGACGAACAGCTGGGCCTCGTCGGGGCCCCACGTCCGGCCGGTCGTAAACTGGAAGACATGGAAGCCCTCATGAACGACCTCCGCCGCGAGATCGCGAAGTGCGTCCTTGTCGATGGGTCCGTTCAGGAGAATTGTCGCTGTTCTGATGCCTCCTATCGAGGCCGAGGAGTTCGCGACCACAGCCGGATGGCGGCCCGCGAAAACCCGCATGTCCCCCTCATGAGCGAATCCACCAGGAGCGCCCGGATGACGGAAGAGGTACGTGTTCGTACCGTCGAACACAGCAAGCGGCACTTTAAGCGGATCATAGCCGGGCCAGAGCTCAGAGACGCCCGCGATCTGACGCACCTCGGCCTCGAGCGCAAGCACGCCAAGCGCCTTGCCGTCAGCGCTCCCGTAGAAGACTAGGCTCACTACGGCACTCGCAATAACAGTCACCCGTCGCATCAAGCTCCTCTCCGAGCCGGACAGCATAACGCCGCCGTTCACCTGCGGCGAGCGAAGCGAGCCGGCAGGTGCAACGGCCTGTTAGCCCCGAGCTGACACGGCCAGACTCCGCATCGCCTCCGCGCGAGTGCTCGAGCTACAAACCATGGCGAAACAGCCTCGCGCCATGAAAGACGGTCACGATCTCCACCGCCCGTGGCGACAAACGATAGACGATGCGGTAGTTCCGCCAAAGAACCTCGCGAAGGGTTGGTTCTCCGAACTCCGGGACGATACGCCCGGACTCGGGAAAACTCCGGAGACGCTCAACTGCATCGACGATGTGCCGGGCTACGAGAGCGCCAAAGTGCGGCGAGTCCCGACTGATGTAATCGCGGATCGACTCGACGTCCGCGATGGCCTGGGGGGACCGAACGATCTCAATCACCGACGATGCGCCTCTTGGCCTCCTCGTGAGAGATGGCCTGACCGCTATCGAGCTCGCCAAGACCCTTCTGTACCTTGGCGATGAAGCAAAGTCGTTCGATCGCATCCTCGATGGTCGCATCATCCGGAAGCTGCTGAACCGCCTGAACAACTCGTTGTTTGTCAGTCATCTGACCGAACCTCCAAGTGACCTGTCCTGCGAGCGTACGCGAACGCCGCGCGTGTCTACAACGACGTCTCCAGTCCGCCGGCTGATGGGGCTAACGAGGGCCTCAGCTGCGGCGGGCGGCCGCGCACGGCGCTCCTTCGCTACCCTCACCTTCGCGCCGGCCGCCGCCAGCTGCAGGCCCAGGTTCTGCGGCCGCCTCGATGGTGCCCCATGGCGGCGGTGCCGGCCCTCTTCAGCTCGGCGGTTCGGTCCCGACTCGTCAGCTTCTTCCTACCCCCTCACCACCGGGGGCCGGCGCCGCGCCGCGCGGAGTCCGCACAACACGACCATTCCCCTCTTCGCCCGATCTTCCTTCTCCCTACACGTCCTCGGCGCTCCATCGGACCACAGAACGAGGGCCTCAGCTGCGGCGGGCGGCTGCACCCGGCGCGGCCTCATCGTCCCTACTCCGTGCCGGCCGCCGCCAGCTGCAGGCCGCTGTTCTGTGGCTGGCGGCGGCGTCCCTGCTCGTGGCGGCGGTGCCGGCCCTCTTCACCGCCGTGGGTCGGCCCCCAGCGCCTCAGCCTCTTCTGGCCACCGTGACCACCCGGGGCCGGCGCCGCGCCGCTGCCAACTTCCCCCGCCGCCCAAACCACGATCCAGGTGTCGCTCGAGCCAGATCACATAACCTGATCCGCCATCTGCTCAGCGACACGTCAGCACACAGAACGAGGGCCTCAGCTGCGGCGGGCGGCTGCACCCGGCGCGGCCTCATCGTCCCTACTCCGTGCCGGCCGCCGCCAGCTGCAGGCCGCTGTTCTGTGGCTGGCGGCGGCGTCCCTGCTCGTGGCGGCGGTGCCGGCCCTCTTCACCGCCGTGGGTCGGCCCCCAGCGCCTCAGCCTCTTCTGGCCACCGTGACCACCCGGGGCCGGCGCCGCGCCGCTGCCAACTTCCCCCGCCGCCCAAACCACGATCCAGGTGTCGCTCGAGCCAGATCACATAACCTGATCCGCCATCTGCTCAGCGACACGTCAGCACACAGAACGAGGGCCTCAGCTGCGGCGGGCGGCTGCACCCGGCGCGGCCTCATCGTCCCTACTCCGTGCCGGCCGCCGCCAGCTGCAGGCCGCTGTTCTGTGGCTGGCGGCGGCGTCCCTGCTCGTGGCGGCGGTGCCGGCCCTCTTCACCGCCGTGGGTCGGCCCCCAGCGCCTCAGCCTCTTCTGGCCACCGTGACCACCCGGGGCCGGCGCCGCGCCGCTGCCAACTTCCCCCGCCGCCCAAACCACGATCCAGGTGTCGCTCGAGCCAGATCACATAACCTGATCCGCCATCTGCTCAGCGACACGTCAGCACACAGAACGCTTGCCTCAGCCGCGGCGGGCGCTCATCGCGGCCCCGTTCTCACCTCTTGCCCGCGCCGCCCGCCGGCGGCTGCAGGCGAGTGTTCTGCGGCTGCCTCGGCGCCCCCGCTCGTGGCGTCGGTGCCGGCCGTCCCTAGCGCGGCGCCCCGGCCCTCATCACCGACGCCTCTTCCAGACTCCCTGCCTCCTGCGGCCGGCGCCGCGCCGCAACCAACTTCCCCTCCCGACCAAACATCGATCCAGACCACGCTCGCACCAGATCACATAGCCTGATCCGCTCTGTGCTTCCAGCCCCGTCAGCGCGCAGAACGCTCCGCTTCACCCGCGGCCCGCGGCGATTCTAGCCCGAACTCGGCTGAGCACCAGAGCGCGGGCCGCCGGGTGCAAGCGGATGTTATGCGTCCGGATCGCGGCGGACCCAACCGCCGTGAATGTCCAGGTTCGCCTGGCCGACGTCGAACGCCGCGGGGTCGGCTGGTTTGCCAACCCATTCCAGCATCTCTCGGTGTTCCGGATGCTTCGGATTCCCGATGACCTCACGATAGTGCGCGTAGCCGTGGATGCCTCCGACGTCCTCCGGAGGGCACGCCCGCCTTCCGGCCTCGACGATGGGATACCGTCCGTCATTCCCTGGCGGGAGAAGCGCTTCGAGAATCACCTCGTGCTCCCAGCCATCACCGAAGTCATACTCATATCTCAGAACGATCCTTCGGCCGACGGAGTAGCTGGTCAAGGGTCGTCGTCTTCTCACTCAGCCGTATCAAACCAAGCTCGCGATCTGAGGTTCCGTAGAGCACACCTCCAGCCTCGAATTGGTGCAGGTGACTATCCGTCCAGCCCATGACCGCCTGCAACGAATCGTGCAACCGCTTCAAGGTGATGCCACCGGGTACGAGGAACCGCCGCCAGATCGGCGGCCGTGATCCTCGCAATGTCACCTTGAGCCTGTAGATCGGCCCACCCGTTTCGCGAATCCTCACCTGAGTCTCCTCTGTACGCATAACGAGGGCCTCAGCTGCGGCGGGCGGCCGCGCACGGCGCTCCTTCGCTACCCTCACCTTCGCGCCGGCCGCCGCCAGCTGCAGGCCCAGGTTCTGCGGCCGCCTCGATGATGCCCCATGGCGGCGGTGCCGGCCCTCTTCAGCTCGGCGGTTCGGTCCCCACTCGTCAGCTTCTTCCTACCCCCTCACCACCGGGGGCCGGCGCCGCGCCGCGCGGAGTCCGCACAACACGACCATTCCCCTCTTCGCCCGATCTTCCTTCTCCCTACACGTCCTCGGCGCTCCATCGGACCACAGAACGCTCCGCGTAACCGGCCGCCGGCGCGCGAAGCGCGACGGGTACCCACCAGCAACGCTGGTGGGCGGTCCGGTTCACGCGGAGGTTAGGTCTCACTGCAGCTCGCCGGTTACTTGGCCCGCATGCGGTTGTTCTTGGCGTGGTGCTCCAGCTCGCAGAGCCCTAGCTCCTCCATCAGTGGCGGGACGTAGACACCGAACCTCCCCCGAAGCCCTTTCTTTAGCCCGTACCATCCGCCCACTGGATTGCTAGACGACCTTCCCCAAGCCTCCACTGTTCCTTCCTTCGCTGGCTTCTGCTCATCCGCACCGCCAAGCTCGACCCAATCGCCTGCCTTCTTGAGCATCGCGTGGAGGTCATCGACGCACCGAGCGTCGTAGTGCAGAACCGTGCTGCCAACCGTGCACACCAGGATCTTCTTCCCGTCTTTCTCGTCGACGTGCATCGTGAACTCAGAAGTCCCCGGCGGGGTCTTCAACTTCCACGGGTTGTCTCTTGTTCGATTCAGAGCTGTCCCCACGGTGCTCCTTTCGCTGTGCCGCACCTGCGCACGTGGTTCGTCGTGAGGCCTAACGTTCCGGTTCAGCGGCGGCGCGGAGAGCCGTCCGCTGCAACCGGTTGTTCGGCAGCCCCTCTCCGCTCATTCCGCGCCAAGTCCAATCAAGAGAAAAGCCCAGATGGTGATTCCGAACACTAGGCATACAACGTGTCCCGATGACCAGCGGTAGTAGGCCACGCCGGGACTCCGCCGCTGGCTCACGGTATTGATGTAGTTCTGTATGGGCACAAGACACAGAAAGGATGGGATGAAGGCCGACACGATGCTAGCAGCAATGCTGGGCGCGCGACCGACTATGTTCGCAAGAATCAGCAGAACCACCCACCCCGTGGCCAGTGCCCCGGGAGAAAAGGAAGGCACCATGACACAACGGGCCTCCTTATCTTCATGGATGCGACGGAGGAGGCTGTGACAGAAGAAGACCCCAAAGAAGCCTCGCCAGAACGGTCGGATATTGAGCCCCTCTCGCTCCTTTATGTATCTCCAGTTCCTGTATATCCAATACGCTTCGTAGAGACTGAAGGACACAATGGACATGACAATCAGTCTGGCCACCGAAATATGCAGGAACAACGGGGTGGCCTGCGCGACGGCATGTGACGAGGTGGATCCTTCGCCTGTTTCTGCTTGGTCGGTCACCGTCTCAACTCCTTGGCGATGGGGATGTGGATTTGCTACAGCGAAGAGGAATGGGATGAGCATGCAGTCGCCCACGAGGCTGATGATGTTCAGTGGAAGCCCGTACAGGTCATAGAATCGGGAAATGTCGAAGTCCAGGGTGTCAAACTTGAGCAGTAGGCGTGGAAGTCGCCATGCAAGGCTAGCTGCCAGACCGATTCCCAGGTAGGCAACAAGCCATGGCTTACCAGGGAAACCCCTGTGAGTTGCCGCTAGCACTATGAGGATGATGGTTACCAGAGGGAAGCCCCAGCCGATGATCTCCTGGACCGTTTCCTTCATGCTTTGCTCCTATCGGGCTGAACCAGAGCTCGTCTGCCGAACGCTTGCCTCAGCCGCGGCGGGCGTCACCGCGGCCTCGTTCTCACCTCTTCCCAGCGCCGCCCGCCGTCGGCTGCAGGCGAGTGTTCTGAGGCTGGCTCGCCGTCCCTGCTCATGGCGGCGGTGCCGGCCGTCCCCAGCGCCGCGCCCCGGCCCTCATCACCGACGCCTCTTCCAGACTCCCTGCCACCTGCGGCCGGCGCCGCGCCGCAACCAACTTCCCCTCGTGACCAATCATCGATCCAGACCACGCTCGCACCAGGCCGCATGACCTGATCCGCCCCCTGCTTCCAGCCCCGTCAGCGCTCAGAACGAGGGCCTCAGCTGCGGCGGGCGGCCGCGCACGGCGCTCCTTCGCTACCCTCACCTTCGCGCCGGCCGCCGCCAGCTGCAGGCCCAGGTTCTGCGGCCGCCTCGATGATGCCCCATGGCGGCGGTGCCGGCCCTCTTCAGCTCGGCGGTTCGGTCCCCACTCGTCAGCTTCTTCCTACCCCCTCACCACCGGGGGCCGGCGCCGCGCCGCGCGGAGTCCGCACAACACGACCATTCCCCTCTTCGCCCGATCTTCCTTCTCCCTACACGTCCTCGGCGCTCCATCGGACCACAGAACGCTTAGTATCTGGCTTGGACAGCCCGCCAAGAGCTGCGGGACGCTGGCGTCCATCCGGGCCGTGAGCACCCGGCCGCGGACCTGGCCGCTCATCGCGGCGCCGTCTCCGCTCCCGCCTCGCCGTCGACCTGGTCCACGGATCGCGACCTGGATCGACTGCAAGGGACCGCGACGTATCCGGATAATGGTCGCCCCTCTCCACCTTCGCTGTCTATCAGGATAACGAGAGCTTTCGTGGACTCCCACGGGATCCCATGGGCCCGGTGCCCGAAGAACTGCTGCAGACTGCGCGCGACTCGCGCCTCAAGCGCCCCCCCCTCAATCCAGCGGGCTCCGCACGCCCCGCCCACCCCGGTTGAGCACATGGGTGTAGATCATCGTTGTTGCCACGTCCCGGTGCCCGAGGAGTTCCTGGATCGTCCGGATGTCGTAGCCGGCCGCGAGCAGGCAAGTCGCGAACGAGTGACGTAGCGCGTGACAGCTCGCCGGCTTGGGAATCCCCGCCCTCCGCACGGCTTCCTTGACTGCCCGCTGCAGCACCGATTCATGGAGATGGTGGCGGCGATACTCGCCCGTGTCCCGGTCCCGATACGGCCGGCTCGCCGGAAAGACCCACTGCCACGCCCATTCGCGAGCCGCGGCCGGATACTTGGTCGCGAGCGCGTCGGGCAGCTCGACGCTTCCCATCCCCTCCCGCAGGTCCGTGACGTGCCGTGCGCGCATCCGATCCAGGTGCGCAGCGAGCGGACCCCGCACCAAGCCGGGCAGCATCGTGACGCGGTCCTTTCGCCCTTTCCCGTCACGAACGAGGATCTCCTGCCGCGCGAAATCGACATCCTTGACCCGGAGCCGGCAGCACTCCATGAGCCTGAGACCTGCTCCATAGAGAAGAGAGGCCATGATCCACGGCGTTCCCTGCAGATGGGAGAGGATCGCCAGCACCTCCTCGCGCGTGAGCACGACGGGCAAGCGAACCGGCCGGCGCGGGCGGACGACTCCGTCCATCCAGGCGAGATCCCGCCCGAGCACCTCGCGATAGAGAAACAGGATCGCGCTCAGCGCCTGGTTCTGGGTCGAGGCGCTCACGCGGCGGCGCGTCGCCAGGTCGGCGAGGAAGGCGCGGATCTCGGCCTCGCCCATCTCGTCAGGGTGCCGCTTCTGGTGAAAGAAGATGTAACGCTTGATCCACCCGACGTATGCCTTCTCCGTGCGGGGGCTGTAATGTCGGGCCCGGATGGCGATGCGCACCCGATCGAGGAGCCTGGGCTGGCGCCCTGGCGCGCCACCCGGTGCGGGCGCGGACCCTATCTCGGCAACCTGCGCCGCTCCGCCCGCGCATCGTCCTTCCGGCCGGGGCGGGGACGGCGCCGGCAGCATGGACCTGAGGGACCCCGTGGATCTCATGGCAGCACTCCTCGGGGTCCATGTCGTTCGACCGCGCTTCGCCCCGTCACCGGCGCCTTGCGCACCGGCTACCGGGCAGCTACCGCCCCTCGCCCTTCCCTGCCTCGCGGGGCGCTGGCCACACCGGGTGAGCCGCGGCGAGCGGCGGCCCAGGCCGGCGGTACCGCTCAGACCGCCCCGACGAAGCTCTGTCCGATCACTCGCCCGCGGCGCACCCGCCACGGCCTCCGGCCACCATAAGATGCAGATGAACCATCGCCGTGCGACGGCGCACGATCCGCGGCCGCTCCCCCGACCGGCGCCCCGACCGGCGCCCCGACCGGCACCACCGTGTCGGCATCCACTTCGACCTCGGCGCTCCGGCCGAGCAACGTCACATTCAGCACGAGCCGAACCCGGTCCCGCCGCACGCCGGCGACCCGGCCCTCGACCCCGCAAAGCAAGCCGCTTGCCACGCGCACGCACATGCCGCGCGCGAGCGCGGGCCCCGCGGCGAGATCCACCCCCGCCGCGAGCGCCGCGCGGATCTGTTCGAGCTCCGCGAGGAGTGGAGCCGGGTTGAGGACCGCGATCATCCGCGCGATCGCCCCGCTCTCGAGGAGGAGATCCCGCAGCGACGGCGCGCAGCAGGCGAACACGTAGCCGGGAAAGAGGGGTACGCGGGGATCGCCGCTCGGGGCCGGGCCGCGGCGAAGCCCGGCCAGCCCGGCCCGCATCCGGCGGCGCGGCGGGCGGAGGGGAAGGTAATGCCGGACGCCGAGGCGTGCGCAGGCGCGCGCGAGCTTCTTCTCGCATCGCGACCGCGTCTGGAGAACCCACCAGCCCTCGCCGGACGCCGGGGGGGCAAGGGGATCCGGAGCCGGCGATCCCGCGGGATCGCCGTCCGCCAACGCCGCGCAACCGGAGGCGGCCGGCCGGGTCGCGTCACGAGCCCCATCGTCCGGGGGGCCGCAGACGTGCTGCCCCGCCTCGCCGACGAGCGGCGCAGCCACATCACCCTGGAGGGTTGACGGGGGCGAGGGCTCCATCCCGGACCTCGAGCTGGCTCGTCGGGTATCCACCGGCGGGGCGCGTGTCCCGCGAGGAACGAACTTCGAAGATACCCGCCGCACCGGCCTCCCGCAAGCCGGGATGCGTGCGATCGACAGAATGCGACTCGAGGAAGCTGGGGTTGTCGCTGGGCTTGTCGCTGGGGTTGTCGCTGGGGTTGTCGCCGGATTTGTCGCTGGGGTTGCCGACGGGCTGCCGACTACAACGGCTCGTCACCGCGCCGGCGGCCGCCAGTCCTCCTGCGCCGCCCGACCTGTCCGTGTCGAAAGCAATCGACCGTGTGGTCGTTCACCATGCCGACCGCCTGCATGAGGGCGTAGCAGATCGTCGGGCCCACGAACTTGAAGCCGCGACGCAGGAGATCGCGGCTCAGGGCGTCGGACTCGGGTGTCCGCGCCGGCACCTCGCGGAGCGTGCGCCGGCGATTCACGCGCGGCGCTCCCCCCACGAAGCTCCACAGATAGGCGTCGAAGCTCCCGAACTCGCGCTGCACGGCGAGGACGGCCCTCGCGTTGCGCACCGTGCTCTCGACCTTGAGGCGGTTGCGAACGATGCCGTCATCCCGGAGCAGGCGCTCGACTCGCGCCGGCGTGAAGCGCGCCACCCGCTCCGGATCGAAGCCGGCGAACGCGTCGCGATAGGCCTCACGCTTCTTGAGGATCGTCTCCCAGCTCAGACCCGCCTGGGCGCCCTCCAGGGTGAGGAACTCGAAGAGCACCCGGTCGTCGTGGACCGGCACGCCCCACTCGCGATCGTGATACATGATGCCGAGCGGTGTTCGCGCCCAGCCGCAACGAATCTGCGCGCTTTCGTCGCCGCGCCCTCGCTTCGCGCTCGAACCGACCACCTGCTGCTCCGTTGCGCCCGGTCAGGGCGCGCTCTTGTCGAGGGACAGGAACATGAACACGCTGCTGCCATTCTCGCTGTAGGATCCGAAGGGTCCGCACGGCTTGAACCCGGCGCTCCGGTACAGAGCGTGCGCGGGCCGGAACGCGGGATGCCGGCCGGTCTCGAGGTAGAGCCTCCGATACCCGCGGGACCGGGCGACCTCGATGATGTGATTCAGGAGCGCCCGGCCGGCACCGGTCCTGCGCAGCGCGCTCGGCGTGCGCATGGACTTGATCTCCCCCGCCGCCGGTGAAAGCTCCTTCAAGGCTGCGCAGCCCAGGAGCGTGCCGTCGCTCCAGGCCGTCCAGAAGGTGATGCCCGGCGTCCTGAGCTGGCCTGCATCGAAGGCGAAGACCTGGTCGGGCGGCGTGATCTCGTACATGTTCCGCAGGTGCTCTTCGAGAAGCGCCAGCACCTCGGGTCGCGACAGATCGTCCACTTCTATCCTGAGCATGGTGGACTTCCGCCCCCGCTGCTGCGCGCGCGTTCTCGACGATGACGAGCCGGGCGAGCGGGGTCACGAAGCCCGTCCTCCCGGCGCGGTCTACGGCATGTCGACCGCGACCCCGACCTCGAAATCGATCCACGACTGGCTCGGCGCATCGCCCGCTTCGAGGACGTAGTTGTAGCGCACGTTGAATACGCCGCGCGTGTAGTAATCGGCGAACGGGAGATGGACGCCCACTTCCGGCGCGAAGCCGAAGTGCCAGTTGTCCTCATCGGCGGCCAGGTAGCTGATGTTCAGCTTCCGATCGACGAAGTAGGTGCCGGCACCCATGCCCATGTAGAACCGCATGTACCCGGCTTCCGCCGGCATCGGGTAGTAGCGGAACATGGCCAGGATCGGGACCGCGTTCGTGTAGCGGAACTGGTCCCCCGAGATGTCGACGTTGTCGATCGAGAAGAGCTCGTCGGTCTGTTCCCAGAACGAGTTGAACCCGAAGCCCGCACCGGCGGACACCTTGGGATTCACCATCCAGTGCCATTCGAGTCCCAGACCGCGAAAGCTGAAGTCCCCGGTGAAATCGCTCGTGTTCGGGAGCGGCGCCGACATCCGGTAGTCGATGACCCAGTACTTGTCGTTGGCCCGGGCTTCGCCGCCGAAGGCCGCGATGGCGAGCAGCACCCCCGCAACTGCCATCCAGATCCGCATCGCTCCTCCCCTCCGTGGCGTCGTGGATGCGCTCATTGCACGTTCCCGGTTCTTAGCCTGAGATAGGTCGACTGGTCGAAGGACCGATCGATGACCTCCCGGATGCGTGCCGTGCTCGTGGCGCCATCGAGCAGCCCGCTGCCGATGGCCGACCAGATCATCGGAATCGTCCCGGACTCCGGATCGCGGTGCTTCAGGTCGAACATGTTGAGAACGAGAGTCCCGGCCGTGAAGTTCACCGTATCGTAGCCCGGGTACCAGCCCCAACCCCCGCAGCCATACCCGTACCAGCCGTACCATTCGCACCACGGATCGTAGTACCAGACGGTGTAGTCGATCGTGGCGTACGAGCAGGTCACGACCACATCGGGTGGGTTCTCCTCGCTGGGATTCTGCGCCTCGACATAACCGAGGGCTTCCATGTTGCTGCGCGCGGACTCGAGAGTCTGGTCGTACAGGTCATCGTCCAGCGTCGACGGCGTTCCCGGCTCGGCGGCCAGGTCGACGACCGTGTCCGCCACCGCGTAGGTGCGCAGGCTCTGGAAGTCGGCTTCCTCGTCGTGGACCGTGGCCACGATGTCGCTCCGGCTCAGGTCCTCCACATCACCCGGGTAGCAGCCGGCGACGAGCGCCAGCGCGACGGCGGCGAGGAGGCCAAACCCGGGACTTCTCGCCCCCCTCGGCGAAACGATGTACATGAAGCTCCTCCTTCCTTGGCGCGCCGGGCGGCCGGGCTCGACGAGCAGCAGCGCACCGCGCAAAACGCGGGGAGTGTGGGTTACGCTTGCGCCGGAAGTCAAGGCAGCGCATCGCCCCGGCGCCCACTACCCGCGCGCGGCTAGTATCCGATGAGGACGACATCTCCTCCGCCCGTCGCCAGGCGAATCTCCCCGGCGCCTGCACCGAGGATGCCGGTCAGCGAGCCCGAACTTTGCACCACGTTGGTGAGCGAGAGGTTGATGACCGTGACGTTGCCGGCGCCGGTCAACAGGGAAACCCGCGCCGAGGCGAGACTCTGCACTTGCAGGGCAATGCGGCCTTCGTCCGCGGTGGCGATGCATTCGCCGCCGGTCGGCAGCCACAAGTGGATCGAGATGTCCCCGCTGATCGTGTCGATGCGGCAGCTCCCGGTATGCTCGTTGACCGTGACCGGCCCCCCGCTCCAGATCTCGAGATCGGACTGCAGGTAGGAGACGCGCGCTTCGCCGGCGACCCAGAGCAGGCAGCCCTTCCGGGCCGGGATGCCGAGCGTGAGCTGAGCGGAGTAGAAGCGCCCCTCGGTATCCAGCGGAGCGTCGACCAGGACGCCGAGCGTGTCGGGGGGGATGGCCATGTCGAGCAGCCTGATGAAGGTCAGGGCCGCGCGCGCCGCGTCCGGGGTGGGGGCGGTCACCGACTTGTCGAGAACCCAGCGCATGAGCGGGCCGACGTTCTCACCGTTGACGATGAGGGGACCGATCGGATTGACGGCGAGAACCGCGGTCTGCGTGGTGAGAGTGATGTTGCCCTGGTCCCGGCCGGTCGCGGTCGCGGGGGGCTGGGTCGATGAATCGCCGCAAGCGAACGCGGAGAGAAGGAGCGTGGCCGCCAGCGGCGCGGCGCAGCGAGAGGCGGACCGGTTCATGGTCCCTCCGGCACAGGCGTGGCGCGTGTTATGAACTCCCTCTTCACAAGCGGGCGCGGAACGCCCGCGCGTAGCCGGTGAGCTCGACGAAGCCGCGCCCGGCTGAGCGGCGCGCCGGCGCGCATGCCGCGGACGTTCACCGCACCTTCCCAGTAGGTGACACCGGTCGATTCACGCGTCACGAGCTCCTGGTCGGCAAGCCGCGGCTCGATCGTGAGATCGAGCGCCGCTCCCGGCACCGCGACCCGCCAGCGCGCAGGATACACGGCTCCGCTCGCCGGGCTTCGCCAGTCGCCCGCGACGACCACCGAGAACGCGTCCCGCGCGAGCGGTGTGACGCGTCCGCTCCGATCGATGAGGCTCCCGCTCGAGGCCGGCGCCGGCGTTCCATCGGCACGGCGGAGGAGATAGAGCATGAGCTCGGTGCCGTCGTCGAGTTGGAGGCCGAACCAGTCCCAGCCGACGAGATCGGCGGCGAGCTCGCCGGTCGTGAATTCGTGGTCCATCCACGCTTCGCCGCGCACGCGCACCGCGCGCTCCCCGACGCGCACGCTTCCAGTGGCCGACATGCGCGGGAGCGAGTAGTAGTAGGAAGCCTGGCCCGGCGCTTCGCCCTTCCGGCTGTATCCGGCCTTCCCATGCAGTGCGGGCGGCTTCGTGGGCACGAGGGTGAGATCGACGGCGTGCTCGTCGCGCTCCGCGGCGCGCAGGCGATGGCTGCCGTCCGCAGCGAGCTCGACCGACCAGTCGTCGATCCACGCGCGATAGGCGGCCGTGTCGGCGCCGGCGAGGCCCAGCGCGTCGCGCATCGTCCTCTCGGCGACGTGGAAGCGGCGCGCGCCGAAATCGCCGAGCGCGAGATGGGCGAAGTAGATGTCGCGGAGCGCCCAGGCCGAGGAGCGCGGCGGGTCGGACCGGGCGACCCCGCTCCGGAAGAAGGTGAGCTGGAAGCCGAGATCGGCCGGCCTCTCCGGGCCGGGCGCCGCGCCCGGCGAGTCGCCCGCGGCGCCGGTCGAGTCGCCGGCGATCCACAGGTGCCCGGTGTAGTACCACCACTCGGTGCGATAGGCGGGGTGCGCGGCGTGGTCGGCGGGGAAACGGAGGTCGAGTCCGGGCTCGACGGCGCGAAACGACGAGCCGGCGGGCACGTCCGGCGGCGCGTCCGGTGGCGCGTCCGGTGGCACGTCCGGCGGCGCGTCAGGCGACGCCTCAGCAGCAAACTGCGCCCAACAGCAGAATATCACGACGACCGCGGACAGCCTCCGCATGGTGTGATCCTTGCTCCAGAAAAGCGGAACCCGCGATCCGCCTGATCGCGGATCGCGGGCTCCTCGTGCTGCCGGCGCGCCGCGCCGCGCGCGACTACTTGACCTCGATCGTGACCTTCTCCATCACGAGCTTCTCGCTCGTCTGGCCGCCCGTCGATCCGGCCTTCTCGAGCGCAACGAGCGTCTCCTTGCCCTCGACCACCTCGCCGAAGATCGTGTGCTTGCCGTCGAGCCACGGCGTGGCCTTGAAGGTCAGGAAGAACTGGCTGCCGTCGGTTCCGGCGCCGGCGTTGGCCATCGAGAGCAGACCCGGCTTGTCGTGCTTGACGCTCGGGTCGAACTCGCCGCCGTACTTGTAGCCGGGGCCGCCGGTGCCCGTCCCGAGCGGGCAGCCGCCCTGGGCCATGAAGCCGGTGATGACGCGATGGAAGCCGAGACCGTCGTAGAAGCCGAGCTTCGTCAGATAGATGAAGCTCGTCACGTGCATGGGGGCGACCTTCGGCATGAACTTGATGAGGATCGGACCCTTGTTGGTCGTCATGCGCGCGTAATAGGTGTGCTCGGGATCGAAAGTCGCGACCTCGGGCTTGGGCACGACCGTGCGCCAGTTCGCGTCGGACTTGTTCACGTTCGCCTTCACAATCATCTCGTCGATCTGCGTCATCGCCTTGTCCTTCGTGGTGGCGCCCGCGCTGGCCGCCGGCTTTGCCGCCTCGGTCGACGGCTTCTCATCACCGGCCGCGACCGGCCCGGCGACGAGGAGGACACAAAGGGCTAGCGTGCTCATCAGGGGCATTGTCCGCATCTTGTTCAAACCTCTTCGATTACGTTCGATTACGGGTCCAGGCGCCGGGCTCCAAGGGAGGGCGGAACGGGGGCCTGCCGGCGCAGCGGTCGGGGATGATACCACGCTCGGGGCGGCCGGGTTTCCGGGCGCGGAGCTCCCGGGGGCCGCCTCAGCGCCCGCCCTGGAGGCCGCGGGCCTTGATCCCGCCCCAGGTGGCCGGGGCCACCGCGCTCGGGCAGTCGGTCGCCGGGAGGGCGCCGATCAAGCCGCACGCTCCCGACTGCGGCGGCGCGCAGGGCGAAGCGGCGTTCAGGTGGTAATCGTTCACCGGGCGATTGCAGAAGAGCGGGTCGGCCGACAGGTTGCCCGCCGCCCCGGCCTGGCTCGCGATGCACCCCGTCCAGTCGCCGCCCGCGTTGCCGAACAGGTTCGAGCAGCTGAGGGTCGCCGTCGCGCTCGGATCGGCGCAGGTGACTGCCTCCCCCGGATCGTTGAAGGCGATGATCGTGTTCGTGATGGTCGCATCGACGTCGCCGTCGATGACAAGGCCGGCGGAAGGATTGCCGGCGATCGTGCAGTTGGCGAGCGCGAGCGTCGCCGTGTGACCGATGCTCGCGCGGAGGATGATCGCGCCGACCGAGTTGCCATGGAAGAAGACAGCGATTCAGGGTGGTGCGCGCCTCGTTGGATGCGATCAGGCCGCCGCCGGAGGAGGTCGCCGTGTTGTTGGCGAGGATGCAGTCGTTGAGCGTCACCTGACCGTCGCGAGCGAGGACTCCGCCACCCGATCCGGCGAAGTTCTCGGTGAAGGCGCAGTCGTTGAATGTCACCTGGGTATCCGCCCCGATGCACATGACCGCTCCTCCCTGGACCAGGGCGATGTTCTGCGAGAAGATGCAGAGGACAAACGTCGTCTCGCACCCCGTCGCAGACCACACCCGCACCCTGCTGGCTCGCCGAGTTGCCGGTGACGGTGCACTCGCGCAACGCCGGCGCCGCTCCGCTGCTGCTGAGGAGCGCGAGTCCACCGCCGATGCTCGCGGTATTCGTATCGAAGATGCAGCGAAGGATGGACGGTGCGGATTCGTCGCAGAGGATGGCGCCGCCCCAGAACTCGGTCCCGAACCCGACCGTCTTCCCGTTCCTGATCGTGAAACCGTCGACGACAGCGGCGTTGGTCTCGCCTGTGTGGAAGCGGATGGCGCGACCTGCCTCCTGGCAGTCGATGATGGTGGTCAATGCTCCGGCTTCCGAGCGGAGGACGAGGTCCTTGCCCGCGAAGTCGAGATCGCGATTGTCGGGGCCCGAGTAGGTCCCGGGAGCGACGAGCACCGTGTCACCTGATGCCGCGGCGGCGATGCCGGCGGAGAGCGTCGGCTGATCGGCGGGCACGCGGACCGTGAGGGCAAAGGCCGGCGCGGCGAGGACGCCGAACGCCGTGGCGAGGACCAGCCGGACGAAAGCCGGCGACGGGCGAAGGGCGTGCGGGGTCATGGACCAGCTCCTTCGGCTTGGGGTGTACGGGCGGAGGCTCGCTCCGCGGCGGGAGAATGCCGGAGCGGCGACCGGGATGCAACTTGCGACGCGCGGCCGCCCGTCCTCCCCGCTTGCCACGGCCCCGGAGCTGTCACATCCTCGGGGCGGGCGGTGTTGTTCCTGCGAACGGGGCGAGGCGCGGCGGCCCGCCGGGCCGCCCTTCTTCCACCCGTGAGGGCGCTGTTGACTCTGACCGACGAGACGTTCGAAACCGCGTTCCACCGGCACTGGGCCCGCGTCGTCGCCGTTGTCCTCCGCCTGGTCGGCAACCGGGAGGATGCCGAGGAGATCGCCATCGACGTGTTCCTCAAGCTCCACCGGAATCCGCATCCGGACGGGGACGCGCCCGCGGGCTGGCTCTACCGCACGGCAACGCGCGCCGGGCTGAACGAGCTCCGTTCCCGTCGCCGGCGCGCTGAGTACGAACGCGCCGGCGGCCGCGGGGCGAGCGCCCTCGATCCCCCGGCCGATCCGGGGGGCGAAGTCGAGCGGGCGGAGACCAGGGCCCGCGTGCGCGCGGTGCTTGCGGGGATGAAGGAACGCTCGGCCGAGATCCTGCTCTTGCGCCACTCGGGGCTCGCCTACGCGGAGATCGCCGCTGCGGTTGGCGTGGCGCCGGGGTCGGTGGGGACGATGCTGGCGCGCGCCGAGCGCGAGTTCGAGGAGCACTACCGCCGCGGCGAGGCGGCGCCCGCGGGGGTCGCAGCGCCGCCCGAGGAGGATTGAGAAATGACGATGCATCCGGATGAAGGAACCCTCAGGGCCCATCTCGATCGCGAGCTCGCGGCAGGCGCGGCCGCGGAGGTCGCCGCGCATCTCGCCGCGTGCACGGAGTGCGCCGGGCGGGCCAGCGCGATGAGCGGGCGCGCCGCGCGCGTGGCGGCGGAGCTCGAGGCGCTTTCGCCGGCGGCGGAAGCCGCCGCGGCGACCCCGCCGGCAGCAGCCCGCGAGCGCCTTTCGGCACTGGAGAGCAAGATCGCTCCGCTCCCGCGTCCCCCGCGGCGCCGGCGCGCGCTGTGGGCGGGGCTCGCGGCGGCTGCCGCGATCGTCGCCCTCTTCACCATCCCGCCGCTCCGCGCGATAGCTGTCGACTTCCTCGGCCTCTTCCGCGTCGAGCAGGTCGCCGTCGCCCCGGTAAACCCCGGCGACATGCCCGCGCGCCTCGGCTCCTCCGCCCAGCTCGGAGCGCTCCTCTCCGATCAGGTCCATGTCGAGTCGAGCGGCGAGCCTGCCTACATGGCCGATCCGGGCCAGGCCGCCGCGGCCGCCGGGTTCCACGTTCGCATGCCCTCGCTCCTCGCGTCTCCCGACGAGCTCGCGGTCCAGCCGGCGGGACAGGCCACGATCCGCGTCGATCTCGCGCGCGTGCGTGCCGTCCTCCGCGAGATCGATCGCGATGCAGCCGAGCTGCCGGCGGAGCTCGACGGCGCCGAGATCGGGATCGACTTCCCGAAGAGCGTGCGCGCCTGCTGGGGCGATTGCCCGCGGCCGGAGGAACACGGTACGGAGAACCCACCCGACCGCCAGGGCATCCTCCTCGTCCAGCTCCCGAGCCCCGCGGTCGCGGCTCCAGCCGGCTTGCCCGTCGATCGCATCGGTGCGGCCTTCCTCGAGATCATGGGTATGCCGCGCGCGGAGGCGGTGCGCTTCAGCGAGAACGTGGACTGGGCGACGACGCTCGTGATCCCGATCCCGCGGTACTCGACCTCGTATCAGGAAGTGACCGTGGACGGAGTCCGGGGGACTCTCATCCGGCACTCCGGGCGCCTCTCCTACATGCTCCTCTGGGTGAAGGACGGCGTCATCTACGCGCTCGCCGGATCGGGCGAGGCGGCGCGCGGGATCGAGATCGCCAGCTCGCTCCGGTAGCTCGCGGCAGAGGCCACCGATGTCCACCCGCAAGACGCTTGCGACGAGCGCGACGAGCGCATGAACGCCGCATCACTCGCCATCGAGACCGCGGGACTCCGCAAGGAGTACGGCGCGAAGGTGGCGGTCGCCGATCTCTCGCTCGCGGTCGCCCGCGGCGAGATCTTCGGCTTTCTGGGGCCGAACGGCGCCGGGAAGACGACCGCGGTCAAGATGCTCCTCGGGCTCGCAGCGCCGACCGCGGGCACGGTGCGCCTCCTCGGCTCACCCGTCGGCGACCACCGCGTGCGCGCGCGCGTCGGCTTCCTGCCCGAGCATTTCCGCTTTCACGACTGGCTCACGGGCCGCGAGTTCCTGGCGCTCCATGCCGACCTCCATCGCATGCCGCGCGCCACCGCCGGCCGCCGCGCCGCAGAGCTGCTCGACCTGGTCGGCCTCGCGACGCACGCGGGGAAGCAGCTCCGCCACTACTCGAAGGGCATGCTGCAGCGGATCGGGCTCGCCCAGGCGCTCCTCAACGAGCCGGAGCTCGTGCTCCTCGACGAACCGACCTCCGGGCTCGATCCCGGTGGCCGTATTCTCGTCCGCGACATCCTCCGCGATCTCCGCCGCCGCGGGACTACGGTGTTCCTCAACTCGCATCTCCTCGGCGAGGTCGAGGCGGTGTGCGATCGCGTCGCCTTCGTGCGCCGCGGCGAGGTCGTCAAGAGCGGCACCCTCGCGAGCCTCGCCGACGGGCGGCTGCACGTGGCGGTCCGCGCGCGGGGGCTCACGCCCGCGGTCATCGCCGGCCTCGCCCTCCTGGCGGGCGATGTGGCCGCCGACGGCGACGCGCTCACCTTCACGGTCGCAAGCGAGGAGGCGCTTCCCGCGATCCACCGCCATCTCGTCGGCGCGGGCGTCGAGGTGTTCGCCTTCGCACCGGAGCGCCCGTCGCTCGAGGAGCTCTTCGTCGCGATCGTCGGCGCGCGCGGCCATGGCGAGGAGCTCTGATGCCGGCCACCCTCGTCATCGCCGGGCTCACCTTCCGCGAGGCGGCGCGGCGACGGATCCTCCTCGCCGCGCTCGTCCTCGGCCTCATCTTCCTCGCGGTCTACGGCTTCGGGTTCAACTTCGTCCAGCGCGAGGCGACCGATGGTGTCGCGCGGAGCCCGCTCGCCCGGAACGAGATCTGCAACTTCCTCGCGATGGCCGGGCTCTACGTCGTCAACTTCCTCCTCGTCATGATGACCGTGCTCACGTCGGTGGACACGGTGTCGGGCGAGATCGCAAGCGGCACCATGCAGGCCGTCGCCGCGAAGCCGCTCCGGCGCCGCGAGATCCTCCTCGGGAAATGGCTCGGCTTCGCCGGCATGATGACGCTCTACCTCGTCCTCATGGCCGGGGGCGTGATGGGCATCGTCTACGCGTTCGCGGGGTACACGGTTCCGCACGCGTTCCGCGGGCTCGCCCTCCTCTGGCTGAACGGGCTCCTCCTCCTCTCGCTCTCGCTCCTCGGCGGCGCGGTCTTCTCGACGCTCACGAACGGCGTTCTCGTCTTCGGCCTCTACGGGATCGCCTTCATCGGCGGCTGGATCGAGCACGTGGGCTCGTTCATGCGGAATCAGACCGCGGTGAACGTGGGCGTCGTCGCGAGCCTCCTCTTCCCCGCCGAGGCCCTGTGGCGCCGCGCCGCGCACGAGATGCAGTCGCCCCTCGTCGCCGCACTCGGCTTCTCGCCGTTCACCTCCCCGTCGGTGCCGAGCCCGCTCCTCGTCGGGTACGCCACGGCCTACGCCGCGGTGGCGCTCGCCCTCGCCGCGCGCGAGTTCGCGCGGCGGGATCTGTAGGGCGGGCTCGCCGCCCCGCCCTCACTCCGCCCTGAGGCTCGCCGCCGGATCGGCGCGCACCGCGGCGCGCGCCGGGAGCCAGGCCGCAAGCAGCGACGCCGCGGCCACGACGGCGAGCGCCTCGAAGAGGACGCGCGGCGAGAGCACCCACAGGATGGTCCAGCCGAAGAACTGGCGATTGATGACGAAGACGAGGAGGAGCGCGAGCCCGATCCCGGTCACGGCACCGACCAGGAGCGCGGCGAGGCCGATCAGCAGCGCCTCGAAGAGGACCATCCGCCTGACCTGCACCGCCGTCGCGCCGATCGCGCGCAGGATCCCGATCTCCGCCCGCCGCGCCGCCACGCTCACGGTCAACGTGAAGAAGACGCCGGTCATGGCGACGATGAGCGTGATGAGCTTGAGCGTCATGGTGATGGCGAAGGTCTGATCGAACTCGCGGAGCGCCGCGGTGCGGATGTCCCGGTTCGAGCGGACGATGAGCGCGTGCTCGCGGCCGGCCGTCGCGAGGATCTCATCGCGCATGGACTCGGTCGCCGCCGGATCGTCGAGATAGAGCGCGAGCGAGTTGACCTGATCGTCGCGGAAGAGACGCGCGTAATGCGGGAGATGGAAGAGCACGAGCCCGGCGTCGCTCGAGTAGTCGTAGAAGACGCCGGCGATCGGGAGGGCGGCGGGGCCGCCGGGAGTGACGAGGCGAAGCGTGTCGCCTTCCCCGAGCCCCTGGTGGCGCGCGAGCGGCTCGCTCACGATGACGCCGCCGTCCCGCACTGCCGCAGCGAGGACCGCGCGCGCGTTACCCTTCCGGAAGAGGAAGGTGGACTCGGCCGCGATCACATCGAGGAGCACCGCGCCGCCACGGATGCCCCGGCCACCCACCGTGAGATCGAAGCTCCGCAGGCGGTCGACGGCGCGGAGGCCGGGGCGCCCCGCGATCGCCGCGATCACATCGGGCGGGAGCACGACGGCCTCGCCCGCCGCATGGCTCGCCGGCGTCACGTAGAGATCCGCGCGGATCGTCTGTTCGATCCACAGGTCCACGGTACGACGGAAGCTCTCGATCATGATCGAGACGCCGACCACCATGGCGATCGCCGAGCTCAGGGCGGCAATCGTCACCGCGGCGCGCCGGAGCGCGGCACGCAGCTCGCGCGCCGCGAGACGGAGGCCGACGCTCGCCGGCACGAGGGGCGCCGCGAGCGCGATGAGCGCTGCCGCTGCCGCGGGCGCCGCGAGCGCGCCGGCGACCAGGATGAGGAGCGCCGCGACGAATCCGGTCCACGGATGGCGCGCGGCGAGCGGTGAGATGCAGATCGCGGCGGCGAGCGCCCCCGCGAGGAGCGCGAGCCCGAGGATCCGGAGCGGGCGGAACCAGCGCGGCGCCGGGTAGCGCCCCTCGGCGAGGACCTCCTGCGGCTCGAGGCGCGCGGCCTCGCGCGCCGGGGCGATGCCGGCGGCGACGACCGCCCCCACGCCGGCGAGCGCGGCCGCAACGAGCACGCGCGGCTCGACGAAGAGCTCGCGCACCGCGACCTGCACGTAGAGCGCCGAGACGGTGCGCGCGATCGAGCCGAGCACGAGCCGCGCGAGGAGGACGCCGAGGCCGAGCCCGGCGGCGATCCCGATCGCGCCAAGGACTCCGGTCTCGAGGAGGACCAGCCGGCCGATGAGCCGGCGCGGCGCGCCGAGCGCGCGCAGGATCCCGATCTCGCGCCGCCGGCGCACGACCTCGGTCATCGCCGCGTTGTAGACGAGAAAGACGCCGACGAAGAGCGAGATCAAGCTGAGCGCGGTCAGGTTGAGACGGAAGGCGGCGAGCATGGTCTCGACCTGCGCGGTGCGCGCGCCGGGGCGGCGGACCGTGGCGTCGGGCGGGAGTGCGGAGCCGGCCACGCCGGCGGGACCCATGAGCCACGCCGCCGCCTGATCCGGATCGTCCACAATGAGATCGATCCGATCGAGCCGGCCGAGCCGGCCGGTGACCTCCTGCGCGGTCGCGATGTCGAGGACGACAAGGCGCTCGGCCGTGCGCTCGAACTCGCCCGTGAAGCGGAGGAGGCCACGCACAACGAGCGTGTCCGGCTGCGACCGGGCAAGGATCACGAGCGAGTCGCCGGGGGCGACCCCGAGCTTCCGCGCGAACGCCGCCGGCAGGAGCGCCCCGCGAGAATCCGCGAGCCAGCGCAGGAACTCGCCCGGATCGCCGCCGGCGCCGCCGTCACCGCCTCCGACCTCGTAGCTCCGGAAAGGCGCATTCGAGAAGCTGTCGATGCCGAGGAGCTCGACCACCTCGCCCGGATGCTCCGGGAGGAGCGCGCTCCCGGTGACGACCGGCGTCGCCGCGGTGATCCCGGCCGCGCGTCGCACGCGTACGTAGAGCGAGTCAGGAAGACCGCCGCTGCCCGCGGCGATCTCGAGATTGGCGCGCCCCGCCACCGCGTCCACGGTAGCGGCGAACGTGCGGAGCACGGTGCGGTTCGCGACCTGGATCGCGACGAAGACGGCGACCCCGAGCGCGACGCCGAGGACGGCGAGGAGGAAGAGACCGGGCGCGCGCCGCGTGTGGCGCCAGCCGAGCCAGCCGAGGAGACGGCGGATCATGGGGGCGGGGCCGCGGACGCCGGCGAGACGCCCTCGATCCGGCCGTCGCGCATCGTGACGACGCGATCGGCCGCCCGCGCCAGCTCGGGCGCGTGCGTGGCGAGAACGATCGTGGTCCCGCGCGTCGCGGGCAGGGCGCGGAGGAGCCGCACGATCTCGGCGCCGGTCGCCGAGTCGAGGTTCCCGGTTGGCTCATCGGCCAGGAGCAACGGGGCGTCGTTCACGAGCGCGCGCGCGATGGCGCCGCGCTGCCGCTCGCCTCCCGAAAGCGCGGTCGCCCGCCGCCCGGCCAGACCGGCGAGCCCGACCGCCGCGAGGAGCTCCTCGGCGCGCCGCCGCGCCTCGCCGGCGCCCACCCCGGCGAGGAGCGCCGGCAGCATGACATTCTCGCGAAGATCGAGCGTCGGCAGCAGATTGAAGAACTGGAAGACGAAGCCGACCTCGCGCCGGCGGATCGCGGTGCGCGCCTCGTCGTCGAGGCGGGCCACGTCGCGGCCGCCGAGCCACACCTCGCCGGCGCGCGGGCGATCCATGGCGCCCATGACGTGGAGGAGGGTGCTCTTCCCGCTCCCGCTCTGGCCGACGAGGGCGACGAATTCGCCTGCCCCGACGGTGAGCGAGACGCCGCGGAGCGCCTCCACCTCGCCGCCCTCGTCGCCGTAGACATGGCGCACGTCGCGGAGGACGAGGAGATCGCGGCGCGCCTCGGCATCAGTCATGGCAAGCATAGCGGGGATCGTATCACCACCGCGATCCGGCGCTTGGCTTGCTATGCTCCCTCATTCGCTCGCACCGGGAGGAGGATCGCTCGCATGACCATCGCCAGCTTCGAAGGCAAGACACCCGCGATCGGCGCGGGCACCTACATCCATCCCTCGGCCGACGTCTTCGGCGACGTCGTGATCGGCCGCGGCGCCTGGATCGGCCCCGGCGCCCGCATCCGCGGCGACTACGGCGCCATCCGCATCGGCGACGCGACGAGCGTCGAGGACAACTGCGTGATCCACGCGCGTCCCGGCGAGACGTGCACGATCGGGAGCTGGGTCACGATCGGCCACGGCGCCATCATCCACAACGCGCTCCGCATCGACGATTACGCTGTGATCGGCATGGGCGCCGTGGTGAGCGACTGGACCGTCCTCGGCACGTGGGCCGTGGTGGGCGAGGGCGCGGTCGTCCGGCAGCGCCAGGAGATCCCCGCCGGACACATCGCGGTCGGCGTCCCGGCGCGCCTCCTCGAGAAGACCGTGGACGAGGCCTACAAGGCCGACTGGCTCCGCTTCAAGGAGATGTACGCCGATCTCGCGCGCCGCTACCCGGGCGGCTGGCAACCGATCGCCGCGGGCGCGACGGTCTGACCGGTGTCGCATCCCCTTTCGCGAGCCGGCACCAGGTGGTAGCTTCATCGCCTGTTCCGGCTCCCGTTGACACCTGTTCGCCAACGACCGCCTCATAGCGAGGACTGCATGATCGACCCCATCTCTCTTCACCTGCCGGCGTCCCGGATGCTGATCATGGCCGCCCTCGTCGGCGCGCTCCTCTTCGGCTGCGCACCCCACAGCCAGGAGTCGCTCGATCTCTCGGGACCGGCCGCGGCCAAGGTGGACCCCGAGCTCAAGCGCACCGCGTCACAGCTCCTCGCCGCGGGGCACGGCGACTCGCTCGTCACCGTGCTCGTACGGGTGAAGGGCGAGGGCACCGAGACGGCGCTCGCGAAGAAGGGCATGCAGGTGGACACGGTGATCGGGGACGTCGCGACCGGCCGGGTGGCGCCGAGCGCTCTCGCCGAGCTGGCGGCGCTCGACGAGGTGATCATGATCGAGCCCGCCCGCCAGCTCGAGATCAAGTGACATGGACGGGTGACATGACAAGTGATATGGACGCACTGCGAGGACGACACGCGATGAAAGCCAAGCACATCTGCCGCCTGGTCGGTCTCATGGCGATCCTCGGCGCCGGAAGCGCGCTCGCCGCTCCCGCGCCGCCGCTCAGCCCGGAGGAGGGCCGGAAGATCGCGCCGCTCCTCCGCGTGGCGGCGGAGCCGCTGTTCGACGCGAGCGCCAGCGCCGCGCCCGCCGGCGCCCCGGTCATCGCCACGCTCAGCCCGATGGCGGCCGCCCTCGGCGCCCGGATCGAGGGCGGCGTCCCGGTCGCCGATCTCCTCTTCGCGATCGAGACTGGCGGCGCGCAGTCCCTCGCCGCGCTCGGCATCACGGTGGACGCGGTGGTCGGCCCGGTCGCCACCGCGCGCGCGGTGCCGCTCGCGCTCGTGGACGATCTGGCGCGGCGGCCTGAGATCACGCGCCTCGAGCCCGCGAGCCGTCGCTTCCCGATGAACGACGTGAGCGTACCCGACACCGGCGCTCCGGGCGTGTGGTCCGAGTTCGGAGCCACCGGGCGCGGCGTCGTCGTCGGCGTTGTCGACACCGGCATCGACGTCAACCATCCCGACTTCAGGAACGCGGACGGCACGACCCGCATCAAGTTCCTCCTCGACCTGAGCCAGCCGGGGAGCGGACCTTACGGCGGCACCCTCTTGACCGCTGCCGACATCAATACTGGCGCCGTCTCGCAGGATGTGGTGGGCCATGGCACTCACATCACAGGGAGCGCCGCCGGCGGCGGGCGAGCCGACTCGAGCTTCCGCGGTATGGCCCCCGAGGCCGATCTCGTCATCGTCAACGCCGATCGCACGCGGACAGGCGACTTCACGAGCGCTGACATCGTGAACGGGCTCTCTTTCATCGACCAGAAGGCGGCCGAACTCGGTGCGCCGTACGTCGCCAATCTGAGTCTTGGCGGCCACACCGGCGCCCATGATGGTTCGGCGCTCGAGGAGGTCGCGATCGACAACCTCTGCCGCGCCGGAAAGGCGGGCAAGGCCATCGTGATCGCCGCCGGCAACGAGCGCGACGATCCCCCACGACACGCGGCGGGAGATCTGCAGAGCGGCTCCGAGATCCGTTTCACCATCTCCAACTACACCCCGGAGCCCGGCAGCCAGAACGATTTCGTCCTCATCAACATGTGGTACGAGACGTTCTCTGGCTTCTCGGTCACTCTGATCACACCGAACGACATCGCAATCGGACCGTTCGCTCCCGGCGGATCGAACGGCGCGAGCGGCGACTTCACCGGGGACGGCGTGATCGGAATCCAGAATGCGGTGAGCGGCGCCGATCCCGCCAATGGGGACTTCCAGTGCAGCATCATTGTGATCGATGCCGGCGGCGTGGTGCCCATGCCGGGGCAATGGCGCGTTCGGATCGAGGGTGACGCCGGCCCGTTCGATGCCTACATCGCAGCCGGCACCATCGGGGCGCGCTTCACCAACTTCGTGCCCCCGACTGGCTTCGTGGCCGAGCCGGGGACCGCACGCAATGCGATCACGGTAGGCGCCTACATGACGAAGATCGAATGGGATGACAAGGACCTGAACCACTTCGATCTGCGACAGCTCGGCTTCCCGAACGCCGTGTTCGGCGTCATCGCGCCGCTCTCCAATGCGGGGCCCACGCGCGACGGACGCATCAAGCCTGAGCTCGTCGCCCCGGGGCAGGAGATCGGCTCCTGCTTCTCGAGCGATGCGCCGCCTGGATCCGCCGCCTCGAGCTTCACCTCGCCTTTCCCGGATGACTACCCGAACATGTTCATCCTCGCCGGCGACAGCTACGCGATCCAGCAGGGTACGAGCCAGGCCACCCCCCATGTCGCCGGAGCGGTGGCCCTCCTCTTCGAGCTCCATCCCGACTGGGACATCATCGACGTGAAGCGAGCGCTCACCAGCACCGCCCGCGCCGACGCCTTCACCGGCGTTCTCCCCAACAATCTCTACGGCTACGGGAAGCTCGATGTCTTGAGCGCGGTGCGCGCCGCGGCACCGGACACGATCATCGCGGGCGATGTGGACGGGAACGATCTCCTCGAGGTCGCCGATGTGCTCCTCGCCCTCGACTTCGTGCTCGCGGTCCAGGAGCCGAGCGCCGAGGAGCTGGCACGGGCCGACTTGAACGCGGACGCGCGCCTGGACGTGGGCGATCTCGTTCTCATTGTGCGCGCAGTCGCCGCCGGTGCGAGGCCCGCCGCCGAGCCGGCCGCGCCAGCCGGCAGCGAAACGTGGGTCCTGCCGATCGCGATCGCCGCGGAGAAGCCGGTCGTGGCGGTCGAACTCATCCTGGCGCACGCGGCCGGTGCGATCGGCGTGACGCCCCTTGGCGGATCGGCCCGGAGCGCGCGCGCCGGCGTCCTTGCCGCCGGCGCCGCACGCGACCGCGCGGGCACGACGCACCTCCTCGCCCTCGCCGTCGACGGCCGCTCGCTCGCGGGCGGCGAACCTGTGATCCTGCTTCCACTTGCCTTGCCGGCGGGCGATGACCCGGCCGCAGCCATGGTCCCGCTCCGGATCGATCTCATCGGCCCCGGCGGCACACGCGTCGCGGGAGACGCCGTCCTCGGCGCCCCGGAGCGCGCCTCGCCGGCGAGCGCCGCCCCGGCAGTTCTCGCAGTATGGCCGGTCGCGCCGAATCCATTTGCGAGCCCGGCCCGCATCGCCTTCACGGTGCCCGGCAGTGAAAATCGGCGGGTTACCGTCGGAATCTACGACGTGAGCGGGCGGCTCGTGGCCGCGCTCGCCGACGACTTGCGCGCCCCGGGCCGGCACGAGGTGACCTGGGACGGCCGGGGCTCGAGCGGCCGGCCGCTTGCTGCGGGCATCTACTGGGCGCGTGTCACCGCGGGCCACGAGAGCGCCTCGGCCCGGCTGACGGTGGTGCGATGAGCGCGGCGGTCAAAGGAGAACGCGAGATGAACACTCGAGTGTCGGCGGGGCGATGGCTACTCGCCCTGACGCTCGTCCTGGTCGCGTGCGGCGGGGACGATGGCGACAACGGCGGCCCGCCGGTGGCGCCGTCCGTGACCAACGTGCTCCGCATCCAGTCCGCCGAGGGCACGGCCGGGGGCACGGCGACCGTGAGCTTCCTCCTCGAGAACACGACGGCCCTGAGCGGACTCCAGTTCGACCTGGTCTTCAACCCGAGCCGGCTCACAGTGACCGGAGCCGCGCCAGGGCCGCGGGCAAACGGCTTCGATGCGTCGTTCAACACCGAGGCCGAGGTCGCGCGCGTCGTGCTTCTCGATCTCGACGACACCGCGCGCATCGCGGCCGGAGACGGGATCGTGGCCACGGTCACGGTCGCGATCGCGGCGTCTGCGCCGGCCGGAACCACGGGACTCCGCGTCGAGAACGCGACCGCGGCCAATGCTGCGGCCACCACCGTACCCCTCGGGAGCTCCGAGGGATCGCTCACCGTGCGCTGAGGGTAGCGTCATGATCGGCGCGATTCGGGTGCTCCTGGCCTCGGCGTTTCTCGTCGCCTGGTCGGCGCCCGCCGCCACCGCTGCCACAGCCGTCGTCGCCGCCGCCGCCCCGCCGGTCGAGCTCGCGGAGACGCGCCCGGTCGAGACCACACTTGGCAATCCGGCCCTGCCGGCGGCGCAGGCGGTCTGGCTCGACATGATCGCCGATGCCGAGAAGACACTCGACCTCGAGCACTTCTATCTCTCGCACTGGCCCGGCGAGCCGCTGGCCCCGATCCTCGACGCGCTTGGCGCCGCGGCCCGGCGCGGCGTGCGCGTGCGCCTGCTCCTCGACCGCGGCATGGCGGCCACCTATCCGTCGCCGGCCGATTCGCTCGGTCGCGTGCCGGGGATCGAGCTCCGGCTCGTCGACTTCCGAGCGCTCGCCGGCGGCGCGCAGCACGCGAAGGTCATCATCGCCGACCGCACCGTCGCGGATCGCGCCGCGGTCTTCGTCGGCAGCCCGAACCTCGACTGGCGCGCGCTCAAGCACATCCACGAGCTGGGCGTACGGGTCCGCGACCCGCACCTCGCCGCGGCGTTCGGCGGCGTGTTCGACATGGACTGGGCCGCGGCCGACACGCTCGCGGCGCCGGAGGCGCGGGCGGCGGCGATCGACTTGGCGAAGGCGAGCGCACGCGCCGCCGCGGCGCGCGCGCCCTACTCCGTGCTGCAGGCGCCGGGCGACACCGTGCGCATCGTCCCCGGGTGGAGCCCGCTCGCCGCCATCCCCGACACGACGCACTGGGACCGCACCCGGATCGCGGATCTCATCGCCGGCGCGCGCCGGGAGATCGCGATCCAGCTCCTCAACTACGGCATCGAGGGCCGCGGCGGGCGCGACTCGACGATCGACGATGCGCTCCGGGGCGCGGCCGCGCGCGGCGTGCGCGTGCGCCTCCTCGTCTCCGACTGGCAGGCGGGCGGCAGGGGCATGGCGGCCACGCAGTCCCTCGCCCGGGTGCCGAACATCGCCGTCAGGATGATGACCATCCCCGAATGGAGCGGCGGGTACATCCCGTACGCCCGGGTCCAGCACACGAAGTTCATGGCGGTGGACGGCGAGGCGGTGTGGATCGGCACCGCGAACTGGGATCCGAGCTACTGGTCGGCCTCGCGCAACCTGTCGGTGACGCTCTGGAACAAGCCGCTGGTCGCCGCCGTCATAACCTCGTTCGAGCGCTCGTGGGGCGACCCGGGGGCGGCGCCGATCGACCCCGCGCGCACCTACGAGGCGAAGATCCGCGGCGCGACCCCGCCTCCCGGCAAGACGGCGTACGGGAGGTAGCCGCCCGCGGTCGCAACCGAGCGCCGGGCGAGAGCTTCCGGCGCGCCGCGCACCCGCGGCCGTCCACCGCCCGCCCGCCGTGCTGGCCGCTTCTCCCCGGGCGGGATATGCTGTAGAGTGCCGGGCGTTCCGGTGTCTCCCACGCCACATCGCCGGGACGCCCCACGAGTCGGAAGGATCCGGCTCTCCCGATCTCCCGATCCCCCGAACCGCCGTGCGGCGGAATGAGGAATTCATGCATCGCTCGACGCTGCCGCGCGCCTTGCGCCTGGCCGGAGGCCCCGCCCTCGCTCTCGCCGCCTTCCTGCTCCACGCGCTCGCCGGCGGCGACGCGCTCCAGGTCGCCGCGTCCACCCGCGCGCTCGCGACGGCACCGCTTCCGGCCTCCACACCACCGCCGCCCGCGCGCGGCGCAACGGGCATGCTGGGCGCGACCGGCGACTGGATCGCTGTCGCCGGACGCGGCCGCACCTCACCCGAACCCGCCGCCGCGCCGACCCGCATTGCGCTCGCGAACGGCATCTCTTTCGACACGCGCGACGGCGAGCCGCCGCTCCCGGCGGATCTCCGCTCGCCGGGCGCACCCGGCGCCGGCGGGTACTACCTGGTGCAGTTCACCGGCCCGATCGAGGAGCGCTGGAAGGAGGACCTCGCCGCACTCGGCGGGCGCATTCACGCCTATCTCCCGAGCTACGCCTTCCTCGTGTATCTCCCGGCGGACGCCGCCGCGCGCGCTGAGCGGCTCCCGGCGGTCGGCTGGATCGGCGCCTATCATCCGGCGTACAAGCTCTCCGCTGCGCCCGAGATGGCCCCGGGCCGCAGCGGCGACATCTACACGCTCCTCGTCTTCGCCGGCGACGACCCCGACCCGGTCGCCTCTCGCATCGCCGCGCTCGGCGGCACCGTGCTCGAGCGCTCGCGCGGCCGGAACCAGCTCATCCGCTTCGCGGCCGCGAGCGACATCCTGCCGGCGCTCGCCCAGGAGACGGCGGTCGCCTGGATCGAGCCCTGGCACGCGCCGCGCCTCGACAATGCGAGCGCGCAGTGGGTGGTGCAGACCTGGATCAACGGGAACCGCCGCATCTGGGACCAAGGCATTCGCGGCGAGGGCCAGATCCTGTCCACGACCGACTCCGGGATCCGCACCTCGCACAACATGTTCCGCGACGGGGCGGTGCCCATCACGACCTACGGGCAGTACCCGACCCATCGCAAGCTCCTCGCTTACGTGAAGGCGAGCGAGGACACGCGCATCACCTTCGGCGACGCATCGGGACACGGCACGCACACGGCCGGCACCGTGTGCGGCGACGACTCGCCGATCGCGAGCGATCCCCGCGACGGCATGGCGCTCAAATCGCAGCTCTACTTCTGCGACGGCGGCGGGACCGACCCCACCGCCATCTACGTCCCGGTGGATCTGAACGACCTCCTCATCCTGCCCTACACCGGCAACGCAGCCGGCGGCGCCCGCATCATGTCGAACTCGTGGAGCTCGGCGGTCGCCGGCGACTACGACTTCCAGGCGATGACCGTCGACCAGTTCATGTGGGAGCACAAGGACTTCCTCCCCTTCTTCGCCAACGGCAACCTGGGCGGAACAGGAGAAGTGGGGAGCCCGGCGACGGCCAAGAACTGCGTCTCGGCCGGCGGCACCGGGAACGGCTCGAACGCCAACGTCCTCTATGGATCGACCTCCGGCGGTCCTGCCGACGACGGCCGGCGGAAGCCGACGATCTGCGCCCCCGCCGATAACGTGACGAGCGCGTACAGCTCCGGCGACGCTTCGTACGTCTCGTTCTCCGGCACGAGCATGGCCACACCGGCCATGGCCGGCGCCACCGCGCTCATGCGCCAGTACGTGACCGAAGGCTGGTACCCGACCGGAACCAAGGTGCCCGCCAACGGCTTCACGCCGTCGGCGGCGCTGCTCAAGGCGATGGCGGTCAACTCGGGTGACAACTCGGTCTCGGGCCACACCATTCCGTCGAACTCGATCGGCTGGGGGCGGGTCCTCACCGACAACGTGCTCTACTTCGCCGGCGACCAGCGCCAGACGGCGCTCGTCGACTACACGGCCGGGCTCCTGACCGGCGAGTACATCGAGTTCGCGATCGAGGTGGCCAGCGGCGCCGTCCCGTTCGAGGCCACGCTCGTCTGGACCGACTATCCCTCGACGCCGGCGGCCGCGCAGAACCTGGTCAACGATCTCCATGTCACCGCCACCGAGCCGGGGGGCGCCGTCTATCGCGGAAACGTCTACTCGGGCGGCCAGTCGGCGACCGGCGGCACCGCCGACACGATCAACGTCGAGGAGTGCGTGCAGCGGAACGCCCCGGCGGCCGGGACCTGGATCCTCCGTGTCGATGCCGCCAATATTGCCTTCGGACCGCAACCTTTTGCGCTGGTGGTGACGGGCGGGTTCGCCAGCGGCTTCGCCGTGCTCGAGCTCGATCGGCCGACCTACGGCGCGACCGACGTGATCAACATCCAGGTCGCGGATGCCAACGCCGCCCTACCGCTCACGGTGAGCGTCACCTCGACCACCGAGACTTCACCCGAGACGGTGAGTCTCGCCGGCGGGAGCGGGCTCTTCACCGGCGCGCTCCCCATCTCGCTCGTCGCCCCGCTCGCCGACGGACTCCTTCAGGTGTCCGACGGCGACACGATCACGGTGACCTATCTCGACGCGGCGCCGATCGTGGCGCGGGCCGCCGTCAACCTGAGCGGACCGGTCATCACCGCGGTCCACGCCGGGAACCAGAGCCAGGAGGGAGCGACCATCACCTGGCTCACGTCCGCCCCGGCCAGCTCCCAGGTCTTCTATGGCACGACCCCGGCGCTCGGTTCCGAGACGCCACTCGATCCGACCCTCGTCACCTCGCATGCGGCGAGCATCACCGGGCTCCTGCCGAGCCAGACCTACTTCTTCGACGTCGAGTCGGTGGACAGCCAGGGCAACGCCGTGCGCGACAACCTGGGCGGCCCCCACTACACATTCACGACCGACACGCGGCGGGACGTGCTGGTCGTCATCAGCGACGACTCCTTCGACAAGAAGGGCTACTACGAGAGCGCACTCGGCGCGCGCGGCTGGTCCTACTCGACCTGGGAGGGCGTGCTCGCGAATCCGCCGCGCCTCGGCAATCTCGAGCAGGGCCTCCGCTCGTTCAAGGCGGTCGTGTGGCAAGCCGGGCTCGAGCAGTACCCGGTGATCACCGATGCGGCGCGGGACACGCTCGCCGCGTTCAACGCGGGCGGCGCGCGCTGGACCATCTTCTCGCACGACGTGGCCTGGGACTTCTCGGACCCGTCCTCCCCCGACTACTCGGCTGCCCGGCGGAGCTGGTTCGAGAACGAGCTCAAGGCGATCTGGCAGGCGGACCCGGCCTCCTGGAGCCTGGTCCGCGGGATCGCCGGCGATCCGGTGAGCGGCGCCTACACCGGCGGGGTTCCCTACGCGCCGCACCGCTCCGGGGCCGCGGGCGACGAGGTCAATCCCAACTCCGCGGGCGGAACCGCGATCGCCTCCTGGCAGAACAACGACTCATCGCCCGACGACATCGCGATCCGCTTCACCGGCTCCGGGCCGGCCGGCCAGCCGGCGACCGCGGTGTGGGGCGGGCAGCCGACCAGGATCGCCGCCAATTTCTTCGAGTGGGCGCAGATCAACGCCACCGTTCCCGACGATGTGACGCGCACCGACATCCTCGACAGGACGCTCATCTGGCTCATCGGGCACGATCATCCCGATGTCGCGGTCTCCGCGCCGAACGGCGGCGAGACCTTCTCGAGCGGGCCCATCCCGATCACCTGGACCGAAGCGGCGGCCGGCGGGCAGTCGATCGCGTCGCGGGCGATCTACGTGAGCTCGAACGGCGGCCAGTCCTGGGGCCTCGTCACCGGCGCGCCCGGACCCTCGCCCTACAGCTGGAATCCGGCGGGCTACCCCAACAGCAATCGGTACCGCATCCGCGTCCAGGTGACCGACGACGGGTCGCCCGTCCTCGGCGGCCGGGACGACTCGAACGCGGACTTCGCGATCGCCTTGCCGGGCGGGGATCTCCTCGGGCCGATCGTGGTCGCTGGATCGATCGCGGTCCTGCCGCTGCCGGTGCGCGGCGCCGAGCCCGCGCTGCTCTCCGCCACCGTGAGCGAGGCGCTCACCGGCGGCTCGACGGTGGCCGCGGCCGAATGGTCCTTCGGAACCTCGCCGGCGCCCGCGGGAACCGGGACGCCGATGACCGGCTCCTTCGGCGCGGTGATCGTGAACGTCCAGGCGACCATCCCCCCCGGAACCCTCACCGCCGGCACCGTGCGGCTCTGGGTGCGGGGCCGCGACACCAAGGGGGCCTGGGGCCCCGCGTCGAGCTTGCTCGTGCCCGTGAACGGCGGGGCGACGGCCGTGGATGGAAACGCAGCGCCGGTCCTTCGCTTCGGCCTCGAGCAGAACACGCCGAATCCCTTCAACCCGGCCACCACGATCCGCTTCTCGCTCGCCGCGGAGTCCGCGGTGCGACTCGACGTCTTCGACGTCACCGGGCGACTCGTGCGGACGCTGGCCGATGGCCGCCTGGCGGCGGGCGCGCACGCGGTCGCGTGGGACGGCCGCGACCGGCGCGGCGGGCGCGTGGCGAGCGGTATCTACCTCTACCGGCTGATCACGCCGGCGGAGCGGGCCGAGCGGAAGATGGTGCTCCTCCAGTAGGACCCGCGGCCGGGCGGAAGGAGCGCGCCGGGAAGGATGGCGAGGGTCCGGCGCGACGCCGGCCGGGGGCGGGATCTCCTGCAGTGGCCCGCCCGAACTCTTCGACCGGGGCGGGCCGTCGGACCCCTTAAGGGGAGTGGTGATTCCAGGCCCGGGGGAAGTGGGGACATCCCAGGGCAGGGGGATGGGAAAAGGTCAGGCCCGGCTTACCGAAGGGCCTGCGGCCAGTCGACCCTCCGAAAGCCGGGCCTTTCCCAGCGGCCAGCTGGAGCGGCCTCACCAACTCCAAGCGGCATTCTCGTTTCTTTTCCGGTGTTTTTCCATAAGCAAGTTTCTGTGCCGATATAGGGAAATTCCCTAGTCCGGCTCGGGGGGTCCGACGTCCCCCTCATCCGTTGCCAGGAGGACTATCCGAACAAGCTCCGGGATCGTCGTCACCTGCATCTTGCGGAGGATGTTCGCGCGGTGGACATCACAGGTCTTCTTCGCCATTCCCAGATCAGCCGCGATGGCCTTCACCGGCGCACCGCGGACCAGCTGCTCGCAAACCTGCCGCTCGCGACGAGTCAGGCCGGCGAGGAGACGGCGCGCTTCCTCGCGCCGGGCGGCCCGGTCCCTCGCCTTGCGGTCCTTCTCCAGCGCCTTGTGAATCGTGGCGAGGAGCTCCTGGCTCGAGAACGGCTTCTCGAGGAAGTGCAGGGCGCCGGCTCTGAGGGCCCGCGTAGCGGTGCTCACTTCGCCTTGCCCGCTGATGAAGATGATCGGAAGGCGGCAGCCTTTCTCCGCCAACCGCTCCTGTAGCTCGAGCCCGCTCAGTCCCGGCATGCGCAGGTCGAGGACGAGGCATCCCGGCCGTTCCGGCGTGCAGACTGCGAGGAACTCCAGCGCGGAGGGATAGGTCTCGACCGGCAGCCCGTCCGTCTCGATGAGGAGCTGGAGCGACTTGCGCACGCCCGCGTCGTCATCGACCACGAAGACGGTCGGGACGGTCTCATTCTCGGGCTCGGGCGCCCTGCCGGCACGGGGACTCATGCCGCGCTCTTCCCGTGGTGGGGCGCCGAGTCGTCCACCGGGAGGGTGAAGCGGAAGGTGGCGCCGGTCATCGTCTCGCGATCCGCGGGCTCCGCATCCGCCCACAACCGCCCGCCGTGCGCCTCCACGATCGAACGGCTGATCGGCAAACCCAGTCCCATCCCCGACTCCTTCGTCGTGTAGAACGGCTCGAACAACCGCTTCCGCTCCGCCGCCGTCAACCCCCGCCCCGTGTCGCTCACCGCCACCTCCACCTCCCCGTCCTTCACCACCCGCGTCCGCACCGTGATCCGCCGCTCGCCCTCGCTCCCCTCGCCCATCGCCTCCCAGGCATTCCGCAGCAGGTTCAGTATCACCTGCTGCACCTGCACCGCGTCCGCCCGCACCGCCGGCAGCTCCGCCCCCAGGTCCAGCTCCACCTTCACCCGCCGCACCCGCACATCCGCCGCCGCCAGCTCCACCACCGCCTGCACCAGCCGGTTCACGTCCTCCGCCCGTCGCTCCGTCTCTCCCCGCCGTGCGAACGCCCGCCACTGATGGATGAACCGCCCCGCCCGCGCCGCCTCCGCCATCGCCTCCTCGAGCGCCCCACCCAGCGCCGGCGGCATCACCGTGCGCTCCGCGCTCAGCAGCCGCCGCCCTGCGTCCAGGTAGTTGAGCACCGCCGTCAGCGGCTGGTTCAGCTCGTGCGCCAGCCCCGACGCCATCTCCCCGAGCGTCGACAGCCGCGCCACGCGCGCCAGTTCATCTTGTAGTCGCTTGAGCCGCTCCTCCACCGCCTTCCGCTCGCTCACATCGCGGGTGACCGCAATGATACCCTCGATCGCTCCCCCCGGCTCGGCCAGCCGCTTGCAGGTCGACTCGATCCAGGCATAGCGCTCGTCCTTCCGCCGAAAGCGATAGGCCACTGTCACCGTGTCGGTGGTCGACAGCACCCGGGTCCGTACCTGCCGGATCATCTCCGCATCGTCCGGGTGCGCGAACTCGAAGACGCTCCGTCCCACCACTTCCTCGGGGGCGTAACCGGTGACCGAGCGACTGGCCGGAGACACGTAGGTGTGGACACCCTCGGGCGTGAGGCGCGTGATGACATCGGTCACATGGTCGGCGAGGAGGCGATAGAGATCGACGCTCCGCTGGAGCGACTCGTCGGCGCGCATCCGCTCCGCCACCTCGCGCTTCAGCTCCTCGTTGGCCCCGTTGAGCTCCGCCGTGCGCTCCGCCACCCGAAACTCGAGATGGTCGAGGAGACGCTCGAGCTCGCCGTGCGCTTCGTTGAGCTCCTCGTGCGCCTGCTTGAGCGACTCGTGCGACTCCCGCGCCGCCGCTTCCGCTCGGTTACGGTCCGTGACGTCGAGGGCCAGGCCGAGGACGCCGATCGTGCGGCCCGTCGCGTCGCGCAGCGGCTCCACGTGCGACTCGAAGGCCCGCCCCGCCCAGTGGCCCTCGTAGGTGACCGCCTCCCCGGCCAGCGCGCGCCGATGCGCGGCTATCGGCGGGAAGTCCGGGTCCTCCGTCGCGAAGTAGTCCTCGAGCCGCATGCCCAGGACCTCGTTCGGCGCCCGGCCGAGATCGGCCAGGCCGCGCCCGGTGCTCGACATGAAGACGAGATCCCGATCGGTGGTCCAGATCACCGCCGGCATCTGCTCGATCATGAGCCGGAGCTGCGCTCCGTGTTCGCTGTCGGTGTCGGCAGCGAGCTTCAACTCGGTCACGTCCTCGGCGATGCCCACGTACCACTCGCCGCGCTCCGGAGCGGGCACCATCCGGCCGGACCCGCGAATCCAGCGCACCGAGCCATCGGCGCGCCGGATCCGGAAGACCTGATGGCTTGCGAGCGGCTTCCCCGCGACGCGATCCCGCATGGCGCTCTCGAGAGCCGCCCGGTCACCGGGATCGATGGGCGCGGCCCAGTCGCCGTGAGCATAGATCGTCGACGCCGGCTGTCCCCAGATGCGCTCGAAGGCGGGGCTCATGTAGATGACGCGGCTCAGATCGGGGGCGATGATCCAGAAGATGCGGTCGAGGTGCTCGACGATCGAGCCGAACACCTGCTCGCGCTCGCGGAGGCTCGCGAGCTCCGCATCGCGCTCGGCGAGCGTGCGTTCAAGAGCGGCCAGGCGGGATCTGAGCTCGGCGGCCGCCGGATCGAGCTCGGCCCGCGATTCGCGGCGCATCGGGATCTCCTGCGTTCAAGAATTGACGAAGTTCACGATTCTCCGCCCGGGAGCATGGCCGCGAGGGTGAAGCGGAAGGTGGCGCCGGTCATCGTCTCGCGATCCGCGGGCTCCGCATCCGCCCACAACCGCCCGCCGTGCGCCTCCACGATCGAACGGCTGATCGGCAAACCCAGTCCCATCCCCGACTCCTTCGTCGTGTAGAACGGCTCGAACAACCGCTTCCGCTCCGCCGCCGTCAACCCCCGCCCCGTGTCGCTCACCGCCACCTCCACCTCCCCGTCCTTCACCACCTGCGTCCGCACCGTGATCCGCCGCTCGCCCTCGCTCCCCTCGCCCATCGCCTCCCAGGCATTCCGCAGCAGGTTCAGTATCACCTGCTGCACCTGCACCGCGTCCGCCCGCACCGCCGGCAGCTCCGCCCCCAGGTCCAGCTCCACCTTCACCCGCCGCACCCGCACATCCGCCGCCGCCAGCTCCACCACCGCCTGCACCAGCCGGTTCACGTCCTCCGCCCGTCGCTCCGTCTCTCCCCGCCGCGCGAACGCCCGCCACTGATGGATGATCCGCCCCGCCCGCGCCGCCTCCGCCATCGCCTCCTCGAGCGCCCCACCCAGCGCCGGCGGCATCACCGTGCGCTCCGCGCTCAGCAGCCGCCGCCCTGCATCCAGGTAGTTGAGCACGGCCGTCAGCGGCTGGTCCAGCTCGTGCGCCAGCCCCGACGCCATCTCCCCGAGCGTCGACAGCCGCGCCGCGTGCGCCAGCTCATCTTGTAGTCGCTTGAGCCGCTCCTCCACCGCCTTCCGCTCGCTCACGTCGCGCATCACGGACACGATCTCGCGGCAGGCGCCTCCGTCCTCGGCGACTCGCCGGGCGTTCACCTCGACCCAGCGATAGCTGCCGGCCTTGTGAGCCAGGCGAAAGCTCACGGTCACCCGCCCCGAACCGGCGAGGACCTCCTGGTGAGCCAGGGCCACGATCTGCAGATCATCCGGATGCACGAGCTTGTAGTTCGCCAGCCCGATGAGCTCCTCGGGCGCGAAACCCAGGATGTTCCGGTAGGCCGGCGACACGTACTGGTAGCGGCCGTTCACATCGAACCGTGCGATGCCGTCGGTCGCGTTCTCGGCGAGGAGGCGATAGAGATCGACGCTCCGCTGGAGCGACTCGTCGGCGCGCATCCGCTCCGCCACCTCGCGCTTCAGCTCCTCGTTGGCCCCGCGCAGCTCCGCCGTGCGCTCCGCCACCCGCAACTCGAGATGGTCGAGGAGACGCTCGAGCTCGCCGTGCGCTTCGTTGAGCTCCTCGTGCGCATGCTTGAGCGACTCGTGCGACTCCCGCGCCGCCGCTTCCGCTCGGTTACGATCCGTGACGTCGAGGGCCAGGCCGAGGACGCCGATCGTGCGGCCCGTCGCGTCGCGGAGCGGCTCCACGTGCGACTCGAAGGCGCGCCCCGCCCAGTGGCCCTCGTAGGTGACCGCCTCCCCGGCCAGCGCGCGCCGATGCGCAGCGATCGGCGGGAAGTCCGGGTCCTCCGTCGCGAAGTAGTCCGCGAGCCGCATGCCCAGGACCTCGTTCGGCGCCCGGCCGATATCGGCCAGGCCGCGCCCGGTGCTCGACATGAAGACGAGATCCCGATCGGTGGTCCAGATCACCGCCGGCAGCTGTTCGGCCATGAGCCGGAGTAGGGCCTCGCGCTCGCTCTCGGCGTCGGCAGCGAGCTTCAACTCGGTCACGTCCTCGGCGATCCCCACGTACCACTCGCCGCGCTCCGGCACGGTGACGACGACCCCGGAGCTGCGGAGCCAGCGGATCGTGTCGTCCGGGCGGACGACGCGGAAGATCGTGTATCTCGGATCCGGGATCTGACCGCTCAGGCGCGCGGCGACCGCCGCGAGCACGCGCTCCCGATCGTCGGGATGAATGGCGGCGATCCAGGACCGCGTATCCGCGTAGATGCTCGCGCGCGAGCGCCCGAGGATGCGCTCGGTGGCCGGACTCAGGTAGATCATGCGGCTCTGGTCCGGCGTGATGATCCAGAAGACCCGGTCGAGATTCTCGACGATCGTCCGGAACATCGCCTCCCGCTCGCGCTCCGCACGGAGCTCCGCATCGCGCTCGCCGATGGCGCGCTCGACGGCGGCGATGCGGGCCTTCAGGTCAGGGGGCTGCGGATCGATGGCGGCGGGCGGTTCGGTCGGCATGGGGTCTCCGGACGGCGGCAGGGAGGTGGACGGCATGTCCGAGATCGATGCCGGCGCGGGCATCCATGGTAGCCGCGAGTGGCGGCGGCGGCAACCTCCGCCCGAACCGCTTCCCGCACCCGCACCGTTCTGCGCTATCATGGTGGGCTTCCGCTCCGGTCCGGATCAGCCAACCTCCGCGTAGAGGAGTCCGCAAGATGCCACTGGTCGAGAGCTCGCCTGCCTTCGTGAGCCGCGCCTACGTTCGCATGGAGGAGAACCTCCCGATCCTCCGCCGGCGCCTCGGCCGCCCGCTCACCCTCGCCGAGAAGATCCTCTACACCCACCTCGAGGACCCCGAGCGCCAGGAGCTCGCGCCGGGGAAGGCCTACCTCGCCCTCCATCCCGACCGCGTCGCCATGCAGGACGCGACGGCGCAGATGGCGCTCCTCCAGTTCATGCAGGCGGGGCTCCCGCAGGTGGCGGTGCCGACGACCGTGCACTGCGATCACCTGATCCAGGCGCGCACCGGCGCCGCCGCCGACATGAAGCTCGCGCTCAGCGAGAACGGCGAGGTCTACGAGTTCCTGCGCTCGGTCTCGGCCAGGTACGGCATCGGCTTCTGGCAGCCGGGCGCCGGGATCATCCATCAGGTGGTGCTCGAGAACTACGCGTTCCCGGGCGGGCTCCTGATCGGCACCGACTCGCACACGCCGAACGCGGGCGGCCTCGGCATGTGCGCGGTGGGTGTGGGCGGCGCCGATGCGGTGGACGTGATGGCCGGCTTCCCGTGGGAGGTGCTCGCGCCGGAGCTCATCGGCGTCCGGCTCACCGGGGAGCTCTCCGGATGGACGGCGCCGAAGGACGTCATCCTCTACCTCTGCGGGCTCCTCACCGTGAAGGGCGGCACCAACAAGATCGTCGAGTACTTCGGCCCCGGCACGCGCTCGATCAGCGCGACCGGCAAGGGCACCATCTGCAACATGGGGGCCGAGCTCGGCGCCACGACCTCGGTCTTCCCGTTCGACGAGCGCATGGACGCCTACCTGCGCGCCACGCAGCGCGCGGAGCTGGCCGATCTCGCCGCGAAGCACGCTCAGCTCCTCGCCGCCGATCCCGAAGTGGAGAAGGACCCGGAGAAGTTCTACGGGCAGGTCATCGAGATCGATCTCTCGCGGCTCGAGCCCCATGTCGTCGGCCCGCACACGCCCGATCTCGCGCGGCCGGTGTCGCGGCTCGCCGCCGACGCCGCCGCGGAGGGTTACCCCGACCGCATCTCGAGCGCCCTCATCGGGAGCTGCACCAACTCCTCCTACGAGGACATCGCGCGCGCGGCCGACGTCGCCGCGCAGGCGACCGCGCACCGGCAGCGCATGGCGACCCCGCTCCTCGTCACTCCGGGGAGCGACCAGATCTTCGCGACCATCCGCCGCGACGGGCTCATGGCCAAGCTCGAGGCGGTGGGCGGCACGGTGCTCGCGAACGCGTGCGGGCCGTGCATCGGGCAGTGGCAGCGCGACGACGTGAAGAAGGGCGAGCCCAACTCGATCATCACCTCCTTCAACCGGAACTTCCCGGCCCGCAACGACTCGAACCCGGAGACGATGGCCTTCATCGCGAGCCCCGAGATCGTCATGGCCTACGGCCTCGCCGGCCGCCTCTCGGTGAACCCGCTCACCGATTCCCTGACCGCGCCCGACGGGACGACCTGGCGGCTCGCGCCGCCCGCGCCCGCGCCCGAGCTGCCGGCCGCCGGCTTCGCCGCCGCCGCGGACGGCTACGTGCCGCCGGCCGCGAAGCCCGACCTCGTCCAGGTGCGGATCGACAAGGCATCCAAGCGCCTCGCCGCGCTCGCGCCGTTCTCCCCGCCGCGCTTCGACAAGTTCTCGGAGATGCCGGTCCTCATGAAGACCAGGGGCAAGACCACGACCGACCACATCTCCCCGGCCGGCTCCTGGCTCCGCTTCCGCGGCCACCTCGACGCGATCAGCGACAACATGCTGACCGGCGCCACCAATGCCTTCTCCGGCGAGCGCGGCGCGACCATCGACCAGACGACCGGCGAGCGCGGGAAGCCCGCGCCCGCGGTGGCGCGGCGCTACAAGGCCGCCGGCTTGAACTGGGTCGTGGTGGGAGACGAGAACTACGGCGAGGGCTCGAGTCGCGAACACGCGGCCATGTCGCCGCGACATCTGGGCGCCGTGGCCATCATCGCGAAGAGCTTCGCCCGCATCCACGAGACCAATCTCAAGAAGCAGGGCCTCCTGCCGCTCTCCTTCGTGAATGCGGCCGACTACGACCGCGTGCGCGAGACCGACCGCATCACGCTCGCCGACGCCGCCGTGATCGAGCCCGGCCGGCGGCTCTCCGCCGTGATCCTCCACGCCGACGGTTCGCGCGAGACGATCGAGCTCGCGCACACGCTGAGCCGCGAGCAGATCGCCTGGTTCCGCGCCGGCTCGGCGCTCAACCTCCTCCGCGAGCGGGAGGAGAAGAAGCAGCAAGGAACGAGCGCCGGGCGCCGATAACTCGAACAAGATGATCGCAGTCGCCACCGATCCGGCCGCCATCGTCGCGGCGCTCGAGACCGACGGGCTCGTCCTGGTCGAGAACCTGGTGCCCCCGGCCACCCTCGCGGCGATGCAGGAAGCCTTCGCGCGCGTGCTCGGCCAGATGAACTGGAACACGTCGCCCGGCTACCAGCGCACCGATCGCCACCGGCTCATGGTCGAGGACATCCTGACCCTCGATCCCGCCTTCCAGACCCTCGGTCTCCATCCCTGCATCAAGGAGATCATGGGGCGTTACATCGGAGAGCACTTCGTGCTCTCCGAGGTGCGCGGCTGGGAGACGGTCGCCTCGCGCGAGAACTTCCATGGCTGGCACAACGACGCCTGGTACGACCACAGCCTGCCGGAAGTGCCGCGCGAGGTGAAGCTCGGGCTTTATCTCACGGATGTGGAGAGCGGGTACTTCTCGTACCTCAAGGGCACGCACGTCCAGAACCGCCACCGGCACTGGAACGACCGCGAGATCGCCCATCTCAAGGATCGCATCGCCCACGTCAAGGGGCGGGCGGGGTCGACCTTCCTCTTCGACACGGCGGGCATCCACCGCCAGTCGAGCCCGGTGCTCAAGCCGCGACAGGTCGTCTTCTTCAACTACCACGACGGCCGGATCCCGCTCCAGGAGATCGACCGCCGCGCGTACCGCTACCACCCGCTGATCCTGAACGCGGCCTTCCTCGGCGATCTCTCCACGGAGGATCAGCGCATCCTCGGCTTCGGCAATCACAACAAGTACCAGCCCGGATACCGGCCGGAGCATCGCTACCGGCTGCTGGCGGCCGCGTACTCCTGGATGTTCACCCGGGTGCTCGAAGCAGAAAGCGCCCGCCGCTTCTTCGCGACGGGCGCCGGTTATGTGAAGCGAAAGCTGGGCTTGAGCTGAGGCGTCAGGGCTCCGACGCCGCCGTGATGAGGATCGCCTTCAACGTGTCGTAGTTGGCGGGAGTGGCCAGGTTGTTCGTCGTGAGGTTGTAGACTCGCTCCACCCGGTTGTCCGGATCGAGCACGAATACATCACGGTACACGACCCCCCAGGACGTCCATGCGCTGTCCGCGACTGTATCCTGGAGCCAGGGCAGGTGCCGCCCGGCGCAGACCGCGGCGTTGCCGGCCTCCGCACCGGCGGCGTTCACGCCGAGGATGTGCACCGCACGCGGCAGGTTCTCGTCGTCGAGGTCCGTCTGGAGCGAATCGAGGTAGCCGAACTGGCTACTGCAATAGCTTCAGGTGGCGGCCCCGAAGTACCAGGCCGAGATCTGGTCCTCGTACTGGCGCGGCGACACCTGCTGATTGTGGGTGGCCGAGTTCTCGTTCACGTCGAGGAGCGAGAAGTCGGGCACCACGCCCGCCGGCGGCTCCGGCTGGTTGGGGGCCTCGTCGTCGTCGCAGGCGAGGACCGCGGCCAGGGCCACGGCCAGGGCACCGGCGAGCACCCAGCGCGGAACTTTCATCGACTCCTCCTTGGATCGGCCTCAGGTCAACATCAGCCGTGAATTCTAGCACGACCCGGCGGGCCGAGGGCCACTACGGCCGGCGAGCGAGCTCGGTGAGGCGCTCGCGGAGCGCCACGGCTTGCGCTCGTGCCGGCGAATCAGGCGCCATGCGCAGGTAGGCCTCCACTTCCGCCTTCGCCGCCGCATAGCTCCCCAGGTTCCCGAGTGCGAGCCCGTGATAGAGACGCACTTCCGCGTTCTCCGGCGCGAGCATCGCGGCCCGGGCGAGCAGCGGCTCGGCCGCGGCGAACTCCCCGCGATCCACGAGCACGATGCCGAGATTGCCGTTCACGACCGGATGCGCCGGATCGAGCGAGAGGGCCTTCCTCCACTCGATCGTCGCGGCGTCCATCTCCCCCGTCCGGGCCAGACTGGTCCCGAGATCCGCGAGCGCGTCGGCATAGAGGGGCGGCGGGGCCGCCAGCGACGGATCGGGATTCCCCTGCAGGATCTCGAAGAGATGACCTTGGTCGTCATGCCCGAAGAAGAAGGCAGGATGCCGCGCCGCCGGCGTATAGCTCGACAGGAGCCGCGCCTCGAGCCCCGGCGTGGCGAACCACACATTCAAGGCGCGCCTCTCGACGAGCTGGAAGCCGAGCCCCGCTGGAACGTTCCAGAAGTAGCAGCGCGCGCTGTCCGGGAAGGCAGGATGGAAGCGCGCCAGATCGTCGCGGAATGCGGTCAGGTATCCCGATGCCCGCCTCACCTCATGGGCGTCGAAGTGGCGGGCGGCATGCTCGCGCCCGGCGGCGGCAAGGAGGCCCGCGACAGCGAGGACCGTGAACACGGCGACGAAGGGGCGGCCGCGGCGGCCGCCGGCCTGGTGCAGCGTAAGGAGAAGCACGACGGCTGCGAGCGACGCACCGAGCGCAGGGTAGTAGGCGTAGTGCGAGAAGGGGCTGACGACGGCGATGACGGGCAGAATGCCGGCCAGGGACCAGAAAGCGACGGCCGGCAGCAGCGCGAGCCCGGCGGCGGACGGCCAGCCGAGCCCCGCGATCGCGGCGAGCGCCCCGCCGGCGAGCGCGATCGTCGCCGCGGTCGCGAGCGCCCCGTATGGCCATGCGAATCCGGTGGTCGGCTCGGCGAGAACGAGCGTCTCGAGCGTGAAGATCACCGTCCCCGGATCGAACCGCCCGAGCAGGTTCCGGCGCCCGAGCTCCGTCGCATGAATCCGGCTCCCCAGATCGTTCCACGGGAGCCAGCGATTGCCGGCGGCCCACGCGGCGGCGACCACCATGGCTCCGGCCTGGCGCCGCGCGGCCCGCGCGAGGGGTACGCGCTCGACGCACACATCGAAGAGCCAGAGCACGACCGGGATGAAGATCACGGTCTCCTTGGCCAGGAGCGCGACAGCGAATAACACCATGTAAAGAACGCGCCGGCTCGTGAGATGCGCCAGGATCGCTGCCAGCCCGAGCGTGGTCGCGAGGAGATCCTGGATTCCCGAGATCCAGGCCACGGGCGTGCCAGCCGCCGGATGGATCGCGAAGAGCAGAGTCGCGAGCAGCGCCGGCCCTTCGACGCTGCTGGGCGCCGGAGCGTCCTCGTGCGAGCAGCAAGCCGCCAGCAAGCGGCGCGCGACGAGGAAGAAGAGAACCAGACCGCCGAGCGCCACCGCCAGGTTCGCCGCGTGAAAGGCGGCCGCCTCGTGGCCGGCGAGGCGGAGCCCGAGCCAGAAGTAGAGGTTCCGCGTCAGCGGGCGATAGTAGCCGCCGAGCGCGTCCGCGAAGCTCCATTGGTCGATGAATCCGCTCGCACGCGCTCGCTCGAGGAACATGAAGTCCTCGTTGACCCATGAAACGTCGAAGACCCAGACATAGCGGACGAGGAAGAGGATGCCCACAAGGGCGAGACCGCCGAGTGCGCGCCCGGTCGGGGGCGGATATCGGTGCACCGCGTTCACTTCCAGCCCGCGGTCAGGCCGAACGACCAGTAGCGCGGAAGCCCCGGCTCGTAGTACTCGCCGTCGACGCCGTTCAGGAACACCGAGGCCGTGTAGCGCTGGCCGGTCAGGTTCTCGACCCCGACGAAGCCGCCGAGCGACACGTCCCCCACATCGCGCGCGTAGCTGGCTCTCGCCCCGAGGAGCGTGTAGGGCTCGGTCGCCGCCGTGTTGGCGTCGTCGGCAAAGTAGTCGTCCGCATGGTCGACGATCATCTCGGCCGAGAGCCCGAACGGCGCCTGGTAGCGCCCCGAGAGCCGAAGGACCCCCGCGGGCAGGCCCGGCACCTCGTTGCCGGCGTAGTTCCCGCGATCGTTTTCATAGATGACGTAGCGATTGCGGCTCCAGGTGAATGCGGCGCCGAGCACGAGCCGGTTCGCGAAGAGCCAGTCGAGCCCGCACTCGAACCCCTGGCGCCGGGATCGTCCTGCCGTGTAGTAGTAAGCACCGCCGTCGAAGGGGACGATCTCGTCGTGGACGTCGATCCAGTAGAGCGCGAGGTCGTAGCGGAGCCGGCCGAGATCGCGCGCCGCGAGTTCAAGGTCCGTCTCGCCGCGCGCCCCCAGTTCGTAGGTCGTCGAGCGCATCGGATCGAGGAACGGGTTCAAGGTGGTCAGCGTGTCGTAGGGCGCGGGCGGATCCACCTCGTTGAAGGCGGGGCTCTCGACCCCGCCGCCCAGCGCCGCGAACACGATGAAGCGGTCGGTCTCGTAGGCGAGGGACGCCTTCGGCGTCACCCGCGAGAAGGTCATCTCGGCGTCGAGGGCGGGCTCCATCCGATCCTCGGCGACATACCAGATGTTGTCGTAGCGCGCCGCGAGCCGCGCCGACCAGCGCTCCTTCCAGACGACCTCCTCCTGCACGAAGACGCCGGCCGTGTTCGCCCCCTCGCGCTGGTTGGCGAGGAGCTCGTCGCCTCGCGCGCCGTACGGAACCAGGTTGTAGAAGAGAACCGTCCCGTCCTGCCACGCCTCGTCGGCGCCGACCATGAGCGTGCTCCGGAGGTCGCTCGCGAGCGGCGCGTGCCATGCATAGGACGCGCTGCCGCCGATGTGGTAACGCGTGAAGTCGCGGAACCGGTTCCGCTCCGAGCGCTCGAGAACCTTGGGCTCGAGGTAGAAGGCGAGCGCGAGCTCCTGGTCGCCGCCGGCGCCGCGATCGAGGGTGAGCGCCATACGGCCGATCCGGTTCCGCCGCCTTTCATTCCGCGCGGCGAAGTCCGCGTTGGCCTGTTCCGGCGCCGAGTCGGCCTCCGCCGCGGTGAGCGGGCCCGGAAACTGATTCAGGTCGCTCACCGCGTCGAGGGACACCCCGAGCGCGGTCTCGCCGCCGAGCCGGCCCTTCAAGCGGACCATGGCCTGGAACGCCGTGCTCTCGCTGTGCTCGCGCCAGCCGTCGAAGTCGTAGTTCTGGAGCGAGGCGACGCCCCGCCCGGTCTCGCCCAGGCGGAAGCCGCCGAGGATCTGCTCCTTGTGATAGCCGAAGGAGCCGGCCCGCTCCCGCAGCTCGAGGTAGGGCGACTCGAAATCGAGATCCGTGCGCAGATGGATCACCCCACCCGAAGCGTTCCCGTAGAGCACCGAGGCGTTCGAGCGCAGGACCTCGATGCGATGGGTGCTCCCGAGATCGACCAGGTCGAGCCCGGTCCGACCGTCGGGCTCGGTGAGCGGAACGCCGTCGGATAGAACACGGATGCCGCGCACGCCGCCCGAGTTCGAGCGTTCCCCGTTGCCGCGCGCCCCGAAGCCGCGGATGGTGACCCGCACATCCTGGGCGCCGGCGCGGCTCTGCACGAGCACGCCGGGCTCGGCGCCGAGGGCGTCGGCGAGCGAGATGCCGCGGGTGTCGTCGTATCTCGCCCTGTCGACGACGCTCAGCGCGGCCGGCGTGCGCAGGATCGATTCGGGAAGGCGCGAGCCGGTGACCAGGATCTCGTGGAGCATGACCACGCCCGTGTCAGGCGGCGCCTGGGTCAAGACGAGAAGCGCTGCGCAGACGACCGGATGCATCACCTCGTGCCGCCCGCTCCCAGCTCCTTCAACCGCGCGATCCGCGCCGGCTCGCTCTCCGCGAGCCACGGATCCTTCGACAGGATCTCGTAGGCGCGGGCGAAGTGCGGGGCCGCCTCGTCCTTCCGGCCGAGGGCGAGGAGACACTCCCCGAGCTCCTCGTACACGAAGCCGTCCTCCTCGCCGATCGCGTCGATCTCCGCCTTGAGCTCCTCTTGCATGGAGAGCGCGGTCTCGACCTGGCCGAGCGAGCGCTCGGCGCGCGCCACGCACCATTTCGCGATCCGGGTCTCCGCCGGCTGGTTCTCCGCCCGGCGGAAGGCGAGCGCCTTCTCGAACATCTCGAGCGCTGCCTGGTAGTCGCCCTGGTCGTGGTAGGTCCAGCCCACGTTGTTGTAGAGGGAGCCGAGCCACTTCCTCGCGCGCGGGCTCGATGAGGCCTCGGCCAGCGCCATGGCGCGCCTGTTCCAGGCGAGCGCCGAATCCGGCGGCTCGACGATCGCCATCATGTGGGCGGCGTCGACGGCGTAGGAATCGGCGCCGAGCGCCCGGCCGCGCTCCCAGGCCTCGAGGAAGAGCGGGCGCGCCTGGTCCGGATGCTTGGACGAGTTGTACGTGCGGCCGCGCTCGAGGAGGTAGCGCACGCGCGCCACCGCGAGCGAGTCGCCGAGCATCGGCTCGACCTCATCGAGGGTGGCGTGCGCCTCGTCGAACTTCCGCTGCAATCCCTGGGTGCGTGCGATCTGGGTCAGGAGCTGGGCGAGGTAGTCGACGTCGCCGGAGGCCCGCGCCGCCGGCAGGTGGGTGCGGAAGATCGCCTCGGTCGAGTCGGGCTGCGCGAAGTTCCACTGCGCGTCGAAGTCCCTGGCCGCGCCCACCTCGTCCACCTCGCCGCCTTCCGCCCGCGACCGGGCGCTCACGATCGAAATCCCCGCGACGAGGATCGCCAGGGGGATGATGAAAGCATGGTCCCTGTCACGCATGTCGGATCTCCGGGAATCGGGTCAGCTTCGCCGCCACGCGGCGGACCGAATCATCGGTCATCGTCGCCCCCACCTCGGCGAGCGGGACCCAGCGGGCACCGCCCACATCCGGACCGGGCGCGATATCGGCGCTCCGCGCGCAGAGCAGCACGCGCACGTCGAAGTGCTCGTGCGCGGGTTCCGCGCCGTGCGCCGGGATGGGATGCACATCGAGGTCGAGGAGCGCGCCGCCCGCGCCCGCCGCCGGCTCGTCGAGGTCCGTGAGCCCCGTCTCCTCCCGGACCTCCCGGCGTGCCGCTGCCGTCACCGACTCGTCCCCGGGCTCGAAGTGCCCGCCCGGCTGGAGCCAGCGCCCGAGGCGCGCATGGAAGATGAGCAGGAGCGCCGTCGCATCCGGCGAGAGCACGAAGGCGCTCGCCGTGAAGTGCCCCGGCGCGAAGTGGGAGCGTGCGAGCACATCTCCGGGCGCGGCGACAAGATCGAGCATGCGCGCCCGGTGCGCGGCCTCGCGCGCATCGGCCGGGACATGGGCGCGGAGCGCGGCCGCGAGGCGGATGCGGCGCTCGGCAAGCAGGTGGGTTGGCGCAGGCGACAGGCTCACACCGGGACTCCTCCGGGGATGGGGATGGACCGGGACCGGGATCATCGCACGGGGCCGGGGCGGCCCGCCAGGGGACCTGCGGCGCGCGCGGGCGCCCGCCGGCTTGCGATTCACGTCGCGGCGGGGGGCGGCGCTCGGCTAGGCTACCGCCCGATGTCCGAGCCGGCCTCGCCCCCCCTCCCGCCGCACCATCAGGAGGCGCGCGTCAACCGCCTCCTCCGGAACGCATCGTGGCTGTTCAGCGGCAATGCGCTCGCCTCGCTCTGCGGATTCGGACAGGCGGTCGTGCTCGGGCGCGCGCTCGGGGTCGACACCTACGGCCTCCTCGCCGTGATCATGGCCTTCGTCACCACGGTGAACCAGATCGTGGACATCCGGATGTGGGAGTCGGTGACCAAGTTCGTCGGCGACTTCCACGAGCGGGGCGACCACGGACGGGCGCGGGCCACCGTGAAGCTCGCCTATCTCATCGATGTCGGGACCGGAATCGTCGCCTTCCTCCTCGTCCTCGGGCTCGCGCCGCTGGCCATCCACCGTTTCCTCCACGGCCGCGTCGCGGCCGAGGACGTCATCCTCTATGCGGGCACGCTCCTCGTGGCCACGGTCAACGACACCTCGATGGCGCTCCTCCGGGTCTTCGACCGCTTCGACTGGCTCTCGGCCGAACGGGTCGGGAGCGCGGTCGTGCGGCTTCTCGCCCTGTGGGCGGTGGCCGCCGCGACCGGCCGCCTGACCCCGGTGCTCGCGGTCTACGTCGCCGTCGAGCTCGGGCGCGCGATCGTCCTCCTCGTCCTCGGGCTCCGCGCCACGCGGAGCGCGCTCACGGCACCCGGGCCGGATCACCTCGGCGCGGTCAAGGACCGGCTCGGCGCCTTCTGGCGCTTCACGCTCAACAACGCGGCCACCACGGTGCTCTCCCTCATCACGCGCCAGGTGGACATCCTGATCCTGACCGCGCTCCGCCCACCGGGCGAGGTCGGTCTCTTCCGCATGGCCAAGAACTTCGGGCAGCTGATCCTCCGTCTCTCCGATCCGGTCTACCACGCGATCTACCCCGAGCTCGTGCGCCTCGTGAACAATGCGCCGCGGGAGATGGGCGGCTTCCTCCGGCGGAGCATGCGGGTCGTGCTCGTCCTCGTGATCCCGGCCGGGATCATCCTCATCGCCGCCGCCCGCCCCGTGCTCGAGCTCGCCGTCGGGCCCGACTTCGCCGCGGCCGCCACGCCGCTTCGCATCATGGTCCTCGGCGCGCTCCTCCATGCGGGCTTCCTCTGGGCGCGGCCGCTCGCCCTCGCCCGCGGCCGGTCGCACCTCTCGCCGATCGCCCACGCTGCGGGCGCCGCCGTGCTGGTCGCGACCTCCTATCTCCTCGTGCCGCCGTTCGGCGCGATCGGGAGCGCTCTCACCTTCGTCGCGTCGAGCGCCGTCACGATCGGGATCCTGGCCGCGGGCGCCGTGCGCCCGGATCGCGGCGATCGCACGAGAGGCTGATCGCAGCTGACAGCGCAGCCCTTTCGTGCTATGGTGCGCCCTGCAACCTGGTGTTATCCCGGCTTCGTGTTGCCACCGCACCCGGAGCGCATCATGGCCGACTGCGCACGCAGAACCTTCCTCTCGCCGATCGTGCTATCGACCGCCTTCCTGATCGCGTCCGCCCCCGCCGGCGCGACCGGAGCGATCGAGGGCTACGCCACCGCGGCCGACGTTCCGCAGGGCGGCACGCTCGAGCTCCACGTGTCGACCGAGGCGCTGACCTACGATGTCCTGATCGAGGATGCGCTCGACCCGACGGCGATCTTCGTCGAGCACCAAGGACTCCCCGGCAGCGTCCATCCAATCCCCGACAGCGCCTTCGCCTGGGGCTGCGACTGGCCGGTCTCGCTCGAGGTGCCCGTCGCGCCGACCTGGCCGAGCGGCGTCTACTACGCGCGCCTCATCGCCCGTGACGTGCAGGGCCAGCCCCTCGCGGTCGCCGACACGAGCTTCGTGCCCTTCGTCGTCACCGAGGATGTTCCCGGCTCGACCTCGTCCATCCTCTTCCAGCTCTCGAACGCGACGTACAACGCCTACAACAACTGGGGCGGAAAGAGCCTCTATCCGCAGAATTCCACGAATAACCGCCGTTCTTACTTCGTCTCCTTCGCGCGGCCCTATTCGCAGGAACGCGGGAAGGGCGAGTTCCCCTGGTGGGAGCGCCCGCTCGCCGCCTGGTTCCGTGCCGAGGGCATCCCGGTCGAGTACTGCACCAACGTCGCCTTGCACCGGGATCCGAACCTCACGGCTCCCTACCGGCTCTTCCTGAGCGTCGGCCACGACGAGTACTACTCGAAGGAGATGTACGACCAGCTCGAGGGCTTCCGCAATTCCGGCGGCAACCTGGCCTTCTTCGGGGCCAACTGCATCTTCTGGCAGGTGCGACTCCAGGGCGACACCGTGGTCTGCTACAAGGAGGCGGACCTCGATCCCTACTTCGCCGCCGGGTACTTCGACCGCGTGACCGTCAACTGGCGCCAGTCGCCGGTCAACCGCCCCGAGGGCCGGCTGATCGGAGTCCAGTTCGATAGCTGGTGCTGGCGCCCCTGCGGCGCGCCGCTCATGCTCATCGAGCCCAACCACTGGATGACGCGCGAGCTCGGTCTTCTCGTCTGGCAGACGTTCGGGACCAACCTGGTCGGCTACGAGTGGGATCGCCGCTTCACGAACGCCGAGCCGCCGGGGATCGAGCTGCCATTCCTGTCCTACGTCTACAACCACTCCGGCGACTCGCGCTATCAGCAGACGTCGTACTACGAGCACCCGGCCACGAACCCGCTCTCCCGCGTCTTCGCCGCGGGGACCATCCAGTGGAGCTGGGGCGTGCGCCCCGACTCGGCGGGAGCGGATCCCTCGATCACCGCGATCACGCGCCGCGTCGTGCGCTGCCTCGATCAGCCCCCGACCCTCGCCGCCGACCGCGAGGTGATCTTCACGGCCGACCTCCGCCACGTGAACCTGAGCCCCTTCGACACGGTGTTCGTGCGCGGACAGCCGGCGCCACTGCTGCCTGACGGGCGGAACTACCCGCTCCGCGACGACGGGGTGCCCCCCGATGTAACGGCCGGGGATCGCATCTTCACGCGCGCGGTCCTCTTCCCGGCCGGCACCTGGGACATCGTGCGCTACCAGTACTGGACGATCGGGCAATGCGGCTACGGCACGCGCTCGGCCTGGATCGAGGATCCCGAGCTCGGCGCCGGCCCCTCGGTCACTCTTCGCGATCGCCCCGACTACTGCCCCGTCACCACGGCGGTGGACGACGGCGATCCCTCCCCTCCCCTCGCCGATGGGATCGAGGTCCGCGTGCAGCGCTCCGCCGGCCGCATCGAGATCGGGATCGCCGCCGCCGATCCACCGCCGGGCACCGCAGGGATCCCGCAGCTCCGGGTCGCCCTCTACGACGTGACCGGGCGCCTCGTCCGCGTGCTCGCCGATCAGCCGTTCCGCGAGATGCGGGCCGACCTCGTGTGGGCGGGCGAGGACGAGCGCGGTCACACGCAGCCCGCCGGCATCTACCTGCTCGACGTGCGCGTCGGTGACCGGGGCCGGTCGGCGAAGATCTTCTGGTAGGGCGGCTCGTAGGGCGGTCGCGTGCGAGGCGCCCGCCCGGGACCGCCGGTCTTCCCTTGACCTCCCTGCGGCAGATGAGGTCTCTTCGCACCTGGCCCGCAATGTGCCGGCTCGTCGCCGGCTCAACGCCGCGCCCGAAGGCCAATAAGGACTTAGGAAACCGATGATCCACGGTGTCGAGTTCAAGCCCCTTGCGAGCAACCTGGACCATCGCGGCTTCTTCCGCGAACTCGTCCGCGTGACCGACCCGTTCTTCCGCGAGGGCTTCGCGCAGTGGAGCCACAGCCTCATGGAGAGGAACGTGGTCAAGGCGTGGCATTTCCATCACCGCCAGGTGGACTGGTGGTACCTGGCGCTAGGGGAGCTCGAGGTCGCGCTCTTCGACCTCCGCGCGACGAGCCCGACCCATCGGGGCAAGATGGAGTTCACCCTCGGCGAGGCCGAGCCACGCGTCCTCCGGATCCCGCCGGGCGTCGCTCACGGCTGCAAGGTGACGACCCCCTTCGCCCACCTCTTCTACATAACGAGCCAGCTCTACGACCCGCAGGACGAGGGCCGGCATCCCTTCAACTCGGACGTGATCCCCCACTCCTGGGGCGACCCCGCCGAGCTCCTGGTCTCGGAGCGGGATCGGCACCTCCACGTCCCGCCCTATCCGGCTCCCGGCATCTAGCCAGGAATGTCGCGACGTCGCTGACGGCCGGGCGTCCGCCGGGTGGCGCGCGAGGGCATCCCTGCAGTAGCCGGCGGCCGCGCCCGGCTGCCCGGCCCCCGGCGGGCGCGCCCGGCTGCCCCGCCCCCGGAGGCCGCGCCCGGCTGCCCGGCGACGGCGGGCGCGCCCGGCTGCCCCGCCCCCGGAGGCCGCGCCCGGCTGCCCGGCCCCCGGAGGCCGCCGTCGCTAACCTAAGTCCTTGCATCATCGACGCCTCGAATCCACCGCATGGCTGTTGACGACATGGCCGAGGCCACCCCGCCGCCGCCGACAGTTTGTCCGCGGGAATCCCGTTGCGCCCTTGCCTCCTCAGGCCGTTTCGATTTAATGACAACAACTTACAGAATCTCATCCTGGCCTGAGCTTTCGGCACGGGGCCTGCCAGAGAAGAGCACGGGATCGCCCGCAGAGGCTTGGGGGGCGATCTGCGCTGTTGCCGCGAATCGACATCGTTGGGGCGCCCCGGCTCCGGCCTCCTGGAGCGTTCGAATGCCAGTTTCTCGATTCGAAGTCCAGGACTGGATGACCCCCGCCCCGGAGACGGTCGGTCCGGAGTGCACGGTGACGGTGGCTCGCCGGACCATGGATGCCGGCGGTTTCCGGCACCTGCCCGTCGTCGAGCAAGGACGGGTCATCGGGATCGTCTCGGATCGCGACCTGCGCAGCATCTGGCCCTCTGCCGCGGTATCTGCGGGCCGGAAGGACGTCGAGGACCACCTCGATCGCCTGACCGTCCGGCAGGTGATGACGCAGAAACCCCTCGTCGTGGGTCCGCATACGAGCCTGGCCGATGCGGCCAGGCTCCTCGTGGACCACGGTGTGGGTGCCCTGCCGGTGCTCGCGGGCGACGAGATCGTCGGGATCCTGTCCGAGAGCGACGCGCTTCGAGCCTTGCTGTCCGTGCTGGCGCTGATCCAGGGCTCGCGGCGGACGAACGAAGTCTGGCAGCAGTGACCCGGCCGCGGGGCCGGGGAACTCACCCGCGAGAGCGGGTGCCTATCGAAGAACAGCGGTATTGAAAGGGTCTTTGGAGCGCGACCGGGACCGCGCTCCGACAAGGGTGTCGGGTCGGGGGGCCTGGCACCCAAATGCGCGACGCTACGCCAGTAGCGTGCGCTACCGGCTCGTGGGACGACCGGGACCGTCTCGCAGCCGGAACTTGGGCCGGGTGACTGCCTCTGGTCACCCGGCCCTCTCCTTTTCCGCGGAGAGCTGCCTTTCCGGGGGAACCGCCTTCTCCTTGGAGAACCGCCTTCTCAACCGAAACCCGCTCAACCGAAACCCGCCGCAAGCAGAGCGGGACCCTCCGGTTCCGGGCGGGAGCGCGGAGCGGGGAGATCGACGTCGCTACGGGCGCGCCGTCATCTGGCAGAGGAAGCTCACGCGCATCCGGTTCAGGTGCAGCGGACTGATCGTCCAGTAGCTCTGCACGCGGAGGGCTTCCTGAATGCAGCGGATATCCAGCTCGTTGATCAGCTCGACATCGTTCAGATGAACGACGAGGTGGCTGGAGTCCACCCACTCGGTATCGAGCGGCCGCGAGCGGAGATGGGGATTCACGTGACAGCGATCGAGACCGGCGCGGAAGCGCTCGAGGAACTCGGCCTCGCGGTCCTTCAGGATGTCATCGTTGTTCCGCATCGCTCCTCGATTCGAGCAATCCACATGCCACGCAAGGAATTGCGGCAGAACCGCGGCCCGCAGTGCTGCCGGCGGCCGGGACGGTCAGTTTCCAGACCCTGTGTCCACGCCGGTTTTTCCGATTCGGACACAATGTCCGGATCCGCTGAGAGGATATCCACCGCTGTCGGGCGCGCATCCGGACAGCACCGCTAATCGCTTGTAGAACAATGACCTGGGAGCCGGGCCTGGAGCGTGAATGGAGGGCCGGTTGGACTCCTTCTTGCCCCTTGGGAACCAGGACCCCGGGAAGTCCCCTGCCGGCCCGGAGCCGGAAGGACCTTGCACGCGAAGCCCCGGCGGACCGAAGCGCCCGGCCGTCCAAGCGCGGGCACCCCGGTCCATGAACCCGGGCTCGAACGGCATGAGGAAGCGGCGGCCATGACCCCGACCACTGCCACGATCCTCGTTCCCCTCGACGTGGGAGAATCCTGCGAGGCGATCGTGACGCGGGCGGTCGAGTGGGCACGCTACACGCGGGCGCGCCTCCTCTTCCTGCACGTGCTGCCGCAGGTGAATGCCTACGCAACACCGGTGTTCGTCGATCAGCGGACGTACGACGACTACTACGCGCGCGCCCGCGAGAGCGCGACCCGCCGGCTCGAGCACCTGGCCGCCCAGGCCCTGGCCGCCGGGATCGAGGCCGCGATCCGCGTGCGCATCGGTTTCGCCGCCGAGGAGATTCTCGAGGCGGCGCGCGAAGAGGGAGCCGATCTCATCATTCTCGGAACGCACGGCCGGCGCGGGCTTGCCCACCTGGTCCTCGGTTCGACCGCGGAGAAGGTGGTCCGCCTGGCCCGCTCGTCGGTCTTCGTGGTCAAGGAGCCACATCCGGCCGGGGGGGGCGATCCCGCTGCCGCATGACGCGCGGTGCCGACCGCTCGCCACGGCGACCGTTCGCCCCACGCGGCCGGAGGAGAGAACCATGGTGCACACGACTCATGTCCCGGTCGGCCAGAAGGCCGAGCCCGAGATCCCACCCGGAGATCGCGGCCTCGTCGTCATCGACCAGGAACTCTGCAAGGGATGCTCGCTCTGCGTCCTCTTCTGCCCTCCGAAGGTGATCTCGCTCGCCGAATCGCTGAACACGCACGGCTACCATCCCGCCACCTACGCGGGCGCCGGCTGCACGGGCTGCGCGATCTGCTTCTACGTCTGCCCGGAGCCGGGCACGATCAGCGTGTACCGGCGCGAGGAGGAGAAGTCATGAGCGCGACCACGACGCGCGAGGCCGGCGCGGCCGCCGTGAAATCGCCGTCGGCCAACTCAGCGCAGCCCACGATCCTCATCAAGGGGAACGAGGCGGCGGTGCGCGGCGCGGTCCTCGCCGGCTGCCGCTTCTACTTCGGCTATCCGATCACTCCCGCGAGCGAGATCGCGCACGAGGCGGCGCGGCTCATGCCGCTCGTCGGCGGCACGTTCATCCAGGCCGAGTGCGAGACCGCGGCCATCAACATGGTGTACGGCGCCTCGTCCTCCGGCGTGCGCACGATGACCGCATCCTCGAGCCCGGGCATCAGCCTGAAGCAAGAAGGCCTCTCGTACGCCGCCGGGTCCGAGCTGCCGCTCGTCCTCATCGACATCATGCGCGGCGGCCCTGGCCTCGGCAACATCGGCCCGGAGCAGGCCGACTATTTCCAGCTCGTGAAGGGCGGCGGCCACGGCAACTATCGCGTGATCGTGCTCGCGCCCGCCTCCGCGCAGGAGATGTGCGACTTCACGATGCTCGCCTTCGACCTCGCCGACAAGTACCGCAATCCCGCCTGCGTCCTCGCCGACGGCACCATCGGCCAGATGATGGAGCCGGTGACGCTCCCCGAGCCGCGGATCCCGGCCGGCGAGCCCGAGTGGGCGGTGCGCGGCGACGCAGAGACCAGGAACAACCTGATCTCCTCGATCCATCTCGATCACCACGAGCTCGAGAACCATATCCGCCGGCTCAAGAAGAAGTACGACGAGATCGAGCTCCACGAGGTGCGCTCGGCGACGTACAAGACCGAGGATGCCGACGTGATCCTCGTCGCCTACGGCATCGTCGCCCGCCTCGTGCAGAACGTGGTCGACCAGGCGCGCGCGCGCGGCATCCGCGCCGGGCTCCTCCGCCCGATCACCTTGTGGCCCTTCCCGTCCGATGCGATCGCCGAGCTGGCCGAGAAGGCGCGCTTCCTCCTCGCCGTCGAGCTCTCGACCGGGCAGATGGTCGAGGACGTGCGGCTCGCCGCCGCCGGCATCGCTCCCGTCCACTTCTACGGCCGCTCCGGCGGCGTCCTGCCCGAGGTCGGCGAGATCCTCGAGCGGATCGAGGATCTCATGGGGCTCCGCGCCGACCCAGGAGGTGAATAGCAATGACCAAGGTCTTCACCAAGCCCCAGGCCTTCTACGAGGTCTTCGAGCGGAAGGGCGGCCCCGAGCCGGAAGCAACGCACTACTGCCCGGGCTGCGGCCACGGCATCCTGCACAAGCTGATCGCCGAGGCGGTGGATGACCTGGGCATCGGCGATCGCACGATCCTCGTGAGCCCGGTCGGCTGCTCGGTGTTCGCGTACTACTACTTCAACATGGGGAACGTGCAGGCGGCGCACGGGCGCGCCCCGGCGGTGGCCACCGGGATCAAGCGGGCGCGGCCGGAGTCGATCGTCATGACCTACCAGGGCGACGGCGATCTCGCAGCGATCGGCCTCAACAACATCATGCAGGCCGCCAACCGCGGCGAGCACATCTCGGTCTTCTTCATCAACAACGCCCTCTACGGCATGACCGGCGGGCAGATGGCGCCGACCTCGATCATCGGGCAGCGGACGACGACGTCGCCGTACGGGCGCAAGGAGGAGAACGAGGGGTTCCCGCTCAACATGTGCGAGATCATCTCGGCGCTCCGCGCGCCGGTCTACATCGAGCGGACGACGGTCGCCTCGCCGAAGCACATCATGAAGACGCGGAAGGCGGTGCGGCACGCGCTCGAGTGTCAGATCGAGGGCAAGGGCTTCTCGTTCGTCGAGGTCGTCGCCCAGTGCCCGACCGGCTGGAAGATGACGACGGAGCAGTCGCTCAAGTGGCTCGAGGAGAACCTCCTCCCCCAGTACCCGCTCAAGGTGTTCCGCGACGACTTCTCGACGCGGGAAGGGCATCCGCGCAAAGCGGTGCCGGCGTCCGAGGAGGCGGTGCGCGCGGCGGCGTATCCGAAGAAGAAGGGGCGCCCGGGCCGGCCGGCGGCGCGAAGCCGGCGGCCGGCGGGAACGGCGACGGCGCCCGAACGGGCGACAAGGCGAAGCCGGCGGCGGCGATCCCCGTGGCCGGTGGCCCGCGGCTCGAGCGCGAGCTCCGCTTCAAGGTGGCCGGGTTCGGCGGCCAGGGGATCCTCTATCTCGGCGAGGTGCTCGGGACGGCCGGCATGCGCGACGGGTACCAGGTGAGCTGGCTCCCGTCCTACGGGCCCGAGATGCGCGGCGGGACGGCGCACTGCCACGTCATCGTGTCGCCGAACTCGATCGGCTCGCCGCTCGTCGAGCACGCGACCCATCTCGTGGCCATGAACCGCCCCTCGCTCGAGCGCTTCATCGGCGATGTCGATCCCGGCGGCATGGTGGTCTACGACTCGTCGCTCGTCGACATCGCGCCGCCGCGTGCGGACGTGATTCCGGTGGCGATCCCCGCGACCACGATCGCCGACGAGATCGGCGCCACCCGGGTCGCCAACATCGTGATGCTCGGCGCGCTCGTCGCCCTCATCGGGCAGCCCGCGCTCGCGACCGTCACCGCAGCGCTCAGCGAGGCGGGCGGCCGGGCCGAGCTCATCGCGCTGAACACGAAGGCCCTCGAGGCCGGATACGCGGCAGGACTGAAGGCGGCGCCGCAGACGGCAAAGGCCTGACGCAGCTTCTTGCGCCGACCGGCAGGGGTGATCTCCGGCCCGTGGCGCAGGTCTGGGCGAGGCGAGCCCCGCTGTCCCGCCGCCGGGCGTGACAGCGGGGCAACTTGTTTCCGTTCAAGGACCTTGGCGGTGGAGACCGCCGGGTGGGGCCGGTGCCGCCTTCCGGGAGGAAACGGGGAGCCGCTTCCCTACTGTGCGTGTATAATAGGAGCTTGGACATGCGGTGACGTGATTGTCGACACCGGGCAGAGCCGGTGGCGACGTCACATCGCGCGGCGGCGAGGGGAAGGAATGGCGATGAGCCTGCTCCCCGCCGGCCCGGTGGATCGAGGCCGGCATCCTTCGGATCCCTCGACCTCGGCCGAGGTTTGGTCGCGCGCGCCCGGGGCCCTCTCCGACCCGGCCGTGCACGACGGCCCCCCGGACCTCCTCGACCCCGCCGGGCCTGTCCTCTCGCCGGACCTCCTCGCCCCCGCCGGCCCCTACGAACGATGGGCCGCTCTCTACACGCATCCGAACTGCGAGAGGCGCGTCGCCGAGGTCTGCGCGCGGATCGGGGTGCGGCACTACCTCCCGCTCCTCGACCAGTGGGTCGGCCCCGAGCACAGCCGCCACCGCGCAGTCGCGCCTCTTTCTCGAGCTACGTCTTCGCCTGCGCCGACCGCGAGGCGTTCGTTGCCGCCCTCCAGGTCGGGCGCATCGCGCGCGTGGTCCGTGTCGACCGCGAGGACGTGTTCCTCCATGAGCTGCGGCAGATCCGGCTTGCGATCGCCGGCGATCCCGAACTGGCGGCGGGGCCTGCGCTCGAACACGGGGATCGCGTGCGCGTGATCCACGGGCCGCTCATCGGGGTCGAGGGGCTCGTTGAGGGGCTCCGGCGGCGACGGCGGCATCATCGCCTCGTGCTCAACGTGTCGATGCTCGGACGGGCGGTGGCGACCGAGGTCGACGTGAGAGATGTGGAGAGAATGGTGACTGTGCGGGAAGCGGCGGCTGTCACGGTGACCGTGCCGGCGGCAACCCCGTACTGGCGCGCGCCGGCGGAGACGCGGCGCGACTGGACATAGCCGGGCGAGAGCACCCCGTGCAGGGGGCGTGCCGGCGGCGTGCGATGTGCGCCGCGGCGCGCCGGCCCTCGAGGCGAGCGACGACGCCGACTCCGGCGCCGGGCCGCGAACCATCCGGGGTGCACGCGCGGCGGAGTGATGCGGTAGCGGGCGGCGGAGCCGCGCAAGGCGCTGACTCCGGGAGACCTCCGGTGATGGGGACGGAGTCCGCTCAACGACGCGGCACTGCCGGTGCCGGGGCGAGCTCGACCTCGACCGGTGGGGTCAGGCGGACGACCCCGGACCTCGAGTCGTCGAGCGTGAGCGATACCGGCGAACGCAGCGGCGCCACGACGACATGCCAGAGCCACGCCCCCTTGCCACTCGGGTGATCGATGCGCCGTGCGATCTCCTCGTCGGTGATGTGCAACAGGCGGCGATAGGGCTCCACCGATTGGCGATCGGGGATCTCGAGGATCTCCTCCACCGTCGCCAGCAAGTCCGATCCCGACAGGCCATCGGAGTCGGAGGGAAGGAGCAGGAAGGAGCGCGCCACCGGCATCGGCTGCGGGCGCGTGACGGTGAGACCGCCCTTGCGGAGGAGAAGACCGTCCCGGCGCTCGCGCAGCTCGTCGATGGCCACCTTGACCTCTCGCATCGCGTAGCTGATGAGGATCTTCTGCGACGCGGGTGAAGCGTGGCCGGGGAGGGCGGCCGGCATCGACCCGGCCGCGCCGGGAACGGTGAGCCCCGCCGGGGCGGCAGGGGCGGCAGGGGCGGCCGCTGCGGCCGGAGAGAATGGGTGGGCTGGAGCGAACGGACCGACCAGGGCCGCCAGCGGGCTCTGCGCCAGGTCCGGGTTCGGCTTGACGAGGTGCGTGTATCGCGAGGTGGTCTGGACGCTCTGATGGCCGAGCAGGCTCTGGATCACGCGGAGGTTGGTGCCCGCTTCCAAGAGATGCGTCGCGAAGCTGTGCCTGAGCGTGTGCGGGGTGGCCCGACCCTCGAGCCGCGCCTTGACCACCGCCATCACGAAGGCCTTCTGCGCGGCGCGTTCCGTGATGTGCTGCGGCTTCCGCTCCGGCCGCGGCCGTCCGACGAAGAGGGGTTCGGTCGCTGGCCTCCCGCCGGCCACCTGGTCGATCAAGGGCACGAGGCAGGGCGGCAGGACGGAGGTCCGATCCTTCGCGCCTTTTCCCTGACGGATGTGGATCTGATTGCGGCCGGGGCTCAGATCGACCGCGCACAGGCGCACCACCTCACCGATCCGCAGACCCGACGCGTACATGATGCTGAAGAGGAGGCGGTACCCGGGATCCTCGATGGTACCGAGGAGGCGGAGGACTTCCTCCTTGGAGAGGACCTTCGGGATGACCCGCTTCGACTTCATCGGCGGGAGCCCCGCAGCGATGTCCCGCTGGAACACCGCCCGGAAGGCGAAGCGCGCCGCATTCCGTGCCTGGCGCATCTTGGACACGCCGTCCCTGGAGGTACCGGAGATCGCGACGAGGTAGTCCCGCAGATCGGACTCCTCGACCTCCTCGGGCGCCTTCCCTACGGACCCGATGAATTTCCGGAGCGCGCCGAGATAGACTTTCGCCGTCTTCCGGCTGTACCGCCTGAGCATGAGCTCTTCCCTAACTCGATCAAGGAACTCGTCCATCTCCGAAGCGTCGAGCAAGGCCTGGGCCGGGGCGGCGGAGGCAGCACTCCCGACCCGAGTTCGCAAATCACACAACGCCTTACCGCCCATAAGCTCAGCGCTTCGGGCACTTACCGACCGGCTGCACATGACACCTCGCTTAACGACTCCGTTAACCTGGTTACCAGCGGCCGGGTCCATCAGTTCGCCAAGCCTACTTCGCCTAATGGCAGT
>CAVPCR010000002.1:0-708260 GCA_963702435.1 Candidatus Eiseniibacteriota bacterium
GCCTCGTCCGCGCCTTCGATCAGCCGTTCGCCGACTCGGCGGCGATCCCCACCTGGTACGTCTCCGAGCTCACCCGCCGCCACGTGACCGTCGCGCTCTCCGGCATCGGTGGGGACGAGGTGGCTGCCGGGTACGAGCGCCATCGGGGCGTCCTCCTCGCCGAGCGGGCGCGGCGCCTCCCCGCGTTCCTGCGGAACGGTCTCCTCCGCCCGCTCGTCGAGCGCCTGCCCGAGTCGAAGCGCGGGACGCACTTCGCGGGCCGGCTCAAGCGCTTCATGCGCACCGTCGATCTCGACTTCGACGAGCGCTACCTCGCCCTCCTCACCGCCTTCCAGCCGGCGGCGCGGTCGGCGCTCCTCGCCCCCGCGATGCGCGAGCAGATCGTGCTCGACGAGCCCGCCGCCCTGTTCCGGGCGGTCACCGCCCCGGCCGCCGCGGCCGATCCTTTGCATCGTGCATTATTTGCTGACCTCAAGCTATTTCTCCCCTGCGACCTCCTGACCTTCGCCGACCGCATGTCGATGGCCCATGCCCTCGAGGTCCGCGTGCCCTTCGCCGACCATCTGCTCCTCGAGTACGCCGCCACCATCCCGCCGGAGCTCAAGCTCCACGGCCTGGAGAAGAAGTACATCCTCAAGCGCGCGGTGGCCGACCTCCTGCCGGCGGAGACGCTCCGCCGCCGGAAGATGGGGTTCTCGGTGCCGCTCACCGTGTGGTTCCGGACCGAGCTCCGCCCCTTCGTCGAGGAGGTGCTGAGCGAGCGGGCGGTGCGCGCAGCGGGGGTGTTCCACTACCCGGAGGTCCGCCGGGTCCTCGACGACCACTACGCGCTCCGCGCCAACAACGACATCCAGATCTGGGGACTCGTGACCTACATGCTCTGGCATCAGGACTACCTGGCCGGCAGCGCCTATGCGCCGCTCCCGGCGGCGAGCGGGGTCGAGTCGTGAGCCGGCAGCCGCTCGACATCCTCGTCCTCTCGCACGTGGTGCCGTGGCCGACCACAAGCGGCCTCCTCCTGCGCTGCTACAACCTGCTGCGGGAGGTCGCCCGCCACCATCGGGTCCATCTGCTGGCTCTCAATCAGGACGTCCTCCTCGCGCCGGAAGCGGTGGCGGAATCGCGGCGCCATCTCCTCGAGTTCTGCGCCACGGTCGAGGTCTTTCCGCTGCCGACCGGCGGCTCGCGCGCGGCCTATGGCGCGCTCCTCCTCAGGAACACTCTCTCGCCGCTCCCGTACTCGGTTCCCCGCTTCTACTCGCCCGCCTTCGAGCAGGCGGTGGTCGCGACCCTGGCTCGCCATCCGATCCGCATCCTCCAGTACGAGACCATCGCCATGGCCCAGTACGGGGTCCTCGCCCCCGATCTGCCGTCGATCCTCGTGCACCAGAACGTCGAGTCGGATCTCCTCATCAGGCGGGCGGCGACCGAGCGGAACGCACTGGTCCGGAGGTACGTCGCGGCCCAGGGCGCGAAGCTCGCGCGCTACGAGGACCGCATGTGCCGTGAGGCTGCGGCCAACGTCGTGGTCTCCGCCGCGGACCGGACCACCTTCGCCGCCCGCATGCCGGAGGCGCGCTTCGAGGTGGTCGTGAACGGCGTCGATGTCGACTACTTCCATCCGGGCAGCGATCCGGCGGGCGGGGAGAACCGGCTCGTCTTCGTCGGCGGCATGTCGTGGTATCCGAACCGCGAGGCGATGAGCTGGTTCCTCGCCGAGATCTGGCCGCTCATCCGCCGGAAGCATCCCGGCGCGCGCATGGCGATCGTCGGCTCCCATCCCGCGCCCGACGTCCTGCGCGCGGTCGCCGCGGGAGAGGGGGTGGAGGCTCCGGGGCTCGTCCCGGACATCCGTCCGTACGTGCAGAACGCCGCCGTCTACGTCTGTCCGCTCCGCCTGGGCGGCGGCACGCGGCTCAAGATCCTCGATGCGTGGGCCATGGGCAAGGCGGTGGTCTCGACCACGCTCGGCTGCGAGGGGCTCGCCGCCGTGCCGGGGCGGGATCTCGAGATCGCCGACGAGCCGGCGCTCTTCGCGGACCGCGTCGGCGCGCTCCTGACCGACCCGGCGCGCCGTCGCGCCCTCGGGCGCGCGGGGCGCGAGCGCGTGGTCGGCGAGTTCGCATGGCCGGGGGTGGCCGCGGGCATGCTGGACCTCTACGCCGAGCTGGCCGCCGCGCACGCCGCGCACGAACCGCGGTCTCCCGTGCGCGCGGGCGCGGGCTAGCCACCGTTGAGCATCGACGGCTGCCGGCTTCACCGGACTTTAGGACCGGGGGAGGCGCGCGGTCAGGCGGGGGCCGAGGGCGCGCGCGTCAGCCGGGAGAGGACCCAGGCCAGGACGGCGCCCATCACGCCGGTGAGAAGATCGATCACGATATCCTGGAGCATGACCGGCGTCGGCCGGCGGATGTAACGGAGCTGGGACTTGAGGAACAGATCGGCAATCTCCTTGGCCACGATGAGGCCGGCCACGAGCCAGGCCGCGCGCCGGGCGCCGAAGCGCTTCTCGCTCCACCGGAAGACGAGAAAGGCCACGCCGAAGTGAAGCACGACGTCGACATCAATGCCGAGGATGCGGGCGCTCGACAGGCGATAGAGCAACATGCGCACGGTGCGCGCGATATCGATCAGCGTCTCGACCATGACTCCCCGCGTGGCGCCGGCTCGAGCGCACGCCTCCCGGCCGCGATCATCGCCGCGTGCGCTCTCCTCCTCGTCCTCGCTCTCCTCGCCGCGGCCCGGCCGGTGTGGCCGGCCGCTCTCGCCGCCGGCGTCACGGCGATCGTCTTCCGCCTGCTCCCGACCCCGGCCTCAGCGCTCCTCGTCCTCGTGCCGTTCGCCGCGCTTGCGAACCTCGATGCCTGGATCGACCTCGGCCCGGCCTATCCGTCGGTGGCGATCCTCCTCGCCGCGGTGGCCGTGGCGGCGCTCAGGCGCCCGGCGGCCTTCCGCTTTCGTGGGGCCGCGCGTATCGCGCTCGCCTACGGCCTCTGGGTGAGCGTCGCCGCCGCCCTGGCCGTCCTGACGCGCCCGGGCACGATCCACTGGACCGATGCTACCCGCCTCCTCCAGAACGGGTTCCTCGCCGCCACCCTGGCCGCGCTCGGTGCGAACCTCGCCGTCCGCCGGGGGGGCGCTGCGCGCTGGACCTGGGCCGCCGCCATCGCCGCCGGCCTCCTCGGTGCCCTCGCGCTCGGGGCAGCTGCGCTCGACCGGAGCGGCGGCGTGCCGCGGACCGGACGCGTGGTCGGCGGCTCGGAGCTCCTGGCGCTGCATCTGACCTTGCTCTTCCCGCCCGGCCTCGCCCTTCTCGCCGCCAGACGGAGCCCGGGTTCCGCATCCCGACGCTCTGCCCTCGCGGGTCTCTCGATCCTCGCCGCCACCGGGCTCGCCCTCTCGTTCTCGCGCTCGGGCTGGGTCGGCGCGTGGGCCGCCATCCTAGGGATGGGCGTGATCGCGATCAAGACGGATCGAGGTGCCGGCCGCCGCCTGGTCGCCCTCGCGCTGGTCCTCGCCGCGGGCGCCGCGCTCGTCCTCCTCGGACTCGACGGCGGTGCTGGTCCGCGCGCCTCCGCGTACGCCGATCGCCTCGGTTCCCTCACCCGCCTCGACCTGTTCGCGGATCGCCGCGCGGAGTGGGCGCGGGGCGTCGCCGCACTGCGCGCCCATCCGTGGTTCGGCGATCCGATCGCTCCGAACCCCTACAATCTGGCGCTCGGCCTGGCCGCCACGAGCGGCCTCCCGGCCGTCCTCTGCTTCGGCGCGTTCGCCATCGCGAGCCTTGCGCGCGGGCTGCGCGCCGCCTGGCGCAGCCCGGCGCCGGAGTCCGTCTGCGCCGTGGGTCTTCTCGGCGCGGCGATCGCGCTCCTCGTAACCGGCATCGGGGAAGCGACCCTCGGCACGCGCCTGACCCCGCCCGTGTTCGCCACGCTCGGTCTCCTCGCCGGGCTCGGAGCGACGCCGCCCGGCGCGCAGGGCCGGCCGAGGACATCGCGATGACGGCGCCGGGCGCCGCGCCGCACGTGAGCGTCGTCATCCCCGCGTACAACGCGGCGGCGACGCTCCCCGCAACCCTCGCCTCGGTCTTCGCCCAGACCTTCGCCGACTACGAGGTGATCGTCGTCGACGACGGCTCGACCGACGGAACCCCCGCGCTCCTCGCCCGCTACGGCGACCGGATCCGCGCCTTCCGGAAAGTCAACGAGGCCCGCCCCTCGACCACGCGCAACCTCGGGGCCAAGGCGGCGCGCGGTGAGCTGGTCGCCTTCCTCGACGCCGACGATTGCTGGCAGCCGGAGAAGCTCGCGCGCCAGGTCGCGCTGTTCGCGGCCAACTCGCGCCTCGGCCTCGTCTACACCGCATCCGCCGTCATCGACACGAGCGGGCGCGTCCTGCGCGTGAATCAGTGCCCGCGGGGCGGGCGCGGTCGGATCTACCCGCTCCTCGCGGTGCGCAACATGATGGTGGGCTCGTCGGTCATGGCCCGCCGCGCCGCGATCGCCGAGGCCGGCTGGTTCGATGAGGAACTCACCTCCATCGAGAACTGGGATCTGTGGATCCGCATCGCCCGCCGCTGGGAGGTGGACTGCGTCGACGAGCCGCTCACACTGTACCGCGTGCATCCGGGGAACCGCAGCGCCGACGTCGAGCTCCGCCGGCGCAACATCTTCCGCATCCTCGCCAAGACCCACGACCCGACCGATCGCTCGCCCGAGGCCGAACGGCTCCGGCGCGATGCGTACTTCAATGCGTACTACGTCGTTCTCGGCATGGGGTACTTCGATCGACTGGAGATGGGCGCGGCCGCCCGCGCCCTGGCGCGCGCCTTCCTCCTCAAGCCGCGCGCCGACGTCGCCCGGCTCCTTCTCACCACCCTTCTCGGGCGCCGCCTCTACCTGACCTTGCGCAGGATGAAGCAGCGCCTGACCGGGGCCGACTCCGACGCGAACGCCGGCCCCGGGTTCGGCGGCCCGGCCGCCGGCCGCGCACCGGAGACCGGAGAGCGGGGATGAGCTCTCTCGGCATCCTTCTCGGCCTGGCCCCGGGAACGCGCATTCTCGTCCTCGGCGAGCCGGACCGCGAGATCGAGGCGGCCCTCGCTCATCCGGCCGGGAGCGAAGTCCTCCTGAGCGGCGACGGTCATGGCGTGCCCCGGGCTTCCATGGACGTCGTGGTCCTCGGCCGCGGCGCGGCATCCGTGCCGGCCACCCGGCGCCCGCTCGTGACAGCGGCCGCGCGCGCCCTGGTCCCGGGCGGCATCTTCGCCGCCGAGTTCCCGAACCGGCTGGCCGCGCTCTCGAAGCTGCTCCTCGCGCACGAGGCCCTGCCCGGGGCGGGCGACGGACGCGGCGGACTCGCCTACGGCGCCGCGCTGCGCCTCCTCCGCAACGGAGGCTTCGCGCGGGTCAGCGGTTTCCTCTGCCTGCCGGGCCTTGCCGATCCCCAGGTCCTGCTCCCTCTCGATGGCCGCCGGGCCCTGGCCTTCCACTTCGCGTCCCCGTTCTTCCTCGAATCGCCGGCGCGACGGATGCTGCGGCGGTTCCTCGCGACCGCGGCCGCCGGCGGTTTCCTCCCGGCGCTGGCTCCCGGTTTCAGCCTCATCGCGACCCGCAGCGGCGAGTCAGGGTTCGCGGAAGCGGCATGATCCACGCACTGACCGATCACCTGCTCGCACGCTGGCCCGCCGTGACCGGCGGTCGCTGGCCGCGCCCGCAGGCGATCCACTGGCTCAGGGTCGGCCGCATCGGCGACCTGCCCCGCCCCGTCACCTACTTCTACCTCTTCCTCGACGACGAGAGCGCGCCCGCCATGGTCGCCAAGATCACGCTCGAGCACGCGGCGCGCGCCCGGCTCGAGCACACGTTCGATGTCACGCGCTGCCTGCGGAACCGCGTGGGGGAGCCCCTGGCGGCGACGATCCCGGCGCCGCTGGCCGAGTTCCCCTTCGGTGCCTACTGGGTGGGGATCGAGGAAGCAGCGAGCGGCAGGCCGGTGGTCCCGGTCGTCGCGCTCGCGCGGCGCGGAGAGGAGGCGCGAGTACGGCGCTACATCGGGTCGGTGGTGGACTGGCTCATCGCGTTCGGGCGCACCGGCTACGCGCTGGTCGACTTCGACGGTGACCTCTACACGCAGGCGGTGACCGAGCCGCTGGCTCGCCTGGCCCGCATGCACGAGCTGGCCCCTCCGGAGTCGAGACAGCTGGCCGCCATCGAGACGCAGCTCGGCGCCCATCGCGGGCGCCCCGTCCCGGCGGTCGCTCAGCACGGCGATCCGTGGCCCGGCAACATCTTCGTCGACGGAGATCGCCTCCAGGTCATCGACTGGGACCGCTATCGCGAGCAGGACGCCTCCTGCCACGACATCTACACCTTCTTCTCGAGCTTCATCGTGCGCGGCGGGCGGCGAGCACCAGGGCCGCCGGCGTCCGCACCAGAGGATCCCTTCGCCGCCACGATCCACGCCGACACCTGGTTCGCGCATCTCGTCCGCGCCGAGCTCGCTCGCTACGTGGCGGCCATCGGGTTCGATCCCGGGCTGGCCGCGCTCATGATGCCCATGTACCTGGTGCGCATGGCCGTGCGCCGCGACCCGGCCACCGTTTCGGGCCGGAGCCTGAACGCCAAGTTCGCCGGCTTGCTCGCCGCGCACCTGCGGGCGATCACGTCAGGATCGGCGCCCGGCGACCGGCACCGGCAGCCGGTGCTCGGTCGTGCGTCCGGGCCTCCGGCCGGCGGACCGTCGCGCTCGCAACCATGATCCCCTATGCTCTTCGCGAGTGGCGGCCGGTCCTCGCCGCGCCGCAGCCGATCGCCCGCCACGCAACCCCGGAAGGTCCGCCCTCATGACCAAGCGCCCGCCAGCGGCCACATCCGCTCCCCGGCTGGAGGAGGCTCCGCCGCGCGACTTCCTGCCCTTCCACCGTCCGACCCTGGGGCCGGCGGAGGAGGCGGCCGTGCTCGAGGTGCTCCGCTCCGGCTGGCTCACGACCGGGTCCCGCGCCAAGGCCTTCGAGACGGCCTTCGCCCGCCTGATCGGAGTCGAGCACGCGATCGCGGTGAGTTCCTGCACCGCGGCGCTCCACCTGGCCCTGCGCCTGCTCGAGATCGGGCCCGGGGACGAGGTGCTGGTGCCGACGACGACGTTCGCAGCCACCGCCAACGTGGTGGTCCATCTCGGCGCGCGCCCCGTCCTCTGCGACGTGGATCCGATCACGCTGACCATCGACCCCGCCGACGCGCGCGCGCGCACCACCGAGCGCACGCGCGCGATCATCCCGGTCCACATCGGCGGCTATCCGTGCGCCATGCCCGAGATCCTCGCGCTCGCCGCGGCGCGCGGGCTCCAGGTGATCGAGGATGCCGCCCACGCGATCGAGACCGAGATGGACGGGAAGCACGCCGGGGCGCACGGCCGCTTCGGCGCGTTCAGCTTCTACCCCACCAAGAGCATCACGACCGGTGAAGGCGGGATGCTGGTCACGAGCGACGCCGAGATGGCGGCCCGGGGACGCATCCTCTCCCTGCACGGGCTGTCACAGGATGCCTGGAAGCGGTACACCAAGGAGGGGAGCGCGCACTACGAGGTCGTCGCGCCCGGGTTCAAGTACAACCTGACCGATATCGCCGCCGCGCTCGGCCTGGTGCAGCTCGAGCGCCTGGCATCCTTCTACACCGAGCGCCGGCGGCTCGCGCTCGCCTACGAGGAGGGGCTCTGCGGGCTCCCCGTGACCTGGCAGCCGCTCGCGGTCGAGGGCGGGCGCGTTGCCCACCACCTGTTCATCCTGCTGCTCGACCGCGAGCTGGCCCCGCGCCGGGACGAGATCGCCGAGGCGCTCAAGGCGCGCCAGATCGGGACGTCCATCCACTTCCGCCCCCTCCACCTGATGGCCTACTACGCGGAGGCGTTCGGGTATCGCCGCGGGGACTTGCCGGCGGCCGAGGACGTGTATGCGCGGACCCTCTCGCTGCCGCTCTATCCGGCGATGACCGTGGCCGACGTCGAGTACGTGGCGGGCGAGCTGCGGGCGCTCCTCGCGTGATCAGGGCACCCGCCCCCCGGACACGACGCCCGGCTAGCGGATGCGACAGCCGGCCCCGGACGCCGCGCGGCTAGCGGCTCCGCGCCAGGGCGAGGGCCAAGGCGAGGAGACGAGGTGCCGTGCGGAGGAGACCGCCGACCCGGAGCTCCCCGCGGCCCAGAGCGCGGAGGAGGACGCGCGGGTGGGGAAGCCCGCCGTCAGCGAGGCTCGCCAGAAGCGCATACGGGAGGCGCGCGCGGAGGTCCGGCCGTTCCGCCGCTCCCCGCACCAGCTCGAAGCCATGGGCGGCGAGCACCACATGGCAGGGGAGGAAGCCGCCGATCGCCAGATCGACGACCAGCGGGCGGCGGAGCGCACCGCGGACCGCCGGCCGCGCCACGAGGCGAGCTCCGAGCTCCGCCACCCGTGGCGCGAGGGACCCCGGACCCAGATGTTTCCGGTACTGCGTGGTCACCCCCGGCACCAGCACGTGACCGAACCGCGGGTGAAAGTAGTTCTCGTTGAGCGCGCGCGAGGTGAACCCCACGCGGAAGACGACATGGCGGGCCCGGAGTCGCTCGCTGCTCAGGTCGCGGGCCCGTGCCCCCAGGTCCTGCCCGCGGCGCGCCGGCAGCACGGCGAGGTCGCTGTCGAAGCTCACGGGGAGCGTGAGCCCCGGGGCGATCCGGACCTCGAGCACGGTCGCGTGCAGACACGCGACCACCTCGCCGGCGACACGACCGACGATGATGTCGTCGGCGCGAAAGCCGGGGCAGTCGCGATGCTTCCAGTTCCACCACGTCAGGTCCCCCCACCGGTCTCCCTGGATGGCATTGAGGAGAGCGACGAGAGCCGCTTCGTCGCCCGGCCGGTAGCTCTCGAAGGTGATGTCGGCGGCCGGCCCGGCGGCCGGCCCGGCCGCCGGCTCGCCCCTGGCTCCGTGGTCCATGCGGTTCGCCATCCGGCAACGCCCTTCAGCGCCCGTCCGCGGGCGGCGCGTACCACGGGTGCTCGAGCACGATCCCGGCGAAGAGAGTCCGCACGTCGGCTTCGCCGGATGCCGGCTCGATGTCGATGCGGCCCGACCGCCGTGCCTCGTCGAAAGGGAGCCGGCGCAGCATGATGTCGGCGAGCGTGGACAGATCGCTGCGGACCCGGATATCGGCGGCCGCGCCCGCGGCCGCGGCGCCGACCGGGTCGGGATCGCGCGGGGCCACGCGGAGGCGAAGGGTCTCCTTGCGCCGGTAATGACCGGGACCGAGCTCGAGCAGAAAGACCGGGCTCCGGTCGCCGGGGAGCCGGTCGCGTTGGTGGACGAGCAGGCGGCGAAGAGCCTCCTCGACGTCGACGAGGAGGATCTGCTGCGAGGCGCTCACCTCCTCGCGGTAACCGTCACCGAGCAGCAGAGCGCGCACCGCCTCGTCGATGCTCGGGAGCTCGAACAGGATGGACTCCTGCCCACCGGCGAGACACCGCGCTTCGAGCGCCGTCTTGAGCGCTCCCGCGGCCACCGCCCGCTCCGCCCCGACGAGGCCGGGATCGAGACAGAGCTCGAGCACCACCCCGGCGGGCCCGAGCACGCCGAAGCCGAGCACGGCTCCGTTACCGGTCACGAGCAGGAGGACATCCTCCGGCGTCACGCCGGGTCGCCGCAGAATCGACCAGCGCCAGTGCTCGACGGTCCGTGGCACGGGACCGGCGTAGGGCGCATGGGCCCGGTTGGCCAGATCCACCAGCAACACCTCGTCACCGGCCTGGTACGAGCGGATGGTCGTCATGACGTGAACGCCATTCTTGCTGGTCCCTTGAGCCCGCTCAGCCGCTCGCGGGCGCCGCTCAGATAGACGTCGAAGAGCGCGCGAGAGAATCCTCCGCCCGGGGCTCGCCAGCGCTCGGTGGATTCGCAGAACCGCGGCAGCGCAAAGAGGTCGTCCCCCGGGCGGACGAGCCCGAGCGTCACCGAGAAGGCCGCCCGGAATCCCGACTCGCGCACCGCCGCCTTCACGTCGTCCGTGAAATCATTGGCCGGGTTGCCGAAGGGGTAGGCGAAGAGATCCACGCTTCGCCCCAGGGTCCGCTCGATGATCGCCTTGGATTCCACGATCTCGCGGCGCGCCTCGGCGAGCGGGAGCCGCTTCAGGTTGCGATGGGTCACCGTGTGCGCACCCATGGTGATGAGTCCGCTCGCCACCATCGCCTGCGCCTCGCTCCAGCTCATGAGGCGATCCTCCTCGTTCGCCGCCGGGTCGACGCCCAGATCGGTCGCGATCCGGTCCACCACGGCCTCGACGTCGGCCTCCGGCCGTCCCTTGATCGCGAGGTGCAGCGCCTCGGCGTTCCCGGTCGCGACCGCCGACTCCGGCAGCCCATGCTTCTCGACCAGGAGCAGAGCCACCGCCGGCGACGGCAGGGACGTCGCCCGCAGGAGGTAGCTCAGCTGGTCCCACCACATGAGGTGGGCCGTACCGATGTAGCCCGCGGTGAGGAAGATCGTGGCCGGACAGGACAGGGCCGCGAGCACGGGAAAGGCCTGCGTGAAGTTGTCCCGATAGCCATCATCGAAGGTCACCGCCACCGCGCGCGGGGGGAGCGGCCGCCGTCGGGCGAGCGCGTCGACCATCTCATCGAGGGGCAGCACCCGGTAGCGGCGCGTCAGGTGCTCGATCTGGGCGGCGAAGTGGCGCCGGTGGAAGGGCCCGCTTGCAGAGCCGTCGGGCCGCACGCGGTGGTACATGAGGATCGCCCCGCTGCCACCGTGACGCGCCAGGAGAGGACCCAGGCGGCGGTCGAGACCTGAGTAGTGGAGCCCCACGCAGACTCCCCACTCAGCCAGGTGGTAGAGGCTCGACCGGTCGTAGGAATTGGCCTGATACATGGACCTCTGACCTCCGGTCCGCGCCCCGGGCGCGCCATGGCGGAGCTCGATGCCGTCGTCTCCCGACCGGCGCGAGGACGTTCCCGGCGCCCGAACCTACCGCACGGCATCGCTCGCCGGGAAGCCCGACTCCGGCCGGGCCGCCGGCCGCCCGGGCTTCCGCGCCAGGCAGAGCGCGGAGACTCCGATCGGGAGCGCCGCGCCGGGCCGCGCGAGGAAGCGCGCCTCCGCCGCGAGGCAGCCGTGGAGAAGCTCCTCGATCCAGCCGAGCGCCGGCGGGAGCGGGCGCACGTCAGAGCCCTTCGCCCCCTCGCCCGGGAGGATCCGCCGGGCGAGCCGCACGAGAGCGATGGGCGGAAAGAGCAGCGCGTTGGCGTAGGTGGCGCGCTCGACCTCAAGCCCCTGCGCCGCGAGCTTCGCGGTCAGGGCGGAGACCGTCGTCCGCCGCGCCGTGTGCATGGCTCGATCGTGGCGGCTCCGCAGGAGCTCGAGCGCGGGGAGGCGGAGGAGCACGTGCCCGCCGGGAGCGAGGATGCGCGCGATCTCGGTGAAGCCGGGGCGATCGTCGGGGAGCTCGTCGAGGACCTCGAAGCTCGTGACGAGATCGAAGCTCGCATCGGGAAACGGCAGCTCCGCTGCCGAGCCGCGGACGAGGAGCGTCGCGCCGCGGTCCCGGGCGAAGGCGAGCCCCTCGCCGGCGTAGTCGAGGCCGACCACCGGCCTCCCGGCCCACTCGGCGAGCCAGCCCAGCATGTACCCGGTGCCGCAGCCGACATCGGCCACCCGCGCCCCGCGGAGCGCCGGCCGGAGCGGAGCGAGGAGTGCGGCAGCGATTTCACGCATGCCGCGGAACCACCAGAAGCTCTCCTCGAGCTCGTAGAGGTAACGGAACTCCTCGTCACGCATCGCCGTCGGTTCCCGCGCCTCAGTGGGAAAAGCTGCGGAGCGCCGCGATCGCCCGATCGACCTGGTCGTCGGGAAGGCCTGGATAGAGCGGCAGCGACAGGATCGATTGCACGACCGACTCCGCCGCCGGCAGCGGACCGCGCGCGTACGGCGCGAAGGCCGGTTGCCGGTGCAGCGGATGCGGATAGTGGATGAGCGTCTGCACACCCGCACGCTCGAGATGGGCGCGCAGCGCATCCCGCGCCGCCGAGCGCACGACGAACAGATGGTAGACATGGCGCCCGGCCCCGAGCGGCGCCGGAAGCCCGAGCGGCGTGCCGGCGAGCCCCGCCAGGTAGCGCGCGGCGATCCGCTGCCGCTCGGCGGTCGCGGCCGCGAGCCGGGCGAGCTTGACCCGGAGCACGGCGGCCTGGATCTCGTCGAGGCGCGAGTTGATGCCGACCACCTCGTGCAGATACGTGCGCGCCTGGCCGCCGAAGCGGAGGACGCGGGCCCGGGCGAGGAGATCCTCGTCGTCGGAGACGATCGCCCCGCCGTCGCCGAGCCCGCCCAGGTTCTTGGTCGGGTAGAAGCTGTGCGCTCCGGCGCGCCCCAGCGCACCCGCGCGCTTCGGCCCGGCGGCCGGGTGCGCCGCCGCGGTCCGCGCGCCGTACTCGGCCCCGTGCGCCTGGCAGGCATCCTCGATCACGGTGAGGCCGCGCGCCGCGGCGAGCGCGAGGAGATCGGACATCTCGGCGGTCTGGCCGTAGAGATGCACGGGCAGGAGCACGCGCGTGCGCGGCGTGAGCGCGCGCTCGACCGACTCGGCGGTCACGAGCACGGTCTCCGGATCGACATCGGCGAAGACAGGCACGGCACCCGCCGCGAGGATGGCGAGCGCGGTATAGCCGGCGGTGATCGGGCTCGTCACCACCTCGTCGCCGCGCCCGGGCGTGACCGCCCCCGAGGCAAGGAGCGCGAGCGCGAGCGCGTCGGTCCCGTTGGCGACGCCGACCGCGCCGCGCGCCCCCGAGTAGGCTGCCCATTCGCGCTCGAACGCCTCCACCTCCGGGCCCAGGATGTAGCGACCGCTCGCCGCGACGCGCGCCATCGCCGCGTCGATCGCGCTCCCGAACGGAGCATGCATGCGCGCGAAATCGAGGAACGGCACGCGCGGCGGCGAGGATGGTGCCATGCCAGGGGATTGCGTCATCGGACAACTCCTCTCACAGGGTGATTCCTCCGCGGACGCACCCCCCGAGCCAGGTGGCCAGGGGCACCGGGAGCTTCCGCCAGAGCCGCTCGGCCTGCTCGCGCCGGCCGCCCTCCGCTCGCGGCGCCGCCGCGAGCACCGGGGGCTCCGCGCCGGGCGCGAGCAGATCGGGAGGCGCGAGCGCATCCACCTCCTGCCAGTAGAGCCGCGCATCCACGGCGCCCCATTGCCGCTTGAAGTGATAGGTGCCCGATCCGATCGACGAGCGTCCGAAATCGAACAGGCGGACCCCGGCGAGCGCGGCGTCCCGGAGGACCGTCCAGTAGAGGAGGTTGTTCGGACAGAGGGCGAAGTAGCGGCGATCGGACGACGCCCAGGGCACGACCACCGTGTCACCGCAGCGCACCGCGATGAGGCCGCCGATCACCTCGCGCTCGCGCCGGACGAGATAGCAGGACGCCCGCTCGCCGAGATGGGTCATGAGGGACTCGAACCACAGCCGGCGATGCGCGGGCGAGCCCAGGTCCCGCATGTTCGCGCACCAGACGCGATAGAAGTCAGGGACCCCGGCGCGGCCCGTGCGCTCGACCGCGAGACCCGCCTTCTCCGCCTTGCGCACCTGGTTCCGCGTCTTCGAGCCGATCGCCTGCCATAGACCCTCGACGCCGCTCGCGATGCCGGCCGCGCCGTCCACTCCGCTCCGCGAGCCGCCCCCCGACGCCGACGCGCCGGTCAGATCGAGCACGAGCGTCACCTTGTCCGCGCGCGCCGGCGCGCCGAGCCGTGGCGGGGCAGCGTGGCGCAGGTCGAGCCGGCGGATGCCGAGCCCGAACGCGAGCTCGGCAGCCGCCGTGATGAGACCGCTCCAGGCGGCGGCGCGCCGGGCGACGATGCCGCCCGTGTCGAGATAGGGAAGCGAGGTGAGGCTCTTCCCGAACAGGCGGCTGCGCACCTCGGTGAGCGGGAGGATGCCGGCGATCCCGCTCTCGTCGCGCGCGACGAGATGGTGCGTGGGGTGGCCGTAGGACTCCGCGATCGCGGGTGCCCACTCCCACAGATGGGCGGCCGTTGCCAGCGGCTCCGCGAGGACGAATGCGTTCCACGCGGCGGCATCCTCTTCGATCCGCACCGTGAGCGGGGCGGCGGCGCGTTGCAGCTCGCTCATCGGATCGGTAGCGGGGCGTTCCGCGGGCGCCGGCATGGGATGGTCACGATCCCGCGCCCGGCCGCCGCGCCACGACGAGGAGGCCGTTGCCCTCGCGCCCGCCGCCCAGCCGGTAGTCGAGCTCGCAGAGAGCGGCCAGCAGCGGCGACATCGCGACATGGGTGAGCTCGCGGACTCGCGACGGGCGGCCGCGGCGAAAGAGCTGCGCCAGCTCCCAGGCGAGTTCCCCGGCCGGGCCGAAGGTCCGCCCGATCGCCACGTCGGCGAGGCCGGCGGCTCGAAGGCGGTCCGCGAGCTCGGACGGCTCGTACCCGTCGCGCACGTGGTCGTCCTGGTGGTGATCGTCGAGGGCGGCGAAGAAACGACGGGGGTGGGCCCGCGGGACATGGATGAGGGCGATGCCGCCCGGGCGCAGCGCGGCCGCAATCGAGCGCATCGCCGCTCCGTCGTCCGGCACGTGCTCGAGCACGTCGACCGAGTAGATGAGGTCGTACTCGCCCGGCCGCCCGATCGCGGTGAGGTCCCCCACGGTGAAGCGCACGTTCCGGAGCCCCCGGGCCGCTGCCTCTGCCTCGCTCTGGGTCACCTTCTCGGAAGCGAGCTCGATGCCGTCGACCTGCATCTCGGGGTGTCCGGTGGCGACGGCGATGGCGAGACGGCCGCCCCCCGACCCTGCATCGAGCACGCGGGCGGCCGGCCGGGCATGACGCCCGACCGCCGCCAGGAGATGGCGGTTCCGGACGCGTTGCCCGACATGGAAGAGCGCTCCCTGATATAGATTACGAAGGTAGATCAACAAGGAACTGGAAGTCTCCTCGCTTCGAATCGGCTCGTGAGCCGGGATAGGTTAGCAGGAGCACGCCTCAGACTCCACGCCGCGTTGGCGGAAGATCGGGGCTCCCGGGCCGATAAATGGGACAAGTCCGGCGCGATCCGCTATCCATGGAGCCGGCGGAGTCCGCGATCAGCGGAATCCGCGGTCACCGGGGGAGTCCTTGAGCCCCGCGCTCCGGCGGGATAGGCTCCTCCCCGCGTCACCTCCCGGTCGGGCGCCGCGGCGCGGCGCCGCCGGCCGGCCTCGTGCTGCACCAGAACCCCATGATCTCCACCCGACCCTACACCGGCAGCGAACCAGCGGCTGCGTGGCCTGCGCGTGCGCGGAGCGCATCATGGGTCGCCTCATGACCGCCGGCGGACCCGCGGCGGTGCCGGCCGCGGGCGGCACCGCGGAGCGCTTCCTCCTCGGCTTCGGGCCCGAGGCCGTGCCCCCTCCCGGCCGACCGCTGACCCCGCCGGTCGGCTTCCCCCTCGCGCTCGACGATCTGCTGTCCGCCGCGGAGGCCGATCCCGCCTGCGCCCGCCGCGCCTTCGAGGCGGGCTGCGCCGCGGCCCTCGGCGTGAGCTTTGCGCTGCCCATGGACTCGGGCCGCGCCGCCCTCGCCCTCGCCCTCGCGGCGCTGCACCGGGCCCGGCCCGACCGGAACGAGGTGCTCCTGCCGGCCTTCACCTGCTTCACACTCCCGGCGGCCGTCGTCCGCGCGGGCCTCCGCGTGCGCCTCGTGGACCTCCTGCCGGGGAGCCTGGCACCCGATCCGGAGCAGATCGCCGCAGCGGCCGGCCCGCGCACGCTCGCCGTCATCGCCCCGCATCTGGTCGGTCTCCCGCTCGATCTCGCCCCGCTCCGCCGCGCCGCCGCCGCGGCGGGCGCGCTGGTGGTGGACGATGCGGCGCAGGCCCTCGGCGCGCGGCGGGCCGGCGTGCCGGCCGGAACGGCCGGGGACCTGGGGATCCTGAGCTTCGGCCGGGGCAAGCCCGTGAGCGCCCTCGGCGGCGGAGCGGTTATTTGCGCGGACCCGCAGATATCGGCGCTGGTCGCGGATGCCGCCCGGACCCTGGCCGCGCCGCCGCGCGGAGCGGCGCTCCGGCATGCGGCCGCGGCCGCGCTCTACACGCCGGTCCTGTCTCCGCGCCTCTACTGGCTCCCGGCGCGGCTCCGCTTCCTGAAACTCGGCCTCACCGAGTACGACCCGGGGTTCGCCCTCGAGCCGCTCGACGCTTTCCGCACGAGTCTCGCCGCACGCGGCCTCGAGCGCCTCGCCCTGGTCAACGAGGCCCGCCGGCGGACCGCCGAGCGCCTGACGCGGGCGCTGGCGGACATCCCCGGGCTCGAGCTCTTCCCGGTCCCGGCGGACGTCCATGCCATCTACCTCCGCTTCCCGCTCCTCCTCCCGTCCGCGGCCGACCGCGATCGGGCGCACGCGGCGCTGCGCGCCGCCGGCATCGGCTCGAGCCGGCTCTATCCGGCCCCGCTCACCGCCATCCCCCAGCTCGCGCGGCACTCCCCGGACGCCGGAAGAGACTTCCCGGCGGCGACGCGGCTCGCCGCCACGCTTCTCTGTCTGCCCACGTACCCGCACATGGGCGAGCGCGAGGTGGCGACTGCCGCCGCCGTCCTGCGCCGCGTGCGCGCGGGGCGCGAGGCCCGCCCGTCATGATCGCGACCCTGGCCCGGGGCTTGAAGCAGATCCTCGCCGCCATCCTCTACCGGAGCGGGCTCCTCGGCCTCTGGTGGCGGAGCCAGGGGCGGCAACTGCGGAGCGGACCGCTCATCGTCACCTACCATCGAGTGCTGCCGGCGGCGGCCGCCGGCGATCTGTCGCAGGCGGGCATCGTCGTCTCGACGAGCACCTTCGCCCGGCAGCTCCGGCTCCTCGCGCGGCACTTCCGCATCGTGCCGCTGGCCGAGGCGGCCCGCTCGCGCGATCCGCACCTGTGCGCCATCACCTTCGACGACGGCTGGGCCGACAACCACACGCACGCGCTCCCGGCGCTCGCGGCCGCGCAGGCGCCGGCCACCCTGTTCGTGGTCACCGATCTCGTCGGCACCGGCCGGCTCTTCTGGCCCGAGCGGCTCACGCATCTCCTCGCCGGACCGGAGCGCGAGCGGCTGCCCGCGGGCGCCCTCGACGGCCTGCCCGCCCCGGTGCATGCAGCGCTTGTCAGCGCGGCGCGGGCGCCCGCGCCGGCGCTCGCCGCGGCCGTGGATCACCTGATCGAGGCCGCCAAGGAGATGGGGGAGGAGGAGCGCGAGGACATGCTCGCGCTCATCGCGCGCCTCACCGGCCGCTCGACGGACGGGCTCCCGGCGCGGCTGCTCGACTGGGACCGCGTGCGGGCGATGGCCGCCGCCGGGATCGAGATCGGCGCGCACGGCGCCACCCATGCCATCCTGACCCGGATAGAATTTTCGCGGGCCGTCGCAGAGATCCGCGGCACCCGGGAGCGGCTCGCCGCCGAGCTCGGCCGGCCGCCGGCGGGCTTCGCCTACCCGAACGGGAATGCGAGCCCGGAACTCGCCCGCGCCGTCCGCGAGGCGGGATACGCGCTCGCGGTCGTCACCGACGAGGCGGCCGATCCGGGCTGCCCGCCCGGCTTCGCGATCCGGCGGAAGAACCTGGCCGAGGGCAGTTCGCGCGGGCTCACCGGCTTCTCCGCCGCCATCTTCGCCTGCGAGATCCTCGGCTTCTTCGACGGGCTCCGCCGCCCGGGCCGGCGGAGCGCCCGCTGATGCGCCGGCCCTCCCTCCCGGCGCTCGTGCTCGACGGCGACGAGCGCTCCGCCCTCGCCGTGACGAGGAGCCTCGGCCGCCACGACGTGCACGTCACCGTGGCGGCGCCGGGCCCGCACTCGCTCGCCGGCGCCTCGCGCCACGCCGCGCGGCGTCTCGTGCTGCCCGCCGCGCTCAGCGATCCCGACGCCCTCGCCGCCGCGCTCGTCGCCGAGGCTGCGCGCGAGCCCGAGCAGGTCTGGTTCCCGCTCTCCGATGCGAGCCTCTCCGTGGTGGACGGCGTGCGCGCGCGTCTGGGCACGGTCCGCCTGCCGGTGTCGAGCGGCGAGTCGCTGGCGCTGGCCTGGGACAAGGGCCGCCTTCTCGCCGCGGCCGCCGCGGCCGGAGTCGAGGTCCCGCGCACCTGGATGCCGGAGAACGCCGACGAGGTGCGGGCGCTCGCCGCCGAGCTCCCGTACCCGGTGGTCCTCAAGCCGCGGCGGTCGCGGCTGCGCACCGCGAACGGCTTTGTCACCGGCGAGGTCGCGTACGTGCATGCGGCGTCCGACCTCCTCCCGGCCTACGCGGCGCTCGCCGCGCGCATGCCGGCGCCGCTCATCCAGGAACGCGTGCCCGGCTACGGCATGGGTGTCTTCCTGCTCGCCGACCGCGGGCGCGTGCTCGCGCGCTTCGCCCACCGGCGGATCCGCGAGAAGCCCCCGTCCGGGGGCGTGAGCGTCCTCCGCGAATCGATCGCCGTTGCGCCCGCGCTCGCCGCCGCCGCCGACCGGCTCCTCGCCGCGCTCGAGTGGCACGGCGTCTGCATGATCGAGTTCAAGGTGGACGCGCGGGACGGCGTGCCCCGGCTCATGGAGATCAATCCCCGCTTCTGGGGCTCGCTCGCCCTGGCCATCGATGCGGGGGTCGACTTCCCATGGCTCCTCTACCAGCTCGCGACCGGCAGCGCTCCCGCTCCCGTCACCAGCTATCGCCTCGGCATCCGGAGCCGATGGGAGCTCGGCGATCTCGACCACCTCCTCATCCGGCTCCGCGCCCGCGATCCGCGCGATCTCCCGCCGGGGGCCCCGTCGCGCGCGCGGACGCTCGTCGACTTCCTGAACCCGCTCGCCGGACGCCCCGAGGTCTTCTGGCCGAGCGACCCCGGCCCGGCCTGGCACGAGCTCGGCCGCTACGTGCGCGCGCTGTGCGGCGGCGGGACCGCGGGAGAGACGACGTGAAGACGGTGCCGCACGTCCTCCATCTCATCGAGACCGGGGGTCCGGGCGGAGCCGAGCGGGTCCTGACCAGCCTCTCGCTCGCGCTCGGCGCCACGGGGGAGTTCCGCTCGGCGGTCGGCCTGCTCAAGGACGGCTGGGTGGCGGCGGAGCTCCGGCGGAACGGCCAGACGCCGGTCCTCTTCCGACTCAGGCGTCCGCTCGACCCCGCGCTCCTGTGGGCGCTCGTCCGCCATCTGCGGCAGGCGAACGTCGATCTCGTGCACGCCCACGAGTTCACGATGAACGTGTACGGAGGGGTGGCGGCCGCCATCGCCGGCGTGCCTGCCGTCGGCACCGTGCACGGGCGGGGCTACTACGCGGAGGCCGGCCGCCGCATCGCGGCGCTCAAGCTCGCCGTGCGGCTCGGGCTCGTGCCGGTGGCGGTGTCGAGCGACATCCAGCGGTTCCTCGCCGACACGCTCGGCCTCGCCGGCGTGCGTCTGATCCCCAACGGCATCGACGTCGAGCGCCCCGCGAGCGGGGACCGCGCGCGCGGCCGCGCCGCGCTCGGCCTGCCGCCCGGAGCGCCCGCGATCGGCGCGGTCGGGAACCTCTATCCGGTCAAGGGACACGCGATCCTCCTGCGTGCTGCGGCGAGCCTCCCGGTTCCCGTGCACGTCGTGATCGCCGGCCGCGGGGAGGAGGACGCGGCGCTCCGCCGGGAGGCTGCCGGGCTCGGCATCGGCGATCGCCTGCACCTCCTCGGCTTTCGCGACGATGTCCCCGACCTCCTCGCCGCCTTCGATATCTACGCCTTGCCGTCGTTTTCCGAGGGCCAGTCCCTGGCCCTGATCGAGGCCATGGCCGCCGCGCGGCCGATCGTGGCGACCGCGGTCGGCGGCAATCCGGAGCTCCTCGGCGCCGGCGAGCCGACCGGCCTCCTCGTGCCGCCGGGCGACCCGGCAGCGCTCGCCGCCGCCCTCGGCCGCCTGCTCGCCGATCCGGGCGGCGCCGCGCAGCTGGGCGCCGCCGCGCGGGAGCGGGCCCGGGCCGAGTTCTCGCTCGCGGTCATGCTCGGGCGCTATCGCGCCCTCTACGCGGAGCGGCTCGCCGGGCGGCGCGGCCGTCCCTCTCCACCCGCCGCCGGGCCCCGGGATGCGCCGTGAAGCCGCCCGTGCCGGCCCGGCTGCCGACGGTCTTTCACATCCGATCCTCGAGCGGTCTCTTCGGCGCCGATCGCGTCGTCCTCGACCTCTGCGCCGAGCTCGGCGCGGCGGGGTATCGCGCGGTGCTCGTCCCGCTCATCGAGCCCGACGGCACCGGGTCCGCGCTCCGCACGGCCGGGCGGGACCTGGGCCTCCCGGTCCGCCCCCTCCACCTCGCCGGCCGCTTCGACCTCCGCGCCGCGGCCATGCTCCGGAGGCTCGCCGCGGCCGAGGGTGCGATCGTGCTCCACGGCCACGACTACAAGTCGAACGTGCTCGTCCAGCTCGCGCGCGCGCCGGACACCTGGCGGGTGGCGACCCTGCACGGCCGCGTCGGCACCGACTGGAAGCTCCGCCTCTACGAGTCCATCGAGGCCCGCCTCGTGCGCCGCTTCGATCGGGTCGTCTGCGTCTCCGCAGCGATGCGCGCCGCGGAGACGCGTGGCGACTACAGTCCCGCCCTGGTGCCGAACGGCATCGATGTCGCGCCCTTCCGTGACGCGCCGGCACCCGATCCCGGTCTCAAGGCGACCCTCGGCCTGCCGTCCGACGCCACCGTGATCGGCTCGATCGGGCGCCTGAGCGCCGAGAAGGGATTCGACGTCCTCCTCCGCGCCGCAGCCGCGCTCGCCGCGGAGCGCCCGACGCTCCACGTGCTCCTGGTGGGCGAAGGGCCGCAGCGCCCTGCGCTCTCGGATCTCGCCGCGAGCCTCGGCCTTGGCGACCGCGTCCACATGCCCGGGCTCCGCACCGATACGCCGGTGATCTATCGCCTTTTCGACGTCTTCTTGATGCCGTCCCACCGCGAGGGGCTCCCGCTCGTGCTGCTCGAAGCGCTCGCCTCCGGAACCGCCACCGTGGCGACCCCGGTCGGCGGCATCCGCGATGTGCTCGGAGCAGGGGAGGGGGAGGGCATGCCGGTGGCGCTCACCGCCCCGCCGGGCGATGCGCCGGCGCTGGCCGGCGCGGTCGCCCGTCTCCTCGCCGATCCGGAGCTCCGCCGGCGCCTCGGCCGCGCCGGGCGCGAGCGCGTCGCCGCCCACTTCTCGCGGGCGGCCATGGCGCGCGCCACTGCCTCCCTCTACGATGACCTTCGCAGCCGCGGCAACCGCCCGGGAGCCCACGCATGAGCGGACCTCGAGACCCCCAGGACAGCCTGCTCAACGCCTTCACGGTGGACGTGGAGGACTACTTCCAGGTCGAGAACTTCGCGCACGCCATCCCCCGGCGCGACTGGGAGCGGTTCGCGAGCCGCATCGTGCCGAACACGCGCCGCGTCCTCGAGCTCCTTGCCCGGCACGGCGTGCGCGGGACCTTCTTCATCCTGACCTGGAACGCGGAGCGGATCCCCGATCTCGTGCGCGAGATCCAGGCCGCGGGGCACGAGATCGCCGCCCACGGACACGAGCATCGTCTGGTCTACGAGCAGACGCCGGCCGAGTTCACGGCCGACATCGAGAAGGCTCGGGCATTGCTCGTGGCGCTGACCGGCGCGCCGGTACTCGGGTACCGGGCGCCGTCCTACTCGATCACGGCGGCGAGCCGCTGGGCCTTCGCCCGGCTCAAGGCCGCCGGTTTCGCTTACGACTCGAGCGTCTACCCGATCCGGCGCCGGCGCTATGGCATCCCGGCGGCCCCCCGCCATCCGCATCCGATCGACGGGCTCATCGAGTTCCCGATGACAACGCTGCGCATCGGCCGCCTGAACATCCCGGCGGCTTCCGGGGGCTATCTCCGCCTGTTCCCGCTCGCGGTCTCGCGCGCCGCGATCGCACAGCAGAACCGGGCCGGCCACCCGGCCGTGGTCAACGTGCACCCCTGGGAGCTCGACCCCGAGCAGCCGCGGATCGGCGGCGGGCGCCTCGGCGGCTTCACGCACTACGCCAACCTGACCCGGACCGCTCCGCGGCTTTCTGCGCTCCTCCGCGAATTTCGGTTCGGCACCATGCGGGAGTCCCTCCACCAGGCCGGGTACGCGCTCGCGGCGAGCCCGCCGCCGGCGGCCGGGCCCGCCGCCGGCGCGAGATCCCTTGACGATCCCCCGAGCTTGCCCTAGCTTCCCGTCGCCCGTGCACCTCGCGGCGCGCGGCGCGCATCGTGCCGCCGGGGCCGGGTTCTCCCGATCGACCGATTCGATTTCGCGACCAGCGCACGAGGCCAAGAGCTCGCAGTGGAAGGAGAGGGCTTGCTTGCACTCGCGCCCGCCCGCCGTCGGCGAGCGGCATCCCGCCGCCCCGGCCCGCAGGTGGTCATCCTCGCCCTTCCCACCGCCCTCGCCGCGTCCCTCGCCATCTCCCCGCCGTCGGGCGCGCAGCCGAGCCCGAGCGATCCCACCGCGCCCGACGCGGACGCCGGCGCCTACTACGTGATCGACGCGGAGCCCGTGCGCGCCGCCGCGGAGCTCGGTGGTCCCGGCCGGTTCTCGGGCGTCGTGCCGCTCGCGATCCCCGGCGACATCACGGGTTCCTTCCAGCTCGACGTCACGGCCCCCGGCTACGAGGAGCAGCGCGTCCTCATCGACTTCCCGGGCGGGGGCGGACCGCTGAGCCTCGACTCGCCGCGCCCGACGCACGGGGCGGGAGTGGCCAAGGCCCTCGTCTGGCCCGGACTGGCCGAGATCGCGAGCGAAACCGGTGATGGCTACCGCGGATTCGGTTTCGCCACCGCCGGCGGCATCGGTGTCATCGGCCTCCTCGCCGCCTGGATCCGCGAGGGCAACGCCGAGGACGACCTCGCCGCCGACCTCCAGCGCGAGGGCGACACGCCCGAGGAGCGCGCCGACCTCGACCTGGCGGCGGCCGCCCACGGCGCCGAGGCGGAGTCGGCCAACGAGGCCGTGCACGACTGGATCTACATGTGCGTGGCGGCCTGGGGGACCTCCCTCATCGACACGTACATGCTCGCGCCGGGCCCGGGCCAGGTCACGGAGGACCTGACCGAGGTGCGCTTCAAGATGCAGCCCCTCAGTCGCAACGAGGCGGCCCTGCGTTCGCTCGTACCGGGCCTCGGGCAGTTCTATGCGGGACGCCGCACCGCCGGCCAGATCGCTTTCTACTCCGGCCTCCTCGCCGTGACCGGGCTGCTCATGGCCGAGCATTCCTACGATGAGGCCGTGCACACGGCTGCTGCCTATGAAGAGCTGTACCGCGATCCGCTCGCGGATCCCGAGCAGGTGGCCATCTACCGGGACGCGCTCGCGTCGGCGAGCGATGACGCGGAGAGCCGGCAGACGATCCGCAACATCACGGCCGGCATCACGGCCGGCGTGTGGATCGCGAACCTGGCCGACGCCTACTTCGGCGTGCCGGACCGCGAAGCGAGCACGGCGACCCGGCCCGGCGACAGCGATCCGCCTCCCGGAGTGCGCCTCGCCATCCGCCCCCATGTCTCCTGGTCGGAGCCGGCCGCCGGCGCGGCCATCGCCCTCCAATTCTGACCCCGGGATGTGCTTCCCGCAGGGTCGCGCCGCCGCCGCTTGCCCTGCACCGGCGGCTTCGTGTAGAATCAGGACTGTGCCCCGGAGGAACTGCGTGGACTCGGACGTAGTGCTCTAGACACCTGATCTGGCGTGCCTGTTGTATCGAGCGCGGGCGCGCGTTCCCGGTCCGACCTTCCGGGTCGTGGCAGCGACCCGGACTGGAGCGCTCGACCGTCATCATCCGCGAGCGGGAGAGAGCCGCATCCATCCCCGATCCCGCCCAGCGGCCAGTTGTGGGCGCAGCATCTCCGTGCATCAGCTTGAGAGGTTCAGACAACCGTGATCTCGCTCTCCCCCGAGAAGGAGCCCATACCGACCGGCTCCCCGCGGGCCGGCGCCGGGCGCCGCTTGCCCTTCAACACCCTGCTCCTCAAGCGTCTCTTCGATATCCTGGCATCGAGCGTCTTCCTCCTGATCACTATGCCCGCGTTCGGGCTGGTCGCGCTGGCCGTCGCCATCGACTCCCCGGGCCCCATCTTCTACAGCCAGATCCGCGTGGGCATGAATCGCCGCTATCGCGACCGGCGTCGCGACCGGATCCCGGTGCAGCGCGATTCGCGGATGATCGAGCGGCGGCGGATCCTGTCGGAAGGCCGCCTGTTCCGCATCCACAAGTTCCGGACCATGGTCGTCGGCGCCGAGGACGGCGTGGGCCCGGTGTGGGCGCTCGCGGACGATCCGCGGGTGACCCGCGTGGGGAAGTGGCTCCGCCTCCTCCGCCTGGATGAGCTGCCACAGCTGTGGAATGTCCTGAAGGGCGAGATGAGCCTGGTCGGGCCGCGGCCCGAGCGCCCGCACTTCGTCGGCCGCTTCGCTCAGCGCATTCCGGGCTACACGGAGCGGCTCCGCGCGCTGCCCGGGATCACCGGACTCGCCCAGGTCGAGCGCAGCTACGACGCGTGCGAGGAGGACGTCAAGGACAAGCTGGGCTTCGATCTCCGCTACATCGAGGACTGCAGGCTGACGACCGACGTCCAGATCCTCTTCAAGACCGTGCACGTCGTCTTCGCCCGCAAGGGCGCCCGCTGACAGGATCTCGAGCTTCGCAGGGGTAGGGGGGCGGCTCCATCAGGGCCGCCCCCCTCTTCTTCCGTCCTTCGCGCTTCCTACCCCAGAGCAGCGGGTGCGCCGACCCGCACCGCCACGCATGCCGCCGCCGATGGCGCGGCAACCTTCCTCCGCCATCCAGGCTACTCCCCGGTCACCCCCTCAAGACCCTGTCCCCTCGGTAGTTCCGGCATCGTCTCAGGCTGACACGACCCACCGCCGACGAGGCCCGGCATGGCACTTCCATTGCTTGACCTTCCCGGAACGTACCGGCGCGACTTGCTGCGCCCCTTCATGTCCCCCTCATGTCATGCCGGGAGAGCGCACCGCAGACCCCACCGATGTCGGAAACCGCCGAGAGAGACCTCATCCTCCAGGGCCCTGGCGCTTCGCGCGACCGGCAGGAGCCGGCGGCGCAACCGCATCCGAGTCGGCGGGTCCCGATCCCCGTCGGCCGGAGCGAGGCGGACCTCCGCGCATTCAGCCCGCCCCGGGCCAAGCGACTCCTCGACATTCTCGGCGCCACCGCGCTGATCGTCCTCTTCGCCCCGCTCGGCGTCCTCATCGCCCTGGCCATCAGGCTCGATACTCCCGGCCCGATCATCTACCGCCAGGAGCGGGTGGGGCTCAATCGCCGGCGCCAGGCTCGCCGGGGGAGGAGTGCCGGAGTCGCTCCGAACCAGCGACGCGCCGACCGCCGCGTGCTCTCGGCCGAGGGGCGGCCCTTCGTCATCTACAAGTTCCGCACGATGGTGACCCACGCGGAGCGGGAGGCAGGTCCGGTGTGGGCCCTCAGGGACGACCCCCGGATCACGCGCGTCGGGCGCATCCTGCGCGCCACCCGCCTCGATGAGACCCCTCAGCTCTGGAACGTCCTCCAGGGCAACATGAGCCTGGTCGGTCCCCGTCCGGAGCGTCCCTTCTTCGTTCATCGCTTCGCCCGGCACATTCCGGGGTACCCCGCGCGGCTCTACGCCCATCCCGGGATCACCGGGCTCGCCCAGATCGAGCACAGCTACGACACGTCCGAGGACGACGTCCGCCTCAAGCTCGACTACGACCTGACCTACATCGAGCGGTACAGCCTCCTGTCCGACATCCGCATCCTCCTCAAGACGGTCGTCGTGATGATCACGCGCAAGGGCGCCCACTGAGCCCGATCTCCGCGCAAAGCACGTACTTTCAATCTACTAGCCGATTAGGACGACCGCCGCGAGTCGCCCCCTCCTGCTCAGCGCTCGATTCCACAATGAGATAGGGCGACGGAACGCCTTCGACGCCGGAGATGCGGCCCGTCATGACCTCCGGTCATATCTGAGTATCGAGCTGCAAAGTGCTTTCATCACGTGCATTGCGCCATGTGCACAAATTTCCTGTTGGGGCCTCGCGCCGTCGCCCGCACTGTCGCCCACGTCTGGATCGGGTGCGGCGATCGACCGCCGCGGATGCGCGATGCCAGGCGGCGCGGATGGACGGTGCATCGAGATCTTCGCGATCCCGGGGCCGGGCCAGGGAAGCGCTGGGAGACGGGCGACGGCCCCGAGTCCCGAAGATCCGGTGAGTGCCCCAGGCGGTGGACGCGCCGCGCAGTGCCCCTTACATGTGCCCCTGAGGCGGAAGCGACCCGGATGGGCCGCCCGCCCTTCGCGGCCCGGGCGGCCTGTCCGGACGGGCCGCTCGAGAAGCATCGTTCGCCGGAGCAGTGGCCGTGCAGGTGCCCGAGTCGGGGCGCGAGTGCGGCGGTGGTGCGGCCTGGGTGGCCGCGATTCGGGCACGTTTCGGAGGAGAGGCGAGCACACGCGGTCGCGCGGCGCTCGGATCTCCCGGAGTCGGGCCGGCGGGGAGCAGTCGTGATGGAGCCCAGGGCCAGGGATGGAAGAGCTCTAGATCGGCTCGGAGCCGAGAGCGAGAGGCTCGGCTCCCCCCGCCTGTCCGCTGCTCCAGGCGAAGGCCGGGCGCGGATGCCCGGGCCGGCGACCCGGCCGGGCCTGCGGCTCGTGGAGGTGCCGGGCGAGATTTTCGGTCCCCTCTTCCCGACCCACGCCCGGATCGGACCCGCAGCCGAATCGGCGCCGCTCCGCATCGCCATCATCGATCCCGATGACGCCTGCCGGGCCCGCGCCCGCGAGGCGCTCACCGGCATGGACGGCATCGGCCCCATCCACGAGGCCGCGCGCATCGAGGATGGCCTGCAAGAGGTCCTCACGACCCGACCCGACCTCATCCTCGTGGGTCTGGACGAACCCCGCGATGCGCTGGCGCTCGCGGCCAAGCTCCTCGCCCTCTACCCGGACACGATGATCCTCATTGCGACCGACGCGACCTCCTCCGATCACGTGAAACAGGCGATGCGGATCGGTGCCCGCGAGTACCTGACCCGCCGTCCGGAGCCCGAGGAGATCGCGGCAGCCATCCGGCGCCTCCAGCGACAGAGGGAGCAGGCGACGACGGCCCACCATCGGGGCGGCACGATCATCGCGGTCTTCTCCGCCAAGGGCGGCCTCGGCGCCACCTTCGTGGCCACCAACCTGGCGATCCTCCTCGCCGAGGGCGGTCAGCACCAGGCGGCGATCGTGGACCTGAACACGGAGCTCGGCGATGTGGACACCTTCCTCAATCTGAAGGCGGCCCGCTCGATCCACGCGCTGGCGAGCGCGGACGAGGACCCGGCCGATCCGGAGCAGCTCCTCGACGCGGGTCTCTCGCGGCATCGCTCGGGTCTCCGCATGCTGGCCCAGCCGGCGGACGCCGGGGAGGAGGGGATCGACCCGGGTGACATCGGGCGCGTGCTCGGCCGGCTCCGGGCGCGGTTCGACTTCGTCGTGGTCGACGTGGCCCGCCGCTTCGACGAACGAACGCTCGAGGCCCTCGATCTCGCGAATCACATTCTGCTGCTCACGACGCTCGACCTGCCCACGATCCGCAACACGCGCCGGGCGATCGAGATTTTCACCCGGCTCGGGCACCTGACGAAGCTCAAGCTCGTGCTCAACCGCTACCGGCCCGCGCTGGCGGCTACCCGTCTCGAGAGCGCGTTCGGCATCCCCGTCTTCTGGCACCTGCCGGAGGACGCGGCGACCGCGGTCTCCGCCGTCAACGCCGGCGTCCCGGCGACCGAGGCGGGACCGGACACCGATCTCGCGGCCGGCCTGCGCGGCCTGGCGACGGCCATCGAAACGGCCGACACGACGCCGCCGGCCGCGGCCGGCGCGCGTAGCGGACTGCTCAAGCGGCTGCTCAGGTCGAGCTGACCATGCAGGCGATGACGAAACCGAGAATCCATCGATTTGATCTCCGGAGCGCACTCAGCGGGGGCTCCGGAGTCGAGGGTGCGGCAGTGGCGCAGGCGCCGACGGGGGAGACGGAGGTCACTGCGCCCGCCGCACCCGCTTCTTCTTGCTGTTCTGCAATTCGCTTCCCAAGCCCCGTGTCCGCCAACCCGTGACCCGGCGCTAGTCAGAGCGCCATAACCGTGGGGCCCGGCGCGCAACGCCGGGCCCCGCATCCTTTCCGCCTCCGCCGCTCCGCCCCCCACCTCTCCGCGCCCGCGCGCTCTGCCTCATCCCGAGACCCCGGCGCCGCCCGCGGGCTCCCCGCGATGGCCGCCCGCTCGCCCTGCGCCGAATTCCCCGCCGTCCCTTCAGCTGTCCTCCCGGCCGGCCGATAACCCGGTTGATTTGAACAACGTGACCCGGTCTCCGGCCCGCCCCCGCAACGGGCCGGAACGGGTCGGCTGCCCAAGGGATCCAGAGCTCAGAGAGCCCAAGCCGGGAGGAGTCCGCATCCATGGCCTCCGTCATCCTCGTGGTAGACGATCAGGAATCGATTCGCCACTTCGTCTCGAACGCGCTCACCGACTCGGGCTACGAGGTGTGGAGCGCGGAAAACGGGCGCACCGCGCTCGAGCGGCTGGCCGAAGGACCTCCGGACCTGATCCTCCTCGATCTCAAGCTCGGGGACATGGACGGGCTCGACGTCCTCAAGCGCGCCAAGGAGATGTACAAGGAGCTGCCGGTCATCATCATGACCGCGCATGCCGACGTCGAATCGGCGGTCGAGGCGATGAAGGGCGGCGCCTACGAGTTCGTGACCAAGCCCGTGCACCTCGATCAGCTGCGCGTCCTCGTCGAGCGCGGACTCGAATCGCAGAAGCTCATCCGGGAGCTCGAGCTCCTGCGCCGCAAGGACCGCGCCCGCCTCTCCATCGACTTCGTGCGCGGGACGAGCCCGGCCATGCTGCGCGTCTACCAGATCGCCGAGCAGGTCGCCCAGTCGGAGTCCACCAGCGTCCTCATCGAAGGCGAGTCGGGCACCGGCAAGCAGCTCGTGGCCTCGATCGTCCACGACAAGTCCACCCGTCGCGAGAAGCCCTTCCTCGAAATCAACTGCGCGGCCATTCCCAAGGACCTCCTCGAGTCCGAGCTCTTCGGCCACGAGAAGGGCGCGTTCACCGACGCCCGCCAGATGAAGCAGGGACTCCTCGAGCTGGCCAACGGCGGCACGCTCTTCCTCGACGAGATCGGGGAGATGAGCCTCCCGCTCCAGGTCAAGCTCCTCAAGGTGCTCGAGGCCATGACCTTCCGCCGCGTCGGCGGCACCAAGGACATCAAGGTCTCGGTGCGGATCATCTCGGCCACCAACCAGGATCTGGACCAGATGGTCAGGGAGGGCCTCTTCCGCGAGGACCTCTACTACCGGCTCAAGGTGGTGCCGATCCACATGCCGGCGCTCCGCGAACGGCGGGAAGACATCATCCCGCTCGCCACGCACTTCCTCCGGCACTTCTCGCGCTCCTTCCACAAGAACTTCGAGCGCCTGGCCCCCGAGGCCGAGCGCATGCTCGTGAGCTATCCATGGCCGGGGAACATCCGCGAGCTGAAGAACGTCTTCGAGCGCACGGTCCTCCTCGAGGAGGGTCCCGTCGTCCTGCCGGCCCATCTCGAGCGGGCCTTCGCGCCGAGCCGGCGTGACTCGGGCCACGGCGAGCAGGTCGTCGACAAGCTCGAGCAGGCGCTCGCCGCGCCGAGCATCCCCGAGGGCGGCATCCGGTTCGAGGATCTGGTCGAGGGCGTGGAGCGAGCGCTCATCGTGAAGGCCTCCGAGGCCACCGGCTGGAATCAGAGTCGAACGGCCCAGCTCCTCAACCTGAAGCGCGACAAGCTTCGCTACCGGATGAAGATCTACTCGATCCGCCACCAGCGCAGCGGCGCGAGCGGCGGGACCGATGTCGCGAGCGCGGCCGACGAGGACGAGAGCGAAATCTGACGCCACACGAACCGGGACGTGACGCGGCGGGGCGGCCACGAGCTGTCCCGCCGCTTGCGTTGTGCCGCCCGGGCCCGCGTTGACGCCCTCCGATCCCGGTGGTAGCGTGTCCGCCCCATCTTTGACGGAGGTGAAGCGCGTGCAGCAGAGCGAGTCCAAGCCGGCTCCTGGATCGGCCCCCGCCACCGGTGAGCGCGTCCGCCTCGGCGCCATCGGCACCGGCGACTGGGGCCGGAACCTGATCAGGAACCTCGCGCGGGTCGGCGATCTGCGCGCTCTCGCCGACCGCCGCCCGGAGGCCCTCGCCCCGCTCCGGAGCCAGTACCCCGCGGCCCGCTTCTCGACCGACGTCGAGGAGCTCCTCCGCGACCCCGAGATCCAGGCGGTGGCCGTCGCCACCAACTCGTCGAGCCACTACGCGGTGGCGCGCGCGGCGCTCGAGGCAGGCAAGCACGTCCTCGTCGAGAAGCCGCTCGCCCAGTCGGCGCGCGACGCCGCCGAGCTCGTCCGCCTGGCGGCCGAGCGCGACCGCGTGCTCATGGTCGGGCACCTCCTCATCTACCATCCGGCGGTCGAGAAGCTCCGCCAGCTTCTCGCGGCCGGCGACCTCGGCGACATCCACTATCTCTATGCGCAACGCGTGAATCTCGGCAAGATCCGCCAGGATGAGAACGCGCTGTGGAGCTTCGGGCCGCACGACGTCGCGGTGATCCTCGATCTCCTCGGCCGGACGCCGGTCTCGGTGTCGGCGGTCGGCCACGCCTACCTGCAGCAGGGGATCGAGGACGTCGTCTTCCTCCACCTCGAGTTCGCAACCGGACAGATCGCGCACGTGCACCTGAGCTGGCTCGATCCGCACAAGCTCCGCCGCCTGACCCTGGTCGGCTCGCGCAAGATGGCCGTTTTCGACGACATGGATTCGGCCGAGAAGATCCGCATCTACGACAAGGGGGTGGGGAGCGCCGCCGGCGGCGTCCTCGAGTACAAGGACGCCCTCACGCTCCGCTCCGGCGACATCCTGATCCCACAGATCACCATGCGCGAGCCGCTCGAGCTCGAGTGCCAGGACTTCATTCGCGCGATCACGACCGGCGGGGCGCCGCGGGCGAGCGGGCTGGACGGCCTCCATGTGGTGCAGGTGCTCGAAGCCGCCGCTCACTCGCTGGCCGCGGGCGGAGTGCCGGTCCGCCTCGCCGCGACGGCGGAGCCTCCCGGAGAACGCGACCGATGAACACGATCGATCCGACCGCCCGCATCGCTCCCGATGTGCGCCTCGGCGACCATGTCGTCGTCGGCCCCGGCGCCGAGATCGGTGCCGGCTCGGTCGTCGGCCACGGCGTCGTGATCCACCGCGACACCCGGATCGGCGCCGGCGTGCGTATCGACGACCATGCGGTCCTCGGCAAGGAGCCGATGCGTGCCGCCAACACCGCGGTGACAAGCGCCGCCGAGCTCCCGCCGCTCGCGGTCGGCGCGGGCGCGATCATCGGCAGCGCTGCGGTGCTCTACCGGGGCGCGACCCTCGGCGACCGCGTTCTCGTCGCTGACGGCGCCGCGGTCCGCGAGCGGGTGACGATCGGCGAGCGCACGATCGTCGGGCGCTCGGTCACGGTCGAGAACGACTCGACGATCGGCCAGTACGTGAAGCTCGAGACGGCCTGCTACATCACGGCCTACTCGGTGATCGAGAACCGCGTCTTCGTGGCGCCGATGGTCGCCACCTCGAACGACCGCTTCATGGGTCGCACCGAGGAGCGACTCAAGCTGTTCAAGGGCGTCACCGTGCGCCGCGGCGCCCGCATCGGGCTCGCCGCCGTCATCCTGCCGGGCATCACGATCGAGGCCGACGGGGTGGTGGCCGCGGGCTCCGTCGTCACGCGCGACGTGCCGGCGGGCAAGCTCGTCATGGGGAGTCCGGCCCGCGTCGTGCGCGACGTGGCCGCGGCCGAGCTTCTCGACAACCAGATCTGGGAAGACGTGAAGAAGGGGTGGAGCTAGTCATGCAAGCGAGCGGCGGAGCGCCGGCCCGCAAGGTGCCGGCCATGGACGTCAAGGCGCAGCACGCGGCCTTGCAGGGGGAGCTCGAGGCGGCGGTGCGCGAGGTCATCACCTCCGGCGCATTCATCCTGGGACCCAAGGTCGTGGCTCTGGAAGGCGAGGTGGCCCGCCTGTGCGGGGTCGCCCATGCGGTGGGCGTGGCCTCGGGGACCGATGCCCTGATCGTCGCGCTCCGCGCTCTCGACATCGGCCCGGGCGACGAGGTCGTCACCTCCGCCTACAGCTTCTTCGCCTCGGCCGGCGCCATCCTCCTCGTCGGCGCGAAACCCGTCTTCGTGGACATCGAGGCGGCGACCTGGAACATGGATCCGGCGCGTCTCGAGGCGGCGATCACCCCGCGCACCCGCGCCATCATGCCGGTGCACCTCTTCGGGCAGTGTGCGAACATGGACCCGATCCTCGCCATCGCCCGCGCCCGCGGGATCGCGGTGGTCGAGGACGCGGCGCAGGCGCTCGGAGCCAAGGACCGCGGCCGCCCGGCAGGAAGCATGGGCGAGTTCGGCTGCTTCAGCTTCTATCCGACCAAGAACCTGGGCGGACTCGGCGACGGCGGGATGATCGCGACGAACGACGCCGCGCTCGCCGACAAGGCGCGCCTGGTCCGCATCCACGGCTCGCGGCCCAAGTACGTGACCCGCGTCCTCGGCATGAACAGCCGCCTCGACTCCCTGCAGGCGGCCCTCCTCCTCGTCAAGCTGCCGCACCTCGCGCGCTACACCGAGGAGCGCCGCCGCCACGCGCGGGCCTATGACGCGCGATTCGCCGGCTCCGCGATCGCGCCGCCCCCCGTGCGCGCCGAGGCCTATCACATCTACAACCAGTATGCGCTGCGCGTGCCCGATCGCGACCGCACGGAGAAGGCGCTCGCCGAGCGGGGCGTGGGCACCGCCGTCTACTACCCCGGCATCCTGCCCCTGCAGGAGGCGGTCAAGCACCTCGGGCACAAGCCCGGGGACTTCCCGGTCGCCGAGCGCGCCGCCGCGGAGAATCTGTGTCTACCGATCTTCCCCGAGCTCAAGGACGAGGACCGCGAGTACGTGGCCGACCAGGTGCTCGCGCTCGCCGGCGCCAGGTAGGCAGCGCCCGCGCCGGGGAGGCCCGGGCCGCTCTCGGAGCGGGGCACGCCGTCGCGCTCGCGGCCGTCGCGCTCGCGGTTGGCGCGCTCGCGGCCGGCGGCTGCAGCTATTCCTTCACGCCGAGCAAGCTCCCGTCGCACATCAAGACGGTGGCCATCCCGGTCTTCGAGAATGGGACCAGCGAGCCCGGTATCGAGCAGGAGATCACGCAGCAGATCACGCGCGAGTTCGTCGCCGACAACACCCTCCAGGTGGTGCCGGAAGGGCGCGCCGACGCGGGTATCTACGGGCGCATCCTCCGCTACGAGAATCGGGTCTTCGGCTACGACGCCAAGGGCGAGACGCAGCAGTACGAGGTGATCGTCGTGGTCGCGATCGAGTTCAAGGATCTGGTCAAGCGCAAGACCCTGTGGCAGGAGGGGGAGATGGTCGGCCGCTCGACCTACTACGTCGTGGCCACCAGCGGGCAGCCGCCGCAGGACGAGGTGAGCGGACGCACCGAGGCGATCCGGCTCCTCGCCTCCGACATCCTGAATCGCACCGTGCGGAGCTGGAGCTAGTGGCGGCGCGGGCGGGCAGCGGCGCGGGCCGGAGCGGCAGCGGGGCCCGCCGGAGCGCCGCCGGAGCGCGCGCCGCCGGCGGCGGCGAGCTCACGCTCGCGACCCTCGGCAAGGAGCTCACGGCGGGGACGCTCCGGCGCGTCTACCTCCTCGAGGGCGAGGAGCTGCTCCTTCGACGCGAGGTGCTGCAGGCGATCGAGAATGCCGCGCTCGGTCCCGATCCCGCGACCCGCGCCTTCGGGCGCCAGGTCTTTCCAGGGGCCGAGACCCGGATCGAGGACGTCCTCGCCGCGACGGCCGGCATGCCGATGTTCGGAGAGCGCCGCCTCGTCATCGTGGACGGCGTGGATCGCCTGCGCAAGAACGACCGCGAAGCGCTGGCGCCGGCGCTCGCGACCGTGCCCGACACGACCGTGCTCGTCCTCACCGCCGACAAGCTCGACGGGCGGCTGACCACGACGCGCGACTTGCGGGCCCGGGCCGCCGTGATCCCGGTGAGCGAGCTCCCCGCCGCCGTCGTGCCCCGGTGGATCGAGTCGCGCTTCCGGGCGCTCGGCCACACGGTCGCCCCCGCGGCTGCCCAGCAGCTCCTCGCCCTGGCGGGTCCCGCCTTGTCCTCTCTGGCCGGAGAGATCGAGAAGGTGTCGCTCTACGTCGGCGCCGAGAAGGCGGTCACGATCGAGGACGTGAACCACGTGGTGGCCGGCGGCCTCGGTTCGACGCTCGACGAGCTCGTGAACGCCGTGGGCGAACGCGACCTCCCGCGCGCCCTCCGCTCGCTCTCGCGGGTGCTCGAAGCCGGGGAGGAGCCGCTCCGCGTGCTCGGGTTCCTGAACTACCGCATGACCGACCTCTGGCGACTGGCCCATGGGCATCGCGGATGGGTGCGCGAGGAGGTGCGCGCCGCGGCGCGCCGCTGGAGCGCCCCCGAGCTCGCGCGCGCGATCGCGCTCCTCTACGCCGCCGATCGCCTCCTCAAGGGTGGAGAGGGCGGCGAGGGCGGGATGCCGCTCCCGCGCCACCGCCACGGCGACGCGCTCGTGATCGAGACGCTCCTCGTGCGGATACTCCCTGCGGCGGCGCGGTCCGCCGCCGCGCCCGCACGGCGCTGAGCGGCCGCGCCGCCCCGGCTCGACGCAGGAGCGCCTCCTCGCGGCCCTGGACTGGCGCCCACTCCGGCCTTAGAATGCCGGCGCCATGAGCCCGGAAGGGGAGGGGCGCGCCGCGCCGCCAGCTAGGCGCACCGCCTGGCCCACTGCCGCATCCAAACAGACGATTCCCGCCCCGGCGAGCCGCCCGGGAGCGGCCCAGCGGAAGGTGCGAGAGCAAAAGAGGAGATGAAGGCGCATGAAGGGGATGATGGAGCTCAACGACACGAACTTCGAGGTCGAGGTGATCCAGTCGAAGGAGCCGGTGCTCGTCGACTTCTGGGCCGAGTGGTGCGGCCCCTGCCGGACGATCACGCCGATCGTCGAGGAGATCGCCCAGCAGTATGAGGGGCGTCTCAAGGTGGGGAAGGTGAACGTGGACATCGCCAACATGACCGCCTCGCGCTTCGGAATCCGCTCGATCCCCTCCCTCCTCTTCTTCAAAGGCGGCGAGGTCGCCGAGACCATCGTCGGCGCCGTGCCCAAGGGCGAGATCCTGAAGCGCGTCGAGAGGGTGCTCGGCTAGGCTTGCGCCGGTCCGACCACGCGTAACGGCATTCATGGCGGTCGGTTGCCTGCAACCGACCGCCGCGCATATGGGGACGCATCTCTGCGGGGAACGAGCATGAGCCGAGTCCGGGGAGCCGGAAGGTGGTGGAGGCCGGCCGCCGTGGCGGGCGAGGCCGTCCTGGCCGTCCTGGCCGTCCTGGCCGCCCTGCCCGGCGCCATGCCCGCCTCGTCGCCGGCGCCCGCGGCTTTAGCCGGCCCCGCGGCCACCGCGCGGGAGCCGGGACGTGGCGGCCGCGAGCGGGAGCCGCTAGGCGCCCGGGGCCTCGCGAAGGGGATGAGGACGTGAGCACGATCGAGGGAAGAGAGCCCACGGGCTCGCTCGAAACCGCGGCGGGCCCGGGTCCGTCCCGCGATGACGAGGCGTCGTTTCCGTTCGCCGAGTACGAGCCGCGCTGGCGCGCGCGCTGGGACGAGGACGGGCTCTTCCGCCCCGCGATCGCCAGCCCGAAGCGAAAGTTCTACTGCCTGAAGATGTTCCCCTACCCGTCGGGGACGCTGCACGTCGGGCACGGGCGCAACTACATCATCGGCGACGTGATCGTGCGCTACAAGATGATGCACGGGGACGATGTCCTCTGCCCGATGGGCTGGGACGCCTTCGGCCTGCCCGCCGAGAACGCCGCGATCGCGAGCGGCATCCCGCCCGAGGAGTCGACGCGCGCGAACATCGCGGTCATGAAGCGCCAGCTCAAGGCCTGGGGCGTCGGCTACGACTGGGACCGGGAGATCGCCTCCTGCCATCCCGAGTACTACCGCTGGACGCAGTGGATCTTCCTCCAGCCTCTATCAGCGCGGCCTGGCCTACCGGGCGGCGGCGCCGGTCAACTGGTGCCCGAGCTGCAACACGGTCCTCGCCAACGAGCAGGTAGAAGACGGAGCCTGCGAGCGCTGCGACACGGCGGTCGAGACCCGCGACTTGGACCAGTGGTTCTTCCGCATCACCGACTACGCCGAGCGGCTGCTCGCCGACCTGGACCAGCTCGACGCGCTGGCCGGAGCGCGTCGGCACCATGCAGCGGAACTGGATCGGCCGCTCGGAGGGCCTCGAGATCGACTTCGCCGTCCAGGGCGAGACGGAGCCGCTCGTCTGCTTCACGACACGGGCCGACACGCTCTACGGCGTCACCTTCATGGTCCTCGCGCCCGAGCACCCGCTCGCGCGCCGGCTCGCGGCGCGGCCGACCGCCGAGGGCCGGGCGCTCGCCGACTTCATCGCCCGCTACAACGCGACGGTGCACCGTCCGGACGAGCAGCTGCCGAAGGAGGGCGTGTTCACCGGTGTCACGGCCGTCAACCCGGCGAACGGCGCGGCGATCCCGCTCTGGGTCGCCAACTATGTCCTCGATGAGTACGGCACGGGCGCCGTCATGGCCGTGCCCGCCCACGACCAGCGCGACTTCGAGTTCGCCCGCCACTACGGCCTGCCCGTGCGCACGGTGATCGCCCCCGATCCGGCCTCGGTGGCGCGGGGCGAGGATCTCAAGGCGGCCTACGAGGGCGACGGGGTCATGGTCGACTCCGGGCCGTTCGACGGGCCTCGCGAGCGAGGTCGCCGCGAGCGCTGATCGCGGACTTCGAGATGCAAGGGAAGGGGCGGCGCGCGGTCAACTACCGGCTTCGCGACTGGCTCATCACCCGCCAGCGCTACTGGGGCGCGCCGATCCCCATCATCTACTGCGCGGCCTGCGGCGTCGTGCCCGTGCCGGAGGCGGACCTGCCGGTGCTCCTGCCGAGGACGTCGACTTCAAGCCGACGGGAGAATCCCCGCTGCCGCGAGGTCGAGACGTTCTACCGCGTGCCATGCCCGCGCTGCGGCAGGCCGGCGCGGCGCGAGACCGACACCATGGACACGTTCGTCGACTCGAGCTGGTACTTCCTGCGCTACCTCACGCCGCGCGACGCGGCGCGTCCCTTCGACGCGCGAGCTCGTCGACCGCTGGCTGCCGGTGGACCAGTACATCGGCGGCGTCGAGCACGCCATCCTGCACCTGCTGTACTCGCGCTTCATCACCAAGGTGCTCCACGACGATGGCTTGATCGGCTTCGACGAGCCGTTCGCCGCGCTCTTCACCCAGGGCATGATCTGCAAGGACGGCGCCAAGATGTCGAAGTCCAAGGGCAACGTGGTGAGCCCCGACGACCTGATCGCGCGCTACGGCGCCGACACGGTGCGGCTCTACACCCTCTTCATCGGCCCGCCGGAGAAGGACGCCGAGTGGAACGACCGCGCTGTGGACGGGGCCTATCGCTTCCTCGGCCGCGTCTGGCGACTCGTCGATCGACCACGTCGATCGCCTGCCGCGCGGGCGCGTGCTCGGCGCCGCGCCGGGCGACGGCGGAGCGGGCGACGGCGGCGGCGGTGGCGAGGACGCCGCCGCGCGCGATCTCCGCCGGGTCACGCACCGCACGATCCAGCGCGTGACGCAGGACGTGGATCGGCTGCATCTCAACACCGCGGTGAGCGCGCTCATGGAGCACACGAACGCCGCCACCAGCTTCGCGGCGGCCGCCATGGCCGCCGGCACGCTCGCGCCCGAGCGGGCCGCGGGGCGCGTGCTCAAGGAGGCGCTCGAGGCGCTCGCGCTCCTCGTCGCGCCCTTCGCGCCGCACATCGCCGAGGAGCTGTGGCAGCGCCTCGGCGCGACCACCCCCATCTTCCGCGAGCCGTGGCCGGACCACGATCCGGCCCTGGCGGCGGCGGAGACGGTCACGCTCGTCGTCCAGGTGAACGGGAAGGTGCGCGCCCGGATCGAGGCGCCGGCCGGCCTCGGCGAGGCGGAGGCCCGCGACCTGGCGCTGGCCGATCCGCGCGTTCTGACCCACCTCGCCGGGAAGGCGCTCCGGAAAGCCGTGGTCGTTCCGGACAAGCTCGTGAACCTCGTCGTGGGGTAGGGGGCGGATGCCCCGGGGAAACGCTCTCTCCCGGCCTCCCGGCCTCCCGGCCTCCGGCCTCCGGCCTCCCGGCCGGGGCCTTCGCCGGTTCGTCGCCGCTCCCGCAACTGGCCCGCGGCGCTGGTCCCGGCGCGGAAGATCGGCTACAATCAAGATCCTGATATCATCCGCGGCCGCAGTCCACGGCCCTCGCCGTGGGTTCCCGGCGGCGCCCACCGCCCCCCCCGGGCCCGCTTCACCATGAGCGATCCGAAACGATGTTGATAGAAAGAGCATTCCTGTCCCCGTCCGCATGCCGCGTCCGGCCGGCCGGTGCGTTCCGCGCGACCCTGATCGTCCCGGCGATCCTCGCCGCCCTGTCGCTGCCCGCCCCGAGCCAGGGCGCGCCGAAACAGATCAAGATCCAGCTCGCACCGAAGACCGGGGTGCTCCCTCTCGTGCAGATCCCGGCCGTACTCCCGATCCCGCTCGGTACCGAGCCGGGGGAGGTCCTCGCGGCCAGGCCGCAGGATCCGGGCCTAGGCGTGCTCTACGGCGTGCTCCAGAACGCCAGTCCGGACGGAGCCTTGACGGTCGCCGTTCTCAAGCAGCCCGACGGCAGCGAGCAGGTCATCCTCGATCTCAACGACAACGAGGATCTGACGGACGACCAGCGACATACCTGGACCGGATCCTACGGCCCTGTCGTCAAGGGCGTGCCCACGCTCCCGATGTTCGAGGTGCAGATCCGGCGCACTTGCCCCTCCGCCAGCGCGCCCGTCGACATCGCCGTCACTTTCCGGCGCTACGACAAGAACAAGGCGGCGGGCCGCGCCGCCGTGGGCCTCACCAACGGCATCCTGGCCAATCTCGACAGCTATACCGAGGGCACGGTCCGCCTCGGCGCAAAGTCCTACAAGGTCGCGCTCATGCCGGTCCAGTTCGCCGGCGCCGAGAGCCCGTTCAGCCATCCGGGCACGGCGATCATCTTCGACGTGAACGGCGACGGACAGCTCGACGGCCATCCGTTCCGTGGCGGCGAGCGATTCTACCTGGGAGCGCCCTTCATGATCGACGGCCAGGGCTACAAGGTGGTCGATGCGAGCTGCGACGGCCGGAGCGTGATCCTCGAGCCCGTGGATGCAGCCACCGTGGCCGCCAGCCAGCAGCCGCCGGCGGCCGCCCCGAGCACGCCGACTGCTGCGCTCGCTCCCGGCCAGCGCGCCCCGGACTTCGCCCTCGCCACGATCGAGGGGGACTCGATCCGCCTGAGCGACTACCGGGGCAAGGTGGTGCTCCTCGACTTCTGGGCGACCTGGTGCGGTCCCTGCCGCATGGAGATGCCCTACGTGAAGAGCGCCTTCGAGCGCTACAACAAGCGCGGGCTCGAGGTGATCGGCGTGAGCCTCGACAACACGCCGACCGAGGTGCGCGCCTACACCAAGATGGGCGGCATGCCATGGCCCCAGATCCTGCAGGGCCGCGGCACGATGACCCAGCTCAAGAAGGACTACGGCATTCGCTCCATCCCCGCAGCCTTTCTGATCGACCAGAAGGGGAACATCGCCGCGACGCATCCGCGGGGCGAGGGTCTGCTCACGGCGATCGAAAATCTGCTCGGCGACGGCAGCTAGTCTGCCGCCGGCGGCGGGACCCTTCCCCGGCAGATGGCTCCCGCGCGCCGCGGAGCCGGAAAGGTGATGCACGGCATGCGCTGCCCGGAGCGAGATCACGGCAAGGGGGCCGGGACTGGCCGGCGGCGGGCCACGCTCGCCGCCTTTGCGGCGCTCTCGACGCTCGCCGTTCTCGTCGCGATCCCGCTCTGCGCCGGGGCGGCCGCCGCCGCGCCCGGCGCGGAGCTCACGATCGCCGCCGCTCCCACCGCCCGGCAGCTCACCCTCCGTTTTTCACGCGATGCCGTCGTTTTCGACGGCGCGCCGGCGGGGGAGAGCGTAGCGCTCGCGACCGGCGGCGCGGGAGCTGTCGACGGCGCCCTGCTCCGTCTCGTCCTCCGCGTGGACGACGATTTCCGCGCCGACTCGTGCCGGGTCGTCGCGAGGACCGCGGCGGATATCGGCCGCGAGGCCGCGGACCTCGCCCCCGCGGCGCTCGCCGGGCTCGCCGGGCCCGCCGCCACGGTGGACGGGGAGTCCTGGCTGCGCGGGCGCCGGCTCGTGCATCTCACCGTCCGCCCTCTCGCTCTCGACGCGCCGAACGGCCGGCTCGAGCTCGCGACCGAGCTCGTGCTCGAGCTCGCCGGCCGGAGCGATCCGGCGCGCGGCCTGGCCCCGCGGGCTGCGCCCTGGGAGGCGAAGGTCGAGGCGATGCTCGCCGCGGCCGCGATTGACCTGCGCCGGGAGGCCGCGGCGCCGAGCGACGCCCTGCTCGGCCCGGTCGTCCCGCCGGCCACGAGCGCCCTCTGGAGCCCAACCTTCCGCCCGACCGCCGACGGTAGCGCCGTCGAATGCGTCATCGTGACACCGCAGGCCCTGGCCGGGCCCTTCCAGGAACTCGCCGCGTGGAAGACCGCGAAGGGCGTGCAGACCACCGTGCGCACGCTCGAGTGGATCCGGGCCACCTACCCGAACGGGATCGACCAGGCCGAGCAGCTCCGTTTCTTCCTCGCCGACGCCTACGAGCACTGGGGCACGCTCTGGGTGCTCCTCGGCGGCGACTCGGACCAGGTCCCCGTGCGTTACGCGACGCATGCGCTCAACATCCCGCCCTCCCTCGTCCCCACCGACCTCTACTACAGCTGTCTCGACGGGAACTGGAACCTCGACGGCGATGCGGCCTTCGGCGAGGGGCGGCCGCCCGGGCAGACCACGGGCGGGGACGAGGCCGATCTCGCTCCCGACGTCTTCGTCGGACGCGCTCCGGTCTCGACGGCGGGGGCCGCCCAGATCCTCGTCGACAAGCTGATCGCCTACGAGCGGGGCGCCGCCACCGATGCGCGCTACCCGGCCTCGGTGCTCCTCCTCGGCGAGCGGCTCTCGCCCACGCTCGACGGCGCGGCCTACTGCGAGCAGGTGCGCGCGCGCCTCCCCGCCGGCCTCCGCACGGCGCGCCTCTACGAGAACCACGCCGCGTATCCGGGAGCGCTGCCCGAGACGCGCCGCGTGGTCATCGACTCGATGAACGCCGGCTTCGGCATCGTCCATCACGTGGGCCACGGATTCCGGAACACGATGTCGGTGGGGGACGAGAGCCTGCAGAACGCGGACATCGACGCGCTCGTGAACGGAGCGCGGCAATCGGTCGTCTATGCGGTCAACTGCGCCTCCACGGCCTTCGACTACAACGCGATCGGCGAGCGCTTCCTGAAGAACGCGGCCGGCGGCGGGGTCGCCTACATCGGGAGCTCCCGCGTCGCGTATACGGGGGAGTCCCTCCCGCTCCAGAATGCGTTCTACGACGTCGTCTTCGCCGACAGCGTGACCGCAGTGGGCGCGGCGCACGCGCTCGCCAAGGTTCCGTTCATCGGGGCGGCGGTGAGCGAGACGCCGGCGCGCTGGCTCCAGTTCTCGCTCGTGCTCCTCGGCGATCCCGAGACGCCGATCTGGCGGCGGGGACCGGTCCCCATCGCCGCCGTCCACGCCGGCTCCTTCCAGCTCGGGACGAACGCCTTCACGGTCACGGCCAGCGCGGGCGGGGCGCCGCTCGCGGGAGCACGCGTGGCGCTCGTCAAGTCGGGCGAGCCGTACACGGTGGGGACGACGGGAGCGAACGGGGTCGCGAGCCTGCCGTACAATCCATCCACCACCGGCCCCTTCACGGTGACCGTAACCCGGCCGGATCTCCGGCCCTACTCCGGGACGTCCACGGTGACCGCGGCGACGAGTCCGTTCCTGCACTTCGTGCAGGTGACGATCAACGATGACTCGACCCCGCCCTCGATCGGCAACGGGAACGGCGCGCCCGAGGCGGGGGAGACGCTCGAGCTCCGCATCATGCTCAAGAACGCAGGCCCCACGGCAGCCACCGGCGTGAGCGGCACGCTGAGCGTGGTCGGGGACGGGAGCCCGGTCGCGATCACGACCCCCACCGTGAGCTACGGGACCCTGGCCGCCCAGGGGCAGTCCTTCGGCGCGGGACGCTTTGTCGCCCGCATCCTGCCCTCCGCGCCCGATGCGTATGCGCCGGTCTTCCGGATCGCGATCGCCAGCGGGCAGGGGAGCTTCACCGACACCTTCGTCCTGCCCGTGCGCCGGAGCCTGGTCGAGCACGCGAGCCATGTCCTCGCCGACCCGCCGCCTTTGGGCAACGGAAACGGCGCCGCCGAGGCCGGCGAGGCGGTCACCTACACGATCACGGCGATCAATCGCGGACCTGGCCGCGCCGACCAGGTGCGGGTGACGCTCCGCGTCCTCGACCGCACGACCGGCGCGCCGCATCCGGGGGTCACCGTCACCGATGCCGCGGCAGACTTCGGCGATCTCACGGCCGGCTCGACCCGCGCTGCGGATCCGCTCGCCTTCACGCTCGGCGGCGGCGTCGCCCCGGGCGCCCTCCGCCTCGAGCTCACCTGGCGCGACCGCTACGGCGTGATCGAGATCGCCCGCTCGGATCTCGAGCCGCCGCCGCCGGTCGCCGGTCTCCACGGGCATGGCACCGCGCGGAGTATCACGCTCGCGTGGGCGGCGCCCGCAGCGCCGAGCGATGTGCGCGGGTACGACGTGCTCCGCGCGACGAGCGCCGCCGGGCCGTTCTCCCGCGTCAACATCTATCCGGCCGCGGGGGCGACGACGTACGAGGATGCGGGGCTCCCGTCCCTCATGCGCTTCTACTACGCGGTGGTCGCCCGCGACTCCTCGCACAACGCGAGCGTTGCGTCGGCCGTCATCTCGGCGACGACGACTCCCCCCCTCGCCACCGGCTGGCCGATCGAGATGGGTCAGGAGACATCGGCCGGCATCGCGTGCGACGACCTCGACGGCGACGGCGATCTCGAGATCGTGACCGGCGCCGATGCCGTCTACGCCTGGCATGCCGACGGCACCGAGTTGCGGGACGGCGACGACCTCCCGAACACGAGCGGCGTCTTCACCACGGACGGCCAGAGCGCGGACTTCGGCTTCCACGCCACGCCGGCGCTCGCCGATCTGACCGGAGACGGGGACGTCGAGATCATCGCGGTGGCCTGGACCGAAGCCCAGGTCTTCGTGTGGAACGCCGACGGCTCGCGCGAGCCGGGATGGCCGCAGCCGATCGGGGGCGACTACAACTGGGCCTCGCCGGCCGTCGGCGATCTCGACCTCGACGGACGGCTCGAGATCGTGGTCGCCTCCGGCTACCAGGGGAAGGTGTTCGCCTGGCACCACGACGGGACCGAGGTCGCCGACGGCGACGGGAATCCCGCTACACACGGCGTCCTCTTCGCGACGGGCAGCGCGTACCTGTACTCGTCGCCGGGGATCGCCAACATCGACGCGGAGTCACGACCCGAGATCGTCATCGGCAGTCAGAGCGCGGACGGCAAGGTCCATGCGATCAAGGTGAACGGGCTGCCGGCCGTGGGCTGGCCGGTCGCGACGCACGGTCCGGTGACTGCGAGCCCGACGTTCGCCGATCTGGACGGCGACGGGCGGCACGAGGTGCTCTTCGCCTCGGAGTCGGATTCGGTCTTCATCATGCGCGGCGACGGCTCGCGCTACCCGGGCTGGCCGCGGCCGGCCTTCACCAACGCGGCGTTCGGCCACACGAGCTCGCCGGTGCCCGCCGATCTGGATCAGGACGGACAGCTCGACATCGTGTACGCCGCCAACGACGGGCGGCTCCACGCCTGGCGGCGCACGGGTGATCCGCTCCCCGGGTTCGCCGACGTGCGCTTCGCCACGGAAGCGCTCGGCCAGGACGCGACGCAGGCCACCCCCGCGATCGCCGACGTGGACGGCGACGGCCGGCTCGAGGTCCTCCTCGGCGCCGAGAACGGGCACATCTACGGCTGGAACCACGACGGGAGCGAGCTCGAGGGCTTTCCGATCGCGATCGACGGCGAGGTGCGGGCCGGGGTCTCGGTATGGGATATCGATCGGGACGGCCTCGTCGAACTGGCGGCGGCGTCCTACGACCGCCGGGTCTATGTCTGGGACCTCCCCGGCCCGGTCCGCGGCGATCGGATGCCCTGGCCCTTCTTCCGGCACGACATGCGGAACTCCGGCCGCTACGGCGCCGACGTGAACTCGATCGGCGTGGGGGAGGAGGAAGCCCCGACGGCAGGCGCCGCGGCGCTCGTCCTCTATCCCGCCGTGCCGAACCCGTTCAATCCGGAGACGACGATTCGTTTCCTCGTGCCCGGGGAGACCAGGGGAGCGCGGCCGGTCCGGCTCCGTATCCTCGACCCCGCGGGGCGCGTCATCCGCACCCTGGCCGACGGATCCTTCGGCACCGGGGAGCAGGCCGTGCGCTGGGACGGGCGCACCGCGCGGGGGGATCGCGCCGCGAGTGGGGCCTACTTCCTCGACCTCGAGGCGGGAGGGGAGCGCCGGACCGGTAAGGTCATCCTCCTCAAGTAGCGCCGAGGGCGCGCGGAATCCCCCTGGAAGCGATTGCGATAGATAGAATTGAATGCCTTGTTTAGACTGCTTTCGAGAGTCCGGCGACCATCCCGGGCCGGCCGCCGCCTCGACCAGGTAAGGGGTTGACCGGCCATCGGATGACGTCTAGCATTAACCGGGGGCGAGGACGTGCCCCACGGACGGGCGAAGGGTATCGTCCGCCGCTCTTCCGTCTGACCGCCAGGCGAGAGGGGTGTTCGAGGCGCGGGTCGAAGCCGGACTCCAAGGCCGCGTGGTCCCCGCGACCGGCGAGGATTTGGCAATCCACATTTGAGGAGGAGGTCGTTCGAAATGCGCGTTGCGTCTGTGTTCATGGCCATCCTCGCGCTCGTCGCGAGCAGCACCGCTTTCGCGGGCAACAACCCGCAGGTCACCCTTCCGTTGCACGCCAAGGCCTCGAGCTTCGAGGCGTGTACCGGGCTCGCCCCGGTGGACTGCCTGTCGAACCGGCCCACGGTGGACGTGAGCGCCGGCACCGTGGCCGTCTTCCTGACCATGATGAACTACGTCGGGGTCGCTGGCGTCCAGACGGCCTTCGACAATCCGAACAACTGGACCTTCACCTTCGGTCTCTGGGACTGCCAGGTCGGGCAGCTCAATGCGGTGACCCCGGTAGCGCCCTTCGGCGCGACGTCAGGCTCGATCACGACCGCGTTCAACTGCGTGAGCAGCGGAGCCCTCATTCCAGTCGGGCGTATGTTCTTCATCGCGACGACCGGATGCCTCTCGCAGATCCAGTCGAGCTATCCGTTCGGCATTCACGCCCTCGACTGCGCGGGCGGCATCGACCAGATCACCGACAACGAGCAGGGGCGGCTCGGGAAGATCTGCGTCGGCTCGGGCGGCGTCGACGCGTGCGACCCGATCTCGCCGGTCAACCCGGCGACCTGGGGGCAGATCAAGGCGGCGTACTAGCTCGTCGCGTACAGATCGAGTTTATACAGCCTGAGCGCGAGGGTTCGCCCTCGCCGGGGCTGCAGGTGGATCGGGCGGCTCCCGCAAGGAGCCGCCCGGTCTTGTTTCGAGGCGGGTACGGCTGCCGGGCGAAAGGTGCCCGCGGCGCGACCCGTGTCGCGGGAGCCGGGGCCGCGCTATACTGGCGGCGTACCCGCCCGGCGTGTTCGGTCCGCAGGGCGTACAAGGAGGCCGCCCGTGAACTCCGTGCGTTCATGGAGAGCGTCGATCGCGGCTGTCCTGCCCGTCGACTGCCGGAACGTCTACCCGACGGTTGACGTGAATCCCGGCCCGACGGTCATCTTCCTCTTCGTCATGAACCACGGCGGGGTTGCGGGCGTGCAGACCGCCTTCGAACCCGCCCCGAGCTGGACCTTCGCGTTCGGACTCTGGGACTGCCAGCTCGGCCCGCTCTCGATCGTGGTCCCCGCTCCGCCGTTCGGGCCCGGACCGGGAACGAGTATCGCCTGGGGCGGATCTGCGTGGGTCAGGGCGGCTACGCTTCCTGCTTCGTGATGCCGGCGGTCGAGGCGGCGACCTGGGGGAGCATCAAGGCGCAGTACGACTGAGCAGGGGAGGGCGAGCCGGCGAACCAGCGATCCCGCCGGATCGTGGGGGAGCCGGACAACCGGAGGGTTCTTCCATGAACTCAGTACTCCAACCGAGGACGGCCCTCGTGGCCGGCCTCCTTGCGACATGCGTGGCGACGGCGGCATCGGCCGGTCTGAACCCGAACTTCACGCTGCCTCTTCATGCCAAGGCGTCGAGCTTCGAGCCGTGCGACGGCTACCTGCCAGTCGACTGCGTGAACCATCTGCCGGTCGTCAACATCGCGCCCGGGCCGACCGCGGTGTTCCTCTTCGTCATGAACTACGCCGAGGTGGCCGGGGTGCAGACCGCTTTCCAGCCGGACGGGAGCTGGATCTTCCTCTTCGGCCTCTGGGATTGCCAGCCCGGGCAGCTGAACGCGGTGATGCCGGCTCCACCGTTCGGCCCGACCGCCGGTTCGATCGCGACCGCCTTCAACTGCCTGGCCGGTCCGCAGCTCGCCGTGGTCGGGCGGATGTTCTTCTTCCTGAACACGAACGCCAACGGCTGTCTCGAGCAAGTCCAGTCGAGCTATCCGTTCGGTATCTGCGTCATCGACTGCCAGCTCGCGGTGGATCGGATCCTGTCCGGCCAGGAGGCTCGACTCGGCAAGGTCTGCATCGGCCCGGGCGGCAACGCCCCCTGCGTGCAGACGACCGCAGTCGAGTCGGCGACCTGGGGGCAGATCAAGGCGCAGTACCGGTAGCAGGGGAGGGCGAGCCGGCGGGATCGCTCCGTCTGGCGGGAGGACCGGCATGAGAGCAGGAACTGCGATGCAGGCGATGTCCCTCGCGGTGCTCGTCTCCACGGCAGCCGCCGCCACCGCCGGCGCCGGTCAGAATGCGTCCTTCCTGCTTCCGCTCCACGCCACGGCGATGACGCAGGGGCCGTGCAGCGCCTACCAGCCGGTCGATTGCCTCGGCGTGCAGCCGACCGTGGACGTGAGCCCCGGCACCATCGCCGTCTACCTTCTCGCGTTCAATCACAGCCAGCTCGGCGGCGTGCAGACAGCCTTCGAGCCCGACCCGAGCTGGACCTTCATCTACGGACTCTGGGACTGCCAGCCCGGCCAGCTGACGGCGGTCGCCCCGGCGCCTCCGTTCGGGCCCCTCGCGGGATCGATCACGACCGCGTTCAACTGCGTCTACGGCCCGTCCATCGCGCCGATCGGTCGCATGATCTTCTCGGCCACGAGCGGCTGCTTGACGCAGGTCGCCTCGAGCTACCCCTTCGGGACCCATGTCATCGATTGCGGCTTCGAGGTGGACCAGGCGCAACCCGGCGAGGACTACCGGCTCGGGAAGATCTGCGTCGGGGGCGGCGGCTATGCGGCGTGCACCGGCGGCGGGCAGATCGACCGGGCGACCTGGGGCGGGATCAAGAGCCAGTACCAGTAGGCGCCAGGCGCCCTGGAAAGGCGCCGCCGGCCGGGGGAGCCGCTAGCCTACACAACTTGACATAAGATATATTATGCGCCATTGAGCCGAGGCCGCTCAGGGGCGGCGGCGGGCCGCCCGGGCGGCGTTGCCGGCCGCAGCAGGCTTCCGGGTTGCGGCTCGGCGTGGCGGCTGCGGGCGCGGGCGCTCGGCCACGACATCCGGGCGCTGCTCCTCGACCCGCACCTGCTCGATCGCCCCGGCCAGCTCGCGCGCCGCGGCCACGAAGCGCTTGCGGCTTCCGGGGCCGGCGCCCGCAGTCACCCGGGCGTAGGCCAGGTCGAGGGCGGACTCGACCCGCTCGACCGCGTGCCGGCCGGCGGCGGTCAAGGCGACGACGACGACCCGGCGGTCGTCCGGCGAGCTCTCCCGCTTCAGGAGCCCGCCCCGGACCAGCGGATCGAGGGCCCGGGTAACGGTGCTCGGAGCGAGCCCGAGCTCCCGCGCCATCATGGTCATCGCCGGCCGCCCCATGGCCGCCACGGCGAGCAGCGCGTGCGCCTGCGCGCGCGGCAGTCCGGCCTTGGCGGTGGCCGCGGCCTCGAGCTGACCCACGGCCCGCACCAGGCGCCGGAACGCGCGGACGAGATCATCGGCCGGCCGCTCGGTCGCGCCGGCTCTCCCGCTGGTACTCATGTCCGGGACAATAATTGTACTAGACAAGCATTGCAATGGGGAATCGATGCCGGCTGGGCCCGGCGCGGCGAGCGCTGAATCCGTTCGATCCGCCGCGCCGCGCTGACCGGACAGGCGGCGAGCGCACGGGGCGGCCGCACATGGCAGAGCGGGGGCCGGTGGTCACCGGCCCCCGCTCCCCAGCGGAACCTCGCCACTCCCCCGCTAGTCGAACAGGGTCTTGATCTGGCCCCAGGTGCCCGGGTCCACGGCGACCGCGTCCAGGCGGATCTGACCGCGGATCTCCCCGCCCGGGAACTGGCTCGTGTGGATGTTGATGTAGGACAGCCCGTTAATGAGGTCGGCCGCCTGCGCTGCGGTCAGCGGGCCGACCGTCAGGTTGATGGGACTGACCGGAGGCGCCGGCGGGATCAGAGAGAAGCGCACTCCCGCGTTGACCCCCGGCGGGGCCGGGGCATGGATGTGAGACGCCACGACCGGGGCAAGCAGGCCGCTGAAGGTGCAGCTCACATTGAGCATCATCGCGACGTCCAGCACCAGGGTGGCGGAACCCGTGGCGGGCGAGGCATTGGGAGGAACCTCCTGCAACCCATCGAGTGTCGCCGTGAAGGTCTGCGCGGACGCGACGCCCGCCCCCAGCACCAAGGCCAGAGCAGCGATCGAGATTCTACCAATGGCGTGCATTGAATGGACTCCTTGCGTGACGTGCGGCACTCTCCAGGGGGGCAGCGGAGAATGCGCACCGGGACTTGCGACAATGCCAGGCTTGCACGCTAGTATGTCATGTCATTGTCCCACGTCAACCGCAAACAGGCATGGGCGGGGGACGCCCTCCGGGAAAGCGGGAAGCAAATGCGGGCTCTCCCCTCTCCCTCCTCTTTCTGCTCCTCCTCATCGCATCGCCGGCAGCGATATCGACAGCTCCGAGGCTCTCGCTCGCTCTTCTCGCTCGAGCAACGAGAGCCCCACCGGCGCCGCGGCCAGCTCGTTGTACTTAACAATCATTGTGGTTACAAAGCGCTAGCGAGAGATGGCGGCCGCCAACGCCGCGCCGTGACGCGCTGCCGCCGGTGCCCGCGACTACGCGGCCTTGCGGGCCGCGACCGGCAGCGCCGGCGGCGAAGCCGGTTCCCGATAGAACGCGATCGGTGCGATCGCGAGGCAGTGGGTGGCCACCGCCGCCAGCATCACATCCCAGATCCCCGGAACCGTCGGCCAAGTTGAGAGCCCGCAGACGAAGCCGACGCCGACCGACATGAGGATCTGGACGATCCAGGTGAGCGTAAGCGCCGGGGCGTGCAGGATGGCGCGCGGCGAGGTGCTCGTGACGTCCATCGTCGGCGGCGGGCCGAGGTTCGCCATCACGTCCGGGGTTGCGGCCTTCACCGTGCTCTCGCGCCACGTGCTGAGGCTCGCGCGCAGCCGCCTCGCCGCGGTCTGGGCGGCGATCGCGTTCCCGGCGCCGAGGGGGATGAGACCGAACACCCCCGAGGAGCCGTCGGCACGCTCCCAGCGCAGTCGCACGGCCCGCACGCGGATCCACCCCGGGAGGCCGCGATCGAGCCACACCTCCCGGACCTCGGCCGGTGTCAGCGAGAAGCGTGACTCCTCGCCCGCGTAGTCGATGCGGAGGGGGGTGATGGCAAGGAAGCCGGCGTCCCATTCGGCGAAACCTTCGTAGAGGCGCGGCGCGGCGTGGGGTGCGAGGCCAACGAAGGACTCGCGGCCACGGCCTGCCTCCCGGACCTCCGGCCACCGTCTGGCCTCCAGCGCCCGGCGCAGCGCCAGCAGCGAGCGCGGCGCAAGCAAAAGCCACGTCAGTTGCCAGGCCAGGAAGGTGACGAGGATGGCGAGGGCGAGCCCGGCGAGGCGCGACAGCAGCAGGAACTTGAGGATCCAGATCGTGGCGGCGGGGACGAAGACCGAAACGGCGAGCAGAGACCACGCCACCTGGTTCTGGGCGCGGCGGCGGAAATCGCTGCCGAAGGCGCGCGGCGCGACCACCGCCTCGGGCATCGCCCACCGCTCCCCCGCCGCCGGGGTGTGGTCCATGAGATCGATGAGGAGCGCCGGATCGAGCCCGGCGCGGGCCGCCAGGCGCATAGCGCGGCGCTCGAGGGAAGGGTGCGTGAGCAGGCACTCGCGAGCCCGCGACCAGCGGAGAGGCACCTGGGAGAGGCGAGACAGCCGGGCCAGGCCGGTGACGAGCGCCTCCGGTCTGGCCCCGAGATCGATGGCCCGAGCATCGGTGGCGAACTCGATGCGGCGCGCAAACGCCAGGTAACCGAGGAGACCCGCGGCCGGCGCGAACACCAGGACCCAGAGGCCCCCCCAGAAACTCGCCGCGACGGCCAGGGTCAGGAGGAAGAGCCCGCGCGCGAGCTTGTCTGGATCCTTGCGTGCGAGGTGCGCCATCTCATGCGCGAGCACGGCGTCCACCTCATCGCGATCGAGGTGGTCGAGCAGGACGTCCGTGAGCAGGACCACATTGTTGGTTACCGCGAAGGCATTGGCGAGGCGTACCCGTCTGAGCGGCACGACGTAGAGCTGCGTTAGCTTCACCCCAGCGCGCGCGGCGATGGCGAAGACCCGATCGCGGAGCTCGCCGCTGGTTACGGCATGAAAGGTGAGCCCGGCGTTGCGCTGGCGGCGGCCGAGGAGCGTGATCGCGAGGGCGACGGCGACGGCGACGGCGAGCGCTCCGCCGCCGCGCCCCCCGGTCGCGAGCGCCCCGATGGCCGCGGCGCCTATCGTGAGCGGGAGCAGCGTGCCGGCGAGAAGGAGCAGGGCATCGCGGCGCGCCTCGCTCCAGGTCCAATCAGTGAGCCCCGCCCGGCGTGCGACATCGAAGCCGAGAGTGGCGAGCGTGGCGAGGGAAACGAGGAGCGGCCCCGCCAGGACTCCCATGGCCACCCCCCACCTGAGCCAGGGGGCGTTCTCGCTCAGCCCCGCGTGAACTGCCGGCAAGAGGACCCGCAGCGCCGGCGGGAGCCAGAGGAGAGCGGAGACCAGACCCACCCACTGGCTGCGCTGCATGAAGGCGAAGTACGAGGGGGGCCGCTCGCGCAGGGCGACGCGGTGCGACCACAGAGCAAGCCCCAGGGGAAGGACGAAGGCAGCTACCAGAACGACGCCGGCCATGAGGACGTTATCGGCAACCGGCGTCCTGGTCTGGAGGAGGCGCCGCCCACCCCAGGCCGCGACAGATGTCGTCGAGTCGACTAGCCCGGATCAACTGGATCGCCGAACCCACCGGACCTGCTTCGCGGCTACTTGATGGCTATCGGATTGACGATCGCCTGCACGCCGCCGGTTATCCGCGGTGTTCCAAGCGTGAAGAAGAACTCCCACGCCTTGTCGCGTGCAAGCTCGGCTGTATTCATGCTCTCGAGCAGGTAGACGCCGTTCATCGCCAGCAGGATCTGGTGGACCTCGTATACGCCGGCGCCGTTTTCGAAGGGGATCACCTCGAAGCTCGGCGTGTCGATGCCGACCGCCGCCACCTCCAGAGAGGCGAGGTATCGTGAGCCATCGCGGCCGAGGCCTGGGCCAACGGAGATGAAGCGCTTGTTGTCCTTTCCGAGGAGCTGCATCCATCCCGTGTGAAAGAGCACGACATCACCTTTCTCGATTGCCTTGATGCTCTGCCGCTTCATCGCCCCCTCGATCTCAGCCCGGTTGATCGCGGTGCCCTCCTTCACGATGTCGGTGCCAAGATACCCGGCGATGTCGAGAAGGACGCCTCGGGTCGCAATCGCCGGAATGTTCTCGACACCGAGCTTGGTCAGGCCGTCCGGGCGCACGAAGTCGGCCGCCCTGTTGCAGTTGAAATAGACATTGTCGATGCCGACATGCCCGAACCCGTCGATCTGCGAACCGATGCCGACCCAGCCCGTGATGATGTCGTCGTTGTAGGTGGTCTTGGTCGGCCCCATACCGACGCCGCCGGCCTGGTCCGGCTGCAGCACGGTAATGCTGAATCTCCGCGTGCCGTACGCGGGCGTGTCCTTGTTGGTCTCGATGCCGAGCCGGTAGGACTTTCCCGCGGTGATCAGTTTCGACGCGGAGAGCGTCTTGGCCGGCGTAACGTGCCTGACGTTCCCGATCTGATCATCGGGGCCGAACCTGGACGCGGTTTGCCAGGGGCCATCCTGCGCGTGGGCCGCGGCAGCCAGCAGCAAGCCGGCGGCGAGCATCGACAGGAACTGAGATTCGAGCAGAGCCCGCATCTTCACATTGACCACCTTTCCGTGGGGTTGACGCTGGAGCGCTTCTCGGGCGCCCGCCGTCAGGGGCCCGTCAGCGTCCATGAACGGACCGGGATAGGGCACACCTTGAGCATTCCGTCCCGAGTATCGCCCCGGCGGGGGCTGCGTCAAGGCGGTGTCGACTTCGGCGGAGCCTCAGGACCGCGCCACTCAGGTCGAGCGCGCCTGCGCAAACCGGGATGCCACTGGTCAGGGGCCGCAGCTCCATGTCGCCGGCGTCATCCACCTCGTCAGCGGACAGGATGGGCATCCCGGCGGGCGACGGCGCCCGCGGCGAGCGCGGGCGCCGGGACACGGCGGACGACCGCCCGCGCTGCCGTGAGCAGGCAGTTTCGGGAAAGTCCATCACATCAACAGGTTCGACGGCCTGAACCCCTGCGCCGCGCTTCCCAGTGACCAGCGCACCGGTCGCGCGCTACGCCCTCGCCGGCACCGCGGGCACGGCCTTCGTGCTCCCGGCGCGCCAGGCCGCGACGATGAAGCCGGCCTCGAGCAGCGCGACGACTATCATAGTGTTGAGGAGGTTGCCGCTGCCGGAGCCGTAGGCATGCAGGCCCGAGCCGAGGACGTAGTTCACGCCCACGTAGGTCATCAGGATCGTCCAGAACGCGACGATGGACCACGCAGCTACGCCGAACGGGCCGATCTGGCCGTCGCTGCGCGCGTGCAGGATGGCCATGTAGGCGAGGAACGCGACCAGCGACCAGACCTCCTTCGAGTCCCAGCCCCAGTAGCGGCCCCACGACGACGCGGCCCAGATCGAGCCGGTCAGGATGCCGGCGATGAGCAGGATCGAGCCCACGAGCAGGTACCAGTAGAGGAGCGAGTTCCACTTCGTCGCCAGCTCGGCCGCCCGCCGGGGCGCGAACAGCCGCGCGCCCAGGACGAGGTGGCCGAGGAACGTGGCGATCGCGAACGTCGAGTAGCTCACCATGATGATCGGCACGTGGATCGCGAGCCACGCGGTGTTGGCGAGCACGGGCGCCATGGGCCGGATGAACGGGTCGATCGACAGGCGGTCGAGCAGCAGCATGACGAGCGCCGACATGGCGGCGGCATTGTAGACGAGCATGCGGTTGCGCACGAGCAGCGAGATCACGCCGAAGAGCCCGACGCCCCAGCCGAGGAACAGCAACGACTCGTACATGTTCGAGGCCGGGATGCGTTCACCGACCTGCCAGCGCGTCGCGATGCCCCAGGTCATCACCGCGAAGCCAAGCACCATGCCGGCGGCGACCAGCCAGCGCAGCCGCCAGCGGTCGCGCTCGAGCGTCATGCCGGCGGCGATGGCGGCGGGCAGCAGCAGCCACCAGGCGATGCGCGGAAAGTCCACCGCGTTGTAGAGCAGCTCACGCTGGATCGCGGCCGGGGTGGGGTAGAACGCGGGCGCGCCCGAGCGCGCCTGCGCCTCCATCTTCGTCCACGTCTCGAGCGCGTTCGGGAGCGGCGGCGCGCGCCAGAGGTCCACGCGGTTCTCGCCCGGGATGGTGCGGATGGCCTCGCCGTTCAGGAACACGTGCAGGACCGTGAGGCGCTCGTTGAACTCGAGCAGGTCCTTGTCCCCGGGCTCGGGGTCGTGGCGGTGGCTGGCACGCTCGAGCGCCGGACCCATGAGCGCGAGCAGCCGCTGACTGGAGAGCAGCTTCTGGTAGCTCGTGTGCCGCGTGTTCGCGGGCAGGCCGACGGTGGTCGCGATGAGCGGGTTGATCTTCACGATCGGTTCGCGCATCCAGCCCTCCGGGTCGAGCGACCAGCCCATCACCATCGCCACGGGGTCCATGCCCTTCCAGCGCCGCTGGCCGGTCACCTGCAGCACGGCCTCGCGCGCCTGCGTGTCGAACGGCATCTCGCGGCCGTCGTACTGGACGGGCAACTGCCTGAGCGCCGGCAGAGCGTCGGCGGGTGGCAGCTTCGCCGCCCCGGCGGCCGGCGGGCCGCCGGCCAGAGCCGCCGCACCGAGCGCGGCGGCGAGCGCCACGATGTGCAGCCGCGCAACCGGCGCGCCGGCCGGCGCGGTGCGCAGCTTCACGGCGGCGCGGTGCTGGAAGATGCGCGTGACCATCACCACGAGCATGCCGCCGACGAGCAAGTAGTACCCCCAGAAGACGATGTCCTGCCCCGGGTCCCTCGCGACCGAGAGCACGGACATCGCGCGGCCCTCGCTGAACTGGTAGCTGGACTGGAAGAAGCGGTAGCCGCCGTGCGTGAACGGCTTGTTCATCTCGATCACGGCCGGGATCTCGCGCCCGCCGTCGAGCACCGTGATGCGGCTCCGGTACATCGAGGCGCGCTGCGTGCCGGGATAGACGTCCATCTGGAAGTCGTCGAGGCGGACGGTGAACGGAATCGGAGTGGCCGACTCGTGGCCGTCCACAAGGCGCAGGAACTGATTCGAGCTCTCGCCCTCCCACAAGCCGAGCTGTCCGTCTACGCCCTTCCACGCGGTCACGACGGCGCCCGCGAGGATGAGCAGCATCGAGGTGTGCGTGATCAGGAATCCGATGCGCCAGCGGTTGCGCGGCCAGCGTGCCCAGAGCGCGGCCGTGACGTTGAGCGCGAACACGCCCTGCAGCGCGAAGAACCACGGCGCGTAGTAGACGGCCCGGGCGGCTGCAGTGCCACGCAGCGACTCGAGGATGGTGCCGACCGACAGGACGATGGCGAGCAGGATCAGCAGCGCGGTCGTCAGCTTGAGCGAGGCGAGCACGCGAACGAATGGAGGCATGATCAGTTCCTTCCGACGGGTGGGGGCGGAATGCAGGAGCGAGGATAGGCGCTGCTGGCCCCGGCCGCGATGGGCCGTTGGGCTACCGGCCGGGGGGCCCGGGGCCCCTCCGGGGCGGGCGGCCGGACCCCCGGCTCCGGGACGGGCCCCCGCCCCAGCTGTCACGCAACGCCGTTTCGACCTTTCTGCCCTCCGCAGTTGGAGCCGCCGCTCGTCGTCCGGACGATCTCCGAGCTCGCCAGGTCTACGGCGCCGGACGCCTAGCGCACCTTGACCGAGAGCACCGCCGCCCACACCTTGTCGGCAGCCAAGTCGAGCGTGGCGTTGGGGCGGTCCTGGTCCCCGAAATCGATCGTGTCGGTCGCGGCGTCGAAGCTGGCGACGTCGCCGTCGACCGCATCGGTCAGCGTCCCGGCGCCATCGACCGCGGCGAAGATGGCGGCTTCTTCCGCGGCGGTGCAGTCCGGATCGGCGCAGACGTCGACCGAGGAGTCGACCTTGATCGTCCCCGGCAGGTACTGGAACGCGGCGGGATCGAGCACGTCCCGGGCGCTGACGTCGAGGATCGCGTCCCCCGGGTTGTTGATGTAGAGGAGGAACTTCACGGTTGCGCCGGCCGGGACCTCGGCGCCCGAGGGGATCGGCGTTCCGTCAGCCTGGAAGGCCCGTTTGATGAGGCGGGGTTCGATCTTCTCGCTCCCGAGAGCCTGGTAGGTCCCCGGGTCTCCCTGGTTGCGGAAGCAGGCCCGGAGCCAATCCGTGGATCTCGGCACGGAGGAGATCCGTACCTCGTCGATCTTCCCGTCCCACGCGCCGAAGGATCCCACATTGCCGTAGTTGTTGCCGATCGCGATCTGCCAGGAGTTGACCCGCATGCTCCCGGTCTTGCTCAGGCTGCCCGCCGCGAGGCCGTCCCGCAGGAGCCGCATGGTCGCTCCGTCGTAGGTCGCCGCAGCCAGATACCAGAGGTTCCCGTCGGGTAGGTACCCATTGGGGGAGGAACCGAAGAGCACGGAGGTCCCGATGGCATCGTCCGTTCCGGTCTTGAGCCGGAACCTCAGCCGGTTCTCGCCCGAGGTGCCATCGAAGAGGCTCAGCATGAAGACGTGATCCTCGTTCGCCGTCCCCTGAGCCTTCGAGACGACCCGAGGGTCGTCCTCCGCGAACGCGTCATCGCTCCTGATCCAGGCCGAGAGCGTGAGGCCCGTGCCCGCCACGCTCCAGGCTCCGATACGCACCTCGTCGTTGCCGTCCGCGGGGAGGAAGTCCTGACCATCGGCGATCTGCGCCGGAACGTCCGTGGAACCCACATTCGTGCCGTGGTGGCCTCCGATGGAGTCGTCGAAGTCGTCGTGGAGGTGGTACACGGCTTCGTAGCCGTTGCTCCAGACTCCCGGAACGTCCTCCTGGCTCCCCGTGGTTCCATTTCCGTAGTAGAGATAGAGCGTGGTCGCGTTCGCGGAGGAGAGGAGCGGCACCTTGACCCAGGCGAAGAGCTCGCCCCCAATGGGGTCGTACTCCTCGATCTCGTGATCCAGCTGGGTCGATCCGTCGGCCGCCGTGAAAAGCAGGTCGTCGCCGTCCGCCTGGGCCCGGGTGAAAACCGGGTTCCCGGCGTCCACGATCCGGATGAGACAGGGGAAGTCGGTGAGATCGGAGTTGGTCACGGTCGCGGAGATCGTGATCTCCTGGCGGTAGGGCCAGGCCGAACCGTACCAGGCGGCCCGGGCCGTGGTCGCAAGGGCCAGCCCGACGATCGAGATCGCTGCAGCGACTCGTAGGGGCCCCAATGTCCCTTCCAGAAGCGCCTCCAGGTTGCGTCCTCTGCAATTGGTGGAACGGCCGTGGATGAGTTACCCTAACACAGAATCCCACCCGCGGCCGATCCTCACCATCGCGAAGGCACAGGTGATTGCATCGCGTGCCACTTGTCCGATGCAGCCTCTTCGTCTCACCACGGCCTGCACTGACCCCTGAACTCGTGCCTGCGGGTTGGCCGCGGCGGGGCGCTTCCTCGGCGACCGCGAGAAGAACCGCGTCGACGCGGTGTCCGGCACCGTCTTCGTGAGCCCGATCTTCGTCTGGTACAGCGACGACTTCGGGGGCTCGAACGAGGCCCTGGGCCGCTACCTGGCCCGCTTCTGGCCGCAGGGCCCGGAGCGGGATCTCCTCCTGTCCGGCCGCTTCCGCCTCCGCGAGACCGAGTACGACTGGAGACTGAACGGCTTGGCGCAGGGATCTCCTCAACGTCGACCTTGACGTGGCGAGGCCTCGTTTGCGCGCGGTGTCAGCAGTGGTCGCTCGGAGCCACAGCGCTGAGTGCCGCGCCGCGCTCACGCTGCGGCGGCCGGGCGCGGCTTGACGAGCACCGATCTCCGCTCGCGCTCGCGGAGGAAGGCGATCTCCACCTCCGGCCGCCCCGCGAGCACCAGGACCCGCTGCAGGTCATCCACGCTCGCGAGCGGTGTGCCGTTGGCGGCGACGAGGAGATCACCATCGCGGAGCCCGGCCGCGGCCGCCGGTGACTCCGCGCCCACATCGAAGACGCGGAGCGCGCGCGCCTGGCCGAGTTCCGCGGCGAGGCGCGGCGCGAGGCGCACCCCGCGCGCGGCGACCCCGAGGAGCGGGCGCCGGATCTCGCCCTTCTCGACGAGCACCGCCGCGACCCAGCTCGCGGTCGCCGCGGGCACCGCGAAGCCGATCCCCTGCGCGTACGGGATGATCGCGGTGTTGATGCCGACGACCGCCCCCTCGGCGTTCACGAGCGGCCCGCCCGAGTTCCCCGGGTTGATCGCGGCATCGGTCTGGATCAGCCCTTCGACGAGGCTGCCGTCCGCTCCGCCGAGGCTCCGGTCGAGCGCGCTCACGACACCGAGGCTCACCGAGCGCTCGAAGCGGAGCGGATTCCCGATGGCGACGACGAGCTGGCCCACGCGCACGCTGTCGCGCGCCGCGAGCGCGAGATGCGGGAGCTCCTCTCCCGCCGCCGGCTTGACGCGGACGACGGCGAGATCGGTGCGCCGATCGACGCCCGCGATCTCCCCGGCGAGCGCGCTTCCGTCCTGGAAGCCGATCCGGAGCGCGCCCCGCCCCCGCGCGACGACGTGCGCGTTGGTGAGGACGAGCCCGTCCCCGCGGAGGACGAGCCCGCTCCCCTCCCCCAGGTGGTGCTCGACGCTGACCACGGCGGGCGCGGTGCGGGCAACGAGCGTTTCGAGCTCGGACGAGAAGAGGCGGAGGAAGTCCATGCGACCATTCTCGCCCGCCGTGCGGCGGTGGCGCATCGCGCGAAAGGCCAGGCCCGACCCTGATCCTTCGGCTAGAGCGGAACCCGCTCGGCCACGTGCCCGAGCCCGGGCAGGTGGAAGCGCTCGCCGGAGAGCGCCTTGAGCGCCCCGGCGAGGCCGAGCCCGAGGAGAGCGAGACCGAAGCTCAGGCGGGAGAGCGTGATGATGATGACGCCGAGGACCGGGAGCCCCGTGAGCGCCCACTCGATCACGCGGAGGGCGAGGCCGAGCACGACGAGGAGGACGAGGAGGACGAAGCCCTGGCGGGCGTGGTGGCGCGCGAACTCGTCGCGAGGCGCGAAGAAGTACGGGAGGAAGCAGAGGAAGGGGACATACGAGAGCGCGGCGAGGACCCGGCTCTCGTCCGTGTCCTCTTCCCCGGGCGCGGCGCCGCGGGGCATCTCCGGTCCGCTATGCGACTCGTTCACGGCCTTTCGGGCGCACCCGCCAGAAGAGCGGGCGCGGCCGCCCTCATGAAGCCGACCACATCATGGCCTCGAAATCGGTCCCCGGCGCCCGGAAGACGACCGGCGAGCGCGCCGGCAGCGCCTCCACCGTGCGCCCGTTCGCCACCCGGAGGATCGCGATCTCGACCATATCCCCGTCCCGGATCATGAGCTCGGTGAAGGGTATCTGCAACTCGATCACCTGATCCACGGCGCAGGTCGCCCGCGACGGCTCCTCGTGGAAGCCCCCGTCCGCGTAGCGCCAGAGCCGCGCCGGGCGGGCCCGTCCGTTCCGCGGATCGAGCGGGACCTCGACCCGCACCCGATGCGGCTGCGTGATCTCGAGCACGAGCATCTCATCGTGCGCCGGAGTCGCAATGAACCGCGCCGTCCCGTCCACGCGCACGAACAGGTGCTCGAGATCGAAGCCGTAGTGGAGCGCGCGCAGCTGGCCGTCGGTCTGGTGCATGGCGCCCCCGCCCTGCGCTGCCTCGACCCGGCCGGCGAGCTTCCACTCGTAGAAGTGGGTGACCCGCCCGTCGACGGTCGGCGTGATGAAGCGCACCGGCACCTGCTCGTCCGTGCGCGGCCGCCCGAAGCGACCCTTGATCACGCCGCGGAGCTCGGGCGGCGGCACGAGCCCCACCGCCTCGTGGGCCGCGGTCAGGTGCGCGCGAAAGAGCTGATCGAACACGTCGACATGCGCGCACCAGTGGTCGTCGCCGTACCACCAGAACCAGTCCGACCCTTCCGCGATCGCGACATGCCGCCGCGCCGTCGTGACCCCCGGATCATCGGGCGGGCGCGTCGCCGCCGCCGCCTCGACCGCGGCGCGCGTCCGCGCGAGGAGGTCCCACGCCGCGTTGTCCTCCGGATGCCCGATCCAGATCGCGAAGTTGTGGTTGATCCATGACCCGGCGAAGAGCCGCTCGATGCGCCGAGACGGCGGATAGCGCGCGATGTAGTCGCTCACCGTCACCATCTCGATCACCGGATGCCGATCGAGGAGCCCGTAGAGCTCGCGCAGGAAGAAGAGCCCGTCCTCCGGGTAGTACTCCCAGCAGTTCTCCCCGTCGAGAATCACCGGCACGAGCGGCACGTCGCCGTTCGGCTCGCCCGCCGCGCGCATCACCTGCTCCGCGAAGTCGCGCGCCGCCTCCTTCGGATCCCAGTTCATGTAGCTGAAGCCGACCAGGTCCGAGAGCCGCTTGTGCCGAAAGATGAGAGCGAGGTCCTCGCCGTCTCCGTTCCCGAGGAGGTAGGCGTAGCGCGGATCGGGGTCGCGCCCGTCGAGCTGCGAGCGATAGAGGATCTCCTCGTCCGAGGCGAGCCAGGTGAGCCCGCGCCCGAGGAGACGCCGGACCGCGGCATCCGACACCGAGCCCTCGGAGGGCCACATGCCGCGCGGCCGCCGGCCGAAGGCCGCCGTGAAGCGCGCGAAGGCGCTCTCGACCTGCGCATCGAAATCGCCGGGGTACTGGATGTGCGCTCGCGGAAGGCGCACGTCGGGCATCGCCTCGCGCGCCGCGTCGGAGTCGAGGAGCAACGGCAATATGGGGTGGTAGTACGGGCTCATCGCGAGCTCGACGCGGCCCTCCGCGGCGAGGCGGCGGTAGAGCGGCACGATCGAGCCCAGGATCTCGATCTGGCGATCGAGGACGAAGTGCTTCTCCTCCTCGCTGAAGCTCCGCCCCTTGTCGGCGAGGCGCTTGAGCTCGTGATCCACGAAGAAGGTCGGGTCGATCCAGGCCAGGTTGAAGAGCACGATCAGATCGCGGAGCTCGAGGTCGGTGAACAGCGGCGCCTGGCGGCCGGGGATGCGGTTCTTGAAGCGGCGATGGAGCTCGGCGAGGCGCGGATAGCGCGCGATCATCGTCGCCTCGTTGGCCGAGAAGAAGTTCTCCTCGACGAAGCGGCGCTCGGCGGGGTCGAGCTCGGCCGGGCCGCGACGGGAGAGATCGAGGAAGCGGTCGGTGCGCCGCCCGCTCACGTAATCGTCGATCTGCTCGAGCAGGCTCGGAACGACGTTGATCGTGAACTTGACGCGCGGGTAGGACTCGGCGAGCGCGGCCATGTCGTAGTAGTCCTTGGTGCCGTGGAGACGCACCCAGGGCAGCTCGAACTGGCCGGTGAACGGGTTCTCGTAGTGTGGCTGATGCATGTGCCACACCAGGGCGAGGCAGACCTTCTCGTGGCGCACGTCCGCCATCGGCTTACGCGGACCTTTTCACGGGGATACCGTTCCTCGCGGGACCTGGCCGGCGCGGCGACTGCTACGGCGACGACGGCGACAACGGCGACGACTACGGAGCTGGGGCCGCCGCGTGCGCGGCGAGCTCGGCCAGACGGAGCTTGGCATCGGCGGCCTGCGGTTCGGCGCCGTACCTGGCGGTGATCTCCTCGTAGAGTGCCGTGGCCTTGGCCGCCTCCCCCGCTTGCGCCTGGCAGCGGGCCGCCGCGAGCAGATCCTGGATGATCATGGCCTCCGGCTTGACCACCGTCGTGGTCTGCGGGGCCTTCTTGCGCTCGGGGAGCAGGCGTTCCTCCTCCCGCGCCAGTTCCTCGTAGGCCGCGGCCGCCTCGGCATACTGCTTCGCGTCCTCGGCGGCCACCCCGAGCCCCCGCCGGCCCAGGCGGCTCAGGTCCCGATCCCCGCGCACGTGCTCGAGGTAGGACCTGTACTCGGCCATCGCGCCCTGGGGATCGCCGGTCGCGAGGAGCGCATCCCCGCGCACGAGATGCGCGTGACGGCCGCTCCGCGTGCCGCCGTGCTGGTCGATCACCTGCTTGGCGGTCTCGACCGCCTGGGTCGGGTTGCCCGACCAGAGCTGGAACTGGGCCTCGGCGAGCTTCGCGGACGCATCCCCCTCGGCGTCGCGGCGGGCGCCGCGCCACACGAAGATGAGGGCGACGGCGACGGCGATCGCCCCGACGACGATGGCGATCCGCTTCAGGTTCTCTTCGAGGTACGTCTCGATGCGGACGGTCCAGGTGAGGAGGGGATCCTCCTTGATCTGGCGCTTCGTCAGCCGCTTCTGAACCACGCTAACTCCTTGCCTTGCAGCTCTTTCCAGCGCTCACTCAGGCGCAGGCCGGGCATGGCGCCGGCCCCTCCGATACCGAGGACGTGGCATCGTACCACACGCCTCCGGCCCCGACAACGGCCTGGGCGCACGCCCGGCAGGTCGTGCGGCCGCAGCGCTCGCATCGGGCGCGGCAGCCGGCGCAGAGGAGATGCCCGCCGCTGCAGATCACGGTCTCGGCGGGAGGCGTGCCGCAGGCGGCGCAGCGCACGGCGACGAGCGATCCGGTCGCCAAGTCGAGCTCGCCCTGCACCTCCTCCTCCCCGCCCTCACCGGGAGCGAGGAGGGGGCGGATCGGCACCCAGACCTCCTCGAGGCCGAGGAGACTCACCCGCACCTCGGGCGCGTACAGGCGCATCTCGCGCTGCGCGCGCGCGAGCCACTCGAGCTTCCGCGGGCGGGCGGCGAGCGCCGCCTTGCCCCCCCGCTTCTGCGCGCGAACCTTCTCCTCCTCGATGAGCGCCACGTAGAAGATCTGCAGCCGCTCGTCCTCCTTGGCGAGGAGCGCCTCGGCGCGTTCAGCGAACCGGGTAACCTCCGGCCCGATCCGGCGCTCGAGCTCGGCATGGGCGATGCGAAGGAGCCCCGGCCCGTCCACCGGAGCCGGGATCTCGATCCCCGCTTCCGGCTCGTCACCCAGGTTCAGGTTCCGGAAGAAGTCGCGCCCGTCGGCCGCGCGCGCGCCTTCCATGAGGCCGGCCGGGGCCTCGGCCATCACCGAGCGGATCTCGTCGAACCCGTCGAAGGCGCGATAGGCGACGCGGAACGTGAAGAGGATGCGCGGCCGGTAGAGGGGCGCGCCGAGACGGACGCCGCGGCCGGCGGCGGGCGGCCGGTTCGCGCCGTCCCCGGCGTTCGCCTCCCCCGCCGCGACCTCCGGCCCCGGCGGCATGAGGGCCAGGAGCGCCTGCTCCGGATCGAGGCGGCGATCCGCGCGCAGATAGCGGCGGCTCACCGTGCCGCCGGCGCGGGCCAGGCGGAGCATGCGATCGAAGACCTCGTTCCCCGGAACCATGAGGAAGGCATCGGGATGCTCGGCCCGGTCGGCGGCACGGAACGCGAACGTGGGATTCGCGACCTTGAGCGCGCGCGCGAGCGCCGGAGTGAGCTCCGCCGCGAACGGGCCGCGCGGCGCGCCGAGGAGCTTCGCCCCGTGGTGGCGGAGGAAGTCGCGCACAAAGCGCTCGCGGTCGGCCCCGCTCCCGCTCACTCCGTGATCTCCGCGCGCAGGAGGTCGAAGATCTCGCGATCCAGCTCGCGGATCCGCTCGTAGCGGTGGCGGGCCACCTCGAGCTCCTCGCCGAGCTTCTTGAAGCCGCGGTCGATCTCGCGCTCGTCCTCCGACGAGGACCAGATGCGGAAGACCGTCTCCTCGATCGCCGGTGCCTCCGGGTAATTGCCCAGGATCAGATCGATCTCGCCGACCACCAGCTCGAACATGTTGAGCTTCAGGTGCAGGATGTCGAGCACGCGCGACTCGAGGGTCGCCTGCGCTGAGAAGTTGTGGACGAAGACCTCCTGCTCCTGCCCCAGGCGATGAACGCGTCCGATCCGCTGCTCGACCTTCATCGGGTTCCAGGGGAGGTCGAAGTTGATCACGCGCCGGCAGAACTGGAGGTTCCCGCCCTCGCCGCCGGCGTCGGTCGAGACCAGGATGCGCGCCGACTGCCGGAAGCGGCGGATCGCATCCTCGCGCTGGGCGTCGCTCATCCCGCCGTAGAAGGTGGCCACCTCGAGCCCGGCGGCGCGGAGCGCTTCCTCCAGGTAGCGGAGCGTGCCGCGGAACTGCGTGAAGATGATCGCCTTCTCGTCGTTCGCCGCGAGGAGCGCGGTGAGATGCTCGAGCTTGCTCGCCCCGTCGATCGTACGGGCGCGGGCGGCCAGCGACTCGGCCTCGGCGCGCACGGCGGGAACGGGCGCCCGGTCCTTGAGCTTCTCGAGCGTGTGCACCGCGGCGCGCGTCGAGCTCCCGATCTCCTTCTGCAAGACGAGGAGCGTCAGGTGCCAGCCGGCAGCGGCCTTCCGGAGGTCCTGATCCCGGCAGGTGTGGCGCACGAAGCGGGTCACATCGTCGTAGAGCGCGCGCTCGGCCGGGTTCAAGGCGACGAACACGGTCTCCGCCGTCCGCCGCGGGAAGGGGATCGCCGTGTCCTCGCGCCGCGTGCGCACCATGACCTGGCGCAGGCGGCGCCCGAGGCCCTGCGGATTCCGCGGCATGCGCTTGTCGCCGCGGGCGACGTGGGTGCGGCGGAACTCGCCCGCGGTGCCGAGGGTGCCGGGCCGGAGGAGCGTGACCAGGTTGTACAGCTCGCGCAGGTCGTTGTGCACCGGGGTCGCGGTCAGGAGCAGGAGGCGGCGGCTGGCGAGCGCCGAGGCGAAACCGTAGCTCAGGGTGCGATGGTTCTTGAGCCGATGCGCCTCGTCGACGATGACGATGTCGAAGTGCTCGGCGAGGATCTCCTCCTGATTGCGGCCGACGCGAGCGGTGTCGAGCGTCGTGATGAGGAGGGGATGCCCGCGGAAACGTTCGCCGCGGCGCCGGATGTGGAAGTTGAGCCCGAACTTGATCCGGAGCTCGTCCCGCCACTGGCGCTGGAGGGCGGCCGGCACCAGGATGAGCGCGCGGCGCACGAGCCCGCGCAGCACGTACTCGGAGAGGATGAGCCCGGCCTCGATCGTCTTGCCGAGACCCACCTCGTCGGCGAGGAGGGCGCGCCCGCGCATCTCCTCGACCACCTGGCGCACCGCGCGCTCCTGGTGCTGATAGCGGATGACGTCGCGCACCGTGTCGAAGGCGAGGATCTCGGTCGCCGCGCGGCGCGCGTTGAGCTCCTCGGCCATGAGCTTCAGGCGCACCTCGCGATACGAGTCGAGCTGCCCGCGCCGGTAGCGCGCGAGGATCGCCTGGTGCGAGCGATCGGCGAGGAGCACCGGACTCCGGAAGGGGCTCTCCTTGCGGCGGGTGCGCAGCGGCCTGGCGGCGGCGGCCGCCTCGGCGGCCGCCACGGCGGCAGCGGCGCGGCGCCGGGCGGCCTCGTGGGCCGCGGCGCGGGCCGCCGCGTCGGGCGCGGACTCCTCCGGCGACGAGCCCCCCGGGTCGAACGCCGCCTCGCGATCGACGAGAGCGAGATCGGATGCCGGCGGCGCGGGCGTGCGGTGCGCGAGCTCGCTTCGACGCTCGTCGCGGCGATCCCCCCGTCCTTCCCCGTGCCGCTCGCCGCGCCGCTCCTCCCCCGGCGCCGGATCGCGGCCGACGATGTCCGGGTGGATGGACGTCAGGCGGCGGAGCTCATCGGCGAAGGCCACCTCGAGGATGTCGTAGAAGCCCCGCTCCCGGACCTCGACGACGAGCCCCGTGCCGAAGCGCGCATGCACGAGCCGATCCCCGACGCGATAGTGAGGGCGCCCGTTCATCGGATGGGTGGGACCTCTTGCTGCATGGTGCCGGACCGTCTCTGCGCGAGCGCGCCACGCGGGGTGGCTCGCGGCCGATGGTGGAATCCGCCTCGCGTCTTACTTGATGAGATAGAAGTGGAACCCGGCGGCGGCCTCGACCGTGGCCGAGAACGCGTCCCCGCCGAGGAGACCGTTCAGGCGCACCGAGAGATCCACCGAGGTCGCGCGGCGGACGAAGATCTCGGCGCCGCCGCCCGCGACGAGGATGAGTCCGTCGGAGGCCGGAGCGAGCTGCCCGTTTTCGCGCACATCGGAGGGGTGGTAGAGCCCGCCCCCGAAGACCGCGTACTGCGAGCGGCCCTCCCCGCGGTTGAAGTACCGGAGGTACTCGACGGTGACATTGGCGAGCTTCAGCTTGTCGGGCCCGACCGTCTCGCCCTGATCGGCCCCCGGCCCGAAGGTCTGGCTCTCGAAGGAGATCCCCAGGGCCTGCGGTCCGCCGAGGGCATAGCGGATGCGAACCCCGAACCCCGCCCCGTGGTCGTACTCCTCGGCGAAGTCCGAAGCGCCGAAGATGAGCCCGTACTGCCCCTGGATCCCGAGGCTCAGGGTGCCGGGCCGCTCCTGGGCCGCCGCGGGACTGACCACGACCACAGCCAGGGCCATGACGATCGTCCCGGCAACCGCCGCCAGTCTGGCGTTCACGATGGCGTTCCTCCTCGCACGGGGGAGAGAAGACCGCTGGTCCTCGATCCGCCTCCGGGGGATGGCGGGCGCCTGGCGAGCCTCGAGGCTCGCAGCCGGGGGGTGGCCATGGTCGCCCGCGAACCGGAGCGAATCCGAGACAAAAGAGTGTATCAGCCCCGGGGATGGAATCGGGAATGAACCTCGCGGAGGGCGTCCCGCTCGACGTGGGTGTAGATCTGGGTGGTCGTGATCGAGGCATGGCCGAGGAGGTCCTGAACGACCCGGAGATCCGCCCCCCCCATGAGCAGATGGGTCGCGCAGGCGTGTCGCAGGAGATGCGGCCCGATCGGCCGCCCGGGCCGGAGGAGGCCGCTCGCGCGGGCGTGGCGCTTGAGGATGTCGAACACGCCGGCCCGGGTCAGAGCCCCGCCCCGGTGGTTGAGAAAGACCGGCGGCTCGCCCCGGCTGCTCCGGCGGCGCGCGAGGAGCGCCGGCCGGCTCGCATCCAGGTAGCGCGTGAGAGCGGCGATGGCCGGGCGGCCGAGGGGGACAGCGCGCTCCTTCCCCCCCTTCCCGAAGCAGACGAGGTAGCCCTGGTCCACGTGCAATGACCCGGCGATGAGACCGGTCACCTCGGAGACGCGCATGCCCGTTGCATAGAGCACCTCGAGGAGAGCGCGGTCCCGCACCCCGAGGATGGAGTCCGCATCCGGAGTGGCGAGGAGCGCGTCGATCTCCTCGATCGAAATCGTGCGCGGCAGTCGCCGCCTGACGCGGGGCCGGCCGAGATCGAGGGCCGGGTTCCGCGCGATGAAACCGCTGCTCGTGAGGTAGGCGAGAAAGCCGCGGAGCGCCGACTGGTGCCGGGCGACCGAGGTGGCCTTGAGCCCGGCGTCGGCCAGGAAGCGCATGTGCGCGGCCAGCCGGCTGTACGAAACCCCCCTCAGCTCATCCTCGTTCTCGATCCGCGCCGCATCGAGAAAGCACATCAGATCGCGCCCGTAAGCTTCCACGGAGCGAGGAGATAGACGGCGCTCGAGGGCCAGGTGATCGAGATAGGCCGCGAGCCGGCGACGGGCGGACCCCGCGGTAACCGTGCCGCTCATGCGCTGGGGTCCTTCTCATCTAGAGGCCCCGGGGCCGCGAGCGACGCGCGCACGGCGGCAGGCATGGCCACGGGCCGCCGGTCGCGATCCACGCAGATGTGGGTCGTCGACCCGGTGGCGAGCAGACGGCCGTCACGGCGGAGCTCGTACGCGAAGTCCACCTGCCGGGAGCGGACGCGGCTCACGCGGGTGTGGATCTCGAACTCGTCGTCGTAGGCCAGGGGCTCGCGGAGCTCGCCGGAGAAGGTCGCTACCGGCATGAAGTAGCCGGCAGCCTCGAGCTCGCGGTAGGGAAGGCCGGCCGCGCGCATGTAGGACGTGCGGCCGATCTCGAACCAGACGAGGAAGTTGGCGTTGTAGGCGATGCCCATGCCGTCGGTCTCCGCATAGCGGACGCGCTCGCGCACGACGACCGTGGGAGGAGCCATGCCCATGGCGGCACGCTATCATCCCCGCTCCGACCCGGGCAAGCCGGGCGGCCGGAGCCCGGCCGGGGCCCGGCCGGAGCACGGGTCTTACCGGGGCCCGACCCGGCCCGGCGGGGGCCGGCTTCCGCGCCGTCCGCCCGGGTTGACGGCCCCCGGCCTCCCCTGCTAGTCTCGCGGGTCCTTGTCCGGTACCTGCCGCGAACGCGGCAGGCAACGATCGGCTCACGGCCCCCGGCCGCGGCCGGCAGCCACCATACAGCGGAAGGAACGAGAGACCGATGCCGCATCACAAGTCAGCGGCCAAGCGCATGAAGACGAGCGAGAAGGCCCGGCTCAAGAACCGCGCCGTCAAGTCCCGCCTCAAGGGCGTGGTCAAGACGGCGGAGGACGCGCCGGCTCCCGAGGCGGCGACCGCGTTCAACGACGCCATGTCGGCGCTCGACCGGGCTGCGGCGAAGGGCATCATTCCGAAGCGCCGCGCCGACCGGAAGAAGTCCCGTCTCGCCAAGCGCCTCGTCAAGACGACGAGCTAGGACGCGCCATGGGGCCCAGGTCCCGGGCCCGTAACCTCCTCATCCTCCTCCTCGCGCTCGCCCTCGTGACGCCGCGGCAGGATGCCGCGGCGGATACCGGCGAGGGCGCTTCCGACGCGCCTCCGTCCGCACCCTCGTTCCTGTCGCGCCACCGCCGGTCGCTCCTCATCGCGACCGGCGCCGGGGCAGCCGCGGCGGGCATCGCGGCCATCGCATTCCGGCAGCGGGCCAACACGACGTACGACGAGTACCGGACCGCGGCCGACCCCGAGGAGATCGCCGCGCTCTACGACGAGACCGAGAGTCTCGACAACCGCGCTGCCGCCTGCTTCATCGCGAGCGAGGCCCTCTTCGTGGCCGCGCTCTACCTCGGCTTCTTCGTTGAACCGGCACCGGTTCGCCTCGCCCCGGCGCCCGGGGGGCTCGCGCTGGCATGGCGCTTCTGAGCCCGCCACCCGCCGGGGCGCGCCTCGCTCTCCCCGTCTCCCTCCTTCTCACCGGCGTCCTCGCTCTCGCCGCCGCCTCCTGCAGCAACCGCGAGCACCTGAATCCCCTCGATCCTGCCAACCCGGAGACCGGCGGCGTCCCCTGGCGGTTCGCCGCGGTGGCCGCCGATCGTGCCGTGGATCTTCGCTGGGAGACGCAGGAATTGACAGACCTCGGCGGCTTCCACATCGTGCGCGCGGCGGGCGACAGCGCCGACTCGACCATCGCCACCGTCCCCTCCCGCACCGCCGCCTATCGCGACACGACCGTCGCCAACGGCGTCGACTACAGCTACCGCCTCGTGCCCTTCCTCGCGGACGGTCGCCCGGTCGCCCCCGACGGCCCCGTCTCCGCGACCCCCGGTCCGGCCGAGGTCTGGGTGGCCGACACCGGCGGCTTCGAGGTCGTGCGCATCGCTCCCGACGCCCGCGCGATCGCCCTCCGGGTCCGCGGCTTCCGCGCGCCCAACTCGGTCGCCGTCAGCGCGCGGGACGGCCTCGTCTGGGTGGCCGACTCCTTCGGCGGGCGCGTGGTGGCGCTCGCGCGCGACGGGACGCTCGTGCGCGCCGTCGAGGGCTTCGTCGTGCCGAAGGCGCTGTCGGTATCGCCCGCCGACGGGAGCGTATGGGTGGCCGACGAGCGCGCGGGCACGATCACCCACCTCACCGCCGGCGGGTCAGAGCTCGCCGCGATCGGCGGGCTCATCGAGCCCGCCGACGTGGCGGCGAATCCGCTCGACGGCTCCTGCTGGGCGGCCGATGCCGCGGCGGGCGAGGTGTGGCTCATCGCCGCCGACGGTGCGGTCCGCGCGCGCGTCGGCGGCTTCGGCGAGCCGACCCAGCTCGCCGCCGTCCATGCCGACGGCTCCTGCTGGGTGGCCGACGACGATGCCGACCACGTCCTCCGCATCGCTCCCGACGGCGGCGCCACCCAGATCGTCTCGCCCGTGCCGCGCCCGTTCGGCCTCGCCGTGAACCAGGAGAACGAGGACCTGTGGGTCGGGAGCTTCGGCGCCGGCACGATCGAGCGGTACACGACGCGCGGCGGGCGGATCGATCTCATCGTGCGGGTGAGCGGCTTCGAGCGCCCGCTCGGGATCGCCGTGGATCCGATCGACGCGGGGTTGTGGGTCGTGGATTCCGGTCCCGGCGCGGTCGTGAAGCTCACGACCGCCGGGGTCGAGAGAGGTCGCGTGGGCGGCCTCTCCGTGCCCTTCGATGTGGACGTCGGGCCCGGGAGCGCCGGCCCCGTCAGATAGCTACCGCCTACTTCGCGCCGCGCTCGACCGCCGCCACAAGGCGGGCCCCGGCGTCGGGAATCCCGGCCCACACGCGCACCCAGTTGGGCACGAGCGGCGGCCCGAGCGGATCGGCCCGCACCTCGTCGATCGAGGTCCGCACCGCGCGCAGGAAGACGTGCACCGTCTCCTCCTCGCTGTGCCGGTCGTACTTGAGGCCGTTGATCGCGGCCATGGCGTAGCTGTCAGCCACCGCATCCTCGGCCTCGCGCTGGTAGGCGGCGAGGAGACTCCGGAGGACGCCCTCGGAGAGGTTCACCCCCGCTGCGGCCAGGGTGCGCAGGAGATGCTTGGTCACATCCCGCGCCATGCGATGGAGGCCGCGGCCCGGATCGCGGGCCGAGAGCTCCTGGTGCTTGTGCTCGTAGCGCTCGGCGATCTCGACCTGTCCGATGCGGGCCGGCGCCCGATGGCGGAGAGCCTCGAAGAGGGTCACGATCTCGAGCCCCCAGTCGCAGGGCAGGCGCATGCGCTGCGCGAGGTCGCACTTGACGACGAACTCCCCGGCCAGCGCATAGCGGAAGGAGGCCAGGTAGCGCACGTAGGGATCGGCGCCGACGAGCCGCGTGAAGGCGGCGAGGAGCGGCGCCAGGAGGAGGCGGGTCACCCGCCCGTGCAGGCGATCGGTCACCCGCGCGTAATAGGCCTTGACGAAATCGAAGTCGATCGTCGGATCGATGGTCGGGAGCACGAGCCGGGCGAGCATCTCGCGGTTGTAGTTGACGACGTCGGCATCCTGGAAGGCGATGTACTCGACGCGCTCCTCGGCCAGGATGTAGCCGATGGCGAGCCACACGGCGCGGCCCTTCCCGGGCTCCCCCGTGTAGAGGTTCGCCGCGCGCATCTGGGCCAGGAACCGGCGCACGGCCGGCGACTCGTTCCACAGGATGACCAGGCGGCCCGGATAGCGGGCGAAGAAGGCGACGGCCCGCGCATGATCGCTCGCCGTGGCTCGATTGAGCGATACGACCAGCGTGTCGAGATAGCCCACCGCGGAGAGCTCGCCGATGATGCGGCGGAGCGCCGGCCGCTCCATCTCGCCGGGGATCATGGGGATGACGAGCGCCACCGGAAAGCGCACGGCGAGCTTCTCGACGTGCGCCTCGATGTCGGCGAGCGGACGCTCGACCAGGCGCGGGAGCGCGGTGACCGGCCCGTGCTGATGGAAGTCGCTCATGGTCCCTCCTTCTCCAACCGGCGGACGCGGGCGGGAGAGATCCGGGGGAGTCGCCGGAGATGAGCCTAGCGGCAGGCGGGCGATGGAACAAGGTGAATGAGGCGCCGGGATGAGGCGCTGCTTCTAGTACCCGAACCCGATCGAGAACTCGGTGTTGGCCTGGTCGGCGATCGTGTGGAAATCGGTGGGCCAGGCGATGTCGACGCGGAGCCGCGGGTACGGCCCGCCGCCCACGAAGAAGCCGACGCCGACGCTCCCGTAGAGCGCTTCGCCCCGGACATCGTCGCCGACCCAGGCCGCATCGGCGAAGCAGGAACCGTAGAAGACCGGGAGGTCCATGGCCCCGGTGGGCATGGCGACGACCATCCGCTGGACGAGCGGGAAGCGGATCTCCTGGTTGAGGAGGAGGAGCCGCTGTCCCGCCACCGAGCGATGCGGATATCCGCGCAGGCTGAAGGCTCCGCCCACGTAGTAGCGCTGCCCCTCGTCGCCGAAGCTCACCCGGGCCTGGCCGCGGACGGCGTAAGTCATGTCGCCCGCGATCCGGCGATACCAGCGGTAGTCCCCGAGCACGCTCACGTAGTCGCCGATCCCGGCGCCGAGGTCGGTGGTGAGCCCGAGCGTGACGCCGTAGCGGACGCCGTCGAAGGGGCCGATCCGCGACCACAAGGTCGAGTCGTGCACGTAGGAAAAGAGGTTCGAGACGAAGTAGGTGTCGCCCTGCACGCCGGAGCGATAGAGATGGTTCGTGATGCGGCGGGCGACGAGCGAGGTTTCGATGCGATTGAACCGGCTCAGCGGATAGCTCGCGAGGAAGAGTCCGCCCAGGCGGCTCTCCTGCAGGAAGAGATCGAGGTCCGCGTTGTAGGTGCGCGCGAGGCGGAAGGCGCCGAGCGCCCAGTTGATGCGGCGCTTCGAGTTGTAGTAGGTGACGCCGACGTCGAAGGCGTCGAGGAAGCTCCCGCCGTCCCCACCCTCGTTGGCGATGAAGAGGAGGATCTGCTCGTTGTTGAGGAGATCCGAGAAGGCGATCTGGCCGCCGCCCCCGCCGCCGAAGTCAGGATCGAAGGCCACTCCTCCCTGGATGAGATCGAGCGCGAAGCGGCGCTGGTAGCCGCTCACCGGATAGGTCGTGTCGGGGGTCGCCGGCTCCCAGCGCGCGTTCGCCTCCCGGTCGGGACCGTCGAGATCAGTGAGCGCATCCGGCGGCCAGCTCGGGACCGGATCGACGAGGCCCATCTCCTCGCGGCCGAAGAGCATGGCGAGAGCGGGTGCGACGGAGGCCGGCTCCGGTGCCGCCGGCGGGGGCTCCTCCGCCGCGGGGAGTTCCACGACGGGGGTGGCGTAGATGGCGAAGGTCTGCTCGACGAAGGTCGTGAAGAGGAGGCTCTTCCCGTCGGGCGTCCACTCCGGATCGAGGGCCGCGGTCTGGAAGCGCCGGAGCGGGGTGACCCGCCCACCGAGATCGGCGACGTAGAGATCGAAGGTCCCCTCCTGCCGGTCGGAGCGGAACGCGATCCGCTCGCCGTCGGGCGCGAAGGAGGGCTCGGAGTCCTCGTGGGAACCGCTCGTGAGCGCCGTGATCGCGCCGCTCTCGAGATCGAGGAGATAGAGGTTCGTCGCACCGCTCGGCCCCTCGGAGCAGCGATCGGACGCGAAGACGATCGTCCTCCCGTCCGGCGACCAGTCGGGGTCCCGATCGTCGTAGAGATCGCTCGTGAGCGCGGCGAGGCCCGTCCCGTCGCGAGCGACCCGGTAGAGATCGCGGTGCCCCGCGACATCGACACCGCTCATCACGATGGATCGTCCGTCGGGCGACCACGCCGGCGAGCCGAGGGCGACGAGCGACGGGAAGTCGAGGGTCGTTAGGCGCCGGCGCCGGTCCACGTCCACGATGTGCAGCACGTCGCGGGCGCCGGAGCGGGCCACGAACACGACCTCGCGCGCCGCATTCACGTCGAGCGCGCTCTCGAAGAAGTGGAGGCTCTCGAACTCCTCGCTCGAGCCGCCCTTGGCGAGGAGGATGGGCGGCGGCGCCTTCTCCGGCGGCACGCCGGCCTCGTAGCGGCCATGGCGAAGGCCCGCGTATCCGCCGTGGCTCGAGAGGAATACGAGCTCGAGATCGCCTTCCGCGGCGTCCGCCGTGTTCCCTGCCGTCGCCGTGTCCGCCGGCGACGGCACCGGACATGCCGCCACGTTGAAGTCCCCGTGCCCGACCACCCGCCGGGCGGCAACGTCCACCGCCTCCCGCTCCCTGACCTGCGGGTAGTAGCACCGCCGGAGCTCCGCGGTCCACGCCGTGTTGAGCTCGGCGGTCGTGACGCCGAGGATCTCGTTCGTCAGCACGTCGAACTTGTCGCTCTTCCACCATCGCTTCAGGTACTCGAGCACCTTGTCGCGCCCGTGCTTCTCGGCGATGAAGAGGAGGATCGACTGGCCTTCCTTGTACATCTGGAAAGTGCCGTCGATCGTCCACAGGTCCTCGATCGGGACCAGGCGGTCGTGGATCACGCAATCGCGGAGGACCATGTCGGCCCGTGCGTCCCAGTCGGTGGCCAGGAACTCGGCGAGCCCCTCCACGTACCAGAGCGGAGGATAGGAGTAGCGGGTCTTCTTGTGCGCGCGCATGTCCTGGGCGAGCTTCTCGAGCATGAGGGCATGCACGAGCTCGTGGCGCACGACCCAGCGGAGCCGATGGTAGGAGCCCGTGTGCGGGACGAGGACCCGGCCCTTGATGAGATCGGTGAGCCCGCCCACCTCCTCGGGCACGATCGAGGGCGTCACGTTCGTCTGCTCGAAGTCGCGATGCGTCGAGTAGAGGAGGAACGGGATCCGCCCCGCGCGGAGCGAGTCGAGCTCCATCTCGGCCATGAGCTCGATGCACGCTTCTTCGGCCATCGCCGCCACCCAGTGCGCGAGCTCCCGCTCCTCCGGGTAGAAGTGGAGCGAGAGATGCGGAGTCTCCATCACCTGCCAGGTCAAGTCGGTGTACTGGACCTTGTTCTTCCCGAAGAAGAGCTGCGCGCGGGCCGGGGCGGCGGCGGCCAGGAGGAAGAGCGCGGCGGCGAGAGCCGGAACGGCGGGCGCGCGAAGGAGCCGGGCGAGACGGGACCGACGAGATCGACGAGCTCTGTGAGCAGGATGCGTCGGATGCCGGAACATGCTCGAGTCTCTCCGCCGCTCTTCTGGCCGGGGGCGGCGAGTCGCCTCTCGGGCGCTGAAGCCAGGGAGGCCGCAGGCTCTGCCGCCTACCCTACAATCTTACGACATCGGCCGCCCCGCTTGGCGGCGCGGCGGCACGGGGGCGGCCGGGGCCGCAGCTCGGAGCACCTCGGCCATGCCATAGCGGCCGGGCGGGGCCGCCGCCGCGAAGGCAGCGGCCGCGAGGGCGCCACTCACAAAGGCGGTGCGGGTCTCGGCCCGATGGCGGAGCTCGATCGTCTCGCCGGGGCCGGCCAGGTAGATCGTGTGTTCCCCCACCCAGTCGCCGCCGCGCAGCGCGTGGATGCCGATCTCCTCGCGCGTTCTGAGCCCGCGCCCCGAGCGGCCGTGGCGGTAGGCCTCCTCCCCGGCGCCGCGGGCCGCCGCGAGGACGCGGGCCAGCGCGAGCGCCGTGCCGCTTGGCGCGTCGGCCTTCAGCCGGTGATGCCGCTCCTCGATCTCGAGATCGAAGTCGGGCAGCGCGGCCGCCGCCCGTGCTGCCAGGTCCGCGAGCAGCGCTACCCCGCGGCTCATGTTCGGCGAGTGCACGACAGCGACGAGGCGGGACGCCGCCTCGAGCGCACCCTCGGCGTCGGCGCCGAGCGCCGTCGTCCCGGAGACGAGCGCCACGCCGGCACCCGCCGCGGCGCGGGCCAGGGCAGCCGTTGCCTCCGCGGTCGTGAACTCGATCATCACCTGCCCGCGGGCGAGGAGGCGCGCCGGATCGGTCTCGAAACGCGGTCCGCCGGGAAAGGGCGTCGTCCCGAGCGCCGGGTCGTCGGCACGGGTCAGGAGCCCGGCGAGCGCGAAGCGTGGATCGGCGCAGACGGCGCGCGTCACGAGCTCCCCCATCCGCCCGCCGGCACCGGCGACGACCACCGGGATCGGCGCCGCCGCGGACCCCGGGCGGGTGGCGGTCACGAGCGCGCCCCCGCTCCGGCGCCCACCTCGAGCCCGAACGCGCGGAGCGCTGCCTCGATCTTCTGCCCGTTCTCCGCGCCCACCGGCACGAGCGGGAGCCGGAGCTCGTCGGCGATGAAGCCGAGGCGATGGAGCGCATGCTTCACGGGACCGGGGTTCGTCTCGATGAACATGGCCTTGGTCAGCGGATAGAGGCGCGCATGGAGCGCGCGCGCCGCTGCGAGGTCGCTCCGCGCCGCGGCATCCACCATGGCCTTCACCTCGCGCGGCGCCACGTTGGCGACGACCGACACGATGCCCCTGGCCCCCACGGCCATCATCGGGAGCGTGAGCGAGTCGTCGCCCGCGAGGACGGTCAGGTTCGTCTGCGCCACGAGCTCGCTCGCCTGGTCCACCGAACCCGCCGCCTCCTTGATGGCGACCACGTGCTCGATCGCGGCGAGGCGGGCGGCGGTCGCCGGAGCCAGGTTGAGCCCCGTGCGTCCGGGCACGTTGTAGACGACGATCGGGAGCGCGGCCGCGCGCGCCACCGCCTCGTAGTGGCGGACGAGCCCGTCGGGTGTGGGCTTGTTGTAGTACGGGGTGACGACCATGACGCCGTCGGCCCCGGCCTCGCGTGCGGCGCGCGAGAGCTCGATCGTCTGGGCGGTCGAGTTGGTGCCGGTGCCGGCGACCACGAAGGCGCGCCCCTTCGCCGCGGCGAGCACGACCTCGAGCGCGCGTCGCTTCTCCTCCGAGGTAAGGGTGGCTCCCTCCCCCGTCGATCCGATGACGACGAGGCCGTCGAGCCCGCCGGCCACGAGGTGGCGCGCGAGGGCGCCGAGCGCCTCGAAGTCGACCGCTCCGTTCCTGAAGGGCGTGACGATGGCACAGCTGGCGCCTTCGAACATGGCTCCCTCCTCGGTGTCACGCCCGCGCTCTAGCGCGGGCGCGGGCGGACGGTGAAGTCGATTCCCGTCGTCTCCTCGAGCGGATCCACGCGCACCGAGTCGATCGGGCTCGCTGCCGGCTCGCTCGGATCATAGCGCCGATTCCCGTCCCGATCGAGGTACGCCTCGACCCGGTACCAGCCGGGCGGGAGGTTCTTGAGCGCGTAACGCCCGAGGCTGTCGGCCACCGCGGTCGCGAGCGCCGCCGTGTCGGCCGGCGCGTTGCGCGGATCGAGCGGCGGGAGAGCGAGAGCGCGGAGCCACGCCTCGACGACGAAGGGCGGTCCCGCGGCGCGCGCGGTGTCGGCGGCGGCGGCCTCCCCGGCGAGCACCGCGGCGGCCTCCTCGCCGGCGACCACCGAGTCGGGAGCCGCAGCGAGCACCGTATCCGGCACCGCCGCCGGGGGCGGCGACATGGCCGTGCGCTCGCCCGTCGAGTCGATGACGGCGCCCGCGATGGTGCCGGGCGCCCGCGGGTCGCGGAAGTCGATCACCACCCCGGTCGCCACCGGGCGAGCGGGATCGAGCCACAGCGTGTCGGGGTAGGCGGCGAGGAACTCCGAGTCGCGATCGAACTCGCGATCCCGGTTGGCGTCGAAGTGCGCCATCACCACGTAGCGCCGGTCGGCCCTGAGACCGATCAGAGCGAAGGTCGAGTCCTGCGCGGCCTGGGTCACGTAGTCCGGGAGCATGGTGTCGGGACGCGCCGCCGCGCGCTCGACGTCCACCGCCCACACCATGGTGCCGTGGGGACGCTGGCCCTTGGCGACGAGCCGGCCCTCGATCCGTCCCTGATCGACCGAGTCTCCGGTCGAGAAGATGAAGACGTACGGGGCGACCATCGTGTTCCCCTCGCGCTCGTCCTTGGCCCCGGTCCCGACGATGACCGTCGTCGTCACGTCGGGCACGAAGTCCTCGCCGCCGGAGAGGCGGAGCGTCGAGCCGTCCCAGCGCCGCTCGCCGAAGTCGCGCGGCGGCGAGAGGAGCACCCAGTCGAGCACGGTGCCCCGGTTCATGGACTCGGAGAAGGTGATCGCGACGTCGGCATCGGGTGGGACGCGGGTCGCGCCCGAATCGGGCTCGGTGGCGACGACGAAGGGCGGCGAGAGGTCGCGCGGGCCGCCGGGCGGCATGCCCTGGCGCGCGCAGGCGGCGGCGGTCGCCACGGCGGCGGCGGCCGCGGCCATGGCGAGGAAACGTCGCGACTCCGCGCGCGGGCGGCGCATCGGACCTCAGGCGATGAGGCTCGCGAGGAGCCCCTTCTGCGCGTGCATGCGGTTCTCGGCCTCGTGGAAGACGACCGACTGCGGCCCCTCGATGACGTCGGCCGTGATCTCGTCGCCGCGGTGCGCCGGGAGGCAGTGCATGACGACGGCGCGCGGATCGGCCTCCTTGAGGAGCGCCGCGTTCAGCTGGAAAGGCCGGAACACCTCGCGCCGCGCCGCCGCCTCGCTCTCCTGCCCCATCGAGGCCCAGACGTCGGTGTAGAGCATGCGGGCCCCGGCGGCCGCGGCGCGCGCGTCGTGGGTGACCGTGATCTTCGCCCCGCCCTTCCGGGCGCGCGCGAGGATCTCCGCGTTCGGCTCGTAGCCCTTCGGCACGGCGAGACGGAGATCGAGACCGAAGATCTCGGCGGCGTCGATCCAGGAGTGGGCCACGTTGTTCCCGTCGCCGAGCCAGGCCACGGGGAGCCCGTCGAACTCGAGGCCCAGCTCGCGGAGCGTCATCAGATCGGCGAGGATCTGGCAGGGATGCACCAGGTCATCGAGCCCGTTGATCACCGGCACGCTCGCGTGCCGGGCGAGCCCGCGGACGAGATCGTGCTTGAAGGTGCGGATCATGATGGCGTCCACGTAGCCGGAGAGAACGCGCGCCACGTCCTCGACCGGCTCGCGGGAATCGATCCCGATCTCCTTCTCCGTGACGTAGAGCGCCGCGCCGCCGAGCTGCGCCATGCCCACCTCGAAGCTCACGCGCGTGCGGAGCGAGGGCTTGTGGAAGATCATGGCGAGCGTGCGGCCGCGGAGCCGCTCCGAGGCCCCGCGTTCGCGGAACTCGCGTTTCACGCGGGCGGCCTCGGCGAGGACCGCCTCGAGGCCCGGGCGGTCCCAGTCGGACAGGGTGACGAAATCGCGCTTCTTCAGAGCCGGCTTCTGGGCGGACACGGTCGTGGTCATGGATCCTCTCGATTCCGGGATGGCGCGGGGCCGCGGGGGCCCGGTGGCTGCGCTGACCCGCGGAGTGTAGGAAGCCCCCGCGCGCGTGGCAAGGGCGCCGCGGAGCCCCGTCCCCCCGGCTGCCGCGCGCTTGCCCGGCGCGCCGCACCCGGCGGGTGACCGCCGTGCCTGAACCCGTGGCTGTGTGCACCGCATGCGGTCTCCTGCAGTGCCCCCCTTCTGGAGATGTCCGGAGGCAACCGGCAGGACTTGTCGCGGGAACTGCGGGCTGGTAGTCTGCAGGAGCATGATGGAACGAGCGCCCGATGCGTGGGCATCGTGCCTGCCGGACATGCGCGCGGTTTCGCGACGAGGGAGGACCACGATGAGCGTCTTCGACAACCGCAAGAGCACTCTGCCTCGTCCAGCCCCGGGATCGTCTGCGAGTTCGAGCGGTGACCAGGGGTCACCGGCGACTACATGCAGAAGGGGAAGAGACATGAACGACTATGCCAGGGCTTCGCTCTTGTCACTGGTGACGTTGCTGTGTGCGACTGGCTATCCAGTCGCTGGCGAGTGCGCGCAGGACGATCGAGACAGCACTCACACGACGTTGGATCTAGTCGACATGCCGGACATGAAGCCCCTCCTGGCCGAGGGGACTGAGATCACGCCGGCAACGCTGTCCAAGCTGGGGTACGAGGCTATCTCCAAGGATGAATACGAGAAACGCTTCGCTGCCCCCAGGGATGTCCCCAGTCTCAATTTCGCCAGCACGGTAGTCGATTCTCTTGAGGGCACGAACATGTTCATCGCTGTGTTCTTGCTTTACATCGTGCAGACGGGCGATGAGCAACCGCCCGGATCCGTTGCGGTCATAGCCATAGACGGCGAGCGCTTTTCCACAACCACGACTCCGAGTGTCGCCGCCGCGCCATCGCTGTGGACTGTCGGTGACCATGGCATGATCAATGAGGTCGCACCTTCCCGGGGCGTTGCTGGCGCCTTGACGCAGCTCAAGTACCGCTCCGCCGATCTGGACTACGACGTGTGCTACTACGACGACGCAGCCAAGACACGCTTCGAGCGTGTCATGCGCAAAGCCACCGCGGGTGGACAGAGGACCTGGGTCATGGCGGTGCAGCAGGATGGAGCGTACTACTCGAAGTCCGCAGTCGTGGATCCGGGGGCGGCAGAGAAGGCCGAGACTCACCACAACCAGAACTAGGCGCCTCGCCCCCGCCGGGCCACCCCTCCCCTGGCGGGGGCTCGCACTCGCGGCAGCGGATCCCGAGACCCGAGCCCCCTGGGCGCGGGTTGCCGCATTCTCCCGCCATGCCGCCCACGATGCCATGCGTCCTTCCCGGACTGGCCGGGTGCGACAAACGGTGGTAGCTTCGCGCGGCGCGAGCCGGTCCATCCTGCAGGTCACAAGCCACCGCAGGATGACCAGACGGCCTCGAGCGATCGCGAGTCCCTCGAAGTCGGACCGGAGCGGACCACCCGTCCAGACCTCCGCGGGGGACCAGTTCTCGTGAACGGGGGTGCGCCAGCGGCGCCGGTGGTCTATCCTCCCCCGCGCTCGCGCTCCCACGAGCGCGCGAGCCGGCGAAAGGAGTGCTAGGCGTATGCAAGAGACGGGATTCAGCAGCAACTTCTATGTCTTCCTCCTGGCCGCCTTCCTCGGCCTCGAGGTGATCCGGCGGGTGTCGCCGCTTCTCCACACCCCGCTCATGTCGCTCACCAACGCGATCTCGGCGATCGCCATCGTCGGCTCGATCGCCATCACCGGACAGGAGCGGAGCCAGCTCTCGATCATCCTCGGCTCGATCGCGGTCGTCGCCTCGACCATCAACGTGGTCGGCGGCTTCCTGATCACCGATCGCATGCTCAAGATGTTCCGCTCGCGGGAGGGTGACAAGGCCAAGCCGGGCACGAAGGCCGACGGCGGGAAGCCGGCCGCCGGCGGGGAGGGCGGGCGATGAACGACGTCTTCGTCCAGATCGCCTACCTCGCGGCCTCCGCCTTCTTCATCCTCGCGCTCAAGTGGCTGAGCGCCCCGAGCACCGCGCGGCGCGGAGTCAAGGTCGGCATGCTCGGCATGCTCCTCGCCGTGATCGGCACCCTGCTCCTGCCGGACATCGTCTCCTACAAGTGGATCGCCATCGCGCTCGTGATCGGCACGGCGATCGGCATCCCCATGGCGATGGTGCCGATGACCGCCGTGCCGCAGCGAACCGCCCTCTCCCACGCCTTCGGCGCCCTCGCCGCGGCGCTCGTCGGCACCGCCGAGTACTACCTCCACACCGAGCATCTCTCCCGCTTCACGATGGGCGCCCTCGTGCTCGAGGTGCTCCTCGGCTCGCTCACCTTCACCGGCAGCCTGATGGCCTTCGGAAAGCTCCAGGAGATCCTCCCGCAGCGACCGATCGTGTACAAGGGCCAGAACCTCGTGAACCTGGGCCTCCTCGCCCTCGCCGTCGCCGTCGGCATCTACCTGGTCCTGAATCCCTGGCACACGGCGCTCTTCCCGGCGCTCATCGTTCTCGCCCTCATCTTCGGCGTCCTCCTCATCATCCCGATCGGCGGCGCCGACATGCCGACCGTGATCTCGCTCCTCAACTCCTATGCCGGGCTAGCCGCCTCGGCGATGGGCTTCGTCCTCAACAACAAGCTCCTCATCATCGCCGGCGCCCTCGACGGCGCCTCGGGCTTCATCCTCTCGGTGATCATGTGCAAGGCCATGAACCGCTCGTTCACGAACGTGCTGTTCGGCGCCTTCGGCCAGCTGCAGGTCGCCGCCGGCAAGGCCGAGGAGCGGACGGCACGGAGCGCGACCCCGGAGGAAGCGGCCTCGGTGCTCGAGGCCGCGCGCTCGGTCTTCATCGTGCCGGGCTACGGCATGGCGGTGGCGCAGGCCCAGTACAAGGTACGCGAGCTCTACGACGCGCTCTCCAAGCGCGGCGTCGAGGTCAAGTTCGCCATCCACCCGGTCGCCGGGCGCATGCCGGGGCACATGAACGTCCTCCTCGCCGAGGCCGACATCCCGTACGAGAAGCTCCTCGAGATGGACGAGATCAACTCCGAGTTCCCGCAGTGCGACGTCGCCCTCGTCATCGGCGCCAACGACGTCACCAACCCGGCCGCCCGCCACGACAAGACGAGCCCGATCTACGGCATGCCGATCCTCGACGTGGACAAGGCGCACACCGTGATGGTCATCAAGCGGAGCCTGAATCCCGGCTTCGCCGGCATCGACAACGAGCTCTACTACATGCCGAAGACCCTCATGCTGTTCGGGGACGCCAAGGGTTTCGTGGCGAGCATGGTGAAGGAGTTCTCCGGGTCGGGCATGCACGGATGACGCCCGAGCGACGGACCGGTCGCGGCACGAAAGCTGTCACCCACGGGGCAGGATCCCCCGCCCTGCGCGCGGACCGCGCGGAAGCGGGCCGTGAATCGGCCGTTCGGCGGCGGGATCGGCTGCCATTTTGTCTGGCGGCGGCGGTGCGGCCGGGACATACTCGGCTCCGGCCTGGCCGCCATCCGCGATCCGACAGGCGCCCGGGGCCTCGATCCGGCCGCCGACGGCCCGGGCTCATGGAGGCGACCATTGACGATCAGCGCCCCGGTCCACGATGAAGCACGGCTCCGCGACCAGGTCCTCGCGCTCTGGCCCGAACTTGCCTGGATCCAGTCCGCCGACCTCCGCGAGAAGGTCACCGCAACCTGGATCAAGGCTTTCGCCCTGAGCCCGCTCACGCCCAAGGATCTGACCGAGATCCCCTTCACGCTCCTCGTCCCCAACTGCCCGATCACCTTCATGGAGCACAAGCGCTGCGTCGTCCACATCGCGCGGCGAGCAGCCGAATCGATGCAGGAGTTCCTCGGGCGCGCGCTCCCGATCGACATGGACACGGTGATCGCCGGCGCCATCCTCGCGGATGTCGGGAAGCTCCTCGAGTACGAGAAGGTCGACGGGAAGGCGAAGCAGTCGAAGCGGGGCGAGGCGCTCCGCCACCCCTTCACCGGGGTCGCGCTCGCCATGGCCTGCGGGGTGCCGGATCAAGTGTGTCACGTGATCGCGACGCACGCCGGCGAGGGCGACATGGTCAAGCGCACGACCGAGGCGTTCATCGTCCATCACGCCGACTTCATGAGCTTCGAACCATTCAAGAACCTACCCCGCTAGGCCGCGGGCCGCGGGCGCCCAGGGAGGCTTTCAGGCATGGTAGACACGACGACGACCCAGGCCGCCGCCAGGAAGACGGAGACCGTCACCGCCGCGATGGCGCGTTTCGCCGCCGGGCTACGCTACGAGGACCTCTCGCCCGAGGCGATCCGCGAGGCCAAGCGCTATCTCCTCGATTCGTTCGGCTGCGCCCTCGGCGGCTACGGCCAGCACGACGTGAAGATCGCCCTCCAGGTGCTCGACGAGATCGCGGGCGAAGGCCCGGCGACCGTGATCGGCACCGGCCGGAAGATCGACCCCGTATCGGCCGCCCTCGCCAACGCGCTCATGGTCCGCGTCATGGACTACAACGACATCTACTGGCAGGCAGATCCGTCGCACCCGTCCGACTTGATCCCGGCGGCGATCGCGTGCGCCGAGCGCACGCACCGGGACGGGAAGGAGCTCCTCGTCGGCATCCTCCTCGCCTACGAGTTCGAGATGCGGCTCTGCGAGATCGGCGTGCCGGGGATCCGCGAGCGCGGCTGGCACCACGCGACCCTGACCGCGCTCGCCGCCCCGATCGCCGCCGGGCGCATGCTCGGGCTCGACGCCGAGCAGATCCAGCATGCGATCGGCATCTCCGGGAGCCGGCACGCGACCCTCGGCGCCGTCACCGCCGGGAAGCTCACCATGATGAAGAACACGGTCGATCCGCTCGCCACCCAGAGCGGCGTCCTCGCGGCGCTCCTCGCCGAGAAGGGTTACTCGGGGCCCGAGCACGTGATCGACGGCAAGGAAGGGCTCGCCCACTGCCTCAAGCCCGAGTGGAAGCTCAACCTCCTCACCGACGGGCTCGGCGAGTCCTGGCGCATCCTCCGCTGCGGGATGAAGGCCTTCCCCACCGAGGCGCTGACGCATGCGCCCATCTCGGCGGTGCTCGAGATCGTGAAGGGGAACGATCTCAAGCCCGACGACGTGACCGAGATCCACATCCGGTCGCTGGCGCGCGCCGCCGACATCCTCGCCGATCCGTCGAAGTACGATCCGCGCACCAAGGAGACGGCCGACCACTCGCTTCCGTACTGCATCGCCGCGGCGCTCGTCGACCGGCAGATGACCCCGGTCCAGTTCACGATGGAGCGGATCATGGATCCGACCATCCGGGCGCAGCTCACCAAGGTGAAGGTGGTGGCCGATCCCGAGATCGAGGCCGTCTTCCCGAAGCTCCAGCGGGTGAAGGTCAAGATCACGACGCGCTCCGGCCGCACCTTCGAGAAGGAGCTCGACTACCCGAAGGGCGATCCGCGCCACCCGCTCACCGACCAGGAGGTCGAGGAGAAGTTCGACGCACTCGCCGCGGACGTGCTCTCGGCCAAGGGCCGGCAGGCGCTCAAGGACGCGGTCTGGAATCTCGAGAAGCAGCACTCGGTGAGCGCGCTCATGGACCTGACCGCGGCCGGGCGCTAGCCGGGCGCAAGGAGGAAGCGCGCGATGGGACAGACCGTCGTCGAGAAGATCGCGGAGGCGCACATGGCGGAAGGGCCCTCGCGCCCGCTCCGCACCGGGGACTTCCTCTCCATCCGGCCCCGGCACGTCATGACCCACGACAACACGTCCGCGGTCATGAAGAAGTGGAAGACGATCGGGGCGAAGAAGGTGAAGGATCCACGGCAGCCGGTCTTCGCCCTCGATCACGACATCCAGAACCGGGAGCCGGATAACCTCGCCAAGTACGCGGCGATCGAGGCCTTCGCGAAGGAGCACGGGATCGACTTCTACGCCGCGGGGACCGGGATCGGGCACCAGATCGTGGTCGAGCGCGGGTACGCGCTCCCCGCGAGCTTCGTCGTCGCCTCCGATTCGCACTCGAACATGTACGGGGCGCTCGGCGCCGTGGGCACACCGGTGGTCCGCACCGACGCCGCTGCGATCTGGGCTACCGGCGAGTTCTGGTGGATGATACCGCCCACGGTTCAAGTGATGCTGGAAGGACAGCTCGCCCCCGGCGTGACCGGCAAGGACGTGATCGTCACGCTCTGCGGGCTCTACAACCAGGAGGAGGTCTTGAACGCCGCGGTCGAGTTCGCCGGCCCCGGGGTGGCGGGCCTCTCCATGGACGCGCGGCTGACGATCGCCAACATGACGACCGAGTGGGGGGCGCTCGTCGGCTGGTTCCCGGTCGACCGGGTCACGCTCGACTACCTCGCCGCGCAGCGCGCGAAGCTCGGCGCCGCCGGCGGCGACCGCATCCGCGCCGCCGATCTCGAGGCCTGGGCGACCAGACCGCCCGCCCCCGACCGCGACGCGATGCTACGCCGCTCGCATCACGCTCGACCTCTCGACGGTCGTGCCTTACGTGTCGGGCCCCGACACGGTGCAGGTGGCCGCCTCGCTCGCCGAGCTCGAGCCGAAGCGGATCGCGGTCCACAAGGCCTACCTCCTCTCCTGCGTCAACGCGCGGGTCGAGGATCTCGCCGCCGCCGCCCCCGTCGTGCGCGGGAAGAAGGTGGCGCCGGGGGTCAAGCTCTACGTCGCAGCCGCGAGCAAGACGGTCGAGGACGAGGCCAAGCGCCGCGGCGACTGGCAGGCGCTCGTCGACGCGGGCGCCATCGAGCTCCCGGCCTCCTGCGGACCCTGCATCGGCCTCGGCGAGGGACTCCTCGAAGCGGGCGAGGTGGGGATCTCGGCCACCAACCGGAACTTCAAGGGCCGCATGGGCTCGCGTGACGCGAAGTGCTATCTCGCAAGCCCCGCGGTGGTCGCCGCCTCGGCGGTGGCCGGCGTGATCGCGGGGCCGGCGGCGCTCGCCGGTCTCCCGGCCCGCCCGCTCACCCGCCGGATCCAGATCCTCGCTCCGGCTGCCGGCGCGGCAGAGACGGTCGAGATCCTCCCCGGCTTTCCGGCGAGCGTCCGCGGCCGGCTCCTCTTCGCGCCCGCCGACAACCTGAACACCGACGGCATCTACGGCAAGGACTACACCTATCGCGAGGACATGACGCGCGAGATGATGGCCGAGGTCGTCATGCAGAACTACGATCCGGAGTTCGCCAAGGCGACGCGCGCCGGCGACGTCCTCATCGGCGGGTTCAACTTCGGGACGGGCTCGTCGCGCGAGCAGGCGGTGACCGCGCTCCAGGCCAAGGGCATCCCGCTCGTCATCGCCGGCAGCTTCTCGCAGACCTATCTCCGGAACGCCTTCAACAACGGCTTCCTCTGCGTCGAGACCCCGGCCTTCGTCCGCTTCCTGAAGGAGCGGTTCGCGGCCGAGGTCAAGGCCAAGCGCCCGACCATCATCCCGGGCGACGAGATCGACATCGATTTTTCCCGCAGCACCATCCGCTACGGCGGCGCGAGCTTCAGCTTCCCTCCGCTCGGCAGCGTGCCGCAGTCCCTGGTGATCGCGGGTGGAGTGGAGAACCTGGTCAGCCGCAAGCTCGGCCTGGCCTGAGAACGGGGGGGGGACATGGCGCGCTCCACGGTCCGGCCTCGACGGCCGCGATGACCGACGCCATCCTCGCTCGACTGGAGAGGGTAGACCAGCTCAGGGGGTAACCGTGACGACGACCAAGCAACCGGCCGGGACCGGGCCTCCGCGCGGCACCGCCGGCCGCCAGGGCGACCAGGTGCGCTCGGATCTCTGGGTGGCGATCGAGCCGCGCACGGCGGGCGGGATCGCGCTCGAGCTCGAGTCGAAGGTCGCCCCCTACTACGGCGAGGCGCTCGGCGCGCAGATCGAGGCGCTCCTCGGGCGCCTCGGTGTGACCGACGCCCGCGTCGAGGTCAAGGACTACGGTGCGCTCCCCTTCGTGATCTCGGCGCGGATCGAGGCGGCGGCGCGCCGTGCCGGGATGCACGGCGGCGACGCGCGGCCGGAGCGCACGGTCGCGCTCGCTCCCGAATCGCCGCGCGACCGGCTCCGCCGCTCGCGCCTCTACGTGCCCGGCGTCGAGCCCAAGTTCATGGTCAACGCCGGCCTCTACGGCGCCGACGGCGTCATCTTCGATCTCGAGGACTCGGTGCACCCGGACGAGAAGGATGGCGCGCGGCTCATCGTGCGGAACGCGCTCCGCACCCTCGATCTGGGGAACGCCGAGCGCATGGTGCGGGTGAACCAGCTCCCGCTCGGGCTCGCCGATCTCGACGAGATCATCCCCGAGAACCCGGACGTGATCTTGATCCCGAAGGTCGAGACCGCGGAGCAGGTCGTGGCCGTCGACAAGCGGATCACCGCTATCCAGGCCCGCCACGCCTCGACGCGTCGGGTCTGGCTCATGCCCATCCTCGAGTCGGCGCTCGGCATCGAGAACGCGTTGGCGATCGCGGGCGCCACTCCCGCCATCTGCGCCCTCACGATCGGGCTCGAGGATTACACGGCCGATCTCGGCGTCGTGAAGACGGCCGGCGGCGAGGAGAGCCTCTACGCGCGGCTCCGCGTCGTCAACGCGGCGCGCGCGGCCGGCATCCAGCCGATCGACTCGGTCTACGGCGACGTGGCGGACACACCCGGGCTCACCGCCTGGGCGCGCCGCTCGCGCGGGCTCGGCTTCGTCGGCATGGGCTGCGTGCATCCACGGCAGGTGCCCGTCGTGCACGAGGCTTTCGCGCCGAGCGCTCCCGAGATCGAGAAGGCGCGCGCGATCGTCGCCGCCTTCGAGGAGGCGGCCCGGAAGGGCCTCGCCGTGGTGAGCCTCGGCTCGAAGATGATCGATCCGCCGGTCGTCCTCCGCGCGCGGAAGCTCGTCGCCGACGCCCGGGCCATGGGGCTCATCGCGGAGACGAAGGCGAAGACCGAGGAAGCGCGATGACGGCGCCGGCCGGCCCCGGCGCGGCGGCCGCGGGCGGGGGGAAGGCCGAGCTCGTAAAGAACGCCGCCGGTCGGCTCGTGCCGGCGATCGTGAACGGGAAACAGCAGGCGCCCTTCGCCGGTGTCGACCGGCATCCCGTGAGCGGGCGGAAGGCGGCGCCCCCGATCGTGCGCGCGGCCGACTACCCGGCGAACGGCGACAAGCGGGTCAAGGACCTCCGCACCGCGCTCGATCAGTGCGGCCTCAAGAACGGCATGGTGATCTCGAGCCACCACCACCTCCGGAACGGCGATCGCATCGCGCTCGAGGCGCTCAAGACTGCCGCCGCCATGGGTGTCAAGGACCTCCTGTGGTTCCCCTCGGCGTCCTTTCCCTGCCACGAGCCCGTGATCGAGCTACATGGAGAAAGGCGTCGTGCATCACCTCGAGGGGAGCATGAACGGCCCGATCGGGGACTACTGCTCGCAGGGGAAGATGCGGGGGCTCGGCGTCCTCCGTTCGCACGGCGGGCGCTGGCAGGCGATCCAGGACGGCGAGGTCGCACATCGACATCGCCGTCATCGCGGCGCCGACAGCGGACCCCTTCGGGAACGCGAACGGCGCCTTCGGCAAGTCGGCCTGCGGCTCGCTCGGCTTCGCGCTGGCCGATTCCATGTATGCCGACAAGGTGATCGTCGTCACCGACAATCTGGTCCCCTTCCCCTGCGTTCCGTGGCAGATCCAGGGGAACTCGGTCGACTACGTGGTCGAGGTCGAGTCGATCGGGGATCCGTCGAAGATCGTCTCCGGCACGACCGCAGCTCACCTCGAGCCCCGACCGGCTCCGGATCGCCGAGCTCGTCGCCAGCTTCATCCGCGACGCGGGCATCATGCGCAACGGCTTCTCGTTCCAGGCGGGCGCCGGCGGCATCGCGCTCGCCTTCATCCCCTACCTCGCCCAGATGATGCGCGAGCGCGGGGTCAAGGCCGGCTTCGTGCGCGGCGGCGGCACCCGCGTCCTCGTCGAGATGCTCAAGGAAGGGCTCACCGACTGGATCCTCGACGGGCAGACCTTCGACTTGGACGCGGTGCGCTCGATCGGGACCGATCCGCGGCACGTCGTCACCTCCCCCTTCACCTCCTACAACGACCACGGGAAGGGCGCCTTCCACACCATGGTGGACGTCGCGGTCCTCGGCGCGACCGAGGTGGACGTCCACTTCAACGCGAACGTGGTGAGCCATTCCGACGGGCGGCTCCTGCACGGGATCGGCGGCTGGCAGAACTGCCTCTTCGCCGGCTGCACCATCCTCGCGGTGCCGAGCTTCCGCGACCGCATCCCGGTCATCGTGGACGAGGTGACGACCCTCGTCGGCCCGGGCGAGCTCGATCGACGTCATCGTCACCGAGCGCGGCATCGCCATGAATCCGCGCCGCGAGGATCTCCTGACGGCGACCCGCGGCAAGGGCGCTCCCCATCCGCCCGCTCGCCGAGATCCAGGCCGAGGTCGAGCGGCTCTGCGGCGGCAAGCCGCGGCGGGCCCGCGTCACCGACCGGCCGGTCGCGGTCGTCAAGTGGGTGGACGGAACCGTGATCGACACCGGGTGGCAGGTCGCCGAGGTGATCAAGGGCTTCGCGCCCGGCGGGGAGTGAGCGGCCCCGGGGCGGGACGCCGCGCCGCCGTTCAGCGCCCGCGCGCCCGCGGATGGGCGAGCGCGTACACCTCGCGGAGCCGCGCCGCGGTCACGTGCGTGTAGATCTGGGTCGAGGCGATCGAGGCGTGGCCGAGGAGCTCCTGCACCTCGCGGATCGGCGCCCCGCGATCGAGGAGATGCGTGGCGAAGCTGTGGCGGAGCACGTGCGGGCTCACCTTGAGCCCGCGCGCCGCGGCGAGGAGCCGCGCCTTGACGAGCCGCTGCACCGTGCGCCGGGAGAGACGCCGGCCGCGCGCGCCGCGGAAGAACGCGGCCTCGCCGCGCGGGCGCGCCGCGCGATAGGCGGCGAGCGCCGTGGCCGCGCTCGATCCGAGGACGGCGAGCCGCTCCTTCCCCCCCTTCCCCATCACGCGCACGAGTCCGCCCGCGAAGTCCACGTCCTCGTCGTCGAGCGCGACGAGCTCGGCGAGCCGGATCCCGGTCGAGTAGAGGAGCTCGAGCACCGCGCGATCGCGGAGATCTTCCGGCGCCCGGTCGCCGATCGTGTCGAGCGCCCGGCCCAGATCCACCGCCGGGAGCACCCGCGGCAGCGTCTTCGGGAGGCGCGGCGAGCGGATCGCAGCGGTCGGATCCCCGGTGAGCCAGCCGTGCCGGCGGAGGAAGGTGGCGAAGCCGCGCACGGCCGCGAGCCGGCGGGCGATCGTGCGCGCGGCGAGCCCCTCGCTCGTGCCGGCGCGGAGGAAGGCGGCCACGGCCTCGCGATCGAGGGCGGAGAGCTCCGGCGCCCGCTCGTGCTCACCCCCGAGGACGCGCGCGAACGCGGCGAGATCCCGCCGGTAAGCGGCGACCGAGTGGGGCGAGAGGCGCCGCTCGTGGGCGAGGTGATCGAGGTAGGCGGCGACCGCGGCCGGGAAGTCGCGCGGCGCCGGATCGCGCATCACGCCTCCTCCTCCGGCAGGAGGAAGGCGAGGACGGCGTAGACGATGATGGCGAGCCCCGCCGTCGCCAGCAGGGCGAGGAGCCCGATCGCGCGCACGAGCCACGGCGATACACCCTTCGCCTTGGCAAAGCCCGCGCAAACGCCGGCCACGAGGCGCCCGTCACGGGCCCGGATCCACTTCGCTCCATCCTCGTTCAATGCGGACTCCCGCCCCCGCGCTCGACGCTACCGGTAGGTCTGGAGCGACTCGCGCACGGTGATGTAGGGCTTCCGACCCGGCTTGGCCACGGCAAAGGCGTACTCGATCGACTGGAGATCCATCCCCTCGAAGAAGACCGCCACCCAGAGCTCCTCGCCTTCCCGCCGGTGCTTCTGCACATAGTCGGTGAGGAGCTTCTCGACCGCGGCCTGGTTCTCCACCCCGCGGACGACGAGCTTCACGCTCCGCTTGCCGCCGGCGAGCGTCTCCTCGTAGGTGCGAACGATCGCGAGCGCGGGGGCGACCTCGGGAGGAGGAGCCGGCGGCTCCGGAGCGGGCTCGACAACGGGCGGTGGCGGCGGCACGGACGGCGCCGGCGCCGTCGACACCATCTCGCGCTTGGCGCACCCGCTCATCATGACCAGAACCCACGCCAACGTGGGGACGAGAACGACCGGCTTCGCGAATAATCGCGCCCCATGGAGGATTCTCGTGCCAGGGCGATCCATAGCGGCATTATAGCGCAGGCGGAGACGGCCGGGGACAGGAGCAGGCGAGTTGCGCGGACCGTGCGGGAAGCTGCCGTCAAGCGCGAGCCGGAACCGCACCGCCGCCGACCTGGAGATCGCCTGCCGCGACCTTGAACTCATGGAGCGCGGCGAGGGCGCGGGCGGCGAAGGCCTCCTTCTTCGCGAGGCGGCTCTTCTGGCGAGCGAGGGGCGGCAGGAGCCCGAAGTTGAAGTTCATGGGTTGGAATGGACGTGCCGGCGCCGTCGCCAGGTGATGCGTGAGCGCGCCGATCGCCGTCTCCTCCGGGAAGACGAGGGTCGGTGCGCCGCGCGCCGCGCGCGCGAGGTTGACGCCGGCGACGAGGCCGGTCGCCATCGCCTCGCAGTAGCCCTCGGCTCCGGTGAGCTGGCCGGCCACGAACAGCGCCGGCGTCCCGGCTTCTGCCCCGCGGAGGCGGAGATCCGGATCGAGGAGGTCGGGCGCCGCGAGGAACGAGTTCCGGTGCATCGAGCCGAGACGCAGGAACTCGGCGCGTTCGAGCCCGGGGATCATCCGGAAGATGCGCTCCTGCTCCCCGTACTTGAGGCGGGTCTGGAAACCGACGAGCCCGTACATCGTGCGCGCGCGGTTCTCGGCCCGGAGCTGGACCACGGCGAACGGCCGGCGCCCCGTCCGCGGATCGCGGAGCCCCACCGGTTTCAGGGGCCCGAAGGCGAGCGTCCGCTCGCCGCGCGCCGCGAGCTCCTCGACCGGGAGGCAGCCCTCGAAGAGGAGCTCGCGGTCGAAGTCCTTGACCGGCGCCGTCTCTCCCGCGAGAAGCGCCGCCTGGAAGCGCGCGTACTCCGCGGCGTCGAGGGGGCAGTTCACGTAGTCCTCGCCGTGCCCGTAACGCGAACCGGGGAAGACGCGCTCACGATCGATGGTCTCGGCATCGACGATCGGCGCGATGGCGTCGAAGAAGAAGAGGGAGCCGGCGCCGAGCCGCGCAGCGAGCGCCGCGGCCAGGGCATCCGAGGTGAGGGGACCGGTGGCGATGAGCGCGGGTTTATCCGCCGGGAGCGCGGTCTGCTCGGCGCGGTGGATCGTGATGCGCGGGTGCGCGGCGAGAGCCGCCTCGACCGCGGCCGAGAAGGCAGCGCGATCGACGGCGAGGGCGCTTCCGGCCGGCACCCGTACCTCGCCCGCGATGCGGACGAGGAGGCCGCCGAGCGTGCGCAGCTCTTCCTTCAGGAGCCCGTGCGCGGTGGTCACCGCTTCCGACTTGAAGGAGTTCGAGCAGACGAGCTCGGCGAGGCCCGCCGTCGTGTGCGCCGGGGTCGCGCGCACGGGCCGCATCTCGACGAGCGTGACGTGCACGCCGCGTTCAGCCGCCTGCCAGGTGGCCTCCGCCCCGGCGAGGCCGCCGCCGATGACCAGGACCTCGCCCATGGCCGCGTTCGCCCGGTTCAGCGCGGTCCGGGCTAGCCGCCCGACTCCATCGCTTCCTTGAGCTCGGACTCCGCCGGCGACTCGGCCGCCGACTCGCCGGTCTCCGCCTCGATCGCCGCCACCGCCTTGCAGCGCGAGCAGTAGTAGTGCGGACCCGTCGCCTTGGTCTCGCGGTACACCATGAACGGCGCGCCGCAGGCGATGCACGGGGTCGGTACCGGCTTCTGCCAGAGGGCGAACTTGCAGTCGGGATAGCGATCGCAGCCGTAGAACATCTTCCCGCGCCGCGAGCGCTTCTCGACGAGCTGGCCGGTGCAGCCCTCCTCGGGACAGGCGACCCCGACCTTGAACGAGGCGGTGGTCTTGCACTCGGGATAGGCCGAGCAGGCGAGGAAACGGCCGAACCGCCCGCTCCGGACCACCATCGGCGAGCCGCACTTCGCGCAGACCTCGCCGGTCTCGATCGCGGGCGCCTCGCCCTCGAGCGGCTTCGTGTTCCGGCACTCGGGATAACCGGGGCAGGCGAGGAAGGGGCCGTTCCGCCCGTACTTCTTCACCATGTTGCGGCCGCAGGCCTCGCAGACCACCGCGGACTCCTGCTGCACGGACTGCTTGAGCTCGGCCGTCCTCTCCTCGGCCTTGACCAGATCGGCGGCGAAGGGCGTGTAAAAATCGCGGACCACCTTGACCCACTCGTCCTCCCCCGTCTCCACCTTGTCGAGTTCCTCCTCCATGCGGGCGGTGAACTGGACCTCGAAGATGTCCGGGAAGTTCTTGAGCAGGAGATCGGTGACCGTCATCCCGAGATCGGTGGGCTTGAGCGCGCCCTTCTCCTTGATCACGTAGTCGCGATTCAGGATGGTCGAGACGATCGTCGCGTAGGTCGAAGGCCGGCCGATCCCCGCCGCCTCGAGCGCCTTGATGATGGTGGCCTCGGTGTAACGGGGCGGCGGCTGGGTGAAGTGCTGCCGGGGCGTGACGCGCTTCGTCTGGAGCGGATCGCCCTCGGCCAGCGCCGGGAGCCTGGTGCCCTCCCCCTCCTCGCCGGCCTCGCCGTTCTCGGCGAGGACGCCGTAGACGCGGAGGAAGCCGTCGAACTTGGGGAGCGTGCCCGTCGCGCGCAGCACCTTGTCGCCGATCTGGACGTCGACCGTCGTCACGTCGAACACCGCGGGCGCCATCTGGCAGGCGACGAAGCGATTCCAGATGAGCGTGTAGAGCTTGAGCTGCGGCTGCGAGAGCGCGCCGCGGAGCGACTCGGGCGTGCGCGTGACCGAGGTCGGGCGGATCGCCTCGTGCGCGTCCTGGGTCGTGGCGCTCTTCTTGGCGTAGACCGGGGGCTCGGCCGGGAGGTAGCGCTCGCCGTAGTGCGATCCGATGAAGCCGCGCACCTCGTCGATGGCCTCGCCGGCGATCCGCGTCGAGTCGGTGCGCATGTAGGTGATGAGACCGACGGTGCCCTCGCCCGGGACGTCCACCCCCTCGTACAGCTCCTGGGCGTGCATCATCGTCTTCTTCGAGGAGAAGCGGAGCCGCTGATAGGCCTCCTGCTGCAGGGTCGAGGTCTTGAACGGCGGCTTCGGCGAGCGGCGCTTCTCCTGCCGCGTCACCGACTGGACGACCGGCCGGCCCTGCCGCAGCTCGTCGACGATGCGCTGGGCCTCGGCCTCGTTCCCGATCTCGGGAGTCTGGCCCGCGACCTTGAACAGCTTGGCCTCGAAGCGCTCATTGGCCGCGGTCTCGAAGAGCGCCATGATCGACCAGTACTCGACGGGCACGAAGGCCAGGACCTCGCGCTCCCGCTCGACCACCATGCGCAGCGCCACCGACTGCACGCGCCCCGCCGAGAGCCCGTAGCGGACCGTGCGCCAGAGGAGCGGGCTCACCTGGTAGCCGACGAGCCGGTCCATCACGCGCCGCGCCTGCTGCGCGTTGACCATGTTCATGTCGATCGAGCGGGGCTCCTCGAGCGCTCGCTGCACGGCCTTCTTCGTGATCTCGTAGAATGCGAGGCGCTTCATGTCCCGCGCGCCGCTCTTGAGCTGCATGGCGAGGTGCCAGGCGATCGCCTCCCCCTCGCGGTCGGGGTCGGGCGCGAGATAGACCTCCTTGGCCTTGCGCGCCGCCGACTTGAGCTCCTTGATGGTGGGCGCCTTGCCGCGGATCGTCACGTACTGCGGCTCGAAATCGCGATCGACGTCGACGCCGAGCTTCGACTTGGGCAGATCCATGATGTGCCCGCCGGACGCCAGGACCTGGAAGTTCCTCCCCAGGAACTTGGTCAAGGTCCTGGCCTTGGTCGGCGACTCGACGATCACGAGCGACTTGGACATGCGAACATCCTCATGATGGGGACTGGCCCCGGACGGACTGGAGCGCTCGCACCGAGCACGGGTGCGCGCGCCGCGCTAGTGGGGCCGCGGCAGGTCGTCCTCGCCTGCCGGCAGCGATCCCTCTCCTTCCCCGTCCGGGGAATGGAAGAGGACCAGGTTCACGATCCGCTTCAGCGCGTCGAGATCGACGGGCTCCGACCTCGTACCGACGATCTGGTTCAGGATGAGCTCGAGCTGCAGATCGTCGAGCGCCCCCTGATCGCGGAGCTTCAAGAGATGCCCGTAGGCTTCCCGGGAGAGGAGCGCGCGCTCGGCGCGATCCAGGATCCGGTTGTTGACCTTGCGCCGGCTTCCCTTCTCGACATAGAGCCCGGTCGTGTAGGGCTCGATCAGGGCGAGCAGGAACTGCATGGCGGATCCGACCGCCGCCGGTTCGAACTCCCCGGAATCGAGCCAGTCGGCCAGGTCCTCGAGCGCATGGGTGTCGCCCTTCATGTAGGCGCGCAGCTGCTGCACGATGACCATCAGCACTTCGTCGACCGGATCGTCCATCCAGGCCCTCCTGGCGGGCCGCCGCCACCGGGGCGCCTCCCACCACACCTCATCTTCTTGTCCTCTAGATCGGCCGGCCGGCCCGGGGGTGCGAGAGCATTTCACCCTGCCCCCGGTCTGCCAGCCGCATCTTACGCTATGAAAGAGACTTACCCTGGACGACCGCCCTCCAGGGGCAGATGGCACTTCTTGTACTTCTTCCCGCTGCCGCAGGGGCAGGGATCGTTGCGGCCGACCTCGGCGCCTCGCCGGACCGGCTCCCGCGGTAGGACGGGGCGACCGGCCGCCGGGCGCCGTACGGGCTGCCGGCGGGCGGCGGCCCCCCTGCCGCGGCGGCTGCCGGCTGCGGCTCCCCGGCCGGCGCCGCCCCGGCGGCATAGGCGCTCGCCGCCTCATGCCGGTAGGCCATGGCCCGCGGCGCCGGGGCCTGGGCCCGCGCCTGGGGCTCCTCGACCAGGCTCACCTTGAACAGGTTACGAACCGTCTCCCGGCGAATCCGCACGAGGATCTCCTCGAACAGCCGGAAGGCCTCCTTCTTGTACTCGATGAGCGGGTCCTTCCCCGCCACCGATTGCCGGCCGATTCCCTCCCGCAAGTGGTCGACCTCGTAGAGGTGATCGCGCCAGGCGGCATCGAGGGTGCGCAGGAAGATGAAGCGCTCGATCTGCCGCATGAGCTCGGGGGTGAACTCGGCTTCCTTCGCCGCATAGGCCTTCCCGACCTCGGCCGTCATGTCCTCGACCACGGCGGCGAAGGCATCGCGCCCCTCGGGCGCGGACGGCTTGATCGGCTGCATGGCGATCAGCTCGAACTCGCCGGCGAGCTCGCGGAGCGGCCAGTCCTGCCAGCTCTCGGCCCGATCGATCACCTCGGCGCACTTCTCCTCGACCAGCTCGCCGAGCATCTCGAGCACGTCCTCGTGCAGATCGTCGCCCTGGAGCGCCGACTGCCGCAGGCCGTAGATCACCTCGCGCTGCTGGTTCATGACGTCGTCGTACTCGAGCAGGTGCTTGCGGATCTCGAAGTTGTGCGCCTCGACCCGCTTCTGCGCGCCGCTCGATCGCCTGGTGACCAGCGGATGCGTCGATCACCTCGCCTTCCTGGACCCCCAGGCGGTCCATGATCGCCGGCGATGCGGTCCGAGCCGAAGAGGCGCATCAGGTCGTCTTCGAGCGAGAGGAAGAAGCGCGACGAGCCGGGGTCGCCCTGGCGGCCGGAGCGCCCGCGCAGCTGGCGGTCGATGCGGCGCGCTCTCGTGCCGCTCGGTGCCGATGATGTGGAGCCCGCACGGCACCTCGTCGCGGCAGGACTCCTTGCTCTCGGTGGCGCCGCAGCGCCGATACCGGCAGATCGCAGCGCAGGCACGCACTCGTGGCCCTTGACGATGCCGGGGCCGAGCTTGATGTCGGTGCCGCGGCCGGCCATGTTGGTGGCGATGGTCACCGCCCCCGGCCGCCCGGCGTGGGCGACGATCTCCGCCTCGCCTGGTGGTACTTGGCGTTGAGCACCTGCGTGGTTGATCCCGCGGCGCTTGAGCATGCCGGCTCAGCGTCTCCGACACCTCGACCGAGACCGTGCCGACCAGCACCGGGCGCCCGGCCTCGTGCAGGTCCGCGATCTCGTCGATGATCGGCGTTGTACTTCTCGCGCCGCGTCCGGTAGATCAGGTCGTCGTAGTCGACGCGGCGGACCGGCTCGTTGGTGGGGATGACCACCACGTCGAGCTTGTAGATCTCGAAGAACTCGGCCGCCTCGGTCTCGGCGGTGCCGGTCATGCCGGCGAGCTTCTTGTACAGGCGGAAGTAGTTCTGGAGCGTGATGGTGGCGAGCGTCTGGGTCTCCTCGCCGACCCGCACCTTCTCCTTGGCCTCGAGCGCCTGGTGCAGCCCGTCGGAGAAGCGGCGCCCGGGCATGAGGCGGCCGGTGAACTCGTCGACGATCAGCACCTTGCCGTCCTGCACGACGTACTCGACGTCCTTCTCGTAGAGCGCGTAGGCGCGCAGGAGCTGCTGGACGCAGTGGATTGCTCGGCCCGCTCGGCGTACGCGCGGTGGAGCGCATCGCGCCGCTGGACCTTCTGCTTCGGATCGAGCGTCTCGTCGTTCTGGATCTGCTCGAGCTCGACCGCGAGGTCCGGCAGGACGAAGAAGGCGGGATCGTTCGGCGAGAGGAGGTGCCGCCCCTTCTCCGAGAAGTCGGTCGTGTGGTTCTTCTCGTCGATCGAGTAGAGGAGCTCCTCGTCGATCTCCTGCATGCGCTTGTCGCGGATGCAGTCGAGCTCGGTGCGCTGGGTGAGCTTCTTGAGCCCCGGCCGCTCCGCGAAGAGCTTGAACAGGCGGCGGTTCTTGGGGGAGCCGCGCTGCGCCGTGAAGAGCTTGACCCCGATCTCCCACTCGCGGTCGCGGTCGGCCGGGCGGCTCTTCGCCTCCGGCTTCCCGTTCCCGCCCTTCCGCGCCGCCTTGCGGGCGCCGCGGCCCCCGGCCCCGGCCGCACCCTTGTCCTCGCGGCGCGCCTCGTCCTCGCGGGCCTCGTCGTCGCGGCGGGCCTCGTCGTCGCGGCGGGCCTCGTCCTCGCGGGCCTCGTCGTCGCTCTCCTCGTCGTCGTCGTTGCCACCCTCGGCGTCTTCCGGGCCGAGCTCGACATCCCCGAGGAGGCCCTCGACCTCGGCCAGGATCGAGTTCACGAGCTTCGTCTGCTCGCGCACGAGGCGATCCACCGCCGGCTTGAGCGCGTCGTACTGCTGGGTCGAGTGCTGGACCGGCCCCGAGATGATGAGCGGGGTCCGCGCCTCGTCGATGAGGACCGAGTCGACCTCGTCGACGATCGCGAAGAAGTGGCCGCGCTGGACCTGGTCGTCGAGGCGCGCCGCCATGTTGTCGCGCAGGTAGTCGAAGCCGAACTCGTTGTTGGTGCCGTAGGTGACGTCGCAGTCGTAGGCCGCGCGGCGGGCGGCCGGCTGCATGTCGTGCTGGATGACGCCGACCGTGAGCCCGAGGAAGCGGAGGATCTCCCCCATCCACTCCGAGTCGCGGCGGGCGAGGTAGTCGTTGACCGTGACGAGGTGGACGCCCTTCCCGGAGAGGGCGTTCAGGTAGAGGGGCATCACGGCGACGAGGGTCTTGCCCTCGCCGGTGGCCATCTCGGAGATCTTGCCCTGGTGGAGCACGGCCGCGCCCATGAGCTGCACGTCGAAGGGGACCATGTCCCACCGCACGTCGATGTCGGAGACCTTCCAGGTCTTCCCGACGTGCCGCCGGCACGCTTCCTTGACGACGGCGTAGGCCTCGGCGAGGAGGTCGTCGACCTCCTCCCCGGCCGCCAGGCGCGAGCGGAACTCGGCCGTCTTCCCGCGCAACGCCTCGTCCGAGAGCGGCTCGAGACCGGCATAGATCTCGTTAATCTGGGCGATGAGCGGATCGAGACCGCGGACGTCTCGCTCGTGCTTGGTGCCGCCGAAGAGCTTCCCGAGGACCTTCTCGAAGAGGCCCCGACCTTCTCGACCCACGTGGACTCCTTGATCAGCCTGGATCAAACCCGGGCCGGCCCCGCGGCCAGCTCGATCGCCGCGCCCTGCCGCAAGGGGCGGGCGCCATCCCGGAGAGCCTAAAACCGGGCCGGGCCCCGGCGTTCTTCCGGTTGCCCCGGGGAAAGGCTGCTCCCGGCCAGCATCACGCCAGCCAAACCTGTGAGGCTAGCAGAACTGGCCCGCCAGCCAACCGGGGAATTGACGACCAGGTCAAGCCGCTGTCAATGAGACGCTTGGGCCGCCCGGTTCGCGCGGATTCGAGGCCGGCAGCCGGTCTAGCGGTGCTCTCCCGCATCCGCTTCAGGCCAGGTTGCGGCATAGAAGCCACCGTCCATCGAGCCGAAGAAGGCGGTCCGTCCGAGGACCGCAGGGCTCGAGTAGAGGCGACCCTTGGCCGGGAATCCCCAGCGCTCGGCACCGGTCGCCGCATCGAGGACACGGAGCCGGCCGTCGTAGCTCGTGATCCAGGCCTGCCCGGCCTGATCCACCGCGGGCCGGCACTTGACCGGTCCCCCGGTGCGCACGCGGTAGACCTCGCTCCCGTCCGCCGTGCGGAGGGCGAAGAGCGAACCCCCGTCGGTGCCGAGGAGGACCAAGTCTCCGGCGAGGACCGCGGCGCTCCCGCACGCGCTCTTGAGCCGGGCCGTCCACAGGCGATCCCCATCGGCGACGGAAAAGGCCGCGACCTCGCCGCCGGTCGTCCCCACGATGACGCGGTCGGCGGCGACGGCAGCCGTCGTCGAGATCGTGCTGCCGGCCGTCGCCTTCCAGATCACGTCCCCCTTCTCGAGATCGAGGCAGTAGAGGGCGCGATCGTGCGAGCCGACGTACACGCGATCGCCGGCGATCGCGGGCGAGGCCCAGACGACACCGCCGGTCTTCGCCTTCCAGGCGAGCGTTCCATCGCCCGCCTTGAGGGCATAGACGTGGTGATCGTGCGAGCCGATCACGACGAGATCGCGATCGGCCGCGTAGGCCGGCGACGAGACGACCTTGCCGTTCGTCTTGAATCGCCAGCGCTCGCCCCCGCTCGCGAGGTCGGCGGCGACCACATCGCCGCCGTACGTGCCGACGACCGCGAGCGGGCCGCAGGTCGCGGGCGAGGAGCCGATGCCGGCGCCGACCGCGAGCCGCCAGGCCTCGGCGCCGTCGTTCACGCCGAGGGCGTAGAGATTCCCGTCGCGCCCGCCGACGATCACGCGGTCCGCGGCGAGCAGCGGCGAGGAGGTGATGGCGTCCTTGAAGGTCCGGGTCCAGCTGGCGCCGGTGAAGGCCGCCGCGGGCGGGAGTCCGTCCTCCGCGCCGTCCTCGCTCCCCGCCGTGCGCACCGGCCTGGCGGCATCCTGGAGCCCGGTCACCCGCGGTCCTTCCGGGCCGCCTCCGGTCAGGAAGCGTCCGATGAGGATGAGGACGATGAGGACCGCGACGATGCCGAGCCCCACGAGCGACCAGGTGAACCAGCGGCGGAGGAGATAGCTCTCCTCATCCGGCTGCGCGGTCCCTCGCCGCCCGGCCATCTGCTGGCGGATGCGGCGGGTCGGGATGACGATGCCGTCCTGCTCGACGGCCGGCGGCAGTTCGGAGGAAGACGGCAAATCGTACGCGGCGGGCGGCGTGGATCCGGGTGAAGCGTACGTTGTGCTCGGTCCGGGCGCCGCGATCGGGAGAGCGAACGGCTCGGGCTCCGCCATCGGAGAGGCGGATTCGGGCGCCGCCATCGGAGCGACCGCTTCCGGCTCTGCGAACGGATCGAACGGCTCGGGCGCCGCCATCGGAGCGACCGCTTCCGGCTCTGCGAACGAGAAGAGATCCTGCTCGCGCACAAGATCACGAGAGCGTGGAGACGTGACCTCGCCGTCCGGCCGGACCGTGTCCGGCGCCGGTTCGCCGCGCCAGCGATCGAGCCAGCTCCCCTTCTGCTCGGCCCGGTGGCGGCGGCCGGAGCGGATGAGGAAGGGGGCGGCCGCTTCCTCGCCGGTCTCCTCCGTCTCGCCGCCGGAGAGTCGGGCGGGCGGCGCGGCGTTGCTCGCGGCCGGGGGAAGAGCAGCGCTCGCGGGGGGGAGGGTACGGCTCGCGGCCGGCGCGGTGTCGAGCGCGGCGGGAACGATCGGTTCCCGATCCGGCGACGCGATGACCGGGGGCGGCGACGCGATGACCGGGGGCGGTGCACTCGCTTCGCGCATCGCCGGCGCTGAAGCCACGGCCGGCGCCGTGGCCGCCGCAGCGACCGTCGCCGGTGTCGCCGCCGCAACCGGCACCTGGGCGCCGCGATTCATGCGTGCGGCAAGGACCGGTTCGTCGAGTGTCCCGAGCCCGGCGAGGAGATCGGCCGCCACATCGGACATGAGCGCTTCGCGCAGGCGGAAGATGCCGACCCGCGCCGCCGCCGAACGCGCCATGACGCAGAGGACCGCTCCCGCGCCGAGCGTGAGGGAGGCGCGCCAGAGACCCGCACTGCTCTCCCGCTGGAGCGTGCCGATCTCCGGCACCGTGCGGAATCCGTCCGGGCCGAGTTCGAGGACCTCCCGGCCCTGTCGCACGGCCACGAGCGTCGTCGAGAGGGCGGCGACATCGAGCCGCGCCCCGTCCACGGCGAGAAAGGCCGCGACCAGATCCGGCTCCTTGAGGAATTCGCGATCGGCGGCGAAATCCTGGAGCGATGCGGCGAGAAGATCCCCCGCCCGCCGCCAGGCGGCACGGCCCTTGTAGCCGGTCCACAACTGCCGGTAGGCAGCGAGCGCGAGCGGCCAGCGCGCGCTCCGGCCGGTCGGATCCGCGGCGAGGATCGCCAGCGCCGTGCCGGCGCGGGCGCGATCCGACTCGCCGTGGATCAGGGAGCGGGTGTGCGTCGGAGTCCGGGTGGCAAAGTCGACGAGAGGGAGATTCATGCGTCGCACCTCGTGGCGGCGCCGCGGCCGTTCCTGGCGTGGAGCGCCGGGCGCAGGATCGAGCGGGACGAGGTGGTCGACCGAGGTCGAGACCGGGACCGGGACGGGGATGCGGCCACCCGCGGTGGGCGGCAGGCGGACGCGGGAGCGCACAGAACGCGCGAGCGCACGGGATGTCCTCGGTGACCACGCCATTCCCGCGAAGGCACTGGGCCGGGGCACCGCGGGGGAGATTCGCTGGCGCCGCGCGCGTCCGCAGGGGCCGCGCGAGCGTTGCCCGCACCATACCGCCCCGCCGCGCGCGACACAAGGGGCCGCCCACCTCGTCCGCGGTCCGCCCCCGGCAAACGCTGTCGGGTCTTGTGAACTCCTCGCCCCGGCCGGCCGCCCCCGCGGCAAACGCTGTCGGGTCTTGTGAACTCTCCTCCGCTGGGCCTCGCTGCTTCTGCGGCGGACGCCATCGCCCCACCCGGCGACGGCACCCTCCGCGTCAAACGCTGTCGGGTCTTGTGAACTCTCCTCCGCTGGGCCTCGCTGCTTCCCCGGCGGACGCCATCGCCCCACCCGGCGACGGCACCCTCCGCGGCAAACGCTGTCGCCTTCGGTGCCTCCAAGTGAGCTCGCCCGAACGTCCGATGACGCATGCCCGATGCATGTATTGCACGATGCGTGCCGCGGCGTTGGATGAGACTGCCCTCAGCGAGGGCGTTTGCAGCACCCCCGAGGCCAACATCTCCCGGTCACCTGCACAAGGTGTGCACGCCGTTGTCACTTTCGACAACCTCGTTGCGAATAGCACCGCGCGCAGGGGTAGCCCGGGGGCGGGGACCTGGCGGTTGCCGCGGCCGGCACGGCTGCAGCCGTGACTACGGCTCGCGCCCCGGCATCGCGCACTGCCCGAGGAGCCAGTCGCGGAACATTACGACGCGCTGGCTGTCGGCCTTGCGTTCGGGGTAGAACAGGTAATACGCGTACTCACTCGTGACCGGGCGGTCGATGGCGACGACAGCCGGCCGCCCGCGAGTTCCTCCGGATCAGGAACTGGGGCAGGAGCGCCAGGCCCACACCGGCAATGGCACGATGTGGACCCTTACACAACGCCGGCCCTCGGGCTATCATCGTCCCGATCAATGCCATCGGGGTTCCGAACGGGCCACCGGGAGGAGTCGATGACCACCCTGATCCGCGACCTCGTCGTCGTCCTTCCGGGCATCCTCGGAAGCACGCTCGCGAAGAATGGCGAACTCGTCTGGGCCCCGTCAGCGGGCGCCGCCCTCGAAGCGGTCCGGACCTTCGGGCGTAGCCTCCGTTCTCTCTCCCTTCCCGCCAGCATCCAGGACGAGCACCCGAACGACGGAGTCGTTCCCGTCGGCCTCATGCCGGACCTCCACGTCCTCCCGGCATCTGGTCGATCCAACTGGGATACGACCGACTGATGGCGCGCCTGCGCTCCATGTTCCACCTCATCGAGCCCTCGCCGACCGATCCCGATCCATCCCGAATCTCCTCGCGGTTCCATACGACTGACGACTCTCCAACCGCTACGACGGGCGGCGGCTCGAGTCGATCGTCGAGCCTGCGCTGGAACGATGGCGAGCCCAGCGGGGGATCTTCGCGGACGCGAAGCTCGTCTTCATCTGCCACTCGATGGGTGGACTCGTCGCCCGCTGGTACCTCGACCGAGAAGGTGGCGCGGAAGTAACACGGAAGCTCATCACCATGGGCACGCCGCATCGTGGATCGCTCTTCGCGCTCGACAAGCTCGTCAACGGCGCCCGACGCGGTCTCGGACCCATCCAGATCGATCTCACCTCGTTCGGAAGGACGCTGCCCGGCCTCCATCAACTCCTTCCGGAGTACGCCTGTATCGAGACGCCGGACGGACTCGCGCACACCACCGAGGTGCGGCTTCCACACCTGGACACGCTGATGGTCTGCGATGCCATGCGGTTCCACAAAGAGATGGACAAGGCCCGGTCCGCCGCCTACGACCTCCATCCGATCGTCGGATTCCGGCAGCCAACCCGGGCCACCGCTCGGATCGACGGCGATCGCGTTACCACGTACGAGACGATCCAGGACAACGACGAAGGCGGCGACGGGACCGTGCCCACGTTCGCGGCCACGCCCAGGGGCCTCGCCACCGACGCCCCTTCGATCTTCCCGGTCGCCGACCGGCACGGTTCCCTGCAGCACAACGACGCCATCTGGGACAAGCTCCGCTTCGTCCTCGAGGACCACGCCACGCCATACATGGCCGGGGGAACGACCGGGCTCTCCCTCCGGATCGACGAGATCTTCCTTGCGAGTGAGCCGATTCGCACAACGGTCGGCGCGGAGGGCGAGCGCGTCAAGCTGCGGGTCCGGGTCGTGGACGAAGCGGGCCGCGATGCCGCGGACAGGCTCTGCAACCCGGAAGAGACCGTGACCCTGGGCCCCTTCCCACCCGGGGCCTACGCGGTCTCGGTCAGCGGCGTGGCGTCCGCGGCCACGCGCATCGGACCGGTCACGAGCCCCATCCTCATCTGGAGCCCGGAGGATCTCGCCTGATGGCCGAACATCGGCCGCGCGTCTACTTCGGGGTCGGGATCAGCACGTACGAGTCCTTCGCGGATCTACACGCCGCAGCCCCAAGGTCCGCGATCTCGCGGCCCATCTCGGTACGCGCGGGTACGTCGTCGCCGGGCCGATCACGGACCCGAAGCCGAGGAAGAAGCCCGTGCCGCGCTGAATGCTCACCTGGGTCGGGATGCGTTGCAGGCCGGCAGCTGCTTGATCGTCCTCTGGTCGGGACACGCCGACCGCCAGCCCGAGGGACTTCACCTCATCGCCAGGAACACGTCAAAGGGCGGGACGCGGGAACTGACCCCGGAGTACCTGGCTTCCCGGATCGCTCGCAGCGGCGCCACCCAGATCCTCCTCCTGCTCGACACCTGCTACGCGGGGGAGGGAGTCCTCGAGGCGCAGCATGTCATCGCACAGATCAAGCTTGAGCGGTCCGATACTACCTGGTTCGGGGTCCTGGGATCGACGCTCGCGCTGGAACGCGCCAGGGACGGCGTCTTCGTGACGCGGCTCCGCGAGCTCCTCGAGCACGGCCCGAAGGATCCCGTCGAGGCTCGCCGCTGGAGCGTGCACAACGAGGGAGTGCGAGGCGACGACGTCATCAACGCCTTGATCGCGGACTGGTCAGAGACCGAGCACCGCCCACAGTTGAGCATCCAGGGAGACGGCCCGCCACTCGTCATGCTCCCCAACCCGTCCTTCGACGCCGACGCACCTGCCCAGGTCGTCGAGCACCTCCTCCTCGCGGCCGCGGGCCGAGCGCCGGACGAGGAAGGGATCTACTTCATCGGCCGCGAAGCGCAACTCGAAGAGATCGTCGCCTGGGCGAACCGCGGCCAGGCCGGCGTCTTCCTGCTCACAGGTCCCGCTGGGAGCGGGAAGTCTGCCATCGCTGGCCGGATCGCGAGCCTCTCCAATCCAAGACAACGCGCCGAGATCCTCGCCGCCGGGCCGCTCGCCCACGCCGACCCGGGCCCGAACTCGGTCACCGCCAACGTCCACCTGCGGGGGCTGACCGTCGATCAGGCGGCCGGAGAGCTCGATCGCCAACTGGTGGCGAGCGGAGCGATCCCGCGAGAGGCAGGGGGAGTCTCGAGGAATCGAGGCGATCTCGTGGCGGAGATCAGGCGGTCCACCCGTGCGCCGCTCATCGTCCTCGACGGACTCGACGAAGCAGGCTCGGAGGCCCGCCCGATCGCGCGAGATCTCGTCAGCCTCCTCGCGCCGACGGCCCGCGTCCTCGTCACCACCCGCCCTCTCCGGCCCGAAGGATCCGAAGAGACGAACGCTGCGCAGATCACAGGTGCAAGCCAGACGATCGATCTCGGCACTCCAAAACTCGTCGACGAGACGAGTCGCGACGTGAAGGCATACGTGGCGAAGCGGCTCGAGGGCATCGATGCCGAGCGCATGGACCCGGCCAAGGCTCGCAGAAGCGATCGATCTGTCGACCGCCGATCAGGGTGAAGGAGCCTTCCGACTCCGCGTGCGTCGTAACGTCCCAGCTCCGGGACGAACCCATTGACACGTCGATCCCGGGATGGGAGAGCGCACTCAGCCGGAGCATCGAGGAGGTGTTCGAGAAGGACCTCGGTCGCTCCGACGATCCCGCCCGGGCGCACGCCCTCCTCTCCGCACTCGCCTGGGGGTACGGGTCTGGAGGTCTCCGACGACGTCTGGCAGGTGATCGCGAACGCCCTCGTACCCGAACCGACCTACCGGCGTGACGACGTCTACACCGTCCTCCGCGCCGCCGGGCGCTACATCATCGAGGACAGGATTCCGCGGTCGCGCGGTCTACCGGCTTTCCCATCAGAGGCTTGTCGATCACTTCCGGCATCACGGCGGCGCGGCTGACTTCGACGCGATGGAGCGCGCGGCCGCGGTGGCAGGCAGCCTCGTTGACCACTATCTCGCGCAGCTCGGAGCGGGAACGCCAGCGAGAGAACACGACTACCTCTGGATCTACACCTGGCGTCACTGCTCGGACGGCGGCGAGGTCGGCATCGCTGAACTGCGGAAGCTCGTCGCGGAGGACGAAGGGGCCTTCCTCCCCGACCTCGCCATGGCCCTCAGCAATCTCGGCGCCTGCTTCAGCGAGCTCGGGCGGCGGCAGGAAGGCGCTCCAACCCACCCAGGAGGCCGTCTCCATCTACAGGGACCTCGCGCGCGACAACCCCGCCTTCCTCCCCGGTCTCGCCTCGGCCCTCAACAATCTCGGCGTCTGCTTCAGCGAGCTCGGGCGGCGGCAGGAAGGCGCTCCAACCCACCCAGGAGGCCCTCTCCATCTACAGGGACCTCGCGTGCGACAACCCCGCCTTCCTCCCCGACCTAGCCGCGGCCCTCAGCAATCTCGGCGTCCGCTTCCGCGAGCTCGGGCGGCGGCAGGAGCACTGCAACCCACCCAGGAGGCCGTCTCCATCCGCCGGGACCTCGCGCGCGACAACCCCGCCTTCCTCCCCGGCCTCGCTTCGGCCCTCAACAATCTCGGCGTCCGCTTCAGCGAGCTCGGGCGGCGGCAGGAGGCGCTCCAACCCACCCAGGAGGCCGTCTCCATCTACGGGGACCTCGCGCGCGACAACCCCGCCTTCCTCCCCGGCCTCGCTTCGGCCCTCAACAATCTCGGCGTCCGCTTCAGCGAGCTCGGGCGGCGGCAGGAGGCGCTCCAACCCACCCAGGAGGCCGTCTCCATCTACGGGGACCTCGCGCGCGACAACCCCGCCTTCCTCCCCGGCCTCGCTTCGGCCTTCAACAATCTCGGCGGCTGCTTCAGCGAGCTCGGGCAGCGGCAGGAGGCGCTCGAACCGACCCAGGAGGCCGTCTCCATCTACAGGGACCTCGCGCGCGACAACCCCGCCTTCCTCCCCGACCTAGCCGGCGCCCTCAGCAATCTCGGCGTCCGCTTCCGCGAGCTCGGGCGGCGGCAGGAGGCGCTCCAACCCACCCAGGAGGCCGTCTCCATCCGCCGGGACCTCGCGCGCGACAACCCCGCCTTCCTCCCCGACCTAGCCGGCGCCCTCAACAATCTCGGCGTCCGCTTCAGCGAGCTCGGGCGGCGGCAGGAGGCGCTCCAACCCACCTAGGAGGCCGTCTCCATCCGCCGGGACCTCGCGCGCGACAACCCCGCCTTCCTCCCCGGCCTCGCTTCGGCCCTCAACAATCTCGGCGTCCGCTTCAGCGAGCTCGGGCGGCGGCAGGAGGCGCTCCAACCCACCCAGGAGGCCGTCTCCATCTGCGGGGACCTCGCGCGCGACAACCCCGCCTTCCTCCCCGGCCTCGCCATGGCCCTCAGCAATCTCGGCGGCTGCTTCAGCGAGCTCGGGCGGCGGCAGGAGGCGCTCCAACCCACCCAGGAGGCCGTCTCCATCTACAGGGACCTCGCGCGCGACAACCCCGCCTTCCTCCCCGACCTAGCCGGCGCCCTCAACAATCTCGGCGTCCGCTTCAGCGAGCTCGGGGCGGGGGCAGGAGGCGCTCCAACCCACCCAGGAGGCCGTCTCCATCCGCCGGGACCTCGCGCGCGACAACCCCGCCTTCCTCCCCGACCTCGCCATGGCCCTCAGCAATCTCGGCGGCTGCTTCCGCGAGCTCGGGCGGCGGCAGGAGGCGCTCCAACCCACCCAGGAGGCCGTCTCCATCTACAGGGACCTCGCGCGCGACAACCCCGCCTTCCTCCCCGACCTCGCCATGGCCCTCAGCAATCTCGGCGCCTGCTTCAGCGAGCTCGGGCGGCGGCAGGAGGCGCTCCAACCCACCCAGGAGGCCGTCTCCATCTACAGGGACCTCGCGCGCGACAACCCCGCCTTCCTCCCCGGCCTCGCCATGGCCCTCAGCAATCTCGGCGGCTGCTTCAGCGAGCTCGGGCGGCGGCAGGAGGCGCTCCAACCCACCCAGGAGGCCCTCTCCATCTACAGGGACCTCGCGCGCGACAACCCCGCCTTCCTCCCCGACCTAGCCGGCGCCCTCAACAATCTCGGCGTCCGCTTCAGCGAGCTCGGGCGGGGGCAGGAGGCGCTCCAACCCACCCAGGAGGCCGTCTCCATCCGCCGGGACCTGCGCGCGACGACAACCCCGCCTTCCTCCCCGGCCTCGCTTCGGCCCTCAACAATCTCGGCGTCCGCTTCAGCGAGCTCGGGCGGCGGCAGGAGGCGCTCCAACCCACCCAGGAGGCCGTCTCCATCTACAGGGACCTCGCGCGCGACAACCCCGCCTTCCTATCGAATCTCGAGATGGCGACGAACAACCTGACTCGGCTCTTAGCTCTCCAGGAGAACCCGGTCCCCCAAGGTATGCTCGGCCCGGGCGTGCACGAAGTGCCAGGGGATACGCAGGAGCGCTCCGCAGGTGCTCTATCGCGCACTCTGAATCGGCTTCGCAACGCGCTGACCAAACTGCTGACCAAACTGAGGTGCGAATAGCGGCGGGCTCGTCCCATCCCGTCCAACTCGAGCCACCCTCGGTGCGCCGTGTGTTGGTCCGCCGAATCTCAACGCCCCACTCCGTAGTCTGAACCTGTTGTGAGAGTGAATCCTGGTCCTGCGCTGGGGAAGGGTCCCGGGAGGGGATTCCCGCGAGGCGCTGCATGGGTTGGGCTAGTTCTCACACGCAACAACGTCGTCCCCGCCGCCATTTCCTCGATCCAGACCCACGGCACGCTCACCAACTGGCACCCGCACCTCCATGTGTTGGTCGCCGACGGCGCCTTTCGATCCGACGGTACCTTGATGCCGCTCGGCGTCCAATCCCTGAGGTGCTCACCGAGGGCTTCTGCCGCGCCGTGCTCCGCGCCTTCGTCCGCCACCGACTGCTCAGCGACGACGTAGCAGCCTCCATGCTCGCCTGGCGGCACTCCGGCTTCCAAGCCCACAACGCGGTGCGCTTGCCAGGCGATGATCGACGCGGAGCCCTGGAACTCGCCGGCGACTCGGCCCGATCGCCCCGCAGGCGGCCATCGACCCGCTCGGCTCCGCACAGGCCACGCCGACCGACTCGAGATCGAGAACGCCGTCGTCAGTGATCGGTGACAACGCAACGGGCGAGGTCTGCCTGCCTCGGAGTCGAGGCCTCTTGTCCTGCCGCCAAGCGTGTAGTCCTGGCACAGAACTGACACAGGCGCTACCGTTGCCAATCAGCCGATCTGGCCAAAGCGCAGGACGTGCCGAGATAGGGGCAGGCTGATCTGTTGCGACTTCGCCGTCCGATTGCTGTGGGTCATTCTGACCGGTGCCTCAGTTTAGCGTCTCCAGCCGAGGACGCGATGCACCGGATGCTTCCCCAAGATGTTCTTCACGTCTTCGAGGATCTCCCCCTCGCCCAGCAGTAGATCGTCCTTCATTAGCTCCGAGGTGGTCGAAGAAATCAGTATGTCCCCTGCTTTCGCCACCTCGACGAGCCGGTGCGCTGAAGTTCACTGCCTCCCAGGGCGGTGAACTCCGAGCGTCTCGCCGCGCCGACGTCGCCGACCAGTGCTTCGCCGGTGTGTATTCCGCAGCCCAGCCCGATATCTACTTCTCTCGGCTCTACCAGTCTCCACTGGCGCATCCACTTCAACTTCACGGGCTCGAAGTTGTCTCGATTCGCGCAGGCAGCTCGGAGAGCACGCTCGGCGCCATGTCGCCCTTCCCCCGAGTTGTCCTCCTCCCGGATTCCGAAGAGCGCCATGATCTCGTCGCCGAGGAACTTGTCGACGACCCCGTCGTGTTCAAAGATGGCTTCGACAACAACGTCGGAAGTAGTCCCGAACGAATCGAGCAATCGCATCCGGGTGGGCTTTCATTGCATCGTATAACTCCGAGAATCGCCGGACGTCCCAGAAGCAGATAGTGACCTTCCTCTTCCGAAGCACGAGCAGCTCCGGCTTGTTCATGGCCATCTCGAAGATGTGGCCGTCGAAGTAGCGCTTCAATTGGGTCGCCCGCTCCTTCGCTTCAATCGCCTGCCGCCATCGCAGTGCGGCCTCAGCCTTGACTAGCAGTTCTTCGGCGATACGATGCCTGGGGTTGTCTTTGGAATGCAGTCAAAGGCACCCGACTGAATGCCTCGTAACGCAACATTCGCTTGTCGTGCTGGGTGTAGAGAATCACCGGCACGAATGGATCGTCCTCCCGAACCTGCTTTAGGACGGTCATGCCGCCGGGTTCCGTGTTTGAATCGACCTCTTCACTGGGCAGGAGGCACAGGTCGCAAATGACCACGTCCGGGTGGTGCTCACCTACAGCGGCCATCGCCGTCTTCGCGTCTCGAGCCGTGTTCACCTTCCATCCGACCGCGCTTCTTTCCAGAGACTGCTTGTAGGTTTCGAGATTCTCCTGATCGTCATCGACCAACAGCAAAGAAGGATTCGTCATCTCGTCCTCAGACTGAGGGTTCTGTGCCCACCAGGTACATCTCGAACACGGCGCCGCTGCCAGGGCTTCCCGTCTCACGCACAGCGCCGCCGTGAGCCTTGATGACCCACCTCAAGCGCGTCAGGCCAATGCCGCTGCTGCCGGCGCGCGTGGAGTAGAACGGGAGAAAGATCTTCCCCTTCTGATCCTCTGCTACGCCGGGGCCATCGTCCGCCACGCGCCACAAGACGTATTGCCGCGAGGGGTTCAGCTCGAGCGGCAAGGTCCTCGTGTCGGGCACGGTCATCGACACGAATGCTGTTCTGTTCTCGGCGATGCAGAAGTGCGCGGAGTTCCTCGCGAGCTCAACCGCGCATTCGTTGATCCGGCGCTCGTCCGCCAGTACGTGTCCCGCCGCCGCCTGGTCGTCCCACTCGACATCAAAACCCTCGGCGCGGAAGGCTGAGGTGAAGAGCGCGCCGATCCGGGATGTGGGTACCGCCTTCGTTTGCACATCTCTCGTCTCCCGCAGCTGCCGCAGTTCTTCGAGATTGCTCTTCATGCTCTCGATCTGCCGCTGCATGAAATCGAGGATAGGCAGGGCATCCCGCGGCGAACTCTCGAGGGAACGGCGAAGCTCCAGCATCCGCGCCTCCAGCCGCTGCACCGGCTCGCCAAAGCGATGGAGCGGTAGACCCGCGAGCCGGGTCAGCAGTTGTTCTCGGGCCTTCCTCACCTCGACGGCAATTGCGGTGGTCGTCGCGAAGGCGGAAAGCGCTTCTTGCGTCTCCGGTGAGATTGGTGCACGCGTGAACTTGTTGTCTGCGATCAGCAACCCGATGACTCGCCCACCCAAGGACAGCGGAGCGACTGCGACCGGACTGGTGGGCTCCAGGGTGTCGAACAGCTCCACGGGCAAGTTCGAGAAGTGGTCCGCCGACAGGACGATCGGGGCATTCCGACCGAGGAGCTCGCGGGCGGATGCTGAGGCTTGGAGGACGATCCGGACATTGCCAATGCGAAGCCCGACGGGTGTGGGTTCGAGCTGCCCGGCGTGGAGGTGCTTGAGATACTCATCGAAGTTCTCGAGTCCTCTGGACTTGTGACGATCCCAGGCCTCCTCGGCGGAGGTCTGATCGATGAACCCGATGCCCAGCCTTCCCTCCAGGACCTCGTTGCGATCGTCCACCAGCAGGATGGCGGAGCGGTTGAATCCCAGGCCGTACCCCGCCGAGACGCCGGTGAGCACCGCGTGGAGGATGACCTCCAGCTCCTCGGAACTCTGAGTGAAGTCGCTGATCTTCTGCAGCACGTGGAGGGCGTGGATCACTCGGCTCTCGGAGGTGACCAGGCGTCCGGTTCGGATCGACAGGGACATGTGCGTCGCCAGTCGGCTCAGGCATTCCCTCGCCAGGTCCTCGTCGATGTCGAGGTCATTCCGACCGCACGCGACGAGCACACCCGCCCTCTCCCCCGCGTGGGTCACGGGCACTGCGACCGCCTGAACCTCCGGGCCGTCAGGCTCGAATTCACCCCCGCCTTCACGGCAACAGGTCCCGGTCCTCGCGGCCGTCTCTCCGGGCTTTGCGAACCGGGTCAGCAACTCGTCTGTGCCGTGCACTTGAGCCAGAGCACATCCCCCGACTCCACGGCGCCGCGCCAGCTCGCCCGCACGAGATCGCTCGCAGTCGATCGGGAGTAGTACTGGGCGCAACGGTATCCGAGCACTGAGACCGCAACGTTGACCAGTTCCTGCTCCAGAGCTGAGAGCGCCTTCTGCCGGGCGGAGCTGGTGAGTTGCGTCGTCGAGCTTCGCGTACAATTCTGCGCGCCGTGTCTCCTTCTGATGCATGTCCCGAAGTTGGTGAATGGTATCGGCGCTAGCGATGGCGACACGCACGGAATCAGCGAACATCTGAAGTACGAATTCGTCGCCGCGGGTGAAGTGGTATCCCGATTCGGGACCGTTCGGTCCGCGCTTGTTGTCCGCGCGGATCAGCCCCTGGAGCCGGTTCTCTCCTTGCTCGATGGAGATCAGCGGCACGGCCAGGAGCGAATAGCAGGCACCCGATGGCGTATGCGACGCCCCCTTGCGATTCACCGCGAAGTGCTCCGTCAGCGCGGGACCGTAGAGATTCACGGGTCGCCCATCGAACGCGATGTGGCCTGTCAGCCCCGATTTGCGTCCCGAACACACAGCGAGCTGGGTTCCGAGCTCGAACATCCCTTCCTTGTGCCCCCAGCTGGCCTCGAGCGACAGGAATCCCGGTCGTCTGACCAGAAAGATGCCTGCCGTCTCCGCCTGGAGGATCGTCGCCGTGTACTGCGCGATCAGTCCCAAGCGGTCACTCAGATCACTCCGATGGAGGTCGGTCATCAGTTTGGTCGTGAAGACTGAGATATTCTCGAGTCGCTTGAGCCTCTCCACGTCTCTCGTCAGCAGCTCATCGGTGCCGAGGGCCACGGCCGCCTGATCGGCGAAGAGGCTCAGGAGTTGTGCATCCTGTTTCGTGAACTCCCGTCCGACCTTATCGTCCACGTAGAGCACGCCCAGCGTGCGCATCCTCCACCTGAGAAGCACTTCGATGACCGCACCGAACGCTCGGTTGCCCTGGTAGATGGCCGCCCTATCGGGCCAGGCGTTGTAGTCGTTCACGATCATGAAAGGATCGCCGGAGCACACCAGCCGGCCGGCCATGCCCTCGCCGAGCTTCAGGGTCTTGTCGTAGTGGTCGGGGCGATTGAAGTCGACGGTGACGCGGAGATCGCGCCGTTGGCGATTGTACTCGTTAGATTCCGCCGCTCTGGGCCCCGAGGAGCCGCACCGCCTGCTCGACGATCCTCCTGAGGAGTGTCGTCCGGTCGAATTCGGTCGCGAAGGACAGGCTGGTTTGCCGCAGAAGCTCCAGTTGCGTGGCGCTGAGCGCCGCCGCGGGCGGCAGCTGCCTGGGCGCACGTTCCGTCCAGCGACTTAGCAGTTGCGCGTCCACGGAACTCACGTTCGTGAAGGCAATGCCAGCGCGATTTCCCTTGGACTCACCGGAAGTCCACACGATCTTGCCGGTCAGTGACACGTCCGAGTCCGGCATGTGAAGCGTGAGGCCGAGCGAATCAGAATGGGTGAGCGTTGGGGTGTCGGCCAGCCCGATCCCACCCAGGCTGAGGTCCGCCACTTGCGCCCTCGCGCTGATCAGGTTCTGGGAATCATACAAATCCACGAGGAACCGGTGCTCCGGGCGCTTCTCCTCGCGTCGACAGTGAGTCCGTTTCTCGTCCATTATCGGCCTCGGGAGAGACTCGCACGTAATGATGTCTTCGGCCGGACGGAGTGCTGCCGCAGGCTGCCGATTCACGACGGTGATGATGGACCGCTACTCACAAGTTTGCAAGAGCAGCCGCGGTGCGCCAGCTATTGACTCCGATGCTCCCCCCCATGCCCACTCCCGACGCGGTCTGCGGGAATAGGAGTTCCTTTCCCCGCACCTAATCGAGCAGAGGAAGAGCTGACAGCAGGAGCGCGCCCGGAAGCCGGCGGTCGAGTCGGCATGGTGCGGTGACGCGCCGCCGGAGGGGGGGGTGGAGTGCCCGACGACCGCAGGAGGCCGCGGTGGGAGAAGCAGCGAGGTGGCGGCAGCAGGCCTCGAATCCGAGGCAGGCAGACCTTCCCGTTGCGCTGTCACCGATCACTGACGACGGCGTTCTCGATCTCGAGTCGGTCGGCGTGGCCTGTGCGGAGCCGAGCGGGTCGATGGCCGCCTGCGGGACGATCGGCCCGACATCCGCCCACGGCCCGGCGCGGGCGTCGTAGTGGACTCGGCGCAGGTGGCTGAGGATGACGTCGATCACCACCGGGTCGAGGAGGAAGGCGATGATCCGCAGCGGGCCCCTGCACCGCGGACAGGCGAGCGGGTCGACCTCGAAGATGCGGCGGAGCAGCTCGGCCCATCGCCTCCTGAGCGCGGCGCGGGCCGGGGATGGTGTCGTCGGCGACGCGGCTGAGAACGCCGAGGAGGCGGGGGTCGCAGAGGAAGTAGGGCCGCAGGCGCTTGGGGATGGTGAAGACGTACTGGCGCGGGATTTACAGCAATGGCTCGCTGTCGAGCCACTCATACCTGATGGCCAGTCGCTTGGCGTGACATGAGGGACAGAAGTAACGGCACTTGCAGCTGAAGGCGACCAGGAACTCCGCCGCGCACTCCTGGCACCGGACCCCGGGCGAGTCCAGACGGTCCGCTTGAGGAACTTCTCGACCACCTCGCGTACAACCGGCCGCCAGGGGCCGTAGCGGTGCTCGAAGCGCCCCTCGTAGGTCCCGGCCACTTCCTCGAGTGATCCTGTAAGAAAGGCGGTAAGGCGACGAGGACTGGGGACGGCGCGGCCGGTAGATGCCCACCGGGGAGCCGGTGCCGGGCAGACCGCTGCCGTGCGCGCAGGCTGGTGGGTCAGTTCCGGCAGGGGATGCAACCACGCCCCGGGAACGGAATCACGATCGGCGCCAGGGGGCCTCGGCGGCGCCAGGAGCGGGGTTCTACGATCGGCGGTCGGTCCCGAATGCCAACGCGGCTCACGGACGTGACACCGGCGAGATCAGAGACCTGGGAGCGCGGTGACCTGGTCCTTACGAGCGCCACCGGCCGCTCCCAGGAGGAGCGGCCGGTGGCGCTCGGCGAACTTGCGCATCTGGCACACGGCGCTCGGCGGCCGCGCCATGATCCGTTTCGGGCTCAAGTAGCGCTCGAGGTCGGCGGCGAACGCCGCGGTGCTTACGGCTCGCGCCCCGGCGTCGCGCACTGCCCGAGGAGCCAGTCGCGGAACAGCGACGACGCGCTGGCTGTCGGCTTTGCGCTCGGGGTAGACCAGGTAGTACGCGTACTCGCTCGTGACCGGGCGGTCGATGGCGACGACGAGCCGGCCGCTCGCGAGTTCCTCCTGGATCAGGAAGCTGGGGCAGGAGCGCCAAGCCCACGCCGGCGATGGCGGCCTGGATGACCATGTGGAACTGCTCGAAGCGCGGGCCCACGCGGCCGTCGAGGTTGCTCCACCCCGCAGGCGCGCAGCCACTCCTGCCAGGCCTGCGGGCGCGTCACGTGCTGCAGCAGCGTGAAGCGCCCCACGTCTTCCGGCCGCGCGACGGGCGGCCTGCCGGCGAGGAGCGACGGCGCGGCCACCGGCACGACGACCTCCCCCATCAGCCGGTGGCAGACCGCCCCCGGCCATACCTCGCTCCCGAAGTGGATCGCGGCGTCGATGTCGCTCCCGGCGAAGTCGAACGGCCTCACCTGGGTCACGAGGTCGAGCTGGATGTCGGGGTGCCGGGCCGTGAAGTCGCCGAGCCGGGGGACAGCCACCGCGACCCGAAGGTCGGCAGCAGGGCGACGGTGAGCACCCCCCCTCCGCCGCCATAGGCCATCACTTGCAGGGTGGCGGCCTCGGCCTGGTCGAGGAGGTCCCGCACCGCGACGGAGTAGGCCTCCCCGGGCTCCGTCAGGACGAGGCGCTGCTTGACCCGCCGGAAGAGCGGCCGCCCGACGTACTCCTCCAGCTGCCGGATCTGGCGGCTGACCGCGCTCTGGGTCACGTTCAGCTCGCGGGCCGCCCGGGTGAAGCTCATGTGGCGCACCGCGGCGTCGAAGAACTGGAGGGCGGTCAGGGATGGGAGGATGCGCTCGCGTAGGTCATGACTTCTTGGAATGAACTCCTGCGAAAACATCGTTTGCGGCCAGACCCGATCTATAGCGGCATAATTCAGCTGACGTGCAAAGTAGATCGGCAGAGGCGAGGATTCAGAGCGGCCGCGAAGCCGACGGGCCACAGTTCATTCCTGAACAGCATGCGGTGCGGCTCGACAGCCCCGGAGGCAGGCGTCGCCCTGGCAGGCGCGCGCCTGGCCAGCGAACCCGAGACGGAGGATCCATGAGCAAGTACAAGAGTCGCGTGGTTGCCCGGTGACGGCGTCGGTATCGAGGTCATGGAGGCGACCAAGATCTGCCTCGACGCTCTCAAGTTCGACGCGACCTACACCCATGGCGACATCGGCTGGGAGTTCTGGTGCAAGGAAGGCGACGCCTTCCCCGAGCGCACCATCGAGCTCCTGAAGAACTCCGACGCGGCGCTCTTCGGCGCCATCACCTCCAAGCCGGTGAAGGACGCGGAGCGCGAACTCGTCCCCGAGCTGCAGGGCAAGGGGCTCGTCTACCGCAGCCCCATCGTGCGCATGCGCCAGCTCTTCGACCTCTACACCTGCCTGCGGCCCTGCAAGGCCTACCCGGGCAACCCGCTCAACTACAAAGAGGGCATCGACCTCGTGGTGTTCCGCGAGAACACCGAGGACCTCTACGCCGGCGTCGAGTTCAGCCCGGTCCCCGACGAGCTCGAGGCCGTGCTCACGCAAGCTCAGCAAGCCGTTCGCCCACTTCGCCAAGCTGCCCGGCAGCGACTACGCGATCACCTGCAAGATCAACAGCAAGGACGGCTGCGAGCGGATCATCCGCGCCGCCTTCGAGTACGCCAAGAAGTTCAACTACCCGAAGGTCACCGATCATCCACAAGGCGAACGTGGTGCGGGCGACCGAAGGGCTGTTCCTGGAGACCGGGCAAGCGCATCGCCAAGGACTACCCGGGGATCCAGATGGACGACGCCAACATCGACGCCATCTGCATGTGGCTGCTCAAGAACCCCAAGAGCTACCACGTGCTCGTGGCCACCAACATGTTCGGCGACATCGTCAGCGACCTCGCCGCCCAGATGGTCGGCGGGCTCGGCTTCGGCTGCTCCGGCAACATCGGCGAGAAGCTCGCCGTGTTCGAGCCGACCCACGGCAGCGCGCCGAAGTACGCCGGCCAGTACAAGGTGAATCCGATCGCCACCATCCTCGCCGGCAAGATGATGCTCGACTGGCTCGGCGAGAAGGAGAAGGGCGCGCGGCTCGAGAAGGCCGACGGCGCAGGTCATCGCCGAGGGCAAGGTGCGCACCTACGACATGGGCGGCAGCGCCACGACGCTCGAGATGGGCGAGGCGATCGCCCGCAAGCTGTAGACTCCGGCAGGGAGCGAGCGATGTCCGACATCATCATCCACGAGGTCGGTCCGCGGGACGGCCTGCAGGCCGAGAAGGCAGGTCGTCCCGACCGAGAAGAAGCTCGAGTGGATCCGCTCCCTGCGTGGCGCCGGGCGTCGACATCGTCCAGGTCGGCTCCTTCGTGCACCCGGAGAAGGTGCCGCAGATGGCCGACACGGATGCGCTCTTCCGCACCCTCAGCGCCGAAGCGCACGGCAAGACGGTCCTCTCCGGGCTCGTCCTGAACGAGAAGGGGCTCGAGCGCGGCCTCGCCTGCGGCGTCGAGATGTTCTGCCTGGGGGTCTCGGCCTCCGAGACCCACAGCACGAAGAACACCGGCATGGGCTCGCCGAGGAGGCGCAGCGCCGCATCATCGCCACCGCCAGGGCGGCGGTCGCCGCCGGCAAGAGGGTGCAGGTCTCGGTGCAGAGCGCCTTCGGCTGCGGCTTCGAGGGGCCGATCCCCGAGGAGCGGGTGCTCGAGCATCGTCCGCGCCTACCTCGACGCCGGGCTCGAGAACATCAGCCTCGCCGACACCGCCGGCCACGCCCATCCCCGAGCAGGTGCGGCGGCTGTTCGGCAGGATCCGCGACGCTCGGGCCCGACGTCCAGTGCACGTGCCACTTCCACGACACCTACGGGCTCGGCATGGCGAACATCTTCGCCGCGCTGGAGGCCGGGGTCACGAGCTTCGAGACCTCGTTCGCCGGCCTCGGCGGCTGCCCGTTCACGAAGGTGGCGGCCGGCAACGTCGCCACCGAGGACCTGGTTCACGCGCTGCGGCGGCGCGGCTTGCGCCGCGACATCGATCTCGAGGCGCTCGTCGCCCTGGGCCGCGACGTGGCGGCGCACTTCGGCCGTGAGATGCCGGGCCGCGTCTACAAGACCGGCTCGCTTTCCTACTGAGGCAGGAGAGGGGTACCGATGACGAACAAGCCGCGCATCCTCGACGGCATCAAGGTGCTCGATCTCACCAACGTGCTCTCCGGTCCGTTCGCCTCGCTCCACCTGGCGCTCCTGGGGGCCGAGGTGATCAAGATCGAGAACCCCAAGGACGGCGACCTGGCCCGCAAGCTGGGCATCGTCCCGGACTACAACAAGCAGCTCATGGGCACGAGCTTCCTGGCGCAGAACTGCAACAAGAAGTCGGTGACCCTCAACACCAAGAGCCCCGAGGGCAAGGAGATCTTCAAGCGGCTGGTGAAGGACGCCGACGTGGTGATCGAGAACTTCCGCCCCGGGCGTCATGGACCGGCTCGGGCTCGGCTACAAGGTGCTCCGCGAGATCAACCCGCAAGCTCGTCTACTGCGCCATCTCCGGCTTCGGGCAGACCGGGCCCGACGCCGACAAGCCGGCCTACGACCAGATCATCCAGGGGCTCTCCGGCGAGATGGCGATCAACGGCGACGAGCGGTTGACACCGCTGCGCGCCGGCTTCCCGGTCTGCGACACGGTGGGCGGCCTGAACGCGGCGTTCGCCGTGATGGCCGCCCTCTACCACCGCCAGCGCACCGGCGAGGGGCAGTGCATCGACATCGCGCTCCTCGACTCGATCATGCCGCTCATGGGCTGGGTGGCGGCGAACCTGCTGATCGGCGGGCAGGAGCCGCCGGTCATGGGCAACGACAACTTCACGGCGGCGCCGAGCGGCACCTTCGACACCCAGGACGGCCACATCAACATCGCCGCCAACAAGCAGGAGCAGTGGGAGGCGGTCTGCGACGTCCTCGAGCTGCCGGAGCTGAAGACCGACCCGCGCTTCCAGGAGCGCGACACGCGCAAGAAGAACCGCAAGGCGCTGACCCCGCTGCTCGAGGCGCGGCTCGTCGCAGAAGCCGACGATGTACTGGGTCGAGGCCCTGAACGCCAGGGACGTGCCGAGCGGCGAGATCCTGAGCCTGAAGCAGGCCCTGCGCCAGCCGCAGGTCGCGCACCGCGGCGTGCTGCAGAAGGTGAACGTGCCGCAGATCGGCGAGATCGAGGTGTTCGGGCTGACGGCGCTCTTCGACCGCACGGCAAGCCCGACGCCGGCGCCGCCGCCGGCGCTCGGCCAGCACAACGCGGAGATCTTCGGCCGCCTCGGCCTCGGCGAGGCCGAGCTCGCCGCCCTGAAGCAGAAGGCAGTGATCTGAACCCGATCGACGAGGAGCAGCGATGGGAATGACAGTCGTCGAGAAGATCCTGGCGCGCGCGGCGGGCCAGAAGTCCGTCAAGGCCCTGGACGTCGTCGAGCCGCGGGTCGACCTCGCCATGTCGCACGAGAACGCGGCGCTGGTGATCAACCAGTTCAAGGAGATCTACGAGGGCACGGGCCGCGAGCCCAAGCCCTGGGACCCGACCCGCATCGCCATCATCTTCGATCACCGGGTGCCGGCCGAGGGGCCCAAGACCGCCACGAACCAGAAGCTCATCCGCGGCTTCGTGGCCCAGCACGGCATCGACAAGTTCCACGACATCCGCGGCGACCGCGGCGGCATCTGCCACCAGATCCTGCCGGAGTACGGCTACGTGCGGCCGGGCTGCGTCGTCGTCGGCACCGACAGCCACACCACGAGCCACGGCGCCCTGGGGGCCTTCGCCTTCGGCATCGGCGCCACCGAGATGGCGTCGGTGTGGACGCTCGGCGTCGCCCTCAACATCGAGGTGCCGCCGACCATCAAGGTGGTCGTGAACGGCCGCTTCGCCGAGCACGTGGGACCCAAGGACCTCATCCTGCACCTCATCGGCAAGCTGACGGCGCAGGGCGCCAACTTCCGCGTCCTCGAGTTCCACGGCGAGACGATCCGCGAGATGTCGACGAGCGGCCGGCTCGTCATCTGCAACATGAGCGTCGAGGCCGGCGCGACCGGCGGCATCGTTCCCGCCGACGACGAGACCGAGCACTACCTGCGGAGCGAGGCCGGGGTCACGGGACCCATCGAGCGCGTCCTGCCGGATCCGGACGCGGTCTACGAGAAGGTCGTCGAGATCGACGTGTCGCGCCTCGAGCCGCAGATCGCCTGCCCGCACACGGTGGACAACGTGAAGCCCATCGACGAGGTGGCCGGCAAGGCGGTCCAGCAGATCGTCATCGGCAGCTGCACGAACGGCCGGCTCGACGACCTCGAGGTCGCGGCCCAGATCCTCAAGGGGCGCAAGGTGGCCGCGGGAACCCGCATGCTGGTCTTCCCGGCGTCGGCGCGGGTCTACGCCCAGGCGCTCGAAGCCGGCTACCTGCAGGACTTCATCCGGGCCGGCGCCGTGGTCATGAACCCCGGCTGCGGTCCCTGCCTGGGCGTGCACCAGGGCGCCCTGGGCGACGACGAGGTGGCGCTCGCCACCACCAACCGCAACTTCAAGGGGCGCATGGGCAATCCGAAGTCCGAGGTCTACCTGTGCAGCCCGGCCGTCGCCGCGGCCAGCGCCATCACCGGCGTCATCACCGATCCGCGCACGGGAGGGCATTGACATGGGCAAGGTCGTACTCAAGCTCGGGCGTGACATCAGCACCGACGACATCTACCCGGGCCGGTTCATGGCCACGGTGCTGCCCACCGAGACGCCGCAGTTCTGCTTCAACGATCGCACCGAGTTCAACGCCAAGCTGAAGGCGAAGGCGATCCCGGCCGGCAGCGTCATCGTGGCCGACGAGAACTTCGGCTGCGGCTCGAGCCGCGAGCAGGCGGTGAGCACCATCCGCGGCCACGAGCTGGTCGTCGTGGCGCGGAGCATCGCCCGCATCTTCATGCAGAACGCCATCAACCTCGGCCTGAACCTCGTCATCTGCCCGACGATCGAGGCGAACGAGGGCGACGAGCTCGAGGTCGCGCCCGGCAAGGTGCGCAACAGGACGAGCGGGAAGGAGTTCGCGACCATCCCGCTGCCGCCGGCGCGCCAGGCGATCATCGACGCGGGCGGGCTCATCCCCTACACCCGCAAGAAGCTCATGGAGAAGCCGGCGCGCTGAAGCGCGCCGGCTGCCGCGGCGAAGCACCGGCCTGGATCCGGGGGCGCACACCCGAGTAGCGGCGTGGGCTCTCCGGCAATGGTCCGCATCGCCGTCGCTGTCGCTCGCGATCCATCGACCGCGCCGCCCATCGGAGACGCCGCTCTGCCGCCTCATCGAAGATTGCCAGGAGATCCTCGTCTGCATCCACCACGAGGAGTTCCAGCCCAGCTGCGGTAGACTCCGCAGCGCCGCCCGGCGCGCGGTGGGAAAGCTCCTCGACTGCGGACTCCCCCACGCCGCGCGAGTTCGGGCGCGGTGCGAGGCGACGTGCGAGCGGAGGAGGAGATCGATGTTCGACGCGGAACGGCTGCTCTCGGACCTGATCGGCGGGCAGTTCACGGGCCGGCAGCGCAAGCGCAAGCGGTACCGCTATCGCGGCGGTGGCCTCGGGGGCGCGGTCGGGCACGCGGCGCTGTCGCCGCAGGGGCTGACCATCCTCGGCGGCCTGGCGGTGGCGGCCTACGAGCACCTGCGGGAGAAGAAGCGGGAGTCCGCCGGCCTGCCGCCGGGGATGCCCCCTCCGCAGCCGGCCGGGACGCCCTCGCTGCTGGCGACCCCGCCGCCGTTCCCGCCGGCCCCCGCACCCCCCGCTCCCGGCGGCGCGGCCGCCGGCCTGGGAACGGGCGCAGGCGCGCCGAGCGATCCCCATGAGCGAGCGCTGCTCCTGATCGAGGCGATGGTGCACGCCGCGAAGGCCGACGGGAGGATCGACGAGTCGGAGCGCGCCCGGATCCTCGAGCACCTCGAGCGCGAGGGAGCCGATCCCGAGGCGCGGGCGCACCTCGAGTCCCTCCTGTCGGGGCCGACCGACCTGGAGCGGATCGCGGTGCGGGTGCGCGATCCGCAGCTCGCCGCGGAGGTCTACGCGGCCACCCTGATGACGATCGACGCGGACACGCCCGCGGAGCAGGCCTATCTCGCCACGTTGGCGGCGCGGCTCGGACTCGACCCCCGCGTGACCCAGGCCCTGGAGGCGCGTCTCGAGGCGCACGACGAGGAGTCGCAGCCTTGAAATGGAAGCCGGCGGTCGAGTCGGTTGATCGCCGCACTCATCACGGCGCGCGCACGGCGCGCGCTGACACGCTGCGGCTCCCGTTCGTGATCGTCACGTAGTAGACACCGCGCGCGACAGGGCGATCACCGGCGACCAGGTCGGTATCCCCGGCGGGTCGGTCCAGACTACCGCAGGACGACGATCCGCAGTCCCGAGCTGTCGCCCCCCGCCTCGAGCCGGAGGAAGTACACACCCGAGGGGACGGGCACCCCGCGGATGCCGTAGCCGTTCCACGAGGCCACATTCTTCCCCGGCGGGCGCTGGCCGTCCACGAGCTCGGCGACGAGCCGGCCCGCAAGGTCGTAGACGCGGAGCTCGACGTCCACCGGCGCGACCGCCCCCCCTGCCGGCGGCACCACGAACTGGATCAGCGTCACCGGGTCAACGGCCGGCTGGAACACGCTGGGCAAGGCCCGCACGATGCGCGGGGCCGCCGGGCCGCCCGGCACATAGACCTGCCGCGGCCCGTAGAGTCGGGGCTCCTGCCCCGCTCTCCGCAGATCTTCGAGGAGATACGCGAACAACTCCGCCGGGCTGCCGTCCGCGTCCGTGTAGCTCGAGTCGGGCGGCAGCGGCACTCCCGTGAGGAGCGTGTAGCCCGCCGGCACCCCGTCCGCCGTCCCGCGGAGGGGGAAGCTCGCGCTCTCCGCCCGCCGGTAGACATTGAAGCCCCGCCCGTCGTAGGGCCGCCCGGCGAAGAACTCCTCGACCTCGTAGGCGACCACCACTCGCCCCTCCGCGTCCGTCCCGGGCGTCAGGAAAGTCACCGCATAGGGCTCGGCCGGCGAGACCACGGTCACGTCATCGATGACCCAGCCGCCGGCGGTGACGGAACCATCCGAGCCGAAGTGGAAGCGGAGCCGGCCGGCGCCCGTCATGCCGGTGAGATCGAACTCGACGCGCTCGAACGCGGTGATCATCCCCGAGAACGCCTCGCGATCGGCGATCGCGCTCTGGCCATTGCGAATGATGCGGTAGGGATAGCCGCCCACCGGGACGATCTGCTGAAATGGCCCGCCGTCGAGCGAGAGTTCGACCAGGCCCCCGTCCCAGGCGCGCGTGCCCGCATCCACCTCGGCATCGATCGTGTGCCAGAAGAAGAGGCGACAGGTGCCGTCGAGCGCGAAGACCGGAGTGTCGAGCCGGGCGTCGGTCAGGTTGCCGTACTTGTTCGAATCCGCCATCGCGCAGCGGAACGCGCTCCCGCCGTTGCGGCCGGCGCCCTCCGCCACGAACCAGTCGTCGCGGTAGCCGTCTCGGCCGGCCGAGTGGGTGAAACCCTCCGCGCCGTCCTCGAAGTTGGTCGCGAACCCGACCACGTCGCCGGCGGCGAGGATGACGTCCTCGGTCTCCTCGTAACCGACCGCCGTGTAGCGAAGCCGCAAGGTGAGCGCGTAGGGATCCGCCGGCAGGTCGGCGACCTGGTAGGTGAAGGCCCCCGGGACGGCGACCGTGCCGTCCGCCGCGAGGTCGCCCGCGGCCAGCGGGCCGCCGGAGATCGTCACCAGCGGATCGAGGCACTCGAGATCGACGAGCACCTGGCGCGCATCGAGTCCCGCGTTCTCGATCTCGACCGCCACCGTGCCGCGCTCGGTCGCATCGAGCCCGCCGTCGCCGTTCCCCCCGGTCGCGTCGTCGATCGTCAGGCGCACCTTGGCGAGCGCCGGCGCCGTCTCGACCGTGAAGTCCGCCGCGAACGTGGCGCCGGTCACGAGGCGGAGATTCTCGACACGCACCTGCGTGTCCGCACCGCCGTAGGAGAGGCTCGCGGGACGCGACGTCGGGGTGAACGCGCCACCGAGGCTGTACGGATCACCCGAGTCGCCATAGTTGCGCCCGGCCTCGATGTCCCCGCGGCCGTCGGCCTGTTCGAGCGCGACGCGCGGGTGTCCCGGATCGTCGTTGGTCGCCGTCTCCTCGTCCACGTGCCAGACCAGGAGCCCGCCCACCGTCGTGCTCGTGAACGGGAGCGATCGGTCGAAACCGAGCGGAGCCCGGTTCTCGACGAGGAAGTACTCGCTCTCCGCACGGCCATTGGTCCACAGGCGGAGGATCTCGCCGCCCGGGACGACGGGTGCGAGCGCGCGGCCGGGGACGTTGTCGGCGAGATCGACCGGCGTCGCGAAGCCCGTGGCGACCTTCGACCAGGCATCGAGATGCGAGGGACGCGTGCCCGATCCCGGGCCGAAGGCCCCGCCGCTCGCCGAGAGCCACGCGCCGAGCGACATGACCGACCACACGCCGACCACGCTCGATCCGCCGCCGTCGGTCTCGTAGAGGTCGACGAGCCCCAGGTTGTGTCCGAACTCGTGGGCGAAGACCCCGGTGCGTCCATCTTGAGGGTCGAGCATGTAGTTGAAGACACGGACGCCGTCGACGACGAGATCCTCGTCCACCACATTCCAGTAGTGCGAGTGGATGTCGTTCGGGTTTCCGGTCTCCTCGTAGCCGGGCCCGGCATGGACCACGATGAGCCCGTCCACCGTGCCGTCGTCATCCCCCGAGCTCGGGATGCCGTCGGGCCCGTCGTTGTCGAACCGGCTCCAGTCGAGCGACGGATCCGCGGCGTCGGCGGCGCGCACCGCGTCCTCGACGAGCTTCTGTCCGTTCTGCGGATACGGCCCGGTGCCTCGCCGGCCGGCGACGTACTGGCGATACGTCTGCGGCATGCGATGCCACCCCGAGACCTGCCCGGTCAGATCGAAGTCCCCGCGCGAGTTCTCGAGGTAGTAATCGCGAAGACTCCCCGTCGGGTGAGTGCCCCGGGAGAAGAGGAGGTCCGTGTAGTGATCCGGCACCAGCGACGGGTAGATCCGCCAGTCGTTGTCGGAGAAGTCGACGAGGAGAACGGGGATGTGCATGTTGCGCGGGACGGCGGCGCCCTTTGCCGCATGCGCCGCCGCGGCGGTGGCGGCCAGGACCCCGCGCGCCGGGCGGTCGAGCCCCTGGCGCGCGAGCGCCGCCTGTTCGCGGTCGAAGGCCGCGAGCTCGCCGCGCCGCTCGAGCTCGGCGGCGACGCGCGGATGGAGCGGCATGGCGGCGGCCGGGCGCACGGCGACCGCGCCCCAGTACAGCACACCGAGAACCGCGAGAGTGCCGACGAGCCCCCGCAACCGCCCGCGTCCGATCAAGCTGTTCACTCCCATTCGATGGTGGCGGGGGGCTTCGAGGAGAGGTCGTAGACGACGCGGTTCACGCCCGGCACCTCGTTCACGATGCGATTCGCCACCCGCCCGAGGAAGTCGAGCGGGAGGCGCCCCCAGTCGGCGGTCATGCCGTCGGTCGAGGTCACGGCGCGGAGCGCGATCACCTGCTCGTACGTGCGCTCGTCGCCCATCACGCCCACCGTCTTGACCGGGAGGAGCACCGCGAAGGCCTGCCAGATCGTGTCGTAGAGGCCGCTCGCATGCAGCTCCTTGATGAAGATATCGTCGGCGCGCCGGGCCACTTCCAGATTCTCGCGATCCACGGCCCCGATCACGCGCACGGCGAGCCCGGGCCCGGGGAACGGATGCCGCCCGATCACCGACTCGGGGATCCCGAGCACGCGCCCGACCGCCCGCACCTCGTCCTTGAAGAGCTCCCGCAAGGGCTCGATCAGCGTGAGGCCCATCTTCTCCGGCAGTCCGCCCACGTTGTGATGGCTCTTGATGGTCGCCGCCGGCCCGCCGGCCGCCGCCGATTCGATGACGTCGGGATAGAGCGTCCCCTGGATCAGGTAGCGCGCCCCTTCGAGGTGGCGCGCCTCCTCTTCGAAGACCTCGATGAACGCGGCGCCGATGCGCTTCCGCTTCTCCTCGGGATCCTCGATGCCGCGGAGACGCTCGAGGAAGAGATCCGCGGCATCCACGTGCTTGACGCGGAGGTGGAAGCGTTCCTCGAGCTCGCGCGTCACCACTTCCGCCTCGCCGGCCCGGAGCAACCCGTGATCGACGAAGATCGAGGTGAGGCGCGCGCCGAGGGCCTCTCCCGCGAGCACCGCCGCCACCGAGGAGTCCACCCCGCCCGAGAGCGCGCAGATGGCCGTCCCCGCCGGGGCCTCCTCCCGGATCTTAAGAACCGCGGCGGCCGCGAAATTCTCCATGGTCCAGCCGGCTTCCACGCCGGCAGACCCCGAAGAGGAAGTTGTCGAGGATCTTTCCCTCGTCCTGGGTGTGGACCACCTCCGGATGGAACTGGAGGAGATAGATGGGGCGGGTCCGATGGCGGGCGGCGGCGAAGCGGCACTCCGTCGTGCGCCCGAGGGGAACCAGGTCCGCGGGCAGCTCGGCCACCGAGTCGCCGTGGCTCATCCAGGCGGGAAAGGCAAGGAGCCCGGCCAGCACGTCCCCGGGTGCCTCCACCTCCACCTGGGCGAGCCCGTACTGGCGCGTCGTCCCGCGCTCGATGCGCCCACCCAGCATGAGGGCGACGACCTGCATGCCGTAGCAGAGGCCGAGGACGGGCAGGCCGGAATCGAGAAGAGCCGGGTCCGGGCGCGGAGCGCCGGGCGTGAGCGCGCTCGCCGGTCCTCCCGAGAGGATGACGCCGCGCACCCCGCGCCGGCGAAGCTCGGCGAGCGGCGTGTCGTGGCGGAGGATCTCGCAGTAGACATGCCGCTCGCGCACGCGCCGCGCGATGAGCTGCGCGTACTGCGAGCCGAAGTCGAGGATGGCGATCGGCACGGCATGGGTGGCCGTTGCGCGGGCGCCGCGACCTGGAGCCGTGGCCGCCGGGCTCGTCTCAGCCAAGGCGTCTCCTTCCTCTTCCAGTGAACGAGTTCAAACGAATTCTAGTGAACGAAGTGCCGCTCTCCGGTGAAGACCATGGCGATGCCCAGGCGATCGCAGGCCGCGATCGCGTCGGCATCGCGCTTCGAGCCGCCCGGCTGGACGATCGCCGTGATCCCGAGCCGCCCGGCGCTCTCGACCGCGTCCGGGAACGGGAAGAAGGCGTCGGACGCGAGGACCGCGCCGCGCACGTCGTGCTGCGAGCGCGCCGCCTTCATGGCCGCCACCTCGACCGAGTCGATGCGGCTCGCCTGGCCGCCGCCGATCCCGAGCGTGCGATCGGCGCGCGCGATCACGATCGCGTTCGAGCGCACGAGCTTCGCCACCTTGAAGGCGAAGAAGAGCGCGCTCTTCTCTTCCTCGGTCGGCGCCCGGCGGGTGACGACGTCGCCCGCAAGCGTCGCGCCGGCCGGGAGGAGATCGGGCTCCTCGAGCAGGTACCCGCCGAGGATCGAGCGGATGCGCGGCGCGCGCACGGCGCGCTCGAGCGCGGGGAGCGGCACCGAGACGACGCGGAGCGCGGGCTTCTTCGCGAAGAGCGCGAGCGCCTCGGGCGAGAAGCCGGGCGCGACCACCACCTCGTAGAAATCGCGAGCGATCTCGGCCGCGGTCTCCGCGTCGACGGGGCGCGCCGAGCCGATCACACCGCCGAAGGCGGAGAGCTGATCCCCGTCGCGCGCGAGCTTGAAGGCGGTGACCGGAGCCTCGGCCACGCCGAGCCCCGAGGGGCTCGCGTGCTTGACGACGACACAGGAGTCGCCGGGGAACTCGGCGAGCGCGAGGAGCGCCGCGTCGAGGTCGAGGAGATTCGTGTAGGAGAGCTCCTTCCCCTGGTGGATGACGGCGGCGGCGAGGCCTCCCGCCTCTCCCCCCTCGACGTAGAAGGCGGCCTTCTGGTGCGGATTCTCCCCGTAGCGGAGCGCCCGCTCCTGGCGCGCGCCGAGCGCGAGGACCGGCGGCGGGGCCGCGGTCGCCGGCGCCGTGCCGGCGGCGAGACCGGCGAGGCTCGCAGCGACCGCTCCGTCGTACGCGGCGAGGGTCGCGAAGGCGGCGGCGGCGAGCTTCAAGCGTGTGTCCCCGGAGACGAGGCCGCCCCGCGCCTTGAGCTCGGCGAGCAGCGGCTCGTACTGGTGCGCGCCGGTCACGACCGCGACGTGGGCGAAGTTCTTCGCCGCCGCACGCACCATGGTCGGCCCGCCCACATCGATGAACTCGACGAGCTCGGCGAGCCCGGCGGCGCGCGCGCGCGCCTCGGCGAACGGGTAGAGCGAGCCGATGACGAGATCGATCGGCTTGATGCCGTGGGCGGCGATGTCCCGCTCGTGCTCCTCGAGATGCCGCTGGAAGAGGATCCCGGCATGAATGGCCGGATGGAGGCTCTTCACCCGGCCGTCGAGCATCTCGGGATAGCCGGTCAGCTTCTCGACGGCGACGACGTTGAGCCCCGCTTCCGTGAGGAGCGTCGCCGTGCCGCCGGTCGCGACGAGCTCGACCCCGTGCTCGGCGAGCCCGCGCGCGAGCGGGATCAGCCCGCGCTTGTCGTAGACCGAGATGAGGGCCCTGGTGATCTTGACGTCGGCACGGGCCGCCTCGGCCGTGGATGGATGAACGGTGATCATGAGCCCTCCAGAGGAACCCCCGCTTCCGCCGATTCTAGCCGCCGATTCTAGCCGACTAGGCGAGCGGAGGTCCGGTCAGGCGATCGAAGGCCTCGAGGTAACGGCGGCGCGTGCCCTGGACGACCTCGTCCGGCAGGGGCGGCGCCGGCGGCTCGTGGTTCCAGCCGCTCCCGTCGAGGTAATCGCGAACGTACTGCTTGTCGAAGGCCTCCTGCGCCTGGCCGGGAGCATGGCTCGCCTTCTCCCAGAAGCGCGAGGAGTCCGGAGTCAGGATCTCGTCGATCACGAGGAGCTCCTCCCCGCGGAGCCCGAACTCGAACTTGGTGTCGGCAAGGAGGAGCCCGCGCCGCTCCGCGTGCGCCGCGGCGGCCGCGTAGAGCGCGAGTGAGCGCCGCCGAAGCTCGTCCGCGAGCGCGGGCCCGAGCGCCGCGGCCATCGTCTCGAAGGACACGTTCTCGTCGTGCCCGGTATCGGCCTTGGTCGCCGGCGTGAAGATCGGGGCCGGGAACTTCTCCGACTGGCGGAGGCCGGGCGGCAGGGCGATCCCGCACACCGCGCCCGATGCCTTGTACTCGCGCCAGGCGGAGCCCGCGAGGTAGCCGCGCACGACGCACTCGAAGTCGACGCGCCGGGTCTTCAGGCACAGCATGCTCCGGCCGTCGACGAGCTCGGGATGCGCGTTGAACGGCGGCGGGAAGTCCTCGGCAGCCGTCGACAGGAGATGGTGCGCGGAGCGCCCGGCGAACTCGGCGAACCAGTAGGCTGAGAGCTGCGTCAGGAGCCAGCCCTTCCCCGGGATGCCGGTCGGGAGGATCGAGTCGTAGGCGGAGATGCGATCGGTGGCGACGATGAGGAGGCGATCACCGAGGTCATAGAGATCCCGCACCTTGCCCGAGTACGTGGGCTTGACGCCCGGCACCTCGACCTTCACGCGGGCGATCGTGGTGGCGCCCGGCGCCGCGTCGCGACGGGCCGCCGTGGCTTGCTCCGGGGTCCGCATCTGGTTCCTCTCCATCTTCTTCTTCCTCTGCGCTGCAGATGACTTCACTGGCGATGTGGCGAGCTTCCGACCGGGCCGGCGATCCACACGCGCCGCCCATCGCGCCGGACGCGCCGCGCGGCGAAGTGGCCGAGCACCTCGACGAGGAGCCGGTGCTCCTCGGCGAGGATGCGCGCGGCGAGGAGATCGCGCGTGTCTTCCGGGAACACCGGGACAGCACGCTGGCCGATGATCGCGCCCTGGTCGACGCCGCCCGGATCGACGAAGTGCACCGTGCAGCCGGCGATCTTCACTCCGAAGTCGAGGGCCTGCCGCTGCGCATCGAGCCCCGGGAACGCCGGCAGGAGCGACGGGTGAATGTTGATGATGGCGTCGGCGAACGCGCCGAGGAACGTGTCGTGGAGGACCCGCATGAAACCGGCGAGGACGACGAGCTCCACATCGCGCGCCTTCAAGATCCGGACGAGCTCGGCCTCGACGGCGTCCTCGAGGCGGGTGCGGAAGCGGCTCGGCGGGAGGACCACCGTCTCGACGCCGCGGCTCCGGGCGCGGGTCAAGGCCTCCGCGTCCGGCTGGTCGCTCACGACGACCCGGAGGTCCGCCGCCAGCTCGCCCCGCGCGATCGCGTCGAGAATGGCCTGCAAGTTGGAGCCGCGTCCCGAGACCAGGACGCCGAGGCGGAGCCGTTCGCTCATGCGTTCTCGTTTCCCCGGGGTCGGCGCGGTCTCGGCGCTCCGGCCGGCCCTTCCCGCGGCCCCGGATCCCGGTCCGGCGCCCGCGATCGCGAGTCGACCCCAGCGCCCCGCGCGTGGGGAGCGGAGGCTAGCAGCGGCTCCCGGACAGGTCAATGGCGGCCGGTTCCGGCCGTCCCGGTTTACAGGACTGGGCCTGCTGTGCTAGAAACATTCGTTCCACAAGTCAGCAAGAGGGTGGTTTCAGCGAGGCGCGACCGGCCCCCGGCGCCGCTGGGGCGGGCGGTTTCGGTCGCCCCGTGGCCACCCGCCCCGGCCACGCGCCCAGGCGGACGGCCGCAGCGCACGCAGAGCGCACACGAGGAGAGAGTGCAGTGTCCATGCTTCCGGCAACCCAGCTCAAGGTGGGAATGGTGGTCGCGCACGCGGGCGAGCCCCACCGCATCACCCAGCTCACCCACGTCACGCCCGGCAAGGGCCAGGCGGTGGTCCACGTGAAGCTGCGCAACCTCCGCAACGGGAGCCAGCAGCAATATCGCTTCCGCTCGGACGAGAAGGCCGACACGCTCCTCCTCGAGCAACGGAACATGGAGTACCTCTACCACTCCCCGGCCGAGGGCTACGTGTTCATGAACCTCGAGACCTACGAGCAGGTTCATGTCCAGGAGACCGTGCTCGGTGACGATGCCAAGTTCCTCAAGGAGAACATGAAAGTCGTCGTCGAGTTCCATGACAACGAGGTGCTCGCGATCGACCTGCCGACGACCGTCGACCTGCGCATCGTCGAGTGCGATCCGCCGCTCCGGGGCGCCACCGCGTCCGGCTCCGCCAAGCCCGCCAAGCTCGAGAATGGGATCATCGTCCGCGTCCCCGAGTACATCACGGCGGGCGAGGTGGTCCGCGTGGACACGCGGGACGGCACCTACGTCGAGCGCGCGTAGCGCGGCCGCGCACCCGGACCGGTTCGAGCAAGCAGGAGGCGATCTCCCTCGTTCCGAAGAAGATCGCCTCCCGAACCTGCCGCTTGACGTCGATCGTTCCGTACTTGCGGACAGCCGTACTAGCGGACAACCGTGAACCGAGCGCCGTCCAGGTTTTGCCCATGGGCGAGGCGCAGGAAGTAGACACCCGCCGCAAGCTGCTCGCCGGATTCATTCCGCGCCGCCCACGCGATACGGTGCGAACCGGGTGCCACCCGCCCGTCGACGAGCGTCGCCACGACCCGGCCGTGCACATCCACGACGGTCAGCCGCACCTCCTCCTCGCGCAGGAGGCTGTAGGTCAACTGGGCCCCGCTCCGGCACGGATTGGGTGCGATGGCGGTGATCGCGGCACCGCCGGCGGACGGCGCCGCGGCCTCGGATCCCGGTGCCACACCCGCCACCGGGTCGCCGAACCGCTGCACTCGCCGGTTCATCTCATCGGCCACGTAGACCGAGCCATCCGGCCCCAAGGCCAATCCGATCAGGCCGGAGAACTCGCCCGGCCCGGAGCCGAGGGAGCCATACGTGTCGACCGGAACTCCATTCGCGGTGAAGATCCGAAGCTGGTTATTGCCGTAGTCGGCAACCCACAGCTGACTCCCTGCATCCACCTCGATGTCGGTCCCGTTCAGCGTACCCGCACTGAATGCGCCGAGAAATGTCCCATCGGTCATGAACTGCTCCACGACCGGGGCATCCCACTGCACGACATTGATCGTGCCGTTCGCCTCGACGATACCCGCGGTCGTCGACCCACCGTTGCTGGCCCAGGACAGGAGGGGGACGCCAGCAGGCGTGTACTTGTGGACGGAGGCATCGTTGAATCCCGTCACGTACACATCGCCAGCGGCATCGACGGCGACGTGGTCGGATCTAGTGCTTGGAATGGGCCATGAGAGGAGGAACGCCCCCCCGCTCGTGAACTTCTGGACGCGGGCGCCCTCGTAGTCACAGATGTAAGCCTCCCCGCTCGGGTCGAAGGCGATGCCGTAGGGGTTCCGGAACTCGCCATCGCCAATGCCACTCCCGCCGAACGTGAAGAGGAGATGGCCGCCGGTCGCCGTGTAGACCCGGATGGTATCGTCGTTGCAGGAGACCCAGACCCGACCGAATGGATCCACCTCGACATCCTCAGGACTGGAGTTCACGCTCCACTCCTCGGCGTAGGGGGGAACCGTGGCCAGAGCGGGCTGGGCGAGGATCATGACGTCTGCCGCCACCAGGCAGACGAGGATTGCAGTCGGAATGCCGGCCGCGCCGCGAGATAGATCCAGGAAGGTAGGTCTCATCGGGACTCCCAGTCGGGTGATAGGTGATACGTTCCCGGGATTCCCGGGCCTGATCCACGCCAAGGAGAAACGCACCGCATGGTCCGAGCGGACGGGAGAAATGCGCATGGGAGGAACCCGGAGACAGCGGTCTCCCACCGGGGAGCCTGATCCTGACCCTGGCCGGGGCTCCCGTCAGCGTGCTAGAATCCCCGCAACTTGCGCGTGCGATGGTAGATGGCACGTCCCGGGTGCCCGGCCGTCGATGGGCCGATGTCCGGCGCCTGCGGCACTTCCCGGTGTAGGCTGACGCTCATGTCCGCGGATGGCAGCATCGATCTCCCCCCGACTGGCGGCGATCCGGACCGCAAGACCGCCCCCGAGGTCCCGCGCGTGACAGACACCGGGATCCTGCTCGCCCGCGTCCGTTCGGGCGACACCGGGGCGCGGGAGCAGCTCTTCACCCGCTACCTCCCGATCCTTCGTCGCTGGGCGCACCACCGCCTGCCTGGCCCCTCGCGCGATCTCCGGGACACCGACGACCTCGTGCAGGACACGCTCCTCCGCGCATTCAGGAGCATGGGCTCCTTCGAGCATCGGGGAGAAGGAGCCTTCCTCGCCTATCTCCGGCAGATCATGCTGAACGCGATTCGCGACGATCTGCGCCGGGCAGCCGTGCGACCGCGGCCGACGACGCTCGAAGACGTGCATGTCACATCGAAGCCGTCGGCCCTCGACGAGGCGATCGGCCAGCAGAGCGTGGAGCGGTTCGAGCGCGCCCTGGAACGCCTCGGTGCGGAGCCCCGTCAGGCGGTGATCCTCCGCATCGAGTTCGGGTTCAGCCATCAGCAAGTCGCCGATGCGCTCGGCAAGCCGAGCGCCGAGGCGGCGCGAGCCACGGTGGCCCGCGCCCTCGTCACCCTGTCCAAGGCGATGCATGACGTCCTCTGATGGACTGACGAACAGCATGGCGGCTGGCGAGAAGCATGGCGGCTGGCGAGAAGCATGGCGGCTGGCGAGCAGCATCGCGGCTGGCGAGCAGCATGACGGCTGGCGAGCGGCATGACGGGTGACCGGCGACAGCGGGACCGGACCCCGGACGCGGCGCTGCTCCGACTCGCCCATGAGGTGGCGGACGGGCGCCGCGTGGACTGGACCCGGCACCGCACCACTGATCCCGCGCTGGCAGCGGCGATTCAGGGGCTCGAGACGATCGCCGCGCTGGCCGCCACCATGCGCCGCGAGCCGGCGGTCGGGCATCCCGCTCCCGACGGCGCGCCGCCTCGATCGGAGCATGAACTCGAGCCCGGGCAGGTGCTTGGCCGCTTTCGGGTGGAGAGCGAGGCCGGGCGCGGCGGGATGGGGATCGTGTATCGGGCGCGCGACGAGGTCCTCGATCGAGCCGTGGCCCTCAAGCTCCTCCCGACGCGCGTGGCGCGTTCTCCGGAGCGGCTCGCTCGCTTCACGCGCGAAGCCAAGCTCCTCGCCTCGTTGAACCACCCGAACCTGGCGACGATCCACGGCATGGAGGAGAACGATGCCGGCCTCTGCTACCTCGTGCTCGAATGGGTGCCCGGCGAGACGCTGGCCCGCAGGCTCGAGCACGGGCCGCTGCCGCTATCCTCGGCGCTCGACGTTTGCCTCCAGATCGCCGAGGCGCTCCAGGCGGCGCACGAGGGCGGCGTCATCCATCGCGACTTGAAGCCAGGCAACGTGATCGTGACGCCACAGGGGCGAGCCAAGGTTCTCGACTTCGGCCTCGCCCGGACCGTGGGCGAGCCGCCCACCGGCGAGAACACGGGGCCGAGCGATCTCCGCGTCGCCGGCACCTGGGGATACGTGAGCCCGGAGTGCTTCACCGGGGACGATGACCATCGCGCTGATCTCTTTGCATTCGGCTGCGTCCTCTACGAGTGCCTGGCCGGGATTCCGGCGTTCCCCGGAGCGAGCGCGGACGAGATACTGATCGCGCTCCTCGAGCGCGAGCCCGATCCTGCCAGGCTCCCCGCCGGCACGCCGTCCGAAGTCCGGGACCTCATCGCGCAGTGCGTCGTCAAGGACCCGAACCGCAGGCTGGCTTCCATCGCCGGTGCCGTCCACACCCTGGCGATCGCACTCGGGAGGGACCCGCTCGGCCCTTCGCCCATCGCTCACGCCCCGACTCTCCCCCGGCCAGCGACGAGCTTCATCGGGCGCGGCCGCGAGATCGAGCAGTGCCGGACGCTCCTCCGAACGAATCGCGTGCTGACGCTCACCGGCGCCGGCGGCAGCGGGAAGACGCGGCTCGCGATCGCGTTGGCGAGCGCGGTGGCGGACAACTATGCGGGCGGGATCACGTTCACCGACCTCTCCTCCGTCCAGGATGGCGACCGCGTGGTCGATGCCCTGGCCAGGAGCCTCGGCGAGCGCGAGGACGCAGCATCCCCGCTCCTCGCCCGGATCTCGGCCCGCCTCAAGGCGGCCGGCACGCTCGTCATTCTCGACAACTGCGAGCACGTGCTCACGGCTTCCGCCGAACTCGTGACCGCTTTGATCGCCACCTGTCCGCGGCTCACGGTCCTGACCACGAGCCGAGAGCCGCTCAGGGTCCACGGCGAACAGGTGCTGACCGTGACCCCGCTCCAGGTCCCGGGAGCCGGGGATCTCGCGGACCCGGCGGCGCTCGCACGTTGCGAAGCGGTGAGCCTGTTCCTCGATCGGGCCCGCAGCGCGGACCCCGAGTTCTCCCCGGACGAGGCGACGCTCAGATCGGTGGCGGAGATCTGCCGCCGGGTGGAAGGGCTGCCGCTGGCGATCGAGCTGGCCGCTGCCCGCCGCCGCGTGCTCAGCACGGCGGAGATCGCCGCCCGGCTCGATCGCCAGCTCCTGCTCCTGCGCGATGCGAGTGCGATGCCCACCGATCGCCATCAGGCGATGCACCTGACGATCGAGTGGAGCACGCAGCAACTTCGGCCGGAGGAGGCGCGGGTGTTTCGCCTGCTGGCTGTCTTCACCGGGGGGTGGGACCTCGAGAGCGCCACCCAGGTGTGCGACGAGCGCGGCGACGAGTTCAAGGTCCTCGACCTGATCAGTCGGCTCGTCGACAAGTCGCTCGTCTGCGTCGAGCGCCGCCAGGGTGAGCCGGCACGCTACCGCTTCCTCGAGCCCCTGCACCAGTTCGCCCTGGAGGCGCTGGCCGCCTCCGGGGAAGAACCGCTGGCGCGCCGGCGGCACCTCGCCACCTTCCTCGCGCTGGCGGAAAGGGCGGAGCCGGAGCTCTTCCGCTCCGAGCAGTCGCGATGGCTCGCGCGGCTGGATGCGGAGCACGAGAACGTGCTCGCCGCGCTCGAGGAGTGCGAGCGAGCGCCTGGTGGTGCCGAGGCCGCGCTCCGCATCGTGAGCTCTCTCCACCGCTTCTGGAGCCTGCGCGGGCACTTCCGGATCGGAGAGGCAGCGATCGAGCGGGCGCTGGCCCGGGTGGGACCATCAACGCCGGAGGAGCTCCATGCCGAGGCCCTCCTGGCCCGGGGGCTTCTGGTCTTGGTCCTCGGCCGGCACACGGTGGCCCCGGACGTGCCGGTGGATCCGGACGCGCTGCGCCGGATGTTCGCCGTGCCCCTCGAGATGTTCCGGCGGCTCGGCGATCGCCGGGGGATCGCGCGGTGCCTGAACTCGATCGGTCTCGAGCACATTGCCCATCGCGATTTCGCTGCGGGTCGATCCGCCCTCGAAGAAGCCTGCGCGCACTACCGGGCGCTCGGCAATACGAGCGGCCTCGCGGGCGCCATGAACAACATGGGTCTCGCCGCCTGGAGAGAGCGGGACATCGATACGGCCCGCCGGCTGATCGGCGAGAGCCACGCCTTGCTCAAGGGGAAAGGCGATCTCCACTTCGTGGCGATCATGACGATCAACCTCGCCTTCCTCGCCTTGCGGCAGGGGGACCGAGCCGAGGCGCGATCGCTCCTCGTGGATGCCCTGCGGTACGTGCGAGACAGCCGCGTCAAGACCGACTCCGCACTTGGAGCGCTGCTCTGCGCGGCGGAGCTTGCTTCGCTGTCCGGCGCCGACCGGTCCCAGGCGGTACGCGCCGACCGGTCCCAGGCAGCGCGCGCGGCATGGCTCTTCGGCGCCGTCCAGACGGTGCTGGACGACCTCGGCGCCACTCTGGGAGACAGCCATCCTTATGGGCACGAGTATGCCGCCAGCAGGGAGCGGGCTCGCCGCTCCCTGGGCGACGGCGACTATGCCGCCGCGTTCGAGGAGGGGCGCGCCGCATCCAGCGAGGAGGCGATCGCCCGCGCACTCGCCGAACTGGAGACTCCTGCCGCCTCGAACCCCATGGGCTGATCGCTCCATCACCGGCGCCTCTGACTGCCCGATCGACTGACGTCGTGTGCAGGCCCGCCCGCTCAATCGACCGGCGCGAAGCTTCGCACCAGAGCCGGCCCTCCGCTCAGGGTCGCGATCACGGCACCGCCGCGGTCGGTCCGCCATACCTCGGCTCCCGCCTCCGCCCAGCGCCCGAGCACGTCGGGCGCCGGATGCCCGAACCGGTTCCGCGCGCCGACGCTCACGATCGCGTGCGCGGGGTCGGTCGCCGCGATGAGCTCGGGGGTGCTCGAGGTCGAGCTACCATGGTGCGCGACCTTGACGAGGTCCACTGCAAGTTGCTGCCGGCTGCCGCAGAGAACGGATTCCCCCGGCGTCTCGATGTCCCCGGAGAAGAGCGCCCGCCTGCCTGCCGCCTCGAGAAGGACGACCAGCGAACCGTCGTTCTCATCGCCGCCGTAGTCGCGCGGCGGATGGACCGCGACAAAGAGGAGCCCTGGGCGCCGGACGAGCGTGTCGCCGGCGGCGACCGGCCGGAGGTGCGGGCCGTTGCGACGCGCCGTGAGCGCAGCGAGCGCCGGCGGCGCGTGGTAGGGCGCGGGCCAGAAGATCTCCCGGATCGGCATCGCGCGGGCGAGGCCGGGGAGCCCTCCCACGTGATCGCGATCCCCGTGCGTCGCGATGAACGCGTCCACGCCACGCGCCCCCACCGCGGCGAGCGCCGGAGCGACGATGCCCGCGCCCGCGTCGAAGCCACCGGCCGGATAGTCGCCCGCGTCGACGACGATCACCGCGCTCGGCCGCCGCTTGAATCCGAGGCGGCCCGCCGGGCCCGGCGGACCATGCGCGATGATGAGCGCTGCATCGCCCTGGCCCACATCGAGGAAGATGAGATCGACGCGCTCGGGTGGCCCGGGCGCGGCCGGTAGGCCGGCGATGATGACGACCGTCATCCCGAACGCGAGGACCGCGCCCGCGATGCGGAGAGCGCGGCGCGTGGTGAGCGACGCGAGAAGGAGCGCAAGCACGAAGACCGCGATCGCGACCGGCCCCGGCGCCGGCATCGGCCAGGGCGCGCTCAGATGCCGCGCTCCGAGGCGGCTCATGGCGAGGAGCGCCTCGCCGAGGACCGCGCTCCCCGCGAGGCATCCGTCCCCGAACGGGCCGGGCACTCCGAGAAGCGCGAGCCCGAGGAGAAGCGCTGACACGAACACCCCGGAGAGCGGCACCGCGATCGGCCCGGTCACGACCCCCCACACGCTCACCGCATGGAAGGTCGTCGCGAGGATCGGCAGGCAACCGAGCTGTGCGGTGACCCCGGCCCACAAGGGGAGCCCGATCGTGCGCGCGAACCAGCCGCGGCCCGCGAGCCACGCCAGCGGATGCGCCCAGTCGAGCCGCGGGCCGAGGAGCGCCATGCCGGCGATCGCGGCGAAGGAGAGCTGGAACCCAGGGTCGCCGAGCCAGCGCGGTGCGGCGGCGAGGCCGAGGAGGGCCGCGAGCGCGAGCGAGCGCGCGGTCGCGAGCGAACGGCCCGCCGCGCGGGCGGCGAGCGCCGCGAGCCCCATCATCGCCGCGCGCACGACCGGCGCCTCGCCTCCGGTCGCGACGGCGTAGGCGACCATGAGGAACGCGAGCGCCGGGCCGCGCCGGCGCACGCGGGCGACGTGGAGGAGTGCTGCGCCGAGCCCGGCCACGAAGCCGACGTTGAGCCCCGACACGGCGATCAGGTGCGACCACCCGAGCACGCGGAAGGTCCCGTTCGTCTCCGGGTCGAGCGAGCCTCGCATGCCGAGCGACATGGCCTCGGCGAGCCCGGCGGTCTCCGGCCGGAGCCGCGCGGCGAGGGCCCGGTGGCCGCGCGCCCGCAGCTCGGCGATGAGTGCGGCGAGCGCGAGATCCGGACGCGCGGCGGCCGGCGGGCGCCGGGCGAGACGCCGCGCCGCACCGGCTCGCGCCACCTCGATCCGGCCTGCAATCCCGAGGCGCGCCGCGCGTGCGCGCGGATCGAAGCCGCCGGGGTTTCGCCTGGGGGGCGGGCGCACGAAGCGGCCGCGCACGAGCCACCACTCCCCCGGCTCTGGCGCTGCGGGCCCGGGGCAGCGGACGAGCGCGTGCCCTCCGGTCGCCACGATGCGCTCTGCCGCGCCAGGAGCAGCGAGCCGGCCGGCGAGCGCCAGTACGACCTCGGTGCCCTCCGGCGTCGGTGCCGGGATGCCGGTGACCCGACCGACCCAGAGCGCGTCCTCGGCCGAATCGGCGAGCGCATGGACCAGCGCGTCCGGCAGGACGGGCGGTCGCGCGCGCCACTCAAACCCCGCGGCGGCGAGCAGCGCGACGATGTGGAGAAGAAGTCGCAGCGCGACCCATCCGCCGCGCCGCGAGCGCGCGAGGAAGAGCGCGAGCGCGACCGCGCCGGCTGTCGCCGCGAGAAGCTCGGGCCCGCTCCGCCGCGCGACGAACGCCGCGAGGAGCAGTGCGCCGGCGAGACTCACCAGCACCCGATAGAGCGCGAACCGGACCATGCCGGCGGGTGGAGCAAGATGAGGACCATCGCTGATTGCGCTCGCCGGGCGCTCACGCGCGCGCCGTTCAATGCAGGTGTCAACGGCGATGGCGATGTCGTGAACATCGTGGCATGCGGCGAGCGGGTTCCTGATATGTCCTGCTTTCTACTCCCCTGTCCGCACACCGGCCTTGCTCCCTGGTGACGGAAACACGCGCTTGACGGACGGTTTCATGAACGTGCACCATTGACTGAGTCTTCTTGTATCGCCTGGCAGTGGGCTTTGGAGCTGAGACATGAAGTGGCAGGAGTACATTACGGTGGATCCCCAAGTTTGCCATGGCAAGGCATGCTTCAAAGGCACCCGGGTTCTGGTATCGGTGGTGCTTGATGATCTCGCCGCCGGGCAGGCCATCGACGAGATCCTACCCAGCTATCCCGCTCTCAGCCGCGAGGCTGTCCAGGCAGCCATCGCCTACGCGGCAGCTCTGGCCAGTGAGCGCGTCTTTTCGCTGCCGAGCGATGACGCTGCATGAAATTCAAAACAGATGAGAATCTCCCGACCGATTTCGCCCAGCTTCTGATCGAGCACGGGCACGATGCACTGAGCGTCGCCGACCAGGGCCTCGGGGGCATCTCTGACTCGCAACTGATCGCCGTCTGCAAGAGCGAGGGACGTATACTCATCACTCTTGACCTTGGCTTTGCCGACATCCGGTCCTATCCGCCCCCCGAGTCTCCCGGCCTGATTGTTCTGCGGCTGCCAGTCTCCGACAAGCGCACCGTTCTTCGTGCGGGGCGTCGTCTCCTCACGTTTCTGGAGATCGAGCCCCCCGCTCGTCGTCTTTGGATCGTCGATCAGCGACGCATCCGAGTTCGCGAGTGAGAGAGCCATCACGGCGCTTGCCGTGGTGGACCGCGCTGCAGGCCCGGTGGCCATCCCGGGCGCGGGCGGTGTACGATCCAGCCACATGGCACCGCCCCGGATGTTCCTCCATCCTCTCGCCGCGCTTCCCTTCGTGCCCGGCCTCGCGGCCCACGCCGCGCGCGAGCGGTACCCGGTGTGGCTCGACGGGGACGGCGGGCTCACCCAGCGCGGCGGCGCGAGCTTCCTCACATGGAACCCGCATCGGGTGCTCCGCGCCCATGGCGATCGCCTGATCGATGAGCGCTGGGATCCGGGCCGCGGCCCCGTCGAGTCGCGAAGCGCGACCGGGGATCCGCTCGCGGCCCTTGCGAACGCGCTCGCCGAGGAAAGCGTGGAGCCGGGGACGCCACCGGTCCAGTGGGCCTCGGGCGCCGTGCTCGCCCTCGGGTTCGAGCTGGCCGACTGGATCGAGCGACTGCCGCAGCTCGCCCGCGACCATGGCCCGCACAGCCAGGCGCCTGACCTCGTCGCCGCGTTCTACGACTCGGTCCTCGGGCTCGATGAGACGCGGGGTCGCGCCTGGATCGCTGGCCGCCTCTCGCCGGGGCGGCCCGTCTCGGGGGTGCTCTCGACTCTCGGTGGGACCGAGCAAGGCGATCTCGAGCGGGCCGTGGGCACGCTGGTGGCGACGGCGCTGCCCGCGCTTCCCGCGGCGCCGCCTCAAATCGAGCGCGTCGAGATGGGCGAGCCGCCGGCCGACTACGTCGCGGCGATCGCCCGCATCCACGAGCACCTCATAGCCGGCGACATCTATCAGGTGAACTACTCGCGCGCTCTCCGCGCGTCGTGGCCGGCCGCGCCGCTCGCCCTCTACCTCGCCCACCGCCGCCGCGGCCGCGTTCCGTTCGGCGCCTTCCTCGATCTCGGCGCGTCGGCGATCGCCTGCTTCTCGCCCGAGCGCTTCCTCGCCCGCCGCGGCGACCATCTCTCGACCTGCCCGATCAAGGGCACGCGGCCGCGCCGGGCCGACCCGGCCCGAGACCGCGCCGAGCGCGCGGCGCTGGAAGCGAGCGCCAAGGACCTGGCCGAGCACGTCATGATCGTGGATCTCGAGCGAAACGACCTCGGCCGGGTGGCGCGGCCGGGTTCGGTGCGCGTCGATCCGCTCTTCGCGATCGAGAGCTTTCCGGCCGTGCACCACATGGTGTCGACCGTGCACGCGATCGCGCGCCCCGGCACGGGCCCGGTCGACCTCCTCCGCGCCACCTTTCCCGGCGGCTCGATCACCGGAGCGCCCAAGATCCGCGCGATCGAGATCCTGCGCGCGCTCGAGGGCGAGCCGCGCCGGATCTACACGGGTGCCCTCGGCTACTGGGACGCGGGCGGCGATCTCGATCTCGCGATCCCGATCCGCACGGCGCTCTTGAGCGGCGGCGCGGTCGAGTACCGGGTCGGCGGTGGGATCGTCATCGACTCGACCGCCGCCGGCGAGTATCAGGAAACCTGCGACAAGGCGCGGAATTTTGCGGAGATCCTGCCGGGCGCGCCCGCGCTCGCGGGAACCGGACCGGAGGACGAGCGATGACCCGAGGACCCGCACCGGCCAGCACCCGCAGCACCCCGGTCTGGTTCTGGAACGGCCGCCTCGTCGCCGAGCCGGAGGTCGCCTTGAGCCCCCGCGACCGCGGCTTCCGCTACGGAGACGGTCTCTACGAGACGCTCCGCGTCCACCGCGGCCGCCTGATCCGCCTCGCCGAGCACCTCGCCCGGATGGCCCAGGGCCTCACCCTCCTCGAGCTCGACCTCGATCCCACGGCCGCCTTCCCGGCGGCGGACCTGGCCGCGCTCGTGGCCGAGAACGGCCTCTCCGCCGGCGAGGGCCGCCTCCGCCTGGTCGTGACCCGCGGCAGCGACCGCGGAACGGCCCGCCCTCCGGCCGTCCCCGAGCCCACCCGGCTTGCGAGCGTCGAGCCCCTCCCTCCGGGCGCCCCCGCCTCCGATCCCCGGCCCATCCGCCTCGCCACGGTGGTCGCGGCGGCGCCCCGACCGGCTGCCTGGGCCGGCTTGAAATCCCTGAACCACCTCGCGTACGTTCTCGCGGCCGCGGAGGCAGCCCGGTCCGGAGCGGACGAGGCGCTCCTGGTGTATGACGGCAGAGTGAAGGAGACGACGGCGGCCAACGTCTTCCTGGTCCGCGCCGGCGCGATCGCCACCCCGCCCCTCGCCGAGGGCATCCTGGCCGGGGTGACCCGCGACTGGGTGATCGCCCTGGCGCGGGAGTGCGGCCTCGCCGTCGAGGAGCGCCCGATCGCGAGCGCCGAGGTGGCGGAGGCCGAGGAGATCTTCATGAGCGGCTCGGTGTCCGGACTCCGCGCCGCCAGCGCGGTGGACGGGCGACCGGTCGGAGCCCGGGTGCCCGGGCCGCTCACCGAGCGACTTCGCGCCGCCTATGCCGCGGCCCTCGCCGCCGAGGCCGCCGCGTCCTGATCGCCGCCGCGCGCGGAAGCACCCGCAACCAGAGATGGATCGAAGGCACTGGAGGAGACCCGCGGATGAACGCCAGTAATTGCTTGAAGACGCCGTTTTTCACGCGGGGCGCGCTCATCGCGGCCGGCCTCGCCGCCTTTCTCACCGCCTTCCTCGCGGCGTCCGGCTGCGATGATGACGGCGGCCCCAACGTCTCCGAGAGCTTCCGCGTCGTCCTCGTCGAGCCGCCGGCGGGCGCAACGGGCATCCCCTGCCCGGACACGGTCTTCGTCACCTTCAACGCGCCGATCGACACGACCGCGATCTACGACGACGAGGCGCCGCGCTTCTTCCTCGCCACCATCCAGCCGGGAGCCGCCCTCGCCGCGGCCGAGGTCGCCCTCTCCAATCCGGAGACCACCGCCGGAGGCGATCCCATCCCGGGCACCGAACGCACGCTCATCCTGCCCTTCACCTTCCTTCCCAACACGAACTACACCTTCAACTTCCTCCTCGCCCGCGGCAAGAACGGCGAAGAGCTCGAGACGAGCGCCCAGACCTCGTTCCGCACCGCGGGCTCGGGGCAGCAAGGCTGCCCGTAGGCCGGCCCGCCGTGCGGCCCCTCCGCGCCGGACTCGCGTCTACCGTCCTCGCCGTCGTCGTTCTCGGCGCGCTCGTCGCCCTGGGCACGCTCATCCGCCTCGAACCGGTGCGTCGCGCGGGCGGCGTCGAGTTCGACTTCGACCCCGCCTTCCACTTCCGCATGGTGGCGACCGTGCTCGCGACGGGGCACGTGCCGCCGGTGGACCGGCTCGGCCTCGCCCCGGAAGGAAAACCGATCCCGACCGTGCTCCCCACGCTCCTCTACCCGGCCGTCGCCGGGTGGCACCGGATTCTCGCGCGCGGCGGTCTCACGCCGGCGCTCGAGTGGTCCGCCGTCCTCTTCGTGAGCCTCGCCGGCGCCCTGATCGGAGTGCCGCTCTACCTCGCAGCCCGCGGCCTCGGGCTCGGGCGCGGGCCCGCTCTCCTCGGCGCCGCCTTCGCCGTCCTCTCCCCGGCCCACATCCATCGCACGGCGGGCCCGTGGCTCCGCTACGACGCGCTCGGCGCGCTCCTCGTCCTCGGCCACATCGCCGCCCTTGCCGTCGCGGTCGCGGCGGCGATGCGGCACGGGCGATCGCTCGCCGCGTTCGCCGCGCTCGTCGCGGCGCTCCTCTTCGGCGCCGCGGTCGCGGCCTGGCGCGTGCCGCTCCTTCTCGTCCCGCTCGAGTCGGCCGCCCTCCTCGGCCTCCTCGCCGCCGGGCGGCTCAGAGCGCTCCACTTCCGCGCGGTCGCCCCCGGGCTCGTCCTCGCCCTCGCCCTCGCCCTCATCGTCCCCTACCTCCGCGCTTCGGGATTCCTCTGGAGCCGGAGCGGGGTCTTCACTCTCGCCACGCTCGGCGCCGCGGTCCTCGTCCTCGCGACGGGCCTCGGCTCCGGCGCCGGCCCGCGCCGCGGCGACCCGCGCATCACCCGCGGCGCGCTCGTTCTCGCCGTCCTCGCCGTCACGCTCCTCGCCGCCGCCCCCTCCGCCTACGACAGCGTGAGCGGCGCGGTGGCCCGGCGGCTCGGCCTCGGCGGCGCGGACATCGGCTCGACACTCCTCGCCACCAACTCCGAGATGGCGAGCCCGCGCCTTCGCCACCTCGTCGATGCCGACTACTTCTCGGCCGTCTTGCCCCTGGCGCTGATTTATGCGGTGTTACGCAGTTTTCCGCGGAAGGCCCCGCTCCTCGGAGCCGCGGCCGCGGCGGCCCGGCCCGGGCTTCTCGTCTGGCACGCGGCGTCCGCCGTCTTCCTCGTGCTCACGCTCTTCTTCGCGCGCAACAAGGTGATCGCCGGGCCGCTCCTCGCGCTTTACCCGGCGCTCCTCGCCGACCAGGCTTTCCGCCCGCGCCCCGGCGGCACCGCCCGCCGCCTCCTGGCCGCCTTGCTCGTCGGAGCCGGGCTCCTCTGGTGCGCGTACGACGCGCACCGGCTGGTGCGGGTGCTCCCCGCCCGCCCGGATGCGGAGATGCGCGCCGCGCTCTCCTGGCTCCGCTCCGCCGCGCGCCCCGGCGATATCGTCCTCGGCGACTGGGGACCCGGCTACGCGATCCAGCTCGCGACGGGCCTCCCCACCGTGACCGACGGCCTCCTCGAGCTCCCTGCCATGCGCGAGCGGATCGCTGCCTTCGGCGCCGCGCTCTACGCCGAGGACGAGAACGAGCTCCTCGCCCTCGCGCGCCGGCATCGCGCGCGCTTCCTGTGGATCCCGGCCGCCAAGCGGCAGATCCATGCCGCGTACGCCGGCCGCCGCTACGCGGACTACTTCAGCGCCGCGGGTCCCACCGCGCGCGGCGCGCGCACGACCTACGCCCGGCTCCTCGACCGCCCCGAGGAGATCGCCGGGCTCACCTTGCGCTACCGCGCCGGCCCGCATCTCCTCTTCGAGGTGACGGCACCGCCCGGCGCCGCCGGTTCGATTCGATGACGCAATCATTGTGCAATGCACGCGTACACCCGCGCGGCGTCCGGCTCGTCCGCGCTCTCACCGCCCTCCTCCTCGCCGGCGGCGGCGCCGCGCCGCCGGTCCGATCGGTCGCGTCGCCGGCGGCCGCCTAGCGGGGGACGATCATCGCGTCGGCGCGCACGATTCCCTCGTCCTGGAAGGTCTCGAGCGCCGCGGCGGCGTCTGCCCTGGTCGCATAGCTGCCGACGAGCACGCGATGCCAGAGGTCGCCCTCGACATCCGCCGCCCGGATGTCCACCGGGGATCGCGTCCGCCGCGCCCAGAAGGCGCGCGTCGCGGCGATCGTCTGCTGATCGCCGTCGATGAACGATTCGACCTGGATCCGGAACTCGCCGGTCGGGGGCGACGGCGACGCGGCGGGCTCCGCGCTCGCCGGCGGCGATGCCGGCGCTGTCGCCACGCTCGTGGCCTCGCCCGCGCTCGCCGGCGGCGATGCCGGCGCTGTCGCCATGCTCGCGGGCTCGCCCGCGCTCGCCGGCGGCGATGCCGGCGCTGTCGCCACGCTCGTGGCCTCGCCCGCGCTCGCCGGCGGCGATGCCGGCGCGGTCACCACGCTCGCGGCCTCGCCCGCCGCCGGCCTCTCCCCTTCCTCTGGAGCCGGCTCCCGGGCGCCGTCCTCTGCGGAGGAAGGCGCGGCCGCCGAGACCGGCGCCTCCGCCGCGGTCCCCGGCTGCTGCATCGCCGGGCCCTGCGGCCCGCGCGCCCATTGCCAGACAAAGAACCCGGCCGCTCCCGCGCACAGGAGGAGCAGGAGGGAGAGTCCGAGCGACACCGAACGCCGGCCCAACCGCGGGGCCGCCTCCGCGAAGAGGATGGCCTGGCGTGGGGGGCCTCCGTGGACGACGCGGGGGGGAACGGCGGTGCCGTGTCCGGCCTCCACCCGCGGCGGACCGGCCGCCGCGGCGCCGCCGCCCGCCGTGGACCGCGGCCGAGGCGGGGCGGCGGCCGGGACCGGCGGCTCCGCCGCGCCCGGCTCGGGCCGCGCGCGCTCCCCGCTCCCACCCTTGACGACGCCGAGGGCCGGACGCCGGAGCCGATCGCCATCGGGGCCGGGAGCGGACGGGCTCGCCATGCCGCCCGGTAGCCCTGCCGCGACGGGTGCCGGCGCCGCCGACGGCGGCGCCGCGGGGGCTGCCGCCGGCGGGGCCAGCATCGGCGGCGGGGGCGCCGACTCGGGGGCAGGGGCCGGGGGCAAGATCGGCGCCGGGGCCGGCGGACTCGCGGCTCCCCCATTCGCCGTCGCCGGCGGACTCGCGGGCGCACCTGTCCCGCGGACCTCGGGGCGCGGCAGGCGGGCGCGGGGCACCGGTATCTCCTCGCCGAAGATCGAGGACCAGGCGAACTCGTCGACCACCGCCTGCACGTGCTCGGGGAGGACGCGCGCCGCCCCGGCAACGAACGCATTGATCAGCGCCTGGCTCGCCACGATGTTGATCTCGCGCGGGATGCCGTGCGTGAGGCGATGAACCGCCCGCGCGCTGTCGCTCCCGAAGACGGCCGCCGCGTCGCCGCCCGCCACCGCGACGCGATGGTGCAGGTAGGCGAGCGTCTCCTCCTCGGTCAGCGGCCCCAGGCGATAGCGGATGCCGATCCGCTGCCGGAGCTGGCGGAGCTCCGGCCGGGCGAGCTTCCGCTCGAGCTCCGGCTGCCCGACGAGCGCGATCTGGATCAGCTTTCCGTCGGCCCGCTCGAGGTTCGAGAGGAGCCGGATCTCCTCGAGCGCCGCGCTGTCGAAGTTCTGCGCCTCGTCGAGGATGAGGAGCGAGCCGAGGCCGCGCTCCACGCGCGAGAGGAGAAACCGCTCGAGCGTTCCGAGAAGGGCGGGCTTCGACGGCGCCGGCGGCACCTCGAGCCCGAAGCGGCGGCAGATCTCCTCGAGCAGCTCCGGGATGGTGAGCGTCGAGTTGGCGACGAAGGCGATCGCGTAGGCGGTCGGCAGCTGCGCGAGGAGATCGAAGAGCGCGGTCGTCTTGCCGGTGCCGACCTCGCCCGTGATGAGCACGAAGCCCTCGCCGTTCTCCACCCAGTAGCGGAGATGGGCCAGCGCCTCGCCATGCTCGTGGCTCTGGAAGATGAACCGCGGATTGGGCGCGAGCGCGAAGGGGTTCTCGCGCAGATGGAAGAATTCTTCGAACATGCGGTGTGGCGTTGCTCTCCGGCCCGCGCACCCCCGTGGTCAGCGCGCCGTCGAGTCCCGCTCCTTGTTATCGGCCGATGGGGGAAGATGGCCCAGCCCAAAAGGCGAGGGCACGAGCCCGGCTGCCGCAGCGAGCCCGGCCGCCGCAGCGAGCCCGGCTGCCGCAGCGAGCCCGGCTGCCGCAGCGAGCCCGGCTGCCGCAGCGAGCCCGGCTGCCGCAGCGAGCCCGGCTGCCGCGGCGGGCCCGCCCGGCCTTCAGGCGAGATCGAAGTGGGCGATCGCCATGAGCTCCCGGTAGCGCCGGTCGAGGTCGGCGCGACTCAGGCCGACGAGACCATCTACCGAGAACCGCTCGACGCTGAAAGAGGCCGCCACGGTGCCGTAGACCACGGCCCGCCGGAGCGCCGCGGGGTCCCTCCCGCCGTGGGCCGCCAGGTAGCCGACGAATCCGCCGGCGAAGGTGTCGCCGGCTCCGGTGGGATCGTACACCATCTCCACCGGATAGGACGGCGCCGCGAACGTCTCGTTCTTCGTCATCAGGATTGCGCCGTGCTCTCCCTTCTTGACCACCACCACCTCGGGCCCCATGGCCAGGATGGCCCGGGCCGCCTTCCACAGGTTCGATTCGCCGGCGAGATCGCGCGCCTCGCCGTCGTTCAGGATGAAGATGTGCACCTTCCCGAGCGTGCGCACGAGCGCGTCTCGCTTCCCCGTGATCCAGAAGTTCATGGTGTCGCAGACCACGAGCTCGGGGGCGCGCACCTGGTCGAGGACCTCCTGCTGCAGATCCGGATCGATGTTGGCGAGGAAGAGGAAGCGCGAGCCGCGGAGTCGCCCGTCGAGCCGGGGCTTGAAATCCTGGAACACGTTCAGATGCGTGAAGAGAGTGGTGCGCTGATTCAGATCGGCGCCGTACTCCCCGCCCCAGCGGAAGCTCGCACCCGGCGCCACCTCGATCGAGGCGAGGTCGATGCCGGCGCGCGCGAGCAGGTCGAGATGGACCGATGGGAAATCGCGGCCGACCACCGCCACCACCGCGACCGGCGCGAAGAGCCGGGCGGCGAGCGCGAAGTAGGACGCCGAGCCGCCGAGGACCTCGGTCGCCTCGCCGAGCGGGGTCTTCACCGTGTCGAGGGCGAGCGAGCCGACGACCACGATCGGGTGCTGGTCGCTCATTCCGGATGGCGGAGTCACTGCGCTTCTCCTCAGGGATCGGGATGGATCGGGGACGGCGATCCCGCCCGGGATCGCTACATGCGGTCGGGGGCGCTCACGCCGATGAGATCGAGTCCGCGGCGGAGCACGATGCGGGTGGCGCTGACGAGCCCGAGCCGCGCCTGCATGAGCTCCTCCTCCACGCCGACCACCCGCTCGAGGTGATAGAAGCGGTGGAAGAGCGCGGCCACCTCGCGGAGGTAGTTGGTCATCCGGTGCGGCTCGCGCGCGAGCGCCGCGCCGCTCACCACCTCGGGCAGGCCGAGGAGGAGCTTCGCGAGCTCGAGCTCGGCCGGCTCGACCAGCTGCTCGAACCGGATCTCCGCCGGCGGCCGCTCGGCGACGCCCTGGCGGCGCGCGTTGGCCAGGATCTGGGCGATCCGCGCGTACGCGTACTGGACGTAGAAGCAGGGATTCTCCTCGGTCTGCGCAGTCGCCAGGTCGAGGTCGAAGTCGAGGTGCGCGTTGGTCCGCCGCATGAGGAAGAAGAAGCGGGCCGGATCGGGCCCGACTTCGTCGATGAGCTCCGCGAGGGTCACGAACTCGCCCGCGCGCTTCGACATCTTGACCGGCTGTCCGCCGCGCAGCAGGTTCACCTGCTGGACGATGAGCACCTCGAGCCAGTCGCGCCCGAAGCCGAGCGCCTGGGCCGCGGCCTGCATGCGCGGGATGTGGCCGTGGTGATCCGGACCCCAGATGTCGATCACGCGCGCGAACCCGCGCGCACGCTTGTCGGCGTGATAGGCGATGTCGGCAAGGAAGTAGGTCGGCGTGCCGTCCGAGCGGACGACCACCCGATCGGCGTCGTCGCCGAAGGCGGTCGTCGTGAACCAGAGCGCGCCGTCGCGTTCGCTGATGAAGCCTCCGGCGCGGAGCGCGGCGAGCGCCCGGTCGAGCGCGCCCGCTGAGTGGAGCGCCGACTCCCGCGCCCACACGTCGAAGCGAACGCCGAAGCGCTCGAGATGCTCGCGCTGGGCGCGCACCATGGCATCGACGCCGAGCTCGCCGAGGCGGGCGAGCCGGGCCTCGCCGGCAAGTCCGGCCAGGGCGCCCCCGCCCGCCGCCGCCAGGGCGACCGCGCGCACGTACTCGCCGTGATAGCCCTCCTCGGGAATGGCGGCCGGCTCGCCGGCGGCCTCGCGGAGCCGGGCCTCCATCGACGCGGCGAACAGCCGCACCTGGTTCCCGGCGTCGTTCACGTAGAACTCGCTCGCCGCGGCATGGCCGGAGGCCGCGAGCAGGCGGACGAGGGTGTCGCCGACCGCAGCCGCGCGTGCGCTGACCACGTTCAGGGGGCCGGTCGGATTCGCGCTCACGTACTCGACCTGCACGCGCGCTCCGCCGCCGGCCCGGCTCTCCCCGAAGCGGTCCGCGTCCCCCAGAATCCGCGCGAGCTCCTCCCGGACCCAGGCGTCGGCCACGCGGAAGTTGAGGAACCCCGGCCCGGCGATCGAGACCGCGGCGATCCGCCTGGGGTCGAGACGGAGCCGCTCGACGAGGGCGGCGGCCACCTCGCGCGGCGCCCGGCGCTCGCTCCTGGCGAGAACGAGCGCGAGGCTCGAGGCGTAGTCTCCGTGCTCCTTCTGGCGTGGGGTCTCGAGCGGCACGTCGGGCACCGCCTCGGGCGCGAGGTCGAGGGCGGCGACCGCCGCGCGCGCCAGCTCCGAGCGCAGGTAGCTGTCGATCTGGGGAGTCGTCAATCGCCGACAGCCTCGCGCGGCGCGTCGCCCCACAGGTCCTCGAGGCGGTAGTAGAGCCGCGTCTCGCGATGGAAGACGTGCACGACGACGTCGACCAGGTCGATCAGGATCCAGGTCCGCCCGGCATGGCCCTCGACGTGCCAGGGCTCGTGCCCCTCCGCGGCGAGCCCTTCGATGATCGAGTCGGCGATCGCCTTCACCTGGACATCGGAATCGCCGTGGCAGACGACGAAGTAATCGCAGACCGTGGACAGCCCGGTCAGGTCGAGGAGGAGGATGTCCTCCGCCTTCTTGCCAAGCGCCAGCTCGGCGGCCGCGCGGGCGAGTGCCCGCGCCTCCTCCTGCGGTTGCACGCGCCGCCGGGTCCGTCTGGCTGATTCACGCCGGTCCAGTCGCTCGCTCCTCGTTGTCTCGCCGGGTCGCCGGCCTACCGCCGCCGCTTGACCACGTGGTCCACCGCCGCCGCGAGCGCGGCGCGGGCATCGGCATCGACCGCGACCGTCGCCAGGATGGCGTGCGCTTCGCGCGCGTAGTGGGCCGCGCGCTCGAAGCAGTAGTCCACTCCGCCCTTGAGATCGATGAAGGACACGACCTCATCCCACAGCCCGTTGGCCAGCCCCCCGCCGAGAACCACCTCCGAGATCCGGTTCTGCTCGCGCGGCGAGGCGTTGGCGAGCGCGGCGATGAGGGGCAGCGTGACCCGCCCGCTCTTCAGGTCGGAACCGCGGGCCTTCCCCATCACCGCTTCCTCGCCGATGAAGTCGAAGAGATCGTCGGTGATCTGGAAAGCGCGGCCGTACGCGCGCCCGAAGCGGGTCCACGACTCGATCTCGTCCTCGCCGGCGCCGCGCGCGATCGCCCCGATCGCGCAAGCCGCGCTGAACAGGGAGGCCGTCTTCTCGTCGATGACCTCCAGGTACTCGGCTTCGGTGGCGGCCAGGCGGTTCTTCCGCTCGAGCTGCCGCATCTCGCCGCGGCTCATGACGTGCGCGGTCTCCGCGAGCAGCCCCATCTCGCGGTAGAGGCCCCGTTCGACCATCACGGCGAAGGCCTTCGAGTAGACGAAGTCCCCCATGATGATCGAGACCTGATCGGAGTACATCGAGTTGATGGTCGGGAGCCCGCGGCGGAGCATGCTGCGGTCGATCGAGTCGTCGTGGATGAGGGTCGCCATGTGGATGAGCTCGACCGCCGCGCCGGAGAGGACCGCACGCTCCGCGATCGCACCGCGCTCCCGCGCCACGAGGAGGAGCAAGGTCGGGCGCACGCGCTTGCCGTTCGCAGCAAGCACGTGCCGCGCCACCTCCGCGGCCAGACCGCCCGCAGTCGCATGGAAGAAATCGTGGATCAGGCCGTCTACCCGTGCGAGCTCCGTCTCGACGGGGGCCTGAAAGGACAGCTCGACCAATGGCCCTCCCGCCACCGCAACCGATTGCCAGAACGCCTCTAACAGGGCAGGCTAGCATGGTCCTGAGAGCGGGTCAACGCGCCCGCCGGGGCCTTTGGCGACGGCCAAGCCGAACGGGAGCCCGCGATGCCCGGGCGGGCTGCCCGCCACCCGCGTCGAACCGCGGGCGCCGCCTCGAGCCACCCCGCGGGAACGGACGCCGGGCGGCCGGGAGGGTCACCCTAGCCCGGGACTTCCCTGATGCGCCTGCTGTCCGGATCTGCTAAACTCCCGTGGAGCCTGGGGCCCTGCTGATCGGCAGATGCCCCGAACATCCTTGGATAGCGTCGGTTACCGACGGTCGGCCGGATGGCCACCTGGGAGGTACAAGCATGCGTCTTGCCGTTTCCATGGTTGTGTGTCTGGTTATCGTTGTCACCGCCGGAATGGCGCTGGCGAACGTGCCGGACCCGCAGCAGAGCACCTTTGATTCCCGTCTCGGCCGCAGCCCGAAGAACCTCGAAGTGAACGATCCGAACTTCGACTACACCTTCTCCGGCACGCTGCGGAACGCCGCGGGCCAGCCGGTAGCCAACTGGCCGGCCAACGACATCGAGCTGGAAATCAATGCTCCGTGCCAGAACCCGGTGGTCCTCAATCCGAGCGGCGCCTCGGATGCGAACGGCAACGTGCTGTGGAACGCCTCCCGTCTGGATCAGGGCGGCGGCTCGTGCATCGGCACGGCGGTCGTGGAGATCCGCCTCGTCTCGGTCGGCCTGTTCCGCACCCTGAACTCGGTCACGAGCCCCGATCAGAACGGGAATGCCGTGGTCGCCCTCGAGGACCTGTCGGTGTTCCAGAGCGCCTTCGTCAGCGGCGGCCCCCAGTATCAGGGTGACCTGAACCTGAGCGGCGGCCTCCCGGACCTGGGCGACCTGTCCTTCTTCCAGAAGCACTTCGTCGCCCCGTAGCCGGCCGGATCGGACCCCAGGGTCCACGGGCTCAGAGGCGGGTGGCACCACCGGGTGCCACCCGCTTCTTTTTTGGGGGGGCGCCAGCCGGGGCTGGCACCGGCTCCCTCTTTCCTGTAGACTGGGCATGACGGCGAGGGCCCGGATCGAGATCGTCCCGGGCGGTCCCCGCCTCCTACAACCTTCGAGGCACGGGTAGGCCGTCGGCCACTCGGGAGGAAGCACGATGCGTCCATCGACCCTCATCTTGACACTAGTTGCCCTCCTGGCTCTGACCGGGATGGCCTTGGCAAACATCCCTGACTGCGGCCAGAGCTCGATCGACACGCCGGCGAAGCTCGGGAGGAGTCCGAAGAACGTTGAGGTTAACGATCCGCTCTTCCAGTACACGTTCAAGCTGACCGTCCGCAACGCGGCGGGGACGCCGATTGCGAACTGGGCGGCTGCCGACGTGGCGCTGGAAGTCCTGGCCCCGTGCCAGAATCCCTTCGCCGGTCTGAACCCGAACGGCGCTTCGGATGCGAACGGCAAGTTCACCTGGGGTCCGACTTCCCTCGATCGTCCAGGCGGCTCCTGCACCGGCGCGAACGTGGCGCGAGTGCGGATCATCTCGGCGAACTGCACGTACAACCTGAACTCGGTCACGAGTCCTGACGAGGACGGCGACAACCTGGTGGCCCTTGCCGATCTCTCGGTCTTCCAGCAGTCGTTCGTCAACCAGAACAATCCGCATCAGGGCGATCTCAACTTCGACGGGGCGATCGCGCTGAGCGACCTCCAGTACTACCAGCGGCACTTCACCGCTCCGTAGCACGGAGGTCCGTCGCAAGAGCTGGGATCAGACTGCAAGCAAGAAACACGATCGCCGGCGATGTCATGAGGACATCGCCGGCGTTTCGTTTCCGGGTGCGCCTCTGCTCCGACCCTTTCCCGCAGCGCGGAGCCCGGCGCTAGCTAGAGCGTGCTCGGCGCCCCGCTCGGGAGCGTGCCCGCATAGCTGTCGAGCGCGGCGGTGGCCACCGCCTCCCCGGGAGCGATCCGCGTTACGAGCGCGAGGAGACGCCCGCACTCGCCGGCATAGGCGAGACGGCTGCCCGCGGGCACGGGCGGCCCCGGCGGCAGGGTGAGCTTCATCGGATCGAGGAAGCGGCCGCGATGCTTGACGCGGAAGTCGAGGTGCGGCCCGGTGGCCGAGCCGCTCATGCCCACGCCGCCGATGAGCTGCCCCTGCTCGACGCGGGCGCCGCGCCTGATGCCGCGGGCGACGCGCTGCAGGTGGAGGTAGTACGTCTCGTAGCCGTTCGAGTGCTTGACGATCACGAGATTGCCGTTCGCACCCTTGTAGCCGGCGAAGGTGACGGTGCCGGCGCCCACGGCGACCACGGGCGTGCCCGCGGGAGCTGCGAAGTCGACGCCGAGATGCGCGTGGTACGTGCGCCGGATCGGATGCAGGCGGCGATGCGAGAAGTGCGATGACACGCGGCGGTAGTTGAGCGGCGAGCGCAGGAGCGCCTTCTTGAGCGAGGACCCGGCGGCGTCGTAGTAATCGGCGCGGCCGTCCGGCAGCAGGAAGCGATACGCCGTCTGCCGCGCCCGCTCTCCCTCGTAGCGCGCGAGGAGGATGGTCGACGCGCCGACCGGCTCGCCCTCCGCCCAGGTCTCCTCGACCAGCACATCGAAGCGATCGCCGGGACGGGGGTCGGTGAGGAAGTCGACGTCGTAGGCGAGGAGATCGGCTACCCGGGCCACGGTCTCCCCATCCCCACCCGCGCCGAGCATGGCGTCGTAGAGCGAGGTCTCGACCTCGCCCGCGAGGCGGCGGATGCGCGACTCGGTGCGCACCGGAATGCGGCGCGCGACGAGCGTACCGCTCGCCGAGCGCACCGCCTCGTAGCGCTCGGCCTTGCTCCGCACGAGCTCGACGCGGGCGACATCTCCCGGGCTCGTCACCTCGACCAGAAGCCGGTCCTCGGGCCGGAGCCGGCGGAGATCGAGTACGCCGGCGAGCGCATGCACCCAGGGATCTACCGCGGAAGCCGGGAGCCCGGCCACCTGGGCCAGGGCATGGGCGAGCGACCCGCGGTTGCCGATCACCCGCTCGAGCCGGGAGACCGACGCGGGCGCCGAGCGCTCTCCCGCTTCGAGGAGCCGCAGGCGACCCACGCCCGCCTGGCGGGCATCGGGGCCTTTCTGGCAGGCGAGGAGAACAAGCAGGCCCGCGAGAAGGCAGGCGCCGGCGCGCCGGCCGGACGGCGGCCGGAGCGCATGGGGTGGGGACAGCGGTGACGTGGCCGGCAAGCGGGCGCCTCCTCTCAAGCGATGCCGCACGGGCGCGGCAGGGATTGTCGGGCGGCGGCGCTTGCGGTGATCCACACCAGGCGCCGCGACAGGGCCGTCTCAGGCGGGGCCGCCCCGCTCTCCTGGGCCGGACTCCCCGGGGCTCCGGGGACCAGGGTCCCCGCCGCCCCGCGCCGCCCGGACCAGGAAGGCCAGGAGCTCTTCGCGCGTGTTGAGTCGAGGCTCGTCTAGCACGGCCTCGGCGAGGACCGCAAGCCATTTCCCCACCGCGGGCCCGGGGCCGATGCCGAGGGCGGCCATCACCCCGGCCCCGTCCAGGGCGAGCCGCGGCGGCAGCTCGACCTCGCGCGCCGCGAGGATCCCGGCCACCCGCGCCGCGAGCGCGGAGAGCCCCGCCGGTTCCTCGACCAGTCGTCCGGAAGCCGCCGAATCGGCGATCCGGAGCGCGAAGAGGTCCGGGATCGCCTCCTCCCCCACGCGCCGGATGAACCGCCGCACGGCGGCATTCGACCACTCCTCCGTGTACAGGAAGAGATGGTGGCGGACGAGATGCACCGCGGCCGTGCGCTCGCTGTTCGGGAAGCGCAATCGCCTCAGGATGTCATCGGCCATCTCCGCACCGATCTTGTCGTGGTCGTAGAAGGTGGCCTCGCCGTCCCGGAGGGCGCGGGTGTGCGGCTTGGCCACGTCGTGGAAGAGGGCGGCGAGGCGCACCGCCGGGCGCGCCGGAGCGCGGTCCACGGTGAAGAGCGTGTGGGTGAAGACGTCGTAGCGGTGGAAGCGATTCTGCGCGACCCCCACTCCCGCCACGAGCTCGGGCACGAGGTGGGTGAGAAGACCCGACCCGCTGAGGGCCCGGAGCCCGCGGGACGGGCGCTCGCCCTCGAGGAGGAGCCGGAGCTCCTTGGCGATCCGCTCGGTCGCCACCTGGGTGATGAGGGCGGCGCGCGCCCCCATCGCGGCGCGGGTGGCCGGCTCGATCGTGTAGCCGAGCTGGGCGGCGAAGCGCGCCGCCCGCAGGAGCCGGAGCGCGTCCTCCGCGAACCGCTGCGCCGGATCTCCCACTGCCCGCACGATCCCCGCGGCGATGTCGCGCGCGCCGCCTTCGGGATCGATGAGCTCGCCCGTGGCGAGATCGAGGGCGAGCGCGTTGATCGTGAAGTCGCGCCGGCCCAGGTCGCGCTCGATCGAATCGGTGAACTCGACCGCGTCGGGCCGCCGCAGGTCCGAGTACGCGCCGTCGGCGCGCAGCGTCGTCACCTCGTACGCGTCGACGCGGCCGGCCGCGTCGACGCCGGCCGCGGCGCCGGCGAGCACCGTCATGGTGCCGTGCTTCTCGCCGGTGGCGAGAACGCGGGGGAAGAGCCGGCGCACCTCGGCGGGGCGGGCGCTCGTCGCCAGATCCCAGTCGGCCGGCACGCGGCCGGCGATGAGATCGCGGAGCGATCCGCCGACGAGATACGCCGAGTGGCCGGCGGCGATGAGCGTCGCCGCCACCGCGCGGAGCGGCGGCGGGATCCGCTCCTCCCAGCCGCCGAGCAGATGGTCCTCCGACATGCGGTGGCCCTTTCAGGCGGCCGGCACGGCGGCCCCCGGCGCCGGCACGACGATCGCTTCGGCGCCGGCGCGCACCTCGATGCGCATGAGATCGTGAGCGCGCACGATCGGCCCCGCGTAGTACCGCCGGCACTGGCCCTCGAGATCGGCGCGATCGCACTCCGGGTAGAGATGGCTCAGGACGACCATCCGCGCCCGGCCCGCCCGGGCCAGCGCGCCGACCAGCCCCGGCGTCAGGTGGCCCTCGACCTTCGCCTCGTCGGGTGTCGAGCAGTCGGCGATCAGGACGTCGCAATCACGCGCCAGCTCGCTCACCGCCGGCGTCTCGTCGGTATCCCCGGTGTACGCGAGGACCGCGCCGTCGCGCGCCGTGATCCGGTAGCCCACCGCCGCCACCGAGTGGCGGAGCGGCACCGCGGCGATCCCGACGCCGCCCCGGTCGACCTCGCTCTCCCACAGCTCGTGCACGTGCACCGCGTAGGAGCCGCCCCCGATCCAGCGCTCGACGGCGGCGGTCCATCGCTCGTAGAAGGACGCGAAACCGCGCGGCCCGTGCACGTGGAGGTCGCGCTCGCGGGTGAAGCCCGGCGTGTGGCGCTGCGCGAAGAGGAAAGGCACGAGGTCGGCGGTGTGGTCGGGATGGATGTGCGTGTAGAAGAGATGGTCGATCTGCCGGTAGTCGAGCCGCGCCTCGGCCAGGCGGCGGAGCGTCCCGGTGCCGCCGTCGAGGAGGAAGGTCATCCCGTCCGCCTCGACCGCATACCCGGCCGGACCGCGGATGCCGGTCGGGACGAGAGTGCCCGAGCCGAGGATGGTGACGCGCATTCGACGAAACTCCCTGGGCAACGCTCAGTGGTTGTGCTCGGTGAGGCAGACGGTCGCCGCGTCCAGCGCGCAGGTCGCGCTCTCCGGCTGGATCGTGGTGTGGACGATCTGGAAGCGCTCGGCAAGCATGCGCCCCACCTGGTCCACGATCCGCCGCGCTTCGGTCGTCGACTGCTCGCGGACGACGACGTGCGCCGAGAGCGCCACGTACTCCGAGCACAGGCTCCAGATGTGGAGATCGTGCACGCCGCGGACTCCCTCGACCGCGGTGATCGCGCGCTCGACCTCGGCGAGCTCGACGCCGCGGGGCGTGCCCTCGAGGAGGATATGGGTGGCCTCGGCGATGAGCCCGTAGGCGCCGCGCAGGAGGATGACCACGACGAGGAGCGAGAGGATCGGGTCGAGGAGGTAGAACCCGGTCGCCCACATCACGATCCCGCCGATGACGACGGCGACCGAGGCGAGCAGGTCCCCGATCACGTGCAGGAGGGCGCTCCGCGCGTTCAGGTTCCCGCCGGTGTGCCCGCGCAGGAGGAGGATGATCGCCACGTTGGCGAGGAGCCCGATCGCCGCCACCGCCGCCATCGGACCCGAGTGCACGGCGACCGGTGCGCGGAGCCGCTCGACGGCCTCGAGCACGATCCAGATCGAGATGGCCACCAGGCTCAAGCCGTTCAGGAGCGCGGCGAACACCTCGGCCCGATGATAGCCGTAGGTGCGCGCCGGGTCGGGCGGCACCCGGGCGAGCGACAGCGCATACGCCGAGATCGCAAGCGCGAAGAGATCGGCGAACACGTGCCCCGCATCGGAGAGGAGAGCGAGGCTTTGCGTGAGGAGGCCGCCCGCCACCTCGGCCACGAGGATCGCCGCCGTGATGGCGCAGGCGATGCGCAGCCGGTACGCAAGGACGCCCGCTCCCGCTTGCCGGTCCGCTCCCGCGTGATGGCCCGCTCCCGCGTGATGGCCCGCCGCGCTCATGCCGGCCTCGGGGCCGGGGCGGGTACAGCCGCCGCCTGCTCGAACACGGGCTCGGTGAGCTCGACGCCGAGGCCCGGCCGCGGGGCGGGGAGCACGCGACCCGCGACGAGCGCGAGCCCCGCCGCCGGATCGCGGGCGAGGAGGAGGTGCCCGTCCAGATCCACCCAGTCGACGAGCGGCGCGAGGTGGGCGGCGGCGGCGATGCCGATCGAGGTCTCGACCATGCAGCCGAGCATGATGCGGAGCCCGTGGGCGCGCGCCGTCTGGATCATGGCGAGCGCGGGGCGGATGCCGCCCGCCTTCGCGAGCTTGACGTTCACCCCGTCGGCCATCCCGGCGAGTCGTGGGATGTCGGCGGCGGTGAGCGCCGGCTCGTCGGCGATGATCGGGAGGCGCGACGCATCGCGCACGCGGGCGAGCCCGAGGAGATCCGCGGCCGGCACCGGCTGCTCGACGAGTTCGACGCCCGCCGCGCCGAGCGTGGAGAGGCGCTCGATCGCCTCCGGCGCCGACCAGCCGCCGTTGGCGTCGACGCGGAGCGGCTTCGCGGTCGCCGCCCGCACCTGGGCCAGCCGCTCCATGTCGGCGGGATCGCCCATCTTCACCTTGAGCACGCGGAAGCGTTCCCCGGCCGCGATCGCCGCGGCCGCTTCCGCGGGCGACACGATGGGCACCGTGTACGAGCTCGGCGGCGTCATCGCCGGATCGAGCCCGAAGAGCGCGAAGAGCGGAAGCCCCGCCCGCTTCCCCATCCAGTCGTGGCAGGCGATGTCGATTGCCGCCTTGGCCGCGCGATGCCCGGCGAGCGCCGCCTCCATCGCGGCGTGCACCGCTTCGACCTGGAGGGGGCTCGCGACCGTCTCGACCGCCGGGACCAGGGTCGCGAGCGCCGCGAGGACCGTGGCCGCCGTCTCCCCGTGGTAGGGGCTGGGCGCCGCTTCGCCCAGGCCGCAGAGACCCTCGTGCTCGATCTCGACGAGCACGTTGCGGTGGCGGCTGCCGCCGCCGTGGGCGGTGACGAAGGGAAGCGCTGTCTCGAGCTCGACCGCCGCCACCCGGATCTTCATCTGGTCTCCTCGCCGCTCGCCTCGGCCGCGCTCTGCTCGATGCGGCGGAGCGCCGCCACGAGCGGCGCCGCATCCACGAGCGGATCCACGGCCGGAAGGCCGGTCTCCGCGCGGACCCGCGCCGCGACCTCGGCGAGCGCACCGGGCGCCGCGCCGTGTCCGTTCAGCGCGAAACCCGCCACCGGCGCCGATCTGACCCAGCGCGCCGCCTCCTCATGGAGGCGCACGAGCTCGCCGGGACCAGGGAGCGGGATCTCGTAGCCCTCGATGCGCGTCCGCCCGACATGATGACAGACGATCATCGCATCCGGGCGGGCTCCGTGCAAAAGGCCGAGCGTCACCCCGGAATAGGCGGGGTGGAGGAGCGACCCCTGTCCCTCGACCACCGCCCAGGCGACGGGTCCCAGGTCGTCGATGATCTGCTCGGTGGCGCCCGCGATGAAGTCGGCGATGACGCGGTCGACCGCGATGCCGCCGCCGGCGATCAGGATCCCGGTCTGGCCCGTCGCCCCGAAGGCGGCCGCGATCCCGGCCCCGCACGCGGCGCGCACGATCTCGAGCGCGGCCGTCATCTTGCCCACGTTGCAGTCGCTGCCCACGGTGAGGACGACGAACGGGCGGCGATGCGGCGGGCTCGCGCGCACCTCGCGGGGCAGGCGCAGATCGACCGGCGGGCGCCGGAGATCGATGAGCGCGACCTCGCGCCGCGCGGCGCGGGCCGCGAGATCGGGATCGTCGGCGAGGAAGACGTGCAACCCGCTCATCACGTCGAGCCCGGCCTCGATCGCCTGGACGATGATCGCGCGCCAGGGCGCGGGGAGCCCCCCGCCCCGCGGGGCGATGCCGACGAGCAGCGTGTCGGGATCGAGGCGGAGACCCTCCTCGAGCGTCGAAACCACGGGGGCCGGATGGTCGATTCCGAGGACTTCGCCGAGCGTGCGTCCGGCCGCGCGCGAATCGAGCACGCCGGCCACCTCGCGGCCGCGATAGCGGATCAGGCCGACCGCAGTCTTCGCCGAGAACATGCCGAGGGCGCCCTCGGCCAGGATCAGGAAGCGGCGAGGCCGGAGAACGGTGATGGGGATCCCTCCTGATGGGGTAGGATCGGCCGCCATGGACCCCCGCGCGGATAGCCGAACGAACGCCCAGGGACCCGACGACGGGAGATTTCTACCACATCCCGAGCGGGAGGAGCAGCGGACGCCTCAGGTGGATCCGGAAGGGGGCATCCACTTCACGCGCTTGTTTCACGATCGCCCCGAACTCCATGCCGGCTTGAGTCTTCGCCTGGGCGGTACGAGCGCGCCCCCGTTCGCCGCCCTGAACCTCGGGGGATCGACGCCCGACGATCCGGCCGCCCTCGCCGAGAATCGCCGCCGGTTCTACGCGGCCGCCGGGCTCGATCCCGCACGGGTCGTCCGCATGCACCAGGTCCACGGCGCGCGGGTCGTCACCGCCGCCGCGCCCGGTCATGTCGGCGAGGCGGACGGCCTCATCACCGGTCTCCCCGATCTCGCCCTCCTCGTCACGGTGGCCGATTGCCTCCCGGTCTTCCTCGCCGATCGCCCGGCCGGCGTCATCGGAGCGCTGCATGCCGGGTGGCGCGGCCTCCTCGCGGGCGTCCTCGAGACCGGAGTCGCCGCCGCGCGCGCCGCGGGCGCGGATCCCACGCGGATCGAGGTCGCGATGGGCCCGGCGATCGGGGCCTGCTGCTTCGAGGTCGGGCCCGACGTCGCCGCCCGCTTCGCGCCGGCCGCCGTCCGCCCCGGGCCGCGCGGACGACCGCACGTGGACCTCGCCGCCGCCGCCCGCGAGCGCCTCCTCGCGCTCGGAGTCCGCGCCGGCGCGATCCACGATCCCGCGGCCTGCACGCTCTGCCGGCGGGATCTCTACTTCTCCGCCCGCAGCGGCGAGCCCACGGGCCGCATGGTCGGATTCATCGTGCGGCGCGCGGGAGGAGGCGCTCTCTTGAGCCTCCTAGGACCGGCCGAGTAGCGCGGCGTAGAGCTCGATGTAGCGATCGACCGCCTGGTCGATGTCGAACCGCTCGCTCGCCGTGGCGCGCGCCGCCGCCGACACCCGCGCCCGCCGCGCCGGGTCCTTGGCCAGCGCGACGGCCAGATCCGACATGCCGGCGACGTCGCCCGGATCGAAGAGGAACCCGTTCTCCCCGTCCTGGATGACCTCCGGCATGCCGCCGACGCGCGTGGCCACGACCGGGACGCCGCAGCTCATCGCCTCGAGCGCGACGAGCCCGAAGCTCTCGAGCTCGGAGGGCAGGAGGAAGATGTCCGCGTGCGGGAGGAGCGCCTCGATGTACTCCTGATCGCCGAGGAAATTGATGCGATCGGCGACCCCGAGCTCCTGGGCCAGCTCGCGACAGGCATGGAGCTCCGGCCCCTCCCCCACCAGGAGGAGGCGGGCCGGAACCTGCGCCGCCACGGCGTGAAAGATCTCGACCACGCGCGGGGCGTGTTTCACCGGCCGGAAGTTCGAGGCGTGCATGAGGAGCACCTCGCCCGGACGGGCGAAGGAGCGACGCCGGTCGCCGGCGGCCAGCGGCCGGAACTTTCCCGGATCGACGAAATTGCGGATGACGTGGATCGGGTTCCTGACGTCGAAGATGGACACGGTCTGGTCGCGAAGCCACGCCGACACGGCCGTCACGGCATCGGACTGCTCGATCGAGAACTTGGTGACGCTGAAGAAGGAGGGCTGGAGCCCGACCAGCGTGATGTCGGTGCCGTGGAGCGTCGTGATCACCTGGACCGCGCGCGGCCGCACGATCTGCTTGGCGAGATAGGCGCTCACCGCGTGCGGGAGCGCGTAGTGCACGTGGAGGATGTCGAGCTCGGCGCGCTCGATCACCTCGCTCATCTTGGCCGCCAGGTTGAGCGCATAGGGCTGGTGGTTGAACAGCGGATAGCTCTCGGTCTCGACCGGATGGAAGGAGATCCGCTCCTCGAACTCGCGGAGCCGGACCGGCACCGCGTGGGTGATGAAGTGCACCTGGTGCCCGCGGCGGGCCAGGCGCTTGCCGAGCTCGGTGGCCACGATCCCGGAGCCGCCGGTCGTCGGATAGCAGGTGATGCCGATCGCCATCGGGCGCGCGCTCATGCCTCGTCCTCCGCGGTCGCCAGGAAGCGGAACGGATCGACCGCGGCGAGCGGTCGATCGGGAAAGAAGGCCTCCGCGTGGCCGAGGCCGAGCTCGATCCCGCAGGCGGCCGCCCGCGCCCGCACCCGCTCGAGGAAGCCGGCCGCGTTGAGCGGGGTGGCCGGACTGCCCGGGGCGCGCAGGAACTGGGAGGCATAGCAGGCGAGCGCCGCCATCTTCCGGTCGATGGTCGGGCTCACATCGATCACGATCGGCGGGCGGCCGTAGGGCTCGCGCGAGGACGGGTAGAAGAGGATGAGGCGCGGGCGATGCGGCGGGCCGGCGCCCGGCTCGTACGCGGCGAGGCCGGCCATGAATGCGGCGCGCCTGACCAGGTGATGCCCCTCGACGTGATCGGGATGGGCGTCGCGCCCGGTCGGCGCGAGGACGAGGTCCGGCCGCTCGCGGCGGAGGAGGCCGACGACCGCTGCGAGCTGTGGCGCGGCGCGGCGATCGAGGCCCAGATCCGGGAGATCGAGCGAGACGCGACCGGCGCCGAGAACGCGCGCCGCGGCGAGCGCCTCGCGCGCGCGCTCCTCCGCCGTGCCGGCGGTCGCCCGCTCGCCGCGGGTGAGATCGGCGATCAGGACCGCGTGCCCCGCCTCGACGGCGCGCGCCAGGGTGCCGGCCGCCGCGAGCTCGACGTCGTCGGGATGGGCGCCGAAGGCGACGAGTTTCATGCTCCCCCTCCTCGTTCTGCGCCCGCGGAGGCGCGCGCGCAATCCGGGCGCGGCCGGGGCCGCGCGATCAGTCGATCGCGATCAGATGGTGCTCGCCCCGCCCGGCGCGCCCGGGCTCGAGATCCATGGCCGCGGCCGCGGCCGCGGCCGCGACGAGCGCCGCCCCGCCGAGGGCGAGGGCGCCGACCGTCGCCAGCCGCCTCTCTTGAAGTCCCGCGCGCGGGCGGAGGAAGTCCGGCAGGTGGCGAAGCCACGGCTCCGCCGCCGCCTTCCGTGATTTGTTGCGTTGGATCGCAGCCTTCCACAGGCGACCGAGCTGGTAGTCGGAGCGGGCCGCCACCGCGTCGACGAACTGATCGAGGCCGCGGCCGAGGGCGCCGAGGGCCTCCCGCGCCCGGGCGAACCCCGCCCGCTGCCCGCTCTCGAGCTCCTCGAGGGCCCGCCGCGCCGGGAGCGGGAGCTGGCGCTTGTAGTAGGCCGCCATGACGACGTGCGGCGCGCCGACCAGCGCCGAGAGCCCGCCGACCGTGGCGGCCGCGATCGCCGCCGCGCGCGCGGGAACGAGCGTGGCCGCGAGCCGCGGCAGGACCGCCGGGAGAGCGACATCGAGCCGCGCGTAGGCCGGGGCGAGCTGCGCGATGTACGCCACCTCGGCCGGTCCCAGCACGCGGGCGATGGTGGGGAGCGCGAAGTCCATGGCCAGCGGGCGCAGGGCGACCCCCGCCCACAGCCGGCCGCCCCCCGCGAGCACCGCGCGCGCCTCGCGCGCGAAGGCGGCCGCGCTGTCTCCGGCGGCGCCGGTCGGGACGAGGCGGACCCGCCGCGGCGGCTCCTCGCGGTAGAGCGGATGGCGCGCGGCATAGGCGCCGAGCTGGCGGCCGAGCCCGGCCGCGGCGAGCGCCTCGCCGGCGCGATCCACGACGGCGGAATAGCCCGCGACATCCTCGAGGTAACGCGCGAAGAGCGGCGCGGCGAGCGGCCGGAGCGCCGGCATGCGCGCATCGATGACGACGAGCCCTGCGGCCCCGAGGAGCGCGTAGAGGAACGCGGCGAATCCCTCGCCCCAGTCTCCGCCGCGGTCCCAGGTCGGGCCGGCCAGCGCGAGCGCGGAAGCGGCCGCTGGCGTCTCCGGCACCGCGGCGGTCGCCGCGGCGAGAGCCGATCTCCCCGCATCCACCGGCAGCGCGCCCACCATGCGCTCCGCGGCAGCGAGCGTCGGATCGAGGGCCACGCTGTGGAGGGCGAGATCCGGACCGGCGACGGCGGCGCTCGCGATCTCGTCGAAGTCGGAATCGTCGGAGGCCGTCCAGAAGACCGGGATCACCCGCTCGCCGAGCGCGTCTTCGAGCGCCTGCGCGGCGGCGATGGCGCTCAGCGCCTTGTACAGCGTGAAGGCCGGGCCGCCGAGGAGCCCTGGTTGCTGCCCCGTGATGACGATCGGCGCGCCGGCCTTGAGCGCCGCGATCCCGCGGCGCGCCGCGTCGGGAGCGCCGGTTGCGATCGCCAGTCGCTCGACGTCCGCCCAGAGCGCGGCGCGATCGAGCGCCGGGAGCGCACCGCGGCGCGCCGCGGCCGCCGCGGTCCATCGCGAGAGCGGCGGGAGATGGGGATCGAGCGCGCGACTGCCGGTGGCAAGCGCCGTGAAGGCCGGGCCATAGCCGAGGTCGGCGAGCGGCATCCCGCCGGCGCGGGCCGGACCCGCCGCCGGCCTCGTCGCCCGCGTACCGGCGGGATCGCGCGTCCGCCCGCCGCTCATGCGCGCGCCCCGCCCGCCGGCGGGCGCGCGCTCGCTCGCTCGGCGAGGAGGAGGAGCCGCGGGGCCTCGGCGGTGAACGGTCCTCCCGCGTAGTCGCCGGCCGCCTCGAGCACGCGGAAGCCCGCCGCGGCGAGCCGGGCCTCGAGCGCCGCCCGGTTCCACAGGGCGACCGATTCGACGTAGTGCGAGACCACCGGGCCGCCCGCCCGCCGCTCGACACGCACGTCCTTGAGGACGCGGCCGCGCGCGGCATCGATCCGGCGTTCTTCGATCACGCGATACTCCCCCACCTCGCGCTCCGAGCAGGGCGCGAGGTTTCGCTGCACGAGGTCCGCATTCAGGTAGTCGACCACGAACCAGCCCCGAGGATAGAGGACGCGCGCCACTTCCGACAGCGCGGCCTGGTTGTCCGCCTCGCTCTCGAAGTAGCCGAGGCTCGTGAACATGCTGAGCGCGAGATCGAAGCGCGCCGCCGCGCAGGGGAGCCGGCGGAGGTCACCGCGCACGAGCGCGCCGCCGCCCACGGCCGCGCGCGCCCGCGCGAGCAGGCTCCGCGAGAGATCGATGCCTACCGCCCGGGCGCCGTGGCGGGAGAGCGCGGCCAGGTGCCGCCCCGCCCCGCAGGCGAGGTCGAGGACCGCCGCCCCGGCGAGCCCCGCGTGACCGCGGGCCGCGAGCGCCCGCGCCACCCAGTCGATCGCCTGTGCGGCCTCGGCCTCGTCGCGATGCGCGTAGAGCTCCACGTAGAGGTCATCGAAGGCGACCTCGAACCAGGCGCGACTCACGCACGGGCCTCGGCGTATTCGAGCCCGCGGCGGAAGGTCCGGGCGTGGATGCGCACCGTGTCGCGGACGTCCACCGCGTAGCCGCCGGCCGGCACGGCGACCACCGGCACGCGTGCCTCCTCCGCCGCCGCGAACACCCGCTCGTCGCGATCGGCGAAGTCCGCGAGCGTGAGAGCGAGCCCGCCGAGCTGGTCCGCGGCATAGGGATCGGCGCCGGCGACATAGACGAGGAGCTCCGGACGGCTCGCGAGCGTCGCCGCGAGCGCGTCCTCGAGCGCCGTCATGTACTCGCCGCCGTCGGCGCCGTCGCGGAGTCCGAGGTCGAGGTCGCTCGGCGGCTTGACCACCGGGTAGGTCCGTTCCTGGTGGATCGAGCACGTGAACACCTGCGGCTCGCCGGCAAAGATCGCGGCGGTGCCGTTCCCCTGGTGAACGTCGAGGTCGAGGACAGCGACCCGCTCGACCCGCTCCTCGGCCAGCATGGCGCGGATGCCGATCGCGATGTCGTTCAGGACGCAGAAGCCCTCGCCGTGATCGGCGAATGCATGGTGGAAACCGCCGGCCAGGTTCCCGCCGAAACCGTGGGCGAGGGCGAGCCGGCAGGCGGTGATGGTGCCGCCGGCCGTGAGCCAGGAGGCGCGTACGAGCTCGCTCGAGTACGGGAGCTCGAGGACCAGGATCTCCTCCCGGCTCAGGCGCCCCGCTTTGAGCTTGGCGACGTACTCCGCCGTGTGCACGCGGCGCACTTCCTCGTCGGTGGCCGGCGCCGGCGCGACGAAGTCGCCGGCTGCCGCCGCTCCGCTCTCCAGCAGGAACTGACGGGTAAGCGCGAACTTCTCCATCGGGAAGACATGCCCCCCGATGTCCGCGTAGTAGTCGTCGGAATAGACGAGACAGCCCATGCGCCGGTCCTCCGGCGCTCATTCTACACCGCGGGGCGCCCGGCGGCGGAGGCGGGGCGGACGGGCGTCGTGCACCGAGGCGGCAGGCGCTCCGGAGCGGAGGGCGGGCGCTCTGGGCCTACGCCCGGCTCGCCTCCCGGTCCGGGGCTGCGCGGCCGGGGGCGATCGCCGGCGGCGCGTGCCGGATCACCCGGGCGGGAACCCCGACCGCGGTCGAGTCGTCGGGCACGTCGGCGATGACGACCGCGTTGGCGCCGATCCGAACCCGGCTTCCGATCCGGATCCGCCCGATCAGCTTGGCGCCCACGCCGACGTAGACGTCATCGCCGATCGTGACGCCGTCCTCGATCAGGTTCCCGTGCTGGACCGTCAAGTTCCGCCCGATCGTCTGGTTGTGCGGCAGGAAGACGCCGGCCCAGGTGTGGATGCAGAGCCCGGGGCCGATCGTGGTCGACTCGGGCACGTTGATCCCGTAGACCATCTCGGAGAACGTGCGCGCGGTGATGTGGATGAGGGTGAGGATCTGCTTCACGATCGGGATGCGGAAGGTCTGGAGCCAGCGTCCGAAGCGATAGATGGCGACGGCCTGGGTTCCGTAGTGGAGCCAGATCGTCACGTTCTGATCCACCCAGCTCGGGGAATTGGCGTTATGGAGGCGGGCCGCCTTGAGGTCGCCCTTCAAGTTCTCGAACATGGCTGGTTCCTCTATCGGCTCCCGGCGGCGCGATCCTTCGCCGCTTCCTGGACCGCCGGATCCGCGGCGAGGACGAGCTCCGCGATCTGCACTGCGTTGGTGGCCGCTCCCTTCCGCACATTGTCGGCCACGATCCACAGCATGAGGCCATGCGGACTCGCCGGGTCGCGCCGGATCCGCCCGACGTAGACCAGATCGGTGCCCGCCGCCGCCGCGGCCAGCGGATAGACCCCCACCGCCGGTTCGTCGACGACGCGGACGCCGGGTGCGACGGCGAGGAGGATGCGCGCATCCTCGGGGGAGAGCGGCCGCTCGGTCTCCACCCACACCGCCTCCGAGTGCCCGACGCGCACCGGCACGCGCACGCAGGTGGTCGAGATGGCGAGGTCCGGGAGCCCGAGGATCTTCCGCGTCTCGTCCACCATCTTCTGCTCCTCGACGGTGGCGCCCGAATCGAGGAAGGCGCCGATCTGCGGCAGCGCCTCGAAGGCGAGCGGGTGCGCGAACACCCGGGCCGCGGGCCGCGCGCCCGCGAGCGCGCGCGCGGTCTCGCGCTCGAGCTCGTCGAGGCCCTTCTGGCCGGCTCCGGCAGCCGATTGATAGGTGGCCACGATCACGCGCCGGAGGCGCGCCGCGTCGTGGAGCGGCTTGAGCGCCATCGTGAGCTGGATGGTCGAGCAGTTCGGATTGGCGACGATCCGCCCCCGGCCGCCCTGACCGGCGGCGGCGAGGGCTCTTGCGTTCACCTCGGGCACGACGAGCGGCACATCGGGCTCCAGGCGAAAGGCGCTCGAGTTGTCGACGACGAGCGCCCCGGCCGCGGCGAACGCGGGCGCCGCCTGCCGCGAAACCTCGGCGCCGGCCGCGAAGAGGGCGAGGTCGTACCCGGACGGATCGGCGCTCGCGAGGTCGAGGACCCGATGCTCGCTCCCCGCGAAGCGGAGGCGCCGGCCCGCCGAGCGGGACGAGGCATACAGGCCGAGACGCCCGATCGGGAAGCGGCGTTCGGCGAACACCTCGAGGCACGTGCGACCGACGAGCCCCGTGGCCCCGACGATGGCGACTGCGAACAAGGGAGCCTCCTCCGGAACCGGAACCAGGAACGCAAGAGCCCAGCCGGGGCGACACCGGGCGCGCTCTCCTAACTTGTCAGCGTGCCTCCGGGGTGTCAAGCGCCGGCGGCCCCGCGCCGGCGACCCGCCCCGCGCCGGCGACCCGCCCCGCGCCGGCGGCCCGCCCCGCGCCGGCGGCCTGGCCCGCTTGACAGCCCCCGCACGGCGGGCCCATAGTCCGGGTCACCTCCCCGAAAGGATGTGCGCCGTGGGCCGACCGCTGTCAGAGTCCCCCCGGGCTCGCGCAATCCACGCGACAGGCCGCGCGACCGGCGGGCGGCGCCTTCTCCGCGCCGGCGCCTTCGGCGTCCTGGTCGCCACGGCGGCCGGGGTTCCGCCGATCGCCGCCGCCGCGCCCCTCGTCCATGTCATCACGATCGACGGGGCCATCAATCCGGTCGCCAGCGAGTACATCCGCGAAGCGATCGCGCGCGCCGAGGAGGACGGGGCGGATGCCGTGGTCCTCGAGATCGACACGCCCGGCGGGCTCTACAAGTCCACGCACGTGATCGCCAAGGCGATCCTTGGCGCGGACGTGCCCTTCATCACGTTCGTCTACCCGGCCGGGTCCACCGCCACCTCGGCCGGCGTCTTCGTCACCTACGCCGCGCATATCGCCGCCATGCATCCGGCGACTTCGATCGGCGCGGCCTCCCCCGTCAACCTGGGCGGCGGCCCGCCCGACTCGGTCATGTCCCGGAAGGCGGAGAACGACGCGGTCGCCTTCATCCGCTCGCTGGCCGAGCGCCACGGGCGGAATGCCGAGTGGGCGGAGAAGGCCGTCCGCCGCGCGGTGTCCGCCACCGCCGACTCCGCCCGCGCGCTCGGGGTCGTCGACCTCGTGACCCCGAGCCTCGACAGCCTGCTCGCGGCGGTCGACGGTCGCACCGTGCGTCTCGAGCGCCGCACGGTCGTGCTCGCGACGGCGGGGGCGCGCATCGAGCGCGTGGGCATGAACTGGCGCTTCCGCATCCTCGACTACGTCTCCGATCCCAACATCGCCTACGTCCTGTTCACCCTCGGCATGCTGGGGCTCCTCCTCGAGCTCTACAATCCGGGCGCCGTGCTGCCCGGAGTGGCCGGCTCGATCTCATTGATCCTCGCCTTCTACGGCCTGCACACGCTGCCGCTCAACTACGCGGGGCTCCTCCTCATCATCGTCGCCATCATCCTGTTCATCCTCGAGGTCAAGGTGCCGAGCTACGGGGTGCTCACGATCGGCGGCGTCATCGCCATGTTCATGGGTTCGCTCATGCTCATCGACATCGACCCGGCGCTCGAGGGCGACTTTCTCCGCATCCGGCTCGCGGTGATCCTGCCGGCCGTGGCGACGACCGCCGCCTTCTTCATGTTCGTCGTCACCAAGGGCATCCTGGCCCAGCGCCAGCGGCCCATGACCGGTCTCCCGGCGCTCGTCGGGATGCGTGGGATCGCGCGGAGCGAGATCGGCCCGGGCCGGGCCGGCCGCGTCCTCGTGCGGGGCGAGCTGTGGGCGGCGGAGGCGCTGGAGCCGATCGCGGCGGGGGCTGAAGTGCGCGTCCTATCCGGGACCGGGCTCACGCTCCGGGTCGCCGCCGCGGGCGACGGCCCGGCGGCCGCGTCCGGCGGCGAACGCGGGTGAAGCTGGGCGGGGCGCCGCAGCGTCCCGCAGAGGGGAGTTCGTCATGCTCACGTTGTCACCGTTCCTGATCGTCGTCGTCCTCGGCGCCTTCCTCCTGTCGAGCGCGCTCAAGGTGCTCCGCGAATACGAGCGCGCCGTCATCTTCCGCCTCGGCCGGATCATCGGGTTGAAGGGGCCCGGCCTCATCTTCCTGATCCCGATCATCGACCGCATGGTCAAGGTCGACCTGCGCACGGTGACCATGGACGTGCCGCCGCAGGACATCATCACCCGGGACAACGTCTCGATGAAGGTGAACGCGGTCATTTACTTCCGGGTCATCGACGCGCGCCGGGCGATCATCGACGTGGAGAAGTACCTCTACGCCACCTCGCAGCTCGCACAGACGACGCTCCGCACCGTCCTTGGCGAGGTCGAGCTCGACGATCTCCTCGCCCAGCGTGAGAAGATCAACGAGCGGCTCCAGGTGATCCTCGATCAGCACACCGATCCCTGGGGCATCAAAGTGTCGAGCGTCCAGGTCAAGCACATCGACCTGCCGCAGGAGATGCAGCGGGCGATGGCCAAGCAGGCCGAGGCCGAGCGTGAACGGCGCGCGCGCGTGATCAACGCCGAGGGCGAGTTCCAGGCCAGCAAGCGCCTGTCGGAAGCGGCCGCGGTCATCGAGAAGACCCCGATCGCGCTCCAGCTCCGCTACCTGCAGACCCTGGCCGAGGTGGCGACCGAGAACAACTCGACGACGCTCTTCCCGATCCCGATCGATCTCTTCCGGCCCTTCATCGAGGCGAGCATGAAGAAGGGCGAGACCGGGAGCGCGCCGCCCGCCTAGCGCCGCTGCCGAGCGGATCCGGCGCCGCGCGCGCCCCGCCGCCTAGATCCGCGGCAGCGTGACCTCGGTCTGGCCCTGGTACTTGCCCTTCTTGTCGGCGTAGGAGCGCTCGCACTGCTCCGCGCCCGCGAAGAACAGCACCTGGGCGATGCCCTCGTTGGCGTAGATGCGCGCCGGGAGCGGCGTCGTGTTCGAGATCTCGAGGGTGACGTAGCCCTCCCACTCGGGCTCGAACGGCGTCACGTTGGTGATGATGCCGCAGCGCGCATAGGTCGACTTGCCCACACAGATGGTGATCACCTCACGCGGGATGCGGAAGTACTCGACCGAGCGGCCGAGGGCGAACGAATTGGGCGGGATGATGCAGACGGGGCCCCGGAAGTCGACCAGCGACTTGGTGTCGAAGTGCTTCGGATCGACGATCGTCGAGTTGATGTTGGTGAAGATCCGGAACTCGTCGGCGATGCGGAGGTCGTAGCCGTACGAGGAGAGCCCGTAGGAGATGACGCCTTCGCGCACCTGGCGGTCACAGAAGGGCTCGATCATGCGGTGCTCGAGCGCCATCTTGCGGATCCAGCGGTCAGCCTTGACGCCGGGTGCGGCGGCCAGGGCCGAAGCGACCGCGTCGGGGCCGGGAAGCGACTGCTCGCGTGCGTTCATGCGCGTTCGTCCTCGAAGAGAGCGGGTGACTTCGCAGGGGATCGGGATCGGCGCCGCCGGCTCCGCACGGCCTCACTCCGTGGCCGGAAGGGAACCCCGGGCGCGGGCGGCCGGCGGACGCTAGCAGGGCGCGCGCGTGCGGTCAACGCTGCGAGGTCGAGCCCGCAGGCGGTCAGCGCCGCGAGGTCGAGCCCGCGGCTCCGGCCAAGGCGGCCCCGAGCGCCAGGGCTTCCGGGTCGGACGGATGATCGCGGAGAAGCGTGTCGAGATGGGCGCGCGCCGCCCCGGGATCGCCCCGGTCGCGCGCGAGGAGCGCGGCCGCCAGCCGCGCCGCGCGATGGCGCGGATCGGCGGCGAGGGCAGCATCGATCTCGCGCGCGGCCTCCGTCGCGCGCCCGGCCTCGGCCAGGGCGAGCCCGAGATGCAAGCGGATGGTCGCCCGTCCCGGCGCCAGTTCAACCGCTCGCTCGAGGTGGAAGAACCCCTCCTCGGCGTTCCCCGTCATGATGAGCGCCACCCCGAGCGCATCATGCGCGGCCGCCGAGTCCGGCCCGGCGAGGGCGATCCGGAGCGGCGCCACGGCAACCGCCGGCTCCCGTTTCCGGAGGAGCGCCTGGCCGAGGCCGAGCGCCGCCGGAGCGTGCCCCGGATCGAGGGCCAGCGCGCGCGCGTAGGAGCGGCCCGCGGCCGTGTCGCCGCGGGCCGCCTGCAGGCCGCCGAGCGCCGTCCAGGCCAGGGGATCGTCGGGATCGAGCCGGATCGCGCGGTCGAGATCGGCGGCGGCCGCCTCGAGGTTGCCGCGCTCGCGGTACCACTGGCCGCGGTTCGCATAGACCCGCCCCACCTCCGGCCCGCGGGCCGCCGCTTCCGCGAATGCTTGCGCCACGTCGCTGGAATCTGCGCCGGCCCGGATGAGGGCGAGCGCACGGTTCATCGGCGGCACCCATGGGTTGCCGAGGCGGCCGGCGAGACCGAACCAGTGCGGATCCGTAGCGGCCACGGCGACCACGACGGCGGCCAGAGCGAGCGCGAGCGGGCGCGGGGCCCGGCGGCGCGCGGCGCGCGCGAGCCAGGCGGCGCCCCCGCCTGCCGCGACCGCGAGGAGCGGCACCGCCTGCACGCGGTAGCGCTCGGTCACGAAGAAGAGCGCGGTCGCGAGCGTGAAGGCGACGAGCGCGACGCGCACGACCTCGCTCTCGCGGCGAGCCGGGAGACCGCAGGCGAGCCCGAGGAGAGCGAGCGGCAGGAGGAGCCAGGGACCGAGGAGCGGCAGCCGGCCGAACAGCGGCACCTCGTCCCCCACCCGCGCCCGATCGATGATCTGCGGGATCTCGGCCCGGTTCCAGACGAGGGCGATCTTCTTCACATAGAGCGCGAGCGCCCGCCCCGGCTCGGCGCGGATCCAGGAGAGAGCGCGCGCCGTCCAGTAGTCCGAGACCTCGCGTGCGCTCAGCGGGCGGCCGAGCGCCCGCTCGGCCGCGCCCCGCCCGCTCGGATCCCCGAGGTCGCCGGGGGCGAAGGCCACTCCCTCCGGTTGCACGTAGCCGCCGTCGGCGCCGGCGTGGTTCCCGACGTAGAAGTTGAACCCGCCGCTCGCCGTGACGAGCACCCATTCGCCGCCCGCGAGGCGATTGACGAGAGTCACCGGCGCGACGGCGAGCGCGGCGCCGAGCAGGAACGCCACCGCCGCCCGGCGCCGGACCGGTGCGGATCCGGGCGCCCGCGCGAGGAGCCACGCGGCGAGCGCCAGGACGATCGCGAGCGCGGTCGGGCGCACGAGCGCGGCGAGACCCAGGATGACCCCCGCGCCGAGGGCGCGGGGCGACGCGACCGGAGGGCGCGCCACCGCCCGCGCCAGCATCCACGCAGCGGCCGCGACGAGCACGGCGCCCAGCGCCTCGGGCAGGAGGAGATTCTCGTTGAGGACGAGCGGCCCGTAGAGAGCGGTCAGGAACGCCGCGGCGGCGCCGGCCGTCGGCCCGGCCAGGGCGAGCGCCGCGGCCCCGGCGCCCGCGGTGAGCGCGACTCCGGCCAGATGCTGCAGGAGGACGACCGCGAGCGGGCCATCGGGCGCGACCGCGTAGATCAGGCCGCAGAGATACGGATAGAGCGGCGCCAGGTAGAACGGCTCGCGCGGCCACACCTCGCCGGCTGCGATCGCACGGGCCCAGCGGTCGTACGCCGCAGGATCGAGCACCGGCGCCCGGAACACCGGCTGGTCGAGGAGGGCGACAGTCGCGACACCGCGGGCGAGGAGCCCGAGGACGACAGCCAGGAGGAGAGCGCCCCACTCCCCGGCGATCGCGCGCCGCGCTCCGCGCCGCCCGGCGGCGCGCTCGAGCCGACCGTCCCCCGACATCGTCTAGCCGCGATCGTCGCGCGGCGCGCAGCGCGCGTGGTAGATGCGTACGCCGCGGCCGCCGCGCACCCACTCCCGCACGATCAGGTCACCGGCCTCGATCGGCGCGTGACAGCCGAGACAGGGGGTCGCGGAGAGCACCACGACCGGTGCCGGCCGGGGCGCTCCGGCCGCGGACTTGGCGGGCAGGTCGGCGTCCGCCCAGCAGCGCGCGTGATAGATGAACTGCTGCTCCCAGAACCGCTCGTCGCGATAGACGACCGCCATCTCCCCGCCCACGATCGACAGACCGCACAGGTAGCAAACTTCACCGCCGTGCACGCACAGTTCCGGCGCGGGCGCGGGCGGCGGCGCGCTCATGCCGTCTCCGGCGGCGCTGACCATGGCGACCCATCCGAGCGCGGGCTCGTGTCCATGACCGGGCGCGCTACTCCTCGATCGCGGGGGCGATCTCCTGCCCGCGGTCCCGATCGGAGGAGAAGTACAGGGTCTTCCCGTCCGGACCCACCGTCGGGCAGTACTCGTTGAAACGGCTCCTGACCGGCTCCGGCAGCCGCACCGGTTCCTGCCAGGTCCCGCCCTCCTTGCGTTCGCTCATGTAGAGGTCGTAGTCCTGGCTCTCGCTCCGTTGCGCGGCGAAGAAGAGGCGCTTGCCGTCCGGGGAGATGGCCGGCGAGTACTCCGCCTCACGCGTATTGATGACCGGTCCCAGGTTGATCGGTTCGCTCCAGGCGCCGCCGGCGTCGCGGTAGGACTGCCAGATGTCGTAGTCACCGCGACCGGCCCGCCACTGCGCGGCGAAGAAGAGCTCCTTGCCGTCGGCGGTGATGGACGGAAAGCGCTCCTCGCCCGGGGTGGCCAGCGGGCGGCCGAGCCCGATCGCCTCGAGCCACTCGCCCTCCACATGAACCGACACGGCGAGATCGTACGCGCGCTGCACGGGGTCGCGGCGACAGAAGAGAAGCGTCGTCCCGTCCGGGAACGGGCAGGGCGCGATCTCCTCGAGACTCGTGTTGATCGTCGGCCCGAGATTCTTCGCCGGCCCCCAGCCCTTGCCCTCTCGCGCGCACACGTAGATGTCCTCGCCGCCGCGGCTGTCGGGGCGGTCCCGGGACGCGAAGTAGAGGAGTTCGCCGTCGGCGCTCACCCCCGGGCTCAGCTCCCGGTTCGTCGTGTTGACCGTGGGCCCCAGGTTCACGGGCACCGCCCAGCGTCCGTTCCCGAGGTCACGGGACATCCAGATGTCGTACCCGCCGATCGACCGATCGGGATCCGCGGGAGCCGGAGGCACGGCCACCGGGTCCGTTCCGCGCGGGCTCTGCCCGGACGGCGTGGCGCTCGAGGACGCATCCTCGGCCCGGCTCGATCGAAGCGCGCCCAGAGCCACGGCCAGGGCGACCACCCCGGCCGTCGCACCGATGACGAGAGACTGCGTTCGTTGACCCCTTGGCTGCACGCGCTGGCACTCCTTTCCACGGACGAACCCCGGGTCCGGCGCCGGGGTACCGGACTCGAATCCGGGATAGCTTACCATGGGCGAAGGAAAGGGCAGCCCGGACGGACGCGCGCGCTGCATCCCTGCGGGCGGCGCGCGGTCCGGGCGTGGGATGCGCGAGCACCGCTCATGGGCTAGAATCGCCGCTCGAGACCAACCATGCGCACGACCAGCCGATTCGGCATGTCCCAGTTCGAGGGAGCCTTCGGCCCCGGGCCGCTGACCCGGGGCGTGAAGCAGCTCCTCATCGCCAACACGGGGATCTTCCTCCTCACCCAGCTGATCACCTCGTTCCAGTGGTTTGACGTGTTCGGCCTCGTCCCGCGCGCCGTGGTGGGCGAGCTCCGCCTCTGGCAGCCGGTCACCTATCTCTTCCTTCACGGCAACTTCTGGCACATTCTCATGAACATGTTCGCACTCTGGATGTTCGGCGTACCGCTCGAACGAGACTGGGGTTACGACGCGTTCATGAAGTTCTACTTCATCGTCGGTATCGCAGCCGGGCTGGCCACCTGGCTCCTCATGCTCGACTCCTCCGCGCCGACCATCGGGGCCTCGGGGGCGATCATGGGCGTGCTCGTCGCCTTCGCCCTGCTCTACCCGGACACCCCCATCCTCCTCGCCTTCATCATCCCCGTGCCGGCCCGCATCTTCGTCCTCATCTACGCGGTGATGGAGTTCCTCTCCGCCCGCCGCTTCTCCTCGGACGGCATCGGACATGTCACCCATCTGGCCGGGATGGCCGCCGCCTTCGTCTTTCTCAAGGCGGACTGGCGGCTCGGCGCCCTGGTCCGCCGCGTCCGGCGGCAGGTGCGGGCGCGGTCCCGCGGCCTGCGCGTCGTCGAGTCGCCGCGGAAGCCGCCCGTCGAGCGACCGCGCGCGGAGGTCGGGGACAACGCCGAGGTGGACGCGATCCTCGACAAGATCTCGCGCGAGGGCATCGACAGCCTGACCGCAACCGAGCTCAAGAAGCTCCGCGAGCGCTCGGCGCGCAACTAGGCGCGCCGCCAGAGCCGGCAACAGCGTTCCGGCCACGAGCGCAGCAGCCTTCCGCCACCGGCGCAGTCCGCGCGGCGGACCTCCCCGCTCAATCGAGCGCGGAGGCGATGAGCGCCGCGATCCGCTCGGCCGCTCGGCCGTCCCCGTACAGATTCGGCCGCGGCTCCGCGGGCGCGAAGGAGCGCACGGCGCGCGCGATCTCGGCCCCGCTCGGCGGCACGAGCCGGTTCCAGCCGGCGGCCACCGTCTCGGGCCATGGCGTCTCCGGGAACACGGTGAGGCACGGCGTCCCGAGGAAGTAGGCCTCCTTCTGCACGCCGCCCGAGTCGGTGAGGATGAGCCGCGCATCGCGCTCGAGCACGAGCATGTCCAGGTAGCCCACCGGAGGGATCGCCACCACGCGGTCGAGCGCGGCGAGGCGCGCCTCGAGATCGTGCTCCGCCAGCGCCTTCCGCGTGCGGGGATGCACCGGGAACAGCACCGGCTCATCGAGCGCGGCGAGCCCGTCGAGGATCCCGCCGAGGGCCGCCGCCCCGTCCGTGTTTTCCGCCCGATGCACCGTCGCGAGCACGTAGCCGCCGGGCTCGAGTCCGTGTGCACGGGCCGGATGCGGCCGCTCCGCCGCGCGCGCGAGGTGCATCTCGAGGGCGTCGCGCATCACGTCCCCGGTCAGGTGGATGGCCCCGTGCACCCCCTCCCGCTCGAGATGCTCGACACCGCCCGCGGTGGGCACGAAGAGGAGATCGGAGGCGTGATCGACGAGGATGCGGTTCATCTCCTCCGCCATCCCCGGAAGCCCGGTGCGCACGCCGGCCTCGACGTGGCCGAGCAGCACGCGGAGCTTGGCGGCGGCGAGCGCCGCGCCGAGGGTCGAGTTGGTGTCTCCGAACACGAGGACGAAGTCGGGGCGTAGCTCCTCGATCGTGGCCTCCATCCGCTCGGCGACGAGACCGGTCTGCTCGGCATGCGTCCCGGATCCGACGCCGAGATGGCGATCGGGCTCCGGGATGCCGAGCTCGTCGAAGAAGAGCCGCGACATGGCGTGGTCGTAGTGCTGGCCGGTGTGGACCACCAGCTCTCGGCAGCGGGAGCGGAGCGCCCTCGACACCGGCTCATGCTTCACGAACTGCGGACGGACTCCGACCACCGACAGCACGGTGCGCACGGTCGCTCCTTCTCCTTCCCCGGCGTTCAGGCCGGCATCGAACCCGGCGGGCCGCGGGGCCGCTCCGTTGACGTCCCGCGCGGACCGATGGTAGCCTGCGTCGCGTCCCTCGTGCAGCCGCGAACTCACGTCTCCGCGCCCCGCTCCGGGTTCCAGGACGGTGCCCGCGAGCGGCGGAGCAGGACCGCGAAAAGGAGTCCGACCATGGCTGTCGCCATCTCGCTGCGGCTCGTCGCGCCGCGCGCCTTGATCGCGGCGCTCGCCCTCGCCGCGCTCGTCCCGGCCGGCGCCGGCGCGCAGACGCTCGGGACCTGGTCCACCGCCGTGCCCTACGGGGAGAACGACTACGCGCTCGGTGGCTTCGTCCTCCTCGGCGAGCCGATCGGCCTCGTCGGGCACTTCCGCACCGGCATCGCGCCGCGCACCGACATCGGCATCCAGGTCGGCTTCCCGGACTTCGATCTCGGCGATGAGACCCTGTTCGGGGTGGCGGGCGACGTGAAGCACCTCTTCTTCCCCGAGACCGGCGAGTTCCCGCTCGACCTCGCGGGCGATCTCGCCTTCGGCTACCAGCATGCCGGCGACCTCGACCTCATCGACTTCGATTTCGGGCCGGTCGCCTCGAAGAAGGTGACGACCTCCGGCGGCACGGTGCTGATCCCCTACAGCGCCCTCATGTTCATGGTCGGCAACGTCGAGGACGACACCGACCTCGACGTGCAGGCGCGCTTCGGCCTCGACTACCCGTTCGCGGCGGGCTACGAGCTCCTCACCGAGCTGAACCTCGGCAGCCGCGAGGAGACGATCTCCTTCTCGGCGGGCGTCACCGCGACCTTCTGAAACCTCCTGAAGACAAGGCGGGCGAGGCGGGGCCCGCGGGAGGCCGCGGCGCTCAGTAGGCGTTCCGCTGGCGGTGGAGAGTGAAGATCGTCCGGAAGAGGATCCGGAGGTCGAGCCCCAGGGACCAGTTCTCGATGTAGTAGAGGTCGCAGCGCACGCGCTCGTCCATCGAGGAATCGCCGCCGCGGAGCCCGTGGATCTGCGCCCACCCCGTCATCCCCGACTTGACGCGCTGGCGGCGTAGGTAGTCGGGGATCTCCTGCGCCAATCCGGCGATGAACACCGGCCGTTCCGGCCGCGGCCCGACGAGGCTCATCTCCCCGCGCAGCACGTTCAAGAGCTGTGGCAGCTCATCGAGGCTCGTGCGCCGGAGGAAGCGCCCGATCGGAGTCACCCGCGGATCGCTGCGGGCCGCGGGGATCGGCCCGCTCCGCTGCTCGGCGTCGGCGACCATGGTCCGGAACTTGAGCATCCGGAAGCGGCGGCCGTCGCGTCCGATCCGCTCCTGGGCGTAGAGGACGGGGCCGCGACCGGCAGCCTTGATGAGAAGCCCGATCACGGCGAACAGGGGCAGGAGAACAGCGAGACCACCGGCGCTCAGGACGAGGTCCATCGTGCGCTTGGCCGCGCCGTTCCAGCCGAGGAGCGGGAACTCGCCGAGGACGAGCGACTGCATGCCGAGGAGCTCGTCGGGCCGGGCCCGGCCCGGACCGAATGCGGTGAGATCGGGAATCCACTCCACATCGGCGCCGAGGGGAGCGAGCGCGGCCAGGAGCTCCGGCGCGCTCCCGCTCTCCGCCAGATCGAGCGCCAGGATCACGCGGTCCACCTCGCCGTTCGCGACCAGGCCGACGATCGCGCCGAGCGCCCCCCACGGCGGCGGCGCGCCCGGCGCGCCGCTGTCGTCGCCGTCGTCGCCGTAGCGTCCCACGAAACGCGCATTGGGCTCGGGCGCGTGAGCGAGCCTCGCAGCCAGCACGCGCGCCGTGGGCCCGCTCCCCGCCACGGCGAGGCGCGACGGGGTGAAGAAGCGGCGCGCGATGTGGCCGACGACGAGAGCGCGGCCCGCGGGCACGAGGAGCACGAGGAGGAGCACGGCGATCAGCAGGGTGACGCGCGAGAAGCTCGCGTCGCGATAGAAGAAGCTCAACGCGAACACGACGAGCGTGCCCCAGCCGACGCCGCGCGGCGCGGCCGCGAGCTGCGCGCGGAGATCGAGCCGCTGGCGCACGCGGTAGAGACCGAGCGCGGCGAACGTGGGCAGCCAGGCCACGGCGATGACGAGGGCAGCGGCGATGTACTGGCCGAGAGGCGGGATCCCCTTGGTCACCGGCACCAGGGCGGTGAGCGGGGAGTGGAACCGGAGCCCGTAGGCGGCCAGCACCGCAGCGAAGATCGCCGCGACGTCGCTCACCGCGAGAAGGGCCTGGAGACGGGCTTCGCTCTTGTGTCGCTCACTCTTGCTCATGTGGGACCGGGGCCCGGCCGGCCGGCCCCGGTGCCGCCGGCCGGCGAGGCGCGCCTCGAGGCTGGTCCGGGCACCGTGAGTAAATGGCAGCGACTCCCGGAATGTCAACGGTCCGTAGAGAGGTGGCGGCCGGGGTCAAGTTGACGCTCCTCCGGGGCTATGCCAAGCTCCGCCCTCCCGGCATCGAAACGCCAGGCGGAGAATCGGAACCCTGTGTCACTAGCCCATCCAGAGGCCGCCCAAGAACCGGACGCCGGACCGGCCCGCGGCCCGTCCCCGAGCACCGCGCGCCGCCGGACGCCCCGCCGTCCCGTCCGCTCGCGAGCGCACCGATGAGCGCCCCGCCCCGGGACGTCCCCGCCCCGGCACCCGGCGCCGAGGCGGTGGGACTCAAGGTCGCCAAGCCGCCGAGCAATCTGACCTGGCCGCTCGCCTGGGCGGTCGTCTTCTGCGACATCGGCACGAGCGTCTACTACGTGCCGGGCATCCTCTACGGCCAGGTCGGCGATCTCGCCACGCTCTTCGTCGTGGCGACGAGCCTCGGCTTCGTCCTTCTCGCGCTCAAGTACACCGAGGTCACCATCACGCATCCCGAGGGCGGGGGGGTCGTGAGCGTGGCGACCGAGGCATTCGGGCCTACGGCCGGTGCGCTCGGCGGCATGCTCATCACGACTGACTACTTCCTGACCTCCGCCATCTCGACGACCAGCGGCTTCTACTACCTGAGCTCGATCTTCCCGGAGCTCGGTGCGCATGTCGTGGCGCTCACCGTGATCGCACTCTTCCTGATGGCGGTGATCAACGTCATCGGTATCCGCGAGAGCGCAACCCTCGCCCTCTTCTTCGCCGTCGGTGCGCTCGCCGTGAACCTGGTCGTAATCGGCCTCGCCCTGTTCCAGATCGGGCCCGCCGAGATCGCCCGGCTCGCCACCCATGCCGCGACCTTCCGCGCGCTCCCTCCCGGCGCGCTGCTCGTCGGGTTCTCGGGGGCGTGGCTCGCGTTCTCGGGGCTCGAGAGCGTGAGCCAGCTGTCCCCGGCGCTCCGCCGCCCGATCGCCCTCACCGCCCATCGCACGACGGCGGCCGTCATCATCACGATCCTCATCACCTCGCCCTTCCTCACCGCGCTCTCGATGGCCACGCTCAGCTCCGGGATCAAGAGGGAAGGCAGCGAGTACATGATCTCGGAGCTCGCGTTCGAGCATGGCGGGCTGCTCGCCCGGGCCGCCGTCGTGCTCACCGCCGGCGCGCTCCTCCTCCTCGCGGCCAACACCGCCATCATCGGCTGCTACCACGTCTTCCTGGCGCTCTCCCGGCAGAAGTTCATGCCGAAGCTCCTCGCATCGCGCAACCGCCGCTACGGCACCCCGCACCGCGCCATCCTGCTCGCCACCCTGGTGCCGGTGCTCGTGGTCGTCTTCACCCAGGGACACCTCCAGCTCCTCGGCGACATGTACTCCTTCGGCCTCCTCGGCGCCTTCACCTTCACCGCGGTGGGTCTCGACGTGACGCGCTGGAGGGCGCGCCGGCGCGGATTCGTCTTCGTGCTCGGGATCCTCACCTCCGCCATGGTGGCGACGGCATGGGGCGTCAACATCGCGACCAAGCCGCTCGCCACGCTGTTCGGCGGGACCGTGACCGGCATCGGGTTGCTGACGGCGCTCGCCATCCGCCGCGATCTTCCGGTCAAAGCCCTGAACCGCCTGCCGGCGGTGGCGCGGCGCGCGGCGCTGGTCCGCAAGCAGGTCATCGAGGAGGTGCTCGAGCGCGAGCCGATCTTGAACCTCGAGGACGCCCTGGCCGTGAAGACCCTTCTCCCGTCGACCACCATCGCCGCGCTCCGCGGGCGCAACCCGCGGCTCATCCACGAGGCGATCCGGCGGGCCAAGGCCCAGGGCGGAGTGGCTCTCTACGTGATCGCGGTGACCGAGTGGCCCGGGCTCTTCTCGGGCGAGCAGATCCGCCCGGATCCGGAGATCATCGCCGCCTTCAACGAGGCCGCCGAGATCGCCGCGGCCTACGACATCACGGTCGTACCGATCTGGGCGATCTCGGGCAACGCGGCGGCCACCCTGGCCGAGGCGGCGGCCAAGCTCGGCGTGGACGCGGTGATGGTCGGCGTGAGCCAGCGGACGTCCATCTACCACATGCTGCGCGGGAACGTCGTGCGCACCCTGACGACGAGCCTGCCCGACAACATCCGCATCATCACCGTCGGCTAGCCAGCGCCTCGCGATACACGGCGAGCGTCTCCGCGCCGCAGCGCTCGAGTCGATGACGGGCGGCCGCGCTTTCGCGACCGCGGGCGCCGAGCTCGGCCGCGAGCAGAGGCTCGTGCACGATGCGGCGGAGCGCCGCGCTCCAGCCGGCAAGGTCGTCCGGCCCGACGAGCAGTCCCGCTTCCCCCACCACCTCGGGCAGGGATCCGGCGGCGGCGGCGATGACCGGCACCCCCATGGCCATCGCCTCGACCGCGGGGAGCCCGAACCCCTCGTAGAGCGAGGGCACGGCGACCAGGGTGGCGCCCGCGTAGAGGAGCGGCAGATCGGCCTCGGCCACCCGCCCGATGAAGCGAACAGCGTTGCCGCCGGCCGCGGTGATCGCGGCGAGCAGACCCGCCGAGCGCGCCGGCACCTCCCCCACGAGGACGAGGCCCACGTCCGGCGCAAGACCGCTCGCGGCGTAGGCCCGCGCCAGGTGGAGGAGATTCTTGTGAGGGCGCACGGCGCCGACCGCGAGGCAGTACCGTTCGGGAAGTCCGTGCGCGCGCCGCCATGCGGCGATGCGCGCGGGCTCCGGCGCGCCGGCGGCGAACACCGCCGCGACCCCGGCCGACACGACGCGGAGCTTCCCGCGCGCGAACGGAAACAACCGCGCCACGTCGTCCGCGGTGCGGCGCGACGGCGTGATCACGCGCCGGGCGCGCCGGAGCGCCAGTGCGAGCAAACCGCCGGCGATCCGCCGCCGGAACGGGGTCAGGAACTCCGGGAAGAGGAGATGGATAACGTCGTGCACCGTGACCACGAGCGGATGCGGCACGGCGAAGGGCAACACGTAGTGCGGCGCATGCACGAGGTCGAGCCGCTCGCGCGCGAGGCGGAGCGGCACGGCCACCTGCTCCGCCAGCGACTGCTTGGGGGCGGCGAGCTCGATCCAGCGCACGGCCGGCGGACCCGCGGATGCGCCCGGGGTCGCGGCCGCGCCCGGCGGCGCGGCCCTACCTGGGGTCGCGCCCCCGCCCGGCGCCATGGCCCCGGGGAAGCCGGCCCGGGCCGCCACCGCGTCGATCCAGGTGTCGCGCCAGGGCGGCGGCGGGAGGAGGAGGGTGAGCTCGATCTCCCGGCCCCCGGCACGGGCCAGGCCGCCGAGGAGATTCCGCACATAGGTGCCGATCCCCATCTCCCAGAGCTGGCGCGCATCGATCGCCACGCGCATGGGACCGCTATAATGCACGTCCTCGTCTTTCCTTGACGCCGGGTTCGTCCGGTTGCGCGCCCGCGCGGCGCGCGACCTGCCGCCACCGCTCCGGCCCGGGAGTATGGACGAGCCGCCGGTTCCTGGGGAGGGGCATGGTCACGCCGCTCGCGCTCGTCAAGCGATCGTATGTCGCCCGCACCACGCTGCTCCTGACCGGCGGGGACGTGCTCGCGAAGGGCGCCGTCTTCGCAACGCAGATGGTGCTCGCCCGCACCTTCGACGCGGAGGCGATGGGAGCGCTGTCGTTCTGCATGATGGTCCTACTCATCGCCTCGGCGGCGGCCGAGTGCGGCGTCAATCCGGCCCTCCTCCGCATCGCGTCGGCCGAGCTCGCCCGCGGGCGCGCTGCCGGCGGCGCCGTGCGCCTCGCCTTCGGCGTGAAGCTCGGGGCCGGCGCGGCGGTGACGGCGATCGGCGCGCTCCTCGCGCCCCTCCTCGCCCGGCGCTACTTCCCGGAGGGCGGGGCGACCGGCGCGCTCCTCGCGGCCTTCGCCGGCGGCCTCGCCGCGGCTCTCGGCTCGCTCGCCTCGACCATCTTCATCGCCTGGGAGCGCGTGCCCCGCGAGCTCGTCGTGCGCGGGGCGGCGACCGCCCTCCGCGTCGGAATCGTGCTGGCCCTCGTCCTCCTGCCCGCCGTGCCGCGCTGGCAGGCGGCGGCGATCGCGCTCGCGCTCACGCCGCTCCTCCACGCGCTGCTCTCGGCCTCGTTCCTCCCGGCCGCTGCCGCCGCCGGCCCCCCGCTCGCCCCCGACGCCCGCCGTGAATTCCTGCGCCTGTCATTCACTTTCGGCGGAGCCGGGGCGCTGGGCGTCGCCGCCACGTATCTGCCGGGGCCGATCACCTTCGCCCGCGCGGGGAACATCGAGGCCGCGCATTTCTACCTGGCGAGCCAGCTCGTGCTCCCGGTCACGGTCCTCCTCAGCCAGTACCTGATGGTGATGTCGGCGCGCACCGCCCGCGCCCCCGACGGGCGGGCCGCCCTCCACCTGCAATGGCGCTCGCTGCCGTTTCTCGGCGTCCTGGTCCTGGGCCTCGCCGCCCTCTTCCTCGCCGCCGGCCCCGCCATGACCCTCCTGTGGTCGGACCGCTACGGCGCGGCCGCCCCGGTGGCCCGCGGTCTCCTCGCCGCCACCGCGCTGCAGATCCTCGCCGCGCCGATCGACGTGCTCGTCTTCTATCACAAGCGCGCCGACATCGCGCTCGCGACGAACCTCCTCTGCGCGGCGGCCGCCGCCGGCCTCGCCTGGTGGCTCGCTCCCGCGCACGGCGCCGCGGCCGTGGCCTGGGCCTTCGCGCTGAGCGTCCTCGGGAGTCGTCTGGCGGGGCTCCTCCTCCTCGCCACGGGTGGTCTCCGCGAACGCCGCGGGCACCTCGATGGACGCCCGTGACCGCCGCGCTCCGGGTCTCGCCCCCATGACCTCCCCGCGCTTTCGCCTCGGCGTGGACGCCCGCCCGCTCGCGACCCCGCTCACCGGGATCGGTATCGCGGTGCGCGAGACGCTCCACGCGCTCGCGGTCCTCGCCCCCGAGATGGAGATCCTCTGCTACACGGCGCGGGGCGGCGACCGCGTGGCTCTCGAACTGCCGCCCGGGAGCCGGGCCACGGTGCGCGAGGGCACGGGCCTCGCCGCCCGCTTCGGCACGCCGTGGCTCCACTGGGGCGCGAGCGGGCTCCTCGCCGCCGATCGGCTCGACGTCTTCTGGGGGACGAACCTCGTCCTTCCGGTCGGCCTGCGCGGCCGGATCCCGCTCGTCGTCACCTGCAACGACCTCGTGTATCGCCTTCACCCACAAACGCTCTCCCGGCGGGATCGCCTCCTCCTCGCCCCGGTGGCGAGTCGCTCGCTCCGCGCCGCGGATCGCGTGATCGCGATCTCGGCCGCGACCGCCCGTGACCTCCTCCGCTTCCATCCGCTCGACCCGGCGCGCGTGCATGTCGTCCCGCTCGCCCCGGGCCGCGAGTTCCGGCCGCTCGACCCGGCGCGCGCGCGCGCGGCGGTCAGGGATCGATTCGGGATCGAGCGCGACTACGTGCTCTTCGTCGGGACGCGCGAGCCCCGGAAGAACCTGCCGGGTTTCCTCCGCGCCATGGCCGAGGTCGCGAGCGCCTTCCCCGGAGACGCCGTCGTCGCCGGCGGGACCGGCTGGGGCCTCGCCGACCCCGCCTCCCTCGGGCGCGGTCATCCGCTCGGCGAACGACTCCGCTTCCTCGGCTACGTCCCGGCGGCGGACCTGCCGTTCCTCTACGCCGGCGCCACGCTCTTCGTCATGCCGTCCTTCTACGAGGGATTCGGGCTGCCCGTCCTCGAGGCGATGGCGGCGGGCGTTCCCGTCGTCACCACCACCGGCGGCGCGCTCGAGGAGGTGAGCGGCGGCGCGGCGCGGCTGGTGCCGCCCGGCGACGATCGCGCTCTCGCCGTCGCGATCGCCGACCTGCTCGTCGACGGGCCGGCGCGCACCGAGCTCCGGACGCGGGGCCTCGCGCGCGCCGCCAGCTTCAGCTGGGAAGCCACCGCGGCCGGACTCCTCGCCGTCCTCGAAGAGGTCCGCCGTTCCTGGCAGCCCCCACCGGCCTCCTAGGCATCCGCATCATGGAAGCGAGGAGCTCTCGCCCGCGGCGCCGGTCGCGAGGAGACCGAGGCCGGCGAGGTGCGCGCGGGCCGCGGCGACGAAGGCGGGGCGCGAGAAGCGCTCGGCATGGGCGCGGATCGCAGCCGGGTCCCACGCCGTCGCCTCGCACTCCGCCATGGCGCCGGCGAGAGCCGCCGCCGTCTGCGGCGTGAAGAGGATCCCGGTCCGCCCCTCGACCACCGTCTCGAGAGCGCCGCCCTTGCCATAGGCGAGGACCGGCCGCCCGGAGGCCATGGCCTCGAGCGGGGCGATCCCGAAGTCCTCCTCCCCCGGCATGAGGAGGGCGCGCGCCCGGCGGTAGGCGCGCGCGAGCCCCGCGTCGTCGAGCCAGCCATGGAAGCGCACGTCGCCGTTTCCTGCGATCGCGCGCAGTTTCTGCTCGTCCGGACCGGTGCCGATCACATCGAGGCCGGCCCCGCGGGCGGCGGCCGCGACGATCGCGAGATCCACGCGTTTGTACGGCACGAGGGCGGAGACGACGAGATAGCGATCTCCGGCCCGGCCGCCCGCCGCGTCCGGCGTGAACCGCTCGAGGTCCACCCACGGATGGAGGACATGGGCCTCGCGGCCGTAGAGCCGGCGGATGCGCTCGCGCACGTTCTCCGAGTTGGCGATCCAGTGGTCGACCCCGGCGGCGGTCGCGAGGTCCCAGCGCCGGAGCGGCCCGCGCGCGATGCGCATGGCGAGCCGGGTCGGGAGCCCCGCGCGGCCCGGCGCGAAGTAGTCGGCATAGAGATCCCACAGGTAGCGCATCGGCGTGTGGCAGTAGCAGACGTGCACCGCGCCGCGCGGCTTCCTGACCGCCTTGGCTGCCGCGTGGCTCGAGGAGAGGAGGAGATCGCACGGCGGGACGCGGAGGGTGGCCGCCGCCGCCGGATAGAGCGGCAGAAGACGCCGGTAGTAGCGCTCGGCCCCGGGCAGGCGGCCGAGAAAGGACACCCGGATCGGGTGAGACTCGAGGGCCGCGCTCACCGCGCCGCGGCGATGGACGAGGGTCAGGATGGGCGCATCGGGAAAGAGCTCGGCCAGGGACTCGAGCACCTTCTCTCCCCCGCGCATCCCGGTGAGCCAGTCGTGGACGAGAACCGCACGCATCCCGGAACCCTACCGAGCGGCGAGCCGCATCGTGAGGCGGCCGAGGACCGTGTCGAGGACCGCCCGCCCGCGCGCCGTCGCGGCGAGGCGACCGCGGGCGACGGTGAGGAATCCGCCGCCGATCAGCACGTCGACCTCGCCGCCGGCGGCGGCGGCGAGGTCGACACCGAAGCGGCGCGCGAAGGCCGCAAGCTCGATCCCCCCGGTCAGGCGGAGACCGAGGAGGAGGAACTCGGCCATCGCCTGCTCGGCGCTCACGGCCTCGGCCGGCCCCGCGGGCGACTCCCCGCGCTCGAGCCGCCCCACGTAGTGGGCCAGGTCGCGCCCGTTCGCCCGCCGGATGCCGAACGCGCCTCCGGGCAGGTAGGAATGGGCGCTCGGACCGAACCCGAGGTAGAACCCGCTGCGCCAGATGGCCAGGTTGTGCCGGCACTCCTCACCCGGCCGCGCGAAGTTCGAGATCTCGTAGCGCTCGAGGCCGGCGCGGGCCGCGCGCGTGGCGACCATCTCGTCCTGCACGAGGTACTCCTCGTCCGGCGCCGCGCAGAGCTCGCCCCGGGCCGCGAGCGCGCCGAAGACCGTGCCCGCCTCGAGCGTGAGCCCATAGGCGGAGAGATGATCGGGCGCGAGCGCGAGGAGCCGGTCGAGCGTCTCGCCGAGGCTCGCGCGGGCAACGCCGGGCACGGCCAGGATCAGGTCGAAGTTGACTCGGGGAAAGGTGGCGCGGGCGAGCCGCGCGGCGGCGAAGGCGGCGGCCGCATCGTGCGGGCGCCCGAGCCGGGCGAGCACCCGGTCGTCGAGGGACTGGACGCCGAGGCTCACCCGGTCGACCCCGAGGTCGCGAAGCGCGCGGGCGCGCTCCGCGGTCAGGCTCTCCGGATTGCACTCGACCGTGAACTCGGCACCCGATGCGAGCGGGAACGCGCCGCGGATCGCGCTCGCCAGCCGGGCGAGGGCCGCAGGCGCGAGATGGCTCGGCGTGCCGCCGCCGATGAAGAGGCTCGCCGCCGGGCCGGCCGCGCGGAGCGGCGCGACGAGGGGATCGCCCGCCGCGGCCGCCGCCTCGGCCGCGGCCGCCGCCACGTAGGGCTCGACCCAGCTCTCCGGGAACACGCCGGAGTAGAAGTCGCAGTACGGGCACTTGGTGGCGCAGAACGGCGTGTGCAGGTAGAGGCCGTACTCGAGCGGCGCGGCCGCCAGAGCTTCACTCCCCGCGCGCTCGTTCAATTCACCGCTCGCGCCGCCGGCTAGTGGATGATGTCCCCGATCCGCGCGAGCCGCGGCGTCGGGATGAAGCCGATCCGCTTCTCGGGATCCCACGACCAGTAGATGAACATCGCCTTGCCCTTGATCAGGTGGCGGTCGAGGAAGCCCCAGTACCGCGAGTCCGAGCTGTTGTCGCGGTTGTCGCCCATCATGAACAAATGCCCGGGCGGCACGCGCTCCGGCCCGAAGTTGTCGCGGGGATCGCCGTGGCCGCGGCGGACTGTGCGGTCGGTGTACTTGGTGAACGACTCCTGGCGGAGGACCCCGTCCACGTAGAGCTGCTTGTCGCGGATCTCGACCACCTGACCCTCGGTGGCCACGCAGCGCTTGATGAAGTCCTTGGAGGGATCCCGCGGATAGCGGAAGACGATGATGTCGCCCGGCCGGGGCGGCCGGAGCGCCGGCAGGTGGATGTTGGTGAACGGCACCTCGGCCCCGTACAGGAACTTGTTGACGAAGAGGAAGTCGCCGACGAGGAGGGTATCCTCCATCGACCCCGTGGGAATGCGGAAGGCCTGGATCACGAAGGAGCGGAGAATGAAGGTGAGGAGGACGGCGAGGAGGATGGCCTCCGCGTATTCGTGGACGATCGACTTCCGCCGCCGCGCGGCCGGCGCCGCCGCCACCGTCATCGAGTCGCGGCGGGCCATCACTTGCCCACCTTGAGCACGGCCAGGAAGGCCTCCTGGGGCACCTCGACCGAGCCGATCTGCTTCATGCGCTTCTTGCCCTCCTTCTGCTTCTCGAGGAGCTTCCGCTTGCGGGTGATATCGCCCCCGTAGCACTTGGCGGTGACGTTCTTGCGAAGGGCCGACACGGTCTCGCGGGCGACCACCCGCGATCCGATCGCGGCCTGGATGGCGATCTGGAACAGCTGCCGGGGAATGAGCGCCTTGAGCTTTTCGCAGAGTTCCTTCCCCCATTCGAAGGCCTTGTCGGCATGGAGGATCGCCGAGAGGGCGTCCACCGGATCCCCGTTCAGGAGGATGTCCATCTTGACCACCTTGGACGCCCGGTAGACACCGACCTCGTAGTCGAACGAGGCGTAACCCTTGGAGACCGACTTGAGCCGGTCGTAGAAGTCGAGCACCACCTCGGCCAGCGGCATCTCGTAGTGGAGCATGGCGCGGTTGGGCACCGGGTAGTCGATGCTGCCGAAGATACCGCGCCGGTCCTGGCAGAGTTTCATCAGGTTCCCCAGGTAGTCGGGCGGGCTCACGATCGTGGCCCGCACCATGGGCTCCTCGATCTCGGCGATCTCGATCGCGGGCGGCATCCGGGACGGGTTGTCGACGAGGACGACCTCCCCGTTCATGAGGTGCACCCGGTAGGCCACGCTCGGCACGGTCGAGATCAGGTGCAGGTTGTACTCCCGGGTGAGCCGCTCGCGGATGATCTCCATGTGGAGGAGGCCGAGGAACCCGGCGCGGAACCCGAAGCCGAGGGCCGCCGAGGTTTCCGGCTCGTAGGAGAGCGAGGCATCGTTCAGCTTGAGCTTGGCGAGCGCGTCGCGGAGGTTGGGGTACTCCTCGGTATCCACCGGGTAGAGCCCGGAGAAGACCATGGGCTTGAGCGGCTGGTACCCGGGGAGCGGATGCACGGCGGTGCGCTCGGCATCGAGGATCGTGTCCCCGACCTGGACCTCGGCGACGTCCCTGATGCCGGCCACGACGTAGCCGACGTCACCGGCCCGGATCGCGGGCTGCGGGTCGAGCCCGAGGCGGAAGCGCCCCACCTCCAGCACCTCGTAGACCGGCCCGGTGGGCCCGCTGGCGTAGAAGCGGATCCTGGTGCCCGGCCGGATCTCCCCCTCGACCACCCGGAGGGTCGGGATGACCCCCCGAAACTGGTTGAACTCCGAGTCGAAGATCAAGGCGCGCAAAGGCGATGCGCTGGCGTCCAGGGGCGGCGGGATCCTCTCCACGACCGCTTCGAGGAGGGCCTCGATGCCGGTCCCCAGCTTGGCGCTCACCCGGACCACCCGATCCGGCAGCTCCCCGACCAGCTCGGCCACCTCCTGCGCCACCTCCTCGGTGCGCGCCGCCGGAAGGTCGATCTTGTTGATGACCGGGATGATCGTGAGGTCGTTCTCGAGGGCCAGGTAGAAGTTGGACATGGTCTGGGCCTCGATGCCCTGGGCGGCATCCACGACCAGGATGGCGCCCTCGCAGGCGGCGAGGCTCCGCGAGACCTCGTAGGTGAAATCCACGTGCCCCGGGGTATCGATGAGGTTGAGCTGGTAGGTCTCGCCATCGCGGGCCTCGTAGGAGAGCGCGATCGGATGGGCCTTGATGGTGATGCCCCGCTCCCGCTCGAGATCCATGTCGTCGAGGACCTGGTCCATCATCTGATTGGTCGGGATGGCGTGGGTGACCTCGAGCAGGCGATCGGCCAGGGTGGACTTCCCGTGGTCGATGTGCGCGATGATGCAGAAATTGCGGATGGTCTTGGTCATCGGGAGCCAGAGGTCCTACAAGCCGATCAGAACGTGAAGGCGATCCCCACGCGCCGGGCGGACACATCGACGAGGAGCGCGGCGTCCGGGGCGAGACCGCTCGACTCCTCCCCCTCCGGCGCCGCGGGCCGGACGTCCGGGGATCCGGGTGCGGCGGGCGCCGCCGGGAGCGCCTCCGCGGGCCGCTCGAACTCGGACCCCATGTCGAAGTCGCGCAGATGCGCGTCGGTGTATGCGTCGAGCATGCTCAGGAGCACGGCGAATCCCGCCCACCAGAAACGACTGATGCCGCGATCGCGGCGATCCAGATAGCGCTGATACTCCTCGGCCGCCTCGGCCGCGTCGCCGCGATCGGCTGCCCGGTCCTGCGCCTCGAGACTCCGCTCGGCTCGCCGGAGCTCGACGAACCCGCTGGCGAGGAGACCCACTTCGGCGCCGAACACGGCGACCGCCTTCAACTCCTGCCCGTTCTCGAGCTGGCCCCAGCCGGGGCACGCCAACGAGCGCAGGAGCGTCGAGACCGGTGACGCGGTCGACGGCGAGGCCGCAACCGGGCTCGCGGTCCCCGCGTCCGCCGCCGCCGGTGCGGCGTCGGCCAGGGCCGCCGCGAGCACCAGCACGAGGGCCGCGCGGACGGGACCGCCAGGACCTCGACCGCCGCGCGTGGCGTGAGCCACCCGGAGAAGCCGCTGGCGGGAACGTGTGGGAATCGAACCCACCTCGGACGTGATTAGCGCCCGACATGAGGATTTGAAGTCCTTGAGGTCCACCAGAACTCATCCGTTCCCGGCGCCGGAGCCTAGCAGAGGGACCCGGGGCGGACAAGCGAACCGAGGGCCGGGCCGGCCCCGACGGGCTTCCCGGAAGCCCGTCGGGAGTCGACACGCTGCCAGGTTCGCCGGACTGGAGGCTGCCGAGAACGCATTTTTCGCCGCAGGCGGCGCTGCGCGCCCGCGCGAGGAGGTTCCGTCAACAGCCCCCTAGGCGGAGCGGCCGGCCGCGACCATGTCGATCTCGACCCGGGCCCCGAGCGGCAGCGCGGAGACTCCGACCGTCGACCGGGCGGGGCAGCTCGCTCCCAGGCGGCGCGCATAGACCGCGTTCATGGCCGGGAAGTCGGCGAGATCGAGCAGGAAGACGGTGGTCTTCACCACATCGGCGAAGGTCAGCCCGGCCGCGGCGAGCACCGCTGCGAGGTTGTCGAGCGCGCGCTCGGTTTCCGCCTCGATCCCGCCCGGGACGAGCTTGCCGGTGCCCGGATCGTTTCCCACCTGCCGGCCGTGAACACGAGCCCGCCCGCCGGGGCGGCGACGGCCTGGCTGTAGGGACCGATCGCGGCGCGGCGCCCCGGTGGTCTCGATCGCTCGCGGCATCCCTGCCTCCTCCTCCTCCCCACGCCCGGCGCCGGTCACTCGACCGTGACGCTCTTGGCCAGGTTGCGCGGCTGGTCGACGTCGCAGCCGCGCTGCACGGCGATGTGGTAGGCGAGCAGCTGGAGCGGGATCACCGTCAGGAGCGGCGACAGCATGCTCGATCGTCTCGGGGACGTAGATCACGTGGTCGGCCAGCTTGCCGATCTCCGTCGTCGCCCTCGGTGGCGATCGGCGATGATCTTGCCCCTGCGCGCCCGCACCTCCTCCATGTTGCGAGATGATCTTCTCGTAGCCGCAGTCGCGCGGGCAGATGAAGACCACCGGCATGTTCTCGTCGATGAGCGCGATCGGCCCGTGCTTCATCTCGGCCGCCGGGTAGCCCTCGGCGTGGATGTAGGAGATCTCCTTGAGCTTGAGCGCGCCCTCGAGCGCCACCGGGAAGTTGTACGCCGCGGCCGAGGTAGAGGAAGTTGTTGTGGTGCGCGTAGGCCTCGGCGATCTCCTGGATCTCGGCGTCGCTGGCTCCAGGATCGCGCTCGATCTTGCTCGGGGATGCGCCTGAGCTCGCGCGACGATGCTGCCGCCCTGTCCTCGCGCGACATGGTCGCGCATGCGGCCGAGCAGCAGGGTCGAGCATGGCGAGCACCGCCACCTGGCAGGTGAAGGCCTTGGTGGAGGCGACGCCGATCTCCGGGCCGGCGTGGATGTAGACGCCGCCGTCGCGACTCGCGGGCGATGGTCGAGCCGACGACGTTGCACGATGCCGAGCGCCGCGCGCGCCCTTGCTGCTGCGCCTCGCGCATGGCGGCCAGCGTGTCGGCGGTCTCGCCCGACTGGCTGATGACGAGGACGAGCGTGCCCGGCGTCGACGATCGGGTTGCGGTAGCGGAACTCGGAGGCGTACTCCACCTCGACCGGGATGCGCGGCGTGCTCCTCGATGCATGTACTCGCCGATCAGGCCGGCGTGCCAGCGAGGTGCCGCAGGCGATGATGATGATGCGGTCGATCGCGCGCAGCTCCTCGTCGTCAGGTTGAGGCCGCCGAGCTGGGCGGTGCCCTCGTCGCACGATCAGCCGGCCGCGGATCGCGTTCCGGATCGAGTCGCGGCTGCTCGAAGATCTCCTTGAGCATGAAGTGCTCGAAGCCGCCCTTCTCGATCTCGTCGAGGTCCCAGTCGACCTCGTGCGACCGCCTTCGTCGACCGCGCTCGTTGTCGATGGTCGTGGTGTGGAAGCCGTCGGGCGTGAGCACCGCCATCTCGCCGTCGTCGAGGTAGACCACCTGCCGCGTGTGCTCGAGGATGGCGCGCGACGTCGCGAGGCGACGAAGTACTCGCCGTCGCCGATGCCGACGACCAGCGGGCTGCCGTTGCGCGCGCCGACGATCTTGCCGGGCTCGCGGTCGCAGATGACGGCGATGCCGTAGGTGCCCTCGACGTGGTGCAGCGCCGCGGCGCACGGCCTGCTCGAGCGCTGGCCCTGTCGTAGTACTTCTCGACGAGGTGGGCGAGCACCTCGGTGTCGGTCTCGGTCGGAAGACGTGCCCCTGGCCTCCAGAGCTGCTGCTTGAGGAGCGCGTAGTTCTCGATGATGCCGTTGTGGACGACGCGCGATCGTGCCGCTGCAGTCGAGGTGCGGGTGGGCGTTGTCGTCGTTCGGCTCGCCGTGCGTGGCCCAGCGCGTGTGGCCGATGCCGACGCGTGCCCTGCAGGTCGCTCGACCGCGCGAGCTGCCGCCTCGAGCTCGCGGATCTTGCCCGCGGCCTTCTCGATCTGCGATGCCGCGCCGTTCATGGACGGCGAGCCCGGCCGAGTCGTAGCCGCGGTACTCCAGCCGCTTGAGACCCTCGATCAGGATGTCGACGCAGTCCCTGAGCCCGACGTAGCCGACGATGCCGCACATCCGAGGGAACCTCCGCTTTCGGCCGAGCCGGGGTGGGATTCGCGGCGCCGCGCCGCGCGCTCGGCCGGGAGCTTGAGCGACCAGAAGCTCTTCCTACAGTATCACATCTCTCGCTACGCCCGCACCGCACCACCGCCCAGGGCGAGGGCGCGCTCGACCAGGGCCGCGGCCGCTTCGGGGCTCTGCGCTTCCCCGATCACCCTGATTATCGGCTCGGTGTTGGACATCCTGAGGTGCACCCAGGCGTCCGGCCAGCGGAGGAGCACGCCGTCGGTGCGATCCACGCTCGCTCCCGGCCGCTCGGCCGCCAGCCGGGCGGCCACGGCCTCCGGGTCCGCCGCGCCCGCCGGGAGCTTCGACTTGACGATCGCGAAACGCGGGATGGTCTCGGCCAGGCTCTGGAGCGTTCCGCCCCAGTCGGCGAGATGCTGGATCACGATCGCGGCCGCCACCGAGGCGTCGCGCATGAGCCCGAGCGGGGGATAGATCACGCCGCCGTTGCCCTCGCCGCCGATCGCGGCGGAGACCGCTCGGATCCGCTCGACGACGTTGGCCTCGCCGACCGCGGTGCGATGCACGCGGCCGCCGAAGCGGGCCGCCACCTTGTCGATGGCCATCGAGGTGGAGACGTTGGTGACGACGTCGCCGCCGCCCTGTCGTTTGAGCACGAACTCGACGGCGAGCGCGAGCGTGAACTCCTCCCCGAGCGGCTCGCCGCGGCCGGTGACGAGGGCCAGACGGTCGACGTCCGGATCGCAGGCGAGCCCGAGGTCGGCACCCGTCTCCACCACGCGGGCGGCGAGCCCGGCCAGGTTCTCGCGCGTGGGCTCGGGCCCGCGGGCGAAGCGCCCGGTCGGCTCGAGATGGATCCCGATCACGCGCACGCCGAGCCGATCGAGGAGCGCGGGCAGGATGAGCCCCCCCGCTCCGTTCGTCGTGTCGAGAACCGCGGTCAGTCCGCGGCGGCGGATGGCCTCGCGATCGAGAAACGGCAAGGCGAGGATGCGGGCGAGATGCCGCTCGATGGCGGTCGAGTCCGTCTGCTCGCCGCCAAGCGCGTCATAGGCGCGAAAGACGAAGCGATCCTCGTCGATCCGGCGATAGAGGGCGGCGGCGGCGCTCGCCGTGAGGAAGGTGCCGTCGCTCGCGATGAACTTGAACGCGTTCCACTCCGCCGGATTGTGGCTCGCGGTCACCGCGATGCCGCCCGCCGCACCGAGTTCCTTCACCATGTTCTGCACGGTCGGGGTCGGCGTGACGCCGATCCTGACGACGTCCGCTCCGGCCCCGCGGAGGCCGGCCACGAGCGCCGCCTCAAGCACGGGGCCGGAGACGCGGGAATCGCGCCCGACGACCACCGGGCTCTCGCCCATCTCCAGCGCGAAGGCGGCCCCGAACGCCGCGGCGACGATCGGGTCGAGCCCCGCGCCGACTATGCCGCGAGCACCCGACACGCCGCAGATCAGACTCTCCGGACGCTTCATGATCGACTCACCATGGGGTGGCCCGGCCGGCCGGCGCCGGCCGGAAAATGCACACGGACGGGAAGCGGCTTCCCGTCCGGCGCGTCGAGAAGGAAACTGGAGCTGGTGATCGGAGTCGAACCGATGACCTACGCATTACGAGTGCGTTGCTCTACCAACTGAGCTACACCAGCTCGCATGGGGCGGGCCCCGGTGGCCAAGGCCGCGCCGGGGCCCGAAAGGCGGACGAGGGCGCCAGGACCCTCGCGAACACTGGTGCGACCCCGCAGAATCGAACTGCGGACACCCACATTTTCAGTGTGGTGCTCTACCAACTGAGCTAGGGTCGCCTCGGCCTTTCGGCAAGGCCGCGTTGAGAAATAGCATACCCTCCCCGTCACGGTCAAGACCGCCGGCGCGCGCCCCGGCTCCGGACATCCGCGCCCCCGATCCGCGCCCGGCCGGCGCCCCGGCGCCGTCACGCGGCGAGCAGGCTCCTGACCTTGTCCTTGAGCTCGCTCAGGTCGGAGGACTTGATCACGTAGGCGTCGGCGCCCCAGGTCGAGAAATCTGATTTGAAGGCGGGGTAGGCCGAGTTGATGACGATGGGCACCGCCTTCGTCCGCTTGAGCAGGTGGTCGAGCAGCTCGAGCCCGTCCATGGGCTCCATTTTGATGTCGAGGACGACGAGATCCGGGCGCTCGCGATCGATCACCGCGAGGGCGTCGTCCCCGGTCTGCGCCGTCACCACGTCGTAGCCGCAATCGGCGAACTCGCTGGCGTAGAGCAGGCAGAGGCTCGCATCGTCCTCGACGAAGAGAATCCTCGACATCATACGTCCCCTTTCGCGCGGCCGGCACGGTCGGCAGACCCGAGGTCGGCGTCCTCGTCCGCGCCGGACGGCGGAATCCGGCGATCGAGAATGCGCTGCCGGCGGTCGCCGCCGATGAGCCGGCGATCCTCGTTGCCGGGAATGGGCAGCACCACGGTGAAGATCGCACCCCACTCCCCCTCGCTCCGCACCCGGATCTGGCCGCCGTGCTCCCGCACGAGCTTGAGCGCCACCGGCAGTCCGAGCCCGGAACCGGTGCGCTTGGAGGTCGCGAACGGCACGAACAAGCGTTCGATCATCTCGCCGGGAATCGGCTCGCCGTCGGTCGCCACCTCGAGGGCGACGTGGTCGTCCCTCTGGATGGTGTCGACGCGCAGGCGGCCGCCGTCCGGCAGGCTCTGGATGCCGTTCTGGAAGAGATTCAGGAGGACCTGCTTGATGCGGTCGGCATCGAGCAGGAGCTCGGGCAGGTCGGCGGCGAGGCGCTTCTGCACGCGCACGCGGCGGCGCTGCGCCTCGTGCATGATGATGAGAAGCGTGTGCTCGACGACCTTGTTCAGGTCGGTTCGCTCGAGCCGCGGCGGCGTGAGCTGCGCGAACTCGAGCTGGGTGGTGAGGATGCGTTCGAGCCGCTCGGTCTCGGAGACGATCACCTCGGCGGCCTGGCGCTCGCGCGTCCCGGGCGCGAAGTGCGGGATCAGCCGCCGGGCGAAGCCGCCGATCGAGGCGAGCGGATTGCGGATCTCGTGCGCCACCTTGGCGCTCATCTCGCCCAGCGCGGCCAGCTTCTCGGTGCGGGCCCGGATCACCTCGCCCTCGCGCAGCTGTTCCTCGGTCTCGCGCACGCGCTCGAAGAGGCGGGCGTTCTCGATGGCGATCGCCGCCTGGTCGGCGAGGATGGCCAGGAACTCCTGGTCCTCCACCGTGAACACCGGTGAATCGAGGAACGAACCCTGCACCTTGCCGAACACGGCGAGCGCCCCGGTCGGCCTCTCGCGGACGAGGAGGGGCACGCAGAGGAGCGAGCGGGAATCGGTGCCGGCGAGCTCGGGGACGATGACCGGCCCCGCGGTGGCCACCGCCCGCCGGGCGATGTCGGCGACCGCTCCGCTCTCGTCGCTCCCGGCGAGCGCGGCGCCCGCGGCGAAGGTGGCCGCCACGGTGAGCGCCTCGCCCTCGTCGAGGAGCCACACGACCGAACCATGGGCGCCGATCACCTGGGCCGAGATGCGAGCGATCGTCGTCAGCTCGGTCGCGAGATCGGTCGTGGTCAGGATGCCCTTCGACACCTCGTGGATCGTCGAGCGCTCCTCGAGCCGCTGGGCGAGCCGGGTGTAGACCTGCGCCTTCTCGAGGGCGAGCCCGGCGTGCTCGCCGAGCGCGGCGAGGAGCGTCACCTCCTCGTCGCGGATGCGGCGGCCCGTGAACTGGTGATCGGCGACGATCGCGCCGAGCACGTGCCCCGGCGAGCAGACCGGGGCCACGACGAAGCTCCGGGTGGGAAAGGCGAGGAGCAGCTCGCGCGGTACGCCGGGGTGGCTCTCGGCGTCGGCGACCACGATCGGCTTCCCCTCGTGCAAGACGTCGGCGAAGACCGACGGCCCGGCGTTGAGCGGAACCGAGAGCTGGGCGATCGCGCGGTCGAGCGCGGTGGCGCCCGGGAGCTCGTTCGCCGCGCGCGTGGCGAGCTCGATGAAGCTGTGCTCACCGATCGTGCGCCAGATCTGCGCCGCCTCCTCTCCGCTCACCGGACCGAGGCCGGCGCGGCCGATCAGGCGCTCGCCGGCGGCGTCGGTGAGGAAGAGGAGCGCGCGATTGAAGCCGAGGGCGCTGCCCGCGGTCACCGCCGTGAGCACGATGCGCATGATCGCCCCCAGCTCGAGCGAGCCGTGGAGGACGCTCAGGACCTGGAAGAGGAGGGCGTACTCGCGGTTCTTGTCCCTGAGGAGCGAGACCTCGTCGTTCAGCCGCTCGCCGGAGAGCTGGTCGCCGGGCTCACCGGCAACGCCCGCGCGCGCCGTCCCGGTGGTTGCGAGGTACGGCGCGACTCCGCCGGCGGCGGGAACACCGGCGGGAACACCGGACACGCTCGCCGGCGAGGCGGACGGCGATGGCAGCATGGGCTCCAAGGCCCGTGTGCCTGCAAACTCGCCCATGGGCTCCATCCAGTACGCGGGGCGCTAGAAACGCCCCGGCACCTCACCGGCCGCGCGCGTGTTCAAGGGTGTAGTGGCTCTGCCCCCTCGATGCGGTCGGGAGCGCAGAAGATTGCATCGACAGGACGCCTGCTCCGTTGCCGCCGTGGGGATCAGGAGCAACTCCTATGCCACAGCTCGGGGCAGGCTACGGGGGCACTGACAGGCACTCTACGCCTGTACGGGAGGGCGGTCAAACGATAAGTCTGCAGGGACCTTAAGCGACTCAGGCAGGGCGCTGTCCCCCCGGCTGCGGGCTCCGAAGGGGCAGCGGCCCTCTGCCCGCCGCGGCTGGCAGGTGGGACGAAATCAGCCGGGGCCGCCGGCCGGCCGCCATCGAGCCGCGAGGCGACGGGTGATCCCCGCCGCCTCGCTCGAACATGCGCGGGCTGTGGCCCGGTTCTCTCAGCCGTTGAGCGGGCCGCTCGGGATCTGGACCTCGGCGGGCGGGGCCGGCTCGGCGGCCGGAGCCGGCGGCGCCGCCTGCGGTTCGAGAGATGCCGGAACCACCGCCGAGGCGGGGGCGCTCACGGCGCCGGACTTGCTCCGGGTCATCCATCCGCCCAGGATGACCCCCCACAGGATCACGATGGCGGCAGCGAGCGTCAGGTTCACAGCGTTCCCGCGGGACATCATGCTCATAGCTCTCTCCAGGCGATCACACGCGCCGTCGGCATGTCGGCCTCGAAGCGGTTGGTGGTCGGGAAGTAGGGTGGAATCAGGCCGCGCCGGTCATACCGAAAGTCCCGCGCAAAGCCGGTGCGTAACGACCCGTCGTTGTTGAAGGTGTAGAACGCCCCGTAGCGCTCCGTGATCATCCCGCCGCGCAGGTGGAACGTGCCGCGCGGCGAGCCGCTGTCGTAGTTGTCGACCTTGAGCGACTTCCCGTTGCCGAACGCCATGACAAAGGCGTCGAGATTGCAGTTCTGGGGAGCCGAGCCCCCCACGCGCACGTCGCCAGTCGCCGACAGGAGGCCCAGCACGCCAGTGCTGCTCGACGAGTTGTAGTTCTCCACCGTGACGTCGCCGTTGACCACGATGTCGCCGGTCGCCGCCAGAAGCAGCTGGTTGTCCTCGGCGATGGCCGGGGGGGGCGACCCGTTCACCCGGTCGGGTCCACGGAGGCTGCTGACCGTGCCATTGACGAAGGTCACCCCGCGCGGGCAGCCGGTGTAAGTGGTCGTCCCGGCGCCCTGGCTCACCAGCGTCTGGTTGGCCGCGCGGTCGATGGTGATGGTCTTGGTCGTCGCGCCCTGGGTCAAGGCGTAGACTTGGCGCCCGTTGTTGTCGACGCTGGCGCGGTACGAGTTGAGCGTGCCCTGCACATAGAGACCGCCGGTCACCGCCCCGCCCGAGTTCACGACGTAGACACCATTGGGCGGCGTCGAACTGCCGCCGCCCGTGCCCAGAATCGTATTGATCACCGTGTTGCTCGGGGGCGTCGAACTCGAGGGGTTGAGTCCCAGCGCCGCGTTCTGCTGGTTGAAGGCGTTGTTCGGCAAGGGAATGGAGGGTGCGCTGCGATTAAACCCACCATGGAAGTTCGGCACGTCGGTCGAGCCGTTGTTGTTCGCGGCCCGCTCGATGGGTGAACCCCGATTGTAGAACCAGGACCGGCTGTTGACTTGGCTGGTCAGGTCTTCGAAGGTCGGCTGGTAGGCGAATCGGAACTGGGTATTGGTGTGCACCCGGCCGTCGAAGTACCCGCTCGAGGTGAACCAGATCGCATCTCCTGACGGCATCAGATGCGTATTGGTGTAGATCAGGTAGTCCGTGAACGAGCCTCGCTCCGCGCTCACCCGCAAGACGCCATCGCTTTGCACCTGCCGCGAGCCACGCTGCCCGAACGCTCCGCCCGAGGTTATCGTGTAGCGATAGTTGTAGACCTGGGCGGTATCGGCCAGGTCGCTATCCGCAAAGGCTATGCTCGCAGCGGCGCTGAAGCTCGGAGAGCTCCTGGTCAACAGCAGCTGGCCAGCGGGGAACAAGGCGCCGGGCTGAGTGATCACCGGGCCGACGCCGCTCCACACGTTGCACACGCTGTCCAGCTTGACCTGGGCCATGTTGGCCAGCATCTGCTGTGCCGTTCGCACCCCGGCGTCGGCCGCGTAGAGCGAGCCCTTGGCCACGTGCACGTTGGCCGACACCGACCGCTCGGTGACGGTCGTGGCCATGTAGGTCACGGCCACGGTCGAGATCAGCATGAGCACGAGGAGCGACGTGATCAAGGCGACGCCGCGCTCGGCGCTCTTCGCATCCCGCACATGGACGGTTCGCATGGTATACCTCCTCACCGGCCGTCCGGCTCGGCGATCGCCCAGACCGAATCGCTGACGTCTGGCTGGTGTTGGGACGAGTGGATGTGCGCGCCACGGGCGCATCATCCTCGCGTTCCCTGGTTCCTCCATCTGGTCAGATGGTCGGCCCGGTCAGCGCCGGGCCCCTTTTCGCTGGCGAGACCTGGCGTTCCGCCGCCGCCTGCCCGGCCACGGCGCACGCCCTGACCCTGCGGTTTGCATGTGAGGTCTCCACCGTACGGCCACAAGAGGCCGCAAAAGCCTCGTCCCGGAGAACGAGCTGCGAGTCACTCCGTGGTTTATGCAGGAGTCGTGCCATGGGCTGGCTTGCGTGGCCGGTGGGAAGCTCGCTGCGGACAGCCAGCGCCCCGCCAGCAGCTGGCAGATCCGCTAAAAGGTCCGGGGTTTGGCGATCGCCCAGACCGAGTCGTTCACCGTCCCGTTGCCGCTTTCGTATGAAATGCGCACGAGCGGACGCACCCTGTCGACGCTGGTCCAATCCAGCGGATTCCGCGTCAAGGTCCCATCCTGCATCAGGTACCAGACCTCGAACGCAACCACGGTCTGCGCCACGACCTGCGGTAACCCGTTGTTCTCAATGCGCACCAGGCTCGGGCGCGTGAAGGTGGTCGGATCGAAGCGGTATTGCGTCCAGGTTGACTTGTAAACTTCCGCGTTGACACCGTACCCACCCGGGGGCCAGTTGGCGTAGGAGCTCGCCGGATTCCAGGGCGAGGAGCTGGCATGCCGCAGCACGGCCGGTGAGCTCGCCGTTCCCGTCACCTGAAACAGGTGCGCACTGGCACCGCTGGTCACCACCACCAGGTCCCCGACGCTGAACCCGCTAATGCTCTGCACCGGGATGTCAGTAGTACAGGTGCTCATGGTCGCGCGCAGCTTGGTAGCATTGCCGACGAACCCGCCGATGATCGACAGCGTGTCGCTGTTCGCCCCCGCGTAACCGGGGTCGATCGGCGTGACCTGGAACTGCTGCCCGGAGTAGTTGATGTTGCATGCCAACCGGCCCCAGCCGGAGCCCGCCATGCGCACCTCGCGCTCAATGAGCTGGCAGGCCGCCCGCGCGTTCTGTCGCGACTCGACCAGGGCGTTCATCCGCTGTGCGTTGCCCTGCGCTCGGAAGAAGGTGGAGTAGACGATCGTGAGGATCATCGAGATGATGGCCACCGTGACCATCATCTCAACCATCGTGAAGCCGCGCGATGCGGTGTGTGGTGCTTGCCGCTGGTTAGCCATGGCTTCTTTACCTCAGTCGACCATCGGGTTGACGATCACGAGACGCTGCACCGGGGCCGATGCCGAGGTCGGCCACCGGACATCGATCGTGATCCGCACGCAGTTGGCGACAGGCTGGTTGTTCTCCACCACCCACGACACCCAGTAACCGCCGGGGAAGGGGTTGCCCGCGTCATTGTGGCTGCCAGCCACCAGATCGGCGTCGCCCCACGGCAGCGTCAGCAGCCGCTCCGCCGCGGTGGAACACAACTCCGAGGCCCGGGTCTGCGTCCCCGAGTTGGATACGGCGCGGCTGCCAATGGGCAAGAGCACCGCGAGCCCCATGATGCCGATCCCGAAGATCACGATAGCGACCAACACCCCGATCAAGCTGAATCCGCCGTCCGCGCGGCGGCCGGCGTTGCGGACTGCAAGGCGCGTTTTCATTGGCGATACACCATTCCCGTCGGCCCGATGTTGAGGGTGTCCGGCCGCTCTGCGGACGAGATCACGAGCCGGCCGCCCGAGGTTCCCGGCGCCAGCATGCCGCTGGGATCGAAGATGATGGAATCCGCCGGGGTGAGTTCCACTGCCGCGATCGCGGAGCGGGGCGGCAAGCTGCGGTCAATCTGGCGCTCGTTCAGGTCGTGGACGCGGTCGCCGTCGGTGTCAACGAGAACCGTATAGGTGGCGACATTCGCGCTGCCCGGGAAAGCGATGATCACGGAGCTGTGCGCCGTGACGGAGCTCTGCCGGGCCATGCGCATGTCTTGCACCAGCTGGTCCCGGGCGCCGCGCTCGCCCAGGCTGCGCGCGAAAGTGGCGAAGTTCGGCACCGACAGTGCGGTGAGCACCCCGGCGATCACGATGACTACCATCAGCTCGAGCAGTGTGAACCCGCGGCGTCCCATTGCGTCCTTTCGTTGTCGTCCTTGTCTGAAAGATCGCCGCCAGAGCCGGCCCTTGCGGTCCGGGGCGGCGCGGCTCCCGGCCTGGGCTCGGGCAGAACGCCTGCGCAGCTCGCGGATTGCATCCCGGGAGATGCGCGCCGGAAGCCCGAAGCGCTTGAAGTTTCGTGGTTGGCCCCGAGGTCGGAGCTGCGGAGATGGTGGACGCAGGAGTCGTGCCGGGGGACGAGGGAGAAAGCAGGTGGGGAAGGGCACCCAGGGTGGGGGCCGCCGGAAGCCGGGTGCCGGGAGGCCTCTTCCTACCGATCTAGGGTCTGGGGTCTGCGCCCGATCTAGGGTCTGCGCCCGGGCTCGGCGCCGCCCTGCCGCTTCTCCCCCGGCGGGGGGATCTCCGCGACCAGCGCATCGGTGGTGAGGAGGAGCCCGGCGATCGAGGCCGCGTGCTGCAGCGCGACACGCACGACCTTGGTGGGATCCACGATGCCCTGCGCCTCGAGGTCCTCGAACTCGAGCGTGAGCGCGTTCCATCCGGTGGTGCCGCTCGCGGCGAGCACCCGCTCGACGACGGCGCCGCCGTCGGCGCCGGCGTTCGCGGCGAGACGGCGCAGCGGCTCGGCCAGCGCCCGGCGCACGGTGGCGACCCCGAAGGCCTCATCGCCCGCGGCCGCGAGCCCGTCGAGCGCCGCGGCCGAGCGGAGGAGGGCCACTCCGCCGCCGGGGACCACGCCCTCCTCGACGGCGGCCCGGGTCGCGGCGAGCGCATCCTCGAGCCGCGCCTTCCGCTCCTTGAGCTCGATCTCGGTGGCGCGCCGACGTGGATCACGGCGACGCCGCCGAGGAGACAGGCAAGCCGCTTCCTCAGCTGATCGCGATCGTGATCGGACGTCGCCTCCTCGATCCGGCGCCGGATCTCGCCGGCGCGGGCGGCGAGGGCGGCGGGATCGCCGCCGCCGCCGCCGATGGTGGTCGAGTCCTTGTCGATGACCGCGCGCGACGCCTGACCGAGATCCCGGAGACCGGCGTTCTCGAGGCGGCGTCCGGTCTCGGCGCTCACCACCTCGCCGCCGGTGAGGACCGCGAGATCCGCGAGCAGGGCTTTCTGGCGATCGCCGAAGCCGGGCGCCTTGACCGCCGCCGCCTGGAGCGTGCCCCGGAGCTTGTTGACGACGAGGACGGCGAGGGCCTCCCCTTCCACGTCTTCGGCGACGACGAGGAGCGGGCGCCCCAGCCGCGCCACCTGATCGAGGAGGGGCAGGAGCTCCCCGAGGCCCGCGAGCCGGCGATCGTGGAGGAGGAGGAGCGGCCTCTCGAGCGCCACCTCCATGCGCTCGGGATCGGTGATGAAGTACGGCGAGAGATACCCGCGGTCGAACTGCATTCCCTCGACGACCGCGAGCGCGGTCCCGGTGGTCCGCGCCTCCTCGACCATGATCACCCCGTCCCGGCCGACCTGGGCCATGGCCCGCGCGACGAGCTCCCCGATCTCCCGGTCGTCGCCGGCCGCGAGGGCGGCGACCTGAGCGATCCGGTCCGGTCCCTCGATGGTTGCCGAGCGCGCCGCGAGGTCGGCGACCACGACCGCCACCGCCCGGTCGATCCCGCGCTTCACGGCCATCGGATGGGCTCCCGCCGCCACGTGGCGGAGCCCGTCGTGGAAGAGGGCCTGCGCGAGCACGGTCGCGGTGGTCGTGCCGTCGCCCGCGACTTCCTGCGTCCGGGCCGACACGTCCTTGATGAGCTGCGCGCCCATGTTCTCGAGCGGATCGGCCGGCTCGATCTCGCGCGCCACGGTGACCCCGTCGCTGGTCAGGGTCGGCACGCCGAACCCGCGCTCGAGAACGACGCTCCGCCCGCGCGGACCGAGGGTGACCCGGACGGCGTTCGCGACCTGGTCGATGCCGCGGCGGAGCGCATCCCGCGCGGCGGAGTCGAAGCTGAGCTGCTTGGCCATCGGTCCCCCAGCCGCCGTTCGGGCGGGCCGCCGGCGGCCCGCGCGCGAAGGCGGTAGAACCTAGCGTGCCCCGCGCCGCGGCGCCGGCGGGCGAGCCCGGCCGGAGCGGCGGCGATGCGCGAGGAGGAGCCCCTTCAGCGTGAGCGCCGGATCGACGATCTGGATCGAGCGCGCGATCCCGCGCACGAGATCGACATAGCCGCCGGTCGCAATGACCAACGGATCGGCGCCGATTTCTGCGGAGATCCGAGCGACCAGCCCGTCGATGAGGATCGCGTTCCCGAGGACGATGCCGGAGCGGATGCTCTCCTCGGTGGTGCGGCCGACCACGCGCTCGGGGAAGGCGAGCTCGATCCGCTGGAGGCGAGCCGCGCGCCGGAAGAGAACGTCCGCCGCGGTGATCATCCCGGGCGCGATGGCGCCGCCCAGGTACTCCCCGCGGGCGCTCACCACGTCGAAGGTGGTGGCGGTGCCGAGATCGACGATGATCGCCGGCACGCCATAGTGAGCGCGCGCCGCGGCGGCGTTGGCCAGGCGGTCGGGGCCGACCGCCGACGGATCGAGGTAGCGATTCTCGATGCCGAGATCGGTCGTGTGATCGACGACCAGGGGAGCGGCGATACCGAGACGGGCGAGCGCCCCGGCGAACTCCCGGGTCATCGCCGGCACCACGCTCGCCAGCACGCCGGCGAGCGGCCGCTCGAGCGAGACGCCGCGGTCCGCGGCCAGGCCGCGGATGAGATGCGCGATCTCGTCGGCGGTGCGCTCCACGGTGCTCGCGATCCCCCACTGCGCGACGAGCTCATCGCCGTGAAACACGCCGACGGTGGCGCTCGTGTTGCCGACATCCACGGCGAGGATACGTTCCGGCGCGCGGGCCGGGGTGGGCTTCCGCTGGGTCATGGTTCCGGTGTTCCGGGCTCGAGAGGATCCGCGGGCAGCGACGCCGGGTCCTCGGGCGCGGTGCTCTCGAGCGGCGCCCCGACGGGGCGCGGTACGGCGCCTGCTGCCGGGGGCGGCACGTTCGGCGCAACGACGGGCGGAACGAGCGGCGGTGCGGGCGCGCGCTTCCGGCTCCGCCCGGCGACCAGGAAGGCGAGCCCCACGCTCAGGAAGTAGAGCGCGATCATCGGGATCGCGAGCACGAGCATCGACGGGCCGTCCCCCGGCGTGACCACGGCGGCGATGACGAAGATCCCGACCACCGCATGGCGCCACCAGGCGAGCAGATCCCGCCCGGTGACGAGGCCGGCGAGGGCGAGCGCCGTCGTCACCAGCGGCAGCTCGAAGATGGTGCCGCAGGCGAGAACGAGCCGCAGGACGAAGGTGAGGAGCTGGCCCACGGCGATGTTCGGCACCATGCTCGCCGTGCCGAAGGAGAGGAGGATGTTCATGATGACCGGCACGAGCACGAGCAGTCCGAACGCCCCGCCGGCGTAGAAGAGCGCGCACGAGGCGACGACCAGCGGCAGCACGAGGTTCCGCTCCTCCTTGAGGAGGCCCGGGACGATGAAGCGCCACACGCGCCACAGGACGAAGGGCAGGACTAGGACGACGCCCGTGGTGAGGGCCACCTTGATGCGGGCCGAGAACGCCTCGGCCGGGCCGAGGAAGATGACCGGCACACCCTCCGGCATGGCGCTCGCGATCAGGTATTCGAGGATCCACCCGGAGAGCGCCCACGTCACGAGCATGCCCACGCCGATCGCGATCAGCGAATCCATGAGCACGCGCCTGAGCTCCTCGAGGTGATCGAGGAACGGCATCTCGCCCATGCCGAGGGGCAGCTTCACTCCGCATCCTCGCCGGTCCGGGCGACGGTACCCGGATCGGCCGGAAGTTCCCCGCGCAGGCTCTTCACCTCGTCCATGAACTGGCTCACGTCGCGGAACTGCCGGTAGACCGAGGCGAAGCGGACGTAGGCCACCGCGTCGATATCGCGGAGCGCCGCCATCACCCGCTCGCCCACGGCGGCGCTCGACACCTCGCTCACGCCGAGGGCGCGGATCTCGGCCTCCACGTGCTCCACCGCCGAGTCGAGCACCGCGGCCGGGATCGGGCGCTTCTCGGTGGCGCGCCGGATGCCGCCCCACAGCTTGGCGCGATCGAACGGCTCGCGGCGGCCGTCGCGCTTGACCACGTAGAGCACCGCGGCCTCGATCTCCTCGTAGGTCGTGAAGCGGTGGCCGCAGGCCAGACACTCCCGGCGGCGGCGGATCGCGGTCTCTGCCTTGGTCGCCCGGGAGTCGATGACGCGATCCTCGAGATGTCCACAGCTGGGGCACTTCATGAGGACGCAGCGGGCGGTTCGAGATCGAGCGAACCCGAGACGATGGTGCGCACCAGGCCGTCGTCCGCCTTGACGAGGAGCGCCCCGGTCGCGTCGATATCCACGGCCACGCCGACCACCGCCTCCTCCCCCATCATGATCCGCACGCGCTCTCCCAGATGATTCGAATGGCGGCGCCAGGTATCGAGCAGGCCCTGCGCACGTCCGGCGGCGACCTCCAGGAACGCTCCCTCGAGCGCGGAGAGAATGCCGGCCGCCAGTTTGCACCGGTCGACCGGCAGCCCGACGAGCATGTCGAGGAAGATCGCCTCGCGTCCGATCTCGTCCACGGACGGCGCGCGGTGCACGTTCACGCCGATGCCGAGGGCGACCGCGCCGCCGGGCAACGACTCGGCCAAGATACCACAAAGCTTGAAGCGCCCGACCATCAGGTCGTTCGGCCACTGGAGCTCGGTCGGCACCTCGACGGCGAGCCAGATGCCCATCCTGACGGCGACACCGGCCCCGAGCGTGATGACGCCGGGCGGGGCATCCCCCGGCCGGAGGAGCACCGACATCCAGAGCCCCTCGCCCGGCCGCGACACCCAGCGCCGCCCGCCGCTCCCCCGCCCCCGGGTCTGTTCCTCGGCGATGACGGCGAGCCCCGTCGCGGCACCCTCGCGCGCGAGCTCGCGCACGCGATCGTTGGTCGAGGGGAGGACGCGATGCACCTCGATCGGGCGGCCTGAGATCGGGTCCGGGAGGAAGGAGCGAATCCGTATGGCGTCAAGCGGATCATCCTGGACGTGATGAGCCATGCGCGAGCTCCGGTCGGGCGAGGCGACGCGGTACCACGCGGCGTCAGGCGTAGTCCTCGATCGATTCGACGCTGAGGGCGAGATCGAGCGCCGGCGCCGAGTGCGTGATCGCCCCGACCGCCACCGAGTCGACGCCGGGGAGCGCGAACGAGCGCACGTTGGCGTGAGTCACCCCGCCCGAGACCTCGATCCACGGCCGGCCCGGACGGCCCGGCTCTGCGCGCGGCGTGCCGGGCTCGATCCCGAGGCGCTCGAGTGTCGCGCGGACGCGCTCCGGGGTCATGTTGTCGAGGAGCAGCTGATCGGCGCCGGCACGCACGGCCTCCTCGGCCTCCTCGGCGTTTCGGACCTCGACCTGGATCACGAGATCGCCGTGCGCGCGCCGCGCGGCGCGCACGGCGCCGGTGATCGAACCGGCCGCCGGCAGGTGGTTGTCCTTGATGAGGATCATGTCGAAGAGCCCGAAACGGTGATTCCGCCCGCCGCCGACGAGCACCGCATACTTCTCGAGAAAGCGCAGCCCGGGCAGTGTCTTCCGCGTGTCGCGGACCACGGTCGAGGTGCCCCGGAGCGCCTCGACGAAGCGCGCCGTCGCGGTCGCGATGCCGGAGAGGTGCTGCAGCAGGTTGAGCGCCACGCGCTCGCCGGAGAGGACGGCGCGCGCCCGACCGTCGATCGCGGCGACCGCCAGCCCCGGCTTGAGACGCGCTCCATCCTTGGCCAGGGCCCGGAAGCCGATGTCGCGGTCGAGCTCATGGAAGACGAGGCGCGCGAGGTCGATCCCGGCGAGGACGCCGGGCGCCCGCGCCTCGATCCGTGCGCGGGCCCGCGCACTCTGCGACACGATGCTCTCGGTCGTGACATCTCCGGACCCGAGATCCTCCGCCAGGGCGAGGCGGATGATGGGAAGGGCGATGGTCTCGAGCTTCACGTGACACTCCCTCTGTTCTCGAACCCGCGCCGCGCGCGGTCAGTCGTTGGATCGTCCGGGCGTCGGCGTCGGGTCGAGCACCCAGTCACCGGCGGGCGTGCGCGCGAGCGAGGTGTCGGGCCGCTGGGGTCCGAAGGTGGTCGAGTCGACGAGCGCGAGCTCCGAGCCGTAGAAGAGGCCGACCTCCTCCCCGTCGGCCGAAAGGCGGAAGGTCGCATGCCACCTGCCTTCCGCCGGCTCGCCGTCGGCCCAGATGAGGAGGATGCCGCCCGCGGGGAGCGTGGTATCGGGCAGCGGCCAGCGGTTCCGGACGCCGAGATCGTCGGTCAGGAAGAGCCCCGCCGTGGCCGCCGCTTCCCCGCCGCCGTTCGCGAGCTCGACGAAGTCGTCGTAGTCGCCGAACTCGTCGCTGAGCGTGGCCGTGTTGGCGGCCAGGAGCTCGTTCAGCACGATGTCCGGCCCGGCCGGCGGCTCCGGCTGCGGCTCCGTGTCGCCGTCGTCGCCGCAGGCGGCAATCGCGGCGATCGCGGCGATCGCGGCGATCGCGAGGACGAGAGTCCCCTTGCCGAGCCGGCCGCGCCGATTCATCCCGCGCGCTGGTGCCATGCCGCATCCCTCCTCGATTCCGGTGCCCGCCGCGCCGACGAGACTCGCACGCCGCTTCCCGGACCGTCAACGCCGCCGGTCGCCGCCCGCTCCTACCCGCGCGCCTCGAGTTCCTCGATCCGATCGCGGAGGCTCGCCGCCTGCTCGAACTCGAGCCGCGCCGCGCAGGCGAGCATCTCCCGCTCGAGCTCGCGGATCATCTCGACGCGGGTGAGCCGCGCGAGCTTCTCGGGGGCGAGGATCGGCGGCTCCTCGGCGTAGAGGGCCGGCGTGTCGGCCACCCGCGTGGTCAGGCGCACCTGCTCGACCGACTTCTGGATCGAGCGCGGCGTGATCCCATGCTCCGCGTTCCAGCGGAGCTGCTTCTCGCGCCGGCGATTGGTCTCGTCGATCGCCCGCCGCATCGAGCCCGTCACCGTGTCGGCGTAGAGGAAGACCTGGCCGCCCACGTTGCGCGCGGCGCGCCCCGCGGTCTGGATGAGCGAGGTCTCCGAGCGGAGGAAGCCCTCCTTGTCGGCGTCGAGGATCGCGACGAGGCTCACCTCCGGCAGATCGAGCCCCTCGCGCAGGAGGTTGATGCCGACCAGCACGTCGAACTCGGCGAGGCGGAGGCCGCGGAGGATCTCGACCCGCTCGATGGCGTCGATGTCGGAATGCAGGTAGCGCACGCGGATACCCATCTCGGCCAGGTAGTCGGTCAGGTCCTCGGCCATCCGCTTGGTGAGCGTCGTCACGAGCACGCGCTCGCGCCGCTCGACCCGGGTCAGGATCTCCGCGTGCAGGTCGTCCACCTGCCCCTCGACCGGCCGCACCTCGATCTCCGGGTCGACGAGCCCGGTCGGCCGGATGACCTGCTCGACGACGACGCCGCCCGCCTCCCGGAGCTCGAACTCGGCGGGCGTGGCCGAGACGAAGATCCGCTGGCCGACGAGGGACGCGAACTCGGCGAAGCGGAGCGGGCGGTTGTCGAGCGCCGAGGGCAGGCGGAAGCCGTACTCGACCAGTGTCTGCTTGCGCGACCGGTCGCCCTCGTACATGCCGCCGACCTGCGGCACCGTGACGTGCGACTCGTCGATGATGAGGAGGAAGTCGGACGGGAAGTAGTCGAGCAGGCAGGTCGGCCGGTCCCCGGCGGCCCGCCCCGAGAGGTGCCGCGCGTAGTTCTCGATGCCCGGGCAGTAGCCGATCTCGCGGAGCATCTCGAGGTCGTAGTTGGTCCGCGTGCGGAGCCGCTGCGCCTCGAGGAGCTTGCCCTGGGACTCGAACGAGGCCAGGCGCTCTCGAGCTCGGCCCCGATCGCGGCGATCGCATGCGTGAGCCGCTCGCCCGGGGTGACGAAGTGCTTGGCCGGGTAGATGGCGAGCCGATCGAGACGGCGGAGCGTCTTTCCGGTGAGCGGATCGACGACCGAGATGCGCTCCACCTCGTCGCCGAAGAGCTCGATCCGCACCCCGTGCTCCTCGTAGGCCGGCCTGACCTCGACCACGTCCCCGCGCACGCGGAAGGTCCCGCGCGCGCCAGTCGATGTCGTTGCGCGTGTACTGGAGATCAACGAGCTCGCGCAGGATCCGATCCCGGTCGCGCGCCTCCCCGCCCTTGAGGTCCAGGCGCAGCCCCTTGAAGTCCTCCGGGTTGCCGAGGCCGTAGATGCAGGAGACCGAGGCGACCACGATCACGTCGTCGCGCTCGAGGAGCGCGCTCGTCGCGGCGAGCCGCAGCCGGTCGATGTCGTCGTTGATCGAGGCGTCCTTCTCGATGTAGGTGTTGGTCGAGGGGACGTAGGCCTCGGGCTGGTAGTAGTCGTAGTAGGAGACGAAGTAGCCGACCGCGTTCTCGGGGAAGAAGCTCTTGAACTCGCCGTAGAGCTGGGCGGCGAGGGTCTTGTTGTGGGAGATGACGAGGGTCGGCCGCCCGATCTGGGCGATCACGTTGGCCATCGTGAAGGTCTTGCCGGAGCCGGTCACGCCGAGGAGGACCTGGGCGCGATCGCCGCGCTCGATCCCCTCGACGAGCTCCTGGATCGCCGCGGGCTGGTCCCCTTCCGGGGCGAAGTCGGACCGGAGCTGGAAGTCGGCGCGCGCGCCGTCGCTCTTCTGCATCACAAGCGTTCCGTCGCGCGCGCCGTCGCGCCTGCGGCGCGGCAGCCACGGCCGGCCGGGCTGCTAGCGCACGCGGACCGTGTAGCGGACCACCGTCTCGGTGTCCGCCGGGACCTTGACCTTGAACTCGATCTTCGCTGCTTCCTTCTTCTCGTAGGGGTGGGTCGAGTTCAAGATCTCCCAGCTCCCCTGCGGATGCTCGACCACGACGATCTCGACCGGCTCCGTCTTCCGGTTCCGGAGCTTCACCTCGACCGTCTCCTCGTAGACGCGGTCGGAGATCCGGCGCTGGTCAACCACGATGCGCTCGGCCTTGATATCGAAGGCCGCGCCCATCCGGATCTTGACCTTCTCGCCGCGCGGCGTGTGGTCGATCCGGTCCTCCCCCACGAACTCGAGGCGGCCGTCCTGATCGGCCTTGAAGGCGCGCACGGTGCCGGCGGGGAGCGGCATGCCGAGCCCGGTCGCTTCCTTGTTCTCGGTCTCGAGGGTCACCTTGACGTCCTCGCCCCCCCACGTGCCGTCGTACTCGAAGACCTTGGTCACGGTGGCGCGGGCGGGCGCGAAGAGCGCGATCTGCTTGATCTCCTGATCCGCGATCGTGGCCGGCCGCTCGAGCACGTAGATGTGGTACTCGAAGAGCCCGCGCTCGACGAACGGCGGGGCGGCGCCCATCATCTTGGCCTCGGCCCTCATCATGTCGTACGCGACCTCGGGGCGCGGCGCCGGGGCCCGGTGGACGTCGCCGGCGACGAGCTTCAGCCTGGCCTCGGGATAGGTCGCGCCCGAGCGATTGTCGACCGAGACCCAGCCCGAGAGATCCATCGCCTTGTCGTCGGCGGCGACCACCGCCACGTACTCGGCATGCCAGCTCATGCCGCCGGTCATGTAGGAGAGCTCGACATCCGCCTTCCCGCCCTTCCCGCCCGCCACGGTCCAGACGAGCGTCGGCTTGGTGATGAGCCCCTCCGGGAGCGCCGGGCAGCGGATGTCCTGGACGCTCTCGCGCCCGACGATCGTCACCTCCTCACCGCCGCCCTGGCCGCCCATGACGAGGTTCGCCGCATCGTAGGCGAGGAGCTTCCCCTTGTAGGTCCGGCCCTCCTCGGCCATGACATCCACGGTCTCGCCGAGATAGCGATAGAGGATCTTGTCGGCGCTCGCGAGGTCGAAGGCGTAGTTCTGCTCGATCACATCGAGGTCGCCGGTCAGGTGAACCGAGGTGGGATCGATCTGGGCCGCGACGTCGGCGATCTTGAGCTTCTCGCCCGGCGGCACCTCGACCGTGCGCTTGTCGCGGACCACGCCGAGATCCTGATTGTAGACCGTGACCGCGAGCTCGCGCGCCGCGGCGGGGAGCGCCCCCGCCACCATGCCGGCGGCGACGAGCAGGGCGAGCACCCAGATGGGATTGAATGGCATTCCGTCGATCAGTCTCATGACGCCACCTCCACGGGGGAGCGATGCGTACACCACACGCGTTCCTCGCGAGCCGGGCCGGGCGCGCGGCGCTAGTCCGCGCCCGCGCCGAGGGCGGCGAGGTTCCGTGCGAGCTTGTCGCGGGTCTGGCCGAGCTCGGCCAGCCGCTCCCGCTCGCGCGCCACCACCGCGGCCGGCGCCCGCTCGAGGAACTCCTTGCTATCGAGGCGCTGGACGGCCGTCGTCCACTCCTTCTCCACCCGCGCCCGCTCCTTCTCGAGGCGCCGCCGCTCGACATCGAGGTCGATCAGGCCCTTGAGCGGCACGAACAGCTCCGCGTCGCCGACGATGGCCGCCGCCGCGAAGGCCGGGCGCACGGCCGCCGGGTCGACCGCGAGGCGCGCCCGGGCCAGGGTCGCGAACTTGGGTCCCGCCGCCGCGAGGAGCCCCGCCACGCGCCCGCCGGCATGCGCGATGACCTCCGCCTCGCGGCCCGGCGGCACGTTCATCTCGGCGCGGATCGTGCGCACGGCGACGATCGCCTGCTTGAGGAACTCCATGTCGGCTTCCGCCTCGAGGTCGCGGCGGCCGGGGGCGGGCCACGGGGCCCGCGCGATCGACACTCCCTCGTGCGGGAGCCGCTGCCACAGGTCCTCGGTCAGGAACGGCATGATCGGGTGGAGGAGCCGGAGGCTCGCCTCCAGCACCTCGTACGCGACGAGGCGGGCCGTATTCCGCGCCTTTTCATCGCTGCCGTAGAGGCGAATCTTCGCGAGCTCGAGGTACCAGTCGCAGAACTCGTGCCAGAAGAACTCGTAGACGGCCTTGGCCGCCTCCTGGATCCGGTAGCCCGTGAGACCCTCGTCGGCGAGATCGCGCGCGAGCGCGAGCCGCGAGCGGATCCAGCGATCCTCGAGCGTCAGGTCCTCGGGATGCGGCGCGGCCCCCGGCTTGACCCCGTCCAGGTTCCCGATCACGAGCTTGGCCGCGTTCCACACCTTGTTCGCGAAGACCCGCCCGGTCTCGATGCGCGCGGAATCGAAGAGGAGCTGGTCCTGCCCGGTCGGGGCGAGATACATGAGCGTGAAGCGCAGCGCGTCGGCGCCGTGCTCGGCGATGATGGCGAGCGGATCGGGCGAGTTGCCGAGCGATTTCGACATCTTCCGCCCCTGGCCGTCGCGCACGATGGCGTGGAAGTTCACGTCGGCGAACGGCACCTCGCCCATGAACTCGAGCCCGGCCATGATCATGCGCGCCACCCAGAAGAAGATGATGTCGGGCCCGGTGGACAGGAAGTGGGTCGGGTAGAAGACCTGGAGGTCCCTCGTCCGCTCGGGCCAGCCCAGGGTCGAGAAGGGCCAGAGCCACGAGGAGAACCAGGTGTCGAGCACGTCCTCGTCCTGCTCGAGCGCGGCGCCGCCGCAGGCCGGGCAGGCGGTCGGGTCCTCCTCCGAGACGATGAGCTCGCCGCAGGCGGCGCAGGTACCAGACCGGGATGCGATGCCCCCACCACAGCTGGCGCGAGATGCACCAGTCGCGGATGTTCTCCAGCCAGTGGCGGTAGACGCTTGTCCCAGCGCTCGGGATGGAAGCGCACGCGACCGTCGGCCACGGCCGCGATCGCGGGCTCCGCGAGCGGCTTCATGCGCACGAACCACTGCCGCGAGAGATACGGCTCGATCACCGTCTCGCAGCGCTGGCAGTGGCCGACCGCGTGCACGTGTTCCTTGACCTCGACGATGAGACCCTCGCGCGTGAGCTCCTCCGCCACGCGCTCGCGCGCCTCGAAGCGGTCGAGGCCGGCGAAGGGGCCGGCGTTCTCGTTCATCCGCCCGTCCCCGTCCATGACCTTGAGCGCCGGGAGCCCGTGCCGCGCCGCGATCTGGAAGTCGTTCGGATCGTGCGCCGGCGTCACCTTGACCGCGCCGGTGCCGAACTCCGGGTCCACCGCCGCGTCGCCGACGATCGGGATCTCCCGCCCGAGGAGCGGAAGCACGGGCGCTGGTCCCGATCAGGTGCCGGTAGCGCGCGTCCTCCGGATGCACGGCGACCGCGGTGTCGCCGAGCATGGTCTCCGGGCGCGTGGTGGCGACCGCGATCGACCCGCCGCCGGCGGCGAGCGGGTAGCGGATGGTGGTCAGGGTGCCGCGCACCTCCTCGTGCTCCACCTCCTCGTCCGAGAGCGCCGTGTGGCAGCGCGGGCACCAGTTGACGATGTAGTCGCCGCGGTAGATGAGCCCCTTGGCGTGGAGTGCGACGAACACCTTGCGGACCGCGCGCGAGAGCCCCGGATCGAGCGTGAAGCGCTCGCGCGACCAGTCGCAGGAGCAGCCGAGCGCGTCGAGCTGGGAGACGATGCGGTCGTGCTGCTCCTCCTTCCAGCGCCACACCTCGGCGAGGAAGGCGTCGCGGCCGAGGTCGTGGCGGGTCTTCCCGGCGGCCAGGAGCTTCTTCTCGACCACGTTCTGGGTGGCGATGCCGGCATGATCGGTGCCGGGGAGCCACAGGGCCTCGTAGCCGCGCATCCGCCGGTGGCGGATGATCACGTCCTGGATCGCGTTGTTGAGACAGTGCCCGATGTGGAGGCTGCCGGTGACGTTGGGCGGCGGGATCAGGATGGTGAAGGGCTCGCGGCCCGAGTCGGCGTCGGCGCGAAAGAGATCGTGCGCGCGCCAGTAGGCGAGCCAGCGCGCCTCGACCGGTCCGGGCGCGTACGCGCCCTCGGGCTTCTCACCGACAAGCGATGGGTCGGCTGACATCGGAGGAACGGACGCTCCCGCGGGCGCGCCGCGGAGCGAGACGGCGGCATCCGCGTCACAAGAACGAGTGAGGGGCCCCGGCCGCGGCGAGCCGGGACGCGATACCAGGTCCCGGCGCACCTCCGGGACTCAGGGCCGCGAAGCTAGCACAGCCTGTTCCACAGGGTCAAACCGGCGCACTGCGCCCCGGTCTCCCGATCCTTGAGGTGGCTCGTCCCCCCGGGGCGCGCCAAGAGAACAAGGCGGGGCCGCTCGCGGCAAGCGCGGTCGCCTTCCCGGACCGATGCCGGCTCGGGCAGCGCGCGGGATCCCCGCGCGCACCGCGTCAAATGCTGTCGCTCCGTGTGGCCTCGCCTCGCTGCGCGGCCGATCCTCCCCGGCAGACGCTCCTCGCCCCGCCTGACGACTGCGCCCGCCGCGTCAAACGCTGTCGCGGCCTGTGCACTCCTCTCGCCTGACCAGAGCTCCTCACGACCGGCCCACGCTGTCGCCCCACCTGACGGCAGCCGTGCCGCCTCGCGCCGATGCGAGCTCGCCCACGTCACCCCGCTCGCGCCACATCCGCGGTCCCACCCTTCCGTCGTGACGTTGCACGAAACATGCCCCCGCGCGGTGCGATGGTCGGCGCAGGACGTGGATCTCGAGCGTCCTCGAGGCGAACGCCTCCCGCCTGCCCCCTCGAGTGCGCTCGCCGCGGTCACCCTTGTCAACTTCGTTACCGAGGAGGATCCGTCACCGGGGAAGCAGCGCGAGATCGGGAGCGCTCATCCTGCGCGGCCGGCAGGAGGAGGGGCAGCTCGACAGGGCCGAGCCGCCGCCGTGCGCGCGCGGCGACCGGCTTGACTTCGCGCGGGTGCGATCCCTAGCATGCGCCGATGCGCATCGTCCCCTCGAGAGGCGCGGGCGCGGCACACGCCCGCCGCCGCGCGGTCCTCACCCTCGCCGTGGCTCTGGTCGCGGTCGTGAGCGCGCGCGCCCGCGCCGGAGACGCACTAGACGCCGGACGCGGCACGCCGCCCGACCCCGTTCCGGTCGCCTCGCCGCTCTACGAGGATCTCCGCGAGCTCCACGTGCGCGGCGGACTCCGCGTGCCCGGGCTCACCGCCCGCCCGCAGTCGGGATTCACCCTGGCCGCGGTCGTGGCCGCCGATTCGGCCACCCCGCCCGCACTCCCGGCCCTCGCCCGGGCCCGCATGGCTCTCGCCGACCCGCTCGCGACCAGCGGGCTCGACACGACCGTGACTCCGGGCCCCGTGCTCCTCCGGGTCGGCGATCGGGAGAGCCGTCTCTCCATCTCCGCGTTCGCCGGTTTCCGGGCCGAGGCCTGCCCGGACCGAGGCTTCGTGCTGACCGACTCGACGCGCTTCGGCCTCAAGGCATCATGGTTCGTGTGGCCCGGCTTCCACCTCTACGAGGAGCTCTACGTCGCCGACGTCCCCGGCGGCCACGAGTTCGCCGATCCGCTCGTCGCCGACTCGGACATCATCATCTTCCAGGACCGGGTATTCGCCGCTCTTCACACCCGGGTCGCGGACCTCGCCTTCGGCCGCGACCGGCTCGGATGGGGCCCGGGCACGACCGGGTCGCTCCTCCTCGCCGCGACCGCGCGCCCGTTCACCCAGCTCCGCGTCGAGCGGTTCTTCCTCGACCGCCGCATCCACGCCGTGATCGTGAACGGCGCCCTGAGCCAGGCCGAGGATCGCTTCATCGCCTATCATCGCCTCGACTGGCAGGCGACCCGCCGCCTGCGCGTCGCCTTTGCCGAGGGCGCCCGCTACAACGCCGACTTCGTCGAACCGCTCTACCTGGTCGGCATCATTCCCTACCCGCTCGTCGGCCGCCTCCTCGAGCGCGACAACGACTCGCGACAGAGCGACGCTCTCGTCCGCAACAACGTGATGTGGGACATCGACGCGAGCTACCTCGTCCGGGACGGGGTCGAGATCTACGGCGAGATCCTCGTCGACGATCTCGGCACCGAGACCTCGCAGACCCCGACCCGTCTCGGCTACCAGCTCGGGACCTACGTGGCCACCGACGTCGCCGGCTACCCTGCAACCTTCAACGCCGAGTGGACCCGGGTCTGGCGCTACGTCTACAGCGTCTTCTATGACGCCGACTTCGTGCACGAGGGAGTCTCGCTCGGCTACCCCGAAGGACCGGACTCGCGCCTCGTGCACGTGCGCGGCGCGGTCGAGGTGCGGCCGGGCTTCGAGGTAGGACTGATCGGGGAACGGCTCGATCACGGCGAGGACGGGCTCGGCGTCTACTGGGATCCGAACGATGCGGCGATGGCCGGCGCCGATGCGAGCGAGTTCGGCGGCACCGTCGAGAGGCAGTGGCGGCTCCTCGGGTCGTTCCGGTTCCGGCCGGCGCGCCCCCTCGCCGCCACGATCGAGCTCGGCGGGGCGTGGGTCACGAACGCCGTCAACGAGCCGGACGCCGATCGCTCCGGGCTGACCGGGCGCATCATGCTCTCGATCGAGCGCTGACTCGGGTTCTCGAGCGAGTGGCGGCCCGGGCTCTCGGTCGAGCGCGGGCCGCGGGCACCGCGCTCAGGCGGCGCTCGCCGCCCTGTCCTCGCCGGCCTGCGCCCCGGCGGCCGGGACCTCGACCGTGAAGGTCGAGCCCTGGCCGGGGCGGCTCGACACGGTGATCCGCCCGCCGTGCCGCTCGACGAGGGCGCGCGACACCGAGAGGCCGAGACCGGTGCCTCCCGTGCGCCGCGTGAGCGACCCGTCGAGCTGGGCGAAGCGGCGGAAGATGTGCACCTGATCGCGGGGCTCGATGCCGACGCCGCGATCGATCACGTGGAAGCGCACGACCCCGTCCACCGCCTCGATCTCGAGCCGCACCTGTTCCCCGCTCTCCGAGAACTTGACGGCGTTCGAGAGCAGGTTCGAGAGCACGCGGGTGAACCGCTGCCGGTCGACGCGGACCACGGCGCCCGCCGGCGGGGCCTTGACCTCGATCCGGATGCCCTTGCGTGAGGCCACGGGAACGAGGCGGCGCGTGGCCTCATCGAGGAGCTCGGCGGCCGGCGCCTCGACCGTATCGAGCTCGATGTCCCCTTCCATCTCGGCCGAGGCCAGGATGAGCTCGATCTGGTCCTCGAGCTGGCGCACGGCGAGGTCCGAGATGGACAGGAGCTCGCGCGCCGACGCGTCGAGCTGCGGGCCGTAGTAGGTGTCGAGGATCTCGAGCGCCGCCTTCATCTTGGTGAGCGGCGTGCGGAGCTCGTGCGACACTGCGGCGATGAACTCCGACTGCAGCCGGTCGAGGCGGCGCGCCTCCTCGTAGATCTGCGCGTTGCGGATGGCGACCGCCGCGTGGGCGGCGAAGGCGTGCGCGAGATCCTGCTCCTCGGCGCTGAAATCGACGACGAGCGGCGGCGCAGCGGCGGCGGTGACGGAAGAGGCGGCGGCGCCCGCGGCCGCGGGGTCCGCGTCCGGGCGGGTCCCCCCCTCCGGCTCGGCCAGGCGATCGAGGAGGACGAGGATGCCGATCGCCGTGCCCTCCCAGACCAGCGGCACCGCCAGCGCGCTCTCCGGCGCGAAGCGGGCGAGCGGATCTGCGGCCGGGAGTCCCGGCGCGATGCAGGAGAGATCGAGCGTACGCCCGAAGAGGACCGCGCGCCCGGCGAGTCCCTCCCCGATCGTGAAGACCAGGTCGAGTGGCGCCGCCCCCCTGTCGGCGGGAGCGGCAGCCTCGAGCTCGTAGCGCTCGGCGTCGGGACTCCGCAGGAAGACCAGACCCCGGCGCGCGTGCGTGAGCGCGCAGGCCCGCTCGGCGACGCCGTCGAGCGTCTCCCCGAGATCCAGGTCGCGGCCGAGACCGCGGGCCAGGTCGAGGAGAAGACGGAGGTTCCGCGTCGCCTCGGCCACCCGCTCGCGGAGCTCCTGCCCGCGGCGGCCGAGCTTCTTGTTGGCGGCACGGAGCCGGGTCACGAGCCTGCGATTGGCGCGGCGGAGCCGCCGCCGTTCGAGCGCGCGATCGAGCGCCAGGGCGAGGGACTCGAGCTCGAAGGGCTTTTGCAGATAGTCATCGGCGCCGCGCCGGAGGGCCACGATGGCCGAGTCCGCGGTGGCATAGCCGGTGATGATGAGCACGCAGAGCTCGGGATCGAGCCCGCGCACCTCGCTGAGAAGCGCCAGACCGTCGCGACCGGGCAGGTTGAGGTCGAGGATCATCGCGTCCCAGCGACTTGCGGCGAGGCGCTCGGTCGCCGCCTCGGCGCTCCCCACCGCCTCGACGGCGAAGCCGCGCGGCGTCAGGAACTCGACCAGGATGTCCCGGATGCCCGGCTCGTCGTCGACGACGAGGACGCGGCCCGGGGTGGGCAACCCGGCTTCCCGGCGCGGCGGCGGATGGGATTGCGCGCTCTCGGCACTCATGCCGTGACCTCCGGCTGCACAGGGGCCGTCATTCGTCTTCCAGATCGGAGAAGGTATCGGCGAGCGGCCACGGCGGCCCGCCGTCGGCGAACCGCGGCGTCTCGCCGTCGCCGCCGCCGGGCAGGAGTTCGTCGCCGGGCAGGAGCTCGTCGCCGGCGGGTGCGGCCTCGCCAGCCGGCGCCGGCCGCGCCGCCCCGCCGCGACCGGAGGTCGCGCCGCGCTTCGCCTCCGTTGCGGCCGCGCTCGGCAGGGCGAGACGGCGGCGCGCGCTCGCCAGGAGAGCCTGGAGATCGTCGCCCGCCTCCGGGAAGGCGGCGATGGCCGTGTGCAGGTGGAGCCGCTTGCGGCGCGGGAAGCTGTGGCGGGCCACCGTCTCGCTCACCCGCTCGGCGGCAGCCCGCGCCTCGGCGGCCGTCGTGTGCACGAGGAGGAGCACGAACTCGTCGACCCCCACGCGGCCCACGGGATCGGCGCAGCGCACGGTCCCGTTCAAGATCCGCCCCAGCTCGCGCAGGGCCTGGTCGGCGGTGGCGAGGCCGTGCGCGTTCACGAACTCCTCGTAGCCGGCCACCTTGAGGAGCACGAGGGTGAGCGGATCGCCGTGCCGCCGGCTGCGGTCGGTCTCCTCGTAGATGCGCCGGTCGAGCTGCTTCGCGGTCAGGACGTCGGTGAGCGGATCGTGGGCGGCATTCTCAGCGAGGAGACGCTCGACCACCTCACGGGTCAGGGTGGCGCCGAGGAGCGGGGCCACGGCGTTCACGATGCGCAGATGCTCCTCATCGAAGACGCGCGGCTCCGAGTGCCCGAGATTCACGACGCCGACCAGATCCCCGTGCACGATGACGGGGACCGACATGAAGCAGCGGAGCGGGATCTCGCCCTCGGCGGCCGGCCGCTGCAGATCGGTGAGCAGGGTCGCCTTCCGGCGCTTGGCGATCCAGGAGGAGAAGCCGCTCCCGAGCTCGAACTCGACCCCTTCGATCAAGTCGACCACCCCGCCCACGGCGGCGAGCGGATCGAGCCGCCCCTTCTGCGCGTCGAAGACGAAGACCGCCGCCCGGTTGTAGGGCACGAGCTGCCCGAGGAGCGTGAGGAGCCGGATGAGCCCGTCCGCGGGCCGCGCCTCGGCCCGGAGCGCATTGCCCATCTCGGTGAGGACCTCGAACTCCACCTCCGGCCCCCGGCCGGGGCGATCGTCCGGCGTCGCTTCCTTGAGCGAGGCGGCCACGAGCTTGTTCAGGTGGATCGCCGCCGCGAGCACATCCGACGAGCGCTTCTGCGACGACGACTGGCTGAAGCGCTCCTCGAGCCGCTCGGCATCGCGCTGGCTCACGATCTGGGCCTTGCTCGCCGAGCGCAGGAGCCGAAGCTCCGAGCGCTCGAACTGGGTGATCGTCTCGGCCAGGCTCTTCGACCCGCGTCCGTTCCTGCGCGCCATGCTCTCCCTCGCTGGTTTGTCGCGTCCCTGAGACCCGAACCCGCGAACCGCCGGCGACCCGCGCCCCGGCGCTCTCCCCTGCTCGCCCGCCCTAGGCCGCGAGCTCCGGCACGCGCCGCCGAAGCCGCCGGATGGCCTTCGTATGCACCTGCGACACGCGTGATTCCGAGATGCCGAGGATCTCGCCGATCTCCTTGAGCGTGAGCTCCTCGTAGTAGTAGAGGGCGACGACGAGCCGCTCCTGCTCGGGCAGATGATTGATCGCCCCGAGCAGGATTCCGCGCGCCTCCTGGAGCTCGACCGACTGCAGGCAGTCGACCGTCTCCTCGGCTTCGATCGCCTCGCCGAGACCCATGACGTCGGAGGAGTCGTCGTGCGCCTGCGGCCGCTCGAGCGACAGGTGCACCGCGTTCTGCACCTCGTCGGAGAGACGGAAGAACTCCTGGGAGTCGAGCCCGAGGGCGTCGGCGATCTCGCCCTCGCTGGCCGCCCGCCCGAGCTTTTGATCGAGGGTGCGGCTCACCTCCTCGACCTTCCGCGCCTTGCGCCGCGTCGTGCGCGAGGCCCAGTCGAGCGCGCGGAGCTCGTCGAGCACCGCGCCCCGGATGCGCCACACCGCGTACGTCTCGAACTTGGTCCCGCGCGTCGCGTCGAACTTCTCCCAGGCGTCGTAGAGTCCGATCACCGCGGAGCTGTGCAGATCGTCGAGGTCCACGGTCTTGGGCAGGGTGGCCGAGATCTTGTCGACGACGTACTTGACGAGCGGCGAGTAGCGGGCGAGCACCTCCGCGACCTGGCGCTCGCGATCCCGCGGCACGAGGGCGAGAGCGGTCGCCCGGGCCAGGGCCGACACGCCGTCCGCCGCGGCCGCCGTTCCCGGTTGCGCCGGAGCGCGGCGGCCGGCGCCGCGTGCCGCCGTGCGACCGGCGGCCGGCGAGGCGGCGGAAGACGGGGCCGGCGCACGCCGGTCGTTTCCGTTGACGCGCGTGAGCACCGGCCGGGCGCCGCGCGGGCGCGCCTTCTGCGTCTCGACTTCCGTGAGCTGGACTTCGAGCGTCCTTGACATGAGCTCTCCTCGCTCGGCAGGCGCTTATCTAGCGCGACTCGAGGGCGAAGGCCTCCGCGACCAGCGCCTTCACCCGATCCACGTCGAACGGCTTCTGCACGTAGGCGAGCGCTCCGCTCCGGCGCACGCTCGCGGCGATCTCCGGCCCGCCCCACGCGCTGAAGACGATCGCCCGCGGGGGCTCGGCACCGCTCCCGAGGCGCGCCAGAAGCGCGAAGCCGTCCTCGTCGGGCAGGCGGATATCGGTGATGACGAGATCGGCCGGCTCCGCCGCGTGCGCCGCGACGGCTTCCGCCGCCGAGTGCGCGGTGCGGATCGCGAAGCCCTCCTCGCGCAGGCTCTCGGCGAGCGCCCACGCGGTAGCCTTCTCGTCGTCCACGATGAGCACGGAGCGGGTGACCTTCGACACCGGACGGATTCCTCGGGTGTTGGGGTGAAGCGACGACAGGTGACTGGTGGCGGCCGGCGCCCCCGGGTTCCCGCCAGCGGGATCGCGCCGCCGAGAGGGCAGGCAGCAAGCGGCATGCCCGGCCGGCGATGCCGGGTGGAAACTCCCGGCCGGGCACGGAAGCTCAAGCCGTCAAGGCAGTTGCGGGAGGGGGGTGGGGAGCGGGCGATGGGCGGGAGGAGGCCCCGGCCGGCTCCGGCTCTACCGGGGAGATCAGAATTGAGCCGGTCCGCGCTAAACCCGCATGGCGACGACGGGCAAAACGCCCGCCGCCCGTGCAAAGCGCACGGCGCGTCGCGCTTTGCCGCGCGCGGCGTCGGGACTCGCGATGATGGGGCGCCGGGAGCTAGCTCGGCGCGAGCTCGGGCTCCATCTCGAGCCCGTACTTGCGAGCCTTGGCCCGGAGCGTATGCCGGGAGATGCCGAGGAGCCGCGCCGCGAGCGTCTTGTTGCCGCGGGTGTGCGCGAGCGCCTGTTCGATGGCGAGACGCTCCGCATCATCGAGAGTCATGACGGCCTGGCCGCGCGCGCCACGCTCGCGCGGCCCGGCCGTCTCCTCGGTCGCTCTCCTGATCCGGATCTCTGCCGGGAGGTGCTCGGGCCCCGTCACCGGGGTCCCACCGAGAAGAATCGCCCGTTCGATCACGTTCTTGAGTTCGCGCACGTTCCCCGGCCAGGGATAGGCGGCCATCAGCGCCCGCGCCGCCGGTGTCAGGGTGGGCGGCTCCTGCCCGAGTTCGCGCGCCACCGCGCGCGCGAGCGTGACGAAGTAGAGATCGAGATCCTCGCCGCGGTCGCGGAGCGGCGGGATCGCGACCTCGACGACACGCAGCCGGTAGTAGAGATCGTCACGGAAGCGACCTTCGCGAATGCGAAGGGCGAGGTCGCGGTTGGTGGCGGCGACGACTCGCACATCGACGCGGATGTCCGCCGTGCCGCCGACGCGCCGGAAGGTCCGCTGCTCGAGCACGCGCAGGAGCTTCGCCTGGAGGCCGAGCGACATCTCCCCGATCTCGTCGAGGAACAGCGTGCCGCCGTGGGCCATCTCGAAAAGCCCCTTCTTCTGCCGATCCGCCGACGTGAACGAGCCCTTCTCGTGGCCGAAGAGCTCGGACTCGAGAAGCTCCCCCGGCAGCGAGGCGCAGTTGACGTCCACGAACGGCCCTTCGGCCATCGGGCTCGCAGCATGGATGGCCCGGGCGAACACCTCCTTACCGACACCGGTCTCGCCGGTCAGGAGCACGGTCGACCGGCTCGGCCCCACGCGTTCGATGAGCGCGGCCACCTCGCGCATGGCGGCGCTCTCGCCGATCACGATCTCCGCATCGAGCCGGCGCCCCTGCCGGCGGCGATGGAAGCGCACCTCTTCCTTGAGCGCCGAACCCTGGATCGCGTTCTGCACCGTGACGAGGAGGCGGGCGAGCTCGAACGGCTTCTGGCAGAAGTCGTAGGCGCCGAGCTTGAGCGCCTCGACCGCGGTCTCGACCATGCCGTAGGCGGTGAGCATGACCACCGCGGCGTCCGGCCAGTCCGCACGCACCGCCTTGAGCACGTCGAGGCCATTCTCGGGGCCGAGCTTCAGGTCGAGCAGCACGAGGTCGACGACCTCGCGTCCGAGGTGGTCGAAGGCCTCCTCGCTCGACCCCGCCTCGAGCACGCGATAACCCTCGTGCCGGAGCTCGTCCGCGAGCGCCGCGCGCAGCGGCACCTCGTCATCCACGAGCAGGACGCAACCGGACGGACGGACGGACTCGGCGGCGCCGGCGACGGCCGCCGGCTCGTGATCAGCGTGGTGCACGTCGCTTCTCCACTGGAATGAGGACCGTGACGACCGTTCCCTTCGCGAGTTCGCTCTCGATCGTGATCGCACCGCCATGCTGGCGGAGGAGCGCCTGCGATGTCGACAGCCCGAGCCCGGTACCGCTCGGGCGCGTGGTGAAGAAGGGCTCGAAGAGCTTCGGCAGATCGGCCCGATCGATGCCCACGCCGGTGTCGCGCACCACGATCTCGAGGAAACGACGGAGCGGCGGCCCGGCGCCGGCAGCTTGCGCCGCATCCTGAGCACCTCGAGCATCCGGAACACCATGAGCACCCGCGGCACCGTGGTCGTCGCCGGCGCGCCGCCCGCTCCGTCCGACGACCGGCGCCAGTCGCTCGACCGCGCGGAGCACGATCGTGAGATCGCCGCCCGCGGGCATGGCCTGCACGGCATTGAGCACGATGTTCAGGAGCACCTGGGCGATCTGATCGGGATCGACGTAGGCCGGCGGCGGCTCGCCTTCCACCTCGACGCGGGAGCGGATCCCCGCCTTCTCCATGCGCCCCCGGGCCAGCGCGAGCGCGCGCTCGATCGAGTCACGGAGATCGTGCGCGGCCAGCCGCGGCTCGGGCGGGCGCGCGAAGCGGAGGAGATCCTCGATCAGGCGATCGAGCCGCGCGACCTCCTCGAGGATGAAATCGACGAAGCGGAGCCGCGGATCGCCGGGCTCGAAGCGCCGGCGCAGCACCTGCGCATTGGTGCCGATGCCGGAGAGCGGGTTCCTGATCTCGTGGGCCATGCCCGCCGAGAGACGCCCGAGCGCGGCGAGGCGATGCGTCGAATCCTCCTCGCCCGCGGCCTGCGCGTGCGCGGCGACGAGGAGGAGCGCCCCGCCTCGATCGGATACGGGGAGGACGGTGACGTTCAGGCGGGGTTCGGTGTCGGCTGCGGGGGCGAGCTCGAAGGTGCCGCCGGCGCCGTCCCGGGCCGCCGCGAGAGCGCGGGTGAGTGCCGGCCCGCCGCTGAGCACCTCGTGGATCGGAGCGCCGTCGAGCTCGCGGTCGGGCGCGGCGAGGAGAGCGCGCGCGGCCCGGTTGGCGAGCTCGATCCGCCCCTCGCGATCGACGGCGATGGCCGCCCACGGCAGGCGCTCCGCGATGAGCTCGACGAGCGCCCAGGGCGCGGGCGCCAGCGACGGCGCCATCGTTCCCCCGCGCACGCCCGGGCCGTCCGCCACGTCATGGGCCACGAGGACCTCCAGATCGAGGGCACAGCACTGGTCCCGCCGGGGGCACGGCGCGAGAACGCGAGCGGGACGTTCCAGGCCTGACGGCGGGCGCGATCCGCTAGTAAGGATCGCGCTCGGCGGGCGGAAATGTACCACAGCCCGCGCACGGCCGCCAACAGCGACCCGTTCCCCCGAGGAGACATCCTGAAGGAGAACCTCCTCCGCCGGGGAGGGCGTGAGCGGATCAGCCGATGACGAGGAAGAGCGCGCCCACCGCCATGCAGTACACGCCGAACCACTCGAAGCGGCCGCGGCGCACGAGGAAGAGGAGCGCGCGAATGGCGATGAGCCCCGAGGCGAAGGCAGCGAGGATCCCGGCCGTGATGCCCAGCGGATCGACGTCCGCCATTCCCCCGAGCCTCATCAGCTCGTAGATGGTGGCGCCGATGATGGCCGGGATCGCCATCAGGAAGGAGAAGCGGGCGACGCGCACGCGGTCGACACCGAGGGCGAAACCGGTGGCCATGGTGAGCGCCGAGCGGGAGATGCCCGGGAGGAGCGCAAAGATCTGGGCGACCCCCATGGCCAGCGCCGACAGGGGGTTCACGGAAGCGGTGCCGACGCGAAAGGTGCGGGTGGCGATGAGGATGAGGCCGGTGACGACGAGCATCCAGGCGGCGAAATCCGGGGATGCGAAGGCCGAGTTGAATGCGGCGTAGAACATGGGCCCGAACACGGCGACGGGCAGCGTGGAGAGGACGAGGAGCCCCAGGAGCCCCGGACCGCCCATCGCACCCGGCTCCCGGGGCGGGCGCACGATGCCGAGGAGCTCGCGGCGAAAGGCCCAGAGCAGGGCGGCGAGACTCCCGGTGTGGAGGAGCACGATGACGGCCAGCTCATCTCCGGGTGTGTGGACCCAGCGGCCGAGGAGCACCAGGTGGCCGTCGCTCGAGATGGGCAGGAACTCGGTCACCCCCTGCACGAGACCGAGCAGCACGTAGCTCAGGAGTTGATGCATAGACGCGTGAATGTACCCGATGCAGCGCGGCAGGAGGGACGAAGTTCGGCCCGGAAACGGCGCGGACGATCGCCCGCGCCGTCAATCGAAGCGATAGGAGCGGCCCTCGCCCGACGCCCGTAGCTCGCTCGCCCGGCGGAAGGCCGTGGCGCCGTCGCCGGCGCGGCCCGCGCGATCGTAGGCGATGCCCAGGTAGTAATGGGCGCGCGGGTAATCGGGAACGAGCTGGACGGCGGTCTCGAGAGTGCGGATCGCATCGGTGAAGCGATCAGCGCGGCAATAGGCCACACCCAGGTGATAGAGGGTGGCCGCATGGCGCGGCGACTGCGCCAGGCAGCTCTCGAGCGTGGCCAGCGCATCCTGGCCTCGCCCGCGCTTGGAGAGAATGAGACCCCGGTAGAAGAGCGCCTCGAAGCGATCGGGCTCGATGGCCAGGGCGCGGTCGAAGGCAGCCGTGGCCTCCTCGACCTGCCCGTTCCGGTAGTGGAGGAGACCGAGGTTGTAATGGACCTCGAACATGCCGGGGTCGAGCTGGCTGGCCCGCCGCAGATAGTCGAGGGCATCGGCCGTGCGCCCCTCCTCGGCGAGGATCGCGCCGAGATTCACGTAGGTCTCGGCCCGCGTGCCGTCGAGGCGCGCGGCGGCGCGCAGCTCGCACAGCGCGCCCTCCATGTCTCCGCGGCGATCGTAAACGAGCGCGATATCGACGCGCGCCGCCACGTGATTCGGATCGCGCTTCAGCGTGAGAAGGAGGAGCTGCTCGGCCTCGGCCAGACGCCCGCGCTTGAGCGCGCTCAATCCGTCGCGGAAGGCAGCCTGGATCTCGGCCCGTGTAATCTGCGGCCCGTGCCCGGGCGGCGGATTCACCGCGCCCGGAGTGGAGGCCGGGGATTCGCCGGAACCGCCGCCCGCGATCGCTCTGGCCGGGGGAAGCGAGTGGATATCGACGTGCTTCATGGCGATGTCACGAGCGGGGCGTGGGGGAAAGACGCGCCGCCACCGCGAGGGGCACCGTGACGCTGCATGCGGATTCTCCCAGCGTGGACCGGCGACACAAGGAACGAGCGCGGGGTCGGGAGAACTCATCCCCGCGCTCGGTACGCTAGCAACGCTGTGTGGCGACGGTCAACCGGAAACTTGGCGGCTGGCGCGCGTCCTGCCGATGTCGAGCCGCAGCACGAGCTCGATGCACTCACCCGACTCGACCTGCTCGAGATCGAGCTCGATCGGCACGACGATGCGGCGCGAGCCGCGCGCCGGAGCCGGCGCGGGTGTGGCGTCCGCGCGCGATTCCTCGGCGGGGAACGCCTCCCGCGCGACCGAGTCGAGCCGCACGATTTCGAGCTGGGGCCGCGCGCTCGCGGGCGCATCGGCCGCCGGGGCCACCGGCGGGGCGGCCGGCGCCGCCTGAACCGGGGGCACCGGGAGTTCCGTGGTGACCGGGAAGTCCGGCGAGAGGCCCGGGGGCGCATTGCCCTCGGCCCCGGCGCCGGGACGGGGCGCCACCGGGATCGGCTCAGCGAGCGCAATCCGGGCCCGTGGCGGCCCCGCCGAGCGCTCGATCTCGAAGACCTGGCTCCCCGAATCGCCGAGGATCGGCCGGTGCTCACCGGAAGCGGCGGCCGACGTCCCGGCGACCGGCGAGCCGGCGGCCGGGCGGACCTTGAGCGGAGCCAGGGGCAGGACGGGTCGCGCCGGATCAACCCGCGCCGGCGCGGGCCGGGCCATGGACGGATCGGGCTCGGGACGCTCCACCGAACCCGGGCTCGCTCCCGCGGCCGCGGCGGGGTGGGCCGCAGGCGTGGGAGGCGTAGGAGCGCCGGCGTGGACCGCGGCTCCCTGCATCGAGCCGAGCCGGGCCCGGAGGCGCGTGAGGAGGAGTTCGGAGACCAGACGCAAGGTCTCGAAGACGCCCTCTCCCTTCGCCGCCGCCGCCTCGACCACCGGGCGATCCCCCCGGAGGAGCCCCTGATCGAGTTCGTCGCGGGTGTAGGTGCTCGGCAGGTCCCGCTTGTTGTACTGGAAGACGAGCGGGATCTCGTCCAGGTCGAGTCCGTAGGCCTCGAGGTTCTCGCGCAGGTTGTCGAGGCTCTCCCGGTTCTCCTGCATCTTCCCCCGCTCCGAGTCGGCCACGAAGACGAGGGCGTCTACTCCCTTGAGCACGAGCTTGCGGGTGGCATTGTAGAAGACCTGGCCCGGCACCGTGTAGAGCATGAGCCGGGCGCGGAACCCTCCGACGTCCCCCAGCTCGAGCGGGAGGAAATCAAAGAACAGCGTGCGGTCCGCCTTGGTCTTCATCGAGATCATCTTGCCCTTGTTGGCCGCGGGCACCGCCTCGTAGATGCGCTCGAGGTTGGTCGTCTTGCCGCACAGCCCAGGGCCGTAGTAGACGATCTTCGCGTTGATCTCCCTGCCCGAGTAGCTGACCACGACCATTGGGATCTGGCTCCTTCTTGAGGAGTGATGACCGCCGGCCCCCTTCGCCCGCGCCCTCCGGCGCCTTCGCTCTGCGCACCGGTGGATGCCATCGGCCCGGCGATGGCGGCGCCGCCGCGCGCCGGCCGGGCACGATGCCCGATGGGTGGCCGCCGACTAGGCTTCCCGCACGATCCAGATGCCGGCCCGCTCGCTGAGCTGCGGCCGCCGGGCATCCTCATACACGTGCGGAGCGTAATGGCGGAGCAACACGCCGGTCAGGCGGTCCCGCTCCTCCGTCCGGAAGTATCGGCAGATCCGCTGGAACATACCGTCTTTTTCTGAGTAGGCGTGGAGGCAGACTTCGTCCACGCGCTCGAACTGTCCGGCGGAGAAGGAGATCCCGGCCTGATCCTCGAGATCGATCCAGATCGAGGCACGGGCCTCGACCAGATCGAACCCGTGTCGTTCGGCCATGAGGTACTGCCAGAGCCCGAAGATATCGAGGGGAATGAAGCGGAGACTCGGTGGGGTGGACGACCCACGGCGGCGAACCAGGCAGCGGACCATCTTGAGGCTCGCCATGACCCTCCCCTGCGAAATGGCACGTCCGTTGCGATAGCGCCGAGACCGAAAGCACCGCTTCGGTGCTGCAGGTGTGCGGAGGTCTGCGATGAAGGGATTCGGGTGGCGACGCGACCGTCAGGTGTCGGCAGCCTATTGCCGCCGCGACAATCGAGTCTATCGGTCCTGTCCGCTGGGCAGCAACTGGGAAACCTGCACGCTGAACTGCGATTGCCTCCTCGCCGGGATGTCCGCCGCGGAGCGCAGCCCGGCGGCAGCCGGACCGCCGCCCGGGCCGGCCCGCGCCGCCGCATGGGTGGAGCCGGAAGCGCGCCGCCGCGCCGGAGGCGAGGCTTCCTAGCACGTCCGCCACGTGCCGGCCGAGATCTGTCCGCGCCAATCGAGCGGGGTGGTCGAACATCGACCGCCCCGCTCGCCTGTTCCGGGCCGCACCGGGGCGGCGCCCGCCGCGAGCTTCCCGCTTGACAGCCTCGGCCCCGGGTCCATAGCGTGCCCCATGGCCGGATCGTCGTAGCGCGGGGTGAGGTTCCCGGGGCCGGATCGCCCCGAGCGCCGCCCGCCGGTCCTCTCCACACTTTCATGTTCGCATCTCTCGGCTTTTCCACCATCGCGGCCATGGCCCGCTTCGTCCCTACGCGCGCCGGGTATCTGGTCGCGCGGGCGGGAGCGCGCCTTCACTACGCCGTGTCCCCGACGCGCCGGGCCGCGGTCGCCGAGAACCTGGCCCGGGTGAGCGCCTTCCGCCGCGATCTCGAGCCGGGCCGGCGCCCGCAAGCAGCATCCGCCGTCGTCGCCACTTTCGAGAGCCACGGCGCCCTCCTCTTCGAGTGGCTGCGCGCGAGCGCCGGGGCGCGCTACGCCTTGCCGCTCGCCGGGCGCGAGCACCTGGACCGCGCGTTGCATCGCGGGCGCGGCGCCATCCTCGTCACCTGCCACCTCGGCAACTGGGAGGTGGCGGCCACCGAGCTCGCGCGCGCCGGATATCCGCTCACGGTCGTCACCGGCGAGCAGCTCGGGCGGTGGGCGCCCGCGGTCCGGCGCGACAAGGCCCGGCGCGGCATCGCCGTCGTGCGTCCGGCCGATGGCATGCGCGCGCTCTACCGCCAGCTGGCGGCGAACCGCATCATCACGCTCCTGATCGACGGCGACGTCTACTGGCGCGGGCAGCCGATCGACTTCCTGGGTGCACCCGCCGCCCTGCCCTGGGGTGCGGTCCGCCTCGCCCGCTCGACGGGCGCTCCGCTCCTCGCCGCCACCATGCGGCGCACGGGACCGGGGGCCTACGCGGCGGAGATCCATTCGCCGGTGGATCCCCGGGACGATGTTCACGCGGCGATGCGCGCGCTCCTCGCTCCGATCGAGCAGGCGATCGCGGCCGACCCGACCCAGTGGTGCCTGTTCCGTCCGCTGTGGCCCGGCCGAGACGGCGAGACCGGGGGCGCGCGTTGAGGATCGGCATCGTCACCCACGCCTACTATCCGCACTACGGCGGGGTCACCGAGAACGTCGCCGCCACGCGCCGCGCGCTCGCGCGGCTCGGACACCGCGTGACCGTGATCACGGCCGGGGCCGGAGCCGGAGAACGGGAGCCGGGCGTGATCCGCATCGGCGGGCAGATCCTCGTGCCGTGGAATGGCGCCACGGTGAACCTGACGCACGGCGTCGCGCTTGCGGACCGCCTCGCCGAGATCTACCGCCGCGAGCAGCTCGATCTCCTGCACATCCACTGCCCGCTCGCGCCGATGCTGCCGCTCGCTGCCCTCCGCGCCGCACGCGGGCGACCGGTGGTCGGCATGTTCCACGCGACGGCGCGGGCGAACCTCGGATACGCGCTCTTTCGCCCCCTCCTCGCGCGGGCGTTCCGCCACATCACGGTGCCGGTGGCGGTGAGCGAGCCGGCGCGCCGCTTCGTCGCGCAGTACTTTCCCGGCCCCTATCGCATCGTGCCGAACGGCGTGGATATCGAGCGCTTCTCCCCGACCGTGAAGCCGTTCCGCGCGCCGGACGGCGTGCCGACCATCCTCTCCCTCGGCCGCCTGGATCCGCGGAAAGGGATCGAGCATCTGATCGACGCCATGCCGCTCGTGGCCCGGGCCGTCGGTCGCGTGCGCCTCCTCGTGGCCGGCGACGGCCCGCGGGCCCGCGACCTGCGCGCGCGCGCCGCGGAGCGAGCGCGCGGCCTCGTCGAGTTCCTGGGCTCGGTACCTGCGGCCGCCGTGCCCGGCCTCTACGCCGCCGCCGATTGCCTCTGCGCGCCAGCGGTGCGGAACGAGAGCTTCGGCATCGTGCTCCTCGAATCGATGGCCAGCGCGCGCCCCGTCATCGCGAGCGACATCGACGGCTACCGCCAGGTCGTGGTGCCCGGAGAGACCGGCCTCCTCGTGCCACCGGGGGATCCCCGCGCGCTCGCGGACTCCCTCTCCGCGGTGCTCGGAGATCCCGCGCGCAGGGCCGCCATGGGCGAGGCCGGACGGCGCCGCGCTCGCCGCTTCGCCTGGGAGGCGGTGACCGCCGAGCTCGTGGCCATCTACGACGAGGCGATGGGCGCGACACCCGCTGCCGTCCCCGAGCGCGCGGTCGCTCCCGCCAGCGCTCAGCGCGAGGATCTCGCCTGGCGCACCAACCTGGCGGGGAGTCCGCGGCCGCGCGGGAGGGAGGAGGAGCTCGTCGTGCTCGGGCGCGAGAGCGGCTCCGGGCACGGAGCGCGGAGCGGACGCGCGCGCGCGCGTCGAGAGCGCACGGCGGCCGGCCGCATCTCCGGCGCGCGCTAGGAGGCCGTTGATTTCAACGGGCTGCCGGCGCCGGAGCCCTGGCTAGAAGACCCCCCGCCCGCCGGCGAGGATCGCGTTGAGCGCGGCGCGGAAGACCTCGTCGCTCGCCTGGGCGCCAGCGCACGCCTGGAAGTCGGCCCACGCGTCGCGGATCACGGGCCCGAGATGCGCATCCCAGCGTTGGTCGGCGCGCGCCCTCGCCACCAGGTCTTCGTGCGCGGCAGCGAGCGCCTGGACGATGTCGGCGGCGATCTGCTCGAGGTCCTTCGCCGACAGCGCGACGAAGGCATCGGCCGGCGCTCCCTGCTCGCTCCCGTCGCCGCCAGCGGGCGCATGATCGCCGATCCCGAAGCCGTGCGTCACGAGGAGCGGACGCTCGCCGGGCCCGGTGCGTTCGAGGCGGATCCGCCCGCCCGTCTTGGGCGATCGCTGCGGCGCGGAGCGCGTTCCCGCGGGCAGCGGCGAGCCGGCCGGCCGGCTCGCGGCTCCGCGCGGCGGGATCCGCCGCTTCGACCCGGCCGTGTCCCGCCGGGCGGGGCCCGGGGTGGAGGCGCGCGGAGCGGCATGGCGGCCGGGCACGGGAGCGGCAACCGGCGCCGGGACCGGGGCGCCGGCAGCGGGGCGTTTGCCGCCGGCCACGCCGAACGCGCGCCCGCACTTCGCGCAACGTGCAACGGCACCTTGCGACGGAATGCCGCCCGGATTCATCCGGTGGCGAGCACTGCAATAGGGACAGGCGATGATCACGCGTGGACCTTCTGGAACCGGGACTGCCGCCCGGCGCGCGCACGGCTCGCGATGCGGCCGCGACGCCCGGGCAGGCCTCGGTGGCGGTACGGAGTCGGGGCAACGCCCCCAGCCACATCCGCCTGCGTCCGGGCGAGACACCGCTCCGGGTTGCAAGAAGTCGGCCACGCCCGGCGCGCGCAAGGGCCCCGCCGCACGGGGCGCACCGGACGCAATGGGACGCAACGGACAGCATGCACCGCTGAAGGCAACAGGCAGCGCGCACCGCGGATGGCACCAGGGAGCACGCACGACCACCGGACCAGGGCGATACGCGAGAGCCTCTCCCGCCTACCCGGTGAGCTGCACGTCGGCGGCGCTGCGCGCTTGCGCGCCGTGGCGCGCCACGGCGCGCGCAAGGGCCGGATGCGCGGCCAGCGTGGCGTCGGCGGTGAGGATCTCCTCGGCCGCAGCGCGGGCGCCCGCGATGAGATCGCGATCGCCGATGAGACTCGCCACGCGAAAGGCGCCGAAGCCATGCTGCGCTTCACCGGTGAGCGCCCCGGTCCGCGCGCCGCGAGATCGAGCTCGGCCACCGCGAAGCCATCCTCGGTGCCGGCGAACGCATCGATCCGCGCGCGCACGTCCGGCTCGAGCGCGGGATCGACGAGCAGGATCGCCTCGGCCGCCTGCTCGCCGCGACCCACGCGCCCGCGCAGCTGATGGAGCTGCGAGAGACCGAAGCGCTCCGGATGCTCGATCACGATGACCGTGACCGTGGACACGTCGACCCCCACCTCGACCACGGTCGTGGCCACCAGCAACCGGGTGGCGCCGCGCCTGAACTCCGCCATCGCCGCCTCCTTGGCCCGCGCATCGAGGCGCCCGTGCACGAGGCCGACCGGATAGCGTCCGAGGAGCGGATGGGCCTTGAGCTCGCGCGCGCGCGCGGTGGCCGCCGCGAGCTCGCTCGCGGGATCTTCCTCGACGCGCGGGGTGACAACGAAGGCCTGCTCGCCGCGCGCCAGGCGCTCGGCGAGAGAAGCGTAGACCTCCGCGCGGCGCGCGGTCTCGATCACCCGCGTGCGTGCCGGCCGGCGCCCCGGTGGCCGCTCCGCGACCAGGCTCAGGTCGAGATCCCCGAACACGGTGAGGGCGAGACTGCGCGGGATCGGAGTCGCCGTCATCACCAGGAGATCGGGCAGCACGCCCTTGGCCGCGAGCGCCGCCCGCTCGTTCACGCCGAAACGATGCTGCTCGTCGACCACCACGAGACCGAGCCGGCGGAAGCGCACGTCGGCCGAGAAGAGGGCGTGGGTGCCGATGGCGAGCTCGCCGTCACCCCGCCCGAGTGCCGCAAGCAGTTCCCTGCGTTCGCGAGTTCCTGCGGCACCGGTGAGGAGAACCGGTCGAACGCCGGGCAGGAGGCGGAGCGCGGTGCGCATGTGCTGCTGGGCCAGGATCTCGGTCGGCGCCATGATCGCCGCCTGCTGTCCCGAATCGATGGCGGCGAGCGCCGCCAGGAAGGCGACCACCGTCTTCCCCGAACCGACCTCCCCTTCGAGGAGCCGGTGCATCGGGCTCGGTGCCGCCATGTCGGCGAGGATCTCGGAGAGGACTCGCTCCTGGGCCGCAGTGAGGGTGAAGGGCAGTGCTGCCCGCGCCGCCGTGAAACGCGGTCCGGGCCGCTGCGCGAATCCGGGGAGCTCGCGCCGCCGCCGCCGCCGCTCCCAGCCGAGCGCGATGAAGAGCTCGAGGAACTCGTCGAAGGCCAGCCGCCGCCGGGCACCGGCCGCTGCCGCGAGGGTCGGCGGCGCGTGCACGGTCGTCAGAGCCGACGCGAGCGGCATGAGCCCGTGCGCGGCGCGGAGCGCCTGAGGGAGCGTCTCCTCGCCGGCGGCCGCCAGCGGGAGCACCCGGCGGACGAGCTCGCGCAGCGTGCGCTGGCTCAGGCCCTCGGTGAGAGCGTAGATCGGAACGATACCGCCGGCGGGAGCGGCGCCGTCGTCCTCGGCCGCGAGCACTTCGACCTCGGGCGAGTTCATGGCGATCCGGTGCCGGAACGCGGCGACGTCTCCATAGAGGACGACGCGGCTCCCGGGTGCGAGGAGGCGCAGGAGATAGGGCTGTCCCCACCACACCACATCGAGAACCCCGCTCGCATCGCGGATGCGGGCGATCGTGTCCGGACGGCTTCGCGGTCGCCGGCGCGCGGTGGCCCGCTCGACCGTGCCCACGATGAGGGCCGGCCGGCCCGGTTCGAGGTCGGCGATGCGCGCGACCGCCGTGCGATCGGAATAGGCGCGCGGCACGGTGAGGAGCAGATCCCGCAACGTGCCGATCCCGAGCCGGGCGAGGAGATCCGCCCGCCTGGGACCGACCCCTTTCAGGAACCGGATCGGGGCGTCGAGGCCCGCCCCCTCGCCGCTCCGACCGTCCTCCCCGTCCATGCCGGGGGGGACCGCACCCGGGGGACCGGCCGGCGCCACCGCCGCCCGGGGCCAGGCCACAGCGGCAACCGGGGTGCCCGGGGGGAGCGGCCCCGGGCTTGCGAGGCTCGCCCCGGCAGTGCTAGGATCCTTCGCCTCTGACGTTCGCTTCTGCTTCACGCCGTCTCGATCAAGGAGTTCACGCATGGCTCGTCGCTGCGACATCTGCGGCAAGGGCTCGGCCACGGGCAACCGGATCTCTCACGCTCACAATGTATCGCACCGTACGTGGCGCCCGAACCTCAAGCGCGTCCGGGCCCAGGTCGAAGGCCGGGTCGCCCGCATCAAGGTGTGCACGCGCTGCCTCCGCTCGCACCGCGTGCAGAAGGCCGCCCACAGCGCCTGATCCCGCCCGCGCCGGGAGTCTCCTCGCCCTCGAACGGCCCTGACGCGCGGAGACGCCTGCGGACCGCGCGTCCGCCGTCGATCCACCACCGCCCGCCCGTCCACGCACCCTTCGCCAGGCCGTCGCGCCTTGTCCCCCGCACCCGCCGTGGCTGTCCCCGCGCACGCCGCCGGCCGGCGGACCCGATCCGCCCGCAACAGCCCACTCCCCGCAGATGAAGAAAGGGCCCGGCACCCTCGGATGGAGTCGTTGCCGGGTGGGACGTGCCCCGTGTCCAACCCGCGCCTTCTCCCTCCTCAAGGGACCGGGCCCAAATCGCTCGCGCCGGCGCGGCGCGCTCACTGTGACGGCGATCGTCTGTCTCGGACCTGCCTCCTACTCGGCGTGCTTCCGCATGAACGCTGGCACGTCCAGGTTCTCGTTGACCGCAGGGACCGGAGCCGGCGAGGCCTGCGCCCGGCCGAAGCCCGCCACCGCCCGCCGTGACCAGGCCGGCGTCTCGAGGATGCGCGACTCGTCAGGGAAGGAGGCCGGCTCGATGATGCGCGCCTCGCGGCGCGGCGCGGCGGCCGCGCTCACCACGAGCGGCCGCTCCCGTGGCGGATTCATCGCGAAACCGGTGGCGATCACCGTGACCGTCAGCTCGCCCTCGGCCTCCGGATCGATCACCGCGCCGAAGATCACATTCGCGTCTTCTCCGGCCGCCTCGAGGATCGCGGTCGCCGCCTCGTCCACCTCGTGCAGGGTGAGGTCCTTGCCGCCGGTGATGTTGACGAGGATGGCCTCGGCGCCCGTGATGGAGATGTTGTCGAGGAGCGGGCTCGAGATGGCGGCCAGGGCCGCCTCGGTCGCCCGCCGCTCGCCCGAGCCGCGCCCGGTGCCCATCAGCGCGTTCCCGCGCGACTGCATCACGGTCCGCACGTCGGCGAAGTCGAGGTTGACGAGCCCCGGCACGGTGATGAGATCGCTGATCCCGCGCGTCGCCTCGAGCAACACCTGATCGGCGACCTCGAACGCCCGCTCGACCGGAGTCTCGCGCGCTACAACTTGCAGAAGCCGATCGTTGGGAATGGTGATCAGGGTGTCCACCTTCTCGCGGAGTTCCTCGAGGCCCTGCTCAGCCTGCTGGCGGCGGCGGCGGCCCTCGAAGGTGAACGGGCGGGTGACCACGGCGACGGTGAGCGCCCCCTGCTCGCGGGCGATCTCGGCGATCACGGGGGCGGCGCCGGTGCCGGTCCCGCCGCCCATGCCGCCGGTCACGAAGACCATGTCGGCTCCCTCGAGGATCTCGGCCAGGGCGTCGGCGTCTTCCTGCGCGGCCCGGCGGCCCACCTCGGGGTCGCCGCCGGCGCCGAGACCCTTGGTCAGGTTGCGCCCGATCTGCACCTTATTCAGGGCATTCGACTCGGCGAGCACCTGGGCGTCGGTGTTGGCCACGATGAAGTCCACGCCGGTGAGACTCGACGAGATCATGCGGTTCACGGCGTTGCCGCCGGCACCACCCACGCCGATCACCTTGAGGGTCGCGAAGCGCTTGTGCTCCACATCGAACTCGAAAGGCATCTCGCTCGTCTCCTCGGCTGATCTCGCCTGCGCAAGCCCAGCGCACCAAACGGCCTAGTAGAACTGGGCGACGAGATTCTTGAGTCTACTCCCCACCTTGTCAACAAGAGATTCAACCGGTCGGCAATTTTCTGCCGCATGCCCGGCGGCGTAGCGCACGAGACCGACCGCGGTCGCGAACATCGGATGATCGAGCGCGATCGCCGCCGATCCGAACGGGTGCGGATTGCCGCGGCGGGCCGGCATGGCGAAGATCTCCTCGGCCAGCTCGACCACGCCGCGCATGGCGGAGGTGCCGCCGGTGACGACCACGCCCGAGCCGAGGAAATCGGCACAGCCCGTCCGCTTCACCTCGCGATAGGCGAGCGTGAGGATCTCCTCGACGCGCGGCTCGATCATCTCCGACATGGTCTGGCGCGGGATCGGGGTCTCCTCGCGGCCGCCCACGCCGGGCACAGCCACCATCTCGCCGGCCGGCGTGAGCGCGGCCATGGCGCAGCCGGCCTCGAGCTTGAGCCGTTCGGCCCGCTCGAGGGGCGTGCGCAGCCCGATCGCCAGATCGGAGGTGATGTTGGCGCCGCCGAGGCCGATCACGGCCGTATGTCGGATCGCGCCCTGATGGAAGACGGCGATGTCGGTCGTGCCTCCCCCGATGTCGAGGAGGACGACACCCAGGTCCTCCTCGTCCGCGGTGAGAACGGCCCGCGCCGAGGCCAGGGGCTGCAGCACGAGCTCCTCCACCCGGAGATCGGCCCGCTCGATGGCGCGGGTCAAGTTGCGGGCGGCCGCGGTGGCGCCGGTGATGATGTGGACCTCGGCCTCCAGGCGCACGCCGCACATGCCGACCGGCTCCTTGATGCCGCGCTGGGAGTCCACCACGAACTCCTGCGGCACGACGTGAATAATCTCGCGATCGGCGGGAATGGCGACCGCACGGGCCGCCTCCACCACGCGCCGCACGTCCCCGGGCCCGATCTCGTGATCCCGGCCGGCCACGGCGATCACGCCGCGCGAGTTGAGGGAACGGATGTGGTCGCCGGCGATGCCGGCCACGACCGACCTGACGCGCACCTGGGCCATGCGCTCGGCGGCCTCGACCGCGCGCGAGATGGCCGCCGCCGTCCGGTCCAGGTCGACCACGACCCCGCGCCGGAGGCCGTCCGCCGGCGCGGTGCCCACACCCAGAATCTGGATGGACTCGGGGTTGGCGAGGTCGGCGATGAGCGCCGTCGCCTTGGTCGTCCCGATGTCGAGACCACAGAACACCAACGATTCGGACACGCGCGACACCTCCAGCATCACATGAGATCGCGAACGACGAGCTGCCCTTCGAAGCGAAGATCCACCTCGACGTTCGACCTTCCTCTCAGGTCCAGGTCCTTGAGCACCGTGCGCAGGCCGGAGAGCTTGGCTGCGGTGAGCGAGCGCGCGTGCGCGACGATCACCTGCGGCCGGCCGACCAGATGGATGCGCCAGAGCGGGCTCCGGCGCAGATCGATCTCGGAGATCATGGCCGAGAAGCCGGGATCGGTCCGGGTCACCTCGGCGACGAGCCGGAGCGCGTCGCGGAGCGCCGGGGACTTGATCTCCGACCCCGGGGCCGGGAGGCGGCCCCCGCCTCCGGTCAGCACCGGGAGATCGGGCAGCGCCGCCCGCTCGACCGGGGGCAGCGCGACACCGTCGGCATCCACCTCGATGAACATGCCGGCCTCGACCAGGGCGATCGGCTCCCGCTCCTCGACCTCGACCACGAGACGGCGATCGAGGCCGCGACTGACCCGCGCGGCGCGGATCCGCGGATGGGTTGCGAGCTGGACCTCCAGATCGTCGGGGTGCACGTCGAAGAGGCTCGCTCCGTCCAGCTCTCCGAGATGGGCGAGCACGGTCTGCTCGCTCAGATAGGACGTGCCCCGCACCTTCACCCCGCGCACCGCGAAGAACTGCGACTCGGTGGCCAGTTCGGCGGCGGCATTGGCGAGGAACGCGAGCCCGCCGAGAGCCGCCGCTCCGCAGAGGGCGAGCACCACCTGCCGGAGCCGGCCGCGATGGCCCGGCCGCCCGTGGTAGCGCGGCGCTAAGCCACGCTGGGACATGGAACCGGACGCGCGTTCTCGAGTGAAGCTGGAAGGGCGGCGCAGCCGCCGCCGGAGTTTCTGGATGAGCCCCATCCGCGAGTCCCCCCTCACCTCGATGCGAGCCCCACGAGCTCGACTTCGAGCTCGAGCTCGATCCCGTGCACCGCGTGCACGCGCTCGCGCACGCGGTCGATGAGGGCGAGCACCTGGTCGGCGGTGGCGCCCCCCGTGTTGACGATGAAGTTGGCGTGCACCGGCGACACCTGGGCGCCCCCCACCTCGACTCCCTTCAGGCCGGCCTCGTCGATGAGCCGGCTGGCGTGGGCGCCGGGCGGGTTCTTGAACACGCACCCGGCCGAGGCGGCGCCGAGCGGCTGCGTGCGCCGGCGCTCCGCATGCCAGGCCTCCTCCCGCTCGCCGATCGCCGCCGGATCCGCGGGCACGAGCCGCAGCCCCGCCTCGAGGATCACGATCGGCTCGGGGAAGCAGGCCCGGCGATAGCCCCAGACCACCTCGCCGGCCGCGAGGCGGACCACGTCGCCCGCCTGGTTGACGCCGACGATCCACTCGGCGACCTCCGACATCTCGTGCTGCCAGGCCCCGGCGTTCATCCGCAGCGATCCGCCGAGCGACCCTGGAATGCCGCCCGCGAACTCGAGACCGGAGAGCCCCGCGCTTCGCGCGCGGCGCATGAGCTCCGGCAAGGTGCGCCCGGCATCGGCGGCGAGGCGATCCGCCTCGACCGCGATGGGGGCGAGACCCGAGCCGATCTTGACCGCCACCCCGCGGAATCCGGCCTCGGCCACCAGCATGTTGGACCCGGCTCCGATCGGCAGGAGCGGCACGCCGGCGCGGCGCGCGGCGACAACCGCCGCCTCGAGCCCCGCGCGCGTGCGCGGCACGAGCACGAGATCCGCCGGACCGCCGATGCGGAAGGTGGTGTACGGGCCGAGCGGCGCGCGCGCCCACGCCTCCACCTCCGGCAGGCGGTAGAGCGCATCCGGGATGATCGCCGGCTGCGTTCCGATGAGGTCGGTCTCGCGCACCGCGTCTCTCCTCAGACCTGAGCCGCCTGGCTCGCCGCGGTCAGCCAGGCCTCGCCGACCCGCCACACGTCGCCCGCCCCGAGCGTGAGCACGACATCGCCCGGCTTGACGAGCCGGGCCAGGAGGTCGCCGGCCGCCTCGAGATCGGCGGCGAGGGCGACCGGCACTCGCGAGGTCGCCTCGATCGCCGCGGCCACCCCCGCGGCGGCCACGCCCGGAATCGGCTTCTCCCCCGCCGCGTAGATGGGGGCCACGATCACCTGTCCGGCCGCCGCGAAGGCCCCGCCGATCTGCACGAGCAGGTCGCGCGTGCGGGTGTAGCGATGGGGCTGGAAGACGGCCACGAGGCGGCGCTCCGGCCACGTCGTATGGGCCGCCTCGAGCACCGCCGCGATCTCGGTCGGATGGTGGCCGTAGTCGTCGACGAGGATCACCCCGCCCTGCTCGCCGCGGATGTCGAAGCGGCGAGCCACCCCGCCGAAGGCGGCGAGCCCGTCGCGGATGGCGGCGAACGGCAGGTTGAACTCCTGGCCGACGGCAAGCGCCGCCAGCGAGTTCAGGACGTTGTAGCGACCCGGCAGGGCCAGCTTGACCGGACCGAGCGGCGTCCCGTCCTTGAGAGCGACATAGCGCGACTCGAGCCCGTCGAGCGCGACGTCCACCGCGCGGAACTCGGCGTCGGGAGAGAAGCCGTAGGTCAGGACCCGCCGGCTCGCCGCGACCGCCAGCGCCCGCACCTCGGGGTCGTCCACGCACAGGACCGAGGCTCCGTAGAACGGCACGCGGTCGATGAAGGCGGCGAAGGCCGCGCGCAGCGCCTCCATGGTGCCGAAGTGATCCATGTGCTCGCGATCGATGTTGGTGACGACGCACACGGTCGGCAGGAGCTTCAGGAACGACCCATCCGACTCGTCGGCCTCGGCCACCAGGTAGGGCCCCGCCCCGAGCCGCGCTCCCGACTGGGCGGCGCGAATCCGCCCGCCGACGACCACGGTCGGATCGAGGCCGCCCGTGGTCAGCACCGAGGCGATCATCGAGGTGGTCGTCGTCTTGCCGTGCGCGCCCGACACGGCCACCGCGTACTTGGTGCGCATGAGCTCGCCGAGCATCTCGGCGCGCGGAACGACCGGAATGCCGCGCTCCTCGGCCGCGGTCCGCTCCGGGTTCGAGCGTGCGATCGCGGAGGAGACGACGACGACGTCCGCGTCGCCCACGTTCTCGGCCGCGTGCCCCAGGTGGATGCGCCCGCCGAGCGTGCGCAGGCGGGCGAGGACGGGGCCGTCCTTCACGTCCGACCCCGACACCTCGTAGCCCAGCGTGAGGAGCACCTCGGCGATGCCCGACATGCCGACGCCGCCGATGCCGATGAGATGGATGCGCCGGGACCGATACATCAACTCGTTCTCCCTGTCTCCCTCGTCCTGCTCCCGCTCTCCCGTTCCCGTGCGACCGCGCTCTCGCGGCCGTCGCTCGCTACCGTCCCGCCGCCCGCCGGGGCCGCCGCTCCGGCTCCGCCCTCGGCGCTCGTCGCCGACGGCCTCGGCCGTCCCCCCCGGCGCCCCGCGCCCGCCCCGCGCTCGCCGCGCGACGGACCGGCCGGGGCCCGGGGCGGCGCCGCTCCGGCCAGCCGCTCGATCGCGCGCGCCACCCGGTCCGCGGCGTCGGGCCGCGCCATCAGGCGGGCCCGCACCGCCATCCGCCGCACCTGGTGCTCGCTCATCACGAGGCGCCGGATGATGCGCGCCAGGCGTTTTCCGGTGAGCTCCTCGTCGCGGATCATCTCCGCCGCGCCCACCTGGACCAGCTTCTCCGCGTTCATCACCTGGTGATCGTCGGCCGCATGCGGATAGGGCACCAGGATCGCCGCGAGCCCGCAGGTCGTGATCTCGGCCACGGTCGTCGCGCCGGCCCGGCAGAGGACCAGATCGGCCATGCAGTAGGCATCGGCGATGTCGTCGAGGTAGGGCTCGACAACCGCGCGCACCTTCGACCTGGCGACCTCCTCCTTGACCCAGGCGTGATCCTCCTCGCCCGTCTGCAAGATCAGCTGGAGCTTCCGGATCTTCTCGAGGAGCGGCAACGCATCCACCACCGCCTGGTTCAGGCGCCGCGCGCCCCGGCTGCCGCCGAACACGAAGAGGGTGGTCTTGTCGAGGGCGAGGCCGAAACGCGCGGCGACCGGCACGCGATCGCGGCGCACGATCCCCTCGCGCACCGGGTTCCCCGTCAGCTTGAGGTTGTCCTTGCGCGGGAAGAAGCGGCGCGACTCCGAGAAGCTCAGATGCACCTCGTTCACGAAGCGCGCGAGCAGGCGATTGGTGCGCCCCGGCACGCGGTTCTGCTCGAGCACGAGCGTCGGCTTCCGCATGACGCGCCCGGCGAGGACGACCGGCGCCGAGGCATAGGCTCCGGTCCCGACGATCACGTCCGGCCGGAAGCGAAGGCAGATCAGGAGCGAGGAAACGAACCCCACGCCCTGGGCCAGGACCCCGCGGACCATGGCCCAGGACGGCCGCGGCGGCACGGCCCGCGCCGCGATCGGCCGGAACGCGAAGCCGAGCGGCGGCAGCACGCGCTGCTCGATCCCGCGCCGCGTCCCCACGAACAGGATGTCGCAGTCGGCGTGACGCTGCTTGAGCCGCTGCGCCACGGCGATGCCTGGATAGAGATGTCCTCCGGTGCCGCCACCGGCGATGAGCACGCGCATGTCAAGCCACAAGAGCCTGAAGTCCCCTCAGCGGGCGGGCACGAGCCGAGCCCGGTCCGCCGCGAGCCTGAGGAGGATCCCCACGGCCGCGAGATTGACCACCAGAGAAGACCCGCCGTAGCTCAGGAACGGCAGCGGCAGGCCGGTCGTCGGCATGAGGCCGGTGACCACCGCCACGTTCAGGAGCACATGCACGGCGAGCATGATGCCGATCCCCGCGGCGGTCAGAGCCGCGAAGCGATCCTCGGCTGCGCTCGCGATGGCGAGCGCCCGACTGACGACGACAGCGTAGACCCCCAATACCAAGACGGCAGCTATAAATCCACCCTCTTCTCCGATGATCGAGAAGATGAAATCGGTGTGCGAATCGGGCAGGAAGCGGAACTTCTGCATGCCCTCCCCGATCCCCTTGCCGAGGAAGCCGCCGGACCCGAGCGCGATGAGCGACTGGTCGAGCTGGTAGCCGGAAGCGGCCCGATCGACCGTGCCGTGGACGAGAGCATCCAGGTAGGCCTCGATGCGCTTCCACTCGTACGGCACCTGGAAGAGTCGGATCCCCACGCCGACGAGCCCGAGGCCGGCGATCAGGGCCAGATGCCGGAGCTGCGCCCCGGCCACGTAGAAGAGCCCGAACCCCGTCATGCCGATGGCCGCGGCGGTGCCCAGGTTCGGCTGCAGGGCGACCAGGCCGGCCACGCCGAGGAGGAGCACGAGCGGTGCGAAGAGGCCCTCCTTCGTGCGCACCTCGTCGCCGCGGCGGGCCAGCACCCGGCACAGGTGGAGGAGGAGCGCGAGCTTGACGAGCTCCGACGGCTGCACCGTGAGCCCGAAGAGCTGCACCCAGCGAAAGGTGCCGCGGACGCTCGACCCGCGGAACCAGGGCAGGAGCAGCGTGAGGAGGAAGATGCCGCCGAGGACGAGCACGGCCGGCGCGGCGCGCCGGATTCGCTCGAGCCCCAGCCGGTAGGTGACGAGGAGAATGCCGATCCCGATCGCGGCGCGCAGCATCTGCCGCTCGAGGAAGTAGTCGGCTTCCCGCCCCTGGTCCTTGGCGTAGATGATGCTCGCCGAGTAGACCATGACGAGACCGAACACGAGCAGGAAGGCGGTGGCGCCGAGGAGCACCACATCCGGACGCGGGCGCGATCTCATCAGTTGGTGGCTCCTCTCTTCCCGCCGCGGCTCTCCCCGCCCGCTCCGGGAGAAGGATCGGCGCCGGGGAGCGCCCGGGCCAGCCGGCGGAACTGCTCGCCGCGGTCCTCGAAATCGCGGAACATGTCGAAGCTCGCACACCCCGGAGCGAGGAGCACGACCTCGCCGGGCCGGGCCAAAGCGGCCGCGCGCGCGACGGCCTCGCCGAGGCTCGCGCAGTCCTCCCCCGGCACGTCCGGCCAGGCGGCGGCGAGACGGCCCCGCGCCTCGCCGATCCGGTAGACGCGCGCCACCCGCTCGCCGACGAGCGGCGCCACCGCCGCGAAGTCGCCCGCCTTGTCCCGCCCGCCGGCGATCAGATGCACACCGCGGGCGAAGGTCGACAGCGCGCTCTCGAGCGCGTGCACGTTGGTCGCCTTCGAATCGTTGATGAAGCGCACCCCGTCCCGGATCGCCACCGTCTCCAGGCGATGCGCCAGCCCGCGGAAATCCCTGAGGCCGGCCGCGAGAACCGGCGCCGGGAGGGCGAAGGGATCGAGGGCGGCGACCGCGGCGAGAGCGTTTTCGAGGTTGTGCGGCCCCGGGATGCCGAGCTCCTCCGCGGCGAGGATCCGCTCCTCCCCCGCCCTGGTCCGGCGCACGATCCAGCCGTCGACCACGGTCGCCCCGAGCGGCACGGCGTCTGGATCCCGCCCGAAGGCGAGCCGGCGCGCCCGCCCCGGGATCGCGCCCCAGCCGGCGGGGAGGACCGCGAGATCGGAAGCCTCCTGGCGGGCGAAGAGACGGAGCTTGAGCTCGCGGTAGGCAGCGAGCGACGGATGGCGATCGAGGTGATCGGGCGCCACGTTCAGGAGCACGCCGACCGCCGGCCGGAACGTGCTCACCGTCTCGAGCTGGAAGCTCGAGACCTCGACGACGAGAAGATCGTCCGCTCCCGCCTCGTCCACGGCGAGGGCGAGCGCATGCCCGACATTGCCGGCGACCGGCGCCTTCCGGCCGGCCGCGGCGAGGAGCGCCCCGAGGAGAGTGACGGTCGTCGACTTGCCGTCGGTGCCGGTCACCGCGATGAGCGGCGCCCGCGCCCGGCGCGCGGCGAGCTCGAGCTCTCCGAGAACCTCGATCCCGCGCGCCCGCGCCGCCGCGAGGAGCGGATGCTCGACCACCACGCCGGGCGACACGACGAGGAGATCGCGCCCCGTGAGGAGGGCCGCGTCCTCCCGCCCGAGGGCGAGCTCGACCCCGTACGCGGCGAGCTCGGCCGCACCTTCCGGGGCGAGCGCGTCGGCCCTGCGGTCGGCGACCAGCACGTGGGCCCCGGCGCGGGCGAGCAGCGCCGCTGCGGCGCGACCGCTCCGCGCCGCACCGAGCACGAGAGCCCGGCGATCGCGGAACTCGTCGCGCACCGCCGTGCTGCCGCCCGGCCCCGCTGCCGGCATGACCCGGTCATCCGTCATCGACCGCACATCCTCCTCATTGCAGCTTGAGCGTCGAGAGCGAGAGCAGGGACAGCAGGGCGCCGATGATCCACAGGCGCACGACCACCTTGGGTTCGGCCCAGCCCAGGAGCTCGAAGTGATGATGGATGGGCGCCATGCGGAAGATCCGCCGCCCGCGCGTCTTGAACGAGATGACCTGCAGCATGACCGAGACGGCCTCGAGCACGAAGACGCCGCCGACCAGGACGAGGAGCAGCTCGCGCTTGATGAGGATGGCGATGATGGCGAGCCCCCCGCCGAGCGAGAGCGAGCCGGTGTCCCCCATGAAGACGCTCGCCGGCGTGCAGTTCCACCACAGGAAACCGACGGCCGCGCCGATCATCGTCGCCGCGAACACGGTCAGCTCGCCCACTCCCGGGATGAAGGCGATGTTCAGGTACTCCGAGAAGCGGGCGTGGCCGGTCAGGTAGGCGATGCCGCCGAAGGCGACCGCGGCGAAGGCGACGAGACCGGCGGCCAGCCCGTCGAGCCCGTCGGTCAGGTTGACCGCGTTCGAGCTCCCGGTGAGGACGAGGATGACGAAGGGTACGAAGAGGACCCCGAGGTCGATCATCAGGTCCTTGAACAGCGGCACGTTGGTGCGAGTCGCGAGCGCCGGATCGGCCGGTTCGAGCACCAGAACGAGGCCGACGATGAGCCCGAGGAGGATCTGCCCGAACAGCTTGTAGCGGCCGAGCAGCCCCTTCGGCGCGCGGCGGATGATGTGGAGATAGTCGTCGATGAAACCGAGCGCGCCGAGCCACAGGGTGACGAGGAGGGCGAGCTGCACGTAGCGATTCATGATGTCGGCCCACAGGAAGGTGGGGAGCACGATCGCGGCGACGATGAGCACCCCGCCCATGGTCGGGGTGCCTTCCTTGGCGAGGTGGCTCTCCGGGCCGTCCCGGCGGATCTTCTGCACGACCTGCATGCGCCTGAGCCAGCGCACGACGAAGGGGCCGAGGAGGAAGCAGAGGGTGAGCGAGGTGACCGCCGCGTACGCGGAGCGAAACGTGATGTAGCGGAAGACGTTCAGGAACGAGAGCGCGTCGAACTCGTGCAGCGGGTAGAGGAGGTAGTAGAGCATGGCGGATCAGCCCCCTGCCGGGTGCGGCGCCCCGCCGCGGGCGAGCGGCGCGGCGAGGATCGCCGCCACCACCGCCTCGAGTCCGAGCGCTCGCGAGGCCTTGACGAGAATCGCGTCTCCCGCGCGCAGATCGGCGAGGACCCCGGCGCCGAGCGCATCGCGGTCTGCGGCCACCGTGATCGCCGCCGCCGCCAGACCGGCCTCCCGCGCGGCGCGCGCCACGGTCTCCGCCTCGTCTCCGATCAGATGGAGCCGATCGACGACCGCCGCCGCCCGCGCCCCGAGCTCCGCGTGCGCGGCCGGCGCCGCCGCCCCCAGCTCGCGCATGTCGCCGAGGACCGCGATCCGCCGCCGGGCGGCGAGCTCGCCCAGGGTCGCGAGCGCTGCGGCCATCGATTCGGGATTCGCGTTGTAGCAGTCGTCCACCACGAGGAGCTCGCCTGCGCGCACGATGTTGAGCCGGCGCGCCGGTGGACGCATCGCTGCGAGCGCGGCCGCCATCGCCGGCCCCGCGGCTCCGCGGAGCTGTCCGGCAGCCAGGGCGAGGAGCGCGTTCGTGACGAGGACGCGCGCCGGCACCGCGAGCTCGACCAGGAGGCCGTCGAGCCCGCGCCCCGCGGCGACGAAGCGCACGCCCGACGCGGTGACCTCGATCGCCGTGGCCCGGAGATCGGCGGCCGACCCGGGCGCCGTCCCCACCGTCAGGAGGCGCACCCCGGTCGCGCGCGCGGCCGTGATGAGCGCCGGATCATCGGCGGGCAGGATCAGACAGCCGTCCGCGCCGAGCGCTCCTGCGAGCTCGAGCTTGGCGGCCACGATCGCGGCGCGAGACCCGAGCCCGGCGAGATGAGCGCTACCCACTCCGGTCAAGACGCCCACGTGGGGCGCCGCCGAGAGCGGCGAGCGCCGCGATCTCGCCGGGCGCATTCATGCCGAGCTCGACGACCGCCGCATGGTGCCGGCGCTCGAGCCCGAGGAGCGTCAAGGGCACGCCCAGATGATTGTTGAAGTTCCCCGGCGTCCGGTGCACCGGTCCGCACGAGCCGAGGACCGCGGCGATCATGTCCTTGGTCGTGGTCTTCCCGTAGGAGCCGGTGACGGCGATCACCAGGAGATCGCGCGCCCGCGCCCGCGCCGCCCGCCCGAGCGCGGTGAGCGCCGCCTCCGCATCGTCCACCCACGCGATGCGCCGGGCGTCGGCCTCCGCCGCCACGAGGGCGCGATCGCGCCGGGCGACGACGGCGAGCGCGGCGCCGGCCGCGAGCGCCGGGGCGACGAAGCGTGCCCCGTGCACGTGCGCGCCGGGGAGCGCGAAGAAGATCTCGCCGGGCTTCACCGCGCGGCTGTCGAGTGTGGCGCCCGTCAGGCGCGGGCCGGCTGCCGCGGCCAGCGCGTGCTCGGCGCCGAGCGCGTCGAGGGCCGCGACGAGCGCCGGCCGGTCGAGGAGGATCTCCACGGTGTCCGGCGCGAGCGATTCCATCGTGACCGTCCCCGCGCCCATCACGGCGCCCGGCGGGCGCGCAGCGCGCGCCGCGCCTCCTCGCGATCATCGAACGGCAGGTGGCGATCGCCGACGATCTGCATGGTCTCGTGCCCCTTGCCGGCGATCAGGACGACGTCCCCGCCGCGGGCGAGCTCGATGGCGTGGCCGATCGCCGCGCGGCGATCGCCGATGATCTCGACGGTGCGCCCGGCCGGCACGCCGGCCGCCATCTCGGCGAGGATCGCAGCGGGCTCCTCGCTCCGCGGATTGTCGCTGGTGAGGACGGCGACGTCGGCGAGCCGGCTCCCGACCTCCGCCATGAGCGGGCGCTTGCCGCGATCGCGATCGCCGCCGCAGCCGAAGACGACGATCAGTCGCCCGCGCGTGAACTGGCGCACGGTGGCGAGCACGGTGGCGAGCGCGTCGGGCGTGTGCGCGTAGTCCACGAACACCGAGAAGTCGCCGGCGCCCGCGACCGGCTCGAGCCGGCCGGCCACGCGCTCGACCTCACCGAGGCCGGCCGCCGCCGCGGCCGGGTCGATCCCGAGCCCGAGCGCCGCGGCGAAGGCGCCGAGCGCATTGGCGACGTTGTAGGCGCCGGGCAGCCGGAGCGCGAGCGGCGTGCGCCCGCCGGGATGGACGACCGTGAGCTCCGATCCGGCCGGGCCGAGCGCCACCCGCTCGGCGACGACATCGGCGCCGCCTCGCTGCGAGGTCGTGAGCACGCGATCGCCCGAGCGCCGCGCCGCGGCCACGAAGTGCGGCGCGGCCGCGTCGTCCTGGTTGACGACCGCGACGAGCGACGCCTGATCGCCGCGCGCCGCCCGATCGAACAGGCGCAGCTTCGACGCCAGGTAATCCGCCTCGTCGCCGTGGAAGTCGAGGTGATCGCGCGTCAGGTTGGTGAAGATGGCCGCGGCGTAGCGGGTGCCGAGCGTGCGGTGCGTCTTGAGCGCGTGCGACGAGATCTCCGCCGCCACCACCTGCATGCCGGAGTCGGCGAGCTCGGCGAGGATGCGCTGGAACTCGGTCGCCGGCGGCGTCGTGTGCTCCGTCCTCGCGAGCTCCCCCGCGGGCGATCCGTAGCCGAGCGTGCCGAACAGGGCGGCGCGGCGGCCGGCGCCGGCGGCGGCGCCGGCCACGAGATGCGTCGTCGTCGTCTTGCCGTTGGTGCCGGTGACACCGACCAGGGCGAGCCGGTGCGAGGGATGGCCGTAGAAGCGGCAGGCGAGCGCCGCGAGCGCAAGATCGCTCGCGGCGACCTTGAGCACGGGGACCCCGAGGCCGGCGACCGCGGGGTCCTCGGCCTCGACCGCGAGCGCCACCGCGCCGCGCGCCACCGCATCGGCGAGGAAGCGATGTCCGTCGACCGTGAGCCCGCGGCGGGCCACGTAGAGCATGCCCGGACCGACGGCGCGCGAATCGAGGGCCAGCCCGCGCACGAGAACCGTCGCGTCGCCGCGGAGATCGCCGAGCCCGCGCGCGAGATCGCCGAGCGCGATCGCGTGGGCCGCGGCGGCCCCGGTGCCGCGCCCTGCAGCGCCACCCACGGCGGTGCCGGCCGTGATGGCGGCTCCGCCGGCTCCGGACGCCCCGCCCTCCCTGGCGGATCGCGCTGGCATCATGTTCGCGAGCATCCTGACTCCACCTGGATCAGCGCGAGCCCACGCGCCGTCCGAGCTCGGCGGCCGCCATCACGGCCGGCACCGCCCGACCATCATGGTCGCGTCCGGGCGGGCGATGCGCCGGCGCGGACGCCGTGCCCTCGGCGGCATCGAGCCTGAGCTTGAGCACCTGACCGCCCTCGAGCTCCGTCCCGGGCGGCGGCGATTGATCGAGCACCCGACCGATCCCCGCGACGCGGACCTCGAACCCCAGACCGCGGAGCCTCCCGAGCGCCTCGCGCAGCGAGAGGCCGGCGAGATCCGGCATCACCGCACGCCCCTCGGGCGTCCGGCCGAGCTGGATCACCGTGTTCCGGGGGACGCGCGTCCCCGGCGCTGGATCCTGGGTCAGGACCCGCGCGCCCTGACTTACGACCGCCGCCGAGAGACCAGCGCGCGCGAGCGCCGCCGCAGCCGCCGGAGCGACGAGGAGCCGCACATCGGGCACGGCGATCTCCGCCCCGGCCGAGACGGCGGGCGACTGCGGCTCGGTCACGAGGCGGACGCCGCCCGGGGCGTGCGTCGGCCCGAGGAGGGCGGTCGCGATCGCGCGGAAGACCGGAGCGGCCACCTCGCCGCCGTAGTGCATGCCGCTCGGCTCGTCGATCGACACGGCGAGCGCATAGCGCGGCGCGGTGGCGGGGAAGAACCCGATGAACGAGGACACGTACCGCCCTTGAGCATACCCCCGCCCGTCGGTCCGCGCCTTCTGGGCGGTGCCGGTCTTGCCGGCCACCGGTACGCCGGGCACGGCCGCCCGCTTGCCGGTGCCCGCCTCGACGACGAGGGTCAGGTAGCGCGTGAGCGTCGCCGCCGTCTCGGGGCTCATGGCCCGCCGCACCACCTCGGGCTCCGTGCGCAGCCGCACCTCGCCGTCCGGCTTCAAGACCTCGCGCACGATGCGCGGGCGGCGGAGCTCGCCGCCCCCGGCCACGGCCGCATAGGCCATGGCGAGCTGCAGAGTGGTCACGGCCACTTCCTGGCCGATGGCGACGGTCGGCGTCGAGCGCCCGCTCCACGCCTGGACCGGACGCAGGACTCCCGCCACCTCGCCGGGCAGCTCGATGTGCGTCGGCGCCCCGAAGCCGAGCCGCTCCGCCGCGGCGTGCAACTCGCGGGAGCCGACCAGCAGGCCGATCTTCGCCGTCGCGATGTTCGAGGACTGCGCGATCACATCGGCCGCGCAGAGCCAGCCCATCTTCTTCACGTCGTTGATCACGCAAGGCCCGAGCTTGGCCCGCCCGTTCTCGGCGAAGAACACCGAGTCGTCGTCGATCAGCTTCTGATCGAGCGCGGCGGCGAAGGTCACGACCTTGAAGGTCGACCCCGGCTCGTAGGTGTCCTCGATCGGCGCGAGCCGGTGGACCCGCCGACCCTCGCCGGGTCGCGACGAACCCGCGGCGGCGAGCGCGACCACCTCCCCGGTCGCGACCTCGACCAGCACCGCCGAGCCGCCGCGCGCCGAGTGCTCGGCGACGGCGCGGTCGAGCGCATCCTCGACCAGCCACTGCACGTTGGCGTCGATCGTGAGCACGACGCGATCGCCGGGCACGGCCGGCTTCGCCGGCCCCCCCGGCAGCGAGAGGATCTGTCCCGAAGCCTTCGTGAAGCGGGTCTCCCAGCCGTCGGCGCCGCGCAGGAACTCCTCCATCGAGCGCTCGATCCCCTCATCGCCGATCCCGTCGTGGTTCAAGGCGCCGAGGAGATCGCACCCGTCCACGAGCTGGACCCGCCGTCCGGCCTCCTCGATGCGGAGCGCCGGACCGGTGAGCTTGCGCAGCGCGGCGGCCTCCTCGAGATCCACGTCGGCATCCAGCTCGACGAGCGGCGCACGGCGGGCGAGGATCCGGGCGATCTCGCCGGCCGGGCGGTCGAGGATGGGTGAGAGCGTCCTGGCCAGGGCCGCGCGATCGGCGATCGCCTTGGGCTCGGCGACGAGCGTGCGGCGGGTGAGCGTGTGGAGGAGCACGCGCCCCTCGCGGTCCACGACATCGCCGCGCACCGCCGCGATCGGCACCCGCCTTTCTTGCTGGGCGGCGGCTCGCCGTGCGTACTCGCTGTGCGAGAGGATCTGCAGGTGGAAGAGCCGCAGGAGCAGTACGGCGAGTCCCACGAGCGCGAGGATACCGAGCGAGCGCGCCCTCCGCTCGATCGGGACGAGCGGACCGGCCGGCGTTCCCGCCCCGGGCCGCCGCGCCCGCCACGGAGTCGCGCGCGGGAGGCCGGACTCGCGCCGGAGGCGGCGGCGATCATCACGCCGGATGAGATCGGTGATGCGCATGGCGACCTTGCTCCCTGGTTCGAGCGGGGCCACCTCCGGTGGCCTGCCATCCCTGGTCCCCGCGATCCGGACTGCTCCGGCGCGCGATCTAGTGCCCGACGTGCTTCCCGGCGGCGCGGGCCGCGCAGATGTCGCAGCGATCGATGGACGGGCGCACGGCCGGCGTCGCCGGCGCGGCGAGACCGTCGGCGGCCGGGCCGGCCGCCTCGTCCCCCGCGTGCCCCTTCTCGGCCGCGGTCGCGGCGGCGACGCGCGCGCCGCTCCACACGCGGTCGAACCAGCTCCCCCGGGCGCCGGCACCGGGTGCCCCGAGCGGACGTGCTTCGGGAACTCGCTCGGGTTCGCCGGAAGCGAGCAGAGCCACCGCGTCGACAGCGACGCGATCGAGCCCGTTCGTACGGGCGCGCGGCTCGAGTCGTGCGAGCGCTATCGCCTGCTCCACTTCCACGCGTTCCCGATCCACCTCGCGTTCGATGGCGAGGAGAATTCGCTTCTCATCCTCGACGGTCTGGGCCGCGTCGATCAGGGTCACCCCGGTGACCCCACGCAGCACCACGAGACCGCCCACAACGACGGCGGCGAGCACGGGTACGACGTCCTGGCGCCCTGACTTGAACCCAGGCCGGCGCCCGGGTCGCTGGTAACGAGTCATCCATCCCTCCGCTGGCCTGCACGCAGGCGAGCACTTCTCGAGCGTGGATTCATGCGGACTTCTTCCGGCGAGGGCCGCACGGCCCGGCGCGTGAGCGGCACGAAGCGGGGCGCCGACCACCCGGGGGGCGGCGGCAGGTCGCGCCGCGGCGGCGGCGGCGGCGCGAAGAGCTGCTTGGCGAGGCGATCCTCGAGCGAGTGGTAGGAGATGATGCAGAGGACGCCGCCGGGACGCAGCGCGCTGGTGGCGGCGGCGAAACCGGCCGCAACCTCGGTCAACTCGTCGTTCACCCGGATGCGCAAGGCCTGGAAGATGCGCGCGAGCGACTGGGGACGGCGGCGCGGATCGAGGACCGGGGCGAGGGCCGCGCGCAGGCGAGCGACGCTGTCGAGCGGAACCTCGGTCCGCGCGGCGACCAGACGGCGGGCGATCCGGCGCGCCTCTCGGGCGGGGAACTCGCCGTAGCGCGCCAGCACCTCGGCGATCGCGTCTCCATCGAGCCGGGCGAGGAGATCCGCAGCTGTGTCGCGATCCTCGCCGGGATCGAAGCGGAGGTCGAGGACTCCGTCCCCCTCGAAGCTGAAACCCCGCTTCGCCGCCAGCTGGTCGCTCGAGAGCCCAAGGTCGAGCAGCACGCCATCCACCTGCTCGATCCCCCGAACTGCGAGGATCGCTGTAAGATCACTGCCCCGTCCGGTCACGACCTCCGCCCGGTCGCCAAAGCGGGCGAGCCGGCCGGCGGCCAGGGCCGCCGCTGCGGGATCGCGATCGACACCGATGAGAGTCCCCGACGGAGCGAGTGCCGTGAGAATCGACTCCGCATGTCCGCCCCCACCCACCGTGAGGTCCACGTATCGCCCGCTCCGTTCGGTGACGAGGTACGCGAGCACCTCGGCAACCAGGACCGGAGAGTGGGCGGTCGTGTGCCCCACGGCTCACCTATCATCAGAAGACGAGATTCTGAGCGATCTCCGCCATGGATTGATCGTGCGCCGCCTCGTAAGCCGCCCAGCGTGCCGGACTCCACAGCTCGATGCGGTTGTTGGTCCCGCGGATGAGCACCTCGCCCTCGAGACCGGCGGACCGCCGGAGGTTCTCGGGGATGACGATCCGCCCCTGCGCGTCGGGCTCCACCTCGGCGATGCGCGGATAGAGCTTGCGCTCGAAGAGCCGCGCGTCGCCGGCGCTCATCGGCAGGTTGCGGATGCGTTCCGAGAAGGCGAGGTAGCCCTCCTCGTCGAGAATGACGAGGCACTCCTCGAAGCCGGGCATGATCCAGAGCGACAGGCCCCCGTGCTTCGCCGACACGCGCCGATGGCGAGCCGGCAGACTCAGGCGTCCCTTCGGGTCGATCGCATGAAGGTCTTCCCCGATGTAAACGCCCGACACGGAGACCTCGCTGGCGAAGAGGAGAACGCCGTGGAACCACCGCGATCACTGTTCAAACGTGTGCATCAAGATCGATCGGTGAACCCACTTAGATGGGAATAGCTGCCGCTCAGATGCCGCTATTCACCACCGGGCCGCAATCTATCGGGAGGTCACGAGGCGTGTCAAACAGATTTTTCCGGTCGCCCGCGAATTTCTTCGGAGAGCCTGAAGTGCTGCCGGGAGCGAGCTTTGCCGCCGCTCGGCGCAACCGGCTGCGGGCCGGCCGGTGCGCTCCCCGCTCGCCGGGCGACCGCGTCCGACATCGCGCCGAACCGCAACGAATGTTGAGTGATGACTCACCACTCGGAAACATGGGACAGCCATGTCGAGCGCGGAACGCGCGCGGCGCCCGGTGAGCGATGGCCGGCCTGTTCGCCGTCCTCTGTTTCGAGCCGGGAAGCGACACCCCGGCCCCGTTGCGGGCCAGGGCGCTCCTGGCGGAGCTCGCGGGCCTGCGGATGAAGGCTCCGTGGGAGCGCGAGGCCACAGCCGCCGCCGGCGGCGCGGCCGGTCTCGTCGCCGCCGCCGATCGGCCCGCGGCGCCCGGCGCGCACGGGGTGCCACCGGCGACCACGGAGCGCGGCGCGACCATCGCCGACCTGGGGAGCGCCGCGCTCGCCGCGACGGAGCGCGGCTTCGCGCTGGCGGTGGCCGGCGGTCCGGCCCCGGGTCTCGCGCGAGAGCTCCTCGCCGCGGCGGAGCGCGGCGAGCCGGCGGCGAGCGGGGGCGAGCCGCTCCTCTCCGTCCCTCACACCGCGCTCGCCACGGACGGGACGCGGCTCGCGATCGCCGGCGATCCCGTCGGAGCGTGGCCCCTCTACCTGCGCCGCCTGCCCGACGGCATTGCCGTCGGCACCGCGGCGCTGCCGCTCGCGCGCCTCTCCCCCGCGCGCGACCTGGATCCGCTCGGTGTCGCCGAGCTCCTTGCTTTCGGGCAGCTCCTCGGTCCGCGCACGCTGTTCGCGGACGTGGAAGCGATGCCGCCGGGAGCGCGTGTCCTCGCGACGGCGGCGCGCACGACCACATCCCCGCTCGAGCGTCCCGCCCTTTCGCTCCCCCGCCGCTCGCTCGCGGCGGCCGCGGACCGGATCCTCGCCGCCCTGACCGCGGCCGTCGACCAGGCGCTCGCGCCCGGCGCTCGGCCGGGGCTCCTCCTCTCGGGGGGCCTCGACTCGCGGCTCCTCCTCGCGCTTCTCGCCACCCGCAGCGCGGAGATCACCGCGCTCACCTTCGGCGAGCCGGGCGCGGCCGATGAGCTCCTCGCGCGGCGCGCCGCCGCGATCGCCGGCGTCCCCCACCGCTTCGCGCCGTGGACCCCGGAGTCCCTGGCCCGCGTCCTCGTCCACGCGGTCGGGCTCACCGACGGTCACGTGCCGGCCGTGCACTTCCACGGCACCGACGCCCTGCCCGCGCTTCGCTCCGCCGCGACCGCCGAGTGGAACGGCTTCGCCGGGGACGCGATCCTCGGCGGCAGCTTCGCCCACCCGCGCTACGCGCTCCCCGGATCGCTCCCGGCGCGACTTTTCACGACATTCAATAGAATTCTGCAACCGGCAGAGCTCGGCCGCGTGCTCGCACCGGCCGCCGCCGCGGAGCTCTCCTCCGCGCCGCAGGCCGCGCTCGCGGCGGCGCTCCGCCGGGTGCCGCCCGGGCCCGCCGCCGAGCGTGCGCGCCGTTTCCTCCTCGCCGAGCGGGTCGGCCGGCTGGCCGCGGCCGGGCTCGCCATCGATCGCCACTATCTCCCGGTCATCACACCCTATGTCCAGGCGCCCGTGCTCGCCGCGATGGCGGAGATGCGCATGGCGGAGCGACGTTTCGGGCGCGCCCTGGCCCACGCCGTGGTCCGCAGTTTTCCGCGCCTGGCCGCCATTCCCTGGCAGCGGACGGGCGCCCCCCCCGGCACCCCGTGGCTGCTGGCCGCGCTTCGGCGCCAGGTCCTGGCTCTCGGCGGAAGCCGCGGCCGCAGCGCGCGTCGGCCGCTCGCCGACTACCGGGCCTGGTTCGCGGGGCCGCTCGCGCCGCTCCGCCGGCGCTATCTCCTCTCCCCCGCTCTCCGCGACCGCGCGCTGTTCTCGGCCGACGCGCTCGCCGCACTGGCCGCGGCTCCCGTCAGGAACGGACGGGACACGGCGCTCACCGGCGTGCTCATCGCCCTGGCGGTGGCGGCCGAGATCCGGGACGGCATGACGAACCCCCCGGGAGAGCTCGCGCCTCCCGGGGGGTGAGCAGGTGAACGACTGGTGGTCGGCCGCGCGGACTAGTGCCCGTCGAGCACGCGCTTGAAGGCGCTGGCCATGATCCCGAACCCGGCCGCCACCTTCGACTCGCGCCGCTCTCCCTCGCCGGCCGGCTCGGCTGCGTCGCGTTCGCGATCCCGATCCCGCTCGCGCCGGCCACCGCGTGCTCCGTCGTGACCGTGTTCGCCGCCGCGCCCGCCCTCGCCGCGCGGTCGGGCGCCATCGCGCTCGCGCGTCTTGGCCCGTTCCTCGGCCGAACGCTGCGTCAGGCGGATGCGGCCGCGCTCGTCGATGCGCAGAACCTCCGCCTCGACTTCGCTCCCCGACGGGAAGGCCGAGGCGAGATCGGCACCCCGCTCGACATGCGTTTCATCGGCCGGCAGGAGTCCGTCGACGCCCGACACCGGCTCGTGGATGCGCACGAACACGCCGTAGGGCTTCACGTTGGAGACCTTGCCCGCGACCGCCATGCCGACTTCGAGCTTGGGCCGCGGTGCGAGCTCCGGCAGATCGGTGGCCGGATCGAGCCGCCGCGAGAGCGAAAGCCGCTTGCGCCCCGGATCGAGTTCGAGCACGCGCACCTCGACGGTGTCGCCCTCGGTCACCGCTTCGCGCGGATGACGGACCTTCTGGCCGAGCTCGGTCACGTGGAGGAGCCCCTCGACGCCCGGCAGGACCTCGACGAACGCGCCGTAGTTCATGAGCCTGAGCACGCGCCCCTGGGCGATGTCGCCGACCTTGAGCCGGTCCGCGACTCCGCCCCACGGATCGCCCTCGAGCGCCTTGGCCGAGAGCGAGATGCGTTCGTTCTTCTCGTCGCCCAGTTTCTCGATGCCGATCACCTTGACCCGCAGCGGCCCGCCGACCTGGACCACTTCCGCGGGGTCGACCACCCGCGCGTGGCGGAGCTCGGATACATGCACGAGACCGTCGATCCCGCCGATATCGACGAAGGCGCCGAACGGCTGCAGGCGGACGACGACGCCGTCGATCTCATCGCCCACCTGGAGCCGCGTCCGGGTCTCGTCGGCCTGCTTCTTGCGATCATCCTCGAGCAGAGCTCGGCGCGAGATGACGATGCGGCGGCCGCCCTCTTTGTACTCGATGATGCGGAAGGGCAGCGTCTTGCCGACGAACGCCTGTGGATCGCTGCAGTAGACGCGGTCGATCTGCGAGATCGGGCAGAAGGCGCGGAACCCGGAGACGAGGATGTCGAACCCGCCCTTGTTGGTGCCGGTGATCTTCCCCTCGACGGTGGCATGGTTGGCGAAGGCCTGCTTGAGCACCGAGCGGTCGCGGGTCTTCTTGACCATGCGGTTCACGATCACCTGATCGCCCGCGGTCGCGACCGTGACGTCGATGCGCTCGCCGACGCCGATCTTGAGATTGCCTTCCTGGTCCCGCAGCTCGCGCGACTCGATCAGCGCCTCGCTCGGCCCGCCGTAGTCGAGGAACGCCCACTGGTCCTCGATGCGCTGCACGACCGCGCGCAGCCGATCGCCGGCGCGCACGGGACGCGTCCGCTCGAGGCTCTTGTCGAGGAGCTCGGCGAATCCCGGATCGGCCATCGCAGACGGCGGCGCCTCCTCGGGTAACATCTCCGCGCCGGCCGCCGGCGCGGCGGCCGCGGGTTCCACCGGGGTGGCAGCGGGCGGCACCGGCTCCGGCGCGTCGATCGCCGCGGACGGTGCCGGTTCGCCCGGAGCGGGTTCGATACGTACCGGCTCCGTGTCGGTGGTCGCCCCGGAGTGAATCGCCGCGGGCTCGACGCCCGCATCAGCCGACTCGGGAAGAGGGGATACAGCCGGCCGCGCCGCCTCGGCTCCGGGTGCGGGGCGTGGTTCGCCCGCGTCGGGGGTGGGCTCGCTGCCGGGAACCATGTGCTCGATCTGCCCGTCCATTACACGTCTCCTGCGCCGGACCAACCGCGGCCGGCAAGGGATTGATTTTCGCATGAAATCGGCCCGTTCCGCAACCGGCGGGGCGGAAGCCCGCTCAAGCAGGGTCCCGGACGGGACGATGGGACCCCCAGGACAAGCCGTATGGACTTCCCAGAGCTCGCCAGCCGCCTCGGATCGAGTTACCGGAAAAACGCCCCGGAGCTCCTGGCCCTCGCCGGGGGGCTCTATCCGCGTTTCGTGTTCGCGCGCCGGCCCGGCGCGATCGAGGGCGAGATCCCCGTCTTTCACTACCACGACGTCGAACCCGCAGGTCTCGAGCGCGACCTCGCCTTCCTGGCCGCGAACGGTTACACCACCCTCACCAGCGCCGAGTACACGCAGGGCCTGAGCGGCGCGGCGCGGATCCCGGACCGCAGCGTGCTCCTCACGTTCGACGACGGGTGGCGAAGCCTCCACACGGTAGCCGCGCCGCTCCTTCGCCGCCACGGGCTCACGGCGACGGCTTACCTCATCACCGGCGTGATGGCGCCCGCGCGCGCGGCCATTCCTCCCGACTCCGATGCCGGAGTCTTCGTCACCTGGGAGGAGGTGAAGGAGGATCGCGATGTCATCGACTTCCAGTCCCATTCGCACTGGCACGCCCGCGTCTTCGTCGCCCCGCGACTCATCGACTTCATCCACCCGCGCTTCGATCGCCATGCGCTGAACCTGCATGTACCCGTGCTGCAGACCGGCGGCCTGGATGATTTCACGCGCGCAGCACCGCTCGGCACGCCCCTCTATGCCGACGCCCCGCGATTCGCCGGCCGCCGTCGCTTTCTCGACGACGAAGCCTTGCGCGCTCGCGCCGTCGGCGTGGTGGCCGCCCGCGGCGGCGCCGACTTCTTCGCCGACCGGAACTGGCGCCGTGCCCTCCGGGCCGAGATCCGCGACCACGTCGCGCGCCACGGACGGGCGGAGCGCTTCGAGTCCAGAGCCGAGACCGGCGCGGCGATCGACGCCGAGCTCGTCGCCTCCCGCGCGGCGATCGAGCGGGAGCTACCGGGACACGCGGTGCGCTCCCTCTGCTTTCCGTGGTTCGCCGGAGGCGAGCTCGCCATCGCGCAGGCCCGGGCGGCCGGCTACAGCTCGTGCTGTTTCGGGGTCCATCCCCGGCGGCGCACGAACCGCGCGGGTGCGGATCCTCTGACGACGGTGCGGCTCCCCTCCGACTACATTCTCCGCCTGCCCGGCCGCGGCCGGCTCTCGCTCGCCGCCGTTCTCCATGCGATGGTCCGGCGAAGCGCGCCGGGGTTCCTCCACGGCGTGCGCGCGGCCGCCGCGCGGTAGGCGGCGGTTGGAAGACCCTCCGCGCGGGCGGCGCACAGCGCTCCAGGCGAGGAGGCCGGCTGCCGGGAGCCCCGTGACCGGCGGGGGCCCCGTGACCGGCGGGAGCCCCGTGACCGGCACCCGGGCCGGGGAGTGAGCTTGCGGGCAAGCCGTCCCCCTCATTAGGATGGCCGCCGTGGACCCATCCCGGACCGCGTCCTCCCCTGTCCGTGCGCAATACCGTCCGCGGTCCGGCCGATAACGAGGAGACCCCCGGCGGCCTCCACCTTGCCGGCGCGCCGCGCTGGTAGGGACATCCGGGCTGCCGGCGCTCACTCAAGACCCGAAAGAACCGCCGAGGAACCCGAGCCATGCGACCCACTGACGACCCTGCCCGCGCAGCGAGGGCGGCTGACGATACCCGGGACGCAGCGGCACGAGCCGGCCGACCGGATGATGCCGCCGCCTTCGTCGCCGATGTCTCAGCCTGGGACCAGCGACTGCCGGCCCTCCTCGTCCGGCTCGGTCTCGCTCTCCTCGGCGCGGGCCTGATCGCGATCGGCGCCCTGGTCGACGGTGGGGCGCTCGCGCGGTGGGTCGGTGCGAACCTGAGCCCGGACGGCGCGATCTCCCCCGACACGGCGCGCCAGGTGGCCTCGCTCCGGCCGCTCTTCCTCGCCGCGGGCTTCATCCTGCTCGGGCTCGCACTCGCTGCCGACTGGGCGATCGCCGCCTACCGGGCCCTCGAGGGCGCGGTGCTCGCCCTGGTGCGGCTCGCGCTCCGGCTCGCGGCCGCCGTCGCCCGCGGCGCGAGCGCGGTCGGCTCGGCGCTCGCCGGGATCCTCCCGGCACGCGTCGTCGAGGCCTCCCTCCTCGTCCTCCTCCTCGTCCTCGTCGTCGGCATGTCCTGGTGGGCGCGCACGACACAGCCCCCCTTCCACGCCGAGGGCATCAACCTGCAGCCGGCCAAGAACCTGGTGCTGCACGGGAAGTACGCCCTCCGCAGCTACGAGGGCTGGGACCTGCAGACCTTCCGCATCACGACCGGCCCGGGGATGCTCGTGCCGACCGCCGTGGCCTTCGCGGTCTTCGGCATCCACCCGTCGGTGGCACACGCGGTGGCGATCGGCTTCTTCGTCCTCTTCCTCCTCCTCACGTACTTCATGTTGCGCCCGCACCTCGGCGGCGGCACGGTTCTCCTCGGCCTCCTCTTCTTCGTGTTGCACCCCGCCAACATCTTCTTCGGCGCGTCGTGCGGCTACGTCGATGGCGGCATGGGGGAAGCGCCGGCCCTGGCCTACCTGATGCTCGGGCTCCTCCTGTGGGCCAGCGCGCTCGCCCGCCCGAGCAACGGGCTCCTCTTCCTTGCCGGCATCTTCTTCGGCCTCTCCTTCCAGTCGAAGTGGCTCTTCCTGTTCGCGCTCTTCGCGGTCATCGGCTCCTACGCGGTGCTCCGGCTCGCCGGCCGGCGCCTGCCGAGCCGCGTGTACCTCCTCCCCGCGCTCGGCCTCCTGGCGGCCACCGCCGCCTTCTTCCTCATGCGCGTGAGCCAGTTCGGGCTCCAGGGAGAGCTGGCGCACCTCGGGCGGCTATGGGACCAGCACATGCGCCGCGCGGTCGGCTTCTCGACCGGGGAGGGCCAGGTCGAGTCGCTGTTCGCCGTGGCCCGCCCCCTGGTGACGGTCGCGCAGGTGGGATTCTGGGCGATGCTCGGCGCGTTTCTCACGCTGCCGGCCCTCGCCTACGCGGTCGTCGTCCTCCGCCGCCGGCTCCACCCGGTTCCGCTCTACGTCCTGGTCTTCACGCTGATGTGGTTCGCCTGGTGGTTCCTCTTCAGCTACGACCTCCCCCTCCAGCACATCCTCTACATCATGCCGTTCGTGCAGATCTTCGCCGCCAAGCTGGTCGTCGACGCCTGGCGGGCCGCGCGCCAGTGGCGGCCGGACGGCCGGCTCGTCGCGCTCCGCGCCGCCGGGATCGCGGTGATCGCGCTCGTCGTCGCCGGCAAGACCCTGGTGCCGCTGGCCCAGAACGTCGATCAGATCTACAAGGGCCAGCAGGAGCTCGCCGCCCCCTTCGCGGAGTTCGTCGCCTACGTCGAGGCGAACACCGAGCCCGACGCCATCATCTCGGGCTGGAACTGGAGCAAGCCGTGGTGGCTCTCGGTGGAGAAGGACCGCACGATCAAGGACCGCGCGCGCGTCCCCTTCGAGCAGCGTGAGAAGGGGCCCGAGTACCTGGTGGTCACGCCCGAGTGGCCGCTCGCCGAGATCGGAACCGGCTGGCCCGACATGGCCTACCGGAGCCGCTGGACCTTCAAGGCGAACGCCCGGCGCAAGGAGTTCATCGCCGCGCACTGCACGCACCTCATCACGACGGGCACCAGCCGCACCTGGTCCCTCTACCGCATCAACCCGCTGCCACCGCCGGGCGACGCTGCGCCGGCCGCCGCCAGCGAATTGCGCGCTCCATGATCGCCATCCTCGGCGCCGGCCTCGCCGGCCTCACCGCCGCTCATGATCTCCGCCGGGCCGGACGTGAGGACGTGGTCGTCCTCGAGCGCGAGGCGCGCGCGGGCGGGCTCTGCCGCTCCGAGCACGTGAACGGCTATACCTTCGACTACACCGGGCACTACCTCCACTTCCGCCGCCCCGCGATCCGTGACTGGGTGATGGGGCTCACCGGCGACAACATCCACGAGGTGACGCGCAAGGCCTGGATCTACTCGCACGGCGTCTACACACCCTACCCGTTCCAGGCCAACACCTACGGGCTGCCAGCGGCGGTCGTGCGCGAGTGCCTCCTCGGTTTCATCCAGGCGGCGATCGCGGCGGGGCCTGCCGCTGGGAGCGGCCCCGAGGCCAACGACCCCGGGCAGAGCTTCGAGGACTGGATCCTCTCGACCCTCGGTTCCGGCATCGCCAGACACTTCATGATCCCCTACAACACGAAGCTCTGGACCATCCCGCCGCGCGAGATGACGACCGAGTGGATGGGACGCTTCGTGCCGCGGCCGACGATCGAGGAGGTCGTGGACGGGGCGCTCATCGACCGGCGCGACCGGCCCTTCGGCTACAACGCCCACTTCCTCTACCCGATCGCGGGCGGGATCCAGGTGCTGCCGGCCGCGATCGCGCGCAACGCCGGAGAGATCCGCCTGTCGACCGCGGTCACGGCCATCGATCCCGAGAAGCGCACCCTCAGACTCCGCGACTTCGACGCGCCGCTCGCGTACGAGACGCTCATCACGACCATGCCGCTCGATGTGCTCGTCGGCATGCTCGACCCCAAGCCCGAGGCGGTGCGGGAGGCCGGCGGCCGACTCCGTCACAACTCGGTCCTCTCGGTGAACCTGGGCGTCGAGGGACGCGAGCTCTCCCCGTACAACTGGGTCTACTTCCCCGAGCCGGAGTTCTCCTTCTACCGGCTAGGTTTCCCATCGAACTCCTCCCCGCACGTGGCGCCGCCGGGCGCGAGCTCGGTCACCGCCGAGGTCGCCTACTCGGCGGCGCGCCCGCTCGACAAGGCGGCTGCCGTCCGGCAGGTCAAGGCCGATCTCGAACGCGCCGGCATCCTCCGGCGCGGCGACCGGATCGGGGTCGAAGCGGTGTTCGAGATCCCCTGCGCGTACGTCCTCTACGACCACGCGCGGCGGGGCGCCGTGGATTCGATCCGGGCCTACCTGAAGAGCCGCGGCATCCTCTCGGTCGGCCGCTACGGCGCCTGGGAATACAGCTCGATGGAAGACGCCATCACCGGCGGCCGCGAGGCCGCCGAGTCCATCCTGAACGCCGAGGTCACGCCATGAACCCCGCCCCGAAACTCTCGATCCTCATCCCGGTCTACAACGAGGAGACGATCCTCGAGGCATCCACGCGCGCCATCGTCCAGGAGCTGGGAGCCCGCGGCTACGACTACGAGCTCATCCTCTGCGAGAACGGGAGCAAGGATCACACGGCCGCGATCGGCGCCCGGCTCGCGGCGGAGCTGCCGCACACGCAGCTCTTGCGCTATCACGAACCGAACTACGGGGGCGCGCTCCGCGCCGGCATGCGCCAGGCGACGGGCGACATCCTCATCTGCTACGAGATCGACTTCTGGGATCTCGACTTCGTCGCCCAGGCCCTCCCTCTCCTCGAGCGTTACGACATCGTGATCGGCTCGAAGCGGGCGCAGGGCGCGGCAGACAACCGGCCCTTCATGCGGCGGCTCGCCACCATGGTCTTCAACCTCATGCTGCGCGCCCTCCTCGGGTTCCGCGGCACCGACACCCACGGACTCAAGGCACTGCGGCGCGCCGCAGTGCTCGATATCGTCGAGACCTGCGAGACCGATCGCGACGTGTTCGTGACCGAGCTCATCGTGCGCGCCCAGTACCTGGGCCTAGCGATCACCGAGATCCCGATCGCGGTGCACGAGATCCGCCCGGCGCCGATCCACATCTACCGCCGCGTGCCGCGGGCGCTCAGGCAGGTGCTCAGGCTGTGGCGGTTGTCGCGCGGCTGGCGGCAGCAGAGCCGCGCCGCGCAGGCCGCGCTCGCCGTCAAGCGCGAGGCCGCCCTCTAGCCGCCGACCCTGCCGCCGGCACTGCCATGGTCAACGCGCTCACCGTCGATCTCGAGGACTGGTACCACTCCGTCTACTCGCTCACCCCTGCGGACTGGGAGACGCTCGACGATCGGCTGGTCCCGCCCACGCGGCGGCTCCTCGCGCTCCTCGCTCGCCATCGCGCCCGCGCGACGTTCTTCGTGCTCGGCGCGGTGGCCGAGCGCCACCCCGAGCTCGTGCGCGAGATCGCGCGGGCCGGCCACGAGATCGCGAGCCACGGCATGCACCACCGTCTGGTCTACGAGCAGACGCCGGACGAATTCCGCGCCGACCTCCGCCGCTCGCTCGAGATCCTGCGCGCGGTGACCGGCGAGCCGGTCATCGGGTTCCGCGCCCCCTACTGGACGATCACCGAGCGTTCCCTGTGGGCCCTCGACATCCTCGCCGCGGAGGGGATCGCCTACGACTCGAGCATCTATCCGGTCAAGACCTACCTCTACGGCATCCCGGGCACCCCGCCCGGCCCGCACCTCCGCGCGCTGGCCGGCGGCCGCCCGCTCCACGAGGTGCCGCCGTCGACCGTGTCGGTCCTCGGGCATCGCATCCCGATCGGGGGCGGATTCTACATGCGCGCCTTTCCGGGCCGCTTCCTCATCTGGGGCATCGAGCGGCTGAACCGCACCGGGCTCCCCGCCGTCGTCTACATCCATCCGCCCGAGTTCGACCGCGACAAGCCCCGGCTCGCGCTCCCGCTCCGGGAACGGATCTTGCACTACCACGGCCTCGGTACGGTCGAACCCAAGCTCGAGCGGATCCTCGAACGCTTCCCTTTCGCACCGGTCCGCGAGCTCCTGGGGTTGCGATAGGAGTGACATAGGACGCTGTCCGGCCCCCGGTTGCGGCAGCAGCCGGTCCGCGAGCAGCCTACCGAAACGAGGCACCACGATGCGCATCGCGGTGATGCTACGCGCGATCGCCGAGGATCAGGGAACGGGGATTTACACCCGGAACCTGGTGGAAAAGCTCCTCGCCCTCGACCACGAGGACGATTTCTTCCTCATCCACCGCGATCACCGCCACGGCCTCGGATTCGAGGAACACCCGAACGTGCACGAGCTCTGCGTCTCGGCCCCGGGCAAGCTCCTCTGGGACCAATCGGCCGTCACCCGCGTCGCCGCCCGCGAGCACGTGGATCTCCTGTTCAGTCCCAAGTTCACCGCCCCTCTCCTCGCCCCGTGCCCCACGGTGATCTCGCTCCACGGCTCGGAGTGGTTCACCCATCCGGAGCGCTACAAGCGCCTCGACGTCGCGTACGTGCGCCTTCTCACGCCGCTCTACTGCCACCGGGCGGACGCCATCCTCTCCAACTCGGAGCTCACGACCCGGGACTTCGTCCGCCTGCTCAAGGTACCCGCAGCGAAGATCGTCACCATTCCCTTCGCGGCCCATCCCATCTTCCGCCCGGTCACGGATGAGGCCGAGCGCGAGCGGGTCCGGCGCCGCTACGGGTTGCCGCCGCGCTTCCTCCTCTTCGTCGGCAAGATCTACCCCGGAAAGAACCTCGGCGGTCTGTTCGAAGCGTTCGCACGCCTGACGAGCGCCTACCCGGACCTCGGGCTCGTGGTCGTCGGCGACACGCGCTGGGCCTACGAGAGCGACTTCGCCCGCGTCGCGGCCCTCGGGATCACCGGCCGCGTGCTCTTCACGGGCTGGGTGCCGCAGGGAGATCTGCCGGCCATCTACTCGCAGGCGGAGCTCTTCGTCTTTCCCTCGTTCTACGAGGGTTTCGGGATCCCGGCGGTCGAAGCCATGGCCACGGGCTGTCCCGCCGCGGTGGCCGCGACCGGCGCCCTGCCCGAGGTCACGGGCGGCGCCGCCGAGCTCTTCGATCCGGCCGATCCCGCGGACATGGCGGACAAGATCGCCGCTCTTCTCGCCTCGCCGGAGCACCGCGCCGAGCTCCGGCAGCGCGGCATCATCCGGGCCCGGGACTTCAGCTGGGACAAGGCCGCGGCGGCGACCCTGGACGTCTTCCGCCGCGTGGCCCGAGGCGAGGACCCCAAGCCCCGGCCGGCTCCCTCCCCGCCCGCGAACGGTTTCCATCGCGCCGCCTGACGGCCGCGACGTCGTCCCGCCTCATCTGACTCTGGCGCCGGTGAGCCGGACCGGCTAAGATGCCGCCCCGTACCGGCAGGAGGGACCATCTGCGGGTCGTGCCCGCCCGCAGGATTTCGCTCCTTCCCGCAAGCGAGGCTTCGGTGCGGCACCCTGCGCGGGAAGAGGATCCCGCAGCGGCGCCCGCCCTGATGAAAGGAGTGGGGTCCAGTGAGCCGATCCACGCTGCCCGGAATCCCCTGTGGTTTGTGGAGTCTGATCCGCCGTGCGGGCACCACCCGGATGCCTGCCGGGCACCACCCCGGCGGAAACGCCCCGGCCGCGCTTGGTCTCGTGGTCGCCCTCACGGTCGGGTCCCTGGGCATGGTGGCCGGGACCGCGACCGCCGTCCTGTTCATGCCGACCGGTGACTCGATCACCGGGGGCACCCGTTCTACGGATGGTCTCGGCTTCCGCCCGCGCCTCTACACCCTGCTCAACGGCACCGGCAGCTACGACTTCGTCGGCCCGTCGGGATCCCCTCCGCACGAGGGCTACTTCGACGGCGCGCTCCGCGTCGAGAACTTCCTCGCCGGCGGCAACCACGATCTCGCGCCCATCATCGTCGACTACGATCCCGAGGTCGTCGCCATCCATCTCGGCACCAATGATGTGAACTCGACGCCCGGGCCCTACGCTCCGTGGTCCACCAACCACGCGACGCCGACGACCAACCCGAGCGGGGACCTGGGCGCGCTCATTGACTACGCCCTCAGCGCCAATGCCGGCGGCGTGAACCGCGTGGTCATGAGCCGCATCGTCCCGATCCAGGGGCGCGATGAGGACATCGCCGATTTCAACCGCGAGGTCGTGCGCATGGTGCTCGACTACCGGAACGGCGCGGTCACCGGCAGTCCGGAGCCGGTCACCCTCGCCGACCACTACCGGCACTTCCTCGGCAACCCCGACCTCTTCTCCGGGAACGCCAACGACTGGATGTACGACTTCCTCCATCCCAACGATGCCGGGTACGACGAGATGGCGGACGTCTACTTCGACGCCGTGCGCGAGGCGCTTGCGGACACCGATCCTCCGGATCCGGTGGATGACCTCGCGGTGGCCACCGTGAGCGGGAACTCGGTGCTCCTCGTCTGGACCAACACGGGCGACGACGGGCCGGACGGAAACCCCGCGTACGCCGACGCTCGCTATGCGACCGGGTCGATCTCGACCAGCAACTTCAGGACCCAGGCGCAAGGCGGCGACTACGAGTCGATCGGCGCCGGCGGCGCCCTCACCGGGACCCGGCTGGCCGGCCTCTCCGCCACCACCGCCTACAACTTCGCGCTCAAGCTCATGGACGACGCCGGGAACCTCTCGGCCATGTCCAACCCTACCGCGGCGACGACGACCGGTGACTCGACCTCCTGGCGGGACACCTTCACGCGGGCGATGTCCGGGCCCGGCCCCGACTGGAACGGCCCGGCCTTCATCGTGACCGGGAGCGAGCTCGAGAACACCGCAAACGACTTCGCAACCGCCGTCTTCACTCCGGTCCGGAACGCCGTGAGCACCGAGATCACCTGGGGCGCCGGCGCCGATGCGGCGGGCATCCAGCAGGCCGGGATCGCCTGCCGCCTGGAGAGCGCGGACCCGGCGGCCGTCGACGGCTACCTCGTTTACCGCAACACCGGGGCCAATCAGACGCTCACGCTCCGCGAGCTCGTCGACGGGCGCCCGGGCACCCTCATCCAGAACGTGCCGGCGGCCCTCTCGGCGCCCCAGGCTGGCGATAGCTTCCAGGTCGTCCTCACCTCGGACGCCTCCGGCCATCACTTCGCGGTCTTCCTGAACGGAGCGCAGGACGGCGTCCTCACCGATGCGCTCAAGCGCCGCGGCAACGACGCCTACTACTGCGGGATCACGACCGACGGCCGCCTCAACAACAACATCGCCGACTGGGTGCTCGAGTCGAACCCCATCAACCTGCCGCCCGCCCCCTTCAACCTGCTCACGCCGGCCGACGCGGCCCTCCTCCCGAACCTGAATCCCTACTACGACTGGCAGGCGAGCGCCGACCCGAACGGCGACCCGGTCACCTACACGCTCTACCGATCCACCGATCCGGCCTTCCCGCCCGGCGCGACGACCGAGATCGGCGACCTCGCCGAGAGCTTCTACACGACGGGCGAGCTCCTCATCCCCAACCGCACCTACTACTGGAAGGTGCGGGCCGAGGACCCGCAGGGGGCGTTCACCTTCTCGAACACGACGCGCAGCTTCTCGACCGACGACCTGCAGCAGCTCGGCGACGACTTCGAGCGGACCGCGCTCGGCCCGGACTGGGCGGCCGATCCGAGCGCCTACGTGCTCGCGAACGGCGAGCTCGACGGCATCCTCCCCGGCTACACCCACATCGCCGTGTACCGGCCGGTCGAGAGCCCGGTCTCGATCGAGTGGCAATGGGCCGAGACCGCCGTTCAGAGCGCCCTCGGCCAGGCCGGCGGGCTCCTCGGCCTCGACGGCGACGGCACCAACGCGAGCGGCTACTTCGTTTTCCGGAACACGACCGGCGTCCAGCGCTGGGGCGTCTTCCGGGTGGACAACGGGGCCCTCAACGGATCGCTCGGCATCGACCAGCCGGGCCGCGGCCCGCTGCCGGGACCGGGGGATCGGATTCGCATCGTCTTCACGAGAACCGCCACGGCTCACGTCTTCGACTGCTACGTGAACGACGTGTTCGACGCGCGCATGACCGATGCGCAACGCCGCTACGGCACGGCACCCGTCACCTACGCGGGTCTTCTCCTCGGCGAGAACGGCTCCAACAATGTCGAGAGCTTCGCGGCAATGGGCCGCGACCTGAACCTGCCGCCGGGGGCCTTCTCGCTTCTCGCGCCGCTCGACGGCGAGCGCGTCCTCTCTCTCTCGCCGTTCCTCCGCTGGGAGGCGGCAGCCGATCCGAACCCGGGCGACCTCGTCACCTACACGGTGATCTACGATACCGACCCCGCGTTCGGCTCGCCGGACAGCCTCGCTCCGACTACCGCCACCGAGACCGCGTACTCGGGTCCGCTCTCCACCGGAGATGCGATCCACTGGCGCGTGACGGCCGTCGACGCCGGCGGCGGGAGCGCCGTCTCGCTCCAGACCTGGTCGTTCCAGTTCGCCCCCATCCTCACCTTCGTCGACGATTTCAACCGGGCGCTCCTCGGTCCCAGCTGGGGCGGCGACACGAACGTGATGAAGATCGTGGCGAACGAGCTTGCGAATACCTCCGGCAGCTCGAGCTTCGACATCGCGGTGTATGCGGCGCGCTCGAACCCGGACGCTGTCGAGTTCAGGTGGAGCCCGAGCGCCAATCAGGACGGGATCCGCCGCGGCGGCCTCGCGCTCCGCCTCAACAACACGAGCGGCACCCCGTCCGGGTACCTCGTGCGGATCGACCCGGTGGCCAACCAGGGGTGGCTCGATGAGATCCGGAACGGGGGCGTCAACACGCGCCTGGCCGCCGTTCCCGGGCAGACGCCGGCGCCGGGACCGAACCGGCGCTTCAAGGCCGCCATGAGCACCGACGCCGCCGGCCATCACTTCGATCTCTACGTGGACGGCGTCTTCCACTCGCGACTCACCGATCCCGGCCGCACGCAGGGGAACGGCGCGGTCCTCTATGCGGGCGTGGCGCTCGGCGGCCTGAATGCGAACGAAGTCGACGACTTCACGATGACCGCGTTCAACTTCGGACCGCCGCCGGTGAGCTTCGCCCTCCTCGCACCCGCGCACGCCGACACCGGGGTCGCCGCCGTGCCCTCCTTCCGCTGGCGCGCGGCGGGAGAGCCTGGGCTCCTCTACACGGTGTTCGTGGGCACCGACTCGTCGTTCGCCGCCTGCGACTCAGTGGCTGCAGTGACCGACACAACGCTCACGTGGCCCGAGTCGCTCAACCTCGCCACCAATTACGTGTGGCGGGTGCGCGCCACCGATGGCGTGGCCTCGAGCTTCAATCAGAACGGCTGGCACCGCTTCCGCACGACCGCGGTGAGCGCGGTCGAGCTCGCGAGCTTCACGGCCCGCGGCGAGGCGGGCCAGGTGCGGCTCGAGTGGGCGACGGGGAGCGAGACCGACCATCTCGGCTTCCACGTCTGGCGAGCGGACGATCCCGCCGGAGAACGCGTGCGGCTCACTGCCGCCGGGGCGCTCGTCACCGGCCGCAGCCCCTACACCTACGTGGACCGCACGGCGGCGCCCGGCGTGAGCCATGCGTACTGGATCGAAGCGGTGGATCGCGCCGGCGGAACCGAACGCTACGGGCCGGTGGTCACCGCCGCCCTCGCCCCGGCGCTCGAGCTCGCGCTCCATCGCATCACGCCGAATCCGGGAGCGGCACCCATGACCCTGCGCTTCGACCTGCCGGCGGCCGCCCCGGTCCGCCTCGTGCTCTTCGATGCGAGCGGCCGCGCGGTGCGCTCGCTCGTCCGGGAGTCGCTCGCGGCCGGGCAGCACACCGCCGTCTGGGACGGGCGCACGGAGAGCGGCGCTCCGGCCGGCTCCGGGATCTACTTCGCGCGGATCACGGTCGGCGACTGGACGGCGGCCCAGAAGCTCCTCCTCATGCGATAGCTCACGCGCCGAGCGCGCCGCCGGACGTCGGGGCGGGCGGAGCGGCGGCGGTCGCGTCCGCCGCTCCGCGCAGGAAGGCGCCGGGCAGGAGCCCGACCAGGGTGACGACGCGTCCGACCAGGGCGAGGAGGAAGGCCTCGCTCGGGCTGAGTCCTGCCTGCCCGAACAGCGCCACGTACAGCCCCTCGCGGATGCCGATGGCGTCGACCGAGATGGGGATGCGCGAGACGAAGAGGTCGAGCGGGATCACGAGCAGGAAGACCGGCAGGCCGAGGCCGTAACCGAGCGCCCTCGCCATGCAGTAGGCCGCGACGACGGGGATCAGCTGCTCGAGGAACGACCAGGCGGAGAAGCGGGCGAGCGCTCCATGGTGCCCGCGGTAGACGCGGAACGCCGTCGCGAAGCGCGCGATCGGCGCCGGCAACCGATCATGCCACGGGCCGTGCAGCGCGAGCGCGAGGCCGCCCACCCCGAGCCCGACCGCGGCCAGCGCGAGCCCGAGGAGCGGCGCCAGGTCGCGGCGCGTCCCGAGCACGAACCCGCCCAGGGTGAGGACGATGAGCGCCGCCGAGGCGATGAGCCCGAGCAGGCGCTCCATGACCACCGAGGCGGTCACCGCCAGCGCGCGCTCCTTGCCTCCGCTCACCTGCATGATGCGGATCACGTCGCCGCCGACTCCGGTCGGCAGGAAGCTCCCGTAGAAGGTCGCGACGAAGTAGCTGCGCACGAGCGCGCCGAGCGAGCGCGCGACGCCCTGCGCGGTGAGCAGCAGCCGCCACTTGGCCGCCATCACCACCCGGTCGAGCACGACGCAGGCGAGAGCGGCCGCGATCCAGGCCGGCCGCGCGCCGGCGAGCGCGGCCAGGATCTCGCGCCCGCTGACGAGACGGACGACGAGCGCGAGCGCCACCGCGCTCGCCAGGACGCGGGCGATGAGACCCGCCCGCCGGCGCCAGGGCGGGCGCGCGTTCACCGCGGCTCCGCGGGCGGGCGCGCGGCGGACGCGGCGCGACCGGCCGGCGCCCGCGCGGCGTGGGCCGCCTCGTAGACCGCCAGCGACTCGCGGGCCGCCTTCCGCCAGCTGAAGCCGGCGGCCTGCTCCCGCCCGCGGCGCGCGAGCTCGGCGGCGAGCACCGGATCGGCGAGCACGCGGCGGATCCCGGCGGCGATGTCCTCGGGCCGGTACGGATCGACGAGCACGGCCGCCTTCCCCGCGACCTCGGGACCGCATCCGGTTCGCGACGTGACGACCGGGCACCCGCAGGCCATGGCCTCGACAATCGGAATTCCGAATCCCTCGTACAGAGAGGGCAGGACGAGAAGCGAAGCCAGATTGTAGAAAGCAGGCAGGTCCTCGTCGGGCGCGAATCCCACCTGCATCACGCGATCCTCGAGACCGAGTTCCTCGATCAGGGCGACATCGGCGGCATACTTCCAGCGCCTGAAACCGACGGCCACGAGCGGCTGCGAGAAGTCGCCGCCGAGTAAGGCCAGGGCGCGGAGAAGGTTCGCGAAGTTCTTGAGCGGGCTGAGACCGCCGACGAAGAGAATGAAGCGATCGGGCAGCCGGTAGCGTTCCTTGACGGCGGCGAGGTCGGCCGGAGCGAGCGGTCGGAACCGCGCATGCGCGGCCTCGTGCACGGGATGGAGCTTCCGGCGATCGGCCCCGATGTAGCCCACGATATCGTCGATCCCCATCTGGGTGGTCGAGATGATCGCCGCGGCGTGCCGGCAGAAGAGCGGCATCATGAGCCGCGTGTAGAGGCGATCGTGGCGCTTGAACACCTGATGCACCGCGAACTGCTCGGCGCCGTGGAGGGTGAACACCGAGGGCCGGCCGGAGAGAAGCGGCACCGAGAGCTTGGGATTCACGATGAGATCGAGGGCGAGGCGGCGGGCGGCGAGCGGCACTGCGATCTGGTCCCAGCCGAGCCTGGTCGGGAAGCGGACGAGGACCTCCTCCACCCGGCGCCGGCCGGCGTAGGTGCCGAGAAGGCTCGGGTGATCGTAGAGGAACACGAACTCGTGTCCCGACTCGAGGCCGATGAGCTCCTCGATCAGGTTGACGGTGTAGACCTTGATCCCGCCCAGCTCGCGCAGGTTGCGCAGCATGAATCCTATTCGCATGGCGGCGTACTCTACTCGCTCGGCACCAGGCCGTCGAGGAGAGCGGCGAGCCGGGCCGCGAGCGCCGGACGTGCGTACGGCGCGAGGAGCCCCGCGCGCGCGGGCGGCACCGGCGGACCCTCTAAGAGCCAGGCGGCGAGGACCCGGGCCACGCCGGCGGCATCGCGTGGAGCGAGGACCGCGCTGCCGCCGGCCGCGCGGACCAGGTCGGCGGCCGGGCCGGGCGGCACCAGGGCCAGGATCGGTCGTTCGCTCGCCAGATACTCGAAGATCTTCCCCGGCGTGATGAGGCTCCCGGCCGGCTCGTCGGCCTCGAGGAGAAGGAGGAGATCGGCGGCCGCCATCTCCCTGAGCACCCGGGCGTGGTCGACGGGCGGGGCAAACTCGACCACGTCGCCGAGCCCGGCCGCGGCCACGATCGCGTCGTTCACGCTCTCCCGCGGGCCGATCTGGCGCACGCGGAGGCGCGCGCGAAGGTCGGGGTGCGCCAGGAAGAGCTCGGCCAGCGCGGCGGCGAGCGGGGCCAGGGTGCGCTTCCCGGAGAGGAGCCCGGTATGCGCGAGGAGGATCGGCCGGGGAGCCGCGGCGGCCCCCGGCGCCGCGGCCAGGCCCGGAGGCGAACCGGCCGCCGATCCCGGCGGCGCCGCCGCCGCCCGCTCCCGCGAAAAATCGCGGAGCGGCGTGAGATCTTCCGGATCGTACCCGTTCGGGATCACGGCGAAGCGGGCGGCCGGGATCCCGGGATGGCGGGCCAGGAAATCGTCCCGCGTCGCCTCGTTGGTCACGACCACCCGGTCCGCCCGCTCGAGCACGCGCCGCTCGAGCCACTCGTGGAGGCGGCGGTGGAGCCCGGTCGGGGCGGCGAAGGTGAGGCGCCGGACCCAGGGATCGCGAAAGTCGGCCACCCACGGGACGCCGGTGCGCTCGCGGAGGACGAGGCCGACGAGATGCGCGGTATCCGGCGACGAGGTGGTGAGGAGCGCATCGATGCCGCCCCGATCGATGCGCGCCCGCGCCGCGGCGAGGGCGAACGGGAACCAGCCGGCGTAGGCATCGGGAATGAGGAGCACGCCCGAGAGGCGGCGGAGCCAGGCGAAGGAGCGGCTCGAGCGGACGACCGGGGCGGGCGCCTCGCCCGGCGCGCGGCTCCGCGCGCCCGCGGCCGCCGGTTGCGCCCGCCCCGATCGCGCCCACCCGAGGAGCGCGTGCCCGGTCAGGGCGCGCGTGCGATGGACTACCGTCCCCGGCGGGATCTGGGCGGCGAGGCCGGGGTCGAGCACCCAGTAGTCGGCGGCGCGCCCGGTCACGATCTCGCTCCGCCAGCCGAGGGGCGCGAGGTACTTCACGAACTGCACGGTGCGCTGGACGCCCCCGCCGCCGAGCGGCGGGAAGAAGTAGGCGATGAAGAGCACCGTGCGCCGCGCCCGCGCCGTCATCGCCCCGCTCCGCGCGCGGCGACGAGCTCAGCGAACAGGGCCTCGACTGCCGCCATGTTGCGGTTCCAGGTCGCCCGCTCGTCGATGCGCCGGGCGTTCTCGGCAGCCGCCCGCGCACGGAGATCCGGGGCCGCGAGCGCGCCGGCGATCGCCGCCGCGAGCGCCGCCGGATCGTCGAGCGGCACCAGCCTTCCGTTCACCCCGTCCTCGATCCACTCCCGGTTGGCCTCGATATCGGTGACCACGGGGAAGGCACCGGCGGCCATCGCCTCGAGGAGCGAGACCGAGGTCGAATCGGAGCGCGAGGTGGACACGTAGATCGCGGCCCGGCCAAGGAGGCGGGCCATCGCCGCGTGCGGGACCATGCCGTGGAAGACCACTCCGCCCGGCGCCGCCGCGTCCGCGCGCGCCGCGAGCATGGCCCGCTCCGGTCCGTCGCCGGCCACCTCGATCCGAGTCCCCGGACTGGCGGCGAGGAGCGCCGGTACGGCGCCGATGAGCTGCGCCACGTTGTAGACGGGCTCGAGCTTCCGGGTCGAGACGACGAGGAGCGGCGCCCCGGGCGGCTCGGCGCCCGGCGGCACCGCGCGCGCGGCGCGATAGCGCTCCGGTTCGACCCCCATCGGCACGGTCAACACCCGCTCGGGCGCGCCGCCGAGCGCGATCACGGCCCGGGTCAGCATCGCCGCGTCGGTCGTGATGCGATCGGCCCGGGCGAGGACGAAGCGCGCCCGTGCCGCATGGAAGGGCGAGGCGACGCCCGAGACGAGCACGTCCGAGCCCCACGCGCTCACCACCAGCGGCCGCCAGCCCGCGAGCGTCCCGATGAGCCCGTAGTTGGGCACGAAGTGCGCGTTCACGAGATCGGGAGCGAAGCGCGCGAGGAGCCGGCGGACCGCCGGGGTCGCGAGCGGATAGCGGAGGAAACGGAACGGAACGGACGACTCGAGCAGATGACAGGGATAGGCGAACCCGTGGTCCGGCTCGAGCGAGATCAGCTCGACCGCATGCCCGCGGGCATGGAACCAGTCGGCCCAGCGGCGCGTGTGGATGACCTGGGCGTTGGCGAGGAAGGCGAGGCGCACGGCCCGCCTCACCCGCCGCCGCGCCGGACGGCGCCGAGCGGCCGGCGCACGAGCCGGAGGAGGGGATTCTCGTAGAGGTAGTAGTTGAAGAAGAGCCGCTGCGTCCCGAAGGAGGACTTGAAGTGCTCGACCCCCTTGATCCCGGCCGAGGACAGGAAGTTGAAGTAGCGGTAGCCCTGGCGCGCTCCCCACTTCATGGCCTCGGCGTACATGAGGTTGTTCGGATCGTAACCGCGGAACTCGCGGTCGAACCCGCCGACATAGGGCGTCTGGTGCTCGCCGAAAGTGAAGACGACGCACCCGGCGATCATCCGCCCTTCGAGCCGCGCCACCCAGAGCTGGGCATTCTCCGGCGCCAGCCTCGACACGGCCGCGAAGAAACGCTCGCCGAAGGGCGGCTCCCGCTCCCAGGTGCGCGCCGTCTCGTGGTAGAGGCGGCAGAAGTCGACGAAGGTCCCTGCACCGTGCTCGATCCCGGCGTGCACGCCGCGCCGCGCCGACTTCCGCACCGAGTAGCGGAGCCCCCGCGAGAAGCGGTGCTGCCAGATCCGGTCGTATCCCTCATCGAGCCGCAGGTAGTGGATGAAGTTCTGGCTGTGGAAGACGTCGTCGGGAATGGCGAAGCGGCCGAGGGGATTCGGCGTCATCATGAGCCGCACGACCGGGGGGCGGCCGCGCCTGAGATCGCCGAGGATGGCGGCGACCTCCGCGCGGTCGAGGGCGCGCTCGGCGAGGAAAGCGCCGTAGGTGCCGAAGGGCATCGACTCGAGAGCGGCGAGGTTCCCGCCCAGGCGGGTCCGCCGCATGAGCGGCACCAGGACGCGGGCGCCGTCCGCCAGCTCGTAGAAGCGCGTGTCTACCCGGCAATCGGGGAAGGACTCGACGAGCACGGCGGCCCAGGTCGGGGTCTGGAAGAAGGTGGCGTCGCCCGTCTTCTCCACCCAGGCCCACCACTCGGCCGCCGAGACGTCGCGGATGACCTTCACCGCGGCGCCCCGGCCGGCGCCGCCCGGTAGCTCGGCACCACCGCCGCCAGCATAGCAAGAACCTGCGCTCGATCGCAAGCCATCGCGGCACGCTCGAGAACGCCGATGACCGCCTCGAGATCGGCGCGCGGCGCGAGCCGGGTCTCGACCCGCTTGATCTTGGGATGGGCGGTCGCGACCGGCGTCTCCCCCACCGCCCACAACCGCTCGTGCCGGCGCTCGCCGGGGCGGAGTCCCGTGAAGACGATCGGGATATCCACGTCCGGGCGAAACCCGGAGAAGATGATGAGCTCGCGCGCCAGATCGAGGATCCTGATCGGCTGGCCCATGTCGAGGACGAAGATCTCGCCGCCCCGGCCGAGGGCCCCGGCCTGGATGACGAGCGAGGCCGCCTCGCGCACGGTCATGAAGTAGCGGGTCGCCTCCGGATCGGACACGGTGACCGGGCCGCCGCGGGCGATCTGCCGCTTGAAGAGCGGCACCACCGAGCCGCGGCTCCCGAGCACGTTCCCGAAACGGACGGCGGTCAGGCAGGGCCGGCTCCCCGCCGCCGCCGCGCGCACCATCTCCTCCGCCAGGCGCTTGGTCGCACCCATCACGCTCTCGGGCTCGGCGGCCTTGTCGGTCGAGATGACGACGACCCGCTCGACCTCGGCGGCGCGCGCCGCCGCGATCACGTTGGCGGTGCCGACCACGTTGCGGAGCACGGCCTCTTCCGGGAAGTGCTCCATGTAGGGCACGTGCTTGTGCGCCGCGGCGTGGAAGACGACGGCCGGACGGTGCGTCGCGCAGGCCACGTCGAGCGAGCGCCGATCGCGCACGTCGGCGATGACGAGATCGAGCGCGGTCGAGCCCGCGCCGGGACGGAGCTCCGACTCGATCTCGAAGAGCGAGTTCTCGCCGCGGCCGAGGAGCACGAGCCGCGCCGCGCCCGCCACGAGCGCCTGCCGGCAAAGCTCGCCGCCGATCGACCCGCCGGCGCCGGTGACCAGCACGGTCTTCCCGGCCAGGTAGTCGCGACCCGCCGCGCCGGCGGTCAGGTCCACCGACTCGCGGCCGAGGAGATCCTCCGGCTGGACGCGCCGGATCTGGTCGATCGTGACCTCGCCGAGGATGATCTCGCGGATCCCCGGCACGATCTTGAAGCCGACCTTCGCCTGCTCGCAGGCGCGCACGAGGGCGCGGATCGTGTCTCCGCTCTCCGAGGGCACGGCGATCAGGATCTCGTCGATCGCGAGCTCCCGGACGAGCCGCGGGATATCGGCGCGATTCCCGCACACGGGGAGCCCGGCGATCTCCGTGCCGAGCTTGGCCGGATCGTCGTCGATGAAGCCGACCGGCCGGTAGCCGTACTCGGGATGCCCCTGCATCTCGAGCGCCGCTTCCCGTCCGGCGATCCCGGCTCCGATCAGGAGAACCCGCACATCCACCCGCGCCATCGTCTATCCGCCCGCGGCCAGCCGGAGGAGGAGCGCCGCGCCGAGGAATCCGATCCCGCCGGCCGCGACCACCAGCGGCCAATCCCGGAGATGCTCGCGCCCGGCGGCCGCGAACACGAAGAAGTAGGGGTAGAGCTGGGTCATATGGCGCGGTCCCCCGCCCCGGAACGCTGCCGCATAGAGAGACACCGCGAGAAAGCCCATCACGAGGATCGGCGCCACCCCCACCCGCTGCTTGCGCAGGAGGTGGAGGAGCCCGGCGGCCGCGAACGGCAGGAGCGCGTAGCGGAGGAGCGAGCCGATCGCCTCCGGCCAGAAGAGAAGATCGGCCTTCCAGGGCAGCGGTGTGAGCAGGAAGCGGGCGAAGCCGATCGGATAGAAGGCCACGACGTCGCCCAGCGAGCGGTAGAACACGCCGGTGAACAGGGAGCCCTGCATGGTGCCGACGGCCGAGAGCTTGGCCACCCAGACCTCGATGTTCCGGAAACGGAGCGCCGAGTACTCGAGCGCCCCGTACACCCCCGCCGAGACGACGGCCGCGGCGGCGAGGACTGCGAGCAGGGAGCGCCCCCGCGCGCGCGCCAGGACGAAGAGACCGGCCGCCACGCCGAATGTCCAGAACAGGAACATGTAGGTGCGGAGAAAGATGAGCGGGGTGGCGGGGACCACGGCGCACAAGAGGAGCAACCACCGCGGGTGGCGGGCGAACCGGACCCAGGAGAGCGCCGAGACAAGGAGGAGGAACGCGATCGAGATGTCCTTGAGGAGCTGCACCGACCAGTAGATGGTCGGCGGCCACACCGCCATGAAGAGCGCGGCGGTGAGCCCGACCCGGCGCCCGGCGAGGTCCCGCCCGAGGAGGAAGGTGAGCGGGACGAGACTCGCGGAGAGGAGGAGGTTCAGGCTCTGCACGACGAGCGGGGCGCGTCCCGCCAGGAAGTACACGCACGCCACGACGTAGTGATAGCCGATCGTGAACCCGGCGGTCTGGTACTCGATGCGCGCGGGCCGCCCCGCCCGCCAGTGCTCGGCGATGTTGGCGCCGACCGCGTCGTAGTTGATCGAGTCGCGGAAGAGGAAGGCGTACGGATTGGCCGGGGAGGAGAAGGCGGCGCGGATCGTGATGAGCGCGGCGACGCGAAGGAAGAGCCCCGCAGCGAAGAGCACGGCAACCTGGTCGCGGTCCCGGGCCGGGAGCATGAAGAGGAGGATCCCGATCCCGGCGGCGCCGGCGAGCAGGATCCCGGACGCCGCCGCCACCTCGCGTCCGGCGCCGAGGAGGAGAGCCGTGAACACGGCCTCGGCGGCGAGGACGGCGCCGATCGCCCCGGCCGGACCATGACCGGGCCGCGCTTCCGCGGGCGCCGGCCCGAGCGGCCAGGTCGCGCGACCCGCGGGCGTCATTGCTGGACGGCCACCCGGCGATAGTCCGGCGCGCAGTTGCAGGTCGCTCTCGTGCTCAGGATGCGAAGCAGATAAACCCCAGACGGCACCGGATCGCCGCTCGAGTCGCTCCCATCCCACACGATGTCGGTGGCCTGCGCCACGCGACTCGCCACTTCCCTCCCGAGCGCGTCGATGACCGTGACGTGCACCTCGCCGGCGTCGGCGGACTCGGCCAGCCGCAGGCCGCCGCTCTCGCCCGGGCGCAGGGGATTCGGGTACGGACAGAGCCGCGTGCAGGCCGCCCCGCTCCCGCCGCCTCCCCCACCGCTGCCGGCGCACGACGCATCGTAGGCGAGACGCGAGAGCCCGCCCGCCGTTGCGAACCACACGGCAGCCGCGGCGCGATCCACCGCGATCGCGTTCACCTGGTCGGCGGCGAGCCCGGGCCGCGACCCCGCGCTCACCACCGAGAGGGTCTGTCCTTCGCGATCGAGCGCGGCGGCGCCGCCCGGGGTGCCCACCCACATGCGCCCGCAGCCGTCGGCCGCCAGCGCATTGACCAGCGGAGCGGGAAGCGTGCTCCCCGCGACCGTCCGCACGAGCTCCGTTCCGGAGAAGACGGCGATGCCGTTCACCGTGCCGATCCACATCTCGTTCTCGCCGGCAGCGAGCGCGGTGACGCGCGTCGCCGGCAAGCCCTGGGCGGCGGCGATGTTGGCAATCGTGGCCGGCAGTCGTCCGGGGTTGGTCCACACATCGGCGCCGAAGTCCGTGTACCCGATCCACAGGCGGCCGGCGCTGTCGAAGGCGAGGGCCTCGACGGAGCTCGAGGTGAGGCCGTCGGCCGCGGTGAACTCGCTGACCTCGCGGCTCACCGGGTCGATCCGATAGACGCCGAATCCCTCGCTCGCCTCGTGGCGCACGCTCGCAAACCAGATGGCGCCGTCGGGTCCCTCGATCATGTCGAGCACATCCCAGGTGGCCAGCGCCCGTGCGGTATCGGCAAAGGCCCGAAGCTCCTCGCCGCGACAGCTCGACCCCGTGCCGCAACAGCAGTGGCCGAGCCAGGTGGCCCCCGCCCTGCTGACGAGCAGGGTCGAGAAGTCCTGGTTCTCGATGCCCTGGTTGCCGCGCTGCACCGCGGTGAAGGTCGGTCCGGCGTCGCCCTCGGCGACGAGCTCGGTCAGGACCGCGCGGGACACGGCGCGGGCCCGACCGGTGCCGCCGAGCGCGGCCACATCGAGGAAGTCGTTCGAGAAGGCAAAGAGCCCCGGACCGGGCGGATCGGGCGACGGGATGCGCCGCCAGATCTCGTTCGCACCGAGGCGATGGAGACCGCGATTGGTGGCCGCCCACAGCGAGCCGGAGAGAGAGACGAGGCCGTTCACATCGCGAGTGGTGAGACCGTTGGACCGCGGGGACCAGGTCGTGTCCGTGAGGCGGTAGACGGTCGGGTTCGTGGCGCGCACGAGCGCCCCGACGTGGAGCGCGCCCGCGTGCTCGGCGAAGCAGACATAGGGCCGGCCGGCGACGAGCCCGGTGGCGCGCTCGATCCAGCGGTCGTCCTCGAAGCGATAGACGCTCGTGCGCGTCCCGGCCCACAGGAAGCCGGCGGCCACCGCGAGCGCGCGCACGTCGACATCGGTGAGTCCCGTGTTGAGGACGGCGCGCGAGCCGTCGGGATCGCGGCGCACGACCCCGCGTTGCGTGCCGAACCAGGTCGTGTCGCCGCGGGCGGCGATACCGTTGACACGCGGCGAGTCGCCGAGGATGGCCTCGAGATTGATGGTCGCGACCACGGCGTCCCCCGGGCGCGACGGATCGGCGGGATAGGTGACGAGGGCCGCTCCGGTCGTCGTCCCCACCCACACGCTGTCGCCCACGGCGAGGAGCACGCGCACCGAGTCCGACCCGAGGTCGAAGCGGTCGAGCGGGCGGCTCAGGAATCCGCCATCCGGCGCCTCGGCCTGCAAACCGGCGCCGCGCGCTCCAAACCATCGATGTCCGCCCGCATCAGTGGCCACCGCAGTCAGGTCGGCAGCGGGGAGCCCGTCGTTCGGGTAGAGGCGGCGGTAGGTCGAGTCGTCCGGGGCAAAGGCCGTCGCTCCTCCGGTGGATGCCACCCACACCTGTCGCGCATCGGCATCGGCGGCGATCGCCTGCCCGAACGTACCGTCCATGTAGGTGGACCAGGTGCCGGCCGCGGCCCGGACCGGGACCGGCGCGGCGCTCAGGGCGAGCAGGAGGAGCCCGGCGGCGATGTGCGCCCCCCGGGCGCGCAGGATGCCGGCGGCGGATCGTCTCTGCATCGATCTCCTCTTCGACCGGGGCGACGGGTGATCGGCGTACCTCGCGGGGCCGCGAGGAGCGGGGCAAAGCGGCGTTCGGGGGAGCCTAGCACGCACGCCGGCGCCCGGCCAAGGCGCGGCGGCGCTCCCCGGGGCCGGGGTGCTCAGTCCACAGGGCCGGGGCGAGCGGCGGCTTCCGGCACGAGGAGCTCGACGCCGGCCATCTCCTCGATCCGGGCCCCCGGCTCGAGATGACGCGACCAGGGCCCGAGGAGGCGGATGCGGAGGCCCTCGCGCCCGAGCGGCGCGAGCGCACCGAGCAGCGGAGCGAGGCTCCCGTCGCGATCGGCGACGATGACCTCGTGCACCCGCTCGCGATGACAGAGGTCGCGGAGCCGCGCCGGCGCTTGCTCGAGATCGGCGACCAGCCGCGCCCCGGGCTCGAGGGTGGCCACCACCTCGAAGCGCGGGCGCCGCGCCGCGGTCAAGCGCGCGGCCATCCACGCCGCGAGCTCCGGGTCGCCGAGGAGGAGGACGCGCCGCGCGGCGAGCCCTTCGCGGGCCAGGCGATCGAGGAAGCGGCCGAGGAGGAGGCGGGCCCCGACGATGGCGGCGATCGCGAGCGGCACCGTGAGCCCGATCACGAAGCGCGAATAGGCCCGGATGTAGAGGAGAAAGGTGGACACCAGCACGGCGAGCGCGGAGAGGAGGACCGACCGGGTCACGCTGCGGAGCAGCTTCGCGCGCGTGAGCGCTTGGCCGGACCGGTAGAGCCCGCTCCGGCCGAGCGCGATCAGGGTCGCCAGGTTGAAGACGAGGAGGAACTGCCAGTAGTCGGCGACCGCGAACAGGGGCTTATCGAACTGGGCGGAGAGGAGCTTGCGCACGCCGAAGGCGAGGAGGAACGCCGCGTTCAGGGCGAGGAGATCGGCGGCGGCGAGCGTGAGCCCGCGCACGCGCTCGCGGTTCCGCTTGAGGACGTAGAGGAGGAGACTCCACTTCTCGTAGAAGCGGAGGACGCTCGCCAGATGCATGCGGCGGCTGGGATGGAAGAGGCCGCCGTGCGCCGAGTCGCGGCGATGGTGATGGATCATGACCGCGTCGGGCACGTAGAGCACCTGCCACCCGCGCAGATGCATGCGCGCGCACCAGTCCACATCCTCGAAGTAGAGGAAGAAGCGCTCATCCATCGGACCGACATCGGCGACCGCACGCCGGCGCACGAGAAGGCAGGCCCCGATCAACCAGTCGACGTTGCGGCGCGTCGCGTGGTCCCAGTCGAGCATCAGGTGGGCGCGGAGGGCCGGGTGCCGGGGCAGGAGGCGGCCGAGGACGGTGCGGCGGAGGAGCATCGCGCCGGGGGTGTAGAAGCGGCGGCAGGAGTGCTGGAGCGTGCGGTCGGGATTGAGGAGCCTGGCCCCGGCGAGCCCGGCGTCGGGCTCGCCTTCCATCGCCCGGACCAGCCGGGCGATCGCCTCCGGCTCCACCTCGATGTCGGGGTTGAGCACGAGCACGTAGTCGGTGCTCGTGGCCGCCAGTCCCTGGTTCACGGCGCGGGCGTAGCCCACATTCCTGGGATTCCGGATCAGGGTGACGCCGGGGGTGGCGCCGGCCACGGCGGCCGCGCCCGTCGTGGTCGAGTTGTCGACGACGACGACCGGATCCCGGCCGAGGACCCGGGCCCGCGCGAGCGAGGCGAGGCAGGCGGTGAGGAGTTCCGGCGTCTCGTAGGCGACGATGACGACGGCGAGCGAGGGGGCGGTGACGGCCGGGGCCGCTGCGGCGCGGAGCTCACCGCTCGTCATAGCCGGCCGAAGAGATCCAGGAAGCGGAGGCGCCAGACCATGGACATGGCCTCGCGTACGATACGCTTCGACATCTTCGAGTGGCCCACCCGCCGGTCGGAGAAGACGATGGGAATCTCCTTGATGCGGAAGCCCTTCTTCCAGGCCTTGAAGTTCATCTCGATCTGGAAGGAGTAGCCCTCGGAGCGCACCCGATCGAGGTCGATGGCCGCGAGCACCTCCCGGCGGAAGCACTTGAAGCCGGTGGTCGAATCGCAGAGCGGGAGACCGGTCACGATCCGCGTGTAGCGGTTCGCGGTGTACGAGAGGAGGAGGCGCCCCATCGGCCAGTTGACGACGGTGACCCCGCGGAGATAGCGGGAGCCGATCACCAGGTCGGCGTCGGCGATGGCCGCGAGGAACTCCGGCAGACTCGCCGGATCGTGCGAGAAGTCGGAGTCCATCTCGAAAACGAGATCGTAGTCGCGTTCGAGGGCGAAGCGGAACCCGGCCCGGTAGGCCGAGCCGAGGCCGAGCTTCCCCGACCGGTGGAGGACGTGCACGCGGGGAATCCGCCGGACCAGCTCGTCGGCCACCTTGCCGGTGCCGTCGGGCGAGTTGTCGTCCACGACGAGCACCTCGAAGCTCGAGTCCACTGCCAGGATGCGCGGCACGATCTCGCCCAGGTTCTCCCGTTCGTTGTAGGTGGGGATGACGACGAGCGCCTTCATGCGGCCTCCCCGCCGCGCCGCGCCCGGGCCCGGAGGAGGGAGACCGCGGCGATCCCGAGGATCGCCGCCGCCGCCGCCACCGAGAGCCCGAGCCCGAGCCGGAGCCCGGGCGCCACGTAGCGGAACTCGACCTCGTGGCTCCCCTTCTCGACGCGCACGCCGCGGAAGATGTGGTCCGCGCGCACGACCGGCGCCGGCGCGCCGTCCACCCTGGCCTGCCAGCCGGGATCGTACAGCTCGCCGAGCACGAGGAGCGCGGGGTGGCTCGCGTTCACCGCCACGACCACGCGGTTGAGCCCGAACTCCCGGATCTCCGCCGTGCCCGTCGTCGCGGAGCCGCCGAGCGGCCCGACCGCGGTCGCGACGACCGCCTGGCGCGCCGGATCGAAGGCCGGATCGGCGAGGCGGGAGAGGGCCGCGGCGGCGGTCGGGGCCGCCTCCGCCGTTCCCACCACGAAGGCCCGCGGGCCGACCGACTGGTTCTCGTACACCTTGGTCGGCCCGTCGTGCACCTTGACGAAGCGCGGATTTGCGCCGATCTCGGTCGCGGTCACGAGGTAGCGCACGTTGAGGAGATCGAGGATCCGGTAGCGATCGGGATGGCTGAACAGCTCGAGCGTCTCGAGCCCGAAGGCATCCATGAACTCCTGGTAGACGCGCGGCTTGGCGGCATGGTAGCCGCCGACCGAGGCGAGCCCGAAGGTGGCGAAGCGGTTCGAGCGGAACTCCTCGATCGGATAGATGCGGAAGGGCCCCGGCACGGTGCGGAGAAAGGCGACCAGATCGTCGGCCGCGGTCGGCTGCACCAGATTCGCGCGGGCCGTCGTCAGCGGACGCATGATCTCCTGTCCGATCGGCCCCACGTCGATCGCGACGAGGAGCGCGACCCCGCCCACGACGAGCTCGGGGCGGAGGCGGCCGCGGAGACCGAGGGCGGCCACTCCTCCGGCCGCGGCGACGAGCGCCAGGCTCTTCGCGAGGTCCCCGTGGGCGCGGGCGGCGGCGCGGGCGCCGAGCTGGCGCCCGACCTCGGGGGCCCGCGCGAGCTGAGCGGAAATCCGCGGGCTCTTCTGAAAAGCGGCGCTGTACCCGTCGCGGAAGGCCCCGCCGAGGAGGAGCACGACGAGGAGGCCGACGAGCGCGACGCCGGATGCGGTCGCCAGCACGCGGGCGAGGCGCGCCGCTGCCGGGCCGCCGCCGCGGGCCAGGGCGAGGACCCGGGTCAAGCCCAGCGCGAAGAGGCCGCCGGCCGCGAGCTGGGCCAGCACGAGGATCATGACCGGCACCCGGAACTTCTTCCAGTAGGGCAGGAAGCGGAAGAGGAGGTCGTAGAGGAAGAAGTGCTTGCCGAGCGAGACCGCCAGCGCGAAGAGGGCGAGGACGAGGAAGAACACCGCGGGCGCGAGGCCCGGTTCGCGCCCACGCGGGCCGGGCGCGACAAAGGCGAGGACGGCGAAGAGGAGCGTGGCGATGCCCACGTAGGCGTTCGGGTAGTCGGTGAAGGGCATCGTGCCCCAGTAGGTCTCGCCGCCGAAGCCGAGGGCCGACGGCACGAAGAGGGTCGCGAGCTCGCCCAGCGCGAGGGACCAGCCGGTCGCGTACTCGAAGCTCACGCCGCCGGTCTCGCCGCCGCCGCGGATGGACTGCGGCGTGTAGGTCGCGACGGGAAGGGCGAGGACCGCGCCGAGCAGCGCGCCGAGGAGGAGGGCGAGCCCGAAACCGGCGGCCGCCCGCCCCGGCGCGAGGCGGAACCTGGTGCCGTCGCGGCGGCGGTCGAGGAGGTAGTAGATGAAGTAGAGCGCGAGCGCGAGCCAGGTGTAGTAGGCGATCTGCACGTGCCCGCGCAGGATCTGAGCGCCGAGAGTCGCGGCGAGGAGCGCGAGCCAGATGCCGCTCCCGCGCGCGAGATATCGGTGGAGCGCGAGGAGCGCCAGCGGCAGGAGCCCGGAGTTGACGAGCTGGCTTCCATGGCCGTGGGCGCCGACGGCGATCAGGTTGGGGGTGAGAGCGTAGAGGAGCCCGCCCAGGGCGGCGGGCCCGCGCGCCGCGCCGAGATCGCCGAGGAGGAAGTAGACCGCGACCGCGCCCACGAAGTAGTAGACGATGAGCCAGAGCATGGGCGGGGCGAGCCCGCCGAGGAGCTTGAAGATCCAGTCGGGGAAGTAGACGTCGGGGTTGTAGGCGAGCGCGGCGTAGGACGGCAAACCGCAGAAGATGAACGGATTCCACAGCGGGTACTCGCCGCTCTCGGCGCGCCACGCCTCCGCGTAGACGCCGAAGCCCTGCGGCGCCTGCGCGTCGGCCGAGGAGAAGACCTGTCCCGCGAAAACCAGCGGGTAGAAGTAGAAAGCGACGGCGAGGGCGATCAGGGCGACGGCGGTCCAGGCCGGGAGCCGGGACCAGGGGCCGTTCCCTGCCGCCGCGGCCGGGCGCGCGGCGCGGCCGGGTGCGGCCCCCCGCGCCTCGCGGGCGCCCGCCGCCGGCTCGCGGCGCGGATCGCGCTTAGCTCTGGCCATCGTGTCCCTCCTCCCCCGCTCCCTGCGGGCCGGGCGCCGCCGTCGCGGCGACACCGCGTGTGGAGTCGATCAGGGCGAGGAGCGCCGCCGCCCGGGCGTCCCAGCTATGCCGCATGGCCACGGTCCGGAGCGCGGCGGGATCGCGCGGCGCGGCGAGCGCCTCCCCTACCGCGCGCACGAACTCCGCCCGGTTGCGCACCAGACGGATCCACGCCCCGAACGCCTCGAGATCCGGTGAATAGGCGAAGCTCACCACGGCCAGGCCGGCGGCCAGGTACTCGTAGAGCTTGTTCGGGTTGAGGACGTCGGTGGCCGGCCCGAACTTGAACGGGATGAGCCCCACATCGAACTGGGCGACCCAGTGCGGCAGATCCTCGTAGGCGACGCGCCCGGTGAAGACGACGTTCGGATGGGCGCGCGCGACCGCGTCCGCCGCCGGCTGGACCGGAGCCGCCACCGGCCCGACCAGGAGGAGCGGGGTGGTCGGATAGGCAGCCGCCAGTTCCGCGATGAGATCGAAGTCGAACCACTCGGCAATCGCTCCCGCGTATCCGATCCGGGGGCGCGGCACGGCGCGGATCGCCGCCGGCACGCGCACCGGATCGACCGGCGCCATGAAGTGCTCGACCTCCGCCCCATTGCCGATGACCGTGATCTCGCGCTTGCCGTGCGCCGCGAGGCGCGCGGCGAGCGCAGCGGAGCACGATACCACAACGTCCGCCCGCTCGAGGGTACGCTCGAGATAGCGGCCCACCCAGGCCGGGGTCCCCGGGAAGCCGAGCGGATCGTCGTTGGCGTCGTAGAGGAGCACGGCGTGGGGCAGGCGCTCGGCCACCGGGAGGAAGAGCACGTTCGAGAGGTAGAAGAGCCGCGGGAGCCCGGGTTCGGTGTGGGCGCCGAGGAGATGGGCGACCCAGCGGCCGACCAGAGCCGTGAGGACGGCCCGGACCGCCGCCACGCCGAGAAGCGCGTTCACGAGCCCGAAGGTGGTCTTCGACTTGAGCACCGGGAGCGACGCCACGGTGACGCGGCCGTCCCGGACCGGGTGGAGATGGCTCGGGTCGGTGCGATTGAGCGGCTCGAGGTAGAGGATGGGCCAGTCGGCGGGAAAGCGCGCGAGGAGGAAGCGCTTCCGCGTGCGCAGATGCTGCCACTTGACCTCGGAGAAGACGACGACCTGCATGCGGGAGGGCGCCATCATCGCTCTCTCGCCTCCCCGCCCCGGGCGAAGCCGCCCGGATCGAAGGCCGCGCGCAGCCACAGCTCGAGCGAGAGGAGCCGCCACACCTCGTGCCCCGGCCCGCGCGGCCGGGCGAGCAGATCGTCCACGAGCGCGGCCACTGCGCGGCGGACGACGAAGCCGCGCTCGACGGCGCGGCCGCCGACGAGCATCTCGCGGAGCCATCCCGCGTGGCGCGCGGCGAGCCAGCGCACGACCGGCGTCTCGAATCCGCGCTTGTCGGTGCGGGCGAGAATCGACTCGGGCACGATGCCGCGCATCGCGTCCCGGAGGACGCGCTTGGTGACGCCGCCCGCGAGCTTGGCGGCGGCCGGCAGGCGGAAGGCGAACTCGACCACGCGGTAGTCGAGGAAGGGAACCCGCGCCTCGATCGAGAAGGCCATCGAGTTCCGGTCCTCGTAGCGGAGGAGCGACGGCAGGAGGAGCGAGCGCACATCGGCGGCCTGGCGCGCCGTGAGCTCGTCCCCGCGCGGCGCCCGCCCGGGCTCCGGGGCGGCAGCCCGCGCCGCGGCGGCAAGCTCCGGGGTGAGAACCCGCGCCCAGTCGCCGGCGCCGAGCCACTCGCGGCCGCGGCGGAAGAGCGCCGCCGGGATCCACGGCTCGGCCGCGCGCGCCGCCACCTCGAGGCGCGAGTGGCCGTGCTGGACCGCGGTCCGCGCCAGCTCCGCGGCGGCCGCGATCTCGCCCGCCGCGATGAGATCGCGGAGGCGGAGCGGATAGTAGAAGGCGAAGTAGCCGGCGAAGAGCTCGTCGGCTCCCTGTCCGTCGAGGAGCACCTTGGCGGCGTTCTCCCGGGCGACACGCATGACGTGCCACTGCGAGTAGACCCCGGGGCCTGCCGCCGGCTCGCCCTGGATGCGCGCGACGCGATCGAGCTCCGCGCGGAGGTCGTCGCCGCGCGGGACGGTCAGGTGATGGCGCGCCCCGGTGGTGGCGACGAGAGTGCGCATGTGCGGGCGCTCGTCGAACGCTTCCCCTTCCTCGTAGGCCACCGAGTAGGCATCCAGCGGGGCGCCGAGGAGCCGCGTGCCGAGCGCCACGATGGACGAGGAATCGATGCCGCCGGAGAGGCAGGTTCCGACCGGCACGTCGCTCCGGAGGCGGAGGCGGACCGCGTCGGCGAGGAGGTCGTGAAGCTCCTCCGCGGCGTCCGCCGGGGCCGCGCTGCCGGCGGCGGCCGGCAGATCCCAGAAGCGCGTGCGCTCGATCCCGGTCCGGCCGACGCGCGCGTAGTGCGCCGCCGGCAGGCTCCTCACATCCTGGAAGAAGGTCTCCTCTCCCTCGTCGACGCGCGCCGCGGCGATCAACCGGCCGATCGCACCGGGGGCCGGGGCGGCGGGGGCCAGGGCGAGGAGTCCCGCGGGCTCCGAGGCGAAGGCGAACTCGGTGCCGTCGAACCGGTAGTAGAAGGGTTTCACCCCGAGCCGGTCGCGGCTCACGACGAGCGTCCGCGCGCGCGCGTCCCACAGGGCGAGGCTCCACATCCCGTTCAGGCGCGCGAAGAGCCCCTCTCCCCACTCGAGCCAGCCGTTCGCGAGCACCTCGGTGTCGCTGGCCGAGCGGAACACGTGGCCGCGCGCCGCGAGCTCGCTCCTGAGCTCGATGTAGTTGAAGATCTCGCCGTTGTAAGTGATCCACACGGCGCCGCCGGGTCCGGCCAGCGGCTGATGCCCGCCCGGCGAGAGGTCGATGATGGCGAGCCGCGCGTGCCCGAGGACGAGGGCGCGGCCGTCCGGATCGCGGTCGGGACCGGGACCCGGGCACCAGGGGAAGGCGGCGCCGCGGGTCGCGGCGGCCGTGCGCGGGCCGCCGAGGACGACCGGCGGGAGCGCGCCCGCGGGATCGAGGGCGACGTAGCCCTCGTCGTCCGGCCCGCGATGGCGGATGGCCGCCGCCATGGCGCGCACCCGCGCCGGAGCGACCGCCGCGCCGTCCAGGCGCCAGATGCCGGCGATCCCGCACACAGTGTTCCTTCCTATCCTCTCCAGACCGCCGTCTTCTTCTGCAGATAGTTGCGCAAAATCACGAAATCCTGAATGGCGACGACGCGGAGTCCGATCGTCCCCGCCACGTAGAGGGCCAGCGCGCCGGCGGTGGCGGCGACCGCGGCGCCGCTTCCTGTCCGCCCGAAGTAGATGCCGACGGCGGCGAGTCCGATCGCCATCATGAAGGTGAGCGCCACGCGGCCTGGATGGAACGGCACCGGGTAGATGCGCTGGGCAACGGCGAAGAGGAGCGCGGTGGCGACCGTCTGTGCGACGAGGCTGGCGGTCGCCACGCCGAAGACGTCGAGCGGCCCGACGAGGACGATGTTGAGCGCGACGTTCAGGAGCGCAGAAAGGACCGCGATTGCGCCCATCAGTCCGGTGCGCTTCGCGATCTGCAGCCCGGTCGCCGGGATGAAGAAGGCGCCGTTGGCCATGGCGGCGAAGACCAGGAAGCCGGCGACGCGGTAGCCGTGCACATAGTGGCTCGTGGTGATGAGGGCGAGGAACTCGCGGGCGAGACAGGTGATGAGGAGCCCGATACCGCCGGCGACGAAAGCGTAGAGCGAGAAGACCTTGGCATAGGTCTCGCGGGCGTTGGCCTCGCGGAAGATCGAGATGGCGAACGGCCCCCACGCATACTGGAAGGCGGCCACGAACAGCATCATGAACGAGGAGACCTTGGCCCCGACCGAGTACGGTCCCACCTGGTCGAGCGAGACATAGCGGTTCAGCACGTAGCGATCGGCGTAGGCGAGGACGAACTGGGCGAGCCCCACCGGCACCAGCGGCAGGCCGTAGCGGAGCATGGCCCCGAGCACACCCAGCGACTGCGGGCGAGCGAGGTCCTTCCACGTCCACAGGAGACCGATCGCCGTGAACAGGATGTCGGCGATCAGGCGGGCGAGGAAGACGCCGGCCAGGCCGAGACCCTGGCCGTGGATGGTCACCTCGGTTCCGAGGAGCGGCAGCTCGATCGGCATCACCGACGGCACGAGCACGAGCGTGAGGACGGCGATGGCGGCGAGATTGCCGAGCGAGTAGGCGACGAACTCGGCCGGCCGCAACCGCACGCGCAGGAGGTCGATCGAGAACTTGACCACCGTCGTGAACGGCAGATCGGCCAGCGTCAGCATGATGAGCGCCGTGTAGTTCGTGTTCGCGAAGATGAGCCGGGAGAGACCGCCGGAGGCGGGCAGGAGGAGGAGGGTGAAGGCGACTGCGGCGGCCACCCGGAAGAGGAGGCCGAGCGCGGCGATCCGCCGCCGTTCGAGCTCGGAATCGGTGTCGAAGATGAAGCGGAGGAGCGCGGCGTCGTTCCCGAGCACGACGAAATAGGAAATCATGAGCTGGAGGAGACCGATGAGCTCGCTTGCGCCGTACTCGGCGGGCTCGAACACGCGGGTCAGGATCGGCAGGAGGAGGAGCCCGATCAGCTTCTGCCCGGCCATGCCGAGCCCGTAGACGAGCGAATCGCGGGTGAGTCCCTTCACCCGCCGCGCCACCGACGGCGCCTCCGCCGCCTCCGCGACCGGATCCGCCGGCGGCGGCAGCGTGCTGCGATCGCCGAGATCGCTCACGGCCGCCCCCCCGGCGCCGCCCCCGGCACCGGCCCGCTCGTCGCTCCGAGCACGCGCCGGGTGTAGAGGTCGTGGAGGCGCGCGCTCACGACCGGGAGGTCGTGCACGGCGCGCACGTAGGCATAGCCGCGCGCGGCGACGGCGGCGCGCCGCTCCGGATCGGCGCGGAGCGCCTCGAGATCGGCCGCCAGTCGCTCGCGCGTCGTCCGGACGAGCGGCAGCGCGGGCCGGTCGAGATCGCTCCGGATGTAGGCGAGCGCCGGCTTCATGAGCGCCATGGCCTCGACCGCGAAGAGGCCGTACCAGCCGAGATGGAGCTGATCGACGGCCACAGTCGCCGCGCCGTAGCGGAGCCGCGCCCGGGCCGCGGGCTCGCCTTGCACGAGGAGGAGATCGACGTCGGGATGGCGCGCGCGAAGCTCGCGGACGGCCGCCTCCACGTGCCGCGTCCCCTTGATCTCCGGATCGCTCGGCGCGTGCAGCACGACGAAGCCCGGCGCCGGGGCCGCCGCGGCGCGGAGCGCATCCCACGCCGCGAGGTCGATCGCCACCGGCAGGTGCTCGGCCTCTGGCACCGCCTCGAGGAGATCCGGGGTCGAGACGAGCGCGAGCGCGCCGTGGCGGCGCGCCGCGGCGAGGAGCCGCTCCTGCTTCGCGGGCACGCAGTAGACCGGGCACTCGCTGCAGGCGGAGAGAGCGTGCGCGGCGAGCATGCGGGCCCGCGGGCGCACCTCGCAGCCATGGAAGTGGAAGACGAGCCGCGCGCCGCTCCGGGCGAGGAGCGGGACATCGAGGAGGCGAGGCAGAAAGGTCGTCCCGAAGTGGATGTGCACGATGTCGCAACCGCGGCCGTGGCGGAGGAGCGCGCCGAGTCGGCGGAGGAGCCCGGCGGCGCCGCGCCCGTCGGCCGCCATGTCGCTCGGGTAGCCGAGCCACGACGGATGGAGCGAGAGCGATCGGGCCTCGATGCCCCGCGCGCGGAGGCCGCGACAGAGGAGCGCCGGCTGGCCGGCGATCTCGGCCGCGATGTGGAGGACCCGCACGGCGTCGCGCTCCCCGCCTTCATGCCGTCCGGCGCGGAGCGCGACGGCAAATCTCGCCGAGCGCCTTCAGGGCCGCGCCCACCACGTCGCGATGCCCGGCGCGGATCTCCCGGAGCGCGAACCCGAGGAAGGCGAGCGGCAGGGCGATCGGAATGGTGAGCCAGTGCCAGGGCCGGGCGTGGCGCCGGAAGAAGATCAGGTTCGAGTGCACGCGATGGTACATCTTGTACGGCGTGAGCCCGCCGCCCGACGCCGCCGATACATGGTGGAGGAGCCGCGCCCGCGGGGCGTAGACGATGCGGTAGCCGAGCCGGCGCGCCCTGACGCACCAGTCGGCGTCCTCCGAGTACATCGCGTAGCTCTCGTCCAGGTAGCCGACATCGACGAGCGCCCGCCGCGTGACGAGGATGCAGCACCCGGTCAGGTAATCGACGTCGCGCTCGGTGTCGTACGGCGGTCCGTCCGCACGGCGGAGACCGTGATGGTGGAAGAGCCCCCGCCAGTAGTCGATCTTGCCGCCGGCCGACCAGATGAGGTCCGGCCGCTCGCGGTAGAGGATCTTGGGACCGACGAGGCCGATCTCCGGCGCGGCGGCGGCGACCTCGACGAGCCGCGCGATCAGGTCGGGCGCCGCCTCGGTGTCGTTGTTGAGGATCACGGCGTGGTCGTAGTCGCGGGCGAGCGCGAGGCGGAGGCCGACGTTGGCGCCGCCGGCGTAGAGCCGGTTCTCCGCCAGCCGGCGGATCGCGAGGTCGGGGAAGCGCGCGGCGAGGGCCGCCCCCGAGCCGTCGGTCGAGCCGTTGTCGATGACGAGGAGATCCGGGGCCGGCGGATCGAGGGCGCGAAGCGAGGTGAGACAGCGCTCGGTGTGCTCGAGCCCGTTCCAGTGCACGACGATGACGAGCACGCGCGGCGCGTCCATGCCGCTAGCCCAGCCGTTCGCGGATCGGATACGGGCCGGTCCCGCGTTCCTTGGCGATGAGCTCGCCCAGGAAGCCCATGCTCACGAACTGCACGCCGAGGAGGATCAAGGCCACCCCGAAGAGCATGAGCGGGCGCACGCGGAGCGGGCTTCCGAGCGCCCACTGGACGAGGAAGACGAGGCAGATGAGCGCGCCGGCCGCGCCGGTGGCGAGCCCGATGCGACCGAAGAGATGGAGCGGGCTCCGCTCGCTCGAGTGGAGGAACATGACGCCGAGGAGATCGAGGAGGCCGTTCAGGTAGCGGGAGCTCCCGAACTTGCTCCTGCCGTGCGGGCGCGGATGGTGGGTGACCGGGAGCTCGGTGACGCGGAATCCCGCCCAGTGCGCGAGCGCCGGGATGTAGCGGTGGAGCTCGCCGTAGACCGAGATGGTCGCCGTGACCTCGCGGCGATACGCCTTCAAGCCGCAGTTGAAGTCATGGATGTCGAGGCCCGAGAGGCGGCGCGTGGTCAGGTTGTAGAGGCGCGAGGGCAGCCGCTTCGAGAAGGGATCCCGGCGCTTCAGCTTCCAGCCGGAGACGAGGTCGTAGCCCTCGTCGAGCCTGGCGATCAGGTTCGGGATCTCCGCCGGCTCGTCCTGCAGGTCGCCGTCGATCGTCACCACGATGTCGCCGCCCACCTCGCGGAACCCGGCGGCCAGGGCCGCCGACTTGCCGAAGTTCCGCCGGAAGCGGATGGCGCGCACGGCCGGGTCGCGCTCGCGGGCGCGGGCGATCTCGGCATAGGTGCGATCGGTCGAGCCGTCATCCACGAACAGGATCTCGTAGGGCTCGCCGCGGGCTCCGAGCACGGCTCGGAGCTTCTCGACGAGCGGCCCGACCGACTCCGCCTCGTTGAAGACGGGGACGATGACGCTCACGCGCCGCGGCCCGATGGCCGCTCCGCCGGTCGGGCCCGCGCTCCTGTCGGTCGCTGGGAGGCTCATCGCGGCTAGCATAGCAGAGGCCCGCCCCGGCCAAGGCTACCCGCCGCCGGATCCCTGGTGCCCGGCTCCGCCTCCCGGGCGGCCGGCCCGCTGCCACTCGACCTGGTGGGCGAGCCCGGCGGCGAGCCCCACGCGCGGAGCGAAGCCGAGCTCCTCGCGGGCGCGCGTGGTGTCGGCATAGGTGTGCGTCACGTCCCCGTGCTGGCGCGCCTCGTAGCGCACCTCGCCGCGGCCGACCAGGCCGAGGAGGAGATCCAGGCACTCGCGCACGGTGACCCGGGCCCCGCCCCCGATGTTGTAGACGCCGCCGGGCGCGCCGCGCTCGGCCGCGGCCAGGTTGGCCGCCACCGCATCGGCGACGAAGGTGAAGTCGCGCGTCTGCAGGCCGTCGCCGTAGACGACGATCGGATCGCCGCCGAGGAGCGCTCCGATGAAGCGGCGGAAGGCCATGTCCGGGCGCTGGCGCGGCCCGTAGACCGTGAAGTAGCGGAGCGACACGGTGGGGAGCCCGAAGTTCCGGTGATAGAGGCGAGCCAGGTGCTCGGCCGCGAGCTTGGTCACGCCGTAGGGCGAGTGCGGCTGGGTCGGCGCGTCCTCCCGCATCGGCAGCTCCGCCGTCTCTCCGTAGACCGAGGAGGACGAGGCATAGACGAAGCGCCGGAGCGGCCGCTCGCGGAAGAACTCGAGGAGACGCTGCGTGGCGTCCACGTTCTCACGGGTGTAGGTCGTGAACTCGCGGCCCCAGCTCGCGCGCACCCCGGCCTGCGCCGCCTGGTGGAAAACGACGTTCACGTCGCCCGCGACCCGGGCGAGGTCAACCGCGTTGAGATCGGCTCTGACGAACCGGAAGCGGGGGTGGCCGATGAGGAGCGCGAGGTTCGCCTCCTTGAGCCGCGGATCGTAGTAGTCGGTGAGACAGTCGATGCCGACCACATGATCCCCGCGGTCGAGGAGCGCCTCCGCGAGGTGCGAGCCGATGAACCCGGCGACCCCGGTGACCAGGGCGCGTTCTGCCATGCCTCCTCCTTCCGCGCGCCGCGCGCTGCCGAGCGCGCGCATCAGAGCCTCACGACCCCGGCGGCAGCTCGCCGCGCGCCGCCTGGTCGCGCACGGCCCGCACCTCGACATCGTTCGGATGCGCGGTGAGCCACACGTCGAGCACGGCGAGCGCCGAGTCCAGGTGTCCCATCCGGTGGAAGACCTCGAAGAGGCTCGCGTAGGGATCGAAGTAGCCCGGGCCGCCGCGAGCGATCGCCGTCTTGAGGAGCGGCACCGCCTCGTCGTAGCGCCCCTGGGACCCGAGCACGAGACCGAGCCGGTGCGTGAAGCGGGCGTCCGCCGGGTGGCGCGCGAGGGCATCCCGGTAGTGCGCCTCGGCGCGCGCCACGTCGCCGGTCTTCTCGATCAGGATGCCGAGGAAGAGCCGGTTCCCCGCGAAACCGGGGCTCACCGCCTGCGCCCGCCCGGCCTCGCGCACCGCGGCGGCGAGGTCCCCCGCCTTGTCGTACTCGACCGCGAGGTAGAAGTGGATCGCGGCGTAGTTCTGCATGAGGCGCCGCTCGTTGTCGTCGTGATAGAGCGTCGTATCCGTGGCGCCCGCGGGTGTCACGATGCCGCGGAGCGGCGTGAATACCGAATCTACATTCCGCCGGCAGGTGGCGACATCCACCCGCACCGGGGTCGGCTCGGGATGGATGCGGCGGGTGAGCCCCTCCATGGTCAGGCGCTCGTCGAGCCCCATCAGGTCGGGCACGGTGACCGCGAGGTAGAGCGGCCGCTCGCGCGGCGTGGCGGCGAGGATCGCCTCGACGGCGAGGTCCTTGATCATGAGGATCCGCCCGCTCGCCTCGTCGCGGATCGGACGGAGGGCCGCGATCTGCGCGTCGGAGAGGCCGAGGGGCACCCGCGGCTCGTAGTCCCGGATCTGGCGCAGGTACCACGGCGTGTTGAGGAGGCTCAGGTTCACCACGCGCACGTCCCGCCTGATCTTCTCGACCTCCTGCAGGTACCAGGGCGGAAAGGTGTCGTTGTCGCCGTTGGTGAGGAGCACGGCGTCCGGGGGCAGGGGGACGAGCAGGTTGTAGGCGTAGTCGCGCGCGATCCAATCGCGGCTCCGGTCGTGCTCGAACCACATGCGGCGGAAGGGCACGAGGGCGAGGAGGACGAGGAGCGCCACCGCGAGGGCGGCGCGGGCGGGCGCGCCGCCACGCGTGCGGGCGGCGAGCGCGGCCAGCGCGCCGGCGCCGAGCCCGGCGGCGAGCGCGGCCGCCTGGTAGAAGAGGATGAAGAAGTAGTCGCGCTCGCGCACCTCGTGATCGGTGAAGTTGAGGTAGAGGATGAGAAACGGTCCGCCGATCAGGAGGAGCACGAGGAGCAGATGGAACCCGCTCCGGTCGCGGCGATACGCGGCCACCATGCCGGCCACGGCGGCGAGGGGAACCACGAGCCCGCCGAGCACCCCGGGGAAGAGCGGCCACTGCTCGCGCAGGTAGCGCGCGAACATGTCCACCTGGTAGCCGAAGGGCGCGCGCCGCACGAGGGGATTCGCCGGCGGGTACTGGGCGCGGGTGAGCGTGTCCCAGAACGCCTGCCAGTTGTCGGGCTGCCCCTCGTTGATCATCGGCGCGAGCGCCGAGCGGATCGGCAGGAAGAGATGCACGCTCGCGCCGAGCACGAAGAGGAGGACGAGCGCGGCGGCGAGCTTCTTGTCGGTCACCGCGGCGAGGCAGGCGAGGTAGGCGACGAGGAGGGCGCCCGCCTTCCCCGCCGCGCCGAGTCCGGCCCCGCCGGCCAGCGCCGTGAGCACGAACCCCACCGCGGGAAGGACCAGGAACCAGATCCGGAGGTCGCGGCGCGGAAGGAGTCCCGGCGGCCGCTCCCGAATGACGAAGACGAGGAGCGCGGGCAGCACGAGGTAGGTCCCGAGGTGGATCCCGATCGAGAGGCTCAGGACATAGAAGACGGCGAGGAGCAGGTGCGGATCGCGGCGCGCGGGCGGTTGATCGGCCCAGCGCACGACCGCCCAGATCGCGGTCGCCACCATGAATCCCGAGAGCGCGTACACCTCCGCCTCGAGCGCGTTGAACCAGAGGGTACGCGAGCAGGCGGTGAGGAGCCCGGCCACGAGTCCGGCGCCGAGCGCGCCGGACGAGCCGAGCCCGGCGCGGCGGCCGAGCCGGACTGCCGCCAGGTGGGCGAAGAGGGCCGTCAGCGCGGTCGCCACGGCCGACAGCATGTTGACGCGGAAGGCGATCGATCCGGCGGGGACCAGGGTCGCCAGCCGTCCGATGAGCACGTAGAGCGGCGTCGAGGGTTGATGCGGAATGCCGAGCGTGTAGCTCGTGGCGATGTACTCCCCGGCGTCCCAGAACGGCACCGTGCGATACGCGGTCCGCGCGTAGACGGCGAGCGCGACCAGGGCCGGGATCGCGGCGGCGAGCGCGCCCGGGTCGCGGCCGCGCCGGGCGGTCCGCCCGGCGGCCGGGGGAGCGGCCGCGGCGGGGCCGCGCGCCGGCGCGCGGGTCTCAGCGGGCATGAGTCACCTTCATCTCCGCACGCGGCGCCGGCGACAGCTCGTCGAGGCGCGCGAGCACCCGCCCCGGCGAGACGCCGGCGAGACACGCGTGATCGCCCCGCGGGCAGCGCCTTCCGCCATGCACCGAGCAGGGGCGGCAGTTCAGGTCGAGCCGTTGCTCGGCGCGGTGCGGGCCGACCGGCAGGAAGCCGAGCGCCGGGACCGTCGGACCGAAGAGCACGACGACCGGTGCGCCCGCCGCGGCGGCGACGTGCGTGAGCCCCGAATCGTTGCCGACGACTGCGTCGGCCTGCGCGAGCGCCGCTGCGAGCTCGACGAGGGTCCCGCGCGCGATCGCGATGCCCTCTCCCACCGGGCCGGGCCAGGTCTCCCCGGGACCGAGCGCGACGAGCACGCGATCGCCGCGCGCCCGGAGCGCGGGTACGAGCTCGGCGAATCCCGGCCAGTTCTTGGTCGCGTGGCGCGCGCCCGGACAGAGCGCGATCGCGCGGCGGCCGGCCGCGGCCGGACCCCAGAGCGCCGCCGCCGCCTCGAGCGCGCGCGCCGGCAGGCGGAGCCCGGGGGCCGGGAGCTCGTGGCCCGCGCGGATCCGCGGATCGGCGACGCAGGCCGCGGCGAGCGCGGCCGCGGGCGGCACCATCGCCGCCGGGAGGAACGCGGGCGGCGGGCGCCGGCAGAGCCGGCGGAGCGTGGCCCCGGCGACGAGGCAGCGGCGGGCGACCGCGCGCGTCGCCACCCGGCGGCGGACCGGAGCCCCCGACCAGGCGGCGAGAAACCGGCTCCGCGAGCTCGCATGCAGGTCGAGCACCTCGGCGAAGCGGCGCGCGCGGAGGCGGCGCGCCAGGCGCACGGCGCCGCGCACGCCGCGATCGGCGGCGGCGAGCGCGATCACCTCGGCCACGGCCGGGTGGGTCGCGACGAGCGGCGCGTAGGCCTGCTTGGTGAGATAGACGATGCGGGACCCCGGCGCGCGGGCGGCGAGCAACGCGAGCGCGGGAAAGGTGAGCGTCACGTCACCGAGCGAACCGAAGCGGAGGACGAGGATCTCCGCGCCGCCGCGCGCGGGCCGCGGCGCGCTCACGAGATCGGCTCCGCGAGCGGGGCGACGGCGACCGCCTTCTCCTCGCTGCTCAGGCGCGTGTAGAGCCCGTTCCGGCGGACAAGCTCCTCGTGCGTCCCCACCTCGACGATGCGCCCGCGATCGAGGACCACGATGCGATCGGCCTGGCGCACGGTGGACAGGCGATGGGCGACGACGAGCACGGTCCGCCCCACCATGAGACGGGCGAGCGCCGATTGCACGAGGCGTTCCGACTCGGTGTCGAGGGCCGAGGTCGCCTCGTCGAGGATCAGGATCGGCGGGTTCTTGAGGATCGCGCGCGCGATGGCGAGCCGCTGCCGCTGCCCGCCCGAGAGGCGGACGCCGCGATCCCCGATCCCGGTCGCGTAACCCTCCGGCATGGCCCGGATGAACTCGTCGGCATGCGCGCTGGCCGCCGCCGCCGCGACCGCCTCGTCCGCGATCGTCGCATCCCCGTAGGCGATGTTGGCGCGCACCGAGTCGTTGAAGAGGATCACGTCCTGGGTGACGAGCCCGATCAGGCGCCGGAGATCCCCGAGAACGAGGTCGCGGAGATCGATGCCGTCGAGGGTGATGCGCCCCCGGGTCGGGTCGTAGAAGCGCGGCACGAGGTCAACGAGCGTCGACTTTCCCGATCCCGAGGGTCCGACGAGCGCGACCACCTCGCCCGCATGCACCTCGAGATCGACCCCGGCCAGCACCGGCCGCCCGGGCTCGTAGGCGAACTCGACCCCCTCGAAGCGAAGGGCGGTCGCGAAACGGTCCACCGGGCGGGCGTCCGCGCGCTGGCGCACGGTCGGCTGGATGGCGAGGAGCTCCACGATGCGCTCGCCGGCGGCGAGCCCGTCCTGGATGTCCGGGTTCACGCTCGCGAGCTTGCGGAGCGGGCGGATCATGGACAGCATGGCGACGAGGAAGAGGAGGAAGCGATCGGGCGTGAGCGTGCGCTCGACCAGGATCAAGTGGCCGCCGTAGAAGAGGACGAGGACCGCGGCGCCGGCGCCGAGGAGCTCGGAAAGCGGGCTCGAGAGCGCGAAGTAACGGCGGAGGCGGAGGAAGGCATGGAAGACGCGATCGGCGGCGGCGCGGAAGCGCGCCACCTCGAAGTGCTCCATGGCGAAGGCCTTGACCACGCGCATCCCGGAGATCGTCTCCTGGAGGACGGCGGTCATGTCCGCCATGCGCTCCTGCGTGCGCCGGCTCGAGCGCCGCAGCCGCCGCCCGAGGCCGACGATGAGGAGCGCGCTCGGCGGGATGACGACGAGCGAGACGAGAGCCAGCGGCACCGACACCCAGAACACCCAGAACAGGCAGGCGACGAGGGTGAGCACCTCGCGCACGGCGATGAAGACGCCGGCGGTGAGCGCGCCGCGCACCAGGTTCACGTCGTTCGTGATGCGCGAGATCAGGATCCCGGCGCGCCGCCGGTGGAAGAAGTCGAGCGAGAGCGTGGTCAGGTGGGCGAAGAGCTGCGTGCGCAGGTCGCGGACCACGGCCTGCTCGATACGATTGATCGAGACCTGCTCGATGAAACTCGCGATCCCCTTCGCGAGGAAGACGAGGAGGATGACCGCGCAGACCCGGCGGAGCGCGGCCGCGGGCGGCGTCACGAAGAGGTAGGACTCGATCCGCGCGCGGAGGGCGCGGATCGGGCCGGCCGCCGCGAGCCGGGCAGCCGGATCGCTCGCGCCCGCCGGCAGGGCGGTGCTCGCGGGCGCCGCAGCGTCCGCCGGGGGCCCGACGCTCGCGGCGGGGGCGGCGCTCGCCGCGAACAGCGTGCGCGTGAGCGGCGCGATCATCCCGATCGACGCGCCGGAGAGCACGGCATACACGGCGCCGGCCACGAGCGTGACGACGACGAGCCCGCGATAGGGCTTGAGGGTGGCGAGCAGAACGCGGTGGACCGTCATCGAGCCGGCCCCTCGCCGGCCGCCGCCCGCTGCACCGCCGCCCGTCTACGGCAGGAGGCGCCGGTCATGGGCTCCGGTCGGAAGGTAGGCTGTCCAGGTCGAAGCTCGCACGATCGAAGTCCTCCCGCTGATCCTCGGGACGCTTGCCGAGGAGCTCGACGGCGATCATGTTGAAGACCAGATCGCCGAACTGACTCGCCTCGTGGATGCCCCAGTGGTTGAACACGGTTTTGGTCAAGGGGCCGAACTCCTTGACCCCCAGCTCGCGGATCCCCGCCATGAGCTCCGCCGCGGTCACGTGCCCGATCCGCCCGCGGCGCTCGAGCGTGTAGCGGAGCGCCTCGACGACGAACGCATAGGCCTCGGCCCGGTAGCGCGGATCCCGCGCCAGCACCAGGTCGAGCCTCTCGATCGCGTCGCCGTCCTGCTCCATCTCGGTCAGCGGTCCTCTTTCCGTGCTGCAGCGGCCCTACGCCGTGACGGCGCAGGCCGGGTAACCGACCACTTGCCGGCGGTCGCCGGTGACATCCCCCGAGTTCTGATAGGCGAGGACCTGCACGGCCCGCCCGCCGAGGATCCGCGCTGCATAGAGCACCGCGGCGATCGGCCCGCCGCCGCACGCCTCGAGATGGCCGCTGGTGAGCCCGGCCAGGAGGCCGTCGGGATCGAACGCCGCGATGCGCCGGAGCGCCTCGCGATCGAGGGCCACCGCCTCGTCGTACTCATGATAGTGGGAGAGATCCGAGCTCGCGACGAGGAGACTCTGCGGCGCCGCTCCGGCGACCCGGGCCAGCACCTGCCCCAGATCGAGCGCCGTGGCCCGATCCTGCCTGCCCATCACCATCGGCACGAGCCGGAAGGACGAGAGCTGCCGCTGCAGGAACGGGAGCTGCACCTCGAGCGCATGCTCCTCCTCGTGCACGGCGTTGCGGACGAAGATGTGCCCCGACTCGCGCGTCAGCGCGTGGACGAGCTCGCGATCGATCGGCACGTCCCCGAGCGGCGTGCTGAACGCCTCCCCGTCCCACAGGGCGACGCCCGCGAACGCCGCATGGTGGCTCGGACCGACGAGAAAGACCCGCGCCACCTGCGCCGGATCCAGCTCCCGATAGCCGGCGGCCGCCACCCGCCCCGAGTACGGATATCCCGCATGGGGCTCGACGAGAGCGAGCACGCGACCGCCCGCGTGGGCCGGTGGTCCGCAAGCCAGCATGCGATCCACATCGTGCTCGAGGCGGGTGCGCTCTCCGGGATAGAACATGCCGGCGACGGCCGGACGGCGCACGGCCCGCCGGCTGTGACCGCTTCCGCCCTCCCATGCGACCATGACCCTTCTCCCTTTCGCGCCCGCTCCCGTTCGCACCACGCATCGGAACCGGGGCGGGGCCTAAGTCCATCCGTCTATCCTACCCGGTCCGGCCGCGGGCTGCTCGCGCCCGGCCGGCGGCGGCCGGGCGGCGGCCGTCCGCGCCGAGGAGCGGCGCCGGCAGGAACTCCCGCCCCCGCAGGAGCGAGTCACGCCGCCAGCGGCGATCGTCGCGCTCGGGATGGTCCCGGTTCCAGTGCAGCCCCCGCGATTCGAGCCGCCGCGCCGCCGAGAGGATGATGAGCTCGGCCAGGTGTCCGATGTTCCGGAGCTCGACCAGGTCCGCATCGAGCACGTAGTCGCGATAGCTGGCCTCGATCTCCTCGCGGAGGACGGCGACGCGCTGGGCCGCCCGGCGGAGCCGGTCGTCGCTCCGCACGATCCCCACGTAGTCCCACATCAGGCGGCGGACCTCGTCCCAGTCGTGATCGAAGGTGACCGCCTCGCGCGGGCGTCCGGCCTCGCCCGGCGCCCAGGGCTGCGGCCGCGCCAGTCGCTCGCGGCGGCGGACGATCGCGCGCGCCGTCGTCGCCGCGCGGTGCGCGAAGACCACGGCCTCGAGCAGCGAGTTCGAGGCCAGGCGATTGGCGCCGTGCACGCCCGTCATCGCCACCTCGCCGATGGCGAGAAGCCCCGGAATCGAGGTCCGCGCCCGGAGGTCGGTCGCGACCCCGCCGCACTGGTAGTGGGCGGCGGGCACGACCGGGATCGGCTCCTTCGTCATGTCGATGCCGAGCGCGCGGAGCTTCGCGTCGATCATCGGGAACCGTTCGCGCACGCGGGCCGGGTCGAGGTGCGTGACGTCGAGCAGCACGTGCGGATCGCCGCGGCGCTTCATCTCTCCGTCGATCGCGCGCGCCACGATGTCGCGCGGAGCGAGCTCCGCCATGGGATGAACGCCCGGCATGAAGCGGACGCCGCCGAGCGTGCGCAGGATCCCGCCCTCGCCGCGGACCGCCTCCGAGATCAGGAAGGAGCGGGCCTGCGGGTGATAGAGACAGGTGGGATGGAACTGCACGAACTCGAGGTTGCCGACGACCGCGCCGGCGCGATGGGCGATGGCGACGCCGTCCCCGGTCGCGATGTCGGGATTCGAGGTGTAGAGGTAGACGCGCCCCGAGCCCCCGGAGGCGAGGATGGTCACGCGCGCCGCGACCGGCGAGATGGACCCCGTTCGCGTCTCCATGACATAGGCGCCGAGGCAACGCTCGCCGGGCCCGAGGCCGAGGCGGGAGCCGAGGATCAGATCGACGGCCATGCAGTGCTCGGCGATCCGGATCCGCGGCTCGGCGGCGACCGCGGCGAGGAGCCCGCGCTCGATCTCCCGGCCGGTCATGTCGGCCGCGTGCACGATGCGCCGGCGGGAATGGCCGCCCTCCCGGCCGAGCGCGAAGTCGGGTCCCGTGCGGCTGAAGCGGACCCCGTGGCGTACGAGCTCGCGGACGCGAGCCGGCCCGCTCTCGACGATCAGCTCGACCGCGTCCCGATGACAGAGCCCGACCCCGGCGCGCAGGGTGTCGGCCACGTGCAGATCGAAGCGATCCCCAGCATCCATCACCGCGGCGAGCCCGCCCTGGGCGTAGTTGGTCGAGGACTCGCGATCCTCCTTCTTGGTGATCACGAGCACCTCGCCGAAGGGGGCGCACTTGAGCGCCGCGGAGAGCCCGGCGATGCCGGAGCCGATCACCAGGACGGCGGTCGACGACGGGAGCTTCATGCCCTTCCGTTCCTCGAAATCGCTCGAGACATTCCATGTAACTTCATGATCCGTCTCCCGATCGCCATGCGACGATGCACCGCTTTGCGGGGCTGGACCGAACCCCGGGAGCGAGCATAGCTCAAACCGCGCGCTCGCCGCGGGCCGCGCCGAGGACGGCGTGGCGGAGATCGTCCTCCCCGGTCTCGAAGCGCAGCGCCAGCTCCGCGACGAGGACTTGAGCGCCGATCGCGGCGGCGAGCCCGGGACCAAACGCCGCGAGGAGACGCGGCTCGTCCTTCTCGGTCGTGACGAGGGTCGAGGCGACGCGGGTCAGGGCGGCGAGCCGCGGCCGGTCGGCGGCGCTGAACGGATGATGGTCCGGGAAAGCGGCGGTCATCGCCACCTCGATCCCGGCCGCCCGCAGCCCCGCGGCCAGTCGCTCCGGGCGGGCGATCCCGGCCACGGCGGCGACCGGCCCCGCGATCGCGCCCGGCGGCAGGAGCGGCGCCGAGAAGTCCCCGAGCGGGCGGACTCCCGCGATCGCGGCCGCGGCCGTGGCGAGCGGGAGCGCGGGCGCGATCGCGCCCACCTCGCGCGCGCGCGCCGCCACATCGGCGGGTGATTCGGTGGGACCGTGCACGAGGATGCCGCGGTGCGCGCGGCCGAGGGCGGAGGGCGGCTCGCGAAGCCGGCCGGCCGGGAGGAGCCGGCCGGCGGCGAGCGGATCCGCCGCCGCGAGCGCCACGAGGTCGAGATCGCGGGCCAGGCGGCGATGCTGGAAGCCGTCGTCGAGGAGGAACACGCCGCCCGCGAGGAGCGGCGCCAGCGCCCGCGCCGCCCGCCGGCGATCGGCGTCCACGCCGAGGGTGACCCCGGGCGCGCGCCGCGCGAGGAACCACGGCTCGTCGCCGATCTCGGCGACCGCCGGGAGCGGCCCGCCGGCCGGCCGGAGGATGGTGGCGCGCGCCCGCCGGCCGTGGCCGCGGGTGAGGAGAGCGACCGGGATGCCGGATGCGAGGAGCCACTGCGCGATCGCGAGGACGAGCGGCGTCTTGCCGGTTCCGCCGACCGCGAGGTTTCCGACCGAGATCACGGGCAGCGGCGCCCGCTCGACGGCGAGGAAACCGCGCGCGAAGAGCGCGTTCCGGAGCGCCACCGCGCCGCCGAAGAGCGCGGCGGCGAGCGACGCGAGCGGCGCGGGCAGCGGATCCGCCACTCCGCCCGCGCGCTCCTCTCCGCTCATGCCTCCTCCGCGCGCGGCGGGAAGTCGGGCCCGAGCCGCTCGGCGACGAAGCCGACGGCGCGGGCGGCGGCGCCGCGCGCCCCGGCCACCGCCGCCCGCGCCCGCTCCCCTGCCGCCCCGGCCCGCTCCGGAGCGGCGAGGAGCGGGCCCAGGGCTGCCGCCAGTTCCTGCGCATCGGCGCAAGTTATTCCTCCACCCGCGGCGAGGAGCAGCTCGACCTCCCCCGCGGTGCCGCGCTGCCCCGGGCCGAAGAGGACCGCCCGCCCGCGCACCGCCGGCTCGAGCACGTTGTGGCCGCCGCGCCCCGTGAAGCCGCCGCCGACGATCGCCACCCAGCCGAGCGCGTAGGCCGCCGCGAGCTCGCCGAGCGTGTCGAGGAGGAGCACCTCGGTGCCGCCTTCCGCGGCGGCGGCGAGCGCCGCGCCGAGCGGCGCCGGCGACGCGCTCCGCCGCGCGGTGCGGAACCCGCGTTGCGCTGAGAGCGCCGCGACCGCGCCCACGCGCGGGAGATGGCGCGGCGCGAGGACGAGGAGCGGCGCCGGCGATACGGCAAGCGCCCGGTACGCGGCGAGGAGGAGCTCCTCATCGCCCTCCCGGGTCGAGCCGGCGACGACGACCGCCCGCCCCGCGAGCGGGGCGGGCGGGGCGGCCGCCTCCGCCCACGGCTGGGCGTCGATCTTGCTCGAGCCGGCGACGCGGATGGCCGCGGGCGGCGTCCCGAGCGCGGCGAAACGCTCCGCGTCCGCCGCGCTCTGCGCCGCCACCGCGCAGAGCTCGGCGAGGAGCGGCCGGAGGAGCGGCGCGAGGAGGCGGTACCGGGGCAGGCTCTCGGCCGTGAGCCGCCCGTTCACGATCGCCGCCGGCACGCGGCGCGCCGCCGCCGTCCCGAGGAGGCCGGGCCACAGCTCGGTCTCGGCCAGGAGGAGGAGATCCGGCGCGAGAGCGGTGAAGGCGCGCTCGAGCGGAGCCCGGCAATCGGCGGGGAGTGCGAAGGCGCGCTCCGGTCCGACCAGGCGCCGCGCCCGATCCACCCCGGTGTCGGTGAACGCCGAGACGACGACTCCCGCCGCGGGCCAGCGCGCCGCGAGCTCGGTGAGAATCGGCGGCAAGGCGCTGATTTCTCCGACGGAGGCGCCGTGGAGCCAGATCCGCGGCCGGGCGGCCGCGTAGCCCGCGGGCGGGGTCACCCGGCCGTCGCGCTCGAGCCGGATCGCCTGGTCCCGGCCGTAGCGGCCATGCCAGCGGAGGAGAGCGAACGTGCCGCGCGCCACCGCCCCGTAGACGAGACCGGCGGCGCGGCTCGCGAAGGGGACGGCCGCGAGCGGCGTCATCAGCGGGCCGCCTCGCGCTCGACGCGCGCGAGCTCGTCGAGGATGGCCGCGGCCGCCCGCGCCGCCGCCCCCGGCGGCCCGAGCCGGGCCCCGAGGGTCGCGAAGTCCGCGCGCTGCGCCGCCCGCGCCGCCGGATCGAGGAGCAGCCCGCGCGCCGCGGCGGCCACCGCGGGCACGGTGAACGCGCCCTGCACGAACTCGGGCACGATCGGCCGCCCGGCGACCACGTTGACCAGGCCGATCGAGTCGATGCGGACGAGCCGCCGCGCGATCGCATAGGTGAGCGGCGTCACCCGGTACACGATGAGCATCGGCGTACCGAGGAGCGCCGTCTCGAGCGTTGCGGTGCCGGCGGCGACGAGCGCGAGATCGGCGGCGCGCACGACCGCCGGATCGCCGCCGGGGACGAGCTCGGCGGCGACGCCGGCCGCCGCCGCGGCGCGCGCGTACGGCGCCGTGGCCAGCCCTCGCCCCACGCGCACGAACACCTTGAGCCGCGGCACCGTGCGGCCGAGCTCCGCCGCCACGGCGAGGAGCGGCGGCAAGAGCCGCGCCACCTCGCCGCGCCGGCTCCCCGGTTGGAGGACGAGGGCGAGATCCGCGGCATCGAGACCGCACGCCGCTCGCGCCGCAGCGCGGGGCGGCGCCTCGAGCACCTGCTCGACGAGCGGATGGCCGACGTGCGTCACCGGCACGCCGGCGCCGGCGTAGAGCTCCACCTCGAAATCGAAGAACACGAGCATGCGGCGGACCACCCGCCGGATGAGAGCAAGGCGGCCCATGCCCCAGGCCCACAGCTGCGGGCTGATGAAGTAGACGACCGGCACGCCGCGCGCGTGCGCCGTGCGCGCGAGCCGCAGATTCAGCCCGGGGAAATCGACCGGGATAAAGAGGCTCGGCGGCGCCGCCCCCGCCGATCCGGCGAGCCGCGCCGCGAGCCGCCGGCGCACCGCGAGGATCTCACCGAGGCGCCCGAGCACCTCGACCAGACCGACCACCGAGATCCGCTCGAGGTCGGCGAGGAGCTCGACCCCGGCCGCCGCCATCTCCGGCCCGCCGAGCCCGATCGAGCGCACGTCGGGACGCACGGCGTGGATGGCGCGCACGACCCGCGCCGCATGGCGATCGCCGGAGGCCTCCCCCGCCGACCACAGCAGGACGGGGCCCGCGCCCCCGGGCCGGGTCATGTCACACCCCGGCCGCGCTGCCCGCCGCCGCCTCGGCCATGCTCTCCGCCACCGCCGCGGCCAGCTCGACCGCACGGAGGCCGTCATCGCCGGACGGCACGGGCGGGCGACCGCTCGCGACCGCTTCGACGAAGGCCGCGATCTCGGCGGCGAGCGGCTCCGGATCGCCCTTCGCGTCGATCACCTGATGATCGAGGCTCGCCAGCAGCGCGGGGAGCGCTGCCGTTCCCGCGCCGGGGAGAATGGCCGCCGCCCCCGGCCGGCGGGTGATCACCTCGGCCGCGCGCGCGGCGAAGTCGATCGAGACGTAGGCGTCCGCCTGGAACAGGCGGAGCTTGCGCATCTTCTCGCGCGAGACGCGGCTCGCGGTCAGATTGGCGACGAGGCCGTCCGCGAACTCGATCCGCGCGTTGGCGATGTCGGCGCTCGCGGTCAGGACCGGCACGCCGACCGCGATCACGCGGCGGACCGGGGCCGGCGTGAGCGCGGCGACGAGATCGAGGTCGTGGATCATGAGATCGAAGATGACGTCCACATCGAGTCCGCGCGCGACGAAGGACGAGAGGCGATGCCCCTCGATGAAGCGAGGCGTCCGGATGAGGGGCGCCACGCGGCGAAAGGCCCCGTTCCAGCGTTCGACGTGCCCGATCATGAGCGGCGCGCCGCCGCGCCGTGCCGCGTCGCGGATGGCCGTGGCCGCCGCGACCGACGGCGCCATCGGCTTCTCGAGGAGGACCGCCTTGCCGCGCTCGAGGGCGGGAATCGCGCAGGCGGCGTGGTCCGCCGCCGGGACCGCGACCGAGAGGGCGTCCACCGCGGCGACGAGATCCTCGGCGCTCGGAAAGACGCGGACTCCGAGCTCGGCGCCGACGGCGGCGGCGCGCGCGGCGTCGCGGTCCGCCACCCCGGCCAGCACGACCGCCGGATGGCGCGCGTAGTGCCGCGCGTGGTAGGCGCCGAGGTGTCCGACTCCGAGCACCCCGACCTGGAGGCGGTGTGCGCTCATCTCCTCCTCCCCGCGCGCCCCCGGGCGGCCGCGCCCGGGCAGCCGCACCGGCCCCTACTTCGTGATGCCTCGCTCCGAGGCCGCGATGAAATCGAGGAAGGCCGTGACCTCGGGGAATGGCTTGAGCTCGGCCCGAGCCTTCTCGAGCGCCTGCGTCACGTTGAGCTCCGAGCGATAGACCGTCCGGTAGGCGCGCTTCAGCTCCGCCACCACCTCGGCCGGAAAGCCGCGCCGGGCGAGGCCGACCGAGTTGAGTCCGGCCACCCGGAGCGGGTTCCCCGCGCAGCGCACGAAAGGCGGGATGTCTTGCGGGATGCGGGAGCCGCCGCCGATGAAGGAGTGCCGTCCGATGCGGACGAACTGGTGGATGGGGGTCATGCCGCCGATGATCGCCGCGTCCTCGATCGAGACGTGGCCGGCCAGCATGACGGCGTTGGCGAGGATCACCCCGTTCCCTATCCTACAGTTGTGGGCGACGTGCACGTAGGCCATGAGCAGGTTGTCGTCGCCGATCGTGGTCTCGCCCCCCTCCTCGGTCGCCCGGTGGATGGTGACGTACTCGCGGATCACGTTGCGCCGCCCGATCCGCACCCAGCTCTGGGCTCCGCTGTACTTGAGATCCTGCGGCTCGTTGCCGATGACCGCGCCGGCGTGAATGCGGCAGTCCTCGCCGATCACGGTCCAGCCGTCGAGGACCGCATGCGGCCCGATCACGGTGCGATCGCCGACGACCACGTTGTCGCCGACGATCGCGTAGTGGCCGACCCGCACGCCCGACCCGAGCCTGGCCCCGGGGGCGACGATGGCGGTTGCGTCGATGACGGTGGACATCTCCGTCTGTTCTCCTCGCTCCGGCGCGGTCCGACCGCGGGAATCCGTCAGCGCTCGATCACGCTCGACAGGAGCTCCGCCTCGGCGACCAGATTGCCGTCCACGTAAGCCTCGCCGCGCATCCGGCAGATGCGGCCCTTCAGCTTGAGCAGGGTGAGCTCGAAGCGGAGCTGGTCTCCGGGCGTCACCGGGCGGCGAAACTTGGCCTTGTCGATGCCGATGAAGTAGACGAGCTTCGAGTCGGGTTCTTCGACCCGATTGAGCAACATGAAACCGCCCACCTGGGCCATGGCCTCGATGATGAGCACCGCGGGCATGATCGGATGCCCGGGGAAGTGCCCGGCGAAGAAGGCCTCGTTGGCGGTCACGTTCTTGATCCCGACCACCTTGGTGGCGGTGAGCTCGAGGATGCGGTCGACGAGCAGCATCGGGTAGCGGTGCGGCATGATGCGCTCGATCGCCGTGATGTCCCAGATCCGCTCGCCGCCGGGAGTCATGGTCGGCCGCGCCCCGCCCATCGAGCCCGCGGTGGCCGCGCGGAGCTTGCGCACGAACTTGACGTGCGACTGATGCCCGGAGCGGAAGGCCACGATGTGGGCGTGCAGCGGCGCTCCGACGAAGGACAGATCGCCGAGCAGGTCGAGGATCTTGTGGCGCACGAACTCGTTCGGAAAGCGCAGCGGTTCGTCGTTCAGGATCTTGTCGTCCTCGATGACGACCGCATTGGACAGGGATCCGCCCTTGATCATGCCGGCCCGGCGGAGCTCCTCGACGTCCTTGAGCAGCACGAAGGTGCGGGCCGGAGCGATCTCCCGCTCGAAGGTCTCCGGATCCAGCTCGAAGCTCGCGCTCTGCGTGCCCACCACCCGGTTCGGGTAGTCGATCGTGTAGGTGATGCGGAGGCCGTCGTGCGGCACGGCGAGGAGCTGCACGCCCTGCTCGTCGAGGCTGACCGGTCCGTCGAGCCGCAGATAGTGCCGGGGCGCCCCCTGCTCGCGGAAGCCGCCCGACTTGAGCGTCTCGACGATGGGCAGCGCGCTGCCGTCGGCCGGCTCCGGCGCCTCCTCGCCGTCGATCTCGACGCGCAGGTTGTCGATGCCGAGACCGTGGATGGCGCCGAGGATGTGCTCGACCGTGTGCACCTCGACCTGGCCGTTGGTGAGGATGGTGCGGCGCCCGCGGGCCGGGTCGTAGCGCGCCGACTGCGGGCTCACCGGAATGGGCAGGGTGCCGGCCACATCCACCCGCACGAAGGAGAGGCCCGAGTTCACCTCCTCCGGGCAGAAGGTGACGGTCGTGGACCGGCCGGAGTGGAGCCCGACTCCGGTGAAGGCAACCGGATGCTCGATGGTTCGCTGCTTGGTCATGACTCCTCGGTGGAGCGCACACCGTCGCCGGCACGCATGCCGATTCCGGCGCGATCGCCATTGCTGGTGCCGCCGCCCCCGCCCGCCTCGCGCTCGGCGAGGAGGGCGGCCACCTGGGCCTTGAGCGCCGCGATCTCGCGCAGGATCTCCGGCGTGCGGCGGATGGCCGCGTAGACGCGCTTCGACTGGTGGAGCGGCATCGCCGGCGTGCCCCACAGCTGCTCGCCGGGCGGCACCGAGGCGATGACCCCGGCCTGGCCGCCGATCTGGGCGCCGTCGCCGATCACGACGTGGCCGGCGATCCCGGCCTGCCCGGCCAGGATGACCCCTTGCCCGATGACGGCGGAGCCGCCGATCCCGACCTGGGCGATCACGAGCGAGTCGGCGCCGATCCGCACGTTGTGCCCGACATGCACCAGGTTGTCGAACTTGGTGCCGCGCTCGATCACCGTATCACCCAGCGTGCCCCGATCGATGGCGCAGGACGCTCCGATCTCGACATCGTCTCCGATCACCACCCGTCCGATCTGCGGCACCTTGATGTGGCGATCCCCCTCGCGCCGGAAGCCGTAGCCGTCGGAACCGATGACGCTGCCCGAGTGCACGATCACGCGGTCGCCGAGCACGCACTCCTCGCGCAGCACGACCTGGGGATAGATGAGGCCGTCGGTGCCGATGCAGACCCCGCGTCCCACGTAGACGAGCGCGCTCACGATCGTGCGATCGCCGACCTCGGCCCCGGCCTCGAGCACCGCGTGCGGCCCGACCGAGACCCGATCGCCCAGGCGCACGCCGGGCCCGATCACCGCCGTCGGGTGGATGCCCGGCGGCGGCGGCGGCGGCGGCGGATGGAGGAGTGCCGCCGCGGAGAAGAAGGCGCGCAGCGGATCCGGATGCTCGATCACGGGACGCGCGAAGGGGCGATGATCGGCGGCGACGAGGATGGCGGCGGCCCGGGTCGCCGCGGCGGCCTCCTCGTAGCGCGGATCGGCGAGAAAGGTCAGATCCCCCGGGCCGGCCTCCCGGATGCCGGCGACCCCGGTCACCTCGACGGCAGGATCGCCGTTGAGAACGCCCCCGATCCTGGCGGCGAGATCATCGAGCCGCACGCTCGTCCACCTCTTCCCCGCCCGTCACTCGTTCGAGCCCCCGCCGACCGGCGGCTGGGGAGTGCCCGGCTGTGGTTGTTGTTGCTGCTGCTGTCCGGCGGGTTGCGTGGGCATCCCCTCGGCCATCTTCGCCAGCACGCGGTCGGTCAGGTCGAAGTCCTTGTTGGCCCAGACCAGGTTCGCATCACTCGCGTCGAAGACGAAGTCGTAGCCCTCGTCGCGCGCGATCAGACTCACCGCTTCCTTGACCTTCTCGAGGATGGCCTTGGTCAGCTCGTAGTTCCGCTTGTCGACGAGGCCGCCGTCCCCGTAGACCTCCTTGACGCGCCGCTCGTACTCGCCGGCGAACTGGGTGCGCCGCTGCTCGAGCTCCTGCCGCTTGGTCTCGGACACGAGGAGCCGCTTCTGCTCGATCTCCTGCTCGATGTCGATGATCTGCTTCTTCTTCTCCTCGAGCTCGCGGTTCCAGGTCTCGATGTCGCGGTTGAGCGCCTGCTCGGCGTCGCGGCTCCCCTGGTACTCGGCTTCCGGCCCGATGATGCGCCAGCTCGTGACGTAGGCGATCCGGGCCTGGGCCGCCGCGGTGCCGGGCAGGAGCCCGCCCGCGAGGGCGCCGAGGACGAGCACGGGCAGGAACCGGCGCGCGCGCAGGGAACGGGGAGGCGACGTGAACGGCGGGCCGGAGATGGCGTTGGTCATGTTCGTCATCCAGAAACCGGGAGCTTAGCCCACTCCCGACCGGCTGGAAAGCCCATTGTGGGCCGGGCACCGGTTGCGCCGGCCGGGCTCGGGGCGAACCCGCGATTCGCGTTCAAACTAGAACTGCGCGCCGATCAGGAAGTGCGGCTCCCAGCGGGCGCCGCCCAGGCGATCGAAGCCGAATCCGTAGTCGAAGCCGATCATGCCGAGGAGCGGGATCTCGAGCCGCACGCCGATGCCGGCGCCCTTGCGCAGATCGCCGAGCCGCACCTCGTCGGTCGAGTTCCAGGTGTCGCCGACGTCCATGAAGACGAGCCCGTGGACCGGCTCCGCGATCAGGAACTGGAGCTCCGAGGTGAAGATGAGCCCGATGCGGCCGCCGGGATAGCGATCGTTGGCCCGCGGCACGATCTCGTAGTCCGCGTAGCCGCGGAGCGCGTAGGTGGTCGAGCCGCCGAGTCGGAAGGTCTCGTAGTCGGGCACGTAGGGTGAGCCGCCGAAGCCGGTCAGGAGCCCGCCCCGCGCGCGCAGCATGAGCACCGGCCGCCAGTAGGTCGGGACATAGGTGCGCGCATCGAGCACGTGCTTCTGGAAGCTGACGTCCCCGCCGAGGAATGCGCCTGCGAACTCGGAGCGCCAGCTCACGCGACTCCCGATCGTGGGATAGAACGGGCTGTCGGTCGAGTTGCGGCTGAACGATACCGCGATCGACGAGGTGGTCGACGACCCTGCCTGCACGTTGTACCCGGGTTCGACGTTCGAGATCTCGACGCTCTCGAGCCGGTAGCTCAGGTAGCCGCGCGTATAGTCGGGCCACTTGAGCGGCCGCCCCAGGCGGATGGCGCCGCCGCGCCGGCGGTCATCGTAGATGTCGCGGCGGATGCGGGTGTTGAACAGGTCGAAGCCGACCGAGGTCGGCGTGTCCATGAACCAGGGCTCGGTGAAGGAGATATCCTGCTGCCCGCTCCTGCCGCCGGCCTCGATCTTGAGATTCAGCTGCTGGCCGTTCCCGAACAGGTTGTTGTGGCCCATCTCGATGAAGCCGGTGAGGCCGCCGGCGGAGGAGAAGCCGGCTCCCGCCTGCAAGGTGCCGGTCTGCTTCTCCTTGACGTCGAACACGATGTCGATGTCCGACGTGCCCTGTCCTGCCCGTTCGAAGTCGACCTTCACGTCCTCGAAGAAACCGAGCTGGAAGACCTCGCGCTGGCTGCGCACGAGGGCGGTGCGCGAGAAGCGGTCCCCGGGCCGGATCACGAGATGGCGCCGGACCACCTTCTCCTTGGTCCGCGTGTTCCCGGTCACCCGCACCTGGCGCACCATGGACGGCTCGCCCTCGGTGACCTGGAACTCGAGCGCCACGCTCTTGTCGGTCACCGTCTTCCGCGGCTCGACGCTGACGTAGATGTAGCCTTCCTCGGCATAGGCGGAGTAGGCGTTGGAGACCGTCGTCGAGATCTTCTCGTCCGAGTACGGATCGCCCGCGAACCACGCCACCTGGCGCTCGAGCTGGGCGGTGCCGATGATCGAGTTGCCACTCCAGGTCGCTGCGCCCATCGTGTAGAAGGGGCCCGGCTCGACGCGGATGTCGATCGCGAGGAGCGGCTCGTCGGGATCGAACTCGAGGGTGTAGGAGGGTTCCTTGGCGTCCTTGTATCCCATGTTGTGCAGGTTCGCGGTGACGATCTCGAGATCGGCGCGGAGCTGCTCCTCCTTGTAGTCGCCGCCCCACAGGAGTCCCTTCTTCTTGGTCTTGATCCCCTTGAGCAGGCGATCCCGATCGAGTCCCTCGATGCCGGCGACCCGCACCGCGGAGATCTTGACCTTCCGCCCCTCGTCGACCCGGAAGGTGAGCGCCACGCGCCCGGGGCCGTCGGCCTCGCTCGCCGCGACCTCGGACCCGATCGCGACCTGGGAATAGCCCTTCTCCTTGTACGCGGCGGCGAGGGCCTTGGTCTGATCGCCCAGCACGCGATCATCGAAGATCTGGCCTTCCTTGACCGTGAGCTTCTCCTTGAGCCCGGCGTCGTCGATCTTCTTGTTACCCTCGAACACGATGCGCCCGACGCGTCGCTTCTCGGCGACGTCCACGATCAGGCGCACCTGTCCCGGGCCCGTCTCCTCGCCGTAGATGTCCACATCGTCGAAGAGACCGAGGGCGTACAGCTTGCGGAGGGCCTCCTTCACGTCGTCGCGACTCACCGCGCTCCCCGGCGCGAGACGGGCCGAGCTCACGATCAGCTCGCGGTCGACCGCCTGGTTGCCGCGGACCTCGAGCGCAGTGATGGTTCCGAGCAGCTCGGCGCGAGCGGGCGCGGCCAGGGCGGCGAAGACCACGACGAGAACGAGGCCGCCGGCGGCACGGCGCAGAGCGGCCGGCGCCCCGCGCGGGGCGCGCCGGTCCGGCCGGCGCCAGGCCGCGCGGCATGGTGGCAGGGACGCTTCGCGCCCCGCGCCTCTGGGTTCTCTACCTCTGATCAGGGGTATCGGCTCCTGGCGATTCTCGACCCACCGAGCGCGGCTCACTGCCGGCCCGGCCGGCCCGGCGGCGCCGCGGGGAACTTCCGCCGGGGCCGCATCCTAGCAGGCCCCGGGGGCGTCACGGAAGCCGGCCTGGCACCCTTCGCTCCTACCCGGCCCCGGCGCCCCGGGTTTCCGGCCCCCAGCGGGGACAAGACGGAAAAACCCCGGCCTCGCCCGCTCGCCCCCGGGCCGGCCCGGGGAGAGGAGGCAAGGCCGGGGCGTCCACCGCCGGCCGGGCTCCCTGGTTCCTCAGTTGAGACCGATCTTCTCTTCCTCGGTCGTCTTCGCCGCCCGCGCCGACACGTCCTCGAACAGGAGCTCCTCCCCGTTTCGCCGCACCTGGCAGCGGCTCGGGCCCTTGAACCGGCCGCGGAGCACGAGCTCGGCCAGGGGGTCCTCGACGTAGCGCTGGATGGCGCGCTTGAGCGGCCGGGCGCCGAAGGCCTGGGTCGAAGCCCTTCTCGATCAGGAACTCCTCGGCCTCGGGCGTCATCTCGAGCTCGATGTCATGCTCCGCGAGCCGCTGCCGCACCTGGTCGAGCAGGATGTGGACGATCTGCACCATCTCGCGGCTTGCCGAGCGAGTGGAAGACGACGATGTCGTCGATGCGGTTCAGGAACTCGGGGTTGAAGGCCTTCTTGACCTCGTCCATGACCTTGGCCCGCATGGTCTTGTAGTCGGACTCGCCCTGCCGTCGGCGCGCCCGAAGCCGAGATGCTGCCTGCCGCCGCGGATCTGCGCGCGCGCCGAGGTTCGAGGTCATGATGAGGACGGTGTTCTTGAAGTTCACCTTGCGCCCGAAGCTGTCGGTCAGCTGGCCGTCGTCGAGCACCTGCAGCAGGATGTTGAAGACGTCCGGGTGCGCCTTCTCGATCTCGTCGAGGAGGACGACCGAGTAGGGCTTGCGCCGCACCTTCTCGGTGAGCTGACCGCCCTCCTCGTAGCCCACGTAGCCCGGCGGCGCGCCGACCAGCCGGGACACGGCGAACTTCTCCATGTACTCCGACATGTCGACGCGGATGAGCGCGTCCTCGTCGTCGAAGAGGAACTGCGGCCAGCACCCGGGCCAGCTCGGTCTTGCCGACCCCGGTGGGGCCGAGGAAGATGAAGGATGCCGATCGGCCGGCGCGGATCGCGCAGGCCGGCGCGGTTGCGGCGCACCGCCTTGCGAGACGGTCCGCGACCGCCTCTTCCTGGCCGACCACGCGCTTCTTGAGCTCGTCCTCCATGCGCAGCAGCTTCTCCGGCTCCTTCTCCTCGCAGCTTGTGCACCGGGATGCCGGTCATCTTCGACGACCACCTCGGCGATGTCGTCCTCGTCGACCTCGGCCTCCTTGTCGTGCTTGGTCTCGTTCCAGTTCTTGCTTGAGCTCGCTTGAGCTTGCGCGCGGCAGCTCCTTCTCCCGGTCGCGGCAGCTCGGCCGCCTTCTCGAACTCCTGCGCCTGGATGGCGGCCTCCTTCTCCTTGGACGACCTGCTCGATCTTCGTCTCGAGCTCGCGCGATCTCGGTGGGGATGGTGGAGACCGAGAGCCGCGCCCGCGCGCCGGCCTCGTCGATCACGTCGATGGCCTTGTCCGGGCAGGAAGCGGTCGTTGATGTAGCGATCGGAGAGCTGGACCGCGGCGACGCACCGCCTCGTCGGTGATCTTGACGCCGTGGTGCGCCTCGTACTTGTCGCGCAGCCCCATGATGATCTCGATCGTCTCGTCCACCGATGGGCGGGTCCACCATGATCGGCTGGAAGCGCCGCTCGAGCGCGCCGTCCTTCTCGATGTACTTGCGGTACTCGTCGAGGGTGGTGGCGCCGATGCACTGCAGCTCGCCGCGCGCCAGCGCGGGCTTGAGCATGTTCGAGGCGTCGATGGCGCCCTCGGCCCCGCCGGCGCCGACGATCGTGTGCAGCTCGTCGATGAAGATGATGGTGTCCTTCGACTCGCGGATCTCGTTCATCACCGCCTTCAGCCGCTCCTCGAACTGGCCGCGGTACTTGGTGCCGGCGACCACCGCGGCCAGGTCGAGGGTGACGATCCGCTTGTCGCGCAGCAGCTCCGGGCACCTGGCTCTCGACGATCCGCTGCGCCAGCCCCTCGGCGATCGCGGTCTTGCCGACGCCCGGCTCGCCGATCAGGACCGGGTTGTTCTTCTTGCGGCGGCGACAGCACCTGGATGACGCGCTCGATCTCGCTGCTCGCGGCCGATGACCGGGTCGAGCTTGCCCTTCGCTCGCCAGCTGGGTCAGGTCGCGGCCGAACTGGTTCAGGGCCGGCGTCTCCGGCCTGCTCCTCGCGCTCCTGCGCGGCCCTGCGGCCGGGGCGCCGCCCAGGAGCTTGAGCGTCTCCTCGCGCACCTTCTTGCGGTCCACGCCGAGCTCGATGCAGGACGCGCGCGGCCACCCCCTCGCCCTCGCGGATCAGGCCGAGGAGCAGGTGCTCGGTGCCGACGTAGTTGTGGCCGAGCTGGCGCGCCTCGTCGACCGAGAGCTCGAGCACGCGCTTGGCCCGCGGCGTGAAGGGGATCTCGCCGATGGTCAGCGTGCCGCCCGAGGCGGCGACCATGTTCTCGACGGCCTGGCGGATGGCGTCGAGGTCGAGGCCCAGGTTGTGCAGCACGGTGGCGGCGATGCCCTCGCCTTCGCGGATGATGCCCAGGAGGAGGTGCTCGGTGCCGATGTAGTCGTGCTGGAGCCGGGCCGCCTCCTCGCGGGCCAGGAACATGACCTTGCGCACGCGTTCGGTGAACTTGTCGTGCATCCCTTGTCTCCTTCGCTCGCGCGGTCGAACCGCGGGCGCCGGGGCCTGCGATCTAGCCCTTGAGTCCGGGGGTGAGTCGCTCGCGCACGAGATCGGCGCGGAAGGCGTTGCGCTCCGTCTCGCTCATCTCGCGGCCGGCCATCTTGGTCAGATGGGCCGGCTGGGTGAGGACCAGGAGCTCGTTCAAGGCCAGGAGATCCACCGGGATGCCGATCCCGAGCGCCACGCCGAAGCGCACGGCGGACACCAGGTTGATCACCTCGGTCGCGGTCGAGCACCCGGGCGCTCTGCAGGGTGCCGAGGGCACGAAAGATCTTGTCCTCGATCTGGAGCCGCGCTTCCTTGAGCAGGATGCGACGGGCCCGGATCTCCGCCTCCATCACCTGGCGCGTGACCTTCTCCAGGTTGTCGATGGTCTCGCGCTCGGAGACGCCGAGCGTCTGCTGGTTCGAGACCTGGAAGAAGTTGCCGAGGATCTCCGATCCCTCGCCGTAGAACCCGCGCACCGCGAGCCCCACCTGGCTGATGCCGCGGAGCACCTGGCGGATCTTCTTGGTCAGGACGAGGGACGGCAGGTGGAGGAGGACCGAGAGCGCGCATCCCGGTGCCGACATTGGTCGGACACGCGGTCAGGTAGCCGAGGTCGTCCGAGTAGGCGAACTCGAGCGCCGCATCGAGCTGCTCCTCGATCGCGCGCACCTCGTTCCAGGCCGCATCCAGCTCGAGCCCGGGGACGACGGAGGTGATGCGGAGGTGGTCCTCCTCGTTGACCATCACGGTGCCGTGCTCGCCCTTGGTCAGGTAGAGCCCCGCCGGCCGCGATTCGGTCACCATCTCGCGGCTGATCAGGTGCCGCTCGGCCAGGAACTGGCGATCCAGCTCCCCGAGCTCCGCCATCGGCAGGAAGACGCCGCCGCCGAGCTCCGCGGAGCTCTGGCAGGCGGTCACCACCCGGGAGACGACGACACCCATCTCCTCGTCGGCCGCGCGCTGGGTGAATGGAATGTTCTTGAGATTGCGCGCCAGGCGGACGCGGGTGGAGAGAACGAGATCGGACTCGGCGCCGGGCTCGGCGAGCCAGCGGCTCGGCTTGCCCACGAGCTCGTCCACGTGCGATGCGCTCATCGGGATGCCCTCGCTCTCGGCCGGACCCCGGTCACTTGCCGCTCCGTTCGCCGCCCGCGGCGCCGCTCGCCGGATGCGCTTCCGGTTCCTCGGACAGCCGCCGGATCGTGTCGCGGAGCTCGGCAGCGCGCTCGAACTCCTCGCGAACCACCGCCCGCTCCATCTCGTCCTGCATCCGCCGGATCTCCTGGCGGCGCGTCGCGCGCTCGTCGTCGCCGGCCGGAGCCCTGCCCGTGTGCCGGACCGCGCCGTGCACGCGCCGGAGGATCGGCTTCAGCTGCTTCTCGAACGCTTCGTAGCAGTGCGGACAGCCCAGGCGTCCGGTCTGGCGAAACGTCGAGTAGAGGAGCCCGCAGTGGGAGCACTCGATGGCGCCCACCGCGCCCTCGCTCACGCCCTCGAGCCCCTCGAGCATCTCGCCGAGCGTCTCGGCGAGGCCGCTCTTCTTGGCCGCGGCCGGTGAAAATCCCTTGGCCTCGGCGCAGGCGTCGCACAGCGCGAGATCGACCTCGACGTTGTTCTCCCACTTCTTGATGTGGTGCTTGGCCGGCGCCTTGCCGCAATTCTGGCACTTCTTGACCACTAGAGTCTCTCCACGACGTTAGGAGCGCGGCGCCCCGGGCGGCGATTCACGTCGCCCCCCGCCGCCGCGGCCGGCCCACGATCCCCGGGCGCCGTCCGCGCCCCGAGCCGCCCGGCTCCCGGCCCCCTCCCCGGCCCCCGCTCCCCGCCCGGCGCGCCGGGGCTTTCGCCGTGCGGATCGCAGCCTACAGCTCGACCGGCCCCGCGACCCCGTCCGCGAGCCGGAACACACGATCGGCCCGCCGCGCGAGCTCGAGGTCATGCGTCACGATGACGAGGCTCACACCCTGCCGGCGCCGGAGATCGTCGAGCAGCCGATGCAGATCGTGCGCCGAATCGCGATCGAGATTCCCGGACGGCTCGTCGGCGAGGAGGAGCCGCGGCGCGTTCATCAGCGCGCGCACCACCGCCACCCGCTGCTGCTCGCCTCCCGAGAGTTCCCCCGGCCGGTGCTCGGCCCAGCGCCCGAGCCCCACGGCCTCGAGGAGCTCCATCGCGCGCTCGCGCGCCTGGCCGAGCCCCAGTCCGGAGATGAGTCCGGGCATCATCACGTTCTCGACCGCGGTGAACTCGGAGAGCAGGTGATGGAACTGGAACACGAAGCCCACCGTCCGGTTCCGGAACGCCGCGAGCGCCGCGTCGTCCAGATCGAACAGGCTCTGTCCGCCGATCACCACTTGCCCGCCGGTGGGCCGATCGAGCGCGCCCAGCACATGGAGCAACGTCGATTTGCCCACGCCCGACGCGCCGACGATCGCCACGCTCTCGCCGGAACCCACCTCCAGATCCACGCCCGCGAGGACCCGGAGCGGACCGCGCGGCGTCATGAACGACTTTTCGACGCCCCTCGCTCTCAGTATAGCCCGGTCCCCTGTCGCCGACCCGCTCCCCGTCTCGCCAGCCGCTGCGTGCATACCGTCCCTCACTCGTAGCGGATGGCCTCGACCGGGACCATGCGCCCGGCGCGCCAGGACGGATACAGCGTGGCGAGGAAGCAGATCAGGAGCCCCGCCCCGGCCACGGCCAGAAAGTCGGGCGCCTCCATCCTTATCGGCAGCTTGTCTATGAAGTACACATCTCCGGGCAGGGACACGATCTCGTAACGGCCGACCACGTAGGAGGTGACGACCCCGAGGAACGATCCGACGACTGTACCGATCGCGGCCACGATCAGCCCCTCGAGGATGAAGATGCGCATGATCGCGCCGCTGGTCGCCCCCATGGACAGGAGCACCCCGATGTCTCGCTTCTTGTCCATGACCACCATGAAGAGCATCGAGGCGATGTTGAACGCCGCCACCAGGATGATGAGGAGCAGGACGAGGAACATGAAGAACTTCTCGATCTTCATCCACGAGAACAGGTTCCGGTTCAGATCGATCCAGTTGTTGGCGACGTAGGGCGGCCCGAGCAGGAGCTCGGCCTCGCGGCCGACCCGGGAGGCCGCGAACATGTCGGCGAGCTTCATCTCGATGCCGGTGACCCGGTCGCCCAGATCGAGGAACTCCTGGGCGGACTGAATCGAGACATAGCAGAAGCTCGCGTCATACTCGTACATGCCGGAGTGGAAGATGCCGACCACCTCGAACCGGCGGGCCAGCGGCACCGCCCCGAGCGGGGTGGACACCGTGCGCAGCGGCGAGCTCAGGATGACCGAGTCCCCCACCCCCACGGCGAGCCGGAGCGCCACCTCGAACCCGAGCACCATGCCGGCGAGATCGCTGCGGGCCGCCCCGTCGATGTCGGCGATCTCCGGGGTGACGAAGCGGGCGACCTCGGTGACCTCCCGTTCGCGGGCGAGGTCGATACCCTTCAGGACGACGCCGTCGGCGCGCCCGCCGGCGGCGAGCATCGCCTTCGAGTAGATCATCGGCGCCACCCCGCGCACCTCGGGCAGCCGGGCGAGGCGCGCCGCGAGCGCCTCGTGATCGACGATCCCGGCCGGGTCGCGGGTCAACAGGATGACGTGCGCGTTCGCGCCCACGATCTTCGACTGCACCTCGTACTCGAAACCGTTCATCGCCGAGAGCGTGGTCGTGAGCACCCAGACGCCGACGATGACACCGCAGATCGAGATGAGCGAGATGAGCGCGATGAAGCTCTGCCGCGGCCGCGACCACAGGTAACGGCGAGCCACGAAGAGCTCGAAGGGCGAGAAGCCGGGGATGCGGAGCGGCCGGCGGCCGGACGCGCCGCCGGGGGGCGCCGCCGCGCGCGGCGGTAGGTTCATGGCGGGTGGAGCGCTCACGGTGTGCCTATCCCGGCGTGGGCTCGACCTCCGCATCGAGCGCCACGTCCGCCGCCTCCGGTTTGAGGAGCGGGAAGAGGATGACATCCCGGATCGACTCGGCGCCGGAGAGGAGCATGGTCAGGCGGTCGATGCCGAGACCGAGGCCCCCGGTCGGCGGCATGCCGTACATGAGGGCCCGGATGTAATCGAGATCGAGCGCCTGCGCCTCCTCGTCGCCGTGCCGCCGTTTCTCCTCCTGGAGAAGCAGGGCCTCTTCCTGGGCCACCGGGTCGTTCTGCTCGGAGAAGGCGTTGGCCAGCTCCATCCCCGCGACATAGAGCTCGAATCGCTCGACCACGCGCTCGTCGTCGCGCTTCACCTTGGCGAGCGGCGAGATCTCGCGCGGGTAGTCGAGGACGAAGGTCGGACGGATGAGCCCGGGTTCGACGAACGCCCCGAAGAGCGGGTCGTAGTAGGCGGCGCGCGGCGCGTTGGCCGGCACGTCGACCTGGCGGCGGGCGGCGAGCGCGGCGAGATCGGCGACCGGGGCGGCCGTCACGTCCAGCCCGGCCGCGGCGGAAAGGGCTCCGAAGTAGGTCACCCGCGGGAAGGGCGGCGTCCAGTCGATCGTCTGCCCGCGCCAGGTCCCGGGACCGGCGAGACCGAGCTCGGCGCGGACGTGGACGAGCATCTCCTCGGTCAGGTCCATCATGCCGTGGTAGTCGGCGTAGGCCTGGTAGAGCTCGAGCATGGTGAACTCGGGGTTGTGATTCCGGTCGATCCCCTCGTTCCGAAAGTCCTTCCCGATCTCGTAGACCCGATCGAGCCCGCCGACGATCAGGCGCTTGAGATAGAGCTCGTCCGAGATGCGCAGGAAGAGCGGGATGCCGAGCGCGTTGTGACGGGTGGTGAACGGGCGCGCGAAGGCGCCGCCGTAGAGCGGCTGCAGCGCCGGGGTCTCCACCTCGAGGAAGCCGCGCCCGTCGAGGAAGCGGCGGACCGCGCTCGTCGCGCGCGTGCGCACGAGGAAGATGCGGCGGACCTCGTCGTTCGCGATCAGGTCGGCATAGCGCTGCCGGTAGCGGGTCTCGTGGTCCTTGAGCCCGTGCCACTTGGCGGGAGGCGGGAGCAGCGCCTTGGCCAGGAGCTCGCAGCCCTCCACCTGGACCGTCAGCTCCCCCGTGCGCGTGCGCATGACCGGCCCGTGCGCGGCCACCCAGTCGCCGAGATCGAGGAGCGGAAGGAGCGCGTAGGTCTCGGCGCCGAGCGCGTCCTCCTTGAAGTAGAGCTGGATCCTGGCGCCCGCGTCCTGGATCACGCCGAAGGCGGCCTTGCCGAACCCGCGGAACGCGAGGAGCCGTCCGGCCACGTGCACGCGCGCGCCGCGCGCGATGAGCTCCTCGGCGGCGGCGTGGATCTCCGCCGGCCGGTGCGTGACGCGGGCGGCGTACGCGTAGGCGGCCACCCCCCGCGCCTTGAGCGCGGCGAGCTTCGCGAAACGGCTCTGGACCTGGTCGTTGGTGATCTTCATCGTGGGTTCGCGGTGCGTGCGCGACGAGAGAACAGATCACTCTAGTCGCTCGCCCGCAAGGCGTCAACCGAGGTGCGCCGAGCGGTCGGCGGCCCGCCGCTCACGCCGCCGGCGCGCCGAAGGCGGCCGCCACCGCGGCGCGCGGATCGGCGGCCCGCACCACCGCCACCGACTGGAAGTGGGGATTGGTGAGGAGCCCCGACAGGCGCGAGCGCGCGACGGCGATCTCCTCGGCGCGGCGCTTGATCTCGCCCGCCTCGACCCCGGCCGCGAAGCGCAGCATCCAGACGAGCGCCTTCTCGACGCGGGCCAGCTCGCGCCCTCCGAAACGGGTCTGGATCAGGCGCAACGCCGCCGCGCCCTCGATGTCGGGCTCGCTCCAGGCGACGATCCACGCCGTGCGGCCGCTCGCGCGGCCCGGCCTGTCGCTCGCGCTCGAGGCGGCCAGCTCGTAGACGTGCTTGTTCGGATTCACGAAGACGTTCGATCGCGTCACCCAGGACCCGGCGAGGGCGAGCGCCTCGGCGACCCCCGAGGCCTCGAGGCGCAGCCGCCACAGATCGCGGCGCGCGAGCTCGGCGAGCGCCCCGCCGAAACCGAGCCGATGGGTGAGCGCGTGCGCGGCGGTGAGCGCCACGGGATCGGCGCCGCGGAGCGCCACCGTGAGCGTGAGATCGATCAGCATGCCGCCCCCTTCCCGGCCGCCGCGCCGGCCGCACGCGCGTCGGGCCGCCCACCCCGGGCCCGCCGCTCGAGGTAGAGGCGCATCGAGGTGAACAACCGGAGCCCGGGCCCGGGGCCCGAGAGCACGGCGCGATCGCCGGCGGCGGCGCGATGCCGGTCCCCCCAGGATCCCTCGACCTCCCATCCGACCTGGAACAGCCACGCCGCCCGCTCGGGATGCGGCATGAAGGCGAGCACGTTGCCGGCGGGGTTCATGATGCCGGCCGCGTCGGCCGTCGAACCGTTCGGGTTCAGGGGGAAGCCGCGGGCCGGGCCGCCGTCGGGCGCCACGTAGCGGAAGGCGACGATCTCGGCCGCGGCGAGCGCCGCTGCTACCTGCGCATCGCGCGTCACGAAGCGACCCTCGCCGTGCGCGGCGAGGACGGGAATCACCTCGCCCAGGCCTAGCCCGAGCCCGAAGGCCGAGTCGCGTCCGCGCGCCGTGGGCGCCGTGTGGACCCAGGTGCAGTAGTAGCCCTGCCGCCCCGGCATCGCGTTCGGCGCGAGCCCCATCTCGATCCGGCCCTCGCCGTGGAGATCGGGGACGAGGCCGGCCTCGACGAGCACCTGCGCGCCGTTGCAGATGCCGAGCACCGGACGCCCGTCGTGCGCGGCGCGGACGACGGCGGAGAGGGCGGGCTCGCGCGCGGCCACGGCGCCGGCGCGCACGCGGTCCTGGAACGAGAACCCGCCCGGGAGCACGAACCCGTCGAACTCGTCGAGATCGTGTCGCGTCCAGCGGGCGACCTCGGCGGCGAGCCCGGCCGCGGCGAGAGCGCGCGCGGTCTCGTGCTCGCAGTTCACTCCCGGGAGCTGCAGGACGGCGATCCGGAACATCGGTTCCCTTCCTCTCGTGTCGGGACCGGCGGGGCCGCTCATGCCAGGACCTCGGCCAGCGCGCTCCGATGCACGGCGGCGAGGCGCGCGAGCTCGACATCCAGGAGCTCGCCCCCGGCCCGCGCGATCGTGAGGCGCGGAGCGATCGTCGTCGCCCCCACGTCCCAGGCCGGAACGCCCTGGGCGGCGAGGAGCTCGAGCGCGCCCGCGCTCCGCGCGGCGGGGACCTCGAGCACGTAGCCCGGGGCCTCGCCGAAGAGGAGCGCGGACGGAGCGAGCGCGGGCGCAACCGGGCCCAGGTCGCACGCAGCCCCGATCCGGAGCGGCCCGGCGATACCGAGGAGCATCTCGGCGAGCGCGACCGCGAACCCTCCTGCCGAGATGTCGTGCGCGGCGTTGACGAAGCCGCGCTCGATGAGATCGATGACCGCATAGAGCGCGGCGCGCTCGACCGCGAAGTCGACGGGCGGGAGCGGGCCGGCCGCGCGCGGGCCCGCGGCTCCGAGGTGCGCGAGCAGCTCCGATCCGGCGAGCTCCGGGCGGCGCGCCCCGAGGAGGAGAAGGCGCGAGCCCGGCGCCTTGACGCGGAGCGACACCGCGCGCGCCCAGTCGGCGAGCCGCCCGGCGCAGGCGACGATCGGGGATGGCGCGATGGCGCGCCCGGCGGCCGAGTGGTTGTAGAAGCTCACGTTTCCGCTCACGACCGGCACCGCCTCGTCCGCCGCATGCCGCCGCCCGATGCCGCGCGCGGCCGCGGCGATGCCGTCGACGCCGGCGATGAAGGCGGCCATCACATCGGGATTCTCCGGGCTTCCGTAGTTCAGGCAATCGGTGAGCGCGATCGGCTCGGCGCCGACTGCGGCCACGTTCCGCATCGCCTCGAGGGTCGCGTGCACCGCGGCGAGATACGGATCCACCTGCCCGTAGGAGGGGATCCCGTCCACCGCGATCGCGAGGCCGAACGGCGCCCCGGGGACCGGCGCGATGACGCCGGCGTCGCCCTCCCCCGGACGCATCACGGCGCGCCCGCGCACGTCGGTGTCGTAGCCGCGATAGATGAACTCGCGCGAGGCGAGGTTCGGGCGGCCGAGGAGCTCGACGAGCACCGTTCCGGGATCCACCTCCGGTGCGGGCGGCACCTCCGGCGCCGGCCCGGCGAGCGCCGCGGCCGGCCGCTCGTGGTAGATGCCGGCCGTCACCACGGTCGCCGCGAGGTCCCCCACCCGCTGCCGCTTGTGCTTCAACACGAAGCGATCCGCGGCGAGCACGCGGCCGATCACCGCCGCCTGGGCGCTCGGATAGAGCGCGGGCAGCTCGAAGTCCTCGTTGTAGATGGCGAGGATCTCCGCGGCCAGGGTCTCGGGGACGACGAGCGCGAAGCGCTCCTGGGTCTCGGCGCAGGCGATCACCTCGGGCAGATGCCCCGGAGCATCCACCGGCACCGCCGAGAGATCCACCTCCATGCCCATGCCGGCGGCCGCGGCGAGCTCGACCGCGGCGCAGGCCAGCCCGCCGGCGCCGAGGTCCTTGAATCCGATCTCGATCCGGCGGCTCGCGGCGAGCGCGAACACGGCCTCGGTCGCCTCGAACAGGACGCGCTTCAAGAAGGGATCGTGCACCTGCACGGCGCCCTTCTGCTCGTGGGCGCGCTCGGCGTCGAGGGCGGCCGAGGCGAAGCTCGCCCCGCCGAAGCCGGTCATGTCGGTGGGCTTGCCGACCAGGATGAGAACGTGCTGAACGCTCCGCGCCGCGGCCGGGACGCGGCTCCGGATGATGCGCGACTCGGCACAGACCCCGAGCGCGACCACGTTCACGAGGCAGTTGTCGTCGAACGACGGGTCGAAGAAGACATCGCCGCCCAGGTTCGGCACGCCGAGCGCGTTCCCGTACTCCATGATGCCCTGGACGACACCCTGCGCGATGTCCTTGACGCGCACCGCCTCCGGTCCGGTCGGGTCGCCGAAGCGAAGCGCGTCGAGCACGCCCACGACCTCCGCGCCCATGCAGAAGACATCGCGTACGATGCCGCCGATCCCGGTCGCCGCGCCCTCGACCGGCAGCACCTGGGAGGGATGGTTGTGGCTCTCGTGCCCGATGACGAGCGCATAGCGGACACCCTCGTGGGTGCCGAGATGGACGACCCCGGCGTCCTCGCCGGGACCGAGGATCACCTCGGAGCCCTTGGTGGGCAGGCGCGCGAGGATCTTCCGGCTCGACTTGTACGAGCAGTGCTCGCTCCACAGGATGTCGAAGAGACGCGCCTCGGTCGGCGTCGGATCGCGGCCGATCAGCCGCCCGAGCTCGCGCGCCTCGCCCACGGTGAGGGTGAGCGCGCGCCGGCGGAGATCCTCTCTGAGCGCCGCCTCATCGAGCTCGCTCCAGCCGTAGCGCGCCGGACAGCTCTTCGCGGCGCGCGCGCCGCCCGCCGCGCCCGGCTTCCGGGCCGCGCTCATGGCGTCCTCCCCGCGGCGGCCGTCGCCGCGCTCGAATCCGCGCTCGAATCCGCCGCGAACACCCGCCCGTAGATCGCCTCCACATGGCGGAGGAAGAAGGCGGGGTCGAACAGGGCCGCGAAGTCGGCGACCGGGAGGAGCTGCTTGACGGCGGGGTCGGCGCCGAGAAGATCCTGGAACCGGCCCTCGCCGCGCCACGCCGCCATCGCGTGCCGCTGCACGATCCCGTAGGCGTCCTCGCGCGAGAGACCGCGATCGACGAGGGCGAGGAGCACCCGCTGCGAGTAGATGAGTCCGCCCGTGCGCGCGAGGTTCTCGGCGATGCGCTCGGGGTAGATATGCAGCCCCCGGATGACGCGCACCATCACGTCGAGCATGTAATCGAGGAGGATGAAGCTGTCGGGGAGGATCACCCGCTCGACCGAGGAGTGGGAGATGTCGCGCTCGTGCCAGAGGGCGACGTTCTCGAGCGCGGCGAGCGCGTTCCCGCGGAGGACCCGGGCGAGCCCCGAGACGCGCTCGGCGAGCACCGGGTTCCGCTTGTGCGGCATGGCCGATGAGCCCTTCTGCCCGCTCCCGAACGGCTCCTCGAGCTCGCGGATCTCGGTGCGCTGGAGGTTCCGGATCTCGATCGCCAGCCGCTCGAGCGAGGCGCCGGCGATGGCGAGCGCGCAGAGGAGCGCGGCATGCCGGTCGCGCGGCACGACCTGGGTCGAGAGCGGCGCCGCGGCGAGGCCGAGCCGCGCCATGAGCGCTTCCTCGACCGCCGGCTCGAGATGCGCGAAGGTGCCGACCGCGCCCGAGAGCTTCCCCACCGCCGCCTCGGCGAGCGCTGCGGCGAGCCGCGTGCGGGCACGCCCCAGCTCGTCGTAGGCGAGCAGAAACTTGAGCCCGAGGGTGGTCGGCTCGGCGTGGACGCCGTGCGTGCGGCCCATGGCCGCCGTGTGCTTGTGCGCGAGCGCCTGGTCGCGGAGCGCGGCGCGCAGGCGATCGAGGCCCGCGAGGAGGAGATCGCCGCCCTTCTTGATCTGGAGGGCGAGGGCGGTGTCGAGGAGATCCGAGGAGGTCATCCCGCGATGGATGAAGCGGGACTCGGGCCCGACCGCCTCCCCGAGCGCGGTGAGGAAGGCGATCACATCGTGGTTGAGGGTCGCCTCGAGCTCGTTCACCCGCCCGATGTCGTAGCGCGCGCGGCTCCGCACGCGGCCGGCGGCGCCCGCCGGGATCTCGCCGCGCGCCTCGAGCACCTCGAGGAACACGAGCTCGACCTCGAGCCAGAGGTCGAAGCGGGCCGCCTCGGCCCAGATCCCCCCCATCTCCGGACGCGTGTACCGCTCGATCATCGCCGCCTCCCCTGCCCTTCTCCCGACCTCGCCTACCCGTCCCGCCGCCCGCCGGGCGCCGCTTCCACCTTGACCGGGATCTCCGAGCGCCGGCCCTCGCGCTCGACGTCGAGGCGCACCGTGCCGCCGACGGGCGTCCCGAAGATGAGGCGCTGCGCCTCCCGCGTCGAGGTGACACGCGCGCCGTTCACGGCCCGGATCACGTCGCCGACCCGGACCCCGGCCCGGAAGGCCGGGCTCCCGCGGTCGATCGCCGACACCACGAGCCCCTTCCGGTCCTGGATCGCGAGCTGCTCGGCGAGGAATGGCGAGATCTCCTGCACCGAGATGCCGATCCAGATGTCGCGCACCTCGCCGTAGCGCACGATCTCGTCCACCACCCGCTTCACCGTGTTGATCGGGATCGCGAATCCCATCCCCAGCGAGCCGCCGGCGGCCGAGAAGATGAACGTGTTCACCCCGATCACCTGCCCGTCGCCGTTCACGAGCGGGCCGCCCGAGTTTCCGGGGTTGATCGCGGCATCGGTCTGGATCATGTCCTTGTAGATGCCGCCGGTCTGGTTGTCCGCCTTGACGTCGCGATGGAGCGCCGAGATGACCCCGGCGGTGACCGACGGATGGTTGTCGTTGAGCAGGAAACCGAACGGGTTACCGATGGCGATCGCCCACTCGCCGATGATGAGATCCTCGGAGTCGCCGAGATCGATGGCCGGGAGGTCCGGTCCCTCGATCTTGATCACCGCGATGTCGTAGTTCTGGTCCGCCCCGATCACCTGCCCCGGGAACTCCCGGCTGTCGGGAAGGGTCACCCGGATCGACTCGGCGCCGTGGATCACGTGCTCGTTGGTCACCACGTAGCCCTGCGGATCGATGATGAAACCCGACCCGAGCGACGGCACCTCGTAGCGGCGAGCGGGATAGAGATCGCGGAAGAACTGGTCGAACCACTGGTCCTGGAACGGCGTGAGAGGATTCTGCGTCACCTGCGTGCGCACGGTGGTGATCGACACGCAGGCCGGTCCCGCGAGCTCGGCGGCGGCGACGATCGCCGTTCGCCGCGTGCGCTCGATCGAGCCCGCCCCGCTCCCGCTCGCCGCGGTCCCGCCCGCGAGGCCCGGGTCCGCCGGGACGGCGGCCGGCCATGCCGCCGCCAGGACGAGCATCCAGGCGAGCTCGCGCACCCTCCTTGCCGACCGGCACCCGTCCATGGCCGCTCAGTCCCGCGCTAGACGGCCGCGGCCTTCGCCGAGCGCGCCTTCACCTTCTCCCAGTCGGCAAGGAAGCGCTCGAGGCCGATATCGGTGAGCGGATGCTTCACCATCTGCTCGAAGACCTTGTACGGCATGGTGGCGATATCGCTCCCGGCGAGCGCGGCCTCGACCACGTGCAACGGATGGCGGATGCTCGCGGTCAGGACCTCGGTGTCGAAGTCGTAGTTGGCGTAGATCGCGCAGATCTCGCGGATCAGGTCCATGCCGTTCGCGCTCGCGTCGTCGAGGCGGCCGATGAACGGGCTCACCATGCTCGCCCCCGCCTTGGCGGCGAGGAGCGCCTGGTTGGACGAGAAGACGAGCGTGCAGTTGGTGCGGATGCCTTCCTTCTTGAGCTGGTGAATGGCACGCAATCCGGCCGGCAGGATCGGGATCTTGACCACGACGTGCTGGTGGATCTTGGCAAGCTCGCGCCCCTCCCTGAGCATCCCCTCGGTATCGGTGGCGACCACCTCGGCGCTCACCGGGCCGTCGACGATCTTGCAGATCTCGCGCACGATGTCCCTGAAGTCGCCCGACTCCTTCGCAATGAGGCTCGGATTGGTGGTGACGCCGTCGAGGACGCCGAGACTCGCTGCCTGCCGGACCTCCTCGATGTTGCCGGTGTCGAGAAAGATCTTCATCGCTCTCCCTCTTCTTCGCGGCGCTCTGCGTTCGCCGGCGGGCGCTGGCCGCCGGCGCCGGGCGCCGTCCCGTAGCGCACCCAGACCAGGCAGAGCCCGGCGGCGGGTGCGGCCGCCGGGCGTGGATTCGCGGGCGGGCGGTCGAGCCGCGCCGCCACCCAATCCGGCGCCGATCGCCCCCGCCCCACCTCGACGAGCGCTCCCACGAGGAGTCGCACCATGCGGGTCAGGAAGCGATCGGCCACGATCCGAAACCGATAGCCGCCGGCGGCGATCGTCCACTCGGCGGCGGTGACCCGGCAGCGACCGGTCTGTTCCTCGCGATCGACGACCGCGAACCCGCGGAAGTCGTGCTCGCCGAGGAGACCCGCGCTCGCGGCGCGGAGCGCGGCGAGATCGAGCCGCTCGCCAAGCGCCCATGCGACGCGCCGGTTGAACGGCGACGGCCGGCGCGCGATCGCATAGTGATAGGCGCGCGCCGTCGCGCTCCGGCGCGCGTCGAAGTCGCTCCCCACCGGGGCCATGCCTTTGAGCCGGACGTCCGCCGGGAGGAGCGCCGCGAGCCCGCGCGCGATCGTGTCCCGGCTCCGCGGCCCCTCGTAGTCGAAGTGCGCGACCTGGCCCGCGGCGTGACAGCCGCGATCGGTGCGCCCGGCCCCGGTGACGCGGACCCGGACCCCGAGGAGCTCGGCCAGCTCCGCCTCCACCACGCCCTGGACGGTACGCGACCCGGGCTGGATCTGCCAGCCCCCGAAATCCGTGCCGTCATAGGCGAGATCCAGGCGGTAACGCGCCATCCGCCGCTCACCCGCCGGCCCGGACCCGGCGATCGAGGAGGAGCGCGAGCCCGGCCCCGACCGCAAGGGCGAGCGCGATCGCCGCCTCCGACCGGCCCCATCGATCCTCGCTCCGGCGGGTGGCCGCCCCGCTCGCGAAGCCCCGCGCATCGAGCGTGCGCGCGACCTCGTCCGCGCGGCGGAGGACCGCGCCGAGCAGCGGCAGGTAGAACGACTCGAGCGCGGCGCGGCGCGCGCCGAGTCCGCGGGCGACCGGCCGCGGCGGACGCGCAGCCTGGGCGAGGCGGATCCGCGCCGCCGCGCGCGGGATCTCGGGGGCGAAGCGGACCGCCAGCCCGAGCGCGAGGCCCACCCCGCAGAGCGCCGGGATCCGCCGCTCGAGAGGCCAGGTGAGGCGGGGAGCCAGGGCGGCGAGATCGTCCGCTCCGATGCCGACCGCGACCAGGCGGGCAACCGCGGCGAGCCCGACCAGACGCGCGGCGCGGGCGGCGCCGGCGGCGATCCCGGCGGCGGTCACGGCGAACGGACCGAGCTCGAGGAGCGCCGCCCCGGGCGTGGTGAATGCGTTCAGGACCAGGGTGATGGCGCCGATTCCAGCGGCCAAGCGCAGAAACTTGCCAAGAGCAGGACCGCCGGCGACGATCGCCGCGCCGCTCAGGGTGAGGGCGAGAAACAGAGCGGGGCCGGGGCTGAGCGCAAGGAGGAGCACCGTGGCGATCGCCGCCGCAGCGAGACGGAGCCGCGGGTCGCCAAGGGCGGGGCGGGGCGCCCACAGAGCGTCGAGCCTTCCATGTAAGTCGTTGTTATTCAATATCTTGTCATCGAGGCTAGCACCCGTCCGGAGGCTTGTCAAACGGCCGCCGGCGGCCGGCGATGTCCGAGGAACGCCATGAGCGCGGTCGCCGCGAGGCAGAGTCCGGGGAGGAGATCCCCGATCCGCATGTAGCCCGTAACCCCGGTCCCGATCTCGACCGGAGCGACCACGGTGGCCGGCTCGAAGAGCCTCGTCGGGTGCGCGACCCGCCCGCCGCGATCCACGACGAACGAGACCCCGGTGTTGGCCGCCCGGGCGAGCCCCCGCCGGCACTCGATGGCGCGCGCGGCGGCCATCGCGGCGTGCTGGTACGGCCCGCCGCTCGCGCCGAACCACTCGTCGTTGGTCACGTTGACGAAGAACCCGGCGCCGGCCCGGGCATAGGCGCGACCGATGTGCGGGAAGATGGACTCGAAGCAGATCATGACCCCGACCGTGTCGCCGGCGGGCAGGGCGAGCGGCGTGAAGCCGGGTCCGCGATCGAAGTCGGCCTCTCCGAAGTCGATCCGCGCCAGGAACGGGAAGCGATCCTGGTAGGGAAAGGCCTCGCCGAAGGGGACGAGGTTCACCTTGGCGTACTCGCCGGTGGGCCCCTGCCCGGGTGCGATCACGAAGGCGGCGTTCGAGTAACGGCGAGCGCCGCCGGGACGCCGGTCCACATCGGGCGCGCCGGTCAGGAGCGGCACGCCGAGGCGATCCACGAAGGAGGAGAGAAGGAAGCGGCAGCCCATGTCGAGCTTCAGGTAACAGGTGGCGGCGGTCTCCGGCCAGACCACGAGGTCGGGCCGGGTGGGGCTCGCGGCCACCGCCTCCTCGCTCATGCCCATCAGGCGATCGAGGTTCGCGTTCCGGTGCTGCGGATCGAACTTGATCTCGTGCCCGATGTTGCCCTGGACGAGCGCCACCTGGATGGTGCGCGCGGGGCCGAGGTGCGCGAGGGCGTAGGTGCCGTGGGCGAGGGCACCGCCGACCAGGGCGAGGGCGGCCGCCGCGAAGGTGACGCGCCGCCGCCCGCGGGCCCTGAGCGCCGCCCACACGCAGCCGTTCACCAGGCAGACGAAGAGACTGCCGCCGAAAATCCCGGTCTCGCTCAAGAACTGGAGGATGCGCGGCGTAGCGATGAGCCCGTAGCCCGACAGCACCCAGGGAAAGCCGAGCTGGGTCTGGCTCCGGAGGTACTCGCAGCCGACCCAGGCCACGGGGAGCGCGATCCACCACGGCACGCCGCGGCGCGCCCCGCGCCGCGCCGCCGCCTGGGCCGCGAACAGGAAGAGGGCGAGATAGGCGACCATGAGCGCGAAGGCGGGAATGATGAGCCCGGGGATGGTCACCTCGCCCGGCGGCAGGAAGAGGATCCAGTAGAGGAGGAGCGCGAAGTGGAGCATCCCGCCGAGGAAGACGATCCCGCTCGCCGCCCGCCGCCCGGTGGGCGTCTCCTCCGCGATGCGCACCGCGTCGAAGAACGGGACGAGGGCGATGAGGATCACCGGACCCAGGTGCAACGGCGGGTAGGCGAGCGCGGCGAGCCCGCCCGATGCGAGGAAGCGGAGCGCGAGCGCCCGCCGCGTGCGCGGCGGCAGCGGTGCGCGCGCGCCGGCGCCGTCGCGCCCCGGGCCGCCCCCCCGCGCCGACCGCCGCGCCTAGGCGAGCGCGACTTCACGACCGCTCTTGGCCGAGGCGTAGATGGCGTCGGCGAGCCGCATCATGGCCAGGCCGTCGGTCCCGGGCGAGAGCAGCGCTTCGTTGTTCCGGACGCAGGCCACGAAGTGCATGATCTCGCGGTCATAGGAGTGCTTGTAGAGGTTCTTCTGCGCGGGAGCGGCCGGCGTCACGTTGACCAGATTCCCGTGCATCTCCTTGTCGATGCGGAGCGGCAGGAGCGAGGCGGCGCCCCGCGTGCCGAAAGCGTTCAGGTAGGCAAGGTCGCGCTCGATGTGGAGCGACCAGCTCACCTCGACCGTGACGGTGAGGCCGTCCTTGCAGCGGATGAGGCCGACCGCCTGATCCTCGACCGCGTCGGGGCGGGGCCGGTGCACCTGGGCGCTCACCGCCGTCACCTGGCGTTCGCCGGCGAGCCACATGGCGATGTCGAGCATCTGCACACCGAGGTCGAGCACCGCACCGCCGCCCGACATGGCGCGCTCGACCTTCCAGCCGTAGCTCGCTCCGCGGCGGAGCCAACCCGTCTTGATGTAGTAGAGCTGCCCGATCTCCCCCTTCAGGATGAATCGGCGGAGGAGCTGCACGTCGTCGCGAAAGCGGTTGTTCATCGCGCACATGAGGATGAGACCCGCCTTCTCGGCCGCCTTGACCATGGCCTCGGCCTCGCGGCTGTTGCGGGCCATCGGCCGCTCGCAGAGGACATGCTTCCCGGCCCGGAGCGCCGCCACCGCCATCGGCGCGTGCAGGTGGTTGGGCGTGCAGATGTCGACCGCATCGATCGCCTTGTCGCGGAGGATCTCCTCGAAGTCGGTCACCGCGTTCGGGATCGCGAACTTCTGCGCCACGCCCTTGAGCCGCGCCTTGTCCTCATCGCAGACGGCGGCGACCTGGACCTCGGGCTTGAGCTTCTGCCAGGCAGGCAGGTGGGACACCTGCGCGACCTGTCCCCCGCCGATGACCCCGATGAGAAGCGGCTTCTCTGCCACGTGCCCTCCCTGAGGCGCGACGTTCGGGGGCGCCCTTCGCACCCCGAGCCGGTCGCGGCGAACTGCAGCGTAGGAGAAGCCCCCGCTCCTTGCAAGCGCACCGCGAGCGCGGCGGCCGCTAGCCCGGCGGCCGCCGCGCGGTCGCGGTCGCCGCCGCCGGCCCCGCCTCCGGCTCCGCGGGGAAGAAAGCCGCCGGGGGCTGCGCGGCGACGGTCTCCACCGCGGCCCCGGCGGTGCATCCTCCCCGCGGCGAGCCAGCCGAGCGCGTACCGGCGCATCTTCTTGGCCAGACCCTGCCGGGAGAGACCGAGGTCGCGCGCCGCGCGCGACTTGTTGCCGGCGAAGCGCACGAGGCGCTCGGCGATGAGCGAACGCTCGAGAGCCTCGACCTGGGCCTTGAGCTCGCGCCCCGCGGCGCGCGGCCCGGTCGGCCGCACGAGGAACGCGCTGCGCACCCGCTCCGAGAGCTCGGCCGCGCCCACCCGCTCGCCGGCATGGAGCGCCGTGAGGCGCAGGATCTCGTTCTCGAGCTCGCGCACGTTCCCCGGCCAGGGGTAGTGCTGAGCGCGTCGAGCGCCGCGGGCGCGAGCTCGATCGGCGGTCGCTCGTCGGCGCGGGCGAACCGCTGCGCGAAGTGGTGCACGAGGAGCGGGATGTCCTCGGGCCGGTCGCGGAGCGGCGGCAGCTCGATCGTGACGACGTTCAGGCGGTAGTAGAGGTCCTCGCGGAAGCGTGCCCGCCGCGACCGCGGTCCTCGAGGCGAGTGTTGGTGGCGGCGACGATGCGCACGTCGACCGGCGACGCGCTGCGCCGCCGCCGACCGGCCGGACCTCGCCGCTCCTGCAGCACGCGGAGGAGCTTCGACCTGCATCAGCGGGCGCATCGTCGCCGATCTCGTCGAGGAAGAGCGTGCCGCCGTCGGCCGCGCTCGAAGAGCCCGTTCGTGTCGCGCGATCGGCGCCGGTGAACGCGCCGCTGCTCGTGGCCGAAGAGCTCGCTCTCGAGCAGCGTCTCGGGCGAGCGCGGCGCAGTTCAGCGTGACGAACGGCCGCGCGCGGCGCCGGCTCATGGTGGTGGATCGCGCGCGCGACCAGCTCCTTGCCGGTGCCGGTCTCGCCCTCGATCAGGACGGCCGCGTCGGAAGCGGCCACCCGGATGGCGGCGGCACGGACGCTGGCGATGGCGGCGCTCGCGCCGATCAGGAGCGGTTCGGGGAGGGGGCACGTGGCGGCGACCGGCGAGAGGGTGGTGTACACGACGATATCCTCACGTCGGGGTCGCGGGTGATCTGGGCTCCACCCAGCCGCAGAAGCGGCCGCGGCGGAACGGAACGACGCGGAGTCGCGAGGGGTCGGACCGGGGCGGGAAAGGGCGCGGCGTCAGCCGGCGAGCCGGATGTCGAGGTCGCCCACCGCGTGGCGGATGACCGGGAACTCCCCGCGCTCGTGGAGCCGGACGAGCGTCGAGACGATGCGCGAGTCGAACTGCGTCCCCGCATGCCGGCGGAGTTCGGCGATCGCCTCTGCGGGACCCATCCCCGCTCGGTACGGGCGATCGGAGGTCATAGCGTCGAAGGCATCGGCCACGAGCACGATGCGCGAGCCGAGCGGGATCGAGTTGCCTTCGAGCTGCGCCGGGTAGCCGGCGCCGTCGATGCGCTCGTGATGGCAGCGCACGAGATGGGCCACGGCCGAGAAGGCGCGGATCTTGGCCACGATGTCGGCGCCGGTCGCCGGGTGGCCCTGGATCTGCTCCCTCTCCTCGGGATCGAGGCGTCCCGGCTTCCGGAGGAGCACCGCCGGCTGTCCCACCTTGCCGAGGTCGTGGAGGAGCCCGGCGAGCCGGATCCGCTCCACCTCGGTCTCCGGCCGGCCGAGGCCCCGCGCCAGACGTTCGGCATAGGAAGCGACCCGGATCGAATGGCGGCGGGTGTAGGGATCCACCTCCTCGATCATCGCGACGAGCGCGGTCGAGAAATCGACGAGGTCCGCGCGCATGTCCACGTACTGGCTGAAGGTGTGCCGCACGAGGAGGAGCGGCAGGAGGAAGAGGACGATCGCCGGGAAACCCCAGGTGAGATGGACGACCGCGACGAGCGCGCCGAACGGCAGCAAGGCGAGGAGCTGCCGGAGCGTCCAGCGGTAGTTCACCTGCCAGACGCGCCAGGGGTCGGTGCCGGCCTCCGCGGCGAGGGCGAGGCTCACGAGCCCGGTGTTGACGGCGAAGTAGGTGACGCCGAGTCCGCCGAGCGCGATCAGGTGCCGCGCATCGAGCGCGAAGGAGCCGAAGGATCCGCCGAGCCCCGCGTAGACCGCGCCGCCGGCGAAGGCGGCGAGCGTGTACGTGGCGAGGTTGTAGGCCAGCCGGACGATGTGCCGCGGGCGGATGAGGCCGTGCGCGACGGCGCCCGATATGACGTCGATCCACGCCGCCGCGAGCGGGCCGAAGAGAATGATGGCCGCGTAGTCGAAGGCCGACGACACGGTCATGAAGCCGCCCCGCGGCATGCGCACGGGCGAGAGCTCGGTCAAGACGAGGAGACCGATCCAGAGGCCGAAGAGGACGCGGTCCTGGGGCCCGATGTCCACCGCCGTCCGCGTCAGGCCGCCGAGGAGGAGCGCGGCCACCCCGATGACGCTCACCGCGAGGAGGAGAAGCGGGAGCGCGCGGCGGACGCGGGCGCGAAGACCGGTCGTGGCGGCCGCCCCGGCCGAGGCAAGGGTCGCGGCCAGGGAATCGAAACGCAGGAGCCGCGCGACTGGCGAGTCGTCCATGGTGCCCCGCTCGATCGCGCCGACCGCAGGGCAAACGACAGGCCCCGCGGGCGCAACGCTGATCGCGTGTTCCCGCCCCGGGGCACCACCGGCGGGGGGATTGTGCTCGATCCGCGCGCTCCGAGCGCGCGCGGCACTGCCGCGATGACTTCAGGCGGGCCGGGGCGAGCCGGCCCGCCGCGTACTCATGCTATCGGGTCCGGCGCCCACCCCCGGCCGCGCGGATGCTCCGCCGGGCAGGGGCAGCGCCGATGAGAAAGGGAAGCCGACACCGCGAGAGCCGACGTACCTACCAGCCAGCCCGCCCACCCAGGAGGGCTATGATGAGATTGACCAGGCCGATCATGGCGAACATGGAGCCACCTCCTATTCTAGACTGACCCCTTCCGTGGTGTCCGTCCGCCGGCTCGCGTCACCACGGCGACGCGTCCGGTGGGGGGAGATGCTCCGCTAGCTCGTGGGTCCGCTCCGCTTGGGCGCAACGACCCCTCGCTCCCGGATGTCGGCTTCACCACCACTCGATCGGCCCGATCTTGGGCCGGGCCGTGAGGGCCGGTCAAGATCCTTTTGAACCCCCGGTCCGGTCTCCCGGAGAGGTCACGGGGGTGGAGGTCGGAGCGTCCTCCCGCTCGCGGACCACGGCCTGCTGGCTCCCGGCTCGAGGCCGATAGCGATTCATAAACGCATTTTCCTGCAACACATTAGCCTATTCATCTCAGGCGCCATCTGAGGGATCTCGAGGCCCGAAGAAGCGGGGTCAGAGATCCGCCCTACCTCGGCCTCAAGGACGTACTCGACCGCCTCCCGGTGCTTCAGGTGCGAGAAGATCCGGTTGATCGCATCGAGGGTGGCGTAGGTCGCCGACCTGAGATCGTCCTGCTCGCAGGGGCTCGACCCGGTCAGCGCCTTCTCGGTCCGCCCCTGGATGAAGTGGACGAGAACGACCATCACATCGTCCCGGCCGACCCGCACCCGCTCGAGCCCGCCGAGCGAGAAGGACACCGCCTCGTCGATGAGCTGGGCGGTCGCGTTCAGGCAGGCCTCGGCCACCAGGTCGAGCACGCTCCCGCGGGTGGCCGGTCCGGCCGCCGAACCGAGGACATGGGTCTCGCCCAGGGAGAGCTCGACCTGGGCCTCGGTCCTGAGCCCTGAGGTGTTGAGACGCACATTCTCGAAAGCCGGCCGGCGCGGCGGCGCCTCGGCCAGCGCCCTCCCCTCCGGCGGCACGAGGGTGAGCGGCGGAGTGGCGGCGACCGAGATCTTCCGGTAGTCGACCTCGATCCCACCCGTGGTCGCGAGGATCGCTTCGACATCCCGCACGAAACGCCGCGACTCGCGGCTGCCGTCGGTCTGCACGAAGATCGCGCCGATCTCGTCCCCGTGCATGCGGACGTGCGCGCCGACCACGCCCGGCAAGCGCCGGATGGCGTTCTCTGCTTCGTTTTTCCAGATGGGTCCCGCCTCCGTCATGCCTCCTCCCTCGTTCCAGGGCATCTCACGTTGCGTCCATTCAATCGAGGCGAGAGCCCGCCGGCGCTTGGAATGCGGCGGCCGGGCCGACACGGCGGCGGCGCGCTCGAGCGCGCCGCCGCCCAAGGAAGGTTCCCGGAGGTCGGGCGCCGGATCCACGCCGGCGCCCGACCTCGGTCCTGCTCCGTACTCCGGCAGGTCTACTTGAGGAGGATCATCTTCCGCGTCGCCGTCGTCCCCGCCGCATCCAGCGTGTACAGGTAGACGCCCGCCGCGACCGCCCCGCCCATGTCATCGCGACCGTTCCACTCCGCCGAGTGCGTGCCCGCCGCGACCGAGCCGTGGACGAGCGACCGCACACGCCGTCCGGCCAGGTCGAAGATGGAGAGATCGACCGGACCGGCGGTGAGGAGCGTGAAGCGAATCTGCGTCGCGGGATTGAACGGGTTCGGATGATTCTGGGCGAGGACCACCGGGCCCAGCCCCGGCGCGCCGAGCGGGGAGCCGGCCACCGTGACCGGGACGAGGCCCTCGTTCAGGCTCGGCGACTCGATCGTCACCGCGCCGCCCGCCGCCTCCGCCGCGAAGCGGATGCGGGCGATCTCCGTGCGCCCCGAGACCGGCCGGGCCAGCGCCGTCGCCAGCTCGATCCGACCCTCCCCGATCCGGCTCGCGACGTGCATGTCAGCGCCCGTCCCCTCGACCGCGATCACGCGCGCAAAGGCGGGATCGAAGGCGAGGAGCAGCTCGACGCCGAGCACGCCGCCGCCGTCGTCGAGGACGACGACCGCCTCGGTCGGCGAGAGCCACTCGAGCGCGATCAGGCGCGGAGCGTGCGGCTGGCTGACAGGCGTATGCCGCCCGCCGGGATCGCAGCTCAGGCCGTCTTCCTCCGCCGGGAAGTGATCGATGATCCCGAGCACGTACTGGAGCATGAGCGCCGCATCGTAGGCCCGGATCTCGAAGTTCCCGGAGACGTCCGCCACCTCGACGGTGAACTCCGGGTACTCCGGATCAGGTAGATGGATCAGCCCCACCACCTCCTGCAGGACCAGGGTCGCGTCGATGCTCGACACCTGGCCCGAGCCGTTGACATCGCCGAGGATGCCCTTGACGACCTGGCCGTCTTGCCCCTCCGCCGCGGGCTTGCCCTCGTTGAAGAGGATGTCGAGCTCGAGGTACGAACGGTTCTCGCTGCGACGCGTCATCTGGAAGAGCACGTTGACGAGCTCGCCGCAGGCGCCGATCGGCCGCGGCCATGAGATCGCGACGCGCAGGAGATCCTCGTTCTCGTTGCGATGCACGACCGTCCACTCGCTCGTCGCGCCCTCGCCGATCGTGTCGAGGAAGGAGAGCGCCTGGACGGTGAGCACCTTCGGGTTGTAACGGAGCTCGAACTCGGTCGAGACGATGCCGAGTCCGGTCACGTCGTCGAGGATGAACACGGGAATGGACACGTCGGCCCCCGCCGGGGCGAAGGTGCTCGGCGGCACTGCCACACGGATCGCACCCGTCGGCGGAGTCGTGATCGTCGCATCCGTGGTGCAGGTCGACGCGGCTCCCCCGTTGTCGGTCACGGTGAGAGTCACCTCGTAGCTGCCGGCTGCGGTGTAGGTGTGGCTCGGAGTCGGACCGCTCCCGGTCGTCCCGTCGCCGAAGTTCCACGCGTAGGACGCGATCGTGCCGTCCGGATCGATCGAGTCACGTCCGTCGAAATCCACGGCCTCGTCCACCCGCCCTGCGTACGGACCGCCCGTGTCGCAGGCCGGCGGCAGGTTGGCCCCACCCGTGATCGATGCCGCAGCCGAGCAGGTCGAGGTCGCGCCGAGGTTGTCGGTCACCGTGAGCGAGACCGTGTAGGCACCCGCTGCGGTGTACGTGTGGCTCGGAGTCGGACCGCTCCCGCTCGACCCGTCACCGAAGTTCCAGGTGTAGGAGGCGATCGTACCGTCCGGATCGTTCGAGCCCGTCCCGTCGAAGGCCACGGCCACGTCGACCGTCCCCGTGTACGGGCCGCCCGCATCGCAGGCCGGCGGCAGGTTGCCGGCTTCCGCGATCGATGCCGCAGCCGAGCAGGTCGAGGTCGCGCCGAGGTTGTCGGTCACCGTGAGCGAGACCGTGTAGCTGCCCACCGCCGTATACGTGTGGCTCGGCGTCGGACCGCTCCCGCTCGACCCGTCACCGAAGTTCCAGGCGTAGGAGGCGATCGTGCCGTCCGGATCGCTCGAGCCCGTCCCGTCGAAGGCCACGGCCACGTTGACCGTCCCCGTGTACGGGCCGCCCGCAGCGCAGGTCGGCGGCAGGTTCTGGCCCTGCTCGACGATCGAGAAGCTCGCGTCCGACAGGTCCGTGGCCAGCGCGTTCGCGGCGTCGGAGATGCGGACGATGCCCTGGGTCGTGGCGCTCGCGGGCACGGTCCAGTCGTAGCTGCCGTCGTTCGGCGTCGTCGCCTCGATGTCGGTGTAGCTGAACCCGCCGTCTATCGACAGCTCGATGCGCGCGTTCGCGATCTCGGTCCCGAAGCGATCCCAGGTGATGGACTCGACGGTCCCGATGACGAACGCCTCGCCGCCGTTGGGCCGCGTGACGCGCACGCCGTTGATCGTGAAGTTGGCATCCGAAACATCGGACGGGTTGCCGTCCGCCGAGTCCTTGACCCGGATGCGCGCCGTGGCCGTCGGCCGGTTCGGCACCGTCCAGTCGAAGCTCCCGTCGTTCGCCTCGCTGACACCGATCGCCTCGAAGGAGGTGCCGCCATCGGTCGAGAGCTCGATGTCGACGAAGGGGATATCGCCCTCGGAGGTCCAGGCGACCTGGGTGACCTCGCCGGGAGCGAACTCCTCACCGCCGTTCGGCGCCGTCACCGTGATCACGTCCCCGGTCTGCTCGGTGATGGATGCCGTGCTCGTGCACTCCGAGGAGGCGCCGTTGTTGTCGGTCACGATGAGGGTGACCGTGAAAACGCCGGTCGTCGTGTAGGTGTGCGACGGGGCGACCCCGGTCGCCGAGCCGCCGTCGCCGAAGGTCCAGGCGTACGAATCGATCGTGCCGTCGGGATCGTTCGAGCCGGCGCCGTCGAAGGTGACGCTCGTTCCGACGAACCCGACGTAAGGACCGCCGGCGGCGCAGACCGGTGGCTGGTTCTCGACGCTGCCGACGCCCCGGAGCTGCACCTCCTTGACCGGAGTGAGCGGATCGTCGCTCGTGACGGCCATGACACCGTTCAGCTGCCCGGTCTGGGAAGGCGAGAAGCGCACCTGGATCAGCAAGGGCTGGCCCACCGTCACGCTGGCCGGAAAGGCCGGCAGGCCGATCAGTTCGAAGAACCCGGAGCCGACCGTGAGCTCGATGTTCTGCAGCTCGATCGAGCAGCCGGCGTCTCCTTCGTTGTCGGAGATCACGACATCGAGCAGCGCCGTCTGCCCGACGGGAACGCTGCCGAAATCCACCGGATCCGGGCTGACCCCGATCACCGGAGTGCATGACTGCGGGATCAGCGGCTTGGGATCCGGGAACGACCCCCCTTCGGAGCTGGTCTGGGCGCCGGCCCCCGCGGGGACCAGGAACCCGACCAGCGCCATCGCCAGAAGGGCCAACAGCATCTTTCTTGCCGACTGCATGGAAACCTTCCTCCTCTCGAGCGTGTATGCACGGCACTCGTGGTGCCTCGAGGCCGCCTCTCGAGCGGCGACCCCTCCTGTTGCCAAGCGTGACGGACACGCCCGCCACCATCGCCTGTCGCCCCACGGCCGCGCCGCCTCCTCGCGGCGACTCGGCCCCATGGCGCTGCCGCGCGCAACCGGGCGGATCCCCGCGGGATCCGTCCGGCTGCGCGCCACCTGCTCTCTATCACCTGCTCTGACCACCCCGCCCCTTCAACTCGTCCACGTAAGCCCTGAGCGGCGGATTGACCGGCCGCTGGGCGAGCGCTCGCCCATAGAAGCGCAGCGCTGCTGCCGTGTCCCCGCGCGCGAGAGCGACATGGCCCAGGTTCTGCCAGGCCTCCGCCATCTCGGGCCGCCCGGCGAGGGCCGCGCGGTAGCGCTGCTCGGCCTCGCCCAGCTCACCCGACGCATACGCCACGTTGCCGAGGCCGAGCTCGACCTCGGGACTGCCCGGGCCGGCGGCAGCCGCCGCAGCGTACCAGGCCCGCGCCCCGGCGAGGTCGCCGGCAGCCATGGCCATGTCCCCGCATAGTCGCGCGGCCCCGGCCCGCACCGCGGGATCGAGACCCCGGTCTCGCGCGAGAACCTCGAGCCGGCCCGCCGGATCCGCGCCCGCCGGCCCGAGCCTCGCGATCTCATCGAGCGCCTGGCCCGCCGCTTCACGGTTCGCGCCGCGCGCCGCCCGTTCGAACTCGACGAGCGCCCCGCGCGCATCGCCGCGCTCGCGCAGCCAGCGGCCGCGTTCGAGCGCGAGCGCCGGATCGCCCGGCGAAAGGCTGTCCCCGGCGGCGAGCGCGGCCGCGACCGCCGCCCGGTCTCCCTCCTCGCGCAGGAACGCCACCCGCCGCGCCCGCGCGCGCCCGAGATACGGATTCAGCGCGAGCGCCCGATCGAGGAGCGCCTCCACCGAGTCCGCACCCACCGCTGCGCCGGCCACGCGCGCCTCATCGAGCGCGGTCGCCGCGCGAAACCAGCGCGCTGCGATCTGCGGCTCGCTCCGCGCGGCCCGGGCGAAGCGCTCCGCCGACCTGGCGAGGGCGGCGCCCCGCTCCTCCGCGCTCGTCGCGAGACGCGCCTCGTGCCGCGCCACCTCTCCCGCGGCCACCCAGTCGCGCGCCTGATCGGGCGCGAGCCGCCGCGCCCGCTCGAGCCACCGCTCGCTGCCGGCGAGATCGCCGCTCGCGAGCACGGCGTACGCGCGCCGATGGGCGCGTTCCGCCGCGGCGACCGAGACGGCCGCAGCGATCCCGAGAACGAGGATCGCGCTCAGCCCGAGACGCAAGGCGAGCGCCGATCCGGCGCCGCGCCCGGCTCCCGCGACCGGAGGTGCCACTCGCTCCCCCGCCGCGAGCCCCAGGAACACCGCACCGATGAGCGCGGTCGGCGCCTCGTGCAGCGGGAAGTCGACCAGGGCATGAACCCCGAGGGCCACGCCGCCGGCCACGATCCCCGCCTCGACCAGCGCGTCCTCTGCGGCTCTCGCCTTCGCCCGCGCCGACCCGCCGGCCGGACCGCTCCCGCCGCGCGGATCGATGGCGCGAAAGGCGCGCCGCGCGGCGAGCGCGAGCCACACGACGATCAGCACGAGCCCGAGGAGCCCGAGTTCGGCGGCCGTCTCGAGCGGGTCGCTGTGCGCGTGCACCGCCGTCTCGCCCGTCTCGGCCTCGAGCCGCTGCATGAGCGGCGGCCGCACCGTGTAGAAGGCCAGACGAAAGCTCCCCGGCCCGAAACCGCCGAGCGGACGCTCGCTCACCAGATCGAGGGCCGCCCGCGCCACGAGCGTGCGACGCTCGAAGCTCGTGAGCGCCGTCGCCGCCCATGACGTTGCCCCTGCTGCGGGCACCTCCAGCTCGGAACGCTCCGCCGGCGCCCGCTCGATGCGGTCGCCTGCGGGGGCGCCCGTCGCGAGGAGCCCGGAGCGCTCGGGCGTGCCCAATCGGGCGACGACCGAGCCGGCGCAGGCCACGGTCACCGCGAGCGCCACGAGCACCAGGATCCAGGCTCCGCGCCGATCGCGCCGCCACGCGGCGGCGATCTGGAGGGATCCCCCGCGCACGAGCCAGGGCCCCATGGCGATGAGCGCCACGGCTAGCGCGAGCCAGGCGCCGCGCGATTCACTCAACAGGAAACAGGCAAGACCGAGGAGCGCAGCCGCTCCCCAGCCCGCTTTGCGCCACCGCGTCGTTCCCAGCGCCAGGGCCGTCGCGACCGGCAGCCAGGCGGCGAGGTAGGCGCCCATCAGGTTGTGCGTCCCGAGCGGCCGCGTCGGTCGGCTCGGGCGCCAGATCGATGAATCGAGAAATGGATGCACGCCGGCCCGTTGCGCGATGCCCCAGGCGGCGACGATCGCCATGGCGATGAGCCCGGCCCGGATCACGGTGCGCCGGCCCCCGCCGATCATCCCCGACGCGAGGATCACGATGACGATCCCGAGCGCGGTCAGGTCGAGCACCGCGGAGAGGGCCGCCGGCGGATCGAGCGTCGACGGACTGCGCGCCAGGACGTAGACCCACAGGGCGGCAAGCGGCAGCACCACGCTCCACGGCCGCCCTGCCAGCAGCACCTCCGCGAGCCGGCGATCGGTCAGAGCCACGAGACCGAGGCCCAGCGACAGCACCAGGAATCCGGCCCGGAAGTCCGCACCGAAGGCATTGACCGCGAGCGGCGCACCGCCGACCAGGAGGCAGAGGCCCCCGATCATCCACGGGAGGCGACCGGGGCCGGCGCGAACGCTGTCGACGGCGGACCTCCGTCACGGATCCCCGGCCTCGCGGGAGGCCGGCGCCGGACCCTGCGGCCCGGGCCCTTGAGACTCGAGGCGAAGCAAAGGGACACGGCTCGTGGGCCGGCCCGCCGGGGGCACTCGAGCCCCCTTACGAGGGGGCCGCCCGACCCTCCGGCGACGTGTTAAAGTACCATTTTTGAGCCGGTTTGGCAATTCGTTTCGCGCTGCACGGCATGCTCGAGCCGGGTGCGGCATCCGGTTCTCGAGAGGAGGCGATCCTGTGAACGATGAGCGCTGGCACGAGATGACCGAGCGCATTCGCGACACGTTCAAGGTCACCCGCGACATCGAGCACCCTCTCGAACCCGGCCCCGGCCGGGTCGAGGAGATCGAGTTCGAGGGCCCCGGCGGGCGCATGCGCCTTGAACGCGTGTCGCGGCCCGTGGTCCTCGAGCGCCGCGCCCACTTCTCCAAGCGGGCGAGCGCGGGCGCCTCCGAGGAGTTCGTCTATTCGGACTCGGAGATGTCCCACCGCGTCACCTTCTATCGCTGGGTGGATGACGCATGGCAGGAGGAGGACTTCCGGAGCATGATGCCGGGCGGGCGGCGTTGATCCGCAGCCGCTCGCAGCGCTAGCGCGCCGCGCCGGAGGCCCGGCCTCGAGTCGTGTCCCCGACCGCGCAGCCCAGTCCGAAGGCCCCGATGCGGCCGCACCCGGGCACAGCCAGGCAGGGCGAGTCGGGACGCAGGCCGAAGCGACCGCCGGCCGGATCGCAGAAGAAGGGGTCCACGCTCAGATTGCCCGGGTACACGGCGCAGCCCGGGGCGAAGTCGCCGGCCGCATGCCCCCACACGTCATTGCAGCGGAAGTCCTGCCACTCCTGCGCCTGCGCCTCGCAGCTCACGCCGGGGCCGGCGTTCTCGGCGATGATGTTGCGTTCCACGCGCGGCGCCGCGTAGTTGGCGAGCAGGAGCCCCCCGGCTACACCCGACGAGTCGCTGTTCGCCCATACCACGTTCTCCTCGATGCGCGGCTGGCCGCGATCCACGCTCAGTCCGCCGCCGCCCTCGCCGGCCTCGTTCCTGGCGATCACGTTCATGATGATCGCCGGCTCCGAGCCGTGGGTGACGGCGATCCCGCCGCCCTGCCGGCGCGCACGATTGCGTTCGATCACGTTGGCGCCGATCACCGGAGAGGAGCCCCAGCCGCTGCGCTTGCCGACATAGATGCCGCCGCCGAGAGCGGCCTCGTTCTCGGTGATCACCGAGTTGGCGATGACCGGATTCGAGCCGTCGAGGCAGGCGATGCCCCCACCGCGGGCGTCGGCCCCCAGCGCTCGATTGCCGACCACGCGATTCAGGTTGAGTCGCGGGCTCGCACCGCGCTCGCAGCGAATGCCGGCGCCGTCTCCCTCCACCGCCGTGAGCACGCCGCCGGTGATCGTGAACCCCTCGAGCAGGGTCAACGCGGTCACCTGCGTGAAGAGGACGACCGGCCCCGATCCGCCGCCGTCGAGGATCGTCGAATCGCGGCCCGCCACCGCGATCAGCGCGACGCGATCGGGCACGCGCAGGAGACCGACATGGCGTCCGGGACCGACGAGAAGCGTATCTCCCGGGGACACGACAGCCAGCGAATCGGCGAGCGCTCCCGGACCGGCGGCGGTCACGTGGAGGCGGCGTGCGAGGATCGGCTCGGGTGCGAGGGCGACCAGGGCGGCCGCGACGGCGAGCACGAGCATCGAGATCGAGCGGATAGACATGGAACGGACTTCTCCTTGGCCGGCAGGTTGCGCGGGCCACCGCCTGCATTCTAATCGAACCCGGAACGGATCGAACCCCTTGCGTCCGGCGGGCTCCGCGCGCCACACTCCCGCCTCGTGCCCCGGGACCCCGATCGCCGTACGGCCAGGCCGCCCCGGAGAGACTTGATGCGCTGCCTTCCGTTCCCGCTGCGCGCCCCCGCGCGACATCTCGCCCCCGCGCGACGTCTCGCCCCCGCGCGACGTCTCGCCCCCGCGCGACGTCTCGCCCTCGCGCGACCCCTCGCCCTCGCGGCCGTCCTCGCCCTCGGCACCGGCGCCCCCGGGCGCTCCGGCGCCCAGCTCGGGACCAACGACGGCGAACCGTTTCCCGTGGGGCGCGGCAACTTCCTCGCGACCGCAGCCGGTCCCACCGCCGGACTCAACCTCCCGGCCGCCGCGGCCTTTGTGCCGGACGACCGCTTTCTCATCGCCGCGGAGGCGGTGGACGATCGCCTCGCCGGGAGCGATATCCTGTGGCAGGTACGCCGATTTCTCCTCTCCTACCGCCACGTCGACCATCGCCCGCCAGATGCGCCCGACTACAACGAAGATCACTACGCCTTCGGCGTCGCCGGACAGACCGGCCGCTGGGTGATAGGCAGCGATGCCGCGTACTTCGTGAACGACGTGGCGGGCGCCGACGATGCCTTCACCTATGGCATCTCCCTGGCCATCCAGGCCCATCCCCGGGTCTCGTTCGCCGTGCGCGGGATGCACCTGAGTCGTCCGTCCTACATCGAGGGCCACCTCGAGCGCGTGATCGCTCCGGCCTTCGCCTTCCACGTCCTCGACCGCCGCCGCCTGACCCTCGCTGCCGATCTCTTCTTTCAGGAGGACGGGAGCGACGACTTCGCACTCCGCTATGGATTCGAGAGCGAGATCCGCCCCGGCTTCCACCTGGCCGGGACGATGACCAACGAGGGCGTGTTCTCGGCAAGCATCGCCCTCCAGCCCGGCAAGGAGATCTCGGGCTACGGCCTGAGCGGCGACCTGGACGGAGGCCCGCGCCATCACTTCATCCACGTCGGGCGCGAGGGTCATCCACCGCCGAAGGAGACCCAGAGACCGAGCGTGAAGAGGGGGCGCCCGCCGGACACGCCGGGGCGGTAGAGCCGTCGCGCGACCTCAGCGCCGGAAGGAGAGGCGGCGCCCGGACGCAAGGGGCTCCCGGTGCCGCCAGCGGGGCGCGAAGCGGCGGGGCATCTGCTCGTGGGGGAGCTTCCGCCGGGGCCGCGTGACATGGCGGAGGACGAGGAGCAGGAGGAGCAGGAGGAGCGCGCGGCCGAGGCTCGTCATGGCGGACGGGGCGCCGCCGCTAGCGGCGGCGCTTGACCAGGCGAACGGTGGTGCCCTGGTCGAAGCTGTAGGCCACCTCGTCCATCATCTGCCGCATGATGAAGATGCCGCGGCCCCGCTCGCGCAGGAGATTCTCGGGGCTCGTCGGATCGGGCACGCGACCGATGTCGAACCCGGCGCCCGGATCGTGCACGATGATCGTGAGCGCGTCGGCGCCGACCTCGAAGCGCAGGTGGATGCGGCCCGCTCCGTTCTTGCGGCAACCGTGCTGGATGGCGTTGGTGCCGGCCTCGACGACCGAGATGGAGACGGCCGTCCGCGCATCCTCGTCGAACTGCATGAGCTCGTTCACGGCCTCGACGACGTTGTCGACGAGATCGAGGAACTCGAGCTGGGCCGGGATGACCAGTTCGACGGCGCCGCCTTGGCGGTCAGACATAGTGGTGCTCGCTCGCTCCTAGAAGCTGGCCAGGGCCTGGGATTCGTCGGCGTAGCTCTCGAAGATCATGTTGAGCCGGGTCACCATGAGAATGCTCTCGACCCGCCGCGAGACCTGGCAGAGCTTCATCGCGCCGCCCGCCCGGCTCACCTGCGTGTGGCCCGCGATCAGGATGCCGAGGCCGGTCGAGTTGACCCAGGAGACGTCTCCGAGATCGACGAGGATCTTCCGTCCCCCCTCGCCGAGGATCAGCTTCAGCTCTCGATCGAAGGCATCGGCATCCGGTCCCCCCATGAGCTTCCCGGAGACCTGCAACACCACGACACCATCCTTGTCGGTCCGGGAAATCTTCATGGCATCCCCATCCTCCAGAGATCGGCGCGGGCGGACCGCGGAGACGCAAGGCCGGCGGGTGCGAGCCTCCGGTCCCGGAGCGAGCGCGAGGCGCCGCCGGATCCACGCCGCCATCAAGACGAACCAACGAGACTAGCTCATGCATGCGTCGAGATCAACGTGCGCCGGGGGCAGCGGTTCCGGATCACCTTCGGTCCCTGTCCGGGGACGGGCCTATCAGGTCCACGGTGGATCGGCGGGGCGCGCGGGCCCCGGCCCGGCCGCCCTGCCGCGCTCGCCCGGGCCGGCCGCCGCTCCCAGCGATGCGGGGGCGGCCAGCCCTCCCGCCGCCGGCCCTGTCGCCGCCGGCACTCCCGCCGCCGGCACTCCGGTCGCGCGCGCTCCCGGACCCGGCGCTGCCCCCGCGGTGATCCCGCGCGCTCCGGGGTCTCGCGCCCCGCTCGCAGCCGCGCCGGCGTGCGCCCCGGCGCCGTTCGCTCCGCGCTCCCCGTCCACCCGGAGGACGAGCACGGTCAGGTCATCCTCGAAGTCGATCCCGTTCGAGAAGGTCCGGCACGACTCCTCGAGCGAGCCGAGCAGTTCCCGCGCGGGCGTGGCCGGGTCGAAGTCGCGCACGGCCGCCTCGAGCCGCTCGTCGCCGAACATGTCGCCATTCGAGTCCGCCGCCTCGGTCAGTCCGTCCGTGTAGAGGACGAGCAGATCGCGGTAATCCAGGGTGACCTCCCCTTCCTCGAACTCGGCGCCTTCGAACGCGCCGAGGAGGAGCCCACCGCGATCCAGGCGCTCGAGGCGGCCATCCTCGCGCCGGAGGAGGGGGGGATTGTGCCCGCCGTTCGAGTAGCGCATGCGGAGATCGAGACAGTCCACCCGGGCCAGGAACAAGGTCACGAACTCGCGCTCGCTGGTCGACTCGAAGATCAGGCGGTTCAGACTCCGCATCATCTCGCACAGGCTGATCGGCCCGCGCGCCTGCGTGCGCAGCGAGGCGCGGAGCATGGACATGAGCAGCGCCGCCGGCACGCCCTTCCCCGACACGTCGCCGATCGCGATCAGGATCTCGCGTTCGCCGATCGGCATCACGTCGTAGTAGTCCCCGCTCACGACCTTCGAGGGGACGTTGCGCGCCCACAGATCGAGCGGCGGCATCGGCGGGAACTCGGCCGGCAGGAAGCTCTGCTGCACGTTGCGCGCGAAGCTCAGCTCCTCGTCGAGGAGGGTCTTCGCCACCGAGGCGCGGTGGAGATGAGCGTTCTTGATCGCCACCCCGATCTGGTCGCCGAGCATGGCGAGAAGCGCGCGGTCCTCGGCGTTGAACCCCCCGCCGGTCACCTTGCGCCCGAGGAGGAGGAGGCCGAGCAGTTCGCCGCCGTGGCGGAGCGGCACGAGCATGAAGCGCACGGGCGGGACGAGCCCGGTGCCGGCGAGGAGCTCGTCCACGTCGACCAGGTCCGATGTGCCGGCGCTCGTCACGCGTTCCTCAAGAGCGCGCAGGAGGATCGGATCGGCCTCCTGGCGGCCGAAACCGGCCACGTGCACGAGCGGCGAGCCGGGAGTGGAACGGACGAGCAGGCATCCGCAGTCCACCATCATGCTCCCGGCCAGCATGTCGCCCACCTTCCGCCCGAGATCGCCGAGGTCGAGCACGGTCGAGACGTCGCGGGCCAGCCCGCGCAGCACGTTGCGATAGTCGGCGCGGTCGCCCAGCATCACCTGCTCGAGCACATCCTCGAGACGGGCGACCAGCGGCTGGAAGAGGAGGAGGGCGACGACCAGGACCGCGGTCTGGATGTAGTCGGCTTCGATGCCGATGAAGCCGGCGATGGCGACGTTCAGGCGGCGGACGAGGACGATGTAGAGCGCGAGGGCAGCCGCGGTCGCTGCGCCGTAGAGGATCGAGCGGCGCGCGAGCATCTGCACGTCGAGGAAACGATGGCGCACGATCGCGTAGGCGATCGCGAGGCTGCCGAGGGTGAGGCCGGACACGATGAGGGTTGCGCGCACGACCGGGCTCAGGCGGAAACCGGTGAGCACCGGGACGAGGGTCGCGATCGAGTAGAGGGCGAGGCAGCCGCCGAGCCCCGCGAGCACGATCCGCACCTGCACGCGGAGCCGCGGATTCGGCGTCCGGCGATAGGCGGAGGCGAGGAGCCAGGTGGCCGCGAGCATCGACGCCAGGTTGACGAGCGGGAAGAGCGCGGCATTCAGCCGGTAGAGGAGGAAGAGGGCGAGGCTGCCGAAATCGAGGATCGGCTCGAGGCTCGGGTAGCGTTCGGCGAGCGCCACGAAGCGGAAACGCCCGGCGTTGTCGCTCCCGGCGAGGAGCAGCGCGAAGTGGAACAGATAGGGCAGGAAGAGCACCCAGACGAGCCACGGGGCGCGGCGCACGACCCGCCGCTCGCTCGGGAAACAGAGCGTGAAGAGGAGGAAGGTCGGGAAGAAGAACTCCCAGAGGAAGGCGAAGTTGCGCACGAGCCCGCCCTGGGCGCGGAGGATCTTCGCCTCGCGGAGCGCGGCGATGAAGTCGAAGGCGCCGAGGAGAGCGCCGGCGCCGCCACAGAACAGCATGCCGGCGGTGATCCAGTTGAGCCGCTGCCGCGGGCCCTCGCGCACGATCACGAGGCCGAGCAGGAACGCGACGGCCGCCACGGCGAAGGTGATCGTGACCAGGATGTAACCGGTATCCATCGGGTGTCCTGCGACCGGCGAGACTTCCGCCCGCGCGTCGCGAACCGTCCCCCCTACCCCGCCGGCGGGGCGTTCAGGAACCGTGATCCGTCGTGGTCGTCTCGCTCCGTGGACAGGCCCCGGCAGCCCGCTGAGAATCACCGGGCTGCCCGTGTCACCAGATCGGAGGCGGCTGAAGAACCGCCTGTCTCCTCGCGGGCGGCGCTGCGCACCGCCCGCGAGGAGGGTCCTTCGACAGCCGCCTAGAGAGCGATCAGAGACTCCCGCGGCACCCAGCCATTCATGGTCTCGGTGAGCTGGATCTCGGTCCAGTCCCCAGCCTCGCGCAGGACCTCGATGCCGGTCCCCTCGTGCAGCGTGAAACGCGCCGTGAAGGTATCCCCCGGCCCCGAGCGCACGGCCACCTCCGGGATCACGATGAACGCGCGCCGGCCGGCCTCCGCCTCGTGCACCTTGATGCCCGCGAGCCCTCCGGCCCCGAGGAGCCCGAGGAGCCCGACCACGAGGAACACCTGCGCGAGCCGGCGGAGACCCGGCCGCACCCGCGCGAGGGCGAGCGCCGCCGCCGTCACCCACCAGGCGATCGCGGCCGCCAGGAGCGCCTCCGCGGCGGAGATCGAATCCTTGAGGCGGACGAGACCACCCAGGAAAGCCGACCCGCCGGCCTCGGGGAGGACATCCACCGTGAGGCGCCGCGCGTAGGTCAGGTTCACCCGGATGTCCTCGGCCCGCGGGGCGAGGGCCCGAGCCCGCTCATAGTAGACGATTGCCTCCCCGAGCTGGCCCGCCTTGAGCAGCGCATTGCCCAGGTTGAAGTAGAGGGACGGCGAGACATACCCGGCCGCCGCCATGGCCCCGTAGGTGGCTGCCGCCTCGGCGAACCGGCCTCCCTCATAGAGACGATTGGCGGTCGCAAAGTGTTCGCGGGGATCCCCGGCTAGGCTCGCCGGGCCGGGGACCGTGGCCCCCGGCCCCGATGGCGCCTGCGCGGCCGCGTCCGGGCCGGCACCCGGGCCGATCACCAGGAGGGAGGCTGCGAGGGCAGCGAGGACGAGGGCGAGGACGGCGGAAGGGCCCCGTCCCGGGGCCGGCCGGATCTCCCGGCCCCGCCTGCGCGCGGCTGTTCCTCGGCGCACCCTGCCCATCGCCCCGATCCTCCGGCTCTCCGCCATGCCCCCTCCCCTCACAACCCGGCCCGGGCCAGGGCGGTGAGGATCTCCTCCGCCTCGGCCAGGAGCTCCTGCTCGGCGGCTCCGGCGGCCGGCGCGAAGCGCCCGAAGTCACAGCGCTCGAGGCAGCGGACGACGCGCGCCCCGAGCGCGGCATCGATCCCGCGCTCGGTGAAGATCGCCTGCACCTGATCCACGGTGAGCCCGGGCGCGGGCCGGTTCGCGCGGTCGGCCACGTAGCCGATGAGCGCCTGCGCGACGGCGGAGTGGAAGGCACGGCCATCCCCCCGCTCGAGCGATCCGCGGGCATGCCGGAGCCGGCGGCGAGCGTCCTTCCCCGAGCGGCGCAGCCGCGCGTAGCCCTGGTCGGTGGTCACCCGTTCCTCGTGACGCACATAGAGGAAGATGCCGGCGAGGGCTGCGAGCGGCAGTATCTGCAGTAACCAGAAAGTTGCGCTCGCCCACATGTTCTTGCGATGGAGAACGAGCCCCGGATCGCCGAGGCGGATGAAGCGCAGGTCCGCTCCGCCCTGCGGGGCGACGACGGCCCGCGCCGGGGCCGGCACGCCCCCCGCCCCCGCCTCGGCCACGGCGAGCGGGATCGGCTCGGTCGCGATCACCTCGAACGCGCCCCGATCAGGGCGGAAGACCGGATAGGTGACCGCCGGGATCACGAAGCTGCCCGAGCTCTCCGGCACGAAGACCCGTGTGAGCTTCTTCGCGCCCCCCACCGTTCCACCCGCGCTCCGGTCCTCGACCTCGCTCCCCGAATCGAAGCTCCGCATGCCCGGGATGGTCGGCAACACCGGATCGGCGAGGGCGCGGATGTTGCCCTGTCCGGTGAGGGTCACGGTGAGAGTGGCCGCCTCGCCGACCCGCACGATCTCCGGGTCGAGCCGGGCTGCGATCGTGAAGCGACCGACCGCGCCCGAGAAACCCGGCGGCCGCCCGGCCGGGAGCGGGCGCACCTGGATCGTGAGCGGGCGGGACTCGACCGAGCGCGGCTCGCCCATGCCGAGACCGCCCCGGAAGAGGCTGAACGGATCGACGCCGAACGGATCGGTCTCGATCATGCAGTCCACGGTGGCCGGCCCGATCACGAGCTCCCCGGCGGCGGTCGGGAAGAGGGCGGTGCGAAGCTCAGTCACGTGGTAGCGCCGCCCTTCGACCTCGTTGTAGTAGGTGCGTTCGCCCGGCAGGTTCTCGACCCAGAAGCCGGTGGCGGCCGGCGGTTTGTAGTCAGGGCGCTGGAGCAGCCGCACGCCCTGGTAGAAGCGGACCGTGAGCGTCACCTGCTCGCCGACGAACGGAGTCGCCGGGTCGGCGTCGGCGGTGACGAAGATGGCCCGCGCGTCGCGCCCCCGCGGGCGGCGCCCGCGCGGATCCGCGGCCCCCGGCGGCGGATCCGGAGTCGCTCCGGGCGGCGGCGCCGGCGCCTCGGCGACGACGGCGATGCGGAGCGAGGTCGACGTCACGCGCGTCCCGTCCGCAGTGACACCGATCGGCGGGATCTCGAACGATCCCTCTCGCTTCGGCGCGAGGATGTAGGTGTAGACCGTCGCGCTCGACATCCTCCCGTTCACGAAGGAGAAGTTGCGGGAAGTGCCGGCCGGATAGACGGCGAAATCGGGGAGGTCGGGCATCTCCGGGCGCGCCGCATCCCCGTCCCCGCTCACGGTCACCGTGAGCGTCACGCGCTCGCCGACCGCCGCCTGATTGCGATCGAGATGGGCTTCCACCTGGATCGCGGCGCCGGCCGCAGCCGCCGTGCCGAGAACTCCGAGCACGAGAACGATGACGAGCCCCGCGTCCCGGACCAGGTGCCCCCCATTCCGCTGCCGGTACACGCTACCAGTCCTTCTCGACATCGACCCGCCGTCCTCGCGCCCGGAAGCGCTCCCGGAGCAGTTGCTGCTCATCGTTGCCCAGCGCCTCGAGCAGACGAGCGGCCTCCGCCGCGGTCATCTGCTCCTCTCCCGCCGATTCCGGCGCCTGCTCGGGCTCCGGCGCGCTCTCGCCCTGCTGCGGCTCTTCCCGGTTCTGCTGTTCCTGCTCCTGACTCTGGTTCTGATCCTGCCGGTCCTCTTGTTGATCCTGGTCCTGCTGATCCTGGTTCCGCTCGTCCTGCTGCTGATCCTGGCTCCGCTCGTCCTGCTGCTGATCCTGCTGCTCCTGCTGCTTCTCCTCTTCCTCCTGCTTCCGGAGCGCGAGCTCGAGATTCCAGCGTGCATCCTCGTCCGCCGGGTTCCGACGGAGGACGCGCTTGTACGCGTCCGCCGCCTCGCCGTAGCGACCCTGGCGGAAGAGCGAGCTGCCGAGATTGTAGCTGAGCGCCTCCGTCAGGGCCGAGTCGGCCCGGCCTGCCGCCGCGCCGTAGGCGGCGTCCGCATCGGAAAACTGCTGCCCGGTGTAGAGCGCGTTCCCCAGGTTGTACTGGATGACGGGATTCTCCGGTTCCTCCTCCAGCGCCTCCAGGTAACGCTCCGCCGCAGCCTTGGCATCGCCGCCGGCGAGCGCCCGATTCCCGTCGTGCACGAGATCCGCGGCGGCGCCGGCCCGGGCCGGTGCCGGCGCGAGAACCACGAGCAGGGCCAGAGCGACCGGCGCGGCCGCCCCGGCACGCGCCCGCCGCTCGCCGAGGAGCCGCGCGGCGGCCAGGAGCACGAAGGCGGCCACCGCGAACCAGTGGAAGCGATCCTCGTAATGAGCGCTGAATCCGCCCTCGATCGCGCGTTTCTCCATGCGATCGATCTCCGCGTACAGCTCGTCGAGCTCGGTCATGGCCGGTGTCGCCCGGAAGTAGCGGCCCCCCCCGATCTCGGCCACCTGGCGGAGCGTAGCCTCGTCGAGCCGGGAGAGAACGACCTCGCCGCTCCGATCCTTCTTGTAACCGACGGTCTGCCCGGCCGAGTTCCGGAGCGGGATCGGCTCGCCCCGCTCGGCGCCGAGCCCCACCGTGAAGATGCGCACGCCCTTTTCCGCGGCACGCCGGGCGGCGGCCAGCGGGTCGCCGACGGTCTCCTCGCCGTCGGTGATGAGCACGAGCGCCTTGAAGCGCTTCTCCTCGGAGGCGAAGGCCTGATGCGCGCGATCGATCGCCGTCTCCAGCGCCGTTCCGGGATCGGGCACCGTCTCCGGCCCGATCGCATCGATCAGGAGACGCGCGGCCTTGGTATCGAGCGTGAGCGGGCACTGGATGAAGGCCGATCCCGCGAAGGCGACGATGCCGAGGCGATCGCCGCGCAATCGCTCCGAGAGCCCGACCACGGCCCGCTTCGCCACGGCGAGCCGGTTCGGCTTCAGGTCCTCCGCCAGCATCGAGGCCGAGGTGTCGACGGCGACGACCAGATCGATCCCCTCGCGCTTGAGCACGGCCAGACGCTGGCCGAACTGCGGGCGGGCGAGCGCGAGGACGAGGGAGGCGAGGGCGAGGAGCCGGAGCGCGTCGCGAAGCCCGCGGCGCGCCGGGCCCAGCTCGCACGAGAGCTGCGCATAGAGCCCCGGCGCGGCGAAAGCGCGCACCCGCCGCGCGCGCACCCAGCGTGCGGCGAGGCGGATCACGGCGAGCGCGAGGACCGCCCAGAGCAGCGCCAGATATTCGGGAGCGGCGAAACGCATCACGGCACCTTGAGGAGCAGGGTCGATTCGAGGAGGAGGATGAGTCCGACGATGATGAACGCCGGGAGCAGGAGGAGCGGGCCGAGCTCGTCGTAGCGCACGTACTCGCGGGTCTCGACCTTGGTCTTCTCGAGCTCGCTGATCCGATCGTAGATGGCCGCGAGCGTGCCCTGATCGCGGGCCCGGAAGAACTCGCCGCCGGTCGCGGCCGCGATCCGGCGGAGCACCTCCTCGTCGATCGTCGAGCGCATCATGACCGTGCGCCGCCCGAAGACCGGATCGTCCACCGGATACGGCGCCTCCCCCTCCACGCCGGCGCCCACGGTGTAGACACGGATGCCGAGCGCCTTGGCGAGACCGGCGGCGGTGATCGGATCGATGCGCCCGGCGTTGTTGACGCCGTCGGTCAGGAGTATCACCACCTTCGACTTCCCGGGCGACTCGCGCAGCCGGTTGGCGGCGTTCGCGATGCCCATGCCGATGGCGGTGCCGTCGGCGATCATCCCGAAATCGACCTGGTCGATGAGATCGGAGAGGACGCCATAGTCGAGCGTGAGCGGGCACTGGGTGAAGCTGTCGGCGGAGAAGACGACGAGCCCGATGCGGTCGCCCTGGCGGCCGCCGATGAACTTCTTGGCCACTTCCTTGGCCGCGGTGAGCCGATTCGGCTTGAAATCCTCGGCCCGCATGCTGCCCGACACGTCGAGGGCGAGGACGATGTCGATGCCCTCGCTCACCACCTCGCGTTCCTTCACCCCCGTCTGCGGGCGCGCGAGGATGAGCACGGTGAGGATGAGCCCGACGAGCTCGAGCGGCATGAGCACGCGCTGGAGCCTCGTGCGGAAGCTCCCGCCCACCGCCCTGAACACCGCCGTCTCGGGCATGGAGAGCGCCGCCTCGACCTGGCGCCGCCGCTTCCGTTCGCGAAGAAGAATGAGCGGCACGAGGAGCAGAAGGAGGAGGAGCCACGGATGAGCGAGCCTCATCGGGTCACCGCCTCCCTAGTGGGCGTGGCCGCGCCCTCGCCCGCTGCGAGCACGGGTCGCGCCGCGGTCGCGCGCACGAACTCTGCCGCGCGATCCACCTCGCCCGCGGCCACCGCCGCCGGTGGCTCGTAGCGCGCGAACTTGACGAGGTCCGCCGCCATGAGCAGGCGCGCGAGCTCGGCCTCGAGCTCGGCCGCGGGGCGCGCCGCATCGGCGGGCCGGAGCCGCGCCGTGAAGGCGGCGAGGATCTCGGTCGTCGTCAGGTCGACCGCCGGGAAACCGAACCTCCGCTCGAGATACGAGCGAACGGTGGCGGTGAGGCGCGTGTAGTGCTCCTTCAAACGCCCGCGCTCGGCGAGCCCCGCCGCGCGCAACGCCTCGAGCTCGCCAAGTGCGATCACATCGGCGGGACGGAGGTCGGGCGCGGGAACGGCAGCGCCGGCACGGCGGCGCCGGCGCCGCCGGAACCAGATATAGAGAGCCGCCAGGAGCGCCGCGAGGAGGAGCGCGCCGAGCAGAAGGAGAAGGCGGCGGCGCCCCGCCCCCGGGAGCTCGATCTGGGCCTTGAGCGGGCGGATGTCGAGCGAATCCGAATCGGCGGCCGCGCTCGCGGCGAGCACGCTCTCGATGTCGAGGCGGAGGCTGTCGGCCACCGCGGTCACGACGCGGCCGTCGGGGAGGCGCACGAGCGCCGAGAGCGGCGGCAACGTGGCCGTGCCGAGCGTGAAGGCGGTCACGGTCAGCTCCTCGGCATGCGTGACCAGGCCGCCGGCCAGAGTGTCGGGCGCGAGCGCGGCGCGCGCGAGGAGCTCGAAGGGCCCGAGCGGCGCGTCCGGTCCCGGCAGGATCACCTCCGCCCCCAGGGGTGCCGTGACCTCGACCCGCAGGCGCACCGGTTCCCCGATCCGGAAGCGGGCCCGATCCGCCTCGACGCGAAGCGGCAGGTCCAGAGCGCGCGGCGCGGCCGCGAGCATGCCGGTCGCGGCGATGGCCATGAGCGCCGCGCGCCGCATCGCCTTCATCGCCCCTGCCTCGCGCGCGCCGCCCGCCGGCGGAAGAACTGGATCAGGGGACCGACGTAGGCCCCGTCGGCTGCGACCGGGATCTCGATCAGGTCGCTGCCGGTAGCCGTGAACAGGCGCCGCGCGCGCTCGGCGCGCGTCTCGGCCTCGCGCGCATAGGCCGCGCGCACCGCCTTCCGGCCGAGATCCACCCACACGCGCTCGCCCGTCTCCAGGTGCTCGACGAGGCAGAGGCCGAGGGCCGGGAGCTCCCGCTCGCGCGGATCGACGAGCCGCATGCCGACCACATCGTGCCGCTTGGCGGCGGGGCGGAAGGACGGCGTGAAATCCGGCGCGATGAAGTCCGAGATGAGGAAGACGACCGCGCGATGCTTGAGCACGCGGCCGACATGCTCGAGCGCCGCCCCGATATCGGTTCCGGAGCGGGCGGGAGTCGCGGCCAGCACCTCGCGGATGACCCGGAGCCCGTGCTGGCGGCCCTTGGCGGGCGGGATGAAGCGCTCGACCCGATCGGTGAAGGCGAGGAAGCCGACCCGATCGTGGTTCCGGATGGCGACGAAGGCGAGGAGTGCGCAGAGCTCCGCCGCCACCTCTCTCTTCAGCTGCGAGCGGGTGCCGAAGGCCTGCGAGCGGGAGAGATCGACCAGGAGCATCACGGTCAGGTCACGTTCCTCGACGTAGCGCTTGACGTAGGGCTCGCCGGTGCGCGCCGTGACGTTCCAGTCGATCGTGCGGATGTCGTCCCCCGGCTGGTACTGCCGCACCTCGTTGAACTCCATGCCGCGGCCCTTGAACACGGAGTGGTACTGGCCGGAGAAGACATCGTTCACCAGGTGGCGGGTCGAGATCTCGAGCCGCTTCACCTTGCGGAGTATCTCGCGCGGGATCATGAGTCCTGGTGGATCCTTGAATGCCCCGGCGCCGCGGGGGAGGCGCCGGCGGCTGCCCAGGAAACGATCGCTAGGGGACCTCGACCCGATCGAGCACCCGGCCGGCGATGTCCTCCGCCGTCACCTCCTCGGCCTCCGCTTCGTAGGTGACGATGATGCGATGGCGGAGCACGTCGAGCGCGATCGCCTTCACGTCCTCGGGAGTCACGTAGCCGCGCCCGCGCAGGAAGGCGTGCGCCTTGGCCGCCTGGGCCAGGTAGATGGTGGCGCGCGGCGAAGCGCCGTAGGCGATGAGCGGTCGGAGGTCGAGTCCGTACCGCTCCGGCTCGCGCGTCGCGAAGACGATGTCGATCACGTAGCCCTTGATCTTCTCATCCACATAGACCGAGGCCGCCGCCTCGCGCGCGCGGAGGATGTCCGCGGGCGTGACCACCGGCTGGGGTGCGGGGATCGGGGCGCCGGTCATGCGATCGAGAATCTCGCGCTCCTCCTCGGGCGACGGATAGGTCACCTTGATCTTGAGCATGAAACGGTCGACCTGCGCCTCGGGCAACGGATAGGTCCCCTCCTGCTCGATCGGGTTCTGGGTGGCGAGCACGAGAAAGGGATCGGCCAGCGGATAGGAGCGATCGCCGATCGTCACCTGGTGCTCCTGCATCGCTTCGAGGAGGGCCGACTGCACCTTGGCCGGCGCGCGGTTGATCTCGTCGGCGAGGATCAAGTTCGCGAAGATGGGACCGAGCCGCGGCGCAAAGGTGCCCTCGCGCGGGTTGTAGATCATGGTGCCGGTGAGATCCGCCGGGAGCAGATCGGGCGTGAACTGGATGCGCGAGAACTTGGCCTGGATGAGCTGGGCGAGGGTGCGCACGGCGAGTGTCTTGGCGAGCCCGGGCACGCCCTCGAGGAGCACATGGCCGCCGGTCAGGAGACCGACGAGGAGCCGCTCGACCATGCCGCGCTGGCCGACGATGACCCGCCCGACACCGGCCATCAGATCGTGGACGAAGACGCTCTCCGCCCGTACCCGTTCGTTCAGGGCCTGGATTCCGGCCTCCATCGTGCGCTTCTCCTCCCGATGCTCGGGCATCGGCCCGCGTGGCCCCCGCGCCCCGTCCGCGCCGGGGCAGAACCAAGCACCCCGGCACGACCCGGCGCCGGGGGGCGACGGCGGATTATACATACCCCGGGGCGGCCCCCGCGGGCGAAGTCTCTTGACCGGGGCTCTCCCCCCGGTGACCCTCTGCCCATGTCGACACCCGCCCGGACGGTCCTCGCCGGCACCGCCCTCGTCCTCCTCGCGCTCGCCGCCGCCGAGGCCGGGGACGTGAACGAGGAGACGGTCGTGGTCGAGCTGGGACCGCAAGTCCTCACCGCCGCCGACATTCTCGCGCACGCGGATCGGCTCGCGCCGGCGGCGCCGAGCGGGGATCCGCTCGCCGACGGCAAGAAGCTGATCGAACCCGTCGTTCAAGCGCGACTCCTCGTCATCGAGGCGGTCGCGCGCGGCTACGACGATGAGCGGCTCCGCCGCCAGCTCGATCGCCTCGAACGCGACCGCCTGGTCGCCGCCCTCGAGGAGGTCGAGATCAGGGACCGTCTCGTCCTCGACGAGGCGGCCGTGGCCACGGCGGTCGAGCGCCGGTCGCGCGTGCTCCATCTCCACTACCTCGCGACGGCGACGCGCGCGGGCGCCGATTCGCTCCTCGACCGGATCCGGGCCGGCGAGAGCTTCGCCGACCTCGCGCGCGCCCACTCGATCGACACGCGCACGAGCGCGGCGGGTGGCGCGCTCGACCCGGTCACCTGGGGGACGCTGCCGCCGGCGCTCGAGGAGGTCGCCTACGCGCTCACGCCCGGCGCGCTCGGCGGCCCCTTCGCCTACGGCGACCGCTGGCACGTGGTGCGCCTCGATTCAGTCACGCCGGATCCGGCCCCGCGCGATTCGCTCGAGACCCTGGTCCGGGAGACCCTGCGCGATGCCCGGTTCAGCCGGGGACAGGTCGCCTTCCTCGCCGCCATGAAGGACAGCCTCCACTACGCGGTGGACGACTCGGTGGTTCGGGTCTTCCTCGACCGGATGGCGGCCTGGGTGGCCGCGGGGGCTCCCGACTCCGCCCGCACCCCGGGCGCGGACCGCTTCGGGTTCGGCGCGGGCGAGCGCGCGCTCGCGATCTTCACCTATGACGGCGGGGCGTTCACGATCGGCGACTACGCGGACTACATGGCCGGGGAGCCCGGTGCGAACGTGCGGCCGCGGGCCGAGCGAGGCCGGGTGGACCGGGACCTCGACCAGTACTTCCGCCACCATGCCTATGCCGACCTCGCGCGCGAGCGCGGCTATCTCGAGCTCACCGGCTTCGCGCGCGAGCGAGCGCGGCTCCGCGAGCGGGTCCTGATCCAGCGGATGTACGAGGCGGAGGTGGCGCTGCCGGCGCCGCCCGACTCGACGGCGCTCCGCGCGTTCTACGAGGCACATCCAGAACGCTACAGGGGGAGCGCCGGCGGTGCGCCGGCGCCGTTCCCCGCGGTCGAGGCGGATGTTCGCCGGGACTGGGTGGCGACCCGCGAGGAAGAGCGCTATGCCGACCTCATCGCCGAGCTGAAACGCCGCTACCCGATCGTCTACCACGACCAGGCGCTCCTCCGGCTCCCGCTCTGACGCGCGCGGCGGCCGCCATCACGCGCGCGGCGCCGCCAGCACGCGCGCGGCGGCCGCCTGCCCAAGCACGAAGCGCGGGCCGCTTGGCCCGCGCTTCGCTTGTTCGCGCCCGCCCCGGCGCGCCGGCGCCGGGGACGGGGTCACCTGGGGTTGGGACCGGCCAGACGCCGCGCGGGACGCGCGGCCGACCGGCCCACCCCGTGTTCTCATGCGCCGCCGTGCGCGGCGTCTACTCGACGAGACGGAAGCCGTAGAGGAGGCCACGTTGCCTCGGATCGCACGCCTGGCCGGTCGTCCCCAGATCCAGGAGGCGGCCGGCTACGCCGATCCCGCAACCGAGTTGGTCACCCCGCATGCTGATGCAGACCCGCGGGCGAGCGCGATCAGCACGATGACCGCACCACGCTCGCGCCGGTGGCCTGAGCGCCGTCGGTGCCTGCTCCGAAGTGCGTTCGTTCATTGCGACCTCGTCGTCCACGGCCCTGACCGCCGGCTTCAGAGCGTCTCGCGGCGCATGACCGCCACGCCGCGCAGGGTGATCGTCCCGGCGAAGGAGTCGAGGATCGTGCCCGCGAGCACATCGAAGTCGCTGCGCACGGTGACCCGCACAGTCCGCTCGGCCTTGCCGAGCGGGCCCTCGACCGTGATCCCGCTCGGAGTCACCGCCGCCGCCGTGAGCACCTCGTTGACCCGGGTCGTGACCAGGGCGACATCGGGGGCCGTGACCGCCGCGATCCGCGCCCCCTCCCGCGCCGCGGCGTTCAGGGTCGCCGTGGTCGCGATCGCCCGCCCCACCTCTGTGATGCCGAAGAGCACGAGGAGAAGGAGCGGCAAGAGGAGCGCCATCTCGATCATGGCGCTGCCGCTCGTGCCGCAGGCGCGGCGCGGGCCGCCGTCGAGTCGAGTAGGCCTCTGCATCGGAACGTCCATCACCGGCGGGGTTGCCCCGGACTGTCACCCGCCCGTGCCGCCCGCGCGCGGATGCTGCGGCAACGGCTACCGCTCGACCACCTCGCGGAGCGTGTTCCAGAGCCGAATGCCGGCCGGCCCCAGGATCACGACCAGGAGCTCGGGGAAGATGAAGAAGACCAGCGGGAAGATGAGCTTGATCGTCGCCGCCCGCGCCTTCTCCTCGGCCCGCTGCCGCCGCTTCTGGCGCAGCGAATCCGCGTGCACCCGGAGCGAGCGCGCGATCGAGCTACCCAGCCGATCGGTCTGCACGAACATGGCGACCAGCGACTGGAGGTCCGGGAGGGGCACGCGCCCGGCGAAGCTGCGGAGCGCCACGTTCCGCGGCACGCCGGCCCGCATCTCCTGGTTCAAGAGGGCGAGCTCCTCGGAGAGTGGCGGGCAGTTCCAGCGGATCTCGCGCCCCACGCGCACGAGCGCGGCGTTCAGGCCGAGCCCTGCCTCGACGCAGACGACGAGGAGATCGAGCGCATCGGGCAACGCAAGGCGGATCGCATCGCGCCGGCGCGACGCCTTGGCCCACACCCAGATGGACGGCGCCTGGAACCCGACGACGCCGCCGATGAGCGCACAGAGCGCCTGCTGCGACGACGTGTAATGCAGGACCACGCCCGCCTCGTAGCCGAGGAGAGCGGCCACCGCCGCGCCTACGACCTTGCTGCCGATGAACGCGGGGACCGTGTCGTGACCGTAGAGCCCCGCGCCGGCCAGTTGCTCGCGGAGGCCGCGCCCCTTGAGCGAGCCCGGCGCGAGCGTCGCGGCGAACACCAGGATGCGCGTGAGCGGGCCCGCCTTCGGGGCGGCCGCCACCGCGGCGCTCTCCCCCGGGGCCAGCTCGCGCAGACGGCGTTCGACGACCTCGCTCCGCCGCGAGGCCATCGCGTAGTAGGCGAGCGCGGCAAGGACGCAGGCAGCGCCCATGAAGGTCAGGCTGAAGATCAGATTCATCGTTCGCTCTCCCACCCCACCGGCTAGACCTTGAAGTTCACGATCTTCCTGATGGTGAGAAACCCAATGACCTGGAGCGCCACCGCCACCGTGATGAGGACCGAGCCGAACGGATCGTTGAACAGGTCATCCATGTACCCGGGGCTGATGATCGAGATGATGATGCCGAGAAAGATGGGCAGGAGGGCCAGGATGAAGCCGGAGAGCCGCCCCTGCGCCGTGAAGGTCCGGACGTCGCCCAGGATGCGGAAGCGGTCGCGGATGACGTAGGCGATCTTCTCCAGCACCTCGGCCAGGTTGCCGCCGGTGTCGCGCTGGATCATCACTGCGGTTGCGAAGATCGCAGCGTCGGTCGAGGTGTTGCGGTCGGCGAAGTTGAGCATCGCCTGGCGGATGTCGAGACCGAGCTTCTGCTCTTCGAAGAGGATGCGGAACTCGGTGGCTACCGGCTCCGGCGCCTCCTCGGCCACCATCTGAATGGCGCCGCCGAGGGCGAAGCCGGCGCGCAGCGCGTTCACGATCATGTCCAGCGCGTCGGGGAACTGCTCGCTGAAGAGCTTCATCCGCCGCGACCGCTTCGAGAGCACGACCACGAGCGGGATCAGACCGGCGCCGGTGAAGATGAGCAGCGCGAGCGCCGCCTCGTGCAGGAGGAGCATGGCCGCGTAGCCGGCCACCGTCCCCGCGACGAGGCTCAGGAAGAAGAAGTTGCTGACCTTGAGCGACATGCCGGCCTGGGCGAGCAGCTGCTCCACCTTGCGCGCCATGTGCAGCTGGCTCAAAACGCGGTTGACGGGCCCGATCGAGCTCATCCGCTCCTGGCGGAAGATGGTCGCGTCGAGGGCGTCGGCCGGCGCCACGTCCCCGCCTAGCCGGCGGCGGATCGCCTCCTCGCGCGTGTTCTTGCCGAGCGCGGAGAAGGCGACCACCAGGAAGACGATGGCCAGAAAGACAAGCGTCCCGGTCAGGATGACCAACATCACCCGATCTCCCCGTGATAGGCGAAGGTCGCGGCGTCGAGCCGCACCCCGGCGGTCTTGAGCCGCTCCATGAGCACCGGCCGCACGCCGAGCGCCACATGCCGCCCGATCACCTTGCCATCCTCGCCGATCCCTTGCTTGTGGAAGCCGAAGATGTCCTGCGTGGTCACCACGTCGCCCTCCATGCCCACCACCTCGCTGATGTTGGTGACCCGGCGGGTGCCGTCCGAGAGGCGGCTCACGTGAATCAGAAGCTCGAGGGCGGAAGCCACCTGCTCGCGAATGGCGCGATCCGGGATCTGGAAGCCGGAGAGCATGACGAGTGTCTCCAGCCGGGAGAGAGCATCACGGGTCGAGTTGGCATGGAGGGTGGTGATCGACCCGTCGTGGCCCGTGTTCATCGCCTGCATCATGTCGAGCGCCTCGTCGCCGCGCACCTCGCCGACGATGATGCGGTCGGGGCGCATGCGGAGGGCGTTGCGCACCAGGTCGCGCTGGGTCACCCGCCCCTGCCCCTCGATGTTCGGCGGGCGGGTCTCCAGCCGGACGACGTGCGGTTGCAGGAGCTGGAGCTCGGCCGAGTCCTCGATGGTGACGATACGCTCGTCGGACGGCACGTAGGCCGACAAGGCGTTCAGGAGCGTGGTCTTCCCGGAGCCCGTGCCGCCCGAGATCAGGATGTTGACCCGGGCCCGCACCGCCCCCTCGATGAACTCCGCCATCGCCGGGGTCATGGTGCCGAACTCGAGGAGATTCTGCATGTCGAAGGTGCGGGTGCCGAAACGGCGGATCGAGAGCATGGGACCGTCGAGCGCGAGGGGCGGGATGATCGCGTTCACGCGCGAGCCGTCCTCGAGGCGGGCGTCCACCATCGGCGAGGCCTCGTCGATGTGGCGGCCCACCTGGGACACGATGCGCTCGATGATCTGCATCACGTGCTGGTCGTCGCGGAACGTGGTCTCGGTGAGCTCGAGCTTGCCGCTCCGTTCGATGTAGACCTGCTTCGGCCCGTTGACCAGGATGTCCGATATGTGCGGATCGCGCACGTAGGTCTGGATCGGACCGAGCCCCAGCATCTCGTCCTCGATGCTCTCGAGGATCTGGGCGCGCGTCGAGTCGTTGAGATCGAGGTTCATCTCGTTGATGAGGACCTCGACCACGTGGCGGATTTGCCGGCGGAGGTCGTCCTTCGACATCTCTCCCACGCGGAGGAAGTTGAGCCGCTCGAGGATGGCGCCGCGCAGCCGCTCGAGGAGCGGGTCGAACACCGCCATCTTCTCGCGCTCGCGGGCCGCATCGCGCCCCCGATCCCGGTCCTTGTTCACCGCGAGCGCGCTCTCGGTCGCTGCCGGCTTCTCTTCGGGACGCGGCTTGCCGCGCAACGCTAGTCGATCCTTGAGAGCCATGTCTTACTCCCTTCCCTTGGTCCCGGTGGGGCCGAAGGCCGAGATGATGCGGCGGAAGCCGCCCGTGCGCTCCTCGCTCCGCGCGTCGGCCGCGACGTCGCTCGTGCCCACCGCGGGCTCGGCGGTCGCCGTGCCCGCGGTCCAGGCCGCCGCCGATGCGGCGCCGAGGCGCACGCCGGTACGGCCGGCTGGAGCGGCTGCGGCGATCGCCCGCGCCATGGCGACCAGATCGTTCGCCGCGCGGCTCTTCCGCTTGCCCTCGACGATCGGCACGCCGGTGTCGATGGCGTCAATCGCCGACGGGTAGTCGTTGACCACATGGAACCCGAGCTTCTGGCCGAGGCTGCGCTCGACGTCCTCAGGAGTGACCCCCTCGCCCTTCGACACCCGGTTGGCCACGAGCTTGATGCGGCCGTCCTGGTAGCCGAGGCGGCCGAGGAGATCGATGGCCCGGCCGGCGTTGCGGAGCGCCGCCACGTTGAGCTGGGTGACAAGCAGGATGCGGTCGGCGCGATCGAGCAACTCGATCCGCCGCTCGTCGAGCCCGTGCCCGGCGTCCACCACCACCTGGCGGAAGGCCGCGCGGCAGAGGTTCAGGACCTTGCCGATGTCCTCGGGCAGGATCTCCTCGAGTTCCTCGAGCTTCTGCGGCCCGGCCAGCATGTAGAGCCCGGTGCGGTGTCGCGGCATGAACTGCCGGAGGCTGTCCGCATCGAGCCCTTCGGTCGCCCTCCGCAGGTCGAGGTAGGTGCGCTCCGGCGCCACATCGAGGAAGCAGGGCACCGAGCCCATGTCGAAGTCGAAGTCGATGAGGACGATGGGGCCGAGATCGCCGGCGGCGGCCATGGCCACCGCCACGTTGGTGGCGATCGTGGTCGTGCCGACGCCGCCGCTCACGCCGAGCACGACGCTCACCTGCCCACGCGCGCCCTGCGCCTTGAGCCGCTGGGCCTTCTGCTGCACGGCGTGTTCGAGCGCCTGCTGCAGCTGGCAGGGATCGAGCGGGCGGGCGATCAGATCCTGGGCCCCGGCCCGCATCGCGCGCCGCATGACCTCCGGGCGGATGGCCAGGGTGGTCATCACCACCGCGGCGTCCGGCTGCTCGACGCGGAGCCACTCGGCGAGCGCGAAGGCGTCCTCGGCGCGCTCGCCGAGCTCGAGAAGGATCATGTCCGGGCGCCGCTCGGTGGCGAGCCGCCGTCCGCTCGCCGCGTCCCGGGCCTCGCCTGCCACCTCGACCTCGCTGTGCCCCTGGACCATGCTGCGGATGGACTGCCGCACAGTCTCGTCGGCGTCGATGATGAGGACTTTCAGATCCACCATGGCACCTCGACCCTTCCCGTGGTTGCTCCGGCCCTACGGCCTTAGCCCTTCTCTCCGTCCTTGTCGCACGGCAGCGGCGGCAGATCCTTGCACGGGAACTCCGGCTCCTGGCTCTGCAGGAGCGGCTTCACGATCTTCGGCGACACGACGATCATGAGCTCGGTCGTCTCCGTCTGATTCGAGATGCTCCGGAACAGGTAGCCGAGGAGCGGGATGTCTCCGAGGATCGGCACCTTGTCTTCGATCTTCCGCTCGGCCTGCGACTGGAGACCGCCGATCACGAAGCTCTCGTTCTCGCGGAGCTCCACCTCGGTGCCCGCCCGCCGGGTACGGAGCGCCGGCACCACATAGCCGCCGATGACGACCGCATTGGTGTAGTCGAGGATCGAGACCTCGGGCTCCACATACAGGTGGACGAGGTTCGAGTCGACGATGGTCGGCTTGAAGTTCAGGCGGGTCCCGAACTCCTTCCACTCGACCGTCACCGTGGTCCCGCCGGCCGAGGAGGTCTGGGCCACCGGCACCGGGAGCTCGCCGCCCGCGAGGAAGCTTGCCTCCTTGCCGTCGACGCAGATCAGATTGGGGCGGGCGAGCACATTGATGAACCCCTTCTGCTCGAGCGCGTGCAGGATCATCTCGTACTGATCGCTGCCCTTGATCCAGCGCAACACGATCTCCGAGTTGTCCGGGTACTCGGGCAGGGTGCCGGCCGAGAGCGGGATCGCCGGCTTGCCGACGTTCCCGGGATAGACCCCGGCCGCGCGGTCATCGCGCGGGCCCTCGAACGCACGGACCAGGTAGTCGATCCCGTACTCGGTGAGCTTCGAGTTGTCGATCTCGGCAACCCGCACGTTGAGCTGGACCTGCTTGGGTGCCACCCCGCGCTGGACGACGAGGTCGTAGGCGCGGTGGCTGCCGCCCTGCGTCCACACCACGAGAGAGGTTATCCCCTCCTTCTTACCGTGGATCAGGACCTGGGTCTTGGCGGCGACCACGAAGTCGGCGATCTCGGTGTCGGTGATCGACACGGTCTCGACCGGGAGGCCGAGCTCGAGGAGCAGCGACTTCTTGAGCGCAACCGTGAGCTTGTCGGGGGGTGCCCCCGCGACGACAGCAGCCTGGGCGGCGATGACCGCGCCGAGGAGGAGCGCGCAGGCGAGACGACGCACCGCGTGCGCCTTGGTCATGGTTCTCATGAGGAGGCCCTCTGAATGCGGCGGGTGGCCGCGGTCACGATTCCTTATGACTTGAAGCATCTGCTGCAAAGCCGGCCGGCGGCTGGACGGAGCCGCCCGCCGGTATGACGGTCAGTCGCCCTTGACGTCCGTCTTGGGCTGCATCGCCGGTTCCTGTTCCTCGACCTTCACACCCTTGATCGAAGTCACCGTGTGCTTCTCGGTCGGCACCTTGACCTCGGCGACGGGCGCCGGCTTCGGCTCCTCGCGCTTGCGCGCGACAGGCCTCGGCTCCGGCTTGGCGGACCGATCGCCGAGCATCTCGTTCGTCGAGAGCGACTTGATCTGGGCGATCTCCTGGTCCGCCGGGTTGCGGAGCACGAGGTGGAGCTTGCCCTCGTGCAAGGCGAGAGCGAGCTTCTCGGCGCCTTCCGGATCGACGAGCAGGGTCACCGACTGCACCTTGATCGGCTCGTCGCCCTTCTGCTCGGTCTTCTGGCCGGCCGCCAGCACCTCGATGTTCTGGAGAATGGTGCGGGTCACCGCGTCCTTCTGCTGCTGCGAGCGGTCGATGACGACCAGCACGTCAACGCGGTCGCCGGGGAGCACGAACCCGCTCACCCCGGACGCTATGTTCACGTTCATGCTCGTGGCTCGCATGTTGACCGGGATGCGGACCGAGAGCCCGCCGCCGATCGAGGACAGCTTGATGGCGAGGACAGGTTCGCCGGCGGTGAGGAACACCTTCGTGGTCTGCCCGATCAGCGAATCCGGACTCGAGTAGGCGCCGACCGGAATGCTCTCCTTCGGGTAGGGGACGACCTTGACATGCTCGGGGTCGATGACCGTGCCGAAGGTGATATCCGAGGTCGCCACCACGACGGGCACCGTGGCGATGGCCTGCCCGCTCGTCGAGCCGGCCTGGCGGAGATAGATCAGGGTCGTCGCGCCGCCGAGGAGGCCAAAGAGGATGGCCAGAACCAGGGCGACGACACCACCTCTGTGGCGCACAGGAATCCTCCCGGCCGCTTCACGGCCGCGCACTCGCCCGGACACGCTGCGCGCGCCCCCGGGATCGGGGCCCCGGTTGCGCGTGCCAGATCCGGAGTCTCAACGGAGCACGCTTGCTGCGGGCTCAGGACTCCCACGCTTTTCGCGGGCGTCCCTACCCGGTCTTTCGTGACTCGTTCGTAGTGTCGGCAGCCCCGCTCGCGTCCTTTGGCCTTTTGGGGTCAGAAGGGCCCGTGGCCGAGGAGACAGAGCCAGGTGCCGGCGCCGATCGCCACTCCATAGGGAATGGTGCCGAGGGCACCACGAGCTGGAGGAGCGGACTCGACGGAGGCGGGGGTCTGCCGGGAACGGATGCCGAGGACGGAGAGCGCCCGCCGGAGCGCCGCGTGCGCGACTCTCTTGTGAAGCGCCACGCCAAGCGCGATGACTCCGCCGGCGACCGCCGAGACGAGCGCGATCTCGAGAATCGACGCCGGGCCGACCAGCGTCCCGAGCGCCGCCATCAGCTTGAGATCGCCCCCGCCCATCCCGCCGAGAATGCAGGGAAGAAGGAGGAGCCCGAGACCGACCACGAGACCGGCGAGCGACCAGGCGAGACCCGCCTCCCGCTCCAACGCGAGATGACCGGCCAGCCCGAGGGCCATGCCGGTCACCGTGAGCAGATTGGGAATCCGCCGTGAGGCGAGATCCCAACCTGCCGCGATGAGCGAGAGCGCGAGGGCGCCCAGCAAGAGTGGACCGGCCGGTAGCGTGGCCGTCGCGTTGAACAAGGTCGGTCCCAGGCTCCGGTATCGAGCGAGGCGTCCAGGTGGCTAGCGACTAGCCACCCAGAGCGGCCTGCACGTCATTGTAGATCCCCAGGACCAGCGGGCCGATCGCCTGCAGAGCCACGATCGCCACGATCGAGATGAAAGCCGCGATGAGCGCGTACTCGATCATGTCGTTACCTTCCTCGCGACGAAGCAGAGAGGTCATCTTGCGAAGCATTGCTTTACCTCCGGGAGAGGAGACAGCGGTTCTAGTGCTGCCGGTTCATGGTGCTCAGTGCGACCCCTTCCGGGACACACCGTGATCGCAGATGTCGCTCGGTCGGCGGACTGCCGCGAGAGTCTCGGCGGTTGCTCCGGTCTCCTGGTTCCGTGCGCTCTCTCCTCTCGCGAGGAGCCTCGCTGCGGAGGTCCCGGTCGCCGGCGCTGTCCCGATCGACAAGCTCAACAGTAGCTGCTCTGCTGCCGAGCGCTCAAGTAGTTTTCGGCGTGTAGCAGCATGTTTTCGCGCTCCGTGATCGGATTGTCTCGGAATGTGTCTCACGCTCCAACATGCGGGTGACTCCACCCGATCCAGTTTCGACATGAATGCATCGCACATGAACACGCCCACCGTGCGCCGCACGATCGTGCAGACTGCAACGATCACGAGGCGCCGGCGGACGCGACATGGGACAGTGCGAGACACGTCGACCCTGGAGGACGCGGAGGTGCGTTCCCGCTCACGCCCTCCCCGGAGGCCGGCCTGCGAAATCGAGCCGCCCGGCCCTCATCCCCATCCATCGAACGGCAGGCATGCGACCCTGAGGCGAAACCGGGTTCGCGCCCGCAACCAGGGCGGAGCGGGCGGCCGGCTGATAGGACGGGATGGGGTATGAAAAGGCCGGGGCGCGGGCCGGAGATCCGGCGCCGCGCCCCGGCCGGGAGGCGCTTTCTGCCCTTACTCCACTACTTTATGAGCACGAGACGCTCGTTCGCGTGCCGCCCGCCGCTCTCGATACGGAGGAAGTAGAGACCCGAGGCGACCGCCTGGCCCGAGTCGTCCCGTCCATCCCAGGGGATCCGGTGGACGCCCGCGGGCGCCATCTCGCCGCCGAGGAGCGTGCGCACCCGCCGCCCGCCCACGTCGTAGACGGCAAGATCCACGGCGCCGCGCTCGGACAACCGGTAGACGAGCGTCCCCGCCCCGCGGAACGGATGCGGCGACGGCCGGTCGAGCCCGAAGACGACCGGAGGCGCTCCCGCGCCGCCGACCGCGGTCGGATCGATGTCCACGATCGCGGTCGCCATCGCCACCGGTGCCGCTCGCCCGTTCCCGGTCCACGCGCTGTGCATGGTGTTCCCCGCCTGATTGGTCGTGTTCTCGTCGCGGAGGAACTCGACGTACTCCTTCGAGGTCGTCTGGTAGTAGAGCGTGACCTCGAGCCGATCGCTCGTCGCCGGCAGGTCGTAGTGCGCCTCGTCCCAGTGCTGCCCGTCGTCATAGCGCGGCTCGGGGCCCGGCCAGTCGGGATCCACCGGGGTCGCCTGCACGAGCGCGAACCCGGCGTTGGTGAAGCCGCGCGGCGGGATCCGGTTGTCCTTGTAGATCGAATCGTTCAGCACGAAGTGGAAGGACGGCCCGGCGGTGAGTCCGAGCGCCCCCGCGAGCGCCGGACTGATCCCGAGCTCCGCCTCGTAGAGGCGGAGGTCCTCGTCGTGGGCGAGGACGCCGGTGGCCGCGTCGTACGCGCCCGACTCGTAGACGAGCGCGTTCGCCGCGTCGAAGGCGCGCACGTTGATCCACATGCGCCGCCCCTCCGGATACCCGGTCGGGAGCTTGTGCCCGCTCTCGTTGGTGACCGTCACCGCGGCCACCGGCACGCCGCCCTGCCAGGCGATCTGGACGCCGAGGCTCGCGGCGTTCTCGAGCATGTAGAGAGCGCGCGCGGCGGCGGCCGCGAGCGCCTGCGGGTCCACCTCCCCCGCGTAGAGGTCGGGGATGACCTGGGCCATCCAGGTGTTGCCGCCGGTCATGTCGTGGAGGGGGAGGTCCGGGCGGATAGGCACGCCCGCCGGCTGGCCGGCGCCGGCGCCGACCACGTCGCGGAGATGGCAATCCTGGCAGGTCGCGACCATGCCGTCGGGCTTCGCCCCGGCGAACTGGGGCGCGTACACGCCGCCCGGCGTGTTGTACTCGCTCATGAGCCACTCGCCGTAGGTGCGTTCGACGGGGAACTGCTCGTACGGGTCGAAGCTCGGCGCCGGCGCGTCGAAGTCGTTCGGCGCATAACGGCCGTCGGGCTGCTTCGAGAACGCCGGGTTCGACACGTTGTGACAGGTGCCGCAAAGGCCCGCCTCGCGATGGAAGGGCGAGGGGATGACGCCGTGGTTCGCCTGGAAGGGATCGGTGAACGGCCCACGCTTGGCGCTGGTCGGATCGATCACCGTCATGCCGCTCGCCATATCGGGCGGAATCTGGCCGAGCGCGGCGAGGATCGCCTGGTCCTCGGGCGGGCTCACACCCGGCGCGTAGATCGGATCCACCATGCCGTGACAGACGTCGCAGTTGACGCCCTCGCGGTCGCCGGCCACGAGCTGGCTCCCGCTGGGCGGCGTCGAGCGACCGCCGAGCCAGCCCGTCTGCGTGTGGCAGCGCAGGCAGAGGTCGCCCGAGTCGCGCGCGTCCTGATTGGCGACGGCCAGCGCGGCGTAGAACAGCGGATCGCGGGCCGCCTGCGCCATGAGCGATCCCTTCCAGTTCCACACGGGCTCGACCGCCTGATCGTAGTTGCCGTGGCACTGGATGCAGTCGGTGACGGACTGAATATCGCCGCCGCCGAGGGGCTGGGTGCCCGGGAGATCGAAGTCGCGGAGCGTGGTCGGCACGCGCCCGGTCTGGGGAGCCGTGATCGTGAAGGAGGCGTTGCTCAGGTCCTGGCCCCGGTTATTGCTCGGGTCCCACGCCTCGACGCGCACGCGGCTGGCCCCGCCCGGATAGTCCTGGACGAACCACACGAACGACCCGTCGTTCGGCGTGGCCAGGGCCAGCGGCTTGAACGTGGCCCCGCCGTCGGTCGAGAGCGCGATGTCCACGCGGGCGACACCGTTGGCATCGGTCGCCGTCCAGCGCACCTCGAAGGGCCCGTGCGCCGTCAGGTTTTCGCCCCCGTTCGGCGCGAGCACGGTCACCACGGGCGGCGTCGTGTCGCTGCCGGGGATCGGCGTCAGGTAGCCGCTGATGTCGCTCAGGGTGACCTGGCTCACCTGACCCACGTTCGTCTGGGTGAGCCCCGGAAAGGTGGGGGTGTTCAGGTAGTTGGCGAGATCGGTGATCTCGACGGCGTTCGTGTAGGCGTCGCCGTCGGAGTCCTGCCCGGTGATCGAGAGGACGGCGTCGCGGCGGCCCTGCGGCGTGCTGGGGTAGCTCGGAAAGCGCGCCCCGACCGCGGCGCCGTAGGGGTTCCGCGGTCCGCCGCCGTTGAAGCGCCAGTGACAGACCCCGCAGTGCCCCTGATTCGAGGGCACGTTGTCCAGGCGGCTGCCCACGGCCGAGGGATAGGCGAGGAAGAAGCCCTCTCGATACTCCGGCCTGGCGCTCGCGGGAGCGGTCGCGCCGAGGAGAAGGACAGCAGCCAGCAGCGCGACGAGGAGGGCGAAACCGAACGCAGGCCGGCGGGCGGCCGCCGGATGATGCGCCCGGGTCGCGCGCGGGCGAGGGATCGAGACCATCACGCACCTCCGCTGGCTGGATTGTGCGCCGCCCACGGCCCGGAATGGCCGGCCACGAGCAGCCTGGGGGGGCGACCGTGTCCAGAGGGTGGCGCATGATGCATGCCATGGCATCGGCCGCGGGCGACGAGGCCATCTCCCGGTCAGAAGGCAGGTTGTGACCCAATTGGCGAACCCGGTCCCCACCGCTCTCGACACCGAGTCCATCGCCGGGCACAGGAGAGGACATCCCGTCACCGGCGCCGGAACCGGCCGGTCGCTCGGGACTCGCGCCGCCCGCTCCGGCACACGCGCCGTCGTCCCACCGTGCGGAGGCGCACCGCAAGAGCCGGCGAGCTGATATGCTCGGCCTTCGCGGTCACTTTCCGCGCGGTGACGGGTCCGCGCGGCGGCGGTGACCGGCGGGCGAGCCGGCCGGTGGGGTGGATGTGCGGTGAGTCGGCCTCTGCATATCGTCGCGCTCTCCCCTGCTGCCCCTGCCCGGCGGTCACCCGCGCCCTGAGCTGAGTGGTACGCTCGCCGGGCGCGCCCGCGATGACGATCTGAACGACGGTGCGGAGAGCAAGGAGGAGGATCGGGTCATGGACTTCGGCGTGCCTGTCGAACGCCACCGGACCGAGCATCGAGTGGGTCTCACACCCCGCGGCGTGCGCAACCTCGTCGACCTCGGCCATCGCGTCTTCGTCGAGACCGGAGCCGGCGATGCGAGCCGTTTCCCCGACACCACCTATGGCGAAGCGGGCGCTGAGATCGTCTTTCGCCGCGAGGAGGTCTTCGGCCGCGCCTCGGTGATCCTCTGCGTGACGGCGCCCACCATGGACGAGGTGGTGCTGACGAACGGCGAGCAAACGGTCGCCGCCTTCTGGCACATGGCGGTGGCGCCCCGCGCCGTCGTCGCCGAGATGGCGAAGCGCCGGCTCAGCGCCGTCGGCTACGAGTTGATCGCGGACGAGGACGGCCGCCGGCCGGTGCTCGAGGCGATGAGCGAGCTCGCCGGGCAGATGGCGATCCACAACGCGGCCCACCTCCTGCAACGGGAGAGCGGCGGCCGCGGCATCCTGCTCGGCGCCTCCCCCGGCCAGCCTCCGGCCACCGTGCTCATCCTCGGGGCCGGCACCGCCGGCCGGGCCGCCGCCGAGACCGCGATCGGCATCGGCGCGCACGTCATCGTCCTCGACAAGAATCTCGACAAGCTGCGCTACCTGCGCACCGCGGTCGGCGGCCGGGTCGTGACCTCGACGCCCGACCGGGAGACCATCGCCCAGTTCCTGAAGATTGCCGACGTTGCGATCGGCGCCATCCTCGTGATCGGCGAGCCGGCACCCTACCTGGTCACCAGGGACATGGTGCAGACCATGCGCCCCGGCTCGGTGATCCTCGACCTCTCCATCGACCAGGGGGGATGCTTCGAGACCAGCCGGCCGACGACGATCGACGATCCGACCTACGTCCATGCCGGCGTCGTCCACTACTGCGTGCCCAACATGACGGCCGACATTCCGCGGACCGCGAGCAAGGCGCTCACGCTCGCCCACATGCCCTACCTCGAGCTGATCGCCCAGTACGGGATCGAAGCGGCGATTCGTCTCGATCCGGCGCTCGCGCGCGGCACGACCATGTATCGAGGTACGACCACCAACGAAGACATCGCCTCGGTGTTCGGACTCGATTACCGCCCGATAGAATCGCTCGTGGGTGGGGAGGTGCGGTCCTAGATGTCCTGGTTCGACAGTTACAAGGCCAAGCTCACCACGGCGGAACAGGCGGTCGCCGCCGTCCGGAGCGGCCACCGGATCTACTACAGCGGCAATGCGGCCACCCCGTTCCCCCTGATCGACGCCCTGACCGAGCGGGACGGCGACCTCCGGAACGTCCAGCTCAATCACGTGCTTCTGATCGGGGAGGATCCGGTCAAGCCCGAGCACGAGGGCAAGTTCCGGCACAACAGCCTGTTCGTTGGGCCGGCCGATCGCGCCGCCATCAACGACGGCCGCGCCGATTACGTGCCCGTCTTCCTGCACCAGATCCCGCGGCTCTTCCGCGACGGCATCATTCCGCTCGATGTCGCCATCATCCAGGTCTCCCCTCCCGACGAGCACGGGTTCTGCAGCTTCGGGGTCGAGATCCTGGCCACCAAGGCGGCCACCGAGTGCGCGCGCATCGTCATCGCCCAGGTCAACGAGAACATGCCGCGGGTGCTCGGCGACTCCTTCATCCACGTGTCGCAGATGACCCATATCGTCGAGCGCACCCATCCCCTGCCCGAGCTCCCGCGCCGCGAGATCACGGAGGTCGAGCGCCAGATCGCCCAGCACATCACCCCGCTCGTCCCCGACGGAGCGACGCTCCAGCTCGGGATCGGCGGCATCCCCGACGCCGTGCTCAAGGAGCTGGCCGGCAAGAAGGACCTCGGCATCCACACCGAGATGGTCTCCGACGGGGTCATGGAGGCCGATGGAAAAGGGCATCATCACCGGCCGCAAGAAGTCGGTGCACATGGGCAAGGCGGTCCTCACCTTCGCCTTCGGCTGCGCACCGGCTGTACGAGTACCTGCACAACAATCCGATGTTCGAGGGCCACCCCGTCGAGTACGTGAACAACCCGTTTGCAGTCAGTCAAAACGAGAACATCGTCGCCATCAACTCGGCGATCGAGGTGGACCTGACCGGCCAGGTCTGCTCGGACTCGATCGGCCCCCGGATCTTCTCGGGGTTCGGCGGGCAGGTGGACTTCATCCGCGGCGCCGCCCAGTCGAAGGGCGGCCGCCCGATCATCGCCCTTTCCTCGACCGCTCAGGACGGCAAGATCTCGCGTATCGTCAACTTCCTGAAGGAGGGCGCCGGTGTCGTGACGACGCGCGCCGACGTACACTACGTCGTCACCGAGTTCGGCGTCGCGCACCTCTTCGGGCGGAACCTGCGCGAGCGGGCCGAGGCGCTGATCCAGATCGCGCATCCGAGCTTCCGCGAGGAGCTCAGCTTTGCCGCCAAGAAGCGGAAGCTCCTCCCCTAGCGGAACGCCGCCGGCGATGAAGCTCTACACGGCGACGATCGAGGTCGCGACCACGGCGCCCGCGGAGCTGGTCGACCTGACCGCCGCCGTCCGCGCCGAGGTGGCGCGCGCCGGCGTCGTCACCGGAACCTGCGCCCTCTTCGCGCACGGCGCCACCGCCGCGCTCATGGTGCAGGAGAACGACGACCCGGCGATCGCGCTCGACGTGATCGACTGCCTCGCGCGCCTGGTGCCGGCGGGTGCTTGGCGTCACGACCGCGTGGATGACAACGGGGCCGCGCACCTCAAGGCGGGGATCGTCGGACCGAGCGAGACCATCCCGATCCGCGGCGGCGAGCTCGCGCTCTCCACCTGGCAGAACATCTTCCTCTGCGACTTCGACGGCCCGCGCCGCGCGCGGCGCGTCCTCGTCACGATCACGGGCGAGTAGGCGGCCGTGGCGCCCGCTGCGCCCGGTGCCGGCCACGCCGGCGGCCCTCGCCGCGCCGGCAGCCCCGCTCCGCCGGCGGCCTAACCGGCCGGCGTCAGCGTCACCGTGAGTTCCTCCCGCCTTTCGCCGCGCTGGACCTCGACGCGCACGCGATCGCCGGGCTTCTTCTTCTCGAGGAGGAGGATCAGGTCGTTCCCGTCCGCGACCGGCTCGCCGTCGATGGCGACGATGATGTCGCCGAGGACGACCCGCCCGCTCTCGTCGCGCCGCGTCGGGCGGATGCCGGCCCGGTCGGCCCCGGTTCCGGCGACGACCTCGATGACGAGCGCCCCCTTGATGCCGAGGCGTTCGGACACCTGCTGGGTCGAGAGATGCACGCCGAGCGCCGCCCGGGTCACCTTGCCGTGCGCGATCAGCTCCGGAACCACCCACTTGACGACGTCCACCGGGATGGCGAAGCCGATCCCGGCCGAACCGCCCGAGGGGCTGTAGATCGCCGTGTTGACGCCGATCAGTCGCCCCGCGCTGTCGAGGAGCGGGCCGCCCGAGTTGCCGGGATTGATGGCGGCGTCGGTCTGGATCACGTCCCGGATCGGGATCCGCGTCACCGACTCGATCTCGCGGCCGAGAGCGCTGATGATGCCGATCGTGAGGGTCTGATCGAGGCCGAACGGATTGCCGATGGCGAGCACCTTCTGTCCGACCAGGAGATCGTGCGAGCTGCCCGTGCGGAGCGCGGGCAGCTTCTCCCGCGGCGCATCGATGCGGAGGACGGCGAGGTCCTTGTCCGGGGCGGTGCCGACCAGGCGCGCCTCCCACGCCGAGTTGTCGGAGAGCGTCACCTGCGCACGATCGGCCCCGCGAATCACATGGAAGTTGGTGACGATGTGCCCCTGCTCGTCCCACACGAACCCGGAGCCGGTGCCCTGCGGGATCTCCATCACGTTCATGTTGAACATGTCGCGGCGGACCGCGATCGACGTGATGTAGACGACGGCCGGCGACGCCTCCCGGAAGAGATCGATGTTCGCGCGCTCCTCTACGGTGAGGCCGGCGGCAGGGGCGGACTCGCGCTCGGCGGCCGGCGCGCCGGAGGCCCCGCCCGCCGGCTCCTCGGCACCGGCAGCCGCGGCCAGCTCGCGCGCGGCGGTCTCCGTGGCCGCCGCGTCCGGGCGCGCTGCCCCCTCGCGCTCGGCGGCGAACGGCTGCCAGAGGGCGCCGGCGAGAAGTCCGGCCAGGAAGAGGACGAACGATGAGAGGCGGATGAGACCGGATCGGCGTTCACGCATCATGACCTGTATCCTCCGAGCGGCCGATCCTAGCACGGACGCCGCAGACCGCGGCGGCACCCCGCGACGGCCTCGTGTATAGTCCCGCGGCAACCCCGACGCGAGATGGTTCACCCGCGGGCCCGCGGTGCGAAGGCGCGCCCCGTCCGCCCGAGCACCGACGCCCCCGGCACGAGCCCCTGGTCGATGGCTGATTCGGCGACCGACAAGGACAAGGAAGCGCCGGGCCGCCGGCCGGGGGGGCCGGCCCTGCGCCGGGCGGCCGCCGGCGCCGCCCTCCTTCTCCTCCTCCCCCTCCTCCTCGCTCTGCTCGCGCTCGCCGGGCTCCTGGCGAGCGAGCGCATGAGCCGCGCCGCGCTGAACGCCGCTCTCGACCGCGCGGGAGCCGGAGCCGGGATCGCCGTGCACGCGGGAGAACTGAGCGGCCACTGGGTATCCGGGATCGAGCTCCGCTCCGTGACCATCTCGGTGAACGACACCCTGCTCGCACGGATCGACACCCTGCGGGTCGCGTACGATCCGCGCCGGCTCCTCGGCCGCGCCGTCGACATCGAGGCGCTCGCGGTGGCGGGGGTCTCGGTCGACCTGGATCGACTGCCGCCCTCCGCGGCTGCGGAGCCGGAGGCACCGGCAGGCGACCGCCGGCTCTGGCCGTGGCGGCCCCTGCGTGTCGGGACGATCGCGCTCCGCGACGCGGCGATCCGCGGGCGCCGCCTGCCCGGCGCGCGTTCGCTCGCGATCGCGGACCTCGACGCGCGCATCGATCGGCTCGCGCTCGGGCCGGGGTGGCCGGCCTTCGCGGGCGCGGAGATCGCCGCACGGATCGCCGGCGATTCGAGCGGCGCTCTCGCCGGCGACTTCCTCCTCGACGCGAAGGCCAGCCTCGGCGGCGATCGTCTGCGCGTCGCCCACCTCGCCCTGCGCTCCCCCGGGAGCGTCCTCCATGCCGCGGGCGAGCTCGTGCTCGGAGGCACGGAGGCGATAGCCGCCGCGATCGACACCGCCACGCTCCGCGTGACGGCACAGCCCCTCGATCTCGCCGAGGTGGCCGCCTTCGTGCCGGGGCTCGACCTCGCGGGCCGGCTCGACCTCGAGGCGGAGCTCGCGGGACCGCGCCGCGATGCGCTGAGCGGCCACCTCACGGGTACGCTCGCGGGATTCCGGCACGGGGCATTCACGATACCGCACGCCGCGCTCGACGCGGCGCTCGCCGAGGGGCGCGCCGAGCTCCGTCTCGACACGTCGCTCGACGGCGCGCCCTTCGCGGTCCGCGGCTGGATCCGCCCGTTCGACCGGGAGCCGGCGTACGAACTGACCGGCGAGCTCGCGCGGCTTCCGGCACGATCACCAGCGGCCGTTCACCGCTTCGCGGGCAGCGGCGACATCGCCGCCCGCCTCGCCATGACCGGCCGCGGTGTCCGCCCGGAGGCGATGGACGCGCGCGCCGCGATCGAGCTCCGGCCGGCCTTTCCCGCGCGCCACGACTGGGGCCGCGGCACGATCAGCGCCCGGCTCCGCTCCGGGGTGCTCGGCGTGGAGGCCGCGCTGGCCGTGGCCGGCGGCACGCTGGACGCCACCGGCGAGGCCGATCTCGCCCGCCGCCAGTTTTCACTCTCGAGCGCCGCTTTTGCCGGAATCGATCTCTCCCGGCTCGCGCCGGGAACACTGCCGACCGCGCTGAACGGCGAGCTCACGGCCGCCGGGCGCGGCTTCGCGCGCGACGAGCTCCGGCTGACCGCCACGCTCGCCCTCGCCCCGAGCCGGATCGGGCGGCACGATCTCGAGCGCGCCCGGCTGCGCGCGGCCCTCGATCCAGGCGAGCTCGCCGTGAACGGCGAGCTCGTCCTCGACGGAGCGGTGATCACGCTCGATCGCGCCCGGCTCGCGCGCGGCGCGCGCCCCGCCCTCGAGGTCGCGGGACTCCGCGTCGCGCACCTGGATCTCGCGCGCCTGTCCGGGCGACCGCGACCGGCGACCGATCTCGGCGGTCGTCTCGAGGCCACGCTCGAGAGCACGCGGCCGCTCCCCGCCGGCGGCGGGGCAAGCTGGCTCCGGCTGGCCGCGAGCGGCGCGCTCGCGGGGACCGCGCGGCTGGATCTCGCGCCGTCCACCTTCGACACCGTGCGCGCGACTTCGGGACGGGCCGAGGTCCGGCTCGCGGGCGGCCACCTGGCCCTCGATGTCGCGGCCACGACCAGCGCCGGCCGGCTGGCGCTCCGCGGCGGCGCCACGGATCTGGACGGCGATCCCTCCTTCACGCTCGACGAGCTCACGGCCGGCGACCTCGATCTCGCTCCATGGAGCGGACGCCCGGCGCTCGCCAGCCGTCTCAACGTGGCGGCGACCGCCCGCGGTCGCGGCCTCCGCCGCGGGCGCCTCGTTCTCTCCGGGACGCTCAGCCTCGATCCCTCGCGCGTCGCGGCGCTCAACTTGACGGGCGGACAGCTTGACTTCGGCGTGGACGACGGCCGCGCGCGCATCGCGGGCCGGATCGCCGGCGCCGGCGGCGCCGCCACGCTCAGCGCCGAGGCCGAGCTGCGCGGCGAGCGACCGGAGTTCGCCGCTGCGATCGATCTCGAGGTGGCCGATCTCGCCGCGCTCCTCGCGCGCCACGGCGAGCCGGGTCCACCCGGGTCGGGCCGCCTCGAGGCCCGCATCGTGGGCCGCGGGCGCACGGCCGGCGACCTCGAGCTGACCGGCCAGGCCACGGGGAGCGGCCGGCTCCGCCTGGCGCGACTCGATTCGCTCGCGCTCGCGCTCCGCATCGCCGGCGGCCGCGTGACGATCGACAGCCTCGTCGTCCGCTCTCCCGTCGCCGAGGTTCGCGCCGGCGGCGGGGTGCCGCTCACCACCGCCGGGGGCGAGGCCGATCTCACCTTCACCGCGCGCGGCCGCGATCTCGCGCCTCTCGCCGCGATCGCCGGTCTCGACACGCTCGGGGTCCGCTCCGCCGCGATCGAGGTCCGGCTCAGAGGCCGCCGCGATGCGCTTCGCTTCGCGGGGACCGCGGGCCTCGACCACCTCACGATGAACGACCTGCGCCTCGCCCGCTTGAGCGCCAGCGCGAACGGCCGCCTCGACGACTCGCTCCAGGTGGCGGTCGCCAGCGGCGAGCTCGACCTCGCCGGACTCCGTCGCGCCGCCTTCGCGATCAGCACCCTCAAGGCCGGCGTTGACCTGGCCGGCGACTCGGCGCGCGTCCGGGTCGCCGCCCGGCTCAGCGACGCCGATAGCCTCGACGCTGCGGGAATCATGGCTCTCTCCAGTGAAAAACGGCGGATCACCGTCCAGACCTGCGCAGTTCATCAGACCGACGCCCGGTGGAGTCTCCAGGCGCCGGCCACCATCACTCTCGAGAGCGGCGCCTTCCGCATCGACGACCTGGTCGTGGCCGCGGATCAAGGCCCGGGCCTCCTGGCCGCGCGCGGCGGCATCGATCGCCGGGGCGAGCAGGATCTCGACATCCGTCTCGCGGCCTTCCGCCTGGGCTTCCTCTTCGCGCTCCGCGGCCGCCCCGATCTGGACGGCGAGATGAGCGGTCACCTGCGTCTGACCGGCCCCGCCGCCGCGCCCGCGGTCGACGCCGCGCTCGCGACGAGCGTGCGCTCGGTCTCCGCCGGCGAGGTCGTGGCGCTCGACGCGCACCTCGAGTCCCGGAACGGGGCGCTCCTCCTCGACGGCGCGCTCCGTTCGCCGGAAGCGCCTCTCATCACCTTCGAGGGACGCCTGCCGTTCATCCTCTCTCTCGCCGCCGATTCAGTCGCGGCCGGGGGCCCGCGTCTCGCCGGCGGACTCCTCGCCATCGCGAACGAGCCGCTCGCGCTCGCGGTGCGCGGCGAAGACGTTCCTCTCCACCGCTTCCAGCCGCTCCTCGATCCGCAGTTCGCGAGCGAGCTGGACGGCCGGCTCGACATCGATGTGCGCGTGCCCGGCCCAGCCGAGTCCCCGTCCGGCCGGGCCCGGCTCGAGGTCCGGGAAGGACGTCTCGGGATCCCGCGCTGGGGAGTCATCTACGAGCAGGTTGCGCTCGACACCGAGCTCATCGGCAACCGCCTCCATCTGACCCGGGCCGAGGTCAGATCGGGAGACGGGCGGGCCGTTCTCCACGGCGACCTGACCTTCCGGAGAGGTGCGCTCCCCACCTACGACCTTGCGCTCACCGCCGACCAGTTCGCCGCCCTGCGCTCGCGGGACCTAACCGCGGTCGTCTCGGGCGCTCTCGCCGCGACCGGGTCCGGCGACTCGCTCCGCGTGACCGGCACGATCGATCCGAAGGTGGTGGAGGTCTACCTCGATCCTCTCGTCGCGCAGCGCAGCGGGACCGAGATCGAGCTCGCCCCGGAGGACCTCGAGCTCCTCGCCGAGACGTTCGGCTACGGGGCTCTTCCCGGCCGCACCCGCCGATCGTCTCCGCTCCTCGCGCGGGCCGAGATCGACCTTCGCATCGTCTTCCCGCGCGGCGTCTGGGTGCGCCATCGCGTCGAGCCGAAGCTCGCCGTCGAGCTCGCGGGCGACATCGCCGTACGCAAGCCGCGGGGCGGCCGGCCCGGTTTCTACGGGCGCATCGAGACTCTGCCGCGCCGCGGCTACGTCGAGCAGTTCGGCCGCCAGTTCGACGTGCGCGAAGGCGAGCTCCTGATCGCCGGCGATCCGTCGACGCTCACCTTCGACCTGCGCGCCGAGTACCGGGCCACGCCGACGAACGACCCCGGCGAGACCGAGATCGTGATCACGCTCGACGTCGCCGGCACGCCGGAGAAGCTCGGCCTCACGCTCGGCTCGGAGCCCGAGCTCTCGAACTCGGAGATCGTCTCCCTGATCGCGACCGGGAGCACCGCAGGGTTCAGCGACCGCGGGAGCACGACGGGGACCACGGCCGCCGGCGCCGCAGCCGGCGTGGGTCTCGTCTCGATGACGGGCCCCATGACCGCCGGAGTCGAGGAGATGGCCGAGCGCGCGATCGGCCTCGACGTCGTGCAGATCCGCCAGGACGGCCTCCGCGGCACCACGCTCGTCGCCGGCAAGTACGTCTCCCCGAGCCTGTACGTCGGATTCCGCCAACCCATCACCTACCAGGAGAAGACGACCGAATCCACCGACTCGAGCGAGGACTTCGAGATCGAGACCGAGTACTCGATCCTCGACTGGCTCGTCCTGAACCTGCAGGGGAGCGGCACGGTCTTTCGCTCGTACCTGCGGGGGCGCTATGCGTACTAGCGCACGGCGCGGCCCCTCCCTCTCCGCCGGCGTCGCAGCCGGCATCCTGGCCGCGCTCGCCGCTCTCCTCGCCGCGCCGGATACCCTCGCCCAGATCCGCACGGATGCCGCGACCGAGATCGGCGCCGTGCGCATCGCGTTCACCGAGACGCGGACGCTCGCGGCGGAGGATCTACAGAAGGAGCTCGTCTTCAGCGTCAAGAGCCGGCCATCGACCCTGGAGCGGACCTTCGCCTTCCTGCCCTGGGTCTCCGGAGAGACGCGCTCGAGCCTCGTGCCGGTCGAGATCGCCGAGGGCGCGGCGCGGATCCGCCGCCGCTACCGGGAAGAGGGCTTCCCGCGGGCCCGCGTCCGCTACGAGGTGACGCCGGCCGAGCGCGCGAATGCGTACGACGTCGCCTACCTGGTGACCGAGGGACCGCCGCTCGTCGTCGCCTCGGTCGAGCTCGTGGATGCCGCCACCGGACGGCGTTTCGAGGCCCCGGCGGCCGACCGCGAGGAGTTCGAGGAACGCCGGGCCCGTCTCGCCACGATCGAGGGGGAGCGGTGGACCGCGGAGCGGGGAGCGGGACTCGAGCGACGCCTGTCGACATGGCTCCGCAACCGCGGCCATCCCTTCCCCGCCACCGCGGTCGAGACGCAGGTCGATTCGCTCGCGAGCGCGGTGCGGGTTCTCGTGCGCATCACCCCCGGGCCGCACCTGGTGGTCGGAGACGTGACGATCGAGGGGCGCCGCTCGCTCGAGGACGCGACCATCCGGCGCGAGCTCCCCTTCCAGCCCGGCGATCCCTTCTCGGCGCGGAAGCTGGCCGAGGGCGGACGCGAGGTGGAGTCGCTCGACATCGTGCGCCAGGCGACGGTGGACGTGGCAACCGGGGCGACCGGCGACTCCGCCGCGGATTCGGGAGCGACCGCGGTTCCGATCACGGTCCGCATCAACGAGCGCGACCCGCGCCTCATCTCTGGCGACATCGGTTACACCTCAGACGGCGGAGTCGCCGGGGAAGCACGCTGGACCCACCGGAACTGGACCGGCGGCGCGCGCTCTCTCACGGTGGCCGGCGCGGCCCAGACCGGCGCGCTCGCGCTCGTCTCCGATCCCGATGTTCGCTATCGCATCTCGGCCACCCTCAAGCAGCCGTACGTCCTCGACCGCCGGATGTCGCTTCTCATCGGACCGTACATCGAGTATCGCAACGACAGCCACGATCGCTCGTACGAGATCGGCGGCTCCTGGACGTTCGTCTACGAGCTGGGTCGGATGCGCACGATCTCCTTCCAGCACGAGCTCGCCCGCCGGCACGTGCTCGAGTATCGTCTCGACGACCTCTCGGCCGGCCGGATCGATCTCCTCACCTTCCTCGAGCTCGCCGCCGAGGGTGTGCTCGACTCGCTCGGTGCCGAGCTCGACCACAGCCACTTTACGCTCGCGGCCACCGTCGGCCGGCTCGACGACTCCGCGTACCCCCGCCGCGGCTACGTGATCCGCCCCTCGGTGCGGGTCACCGGCCCCGCTGCATGGAACTCGAACGAATACACGCGCCTCGATGCCAAGGTGGTGGCCTTCCACCCGCTCCGGGAGCGCTCGGTCGCGCGGTTCCGCGTCTCGATCGGCCGCGTGCTGCCGTTCGGGAACAGCCTCCCCGCCGAGGACGAGGATCCCGCGGTCAAGTTCCTCCAGCTCCGCGACGTCGCCTTCACCGCCGGCGGCGCCGACGACGTGCGGGGCTGGGCGAGCCGACTCCTGGGACCCAAGTTCCCCGACATCCGCTTCGCGGAGGAGGGCGACAGCCTGGTCGTCGAGAGCGCCGACGACTACGTGCCGCTCGGCGGCCTGAACCGGGTAGCGGCCTCGATCGAGCTCGGCCTCCCCTTCCCGCGGCTCGGCGAGAAGTGGGGCACGCACGTCTTCCTCGACATGGGGCGGGTGTGGACGGCGGATGAGCGCCTGCAACCGGGCGAGGACGCGTTCGATCAGGAGCGCTTCTTCTTCGCAGCCGGCGCCGGCGCCGAGTATCGCACCATCGTCGGGGCGATCCGCTTCGCGGTCGGCTACAAGCTGAACCCGTCGCTCCTCGACGAGGCCGACGCCGAGGACGTCCTCCGCGCCCTCGACAACGGAGAGGATCTCGACTCGATCGAGCGGGACGCACTCCGCCGCTTCCAGATCCACCTCGCGATCGGCGCGCAGTTCTAGCCCGGCGCGACGCTCCGGCGCTTCCGGCCTGCTCGCACCGCCGCCGTGGTAGACTGCCGAGCGCCGCGAAGACGTGGAGAGTTCGTTACCGATGTCGTTTCTCGAGAACCTGGCCCAGACGCAGCCGATCGCGCACGCCATCCTCGGACTCGCGCTCGTCTCCGTGCTCGGGCTCGCGCTCGGCAGCGTCACGATCCGCGGCATCCGCCTCGGCACCGCCGGCGTCCTCTTCGCCGGCATCGTGGTCGGCCACTTCGGGCAGCGCATCGACCACCAGATCCTCGCGTTCTCGAAGGAGTTCGGGCTCATCCTGTTCGTCTTCGCGATCGGGATGCAGCTCGGACCCGGGTTCTTCGCCGCGCTCCGGCGGCAGGGACTTCGCCTGAACCTGCTGGCGGCGGCCGTCGTCCTCCTGGGAGCGGCGGCCACGCTGGCCATGACCGGCAGCGCCCTCCTCGATCCCTTCGCCGCGCTCGGCATCTTCTCGGGGGCCACGACCAACACGCCGTCCCTCGGCGCCACCCAGCAGGTGCTCGCGACGCTGCCCGGGATCCCGGCCGACAAGGCCGCTCTCCCCGCCCTCGCCTACGCCCTCTCCTATCCGGTCGCCATCGCCGGCATCATCGCGACGCTGCTCCTCCTCGCCGCGGTGTTCCGCATCGACCCGCCGCGGGAAGCGGCGGCCTTCGCCGCCGAGGAGCGGCGCGCGATCGAACCGCTCGAGCACATGCATCTCCTGGTCGAGAATCGGAACCTCGACCGCGTCCCGGTCGGCGAGCTGCCCGGGCTCCGCGAGACCGGCGTCGTCGTCTCCCGCATCCGCGCGGCCGGGGACGCCGCGGTCAAGAGCGCCACCGAGTCGACCGTGCTCCACGTCGGCGATGTGATCCTCGCGGTCGGCACGCACCACGGACTCGAGCAGTTCCGCCGGGTGGTCGGGAGCAGGACGGATGACGATCTCACCGGCGCGACGAGCAACGTCACCTACCGGCGGCTCGTGGTCACGCACAAGGCCGTCCTCGGGAAGACGATCGGCGAGCTCGGGCTCGGCCAGCTCTACGGGGTGACCCTGCCGCGCCTCCGGCGCGCCGAGGTGGAGATGACGGCGCAGCCCCACATCCGCCTCCAGTTCGGCGACGTGGTGGCGGTGGTCGGGCCGGAGGCCGCCATCGACCAGGTGGCGAGGAAGCTCGGCAACTCGCTCAAGGCGCTCAACGAGACCCAGTTCATCCCGATCTTCCTCGGCATCGCGCTCGGCGTGCTCGCCGGGGTGCAGCCGTTCAACGTGCTCGGGCTCCCGGTGCCGGTCCGCCTCGGGCTCGCCGGCGGACCGCTCCTCGTCGCCATCCTCCTCGGCCGGCTCGGGCAGATCGGGCGGCTCGTGTGGTACATGCCGGCGACGACCAATCTCGCCTTCCGCGAGCTCGGCATCACGCTCTTTCTCGCCTGCGTCGGGCTCGAGGCGGGCGAGCGCTTCTTCGCCACGGCGCTCTCGGCGACCGGGCTCCGCTGGCTCCTCATGGGCGCCGCCGTCACGATCCTGCCGCTCTTCGCCATCGGCATCCTGGCGCGCGTCGCCTGGAAGATGAATTTCGTGACGCTCTGCGGGCTCCTCGCCGGCAGCATGACCGATCCGCCGGCCCTCGCCTTCGCCAACGCGCTCGCCGGCTCCGACGCGCCCACCGTGTCCTACGCCACGGTCTACCCGCTCACCATGCTGCTCCGCATCCTCGTCGCGCAGGTGCTCGCGATCGCGCTCTGCACCTGACCCCGCGCCCACCGCGCGGCGTGCCGCTCCTGCCTACATGAGTGCGCCGAGGAGCTTCAAGAGCACGTCCTTGAGCGGGACCTCCATGGCCACGACCGGCAGGAGAGGCACGCCGGCGGCCAGCACGATCGCGATGAGCGCGCGCTTGCCGATCGGCGTCGGCCGCATGCTCATGACGGAGTCGTACATCGAGATCGTATCGATGACCGGCCCGAGCTCCGCCGCGCCAAGGAGATCCGCGTCCACGTGGCCCCGGCCCAGGATCCACTTGGCATGCACGCTCCGCCCGTGGCGGCCGACGAGGTCTCCGTACTCGTACATGGCGCGCCGGCGAAGCCGCCCGAGGGGCGGCGTGAACGGAACGAGAGGTGCGAGAAAGATGATCAGGAGCGCGCCGACCAGGACAGCGGCCGGAACGCGGAGCTCCGTGAGCTGCATGCCGTGGTAGAGGACATCGTGGGCGAGGCGCGAGGAGATCACGGCCGAGGTCGCGAAGGCCACGATGCTGAACGCGATCGGGATCCACTCGAGAAAGCCGAGCCCGCCGGCCCGGTCGGGATGCGAGGGCACGAGCGCGAGATCGAGCCGCGCCAGGCGCGAGAAGAGGAGGCCGGTGAGGACCAGGCGCCAGATCCAGGCGAGCCCGAGCAGGGCGAAGAGCGGACGGGAGACGAATCGATACCAGTCCCCCCCGAAGCCGAACCCCGGGGCGCCGCCGGCGGCGGACCAGTCGATCTCATGGAGCGAGGTGGGCATGCCGGTCGCGAACGTGGACCCCGCGGCCAGTCCGAAGAGGAGCCCCCACACGATCCAGGAGTCGCGGAGCCGCTGCGTGCGCGAGAGAACCCGCTCGAACGCCGGTCGCACCTCCGCCGTGACGAGCCCGGAGGTGACGAAGTAGGCCACATGCCGCGGGAAGACCGCATCCACCACCGCTTCGGCCAGGATGAAGAGGGGGATCGCGAGGAGGCAGCGGACGTGGATCCCGAAGTGCTGGAAGAGCGGCTCCGGGATGGTGCCCGGGAACGCCCGGCCCATGGCCACCGCCCAGAGCGCGAGCGGAAGCCAGGCCAGGAGCGCGTAGAAGACGGCCCGCCGTTTGATCCCGAGACCTTGCCGTGGGATGAGCCCGACCGCGCGCTGCAGGCGGTAGAACGGGTCGCCGGTCACCAGCGTGAAGGTCGGGATACCCTCGTCGGCCATGGTCTCTCCTATGGCGGCACAGCCCCGACCAGCAGCCGCATCCGACCGCATCAGAACCGGAAGATCGCGACGAACTGGATCTGATCCGCGCTCCCCGAGCTCCCGTCCTTGTTCTCCCGCGTTCCGTAGATGTACTCGCCGCCGACGTCGATGCGCTTGATCGGCGAGAAGACGAGATTGGCGCAGAGGCGGTTGGTCCGGTGATAGGAGTCGGGCGCCTGGAAATCGGTGTTCTCCACGTTGACGAATCCCCAGATGAAGGATGAGCGGACGTTGTGCTGGCGCCAGCGCTCCCAGAACCACCACTTGTGCTGGAAGTCCACGTAGAAACCGGTGGCCGGCAGGGCCTCGAGCGCCCCCGTCGTCGAGTCGAAGACGGCATCCTGGCCGCCGAGCGAGTTGAGGTCGTTCAAGTAGCGGGCGTTGCCAGCGCCCGTGTTGAACTGGAAGACCACCCGGTTCTCGAGCGGTGCATGCCGGAGCGGAACCACGCCGCTCACCCCCAGCCCCCAGGCGAAGTCGTTCTTCACGTTGCCCGGATCGAGGTCCGACTCGCCGCGGATCTCGCGGAAGACGAGCGCCCCCTGGAGGTGCGCATCCTCCGCGTATTCCCAGACCGCGCGGGCGATGAGATCGGGAATCACATTCACGCCCTCGCCCCCGGTGATGGACACCGCCGGGGTCTCGGCGGCGACCGCGGTGCGGAGATCCTCCCGCGGCTTCCACCAGTAGCGGATGAGGGCCTGCCGGATCACGTTCTCGGCGTTGATGCCCTCGAAGTCGATATCCCCGGGGTTGGTCTCGGGATCGGAGAACGTGGACCAGGTCTGGCCGACGATGAATCCGTGATACTGCGCGTAGGCGTGACGGAGGCGGAACGCCCGGTTGCTGCCGGCGAAGTCGCCCTCGATGAACGCCCGCATCTGCCCGGCGCCGGTCGGGGTGCGGACCTCGAGGTTGAAGCGGCTCGCATTGGCGTTGAAGCTCGTGCGCGCCCCCTTCCCCGCCTCCGGCGTGCCCTCGACCGGGATCGAGTTGGTCAGGAAGCGATCTTCCGACCCGAGCGGGCCGAGCGTGAACACGGCGGCGGTGCGGATGCGCCCCCCGAACTTGATCGCGGCGTCGGTGCCCGGGATCCGGATCGAGCCCGGGAAGTCGCCGGCCGAGACCACGTCGGGCGGCAGTTCGGGAACCTCGTCGGTCGACTTCTCGATGCGCTTCAGACGCTCCTCGAACTCCTTCTGCCCCTCGACGGTCGGGATCTCGCCCTGGAGTTCCTCGAGGCGCCGGTTCAGGGAGGCGAGGACCTGCTCCTGGGCGGCGAGCTGCTTCCTGAGCTCATCGATGGCTACGTCCTGCTCGGCGCTCTTCTTCACCTCTTCGGCGAGCCGGTCCGCCTGGGCCGCGATGACGATCTGCTGCTCCTCGATCTGGCGGCGGAGATCGGCGATAGTCCGCGCAGGAGCGGACTTCGTCGCCTTCGGCTGGGCCGGCGTCTCCGGCTTCTCCTGGGCCGCCGCAAGCAGGGGGAGACCCAGGACGAGGAGCACGATCCCCGTGCCGAGGAGGCGGTTCAAGGGGTGTGGCCCTCCCCGGCGCCGGGCTCCCTGACGGCGGGCGCCTCGTACCAGCGATCCTTCGGCACGAAGACCGGCGCGGGCGGATCCGACTCGTAGTGCGGCGACAGGATCTGCACGCCGTGCTCGTTGAAGGCGTCCTGGATACTGGCATGGAGCGCTGCCAGCGTGCGGATCCGGGTCTCGGGCTTCTCGAGGTAGGCGTTGACCGTGTACTCGACGAAGAAATCGGTGAGGGCGAGCTGCAGGACGAAGGGCGGCGGCGTCTTCTTGAGGCCCGGCGTGCGGTCGGCCGCCGCGAGCAACATGGCGTGCACCTGCCGCCATGGGGTTCCGTAGCCGATCGTCACCGAGGTCCCGGTGATCACCCCGTGCTCGCCCGCGGCGATCGAGTAGTTCTTGGTCTCGTGCCCGAGAACGACGGTGTTGGGGATGGCCACGTCCTCCTTCCGGTTGGTGAGGATCTTGGTGGCGAAGAGCCCGATCGCGGTCACGACACCCTCGACGTCCCCGACGCGAACGTAGTCGCCGACCCGCATCGTCCGCGAATAGATGATCATGAAGCCGGAGAGGATCTGGCCGATGAAGGTGCTCGAGCCGAGCGAGAGCATGAGACCGGCGATCACCGACACACCCTGGAAGGCGGCGCTCGACGAGCCGGGAATGTACGGATACGCGAGGGCGAGCGCGAAGAGCCAGAGCAAGACCGAGGCGATCCGCCGGCTGGCCGATATGGTGTCGGGATGCAGGGCCTTGACCTTGGCCCTCCCCGCGCCACCGAATCGCAGTAGACATTGAGGACCCGCTGCGCCCAGCGCGCCACGAGGAAGATCAGGGTGACGACGGCGAGGCCCGGCAGGGCCGCGACCGCGGCCCGCACGACGCGCGCGAAGAGCGCGGCGAGCTGCGAGCCGAGGATCTCGCCCCAGAGCCGCGTGTAGGGGAACTGATGAAGGACGAAGGTGAGCCAGCCGTAGGCCAGGATCAGGAGGACCGCCCACTTCACGATCAGGAGGAGCCACCGGATCAGGATCGCGATCTGATCGAGGCCGGGCGTGGGCAGCCCGCTCGCCTTGACCGGTTGCACCCGCGCGGCAGCAAAGGTCTCGAGCCGCCGCCTCGCCCAGGCAAGGGGCCGCCGGATGAGGAAGGCGAGGGCCACGACGACGAGCGTCGCCAGTGCGGCCCGGGCGAGGGCCCGCAGGAGTCGCGGCAGGTTGCGCCCCTCGCGGACCTCGGCGAGGGCCACCTCGAGCCTGGCCTGGGTGGCGTCGCGGAGCCCCGGCAGCGTCTCGCCGACGCTCACATCCACATCGCCGTGGAGGATGCGGAAGATCGGCGTGCCGCCGAGCTCGAACAAGACGCCTTCCGGGGTGGGGCGCGTCGTCACCGGACCGAACACGCCCCGCGCGAGGAGACCCTGGATCTGACGATCGGCCGCCTCCGCCCGCAGCTGCGGCGAGTAACCCATGATGGTGGCGTGGAATCGGATGATGGGGCGGTTGGCGACGGCGACCTCGGCGACATCCGGTGCCGATGCCGGCGCCTGCATGCCGCCCGGGAGCACGCGATCGAGAAACCCGGGGGCCGGGGTCGGGAGGACCGGACCCGGAGCGACGAGCGCGGCGGCCGCCAGGGATTCGGGCGCGGCGGCCACCGGGGATCCGGCGGCGATGGCCACGCCTGTCGAGTCCTGAGCCCCGGCCGCCGCCGGGAGGAGCGGAGCGCATGAGAGCAATGACGCAAGAGCCCTGACCAGGAGCAGCTTCTTCACGGCAAGCGGTGTTGGCATGGCAGGCGAACCTCCCCTCGTCCTCGAAACCGGCGGCGGGCAGTGTAGCCCCGCGCGGCCGGGGGAGCAATGGCAAGGGCCGGCGCGCGTCCTGCGCACCGGCCCCTGCGTTCGCTTGGCGAAGGAGATCTCGTCAGCGGAGCACGATGAACTTGTTCCGCCCGACCTCCCGGCCGCCGCCGAGCCCCATCCGCACCCAGTAGACGCCGGCCGGCACCCGGCCGCCGTCGCTCGCGCGGAGGTTCCAGCGCGTCTGCCAGCGCCCCGCCTCCCAGTCGCGCGCAGGAAGCGTGGCCACGACGCGCCCGGCGACATCCAGGATGTCGAAGGTCACCGACTCGCCGCCGGCGAGGTCGAAGGCGATCTCCACCTCGTTCCGCGCCGGGTTCGGCGCGGTCGGACGCAGCGCGGTGAGGCGCGGCGCCGCCCCGTCCGCTCCCTGATCGATCGCCGCCGTGGCCGGCGAGATGCCGAGCCGGTACTGGCCGCTCCCGCCGTCGTCGTTGACGACCACGATCCCGTACCAGTCGCTGGCCGTCGGCGTGAACAGCGTGTGCAAGTTCGTCGTCTCGAGCACTCGCTGCGATCGCCCGGCCCAGTAGATGCCGTTCTGGCTCTGGAACAGGAACAGCCTCGTGTTGGCGGCCCCGATGCGCTCGAAGAAGATGTCGTAGTCGGTGTTCGCATCGAGGAACACATCCCACACCTCGAGCACGTCGGAGGCATCCGTCGAGCGCGTGATCGGGGGACTGCCGACAACGATCGCATCGGACCCGTCATCCCACTCGGTCACCGCATCGGCGTTCGGGTTGTACCCCGAGTACTGATAGGGAGCTGCGTAGTACGTCGCGAGCGGGTTGTGGTTGAAGTCGCCGATCACGAAGTCGGCCACCCCCACCCCGGATGAACTGGCCAGCGGGCCCGTGAAGCACGCGGGCCAGGGGCCACCGGAAGCGTTCTGGGAGACGAACAGATCCCAGTCGACCGTCGACCGCACACCCACCGCCGACCAGTAGATCGACGGCTGGGCAAAGCTGTAGTAACCGAGCGACGACGGTGTGTAGACGCTGGTCCCGCTCGTGAGCGCGACGGGCAACGCGCAGGTGCCGACTCGCCAGTAGTAACCGCCCGCGCCGCCGTCATCGTTCACCACGACGACGCCGTACCAGTCGCTGGCGGGGGCCGTGTAGGTCGTGACGAGCGACTGCGTCTCGAGCGCGCGGGCGCTTCGCCCAGCCCAGTAGGTGCCGGCGGAGGGGTTCTGGAAGAGAAGCAGCTTCGAGTTCGCTCCGAAGTAGCTGAACTCGAAGCTATAGGTCGTGCCGGCCTCGAGGAACACGTCCCACACCTCGATCAGATCGTTGGCGTCAGTGGAGCGCGAGATGAAGGGCCCGTTGACGGCGGCAGCGTCCGGTCCGTCATCCCACTCGGTACGCGCGCCGCTCGTCCCCGAGTACTTGTAGGAGTTGACATAGTAGGTGCCGAGCGCGTTGTGGTTGAAGTCACCGACCACGAAGTCGGTGGTGCCGGCGAGGTAGGTCGAGGACGCGAGGATGCCGCTCTGACACGGGCCCGAGTAGACCGCCAGGTCCCAGTCCTCGCCGGGCTTCCGCGCCGCCGCCGCAGTCCAGTAGATAGACGGCTGGCTGAAGGCGTAGTGCTCCTGGAGGAAGGGCGTGGCGACGCTCGTGCCGCTCGTGAGCGCGATCGGGTTCGCGCACTGGGCCTGGCGCACCGCGGCATAGGCGTCGATCACGCCCCAACCGTAGGTGTTCTCCTCGCCGGCCACCCCCAGATCGCGCGCGGTGGCCATGAGGATGTTCTTGGCGGACGTCACGCTCAGGTTCGGGCGGGCCTGGCGCATGAGGGCGACCGTCCCCGTCACGTGCGGCGTCGCCATCGAGGTGCCGCTCCAGCCGGCCGAGCCGTAGCCGCCCGAGTTCAAGGTCGAGTAGACGTTGACCCCCGGGGCCACCACCTCGGGCTTGATCCGCTGCGTGGTGGTTCCGGCGCATCCGGAGGGACCGCGCGAGGAGAAGCTCGCGATCGGGAACGGGAAGGCGCCGTTCCCGTCCACTGCGCCGATGGCGAACGCATTGGTCAGGGTCGTGATGCGATCGGCCGGCGAGCCTATCGTCTGGGCACCCGAGCCCTCGTTGCCCGCCGCGAAGATGGCGGCGCAGCCCGCCGTCTCGCAGTTGTCGATGACGGCCCACCAGCGCGAGTCGCAGTCGACGTAGCCGCCCGGGAAGCCCTCGTTCACGCGCCAGGAGTTGCAGACGGCGTCGGGCACGTCGTCCGTGGTCCAGGCCAGCCCGTCCGGATCGGAAAGCCACTGGAAGGCGGCGATGATGTCGTTGTCGAACGGGGCGCCTACGCCCTGATTGATGGCGTTGCAGGCAATCCACTCGGCGCCGAAGGCCACGCCGACCGTGTCGCCGGTGGCGACCCCGAGGCCGGTGACGGTGCCGATCGTGTGCGTGCCGTGCCCGTTGCCGTCGCTGGGGAACTGGGTCCCCCCGGCCCCGAGCACGTCGAGCCAGGCCTCCTGCCACGGCACGTGCGTCCCTCGCCAGCGCGAGGAGAGCGCGACGTGGCTCCCGAGGACGCCGGTGTCGAGCCCGGCGACGAGGCTCCCCGCGCCGGTGATGCCGAGTTCGTACCAGACGCGATGCGCGTTGATGGCACGGAGGCCGTTGGTGGCCGCCGTGATCTCGCTCGGACTGCCCCCGGAGGCGACCGGCGAGATGAGCTCGGCGGTGAAGTTGGGCTCGATCATGTCCACATCGCCGCGGGCGGCGAGCGCGCGGACGGCGGACACCGTCATCTCGGCGACGACGAGGTTCGAGATCCAGTACGGCGTGTAGCCGGACACCTCGCCAGCGGTGCGTCGCACATCGAGCTCGGCGAGGAGCGCGGGCTGCGTGGCCGCGGCGGTCTCCTGGAGGGCCGTGATCACGCGCGCGTGGCGCACCTCGATCGTGGCCCGGTTAGCCTCGAGCTCGCGATCGAGGTCCGCGATCGGCGCCTGCGCCGCGAGCGAGATGATGACCGAGACCTTCTGATCCGCCGGCAGCGTGTCGAGATAGGCGTCGTAGTCGGCGCGGATGGTGCCCGCGAGAGCCGGCGCGGCGGTGAGGAGGACGAGGGCGAGAACAGCCTGGACGGTCGGCGAGAGAGTCTTCATCGCGGTCACCTCCTACTTCGTCTCGTCCGCCGGGGCGGGGCTTGGGTTGGATGCGGGCGCCGGGAGCGGGGCCGGCGCGCCAGCGCGCAGGGCATCGAGCTTGGCCTGTTCGGTCGCGGTCAGGCCAGCGGGGCCCGCGACGATGGTCGATACCTGTGGACCCTTCTCGACCGCCGGGGGCCGGACCGGAAGCGGAGCGACCGGGGCGGCGTCGCCGGACGGCATGGTTCCGCCCAGGGCGAGAGCCGCGCGGGCCGCCGCCGCGAGAGCCAAGGCCTCGAGCTTCGCTGTCTCGGCCGCCGTCGGGCTGGCCGGGCCGGGCTCGACGGTGAAGACGGGAGCCTCCTTCTCCCCCTGCGGAGCTGCGAGGAGCGGCGAGCTGCCGGCCAGGAGAGTGGCGCCGAGCAGGATCAGGCCGGTGCGACGAGGAAATGACATGAACCCTCCCTGGGCGTCGTGAGCGACGACGCGATGTCTCCCGCATCCCGTACTGGCGGGATGCCGGGGGGAACGAGACGTATGCGGTGGGGACAGCGGGGCCGTCCGGGACATGAGGTGGAGGGGCCGCAGGGTCCGGGGGGACTCGCGAGCCCGCTTCATCCTAACGCCATCGCCCGCGAGCCGTGAACAAGAATCAGCCGCCACGCCAGTCCTCGCGTCCGCGCGGGACTACCAGCGCCACTCCCCGCTTGCGCTCCGAGCGGCCACGTTCTAGCCTCTCGGCGCATCCCCCCGGTCTAGATAACTCGCCACGGCGCAATCGCCTACAAGGGGCGCACCCGGTGCTGCTGCTCGGACTCGACATAGGAGCCATCAGCCTGAAGGCCGCCCTCCTGGGGACCGGAGACGATCAGGAGCGCGCGGCGGCGTTCGCGGGCTCCTCCGGGCTCTGGCATCCGGCTCCGCTCTGGATGCACATCGCCGGGGGGCCGGCTGGCATGAGCGTCGCGGCCACCCGGCGCCTCCGGGGGCGCCCCCTCGAGGCGACCCGCGATCTCCTGGCGGCGATCCTCGCCGAGATCCCCTCCGGGTGCCTCGACGGAGTGCGCGTCACGGGGGCCGGCGCCGCGCTCGTCGCGGAGGCCGCCGGCTTCGCCACGGAGAACGAGTTCCGCGCCCTCACCGCGGCCACCCAGGCCGTCGCCCCGGCGACCCGCACCCTCGTCGAGATCGGCGGCGAGACCTCGAAGATGCTCGTCTTCGCCGCGGATACGCAGTCGGGCGAGCTCTCGATCGCCGACTACCGGACCAACGGCGACTGCGCCGCCGGGACCGGCTCCTTCCTCGATCAGCAGGCCGGCCGCCTCCGCTACGAGATCGAGGAGGTCGGGGGCATAGCGAGCGCGAGCGAGCGCGCGGCCAAGATCGCCGGGCGCTGCTCGGTCTTCGCGAAGAGCGACATGATCCACGCCCAGCAGAAGGGATACCTGCCGCCCGAGGTGCTGCGCGGGCTCTGCGAGACGGTGGCGCGGAACTTCAACGCGGCGGTCGCCCGGGACCACAAGCCGCACCCGCCGGTCCTCTTCGTGGGCGGAGTCGCCGCCAACGAGATGGTGGTCGCCGGGCTCCGCCATGAGTTCGCGCTCGGCGATGACCTGACCGTCCCGGCGCACCACGACGCACACGCCGCGATCGGGGCGGCTCTCCGCGAGGCGGCGGCCGGCGCGCACCGGAGCTTCTCGCGCGCCGATCTCGCGGGCATGCGCTCCGACCTCGCCCGCCATCCCGCGCTCGCGCCGGCTCACGCTCGACCAGGTCGTGAACCTCCGCGACCGCCTGCATCCGTTCGAGCTCCCGGAGAGCGGCGCCCCGGTCGAGGTCACGCTCGGCATCGACATCGGCTCGGTATCGACGAACGTGGTGCTCCTCGATCGCGCGGGCCGCGTCGTCCGCGAGATCTACACCCGCACCCAGGCCCGTCCGGTCGAGGTGGTGACCGCCGCCCTCGCCGAGCTCTCGGCCGAGCTCGGCCGACGCGTGATCGTGCGCGCCGTCGGCACCACCGGCTCGGGTCGCGAGCTGATCGGCGAGCTCGTCGGGGCCGACACCATCAACGACGAGATCACGGCACACAAGACCGGCGCCACCTTCATCGCACGCACCATGCTCGACGCCGAGGTCAACACGATCTTCGAGATCGGCGGCCAGGACGCGAAGTACATCCGCATCGAGGACGGCGTGGTGGTCGATTTCGCGATGAACGAGGCCTGCGCCGCCGGCACCGGCATCGCTTCCTCGAGGAGCGGGCCGAGGAGCTCGGCGTCTGCATCAAGGACGAGTTCGCGTCCGCGCGCCCTCGCCTCCGCCGCACCCGGTGCGTCTCGGCGAACGCTGCACCGTGTTCATGGAGCGTGACGTCAACGCCTACCAGCAGCGCGGAGCGGCGACCGACGACCTCCTGGCCGGACTCGCCCTGTCGGTGGCCACGAACTACATGAACCGGGTCGTCCGCGATCGGAAGATCGACGGCACGATCTTCTTCCAGGGCGGCACCGCGTACAACGATGCGGTGGCCGCCGCATTCGCCGCCCTTCTCGATCGCGAGATCATCGTCCCGCCGTACAACGGGGTCGATCGGCGCCGTGGGCGCCGCCCTCCTCGCCTGGGAGAAGGCGCCCCAGCTCACCGGCGGCACTCGTTTCCGGGGCTTCGACCTGGGCCAGGTCGACTACCGGATCCGCGAGTTCACCTGCCGCGCCTGCGAGAATCTCTGCGCGATGCAGGAGTTCCGGGTCGAGGGCGAGAAGACCTACTGGGGCGACCAGTGCGGCGAGCGCTATCGCCGCCGCGCCAAGGTCGAGCACAAGCCGGTGATTCGCGGATCTCTTGAAGCTCCGGAAGGAATGGCTCCTCGCGGATCACGACGAGGGTCCCGCTCCGGAACAGGCGCCGGCCGCCGGCCGCCGGGCGACGGTCGCCTTCCCGCGCGCCCTCTACTTCCACGATCGCTTCCCCTACTGGAACGCCTTCTTCCGCGCGCTCCGCTTCGATGTCCGCCTCGGACCCGAGTCCAACCGCGCGCTCGCCCACGACGGCATCGAGGCGGCGGTCGCCGAGCCCTGCTTTCCGATCCAGATCGCGCACGGCCACGTCAAGGCGGCGCTCGCCATCCAAGACGCCGACTTCGTCTTCGTCCCCAACTACGTGAACGCCGAGGCCGTCGACGAGTCGATCCAGAGCTTCTTCTGCCCCTGGGTGATGACGCTCCCCTTCGTCATCTCGGCGGCGCCCGCCTTCGCGGCGGAGTCCGCGCGGATCGTGCATCCGCTCATCCGCTTCCGCGGCGGACCCCGCGCCCTCGTCGGCCCGCTCCACGACGCGCTCCGGCCGTATGGCGTCACCCGGCGCGAGATCGCGCCCGCGCTCACCGCCGGCGAGGCGGCCCTCGCCGACTTCCGCCGCCGGATCCGCGTGGCCGGGGCCGACGCGCTCGCGACGCTTGCCTCGACGCGCGAGCCCGCCGTTGTCCTCATCGGGCGCCCCTACAACCTCTTCGATCCGATCGTCAACCTGGACGTCCCGCGGAAGCTCCGCGATCTCTACGGCGTGAACGTCGTGCCGCTCGAGTTCCTGGCCGACGACGACCAGGTGATCGAGGAGATCAACGCCAACATGTTCTGGAGTTACGGGCGGCGGATCCTCGCCGCCTGCCGCGAGGCGGCACGTCACTCCGATCTCCATCTCATCTACATCACGAACTTCAAGTGCGGGCCCGACTCCTACATCAAGCACTTCGTGCGGGACGCCTTCGGGCGCGCCTTCCTCACGCTCCAGTTCGACGGCCACGCCAACGACGCCGGCATGCTGACGCGGGTCGAGGCCTACCTCGACAGCCAGGGCTTCCTCCGGCGGGCGAAGCCGACCGCGGCGGACTTGGCGGCGGCGGACACCCCGGCGCCGGCGCCCTGGGTCGCGGGAGTCACTTTCTCCGATGAGACCGCCGCCGAGCTCGACGCGGGCGCGGAAGGCAAGGACACCGCGGACACCGATGAGGCTCCCGCTGCACCCGCGCCGCCGCGAACCCGGCGCCCGACACGCGCTCCTGAGCGGAGCGAGGTCGACGCTCGATGAGCGCACCGGTCGCGGGCCCGGCCCGCTCGAACCACCGCGCCGCGAGCGGCCCTCCGCTCAAGGAGCGGGCGCTCTACGTGCCGCGCATGAGCGCGGAGCTCGGCCGCCTGCTTCACGGCGGCGCTCCGCGCCGCCGGCCTCGATGCCCGCCCCTTCCCCGAGTCGGACGCCGAGACGCTCGACCTCGGCGGTCGTTACACCTCCGGCGAGGAGTGCTTCCCCGAGCGCTTGACGCTCGGCGATGCGCTCAAGATCGTCCTCGCCCCCGACGCGCGCCCGGAGCGGGTCGCCTTCTTCATGCCGCTCGCCCCCGGGCCGTGCCGCTTCGGGCAGTACGCACCCTTCCTCCGCCGCGTCCTCGACTCGGTGGGCGCCACCGACGCGATGATCGTCTCGCCCTCGAGCGCCGCCGGCTACGGCGCCTTCGGGGCCGAGATGAAGGGGCTGCAGCGCGCGGCCTGGCGCGCCCTCGTCGTCGCCGACCTCTTGCGGAAAGCGCTCCTCCGCGTGCGCCCGTACGAGACCGAGCGCGGCGCGGCCGACGCGGCGCACGACGCGGCGCTCGGCGCCGTGTGCGCCGTGCTCGAGCGTCCGGGCCGGTCCGGGGCGGAGACGCTGTCGGCGCTCAAGCCGGTGCTGGCGCGGTCCGCCGCGCTCTTTGCGGCGGTTCCGCAGCGCAGCGAGGAGCGGCTCCTGGTCGGCGTCGTCGGCGAGATCTACTGCCGGCTCAACACGTTCAGCAACGAGGACCTCGTCCGCCGGCTCGAGGAGCAGGGCGGCGAGGCATGGATCTCCGACCTCACCGAGTGGATCTACTACACGAACCTCGAACAACGCCGGAAGTGGATCCCGTACGCGGGCGAGCGCTGGTCGAAACAGATGCTCGTCGCCTATCTGAAGGAGGTCTACCAGCGGAAGCGACGAGCACGCGCTCATCGCGCCCTTCCATGCGCTCTTCCGCGACCGCGAGGAACCGGCGCGCATCGCCGAGCTCACCGCCCTCGCCGACCCCTACCTCCCGGCCGAAGGGGTCTACGGCGAGATGGTGCTGAACACCGGGAAGGCGATCTATCTCTGGACCGAAGGGCTGCGACGGCATCATCGATGTGAGCCCGTTCACGTGCATGAACGGGATCGTGTCCGAGGCCATCTATCCGAAGCTCTCCCGGGATCACGACGGAATCCCGATCCGCACATTCTACTTCGACGGCACGCAGTCCCACCTCGACCGCGACCTCGGCATCTTCCTCGAGCTCGCTGCGGGGTACCACCGGCGGAAGCACCCCGCGGCCCCGGACCCCGCCCGGACCTGAGCTGCGCGCCGAGCGCACCTCGTCTTCGCAGTCGCCCGCGTCGAATCCCCCATCACGGGCCGAAACGCCGGGGCGGGGCCCCGCAGTGTCTCGCTTTGCGACCGCACGCGCGGCGGCGGCACACCTGGCCGCCGCCCGGACCCCTGGCCGACTGGGTCCGCCGTCCGATCCTGCCGATAGGAAACCCTGAGGTTTTCCCCGCGGTGGGACGGCCACTTGTCCTGCTTTGGTCTGCCGGTGCAAGAGCGAGGCTCCTCATGACTCTTTCCGCAACCACCAAGAAGAAGATCCTCCGGGTGCGACTGTCGATCAAGGGGCGTCCGATCAAGAGCTACGCGTTCGAGAAGGACGTCGTGACCGCCGGGCGGAGTCCTGATGCCGACATCTTCCTCGATAACTCCGGTGTCTCGCGCGAGCACCTGCGAATCGAGATGACAGGCGCGGGTGAGTACCTGGCGATCGACCTGGGCAGCGCCAACGGAACGCTCCTCAACCAGGAGCCGCTCAAGAAGGCGATCCTGGCCGCGGACGACGTGCTCCAGATCGCCAAGTTCACGCTCTGGATCGGGATCGAGGAGGACCGGCGCTCTGACCTTGAGCCCGAGCGCCACGAGAACTCCTTTGCGCCCGCCCATGAGGGCACGATGGTGCTCTCGACGGATGAACTCGACCGCATGCTCCAGCGTGCCCGCCAGGAGCAGGCGCAAGCACCTGCGTGCGACCGCCTGCCGCTCCAGCAGCCGGCGACCCGTGGTGCGGGTCCCGCACGTTCAAACTTCATTCTGGGGATGCTCATCGCCTTCTTCCTCGGAGTCCTGACCGGAGCGGGTGCTCTCCGCTTCCTGATGCAGTGAACCATGCGGGAAGGACTGCCGGCATGACACGGCCTGATCGGCCGCTCCATACCCGGGTGCTTCGCCCTGTCGCACGCTCTTGCCCATGAAGCTCCTCCAGCTGATCAAAACCAGCCGCGATGTGGAGAAGCTCAAGCAATCGCGGAACCTGTCGGCCGACGAGCTGGCTCGCGTTGAGGCCAACCTCCTGGCCCAGGGATCAGCCAGCATCCAGCCGCTGATCGAGTGCCTGGCCCACGGCGATGCCCGCGGGCCCGCGATCGCCCTGCTCGGGAAGCTGGCTGACGCCGGCACGCTGCCGATCTATGTGCGCGCTTTGACCTCGGCCAACCCGGTCGTGGTGTCAGGCGTGGCGCGGGCTCTCGAGCAGAGCACCGCGTACGATCCCCGCCTTCTCCTCGAGTACGTCAGCGATCCAGCGGCCCCGCTCGGCACCCTCGAGTCGATCCTGTCGGCCCACGTCACCAAGTTGGGACCGTCCGCGCTCATCGACGTCCTCGTCGCACCGGAGACACGCAAGGAGTCGCGCGCAGTCGCCTTCCGCCTCCTCGAGCGGGTGGCCGATCGCGCGAACTCCGCGCGGCTCCTCCCGCTGCTTGCGCACGATGACTGGTGGATGCGTGCTTCCGCCGCCAGGCTCCTATCCGGCTTCCCATCCGACGCCGCGATCGAGAAGATCACCGCCCTCCTCGGCGACAGCCATCGGGGCGTGCGGCTCGAAGCGGCCAAGGCGCTCGTGGCCGCGAAGGCGCACCAGGCAGTACCAGCCCTGGCCGCAGTCCTCCGCGACCCTGACTTGAAGGTCCAGACTGCGGCGATCGACGCTCTCATCGCCTTGGGCGATGCTTCCTCGGTACCGTGCCTGCTTGACGTCCTCCGCGACGAGTCCGAGTACGTGCGGCGGGCGGCGGTCGAGGTCTTGAACCAGGTGGCGACGACCGAAGCGATCCAGGATCTCGTCCGCGCGTTGCGCGACGAGGACTGGTGGGTGCGGGTGCGCGCCGCCGACGCGCTCGGCACTCTGGGCGGCGAGAAGGTCGTGGAGGCCGTGTGCGGGCTCCTGGCCGACCCCGACGACTTCGTGCGCCGCTACGCGATCGAGGTCCTCAACTCGGTGCCCAGCCAGCGCGCCGTGGGCCCGCTCATCGGGGCGCTCGACGATCTGGACTGGTGGGTGCGTGAGCGCTCGATCGACGCCCTGGGCAAGACCAAGGACCCGCGCGCCATCGATCCGCTCGTCGAGATGGTCCAGCGCGACAGCACGCTCGCCACCCTGTGCACACACGCGCTGGCCGAGATCGGGGAGCCGCAGGCGATCGAGAGCCTCTGTGCCCTCGCCCACTCCGAGCGCCAGGAGGTCCGCGCGGCCGCGGTGGACGCTCTCCGACCGCTGCCGTTGAGCGGACTCGATCCCGAGCTCCGCTCCCTCATCGGGCAGGCGGTGGGGCAAGACGGCGCCGCCGACGCCAGCAACATCCCGCTGCGGGTCGAGAGCAGACGATCCGGATTGGGGCCGGAAGCCGGCCGCACCCCCGCTCCGGCCAGCGGCCGCACGCCCACCCCCGGCTCCCCCCCCGGCGTGCCCCGTCCGACGGCGAGCCTCCTCGAGCTGTCGGCCCCGCATCAGCACGCGGGCCAGACCGGCCGCATGGACCAGACGGCCGGCGGCGGCCACCTTCTCGATCAGCCAGAGGGGCGGCCGGGGCGGCGAGAGCGGGCGGACTTCTACGATCTGGTTCCCGAGACCATCCTGCTCAATCGCTACCGCGTTCTGCGCACGATCGGCAAGGGCGGATTCGGGGTCGTCTATCTCGTTCATGACTCGGCCATTCGCGACGAGACGATCCTCAAGGTCCTCAATCCACAGCTCTCGACCGATGAGCTGGCGATCATGCGCTTCGTCCGCGAGCTCAAGCTGTCACGCAAGATCACGCACAAGAACGTGATCCGCATTCATGACCTCCTGGATCTGGGGGGCGCCATGGCCGTGTCCATGGAGTACTTCCCGGGTCAGGATCTGGGGAAGATCCTGCAGCAGGAGGGCATGATGAACATCGACCGTGCCCTCGTCGTCCTGGCGCAGGTCTGCGAGGGGCTAGCCGCAGCCCACGCCGCCGGAGTCATCCACCGCGATGTCAAACCGGCCAACATCCTGGTGGGAAAGGACGACACGGTCAAGATCGTCGATTTCGGTCTGGCTTCGGCCCGGCAGCAAATCGGGTCTCGACTGACCAAGAGCGGCCTTCTGGTCGGGACTCCGGAGTACATGGCACCGGAGCAGATCAGCCACGGTGTCGTCGATCCGCGCACCGACGTCTACTCGGTCGGCATCCTCTCGTACGAGCTCCTGGCCGGCCGTCAGCCCTACCGTGGAGAAACCGCGGTTCAGACCCTGTTCCAGCACCTCGAGGGCACCGCCGATCCGCTGAGCAGCATCCGCCAGGGGATCTCCACGGATCTCGAAGCGCTCGTGGTCAAGGCGATGGCACGGGAGCCGGTCGATCGCTATCAAAGCGCGGACGATCTCCGCCGCGCCATCCTCGCCGTTCATGCCACAGCCGGCGAGCCCGCTCCCGATGGCTAGAATCGACGCCTTCTTGCAGCTCGCCCGCGAGCAAGGGTGCTCCGACATCCACTTCTCGGTCGGGCTGCCGCCGCTGGTGCGGATGGACGGGCAACTCGCTCCGCTCAAGTACCGCGAGCTCAGCGCGGAAGAGACGCAGGCGACGCTCCACGAGATCCTGGACGACCGCCGGCGCGACGAACTGGCCCGGCGCGGTGCCGTCGACATGTCCTACCTCGTACCGGGGGTCGGCCGCTTCCGCATCAACATCTTTCGCAAGCACACGGGATGGGCCGCTGTCTGCCGCGTCTTGCCCGACCTCATTCCCAAGCTCTCCGAGCTCGGACTCCCCGCCGTGGTCCAGGATTTCGCCACGCTCAACAGCGGGCTCGTTCTGGTCACCGGGGGCACCGGGTGCGGGAAGTCGACCACGCTCGCGGCAATGATTGGCGCGATGAACCTCTCCCGTACTGCAACAATCGTCACGCTCGAGGATCCGGTCGAGTTCCTGCACGAGTGCAAGGAATGTCAGATCGTCCAGCGTGAAGTGGGAACCGACGTCCGTTCCTTTGCCGAGGGGCTCAGGTCCGCTCTGCGGCAGGATCCCGACGTGATCATGGTCGGCGAGCTCCGGGATTCCGAGTCAGTCGCCCTGGCGATCGAGGCCTCGGAGACCGGTCATCTGGTCCTTGGCACTCTGCACACGCGCGGGGCCTATCAGACCATCCACCGCCTCATCGACCTCTTCCCCGCCGAGGGGCAGAACCAGATCGCGCATACGCTCGCCGACAACCTGCGCGCAGCCGTCAGCCTGGAGCTGGTGCGCGTCGCCGACGGCCGCGGGCGGCGGGCGGTGGCCGAGATCCTGGTCGTGAATCCGGCCGTGGCCCAGCTCATCCGGGAGCGGAAGACCTTCCAGCTGCCCGGCGTCATGGTCACCGGGCGGCGGGTCGGCATGCAGCTCATGGATCAAGCCCTGCTCACCCTCGTGCAGTCGGGTGACCTCGACCCCGATGAAGCATTCCTCCGCGCGACCGACAAGACCGATTTCGCCCGCTATGTGACCCGGTCCGAGCTGCTGAACCTGATCGACGCTCCCGCCCAGAGCGCGGGACCGCAGCTGGTGAAATCGTGAACCGCATCAACTCTTTCCTCGAGCTCGTGGTCAACCAGGGCGGATCCGACCTGCACCTGGTCTCGGGCGAACCGCCCCGGGTTCGCATCCACGGCGTCCTCTCGACCGTGCGCTTCCGCACGCTCTCGATCGAGGACATGCAGCGATTCCTCGAGGAGATCATGAACGACGACTTGAAACGTCGGTTCAACGAGCTCCTGGCGGTGGATTTCGCCTATGAGGTCCCAGCGCTCGGTCGGTTCCGGGTCAATGTCTATCGTCACCACCGCGGCATCGGCGCGGCGCTGCGCGCCATTCCGCCGCAAATCCCGGCCCTGGACGATCTCGGACTCCCCGCCGCGGTGAAGTCGGTGCTGGCTCAACGCAAGGGGCTCGCCCTGGTCACCGGTCCGACCGGCTCCGGTAAGTCAACGACCCTCGCCGCCCTGGTCGACAGCATCAACCGGAGCGGCAAGGGGCACATCATCACGATCGAGGACCCGATCGAGTTCATCCACCATTACCATCAGTGCGTGATCAGCCAGCGCGAAATCGGAGTGCATGCGCCGAGCTTTGCCGAGGCACTGCGCAGCGCCGTCCGCGAGGACCCCGACGTGATCATGGTGGGCGAGCTCCGCGACCTCGAGTCGATCTCACTGGCCTTGACCGCTGCCGAGACGGGGATCCAGATTCTGGCCACCCTGCATACGAAGAGTGCCATCGGTACCATCTCCCGCATCGTGAACGTCTTCCCGGAGCAGCGGCAGGAGCTGGTTCGACATATGCTCGCGGACGGGCTCCACATGAGCATCTCGCAGCAGCTCGTGCGCAGGGCGGATCAGGCCGGGCGGGTGGCGGCGACCGAGGTACTCATCAACTCGCCGGCCGCGGCGACCCTCATCCGCGCGGGCCAGAGCCACAAGCTGACGAACGTCATCCAGTCCGCCCGCCGGGCGGGGATGCAGACCATGGACGGCACGCTCAAGGACTTGTTGCAGCGGAAGGTCATCACGGCCGAGGAGGCCTACGAGCACGCCATCGATCGGAGCTTGTTCGAGCGGCTCGTCGGCCGGGCGGAAGCCGCCTAGCACAGCCTCCTAGGCCGCCTCGTTCGTCCGCTCCGGGACCGCCGCCACCGCGGTCGGGGCCGCCGCATAGACCGTGGAGACGATGCGCGGCAGAGCCCGCTTCAAGGTCGCGATCACATCCGGATCCCAATCCCGCCCGCTCCCGCGCTCGAGGATCTCCAGCACCTCGCTGAGCGGCTTCGCCTGCTTGTAGACGCGCTTGGAGATCAGGGCATCGAAGGCGTCCGCCACCGAGATGATGCGCGACTCGACGGGGATGTCTTCTCCGGCGAGCCGGTAGTAGCCCGACCCATTCATCTTCTCGTGATGGTAGGCCGCGAGCAGCGGGACGTCCTTGAGATGAGCGGGATAGACGATGCGGTCTAGGATGTTCTGCGTAAGATCCGCATGGTGAGACATCTCCTTCCGCTCGCCGTCGGACAGCTGGGCGGGCTTCAACAGCACCGCGTCCCGCACCCCCTGCTTGCCGAGGTCGTGGAGGAGGGCCGCGACCGAGAGCGCCTCGAGCTGCGTGCCGACGAGACCGCGATCCTGGCCCAGGATCACGGCCACCTTCTGCACCCGCTCCGAGTGCCGGGCGGTCTCCGGGTCCTTGAGGGAGAGCGAGTGGACGAGGGCGTTGATGGTCGATTCGAAGGCGCGCACCTGGTCCTGATTGAGACGATGGTTGTCCAGGACCACGGCCACGTAGTTGGCGAATACCGCCATGCGGTCGACGTCCTTGCCGGTGAACATCCCGCTACCGGGCCGCCGGACATCGAGCTCGATGATGCCGAATGCGTCGTTCACGCTGCACAGGGGCGCGCAGATGGCGTTGGAGATCCGGGAGAGAACGAGGCTGTCCGACTTGATCGCCGCCCCCTGAGAGCGGGAGTAGAGGAGAGACACTCCTTCGGTGATGACCTTGTTGACCAGGGTCGTGCTGAGCGGTATGGCCGGCTCTTCACCCTCACGCGACCGTGCGCAGAGCACCTTGAGCTCGGAGCTGTCAGGCTGCCGAACGGCCAGCACGAGATGGGTCGCCTGGGGGAACGCCTGGAACGTGTACTTGCTGATGACCGCGAGAAGCTCCGACTCGTTGCTCCGCACGGCGGCCGTCTCGCGCACGAAATTGAGGAAGATGCTGGCGGAACGGGCCTCGGCGGCGAAGAGGTCGGCCTGGAGATGATCGAGATCCGACAGGGAGCGCGAGTGGAGGACGGTGAGGGGCGAAGCGTCCTCGCCGGCGGGAAAGCGACTCTCGGTGTCGGGGGTCTGGCTGCTCATGGCGTCTGCTCTGCCTCCGGGACACACTGACGACCACCACGGCGGGCCGGCCGCCAACCCCCGCGGCGCAGTGCGGTCCCCAGGGATATCGACGGCCCCGGCGGCAAGGATGAGTCCTTTTGCCACTCGCGCCGCCTCCCCCAGCCACCGTCACTGACCGCCACCGGATTGTGCTCAGACCGGGTTTCGATCCGGCCGATCACGAGGGGAGCAGGAGGGGGGCCGCCCCCGGTCCCATTTCAGATCGAGAGGGTGTGTCGTGACCTTGAACATGTGGTCCTTGCGGGGCTATGCCGCACTTCTCGTCGGCTGCGGCCTGGCCGTGCTGGCCGGGCTCAGTGGGAGCCTCGGGTCCTTCAACTGGGATCCCACCTCCCGCGAGGGACTCCTCCTCTGGGCCACGATGGCCGCGATTGCCGCCATCTCGCCGATTCCACTGCCGTGGCGGAACTCACGGTTCAGCTGGACCTCGGCGGTAGACCTGGGTGCCATCCTGGTCTTCGGTCCAGCGGTCGCCTGCTGGTTCGCTGTCTTCTCCCGCCTGAGTGCGGCCGCTGCTCGCCGCTGGGAGTCCGTGGCCGACACCGCGCTCAACGTCGGCCGCGCGATCTGCGGCATCGGCGTGGCCGGAGCCATCTACGCGAGCATGGGCGGCAAGTTCGGCAGCGAGCTGTTCATCGATTACGCGCATCTGGTCCCGATCGCGGCCTGCGGGTTGACCTACACTCTGGCGACAACGGTGCTGGCGGTTCCGGTCCGCGCAGCGCGGAAGCAGATCGCGGTCCGCCAGGCAATGCTCACCCAGGTGCGGTCGAACGGCGTCCTCGATCTCATCGTGCTGCCTTTCGGCGCGCTCCTCGCGGTCACGCAGATTCGCATTGGCTCCGCCGCAGTGGCCCTCTTTCTCATCGCCCTCCTGCTCGCCCGCTATGTCCTGGTGCTGTGGCTCCGGGCGCAACGGGACCACCTCGCGTTCACGCGCACGCTGATGACTGCCGTGGACGGCGCCGATCCGCTCACCCGCGGCCACTCTCTCCGCGTCTCGAGGATGTGCGTTCAGATCGGCCGCAAGATGGGACTGTCGAAGCACGAGGTGGCACGGCTCGAGTACGCCGCTCTCCTCCACGACATCGGCCGCACCGCCATCCGCCGCGAGGTCCTGGTCAAGTCCGGCAAGCTGACGCCGGGCGAGTTCGTGTCCGTGCAGGCGCATCCCCGTTTCTCGCGCGACGTGCTCGAGGGCCTGGCTTTCTACAAGGGGGCTGCGGAGATCGTCCATTGCCACCATGAGCAGCCGGACGGCAAGGGCTATCCACGCGGCCTCACGGCTGACAAGATCCCGCTCGGGAGCCGCATCATCATGGTCGTCGCCGCCTTTGACGCCTTGACCTCGGATCGCCCCTACCGGCGGGGTCTCGAACCCGAGACGGCGTTCGAGGAGCTGCTCGGCCATACGGGGACACAGTTCTTTCCCGAGATCGTCGAGCTCCTCATCCATCTCTACTCGACGGGCGAACTATTCGTCGGCTTCGACGCCAAGGAGCTCGAGTTGCTGACCGACGAGGGCGGATCGCGGGCCCTGGCAGCCTACATGGAGCGCCGGAAGGAAGCCCCGGCGGTTCTCGAGAAGTGCGGAGTGGACATCGAGGAGACCGCGGGGGGGGCGGACTCCGCCCCGCTCGAGATGCCGCCGCAGCACGTGCGCGCCGAGTTCTCCCTGGACCAGACCGGCACCCTCAAGCTCGTGGTGGCCGCAGCCAGTGATCTCGGCTGCGTGCGCATGAACAACGAGGACTCCTTCGGCGTCTTCCCCAATCGCGCCGCGCCGGGGGGTCTCCTGGTCGTCGCCGATGGCATGGGCGGCGCCGCAGCCGGCGAGGTCGCGAGCAGGATGGCCGTTGATCGCATCCGCGACGGGTTTGCGGAAACCCTGCCCCGGAGCGGGGGACGCGGGGCCCTGGTCGCAGCGATCGCCGGTGCCAACGGCGCCATCTTCGCGCGGGCGCGAAAGGAGAGCCACCTCAGCGGGATGGGCACCACCTGCGCGGCGGCGGCAATAGTCGGGAACAAGCTCTTCCATGCTCACGTCGGCGACAGCCGCGTGTATCTGATCGCCGGCGACAGTTTGGCGCTGCTCACGCAGGACCACACGGTGACTGCCGAGCTCGGGCGCGTGGCCGGGGGCGGGCGCGTGGCGACCGAGATGAAGCATGTGCTGACCCGCTGCCTCGGCAATGCGGCCGGGGTCGAGGTGGACGCCAGCGATGAACCGATCGACCTGGCCCCGGGTGACACCCTCCTCCTCTGCACCGACGGGTTGTGGAATCTGGTCACATCCGAGGAAATCCAGGAGATCGCCGCCGGGGCGGACCCCGCAGCAGCCGCGAAGCAGCTGATCGAGCTCGCCCTGTCCCGAGGCGGCGACGACAACGTGACGGTCCAGGTGGCGCGCGTCGAGGGCTGAGCAGACGCGAGCGCGGACCCGGAGTTCGCCCTACCCTCCCGCCAGGCGGGCCCGGGCGAGCTGCCGCGCCGCCGCCTCGGTCGTGATCCCCGACTCCTCCGCCAGCGCGAAGATGCGCGTGAGCGTGGCGCCGATCGCGCGCACCTCGGCAGCGGCCCTCTCCGGCGACCAGCCCATGGCCTCCATGCCGGTGATGGCCATGGCCCCGCCGATGTTCACCGCGAAGTCGGGCGCGTAGAGGATGCCGCGCGCAGCGAGACGCGCGGCATCCTCCGGAGTTGCGAGCTGATTGTTGGCGGCACCCACCACCGCCCGGGCGCGAAGCCGCCGGATCGTGGGCTGGTCGAGGATCCCGCCGAGCGCGCACGGTGCGAAGATGTCGCAGGGTGTGTCATAGACCTCGTTCGGGGGAATGATGCGGAGCCCACGCCCACCCGCGAAGCGCAGCACGCGCGCGGGGTCGACATCGCTCACCGACACGGTGGCGCCCGCCGCGAGGAGGAGTTCGATGAGCGGAGCGCCGGCGCTCCCGGCACCCTGCACGAGGACGTGCCGGCCGGACAGCGCCTCGCTCCCGTAGAGCCGGCGGCAAGCGGCCTCGATCGCCACGAGGACGCCGAGCGCCGTGGCCGGCGCCGAGCTGCCGGCCCCGCCGCGCGCCTGGGTGCGCGAGAACACGTATGGCGCTCCGGTCTCGGCGATCACGTCCATGTCGGCGGCAGTCGTGCCCACATCGGGGCCGGTCGCGAAGAGCCCGCCGAGCGACCGGAGGAGGGCGCCATAGCGGCGGAGGAGGTCCGCCCGGGCCGCGGGGTCCAGCGGGGCACGGGGCGCAATCACCGCCTTCCCTCCCCCGCGCGGGAAGCCGGCGACCGCATACTTGAGGGTCATGCCCTCGGCGAGACGGAGCGCGTCGGCGATCGCCGCGGTCAGATCGGGATAGGTCTGGAAACGCGTGCCGCCCGTCGCCGGGCCGAGGCGCGACGAGTGGATGGCAATCACGATCCAGGCGCACGCCGGACGATCGGCATGGACGATCACGGTCTCGCCGTCCCACGCCGCGAGGAGAGAGTCCAGACCGGCATCACTCCCTGAGTCCATGGCGAGCGGATCGTACTGCCGGCGGCCGCCGCCACCAAGCCCCCGCCGGCCGGTCCGGCCTCGGCTCGTCGTGCTATGATCTGTCGTCGTTGAATACTAGAAAACACACCTCGCATCCGCCGGGACGCCCGGCGTCCCGGCCCCGCACCGCGCTCGCCGCGCTCGCCGTCCTCGCGCTCGTCCTCCTCGTCTTCCTGCCCACGCTCCGGCACGAGTTCGTGGACTGGGACGATACCGACAACTTCGTCCGGAACCAGAATTACCGCGGGCTCGGCCCCGACCAGATCCGCTGGATGTTCACGACCTTCCACATGGGTCACTTCCAGCCCCTGACCTGGCTCACGCTCGGCTTCGACTACACGTGGGCCGCGGCCGTCCTCGGTGACGGAATGGATGCGCGCGCCTATCACGCCACGAACACGCTCCTCCACGCGCTGAACGCCTTCCTCTTCGTCTTCGTCGCCCGGCGACTCCTCGCGCTGGCGCCGCTCACGCTCGCGGCGCGGCCGGCGGCACTCCTTCTCGCCGCCGCGTTCGCCGGCCTCCTCTTCGGCGTGCATCCGCTCCGCGTCGAGTCGGTGGCCTGGGTCACCGAGCGCCGGGATCTCCTGAGCTCGTTCTTCTTCCTCGCCGCGGTGCTCGCCTACCTGCGCTTCACCGAGCCCGGACGACCTCACGATCGCCGCTGGCTCGCGCTCACCTTCGCCGCCTTCGGGCTGGGGCTCCTGTCCAAGGTGAGCGTCGTCGTCCTCCCGGTCGTGCTCCTCGTCCTCGACTGGTATCCGCTCCGCCGCATGCGCCCGCGCACGATCCGGCGCGCCGTCTACGAGAAGATCCCCTTCCTCGCGCTCTCGCTCGTCTTCGGTCTGGTCGCCGCGATCGGCCAGGCCAAGAACCACTGGCTCTATCCGCTGGCCGATCATCCGCTCCCCGCCCGCATCGCGCAGTCCTTCTACGGGCTTGTCTTCTACATCATGAAGACCATCGTCCCCACCGGCCTCCTCCCCATCTACGAGATGCGCTTCCCGGTGAACCCGCTGGAGCCGCGCTTCATCCTGGCGGCCGCGATCGTCCTCGCAGCGGCGCTCCTCCTCGTCCGCCATCGCCGGAGCGTTCCCTCGCTCGTCGCCGCCGCCCTCGTCTACGCGGTCGTGCTCGCGCCGGTGATCGGCATCGCGCAGAACGGCTCGCAGATCGTGGCCGACCGCTACAGCTACATCTCGTGCCTCGGCTGGGCGGTGGTCACCGCCGGCGGCGCGCTCGCCCTCACCCTCCGGCGCCCGCCGCTCGCCCGGCCGCTCGCCACCGCCGCCCTCGTCGTGGTCGCCGCGCTCTCGGTACTCACCTGGCGGCAGTGCCTCGTCTGGCGCTCGACGGAGTCGCTCTGGACCTACACGGCCGCACGCGCCCCCGGGAGCTCGATCGCGCAGAACGGCTACGGCTACGTGCTCCTCACGCAAGGACGGGCCGCCGAGGCCATCCCCCACCTCCGCCAGGCCATCGCCATCCAGCCGAGCAACGGGCAGGCGCATGCGAACCTGTGGCGCGCGATCCGCCAGAGCGGAGACGAGGAGGCGCTCATCGCCGCCTATCGCGAGTCGATCCGGCTCCGGCCCACCCTCGCCGATGCGCACTTCAACCTGGGGAATGCGCTCATGCGGCGGAACGAGGCGGGCTCCGCGGTGCGGAGCTACGAGGAGGCGGTCCGCCTGCGCCCTGACGTCGCCACGTATCACGGCGCGCTGGCCAAGGCCTGCCACGACAACGGGGACCTGGCCGCCGCCGAGCGCGAGAACCGGCGCGCCCTCGAGCTCGATCCCGGCCTCGCGATCGCCCACGTCAATCTGGCGATCGTGCTGCATGCCGCGGGCCGGCTGCCGGAGGCGATCGCGGAGCTCGAGCGCACGCTGGCGATCACGCCGGGGCACGCCGGGGCCCGCCGCCTCCTCGCCCAGTTCAGGGCCGAGGCGATCGCGGCGCCGGCACCGCACTGAGGTCCGGCTCGCGCTGACGTTCGGCCTCGAGCTTCAGCGCAGCTTGAGCCGCCACCAGGCGAACCAGCTCATCTTGAGGAGCAGCAGGCCGTGCTTGAAGCGGCTGATATTGGTCGTGCCGTAGGTGCGGGCGGCATAGCGCACCGGGATCTCGACGATCTTGAGATTCGCCTTCGCCGCGCCGAGCAGGAGATCGAAGTCCCCGAACGGGTCGAAGTCCCCGAAGTAGGAGCGGTTGCGCGCGATGAGCTCGTAGTGGGCGCGCGACAGCACCTTGGTGCCGCACAGGGTGTCGCGGATCGGCTGATCGAGGAGCCACGTGAAGAGGAAGCTGAAGAAGCGGTTCCCGAGCTTGTTCAGGAACCGCATGGCCTCGACCTCCATCGGATAGACGAGCCGGGTCCCGTTCACGAGCTCGCCCTTGCCGCTCGCGAGCGCGGCGAAGAAGCGCGGCAGCAGCTCGGGCGGCACGGTCAGGTCGGCATCGAGGATCATGAGCACGTCGCCGGTCGCCGCGGCGAACCCCTTCCGCACCGCATCGCCCTTGCCGACCCCGGCGCCCTGGCGGACGAGCGTCATGGGGCGCTCGGGATGGAGCGCGATCTGGTGCTCGATCTCCTCGGCCGTGCCGTCGCTCGAGTTGCCCTCGACGAAGACGATCTCGGTGCCGGCGCCCATCTCCGGGGTGCGGCGCACCGCCTCCGCAATGTTTCCCCGTTCGTTCCGCGCCGGGATGACCACGCTCACCCGCCACGCCGCGGCGCCGGCCGGCGACTCCTCCGGCCGCGCGATCACGAGCTGGATCAGGCCGAGTTGGGTGAACGGCCAGAAGCGGCCGACGATGTGATTCAGGACCCAGGCGAGGCCGGGGATGCGGAACGGAAAGATCACCTCGCTCGACTCCCGGACCACGTCGATATCTGCGAGATGGCACAGGTTCTTGAGATCCTGGAGCGAGAGCCAGTTGAGCTCGCGGCGCGGCCGTCCGGCCTGGAACCGGGCCATGAAGCGCAGGAGAAGCTCCCAGACCGCGTTCGGGTGCGCAAGCAGGATGCGCGTTCCCGGGTGGCACGCCGCCCGCGCCCGCGCGAGCACGGCCTCGACGTCGCGCGCCTCGCCGAGCGCCGCCCACACGACGACGAAGTCGAAGGGCGGCCCGGTCCAGGTGAACGACTCGAGCTCCACCGCGATGAACTCGAGGTGCGGATGGCGAGCGCGAGCGAGCGCCGCGACCGCCGGGTCCGCGCACACGCCGACGCCGCGCCCGGGGTCGAGGGCCGCGAGCACGTCCCCGTTGCGGGCGGTGCCGATCTCGAGGACGCTCGCCCCGGGCGGGATGTGGAGCGCGAGCAGCCGCACGAGCTCGCGCACGTAAGGCGAGGTCCGCCGCGCCGCGGCCGCGCGCGGCGCCGCCGGCGTTGACATGTCCGGGTCTCCGGTCAACACTCCCTCCCCATCATGCGACGTGAAAACTCGAAGCGCTCGCCCACCGTGCCGGCCGGCGATCAGACGCCGGCGGAGGTGATCGCGGCGCGCAACGTTGCCTATGCCGCGCGCCCGCTCCTCCGCGCGGTGTACCGCCAGGCGCTCGCCGCGATCGGGCGCGAGCTCGCGCCCGGCGCGCGCACGGTCGAGATCGGCGGCGGCTCCGGCATGGCCCGCGAGTTCCTCCCCGGGCTCCTCGTCACCGATCTCGTGGCCACCCCGCACGTGGACCTGGTGGCCGACGCCACGCGCTTGCCGTTCGCCGCGGCGAGCCTCGACAACCTGATCGGGATCGACTGCCTCCACCACCTCCCGCGTCCGGGCGCCCTCTTCGCCGAGGCGAACCGCGTCCTCCGTCCGGGCGGGCGCCTCGTGCTCATCGAGCCGTACATCTCACCCGCAAGCCGCCTCGCGTTCGCGCTCGCGCATCCCGAGCCGGTGGATCTCGCCGCCGATCCGTTACCGGACGACGATCGACCCGTGTTCGCTCCCGGCGGACCCTTCGCCGCCAACCAGGCGATCCCGACGCTCCTCTTCTTCCGCCATCGCGCCCGCCTGGCCGCTCGCTTCCCCGCGCTCGCGCTCCGCACCGCGCGGCGCATGAGCACGGTCGCCTACCCGCTGAGCGGCGGGTTCTCGCAACCGAGCCCGGTGCCGGCGTGGGCCGCGGGCGCCGTGTGGGCGCTCGAGCGGCTGACTGCCCCTCTCGCGCCCCTCCTGGCCTTCCGGCTCCTCGTCACGCTCGAGCGGACGGCGGCACCGGCACCGCACCACTCCGCGCCGCCGTGACCTGCGCAGCGACCCACGGATAGGTGCGGGCGATCCCGTCCGCGAGGAAGTACCGGGCCCGCCATCCGGTCGTGTAGATGCGCTCGTTCGAGAAGTTACGGGAGCGGACGCCGACCGGACCGTCCACGTGCCGGATGTTGACTCGCTTCCCCGCCGCCGCGGCCACGGTCGCGACGAGCTCGTTCACCGACACGTACTCGGGACAGCCGATGTTGGCCGGCCCGTCGAGAGCGGAGTGCATGAGGCGGTAGATCCCGTCGACCATGTCGTCGACGTAGGTGTAGGAGCGGATGGCGGTGCCGTCACCCCACACTTCGATCGTGCCGCCGTCCTCGACCTCGGCCACCTTGCGGCAGATCGCCGCCGGCGCCTTCTCGCGGCCGCCGGTCCAGGTGCCCTCGGGGCCGTAGCAGTTCTGGAAGCGCGCGATGCGCACCTGCATGCCGGTCTTGCGGGCGAAGGCCATGGCCACCCGTTCCGAGTAGAGCTTCTCCCAGCCGTACTCGTTGTCGGGAAACGCCGGATAGGCGCCGGCTTCGTCCAGCTCGGGCTCGCCCGGAGCCATGTCGCGATAGATGCAGACCGACGACGAGAAGAAGTAGTGCGGCACGCGAGCGGCGGCGGCGGCCCGGGTCATGTTGACATTGATGAAGACGTTGTTGCGCATGATCTCGCACTCGGCGGCGTGGATGAAGCCCATCCCGCCCATGTCGGCCGCGAGCTGGTACACCTCGTCGAACGGACCCCCATCGCGGGCGAGCGCCGCCGCACAGTTCTTCTCGTCGCGGAGATCGAGGAGGAGGAACTCGTCCGCGGCGGTCGGGGCGAACTCGGAGTGCTTGAGATCCACGCCACGCACCCAGTAGCCGCGGGCCCGGAGCCCCTTCACGAGGTGGCTCCCGATGAACCCGCCGGCGCCGCAGACCAGGGCTGTTTTCATCCGACGATCCTCTGGACCATGCTCACTGCCGGGGGCGAGCCGCGGGCGATCGCCGAACCCCGGCGTGGAAACGCCGCCCCGAGCCCGGGGCGGCGCGCCGCATGCATCGTCAACATTAACCCGGGACGCAGCGAAATGTCCACGCATGCGGACCTCATGGAGACAAGGAGACACATGAACCTGAGCCCTCCCCAACGGAGACCGATCGGGGCGCTGGCGGGGCGCCGGAGGACCGGGAACTCGCGCCTGGTGTTGGAGAGGCGCTCTACCGGCATCTGAGAGGCATTCTGGAGACGGGGCCGGCCGGAGGCAGAAAGACGATCGAGGAGAGGGTGGAGAAGTTGGTGCCGGGAGCGGGATTTGAACCCGCACGGGTTGCCCCACACGCCCCTCAAACGTGCGTGTCTACCAGGTTCCACCATCCCGGCACCGCAATCGTCAGGTCAGAAGCCCCCGGTGGAGGGGGCTCGGTTCCGTAGAATACGCGATCCCGCGGGATCGTTCTCGCTCGATGTTCTTCCCCGCCCTGCCTAGCGGCCGCCGCCCGTCGCCGACCCGGCCGGCGGCGCCTTCGGCGCCGGGGTTGCCGCACCGGGTGCCGGTGTACTCGCTCCGGGCGCCGGCGTCCCCGGAACTGCCGTCCCGGCGGCCGGCACCGTCATGGGCACACTGCCGTAAGCACCAGGGGCGCCCGGCCGTGGGGCCGGCGCACCGGCCGGCGCAGTCCCGGCGGCTCCACCCGGTCCTGCCGGCTGACCGCTCGCCGGGAAGCCCGACTCACCCGGCCCCGGCAGGCTCGTCGGCTCCTCGGTCGCTTGCGCTGCCGCCTTCTCGAGAGCGCTCTTCGACTCGCCGCCGAAGCGATCGCTCGAGAGGATGGCAAGAAGCAGGGAGCTCACCATGAAGCTCGCCCCGAGCACCGTCGTGGCCTTGCTGAGGAAGGTAGCCGCGCCGCGTCCGCCGAAGATGGCCTGGGAGCCGCCTCCGCCGCCGAAGGCCCCGGCCAGTCCGCCGCCCCGCCCCGACTGGAGCAGAACGGAGATCATGAGCGCCAGGCTGATGAGGACATGCAGGATCAGTAGAACGACGTACATGCGGTCAACACTCTCCGTTGGCTTGAATCGAGCCCGAGGAGGGTAGCATGCGACCCCGGTCGGCTCAACCCCGGTTTTTCGAAGGGCCGCGGAGGTGGGAGCCCCGGCATCATGCGGCCCCGCCAGCCCCGGCCGCCCCCACCCGGGGCCGCCGGCCCCGCCCGGAGTCGCCGGGCCTACCTGGCTGCTTCGGCCCCGATCTGGATCAGACGCCCGAAATCCTCCGCCTTGAGGCTCGCTCCTCCGACCAGGGCTCCGTCGATCTCGACCTCCCCGAGCAGGTCGGCCCCATTCCCGGCGTTGACGCTGCCCCCGTAGAGGATCCGGAGCTCGGCGGCCGTCGGCTCACCCAGGCGCTCGGCGAGCGCCGCGCGCAGGCGGGCGTGCACCTCGACCGCCTGGGCCGGCGTCGCGGTTCGCCCGGTGCCGATCGCCCACACCGGTTCGTAGGCGAGCACCGTCGCGGCCGCCTGCGCCCGATCGAGGGCCCCGTAGACCGCGCCGAGCTGCCGCTCGACGACCGGGACCGTGTCGCCGGCCTCGCGCTCCGCCAGGGTCTCCCCGACGCAGACGATCGGCGTGAGTCCCACGTCGAGCGCCGCGCGCGCCTTCCGCGCGACCGTCTCGTCCGATTCGCCGAAGAGATGGCGACGCTCCGAATGACCGACGATCACGAAGCGGCACCCCACCTCGAGGAGCATGTCGCCCGCGATCTCGCCGGTGAAGGCGCCCGCGCGTTCCCAGTGGAGATCCTGTGCGCCAAGCCCGACGCTCGAACCGCGGAGCGCCTCGGCCACCGCGGTCAGGGTCACGAAGGGCGGACATACGATCACCTGCGGCGGCGTCCCCGCACCGCGCGCTCCACCCTCGACCCCGCTCACCGCGCGCGCCACCGCCCGCGCGAGCTCGGCGCCCGCGCGCGGCCCCAGGTTCATCTTCCAGTTGCCGGCGATCAGCTTCTGCCGCATGTCGAGCCCTCGTGTCAGTGGCCGTGCGATGTCAGCGGCCTGCGGGCGCGTCGGTGAGCGCGGCGACGCCGGGCAGCACCTTTCCCTCGAGGAACTCGAGGGATGCCCCGCCGCCGGTCGAGATGTGGGAGATCTGCTCGGCGAGACCGGCGCTCTCGACAGCGGCCACCGAGTCGCCGCCGCCCACGATCGTCGTCGCCCCGCGGCCGGTGGCCTGGGCCAGGGACTCCGCGACCGCGCGCGTGCCGTCAGCGAAGGGCTTCACCTCGAAGATGCCCATGGGGCCGTTCCAGAGGATCGTGCGGGCGTCGGCGAGCGCGGCGCCGAAGCGGGCCATCGTCGCCGGTCCGATGTCGACCCCCAGCACGCCTTCGGGGATGGCCGTGACCGGGACGATGTGACCCGCGCCGCCGGTTCCGTCGGCGTCCGCGGCCACGCGCGTGTCGGTCGGCAGGATGAGCTTCGGCCCCGCCTGCTTCAAGATGTCGCGCGCCAGGTCGAGCTTGTCGTCCTCGACCAGCGAGCGGCCGATCGCGAGCCCCTGGGCCTTGAGGAACGTGAACATCATCGCCCCGCCGATCAGCATGCGGTCAACGCGCGGCAGGAGATGGGTGATGACGTCGATCTTGCCGGAGATCTTGGCGCCGCCGAGGATGGCGACGAAGGGCCGCGCCGGCGACTCGAGAGCGCGCCCGAGCACCTCGATCTCGCGCGCAAGGAGGAGTCCGGCCGCGGCCGGCTTGAGATGCGCGGTGACGCCCGCGGTCGAGGCGTGGGCGCGATGGGCGCTGCCGAAGGCATCGTTCACGTAGACCTCGCCGAGACGCGCGAGGGCGGCGGCGAAGGCGGGATCGTTGGCCTCTTCCTCGGGGTGGAAGCGCAGGTTCTCGAGCACGAGCACGCCGCCCGGCGCGAGGGCGGCGGCCATGCGCTCGATGTCGGGTCCCACGCAATCGGGGGCGAAAATCACCGGCACACCGAGGAGATCGGAGAGTCGCTCGGCCGCCGGCGCCAGGGACTGGGTGGGATCGGGCTTCTTCGGGCGTCCGAGGTGCGACATGAGGATGACCCGGGCGCCGGCCTCGCGGAGCAGCCGGATGGTCGGCAACGTGGCGCGGATCCGCGTGTCGTCGGTCACCTTGCCTTCACCGAGCGGAACGTTGAAGTCGACGCGCACGAGCACGCGCTTTCCGCCGCGGCCGTCCGGGCCGCGGAGATCGAGGTCACGGACGCTCAGCTTGCCGAGGCCCGTCTTGGCTTGAGGAGTCATGGCCACCCCCATCATGGAAACAACATCGGCGCGCCCATCCAGCCGGCGCGCGGCGGGAGCGATGCGGCGATCAGGCGGGGATTGGGAGCCGGAGGGGCGAGACTAGGCGGGCGGCCCGGGGGTGTCAACCCTCGGCGAACTGCCGGCGGTGGTGCTGCAGGCGCCAACGCTCCCGTTGCGCAGTGGGCCGCCAGCGGCAAGCCCACCGTGGCCCGGCTCCCTCCCCTGACAACCTGGTTAGCGAGTCCGACAACGCCGTTCGCAGGTGGGTGCCCCGGCGAGGCTGCCGCTCGAGGCCGGTGACCGACGTATCGATCGAGAAGCGGCGGTGGTTTCGCCGGATTCCTCTTCTGACCTGCAGCGGCATGAATCCTGCACTTGATGGGATCAGGCACGCGCGGGGAGGGTGACCGAGTTCACAAGACGCGACAGCGTTTGCCGCGGAGGGCGCGATCGGATCTCTGCTAGTAGTCGCTCTGGTCGCTGGCGCGGATCAGGCGGTAGTCGCCGACCCCGAGGTCGTCCACGAACACGAACTGGAGGCCCAGGCTCGTAGACATCTGCTTCTTGGGGAACAGCTCGACCCCCCGGTAGTCGTAGATCCAGATCTCGAACGCGCGCGAGTCCTCGGGATCGATGGCGCGACTGCCGGTGAGATCCCCCGCGGTCGAGCGGTCGAGCTCCTCGAGGGCCTCGTTGATGTCGTTGCCCTGGACGGGGATCACCTCGCGCCGAACCTCGTCGGGCTCGCCGTACTTGATGTAGATCCGCCCGCGGTCGGTGCGCATCCCCGGCTCGATCGTGGTCGTGTAGTTGTAGTTGGCAAACGCGATCCGCCGGTTGAACTCGTCGAGGATCTCGTTGCCCGCACCCGGTGTAGGGTCGCGAGCCGCCCAGAAGTCGTTCAGATAGCGCTCCTTGGCGCCGGGACGCAAGGCGAGAAAGTTGTCGAGCTCGGCCCCGTCGATGAGGAATGGCACCTCCGCCTCGATCTTGGCGAGCCAGCGCATCCAGTAGGCCGACACCCACATGACGTCGAACGATGACTCGACGACCGCGCGCCCGCTTGCCGCGACGTCCTTGACGGTGACTCCAAGCGAATAGGTGCCCGCGCGGAGCCCCGATACGTCGAAGCTGGAGGTGTCGGCCCAGGTCTCGACCTGGCTCGAGAGCTTGCGCTGCCAGGTCCGGAGCTGCGTTCCATCCTGGTCGCGAAGGACATAGGTGAGCTCGTACTGACGCCGCTCACCGGCCTGCCACGGGTTGAGGTCATAGGCCTCGAGATACGTGGCGGCGATGCGATCCGGCGCGCCGTAGACGCGGCCCGGATTGGGTTCGACGTCGAGCCCCGACTTGACGAAGGTCGGATCGGCGGCCTGCCCGCCGAAGGGACGGGCAAACTCGATGTCGGACACCGAGAGCTCCCCCTCCGGGAAGCGGCGGAGAGCGAGGGGCGCCGCAGCGGATCCGCTCTTGGGCGTCTTCGTGAAGAGATAGACGATGCCTCGCTTGCGCGCGTTCCGGTCCTCGATCTGGGCCGCAACCGAGTCGGTCCCCTCGGGCACGGGGATCCGAAGCTGCAGGACTTGCCGGCGCACCGCCACCTCCGGCGGCACCTGGCCATCGGGCCCGGCCGGCGCGCCCTCCCGGAACTCGAGCGGATACTCGCGCCCGCCGAGGCGCTTGCCGCCGCCGAGGAACTCGAGCTGGAACTCGGTATTGGCGACGAGCCGGCCATCCTTCACCCGGAAGCCGAGGTCGGCGTTGTCGACCTCGAGATAGAACTCCGACTCGGTCGTGCCCACTCCCGAGCGGAACGAAGCGTGGTCGAGGCGGAAGCGGATGTCGCCGGTGCCGATGATCGGAAAGTCGGCGGCCGCCGGTGAAGCGAGAGCTGCGGCCAGCCCGGCGGCCAGCCATACGCCGCGCGCCCCGCCGGAACGGGCGGCCAGCGCCACGCGGCGCCCCGGGCCGGACCCGGCGGCGAAGGCCATCTGGAGAGCCCTGACCCGAACGTTCATGTCGGCCCCAAAAGAAAGGAAGCAGCGCGGGTTCACCGTGCTGCTTCCGCGCGGGCGGCGCAAGTGGAAAATCGGACGTCGTGCCGTCTAGAACCCGAGCTCGACCGAGAAGCGATGGACGGTGCCGAGCGTTTCGAAGTCGTTGTAGGCGTAGTCGACCTTGGCCATCGCGGCATCCGAGACCGGGAACTTGACGCCGGCGCCGGCCGTCAAACCCTCGGTGTCGTAGTTGAACTTGTACCCGCCGCGCAGGAACATGAAGTCACGGAATCCGTACTCCGCTCCCCAGTTGCCGCGCTCCGCGTTGTCGGGCGGATGCGAGAACTCGACCGCCGTCAGCACGTTGTGCGGCCCGTTCTGGTAGAGCATGATCGAGCTGCCGAGCCGGAAGATGATGGGCATCTTCACCGAGTCCTCGATGAACTTCATCTCGGCGCCGATGTTGGCGATCGCCATCCCAATGCGGAGCGAGCGGTAGCCGGTGTCGTACAGCACGCCGAAGTCGAAGGTGGCGGTCGAGGCGTCGTAGTCGGCCAGGGTCTCCTGGACGTAGTTGACGGTGATTCCGGCCGAGAACTTGTCGGTGAACGACCGCCCGTACGTGAGCCCGAAGGCCACGTCGCCGGCATCGAAGTACGTGCCGTCACCCTCGGGGTGCGTGGTGTCCGTCCGCAACACGGGGGCCATGCTCAGCGCGCGGGCATGCACGGCGAGCATCCCCGGGATGAAGCCGACCGAGAAGATGTACGCGCCCTGGTTCAGGTCGAGCTCCGCCGGCCATGCCGCGTGACTGAAGGAGACCACGTTCCCCTGCACCCGGGCGATCCCCGCCGGATTCCAGTACACGGCCGTCGCGTCGTCCGCGATGGCGGTGTACGCATCGCCCATGGCGGTGGCGCGAGCGCCGATCCCGATCTTCAGGAACTGCCCCCCGATGGTGCCGACCTTCTCGAAGATCTCGGTCGCTCCCGCCTGTCCGGCGCTGAGCACGAGAACGAGGGCCAGCAAGCTCATTCGCTTCACGACTTGACCTCCGTGATTCCGGCCGCCGCCCGCACGGCGGACCTCGCGGCTCCCGTCGCCGGCAGCGGCCGGCTGCGCTGTGGTCGCCTGATCCATCATCGCACCACCACGAACTTGCCGATCTGGCTGCAGGTCGGCGACTCCACCGAATAGAGGTAGATCCCCGACACGATGTCCTGCCCGTTGCGGCTGATCAGATTCCAGTAGGTGGTGCCGCCGTCCTGCTCATCCGGGGGCAGCGACTCCACCAGGTCGCCGGACAGGGTGAAGATGCGTACAGTGGTTCCGGGCGGCAGGTGGTTGAACGCGATCTTGGTCCCGGTCGGGTCGGTCGGATTCGGCTTCAAGTCCCACCCCGCCCCGCCCACATACGGGTTGGGCACGACCTTGATCGCATCGCAGCCGGCCGCCGGCGATGAACCGGGGAAGACGGCGGAGTCCTCGCTCGAGGCCGGTCGCGTCTGCAGCTCGATCGTCTGCAAGAGACCCTGCACCTCCTCGACGACCTCCGAGTACGCCGTCACCACGTAGAAGTAAGGGTAACCGGGCAGCACGTTCGTGTCGTTGTACCGGTAGTAGCCCTTGCACCAGAGCGTGTCGCACACGGTGCCGACGAGTGAATCCGCCAGGACCGGTATGGTCGTATCGCCTTCCGCCGTCTGGAAGACGCGCGGGCGCGCCACCTGCAGATAGCGATCCACGCAGGTCGTGGCGTCGATCTGCTGATATCCCCCTGAGCGATCCACGAGGTATCCGAGCGGGCAACTCCCGATGTCCTGCGAGAAGACGCTCGCCGAGTCGACCGCCAGATCGGGCCGTGGACCGTCCTCGAGGAAGTACGGCTCGTTCAGCTTCCGGGTCTCGAGCACGGAGATCGGACAGGGGCTGTCCTCCGGCCGGTCGAGCCCGGCGATGTAGAACTCGAATGCCTCATGGCTCGGCAAGCAGAAGTTCCAGGTGACGTAGTCGGTTTGTGCGAAGGGCGGGTTGCCCGCGATGTCGGGCCTGAGAGCCTTGAGCTTGACGCAGCTCGAGTCGGCAACCGCCGAGAAGTCGCCGAGGAGCTGGAAGCTCTCGGTCGGCACGCTCGAGGACTCGCGCTCCCAGTTGGCCGCCTTCCACACCCGGTAGCCCTTGAAGTTCTTGGCGCCCGTGATCGGGTTGACCGACTTGTCGACGAGGTTGTCCCAGTAGACCATGATCTCGTTCGACTGGGCCACGGCCAGCGGTCCCCCGAGGCAATCCTCGTCGCCCGGTTCGACGCCCGTGACGAGCCCCGACGTGGCCACCGCGATCGGGGGCGCCGGCGGCGGCGACACGCCGATCCAGTTGACGCGGCTCTCCTTGCCGTCGGACCCCGTGCAGGTGTGCGCCGGGTTGGGGCAGTCCCCATCGATCCAGGTGCAGGTCGAACGCTCGCACTGCACCTCCGGGTCCTGCGGATCGCAGTTGTGGTCGATGGTGGCGAACTGGCCGCCGCTGCCGCAGAACACGCACTTCTCGCGGCCGAAGATACCGGTCGCCGCATCGCCGTCGAGGTTGAAGAAGTCGCCGTCGAAGATGCGCTGCGCGTTGACGGCGTTGGCCTTGAGGCCGTTCGGGCCCTCGTACCCGTCCCCGATCACGAAGGCCACCTGGAAGGTGAGGAAGGTGTCCGGGAGGAGCTCCGAGAAGGGACCGACGGCAAGCACGTAACGATAGTCGCGCGGATCGGTCGGCGGCTCCTGGATGAACTTCCCCTCATCCGTGCGTGCGCTTCGCGACAGGAGCTCATAGCGCTCGAAGTCGTTCTCCGGGTCGCGGATGGTGCCGCCCTGGGCGAACCAGACGAAGGTCCGGATGCCGACCTCCGCCGGCGCCACGAGCCCAGCGGGATCGGTCGAATGGCCGAGGAAGAGGCCGCCGAACCAGCCCGGCACGTCCCCGGTGTCCGTGATCGAATGGCTCTGGTCGGGCAGGTCCTGCATGTACCCGAGCTGAATCTTGACCTGCGTCCGCCGGCAGCTGGCGGGCGTCGAGGGCCGCGGGTCGACGATCGTGGTGTCGATCTCGGCGAACCCCACCAGGTCATCGAGGTACATGTTCGGGAACTCGTCGTTATCTGCCGGACCCACATCCGAGTCGACGAAGAATCCGAGGTAGATCTCGCGCAGCGGCCGCGCTCCGTCGTTCCAGATCTTGTAATCGAGGCCGACCATGTTCTCGGCCCCGCCGGAGGACCAGGCGAAGCTCCGCTGCTGGATGCGCAGGTTGAGCGGAACGTGCTCGTTGAAGAACTGGGTCGAGACCTCGCCGTAGTCGGTGCACTCGGACGAGAACATCTGCTGCGAGATGGCCTCGAAGTCCTCGTCGATCTGGCCGTCCTGGTCGTCGTCCTTCCCGTTCCGGAAGTCCTCGTTGATGCTGCTCAGGTCGTTGACCCCCGTCGCATCCCCGTCGTCGTCCGCCGACGTCGAGTTGCCCGAGCTCGAGTAGCGCGCGCCGCCGCGCTCCCCCTCGAAGCTCGTGTAGATCCGATCGCGGACATCCTCGAAGTCGGGGAGGAACTCGGTGTCGTAGGCCCCGGTGGAGACGTGCGGATTGCCGTCGGCATCCACCGCCCCGACCCACAACCCGGCCATGAACAGGTACTCGTCGTTCGAGCCGGGAGGCCACTCGGCCGACGGGCGCGAGCAGAAGCGGCCGAAGAAGTCACCCACGAACCCGCCGTTCGACATGTGCAGGAGCAGGTTCCCCGCCGAGTGGATGTAGGTGCAGCTCCGCTCGAAGATGGCCTCTCCCCCGCGGTCGTCCAGGTACTCCTCGAGCCCCGGGTAGTACTTGCCGTCGAAACCGGGCGCCTTGACCTTGTCCGAGTAGGCGGCGGCCCCGGTCGCCCAGGCGGCAGCGAGGAGGACGAGGAGGGCGAGCGCCACCCGACGGCGATCGCCCCGGCGGTTCAGCGACGCTCCGGTCGCGAACGGGAAGAAACTCATCAGAAGGTCACCCCCACGCCAAGACGCATCACGCGCGGCTCCCCGTAGACACGCGGATCGTCGAGTGGCACCCAGTTGGAGAGTCCGTCTCCGTCGGTGTCGTCGCCGAGATAGGCGCCGCCGGCGAGACCGGTCTCGGTGTAGTACGCCGAGTAGTCGATCAGATCCTCGCTGGCGGTCAGGCCGGGGGGCCAGTTGTCGGGCTCGAGCTCCACGATGTTCTCGGAGTCGAGGAGATTCCGCGCCTGCAGGAAGAACGTGAAGTTCTGCCCGTAGATCCTGAAGAACTTGTCGGCCTGCACGTCGAGCGTCGAGGTGGAGGGCAGGCGCCCGGTGTTCGTGTCCTTGGGATCCAGCTCCTTCTGGTAGCGGCTGCGCGGCGTGTACGGGAAGCCGGAACCGTAGCGCCAGACAAAGCTCGTCGACCAGCTGCCGGGGTCGGAGACGTAGAGCGTGCTGGAGAGCGTGTGCCGCTGATCCCAATCGAGCGACTGCTCGGAGATCGGCAGATAGAGGAGCTCATCCGAGTTGCGCAGCGTCTCCTCCTCGTCCGAGGCCACGCCGGTGGCGATCCCGAAGGTGTAGTCGAAGTTGGCCGAGAAGTTGTGGCTGAAACGCTTGGTCACCGACACCTCGAAGCCGCGCGACGAAGCGTAGTCCTGATTGACATAGGTGGCGATGAGATCGGGCGACCCCGCCGCTACGAGGCGCCTGGTGGTGAGGAGCCCGAAGATGTCCTTGAAGTACACCGCGAACTGGCCGACCACGGTGGGCGTGAAGACGTGCTGCACGCCGGCCTGGTAGGCGATCGTGGTCTCGGCATCCAGGTCGGGGTTGCCGCGCACGACGGCGAGCGGCCCGCGATCCTCGAAGATGAAGATGCGGTCCGGCACCTGGAAATAGCGCCCATAGGTGAAGCTGAACACGTCGCGGTCGGAGATCGGGAAGGCGATGCCGAGTCGCGGCGAGAGCTGGGTCTTGACCCGATCGCTCACCTCGCTCGATGGGATCTGATCGCCCACCGAGAACACGTCGTAGCGGAGGCCGGCATTGATGACCATCCCCTCGTGCTCCCAGCGATCTTGAAGATAGAGCGAGCCCTCGGGGTTGTAGTAATGGAACGCCGTCTTGTCCGTGCCGTACGTGCCCTGGACGTTGATCTCGTTCGGGTAGCGGATCGAGTTGACCTGGAGGTCGTTGTAGAGACCCTGGACGCCCCACTTGATCAGGTGCTTCTGCTGCTTCTTGGTCCAGTCGTTCTTGATCGTGTAGACCTGGTTATCGCGCGTGTAGAAACGCGGGTAGTCGCCGTTCGAGGCGAAGAACGGTTCGCTCAGGTCGTTGATGTTGTCGACCCAGTAGAAGGGTCGCTGCTGCTCGTACTCCCACGGCTCGCGGCCCAGCACCCGCCGGTCGGTCTCGTACGAGGCTCGCGAGAGCCGCAGGTTGTAGAAGGTCTCGTTCGAGATGTTCTGGCGCCAGACGATCTTGTACTGATCGAACAGCTCCTCGCGATTGGGCGTGTGCGCCGGGGCGCTGTACGGAACGAAGTTCTCGTTCTCCTGATAGAGGCTGAACCGCCCGTACTCGATGAACTCCCGGCCCTGGGAGTCCACCGTGACCCGGGTCTCCACGAAGCCGTCGCGCGCCCAGCGATGGATATAGGCGTCGGACACGGTCCGCGAGTTCAGGTACTCGCCGGTGAGCTTGACGTTCGGCGTGATCTTGTAGGCGAGCTTGCCCTGGAGCTTGATGTCGTTCGACTGCCGGTTGCCGAGCGAGACGAAGTCGAGGAAGGAGTAGCGATACCGGTCCTCCGAGGTCTTGAGGTAGGTGTCTTCCCAGGTGCCCTCGTAGGACATGAAGTAGGTAAGTCCGCGCACCGGCGTGGGCCCGCCGAAGCCGAGGCTCACGCGGTCGAAGTTGTTGAAGGTACGATCCGGCGCGCCGTAGTCGTCCGTGTAGAAGCGGAACTCGCCGCCAAACTCCTCGGTGCCCTCGCGGGTCTCCAGATTCACGACCCCGGACTGGGCGTTGCCGAACTCGGCCTCGAAGCCGCCGGTGATGACCTCGCTCGACTGGAGCGCCGCGGTGCCGATGTCGACCCCGGTCTGACCGAGTGGGTCGCGGACCGGCACGCCGTCCACGTAGTAGGCGACCTCGCCGCCGCGGCCGCCGCGGAAATGCAGCTCGCCGCCCTGGGAGACGACGCCGGCTTTGAGGGCAATGGCCTCGTTCACGTCGTCGACCGGCAGCTGCCGCAGCATCTCGCGGTCCACCGAGTGATGCGTATCGGCGCGCTCCTTCGAGACGAGCTGGGCCTTGGCCTCGACGACGATCTCCTGTTCCTTGAAGGCCTCGTCGCGCAGCTGGAAATCGGCGGTGGTCTTGCCGCCCGCGGCGACGGCGATCCCGGACTTGGATACGGGATTGTAGCCGATGTATGAGGCCTGCAGCTCGTAGGTGCCGGGGGGAACGTTCGTGATCGTAAAGGTGCCGTCATCCTTCGAGATGTTGCCCATCTGCGTGCCGAGGATCACGACGTTGGCGTAGGGCAGCGGCTCCCCGGTTCGCGCGTCGGTTATCTTGCCGCTGACCGTCCCGGCCTGGGCCAGGAGCGGCGCGGCGGACAGACCCTGCAGGAGGACAACAACCAGGAGAGCTAGTCCGGCCGGGGGGAGCCATCTGTGGACGCTAGCGCGCATGGCGAACAAGCTCCTCATCACTCCAATGCCTTGTTGCGAGCGAACTGGGAGTCACGCTCCAGGCCGTTCGATCCGGCACGACTCTCGCCAGTCTAGGCGCCGCCCGCCGGCGGGGTCAAGATTGGCCGGGCCGCATCGCCGGTTCCCGGAGTCAACCTCCCATCGCCCATCCCCTTCCACTCACCAATCGCCCTGTTTACCGCCCCACCCTGACGGGCTTCCGCCCCCGGGCTCGCTCGTGGCGAGAACCGGTCGGGAGCCCGATCGCCTGCTAGAAGAAGAGACTCCGCAACTGCAGCGTCACGCGCTTCCGATCCTGGTCCTCGACCACCTCGTCGGCGACTCCCGGCTCCCCGGCGTCCGAGCGCACCCAGTCGTAGCTGAACGCCAGGTCGAGGGTGAGCGCCCCGCTCGCCGTCCGGTAGCCGGCGCCGAGCGCCAGGCGATGCGCGCTCGACTCCCCGACCGGATCGTCCACGTCTCGGTTCTCGTCGCCGCTGAAGTACCGGTAGCCGGCCCTCGCCACCACGGGGACCGCGATCGCGTACTCGCCGCCCGCTCCCAGCTCGAGCGATGACGCGCCCACGCGCTCCGTGGGCGGGCTGATGCTCTCGTCCCGATCGCTCCAGCCCCAGGCCAGCTCTCCGGCCAGGAGACCCCGGCCCTGGGGCAGGAAGTAGGTGCCCCCACCCTTCCCCTCCCAGACCGTGACCCGCTGGCTCCTGGCCGTGACATAGGAGTTCACATTCGTCCCCGGAAGCAGCCAGTACTCGCTCTGCCCCGCATTGAAGCCAAGCCCAAAGGAGACCGGCAGATCGGGAGGCTTCACCTCCCACCGGGTCAGGAACCCCGAGTCCCGGAACCCCTCCTCGTGCACCGCCCGCGTCTCGACGATGGTCTGGTTCGTGGGGTTCAGGGAGTACTGGGGCGACCAGTTGTAGCTGGCCGACTCCTGGCCCTCGAAGGACCGGTAACGGAAATCCAGTCCGCCCTTGGCCCACCCGGCCACGTCGCCGAGCAGGTGGACGTTCATGCCCCAGGGATTGCGCTCCCAGGTGTACTCATCCGTATGGAGGTCGTCCGCCGAGATCCCATCGATCCGCGTGTCGGCCAGACCCCCGTTCACGCCGAGGACCCAGTCCTCGAAGGGTCCGGCTTTCGAGAACAGGCGGCCGGCGATGCTGGCCTTGGCCGCCCAGGTGTGCACGTCGTTGTCCAGGTCGTAGGTGGTAGCGGCCACTCGCTCCTCATCCTCCGACTGGTAGCTGCCGAGGAGGCCGAAGGAGAAGCGCTCGGTGAGCCGTCGCGCGTAGTGGACGTTGAACAGCGCGCCGGCGAGGTCGGCGGTGATCGGCGTGCCCGCGTTGGATCCCGCTTCCGGGTTCGCAACCGGCAGCCCGAACAGGCGGAGGAACTCGTCGGTGACCACCCGTTCGCCCTCTCCGCTCGTCAGGTTCATCGACCCGCCGATGGCATACCGGTCATTGGGCAGGGCATTGCCGAGGAAGCCGACCGGGTACACCCGGAAGTCCTGGTCCGGGGCTTCCGGCGTCGTGCGATCCACCCAGCCCCGCCAGCCGCCCCAGGCATCGATGTGATGGGTGGGCTTGTCATCGAGATGGCCGACCAGATTGCCGCCGAAATCGAGCAGGTTGATCTCGTTGTTCTCGTCGGGGACGGCTTCCCCCATCCCTCCCAACGCCTCGAGTCGGGCCTTTGGCAGGCCGGGGCGCGGATCAATCCCGGTGCCGAGCGACCAGGGTTCCAGGATCTGGCCCGTCGCCGGCTGCGCCGCGGCCAGGAGCCAGAGCCCGGCCAGGCCGGCGAGGAAGAAGGCACGGCCCCGCGGCTCCGGCCATCGCCTCGAGCGCTCCCCCTGCGGAGAGGTGTCCAGCATCACGGCGCCCTCGTACTCGCTCCGCGTCAGAAGCGGAGCGTGGATGAGAAGTAGAGATTGTGGAGCGACTCCTCGACCTCGACGATGTCGAGCTGCGTGCCGGGCGGCGGCGCGTTGTCGAAGAGGAACTCCGTGTAGGTGTACTTGGTCGTGTCGAACGCCACGTCGAAGTCCACGGTCGGGAAGTGCAGTCCGATGCCGAGCGACCAGGTATGGGCCTCGACGCGGTCGCCGCGGAAGTCGCGGAACCCGTTGGGACCCACCTCGGCGCTCAGGCTGTCCACGTTGGCCTTCTGCGTCGGCGTGGTATGGAACCCGAGCCGGAGTGGAATCTCCGTGCCCTGGCCGCGATTGAACGTGTACTCGCCGCCGAGGTGGACGGAGTGCGTCGGATAGGCGGAGTTCTCGACGACGACCGACCCGGACCCGGTGTCCACGCGCCGCTCCACCTCGTTCCACGGGCGATACTGGTAGTCGGCGGCGACGAGGAGGCCGGTCAAGGGCGCATAGGGCACGGCATACGAGGCGCCGACCCCGTACATGAGCGGGATCTCGCTCGTCGCATCCGAGAGCTGGAAGCTGACGAGCGTGTCCGCGGCGGGGACCCCGGAACCCGGCAGGATGAGCACCCGGAGCGAGCCGGGTCCGCCCTGCTGCTCGAGGTCATAGCCGGGGTGGAGCACGGCCCCGACCTTGAGCTCCGGCAGCACCTGGACCGTGGCGCCCAGATCGGTCGAGAACCCGTTCAGCTCGTAGCGCACCTTCTGGGTCACGTTGTAGAACTCCTGACCCTGGAACGCCACGCTCTGTTCATCCGACTCCTCGACGAAGCCGGTGAGGAAGTTGAAGTTGACTCCCAGCGCGACCCGGGAGTGCGGCCGCCCGGCAACCGACACGGTCCAGGCGTCCTCGCCGCCCTCCGATTGGCTGAGCCGGTTGAAGGGGATGGAGAATCCGCCGCCGGGATCGAACTCGATGAGCTGCTCCTGGGCGGCGAGCCCATCCACAACGCGGCGATACCCCAGAGCCCCCACCAGTCCGTACGTCTGTGACCAGCCCTTGAACGGTGAGGGGGTCGCCCCGCCGACCAGGTAGTAAGTGAACTGCGCCTGCGGCGAGTCGGTGAAATCGACCACGGGAGCGGGAACGCCGCCGCCCGAGAAGATGGGAATCCCCTCGGTGATCTGACCCGACCCGAAATGCAGCCGCAAGTCCCCCGTGAGCTCGGGCTCGGTGATGGCGGCGAGTCCGGCCGGATTCCAGCCGATCGACTCGACCCCGTCGGCAACCGACAGGTACGCGCCCCCCATGCCGCGGGCGCGGGCGCCCACCATGGCCAGGTCCGGCGGCTCCTGGCCGCAGGCCGGGAGCGGCGGCCATCCCGTCATGAGACCCAGCGCCAGGGCGAGCACCCCGAGCCGGCTCCCCGCCCGCCCGGCCACCCGGTTGGTTATCTGCCTCAGCATCAAGTCCCTCCCCCGACCTGGCGCGTCAGTTCGACCCGGCGAGACCCGCGGCAACGGCGAGCCCGCTCCAGAAGATGGCCTCGACGACGGTGCGGCGCCGGTCGATCGAGATGAGCGAGATCGACTCGATCTCGTCGCGAGCGAGGAGCGCATTGCCGACCGAGGGCCGCTCGGCCACCGTTTCGGCGTCTTCGGCGGCGTGCCGGAGATCGGTCCAGTCACCGCTCTTGCCTCCGTCGATCACGAGCTCGCGGGCGGTCAGGCCGATGAACTCGTCGGTCACCTCGCCCACCTCCGCCGCAAACATGCTGTCGCCCTGGACGAACTTGACCTCCTGGCCGCTCACGAAGCGACCGCGCAGCGTGCGATCCCCCTTGAGCTCCACCTCGTACTCGCGGCCATCGGCAATGTTGACATCGGAGGTGCTGAGCGCGACCCGCTTCGTGCAACCGGCGCCGAGCGCGAGCACCGCGGACAGCGCCAGGAGAGCCACGATCCAGGGAGCACGCCCCCCGTGTCTTGAACTGTGCTTCATGAGCGCCTTTCCTCGCCTCCCGGGCCTCATCTCAGGGCTCGAAGCGGAGCTCGATCACCGGCGATCCGGAGTGGATGCGCCCGCTGTTGTTCATGATGGCGATGGCCAGGTAGTACGGCTCCTGGCCCGCGACGTTGAAATCGATGTCGTCCCCGTTCCCGACCACGAGCAGGCGGCTCATTTCGACCGTCCAGGTGCCCTTGACCTGGATGTTGCCGGGGCTCACGATCGCCTCCCAGCGGCCGCGCGCCTCGACGTCGTGCCGGCTCTCGCGGGCGGCGGAGTTCGCCGGGCGGGTGAGGAGGAAGGCCGAGACATCGTCCCCGACCGTCCACTCGACGACGTCCTCCTGGTTGAACTCGCGGCACGGGTTGTTGCGCGTCGTGCAATCGACAGGCTCGCCGCCCGAGGTCGTCCCCGATCCGTCGAACACGTACTCGCACGGGCGCATGTTGTCGTTCAGGCGCGTGGTCGGCTGTTGCTCCGTGTCGAGCCCGATCGCCACCTTGAGCGGCACCGGCCCGCTGCCGCCGCCGACGCAGGGAACCAGCCGGTAGTTGTCGCGGAAGAAGCTCGTCCCGAGATCGTCCACCCGGCCCGCGCCGTCGGCGTAGCCGTCGTCGGCGAAGCCGACGCGCGTGCTGCCGAAGAGCGGGTAGTTGACGGGATTGGTGCGGGCGGCGCGCCAGTGCCAGACATCCACCGCGCCGGAGAGCGGGTTCATGTTCCCGTGGCAGGCCACCTGGCATCCGCGCTCGCGGAAGGTGCCGGCCCCGTCCGCCGCATCCCCGAGGTCCCACATGACGGACACGCGGTCCTCATCCGCATCCACCAGGTTCCACGACGAGCAGTCCACAAGCAGCGTGTCACAGCCGGTCGGGATCAGGTTCCGCTCGGGATCCCAGAGCAGCCGCGGGCCGAGTTGATTGGGCGCCGCATCGGGCCACTGGACGAGTATGAAGAGCCGCTCCCCGTCGTGCGCCGCCTTGATCGCCGCGAGGAAGCTGCCGCCCTGGTTGCCGTTCTCGGGGCCGACCGCAACGTAGGAATAGGGAACGTCGATCCACTCCGGATCGGTCGCCACCCCGTCGACGAGATAGCGGCGCTGCGTGCTGTCCGCACCGGGCACCGCCACCAGACGGGAAGCGCGCCTGGCGGTCACGAAGCTCGGGTTCTCGGGGAGATCATCGAGGCTGCAGCCGGCGATGAGGCCGAGCCCGGCGCTGAAGGCCAGGAAGGATGCGGCCATGGAGAGCGGCAGGTAGCCACGAGACCGCGGCTTCGACGGGCGCTCGCCGCTTCGAGTCGCGGCCGCGCCTGCCACGCATGGGATTGACACCGGTCAGGCCTCCAACCAGGCGCAGGGCCGCCCGGAAAGACTCACAAAGGATGCCAATCTAGGAACTTGCGGCCGCTCAAGTCAAGACCGGTGGAAACCCGCGCGGTCACCCCCGAGGCCCGGACTCGTGCGCCCTCTGCGCCGACCTTGGGGGAGTCGGCGACGGATCCTTGTTCTACGGTCACCCCTGCCCCACCCATCCTCGGACCCGCGCCCCTAGTGGCCACCCGAGGCCCTGCTCCAGGAGACGATCGTGGGGATAGACGACCGCGATGCGCCCGCAAGGAATACTCCCCCGGCGCTCCGGCCAGTCGGTCCGGAATCATGGAGCCGCACCGGAATGGGGTCAAGTAGGGAATGAACGGATGGCGGGCCCCGAATCCCGCCCGCGAGGCTCCGAATCCGCTCGGAGCTCCCGCCGGCCCGCGCCCGGCTCCGGCTTCAGGCGCGGGGCCGCGCCGGGCGGCCGCCTGGTCCGGAATCCGGGCCGGCCGCGCCCGGTCGCCCCAGCTCGCGCCGGAACCAGCCGCGCCGCCAGAAGGTGGCGAGGAGCACGAGGGCGAGGGTGCCCATGACTCCGATCATGGCCGGGAAACCCCAGCGGGAGGAAGCGCCCGGCAGGTGCTCGAAGTTCATCCCGTAGAGCCCGGCCAGGAAGCTGAGCGGCAGCATGACGGTCGCGATGATGGAGAGGACCTTGATCACATCGTTCGTGCGCTGCGCGACGCGCGAGATGTAGGTGTCGGCGGCGCCCGCGATCATGTCCCGGTAGAGCTCGATCGCGTCGTTGATCCGGAGGAGATGATCGACCACGTCGCGCAGGTAGTAGCGGGTGCGCTGGTCGATGGCCGGGTGATCGTGATGGACGATCGCCGCGAGCGTCTCTCGCTGCGGCATGGCGAACCGGCGCAGGCGGAGGAGGAGCTTCTTGAGCGCAAAGATCTCGGCGAGCGTGTGCGGAGTCGCCGCGGAGAAGAGGTCCTCCTCGATGTGGTCGATCTTGTCGTCGAGCTCGTCGAGGAGCGGGAAGTAGAGATCGACGGCCGCATCGAGGATGGCGTAGAAGAGGTCGTCGGCCCCCCGGGCGAGGAGCGCCGGGTTGTCCTCGATGCGCGCGCGGATCTGGTCGAGGAGCTTGAGCGGCTCGGTGTGCACGGTGACGAGGTAGCGCAGCCCGAGGAAGCCGTCGAGCTCGACGAAGTCGATCTCGCTGCCCCGCATGAGGTCATCGCCCGCGGTCAATCCCGTCACTGCATGGAAGACGAAGAAGAGGTAGTCGTCGTACTCCTCGATCTTCGGCCGCTGCACGCCGTGCCGGCAGTCCTCGATCGCCAGTTGATGGAAGCGGAACTGCCGGAGGAGCCAGTCGAAATCGGCATCGGTCGGCTCGGAGAGATCGACCCACACGACACCCGCATCGGCGGCGAGGATGCGTGCGAGATCGTCGTCGGACAGCGCGGCGTGAAGATCGCGCCCGCCGCCGGGGCAGGCGAGGATGGTCCGGGCCACCGGGCACCTCCTTGCAAGTGGATGGATTCCGCGGCATTCTCGGCCCCGGCCGTCCCGGGAGTCAACTCCGGGAACCGCGCGGCCGTCGTGCGGGACCCGATCACCGTCCTTGTGCGAGGCACATCTCCATGCAGGTCAATGCGAGTCTCTGGGACCGCGTGAGCAGCGCCGCGGGCGGCTGGCTCGGCTCCCAGAGCGCGATCCACTGGTTCAAGACGAGCGGGATTCGCATTCTCATCATCCTCCTCGGCGCGATCATCGTCCGGGCCGTGCTCCGGCGGATCGCCGCCGGCGCCAAGAGGAAGATGGCCGCCGATGGGACCATCACGGAGGACGAGAAGCGCCTCGCGACCATCATCGGCATAACGCAGCGCTTGATCACGGTGGTCGTGTCCGCCCTCGCCCTGGCCATGATCCTCGACGAGGTCGGGGTCCCCATCGGCCCCCTCCTCGCCTCGGCTGGTGTCCTCGGCCTCGCCGTCGGATTCGGCGCCCAGAACCTGGTCCGCGACGTCGTGTCCGGCTTCTTCATCCTGGTCGAGAACCAGTACCGGGAAGGGGACGTGATCGAGGCGGCCGGGGTCTCCGGGCGGGTCGAGCACTTCGGGATTCGCGCCACCGTGCTCCGGGACGTCACGGGACGCGTCCACTACATCCCGAACGGGGAAATCAAGGTGATGTCGAACCTGACCCAGGGGCGCTCGTCGGCGGTCGTCGACGTCGGCGTGGCCTACGATGAAGATGTGGATCGGGCCGTGGCCGTCTTGAAGGACGTGTGCGCCGGGATGCGCGCCGATCCGGAGTACGGGGCGCGCATCTCCTCGGCCGAAGTGCCCGGGATCGAGCGGCTCGATGACTCGGCCGTGGTGCTACGGGTCGTGCTCGAGACCGTCCCGCTCGAGCAGTGGGCGATCGCCCGCGAGTTCCGCCGCCGCATGCTCGCTGCGTTCAAGAACCAGGGTATCGAGATCCCCTTCCCGAGCCGCACGCTCTACATGAGCGCCGGGTCGGAGCGGACGCCACCGCTCGCATGACCCGATCGCGGCCGGCAGCGGCGACGGGGAGCCCCGCCGCGCCACCGGCGCGCGCCGCGAGCCGCGTCGCGCTCCGCCTCGCCTTCGTCCTCGTCCTCGCCCTCGCCGCGGCCCTCGCCTGGCGCGAGGAGACCTCCCTCGATTACGGCTTCCATGCCGCGACCGGCCGCTACATCCTCGAGCACCGCGCGTGGCCGCGCACCGATCCGTTCACCTACACGGTCGCCGACCATCCCTACATCGACATGCACGGTCTCACCCAGATCGCGCTCGCCCTCGCCGAGCGAGCGGGCGGGCTCGGCGCGGTAGGTCTGTTCAGGGTCGCGATGGTCCTCGCGACGACGGGAATCCTGATTTCGCACGCGCTCCGGCGCGGCGCGCGCACGCCGGCGCTCCTCGCCCTCTTCTTCACGCTCGGGCTCCTGGCCTGGGAGCAGCGCTTCTTCGCGCGGCCCGAGCTCGCGACCTTTCTCGTCCTCGCGGTCGAGCTGTGGCTCCTCCGGCGGCATGCCGAAGATGGACGCGCCCGCTGGCTCTACGCGCTGCCGGTGCTCCAGCTCGTCTGGGTGTACGCGCACGCGCTCTCGCTCTTCGGGGTGGCGGTCGCCGGGCTCTATGCGCTCTGCGGGCTCGCCACCCGGCGGCGTCGCGATCGCACGCCGTGGGTGGCGGTCGCGCTCATGGGGGTGGCGATGCTGCTCAACCCCTATGGCCCGCGCGGCGTCGCCTTCCTCTGGAACCTGCGCACCCGCCTCGAGGCGACCAACGTCTTCGCCGGCTCGATCAGCGAGCTCGGCTCGCCGTTCGCGCCGGGGACGCCGGACCTCTTCCCCTTCCTCGCCTTCAAGGCGCTCTTCGGACTCGGGCTGGTGTGCGTGCTCGCGGCACTCCCCCGCCGGCGAGTCTCGCCCTTCGATCTCGCGCTCGTGGCCGTGTTCCTCTGGCTCGCGGCGACCGCGGTCCGGAACATCGGGCTCTTCGTGGTGGCGGCGCTACCGGTCTTCGTCGATGCCGCAGAGGGAGTCGTCGAGCGGGTCGGGCGCCCGGCGCGCGGGCGCCGGCGCGCGCGCGGGCGAGCGCCCCTCCTCCGCGCCGCGGCAACGGCACTCGCGCTCGCGCTCCCGGCGGTGGCGCTCGCCGGTGTCATCGCCGGGGGCTACTACGTGCGCGATCGCCGCCCCGGCCAGTTCGGGAGCGCCTTCTCCGCCGGCACGTATCCGCTCCGGACGGTGGACTTCATCGTCGAGCACGGCCTCCACGGCCCCATCTACAACCATCTCAACTTCGGCGGCTACCTGATCGGGCGGCTGTGGCCCGCCGAGAAGGTCTACATCGACGGGCGGCTCGAGGTGATCGGCGAGGAGTTCTTCGCCGAGTACAAGGCGGTGAACGAGGGTCGAGGATGGGCGGCCACGATGCGCCGATACGACCCGAACCTCGTCCTCCTCCCGCACACCTCGCTCGATATGATGAAGCGGCTGGCAGCCGATCCCGGGTGGGGGCTCGTCGAGGTGGACGGCGTCGCCGCGCTCTTCCTCCGCGCGCGGCCCGAGAACGCGGCGCTCATCGCCGCGGCCCGCGCCCGCTTCGCCGCGGAGAACCGCCCCGCGGAGGCCGGCGAGGCCACGCTCGCGCCGCGCCCGCGCCCACCGGCCGTCGTCCGCTGGTTCACCCCGCGGCGCTTCCCGTGGGACGCCTGGGGGCGCGGGAACGGGCTCCTCGGGCTCGGCCTGACCGAGGCCGCCCGCCGCGAATATCGGCGGGCGCTCACAGAAAGCCGCGTCGACGAGGTGCCGCTCGTCACCAACTACGCCGCGGCCTCATTCCGGCTGGGGCGGCGCGAGGAGGCGCGCAACTGGTATCGCCACCTCCTCGCGCTCGATCCGGGAAGCAAGCTCGCCCGCGACCGCCTCGCCACGCTCGGCGGCTGAGCAGCGCCGGCAGGACGCCTGACGACGCCAGCGGTCAGCGCTCGCCGGACGCGAAGAGCTCGCCCATGAGCGCGAGCACCGCCAGGCGCTTCCCGTCGCCGCGCGCGCGGCAGGCCGCGATCTCGCCGTCCGCGTACGCCGCGAACGCCTCCCCGACGAGGAGCCGCGGGTCCTTCCCGTAGCGGGCGAGCCGCTCGTCGATCCAGCGCCCGATCTCGCCCCGGTCGCCCCCGCCCGAGGCCAGCGCCGCCGCCACCCGCTCCTCGAACTCCCGCACGAAGCGCTCGGCGAAATCCACCTTCTCATCGAGGGCGACGAGGCCCGAGATCTTGAGCGCCCAGGCCGGGAGCGTGACCCCGATGAGGCCGAGGCAGTGCGCGACGAACGCCTCCTCGAGAGCGCGCGCTCGCGCGGCGACCGCCGAGCGCACCGCCGCGAGATCCTCGCCCCGCGCGAGCGGCCCGCTCGACGCCTCGATGTAGGTCTTGTTCTTGGGCTCGGTCCCCGAGGGCCGGATGATGACGCGCGAGTCATCCGCGAGCTCGAACACCAGCACGTTCCGCGCTGCGCGATCGGTCTCGGCGAGGATCGGCCCGAAGCGGGAGCCCGGCCCCTCGTCCCAGTGATCGGCGAAGCGGCGCACGCGGACTCCGCCGATCGCCGCCGGCGGCTCGCGCCGTAGTCCATCCTGGATCCGCTCGATCGCCGCCTGGCCCGCCGCCCCGCGCATGACCATCGAGGTCAGCCGGTTCACGACCACGCCGTGCGCGCGATGGAGATCATCGAGCACATCGGGCACCGTCCGCCCTTCCGCGCGCACCCGCGCCGCCAGCTCGGCGAGGACGAGGGCCGGCCCCGCCGCGTCCTTGTCGCGGATCTCGCTCGAGAGGAGGGCGCCGTGCGACTCCTCGACCGCCACCACGAAATCGCCGATCGTGCCCGTGAAATCGCGATAGCGACCGGTGCGCTCGATCGTGTCGAGGACCGCCGCCATCCACTTGAAACCGACGAGGAGATCGCCGACGAGCGCCGCGCCGTGGGCGCGCGCCACCCGCCGGACGAGGTCCGAGGTGACCTCGGTCGTGATCACGAGCGGCTGCTCGGGGAGCGTGCCGAGCGCACGCCGCCCGCGGAGCACCTCGTTCACGACGAGCGTCGCGATCTCGTTCCCGTTCAGGAAGCGGTAGTCGCCGCGCGCATCGCGCACCGCGGCGCCGATGCGGTCGGCATCGGGATCGGTCGCGAGTACGATGTCGGCGTTGCGCTCCCTGGCCACGGCGATCGCCCGCGCCATCGATTCCGGCACCTCGGGATTGGCGATGCCGAAGGGCACGGTCGGGAACCGCCCGTCCGGCCTGTCCTGGCCTTCCGGGCACCAGGACGCAAAGCCGGCGGCGGTGAGCACATCGCCCACGGTCGTCCCCCCCGTGCCGTGGAGCGGCGTGTAGACGACCCGCGCCCCACCCCGCTCGCGCCGCGTGCGGAGGGTCAGGTTGTGCTCGACGTACGCCGCGTGCACGGCGGGGGGAATCGGCGCGACGAGGCGCGGATCGCCCTCCGCCGCGACCCGCGTCACCGCCGCGACGCGATCCACCATGGCCTGGTCCTCGGGCGGGATCTCCTGCCCGCCGCGGCGGTCGTAGACCTTGGCCCCGTTGTCGTCGGGCGGATTGTGCGAGGCCGAGACGACGAGCCCGCCGTGCGCGCCGAGATGGCGGATCGCGAAGGAGAGCTCGGGTGTGGCCATGACGCGGTCGGAGAGGAAGACGCGCACGCCGCCCGTCGTGTAGACGCGGGCCGCGAGCTCGGCGAAGGAGCGCGAGGTCACGCCCGCGAGCGGACCGAGATGCTCCCGCGGATAGAGCCCGCGCACATCGTGGAACTCGCGCGTGTCGTAGCCGATCACGACCGTGAGCCCCGCCCGGCCGAAGCGCTCGCCGAGGAACTCGAGATGCCCGGCGACCGACGTCGCGAGCGTCCACGGGTTGAACCGGTTCGGCCCCGGTCCGACCGGCCCGCGCCGTCCGCCGGTGCCGAAGGGGAGCACCTGGTAGAAGGCATCGAGGAGAAGCGCGAAGGACTCGTACGCGATGAGATGCGCGAGGAGCGGCCGGTACGCCGCGAACTCCTCGTCCTCGAGCCAGCGCGCGAGGTTCGCGGCGGCCGCCGCGCGCACCGCCGGGTCGACGTCGAGCGCCGCGAAGCCCGCGCTCACTCCCGCCGCCCAGGCGGGTTTCGCCCCCATCACGTGCCCTCCCGCCCTAGTTGAGCCGCCGCCGGAGCCAGGCCTCGATGAAGAGGTCGATCTCCCCGTCCATCACCGCGATCACGTTGCCGGTCTCGGTATCCGTTCTCAGATCCTTGACCAGCGTGTACGGCTGGAAGACATACGAGCGGATCTGGCTCCCGAAGGCGATGTCCATCTTCGCTGCCTCGATCGCATCCGACTTCTTCTTCTCCTCCTCGAGCCGGAGCTGGTAGAGGCGCGACTTGAGGATCTCCATGGCCTTGTCGCGGTTGCGGTGCTGGGAGCGCTCGTTCTGGCAGGCGGCGGCGATCCCGGTCGGGAGGTGCGTGATGCGGACCGCCGAGCTCGTCTTGTTCACGTGCTGGCCGCCGGCGCCCGAGGAGCGATAGGTGTCGACCCTGAGATCCGCCTCCTTGATCTCGATCTCGATCGAGTCGTCCACGCGCGGGCTCACGAACACCGAGGCGAAGGAGGTGTGCCGGCGGCGGCTCGCGTCGAAGGGCGAGATGCGGACCAGCCGGTGGACACCGCTCTCCCCCTTCAGGTAGCCGTAGACGAAGTCGCCGGCCACCTCGACCACCGCGCTCTTGATTCCCGCCTCCTCGCCCTCGCTCGTGTCGAGGATCTCGTAGCTCATGCCCTGCCGCTCGACCCAGCGCACGTACATGCGGAGCAGCATCGCCGCCCAGTCCATCGACTCGGTGCCGCCGGCGCCGGCATTGATGGTGACGATGGCCCCGAGGTGATCCTCGGCCCCGCCGAGAAGGCTCTTCCGCTCGAGGGACTCGACCTCGGCGACGAGCGCCGCCGTCATCGCCGCCGCCTCGGTGCGGCTGGCTTCGTCGTTCTCCTGGGCGGCGAGCTCGAAGAGGACCTGGGCGTCCTCGAGCCGGCGCGCGGCGGCGGCCCACGGCTCGACGAGGGCGCGCGCCGTCTTGAGCTTGCCGATCGTCTCGCGCGCGCGTTCCGGGCTGTCCCAGAACCTGGGATCGGCCATCGTCTCTTCGCAGCGCGCGATGTCGGCCCGCTTCTTCTCTACCTCAAAGAAACTCCTTGAGCTGGCCGAGCTTCTTCGCGAGCTCGGCGAGCGTCGTCTCGACGTCCTGTGTGTCCATCGCGCGTCTCTCCTCGGTCACCGCGCCCGGGCGGCGGTCCGGATATCCTCTGCGAGTTCGTCGGCCCGCGCCGCGAGCCCGTCGAGACTACCATCGTTCACGATGACGCGGTCGGCCTGGGCCGCCTTCTCCTCGTCCGTCCACTGGAGCGCGAGCCGGCGCCGAGCCTCGGCCTGATCCATGCCGCGCGCGGCGGCGCGGCGCACCCGCTCCTCGGGCGCGGCGACGACCACCACGAGGAGATCATAGAACGCGCGGTGCCCGCTCTCGAGGATCATGGTCGCCTCGATGACGACGGCCTCCGCGCCCGCGCGGCCGCGCGCCTCGACCTCGCGGGCGAGCGCGGCGCGGATCGGCGGGTGGAGGATCGCCTGGAGCCTCGCCTGTCCCTCCGGATCGACGAGCGCGCGCCCCGCGAGCACCGTCCGATCGAGCCGCCCCTCCGCATCGACGAGGCCGGGCCCGAAGGCGCGCTCGATCTCCGCGAGCGCCGGGCTCCCCGGGGCGGTCACCTCCCGCGCCAGCTGATCGGCGTCGATGACCTCGATCCCGCGCGCGGCGAGGAGCCGGCCGAGGGTCGATTTCCCGGCGCCGAGCCCGCCGGTCAGCCCGACCACGAACGGCCGCCGCGCCGCGTTCCCGGCTCCTGCGGCAACGCTCACGACGGCGACACCGCCGCCCGGTACAGACCGTGCTCGCGGATGTACTCGCGCACGGGCTCCGGGACGAGGTAGCGGATCGAGCGGCCCGCCGCGACGCGCGCCCGGATCTCGCGCGAGGAGATGTCGAGCCGCGGCGCCGCGATGAACGTGACGCGGGCGACGAGGTCGGCCGGGGCCCGCCCGAGATCGACCCCGGGGCGCTCGACGACGAGCACCCGTGCCTCGCTGACGAGCGCTTCGGGCTCGCGCCAGGTGCCGAGCTCGACCAGGCTGTCGGCGCCGAGGATCAAGGCCACGTCGCGCTCCCCCGCGGCCTTGAGCCGGCGCACGGTGTCGATCGTGAACGACGGCCCCTGCGCCGACTCGAGCTCGAGCCGCGAGACGGAGAAGCGCGGGTTTCCGGCGATCGCGAGCTCGACCATGGCCAGCCGATCGGCGGCCGGCGTGAGCGGCCGGCCCTCCTTGTGCGGAGGCCGGCCGGCCGGGACGAAGAAGACCGTCGCGAGCCCCGCCGCCTCGGCCACGTGGTCGGCGACCGCGAGATGACCCAGGTGGATGGGATCGAAGGTGCCGCCGTAGAGCGCAGCCGTCACCGGGAGAGCTCTCCCGCGCTCTCGCGCCTGCCGCCGTTCACGATCCCTCTCCGCCGAGCTTGCGTGCGAGCTCGTCGAGGCCCGGCTCCTCCGGGCAGTTCTCCCGGAGCCACTCGATCTCTGTCCGCGCCTCGTCACGGCGGAGCACGCGATAGAGAAGCTCGGCCTTCAGGCGCCGGGACGGGCACACCCACCGGGTGTCCCCGTACTCCTCGACCACGAGGTTGCAGTAGATGATGGCGGACTCGCTCTGTCCAAGCCGCTTGTAGAGCTCGGCGGTGCGGAACCGTTTCTCGGCCAGCCGATCGCGCGCGAGCCCGAGCAGCGAATCGGCGGTGGCCGCCCGCGGGTGGTCGGGACAGCGGCCGCGATAGCGATGGAGCTGCTCCACCGCATCGATCGTCTGCTCCTGGTCGTAGACCGCCGCCTTCGAGTCCCGCCAGTAGCAGTAGCCGAGGTCGAACTCCGCGTCACAGGCATAGCGGCTGTCGGGGAAATCGCGCACCAGGCGCTCGAACTCGGTCGCGGCCAGGATCCAGTCCTTCTGTCCCATGTAGGACTGGCCGAGGAAGTAGATGGCCTGGTCGACGAGCACGCTCCCCGGATGCTTGTCGAGGAACGCGGTCAGCTGCTGCACCGCGTCGTAGTAGTTCCCCTCATCGCATTCCTGCTTCGCCAGGGCGAACTCCTCCTCGGGCGTCTCCGGAGGCTTGGTCCCGCGCGCGTAGGCGCAGCCCAGACCGAGCAACGCGACGACGAGGGCGCGCGCCGCCAGACACGACGCGCGGCCGCGCCGACGCTCCACTGCTTCTCCTCCGCGCCTGCCGAGGGAGTCCAAACCCGCGAATGCCTCCGGCCGCTCGAGTTCTCTCGCGCTCAGCTCTTGTTGGAGACGAACAGGAACACGAGTCCGACCACGATGGCCGACACGATGAGCGGCTCGACCCAGCGGCTCGCCCCCTGCGCCGGCAGCGCGGGCGCGGTGAACGGGTAGCGTTGCCCTTCGAGGATGGCTAGATCGTCCTTCGACACCTCGTCGATCACCTTCGCCTCCGCGCCCCCCGACCAGCGGACGACGGGATCGTCGGGCCCGCGGAGCTCGGCGTGGAGGCTGGTCAGGGCATAGCGTTCGACCTTCGTGTCACCGAAGAGCGGAAAGGAGCGATGCGTGTCGGTGTACCGGAGTCCGAGCTCGACGACGCGGAGATCGAGCTCCGCATCCACCGGCACGATCTCCGCCTTCGATTTCTCGGGCGGCGCGGCGCCGCCCCCGGCCGCGCTCGTCGCCTCCTCGGCGGCGCCCGCGGCGCTCCCCGCCTCGCCCGCGCCCGCGATCGAGTCGGCCGGCGCGGCGCCGGCAACGAGAGCGCCCGCCGTGTCCGGCGGGGCCATGCCCTGGGCCGCCTGGATCGCGGCCCCCGCCGCCGCTGCTCCAGAGGGCGGACCGCTCGGCGGCGGCGCGCCCTGCGCCGCGGCGGCCGCCTGTGGCGCCGCCGCCGCCGGCGGCGCCGCGCCCGGGGTGAGCGGCACCTGCACCACCTCGCAGCCCCGCGCGCGGAGCGTCTTCCCGACGAGGTCCTGCACGAGCCACCCCGCCTCGTGATACGGCTCGACCCGGACGCGGACCCGCTTCCCGGTGGGCGGCAGGTCGGACATCATCTTGCGCACCGCATCCTCGGTGACCCGGCGCACGAGCTCGACATTCAAGAGCTGGTCGGTCTCCTCCGCGCGCGGCGCGGCGACGAACGCGGCCGCGAGAAAGAGCCCGGCGGCGAGCACGAGACCGGCAAGAGCGCGCCCGTGCCGGCGCCCGAGGGACAGAACAGAGCGTTGTCTCCGCGCCATGGACTTCATTCTCCCGGCTCGACCACCACGGCCGCGAGATCCCGCGCTCCGGCCGCCGTCACGCGCACGCGGAGGAGGGCTCCCGGCGGGCCCGCTTCGCCCTCGATCCACACCTGGCCATCGATCTCCGGCGCGTCCCACGCCGAGCGCGCAGGCGTCCGCCCTTCCGACGCCGGGCCGTCCACGAGCACCTCGATCGTCCGGCCCACCTGCGCGGCATGGAGCTCGAGCGCCACGCGCCGCGCGGCCTCCTCGACGCGCGCGAGGCGCGCCCGCGCGACCGCGGGCGGCACCTGATCCGGGGCGTCGCCGGCCGGAGTGCCCTCCTCGCGCGAGTAGGCGAAGCATCCGACCCGCTCGAAGCGGTACTCCCGGATCACGTCGATCAGCTCCTCGACATCGGCCTCGGTCTCGCCCGGGTGACCGAGGATGAAGGTGGTGCGCACGGCAATACCCGGCACGCGCCGCCGGAGTTCGGCGAGGACGTCCCGCTGGCGCCGCGCCGAGAGGCCGCGATTCATGCGCCGGAGCATGCGCTCGCTCACGTGCTGGACGGGAAGGTCGACGTAGGGCACGACCTTCTCGAGGCGCGCCATCGTGTCCATGAGCTCCGTCGTCCACAGCGCCGGATACGTGTAGAGGAGACGGATCCAGGCGAGGCCCGGGATGCGATCGAGCTCCGCGAGGAGGCGCCCGAGCTCGGCCCGCCCGCCGGGGAGATCGGTCCCGTAGCCGGTCGTGTCCTGGGAGATGAGGCAGAGCTCGCGCACGCCGGCCGCGGCGAGGCGCTCGGCCTCGGCGCGGAGGTCTTCGACCGGGCGGCTCCGGAGCGGACCGCGGAGCGCCGGGATGATGCAGAACGCGCAGCGGTGGTCGCAGCCCTCGCTGATCTTCAGGTACGCCATGTGGCGCGGGGTGGCGAGGACGCGCGCGCCGAAGTCGCGCACCGGGGCGCCGGGGGCCCCGACCAGGACCTGGCCGCGCGCGCCGCCGAGAAGCGCGTCCACGATCTCGACGATGCGCCCGAGCTCGCCCGTGCCGACGACGGCGTCCACCTCGGGGATCTCGCGCACGAGCTCGGCGCCGTAGCGCTGCGCCATGCATCCGGCGACGACGAGTCCGCGGAGCCGCCCGCCCCGCTTCTCGGCCGCCACCTCGAGCACGGCCTCGATCGATTCCTCGCGCGCCGGCTCGATGAAGCTGCACGTGTTGACGACGGCGATGTCGGCGGCGGCGAGATCGGCGGTGGCCTTGAACCCGGCCCGGCCGAGGAGTCCGAGCATGGTCTCCGAGTCGACCAGGTTCTTCGGGCAGCCGAGGGTGACCAGGGCGACCGTGGCCGCACGGCGCGCGCCGGAGCCGTGGGCGCCGGTGGGCGCACCCGGGGTGGACGGGACTTCCAGGATGGGGATGGTATTCGATGTCATCACAGGACAAGGGCCGCCCGGCGCGGGCAGCCCGCACGAGACGAGCGCCGGACGGCTAACCTAGCAGATCGCCGCAAGAGGCGAAACCCGAAGGCCCCGGCCCGCTTGGCACGCCAGGACCGACTAGTCCGGCAAGTCGCCGGGCCGGACGAGCACCTCGCGGGCCCGCGACCCGTCCGGGGGCCCGACGACTCCCGCCTGCTCGAGGAGATCCATGAGCCGCCCGGCCCGCGCGTAGCCAACCTTGAGCCGGCGCTGGAGGAGCGACGTCGACCCGATCCCCGTCTGCACGACGATCCGCCGCGCCTCGGCGAAGAGCTCGTCCTCGTCGCTCTCGTCCGCGGCCTCCCCGTTCTCGTCCCGGAGGGACAGCCGCTCGACGTCGAGCTCGGGGGACGGCGCCTCGAACTCCGACCAGTGGTGGACGATCGCCTGGATCTCCCGGTCGGAGACGAACGCCCCGTGGATGCGCACCGGGTCCGGACGCCCCGCCGGGAGGTACAGCATGTCGCCGCGCCCGAGCAGGGCCTCCGCCCCGTTCTGGTCCAGGATCGTTCTCGAATCTACTTTAGATGCCACCTGGAACGCAATGCGCGACGGGAAGTTGGCCTTGATTATGCCCGTGATGACATCCACCGAGGGACGCTGGGTCGCCAGCACCAGGTGGATGCCGACGGCGCGCGCCATCTGGGCCAGGCGGGCGATCGGGTCCTCGATCTCGTTGCCGAGGGTGAGCATGAGATCGGCCAGCTCATCGATGAGGACGACGATGTGCGGAAGGTGCTCCTCGTCCTCCGGCACCTCGGGCGTCAAGCCCGCGTGCTGGTCGAGGGAGGCGTTGTAGGACTCGATGTCCCGGACCCCTCGCCGGGCGAGTCGCTGGTAGCGGCGCTGCATCTCGGCCACCAGGAAGCGGAGCGCCTTGGCCGCGCTGCGGGCCTCGGTCACCACCGGCATCAAGAGCTGCGGGATCCCGTTGTAGCCGGTGAGCTCGAGCATCTTCGGGTCGACCATGACCAGGCGGAGGTCCCTGGGATTCATGCGGCAGAGGAGACTCAGGACGATCGAGTTCACGCACACCGACTTGCCGGAGCCGGTGGCGCCCGCGATGAGGAGGTGCGGCATCTTCTTCAAATCCGCGATCACGGGCACGCCCGAGACGTCCTTGCCGAGGGCGAGGAGAAGTCCGCCCGGCCGCTTGAAGAGCTCGACCCCGACCACATCCCCGAGCTGCACGGTCTCGGGATGGAGATTGGGGACCTCGATGCCGACCGCTCCCTTCCCCGGGATCGGCGCCAGGAGCCGGAGCCGGTGGGAGCGGAGCGCGAGCGCCAGATCGTCGGCGCGGGAGAGGATCTGGTTCACCTTGACGCCCGGTGCGGGCTCGAAGGCGTAGCGGGTGATGACCGGGCCGGGCACGACCTCGGTCACCTTGCCCGTGATGTCGAAGTGGGAGAGCGTCTGCTCGAGGAGTCGCGAGCTCTTGAGAATCTCCGTCTCGGCGATCGGCGGCGCGGCGCTCGTCGAGGTCGCGAGGACGTTGAGCTCGGGGAGCACGTACTCGGTGCCGCGCGGGCGCGGCCGGCGTTCGGGCCGGGGCAGCGGCACCGGTTTCCGCGCCGGGGACGAGGAGGCGACGGGCGACGGCGCGGGCCGTACGTGGAGGTCGGCCGGCAAGGAGCCGCTCCCCTTTTCCACGGCGGTGGCGCCCGCGCTCGGCCCCGCCGTCCCGAGGTCGCCCGCGGGGGCCGCCGGGGCGGGCTTCCCATCCCGGTCCGACTTCTCGCCGCGCGGCTTCTCGCGCTTCGCGCTCCGCCCATGCTCCTTAGCGGCGTCGTCCCCGTTCCCCTCCCCCGCCGGCGCGACGGGCGCCTGCGCATCCACGCCGGGATGCCGGGCCAGATCCTCGGGGCGCGACACCCGCGGCGGGCTCGAGTCGGCGGCGATCGCCGCGGCCATGAGATCCCGCTCCGCACGGCGGCGCTTGCGCAGATCGAAGAGCGCGTCCTTGAGCTGGGCGGCTGCTCCGGCGACCGTGGGCGGGCCCGCGGCCGCCGGAGCAGCCGGGGCCGGGGCCGGGACCGCAGCGGGCGCGCGCGGCGGGGCCCCCCGCTCGGGGGCCGGGGGCGCGGCGGGCGCCGCGGGCGCGCTCGACCGGGCGGGCCCGCCGGCTCGCGAGGTGAAGGCCTCGCGCCACACGACGAGCTTGGCGCGGAGCCAGGCCCATGCGCTCCCGAGCGCACCGAGCACATCGGCAAGACCGAGATCGAGGAAGGCGAGGATCGCCACCAGGAGTCCCGTCCACAGGACGACGTAGGCGCCGATCCGGCCCAGGAAATCGGTGGCCCTGACCCCGATCGCCTGGCCGAGGAATCCCACCCAGAAGCTGTCGCGATCCGCGGAGACGCCGAGGATCCCGGCCAGGAAGAGGATGAGCGCGGCGGCGGCCAGCGAGCGCGCGAGGAGCGCGGTGGTCGGCCGGAGGAGGAGTCGATTCACGCCCCACGCAACGAGCGCGATCGGGAGGCCGAGCGCGAGGACACGGCCGAAGATCCCGGCCAGGAGGCGGGCGAGGAGGACGCCGGCCGGACCGCAGGCATCGCGCGGCAGGCTCGCGACGAGCGGTCCGGGCTCCCGCGCGAGCGTCAGGAGCGAGAGCAGCGCGAGCAGGCCGAGGGCGACGAGTAGGAGCCCCAGGATCTGCTGGCGGCGGGCGACCGAGAGCTGTTCGAGCGCCGACAAGGCTACCCTCCTCGGGGCACGCATTCTCTCTGCGCAAAGAGGCGCCACCCGGTCAGGGGGCCTCGCCGGATCGGGGCACGACGAGTCGGAACGAACCCTGCGGTCGCAGCCCTCGAGCCGGCCACCCGGCGGCGGCTCGAGCGCCGCAGTCCCCCGGCCTACGTCCCGGCCGAGTAGTCGGTGTCGTAGGCCTTCTGCTCTGCCGTGAGCTCGTCGATCCGGAAACCCATGGTCTCGAGCTTGATGCGTCCGATCTCCTGATCCTGCTCCGGGGAGAGCTCGTGCACCGTCTTCTCCATGCTCTTGCCGTCGCGGTGCAGCTTGAGCAGGGCGAGGAACTGGTTCGCAAAGCTCATATCCATGACCTCGGACGGATGCCCCTCGGCCGCCGCGAGATTCACGAGTCGGCCCTGGGCAATGACATAGAGCCGGCGGCCGTCGGGGAGCTTGTACTCCTCGTTGTTGGGCCGCACCGTGCGCTTCGCCCTGGCCACCTTCTCGAGCTCTCCCAGATTGATCTCGCAGTCGTAGTGTCCGGTGTTGCAGAGGATGGCGCCGTCGCGCATGGAGCGGAAATGCCAGTCGCGGATGACGTCCTTCATCCCGGTGGCGGTGATGAAGATGTCTCCGACCTTCGCCGCCTCGTCCATGGTCATGATATCCATGCCCTCGAGACGGGCGCGGAGCGCCGCGGTCGGCTTGATCTCGGTGATGATGACGTTGGCGCCCATGCCCTTGGCTCGCATCGCCACGCCGCGGCCGCAGTGCCCGTAGCCGGCGACCACGAAGTTCTTGCCGGCGATGAGGACCGACGTGGCACGGAGAATCCCGTCGAGCGAGGACTGTCCGGTGCCGTAGACGTTGTCGAAGTCCCACTTGGTCTCGGCGTCATTGACGGCGATCACCGGGTACCTGAGCTTGCCGTCGGCCGCCATGGCGCGGAGCCGCCGCACTCCGGTCGTCGTCTCCTCGGTGCCGCCCTGGATGAACGCCGCAAGCTCCGGATGCTTCTTGTGGACGGAGAAGATCAGATCGGCGCCGTCATCGAGGGTGAGGGTGGGCTTGAAGTCGAGCGTGCGGTCGATGCACCAGTAGAACTCCTCGGTCGACATTCCGTGCCAGGCGAAGATCGAGGTGTCCTCGGCGGCGAGCGCGGCGGCGACGTCGTCCTGGGTCGACAGCGGGTTGCAGCCCGACCAGCTGACCTCGGCGCCGGCGGCGCGGAGCGTCCGCACGAGGACCGCGGTCTCCTTGGTCACGTGCAGGCAGCCGGCGATCTTGGCGCCGCGGAACGCCTGCTCCTTCGCGTAGCGGGCCCGGAGCGCCATCAGCACCGGCATCCGGCTCTCGGCCCACTCGATCTTGAGCTTGCCCTGGTCGGCCAGCTTGGGATCGGCGACCTTGAACTTGGCTCCGGTTTGAGTCTGAGTCGTCAACGTGGTGTCTCCTTGCTCCTGTGGTGGCCCGTCCGGCAGGAAGCGGCGCAAGACGGCCGGAAAAGAGATCGCGCGCGCCCGATCGTGAGGCGCGCGCGATGATGCCCGAAAGGCGCCGGGAATTCAAGGCCCCGGAGGGCGCCCGGGGCCGGCCAGGGCCTCCTGCCCGCCGGCTACATGCCGCGGCGGAGGTCGTCGACCCGGTTGCAGATCTCCCAGGTGAAACCCTCGTCCTCCCGCCCGAAGTGCCCGTAGGCGGCGGTCCGCCGGTAGATCGGCCGCCGGAGATCGAGCTCGGTGATGAGGCCGCGCGGGGTCAGGTCGAAGAACTTCTTCACGAGCTCGGCGATCCGGTCGTCGGGGATCTGCCCGGTACCGAAGGTGTCGACCATCACGGAGACGGGGTGCTCGACGCCGATCACGTACGCAATCTGCACCTCGGCGCGGTGGGCGAGCCCCGCGGCCACGATGTTCTTCGCCACCCAGCGCGCCCCGTACGAGGCGGAGCGGTCCACCTTGGTCGGATCCTTGCCCGAGAAGGCGCCGCCGCCGTGCCGCCCGGCCCCGCCGTAGGTATCGACGATGATCTTCCGCCCGGTCAAGCCCGTGTCGGCCATGGGGCCGCCGCGCACGAAGCGCCCGGTCGGGTTCACGTGCACGGTGAGATCGCCCTTCACGTACTCGGCCGGCACCACCTCCTTCACCACCTTCTCGATCAGGTCGGCCTTCACCTTGTCGACCGCGATGTCCTGATGGTGCTGGGCGGCGATGACAACGGTCGTCACGCGGAGGGGCTTCCCGTTCCCGTCGTACTCGACCGTGACCTGCGTCTTCCCGTCCGGCCGGAGGTAGGGCAGGATCGAGCCCTTCCGCACGTCGGAGAGCTTGCGCGCCAGCCGGTGGGCGAGGAGGATCGGGAGCGGCATCAGCTCCTTGGTCTCGTTGGTCGCGTAGCCGAACATCATGCCCTGGTCGCCGGCGCCCAGCTTGTCGACGCCCACCGAGATGTCGGGCGACTGCTCGTCGATCGACGTGATGACGGCGCAGGTCTCGTAGTCGAAGCCGTAGCTCGCGTCGGTGTAGCCGATGTCGCGGATGGCCTTGCGGGCGATCTGCGGGATATCGATGTAGCAGTCGGTCGTGATCTCGCCCGCGACCAGGCAGAGGCCGGTGGTCACCAGCGTCTCGCACGCCACGCGGCCCTTCGGGTCCTGCTCAAGGATCGCGTCGAGGACCGAGTCCGAGATCTGGTCGGCGATCTTGTCCGGATGCCCCTCGGTGACCGATTCCGACGTGAACAGGTAGACGCCCTTCGCGCCCGACTTGTGTGCCGGATCCTGGCGTCCCTGCGCGGCCTCTCCCGGCCTGCTCACCGTGCTCATCAAGTTCCTCCTTGCTCCCTCCGGCAACTTGGCCGAAGCATGACCCCCCTGGCGGGGGCTCCTAGATCAACTCCACTTCGGACGAGTCGCCGACGTTGAGCTTCTTGAACGCGCCGCGCACCACGGCGTGATCGCCGATCACCGAGGCGTCGAGGAGCACGTCCTCGACAATGGCGCTCTCGTTGATGATGGCGTTGCGGACAATCGAGTTGCGGACGACCGCTCCGGCCGCCACCGACACGTGCGGGCCGATGATCGAGTTGATGATGGTGGCCGATGGGTCGATGGCCACCGGCGCGAGAACGACGCCGGCCCCGTCGGCCGTGCCTCCCCCTCCCCCCTGCATGTCGAGGAGGGCCCGGTTGGTGGCGAGCAACGTCTCCGGCTGGCCGCAATCGTACCAGCCCTGGACGTGGAATACCCCCATCTTCTCGCCCCGCTCGAGCATGAGCTGGAGCGCATCGGTGAGCTGGTACTCGCCCCGGGTGCGCAGGTCCCGGCGGATCAGCTCGTCGAGGCAGGCGTAGAGGGCGTCCCCGTTCGCGATGTAGTAGATGCCGACGATGGCCAGGTTCGAGGTCGGCTGCTCCGGCTTCTCGATCAGGCGGGTGACGCGGTCGCCGCTCGCGACCTCGACGATCCCGAAGCGGCGCGGGTCGTCGACTGCCTTCACCCCGATCAGGCTCACCGGGGAGGCGATCACCTCGCCGAAGTCGGCCCGGAAGATGGTGTCGCCGAGGACGATCAGGAGCCGTCGTCCCGGCATGAAGCCGCGCGTCAGGTGCACCGCGTGCCCGAGTCCCTGGCGATCGAGCTGCTCGACGTAGCGGACATCGAAGTGGCGGTAGTGATGCTCGACGAAATCCCGGATCAGATCGCCCATGTGGCCGACGACGAGCGTCGCCTCGCGGATGCCGAGTCCGTCGAGCTCGTCGAGGATGTGCGCGAGCATCGGCTTCCCGGCGACGTTGATGAGCGCCTTCGGCACGGTGTGGGTATGCGGGCGGAGCCTGCTGCCGACGCCGGCGACCGGGATGATGGCGACCGGCTTGTCTCTGCTAGCCACGGGGGACCTCGGATTCGCGGGCCTCGGATTGGGCGAGACGGGTCTTGATCGTGTCGATCGCCTCGATCGGCGTCGGGTTCGTGCGGTTGAGCACCGCGAGGTACACGCTCACGTAGTCACCGAGGTGCAGGAGACCGAACATGCGGGCGAGGCGGGAGCCGTTCCCGCTCCACACCTGGCTCACCTCGGCCCCGGCCTCGACGATCATCTCGCTCGCCGCCTCGATGCGCCGCTGCGTGCGCGCGTCGTCCTCGGCGTCGCGCAGGACGAGGACGTGCGAGTTGGCGACGACCGGGCTCTTGCCGGCCCAGCCCACGATCTCGTTGTGCGTGAGCTCCGGGTAGAGCGAGTGGAAGGCGAGCGCCTTCGCGTTCTCGGCGAGCTGGCTCTTCCAGCGCATGGCCACGGCCTCGAGGTGGTCGGCCGAGGCATGGACCACCACCAGCCGGTTGACCAGCTTCCGCGCGAGCTGCTTCGCGATGTTCTCCTCCATCGGCACCTCGACCTGACAGCGATCGCCGGCCTCGCGGACGCGGAGGAGGAGCTCTTCGAGCTCGCCCCAGCGCGGGGGGACCACCTCGAGGCGCCAGAGGGTCGTCAGGATGGGGATGAAGGCGTAGGCGACCGCGGCCCGCGGCGGCAGCCCGCCCGGGATGCGGATCCACGGTACCCCGTCCCGCCCGCACTTCTCGGCCAGCTTGCCGCCGGTCGTGAGGCAGATGACCCGGGCCCGCTTGCGCCGGGCGTCCTCGTACAGGGCGAGGGCCTCCTCGGTGTTCCCCGAGTAGCTTGCGCAGAGGACGAGCGTCCCCTGCCCCACTGCGCGCGGCAAAGCGTAGTTGCGGACCGTGACGAACGGAATCTCGATCGTGTCGGCGAGATAGCAGCGGAGGAGGTCGCCGGCGATGGCCGAGCCGCCCATCCCGGCGAAGACGAGCGCCCGGAAGGGACCGTAAGCGGTGCCGATGGCGGCCTTCTGCCCGATCTGGATCGCCGCCTCGCACTGGGTCGGCAACGCCGCCACCAGATCGATCATGCCCTGGCGATCGACGCGCGCGATCGCGGACTTCGAATCGAGCGACATCTTCTTCGCGTCCGCGGACGGCGTCGGGTTCCCCGACATCATCATCATCCCCGACTCCTCACCCGGCTACGCCGTTCCCGCCGGCCCGCGCCGGCGCGCACCATCTCGTCATACCTCACTCGTCATACCTCACTCGTCACACCTCACTCGTCATCCCTCGTCATGCCAGCAGAAAGGCCGGCAAGAGGCCGGCCATGCGGGCCAGCACGAGCGTGCGGACCGCCGCCGCCGAATCGAGGCGCAGTGCTTCCTCGGCCACCGCCCGCGCGTCCGCGTAGGCGATGGCGCGCACCACGGTCTTCACTTCCGGGAGGAGGAAGGGGCTCACCGACAGCTCGTCGAAACCCATGCCGACGAGAAGCACCACGGCGAGAGGATCGGCGGCCATTTCGCCACAAATGCCTACCCATATCCGTTCCGCCCGGGCGGCGTCAACCACAATCCGGAGGCTCCGGAGGATGGCCGGGTGCAACGGCTGATAGAGGGCCGCCGTCTTCGGATTCGAGCGGTCGGCGGCCATCGTGTACTGGATCAGGTCGTTGGTGCCGACCGAGAAGAAGTCGACCTCGCGGGCCAGGATGTCGGCGATCATCACCGCAGAGGGCGTCTCGACCATGATCCCGAACTCGACCCGGTCGCCGTGCGGCACGCGCGCCCGGTCGAGCTCGGCCACCACCTCGGCGGCCAGGGCGCGGGCGGCGCGGATCTCCTCGACGGTCGCGATCATCGGGAGCATGAGCTTGACCCGGCCGTAGCGGCTCGCCCGGTAGATCGCCCGGAGCTGCGTGCGGAAAGCCTCGCGGTGCTCGAGCGAGAAGCGGATGCCCCGCCAGCCGAGGAAGGGGTTCGACTCGCGGTCGGCGCGATCGGCGCCCAGATAGGAGGCCACCTTGTCGCCGCCGAGATCCATGGTGCGGATGATGACCGAACGCGGATTCATGCGCTCGGCCACGTCGCGATAGGCCGTGAACTGCTCCTGCTCGTCGGGCATGCGCGCCCGATCGATGTAGAAGAACTCGGTGCGGTAGAGACCGATCGAATCGGCCCCGTGCTCGAGCACGTGCTCGACGTCGGCGGGCGATTCCAGGTTGGCCCCGAGCTCGATGCGCCGGCCGTCGGTGGTGACCGCGGGCTGATCGCGCAGCCCGGCGAGGCTCCCCTCGAACGCCTGGTACTCGTGGCGCCGGCGTTCGTAGGAGGCGAGCACCTCCGGCGACGGGCGGAGGACCACCGCCCCGTCGAGCCCGTCCACGATGGCGAGGTCCCCCGGCCGCACGTGGCGGAGGAGCCCGCGCACCCCGACCACCGCCGGCACCCCCTTCGACCGGGCCATGATGGCGGCATGCGCCGTCACTCCCCCGTACTCGGTGGCGAATCCCGCGATGCCGGCGCGGTCGAGGAGGGCGGCGTCGGACGGCGAGATCTCGCGCCCCAGGAGCACGCACTGGGCCGGGAAGGCCGGGCGGTCCTCGTCGAGGCCGAGCAGGAGGCGGAGCACGCGGCGCTTGATGTCGCGGAAGACGTCGGCCCGCTCGCGGCGGAACTCGTCGTCCGAGTCCTCGAGCGTCTCGATCATGCGCGCGACGTGATGGCGGAAAACGTACGCCGCCGCCTTGCGCTCGCTCCGGATGCGGGCGATGACCGGGTCGATGACGAGGCGATCCTCGAGGAAGAGCAACTGAGCGTCGAAGATGCGCGCTTCCTCCTCGCCGACGTCCTCGGCCACCCGGGCCCGGAGGAAGGTGACCTGCTCGCGCGCCTTGTCGATCGCCCGCAGCAGGCGCTCGGTCTCGGACTCGACGGCCGCCGGCAGGAGGTCCTCTTCGGGAACCTGGATCTCGACGGGTGCGAGAACGTGCGCGGCGCCGAAGGCGATACCGGGCGCCGCCGCGATGCCCTTCAGGAGAAGGCTCGCCGCGCCGGCGGCGGGAGCCGCCGGATCGGCGGCGCCTGGGGGGCCGGAGGCGGCCCGGAAGCCTGCGTTCGGTGCTCGCGTCACGATGGCCTCTCTGCGGCTAGTCTTCGCCGAATCTCGAGTCAATGAGCGCGACGAGCGCCGAGAGCGCCTCGGCGGCGTCGTCGCCTTCGACCCGGATATCGATCTCCGATCCCTGCTCGGCGGCGAGCATCATGACACCCATGATGCTCTTGCCGTTCACCTCGAGGCCGTTCTTCGAGATGAAGACCTCCGAGCGGAAGCGTGCCGCTTCCTTGACGAGAAGGGCGGCCGGCCGGGCATGCACGCCGAGCCGATTCTGGATGATCACTCGCCGCTTGAGCATCGGTCGTCCACCTTGTCGCCCGTTTCTCTCCGCCGTGGCTTTCCCGCCCTAGTGGCTCGCTCCGGCCGCGAGCAGGAGGACGAGCACGACCATCGCCACCCGCTCGGGTGCGATCTGGAACCGCGCGGCGCCCGCGCCGAGGAGTCCCCCGGCGACGAGGAGCGCTGCACCTCGTATCCCTCCGGCGGTCGTGGCCGCGGCCGCCTGCCCTACGGCGAGCGCGAGCCGCCCGGCGAGCGCGCCGAGGAGAACGGGTCCCAGCACCTCGCAGCAGCTTGCGATGCGGGTCACGCCGAACCCGCGCGCCGCCGGCGCCGGCGCGCGGTCGCCGTCGGGATGGAGATCGAGTCCTTGCCGGACCGCTCGCCAGCGCGTCACCAGGTAGGGGCCATTATAGAAGGCGAGGGCGGTCAGAACGGAAGCCCAAGCCCAAGGAAGGCCGCCGCCCGGATCCCCGGAGGGAACCCCCGGGCCGGGGTGGAAGAGGCCCTCGATCCCCCGGCTCGCTTGCCCCGCCCCGGACCCGAGGAGCAGGAGGAGCATCCCGAGCACCCCGAGGAGAGGGCGCAGCCATCCCCAGAAGACGCGGTCGCCGAGGGCGGCGAGCGGCCCCTCGAGTCGCCGCTTGAGCGCGGCCACCGCGTCGTGCGCCGCCTCGTCCCCGGTCCCGGCGGCCAGCAGGTCGCGCTCGGTCGCCGCGACCGCGCCGAGCAGCACCCCGGAGAGCGCCGGATTCGTGTTCACGTAGTCGAGATGTCGGCGCACGAAGGCGGCCTCGATCGCCCCGGGACGGCCGCGGACGAGCGGCAGCAGGGCGAAGGTGAACCCCAGGGCCTGCATGCGTTCGCGATTCCAGCCGGCCTGGAGAAGGAGCCCGCGCAGGAAGAGCCGCGCCTGACTCATGGCCGGACCCCGAGGAGGACGGCGGCGATCGCTCCCGCACCGGCGAGGACGAGCCCGCGCACCCGTCGCACACCGAGGAGTCGCTCCCCGGCCGCCAGCCCGATCCCGCCGACGAGGGCGACGACGAGAACGGCGCGCAGCCCACCCGCCGGAGCCCGCCGGGCCCAGGACCCGACGGCCGCGATCGCCGGCAGGAGAAGCACGACCGTGAGCGCCCCGCGCAGGGCGGCGAGGCAAACGGCCCCGGCCACCGCGGCCCGGACGGCGCGCGAGGTGGCTGCCGCCTCGGCCCGGGCGAGGAGATCGCGGTTCCGCCGCCGGGTCCACACATCGCTCAGACGACCGAGATCGGCGGCCACGAGACCGAGAAGGAGCGCGACCGCGAGAGGCCCGCCGGCGAGCTCGGACGGCGATCCCGCCGCGCCCGACGCCCCCGCTCCCGCCGCGCGGGCGAGGGCGGCCCCGGCCACGACCGCACCCGTCCCGGCATCCGGGGGGATCACCCCGCCCACGGGCCGGTGCCCGGCCAGGAGGAGGCCGATGAGCGCGCCGGCGAGCGCCCCTTCGAGCGGGCGCCCGACCACCGCCCCGGCCAGGGTCCCCGCGACGAGCGGGTGGGCCAGCTGGAGCTGGGCCACGCTCGCCTGGTCGACCGCAACCACGGCCCCGAGCAGGACGAGCCCCGCCGCGCGCCACCCAGGAAATGACGCCAATGCGTCAATGATTGCGGAGAGGCCGCCGAGGACGGCGGCGGGGTCAATCATCGCGCGCCGCCGGCGCCGCTCCGAGGAGCGGCGCGAGATCGGTCGGCCGCCGGCTCGGCACATCTTGTGCGATGAGCGCGATCCCGGCGGCGGCGAGAGCGCGGAGCGCAGTGCGGTCCGCGGCGTCGAGATAGACGAAATCGAGGATGCGATCCTTGCCGGCCGCGTGGTGGATGCCGCCGACGACGATGCAGGTGACACCGATCCCGTCGCGCACGAGAGCGAGCGCGTCGGCCGCCGAGCCGGCGATCACGAGCACCCGCCCGGAGGCGGCGCGCACGCGGGCCGCCGCCTGCGCGAGCGGCTCGACGGCGAGGGCGACGGCCGGGGGCAGGGCGGCGGCGTAGAGCTCCCGCGTGAAATCGTCCGCCGCCGCGAGGTCGCTGGCGACGAGGACGAGATCGGGATGCAGGGCCTCGATCCAGTTCTCGACCACCTGGCCGTGCAGGAGGCGATCGTCGAGGCGGAAGTCGACCCGATTCATGACTCCGGCGCTCCATCGGTCACGTCGCCCCGGCCGCGCGGCGCCGGGAATGCGGCCACCCCGCGGTGCGCGCGCATGAGGATCGCTTCGACCAGGTCCTCGAGCGGACGGGCATCCCCCCGGCACTGGAGGAAGGCGATCACCATGGGCAGGTTGACGCCGGTCAGGAGCCGCACCTCGGGCGCGGCCAGGAGGGAGCTCACGGCCTGCGCGCAGCTCCCGCCGAGGAGATCGACGAAGACGAGGAGCGGGCTCGCCGGCGCCAGGGCGTGGAAGGCCCCGACCTCGGCCGCGATGTCGGCCGCCGAGAGACCGCGATTCGAGAGCGCGGTCAGGCCCGTCGTGTTCCCGACGATGAGCTCCGCGGTGCGGAGGATCTCGGCGCCGAGCTCGCCGTGCGTGAGGATGAGCCCCCGAGCGAGAGGGCCCGGGGTATCGCCGGTCGTCACTCCCGGTCGTCCAGGAACGGCGGATGGATCATCGGATTGGCTTTCAGGTGGCGGGTCAGCCGCTCGTTGAAGGCCTTGGCCGGATGGTGCCCGTAGACCTTGACCAGGTAGTTGAGAGCCACGGTCTCGGCGATCACCGTGATGTTCTTCCCCGGGAAGATGGGGATGGTGACCAGCGGGATGCGCACGCCGAGGATCGTGGTCTGCCGCTCGTCGATGCCGACTCGCTCGTAGTCCTCCGCCGCATCCCACTCCTTCAGGTTCACCTCGACCTCGACGCGCTTCTGCATGCGGATGGCGCGGATCCCGAAGATGGCCTGCACGTCGATGATGCCCAGGCCGCGGATCTCCATGTGGTGCCGGAGGAGCTCGTTGCCGGAGCCGAGCAGGATGTCGTCGTGCCGGCGGGTGACCGTGACCACGTCGTCGGCCACCAGCCGGTGCCCGCGTTCGACCAGGTCGAGCGCGCACTCCGACTTGCCGATGGCGCTCCGCCCCGTGAACAGGAGCCCGACGCCGTAGACGTCGACCAGCGACCCGTGCACGGTCGTCTGCGGCGCGAAGATGACGTCGAGGTAGGCGGTGAGCTGATGGATGAACGGAGTCGTCGACTTGGACGTGCGCAGCACCGGGATCTGTCGCTCGTTCCCCAGCTCGACGATGCGCGCCGGGATGTCGAGCGCCTTGCACACGATGATGCACGGGATCGGGTACTTGAACAGGCGATCGATGGCCTGGTCGCGGGCCGCGTCCGCGAGCGTCGACAGGTACCAGATCTCGGTCTGCCCGAGGATCTGGATCCGCTCGAAGAGGAAGTTCTCCTCGAACCCGGACAGGAGGAGACCCGGCCGGCTGATGTCGGAGACCGTGATGTGAGCGCGCGCGGCGACCGAGTCGGTGAGCACCTCGATCTCGAGGTCCTCGTGCTTGTCCCGGTAGAACTGCTCGACCGAGAGGCGCTCCATGGCCAGCTCTACCCCGCCGGCTCGATCAGGCCGTAGCTGCCGTCCTCGCGCCGGTAGATGACCGTCGTCTTGCGGGTGGCCGCGTTCTCGAACACGAGGATCTCGCCGCCCTCGTCATCGAGCGCCGCCAGCGCCTGCTCGACGGTCAGCGACTCGGGCATTTCCATCGTGTCGCGGAACGTGATCTGCGGGGCGGCGGCCGCCGGTCCGAGCGCGTAGGCGCTCTGCCGCCCGCTCCGGCGCCCGCGCGAGGCTCGCTTCTCCTTGAAGCGCTTGAGCTGCTCGGTCAACTTGTCGATGACCGTGTCCACCGACGACTGCATGTCGGGCGACTCTTCGCGACCGACGAAGTCGCGGCGGCGCGCGAGCAGGGTCACCTCGGCGATGTGCCGGTAGTTCTCGGTAGATAGAATCACCCGCGCCTCGCGGATGCCGTCATGATACTGCATGAGCTTCTCCACCTTGCGCGTGACGTAGTCGCGCAGCTCGGCGGGAACCTCGCAGTGCCGGGCCGTGAACTGAACCTCCATGCTCCCATCCTCCTCAGCACTGTTCGGCGGGCGCCCGGTCGGGCGCCCGCCTACGAGTGGCGCTTGCGGTAGCGGGCAGGCAGGATCCCCATCTGCTCGCGATACTTGGCCACGGTGCGGCGGGCGATCTTGAGCCCGTCGCGAATGCAGGATGTCCGCGATCCGCTGGTCCGACAGCGGTTCTCGCTTCTCCTCCCCGTCGATCAGCTGCTGGATGATGTCGCGGGCCGTCTTCGCCGACATGTCCTCGCCGCTCGCGGTCTCCAGCCCGCTCGAGAAGAAGTACTTCAGCTCGAAGACGCCGCGCGGGGTCTGCACGTACTTGTTGGTGGTGACCCGGCTCACGGTGGACTCGTGCATGCCGATCTGGCTCGCCACCTGCTGCAGGGTGAGCGGCCGGAGCGACTCGAGCCCCTTGTCGAAGAAGGACCGCTGCTGCTCCACGATGCAGTTCATGACCTTGACCATCGTCCGCCGGCGCTGCTCGATGGTCTGGATCAGCCACTTGGCCGAGTTGAGCTTGCCCAGGATGTACTCCTGGGTCTCGTCGCCCTTCTTGCGATCGGGTGAGGAGCTCGCGATACGCGTTCGACACGCGGAGCCGCGGCACGTTGCGGTCGTTCAGGTAGACGACGTAGTCGTCGTCCACGCGGTCGACCACGAGGTCGGGGATCACGTACTTGACCTCCTCCCCCGCGATCTCGTTCCCGGGGCGCGGGCTCAGGGTCGCGATCGAATCGGCGGCCTCCTGTACCTGCTCGACCGTGACGTGGAGCGCGCGCGCGATCTCCTGGTAACGCCGTTCCTGAGATTCTCGAACTCCCGGTCCACCACCTGGTAGGCGAGCGTGCCGGCGTGGCCGCGGGCCTTGAGCTGGATCAGGAGGCACTCGCGAAGGTCGCGGGCGCCGACGCCGGGCGGATCGAGGCTCTGCAGGAGCGCAATCGCTTCCTTGACCTTCGCCACCTCGGCGCTCACCGCCGCCGCCGCCTCCTCGTCGCTGGCCATGAGGTAGCCGCGCTCATCCATGTTCCCGATCAGGTACTCTCCGATCCGCACCAGCTCGGGATCGGAGGTGGCCAGCCGGAACTGGGTGGTCAAATGATCGGCCAGGGTCACCTGGGTAACCGGCACCTTGTCGTAGAAGTCCTCGGCGCTCTGCACCTCGCCGCGGCCGTAGTGACCGTCCGAGTCACCCTGCCAGTACTCCTCCCACTCGGCGAGGCTCTTCTCGGCTTCCGCCTTGGGCGAGATCTCGGCGTCCGGATCGGGCTCCGGCTCGGCCGGCTCGGCCGGCTCGGCCGGCTCGGTCGGCTCGGACTCCGGCACCTCGGTCTCGGCGTCCTCGTACTCGACGATCTCCTCGAGCAGCGGGTTCTGCTGCATCTCCTGCTGGAGGATCTGCTGCAGCTCGAGCGTCGGCACCTGCAGCAGCTTGAGCGCCTGCTGCAGGCGCTGCGTCATGACGAGCGTCGTCTTCTGCTGGAGGTGGAGCCCGTGTTTCATTTCCATAGGATCGACGCCTCGTACAGCCTGAACTTCTCGCCCAGGTAGATCTCACGCGCCCGCGCATCGTCGGCCAGCTCCTGCGCGGTGCCCGAGATGATGATCTTGCCTTCGTACATGATGTAAGCGCGGTCGGTGATGCGGAGAGTCTCGCGCACGTTGTGGTCGGTGATCAGAACGCCGATGCCGCGCCGGCGCAGGTCCCCGATCACCTCCTGCAGATCGGCCACCGCGATCGGGTCGATGCCGACAAAGGGCTCGTCGAGCAGCATGAAACGCGGGCGCGTGGTCAGCGAGCGCGCGATCTCCACCCGCCGCCGCTCGCCGCCGGAGAGATTGTAGCCGTGCCGCTTGCCGAGGTGCGCGATCTTGAGCTCATCCAGTAACCTGCTCGTACCGGCGTTCGCGCTCCGACTTGTCTATGCGCAGGGTCTCGAGGATTCCCATGATGTTGTCGCGCACGGTGAGCCGGCGGAAGATGGAGGACTCCTGTGGCAGGTAGCCGATCCCGAGGCGCGCCCGGAGGTACATCGGGAGGCGCGTCACATCGCTGTCCTCGAGCAGGATCCGCCCCGAGTGCGGCGCGATGGAGTCCGACGATCATGTAGAACGTCGTGGTCTTCCCCGCGCCGTTCGGACCGAGGAGCCCCACCACCTCGCCGCCCCGCACGTCGAGGCTCACCTCGCTCACCACGCGCCACTTTCCGTAGTACTTGACGAGGTCGACGGCGCGAAGGAGGGGCTTTTCCTCAAGGAGTTCCATCCTGCCCTCCCCCGCCGGCGCCGTCACCGGCGCTGCCCGCCGCATCGTCGCCCGCGCTGCCCGCCGCATCGCCGCCCGCGCCGCTGCCGGCCGCGCCGCCCCCCGCGCCGCTGCCGCCGACCCCGAGATCGGGCATCGCCTCGTCGCGCACGGTGGCGCGGAAGTCGCGCTGGATCTCCAGCTGACCGCCTTCGAGATCGGGATCGGTCTCGAGCCCGTACCCGGTGAGGAGATCGCGCCCGCGGATCACTCGCACGAACTTGTCGGTGAAGATCTTGTTCCGCTCCGACGAGTACTGGAGCTCCTCGGTGTGGAGCTCCTGACCGTCCGCGTTCCGCACGACGACGTTCCCCATCGCGTGCATGTCGTTCGTGCGGCGCTGGATCACGGCTCGATCGGCGCTCAGCACCGAGGCCACCCGCCCGCTCCCGTCGTAGAAATCGATGTGGATGCCGCGGGCCTCGACATCGTCGCGCGCCTCGAAGATGCGCGCCTCGGTCGCCCGGAAGATCCAGGTGAGCCGCCCCTCCTCGTCGGTCTCGCGGAGGACGAATTCGGTGATCTCCTGGTTGGGGAGCACCTCGCCGACCGGAGCCGTGCGCGCCGGCGGCGCGGGGCGTTCCTCGCTGCAGCCGAGCCCGCCCGCGACGAACGCCGCCGCGAGGAGGAGGGCGGCCGCCGGGCTCGTGACGAGGGCCATGCGCGAGTGCGGCGCGGCTCTCGCCCCGGCCCGCTCCGCCAGCTCAGCGGCATTCGTTCCGCCCATCATGTCGCCCCCCGGCTCCGCGGATCCCGCTTCGGATCCCCGAGCGCCGCTCCTTCCATGTCCGTCGCCGAGACGGCCCACTCCGCCGCCACCGGCCGCCGATCCCGCGGCCGGCATCCGCCACGTGGCGTAGGTCCAGGCCCACTGGGTCGGACTCCGCCAGATGATCGATTCGAGGGCCCGCGCGAGCGTCGCCGTGGCCGCCGGGACCGCTCCCGGTTGCGTCCAGTCCACATCGACCGCCGGGAGGATGGTCACACGCTGGCGCCACCCCTGCCGCTGGATCGCCATCGGCACCAGCGCCGCCCCCGTGCGCCGTGCGATCTCGGCCGCGGCGGTCGTCACGTGCGCCGGGCGCCCGAAGAAGGGAACGCCCACGCCGGGCCAGCGGCGGCCCTGATCGATGAGCACGCCGAGCACCTCGCCGCGGCGGAGCGCCCGGAATGCGGGCCGCAGGTCGCTCGTCTCGTGCACCACGGCCACCCCGAGCCGCGACCGGAGCGCCACGATCATCGCTTCGAAGCGCGCGTTCTTGAACGGCCGCGCGATGACCGTCACCGGTATCCCGCGCTGCACCAGGTATCCCCCGAGCAGTTCCCAGGCCCCGATGTGCCCGGTCACGCCGATCGCCCCGCGCCCGCGCGCGAGCGCCGATTCGAGATGCTCCGCCCCTTCCACATCTACCAGGTGAACGAGCTCGCGCGCCGGGCGGCCGAGGAAACGCATGGTGTCCGCCAGATTCCGCGCCGCATCGAGAAAGAAGCGGCGCGCGAAGCCGCTCCGCTCGGACGCGGCGAGACGCGGCAGGGCCCGCCCGACCTGCTCGGCGACCCGGCGCCGGTCGCGGCCCAACGCCGCCCAGGCCAGGAGCCCGAACCCGCTGAATACCCCGTGCGCGAGCGGGCGTGGGAGCACGCTCGCCACGCGCGCGAGTCCACGCACCACGGGGTATCCCGTGGCGTGTCGGAAGGTCCGGCCGAGCTTCGCGGGAGCCTCCTCCGGACCGCGAGGACCTTTCGAGTGTGTCATCGGCACGGGGGAGCGTAGCTGAAGGCGGGGCGGCAATTCAAGCAACTAATATGCCAACGGATGCTCCCGTCCGAGGCAGCGGTCCTGCGCATCCCGGCGTGTGCGCCGGGGCGGCGGCCGGCGCGACCGCAACGCCTGTGGGTCAGCCGCGGGCCGGACGCAGGCAGTCGTGCAGGTGCAGGACGCCGCGCGGCCGCCCGGCGTCGTCGACGATGACGAGCGAGGTGATCGGCCCCGGCTCGTTCTCCTCCATGGCCCGGACCGCATCGGCGATGAGCGCCTCGCCGTCGATCGTGCGCGGTGCCCGCGCCATCAGCTCCCGCACGCGAAGCGCGAGCGGCTCGCCATGGCGGAGGAGGATGCGCTTCAGATCGCCGTCGGTGAGGACGCCCGTGAGGCGGCCATCGCCGTCGACGACCGTCGTCATCCCGAGGCGCTTCGACACGATTTCGCCGAGCGCCTCGCGGAGCGTCGCCGTCTCGGCGACCTGCGGCAGGTCCGGTCCCTGGTGCATGACCGCGCGCACCGGGGTGGTCGCCGAACGCCCGACGAGTCCCGCCGGGTGGAGAAGGGCGAGATCATGGACCGAGACGCCGCGGCGCAGCATGAGCGCCACGGCGAGCGCATCCCCGACGACCCCGGCCGCCGTGATGGAGGAGGTCGGCGCGAGACCATGCGGGCAGGCTTCGCGCGGCCGCCCGTGGTCGAGGACGATCGTGGCCGCGCGCGCCAGCGTCGAGGTGGGCTCGCCGGTGAGGAGAAGGAGCGGTGCGCCGATGCGCTCGAGCGCGGGGATGAGACGCGCGAGCTCCTCGGTCTCCCCGCTCTTCGAAACGAGGAGCACGGCGTCATCGGCCCGGACGATGCCCAGGTCGCCGTGCACGGCGTCGGCGGGATGCAGGAAGGTGGCGGGCGTGCCCGTCGCGGTGAGCGTGGCGGCGAGCCGCTGGGCGAGCAGTCCCGACTTGCCGGCGCCGGCGACGATCAGGCGACCGCGCAGCACCGCGAGGAGATCGACCGCCCGATCGAACTCGACGCCGAAGCGGGCGGCGAGATCGGCCACCGCCGCCGCCTCGAGGCGCGCCACCTCGCGCGCCACGGCGTGGGGTGCGAGGCCGGCCAGCAGTTCGAGGGAGTAGCTCGGCCCGGCGGACCTGGCGGGGAGCGCGGGATCAGCCTGGTCCACGCTGCTTCCTCCGCGCGCCGGCCGCCGCCGCTCGCGCTTGCCGCTTCCCCGCGCGACCCGCCGCATCCCGCTCCGTGAGCACCCGGTTGAGCCACAGAATGGTCTCGACCGCCTCGCGCACGGCACCCTGGCCCCCCTCGGCCGCGGTCACCATGTGCGCGAGATGGAGCGCGGCCGGGGCTGCATCGCGCGGTGCGATGGCGAGCCCGACGAGCCGCATGGCATCCAGATCGACGAGGTCGTCGCCCATGAACGCGGCGGCTGCCGGATCGATGCCGCGCGCGGCACAGGCCGCGCGCACCGCAGCGCCCTTCTCGCGCACGCCCTGCAGGGCCTCGACCGCGAGCTCCGCGGCACGGCGCCTCACCGCCTCCGAGTCGCGGAAGGTGACGAGCACGATCTTGAGCTTCGCCCGATGGGCGATATAGGCCGCGGCACCGTCGCGCGCGGCGAAGCGCTTGAGCTCGAGACCCTCGGCGAGGAGGATGCCGCCGTCGGCGAGGACGCCGTCCACATCCAGGAACAGGATCTCGATCGGCCGGGCGATGAGATCCGGAGCGCGACCGATCGTGGTGCCGTGGGCGCTCATCCGACCTGTCCCCCCGCCGGCACCGGCTCCCGGGGCGCGACCGCGGCGTGCACGCGCGCGAGCGCGCGGAGGAGGCTCTCGACGCTCGCGAGCGGCAGCTGGGTCGCCGCATCGCTCCTGGCGCGCGCCGGCTCGGGATGCGTCTCGAGGAACACGACCTCGGCGCCGGCCGCGACGGCGGCGCGGGCGAGCGGCAGCGCGAACTCGGGCCGCCCGCCGGTCACCGCCCCGCCCGGCACCTGCAGGCTGTGCGTCGCGTCGTAGACCGTGACCACGCCCGGAAAGGCCATGCGCGCAAACGAGCGCATGTCCACCACGAGATCGTGATAGCCGAAGCTCGCGCCGCGCTCGGTGAGGAGGATCCCCGGGCACCCCCCGCGCGCGAGCTTCTCGACCGCGCCCCGCATGTCCTCGGGCGCGACGAACTGGCCCTTCTTCACGTTCACCGGCTTGCGGGTGGCGGCCGCGGCGAGGAGCAGCGGTGTCTGGCGACAGAGGAACGCCGGGATCTGGAGGACATCCAGCACCGCCGCCGCCGGCTGCGCCTCCTCGGGTGCGTGCACGTCGGAGAGCACGGCGAGTCCCGTACGCTCGCGCACGGCGGCGAGGATCGCGAGCCCCGCCTCGAGCCCGGGGCCGCGATAGGAGTCGATCGAGCTCCGGTTCTCCTTGGCGTAGGACGACTTGAAGACGAGCGGCAGGTCGAGGAGATCGCCGATCCGCCGGAGCTCGGTCGCCACCTCGAGGCAGAGGCCGCGATCCTCGGCCACGCACGGGCCCGCGATGATGCCGAGGCGCCCGGCGCCGAAGGTCGTGCGGGGATCGATGACGACCGCCATGTGGCTCTCCCAGTCGCCGCCGCCGCGGGCTCGCCGGCGGCCGGCGCGCGCTGCTAGTGGGCCGACGCCGGATCGAGGAGCGGCGTCCGCCCCGGCGCGGGATTGGCCGTCCGGCCCGCCCGCCCCTCGACGCGCGCGATCGCGGCGCCGACGAAATCGCGGAACAGCGGGTGCGGATTCTCGGGACGCGACTTGAGCTCCGGGTGGAACTGCACGGTCACGAACCAGGGATGATCGACGAACTCGAGGATCTCGACGAGACCAGCGTCGCTCCGCCCCATCACCCGCAAGCCGCCCCGGTCGAGGATCTCCACGTAGTCCGGATTCACCTCGTAGCGATGGCGGTGCCGCTCCGACACCCGGTCGGCGGCATAGGCCGCGCGCGCGCGGCCGCCCGGCTCGAGGTGGCAGGTGTAGGCGCCGAGCCGCATGGTGCCGCCGAGCTTCGACTGGCCTTTCTGCTCGGGCATGAGATCGATGATCGGGTGCGGGGTGGCCGGATCGAGCTCGGAGGAGTTGGCACCGTCGAGCCCGCACAGGTGGCGGCCGATCTCGACTGCGGCCACGTGCAGCCCGAAGCAGATGCCAAGGAACGGGATCTTGTTCGTGCGCGCATAGCGCACGGCCTCGATCTTCCCCTCGCTCCCGCGCTCGCCGAAGGCACCGGGCACGAGGATGCCATCCACATCGGAGAGGTAGGCGGCGGCGCCTTGGGCCTCGATCTGCTCGGCGTCCACCCAGCGCACCTCGACCCGCGCTCCGTGTGCCGCGCTCGCGTGGGCCAGCGCCTCGGCGATCGACTTGTAGGCGTCGCGGACGTGGACGTACTTGCCACACACGGCGATGGTGGCCTTCTGCGGCGCCGAGTTGAGTCGCTCGACGAGGGCCTCCCAGCGGGCGAGATCGGGTTCGCCGCCCTGGAGCCCGAAGCGGCGGACGATCAGCTGGTCGACGCCGCCCTTGTGCAGCATGAGCGGCACCTCGTAGACCGTCGACACGTCGATGGCCTCGAACACCGCGCCCTGGTCCACGTTGCAGAAGAGGGCGATCTTGTCCCGCACGTCGCGCGCGAGATGAACCTCGCTGCGACAGAGGAGGATGTCGGGCTGGATACCGATCTCGCGCAGCGCCTTCACCGAGTGCTGCGTGGGCTTGGTCTTGATCTCGCGGGCCGCTTGCACGTACGGCACGAGCGTGAGGTGGATGAACAGCACGTTCTCACGGCCGCGCTCGAGGCGGAACTGGCGGATGGCCTCGAGGAAGGGCAGGCCCTCGATGTCCCCCACCGTGCCGCCGATCTCGACGATGGCGACATCCACTCCCGGCGCCTCCCCGACCTCGATCATGCGCAGCTTGATCTCGTCGGTGACGTGCGGGATCACCTGAACCGTGCGCCCGAGGTAGTCGCCGCGGCGCTCCTTGGTGATGATCGCGTCGTAGATCTGGCCGGCGGTCACGTTGTTCCGGCGCGACAGGCTCGTATCGGTGAAGCGCTCGTAGTGTCCGAGATCGAGGTCGGTCTCGGCGCCGTCGTCGGTGACGTAGACCTCGCCGTGCTGGAAGGGGCTCATGGTTCCCGGATCGACGTTCAGGTAGGGATCGAACTTCTGGAGCACGACCTGGAAGCCGCGCTTCTTGAGCAGGAGGCCGATCGACGCCGCGGCGATGCCCTTGCCGAGCGATGACACCACGCCGCCCGTGACGAAGATGTACTTGGCCATGACTGCGCTCGCCTCCCTCAAGGGTGCCCCTGCCCCGTCGAGTGATCACCGCCGAGTGCCTGTCGCCGGGTGCTCACCGCCGACCGCCGGCCGGTGCGGCGCTCATCCGCCGCCCGAGGTCCGCAGGAGTGCCTCCGCCCGCTCGAGATCCGCGGGCACGTCGACGCCCTGCGCCGCCCAGTCCACGACTTCGACGCGAATCCGAATGCCGTTCTCGAGCGCACGCAACTGCTCGAGCCTCTCCGCGAGCTCGAGCGGAGTCGGCGCCATGCGCGCGAGGGATATGAGAACATCCCGCCGGTACGCGTAGATCCCGATGTGCCTGAGATGGGCGGGCGGGGTGGACGCCGGGTGCCCCGCCCGCTCCCGGATGTAGGGGATGGGATGGCGGGAAAAGTAGAGCGCGTTCGATCGGCGATCGGTGACGACCTTGACCGCGTTCGGATCGAGCGCCGCCTCCGCGTCCACTATATGCGCCAGGGTCGCCATGTCAACCGTCTTGTCCGCGATGAGCGGCGCCGCGCAGCGATCGATCGCGGCCGGCGGCACGCACGGCTCATCGCCCTGCAGGTTGACGAGGATCTCGGCGGTGTCGAGCGCGCTCGCCACCTGGGCCACGCGATCGGTTCCGCTCGGGAGGTCCGGAGATGTCATCCTCACCTCGGCGCCCGCGGCGGCGGCGACGGCCGCAATGCGCTCGTCGTCGGTGGCGACGATGACGCGCGACGGAAGCGCGGCGGCGCGGGCGCACGCGATCGCGTGCGCGATGAGCGGGCGGCCAAGGAGCGGGGCCAGGAGCTTCCCGGGGAAGCGAGTCGCCGCGTAGCGCGCGGGGATGACGACGGCCACGCGCGGGTCAGACATGGCCAAGTCCCGCCGCCCGGCCCGGTCCCGGGCGCGCGCCGCGGCCCGGTACCCAAATGAGGAGGGGACTCCCTTGGCGGGGAGTCCCCTCGAGTCTCCGATCCGGCGGCGGCGCGGCCGGCGCTCCGCGCGCCCGTTCGTGCGCGCCCGTCATCAGCGTTCTGTACTCAGCTCCCCGCGTCGGGCAGGCGGCGCTCAGGAAGCACCGACACCTGCTTCTTCGAGTGACCGCGCTCCTCGAAGTGCACGTAGCCGTCGCGGAGCGCGAACAGAGTATCGTCCCCACCCCTGCCGACGTGCGTGCCGGGATGAATGCGGGTCCCGCGCTGCCGGACGATGATGGAACCGGCGGTCACGAACTGATTGCCGTAGGCCTTGACCCCCAGGAACTGGGGGTTCGAATCGCGCCCGTTGCGCGAGCTGCCGACACCCTTCTTGTGCGCCATGACTTGTACCTGCCTCGAGCCTGCCTGGAACCCTGCCTAGACCTGGATGGCCCTGATCTTGAGCTCGGTGAAATCCCGCCGCGCTCCCCACCGCCGTCTATAGTCTTTGCGCTTCTTGAACTTGATGCCGATGATCTTCGGCCCGCGCAGGTGTCGCACGACCTCGGCCAGGACCCTGGCCCCGGGCACGAGCGGTGCGCCCACGGTGATCGCCTCGGCCTCGCCGACCAGCATGACTTCCTCGAGGGGGATCTCGTCGCCCACACCGGCAGCGAGTCGCGGCACCTGGACGAGGCCGTTCGGCTCGACGCGGAACTGCATCCCCTTGACCCGAACAACGGCAAACATCAGAAGAGCCCTTCCACGATTCACGCGGCCCGGAGAAACCGAGCCGCGTGGTGCTTCCAGAGAAGAAGGCGGAACACCGCGACGGCGAACCTTGAACCGAGAGAGGCTAGCGGCCCGCCCCCCCCTTGTCAAGGCAGGACGACGAGCCGGGCTGTCTCCCCACGCCGGCCCACGATCCAGTAGACCCCGGGATCTTTCGGCTGCCAGCGGAGTTCGCCCCCGGCCCCCGGATCCAGCCGGGCGCGGACCCGGCCCCCGGCGGTGATCAGCCGGAGCCCGGAGGCGGCCTCGACGCCGGCGATCGTGACCCAGGATCCGACCCGGGCCGGCAGCGGGGAGATGCGGAGCCCGTCGATCCGGCTCGCCCCGCTCGCGGCGAGGCCGGTGGTCGGGCGCTGGTTCGCAAAGACGTAGTTCCCGATCGTGTTGTCCCAGTTCGTCACCGCCAGGTCGAGGTCGTCCGAGACCCAGTAATCGACGGCCAGGGACTGACCCGGCGCGGCCGGGACCGAGATCCAGCCCTGATCGAGATCGTAGGCGAAGGTGCCCGGCGCGAGGGGCGTGCCGTCGGCGCGCACCTGGACGAGCCGCTGGATCGGCCTCCGGGTCACGTAGAAGAGCCGGCGCGCGCCGTTGGCCGGGAGGGTGTCGCTGCGCTGGAGGAGCCCGTCCCCATCCACATCGCCCGGCACGATGGCCTCGACGACGCTCGTGGTCTGCGAGATCCAGGCGGCTCCGGTCGTGAGCGTGCCGCCCAGGTTCTCGAAGACGAGCACCTGCCCCCACCAGCTGCCGGCGGCGAGATCCTCGTCGCCGTCGGCATCGAGATCGGCGAAGGCGACCGCGGAGCCGTAGACGTTCCCGACGTTCGAGGTCCACGACGGAGCAGAGGACAGGACGCCGTTCTGGTTCAGGAAGACGTAGAAGCGCCCGGTGCCACCGATCTGCCGGTTGGTGGCCGCCGCGAGATCGAGCCAGCCGTCGCCGTTCATGTCCCCCCAGGCGATCGTGTTGCCGTCCTGGGCGATCGTCGAGGCCCACACGGAGGTGGGGTTCAGCGTCCCGCCGTCGTTCCGGTAGAGCCGAAGCGGCGCCATCGAGTTGATGGTCGCAAGATCGAGATCGCCGTCGCGATCCACATCGGCCCACGCCACGTCATAGCTCGACTCGATCTCGGTCGACTGCCATGCGGGAAGGACGGCGAGCGCGCCGCCCTGGTTCAGGTAGAGGTCGTTCCGGGCCGGGCCGGTGACGTAGGCCTCGCCGTTGGCGAAGGCGAGATCGAGATCGCCGTCGAGGTCCACGTCGCCGAAGGCCAGGCTGAAGGAGTTGTCGAGATCGCTCGTCTGCCAGGAGGCCACCGCCTCGAACTGGGTGCCCAGGTTCCGGTAGAGGATCGAGCGCTGGCGATCGAACGAGCCATAGTTGCCGACCGCGAGATCCGGTCGCCCATCGCCGTCCACGTCCCCCACCGCGCAGTGGCCCGAGTAGTAGTTGTCGGAGGAGGTCCACGCCGGTGTGGTCCCGAGGACGCCGCCCGTGTTCCGGTAGAAGGTCCGCGGCTGCAAGGCCATGTCGTTCCCGTTCGAGACCACGAAGTCGAGGTCCAGGTCGGCGTCGACATCGGCAAGCGCCAGGCCGGTCGAAACCCGCGACACGTCGGTCGAGGTCCAGACCGGGGTCGTGCCGATCTGGATCGCGAGCGTGGCATCGGGCGCGAGAGGCGGCGCCGGCGGCGCGGTCCTCCGGATCGTCTCGAGATCGGCGGCGCGTTGCGCCGCGGCGGGGCCGGCGGTCGCGGCGAGAAGAAGGAGCGCGGCGAGAACGAGACGCGGGCGAATGCCGTGTGCGACGAACATGGGCTGCCTCCCAGGGACATGACCGCCGAGACTAGGATGCCTTCCGTTGATCGTCTCATGCGCCGGCGGCCCGAGGCAAGCTGCTGCTCGCGACCGCTGCGGCGCGGCCAGGGCGGTCACCCCCCTCGCCACGGAGCCCGCTCCCAGCCAAGCGCCATCGCCCCACTTCGCGACCGCGCCCGCCGCGTCAAACGCTGTCGCCCCACCCGGCGACGCGCGCACGCCACGGCGCAGATCCGAGCCCGGGCTCGCCATGCCCCCGCGTCAGATACAGTCGCGCCCTTCCCCGCCGCGACCGCGCCTTCCACGCCCGAACATGTGCAGGCATCCCGGAACTCATCCGCCTTACGAGCTCCATACCGCTACGAGCTCTCCCGGCCACACCGTGGCCCGCACAGACGCATCGCATGAACCGTGCCGCTGTACCGGGGGAGATGCGCAAGAGGTGATTCGTGAGCGTCCTCAAGGCACGAGCCTTCCACCCACTCCGCCGGAGTGCGCACGACGTTGTCACTTTTGCCAACTTCGTTGCCGGGGAGGATGCGCCGCGCCCCTGCGACCGCCGCCCCGCTACGAGCGCCGCCGGCCGCGCCAGGCATCGAGCGCGAGCCGCCCGCCGCCGGCGATCAGGAAGAAGAAGGCGACCGCCGCGTAGAGTAAGGCCATCTCCTTGTCGGCGAAGGGATCGGCGGCATGCCGGCGGAAGGCGGCCACCAGCATGGTCATCAAGACCATGAGCGCCGCCGGGCGCGTGAAGAGCCCCGCGGCGAGCAGCAGACCCCCGGCGAACTCGGAGAGGCCGGCCGCCCACGCGAAGAGGAGCGGCACCGGAAAGCCGAGCTCCCCGACTCCGTTCACGAACCGCTCGCTCGGCGGGATCTTGCTCATGCCGTGTGCGAGCGCCATGGCAAGCCCAGTGAACATCCGCAAGACGAGGAACGCCAGGTCGGACGCGCCCGGCTCGCCGCTCGATCGACCGTTCGCCATGTCTACAGCCCCACCCGCTCGGTCACATCCTCGGACGTGCCGACGACCTTGAGCCGACGCTCGTTCCGCCGGAGGGTGGGATCGTCGACGATGTCCACCTCGAGCCCGTGGCGGCGTTCGATCTGCCCGATGCGCCCGCCGCGCTCCTCCATGAGGAAGACGGCGACCTCCGGGGAAACATGGAGCTCGAGCCGCTTTTCCGTGAGCTCGCGGCCCGCCCGCTCGAGCATGCGCTCGACCGTCATCCCGACCGACTCGAGCGACAGCACCTTGCCCACGCCGTCGCAGGTCGGGCAGTCGTCGGAGAAGTAATGGAGGAGGCTCGGCCGGACCCGCTGCCGCGTCATCTCGACGAGTCCGAGATCGGAGACGCCGAAGGTCTTCGTGCGCGCCCGGTCCTTGCGCAGGCACGTGCGGAGCTCCTCGAGCACCGAGCGCTTGTTCGCCTCGATCTCCATGTCGATGAAGTCGATGACGATGATTCCGCCGATGTCCCGGAGCCGGAGCTGGCGGGCGATCTCCTTGGCTGCCTCCAGGTTCGTGCGCAGGATGGTCTCCTCCTGCGACGCCGTCTTCCCGGTGTAGCGGCCGGTGTTGACGTCGATCGTGACCAGGGCCTCGGTGTGCTCGATCACGATGTATCCGCCCCGCTTGAGCCAGATCTTGCGGTCGAAGGTCTTCTCGATCTCGGGCTCGATCCCGAAGCGGTCGAAGATGGACGTTTCCTGCTCGTAGTGCTCGACCCGGTTCCGGAGCTCGGGCGCGTACGACTTGAGATAGCCCAGAATCTCCTTGTGCTCCTTCTTCCCGTCGATGACGACGCGGTCCACCTCCTCGGTGAAGAGGTCGCGGATCAGGCCCGTCGTCAGCTCCATCTCGCGATGGAGGAGCGCCGGAGCCTTCTCCTTCCGCGACTTCTTCTGCACCTCATCCCACATCTTGGCAAGGAAGCGAACATCGGACCGGAAGTGACGGAGGTCCTTCCCCTCCCCCACCGTGCGCACGATGATGCCGCCGCCATCGGGCTTCACCTCGGTCAGGAGATCGCGGAGCCGTTGCCGCTCGTCGCGGTCGAGGATCTTCCGCGAGATGCCGAGGTGGTCGAGCTGCGGCATGAAGACCAGGTAGCGCCCGGGGAGCGAGATCTGCTGGGAGACCCGCGGCCCCTTGGTCGAGATCGGCTCCTTCGTGATCTGGACCAGGACCTCCTGGCCCGGCTTCAGATGCTCCTCGATCCGGGGATGGGCATCCGGCCCGCGCCGGGGGAGACGGGGGCGGCGGCCGCGGCGCTGAGCGCCGCCTGCATTCCCGTTCTCCTCGGTCGCCTCATCGTCGATGTCGAGCCCCTCCATCAACTTGGGGCGCGCGGTGGCGAGGTCGGAGGCGTGGAGAAAGCCGGTGCGCTCGAGCCCCAGGTCGACGAAAGCGGCCTGCATGCCCGGCAGCACGGCGTTCACCCGCGCCTTGAAGATGTCCCCGACAATGCGTCGCTTGTCGGGTCGTTCGAACAGCAGTTCTACCAGCTCACCATCTTCGAGTATGGCGATGCGTGTCTCGGCCTGGTCGGCGTTGATAACTATCTCTTTGGACATCGGGTCTCCCGTCGCTCGTGGCGAGACCAGCCGCCGATTCGGGGGCGGCCCGCGCCCCCACGAGCTCTTCCCCGGCCACGGCGTCGAGGGGCGTGATCACGTGATCGCCCCGCACCTGGTAGAGCCGGCGTCGGACGACGCGCAAGAGCCGGGGGTCGAGCCGGTTCTCTCCCTCGAGATGGGCCACGAGGAACGCGGCCAGGTCGAGCGGCCGCGCAGCCCCATCGCCCGCGATGCGGAGCGTGAGGTCAAGCTCGGGGGAGGCGTCGTCGCCGGCCGCGAGGGCCAGGCGCCGGACACCGCCCGTGAGCTCCACGGGTCGCTCGCCGTCCGGACCTCGCTGCATGACGAAGGCCCGGTTCTGGGAGAGAAAATGGCGGATGGCCTCGTCGAGCGAGGCGCGAAGGGATTCATGATCCGGGTCGCCAAGGAGCCGACGCACATGCGGCGGGAAGCCGATGCGATAGTCGGCATGGTCGATCAAGCTCATCAGCGACTGGACCTTGTTGAGGATGGGGACGGCCTCGAACACGCGAATGCCGTCCGGTAGATGGGCGTTCATGAGATCGACGAACTCGGCCGGACGTTCGTCCACGAGCTCGACGTCGAAGTACTCGTCCAGACCGACCATGCCCACCGGGAGCGGCGGGCCGAAGGACAGCTTGGGATGGCGGCTGAATCCGGTCGAGTACGCGACCGCGATGTCGGCGCGCCGGAGCGACCGATCAAGGAGCCGCACGGTATCGAGATGCGAGATGAAACGCACGGGGTTCGTCTTCGCGAAGCGCACCCGGTGGCGGCGCGAGCTCGGGCGGCCCGCACGCCGGCGGGCCCGGCCGCGGCCGTAGAGGCCCGCGCGCTGCGCGACCTCCTCGGCTCCGGCCTCGGCGGTGACCGCTGCCGGATCGTCGCCCGCGCCGGCATCGACCCGGGCCTCCCCCCCGACGAGAGGCAGGTCGGCGAAGAGGGCGGCGCCCGCGGGGAGCGGGGCCGCGATCTCGATCCGGCGGGGCGGCGTCACCTCGCCGCGCCGTGCCGCCTCGCGCTCGGCGGCGAGGTGCGCTTCGCCCTCGCCGAGCGCGAGATGGGACCAGGGAAGCGGAAGCGACGTATCGCGCGGACCCAGATCCGCGGCGAGGTCGACGCCCACATCCGCGAGCGCCCGCCACCAGAGGACGGGGCGAGCGAGCTCGGACCAGCTGTCGAGGCGTGCCCCGGCGCGATAGGCGCCGAGGATCACCGCGCCGAGCCGGCGATCGCCGCGGGCGATCAGCGCTTCGAGCTGCGCCGTTTCGGGATGCCCCCAGCGGAGCCGGAGCGGGCGCCGGTGGAGGAGCCCGCGCAACCGTTTCACGCGATGGCGCATCTCCTCGAGCGGCAATTGCTCTTCCCACTGAAAGGGCGTGTGTGCCCGCGGGACGAAGGGATGAATCGTGACCTGCACGGCGAAGCGCATCCCGGGGCGCTGCCCGGCCTGGCGCACGCGCTCGCAGAGATCGGCGATCGCCGTGAGATCCTCGTCGGTTTCGGTGGGGAGGCCGATGATGAAGTGCAGCTTGACCGAGGGCCAGCCGAGCGCGGCCGCATCCCGCACGGCGGAGAGCAGCGCCGGCTCGTCGAGCGGCTTCCCGAGCACGCTGCGGAGCCGCTCGCTTCCCGCCTCGGGCGCGAACTCGAGCGCGGTCCGCCGCACGCGCGAGAGCTCGGCGAGAGCGGCCCGCGTCAGGCGCTCGCCGGATGCCGAGTCGAGCGCCAGCGCTACACCGGTGCCGAAGAGACGGCGGCCGAGCATCTCGACACCCGGAGCGAACTGGCTCCAGTCGGCAGGCATCAGCCCGGCGAGAGAGATCTCCCCCCAGCCGCTCGAGCGCAGGGCGCGAGCGGCCGCATCGAGGCAGGATACGGGATCGAGCTCGCGGACCGGACCGGCCGTGCGTGCCGGCTGGCAGAATCGGCAGCGGCGGGGACAGCCGCGCTGCACTTCGAGGGCGAGCACATCGTCACGCACGTCGAGCAGGGGCTGCAGCGGCGCCGCCGGGAGGGGCATGTCCCTGGTGTAGGCGGCCGCGATCGAGCCGGTCCCCGGGGCGGCGACGCAGCGGCCGTCCACGCCCGTGACGACCTTGACGAGCGAGGGCACGTAGACCCCGGGCACCGCGGCCAGGCTCTCGAGCAGCTCCGGGCGCGATGCCCGCGCACTGCGGCAGCGGCCGACCACGCGCACTAGCTCGTCGAGGCTCGCCTCGGGATCGCCGAGGAGGACCGCGTCGAAGAAATCGGCGAAGGGCTCCGGGTTGGCGATGGCAGCGCCGATCACGACCGGATCGTCGATCTCGCGCTCGGCGGCGAGGATCGGCACGCGCCCGAGGTCGAGGAGCTCGACGACCCCCGCGGCCATGAGCTCGCCGAGGACCGGGATCAGGATGAGATCGAAGGTGTGGAGCGGCCGGCGCGAGGAGAGCGCGAAGAGGGGCAGGGCATGGCGGCGGAGCTCCTCCTCGAAATCGATCCACGGCAGGAAGGCGAGATCGGCATTGGCCCCGGCGGCCGCAAGCCCTCGGTAGAGAGCGGGGATGGCCGGGCGCATGACGGCAGCCTCGAGCAGATCCGGCGCCGCCACCACGGTCTCGAGGCGACCCGGTCGCCGGTCGCTGAGACCGAGGATGAGCGGCTGATAGCGCGCCGGCCGGCTCACCAAGGGGAGGAGCGCGTCCTCGACATCATCCACGCGCATGCCCTGAAGCGCCTCCGGCATGACCCTCCCTGCGCCCGCGTCTGAGCTGAGCCGATTACCCAAGTCAACACCCTTAAACGGCTTAAGCTAGCATCAGGAAATGCGGGTGACAACCGGGAAAGCGGCCGCCTGGGCTGCTGCCCGGCCGGTGAGGGGGACGCTGCCCGCTCGCCTTGACGAACGGGGGACGACTCCCTACGGTTCGCCCGGGCGCGCGGCCGCACCGGCCGAGCGCAGACCGGGCTCATAAGAATCGAACTGGCCGGGTCTTGACGCCCGCTCCTCGCGCAGCGGACGAAGGCGACGGCAGGAAGGGACCATCACCATGGCGAGCGGACCGCGGCCACAGGGGGGCGCTGCCCCGCCCATGCAGCAGATCGGCGTCGAGCTCGGAGAGAAGGAGTCGGAGGGAATCTACTCAAACTTCGCTCTCATCTCGCATACGCCGTCCGAGTTCATCCTCGACTTCGCCCGCATCCTGCCCGGCGCCCGGAAGGCGCGCGTGCACGCGCGGATCGTCATGACGCCCCAGCACGTGAAGGCGCTGCGAGCCGCCCTCGATCAGAACATCACACGCTACGAGGGGGACTACGGCACGATCCCGACCCCGGCCGGCGAGGTGGCCCCGCGGCACATCGGCTTCACGACCCCCGTACCCACCGAGACGGACCCGCCGCGCACAGGGTAGCGAGAATTTCGATCTTCCTTGACCGAACGCGCCTTGACATGCCGCGGACCCGTGGCTAGCTTTCGGTCAAGCGGAGCGGGGTTCCCTGCTGCAATCGCGCCTCGAACCTCTCGGGTGACCGATGCACTCGGCCCTAGAGCGGACGTGCCCCATAACACGATGTGTGGGGTCGCCAGGGATGGCAGAGGGGCGTGGAGGCGGCGGGGAACCTTTTTTTTTGCGACCGCCTTCATGACCTCCTCATGAGTTCGGAGGCCTCCGCAGGCGGTCGCGTCTTCCATCGCCGGTGCACCCAGTAGTACTGCTCGGGATGGAGATAGATGTAGCGCTCGAGGCTCGCCTCGCAGCGCTCCGTGAGGCGGCGGATCTCCCCCTCGTAGGGCGCGCCCGGGTCGGGATCGAAGGCCGGCTCGAACGAGGCGCGATGCCGGCCGCCGGGCAGGCGGAAGACGCCGCACGGGAGGATGGTCGCTCCCGTGCGATAGGCGAAGACGGCGGCCCCCGGCTGCACCGAGGCGGGGCGCCCCAGCACGTCGAGGAAGATGCCGTCGGATCCGGCATCCTGGTCGAAGAGCATGCCGATCAGCTCGCCCTGGCGGAGGCAGCGAAAGATGCGGCGGAGCTCGGGACCCGGGTTGAGGACGCCGACCCCGAGGTGGCGGCCGCGCGCGCGGTCCATGTAGCGGTCGACGTAGGGATTCCGCTGCTCCTTGGCCAGGAAGTGAATGGGGAGCCGGTGGTGGGCGATGATGGCGCCGAGGAGCTCCCAGTTCCCGAAGTGGCCGGTCACGACCACGACCCCTCGCCCACGGCGATGCGCCGCCTCGAGGTGCTCGAGACCGCGAACCTCGAGCCACTCCGGTAGCCCGCGGACGCGCAGACCTCCGAAGCGACCGTACTCGAAGAGGGTCCGCCCGAGATGCCGGTACACATCCCGCGCGATGCGATCCACACCGGCCCGATCGAGCGTCTGGCCGAGCGTTGCGCCAAGATTCTCCTCGACCACGCGGCGGCGTGTCCGGAGCACGTGATAGACGAAATCCCCGGCGAGATCTCCGGCGCGACCCATGAGCGGAGGCGGGAGCAGACCCGCGGCGCCCATGACCGCGCGGAGCGCGAGGTACTCGATCCGATCGCCGAGTCCGCCGCGACGCACCGCTCGGTCGGTCTGCAAGTCGTGGCGCACGCTCATGGCGGATTCCCTGGCGCCGCCGGCGCGCGCCGCCCGGTCCAGCGCGCCGCGCGCGGGGTGAGCCGGACGACCCCGCCGGGGAGATGCTCGACGAGACCCGCGAGCTCGAGGCGGATGAGCCCGGCGAGCACCTCGGAAACGGCCGCCCCGACCGCGCGCGCCACGAGATCCACCGCCCGCGGGATGAGATCGAGCTCGGCGAGGAGCGCTCGCTCCTCGGTGCCGAGCGCCCGCTCCTCGGCGCCGAGCGCTCGCTCCCCGGCGCCGAGCGCGGCATCGAGGCCATCGCGGTCACCATCGCCTTCCCCGGCGCTCGTGCCCGCCCCTTCGCCGGGGGTTCGTTCGAGCGGCACCTCGTAGCCGTACACGGCGCTCAGCACATCCTCGACCCCGAGCGCGAGCCGCGCCCCGGCGGCGAGGAGCTGGTTCGATCCCGCGTTCTCGGGCAGGAGCGGGTCCCCCGGCACGGCCAGCACCTCGGCGCCCTGATCGGCGGCGAACGCCGACGTGACGAGGGCGCCGCTGCGGACCGGCGCCTGGACCACGACGACGGCCTCGGCCAGGCCCGCGAGCACGCGGTTCCGCGCGGGGAAGTGCTCGCGCCTGGGCGGCGCGCCCGGCGGATACTCGCTCACGACGAGTCCCGCCGCGAGGATCTCGGCGAAGAGCGCGCGGTGCGCCGCCGGATAGCAGCGATCGACGCCGGTGCCGAGGACGGCGATCGTCGCGCCCCCGCCCTCGATTGCCCCGCGATGGGCCGCCGCGTCGATGCCGCGCGCGAGCCCCGACACGACGCACACTCCGGCCCGCGCCGCACCGCGCGCGAGATGGGCCGCGAACTCGCGTGCGCTCGGGGTCGCGCGCCGCGTGCCGACGATCGCGACCGCGGGCGACGCAAAGTCCCCGGCGCCGCGCACGTAGAGCCAGGGCGGAGCCCAGTCGAAGGCGCCGAGGCGCTCGGGGTAGCCGGCATCGGTCGCGACGAGGAGACGCCCGGCGAGAGCCGCCAGGCGCCGGGCGCGACCCCGCACGTCATCGCGCACCGCCCGGTCGTCCCAGCGCACGCGCGCCGGGTCCGTGCTCGGCGCCGCGAGGAGCGCCGCAAGCGGCGTCCCGTGGCGGAGGAGTCGTTCGCGGACGGACCGCCGCCAGGGTCGCGGGCCGGTGCTCTCATCGAAGAGGATGGCCGCCGCCACATCGTCCTGATCCACTTCCCACTCAGGCGGTCGCCCGTCGTGAGATTCGCTCCTGCACGCTCTGCTCCGCGGCGCGATCCCGCGCGCCACCTCCCGTTCCTCTCCCCTGCTCGTCTCCCCTCATCGGACACGTGCCCGACTTCTCACCGCGGGCTCACGCCGCCGGCCCTCACCGCGGGCTCACACCGCCGGCCCTCACCGCCGGCTCGCCCGCGGCTCACTCGCCGGCCGGCGCCTCGCCCTCCGTCGCTCCCTTCTCGAGGGCGGCGGCCCGCGCCTCCGCCTCCTGGGACGCCCGCAGCGCGCCTGCATCGGCGATGGCATGCACGAGAGGGGTCCAGTCCGCGGCGTGCTGCGAACGGCCCGGGTCGATGCCGGCATTGGCGAGCGCCGCGAGGATGGGGCCGTTGCTGTGCCGCCGCACCATCGCCCCGAGCGCGCCGGCCACGGCCTTCCGCACCGTGGCGTTCTCATCATGGAGCCGGCCGATGAGCACCGGCAGGCTCTCCGGCGCGCCGATCTGCCCGAGCGCCGCCGCCGCGCACGCCCGCGTGTACCACAGCCCCTCGTCGAGGAGGCTCGACAGCGGTCCGATGACGTCCTCGCCGCGTTCCACGAGGGCCTCGGCCGCGCGCTCGCGGACATGCCAGCTCTGATCGCACAGGAGTTCGAGAAGGAGCGGCACCGATTTCTCGGGCCGCTCGCTCCGGAGCTGCGCGATGAGCTCGATCTTGCCCTCGAGCGTGCGAAGCCGCGGATCGAAGGTCAGCGGGTACGGGCGCGGGGTCATGTCGCGATTCCTCCTCCTGCGAGGGGATCCTCATCGTCCTGGCCGGGGGTCACGTCATCGTCCTTCTCGAGAGCGCTGTTCACGCTCGCCGGATGCTCCTGCGCTCGCGGCGGCCGCGGCCCGGTGAAACCGAGGCTCTCGGCGATCCGCCGCCGGAGATCCTGCAGATTGTCGCCGGTCGCCGCCGAAATGGCGAGCGCCGATCCACGGGCGACGCGGGCGGCGGCGCCAGGCGGGAGGGGCTCCCCGGCGAGGACATCCAGCTTCGAGTAACAGATGAGCCGCGGCTTGTCGAGAAGCGCCGGCGAGTACGCGCGGAGCTCACCCTCGAGGAGCGCCACATCCGCTTCCGGATCGTCGCGGCTCACGTCGATCAGGAAGAGGAGGACGCGGGTACGCTCGATGTGGCGGAGGAACTGGATCCCGAGCCCCTTGCCGAGGTGCGCCCCCTCGATCAGCCCGGGCAGATCGGCCATCACATAGCTCACCCCATCCCCTATTTCGACCAGTCCGAGGTGCGGCTCCAGCGTCGTGAACGGATAGGCCGCAATCCGCGGGCGCGCCGCTGACAGCCGCGAGAGCAAGGTCGACTTGCCGGCGTTGGGCAGGCCGACGAGCCCGACATCGGCGATCAGCTTGAGATCGAGCCTCAGCCGCCGCTCCTTGCCCAAAGTCCCCGGCCGCGCGAAGCGGGGCGCCTGCCGGGTCGGGGTCGCGAAGTGCGAATTGCCCCATCCGCCGCGCCCGCCGGCCGCCACGGTGACGCGCTCGTCCGCCGCCGTGAGGTCAGCAAGCGTCGTGCCCGATTCGGCTTCGATCACGACGGTGCCCGGCGGCACCGCGACGAGGAGGTCCTCGCCCGAGCGGCCGCTCTGGTTCTTCCCGCGGCCGTGCTCGCCGCGCTCGGCTGCGAAGCGGGTCTGGTGGCGAAAGTCGAGGAGCGTGCGCAGGTTCGGATCCACGTAGAAGATCACGCTCCCGCCGTGGCCGCCGTCGCCGCCGTTCGGGCCGCCGCGCGGCACGTACTTCTCGCGGCGGAAGGAGATGCAACCGTCGCCGCCGCGTCCGCCGGCGACATCGATGGTGACCGAATCTACGAGCATCGGCTAATGCGGTCCGCCACCCGGGAGCGGGGTCGGGGATGGACCGGCACTCGCCCCGGAACGCGAGCTGCCTCCCCCGTGGACAGAACGGTCAACATCGTGCGCAGGGAAGATCATCTGCCGCGCGATCACGGCTCGACGTTCGTCGGCCCCGAGGCGAAGCGCGCGCGGAGCCGCTTCGCCACGAGCGGCGGCACGAAGGTCTCGACCGGGCCGCCGAGCCGCGCGATCTCGCGCACGACGGTCGAGTTCAGATAGATGTAGCGCTCGCTCGGCATCAGGAAGACGGTATCGATCCCCTCGTCGAGCCGGCGGTTCATGAGCGCCATCTGGAACTCGTACTCGAAGTCGGAGATGACGCGGAGCCCGCGGATCACGGCGCGCACGCCCGCGGCGCGGGCGAACTCGACGAGCATCCCCTCGAAGCTCTGGACCTCGACGCCGGCGAGATCGGCGGTCGCCTCGCGGATCATCTCGACGCGCTCGTCCGTGGAGAAGAGGACGCGTTTCTCGCGCTGCTCGGCCACTCCGATCACGATGTGGTCGAAGATGGTGAGCGCTCGCCGCACGATGTCGAGATGGCCCAGCGTGACCGGGTCGAAGGTGCCGGGGAAGATGGCTCGATCCACACGCCCTCCCGCATGAATGGGCTCTGGCCGCCCGCCGGACGGCGGCGGTGCTGGCCGCACGCCGGCAGCGATCGGCGGAGCCTAGCAGGGCATGAGGAAGCAGGCTAGCCCCGGACCTCCCCGCTTCTTCACCTCACCCGCTTCTTCCCCTCAGCTGACGTCCTTCGCGATCTCGAGGAAGCGGGAGTACGGGATCGCGGTCCATGACTCGGCCTTGACCGCCCCGCGCGCGAGCGAGATGAGGCTCACCTTCGCCGCGATCTCCTCGTCCGGCGCCTCGAAGATGTCCATGAAGTCGTACGGTCCGAGGAGCGCGTAGTGGGCGACCCACCGGACGTCGGGGCACTTCTCGTCCACCGCGGTCTTCCACCGGCGACCGATCTCGGCACGATGGCCGACATCGCGCGTCACCTCGGGCGAGAGCTTGGTCATGAGGATGAACGTGGCCATGGCGCACCTCCTTTCCTCGCGACCGATCTTCCCACCGCCGGCAAGCAGGCGCCAGGGGGCGGGCACCCGCCGGCAAGCAGGCGCCAGGGGGCGGCCCGCCGGCAAGCAAGCGCCAGGGGGCGGCCCGCCGGGGCGGTCCTCAGCTCGCGGCCACGGCGAGAAGGGTGACCACCGTGTCGCCGAAGCGCCGCTCATCGACGACCCGGAGGCAGTCGTCTGCCGGGAGCTCGACCCGGCGATCGTGCTCCCAGGCAATGAGCCCGTCCGGCCCGAGGATCCCGGGCGCGAGGAGGCCGCGGAGGAAGGGGTCAGCCGGCGCCGCGTAGGGTGGATCGAGCAGGACCAGGTCGAAGGCGGCGCCGGTCGCAGCGAAGGTCGGGAAGAGACGCTCGGCGGGAGCGACCAGGACCTCGCTCCGGGCGAGGAGTCCGAGGGCCGCGAGGTTCGCGCGCGCGACCTGGGCCACGGCCGCTACGACCTCGACGAAGACGCAATGCACGGCTCCCCGCGACAGCGCCTCGATGCCGAGGGCGCCCGAGCCGGCGCAGAGATCGAGGACGCGCGCCCCGGGAAGCCGCGGCGCAAGCACCATGAAGAGGGTCTCGCGAACGCGATCGGCGGTCGGACGCACGCCGCGGGCAGGCACCCGGAGCCGCCGCCCGCGCTGCTCTCCCCCGGTCACGCGCATGGCGGCGACGCGCGCGCGCTCGAGTCGAGCGCGGCGAGGACGAGCGACGCGACCGCATCGGGCGCGAGCCCGTCGGTGTCGATTGTCGTGTGGGCCTGGGCGTACCAGGTGGCGCGCGCGGCGAGGAGGACGGCGAGGCGGGCCAGCGCCGCGGACTCCGCGCCCGGCCCTGCCTCCTCCGGGGCGAGGAGCGGGCGGGCGGCCCGCTCGGCGGCGGGGAGCCGAGCGAGCAGGGTCTCGGGGCGAGCGCGGAGCCAGACCGTCCACGCCGCCGCGCGAATCGCGCGCACGTTCTCGGCGCCGACGAACATGCCGCCGCCGAGCGCGAGCACGTGTCCGGAGCGGGAGGGCAGGCCGGCGATGAAGCGGCGCTCGAGCGCGCGAAAGCCCGCCTCCCCCTCCCGGGCCAAGAGCTCGCGCACCGAGGCGGCGCCGGCGGTGGCGGCGATCGCGTCGTCCGCGTCGACGAAGGGCCGCCCGAGGCGGGCGGCGAGGAGGCGGCCGACCTCGCTCTTCCCCGCGCCCATCATGCCGACCAGGGCGACCGGGCAGCCGGTGCCGAGCGCCTCCGCCGCGCTCGCGTTTCCTCTGGGAGCTCGATCGTTCATCTGCTAACGTCACCCATCGGCGGAACACCCCTCGCTCGTCGTCCGGCCGCCCGTTCCGGTCCCACGGAGACAATTCGCTCGAGAAGCACCGCGCCCATGCGGATCAGCGACTATCTCACTCGCGATCGCATCGCTCTCGACCTCGACGCGCGTCCGAAGACCGCGGTGCTCGGCGGCCTGGTCTCGATGCTCGCCGCTTCCCTCGGTCTCCCCGATCGCGAACCGCTCCTCGCGGAAGTGCTCCGCCGTGAGTCGATCATGTCCACGGGCATCGGCGATGGGATCGCCATTCCGCACGCCGCCGTCGACGGGATCGTCGGGCCGGCAATCGCGATCGGCATCGCCCCGGGCGGGATCGACTTCGAGTCGGTCGACGCGAAGCCGGTACACGTGATCTTCCTCCTCGTCGGAAACCGCGATGCGCCCGGGCTCCAGCTCAAGGCGCTGGCCCGGATCGCGCGTCTCACCCGCGAGCCGGGTTTCATCGCGAGCCTCACGGCGGCCGGGACGCCGGAGGCCGCCCTCGCCCTCATCGCCGCCGAGGACGCGCGCGCCGAGGAGGTCCCGCCGCCGCCCGAGATCAAGCGGTGACGTTCGAAGCAGCGATCTTCACGCGGTGACTCTCACGATGTGACCTTGAGGACGACGAGCGTCAGGTCGTCGCCCGGCACCTTCCGCTTCGAGAAGGTCCGCACCGCCCGCTCGATCGCCGCCGCGATCTTGGCCGCAGAGCGCAAGCGCACGGTGACCGCCATGTCGAGGAGGCGTGCCGTCCCGAACTCCTCGTCATCCTTGTTGATCGCCTCGGTGACGCCGTCCGTGTAGAGGAGGAGCATGTCCCCGGCGCGGAAGTGCACGAGCCCCTCGTCGTAGCGCTGATCCGGAAACGCGCCGAGGACGGTGCCGCCCGTCGCCAGCTCTTCCACCGAACCGTCCTCGTGCACGAGGATCCCGGGGTAGTGCCCGGCGCTCGCGTACGTGAACCGCCGCTTGTCGATGTCGAGCACGCCGTAGAGCGCGGTGACGAAGCGGCTCGGCTCGGTCGTCTCGAGGAGGAGCTGGTTGACCTTGTTGAAGATGGTGGAGATCGAGTAGTTGTTGCGGATCTCGGCGCGCATGCTCGAGCGGAAGCTCGAGAGGATGAGCCCGGCGGCCACCCCCTTCCCGGCGACGTCGCCGATCGCGATCCCGAGCTGTCCGGGCGCCACGGTGACGAAGTCGTAGTAGTCGCCGCCGACGTCGAAGGACGGCACGTTGAGCCCGGCGAGATCGATGCCCTTGAGTTTCGGGGGCGCCTGCGGCAGGAAGGAGAGCTGGATCTGGCGCGCGATCGCGAGATCCTCCTCGATCCGGCGGACGCGCACCCCTTCCTCGTGGAGGCGCGCCACCTCGACCGCCACCGCCGCCGAGTCGGCGAAGGCCGAGAGCCGCTTCAGATCCTCGTTCGAGTAGGCGGCGAGCCGGTCGCTCTCGAGGACGAAGGCCCCGATCACCTTGCCGCGCGCGATGAGCGGCGCCACCATCTCCGCGCGCGTGCTCTCGCGGGAGTTCACGTAGCGCGTGTCGACGGTCACATCGGGAACGATGACCGGCTTTCCCTTCGAGATCGACCAGCCGACGATGCCGTCACCCACCTTGAGCTGCGCGCGCTCGAAGTTCTCGGGGTCGTAGCCGCGGAGCATCGTGTGCTCGATCGCCTTGTCCTTGCCGACGAGGAAGATGCCGACCGCATCGAAGGCGACGAGCCGCGCGAGCCCCGACACGATGCGCTCGAGCACCTCGTCGACCGAGAGCGTCGAGAGGAGCGCGCGCCCGGCGTCGCGGATCAGCTCGAGCGCGAGCTTCTCCTGCTCGAGGCTCTTCACGAGCCAGGCGTTCCGGAGCGCGATCGCAAGCTCGTCGGCCACCGCGGCGAGAAAGGACTCGTGCGTGGGATCGAAGCCGCCCGGGCGGTTCACGACGTCGAGGGCGCCGAGGACGCGGCCATCAGCCCGGAGCGGCACCGAGAGGAGGTTCCGGATCGGGAGCGGGGCGGGGCCCCCGGGGCGCGCCGCGTAAGGGGTGAAGCGGGGGTCCGTGGTCGCATCGTCGATGCGGAGGGTTTGGCCGTGGAGGACGACCCAGCCGGCCGTTCCCTGCCCGGGTGCGATGAGGAGGTCGGGAGCGGCCGCTCCATGCGCGGCGGGCCCGGCGGCCGGCTGCTGGAAGACCCGAGGCGTCAGGCGGGGCGGATCCCCGTCGAGGAGGAAGAGCGACCCGGCTTCCGCTCCGACCGCCCGCGCCGCGGTGGCCACGACGACGGGCAGGCGCGCGCTCGGATCCACCGCCGCGTTCAGCTCGCGGAAGATCTCGATGAGCGCCGCGAGCTCGCGGTTCGCGGGCACGGTGGGCGGCGTGGGCGCGGGCGCGGCGGTGTTTTGGACGGGCTCGTTCATCCTCGGTTCCTGGCTCGACGCAAGGGACCGGGGATTCTAGCACGCCCTGGAGACCCAGCGACGCCCAATCAAGCGGACGGGCCCTCATGAAGCATTGCAGGCTTCCGCACCGACTCAAGGGCGCACGAGAGCAGACCGCGCTACTGCCGCATGACCACGATCTTCGAAGTCACGACCTGGCCCGGCGTCTCGACGCAGCAGAAGTAGATGCCGTTCGCGGCATTCGCACCGTCATCGGCCGTCCCGTTCCACGCGACGGCGTGTCGGCCCTGCACGAGCACGCCATCGATCAGGGTGCGGACCCGACGCCCTGCGATGTCATAGACTCTCACCACTACCGAGCCCGGCTTGCTCACTTCGAACTCGATCGTCGACGTCTTTGCGAGCGGGTTCGGCACCGCCCGCGGCAGCCGATCCATCGCCGGGCTTTGCACCGGGTGCCGGGAGAAGGGAATGACTGGAAGGGTGAGATCGATCATCCCCGCCGGGACCCGACGTTCGCTGTTGAGCCGGCGAGCGAGGTTCCTCGCGTCTTCGTCATTGTCGACAATGGCATCATTGATCTGCCGTGCGATCTGCTGGATCGCCTGGCTGGCCCTCGCCCCGTCCAAGCTAACCACATCGGTCGAGCGCAGCCGGTTCGAAGCGACGTTGAGCAGGAGCGCGAGGAACTGCTTCTTGGCCCGCTCGTGCATCGTGGCGCCACCGCCCGGGGTGAGCGTCGCCTCGATCGCTTCGAGCGACATCCTGACCGGCTGTCCCTCTGCCATCAGAAAGGTCACCCCTTCCACGCTGATCGAGCTGAGATGGTTCTCGAAGAAGTGCTCGAGGAAGAGCGTTGGGTATGTGACACTCATCGCCTCGATCGTCTCCTCAGCCTGCCCGCGGCCGGTCAGGTGCACTCTGGCCTGGTGCTTCCAGTAGTTCACCTCGCGCACCGGTCCGGCATCCGGCAGAGTTTGCAGGGCGAAGTTCTGCGTGACCACTTGTCCCGAAGTGACCACAACATCTACGGTGGCATTGGCGGGCGTCGCAGCCAGGTAGCCGATGGGGACCACGATCGAGATCGAAGCCGTCCCCGCCGGGACTTCGGCGAAGCTGAACTCTCCCTCCGCGTCGGTGGTCGCGAACTCGACGAATTGGCCCTCGTCCGCAGCCAGGTCCACCGTCACGTTGGCGAGTGGAGCACCGCCCACACTCACCACTCCCGCCACGCTCCCGGTGACGCTGGTCGCCTGGCACCCGGACGGACGAGCGCCGATCAGGCCGCACCCGCTCTGCTCCGGCAAGCAAGGCGAACTCTCGGCCAAGTCATAAGACGCGGTGCAGAGTTGCGGATCACGCGAGATGTTGCCGTTCTGCCCGTTCTTCCCCAGGAGGCAGTCCACCCAGTCGCCGCCGGGGTTGCCGAAGACATCGCTGCAGGTGATCGTCACCGATGAGCCGGAGCCGGCCCACATGGCCGCTCCCTGAGTCGCAAAGGCCATGATCGTGTTCTCGATCGTCACATCCGAACCCCAGGTCCCCGCATAGCCCAGACCGATCGCAGCGCCGTGGGCCGACGAGTTCCCCACAAAAGTGCACCCGCGGAAGAGGGCGCCCCCGGCGACGATGTTCGCTCCGCCACCGTGATCCGCCGAGTTGTCGACGAAGACGCAACCCTCGATGACCGCCTCGTCTCCGGACGTGTACAGCCCGCCACCGCCCGTGGCCGCATGGTTGCTCTCGAACCAGCAGTTGCGGATCGTGGGGACGGCACCAGGATTGGCATAGGTCGTAGCACAGGCGACTCCACCGCCGAAGAACTCGCCCAGCGTGTTGTCGGGAGCCTCACCGTGGCGGATCGTCACCCCTTCGAGCACCGAATCCGGCCCTTCATCCTCGTCGAAGAGAAACCCCCGGCCCAAATGCTCGCAGTCGATCACGCAGGCTGCAGGGTTCCCGCTCGTCGAGCGGATGGTGATCGCCTTGCCCAAGAACCTGATGTCCCGGTTCCCCGCTCCCGTGTAGACACCATCGCAAAGCTCGATCACGTCGCCAGTATGGGCGGAGTCGACTGCGGCACGGATCGTCGTATAGGCTTCACTCCCGTCCGGGCAGACGTGGATCACAACCCCCTGAGAGCAGCCGACCGGGAGAGCGCCGATCAGACCGCAGGTGCTCTGTTCCGGTGCGCACGGTGAGCCCTCGCCCAGGCCGTGCGACGCCCCGCAGAAGAGCGGGTCGAGGGAGATGTTGCCGTTCTGCCCGTTCTTCCCCAGGAGGCAGTCCACCCAGTCGCCGCCGGGGTTGCCGAAGACATCGCTGCAGGTGATCGTCACCGATGAGCCGGAGCCGGCCCACATGGCCGCTCCCTGAGTCGCAAAGGCCATGATCGTGTTCTCGATCGTCACATCCGAACCCCAGGTCCCCGCATAGCCCAGACCGATCGCAGCGCCGTGGGCCGACGAGTTCCCCACAAAGGTGCACCCGCGGAAGAGGGCGCCCCCGGCGACGATGTTCGCTCCGCCACCGTGATCCGCCGAGTTGTCGACGAAGACGCAACCCTCGATGACCGCCTCGTCTCCGGACGTGTACAGCCCGCCACCGCCCGTGGCCGCATGGTTGCTCTCGAACCAGCAGTTGCGGATCGTGGGGACGGCACCAGGATTGGCATAGGTCGTGGCACAGGCGACTCCACCGCCAAACCCCTCCCCAAGGGTGTTGGTTGGGGCCACCCCATTGCGGATGGTCACCCCTTCGAGTACCGAGTCTGCCCCTTCATCCTGGTCAAAGAGGAACCCGCGTGCCTGCCCCTGGCAGTCGATCACGCAACTGGCTGGAACTCCACTCGCCGAGCGGATGGTGATCGCCTTCCTGAGGTACCTGATTTCTCTGTTGTCGGCCCCCGAGAAGACACCATCACCAAGCTCGATCACATCCCCATTATTGGCGGCCGCGACCGCGGCGCGGATCGTCGGATAGGTCCCGCTTCCGTCCGGGTACACGACAAGCGTGGCACCCAGGGCCGAGTAGGGTCCAAGAGCCAGCACTGCACTCATCCAGAGTGCGGCATTCGTCATGAGGCGCATGTCGTTACTCCTGGTCTTGCGAGTCATGCCCCTGATCTTCCCTAGATTCAGGAGGAGACTGCCAGCGGCCGAGTGCGGCCTGTGGCACCTCGACTCCAGACATGAGCATGACCAATGCCAGCGTACGCGCTGGACGCTTCACTTACCGCAAGCCAGCAATCCAATAGCGGCAGCTTTCTTCTGCTCGCGCTCGACTGTGATTCCGCTGGCGGCAGAGAAGGTCGACCGGGTGGAAACTTGGGATGGCATTGTGCCAGGTGGTAACCCGGGGCGCCGGCGGCGGCCCACGCCGGCCACCCCGGGTTCCGAGACTCGCGTGGGGTGCCCCTCGACCATCGCGAGCGCTGCTGTCGATCCCGGCGCGACACCCGCATGCCCGATCCTCAGGCAGGATCGGTGCCAAGTTCGCCGATTGCTGATACCGGCAACAAGGACAGAGTCTCTTTCTCGGCTCTCTCATGGTACCGAGGCAGCCAGGCAGAGCGACGATAGTCCGGAATCTGAACTCCTGAGTCCACCTTTTGGAATGCGAGGTCAATTCCCGGACAGTGACAATCCACTGCCGTGTAGTTTGACCCTGAGCCCTTCCTCTCCTATCCTGTATGGTTTCGGGTGCACGTGGTTCACGACCACCACGCCTTGTGCGGAGCGAGACGACACGAGCATGAGCCGCCTCCGATCCCCAACCCCGATTGTCAAGGCTCACTGGTTCGCCTTCATCGCAGTTCTCAAGAAACCCGACGACGGCCTCACCCTCGACCTCCTCCGGAGCCATCTCTCGCACGAAGCCTCGGCCAAGTTCGCGCGCCTCGCCGGCTTGCTCGCCGAGTGGAGGCTGGCCCGCTACCGCCCCGAGGACGCGGCGGAGACCGAGCAGATCCTCCGACGCCTCGAGACTCTCTACGTAGGCCACGCCCGCCTGACCGCGAAGAGCCTCTCCGCCTTCCATCGCTTGGCTCGCATCCTGCTATCCATTATCCGGATGCGGGAGATGGCTCGTTCCGACCTCTCTCGCCAGGACACCCTCGATTCCTTCGACGGCGAGCTACGCCACATGGAGCGAAGCGCTCAGATCTTGATCGAGCGGATCTCCGAGCGGTACGCGGTGCGCCTCCCGGCACTGGCCCGGAGCGCCTACACCGATCTCACGCGCGAGTCGGCCGCGCTCACGAAGGCCGGTCGCCTCGCGCTCGTCGATGAGATCGACGACGGCGCGGCGGGCGGCACCTGGATCCCGCGGGTGGAAGCCAGCCGCTGGAGCGATGTGATCACGAACCTCCTCCGGAACGGGGTCGAAGCAGCGGCCGACCGGAGCGCAGCAAAACGCAGTGAACCCGCCGCCACCGCTGAGCCAGCGCCTCTACCCCCGCCCCAGGTCACAGTCTCGCTTCGCCGCGGCGCATCCCCGGGCAAGGCGGTGCTCGAGATCGCGGACGAAGGTGTCGGCATGCCGCCCGTGGAAGCCGATTCCATATGGACGACCGGGCGGAGCCGTCACGGCCGTGGTCGCGGTCACGGCCTCACCGAGGCGAAGCGCGCTTTCCTCCTCTCCCGCGGCGACGTCGAGGTGCGGAGCGCCACCGGCGTCGGCACCTGCGTCCGGATCGACGTCGCCCCGCGCGACGTCCCAATCGCCCCGGTCCGGCTATGGGAGATCCCACCGGTCGTGGTCCCCGCCGTCCTCCTCGTCGCCGCGGCGGCGGTCGGTCTCTCGACGATGGGCGGTCCCGACCCCACGCTGGTCCGGGCCGCCGGACCCACCACCGTCGCCGCGGAGACCGAACTCGGCCGGATGCTCTGGCAACGCGACCTCGGCGAGGCCATCCTTCCCAACGAACCTACCGGCGTGGTGATGCCTCCTGGCGTTTACAAAGGTGTCGAGGAACACCAGCTCCTGGTCCGGAACGAGAAGGGCCGCGTGGAACACGTCCTCGTCGCCACGCAGGCCGCGGCCGGCCCCGCCAGGATCTGGTTCCTGGATCGCCGCGGGCGCGTCGAGGAAGTGCGGCCGCTCGCGTGGACTCCCCCGTCGCGCGGCTCGCTGAGCCATCTCACCTGTACGTGGCGGAAACAGACCCGCTGGGCGGACGGGCAGACCGCCCTCGTGCTACACGTGCGGGAGGGCAACTATGCCTCGACCGTGACCCAGTTCCTGTCGACGGCGGGGGAATCGCTCGGCGCGTACTACCACCAGGGCCACCTGCTATACCGCGCGGACCTCGATCTCGACGGGGACGGGAAGACCGAGATCCTCCTCCACGGCATCAACAATCCGGCACAGAGCGACTCGACGATCTTCGCGGCGGATGTCGGGCAGTACGTGCACTGCGTCGTGCTCCTCGAGGTCCCGCGCGTGAATGGACAGGCGTACCCGTACCGCACCTGGCAGGGCATGCCGGAGGCCAGGGAAGAGGGCTACCTCCTAATCCCGCCCCTCGCCGGCGTGCCGCTCGTCATCCATCACATCAACATCGGAGACACCGGGCCGGACGGCACGCACCAGGTGGAAGTCGTGCTCTATGACGGGCGGATCTATCGTTGCGACGAGCATCTCCGCCCGCTCACCTGCACGACCGGGGACTTGACGCCGGCGCGCGCGCTGGCCCCGATCGAGCCGCTCGGCCCGCTCGTTTACTTCCACGATGGCGAGCGGGTCGACATCCGGATCCCTATCGCGGCGGGCGGGATCTAGCCGGGGCCGAGGGATGGGGAAGATGAACTCACAGACCGATTCCGCAGGCCCGATGGGTTCGATCCCGGGCGATGGCGCCGGGGCGTCGCCGGCCGCGCTCCCTGCGATCCTCATCATCGACGATCGCGAGGACCTCCACCGCTTCTGCGTCCGCTGCCTCGGCGATCGCTTCGCGTTCGCGCGTGTCGCGTCCGGGAAAGAGGCGCGCGCGCTTCTCGAGAGCGACGCCCGCGTGGAAGCGGCGCTCGTCGACCGCGACTTCTCCTATGCCCCGGCCGACGCGCTCCTCGGCCCGCCCGACCAGGCGCGCGACGAGGGGCTCCACATCCTCCGCTGGCTCCGGCAGGAACACCCTGCCGTCCCCGTCCTCATGGTCACCGGCTACCGGGACCAGCAAGTGGCCATGAACGCCGCCGACCTGGGCGCGGATTTCCTGGCCTGGGAAGACGTGCGCGATGACCCCGGAATCCTCGCCGCCCGGCTCCAGCGGGCGCTCGACCTGAGCGGGGCGGAGCCCGAGCGGATTCTCGCCCGGTTCCGCGCGCTCGGTGTCGTTGCGGAGTCTCCCGCCTTCATGAACATGCTCATCGCGCTCCACCAGGCCATGGTGGGAACTGCCCCGATTCTCCTCCTTGGCGAGACCGGAACCGGGAAGGACACGCTCGCCTTCGCGGTCCATGCCTTGAGCGGCGACTCGAGCCGGAACTTCGTCTACGTGAACATCGCCGCCCTCAATTCCAACCTGATCGAGAGCGAGCTCTTCGGGCATGAGCGCGGCGCCTACACCGGCGCGCATCGCTCGACGCCCGGCAAGATGCGCTATGCCGACGGCGGAACGCTCTTCCTGAACGAGATCGGGGAGCTGCCGCTGGACCTCCAGGTCAAGCTCCTGACGGCGCTCGAACGGAAAGAGGTGCTCCCGGTCGGCGCCGTGCGCACCTACCCGACCCGCTTTCGCCTCATCACGGCGACATCGCGCGATCTCGGCGCGCTCGTCCGGGAAGGCCGCTTCCGCCCCGACCTCTTCCACCGCATCGCCTGGCACACGATCACGCTGCCGCCGCTCCGGGAGCGCCGCGAGGACATTCCGGCCCTGATCCGCGCCTTCCTCCGGAACTCGGGGCAGGGACAGGAAGGCGGGGTCCTCGGTATCGCAAGCGAGGCGGTCGAGTACCTGCGCGGGCTTCAATGGCATGGCAACGTGCGCGAGCTGCAGGGGGTGGTCGAGGCAGCGACCGCAGTCGCGAGCGGCGTCATCACGCTCCCGGATGTGCGGGAGGTGGTGCGCCGCCGCGAGCGGATCGATGCGTTGTGGACCTCGGTGCCCGCGTCGTCCAGCATGTCCGGGCCGCAAGCGGCCGGCCTGCCGTCGGAGCCCGTGCACGCCGACGGCCTCGAGTGCGAGCGCGTCGTGTTCGGGAATCTCACCTTCCGCGAACTCACGGGCCGCTACTTCGACTACCTCCTCCGCCTCACCGGCGGCCGGCTCACCGAGGTGGCGCGGCGCGGCGGCATCGCCAAGGCCACGGCCTTCGAGTGGCGGAAGCGGTTCAAGAACGGCGGCGAGCGGAACACCCCACACAGCGACCACAACGAGCACAATGCACCGGATGGGGACCCGGATGACGGCGCAAGTGCCTGACCGGATGATCTATCGGGGCAAGGACGACTACGGTATGGCCCCTCCGATTTCCTTGTACCCCCGATTGTGGTAGAGGAGACGGCGGGCTCCAAGGAGGGGCGAGCAGCGGTGCTGCGGCTCCTGCGGGGCGAGAGCCTGGAGGCGGTGTCGCGTGAAGCTGAGTCGGAGGTGAGCGAAGTGCATGGACAACGAGGACCCCTCGCTAGTCGGGTACCACTCGTCGTAGTCACTCTCCTGGTACTGAGCGGATGTGCCGCCAAGACATTCGACGCTTCCGTCCTGAGGTACAGGGACGGATCACTGAGCAGTGCGTCGCTGAATCAAGGTGGCCTCGTCCTTCTGCCGGTCGAAGCGAGGCCAGGCCTCGAAACATACGCGCTACAGGTTGACACGCTTCTGGCGGCGCGCCTCGCCGCGGAAAGGACGTATGGCACCTCCGCCCGAGACAGCATGCTGTCAAGCACGAAAGCGGACTCTCTCGCAGACGTGTTGTCGCGTCTCTACTTCACAGACGAGGGCTCTGCGGGAGTCATTGCAGCGGATCTGTCCAGACGTCTACAAGTGCGTTATCTTCTCAGTGTTTATGTCGAAAGCCTCGGCGACAAGCCAGCCGGAACAGTCGTGTCATATTCGCCAGGGTACACGACGCCTCAAGGGGTGTACGTACCTGGGCCACCGATCCAGAGCACGACGACGCGAAGGGGTCTCGTTGCCGTTGCCCGGATCTGGGATGGCGTCGCAGGCGCTGTGGTGTGGGACCGCCAATGTGAGGCTGCGTCCGAGGCTAGTGGCTGGACACATCATCCGGACGACTGGCGAGTCTACGTCGACGTCCTTGTTGCGGATCTTCTTGCCTCCTTACCGTGATGTGCGCGACGCCACTCCGTGCCAATGTAGATGAGACACCCAGCCTCCCCGAGTCTTGTGTAGAGGGCGACCATGGAGTTCAAGATGAGTTCCCAGCAGTCTGGGTTCATCCCGGTCGAGAGGGAGGTCGAGGTGTCGGCGAGGGCAGAGGGGCGGCGGTGAAGTCGGACGCGGTCGCCTTCAGTCTCAGAGTGCCTGGCGTGGACAATGGTCCCGGCGGCGCGCTCCTCGCGCCGGGACTCGTGGATACGCTGCGCGCCATGGTCGGCTGGCGACCCTTCATCGTGCGCGATGCGGGCCGCATCCGCCGCCTCGAGTTCGTCAACAAGCAGGACCGCCGCTTCACGTGTCAGGACGAGAAGATCCTCGCCCGGCTCGCGCAAGCGTTCCGGATCGCCCCCTCGACGCCCGATGGATGCCCCTTCTCGAACCACTTGCGGCTCGAAACGGACGCCGACGTCCTCTTCTGCTCGGTCGCGGCGGATGGATGTGAAGGGACGCTGCTCGTCGCTCCGCCCTCGGCAGAGTTCGAGGCAGCCTGGAGAGAGGGCGGCGAGGCGGTCAGGGATGCAATGCGCTCGAGGTGCACCCAGTACGCCATCACCTGGGAGTCGTACGCCATCGTCAGGCGCCTCGCCCACTCGAACCACATCCTGCTCGCGGAAAACGACTCCATGTCGCTGCGGGAGATCGCCGCCGACCTCTACGACTACCTCGTGGCCCGCATCAAGAATGAGCTGCGGCGATGGCTATAGCGCCGAGGCGGCCGTGGAACAGCCGTGGGGCAGCCGTGATCCGAAGGCCCGTCACGGAGAGACCCGCTGCGCGTGGCAGCAAGTGCGTCAGCTACTGGCTCGAGCCGCCGCCGCTTCGCCGCCGTTTCGGTCGCGCCGGCGCGGGAGGCGTGGCGGGACGCATCTTGGATGGCGGACGCTTCTTGGGTCGTTGGACCAGGGAGGCCATTCGGAGGGCAGCCCGAAGGGCCTCGTTGACGGCTGCATCCGTCGGAAAGGCCTGAGCGACATCCGGCTCGAGCAAGACCAGGTTGGTTCCTGCCCGAGCGCGAGCAGCGTACTTGCCCTGGACTCCACCCTTCATGGTCGCAAAGTCGTACTCGTCGCGGATGTCCGCCGAGGCCTCAGGCTCTTCGCTGACAGAGTCTCCGCTCGTGGCTCGTGGCGCGGCGAGCGCTCGAGATTCTCCGCCGCCTTCGCGGGGTCCCACTTGAAGATCACGCTGCGGAGCATACCGCACGTCGCAATGCAGCACTTCAACCAGGAGTACGACTGATGGGAGTTTGCCGCGCCGCGCCCTTTCTTGCCACGATGATCCTCATCGCGACCCACTCCCCTCTGCTGGCTGCATCGCCAGCACTGCCGCGCGTCGAGGACGGGCGGATCCTCCTCCCCGCGTCCGAGCCGAGGGCAGTCTATTGCTCCTACCGTACGTCCGCCGACCCGACTCCCGAGCTGGCCCGCCGGCTCTTCGACCTCGTCGAGAGGGGACGAGTCCTCCCTAAGAACCCCAACCTCGACACCGCCGGCCCGCAGCTCTTCGCGGTGTGGGGTGACGGATCGTCCTTGTCCCTCCAGATGTCCGTCGCGTCCGACACTGTCGCGTTCACTCTTGAACTTCCCGAGGGCAAGGACGGCGACGACGACGCGAGTGGGGCGCTCCTTGCGCCAGGACTGGTGAGCGCGATTGAGGCCCTGCTCGAATGGCGGCCTTTCCTCGTGCACGATGTGCAGCCCATCCGTCGCCTCGACTTCCTGAACTGGCAGGGGCGCCGCTTCGCGTGCCGCGATGAGGAGATCCTCGCGCGCCTTACCGAGGCCTTCCAGACCGCCCCCTCGTGGCCAAGCGCCTGTCCATTCTGGAATCACCTGCGGCTCGAGACGGACGCCGGCATCCTCTTCTGCTCGCTCGTGGCCGACGGGTGCTACGGCTCGCTGCTTCTCGCTCCGCCCTCCCCGGAGCTCGAGCGAGCATGGAGGAGGGGCGGCAGGGCCTTCGAGCGGGCCATGGCGTCGAAGTGCACGCAGTACGCAATCGGGGCGGAAGCCTATGAGATCTTCAACCGCCTGGCGCACTCGCGCCACACGTCGCTCGAGTTCGGCCACCCGCTGTACGTGCCGCTCGATGTGGTGTCCTTCCTCCTTGAGTGGCTGTCGGAGGGAATCGCCGGCGCTCTGCGGCGGGTCCAGGCTTCGGGAGACACTGGGATCGGCGTGACGAAGTCGGATTGAGGGCGAGGGCGAGGGCGAGACGTCGGCGGCGGCGACCGACTGCCGCCGGAGCATCGCATCGTCCCCGGCGAGTGCGCATCCCACCTCTGGCAACGAAGTAAGCGAAAGTGACAACGGCGTGCGCACGCCTGCTGGTCGCCAGGTCGCACGAGCTTTGAGGATGCCCGAGAACGATCACCTTGGGCCCGCTCCGATGCCGAGGCACGATTCGTGCAATACCTATTAGTCCGGCGGGCATCCAGCTCGTGCGACTCGCTTGACACCGGACTCCGCGGCTACCGAGGAGGGAAGTTCACAAGACCCGACAGCGTTTGACGCCAGCGAGCACCGTGGCCAGGTGGGGCTACGGCGGGCGCCGCGCGCAGGCGGGTCGGCAAGCAGAGTTCACAAGACCCGACAGCGTTTGACGCCGGCGAGCACCGTGGCCAGGTGGGGCTACGGCGGGCGCCGCGCGCAGGCGGGTCGGCAAGCAGAGTTCACATCACCCGACAGCGTTTGACGCCGGCGAGCACCGTGGTCAAGGTGGGGCAGCGGCGGGCGCCGGCGAGCAGGCGGGTCGGTGAGGAGAGTTCACATCACCCGACAGCGTTTGACGCCGGCGAGCACCGCGGCCAAGGTGGGGCTAAAGGCGGTCGCCGCGCGCAGGCGGCTCGGCAAGCAGAGTTCACATCACCCGACAGCGTTTGACGCCGGCGAGCACCGCGGCCAAGGTGGGGCAGCGGCGGGCGCCGGCGAGCAGGCGGGTCGGCAAGCAGAGTTCACATCACCCGACAGCGTTTGACGCGGGGGCCACTGGCCGAGGCACCGGGGCGAGAAGTTCACAAGACCCGACAGCGTTTGACGCGGGGGCCAGGGGCCGGGCGGGACGACCGCCCACCCCGGACTCGGCGGCCACCGGGGAGGTGAGTAGTTCACATCACCCGACAGCGTTTGACGCCGGCGAGCACCGCGGCCCCGCAGGGCGGCCCGCCCTACAGGCCGACGAGGTTCAGGAATCGCGCTAGCACGCGCTTGGTGAGCCCCCCCGCGAAGCGCACGGTGAGACGCGCATCGGGGCCATGGCCCTCCTGGCCGACGACGACGCCGCTTCCGAACTGCGCATGCACCACGCGCGCGCCGACGATCCGGGTCACACCTTCCTCCCCGTCGGGCTCGACCACGCGTCGCTCGACGGTACCGGTCGAGCCGGTCGAGCCGGCCGCCCGCGGTCGCCCGAGCGAACCGCGCGGGAGTTCCTCCGCCCGGTAGCGCCGCGGCATCCCGGGCCGTTCCTCGTCGCGCTCGCGCCCGCGCCCGGCGAACCGCCCGCCGCCCCGCGCCGGCGCGTAGTCGCGCGCGTAGCCCGAGAAATCGCTGACCTCGAGCACATCCGGAGGAAGCTCATGCACGAAATCGGATACCTCGGCGCTCATGTAGCCGCCCATCCTCCGGCGCTCGCGCGCCGCCGACAGCGTGACCCGCCGCTCGGCGCGGGTGAGCGCGACGTAGAAGAGCCGCCGCTCCTCCTCGAGCTGGCGCGGCTCGTCGAACGACGAGGCGTGCGGGAAAAGCCCCTGCTCGAGCCCGGCGACGAAGACGTACGGGAACTCGAGGCCCTTTGCATTGTGCGCGGTCATGAGCGTGACCCGCTCCCCCTCGTCGCTCATCCGATCCACGGCGGCGACGAGCGCCACCTCGGCGAGGAAGCCCGCCACGGTCGGATCCCCGGTCACCTCGGCGTAGTGTGCGGCGGCGGCGACGAGCTCGTCCAGGTTCTCGCGCCGCGCTCCCGCGGTGTCCGGATCCTCCTCCTCGAGGTGCGCGAGATAGCCGACCGCATCGATCACGGCCACGATGCGATCCGCGGCCGGGAGCTCGCGCCCCTCCTCCAACCGCGCGAGAAGGCGCGCGAACTCGGCCAGGTGCTTGACCTGGGCGGTCCCGAGCTCGGGGATCTCGCCGAGCCGAGCGCACGCCGCGCGGAGCCCGATCCCGGCGCTCCGCGCGAACAGCGCCACCCGCTCGAGCGAGGTCGGCCCGATGCCGCGCTTCGGGACGTTCACGATGCGGGCGCAGCTCACGTCATCGCCCGGGTTGTCGAGGACGCGCAGGTAGGCGAGGATGTCCTTCACCTCGCGCCGCTCGTAGAAGGAGATGCCGCCGACCAGATCGTAGGCGATGCCGCTCCGGCGGAGCGCCGCCTCGAGCGGGCGCGACTGGGCATGCGTGCGATAGAGGACGACCGTCCCGCCGTAGCTCGCCTCGCCGCGGCGGACGAGCGCCTGGATCTCGCCGACCACGGCGTCGGCCTCGCGCTCCTCGTCGGGGAACATCCAGAGTCGGATCGGCTCCCCCACTTCGTTCTCGGTCCACAGCTCCTTCGGCTTCCGGCCCGTGTTGCGCGCGACAACCTGGTTCGCGGCGCGCAGAATGGTCTTGGTCGAGCGGTAGTTCTGCTCGAGCCGGATGACGGTCGCATCCGGATAGCTCTCCTCGAAGGAGAGGATGTTCCGGATGTCGGCGCCGCGCCAGCCGTAGATCGACTGATCGTCGTCGCCGACCACGGCCAGGTTCCGCCGCCCCGAGGCGAGAAGCGAGATCAGGACGTACTGCGCATGGTTCGTGTCCTGGTACTCGTCGACCAGCACGTGCGCGAAGCGCTCGGTGTAGCGCTCGAGCAACGCCGGTTCGCGCCGGAAGAGCTGGATCGTGCGCAGGATGAGATCGTCGAAGTCGAAGGCATTGGCGGCTGTCAATCGCCGGTCGTACTCGCGGTAGATCCTGGCCGCCGTCCGCTCGAACGCCGAGGCCGCCCCCGCCTCGAACGCACCGTGATCAACCAGGTTGTTCTTGGCCCTGGAGATCAGCCCGTGCACGACCTGCGGCCGATACTCGCGATCCGACAGCTCGAACGCCTTGAGACACGCCTTGACCAGAGCGACCTGATCGTCCGCGTCGTAGATGGCGAAAGAGGACGTGCGCTCGACCAGCTCCGGATGCGCCCGCAGCACCCGCAGGCAGATCGCGTGGAAGGTGCCCACCCAGAGCCCGGGCACGTCGCCGATCAGAGCGATGATCCGCTCCTTCATCTCGCGCGCCGCCTTGTTGGTGAAGGTGAAGGCGAGGATCGCGCGCGGATCGAGGCCGCGCGCGTGCACGAGATGGGCGACGCGATGGGTGAGCACCCGTGTCTTGCCGCTCCCCGCTCCGGCGAGGACGAGAAGCGGCCCGTCCCCGTGGACGACGGCCTCCCGCTGCCGGTCGTTGAGCTTCTGCAACAGGCTGTCTGCGCTCGTCATTGCCCGAGTGTCGTCAACGGGGAGCGGCGACGCAAGGACAAAGGACGCCGGGACGGGCGACGCGATCTGCCCTCGCAGGCGAGTTTCGCCGGCCGGCGCGCAAGCATGCATCCACGACAGCAAACACCGGCCGGCGAGTGTCTGAGCCAGCGAGGGCAGACGCGGAGCCCGGCCCTCGAGACGCAGAGCCCGACGCTCGAGACGCGGAGCCCGGCCGCACGCCGCGGAGCCCGGCCGCACGCCGCGGAGCCCGGCCCTCGAGACGCAGAGCCCGACGATCGAGACGCGGAGCCCGGCCCTCGAGACGCGGAGCCCAGCCCGCACGCCACGGAGCCCGGCCCCTGGATCGCCTCGCATCGGCTCTGGCGCTCAGAACTCCCAGCGCAGATTCAGATCGAGCGTGTACTGCTGGTCGACGTCCTTGTTGCCGCGGCCCTCGGCGAGGCCGCTCCGGAGCACCGAGCCCTTGAGGTACGCGATGCGGCTCAGCTCGTACTCGGCCGACACGTCCTGGGCCGAGCCCGAGGAGAAGCCCTGGTACGCCGACAGGAACAGCTCGGGCGCCACATACGTGCCGACGCGCGCGCCCCAGGTCGGCTCGGCACCCTCCTCGACCGTGCGCGACTCGACCCGCACCGAGAGCCCGGGGATCTCGCGCGCCAGGCTCCGCTCGAGATCGCGCATGAAGGGCGTGAGCGCGACGCTCGTCACCTGCTCGGCGTCGGTCGGTACGAGGAAGCGCCAGAGCGTGCCCTGGTCGTAGTCGGGATCGGACGACAGGACCACCTGGCGGTCGGCGGCGGTGCCGGTGATCGTGGCGAATATGCGCGCCTCGGGGATGCGGGTCTCGGCGCTCACGTTGACCTCGGGATCGACCGCCTCGGGGTTCGTGAACTCGACCTCGCCGCTCGTGATGCGGAAGGTATGCCCGACCAGGTCGTAGCGCCCGCGCACGGTCTCGAGCCGCCCGAGGACGATGCGACCCGCCACGTCGCGCTCGTAGGTGAGCTCGCCGCGGAGCTCCACCTCGAGATCGTTGTTCCGGATCCAGGCGTTCCGCGGCAGCTCGAGCGTGAAGGTGCCGACCCAGCTCGACGGCCCCGGCTCCTCGGCGTGGCCGCCGCCCACGATCTCGCGCAGGTAGTCGAGACGGCGGACGCTCACGGCGCCCGAGTAGTCGGGCAGCCCGGCGCGGCCGGCCACCGCGCCTTTCTTGAAGGTGAAGCGGCCGTCGATCGTGGCCATGTAGGCCCCGGTCTCCCCCACCTCGTACTGCTCGAGATCGAGCGTGACCTCGTAGCCGGCGAGACGGGCTCCGGTCACGTCGAGCACGCCGCGAGCCTTGAGCCGGCCCTCGTCGCCGTCGGTGGCCGTCAGCTCACGGAACTCGATGTGTTGCCCGGCGAAGACGATGCGGGCGGCCACGTCGGTCATCACCTCCTCGCGGCCGCGCACGACGACCCGCCCGTCCCGGGCGTCCACGGTCCCGGAAAGGGCGGGTGCGGCAACCGTGCCGCCGAGCCGGACCTGTCCGTCGATGCGCCCGTCGGCCTCGGCGATGCGATCGGTGAAGAGGGTGGCCACGGCCAGGCTCGCCGCCGTGAGATCCACGGTCAGATCGAGCTCGCGCTCCCGATCGATCGCGGGGACGGCGAGGAGGCTCAGGCGGACCGGGGTGCGGCCGCTCACGAAGAGAGGCTTGCCGAAGACACCGAGGCGCGACGCCGCCACGACGAGCGTCCCGTCCTCCAGCCGCCCGGTCACGGCCACCGGCGAGAACTCGTGATCGGCGATCGTGACGCGGTCGCTCGCGAGCTCGAGCGTCCCGTCGGGAGCGGCGAGCGACCCGCGCACGGCGGCGGTGATCGCCACCACGCCGCTCGTCCGGTCGATGCGCGGATCGAGCCCGTGCCAGCCGGCGAGGTCGAGCGCCGGGGCGGTCAGGTCGAGGTCGGCGGTGGCCGCGGCCAGCGACTCCTTCGTGAAAAGCCGCGGCACATCGCGGAATCCGGCGGGACTCGGCGTGAAACGGATCGACCCGGTCGCCCCGATGTGCCCGCCGCGCTCGAGGTCGAACCGCTCGATCGTGAGGGTCGGGCCGGACAGGCGGCCGGCGAACGCGAGCTTCCGGGCCCTGAAGCGGCCTCTCGCCAGCGAATCCACGGTCGCCTCGGCGGCGAGCTCGAAGCCGCGGCCGCCGCCGCGCGCATCGAGACGAAGATCGAGCGTGCCGCCGAGGCCATGCCCGCCGCCGAGGGCGGCGTCGAGCGCGGCCAGGTGGAAACCGTGCGCGACGACCTCGAAGTCGGTGGCCACCCCCGCCCCGTCGATCACGCCCGACGCCGCGAACGCACCGTGCTCGCCCATCAGCCGGAACGCCGCGAAGTCCCAGCTCGAGCCCCGGCGCGCGATGCGCAGGGGTTCCGTGTTCGCGAAATCGAGCCCCGCGAAATCGAGCGCCAGCGTGTCGAGGGCGAACAGGGTCGCCTCGCGCTGGAACTCGATCGTGCCGGCGCCGCGGAGCGTGGCGGCCCCGCGCGTCGCCATGAAGCGCTCCGCGCTGATCGTGCCGCCGCCGTAGGTGAAGGCGACGGCGAGCGAGTCGAGCGGCTGGCCGGCGAGCGTGCCGCCGCCGGCCTCCGCGGCGAGGTCGCAACTGAAGCGAGGGCGGATGGTCCCGTTGGTCACGCGCACGGCGACATCGCCCAGGCGGAACGGGCCGGCGATGAGCGAATCGAGGATCCCATCCAGCGCGAAGCCCGGCGCGCGCACGGGGCCCGCGAGCTCGAGGTGCAGGTCCCCGGCGCCGCCGAAGCGGCGCTCGCCGAGCATGCCGCCGAGGAGGACCAGGTCGTCGACCTCGAGGTCCTGGACGAGCGCGAGCTCGCCGCGCGGATCGATGCGCCCGGCGCCGCGGATCACCGCGCCGTTCGTCGTCACCTCGTACGATGCGAGCTCGATCACCCCACCGGCGCCGATCGTGCCCTGAAAACGGCCGGGGTAGAGCGCGAACCCGCCGACATCGCCGCCGCTCACGTGGAGATCGAAGGACCGCCCCGCTCCCGCTCCGGCGCCGATCGTCAGGGTCCCGCTCATCCGCCCCGGCGGCAGCCAGGCCAGCTCGCCGAGGAGCGCGATCTCCTTGAAATCCAGCCCCTCGAACACGAGCGTGCCGCGCGTCGCGGCACGCTCGCCGCCGAGCCCGATCGTGGCCTCGCCGCGGAGCGGGATCCCGTTCACGGCGAGCACGAAGCGCTCGACTTCGAGCACGCTCGCCGCGACGCGCCCCTCGACGGCGAGGCCGGTCACGCGATCCGCGCCGAGCGCCCCCTCGCCGCGGAACGCGGCGCGGAGATCGCGCCACGGACCATCGACGGTCAGCGTCCCGCGCACCCACCCCGGCCGCGCGAAGTCGCTCCGGCCGAACGCCGTCGCCAGATCCGCGGCGAGGAGCGGCTCCACCGTCACGTGGAGAGCGGCGCCGCCCTCGGGATCGAGGTCGCCGTTCACGACCGCGTGCGAGAGCCCGAGGCGTAGGTCGAGGCGCTCGAGCGCCACCTGGCGGCCCGTGACCCGGACCCCGCCGCGCACGGCGACGGGGGGGAGATTCCCGGCCCGGGCGGCGAGCGAGTCGATGCGGGCCGCGACCCGCCCGCTCGCCGCATCGAGCGCCGACACGAGCGAGAAGGTGACTGGCGGCCAGGGCGCGCGCCCCCGGGCGGTGTCCTGAGCGGAGGGAATGGACGCCGGCGCCTGCGTCAGGGTGGCCTCCTCGACCCGCAGCTCGTCGATCGCGAGCCCGAAGCGGCCGCTCCCGGGCACCGGTCCGCGCCGCGCCTTGAGCCGCGGCCAGGTCCCGCCGGGAGCCGGCAGCATGATGATCGGCTCGACCAGCCGGAGCGCCCGGAGGCGCGGGGTGCGGCGCACGAGCTCGGCCGGCTCGTAGCGGAGCTCGACCCGCGGCGCGATGAGGAGGGGCCGCCAGCCGGCTTCCCCGGCGGGCGCGCCGCGCGCTCCGCGCACGTCGATGCGCAGATCGTGGATGACGAGGCCGCGGAGCGGGTTACCGCTCACGTCCCCGATGCGCACGCGCGCCGATTCCGGATCGAGCTCCTCGCTCAGGAGCTCGGCTGCGGTGCGCGCCAGCTCGGTCGAGCCGACGGTGCGCCGGACGATGGCGACCGCCGCCACCATCGCGCCGCCGACGATCGCCAGCGCCGCGATGATGAGGAGGAGATGACGACCGATCCGGAGGATCACCGCAGTTTCCCTCGACTAGAAAGCCTGCCCCAGGCTCAGGTGCCACTCGCCGCCGCTCGTGGCGCGCACGATGCGCTCGGGCTCCCCGCGCACGAGCGGGTGCCCGTAGTCGACGCGGAGCGGCCCCACCGGTGTGCCGAGCCGGAGCCCGCCGCCCGTCGTGTAGCGTACATCCTCGATCGTCGCGTCGTTCAGATCGGGAAAGAAATTGGCGAGGCTCAGGTCGGCGGCCTCCTCCCACACGTTCCCGCCGTCGAGGAAGATGGCCCCGGAGAGGCGCCAGGCGAGCGGGAAGCGGAGCTCCACGTTGCCGACCAGGACGAAGAGGCCGCGGAGCGTGGCCGGGTCCTCCTGGTCGGGCGCGAGGAGCTGCGGTCCGAGCGAGTCCTCCGGATATCCGCGCACCGTCACCGCGCCGCCCGCGCGGAAGCGATCCTCGAACGGCACCTGGCTCTGCGGGGTCATCCCCTCCGGCACCGCGAACACGTGGATCCAGCCGCCGCGGAGCCGCGTGGCGAGCACGAAGTCGCCGAGCGGGCGATACCAGCTCGAGGTGAGGCTCAGCTTGAAGAAGTCGGAGGTGCCGCCGATGGCGCCGCCCGCGATCTCCGAGAACACGCTCTGGAACGAGCCGACCGCGGGGTCGAACGGATTGTCCCGGCGGTCGCGCTCGAGCAGGAAGTCGAGCGAGCGGGTGGTGAAGTCCCGGGTCGTATCGCCGGCCGCAGTCGTGTAGTCCTGGGTCACCCAGCGGTGCTCGAAGGCGGAGCGGATGCGGCCGCGGCGGCCGAGCTTCCGCTCGACGGCGAGCGCGGCGCCCGCCGCCTCCTCGGTGCCGGTGGCCTCGACCGGCCCGTCCGCCGTCTGCACGGTCGGGAGCCGCGAGGCCTGCCGGAAGATGCTCGCCGAGCCGATCGTGCGGGTAGTGAAGAGGCGCGGCTCGATGAAGGTGAGCTCGACCGCGCTCTCCCCGATCGCCGCGATCTCGGGATCGAACAGCGCATCCACGTCGAAGGCGACCCGGCTCCGCGCCACCAGCCGCTGCGCGTTGCCGAGGATGTTGCGGTGGCCGACCTCCCCCGACAGGCGGACCTGGTTCGACGAGTTGTAGCCGACGCCGCCGAGCACCCAGCCCATCTTGCGCTCGACGACGGTCACCTTGAGATCCATGAGCGGCGGGGGCATGGTCGAGTCGATGACCACGGGCTCGACCCGCGCGTCGCGGAAGAGGCCGGTCTCGAGGAGCTGCTCGCGGCTCTCGAGCAGGCGGCTCCGGCGGAGGAGATCGCCGCGCTCGAGTGTGAGCTCGCGCTCGACCACGTACCCCTTGGTCCGCTGGTTGCCGACCACTTCGACCGTGTGCACGCGGGTGCCGGGCGCCTCCTGGATCGCGAAAGCGACGCGCGCGCCGAGCGAGTCGATGATCACCGAGTCGGCCACGATCGTGTAGGGCCGGCCGCGATCGGCGTAGAGCTCGACGATCTTCAGACGATCCAGCTCGACCCGGTTCGCCGCATAGGGGGCGCCGACCTGCGTGCGCACGGCGTCGGCCAGCACCTCGCGCTTGACGGCGCGGTTGCCGACGAACTCGACCGCGGTCACCGCGGTCAGCGCACCCTCGGTCACGCGGATCACGACCCGGACCCGATCCGCGGTCACCGGCTGGGTGGGAGCGAGGAGATCGGCGCGGGCGTCGAGGTAACCCTGACTCCGGTAGTAGGCCTCGATGCGTTTGAGATCGTCGAGCGCGATGTCGCGGCGATAGGGAGCGCTCGAGAACGGACGCCATCTCGACTTCGCCCGCGTGCGCATGAGATCGCGCAGCCGGCCCGGAGCGACTTGCTCGGCGCCGAGGATCTCGATCTTCTCGACCTGGACGAGCTCGCGCGCGGCGAGCGCGGGCGCGGCCGGAAGGGCCGCCGCCGCCAGGGCGAGGAGGACGGCGAGGGCGAGACGGGGGATCAGCGGGACGCCATCGCGATCGCTCACGGCGATTGGCTGGCGGGCACCTGGCGATCGAGATCCTGGCGTCCACGCGCCCGCTCGAACTGGCGGATCGCGTCGTTCGCCACCGAGAACACGATGAGGCCGCCGATCAGCACGAGCCCGACCTTCTGGAACGCGAGCTGGCTGCGATCCGACAGGCGCCGGCCGCGGAGGCCCTCGATCAGGTAGAAGAAGGCATGCCCCCCGTCGAGCACGGGGATCGGCAGCAGGTTGAGCGCCATGAGCGCGATCGAGATGAAGGCGATGAAATAGAGGAGGCGCCCGCTGCCGCGCTCGGCGGAGCTGCCGGCGATCTGCGCGATCGTGATCGGACCGGCCACCTGCCGCGCGGCCTGGCGCGGGGAGCTCACGAGGTCGGCGAAGCCGCGGTAGGTGAGCCCGATCGTGTGCCAGGTCTGGATGAAGCCGGCCCGGATCGCCTGCCCCGGCGGCATGGTGACGGTCACCGTGGGCAGGGTGATGCCGATGACGCCGATCATCTCGCCCGTCTCCTCGTCCTTCTGGCCGATCGTGCGCACCGCCGCCGTGTACCGCTGCCCGCCGCGCTCGAACACGAGCTCCACCTTCTCGTCCGGACGCTTGTTGATGAGCTTCCGCATCTCCTCCCACGTGGTCACCGGCACGCCGTCCACGCTCACCACGCGGTCCCCCGGCTTGAGCCCGGCCTGATCGGCCGGCATGCTGGGCGCGACGTCGCCGACCACCGATTCGATGTGCGGCGTGAGTCCGGCCTGCACCGGGGCGGCCTGGCCGGCCGGGACCGTGAGGTTGGCCGGCCCGCTCGCCCGCGCCACGGTGACCGGGATCGGCGCGTCCGCGGGCGCCTCCTCGAGCGCGAGGAAGAGATCGTCCCAGGTCGCGACCGGCTGCCCGGAGACCGCGATCACCCGATCGCCCGCCTGGAAACCGGCGGTCGCCGCCGCCGCGGTGGCCTCTGCAACCACGTTCGGCGCGGTCGGCACCGGGATACCGACGAACCCGACCAGGCAGTTGGCAACGAGCGCCAGCACGAAGTTGGCGAGCGGGCCGGCGACCACGATGGCCACGCGCTTGGCCCAGTGCTGCGCCAGGAACTCGTCGGGCGCCCCGGTCGCTCCTTCCTCGCCCACGTGCTCGCCGGCCATCTTGACGTAGCCGCCGAGCGGCACCGCCGAGATCGCATAGACCGTATCCCCGATCTTCCTGGCCAGGAGCGAGGGGCCGAACCCGATCGAGAACTTCTCGACCCGCACGCCGAAGCCGCGGGCGACGAGGAAGTGGCCGAGCTCGTGGATCAGCACGACGAGGCCGAGCACCATGATGCCGATGAGGATGGTCATATCGTTTCCCCGGGCAGGACGGAGGGCAAGACGGCGGGGGCGCCGCCGAGGCGCGCCGCGACGGCCGCGCGGGCGGCCCGGTCGGCGGCGAGGATCGCATCGAGGCTCGTCGCCGGGCGCGGCACGTGTTCCTCGACGATCTCGGCGAGCAGCCCCGGCAGCTCCGAGAAGTGGATCTGGCCCGCGATCAACGCCTGGACGAGCGCCTCGTCGGCGGCGTTGAGCACGGCCGGCACGGTGCCGCCGCGCTCGGCCGCCGCCATGGCGAGGGCGAGGCAGGGGAAGCGCTCGGTGTCGGGTTCCTCGAAGGTGAGCGTGCCGATCCGCGCGAGGTCGAGCGGCGCCCACGTCGCCGGCCAGCGTTCGGGATAGGACAGGGCATACTGGATCGGAATGCGCATATCGGGACTCGACAGGAGCGCGAGGTACGAACCGTCTGTGAGCTCGAGCATGGCGTGCACGATCGACTGCGGGTGCACGAGCACCTGGATCCGCGCGAGCGGGAGGCCGAACAGCCACCGCGCCTCGATCACCTCGAACCCCTTGTTGAGGAGGGTGGCCGAATCCACGGTGATGCGCGGCCCCATCGCCCATGTCGGATGGTTCAACACCTCGGCGAGCGTGGCGTTCCGGATCTCATCCCCGGTGCGGGTACGGAAGGGGCCGCCGGAGGCGGTCAGCACGAGCCGCGCCACCTCGGCGTCTCCGGTCCGGGCCAGGCACTGGAGGGCCGCATTGTGTTCGGAATCGACGGGCACGATCTCGGCTCCCGTCCGCCGCGCCGCGGCCGTCAGGAGCTCGCCGGCGATGACGAGGCTCTCCTTGTTGGCGAGAGCCAGGGTCTTCCCGGCCTCGACCACGGCCAGCGAGGCGCGGAGCCCGGCCGCGCCCACGATCGCGTTGAGGACGATATCGGCATCCGGGGTCCGGGCCAGAGCGAGGATCTCCTCCTCGCCGCCCGGGAGGCCGTGGGTGGCGGCCGCCTCCGGATCGGCGAGCGCGATCCGCCGCACTCCGAACCGATCGGCCTGGGCGGCGAGGGCGGCCGCCTGCCGGTTCGCTGCGAGCCCGATCACCGCGAGCTCCTGCGGGCAGCGGGCGACCACCTCGAGGGCGCTTTGCCCCACCGATCCGGTCGACCCGAGAACGACGAGGCGCCGCCGCCGACCCGAACGGACCCCGGTTTCGTGATCGGGCGCCCGGCGCATCAACGGCTCTCCTCGCTCATCGCGATCGTGCGCTCCCCGCTCGCGGTTCACAGCAGAATCCCGCGGAGCACATAGTAGAACGTCGGCGCGGCGAACAGGATCGAATCGAAACGATCGAGCACGCCGCCGTGCCCGGGAATGGTCATCGCAGCGGCCGAGTCCTTGCAAGCTGCATCGCGCTTGAGGAGCGACTCGACGAGATCGCCGAGCATGCTGCTCACCGCAATGAGCAGGCCGAGGAGGAAACCCCGGCCCGGACCGATCGGCACGAAGGTGAGCGCCCCCGCGACCCCGAGCGCACCGCCGGCCGCGATCCCGCCGATCGCGCCCTCGACCGACTTCCTGGGACTCACCGCCGGCAACAGGGCGTGCCGGCCCCAGGCCCGGCCGGTCAGATAGGCGCCGGTATCGGTGCCCCACGTACACAGGAAGAGGAAGAGTACGAACTGCCCGCCCAGCGCGTAGTCGAGTCCGGCGAGCAGCGGCAACTCGCGCAAGAATACCAGATGGCTCCCGAGCCAGGCGACGTAGAAGACGCCGAACAGCGTGCCGCCGATCGCACCCACCGCACCGCGGTGATCGCTCTGGAAGAGCTCGCTCACCATGGTGATGAGCAGCACAAGGGTGAGGAGCAGGTTCGCGTGCACCCCCACCTCGAAGTACGCGGAGACGACGAGGAGGAGGCCGGCGGCGACACCGAGGCCGCGATAGGGCCGCTCGCCCTTCGCCGCGAGCAACCGGTAGAACTCGAGGAGACCGAGGAAGACGAAGAGCAGGACGAAGCCCAGGTAGAAGAGGCCGCCATGCAGCGCGAGCAGGATGAGGACGGGGACGAAGACGGCCCCGGAGGTGAGGCGGAGGAGGAGTGAATCCCGGCCCGCGCGTGCGGCCGGCGCCGCCTCACTCGACGCGGCCAAAGCGACGCTCTCGCCGGTTGTACTCCGCGACCGCGGCGCGCAGATGGTCGCCGCGGAAATCGGGCCACATGACCGGAGTGATGTAGATCTCGGCATAGGCGAGCTGCCAGAGGAGGAAGTTCGAGATCCGCATCTCACCGCTCGTGCGGATGAGGAGATCGGGATCGGGGATGTCGGCGGTCATGAGGCGCGCCGTGAGGTCCCCTGGGCCGATCCGCTCCGGGGCGAGCCGGCCGTCGATGCAATCCCGGGCTAAGCTCCGCGCGGCATCCACGATCTCGTCGCGGCCGCCGTAGGAGAGGGCGAGAACGAGGGTAAGCCCGGTCGAGTCCTTGAGGAAGTCGATCGTCTCCACGAGCACACGCTGCACCGAGGCGGGGAGTTCGCCGAGGTGCCCGATCGCGCGCAGCCGCACGTTCGAGCGCTTGAGCTCCTCCCGCTCCTCCACCAGTGTGGCGTCGAGGAAGCGCATGAGGGCGTCCACCTCGAGGCGCGGGCGACTCCAGTTCTCGCTCGAAAAGGTGTAGAGCGTCAGGTACTCGATGCCCAGCTCGCTCGCCGCCTCCACCACCGCGCGCACCGACTTCCGGCCCTCGCGATGGCCCCAGATGCGTGGCATCCCGCGCTGCTGCGCCCAGCGCCCGTTGCCATCCATGATGATGGCGACGTGGCGCGGGATCTTCTTGAGCGCGGGCTCCCCCGCCGGCATCTCCATGTGACTCTTTGCTTCGTGCATCGGTCGCGCGGCCGTGGGCCCGCCGGCCGACCCTCGAGACCCGGGGCCGTGCGGCCGCGAGAGAGGGCGGCAGGAGCTAGACCTCCATGATCTCGAGCCGCTTCTTCTCGAGGATCTCGTCGAGCCGCTTGATCGACTGGTCGGTGTGCTTCTGCACCTCGCCCATCGACCGGTGCGAGTCGTCGGCGCTCAGCTTGCCGTCGTGCTCCTGCTTCTTGATCTCCTCGTTGACCTCGCGCCGGACGTTGCGGACGGCCACCTTGCCGTCCTCGACCAGCTTCGAGGCGTGCTTGACGAGCTGCTTCCGCCGCTCCTCGTTGAGCGGCGGGATCGGGAGCCGGATCACGGTGCCGTCACTCGACGGGTTGAGCCCGAGATCGGTCTTCTGGATCGCCTTCACCACGTCGAGCAGGATCGTTTTCTCGTACGGCTGCACGAGGAGGAGCCGCGGCTCGGGCACGGTGATCGCCGCGATCGTGTTGAGGGCGGTGGGATTGCCGTAGTAAGGAACCTTCACTCCATCGAGGAGGGCGGGCGAGGCGCGTCCGGTACGGATCTGGGCCAGCTCATGTCGAACGTGCTCGACCGCTTTCGCCATCCTCTCCTCAGCCTTCTTGTCCACGTCACGCTCCTACCGAAACGAGGGTCCCCACCTTCTCCCCGAGCACCACGCGCTTGACGTTGCCGCGTTGCGTCAGGTTGAAGACCACGAGTGGAAGCTTGTTGTCCATGCACAGCGAGATGGCGGCCTTGTCCATCACGTTGAGGCCGCGGCTCAGCACATCGAGGTAATCGAGGCGCTCGTAGAAGATCGCGCTCGGATCGAGCATCGGATCGGCGCTGTACACGCCGTCGACCTTGGTCGCCTTGAGGATGACGTCGGCCTCGATCTCGATCCCGCGGAGCACGGCGGCGGTGTCGGTCGTGAAGTACGGGTTCCCGGTGCCCCCGGCCATGATCACCACCCGCCCCTTCTCCAGATGGCGGATGGCGCGCCGGCGGATGAAGGGTTCGCAGAGCTGCTGCATGGTGATCGCCGACTGCACCCGGGTGTACACCCCGCTCCGCTCGAGCTGATCCTGGAGCGCGAGGGCGTTGATGACCGTGGCCAGCATGCCCATGTAGTCGGCATTGACCCGGTCCATGCCCTCGGCGGAGGCGCGGAGGCCGCGGAAGATGTTGCCGCCGCCGATGACGATGCCGATCTGGGTGCCGAGCGCATGCACCCCGGCCACTTCCTCGGCGATCTGCACGAGCCGCCGGGGCTCGATGCCGAAGCCCTGCTCTCCCGCGAGCACCTCGCCGGAGAGCTTGAGGAGGATGCGCTTGAATCGGGCTCCGGCCAACTCGACCTCCGGGCGCGGACGACGCGGCGCCGCCGGCGGGCGGGTCCGCAGGCGCGGCCCGCCGGCCAGAGCCTACTCCTCGCCGAGGCGGAACTTGGCGAAGCGGCGCACGGTGATGTTCTCACCGAACTGGGCGATCGCCGCGGTGACCACGTCCTTCACCCTGCGCTCGGGATCGCGCATGTAGGGCTGCTCGAGAAGCACCACGTCGGAGAAGAACTTCTCGATCTTGCCTTCCACGATCTTCTCGGTGACCGCCGCCGGCTTGCCCATGGCCGCGACCTGCGCGGCGAAGATCTCGCGCTCCTTGGCGACGCGCGCCGCCGGCAGCTGGTCCCGCTCGACGGCCACGGCCTCGGTGGCGGCCGCCTGCATGGCCAGCTCGCGGCACAGGCTCTGGAACTCGTCGGTGCGCGCCACGAAATCGGTCTCGCAGCCGATCTCGATCATCACGCCGACCCGGCCGCCCGGATGGATGTAGGCGTAGACCTGCCCCTCGCGGGTCTCGCGCCCGGAGCGCTTGCCCGCATCCGACAGGCCCTTCTTGCGCAGGTGCTCTTCGGCCGCCTGGATGTCGCCGCCGGTTGCGGCCAGCGCCTTCTTGCAGTCCATCATGCCGGCGCCCGTCTTCACGCGCAGATCGCGCACGAGAGTGGCGCTGATCGTTTCCCCGCTCATGGTTCCCCCGCTCCGCGCATGCGTTGCCGCGCGCTTCAGACCCCCGGCGGCGCGAGCGCCGGCTCTGCCGCCGCCATCACCGCCGCTTGCGGCTCCGGCCGCCCTGCCCCCTCGCCGCCGCTCGGGGCCACCGCCTCGCCCTCGGTCATCTCGCTCCGGACCTTGAGCACGGCGTCGCCGACCATCCGTGCGTAGAGCTCGATGGCGCGCAGCGCATCATCGTTGCCGGGAATAGGATAGTTGATCGGATCGGGATCGCAGTTGGTATCGACGACACCGATGATCGGGATCCCCACCCGGTTGGCCTCGCTGACCGCGATCCGCTCGTTCTTGGTGTCGACGATGAAGACGATGGCCGGCAGCTCTTCCATCTGCTTGATCCCCGAGAAGACCTTGTCGAGGCGCGCCCGCTGCTTCTCGAGGCGCGACACTTCCTTCTTCGCCAACTTCTCGTACGTGCCGTCGGTGGCCATCGCCTCGATCTCGAGCAGACGCTTCACCGAGCTGCGGATGGTCTTGAAGTTGGTGAGCATGCCGCCGAGCCAGCGCTCGGTGATGTGGTACATGCCGCAGCGCTCGGACTCGCGGATCAAGGGGTCGCGGGCCTGGCGCTTGGTGCCCACGAAGAGCACCTTGCCGCCACGGCGCGCCACCACCTCGACCGCCTTGCGCGCCTCCTCGAGCGCGGCGAGGGTCTTCTGCAGATCGAGGATGTAAATGCCGTTTCGCTCCATGAAGATGTAGTGCTTCATCTTCGGATTCCAGCGCCGCGTCTGGTGCCCGAAGTGCACGCCGGCTTCAAGGAGGTCTCTGAGACCGATCTCCATCCAGTCCTCCGCTGTTCGGTTTCATCCTCCGCCGCCCGGACCGCCCCTGCGGGCGGCAACCGAAGCCAAGAGGCGGCGTGTGTGCTCCGGCGGTCCCGGCCGCTCCTGGTGGAGATCGAGGCCCGACCGCCGGGGATCGCGGGCCGCTCGGGCCCGCAAACAGGGATGCAGGTCTAGCGCTTCGAGAACTGGAAGCGCTTCCGCGCGCCGGCCTGCCCGTACTTCTTCCGTTCCTTCTCGCGCGCGTCGCGCGTCAGGAAGCCGGCCTTCTGCAGGCTCGGGCGCAGCTCGGGCACCGCCTTGCACAGGCCGCGCGCGAGCCCGTGCCGGAGCGCGCCGGCCTGGCCGGTCAGGCCGCCGCCGACGACCACCGCTTCGACGTCGAAGCGGTCCTTGGTCTCGGTCGAGTTGAGCGGGGCGAGGGCCGCGATGACCAGGACCTCGCGCTTGAAGTAGGTCTTCAGGTCACGGCCGTTCACGAGGAGCTTGCCGGTCCCCGGACGCATGAACACACGAGCCACCGAGCTCTTGCGGCGCCCGGTGACGAGAACCTTGTCCTCCATCGACTCTCCTTAGGACTCCTCGGGAGGGAATTCAGCCCCGCTCGGTTCGTTCCGAGCGGGCTCGATCCGCGCGCGCCGCCTGGCGGCGCGGCTAACCCTTGACGGCGAGCGGCGCCGGCTTCTGCGGCGCGTGCGGATGCTCGGCTCCGCGATACACCTTGAGCTTCCGCATGATGGCGCGACCGAGGCGGTTGCGCGGGATCATGCCGCGCACGGCCAGGCGCACCACTTCCTCCGGCTTCTTCGCCATCATCACGGCCACCGGGATGGCGCGCAGCCCGCCCGGGTAGCCGGAATGCCGGTAGTACGTCATCTGCTCGCGCTTGCGCCCGGTCAGGAGCACGCGCTCCGCGTTGATCACCACGACGTGATCGCCGAGATCGAGGTGCGGCGTGTAGGCAGGCTTGTGCTTGCCCTTGAGCAGCTTCGCCGCCTCGGAGGCGAGCCGTCCGAGCGGCATGCCCTCGGCGTCGAGGACGACCCAGGCGTGGGCCTGGGCGATGTCATCCTTCTTAGGAATGTAGGTCTTCATGCAAACTTCTTCCCATGCGTCCGAAAGAGGCCGCACCCGCCAAGGCGCAAAACCCCACGACCCGAGCGGCTGCTTCGTGGAGACCGACGGGTCCTCAGGATGCGCGAGCAGGGCAAGATAGCCGGACCGCGGAAGTTAGCAGCCCGGAGCGAGGGCTGTCAACGGCTTCATCCGCCCCTTCCCGGGCCCGCCGGATGGCGAGCGGACCGTTGCGCTACCCTCGGCCCCGGGCCGGAGGCCCGGCTGAGGCGGTAACCGGTTGCCGCGACGCCCCTTCCAACTTCCCCTGGTAGGGCGGCCGGATGACCCCGCGCTCGGTCACGATGGCCGTGACGAGCTCGGCGGGGGTCACGTCGAAGGCCGGGTTCCAGGCCAGGATCCCGGCCGGGGCGATGCGCGCCCCGGCGAACTCGGTCACCTCTTCCGCGGCCCGCTCCTCGATCGGGATGTCCGCCCCATCGCGGAGATCGGGGTCAATCGTCGACGACGGCGCGGCCACGTAGAAGGGAACCCGATGGCGGGCGGCGAGGACGGCCAGCGGATAGGTGCCGATCTTGTTGGCCACGTCGCCGTTCTGTCCGATGCGATCAGCCCCGACCACGACCAGATCTACGCCGAGCCGGGCCATGGCCGAGCCGGCCATCGAATCGGTGATCAGGGTGACCGGGATGCCGGCGCGATGGAGCTCCCACGCGGTCAGGCGCGCACCCTGGAGGAGCGGCCGTGTCTCGTCGGCGAGGACGCGCAGATCCTTGCCCTGAGCATGCGCCGCGTAGATCACGGCGAGCGCCGTGCCGAGGCCGCCCGTCGCGAGCCCTCCCGCGTTGCAGTGGGTGAGGATCTGCGCCCGCGCCGGAACGAGCTCCGCGCCGTGCTCGCCGATCGCGCGCGACTGGGCGAGGTCTTCGGCGTGGATCGCCGCCGCCTCGGCGGCGAGAGCCCGCGCGAGAGCGTCCCCGGCCAGCCCGGCCGCCCGCGCCCGCGCGTGCCCGTCGCGCATGCGGGCGAGCGCCCAGAACAGGTTGACCGCGGTCGGCCGCGTGGCGCCGAGGCCGTCGATCGCGCCCGTGATGGCGCGATCGGCCGCCTCCGGGGCGAGTGCGCTCGCGGCGCGCGCGGCGAGCGCGACCCCCATCGCCGCCGCGACTCCGATCGCGGGCGCACCGCGCACGGCGAGCGTGCGGATGGCGCGCGCGACCTCCTGCCAATCCGCGGTCGTCACGTAGGTCTCGGCAGCCGGGAGGCGGGTCTGGTCCAGGTAGCGGACCCGGCCGTCCCCGGTCAGGGCGATCGTCTCGATCATCGCTTCCTCATCTTCCGCGGGCGGAGCGGCGGGCGCCGCGCCGACGCTCCCGCCGTCAGGTCGACGAGCATGCTGCGGAGCCGCGCCACCGGGAGACCCACCACGTTCCAGTAACAACCCTCGATGCGATCCACGAACAGGGCCCCGTGCCCCTGGATCCCGTACGCGCCCGCCTTGTCGAAGGGCTCGCCGGTCGCGACGTAGGCGGCGATCTCCGCCCCGGTCGCGGCACGCATGTGCACGCGCGTGTCCTCCCAGGAGAGGCAACGCGCGCCGCGCTCGACGTCGATGAGCGCGAGCCCGGTCGTGACGACATGCGTGCGCCCGACGAGCCGCGCGAGCATGCGGGCCGCGGCGCGCGGGCTGGCCGGCTTCCCGAGCACCTCGCCGTCCACGACGACGACCGTGTCGGCCCCGAGCACGATGCCGCGCCGGCGCCCGCGCGCCACCGCGGACGCCTTCTCGGCCGCGGCGCGCATCGCGACCTCGCGCGGGGGCAGACCGGGTTCACCGCGCTCGTCCACGTCGGCCGGACGGATGACGAAGCGCACGCCGAGCTGGCGGAGGATCGCGGCGCGGCGCGGCGAGCCCGAGGCCAGGATGAAGAGCGCCGGTCCCGCGTAGAGGAGGGAACGGGGAGCGGGCCGCGCACTCATGGTGCGGTCTCGAGCAGGATGGTGACCGGTCCCTGGTTCACGAGCTCGACCTCCATCATGGCCCCGAAGCGCCCGCACTCGACCGGGATCCCGCGGGCGCGGAGGCCGGCGGCCACCTCCGCGACGAGGGGCGCGGCGGTCTCCGGCGCGGCGGCGCCCGCGTAGCTCGGCCGCCGGCCCTTCGCGACGTCGCCGTAGAGCGTGAACTGGGAGACGAGGAGCACGGCGCCGCCCACGTCCTCGAGCGAGCGGTTCATCTTCCCATCCTCGTCGGGAAAGATGCGGAGCTCGGCGAGCTTCCGCACCATCCAGCCGACCTCCGCTGCGCCGTCCCCGGCGCCGATTCCGAGGAGCACGGCGAGCCCGCGCTCGATCTCTCCGACCCCCTCCCCGTCCACGCGCACCACGGCCCGGCTCACGCGCTGCACGACGGCCCGCATCGAGCTAGCCGACCTCTTCCTCGGGCTCGGCCACGTCGTCGAGCCGCGCGTCGCCGAACACCTGGTGGCGCTCGACCGCGGTCACGCCCTTCACCTCGCGCACGGCGCGGATCACCCGATCGAGATGGCGGAGGTTCTTGACCTCGACGAAGAAGGTGCCGCGCACGTTCACGTTGTCCGTCTTCATCTCCGAGCGCCGGATGTTGGTATCGGCGGAGGAGATGGCCTTGGCGACGTCGGCCAGGAGCCCGCGCCGCTCGGTGCCGGTGACGAGGAGCTTGACCAGGAACGCCTGGTCCTTGTCGGCGTCCCAGTCGACGTGGATCCGGCGCTCGGGCTCGACGCGCCCCTCGAAGGCGTTCGGGCAGTCGAGCCGGTGCACGGTCACGCCGCGGCCGCGGGTGACGATCCCGGTGATGCGATCCCCGGGAACCGGCATGCAGCACTTGGCGAAGGTGATCATCAGGTTGTCGAGACCCTGGATCGAGACGCCGCGCGCGGGCATGCGGGCGAGATCGCGCAGCCCCTCGAGCGAGAAGGTGCGGCGCGGCCGCTCGGGGTGCTCGGCCAGATCGGGGAAGATCTTGGCGAGGACCTGCTTGAGATTCAGATCGCCGTTGCCCAGCGCGACGCAGAGGCTCTCGACTCCCTCGTAGCCCACCGCCTGCGCGGCATCGGCCAGCTCCTCGGGGGTGGGCAGCTTCTGGCGGAGCCGCCGCACCTCCTTCTCGAGCATCTCGCGCCCGAGCGCCATCGACTGATCGTGGCGCTGCGCCTTGACCCAGCGGCGGATCTTCGACCGCGCGCGCGAGGTGACGACGAAGCCGAGCCAGTCGTGCGACGGCTGGCCCTGCGGCGAGGTGATGATCTCGACGTGGTCGCCCGACACGAGCTGGTAGCGGAGCGGGACGATCCGCCCGTTGATCCGGGCGCCCACTGTGTGCTCGCCGACCTGGGTGTGGATGTGATAGGCGAAGTCGACCGGGGTCGAACCCTGGGGCAGGTGGATGAGATCGCCCTTCGGCGTGAAGACGAACACCTCGTCCTGGTAGAGCCCGATCTTCACGTACTCGAGGAACTCGGCCGGGGACGTCGCGTCCTCCGACCACTGCTCGGTCTGGCGCATGATGGCGGCCCAGGCCTGGCTCGCCGCGGTCTCCGCCTCGCCGCTCTCCTTGTACGAGTAGTGCGCGGCCACGCCGAGCTCGGCCACCCGGTGCATCTCGCGGCTCCGGATCTGGACCTCGATCAGGTTGTTGCGCGGTCCCACCACAGTCGTGTGCAGCGACTGGTACATGTTGCTCTTGGGGGTCGCGATGTAGTCGGTGAAGCGGTCGTGAATCGGGTTGTACAGGTTGTGCACGGCGCCGAGCGCCTTGTAGCAGTCGTCGACGCTGGTCGTGATGATGCGGACGCCAAGGAGATCGTAGATGTCCTCGAACGGCCGGCCCTGGTCCTGCATCTTCTTCGCGATCGAGTAGAAGTGCTTGGGCCGGCCCGCCACCTCGGCCTTGATCCCGAGATCGACCAGGCGGCGGTGGATGTGGGCCTTGATCTCGTCCAGGTAGCGCTCGCGCTCGCCGCGACGCATCTCGACCTTGCGCGAGATCTCGCGGTAGAGCTCGGGGTTCAGGTGCTTGAAGGCGAGGTCCTCGAGCTCCCACTTGACGGTGGCGATGCCGAGGCGATGGGCGAGCGGGGCGTAGATGTCGAGGGTCTCGGTCGCGATCTCGAGGGCGCGCTCCCGCTTCAGGTGCTCGAGCGTGCGCATGTTGTGCAGGCGATCGCCGAGCTTGATCAGCACCACCCGGATGTCCTTGGCCATGGACAGGAGCATCTTGCGGAAGGTGTTGGCCTGCTCGTGCAGGCGATCGCCCATCGACAGGCCGGAGATCTTGGTGAGCGCGTCGACCAGCCGCGCCACCGGCGCACCGAAGCGGCTCTCCACTTCAGCGAGGGAGATCTTGGTGTCCTCGACGACATCGTGGAGGAGGGCGGCGGTGATCAGGGTCTCATCGATGCGCGACTCGAGCATCTCGACGAGGATCAGGCAGACCTCGACGCAGTGGGTGATATAGGGGTCGCCCGAGCGGCGGAGCTGGTAGCCGTGCGCGGACTTGGAGAAGTCGTAGGCGCGGCGGACGCGGTCGACGTCGAAACCCGGACGCACGGTCTTGGCCTGGGTGAGGAGCCCGGCGAACAGGATGTCCGGGTTGCGGTTCGACCGCGGGAGATGATCAGCCATCGTCTATCGCGTGACGCGCCTCGCTCGAGCCGCCCGTCGCGCCGGGCCGGAGTGCCCGCCCGGATCGCGGAAACGAAGACCGGAGTCGGTGGTAAGCCGGGTTCTGTCGGACCCCGAGGGGTCCGCGGCGACCATTCGTCTGGGACGTCCGTTGCCGGACGCCTCGAGCAGCCTACCCGGGAGTCATGACGAGACGGGCCGTCTCTCCTCCCCTATTTGGCCTTGCTCCAGGTGGGGTTTACCGAGCTGCCGGCGTCACCGCCGGCACTGGTGAGCTCTTACCTCGCCGTTTCACCCTTGCCGTCTCCGCCGTGAGGCGGAGCTTGGGCGGTCTATTCTCTGTGGCACTTTCCCTAGGATCGCTCCCGCTGGGGGTTACCCAGCACCCTGCCCTGTGGAGCCCGGACTTTCCTCGAGCCACCTGGCGGCAGCCCGCGGCCGCCTCACCGGCTCCGGTCTTCGCACTTCATTGTACCCGTGGTCCGGTCCGCGGGCGCCGCGTTTTTCCCGCCCGGCCGGGACACTCAGGCGTCATCCAGAACCGCGTTGGCCAGCCGGTCGGCCTCGGTGTTCATCTCCCGGGGCACGTGCTCGATCGCGAAGCGCTTGAACTTCCGCTTGAGCGCGCTCGCCTCCTGGTGGAGCACCTTGAGCGCCTCGTTCTTCACGCGGTAGCGCCCGTCCATCTGGCGAACGACGAGCTCCGAGTCCATGCGCACGGTCACCTCCTCGGCGCCGTGGTGGGCGGCCGCGGTCAGACCGAGGATGAGCGCCCGGTACTCGGCCACGTTGTTGGTCGCGCGGCCGAGCGCGCAGGACAGCTCGTCCACGACCTCTCCGTCCGGGGATAGGAGCACGGCACCGCCGGCCGCCGGTCCCGGGTTCCCGCGCGCGGCTCCGTCGGCGTACACGATGAGCGCACGCCCGCTCACGAGTAGCCGCTCTCCTCGTCCCACACGAGGATCCGGCTGCAGTCGTCGCAGAAGACGAGCCGCTCGGCGAGCCGGGCCTCGTTCACGCGCTGCGGCGGCAGCGCGGCGAAGCAACCGCCGCAGGCGCCCTTCACGACCGGCACCACGGCTAGCCCGTGCTTGCCGCGGGCCAGCCGCTCGTAGCGCCCGCGCAGCTCCGGCTCGAGGTCGCCGAGCAGGCGGCCTCTCTCGGCGTTCGTCGCCCCGAGCTCGGTCTCGCAGCGCTGCTTCTCCTGGTCCAGGATCCGCTTCTCGCCGCCGAGGTCCGCGATCTCCTTCTCCGCGCGCGTGCGCTCGCTCTTGAGCCGGCGACCGACCTCCTCCTCGCGCTCCATGAGCGCGAGCGCCTCGTTCTCGAGGGCGGTCTTCTTGAGCTTGGCCTCCGCGATCTGCTTCAGCATGGCCGTGTACTCGGTGTTGTTGCGAATCGCGTTCAGCTTGGCCGAGTCGCTGCCCATCTGCGCGGCGATGGCGAGCGCCTCCTGTTCGCGATCGCGGCGCTTCTTGCCCGCCTCCTCCAGCTCCTTCTCGAGGCGGGCCAGGTCCGCCCGCTGGCGGAGGATCTCCGCCTCGACCTTGGCGAAGCGGGCCGGCATCGCGTCGAGCCGATCGTGAATGGCGCGGCCCTCGCGGTCTATGCGCGCGAGGACGCCGAGGACTTCCAGGATGGCGGCTTTCATGGTCGCTACGCTCCACCTCCGCCCGAAAAGCCAACGAGGAGCATGCCTCGAGGCACGCTCCTCGTTCTGTTCGCTGCGCGCGCCGCGCGCGAGCCGACCCGGACGGCCGGGTAACTACGGCCCGCTCGCCCGCCCGGGCCGGAACGCGCTCTCGCCGCTCCTGCCGGCGCCGAGCGGCGCGGCGTTCGAAGCATGGTGGGCGGAACAGGGCTCGAACCTGTGACCCCCTGGTTGTGATCCTGGTGCTCTGCCAGCTGAGCTACCCGCCCTTCTCGTGCGGCGCCCCGGTGCCGGTCCCGCCGGCCGGCCCGCTCGCGGCCCCGGCTCGTGTACCGTGGGCCCACTTGGATTCGAACCAAGGACCAACCGGTTATGAGCCGGCCGCTCTGACCACCTGAGCTATGGGCCCACGAACCGGAGGAGACCTCAGCACGGCGCCCGCACCCGCCTGCAAGCCCCGCCGGCGGCAGGATCCCCGGTGCCGGCCGGCGCGGCGCACTCGCAGGCGCGGCGGGTCCCGGCTAGGCGAACTCCGATGAACGCCTTCAGCCGCCGCCGGCGCGTCGGGTGGCGCAGCTTGCGCAGCGCCTTCGCCTCGATCTGGCGGATGCGCTCGCGCGTCACGTTGAAGAAGGCGCCCGACCTCCTCGAGCGTGCGCGGGCAGCCGTCCTCGGTCAGGCCGAAGCGCAGCCGGATGACCTTCGCCTCGCGCTTGGTCAGCGTCTCGAGCACGTCGTTCACCTCGTCCGCAGCATGGCGAAGGTCGGCCGAGTGCGCCGGGCGAGACGACGCTCGTGTCCTCGATGAAGTCGCCGAGGTTCGAGTCGTCGTCCTCGCCGATCGGCCGGTCGAGCGAGATCGGCTCCTGCGCCGCCTTGAGGACGCATCTTGATCTTGTCGACCGGCATGTCGAGCTTGCTCGGCGATCTCCTCGGGGGTCGGCTCGCGCCCGAGGTCCTGCACCAGGCGCCGCGAGGTGCGCACCACCTTGTTGATCGCCTCGATCATGTGCACCGGCACGCGGATGGTCCGCGCCTGGTCGGCGATGGCGCGCGTGATCGCCTGCCGGATCCACCAGGTGGCGTAGGTCGAGAACTTGTAGCCCTTGCGGTAGTCGAACTTGTCGACCGCGCGCATCAGGCCCGAGTTGCCCTCCTGGATCAGGTCGAGGAACTCGAGGCCGCGGTTCGTGTAGCGCTTGGCGATCGAGATCACGAGGCGCACGTTGGCCTCGATCATCTCCTTCTTGGCCTGGTCCCGCTCGCGCTCGCCCTGATGGATGAGGTGCACGATCGACCGCGCCTGGTCGCGCGTGACCTGGTCCTCGACCTCGATCTTCTTGACGCGCTTCTTCGCCAGGTTCAGGTTCTTGAGCGCATCGCCGAGCTCTTCCTTGCCGAGCCCGGTCTCGCGCTTGACCTTGCGCAGGTCCGGGGTCGAGCGGCCGGCCCGCCGGGCCAGCGTGGTCAGGTCCTCGGAGGACATGCCGACCCGCCGCTCGATGTCGGTGATCGAGCTCTCGGCCTCGCGCATCCGCTCCCACTGGAGCTTGGCCTTCATCGCCAGCTTGTCGATGAGCTTGGGGTTGAACGGCACGGCCGCCACGTCCTGCGCGACCCTGGTCTCGAGCTTGGCGATGGCCTCCGCCAGCTCCCGCTCGCGCTTCTGCGACAGCTTGCGCGAGGCGGCCTGGCGGAGCTGGGCGAGCTCGGCCTGGATCTCGACGGCGCGGTGGATGACGGCGATCACCCGCCCGCGGTCCTTGCGCGCCGAGTTGCCCGAGCTCCAGCCGCCGAAGTCGAGCTGGACCACGTCCTCGATCTTCACCTTCTCCTGCTCGAGACGCTCGGCGAGAACGAGCAGGTCCCGGAGGCAGGTCGGCGACTGGAACACGGCGAGACGGATCTTGCGACTGCCGCTCTCGATGCGCTTGGCGATCTCCACTTCGCCCTCGCGGTCGAGCAGCGGCACGCGGCCCATCTCGCGCAGGTACATGCGCACGGGATCGTCGTAGCGGAGCACCTGGCTGGCGACGGCTCGGGCTTCGACCTTCTTCTCCTCCTGCTTCTGGACCTTGCGGATCTTGTCCTGCGCGTCCTTTTCGGAGTCGAAGACCTCGATCTTCATCTTCCCGAGCATGATGTAGACCTCATCCATGAGGTCGATGTCGGTCTCGAGATCCATCGAGTTCTCGATCTGCTCGATCGTCATGAAGCCCTGCTTCAAGGCCACCTGACGCAGGTCATCGAGAACCGGCTTGCCCTTGGATCTCCTGCTCATGAACGCCCTTTCTCCCGGCCCTCGTTCGCCGCGCGGGCCACTCCCGCCGGCGCGGCCGTCGTGAGCTCGCGGCCCGGACATGCCGCCGCGCGCGAACCGGCGATCCGCGCGCAGTGGAAACTGGCTGTGCGGTTGGTCGTGTCCATCATCCTGACTGGATGAGGTGCTGCACGCGTTCGAGGAGGGGCTCGATCTCGTCCCCGCGCCCCGCCGCCTCGTGCTCGCGAATGAGTTCCCGGAGACGGGCGATCTCCGCCTTGTGCCGGCGCGATCGGAGTCGCGCGATGAGATCGCTCGCCAAGGCCTCCGCGCCTTCCTCGCCGGCCGCCGGATCGACGGCCAGTTCCGTGATGAGGTTGCCCAAGGCGGCATCCGCCTCGGGGCCGATCAGGTCGGCAGGACGGATCGATTGATTCGCTTCTTCGCGGGCGAGGAGCAAGGCCCACAGGCGCTTGCACTCGGGAGTCCCGAAGTCGTCGCTCTCGAGCTCGGCCCGCATCCGCCGGACGAGCTCCGGGCGGCCCAGGGCGAGTGCGAGGATCTCGCGGTCCATGGCGCCACCCCGTGCCCGAGCAGCGAGGCCCGACCCCGGGCCGCGACTGCCCCCGGTTCGCCCCCCCGCGGCCGCCGCCGGCCGCCGGTCGAGCCCGTCCAAGGTCCGGCCGGCCTCCCCGGCCTGGCCGCGGTCGATCCCGGTTCGGGCCTGGCGTTCCCGGGCCACTCGCGCGACCGCGATCTCCCGGGCCAGCGACGGCTCCGCGAAACCGAGAGCGCGCGCCGCATCCTCGGAGAAGAGACGCAAATCGGCCCCTGGCGGCAGAAAAGATCCCAAATGCACGAGCTCGCGCAGAGCCTCGGCCCTCGCCTCTTCTTTCGAGCGCGCCATGTAGCAAAGGGTAACAACAAATTGTACCACCGATGAGGCCTGCTTGACCACCCCTTCCACCGCCGCGGCCCCGCCCCGGCGGACGAGGCTGTCGGGGTCGTCACCGCCGGGGATCAGGGCCACCCGGACGGCGAGCCCCTCCGCGAGGAGCGGCGGCAGGGAGCGGAGGATGGCCGCCCGCCCGGCGTCGTCCCCGTCGAAGAAGAGGAGGATCTGGCGGGCATGCCGGCCCAGGAGCCGGGCATGGCGGTCGCTCAAGGCCGTCCCCGAGACGGCCACCGCCGCCCCGAAACCGGCCTGTTGCAGGGCGAGGACATCCATGTAGCCCTCGACGATCCAGGCCGTCCCCTGTCGGGCGAGCGTCCCCCTCGCCGCCTGGAGCCCGTAGAGCACCTCGCGCTTGTGGTAGACCGCGGTCTCGGGGCTGTTCAGGTACTTGGGCTCCGAGCCGTCCATGCTGCGCGCCCCGAAGCCGACCGCGTGTCCTCCGGGGCCGATGATCGGGAAGATGAGCCGATCGCGGAAGCGATCGTAGTTGCGATCCTCGCCGCGATCGACGAGCAGCCCGGCGGCGATGAGCGTCTTCAGACCCTGCGCATCGCCGAGTCGCCGGCGCAGGCTGTCGAAGCCGGGGAGCGCGTAGCCGAGGCGGAAGAGACGCGCCGTGTCCTCGCGGATTCCGCGCTCGACGAGATAGGCGCGCGCACGGCGGCCCGCGTCGCGCTGCCACAGGTTCTGCTCGAAGAAGCGCGTCGCCTCCTCGAGCGCGGCGAAGAGGCGGCCCGGGCCGGCCTCGCCCAGAGCGCGCGCCGACTCCGGCTCCCGCGGCAGCGTGATCCCCGCGCGCCCGGCCAGGAGCTCGATCGCCTCGCGGAACTCGAGGCCCTGGTTCTTCATGAGGAAACTGAACACGTTGCCGCCGACGGAGCAGCCGAAGCAGTGATAGGTCTGGCGATCCGGGCTCACGATGAACGACGGGGTCTTCTCCTCATGAAACGGACAGAGGCCCTTGTAATTCCGCCCGGCGGCGACGAGCGGCACGTACTCGCCGATCACCTCGACGATGTTCGTCGCGGCGCGCACCTCGTCGATGATCTCGTCAGGAATCCGCATGCCGCTCCCGCTGGCCCACAACGATCTCCGGCGATCTCCAGTCCCGGCGCAACCCGCCTCAGGCGATCTCGACCATCGTCACCCCGGCCCCGCCCTCGCCCGTCTCTCCAGGACGGAACGAGGCGACGCGGGGATGCGTGCCGAGGAACTCGGTCACCCGCGCCTTGAGCACCCCGGTCCCCTTGCCGTGGATCAGGCGCACGAGGCTCAGTCCGTGCACCGCCGCCTGCTCGAGATAGCGCTCGACCGCAGCCACCGCCTCGTCTCCGGTCAGGCCGCGGAGATCCAGCTCGAAGCTCGGCGGCGGCTCGACCGTGACCTCGCGCACGGGCAAGCGCGCGACCGGGCGGGCCAGGGCACGCTCCTCCACGGTGGCCGGCCGCAGCCGATCGCCGTGGATCTCGAGCTTGAACCCGCCGCGCCGGACGAGGACGCGTCCGGCGTGATCCGGACCCTTCACGACCTCGACCACGGTCGCGAGGTCGATGGCCCAGAACGCGGCCCCCGGTTCGAACCCGGACCCGCTCGCGCCCGGAGGAGGCGCCGGCGCGCGCACCGCTCGCCCGTCCCGCGCCGAGCGGAGCTTCCCGGCCAGGATCTCGATCTCGCGCCCGAGGCCCTGGCCGGACTCGGCCGCCTGCTCGTCCGCCGGGGGCTCGAAAGCCGCCGGGCTGGCCGCCACGGCTCCCGCCGCGGGGCGCGTCGCATCCGGCCGGCTCGCCGGTCCGGGCTCGCTCCGCGCTCCCGCGAGGCGAAGAGCCCGGCGCGCCGCCCGGACCAGTTCGTCCGCCTCGTGTACTACCCCTTGGGCCCGTTCTTGCGCCCGCTCGACCACTCGATCGCGGAGAGCGCGTGCTTCCGCGAGCCGGCCCCGGTACTTCGCAAGGAGCGCGCCGAGAGCCCGGCGGTCGGCGGCGAGGTCGCCCGCGGCCTGGGCGAGCGCGAGCCGGCGCTTCTCGACATCGGCGATGAGCTCGCTCAGGTGATGCTCGCTCGCGGGCACCAGGGCACGCGCGCGATCGAGCGCGGCGGCCGGGAAACCCAGCCGGTCGGCCACCTCGAGCCCCAGGCTCCGCCCGGGCACGCCGGGGATCAGCGCATAAAGCGGCGTGTGATCTCGCGGATCGAAAGCCATGGAAGCATTCAAGATGGATGGGTTCGACATGGCCATCCCCTTGAGTGTTCCATGATGTGTGGTGACGACCGCAACGGCCCCGCCGGCGGAGAGCGCTTCGAGCACGGCCTGGCCGAGCGCCGCCCCCTCGGCAGGGTCGGTGCCCGCTCCGAGCTCGTCGAGGAGGACGAGGGTCTGCGGCCCGGGCGAGTCAACGGCGTCCTTCAGGTTCCGGACGTGCGAGGCGAAGGTGGACAGGTTCTCTTCGATCGACTGCTCGTCCCCGATGTCGGCGACGATGGTCGGGAAGAACCCGAGCTCAGTGCCGTCAGCGGCCGGGACGCCGAGCCCGGACATGGCCATCAGGGTGAGGAGCCCGAGCGTCTTGAGCGCGACCGTCTTGCCGCCCATGTTGGGCCCCGTGATGACGAGGATCCGCGCCGGCGCGCCGAGGGCCAGCGTGAGCGGGACGACCTCCTCCCCGAGCGCCTCTCTCGCGCGCGCGACGAGCGGGTGCCGCCCGTTCTTCAAGTCGATCGGCCCACCCCGGCGGAGCACCGGGAGCACGCACCGCCAGTCGCGGGCGAGGCGGCCCTTGGCGCGGAGCGCGTCGAGCTCGCCGAGGGCGGCGGCCGAGCGTGCAAGCTCGGAAGCGAGGGGGCCCACGCGGGCGGTGAGCTCGGCCAGGATGCGGCGCACCTCGGCCCGTTCGGCTTCCTCATCCTCGCGCAGGCGATTGCCGAGCTCGACCACCTCGAAGGGCTCGAGGAAGACGGTGGCGCCCGAGGCCGAGCGGTCGTGCACGACCCCGCGCACGCGGCCGAGGAGCTCGACCGGCACCGCGACCGTGTAGCGGCCGCCGCGCTCGGTGACGAAGGACTCCGCCCCGATGCGGCCGGCCAGCCGCTCGAGGCGCTCGCCGATCGCCACCCTCGTCGATTCGATGCGGCGACGCAGGCGCTCGAGCGCGGCGCTTGCCCCGTCGCGCACCCGGGCGTGCTCGTCGATCGCGCGCTCGATCGCCTGCTCGAGGGCGAGGTGCCGCCCTAGCCGCGGGGCGGTCTCCGCGGCGAGGGAGGGCGCATCGGCCGCGCGCGTGTCGAGCATGTCGTGCACGACCCGGGCGGTACGCGCAACGAGCGCCACATCGCGCAGCTCGGGCGGATCGAGCACCGCCCCCGGGGTCGCCGCGGCGTCGAGCGGCGCCCGCACATCGGGCACGGCGAGGCTCGGCGGCGACGGCGCGCCGCTCTCGAGCGCGAGCCATTCGCCGAGGTCGCGCGCCCGCGCCACCGCGCGCTCCAGATCGGGGGCCGGCGCGGTCCCGAGCGCGAGCTCCCGCCCGAGAGCCGAGTCCGCGCGCCGCGCGATCTCGGGGAGGATCTTCCCGAACTCGAGAACCGAGAGGGTGTGTTCGGTGATGCCCGGGGGCGCGGACTCGGGCATCAGATCTCTTCGGATTCGGCGGGCCGCGCGCGCCGGCCCAGGATGTCGTCGCGAGCCGCCGCGAGCCGTTCCGCGAGCGGATGGAGGATCGGCAGCGGTCCGGCGAGATACCCGAGCTCGCTCGCTCCGGCGGCGAGGAGGAACGGAGCGGCCTGCCCGCTCGCGACCTCGTCCCTCACCCGGCGCACCGGCCCCTTGAACTCGAGGAGGGCGAGGATGACGAGGCTCAGGACGAGGACGCCCAGGCAACCCGCGAGGGCGGCGCCGAGGAGTCGGTCCGCGGGGGCGAACGGGAGCTTGAGCCAGGTGGACGTCGCCCGCGCCGCGATCGAGCGCGAGAACGCGAGCACGAAGCCGAGGGTCGCGAAGAAGACGATGGGGACGAGGAGGAGGAGCCAGGTGTCGGGAATGGGAGCGGCCGCCGCCGCCAGCGTGAGGGCGACCGCAGCGAGGAGGCTCAGCACCGTGGCCAGCGAATAGAGGGCCATCCCGACAAGACCCCGCCGGAGGCCCGTCCCCACGATGCCGAGGAGGATGATCCCGAGGACGAGGTCGGCCAGGTTCAAGGTGTGGCCTCGATGCATGGGGTCCCGCCCGCTGCTTGCGGGTCCGTCCGCGGGCGGCGCAAGCCCGGCCGTTCGTCTTGAGGCGAGGCCCCGGAGTTCGCGCCCGGGGTCTCCGCTCACTTCATCGAGTGACTAAACGTCGCGATCGAGGAGCATGCGGCTTATGGCCTTGCGCCGGGCGGCATTCGCCTTTCGCTTCTTCCGCTCCGACGGCTTCTCGAAGTGCTGGTGCTTGCGCAGATCGGACAGGATGCCTGCCTTCTCGCACTTCTTCTTGAACCGCCGGAGTGCGCTCTCGAATGACTCGTTGTCCTTGACCCTCACGCCCAGCATGAAGACCGACCTCCTCGACGATCCGCTCGCTCGAAGCTCGGGGATATCTCGCGCAATGGTTGGTGCCGCGGCGCGAGCGCCGCGGACAAGACGCCCGGCCGCCTCGTAGACAACCGGGAGGACGAGAACCGACCCCGAGCCAACGCAACGTGTTGCTGCACACGCCGAACCACGCCTGCCGGAGGAAGGTCCAGTCTCCGATTATAAGGGCGGCCGCGCGGCCCTGTCAAACGGCCGGGCCCGGCCCCGTCCGCCCGGCGCCGGCGCGCAGCCGCGCACCGAGCCATGCGAGGCCGACGAGCGCTGCGATCTCGGCCCGGAGCCGCCGCGGGCCGAGGTCGAGGAGGCGGGCTCCGCCGGCCAGGAATCCGGCGATCTCCTCCTCGGTGAAGCCCCCTTCGGGGCCGATGACGAGAGCCTCGGCGCCTGCGGCCTCCGCGCCTGCGGCCTCGGCGCCTGCGGCCTCCGCGCCCGCGGCCACCGTCCCGGCGGCCTCCGTGCTTCCCGGGACGCCCGGCGCTGCGGACCAGAGACCCCGCGGCGCAGCACCCTCGCCCGCCGAGCGCGCCGGACCATGGGCGACCCACAGGCGAAAGCCCGCGGTCTCGCGGCCGAGATCCGCCGCTCGGATCGGGCCGCGCAGCACCGGCAGGCGGAGCCCGAGGGATTGCGCCGTCGCCATGCGCAGGAGCCGCTCGAGGCGTGCGCGGCGCCCGGCATCGAGCGCGTCCTGCGGCGCGGACCGCGCCGCCTGGACGAGAAGAATGCCGCGCACCCCGATCTGCGTGGCGCCGTCGATCGCCGCTTCGAGGCGGGCGGGCCGGATGAGCGCCTGGATGAGCCACGGGAGAGGAGGCTCGGGCGCAGCGAGGTGCTCCGTGATGAGCCGCGCCGGCCACCGATCCCCGCGCGGGGGGCGGTCGAGCTCGGCCTCGAACCAGCACCCGCTCCCGTCGAGGAGCTCGATGCGATCGCCCGCGCCGAGCCGCATCACGTTGCGTACGTGATGGACCTCCGCGGGATCGATCCAGAGGAGCGCGGAGTCCTCCTCGTCGCGAGCCGCCCAGTAGCGGCGGCGGCCCGCCGCGGCGTCCCTCCCGCGCGAGCGGCGCTCTGCCGGCGATGCGGCCCGGGGCTCGTCCCGGGATCCGGACTCGCCGCGAGACCCCGCGCCGCCTGTGGCGCCTCTAGACGCCCCACGCATCGCGCACGCGCTCGAACCAGCCGGCACCCCTCTTCTCGCCAGGCGCCGGTGGCGGCGACTCGATCTTCCGGAGCCTGGCGAGGAGCTTCTCCTCCTCGGCGCTCGGCCGCTCCGGGATCCACACCTGCACGCGGGCGAGGAGATCGCCCTTCTTCTTCTCGCGGAGCGCCGGCAAGCCGCGGCCCTTCAGGCGCAGGATCTTCCCCGACTGGATGCCGCGCGGCACATCGAGCGCGATCGGGCCGTCGAGCGTCGGGATCTCGACGACTCCGCCGAGCACCGCCATCGTGTAGGAGACCGGCAGCTCCATGAGGAGATCGTTGCCGCGGCGCTGGAAGACCGGGTGCTCCTTCTCCTCGATGGCGACGATCACGTCTCCGGGCGCGCCGCCCCGCCGCCCGGCCTCCCCGAGTCCGCGGAGCTGCATGTACTGGCCGGCCGCGATGCCCGGCGGCAATTCGACGGCGACGGTCTCCTCTCCCGGCTCGCGGCCCTCGCCGCCGCAGCTCGGGCAGGGATCGCGCATCAGTTCCCCCGCGCCTCCGCACTGCGGGCAGACCGATACATTGATGAACTGGCCGAAGAAGGAGCGCGCGACCTGGCGCACCTCGCCGCGCCCGGCGCAGGTCGCGCAGCGCTCGAGGCGGCTCCCCTTCTGCGCCCCGGAGCCGTCGCAGGTCGCGCAGGGGACGAGCTTCCGGAGCTTGATCTGCTTCCTCACGCCGTGCGCGATCTCGTCGAGGTCGAGGGTGAGGCGCACCTGGAGGTCGCTGCCCCGGCGGTCGTCGCCGCGCCGACCACCGCCACCGAAGAAATCGAACCCGCCGAAACCGCCGAAGTCTCGCATGAACATGCGGAGCGCTTCCGACAGGTCGAAGTCGGCCGGGCCGCCGGCCCCGCGCACGCCGGCATGTCCGAACTGGTCGTAGCGGGCGCGCTTCTCCGGATCGGTCAGCACCTGATAGGCCTCGGTGGCCTCCTTGAACCGTCCCTCGGCCGCGTGGTCGTCCGGATTGCGATCGGGATGATTATCGAGGGCCAGCCGGCGGTAGGCGCGCTTGATGTCATCCACGGTGGCCGTGCGGGCCACGCCCAGGATCTCGTAGTAGTCACGCTGCGTCATGCTGGCTCCCTAGGCGACCACGACGCGCGCCGGGCGCAGCACCCGGTCGTTCAGGCGGTAGCCGCGCTCGAGCACGTGGGCGACGTGTCCGGAGGGCACGCCGGCCGCGGGCGCCTGCATCACCGCTTCGTGCACGTGGGGATCGAACTCGACGCCGGCCGCCTGGATCTCGGAGACGCCGAAGCGGCGGAGATGATCGGCGATCCGCCCCCGGATGAGACGCAGCCCGGCCACGATCGGATCGGCCGCCGCGCCGTCCGCCGCGGGCTCCTCGGCGCCGGTCGCCGCCGGCGCGCCGCTCGCCGCGAGCGCGCGCTCGACGTCATCGAGCACCTGGACCATCGCGAGGAGCACCTCGGCCCGGGCGCGCTCCTGTCCCTCCGCGAGCTCGCGCGCACTGCGCTTGCGGAAGTTGTCGAGGTCGGCTGCGGCCCGGTACCAGGAATCCCGGCTGGCTGCGGCCACGGCCCGGGCTGCGGCGACCTCGGCCTCGAGCGCGGCGATGGGGTCGGGCGTGGGCTCGAAAGCGGCCTCCTCCCCCGTGTCCGCGGCGGACTCCGCGGCCGCCATCGCGGCGGGTGCCGTCTCCGCGGGCGTCGTCTCGGGCGCCTCCTCGGGCGCCTCCGTCTCCGCGGCCGCGCCCGGACGCGCGGCCGAGGCGCGGCTGGCGCCGCCGGCCCGATCGGTATCGCCGCTCTGCTTCATGGGCTCCTTCTTCCTCTCCGCAACGACCATCGCCGGGACTTGGGGGCCTCAACGCGTAGCAACCGGCCGCCCCCGCTGTCAAGGCCCGGGTCCCCGGCGAGCGCGGCCCGCCGCTCGCAAATAACGACGCCTCGCCGCAACTTGTTCATCAGGACACCCGCCGCCGATGATCCGCCGCCACCCGGCGATAGAGCACGCGCGTGCGCTCGACCCAGCGCTCGAGCGAGTACTCGCCCTCGGCTCGGGTCCGGCCGGACGCCCCCATCGCGCGCGCCGCCTCGAGGTCGCGGACGAGCGGCGCGAGCGCGGTCGCGAGCGCCGCAGCATCGCCGGGCGGCACGAGCCGCCCGGTCACGCCGTCCCGGATCAGCTCGGGGATCACGCCGACCCGCGTCCCGACGACCGGGCGCGCCATGGCCATGCCTTCGAGCACCACGCGCGAGATGGCCTCGGAGCCGAGCGAGGCCACGACCAGCACATCGAGCGCGGCCAGCACGGGCCGCACATCCTCCCTGAATCCGAGCCAGTGGACGCGCGCGCCGACGCCGGCGGCGGCCGCCGCGGCCCCGAGCTCGCGCGCCGTGAGCTCGGCGTCCTGCCCGGCCACGACGAGATGCGGATTGAGACCGGCCCGAGCGAGCGCGCCGAGCGCGCCAAGCGCGATCCGATGCCCCTTGACCGGGGAGAGGCGCGCCACCATGCCGAGCACCGGCTCGTGCTCCCCGATGCCGAGGGCCCGGCGGAGCTCGCTCCTCCTCTCATCGCCCACCGCCGGTCCGGGGGCGTAGCGAGCGAGATCCACCCCGGCGGGGATCACCGAGATCCTGCTCGCCGGGATGCCGAGCGTGCGCACGAGCTCGGCCCGCATGAACTCGCCGGGCACCACATGCGCGGCGGTGAGCCGTCGCTGCAGGAGGCCGCGGAGCGGACCGCGGCGCGGCGGGCGAATGTCCCCGCGCGTGCGCACGACGGGTGGGCCGCCGGCGAGCGCGCTCGCCACCGCGGCGAGGAGCTGACCCTCGGCCCGATGCGCGTCGACCAGATCGAAGCGACGGATCTCGCGGAGGAGAGCCGGGAAGTCGCGGGCCGTCGCCAGCGGATTCGCGTTCGCGAAACGCACCGCGGTCCACACCGGGAGCCCGAGATCGCGCGCCGCCTCGTGCGGCGGACTTCCGGGGCTCGCCGCCACGACGACGTCCTCCCCCGAGTCCCGGAGCGCACGGGCCAGCTCGACGCCGTAGTAGGCGGTGGCATTCCACCAGCGCACGTCGACGATCTCGAGGATCCTCATCCGGCGCATTCTAGCCGAGCTGCGGCCGCGGCGGGGATGCGGCGCCGCGGTCCCCACACGCCGGCGGAAGGAGGGAGTTGCCTCGCGGACCGGGCCCCGTCAAGATGGCGGGGCCGCGACCCGGTCACGATGCGACACCCGATCCACGTCCTCTCCTCATATCGCGCCGCCGGGCGCCCGCGCCGCTCCGGCTGCCGGGCGGCCCTCTTCCTCGCCCTTGTCTTCCTCGCCCTCGCCTTCCTCGCCGCCTGCTCCCCCCGCGCGCGCGGTCCCGCGCTCCTCGACGACGCGGCGCTCTTGACCGCGCCCGATCGCGAGGTGCTGGCCGAGCGCCTCGCCCTTGTCACCGCCGGCCGCTATCTGGATGCGCACGCGCAGTGGTCGCGGCGGGCCTTGCTGGCTCCGGCACCGCCGGCGACGGCCCTGCCGGCCACCGGCGAAGAGGACTGGGGCCGCGAGATCCGAACGGCGAGCGCCGCGCTCGAGGAGCGCGGGGCGAACGAGCGCGGACTCGAGCGGCTGGCGCGCGCGTATGCCCGCGCCGGCTGGTACCGCGAGGCGCACGCGGTGCTCGGGCGGGCTGCCGCGCTCGGCCCGCTGTCCACGGCGGGAGAGGAGCTCTTGCGGACCAGCGCCACGCTGATCAGATTCGCCGCGGGAGCCGACTCGATCGTGGCCGCGGCGCGGGCCGGCGAGACCGGAGATACAGCGCGGGCGGCGGCGAGCGACATCAATGCGCTCGCCGACCGTCTCGGTCTCGGCAGCGAGGCGCTCCGCTCGCGCCGTCTGTATCTCGGCCTCCGCCCGCCGCCGCCCGGCGGCAGGGCGCGCGAAGTCGAGCTGTCCGTGATCGTGCACCACGAGGGACCCTTCCCGGTCAGCATTGCGACCGCGACCGTGACCGCGCGCCGCGCGATCCTCGACGACAACGCGCTCGCACCCGCGGGCGGCGAGCGTCCGGACTGGGATCCCGGCTCGATCGCCCAGGTCGAGGACGCCACTCTCCTCGTCTATCACCATCGGAGCGATCTCCGCCGCGCCGCGGCGCGGCTCTTCCAGGACCTCGAGCGCCGCGGCGGGCGCCCGCCCGACGCCCCGGCCGACTCGACTCTCGGCGCCTTCGCCGCCGCGCTCCGCCTGCGCGCGGCCTCCCCCCTCTTCGATCGAGCCCGCGCGGCGGCCGCCGATCACGGCGAGGCGCGGCGCCAGTTCGCGATCGCCGTGATGAGCGCCCGCATGGCCCAGGTGGAGACCGCCGGCGCCCGTTTCTACCTCGACCATGCAGACGGCCTGGAATCGACGCCGGAAGCCGGGGCCCGCCGGCGGCTGGTCGCCGTGCTCCGGCACGCCCCCGTGCCCAGCCTCGCCCTGGCCGATGCCGCCGATCGCGCTGCGCACGCCGTCTCCCCGGCCGATGACGAGGCCGCGGCCGCCCGCGCCGTCGTTGAAAAACTACGCATCGCCGCAGTTATCAACGAGAGCAGCGGCGGCGCCGGCGATGCGTGGCGCACGCCGGGGGCCGGGATGGACACCCTCCTGCATCTGAGCGAGCAGCGGCTGCGCGTCCTCGCCGCCGGGATCGACTAGCCGGCCGGCTCCCCACCGGCGGCGAGGCGGCGGAAGCAGGCCTCGACGCGCTCGACCACCCGTGGATACCCGTGGTCCCGCTCGGCCAGGGCGCGCGCCGCCGCGCCCTGGCGGGCGCGGAGCGCCGGATCGGCCAGCAGCTCGCCGATCCGCGCCGCAAGAGCGGCCGCATCTCCCGGCGGAGTGAGGAATCCGGACACCCCGTCCTGCACGATGTCGGGGGTGTCGCCGACCGCGCTCGCGACGACCGGCCGGCCGGTGGCCATGGCCTCGAGGATCACGTTCGGGAACCCCTCGGCGAACGACGGCAGCACGACCAGGTCGGCGGCGGCGAGGAGCGCCGCTGTATCGGTGCGATGCCCGGCCAGGATCACGACCGATTCGAGGCCCTGGCGGGCGCGCTCGGCCTCGATCAGGGCGCGCTCCGCGCCGTCGCCGACGACCAGGTAGCGCGCGTCCGGAAAGCGCGACCGCAGCGCGGCCGCGGCGGCGAGCAGGATCGAATGCCCCTTCTGACCGGAGAGGCGCGCGAGATGGAGCACCACCTGCCCCGTCCCCGGCGCAGGAAGTCCCTGGATCTCGTCGCAAGCTGCGCGCAGCGGACGATGGGGAAAGGCCGCGAGATCGACGCCGTTCGGCACCACCTCGATCGGCACGCGCAGCCAGGCGAAGGCCGCGAGCCGCTCGGCGATCGAGCGGGCCGGGGTCAGGATCCCGTCGACGAGGTGGGCGTAGGTCCATCGGTAGCGCCAGTTGTCGGCCATGAGCGGCAGGCCCTTCCGGCAGAGGACGCGGGGGCCGGCCGCGCCGAGGCTCCGGGCGGCGAGGCCGCCAATGCGGACTTCCTTGTCGAACGTGGCGACGAGGAGGTCGGCCGCGAACGCACGCGCGAGCCCGCGCAGACGCCAGAAGGTGAATGGATCGAGGTCGCTCGCGAAGCGGACGGCGTGCCCGGGCACCCCCGCTGCGGCGGCCGCGGCGAGGAGGCGGCTCCCGGGGCGTGCGGCGATCGCCGTCGAGTGGCCGCGGCCGGCAAGCGCCTGCGCCATGTGCACGACCCACTTCTCACCGCCGCCCCACAGGGATCGGCGCGCGGAGGAGACGAAGAGAACGCGCACGGCCGGGCCTCCGTCGAGGGCGGTGGCCGCCTGCCCGCGCCCTCCGCACCGTTCACTCAACGCGCGTTCCCCCCTCGCCACGGCCAGCGCCGCGCCCGGCGGCGCCCGCGGCCGCGCTCGCTCCCGGCCGGCATCCGCCAGCCTCCCGCATGCTACAAGATCGCCCGGCCCGGCCGGGGCTTGAGAGACGCCCCCTCCCCCGCCATAATGCCGCCTGGGTGGGACCGGCGCGCCACGATGCCGCGGCCGGTCCCGCGGCGGCGGGGGTGGAAGGAGGTCTTGTGGCCGACAAGCTCGGCGTCGGGGTGATCGGGGTCGGCTTCGGGGAGAAGATCCACATCCCGGGCTTCCAGGAACACCCGCGCACCGAGGTCACGGCCGTCGCCGCCCGGCATGCCGGGCGCGCCGCCGATGTCGCCGAGGCCTTCGACATCCCCTTCGCCACCGACGACTACCACGAGCTCCTGGCTCGCCCGGACGTCGACCTCGTGTCCATCGCCACGCCGCCGCATCTGCACGCGCCGGTGGCGCTGGCGGCGATCGCCGCCGGGAAACCCTTTCTCATCGAGAAGCCGCTCGCGCACACGCTCGACGCCGCCCGGGAGATCGCCGACCGCGCCGCCGCCGCCCGCATCCCCGGCATCATCGACTTCGAGTTCCGCTTCGTCCCCGCATGGATGCTCATGCACGACCTCCTCGGCGCGGGTTCGATCGGCCGCCTGCGCTATGTGTCGGTGTCGTGGCTCGTCGACATCCTGGCCGATCCCGATGGCCGCAGCTTCGGCTGGGCGAGCGAGAAGGAGGCCGGCGGCGGCATCCTCGGCGCGCTCGGTTCGCACGTCTTCGATTATCTTCAGTGGTTCCTCGGCGACGTCCGCGAAGCCCAGGGCTTCCTCGTGACCGCAATCGGCGAGCGCGCTCTCCCCGACTCGCGCCAGCGGGCCGCCGTGACCTCCGATGACGCCTTCGGTGCCCATCTGCGTCTTGCGAGCGGGCTCGTCGCCGCGGTCGAGGTCTGCGCGGTGGGATGGCATCGCCGCGGCCATCGCATCACCGCTTACGGCGACGACGGGACCATAGAGCTCCGCCAGGAGTCCCCGGCCGACTACATCCACGACGCGGCGCTCTACGGCGGCCGCGCCGGCGATCCGGTGCTCGAGGAAATGGCGATCCCGGAGGAGATGGTCCTGCCGCGGGAGTTCCCCGACGGGCGACTGGCCCCGTTCATCCAGGTCGTGGACGCGCTGCTCCGCGCGGTGGACGGACAAGGGAGACCGGGCGACCCCGACCTCGCTGCCGGCCTCCGCGCCCAGTTGGTCATGGATGCCATGGCCCGCTCCCAGGTCCGCGGGGGGTGGATGGCGACGGGAGCCGGCAAGGGCGGCGCGACCGGCCGGCGGCGCCAGGCCCCGCCGGCGGGTGCCGGGGGAGCATGACGGGGCCCCTCGACCGGGGTTGCCCCCCGGGTGGGCCGGGGTGGGCCCGGGTGGGCCGGGCGGCTTGCATGGAACCCCGGGGGACCGCTCCACGTCCTTACTAGCGACATGGAAACGAGCCAGAAGACGCTGGAGCCAGGCGGGATAACCCCGGTGATGCCATGAGTACCCTACTCCACAGACTCCCCCTCCCGCTGCTGCTCGCCGCGGGGATCGCCCTGCCCGGGGCCGGTCGGGCCGCGCCGCCCCTCCTCGAGTGGCGCGACATCGATCCCGGAGAGCTCAAGACGACCTTCCTCAACGTGGAACGCCCGGTGACCGTGCACGTGACGGCCATCGGGACGGTCGGGACCAAGGAAGAGGAGCTCATCGCCTACCCGTGGATCCTCGACGCACAGACGCGCAAGGTGACCTGGATCCTCGATCCGAAGATCGCGAAGCGCGACGCGCAGCCGAAGAAGAAGGCCGGCACCGTGCGCGTCAAGCAGGAGACCGACGTGCGCCTCACGCCCGGTCACTACGAGGTCTACTTCACGACCGTGGGCGACGCCCGTCGCATCGACATCTCGACCTGGTTCGGCTGGAACGTGGGCAAGAAGACCTCGGTACGGCAGATCGCCGCCCCCGAGCAGGACAGCTGGAGCCTCACCCTCGCCGCCGCTGACGCGGACCGCCCACAGATCAAGGTCGGCGATGCGGCCCGGCCCCGCTTCGAGCCGCTCCTGCGCATCGCCGAGCCCGAGCCCTCCGCCTCCGAACGGCTGCCGTTCCGCCTCGACGCCGCAGCGACGGTGGTCGTCTACGCGCTCGGCGAGTACGACGCCCGGAACCAGACCCTGGCCGACGGAACCTGGATCGAACGCGGGCCCGATCGCGAGATCGTGTGGCAGATGACGGATGACAACACGAAGCCCGCGGGCGGGGCGGAGAAGAACCGGCTCTTCCGCGGCACCGTACCGCTGGCCGCCGGCACCTATGTGCTCTGCTATTCGAGCGACGACTCGCACGGTCCCGGCGACTGGAACATGAATCCTCCGCACGATCCGGCCTTCTGGGGCGCCGCGCTGTTCGACCACCAGGGAGCGCGCGCCCACTTCACCGCGGGAGGCGTCGACCCAAGCACGGTGAACCGCATCGTCGATCTCTCCCGCCAGCGCGATGACGCAATCAACGTGCGCGGCATCCGGGTCAAACGACCGATCGAGGTGCGGGTGGTCGCGATCGGCGAGAGCGCCGACGAGAAGACCTTCGCCGACCGCAGCTGGATCGAGCAGGCGCGCAGCCACCAGGTCGTGTGGAGCATGACCGGTGACAACACCGAGCCGGCCGGCGGCGCCGGCAAGAACCGCCTGGCCCGCGCTCTGGTGCCGCTTCCCGCCGGGGACTACCTCGTGTGCAACGTGACCGACGACTCGCATGCCTACGGGTCGTGGAACGCAACCCCGCCGCGCGACCAGGAGGGTTGGGGCATCCAGGTGTGGGGCGCCGGCTCCGCCTTCGACCAGAAGTCGATCGAACCCTACGATGCGGATTCGGACCCGCTCGTCCTCGCCCAGCTCCTTCGCATCAAGGACGACTCGGACGCCGTCGAGAAGTTCGCGCTCGAGGGGAAGACCCGCGTGCGTATCCTGGCGGTCGGCGAGGGCACGCACGGCCAGATGTTCGACTACGGATGGCTCTCGCGGATGGACGGCACGGCCGAGAACGTGGTCTGGAAGATGCGCTACGCCGAGACCACGCACGCCGGCGGCAACGAGAAGAACCGCCGCCAGGTCACCGAGCTCGAGCTCGCGCCGGGCTCCTACCAGCTGCACTTCGTCACCGACGACTCGCATTCCTTCGAGGACTGGAACTCGGCGCCGCCCGACCAGCCCCACCTGTGGGGCGTCTCGGTGACCAGGCTCAAGTAGCGCTCGCGTCCCCGCCCGCCCCCGCGCCGAGGATCGCGGTCGCCGCCGCGATGACCGCCGCCGGCTCGACCTCGCCGCCTGCCGCGTGCAGCACCCGGTCCCGCTCGCCGAGCGGGCGGTAGCGCGCCTGGTCCCCGATCCGGAACACGGTGACACAGGGCACGCCGAGCGCGGACGCGAGATGCATGGGCCCGCAGTCGCCCGAGATGAAGACATCGAGCGCGGTCAGGAGCGTCGCGAGCCCGCGGCTGTCGGTCGGCGGCGCGTAGAGCCGAAGCGGCCCGGGCGGCGCCATGGCGGTGAGGAGCGGTCGCTCGGCCGGTCCCGAGAAGACGAGGACCGCGATGCCGCGCGCGGCGAGACCCGCCGCCACCGCCTCGAAGCGCTCGATCCCCCAGCGCTTCTGCCGCCGCCCGCCGGGATGGAGGCCGGCGATGCGCGCTCCGGGCTCGACGCCGAGCCGGCGACGGAAGCGCGCCGCCAGCTCGGCGGCCCCCAGGGGCGGCAGGATCCGCGGGCGCGGCGCCGGGCCGATCCCGGGCGCGATCGCACGCAGCAGATCGTGGAGGAGCACCGATTCGTGCGTCGAGTCCGCCGCCGCGGGCGGCGGTGCGAGCAGGTTCAGGAAGGGCGTCGGCTCGGGGCGCGCGTAGCCCAGCCGGTAGGGAGCGCCGCTCGCCCAGGTCAGGAGCCCGTTCAGGAAGCTCGCCGCGTGGTGGGGGGCGGCGTCGATCGCGAGCTCCGGCGCGGCGCGCCGTAGTTTCTTGCGCAGTCTCACCATTTCCAGCGGGGAGCGCAGGAGCCGCCGGTGATCGAGCGCGAGGATCGCGTCGATCGCCGGATGGCCGGCGAGCACGGCGGCGAAGCCGGCCGGCGCGACCACCGTGACGATCGCCCGCGGCGCCGCGCGCCGGAGCCCCTGGAGTAGCGAGGTCAGGAGGACGAGGTTCCCGAGCCGCCGGTCCTGGCGCACGACGAGGATCCGCTCGAGCCGGGCGAGATCGATCTCTTCGGGACTACGCGGCGGCTCGGCGGCGGCGCGGGCCGCGGCGGCCAGGCCGAGTCGCTTGAGTGCGCGCTCGCCGCGCTTCAGCGCCTGCAATCGATCCCTCCCCTGCCGCCGGCCTCCGCCCCGGAGCGGAGCACGAGCCGGGATCCGGTTGGCACGCTTCTCGCCTTCGAGTGACGCGTGCCCCCGGCGAGCGCCGGCGCGCCGTCCCGAGCACCAGTCGCCGGCACAAGTTACCACGATCCCCGGCCGCCCGCTGACGGAACGGACCGGCCAGATCGTGCATTGTGCACGGAGGCGGCGGCAAAACGCATCGCCGCGCTCCGGCCCGGCCGCGGAGGCAGGATGAACCGTCGGAAGTCGCTCCTGGCATTGCGCTGGGTGGCCAGCGCAACCCTCGCGCTCCTCCTCCTCTACAGCCGTCCCTTCCCGCTCTCCCTCGACAGCCCGGACCTCCACGCCTGGGGCGTCTGTCTCGCCCTCATCGTCTCGAACCTGGCCCTCCACTTCGTGCCGCGGGAGGTCTTCCGGCGCCAGGCCTTCCACTTCCTCCTCTTCGTGCTCGATCTCGTGCTGGTGTCGGTCGCGGTCTACCAGGCCGACGCCTCCGGGATGGCGTTCCTCGTCGTCCTCATGCTCTGCATCCTGTCGGGGGCAGTGACCGGGGATGCGCGGGCGAGCTTCGTGTTCGCGCTCTTCGCGGGCCTCTTCTACCTGGCCCAGCTCCGGATCTCGTTGCCGACCATGGCTGTGCTCCTCGATCCGGGCACCCTCCTCCGCATCCCGCTCCTCCTCGTCTTCTCCCTGACCGCCGGGCTCATGTCGCACGGCGCGGAACGGACGAGCCGGCGGCGGGCCAACACGCTCCTCGCCTTCGACCGGCGGCTGCGCATCACCATGTCGCCCGGGGAGGTGGCGGGAGCGGTGAGCGATGCGCTCGCCGCGACCACGCTCTACCGCCGGGTGGCGCTCTATCTCCTCGATCCCGACCAGGTCACGCTCCGCCGCGCCGGCGACGCAAGCTTCCCGCCGCTCCTCGATGAGCGCGAGCTGCCGGCGAGCCTCAGGAGCCGCTTCCGTCGGGGCCGGCCCGCCTATGCCGAGCACCTCCTCGGCGAGCGCCGGTTCACGCGCCAGCTCGGCATCAAGGCCACGACCGCCTTCCTCGTGCCGGCCAGCTTCTCGGACCGGCCGCTCGGGCTCCTCATCGTCGAGTACCGTCGGCCGCAGATCGACTCGGAACCCGAGGCCGAGTTCCTGAGCCATCTCGCGGAGCGCGCCGCCCTCGCCATCATAAATGCGCGCATGATCCAGACCGCGCAGGAATCGGCGATCGGCCTCCACTCGCTGCTCAAGATGAGCGAGGCGGTGAGCTCGTCGCTGCGCATTCGCGATATCCTCGGGCTCCTCGACGAGTTCTGCCTGCGGCTGGTCGGCGTCCGCGCCTGCCGGCTGTGGGTGGCGCGCTCGACGCTCGGCGCGAGCTTCCCGGCCGCCGCCGGCACCGCGATCGGCGACCTGATCCCGCTCGGCCCCGAGCCGAGCGCAGTCGAGCGGGAGGCGGCGCGCCGCGTGCTCGAGAGCGGCAGCGAGCTCTTCCTCAACACGCCGGACGCGATGGCGGCGTTCGCCGAGGACGCGGGAGTCTCGAACCTGATGGCGATCCCGCTCCGCACCAAGGACGAGGTGCTCGGCGTGCTCGAGGCGATCGACAAGCCCGAGCCATTCAATCAGCGCGATCATTCGCTGCTCGCCGGTCTCGCCAGCCAGGCGACCATCGCGCTCGTCAACGCCCGGCTCTACGAGGGACTCGAAGAGCGCGCCGAACGCATCGCGCGCCTCGTGCAGACGCTCGGCGCCGAGAAGCACAAGCTCGAGCATATGCTGGCCAACATGGAGGAGGGCGTGGTGCTCCTCGATCGCGAGGGCCGGGTGGGCCTCGTCAATCACGCGGGGCGGCGTCTCCTCGCACCCCGCGGCCGGGTCGAGCTCCCGGGCGCGGCGGCCGCCTTCGGCGATCCGCTGGGGCTCCTCCCCCGCCTCGCCGCCGTGCTCGCCAACGCCGCACCGGTGCGCGAGACCGTGCCGCACGGCGAGCGCTACTACGAGCTCTCCGCCGCGCGCCTCAAGGGAGGGGACGGCGCCATCGCCGTGCTCCGCGACATCACCGAGATCGTGCGTATGGATGCCATGCGCTCCGACTTCATCTCGCACGTGTCGCACGAGCTCCGCACCCCACTCGCCGCCATCGTCGGCTCGGTCAAGCTGATCCTGGACGGTCGCGCCGGGTCGCTCACGGAGACCCAGGAACGGCTCTTGAACGTGGTCGAGCGCGAGAGCGATCGCCTGATCCGACTCGTCAACGACATCCTCGACCTGGCCAAGCTCGAGGCCGGACGCACCAATCTCGACAGCCAGGAGGTGGATCTCAACTCGGTGATCGCCGAGGCGATCGAGGCGATCGCGCCGCTCGCCGAGGCGAAGGCGATCCGCCTCGAGAGCGCCACCGAACGTCTGCAGGGTCTCCTCGAGTGCGATCCCTCGCTCGTGCGCCAGGTGCTGCAGAACCTGATCGGGAACGCGATCAAGTTCACGGCCGACGGCGGGCGCGTCCGCATCGAGGCGGAGACCGGCGCCGATGGCGTCCTCGTCCGCGTCATCGACACCGGCATCGGCATCCCGCGCGACAAGTGGGAGGCCGTGTTCAACAAGTTCGAGCAGGTGGGGCAGCACCGGGGTCCGATCAAGGGCACCGGCCTCGGGCTCGCCATCTGCCGCCAGATCATCGAGCGCCACGGCGGTCGCATCGGCGTCGAGAGCGAGGAAGGCATGGGGGCGACCTTCTACTTCACGCTCCCGCTCCGCCAGCCGGACGCGGCGACCGAGGCGGCCGCCGCCTGAGAGGACCAGGGCCACCGCGCCGCCCGGAGCGCGGGGAGGAATCATGGGGAAGTTGCACGTGCTCGTCGCCGACGACGATCCGAGCCTCCAGTTCGTGATCGCCGAGACCTTTCGCGGCGCCGGCTATGAGGTGACGACGGCTGCGGACGGCGACGAGACGCTCCAATTGCTCGCCACCGAGCGGCCCGATGCCTGCGTGCTCGATGTCGGCATGCCCGGCCGGAACGGATTCGAGCTGTGCCGGGACCTCCGGGCCCGCGAGGAGTGGCGGAACCTCCCGGTCGTGCTCCTCACGGCGCGAGGCGCCGACACCGATCGCCACTGGGGCCTCGATGCGGGCGCCGATGAGTACCTGACCAAGCCGTTCGAGCCGCGGGCGCTGCTCACCGCGGTGGCCGAGCTCATCGAGTCGCGTCTCTCGGGGGAAGAGCGCAATCCGATCACCAAGCTGCCGGCGCTCGCGAGCGTGGTGCGCCGGGCGCGCGCCTTCGGGCGCGAGGGATGTCCGACCGCGACCGCCCTCGTCGAGATCCGCACGGACGCAGCGCGCGTGCACCGGCAGAAGTACGGAGATCTGAAGAGCGCCGAGGCGCTGCGCCTGGCCGCGACCTGTCTCCGGCAGGCGCTGGCCGCCGCCGCCCTCGAGGAGGGCAACCCGATTCCGCTCCCTCTCGCGCTCGGTCACGCCGGCGACGTGAGCTACTCCCGGTTCGTCCTCGCCGGTCCGCCGGGCGCGCTCGAGTGGGCGCTCGACCGGGCCGCCACGCTGTTCGCACAGCAGGCGCCCGGGCTCTACGACCAGGTGGACAGGGAGCGCGGCCATGTCCTCGCCCGCGACCGGGACGGTGCGAGGCTCCGGATCCCGCTCCTCTCCCTCGTGGCCGAGATCGTCCCGCTCTCCTCGCTCGAGAGCGAGCTCCGGGGCGCCGGCGAGGAGATCGAACGCCGCGCCGCCTAGCCCGCACCGTCCCGCCACGAGCCTCGCCTCCGGTCCCGCCGCGCGTCCGGCCGCGCGATCCGGGAGCGGTTGCCGGCCTCCCCTCCCGTCGCGTAGACTCATCCGCCCACAAGGGGGGGGATATCGAATGGACTCCAAGACGATCACCGTGCCCAGGGCTGGCGAGAAGATCACGATCGCCGGTGGCAATCTCCAGGTCCCGGATCAGCCCGTGATCCCGTTCATCGAAGGCGACGGCACCGGACCCGACATCTGGCGGGCGAGCGTCCGCGTCCTCGACGCCGCCGTCCAGCGCGCCTACGGCGGCCGCCGGAAGATCCACTGGATGGAGGTCTACGCGGGCGAGAAGTCCTTCACCAAGTTCTCGACCTGGCTGCCGGATGAGACGGTGGACACCTTCCGCGAGTTCCTGGTCGGCATCAAGGGCCCGCTCACGACCCCGATCGGCGGCGGCATCCGCTCCCTGAACGTCGCTCTCCGCCAGCTCCTCGACCTCTATGTGTGCCTGCGCCCCGTGCGCTGGTTCAAGGGCATCCCATCCCCGGTGCTCCACCCCGAGAAGGTGGACATGGTCATCTTCCGCGAGAACACCGAGGACATCTACGCCGGCATCGAGTTCGAGAGCGGATCGGAGGACGCGAAGAAGGTCATGGCCTTCCTCGCCGAGCAGTTCCCGCAGATGCACAAGAAGATCCGCTTCCCGGAGACGACGGCGATCGGGTTGAAGCCCGTGTCACGGGACGGGACCGAACGGCTGGTGCGCGCGGCCATCCGCTACGCGATCCAGAACAAGCGGAAGAGCGTGACCTTCGTGCACAAGGGCAACATCATGAAGTTCACCGAGGGCGGCTTCCGCAACTGGGGCTACGCCCTCGCCGAGCGCGAGTTCGCGGCCGCCACCTGGACCTGGGACGCGAACGATCGGATGAAGAAGGAGAAGGGCGAGGCGGCGGCCGCCGCCGACGCCGCGGCGGCCAAGGCGGCAGGGAAGATCACGATCAAGGACGCGATCGCCGACATCACGCTGCAGCAGGTGCTCACGAGGCCCGACGAGTTCGACGTGATCGCCACCCTCAACCTGAACGGCGACTACCTCTCGGACGCCCTCGCCGCGCAGGTCGGCGGGATCGGCATCGCCCCCGGCGGCAACATCAACTACGACACCGGGCACGCGGTGTTCGAGGCCACCCACGGCACGGCGCCCAAGTACGCGAACCTCGACAAGGTGAACCCCGGTTCGGTGATCCTCTCCGGAGAGATGATGCTCCGCTACCTCGGCTGGACCGAGGCCGCCGATCTCATCATCAAGGGGATGGACGGCGCGATCGCGAAGCGTGCGGTGACCTACGATTTCGCCCGCCTCATGGACGGGGCGAAGGAGATCTCGACGAGCGCCTTCGGCGATCAGATCATCGCGAGCATGGGCTAGCGCGGGCAGAGTGGACGGCGGAGAGCGCGGGCGGAGCGGAGATTGCGTCAGAGCCAGTAGAGGATCCGCCCGCAGTTCTCGCAGACCTCGACCCGGTCCTTCCGCTCGGTCGGGGCGCCGATGTTGCGCGTCGGCAGATTCATGAAGCAGCCGAGGCAGATCTGCCCCTCGACCGGCACCACCGCCCGCCCGTAGCGGGTGCGCATGCGCTCGTAGAGGGTGAGCGTGCGCTTGTCGAGCTGATCCGCGAGCTTCTTCCGCGAGGTCACGAGCGCATCCATGTTCGTGACCTTGAAGCCCAGCTTCTTCATCGCCGACTGCTTCTCGGGATCGCGCGCCTCCTGGATCATCTCGTCCACGTCCTGGAGCGCGATCAGCAGCATGAGCGGACCGTTCATGCCGCCGCCCCCTCGACGATGCGCTTGAACTCCGCGAAGGTCCGGACCGCGAGCAGCTGCTGCCGAGTCGCCTCGCTGGCCACGAGCTCGACCACCTTGCCGAGCGCGGGCAGGTAGCGGTTGTCCTTGTCCTGGTAGGGAGCGAGGATCAGAAAGACGAGCCGCACCGGCTCGCCGTCCTCGGCGCCGAAGTCGATGCCGGCGCTCGACCGCGCGAAGAGGATGGTCAGCTCGGGTACGACGAGCGAGCGGCCGTGGGGAACCGCGGCGCCGCGCCCGATCGCCGTCGGCCAGATGCGCTCGCGCTCACGGATGGTGTTGAGGATGACCCCGTGCGCCTTGACCCGTCCGCTCGCCACCAGATGGTCGACCATCTCGACGAGGGCCGCGTCCTTGTCACGCGCCTTGAGCTCGGGGAGGAACAGCTTCTCGTGGCAGTACGGAGCCAGTCCGGAAACCGCCATGGGTCTGATCATCTCCTCATCGCGCAACGCACGACCATCCGATACATGGAGCCTCGCAGTATAGGCAATGCCTCCGGCGCGGTCAATGCCCCGCGCCGGCCGCGGAACGCCGCACCCTCACCCGCTCCACGCGGGCCGCTCCTCCCCCCCGCCGCCGCATGCCGCCTGCACGACGACCGTGCACCATGCATGTCCGCACTCGGACCGGGCCCCCACGGGTCCGCCGCCGCCCCGCCCGCCGCCGGAACCGCAACGGCTTAGCACGGCGCCGGGACCGCCTCCTGGCATGCCGCTTGCCCATCCTGACCGGGGCGATTGGCGCCGGGCAGATCCGGGGTTCGCCGGCCGACGGGCCGCGCCATGGCCCGCCGCACACCCTGCATCGCATCCCGGTCCGCGGAGGTGCCCGTGGTCGAGAAGTGGAGGATCCCCGGCCGGAGTCACGCGCTCGTCGCCATCGGCGTGGCGCTCGTCGCGAGCGCCGGCGCGGAGCCGGCGGGCGCCGCCTTCGAGACGGCACGCCGTTCGGCCATGAGCGACGTCATCACCGTCCGCGAGGGCGGCGGCGGCGGCACGAACGTGGCCTTCCGCGCCATTCCCGTCCCGGCCGATCGCCCGCGCCTCGTTCCGCTCCCCCTCGGTCTCGCCCAGCTCGCCGCACAGCCGCCGGTGTTCGACATCGAGAGCCCCGACTTCTCGGCGCTCGCGCTGGCCGATCGCCTGATCCTGAACCCGCCGGACGACCTCCGGCTCACCTCGCCGCCGACCGGCGAAGACGCGGCGATCGAGGTGCACCTGGCCGAGGACGAGATCGTTCTCGACTTCGGATCGGCACGCGATCTGGTCCCGAGGGAAGCGGTCGAGAACGGAGGCCGCTTCGCCGCCGACCTCGTCACGACGCGGGTGGGCGGCGTCGACTTCGGCGTCACCCCGCTCGTCATCGAGACCTCGACCGTGGCGCTCTCGACGGACCTGACCGCAGCGCTCCGCGATCGAGTCCCGCTCGCGACCACGGGTGTCTACACGCTCGACACGGAGATCGAGGCCCTGGCGGCCCTCGCCCTCGGCGTCACCTATGCCCGGCAGATCGCCGGGCCGGTCATCGTCGCCGAGCCGGGCCTCCCCTTTCCCGACCCGCCCGGCTTCCGCGTCTACGCCGGCGGCGGTGCCAAGCTCCTCCTCGGCGGCGCCTATTTCGCCTCGACCCTGCGCGCCGCGGTGCTCCCCCGGTCACCGCTCCTCGATCCCGACGATCCGACCGATGTGGACGTGAGGGGGGAGCTCCTGACCTCGATGCCGCAGAGCCTCGGGACCGCCGGCCAGGGCGTGTCCTTCGACCTCGGCCTGGCCGCGGTCCACGGCGAAGACTGGGAGATGGGGCTCGGGGCCACCGATGTCGCGGGGTGGATCCGCTGGCGGGCGAACCGGGACGAGATCCGCGCCGATGCGGACGGCGATCTCGCCGCGGTGCGCGTGGCGAACGAGGTGAGTCACACGAGCCACCTCACTCCGCAGATCGCCGCCAACGTCGCCCGGCACTTCGATCGGCGCCGGCTCACCCTGGCCGCCGATGTGCGCCGCGGCGTCGACGGCACGAGCTGGCATCTCGGCGCCGAACGCACGCTCGGGCGCTACGCCGTGCGCGGCGGCGCGCTCGTCGACGCGGGCGGGCGCCTCCAGGCAAGCGCCGGGGGCGGCGTGCGCATCGGGCGCGTCGGCATCGACTCGGCGCTCTACACGCGGAGCGCCAACCTGGTGGGCGACCGGGCACTCATGCTCGGCTTCTCGCTCGCCATCTACTGATGACCAGGGGACCGGAACACCCATGAGAACCGACCAGGCCCCTGAGGACCGACCGATGACCCGAGCACTCGACCTCCGAACGACCGCTCTCGCCGCCGGCGCGCTTGGCCTCGGCGCCCTCCTCCTCGGCGCGGCCGGGCTCCTCCTCGGCGGCTGCGGTGGCAACGAAGTGGCCGTAACCGTCGACCTGCTTTCCTTCGTCCCGGCGGCGAGCCGCAGCGACGACTACATGATCCCGCCGGGGGTGTTCACTCCGCCCGTGGCCCTCGAACCCCAGCTCGTCACGCTCGGCGAGTCACTGGCCGAGCGCGTGGACATGGAGCGGGTGGCGGTCAACTTCGTGGTCGATTTCGAGGGGGAGGCGGCGAGCGGGGCCGGGTCGGCGGAGGTCGCGCTCTACCTGGCCGCCCTCGACTCGACGAGCCTCAGCAACGCCATCTACCAGAGCCCGCCGATCTACACGGGGCGGCTCGATGTGGCGGCCGGCACCAGGCGCGTCCTCACCGGGGCGCTCGAGGCCACCGCCGAGAACGGGCTCCTCCCCATGTTCCAGGGCGGCGACTTCGTGCTCGGCATCACCATCTCCTTCGACGCGTCGGCGGCCACGGCGCCGCTCAGCGGGCAGTGGACCATCCAGCAGATCGACGCGCTCATCCTCGGGCGGACCGATCCGCTCTAGCCGGCGCCGCCGCGGCGGGGGCTAGCGATTGCGGCTGCCCCCGGCCGAGTCGGTAGCCGCGGTCCTCTTCTTCCCGAAGAGCCGATCGAGGCCGCGAGCCGCCTCCTCGACCACCCGGTCGAGCTGCTTCGCGCTCTCGGCGTCGAGCTTCTCACGCACCTGCCGCCCGACCTCGGCGGCCAGACGCTCCTCGATCTGTCGCGTGTCCACGCGCACCCGGGGCTCGCGGATGGTGCCCCCGATCGCGAAGTCGACGGGAACCCGCCCGCTCTCGTCGGTCAGGGCCGCGACCCAGTCCTCCCGGCGCCGGATCTCCGGCGGCAGATAGCGTACCGGGAGGAGGGCCGAGACCGCGTAGTCGAGCGTCCCGTCGAACCCCACCGATCCCGCGAGCTCGAACTCGCCCGCCCGCGCGCCGGCGATCCTCGCGTCGCTCAGATGCACGCGGCCCTGCTCGACGCGAAAAACGGCGGCCAGTCGCTGAAATTCAATGTAATCGCCGCCGGCGGCGAGGAGCCCCATCCGGCCGGCGACGAGCCCGAGCGGGCCGCGCAGGGCGAGCCGGCCGTCGGTCACGGTCACGTCGCCGAGCGCCGTCAGGAGCGCAACCGGCGGCGTGGCGCCGGCCCTGATCCCGCCCAGGTCGACCCGCGCATCGAGGCGGCCGGAGACGAGGTCCGCGAGCGGTGTGGTCGCCGCGAGGAGGGCCGCCGCCTCGGCGCCGCGCACGACGAGGTGCGAGCGGTAGCGGAGCGAGTCCGGAGCGCCGAGATCGATCGCCAGGTCACCCTCGAGCCGGCCGCCGAGGAGCGTCGCCCGCACCTGATCGGCACGGAAGCCGCTGCGGTCGAGGTCGAGGAGGAGCGTCGCGTCGCGGGCGCTGAGTCCCCGCACGATGAGCTCGCGCGCGCCGAGCGTCCCGCGGAGCGGCAGGAGGGGCGGAGCTTCCCGCCCGCCCGCCGGGGCCGGCGCCGGCGCCGGCCCCGCCGCCCCGGGCGCGCCGGCCGGCCGGGCGAGGAGCTCGTCCAGGTCGAGGCGATCGGCGCGCAGCGCGACGTCGAGACGCGGCGGATCGAGGCTCGCCAGGGTGATGCGGCCGGCGAGATCGGAACGGCCGAGCACCACCCGGAATGGCTCGCACGTCGCCTGCCGCCCCGCGCAACGGGCCGTGAAGGCGAGATCCGTGACCGGCACCGGGAGACCGGGCAGGCGGCCCGCGATCGAGTCCCCGGTCACCGTTCCGGACAGCGCGAGCCCCCGCGCGAAATTCGGCGCCCTGGTCTCGAAATCCACGTCGACCGCGATGACGCCGCGCTCGAGCGTCGTGCCCGGCACGAGCGGGAGGAGCGCGGCCAGATCGGCGAGCCGGACCCGGCCGCGGAGCCGGCCCGCAACCGCCGGGCGCGCATAGTCGGTGACCGCTGCGCTCGCCGCGAACGGCGCTCCGCTCACGGCGCCATGGAGGTCGCTGATGGCGAGCCCGGTCCGGGTGAAGACGACGTCCCCGGAGAGCGCGGTCACGAGCGGAGCGGGCTTCCCCGGCGGCGTCACGTCCACGCCGGCGAGCGTGAGCACGCCCTGGATCGCGGGCGCCGCGAGCGGGCCGCGCACGGTGGCCGTCAGCCGGGCCTGACCAGCGACCTCAAACCCCGCCGGGAGCGAGCGACCGAGAAGCGAGAGCACCCTGGCCGGAGCGAAGTCGCCGGAGGTGATCGCGAGATCCACCGTCGCCGTCGTGCTGCTACCGGCCGCTGCCGGCGGCGTCTCGATGCGGCCGTCGGCACGAAGCTCGATCGCGGCGAGGGAGAACGCGCCCCCGCGCACGAAGGTCATCCCGCCGGCGGGCGCATGGACGAGATCCACGCGGAGCCGAGCGGGGAGCGGGCCATACGCGGCGCCGCCCGCGCCGGTCATGTCGGCGCGGAGGCCGCCCGCCGCCAGGTCAATGCGGAGGCGAAGCGTGTCCGCCTCGATGCGCGCGGCGAGATCACCGCCGAGGTCGGTCACCGTGATCGTGGTGCGCTCGCGCTCGTCCACGTAACGGAGCGTGCCGCCGGTGATCCGCGCGGCGGGCACCGCGAGGAGGAAGGCGCCGCTCCGCCCGCCGGCGTGGCGCGGAGTGGCGGCTCCGGGTGGCGCCCCGATCGTCGCATTCAGCACGCCCCGCGCGTCCTTCACGAGGACGAGATCCGGGCGCACCAGCACGAGGCGGGTGACGCGGACCTGGCGCCGGAGGAGCGGCAGGATCTCGACCCCCACGTCGAGATGGGCGAGGCGGAGGAGCGGCTCCTCGCCGGCGCGCTGCGGATTCGTGAGGCGGACGCCGTCGAGCTTCACGGCGAGCCCGGGCCGGGCGAGACCGAGGTGCACCCGCTCGATCTCGAGGTCGTAGCCGCTCGCCTCCTTGGTGTGGGCGACGGCGGCCGCCTCGAGGCGTGCCGGGGAAAAGGCGATCCTGAGCGCGAGCAGCGCGCAGGCGGCGAGCGCGACGAGAATGACCAGCACGATGAGAACACGGCGCGGAATCGGCAAGAGCGATCTTCCCCCCACCGTCCGGTCCGGGAGACGGCGGCTGCGCCGCCGTCCTGGCGCGCGCGTGGAGCATAGCAAACGCGAAGGGGCGAGCCGCGGACCGGCTCGCCCCTCCGCCTACCGTCCGGGAGTGATGCCGCTCATCGCATGATGAGAAGCCGCGTCTCCGCGTTCGCCGCGCCGGAGACGGCCCGCACGAGATACACGCCGCTCGGGAGCGCCTCACCGCGCGCGTCACGACCGTCGAAACCGATCCGCTGCTCGCCCGCGGTCAGGAATCCCGTCGCGAGCGTCCGCCGCACGCGCCCCGCCACGTCGATCACCGCGAGTTCGACCGGGCCGGCTGCGGGGAGCGTGAGCCTGAACTCGGTCCCTGCCGCGAGCGGATTGGGGGTCGCGCGCACCGCGAGCGCGTCGAGGCCGGGCGCCCCCGTTTCCGCCACGCCCGCCGCCGCCCGCACGGTCACCTGGAAGGGATGCACGGCGCGCACCAGGCCGCCCTGCTTCAGGGTGAGCTCGAAGGCGATCACGTGATTGTTGGGCGCGCTCGGGAGCACGAAGAACTCGAGCGGATCGCCGGCGTTCGAGCCGCCTTCGAGCGACGGCACCGCCGGGAACGGCTCTTCCGGCACCGCGATCGTGACGTAGGGATCGTTCGATGCGAGCGCCACGGTCAGGTCGGTCGCCGTGGCGCCGAGCCCGTAGTTCGCGACCTCGACGACGACCGGCGAGGTCGCTCCGGCCGGCGCCTCCGGGCCGGCAAGCACGGAGGTGAGGACGGCGCGCGCCCCCGCGATCCACGCCCAGTAGAGGTTCGGCCCCCGGTTGAGCTCCGCCAGCGGGAAGATCCGGGTCGGCGGCGGCCAGAACCCGTCGCCCTGCGTGCCGACCTCGGGCGTGAAGGCGAAGACCTTGTTCTTCTCCACCTGCTCGCCGTAGCTCCAGTCAACGGCGTCGCCGTTGGTCGCGTACTGCACCGTCTGCCAGCAAGTACCGACGAGGAAACCGTTCATGGCCGAGATCTCGGACCCGTAGAACTGAAAGAGCGTGAAGTCCGGCTCGGGCGGGTAGGTGTTGTTCGCATACCCGAAGGGATGGATCTCGTAGTTCCCGTACGTGTGATAGTGGAAGGCGGTCGTGATCGTCCGCCCCTGATGGAAGGCGCGGATCGCGGAGGTCTCCGGCTCGGAGAACGGCGCCGGCCCGCGGTAGAGGTCGGAGCTCGGCGTCGGGCTCGAACCCTGGTTGTCATGGCCCCAGCGGAAGCTGTAGTTCCGGTTGAGATCCACGCCGTACACCCCGCCGCCGTTCACCCGGCGGTTCTTCCGCCACATGCCGCCGCCTGCAGGATCGGTCGCGCGGTTCCGTTCGTAGCCGTCGGGGTTCACCGTCGGGACGAAGTACATCTCCCGCTCGTTCACGAGATAGGTCACCTCTGGATCGGTCCCGTAGTTCTCGAGGAGATAGAACATGTAGTAGACGAGGACCATCATCCCCTCCGGCTCCCGCGCATGCGTGAGCGCCGTGTAGAGGATGGCCGGCTCGCCCTCGTTCTGGTCCGGCTGGTCGGAGATCTTGACCATCCAGACGTCGCGCCCCTCGTGCGACAGGCCGAGACTCTGCTTGGCCGTGATGAGCGTCGGGTAGTCGGTCCGCATCTCGTCGAGCTTGGCCACCACCTCGCTCCAGATGTAGTACCCACCCATCGAGCCGAACCCGAATCCCGGCGTGTCGCCCGGATCGGCGTCGCCCCACAGCGCGCGCTCGGCCGCGAGCCGCGCCGCGTAGAAGCTCTCGAGGTCGGCGATCTCGACCTCGTAGCGGATCCCGGCCCGCTCGAGCGCCGCGATGTCCCAATCGCTCGCCGCGAGCACGACCTGGTCGCCCTCGCGCGTCACGTGGTCGAGCGCGAGACCGAGGGAGGCGAGACCCGGTGCATCCGCCGGCACGCGCACGAGCTGGGTGGCCGCGTGGGCGGCTCCGGACGAGAGAGCGAGGCCGGCGAGAACGCCGAGCACGAGGCCAGGGACGAAGAGGCGAGCTGCCCTCATCACTTGTTCTCCTTGCGAAGACTCGAGTACAACGAGGCTGGCCGGGGGGCAAAAGGAGGGGGGACTTCGACATAGTGTAGCGCGGGCGATGCCGCGCCGTCAAATCGCCGTGCCCGGCGCGCGACGCGAGATGCGCGGCGACGCTACCGGAGAATGACGAGCCGCGCCGCGGCCGCCGCCGAGCCCGCCCGCACCCGGAGGACGTAGACCCCGCTCGGGAGCGGTGCGCCCGCTTCGTCCCGGGCATCGAAACCGACACGGTGCTCGCCGGATGCGACCGCGCCCCGGACGAGCGTCCGCCGCACGCGCCCCGCCACGTCGAGCACGCTCACCTCCACCTCCCCCGCGTGCGGCATGGTGAAGCCGACCTCGCCGCCGGCGACGATCGGATTCGGGGTCGCGCGCACCGCGAGCGCGCGGACCGCCGGAGCGCCGGTGCCGGCGACGCCGGAGGCGGACTGAGTGACCACGAGCACGTTCGCGGTCCCACGCACCACGCCACCCTGATCGAGGGTCACCGTGAGCGAGATCGGGTGATCCGGCGGCGCGCTCGCCGACACGAAGAACTCGAGCGGATCGGCCTCGTTCGTGCCGGTCGCGAGCGGCGGCACCGCCGGGAAGCTCTTCTCCGGCGCCGCGATCGTGACGTAGGGATCGCTCGACGTGAGGGCCACCGTCGCATCGGTGAGCACGGCGCCGAGCCCGCGGTTCTCGACCGTGACGACCACGGGCGAGGTCGCCCCCACCGGCACCTCGGGCCCGGCGGCGGCGGCCACGAGCTCCGCGCGCGCTCCCGCCATCCACGTCCAGTAGAGGTTCGGGCGCCGGTTCAGCTCGACGAGCGGGAGGATGCGAGAGGAGGGCGGCCAGAACCCGTCGCTCGACGTCCCCACCTCCGGCAGGAACGCGAAGACCTTGTTCTTCTCGGTCTGCTCGCCGTAGCTCCAGTCGAGGGATTCGCCATTCGCCAGGTAGCCGAGCATCTGCGCGAAGTTGCCGACCTGGAAGCCGTTCAGCGCGGCGATGTCGGCGCCGAAGCGCAGGTAGCGGCCGTAGTCCGGCTGCGGCGGAAACGCGTCGGCCCGGTAGGCGAAGGGCAGGATCTCCTTGTTGCCGTAGCCGTGATAGTGGAAGGCGGTGGTTATCGTCCGCCCCAGATGGAAGGCGCGGACGGCGGCGATCTCCGGCTCCGAGAACGCGGCCGGGCCGCGATAGGTGTCGGAGCTCGGCGTCGGGCTCGAGCCAGAGTTGTCATAGCCCCAGAGGTAGCCGTAGTTCCGGTTGAGATCGACGCCGTAGGCGCCGCCCCCGCTCACCCGCCGGTTCTTCCGCCACATCCCGCCGCCCGCCGGATTGGTCGACTGGTTGTAGACGTAGCCGTCGGGGTTCACGACCGGCACGAAGTACATCTCCCGCTCGTTCACGAGATGGGTCGCCTCGGCGTCGGTCCCGTAGTTCTCGAGCAGGTAGAACATGTAATAGAGGACGGTCTCCATGCCGATCGGCTCGCGCGCGTGGGTGAGCCCCGTGTAGAGGATGGCCGGCTCGCCCTCGTTCTGATCCGGGTGATCGGAGATCTTCGCCATCCAGATGTCGCGACCCTCGTGCGAGACTCCGAGGCTCGCCTTCGCCGTGATGAGCAGAGGATAGTCAGCCCGCATCTCGTCGAGCTTGGCCACCATCTCGCTCCAGGTGTAGTACCCGCCCATCGACCCGAGACCGAACCCCGGCGTGTCCCCCGGATCCACGTCTCCCCACAGCGCGCGCTCGGCGGCGAGCCGCGCCGCGTAGAAGCCCTCGAGATCCGCGATCTCGACCGCGTAGCGGATCCCGGCCCGCTCGAGCGCGGCCACATCCCACTCGGTCGCGGCGAACGCCACCTGATCTCCCTCGTGCGTCACGTGGTCGAGTGCGAGTCCGAGGGTCGTGAGTCCCGGCGCATCGGCCGGCACTCGCACGAGCCGGGTCACGGCGAGGGCCGGCGCGGCGGCGGCGCCGAGGACGAGAAGGGCGAGTGCCGCGGCGAGGAGACGAGACGAAGGCTGCATGGAACCCTCCATCCACAGGCGGGCGTGGGGCGCGGGCCCGGTCGTCACAAGTGACGCCAGGATCGCCAATTAGTTTGACGGACCGGGGGGGCGGCCGTCAATCGGGCCGGCCGCTCCCCGGCCGGCCCGAGGCAGGAGGGTGGCGGGGACCACCGCTGCGCGCCGCCACTGCGCTCGAGGCCGCGCTCCGTTGACCCGGTGCCGGGGCGCGGGCATGATCGTCGCCTTTGCCGGCGCGGCTTCCGCCCCGGCTGGACGCCACCCCCGACGCCAAGAAGCCAAGACCCCATGATTGCTCTCAAGATCATCCCTCTCGACGGTGCGCCGCGCGAGGAGCAGTTCCGCTCCGAGCACATCCGGATCGGGCGGAGCCCGGAGAACGACCTGACCATTCACGACCAGTCGGTGTCCCGCCTGCACGCCGGCATCGAGCACAAGGGCGGGAGCTTCATCATCTCCGACCTCGGCAGCCGCAACGGCGTCGTCGTGAACGGCGTGCGCATCCAGGGCCCGATGAGGATCGGGCCGGACGACGAGATCCGGCTCGGCGACGTCACGCTCCGCCTCGTCGCCCCGGGGCCCGATGTCACGCTCGCCGAGCCGTTCAGCGGCAAGGTGGACACGACCGTGCTCGCCCACGAGGCGGCAGGCAAGCTGAGCACCACGTCGTTCATCCCCCTCGATCAGATCACCGGCGAGGCCGAGCACCCGGCCGCCGCCTCGCTCATCCAGTTCCTGCAGGAGATCACGGAGGCCGTGCTCGCCGCGCGCCCGCTCGAGGAGGTGCTCGAGGAAATCGTGCGCCAGCTCCTCAAGGTACTGCCCGAGGCGGATCGCGCCTGCCTCCTCCTCCTCGAGGGCGACCCGCCGGAGCTCAAGCCGCGCGTCGCCCGCCAGCGCTCGGGGCGCGAGGCGCGGATGACCGTGAGCAAGACCATCGTCCGCCGCGTGGTCACCACCCTCGACTCGGTGCTCTCGGCCAACGCCCAGGAGGACGGCCGCTTCGTCGGCACCGAGAGCCTGGTCATCCAGGGCACGTTCTCGGTGATGTGCGCGCCGCTGGTCCTCGAGGGCAAGGCGATCGGCGCCCTCTACGTGGACACGCTGTCGCCGTTCAAGCACTTCGACCGCGAGCAGCTCACCCTGTTCGCGACGCTCGGCAACATCGCCGCCGGACACATCCAGCGCCACCACCTGCAGCAGACCGTCATCGAGCAGATGGCGCTCAAGAAGCAGCTCGATGCGGCGGCCGGCATCCAGCGCCGCCTCCTCGCCGCGCCGCCGCCCGAGCGCCGCGGTTACTCCCTCTACGGCACCAACCGGCAGTGCCTGGATGTCGGCGGTGACTACTTCGACTTCATCGACTGCGGGGAGGGCGGCATCGTGTTCGCGATCGGCGACGTGAGCGGCAAGGGCCTGCCTGCGGCGCTCCTCATGGTGCTCGTCCAGGCGACCCTGCGCGCCGAGGTGCGCGCCGGCCGGGACCCGCTCACGATCGGCCGGCTCGTGAACAACGTGATCCACAGCCAGACCGATCCCGAGCGGTTCGTGACCCTGTTCATCGGCCATCTCGACCCGGCGAGCGGGCGGCTCACCTACACGAGCGCCGGGCACGACCCCGCGCTCATCCTGCGCCGCGGGAGCGATACCTGCGAGGAGCTTCCGTCCACCGGGTGTCCCGCCGGGATCATGCCCAACGCACCGCTCGAGTCGGCGACCGTCGAGCTCGGCGCCGGCGACCTCTTCTTCGCCTACACGGACGGGATCCGCGAGGCGCAGGCTCCCGACGAGAGCGAGTTCGGGATCGAGCGGCTGGGAGCGACCTTGGCCGCCCATCGCCGGCTCGGGCCGGACGACCTCGCGCGCGAGATCGAGGCCGCCGTGCGCACCTTCCTCGCCGGGGGCGAGCCGCAGGACGACATGACGCAGCTCATCGTGCGCCGCGAGGCGTGAGCGCCGGCGCCGACCGTGAAATCGGGCGACCCTGGATCGGCCACGGCTACGGCGGTCGACGGTCCTTGTGAAGCGGTCCACCGACTTCAGCGCGCCCTTCGGGCCGCGATTCAGCCTGTCGGCTCCGCAGGAAACGGATCGGCGCGGGCGCACGTGGGCTGTTGCTGTCAACGCGACCCGCAGTGACCACTGCAGTGCACAGTGTCCGGACGATGCGCGGTCCAGATCACGCGGCTTCGCGGTGGATGCCATGCGCCGGGCCCGCGTGAACTTCCCGCGGCGTCCGCCCGCCCAGGGCCTGGCTCGGTTCCGCCGGGACGGGGCGCCGAGAATCCCTGGACCAACACAGAGAGGGGAGGCAGTCGCACGAGTGCGCCTTACTACGAGGTGCGAGCATAGTGCCGGCGTGCGCGGACTCACCGATCTCGGCGTCGGTTACGTAGGCCACCACCCTGAGCGGCCCTCCGCAGCGTCGGCAGACGAGCGTTCAGGACGTGGACGTCCGCGGCCGTCCCGGGCCTCCCCTGCTCTGCCACGACCAGGAGCTCGTGCTTCACGCCCAGCTTGTCGGCGAGACCCCGAGGTTTCGTCTACGCCATCGGCATCTTGACCGCGCCCTCCCGGCGGGTATCATGCGCCGAGTCGACGCCTTCGTCCCGACGCCGCGAGCCCCGCGGCGTCGGGTGATCGCGGCCTGTCCCGAGACGGAGACCTCCATGTTCCACGAGCCCGCGGGGCAGGCCGCCGCGGACCCCGCCTCCTCCTACAAGACCAGCCTCGGCAGCCGGATGTTCGTCCTCTACGCCCTCGTCTACGCCGGCTTCGTCGCGATCAACGTCGGCGCGCCGGTAGTGATGGAGCGGGAGGTCGCCTGGGGCCTGAACCTCGCCACCGCGTACGGCATGTTCCTCATCGTCTTCGCCCTCCTGCTCGCTCTTGTTTACAACGCTCGGTGCTCCCGCAAGGAGCGCGAGCTGGCCGGCGGCGCGCCGCGCGAGGGGAGGGGCTAGACATGGCTGTCGCGATCTTCCTCGCCTTCGTCGGGCTGGTGCTGGGCCTGTCCTTCTACTTCGGGGCGAAGACCCGCTCCGCCTCCGGCTACTACGCCGCGGGCGGGCAGATCCACTGGGGCGTCAACGGGATCGCCTTTGCCGGCGACTACCTCTCCGCCGCGTCCTTCCTCGGCATCTGCGGCATGATCGCCACCACGGGCTACGACGGGTTCCTCTACTCCATCGGGTTCCTCGCGGGGTGGATCGTCGCCCTCTTCGTGGTGGCCGAGCCCATGAAGCGCCTGGGCAAGTACACATTCACCGACGCGGTGGACGCCAAGTTCGACAGCCGGGCGATCAAGCTCATGGCGGCGATCAGCACCCTGATCGTGTCGCTGTGCTACCTGGTGCCGCAGATGGTGGGGGCCGGCGTCCTCGTCGAGCCGCTGCTCGGCCTCCCCCACGCCGCCGGCGTCGTCCTGGTCGGGGCGGTGGTCATCGTCATCGTGGCCACCGCCGGCATGACCTCCACGACCTACGTGCAGTTCTTGAAGGGCGGGATGCTCATCGTCTTCTCGCTGGTGTTGACCGTCGCCGTCCTCTGGCGCGGCCTGTCCACCGAGCCCGACCAGGGGGGGCGCGTGCCGTTCCGGCCCCTCGCCGCCCTCGCCGCCGAGCGGGTGGACGGCGGCCTCGCCCCCGTCGACGGGACCTTCACGGTCGAGGAGACGCTGACAGCCGGCGAGCGGACCTTCGTCAGGCTGAGCCGGGAGGGCGAGGTGTCGTGGTGGGTCGGCGCCAGCCGGGACGGCCGGCCCGTCCTCGAGGAGTGCCAGTGGGAGTCGCGGCGGCCCGGCGAGGTCGCCGTGGTCAACGGCGAGCGGGGCGGCCGACTCCGTCAGGTGGGCAACCTCGTCCGGATCGAGGGCCGCACCGGTCCCGAGGCCGCCACCGGCCCCCTGGGGCCGTTCCGCTTCCTTACAGCGATCGGCTCGCCCGACACGGACGTTCTCCAGTGGCGGAAGACCCGGGTCAAGGATGCCTCCGGGGCCGAGGTCACCCTCCACCACACCACCACGACCCCCGGCAACAAGATCCTGCGCCCGGGCACGAAGTTCAAACTCGAGGGCACCTTGCTCGAGCGGGTCGACTTCGTGAGCCTCATGCTGGCGCTGTTCCTCGGCACCGCGGCGCTGCCCCACATTCTCATCCGCTACTACACGGTCCCGAGCCCCGCCGCCGCCCGCAAGTCGACGATCGTGGCGATCGCCGGCATCGGCTTCTTCTACATCCTGACCCTCTACATGGGCCTCGGCGCGATGGTCAGCGGCGTCATCAACCCCCTCGACAACAACATGTCGGCTCCGCTGCTCGCCCGTTCCTTCGGCACCTTACTCTTCGCGGTCATCTCGGCCATCGCCTTCGCCACGGTCCTCGGCACGGTCGCGGGGCTGATCGTGGCCGCCTCCGGCGCGGTGGCCCACGACCTCATGGACCGCTTCGGCCGCATCGCGATGGACGAGAAGCAGAAGGTGCGGGCCGGCCGCGTGGCAGCCTTCGCCGTCGGGATCATCGCCATCGTGCTCGGGATCCTCTTCAAGGGGCAGAACGTCAGCTTCCTCGTCGGCCTGGCCTTCGCGGTGGCGGCCAGCGCCAACCTGCCCGCCGTGGTGATGCTCTTGTTCTGGAAGCGCACGACGTCCCGTGGCATCGCGGCCTCGATCGGGGTCGGAGTCGTGAGTTCGCTCGCCCTGATCGCGTTCTCGCCGAGCCTGTACGGGCAGTACGGTCTCGATCCCAAGGCGGCACCGGTCCCGTTCGACAACCCCGGGATCATCTCCATCCCGCTGAGCTTCCTGGCCCTGGTGGTCGTCTCGCTCGCCACCCGGCCCCGGAAGGCCACCGTGCCGGCCTGAGCACGACCCGGCGGTGGCGACCGGGAGAGCGACCGGGAGAGCGGCGGGGTGCGACCGGGAGAACGGCGGGGGACGCGGCAGGGAGGGGAGAGCATGGAGGCGGTGAAGGTCAACCTGCACTGCCACTCGAGCCTGAGCGACGGCGAGCTATCCCCGGAGGCCCTGGCCGACCTGCTCGCGCGCTCCGGGGTGACGGTCGCCGCGCTCACCGACCACGACACGATAGAGGGCCTCCTGCGGTTCCGGGAGGCCCTCGAGGGAACCCCGGTGCGTCCCATTGCCGGCGTCGAGCTGACCGCCGGCGACGACGGCCCGGTCCACCTCCTGGCCTACGGGTTCGATCCCGAGGCGCCGGCCCTCGCCGAGGCTCTCTCACGCGCCCGCCAATCGCCGGACGGCGGCGGCCTGCCGGTTGCGGAGGCGATCGCTCTTGTCCACCGGGCCGGCGGGCGGGTCTTCCTCGCCCACCCGTTCGTCTACGCGAACGACGCGGCCGGGCTCGAGGCCCGTCTCGCGCGCTATCGGGAGTGGGGGCTCGACGGGATCGAGGCGATCTACTCCGCGTATCCGGTCGAGCGGATCCGGGAACTGCGGGAGCTGGCTCGCCGGCTCGGCCTGGCCACGAGCGCCGGCTGCGACTTCCACGCCCCCGGCACCCCGGGGCTCTCCGACACGGGCGTGTCCTTTCCCGCGGAGGACTGGCGGGCCTTCCGGGATCTCGTGATCGGCTCCTCCCCGCCCCGGTCCCGGAACGCTCCTCCGGCGCCACCATCCCGCCGCGAGGGCGTGAGGCTCGACTGGCGCAGCGTCGTGCTGCGGATCCTCTTGCCCACCGCGCTCGCGATCGGCCTGCTCGTGGGGCCGCTCTTCCTCTACCTCATCCCGGCCTTCGAGGGGGCGCTGCTGGCACGAAAGCAGGAGATGATCCGCGAGCTGGCCCGCTCCGCGGCGAGCATCCTGCAGGAGTACTACGAGGAGGAGCGCTCGGGGCAGCTCTCCCGCGAGGAGGCCCAGACCGCGGCCGCCGCGCGCATTCGCCTCCTGCGCTACGGCCCGGAGGGAAAGGACTACTTCTGGGTCACGGACCGCCACCCGCGCATGGTCGTCCATCCCTACCGTCCCGACCTCGACGGCCAGGACCTGACCGACTATCGCGACCCCGAGGGCAACCGCGTCTTCGTCGAGGCGGCGCGGCTCGTCGCCGAGAGCCGCGACGGCTACCTCGAGTACGTCTGGCAGCGGCAGGACGACGATCGCCGCCTCGAGCCCAAGCAGTCCTACGTCCTGGGCTTCGAGCCCTGGGGGTGGATCATCGGAACGGGCCTGTACCTCGAGGACGTCCGCGCCGAGATCCACGCCGTCACCTGGCGGGTCGTCCGCGTCACGCTCGTCCTCGCCCTCGCGATCGCCCTGCTCCTGCTCTTCGTAGCCGTGCAGGGCGTCCGCCTCGAGCGCCAGCGCTCCCGGGCCGAGGAGGCGCTGCACGAATCCCACGAGCGCTATCGAACGCTGGTGGAGGCGTCCCGGGAGGGGACCGCGCTCGTCCTCGACGGACGTTTCACCTGCGCCAACCAGACGTTCCTCGACCTCACCGGGTGCACGGAGGAGCAGCTCTCGTTCATGGAGGTCGGGGAGCTCTTCGCGCTGCCGGGGGGCGGCTCGACGCAGGCCCTGCTCGAGAGCGCCGCGCGGGAGATGGGCACGCCCGCGGAGCCCATGGAGGCGGTCGTCCTCTCCCGCGGGGGCGGCCGTGAGGACGTGCTGCTGGGTATCGAGCCCGTTCGCCTCGGGGACCGCCACGGCGTCTCGCTCGTGGTCCGGGATCTCGGCGGCCACAAGGAGGTGCAGGCGGCCCTCGCCGAGAGCCAGGCCCGGTTCCGGGCGGTGGCGGAGAACCTCCGCGTGGGCGTCATCCGGGCCGCCTTCGGGGACGGCTTCCCCCTGCTCGAGGCGAACTCCGCGGCCCGCCGCTTGTTCGGGCTCGATGACGAGACGGAGCTGCCGAGCCTCGCCCGGGTGCTGGACGGAGAGGGGGAGCTCGAGGCGGTCGAGAGAGAACTCGTCGAGCGGGGGGAGGTGCGGGACCGCGTACTCGTGCTCGTCGGGGGCCGCCCGGTCAGCCTCACCGCCACCCTGGTCCGCGACGAGGACGGGCGCCCGAGGTTCTGCGACGCCGTCGTCGAAGACGTGACCCTGCGCCAGCGGGAGATCCGGGAGCAGGAGGCGCTCATCGCCGATCTGCAGTCGGCCCAGCTCTCGCTCGGCCGCCCGGCGGAGCGCTTCGTGCGGGAGCCGGTCTTCGCCGCGCCTAATACCTCCGTGGCCGACGCCGCCCGACTCATGGCGCGCCGCGGCACCGACACGCTGTTCGTCCGGGGCGCGGAAGGGGAGGCGCTGGGCGTGGTCACCGACCAAGACCTGCGGGAGAGGGTCCTCGCCCGCGGGCTCGATCCGGGGAGGCCGGTGCACGAGGTGATGAGCGCGCCCGTCATCGCGGTGTCAGCCGCCGCACCGGGCCACGAGGCGGTGGCCCTCATGCAGGAGCGCGACGTCAAGCGCCTGGCCGTCCGGGACGCGGCCGGCGTGGTGGTCGGGGTGTTGCGCTTCGAGGATCTCCTCAGGGCAGACCATCTGCCGCTCGCCACGCTGGCACGAGACATCGGGGACGCCCGCCTGCCCGTGGAGGTCGCCGACCTCCGGGCGCGACTCCCGGCCGTGGTGCACGCCCTCGTCGACAGCGGGGCGCGGCCGCGGTACGTCTGTCGGGCCATCGCCACCGTGACGGATGCCGCCACGCAACGGCTCGTCGACCTCGCCGCGGCGCAGCTCGGTCCGCCCCCGGCCCCGTGGGCCTACCTCGCCCTGGGCAGCCAGGGCCGCGAGGAGCAGACGCTCCTCGCCGACCAGGACAGCGCCATCGTGTTCGAGACGCTCCCCGGCACCGACACGGAGCCGCTGCGGCAGCACTTCCTCGCGCTGGGCGGGCTCGTCGCCGGCTGGCTGGAGCAGGCCGGCTACCCTCCCTGCAAGGGAGGGCTGATGGCCAGCCAGCCTGGCTGGTGTCTGTCCCTCGACGAGTGGCGGCGGCACCTTGAGGATTGGATCCGCGAGGCGGAGCCGCAGGCCCGGCTCGAGATCGCCTCCTTCCTCGACTTCCGGTGCGTCGCCGGTCAGGCCGTGCTCGCCCGGACGCTCCGCGCCTTCGTCGGGGAGGAGCTGGCCGGGACCCCGGCGCTCGTGCCGCTGCTAGCCCGGGATGTCGTGCAGTACCGGCCGCCCAAGGGCCTGTTCGGTGGCCTGTCCTCCGGCCCCGGAGGCATCGACACGAAGGACGTCGCGGCCGCCATCGAGAACATCGTGCGCCTCTACGCCCTCCGCTACAGCCTGCCCGAGACCAGCACATTCGACCGCCTGCAACGGCTCGAGGAGGTGGGAGCGGTGAGCGCCACGGGCCACGAGGAGCTTGCCCAGGCCTACGACTTCGTCATGACGCTGCGGCTGCGGCGCCAGGTGAGCCGCCTGCGGTCCGGTCAGCCGGCCGACAACGAGGTGGACCCGCGGAGTCTGAACCACCTGGAGGAGGGGCTCCTGAAGCAGGTCTTCTCCCTCCTCGGCACCTTCCAGAAGAAGATCCAGTACGACTTTCTCGGGGGCGCCGGCCTCTAGGACGGCCGGCCCCTCTCGGAGGACTCCTTGATCAAGCGCTCCTTGACCCCCGCGGCCGTCCTCGCGGCGGCGCTCGTCCTGGCCCCGACCCCGGCGCCGGGGCAGTTCGCGGTGTCGAACCCGGACAGCACCGCCAGCATCCGTCTCGGAGTGCTCGCCCAGCCCCAGGGCGAGTGGCTCGAGAACGCCGACGGCGAGAGCACCGCCCGGAACCTGTTCCTCAGGCGCCTCCGCCTGCTCGTGGGCGGCAAGGTCGGCGAGCGGTTCACGTTCTTCCTCGACACGGACAGCCCCAACCTCGGCAAGGCGGGCGCCGACGGCCAGCGCACCGAGCCCTCCGTCTATATCCAGGACCTCGTCCTCACCTACCAGGTGAGCCGGAGCTGGAAGCTCGATGTGGGGAAGCTGCTCGTGGCGACGTCCTACCACTCGGGCCAGGGGGCGACGACGCTCTTGGGGATCGACTACAGCCCCTACAGCTTCGTCACGTCCGCGCCCATCGGCATGCAGGCGGGTCGGGACTACGGGCTCGCGGGGCGCGGCTACCTCTTCGGGAACCACCTCGAGGTCCGGGCCGGCGGCTACCAGGGGGTGCGGGGCGAGGATGCCACGAACTCGTTCCGGACAGCCGGCCGCGTCGTGTGGTACCCCTTCGACGCGCGGACGGACTTCTTCTACCCCGGCACGACGTTCGGGACGAAGAGGGTCCTCGCGGTGGGTCTCTCGCACGATCGCCAGAGCGGCTTCAAGGCGACTGGCGGGGATGTCTACCTCGACGTCCCCCTCGGGGACAATGTGGTCACGTTCCAGGCGGACCTCGTCCACCTCGACGGCGGGTCACTGCTCCCCGCCCTCACCGAGCAGGACGTCTTGTTCGTGGAGGCCGGCTACTTCGTCCGGGCGCTGAAGCTCACACCCTGGCTGCAGTACTCAAGCCGCAGCCTGAAGGCCGCCGGCGCAGCGGACGACTGGGCGTACCTGGGCGGGCTCGCCTGGTGGGTCGACGGGCACCGCCTCAACGTCAAGGCTGGGGCGGGCCAGGTCGGGCGCGACGACGCCCCCGACCGCACCAAGGTCGTCGTGCAGGGCCAGCTCTTCCTGTACTGATCCTCGCTTCCTGTAGTGATTCCCCGCTCCCCGCTCGCTGGCCTCGGGGGCCCGGGTGGGTATGTAACCATGCCCCTCCGCCGCCGTCCCAGTGGATGGCGATCTGCAAATGGCCCGACGTTGAGGCTCACCGGACCGGGCCCCGGAAGCGCGAAGTCCACCCCGTTGCAAGCCCACATCCAGACGCCGGTCGCTCTCGTGCACTGGGCATGGATGTCCGAGCCGCTTCGCTCGTCCGTCCACGTGATGATCGCGTCACCCAACCTATCCAGCACCACCTTGGGGTCCTCCTGCGTGCTGGTGTTCGTGCAGAGGGTTGACCCGTTGCCTGATGGATCATCGCGGACGCGGTGCGAAGAGGTAGTGGGCGACGAGCCACTCCTCCCCGCTGCGGTACGCCCAGAGCTCGGCGCAGGACAGGAAGAACACCCGCCAGTTCTCGAGCCACGCCCGCGCTCGCGCCGGCCCGTAGACGCGCGCAGAGATCGGCTCGAGCGCCGCCCGGTGCGCGTCGAAGTTCGCGAGCCACGCCTCCGCCGTGCGCGCGTAGTGGAGCCCGTTCACCCGCCACACCGCGCGGAGATCGAGGTCGCGCTGGAAGTGGCTGAAGAGGTCCACTGACGGCATGAGACCGCCGGCGAAGAAGTGGCGTCCGACCCAGTCGGCGGGATCCTCGCTCCGGAAAGCGTAGGCAAAGCGGTCGTGCGCGAAGACATGCACGAAGAGATGGCCCGCCGGGTCGAGCCAGCCGGCGATCCGCCCGAACATCCGCTCGTAGTTCTTCAGGTGCTCGAACATCTCGATCGACAGCACGCGATCGAAGCGGCGCCCGGGGTCGAAATCGTTCATGTCGGCCGTGACGACTGTCAGGTTGTCGAGACCCTGCCGCGCTGCGCGGGCCAGGATGAACTCGCGCTGCGGGCGGGAGTTGGAGACCGCGAGGAGCCGCGCCCGCGGGTAGCGCGCGGCGAGCCACAGGGAGAGCGAACCCCAGCCGCAGCCGAGCTCGAGGATCTCCTGGCCGTCCGCGAGCCCGGCCCGCTCGGCGTAGAGCTCGAGCATGCGCACCTCGGCGTCCTCGAGATTCCGCACGCCCTCGGGCCAGTAGGCGCAGCTGTACTTGAGGCGCGGTCCGAGAATGTGCGTGAAGAACTCGGGCGGCAGCTCGTAGTGCTGGCGGTTGGCGTCGGCCGTGGCAATGGCGATCGGACTCGCGCTGAGATCAGCGACGAAGGAGCGGAGCCGCGCGGCGACGGCCGCTTCCCCGCCCCGCGCCTGGCGCGCAAGCTCCTGCCCGAGGAAGTGGCGGATGCCGCGGCGGAGGAGCCAGTCGGGCAGGAGTCCGCGCTCGATGAGCGCCTCGTACCACAAGGCTAGGGCCCCGGCCGGCGCGGGAACCACGGCACGAAGGCGCTGGTCGTTTCCTGGTAGCGGCGGTATTCCTCCCCGCGCGAGCGGAGCGCCTGCGCCTCGGTGGGCGGGATCCCCGTCACCTTGAGGATGAAGAAGAGAAGGACGGCCGGCGCGGAGAGCGCGCTCCAGCCGTACGGCGCGCCGAGGGCGAGGAGCGCGAAGGCGCACCACATGAGCCACTCGCCGAAGTAGTTCGGATGCCGCGACAGGCCCCAGAGACCGCGCTGACAGGTGCGACCGCGGTTGGCGGGATCGGCCTTGAAGGCGCGGAGCTCGCGGTCGGCCGCCGCCTCGAGCGCGAAGCCGGCGATCCAGAGCGCGAGCCCTCCCCCGTCGTAGGCGGTCCACGCCGGCGCGCGGTCGCTCGCCGCGAGGAGGAACGGCCAGGAGAGAAAGGCGACGAGGAGGGCCTGCGCCTGGAAGAAAAGGAAGAGATTGCGCTGGGCGGCGCGCCCCCACTCGGCGCGAAGCGCCTGGTAGCGGCCCTCCTCCGGTTTTCCGAGCACGCGATCGGTGAGGAGATGCCACGCCAGGCGGAAGCCCCAGAGGCCGCCGAGGAGACCGGCGAGCGCCCGCCGGGTCGGATCGCCGGCGCCGCCGAGCGCGAAGATCACAGCGAGCGCACCGATCCCGCCGGCCCAGCCCGCATCGACGATGCCCGCGTTCCCGGTCCGCCGCTGGATGAGCCAGAGGACCGCCATGAGGAGGCAGGCGCCGGCGCCTCCGGCGAGGAAGAGGTCCCACGGGATCATGTCTGGCCTCCCGCACGAGCGGCCGCCCGCGGCGCCCGCCCGCGCCAGAACGGTTTCGCGAGCAGCATCTGCACGTCTCCGATCACGCGTTCCCGGAATCCGCCCTCGCAGTACGAGAGGTAGTACTCCCAGCGGCGCCGGAACTCCTCCTCGTAGCCGAGAGCGGCGACGCGATCCCGATTGGCGCCAAAGCGTTCGCGCCAGCAGGCGAGCGTCTCGACGTAGTGCGGCGTCAGATCATCGAGCTGGATCACGGCCAGATCCGAGGCGCTCCCGATCGCGCGAGTGAGCGCGCCCACCGAGGGCAGGAAGCTCCCCGGGAAGATGTAGCGCTTGACGAAGTCGACCGAGCGCCGGGCGCGCTCGTAGAAGCGATCGGGAATCACGATCGCCTGCAGCGCCATGAGGCCGTCGGGGCGGAGGAGCCGGCTCGCGGTGCGGAAGAAGGTGGGAAGCTGCGCCGCCCCCACCGCCTCGATCATCTCGATCGAGACGATCCGATCGTACTCGCCCGCGAGGTCCCGGTAGTCGACGCCGAGCACCTCGACCTGTCCGGCGAGACCGGCCCGGCGGATCCGCTCCGTGGCGTACACGCGCTGGGCAGCCGAGATCGTGGTGGCGGTGACCCGAGCCCCGTAGCGCGCCGCCGCATGCTCGGCGAAACCGCCCCAGCCGCAGCCGATCTCGAGCACGCGATCGCCGGGAACGAGCTCGAGCTTCCGGCAGATGCGATCGAGATTGGCCCGGGAGGCGTCCGCGAGCGACATCCCTTGCGCCTCGAAGCAGGCGCAGGAGTACATGAGCGACTCGTCGAGAAAGAGAGCGAAGAAGTCATTGCCCAGATCGTAGTGCGCCGCGATGTTCCGCTGGCTGCCGGCCCGCGTGTTCCGGTTCCGCCAGTGGACTGCCCGGTCGAGCGGCTTCCAGAGCCAGGACAGCCCGCTGTCGAGCCGGCCGAGAGCCGCCTGGTTCGCGGCGAGGATCCGCACCGCAGTCACCAGGTCATCGGCCGACCACAGCCCCTCGCCGTAGGCGCGGCCCACGCCGACGTTGCCGCCGAAGACCGCAGCCGGATAGAAGGCCGGATCGTGCACGTGCACGGTGGCCGCGAGCGGGAACGCATCGGTCATCCGACCGGCCGCCCACTCGCCGTCCCCGTCGACGATCGTGAGCTGCCCGCGCTCGAGCCCGGCGAGAGTCCCGTGGAGCACCGCCCGCGCGCCCCGTTCGATCGCCCGCGCCGGGCGCGCGACGCGCGCGGGACCGACGGCCGCCGCCGGGAGCGGGGTCGCCGTCATCGCTCCACCACCGAGCGCGCGAGCACAGCGCTCTCCGCCAGTTGCGCGGGATGCACGTGCATGGGTACTCGCTTCCGCCACAGCCTGAGCGCCTCGAGGTGGATAGCGCCGGTCACCCGTACGGTCATGAGCGGATGGCGGAGGAGGGCCCCGGCGAGGCGCCGCCGTGTGAGCTCGCGCCGCGCGAGGGTGAGGGTCGCATCGAAGTAGCGTCCGTCCGCCTTCCGGTTCTCCATGTGCACGAGGAGCCGCCGCCCGGGAACCGGGAAGCGCCAGTCGTACTCGACGTCCATGTCCATGAACGGGGAGACGAAGAACGACTTCCGGAAGCGGAAGCGCTGCCGGGTTGCAGTACCCGCGTTCTCGCTCGCGCCGAGAACGTAGCTGAACCGCTCGCCCCAGGGCGTGTTGGTGATCTCGGCGATCACGGCCTCGAGCGCGCGGCCGCTCCGGTCGAAGCAGTAGTAGAAGCTCACCGGGTTGAAGCAGTAGCCGAAGGTGCGGCAGTGAGTGAGAAGCCGGATCGGTCCGGCGGGGCGCGCTCCGGTGTGCGCGAGGACGAGGTCACGGGCCGCCTCGACGAGCGGCTGCTCCGGGTCGCCCAGGTGATCGCGGCGGCGGAACCAGACCGGAGCGAACCGCCGGCGCGACCACAGGCCGGTCCCGGCGAAGAGCCGGTCGAGCGCTGCGAGCTCGTCCAGATCCAGGTACATCATGTAGAGCCGGTAGCGGAACTCGTGCCGCACCGGTTCCCGGCGGCGGTGGCGGACCACACCCTCGTAGATCGCGCTATGCAGCGTCGGCTCCGCCTGCATCGCCTCCGTCCGCTGCATCGCCGGCATGGTCTGCATCACAGGGACTCGCCCCCGAGGAGGCCGGCGACGCGGACCGCGCTCGCCACCCCATCCTCGTGGAAACCGCTGCCCCAGTAGGCGCCACAATAATACGTGCGGTTCGCACCGGCGAGCGCGGCGAAGCGCGCCTGCGCGCGGAGCGCGGGGCCCGTGTAGGTCGGGTGATGATAGATGTAGCGACCGTGCACCGCCGACGGCACGACCGCCGCTTCGCGATTCAGCGTCACGCAGAAGGGAGTGCTCGTGGGCAGCTGCTGGAGCCGGTTCATGAAGTAGGTGACGGTCACCCGGTCGGCCGGCGTGCTCGGCAGGAAGCAGTTCCAGCTCGCCCAGGCCCGGCGGTGACGCGGCAGGAGCCGCTGGTCGGTGTGCAGCGTGACCCGGTTCTCCTGGTACGGCATGGCGCCGAGGATCGAGCGCTCCTCCGCCGTTGGATCGGCGAGGAGGGCGAGCGCCTCGTCGCTATGCGCGGCGATGATCACCCGCTCGAAGCGCTCGCGGGGCGCGCCGGCCACCTCCACATCCACGCCGGTCGGATCGCGATGCACCAGGGTGACCCGAGCGCCGAGGCGGAGGCGCTCGCGCCAGTCGCGGGTGAGCGCCTCCACGTAGCGAGCGGCACCGCCCCTGACCGTGCGCCACACGCGCCGGCGCCGGAGGTCGAGGAGCGCGTGCCGGGTGAAGAAGCGCGTGAAGGCGAGCGCCGGGAACTCCTCTATCCGCCGCGGCTCGGTCGACCACAGGGCGGCACCCATGGGCAGGATGAGCCGCTCGGTGAACTCGGCCGAATAGCGACGGCCGGCGAGGAACTCGCCGAGCGTGAGGTCGGGATCCCCCGCCGCGGCGAAGCGGCGCGCGTCCCGGTTGAAGCGCATGATCTCAGCCAGCATGCGGTAGAAGGCGGGGCGCCACAGGTTCCGGCGCGACACGAACAGCGCGGCCGGCGAGTCGCCGCTCCACTCATCGCCTGTGCGCTCGCTCTGCACGCTGAAGCTCATGTCGCTCGGCACGGTCTCGACGACGAGCCGGGCGAGGAGGCGCGTGAACAGCGGGTAGTTGACCCGATTGAAGACGATGAAGCCGGTGTCCACCGGGAAGCGCAGCGCGCCGTCCTCGACCTCCACTGTGTGCGTGTGACCGCCTGCGTAATCGTTGGCTTCGAGGACCGTGACCTCGTGCCGCCTGTGCAGAAGGTAGGCGGCGACGAGGCCCGAGACGCCGGCCCCGACGATCCCGATCTTCATGGTCCGGGTGGCGCTCCGCGCGCCGGCGCCGAACGGAGCGCGCGGGCGGGCACCGGGCGCAGATCGCGGATCACGCCGAGCCGGCCCAGTAGATAGAGCCCATAGTAGGTGAGATCCAGCTCCCACCAGAAGAAGCCCTGGCGCACCGCACCGGGATAGTGGTGGTGATTGTTGTGCCAGCCCTCGCCCATCGTGATGACGGCGAGGACCGCGTTGTTGCGGCTCGAGTCGCCGGTCGCGTAGCGGCGGGTACCGAACAGGTGGGAGAGCGAGTTGATGGTGAAGGACCCGTGGTGGAGAACGACCGTCGAGACGAAGAAGCCCCACACCAGCATCTGGGCCCCGCTCGTGCCGAGGCCGGGCGCGATCGCGTCGAGCCAGGCGCCGAGCCCGTAGAGGGAGAGGGCGAGCGCGATCACGACGAGGACGTGACCGCGGTTGAGGAAGCGCAGCTCCGGGAAGCGGGCCAGGTCGGGCACCAGCTCGATCCGGGTGGGCACGTTCGTGTGCGAGAGGAACCAGCCGACGTGACTCCAGAGGAATCCCCACACCACCGGCGAGTGGGCGTCGGCGGGCTGATCGGAGGAGCGATGGTGGATGCGATGGTGCGCCGCCCACCACAGGGGTCCCTGCTGGACGGCGGAGGCGCCGAGCACGGCGAAGACGAGCTGCCACCCACGCGAGGCCTTGAACGTGCGGTGCGAGAAGTAGCGATGGTAGAAACCGGTAAGCGCGAACATGCGGAGCACATAGAGGAAGGCGGCCACGGCGAGCGCGATCGGGCTCACGCCGACGACCACGACGAGGAGACAGCCGAGATGGAGCGCGATGTACGGGAGAGCGCCGATCCAGTCGCCGAGCGTGAAGCGCGGAGGCTTGAGACGCACCCACGGGGCAGACGACGAGCTCGCTGCCGATCCCGGCGCCGAGCTCGCTGCCGATCCCGGCGCCGAGCTCGCTGCCGATGCCGGTGCGGCGTTCGCCGCCGGGGCTGGCGGGATGATCGTTTCGAGTTCCATCGCGAGAGCCGTCCTCTCTTCCCGGAGTCTGGGCAGCGCCGGCAGGCAGCGCGCCACCCGTCGGTGGATTCCCCTGGCGCCCGGACCGGGGTGGCTCAGAGGACCGTGAGTATCGGAGAGCGGGCGGTCCCGGTCAATGCGCCAAACGCGGCCGCGAGGTCAGGGGCGCCGGCCGGCGCGGGCGGCCGCGATGGCCCACGCGGCCGCCGCCCCCGATTCGGCGAAGGTGTGAATGGGCGGCGCCTCGTGTCCTTCGCGCGCCATCTCCCAGCTCCCGAGCGCCGCCACCGGCACGCCGATCTTGAGCGCCAGCGCGATCTCGGACAGGGTGCCGTAGCTCCCGCCGACGGCCACGAGCGCCTCGGCCGTGTGCACGAGGATCACGTTCCGCGCGTGCCCGAGATCGGTCACGATCGGGATCGTGATCCACGGATTGGCGTCGGCCGCGCACGCTCCCGGCAGGATGCCGATCGTCTGTCCACCCGCCTCCCGGGCGCCGCGGGCCGCCGCCGTCATGACCCCGCCGAGCCCCCCGGTGACGACGACTGCGCCGGCGCGCGCGAGCGCGGCGCCGAGCTGCTCGGCGAGCGTCATCGCGTTCGCCAGTCCGGGATCGTCGCCCGCCCCCGCACCGGAGACGGCGATGCGGAGCGGCGGCTCGCGATCGGCGGCCGCCGCCACGGTCAGGCTCCGGCCTCGAGCCCGGCGGGGAGCCGGCCGGCCTCGGCGCCCGCGGGGTCGGCGTAGAGCGGGAAGCTCCGCGCGAGCTCGGCCACCTCGCCCTTGACCTGGGCGATCGTCGCCTCGTCACCGAGCTGCGCGATCACCCGCCCGATCAGGCGGCCGATCCGCCGCATCTCCTCCTCGCGCATGCCGCGCGTCGTGAGCGCCGGGGTGCCGATGCGAACACCCGAGGTCACGAAGGGCTTCTGCGGGTCGAAGGGCACCGCGTTCTTGTTGACCGTGATCCCGGCGCGCTCGAGCGCCGCCTCGGTGTCCTTGCCGGTGAGCCCGCGCCGGCGGAGATCGACGAGCAAGAGATGGGTGTCGGTGCCGCCGGAGACGAGATCCACGTCGGCGGCGAGCAGCGACTCGGCGAGCGCCTTCGCGTTCGCGACGATCTGCCGCGCGTAGGCGCGGAACTCCGCCGTCATCGCGAGCCGGAAGCAGACCGCCTTGGCCGCGATCACGTGCATGAGCGGGCCGCCCTGCATCCCCGGGAAGATGGTCTTGTCGATGGCCTTGGCGTGCTCCTCGGTCGCAGAGGATGAACCCGGAGCGCGGCCCGCGCAGGGTCTTGTGCGTGGTCGAGGTGACGATGTGCGCGTGCGGGACCGGGCTCGGATGCTCGCCGGCGGCGACCAGACCCGAGATGTGGGCCATGTCGGCCAGGAGGACCGCCCCCACCTCGTCGGCGATCGAGCGCAGGCGCGGAAAGTCGAGCACGCGCGGGTAGGCGCTCGCGCCGGCGACGATCATCTTGGGCTTGCACCTCGCGGGCCTGCTTCTCGAGCGCGTCGTAGTCGATGCGCCCGGTCTCCGCCGTCACGCCGTAGTGGCTGAAGCTGAAGAAGCGCCCGGAGAAGTTGACGTCGTGGCCGTGGGTCAGGTGCCCGCCGTGCGCGAGGTTCATGCCGAGGATCGTGTCGCCGGGCTCGAGGAGGGCGAAGTAGGCGATCAGGTTGGCCGAGGAGCCGGAGTGCGGCTGCACGTTGGCATGCGCGGCGCCGAAGAGCTTCTTCGCCCGCTCGAGCGCCAGCTCCTCCGCCCGATCGACGAACTCGCACCCGCCGTAGTAGCGCTTGGCGGGATAGCCCTCGGCGTACTTGTTGGTGAGCACCGAGCCCACCGCCTCGAGCACGGCGGGGCTGGGTGAAGTTCTCCGAGGCGATCATCTCGAGCGTGTCGCGCTGGCGGGCGAGCTCGCCGCGGAGGACGGCGGCGATCTCGGGATCGACGGCTTCGAGGGCCGGATTGTGATCGAGCATGACGCTGGCTCCCTGTGTTGGCGCTAGCTCCGCTGCTCGCGCGCCACCCGCGCCTCGAGATGAGGCAGGATGCGCGCGAGATGGAGCTCGATGCGGCGGAGACAATCGGCGTAGATCTCCGGCGAGCCGCCCATCGGGTCATGAATGCCCTCGGGTTCGGCGCCGGGTGCAGCAGCGAACTCGCTCAGGAGGAAGATGCGCGCGCTCGCCGCCGGAGCGAGGCGCCGGGCGGCGGCCACGTGCTCCTCTTCCATCCCGAAGACGAGATCAGCACCGCTCACGAGACGTGCGGTGAGCGGTTGCGAGCGATGAGCGCCGAGATCGAGCCCCCGGGCGGCTCCGGCGGCGATCGCCGCCCGGGTGGCCGGGCTCACGCCGTCGGCCGCGATGCCGGCCGAAGCGACCCTAGACCGCGCGGCGAGCTCGGGGCTGAGGAGCTGCTTCAGCAGCGCCTCCGCCAGCGGGCTCCGGCAGGTGTTGCCCGTGCACACGAAGAGCACGCTGAAGGGCCGATCAAGCGGGTTCACGGCGGGATGCTACGGCCGCCCGCGACGAGTGTCAAGATTCGCGGCCGCGCGGACGCACGAGACGCGCGAGTCGCTCGAGATCCACGCGCGCTGCGCCGGCGCGCACGAGCGCCGGCGGATCCGCCGTGAGATCGATGATGGTCGAGGGCTGCCCGCCCGTGAGCACACCGCCGTCGGCGAGGACATCGATGGCGGCGCCGAACGTGCCGGCGATGAGGTCCGGATCGTCGAGCGGTCGTTCGCCCTGACGATTGACCGAGGTCGAGATGATCGGTACACCGATCGCGGCGATGAGCGCGGTGAGGCGCCGATCGCGCGGCCAGCGCACGGCGACCGTGCCCGCCGGGCCGCGAAGGAGCGGCGGGAGATCGGGCCGGGCGCGGAGAAGGAACGTCACCGGACCCGGCCAGATGCCATCGAGCGCCGCCGCCGGCGGCGGCTCCCCCGTGAGGAGCGCGAGGGCGCGCCGCTCGCCGATCAAGAGGAGGAACGGCGCGCTGTCCGCGCGGCCCTTGAGCGCTGCGATGCGCGCGATCGCCGCCGGATGGTCGTAGCGCGCGGAGAATCCGTAGAGCGTGTCGGTGGGCAGGACGGCGACCCCGCCCGCGCGGATCGTGTCCGCCAGCGCGACGAGCCCCGCCTCCTCCCCGCTCGCCAGCGCGAGACGCAGCATCGGGCGCCCTCGAGGTGATCCGGACGTCACACCGCGCCGCCGACTCCCGACTGCAGCTCCGCGCTGAACCGCTCGAGTCGCTCGGCGATCACCGGATCGGCGAGCGCCAGGAGCCGCGCCGTGAAGATGGCCGCGTTCCGCGCCCCCGCCTTGCCGATGGCCATGGTCGCCACCGGGACGCCGGCCGGCATCTGCACGGTCGAGAGGAGCGAGTCGAGACCGAGGAGCGAGGAACCGGGGAGCGGCACGCCGATCACCGGCAGGTTCGTGTGCGAGGCGACCACGCCGCCGAGATGAGCGGCCATGCCGGCGCCGGCGATCAGCACCTTGAGCCCGCGGGCGGCCGCCTCTTTCGCGTAGCGCGCGGTCCGCTCCGGATTCCGGTGCGCCGACATGACGTGCACCTCGTACGGAATGCCGAAGCGATCGAGATACTCGCCCGCCGCGGCCATCACCTCGCGATCGGACTCCGAGCCGAAGACCACTCCAACAGTGGGCTTGTCCGCCACGTCTGCTCTCCCTTCGGCGCCCGCGTCCTAGCGGCGGGCGAGTGCTTTCTGGCCGATGTCGCGACGCATCTGCATGCCGTCGAACGCAATCGCGTCGGCGGCGCGATAGGCGCGGGCGAGCGCGCTGGCGAGGTCCGCGCCGACACCGGTGACGCCAAGCACGCGCCCGCCGGCGGTCACCAGATCCTCGCCCACCTGCCTGGTGCCCGCATGGAAGACCACCACGCTACCTGAGGCGTCGCGGGCGGCGAGGCCGCGGATCGGGGCGCCGATCCGCGGCGCGTCCGGATAGCCCGGCGCGGCGAGCACGACGCAGGCCGCCGCCTGCGCCGCCGGCGCGGGCGGCGCGAGCGTCGCGCCGGCGGGCAAGGCCCCGCGGGCCGCGGCGAGGACCAGCGCGCCGAAGCCGTCCCCGACGAGCGGCAGCACCGCCTGCGCCTCCGGATCGCCGAGCCGTGCATTGTACTCGACCACACGCGGCACTCCGTTCTCGATCATCAGACCGACGTAGAGGAACCCGCGGTACGGCGTCCCCAGCTCGCGGAGCCCGGCGAGCGTGGGCTCGACGATGGTCGCGAGCGCGCGCGCGAGGAGCGCGCGATCGAGGACCACCGACGGCGCGAAGGCGCCCATGCCGCCCGTGTTCGGTCCCGTGTCACCGTCGCCGAGCCGCTTGTGGTCCTCCGCCGTGGGCAGGACGACGTAGCGCTCGCCGTCGGTGAGGAGGAAGAGGCTCGCCTCCTCCCCCGTCATGCGGCGCTCGATGAGCACGCGACGGCCGGCGTCGCCGAAGACACCGTCGCGCATCATGCGATCGACCGCGGCCAGCGCCTCGCTCTCCGACTCGGCGACGACCACGCCCTTCCCGGCGGCGAGGCCGTCCGCCTTGATCACGATCGGCGTCCCGACCGCGCGCACGTGGGCGACGGCGGCGCCGGCCTCGGTGAAGACCTGCGCCTCCGCGGTGGGGATGCCGAGCGCGCGCATGAACTCCTTGGCGAACGCTTTCGACCCCTCGAGCCGGGCGGCGGCCGCCGACGGCCCGGCAACCGGGATGCCGGCCGCGTGGAGGCGGTCGGCGAGACCGGCGACGAGCGGCGCTTCCGGACCGACCACGACGAGATCGACGGCCTCCTCGCGCGCCGCGCCGAGCAGGCCGTCGACATCGGTGGCCGCGATCGCGAGACAGCGCGCATGCGCGGCGATCCCCGGGTTCCCGGGCGCGGCGAGGAGCTGGCCGATGGCAGGATCGCCGGCAAGCCGCCAGGCGAGCGCGTGCTCGCGGGCGCCGCCGCCGACCAGGAGCGTTTTCACCGGAGTCATCCTGGACTGGGGGTGGACGGGTGCGGGTCCTTCAGGTGGCGGGAAGCCTAACGCGCGCCGGCCTTCCCCGCAAGCGCACGCAAGCGAACCGGCGCGTCACCTCCTCGGGTGACGCGCCGGTCGCTTGCAGCCGCCGGGCCGGTGCCGCCCGGATGGGACCTTCCGGCCCGCTCGATCCTCGCCTACCCCACGATGCGCGGGGTGATGAAGATCATGAGCTCGCGCTTCTGCTTGACCGTGCTCGTCGAGCTGAAGAGCCAGCCGAGGCCTGGAATGTCCTTGAGCCACGGAATCCCACGCACTGCCGTCCCCTCGTTCTCTCGAATGAGGCCACCGATCACCGCCGTTTCACCATCGTTCACGAGCACGCGGGTGTCGGCCTCTGCCGTGTTGATGATGATCCCACCCTGGACCGTCGACTGCGACGAGAGGTCGGACACCTCTGGATGAACGTCGAGCTCAATCTGGCGATCCGAGTTGATGTGCGGCTTCACGCTGAGCTTGATCCCGATCTGCTTGAGCTGGACCACGGTATTGAAAGCCTGGTCCTGCACGATGAGCGGGATTTCCTGCCCGACGATGATGGCCGCTTCGCGGTTGTTCACTGTAGTGATGCGGGGGTTCGAGATGATGTTGGCGTCGCGGTCGTCGGCGAGGGCCTGCAGCACCATGTCGAGCGTCCAGTTCGGACGGAGAACGCCGACGTTCAACTCGCCCGCAGCTCCGGCGATCGGGTTGTTCGAGTCGAAGCTCTGCGCCCGACCTAGATCACCGGCGCCGTCCTCGGTGATGGTCAGATTCCAGTCGATGCCCAGGTCGGTCGAGCTGCTCACGTCGATGTCAACGATCTTCGACTCGATCTGCACCTGCGGAGTCCTGGTGTCGAGCTGACCGATCAGCGCCTCGGCCGCCCGCACCCGCTCGCCGATGTCAGTGATGATGATCGAGTTGGTGCGCAAGTCGATCTCGGCGTGGCCGCGCGGCGTCCACAGCTTCTCGACCGAGGTCTTCATCTCGTCGGCCTTGGCGAAGTTCAAGGGGATGACGCGCGTCTCGAGCGGGAGCAGCTCCTCGGCTTTGCGCTCGGCGGTCTGGTGGTCGACCTGCTCCTTGCGCAGCTGATCGAGCGACGCGATGCGCAGGACGCCCTCCTCATCAGTGAAGCCGAGGCCACGAGTCATGAGAACCATGTCGAGGGCCTGCGGCCACGGTACGTCCTCCAGGCGGACGGTGACGTCGCCACTCACCTGCTCGTTCGAAACGATGTTCTTGCCAGCGATCTCGGCCAGCGTGCGCAGCACTGTCTGGATCGAAGCCCGCTGCACGTCGAGCGTGACTTTCTTCTCCTGGCCGGGCCGATCCTCGAGGCGGGCACTGCCGGAGAGCTCGTAGCCAGGGGTGTGCACCTCTTTGTACTCGCCCCTGGGCTCGATGACAAAAAGGGGCTTGCCGGACTTGCCGGCTGCCGCTGGGACCGCCGCCGGACCCTGCGAATGGCCATCGGGCTCGGCCCGGATCTCCGCCGCGGCCAGGAGCGGTCCCTCCGCCACGGCGGGCTCCTGGACGAGACGACTCTCGTCATAGCCGAGACCATCGGCGGAACTGCCCGGATCGAGCACTACGATGAGCCCGTTCGGACGGGAAGCAATCGAGTAGGCCGAGCTGCCGGTGAGCTCGAAAACGATCCGGCTCACGCTGGTCCCGTCCTCCGCAGTTCGCTCCGACGTCGAGACCGAGCGCACGCAGCTTCCCGTTGACTTGAAGTCCAGCCGTGGCGGGAGGAGGCTCGTCGCTCCCAGGAAGTCGATGACCAAGCGCTCCGGATTGGGGAGTATGAAGTCCTCGTAGCGCATGGGACCGTCGGTCTCGAGGGTGAGCTGGGTCATGCTGCCTCGTTCCTCGACGCCGACGTGCTTCACGACCGCTGCAGTGGCCGCGGAGCCGGCGAGAATCTGGGCGGCAATGAGGATCGCCGGCAGTAGGAGCTGGCGAGCCGGACGATTCTGGTTCATGTTAGTCACCCTCGCGAATAGGAAGTTCAATGGTGATCGTGGTGGACTCGCCGGCCGAGGTCTGGAGGAACGTCACCGAGTCGCGCTCGATGCGCAGCACCCTGCCACTGCGCACGGGATCACCCTCACGGAGGGCGCGCCCGAAGCCGCGGCTGTCCTCGACCATGGCGAAACGGTCGATCTCGTCCCAGGCAATGCCGACGAGCTTCATGTCGCCGACATCGACGAGCCCCACCTCTCCTGCGGACTCGAAGTCCCCGCTGACGAGCGAGGCGAATGGATCGCGCCGCCCGAGGGAAGCGTAGTAGTAGGGTTTGCGCACCCAGTGGGCCAGGCGGTCGGTGGGATCACCTTCCGGCTCCCCCCGGACCACCTCCCCCCCCTCCGCACTCATCACCGATTCCTCGACCGCGGCATCCGTGGGTGCCATGACCTCGGCCCCGGCGAGCACGGACGCCGGCGATTGCGCCTTCTCGACCGCCGTCGCCGCGGACTTCGCCTTGGCAACCGCCGCCGCCGGCACGCTGGGTGAGATGGCCTGACCACGGACGTCCGACGTGGCTGCCGCGGGCTGCCCCGCGACTACACCAGACCCGGGGCCCACACCGGCCTTGACCACTGCGGGCTTCGTCGCGAGTCCACCGCTGCCCCGTCTGCTGTTCAACATCGTGGTGCCACCGACTGCCGCCGCGACGAGGAGAACGGCAGCCAGGATGGCTTTCTTGTTTCGCCAGGGCCTCACTTCTTCCCCTCCGCGTTCTCGGACTCAGCCGCGGGCTTCGCCGCGTTCTCCTGGAACGCGTAGGCCTCAGCGGTGAACGACGCGACTACGGTGCGGTCGGGATTCTTCTCGTCCGCATCTGTCGTCGTCATGTTCAGGTTAGTGATGTTCACAATGCGATCAAGATTGGCGACCTCGGCCAGGAACCGCCCCACCTCGTGGTACCCGCCTTCCACGCGAAGCTGCGTCGGATAGGTGACGTAGAAGTCGCCAGCCTGTGGCGCGGCCGGCTGGAACAGGGCGAAATCGATGCCCGACTCCTGGCCGGCCAGGGTCACCTTGGTGAGAAGTCCGGCGATCTCCTTCGAGGTGGGAAGGAGCTCGGACATGATCTCCCAGCGCTCATGCACCTCGGCGCACTCGCGCTCGAGCGCCGGCATGTTAGCCACCGCGGCGCGGGCCTTGGCGACGTCGCCCGAGAGATCGGCGAGCTCGGCCTCGACCAGGGCGGCCTCAGCAGCACGCGCCTTGTAGGTGAAAGGCACGTGCGTCGTGAAGAAGTAAGCGTAGATCACGCCAAGGCCCAGGACCGAGACCAGGATGATGCGCTGGGTGCGCGGTTCACGCAGATTCATCGCTCACGCCCCGCTTGCGGTGATAGGTTCCTTGTCACAGATCGGAACGCCTAGCGCGCTCCGCCTAGGTGCCGGACTCGGTGGGGCCTGGCTCGTCGACAGCGACGGGGACGGCCCCGAAGGGCGCGGCCACGGCCTCGCCCGGCGCATCCGGAGTGGTCTGCCTTTGCGCGCTGATCGTGAAGTTGACGACGGCCCGGTTGTCGATGGTGCCGCGCTGGGCCACCACCAGATCGACCTGGTCGTAGTAGACCGAGCGCTCGAGCGTGCGGATCAGCTCGGCCACGAGCAGATTCGAGAATGTGACTCCGTTCAGGGCGATCGAGCCGTTCTGCTCGGAGAAGCCCGTGAGCCACATGTAGTCCGGGAGCCGCTTCGAGAGCTCGTCGGTGAGGCGCACGCGCGACAGGCGGTCCTGATCCAGGCTCTCGATCACAGCGAGGCGCTTGAGCGTGAGCTCGCGCTCGCGAGTGAGCTGATCGATGCGCTGGATCAGGGGCGCGAGCTCGATCGCTTCCGCCTTGAGCGCGGAGATCTCTCCGCGCAGATGGCGCAGGCGCACGGTCTGCAGGGTCGAGACCGCGGCCAGCGCGGCGACCAGGGCGCAGAAGATGATGAACGGAGCGGCCGCCGAGATGCTCGGCAGCGCCATGCGCGGCTTCGCCGCATGCTCCGTCACCGGGAGCAAGTTGATCCGGATCATCCGTTCGGCGATTTGCATCAGTTGTTCACCTTCCGCAGAGCCAGTCCGACGGCCACCGAGTACTGGGGCGCCTGCGCGGCCCACTTCTCGGCATCGACGCGTGACGGATCGATCTCGAGTCGCGCCAGCGGATCCACGACCTCGACCGCCACCTGCTGGCGCTCGGCCAGGAACTCGCGCAGGCCGGCAATGCTCGCGCCGCCGCCGGCGATGAAGATGCGGGTCACGCCCTCGGCCTCGCCGGTCGACTTGAGGTAGGCCGCGGCGCGTTCGACCGCCGAGGCCAGATCCTCGAACACCTCGCCCACCGTGCCGGCGAGATCGATCTCGCCGTCGGCGGCCCCCGCCGTCCCGGTGAGGACACCCTCGGCCTCCTCCTGGCCGAGCGCGTACTTGCGCTTGAGCCCCTCGATCAGGGTCGAGGTGCCGAGCGCGATGTCCTTGGTGTAGAGCGGCGCGCCGGCGCGCACGATGTTGAGGTTGGTCTCCTCGGCGCCCACGTTGATGAGCGCAGCGACTTCGTCATCGGCCATCTCGTAGTTGGCGAGGACCGCGTTCTGGAGCGCGAAGGCGTCGACGTCGATGACTTCCGGATTGAGACCGGCTTCGCGCACCAGGTCGGCGTGCGAGAGCACCATGTCCTTCTTGGCGGCGACCAGGAGCACCTCCATCTGCTTGGCGGAGGGCTCCGACTTGAGGATCTGGAAGTCGAGGGTGACGTCGTTGATGTCGTAGGGGATGTGCTGCTCCGCCTCCCACTGGATGGCCGTGCGCGCATCCTCCTGCTCGAGCCGGTCCATCCAGATCTTCTTGACGATGACCGCGCGGCCGCTGACCGCGGTCGCCACGCTCTTCGTCTTGATGCCTTCCTGCGCGAACAGGTTCTGGATGGCCTCGATCACCGCTTGCCGGTCGATGACCTCGGAATCGACGATCGCCTCGTTGAGGAGAGGGGCCTGCGCGAAGCGCACGAGCTTGGCTTCGCGGCCGTGGACCTCGAGTTCGACCAGCTTGACCGAGCTCGAACCGATGTCCAGGCCGATGACGGTCTGTTGCTTCCTCTGCCTGCCGAGCATCTCGGGGATCTCCGTGGGATCAGAGTGGCGTGGCGCAGCCGCACAGCGCGATAGCACCCGCTCGCATTGCGGGCGCCAGAGGCCTCTGGAGCAATGCACGTGCCATGTTGCACGTCTTGGGTGGACCGCCCCGCCCGGGCTGGAAGTCGTTGTCCGAGCGCCCGGCGGAGCGGGTGGGCGGCCCCCGGAACAGCGGCGATCCGCTCTGGTACGGTCAGAATCCTCTGGCTGCGCTTGCACGATGCATTGAGGCGCGGCCAGTTCGCCCGCGCGGCCCGCCTGGCGTCCACGCTAGCTCCGGTTGCCGAAGAGCCCCCAGTACCAGGCGGCAACGGGCGGCCCGAAGAAAAGGACGAATACCCCGACCGGGGCGAGGAAGGAGCCGAAGGGCAGCGCGGTCTTCGTGGTGCCGCGCCCGCTCGCGATCAGGATGACCCCTGCGAGCGAGCCGATCACGGAGGCGAGGAAGATGGTGAGGAAGACTCCGCCCAGGCCGAGGAAGGCGCCGAGGAGTGCGGCGAGTTTGACGTCGCCGAAACCGAGTCCCTCGACGCCGGTCGCCCGGCGATAACCCAGGGCGACGAGCCACAGACCGAGCGCGCCGCCGAGGGCGCCGCCGAGGGCACGCAGGGTGTGGGCGGGGAATGTCCCCGCCCCGGACGCGCTCACGAGTTCGAGCCCGAGCGCGGTACCGAGGCCGATCGTCACTCCGGGGAGCGTGATCGCGTCGGGTATGATCTGCCAGTCGAGATCGATAAAGGTGACGGCAACGAGCGCGGCGCCGAAGGCGAAGTAGGCGAGCGCGCCCGGTCCGGCACCGAAGCGCACGAGCACCGCGAGCGCCAGGAGCCCCGTCAGGAGCTCGACCAGCGGATAGCGCCAGGCGATCGCCGCGCGGCAGCACCTGCAGCGACCGCGCAGCAACACGAACGAGAGGAGGGGCACCAGGTCGAACCACCGCAGCTGCGTCCGGCAATGCGGGCATGCGGAACGGCCATTCACGCCCTCGCCGCGCGGCAGGCGGTAGATGACCACATTCAAGAAACTACCGATCGCGATTCCGAAGAGGAAGACGAAGGCGAGGATGAGAACGGTCGGATCGGCCATGGCGATCACTCCTTACCGCCCGGGCGCGCGTTGACACCGGCACGGTCCAGCTCGGCCCGGATCTCGGCCATCTTCTGCTCGGCGAGCGTGCGCATCGCCGGGTTTGTCGTGTTCTCGAGCAGGTCCTGCCACAGGGCGAGCGCGGTCCTCAAGTCCCCGCTCCGCGCCTTGGCGTGCGCCGCGAAGCGCACGACGTAGCCCGGCGCGCCGGGCAAGCGCGCCGCGCGCGCAAAGTAGTACGCTGCGTCGCGGTCGTGCCCCTTCGTCAGGTAATAGATGAATCCGGTCCAGAAGGGCAGCTCCCAGCGCCCCGGATTGCGGGCCACCCCTTCCTTCATCAGGGCAAGCCCCCGGTCGCGATCGCGCCCCTCGGCCGCGAGCACGAGCCCGCCGAAGAGGTACGCCTCGCAGAAGCGCGGATCGAGTTGGGTGATCGTCGAGAAGACGTGGCCCGCCATCGGAAACCGGTTGTCGGTCATCCGGTGCTCGCCGTAGTACTGGATGGCGCGAAGCCACAGGAAGTCGGCGAGCATGAGCGGATGCCCGAGCGCCATCGGCTTGAGGAGGTAGCCAGAGGGGAAGTACATGAGCTCCCCGCCGGCGCGCCCGTCGCGGCGGAGGCCGTGGATCTCGCGCGACGTCGCCACCACGAGTGCCGCGAGAACGAGCGCGCACGCGATGAGGCGCCAGGGCAGACCCGCTCGGCGGCAGGGGATCCGCTCGCTGCTCATGGCGCTCATCGGAACTCGCGCCGCTCGAAGACGAGCACGGCCAGGACAAGAGCGAGGGCGGCGTAGCTCGCGCCGTGGGCCGCGGCGAGCGCGAGCCGCCCGATCTCGATCGGGAGCCCGTGCACCACTTCGGGGCGCACATCGAAGCTCGCTAGATTGGGGAGCGCGCAGTAGGCCCAGGCCAGGGTCGGCGCCCCCGCCGCCACCGCGAAATCGGCGAGATCACCCACCAGATGCCCCGCGACGTAGGTGGCGACGGTCAGGAAGGCGGCCACCAGCGGCCCCGCGAAGCTCGCATAGAGGATGACGACCGCCCCGAGAGTGGCGAGCTCGAGGAAGACCATGCCGCCGCCGAGGAGACTCCGTGGCTCGAAGCCGCCGGTCACGAGGGCGAGCGCGACCAGGAGAAAGCCCGTCTCCGCCGCCACCAGCACGCCGAGCGTGACGAGGAGGCCCAGGTACTTGCCGAGGATGTAATCCGCGCGGCGGATGGGTTTCGCGAGCAGCACATCCACCGTGCGACGCTCGATCTCGCGCGCGACCAGGTTGGTCCCGAGGAGGGTGAGCACGAGGAGGCCGAGGAGGCTCGTCGCGGTGAGGCCGAGATCGATCACGATCCGCTTCACCTGCCCGAGTGCGATCGGCGCAAGGAGGGTCGCCCCGGCGATGATGAGAAGTCCCGAGCCGCCAAGCACGTAGAGGACCTGGGCGCGCATGGCTTCCCGCACGGTGTGCCAGGCGATCGCGAAGATCCGACTCATGCTGCGTCCTCCCCTGTCGTGCGCACGAAGTAGTCCTCCAGTCGCTCGCGGTGACGCTCGAGCGACTCGATCCGCCCGCCGGCCTGCAGCACGCGGATGACCAGGCGATCGAGACGGGCCGGGTCGTGGACGAGCACGCGCACGTTCGGGCCGCGCTCCTCAACCATGTCATCGGCGGCGACGAGCCGTGCGACGAGATCGGCGGATACGTTCCGCACCAGCACCTCGACCGCGTGGAGGCGCACCGTGGTCAGCTCCTCGATGCGGCCGACCGCGACCAGGCGGCCGCCGTTCAGGATGCCGACGCGATCGCAGATGGCCTCGACGTCGGGGACGATGTGGGTCGAGAAGAAGACGGTGCGGCCGCTCGCGCGCAGGCCATCGATCAGATCGCGCACGTCGCGGCGGCCGAGCGGATCGAGCCCTGACATCGGCTCGTCGAGGATCAGGAGCTCGGGCTCGTGGACTATGGCCTGGGCGATACCCACCCGCTGCACCATGCCCTTCGACAGCTTGCGGAGCGGCGTGCGCGCATACGCCTCGATCTTGAGGGTGGCCGTGAGCTCGGCGATGCGGCGCCGGCGGTGCGGGCCCGAGAGGCCGGCCAGCGATCCGGCGAGATCGAGAACCTCGACCGGGGTCAGATGCTCGGGAAAGACGGGATTCTCGGGCAGATAGCCGATTCGACGCCGCACGGCTGGCGCACGGGGATCGGCCCCGAAGAGACGCACTGCGCCGGCGCTCGGGCGGGCGAGGCCGATGAGGCAGCGAATCGTCGTCGTCTTCCCGGCGCCGTTCAATCCCAGAAAGCCGAAGACCTCGCCCTCGCATACTTCGAGGTCGAGGCCCCGGAGCACCGGCTTCCGCTGGAGCGTGAGCGGGGAGCGAAAGGTCTTCTCGAGCCCGGCGATCGCGAGAACCGACCGCCGCGCGGCCGGTCCGGGCGCCGCCCCCGCCTCCGTGGCCTCCCACTCATCTGCGAACGCATGCGCTCCCTGCATGGCGCCCCCTCCCCCGGCATGCACGGCGGCGGCGCCTCCGCTTGGCCGGAAGCGCCGCCCCGTCGCCGGGTCCGGATCGGAACCGACAGTCAAACGTGCGCGGCTATTGACTACGTGCCGTTGGTCAGGCTGAGCGGGAGGATGGCATCCTTCCCGTAGCCCGAGATCACGTAGCTGATGGTCGCGTTGTTGACCGTGTTGTCGACGTACCCGACCCTGCCCTGCGCGTTCGCAACGGCATCCATCGGGAGCTCGGTCGCACCGGTGAACGGATTGCCGAAGCCCGTGGTGTCGGGCAGTGCGCCGCGGAAGTCAACGACGTTGTCCGGATAGTCACCGTTCTGACGAACGGCGTAATCCTCAGCCGCCAGCTGGGTCGTGTGCATGTTCGACTTGACCGCAGCTTCCTTGGCCCGCGCCTGCATCTGGACGAAGTTCGGAATCGCAATCGCGGCCAGGATGCCGATGATCACGACCACGATCATGAGCTCGATGAGGGTGAAACCCTTCATGCTACGCATGAAACCAACCTCCTATTCCGGATCCGGCTTGTTCGCCGTGAACCCCGGCACCCGTGAGGCCGGCGCCGGGATGACACTCGCAGCTCCCGAGGTAGCATTCCCCGTGCCACCATCGTCCGCCGCGACCATCTCGTGAACTAACGGCCAGTTGCGGGGCCGATCGAGGGACCCCCGCAGGTTCCTGCGGCCTGCCGCCGCATGTAAATCGCTATCACGATTGCGGAGTGCACTGGGTTCGCGTTCTGCACGGTCCTGCATCGAACTTGCACGCTCCGCGGTTGCGGGCCTTACGCGGCTCGCCGCTCCTCGCCCTCGCCGTCGCCCTCGTCCTCCCCCATGCCTTCGCCCCCCGCGCCCTCCATCTGATAGGACTGGAGCTTGCGGTAGAGGGTCGAGGGGTTGATGCCGAGGATCTCGCTTGCCCGCTTCTTCTGCCAGTTGGTGTGATTCAGCACCTTGAGGATGTACTCGCGCTCCAGTTCCTCGAGGGTCATGGTGGGCGAGTCGATGACGAGGCTGCCCTTGCGGAGCCCGCCGCTCCGGATCTTGATCGGCAGATCGTCGGCCCCGATCAGGCCGCCCTCGTTCAGGATCACCGCGCGCTCGATCACGTTCTCGAGCTCGCGCACATTGCCCGGCCAGTCGTACTTGGTGAGGATTTCCATCGCCTCGCGCGAGCAGGTCTTCAGCTCCTCGCCGCAGCACTTGTGCAGGAAGTGGTCGACGAGCAGCGGGATGTCGTCGCGGCGCTCGCGCAGGCACGGCAGCCGGACCGGGATGACGTTCAGGCGGTAGAAGAGGTCGGCGCGGAAGCGGCCCTCGGTCACCTCGCGCTCGAGATCGGCGTTGGTGGCCGCGATCAGGCGGACGTCGATCTTGATCGGCTTGGTGCCGCCGACCGGGATGATCTCGCGCTCCTGCAGCGCGCGCAGCAGCTTCACCTGGGTCGCCGGCGAGATCTCCCCCACCTCGTCCAGGAAGAAGGTGCCGCTCTCGGCCACCGTGAACAGGCCGTCCTGGTCGCGGATGGCGCCGGTGAACGAGCCCTTGACGTGGCCGAACAGGTTGGACTCGAGGAGGTCCTTGGGCAGCGCACCGCAGTTGATCGAGACGAAGGGTCCGCTCGATCGCTTGGAGCGGTAGTGGATCTCGCGGGCGATGAGCTCCTTGCCGGTGCCGCTCTCGCCGTAGATCAGGATGGTGGAATCGGTGTCCGCGACCTTGTCGACCATCTTGAAGACCGCCATCATCTCCTCGGACTTGCCGATGATGGGGCGCTCCTCGTGCGAGCGCTTGAGCTGGCGCTTCAGGACCTGGTTCTCCGATTGCAGCCTGCGCATGCGGAGCGCGTTCTTGACCGAGACCTTGATCTCGTCGTTCTTCGCGTTCTTCTCCAGGTACTGGAAGGCGCCCTTGTTGACGGCGTCGATCGCCGATTGTCGCGAGGCGAAGGCGGTCATGATGATGACGGGGATCGATGGATCGAGTTTCTTGATGCCGTCGAGGACGGCGATCCCGTCAATACCCGGCATCTTGATGTCCGTGATGACGCAGTCGACCCGGGATTCCTGCGCCTTGTCGAGGGCTTCCGCCCCCGAGTTGACAGCAGTGACCCGGTATCCCTCCTTGCCGAGCAGGATCGAGATGAACTCGGTCATGCTCTGCTCGTCATCAACAACAAGGATGTGCTCGCCGGTCATCGAGTTACCTCATGAGGCCAGGGCTCAAGGATGCGGCCGGCGCCCGTGGCTGGCGCCGGAGAGCCGATTCACGGCTCCTGACGGGGTATCGGAAGGAGCAGGCGCTTTCTAAAGCAGCGATTGCAGCCTGCGAGGAGCGGCCGGCAGGGTGGGGAAAACGGCCCCGGGCGCGGGCGGGCGAGCCGGGAGCTGGCGGGCGAGCCGGGAGGGCAGGCGAGCCGGGAGGTCGGGCGAGCCGGGAGGGCTGGCGAGCCGGGAGGTCCGCCCTAGGCGGCGGCGCGGGCGAAGGCGGCCACGAGCTCCACGTGGAAGGTCTGCGGGAAGAGATCCACGAGGTCCACGCGCTCGAGGCGGTAGCCCCCAGCGAGGAGCGCCCGCGCATCGCGGGCGAAAGTGGCCAGATCGCAGGAGACCATGAGGAGCCGTGGCGCGCCGAGGGCGAGCAGGGAAGCGGTCTCCTCGCGGAGCCCGGTCCGCGGCGGGTCGAGGAGCACGAGATCGTAGCGTTCGCCGGCGCCGGCGGCCCGTGCCAGCGCGGCCGCGGCCGCTGCCCGCTCGACCGTCACCTGCGGGAGACGGCGCACGGCGCGGCGGAGCGCGGCCACCGACCGCATGCTGAGCTCGACGGCGTGGAGCGAGGCGACGAGGGGTGCGAGCGCGAGCGTGAAGTTCCCCGCCCCCGCATGCAGCTCGAGGACGCGCATCGCCGGCCCCGGCGCGGCGGCGGCGAGCACGCGGGCGCGGAGGAGCTCGTTCGCGGCGGCGTGCGCCTGCGTGAAGATCGCCGGCGGCAGATCGACGGGCGCACCCCCCGCCGTCGACTGCCGGATGGCGACCGCACCGTGGTTGTACGTGAAGCCATGCCCGGCCACCACGACGCCGGCGACTTCCGGCGTGCGCGCGAGGAAGCGCTCGATGCGCCCGCGGTCACCGGCCCCCAAGGGACCCGCTGCCGAGAAGGTGAGCACCGCACCGGGGAGCTCCCCGCGCGCATTCACGTCGCACGCGGTGACCGGCGTTGCGAGCTCGCGCGCGAGCGCGCGGGCCGGAGCGATCGCGGCGGCGACGGCCGGCTCGGCGACGGGGCAGGAGGGGATCTCGACGACCGAGTGGCTCTCGGCGCGCATGAAACCGACGCGCCCTGCCTGATCGACGGAGAGGCGGATGCGCCGGCGGTAGGCCCACTCGGCGGGCGCGGCGATCGCCTCGCCGAACGCCTCCTCCCCGCCCGGCAGGCGACTGAGCTCGCGGCGCACGTTGGCGGTCTTCGCCGCAAGCTGATCGGGATAGTGGAGGTGCTGCCACGAGCAGCCGCCGCACAGCGGATAGGCGGGGCACGGCGCCGCACGGCGGCCGGGCCCGGGATGGCGCACGGCGACGATGGCGGCCTCGAGGTAGCGCGCGTGTCGCCGCGTGATGCGCGCCGTGATCTCGTCACCGGGCGCGCCGCCGCGGACGAGCACGGCCTGGCCGTCGCAACGACCGACGGCGAAGGGACCGTGCCCGAGGCTCTCGAGCGTGAGATCGATCGTGGAATCGCCCGGTTCTCGCGGCGGCGTGACGGCGGAGGCTTGCTCGCTCATAGGCGGGTGAGTGTAGCACCCGCCGGGCGGCGCGAGCGTGCAGACTCAGGCGCTGGCCGCGAGCGGCGCCGCGAGGTCCGGATGCGCGAACGCCGCGCGCTCCGGGAGCCGGATCTCGAGGACCGCGCCGGCGCGGGCGGGATCGCGCCTGATCTCGAGCGAACCGCCGTGGCGCTCGACGATGCCGGCGGCGATGGCGAGGCCGAATCCGGTGCCGCCGGGCTTGGTGGTGAAGAAGGGCTCGAAGACGCGATCGGCGATGTCATCCGGCACACCCGGCCCCGAGTCGAGGACGCGGATCACGGCCGCCTCGACCCCGGTCGCCGTCGAGAGCGGCTCGCGCGAGAGCGTGAAGCGGAGCTCGCCGCCGGCCGGGGCCATGGCCTCGATCGCATTCTGGGCGAGGTTCAGGAGCACCTGCTTCATCTGCTCGCGATCGATGAGCGCGGCGAGCTCGCGCGCCGCAGGATCCACGTCCACGGCGATCGCGACCCGCTCCCCCGCATCGAGCCGCACGAGCTCCTCGACTTCGGCGAGGAGCTCGGCCAGATCCACCGGCGCGAGCACGAGCGGCGTCACCCGCCCGTAGTCGAGGAGCGCCTGGATGAAGCGGCCGACCCGGTTGCACTCGCGTACGGCGATCTCGAGCAGGCGCCGATTCTGACCGGAGATCGCTTCTTCTTGTAGAAGGACGTCGAGCGAACCGACGACCGGCCGGATCCCGTTCCGGATCTCGTGGGTGATGCCGCCGACGAGGCCGCCGATCGCGGCCAGCTTCTCCTTGCGCGCGCGGTCGGCTTCCTCGCGCCGCGCGAGCGTGAGATCCTGGAAGACGACGATGAGTCCGGAATGCCCGACGCGAGAGCCGCTCATCCCGACCGGGAGCGGCTGGCCGGCCGGGGTCGTGATCTCGACCGCCTGGCGCATGAGCGGCGCCGAGCCGCGGCGCGCCTCTTCGATCCAGTCGATGAAGGGCCGGGCGCCCGGGCCGAGCGCGGCGAGCGGCTGGCCGCTGACGGCGGCCGGATCGCGCCCGAGGATCTCGCCGGCGGCGCGGTTGAAGTGGAGGATGCGCCCGTCCTCGTCGAGGGAGAGGAGGCCGCTCCCGAGCTGCGAGAAGACGAAGGCCGTGTCGATGCGGGCGCGGGCCAGGCGCCGGTTGGCGACCTCAAGCGCGGTCACCCGCTCGTGGAGGATGCGGCCGGCGGCCCCGGCGAAGATCCCGACGCCGATGAACATGGTGACGTAGAGCCCGACCTGGGTGGCGTCGGCGGCGCCGTGCGTGCCGAAGAGGCGCGGCTCGGCGCCGGCGTAGCCGACGGCCGCGAGGTAGCCGCCGGTCTCGAGGCCGAGGAGGAGGGCGTAGGCGCCGCTCGCGGCCGTGCCCACGACGGTGCCGCCGCTCCCGGCGATGACCATGCCGGAGACGAGGATCAGGAAGAGGTAGAGGACGACGAACTGGCTCTCGATGCCTCCGGTGAGGTGCACGACCGCGGTCGTGAGCGGCACGTCCACCAGGAAGAGGCACAGCAGGAGGCCGCGGCTCACGCGCCGGCGGCCGACGAGGAGCGCCGCGCCGGTCGTCAGGTACGAGATGCCGAGGACGGTGAGGAGACCGAGCGAGGTGGTGAGGCCGACGCGCCCGACGTCGAAGGCGAGGGCGAAGACGGTGACGAGCGTCATCACCCCGGCCCGCGCCGCGATGACCGCGCGTGGTCGGGTGAGCAGGAACTCCGGTTCGACCGAGAGCCGGGCCCGCACGCGGGCCCTGCGCAGGTTCTCGCGCAGGGCCCTCATGCGTTCGGACACCGGCACCGCCTGCATCGGCGTGCCTAGCCGGAGATCGCCTTGACCATCTCGAACATCGGCATGTACATGGCGATGACCATGCCGCCGACGATGACGCCCATGATGACGATCAGCACGGGCTCGATCACCGAGGTCAGCGTGGCGACCGCCGTGTCCACCTCGTCATCATAGAAGTCGGCGATCTTGTTGAGCATCTGGTCGAGGGCGCCGGTCTCCTCGCCGACCGCGATCATCTGCACCACCATCGGCGGGAAGACGTCGCACTTGGCGAGTGGGGCGGAGATGGTCTCGCCCTGGCCGATCGAGTTCCGGGTCTCCTTGATCGCATCACTCAGGATCACCTGTTGCCGGCGGTCTCGGGCCGTGATCTCGAGGCCCTTCAGGATCGGGACGCCGCTCGAGACCAGGGTGCCGAGGGTGCGCGTGAAGCGGGCCACCGAAGCCTTGCGCAGCACGTCGCCGAGCGCCGGCACGCGGAGGCTGAACCGATCGATCACGTGCTTTCCGCGGTCGGTCGTGTAGTAGCGCTTGAGCGCGAAGACGATGCCGGCAATGGCGAGGAGGATCGCCCACCAGGCCGCGCGCAGGAAGTCGCACATCGCGACCACGATCTTGGTCGGCAGGGGCAGCTCGCCGCCGAAGTCGGCGAAGAGATTGGCGAAGGTCGGGATGATCGCCGTCAGCATGAAGACGGTGACGCCGATCGCCACGGTGAGCACGACTCCCGGGTAAGTCAGGGCGCTCTTCACCTTGCGCTTGAGGCTATCGATCTTCTCGATGTAGATGGCCAGACGGTTCAGGATGATGTCGAGGATACCGCCCGCCTCGCCGGCGTCGACCATGTTGACGAAGAGGCCGTCGAACACCCGCGGATGCTTGGACAGGGCCTCGTTCAGGGTGGAGCCGGCCTCGACGTCGGCGGTCACCTGCTCGATGACCTTCTTGAAGTTCTCCTGCGAGGTCTGCTTGCCCAGGATCTCGAGGCACTGCACGAGCGGCAGGCCCGAATCGATCATGGTCGAGAACTGCCGCGTGAAGATGGCGAGATCCCGGGTGCTGACCCCCTGCTTGAGCGGCAGCTTGAACTTCAGGCCGGCCGGCTTCTCGCGCACCGACTGGACGACGATGCGGTTCTTGCGCAGAAAGCTGAGTACCTCGTCGCGGCTGTCGACGCTGAGCACACCCGACTGCGTCTGCCCGGCGAGCGTCCGCCCCTTCCAGACAAAGCTTGGCATGTCGATGACCTCCTCGGGATCCGCCTCTCGGCCCTCCGGCGCTAGGCGGCGGCCGCCGCTGCGTTCAGGGTCCCCTTGTCGAACATCTGCTGCAGTTCCTTGGGATCGGCCGAGCGCTCGAGCGCCTGATCTTGCGAGATGTCGCGCCGCGTGACGGCGGCGTAGAGCGCCTGATTCATGGTCTGCATCCCGTACTTCTGTCCGGCCTGCATCAGGCTGTAGACCTGATGGATCTTGCCCTCGCGGACCAGAGCGCGGATGGCCGGCGTACAGACCAGCACCTCAGCGCAGAGGACGCGCCCGCGGCCGCGCGCCCGCGGGAGCAGTTGCTGCGTGATGACGCCCTGCAGGACGAAGGCGAGCTGCGCCATCACCTGCTCCTGCTGGTCCGAGGGATAGAGATCGACCACGCGGTTGATCGCCTCGTACGTCGAGTTGGTGTGCAGGGTGGCGAAGACCAGGTGTCCGGTCTCGGCGACGGTGAGCGCCGCGGTGACCGTCTCGAGGTCGCGCATCTCGCCGATCAGGATGACGTCCGGATCCTGACGCAGGATGTACTTGAGCGCCTCGGCGAAACCCTCGGTGTCGGCGCCCACCTCGCGCTGGTTGACCAGGCACTTGCGGTGCATGTGCACGAACTCGATCGGGTCTTCGATGGTGATGATGTGGGCCTGGCGCTCCGCGTTGATCGTGTCGATCATGGCGGCGAGACTGGTCGACTTGCCGCTGCCGGTCGGGCCGGTGACCAGCACGAGCCCCTTCGGCTTGCGGACGAACTCGTAGATCACCTTGGGCAGGCCCAGATCGGCGAGCGGCGTGATCGTGTACGGGATCGTGCGCACGGCCATCGACACCACGCCGCGCTGCATGAAGACGTTGGCACGGAAGCGGCTGAGCCCCTTGATGCCGAAGGAGATGTCGAGCTCGCGGGTGTTCTCGAACCGCTTGCGCTGCTCCTCGGAGAGCACCGAGTAAGCGAGCCGCTGGGTGTCCGACGGATCGAGGGGCGCGTACTTGGTCTCGGGAAAGAGATCCCCGTCGATCCGGATCATCGGCGGCACTCCGGCCGTCAGATGCAGATCCGAGGCTCCCTTCCTGACCATGATATCGAGCAGGTCGCGGAGGCTCTGCGTCTGCGTCGCGTTCGCGGTGGCATTCGTCGCGGGCGCTGCTGGCGTCAGTGGTTTCTGCATCATGGTTGGTGTTTGGTTCCTGGAGGAGCCTGCACCGCACGAGCCGGCGCGATTCCGGGGCGCTGCCCTTCGGTCTGTCCAGTTCCGAGGCAGACGGCGCCCCTCCCGCGGAGAGTCCCCGCGAGAGCACGAGGATCGGGCAAGATCCGTGCCCCGCGGCTCGACGGCCGGGGATCCTGCGACCTCCGGCCAAGCTCAGCGGGCAACGATGTAGGGACGGCGCCCGCGATCCGTCCGCGGCCGCGGCGCGGGCGCGGGCGTCGTGCATCGTGCACGCCCCGACACCGCGAGCGGCGAGACTCCGGACGGACCAGGCCGGGAGCTCGTGGCCCCCGCGCGGCACCGGCCCATATCAAGGATTCGGCGGGTGGAGGCCGGGGCTTGAGCCGGAGGAGGACACCCGCGAGCGGGGGCGGGTCGGGCGCGGGCGCGGCGAGACAGGCGAAGGCCGCCGCGGGGGACGGGCGCGGGCGCCGGCGAGACAGGCGAAGGCCGCCGCGGGGGACGGGCGCGGGCGCCGGCGAGACAGGCGAAGGCCGCCGCGGGGGACGGGCGCGGGCGCCGGCGAGGGGCCAGCACGCACACGTCCCGACCCGGATCGCGTAAGCTCCGCGGCCGAGCTCCCGCGCCGGGGCCCGCGCTCCGGTCCGATCGCCCAGGCAGGACGGAGGAGGGTGCCCATGCCCCGCTCTCGCCGGATCCCCGATGCCGTGCGCGCCGAGATCGCCGCGGCCGGACATGCCGAGGTCGTCTGCGTGCTGCGCCGCCGGGCGGGCGCCGGGCAACGGGACGCCCAATCGGGGGTCGCCCGCTCCTTCCTGGCGGCCACGCCGGCGGGATCGTGCGGACCGGCGGTCCGCAGTTTTCCGCGCCTCGGCGTCATGATTGGATTCACCGACGCGGCGGGTGCCGCCGCCCTGGCCGCCGATCCCGCGGTCGAGATGGTGGCGCCGGCCGCCGCCCCAAGCCTGATCCGTCCGGTCCGCCGCGCGCCGGCGCGAGGCGCGACGAGCGCGCAGCCGGCCTGGGGACTCACCGCGATCGAGGCGCCCCGGTTGTGGCGGGAAGGAGTGACCGGGACCGGCATCCGCATCGGGCATCTCGACACCGGAGTGGATGCAGACCATGCGGCGCTCCGGGGCCGCGTGGCGGCGTGGGCCGAGTTCGACGCGGACGGGAAGCGCGTGACCGGAAGCGTGCCGCGCGATCCCGACGGACACGGCACGCACACGGCCGGCACGCTGTGCGGCGCCGCGGGCCGCGCCAAGACGGGCGGCGGCAAGGCGGGCGGCGGCCCGATCGGCATGGCGCCGGCCGCCGAGATCTGCTCGGCCATGGTCATCGAGGGCGGTCGCGTGCTCCTCCGCATCCTCGCCGGGATGGAGTGGGTGATCGGCGAGGGCGCGCGCGTGCTCTCGATGTCGCTCGGCATCCGCGGTTACACCCCCTTCGCGGTCGAGCTCATGGTCCGCCTGCGCGAGGCCGGCGTGCTGCCGGTCATCGCGATCGGGAACGAGGGCCCGGGCACCAGTCGTTCGCCCGGGAACTACCCGGAAGCTCTGTCGGTGGGCGCCGTCGATCGGCGCAGGCGGGTCGCCGACTTCTCGTCGAGCATGCGCTTCGAGCGCGCGATCGAGCCGTCCGCTCCCGACATCGTGGCGCCCGGGGTCGAGATCGTGTCGGCGCGCGCGGGCGGCGGGCGCGAGGTGATGGACGGTACCTCAATGGCCACGCCACACGTGGCCGGGCTGGCGGCGCTCCTCTTCTCGGCGCGACCGGAAGCGACGGTCGAGGACGTGGAGGCGGCGATCTTCGCGAGCGCGCACCCGCTGGACGGGGAAGCGGATGCGATCCGTTACGGGCGCGGACTCGTGAACGGCCCGGCGGCGCTGGCGGCGCTCATGGGGACGACGACGACGCGCGCAGGGCGCTCGCTCGCGGCCCGGGCGCGAGGGGCGACGCTCGCCGATCGTGCGCGAGGGGCGACGCTCGCCGATCGTGCGCGACGGGCGACGCTCGCATCCGGAGCGCGAACCAAGCGCTCGGGCGTCGCACCGGCCGTAGGCAGAGCCCGCCCCGGCCGGCGGCCTAGGGCGACATGAAGTGCCGCTGGAAGAAGCTCAGGTCGGAAAGCGCGATGATGCCGTCGCAGTCGAAGTCGGCCTGCCAGTCGTGCACGTCGAGCCCCTGCCCCGGCGCGGTGAACTCCTGCTGAAAGATCCCGAGATCCGCGAGGGCCACGCTGTCGTCTCCATTCACGTCCGGCGAGCGGACGCCGCCATCCCATTCCGGAGCCGGTAGCCCCTGGTGTCCCGGGATGACATGAAAGACGACATTCTGCACACGCACCGAAACGGCGCACGGATCGGCGCCGCCGAAAGTCAGCATGTACTCCCAGTGGATGTTGCCGTTGGCGTCGCTCGGTTCATCGGCCTCGATGCGGTCGGATGGCCGCGTGCTCGGGTTCAAGCAGTTGCTGAAGTCGAGCCATACGGCTGAAGCGGGGAAGTTGGCCACGGGCACCCCGTTCGAGTCACGGAGGGTGCCTTCGTAGCGATAGCGGAATCCCTCCGGGGCGGTCGAGTTCCGGGGGCTCACCCCCAGGCAATCGCCGAAGGTGCTCTGGCCGGAGCTGGGCACGGTGCCCCGGACCGGGGTCGCGGCGAGGAGGGCGAGGAAGACGGTCGCCACGAGGAGCGGCAAGCGGGGTCGAGTCATGACCCACCTCCCTGTTCGCGCGGGCGGGCGCTGGACACGACGGCGGAGTGGAATGCCGAGCCGCACCCTTCCCGCTGGTGCGTTCATTGTAGCACCGGGCCGGCGAGAACGATCGGGGGATAGGGCGGCGAGACACGCCCATCGGCCGGCGATAGTCCCGGCCGGCGAGACACGCCCATCGGCCGGCGATGGTCCCGGCCGGCGAGACGCGCCCCTCCGCTGGCGATGGTCCCGGGCCGGCGAGGCACGCCCCTCCGCTGGCGATGGTCCCGGGCCGGCGAGACACGCCCCTCCGCCGGCGATGGTCCCGGGCCGGCGAGGCACGCCCCTCCGCCTGGCGAGGCAGGCTGCGCCCGGTCCGGCCCGCGAACGGGCGTCGCGCCCGTACGCGGCGACGAGGCTCGATTGAGGGCAAGGCACTTCCCGCCGGGCAACCCGCCCCGTATTCTACCGCGGATGAAACTGCCCAGACCGCGTCCTCGCCCGCAGTCCACTCCCGAAGCGCAGCGCAGGGGGCACCCGGCCCCCGCCCGGGCCTCGCGCGCGGAACTCCTCGGCCTCGCTCTCATCGCCGCTGCCGTGATCGCGAGCGAGATCCTCCTCACGCGCATCTTCTCGTTCATCACCTGGCACCACTACACACCGCTCATCATCGGCATCGCCCTCCTCGGTTTCGGATTCGCGGGCTCGTACCTGAGCACGCGACCGGCCGCGGCCAGCGTCGAGCGGACGGTCTTTCTCAAGCGTCTCGAGCGTGAGGCGCTCGCCTTCGCCTTCGCGCTTCCGCTCGCGCTCGTCCTCTGCGGACTCGTGCGTTTCAATCCGAGCCGCATTTTCGCTGACTGGATGCCGCTCCTCTCACTCCTTCTCTATCTGATCCTGGTCGCGGTGCCGTTCGCCCTCGCCGGCCTCATCATCTGCCGTCTCCTCGATCGCTACCGCGCCGAGGCGGGGCGCGTCTACGGCGCCGACCTCGCCGCGTCCGCCGGCGGCGTGTTGCTCGCTCTCGCCCTTCTCGGCGCTGCGGGCGCCGAGGCGGCCGTCCTCGGCTCCGCCCTCCTGGCCGCCGGCGCCGCCGTCCTCTTCGGCCGCGCGCGCGGGGGGGTAGGCCGCGGCGCGCTCCTCGCATTCGCCGGACTCGCTCTGTTGTTCGTACTGGCGGTCGTCACCCAGCCGCGTTTCTTCTTTCGTCCGCCTCCGTCGAAGGAGATGGCGGTATTCCTCACCGACCCGGCGCTCAGGCCGGTCGGCTTCAGCGTTAGCCGCTGGAATCCGATTGCGCGGATCGATGTCACCGGCGACATGACCGGACCGGCCCCCGACTTCGGGGGTGAGCTCTCATCCCGCGTCCGCGCCGAAGCGGCACCTGAGCACTTTCGCTATCTGTTCCAGGACGGCACCGCGCCCAGCGCTTTCCTGAGAATGCAGCCGCCGTATGCGGACGTCGCCATCCTCCGCGGCTATCTGCAGTCAGCAGCGTACAAGATCAGGCCGGAGCCCCGCGCCCTCGTCATCGGCCTCGGCGGCGGGATCGACCTCGCGATCGCGCTCGCGCATGGCGCGCGGTCGGTGACCGGGGTCGAGGTGAACCCGGTCACCCTCGGTCTCCTCCGCCGTGATCTGGCCGACTACACGGGCGGCCTCGCCACGGATCCCCGTGTCACGCTCGTGCACGGCGAGGGTCGCGCCTACGCGCGCTCGGCACGCACGGTCTACGACGTGATCCAGCTATCCGGGGCCGACACGTTCGCCGCTCTCGTCAGCGGCTCCGGCTCGCTCACCGAGGGCTATCTGTACACAGTCGAGGCGGTCTCCGACTTCCTCGCCCGGCTCGCGCCGGGCGGCATCCTCTCCTACTCGCGGCCGTACTTCGTGCCGCCGAGAGAGACGTTGAAGCTCGTGGCCACCGCGGAGCGCGCGCTCCGTGCCCGCGGAGTCAAGGATCCGGGCGAGCACATCCTCGTCATCGCCGGCGAGAAGTGGGCGGAGACGCTCATCTCGCCAAGTCCATTCAGCGCCGATGACGCGTCGACCATCGAAGCGTTTGCCCGCGAGGAGGGCTTCCGTCTCCTTGCATCACCGTCCGCCGAGCTGAACACGCCCTGGGACCGTTACCTGGGCCTCGACGAAGGCGCGGCGCAGACATTGCGCCGGAACTACTTCTTCAACGTCGAGCCGGCGACCGACGACAAGCCGTTCTTCTACAACTATGCGCGTTGGGCGACCGTGCTCACGAACCGGCGCCTGCCGGTGAACATCGGCATCGAGGGTTACTACACGGTCGAGTCGCCGCTCGGGCCGCTTCCGATCGGGAACCTGATGCTCGCCGCTTCGCTCCTCCTCTCGGCGCTCCTGGCAACCGCGCTCATCATCTATCCGCTCCGCTCGCGCGCAACCGCGCTCGCCGCAAACCCGGCCCTTGCTTTCCGCGTCCTGGCCTACTTCGCGGCGCTCGGACTCGCGTTCATCACGATCGAGATCACGCTGATCCAGCAGTTCCAGCTCGCGCTCGGCGGTCCGACGATCGCTCTCGCCACGGTGCTCTTCGCGCTTCTCGGCGCAGCAGGACTCGGCAGCGTCCTCGCCGAGCGCCTCGCTCCGCGGACGCTTCGCATCCTCCTTCCTGTGCTCGTGGTGGTCCTCGCCGGAGCGCTCGTCCTCGCGCCGCACCTCGCCGGGGCGATGGCCATGGCGCCGCTGCCGGTGCGCATCGCCGGCGCCGGGATCGTGACGGCGATCCTCGGCGTGCTCATGGGGATGCCATTCCCCATGGGCATTCGGCTGGTCGGCGCGCGCGGCGCCTCGCTCGTGCCCTGGGCGTGGGCTGCGAACGGGCTCTTCTCTGTAATCGGCTCGGCGGCGAGCCTGTTCGCCGCGATGTTCTTGGGCTTCACCGCGGTAACCGCCGCGGCGATCGTGATCTACCTCCTTGGTTACCTGGCGCTCCGGCCGGAGATGGGGCGAGTCGAGTAGTCGGGTGGTCGGCTTCCCCCGCGGCAAACGCTGTCGGGTCTTGTGAACTCCTCGCCCCGGCTCGCCGCGCCACCCCGCGGCAAACGCTGTCAGCCTTCCCGCGACCGCGTCCCCTGCCGCTTCATTCATATCGATCCCGGCAAGCTGTGGGATCGCCAGGATCGACCGTCCTTCGACTCCATAGAATAGAAAGCACATATCGTGCCGCGCAGTTGTCAAAGCCGGCGCCTGCGCAGAGAGCCTGTGCAAGCACTTCCCGTGACTCGGCCGCTGAGCCCCTGACAACACCGTTGTCGAAACCGCCAACGCAGGTGGCACCCCACACCGCGTCGGCCCGGGCATCGAGGCTTGATGGCACGCGGCGCGCTGTGCTAACGACATGGCCATGGAGAAGGAGAACGTCCCGTGACCCATCGCCGGATCAAACAGCCGGCCCACCCCGCGAACCCGGCCCGCCCCGCGAACCCGGCCTGCCCCGCGAACCCGGCCTGCCCCGCGAACCCGGCCTGCCCCGCGGACCAGGCCCACCCCGGGAACCTGGCCTACCCCGCGAACCCGGCCTGCCCCGGGAACCCGGCCCACCCCGCGAACCCGGCCCGCCGGTGACGGACCGAGCTGCGCCTGCGCCCGCGCCCGGGCCCGCCGCGCCCACACCAGCCGCGCCTGCGTCCGCGCCCGCTGCACCAGTGACCGGCGTCCTTCGCGCCATCCTGCTGACAATCGGCGCGCTTCTCGCGTTCGCCGCGAACTCGGTGCTCTGCCGGTTCGCCCTCGGCACAGCGGCCATCGATCCCGCGGCGTTCACGGCGATCCGCCTCGTCTCCGGGGCCGCCGCCCTGTGGCTCACGACCGCACTCCTTCGCCGCGCGCCGCCGGTCGTGCGATCGGGGAGCTGGTTCTCGGCGACCATGCTCTTCGCCTATGCCGCCGCCTTCTCGTTCGCCTACGTCGACCTCACCGCAGGAATCGGCGCGCTCCTCCTCTTCGGCTCTGTGCAGGCGACGATGATCTTCGCCGGCCTCCGCACCGGCGAGCGCCCCCACATCCTCGCGTGGATCGGAATCGCCGTCGCGCTCGGCGGACTCCTCGTCCTCGTCTTGCCCGGAACACATGCCCCGTCGCTCGTAGGCTCGCTGCTCATGGCGGGCGCCGGCGTCGCCTGGGGGATCTACTCGCTTCGGGGGCGCACGAGCCCCGCGGCCGGCGCCCGGACCGATCCGATCGCGGCGACCGCCGGTCACTTCGTGCGCGCGGTCCCCTTCGTGCTCGCGCTCGCGCTCATCCGGGCCTCTGCGCTCCATGCGGCGCCGCGCGGCGTGCTCCTGGCCGTCATCTCCGGCGCGGTCACGTCGGGACTCGGCTACGTGATCTGGTACGCCGCCCTTCCCACCATGACGGCCACCAGGGCCGCTGCCGTGCAGCTCACGGTCCCGATCCTCGCCGCCTTCGGCGGTGTCCTCTTCCTCGCCGAGACGCCGACGCTCCGGCTCTTCGCCGCCGCGATCCTCACTCTCGGTGGGGTGGCGCTCACGGCCATCGCGCGCGGCCGCGTCATCCGCTCGGCCGTCGAGAGCACGACCGCGGGCGGCGAGCACACCGCGCGGTAGTCAGCGCCGGCGCGCCAGCCGGAGGACGAGGAAGGCCGCCACGTACAGCACGGCGGCCAGGGCGACCGTCGCGCGGAAGCCGACCAGCATGGCGAGGAGCACGGAGAGGACCGACCCCACGACCGACGCGAAGCCGTTGGCGCCGAAAGCCCAGCCCACGAGGTCGGCCCGGCGTTCGGCGAGGATGCGCACGCCCGCAGGCAGGAACATGCCCATCCCGAATCCGGGGATCGCCACCCACAGCACGGCGGCCAGCGCCCGGATCGGCCACGGTCGCCCAAGCAGGAAGGCGAAGACCGGGCTCGCGAGCATCGCTTCGAGGAGGAGAACCGCCGCCACGACAGCGATCGCCGCTCCCAATCGGCGCTCGCCGGACCCGACGACCGGGGCAGATGCGAGACTGCCCGCGCCTGCCGCAAGGAGGAGCGAAAAGAGGATGACCGACACCGCATACGTCGGATGGCCGAGGACGAGGGCGAACTGCTGCATGGCCGCAATCTCGACCAGGATGAAGGCGAGGCCGAGGCCGACGAAGTAGACGACCGCAGCCACGTCGGCGCGGCTCGGCGGCACCCCGGCGGGGCTCGGCGCCGCACTGCCTCCCCTGACCCGCCGCCGGCCAAGTACGAGCGGCAGCACGATCATGACCGCCGCCACCGCCCCGGTCACGAGGAGCACGGTCAGCAGGAGCGAGTGACCCGACGGAGCGACGAGATCGTCGCGCGTCGTCGTCGTCCGGAACGGCGTCGCGTCGCGGAAACGACCGTACTGAAAGAAGAACGGCCGGTCGTCGTTCACCGGATCGATGCGCAGCGGATACTCGTCGATGAAGCGCTCCGGATCGGGATCGGCGATGAACGCGGCGATCGGATTGCGGACCGGGGCGCCCGGCACGTAGATGAGCATCGCTTCGCTGTCGACCGCTGTGCGCACGAAGGCGAGCGCCTCCTCGGGCGTGAACGGCCGGGCGCCGACGATCACGGTCGCGTAGGCGCCGGAAGCGGCGACCAGGAAGTGGCGGGCCGGATCGGTCGCGCCGCGCGCGACCAGCGCCGCGCGCGCCACGGCGCAGAGGCGCAGCACCTCGCGCGGCGGCTCGTGCAGGAAGCGCGTCACGGCCACGGCGCCGCGCGGCGTCAGGCGATCCAGATAGTCGGTGAAGGCTTCGACCGTGTAGAGGTAACTCTCCGACAGGCTGTAGGCGCCGGCCGCGGTCGCCGCGAAGGTATCGATCAGGGACATCTGGATCAGGTCGTAACGGCGCGAACTCGCGCGCACGAAGCTCCTGCCCTCCCCGACCACCACGCGCACGCGCGGGTCGCCGTACACGTCACCCGACCAGTCGCGATAACGCTCGGTCATGAGCTGGTGCGTGACCGGGTTGATCTCGACCCCTTCGACGAAGCGGGCACCGGCGTGCAGCGCGGCGAGGACGTCGATCCCGCCGCCGACACCGATCACCAGCACCGACTCCGGCCGCACCACGACATGCGGCAGCGCGGAAGGGATCGAACCCAGGAAGTCGTATTCTGCGGCTTGTCGCTGAATGTTGAGGATGGGAGTCGCGGCGTCGCCGTCGTAGATGATCTGGTGCTCGGGCGGCGGCGCGCCGCCGCGCGCCGGGACGGTCCAGGTGACCGCGGTCGCGTCCTCGACCACGTCGACCCGCGCGAGCGGATGCCAGCACGTGAAGGCGAGCTGCGCGCGCGGGCTCGTCGCCGGATCGAGCCAGTCGCGGATCCCCTTGCTCGGCCCGAGGGGCGGCGCGAGCACGGTCGCGGCGAGCGGCACCAGGGCGAACGCGAGTACCGCCGCGATGAGAAAGCCGCGCCGGTGACTGGGGCGCGGGCCGACTGCGACCGGCGCCGGCATCGCCCGGCGTGCCGGATCCGCCGCCGCAGACGCCGCAGCCGCCGCACCCGCTGCCGCCCCCGCGGCACCAGCTGCCGCACCCGCTGCCGCCGCACCTCCCGCACTTCCCGCACCTCCCGCACCTCCCGCACTTCCCGCCGCAGCCGCCGCACCCGCTGCCGCCCCCGCGGCACCCGCCGCCGGCCCCGCGGCGCCCGCGAACGCCACGGCCGCCGCGGCACCGAGCGCCGCCGCGAGCGCCGCGAGCCGAGGCGCGCCGAGCGGCGCGAGCACGAGGAGCGGCAGGATGGCGCCGAGCGCCGCCCCGGCGAGATCCGCCCAGTAGAGCCGCCCGACGGCGCCCGCATACGACTGCAGGATGACCGCCACCGCGAAGCCGCCGCCCAGGAACGGCAGGGTGAGCGCGAGCACGTGCACGAGGAGGATGAACGCCTGTCCCGGATCGCGGCCGAAGGCCAGCGGATCGAGCGGTATCGCACGCGTGAGGCCGAGAGCGACCCAGGTGCCGGCGGCGAAGAGGAGAGCGCCGGCGGCCGCAGCCAGCGGCTCGCGGCCCGCAAGGCGCGGCGCGAGAAGGCTCACCGCGACCCCGCTCGCGCCGAGGCCGAGCAGCGCGATTGCAATCACGAAGAACGCGTAGTGGTACCAGATCGTGAACGAGAAGATGCGCGTGATCGTGACCTCGAGGGCGATCACGCCGAGCGAGAGGAGGAACATGCCGGCGAGCGCACCGCGCGGCGCCGGCTCCGGGCGGTGCTGCCGCCGGCGCTCGACGCCTCTCATGCCGCCTCGCCCCACTTCCCGAAGAGCCCGCTGCCCAGCAGGCCGAACAGCCCGATGGCCGTCATCCCCACCCCGAGGACGAGCCCGCGCCCGCGGTAGCGGAGCCGCACCTCGTGGCGCCCCGCGTCCACCGGCACCGCCTGGAAGCTCAGGTCGGCGCAATAGACCGGCGCCGGCTTGCCGTCCACCGTCGCGCTCCAGCCCGGGTCGAAGGACTCGGCGATCCGCACGCAGCCCGGGACCGGCGTCTCGACGACGAGAACCAGCTCCGAGTCGGAACGGCGCGCGATACCGACGCGCTCATCCACCCCGCTCCGCGCCTGTCCATCGATTCCTGCGATGGGCGAGTCGAGCTCGGCGAGGATCACCGTCTCGCGCGACGGATCGAAGTCGGGAGACCTGAGCCGCGCCACCGCTGCCGCGGGCAGCGCCGCCCGCACCGCACGCGGCACGAACCAGACGTGGGGCCGCGGCGCCGAGAGCGCATAGCTGAAGACGGGCGGCCGTGCGGCGAGCGGCGTGAGCTCCGGAGCGGAGAGCGGCCACAGGGAGAAGATGGTCCGGACCTCGGCCAGCCGCGCGAGCGTGAAGAAGAGCGGGCTCAGGGTGACCTGCCCGGCGTCAACGCGGAAGCTCGATGCGAACAGCCCGGGCGCGTAATGATCGCCCCACAGGCGTGCGATCGCCGCCGGCACCGGGTTCGCATAGCCGTCGGCCGCGTGCACGCCGAAGTGCAGGTTCAGGCTCGGCTGCAGGAAGCGGCGCTGGACGACGAGCGGCGCCACGTCGGCCCAGCCGCGCGCCCGCTCGTAGGCGAAGACATGGGCCTCGCGGGCGCCGAGGGTCAGGTAGCGGGCGCCGGAGGGAATGTCGCCGACCGTGGCCGGCGGTTCGAACCAGGCGGCGCGCGATGCGTAGCCGTTGAGCGGCCGCTGCGCCCAGACGAGATCGAGAACGAGGAGCACGGCGACGGCGAGCGGCAGCCGGGCGATGAGCCCGCGGTTCCCGCGCGCGGCGAGCGCCGTCACGATCCAGGCGAGGCCGTGCGCGGCGAGCACCGCGACCGCGAGCTCGGTCACGACGAGAAAGCGCGCCGGGAAGCGGAACCAGCCGAGACCGGGGAGCACGGCGACCGCCAGCGAGTAGAGGCCGCCGCGCGCGCCGAGCGCGAGCACGAGCGCAACGACTCCGCCGAGCGCGAACACGCGCACGCTGCGCCGCCGGAAGCGGGCGAGTAGTCCGACGAGCGCGAGCGGCACCGCCGCGAGCCCCTGATACGAGTAGTCCTCCCAGTGGAGCCCGCGCCCGCGATAGCTGCCGTCGCCAGGCATGCCCACCGCGCGCGGATGGAGCCAGGTCGCGAGGTTCTGCGGCTCGAGCGGGATCTGCTCGGCGAACTCGCGCCCCGAGAGCTCGGCGCGCACGGAGTTCCGCGCCATGATGTAGCTCGGCACATGCGCGACCGCCCCCACCAGATGTCCCGCGAGGAGCGCACCGCCGAGCACGAACGCGGCGCGCAACCAGCCGGGCGTGCCGCCCGCACGCCGCGCCACGCCCGCCCGCCGCGCCGCGCCCGCTGCGCCCGCTGCGCCCGCCGCGCCCTTCCCGCGCAGCTCTGCGGCCGGCTCGTTCCCGGGCAGCACGCTCGCGAACAGCCAGAAGCCGAACGTGGCGAGGAGCCCGATGTAAGCGAGCTGCGGGTGGCCCGCAAGGCCCGTCATGGCGGCGGCGAGCCCGGTGCGGAGGAACGACATGCGATCGCGACCGCGGCTGGCCGCGATGTCGACGGCACCGCCCACGAGCCAGGGCAGCCAGGCGGCGGCCGACACCATCGCCACGTGCTTGAGATGCGCCAGCATGAAGCCGCCGGCGGCAAAGGAGAGCGCGGCGAAGAATTGCGCCGGCGGCGGCATCCGTTCGTGGCGCAGGAGATGGAGGACGCCGAGCCCGCCGAGAACGAGGTGCAGGAAGAGGCTCAGATGGACGGCGGCGGCCGCGCTCCCGGTCAGGGCCAGGAGCCAGTTCGGCGGGTAGTAGAAGCCGGCCTCGGGGGCGGCGTGGAGCGGAAAGCCCGAGTAGATGCCGGGGCACCAGAAGAGCGACGCGTTCCCGGCGAGCGCACGCTGGAGCACGGAATGAAACGGGAGGCCGGCCATCGTCACGTCGCTCACGAAACCGTCGTCGGTGACGAGCACGCGGTCGGGAGCGAGGAGCGGCCAGGTCACGACCGCGAGCGCGCAGACGAGCGCGAAGAAGGCGAGGGCGCTCGGGCGGCGGGCGCGCGCGAGGTCGATCTTCAACCCGTGCGGCGAACCGCCCGCCCGGTCGGCGCCTGCGTTCGTCGCGGCTGCCGTTTCGGCGCCCACTCCCGCGGCCGCGTCCGCGGCCGAGTCGCCCCCTCCGGCGGCAGCTCCCGCAGCGGGCCCGAGCCCGGCGGAAACTCCCTCGCGGGCGGAGGCGCGGTCTCGGCTCTTCGACTTGCCCAATCGATTCCCTCGCCGGACGTGGGTGACTTGGGTGACGCGATCGAAAGCAAGCGGCGCGAAGCCGCGCCATGATAGCATCACCGCCCGTGGACGCCACCCGCCAGCGCTACCTCAAGACCTACTGGGAGCGGCAGCTCGACCTGATCGACGCCATGCTCGCTCCGCACCGGCGCCCCGACGCGGTCCTCCTCGACGTGGGCTGCGGCATCGGCCGGAACGCCGCGCGCTTCGCCGCGGGGTTCGGGCGCTACATCGGCCTGAACCTCGATGCCGAGGAGCTGGTGACCGCCCGCGACCGGAACCCCGATCGGCGCTTCGAGTTCGTACGCGGCGACGCCATGGACATGGCGGCGATCCCGGACGCGAGCGCCGACGCAGCGCTCCTCATCTTCGTCCTCGAGCACATCGCCGACCCGCCGCGGCTGTTCGCCGAGCTGGCGCGCGTGCTCGCGCCCGGCGGCGGTGCGGTCTTGGTCGCCCCGAATCTCTGGAACGTGAACTCGCTCGTGATCCGCGCCCTGCCTGCCGGTGCGCGGCTCGCGATCAAGCGCGTCCTGACCGGCAAGGACGAGCCGCCCGACTACCCCATCTACTATCGCTGCAACACGGTCGCGCACATGGACCGGGTCGCCGCAGCGCATGGCTTTGCCCGCGAGCGGCTCGAGATGCTGACGAGCCTCGGTTACTTCTTCCGCTTCCCGGGCTTCTATGCCTGGCACCGGCTCACCGATCTCGTGACCGCGCTCCCGGGGCTCCGCCGCGGTCGCGAGTTCATCTTCGTCTCGTACCGGAAGATGGATCGCATGTCATGAAGCGTCCCGGCTCCGATATCGATCCGCTCCTCGCCGCCGAGCTCGCGCGCGCCGCGCCCGGCGAGCGGGTGGAGGCGCTTCTCCTCGTCCGCGGCGATGCGCGGGCGAGCCTGGCCGACGCGCAGGCGGACTTCCCCCGCCCCACCATGCCCCGCCCCACCATGCCCCGCCCCGCCGTCGCCTTCCCCGCCTTCGTCCGCGCCGCGCTGGGCGCGACCGCGCCCGCCGCCGTCGAGATCCGCCCCTTCCCCGCCCTCGGCGCGGTCTACGTCGCCGGACCAGTCGAGTTCATGCGGCGCCTCCTCGCCGCGCCGGAGATCGCCTCCGCCACCCTCCCCGACGCCAGCGAGTGAAACCGACCGCCCCGTGCTAGACTGCCGGCGGTGCGATGCTCGGGTATCTCCCGACTCGGGCAGCAGACCGGACCGGCCAATCCTGGTCAGCGCAAGGGGACCTACCTCGGGAAGGGCTCATGGACACGCATCTTCTTCTCGCCGCTGCCATCTTGCTCCTCCTCGTCGTGCAAGCGCTCGCGCTCGTCGTCGCCGTGCGCATCCTCGGAAGGACGATGGGACAGGTTGTGATCACGCTCACGCAGCTGAGAGATGAGGTTACGGCGACGCTCCACCAGACGCGCGCGACGCTCGACCGCGTGGAGAAGCTCGCGCGCTCCTCCGACCAGATGGTCACCTCCGAACTCACGCCCGCGCTCGCCGCGGCCCGCTCGATGATCGGCGAGGTCGAAAGCTCGGCGCGCGATATCCGCGCGGGCGTGGACGGTATCCAGAACACCGTCCGCTCGGTGACCTCGGCGGGAGGATCGAGTGTGCTTTCTTTCGTGGCACAGACGCTGTTCAAGAAAAGTGGTAAACTAGGAATGCTGGCTATAGGCCTTGGCGCGGCCATGCGGGCCCTCACGGCCCCCTCGCGCCGCCAGGCCAGGGCCAAGAAGGGGAGGTGACCCATGGGACAAGACGATCGTGACCGGAACCTTATCGTGACCGTGCTCGCCGGCGTCGGCCTCGGCGCCATCATCGGCGCCATCGCCGGCATCCTGTTCGCCCCGCGCTCGGGCGCCGAGACGCGGGAGAAGCTCGGCGTGACGATCGAGGGCCTCGGCACCCGACTCGGCGATCTCTCCGAAGATGTGGGGACGCGCGTGCGCTCGGCCGTCAAGGCCGGTCGGGCCGCCGTGGCCGGGGATTCGTCGGGAGCGGAAGAGGGCGGCGATCGGATGGGCGCCTAGCGCTCAGCCTCGGCGTCGTAGGCCGACGACTTACGATCCGAAAACGCAAGGCTCCGTGCGGGGAGAACCCGCCCGGAGCCTTGCCATTCCCATCGCCGTGGGTCGTGGTAGCCGGCCCGCCCACCGACGCCCCGCCGGGGTCGCGGCCGCCCGTCGCCCGCGCTAGCCGCGGTCGGCCGCCGTCTCCTTCAGCACCTCGCCCGCGCTCGTGGTGCCGCTTCGCACCTTGAGCACGCCGTCCATGCGCAACGTGAGCATCCCCTCGTCGACCGCCTGCTTCTTGACCTGTGACGCCGGCGCCCGATCGAGGATCAGGTCGCGCACCGCGGGCGAGATAGGCAGCACCTCGTAGAGGCCCTGCCGCCCGCGGAAGCCGGTGTTGGCGCAGTCGACGCAGCCGTGCGGCTCGTACACCTGGATCGGTTCCACGTCCGGGATGCCGAGCTCGCGCATGGCCTCCTCGTGGAGCATGACCTCCTTCTTGCAGTTCCCGCACAGCCGGCGCACCAGACGCTGGGCCACGATGACGTTGGTCGAGGCGCTGACCAGGAAGGGCTCGACCCCCATGTCGATGAGACGGCTGACCGTGGCCGGCGCGTCGTTCGTGTGCAGCGTCGAGAGCACGAGGTGGCCGGTGAGGGCCGCCTTGATCGCGATCGACGCCGTCTCCAGGTCGCGGATCTCGCCGACCATGATGATGTTCGGGTCCTGGCGCAGGAAAGCGCGGAGCGCGGCCGCGAAGGTGAGGCCGATCTCGTCGTTGATCTGGACCTGGTTGATGCCCTCGATGTTGTACTCGACCGGATCTTCCGCCGTCATGATGTTGGTGCCAACCACGCTGATGCGGGAGAGCGCCGAGTAGAGCGTGGTCGTCTTGCCGCTCCCGGTCGGGCCGGTCACCAGCACCATGCCGTAGGGCTGGTCGATGGCGTGGAGCAGGTCCTTGAACGCCTTCTCGGTCAGACCGAACTGGGTGAGGTCGATGCGCAGGTTGCTCTTGTCGAGGATGCGCATGACCACCTTCTCGCCGAAGATGGTGGGCAGCGACGACACGCGCAGGTCAATCGTCTTCTCCATGATCTTGATCTTGATGCGCCCGTCCTGCGGGACGCGTCGCTCGGCGATGTTGAGCTCAGACATGATCTTGATGCGCGAGATGATGGCCGCCTTCATCCGGAACGGAGGCGACATCACCTCGTAGAGCGTGCCGTCGATGCGGTAGCGCACGCGCATGTGCTTCTCGTACGGCTCGATGTGGATGTCGGAGGCGCCCTTGCGTACGGCGTCGGCGAGCAGCGAGTTGACGAGCTTGACGACCGGGGCGGACTCGTCGCCCACCTCGCTCACGTCCATGTCCTCGTCGGACTGCTCGACGACCTCGAGCTCGTCGAGGCCCTGCATGTCCTGCATCACGCGCGCCATCGAGTCCGCCTGGTCGTAGTGGCGGTCGATCAGGCGCTTGATCGCGCTCTCCGCGGCGACCACCGGCTCCACCTCGCAGCCAGAGATGAACTTGATGTCGTCGATCGCGAAGATGTTGCCGGGATCGGCCATCGCTACCTGCAGGCGGCGGCCGTCCCGGCGGACCGGGAGAACCTGGAACTTGGTGGCGATGTCCTGCGGGATGAGTCGGATCGCCTCGGGGTCGACCGCGGTGTCGGCGAGGTTGATGCCCGGCACCTTGTAGATCCCGGCCAGCGCCTGCGTGAGCGCGTCCTCGGAGAGGATCCCGAGCTTGACCAAGTTCATGTTGAGGCTCCCGCCATGCACCTTCTGCTGGCGGGAGACGCGCTCGAGCGTGACCTCGTCGATGATTCCGACCTCGACGAGTTTCTGGCCGATGTCCTTCACTATGCTCTCCGACTCGGGCGACGACACATCCGGGAGTGGGCAGCGGCGGACCGGCGCCTGGGGGCGGCCCACCCAGCGGCATCCTGCAAGCGGCCGCATGCGGCCCACAGGTCCGTTCAGCGGGGGGCAAGATCCGTGCCCCGCCGGCCACCGAAAAGTCGCCGAGCCCCCGGTCCAAGTCGCGTCGTGACATGGAGCTTCGCGGGCGCTCGGAGCGTTACCTGCGCTGCATCGAGATCGATCAGGGGGCCGTGCGCTGTGCACGCCTCCCCTCTTCATTCCGCGCGGGGCGTGGCAAACTCGAGCGGCGGCGCTCCGTGGCGCGGGCGGGTCGAATCGCCCACGGCGGGACCGGCCGCCGCGGTGGCGCCGGCGGGACCGGCCGCCGCGGTGGCGCCGGCGGGACCGGCCGCCGCGGTGGCGCCGCCCGTAGCGCCCGCAACAGTCGTGCCGTCCGCGCCGGTCGTGCCTGACGCTCTGCCCGCCGCCGAGCCGATGACGACGTCGCCCGCGAGCGCTTCAAGAGTCGCCGGGCCGATCCCCTTCACGCGATCGAGATCGGCGATGGTCGCAAAGGGTCCGTTCGCCTCGCGGTCGGCGATGATCCGCTGCGCGAGCGCGGGTCCGATCCGCGGCAGCGTCTCGAGTTCCTCGGCCGTCGCCCGGTTCACATCCACGCGCCCGAAGGAGGCGGGCTCGATCGGCGTGATGGCGCTCCGGACCGCCGCCGGGAGCGCGGCGGCCGGCGCCGGCATCGAGGTGACCGACGAGTCCGGAGTGGCCGCCGCCGATGCTCCCGCTTCAATCCGCGCCTCCGCCGCGACCGGCGGATCGGTCGCGACCCCGGCCAGCCAGGGCTCGAGCCGATGGCGCGCCGCGCCGAGGAGAAGGAGCCCGACCGCGAGCCCGACGAGCCACTCCTCGCCCTCGGCCGGCGCAACAATCCGCAGGATGGCGTGATAAACGGCGGCAAGCACCCGCAAGGCCAAGCTCCGCGGGGTCGCGGCGATCGCGCTCCGGACCGCCGGCGCGAAGGAATGCGGGCGGCGGTCAGCCGGGGGGATCCGCCGAGGTCAGTCGGTGCTCGGTTCCGATCGGTCGGCGCCCGGCTCCGATCGACCGGCAATCAGTTGAGGAAACGCCAGCGGAAAACGAAGGCCGCGGCGCGCCCTGAGTCCACATAGGGGTCACCCGAGGTCGGCTCGATGACCGCGAGGTCGTAGCGCTGGTCGAGGAGGTTCCTCGTCCAGAGCTCGAGATCCGCATCCCCCGCCACGATCCCGACCACCGAGAGGTCGAGCCGGCCGTATCCGGGGAGCCGCGCGCCCGCGAAGTCGCCGCGCTCGCCGACCGCGAGGAACTCGATCCGCGGGTGGACGACGAGATCCCCGCCGAACCAGCTCCAGCGGAGCGACGCGAACGCCCGCCCGAGCGCCTCCGGCACGAAGGGAGCGACCCCGTTCCGGAAGAGCGCCGCGTCGCCGAAGTCATCGTCGGCAAAGAGCCGGCTGCCCCACACACCGGCCTCGAGCCCGAGCGGCCCGCCGCGCGCCGAGAAGGCCGCACGCACCTCCCAGTGCCGCGTCCGGCGCTCGACGAAGCTGAACTGCGGCCACGGCTCGCCGCTCACGTCCTCGCTCACAAACGGCTGATGCGTGATCTCGCGACGCATCCCTTCGAGACCAAACGTCAGCCGCCCCTCGCGCGTGGCTCGCACGCCGTACGAGTCGTGTCGCTCCGGGATCGCTTCCGGATTCCCGGGAACGAGCACCTCCTGGTCGTAGGTCGGCGCGAGCTGGACCCGCCCGCCGCCGATTCCGACGAGGAAGTCCTCGGGCAGCGCGACGAGGAGCTCCGCATGTCCGCCCGCGCTCGGCGCATGCCGGTCGCTCACGCGGAGCGAGCCGGCCACATCGAGCGCCAGCCGCTCGCCGATCTCGCCCAGGCCACCACGGGCCACTTCGAGGCCGCCGCGGCCGAGACGCGCGCCCGCCTCGCCCACGGCGCGGCTCACGCGCGGCGAGTAGACGCCGCCGGGATGCCGCACCGAGAACCAGTCCTCCTCGCCGCTCGCGCGCCACCACAAGGGCCAGCGCGGGCGTGCCCACCCGTTCGCCTCGACAAGAAGCCCCTTCCGCTTGAATTCGACGCCGGGGAACTCGTCTCCCGACAGGCGGTCGTCGCGACCGGTCACTCGCAAGCCCCATGCCGGACCGAGCGTGTCGCCGGCGATCATGGTGAGCGCGGCGCCCTGATCGAAATGGCTGATCTCCCGCCCGTCTTTCCACTGGACCGGGGATTCGGCATTGCGGAGCGAGAGCGCGATGCGGGCGAAGTCGGCTGCCCACGCCGCATCCAGCATCGCCAACCGCATTGCCGCATGCTCGATCGATCCGGTGCGCCCGTTGCGGGCGTTGTCGGCGCCGAACCCCCAGCTGAAGCGACCCTGCCGGTCTGCGAAGGTGACGCCGGCGGCGGCGAGACCGTAGCCGCCGGTCTCGACCGCGACTCGGCTCGCCGCCGAGGAGTCGCCCGCGGGCTCGGCCGGGGCGAGGCGCACCGATGGCGATTCCGCTCCGCGCCCCGGCGCATCGATCGAGCGGAGCTCGCCGGGACCGGCGAACGGCACGAAGCCGAGCCCCGGCCCCAGCCGGTCGAGGAGGAGACGCGAGAGATCGCGGCCCTCCATGCGCGGGGTGCGGAGCGTCCAGTCATCGGCGCGGAGCTCGGGCCAGGCGAACGAACCGGCGACGGCGAGCGCGCCGATCGGAGTCGAGAAGGTCGGCTCGGCCGCGTGCACGCCGGGCAGGCGTGACAGAAGATCGGTCGCCTGGTGGGCGCCCGCGCGGTCGATCTCGTGACGGCCGACGACGAGCGTGTCGCCGAGCGCGCGCAGGCGCATCCACGGCGGGCGATCGGCGGGCACCACCGCCGGGCGCTCCCCGAAGTGCGGCCCGCGGATCGGTGCGCGCAGTGAGTCGGGGATCGGTTCGCCGAGGTAGATCCCGCCGGGCGGGGGCGGCGCGGCGAGCGAATCGGGCCCAGCGGGAGCGGACTCGGGCCCGGGGGCAGGGGGTGACTCGAGCCCGGGGGCGGTGGGTGACCCGGGCCCGGGGGCGGCGAGCGAATCGGCGCCGGCGCGCGGCGCGCCCGCCTCACCGGGCTGCGCGGTTTGCGCGAACGCATCCCCCGCCCCGGCACCGGCCAGGAGCGCGAGGACCGCGAGCGCCGCCGCCATCCCGCCGCGGATCCCCATCTCCGCGAGCACGCGGAGCCCGCCGGCGCCGAGCACCGCGAACACGAACATGTTCGACACGATGTGCACGACGGAGAAGGCGAGCCCGCCGAGGACGGTGGCGCGGATCGGCCCGAGATGCACCCCGAGCGCGAGGTTGGTCAGGAAATCGAAGAAGATGGTCAGTACGAGCCCGATCCCGGCGAGGAGCGCCACGCGATAAGTTGCCTTGATCCGCAGTATCCGGCGACCGAGCAAACCGCCGGCAAGACCGGTCGCCGCCATCCCCACCACCTGCGCGACGAAGACGAGCGGCAGGGCCGGCCCGAGCGGATTCAGGCCCGAAACGAGGAGCTCGGCCGCCGCCCCGATCGCCGCTCCGGTCACCGGCCCGGTGGCGGCGCCGCCGAGGAAGATGGTGATGGTCACGAGCTCGACGTTCGGGAGGACGGCGCCCGCGAATCCGAGCCCGGCGGCGAGGGCGATGAAGAGCGCGGCCCGGGCGAGATGCGAGGAACGGTACACGCTAACGCGGGCGGGCGCGGGCGTGAAGCGGAGCGACGACCGCGAGCGGGACCGGCTGTGCGCCGACCGTGGAGTCGCCGCGGCCGGCGCCGTGGAAGTCGGATCCGCCGGTGACGAGGAGACCGAAGGTCTCGGCGGCGGCCATGTAGGTACGGACGCGCTGGGCATCGTGTTTCGGGTGCCAGACCTCGATCCCGACAAGGCCGTGCGCGACGAGCGCCGGGATGAGGTCGTCGCGCCGGAGCGATCCCGGGTGCGCGAGCACCGGCACACCGCCCGCGCGCTTGACCAGGTCGATGGCTCCCGCCGGATCGAGCGTTCGCTTCGGCACGTAGGCGGGCGCATGATAGCCGATGTAGCGCTCGAACGCCTCGTCCATCGTCTCCACATACCCCGCCTCGATCAACGCGGCGCCGATGTGCGGGCGGCCCAGCGGGGCGCCGGCCGCGATCGCCACCACGCGCTCGAGATGGAGCGACACGCCGAGCTGGGCGAGGAGATCGAGAATGTGCTCGCCGCGGACGAGCCGACCGTCGCGGAGGATGCGCAGCTCCTCGGCGAGGCCCGGCGTCGCCGTGTCGAGGTAGTAGCCGAGGATGTGCACGTCGGCCTGATGATCGGAGGCGGAGAGCTCGACGCCCGGGATGAAGTCGATCGCGGCCGTCTCGGCGGCGGCGGCGGCGGCGGGCAGGCCGTCTAGCGTGTCGTGATCGGTGATGGCGATCGCGGCGAGACGCGCCTGGCGGGCGAAGGCAACCACCTCCTCGGGCGTGTTCACGCCGTCGGAGCAGCTGGTGTGCAGATGAAGATCGACGTATCCGCTGGCCGTCATGGCTCCCGTCCGGTGGCGCGTGCTCCGCGCGCGAGGAGTCCCTTCCCCCCAGGCGGCCGGACGGCGCGGGCTGCGTCAGGCGTCGAGCGCTTGCAGGCGTTCGCGGGCGTCGAGGAAGCCGGGATCCGAGCGCACGACCTCGCGCAGCTCGTCGCGCGCGCCCCCGAGCTCGCCAGCCGCGGCGAGGCTGAGCGCGAGCGCGTAGCGAATCGGCAGGACGCCCTCGCCCGTTCTCGTCGCCTCTTCGAGCGCGGCGCGCCAGTGCGAGGCCGCGAGGTTGAGCTCTCCGGCCCGACTATAACATGTGGCCAGGTGCTCGAGGCAGCGGCGCCGGTAGGAGGCCCCGCCCACCGCCTGCCGGAACTCGGCGATGGCTTCCTGATGGAGCCCCATCTCCATGTACGCCATCCCGAGGTCGTAATGGCTCGCGTGATCCGTGGCGCCGAGCTGCGACGACACGTCGCGACGGAATCGTCCGATGACCCAGGCCAGCTGATCGTCGGTGGTCGGGTCCACCGCGGCAGGCGGAGCACCTTCAGTGGACGGCGCCGCGGCGGCGGCCGCCGGGGCGTCGAGCTCGGTACGATCGCCGTTCCCCGAGCGATCTTCGTTGCCGGCGCGATCGCTCTTCCACGCGCCATCTCCGTTACCGCCCAGGAAGTCGAGCGCCGACACGCCGTCGAGCGCCGCGCCACCGCGCAGCTCGTCGTGATCGAGCTGCATCACCTCGGGATCGGAGATCTCGGCCGCGGGGAGCGCGGCAACGGGCTCCGCCTCGGCAAGCGGCTCCGCCTCGACGAGCGCTTCGATCTCGGCGAGAGGAAGATCCTCGACGAGCCCGGTGTCGGCGACGGGCTCGGCCTCTAGCATCGGCTCGGCCTCGAGCATCGGCTCGGCCTCTAGCGCGGGCTCGGCCTCTAGCACGGGCTCGGCCTCTAGCATCGGCTCGGCCTCTAGCATCGGCTCGGCCTCGAGCATCGGCTCGGCCTCGAGCATCGGCTCGGCCTCCACGACCGGCTCCGCCTCGACGACCGGCTCCGCCTCGACGACCGACTCCGCCTCGACGACCGACTCCGCCTCCAGGATGAGCTCCGGCGCGCGGATGGGATCCTCGGGCAACGCGAGCGGCACCGCATGCGCGCCGATGTCGGTCTCGATGATCAGATCGACATCGGGGGCGGACTCCGCCGCGACCTCCGCCGTTTCCTCCCCCGCGACCTCCGCAGACTCCACTGGAGCCTCAGCCATCTCTGTCTCGGGAGCCGCCGGCGGGTCGTTCGTGCCAAGATGCTTGAGACGCTCGTTGCGACGGAGCGCGAGCGGTTCCGCGGGGTCGAGCTCGAGCGCCCACTCGAACGCAGCGCGCGCTCGATCCCAGTCACCATCGGCGAGATGGATCTCGCCGATCTCGGCGGTCCAGCGCGCCTCGGCCGCCAGGTCGCCGCACGAGACGGCCAGCTCCTTGAGCTTCTCGGCGATCCGGAGCTCGCGCTTACCGAGTTCCCAGAGCTCGAGGAGGAAGCGCCGCGCGGCGGTGGGCTCGCCGGCGAGCTCCGCCTCGCTCGCCGCCGTGGCGAGCAAAGCCTCGGCCGCCTCGCGATCGCCCGCTTCGAGATGCGCGGCGACCCCGGTGGCCCAGCCACGGATCCGCGCGGCCATGTCGTCGGCCTCGTCCACGGCGGTCTCGATCACCGCGGCCGAATCCTCGCCCGCGCCCAGTACGATCACGTCCTCGCCGGCATCGCCCGCCGCACCGGCCTCTGCCGTGGCAGCGACATCGCCCTCGTCGCTCTCCGCACTCTCCGCCGGTCGCTCCACCGAGTGCGCGGTGAGCTTGAGATCGAGGAAGGATGCAGGAGGACACGCTGCATCCAAGCTCGCCGGGCCGAAGAGGTCGCCCATGCGCTCGAGGCCCGGCATCACGTTCTCGAGGTCCGACGGCAGCGGGGATGCTCCGGGCGCCGACTCCGCCGGCGCCATAATCTCATCGCGGCTGTAGTCCGCGATCGTCGAGCCCTCGACGATGAGTGACTGGCAGTCGTCCTCCGCGCTCTCCTCACCGCCGTGCGCAGTCGCCGGGTCGGCTCCCGCCCCGGCGAGACCGACCGCCTCCGCCCCGGCCTCCCCGACCGGCGCGAACGCGATCGTCGCCTCTCCGAGATCGCTCTGCGGCGCGAGCTCAGCGGCGCGCGCCCGGAGCGCCACCGCGCGCTCGGCCTGTCCGCGCGACTCGAGCTCTCCGGCCATGCGCTCGAGCTCGAGGGCCGCCCGCTGGCGATCGCCGACCGCGATGAAGAGCTCCCCAACGCGGAGCGCGACCTTCACATTCGGGGTCCCGAGCTGCACCACGATCTCAAGCACCTGCTTCGTGTCGTCCTCGCGGTTCGACTCGAGGCACTTGCTGGCGAACTCGAGATAGTGGGCCATCGACTCGGCCATCAGGTTCTCGCGGGCGTAGAGATCGGCGAGTCGGCGCAGGCTCTCGAACTGCGCGGCGTCGATGCGCTGGATCTTCTTGAGGACGGCGATCGCGTTCCGGCACAGACCCTGGCTCTCGTAGGCGTCCACCGCCTGTCCGTAGCGCTTGAGCGCGACGTCGCGGTTCTTCATGCGCACCGCGAGATCCCCGAGCAGGATGTAGGCGTAGGGATCGAGCGGCTCGATCCCGAGGAGCTTCTCGTACTCGGACATCGCTTCGTTCAAAGCACTGCGCTGGATGTGGGCCTTGGCGCGCTGCTTGATCGCGGTTGCCTTGTCCAATGGGATCTCCCGGCCGTTGGCTGCGGGCCCGCTCGGAGCGTGGAGCGTCGGGGCAGGACGCTCCGCGCCGGTCACCGGTCGCTGGACGACGTCGCGGAGGAGCCGGCGCCGAGCCCGCGCGGCGGAAACCGTTCCCCGCAAACGGGATCACCGCTCGCGGGCGCCGCGCGACCTCGGGGCGTACGCCTCCCCTCATCCAGTTTCGGCACCTTCGGGTCTAACGTAAGCCGGGCGCTGAAAGAGGATCCCTCCGGCGGTCGTCCGGGCTGGCAGCGGGACAGCAGAGTGGGCGATCTCGCCCGAACGCGCCGCGATGAGACTCCCGGCTGGCGCTCGCCTCCTGGTGGCCCGGCGCTCGCCGGCGTTCGCCGGCGTTCGCCACCGCGGGGGGGCACCGCGCCGCCCCGATGTGATACGGAAGAGTGTTCGCCGGCACGCTCGAACCGGTACTCCGGCACGCTCGGACCGCCCTCCCGCAGCTCTCGGGCCGGCGCCCCGCCCGCGCCGGCCCGGTCTTGGCGGACCGCCGCCTTCTGCTATCCTCCCGCTGATCCTCCCCATCGTTCCGTCCATGCCGCTGTTTGCTCGCAGGCCATAGGGAGTACCGGATACCAATGAAGAAGTCAGTCGTGGTCATCATGGGCCTCGTGCTCATCGCCCTGGCGGCGGCCGTCGCCTTCCTGTACACCCAGAAGCAGCAGCTCGCCGTCCAGGTCGAGCAGAACCGGCTCGCCGAGGAGGCGGTGCGCGAGCAGTTCGGCGCCGCGCTCCAGTCGATCGCCGAGATCCAGGACAGCCTGAGCGTGATGCTCCCCGCCGAGGAGCGGCTCAGCCATGTCTCGCGCAGCGCTGAGCTGGGCTCGCCGATCACGCAGACGCAGAAGGAGCAGATGCTCGGCACCATCGCGGACATGAAGCAGAGCGTCAACAACACGAAGCTCAAGATCGATGAGCTCGAGAAGAGCCTCGCCGCGAACCAGAAGGAGATGGCGGGCCTCCGCCGCGTCATCGACAACCTGAAGAAGTCGGTGGCCGAGCGCGAGGCGACCATCCAGAAGCTCACGGGCGAGGTGGCCTCGCTCCAGGGCACGGTCGCAGGCCTCCAGACCGATGTCCAGCGCGGCCAGGAGAAGATCGCCGAGCAGCAGGGCGTGATCGACACCAAGACCAAGGAGCTCGGTCTCGTCCACTACCTGATCGGGACCAAGGATGATCTCAAGGCGAAGGGGCTCATCACCGAGAAGGGCGGCTTCATCGGCATGGGCAAGACGACTCAGCTCACTGCCAACTTCAAGGAGAGCGACTTCACGACGATCGACACCAACGTGGCGACCGAGATCCCGCTCTGGGGAGTCAAGCCGCAGGTCCTGAGCGCGCAGAACAAGGCGAGCTACGAGCTCCAGCTCCTCGCCGAGCAGAAGTCGAAGCTCGTGATCAAGGACCCGGTCGAGTTCCGGAAGGTGAAGTACGTCGTGATCATGGTCGAGAAGGACTGAGCGCGGCGGCGGGAGGCGGGACGGATCAGATTGTCGGCTGCTCCGGAAGCTGCGTGCCGTGCCATACTCCGACGATCCAGACCGTGCCGCCGTCCACTCGGCAGAAGAACCGATACGGCGGCACGATCAGTTCTCGGTACGGAAGCTCGGGGAAGTCAGGCAGGGGTCGACCCAGGGAAGGGAAGCGTTCCGGGCGGCGCAGCGACTTCTCCGCCCGTTTTCTGAACAGGATTGCCGCCGACGGTTTGTCCCGGCGGATGTACGCAATCGCTACCAGGAACTGGGCGCGACCGGATGGCGTGAATCGGACCTTCACTCGGCGTCGTCCGCTAACAGGGCGTCGGCCTCGGCGAGCACGCTGTCGAGACTGTGGCCCTTCCCCCCGGCGATTTCCCTTTCGCCGCGGGCGAGAAGCCTCAGGAGTTGGCGCTCCTTCTCCGCATGCTCATAGGCCTCCACGCTCATCATCACGGCCGCCGCGCGGCCGCGCTGCGTGCTGATCAGCGGCTGCCGCAAGGCGCGCACTCGCCGCGGAACGGCCGCCGCATCCTGGCGGAGATCCGTCACCGGGACCACTTCAGGGACTCGTGCCATGGGTTTGTACCTCCTAACCGTACAACCAAGCGCATCATTCTTTCACGGCCTCGCCAAGTGGCAACCGGGACGTTCTGATCCTTCAGCCGCGAGGGCGGGGCTTCGCGACCCCCGCTCCCCGGCCCCTCATCGCCCCTGGACGATCCGTCCTGCCTCGACCGCCACGCGACCGCCGGCGACGACCGCCGTCACGTGCGACGGACCGATGTGATACGCGAGGTGGCAGACGCCGGGGAGAGCGACGACCTGGAGATCGGCGCGGGCGCCGGCGACGAGGACGCCGCGATCGGCGACCCCCGCCGCGTGCGCCGCGTTCCGCGTCGCGGCGACGAGCGCCTCCTCGGGGGTCAGGCGGAGCCCGAGACAGGCGAGGCTCACGACGAGCGGCATCGAGGCCACCATCGAGCTTCCTGGATTGAAGTCGGTGGCGATCGCGATCGGGAGGCCCTGGTCGGCGAGGCGCCGGCCCGGCGCGAAGCGCGTCATGCCGAGGAAGAAGCTCGTCGCGGGGAGGAGCACCGGGATCGTCTGTGAGCCTGCGAGGGCCGCGATCCCCGCTTCCCCGATCGCCATCAGGTGATCGGCCGAGGTGGCGCCCGCGGCGGCAGCGAGGGCCGCGCCGCCCGAATCCTCGAACTCGTCGGCGTGGAGCTTGAGCGCGAGGCCGTGGCGACGCGCGGCGGCGAAGATCGCGCGCGTGTCATCGGGGCTGAAGTAGCCCGGCTCGCAGAAGACGTCGCAGAAGCGCGCGATCCCCTGCGCCGCAACTGCCGGCAGCATCTCGTGGACGATGCGCTCGACGTAGCCCGCCGTGTTGCCCGCGAACTCGGGCGGCACCGCATGCGCGCCCATGAAGGTCGGGACGACCGTGACCGGGTGCGTGCGCTCGAGCTCGGCCATCACCTCGAGGGCGCGGAGCTCATCGGCGGTCGTGAGCCCGTAGCCGGTCTTCGCCTCGACGGTGGTCGTCCCGAGGAGGAGCATCTGGTCGAGGGCGCGGCGGCCGCGCGCGAGGAGCTCGTCGTTCGACGCGGCGCGAAAGGCCCGCACGGAGGAGAGGATCCCGCCGCCCGCGGCCGCGATCTCCGCGTACGTGCGGCCGCGCACGCGCATCCCGAACTCGTCGGCCCGATCCCCGGCGAAGGGGATGTGGGTGTGCGGATCGACGAAGCCGGGGAGGACGCTGCCGCCCGCCGCATCGAGGAGGCGCGCGCCGGGGGCGAGGCGGACATGAGAGTCGAGCTCCGTCTCGGGGCCGACCCAGGCGATGCGCTCGCCGGCGACGGCCACCGCGCCCCGCGGGATGAGGCCGATCTCGCCGAGCGCGACGCCGCGGGCGGGGGCGAGGGAGCCGCCCGCGTGCCCCGCGGCCTCGCGCTCCGCTGCCGAGGCCATCGTCGCCACCTCGGCCGCGCCGCGGACGACGAGCGTCGCTTCTACTCGCGCGTCTCGCGCGTCTCGCGCCTCTCGCGCATCGGCCGCCACCCGCCTACTTCCCTTCCTCCAGCATGGGGATCCTGAGCCCCTGCGCGTGCGCCGTCTCCACCGCCTCCTCGTAGCCCGCGTCCGCGTGGCGCATGACGCCCGTTCCGGGGTCGTTGGTGAGAACGCGCGAGAGGCGCTCGTCGGCATCCTCGCTCCCGTCGGCGACACACACCATGCCGGCATGGAGCGAGTAGCCGATGCCGACCCCTCCCCCGTGATGCACCGACACCCACGCCGCCCCCGACGCCGTGTTGAGGAGCGCGTTCAGGATCGGCCAGTCGGCGATCGCGTCCGAGCCGTCCTTCATCGCCTCGGTCTCGCGATAGGGTGAGGCGACCGAGCCCGAGTCGAGGTGATCGCGCCCGATGACGATCGGTGCCTTCACCTCCCCGCGCCGGACAAGGTCGTTCAGGACGAGCCCGGCGCGATCGCGCTCGCCGAAGCCGAGCCAGCAGATCCGGGCCGGGAGACCCTGGTAGGCCACGTGCTTCCGCGCGAGCGGGATCCAGCGCGCGAGCACCTTATCGTCGGGGAACGCCTCGAGGAGCGCCTTGTCGGCGCGAGCGATGTCGGCCGGGTCGCCGGAGAGGGCGGCGAAGCGGAAGGGCCCCTTCCCGCGGCAGAAGAGCGGGCGGATGTAGGCCGGGACGAAGCCCGGAAAATCGAAAGCACGCTCCAACCCAGCTTTCTGCGCCTGGGCGCGAATATTGTTCCCGTAGTCGAAGACCACGCTCCCCCGCTCCTGGAAGGCGAGCATGGCGCCGACATGGGTCGCAATCGACTCCATCGAGCGCTTGATGTAGAGCTCGGGATTCGTGCGGCGAAGCTCGACCGCCGCCGCGAACGGCATCCCACCCGGCACATAGCCGTTCAGCGCATCGTGCGCCGAGGTCTGATCGGTGACGATGTCGGGTCTGAAACCGCGCCGCACGAGCTCGGGCAGGATGTCAGCCGTGTTCCCGAGGAGCGCGATCGAGAGCGGCTCCCGCGCCGAGCGCGCCGCCTCGGCAAGCTTGATCGCATCATCCACCTTGTCGGTCTTGCGATCGACGTAGCGGGTCTCGATCCGGCGGCTGATGCGCTCGGGATCCACCTCGACCGCGATGCAGACGCCGCCGTTCATGGTGACGGCAAGGGGCTGCGCCCCACCCATGCCGCCGAGGCCGCCGGTGAGCGTGATCCGCCCGGCGAGCGTCCCGTCGAAGTGCTGGCGCGCAAGCTCAGCGAGGGTCTCGAAGGTGCCCTGGAGGATGCCCTGCGTCCCGATGTAGATCCAGCTCCCCGCGGTCATCTGCCCATACATGGTGAGACCGAGCCGCTCGAGGCGGCGAAACTCCTCCCAGTTGCCCCACGCCGGCACCAGGTTCGCGTTCGCGATGAGAACGCGCGGCGCGAAGGGGTGCGTGCGGAAGACCCCGACCGGCTTTCCGGACTGGACGAGGAGCGTCTCGTCGGATTCGAGGCGGCGGAGCTCGCGGACGATCGCGTCGTACGCCTCCCAGCTCCGCGCCGCCTTCCCCGATCCGCCGTAGACGACGAGATCGGCGGGGCGCTCGGCCACCTCGGGATCGAGGTTGTTCATGAGCATGCGGAGGGCGGCTTCCTGGAGCCACCCCTTGCACGTAAGCTGCGTGCCGCGCGGGGCGCGGACGGCGGGACGAGCCGCGGGAGCCGCGGGGGACGCCGCGGAAGCGGCGGCCGTCTGGGCGGCCGGGGCATTGCTCGTTGCGTTCATCGTGTTCTCGCTCAGGTGTTCACCGATTCTTGGGGAAGCGCCGTCATGGCGCCGGCCGCCGAGAGCATACCCCGGCGCTCGGGGATGAGCAACGTGGAGCGGCAGGATTCGCCGTGTCCGCGGTGTCGATCGCAACCCTCAACGCAATCTGCGGCGCACCGCTCTTCTCAGCTCGCTGCGTACCTCGCGGGCCCGACCCCTTTCCCGGCGAGCCTCGGCGATCAGCGCTTCGAACTCGGCCATCGAGGGCGGGAAGATCGCCTTCAGGATGACGACATCGCCGACGCCGATGACGACGAACTGCGACCCCGCCTTGAGTCCCATCCGCTTGCGGACGGCCGCGGGAATCACCACGTGGCCCTTCGCCAGCATCTTGGTCGTGGATACGCGTCGCATTGAATGACCTCCTCCGTTGGCCGCCTGGTGGGCGAGACTAGCGGAGGGCGGACCGCGGGACAACCGGGCCCCGGACTTGGCCCGCCTCACCTCCGTTTGACCCCCGGTACCCCGCCTAGTAATCTCCAGTGCCGCCGCGGGTCGCGCGGCTCCGCTTTCGTCGGCGTGGCGCTCGCACATCGGATTCGGGCGCGCTGGCATACCCGGGGGATGGACCAACACGGAGGTCTTTCGATCATGAGGAGAATCGGCATTCTGTTCGCCCTGGTGGCGTTAGCCTTCGCCACGGCTTCCTTCGCGCAGGAGGCCGGCCGGAAGAACGCGCTCGAGGAGAACCGCGCCAAGGTCCAGGCCGCGCGCAAGGCCAAGGTCGAGTCCAACCTGACGCTCACTGCGGATGAGGCCAAGGCGTTCTGGCCCCTCTATGACGAGTACACCGCCGAGGTGGTGAAGCTCGGCGATCGCAAGTCGGCGCTCATCACCGACTTCGCCCGCAACTACGAGAAGCTGACCGACGAGCAGGCAAAGAGCATGCTCAAGGAGCAGTTCGACATCCAGGAGCAGTCGCTGGCGCTCCGCCGCGACACCCTGAAGAAGATGGAGGGCGTCCTGCCCCCGCAGAAGCTCGTGCGCTTCTTCCAGATCGACAACAAGTTCGATTCAGAGATCAACTCCAAGCTGGCGGAGATGGTGCCGCTGGCGGAGCCCAAGTAGCGACGGTCTGCAGTGCGGGATTGCGGGACCACGGCGGCGCGGCCAGGCGGGATTTCATGACCAAGGGCAGGCTCGAGGCATTCAGCGATGGCGTGATCGCGATCATCATCACGATCATGGTGCTCGAGCTTCGAGTTCCCCATGAGGCCGCCCTGGCCGCGCTCCGCCCGCTCGTCCCCAAGTTCATGTGCTACGTGCTGAGCTTCGTCATGCTCGGCATCTACTGGAACAACCACCACCACCTGCTCCAGGCCACGCGCCACGTGGATGGGCGCGTCCTGTGGGCCAACATGCATCTTCTCTTCTGGCTGTCGCTCGTCCCGTTCGTCACGGGGTGGATGGGCGAGAACGACTTCGCCGCCCTGCCCGTCGCCGCCTACGGCGCGGTGATGCTCCTCGCCGCGATCGCCTACTACATCCTCGTCCGCGCGCTCATCGCCCTCCACGGCGAGGGCTCCACGATCGCGACCGCCATCGGCAGCGACTTCAAGGGGAAGATCTCGATCGTGATCTACGTGGCGGCGATGCCGCTGGCGGTCGTGAACCCGCTGCTATCGTGCGGGCTCTACGTGCTGGTTGCTGTGATCTGGTTCATCCCCGATCGGCGGCTGGAGAAGACGGTGGAGCGGTGAAGGGGCCGCGCCGCGGCGACGCATCCCTGCCGTCCCGCACCAGTGGTTACGTCTCCGAGCCCTACCGCTACTCGATACGACTTCTGATGAACCGCTCAGTCTCTTTGTCCACGAAGTAGACGAAGCACCCCCGCAGCCCCCGCGTCAGGAGCACGCGATAGGTGTTCTTCACCAAGTCCGTGAAAGCGCCCTTAGCTCTCTTCACGACAACATCAAATGACTTCGCCTGATCGCCAATCCACTTCGCCTGATCCGGGTCGTACCGCAAGTCACCGCCGAAGACGACTCCAACGTAGTCGAATTCAAACCCCTGCGCCGTGTACACACAGCCGACCTGTCCGACCCCGCGTGGATCCGTAGCCCAGTAGCTCGCCCTTGGCACATCGGCAGCGAGGCTGTACGACTCCGGCCTTGCATTCCAGGGCCGCTTGTAGTCTCCGATGACAATGTCATCGATCAGAGTCCCGTCCCGTCGAGGTTGCGACCACGGCCAGCAGAAGCCGGCGGTCAGGCGGGCGCCATACCCCTTTGCCCGCTTCTCCGCGATCGCCCGCTCGAGCTCCTCCGCGCTGTCGACGATGCGAAACTCGAAGCTCTCCTGGTCTTCGCGCTGGAACAAGATGTTCTCGGTTCTCACGATGTCGAGGGTGTTGTTGACCCAATTGACAAATGCCTCGGAGCCACCACAACGGAACTGCAGATCCAGCTCGTATTCGTGAAGAGAACACCCGAACTTCGCGGCAGCACTTCTAATGTAGCCTGCTGAGCCGATCTCGTTGGGGCGAACGACCTGCTTGTCATCGAGCAAGAACACGCTGACCTTGGCGCTCTCGATGAGCTCTTCGATCTGCGGTCTCCGCGACCTCAGACTCGCCCGCGTGTAACGGCTGTTGCTTGTCTCTCTGATGCGGTGTGCCTCGTCACACACAAGTACATCAACGGCATTCGCCTCTGCCTTCGTGTAGCTGTTGAAGTACTTGAATTGCACCGCCCCTCGCGGGCCGATGACCTTCCGCAGCGTTTCAGTGAACGCTTTCGATCCCGTTGCGTACTGCGCATTGTGGTTCATGCGAAGGAGCTCGGCGACGAGATTGATGGCAATCACTGACTTACCAGTTCCTGGTCCACCGGTGATCATGATTGTCGTCTTTGGGCCGTCGCCAAACCCCGCCTTGGCCATGCCGAGAACACGATCGAATGCCACAAGCTGTTCGTCTAGCAGGATGTACTCGGGATTACCCTTGATGACGTTCGCAACGTGCTGCATCAGCTGCTTGCTCGGCCTGTACTTGCTCTGCTCAACCCGTGCCAGCACGGGGAGTCCATTCCCGCCTGACAGCTGCGTGCCAAGGAGCGAGGCGATTCCATCGAAGTCGTCTGCAGAGAAGACCGGATGTGACGATAGAACCTCGGAGAACTTGGAAGCAAGCATCGGGTCGTTCGCTTCGACCCTGTAGTTGTGAAGATAGCAGCAGGAGCTCAACCCTATAGGCGACGGGGGTTCGTAGAAGGCTGTATGCGTGTCGCGCAGGTACATTTCGTACTGCCTGACCTGAACTGCTGGATGGAGCACCTCGCGTCGAGCACCCCCAAGGAACGTGATCAGCTCATTGTCCGACGGGCTCGCTTCGCAAGCCTGCCACTGCTTCAACTCAATGATCACTGCTTTGTCGTCATGGGAGCTGGTTGTGCCGCACAGCATGCAATCGAGTCGCCTGGAGGTCAGCGGCAGCTGGTACTCGAGCAGCACGCCATGATCGTTCAGCTCAGCTCCCTTGATCACATCCTTGAGCGCTCGCAGCGAATTCTGCCAGGACATGACTTCCGATGGCGATGGCCGGCTTCGGTAGTATGCCAAGTACGCATTGCGGAGCTTATCGGCTATCTGGTTCCGTGCCGTATCAGTGCAAAACTGCTCGGACGTCCCCGCGTACAGCCGCATCTCTACAACTCCGTGTACTTGACTGCGCGGCCGCGTGACTTCTCGACCGGATACTTCACAGCGTTCTCAGCGAGCTTTTTCTCGACGATATCCTGTGGGTCCACTCCAAGTCGATGAGCGAGGAGGAGCGCGAAGATGAGGACGTCGGCAAGCTCGCTGCGAATTGCCTCCGGTGCTGAGCCTGAGCAAAGCTCCTCGACCTCGGAAGGCGACTTCCATAGGAAATGCTCGAGCAGCTCCGCAGCCTCGATACTCAGCCCGAGGGATAGGTCCTTTGGATTGTGGTACTGCGCCCAATCTCGGGCGTCACGAAAGGCAATGATCTTGGCGATGAGGTCGTCGATGGTGTTCATTTCAGTTCCGATCTACTGGTGACAACTGGCGCTCTTCATGATTCCCCCTTCTCCGGTCCGCGCGTGGCTGGGCGTAGGCTCTCGACGCATATGGAGGCTCCATCGCGCGTTGCATACTTCCTGCCCCGCCACGCAGCAGCGCGCTCGCGCACGGTGTCGGCGTCGGGATCGAAGCCCAATTGCTCATCCAACTGATCGACGAGGTACACATCCTCCGCCACGGACTGCGGGGTCCGCTTCGTGCCGCGGCGCCCCCGCGCCGCCCGCGCATCCCCCGACCCCACGGCCACCTCACCCGTCGCAAACCACTCGGCCACGGCCTCCGCGAGCAACTCCCCTGCCACCATCGTCGGCCTGACCGGCAGCGATCGCCTGAACACCTCGCCGTAGCTCGACGTCAGCAGCCGCGGGTCGAGGCAGATCACCGCACCGCGGTCGTCGAGGCTCCGGATCAACCGGCCGAAGCCCTGGCGGAAGCGGAGCACGGCCTCGGGCAAGAACAAGCTCGAGAACGGCACCTCCCCCGCTGCCGAGAGCTTCTCGCTCCGCGCTGCAATCAAAGGCTCCGACGGCACCGGGAACGGAAGCCGCGTGATCACGAGCACCTCGAGTTCCTCGCCGGGGAAGTCGACGCCCTCCCAGAAGCTCGACGTCCCGAGGAGGATCGCCCCGGCGTCCTGCCGGAAGCGGCGGGCGAGGACCTGTCGCGGCCCATCGAGCCCCTGCGCGAAGAGCGGACGGCCCTGCGCCTCGGCGACCGGCCGCACCCGCGCCCACACCTCGCGCAAGAGCCAGTTCGACGTGAAGAGGACGAGCGTGCGTCGCGGCACTCCGACGACCAGCGATTTCAAGAGGTTGGCGACCGCGGCGGCGTAGCCGGGCGCGTTGGGCGGCGTGAAGCCGGGATCGGCGAGGAGCACGCACTGGCGCGCGTGCTCGAACGGCGAGTCGAGCGCCATCAGGTGAAGGCGGCGGCGGTCGCGGCGGTCGAGGCCGAGGCGAGCGACCAGGTGGTCGAAGGAGCCGGCCACGGTCAGGGTGGCCGAAGTCAGGATGGCCGAACGGAAGCGGTCGAGGACACGACTGGCGAAGGTGTCGGCCACCTCGAGCGGGAGCGACGAGAGGCGTGCGGCGCCGCGCTCGAGATCGACCCAGCAAACGTCGGCGTCGTCGGGCTCGGCGAGGGCGGCGAGGTCCGAGCCGAGCCATCCCCAATCCCCGGCGACCCCGGTCAGCTCGAGGAGCCAGTCGCCGGCGGACTCGGCGGGGAGCGATGCGGTGACGCGATCGATCGCGACCGCGAGGTCGCGGAGCGAGTGGCCCAGGTCCTCGATGGCCGCCCGGGCCCGATCCACCTCGAGACCGAAGAGCTCGGAGGCGGTCTCGGCGTTGTAGCGGAAGGGGGAGCCGAGACCGAAGCCGGGGCCGGGGAAGGCGCCTTTGTTTGAAGCGAGGGAGCGACCGTTCGGTGCAAATTTCGACTGCTCACTGGCACCGAGCGATCCCGCGGGATCGCTCAGGATCCGGCGCCCGACCGCCCTCAAGGCGACGAGCACGAGCCCCGCCGCCCGCTCCACCCCCTCGCGCACCTGGCCGATGCGCTGGCCCAGGTTCAGGCGATCGACATCGGACGGGATTGCACGCAGCCGCTCCGCGAGCCGCCCGAGCTCGCCGACCCGCGCAAGCTCTGCACCCAGGGCGAAGGCGCCGGTGCCGAGGTCATCGAAGGGCGGGGCGCCGTCGTCGTCGTCCGCGGAGGCCCCTGGCCCGACCGCCCCTGGATCCACCGCACCCGCCCCTGAATCCGCTGCGAGCGCCGCCCGCGCCCCGAGCGCCCGCCCCACCAGCCCCTGCACCCGCTCGATCGACACTTCGCGCCCGCAGGCGTCCGTGAGCGCCCGCTCGAGGTGATGCGCCTCGTCGAGCACGAGCCCATCGGCATCGGGCAGGTAGGCCGAGTCGCGGAGGAGGTGATTGAAGAGGAGAGCGTGGTTCAGGATCACGAGGTGCGACGTCTGCGCCCGCTTCCATGCGCGCCGGATGAAGCAGTCGTCTCCCCGATGGCAACGCCCCCAGTTGCAGCTCGCCGGATCGGAGGCCAGGCGCGCACCGCTCTCCCCCAGCGGCCCGAGCGCGGCCTCGGCCTCGGTGAGCTCCCCGGTCTCGGTCTCGACCACCCAGCCCGCGAGCCGCTCGAGCATCCCGGGCGGGAGCGCGAGGAGCCCGCGCCGCGCCTCCTCCCAGCGCCGCCGGCAAAGGTAGTTCGATTTCCCCTTCAGGACGGTCACCCGGAGCGGCCCCTCCCCGATCGCCGCGAGCACCTCGGCGACGATCGGCAGGTCCTTCTCGAGAAGCTGGTCCTGGAGGTTGAGCGTCCCGGTCGCGATCGCGACCGGCACCTGCTGGCGGAGGGCGTGGAGGGCGGCGGGAATCAGATAGGCGAGCGACTTCCCGATGCCGGTCGGCGCCTCGACCGCAAGCACTCCGCCCGAGTCGAGCACGTCGGACACGCCGCGGGCCATCTCGAGCTGACCGTCGCGGTGCTCGAATGCAGGGAGGACGCCCGGGAGCGGGCCCTTCGGGCCGAGGAGGTCGTCGATCGAGTGGGGAGACACTCTCGTCTGGCACTCCGCGGGGCGTTCGGGGTGGTCGGCTTGTGTCGGCCGCGCTTGGTGGCGGCGTCCGGATCCATCCGGTAGCCAGCCACGGGAGGGGCGAAGGCCCGAGGCCAACCGACTGCTGCGGGCACGAGGCGGGAGTCTAGCAGGCGGGGCAGACCACCTCAACAGTTGGCTCCTTCGCCACCCGCCCGCCGCGCGGACCCACCGCTCGATGTACGCTGATAGCACGAGGGGTAGCTCGTTTCACCTGCTCAATCGCCCACTGCGTCAGCCCATCCCACTCGTCAAGGGATCCTCCCTCGAGCAGTTGCCATCCGAGCTCTTCGAGGGTCCAGTTGCCTTTCGCGCTGTTTCGCATCATCCATGTGGTGACCCGGTTCTTGGAGTGATCTGGCCCGCCGCGCGCGACCGGCTCCACGTGATCGATCGGTAGGAAACAGCTCCCAGAACACGATGTGAGATTCGCTCATCAGCCAATTCGGATGTGCAGGGAACTCCTCCGGAAGCAATGCCGAGAGAAGGCGCAGCGTCCCAGGAAAGACCAACGTTGTCCCGAGTAGCGATCAATGAAGCCGTCCTCCGCGAAGGTTCGATCTTCTCCGACTCGCTGTAGCGTCGCCCTTGAGGTGAAACCGGGGTGAACGGGTACTCCGTGGCGCGCGCATGTCGCAGCTTCCTGGATCTTGCCGTTCGCGATCGCCTCGCAGACACCGACAATCACCCCAGTCTTGTCCATGTTTCTTGCTCCGTCGCTGGGCGGCCAGCCAACTCCGACCTCGCCGCTTCATCAGCGGAGCCTGCCTGGACCGACTGCCTGGAATCACATAGGCAGTCAGCTTGCGCAGCACTGGCTTGTGTAGTTGCTGGAGTGGTCGCTATCATTCTGAGCAAGAAGATGCTGCGGTCTCCAGACGAAGTCCTGCTTGAAACGCTTCGATCAGGTGCAGGCCATGGAGCTTCAATGCCAGGGCGACTCGCACATCGCTGCCAGATGACGGAGGCTCGAGCAGCTTGGAGAAGAAGTAGTCGCGACTGGACGACACGAGGTCAAACAGAAGCGCGGTTTGTGCGCTTTGCGGACGTGTAGCGCAAAGCGAAGGGAATGGTATCGACGAACAAGAAACGGTGCGGCAAGATCAGAGAGCTCGTCTCGAGATCAGGGACGAGGACGGGGGGAACGTGCGAAGGACGCGACCGACCCAGGGTCGATCCAACGTCGTAGAAGTAGCGAATCGCGGAACCCTCCGGAGTCCACGGCGCAGCCTCGGCAATAAGAAGAGACCGACCGGGATGCCATTCAACCTGGCGAGGTTCCGCTCCCAGGCGCTCTCAGTAACCCTGAAGATCTCGTTGAGCTGTGGCAATTGCTCCGAGACCGTTGGTGGGGAAACAGGCGATTGACGGCAGCGAAGGCATCAGGAAACAGCGATTCGAGGGAGGTCACTGTCGATTCCTTTTGCATTGCTGCTCGTCATGCACGATCTTCACCCCAGAAACCGATTCTCGTTGTGCCAGCGCAGGTAGTCCGACGGGGCCGCTCCGCAGCGTTGGCCGGCACTCGCAGAACTCGCCCCTCGAGAGGGTAGTAGGTTCGTCCGTTCTCGTAATGTCGCGGGAGCCTCTGCTGACGTGGAACTTCAGGTCAGGCGTGACTGTGACGTAGCCCTTGTGAGCAGGCGATGAACATCAGCGCGAAGCAGTACGCCGTTCCTCACCTCGTGATTCCCGGCGTCCGCATATGGACGAAGTGAGCCGCTTCGAGAGCGGGCAGGGAATGCTCTAAGGTCACCGCGCAACCGCGGCCGTAGGCCTCCATCGACGGCGATCCTCACGGTACCCTGGCCGAGCCGAGGGGCGACCGAGTGTCGGCTTGCCGTATCGATGCTCGGCAACTCCCGTCCTGTGAGCGGCTTCAGCGTGGGAGCGCCCCTCTCGCCCGCCGTGGCGCAGCACTCCGACCAGACTCTCGCCCTCGCCCGATGCGAGGTCGTACTTCTTGTCGGTCTGGGTCCTTGCGGGCCAGTCGCGTGGCGGCCTTACCCAAGCCTCAGGCGAGAAAAAGGTCGGCTGAACGAGGAGGATGCACCCGATGTCCGCAGGAGCGTTGCCTCGGTAGTGAATGCGGTCCCGAATGCCGCTGATCCGCCCACGCATCTCCCCGAGGCTCTCGCATCCATCTCCGATGCCGAATGTCTCCCAGGCCAGCCAGTCGGGAAGCCGTGAGTAGCGAACGAAGAACCGCGACCCGCAGATCGCGCTCTCTGGAGCGCGGAGCTTGAAGAGGTAATGGAGAAGGGTTGGCGAGGAAGGCGCGGGGTGGCCGAGGGCTTCCAGAAGTTCACCTCCTCGAGCTCGGGGCGAGAGCTGAGCCGCTCGTACCAGGCCGTATCCGTGATGGCGATCGTGCCCTGCATGCGTCACTCCGCCTGAACCGCGATGCTCCGCCGATGGCACTCATGCCGCGCTCCTGAACTCGCGTGCGGGGCTCAAGGTCTGGGAGCGGACGGCGAACTCCGCGGCCGGAGGCCGAGGCGCACGAGTCGAACCTGAAACCTGCTTCAGCATGGACCGTCGATCTGCTCGAGCACGTTGCGCTGGACTTCCACGACGTAGTCCGGACGGATTACATATCAGCCAATCAATGTCCTGAGTAAACTTGCTCAGCGCAAGACCATCTTCACCGTTGGCTCGCCCTGGGGTCGGCGTCGGGAACGATGTGGGCCGCATCGAGAAGATCGCGGTGTCGGAGCCGGCACAGCGTGCATTCGTCGCGGTAGGCACGAAGCACTGAGTAGCCAGAGCGCTGGTGGATAGCGTGAGTGATGGAGTCATATACGCGCGCGGCCCTCTGCTAATGGACTGCACGCGCCCCGCTCGCCCCGACAGCCTCTACGCGGTCAACGAGGCGCAGGTCATCGGCCGCCACCGTGAAGCTGAGCTGAGCCGGATCATCCCCGACGATGAAGACGGGCCAGACGGCCAGGTATCGCCCAGGGGCAACGCCGTGGAAGTAGACGAGCGGGATCTGGAGGCGCATGGCTTCTCGGAGGCCGACATTGTCCCGATGGGTCGGGTCCGTGCCTCGATACCGATAGCGCAGGAGACCATCGCCTCCGAAGCTGTCGTCATAGGGACCTTCGGGGGCCGTCGTGATCGACAGCGGAAGCGCTGCGAGAGCAGGCTTGAAGATCCCCTGCGGTCCGACGAGCGGCACCCGTTGCCCGTCGAACTCGAACCCCTTCCGGAGGACATCGAGCGGCAGAACGTCATCGTGGAGGGCGACTTGCTCCGCGAGCCAGCTGAAGGCGGCCATACGGATCGCCGCATCCCTTTGCTGGTCGTACTGCGAACTCATCGGCTCACACCCTCTTGCGGTACTTGACGGCCGGGGCGTTCGAGATGTTCGGAATCATCCGGCGGCCAGCGACGGGAGGGGCGAGGGCCTGAGGCCAGCCGACTGCTGCAGGCACGAGGCGGGAGTCTAGCAGGCGGAGAAAGGGCCGCTCGAAGGCCAGAGCAGGTCGCACCAACATCGCCCCTACGGCGTTGATCCCCCATGAGAAAGACACCGCTCCGGGACGATTCATGACTTCAGCCACGGGACCGCCGGGTTCGTCCCCGGCTCAGTTGCCGTTCTATTGCGCGCTCCACCCTCGGCGGCAGTTGCCACAGCCCAAGCCGACCGCCGCACCGGATGGGTTCGCGAAGCGGGCGTGGGCGCGCTCAGGACCCAGCCGAGCGGCCCGATGAACCACTTGGAGCGGTGCTGATTCACAACTGCCACGACGTCCACGACCCCGATGATGGCGCCGTGGAGCAACTCGTCGCTGTTTGGCTTCTTCACACCGCGCGGAAGCCCATCCAACGAATCCAAGCCAGATCCGGCGTGGATCGCGATCGTCCCGACCACGTGCCGGTTCGTCCAGCTGCGATTCTCGATGTTCTTTCCTGCGTGAATGATCGCCCAGGCCCACGGCTGGCGAACAGTTAGACCCTTCATATCCCTCCTTACACGACCGCTCCGGGCACAAGGCGAGAGTTGAGCAGGCAAGCCGCGGCGCCTCAGAGGTCACAGCGGCAAATCGGCACGATGGCAGGTGCCAAGGAGCGCCCTATCCGCCCCCGCTCCCGTGCCCATGCCGGTGATGGAGGTCGGGCCAGTGCGGGTGCGCATGCACGACAGCCTCGTGGCGATGGCGGTGCGAGTGCGCTCTCGCGGCGGCCGCCGCCTCGCGCCCCACATGCTCGTGCGAGTGGTGTCCATCATCGTGCCCATGCGCGTGCTCGTGATCGAGCGCCTCATGTTCGTGCAGGTGCGCATGGCGCTCCGCGGTGAGGAGTCCGATGCCGGCGACGAAGAGAAGCCCCGAGACCAGGTGCACGAGGCCGAGGGACTCGCCGAGCACGAGGGCGGAGAGCGTGACGCCGAAGAATGGCGCGGTCGCAAAGGCCACCTGCGCGCGCGTGGCGCCAAGCGCCTGCGCCGAGGAGATGTAGAGAACGATGCTCGCGCCGTAGGACCAGATGCCGACGAAGAGCGCGGCGAGCACCGCCAGCGCCCCTCCGCCGAGCGGATCCAGGACAAGCCCGATCGCGAGGTTCGTCGTGCCAGCAAGCAGCCCCTTCCAGAAGGTGCTCTCCGCTGGCGTGATCCCGTCGATGAGCGCCGTCAGGTGGTTGTCGAATCCCCAGCACACGCACCCGAGCAAGACCAGGACCGCAGCCGCGAGTCCCGCGCTCCCCCCGCCGAGGGACAGCAACGCTGCGCCGGCCAGGGCGGCGGCGACCCCCGCCCATCCGGTGCGCCCCAGGTGGTCATGGAAGATGAGGACCCCGATGACGGCGGTCGCCGCCACCTCGAAGTTGAGCCACAGGGAGACCGAAGCGGCGGCGGCGAGGCGGAGTCCGAGAAGGAGAAGGACCGGGCCGACGACCCCGCCAAGAACCACGGCGCCGAGGAGGCGGACGCGGTTTCGCGGATCGGCCCCCCCGGGCAGGCGGATGCGACCGCGGCGCCGCAGGGCCACCGGCGCCGCCCCCAGCGCGGCCCCCAGGTAGAGGAGTCCCGCGAGCTGGAATGGCTTGAGCGAGCCCAGGAGCCACTTGCTCGCCGGCGTCGCCGCGCCGAAGAGGAGCGCGGCAAGAAGAGCGAGCACCGTGGGCCAGGCGTTCATGCACCTTCCCCCGCGCGCGGACCGACGACCGGATCGACATCGGGGCCTCAAGCGACGCACGCATCTCAGAGGCCTCCCCGCGGTGATCCGGCGCCCGCCTCTGCTCGATCTCATCCACCTTCCGGCGCAGGACATCTATCTCCCCCTCCTGCCGCTCCTTGGCGGGATCCATGAACCACGCCGCGACGAAGCCCGAGAGAACGCCCAGGAACATGACCCCGACCAGCATGATGATGACCCCGACGACGCGTCCCTCGGTGGTCACTGGATAGCGATCCCCATACCCTGCCGCAGTGATCGTACTGATGGACCACCACACGGCGTCACCTGGGTTGCCGATGTTCGACTCTGGCACGGTCTCGAACTCCAGCACCGCGACACTGCCGAAGATGATAGCAACGATGGCGACCATCCCGGCGGCCAGGATGCCGCTCTGCGCGCGGCGCTCCAGAACAAACGCGGCAAGAGCGCGCGTGGATCGCACGGCCCGCAGGACGCGCACGATGCGACGATGCGACTGACGCGTCCGATGCGAAGCGCCGCCACGACCGGAGATGCTGGACAGGATGTCGAGGAGGCCCTCGAACCGCAGGTAAGACCACTTGTTTGGTGCGCGCCGGAGTGAAACGAGAAAGTCAGGAAAGAAGATGGCGCAGATGGCGATATCAGCATGCTCCAGGAAGGTCTTGACGTCGTCATTGACCGGAAGAAACCAGGTGATCGCGAGAAGCAGTAACGAGACCACGCTGATGAAGAGCATGAAGATGAGATACAGGGTATTCCGAGGTGCGCGACTCATGAGCCCCCCAAGGGATGTGCATGAGGTTCCTGCCGCCGCAAAGGCACCATGGGCGGCAAGGCGCGGGCAGCCTGGCGACACTCAGTTTAGCAAGGTCGGTGCGCGCGGCTCAATATCCCCCTCCGCCGACGTGCATCGGTGGATGCAGGCGGCGCGCTCGAAAACTCAGCGCCCCGCCTTCGCAAGCATCTTGGCAATGATGAAAGCAGTCGGAAGGAGCGCGATCAGTCCGCCGATGTTCCACCAGCGTTCCAACTCCTTCACCTCCGCCTTCGATTCAGCATCGTGGTACTGCCAAGCGATCTTGTTCCCGATGAACCCGAACACGACGTGTGCGAGCGACCACGCGGGCCAGAAGAGCTTGTGAACCCGTAGGAACAGAGGACCACGCCGATCGTAAGTAGAGCGCCATGCCCCGAAAACCAGAGCACGGGACACAGCAGGCTCCCCAGTTGAACCCGAAGTTTCTCGGCTCCTCGCGCGGGGGCTTGGCGGCGACGTCCACTCCAGCCAACTGATTCACCACTCCGCACCTGGGGCATGTCGTCACTTCGGAGCCGATCGGTGACGCACAGAACTTGCACCTGCGCTGAATCGCCTGTACCGCTCCCTCGCCATCCGACGTAGTCATCTGCGGCCTCCATCCTCAAGTGGGTGCCGGCCCGAAGCCGGCGCCTGGTCGCCGGGCCCGGAATGGCCCGCCAGTCACTTCTCCTTGCCGCGCAGATACGCCATCACCGACGTCCAGTCTGGGAACTGCGCCGACCCGAAGTGGATGTGCTCTCCCCGGAAGAGATCGACGCCGTGCTTGATGCGGTCATCGATCAGCAAGTCCCCTTTGTTCAGGTTCTTGTGGTGCGTGATGATGAGTCGCTTGTGCGCTGCCGGTTCGAGGTGCTTCTTCACCCAGAGCAGCTTGTCGGACCAGGCGAACGGGTTCGCACAGGGTGCGGTCGACAGGATGTAGGTTTCGAAGCGACCGGCCCGGTCACGAATGCCGCGACGGCGCCATCGATCGGATCCATGAGCGCGAAGATCCGGGGATGTCGTCCTGGTGACCCTCGTACTGGTCGGCGACGTCCTTGGGTACTCGGGGTAGCCCGCTCGGGAAGTCCAAGCAAGACACGCTCGATCGGCAGTGGTGGGACCAAGGCAGCAATGGTCAGCGACTGCCGCCGCGACAAGGTCGCTTGGCCCCTCGGTCCGTGTGGCCTGTCCCCGGAGGGACGGCGACGGCGCTGCCGAGGAGGACGAGGCCGGTGCCGGCGCCCTGGGCGAGACCGACCGCCGGTCGCGACACCCCGGAGAACCGCAGCACGCTCGCCGGCAGCAGGACAAGGGCGAGCCCGACGAAGAGCGAGCCATAGAGTAGTCCGCGGATCAGGGCGAGCACAGGGTCGGTCCTCGCATCCTCGCCATCCTCGCATCCTCAATCCTGGAGATCCGCCTAGCTGATCTTCGTCCGCAAGCGCTCCTTCGGGTCGTCGAAGCACACCTCTCGCGGATCGAAGGCGGCCGAATCGTAGTCGCGACCGAGCCACTCCCTGACTTCTGCGAGCGCCTTGGGGTCAAAGCCATGGAGGGTGCGCAGCAGGTCCGAGTAGCCCCCGATACCGCCGCAGTCCTCCGGCAGATACGCCCGGGCGCCCTTGAGACAGAGGGGATAGGTCACCTGCGCAGCTCGCGCGTGAAGTAAGTCGCTGATGGCGACCTTCCGCTCGGTCAGCATGGCCTCTCTGAAGTCATCGAGATCGGGGTCCCCGATCTCATGGATGGCGCCCGTCCCCGAACTCCGCCCCCGGAAGACATGCAGGCGACCGTCCAGCCATCCCATCGCGTCCTGGATGGCCACATGCAGATCCCAGAAGCTGTAACCTCCGGGGACCACGATCCGGCGCCAGATCGGTGGCTTGACGTATTTGAGCGTCACCTTGAACTTCTACACGACGTCCTTCGCCGGCAAGCGCGGATGCTTTGCCGGCCGCGCGGGCCGCCTTCGCATGCGAACCCGCCTGCCGTTGTGCGGACCTACCAGTCCTGCTTTCTCTCGCCGGCCCTTTCATCGCCACCAGGCCTGCGCGCTCCGCCAGCGCGTGATTCGCCGCCGTCCAGCGCTTGACCCACGCCTGGATGCCGAGGAACTCGAAGTATTGCCAGGCCACCGCGGGCTCGAAGTCGAGATTGTCGCCGTCCTCTATGGCTCGCAGGCGCTGCTGCGGGATCTCGAGCGCGAGCGCAGCGTCGCGAATCGTGAGTCCCAGTTCCTCCCGCGCCTGCTGGCAAGTGTGCCTCAACGATGCCCAGCGCACGAAGTTTGCCGCTTCCGCATCGCCGAACTTGCTGAAGGCGTCCTCGCCCAGGGTCTCTCGAATCGTCTTCCGGAACATGCCGGCCACCACCCTGACCTCGTCGTCCGCGAGGATGCTCGCTCGGCGGAGTAACTTGGGCCCGCTTGCCTTCGCCGCCTTCGTCGCCACCTTCGCCCGCCTTCGTCACCGCCTTCGCCCACCGCCTTCGTCACCGCCTTCGTCGCCCCCTTCGTCACCGCCTTCGCCCCCGTCGCACCGCCTTCGCCCTTGTCTTCGCCACCGCATCTACCTCCGCTTTCGTCCCCGCTTTCGCCCCCGCCTTGGCTCCACGGCCACCGAGAACCCGCCCATGATGCCATAGGCCGGCACGTCAAAGTCGCCGAGTCCGACCCTGCGCTGAGAACGCACGCGTGCATCGGAACGTGAGCGCCGCGGCGCCGCTCACGCCCCAGTCGAACCCGCCGTCTTCGCTGCCATCATCGCCGCCGGCCGCCGCCGGCGTCCCCGTCGGCGTTGATCAGGTTCTTGTACCAGAGGAGCTGGATCTCGTGCGGTAGCTCGGGATAGGCGAAGTGATGAGCAGCCCGCAGCGCGCAGCCTCGGCGCTCGTAGAACCTGCACGCCGGCACGTTCACGTTCTGCGTTTCGACCTTGAGGGTGCGGGAGCCGCGCGCCCGCGCCCACTCCTCGGCGGCGGCGAAGAGCGCCGCGCCGATCCCCTGTCCGCGCAGCTCGGGCGCGACCCGGAGGTCCCAGAGAACGGCGAGGTCATCACGCCCCTCGAGCATGTCGAGACCCGCAGTCCGCAGGGCGACGAGCCCGCCGCCGGCCCACCGGCTGCCGACGTACGCGACCAGGAGGCCCCAGTTCGCCATGTCGAACGTACGGGCCCAGTGCGCGGGGTGGTTCCCCGCGATCGCGTCGTAGTCCTTCACGTACGGCGCGGCAAGCTGCTCCTCGCGGAGATCGAAGCCGCCGTCCGCCGCGCGAGGCGCCACATGGAACACGCGATCCACCGTGAACGCGATCGAGATGCTCGCGTGCTCGGCGAGCCGCGCGATCGGCTCCTCACGGATCACGAGATCGATCGCCTGCCTGCCCATCCGCCTCCGGCCCGCCTATCGCGGGCTCGCCTTGATCTCGCTCCTCACGAGCGACTCCAATCGCCGGTCTCGATGAGCCGCCCCACCTCGCTGCCGCAGGTGGTGCAGAGGCCGTCGAGCACCAGCTCACCCTGCTCGACGCGGCCGCCGGTGAGCGCCATCGCACGCCCTCCGCCACAGGTGGCGCAGTAGGCGTTGTTGAGAACGCGGAGCCGCGCCGCAGGTCCCAGCACCTCCCAGAGCGATTGCGCATCGGGGCTCATCTGCGGTGCGGACCCGGTGGCGGGCGCTGCGTGATCTGCACCTGACTCTGCCTCCCGGCGAGACCCGGAGCGGTCGTACAGGGTCCCCTCCCAGCCGCTGATCACGCCCCAGTCGCCGCACACGGGGCACTGCCAGTGAATCTCGCCTTGCGCGCGGTCGAGCAAGGCGTGGACAAGGCCGAGACAGACTCGCCGTTGCGGGCTCTTCCGGCATCGCACCGGGGTCTCGACGGTGCCGCCGCCCGGCTGCGCGGACATCGCCACCACGATCGATCCGAAGAAGGCAACGTGCTTGCGCATCGCTGGAATCCCGGGCTGCCCGTCGTCGTCCAGGAAGTCCCTCAGCTGTATGATCCACCCGCGGGCCATGCCCCCTCCTCAGACCCAGCCGGCGCGCGCGGCAAGCGCCGTGATCTGTGCGGTGTGATGCCGCCCGTGCCAGGCGTAGAGCGCGAGCTGCTGGTTCAGCGACATGACGCCCAGGTCGGGATGGCGGAACGTGCGGTCGAACGAGGCCGCGGGCAGCGCGCGGATCGCCGCCACCCACCGCTCGTGAAGCGCGTCGAGAAGAGCGAGCGAGAGATCGATCGGCCCCGTCTTCGCTTCCGGGAGCTCGGCCCAGAGCGTCTCGTTGTAGGGACGGATGGTCGGCTCGTCCTCGGTCGCAGCGAGCTTGAAGCGCACGTAGGCGTTCACGTGACTGTCCGCGAGGTGATGGACGACCTGCCGGACGGTCCAGCCGCCGGGCCGATACGGCGTGTCGAGCTGGCTCGGGCTCAGGCGCTTGACGGCGGCGCGGAGCTCGGCAGGGACCGCGACGAGCTGATCGATGAGGGCTGCACGCTCGGCGGCGCTCACGGCGGCGGGCGGCAACGTGCTTCCCGATGGGGTAGACGGGGTCCATGGGACTCATGAGATGTCTGATTCCTCCTCGCACTCACCGCTCATGGCCTGGGCGGACCCTCGCACGCGGCGCAGCCCTTGTCGAAGACGACCTTCCATTGACCATCCGCCTCGCGCCGCCAGATCGAGTTGAAGGTCGCGATCTGCTTGCCGTCGGGATCGCGAACCGGACCGCTCGAGAGGGCGAGCATGCCCGAATCGAGCACCTCGACGATCTCGGGCGCCCAGGAGAACGGGGCCTTCTCCCCCGCGAAGAAGGGCTGCCAGCCGGCCGCCACCGCATCCTTGCCGCGGAGCACGCCCTGCCGGCCGAAGAAGAGCGCCTCGCCGGCGATGAAGGTCGTGAACGCCGCGTGATCGCGCGCCGCCATGGTGGCGGCGAAGGCGATCTCCGCGGCGCGCACCTGCTCGGCCAGGGTGGATGGCCGCGCCGATCTTGGCGCTCCTTGGCGCCATCGCCGAACCGGGTGGCGGTCGGACCCATCCCGCTCTCCTGGTACGTCACGGCGCCCTCCTTGGCCCAGACATGATGGATCGTGCCGGCGGGAACGACGACCACGGCCCCGGCGGGAACGGCGACGACCCTGGTCTCCTCGAAGGTCGAGCCGAATCCGAGGTAGAGCGTGCCCGCGAGCACCGTCGTCGTACGCTCGTCCGGGTGCCAGTGCGGGGCGATCTTCGCTCCGGACGCGAGCTTGACGCGAAGGATGTAGGGGCCCGTCTTCTCCTCCGCACCGAGCACCCACGCTCCCGCGAGCCCCGGCGTCTGCGGCGGGCTCACCCAGCGCAACGTGTCCGGGAGGATGGGCGCAGGCGCGTCGCTCCGGGCCGGCCCGGCCGACACCAGGACGCTGCCCGCGACAAGCAGGAATCGTACGAGACCCCTCATCAAGGGCTCCCTCATGACAGGCCTCCTCATCAGGCGGTGCGCCACCGCTTGACGCGCCTGAGGAAATCCTCATCGTCCCAGGCGCGACAGAGCTCCTCGAGCTCCCCCCGCGCGCCGCGCCACTCGAGGTCGGCGAGCTCCTCTGCCAGCGGCACATCCTCGCGCAGCGTGGCGAGCCGGCGATAGAGAAGCAGTTCCTCGCGACGCTCGACGAGGCTCTCGGCCAGGCGCGCGGCGCGACCGGCCGGCAGACCCCAGCCCGCGACATCCGGGGGGATGTTCTCGATGTGATCGAAGCGCGCGAGCACGGTCGCGGCCGACTTGGCGCCCCAGCCCGGGATCCCCGGGTACCCGTCGGAGGCGTCCCCGACCAGGGCGAGCCAGTCGGGGATCGAATGCGGGCGCACGCCGAACTTCGCGACGACGCCGTCCTCGTCGAGCACGATGTCGCGACGGCGGTCCCAGCAGACGACCCGGCCGCCCGCGACCATCTGCGTGAGGTCCTTGTCCGGGGAGCAGATCACGACCTGCTCGACACCGGGCGCGCTCTTCCAGCGCGCGACCCCGGTCGCCAGCGCGTCGTCGGCCTCGAACTCGACCATCGGCCAGACGACGACGCCGAGCGCGGACATCGCCTCCTCGGCCAGCGGGAACTGGGCGAGGAGATCGGGGTCGATGCCGTCGCCCGTCTTGTAGCCGGGGTAGAGGTCGTTCCGGAACGACTCGACGATGTGGTCGAAGGCGCACGCGACGTGCGTGGTGCCGGGAGTCGCGAGGAGCGCGTGGATGCTGCGGAGGAGACCGAGCGTCGCTCCGACCTCGCGGCCGTCCAGCGCTCGCTTCGGCGGGGCGCCGAAGTAGCTCCGGAAGAGCTCGTACGTGCCGTCTACGAGATGGATCTTCATTCGTCGTCCGGCCTCAGCCCTGCCTCAGACGCCCGCGTCTTCCAGATCGAGGCGTTTCGATGCTGATGCAGGACAGCAATGACGACTACACGCTCTGCCCGAGCTACGAAGTAGATCGCATAGGGGAATCGACGTAGAAGCGCGCGGCGGACATCGGGCGCAACTTCAGGAAAGTGCAGAGGGAATCCCACGATGCGCGCCTGCACGTCGTCAAGCGCGTCGAGGAAACGCGGGCCCAATCCGCGAACTTGTCGCTCGTACCAGACTACCACCGACTCGACGTCCGCTTCGGCCTCAAGGCGGACAACCAGAACCCGGCTCATTCCTACTCTGGCGACTCGCCTGATAGCCGTCGTCGCAACTCGTCGCGGAATGCTTCCCAGGAGCGACCCGCATCTGGATTGGCGGCGAATTCACGCATCCGTTCGGCGATCACGCGGCGGTGCCACTCCGGCATCGGAATCCGTTCGGCAGTTGCTGCGATCCGATCCCAGAGCGACTGAACGTACTCGATCTTCTCGTCGACTGACAAGTCGTCGAAGCCGGGCGGAGGATTGGGGATGGATTGGGACATGTCACATCTTCCTTGTTTTCTAGACTCTCCTAGCATACCAGCTGGCTTCGCGCTAGTCGATGATCCCCACCGCGCTGAACTCGGGCAGTCCGCGCCAGTATAGCGCCCAGCCGAGGAACGAGAGGAGCGCGAAGGCGTGCGCCGCGAAGAGGAAGGTCACGATCGGCTGACGGCCGAGCCGCCGCCGGCCGCGGACCGCGACCCAGCCGACAACGAGCGCAGCGAAGGGAACGCCGAGAGGCGCCGTGCCCGCCTCCACGATTGCCGCGAAGTAGGTCGCCCCGTAGATGATCCCGGCCATGACCGCCAGGTCCGTACCGTCGCGCCGATCCAGATGCGAGCTCCGCCCCGCGCGCTGCAGCAAGACCCACGACAAGCCCACGATGCCGGCATGCCACAGGTAGTGACTCAGCGTCTCGTCCATGAACTGCACGAGCGCCGCGACGGGCGTCCCCGCGAACTCCGCGCTCCGGTGCCCGATCGCGTTGGCGGCGAGGTGCATGGCCTGTCCCTCGACCCAGAGCGACGCGAGAACCAGGAAGGCCACCGTCTCCGCCCGCCCCCGCGCGCCCTCGCCACCCCCGCGGAAGAGGAGCCAGTAGAGCGGCATCAGGACGAGCGGCGTCAGCAGATCGAGGATGTCCCCGCCCCGGAGGAGCGGGTATGGACGGAACGGCGCCGGCAGCAATGCCGGCCCGAGGATGAACGCCGCGAAGGCCAGAGCGAACACGAGAAGGAGGACGGGAAGACGGGTCTTTCTCACCGGCGGTCCGCCCGGAGATCGCAGACGAAGAGGATCCCGCGTCCGCCCTCGAACTCGACTCCCGGATGATGGAAGTCCCGGGTCAGCTCGACGAAGCCGAGGCCCGCATGGAGATCGATGCTCACGAGGTTCCGCTCGTTGGCGACGTAGTACGCGCGGTCGCCCCCTTCGGCGATCCAGGCGAGCCGGGTCCGTGTGAGCTCGGACCCCACGCCGCGGCGCCGCATGCTCGGCTCGACGACGACGCCGGTCAGGTACCAGCCCTCCGGAACCACGTTCGCGGGCGCACCGGCCGGCGCCGCGAAGTAGCCCGCCTTGCCGTAGCCGATGACGCGGCCCTCGAGCGACGCCACATGGAGGAGCGCGCGCCCGGCGCGGCACTCCGCGTGGACCCGGCTCATCCTCTCGATCCAGGCGGCGACCGGCTCCCCTTCCCGCGCCGCGGCGATCGTCGCCACGGCGGGGAGATCGGGCTCTTGCGCCGGCCGGACGATGAGCTTGCTCAGGACTGCGAACCGATCCTCTCGTTCGGCGCCCGGCGCGTACTCCGCGAACTCGCTCATGGCTTCCGCACCCGGACATGCAGGAAGTAGGCGACCACCTGCGCGTCCTGCACACCGGGACACGCGGCGGCGACGGCATCGCTCGGGCGCGGCTCGGCGACCCGATCGAGCCGGAAGCCGCTGTCGACGAGGAGGTTGAGCCACTGACTCATCGTGCGATTGAAGCGTGGCACCTTGAACGCCGGGAGCTCGCGCTTCACCTCGGGCGGCGTCGCCGTGAAGATCCACTCGGCGATGTCCCCGTTCAGCTCTCGAAAGTAATCACCCACCTCTATGGCATAGGTCGTGCCGCCGGCGTCGCGGAGATTCCGGCGATGCGGGGTGTCGAAGCAGGGATGCGTGATCGAGAACTGGAGGAAGCCGCCGGGCGCGAGGACCCGAAGGGCCTCGGCGAGCACGCGCCCCATCTCCGGGATGTCCATGAAGCTCATGAACCCCGTGGCGAAGTCGAAGGACCGATCGGCGAACGGCAGCGCGACGGCGCTCGCGACGCGGTAATCGATGCCGAGCGGCTCCCGCGCCTCCGCTTCCCGCGCGTGCTCGATGAATCGCTCGGCGATGTCGATGCCCGTGACCCGTGCGCCGCGCCGGGCGAGAAGCCGCGTGTTGTGCCCCTCGCCACAGCCGATGTCGAGCCCGACCAGTCCCTGCACATCGGGCAACAGCTCGAAGAACGCGGGCGTGTTGAAGGCGTCCCGGTAGATGTCGTAGCCCGCCCGGGCGAGCCGGGTCCACGCCGCCGCGTTCTCGTTCCAGAAGCGCCCCACGTCCTCGTGGTCCATGTCCCGTGCACCTCCCCCGCGCCGCCCCGGTCCGTCCCCGGCTAGCGCGTCAGCGCGTCGGCGAGCGCCCGCAGGAGCTTCGCGCCGTCGCCGCGCCAGGCGCTCCCGTGCATGACGGCGAGTGTCTTCGGCTCGGTCGCGGCCAGCCGCTCGAGGAGCGCCCGCGTGTTCCTCGCGTGCGCATAGTAGTCCATGACGCCCCGCATCTCCTCGCTCGGCCCGAGGATGTCCGACTCGGTCACCGCCGGGTCGCCCGGGCCCGGCTGCGTGAAGAGATCCCCGCAGAGCAGCGTCCGCGTGGCCGACTCGAAGAGATAGCCGCATTCCCACCCGTGCGGGAGATGCGGCGTGTCGAGCCACTTCACGGCGTGCCGCCCGAGCGGGAGCGTCTCCCCGTCGGCCAGGGCGCGCGCCGGCCGGTCGGCGAGATCATCGATCGAGACGAGCGCGGCGATCTTCCCGCAGAGAGGCACCGCCCGCGGGGCCACCGCAAGCCACTCGTTCAGCGAACCGCACTCATCCGACTCGACGTGGGAGAAGCCGATGTAGCGGAGCCGGTCCACCGGCATCACGCTCGCCACCGCCTCGCGCACGAGGGGGAACATCTTCCGCGGCCCCGTGTGGAAGAGGAGCGACTCGTCATCCATGACCAGGTACTGGTTGAACGAGAAGGGCCCCCCGCCCGCGAATCTCGACCGGCGTGTTGATGCGGTAGATCCCTTCCGCCACCTCGTTGATGTTGGTCCCCGACTGCTGGTTGGTGACTCCCACGCTGCTCTCCTTTCGCTGATGGCGCCGCCCGTCATGTATCGAGCCGCGCCGCATAGCGCAGCTCGATGAGCTCCCGGCCACCGAAGTCGCCGGCCTTCCTGCCGCCCGCGCCCGCCGCATCCGCGGTGAACCCGAGCGTCGAGTAGAAGCGGCGAGCCGCTTCGTTCCGTTCCAGGACCCAGAGTGTCACGCGCTCGTACCCCGCGCTCCGGAAGCGCGCGCACGCGTGCTGCATGAGAAGGCGGCCGGCGCCGCGCCGCCAGGCCGCGGGATCGATGTTGATCGCGTAGACCTCGGCGGTGCGCGGCGACGCCTCCGCATCCCGGGTCTCGCCGCCGATCGCCCAGCCGGCGACGACCCCGCCCTCCTCGGCGACGAGCACGGTCCGCCCGCCCCGGGCGAGCGTCTCGCGCCATCTCTCCACGCGGGAGTCCACCGACAGGCCGGCGAGGAAGTCGTCCGGCATGATCCCGCGATAGGCCTCCTGCCAGGCCCGCACGTGGATCTCGGCGATCCGCCGTGCATCATCGAGGCAGGCTTCGCGGATCGTCAGCATGGCGGTGCTTCCTCGGTCCACACCGGCTCATCACGCGTATCGCTGCGCCAGGTCGCGCACCGATCGTGTGATGAGCTCCCCGAGCACGCCAAGGTCGATGGCGGAGAGACGCCGCACGTAGAGGGCGGCCTTGCCGGTCTCGTGCTTTCCGAGCTGCGCGAGGAGCGCCGCGTACCGATCGAGGGAGTGGCCTGGCTACGCCTGCGCAGGGAATGGAGTCTGCCCGAGCTTGCGCCCGATGTGCTCGTAGACCGTCCGTAGACCCTTCTGCGGGCTGAACTCGAGGATCTCCGTGTCCACGTCGAACCGAACCGTGTGCTTTGGCGGCCAGTAGAAGACCTCCCCGGCGCGGCTCGTCTCCCTGGTGCCGTCTCCATACGTGACCTGAACGGCACCGCTCAGGACCACACCCCAGTGCGGGCAGGAGCACATGTCGCCGGGAAGCCCGGCCAGGAGGGGTGTGGCATCCGCTCCGGCCGAGAACTTGGCGCTGACGACGGTCATGTCGCCCCATTCGATGGCGCGGGACTTGACGGCGCCGGGAACGTCGAGGGCGACGGGCATCTCCTCTTTCTTGCACTGCATGGTCGGGACTCCTTGCCTCTGCTGGGGACTCGGGTTCGGGACTCGAGCGGGGGCTTCGATCACGATACCCGATCGCGAACCTGCATGGAACCCACGATCGCCCGCCGCGGCTAGGCGGGGTCGCGGTGCACGGAGTCCGGCGAGAAGGCCGGCAGGCAGACCGCGATGTACTCGGCGCCGTCGGCGCCGGGCGTCGAGTAGCGGACCCACTCGCCGGCCGGCACGAGGACCGCCTGCCCGGCGCGCACCCGGAGGACACCGCCCCCCTCGCTCTCGACGCAGAGCTCGCCGCGGAGGACCACCGTGTACTCGATGAAGTCCGGCCGCTGCCCGGGTTCGACCCACCCCGGCGGGCTCGTCATCCGCGCGACGCTGACCGCGGCCGTCCCCGAGCTCACGCGGCCGATGAACTCTTCGATCCGCTTCGGCTTGTTGCCGGCGGCCGCGATGACCGCCGGCGCCGCGATCAGCGTGGGCAGTGGCCCTGACGTTTCTTCGCTCATTTCCTTCCACTAAGTGAGCAGGTCGCGTTTCGCCTGGGCGACCCAGCCGGGAGCGCTCTCCGTCGTCTGCCGGAGGATCAGGTTGATCTGCGCCGCTCCATGCTGGACGTGGCGCATGTTGTAGAGGAGGAGCTCGGCGAAGGAGACCTCGCCCCAGGGAAAGCGGTAGCGCCGGGCGGCCCGCTCGGCCGTCAAGCCGGCGATCGTCTCCCGGCACTTCCGGCGCCCATGCTCGAGATAGGCGCGCAGCTCGTCCTTCCTGTAGACCCGCTCGGGCAGCAATCCGGCCGGATCCAGCTCGTCGAGCGTGAAGGGCGCGGGCGGGACGAATCCCTCGGCCGGACCGGACAGGTAGAGGTCGAGCCAGAAGAGCGTATGAAAGGCGAGATACCAGACTTCCGGCTCCCGCGTGCGGTCGCTCCAGATCTCCTCGGGGCAGGCGATGATGGCGCGATCGAACATGTCGATCGCGGCCCCGAACTGCTGCCAGATGAGATCTTTCCACGTCGAGTCCACGTGCTCCTCCGCTCGCCGGCGCGCGAGATGCCGCCGCCGGCCTTCAGAAACCCATCCTGGCGAGGAATGACAACCACCGCGGATCCGCGTGCAGGTTCGCGAGGAGCGGGTCCGCCTTGATCTCCGCCATTCCGGCATCATGCATGGAATACGCGCGCTCGAGCCAGGTGAAGGCGAGGTCCGCCTCGCTGCGAGCGCTGGCAGCAGAACCTTGAGCGCAACATCACGTCCGAGTCGCGTGTCGTGCGCCAGGTAGACCTCGCCCATGCCGCCCGCGCCGAGGAGCGAGCGGATCTCGTCGGGGCCGAGGCGGGTGAAGGAGGAGAGGGCCATCGTACCGTCACTCAACCGTGGAAGCGCTCACCGACCGACGCGGCGCCGCCGCGCGGCCGCTCCTCCGCCTCGCTGCCGTTCTGGTGGATCGCCTGGGTGATCACGCGCATCGTCACCGCGTGCAAGTGGGAGCGCAGCGTCGAGTTCAACTCCTGGAACTCCGGCCACAAAACCTGGTGCACGAAACTCGGCGCCACGCGTGCCATCACGGTTGTCCGGCGCTGGCGCGGGTAACGGTAGGGCTCGAGCCCGTAGCGCCGGAGAAGCGCCACGAACAGGAGCCGCGACCACGTGTCGCCGAGCGTGAAGCGCAGCTCGACCAGACGCTCGGCGCGCTCGAAGTGCTGGAGCCGCTCGCGGAGCCGTTTCAGGGCGTCGCCCGCCGCCGCCTTCTCGCCGGGCGTCCCCGGCCGCGAGAACAGGGCCTCGATCTTCCGTAGCTTCTCGATCAGCCGTGCTTCTTCGTCATCACGATCACGCATCGCCGTGCCTCCGCATCCCGTTCCTGGCAGACGGCACGGCATCATGACGACCGGAGAGGTCTCGTCGACCCGCCGTGCACCCGATCGCCACGGATGGATCGTACCACCGGAGGCCGGGGTCGGGTCCAGCTGAGCCCCGGGCAGCCATCGAACGGCGCTGGCGCCGGCGTGGCTCGGCAGGGGGCGCCGGGCGGCGCCGGCGCGGCGCACAACGCCCCGCATCGGCTAGGATCGGGCCTCCCCCGGTCCCGGAGCACCCCCCCGAAAGGGCTCCGCCCTTCACAGCCCGAGCCGCGGCGCGCCCCCCGAGCGCGCCCTCGACAAGGAGAAGGACATGGCAGTCAAGCCCATTCCCGACGGTTATCACACGGCAACCCCGTATCTCATCATCAAGGATGCGGCGCGCGCCCTCGACTTCTACAAGCAGGCGCTCGGCGCCGAGGAGCTCTTCCGGATGGCCAGTCCGGACGGCAAGATCGGACATGCCGAGATCAGGATCGGCAACTCGATCCTCATGCTGGCCGACGAGCATCCGGAGATGGGCTACCAGAGCCCGCAATCCTATGGCGGCACGCCGGTCTCGATCATGCTCTACGTCGAGGACGTCGACGCGCAGTTCCAGAAGGCGGTGGCGGCCGGCGCGAAGGTGAAGCGTCCCCTCAAGGATCAGTTCTACGGGGATCGGAGCGGCACCATCGCCGACCCCTTCGGTCACGAGTGGACGATCGCCACCCACAAGGAGGACCTGCCGATGGAGGAGATCGAGCGGCGGGCGGCGGAGGCGATGAAGCAAGGCGCGATGTAGGGCGCCGGCGACCCGCGCGGTCCACGCGGAGTCGAACCGCAACGATGGAGCCCCGGCCCACCCGCCGGGGCTCCGTCCTTTCGGCGCGACTCCAGCGCGACCGCGCGCCGCGAATCACGCCGCCGGCAGGATGTTCTGATTGCGCCGGAAGAAGTTCGTGGGATCGTACTTCTTCTTGATCTCGGCCAGGCGGCGGTAGTTCGTGCCGTAGGCCGCACGCACCCGATCCCCCTCCTCCTCGGTCAGGAAGTTCACGTAGGCGCCGCCCGTGGCGAAGGGCCCTGCCGCCGTGAAGAGCTCCCGCGCCCAGCCGATGCACGCCGAGTCCTTGCCCGGGTCGGTCCAGCGGCCGTGCACGTTCAGGACGAACTCGGCATCCCGGTGCGTGTAAGCGGTCGCATCGAGCGGCACACGGCTCACCGCCCCGCCGAGCTGGGCGAAGGCGATCTCGGTCATCGGGTCGGGGATCCGCTGCGCGTGATCCACGAGCACGTCGATCAGGCCGTCGGAGACCTCGCGGAAGTCGTGGGACTTCCAGTAGTTTCGCGCCCCGGGCGTGAGCAGCGGATCGAAGATCTTCTGCCAGGCCGTGAACGGATGCGGCGCGATCACGTCCGCAATGGGCTTCCCGACGGTCCGGAGCGGCTTCGCCACGCGCTCACCGTCCGCGATCGGACCCGCATAACACACCGCAAGCGCGAGGATCCCCTTCCCGTGCCACTCGGTGGGCAGGAACGGGAGCGGCGGCGCGAGACGGAGCACGAACCAGCAGACGAACTCCTCGGGGGTCGTCTTCAAAAAGTCGCGGTAGTAGCGGAGAACGGTCCGCGCCTCCGCCATCGGATGGATGATGAGGCCCGAGAGCACCTCCGGACCCACCGGGTGGAGCTTGAACTCGAACGAGGTCACGATCCCGAAGTTGCCGCCGCCGCCGCGAATCGCCCAGAAGAGATCCGGGTTCTCGGTGTTCGAGGCCTTGACCAGCTCGCCGGCCGCCGTCACCACGTCGGCGGAGACGAGGCTGTCGATCGAGAGCCCGAGCTTCCGGCTGAGCCAGCCGAATCCGCCGCCGAGCGTGAGCCCGGCGATCCCGGTCGTCGAGTTGATCCCGACCGGGGTGGCGAGCCCGAACGCCTGAGTGTCGTGATCGACATCGGCGAGGGTGGCACCGGCCTCGACTCGCGCCGTGCGCTTGACCGGATCCACCTGCACGGACCTCATCCGTGAGAGATCGATCATCAGGCCGCCGTCGCAGACGGCGTTGCCCGCAATGTTGTGGCCGCCGCCACGCACTGCCGGACCGATGTCGTGCGCGCGGCAGAAGCGAACGGCGTGGATGACATCGGCGGCGCTCGCGCACTGCACGATCACCGACGGCCGCCGGTCGATCATCGCGTTCCAGATCGTGCGCGCCGCATCGTAGTCCGGCATTCCGGGCGTCACGACGCGTCCGCGCACACTTCCTGTCAGTTCAGCAATCGCTCCCTGATCGAGAGCAATGTCGCCGGGACGCGACATGGTCTTGAGACTTGACATGGGATCTCCAGCAGTTCGTCGTCCTTGACGGCTGCCGGATCGCGCCCGCGGGGGGTGGGGCCCTCGGCGATTGCGCCAGCCTCTAGACGGCGAACCCGCACGGGTTCAGGGGACCGGCGAACGCCCCGGGCGGGCGTCCGCAGCGCAAGCAGTCTGACTCCCCATACGCGGCGGTTGCAAGCTCCGGTTGCCAAGGATCAGTAAATCAGACCCGGGCGGCCGGAGAAACTCATGGACATATCTCGATCGTCTGGACGGCTACGGGGCGCGGCCGAGTCTTCCGCGGTCCACCTTGCCGAGATGCGTGCGCGGCAAGCGTGGCGACGATGTGGAGCGCGCGGGGGCGCTTGTGGGCCGGGAGCCGCTCGGCGACAAATCCCATCAACTCATCCACAAGGGCAGTTGCGCTCCTCCTTGAGGACGACATGGGCGATCGGCATGACAAGCCCGTCGGATCGGGGACGCCGACAACGGCCGCCTCGGCGACGCCGGGGTGCTCGAGCAAACACCCTTCGACTTCCTGCGGCGCGAGCCGCCGGCCGCCCACCTTGAGCATCTCGTCGCCGCGCCCGTGATAGGTGACGAGGCCGTCGACGTCGATCGCGACGAGATCGCCCGCGCTCCGCCGCGCACGCGGAGCCACCCGATCTCGCTGGAGGGAACCGGGAGCCCCTCCTCGTCGCACGCCTTGATCTCGAAGCCGGGGAAGGCCGTGCCGAGCGTGCCGGAACGCACGCGCCGCTCACGAACCGGGGCGTGACGAACACGGGGCTCGCTCGAGAACCGCATGCGCTTACCGCTCAAGATGTTGGCGGCGGTGTCCACCAGGTGGCCGGTCGAGCGCCCGATGTCAGTGCGCATCTCGGCCGTTGACTGGCATCCGGAGGGGAATCAGCCCGCGGTCGCGATCGCGCGGCTCTTGAAGGCCGCGGGCTGCGATGTGATCGACGTCTCGGCGGGGCAGACCATGCCGGAGCAGAAGCCCGTCTACGGGCGGCTCTTCCAGACGCCCTTCGCCCACCGCATCCGGCACGAGGTGGGCATCGCGACCATGGCAGTCGGCGCCATCTCCTCCTACGCCGACGCCGACACGATCGTCGCCGCCCGCCTGACGCCCGGCCGGCCCCCGCGCGGCTTTGGAGCAGGCCCGAAAAGCGGTCTTGACCCGGAAGAGTTATGCGCATATGTTCATTACTGAGGAGGGCAGCCGATGCCGCGCCCGCACAAGTGCCGCCGCATCGCCGCCGGGCCCCCGGTGAGCGCGTTCAAGCCGGCCGGGGTGCCGGGGCACGAGCTGGGAGCGATCGTGCTCGGGCTCGACGAGCTCGAGGCGCTCCGCCTGGCCGATCTGGAAGGGCTCTATCACGACCCCGCGGCGGCGCGCATGGGCATCTCGCGCGCCACCTTCGGCCGCCTCCTCGACACGGCGCGGCGGAAGGTCGCCGCCGCCCTCTTCGGACCCAAGATGCTCCTCTTTCAGGGCGGCCCGGTCATCAGGTCGGGCGCCCGCCTCTTCTGGTGCGATGACTGCACGGCCACCTTCGAACGTCCGTTCGGCACGGGTCGGCCCGCCGGTTGCGCACATTGCCAGGGACGGCGCTTCCATCGCGTCGCCCGGGAGAAATCTCCATGAGAATCGCCATTGCCAGCGATGACGGCGAACGGATCGCCGCCCATGCCGGCCGCTGCCGCTCCATCCTCGTCTTCGCCGTCGAGGGAGACGAGGTCCGCCGCATCGAGGAACGGCCCAATACCTACACGGCCCACGCGCGCGGCGAGTGCGACGGGACGCAGCACGGGGGGCAGGAGGGCCACCATGGCCATGGCCCTCTGACCGCCGCGCTCGCGGACTGCCAGGCGCTCATCACCCGGGGCATGGGCCCGCGCCTGATCGCCGATCTGAACGCCCGCGGCATCGAGGCCGTCGTGTCGACCATCGAGCGGGCGGACGAGGCGGCCCGGCTCTACGCCCGAGGGGCGCTGCCGCGCGCGGCAGGAACCGGCTGCGGCCGTCATTCATAGACATGGAACCGCCACTCGACATGCTCGCGGAGCCCGACGCGGCCGAGACCATGGCCAGCCTGCAGGCAGCATGCCATCCCGCCTGCATCGGCTGCCGGCCGCGCCGGGAAGGCGGACTCGGGCTCCGCTTCGAACACGCGGATGGGAATGGAGTCCTCGCCCACTTCGACAGCGATCCCTCCTATCAGGGATATCCCGATCGGCTGCACGGCGGGATCATCGCCACGCTGCTCGATGCCGCGATGACGCACAGCCTGTTCGCCAGGTGCGTGCTGGGGTACACGGTCAGGATGGAGCTCCGCTATCGCCGGCCGGTGGTCCTCGGGGTTCCGGCCACGATTTCTGCCTCCGTGGTGCACTGCCGGCCACCGTGGTTCCGAGTCCGCGCCGAGGTCATGCAGCAGGGCATGGTGTGCGCGAGCGCAGAGGCTGTATTCCGCGGCGAGCACTGGGGCGAATCCCCGGGAGGAAACGGGACGCCATCCTGAACCGGGCGATGCGGCCGGGACGGAGAAGAGGAAAACGTGTCCACCCCCATCCTCGTGTGGATCATCGCGGCAGTGGCGATCTCGAACCTCGGCGCCGTGGCCGGAGCCGCCCTGATGCTCCTGTCGCCCCCGGCGTCCGGCAGCTCCTCTTCCCCTGGCTGCTGAGCTATGCGACCCGGGCCCTGCTCGCCGCCGCCTTCCTCGGCATGATCCCGGCGGCGCTCGCGCAGGCGCCGGTCGATACCGTGACCTCGGCCGTGCTGGCCGGCTTCGTCCTCTTCTTCGTGCTCGAGAAGATCGTGCTCTGGCGCCACTGCCACGCGGACGACTGCACAGTGCACACCCGCGCCGCACCGCTCATCCTGATCGGGGATGGCTTTCACAACTTCGTCGACGGCGTGGTGATCGCCGCGGCCTTCCATGCTGCCATCCCGCTCGGGATCGCCACGGCGCTGGCGGTGATCATCCACGAGATTCCACAGGAGATGGGCGATTTCGCCATCCTGCTCGAGCTTCATCTACATCGCTGCTGCCGACTTGATTCCGGGGTTGCACCGTCAGGTGCGGCCGGCAGCCGCGGTGCGCCAGGTCCTGCTCCTCCTGGCCGGCATGGGGACCATCGCGGTCCTGCGCGCGAGCCCCTTCGTGGCGCGGTAGGCGGCGGCGCCCGGCACGGTCAAGGTCCGGCTGCAACCTCCGATAAGTCCATGGGCGCCGCAACTCCATGCACCACGGTGAGACACCGGCCGGGAGACCGGCGGAGGGTCGATGAGCTATACGGTGACCGCGCACAAGGGAGCCTTCATCGTTCGCATGCTGGTCGACCGGCTGGACTCGCACAACTCCCCCGCGCTGAAGATCGAGCTCAAGCGGCTCGCCGACCGGCGGCCGACGACCGTGATCGTGGACCTCACAGGCGTGCGCTTCGTGGACCCGAACGGCCTCGCGGCGCTCCTCGCCAGCGACCAGTTCGCCACACGGTGCGGCTGCCGCGTACGCGTGGCCGGCCTCTCCCCCGACGTGCAAACGCTCTTCGCGCTCGCCCAGGTCGATCGCGTCCTCGCCATCTTCCCGACGGAACGGGAAGCGCTCGGCGAGTAGCCGCGACCGGATCCCCGCCTCTCCCCCCGCTCCCGATTCCGCTTGGCCCTTGCCGCCCCGCGTGCTACCAAGGGGGCCTCGGGGCTCCGCTCCGGAACGCCGCCCGCCGGGGTGGCGGCGCCGCCGCGGGGCCATGGTCCGGCAGAAGGGAGTGATCGATGACGAGTGGTCCATTCGACCGCGGGGGCGGACGCATCCAGCCGCCGCGGCTCCCCCAGCTCGAGGGCAGATCGCTGCGCATCGTCGCCGCGATCGCCGCCCTAGTCGTGCTCGTTGTTTCCAGCTACTTCCAGGTGGAACCCGACGAGGTCGGGGTCATCCAGCGCTTCGGCGCCTTCGTGCGCACCTCCAATCCGGGACCGCATCTCAAGATCCCGTTCGTCGAGAAGGTGACCAAGGTGCCGGTGCAGCGCCAGCTCAAGATGGAGTTCGGCTTCCGCACCGTGCAGGCCGGAGTCCGCACCAGGTATGCGCCCGCGAGCAACGACACCGAGGGCGAGTCGCTGATGCTGACCGGGGACCTCAACGTCGCCGTCGTCGAGTGGATCGTGCAGTACCGGATCGACGATCCGCGAGCGTTCCTGTTCCACGTGCGCGACGTGCCGGAGACCTTCCGCTACATGTCGGAGGCCGCCATGCGCCAGGTCGTGGGCGACCACTCGGTCGACGAGGTCCTCACCATCGGGCGCGAGGCGATCGCCCTGCAGGCGAAGGAGGAGCTGCAGCGGCTCTGCGAGCGCTACGGCATCGGCATCGAGGTGCAGCAGCTCGTGCTCCAGGACGTGAACCCGCCGGATCCGGTGAAGCCGGCGTTCAACGAGGTGAACCAGGCGATCCAGGAGAAGGAACGGGCCATCAACGACGCCTGGGCCGAGTACAACAAGTCGGTGCCACTGGCCAGGGGCCAGGCGGAGCAGGCGGTGCGCGCCGCCGAGGGATACGCCATCGAGCGCGTCAACAACGCCGAGGGCGATGCGAAGCGCTTCACCGCGCTCTACGAGGAGTATCGGAAGGCGCCCGGCGTGACGCGGGACCGGATCTACCTCGAGACCATGGGGCAGCTCCTGCCGCGGCTCGGCCGCAAGCTGATCCTCGACGAGAGCGCCCGCGGCGTCGTGCCGCTCCTCGATTTCGACGGGATCAGGAAGGAGATGAAGCAGCCATGACCCGCCCCCTGACCATGGCCGCCGCCTTCCTCGCCGCCCTGCTCCTGTTCGGCTCGGTCTACACGGTCTCCGAGACCGAGCAGGCGATCCTGACCCAGTTCGGAAAGCCGGTCGGCGGCCTCAAGACTCGCCCCGGGTTGCATCTCAAGGTGCCGCTCATCCAGGTCGTCCATCGCTTCGACAAGCGCTGGCTCGAGTTCGACGGCGACGCCAACGAGATCCCGACCAAGGACAAGAAGTACATCTGGGTGGACACCTACGCGCGCTGGCGGATCTCCGATCCGCTGCGCTTCTTCCAGGCGGTGACCGACGAGCGCGGCGGCCAGAGCCGTCTCGACGACATCGTCGACGGCGAGACGCGGAACGCCATCGCCTCCTACGACCTGCTCGAGGTCGTGCGCTCGACCAATCGGCCCTTCGAGGTCACCGAGGAGCTCTCGGGCATCGGCGCCGCCGAGGCGATGGCCGAGGTCAAGGTGGGCCGGGAGCGCATCGCCCAGATCATCCTCGAGAAGGCCGCGCGCATCACCCCGCAGTTCGGGATCGAACTCGTGGACGTGCGCTTCAAGCGGATCAACTACGTCGAGAGCGTGCAGCAGAAAGTGTACGAGCGCATGGTCTCGGAGCGCCAGCGCATCGCCGAGCGCAGCCGGTCGGAGGGTCAGGGACGCGCCGCCGAGATCCGCGGCCAGAAGGAGCGCGACATCCTGGCCGCGACCTCCGCGGGCTACAAGAGCGCCCAGGAGATCAAGGGCGAGGCCGACAGCAAGGCGACGGCGATCTACGCCGCGGCCTATTCCCGGGACACGCAGTTCTACCAGTTCCTCAAGTCGATGGAGACGTTGAACGCGGGGCTCGACGAGGAAGCGTGGCTCATCCTGTCCACCGACTCGAAGCTGCTCAAGCACCTGAAGGGCGGCGGCGGGCCGTGAGCGAAGCAAGCCGGTGCGCTAGAGAAGGTCCGTGCGCCCGCGGCGCTCGAGCTCGAGGACGATCTTGCGGACGTCCTGCGCCTTGTCGCGCGCGCAGACGAGAACCGCCTCGGGGGTCGAGATCACGATGAGGTCCTCGACCCCGACCAGCGCGACGAGCGGACCGCCCGCGTGCACGACCGCGTTCCGCGTGTCGGCGAGGACGACGTCACCCGCCACCACGTTGCCGGCCGCGTCCCGCGGCCGCACGTCGTAGAGGGCGGTCCAGCTGCCGACATCGTTCCAGCCGCAGTCCACCGGCAGCATCCAGATCCGCCGCGAGCGCTCGAGCACACCGTAGTCGATCGAGATCGGCTCGATCGCGGCGTAGGCGGCGGCGAGCGCAGCCTCCGCGGCGGCGCCGCCCCGGACGAGCGCGGGGTCGGCGAGCGCGCGGGCGAGCGCCGGCAGATGGGCCGCGATCTCCTCCCGGATCACGCTCGCGCGCCAGACGAAGATGCCGGCGTTCCACGCATGGCGCCCGCCCTCGACGTAGCGCCGTGCGGTCTCGAGGTCCGGTTTCTCGCGGAAGGCCGCGACTTCGTGGCAGGTGAGTCCGGCGATGGTGGCGGCTGCCGGCCCTGACTCGATGTAGCCGTAGCCGGTCTCCGGGCGCGACGGCGTGACCCCGAGCGTGACGAGCGTCTCGTGCTCGGCGGCAGCTCGGGCCGCGGCGGAGAGCGCCGCGCGAAACGCCTCCGCATCGCCGATCGCGTGGTCGGCCGGGAAGACCGCCATCACCGCCGCAGGATCCCGCGCGAGCAGGTGCACCGCGGCGAGCCCGATGGCCGGAGCCGTGTTCCTCCCCACCGGCTCGACGAGGATGCGGTCGGGATCGAGGAAGGCGAGCTGGCGCGCCACCTCCTCCGCCTGGTCCGCTCCGGTCACCACCCAGGTCCGCTCGGCCGGGACGAGCGGGCGGATGCGCGCCGCCGTCTCCTGGATCATCGTACGCTCGCTCACGATCGGGAGGAGCTGCTTCGGTCGCCGGGACGTGGAGAGCGGCCAGAACCGCGTGCCGCGCCCGCCGGCCATGATCACCGCATGCAGATGGTCATTCACCTCGCGTCACCCTCACGCTGTTCGCGCCCGGACCGGGTCGAAGCTCGTCGAAGCGCGGCACCAGGTCAAGCCGGAAAGCGCCGGCGCTCGTCCTGCCCCGCGAAAAGTCCCTGCTTGACGGCCGGTCCGGCGGGCCGGAAGATCCGCCGCCGAAGGCGCCCGGCGGGCACCGGCCACCGCCGGCGTCCCCCGTCCGGAAGACCGCCGGGAAGTAAGGAGAAGGCCATGAACACGAAGCAAGTTCGTCCCGGTCGCGACGCCATCGCGCTCGTTGGGGTGGCCGGAGCCATTGCCATCATCGTCACGGCGCTCGTTCTCAGCTGCAGCTCATCGCCGCCGCCGAGCCCCGCTCCCGGACAGGCGCCGCCGCCGGCCGCCGGACAGGCGCCGCCGCCCGCCGCCGGACAGACGCCGCCCGCCGCCGGACAGACGCCGCCCGCCGGGACCGAGGGCGCGGTCACCCGCCGGCAGATGAACTATCGCTTCAACATGGACCAGCCCGCCAACGACGAATTCGCCTTCAACGATGACTTCGTCTTCATCTATGTCCGTCCCTACGACGATTACCTGTCAATGAAGGTCCAGGCCCGCCGCCAGATCCCGATCAAGATCCGGTGGAGCGAATCGGAGTTCGTGGACGTGCTCGGACGCCGCTACGTGCTCGTGCCGCCGTCGGTGACGATGGACATGGCGGCGCGCAACATCCTTCCGCCGACCGAGCTCAGAGCCGATGACCTCTTCTCCGGCCGCGTCCTGCTCCTCGATCCGACGCAGAGGGAACAGATCCGGAGCCTCGGGGGCATGGCCTTCCCCGTCGTGCCGTACGACGCCGGTACTCCCGAGCAGGTGCGCAACAAGTCGTTCACGATGCGGCTCGTGCTCGAGATCAACGCCAGCCGCCAGCCCTACGACTTCGTCTTCAGCATCATGGACGCCTTCTACCGCGCACCGGGCGAGGAGAACTAGCCCGCAGCGCCGGGGGCAGCCGGGAGCGCCCGGAGCGCCCGCAGCGCCGGGGGCAGCCGGGGGCCAGCGGCGGCCCGCCGCCCGCACCAGGCCTCAGGCGAAGTCGATCGGCCCGATCGCCGGGACGAGCCCGGCGGCGGCCGCGCGCGCCAGCAGCTCCGCGACCGCGTGCCGTCCGCGTTCGCCGAGATCGAGCGTCCACTCGTTCACGTACATGCCGACGAAGCGATCGGTGCGCGCATCGGTGAGACCGCGCCCATAGCCCGCCGCGTGGGCGAGCGCCGCGGCGCGATGCGCGAGCCCGTACTCGATCGAGGCCTTGAGCAGGACCGCGAGATCCGCCGTCACCGCGGGGCCCAGGTCACGCCGGACCGCGTTCCCGCCGAGCGGGAGCGGGAGGCCGGTCGTCTCGCCCCACCACGCGCCGAGATCCACGATGGCGTGCAATCCGTCGTCCGCGTAGGTGAGCTGTCCCTCGTGGATCAGGAGGCCGAGATCGGCCTCGCCGGAAGCGACGGCGGCGGGGATCTCGTCGAACGGAAAGACCCGGGTGGCGAGCGGGAGGCCCGGCGCCTCGGCGCGAGCGTAGAGCCGGAGCGCGAGGACCGCGGTCGTGCGCTCGCCCGGGATCGCGATCGTGGATCCGGCGAGCGAGGTGGACGGCGCGCGGGCGACGAGGAGGGGGCCGTAGCCGTCACCGACACTCGCCCCGCACGCAAGAAGCTGGTAGCGCCTGGCGAGATAGGGATAGGCGGCGAAGGACACCGCCGTCAGATCCACCTCGCCGGCGAGCGCGCGGCGATTCAGGGTCTCGATATCGGCGAGCTCGTGCGCGAAGTGGTACGACCCGGTCGGGATGGCGCCCATGGCCAGCGCGTAGAACATGAATGCGTCGTCCGGATCGGGGCTGTGCGCGAGCGTGATCGTGCGCTTGCCGGCGGTCGTGTGCATCGAACCTCCACGGAGACGGCCGCGCGGGCGGCGCGGAGCGCCGGCGCTCCCGGCGCGGTGTGGCCGGAATCCTACGGCACGCGCCGCGGCAAGTCCATCGCGCGCAGCGCGCGGACCGCGCTTCCGGCACTCCCCGCGCGCTCAGAACGCCGACTCGAGCTGGACGTGCACCTTCCCCGAGAGCGGCGAGTCCCCCTCGCCGAGGGCGTAGTCGATGCCGACGAGACCGATGCGCGTCGCCAGGCGGAGCCCCGCGCCGTAGCCGATCTTCCAGAACTGGTCGGGCTCACCCGGCACGGCGAGGACGGTACCGCGGGTCGAGACGTGCCCGACATCCACGAAGCCCGCGAACCGCGAGCCGTCGGCGGTCAGGAGATAGCGCTGCTCGATCTGCACGAGCTCGACGTGCGCGCCGCGGAACTGCTCCTCGCGATAGCCGCGGAGGCTGGTGGCGCCGCCGAGCGGGAAGAGCTCGTAGTAAGGAACGATCTCCTCCTCGGTGCGGATCCCGGTGCCGCGCGCCCTGACGAAGCTCACCCAGCGCCGGCCGAGGGACTGCGCCCGCTCGATGTCGGCGCTCAGGATGAAGGAGCGATAGCGGAGCGGGTCGGCGTCCGGGGCCGGCACGAACTCCTTCTGCCCGAAGCTCACGTCGGCCGCGATCCGCATGCCGCGGGTCGGCGCGAGGCGCGAGTCGCGCACGTCCCAGGACCCGCCGACGAGGACCGCATCGCGCGTCGCGCGCCGCGCCGCCGTCCCCGACTCGACCGTTGACTCGTGCTCCCAGCCGGCCTGGGCGCGGAGGTCCGCCTGGAGATCGAACTCGCCGACGAGAGCGAGGAACGACTGCGTGTAGAGCTCGCCCTGGATCGTGCGCCCGAGCTCGACGCGCGCGGTGACCGGCGAACCGAAGAGCCACGGCTCGGCATAGCGGATCCGGTAGAGCTCGACCCCGTTGCCGCGGCCTTCCCAGCGCGCGCTGCCGCGCCGGCCGGTGCCGGCGATGTTGGCGAGGGTCAGGTCGAAGAGCCCGGTCACGCCCCCCTCCTCACCGGCGTAACCGATCGCTCCGTTCAGGATGTTGGTCGAGCCGTCCCGGACGCGGATCAGGACCTCGTTCCGCGTGCGGTCGGCACCCTGGGCGAGCGCGATCGGCTCGACCGCGGCGAAGAGGCCCGAGCGCCTGAGCCGCGCCTCGGCCTCGTCGAGATCCTCCTGGGCGAAGGGCGCCCCGGTCTCGAGGCCGGCGATGCGCTCGACCACCCGGGGGCGGGTGACGCGGTTCCCCGTGACCCGGATCGCATCGATCGCGACCGCCGATCCCTCCTGGACCGCGAGGGTGAAGGAGACCGTGTCGTTCCAGGTGAAGTCGCGCGGCTCGACCGCCGCGTACGGGCGGCCCTCGTTCTCGTAGAGGGCGAGCAGGCGCTCGATGCCGGCCTCGAAGACGGCCGGGGCGAACGGCGCGCCCGGGCGCAGCCCGAGCATCTCGCCGATCTCCGCGTCGGAGTGCAGCTCGTTGCCGACGATGTCCACGGTGCCGAGGACGACGGGCGCACCCTCGTCGACGGCGATCGCGAGGCGAACCTGGCCGGCGGCGGCGGAGACGACCTCGACACCCGTCACCGCGGCGTGCAGCTGCCCGACCTCGCGGTAGCTTGCGAGCACCTGGTCGAGCGCGCGTGCGAGCATCCGGCCCCGCCACGGCCGTCCGAAGGGCGCGGCGCCGCCCTCGGCGGCGAGCGCCTCGGTGATCGCCCGCTCGAGCGCGAGCGGCGAGAGCGCGTGCGTGCCCGTGAAGTCGAGCCCGGCGATCGGGGCGCCGGCGGCGACGAGCGAGTCGGCGGCGGGAAGCGCGTCCGCGGCGACGAGCGAGTCGGCGGCGGGAAGCGCGTCCGCGGCGACGCATCGGGACGCAGGAATCACGACGGCGAGGCCGGTCGGCACGAGCACGAGCACGAGCGCGAGCGCGGGCGCGGCGCCGCGCAGCGACCCGCTCCGTACCGCCCTCGCCATGCTCGTCTTCATCGCCACAGCTCCCGTCTCCCGCCTAGAAGAAGATTCGAACCTCGAAGCGCGCCGTGTGCGTGAACGCGATCGCCGGCGGCTTCAGGCCCTCGACCCCGCCGGTCAGGGTGACGTGCTCGAAAGGCCGATAGTCCACGTTGACGCCGTACTCGCTTCGCTGGCCCGGCCGGCTCCCCGCGCGGTAGCTCGGCGGGAAGACGCCGGAGCGCTCCTCGTTCACCCGGCGATAGCGGAGATCGAGACGGGCCCGCTTCCAGTACGTGGTGGCGTTCGGCCCGATCTCGAAGGTGGTCGCCTCGGCGTTGCCGGTGCGCGCCTGCTCGATCGCACGGCGCAGGACGAAGCCGATGCGCACGTCGCGGCCCGGGCGGCCGGTCAGATCGAGGGCGGTGACCCCGGTATCGAGATCGAAGCGGCTCGCGGTGCCACCGCCGCCCGCCACCACCGCGGTCTCGGTCTCGGTGGCGCGGCCCCAGGTCTGCTCGAGCTCGGCCGAGAATGGAGCCCACGGCGCGGATCGAAAGCGGATCCCGACGCCATGGGTGGCGAGATCCTTGCTCACGCCGGCGATCCGGTTGTCGAGCTCGTCCCGGCGCTCGCCGCGGAGGCGGAGGCTCAGGAGGCGGTTGTTCTCGAGCACGTCGAAGTCCTGGCGCAGGTAGGAGCTCCCGCGAAACGTGGCGTCCTCCCGCTGATAGCTGTCGGGAGAGAGGAAGTAGCGCGGGCTCGCCAGGTTGAGCCGCGTCAGCTCGTCGAGCTGGATGGTGGTCTCGGCGCCGAGCGCGGCGAGGACGCGCCGCCCCCCGGCGAGCGATGCGGGCGGGCCCAGAAACCGCCGCGGCCGCACCTCGAGGCGGGCGCCGACCCGGAAGCGGGTGCGCAGGTCGGGCGTCCCCGGGCCCACCTTGCGCAGCACGTAGTCGCCGCCGGGCCCGACGTAGCGGCCGTACTCGTCGTAGACGCCCTGCCCCTCCCCCGCGTAGACGAGCTCCTGGTCGTCCCCGCTCACGTCGGTCGTCGTCACGTCGGCATGGGTCTCGGACTCGACGCCGCCCCCCTGCGAGGAATGGACCACATCGAGCTGCACGAGATCCGAGACCTGCTCTCCGCCGCGGAGTCGATCCTCCGCGGTGCGGCGCGTGAAGCCGCCGCTCACCGACACCGCGCTCACCCGCGGGATCTCGAGGCGATAGCTCTGCTCGAACGCATCCACGGTCGGCGCCCACGGCGCCCCCGTCCCGATCGTGCGATCGCTCCGCCGGCGAAGGTCGACCGAGAACCGGGAGCGCGCCGGGAGCCGCACCTCGGTGCCGCCGCCGAACACGGTGTAGCCGAGGCCGCTCCGCACGGTGCCCCGCCACTCGATGCGCTCGTCACGCTCGTAGTGGGCGCGCGGCGTGAAGCGGCCGATCGCGGTCGAGAGCTCGCCGTACTCGTACGCGCGGTCGCGATCTGCCGCGAGCGCGGCGCTCGATTCCTCCGGTGCCCCGCTCGCCGCCGCTTCCTCGCCGCTCGTGCGCTCGAGCCGGAAGCGCCCGTTGAGCCGGCGCGCGAGAGTGATCGTGGTCCCGGTCCGCCGGCCGGTGTAGACATCGCTCTCGGTTCCGCTCAGATCGGCGCCGACCGTGAGGCCCGCGAGCGGCGTCACATCCACCCCGCCGTCGGTGAGCCGCTCGCCCCGCACGAAGGCGTTGGCGGGCGCGTTCCAGCCGTAGGCGTAGTCCGGCGGGCGGATGCGACCGAGGGTCCGGAAGTCCTCGCCGACATCGCGATAGCCGCCGCGCACCGCGATCCCGACCTCGCGACCGGCGAGCGTCACCGTGGGTGCGTAGCCGGCGCGGATGCTGGTCGCCAGGCCTCCGTTGTCGAGATCGTCGACCGTGGAGAGCGTGTTCAGGTCGACCCCCGAGGCGGCGAGCTCGCCGGTGAGCTCGAGCGCTCCGACCCGGCCCTGCCCGGTGAAGTCCAGGACCTGGTGACTCTCGGGCGCCGAGAGGATGCGTCCCGGCTCGTAGGCGCCCGACCCAGTGCCCACCCAGCGGTAGGCGCGCGCCCCGCCCGCGGTGAGCGAATCGACGTAGTCGCCGGCGCCGACGCCGACGTTCAGGAATGTCACGCGGTATTCGCCGCGCCCGTCGCCCGCGTACTGGTAGCGGAGCGGCTCCCCGCCCGCGCCCCCGATCGCCAGGTAGTCGCCCTCGCCCGCGCCGACGAAGATGCCGCCCTGCGCGGCCGTCGAGCGGAGCGTGTCGCCGGCCGCGGCGAGGGCCGCGCGCTCGAGATCGGTGAGCGGCGCGAGCGGATCGCCGGCATCGTCCGACTCGGAGACGACCGAGGCGCCGAGCGTGAACTTGCCGTCGAAGAGCGCGGCGCGCGCCCCGCCCACGTAGAAGTTCCGCTTGAACGAATCGGTCGTGTACTCGAAGTCGGCCGTGATGCGGGAATCGCGGGTGATGAGCCGGCGCGCGGTGAAGGTGATCTCGGCCCGGCTGTAGTCGATCGTGTAGTCGTTGTTCTCGCCGCGCGTCAGCCGCTCGCCGTTCAACCACACGGTCTCCGACCCGGCGACGACGACGATGTTCGCGTTGCCGGCGGCGTCGGCCAGCACGTACGGACCCTGCTTGCCCTCGACCGGCGGCACCGGGAGCGAGATGAACTCGCCCTTGGCGAGGGCCGCGGCCAGCACGAACTCGCGCCCGCCGGCCTTCCCCTCCCCCTTCACCCCGGAGAGCCGCTTCGAGTAGGAGAGGAAGCTGCCGCCGAAGGCCGTGACGTCGTAGTCGCCGAGGGTGGCGGCCATGCTCCGCGAGCGCACCTCGAGCATGACCTTGTCGAGCTGGTCCAGGGTCTCGGTGTCGCCGGCCGGCTGGAGCGGCAGGTCGCGGTCGGTCAGGATGGCGCGGAGCTCGACCCCGCTCGCCACCTCGCCGCTCACGTCGAGGTCGAGCGACTGGCTGAGGCTCGCATCGCGGTTCGAACCGACGCGCACCGCGAAGGTCTTGTTGCCGCGGATCTGGAGCCGCCCGCCGGCATCCGCGGTCGCCCCTCCCACCACCCGCTCTCGGCGCTCGATCGCGACCACGGTGTCCGGCGGCGCCGCGGCGGCGAGGTCGAGCGGCACCTGCTCGCGATGGGCATAGCGCGTGGCGAGCTGGAACGGGAAGTACTCGTAGTCGATCTCGAGCCGGGCCCCGAGGAACGCGCGCGGGTCGGGGAAGCTCAGGCAGGAAGCGGCGCCATCGAGCAGAAAATCACGCCCGGGGAGCAGCCGGTGGTCCCCGTGGCTCACGACGAGGCTTGCCGCATCGATGTGGCGGTGCTCGAGGCAGAGCCGTTCGCCGACGACCAGCGCGGAGACATGGGCGCGATCGAGCGCGCGGAGAGGGCGCGGCCGGCGCGCCGCCGTCGAGTCGCCGGCGGCCCCATCGCCCGCCGCCGCCCGGCTCCAGCCGCCGCTTCCGATCAGGGCGAGCACGAGCGCGGGAGCGAGTGCGCGCCCGAGCGCGCGGCGAGCGGCGCCGCGGCCGCCGTGTGCGCCCGCGTGCTTCACGGCCCCGCTGCCCTCTCGATCGCAAAGCGCGCGAGTCGGTCGTTCTCCGAGTCGGCGACGAAGAGCCGATCCCCGATCACGCACACGCCGGAGGGTCCGCGCAGCGAGCCGGGGCCGCGACCCTCGGCCCCCACCGCGCCGCGCAGCTTCCCGCTCGGCGCGAAGACGAGGACTCGATGCGTCGCCTGGTCGGCCACGTAGACATCGCCGCTCCCGGATAGGGCGATCCCGATCGGCCGCCCGCCGCCCGGGAGCGGCCACTCGGCGATGAAGCGGCCCATGAAGTCGAGCACCTGGACCCGCTCGTTCCCGGAATCGGCCACGTAGATGCGGTCACCCGCCGCGACCACCCCCTCCGGATCCTCGAACGTCTGCGCCCCGGCGCCGAAACCTCCAATCACCTGGAGAAGGGCCCAGTCCGGCGCGAAGACGAGGAGCCGATCGCCCTCCGCGTCGGTGACGAGCACGCTCCCCGAGCGCCCGACCGCGAGCCCGCGCGGATCGACCACGCCCAGGCGTTCCTCGAGATCGGGCCGCCGGAAATCGAGAGCAATTCCCTGGTACTCCCCCCGCGCATGGAACTGGTGGATGGCGAGCCCGAGCTGGTCGAGCACGTACACGGCGAGCCCGCTGGCCACGGCGGAGGTCGGCCGCCGGAGGACGCCCTCCTCGGTTCCGATGCCGCCGCCCTCCCAGAGCGGCGTCCCGGCGCCGTCGAGGCAGACGACCCGGCTGTTCCCGGTGTCGGCGATGAGGAGGCCGCCGGCGGCCGTCGGGGCGAGAGCGAGCGGCCGATGGTACTCGCCGGGGTTGGTGCCGCTCTGTCCGAGGAGCGCCTCGAAGCGGAGATTCACGGCCGCGGAGTCGGGCGGCGCGGCGACGGCGCTGCCGGCCGGCATGGCGAGACCGGCCGGCACGGCGAGGCCGAGGAGGAAAGCGGCCCGGGAGACCAGGAAGCGGAGCACCTCGCCGCTCATGCGATCGGAAGAGCGGATCGAGCGCCGCCGGCGCTCTCTGGGCATCGACATGGCGCAACCTCGTGGTGCGCGCGGGAACCGGCGCACGCGCTTCAAGGCGGCGCCCGCGCGCGGGCGGGAGCCGGCTAGAAGGTGTAGCGCACGCCGACGCGGCTGGCGCCGAGCGCGAAGTCGCTCTCGGCATAGGGCATGACGGCGCCCCGGTCCGTGCCCCCGACCACCGGCTCGTCGTCCCGGTCCGCGGTCAGCCACACGGCGTGCATGACGCTCAGGATGCGCCCCACCACGAGACCCGCGACGGCGTACTCCGAACGATGGTAGGCCGTCTCGCTGGCCACCCGGATGTCGCTGTACTCGAAGCGCCGATCATCCGATTCCCAGTCCCAGGCGAGGTCGCCGGTGATCTGGTTCTCGACGATGTAGGCCTCCTGCATCGCGCCATCGTCGGGATACAGCTCGCGCGCGAGCAGGCGGACCTCCATCTCGTTGTAGCTGTCCGGACCGCCCGGCTCGCCGGAGTGGTCGTACCTGGCCAGGCTGCCGTAGTAGTCGTTGGACTGCCCGCCCGCGTCGGCGACCCGCGCGAAGCGTTCGGCGTACTCGATGTAGTGGTCCTTCCGGTCGCCGCCCTGGACGCGGAAGATGGCGAGGCTCGTCCAGCACGCGGCCTCCCCGATCAGGAACGCCGTCCCCGTCCCCGTGCTACCGGCCTCGAGCTGGCCGAGCCCGGGGACGAGCGCCGAGAGGAGGATGATCTTCCCGCGCGAGGGGCCGCCCTCGTCGAGATCGGCCTCGACGGGCGCCGGCGTCGTCGGCTCGTCCTTCTCCTTGTCGTCGTCCTTGTCCTTGTCCTTGTCCTTGTCCTCGTCGTCGTTGCGGGTCGGATTGACCTGCGCGAGATCGCCCCACTCCGACGGTTCGATCTCGAGCGGCGCGAAGATCGACGAGGTCGCGGACTTCCCGCCGGAAGGCGTTCCTGCCGGGACCGTTTCGGTCGCGCTCGACTCGGTGCCGGCGATGGCCGGCAGCGGCGCGCTCGCGACGCACGCGGCGAGGACGAGCCAGGCAAGCGGAATTGCACGGGCGAGGTCGGTCATTCTCATCATCGGCATCAGAACTTGCGCTTGAACACGAGCTTGGCGCCAGGATTCGAAAAGGATCCCTTGATCTTCAGGTCCATGCTGACGCCCTGGGGCAGGTCTGCGTTGAAGCTCCGCGCGACCATGAGAGCGTCGAAGGCGGACACGAGGTGGTTCACGAGGACCACCATGGTGGCGCTGCGGGCCGTCGAATCGAGGGAGTTCCGATCATCCCGGAGACCGTTGTACGTGGAGTAATCGAAGTCCTGGGCGGCGGCTTGATCGGCCACCCAGGCCCGGTAGGCGGCTTCCTGGCCGGGTTGCGTGGGATCGGGCGGGCAGTTCAGGTCGATCGGGCAGTTCTCGTAGGTGAAGCTCCCATCCGACTGGACGTCAACGCCCCAGCCCGGCTTGTAGATGGGGTTCTTCGAGATGATCTCGTAGTACTCACCCTTGTCGTTCTCGTAGAAATTGTTGATGGAGTCAAGAGCTTCCTGGCAAGGCTGCCCGGGCTGGCCGACACAGCCGTCCTCGAAGGCGGCGATCGCGAAGTTGCCGTCGGCGTACGCGTAGAGCTCGTCTTCCTTGTCGTTGGCGCTCATCCGGTACGACGCGAACGTGATCCAGGATGCCGCCTCGATGCCGAGGAAGATGTATCCGCGATTCGATCCGGCGTAGAGCTCGCCCATGCCCGGAAGGAGCGCCGAGAGGAGGAAGGCCTTGGTCGGGGACTTGGGGGCGACAGGCTCGAGATCCTCGCGGGTCAGTTCGATCACGGCCGAGGCTGGCTCGGACTCCCCCTCCGCCGGCTTCTTCTTTTTCGCCTCCTCCTCGTCCTCGATGACCCGCTGCGCGAGGACCGGGCCGGAGTCCGACCCGGGGAAGAGGCTCCGGAGGCCAAAGAGCGGCGAGGGGGATCGAGCGGAGAGGTCCGCCGAGGCCGGCAGGGCGAGGAGCGCCAGGCCGAGGAGAGCAGGGACTACGGTGGAGAGGACCGCCCTCGGCGACTCCGCGCGGATTCTTCCCCGCTGCGCAGCGGCCGGGATCCGCTTCGCCGCCTGCCCACCTCTGAGATCGCGCATCCTCTGCTGCATCATCCCTTCGAGCATGTCCTTGCGCCGGCCGGGCGTCTACTTCTTTTCTCTAGAAGCGAGCGTTGAAGGAGAAGCGGCTCACGCGATCGAGACCGGGAGCCTGCGGCACGCTCGCGTAGTCGAACGAGAATCCCTTGTAGCGGAGACCGAGCCCGAAGGAGGGACCGTTGATCGGGTCGATCTGCGAGAACCAGCCCTCGTAGACCCAGCCGAACCGCCCCGCCAGGTACTGCCCGAGCTGGTACTCCGCACCCACGTTGAGGAGCGGCCCGTCATCGACGCGCACGAAGGGCTTGTTGATGTCCCAGGCGAGGATGACCGTGTGGTCCTCGCGCGCGAGGAGCCAGTAGCCGAGCCCGATCTTGAGATTGCGCGGGAGCGGATCCGACTGGTCCTCGTCGATGAAGGCCAGATCCGGGCCGATGTTCTGGAAGTTGAGAGCGGCGTTCAGGCGGTACCTGGGGATCCGCCAGAGGAGGGCGCCGTCGAGGGCCACCGTGGTCCCGCGCCCGTCGTGCCCGTCCTGGGTGACCGCTGCGGGGGCGAGGTCCACCCACACGAACTTGAAGTTCACGCCGACGCCCAGGTTCTCGATGATCTTGGTGCCGAAGGAAAAGGACGGCACCACCTCGTAGCTCGTGAACTCTCCGATCACCTGGCCCGAGAAATCTGTGGCGACGTTCTTGCCGTAGGTGAGGTAGATGAGATTGACGCCGAAGCCCCCTAGCCCCTTGATGGTCGACGTGAAGCCGAAGAACTCGTAGAAGACATCATCGGCGAGCCCGGGGACGAGCTGGCTGTGCATGAACGTGGCCTGGCGCTCCGACTCGAAGGCGAGGGCCGCCGGGTTCCACCAGCCCATGGTGGCCTCGTCGGACACCCCCACGTAGGCCTTCCCCATTCCGTTGGCGCGCGCAGAGGGTTCGATCTGGAGAGAGGCCGCGCCGGCCTCGGACTGGGCCTGAGCGGCCCCGGCCACCAGGGCGAGCGCAAGGAGCGCCCCCGCAAGAACGCGAAGCATCAACGATCCCTCCACCGAAAACTTGCGCCAATGAGTTGCGCGGTAATGACTTAACCCGCCTGCCATGCTATCACTCGGCACGGGATGGGTCAAACTCAAGAACTCCGGGGACCCGTGCCCCTGACAGCCCGACGATGTGGTCAACCCGCCTCGCAACAAGCGGTTGGCCCGGCTGCTAGCGGCGGACGACGGAGCGCAGAACGACCTCGTCCCGTACCCCGGACACGGTGCCGCGGGCCGAGACCGCACAGAGATACACCCCGTTGGCCACCTTATCTCCCTCTTCGTCCCGCCCATCCCAAAAAACCTGCTGGATCCCCGGGGGCACCGGGGCGGCGATCTCCGGAAAGTACTCCCGGATGAGCTTCCCGCTCACCGTGAAGATCTTGACCTCCACCTCGGCGGGCTCGGGGACCGCGAAGGAGAGGACGGTGCCCTGCCCGGCCTCGAGGTCGAAGGGGTTCGGGTAGAGCCCGGCCTCGCGGATGGCCATGGTCCCGCCCTGGATGACCGCGAACGGCACCTCCGCCTCGGTCCGGTTCAGGTAGTTGTCCGAGGCCACGATCGTGAGCGAGTGCGGGCCGGCGGCCAGGTCCGGCAGGGCGACCTCGATCGTCCCCGTGGTGGCGCTCCCCGGCTCGTAGACGAAGCGCTCGTTGAGCTCGACGGTCAACGCCTCGTCGATGCGCATGTAGGCCGAGTTCGACGGGGTGTTGCCGACCACGTTGATCCCGCTCTTGTCTTCTAGACGGATGGTGAGGAGGGCATTCGGGGGCACGGCGCTCGGGGAGGGCGCGTCGAACTCGGCCGCGACTTCCGGCCCGCCGTCGGTCTCCGGCTCGATCGGCTCGCCCCCCTCGACATCGAGGAAGAGAGCCGACTGCCCCACGCCGTCCCAGGCGTTCCCGCTCGCGTAGATCCGGGCCTCGCCGGCCCCCCGCCCCGGCGAGAGGCTCTGCGCGGCGTCGATCGGCACGATGATCTGCGCGGACAGCGTGTCGCCGGTCACGGTGAGGGTCGAGCGGAAGAAGGGATGTCCCGGCACGTAGTAGGTCACACCCGACTGGGGGACGCCGTGCGTGACGAGCGGGTAGGAGTCGCGGCCCTCGAACTGGCCCAGCCAGGACCCGGGCGGCGCGAAGTCGACCGGGTGCGCCTTGAGCGCATAGGGCACGCCGGCCACGAGCACGCTCGTGTCGCCGCGCGCCGTGGCGCCGGGGAAGCTCAACGCGAGGCGGCGCCCGGGCGTGCTCGGCGCGAGCGCCGGATCGCCGAGGAGCACGTACTTGCGCGCCCCGGCCGTGTCGTAGGCGGCGAGCGCGTTCTTCGCGTCGCCGAAGGCGCGCCCGAAGCTCTGCGGAGCGAGGAGGTCGCGGCCCGGGAACAGGCGCTCGTAGGTGCCCAGGTTCAGCACCTGGTTCGAGGAGATGAAGGCGAGGTCGGTGGCGCCGACCGAGGCTGCCGAGCCGCCGCCCGGATGGGTGACGAGCGCCTCGCCGATGCCCTCGCTCGACGGCTCGTCGAAGCGATTCACGGTGCAGGAGAAGGTCGAGAAGAAGGGCAGCCGCCCGTCGTTCGCGAGCTGGCCCACGTTCTCGATCTTGAACACCGACTCGTGCGCCAGGACGATCGGCGACCCGTGCCCGATGTAGTTCACGATCGCGGCGCCGGCGTCAAAGGCGGCGATGAAGGCGTCGCGCGCCGCCGGCTTCGCCCGCGGGTAGGTGCAGGGCTCGCAGGGATAGTCGGGGAGGTAGATCTTCTCGATGTCGAGCTCCGGCGGCAGGAGCTGCGCCACCTCCTCGCTGTTCGCGACATGGTAGAAACCCTCGAGGCGCGGCGGATCGCCCGCGATCTCGTCGTCGGCGAGGAGGATCGCCTGCTGCCGCCAGGGGCCGAAGGGCGGGTCCTCGAGGAAGGGAACCATCTTCGAATCCACGAGCACCTGCGCCTCGTCGCGGCTCCCGGCCGGCAGGCGGCCGACGTGGAGATCGGTCAGGCGATCGGGCGGCGTCTCGAGCTCGGTGCCGAAGGTGCGGACGTAGTAGTCGTCCGAGACGTAATCGGAGCCGCCATACTCCCCGCCGATCCAGTTCCAGAACTGGGGTGCCGGGATGAGATCGGTCTCGCGCGTGCCGTCGCCGTAGAAGTCCTTCGGATCGTACGAGGCGTCGCCGAGGAGGCACACGTAGCGGGGCGGCGCCGCCCAGGTGTGGAACGCGTAGTCGACGAAATTGCGGATGGCGATCTCGCTCTTCAGGCCCCAGCCGAACTCGTCGTAGACGTCGGAGGCGCGCACGGCGAGCGGCATCCCGTCGGGTGCCCCCTCGGGCGGCGGCACGCGCCGGTGGGCCTCGGCGAGCCGCACCGCCTCCTGGATCATCGAATCGTGCGCGATCACGACGTACCAGGCGGCATTGCCTGCGCGCCGGAGATGCGGCTGGCTCTGGTCCACCTCGACCGCTGCCGGGGCCGCGGCCGCGGCTCCGACCAGGAACTTGGCCGGGACGGCCGGGTCGAGGTTCGCCAGGTAGCGGAGCGTCGTGCCGCTCCACTCGACGCCGGTGAGATCGACCGGTGCGGTCGGATCGCTCACGTCGAGGACGCGCGCGCCGGCCGGGGCCCCGGTGATCTGGACGGTGGCGGGCCCCGGATCGCCGGCCGGCACCACCTCGCCGCCGCTCTCGCCGGTCAGGTCGAGCCGGCGCGCGTAGCCGAAGTCGTACCAGGCGAACATGACCTGGTCGCTGCGCTGGGGCTTCTGCGGGTCGACGACCGTGAGCACATCCATCTGGATGCGGTTGTCCCCGTCCACGAGCGCGAGCGAGTTGCTCACGATGTCCTGGCGGCCCGAGAGCTGGAAGCGCGGTCCGTCCCAGATGAAGGTGTCGGCGCCGGCCGCCGTGAGGATCGGCACGCCGTTGAACCACGCCCGCGCGTAGTGGTCGCGGATCGGCGGACTGGAGAGAAGACTCCCCATGCTCGTGTAGCCCCACAGGCGGAGGCGCAGGGAGCCGGGCACGGCGAGGTCGGCCTTCTGCGGCCGCACCGTGTAGGACGCGGCGGCGTCGCGGTCGACGAACGTCGTCTCGAACCAGCGCTCCCACTTCTGCCCCGGCTCGTAGAGATCGGAGAGGTAGCGCCGGTTCCGCTCGTTGTGGATCCGCGCCCGGCCGCGGTCGACGACCGGCGCTCCCGCCGGCGCCGCGGTGCGCGACGCGATTCTTCGCGGCGGATCGGGAAAATCCCCGCCCCACGTGAGCCAGTAGAGGCCGTTCCGCAAGCGCTGGTTCTCGACGTAGTCGAGGGCGTAGGGGCCGCCCCGGAAGTCGTCGCGCCAGCCCGACGCGCCCTGGCCGAAGAAGAGGACGGCGTCCTCGGCGGCGAAGCTCTGGTCCGCGCCGCCTTCGATCTCGATCGCGCACTCGGTCATGAACTCGGGCGCGAGCGCCGAGCGCGGGCTCACGCCGGGCTCGGGATCGAGGCCGCCGCCCCAGAAGACGCGGAGGGTGGCCGGGTCGATCGCCGAGAGGTCCACCCCGGCCGCGGCGAGCCGGGCCCCATCCACGCGCACGAGCCCCCGCACCGCCACCGATACCTTGACCCAGTGGGTCGAGCTCTCGAAGCTCGCGCCCTGTCGGGCGCCGAGCGGGGCCCGACCGCGGGCCGCCCCCGCCGCGGTGCGCGGCCGGGCGAAGGTGCGGGCGGCCTCGCCGTTGAGGACGGCGCTCGCCGCGGCCGGAGCGATCCCCTCCGCGGCGCGGCGGACGTCGCCGCCGGCGGTCACGATCCGCACCTCGATCCGTTCGGCGACGCGGAGAACCTCGCGCTCCGGATCGAAGACGGCAGGCCGCACCGTGACCGCGACCACGTCGAGCTCGCCCATCTGCTGGACCGGGGAGAGAGTCACCCTTGCTTCGGGATAGGCGCGCGCGTAGAGCGCGGGATCGGGCTCGGCGATCCAGGTCGGGGGCTCGCCGGGCGCGGGGCGCGGGCCGGGGGTCGGGGCCGGCGCGACGCGAACCCCGGCGATCTCCTGCTCGGGGCCGAGGGTGACCTGGAGCGCCGGCGCGGCGCCGGCGGGAACGGCGATGAGGACCGTCAGGCCGGGGAGGTCGGGTGCTCCGGGCGGGCTCAGGGACGGGAATCCGTCGAGATCGACGCGCACGCCGATGGCGGCTGCTTCCTTGCCGGCACCGACCGGCTCGCCGGCCGCGTCCGCCGGCGCCACCAGGCGCGGCGCCCCGGCGGTGACGCGGAGCGTGGTGCCGCTCGGGTCGCTCGCGACGAGCTCGACGGGGCCGGGGGCGGGCGACCCCGATCCCGGCGCCGCCGATGGCGCGCCGGTAAGGACGAACGCGAGACCGCAGGAAACGCCGGTGACGAGCGCGGCGAGCGCGATGAACGACTTGCGCACGTGCAGGAACCCTCTGCGACCGCCCGGGGCCGGCCGCTATTTACTGCGGGTGACCGCAGATATCAACAACAAGCGCCGCGGTGGGGGTGCGCGCGCCGCAGGAGCTCGGCGCCGCAGGACGCGGGCGCCGCCACCCTACCCGGCCGTCCCGCCGCGCGGCGGCGGCCCGGCCTCGCCGATCGGCTCGGCCTCGTCGACGAGCATGACGGGAATGTCGTCCTCGACGCGATAGCGCAGCCGGCAGGCGTGGCAGGTGAGCTTCTCGTTCAGCCGGTCGTACTCGAGATCCCCCTTGCAGGCGGGGCAGACGAGAATGGCAAGGAGCTGATCCGACAGGGGCATGCGTCGCACTCCTGAACGTGGGCTGCTCTAGGGCTTTGGGTGGGCTCCGGGCGGCGCCCGGTGCCGGGGAGTTTATCCGGCCGGGGAGTGGGCGGCAAGCCGCACCCGCGCCGGTCCGCGGCCGGGGCGGCCGGGGCGGCCGGGGCGCGGCGCGGCGCCCGGAGTCCTAGATCTCCTTGTACACCCCCATCGCCTGAAATTTCCGCACCCGCTGGCGCCGGCGCTCGGCCGGCGCCATGGCCTCGAGCTCGTCCAGATGGCGGATGACCGCCTCCTCGATCACCAGCGCCACCTGCTCCGGGTCGCGGTGCGCCCCCCCGAGCGGCTCGGGCAGGACCTCGTCGACGATGCCTAGCTCCTTCAGATCGCGGGAGGTGATCTTGAGCGCCTCCGCGGCGTCGGGCGCCCGCGCCCGATCCCGCCACAGGATGGCGGCGCACCCCTCCGGCGAGATCACCGAGTAGATGGCGTTCTCGAGCATGAGGAGCCGATCGGTGACGCCGATGGCGAGCGCCCCGCCCGAGCCGCCCTCGCCGATGACGACGCCGACGACCGGTACCTCGAGCCGCGCCATCTCGCGGAGGTTCCGGGCGATGGCCTCGAACTGCCCGCGCTCCTCGGCCCCGATCCCGGGGTAGGCCCCGGGCGTGTCGATGAAGGTGAGGACGGGGAGGCCGAACCGACTCGCCGTCTGCATGACGCGAAGCGCCTTCCGGTAGCCTTCGGGGTGCGGCATACCGAAGAAGCGCCGGATGTTCTCCTTGGTATCGCGCCCCTTCTGGTGGCCGACGATGACGGCCGAGCGGCCCGCGAGGCGGCCCATCCCGGTCACGATGGCCTGGTCGTCGGCGAAGCCCCGATCCCCGTGCAACTCGACGAAGTCGGGCACCAGGATCTTCAGGTAGTCGAGCGTGTACGGGCGCTGCGGATGGCGGGCGAGCTGCACGCGCTGCCAGCGCGTGAGCCGCGAGTAGACCTCGTGGCGCACCTTCTCGGCGCGGCGCGACAGGCGCTCGTATTCCTCCTTGAACTCGGGATCGCCGCGGTCGGCGAACGAGCGCAGCTCCGCGAGCCGCTTGTCGATCTCGACGACCGGCCGCTCGAAGTCGAGCCAGGCTCCGTTCGAGGATGGGGCCATGCCGCTTCCTCCTCTGCCGCCCTCTCTACGGGCTGTGCTAGGCCATCCCGGCCGGCACGGCCTCGCGCTTGCGGAGCCGGACGCGCTCCTCGCCCACCAGCTCGGCGAGCTCGCGGAGCACGTCGCGGGAGAGCTCCACCTGCCGGCCCTTGGCCAGCACGCGCACCGAGTCGCCGGTGGCGCCGAACACCTTGAAGATGACCTGCCCGGGTCCGGGATGGCGCGCGAGCGTCCGATCCAGAGCCTCGACCAGCTCCGCCGTGGCGCCGGCGTCGAGCTCGATCTCGAGCGCACCCACGAGATCGCGGCGCGCCCGCTCGAAGGACATGACGCACCCGGCGACGATCTTCGGCTCCTCGTTCTCGCGCGTCGACACCCTCCCCTCGACCGCCACCACTTGGTCGAGGGCGAGATCGCTCCCCGCCGCCTCGCAGGCGTCGGCGAACACGAGCACCTCGATCTGGCCCGCGAAGTCCTCGAGGGTGACGAAGGCCATCGGCTTGCCCTTGCGATCGGCGATCCGCTTGATCGCGCTCACGAGTCCGACCAGACGCACCTCGGTGCCGTCGGCAAGCGAGGCCAGGACCTGCGCGTCCGCGTTCGAGATCGCCTCGATCTCGGTGCGCAGCGCCGCGAGCGGATGATCGGTCAGGTAGAAGCCGAGGAACTCCTTCTCCTTGGCGATCCTCGTCTTAGAGTCCCAGGGTTCGACCGCGGGGAGCCGCGGCGACTCGATCTCGGGAGCGACCTCCCCGAACAGGGACTCCTGCCCGCGCGCGCGTTCGCGCTGGGTGCGCTGGCCGACCGAGAACGCCTCCACCGCCGCCGCCACGAGCTCGGCGCGGTGTCCGCCCAGCGAGTCGGCGGCCCCGGCCCCGACCAGGCTCTCGAGCACGCGGCGATTCACCTTGCCGAGATCCACGCGCCGGCAGAGGTCGAAGAGCGTGACGAACGGCCCCTCCGCCTCCCGCGCCGCCAGGATCTCGGCGATCGCACCCGGCCCCACGTTCTTGACCGCGCCGAGGCCGAAGCGGATCCGCCCCTCCTCGACGGTGAAGTGCGCGTACGAGGAGTTCACGTCGGGCGGCCTGACCTCGATCGCCATGCGCCGGCACTCGTCGACCAGGATGACGATGCGGTCGGAGGTGTCCATCTCCGAGGTCAGGGAGGCGGCCATGAACTCGACCGGATAGTGCGCCTTGAGGTACGCGGTGACGACCGAGATGAGCGCGTAGGCCGCGGAGTGCGACTTGTTGAAACCGTAGCCCGCGAAGTGCGCCATCAGATCGAAGATGCGCGTGGCCTTCCCCTCCGGAGTCCCGCGCGCCACGGCGCCCGGCGACGAAGGCGGCCCGCTGCTTGGCCATCTCCTCGGGCTTCTTCTTGCCCATCGCCTTGCGCAGGATGTCGGCCTGGCCGAGCGAGAAGCCGCCGAGCGCCGAGGCGATCTGCATCACCTGCTCCTGGTAGAGGATGATGCCGTAGGTCTCGGCGAGGATGGGCTCGAGCGCCGGGTGCTCGTACTCGATCTTCTTCCGCCCGTGCTTGCGCGTCGATGAAGTCGTCCACCATGCCCGAGCCGAGCGGGCCCGGGCCGGAAGAGGGCGTTGACCGCGATCACGTCCTCGAACGCGGCCGGCTGCAGCCGGCGCAGGAGATCGCGCATGCCGCGTCGATTCGAGCTGGAAGACGCCCACCGTCTCCGCGTGCTGCAGGAGCTCGTAGGTCTCCGGGTCGTCGAGCGGGATCGTCTCCACCTTGAGCTCGACGCCGCGCAGCTCCTCGAGCATGGCGCAACGCCTCCTGGATCACGGTGAGCGTGCGCAGCCCGAGGAAGTCCATCTTGAGGAGGCCGACCTTCTCGACCGCCTTCATGTCCTACTGGGTGGTGACCTCGCCCTTGGTCGACTTGTAGAGCGGCACGTTGTCGACGAGCGGGGTCGGCGTGATGAGCACGCCGGCGGCGTGGACCGAGGCGTGGCGGCACAGGCCCTCGAGAGTCGGCGCGCCGAGATGAGGAGCTTCTCGTACACCTCCTCCTTGCTCGGGAGGTCGCGGAGCTCGGGCACCTGCTCGACCGCGTCGTCGAGCGTGATGCCGAGTCTCGGCGGGGACCAGCTTGGCGATGCGGTCCACGTCGGCGAAGGGCAGGTTGAGCGCCCGCCCCACGTCGCGCAGCACGCCGCGCGCCCCCATCGTCCCGAAGGTGATGATCTGGGTGACGCAGTCCTCGCCGTACTTCTGGATCACGTAGTCGATGACCTCGCCACGCCGCTCGAAGTCAGAAGTCGATGTCGATGTCGGGCATGGAGATGCGCTCCGGATTCAGGAAGCGCTCGAAGAGGAGCCCGAAGCGGAGAGGGTCGATGTCGGTGATGCCGAGGGCAGTAGGAGACGAGGCTCCCCGCCGCCGAGCCGCGGCCGGGGCCGACCGCGATCCCCTCTCGCGCGCGCGGTGCATGAAGTCGCGCACGATGAGGAAGTAGCCGGCGTAGCCCATGCGGATGATGACGTCGAGCTCGTAGTCGAGGCGCGCCTCGATCGCGGGCGTCGCTTCGGCGTAGCGGCGGACGAGCCCGGCGCGCGCCAGGTCGCGGAGATAGTCGTCCACGGTCGTCGTAGCCGGCGGGCAGCGGGAAGTGGGGCAGGTGGAGCTTGCCGAGATCGAGCGCGAAGTCGCAGCCCTCGGCGATGGCGAGCGTATTGGCGATGGCCGCCGGCTGCTCGCCGAAGACCTTGAGCATTTCCTCGGGCGACTTGAAGTAGAGCTGGTTCGACCCGTACTTCATGCGGCCGGGAGTGTCCACTGTCTTCCCGGTCTGGATGCAGAGGAGGAGATCGTGCGATTCGGCGTTGTTGCAGTCGAGGTAGTGGCAGTCGTTGGTGGCGACGAGCGGGATTCCGGTCTCCTTTGAGATCGCGATGAGCTCGACGTCCACCTGCTTCTGGGCCGGGATGCCGTGATCCTGGAGCTCGAGGTAGAAGTTCCCGGGGCCGAAGATGTCGCGGTAGCGGAGCGCTGCGGCCACCGCGGCCCGGCGGTCGCCGCGGAGGGCGTGGTACGGCACCTCGCCCTTCAGGCAGGCCGAGAGCCCGACCAATCCGCGCGCGTGCTCGGCGAGGAGCGCATGATCGATCCGCGGCTTGTAGTAGAACCCCTCGAGGTACGCGCGCGAGGTGAGCCGCATCAGGTTCTGGTAGCCCTCGCGGTCGCGGGCGAGGAGGACGAGGTGAAAGTAGCGGCTCGACGGATCGCCGCCCTTCTCGCGCTCGGTGTAGCGGCCCGCGGTGATGTAGGCCTCGATGCCGATGATCGGCTTGACGCCGGCCCCGCGCATCCGCTCGTAGAAGTCCACCGCCCCGAACAGGTTGCCGTGATCGGTGAGGGCGATCGCCGGCATGCCGAGCTTCGCGACGCGCTCCGCCATGGCATCCAGGCGGGTCGCCCCGTCGAGCAGGCTGTAGTCCGAGTGGTTGTGCAGGTGGACGAACTGGGGATGACTCATCGGGGCAACTCCTCGCGTTCGCTCCACTTGTAGCACAGGCCGAGCGGCGGTGACAACCGACTCCGGAGGGCGCGCGACCGGGCGCGAGCCGTGGACGGGAGGACCGCGGCGCTGCGCGCCGCTCGCGAGGACGGCTTTTCGACCGCCTCCTAGCGGACGCGCACGGTGATCGTCCGCCGGGTCGCGTTCCCGGCGCGATCGACGGCCTCGGCCGTGATCACGTGGCGGCCGCGAGCCAGCGGCGCGCGCACCCGATGGCGAAGATCGCCGGCGTCGGGATTCCATTCGCTCGGCACGCGCCGCCCGTCGATCGTGAAGGTGAGATCGTCCTCGCGAAATCCGGATTCGACATCGCGCACGCGCGCGCGGAGGAGCAGGCGGCCGGCCGCGGCGACCACCGAATCGGCCGGCGAGAGGATGGTCACGACCGGCGGGCGCGTGTCGCGCGCGAGCACGAAGCGTGCGAGCCGGTGAACCTCGGCCCCGAAATGGCGGCCGCGCCGCTCGGCACCCACGTAACTGACCTCGTCGCCGTCGATCTCAAAGAGGGCGACTCCCGAAACACCGTTCGCGCCGGGAGCAGGCTCAGCCCCCACCCATACCCCCTCGTCGAGCGGGAGTCCGACCGGCTCGACGCGGAACACGGCGCTCACCGCCTCGAGACCCTCGGGGAGACCGCTCGGGCGCGGGTCCACACCGGCCCATACGTAGGCATCTTCGAAGAACGCCGCCGGTCCGAACTCGACGAGCACGCGGCCGTCGAGCGCCGAGAGGCGCCCGCCCGCGGCGCGGGGGGCCGGGCACCAGGGCGGCGCGAGCGACTCCTCGGTGAAGCCGCCGGCCGCGCTCGGGACTCGCACGAGGAGCGGGCTCTGCCCGCGCGCGTCGCAGCGGACGACGTAGCGGGCACCGCGGGCCGCTCCCGACCCGGCGGCGGCCCTCGGGCTGCTCGCGGCCATGGGAACGGGAGCGTCGCTTCCGGGGAGGACGAGCCACGGCGCGCGCGCCGGCGCCGAGTCGAAGTCGAGCGTCAGCGTGGCGACGCGAGTCGCCGGCTCGAGGGTCCAGCGCGGGCGCGGAGGCGCCGCATCGCCGAGCGGCAACGGCGCTCCGGCCAGCGTGGGCTCGGCACTCGCGCGCCCGCCCGCGGTCGCGTCGGCGGCGTCGCGGGCGTCCACGCGCACGGTGGCCTCGGCGGCGGTCGCGTTGCCGAACGCATCGGTCGCCACGACGCGGAGCCGGTGCACGCCGGGCGCGAGCACGGTCGCCCCCTCCGCCGGAGTTGCCGGGGGCGCTCCCGAAACCGTCCCCCGATCGAGGCCGCCGCCCACGAGCACTCCGGACCAGGGCGGAAGTCCCTCGTGGAAATCGCCGGTCACGCCGGGCGGTACGAACAGATTCTGGACGGTCCGCCGTCCGGCCCGCGCCTCTTCGAAATCGTACTCGGCCTCGACCTCGTGATTCCGCAGATAGTCGAAGCGGTCGAACGCAGTGACGGAGCCCCGTTCCCCGTTCACGAGGAGCTCCGTCCGGTAGATGCCGAGGTGATTCCCCGTGTCTCCATCCTGATCGTGGCCCTGGACCGCCACCGCGACCCGCCCGCGCACGCGGATCTCGCCGGGCGCCGCCAGCGGGCCGCCGGTCTCCGCGCGGCGGAGCGGCACGCGAACGCGGCGCGCCGCGCCGTTCACCGCACCGTCGGCCCCGAGCGGCACGAAGTGGAGCGCCGTGAGCACCGGCCGGCGCGCATCCGCGGTCGCGAGCCCGTGCGTGAGCGGATTCAGGGCGACATCGCCGGTGCGCAGCTCGAAGTGGAAGTGTGCAGGCCCCTGGCCGGAGCTTCCCGACTTGCCGATCGTCTGGCCGCGCCGCACCGGAAAGCGCCCGGGTGGCGGGTTGAGGTCGACGCGATAGCGCCCGAGCGAGTCCTGCACGGCCTCGACGTAACCGGCGAGCGGTTCCATGAACGCGGAGAGATGCGCGTACACGGCAAGCCGCCCGTCGCGGAGCTGCACGTAGATGGCGCGGCCGTAACCAGCGCCCGAGGCGCGCACGCGCACGACCATCCCGTCGTCGACCGCGACGACGGGGATCCCTTCCTGCCCAGAGGTGGAGAGATCGATCCCGGCGTGGAAGTGGCCGGGTCGATACTCGCCGAAGGTGGCGCTCAAGCACGGCGGATGCGCGAGCGGCCAGGCGTAGCGAGCGTTGGCCGCCGGGCTCGGGGGGGCGGTCGCGGCCGGGCCGGGCAGCGCGGTCGAGGCCGGGCCGGGCGGCGGCTCGGCGTCGGTCGCGGCTCCCGGTGCGACAGCGAACAGCGCAGCGAGCGAGGCGGCGAGGAGCGTGAAAGCGAGCGCGAAGCGGCGCAGATTCCGCAACGCAGCAGCCGCCGGGCTCCGGGTGGTCATGGGTCGCCTCGCCAGTCGCATGGTGTCCGCAAACGTCCGCGGCGGCCAGCCGCCGATCCTCGAGCGCCGCGCTCGCTCGTCTCGAGCGTGTAGAGCGCGAAGCGCGCGATCCTAGCCGCGGGCGCGAGAGAGGGTCAAGGGAGCGCTTCGCGCAGCATGCCTGGTGATTGAAGGGTAGTCCGCCCCGCGGCCGCATCGCGCCGGCGTCAAACGCTGTCGGGTCTTGTGAACTCTCCTCGCCCGACCGCAGCTCTTCCCCGACGGACGCCATCGCCCCACCCGGCGACGGCACCCTCCGCGTCAAACGCTGTCGGGTCTTGTGAACTCTCCTCGCCCGACCGCAGCTCTTCCCCGACGGACGCCATCGCCCCACCCGGCGACGGCACCCTCCGCGTCAAATGGATAGCGGATTGCGGCCGTCGCGCGCAGCGCGCATGGCCGTTATGCGCTCGTTGAACGAAGCCGCGGAGCGGGGTGCTATGGGGAGATCACGGGCGTTGTGAAGGGGTGTTGGGTGGGGGCGGGTGTGCAGGGGAAGGTGAGGGATGGGGGGTGAAGGAGGAGGAGATCGCGGAGGAGGGGCGTGGGTGAAGCGAGCGGAGGTGGATGGGCGGGGGTGTGACGTGTGCATCGGGAGGAGAAGCGAGAGTCCCGGGCAGGGTGGAACAGGCCGGGATGGCGACGGGCGAAGACGCGAGGTGGGGGTAGATGGGTGTGGTCATGGGGAAGCGCGGGCGGCCGCGGTGAGAGTGAGGAGCGGGGCCTGGGGCGGCAGGGTCTGCCGGCGGATGAGCCGGCCGCCGCAGCAGGGGCAGGCCATGATGTCGATGCCGGTGAGGTCGCGGAAGCGCTCCGCCCACGATGGTGGTTGCTCTGGGTCGGGGGGAGTGGTGGTGAGGAGGGCGGGTGTTGGGGGCACGAGGAGCTGTCGGGCGGTAGCGAGCTTACGCTGGACGTTGCGACCGGCCGCGAGGCCATAGTGGCGGATGCGGACGAAGCGCGGGGGGAGGACATGGAGCAGGAAGCGGCGGAGGAACTCGACCGCGTCGAGGGTCAAGGTCTCCTTCTTGCCGCCATCAGCGTAGTTCTTGCTGGAGAAGGTCACCTGGTTGTCGGCGACGTGGAGCAGACGGTGGTTGGAGATGGCGACGCGGTGGGTATAGCGACCGAGGTAGCGGAAGACATGTTCGGGTCCGCCGAAGGGCGGCTTGGCGTAGACGACCCAGTGCTTGCGGTACAGGCGGTTCTTGAACGCGCTCCAGGTATGGGGGTCGGCGAGCTCGGCGGTGCTGCCGGCGAGGGCGAGCTGGCCGCGCTGCCAGGCGCGGTGGAGGGCATGGAGGAACTTGCCGCGGAAGAGCTTGGCCAGGACCTGGACGGGTAGGAAAAAGCCCTGGCGACCGGGGATCCAGCGGCTGCCGTCGAGCGCGAGTCCACCGCCGGTGACGACGCAGTGCAGATGGGGATGGAGGAGCAGGTTCTGGCCCCAGGTGTGGAGCACGGCGGTGATGCCGATGTCGGCGCCGAGGTACTGGGGGTCGCGGGCGAGAGCGAGCAGGGTCTGGGCGGCGGCGGCAAAGAGGATCTTGTAGACGACGTCCTTGTTGCGCAGGGCGAGGGGGTTGAGCTGATCGGGGATGGTGAAGACGACGTGGAAGTAGGGCACGGGGAGCAAGCGCTCGAGGCGCTGGGCGAGCCAGGCCGCCTGCTGGGGTGCCTGGCACTTCGGGCAGTGCCGGTCCCGGCAGGAGTTGTAGGAGATGCGCACGTGCCCGCAGGCATCGCACTCGTCGACATGACCGCCGAGTGCAGCCGTGCGGCAGGTGGCGATGTGTCTGAGAACGCGCTCCTGGGCCGCCGACGGACGATACCGGCGGCAGTAGTCATCGCCGCTGGCCCGGATCACGTCGGCGACCTCGAAGCGGGGTCGCCCCGCGTCCACGACGGAAGCTCAGCCGAGGACTGCGGCGGCCGGAGTGCCGAGCAGGTCGAGCGGGCTCGTGGTGCGCGCGATGTGCTCGACACTGATGTGGGTGTAGATCTGGGTCGTGCGCAGCGAGGCGTGGCCGAGCAGCGCCTGGACGACCGTGACGTCGGTGCCGGACTCGAGCAAATGGGTGGCAAAGCTGTGTCGAAGCACGTGCGGGGAGACGGTCTTCTGGAAGCGCAGCTCGGCCACGGTCTGGCGGAAGACGCCGCGCACGCTGGAGGTGCTGAGGTGCCCGGCGGGGGTGTGGCCGGGGAACAGCCAGCCGTTGTGGTGCGGGCTCGACCGCCAGTAGTCGCGCAGGGCGAGGAGCAGCCGCGGGGAGAGCAAGGTGTAGCGGTCGACGCCGCCCTTGGCGCCGCGGAGGTGGATCACCATGCGCTGCGCGTCGATGTGCTCGGGCCGGAGCCGACACGCCTCCGAGATGCGCAGGCCCGCGCCGTACATCGCCATGAGGATGGTGCGGTACTTGAGGTTACGGACGGCGGCCAACAGGCGCTCCACCTCGGAACCGCTGAGCACGACCGGCAAGGGCTTGTGTCGGCGGGGCGACGGCAACCACTCGATCTCGATCGGTCGGTTGAGGGTGACCATGTACAGGAAGCGCAGGGCGGCGCGGGCCTGGCGGAAGGTCCCGCGGGCCATGCCCTGCTCGATCAGGTGCAGCAGGAACTGCCGGATCTCGGCGGCTCCCATCTCCGCCGGCGAACGCATGAAGTGGGCGGCGTACTTGCGGGCGTAATACAGATAGATCCTGTGGGTGCCGGCGCTGTACCCTGCAAGGGCGAGGTCGGCCTCCATCTGGTCGCGGAGCTGTCCCATGGCGTCCTCCCTTGGGCTTGTTGGTGACCTTGGTCAGTCAACACAACGATCCCTGGAGGACGCCATCTTTTCAAGGACGGCTCAAGGGCGGTACGAATCGGCTGGATCCAGCCGACGTCCAGAGAAGGTACGAATCGCCTGCTACCGCGAAGCGGTTTCGTTCAACGCTGTCGGGTCTTGTGAACTCGCCTCCCTGGCCCCCTGCCTGCGGAAAACGCTCTCGCCTCGCCCGCCCGACCACCGACTCCGCCACAGCGCCCGCTCGCGGCAGGCCCGCCCGCGCCTTCCCGCCGCGACCGCGCCTTCCGCTCACGAGCCCGCGCTTGCCTCTCGCCCACTCCATCAAACGAGCGTTTCCCGGAAGCCGCGGTGGCCCACACACGCGTATTGCACGAACCGTGCCCCGCTGCTCCGAGAGAGATTCTTCGTCCAAGTGGTGATTCTGGGACTGCCGGGACAAGCGCTTCGTACCAGTCTCCGCCGGGGTGCGCACTTCGTGGTCACTCTCGCCAGCTTCGTTGCTACCGAGCGAGGCCACATCGGTCCGTCCGCCACTTCACACCGCCAGTCCGGGCGTTCTTGACAGACCGTTCACCGGCTGACATCGTCGCCCTCATGAGCACGGTCGCCCCCTGCATCTTCTGCCGCATCGCGAACGGCGAGATTCCATCGCGACGCGTGCACGAGGATCCGGAGATCGTCGCCTTCGAGGATGTGAACCCGCAGGCGCCGGTGCACGTGCTTGTGGTACCGCGAGCGCACATCCCGACCCTGAACGATCTGGACACGGCCTCCGGTGCCCTCGTGGGACGGATCATCCTCGTGGGGCGGGAGGTGGCCCGGAAGAAGGGACTTGGCGAACGCGGATACCGCCTGGTCTGGAACTGCCTCGAGGAGGCCGGGCAGAGTGTCTTCCATATTCACCTGCACGTCCTCGGCGGGCGGCCCATGGGCTGGCCGCCGGGATAAGGCCGGCCTGGCAGGCCAGGCCGGCCAGGCCAGCCGGGCGGTTGGCCCGGGGTCCGGGAGCAGAGGCAACACCCGGCCACCTGGAGGGGCAAGATGCGGCCGGGGTGTCAGGGGGGCCAGCGAGGCCCAGCGCCCCGAGGTCAAGGAGGACAGCCGATCGAGCAGGAGGTGGGAGCAGGCCCTGGATCCTGAACCTGGATCCTCAATAAATTGAAGACCCAAAACGGTGAGGCCCTCCGTCACAAACGTGTCCCGCTGGCTTAAGAGACCAGGGTCAAGCCCTGAAGGATAAGCCGCTCCTAGATCACGAGAGTAACAGAGGACCTCAAAGGTCCTTGCTATTTAAGTACTTACAAAAATGACCCCGATCGGTTCAGCGGGCCTTCTCACCCTTTCGAGCGGGCCGGGACACCGGGGATGCGCTCCTTTTTTGCTGATTTCACAGCTATATACCCGGGAAGGGGCGTCCGGGTTTCGTCGCCCATTCACAAGCAGGAGCCCGCGGAGGCTCGGCCGTGGGGCTGGAGGTCCCCAAGTTCGGCTTGCCCTCCCCTCTCCTCTTCTGTAGACTTTTTGGATATCCAGCCTGGTCAATGCTCGAGTTCACCGCTCGTACCTGGGCCCCGGCCGTCTCCCCCCTCGCCGAATCGGGGCATTCGCCAATCCACCCGAACCGGAGGAAGCCTTCTAGATGCGACGTTTGGGTTCGTCCAATCGCCCGTCGACCTGGCTCGGCCTCGCGGCAGGGATCGCCTTCATGGCCGCCCACCCGGGGATGCGGGACGCATTCCAGATCAAGGACCATCCGCCGCCGGCGGCGGTCGGGCCCTTCTGCCTGTTGACCGGTGCCCCGACCCTCTCCACGACCGGCATCTGGCACCTCGAACACCCCGAAGACGTACTGCCCTTCGACCTCGTCCTCGCCGGCTACCCCGAGACCGCGTCCATGGACCATCGCGTGGTGGCCCGGGTGGCCTGCACTGCCTACACGAGTTGCGTCTGCGAGACGGACTCGACCCCCGATATCACCGCGAGCCTCACGACCCCCGACAAGGGGACCATCGCCCTCTCCCGGGACCTGCTCGCCGAGTTCACCCCGGGCGCGCCCTTCCGCTTCGGCGATCGGGTCGAGCTGATCGGCGTCGGCGTCTTCCGCGTCGAGGACACGATGGCTCAGCGGTGGCACCGCCGCGCCGACATCTGGCTCCCCACCTGGGAGGAGGCGAGCGTCTGGGGACGGCGCACCGTGCTCCTCGCCCGCCTCACCGAGCGCGAAGAGGATGTGGCGCTCCTCGACACTCCCGCCCGCGACGGCACCTAGCCTGCTATCCTTCGGACATGCTGCTCCTTGGTGATCGTTCGAGCGTGCTGCTCGTGGTCGTGCTCGTTCTCGGTGCGGCGTGTCAGGGCGGCTTCGAGCCGCCCGCGCTCGACAGCCCGCTGGATCCCGCCAACGGCCAGCTCCCGGCCACCCCGACGATCAGCGGCGTAACGGCCACCTGCGCCGATGGCGATCCGGTGGTCGAGGTCGAGTGGACGGCGGCGGACGACCCGTTGCTCACGGGCTTCCAGATCTACCGGAGCCGATCGCTCATCGAGAATCCAGGGACGCTCGTGGCCACGGTGCCGCCGTCAGCGCGGAGTTTCACTGACGGCGCGGTCGCCGGGATCCCCGGCCTCGAGCCGAACTCGCTCTATTACTACCGGATTCGTTCGCTCGGCCCGGATGGCACGCCGAGTCTTCGCTCGGCGGCGGCCGCCCGCGTCACGCCGCCCTGCCCCTGATCGCCGAAACGCCCGCGAACACCTCTCAGGGCGCCCCGCCCAGAGCGGCGCGCACCTTCGCCTCGACGAGCGCGAGCGCCTCGCCTAGACGCGCGGCATCCTCGCCCCCCGCCTCCGCGAAGTGTGGTTTCCCGCCCCCGCGCCCGCCGAACGCGACCGCTGCCTCGCGCACGATCGGTCCGAGATCGATCGCGAGGTCGGCGGACGCCGCCGCCACGAGGCGCGGCCGGCCTCCGGCGACACACCCGACGACTGCGACTGCGCGGTCGTGCGCCGCCACAGCGCCGGCGAGCGCGCGGGCCGCATCGAGTCCGCTTTCGCTCACGTGACGCACGAGGCGATACCCCGCGGCTCGGTCAGCCGCCGCCACCAGTCCGCCGGCACGACTCGTCGCAAGTTCCACCTCGAGGTCACGGATCCGCCGCTCAAGCCCCGGCCGCTCCTCGGCCAGGCGAGCGACGAGCGCCGGCACGTCGCGCTCGCCGGTCGTGAAGCGCTGCGCGAGCTCGCGCCATGCCTCGTGCTTGAAGGCGTAATCGGCGAGACTTCGCCACCCACAGTGAAAGAAGACGCGGAGCCCGCTTCGCACCCGCTCGGTGCGGCGCACCTTGACCGCTCCGATCTCGCCGGTCCGCCGCACGTGGGTGCCGCCGCAAGCGTTCCGATCGAACTCCTCGATCGTGACCACGCGCACGTCGGCACGCACATGATCCGGCGAGCGCACGCCGAGCGCGGCGGCGGCCGCCGGCGCCATGTCCTCGGCGTGGAGCGGCCGGTCCTCGAACACGATGCGATTTGCAAGCTCCTCGGCCGCCGCGATCTGCGCGGCATCGACCTCCCGATCGAGGTCGATCGTCACCTCGCTCGGGCCGAGGTGGAAGGACGCGGTGTCGGCGCCGGCCAGGATCTCGAAGCAGCGCGAGAGGAGATGCTGTCCCGAATGCTGCTGCATGTGATCGAAGCGGCGGGTCCAGTCGAGAGCCGCGGCTTGCGTGCCGGGTTCGAGCGGGCGGTCGAGGAGATGGAGGATATCGCCGTCAGGCCCCACCTGCACGTCGAGCACGCGCGCGGGGCCGAGCGTTCCCTGGTCGGCGGGCTGCCCGCCGCCCTCGGGGTAGAAGATGGTGGCATCGAGGATCGCGGCCGGCCCGGCGGCTGCCGCGACGATCGCGCGCACCTCGGCGGTCGCATTGCGGCAATACGGATCCTCCAGATAGACTCGGCGTGTGATCGACATGGCATACCTATCGAGGAGGTGACGAATCGTGGTTCCGGATGAGCCGTCGCCGGCGCACCGGCTCGAACCGGCACTTGCCCGCGCTCTTGCGGCGCTCGGCCCGTGGGGCGAGCGGCGCATCGCGGTCTACGACCTGGCGGAAGCTGCCGCCGTCGCCGCCGCTCTCAACGCAGCCTGGGAGAAGACGGCTCCCGGCGAGCGCGCCCGGCTGGCGGTCGCCGCGCCGGCGGTTCTCGCCCCGGCGCTCACGCTCGAGGATGAAGCGACGGTAGTGCTGCTGGTGACCGCACCGGAGACGGTGTGCCGCGGCTTCGACGAGCACGTAGGGCGGCTCGACAGCCACTCGGGCTTCGGCCGCTGACCGGCGCGGCGCCGCATTGCGCCCCCCACACTCCGCGCGGCGCGCGGCCGCGTCGCGCCCCCCACATTCCGCGCGGCGCCGCATCGCGCCGCCCGCCACAGTGCCCGCGCGGCGGCGTGACTAGTCGAGACCGCGGTCGGCGAGCTCGTCCTCGTCGAGGCCGAGGTAGTGCCCGATCTCGTGCACCAGCGTGATGCGGGCCTCCTCGAGCAACTCCTCGCGCGAGGCGGCGATCCGCTCGAGGTTCCGCTGGAAGAGATAGACGGCGGTCGGTCCGGTCGTCGGATCGAAGACGCTGGTCTCCGGCCGGGCCGCCCCGGCGAAGAGCCCGAGGATGTCGGGAGCGAGCGGCTCCGGGCCGGCCAGCATCTCCTTCGACGGCAGGTCCTCGATCATGATCGGCACGTCGCGGAGGACGGCAGCGATCGCCGGCGGCAGATCGCGCAGCACGGTCTCCAGGTCGCGCTCAAGATCCTCGCGCCGCATCCGGTACGGCAGGTGGTGCTGCTCGGGATCGAGGCGGGCGCACTCGGCGAGGAGCGCATCGGCCTCGGCGTAGCGGCCGCGCCGCTCGACCACCATGGACAGCCAGTAGCGGGCGTCGGTGGACTCCGGATCGTCGTGCATGGCCGAGCGCAGGAGTTTCTCGGCGACTTCCTCCTCACCCAGCGCGAAGCGGGCCGCACCCTCGTAGGTGCGGATCACCGGATCCTCGCGGTTGCGCGCCGCCGCCTCGCTCAGGTACTCGAGCGCGCTCGTGAACTCGCCGAGGTCGAAGAAGGCGAGCCCGCCCACGAAGTAGCCGTCGGCCTCGGCCGGCATGAGCTCGATCGCGGAGCACGCGAGCTCGACCGCCCGCTCGTAGTCCTCATGATCGAGCGCGTCGTACGCCTCGTCGACGAGCCCGTCGTACCGCTCCTCACCGCTCTTCCCCTCGTTATCATGCTTCATGGGGGAAGAGTTGCAGAGTCGAGGAACCGGGGTCAAGCCCGGCGGGGACCGGGGCGGCCTCTCCGGTCCACCCGCCACGCCCCTTTGCTACGATGGCGCATCATGGAGCCTGTCGATCCAGATGACAGCCCCGGCGCCGGCGGCGCCCAGGAATCCGGCACGGGCGGCCCCGGGCCTCGCTCCCGCGCGCTCCTGGCCCGCCTCGCCCGGGTCGAGAACCCGGGGGTGACCGCGATCGGCCCGCGCTTCCCCATCGTCTGGGAGCGGGCCCGGGGCACGCGGGTGTGGGACGCCGACGGCCACGAGTACCTCGATCTCACCGCGGCCTTCGGCGTCGCGGCGGCCGGCCATGCCCACCCGCGGGTGACCGCGGCGATCACCCGCCAGGCGGCTCTCCTCCCCCATGCGATGGGCGACGTGCATCCGGCGGGGATCAAGATCGAGTTGCTCGAGCGGCTGGCCGACCTCGCCCCCGGCGACCTCCGGGTCACGCACCTCGGGCTGAACGGCGCCGACGCGCTCGAGGCCGCGCTCAAGACCGCGGTGCTTGCGACCGGGCGCCCCGGCGTGCTCGCCTTCGCCGGCGCGTACCATGGCCTCTCCTACGGTGCGCTCCCGCTCGCCGGGTCCGACCACTTCCGCGCCCCCTTTGCCGCCCAGCTCGCACGGCACGTCCGCCATGCTCCATGGGTCGGCCCGGACTCAGCAGATTTTCGCGTCATCGAGTCGCTTCTTGCGGACGGCGAGATCGGCGCCGTCGTGATCGAGCCGGTGCAAGGGCGGGGCGGCGTCAAGCCGGCGCCGCGCGGCCTCCTCCCCGCCCTGGCCGCCCTCTGCCGCCGCCACGGAGCGCTCCTCATCGCCGACGAGATCATGACCGGCCTCGGACGCACCGGGCGCTGGTTCGCGGTGGAGGACGAAGCCGTGGTGCCCGACATCCTCCTCCTCGGAAAGGCGCTCGGGGGCGGATTGCCGCTCTCCGCGACGATCGGCTCTGAACGGGTGATGGCGGCCTGGCGGGAGCCCCGGGGGCCCGCCCTCCACACCGCCACGTTCCTCGGCCATCCGCCGGCCGCGGCCGCCGCGCTCGCCGTGCTCGACGTGATCGCGGAGGAGGATCTCGTCGCCCGCGCCGCGACGAGCGGCCGCGCCCTCCGGGAGGGTCTCGCCGCCGCGCTCGCGGCCGACCCCGGTGTCGCCGCGGTGCGCGGGCGCGGGCTCATGATCGGCCTCGAGCTTTGCGATCCGCACACCGGAGCTCCAGACGGCGCGCGCGCGGCGCGCGTGATGATCGAGCTCTGCGCCCGCGGCGTGCTCGTCCTCACCGCCGGTGGCGCGGGCGAGGTGATCGAGCTCACCCCGCCTCTCATCATCACCGCGGCCGAGATCGAGCGCGCGATCGCGGAGCTCGCCGCCGCGCTGGCCGCCGTGCCCGCGGGCGGCGGGAGCGCCGGCTGATGGAACGAGTGCCTTCGCGCGGCAGGAGCGCCGGCTGATGGAACGAGTGCCCTCGAGGGCCGACCCCGCCGAGCGCGCCGAAGCGGCGGCGCTCGATCTCGAGATCATCAACTTCATCGCGCGCGCGAGCGCGAGCTGGAGCGCCGAGTCGCGACGAGCCCGACCGACCCATGAGCCCGACGAGTCGGACGAGCTCGACCGGCTGCTCCTCGCCGTCTTCGCGCATCAGGTGCGCTGGAATCCGACCTACGCGCGCTACGTCACCGTGCGCGGGGCCGCCCCCGATCGCGTGCGCCGGCCCGCGGAGATCCCGCCGGTGCCGGCTCGCGCCTTCGCTGCGAGCCGCATGGCCACCTTCCCTCCGCAGGCCGCGGTGCGCCGCTTCCGATCGAGCGGCACCACCGGCGGGCCGCGGAGCGTCCTCGAGCTCGACACGCTCGCGCTCTACGATGCGGCGCTCCGCGCGCCGTTCGCGCGCCATCTCCTCCCGGACGGGAGGGCGCTCGCCTGGATCGCGCTCACGCCGGATCCGGTCGTGGTCCTCGATTCCTCGCTCGCCTACATGATCGGATCGGCAGCGCGCCAGTTCGGCGCCGCGCCTTTCTACGCGGTGGCACCCGACCTCAAGCTCGATCTCCCGGCGGCGATCGCCGCGCTCCGCGCGCGCGCCGCGGCCGGAGAGCCCGTGCTCCTCATCGCGACCGCGATCGCGCTCCTGGCGCTCGTTGACACGCTGGCCGCGGCGGAGAAGCAGATCGCGCTGCCGGCCGGTTCGCGGATCATGGAGACGGGAGGATTCAAGGGCCGCGCGCGCGCGGTCGCGCGGGACGAGCTCTACCGGGCGGCCGCCCTCCGGCTCGGCGTGCCGGTCCACGCGATCGTCGGCGAATACGGGATGACCGAGATGGCAAGTCAGTTCTACGACACGACGCTCCGTGATGCGTTCGCTGTGCCGGCCGGCACGCCCGACGACGACCCGTCCGCGCCGCGCGCGAAGGTCGCTCCCCCATGGGTACGCACCATGATCCTCGATCCGGCGACCCTCGAGCCGGTACCGCCCGGCGCCGAAGGCGTGCTCGTCCACATCGATCTCGCCGCCCGCTCGAGCGCCGTCTCGATCCTGACCGAGGACTGCGGGCGGCAGCTCGGCACGGGGTTCGAGCTCCGCGGCCGCATGCCGGGCGCGGCCGCCCGCGGCTGCTCGCTCGCCCTCGACGAATTCTTACGGCACGACGCCGGTTCTTGAACTGCACACCGGTTTCTGAAAGGCGCGATCCGGCGATGAGCGCAGGCACCAGATCCCTCTACCATCTGTCCGCTGACCTCTCGCCGCTTGCGGTACCGGAACCTGCCACCCGCGGCGGTCTCGAGTTCTCGACATGGCGACCCACGCCGGCGACCCTCGGCACGGTGGCCGCCGGCCTCATCCGCGCGGCCTTCGAGCTCCGGAGCTTTCTCCCGCCGGAGCGTCTCTTCGCGAGTCTCGGCGGCGTGGCCGCGGACTGGCTCGATCGCACTTCCCCGTACCGCGCCGCCGCCGAGCGGCTCCTCCCGGCGACCACCGGCTATGCGCCGGACATGGTGCGCGAAGCGCTCGACCGGCTCTTCGTGGCGCTCCTCCCCGACCGGCTCGCGGCGGCGTTCCGGGCCGAGCGCGACCGCTGCGGCTCCTCGCCGCGCCTCGTCCTCGCGCTCGCCGCCGGCACCGTGTTCCCGCCGTCGATCGTGACGGCGACCGCGACCCTCCTCCGCGGCGCTCCCGTTCTCGTGAAGACGGCCAGCGCCGAGCCGGTGCTCGCGCCCCTGTGGGCCGCCTCCCTCGCCGCGCGCGACCCCGACCTCTCGCGGCTCGTCGCCGTGCTCTCCTGGCCGCGATCCGCGGCGGACCTCAACGCGGCGGCGTGCGCAGGGGCCGATGTCGTCGTCGCCTACGGTGACACGGCGACGATCGCGGCGGTGGCGGCGGCCCTCCCGTCCGGCCGCCGCCTGGTCGCGCACGGCCACAAGGTGGCGGCCGCGATCCTCGGCGCGCGGGCACTGGCCGTCGATCTCTCCGGGCTCGCGCGGAGTCTCGCCCGCGCGGTGGCGCTCTACGACCAGCAGGGGTGCCTCTCGCCGCACACGGTGTTCGTCGAGGAAGCGGCGCCGGCGCCACAAGGCGTCGCGCGCGCGTTCGCCTCGCACCTCGCCGCGGAGCTTGCCCTCCTCGCCGCGCGCTGGCCGCGCACCCGACTCGATCCGGCGACCGCCTCCGGGCTCCGCCAGTTCCTCGGAGCGCGCGAGTTCGCAGCGACGCCGGAGAGCGCGCTTCTCGGCGGCCTCGAGGCCGGCTACGCGGTCCTCCTTGCCGGCCCGGACGATCCTCCGCACTTCGAGTTTTCGCCGCTCGACCGCACCGTGTTCGTCAAGCCGGTCGGCTCCGCGGCGGAGGCGATCGCGGCGCTCGTCCCGGTGCGCGAGCACCTGCAGGCGGTGGGGCTCGCCGTGCCGCATCGGGACCGCCGCGCGCTCGCCCGTGCGCTCGGCCTCGACGACGACATTGACGACGGCGTCAGCGATGGCGTCAGCGACGGCGTCGACGATGGCGTCAGCGACGGCGTCGACGAGGACATCGAGGCGAACCGCGGCCGGGCGCCGCGCGTGCGGCTCTGTCCGGTCCACGCGCTGCAGAGTCCGCCCTTCTCCTGGCCGGCGGATGGCCACCGGCCGCTCGCCTCGCTCAGCCCGCGCCCGCGCTAGCCCGCGCCGTCACTGGCCCCCAGGCCTCGCCTCGCTCAGCCCCCGCCGACGGGTGTCGCCGGACCGGTGAGGAAGAGCGTGAGACCCGGCACGTAGGTGATGATGAGGAGCGCGATCAGGAGGATGAGGAGGAAGGGCAACGACGCGTGGTAGAGCTCGGTCACCGGCCGGCGGAAGCGGAACGAGGCGATGAAGAGGTTCAACCCGACCGGCGGGGTCGAGTAGCCGATCTCGAGATTGACGAGGAAGATGATGCCGAGGTGGAGGAGATCGACGCCGTAACCCTGGGCGATCGGCACGATGAGCGGGACGACGACGATCAACGCCGAGAAGATGTCCATGAGACAGCCGACGACGAGGAGAAAGAGGTTCAGCATGAGCAGGAAGAGGAGCTTCGACTGGATGAAGCTCTGCATCCAATCGAAGATGGCGTACGGCACCTCGGCGTCGATGAGATAGTTGGTGAGACCGAGCGCGGCGGCGAGGATGATGAGGATGCCGCCGACGAGGACGGTCGACTCCTTCATGATGCGCGGCAGGGCGCGGATCCGGATGTCGCGATAGATGAAGACCTCGACGACCAGCGCGTAGAGGGCGGTGAGCGCCGCCGCCTCGGTGATGGTGACGATCCCCGAGTAGATGCCGCCGAGGACGGCGAGCGGGAGCGGCAGCTCCCAGGCCGCGCCGCGCGCCGCCGCCAGGACTTCCGCCGCCGTGAAGCGGTGGCGGGGCACGTCCCGCGCCGCGCGCGCCGCATACAGCCCGAGCATCAGGATCAGGAGGAGCCCGGGGAGGAGTCCGGCGAGGAAGAGCTTGTCGACGCTCACCTGCGCCACGTAGGCGTAGAGGATGACGGGGAGCGACGGCGGGAAGAGAAGGCCGAGGCTCCCGGTCGTGGTCAGGAGACCGAGCGTGAAGCGCTCCTTGTAGCGCTCGGCGAGAAGCGCCGGCATCAGGATCCCGCCCATGGCGATGATCGTGACCCCGGAGGCGCCGGTGAACGCGGTGAACACGGCGCAGGCGACCAGGGCGACGAGCGCGAGCCCTCCCGGCACCCAGCCGAGCACCGCGCGCGAGAAGCGCACCAGCCGCCGCGGCGATCCGGCTTCCGAGAACAGGTAGCCGGCGAAGGTGAAGAGCGGGATCGCGATCAGCATCGGCGCCGTGGCCAGGCGGTTCATCTCGATGATGACGGCGGCGGTGTCGATGCCGGCGGCGCGGAAGGAGAGGAGCGCGATCACGGCCAGCACCGTGAACAGCGGCATCCCGAGGAGCGCGAGGAGCGCGATCGCGAGGACGAAGAGGATCACGGCGCCGGGCTCCCGTTCCCGTCGGCGGCGGCCGGGGTGGCGAGCGGCAGTGCAGGCGACAGGGCGGGTGGCGGGAGCGTGATCGCACGGTCGAGGAACCGATACGTGAGGAGCGCCAGGCCGACCGGGATCACGGCAAGGAGGATCCAGCTCGGGAGCTCGAGGAGAACGCGCGTGTCGTACTCGTACTCGGTGGCCAGGTGGCGGTAGGCCGCCGAGAAGAGGATGGCGCAGGTCGCCGCCGCGGCGAGATTCACGAGCCGCCCGCTCACCCGCTTCACGCCCGGCGGGAGGACGTGCGTGAAGACGTCGATCTGGATGTGGCGACCCTCGGAGGCAGCCACCGCAGCCCCGAGGAAACCGATCCACAGAGTCGCGTAGCGGAGCAGCGGATCCACCCACAGGAGCCCGACTGAGAAGAGATTCCGGAGGAGGATCTGGAGCGCCGAGAGCACGATCATCGCGAGCAGGAGGAGCGCGAGCACTCCCATCTCGAGGCGTCCCGCCAGGCGGAACAGGCGCTCACCGGCCGGGCGGGAGCGGAGAATCGCACGGCGGAAGAAGACGAGCCCCCCGGCCGCGAGGACGAGCGCGAGGAGCACGGCGGCCGGCGAGCGCGGCGGCGAGAAGAGGAAGGCGCCGAGCGCGGCGAGGAAGCGCCCCTCGGGCCCGATCGCGGCGATCGCCTCCTCTGCGGCGCCGTCCACGCTCAGCGCGCTCCGCCGGCGCCCTTCGCGGCCGGCTTGGGCGGAGCCGGCGGCGCGCCCTTCCGCGCCTCGTCGACGGCCGCCGTCACCTGATCGAGAAGCGACTGCGGATAGAGCTTCCCCGCCTCGGCGCGCCACACGCGGCGCCCGATCTCGGTGAAGGAGGCGACGCGCGCCGGATCCGCGGGCACGATCTCGATGCCGCGCTTCTTCATGACGGCGATCGACTCGTCGTTCTCCTGGCGCGTGCGCTCGACCAGTCGCCGGAAGTGCTCGTGGGCGAGGTTCGTGACGATGGTGCGGTCGGCGGCCGGGATCGCCTCCCAGGCCTTGCGGTCGACGACCACGCCGCCGATCCCGTGGGTGAGGCGGAGATCGGTCATTGCCCTCACGCGCGTGAACCACTGGAGCGCGATCGCGGCGAGCGGCGAGCAGTAGACCCCGTTGATGAGCTTGGTCTCGAGCGCGGTCAGCACATCGGTCACGGCGAGCGGGATGGGCGAGATGCCGTAGGCGCTGAAGAAGGAGGCGGCGAGCGGATCGCCTTCCCACAACCACATCTTGATCTGCTTGAGTTCTTCCGGGCTCCTGACCGGCCGGTCGGTGAAAAGATAGATGAAGCCGACCTCGGCCCAGCCGAGGAGCACGAAACCCTTGTCGGCCAGGATCTTCTCGAAGGTGGGATCGAGCTTCTCGTGCACGTGATCGACCTCGGCCGGGCTCTCGAACAGGAACGGCAGCTCGAGCACGCGGAGCTCGGACGCGATCTCGCCGAGCCCGAGCCCGGTGAAGCCGCCGCCGTGGAGCTGGCCGATGCGAATCTTCTTGAGCACGTCGAGCTCGTCGCCCTGCACGCCGCCGGGGTAGAACTTGAAGCCGACGCGATTCGCCGTCTCCTGGCGCACGGCGTCGTCGAGCTCGCGCATGATGTTCATCCAGGTCGACCCGTCGGGGGCGAGGGTGGCGACCTTGAGCTCGTGCGCGGGCTTCGGCCGGCGGGCCGGCGGCGCGCCGGTCTGGGCCGCGGCGCCGGCGCACCACGCGGCGAGGATGACGAGGGCGAGCGCCGGAGAGAGCAGCGTGCTGCGTGTCTTGGTCATGATAGTGATCACTCCCGGGCACATCTAGAAGTACTCGTCCTGGCGGGCGAGGAGATCGCGCGCCTTCCGCTGCGCGACCGCGTTCAGGAGCCGGATGTCCGGCGCGATATCCACGGGGGTCGCGAGCACCGCGTTCAGGCGGGCCGCGTAGAGCTCCTCGTCGAGCACGGAGCGCGCATAGTAGCGCGCTTCGAAGACCGGCGCGAGGAGGAGCTTCCCCTCTCCCACCTCGGTCGCGCGCGCGAAGTAGCCGCGCGCGCGCTCGGGATCGCCGCCGAGGATCGGCGGCCGCGCGGCGTGGAGGGAGCCGAGGAGGAGCGGCGGCACGCCGTACATGTAGCCCGGATCGAGCTCGTCCGCGCGCTCGAGGAGAAGCTGGATGGCGGGAAGATCGGCCACCGCCGCCGGCTGGTCGAGGCTCAGGTTGGCCCAGCCCGCCCAGGAGGCCGCCGCCCACACGAGCGCCGGCACGTCCTCCCGATCGAGCCGCGCGAGCGCAGGCGTGAGCTCCTCCGGCCGGCCGCTCGCGAGCGCAGCCGCGAGCTTCTTGTCGGCGGCGAGGGCGCGCCGCCCGTAGTCGCGCCCGATCGCGTAGAGACCGGCCGCGCGCTCCGGATCCTCGTCCTCGACGAAAGCGAAGGCGTAGCTGAAGTAGAGCTCGGCGCCGAGCGTCAGGAGCTCGGGCCGCGGATCGCTGCGCACGAGCCCGTCGAGGAGGACGAGGTTCGCCGGCATGCCGTCGCGCACGAGCGCGAGATCGGTCGCGCTCAGGCCGGCAGCCACCGACTCCTCGAGGATCGGGACCATGGAGCCGACCGCCAGCTTGGTCGTCGAGCAACCGGCGGCGGCGAGCGCCGTCGCAGCGAGCACGAGCGCGAGCGCGAGCCGGTAGCGGGATGGACGCGCGAAAGTCATCGTGCAGCGCACGTTACGGGGCGAGCACGGTCATGTCAACCCGCGTTCCATCAGCGCTGGCAGCGCGCGCAGAAGAAGGTGCTCCGGCCGGCCTGCACGATCCGGCGCACGGCGCTGCCGCAGCGCCGGCAGGGCTCGCCCTCGCGCCCGTAGACGTTCAGATCCACCTGGAAGAGACCCTGGCGTCCCTCGCCGTCGCGATAGTCGCCGTAATCGTCGAGGCTCGTGCCGCCGGCGGCGATCGCCGAGGCGAGCACCTCGCGCACCGCGGAGAGGAGGCGCTCCCAGCGCGCGGGCCCGAGCCGGTTGGCCGGCGTCCGCGGATCGACGCGCGCGACGTAGAGCGACTCGCAGGCGTAGATGTTGCCCACCCCGGCCACCAGGCGCGCATCGAGGAGCGCGGCCTTGATCGCGCCCGTGCGGCGCCGGCTCCGCGCGCGAAGATGGGCGGCGTCGACGGCGCCTGCCTGGAGCGGCTCCGGCCCGAGCGGGCGGAGGAGCGGCGACTCGGCGATCTCGGCGCGGCCGAGGACGAGGGCGAGCCCGAAGCGACGCGGGTCGCGGAAGCGAAGCTCCTCGGCGGGCCGCCCCGCACGCGGCGCCAGGCGGAAGAGGAGATGGTCGTGGGGGTCGAGCGGATGCGCGCGCTCGACGACGCTCAGGCGGCCCGACATCCCGAGATGGAAGAGGAGCACGTCGCCGCTGGCAAGGTGCGCGAGGAGGTACTTGGCCCGCCGTTCGAGGTGCGCGATCGTCGAGCCGGCGACGCGTCGCGCCATGGCACGCTCGTCCACGCGACGCCTGAGTGCGGCGTTGCGCACGCGCACGCTCGTCACTCGCCGGCCCTCGAGGTGGGGCGCGAGGCTCCGGCGGATGGTCTCGACTTCCGGCAGCTCGGGCATGACACGCGGATGCTAGCACGCCCCGCGACGCGGCGACGTCGCGACGTCGATGCGCCGAGGCTTGACCTCGCGGCGATGTGCAACCGGTGATGTGCCGCCGCCGATGTGCCGCCCGCGATGTGCCGCCCGCGATGTAACGCCGGTGATTGCCCGCAACTCATTGCCGGCCCCGCCTCCATTGGCGTATCATGCGCAGGCGACGACGGCCCTGTCACCCCGCCGCACAGACAACGATGACCAGAGGGCAACTGATGGCGGTAATCACCGCACGCTGGGAATGGCGCGCGTTCGGCCCGCGCTTCCGGACTGCCGAGGCCGAGCTCGCCAAGCGCAAATCGGCGGGCGTCCAGGAGAGCGACGAGCTGTATTTCCTCTCCGGCGCCGGCGACAACGTCAAGGTCCGCGACGACCTCATGGACATCAAGGTCCTCCGGGAAGTCGACGCCGGCGGTCTGGAGCAGTGGATGCCCGTCATGAAAGCGGCCTTCCCGCTGCCGGCTGCCGAGGTGGCGAAGGTGTTCGCGGCCCTGCGACTCGATCCGCCCGCGATGGCCCGCGACTCCTATACGCTCGATGAGTTCGTCGGCGAGTTCGCGGCGCCGCGCGGCGTCATCCGCGCGGTGCGAGTCCACAAGCAGCGGACCCGCTACACCGTGGGCGGATGCATGGCCGAGCTCTCCGCCATCGTCGCGGACGGACGCTCGACACGGACCATCGCGGTCGAGTCGGAGGACCCGGCCGCCGTGACCGCCGCCGTCCGCGAGCTGGGCCTGAGCGGGTACATCAACACCAGCTATCCGCGCGGCCTCGCTGCCCTCATCGGCGACGAGCCGGCGCGCTACGCCGTGCTCGATGTCGGGACCAACTCGGTCAAGTTCCACATCGGGGAGCGAAGCTCCGACGGAACCTGGCGCGCGATCGCCGACCGCGCCGAGATGACTCGCCTCGGCGAGGGCCTCGCGACACACGGGCGGATCGCGCCCGAGGCGCTCGAGCGCACGGCGGCAGCGATCGCCGGCATGGCCGCCGAGGCGAAGCGCAGCGGCGCGCGGGCGATCGCCGCGGTAGGCACGGCGGGCCTCCGTCTCGCCCGCAACAGCGAGGACATCCTCGCGGCCATCCGGGCGCGCGCCGGTATCACGGTGGAGGTGATCTCGGGCGAGGAGGAAGGCCGCCTCGCCTACCTCGCGGTCCAGTCCGGGCTCGGTCTGGGCGAGGGCTCGCTGGTCGTGTTCGATACCGGCGGCGGCAGCAGTCAGTTCACCTTCGGCCGCGGAGCCCACGTGGAGGAGCGCTTCAGCGTCGATGTGGGCGCGGTGCGCTACACCGAGCGCTATGGGCTCGCCGGAATCGTGCCACCGGAGGAGCTCGCCGCGGCCCGGAGGGCGATCGCCGCGGACCTCTCCCGGATCGACGGCAGGCCCCGACCGGACGCCATGGTGGCGATGGGCGGCGCCGTGACGAACATCGCCGCCGTGAAGCACGGCCTGACCGCGTACGACCCGGACTTGGTCCAGGGAACGGTCTTGCCCCGGGCCGAGATCGACCGGCAGATCGAGCTCTATCGGTCGCGGGACACCGCAGCTCGCCGTGCGATCGTCGGCCTCCAGCCGAAGCGCGCAGACGTCATCCTGGCCGGAACGTGTGTCATCAGAGCTGTCATGGAGAAACTGGACCAGGACCGGCTGACCGTGAGCGATCGCGGCGTCCGCCATGGGCTGTTGATCGATCGCTTCGGCGACTGAACTGCTGCCAGACTGAGGCCACTTGCAGCATTGGAAGGGAAAACCAGATGACTGAGAACCACGGCGCCGAGTCGGCTGTTCTCTCGGCTGCCCAGATCGCCCAGACCCTCGAGCTGCTCAAGGGTGTGGACAGCGTGGAGCTCAAGTTGACGATCCCGGCGACCGCGCACCGGACGACGATCGCGGGGTTGCCCTTGGATCCGGTCGAGACCGAGCCCCGGCAGGTGTTCTTCTTCGATACCCCGAACCTCGACCTGAACCAGGCCGGTGTCGTCGTGCGAGCGCGGCGCATCCAGGGTGGGCGCGCCGACACGGTGATCAAGCTCCGCCCGGTGGTGCCGGAGAACCTGCCGGCCAAGGTCCGGAAGTCGCCTGCGTTCAACGTGGAGCTGGACGCTTTGCCGGGCGGCTACGTCTGCTCGGGGTCGCTCAAGGGGCGAAGCACCGGCAAGAAGGTGCGAGACGTCGTTGGCGGCATGGCACCCATGAGGAAAGCCTTCTCCAAGGAGCAGCAGGCGTTCTATAGCCGGCACGCACCCGAGAACATCGCACTGGACTCGCTTGTTCCGCTGGGCCCGACGTTCATCCTCAAGTCGCAGTTCGTGGCCAAGGAGCTGAAACGCAAGGTCGTGGCGGAGTTCTGGCTGTACCCGGACGGGTCGCGCATCCTCGAGCTGTCGACGAAGACCACCCCGAAGCAGGCGTTCCAGGTCGCAGCGGAGTTCCGAGCCTACCTTGCGAGCCGCGGGATCGAGATCGGTGGGTCGCAGCAGACGAAGACCAAAGCTGCTCTGGAGTTCTTCAGGGCAGAGGTCCAGGGTGGACCTCCGCGTCAGGATCCGTAGCACGACCGTGAGCGCCGCCAGCGCCGGCGGCCCGCCCGCGGGCGGCATTCGATCAACCCCTTGCTCGAGTGCCGCTGTTCGGCCGCCAGCGCGGTGCCGAGGGCGCGGTGCTACGCGAGACGACGTGTGGTCATCACTGGAATCTGAAGACGATCGGGAAGAACGCGACCACGACCCAGGCCCAGATCGCATAGACCGGGATGTAGCCCGTCTGCCAGCGCTCGAGGGCAGCAAACGAGGCGCGCCTCGCCAGGAATCGCGTGTAGAGCACGGCCGACCAGCCCAGGTTGACGAGGAGGATCAGGTTCTCCCCCAGCGCAGCCACCTTGTTGGGGCTGAAACCGAACTCGAGGATGCGGGCGGCGATGGCCCAGAGGGCCAGCGCATCGACCAGGAGAGCGGACAGCACCAGGATGAGCTGGAGCCGGTCGAAGAGGGCAGGCGGGGCCTGCGGATCACGCGCCGAGATCGAATAGAGGAGCAAACCCAGCACGAGCACGAGCAGCAGGTCGAAGCCGATGAGCACCTCGCGCTCCACGTCGATGGCGTTGCCCGTCCAGATCATGGTGACCACGAAGACCAGGAGCAGGATGGCGAACAGCGGCGTGAACAGGAGCGTGAGCACTGGCGCCATGTTCTCGATGACGCTCTGCTTGGACTCGACGAGCCAGGCCGCGATGAGGACGGCCCCCGCGGCTCCGCAGGGAAGAATCCACTGCGTGACCGTCGGCCCGGCGCCCAGGCCGATGGCCGCGAAGAGGAAGACCGTGATGCCCATCAGGACCCCGCCGCCAAGAGCAATCAGGGTGTAGTAGATGAACCACTCGCCGGAGAAGCGCACGTAGTTCATGCGCTGCTCATGGCGGCGCCACTGCCCGCCGGCATAGGCAAAACCGACCGTCAGCCAGAGAACGATGGGCAGGTGCAGGGCGGCCAGCAGCTCGGTGTGGCCGCTCGCTGTGAAGGGCATCACGTTCATGACCAGGCCCGCCGCAATGAACGGCGCGGCCAAACAGAGCCATCCTGATGGCCGGAGGTCCCGTTTCCAGGCGAAGTACCCCGCGAGGAGAGGCAAGACGAAGAGGAAGAGATTCCGCATGTAGAACGAGGTGTCGGCGTCCGCTCCCGCGATGCGCCGGCCAAAGAGCTCAGGAAGCTTGAGCGCAAGGCCCGCCGCGACGGCCAAGGCAACGGCCACCACGGCGTCCCGGGACGCTGCCGGCGATGCGTCGCCGGCGCCCGGCGCGACCACGAGCTGCTTCCACAGGCGTTCGGAGTACTCGCGGGCGAACTCCCGCGACAGCGAATCCAGGTCTCCCAAACGCTTGACGGCGACGAGGAATGCTTCGTCGTCGTCCAGACCTGCCTCGCTCAGGGCCGCGACCTGGCTCCGGAGGTGGTCCTCGAGCTCATCCACATCGACGGCATGCACTGCCTGACGCCTGCGGATGTAGCTCCGCCATTCCCCGATGCGCTCTTCCAGCGATCCGTTGCTCTTCACCCTGTGTGTCTCCATGCTCGAAGACCGTCAGCCCGGCTGTAGAGCCGTGTCGGCAGCGGTGAACCAGATGCCGCGCAGCGCCGAATCGACCACCTGCCACTGGCGGCGCTGAGTGGCGAGGTGCTCGACGCCCGCGCCGGTCAGTCGATAGTACTTCCGCCGCCTGCCCGTCTCCGATCGACCCCAGACCGTCTCGACGTACCCCCTGCGCTCGAGGCGATGAAGCAGGGGGTAGAGCATGCCCTCCGTCCATTGCAGCTCTCCCCGAGAGAGCTCGCCGACCCGCTTGATGATGGCGTAGCCATAGCTCTCCCCCGCGCCGAGGACGGCCAGCACAAGCGGTGTCGCCGAGGCGGCGACGAGGTCCTTGCCGATATCCATGAGGAAGCGCTCCTTTACCTGGAAGCATTATGCCTCGTAGCTCTAGGTATTGTCAAGGGCGTGTGGTCTCGGCGGTCCGAAGGACCGCGGGAGGGCCACCTCGCGAGGGACCCCGCCTCGGGACCGTCGTCGCAACGTGTTGCGCCGCTGCGGACTGGACCGAGCGCCGGGGCCCCCGGCGGTGACCGCCCGGCCGGGCCCTCACCGCCTCAAGTTCGACTCGCGGTCAACCGACTACTCATGTAGAGGGAAGCAGTCCCGGTCGCGGAAACCGTCCTTCAGGGGGGTGTGTCGTGTTCCAGCAGCGATTGACCCGTGTGGCCACGGTGGTTGCGATGGCGGCGCTCGTGGGCGCCTGCAACGACGCCCCCACCTCGCCGGATGAGGAGCAGCAGACCATCGCGAACTATGTCGCTTCCATCTCCGCCGGTGAGACGCCGGGAGAGATGCAAGCCCTCGCGATCCCCCGCCCGACGAGCGGCGGTCCCGCCATCTCCGTCGACGGGCACGTGACCATCGTGAACGGCGGGACGACGACTGTGAACGTGACGTCGCCGACCCCCTTCCAGACCATCTACGTGGCGGGCAGCTATCCGACCTCGCGGATCTTCGTTCCAGTCAGCGGATACTTCAAAGTCCCGCTGCCGGCACCGGCGACATCCGCGGAGCTGCTCATCACGTTTCCGCAGGCTCTCGCGAGCACCGAGTTCAACCTGCACTTCTCGGCCGCGGATACCGCGGGTCGGGTGGGGATGCCGGCCGAGAGGTCCTACGACGCGATCGTGGTCGGATCCGGCGACGTGCAGGTGACGGTAGCCTGGGACACTGACGCCGACGTCGATCTCCACGTAGTCGATCCGGGAGGTTCCGAGATCTACTGGGCCAGTCGCCAGTCTCCGAGCGGAGGCCAGCTGGATCTCGATTCGAATGCGGCCTGCGCACTGGACAACGTGCGCAACGAGAACATCACCTGGGCTTCCGGAACCGCGCCGCAGGGAAGCTACACTGTCCGTGTCGATTACTGGAGCAGCTGCGATGCTCCGGAGACCAACTACACGGTGATCATCCATAACGAGGGAGAGACCGACATCCACCACGGAGTGTTCACCGGCGCCGGTGACCAGGGCGGAGCGGGGAGCGGCGTCGAGATCGCCACGTTCACTCGAACAACTGGACCTGCGGCCCCGGCGCCGCGCGCAATGAACCGGAACCTGCCGGTCGGTCCGACCAGCAAGTAGGTGATTCCCGTGAAGCATCGCCATCTCTCGCCGGCCGTCTTTGTCGTGCTCCTCGTTGCTGTTGTTGCCGACCCGGCGGTCCTCCGGGCGGATACGATCTACTATCGGCAAGCCGACATGGCCGGCATCAAGTCGGTCTCTGGAACGATCGTGCGGGAGACGGACGATCTCCTCGAGATCGTGACCGCCGACGGCCAGACTCTCTCGATCGCCCAGAATGCCGTGTTCGAGATCACCCGCGATGCTCCGTCCGGCGCAGGTGACCTGGAGCAGGCCGAGATCTACGAGGACTTCCCCGCGGCCGCGGCCGTGGCGAGACGCCCGACCCTCGACGAAATCCCCTCGCGCTCGCCCGTCCCCTACCACTTCGGCTTCAAGGGCGGCTTGAACATCTCGAACCTGCGCGCCGATCCGCAGGAACTGCAGGAAGGCGGTTCGCTAACCGGCTACGCCTTCGGCCTCTGGGTGGGGTGCCCCTCTCGCGCCTGACGATCCAAACGGAGGCCCTCTTCGATGAAGGGGGACTCCGAGAGCGCAGCCGGCTATACGGCCTCCACGCATCTTGGCTACTTCGAGTTGCCGGTCCTCGCCAAGTTCGGCTTTCTCCACGACGCGCCAGTTCAGCCTTCCCTCTTCGCCGGACCGTCGCTGGCGTTCAACTTCTCCGCCAACTCGAAGCTCGAGGGCGAGGGCAGCGAGGTCGACGCCGACAACAAGGACCAGGTCAGCGCCTTCGACCTCGGCCTCGTGGTGGGCGGCGGCGTGGACTTCCCGCTGGGCGGAAAAGCAATGGGGGCGGACTTCCGCTACTACCGGGGACTCCTCGACGTCGGCGACGGCGTGAACGGCAGCGCGCGCAACGACGCCTTCGCCGTGATGTGGTCCATAGCCCTGCGGTAGCCGGCGGGGCCCAACCGAGGACAGGTGCGAGCTGTAGTTCTGGCGAACTCCAGCGGCCCCGCAGACAGGCGATTCTCCTTCCACTCGATCCCCCATTCCGGGTCATCGTGCAAGCATGATCTTCAGGCTCTGCGTCCCGGACGCGGTGCCGGAAGGACGAAGGCGCTCGTCACGCCTCCAGTCGTGGGGTTCGGCATGGCGCGCGAGACCCGATCTCCGGTGCGCAGGGCCCAACCCGTCTTCACCGACGTCTGCCGTGGGCGCCCCAAACGGGGAATTCGGTGTTCCGGATCTCGGGCATCGGAATGCGCCGGGAGTACATACAGCAACGCCCCGGGGGGCGGGACATCGCCCAGGGAGTCCACCAGCGCTCCCAGCGCCGCCAGCTGCTCTCCGTTCAGGGTCTGGCCCACCCTGGCGAAGTGGGGTCGCGTAGCAAGTAAACGATCTCGCCAGCCAGCTCGCCCTGCTGGTCCAGCGATTCTCGGCGCGGCCTCCGCTGTCGTGAGCCGGTCCCCAGTTCTGATCCAATGGTGCCCCCGCGCCGCCCTGCGTGCGCGGAGTCAGAAGGGGCCCAGAACCTCCCCCTTTTCTGGGACGAAGGTCCAGGCGACGCCGGCCAGCGGCATGGCGCGGGCACGACAAACGTGACGTACCGGGTCCAGCCCTCCGGCAGTGCGGCAGCGTGTGAGAAGTGGCAGGACATCATCGGACCAACAGACCCGCTGCCGGCGAGCGACGTGAATCCGGTCGGTCGCATCACCGACGATCCGACGTTTCTTCCGCGTCGTCGCCCAAGCCGGGCGCATCCGCCTGCGCACGGCGTGACGCA
>CAVPCR010000003.1:0-412500 GCA_963702435.1 Candidatus Eiseniibacteriota bacterium
GAGGCCAATTTCCTCTCCTACAAACTGGCGCTTTATGAGTTCATGAACCAGACTGGATACCGTTGTCTTGTTTAGACCTGTCGCTTCTGCTAACTCAGCGCGCGAGACTGTCGGTTTTACGCAAATTATTCATAATCACAGAAAGGTTCATCTGGCGTACTAATGCCAGATCACCGGTGCGTAAACGGTCATTCGTTTTCATGTCTATTTCTGGGCTATCAGAGGAAGAAAAGGAATAATCATTTAGTTAGTTGTAACAACCAACTAAATTATATAATAGATTTGTCTGTTGTCAATAGTCGCGAACTGCATCACTATGGCTTTCTCAAAAGTCGGGAAAAAGGGATGGTGAGAAGTGAAAAAGCTTGGGGATATCACCCGATCCGAATTGCTGTTATGTAGAATTCTCCCTAGTGATATCAGGGAGAATTTTCTTTATACTTTCTTGACCTCTTTTCCATCCTTCTTGTCCCCTAATTTGACTGACAACTGCATACACTAAAGGTCGAAATGGAGGCACACATGAATGATTTGATTTATATCGGACTTACCGTACTTGTTCTTCGCCCTCACCTATGGATTGATCAGGGTCTGTGAGCGGCTGATGGAGGATAAATCATGAACGTCTTGTATGTAATCACAGGCGTCATCACACTGATCCTGTTTGTCTATCTTGTATTGGCTTTACTTAAACCGGAGTGGTTCGGATGAATCTCTATAGTTGGTTTCAACTTATTTTCTATATGGTGGTTTTGCTGGCTTCTGGCAAAACCGCTTGGTTCGTTTATGGCGAAAGTCTATCAGGGCGAGCACACCTTTCTGGACCGTGTGCTGGGTCCCGTTGAACGGTTCATTTATCGCCTCTCAGGCGTCAAAGCCTGACGAGGATATGAACTGGAAGACCTATGCCATCGCGGTAATGGTGTTCAATGTGCTTGGTCTGCTGGTGGTGTATGCCTTGCAGCGGCTTCAAGCTATTCTGCCGCTCAACCCGCAGGGACTTGGCGCGGTCACTCCCGATTCCTCGTGGAATACCGCCGTCAGTTTTGCAACCAACACCAACTGGCAGGGCTATGGCGGCGAAGTGACCATGAGTTATCTCTCGCAGATGCTCGGCCTGACGGTGCAGAACTTCGTCTCTGCGGCGACGGGCATGGCTGTGTTGGTTGCGCTTGATCCGCGGGATTGTGCGTCACACTGCCAAAGGCATCGGCAACTTTTGGGTGGACCTCACCCGTTCCACGCTTTATATCCTTTTGCCGCTTGTCGCTCGTGGTAGCGCTTGCGCTGGTTTCACAAGGCGTGGTGCAAACATTCAGTCGAATATAAGACGGTTGCTTTGCTTCAACCCACAACTGATGCAAACGGCAATGCTGTGACTGAACAGGTGCTGGCTGTTGGCCCTGCGGCTTCGCAAATTGCCATCAAGCAATTGGGCACGAACGGCGGCGGATTCTTCAACGTCAACTCGGCGCATCCGTTTGAAAATTCAACACCGTTCTCGAACTTCCTGGAGATGTTGTCCATTCTCGTGATCCCTGCCGCGCTGTGCTACACCTTCGGCAAGATGGTGGGGGACACACGTCAGGGTTGGGCGATCCTGATCACGATGACCATCATCTTCGTGGCGTTTCATCGGATTGGCGGTCTGGGCGGAGCAGAGCTGGCAACCCTGCCTTCACAGAGATGGGCGTTGATCAAATCCAGACCAATATCAATCCTGGCGGCAACATGGAAGGCAAGGAAGACGCGCTTCGGCGATTGCCAACTCTGCGCTCTGGGCAACCGCCACGACTGCCGCCTCCAATGGCTCGGTCAACTCGATGCACGATTTGTTCATGCCGCTCGGCGGATTGGTTCCGATGTTTATGATGCAGTTGGGCGAGATCATCTTCGGCGGCGTTGGCTCGGGCTTGTATGGAATGCTGGCATTTGTCATCGTGGCGGTGTTCATCTCTGGCTTGATGGTCGGACGCACGCCTGAATATCTGGGCAAGAAGATCGAAGCCTATCGAAATGAAGATGGCTTCCCTCATGCTCTTGATCCCGATCTTGTTGGCAAAAGTTGGCACGGCGATTGCAGTCGTGACATCCGCTGGTCTGGCCACGATTTGGAACACGGGCGGTCCGCATGGATTTAGCGAAGTGCTGTACGCCTTTTCATCGGCGGCGAATAACAACGGTTCAGCATTTGCTGGTTTGGGCGCGAACAATCCGTTCTACAACACTGCGCTTGGGCATCTGCATGTTCTTTGCCCGTTACTGGCTGATCGTCCCCGCGCTGGCAATTGCAGGCTCGCTGGTCCAAAAGAAAAAAATCCCTGCAAGTGCTGGGACTTTGCCCACGCATACGCCGCTGTTTATTGCCTGGCTGATCGGTGTCATCATGATCGTCGGCGCGTTGAGCTTTATCCCTGCGCTGGCGTTGGGTCCGATCGTCGAGCACTTGATGGTCTTTGGTCATTAGGAGATTATGAATGACTACTCAAACGAAAAAACAATCCACATATCGCCGCGAGATCTACCAGCGCGCGATCGTGGAATCCTTTATGAAACTTAACCCGCGCTCGATGGTGCGCAACCCGGTCATGTTCGTTGTGGAAGTTGGGAGCGTATTGACCACCGCATTGTGGATCCAGGCTCTCGCTGGGACAAGGCGAAGCGCCCACAGGATTCATCGGAGCGATCGCGCTCTGGCTGTGGTTCACCGTCCTGTTCGCGAACTTCTCCGAAGCTGTTGCAGAGGGACGCGGCAAGGCGCAGGCCGAGTCACTGCGCAAGGCGCGGCAGGATACGCCCGCGAAAAAATTACGCGGTCCTGCGAAAGATGTGCAAAGCGCGCTGTCAAAAGTTGAAGTTGTTTCATCCACTGCGTTGCGCAAGGATGATCTCTTTCTCGTTGAAGCAGGCGATATTCTGCCTGCAGACGGTGAGATCGTAGCGGGAATCGCGTCAGTGGATGAAAGCGCCGTTACGGGCGAATCAGCTCCCGTGGTGCGTGAGGCGGGCGGCGACCGATCCGCTGTCACAGGCGGGACGCGGCTCCTTTCCGACTGGCTCATCATCCGCGTCAGTGCGGACCCTGGTCAGGGATTCCTCGACCGCATGATCAGCATGGTCGAAGGCGCGAAGACGACAGAAGACGCCGAACGAGATCGCGCTCAATATTTTGCTGGCTGGTTTCACGATCATCTTTTTGGTCGTGTGCGCCACGCTGCTGCCATATTCGCTTTACAGCGTAGGCGCCGCAGGCAAAGGGACAGCGATCACGATCACCGTGTTGGTTGCGTTGCTGGTGTGTTTGATCCCGACCACGATCGGTGGATTGCTTTCTGCGATCGGCATTGCGGGCATGGACCGCATGATCCAGCGCAACGTGATCGCCATGTCTGGTCGCGCGGTGGAAGCCGCTGGTGATGTGGATGTGCTCCTGCTCGATAAGACCGGCACGATCACACTCGGCAATCGTCAGGCTGTGGAGTTCATTCCCGTGAACGGAGTCGACGTGCACGAATTGGCGGAAGCCGCGCAACTCGCTTCTCTTGCAGATGAAACACCTGAAGGTCGTTCCATCGTTGTGCTCGCCAAGGAAAAGTTTGGGTTGCGCGGACGCACAATGGGTGCCAGCGATGAAGCGCCTGAAGGGATGCACTTCATCCCGTTCACCGCGCAGACGCGCATGAGCGGAGTCAACTTCGACGGCACATCCATCCGCAAAGGCGCGCCCGATACGATGATGCAGATGATCCAATCCAATGGCAACAGCGTCCCATCTGATCTGAAACCTGCGGTGGATAACATTGCCCGCATGGGCGGCACGCCGCTGGTGGTGACGCGCAATAATCAGGCGCTGGGCGTCATTCACCTGAAGGATATTGTCAAAGGCGGCATCAAGGAACGCTTCGCGCAACTGCGCAAGATGGGCATCAAGACCGTGATGATCACAGGCGACAATCCGCTGACCGCGGCAGCCATCGCAGCGGAGGCTGGCGTGGATGATTTCCTTGCGCAAGCCACGCCGGAAGCGAAATTGAAACTGATCCGCGAACATCAGACGGGCGGCACGACTGGTTGCGATGACAGGCGACGGCACGAACGATGCGCCCGCGCTGGCGCAAGCCGATGTGGCTGTTGCAATGAACACAGGCACACAGCCCGCGCGCGAAGCCGCCAACATGATCGACCTGGACAGCAACCCGACCAAATTAATCGAGATCGTGGAGATCGGCAAACAACTCTTGATGACACGCGGCGCGTTGACCACGTTCAGCATTGCCAACGATGTGGCGAAATACTTTGCCATCATCCCCGCTGCATTTGCTTCCACGTATCCTGTGTTGACCACGCTGAACTTCATGCGGCTCGCCACGCCTGAGAGCGCGATCCTCTCCGCGGTGATTTTCAACGCGCTCATCATCATTGCATTGATCCCGCTGGCGTTGCGCGGCGTGCCGTATCGCGCAGTCGGCGCGGCGCAATTGTTGCGTGACAACCTGTTGATCTATGGTCTCGGCGGCTTGATCGCTCCGTTCATCGGCATCAAGTTGATCGATATGCTTGTTGGTCTGGTTCGGACTTGACATAGGAGATATGCGATGTCTACCAATTCGTCTCATCCGAAATCTGCGTTTCAACATACTGCTCCTGAGCAGTTGCAGGATAGAATAGACAAGGAGATCATGCTTTCAACACGCTGACTTTCTGAAATGGTAATTGGGTTTGCATGCATCGTTGCACTACGGCATCGAGTGCTTTCGACCCTGATTTCCTCTGAATTCCAATATCCGGCGGTCCACTGGTCTTTCTATGCATTCAACATCTTATGGACTCTTTGCCATTTGTCTCAGGAATTGTTCAACCAATGAAAATGACTCAACTTCGCCCCGCTCTTATGATTTTTGCTCTCTCACCATCATTACAGGGGTGATCTATCCGCTGGCTGTGACAGGCATCGCACAAGTCGATATTTCCGCATCAAGCCAACGGCAGCCTCATCATGGTCGATGGCAAAGCTGTCGGCTCGGAATTGATCGGTCAGCAGTTCGAGATCCCAGATATTTTTGGGGACGCATCTCAGCCACAGGCGCCTTCGCCTACAATGCCTACAACGCCGAAAACCTGACAGCCTCATCCGGCTCGAACTACGGCCCGTTGAATCCCGCTCTGATGGATATGGTCCAGGCGCGCATCGACGCCCTCAAAGCGGCTGACCCTGATAACACGCTTCCGATTCCCGTTGACCTGGTCACTGCTTCGGGGAGCGGACTTGACCCGCATATCAGCGTCGCCGCAGCGTTGTATCAGGTTCGGCGCGTGGCATCCGCCCGCGGGTTGGATGAAGCGGATGTCAAATCCCTCGGTGGAGAAATATACTGAAGGACGTCAATTCGGCTTTCTCGGCGAGCCGCGTGTCAATGTCCTGTTGTTGAATTTGGCGTTGGATGGGATACAATAAATTTGATGGAACATCGTCCCGACCCCGACGAACTGCTCAAACATGTTCAAGCCGAAGAACCCAGCCGCGGAAAACTAAAAATCTTCCTCGGCTATGTCGCGGGCGTGGGCAAGACCTATGCCATGCTCGAAGCCGCGCACCAACGCAAGGAACAGGGCGTGGATGTGGTGGTCGGCTATATCGAAACCCACAAACGCGCCGAAACCGAAGAACTGGTTGAAGGGTTGGAAGTGTTGCCGCGCAAGCAGGTGGAATATCACAATGTGACCCTGCCCGAACTGGATGTGGATGCGGTCCTCAAACGCCGCCCGCAACTGGTTCTGGTGGACGAATTCGCCCACACCAACGCGCCCGGTTCGCGCCATCCCAAACGCTTTCAGGATGTGGAGGAAATTCTCGATGCGGGCATTGACGTGTACACCACGCTCAACATCCAGCATCTCGAAAGTTTGAACGACATCGTTGCACAGGTGACGGGCGTCATCGTGCGCGAGACCATCCCCGACCGCGTGATCGACGAAGCCTCCGAGATCGAAGTCATTGACCTGCCTCCCGATGAATTGCTCGTCCGTTTGCAGGAAGGCAAAGTCTACATTCCCGAGCAGGCCAGCCGCGCCATTCAAAAATTCTTCCGCAAAGGGAATCTCACCGCCCTGCGTGAAATGTCCCTGCGCCGCGCCGCCGAACGCGTGGATGACCAGATGCGTTCGTACATGCAGACGCGCGCCATCTCCGGTCCGTGGGCGGCGGGCGAACGCCTGCTGGTTTGCATCAGCCCCAGCCCGCTGGCGGAAAAACTGATCCGCACCACGCGCAGGCTGGCGGATGAACTCAACGCCGAATGGTTTGCCGTCTATGTGGAGATCGCATCCAAGCCCGAGAACAATCCCGCCAATCGGGAACGCATCGGTCGCACCCTGCAACTGGCTGAGGAACTGGGAGCAAAATCCCTCACCCTGGCAGGACGTTCCATCCATGAGGCGGTGCTTGATTATGCGCGCAAAAATAACATCACAAAAGTTGTGGTCGGCAAACCGCTCAAACCGCGCTGGCAGGAGATCATCACAGGCTCCATCGTTGACCAACTCATCTATGCCAGCGGCGATATTGACGTATATGTCATCAGCGCGCGAGACGGAGCTAAGCAAACCCATCATCCCAACCGACTGGCAGCCACATCGTCCCATTGGGACGCTATCTGCTCAGCCTCGGCCTTGTTGCTCTTTCCACTCTGCTTGGCATTACCGTTCGCGGCAATCTGGAACCCACCAACCTGGTCATGCTCTATCTGGCATCGGTGGTCATCTCGGCGATTTTCCTCGGGCGTGGACCGTCCCTGCTTGCTGCGATTGCGGGCGTGCTGGCTTTCGACTTTTTCCTCGTCCCGCCTTATCTCACCTTTGCGGTCAGTGACACACAATACCTCATCACCTTCGTTGTGCTTTTTGTGGTCAGCCTTGTGATCAGTTCGCTCACTGCACGGGTCCGCGAACAAGCCGAAGCCGCCATCCGACGCGAATCACAAACATCCGCGCTCTACAACCTCGGCCGGGACCTGACCTCCGCCACCGACCTTGAAACAGGTCGCGGAAATCATCATCTCCCACATCGGCCAGGCATTTGGGCGCGAGGTTGCCATCTTCCTCCCGGAAAACGGACAGCTATCATCCGTTTGCCAGTTCACCCAATTATCATCCCGACGAAAATGAACTGGCGGTGGCCGCCTGGGCATTCGAGCATGACCAGCCTGCGGGTCGCGGCACGGATACGCTGCCCGCCGCCAGCATCCGCTGTCATCCGCTGAAAACATCAAATGGACTGGTCGGCGTGCTGGGAATTCATCCAAAAGAAACGGGCAGTTTTCTCACCCCCGAACAGCGACAAACCTTGGCCGCCTTTGCCAACCAGGCTGCGCTTGCCATCGAACGCGCCAGTCTTGCGGAACAGGCGCGTCAGGCTGAACTTTTGCAAGCCACTGAAAAACTGCAAACCGCCCTGCTCAATTCGATCTCGCACGATCTGCGCACACCGCTGGTTTCGATCACGGGCGCGCTGACCAGCCTCGATGAACAATCTGACATGCTCGAACGATGAATATCGCCGCAGTCTGATCGTCACCGCCCGCGAAGAAGCGGACCGATTGAATCGACTCGTCGGCAACCTGCTTTCGATGACGCGCATCGAAAGCGGCGCCATCAAACTTCACTCGAGCCTGGCGATATCAGGATGTGATCGGCACCGCCCTCGAACAACTTGGCAAACGCATTGGCAGAGCACGATGTCAAAGTGAATGTCCCCGCGGATTTCCCGCTCGTGCCAATGGATTTCACGCTGATGGTTCAGGTGGTTGTCAACGTGTTGGAGAACGCGGTCAAATATTCGCCTGAAAGATTCGCTGATCGAAGTCTCCGCCTGCCTGGTGGATGAAAAAGCCCGCCTCCAAATCGCGGACCGTGGGGTGGGCATCCCACCCGAAGACCTGGCGCGCATCTTCGACAAATTCTACCGAGTCCAGCGCCCCGAGAGTGTCAGCGGCACAGGGCTGGGACTTTCCATCAGCAAGGGAATCGTCGAAGCGCATCATGGTAATATTTATGCAAGTGCCCGCGAAGGCGGCGGGACGATGATCACGATTGAATTGCCATTGAATGATGATCACAGGAATAAGACTGATGAGTCGAAACAGGCCAACGCGATCCTTGTCGTGGACGATGAAGCACCCATCAGGCGTTATCTGCGCGCCGCACTCAGCGCACAGGGTTTCACCATCTACGAAGCCGCCAATGGACAGGAAGCCCTGAATGCCGTCATTGCCGACCGCCCCGACATCATCATCCTTGACCTCGGTCTGCCCGATATCGACGGCATCGAAGTCACGCGCCGACTGCGCGAATGGTCGCAAACGCCCATCATCATCCTCTCTGTGCGCGAAGCCGAACAGGATAAGATCGCCGCCCTCGATGCGGGCGCGGACGATTACCTCACCAAGCCCTTCGGCACAGGCGAACTCATGGCGCGCATGCGCGTCGCCATGCGCAGGCTGGCCAGCAAACCCGATGAACCCATTCTGCAGGTGGACGAACTGCAAATGGATTTATCCCGCCGCGTGGTGACCGTGCGAGGACGATGAAATCTCCCTGACCCCCACCGAATACGACATCCTGCGCTTGCTGATGCAAAATGCGGGGAAGGTAATCACCCACCATCATTTGCTCAGGCAGGTATGGGGCACAGCCTACGAAAGCGAAATGCACATCCTGCGAGTCAACATCAGCAACCTGCGCCGCAAGATCGAACCCGATCCTGCGCGTCCACATTATTTGTTGACAGAGCCGGTGGGTACCGTATCAGAGTATGAATTTTCATCCTCTCCACTATTAAGTATTCTCTCAATACCATTTCCATACTTGGCGATACACAAAAGCCTGTACTGTGCGCTCCTGCTGTCGTTACCAAACATCAAAAGCTCATCTTATTCTCGACGAATTGACATCCACATCGAAGTCCTGCGTGTGGACTACGAGAAACTGTCCAATGACCGCCTCGGCGAGTTGGCGCGGGCGAGACAACGCTGTCCGGTTCGCGGACGTGGTGTATTCCACAACCCAGAAAGGCGCTGGGAGCGAGGTATGTCAGCTACAGGTTCAAATTAGATAAAGCGGGAATAGTCTTGAATGTGCGTCAACATCGTTTTTTATCTTAAAAAGTCACAAAAAAGATTATTGACAATTAACGAATTTAGTGCAATAATATCGTTACCGGTAATGATACCGGTAACGTATTCGATAAATCCCCTGCCAATGATTACTAAAAAACGCGTTGTGACCATTCAGGATGTAGCCAAAAAGGCTGGTGTTTCCGTATCAACCGTTTCTCGTGTGTTGAACGGCAAGGTTGACGTGGCACGGGACACACAAGATCGAATTAGCGAAGTTATTTCTCAGTTGGGGTATACGTCAAATCTGGCCGCGCGAAGTATGCGTAGCCGCAAAAAGAATCTGATCGGGCTTGTGGTTCCGGATATTGGGTTTCCATATTCGATTGAAATAATGAGGGGCATTGACCGGGCAATTGCAGAATCAAGTTTTGATTTGTTACTTTATACGACCGGGGGCATTCACAAGGCTGGCACCATTACTCGTGAACAACACTATGTCTCTTTGCTAAGCAACTCCCTGACCGATGGCGTGGTTGTGGTGGCAACTTCGGCATCAGACTTTATCACCGACGTGCCGCTCGTTGCAGTGGATCCTCATGTGATCAGACCAAATTATCCTTGTGTGCAGGGAACGAACTATCAGGGGGCATTGGATGCCATGAATTATCTTTTGCGCCTGGGTCACCGGCGCATAGGTTTTATCAATGGCAGACCGGAAATTGGAAGCGCTCAAAATCGTCTGGCCGGGTACCGGGATGCCCTCCTCAATAACGGATTTGAACCGGATGAAACATTGATCATGCCGGGGGATTTTTCCACAAAAACCGGCCATGAACGTACACTTCAATTGATGGCATTGGACAATCCGCCCACGGCGATTTTTGCGGCGAATGACCAATCTGCAATTGGAGTATATCAGGCGGCCAGCGAACTAGGCTTGCACATCCCGGAGGATTTGTCTGTAGTGGGTTTTGACAACATATCGGAAGCCAAGCATATGGGTCTCACCACAGTGGATCAATTTCTCCCCGAGATGGGTTATGTAGCCATCAAAATGCTCATTACATTGATCAATGAAAAGCCTCTTGAAGAGCAAGTGCATAAGATGCAAACCACTTAATACAACGTGACTCTTGCCGGGTTATGACAGGAGCCTAGATAAACAATGACCAAGAAGAAATCATTCCGCCAGTTGAAATCACTGATCAAAAAAAAACAGGAAAGGAGGTGGTTAGAAGAGAAGTTAAACAAAAATGCAGGCCTTCTCTCCAACCTTGGCAGATGAAGGAAGGCCTGCGGAGTTGTGCGGAGATCTCTCCACACAAAGTTAGTATAACCTAATCAAAACTAAATTAGAAGGAGAAGACCCATGCGTAAGTCAATCGTAATTTTAATGAGTTTGCTGGTGGTTACCAGTATGCTCCTGACCGCCTGCGGTGGTGAAAAGCCCCCCGCCGCGGAATTGAAGGGCACCCTGAATGTGTGGTCGTTCACCAATGAAATCCGCACCATGGCAATTGCCTTTCAAGGCAAGCATCCTGAAGTGGATGTCGTCTACACCATGATCCCGATGACCAATGGCGAATATCAGACCAAGGTGAAGGCTGCCGCTGGCACCGCGGACTCTCCCGATGTCGTCGCTCTGGAAGCCGCTTTCGTCAAGGAATGGGTTGAAGCTGATCTCCTGGCGGACCTGAACGATTTGCTTCCCCTGACCAAAGACCTCAAGACCTACCCGGCTGTTGTTCAAGTTGGCACGTATGATGGCGTTGCAAAAGGCTTTTCCTACCAGGCCACCCCAGGCGCTTTCTTCTATCGCCGCAGCATCGCCAAAGAATGCCTTGGCACCGACGATCCCGCCGAAGTGCAGGCCATGGTCGCCGATATGGACAAATTCGTCGAAACCGCTGCCAAGATCAAGGCATGCGGCACTGGCGACTACTTCACAGTCGGGACCGGCGGCGAACTGTTCAACTCCCTTCCTCGCCAACCGCGCCCAGCCCTGGGTTGTTGATGGCAAATTGGTCATCGACCCCAAGGTCGAAGAATATGTCCAATTCGCAAAATTGATGCGCGACAAAGGTTATGAATCAGGCGCCACCCAGTGGACTGAAGGTTGGTTTGCTGGCATGAACGACACGTCTGAAGGATGCCGAAGGCACTCCCAAGAAAGTCTTCAGCTACTTCCTGCCCACCTGGGGTCTGCCCTATGTTTTGAGCCCCCAACGCCAAGTCGAAAGATGGCGCGAGCGACACCAGCGGCGACTGGGCCATGATCAACGGACCGCTGTCCTATCAATGGGGCGGCACCTGGGTTGGCGTTTTGGATGGCAGCCCGAACAGCTGAACTTGGCAAAGAATTCGTCAAGTTCGTTGCTCTTGACGAAGAGAACCTGACCAACTGGGCCACCGGCGTTTACACCAATGAATACTTGAAAGCCATCGATCCCGACAATGCCCGATGACCAGAAACAGGCTGCTGGCGACTTCGTCTCCAGCCAGGTCGTGGTTGAGAAGATCACAAGCAGCTTTCGATAAATCCACACTGGCCGACTTCCTCGGCGGCGAGAACTCCTACGGAGCCTTCGCGCAAGCCGCCCCGAGCGTCAATGGCGAGTTGATGACCGGTTCGGATGACGCCATTCAGCGCGCCCTCGAAGGATCCGCTGAGCCGCTTACCTTGGCGGAACCATGACTGAAGCCGAAATGTGGCAGGCATGGCTGGATGCGGTTCGGAATGAATTCCCCGATCTGATCATCCCTGAACCCCCCGTAAAGTAATCCGTTCTAGAGCTTTGTGGGTCAGTGTATTCTCGTGATACACTGACCCACCCTGTTTTCCAGTCATCTTCAATAAGTTGGCAGAATCAGTTTTATCATCAGACGGAGGCAGCATGAAACTTGTCAAATTCAAGAAAAAATACACCGGGTATCTGTTCCTTGCGCCCTTCATCATTGGCTTTCTTATCTTTGGCTTATACCCGGTTATTAACACAATAGCACTTAGCTTTACCGATACCACGCTGATGTCAAAAAGCAGCCATTTCGTCGGCATTGCCAACTTCAAGCGCTTATTTGCCGATGATGTTTTTTATGAGGGCGGTGGGGAACACGTGGTTGATCTGGATCTTGAATTTCATTCCACAGATCGGCATCGCATTGTTATTGTCCGTTCTGTTCACGAGCGCCCGGCTCAAGATCAGGGCAGTTGGGGTTTGGCGGGCAATATTCTTTTTGCCGAACCTGCTGATGCCGGCTGCGGTGGCGGCTTTGTTTAATGCGTTGTTTGCCTACTATGGGCCTGCGAATCAATTCATGGTCAGGGCTGGATTCTTGAGTGAAGCCATGCGATTTTTGGAGAATGATCTGGGTGACGCGCGGACTGGTGGTTTTCATCCAATGGTGGACGTGGTTTGGACAGACCATGATCATCGTCATGGCTGGCATGACCTCCATCCCCATTCACCTGTATGAAGCCGCCATGGTGGATGGTGCAAGCGTCTGGCAAATGTTCAGGCGCATCACCCTGCCGCTCTTGAAACCCATCCTGATCTTTATCTTCGTGACATCACTGGTGGGCGGCATGCAGATGTTCGATATTCCATTCCTGTTGACGGATGGCAGAGGCTCTCCCATTAAGCTCGATCCAAACGAACAATATCCTGATGTATATGAAGTTTGCCAGCAGCAAGGGACATATTGGGGCCGCCTCCTCGGTTGGCGTATTGATATTCATCATGACCAGCATTTGCGCCTTGGGAATCTTCTATTTCCTGCGAGACAAGGATGCAGTTGACGCACAACCGACCAGAACAGTCGACTTTCCAAAAAGACCACAGAGAGGTCACAATCATGATCAACTATAAATTTGGCACTTATGTGATGCGCTTTTTTGTTTACGCCTCTGCTGTTTTTCCTGTTGATCATCACCATTGTCCCGATCTGGTTATTGATAGTGAACGCAACCCGCTCAACAACAGAGATTCAACAGGGTATCAGTATTTTGCCAAGCACGCACCTGATCGAAAACTACCGGCTCTTGCTCAGCAAGGGATTAACCTGCCGAGAGGCTTCGCGAACAGCCTGTTTCTCGCAGTCGCTTCGACGGCTGTCACGGTTTATTTCTCGCTTGTTGACGGCCTATGGAATGGTCGTTTACGACTTCCCGGGCAAAAAAATATTCTCCAACTTTGTCATTGTGCTGGTCATGATCCCCATGCAGCTTTCCATTATTGGCTTCTATCAATATATGTCCAAGCTGGGGCTGACCGATAATTACGCCTCGCTTGATTCTGCCGCTTATCGCAAATGCCGGCGCGGTTTTCTTCGGCAAGCAATACCTCGAATCAATGGTGATCCAGGATTTGATCGATGCCGCCAGGATCGATGGCGCCAGTGAATTGGGCATCTTTCACAAGGTGATGATGCCTCTGGCAGTACCGGGGGCGGCCACCATGGGCATTTTTGCCTTTGTTGCATCCTGGAATAATTTTTTCAACCCGTTCATCTTGATCTCATCAATAGAAAAATACACCCTGCCCATGCTGGTGCAAACCTTGCGTGGCGACGTGTATCGAACCGAATATGGCGCCATCTACCTCGGGCTGGCGATTACCATTGTGCCGATCATTATCATGTATGCCTTTTTCTCCCGTTACATCGTCAGCGGCATCGCCATGGGCGCAGTGAAGGAATAAATTGTCAGAAACAGTGTTTCAGGCAGTCAAAATCCATGAACCACATTGAGGCATTATGCGCTATGGCCATTTCGATGATACAAATCGGGAATATGTGATCACACAACCCGACACCCCTCTGCCCTGGATCAATTATCTTGGGTCCGAAGAAATACTTTGGCCTGATCTCGAACACAGCAGGTGGATATTCATTCTACAGGGACGCCCGCCTGCGACGCCTGACCCGTTATCGTTACAACAATGCCCCACTGGACATGGGCGGACGATACATTTACCTGCGGGACGAAAACCCGCCTCAAACCGGACCTCGGACCTGGTCGCCGACATGGCAGCCAACTCGTACCCCATTGGATGAGTACGAATGTCGGCACGGGATGGGATACACCATCATCCGCTCCAAACTGGCCGGGATCGAATGCTGCACCCGCTATTTTGTTCCTCTGGGGAAGAACCTTGAAATCTGGGAATTGACTCTCACCAATCACCGCGAGGAAGCGGCCAATTGTCTGTGTTTTCAGCCGTGGAATTCAGTCTCTGGGATGCTATGGATGACGCCACCAACTTCCAGCGCAATTACTCCGTTGGCGAAGTGGAAGTCGTAGACGGCGTGATCTATCACAAAACGGAATACCGCGAGCGCCGCGACCACTTTGCATATCTTGCCTGCTCCGAGCCCGTGACCGGGTTCGATACCCAGCGGGAGGCCTTTCTGGGCGCCTACCGGGGATGGGATTCACCGGCGGCGGTCGAGGCGGGCCAGATGTCGCGGATTCGATCGCGCATGGCTGGCAGCCGATCGGCGCGCAGCATGTCAAGGTCCAATTGAAGCCGGGAGAGCAGAAAAAGATCATCTTCCTGCTCGGATACCACGAAAACCCGGCAGACGAAAAATTCGATCCACCCCAATCGCAAATCATCAACAAGCAGACCGTGTCTGCCTGTGATCCGACGTTATCTGAAGGCGGATGTGGTCGAGAAGCGCATTTCAGGCTTCGCGTGAGCATTGGGACGGCGTGTTGGACAAATTCCAGGTGACCACGCCGGATGAGCACACCAATCGCATGGTCAATATCTGGAACGCCTACCAGGTGATGACCACCTTCAACCTGTCGCGCTCGGCCTCCTATTTTGAGAGCGGCATTGGGCGCGGCATGGGCTTCCGCGACTCGAGCCAGGATCTGCTTGGCTTCGTGCAGTTCGTTCCGGAACGGGCCCGGGAGCGGATCTTGGACCTGGCGGCGACACAGTTGCCCAACGGGGGGGCCTATCACCAGTACCAGCCGCTGACCAAACGTGGCAACAATGATGTCGGCAGCGGTTTCAATGATGACCCGCTTTGGTTGGTGTTGTCGGTGGCAGCTTACGTGAAGGAGACGGGCGACTGGGGAATTCTCGAAGAGCCTGTGCCTTACGATAACCAGCCCGGCTAGCGAGGAGCCGCTTGTACGGGCATTTGCGCCGATCGCATCCAGTACACCCTCGACCGTCTTGGCCCGCATGGACTGCCGCTGATCGGCCGCGCAGACTGGAATGACTGCCTGAATTTGAATTGCTTTTCGGATGCGCCCGGGACAGTCCTTTCAAACCACGACCAACAGAGACGGGCAAGATTGCGGAGAGCGTCTTCATCGCCGGGTTGTTCGTGCTGGCAGCGAAGGAGATGCGGCGCTGGTCGAAATCGTCACCAGGCTGGAAGTTGAGGACCGTGGATCGGAAACTGCGACTTTATGCAAAGCAGCCCAGAGATGGAAAAAGCGATCTGGTCGCAGGGCTGGGACGGCGAATGGTTTCGCCGGGCGTATGATGATTTCGGCCGGCCGCTCGGGTCGAAGGAAAATGACGAAGGGCAGATCTTCATCGAGCCGCAGGGTATGTGTGTAATGGCAGGGTTGGGCCTGGAAGACGGTCGGGCGCGGCAGGCTCTGGACTCGGTGGCCGACCACCTGGCGACGCCGCATGGCATCGTGCTGCAGCAGCCTGCTTACCGCAAGTATTATCTGCACCTGGGTGAGATCTCATCCTACCCGCCTGGGTACAAGGAAAACGCCGGCGTCTTTTGTCACACCAATCCCATGGATCATGATCGCCGAGACGCTGGTGGGGCGGGCGGACAGGGCCCACGATTACTACTTGCGCATCAACCCGTCGGCACGCGAGGCAATCAGCGATGTCCACCGCTGCGAGCCGTACGTTTACGCCCAGATGATCGCCGGCAAAGACGCCCCCACACATGGTGAGGCCAAAAATTCCTGGTTGACCGGCACGGCGGCCTGGAATTACGTCGCCATCACACAGTGGATCCTGGGGATCCGCCCAACCTATGACGGCTTGCAGATCGCACCGGTGATTCCCGCCAATTGGGATGGCTTTGAGGCCGAGCGTCACTTCCGGGGCGTCCGATACGCGATCCAGGTGAACTCGCAACGGTCCGGGGAATGATGTCCGGTTGGAATTGAATGGACTGCCGCTCGAGCGGGACGACGATTCCAATCCCACCCGAGGGAAACCCAGCGTTGCACGTCGTGGCCTGGCTGGGTCGAGAGTGAAGTGCGATGAGCCCAGATAGAGCGGTCTTTCCAAAGGGCTTTGTCTGGGGTGCCGCGATGGCATCCTATCAGATCGAAGGCGCATGGGACGAGGATGGCAAAGGCGAGAGTATCTGGGATCGCTTCAGCCACACCCCCGGGAATGTGCACAACAACGATACGGGCGATGTCGCCTGCGATCACTACCACCGCTGGCGTGAAGATGTCGCATTGATAAAGGCCCTCGGCCTGGAAGCCTATCGCTTCTCGATCTCCTGGCCGCGCATCTTGCCGGAGGGGCACGGTACGGTGAATCAGGCCGGACTGAACTTCTACTGTAGGTTGGTCGATGCGCTCCTGGATGCAGGGATAGCGCCCTATGTAACTCTGTACCACTGGGACTTGCCCCAGCCCTTGCAGGATCAAGGCGGCTGGCCGGCGCGGACGGTGGTGGATGCCTTCGCCGAGTATGCGGACGTCATGGGCCGCTCCCTCGGAGACCGGGTGGAACACTGGATCACGGTAAATGAACCTTGGGTCAGCGCATTCATCGGGCACCAAGACGGGCGACACGCCCCCGGGCATACCGATCGGAAGGAGGCCCTGGCGGCCGCTCACCATCTCTTCTCGCTCATGGGCGGGCGGTGCCCGTCATTCGTGGCCCATTGCCCGGCTGCAAGCGTAGGGATCGCCCTGAACCTGACCCCGCAACAACCCGCATCGCCCAGCCAGGCGGACCGGGAGGCCGCGACCTGGGTGGATGGGTACATCAACCGCTGGTTCCTCGACCCCCTGGCTGGCCGCGGCTATCCGCGGGACATGGTCGCCGGCTTTGGGGACGCCCTGGATTTCGTTCAAGACGGCGACATGCGAACGATCGCCGAGCCCATTGACCTGCTGGGCGCCAACTACTACACCCGCAACATTGTTCGATCGAGAGATCTCAGCGAAGCGGAAAACCTGCGCCGCACCGTTGTTCCGGGCGATGAGCAGACCGAAATGGGCTGGGAGGTCTACCCCCAGGGCCTCTACAACACCTTGGGCCGGCTGCATTTCGGCTACGGCTTTCCTGCGATCTATATCACCGAGAACGGCGCAGCCTTCCCGGATACTGTGGCCCCTGACGGAGAAGTGAGCGATCCCGCTCGTCGCTCATACATCCAGCGCCATCTGCAGATGGTCCAGCGGGCGATCGCCAGCGGCGTCCCGGTGAAAGGATACTTCGTCTGGTCGTTGCTCGACAACTTCGAGTGGGGCTTCGGGTACTCCAAGCGCTTCGGGATCGTGCATGTCGACTACCGGACACAGCAGCGCACCCCGAAGGCAAGCGCAGAATCTGGTATCGACAGACCATCAGCAACAATGCCGTCTCCTGAACGAAATAGAGGATTGGATGAAATCAACAAGTCAACAATTGGAAACCCTGCTTTCAAAAATGACCCTGGACGAAAAACTCGCCCAACTTGGTTCATACTGGATGTACGAACTGCAAACGAACGGGAAGTTGGATTCCGCCAAATTACAATCGAAACTCGGTCCCGGCATTGGACAGATCACCCGCGTAGCGGGCGCCTCCACACTGGACCCTCTGGCGGCCGCGCGAGCCGGGAATCAGATCCAAAAATTTTTAGTGGAAAAGACGCGTCTCGGCATCCCAGCCATTTTGCATGAAGAGTGTTGCTCCGGCGCCATGTTTCTGGGAGGCACAGCATTCCCCCAGATGATCGGATTGGCAAGCGCCTTCCAGCCCGAACTGGCCGAGAAGATGACGCGCTCCATCCGCAGGCAGTTACTGGCAATTGGTGCACGCCAGGCCCTGGCCCCTGTCCTGGATGTTTCGCGTGACCCGCGTCGGGGTCGCACCGAAGAGACCTTTGGCGAAGACCCGACTTTGGTCAGCCAATTCGGCATGGCATATATTCGCGGCTTGCAGGGAGAAACATTGTCCGAGGGTGTGATGGCAACTGGCAAGCATTTCATCGGTCACAGTTTGTCTCAGGGCGGGCAGAACTGCGCCCCCGTCTATATGGGGATGCGCGACCTGCACGAAATATTTCTTGCCCCATTTCAAGCGGCCATACGCGACGCTGGCCTGGCTTCCATCATGAACTCCTATCCCGAACTGGACGGGGAAGTGGTAGCCGTCTCCCGTCGAATCCTGACCGACTTGCTGCGCAACGAACTTGGGTTCGGGGGCGTAGTTGTCTCAGATTACGAGGCAGTCATCATGATCCACAACTTCCACAACGCCGCGGCGGATTTGTCCACGGCAGGGCGGCTGGCGCTCACAGCGGGAGTGGATGTCGAACTGCCGACCACGGTCTGTTACGGCGACCCACTCAAAGTCGCGATTGAAGCGGGCGATCTGGACATGGAAACTGTCAACACCGCGGTGCATCGTCACTTGCAGAAGAAGTTCGAACTTGGACTGTTTGAGCATCCCTATGTGGATGAAGGCCGCGTCCTCGAAGTCTTTGAGACCGCGGAGCAACGCGCTGCTGGCACGCCAGATCGCCTGCAAAAGCATGGTCCTGCTCAGAAACGACGGCCTGCTTCCCCTCCCAAAAACCATCGGCACACTGGCCGTCATTGGCCCAAATGCAGACAGCGAGCGCAACCTGCTTGGCGATTATTCCTACGCGGCCACCCTGGAACTGATGAAGTTTTGGACTCCGCCCGATTTATCCTTTGCCGCGCTCGATGATGCTGAACTTGCCAAACATGAAGTGCGGGTTGTCAGCGTGCTGGCAGGCATTAGATCGGCAGTCTCGCCCGACACTAAAATCCTTTATGCAAAAGGCTGTGACAATCTAATTCCAGGAGCCAGTGAATTTGCCGAGGCCGTTCAAATCGCCCGACAGGCCGACGCCGTTGTGCTTGTCCTCGGCGACTGTTCCGGTCTGGTTCCCAGTTGCACCACAGGCGAAACGCGTGACAGCGCCGATCTGCGCCTGCCCGGCGTGCAGGAGGAATTGGCGCGGGCAATCCTTGCCACAGGCAAACCCGTTGCAGCGGTGCTGGTCAATGGCCGCCCCTACGCCATCCCCTGGCTGGACAAAGACGCATCCGCCATCCTCGAAGCCTGGCTTCCCGGAGAAGAGGGCGGCGGGGCAGTTGCAAATGTGCTCTTCGGCGATGTCAATCCCGGCGGCAAACTACCAGTCACGTTTCCTCGTCACGTTGGTCAATTGCCCATCTACTACAATCACAAGCCGTCGGGCATGAAGTCGCATTGGTACGGCGATTACGTCTCCGAGAAGGCCGCGCCGTTGTATCCCTTTGGGCACGGGCTAAGTTACACCGCGTTCGAGTACAGCGATCTGTCCATAGATCGGAAACAGGTTGGGGCGCGAGACCGTGGACGTTTCGCTCAGGATCGCCAACACAGGCAAAGTCACAGGCGACGAGGTGGTCCAGCTTTACATCCGTGACGAGTATGCCAGCGTCCCGCGCCCGATGAAGGAATTAAAAGGATATGTCCGCCTGACGCTTGAACCCGGCGCGTCCAAAACCGTGACCTTCAGCCTGCCCGCCGACCAACTAGCTTTTTACGATACCGAACTGAATCTCGTGCTCGAACCTGGACGGATTTTTGTGATGGTCGGAAGTTCCAGCGAGGATATTCGCCTGACAAGCGAATTTGAGATCGTCGGTGACGGCAAGATCCCTGTCGAAAAACGGGTATTCGTTTGTCCCGTGCAAGTTTCTTAAAAAAGGAGTATGCAATGTCTGATTTCACCCCCAAACCGGAACACAAATTCACATTTGGCCTGTGGACGGTTGGCTCGCGTGGCGCCGACCCGTTTGGCGCGGCCACCCGCGAGCACAAAACTCCCGCCGAACTGGTCTACCTGCTCAGTGAAGTCGGTGCGTACGGCGTCAACTTTCACGATAACGACCTGATTCCCATCGACGCCACCCCCACCGAACCGGATGCCATCAAAAAGGCCTTCCGAAAATCTCTTGCAGAGACCGGGATCGTTGTGCCAATGGCGACCACCAACCTATTCAGCGACCCGATCTTCAAGGATGGCGCGTTCACCAGCAACAACCCAAACGTCCGCGCGTACGCCTTGCAAAAAACCATGAACGCCATTGACCTGGGCGTGGAATTTGGCGCGAAGATCTACGTCTTCTGGGGCGGACGCGAAGGAACCGAGACCGATTCGAGTAAAAGCGCGGTGGAAGCCATCAAGCGCAACCGCGAAGCAATGAACTTCCTGTGCGAATATGCGCTCGATAAAAAATACGACTTGAAATTTGCGCTGGAAGCCAAACCCAACGAACCGCGCGCCGATATCTACAATCCCACCACCGGGCACATGCTGGCCTTCATTGAGACCCTCGACCATCCCGAAATGGTTGGCGTGAATCCCGAAGTGGCGCACGAACACATGGCGGGCATCAATTTCATGCACGGCGTCGCGCAGGCTTGGGAGGCGGGCAAACTCTTCCACATTGACCTGAACGATCAGTATCCTGGCCGCTACGATCAGGATCTGCGCTTCGGCTCGCGCGATATAAAGGCCGCGTTCTATCCTTGTCAAGTTCCTCGAGGATGTCGGTTACTCCGGCTCACGTCACTTCGACGCGCACGCCTACCGCACAGAAGACATCGAGGGCGTTAAGGACTTTGCGCGTGGCTGTATACGCACATACCTCATCCTGAAAGAAAAGGCCGCGCAATTCAACGCGGACAAAGAGATACAGGCCCTGCTCGCCGAAATCCATGCCGACGATGGCACAATGACCCGGTACTTTGGCAAGTACAACGCCGAAAAAGCCCGGGCGCTCAAGTCCCATTCCTTCGACCGCGCGGCCATCGGCTTGAAAGGCCTGCGCTACGAACGACTCGATCAATTGACCATTGACCTGTTGCTCGGCATTCGCTAATTCCCTGCGCGTCACGCCTGAACAACAGGCGTGACGCCTTTCTCCATGTCATGATGCAAACCGTAAAATTTCTCGATTTCGATTGCGTCTCCCTTGAGAATTCGTTTCTCCGATTGCTGATTACCCAATCGGCGGGACCGCGCGTCATCTCCCTACAATTCAAAGGCGGGAAAAACCTATTCGCTGAACTATCGGATTTTGTCACCGAGCGCCCGGATGGAACCCTCTTTCATTTCTATGGCGGACATCGCCTGTGGCACGCCCCCGAAAACATGCCGCGCACGTACATTCCGGACAATGAAGCTGTCACCGTTGTCCCCGCGTGGAAGGCTTGTTGGTCACACAGCCGGTCGAGGTGCAGACAGGAATCGAGAAGGCCATCCAAATTTCCCTGGTGGATGAAAAGCCCCAGGTCATTGTCCGCCACACACTGACGAACCGCGGGCCGTGGCCTGTGGAGTGCGCGCCGTGGGCGATCACGCAGTTTCGCACAGGCGGGGTTGCGATCCTGCCCCAGTCACGCGAGCAAACCGAAGTCCTGCCGAACCGTTCTTTGTCGCTCTGGCCATACACAGACATTTCCAATCCGCACGTGACCTGGGGAAATCAATATATTCTCGTGCACGCCGACATGCAACAACCATTTAAGGTTGGCTTCCCCAACCCGCGCGGCTGGCTAGCCTATTGGCTGGACGGAGTCCTGTTTGTCAAGCGTGCGCCTTTCGATCCGAAGTCCGCGTATTATGACCTGGGAAGTTCAAGCGAATGTTATTGCAACCAGCGCTTCCTTGAATTGGAAACGCTGGCTCCCATCGGCACGCTGGCTCCGGACGAGTCCGTCACGCACACTGAAACTTGGGAATTGTACGGCGGCATTGATCTTCCACAAAATGAAGATAGCGCACAAGCCCTCGCGGAGCAATTGGGATTGGAGTGAAGCATGACATACTTCCTCGGCATTGACACATCCACGATTGCCACCAAAGCCCTGCTGATCGACACGGCTGGGCGCGTGGTGGCAGTGGCCGCGACGGAATATCCATTTGAGACGCCGCGCCCGCTCTGGAGCGAACAACATCCCAAGCTGTGGTGGGACGGCGCGCAGAGATCCATTCGCGCTGTGATCCAAAAATCAGGAGTGGACACCGCGCAGATTGGCGGTGTCGGGCTGACAGGCCAAATGCACGGATTGGTGTTGCTCGACGCGGCGGGCGAAGTATTGCGCCCGTCCATTTTATGGAACGACCAGCGCACACAATCCCAGTGCGATGAAATTCACGCGCGGATGGGCAGGAAAAAATTCATCCAGAACACCGGGAATGTGGCATTGACTGGTTTTACCGCGCCCAAGATTCTGTGGGTCAAAGAGAACGAGCCAGACATATGCCAAAGCCGCACATGTGTTGTTGCCCAAGGATTTTGTCCGCTATAAGTTAACCGGCGATTTCGCGATGGACAAAGCCGACGGCGCTGGCACTGTGCTGATGGATCTGCAAAAGCGCGATTGGTCGGACGAGGTTTTATCTGCGCTGGAGATTCCCCGCGCGTGGATGCCGCCGCTTTTTGAGGGGACGCAAATTACCGGACAAGTCTCGGCCTCTGCCAGCGTCTGCAACCGGACTGAGAGCGGGCACTCCCGTCATGGCAGGCGGTGGCGATCAGGCCGCGCAGGCTGTTGGCGTTGGCGCCGTCAAAGAGGGCATCGTCGCATTGACACTCGGCACAAGCGGCGTGGTCTTTGCAACTACCAACAACGCTTTCATCGAATCCGAGGGACGCCTGCATGCGTTCTGCCACTCCGTGCCGGACAAATGGCATCTGATGGGCGTCATGCTTTCAGCGGCCGGATCGTTGCGCTGGTATCGCGACACATTTGCCCCCGCTTCATCCTACGACGATTTGCTGGCTCCTATTACGAACATCCCCGCCGGCTCGGACGGTCTGCTTTTCCTCCCCTACCTCACCGGCGAACGGACGCCTCATCCCGACCCGCTGGCGCGCGGCGCGTTTGTGGGGCTTACGGTCCGGCATGGAATGGCACACTGTACACGCGCAGTTCTGGAAGGTGTGGCGTTTGGCCTGAAAAACTCATTCGAGTTGATGAAATCTGCCGGGCTGGCAAAGATCGAGCAGGTGCGCGTCTCGGGAGGCGGAGCGCGGTCCGCGCTGTGGCGGCAAATCCTAGCTGATGTGTTCGACACCGAACTGGTGACAGTCAACACCACTGAAGGAGCGGCCTATGGCGCGGCCCTGCTGGCAGGAGTGGGCGCAGGACTCTGGCGAGACGTGGAATCAGCATGTGACCTTGCGATCCAGGTAAGCGGGGAAACTCATCCGGTCGAGGCACAGGCGAGTATCTACCGCAGGGTGTATCCGCTTTACAGAAAATTGTATCCGGCGCTTCGTTCAGGTTTTGGAGCGCTTGGTGTCATCTGAGCAAAACAGAAAAGGTTGTCCTTGTGACAACCTTTTCTGTTTAAAGAGTCGCAAACCGTCAAGATTCTGGTAGACTATATCTGTAAAAACAACACCATGAGCCGCGAGTCTGTAAGCGCGGTGGAAGAAGTAATGGGTAGTGAATCAGCCACGCCTGCCGAAAGCGTGAAATCATCTGTTTGAAATCCCGGCAGTTGAGGAGAAACCATGGCAAAAACAATTGAAATCCTGGCGGAAGGGCAAGGCGAACTGATTGGCTGGCACGACCCGGACGAAAATCGAGCCTGGGTGCGCGAGCATAAATCACGCGGACTGAATGACAAGCGCATGAGCGTGAAGGAGGCTGTGACTCGCTTTGTGCGAGACGGGGATTATCTTGCCATCGGCGGATTTGGACATGTGCGCGTGCCGATGTCCATCGTTTATGAGATCATTCGTCAGGGACGCCGCAATCTGGTGATGGCCGGGAAAACTGCCGTACATGATATCGATGTGTTGATCGGCGCGGGCTGTGTCAGCAAAGTAGAATGTGCATACTCCTTTGGACACGAACTGCGCGGACTGTCGCCCGCGGGACGACGCGCCGTGGAAAGCGGACAGGTTAAAAGTGGCGGCTGAAATTTCCAATGGCGGATATCAATGGCGCTTCCTGGCCGGGATGATGGGTATTCCTTTCATTCCGACACGCAATCTCGCCGGGACGGACACCTTTGAGAAGAGTTCTGCCAAACAGATCCGCGATCCCTGGAGCGGCAAGCCAGTGACACTGGTCCCGGCGGCGTATCCAGATGTGGCGCTCTTCCACGTGCCTCGTTGTGACCAGTACGGCAATGCGCAGATTGACGGCATCCTGGTGGAGGATTTTGAGCTGGCGCGCGCCGCCCGCCGCGTAATTATCACCACCGAGGAGATCATTCACAACGATGACATTCGCGGGGAGCCGGATCGCACTGCCATCCCCTTCTATGTTGTAGATGCGGTCTGTGAGGTGCCTTATGGCGCGCATCCAACCCTGATGCCCTACCAATATTATTTCGATGAAAACCATATTCGAAAATGGATGATGCTTGCCAAAACCGAAGAGGGCGCACAAGAATACCTGGCGAAATATGTTTTTGGTGTGGCTGATTTTGAGGAGTACCTTGAGAAAATCGGGGGAGTGCGGACACTTTCTCAACTAAAGAGAGTCGAACAACTCAGAGCGCCGTTGACAAACAATGATGCAAACAGGGAGTAGGCCAATGGAAAAACCAAATCCCGGAAACTACACTTTATCTGAACTCCTGGCTTGTGTAGCCTCTCGTCTGTTGGAAGATAACCGGGCAGTCTTTGTGGGAACCGGCCTTCCGATGATCTCCACCATGCTGGCACAGCGCACGCACGCGCCGAACATCCTGATCATTTTCGAGGCGGGCGGAATTGGCCCACAAGTGCCGGTCCTGCCCATTTCTGTGGGAGATTCGCGCACATTTTACCGGGCAATGGCGGCTTCATCCATGCATGATGTCATGTCTGCGGCGCAGGCGGGCTTCATTGACTATGCCTTCCTGGGCGCGGCGGCCATGGATGCCTACGGTAACCTGAATACCACCGTCATCGGGGATTGGGAACAACCCAAAGTCCGCCTCCCCGGCTCAGGCGGAGCAAACGATCTGGGATCGCTTTGCTGGCGGACACTCTACATCATGCGCAACCAGAGTCAGCGCACATTCATGAAAAAGTTGGAATTTGTGACGACGCCCGGCTGGTTGACCGGCGACGGTGCACGTGAAGCGGCGGGACTGCCAGCCGGTTGCGGCCCGTACCGTGTCATCACTCAGTTGGGCGTATATGGTTTCGATTTGCAATCAAAACGGCTTACTCTTCTCAGCCTGCATCCGGGCGTGACGGTGGAGGATGTGCAGACCAACAGCAATTTCGAAATTTTGATTCCGCAAGACCTGTCCACAACCCAGCCGCCGACAGAAGAGGAACAACACATCCTCCGCGAGATCGACCCAACTGGGATGGTTCTGGGAAAGTGACCTTCCCCGCTACAGCCCAAAGCAAAATATCAAATCGTTGACATTTGTCCCCGTCAGTCCGGGCTTGAGCAAATCATCCAGCGCGCTGAAATAACTGTGAGAATTATTGTCGTTCAGAAAGGCTTCGGGGGAAAGTCCCAAATTCAACCCGCGTTGTAAAGTTTCACCAGTGACCACAGCCCCGGCGGCATCTGTGGTGCCATCTTCGCCATCAGTGGCGAGAGTGACAAACAACACATCGCGCAGATCGGCCAGTTCCCGGACGGCGGCCAAAGCCAGTTCCTGGTTGCGTCCGCCGCGCCCGCGTCCACGCAGGGTAACGGTTGTCTCGCCGCCCGCGATCAAACAGAAAGGACGCGGCTCTGAAGAACGCCTCAGACGCCGGGACAATTCGCCGCCAACGGTGCGCGCCTCACCCTGCCAGTCACTCCCCAATGAATATGGATGAAAACCCTCGCTTCGCGCCTGACCGAGGGCTGATTCCACGGCCAGCGCGTTACTCCCCACGATGACATTTTGCACCCGCTCGAATAACCTGTCGCCCGGTTTGGGAGTTTCGGGATTCGTCCTGAGCGCGTCGAGAATTGCCCCGGATACTTTTTCCACCAAATTATATTTTTCCAGCACGCCCAACGCGTCGCCGCGGGTGGATGGATCGGGCGCGGTCGGCCCGGAGGCGATAGACTCAAGCGAATTGTCCACCACATCTGAAAGGATCAGACTGACGATCTGCGCGGGGAAGGCCGACCGGGCAAGTCCGCCGCCCTTGAGTTCGATCCAGGTGACGGCGCAAAGTGTTGATTTCATCCACTCGCGCACCGCAGGCCAGCAATTCGGATGTAAGTTCGCGCAAATCAGCCAGTGAAACGCCCGCATGTGGAACCGTCATCAACGCAGACCCGCCACCGGAGATGAGGCAGATCAGCAGATCGTCTTCACCAAGTCCGCTCACCAGTTCGAGGGCTTTTTCTCCAGCCCGCAGGCTATCTTCATCGGGGACGGGATGCCCGCCAGGTTGGATGTCGAATCCACTCAGGGGTTGGACGGGAGTTTGTTTTGGAATGAGCAGGCCGCGGGGAGAAAGATCCGAAAGCAGGTCAATCAGGGGCAGAGTCATGGCGTGGGAGGCTTTTCCCAGTCCAAGGATGCGAATCCGTCCAATTTTGTCCAGAAGATATTTCTGCTTGTTGACGAAGAGGATTTTTCCCTCGCGATGAACAAAGCGGCGGACAGCCTGCCCGGGCTCCACAGCCTGGATGGCCGCACAAAGAATACGTGTGACGGACTCGCCGCGCGGGTGACGGGCGAGAGTGTGAGTGATGAACGATTCCGGACGGAGCATGGTGGCGAGACAATCCTATTCTGTAATTTTCATTTATACCGCACTCGGTCACAAATTGCGCTTTTTCAGAAGGTGGGAAGCGCAATTTGTGACCGTGGGTATTATAGAGAGCACCCAACTTCAGAAATAGCGATAGAATCATTCAGCGCAATCTCAATTATATGTCGAATGAACCAATTCATTCCAAGGTAACCATGACACTCCACTCCGAAATCCTCGAGCAACCGCAGCGGCTGGCATCCCTGCTCAAAAATCAAAAACAGACCGTGATCGAAATCGCGCGCACCATCCAAAAACAAAATGTGCAATATGTTTTCCTCGCGGCACGCGGCACATCGGACAACGCAGGCCGCTATGCAAATTATCTCTGGGGCGCGTACAACCAGATGCCCATCGCGCTTGCCACTCCCTCGCTTTTTACGTACTACCAATCACCCCCGCGACTGCAAAACGCGCTGGTGATCGGCGTTTCGCAATCGGGACAGTCGCCCGACATCGTAAGCGTCATCGAAGAGGGACGCAGGCAAAACTGTCTCACGCTCGCCATCACCAACAATCCCGATTCCCCTCTCGCCAAATCCGCGGACCTCGTGCTGGACATCCAGGCGGGAGCAGAAGAGGCCGTCGCCGCCACCAAGACCTACACCACCGAACTCATGGCCCTTGCCATGCTCTCTGCCGCGTTGCAGGGTTCCGACTCCCGTTGGGACGAACTGGCTGCCGTCCCGGCCTGGGCGGAACAGGCGCTCACACACGATGCAGATATTGCCCGCATGGCTCAGCGCTATCGTTACATGCAGCAATGCGTTGTCCTTGGGCGCGGCTTCAATTACGCCACCGCCTTTGAATGGGCGCTCAAACTCAAAGAGTTAACGTACATCATCGCCGAGCCGTATTCGTCCGCCGATTTTCAGCACGGACCGATCGCCATGATCGAAGGCGGCTTTCCTGTGATGGCAATTGCGCCGACCGGCAAAGTGCACGACACAATGAAAGACATGCTCACGCGTCTTCGTAACCAGCAGGACGCCGAACTGGTCGTCATCTCAGACGATGCAGACGTGCTCGCGCTGGCCCAATCCCCAATCCAACTCCCGCCCTCAGATTCCCGAATGGCTAACTCCGTTGGTCGGCATCCTCCCCGCCCAATTATTTGCCTGCCACCTCACCACTGTCAAAGGCTTCAACACCGACAAACCGCGCACCATCAAAAAAATCACCGAGACGCATTGACGCGTCCCTGTGCGCAAATCGGGTACAATTCCCCCACTTCCCACTCCAATTTATAAGGCAGAGAATGAACGCAATTGAAGTATCGCATCTACGCCGCGTCTTCAAGACCCATGTCGGCGTCATCAAGCGCACAGCCAAAGAGATCGTCGCAGTGGACGATGTCTCGTTTGGGATTCAGGAAGGCGAACTTTTCGGACTGCTCGGCCCGAACGGCGCGGGCAAGACGACTGCCACCAAGATGCTCACCACGCTTCTCATCCCGACGGGTGGGTTTGCCACCGTTAAAGGATTCGATGTGGTCAAACAGGCGGAGGAAGTCCGCAAGTGCATCGGATTCATCTTCGGCGGCGAGCGCGGACTCTACTGGCGGCTTTCGGGCATCGACAACCTGCGTTACTTCGCCAGCCTGTACGGGATCGATCCCGATGTCTCGAAGAAGCGCATCGCTTATCTGCTTGAACTTGTCGGCTTGAACGGACGCGGCGAGGAAAACGTGGGCGGGTATTCCCGCGGAATGAAGCAACGCCTGCACGTGGCGCGCACGCTCCTGCACGACCCAGATATCCTCTTCCTCGATGAGCCCACGCTCGGACTCGACCCCGTCGGTGCGCGTGAGTTTCGTCAGGTGATCCTCGACCTGCAATCCGAGAAAAAGACCATCCTGCTCACCACCCATTACATGTTCGAAGCGGACGCGCTGTGCGACCGCATCGCGGTCATCAACCACGGACGCATCATCGCCCTCGATACGCCCGGCGGACTCAAATCACACGTCAAAGATTTGAACGTGGTGGAAGTGGAGACCTTCGGTGTACCCGCAAACATCCTCGAAAAACTGCGCGCACTGACACTTCGTCGACGCGCTGTCGGTGGAGGAGCAAGAGCAGAAGCAGATACTCCTCATCCAAACGGCGCGCGGGGCGGAGGCTGTGCCCGACATAATGGGAGCCATCGAAGGTCAACGCGTGGGGCGGGTGGTTGTCCGCGAGCCAACGCTTGAAGACGCGTACGTCCGCCTGGTAGGAGGCGACGCGTGAATCCGAAAATCCTGTTGCGCTATTGGCGCACCATCCTGATCGTCGCGGAGATGACCATCCGCCAGCAGATGACGGATATGTTCATCCTGTTCGCGGTTTTGTTCCAGCCCATCATCATTGCGGTGCTGGCGCTGTGGATGCTGATTGACAAAGGCTCGGACTACGCGATGTTCGTAGTGGTTGGCAGTGGGCTGACGGGTTTGTGGTCGAGCCTGCTGTTCGTTTCGGGCAACAGCATCAACGCCGAGCGCTGGTCAGGCACGCTCGAAATCGCTGGTGGCCCTGCCCACGCCGTTCGAGGTGATCATCTTCGGAAAAAATCTTGCCAACGTGGTGCAGTCGCTCATCTCGATGTTTGTCGGTTACTTCATCGCCTCGCTGTTGTTCGGCTATTCGCTTTCTGTGCAACAGCCCCTTCTTTTTATCGTCTCTCTTTTTCTGACCATCATCGCCTTCATCTGCTTCGGCCTCGTTATCGCGCCGATCTTTGTGATGAATCCCGGTGTGCGTCACTGGCAGAACGCGATGGAGTTTCCCGTCTATGTCTTAAGTGGATTCCTCTTCCCGATCGCGCTCCTGCCCGGTTGGACAACTCCTGTCTCGTACATTCTTCCCCCCTACTGGGCGGCTGTCGCTCTGCACGGGACCTCGACGGCGGGCGCGCCTTTCGAGAAACTCTCTTCGCCTGGGGCATGATGTTGCTCTTCTCGATCATTGACCTGCTCATCGCCTCGCGGCTGTTCAAACTCATGCTCTACAAAGCCCGCGCCGACGCAACGTTGGGAATGGAATGAAAACTTTTACCAGTAACATCCGTCTCTTCTGGCAGGGCGCATTGCTCTCGTACGTGGCCCTGTTTCACTGGTTCCGCCCTGCAACCTATGCGGCTTCGAAAATTTTCATGCCGCTGGCGCAGATGTTCTTCTTTGTTTATCTCGGTACATTTGCCACCAGCCCTGAAAACGCTGCGTTTTACATTATTGGTAACGCCATCCAGATTACCGCGGTCAGCGGCATCTTTGGCGTGACGATGAGCGTGGGCGGCGAGCGCGAGTCGGGGACTTTGCCCTATCTCTTCGGAACGCCTGCCAATCGCATCGTCACATTCTTTGGCCGCGCCTTCATGCATGTCATTGACGGGGTGCTGGGCGTGGTCGTCGCCTTTGTGTGGGGTGTGCTTCTGTTCCATTTGGACCTGTCTCATACCAGCCTGCCAGCGCTGGGACTGGTCATCTTCATCACCACCCTCAGCACATGCGGACTGGGACTGTTGCTGGGGTGTTTGAGCCTTATCACGGTCAATGTGATGTTCATCAATAACTTTGTTTATTTCGCGCTGCTGATCTTTTCCGGTGCAAACGTTCCCATTGAAAAATTTCCTCAGTTCATGCAAGCCATCTCCTGGGCTTTGCCCCTGACGCGCGGTATCGCCGCCGGCGCGCCTGCTGGTGAACGGCGCGGCTCTGGGCGAAGTCTCGTCCCTGCTGTGGGGCGAATTGGGGATTGGTCTGCTCTACGGCCTTTTGGGATACTTTCTGTTCGCCTGGTTTGAAGTGCAGGCCAAGCGGAGGGGAACGCTGGAGGTTATTTTAATTTCCACAGCCACTGCCCTAGCTCATCCCAAATATTGCTCTCGCTAAGAGTTTTGAAGAAACAATTTCCGCAAAGATGCTTGATTTTCTCTCGTAAAATTGCCATTTCGAACGGAAATTAATTACTCAAACATCAGTAAGTAGTCGCGAACAAATTCCATAGAATTAACGGCGCGAGTAGCTTTTGGGAAGGGGTTATCACCAGCAAAGTCGCTTTTTTCAGGAAGAGCCAAGACAAATCAGATCGTATGGGTGCTACCATATTCAACGTATTCCTAAAACCAACGTCAGTATGATGGGGAGATCCTCCAGTTGACGATCCGTCTGTAGTTGTATAGTTTACAGTTATTGTAGTAGTTGGCGTCTTCGACTGACATATTCAAAATGGTACGTGCTGGAACCTTTAGTTTTCTCAAAGGTTCTGAAATCCGAGTTTATATGAACGGAAGGTTTCAATAATCAAGAAATTTATGTCCGATAGAGTTTGCACCGGCAGCCAGCGTGACTGGTGATCTCATTGTCATTGGCACCGAAAGAATCAGCAGTTGAAACATAACCACCCGGATCGGTTTCGCGGATGTAGTATGTGCCTGGAGACAGGTTACTGAATGTGAAATATCCGCCGGAATTCGTTATGGTCGTTCCAACAAGGTGTTCGTACTATTATACAACCTTACGGTCACACCTGAAATACCGGCATCCGGATCGGTCAGGCTGCCATCACCATCCAGGTCGTCACGGACCTGACCGCTGATGACCAAATCAGTTGTAAATAGCACATCCACATCCGCGCCGGTCGGTTTTACATCGCAGGCGTTCTTGATATTGTTCTTGATTCGCAATCGGAATTGTGAGCCCGGCTTCCATTGCGGGTCAGATGTATCGATTGTCAAAGTGGCAGTGTAAGTATTCGGGTTGTAACTCACACCCAGGATGGGCACATTCCCGCCCAGGGTGAGATTGTCAATGTCATTGTTGAAGTTGCCAACATCCAGCACACTGCCGCCGCCGTAGGTGATCATCGGCTGGTTGAAGGTAACCATCAATGTGGTAGTGCTGAGCGAGATGCCGGTCGCACCGTTGGCGGGAACGGTGCTCGTCACAAAGTTCGCGCCGACCGATACAAGCTGGCGACTATCAACGAAGAAATGACCAGTTGAGTTACTTCCCGTAGTCAGGGTAAAAGTCACGATATTATCGTTTCCGCCGGACGAATCGGAAATGGATGAGTAACCGGGCAGATCAGTTTCCGTCAGGGAGTAGCTGCCGGGGGCAAGACCGGTAAACAGGAAGTTGCCGTTGATGTCGGTGGTTGTAGTCCCGCAGGAGGCCCCGCAGCTTCCGCCGCTCAGCGCCACCGCGACACCGTAGATACCCTGGCTGTCCAAGTTATTGCGCACCTGTCCGGTGATGTAGGCTTCAGTGGTGAACAGAATATCCACGTCAGACCCGAGTTTTGTGCCGCAGGGATTTTCCAGACCGCTTTTTATGCGCCAGCGGAATTGCGAACCCGCCTTCCACTGTGGGTCAGAAGTGTCGATTATCAACGTTGTGGTACGAGTGTTCGGATCGTAACTGATGTTCAGGATGGGCACATCGCCACCCAAGGATGAGGTTATCAATATTGTTGTCAAAATTACCGATGTTAAACACACTGCCGCCACCATATGTGATCATGGGCTGGTTGAATGTGACTGTAAGTGTGTTGGCGCTGAGGGAAACGCCGGTTGCGCCATTGGCTGGTGTCGGTGCTCGAAACTCCCGGTGCCACACATACGGCGGGCGTATCGGTGAAGAAGTGACCTGACGAGTTACTTCCTGCTGTCAGGGTCAAGTCCACCTGATTGTTATTGTTCGTACCCGTGCCGTCCGAATCGTTGACGGAGGTGTAACCGGGCAGATCGGTCTCTGTCAGCCGGTAATTGCCCGGGGCAAAACCGATAAACCTAAAGTTGCCGTTTGAATCGGTGGTTGTCGTCCCGCAAGAGCCGCCACAGCTTCCGCCAGTCAAAGTCACTGTGACGCCGTAGACACCTTCATTATCGAGGTTATTCCGCACCTGACCCGAGATCGCCAATTCAGTTGTAAAAGTGCGAACCACATCCGATTGCGCGTCACCGCATGAGTTTTTCAAGTTCTTGATCGTCAAGTTGTATAGAGTGCCAGCCTGCCAATTCGGGTCACTGGTATCAATCGTCAGGGTCGCAGTATAGGTGACAGGGTTATAGGTTACGCCTGTGATCACGACTTTCTGTCCATTGGATTGATTCTTCAATTCGTATTTGTCAGCCTTCAACACGCTTTCGGCACCCGTTGTGATCATGGGCTGGTTGAAGGTGACTGTGATGACAGACGTGTTCATCGGGACATTTGCCGTGCCATTTGCAGGATTGGTGCTGACCACAAAGCCGTTGGACGGATCAGGCGCTGAACAAACCGCAGGGTTGGCGGTATCCAGGAAGATATTGTTCGTGGAACTGACACCACCCAGAACGATCACATCAATCAGGTTATCGTTGGGCAGGTCGGAATCTGCCGTGGAAAGGTAATTCGCCAGATCGGTTTCCACGAGCAGGTAACTGCCATCCGCCACGCTGTTGAAAGTGAACACGCCATTACCGTCTGTGAATGTGGAAGGACAATTCAAGCCCAGGGTGCAGGCTCCATTATCCAACTCAATCTTGACATTCGCCAAGCCTGCATCGCTATCCCCAAGGTCGCCGTCTGCATTTAAGTCGTCGCGGACCTGACCGGAAACAACCGAAGAGACGACCGGCTGAACAACAGTGACAAGTGTATCGCTGTCAGTATACGGCAGGCTGGCATGTTCGGCAGAGACTGTCGCCGTATTCGATACCTGTCCAGCGTTGGCTTCGGCTAATGTGATCGTATGGGCGGCATCTGCCGTGCAAATGACGGAATCAGCTGGGGCAAGCGTGGTTGGCAGGCAGGTAATCGGGATGGCAAAAGTGTCATCTGTCACAGCGATATTGATAAGTGTTACGTTGCCGGTATTTGTGACTTCAAACTGATACCAGAGATCATCACCGCGTGTGATAGTCCAACTCACGTCATTGTCAGTATAAGAAGCCAATGACTTTACCACCTGAATGGACGGGTTCTGTGTGATCGGGATGCTCAGGCTATCAGTTGCATCGGGGGCTTCGTTCGAGCTGGCAGTCACGTTGTTGACAAGGTTCCCGCCCAAATCCATCTCGGCTTGGGTGACAGTGTGCTGGGCGGTGCAGGTTGTTGTGGCCGCAGGCGCCAGGGTTGTCGCGCCGCAAACCGGCGCGGCGTCCGTGTTGTCGTCACTGAGCGAGATGCCTGTCAGAGTTACATTGCCGGTATTGGTCAACAGGTAGTTGTACGGGACGATCTGTCCAACAATTGTCACGTCCGTTGTGGTCGAGGTCTTGTCCACTGTCATGGACGGGCTTTGCGTGATCGGGATGCTCAGATTATCCGTTGCATCCGACGCTTCGTTCGAGCTGGCGGTCACGTTGTTGACAAGGTTGCCACCCGCATCCATCTCCGCTTGGGTAAATGTGTGCTGGGCAGTGCAGGTTGTTGTGGCCGCCGGTGCCAAGGTAGTTGCGCCGCAAACTGGGGCAACATCCGTGTTGTCGTCACTGAGACGAGATGCCGTCAGGGTAACGTTGCCGGTGTTGGTCAACAGGTAGCTGTACGGGACGATCTGCCCGGCTGCCGTCACATCCGTTGTGGTCGAGGACTTGGCCACCGTCAGCGACGGACTCTGCGTGATCGGGATGCTCAGGCTATCCGGCGCATCGGAGGCTTCGTTCGAGCTGGCGGTCACGTTGTTGACCAGGTTACCACCCGCATCCATCTCCGCTTGAGTAAATGTGTGCTGGGCAGTACAGGTTGTTGTGCCCGCCGGTGCCAGTGTGGTCGCGCCGCAAACCGGGGCGGCATCCGTGTTGTCGTCACTGAGCGAGATGCCTGTCAGGGTAACGTTGCCGGTGTTGGTCAACAGGTAGCTGTACGGGACGATCTGTCCAGCCGCTGTCACATCCGAGGTGGTCGAAGACTTGGCAACCGTCATTGACGGGCTCTGCGTGATCGGGATGCTCAGGCTATCCAGCGCATCGGAGGCTTCGTTCGAGCTGGCAGTCACGTTGTTGACCAGGTTGCCGCCTGCGTCCATCTCCGCTTGAGTAAATGTGTGCTGGGCAGTACAGGTTGTTGTGCCCGCTGGAGCCAGCGTGGTTGTGCCACAAACTGGGGCAGCATCCGTGTTATCGTCACTGAGCGAGATGCCGGTCAGGGTGACATTGCCGGTGTTGGTCAGCAGGTAGCTGTAGGGAACAACCTGCCCTGCCGCTGTCACATCCGCGGTGGTCGAAGACTTCGCCACTGTCATGGTTTTGGTTTGTGTGATCGGAATGCTCAGGCTGTCTATCGCATTCGGCGCTTCGGCAGAACTGGCGGTGACGTGATTGACCAGGTTCCCGCCCGCATCCATCTCCGCCTGGGTGACGGTATGCTCTGCGGTGCAGGTGGTCGTACCTGCCGGTGCCAGCGTAGTCACACCGCAGACCGGGGCAGCATCGGTGTTGTCATCGACCAGACTGATACCACTCAGGGTGATGTTGCCGGTATTCGTTAGCAGGTAGCTGTAAGGAACGATCTGTCCGGCGGATGTGATCGATGTAGTTGTCGAAGACTTCGCCACTGTCATGGTTTTGGTTTGTGTGATCGGAATGCTCAGGCTGTCTATCGCGTTCGGCGCTTCGGCAGAACTGGCGGTGACGTGATTGACCAGGTTCCCGCCCGCATCCATCTCCGCCTGGGTGACGGTATGCTCTGCGGTACAGGTGGTCGTACCTGCCGGTGCCAGCGTAGTCACACCGCAGACTGGGGCGGTATCAGTGTTGTCATCAACGAGTGAGATGCCGGTCAGGGTGACATTGCCGGTGTTGGTCAGCAGGTAGCTGTAGGGAACAATCTGCCCTGCCGCTGTCACATCCGCGGTGGTCGAAGACTTCGCCACTGTCATGGTTTTGGACTTTGTGTGATCGGAATGCTCAGGCTGTCTAGTCGCATTCGGCGCTTCGGCAGAACTGGCGGTGACGTTATTAACCAGGTTCCCGCCCGCATCCAACTCAGTCTGTGTGACGGTATGCTGGGCGGTGCAGGTGGTCGTACCCGCCGGTGCCAGCGTGGTCACACCGCAGACTGGGGCAGCGTCCGTGTTGTCGTCAATGAGCGAGATACCTGTCAGGGTCATATTGCCGGTGTTGGTCAGCAGGTAGCTGTACGGCACGATCTGCCCGGCGACTGTGACAGAAGTGGTGGTTGATGACTTCGCCACCGTCATGGATGGGCTCTGCGCGAACGGAATGCTCAGGTTGTCCAGCGCATCCGATGTTTCGTTCGAACTGGCGGTCACGTTATTAACCAGGTTCCCGCCCGTGTCCATCTCCGTTTGTGTAACGGTGTGCTGGGCGGTGCAGGTGGTTGTGCCCGCCGGTGCCAGTGTGGTTGCAGCCGCAAACTGGGGCGGCATCCGTGTTATCGTCACTGAGCGAGATGCCTGTCAGGGTAACATTGCCGGTGTTGGTCAACAGGTAGCTGTACGGGACGATCTGTCCAGCCGCTGTCACATCCGTGGTGGTCGAAGACTTGGCAACCGTCATTGACGGGCTCTGCGTGATCGGGATGCTCAGGCTATCCAGCGCATCGGAGGCTTCGTTCGAGCTGGCGGTCACGTTGTTGACCAGGTTACCACCCGCATCCATCTCCGCTTGAGTAAATGTGTGCTGGGCAGTACAGGTTGTTGTGCCCGCCGGTGCCAGTGTGGTTGCGCCGCAAACTGGGGCACCATCCGTGTTGTCGTCACTGAGCGAGATGCCTGTCAAAGTTACATTGCCGGTATTGGTCAACAGGTAGTTGTACGGGACGATTTGCCCAACAATTGTCACGTCCGTTGTGGTCGAGGTCTTGTCCACTGTCATGGACGGGCTTTGCGTGATCGGGATGCTCAGATTATCCGTTGCATCCGACGCTTCGTTCGAGCTGGCGGTCACGTTGTTGACCAGGTTGCCGCCCGCGTCCATCTCCGCCTGTGTAACCGTGTGCTGGGCGGTGCAGGTTGTCGTCCCTGCTGGGCACAAGCGTGGTCGCGCCGCAAACCGGAGCGGCATCCGTGTTGTCGTCACTGAGCGAGATGCCTGTCAAGGTTACATTGCCGGTGTTAGTCAGCAGATAACTGTACGGGACGATCTGTCCAGCCGCTGTCACGACCGAAGGCTGGTCGAAGACTTGGCAACCGTCATTAACGGGCTCTGCGTGAACGGGATGCTCAGGCTATCCAGCGCATCGGAGGCTTCGTTAGAGCTGGCGGTCACGTTGTTGACAAGGTTACCACCCACATCCATCTCCGCTTGAGTAAAAGTGTGCTGGGCGGTGCAGGTCGTCGTCCCTGCTGGCGCAAGCGTGGTCGCAGCCGCAAACCGGAGCGGCATCCGTGTTGTCGTCAACCAGACTAATGCCTGTTAGGGTCACGTTACCGGTATTGGTCAACAGGTAGCTATACGGGACGATCTGCCCAACAACTGTCACATCCGTTGTGGTCGATGTCTTGTCCACTGTCAGCGAGGGAAGTTGATCGACAGGAACAGTTATACTGGCGGTTTGAGGCGTAGGCAGGAAGGTCGTCGTGGCAGAAGCGGTATTGTCGATGGTTCCATCCCCGCCGCCGTTCAATTCGAGGTCGTTTTGCGTGACGGTATAGGTTCCTGTATAGGTCCATGTTTCGCCGACAGACAGGATATTGTCACCCGCTCCCGATTCAACTGGACCGCTCAAAGCGCCCAGCATTGGGTCTGAGACATTCACACCGATCAGGCTGACGTTGCCGGTATTGTTGAGGGTGATCTGATAGGTGATCACATCCCCCGCCTGGTCCGCATGACCGCTGGGTCCATCGCCACCTACGTCTGTAACTATTTTGGATATGCTGTAGGCGGAAAGTTGAACAGCATTGACTGTGAAGGTATCTGTATTCGAGTAACTGGATTTCCCGCATAACTGGTGGTGGCGCTGGCAATGTTCGTGACACTTCCAAAGTCAAGGTCATATTGCGTTGTGACGTATACCCCGGAACAATTCGTTGACGCTCCAGGTGCCAGCAGACCAGTTCCACACGGGCTGATGGTACCGACCTTATCATCGGTGACAGTAAACGGACCGTTCAAGGTCACATTGCCGCTATTTTGCAGTGTGTACGTGTAATTAATTGTTTGTCCAACAGAGGAATATGTTGCAGGAGCGCCGCTCTTGGTAAGCAGAAGCGCCGGGGTTTAACTCGCACTGACTGTGAGGATCGCCGGAGCAGATGTGAGGCTGTTTCCTGAAACGGTGGCAGTGTTGGTAATGCTGCCCGTATCAAGGTCTGTCTTGATTCACAGTATGCCCAGACGTGCAGGTTGTGGTCGCATTGGGAGCCAGGGGACCCGTTGCACAGTTCGTCAGTGTTCCCTGTTTGTCATCTGTCACAGTGAACGGACCGGCAAGGCTGACGTTCCCAGTATTCCGGATGGTGTAGGTATAAGTAATAACCTGTCCCAAGGTGTTGTAGGATGCCAGATCGGCACTCTTGGTGAGGAAAATTGCAGGATTTTGGGTAATGAATGTGGTGATCGTATCGCTATCCGTGAATGGCGTGACATTCAAATAACCAGCGGCTGTTGCGGTATTGGTGACCTGTCCAGCATCCGCTTCGGCCAGGGTAATGACATGCGGCGCATCGGCAGAACAGACCATTGCCGCTCCAGGCGCCAAACTCGACCCTGGACAGGTGACCGGGATCCCAAACAAGTCATCGGTCACGCCGATGGAGGTCAATGTGACATTGCCGGTATTGCTGACATTAAACTTGTAAAGGAGCCCGTCCCCCAACGTGAGGGTGTTGGATAAGTCGCTGTCTACAAAGGAGGAAGCGAATTTGATGATCTGGATACCTGGAGTTTGAACCGCCGAAACCGTGATCGAATCGGTGTTAGACGTGACAGTACTACCGCCGGGTGTCAGTCCCGGTTGCGAAGGCGGAATTCGTTATCAAGCCGGTGTCCAGATCGCCCTGCGTCACGGTATGGGAGGCAAAGCAGGTGATGAAGGCGCCGGGGTTGATGTTCCCAGCCGGACAGGATTCGTCGGTGGTCTGGTCATCGTTCACGCTGATCGGACCAAAGATGGTGACGTGCCCGGTATTGGTGACGAAGAACGAATAATTGACAACCTGCCCGACAGCGCCGTACGTGACGGGTAGTGCGCTCTTACTAATCGTGAGTGCCGCTTCCTGGCTGATGGCTGTGTCAACCGCGTCCGAAGCCGAAACCACCGGACCCGAAGGAGGCTGTGCCCTTACCGAGGCAGAGTTATGCACATTCCCGGCATTCGCCTCTGCCAGCGTTACGATATGGACAGCGCTGGCAGTACAGGTGGTGGACGCTCCCGGGCCAAGCGAGGTTGCGGAACACGTTACTGGAATCGCAAAGGTGTCATCGGTCACGGTGATCGAGTTGAGCGGAACCGAACCGATATTGGTCACATCGGATCAATACAGGAGTCCATCCCCCAATGTGATGGAACTCGAGCCATCGTTATCTGCATAACTGGCCAGGCTCTTCACCATCTGGATGCCCAGCGGCGTGACCAAAGTGTTGCTGGCTGTGACCGTCAAACTGCCGACCTTCCCCGATACGGTGGCTGTATTTGACAATTCCCCGGCGCTGATCTCGGCGGCTGTCAGGATATGGGCTGTAATCGTATTACAAACGGTCGTGCCGCCGGGCGCCAGCGTTGTCACCGGGCAGGAAACTGGGATGCTGAAAGTATCATCCTGGACACTGATGTTGCTCAGACCAACATCACCCGTATTCGTCAGATCGAACTGATACCAAAGCCCATCTCCCTGGGTAAGCGTTCCAGACGAGTCGTTGTCATCCTGCCTGCTGACACTTTTGACGATGGTTAGGGATGGGTTTTGCTGAACGGATGTGGTCAGCGTATCATAATCCACATAACGAACTCCGCCGAAATCCCCGGTCGCCGAAGCCTGGTTGACCACCTGCCCTCCATTGGCTTCGACCAGGGTGACCCGGTGATACATACTTGCGTTACATTTCATGAATGTTCCGGGAGCAAGTCAGGAACTAGGACAGGTTACCGGAATGTTATATGTGATTTCGCGGACGGTTACAAAACTGAGTGTTGTATTCCCGATGTTTGTGACTTCGAATTGAAACCAAAGATTATCGCCCAGTGTGATTGTTCCAGATCGATCGTTATCATCGAAGAATGCCAGGCTCTTGATCAACCGGATTGCTGATTTTGGCAGTTCGGGGGTGTTAGTGTAAGTCGGTTGTGAATCCGTGGTTGGGGTTGGTAGCTGGGTCAATGTATGACTAATCGAAATAGTCGGGCTTGATGGTGGTGTTGCGGATGGGGTAGAAGATGGCTGTAGTTGTAGGGGTTGGCGAGTTGATGGTGTATAAGGTTTAAGTAGCGGGTCGAATCGGTGAACCGATTACTGCCGTTATTGTTGCTATCCGGCTTTGGCACTCTTCAGGGAAATTTCACCATCACACACAATGTCATTTGAGGATATTTAGATTAATCAAGGGAAAATAGAGCCCATATCTATCCCGACTGTAATCAGCCTCCCGCTTAGAGTGTAATGAAATCGGCAAATAGTCAATTTGCGGCTTAATCAAACCGGGAAAAACGACCATGATCGTAAGAATGAAGACTAATAGAAGAAACAGCAACCGGATAATATCGCGGGTAACAGGTTTCTTATTAACCGATTGTACATTCGATGTCGCATCAACAGCATTCATCGTTCAGGCTTCAAATTCTTCGATAAACTTTTTGAACATTTCTACGATATGGGGGTCGTACTTCCTGCCAGCATCATCATTAAGGATGCGCAAACTGTCATCCTTTGAGAGGGAAGATTTGTATGGACGCTCTGAGCGCAAAGCGTCCCAGGTGTCCACAACTGTAAAAATACGGGCGGGAAGGGGAATTTCTTCTCCTTTCAGGCCATAAGAATAACCCTTCCCATCCCAGTTTTCATGATGGTAGCGTGGAATATCCAAAGCCGGTTCCAGAAAACGGATATCCTTGAGCATATCGAATGCAAAGACCGGATGCTTACGCATCACAGCCCATTCTTCATCGTTAAGTTGTCTGGGTTTGTGTAAAATCGTGTCGGAAATCCCCATTTTCCCAATATCGTGAAGAATTGCGCCTCTCCGGATGTTTACCAAATCTTCATCGGTAAAACCTATTTTGCGCGCCAATGCTACAGTCATATCGGAAACACGTTTTGTGTGTCCTTCTGTATCTTTATCACGAAGTTCAAGCGCTTTTGACCATCCCAACAAAGCACTGTCGTAGGCTTGCAACAAATCACTTTTTGATTGATTTAGGCTTCCTATCATTTGGTTAAAGGATTTAATTAAGACATTGATTTCATCATTGGTCTCAAAACTAACATGAACATCCAAGTCCCCACCTGACACTGCCTCAGAGGCCTTTACCAACCCTAATAATGGTCGGGTGATCAAATTCGCCAGGTTGATACCAACCATAATTATGATAAACAACGCCAGGCCAATCAAGAAAACAATCTGTATCGAGTAAGAGGGGTTGGTTTAATGGCAAAATTATTTTGGAGCGCCGCCCCCAGGATTCCAAGATCCGCGTCTCCACGCACTTCCCAGGGAGCCAAAACTTCAGTATAGTTAAATATCAAAAACAGAAATATCACGTTGGTCTTGTACGTTTCTTATTTTACTTCGTTGCAGATCCTAATACCTCAATAATGCGGGAAGCAGTTTCATTGTCTAGTGGTACTGGCAAGGAAATGAAACTGCTTGCAATGGGTGAACCGTTAAATTCATAAAATGTAATTTGACCCAAAGATTTTTGATGGATGTTTGCTGCAAGCGTTTCTAGGGCTGTTCCAACTAATATCATGCCAACGAATCAATACTCTGGATCATAGACAGGGCCAGATACATAGAAATAATTCCCCCAATCTGCTTGTACGAACCCCGAAAATTTGTCACCAAATGGGTCTTCCTGATTTTTCAGCACCTTATCCACAAAATCCCACGCTCGATATACACTCTCATCTCCACCAGTTGAAAAATCATAATCTTCCCGCACGCTCCCCCGTCTATGTCGCATGGAGAGTAGGGGATTACCGTACGGATCTAAGAATTCTGCAGCTTCTATCTGGTCATTAGCAACAATGCCGAATGATAATAGTCTTAATTTTTCAGGGTTATTCTCCGCAAATGTATCAGCCATTCCATCAGAATTTTCCAACAGCCTGAGCACTACCAGGAGCCTATCCTCTTCCTTTACAATAAGCTCTGATGAAAGCTGTCCGAGCTCACCCAGTTGATTATTAAACGCTCTTCAACCGTATCGAACACAACATTGGTGATTAAAAATGCTGCCGCAATAGACATCAATACAGCCAAGAAAAAATATAGCGCGGTAATTTTTGCCCAAATCGGTATTTTTCGAGGAGGTTCATTTCCTTTACGAACAAGAAAATTAGGTACAAGACGATTGGGATTGAATTTCTGCTTCATGGATGTTCCGAAATCGATCTTTATTAACTCCATACGGGTGTTCAGGTTTCGTACTATCCATTTTCTTCATGGCTCACCACAAAACTCACACTACCAATGCTATTTTACCAAGCACAGGCCTATACAACAGTTTTGTAACGCTCTTGTGATATATGGGCAGAGAGTTCCAAGTATCGAAAACAAAGTGAGGATGTTATTACGAGGAGGACGAAACCCGACGAAGCAATCTCTTTATAAAGACAGGGATTGCTTCGCCCTTACAGACTCCCAACGGTGGATTTGGGAACTTTTACAAAGAAAAGATGAACATAGGAGCCTATGCACAAAGTCACTATGACGGATAATCAATTAATCTTTATTGAGGCGTTTTGCGCTAAAATCAGAAACGGATTGGATCGAGCCGACTTTAATGCTAAGAAGCAGATTAACCCAAGTTGCCACCTTGATTTTTTAAATGCAAATGCTGGCTTCCAAATTTCCTTATCCACTTCAGTTTATGCCCAAAATTAGCCTCAAAAGCATTCTATTACACCTTCAGCATATATTACACGAATAGGTAGCAACTTGAGTTAGATTATCCAACTACCTCGATACTCTCGGCACGTTTGCCACCAGTCCTGAAAACGCCGCGTACTATGTTATCGGGAACGCTATCCAGATCACCGCGGTCAGCGGAACCTTCGGCGTGACAATGAGCGTGGGCGGCGAGCGCGAGACAGGGACTCTTCCCTGATCTATTTGGCACACCCGCCAACCGCATCGTCACCTTCTTTGGCCGCGCCTTCATGCACATCATTGACGGGATGCTGGGCGTGGTCATCGCTCTCGTCTGGGGCGTGATTCTGTTCAACCTCGACCTGTCTCACAGCAATCTGTCCACGCTCGCACTGACGATATTCATCACCACCCTCAGCACTTGTGCGCTGGGACTCTTGCTAGGTTGCATGAGTCTCATCACGGTCAACGTGATGTTCATCAACAACTTTGTCTACTTTGCCCTGCTCATATTTTCGGGCGCGAACGTGCCGATTGAAAAAATTCCCCGCCATCATGCAGTCTGTCTCGTGGGCCTTGCCGCTGACGCGCGGCATCGCCGCGGCGCGCCTGCTGGTGGGTGGCGCGGCAATGAGCGAAGTTCATCCCTGCTGTGGAGCGAACTGGGAATCGGTCTGCTCTACGGCCTGCTGGGATATTTCCTTTTTGCGTGGTTCGAGGTTCAGGCAAAACGACACGGTACGTTGGAAGTGTTCTAATTCAACTTACACGGGAAATTGGGGATTGAATCGCGGGTGGAAAAGTTCTATACTGAAAGTGAGTTCAAATTTGAGTTCGTTCTTCCTAATTCCACAGGAGGTGTGAGATGAAAACCGATTCAGTTCAATCCAATTGGAGACCAAGTTCCCGTCTCGGCTGGTGGGCGGTGGGACTGATGGCCGCGTACGTGGTGATGTACATCATCACCATGGCGGTGATAGCCTTGCGGTTAAGCCTACCGCCTGTCTACGGCATTTTCATGCTGTTGTGTGGACTGGCCGCAGGGATTGTCGGCCTGGTCGCAATCGTGAAGCAACACGAGCGCTCGTGGTTGGTGTGGGTTGCGTTGCTACCAGGGATATTCGTAATTTTCCTCCTGCTCGGTGAGTTTCTGGTGCCACTCATTTTTCCTGAGCTTGCACATTAATTCATGGGTGTGTGAAAATTAAAAAGGAGGCCCGTCGCTTGAACGGGCCTCCTTTTTCTACTTTCTACTTGCTATTTGCCCTGATCATGCGGCACCGTGACCATCACAGAGACGGTCGTGGTCGCGCCGCAGGTGTTGGTCACCAGATAGGTGAGGGTATAGATGCGGCCACTCCCACTCCCAGAGCGTTCGGCACGCAGTTTGACGGTGTCGTTATCCACGATGATGATGTCGTTGGCGGTATCGCCGTCGCCCAATCCATTGTCAGGTTCGTTGGATGTGACCGAGACCAGCGTGACAGAGGCCGCATCGCTCGAAGTCACGAAGGATGCGTTCACCGTCACATACTTATGGTTGGCAGGCCACAGGCTGGTCTTCGAGAGCGTGACCGCCAAGGTCGGTCTCTGGCACAGGCCAATGATCACCGAGTCATGATCCGAGACGCGGAACTGGTCAGGCGCGTACAGGATGTTTTGCAGGTTGACGGTTTTGAAATCGGTGTTGTAATCCAGCACGGAAGGCTCGTCCGAGTTGATGTGATAGTCACCGACGCCCGTGATCTGCGAAACAATGGAGGCCGAACCAAGCGCGTGGTCGAGATAGCCCCATTGGCCGTCGAACACGTACGAGTACGCGTCAGCTCCAAGGAAGGATGAGATCAGGTTGGTGAAGCCCGCGTTGTGGATGACCATGATCGGGTCTTCCATCGCGTAGGAGTTGTAGTCGCCGATCAACAGGATGTCGGGATCGCCCGTCCCCGTCGGGTCGGTGGCGAGCCAGTTCATCAGTTCGGTCGCCGCGTTGACGCGCACCTGGTTGCAGTTGCCCTGTCCATCGCCCTGGTCGGGCAGATCGCAGGCACTGCCCTTGCTCTTGAGATGGTTCACATCCACAATGAAGACCTGTCCATTGGCATTTTGCGCGAAGGCCTGCGCCACTGTGGGGCGACTGCGCGGCGCGCTGTCACCGCCATTGACAAATGCAACCGTGTTAAGCACAGCCGTTTGTCCAACGGGTGTCACACTGGCTGGTTTGTAGATCATGCCTACTTTGATGGCATCCGTGCCCATGGCGTTGAGTTGACCGGTATTCGCGTCCACGTCAATAAAAGCATACGTGCCGGGCGCGGTGGCCGCGTTGAGTTGATCCACCAAATGTGCGATGGCGCTGGTCGGACCGTAGCCATCGTTCTCGATCTCATTGACGCCGATCACATCGGGATTCATCGCGAGGATCGCGGCGACGGTTTTCGGCCATTGGCGGTCAAACTCGGACTGTGTGTCTGCTCCACGACAATCGGCCGCCGCGCCGCCGACGCCGAGCGCGCAGTTATCCACGTTGTCAGGCAGGCCGTCGAAGGTGTTGAAGTAGTTGAGCAGGTTCATGCCCACCACTTTGAGCGACCCGCCCACTTCGGGAGCGGAGGTCGGGCGCGGGTTGGTCGGCTCAAAGTTGACATAGCCATTCAAAGCGTTGATCGGGCGAATGCGATAGGCGTTGCCACTGGCAGAATTACCTGCCCAAGTGTAGTTCAGCACACCAACAATACCAGTCGCGGTATCGCCGCCGCGCAGGGTATTGCTCGCGCTGAGTGGAAGTCCGCCGCGGGCGAACAGGATCGGGTCAGGGTTTTGTGTCTGGGAGGCGTCATCCAAAATGATCTTGTTCAAATTATTGGCGACTTGCAAAGCATCTGCCAACGGACCCGGTTGCATAGATATTGGTCGGTTGCTGGAGTCTTCCACCAGATGAGAGAACCACCTGGCCAAAGCGACCAAGTTGGAAGTGCTCGGTCACATACATGGTCTGTGGCAGGCGGACAAGCATACCTTCATATCGTTCAAGGAAATCAGGCGAGGCAACAGGGAAGGTCACATCGGTTGGGGTGACAGAACCCGTACCGCAGTTGACAATCGTTCCAACGGAGATTTGCGATTGTCCCTGATTTTCACCAGCTGTTCCAGTCACACGAACAATATCGCCCAGGCTGACGGTATTGGCATTGCTACCCTCAAAGACGAAGATACCATCGGACGTAGCGGGATTTCCATCGCCGACCGGGTCTTGAATGAAGAAGCCGCGCAAGGCTGGGGATGCTCCCTCATAATCACCAACGACAACACCTTGTGTTGTTTGTGAACCAGTCAAAGCAACCGTTGCGCCACTACCCTGAATGGAATAGATCGGCGTGTACGCGACAGTGCACACATCGTAAGGTGAGAAGCCGACAGTGAAATCAAGAACCATGTTATCAGGCGGGTCGTTGGCATCCTGATCAGTAACATTGGCTGCATAGACGGTCAATGTGCAGGTTTCGCCGCCGACAAGATTTACAGCCGGGTCAAGCGTGAAGCTGGAAGGTCCGCCGCTGACTATGGCAGAAACAATCCCGCTGGTGGAGCAGGATAATTCGAACCATGAACCAGTCAGGTCAACAGGCTCGCTGAACGTTACATTCAGATTAGCCGCGATCGGAAAGTCAGTTGCACCGTCAACAGGATAGGTGCTATCAACTTCAGGAGCCGCGTCAATGGGTGAGCAAGTAGCTGTATGGGAACCCAGTCCGCCAAAAGTGTCCTGAGCAAAGATCTCCCATTCCAAAGCCGCATCAAATGTATCGCCTGAGTTAGTATCGCCAGCACAAATGGTCTCAGCACGGCGCAGGGTGTCATTCTCACCGCCACCAGGCCATTGGCTACCCGGGTCAAAGCCAACCTGACCGAATGCATCAATGACTGTAGTTCCTTTGCGAAGCAAAACCGCATCGTCACCGTTGAACCGAAGCGGTCCCTGCGGTTTGATCAGCCTGGGCAAGAATGATAGCGTTGGCGTTGGTGGGCGCAACTACGTAAACATCGCCATTTGCAACAGTGCCGCTCAGGTTGAATGGTAAACGTTGAGGTTCCCCATTAAACGACATAAACACGTTATATCCACCCGCTCCCAAATTTATTGCGGCGCCAGTACCATTATAGATCTCAAGCGCCTTATTATTGCTGGAGCCTTCGATATACTCTGAAAAGAACAATTCTGTTGGCGTGGCCGCTTGCGCGCCCTGCACTGGCATAGAAGCAAGCATCAGCGCCAGAATAACAAAAACAGAAAACACCTTGGGCAACGACTTCTTCATGCGATTCTCCTTATGAGGTTATGGGTTTTGAACGTGGCTTACATGGACAAAAAACTGGTTCCGCAAAGTCATGGCTCTCAGGCGATGTGCCTCCTTGGTTTAATGGTTGTCACTCATCCGATCAACCCCACTTCAATATCATTGTATGTTAGATCCTAACAAAAATGCAAGCAATGGAAGTTCAAAAAACGAACAACCGTGCCTTGTTCCGAACTGCTATAATCCGCCGCATGGATTCGTCCCCATCTCCCCGCCCGCGCTTCTGGACGCGCGCAACTCGTCCATTTTGCTGGGCGGGTTTTTCCTTGTCATTTTCCTGATCGTCTACATTTGGTGGCCGCTGGCGGAGGAAGTTCTTTCGTACATTGACTGGAGCGGTCCGTGGTGGCGTTACATGGACTGGCTGCTGCTCGGCGTGTTCGCTTTCATGTCGCTGACCATCGTCGCCCGCGCGGACTTGAAGGTTGACACGCTGATCGTTTTTGTGGGCGATGTGCGGAGGGCTGGCCATCGAGAGTCTGGGGCACGCAGACGAACTTGTGGCATTACTACACCGCTGAACGTCCGCCGCTGTGGATCATCCCCGCCTGGCCAATTGCGAGTTTGTCCATTGATCGGATAACAAGGCTTCTTTCTTATTTAACCACAAAGGTCACGAAGGAACACAAAGGGGATTCGTTCCTTATTCAAATTGCTTTACTGGCTAACCTTCCTTCCTTTCTGATTTTGATGTTGATCTTCGTTTCGCGCCGACATTCGACAAGTCTTATACCTGGCTTTCCTTGGCATTATGCGTTCTCCTCATTATGACTCCGACCGATTATCGCTACGCCTTCCTGACCTTCGTGGCGGGCGCGGGGCTGGGATATTTCCTCGAATTGTGGGGGACAACCCGCGAGTGCTGGACATATTACACCTATCAAACTCCGCCGCTGTTCGCGGTGTTGGCGCATGGCATGGCCGCGGTCGCGTTTTGGCGCGCGGGATTGGTGGTGAAAATGATCGGGGGAAGAGTCCCGCGTGGGTGGACGCGGCAGGCCAAAGTCCGGGAAGAAGCGTAGAAATCTCGCACTCATTGATCATCGCCAATATAGAGTGGCATATAATCCCGTCGACCTATAATAAACTGACATGTCCGGTTTATTAAAATAAGGAAAATATGCCACAGCGTTTATTAAACCTATCGAAGAAGATTATGCCGCAAGTCGCAAGGAAATTTTGGATGTCGCCCGCCAGTTGGTGTATACCAAGGGCTACGAGCAGATGTCCATCCAGGATATTCTGGATGCGATGAAGATCTCGAAGGGGGCGTTTTACCATTACTTTGATTCCAAACAGGATGTTGATGGACGGTTTGATCGACCGCATGCTCGATGATGCGGAACTGATCCTGCGCCCCATTGCAGACAACCCCGAACTCTCTGCCATCGAAAAATTGCGCTCTTATTTCGACGCGGGCGGACGTTGGAAGGTGGCGCAGAAAGCGTTCATGCTCGACCTGTTGCGGATCTGGCGCTCGGACACGAACGCCCTCATGCGACAAAAGCAGGAAGCCGCGGCGATGAAGCGCATTGCGCCCGTGCTGGCCGAGATCATCCGACAGGGGATCGCGGAGGGCGTGTTCTCCACGAAATATCCCGAACAATTTGGGAGCATGCTCATGGGGTTGTCGCGCGGCTTCGAGGATCGGTGGCGAACCTGTTGCTGGCCGATCATCCCCCGCCCGACGCGTTGGAACAACTGGACGCGGCCATCGGCGCGTATTCCGATTCGATGGAACGGATCCTGGGCGCGCCCACTGGTTCCCTGCCGCTGGCCGATATTGAAACGTTGAAAGAATGGTTATCCATTTAGCACAGTACCGCACACTGCCCTGGCGGGCAGTGCCAGGGAGATTTATCTTGCGATTACAGGCAACATAAATGTTGCGAGTACCGCAAAACAAGGAGACAAGAATGATCCTCTACCTGCGCCTCGCATGGCGCAACATCTGGCGGCACCGCCGCCGCACCATCAACATCATCCTGGCCATGAGTTTGAGCCTCGGCTTGATGATGTGGTACGACGGTCTGATTGATGGTTTCAACAACGCCATCTACGGGAACGCCATCCGCGTGCTGGGCGGCAACATCCAGATCCACGCGGCGGGCTACCGCGCAAAGGTGGACAGCAACCCGCTCCTCCCGTTGGCGGATGACGCGGCCGTCGTCCAGGCCGCGCTTGCGCACCCCGACGTCATCTCGGCCACGCGTCGCATCCAGACGGGCGGACTGCTCAGCAATCGCGAGGGCGCCTTCGGCGTCAGCATCATCGGCATTGACCCTGACGCGGAGGCCGCGCTCATCAAAGAAGGAAACGACGCGGGCAAGCCGCTCAGCCTGATCGCGCAGAACATCAAAGAGGGCGAGTGGCTGACCGCGGACGGCGGCGATGTGATCCTGATCGGCCGCGGCATGGCGGATGTGATGGATGTGAAAGTCGGCGACCGCATCACGATGGTCGGAAGCGACATTCACAAGCAGAACCGCCAGCGCACGATGACCGTTGTCGGCATTTACGATATCGGCATCCCCACGATGGAAAGGCAGTCCGCTTACATTCCGTTGGCGGAGGCGCAGGCCTTGTTCGGCCTGGACGGACAGTCCACCGAGATTCAGGTCAACATCAAGCGGCTCGGCGAAGAGGACAAGGTTGTGTCCGCGCTGGCGCCTGCTCTGCCTGGCTACGAGGTCGAATCGTGGAATAAGAATTATCCCGAACTGGAAACCGCCATCAACAGCAAGGGCGCGGCGATGACCGTCTTCGGCATCATCATCATCTCCATCGCGGCGATCGGCATCCTGAACCTGTTGCTGATGGCCGTCTACGAGCGGACGCGTGAGATCGGTCTGCTCGGCGCGATGGGAATGAAGCCGCGCCAGATCGCGACATTGTTCGTGCTCGAAGGCGCGCTGATCGGACTGGTCGGCGCGGCCGCAGGCGTGGTGGTCGGATTGATCATCAACGGCATCTCCGCCCAGGTCGGGTTGGATTACACCGCCTACGCCTCCATGAGCGATTACATGGCGCTGATCAACAGCCGCATTTATCCCTCGATGGGATTGCAGAATCTGGGCTGGCGCGCTGGCACCGTGGTGCTCATCTCCACGCTGGCCGCCTTCATCCCCGCCCGCGAAGCCTCGCACCGCGAACCCGCGGAGGCGTTGCATTACGTTTAGCAAAAAACCTGACATGTCTCCGCGAGGAACTCGCCAACAATGGCTCTGTCCATACAAAGAAGTCTGATCGTCAGACTCCCAATGAGACATGTCAGGTTTGGAGAACACACTATGTTCCAACTCTTCAAAATGGCCTTCCGCGATCTGGGACGCAACAAACGCCGCACGCTCCTTTCGGCGCTGGCGGTGACGGTGGGATTGGGCATGCTCATCATGATGTCGGGCGTGCTGGTCGGCGAAATGCAAGGCGCACTCAAGAACACCATCCAACTGTTCAGCGGACATCTCCAGATCCGCGGTTTGAATTACGATGAAAACAAGATCAGCCTGAAATGGGAAGACTTGATCGAAAACCCGCAGGGACTGGCAGACACGGTCAAGGCGCAATATCCGCAGATCGTGGACGCGACCCCGCGCCTCGTCGCGAGCGGAATCGTGACACGCGGCGAAAATTCCCGTGGAGTCCAGGTCATCGGCACTTGACCCCGAAGCGCAGGCGAACCAGGTCTATCGTCAAGGTTTGATCGAAGGCGACTTCCTCGCCACCGACGACCGCGAGGGAATCCTCATCGGTCAACCGCTGGCAGAGAAATTCGGTCTCGCAGTCGGCGAGCAGATCAACCTGCTGGTCAACACCTCCAACGGCGATGTGGTCGAGCAAATGTTCACCATCCGCGGCATCTACACCACCAACACGTTTGGCTACGATGAAAGCACGGTTTTCCTGCCGCTCGCCAAGGCGCAGACCATCACGGGTGCGGAGGATCGCGCCAGCCTGATCTTCATCATGTTGAAGGATAAAGAGCAGGCCGAGACCGTCGCCGCGGCGTTGCAATCGCCGGACTACACGGTTGTCACCTGGCGAGACATGAACGCTATGATCGTCCAGGTGGATGAATTTGCCAACGCCTACATGACCATCTTCTATCTCATCGTGCTGGGCATCACCGCCACCGTCGTCTCGAACACGCTGGTCATGTCGGTCTTCGAGCGGACGCGCGAGATCGGCATCCTGGCCGCCATCGGCATGAAGGGACGCCGCATCCTGGCGCAGTTCCTGGTCGAGGCCGCGCTCATTGCCACCCTCGGCGTCATCGGCGGAATTATCTTTGGCGGCGCGATCACGTACTATTTCGGCGTCACCGGTTTCCCGATGGACATCAGCAAGTTTGGTCTGACAGGCATTCTGATCGAAAACAGGATCTACACCCAACTGACCCTCAACAACGTCATCTACCTGAGTTTCCTCACATACATTGTCACCATCGTCGCCTCATTCGCCCCCGCCCGCATGGCCTCCCGCATGGAGCCAGTGGAAGCATTGCACGGAAAAGTAAAGGAAGGAGAAATAAACATGGAAGTCGCAAACATCTCGAATGTCACTCGTAATTTCACCATCGGCAAAGTGGAAACACGCGCCCTGCGCGGCGTGAATCTCAAAATCGAATCAGGCGAATTCACTGCCCTGGTCGGACCCTCGGGTTCAGGCAAAACCACCCTGCTCCAGATCATCGGCTGTCTCGACCAGCCCACTACAGGCTCGGTCATCATCAACGGGCAGGATGTGACCAAACTCAGCCGCAACCAGCGCGCCGACCTTCGCAAAGGCACGCTCGGATTCGTGTTCCAATTCTTCGCGCTCATCCCCACGCTCAACGCCTACGAGAACGTGGAAATGCCCCTGCTCCTCGGCGGGCAGAAGAACGGCTCGCGCCGCGAACGCGTCATGGAATTGCTCAACGCCGTCGGTCTCGCGGACCGCGTCCACCACCGCCCCGACCAACTCAGCGGCGGCGAGCAACAACGCGTCGCGGTCGCCCGCGCCCTCGTCACCCGCCCGGTCATTGTCCTCGCGGATGAGCCGACCGCCAACCTCGACACCGAGAACGGCAAGCAGGTCATGGAGATTATCTCCAAACTCAACAAGGAGACAGGCGTCACCTTCGTCTTCGCCACCCACGATCCCCGCGTTATCGGGTATGCCAACCGGGTTGTCACCCTCCGTGATGGTGTGATAGAAAAAGATAGTCGGACTAACGGAAAATAGCGCCCTTACAGGAGAAAACATGAAACGACTGATTATTCCGACTATTTTGATTTTGACCTTGACTCTCGCGGCCTGCTCTGGCCTCCCCTCCTCTTCGCCGACGCCTCTTCCCACGGTTGCGCTGGATCCCGTTTCCCCAAGCGGATCATCCGCTGAAGGCATCACTGCTTCTGCTGTTGTTGTCCCGATCCAGACTGTCCAACTGTCCTTCCCCGCGATTGGACGCGTCAAATCCGTCGATGTGAAAGTGGGCGACAAGGTTAAGGCCGGACAGCCACTGATCCATCTCGATACCACCTTGCAGGAAGCGCGCGTCCGGGAGGCAGAGGCCAATTTAGCGGCGGCCGAGATCCAGGTCAAGTTTTTGAAGCGGGTGGGGACAGACGAGCGAAATCTCGAATTCTGCCGAGGCAGACGTTGAACGCGCGCAGGCCCTGCTGGATTCCGCAAAAGCGACATTGGAATCCCAGGCCACCCTCGCCGCGCCCTTCGACGGGACAGTTGTCTCCGTTGATGTTGCCACTGCCGAAACTGTTGTGCCGGGACGCGTCATCATCGTGCTGGGCGACCTGTCGCATTACCAGGATCGAAACCACCGATCTAAGCGAGCGTGACGTGACGCGTGTCAAGATCGGGCAGGCTGTCAACATCTCCATCGAAGCGCTTGGCCAAACCTTCACTGGCAAAGTGGCGGAGATCGCCCTCGTCTCGTCCACCCTTGGCGGCGATGTGGTCTACGCCGTCACCATCGAACTGGATGAGCAACCCGCTGGCCTGCTGTGGGGAATGAGCGCCGACGTGGAAATCCAAGCCGAGTGATTTGAGATGGAGTTCGGAATGAAACGATTTATTTTCATGCTCCTCAGCCTGGCTGTCATTCTGACGCTGGCAACCGGCCCTGCGAATGTGCACGCCCAGGTTAACATCCCAGTGACTGCGTCAGCGGTGATCGTCCCCGCGGTAGGTCTCAGACATGGGGTTTCTCACCACCGCGCTTGTACGCGAGATTCCCGTTAAAGAGGGTGACGTGGTTAAGGCCGGGCAAATACTGGCCTCGCTCGAGACGACCGATTTGGAATATGCTGTAGCCGCGGCAGAGGCATCCTACCGGTCAGCGCAATCCTACGCCGACCTACAGCGCTACCGCACGGTCAAAAAATATGATTTCCGAGGCCGTCCATATTTGGAATATATGCCGCGCGAAGTCTATCTGAGGGCCGATGCGCTTGCGGCAATGGCGCGCGCCTCCTGGGAGACGGCGCAGATCAATCTTGCGCAATACACCCTGCTGGCTCCCTACGATGGGACCGTGGTTGCTGTCCATGCCCTGCCCGGCGAACTCGTTCAACTGGACCAAACCGTCATCACCATCGCCATGCTGGACAAAATGCAAATCGAGACCACCGATCTGGGCGAACGAGACATCACCAAGATCAAGGTCGGTCAATCGGCAACAGTTTTCATTGAAGCGCTTAGCACAGAATTCGCTGCAACCATTGTCGCCATCTCGCCCCGCGCCGAAACCCTTGGCGGAGACGTAGTCTATAAAGTCACCCTTGCCTTCGAAGAGATTCCCAAAGGCCTGCTCTGGGGCATGACAGCCGAAGTGGAAATCGAAGCAAAGTAGAGTAGAGCGAGACAATGTCTCGCTCTACTCTTTATTACTCCTGTCTGTCCCCAGCCAGATAGATGAAGATTCTGCCAAAAGGGCCGCACAAAACCAAAAACACGCTAGAATGGGAAAATCCTGATCAACAAAAAAGGAAGGAGACGCCATGTCATTCTCACAAGTCCTCGAGGTCGCCATTGGTCTCGTATTGGTGTATTACGTTCTGGGTTCCATCATTTCGTGGCTCACGAAGATCATCCTCGAAATGCAGGAGACGCGTGGCAAAGTGCTGGAGAAATACCTTCACAAGATCGCCGGTGACAAGACCGTAGACCTGACCAAACTGCCGCAGATGAAAGCGCTTCAGCCCATTCGTTATAAAACCCCCCTATCGGTATTCAGTTCAACCACTGTGGCCAAGAAGATCGAAAAAGTACCCGTCGCCACCCTGGTAAACTCCTTCTTCGACCTGACCGGGTTGACAGGCCGCCCGGAAATGGACGCGGCCCAATTGAAGGAAATCGTCGGCGCGCTCCCTGAATCCGAGGGAAAACAGGCCATGCTCAAGTGGATAGACCAGGGCGTGACCAACACCAATACTCTGCGGACGCGCGTCAACTCCTACTTCACAGGTTTGCTCGACCAGGCCGCCTCCAAGTACAAAGCCCACGCGCGCAGTTTCGTTATTTCCTTTTCCATTCTCTTGACGCTGATCCTTGGAACAGACAGCATTCAACTGGCAAAGAACCTGTGGAATAACGCTGAACTACGCACCCTTACCGCCGGGCAGGCCCAGATTGTCATTGATCAGGGAGCAGAGACACTGGATTTCCAAGCCAGCATCAACGCGCTGAAGCAATTCTCCATTATCAGGATCGGATGGTGGCAATTGGAAGATGCCCTCCCCGATGACTCCAGCATACTGGCCTGGGTGGGATTCATCCTCTTGAAACTGCTTGGCCTGAGCCTGACCGCCGTGGCTGTGTCACAAGGGTCTTCCTTCTGGTATGACCTGCTCAAAAAATTATCAACCTCGCCCGAAAAAATCCCCGCTCCCGCGGGCGGAGAAACTGAAGACTCAGGCTGAGGTAGAAAACCTCCAATTTTTTTGAACTGAACCCCCGAAAACAGATATGACTGTCAAGGGGGTTTTTGTCTGTAACAGATCTCCCCTCCACCCACACAGGACACAGCAGAAGGCTTGCGCGCCGGGTCGTTTGGGAATTGAAAGCCGCGGCTGGGACGTTCATGGGTATAATAGGCTTATCCAAAGGATTCCATGACCGAAGCAACCGTTTCACCCTCCCCACAGCCTTTCCCATGCACTGAATGCGCATCTGGTCTCATGCACCTGCGCTTCATCACGTACTTCACCTGGCTGAACGAGGAACTCGTCACCGTGCCAAATTTCCCCGCCTGGGTATGCGACGTTTGCGGGCGGCGCGAATACGACGAGAAAGCCATTTCCTGGCTGACCATGCTCCTGAACCCAAACGCGGGCCACCCCACCCAGCGGAAACGCGTCCCGCCTCGCACCCGACCCCGGCCTGAGTCGCCGCGCCCCAGCCCCGATCAAAGCTGACGAGGAGTCTGCCCCGCCATGGACACATCCCCACGCACCCACCGCTTCCTACCCGTTGACATACTTACATCCAGTTACAGGGTGGTAGGCAAAGTATCTGTCTCGACCAACGGCGTAATGGGGATGATGAACGACCCCACCCACTCCTACATGGAAGTGATGGATGCACGACTGGCCCGCATCCACATGCCCACCAAACTGGTCGACCATTTTGAAGTGGTGCGCATGTTCAAACGGCAGGTATTTGCCATCGCTCTCGCCCGACGCGAAGACCTCGGCCCACAGGCGCTGGTACGCGGCGGGTTTGGGACCTTCACTGAGTACCCCGTGCGGGTCACCACCCAGGTTTACGAGATCGAGGGTAAGGTTGAGTATCCTGGTCGGTTTGACTTTTCCGCGCTAATGGCAGAGGGAAGCCGCGACTTCATCCCCATCTTCGATGCCACATTGACCGCCATCCTCATTTCCACCCTGCACGTCGAAAGCCCGGGCATGTTGTTCAATCGCACCCAGGCAGACCTGCTGGCTTTGCAGGGTCAGCGCGTCAAAGTGCAAAGTGGATCGTAAAATCGCTTGACCAATTTATAGTGGGGATGATAAAATCCTGCCCGCTTGGTTTGGGAAACTCCATTTCGCCGCAAACCACACCGCTGGCAAGAGTCCAGCGGGGCAACCTGCCCCCATCGTCTAGTGGACTAGGACGCAGCCCTTTCAAGGCTACGACCGGGGTTCGAATCCCCGTGGGGGCACAGTAAGAAATCGCCATGGAGGCGATTTTTGTTTTCTTCGACCATTGTCCCCATTCAGGGGATGCTATTCAAATCCCCGTGGGGGCACAGTAAGAAATCGCCGTCGAGGCGATTTTTGTTTTCTTCAACCATGATCCCCCTTCAGGGGATGCTATTCAAATCCCCGTGGGGGACACAACAAGAAATCGCTGGCGAGGCGATTTTTTTCCACGATCATGGAGATGCATTATTCAGATCCACCCGTCTATTGCGCTAAACATAAACTTCCCTTGAGATGAGAGTTATGTTTTCTCTTCGATTTCTTTGAATTGAAAGGGGATCATCAAAAGGAATCCAATTGCAATAAATGCCTGTCCGACAACAATTCCACGTGACTGCAACGGGCCAAAGAACGGGCCCTCGGGTCCAACCTGTGTGCCCATCCCAAACAGGTCAGCCATGCCTGCAAAGACCGAGACAACGTATCCCGTGGCAACCAGCCGCATCCCGATATCGGCAGCGATGGTGCGTTCGCGCCCCTTCCAGAGAGCCAATAGTCCGATATACCCACCCAGACAAATGAAGCCCAATCCCACAAGCAAAATGGAAACCTGGATAAAACCAACCGTGGGACTATTGTCCCAGCCAAACCAGCCAGGTTTCGCGCCGACAATGAAAATGAAAAAACCCAGCAGAATAATAATCAAGCCAAAGCGAACGCGCGTGCGCGAGGGCGGTTCCTGTGCGGAAACATCGGGCAAATCAGAGTGAGTAGATTGAGAAGTCATCAGGGCAGGTTCTCCTGCAAATAACGGAGCCAGTTACCTCCGAGGATCGCTTCCATGTCGGAATCTGAGTAACCATGCGGCTGGAGGAGATCAGTCAATTTATGCAGGTCGGCAATCGTGTCCAATTCCTGCGGGACAGATTGTAACCCAAAACCGCCATCGAAATCAGAGCCGATGCCCACGTGGCGGACGTTCCCCGCAAGTTGGCAGACATGGTCAATATGGTCGGCAAGGCTGGCACAGTGAGACTTCCTCGCGGCGGCTTCCGCTGGCACGCAACCATCCAACCTTGAGGAAGGCATTGAAAGGAACCAGGCCAACCACGCCATCGCGTTCGATCAGTCCGCGCAGAACGCGGTCGGAGAATTGGCGATTGGTGGCGTAATTGGGAAGGAGCGCGAGACAATTCCCATGCGAAGCAATTACCGGACCTTCGTAAAAATCCAGCGCTTCGAGCGCGGCAGGTTCATCCATGTGGCTGAGATCGAGGATGAAGGGGAAGTCTGCCATGGTTTTGAGCAGGGCGCGGCCCTCGTCAGTGAGAGGACCTGGTTCTTTGGTGCCGCCACAGTAACGCGTCCCGGCCCAGGCGGGACCGATGAGTCGCAAGCCAAATTCCCACCACCCGGCCAGTTCGGCAGGCGAGCGGATGGCGTCCGCGCCCTCCATCAACGGGAGCAGGCCTACAGGATGGCCGTCGGCTGGGGAATGCGGATGCGGGTGCACTTCCCGCCAATGGTTGAGAAGCAGGTTCAGGTCCGCGGGAGGCGAGCAGGCGAAATTTGTCCGGGTGGGAATTCGACGAGTCGGTGGTAGGTCTCCAGTTGTGTCCAGTAGAGGCGGTGGGCGGTCTCGTAGTCGGCGTCAGGATAGAAAATCCGCTCCCAATTCCCGACGAGATGGCGAGCGGGCGAGGCGAAGAGGGTGGCAAAGACAACCGCGACGCGGCCGCGCTGGTAATCGGGCCAGCCGAGCAGGGTGTCGCCATTTTGCTCGACCGTTTCGGAACCCGTTTCGAGGGCGCGGGTTTCGTGCGCGGCACGGGTGTAGTCGCGCCCGAAGGACAGGATATTCCAGGCCAGGTCTTCGTGGGAATCGACGATGATGTGCATGGAATTCAAAAAGAGCGCACCTTGCGGTACGCTCTTTGGATTTCAGGCTTGCGGCTCTTCGGGCGGCGCTTCATTTTCGTGAGAAGCGGCGGCTTTAAGCAACGCGATATCTTCGGGTGATGCGGCATCTGCGAGCGACGCAGTACCTTCGGGCGACGCATCTTCTGCATCTGGGATTGTCGGCCATCAGGAGTTTGAAGTCCTTGTCGGCAAAGGCGCCCGAGTCCACTTTGCGCAGGCTGAGGCCGATGCGGTGCTGGTCGGTGTCGATGCGGATGATGCGCAGGGTCTTGACATCGCCATCCTTGAGGGCTTCCTTGGGATGCTCAATGCGATGGTCGCTGATCTCGGAGATGTGGATCAGGCCTTCGAGGTCGCCTTCGAGACGGGCAAAAGCGCCGAACTTGGTCAGGCGGGTGATGACGCCTTCCACCAGTTGCCCAACGCTGAATTTCTCGATCTTGGATTGCCAGGGGTCTTCCTGCAGTTGACGGATGGAAAGGCCGATGCGCTTCTTTTCACGGTCAATGTTGATGACCTTGACCTTGACCTCCTGCCCCACTTCGAGCACTTCACTGGGATGCTGGACATGTTCCCAGGTGATCTCGGAGAGGTGGACGAGGCCGTCCGCGCCGTTGATGTTGACAAAGGCGCCAAAATCGGCCAGGCTGGTGACGCGGCCGGTGTAGGTCTTGACCAATTTCCAGTTCGGAGATGACGCGCTCCTTGATGGACTGGCGGGATTCGGTGCTGGCGGCGCGCTCGGAGAGGATCAGGCGGCGGCGTTCGCGGTCCACTTCCACAATGCGGACAGAGATCGGGTCGCCGACCATTTTGCTCCAGCGCTGTTCGGGCGTATCGCCCACGGCAACCGCGCGGCGCATGGCGCTGATCTGCGAGGCGGGCACAAAGCCGCGCAACCCGCCAACGGCGACGATCAATCCGCCTTTGTTGAAGCCAGTGACTTTGCTTTCAATGACTTCTTCCTCGGAGAGCATGCGCTCCACGTTTTCCCAGGTCATTTGCTCCTGGGCGCGTTTGAACGAGAGCACAACATTGCCGTTGTCGTCTTCGGGATTGATCACGTAGACTGGGACTGTCTGACCGACGGTGAGCGCAGCGCGCTCCTCTGCGGAAAGCGATTCCAATTCACGGCCCGCAATGACGCCTTCGGACTTGGCGCCGATACTGACAAGGATCTGGCTTGGGCCGATGCTGGCAATCACACCATGGCGGATCTCACCCGGCTGAGGCAATTCGACGCCGGATGATTCCTGTAGCAACGTCTCCATGCTCTGGTTGTTAGGGGTTCGTTCTGGTCTATGTGCAGGTCTGCGGCCCCCTGCCCATTCAGGGCTTCATTCTGTTCCATCACTGGCGACTCCGGTTAAGAAAAATGTAAGGCGGATTATACAGGCGATTGCCATAGTTGGCAACCCTTGCTTTTGCCATCACGTCTTGAGCCCCCAAGAAAGCTGCGAGCGCAGGAGCGATTGGATTATAATGTCCGCCGGAGACATCTATGCCAGCCATCTATCCATTCACAGCCATCGTTGGACAGGAGCGCATGCGACGCGCCCTGATTTTGAATGCAGTTGATACACGCATCGGCGGCGTGTTGATCCGCGGCGAACGCGGCACCGCCAAATCCACTGCGGCGCGCGCCCTGGCGGCGCTTCTGCCGCAGTGTCAAAGTCGTGGACGACTGCCGCTTCGGCTGCGATCCCGATAAACCCGCCACCTGGTGCACCGAATGCAAGGAACGCCATGCCACCTCGGGCGAGAAACTGCCCTCCCGCACGAACGCACCACGCCCTTCGTCAACCTGCCCGTCTCCGCCACCGAGGACCGCGTGGTCGGCACGCTGGATATCGAGCAGGCCATCCAGAAGGGCGAACGCCATTTCGAGCCGGGCGTGCTCGCCTCCGCCAACCGCGGACTTCTATACATCGACGAGGTGAACCTGCTCGACGATCATGTCGTGGACGTTTTGCTGGATTCCGCGGCGATGGGCGTCAACACGGTCGAGCGCGAAGGCATCTCGTTCGCGCATCCCGCCCGCTTCATCCTCGTCGGGACGATGAATCCCGAGGAAGGCGAACTCCGTCCGCAGCTGCTGGACCGCTTCGCCCTCTCGGTGGACATCGTCGGCATCCGCGAGGCGCGCGAGCGCGTCATGATCATGGAACGCAACATCGCCTTCGAGCGCGACCCCGAAGCCTTCCGCAAGGAATGGCTGCCGAAGGAAGAGGAACTCTCGCACCAGATCGAGCGCGCCCGCGAACTCGTGGACAAGGTCACGCACACCAGCCGCGACCTGCTCTCCATCGCCGCGCTGACCGCCTCCCTCAACGTGGACGGTCACCGCGCCGACCTGGTCATCCTGAAAGCGGCGCGCGCCCAGGCCGCCTTCGAGGGCCGCACGAAGATCAACGATCACGACATCGCCCTGGCCGCGGAACTGGCGCTGCCCCACCGCATCAAACGCACTCCCTTCCAGCAGGCCGAGATGACCACCGAGCAGTTGCAGGAACGCATCGAGCAACTGGCAGGCCAGTCCATGCCTGCCGAGGCCGAGGAAGAAGAATCCGAGTCCCAGCAGGGCAAGCCCGAGGAAAAAAAAACTTAAAACTCGAAGATGAGGCCGAGGAAGGTCCCCAGCAGGGACAGCCCGAACCCAGCCGCCAGGACGCGTTCGCCAACACGAGCGCGAACTGGTGGGAGGGCGGGCAAAAGGTAAAGACCGGGCGAGACCTTCCAGCCGCGCAAACTAAACACCCCGCTCGACAAATTAACCCGCAAACACGCCGGCCGCCGCTCCCTGACCAAAACCGAACGCAAACACGGACGGTATATCAAGGCGCGCCCCGCCGGCGACAAGACCGACGATATCGCCTTCGATGCCACCTTCCGCGCCGCGGCGCCCTTCCAGAAACGCCGCGTCGAAAAACGCAAACGCCTGGCTTTCGCCATCGAAAAGAGCGACCTGCAACGCAAGGTGCGCGTCAAACGGGTGGCGAACCTCGTGCTGTTCCTGGTGGACGCCTCCTGGTCCATGGCCGTGGCGGAACGGATGAACGCCACCAAGGGCGCGATCCTGTCCCTGTTAACGGATGCCTACCAACGTCGCGACCGAGTCGGTTTGATCGTCTTCCAAAAGGACCGCGCCACGCTCGTCCTGCCCCCCACCAATTCGGTGCAACTCGCCCAGCGCGCGCTGATGGACATTCCCGTCGGCGGGAAGACGCCGCTCTCCGCGGGACTGCTGCTCGCCACGGACGTGCTCCAGCACGAGAAGCACACGCATCCCGGACGTGGAGCCGCTTCTGATCGTCCTGACCGATGGGGCTGGCAACGTCTCGATCGGCACGCTGCCGCCGCAGGAGGAATCCTACCGCTTCGCCGAGTTGATCGCGCACGAGGAAGTGCGGAGCGTGGTCATCAACATGGAACACGCCGCCTTCGACCAGGGACTGGCGCAACAACTGGCGAATCATCTCAAAGCGCCGTGTTATGCGCTGAACGAGTTGAAGGCCGAGAGTTTGTATCACACGGTGCGGCAGGAGATGGCCAGTAGTGCATCGCAAAAATAGTGCGTTGCACCAACTTGGCGGGAAATCCCGATGAACAGAAGTGTGTCGCACCAACCCGCTGGGATAAATCCGCTTTAATAAGAGAATCTCACCCCCGAACAAATTCTGATTGATGAGGTGCGACGCACGCGCCACAGGCAGGAGATGGCGAATCCCACACCGAAGCCAACAACGGATAAAAAGAATCCGTCGCCTTAAACGAGACAGTCGCCTGTGAGGTGACTGTCGGTTTCGTTTCTTCGAACCCGCTTCAGAATTGCAGAATTTCAGAGAACAGAATTTCAGGACTACGGTGAGCGGGAGCAACGGAAACCGACGTGGTAGTACCAGTTAGCAGGAGCGACCCTGCCGCGAATTCGATGTGTGGATGTTGACATCGCTGACGCTCCAACGAGCCGCCCCGCAACACTCGTGACCCAGTGGCGTTTAACTCCTCTACGACCATCGCTCGCAGAATAGGGATAGGATTGATACAAACTACTCACCCATTCCCAGACATTACCCGCCATATCTAGCGCGCCATAAATACTGGCCCCGGCAGGATATTTGCCAGCCTCCGTTGTGTCGCCTACATTTTTATCGTAATTCAGCAAATTGCTATCCGGTGCATGGTTGCCCCATGGATAGGTGCGACCATCTGTACTGCGCGCGGCTTTCTCCCATTCAGCCTCAGTGGGAAGGCGCCGGCCCGCCCATTCGCAGTAGGTTATGCGCTTGTACCAATCCACGTAAATGACGGGATAATCCGCAAACTCAGTCGTGCCATAATATTCTTTGCGGGTATAAGAACTCGTGGAACTCGGCGGTTGGCAGGCTCCCGCTTCCACACACAGAGCGTACATCTTGTTGGTCACTTCGGTCTTATCTATCCAGAAGGCATCAAGTTTTACTCTGTGAATTGGTTGTTCGTCAGAAGAGGCATCACTGCCCATTATGAATTCACCGGCTGGCACGAAAACCAAGTTCATGCCATCTTTTTCCAAAGGGTTGGCGCAGGGAAAAAGAGCAGATCATATCCTGAAATGAGCGTAGGGGTGAAAGTTGGCGGGATGGGAGTAATCGGTGAAGTCGGCAGTCTTGGCGTAAAGGTTGCGGTCTTTGTTGCCGGGCGGAGGTGGAGTTGGTGGGATAGTAGCAGGCCAATTGTTGATTGCGTAGATAATTCCATAAATCCCGCACAGCAGGACAATCAGGGCAATGCCCGCAATCCGATACGGGCGAAAATTGATCTTGCGCTGTGGTTTTTTCTCTTGCGCTTTTTGGGCGCAGGCGTGTGGGACAAATTAGCAATTTGTCCTACAGGTGGTGGAATATTTCTTGGTTTGGCTTTGGCGGCTTCGCGCTTGTTTTTTGACGTGCAGCTTTCTCAGCGGCTTCGCGTCTGCTTTTTCACGCGTGGCCTTGGCAAATTCGCGTTCCGCCTTTTCATGTGTAGCTTTCTCGGCGGTTTCATGTGTCTGTTTTTTCACGCGCTGGCTATTTCAAGGGTGTCATCCGAAATAACTGCTTGATGGCAGGACCAAGTTGCGCGGCACGTTTGTTTGAAACTAGCATTAACTGTTTTACGGCCATCCTCGCGACAAAGTCCACCCATTGATAGCGATTTAATCGTTGCGGGACATTACATTCTTCCAATTTCGCGGGAATGATAAAGATCGTCCCCTCGGGTTTTTCCATGGCTTTGTTCAGAGCGAAAAGGTGATTTCTGAACGTAGCCCTCTTTGTCGGACTGAATTTTTAGACAGGCATACCAGAATAACGTCCGAGCTAAACAATAGACTTTATCGGAAATAAGGATTTGGTCATAATTTCAACGGTTTCTTTCTGCGGTCAACACGAAGGTTGTGCAAACTGCAAGCGATCACCATGACCAAATCCGAAAAGTTATCTTTCGTGTTTCGCAAGATATCTTTCACCGCTCGCGAACGCTTGACACCTGCAATGGCATGTTCGACGCGCACACGAACTTTGGATATTTTGCGGTTGCGCTCTTTCTCTTTGGTAGTCAGTTCTTTCTTGCGCGGCTTTTTTTCGGTTGAAGCAACTTGCTGACCTTGGGCTCATATCCTTGAAAGCCTGTGTCCTTATGCAAGCGGATGTGTCTTAGGATAGGAGATATTCTCTGTGTCGGCCACGTTTTTGTCGTGTGTTTTTCCTGGATAGGTCTGGCTGAGAAAGGAAACTCGCTTTTTCTTGGCAGTGGCAATCACGACATTCTTGTCACTGTGGATTTTCTTCTTGCCACTGTAGTGCAAAGCCTGTTTTTCGGCCTGTTTCGGCCTCTGACGGCGTCTTTCCGTGCCGTCAATAATCGAATCAACCGCATCTTTTCGATCTCGTACTCACTTCTTCTTGAACTTTTTCGGGTCTCGTTCGGGCACATACCCAAGATCATCCAAGGCTTGTTTCAGAATGGGTAAAAGTTGTGGATCCACTCATTCGCTTGGGACTGACCCATCCCAAACAACTCGCCCATCACCGATTGCAATGGATAGCTTTTCTGGTACACCAATGCAAACAGCAATTTCTGTTCGATGTTCGCCAAGAGCGCCTTTGCGACCTCCACCTGCTTTCCGTTTTCGCTCTTTCCCTGCCTTTGTTTTGAGGCAGGATACTTCTCAGATAGGCTCGCTCAAAGGCTGGCAACAGTAAATCAAATTCTTCTGGCGTCAGACTGGTCAACGAAACAAATTTCCTTGGGCTTTTTTTGAGTTCATCGTAAGTTAGCATTCGCCTATCATAACGCTATTTCCGATAAAGTCTAATACTCTGGAATTTCCACCTTGCCAGTTCTCGCCGGGCAGGAGATTCATCTTCGTCCAGCCAGGGATCCATCCCTTTGACGCAGATAGCGATACAAATTTCGCGCACGGCGGGTTTATCCGCCTTGGCGTGGCAGAGAAAAACTTTGAGGGGCGCTGTTCAGTCATGTCAGGAATCCCACCGCGAGGATGATTCGATTATAAGGCAAAATAATCTCAATCGGAAATCCGTGAAATCCGTGGCAAAAACAGGCCTATTTTTGACTTGACAAATTTAGAACATTCGTTCTACAATCCAGCCAAGTTCACCCACCAAAGGAGGCTGAGATGAACAATTCTTACTCAAAATACAAAGCTGGTGACGGAGTTGGAGCGCTGTGGCGCAGTCTCACCCGCGGGCGCGGCTTCAACCGCGGCGCGGCCTGGGGCGCAATGATCATCGGCGCCCTGCTGGCCTTCGAGATTTTCAATTTCAGCACCACCCAATTCGCCCTGCTGGATGTGCTCGGCACTCTTGAATTCGCGGGCATGCGCTGGGCATCCATTCTTGCCGTGGCATTCTGCGGCATTGACTTTGCAGGCATCGCCCGCATCTTCACCCCCGAACAGGGCCGCGACGAACCCACCGAGGTATGGTATCTCTTCGGCGCGTGGCTCCTGGCCGCGGCCTTCAACGCCAGCCTCACCTGGTGGGGCGTCTCGGTTGCCATCGTCAACCACTCCAGCGCGGCCGCGGGCGCGGTGGTCAGCAGCGCCACCCTCACCAAAGTCATCCCCATCTTCGTGGCCGTCATGATCTGGCTGATCCGCGTGCTCATCATCGGCACCTTCTCGCTTGCGGGTGACCGCCTCTTCTCCACCGCCAGCGGATACACCCCGCGTCCCTACCAACCTACCCCAACCACATAGCGCATCGAGGCGCCCGGCGAGACCGTCGAGCCGGGCGGCGCGCTCCGGTGTGAGCGCGCGCCCGGCGCCCGCGAGTCGGAGGAGCGCACGCTCGGCGCGGGCCAGCGCCCGCCCGCGCCGCGCCGCGAGCGCCGCCGGCAGGGCGCGCGCAAGGGTCTCGAGGCGCAGGGTCGCGCGCTCACACCGGCGCCCGAGCGTCGCGGAAAGCGCCCGATCGAGGTCGTCGAGGCGCTGGCGGGCATCGTCGAGGGCCAGCTCCGGCCGCCGGAAGGCGTAGCTCGCCCGCAGCGCCGCGAGACGGCGCTGCTCGCCGGCGAGGCGCTCCCTCATCTCCTGTCCGAGGCGGCGCTCGCTCTCGGCCAGCCGGACCAGGAGGCGGCGGGCATCGGGGACGACGAGGGCGGCCGCGTGCGACGGAGTCGCGGCGCGCTCGTCGGCGACGAGATCGGCGAGCGTGACGTCGGACTCGTGTCCGACGGCGCTCACGACCGGGATCGCGGAGGCGGCGATCGCGCGGACCACCGGCTCCTCGTTGAACGCCCAGAGGTCCTCGAGCGCACCGCCGCCGCGGCCGACCACGAGGACCTCGGCGCCGCCGAAGCGGTTGTGGAGCTCGATCGCGGCGGCGATCGAGGCCGCGGCCCCCGCCCCCTGCACGAGCGCCGGGGCGAGGAGGATGCGCACGCCGGGGGACCGCCCGCGGGCGAGGCGCACGAAGTCGGCGAGGGCCGCTCCGCCCGGCGCGGTGACGAGGCCCACGCAGCGCGGGAAAGGCGGGAGCGGTTTCTTGCGCTCGAGCGCGAATAGTCCCTCGGCGTCGAGCCTGGCCTTGAGCTTCTCGAGTGCGATCGCCTGCGCGCCGCGGCCGGCCGGCGCCATCGCCGACACCTTGATCTGGACCTGACCCTGCTTCTCGTAGACGTCGATGAGCCCCGTGACCTCGACCTGGAGGCCGTCCAGCGGCGTGAACCGGAGGTAGAGCGCGTCGCTCTGGAACATGACCGCGCGGAGCACGGCGTCGCCGTCGCGGAGCGTGAAGTAGAGATGCCCCGAGGGGAGGTGACGGCGGAAGTCGGCGATCTCGCCGGCCACCACGACGGCCCGCGGGATCTGGATCTCGAGCGCGCGCCGGATGAGGCGCACGACCTCGCGCACCGTGTACGGGCGCTGGCCGGGGGCGAGCTCGGCGGGCGAGAAGGCCATCAGCGGACCACTAGCGGCCGGCGGCCCCGGCGCGCACGCCGGCGGCGGGCGCCGCGGCGGCCAGCGCGGTCGCCGCCGCCACCGTGTTGTGGACGAGGGCCGCGATCGTCATCGGGCCGACGCCGCCCGGGACCGGCGTCACGGCGCCGGCCACCCGGGCCACGGACTCGAAGTCGACGTCGCCGACGAGCCGCGTGCCGCTCGGCGTGCCGGGCGCGGGTACGCGATTGATCCCGACGTCGATGACGGTGGCCCCGGGGCGCACCATCTCGGCGGTGATCAGGTTCGGCTGACCGCTGGCGGCGACCAGGAGGTCGGCCGTGCGCGCGATCGCGCCGAGATCGCGCGTGCGCGAGTGACAGAGAGTGACCGTGGCATCGCCGAGCGGATCGCGCATCGAGAGGAGCGCGGCCAGCGGCCGGCCGACGATCGCGGAGCGCCCGACGATCACCGCGTGCGCTCCGCGCACCGCGATCTCGTGACGCCGGAGCAGCTCGCGGATACCGAGCGGCGTTGCCGACACGAAGCGCGGCCGCCCGAGCATGAGGAGCCCCTGGTTCATGGGATGGAGGCAGTCGACGTCCTTGGCCGGGGGAATGCGCTCCTGCGCCTCTGCGGCGTCGAGGCCGGGCGGGAGCGGGAGCTGGACGAGGATGCCGTGCACCAGGGGATCGGCGCCGAGGCGATCGAGCGCGTCCTCGAGCTCGCGCTGGCCCGTGCTTGCCGGGAGATGGAGGAGCGAGGAGCGAATGCCGGCCTCCTCGGCCACCCGGCCCTTGTTCCGCACGTAGACCGCGGAGGCGGGGTCCTCCCCCACCCAGACCACGGCGAGCCCCGGCACGATGCCGCGCTCTGCCGTGAGCTTCTCGACCTCCGCTCTGAGCTCGGCGCGCCACGCGGCCGCCGTGGTCTTCCCGTCGAGGATGAGGGCCATCGTATCTCCTCGCGCCGCGCTCGGCGCCGGTGGTGCGCCGGCCGCGTGCGTCACGTTCGCCGGTGATCGTCGACGGCGAGGAGGAGGCGCCGGATCGCGCGCGCGCGGCCCGTGTTCTCGTCGACATCGAGAAGGGCGGCGGCGAGCCGCGCATCACCGGTCGCCGTCGCCAGGCGCCGCGGCGTCTGCTCGAGAAAGCGTCCGATCGCGATCTCCTTGACCACACCGATGACCGAGTCGTATGGCCCGGTCATGCCGACATCGGTCAGATAGGCGGTGCCGCCCGGCAGCACGCGCTCGTCCGCGGTCTGCACATGCGTGTGCGTACCGAGGACGGCGCTCACCCGCCCGTCGAGGTACCAGCCCATGGCGATCTTCTCCGAGGTGGCCTCGGCGTGGACGTCGACGACGATGATCGGGGTCTCCAGGCGAAGCTGGGCGACGAGCTCGTCGGCGGCCCGGAACGGGCAGTCGGTGGTCGGCATGAACACCCGGCCCATGAGCGAGAGCACGCCCACCTTGAGACCGCCGTCGGTCGTGAACACGCCGCAGCGGGCGCCCGGCACCGGGGCCGGGTAGTTGGCCGGACGGAGGATCCGCGGCTCGCGGTCGATGAAGTCGCGGATCTCTCTCTTGTCCCAGATGTGATTGCCGCCGGTCAGCACGTGTATGCCGAGGTCGAAGAGGTCGTCGGCGACCTCCCGCGTGAGTCCGAAGCCGCCCGCGGCGTTCTCGCCGTTGGCGATGACGAGATCGATGCGCTCGGCGGCGCGCAGGCGGCCGAGATGGGCGGCCACGGCGGTCCGGCCCGGGGTGCCGACCACATCACCGATGAAGAGGACTCTCAAGCATCCGCCCCCGGCCCGGCGCTCGCGCGGGCGAAAGTGGCACCGGCCGGCCACGCCAGAGGCGGGGCCGGCCGGGACTCGCGGCGGAGCGCGCGCGGGGCGCGCTCCGCAGGAAGATTCCCCGCCATTGTGCCGTTCGATCTGAGCGTTTTGAACCTGGATGACTCCAGGTGGGTACCCGCGGAGGGCGCTTCGCGACCCCACCTACTGGAGGTGGGTTCCGCATCCCCGCCCCGATGCAGGCTCCCCTTCGGATAGTGTTGGCTCAAAACACTGCGATCGTGACGAACACGACAGGGAAACCTTGTTGGTTCCAACCCTCCTCGACGGCTCCAGGGTCCGCGCCGCGCTAGCTGTCGACCGGTTCGGCGTCCACCGCGGCGGCGAGGAGGAGCTCGATCTCGCGGGCCCGATCGACGACCGAGGCGGTCGCCGCGTCGACCTCCCGGCGCTCGCGTTCGAGCTCGTCGGCCATGTTGAGCAGGGCGAGCACGGCGACGCGGAGCGGGGAGTTGATGCGCTGCCGGTCGGCGATCTCGCGCATCCGCCGATCGACCTCGCTCGCCATGCGTCGCGCATAGGCGGGATCGTCAGGTCCCTTGATCCGGTACTCGCTCCCGAAGATGGTCACGGTCAGGGTCGAATCCTGGCTCACGCTGGCTCCCTTTCCTCGAGCGCCGCCAGCGGCCGCCCGCGTCAGGCCATCTCACCCTCGAGCCACTGGAACTTGCCGAGGATCGTCTTCAGGCGATCGGCGATCGCATCGCGCTCGGTCGTCAACCGGTGCCACTCCGCCTCGATCCGGGCCGGCCGGGCGCCATCCACGGCCGCCGGGTGCGTCGCCGACTCGATCTGCCGGCGGAGTGCTGCATTTTCGCGCCGCAGATCGTCGATCACCCGGCTCGCTCTCTCGACCTCGCGCTCGAGGTCGTCGAGCGCCTTGAGCGCGCGTGCCTGCGAATGCTCCATCGGCCCACCTCGTGCGTGAACGAACCGCGGTGCTCACCACCATCATGCCGACGCAGTGCAGCGTAACAAAGGCGCGGAGAGCATGTCAAATGCGAGAGCCCGGCCGCGGGGCCGGGCTCAGGGTCATGGCTTGCAAACGGACGGCGGACGCACGCGCGCCGCGCGGCACTCAGACGCCGCGCGCCGTCTCGGCCAGGCGGGCGAAGGCGCCCGCGTCGCGCACGGCGAGATCGGCCAGCATCTTGCGGTCGATCGCGACCTCGGCGCGCTTGAGACCGGCCATCAGCGTCGAATAGGTCAGGCCGTTCAGGCGGGCCGCTGCATTGATGCGCACGATCCACAGCCGCCGCATCTCGCGCTTGCGCGCCCGGCGGTCGCGATACGCATAGCGCCCGGCGCGGAGCACCGCCTCGGCGGCGGACTGATACAGACGCGAGCGGCCGCCCACGTAGCCGCGCGACTTGCGGAGGATCTTCTTGCGCCGGGATAGCCCGGGGACGACGGTTTTTGCTCTCGGCATCGGTCAGTTCCTTCGTACGCGCCGTTCGCCGCCGCGCGGCGTCTTCCGCTCCGCTCTCCGCGTGCGGTCCGGCGCGTTCCCTCAGGTGCTCCTAGCCCTGGCCCAGGAGGCGGAGCGCCCGCTTCTCCTCGCTCGGGTGGAGGATCACGTTCTGGCGCAGCCCCCGCTTCCGCTTGCGGCTCTTCGAATCGAGCAGGTGCCCGGCATAGGGGCGCCCGCGCTTGACGTGGCCGGCCCCGGTCACGCGGTAGCGCTTGGCGGCCGATCGGTTGCTCTTGATCTTCGGCATCTTGACCTCGACAGGCGATCTCCGGACCCGCGTCGGTCTCGGGCCCACGAAAAACCGGAAGCAAGAAGCGTAGGCGATCCCGGGCTCGGGCTCAAGCCCTTTCCAAGGCCCGGCAGGGCGTCCACCCCGGACCGCCCGCGGGCCGCACCGCACGAAAGGCCCCAGGCCGCCCGCCGTCTCGCGGTCGAGGCCCGCCCTGCCCGGTCGGCCGAGCCACGGTCGCGCGCTCCCGGCGACCTAGGCCCCGGCGTCGGTCTCCGCACCCTCCGTGGCATCGGGGGCCATGTCAGCCGCGTCAGGGGCCCGTTGGGTTGTCTCAGCGGCCTCCAGGACACCGGCGGCTGCGATTTCCGCTCCCTCTTCCGCCGTCCGCGGGCGCGGCTTGGGCACGATCTTGGCCGGCCGCGGCGCCACGACGGTGGACAGGTTCCGTCCCTCGAGCTTCGGCAGGTGCTCGACCACGCCCATGTCCGTGATCTCGGAGATGACCCGGTCCATGACCCGCTGGCCGAGCTCGGGATGGGCCATCTCGCGCCCCCGGAACATGATCGTGAGCTTGACCTTGTGGTGCTGCCCGAGGAACTTGCGGGTGGAGGCGAGCTTCACCTCGTAGTCGTGATCATCGATCTTCGGGCGGAGCTTCACTTCCTTGACGAGGAAGCTGTGTTGCTTCTTCTTGGCCGCACGCTGCTTCTTGGCTTCCTCATACTTGAACTTGCCGAAGTCCATCACCCGGCACACGGGCGGACGTGAAGTCGGCGAGACCTCGACCAGGTCGAGGCCCTTCTCCCGCGCGAGCGCCAGCGCATCGCGCGTGTCCATGATGCCGATCTGCTGGCCTTCGGCGTCGATCACCCGCACCTGGGGAACGCGGATCCGTTCGTTGGCGCGGGTTCGCTTGTCAGACGGGCCGCCGCCGCGGCCGAAAGGCCCTGTACTCACTGGGCGAGCCCCCGCCCCAGGGGCGATGTGCTAAGCGGCAAACGCTCTCTCCCTCGAAAGTGACGCCTGTAGGGAAGTGAGGATGGAGCACCCCGGGAGCGGGCTCCCTCCTCGCGATCAGCGCCAGGTTGGTGGGCGATAGTGGACTTGAACCACTGACCTCCTGCATGTCAAGCAGGCACTCTAACCAGCTGAGCTAATCGCCCACGCTAAACCAAGCTCTAAAGCGAGGCTAGCACAGGACCTCGGGAAGTCAAGAGGTGGCCGCTGCAGCCGGGGCCGCGCGCGGCCCCGGCTGCAGCGGAGAGCCACTCCCCCCTGTTCACTTCATGAGGATGAGCTTCTGCGTGCTCGACCAGTCGCCCACCGTGAGCCGCGCGAAGTAGATCCCCGAGCTCGCCGGGCTGCCGCTCCCGCCCTTGCCGTCCCAGGTCACCGTGTGGCGCCCGGCCGGGTAGGTGCCGGCCGTCAGCTCGCGCACTGCGCGCCCGGCGAGGTCGAAGACCACGAGCCGGACCGCCGTGCGCTCCGGCAGGTCGAAGGTGAGCGCGGTGGACGGGTTGAACGGGTTCGGCACGTTGGGATGGAGAGCGAGGATGGCCGGCGTCGCCAGCGCCACCCCGGTGATCGGGCCGAAGAACTCCGACTCCCCGGTTCGCGACACGGCCTCGAGCCGGTAGCGATACGTGCTACCGGGGACCGCGGTGCGATCGGCGAAGCTGTACGGGCTCTCCCCCATGAGCGGTTCGGGTCCGGTCAGCCGCTCGTACTCACCGACCTCCCTCGCCCGCCAGATGTGGTAGCCGAGGTGGTCCATCTCGCGGCGCGTCGTCCACGAGAGGACGATCGCCCCCACGTCGCCCCGCGCCGTGAACTCGGCGAGCTCGACGGCGGCCGGCACGTCCGTGGTGCGGAAGCGATACCAGCCCGGGCCGTTGAGGACCGAGCTCTGCCCGTCGGTGGCACGCACGCGCCACACGTAGCTCGTGGCGTGGGCGAGCGGTACCGGCCAGGTGAGCGTGGTGTCGGCCAGCGCGACCAGCGAGTCGCTTGCCGCCATGGTCGAGTCGGTGCCGACGTAGACCACGTAGGCGATCCCGACCGGACCCGCCGCGCGCCACGCGAACGTGGGTTGATAGACGACTCCGGTGTCGGCGTGCGCCGGGGCGAGGAGCTGGAACGGACTCGGCGCCGAAGCGACGGAGAGGGTGAGCGTGAAGTCGTCCACCGAGTTCTGCTCCTGCCCGCGGAGCGCCACGCCGGCGTAGCGCGTGGCGACGTTCCCCTGGCGCTTGATCGGGTCGGTCAGGCGCGAGTGGAAGTCGTCGCCGACGTACACATCGAAGTGATGTCCGGTCGGGTCCGAGGACAGGAGGACCTTCCACGTATCGCCTGATCCCGGCGGGTTGGTGAGACCGCTCGCGGTCGTGACGAGTCCCACGTTCGCTCCGCTGCGGATCTCGGCGAGCGTGCTCATGTTCTGGAACGGATCGATGCGGACCCAGTAGCCGCTCGCGCTCCCGCCGGCGGCATCCAGCATCAGGGCCAGACCGCCGCGCAGGATGCCGTCGGGGCTGACGCCGGGACCCCAGCGGAAGCCGGCGGCATTCGGGTTGGTGCGCGGCGTGTACACCACGAGGTCGAAGCTGGTCGTCGGCGAGATGTTGCGGAGCTCGTTCCCGACGATCTGCATGTTGCCCAGGTCCCCCAGCCAGGCGGGGCCGAGGGTCGCCCGGTTGAAGTTGTCGGTCGCCACCACGACCGGTGCGGTGGCGAAGGTCCAGGTCTGGCTCGAGGTCGCGAGTCCCCCGCTCGGATCCGCGGCCTGCACCCGCCAGTGGTAGGCCGTGTTCGAGGCGAGCGGCGTGCGGATCAGGGCCGAGGTCCCGAGCGTCGGCGGCAGGATCAATGGGCTTCCGAAGTACGGATCGGTGTCGTAGGACACTCTGTAGGTCACCTGGTCGCCGGGGTTCGGATCGTTCGCCGGCTCCCAGCGCAGTTCCGGCGCGAGCGAGTAGACGATGCTCTGATCCGTCGGAGTGATGAGGTTGAACGGCTCCGGCGGCAGGTTCAGGTTCTGGCCGAGGACCACGAACTCCTCGACGTTGTTCGCGGAGTCCTCCCCGAGGAGGAGTCCGGCGTAGGTCACGGCCGCGGTGCCCTGGCGGCGGTTCGGATCGGTGAGACGCGCGTCGAAGCGATCGTTGATGTAGCACTCGAAGCGGTGGGCGGCGGCCTCGCGCACGAATACGACCCGCACGACGTCGCCCGGCTGCGGAATCGGATTCGCCCCGGGTACGTCGATCCCGAGGGAGGATCCGAGCTCGCCGTTGATGACCTCCCACACCGACCAGCGCTGCGCGCCGCCCGTGTTGCGGAACACGAAGTAGCCGCTCGCGGTGGCGGACGGGGCGTCGAGGCCGAGGAGGCAGCCGCCGAAGCCGATGCCCTGGGTCGTGGCCATCTCGCTCCATCGCCACTCGACGGTGACCGGGCTCTCGACGCGCGTGTACACGGCGAGGTCGGAGAAGCCGGTGGCCTGGCCGTCGAGCTCGCCGTTCACGAGCGCGTAGCTCGGGTCGGCGACCCAGTCGCCGCCGAGCGCCGTCCGCTCGAAGTCATCCAGGACCTGCTGCAGGTTCCCGGTCGAGAGCGTCCACGGAGACGAGTAGGTGGAGGCACCCACCGGGTCCTGGGCTCGCACGCGCCAGTAGTAGGTGGTGTTCGCGGCGAGCGGCACGCCGGTCGAGTAGCTGTTCACGGCCAGGTTGTCGACGCGCCGCGTCGTTCCCGGCGGGAAGTCCGCATCCGGCGACAGGAACACGTCGTAGGTCACCTGCTCGCCGTTGGGGTCGGTGGTCGACTGCCAGCCGAGGCGCGGATTCAGGTTCGGGAGCACGGCAGCGTTGGCCGGCGTCAGCAGATTGAACGCGAGCGGGGCCGCGTTGGTCGACACCGCTTCCACCCGCCAGTCGGCCACGTTGTTGTTCGTGCCGCCTGCGCAGACCACCCCCGCCCAGAAGTCGCCGTTGCCGCGGCGGCGGAGCGGATCGACGAGCACGCCGTCGAGGACGCCGTTCACGTACACGGCGAAGCGGTGGCCCTCGGCGTCCGAGGAGACGGCGACCTTGACGCGGTCGCCGGCCCCGGGCGCAGGGCGCATCGACGGCTCCGTGTCGACGAGCGTCGCCGGCGCTCCATCGACGATCTCGCGCAGCACGAGCTGCTGGTCACCGGCCGTGTTGCGATACACGAGGTAGCCGTCGGCGGTCGCCGGATCGGTGCCCTCGAGGCGGCAGGCGATACCTGCCTGATTGATGCCGGCGGCGTCGGCGCCCGCGCCCCAGGTGATCTCGGCGGTGGCCGGACTGGTGACGGCGGTGAAGACGGCGGCGCCGAACCCCGCGCTCGCCTTCTCGAGCTCGGTGCCGTTCACGATGTAGTCGAGCGCCGACCAGTCGGGCCCCGGCACCGGCATGGTCCGGGTGAACGAGTCGGCGAATACGTTGTCGCTTCCGGTCGTGGCCACCGAGACCTGATTCGACATTGCGGACAGGTTGGGCACCTCGTCCGTGAGCTTCATGGCGAAGTAGTGGACAGTGGCGGGCGCGAGCCCCTCGACGCGGGTCCCGCTCACCTCCCCGCCCCCGCCGACGAACCGGTAGTCGCCGCCCTGGCCCGCCGTCTTGAAGCTCGTCGTCGTGATCGGGGCCGTCGCGAAGCGGCTGTCGGCGTAGCGCGGATCGCCGGCGCTCCCGTCATCGCCGGTGTTGGTCCAGATGAGGAGCACGCTCCGCCCGCTGACGGTGCCGATGGCCAGATCCTGGACCGCGGCGGGTGGCACGACGTCGTTCATCGCCTCGCGCACCGCTTCGTGGTAGACGGCCTCCATCACATCGTAGCCGGCATCGTTCGGATGGAGCTGGTCGAACATCCATTCGCTGCCGGCGCCCGGGTTCTCCACGAAGCGGAGGTAGTGGTCGGCCAGGTACACGGGCTCGACGCTGCCGGTGACCGCCCCGTTCCGGTAGTCGAGCACGGCGCGGACCACCTCGCGGTTGAAGACCTCGACGTCGTCCTCGCGGTCCGGGATGGGGATGATGCGGCTGACGACGACACGGCGGCCGGCGGCGAGGATGTAGTTGACGAGTGCGCCGAGGCGCCCGCTCGCGTTCGCGTTCGGGGTGGCGTGGTTCGCTGACCAGGGGCCGAACGGGCCGGGCTGAAGGTAGATGTCGTTGGTGCCGAGGTGTACCGCGACGAGCTCCGGGGAGTAGCTCGTGATCGTCGGGGAGATGTCGCGGGCCCCGCCCGCCAGGAAATCGCCGATCCGGGCGCTGCTGTAGAAATCCCCCTCGTCGGGCGGCGCGCCGGTGGGGCCGACGAAATCGTAGGTCCCGATCCCGTTGAGCGAGGAGTAGAGGAGGTGGCGGAAGCCGAGTCCGCTCGTCGAGCCCACGCCCTCCGTGATCGAATCCCCGGTCGGCATGAAGTTCTCGGCGCGGCTCCGGTCGCTCGTGCCGAGCAGGGCGCCGGTGGCGATGAGGATCGCAGCGAGACGAAACGAGCGGCGAGCGAGAACCCGATTGTGGGCGGGAGCGCGCCCCTGCGCCTCCCGGCCCTGGTGTGCCCCGTTCACTTTTGACTCCCTGGCGCCGGTCCGGCGGCGCCGTGAAATGCGTGGTGGAATCCGCTGGCGACGCGATCCGAGCGCGCCCGGCGTGAACGCCGCACAGGAGCGCGGGGCACACGGGAGCGCTCCTGACCCGATCGGATACAACGTGGCGCCGGGCATGTTATCGGACGCTCCCGGATCTACGTTGGGGAAATTTCCGCCGAGCGATCGGGGTCCTCGAGGGGAGCGCCGCCGGCCGGCTTGACTGGGTCACGGCGCGGATGCTAGATGTGATGCCAGGATTCGACTTGGACATGAAGACCACTGCTGACATCCACGATGCGTCCGCCACGGCGGCCGCCGGGGGACCGGCGCTCGAGTCGCCCGCTTCGGCCGCGGCGGCCGCGGCGGCCGCTCTCCCGGGGCCGGCCGTCGATCGACGCGCCCCGGGCTACCGCGTGGCTCGGGTCGTCTCCGACCTCTTGAGCCCGCCCGCAGTCGCTCTCGCGGTCTTCTGGGTCCTGTCGGGAGTGAGCGCCGGTCATGTCCGCTGGCCGGTCTTCCTCGCCTGCGTCGTGACGCAGAGTTTCTTCCCGCTCGTCTTCCTCGGCTTAGCCGTCCGCCGCGGGCACATCGGGGATGTCAACATGAGCCGCCGCGAGGAGCGGCGCCGCGGAATGGCCACCCTCGGCATCGTCTACGCGCTCGGGGTCGTCATCGTGGCGCTCGCCGGGGTGCGCGGGCCGCTCCTCTTCGTCTGCATCTGCTCGCTCGCCGTCCTCGGCACGCTGTGGGCCGTGAACCTCGTCTACAAGGCCTCGGGCCATGCCGCCGGATGCGCCGCCTACATGACGGCGATCTCCCTCTTCGTCGAGCCGGTGCATCCCGGGCTCGCGCTCCTCCCGCTCGTCGGGTGGGCGCGCGTGCGCATCAAGGCGCACTCGGTGATGCAGGTGATCCTCGGCGCCATCCTCGGCGCCGGGGTCGCGCTCGGCTTCTATCAGCTGGTTCGCCCCTACCTCTTCTAGTCCTAGTGCCGGCGATTCGCGATCACCGAACGACGACGAGCCGCGAAGTCGTCTCCTCCCCTGCCGTCTCGATGCGCAGGAGGTAGATCCCCGAGCCCACGTGCGTGCCGCGCGCGTCCCGGCCGTCCCAGCGCAGGCGGCCGCTCGGGCTCGCGGCGAGCTCCGGCGTCAGGTCGCGGATCCGGCGCCCGGCGACGTCCGCGATCGTCGCTCGCGTCCCGGCCGGCGGTGGCCCGAGCGGGAAGGCGATGGTGGTCTCCGCGGTGAAGGGGTTCGGGGCGGCGATGACGCGGAGCGTCACAGCGGGTATAGGACTCTCCTCGCCCGCCGCGCCGGCCGGCGGGATCGAGATGAAATAGACCTCGGCCGAGTCGGGCGGACCGCCGCGCGCGTTGGTGTAGAGCGCGGAGATCGAGCCGGGTCGGGTGATCGTGCGCGCGATGCAATGATCCTGGCCGCCGGAGGGGTTCTCGGTCGACTGGTTCCGCGGCGGGAGGTACTCGGGGACCCAGCCACTCCACCCGGCGGACTGGATGGCGTCCCCCGTGTAGATGTTTCCCGATACCTCGGAACCGACGACGATCGGCCCGTACCAGCCGCTGGTCAGATTCTCGAGGCTCGCCGAGACCGTGCCGGAGACGAGGGTTGCCGGGCCGAAGGTGACGCCGCCGTCGTCGCTCTGCCGGACGTAGATGCGGCTCGGGAAGCCCCAGCCGTCGTTGCCGCTCATCGCGACGACGACCCCGCTTCCGGTGGAGACGTCCACCGCAAAATCGTTCGCATTGCCCGAGGCGAGCGTGAGATAGGTCCACTCCCCTGCGGCCCTGCGGGCGTAGTGCGCGTGGTAATCGCCGAAGTCGCCGCCGCGATAGACGACGTGCACGACGCCAGGGGTCACGGCGACCCTGGGCTCGGCGCCGGTCCAGAAGGGGCCGAGATCGCTCCCGGCGAGCCGCTCGACGACGAATCCGCTCGTGGTCCTCGTGGCGTAGAAGATCTTGCCGCCGCCGGAGATGGTGTCGTAGCCGGCCCACACGATGTGCACGTTTCCGTCGCCGTCCATGAGATCGGCGATGTCGGGGGTCATGTCCTCGGTCGTGTTCGTGGTGACCGGCTCGCTCACCCAGGCGCCGTGGTATGGCCGGTACGCGTACATGATCTCGGACGCGGTGCCGGAGCCGCGCTGCCAGACCAGGTGGAAATCGGGAGGGAAACTCCCGGCGAGGCGCGGGCCGTACTCGAACCCGGTCCCCGCGGTGAGCGGGACGGGCGCGAGCCACGCGCCCGTCAACTCGTCGGTCTCGCTGAAGAAGAGCCGGAAGCTCTGCCCGGATGTTTCCGTGAGCCACACCGCCGCGGCGGACCCGCAGAACTGGAAGAGCGATCCCGACGTGGTGCGATCCTCGACCAGGTTCGTGGTGATGCGTTCCGGCGGGTTCCAGTCGGTGGCGTGGGCGGCGGGGACGGCGCTTGCGAGGACGGCGACCGCCGCGCAGCGAACGATGCGCGTCGCGTGGGGCATGGCGACCTCCTGGGCTGAGTGGCCGCATGGCGCAGCCACCCATCCAGTGTAGGCCGAACCGGCCAGCGCGGCTACCGACCTGGGGGAACCCGCCCCGGCACCAGGTGGTGGTGCCCCCGGGGTGACTCGAACACCCGGCACGCGGTTTAGGAAACCGCTGCTCTGTCCGCCTGAGCTACGGGGGCACCTTACTGCCGGCAGCGAGGATACGACGTTCACTCTCCCCTGCGTCAAGGCCGATGGATACGGTCTTGGATACGGTTTGCACCCGTCTAGCTTCCTCGAAGACCGCCTCGTCCGACAGACCGCCGTAGCGCTGAGTCGTCGTGATCGAGGCATGGCCGAGGAGCTGCTGGAGGGCCGGGAGCGATCCCCCGGCCTCCAGCCACCGGCAGGCGAACGTGTGGCGAAGCTGGTGCGCGTGGAAACGCTCAACCCCCGTCTTCGCTCTCACGTCGCGGCTGAACGATCCAACGGACTTCTCGCCGTAAGGGATGAGCTTCCCGACGTGTCCCCGGAGCTCGCCCAGAATCTCGGGCGGCAGCGGCACGCGCCGGACCTTGTCGCTCTTCGTCTTCTTCACCGTGAGAACCCCGCCTCGGATGTCAGAGGTGAGCGCCCTGGCCATCTCTCCCCAGCGCATCCCCGTGGCAAGGCCGAGCCGGGCCGTGAAGCCGAGCATGCCGGGTATCTTCTCGACGAGGGCAACCTCCTCGTCGCTGAGGCGATCCGGGTCCCGTTCCGGAATCTTGGGCATGATCCTCCGCGGAAAGGGACTCCGCTCCAGGTAGCCGGCGTCCTCGCACCAGCGAAAGAGACAGCGGGCATCAGCGAGGACGTGGGCGACCGTCTGCGGGCTCAAGTCCTTCTCCTCGAGCCAGAGGCGGTATTCCCGAAAGTCCTGGCTACTCACCCTCTGGATCATCTTCCAGCCCATGAAGCGGCTGAGGTACATTTCAGCGCGCGCCTTCGCGAGCGCCCTGCCCTTCTCATTTCGCTGGTTCTGGATGTAGGTGTCGACCCAACGGTGGATCGCCTTGTCAACGGTGAGGCGGACCGGGGGCACTCCTTGGCGCTTGATCTCACGGTATCTGCGGTTCGCCTCCTCGCAGTCCGCGCCGAGGCTCACGAGCCGCTCTCTTCCACCGGAGTAGATGCGGCAGTACCAAGATTGCCGACCGGGCCGCCGAAACATCCCTCGTTGCGGTCGGGGCATTGTGTCATCCCTCCTTCCTGTCCCCGACCCACCGAGCTATCTCGCAAGGGTCAAAGCGTAGGAGGGTGCCCATCCGCACGCAAGGGAGCTTCCCCAGCGCAGCCCACTTGTAGATGGTCTTGGGGGCAACCCCTAGCCACCCAGCGACTTCCGCCACCGTCATCAGCTTCGGGGGCATCCCCCTGTGCCCGCCGATCTCCCGGGCCGTCATCGGGATGCCCCCCAAGGCTCAATATCCTCAGAATCCTCAGAACTCCGTGAACCGCGCTGCGTGTGGACCTTCGGATTCACCTCGTAGACTGGGCTCCGTGGTCGCCCGGGTCCGTGTCGCTCCTCCGAGGCGAGGGGCCGGATGCAGAGACGATCCTCGAGAATCCTGAGCGGTTCCTCCATGGCGGCAACCTCTCGGAACCGCGTCTTCATGGCCTGGAAGGCGTCCCGCCTGCTGAAAGTCAGGAGGCCACGACTCTCAATCCAGCGGAGGATGTGTCGAGCGCCGTCGATCTTCGGATCGGCCCCCATCTCACCGAAGGCCGCCAGGCGCATGCGGGATCAGATAGTGCCCGATGGCGACTGCGGATCGCATCGTCCCGAGGTTGATCCGCGCCGAAGTAGGGATTGTCATCGCTGGGCTTTCCCGGCGAGATGGAGGATGCCCGAGATGCGGACGCACCGCCCCGGCGAGCTTCCCTGCCCCAATCAGTGATGTGTCCCGAGCGTACCCCTGCTCTGTGAGTTGGGGCTCGAGCCAGGCCTGAAAGCCGCGTGAAGCTCAGCGCGGGCAGCAGCATCGAGAAACTGGATCGTGTGAGGCACAGGATGTCCAGAGCCATCAATCGCCGGGTTGAAGGCCAGCTAGGCGACGAAGCGTTCTGCCGGTACGATGCTAGCGCACGCGATGGCGGCACCGGAGGGGTGGTCGATCTTCCTGCGATGGCCGAGAGGGTTCACCGGCAGGACGTAGTAGAGAAACCGGGCGAGAAGTCCACGACCACGGAACCCCGGCGTTCGAGGTAAGACCCCTCAGCACGTCGGGCTGGATGGCGAGACGCAATGGTGAGGGCGGGGCCTTCCACGTGCTCCGGTGGTCGGTTCACGCGATCCACTCGGATGGTATCGCCCGCAGTGAGCCCTTCAGATAGACACCCGAGGTTCGGTGCATGTATTGGCGGAATACCGGCCCGCCATGAGGTCAAAAACGTCGCCCTCCAGGAGACATGACAGCCACCCGTCCCCCGTGGTCTCGCAGGAGCGTCGCAAGCTGTCTCCGGGCTGCAGTCATCGGCAGTGAAGCCGGGGCGACACGGGGACCTCGAGGTACTCGGCGAGCTCTCCGATGCAAGCTGTTTCGCCTCCTCCTCGGGCTCCCGCCGCTTCTCGTCGGGGGCTGCCGCGCGCAGCTGCTGCTTTCAGCACTGCTTGAGTCGCCTCCTCGAGGATTCGGCGGCGGCTCAAGCGCTTCTGCGATCTCATCCGCATTGAGTTGCGCGGCAACCTCGGCCTCGTACTCCTCGAGCGGGGCACAGACATCCCGAAAGACCGCGGACTTGCGCGTCCCGGATGGCAACACGGTTGCCGTTGAAGAGATTCAGTAGGTTCCTGGTAGCCGTATCGTTGACTCTGGACCATGGCCTGGCGTCGCGACTGCGGTTGCACAGGCATGACAAGCGCGAGCATGCCCGCGAGGTCGGCCGGTGTCTGCGTCGCCTCCGCCTCCGCCTCGACGAAAGTCCCGGAGCCACCCGGGCGAGCACGTCAGTCGGGAACGGTCGGAAGGTGCAGGATTCCGAAGAGCGGGATTGGGTCCTCCCACTCGGGTTCGACCAGGGGAGCCCCTCTGTCCGAGCGCCTGGTCTCCCCTTCCGAGTCTCCACCTCGAGAGGGATCGAGGTCCTCGAGCCCGGTATCCCGCGGCGAGGTGATCGCTCACGTCTTTGCCGCGGGCAGGCTGGAGGACTTCGACCTCCTGGGCGTAAGGGCGGACTGCGTCCGCTACCTCGCGGGCATGCTTGATTCCCGGGGCGTCGGCATCGGCGACTATCCTGACTCTCGCTCCGCGAAGTAACTCCGAGTATTCAGGACGCCACTTCCCGACACCACCTGGATTGCAGGTCGCGACGCCGCCTGCTCGCTCGACGGCCTCAACGTCCTTCTCCCCTTCCACGACGTGGATCGTCTTCTCGAGCCCGACTTCGAGAAGCTCCGGGAGGTGGTATAGCACCCGCCGGACGTCGCCGAGCTTCCAGATCCACCCGCCAGCTCCGTCCGCTCGCCGTTGCCTGAAGGTCTTCGGGTGGAACCTGACGACCTGGAAGAGCAACTTGCCGAGCTCGTCCCTGTAGTCGTAGGTGGCAACGATCTCTGGCCCCTCGCGACTCGATCCGTTCTCGGGGAACAGGTCTTTGGGCTCGAGACCGAGGGCAAAGAGCACGGCATCCTGCGAGCAACCTGCATGGCAATGGAAGAGAACGCGCCCATCGTCGCCCGACGTTGACACTGAGCGATGCTCGTGTTGTCCTCGTGTGCTGGGCACGTGAAGTCCTTCCCCTGCTGCCGGCACCCGCGAGCATCGAGCGCCGCCATGAATCTGCTGAGGGCCGCGCTCATGACCGGCCCTCCTCTGCGTCTAGGATCTGCGATTCGATGGCGAGGACGTGGTCCAAGATCCGGTTACGGCAGGGACGGCAGGTTGGACCAAGAAGCTGCACCGCCAGGACATCCTCAACGCCCCAGCAGCGACAGCACTCGTGGAGAGGGATGATTCTCGCGAGCCTGGCGCCACAGCGGCGATAGCATGGCCTGAAGGGCCGTGTGTATACATTGGATCAGAAGATCGCACCTGAGCCTCCTCGAACCGAGGAGGCGCAAATGCCCTTGACGTCGATCCGCGACGTGAGGCGACAATAGTGCAAGTTCATGGATAGCCCCCTCGGGGGTGATATGCCGGTCGGGCTTGAGGGCCTGGCCGGCTGATCCATTTGCCTACTTAGGAGAAGGGAGAGTCCTATGGAAGGGTAGATCCTATGAAGGCTCGGATGCTGCGCAGGGAATCGAACGCGCATCCACTGGGCATGGGTCGCGGGGGTAAGGATGCCCTCGCGGTTCCTCGCGGCTGCATTTCGAGTGCTCATCCGCCAAGGAACATGACGGCTCACCTTGTTGTCCTCGCACGCGCGCTCCGCGATCGCACGCTCAGCATCCTCACGATAACGACGCGCGTCGAGGAGAAATAACCAACCTGATACGACCGAGGGTGCTCGACTCAACTTGACGAGATCGGGACCACCGCGCAGGCGCACGACGTCACCGAGCCCGGTGACGGCCAGCCGCCAACACACCGGGGTCTCGCGATGCGCGGGGAAGCTCGCAGCGACTTGCTTGACGGCGCGCCGGATACGTCTGGCCTGAGTGCCCTGGCGACGGAGTTCGACGACGAGCCGCAGGCGCACGAGGTCTTCTACTCGGTATGTTGCAGGGTAGCTGCGGCCAGGTCGTTGGATTCGGAGGCAACCGGCGTCTTCTCCCAGAATTGGAGATGGGGAGGCTTGATCGGGAGCCGGCTATCTCGGGATGCCCATTCGGCGGCTTGGGCTCGGTTCAGCCGACGTGCATCGATCACATGCCTTCTGCCCGCCGAACAGACTTCTTACAAAAGTAGTCATCTTCTAGTCAAGCCCCTTTTGATGCTTCTCGACGGCACTGGTCCTAAGTACTGACAGACGCGTCGGTTCATGTCTTCATCCGCTCCTCTCAGGGCAGCTGTGCTACGGGCCGCCGGGGCTCGGTTTCGAGGCTACGGGTGGTAGACTGGCTCAAGTTGTCCCGGGCAACAGGAGGGACCCCAACATGCCGGCCGCACGCGCCCTGCTCGTTCTCGCGATCGTGCCCGCCCTCAGCTTCCTGCATGTGCCTCAAACAAACGCTCAGTGGTCGGACGTTACTCCTGGTCCGTCATGAGCCAAACCGGAACCGCGTAACGGGGTTTCGTGGGGCGACTTCGACAACGATGGGGACCAGGACCTCTACATGACCAACCACGGCCAGGCGAACAACCTGTTCCGGAATGACGGAGCCAACGAATTCGTCGATGTCGCGGTCGGTTCGGTCCTCGCCGACACTGGCCATGGTCGAGCAGCGCCTTGGGCCGATTACGACAACGACGAGGATCTCGACATCTTCCTCGCGAACGAAGGAGATCCGAACAAGCTGTTCCGGAACGACGGCGCCGCATGGCTTCAGCGACGCCACGACTGGCGCCACTCGGTCTCGACCGTCAAGACGTTGGAGTCTGCTGGGGAGACTACGATCTGGATGGCGATGTGGATCTCTACGTGACGAGGCTTCGTCACACGGCAGGTCACGTCGACTATTCCACAACGATGGAGGTGGATCGTTCTCTGATGTCACGAATGGACCTCTGGAGCGTACCAAGGATTGCAGCGAAGGGGCCTCATGGGGAGATTATGACAACGACGGCGACCTCGACATCTACGTCTCTTCCTGCGTCGGCAACCTGCTCCTCCGAAACGACATGACCGGGCGGCTTCGTCGACGTAACCACGGGGCCTCTTGGCACACACGGCCGAAGGCGTCGCTTGGGCTGACTATGACAACGACGGCGACCTCGATCTGTACGTCTCCAGGGAGTTCTCCAACGGCAGGCTTTTTCGCAACGATGGCAACGGAGTGTTCTCTGACGTTACAAGCGGACCCCTGGGCGGCCCCGCTAGCTATGCGGTCGCTTGGGGTGACTACGACAACGACGCCGACCTGGACCTCTACGTGACGCCATCGCGGCTGATGCGAAATGACGGCAACGGCGTCTTCGTGGATGTGACGGAGGGACCTCTCGTCGGCGCCGGCGGAGGCGTCGGCGCTGCCTGGGCAGACTACGATGGCGATGGCGATCTGGACCTGTTCATGGCCAGCAACGTCAGCCTCAATCATCTCTTCCGAAACGACCTCGACAACCAGAATCACTGGCTGCAGGTTCGGCTACTGGGCACAGTGTCTAACCGAGCGTGCATCGGCGCGCGAGTGCGCGCGGTCACCGGCACGACGAGTCAAATCCGCGAGATTTCCGGAGGGTCTGGGTTCACCTCACAGAGATGCTCTGACAGTTCACTTCGGATTGGCGGCGGCGACGACAGTTGGCACTCTGGAGATCAGGTGGCCGTCGGGGATCGTGCGGACGATGACCGGGGTCGAGGTGGACCAGCAGCTGGTAGTCGTCGAGTCTATGGCGGCAGAAGGCAACATCGTCGGCTGGGGAGCGAACGACGCCGGCCAACTCAACATCCCCGAGCCCAACGAGAACTTCGTCGCCGTCGCGCCGTGGGCCTACGAGAGCTCGGCCGGGCCCGACGACTATTCCTTCGCCCTCGGGCTCAAGTCAGACGGCACGGTGGTCGGCTGGGGAGCCGATGCCCCTCCCTGGATTCCACCCTATGACGACATCGTCGCGCTCACGCCTTGGATTCTCCTGCGCCGGAACGGCTCGCTCATCACCAGCAACCCGCCGCCGGGTCCCAACGCCGGGTTCATCGCGATCGGGGATGGCGGTGAGCACTGGCTGGCGATTCGCGAGGGCGGCGCGGTCGTCGCATGGGGGGCCAACTTCTCCGGCCAGTGCAACGTGCCTGAGCCGAACACTGGATATCGAGCGGTCACGGGAGCCTGTACCGACCACTTCACCGGAGCGGGCTACACACTGGCGATCCATGCGACCGGTTCGATCGTCGGCTGGGGAGCGAACGTGAACGGCGTGCTCGACGTGCCGGAGCCCAACACCGGGTTCGACGCAGTCGCGGCGGCCAGGACGCACGCGCTCGGACTCAAGCAGGATGGCTCGATCGTCCGCTGGGGCTCGCCAGCGACATGCCCGCCGCCGCCGGCCGGTCGTTTCACTGCGATTGCCGCTACAACCAACCTGTCCGGTCAGGCATGGAGTGCCGCGCTACGAGAAGATGGCACCATCTTCGAGCAACTGGACACCAGTGCGTGGTCCGCGATCCCGGAGAGCAACTGGACCGCCATCGCGCTGTCGGCGCGGAACCGGTACGCGATCCGGGGGCGCCCGCTGGTGGCGATTGCCCTCTCACCCCTGCCGGCCGCTCCCGTCGTTTCAGCAGTTCCAAACCCGTTCTCTTTCCGAACCGTCATCACCGCCCCGGCCGCCGCGCGCGACCTTGTCGTTTACGATTCGACCGGGCGGATGGTGCGAACGTTGGGGCAAACTATGGAGTGGGACGGGCTCGACGCGCACGGCCAGAGCGCGCCGGCCGGGGTGTACTTCCTGCGGCTCGACTCGCCGCAGGGGCCACGCTCGCTCCGCGTGGTTCGTCTCCATTAAGAGCGCGCAGGTCTAGCTCCGTCCGCGGCTGGGCCTCGGCGGACCACTCGGCCCGATGGCCTCCGCCATCGCCGCCGGGTCGGCGAGGAGGCGGGTGAGCGCACGGCAAACAAGGTCCGACATGGAAACGCCGAGCTGCGCGGCGGCCACCTTCGTTTTCCGGTGGAGAACCGGTGGAACGTACACGGCCAGGCGGACTGGCCGCTCCGCGGCGACCGGTGCACGGTCGGCCTTGCCACCGTCGGCGGCCGGGACCCGCAGCGCCCCGCGGTTCGCCTTCTCTCGCTTCGTCGCTGCCATCGGCTCTCCCTCCTTTGGTGATGTGGCGCCTTAGTCCCTTCGAGCCTAGGGGGAGCAAGGCCACGGTCAACGCGCGTGGAAGTCCTCGGCCGCCGGTGAGGTCTGCGCTACGAGCTGCACCGGTGCGAGGACCGCTCCACCGCGAAGGACGGCCAAAGTGCCGCGCACGATCGCGCCGGCGGACGGCGGGAGGTCGAGGAGCACAAAGTCGAGGCCGTCCGGGATCGCGCCGAGGACGCGGGAGGCCAAGTCCACCGGGAACCGTTCCGGCCTCCGATCCCACGCGGCGAGCTGCGCGCGGCCCTCGATCACGTCGGTCAAGGTGCGGGAGGCCGGCTCCGGGAGGAGGTGGAATGAGGCCGCGGCACCGGGTCAAGGTCGAGGAGAACGCACCGGCCGGCGGCGGCGGAGCGCCAGGCCCGCGGCCAGGTTCACAGCAACGGAGGTCGCACCGCTCCCCCCCTTGAGGTACGTGAGCGCCAGGAACCGCGGCGCGGAGTCACGCGGTGGCATGGCCGGCGAGCCTCCGGTTGCCGAGAATGTAGCGCACAGTCGAGGGCGCAGAGACCGGCGGCCGCGCTCCGGGCGGAACCCTTCGGTCTCGAGCTGCTCGCCGATGGCCTTGAGGGTGAGCCCCTCGGCCCGGAGTTCCCGCGCCCTGGCGGCCAGGCGGAGCCCGTCGCTCTGCGGGGTCGGCCTCGAACCCCTTGCCGGCGATCCGCAGCCCGCGAGGCGCCCGGCTGACGGCCTCCCCCCGCCCGGACTTGTAGCGGAGCACGCTCGAGGTGCGCTCGCCGATGGCCTCGCGCTCCCACTGACTCACGGCTGCGAGGACGTGGAGCGTGAGCCGCCCGGCAGCGGTGCGGGTGTCAATCGAGTCCTCGACCGAGAGGAGGCGACTTGCCGGCCTTCTCGGCGAAGTAGTCGCCGATCAAGTCCGCCCAATCGCGAACCGATCGGCTGAGAGTCGGTCGAGCTTGCAGATCACGAGCCCCTCGGCCTGGCCGGTGCGGAGCCCCTCGAGCACGCGGGCGATGCCGGGGCGGTCGAGCGACTTGCCCGAGACGCCGCGGTCCTCGACTAGCTCCAACCAGCTCGAGCTCGTGGAGCCGGCAGTAAAGCTCCACCTTCTCGCGCTGCGCCTCGATGCTTTGCCCGAAAGTCGCTTGCTCCTCGGAGCTGACCCTCACGTATCCGTAGACTTTCATCGGCCGGCCCTCCCCTCTCTGTTGCTTTAGCGTCATAGTACTAAAGTACCATGAGCTAATGGCGGTGTCAATACAAAAAGGGTCCGCTTTCTGTACGCGGGGCGCCCAGGGCGGAGGAGAGATCGGCGGCGAGATGTCGGCGAGGCGGCGCCGATGGCGCCGCCCAGGTCGGCGGAGTCGGCCCGGCGCGGTGGGGGAGCGGCTCGACGGGGGGCCGTTTCCTGCGGCGGGGGGTTCTGAAGCGTACTGGCGCTGGAGGGGGCGCGGAGCGCCTGGGGGCTTCAGTGGAACTGCGCTTGCGTGCAGCGCGAGGTGCTTCAGGCTGGGCAGGCGTGATCCGCTGGCGAGGGCGGACAGCTCCTTGGCCGATCCAAAAGACTAGCACGGTAGTCGAAGCGGGCTCCCCGAGGCGGGCCGAACGGAGGATGACAATCTCGAGAGGTCGCGGTCTCGTTGAGGTTCGCGTAGCGCAAGTGGATCTGTGATGTATGGCTCGCTCAGGACGCTCCCTAGCGAGGCAGCGCTTCCTTGAGGTTGTAGCTACTAGCAGACACGCGTGGGCTCCCGCGAGGTTGGCTCTGCTCAAGGTTCTTGATAGTTCGCAGAAGTAGTCGAGGACAAAGAAGATGATATCGAGCCACCAGCTAAAGATCTAACGCCCACGAGCGGCTTGCCTATCACGAGTGAAGATCCTCAAGGGCGTGCTTTCTGGATTCGCCCCGCTCCCCGGTTTCCTTTGCGAGTCGCTGAAATTGCCTGCGAGGCTTGATAATGCTTCGCACTGTGCCGCTTGCAGAAATCCAGTCCGCGAGCCTGGCGATACTTCGAGGAGTCTAGCGTGCCTCGAGAAGATGCGGCCGCGAGCCGTGAGGAAAGCAATCGAGGAGCCGAGCGAGGGTGCGCATACGTCGATGGACGAGGTTCCGAACTCGCGGAATGTGGCCATTCGCCCACAAATGTGGTGCCGTTGAGGGAGTCCTCGATCGCGAGCGATAAATGGTTGTGCTGGGCCGGTGCACCCCTGCCAGGTTCCAGTAAGTACGCCGACGTGGGGCTGTGCAGGGAGCGTATCGTCCACTTCCGCAGCGCGGGGAGGATGATTAAGAGAGTGGCCGCGACCAAGCGCACCTTTGTTGCCATCCTGTCCTCCTGCTGCAGTCAGGGACTCTCGGCGCGTTCATACCACGGTCGCGTCGTGCTGCGACTCGCCTGACTTACCCGCTGCCTCCCCCCTGGGGGTCGGGGGGCGGATCGTCCCGCTAGCCCCGTCCTCGAGCTGTGCACGTATCCGAGGTCAGTCACGCCGCCCGGAGCTGACGACTAGGAGCGGCCTCCCTCGCGTTTGGCCGGCGGTGTCGGAGCGTGGCGACAGTGCGCAGCGGCGGCGTGGAGACCCCACGGGTTGAGCTGGAAAGCGTGCGCCTCTCCGCTCGGCCTTCTCCCGGTCTGGCTCTCGAGCGCGCGCTATGCGCCACGACCCGCCCGAGACGCCGCCATTGGCGTCCGGCACGGGGCTAAGCCGCGAGAGTGCGAGACTCTCGACCCTACTCGCGCCAACCTCGGAACGCTCGTGGAGGTCCAGGTGCACCGTGCTCGATTGACGCCGGCACGCAGCGGTCGCCTGGACTCCACAGAGCGGGCCCGGGTCTGGGCCCCCGGGGAATCCCCCCACGCCCCCGTCGCGCATACAAGGGGACCCATCCCTCTTCCCGGCCCGCAAGCGGAGAAACGAAACTGCCACGAACGGGAACCCCTTGCTCCCCTACCCCCCTGGATTGGATCTCTCTCCGATCCACCTCCTCGAGAACCGTGACGGCAGGCCACCGCCTTCAATCTAGGCCTTGACCGTAGCCGCGGTCTGGGGTGGCATGGGCTTGTCAAGGGCGGGCGATTCCCACGCAGGAGGTGAAGGCCGTGCCTATCAGTCGTCGACCGTTGAGCGAGCGCCAAGAGGAGGAACTCCGGGCCGCTCTTTTACAGCAAGCGACCACGGGCCTCGAGGACAAGAAGATCGCCCGCCGCGTCGGGTGCTCCCTTCGGACCCTGCATCGGCGGAAGCGCGCCTTGGCCGACGAACTCGCACCCGGGCGGGACCCGGAGGCCGAGCGGATGACGCAGGCCCGCCACCGTCATGCCGGGGGACGGATTGCCCAAGCTCTTCTTCGAGCCACCGCAGGGAACGGCGGTGACGGAGGACTCCGCGGCATCCTCGACGCCTTCCCGGATCTCGGCGTTCTCACGGACGACGAGAAGGAGCGCCTCCTCACAATCCTCGCTCACAAGGCGCCGCCCAACGTGCAAGTGCAAGCCGTGAAGCTCCTCGACGAGCTGCAGAGAGCGCGGAGGCCGCAGGAGCGGATAGGCCCCCCTCCCCCACTCACGAGCGAGGAGCGGATCGCGCGCCTGAAGCGCCTGACGGAGTGTGTCGAAGACGACGAGTGGCACGTGGTGAAGGCCTGGCGTGACGAGCAGATCGGTGCTCGCGGGAGCTCGACACCCATCTCCGCGGGATGAGTGACGCGGGACAGCTGACTGGGGCGGCTCCGCCTGGTCTCGCAGAGCATTCCGACGTCGGAGGAATTTTGAGGATTCTGAGCTTTCTGAGCCTACGCGGTCCACTCGACCTCGAGTCCGCGCGATCCGCAGATGGATACGGTTTGGATACGGTCTCAGGAGGGAAACCGGGGCAAAGCAGGGTACACAGAGACCCTGAAGAGAATCACCTAAGCCGTTGCTGCTGACGTAAGTGTCGAGTCTAGCGAGAGCTCGGTGGATCGGCTTGGACGATTTAGGAAACCGCTGCTCTGTCCGCCTGAGCTACGGGGGCATGATCTGCGCCAGGCTGGAGGAGCTTACTCGCCCGCCCAGGCATCCGCAATGCGATCCCCCTGTCAGCTCGTGACCAGGCGGGGCGATCCTGGTAGCCGCGTCCCCCGGGATCGCCGTTCGGATACTGCGGGCGTTCGCGCGAGACTCGCCTCAGCTCCCGGTGAGGGCGCTGGGGTCCACGAACTTCGACTCGTCGGCCATCGCCGGGGCGAACGGATGTTCTCCGTCGCGCGGGTCCTCCACCGTCCCCGGATCGACTGTGGATGGGAGCGTGTAGATGCGTGCGATGAGGCCGGCCGCCGGGACCCCCGCCAGGTACTCCTGGTAGGTGACCATGGCATCCGTGGGCAGCTCGGCCCGGGCCCGTCTGGCGGCGTCGATCGCTGCGTCGGAGATCGGCGTGCCGGTCCTGGCCGCCGCGGTGAGCCGCGTGTAGATGTCGCGCTGGCGGGCGAGTGCTGCGTCGGCGGTGCCCTGACTCGATCGCGCCACCGAGATGAGGAGCGGGAAGTTCTGGTCGAAGAGGTCGGCGCGGGCGAAGCTGGAGAAGACGACCCCGAAACCGAGGGGAATCGCGGCGACGCTGAAGAAGCCCTTCATCGGGCCGGCATGGCCGTCGTACGAGACGTAGTAATTGACCGCCTCTCCCCCCTCGACGTTGCTCTTCTGGAACGCCTGCGTGGTCTCCGAATCCGGGCTGGCGGCGACGATGGTCAGGTTGGTTCCGTCCACCTCGCGGACGACACGCCGCAGGAATGTCTCGGTGGTGTCGCTGGCCGTGGTCTGGGGGAGCATGCGGGTGAACACGGACATCGTGCGTTCGGGGTTGTCGAATCCGGTGACCTGGTTACCACCGCCCACGGCCCAATCAGGGGGCACGGCATACCAGGACATGCTGTCCGGTGACTGGCGGGCGACTATGGCGGGCAGCTTCGACTCATCGAGAGGCGGGGGCGGCTCGAGCGGGGTGACCCAGGCCGTCTTCACGACGGGGAGCAAGCGTGCAAGATCGGTCTCGAAGCCGGCCGCCGGAGCCACGACGCTGGCGAGCACCGCTCGGCCGCGCGTCGTGATGTAGGTATAGCCCTCGACCGGACGGCCGTCGATCGTGAAGCGCGTCCGGTAGCGGCAGGACCGGCGATCAGGCGGGTGCATGAGATCGCCGACCACGAGGTCCGGCCGCTGCCGCCTGGCCGCGGTCTCGATCTGCACCATCGTGCTCACGGCATCCTTGCCCCGGAGCTCGGCCGGGATAGGCCACAGGATGACCTGCCGGCCCTGGCCGTCGGTGATGTGGACCTTCCCGTCGGCCTCCTCCTCGATCTCATAGCCCTCCGGCCTCTGCACCATCATCCCGCTTCGCGTGCGGAGGGGCTCGGCGCCGGGGGCGGCCCCGGGGGCGCTCAGCCCCGGGAGCATCCCGAACAGAACGGCAAGGACGGCGGCGGCCCGGACGGGGATGGAATGAGACCTGTGAACCATTGGCTGAATCGCTCCAGGAAGCGCTCGAGCGCTTGATCGGCGACGGCGACCGCGAGCGAGGTGATCTCCTCGCATCAAACCGTGCCCTGTGCCGGCTCCCGGGATCGAGAACACCTGACCCGGTGGCCTGCCATAATACACCCGCGGCCCGCCGGGTGGCGGGCCGCGGGTAGGGTCGGACCGGTGGCGATGTTCCTACCGGTAGGTGTTCTTGACACCGCCCCAGGTGGTCTCCTCGACCGGCACCACGCCGCAGTCGGGAAGACCGGTCCAGCGGAGCACGTAGGGCGACTCGCAGGGCACGCCCGTGAAGACGTCGGGGCCCGCGAAGAAGTAGTAGCTCTGACCGCCGGCAACGGCGAGCGGAGCCGAGGGCACGCAGCTCGGCGAAGTAAGCGTCGAGACGACGCCCGTCGGGCAGACCGGCGTGAGGACGAAGAGGCGGAGGGTGAAGCCGTCAGACGTCCCCTGGTAGGTCCAGGAACCGGCGGGGAAAGTACCCCGGAACCAGTCGGTGTCGCGGTAATTCTGGGCCTGGAAGAGGTACGTCCCGCTCTTGCCACAGACCGTGTTGCAGGTCAGGGTCGTGAAGACGGCCGGGGTCGAGTTGCAACCACCGTTGAAGTTGTCGACGTACTCCGGGCCGCAGGGCGGCTCGTTCTCGATCTGCGCCCCGGGGGGGCAGATGAGCGGCGGGTTGCAGACGAGGTAGGTTTCCGGCTGTCCGGGGTCGGCCGAGGTGTTGGAGGTGTCGGCGGCAAAGGCCGAGGCCGCCCCAACGAGAAGAAGCCCCATGCACAGTGCAGTAGCCAGCTTCATCATGGTCGCGATTCCTCCGGGAGGCGTCATGCACTCCCTGGTGCGGGCGGGCACGGAGAACTCTCCATGGTGCTCAGGACCTGGCGGAGAGCCCGGGAACAGCAGTGTGCCTCGCCGCGTTTGCTGCAAGAGAGCCGGTCGGCTCCAAGAAGCCGAGCGCCGGCCCGATCCGAAATGCACCGGCGATCGATGACACAGGACGTCATGGACGCACCGATGTACGGAAAAGTAGCAGATCCGGTGTTGGCTGTAAACCGAAAGTTCGTGTCGGCGGGTGGACGAGTGCGGCGGAGGGAGTGCAGGCCGGCGCGCCGGACCTGCCGGCGCCAACTCGTGCCGGGTCCTCGTCAACGGGTGGAACGCGTTCGGCGCGGCGACGCGATTCGTGACCGTGTCCCCGAACGAAGTGCGGCGCGGAGCTCTGGATTACGAGCCCCGCGCCGCCCGCGGTGGTTGGCGACTACACAACCATGATACCCGGTCCGGCGGCCCGCGTCATCCGGAACCGTCGCCGGGTCGGACTTCCCTGTGTCTATCAGCCAATCGCCGTCGGCTACTCGGTCGCGTAATCGACGAGCGCCGCCACGGGGTAGCCGGCGAGCTTCTTCCGCCCCGGGAGGAAGGAGAGCTCGACCACGAAGGCGAAGCCCGCGACCTTCCCTCCCTGCCGCTCGACGAGCTTGGCCGCGGCGGCCGCGGTGCCGCCGGTGGCGAGGAGATCGTCCACGATGAGGACCTTCTGGCCCGGCTTCACCGCGTCCCGGTGCATCTCGAGCCCGTCCGTCCCGTACTCGAGGGCATAGGTCTCGCGGATCGTCTCCCACGGGAGCTTGCCGGGCTTCCGGGCCAGGGCGACCGGCAGGCCGAGCGCCGCCGCCGCCGCCCCGGCGAACACGAAACCGCGGGACTCGATGCCGACCAGGATCTCCGCTCCGGCCATGCGCGCCTCCGCGGCGACCCAGTCCACCGAGCTGCGGAACGCCGGCCCGTTCAGGAGAAGGGTGGTGATGTCCCGGAAGACGATGCCCGGCTTGGGGAAGTCAGGCACGTTCCGGATCAGGGATCGCAGGTCGTCCTTGAGCGAGACCGCGGGCATGGAACCTCCTCGTGGCCAGGCGGATGCTGTGGATGCCGAAGGCAGGCAGCCACCGGGCCCGCCGAGGGGCCCGATGGCTGTTTGCGCGCAGCTTACCTTATCACGATCATGCCGGCAGCGGCCGGCGGAGCACTAGCCGGGCGCGGGTTCCGTTCCCGTGCCCATGGTCCCCTCTTCCGTTCCCGTTGCCGCGTCCGTTCCCGTCTCCCCCGCCGTTTCCCCCGCTCTCCTCGACGCGCACGAGCGTCCGGAGCTTCTCGAGCGCGCGCTTCTCGATCTGGCGCGTTCGCTCGCGACTCACGCCGAGGAAACCGCCGGTCTCGGCGAGCGTGTGCTCACGCCCGTCGAGGAATCCGAAGCGGATGCGCAGCACCGCCTCTTCCTTGCTGCCGAGGCGGCCGAGGAGCCGCGTCAGCCGCTCCTGCTCGAGGCGGAACTCGATCTGCTCGTCCGGCCTGGGCGGCGGTTCCCGATCGTCGAGCCGCATGAAGCTCTCGAAGCCGAGCGCCGCCGGGGCGTCGATCGAGCGCGTGCCCGCGGCCGCCTCGCGCGTGCGCTCGATCATCTCGACGCGCGCCCCCATGGCCGCCGCGATCTCCTCCGCGTGCGGAGTGCGGCCGAGCCGCTGGGCGAGCCGGCGGTCGGTCTCGAAGAGACGCCGCATCGACTGGATGATGTGGAGCGGCACGCGCACGGTGCGCGACTGCTTGGCGACCGCCCTCGTGATGGCCTGCCGGATCCACCACGACGCGTACGTCGAGAAGCGGAACCCACGCCGCGGATCGAAGCGATCGACCGCGGCCATCAGGCCCAGGTTCCCCTCCGCGACGAGGTCGAGGAGCGGGAGCCCCCGGGTCCGCTGCGCGTTCGCGAGCTTCACGACGAGCCGCAGGTTGGCGAGGATGAGCCGCCGCCGCGCTCCGTCGTCGCCGCGCTGCACGGCGAGCGCGATGGCGACTTCCTCCTTGGCGGTGAGCAGGGGGACGCGCCCGATCTCGTGGAAGTAGAGGACGAGCGGGTCCGCGATGTCCTCGTCGTCCCTGAGCCTGTGCAGCGGTCCCAGGGGCGGGCTCCAGTCGATCGGGATGTCTTCGTCCTGCGCGGCGGCCAGGAAGAGGTCGAACTCCTCCAGGTCGAATTGCGGGGACTTGACGATGCGGCTGATGATCGAGCCCGGAATCACTCCGTGCTCTCGCCCATGACTGAGGGCGCTCTCGAGCGAGGACGAGATGTTAAGGGCGGGGACCTCGGCTGCGCTCGACATGGCTATCCCTCCTTGACGAGCCCCGTGCGATCGCCGGCGGAAGGCGACGCGGCATGGTGGATGCCGCCGCGCCTCGCCTGCAGGCACGAGGGATGCGGTCTGTACGAGAGGGACCTCGCGTCGTCAAGGGCTCGCTCATCGTGTGGGCGAGAGCGAACGAGCCCGCATGCGTCGGCTGACGGAGAGGGGACTCCGGTGGAGGGGGGACTTCCTCGAGAGAGGGACGACGGATTCGTCGACCGGTCTCGGCGTGGAGTCAGGTGTGATGTTGAGCTGGTCGGGGCGAGAGGATTTGAACCTCCGACCCCCTCGTCCCGAACGAGGTGCGCTACCAGGCTGCGCTACGCCCCGAACCTGACACCACGCCGCCCCGCCCGTCAAGAGCGGGGAAGCAGCGGCAGCATAGCAGGGGCCCGGGGCGGGCACAACCTGCGATTCGACCGCCGCCCGGTCTTCCCGATCTCCACGGTCCTTTACGGAAAGGACCCGCCGGTCCTTGCCGGCCCTGCTCCCACATCCCTGCCGGCCCGGGCCTGCAGGCGCGGGCCCTCACATCCCTGCCGGGCGATCGGGGACGAGCGGTACGAAGCGGCAGGGGCAGAGGCTCCGGGCCCGGAGTTCCCGGCCGCGCCGCGTGAAGGCGGTCAGGATCTGGGTGCCGTCCTCGGGGCCGACCGGGATGACGAGCCGGCCGCCCGGGAGGAGCTGCTCGACGAGCGCCCCGGGCACGGCGTCCGCTGCCGCCGAGACCAGGATCGCATCGTACGGCGCGGCCGCCGGCCAGCCCGTGAAGCCGTCGCCGACGACGACCTCGAGGTGGGCATGGCCGAGGGTCGCGAGGCGCACCCGCGCGAGCTCCGCGAGCTCGGGCAGGCGTTCGATGCCGACCACCCGACCGGCCAGGTGGGACAGGACCGCGCTCGCATACCCCGAACCGAGCCCCACCTCGAGCACTGTTTCCTGGCCGCGGAGAGCGAGCGACTCGACCATGAGGGCGACGATGTAGGGCTGCGAGATCGTCTGACCGTGGCCGATCGGGAGGGCGTGGTCGGCGTAGGCCTCCGCGCGGAGCCCGGGCGGGACGAAGAGCTCGCGCGGGACGGCCGCCATGGCCGCGAGGACCCGCTCGTCCCGGATGCCGCGGGCCCGGAGGTCGCGCTCGAGCATCCGCCGGCGATCGCTCGCGAGATCCGGGGGCGACCGCCGCAAAAGGAAGTCGCGGAAGATCATGGTCGCTTCATCGCGGGGCCCGCGCGCCGGCATCGGCGTTCCGGACACCGCGCCCGCTCGCGTTGCGGATGGCGCTCCGGCCCATGCGCCGTCTGGCGCGCCGGATCATGCGCCAAGCGCGGACAGGTTCCAGGTCTCGAGCCGTTCGATCCCGTCATAATCGGTCCGATCCAGGCGGAGCGGGGTGATGGACACGTACCCGGTCTCGATCGCCGCGAAGTCGGTCGCCTCGTGTCCCTCGCCGCGCTCCCAGATCGGGGTCTCGCCGCCGATCCAGTAGTAAGGCCGCCCGTGGGGATCCACCTTGGCGATCACCACGTCCCGATACACGCGCTTCCCGAGGCGGGTCACGGCGAAGCCGCGGATCTCCTCGCGGCGGCGCGCCGGGACATTCATGTTGAGGAGGAGCCCGTCCTCCCCCGCCCCGGCCGTTCCGTTCGGCGCTCCGTTCCGCCCCCCGGGCGTCACCTGGCCAAGCTCGATGAGGCGCCGGACGAGGCGCGCGGTGAGCTCGCCGGCGTGGACGAGATCGCGCGCCGGCTCGCGTCCGAGCGACACCGCGAGCGCCGGGATGCCGAGCCGATGCCCCTCGACGGCGGCGGCCACCGTGCCCGAGTAGTTGACGTCGTCGCCCAGGTTGGGGCCTGAGTTGATGCCCGACACGAGGAGATCGGGCCGCCGCTCGAGGACCGCGTTCACGGCGAGGAGCACGCAGTCGGTGGGCGTGCCGTCCACGCTCCATACGTCGGGGGCGAGCTGCGTGAGGCGCAGCGGATCGTGGAGCGTCAGCGCGTGGCTCTTCGCCGACTGCTCGCGGTCCGGAGCCACGCACACGACACGCCCGGCCGGCGCGAGCGCGCGCCGGAGGCAGTCGAGCCCCGGCGCGCTCACCCCGTCGTCGTTGGTGACGAGGATGAGGAGCGGCTCGGACCCCGCTGCGGCCGGCGGCGGTGCAGGCGATGCGGGTGATGCGGGCGATGCGGGCGGCGGATCAGGGCTCACGACTCGACACCTCCCCCTTCGTGCGGCGCGCCCGCGCGAGTCCGAACGCGACCGGGGCGAGCCGCGCCACGAGTCCGACGAAGCGGACCGTGTCGCGCAGCGGATGGATGTTACTCCTTTCCTCGCCGTAGATCGTCGCGATCGGCACGCTCGCGATCCGGAAGCCGGCCCGCGCCGCCTTGACGAGGATCTCGGACTCCGCTTCGAAGCGGTCGTAGCGGAGATCGAGGGCGGCGAGGACCGGCGCCGCGATCAGCCGATACCCGGACTGCGAGTCGGCGATCTCCTGCCCGGCGAGGAGCGAGACGACGCGGGAAGTGGCGCGGTTCGCGAAGCGGCGCAGCCACGGCATGGCGCGAGTGTCGGCCATCCGGCTCCCGACGAGGAGGTCGCCGTCCCCGCGCGCGGCCGCGGCGAGGAAACCGCCCATCTCGGCGGGATCGTGCTGGCCGTCGGCGTCGAGCGTGAAGATCCACTCGGCGCCGGCGGCGAGCGCGGCGGCGAAACCCGTGCGCAGGGCCGCTCCCTTGCCGCGGTTCGCCGGGTGGACGAGGATCCGCACGCCGGCGTCCCGGGCGCCCGCGATCGAGCCGTCGGTCGCGCCGTCGTCGATCACGTAGATCGCGTCGGCGCCGAGCTCGCGGGCGGCCCCCGCCGCGACCCGTGCGAGGATTGGGCCGGGGTTGTAGGCGGGGATGACGGCGGCGACGCGGCCGGCGCGATCGCGGGCGGTCATGAGCGCGCTCCGCCGGCGACCGGCCAGATCGGGGCGAACACGAGCCACTGATCGGGATGCGCCGCGATCACGGCCTCGAACTCGCCGAGACAGCGGCCGACGAGCGCCTCGATGCGGCGCTCGGGGGCGAGCGCCTCGAGATCCGCGACCGGGACGGGCGGCCGGATGAGGAGGCGGTGCCGGCCGCCCTGCCCGCGGAGGCAGAAGCCCGGGACCAGCGCGGCGCCGGTGCGGAGCGCGAGGCTCGCGTGGGCGCGCGGCACCATGGTCGTCGCGTCGAAGAACTGCATCGGGATCCCCTGGTGGGCGTAGTCGCGATCCACGATGAGGCCGATCACCCCGCCCGCATGCAGGGTCTCGACCATGACGAAGGTGGACCCGGCGAACGGCAGCACCTCGATTCCCTTGGCCCGCCGGCGCTCGTCGAAGAAGCGCGTGACGCGCCCGGCCCCGTGCGGCAGCGCGACGGCCTTGACGCGGATCCCGGAGAGCGTGAAGAAGGCGCCCCCCCATTCCCAGTTCCCGATGTGCCCGGAGAGGAGGATGACGCCGCGCCCGCGGGCGAGCGCGTCCATCAGGTGCTCGAGCCCCTCGACGTCGATCGCCGCCGCCAGCCGTGCGCGATCCATGGCGGGGAGGCGCAGAAAATCGACGATGTTGTACGCGAAGTGATGGAACACGCGGCGCGCGATGCGCGCCGAGGGCTCGGGCCAGGCGGCGTTCCCGCGCACGTGCGCGAGATTGGCGATGACCGAGCGGCGCGAGCGCGCGTTGACGAGGTAGTTGAGATCGGCGACCGCGGCCGCGAGGCGATAGACGAGGGCGGGCGGCAGGAAGCGCGTGCAGAAGCTGCCGAGCTGGTAGAGGAAGTAGGCGATCACGCCCGGGGGTTCCGCATGGACGACGGAGGCGAGACGCTCCCCGGTCGGGAGTGGAAATGGTCGGGGCGACTGGATTTGAACCAGCGACCCCTAGCCCCCCATGCTAGTGCGCTACCAGGCTGCGCCACGCCCCGACCACGTCGACTCTGTGCAAGGAAGAAGGCTAGCAAGACCGGCCCTGGCGGGCAAGCCCTCGCGGGGGCCGGTCGGCACCGCCGGGGGGGATGCCGGCGCCGCCCCGGGGGACAGGCCGCGGCGGCTCCGGAGGTCCGTTCAATCGCTGTTCTCGCCGCCGAGGCCGCCAGGGATGCCGGCGGGGTCGCCGGCGTGGGCCTCGACCTCGCCGCCGCCCGGGGGGACGGCGACCCTGTCCTCCGGGCGCTCGGCAGGCTCCGCCGCGCCGTCCGGAACGTCCGCCGTGTCCTCGTCGTCTGGAACGTCCGCCGTGTCGTCGTCGTCCGGAACGTCCGCCGCACCGTCCGCGAGGACCATCTCCTCCTCGGCGTCGCCGGCGGAGTCCTCCTCGCCGCTCCCCTCGTCCGACCCGGCCTCCGCGGCGAGGTCGAGGTCGGTGAAGATTCCGCGCCGCGCCCGTTCGTTGTCGGGCGCGTCCTCGCGCCGCCCGAGCGCCTCGAGCGGGATCTCGCCGCGGAGCACCTGCAGGAGCTCGCCGAGGTCCTGCTTCAGCATCTTCAGGAGGTCGTCGCGGGAGATGCCGACGAAATCGATCTCGGTCTGGGTGCCGCCGCTCCGGCGCTCATCGAGGAGCTTCCGCCGCGCTCCGGCGATCGTGAACCCCTCGTCGTAGAGGAGCTTCTTGATGCGGAGCGCCATCTTCACGTCCTTGACCCGGTAGCTCCGGTTGCCGGCCCGGTTCTTCTTCGGGCGCAGCATCTTGAACTGGGTCTCCCAGTAGCGGAGGACGTGGGCCTTGACGTTCAGGAGCTCCGCCACCTCGCTGATCGAGTAGTAGAGCTTGCCGCCGCCGGCGGTCTGGGACTCCCTCTCGGTACGTGTTGCCACGCGAGTCTCCGTGCGGGCGGTCGGCCGACCGCCGCGTGGGGTGTTGGACGCGCCCCTCATGGTGACTGGGTTCCGGTTGATCGGGTGCCCGCCGCCGGCGCGCGCCGCTTCCGGCGGGGGCGGGCGAAGGTGAGCGCGATCGCGGCCGGGCCGACGCCGAGCGCCGCGCGCAGTTGATGCTCGAGGTAACGCCGGTAGTGCGGCGGCAGCGCTTCGGGCTGCGTCGCCTCGATCACGAAGCGGATCGGGTTCACACCGCGCTGGACGGCGCCCCGGATCTCCTGGCGGCCGTGGGGCGGCGCCGGCGGCGGCGTCCGCTCGACCGCCGCCTTGACGGCGACCCCGAGCTCGATCTGGCTCCACTGCCGGTGCGACTCGTGATGGACCGCGGTCAGGAGCTCCGGCAGGCGTCCGAGCCGCTGTCCCGAGAGCGCCGACACGAACACCGCCGGCGCGTAGTCGAGCTCGACCGCGTGCTCGCGGAACGAATCCTCCATCCGCTTCGAGGTCATCGTCTCCTTGGCCACGAGGTCCCACTTGTTGAAGACCAGCACCGCGGGCTTGTGAGCCGCGCTGATGAGCGATGCGATCTTGTAGTCCTGATGGCTGAACGGCTGCGAGGCATCGAGCATCAGGATGGCGACCTCCGCCCGATCGAGGGCCTGCACCGCGCGCACCATGGCGTAGAACTCGGTGCGCGTGTCGATGCGGGCGCGCCGGCGGAGCCCCGCCGTGTCCACGAGCACGAAGCGGTCGCCGCCGATCGTGCAGGCCGAGTCCACGGCGTCACGCGTCGTTCCCGGGCGGTCGTCCACGATCATCCGCTCCTCGCCGAGCAGCTGATTGACGAGCGAGGACTTCCCCACGTTCGGGCGCCCGACGATGGCGACCCGGATCCCCCCGCCGCCCTCGGAGATGGAGGTCGGCGGCGGCAACCGTTCGACGAGCGCGTCGAGGAGATCGCCGAGCTCGCGCCCATGCAAGGCCGACACGGCGAAGGCCGGATCGAAACCGAGCCGGCTGAACTCGTAGGCGGCGAGCTCCTTGGCCGCGGAATCGGTCTTGTTGGCGACGAGGAGCACCGGCCGCGCGCTGGCCCGCACGACGCTTGCGATCTGCTCGTCGAGCGCGGTCATGCCGGTCTCGACATCGACCACCAGGAGCACGCAATCGGCGAGGGTGAGGGCGGCCTCCACCTGGCGGCGGACGTGAGCGTCCATGCCGGTCGTCGCGTCCGGCAGGAGGCCGCCCGTGTCGACGAGGAGGAAGCGCGTGCCTCCCCACTCCGCCTCCCCCACCACGCGATCCCGCGTCACCCCGGGCATGTCGTCGACGACCGCCTGCCGTCGCTGGAGGATGCGGTTGAAGAGGGTCGACTTGCCCACGTTCGGGCGCCCGACGATGGCGACGACGGGGCGGGCCATCAGGCCTTCTCCCACACCGGGTTCGTGTGGAAGGGCTCGTCGCCGAGACCGAAGTGCACGGGCACGCCGAGCGCGGCGGCGAGCTCGTCGAGCGCCACGTCGTCGAGGAAGAGCGAGCGCCCGTTCACGCACGAGGGCGGCAGGCAGACGAGATCGCCGGGGCCGCGGGCGAGCACCGCCCGGCGGATGTCGTTCCCGCCGAGAAGTCCCGCCACCGTGATGCCGGGACCGAGGAACTCGTTCTCGACGACCACCAGGTCCACCGCGCGCGCGTGCCGCGCGAGGAGCCCCTGGACGAGCTCGGCCGCGATGAGCGGTGCGGCCATGACGCCGGTCACCACGGTGGCCCGGCGCCCGCGCACCCAGTCGACGATCGGAAGCTCGTCGCCCGCCTCGGCGAGACGCTCGATGAGACGGCGCGCGAGCCCGACGCCGTCCTCGAGCTGCGGAAAGTCCTGGTAGTACCCGGCGGCGGGGATCGGCGTCCCGGTCAGGAAGAACCACTCGTCGGCGAGGTAGATGAAGGGATGCCCGAGCTTCGTGCGGAACGTGCGGCCGAGCGACTCGACCTGGGCGATGACCGTGCGCGCGAAGTCGGGGGTGACCGGTGTGAGCTCCGGGAGCCCGGCCCGGTGCCGCGTGAGCCCGAGCGGCACGACGGCGATCGACTCGACGCCGGGGTGGAGGGCGGCGAGGCCGGCCGCGGTGTCGGCGAGCACGGGGCCGTCGTTCAGCCCGGGACAGAGGACGACCTGCGCGTGGACCCGGATCCCGCCCGCCGTGAGCCGGCGGAGCCTCGGCAGGACGTCGGCGACGGACAGGTCGTCGATCCCGAGGAGACGGGCCCGCACCCCGGGATCGGTGGCGTGCACGGAGACGTAGAGCGGGCTCAGGCCCTGCTCGATGATGCGGTCGAACTCGGCCGGGCGCAGGTTGGTGAGCGTGACGTAGTTCCCGTGCAGGAAGGAGAAGCGGTAGTCCTCGTCCCGGACGTAGAGCCCGCGGCGGCGGCCCTCGGGCATCTGGTCGATGAAGCAGAAGACGCACTTGTTCCCGCAGACCCGCGCCTTCATCTCCTCGGTCTCGATGCCGAGGCTCTCCCCAGGGGCGCGCTCGATCGCGATCCGCCGCGGTCGCGCCCCGGCATCGCGGCTGATCACGAACTCGAGCTCGTCGTCGGCGGCGTGGAAGCGGAGATCGATGACGTCGCGGAGCGTCTCCCCGTTCAGGGAAACGATGCGATCCCCGGAGCGCAGTCCCGCGCGCTCCGCAACACTGCCGGGCTCGACGGCGAGGATAGGGAGGGGACGGGGCATGGGGTCTTCGCGCTCATCGAAGCGACCGCGGTCGGCGCCTCTTCCTGAACAAGAACGCCCGCGGGTGTGGGGCGGGCGTCCGGGGTGCCCGTGACCTCCGGCCACGCGGCGAGAACTGGAGCGGGCAACGGGATTCGAACCCGCGACTTTCAGCTTGGGAAGCTGACACTCTACCACTGAGTTATGCCCGCTCGCGTGAACCTCCGGATGACGGCTCGGCAAAGTCCCCGCGGCCGCTCCGGCCACGTGTTCGCCCATTCGTTGAACCGGCGCCGGTAACTTAGGCCAGGGGCTATGGATTGTCAAGCGCCGGAACCGGCGATTCCATCCCCCACGAGAAGAGCCAGGAGGCGGTCCGCGGTGACCGCGGCCGGTTCCTCGGGTGCAAGGCGGACGCGGAGCGCCCCCGCCTCTCTCCGGAACCAGGTGCGCTGGCGGCGAGCGAACTGGCGGGTCGCCAGCGTGGCGGCCGCCACCGCCGCGTCGAGGCCCATGGTCCCGGCGAGGACGGCGAACGCCTCCCGATAGCCGATCGTGCGCGCGGTCGCATGGGCGGGGCCGAGACCGCGCGCGCGGAGCGCCTCCGCCTCGGCGAGGAGCCCGCCGGCGAACATGGCGGCGGTGCGCGCGGCGATGCGCCCGTCGAGGTCGGCCGGGTCGCGGTCGAGGAGGACAACGCGCGTGCGCGCGCGGAGCGACGGCCAGGCCGCCTCGCGGCGGAGCGCGGAGAGCGGGCGGCCGGTCGCCGCGTGCACCTCGAGGGCCCGGATGAGGCGCACCCGGTCGTTCGGATGGAGCCGCCCGGCGCTCTCCGGATCGACCAGGGCGAGGGCGGCGTGGAGCGCGGGCGTGCCTTCCCGCTCGGCGCGGGTCTCGAGCGCGGCGCGGAGTGCGAGATCGCGCGGCGGCCCGGCGAAGAGCCCATCCACGAGCGCGCGCAGGTAGAGACCGGAACCGCCGGCCACGATCGCCCGGGTGCGCCGTCGATCCAGATCGGCGAGGACGCGCCGGCCGTCCCGCGCGAAGTCGGCGGCCGTGTAGTGGCGGAGCGGATCGGCGAAGTCAACGAGATGATGCGGGACCCGGGCGCGCTCGGCCGCCGTCGGCTGCGCGCTGCCGATCGTCATCCCGCGGTAGACCTGGCGCGAATCGGCGGCGATGATCTCGCCGCCCGAGCGCAGCGCGAGCGCGATCGCGACCGCCGTCTTCCCCGCCGCGGTCGGTCCGGCGACGACCCACAGCGGAAGATGCGGCGTTCCCGCGTCAGGTGCGCCCGAAGCGGCGGTCGAGGTCATCGAGCGAGAGCTTGACCACGATCGGCCGCCCGTGCGGACAGGCGAGCGGCACCTCGCAGGCGAAGAGGTCCTCGACGAGCTGGTTCATCTCGGCGAGGCCGAGGGGATCCCCCTTGCGCACGGCGGTGTGGCAGGCATAGCTCGCCGCCACCGCTTCCTCGAGCCCGGCGCCGGCGCGCCGCTCGCGGCCGAGGGTCTCGACGAGATCGAGCAGGAAGCGGCCGCGCTCCCAGCGCTTGATCTGCGGCGGCAGGGCGTGGACCGCGACCGAGCGCGGTCCGACCAGTCGCACGTCGAAGCCCAGTCGCTCGAGGCAAGGCTCCGCCTCGACCAGGAGATCGATGTCGGCGGGGGCGAGATCGAGAACCTCCGAAAAGAGGAGGGCCTGGCCGGCCACCGGGTTGGCGCGCATCTCGGCGAGCGCCTGCTCGTAGAGCACGCGCTCGTGCGCGACGTGCTGGTCGACGATCAGCATCCCGCCCTTGACCGGACAGAGGATGTAGGTGTTGTGGAGCTGCCAGAGCGGAACGAGCTCACCGGGAACGACGGTGGGCCAGGCGGCACCGATCATGGCGCCCGCCGTCGCGGCGCGAGCGGCGGCGCCTGCATCCGGGAAGGCGGGCGCGCCGGGGGCGCCGGCGGTCGGCCCCGCGAACTCCGCGTCCCGGACGAGGCCGCCGTGGGGGAGCGGTTCGCCGGGGCCCGGCGCGGGCGTGACATCACGGGTGAAGGAGTACTGGAGGCCGGAGTGTGGGCCGGGCGCCGGGCGGCCGCCCGGCGGGATGACGAAGGCGGCCGGCCCGAGGCGGACTCCGAGCTCGCGGATCGCGGCCTCGACGGCGCGGACGAGGGCGCCGTAGACCTCGTGCTCGCGGGAGAACTTGATCTCGCGCTTGGTCGGGTGGACGTTCACGTCCACGAAACGCGGATCGAGCGCGATCTCGAGGATGGCGAACGGATAGCGTCCGGCGGGCATGCGGTTGCGGTATGCGGTGCGCACCGCGGAGCCGAGGAGCGGGTTCTGCACCCAGCGCCCGTTGACGAAGAAGGTCTGGAAGTCGCGGTTCCCGCGGTTCAGGTCGGGACCGCCGACCAGACCGCTCACCTCGAGCATCTCGTTGGCGAAGGACACCGGCACCAGGTCGCCGGCGAGATCGGCGCCGTAGATCGCGCCGGCCCGCGCGGCGAGCCCTTCGACCGGCGGCAGATTGAGGATCTCGTCGTCGTCGAAGCTCAGGAGGAAGTGAATGCCCGGGAGGACGAGCGAGTAGCTCTGGACGACGCGCGTGACGGCGCGCATTTCGCCGCGATCCGAGCGCAGGAACTTGCGCCGGGCCGGGGTATTGAAGAAGAGGTCGGCGACGGTGACGGTCGTCCCCGGCGCGCGCCCGGTGGGCCCGGCGGTCAGGATGGCGCCGCCCGCGACCTCGATCTGGGTGCCGCCGAGGCTCGCCGGCGATCGCGTCGACAGGGTGAAGCGGGAGACCTGGGCGATGGTCGGCAGCGCCTCGCCGCGGAAGCCGAGCGTGCGGATCCGCTCGAGATCATCGGCCGTCGCGAGCTTCGACGTCGCGTGGCGGCGGAGGGCCAGGTAGGCCTCCTCCTCGCTCATCCCGGCGCCGTCGTCGAGGACGCGGAGGAAGCGATCCGGCGCGCCGCGCGCTGCGACCGAGATCTTTCGCGCGCCGGCGTCGATCGAGTTCTCGATCAGCTCCTTGGCCACCGAGGCGGGGCGCTCGATCACCTCGCCGGCGGCGATCAGCGCCACGACTTCCGGTGGCAGGATGCGGATGCGCGGCGGTTCCGTCGTGGTCTGGGTTTCAGTCATGATCGATCGGGTGATGGCGCCATGCCAATTCAGGACCGAATGTCGGCGGAGCATGCGCCGCACGCATGTGGAGTGTCAATCGAAACCTCGCCTGCATTGACCTGCGCCCCGAGCCGATGCTAGCGTCGGCCGTCATGCAGCGGGAGGACACGGCGCACGAGCCTCATCCGGCGATCGTCATCACCACGCTCATCGATGCCCTGCCGTCCCGCGCGCGCGTGCTCGACCTGGGCGCCGGCGGCGGCACCTTTCCGTATGCGGCCTATCCGCAGCTCGCGATCGCTGCGGCGGAGCTCCGCCCGCGCCCCGGCACCGCCGCCCGCTTTGCCGGACGCCTGGTCAACGCGAGTGCGAGCGCCCTCCCCTTCCGCACCGCCGCCTTCGACCTCGTCGTCGCGCACTGGCTCTTCGAGCACGTGGATAACCTCGGCGGAACGCTCGACGAGGTCCGCCGCGTGGTGCGGCCGGGCGGGCTCCTGGCCGTGGCCGTGCCCAACTCGAAGAGCTTCGAGGATCGCCTCTATCGTCTGGCGAGCCATGTGTACAAGTATGCCTTCTTCCACTTCTCGAAGCGGATCGAGCACGTCCAGGTGCTGACGTTCGAGAGCATGGATGCGGAGCTCACGCGGCGAGGGTTCGCGCTCCTCCGCCATCGGACCGAGGATGCGGGCTACTGCTGGCTCGAGGTCGCCCAGCTCAGACGGTTCCGCCCGGGGTTCCTCCGGGTGTTCGCGTTGCTCCGCCGCGCCGGCATCGATGTCTTCAGCGGTGCGAACTACCGGTTCCTCTACTGGCTCCCGGAGCCCGGTCAGGCGGCGGCGCCGGCCGGGATCGGCGGCAGCTATCTCCTCCCGGAGTGAGGGCGGGCGCGCGGCGATCGGTCGCTTCGCCCGCTGACTCTCGGGGGCGCTCTGCGCCGCCCGCGGGGAGGGTCTTTCAACAGCCTCCTAGCCGAGGCGGGCGATGAGTTCGTCGAAGGTGGAAACGTCGGCCGGGAAGTGGATCTGGTTCCCGCGCACGTCGAGGGCCGCGCCGGGGAACTCCTTCTCGACCTGGCCGAGCACGGTGCGCGCGCGCAGCACCATGCGGCCGCCGCCGCGGTCGGTGTGCGGATTGACGACGGCGAAGCGCGCGCGCCCGAGGCGGGCGAGCGCGTCCATGGCCCGCAGCTGCGACTTGAAGCGGCGGATGAAGGCGGCAATGATGTCATCCGGCGGCGCTGCGCCGTCGGCGCCCTCCAGCTCGAAGACGGTGAGCAGGAAGGGCACCGCGTAACGCTCGCTCCGTCGCACTTCGGCGCGAAGGAGCGCGGCGAATCCGCGCCGGTCGAGGATGTCGTCGCCCGGGCTCGGTGCGGCCGCCTCGGCGCCGGCGAGCGCCAGCGCGCCGGCCGCATGGAGGCCGAGCCGCTCGAGGAGGCGTCGTTCGTCCTCGCTCCACAGCTCGGCCGGGTCCGCGCTGGCCGGGGCGCTGCGGAAGACGGCGAGGGTGCCCAGGCATTCGTTGCCACGCCGGATGGGCGCGGCAAGGCCGTCCACCCGGCGATCCGCCACCATGAGGCCCGCCTTGATCTGGCTCCTGAGCGCGGCCCGCGCTCCCTGCGCGAGGTCCTCCTCGGCGGCGCGGAGCGCGCCCTCCTCCGCGGCCAGGGCGGTCGGGAGCGCGGCCACCACCTCGGGCTCGGCGGCACCCGGCAAGCGCAGCACGGCGAATTCGGGACGCAGCTCGCTCGCGATCGCCTCGCGCAGCGTGGCCACGACATCGGTGCGTTCGGTCGCTGCCGCGATGCGGGCGGCGAGATCGGCCATGCGCTGCGCCTCGGCCTGATCCCGCCTGAGCTGGGCCACGAGCCCGGCGAGCGAGAGGAGGCGGCCGAGGCGGCGGGCCGTGCGCCGGAGAATCATGAGCCGCTCGTCGCCTTCCTGCGCGGGGAGCCGCAGATCGAGGAACCACACGACGCCGGGGACGGCCTCGAGCGGGAAGGCGGCCAGGGCGCGTCGCGGCGCGGCGGCCGCGGGCGCGTGGGTCGTGTCGTGCTTCACGTACACCTGCGGCACGCCGGAGGCGAGCGCGAGGCGGGCCACCGTGTCGGGCCCCGCGACCTGGCCCGCGCTCGGACCGGCGGCGACCCACTCGCAGCCCGGGGCGCGGTCGTTCGGTGGGAGGGCGATGGCGCAGGCGTCGGCGCCGAGGAACTCGGCCCAGACGGCCGCCAGGCGGTGGAGCCTCGCGGCGAGCTCGTCCTCCCCGGCCAGCATCTCGTCCAGCCCGTCGCGGAGCATGGTCTCGAGTTGCGGCGCGCCGCGCCCGGGACCCGGCTCCGACGCCGGGGCGAGGCCGAGATCGCTGTCGGGGGCGGGATCGCGTTCGATCCGGGGCGCCGCGGCGGGCACGAGCGCGCCGGCAGGTGCGAGCCCATCGGCGGGCGGCGGCCAACGGTCGGCGACGGGCGCTGCGCCGGGGGTTGCAGCAGGTGTCGCGGCCGGCGAAGCGACCGGAGTTGCTTGAGGCGTCGCGGCAGGCGCGAGATCGTCCGGCGAGAGCACGGCGGCGATCCCGGGATGGATATCGATCTTGAAGCCGTAGCGCTGCGCGGCCTCGCGCGTGGTCAGCACCTCGGCGGCGAGCCCGAGCGCGAGCACGGACTCCCTGAGCGCGGCGGGTTCCTCGGGGACGACGACCAGATCGGGGGTCAGCGGCCGCAGCGAATCCACCTCGGTCGCGGTCGGCACGGCCAGGACCTGGGCGATCTTGTAGGGAGTCGAACCGGCGTCGAAGTGCACGGCGGCGACCACCTCGAGGTCCGGCCGCTGCGTCATGGCCGAGAGGAGCTCGAGCTGCTCCGGCGTGAGATGGACGAGCCCGACCCTGATCATGCCGCCTCCGTGTCCGCGGCCCGGTCGGTCGCACCGGGCCCGGCGCGCCCGGGACCGCGCTTGTCCTCGGCGCGCAGATCGAGCATGCGCACGCCGCGCGAGGGCAGGTAATCGGCGCCCAGCGGCTCGGTCGCGCGCTTCAGGCGGCGCAGCACCTCCGCGATGCGGGACACCGCCGTCTCCAGCGCCCCGAGTCGCGCCGCGGGAATATTGGCGTCACGGCGCAGTAATTCGAGTTCGCCGGAGACGATGGCGAGCGGGTTCGCGATCTCGTGGCAGACCGCCACCGTGGTCTCGGCGAGCGCGCGCAGGCGCTCGACGCGGAGCCGTGCGGTCACCTCCTCGATCGTGAGGACGAGGCTCCCGGGCACCGCGGCCGGGCCCGGGACCAGCCGGAGCTGGACGAGGGCCGAGGCCGGCCCCTGGCGGAGGAGGACGGCGGGCTCCTCGACGGCGGCGCCGCGGGCGCGGGCCTGCTCGGCGTAGGCGCTGAGCGGCACTCCCGGCAGGAGGCCGGCGAGATCGGAGAGCGCGGCGACGCCCGGCGCGATGCGCTCGGCGGCCGTGTTCCGGAAGAGCGCGCGGCCGTTCGCGGCAAAGAGCCAGACTCCTGCCGTCAGCGCGTCCGCCGCCTGCGCGGCCAGTTCGGTTCGGTTCTCCATCAGGGGGCCATTACCTGCCGCCGTTTCAGGGAGCCACCGCTCGCGCGGCTCCCTCGTTGCCCTGAGCATCAGCTGCACGCACGAGCACTGCTTCCCCGGCACCATCCCGTCCCGGTTCGACCGGCGAGGTGAGTCCGGCCGCGCGCGAGCGCGTCGCCGCGAGAGCGAGATCGATCTCGAAGCGGAAGCTCTCCGCGCGCGAGTCGAAGATGCCGTCGGTCGGGAACACGGTCTCCCAGATCCGGGCATCGAGCGAGTACTCGAGCGCCCGGAGCGGGCTCAGCTCGTCCTCGACCTCGGCGTTCACGCGCAGTCGCTCCGGCCCCGCCCGCTCGACACGGAGCGTCGAGACCTTGGGCGGCGTGTTGTCGACGAGGAACGAGTTCGAGTCGAGCGCATCATCGAGCGCCGAGTGGTCCGGGTTCGAACGCCGGTCGCTGGCGATCACTTTGAGACGGTATTCGCCGTCCGGAAGCCCGGCCGTGCCGAAGGCGTGAGCCTGGTCCGGCACCCGCTCCGCGAGCGGGCGCCAGCGGCTCTCCTCCTCCCCGCGCAGGAAGAGGTCGAATTCGAGACGGTCGCCATTAGGATCGTCGGCCACCCAGTTGACGACCTTGACGTCCCGGAGCCATGGTACCTGGTCCCGGCGGAGCGGTTTCGGCGGCTGCCGGGGCCGCGAGAACTCGGCCTGGACCCCGTTCGGCATGTTCACGGTGACCCGATCCGGCGGCCCGTCGCCCGGCTCCGCCATCAGGCGATCGGTCGGCTCGCTGACCTCGACGATCCGGATGCGCGGCGCCAGGTTCTCCTGCCGGTATGGAACGACGACCCGCGCGAGATCGGGCGATCTGGTCTCGGAGCCCGTGAGCGTGGCTTGCCACTGCACGAAGCGGGCGGGCGGGCTCGTGATGAGGGCTCCCTCCGCGCCGGTCAGCGGGGCCGACCACTCGCTCCAGGAATCGTCGGGTTTTCCCGTGTTACCGCTGCGCGTGCGGAGCTCGATCGCGGTGCCGGCCGGCCGTTCCCCCTCGTAGCGGAGCCGGCCCCAGGCCGCCACGTTCCCGGCATCGAAGGGCTCGGCCGTGATCGTGCCCGTCTTCTCGACCGCTGGTCCCAGGCGGTAGATGCGGGCCGGATTCGCGGTGCCGAAGAGGATCCCCTGCTCGCTCCGGCAGAGCGAGAGCACCTGCGACTCGTCGGTCTCGAGGAGGCGCGTGCCGTTCCCGCGCGCGTCCACCGCGTAGATCGCGCCGGGATCGCCGGTGCCGGCGATGAACCCGCCGTCCTGCTCCGGGATGAGACAGAGCACCATGTTCTCGGTGGCGCGCCACAGCTCGATCGTGGCGCCGGCCGGCGTGCGGCGGTAGACGACGCCGCGCCCGGGCGGCGGCGCCTCGCGCTCGCGGCGCCGGCCGCTTCGCTCGTCGTCCCCATCCTCGCTGGAGCTGCCCTGGCGCGACGGGCGCACCTCGATCACCTCCCCGCCTACCGGCATGTCGGGCTCGTCGCGGCGCGCCGCGCTGCCGGTGGCGGCGATGAGGAGATTCCCCGCCGCGTCCCGGGCCAGAGCCTTGATCTCCTCCTCGCGCGCGTCGTAGAGGACGCGCGCCGTGCCCTGTGCCGTGATCTCGAGCACGAGACCCGAGCCGGACGTGCCGACGATCCAGCTCCCGGCCGATCCGGGGAGGAGACAGAGGAGGTGCACCTCGTCCGAGTCGTAGACGACCGTGGCCTCTCCGCTCCGGTTCACGCGATAGAGGCGCCCCGCGTCGCCGGTCGCGGCATAGAGATCGCCCTTCGCGTCGATCGCGAGCGCCCACACGTAGCCTTCCGGCAGATCGCAGAAGGTCTCGGCCTTGCCGCCCGCGATGCGCAGGATCACGCCGTCGGGCGAGCCGCCGGCGTACACGGCGCCGTCCGGTCCGACGGCCACCGAGAGGATCTCGAGCTCGATCGAGTCGTGGAGGGTCGTGCCCTTGCCGCTCCGCGGCACTTCGACGACAAGCCCGCCGTCCCCCGTGCCGCCGTAGACCTTCCCGTCCCGGGCGGCCGCGAGCGACCAGATGTAGCTCTCGCCCGGCTCGAGCGCGAGGTCGAGCCGCGGGGCGAGGCGCGCCACGCCGCGGGCGGTGACCGAGATCCTCTCGGTCTCGGTCTGCATGAGATCGATCGGGCCGCTCACCTCCCAGTTCGCGGTGTCCACCGCGGGCGCGGGCGCGACTCCGAGTGCGATGGCCGCGAGCGCCAGGATTCCGGAGGCCACGGTCTGTCGAGGCAGTCTCACCATCTTCTCCCTCATCTCCTCCCTCATCTCCTCCCTCCGGCCGCGGCGCTCTGCTCTTTGATCTCGAGATGCATCTCCTGGCAACCGTCCAGCTGATAGTCCGTCGTCACCTGCTCCTCGTGGAGCAACCGGCCCCAGCTGCCGCTGCGGCCTCCGGTCCGGCGGTTCGAATCCATGATCCGAAAGACGCTGCCCGGCAATCCCTGCATCTCCCGTCCGTCGACGACGACGCCGCGGGCGTCGCCGTGCAGCGTGACGCGCATCCGCTGGCGGCCGCTCCCCTCCTCGACGAGGGTGACGAGCTGGGCGAGGTCGGCCGGCGCGAACCGTCGCGGGGCGCGTTCGGACTCGAAGCGCGCCGCCTCGTCGGCCGAGCAGAAGCGGAGCAGGGCCGGCCCCGGCTCCGCGTCCGCGGGCACGGGGATGGTGAGCTCGATCGCTCGCCGCGGCGCGGCGCGCGGGTTCAGGAAGACGGTGGCCCGGATCGACTCGCCGGGCTCGATCTCCTCGCGATCGACGATGACCTCATCGATCTCGGCGGCGGCGATCTCCGGGCGCGTGCGGATCTCGACCGCGACCCGCCGGACATCCACCGGGGGAAGATCGTTGAACAGGAGCGCCGTCACCGGCGCCGAGACCGCCTCGGCGAGGCTCGCCGGCGCCTGGGCGGACGCGATGACGTCCCTGACCCGCAGCCGGGTCGAGTCGGCGAGGTCCACGGCGATATCGAGATCGAGCGTGGCATCGCCGAAGGCCTTCTCCTCCGCGGTGAAGCTGTTCACGGCGAGGATGCCGACGAACTGGGAGAGGAAGAACTTGTTGCGCACGATCTCGAAGCCGTAGTCGCGCGTCGCGCCGTCGAGCCCGTGGATGCGCACGGTCATCGGCACGAGCGAGGACTCCGGGCCGACACGTCCCGCGATGCCGGCGAGCTGATCGCGCGTGATATGACCGACCGGGAGGGCGGCCCTCCCGATCACGAAGGAGATGTTCTGCGAGGGGTAGACCGTGAGGACCTCGGCGGTCGTCATCGGCAGGTCCACTGCTCCCGCCTGGAACATGGGGTGCCCGAAGGCGAGCACGCGGTCGCCGTCGACATGGGTGATCGTGCCGAGGGCCGTGGCCTCGACGTCGCCGCGCACGAGCTGTACGCCGAGGAGCGAACCGGGGGCGAGCGCGGTCGCGCCCGGCGCTCCGGCGGCACTCGTGCCGTCCGTGGTGCTCGTGCCGCCCGTGGCGCCTTGAGTCCCCGTGCTGCCCGACGCGCCGCCGCTCACTCCCTCGACCCCGAAGCCGGCCAGGACCTCGCTCATCGCCGCGCGCGCCTGCGCCGTGAAACCGGCGAGGATGAGCGGGGTGGCGATCGGACGCAGGTCGGTGCCCGCGGCGGCGAGACGGGATCCGGGTCCGGGGCTCGCGCCGAGCGATCCTCCGCCCGGCAGCGGGCTCTCGATCGGCGCTCCGGCGAGGAGATCGAGCATCTGGCCGATCGGCGTCACGCCGGCGATCGGCCGCTCGGCGAATCCCCCGAGGTTGTAGGCGATCGCTCCGGCCAGGCGGCCGTCCAGGTACACGGGGCTTCCCGACATCCCGCGATAGATGCCGGTCTCGGCCAGCGGACCGCCGTGGGCTTCGATGACGATGAGGTCACCCCCGGGCGACCAGTTCCGGAGTACGCCGAGCACCTCGACGTCGAACTCCTCGATGCCGCGCGGCGAGAATGTCGTGCGCCCGCGACCGCGCATGCCGGGCCGGATCTCGCCGACGCCGATGAATCGCGTGCGATCGAGTGCGGCATCGCGGGCCGCGACCGCCGGCGCGAGGGGCGCTCCGGCGGCGGCATCCCCCGATCCCGGCAGGACCGCGAGCGCAACGCCGGCGGCGACGAGAAGAGCGAGGCGCGCGGCGCGCCGGCGCCGGGCGGCGCGGCGGCCGGACCATCCTGTGGATCGCATGGACCTCCCTCGGTTGCGCGCACCCCGCGGTGCCGGCGTGAGGCGCGGGGCTCCGTCCCGTGGTTATCGGCCGCCTGACGCCGGCCCTTGGCATCTCCCGCTGGAAGCTCGAGCCCGGGGCTCGGGAGGCTGCTGAGAAACCCTCCTCGCGTGCGGCGCACGGCGCTCCAGGCGAGGAGACTCGCGGCTTCTGAGCAGCCTCCAAACCGGTGAAGCCGGCAGTCCGTTCAATCTGGACGGGCCGCTAGGCCTTGGCCCTTCCGTTCGTACGGTAACGGAGAAGGGCGGCGATTCCACCCGCCGCTTCGAGATCCGGCTCCCCGTCCACCTCGACGACCGCCACCGATCTCGCCAGGGCTCGGTCCACGAGTTCCTCGACGATGTCCGGGACGGGCAGGAGACCGCCCCCGCATTCCGGACAGGCCGGCCCTTCGATGGCCAGGCCGGGACAGTCGCTGCAGGCGAGGCCGGGGCGCACGAGCCCCGGCGCGATGGCGAGCGTGGCCACCTGGCCCCGCCCGAAGGCGCCGAGCACGGGCTTGAGGCCGACGGCGGCGAGCCCCGACCCCTCGCGATCGCGGAGGGCGATGCGGGCGACGCGCAGTGCGGATTCCTGCTCGTGACGGCGCACCTCTGCCGAGACACGGGCGAGGACCTCCGCCGGCGGCGATTCGGGCCCGAGCGCGAGCCGGGCGATGATCCGCTCGCGCAGCGCCCCCGGCATGCAGGCGTCCAGCTCGGCGAGCACGTCGGGCGGGCCGCCCACGAGGAGGAGCGGGTCCGGCTCGGCGCGGACCGCGTCCGCCGTGCGTTCGGCGACGAGCTTCGCGAAGTGGTGCAGGCGATCGTCGGCATGGCGCTCGAGCCGTCGCTCCGCGCATCCGGCGAAGGTGCCGCCCTTCACCTCGGGCGGCACATCGCCGGTCAGCCGGGCGAGTCCCCGCATCTCGCCGACGGCGATCGCCGCGAGCGATGCGTGATCGCGCGCCATGAGGACGACGATCGCCGGCCGAAACTGGCCGAGGAGGCGCGTGAGCGGCCGCACGTGGGCGTGCGTGTCCACGATCAGGCGATCGCGCACCGGCTGGGCCAGCGCATGGAAGCGCCAGAGCTTCGCGCCGGCCGATGAGAAGACGGCGACGCCGCGGGCGCCATGGCGGTCGAAGTGCTGGACAAAGCGGAGCAGGGCCGCGAAGTCCAGCTCCACGGAGTCGCGCTGCGGGCGCGAGAGCGGGCGCGTGGCGAGCTCCGCGCGTTGCTTCTTGATCAGGTCCTTGATGAGGATGTCGGCCTTTTTCTTGTCGCGGCCGCCGTCGAGGGTCAGAAAGAGCGTCGTGACCGGAAACACCTCGCCGCGCAGGCGAGCCAGTTCATGAACCTGCTCGAGCGTGATCATGGAATGGCCTCCTCACGTGAGCGACCTCACGCATGACACGCCTTGAACCATCGATGCACCGAAGACAGATGACAGGTGGCGGGGCGGGCCACCCGCGAACGCGGCCCGAGCGGGCGGGACCACCGGGCCGGGGGGCGGGTCCGGCGGCATCCCGGACGGCGCGCGGTATCCCCCGGCGGCGGGCGAGGGAGGCGAGGCCCTCGACACGACGGAAAGGCGCCCGTCACCGGGCCCACGCGGGTGGGCACGCCGGTGCGGGATGCGGGGCGGGGCGAAACGAATGCGGACGTTATCGTCCTCCTCGGCAGTCGTCGCGTGGGGCAGCGAAACGCCGATCGCTTCACCTTCCACGCTACTCCCGTTCGCCGATCGATGTCAACGACCACAGGCTGTCCTTCCGGGGCATTCCCTTGCTTGGCAAGGGATTACCCGGCGCGATCGGCAGCGGTTCCGGGTTCCGGGCCGGCACCGGTTCAGACGAGGCCGAGCTGTTCGTCCGGCACGGCGGTCCGGGCTGCGGCCGGTCGCCCCCGTTCCTTGAGAGGCGGCAGGACGAGACCGGGATGCGGGTCGTACGCCGGGGCGACGGCGGTTTCGGGGGTCGACGGCGGGGGCCAGAACGAAGCGAGGGGAATGCCCGGCGGCACACCGCTCGCCGGCTCGCCGGCGCCGGCCTGCGCCGGGCAGATCGAGCGGTAGGCACACCAGCGGCAGAGCGGCGATACGCGGGCCGGAAAGTGGTCGGCGGCGGTCGCGCGCTCGATACCGCGGATCGCCGTCGCGATCTCGGCGCGTTTCCCGGCGAGCCCGGCGGAACCGAGGCGCACGGTGATCCGCCGGCCGAAGGCGAGGAAGTGCCAGATGAGCTTCGCCTCCTCCTGCTCCGGCCAGCGCGCGCGGGCGCCGAGCTCGTAGATCGCGAGCTGCAGATCACCGAGGATCTCCTCCTTGCGCGGGAGGTAGGTCGAGGTCTTGTAGTCGTGGATCGCGAGGTGTCCGGAGTCCTCGATCGCCACGCGGTCGATCACGCCGGTGAGACGCGGACCGTCGGGCCCGGCGAGCGGGAATTCGATCTCCTCCTCGAGTCCGAGGGTGCGATCGGCCGCGAAGGGCCAGTTGCCGCGGTAGAACGTGGCCAGGCAGCGGCGGCCGAGGCGGTGGTAGTCGAGCGGCGTCGTCTCCGCCTTGACGACCGTGACCGCATCGTGCCACGCCCGCTCGAACGCGGCGTCGAAGAGCGCGAGGAGCTCGGGGAGCGCCGGCGGGCGCGGTTCGATCCCGAGCGCCCGGTAGAGGGCCTCGAGCACCTCGTGCACGCGCTTGCCGGCGAAGGCCTCGATCGACTCGACGGCGGTCGGAATCCGCTCGATGTAGCGATACCGGAACTGCAGCGGGCACTTCTCGAAGGAGCGGAGTTTCGAGTACGAGTAGAACAATCGGCCCTCGCTGTCGACTGGCAACGGCGCGCCGGGCCGCCGCTTGACTTGAAGGGGTCTCCTGCTAGAATCCGATCACCCTATTCAAAACCTCGATGCACTGTCAACTTTCATCCTGTCCGTCCACCGCGCAGAATCGCCGAGCGGGCCGCGGGAGTCGTTGCCGGCCCGCCCCCACCTGCCGATGCGGGCCAGAAAGGAGCAACGCGTGCCCTCCCCGCTATCCGCCCAGCGTCTTGCTGTCTTCATCGACGTGCAGAATATCTACTATCCCGCCAAGAGCCTCGGCGACAAGGTCAACTTCCACTCCCTGCTCAAGCGCTTCTCGACCCGGCAGCTCATCCGCGCCATCGCCTACGTGGTCGAGGCCCCGGACGTCGATGTCACGCCCTTCGTGGTCGCGCTCCGCAATATCGGCTTCGAGGTGCGCACCAAGGCGATGAGGGTGTTCGACGACGGCACGAGGAAAGGTGACATCCATCTCATGCTCGCGCTCGATGCCATGAGCATCGCGGGCAACATCGATGTCGTCTGCCTGGTGACGGGCGACGGCGAGTACGTCGACCTCGTGCATCTCCTGCACGGCCGCGGCATCAAGGTCGAGGTGATGAGCTTCAAGGCCAACACCTCGGCCGAGCTGATCCGGGTCGCCGACGAGCACATCCCGATGAACGAGGAGTTCCTGCTCGGCCACGGTGCCCAGCGCGGCGAGGAGCGGCTCTCCGAGCGCGGGCGTGCTTTCGGCGAGGAGCGGCCGGCGCGGTCGCTTCCCTACCGCAGCGCCAGCGGGCGCGATCTCCGGTCGGCTCCCGCGCCGCGCCGCGACGACCGCTACGCACCGCGGCCGCTCCGCGATGAGCGGTTGCCGCGGGAGGAGCGCCCCTATCGCGACGAGCGGCCGCCGTACCGGGACGAGCGCCCGGGACGGGACGAGCGGCTTCCCCTCCGCGGGGAGCGCGGCGCGCGTCTCGACGACGACGAGCGGCCCGCAAGGTCCGAGGCGGACGAGGAGAGCAGCGAGAGCTAGCTCCCGCCGCCGGCCGGGTCCGGCCGCACCGCTTGTCCCGCCGCCCGGTCCGGATCGACCGGCGCCGCCGCCTGGCCACGGGCGAGGAGCGCCTTCAGCGTGGCGAGGGTCGTGAGCCCCTCGATCGGCGTCAGCTGCTCCGGATCCAGCTCCCGGAGCGTCGAGAGAACGGCGCGCTCCGCCGCAGTCCGCGCCGGCTCGGTCGTGGATGCCTCGGGTGCCGCCCCCGCCCCCGCCCCGGCCCGGCGCGGCGCCCCCGCGGTGAAGAGCGAGAGCTGGGCGGGTTCCTCGCCGAGCCCACGGTCTCCCTCCTCGAGGAGCCGCAGCACCTCGCGGGCGCGCCGGAGGAGCGCCGGCGGGAGTCCGGCCAGCTGCGCGACGTGGATCCCGTACGAGCGGTCGGCTGCTCCGTCCACGATCCGCCGCAGGAAGCGCACCTCGTTCCCCTGCTCGCTGACCGCGACGTTCAGGTTCTTCACGTTCGGGAGCTCGCGGGCGAGCCGCGTGAGCTCGTGATAGTGCGTGGCGAAGAGCGTTCGCGGCGCTCCGCCGGCCAGGTCGTGCAGATACTCGGCGACCGCCCACGCGATCGAGAGGCCGTCATAGGTCGAGGTGCCGCGCCCCACCTCGTCGAGGAGGACGAGGCTGGCCCGCGTCGCCGCGCGCACGATGACCGCGGTCTCCGCCATCTCGACGAGAAAGGTGGACTGTCCGCGCGCGATGCGGTCGGCGGCGCCGACCCGGGTGAAGATGCGGTCGGTGAGCGGGATGCGCGCCGCCGCGGCCGGCACGAAGCTCCCGGCCTGCGCCATGAGCGTGATGAGTCCGACCTGGCGGAGATACGTGGACTTTCCCGCCATGTTCGGTCCGGTGATGATGAGGACGTGCGCGCCGTCCTCCCCCACGCGCGTGTCGTTGGGCACGAAGGGCTCATCGAGGCGGAGCGCCTCGACCACCGGGTGGCGCCCGGCGGTGATGACGAGGGGGCCGGCGACGACGATCTCCGGGCGCACGTAGTCGCGCGCGCGCGCCACCTGGGCGAAGGCGGCCAGCGTGTCGGCGACCGCGATCGCGCGCGCCGTGGCGAGGAGACGGGGCACCTCGGCCGCCACCGCATCCCGGAGCTCGACGAAGAGCGCGTGCTCGAGGCGGGCCAGGCGCTCCTCGGCGCCGAGCACCTTGGCCTCCATCTCCTTGAGCTCGGGCGTCACGAAGCGTTCCGCGCCGACGAGCGTCTGCTTTCGGATGTAGTGCTCCGGCACCGCGCGGAGCTGGCCGCGCGTGACCTCGATGTAGTAGCCGAAGACCCGGTTGAATCCGACCTTGAGGTTCGCGATCCCGCTCTTCGCCCGTTCCTCGCTCTCGAGCCCGGCGATCCACTGCTTCCCGCCCTTCGCCCCGGCGCGAATCTCATCCAGCTCGGGATGCACGCCGTCCTTGAAGAGGCCGCCTTCGGTCGTCGCGAGCGGGGGCTCCGGGACGAGCTCGCGGTCGATGCGGGCGGCGATCTCCGGAAGCGGGTCGAGATCCGCGGCCAGCTCCGAGACGAGGAGCGGCGCGGGCGCGGCCGGCTCCGGCGCTCCTCCGGCGACGAGGGTCGCGATCGCCGCGCGGAGCGCCGGCACCCGGGCGAGCGAGTCGGCGACCGCGCGGAGCTCGCGCGCTCCGCTGCGCCCGCCCTCGATGCGGCCGGCGAGGCGCTCGAGATCGCCGATCGCGCGGAGCTCCGCCTCGACGCGGCCGCGCGCCGCGTCGTCGCGGGCGAAGGCCTCGACCGCGGCGAGGCGGGCCGCGATCACCGGGAGCTCGCGGCTCGGCCGCGCGAGCCAGCGCCGGAGGAGGCGACCGCCCATGGCGGTCTGCGTCCGGTCGAGGACGCCGAGGAGCGTTCCGCGCGCGGGCTCGCCGCGCCGCGGGATCACGTCGAGATGCTGGAGTGTCGCCTCGTCGAGCGTCATGGCGCTCTGCGGCCGGAGACGGCGGAGCGCCGTGACGTGCCGGAGCGGGCTCTGCCGCATTGCGGCGAGGTACGCGAGGAGCGCCCCGGCCGCGGCGATGCCGGCGGCGAGATCGGCCACATCGAAGCCGTCGAGGGAGGCGGTCGCGAAGTGGCGGGTCAGGCGCTCGCGCGCGCTCGCGAGGTCGAACTCGGCGCTCGGGCGCACGGTGAGAAGCGGCGGCGTGCCGTCGACCGGGCTGCGGATCTCCTCCGGCGGCACGAGGCCCTCGGGCACGAGGAGCTCGGCCACGTGGAAGCCGGCGAGCTCCGTCGCGAGCCCGTCGCGATCGAATTCGCCGGCGAGGAACTCGCCGGTAGATGCATCGGCGAGCGCGACGCCCCACGCCCCGCCGGGGCCCGGCTTGAGCGCGGCGAGGAAGGTGTTGGCGCGTTCCTCGAGCAGCGATTCCGCGATCGCGGTGCCCGGCGTGATGAGCTCGGTCACCCGGCGCTCGACGAGGCCGCGGGCGAGCTTCGGATCCTCGACCTGATCGCAGATCGCGACGCGGTGCCCCTCCCGGACGAGCCGCGCGACGTAGGTGTCGAGCGCATGCCAGGGCACCCCGGCCATGGGAATGCCGGAGCGCTTGTCGCGAGAGGTGAGCGTCAACCCGAGAAGATCGGCGGCGAGGACGGCGTCGTCGTAGAAGAGCTCGTAGAAGTCGCCCATCCGGAAGAGGAGGAGCGCATCGGGATGCGACGCCTTGGCGGCCAGGTACTGGCGCATCATCGGCGTGAGCTCGCCGGCGGGAGCGGGCGGTCCGCCGGACGCGGCGGGCGATGGCGCGGCGGGCGATGATGCTGCGGGCGATGATGCGGCGGGCGATGATGCGGCGGGCGATGATGCGGCGCCCGGAGCGCGGGGCTCGGAGTCGGGGGACACGGGGGCCGATCTCCTACGGCTCGACGATGCGGAAGCTCACGCCGTGCTCGGCGTTGAGTCGGATCCCGGCCGCTGTCGCGGCCTCGCGGTCGGGGTAGTCGCCGGCCCGCACGCGGAAGTAAACCCGCCCGCCGCGCGTCTCCTCCTCGATGCGCACCCCGGCGAGCCCCCAGGCCTCGAGGTGGGACGCCAGCTCACGCGCGTTCTCGCGGTCGCCGAAGGCGCCGAGCTGGAGGGTGAAGCGCCCGCTCGTGATCGCGGTGTCGGCCGGCGGCGCCGCCGGGGCGGTCGTCGTTCCGCGCGGCTCGGCCGGCGCACGAGGCGGCGTCTTCGCAGGTGCGCGGTCCTTTCGGGGCGCCCGCGCGGGCGCGGCCGGGCTCGGCGCCGGTTCGTCCCGTGGGGCCTCGCGGCGCAGGCGGTCGCGCGCGGCGGCCGCCTCGCTCGACTGGGGATAGTCGCGGGCCAGGGTGGCGGCGGCCGCTCTGGCGTCGGCCGGGCGGCCGAGCGCGTCGGCCACCCACATGAGCTGCGCGAGGGCGAGCGGCGTGTACGCGTCGGCCGTGCCGTGCGCGGCGATGTCGCGATAGATATCGGCGGCTCGTTCGGCCTTGCCCTGGAGGGCCATGGCATCGGCGAGCCCGAGCTGCGCTTCGCTCGACCGGGGATCCTGCTTGAGCACCCCTTCGAACACGCGCGCGGCGAGTCCGCCCTCGCGTGCGCCGAGAAACGCGCGACCGCGCAGGCACTGCCGGCGCGTGAGCCCCGGTCCGGGTGCGACCGCGCCCGCCGCGCGCTCGAACTGGCGGGCGGCGGTCACGTATTCGCCGCGCGCATAGTAGTAGTGACCGAGGATCTCGGCGGCATCGCCGCTTCGCGGGTGGTTCTTGTACTCGGCGAGGAGAGTCTCCGCGGCGCGGCGTGCAGTCTCGGCGTCGCCCGTCGCATCGAGCGCGGCCACGAGATCGGGCGGCGGCTCCTTGCCGCGCGCGTCGGCCGGGACGGGCAGGGCGAGCGCGAGGAGAGCGACGGGAAGGAGGAGGACCGCCCGCGTGGCGGGGGTCCGGCGCCGCGCGCAACGCTTGAGGATCTCATTCATCACGGGCGCACCTTAGCATCGGATCCGCCGCTCGGTCCAGGCGGGCTCGGAGAACGCACGAGGCCGGACCCCCTCGCGGGGGCCCGGCCTCTGCGGATCGTTCGTGGCGGACCGATGGGCCGCCGGATCGCCGGAACGCAGCGGCGCGGTCGAGCCTAGCTCGTGCTCTCCTCCGTCGTCTCCTCCACCGCTTCCGTTCCCTCGCCGCCGGTCGCACCGGGCGCGACCTCGGCAGCATCGGCGACCTCGGCAGCCTCGGCGGCCAGGGCGGCCAGGGCCTCGGCGGCGGCCATCGCCTCCGCCTCGGCCTGATCGGCCGGGGAACCGTCCTTGAGCTTCTTCCGGCGCTTGGCCTTGGCCTCCGCCGACTCGCCGGCCGGGGTCTCGGCGGCGGTGGGGACGGGGGCGGGGGCGGGCGCCGGCTGCCGGCTCAAGAACCGTGCGTGGAAGTCGCGCACGCCTTCCTCGTCCGCGAGCTCGAGATAGCGGCGCGCGGAGAGGACGATACGATGGCCGTCGGGATCGACGCGGATCACGCTGAGCGGCACCTTGTCGCCCTCGTGGAACGCATCGCCCGGCTTCATCAGGTTGTCGATACCGAGCTGCGAGATGGGCACGAAGCCCTCGATCTCGTCGCCCAGGTCGACGACCACGCCCTTGTCGAGGAGCCGACGCACGATGCCCTGCACCATGTGGTCGGCGGGGAAGTGCGCGGACATCTCGTTCCACGGATCGGCCATGGTCTGCTTGAGTCCGAGCGAGATCCGGCGCTCGTCGCGGTCGATCTTGAGCACGACGACGTCGACCTCGTCGCCCTTCTTGACCACCTCGGACGGGTGCTTGACGCGCTTGGTCCACGACATGTCGGAGATGTGGACGAGGCCGTCGATGCCCTCCTCGATCTCGACGAAGGCGCCGAAGTTGGTGAGGTTGCGCACCTTGCCCCGGAGCCGCGTGCCCGGCGGGTACTTGTGTCGAGGGTGCCCCACGGATCGGGCTCGGTCTGCTTCATGCCGAGGGAGATCTTCTCGTGCTCCTTGTCGACCTTGAGCACGACCGCCTCGAGGTCGTCGCCGACGTTGACGATCTTGGACGGGTGGCGCACGTGGCGCGTCCACGACATCTCGGAGACGTGGACGAGGCCCTCGACGCCCTTCTCGAGCTCGACGAAGGCGCCGTAGTCGGTGATCGAGACCACCTTGCCGTTGATCCGCGTGCCGACCGGGTACTTCTCCTCGACGTTCTCCCACGGGTACGGCTGGAGCTGCTTCAGGCCGAGCGAGATGCGCTCGCGCTCGCGGTCGAAGTTCAGGACCTTGACCTGGACCTTCTCGCCGATCCGCACCACCTCCGAGGGATGGGCGACGCGGCCCCACGACATGTCGGTGATGTGGAGCAGGCCGTCGATGCCGCCGAGGTCCACGAACGCGCCGAAGTCGGTGATGTTCTTGACCATGCCCTCGCGCATCTGGCCCTTCTCCAGCTCGGAGAGGAGCTCCGACTTCATCTGCTCGCGCTCTTCCTCGAGCACCGCGCGGCGCGAGACCACGATGTTCCGGCGGCGCTTGTTGAGCTTGATGATCTTGAAGCGGAGCGTCTGGCCGAGCAGCTCGTCGATGTTCGTGCACCTGGCGGAGCGCGATCTGGCTCCCCGGGAGGAAGGCCTCGACGCCGTAGAGGTCGACGACCACGCCGCCCTTGATCTTCCGCATCAGGCGGCCTTCGACCACCTCGCCGGAGTCGTGCGCCTCCTTGACCCGGTCCCAGACGCGCACGAAGTCGGCGCGCTGCTTGGAGAGGACGACCAGGCCGTCCTGGTTCTCCATCTGCTCGAGGAACACCTCGATCTCGTCGCCGACCTTGATGCCCTCGAGATTGGGGAATCATCGGGCGGAATCACCCCCTCGGACTTGAAGCCGACGTCCACGAGCACCTCGTTGGCCGTGATCCCGAGCACGCGGCCGCGCACGATCTCGCCCTCCTCGAGATCCTTGAAGGACTCCTCGTACAGCGCCTCTAGTTCCTTGCGCTTCTCGTCGCTCTGGTAGTCGGGATCGTCGGGATCGTGGGTGGCCAGAGTCCGGATGCGTGGCGGACGCTTGACGGGACGCGGTTGTGACCCGATGTCGTCGTCGTCATCGTCGTCGTCCTCCATCACGGAAGCGGGACGGGTACCTCGGCGCGGACGCGGCGAGTCCTCGTTCCTGGGGGTTGGGTCGAACACCATGAAAGTCGTGACCTCCTTGACCATCGAGATTGGCCGCCTAATGGCGGCGGGCGCGCGGATCGCCGACCGTCTTGAGCCGGGCAATCGCCGCCATCACGCCCGTCGAGTGCGCGCGCAACACGTCACGCCACTCGGGGCCATCCCCCATCGGGGGCGGCGCGAGCGGCTCGCCGAAGCGAACGATGATGGGCGTGCGGCGGAGGAAGGCCTGGCCGAGACGCAGGCTCCCCCCGATGTAGACCGGGATGATGGGAACCTGGGCCTCGGCGGCTAGCAGCGACACCCCAGGGCGTCCCTGGCCGAGCTCACCGGTCCGGATCCGCGTACCTTCGGGGAAGAGTAGCAGGCCGAAGCCCTGGCTGACGACATTCTTTGCGGTGTCGAGGGCCTGCCGGTCGAGGGTCTGGCGGTGGATGGGAAAGGCGCCGAGGGACCGGATCAGCTCCCGGAGGACAGGGGGCTCGAACAGCTCGCGCTTGGCCAGGTAGGCCAGCCGGCGGGGGCTCGAGCAACCGAGGATCGGCGGGTCGATGAAGGAGACGTGGTTTGCGGCCAGTATAAACCCTCCCCTGGCCGGAAGATGCTCGGTCCCATGAATGCGAAGCCCGAAGCAGAGCCGGCCGAGGAGGCGGACGGTCGACCAGGCGAAGAGGTAGAAACCGGTGCGCACCGGGGCCGGGGCGAGCGCGGGATTCGGGGCCGGGGCGGGTAGGGCTCGGGTCGCCGATCCTGGCCGGGCAGGATCGGCCCCGGTGCGCTCCCGCACCACGGCGATCACGCGGTCCACCTGCTCCTCGATCGAGAGCCCGCTCGTGTCTACGACGATCGCGTCGGGAGCGGTGCGGAGCGGGCTCTCCTCCCGTTCCACGTCGCGGCGATCGCGCTCCGCGATGAGCGCACGGAGTTCCTCGGGGGGCGGCGGCGCCGCGCCGCGCGCGGCGAGCTCGTGCCCGCGCCGCGCGGCGCGGGTGCCGAGATCGGCGTCGAGGTAGATCTTGACCGCCGCCGCGGGCAGGACGACGGTGCCGATGTCGCGTCCTTCCATCACCACGCCGCGATCGCGGGCGAGCTCGCGCTGGCGATCGACGAGATAGGTGCGGACCGCGCGGAGCGGCGCGATGAGCGAGGCGAGGTGTCCGACGCGCTCATCGCGGAGCGCCGACGTCACGTCCTCGCCGTCGAGGACGACCGCGGTCTCCCCCGCCGCACGGGTCGCGAGATCGATCGTCGTCCGCGGCAGGATGTCGGCCAGGGCGCGCTCGAGGGCGGGGAACTCCTCGCTCCCCCGCCCCTCGCGCAGGAGCTTGAGCGCGAGCGCCCGGTACATGGCGCCCGAGTCCACGTAGAGGAGGCCGAGGCGGCGGGCGACGGCGCGCGCGGTCGTCGACTTGCCGGCGGCCGCCGGGCCGTCGATGGCGATCGCGAGCGGCGGCTCGGCGGCACGCGGCGCATCCATCATCTCGCCCTCGCTAGCGGCGCGCGCGGGCGCCGCCGATCTGCTCGGCGAACCCCGGGAACGAGGTGGGGATGCCCTGTGCTCCGCGGATCTCGAGCGGGGCGGCGGCGCCGAGGGCGAGAACGGCCATGGCCATCGCGATGCGATGATCCCCGCGCGCGTCCACGGTCGCGCCCTGCGGGCGGAGGCCGCCGTGGACGAGGAATCCCTCGGCCCGCTCCTCGACGCGAACGCCGGCGGCCGCGAGGCCGCGGCACAGGAGCTCGATGCGGTCGGACTCCTTGACCCGGAGCTCCCCTGCATCGGCGACCGTTGTCGTGCCCTCGGCGAAGGCCGCGGCCACCGCGAGGATCGGCAGCTCGTCGATCAGCGTGGGGATGCGGGCGCCGTCGAGCCCGATCCCGCGGAGCCGGCTCGAGCGGGCGACGATGGTCGCCGTCGGCTCGAGTCCGTCGTCGGTGAGTCCGCGCACCTCGATCGCGCCGCCCATCTCGATGAGCGCATCGATCGCGCCGCGCCGGGTCGGGTTCATCGCCACGCGCTCGATCGTCACCTCCGAGTCCGGGAGGATCAGCGCGGCGACGACGAAGAAGGCGGCGGCCGAGGGATCGCCCGGCACCTCGATCGTGGTCGCCGTGAGCCTCGTTCCCGCCCTCGACGCTCACCGCGGTCTCGGCGGCGGCGCTGCCGGCACCGCCGCCGTCAGCCCCGGGCTCGACCGCGACCGGAGCGCCGAAGGCGCGGAGCATCCGCTCGGTGTGATCGCGGCTGGCAACCGATTCGCGCACGGTCGTGCGCCCGCTCGCGCGGAGCCCGGCGAGGAGCAGCGCCGACTTGACCTGGGCGCTCGCCACCGGCAGGCGGTAGTCGAGCCCGCGAAGGCTCGCGCCACGGACGACGAGCGGAGCCCGCCCCTCTGCGCGCGACAGCACGCGGGCGCCCATGCGCTCGAGGGGCTCGATGACGCGCGCCATGGGCCGCGCGCGCAGCGACGCATCCCCGGTCAGGACGGCGAGGCCCGGCCCGGCGGCCAGGATCCCGGCGAGGAGACGCATCGTGGTGCCGGAGTTGCCGCAGTCGATCACCTGCTCGGGCTCGGCGGTCTCCCCCGCCACTCCCTCGATCTCGGTGAGCGGACCGCCGCCCGCGACGCGCGCGCCGAGGAGCGCGACGGCGGCGAGGCTCGCCGCGCAGTCGTGGCCGGGGTTCGCGTTGAGGATGCGGGTCGTGCCGCGCGCGAGCCCGCCGAGGAGGACGGCGCGATGGGTGATCGACTTGTCCCCGGGCACGATAAATGTGCCGCGGAGGTTCTTCTGCGGCTCGACGCGGAGGAGATCGGCCGGGCGTGACGCGGGCAAGGGATGCACGATCAGGATTTCTCGAGCGCCGCGCCGAGCGCCGCGAGCAGGCGGTCGTTCTCGGTCCGGATGCCGACCGTGATCCGCACGTAGGCGGGCGGCAACCGGAAGTGCCCCATCGGCCGCACGATCACGCCGCGCCGCTCGAGCTCCTTGCAGACAGGTCCGGCGTCGGCGACCGGCAGCTTGACGAGGAGAAAGTTGGCCTGACTCGGCACCACCTCTACGCCGAGCGCGCCGAACTTCTCGGTCAAGTAGGCCTTGCCCTCCTCGTTCACGCGCACCGAGCGCTCGATCTGCCCCGGGTCGTCGAGGCTCGCGATCGCGGCCACCTGCGCCAGCGTCGTCACGTTGAAGGGCATGCGCACGCGGTTCAGGAGCCCCGCGGTCTCGGGGAGGGTGAGCGCATACCCGATGCGGAGAGCGGCGAGCGAGTAGATCTTCGAGAAGGTGCGGAGGATCACGACGTGGCGGCCCGCCTTCAGGTAGTCGAGCGTGCGCGGATACTCGGGGTGCTGCACATACTCGTGATACGCCTCGTCGAAGACGACGAGCACGTCGGGCGGCACCTTCGCCATCAGCTCCGCGACCGCGTCGCGCGTCACCATGGTGCCGGTCGGGTTGTTCGGATTGCAGACGAAGACCATCCTGGTCCGGGGTCCGATCGCGGCGGCCATGGCCGCGAGGTCGTGCGTGAAGTCGACGCACGGGACGGCGACCGACTCGCCCCCGGTCACCTGGACCGCGGGCCGGTACATCGGGAAGGTGGGATCGGCCAGCACCGCCTGGTCGCCGGGCCCGATGAAGACATGGGCGAGAAGCTCGATCAGCTCGTTCGAGCCCGAGCCGACCACGATCTGGTCGCGCTCCACGCCGTGGATCTCGGCGAGGCGCCCGCGAAGCTCGAAGGAGGTGCCTTCGGGATAGCGGTTCAGGTCGCCGAGCGCGCCGAGGATGGCCTCGCGCGCCCTGGGCGACGGGCCGAGCGGGTTCTCGTTCGAGGCGAGCTTGATCGCGTCGCGCACGCCGAGCTCGCGCTCGAGCACGGAGAGCGGTTTGCCGGGGACATAGGGCGCGAGGTTCTGGACCTCGCGGCGAGGAACAATCACGGCAGTCGAAGCCAGGTTCTTCGTGCTCACCTCGAGCCACTCCCTGTGGGGATAGGGATTTCGGTCGGGTCGCGGCGGCACCGGGCGGTGGGTCGCCCGCGCGTCGCGCCCCGGGCATGGTAGAGAAGGTGCGGCGGGGAAGCAAGCCGGGCGGGCGGCTGCCAGGGCCGTCCGCGAGGAGTAGCATGGAAGGGCCGTGTGCCGTGCGGGCCCGGCGGAGGTCGCCATGGTGGCTGCCGCCTCCGCGGTTTGGCGGCGCCGGAGGGAGGAGCGAGGCCGTGGCGCACGACACTCGGCTGACCTGGCGCGTTCGCCCGGGCACCCGGCGCACAGCACGGGTGGTCGCCGGTCTCTGCGCCGTCGTGGTCGGAACGTGGTCCGCCCCGCCCGCGTCCGCGAACGGCGACTGCTTCGACTACGCCACGTCGCTCCACTGGGTCGCGCGCGTGCCGATCCACCGGCCCACTTCCGTAGCTGTGCGCGAAGCGACTGCCTTCGTCGGAGCGGACTCGAGCTTGATCGGTGTCGATCTCGGCGACATCGGAGCGCCGCGGATCGTCAGCGAGACTCCGCTCAAGAGCCCCGTGGGCGACATGGCGTGGCGAGATGATCTCCTCTACGTTCCCGCTGACGGCGCCGGGTTCGCCATCTTCGATGTGTCGATCCCGGCGGCCCCCGTCCTCGTGTCCTGGATCGACACCCCGGGTGCGGCCTTCGATGTCGCCCTGAGCGGCGATCACGCATTCCTCGCCGACTTCAGCGCAGGGGTCCAGGTGATCGACGTGAGCGACCCCGCGGCTCCCGTGATCGTCGCCACGATCGCGACTCCCGGCTTCGCCTACGATGTCGCGTTCGCGGGTCCGCAGCTTCTCGTCGGACACGGCCATGGGCTTCTCGTCGTGGACGTGTCCGACCCGCTCTCACCCACCGCAATCGGCAACCTGCCGACGGTGACGCGGGTGGTCGGCATCGATGCGGCCGGACCCCTCGTCGCCGCCGCAGCCGATTCGAGCGGTTTCCTCCTCGTGGATCTCAGCGTTCCGGCACAGCCGCGGCTCCTGAGCCAGCTGTGGGTCCTCGACTCGGTGATCGAGGTGACGATCCATGGGGACCGCGTCTTCCTGTCAAGTCCCTGGTCAGGCCTCGTGGTCGCGGATATCGCGGATCCCGTACACCCGGTCCTCTCCTTCACGGTCGGCCAGACCGGGGACCCGGCAATGAGCCTCATCGCCGGCGATCTGCTCTACGTCGCGGACTTCAGCCACGGCCTCGAGGTCTTCCGGCTCGGCGCCTGGTTCCCGCCCGACCTCGGCAGCTCTCCGCTCGAGCATGTGGCTCAAGCGCTGGCCGTTGATGGGAGCCTCGCCTACCTGCCCACGGCCTCGGGCCCGCAGGGCTGGCTCGAGATCCACGACGTCGGATCGGGCGGGGCTCCCGCGCTCCTGGGCTCGGTGGGGACGCTCCCCTTTCCGCAGGCCGTCGTCGCCGCCGGCGGCCTGGCCTACTTGGGTGGCGCGAGCGGCATCCAGGTGTTCGACGTGTCGGATCCGCGAAACCCCACGGCCATGAGCACGCTCCCCGTTCCGGGCGGCGTCGGCGCGCTTGCACTCGGGCCACCCGGCGTGCTCCTCGCCCTGAATCGGGGCGAGTGGACCTCGACCTTCTACACGGTGAGCGTGGCGGATCCCGCCGCCCCGGCGATCCTGGGTTCGCTCCCCCTCGCGTGGTCGCTCGAGGACATGGACTATGGTCTCGAACGCGTCTACGTGCACGGTGCCTTTGGCATTCTGGTCGTGGATGTGACGCGGCCGGAAGCACCCGTGCTCACCGGCGAGCTCTCCGTGCGTGCTTTCGACCTGGAGCTCGCGTTGCCGGCCGCCGGCGGCGGCAGAGCCCCGCTGGCCTACCTGATCGGAATCGGCGAGCTGGCGGTTGCCGATCTCTCCGACCCGGACGCCCCGTTGGTGATCGGCAGCGTGAACGGCCCGTTCGCAGGCCGGCTCGCGCGGCAGGGCCGCCATCTCTACGCGAGCGGACGCGGACTCTCCGTCTACGACCTCGCGATCCCGGACCGCCCCGCGCTGATCGGGGGATCCGCGGCCGAGGCCGGCAGGTCGTTGCTCGCCATCCGCGCGGCGACAGGGCAGCTGATCCAGGCCGGCCGCGCCGGCGGCTTCGCGAGCCCGTACGGGCTCGCCGTGTTGCCCGGACAGTGCGACGCACCGGGTCCCATCGAACTGACGATGCGAGCGGCGCAGGTTGCAGGCGGCATCGAGATCGCCTGGTTCCCGGTTGCGGGCAGCGATCTCGTTGCAGTCCGGATCCTGCGCGCGTCCTCGCCGGCCGCGGACCAGGAACCTCTGACTCCCGACTGGATTTCAGCAAGCGGTCCGGGGCGGTTCATGGACCGGAGCGCGGAGCCGGGTATCCCCGTACTTCTACTGGTTCGCAACGCTCGATCGCGCCGGCGCCGTGTCGTCCTTCGGCCCGGTGTCCGCGACGGCCGGCGCGCCGGCGCTCATTCTTTCCCTGCCGCGCCCGAACCCGTGCGGAGCACGCGATCGGATCGAGATCGACTTCGCGCTCCCGGTGCGGAGCAAGGTGCATCTCGATGTCATCGATGCGGCGGGGCGGTGGGTCAAGCGACTCGTGGCGGACGAGCTCGATGCGGGGCCGCACGGCGTCGCCTGGGATGGGACGAACGATCGGAACTTGGTGGTGGCCTCCGGCCGCTACGTCCTCCGCCTCGAGGCCGGCGGTCGGGTCGAGACCGCTAGCCTCGTGCGGCTCCGCTGAAGGCTACCCGAGCGGGGGCTCTCGCCGCCGGTGCGGGAGCCCGGCGGCGAGGTCGAGGGCGTGGATCTCCTCCGGTGTGAGGGGGCGGGTCGAGCCGGGCGGGAGATCGCCGAGCGCGAGCGGGCCGAAGGTCATGCGCAGGAGCCGCGTCACGGTGAGGCCGAGCGCCTCGCACATGCGCCGGATCTGGCGCTTCTTCCCCTCCTCGATCTCGATGTCGAAGCTGTCGGCCCCTCCTCGCTCGACGACCGCGGGTTGCGTCGCCACCCCCGGCTCGATCTCGACGCCGGCCGCGAGCTGAGCGAGGTCCACATCCCGGGCCGCGGGCGTGGTCCACACGCGGTACCGCTTCGCCACGTGGTAGCGCGGATGCAGGAGGCGATGCGTGAGCGTGCCGTCGTTCGTCAAGAGGAGGAGGCCCTCCGAGTCGAGATCGAGGCGTCCGACGGGAAAGAGCCGCGCTTCGAGCGTCGCTTCGCCGAGGAGATCGATCACGGTCGGCCGGCCCTGCGGATCGCTGACCGTCGTCACATAGCCGGCCGGCTTGTGGAGCATGACGTAGCGCGGCGTCTCCATCGTGCCGAGGAGCTGGCCGTCCACCTCGACCCGGTCGCGCCCGGTGAGGACGAGGGTGCCGAGCTCGGTCACGACCGCTCCGTTCACGCGCACGCGGCCGGATTCGATCAGGCGATCGGCGCCGCGGCGCGAAGCCACACCGGCCTGGGCGAGGAAGCGATTCAGGCGGATGCGGCGGATCGCATCGAGGAGATCGGGCGGGCCGGGCAGGGCCTGCGCGGCGCGGATCGAGCGCGTCGTGCGTTCTCGATCGGGATGATCGTCCGGCGGCCCGGGCCGATCACTCGATCCGTTCGCGATCGAGGGCGGCATCGTCGGGCTCGCCGGGAGCGATCGGGGCGCCGACCGGGCTCGCGGCCGGGCCGGGAAGATCCCGCTCCGCCGACGGGTCGATCGGGCTCCGGAGGAGGCCGGGGCCGCCCGCGATCTCGGTCAGGCCGCCGGTCGCGCCCAGTTCGTCGATCCCTTCCAGATCGCCGAGATCGGCGAGGTCATCGAGGTCGTCCTCGTCGAGGTCGTCGAGCTCAGGAGCGGTCTCGGCGGCGAGCCGCGTGGCGGTCGCGCTCTCCACGGCGATTGCGGCCGCCGCTTCCGCCGGACCCCCGGTCTCCCCAGCGGCCGGCGCGCCCGCGTCCGCCGGCGTCCCCTCCTCTCCCTCCGCGGCGGGGGTCGCGTCGAGCCCGAGGAGCTCCTCGGGCAGCTCCTCGCGCTCCTTGAGGAGCGACTCGATCTCGTCGAGGCGCGGCAGGTCCTCGAGCCGATCGAGGCCGAAGTACTCGAGGAAGTCGACCGTCGTCGCGTAGAGGAGCGGGCGGCCGATGCCGCGCGAGCGGCCCTTCACGGTGATGAGGTTCCGCTCGAGGAGCGTGTGCAGCACGGCCCCCGAGTCGACGCCGCGGATCTCCTCCATGGCGGTGCGGGTGATCGGCTGCCGGTAGGCGATGATGGCGAGCGTCTCGACCGCGGCGCGCGACAGGCGCACCTTCCTGCTCCCGCGCTGGAAGCGGGCCACCCACGTTGCGTAGCGCTCGCGCGTGCAGATCTGGTAGCCGCCGGCGACGCGCACGATCTCGAAGCCGTGCTCGTCGTACCGGCGACCGAGCTCGGCGACCGCTTCGCGGATCGACTCCGCCGTCTCGGCGGGCAGGGCCTCCGCCATGATCTCGACGGTCACCGGACCGTCATTCGCGAAGAGGATCGCCTCGACGACGCGCCGGAGCTCCTCGGGCGCGAGCGGGGTCTCGCCGCGTGGTGCGGGACTCATGACCGGTCCTCCAGTTCGCCATCGATCGGGACAACGATCGGGATCGCGTCGCCCTCGGCCACCGCCGCCCCCACTTCGAGCTCGCCCCCAACGTCCTCCGCCGGCAGGTCCTCGTCGCTCCCGTCGGTGTACTCGACGAGGGCTCTGGGGTCCTGGGCGCGCGCGTCCGTTGCCGCCTCGTCTCCGGTGGCGCCGCCCGCCGCCTGCGCGAGGCGCTCGGGCGAGAAGAGCCAGATCTCGCCGAACTCCTCGTACTGCCGGGCCGCGATCTCCCCGAGCTTGATGAGCTCGAGGAGGGCCATGAAGGTGGCGACGATCTCGATCCGGGATCGGCAGCGCAGGATCACCTCGGCGAAGCGGATCTGGCCCCAGGCCGCGGCGAGATCGGCGCGGAGCTCCTCCATCTTCTCTTCGGTGGTGACCGGCGGCAGCACCACCTCGTGCACGGACTCCCCGCCCCGGCGGGTCATCGCCCCGCGCAGCGCGTCAATGAGCTGGAAGAGCGAGATCGGCTTGAGCGGCAGCGGCTCGTTCGACTCGACGCGCGGCACATAGCCCTTGCCGTGGACGAGCGCCCGGTGCTCCTCGCGATCGCGGAGCGTGAGCGAGATCTCCTTGAACTTGCGGTACTCGAGGAGGCGCTCGACGAGCTGAGCGCGCGGATCGCCCCCGGCCTCCTCGGGCTCGAGCGGACTCGGCGGCAGGAGGAGCCGGACCTTCAGGCGCATGAGGGAGGCGGCCATGACCAGGAACTCGCCGGCCACCTCGAGATCGAGGAGCTGCATGGCCTCGATCATGTCGAGGTACTGCCGGGTGATGTGCGCGATGGGGATGTCGTAGACGTCGATCTCGTCGCGCTTGATGAGATGGAGGAGGAGATCGAGCGGGCCCTCGAAGGAGGCGAGCTTGATGCGGAGGGTGTCCCGGCTCGAAGCGCGGAAATCGAGTTCCATTGGCGGGCCATCCTAGCCGCGGGCGGCGGGCCGGCGCAAGCGTTCAAAATCGCCGCGGGGCGGCCGCGTGCGCGCCGCGGCGCCGCCTCGCTCCCGTGCTGCGCGCGGGCGGCGCGCCTCCGCGTCCGCGTCGCGCGGCAAGCGCGACTACATGAGGCCGCCGCTCACCAGGCGACGGAGCGTGCCCACGATCGGCCCCATGAGGAAGCCGATCAGGCTCGTCCCGGTCGCGCGCCCGGCCACCAGCACGCCGAGGAGGATGAGCGGTCCGGCCGCATCGAGTCGGGCGAAGCGGACCGCGTTCTCGCGCGAGAGCAGGCCCTTCAGGACCCGCGATCCGTCGAGCGGATGGAGCGGGATCAGGTTGAAGACGGCGAGCGCGAGGTTCAGCCGCACGCCGATCCGCGAGGAGGCCGAAGGCCGGCTCGGCGGCGGACCCGAGGAGCGTGATCGCCCAGGGGCTCCGGAAGAGGAGCTGGAGGAGGATGCCGGCGCCGAGGGCGGCGAGGAAGTTGGCGCCCGGCCCGGCCGCGGCGATCCACAGCCCGTCGCGGAGCGGATCCCGGAGGTTCCGCTCGTCCACGGGCACCGGCTTCGCCCAGCCGAATCCGGCGAAGATCACCATGAGCGTCCCCAGCGGATCGAGGTGCCGCAGCGGATTCAAGGTGATCCGGCCCAGATCGCGCGCCGTCGGATCCCCGAAGCGGAGCGCCATCCAGGCATGCGCCATCTCGTGGCAGGAGAGCGCGAAGAGCATCACCGGGATGAGGAGCGCGAGATAGCCGAAGTCCAGTGGTCACTCCTCGCCGGCGCGGCCCGCAGCGGCGGACCCCGGCTCGGGCAGGACGGTCGTGATCGAGGGCCGGTCGAGCCAGGTGACCGCGGCGTGCCGGACGCCGGCCGGCGTCACCCGGTCGAGCGCCTCGAGGAAGCGATCGCCGTAGTCGTAGCCGAGTCCGAGCAGCTCGTTCAGCCCGTAGGCCGAGGCGCGGTTGGCGTTCCGCTCGAGCGCCATGAGCTGGCTTCCCGTGAGGAAGTTGCACGCGCGTTCGAACTCGTCCGGGCTCGGCCCCTCGTCGCGGAGCCGCTCGACCTCCGCGATGAGCGCGGCGCGCGCGACCGCCGCCTGCTCGCCCCGGGTCCCCAGGTACGCGGCGATGAACGAGGGTCCGACGTAGCCGGCGTAGAGCGCGCCGATCTCGTAGGCGAGGCCCCGCCTGTCGCGGAGCTCGGTGAACAGCCGCGAGTCCATCGAGCCGCCGAGCACCGCCGAGAAGACGGCCATCGCCGCCGAGTCCGGATGGCCGACCGGCGGGGCGGGATAGCCGGCCACGATCTTCGCGGTCTGCATGTCCCGCCGCTCGATCGCTTCCGCGCCGCGGGCCGGGAACGGTGCGGCGGCGGCCCGTGGGGGCACTCCGGGATCGAGGGCGGAGAGCCCCTGATCGAGACGGGCGGCTACGCGATCCAGATCCACGCGCCCGACCACGGCCGCCACCATGTTGGATGCGGTCACCAGGCGCTCGTACGCGCTCACGATGTCGCTCCGCTTGAGCGCCTTGACCGAGGCCTCATATCCGGTGGCCGGCTTGTGGTAGGGGTGCGCGCCGTAGTAGAGCTCGTGGAAGAGGTCGAAGGCGAGCCCGAGGAGGTGGTCCTTGCGCGCCCGGATCCGCGCGAGCGCCGCCTGCCGCTCGGTCTCGAACTCCCCCTCCGGGAAGGTGGGCTCGGTCACGGTCTCGATGAGGAGATCGAGACACGGATCGAGCACCTCGCGCGCGCAGAGAAGCGAGATCGTGGCCGCCTCCTTGGCGCTCCCGGTCGTCAGGCGCCCGCCCAGCGACTCGAGATCCGCTGCGAGGCGGGCTGCCGTGCGCCGCACGGTGCCCTTGAGGAGGAGCCGCATCGCAAGACTGGTGACGCCGGCCTTGTCGTCCGTTTCCTCGGCGCTGCCCATGCGCACGTGGAGCTTGACGGCGACCAGATCGTTCTCGATATCGCCGCGGCCGACGAGCGTGATTCCCGAGGGCAGGAGCCGGCGCTCGACCTGGCGCGCGTCCTCGCTCCGGGCGACGGCGGGCCTCGTCCCGGGATGGCGGCCCCTTCGCGGCGCGCTCACGCCCCGCTCCCGTCCGGGGCGACCGCGGTGACGACCGCGTTCTCGATCGCGAGCCAGCGCTGTGCGGCCTCGCGCACGGCTTCGGCGGTGACGCGGCCGAGACGCGGCACGTAGTCGAGCGCATCCTCGGCCGAGCGGGCTACATGGAACTGGCCGAGGGTCGAGCTCACATCGCCCGGCGTCTCGGTGGCGAAATGGAAGTCGGCGATCGACACCGTGCGCGCGCGGTCGAGCTCCTCCTGGCTCACCGGCTCACGCCCGAGGCGGGTGAGCGCGGCCTCGATCTCGCGGCGCACCTGGACCTCGCGATCCGGTTCGCAGGCGGCGTTCACGACCAGCATGCCCCCCGCGCTCAGATCCCAGGTCCAGGCCGAGAGCGCGGTCACGATCCCGAGCTCCTCGCGGAGCCGCTGGACCAGGCGCGAGCTCCGGCCGCGGCCGAGGATGGCGGCGGCCATCTCGAGCGCGTACGACTCCGCGAGCGCGGCGAGCCCCGGCGTCCGGAAGCCGAGCATGAGGTAGGTGTGGCGGACATCCTTCGCGATCCGGCGCTCGGCGCGCGGCAGCGGCGCCCAGGTGAACGGAGCGACCGCATTCAGCCCGCCGCTCGGGACCGCGGCCAGGACCTCGGCCGCGCGCGCCGCCACCTCGGCGCGCTCCACGCGGCCGGTCGCCACCAGGCACAGGTTGGGCGCCGTGTAGCGCGCGGCGAGATAGCCGCGGAAGGCATCCTCATCGATGCGGGCGAGAGACTCCGGCGTGCCGAGGATCGGGCGGCCGTACGGCGTCGAGTCGCCGAGCGCGGCCTGGAACTCGACGAAGAGCTTCCCCTGCGGGTTGTCCTCCTTGCGCCCGATCTCCTCGAGGATCACGGCCCGCTCGCGTCCGATCTCGGCCGGATCGAATCGTGAATGGAGGAGCGCGTCGGCGAGCACCTCGAGCGCCAGCGGATAGTTGTCGGCCGGCACGCTCGCGAAGTAGCTCGTGTACTCGATCGAGGTGGCGGCGTTGTTGTAACCGCCGAGGCCCTTGATGACGCGGTCCATCTCGCCGGGCCCGTAGCGCGCGGTGCCCTTGAAGTACATGTGCTCGAGGAAGTGCGAGATGCCGGAGAGGTCCGGCGGCTCGTGCGCGGCTCCGGTCCGGCACCAGATGGCCACGTTGGCGACCGCCGAGTGCGGCATCTCGCGGACGAGCAGCGTCACGCCCTGTCCGATCGTCGTGCGATGGAACGGAGCGAGGCTCGACGGGCGATCGCTGCCGATGGTCTCGAACTGGGCCATGTGCATCCGGGGGGTCGTCAAGTGCATGCGGTCGCGCAGTAGACAGGGCGTCGAGCACGGTGTCGGCGGCCGCCGGGAGGCTGGGGCGAGACTACCCGACCCGCACCGCGGAGCGCAAGGATGCGCGGCGCCTGCAGCCCGGATGCCCCCCGCACCGCTAGCCGCCCGGCCGCATCGCCGGCGGCAGATCGACCGCGCGCACCCACTTGACCGTGGGTTCGCGCGCGAGCTCGTCGGCGGCTGCGGCGGGGAGCGGCGTGTCGATGTTGATGACGGTGAGCGCGTCCTCGCCGCGTCCGCCGCGCCGGCCCCAGGTCATGGTCGCGATGTTGACCTGGTGGCGGCCGAGGATGGTGCCGATGCGGCCGACCACGCCGGCGACGTCCTGGTTCTTGAGCACGATCATGGCTCCGGCGGGGGTCGCATCGATCGCGTAGCCGTCCACCGTGACCAGCCGGTAGCTCCCGTCGCGGCGGATCGTGCCGCCGACGGTGTGGCGCGCGCCCGCACTCTCGGCCGTGACCTCGATCGCGCTCGTGAACTCGCCGGCCTCGTCCGAGCGCGTGTGCTCGACCGTGACGCGGCGCTCCTTGAGGATCGCCCGGCAGTTCACGAAGTTGACGCGGTCGCCGAGGCTCGGCGTGAGGAGTCCCTTGTAGAGGCCGAGCGCGATGACCTCGGTGGCGAGCCCCGCCACCTCCCCGGCGAAGCGCGCATGGATGGCCACGGGCGGCCCGGCGGCGAGCTGCGCCAGCATCGCGCCCAGCCGCTCGGCGAGATCGAGGAAGGGCCCGGCCTGCTCCATGAGCTCGGGGGGGAGCGAGGGCAGGTTGACGGCGTTCTGCGCCGGCTTTCCGGCGAGTACGGCGAGGACGTCCGCGGCCACGGTGAGGGCCACGAGCTCCTGCGCCTCGCGGGTCGAGGCGCCGAGGTGCGGGGTCACGATGACGTCGTCCCGGCCGAGGAGCGGGTTATCCTTCTGAGGCGGTTCTTCCGCGAAGACATCGATGGCTGCGCCCGCCACCTGCTTCGCATCGAGGGCGCGGCAGAGCGCGGCCTCGTCCACGACGCCGCCGCGGGAGACGTTCACGAGACGCACTCCGGGCTTCATCGCGGCGAAGGCCGCATCGTCGAGGATGTGCCTCGTGGTCGCCGTGAGCGGGAGATGCAGGGTCAGGAAGTCGGCGGCCGCAAGGACCGCCGGGAGGGACAGGAGCTCGACCCCCGAGCGCTCCGCATCGGGCGGGGCGACGAAGGGATCGTGGGCCACGACGCGCAGGCCGAAAGCGGCGGCGCGGCGGGCCACCTCGCGGCCGATCCGCCCGTAGCCGATGATGCCGAGGGTCTTCCCGCGGAGTTCGACGCCGACGAAGCGGCTCCGCTGCCACTCCCCCGCGCGGAGCGAGCGATCGGCGGCGGGCACCTGGCGGGCGAGGGCAAGCATGAGCGCGAGCGTGTGCTCCGCGGCGGCGATCGTGTTCCCGCTCGGGGCGTTGACGACGAGGATGCCGCGAGCGGTCGCGACATCGAGGTCCACGTTGTCCACACCGGTGCCGGCGCGGGCGATCACCCGCAGGCGATCGCCGGCCTCGATCACGGGCCGCGTCACCTGGGTACCGCTGCGCACGATGAGAGCCGCCGCGTCGGCGATCTCCCGGAGGAGATCCTCCCCGATGAGCCCGGGCCGGTAGCGGACCTCGATCCCGGGTGCGGCGCCGAGGAGCGCGAGGCATTCGGGGATCACGGGATCGGTGACGAGCACGACATGGCAGGAGCCGCCGGGGGCGGGTGGGGCGCCGGACGCGGGCCATGACGTCGTCATCGAGCCACCTCCGGGCGGGGATGGCGCAAGGCCCGGAACCTTCTCATGGACAAGTGGTTCCGGGCCTCACTTCGATCTCTGGTGGAGCTGACGGGGATCGAACCCGTGACCTCTTGTCTGCCAGACAAGCGCTCTCCCATCTGAGCTACAGCCCCACGAAGGCAGTTGGCACGGGCCAGCGAAGCTAGCCGGAACCGAGGGATGCGGTCAACAGGGAAGTGCCGGGCGCGCCCCCTTGGGGCAGGGCCCCGATCAGGCCGTTGGCCCCGGAGCACCCGACGGCGCAGGGGAATCGGCGTCGCTCGTGACGCGGATCGTGGCGGCGACCTCGGGCAACGCGAGGACCATGGTCGCGCCAGCGGCGAGGACGGACGATCCGAAGGCGGACCGAGGCCCGAGAGTCCCCACGAACGGCTCCTCACGGACGCCGCCGCCGACGGTCGCGGCGCCCTGACATGGGGCACAGATTCGGAGCGGAGATCCGGCCATCGCCGGAGTCGAGGGATCCTGGTGCCGGAGGCGGGATTTGAACCCGCACAACCCGTAGGGTCACCGCCTTTTGAGGGCGGCGTGTCTACCTTTCCACCACTCCGGCACCCGAGGGCCGGATCCTGACATGTCGTCTTCTGACCCGCAAGCGGCCGCCCGAGTGCCGACTCGAGCACCGGCGCCTGGACGGGCGGGATGGGATCGGCTACCATTAGGCGAGGAAGTGGTGCCCCCGATGGTGTTTGTCCCCCTCAACCAGCCGCCCCGCACCCCACGGAGAGAGATCACGATGCACGCGACCCCGTCGCTTCGCGCCACGATCGACCGCCGGATGATATCCGCGGCCGCCCTGGCCGCACTCGTTCTCGGCCTCGTCGCCACCGCCGTCCAGGCGGCCCCCTTCGATCACCCGTGGACGATCGCCCGTCACGACCAGGGGACCCTGGCCGCCGATCTTGCGCGCCTCGATGCGGCCGCGGGCGCGATCCCCGTGTGGGTCTACCTGACGGACAAGGGGATCACCTCCGACGAGAGCTACGCGCGCGCGCGCGCCGCGGCGGAGGCAGCGCTCACCCCGGCGGCGCGCGAGCGGCGGGCCCAGCTCGGCGGGGCGGCGCTCGTCGACTACCTCGATCTCCCGGTGCGTGCCGACCACGTCCAGGCGATCGCCGCGACCGGCGCCGAGCTCCGGCAGACGAGCCGCTGGCTGAACGCGGTGAGCGTGAACGCCACCCCGGCGGAGCTCGTGCGGATCGCGGTCCTGCCGATGGTCGCGCGGCTCGCGCCCGTCGCCCGCGGCCCGCGCTCGCCGCTCCCCGGGCCCGAGCGCACCCCGGAAACGGCCGGCGCCGCCCAGGTCCACATCCTCAACTACGGCCAGTCGCTCGGGCAGCTCGACGAGATCCAGGTCGCCGATGTGCACGACCTCGGCTACTCCGGCGCCGGCGTCCTCGTCTGCATGCTCGACACCGGGTACTACAAGCAGCACGAGGCCTTCGCGCCCGCCATCTCGAGCGGCCGCCTGATCGCCGAGCGGGATTTCATCAACGGCGACTGGAACACGCAGAACGAGCCGGGCGACCCGTCCACGCAGCACAACCACGGGACCTACACCTGGTCGGCCCTCGGCGGCCAGAAGCCGGGCCAGCTCTACGGTCCCGCCTTCGGGGCCACCTTCGCCATCGGCAAGACCGAGGACGTGGCCGACGAGCAGCCGATCGAGGAGGATTTCTGGCTCGCCGGGAGCGAGTGGGCCGATTCGCTCGGCGCCCGCGTCATCTCGAGCTCGCTCGGCTATCTCGACTGGTACACCTACGAGGACATGGACGGGAACACGGCGGTGACGACCAACGCCGCCGACATCGCGGCGAGCCGCAACATCCTCGTCTGCACGGCGGCCGGCAACGAGGGGAACTCGAGCTGGCACTACCTCATCGCTCCATCGGATGGTGATTCGGTCATCGCCTGCGGCGCCGTGGACGACGCGAACCAGGTCGCCGGCTTCTCTTCCTGGGGGCCGAGCTACGACGGGCGCATGAAGCCCGAGGTCTGCGCGCGCGGGGTGTCGACCCGGTGCGCGACGACGCAGAGCACGACGAGCTACGCCGGCGTGTCCGGCACCTCGCTCTCGACCCCGCTCATCGGCGGCGCCGCCGCGCTCGTCATGGAGGCGCGACCCGCCTGGACCGCGATGCAGGTGCGGGAGGCGCTCATCCGGACCGCCGACACCGTGAACAACCCCGACTATCGTCGCGGCTACGGCCGGATCCGCGTCCACGACGCCATCAACTACACGGTGGTCGCGATCGCGCCCGTGGCGGCGCCGGAGGTGACCCCGCGGCTCCACGTGAGCCCGAATCCGCTCGCCTTCCCGACCGCGATCGCGCTCGCGGTCCCCGCCGCCGGTCCGCTGGCGGTCGACCTCTACGCGGTAGGCGGACGCCACGTGGCGCGGCTCCTCGACACGCGTGCGGCGGCCGGCGAGCTCCGTCTGAGCTGGGACGGCCGCGATGCGAACGGCGTCCAGGTCCCGGCCGGGGTCTATCTCCTCCGCGCCCGGGGGACTGGTCTCGATACCCAGGCCAAGGTGGTGCTCGCTCCTTGAGCGACCGCCCGCGTTTTGAGCCGAGCTTCCGATGAGAGCCGGGCGGCAACGCCCGGCTCTCTCCTATCCACCCCTCGCTAGCCGATCGTCTTCCGGAAGCGCGTGGTCGCGATCGCGAGGAGCGCGCCGCCGATCGCGGCGAGTGCCGCGTACTGGGGCCACAGGGCGCCGAGCCCGGTGCCCTTGAGGAAGATCCCGCGCACGATCTCGAGGTAGTGCCGCATCGGGTTGAGCAGGGTGAGCCACTGGAAGCGGCCGGCATGCTGGCTGACGGGGAACATGAACCCCGAGAGCAGCATCGTCGGCATGAAGACGAGGAAGCTCGACCATGAAGGCCTCCTGCTGGGTGTTGGAGACCGTCGAGATGAGGAGCCCGAGGCCGAGCGCCGGAGAGCAGGTAGAGGACGCTCGCCAGCGAGCAGAGCGGGGCCAGCTGCCCGTCGAACGGCACGCGGAACCAGAGCAGCGCGACGGCCGTGATCAGCGCCAGGTCGAAGAGACCGATGAGCGCGAACGGGATCGTCTTGCCGGCGATCAGCTCGCCGGGGTGAGCGGGCTCACCATGAGCTGCTCGAGGGTGCCGATCTCCCGCTCGCGCACCACGGCGAGCGCGGTGAGGAGCAGGCAGATGAGCAGCATGATCGCGCCCACCACCGCCGGCACGTTGTAGTTCGCGGCTCGCGAGGTCCGGGTTGAACCAGGCCCGCTCGCGCAGCTCGATCGCCGGCGGCGCGGCCGGCGCCGCCCGGCTGCCGCAGCGGCGTAGCTCTGCACGATGCGCTCGGCGTAGCCGCGTGGCGACGGTCGCGGCGTTCGAGTTGGTGCCGTCGAAGAGGAGCTGCACCGCGGCGCCGCGCCGCTCGCCAGGTCGCGGGCGAAGCCGGCCGGGATCTCGAGCCCGACGATGGCCCGGCCGTGGTCGAGCGCGTCGCCCGAGGTCGCGCGGGCGCGGTCCGACGCGCCCGACCACCCGGAAGTAGCCCGGACGCGGTGAACGCCGCGACCAGCTCGCGCGAGACTCGCGGGTGCGGTCGTGGTCCACGACGAAGGTCGCGTGTTGCGGACGTCGGTGGAGACCGCGTAGCCGAAGACGATGAGCTGGATGATCGGCGCGACGAAGATCAGCCGCGCGCAGCCGCGGAGTCGCGGAAGATCTGATGCAACTCCTTGCGCACGAGCTCGAGCACGCGCTCGAACGAGCGCGCCGCCCGGGCTCCGCACCCGCGCCGCGGCTTCATCGCAGCTCCTTCCTGAACGCCCGCACCGCCAGGGCGAGCCCGAGCGACCGCGAAGGCGATCATCGAGGAGCCCCTGGACGTACAGGAGCTCCGCGACCCGACGCCCTTGAGGAAGATCCCGCGCGTCACCACCAGGAAGTAGCGCGCCGGGACGATGAGCGATGAGGAGCTGCAGCGGCCGCGGCATGACCGCGATGCGCGAACATGAAGCCCGAGAGCAGGTAGGCCGGGCAGGAAGGTGAGCGACCATCGCCATCTGGGTGGCCAGCAGCTGCGACCGGGCGACCGCCGAGATGAAGATGCCCGAGGCCGAGCGACGCCGATCAGGAAGAAGAACGAGAGGACGAGCGAGGAGGACCGGGCTGCCGCGGAAGGGCACGCCGAAGAGCGACGACGCCGAGCATCGCGATCGCGACCACGTCGACGAGGCCGATGGCGAGGTAGGGGAGGAGCTTGCCGAGCACGACCTCGAGCCGCGTGACCGGCGTGGCCGCGAGCTGCTCCATGGTGCCCCGCTCCCACTCGCGGGCGATGGTGAGCGAGGTGAGCATGGCGGCGATGATCATCATGATCACGGCGACCAGCCCGGGCACGATCATGTTCCGGCTCTTCAGCTCCTCGTTGTACCAGACCGCGGCTCTCGGCGACGACGGCCGGGGTGACGGCGAGCCCGCCGAACCCGGTGCGGCGGGAGTAGCTCTGGACGATGGCCTGCGCGTAGCCGAGGGCGATGGTGGCGGTGTTGGCGTCGCTGCCGTCGACGATGCGCCTGCACCGGCGCGGCGCGCCCGGCGCCGAGGTCGGCGGCGAAGTCGGGCGGGATGACGAGCGCGAGCAGGACATCCCCGCGGTCGAGGAGCGGGCGCGAGTCGCAGCGCGTGCGCTCCGGCATCGCCGACGAGCGCGAAGTAGCCGGAGGCGCTGGAAGGCGTCGATCAGCTCGCGGCTCCGGGCCGTGCCGTCCTGGTCCACCACCGCGAGCCGGATGTCGTCCACGTCCCAGGTGATCGCGTAGCCGAAGAGGACGAGCAGGAGCACGGGCAGCAGGAAGGCGAGGATCAGGCTGCGCGTGTCGCGGCGGAGCTGCGATGATCTCCTTGCGGGCGACGGCGAGGAGGCGGGTCGCGGCTGAACGGCATCCCCCGTCTGCCTCACTCCGCGAGCGCGCCGCCCGCGGCGTGGACGCAGGGCGATGAAGACGTCCTCGAGCGCGGGCGGGATCTCCGTCGATCGCGCCGAACTCGATCCCGCGCGGCCGCGAGCCGCGCCGGGATGGCCGCCCGCGCCGCCTCGCGATCGCGCGACGATGACGTGCACGGCGCGGCCGAACATGCCGGCGCTCGAGGACCCCGGGCGCGCCGGCCAGCGCCTCGACCGCGCGCGGGCTGTCGCCGCGGTCCGGATCTCGAGCAGCGGCTCGCGGATGCCGGCGCGCAGCGCGGCCGGCGTGTCGAGCGCGATCAGGCGGCCGCGGTTCATGAGCGCCAGGCGATGGCAGTACTCCGCCTCCTCCATGTAGTGCGTGCTCACGAAGACCGTGGTGCCGCCGGCCGCGAGGGTCGTAGATCAGATCCCAGAAGCTCCGCCGGGAGATCGGATCGACGCCCGAGGTGGGCTCGTCGAGGAAGAGGAGCGGCGGCTCGTGGAGGACCGCGCAGCCGAGCGCGAGCCGCTGCTTCCAGCCCGAGCGGCAGCTCGCCCGTGATCCGTCGTGCGCGCTCGCCGTGAGCCCGGCCATCTCGAGCACCCAGTCGCGCCGCTCGGCGCGGCGCTCGCGCGGCACGCCGTAGAGCCCGGCGAAGAAGGCGATGTTCTCCTCCACGGTCAGGTCGGCGTAGAGCGAGAAGAGCTGCGACATGTAGCCGATGCTGGCGCTTGATCGCCTCGGTCTCGCTCGCCGATGTCGAAGCCGGCGACCGTGCCGCGCGCCCGGAGGTGGGCGCGAGGAGGCCGGTCAGCATCTTGATGGTCGTCGTCTTGCCGGCGCCGTTCGGGCCGAGGAAGCCGAAGACCTCGCCGCGTGCCGACCTCGAAGGTGACGCGATCGACGGCGACGAAGGCGCCGAAGGTGCGCGTGAGCTCTCGACGCGGACCGCGGGCGGAGGCGCGTCGGCGGCGCCGCGCGGCGCCGCCGGCGGGACGTCGCTCATCGCGCCTCCCCTGCCCCGCGATGCGCTCGATGAAGACATCCTCCATCGACGGCTCGATGCGCTCGGCGGCAGCGACGGGGAAGCCGGCCGCGCGCGAGGGCGGCGGTCACGCGCCGCGGCCGTCGCCGGTCCGCCGCGGCGACGGTGACGTGCAGCCGGTCGCCGAAGACCGCGGCCCGCGCACGCCGCCGGATGGCGCGAGCGACCGCTGCGCGCGCGCGCGCGCGGCTCGGCGACCGCGATCGCCAGGATGTCGCCGCGCGAGGCTCGCCCTGCAGCGCGTCCGGCGTGTCGAGCGCGAGGAGCCGCCCGCGGTCGAGCAGGGCGAGCCGGTCGAAGCGCTCGGCCTCGTCCATGTAGGCGGTGCTCGACGACCGCCGTCACGCCGTGCGCCACCATCTCGTGCACGATCAGCCAGAGGTCGCGCCGCGAGATCGGATCCACGCCGAAGGTGGGCTCGTCGAGGAGCAGGATCTCGGGCTCGTGCACGAGGGCGCAGGAGAGGCCGAGCTTCTGCTTCATGCCGCCGGAGAGCTGCCCGGCGAGGCGGTCCGCGAACGGCTCCAGGTTCGAGAAGCGGAAGAGCCGCTCGAGCCGCGCCGGCCGCTCGGCGGCGCGGCACCGCGGTAGAGGTCGGCGTAGAAGTCGGAGGTTCTCGGCCACGGTGAGATCGGCGTAGAGGCCGAAGCGCTGCGACATGTAGGCGATCCGGTGCTTCACCCCCTCGGGGTCGCGGGCGACGCTGACGCCGCCGAGGACGGCGTCGCCGGCGCTCGGGCGCAGGACGCCGGCGAGCATGCGCAGGGTCGTCGTCTTGCCGGCGCCGTCGGGGCCGACGAGGCCGAAGAGCTCGCCGCGCGCGACGGCGAAGGTCGAGGCCGTCCACGGCGACGAGGGCGCCGAAGCGCCGGGTCAGGCCATGCGCCGCGGACGGCGACCTCCGGCGGCGCTGTCGTTCACGGGCGCCGAGCTCGAGGCGCACGTCGGCCGGCATGCCGGGCTTCAGCTCGTAGCGCGGGGTCGTCGCTCGATGCGCACCTTGACCGCGTAGACGAGCTTCACGCGCTCCTCGCTGGTCTGCACGTTCTTGGGCGTGAACTCGGCCTCGCTCGCGATGAAGATGCACCTCGCCCGCGTAGCGCCTGTCGCGGATAGGTGTCGGTCGATGATCGCGGCGCGCTGGCCCAGGCGCACCGCGCCGATCCGGGTCTCGGGGACGTAGATGCGCACCCAGCGGTCGTCGCGGTTCATGCACGGTGAGGACCGGCGCGCCGGCGGCGACGATCTCGCCCGGCTCGCGGTGGCGCACGGTGACGACGCCGTCGAAGGGGGCGCGGAGCGCCATGTTGTCGAGCGCGGCCTCGATCGCGCGCGAGCGCGGCCTCCGCCTGCGGCGACGCGCGCGCGCTGGGCCGCGATGCGCTCCTGCCGCGGGCCGCGTCTCGACGAGCGGAGCTGCTCCGCGGCCTGCGCCGCCTGGCTCGCCGCGACCTCGTAGGCGAGCGCTGCGCCTTGTCGAGTGCCTCCTGGCTCACCGCGCCGCCGGCGAGGAGCTCCTCGCGCGCGCTCGAGGTCGCGCCGGGCGTCGTCGAGGCGATCGGCGGCGCCGCCTCGCGCGCGCGCGCGCCTGCGCGATCTCCTCGGCGCGCGAGCCGCGCTCCAGCTCGTCGAGCGAGAGCGCGCGCGGCCGCCACGCTGCGCCGCGGCCTGGTCGCGGCGCGCCAGCGCCTCGGCGCGGTCGAGTGCGGCGAGCTCGGTGCCCGCGCTGCACCGGATCGCCCTCGCGGACGCGCGATCGCGTCGATGCGCCCGGCCACCTGGAAGCCGAGCTGGGCTTCGGTGGCCTCGACGGTGCCCGTGGCAGCCAGCTCGCGGCCGGGGTCGCGGTCCCGGAAGACCCCGAGGCGGGACAGGACGAGGAGCCCGCCGAGGACGAGCGGAACGAGGAGGAGAAGCTGGCGAGGCGGTGACGGTCGAGCCATGGGCACGGTCTCCTTGGGTTTCTCCGTCCGTGTGCGCGCTACGGGCGCGCGACGAGGGCCTCGGCGAGCCACGTCGGATCGAGCTCCCCGACCACGCGGGCGAGCTCGATGCGCGCTGCGATCTCCGCGTTCCTGGCCTCGGTGCGCCGCGCCCGCGCGAGAAGGAGCTCCGCTTCCGCTTCCAGATAATCCGTCTGCGTGCCCGAGCCCGCGGCGAGAGCGAGCTGCTCGATACGCGCGACCTCGGCGAAGCGAGCCTCGGCGGTGGCGAGGCTTTGCGCGAGCGCGTGCGCCTCGAGATAGAGCGTGTAGGCACGATCCACATCGGCGGCGATCTCGAGCTCGGTGAGGCGCGCCTCCTGACCGGCGCCGCGGGCGGCGGCATCGGCGCGTGCGATCGAGCCCGTGATCGCCCCGCCGGTGAACAGGGGGAGCGACATCTGGACGCCGGTGCTCCATTCAGCCGGGAGGTCGGCGTCGTCGGAGTTGCGATCGATCCAGTTGCCGTAGAGACCGACGGACGGCCAGCGCGCCCCCCGCGCCACATCGCTCCCCGCGGCGGCGGCGGCGGCGCGCGCCCGCGCTTCCGCCGCGAGCGGGCTCTGCGCCTGTGCAGATGCGAGGAGCGCATCGCGGGCCGGGATGGTCGAATCGGCGAGCGCGACCGCGACGAGCCGGCCCGCCCGCGTCTCCTCGACGGAGCCGCCGATCAGGCGGGCGAGGTCGCGTTCGGCCACCTCGAGCGCCGCCGCGAGGCGCACGCGCTCCGCCTCGGCGCTCGCGATCGCCGCCTCGACGCGCAGGACTTCGACCTCCGCGGCTCGCCCCGCCGCGCGGAGGCGGGAGGCCCGCTCGCGCTCGGCGCTGAGCGCGATGAGGCGCTGATCCTCGGCGGCCAGGACCTCGTGGCGCGCGAGCGTCTCGAGATACGTGCGGGCGACCCGCATGAGGATGCGCTGCTCGCTCGTCGTGAGCGCGGCGCCGGCGGCGCCGGCGAGCAATTCGGCGCGGTCGATGCGACCGCCCCGCGCACCTCCGTCGAACACGGTGTAGGTCGCGCCGAGCGCCGCCGTGAGGTGCGTCCGGTCGAAGGGCGGGATGGCTTCAGGCGTGAAGCCGTGGATGGGCGCGACTCCCATTGGCTCCTCGTACTGGGTGGCGGCTGCCGTCAGATTGAGCCAGGGCCAGCGCGCGGCCGCCGCTTCGCCCACGCCCGCGTCCGCTTCGTCCGCGCGTGCACGCGCGGCGCCGACCGTGGGATGGGTCGCGAGGGCGCGGGCCGCGGCCTCGACCAGTGCGAGCGTCGAGTCGGCTGCCGGATCAGCTCCGGCGAGGGGTCCGCCGAGGAGGACCCCGGCGGCGGCGAGGGCGAGGATGACGGGGGCAGGACCCGGGTGGTGCGTCATGCCTTCCTCCGTGCCGGTTCGAGGCTCCGGCGAATGAAACCCACCACGTGATCCACGACGCGGCGGTGCACCTTCGGATCGGCCGCGTCCACCCCGAACGCGTCGTTGAGGCGATGGCGAAGGAGCGCGATGTAGACCGGCTGGGCCACGATGCTCACGGTCATGAGCGCGGGGTCCCCCGGCCCGATGGTGCCGTCCGCCTGCCCGGCTGCGATGGCCGCCGAGAAGCGAGCGAGCACCCCCTGCATCATGCGCCGGACGGGCTCCGGAGCGGGGCGGTCGGCGGCCAGCTCGCGACTCATGAGGGCGGGCAGATCGCGGTTGGCCGCCTGATGGGCGAAGATGGCGCGGACGCCGGCCTCGATGCGCGCGAGCGGCGCCGTCCCCGGATCGCCCATGGCCAGGTCCAGTCGAGTGAGAAGCGGCTTGCAGCAAGCGGCCAGAACCTCGTGGTAGAGCGTCTCTTTGCTGCCATAGTGGTAGGTGATGGCGCCGAGATTCGCCCCGGCCGCGGCGGTGATGGCCCGGACCGAAGTGCCCTCGTAGCCGCGGCGGGCGAAGAGGCGGCGGGCGGCGATGAGCAGAAGGCCGGCGGTGTCCCCGGCGGCGGGCCGGCGGCTGCCGGGGCCGGTGCGGGTGCTGGTGCGGGTGCTGGGGGGCCGAGCCGTCGCGTGTTTCATACATACGTATGATTGCGCAGGATGGCCGGCGATGCAATAGCCTCTCTGCAGTTTCGAGGCAGAGACTGGAGGGAGCCAGGAATGCAGGCCCGCGCCGCGTACCGCTTCGCCTGGGTGGCGGAGCCCTTCGCCGAGGAGGCGACCCACGTCGAGCGGCCCCTGTTCGGCTGCCCCGCCCACTACCTCGCCGGGCGTCTCGTCCTCGTGCGCGCGGCGCGCGGGGCTCCGCCCTGGGAGGGTCTCCTCTTCCCCACCGAGCGGGACCGGCATGCGGCCCTGTGCGCCGAGTACCCGGCGCTCGAGCCTCATCCGGTGCTCGGGAAGTGGCTCTACCTGCCGGCGTCGAGCCCGGAGTTCGAGGGGACCGCGGAGGCTCTCGCGGAACGCATCCGGGCCCGCGACCCCCGCCTCGGGATCGAGCCCGCGGGGCCGAAGAAGGATGCGGCGCCAAGGGAGGACCTGCCCGGCCGGCGCGCGGAGCACCCGTCCCGCCGGGGCGCTCCGCGCCGCGGCGGGTCTACTCCCCGAGGAGCGTCCGCACGTCGAGGATGAGGTCGATGCGGCGGTTCTGACCCCGCCCCGCCTCGGTGTCGTTCGTGGCGATCGGTGCCGCCTCCCCGCGCCCGACGGTGGTCACCAGGCGATCGGAGAGGTCCATGTTGGTCTCGAGGTAGGTGCGCACCGCCGCGGCGCGCGCCGCCGACAGGGCGAGGTTCTTCTTCTCATCGCCCTTCGAGTCGGTGTGCCCTTCGATCGCGAGCGCGGCTCCCGGGAGCTCGCGGAGCGCCCGCATCACCTGGGCAAGGAGCGGATAGCTCGCGGGCAGAATCACGTCATCGCCCTCGGCGAAGCGCACGCCCTTGAGCCGGAGGACCAGGTTACCTCCCTCGCGCCCGAGCACCGCATCCTCGGGCGAGAAGAGCTCGCGCACGCGCCGGAAGCGCTCCTCGCGCTCGCGCTGCACGGCAAGCTCCGCGCTCAGGCCGCGCTCGCGGGCGCCGAGCGCGGCGATCTCCTCGCGCGCGCGGCTGAGATCCCGGGCGATGGCCTCGCGCTCGCCGTGGAGCGCGGCGATCCCGCTCTGGATCTCCGTACTGGCGGCCGCGAGCCCCGCGCGCGGATCGGCGCCGAGGTCGGGGTCCTGGCCGAGGGCGCTGCCGATCGCCTCGAACTCGGCCGCGACCGCGAGGACGAACGTCTCGTAGGCGCCTTTCTCCCTGCCGGCCGCCTGCGCTCCCGCGGCGATGGCGCCGGCGCGCGCGGCCCACACGGTCGCCGCAGCGGCCTTCGACTCGGCCTCGCTCCGGCGGGATCGATCGGTGGCGAGCAGGTCCTCCGCTCTGGCGATCTCGTCGCGGGCCCGGGTAAGGCTCTCCGGCGCCCAGGCCGCGGCCCCTGCCTTCTCGGCCTCGGCGAGACGGGCGCGCGCCTCTCCGAGGACGGCGCCATCGATCGCCGCGAGCTCCGCCGCGCGGAAGCGGCGCTCGGCATCCGCTGCCTTGATGCGCGCCGCGTCCATGTCGTCGCCGGCCGCCTTGGTCGCGGCATCGTGAAAGTCCCTCTCGCCCGCGGTGTAGGTCTCCGCGGCGAGCGAGTCGGCGCCGGCCGCCAGCGCGGCGTCCCCGGCGGCAAGGGCCACCCCGAGGACGTCACGCGTCTTCTCGGCGGTGGTCATGGCGAGGGCGATCGCATCCGCGGCGCGGGTCAGGCGCTTCTCGATGTCCTCGGGCTTCGCGCCGCGCGCCGCGAGATCGCGCGCCGCGCCCACCTCGCGCTCGGCGGACTCGAACTGGCGCGGCGCGAGCAGATCGGCCCGCGCGTCGCGGGCCGCGGTGAGGAGGCGTTCGACCGAGGCGACAGCGGTCGCTTCCTCCCCCGCCGCCGACCGCGAAGGCGGAGCCGCCGCGCCGGCCGCGGCGAGGGCGAGCCAGAGCCCGAGCACGGCGCCGGGCCTGCCCTCGAGCGGCCGCCGCTGGAAGGCGAACGCCATCAGTAACCCGACAGCAGATCGTCGAGGATGCCCCAGATCATGACGGCGACGAGGAAGACGAAGAGCGCGATGGGAAACAGGAGGAGCAGCTTCCGCGTCCAGCCCTGGGGCGGGCGTGCCTCGTCCTTCCGGTCGCGAGGCTGGCGTTCATCAACGGAGTGCTTGGTGCTCATCGGCGCGAACCTAGACCACGGGCGTCCGCCGGTCAACCACCGGCGCCGCCCGCCAGGAGATAGGCCATGGTCGGGATCGGTGACCCGACCGGGCCCTCGATCGCGGTGTAGGCGATGTCGAGGTGGATCCAGGGCACCTTCTCGTCGATCGCCTTCGAGAGGAAGCCGCCGCCCTTGGCGGTGCCGGCGCCGAACTTCTGATCGCCGTCGTTGTCGAGATCAGCGATCTTGCCGTGCATCACCTCGACGAAGTTCTTCTCGTAGTCGGCGACCAGGAACTCCGAGTTCGGCAGATCGTGCGAGAGAGGCAGGACCCAGGCCTTCTCCCCCGCCGCGCGCGCCGCGGCGAGGAGCCGCTCGCGATCGCCGACGCCCTTCTTGTTGGACATGACCCCGATCGTGTCCGGACCGAGGGCCATCTTGACCGCGCCGGTCAGGGTCGCCGCGTCGACGACCAGGTCGGGGGCGTGCGCCTCGCGCGCATAGACGAGCTGATCGTAGAGGACCAGGCGGCCCTCGGCGTCGGTGTGGCCGACGAGCGTCGTGCGTCCGTCGCGGTGCACGATGACCTCGTCCGTCTTGTAGGCGCGCGGGCCGTCCATGTTCTCGGCGGCGCCGGCGAGACCGATCACCCGGACGGCGGGCGCGAGCTTCGACACGAGCTCCATGAGCGCGACGACGGCCGCTGCCCCGGCCATGTCGCGATTCATCTGGTTCATGAAGGAACCCTTCGACTGGAGCCCGCCGCAGTCGAAGGTGACCCCCTTGCCGACGAACACGACCGTGCGTTCCGCCTTCACCGGCGGCTCGTAGATCCACTCGATCTGCGTCACCGGGACGGCGGCCCCGCGCCCGACGGCCAGGAGCCCGGCGAGACGTTCCTCCCGGATGCGCTCCGCGGACCAGCGCGTGAAGCGGATGTGCGGGAGCCCCTGCGCGCGGCGCTCCGCCTCCACGGCGAAGGTCTCCGGGTTCACGCGGTCCGGCGGCTCGAAGGTGAGTCCCTTGGCGAGGCAGGCGGCCTCGGCGATGGCCTGGCCCCGGGCGATGGCGGCCGCGAGGGCGGGAGCCGGGTTCGGGGCGACCAGGAGCCGCACCTCCTCGATCCCGCGGATGCGCTCCCGGGACTTGTACTTCATCCAGTGGAAGTTGCCGTAGAGAATGCCCTCGACGAGCGCGCTCACGTCCGCGCCGGCGGTGAGGAAGCGTGACGGCACCACGAGCCCGAGCTTCTTCACGTGCTTGCGGAGCGCGCGCGCGAGCTGATCGGCCTTGACGCGTAGCCCCGGCGTTCCGATGCCGTCGGGGAGCGCCACCACCTTGAGACGGCGGCGGCGGCCGGCCCAGGGGTAGAGATACTCGCGGTCGCCGGTGTTCTCGTCGGGTTCTTCCTCGCTGCCCTCCGGCGGCGCCGCCTGATAGCGATCGAGATCGCCGTTCACGAGGCCGGCGATCGCACGCGCGAGCTCTCCCTGCGCATCGCGCGCGGCGAGGTCTCCGTTCCCGAGAAAGAGCGCCACCGCATCCAGGTCGCCGAAGAAGTCGCCGGCCGCGCCGGGACCCGCCGCGTGCACGCGCACCGCGGGCTGTCCGCTCTCACCCAGAGGAAGCCGCTGGAAGTCGTTCATACTGGTTCCGTTCGTGGTCCCTGGTTGGTGGTCCCTGGTTCGTGGTCCTGATCGCGATCGGGCCGGCGCGCGGCCGCGCCGCGTCGAGTCCGCCGCGGCGCTCCGGCGCTCCGGCGCGCGGAAAAGCGATCAGTCTAGCACGGGCGGCCCCGGGGCCGTATCCTCCCGCGCATGCCTGGAACTGCCGCGCGCGCACCGAGCGCACCGCCCAGCCGCCTCGGGGCGGTGCTCGCCCTTGCCGGGCAGACGGCGATCGCCGCGAGCACCTTCGTCATCGCCAAGCAGGCATTGGCCTCGTTTCGACCCCTCGAGCTCGCAGGGCTCCGCCTGATCGGGGCCGCGTGCGTGATGGGCGGCCTCGCCGCCATCGCGCGCCGCGGCGGTCTCTCGTTCCGCGGGCGCGCGCGCGATCTCGTCGCGCTGGGTTTCATCGGCGTGACGGTCAATCAGATCTGCTTTCTCGCGGGACTCGCCCGCTCGACGCCGACGCACGCGGCGCTCCTCTACGCGCTGACGCCGGCCTTCGTGCATCTCCTCGCGCTCGCCTCCGGCGACGAGCGCCCGAACCTGCGCCTTGCCCTCGGCATCGCGATTGCCATGGGCGGGGCGGCTCTCGTCATCGCCGCGCGGAGTCAGGGCAGCGCCATGCGGGCGACCCTCGGCGGCGACCTCCTCATCCTGGTCGGGGTCGTGGCCTGGGCCGTGTACTCGGCGCGCGCCCGGAGCGCCGTGCGGGCGATGGGCGCCCTCCGCTTCACCGCGACGACTCTCGTCGCGGGCGCGGTGTGCGGACTGCCGCTCACGCTCCCGGGGCTGCGTGCGCTCGAGCCGGCGACCATTCCTCTCGGCGCGTGGGGGGGGCTCGCCTTCCTGATTGTCTTCACGTCGGGGCTCGCCTATGCGCTGTGGACCTGGGCGCTGCGCGGACTCACCGCGAGCCAGGTCGCGGTGTTCGCGAACGCGCAGCCGGTGGCGACGGCGCTCCTCTCCTACACTGTGCTCGGCGAGTCGGTGGGGCTTCCCCTCGTCGCCGGCGGCGCTCTCGTTCTCGCCGGCGTCGCCCTGACCCAGGGGCGGCGGCCCGGGCCGGAGCCCGTGGCCGCGGCCCCCGATTGACGGCGAGCGCGGCGCTCGACTAGCCTCGGCGCCCACCATGATGCCATCGAGATCCGCTCCGGACGCGCTCGCGCGCGTGATCGATCGCCTCGCGCGCTTCATCGACATCCCGTCCGTGACGGGCGAGGAGGAGGCCTACGCGCACGCCGCGGCGGAGGTTCTCGCGGAGCTCGGCTTCGCGGTCGAGCTCCGGCCGGTCGCGCCCGGGCGCCCGAACGTGCTCGCGCGTCGCGGGCGGGGCCGCCTGCTCTTCGCGACCCATCTCGACACGGTGCCGCCCTTCCTCCCGGCGCGCCGCGCTCGAGACCGCGTCTGCGGGCGCGGCGCCTGCGATACGAAAGGCCTCTTCGCGTGCATGCTCGAAGCGGCCGCGCTCCTCATCGCGGAGGGACACGAGGATCTCGCCTTTCTTCTTCTCGTGGGCGAGGAGGTGGATCACCTGGGGGCGAAGGCGGCGCGGAGCTACGGCCTCGCAGCCGAGGCGGTCCTGCTCGGCGAGCCGACCGAGCTCGCGCTCATGCGCGCGCAGAAGGGAGTCCTCCGCCTCACGCTCGAGGCGAGCGGGCGGGCTGCACACTCCGGCTATCCGGAGCGAGGCGAATCGGCGATCGAGAAGCTCCTCGCCGCGCTCGAGCGGATTCGCGCCGTCCCGCTCGGGTCGGATCCGCTGCTCGGCCGGGCCTACCTGAACGTCGGCACGATCCGGGGCGGAGTCGCCGCCAACGTGCTCGCGCCGGACGCGGGTGCGGAGATCATGATCCGCACGGTGGCGCCCGGTGCGGAGCTTGCGGAACGGCTGCGGGCCGCGGCCGGGGACCTGGTCCGCGTCACCGTGGGCACGTGCACCGATCCCGAGTGCCTCCACGTCCTCGCGGGCTACCCGACCGCGGTGGCCGGATTCGCCACCGATGCGCCCTACCTCGCGGCGATCGGCCCGGTCCTCCTTACCGGACCCGGCTCGATCCTGGCCGCGCACACGGCCGACGAGCACATCATGCACGCCGACCTCGCCGCCGGGGTCGCCCTCTACGTGGACCTCGCGCGCCGACTCCTCGGCGGCGCGCCGCTCCTCCCCGGCGCGCCTCCGGTCCCCGCGGACCCCGCGGCCGCCTAGGGCTCGGGGTCCGGAGGTCGTCCGCCGGCGTCGGCGTCCGCTCCGGGCGGCGCACCGGATTCCGCCCGTTCCCATGCGGCGAGCCGCGCGCGCAGCCGGCGGCGACGGAGGACATAGCCGAGCACGACGAGGAGCGCCATCAGGAAGAAGGGCGAGACGCTACGCCGGAGAACGCTGAGGAGAAACCCGTGCGGCGCCTGTTCCTTGCGCAGCGCTCGATCGAGCCCGTCGGTGTCGAGCCCGGTCGTCGCGCGAAGCGCGGTCGCGAACGGAACGCCGCGCGCGAGCGCACCGCCGAGCGCCGCCACCGTGCCGGGGCCGGGCCGCCGCTCGAGGAGCTCGATCGCCAGCTGGCTCTTCACGTAGGCGATGCGCATCGCGGCGGGATCCTCGGGAAAGTGATCGGCGAGGCGCGCGAGAGCGAGGTCGGGAGCCGCTTCGGAGACGACGAAGTCGAGCGCCCCGATCTCGGTCAGCCCGCCGGCGAACCAGCTCGCGGTGCCCTCGTCGTACCAGCGCGGGATGGGGCCGCCGGCTTCCGCCGCAACGCCCATCGCGAGGTGCGCGAGCTCGTGCCGGAGCACGCCGGCCGGGCCGCGCTCCGGCCCGGGCACGAGGAGCGATGCGTTGAGCGCGGCCACCTGCCGGCCGGGGAGCGCGACGCCGAGGAGCGTAGCGGTGCGGCCGCGGCCCGCGAAGCGAGCGAAGGTGGCCTGATCGCCGCAGATCATCACCTCGACGCGAGGCGGCAGGCCGACACCGAGCCGCGCCGGGAGCTCTCGCGCGGCGGCGGCGGCGACGGGGGCCAGGTCCCGCGCCAGGCCGGTGACTGGCCCGACCTCGGTGAGGACGATCCGGCCGGTGGGATGCTCGACCACGCTCGGCGCGGCGGCGTTCGCCGTGTTCGCGGCCGCTCCGAGGGCCAGGAGCACGAGCCAGCCGAGGCGGCGGCCGAGGCTGTGGGCCGCTCTCCGCAGTCCTCGCTTCCGGTGTCTCGATATGAGATGATTAACCTGGATGTTCATTTATCCTCAACAAACCTCGATGATCCGCATCCTAGCATTGCACCTCGCCTCCCACCTTGCACTCGCCGCGGCCCTGATCGGTGCCCTTCTCCTCGTGCCCGGAACCGCCCCGGGCGGAGCTCCGGTCACCGCTCGTTCTCCCGTGCGCGCGGTCCTTGTCCGGGTCGCGGCGCCGGCCGATCTGGGTGCGCTGACCCGGTTCGGCGCCGACATCCTCGGACGCCTCGATCCCACCAGCGTCCGCGTCGCGGCCACGGATGAGCAGATCGCCGCCTTTCGCGACCGCGGCTGGCGCGTGACCGTTCTCGAGCCGGACCTCGAGGCGGCCATCCGGCGCCGGCTGGGTGCGGATGCCGTCGCCTATCACTCGCTCGACGAGATCGAGGCAGCGCTCGATCGCCTCCATGCCGAGCGGCCCGACCTGATCGGCCCGCGGGTCGTGATCGGACGGAGCTGGGAGGGGCGGCCGCTGTGGGCGGTCAGAGTGAGCGATCATCCGGCGGTCGACGAGGACGAGCCGGCGGTGCTCTTCGATGCGCTTCACCACGGACGCGAACCGGTCGGCATGGAGACCCTCCTCCACTTCATGCGAGAGATCGTCCGCCGGTACGACGCCGACCCCGCCATCCGCGCTCTGGTCGACGCGCGGGAGATCTGGTGCGTGCCGGTCGTCAATCCCGACGGCTATGCCTTCGGCGGGCCCGGCGGTCTCTGGCGCAAGAATCGGCGCCCGAACGCAGACGGTACCTTCGGCGTGGATCTGAACCGCAACTACGCCCACGCCTGGGGCGCGGGCGACGCCGGATCGAGCCCGATCCCGGCGAGCGCCACCTACCGCGGGCCGGCGCCGTTCTCGGAGCCCGAGACGGCGGCGATGCGCGACTTCGCGGCGGCCCGGGGCTTCCGGACCGGGATGACCCTGCACGGATTCGGCGAGATGAACCTCCTTCCGGGCACCGGTGCCGGGCGGGGCCTCGCCGGTCCCGCCTTCCACGAGGAGGTGGCGCACGAGCTCGAACGCCTGACCGGCAATCCGCACGGGAAGCCGCACGAGCTCCTCTATCCGTCGAACGGCCGGGCGCAGGACTGGTTCGCTGCGGAGCTCGGCATGCTGTCGATCCAGCCCGAGATCGGCACCGCGGCCGACGGCTTCTGGCCGTCGAGGAGTCGCCTGCACGCTCTCACCGCGAAGAACCTGCCGGCGCTCCTTCACATCGCGGCGATCGCCGGCCCCCATCCCGAGGCGATCGGCTTCCGCGTGCGCGAGGCAGGCGTGGCGGCAGCAGCGCCGGGCGAGGCGGCGATGAGCGGAGGGACGGTGACCGGAGTTCTCCCCGGGCGCACGGTGGAGATCGTGCTCGCGATCCGGAACCGGGGACTCGCCCCCGCCGAGCATGTCACGCTCGAGATGACGACTCCGTCTCCCCACGCTCGCGTGCTCCGCGGGCGGGCGATCGCGGCCTCGATTCCCCCGGTCACGACCATCGAGCTCGAATCGGCGCCGCTCCTCGTGGCGGTGGCGGCGGATGCCCCGCCCGGGGAACCGCTCCTGCTCGAGATCGCGGCCACCTGCGCGGGCGCGGCGGCCCCGGCGGTCCAGCTCGAGCTCGTCCCCGGGACGCCGAGCCTCTTGTTCGCCGATCGCGGCGAAGCGGGACTCGCGAACTGGGTGGCGGAGCGGGGTTGGGGCCTCATCACCGGTGGGGCCGCAGACGGCCCGGCTTTCGCCGACAGCCCCGGCGGGGACTACGCCGCCCATGCCAACGCAGTCCTCGCGCTCAGGACCGCGCTCGATCTCCGCGGCGCCGAGCGTCCGGTGCTCTCCTATCGCGAGCGGATCGCAACCGAGCCGTGGCATGACCGCTGCCGCGTCGAGGCCTGGACGCCGGAGCGGGGTTGGGAACCCCTGTTCGTCCACCCGGGCGGGGTCGAGTCGACGGCGCGCCGCCGGGAGGTGTCCCTCGCGGCGTTCGCGGGCGAGCGGGAGGTGCGGCTCCGCTTCCGGTTGACGGCGAACGGGGAGCGGGAGGCCGACGGGTGGACGGTCGACGACATCGAGGTCTGGGCCTACACCGGATCCGAGCGCCTGGCGCTCGGCACCACCGGGCGGCCTCCCTCCCCAACGCCGGCGGCGGCGGCCGGCGGGTCGCCGCTCGAAGCGGCCGAGTGAGCCCGGCGCTCATCTCACCCGCCGGAAAAGAAGAAGACCCAGAAGCACTTGCGGCGAACCGCCCCCGGCGGACCACCCGGGGACTTCTGGGTCCGGTGTCCTGATTTGGATTTCGCAGACCGCCCGTCTGCGAAGGGTAGACCTTCCAGCTAGACGGACGTCAGCGAGCAGGCACCTCGCTGGTCACGGAACTATGGTATTTCATTCTGTGGACCACCTCCTTTCGGCGTGCCGGAATTGGGCCACGGCAGTCCAGCAGGCGTCAAGGAAAAATCGCGCGGCGAGTGGCCGGTTCGCCCCGGGAGGCGCCCCCGGCGCGCCATGGCCGTCTCACCCGGCCGCCGGCTCTCCTGCCTCGTCCCCCTGGAATCGATAGCCGACCTTGTGCACGGTCTGGATGTAGCGGCCGCGCGTCGCGTCGCCCTCGAGCTTCTTCCGGAGCTTCGCGATGTGGGTGTCCACGGTGCGCGTGTTGGGGATCGCGTCCTCCGCATAGCCCCACACCTGATCGAGGAGCTCGTCGCGCGACACGATCTGCCCGCGGCGCCGGACGAAAAAGCGCACGATCTCGAACTCCTTGAAGGACAGGGGAACCGGCTTCCCGCCGCGCGTCACCTGGCGCCCCTCGAAGTCCACTTCGACGTCGCCGAAGCGAAAGCGAGCCGGCACCGGAGACTCGACCTGGCCGCCCGCCCTGCGCAGGACCGCCCCGATGCGCGCGAGGAGCTCGCGCACCGAGAAAGGCTTGGTCACGTAGTCGTCGGCGCCGAGCCCGAGCCCGGTGATCTTGTCGGTTTCCTGTCCCTTCGCCGTGAGGATGACGACCGGGGTGCGCACGCCGTCCTGGCGGAGCCGCTTCAGGATCTCGAGGCCGCCGAGCCCCGGGAGCATGAGGTCGAGGAGGATGAGATCGACACCGCTCTTCTTCGCCGCTTCCAGGCCGGCGTACCCGTCGCCCGCCAGCACCACCTGGTGCCCCTCGAACTCGAGGTTGTAGCGGAGCCCCTCCCGCATCGCGGGCTCGTCCTCGATCACCAGGATCTGCGCCATGCTTCCTCCTGAGCTCCCGGTCTCCCGCGGGCCGCTCGCTCCGCCTCGATGGCGGCCGCTCACTCCGCCTCGTCGCGGCCGCTCACTCCGCCTCGTCGCGGCCGCTCACTCCGCCTCGTCGCGGCCCGGCCGCTCCGCGATCGGCAGCTCGATCGTGAAGGTGGATCCTTCGCCCGGCCGCGACCGGAGATGGACTCGCCCGCCGTGGGCGGCGGCGATGTGCTTAACGAGCGTGAGTCCGAGACCGGAGCCCTTCACGCCCTGCGCGATCGCGTCGTTCGCCCGATAGAAGAGATCGAAGATGCGATCCTGCTCGCTGGGCGGGATGCCGGCGCCGTGATCGCTCACGGCGAGGAGAGCGCTCCGCCCCTGCCGGCGGAGAGTGACCTCGATCTGCCGCTCACCGTTCGAGTACTTGATCGCGTTGTCGAGCAGGTTGAGGAGCGCGCGCGTGATGGCCTCCGGATCGCAGCGCGCGACGAGCGGTCCCGGGTCGAACTGGCGGTGGACGGCGATGCCTTGCTCGTCGAGATGGTACCGATAGGCGTCGAGGGTCTCGGCGACGACCTGGACCAGGTCGGTCTCGGTCAGGTTGTAGGTGCCGCGGCCGGCATCGATGCGCGAGATGTCGAGCACGTTGTTGATGAGATGGGTCAGACGCTGGGCCTCGCGCGAGATCACCTGCAGGAACTCGCGGGAGCGCTCCGGGTCGGCCACGCGCCCGAGCTCGAGGGTCTCGGCATAGAGCCGGATCAGCGCGATCGGGGTCTTGAGCTCGTGCGAGACGCTCGAGACGAAGCGCGATTTCTGCTCCGCCGCCTCGATCTCGCGATCCATCCAGCGCAGGAGAAAGATGCTGCCGAGGAGGATGACGAAGACCATGCCGGCGATCAGTGCAACGTGCGTGGTGCGGATCGAGCGCACCCAGGCCTTGTACTCGTGGTCCTCGAGGCTGACGCCGACGCGCCAGAAGGGCAGGACGCGGCGGAAAGGCTGGGCGGCGATCAGATCGGCGCCCGGTTGCGAGCGGCTCTCGAAGAGGACGGCGCCGCGCTCGTCGATCACCGAGACCGAGACGTGATCGCGCAGGTACCCGGCCCGGAAGATGGCCTTGCCGCCGGGCGGCCCGGCGGCGAAGAGGCCGGGGAGGACGACATCGGCGCAATGCCGGAGGTCCCAGATCAGGACGACGGTGCCGAGGAGCTCGCGCTGCCACGACCGCATCGTGAAGTAGGTGACCTGGAAGGGACGCCCGCGATCGTCGCCCGCCAGACGGCGGAGCGGCGCCGGCCCGTGCGCGTCCTCCGTGAGCGAAGCCCAGGCCGGACCCAGCGAGCGGAGAACCGCCGCGTCGGTGCGCTCCTGCCAGGTGGCGCGCTCCGGGAAGATGAGGGTCGAGTCCGGCAGCACGCAGTAGACCAGCTGATAGGCAGGGATCGCGGTGAGCTGGGTCAGGAGAGCGGGCACCTCGGCCGGGCTCTCGGGAGGATTGGCGCGGATCGCGACCATCAGGCGCTGCTCCTCCGTCCACAGCTCGTTCTCGGCATGGTCGATCGAGAGCTCGGCCAGGTATTCGCCGTAGTCGCTCCAGCTCCGCCGGCCCAGGGATTCGAGTCGGTCGAGGAGGCTCAGGGCGAGCACCGAAAGGAGGATCGCCGGCAGGAGGAGCACGCCGACGACCAGGAGGATGAGGGAGCGCCGCCGGGGCGAGCGCAAGATCGGGAGATCCAGCATGCGTGATCAGCTCGGAAGACCCCGCCCGCCGGAAGCGGCCGGGACGGAGATCCCGGGCGCATTATCCCACAGGCCGGGAAGCGCGACCGGCGGCGTTCCGCCATCGCCCGCGCCGGCCGATGCCCGGAAAAAGCAAGGAGGGAGAGATCGCTCTCTCCCTCCCCTGAGCTTGCGACGACGCCACTGCCCGTCCGGAGACTACCGATCGCCCCCCTGTGACCGGCCGGACGGCATCCGGGCGCCGCCGCGCTGAGGGGGATCCCTCAGGATCCCCGCACACCCTTTTCCTTGGTCTCCTGCGATGCCAGCTCGTGCAGGGCTCGCACCACGTTCTGGTCGTCGGACGTGATGATCGTGAACACCCCGTGCACCGAGTTGGCCACCTCGAAGCTCGCTCCCTTGAGCCGCCCGAGGAGCTCCCTGCAGGCGGGACACGCCTTGCACGACTGAGGCCGCTTCCAGTACTCCTCGCGGAGCTTCTGCTTCTCGAACGTGTACTGCTGGAGCTCGACCACCGCCTCGGGCCGGTCGCACCGGAGGTGGATCACCACCCCGTTGGGTAACGCCCCCACTTCCCGTGTCGCCCCGCCCATCGCGCCGGCATGCCGCGCGTAGGAGGCGCAGAAATCACACTCCCCGGCATGGGCTGCACCCTTTTCTCCCGGGTTCTCCGGCGGGCCCCCCGCGGTGTCCTGTGGTCGGGCCACGCCCACCATCACGGCGACGGCCGTGGCCACCGCCATGCGCATCACTACGGCCAATCTGTCCATCTTCACCTGGGCCCTGCCGGTTCTCCGTTCCATCCACGCCGCGAGGGGCTGCCCCAGGCTGCTGCGACCGACGCCCTAATCTACCCGGGAGCCGCGACGCAGGTTGTCACCCGCAAGTGAACCCCCTGCAAACTCTTTGTGAACGGCGCGGCCGCGGGCGCCGGCAGGAAGGGGCGTCACGCGGCGGCCACGCAGCAGTTTGCATGCTGCCCGCCATGCCCGGGGATCGTGTTCCGGAGCGGAGGCTCCCCCCGGGCCGCGGGGCGAAGGGCACCCCGGCGCCGCCGGAGGACCTACCCGGGCCCCAGACCGGAAGATGCCGGCTGGGGCGGCTGCCCCGGGGGCGCCGGCCTCCGACAGCGAGGCAAAAGGCGGATCTCCATGGCCGCGGGAACGAACTGTGCTAATGACGGGTAGGAACCGGGGAGACCGGGGGCCGGCCCGGCTGACCCGGCTGACCCGGCGGCTGCATTCCCCGGCTGGTCGCTCGACAAAGGGGTGATCGTTCCGATGCGCGTCAAAGTGGTGGATCAGAGGTCCTTCGAGAAGGCGCTCCGGCGTTTCAAGCGCGAGTGCATTCGCGAGGGGATCATGTCGGACATGAGAAAGAGCGAGTTCTACGACAAGCCGAGCGTCAAGCGGCGCCGGAAGGCCAACCGCGCCCGCCGCCGGCGGTTGCGCATGATCGCCGAAGCGCAGGGCGACTAGAGCCCCGCACCCGTCTCGACAGAGCCACGATGCAGGGCCCGTCCCGCTTCCGGCGGGGCGGGCCTTCGTACGCGTACCCGGCCCGCTGCGCCGGCGCCTGCCGGGTGTATGGTTGGGGTGTCCTGTGCCGACCCCGCGGACCCACCCGTCCCGAGAGCGAGGGCACCATGCCGCCGCTTGCCGCATCACGGACGATGTCGTTCTTCTGTCTGGCCCTCATCGTCTCGATCGGACTCGACGCCCCGGTCGCCCGGAGCGCCGATCCCCTGTGGTCCGATGTGGATGCCGGCTCCATTCCGGGCGCCGGTCTCCGCGCGGACCAGCATCGCCCCGGCCGCACGCTCGTTCTCGATGTGGGCCGGCTCGACCGGGAGCTCTCCCGCGCTCCCCGCGAGGGAACCGCGGCGGCCGGGGAAGATCCGCTTCTCCTCACCCTCCCGCTGCCGGACGGGGGCGCGAGCCGTTTCGCGATCGTCGAGTCGCCGCTCCTCGCGCCGGAGCTCGCCGCGCGCCACACGGGGATCCGGACCTACCTGGGGCGGGGCCTCGATGATCCGACCGCGACGGCGCGGCTGGATCGCACGCCGCACGGATTCCATGCCCTCCTCTTCCTCGCCGCCGGGACGGCGTACATCGATCCCTATCAGGGTGGGGATGTCGAGCACTACCTCGCTTACTGGCGGCGCGACGCCCATGGCCCGGGTCTGTCGTGCCGGGTCATCGACGAGATCGGGGCCGCAGCGGAGATTCGCTCCCTGGTGGCGAGCGGGCTCGTCGCCGGGCACGGCACCCAGCTCCGCACGTATCGCGCCGCGGTCGCCGCGACCGGGGAGTACACGGCCTTCCATGGCGGCACCGTGCCGCTGGGACTCGCCGCGGTGACGACGGCGATGAACCGCGTGACCGGGGTCTACGAGCGCGAGGTCGCGTTGCGCATGCAGCTCGTGGCCGGCAACGACCTCCTCATCTACACGAACCCGAACACCGATCCCTACTCCAACTACGACGGCGCCGCCATGCTGGGCGAGAATCAGACCGTCCTCGACGCGGTGATCGGCAACGGCAATTACGACATCGGACACGTCTTCTCGACCGGCGGCGGAGGGATCGCCTATCTCGGCGTGGTCTGTGTCGGCGGCTACAAGGCGCGCGGCGTGACCGGATCGCCTTCCCCGGCCGGCGATGCGTTCTACATCGACTACGTCGCGCACGAGGTGGGGCACCAGTTCGGCGGCCATCACACGTTCAACGGAAATGCCGGCGCCTGCGGCATGGGCGGGCAGTGGTACGCGCCCACCGCTCACGAGCCGGGGAGCGGCTCGACCATCATGGCCTACGCCGGCATCTGCGCGCCGCAGGACCTGCAGCTCCATAGCGACGCCTACTTCCACTTCGCGAGCCTCCAGGAGATTGTGGCCTACACAACAATTGGTAGTGGCAATGGTTGTGCATCAGTCGCGCCGACCGGGGTGGTGGTGCCGGGGGTCCAGGCCGGGACCGGCGGGTTCACGCTGCCGAAGGGCACTCCGTTCACCCTGACCGCCACGGCCACCGTGGCCGGTACTCCCACCTACTGCTGGGAGGAGTCCGATCTCGGACCGCAGGGGCCCCCGAACTCCCCGTCCGGGACCGCCCCGATCTTCCGCTCCTTCAGCCCGGTGGCCGACGCCCGGCGCACCTTCCCACGATTGTCGGACATCCTCACCAACTCGCAGACGATCGGCGAGCTCCTGCCGAGCTATGCGCGGAGCCTCTCCTTCCGGGTGACCGTACGCGACGTGCAGGCGGGCGGGATCGGGGTCGAGAGCGCCGCGCTCGCTCTCAGCGTGACCGGGGCGGCCGGGCCGTTCGTCGTGACCTACCCGAACACGACCGGGCTCCAGTTGACCGGCGGCGGCCCGCTGACCGTGACCTGGAGCGTGGCCGGCACGAGCGCGCCGCCCGTGAACTGCCAGAGCGTGAACGTCAGATTCTCGACGGACAACGGGACGAGCTTCCCGACGACGCTCGCCGCGGGGACGCCGAACGACGGGAGCGAGACCGTGCTCCTCCCCAACGTCTCGGCGCTCGTCGCCCGCATCAAGGTGGAGGCGGCGGATCATGTCTTCTTCGACATCGGCAACTCGTTCCGCGTCACCCCGGGGACCGGTGTGGAGGATACGGCGCCGGCGGCGGTCGGGCGGGGGCTCGTGCTCGCCGCGAATCGCCCGAATCCGTTCCATCCACGGACGCAGATCACCTTCACGCTGCCCGTGGCGGGACCGGTCGCGCTCAGCGTGTACGACCTCTCGGGACGCCTGGTGCGGACGCTCGTTGCCGGCTCGCGGCCGGCCGGCCCGCAGGCCGCGTCCTGGGACGGGAGGGACGAGCGCGGGCTGCCCGTGGCTTCCGGGATCTACCTCTACGAGCTCACCGCCGGCGCCGAGCGCGCGACGCGGCGCATGCTGCTTCTGAAATAGTGTGGAACGACCGCGCGTCACGGTGGGTTCGCCGCCCCGCCGAGGGCGGCGAGCCCGCGGCGCGCGCGCTCGTCGGCGGGCGCGACCTCGATCGCGCGCGCGAAGTGACGGCGAGCGGCGACCTCGTCCCCGGCTCGCGCGGCCACGCGCCCGCGAGCGAGAAGGACCTCGAGGTGATCGCTGCCCCCCGGGGCGGCGGCGGCCGCTGCGAGCTCCCGTTCCGCGGTGGGGAGGTCCCCGTCCAGCTCGGCGAGGAGACCGAGGTTCAGACGGGCGGCCCCGTCGTCCGGATCGAGGGCGAGCACCCGCTCGAACCCGGCGCGCGCGGAGTCGCGCCGGCCGGCGCGGGCGGCGGCGAGCGCCCGGGCGAAGAGGGCTCCGGCCTCGGCTGACCGCGCCGGGCGCGCCCGGGTCGTGTCGGCGGCGCCGCGGGCCCGCGCGAGAGCGCCGGCGATGCGCGGGTCGCCGGGCGCGCGGGCGGCGGCCGCGGCCAGCGCGCGCACGGCCTCTTCGCGGCGCCCGAGCTCGAGCTCGGCGAGACCGAGGCCGAGGAGGCTCGCCGCGCCGCCCGGATCCAGGGCGAGCGCCTGCCGGTACTCGGCGGCGGCGTCCCGGTAGCGACCCTCGCGGAAGTAGGCGTTGGCCAGGTTGTGCGACGCCGCGGCGATCTCCCGATAACCGGCCGCTAGCTCGAGCTCGCGGCGAGCGCCGGCCGCGTCCCCGTTCTCCGCCAGCACCGTGGACTTGATGAGGTGGGTCTCCGCGCGGCTGAACTCGGGGTGGGGCGCGAACGCCGAGACGAGCACGAGCACCCCGGTCGACGCGGCGAGCGCGCCGAGCCGGCGCCCGTCCCCCGCCCGCACCGCGCCGAGGGCCGCTTCGAGCGCGGCCGCCGCGCCCAGCGCGAGCACCGGCCAGAGGAGGAGCCGGTAACGATCGGTCACGAAGAAGAGGGCGAGGACGAGGAGGATGAGCGCCGTGGTGAGAGCGAGCCAGCCGGCGGCAGGAGCGCGGCGCGCGAGGAGCAAGGCGATCCCGACCAGGCCGAGCGGGCCGAGCCACACGAAGCGGACCGGGGTCCAGGCGAGAACGGGCGAGAGCGCGGCGAAGTAGGCGAGCGGATAGTGGTTCGGCACCTCGTAATGATTCACGGCCAGGAGCAGTTTCTTGCCGAAGAGAGCGGCGGCCGCGACCGGGTTCGCGGCGATCCAGGTCATGGTCTCCCCCGTCCAGAAGCGGGAGACCGCGGCCGGACCGAGCGCCGTGTCGTCGCGGGCGGCGACGGCCGCGGCGCGCGCCGACGGGTAGAGACCGAAGCTCGAGTTCACGAGCCCGGACGCCGGCGGCAGATCGAAGCCGCCCCCCGCGCCGGCATGGTTCCCGATGTAGAAGTTGACGCCGGCGCCCGCGGAGAGCCCCACCCACTGCCCGCTCGTTCGATGCTGGAGCCAGCTGAAGCAGAGGAACGAGACCGCCGCGCCGAGCAGGAGCGACGCGAGGCGGCGGCGGCGCGGGCCGCGGGCCAGCGCCGCCGGCACCGCGCCCGGCACGAAGGCGAGGGCCTGCGGCTGCCCGGCCGCCGCGGCCGTGAAGGCCGCCCCGGCCGCGAAGAGGAGAGCGCTCCCCTCCCCCTCGAACGCCCGCGCCACGGCGTAGACGCCGAGCGCGAGGAGCAGGAGGACCGCGCTCGCGGCGAGGAGCTCGCCGTCGAAGAAGAGGGCGACCGGGGAGGCGGCGATCGCAAGCCCCGCCACGAGGGCCGCCCGCCGTCCGAGGAGCCGCCCCGCGGCGGCCGCCACGAGCGTCGCGGCGAGGACGCCGCCGGCCGCCTGGAGCCAGCGCACGAGCCCGAGCGCCTCCCCGGCGAGCGCGAACACCGCCGCGAGGAGGAACGGGTAGAGCGGGGCCGTGAAGGCGTGCGCCGCCGCGACCTCGCCCGCGAGGAGGGCGCGGGCACGAGCGACGTAGACCTCGCTGTCCCCGGTGACCGCCTGGAACAGGGGATCGTGCTGCACCGAGAGCAGGTGGACGATCCGGAGGACGCCGGCGGCCCCCGCGACGAGGAGGAGATCGCGCGGGCGGACCGGGGAGGGGCGGGCCGGGGCCCGCGCTTCGCGCTCAGCGCCGAGCGGCATCGCGCGCGCTCGCAAGGAGGAGCCCCGCGGCGAGGAGGAGGACCGCCCCGTTCACCGCCACCGAGCGCCGGTGCACCGCCATGAACGCCGCGCGCCGCGCCGCCGCGGTCGGCGCATCGAGGCCGGGCACGTTCATCGCGGTGCGGAGCTCCGCGGCACGCGGGGCGACGGCCTCTCCGGCGTAGATCGTGAGGACGAGCATGAGCGCGAGGAGGACGGCGACGAACCGCCGGCCGCCGATCCCCTCCTCCTGGCGCTTGCGCGCGAGGGTGATCGCGCTCACGGCGGCCAGCGCGCCGCAGGCCACACCGAGCCGCGAGTAGAGCGGGAAGATGGCGCTCACCGCATCGCCCGCGAGCTGGGGCTCGAGCGTACGGAAAAGGGTCGGGGCGACGAAGAAGGAGAAGAAGACGAGGCTGCCGAGCCACACCGCGATGGCCGCCAGGTAGACGAATTCGAGCACGGTACGCATCGTCATGGATCGTCTCCTTTCCTGCCGGGAGTGGCCATGGGTCGTCTCCTCTCCCGGCGGAAGTGGCCAGCTCCGCGCGGGGCGGCCCGGCGCACGCGCCGACTCGTGCGACTCGCCACGCCACGCCCGAGGACTGCGGCCCGCGCATTCTGCCAGACTCCCCCTTGCTGCGAATACCCCGACCTGCCCTTCGCGCCGGCGCCGCGCGGGCCCCGCCGCGGGAGCCCGGCGGGCATCCGCGCCCGCGCCCGCGCCGGGTTTGACCTTCCCCGGTTCGCCCCTATAATCATGCGCGGATGAGTCCGCGAGCCTCTGCACCCCCCTCGCCCTTGCCGACGCAAGTGGTAACGGCCTGCCCCGCCTGCGCTACGGCGGATCTGGCGCCGGCTGCCTTCGGCTATCGATTCGTAGACTTGGACTTCCCGGCCGTCCGGTGCACGGGATGTGGACTCACCTTCCTTGCTCGCCAGCCGACCGCCGCCGGTCTGGCGCAGGTCTACGCTGCGGAGTACTTCGAGTCGGATTACCACTGCGGGCACGAGGACAGCCCCTACTTTGCCTGCGAGAGCGAGCAGGTGGCTGCGGCCGGCGTGCTCCTCGCCTGGATCGAGCGCCAGATCCCCCGGGGGCGCATCCTCGAGGTCGGATGCGCCGGCGGGTTCTTCCTCAAGGCCGCGGCAGAGCGAGGCTGGTCTCCGGTCGGCGTCGAGATCGCAGCGAGCGCCGCCCAGTTCGCCCGCGAGCGTCTGGGACTCGACGTTCGCACCGGCACGCTCGACAGCGTCGAACTGCCCGCGGCGGCTTTCGATGCAGTGTATCTCGGTGACGTGCTCGAGCACCTGCCCGCTCCCCTCGCGGCGCTCCGGGAGGTGAACCGGGTGCTGCGCCCGGGCGGTGTGGTCATGATCGCGGGGCCGGTGACGATCAACTCGCTCGACCGGCGGCTGGGGCTGCTCGCGTATCGCGCTCTCGGACGCACGAAGACACTGCGCCAGCCGCCCTATCATCTGAGCGAGTTCACGCCGCGGACTCTCGCCGGGACGGTACTGCGCGCAGGACTCGATGTGCTCTGGATCCGCGAGCAGAAGATCCCGCCCGCATGGCGCAATCCTCGCCGCCGCTCCCCGCTCGAGCACGGGCTCAAGCTCTTGGTCGACGGTCCGAACTGGCTCATCACGCACCTCACGGGCCGCCTCGGCGATCGCGCCATCCTGCTTGCGGCCAAGCCCGCGCCCGCGGAGCACACGAGCCGCCTCTGATCCCCGCCGCCGGGGCAGCAGGGCCTCGGCGGCGGCCATCGCCCGTGCAACTGGCGGCTCGCGCTGCCCGGGTGTCTTGCCGCGCGTCGCGGCGCGGCGTATGCTGGATGGGTCCCTGGGGGCTGGCATGCCAACCTGCACTCCTCGCCGTCGATCGCTCTTCTTCCTTCGCGCCCGCCAGGGGCGACTGCCGGTGCTTTCCCGCCCGGCAGCGGATTTCCCTCCCTTTGCCGTCAGGAGGTCCGCCATGCGCCTCGGGTCTGCTCTCGTGCCTTTTCTTCTCGTGGCTGTCGTTGCGGGCACTGCCCACGCCACCACCCGTCACGTGCCAGCGGAGTACCCGTCCATCCAGTCCGCTCTCGACGCTTCGACCGTCGGCGACCTCGTGCTGGTGGCCCCGGGCACCTACTTCGAGAACCTCTTCATGGGCTCCCAGCACAACGGGGTCGCTCTCGTCAGCGAAGGGGGAGCTGCGGTCACGACCATCGACGGCGGCCATCTGAACCGCGTGCTGCGGGCGACCTCCGTCGGCCCGCAGACCAGGATCGAGGGCTTCACCCTGGCGAACGGGCGGGCGGAGCCGTTCACGCCCAACAACATCGGCGGCGGCATCCGCCTCGATCACGCCGATCTCGCCATCGTCCGCAACGTGATCCGCGACAACTTCGCGGAGGGCGCCGGCGGGCTCTACGTGAACTACAGCTCGCCGACGCTTGTCGACAACGTGATCCGGGACAACGAGGCGCTCGGGTCGGGAGGCGCCATCTACTGCGATCACTACGGCAGCGCGCTCATTGAGCGGAACGTCATTCACGGCAACCGGTGCGGGCACTACGGCGGCGGCATCACGATCTGGCAAGGGGCCACGCCGCTCGTGCGCAGCAACACGATCGTCGCCAATGTCGCCACCCTGGGCGGGGGCGGCATCTACGTGACGACGAACTCGCGCCCCGAGATCGCGCGCAACATCGTGGCATTGCATGCCGCCGGCAACGGGATCATGCGTGGCGATCAGGAGTCCACGCTCGTTCTCTCCTGCAACGATCTGTGGGAGAATGCCCCGGCCAACTACGCGGGGTGGCTCGATCCAACCGGCACGGACGGGAATATCGCCCTCGATCCCCTCTTCTGCGATTCTGGGAGCTTCGACTTCCGGATCGCGGACGTCTCGCCCTGCGCGCCCGACCACAGCCCGGAGGGCTGCGCGCTGATCGGCGCCCTCGATGTCGGGTGCGGCCCGACCGCCATCGAGGCGGCGAGCTGGGGACTCATCAAGACCCGCTACCTGCTGCCGGGCTCCGGGAAATAGGGCGCGCGCCCGCGCGTGCCGCGGGCGCCACGGGCGACGCGACGAGGGGCGTGAGCCGCTCGACCTCGAGGCTCGCGGCGCCGTGCTGCGCCGTCACGCGCCCCGTGGCCGACAAGGCGCCGCCCCCCGCGAGCTCACGCGCCGCGCGGCGGAAGACCGCCGGGAAGAGCGTGCATTCGGCGGTGCCGGTCGGATCGTCGAGCGTGAGAAAGGCCATCGTCTCGCCGTTTTTCGTCGGGGCGGAACGGTGCGCGGCGGCGAGCCCGGCAACGACCACGCGCTCGGCGTGATGCGCGGCGAGCTCTCCCGCGCCGATCCAGTGCGCTCCGGTCGCGAGCGCTCCGGTGGCGCGTGCGCGCGGCTCTCCCCCGGCGGAGACGAGCTCGAGCGCGCGTGCCGCCGCGGGCGCGAGCGCCGCCGCCAGCTCCGGCGCGGCGACGAAGAGCGGATGCGCTCGCGGCGAGAAGCCGAGGGCGGCCCACTCGCTAGCGAGCTGCCGTCCCGGCGCGAGTTCGCGAAGCGCGGGTGGCGGCGCCTCGCCGACCGCCCCGGAGAAGAGCGCGGGCCCCGGGGGCTCGGTCGCCGGCACTTGCTCGGCGCGCGCCGCCCACAGGAGGCGGCTCCGCGCCATCCCGAGCTCGTCGAGAGCGCCGGCCCGGATGAGCGCCTCCACCTCCGGCGCGGCCGGCCGCACGCGCCGCCGGAGATCGGCGAGTGACGCGAATGGTCCGTCCGCCGCGCGCGCGGCGAGGAGCGCCGCGGCCGTCGCTGCGGACAGCCCGCCGATCGCGCCGAGCCCGGTACGGACCTGCGCGACGCCATCCGCATCCGTCTCCAGCGTGAACTCGAGTGCCGAGCGGGCGAGCGAGGGCAGGAGGACGCGCACGCCGTGGCGCCGCGCGTCCTCGACGTGGAGCCAGCGCGGGTACATGCCCTGGTGATGGTTGAGCACGGCGCAGGCGAAGGCCGCCGGCTCGTGGACCTTCAGGTACGCGCTCTGGTAGGCCAGGAGCCCGTAGCCGGAGGCATGCGCGCGCGAGAAGCTGTAGGCCGCGAAGCGCGCCATCTCTTCCCATACGCGGACCGCATCGTCGGGGTCGATGCCCGCATGCACCGCGCGCGCGACGAACCCGTTGCGGACGAGGCGCATCTCCTCCGGGTTCGCCGCGCCGGCGATCGCCCGGCGGAGCGAATCGGCCGCCGCCAGGTCGAGTCCCGCCACCGCGGCCGCGATGCTCATCACGTCCTCCTCGTAGAGCGGGATGCCGTGGGTCGCGGCGAGCACCGGCGCGAGCGCGGGATGGACGGCGGCCGCGGGCTCGAGCCCGCGCGCGCGCCGCACGAAGCGCTCCTTCATGCCGGAGGAAGCGGGGCCCGGGCGGATGAGGGAGAGCGCATCGACGATGTCGCGCACCGAGCGCGGGGCGAGCATCGTGAGGAGCTGGCGCATACCCGGCGACTCGATCTGGAAGCAGCCGAGCGTGTCGCCGGCGGCGAGGAGGCGCGCCGTCGGCTCATCGTGGTCCGCGGCGCGGTCGAGATCGAGAGGCGGCGCGCCGCGCGCGGCGAGGCGGGCCGCCTCGCCAAGGGTCGCGAGCGCGCGGTTCCCGAGGAGATCGATCTTGACGAGACCGATCGCGGCGATCGCATCCATCTCGAACTGGGTGACGACGATGCCCTTCGCTGCGCGCTCGAGCGGCACGAGATCGGCGAGCGGGCGGTCGCCGATCACGACCCCGCCCGGATGGATGCCGAGATGGCGCGGGAGCCCGCAGAGCTCGGCGGTGCCGGCCAGGATGTCGCGCCACGGCGGCTCGGCCCACGGTTGCTCGCGGAGTCCGGGGCGCGCGCGGACGAGCGCCGCGAGGTCCGCCGCCGCGGCCGTGTGCGGGAGGAGGCGTGCGAGCCGGTTCACCGCGGCGACCCCGATCCCGTGCGCGCGGGCCGCCTCGCGGAAGGCGGAACGCGGATGGAAGCACGCGTGCGTCGAGATCATGGCGACGCGATCCTCGCCGTAGGTGCGGTAGACGTGCGCGATCACCCGGTCGCGCCCGCGCCAGTCGAGATCCACGTCGAGATCCGGGAGATCGCCGCCGCGTGCCGCGGAGAGAAAGCGCTCGAAGTGGAGGCGATGGGCGAGCGGGTCCACGTTCGTGATGCCGAGCGCGTAGGCCACGATCGAGCTCGCGCCGGAGCCGCGGCCGACCACGGGGCAGCCCTCGCTCCGCGCATGGGCGACGATGTCGCCCACGATGAGGAAGTAGTCGGCAAAGCCGAGGGCGGCGATCACCTCGAGCTCGCGCATCAGGCGGGCGACCGGCGGGCGGGCGAGGGCGCCGTAGCGGTGGCGGAGGCCGGCGAGGCAGCGCTCGAGGAGCATCGGGTAGACCTCGTCCGGTGCCCCCGCCGGCCGCGGAAAGATGGGCGCCCCGCCCGGGAGCTCCGCCCGGCAATCGGCCGCGAGCTCGGCCGAGCGGGCGAGGAGATCGGCCGCCTCGGCCCCGAAGCGGCGGGCGAGCGCGTGCGGAGGGGTCGGGCAGGCCGCGGGATCGGCGAGCTCCCGATCCGGGACCGCCGGCGCCAGGCGGCCGCTCCGCGCCGCGGCGAGGAGCCGGGCCGTCGCCCGTTCCGGCGCCGCGGCGTAGAAAACGGGTGGAGCCGCGAGCGGGGCGACGCCGAGCTTGCGGCCGAGCGCCCGCCCGCGCTGGAACGCACCGCGATCCGCGGCCGTGGCGGCGATGAGCAGCCAGAGCCGATCGGGCGGGAGCACGGGCTTGAGCATCGCGAGGAGCACGGGATCGACGGCGAGGACATGCACATCCTCATGCTCGGCGGCGAGCGCCGGCACGAGCGCGAAGGCCGGATCGAGATGGCGGCGGGTGACGAGGCGAGCGAGCGTGCGATAGCCCGCCGCTCCGCGGGCGAGGAGGACGGCGACCGGCGCCGCGCCGTCCGCTGCCGCAGCCGCCGGCTCGTCGAGCTCGACGCCGAGGATCGGCGCCAGCCCCGCCGCCCGCGCCGCGCCGGCGAAACGGACCGCCGCGTAGAGGTTGTTCCGATCGGTGAGAGCGAGCGTGTCGTAGCCGGCCGCGCGCACGGCGGCCGCCAGGCGCTCGGGCGACGCGGTGCCGCGGAGCAGCGAGTAGCTACTTCGTGAGTGAAGGGGTGCGCAGAACGAACCCATGGCGATCCCGGGCGTGGCCGTCGAGGAGCGCGAGCGCGCGACCGGCGATGAGCGCTCCGTGCCCGTAGCGATCGCGGACGCGGTCGACACCGCCGGCGAGCTCGGCCTCGCGTTCGCGCGCGACGAGGAGATCGAGCTGCTCGCCGCCGTCGGCGAGAAAGCCGGCGAGCTCGACACCGACCCGGCGGAGCGCGAGCCGGCGCGGGTGCGCGCGGGCGAGGAGGGCGCGGGCCGCGGCGACCAGAACGCCGTCGAGAGCGCTCGGTGCGGCGAGCGTAGCGTGCGCCGCCACGCGCCGCTCGCCGTCCGGCTCGACGCCGACGGCGATCGTGCGGGCGACGAGCCCGAGGCGTCGCGTCGCGCGGGCGGCCCGCTCGACCAGGTAGCCGAGCATGGCGTCGACGAGCGCCGGATCGGCGGCCGGCGTCTCGAAGCTCGTCTCGCGCGCGATCGAGCGCGGGATCTCGCGCGGCGAGACGGGCCGCGTGTCGCGGCCGGAGGCGCGTTCATGGAGGAGGCGGCCGGGCGCACCGAGGAGGCGCTCGAGCGGGCCCGCGCCCATGGCGGCGACGTCGGCGATGGTCTCGAGCCCGAGCGACTCGAGGAGCTCCGCGGTGCGCGGTCCGATCCCCGGAAGATCGGCGAGCGGGCGGCCGTGGAGAAAGGCCGCCTCCTCCCCCGGCGGGACGAGCGCGAGACCGTCGGGTTTGGCGCCGCGGCTCGCGAGACGCGCGATCATGCGGCTCGAGCCGATGCCGGCCGTGATCGCGAGACCGGTCGCGGTGCGCACGCGCGCGCGGAGGAGCCGGCCGAAGGCGAGGAGGTCGGGGTAGAGGCGCTCGGTCCCGGTGAGGTCGAGATAGGCATCGTCGAGGTAGGTGTCCACGGCCGGGGCGAGGTCGCGACACACGGCGAAGACACGATCGGCGAAGGCGCGGTAAGTCGGTGCGTGCCCGGCCAGGATGACGGCATCCGGGCACCGGCGGCGAGCCTCGTGGAGCGGCGTGCCCGCGCGGAGGCCGCGGCGGCGCGCCTCGTACGAGCAGCTCGCGATGACGCCGGTGCCGACGATCACCGGCCGCCCGCGCAGCCGCGGATCCTTGAGCTGCTCGACGGCGGCGAAGAAGGCGTCGATGTCGGCGTGCACGATGCGGCGTGCGTCCGCTCCCCCGCGTGGCATCACGCCTCCATCATCACCGAGTCGGCGAACCAGAGCAGATCGCCGGCCTGGAAGCGCAGCTGGTAGACGTCGCCCGAGCCCACGCTCACCGAGAAGTAATGGATCTTCTGCTGCCCCTCGCGATCCTCCCAGCGCGCATTCACCGCGACCACCCGATGACTCGTCGCGCCGCGGCGGAAGAGGAGGGGCCGGATCGTGCCGCCCTGGAAGTCGGCGCGCACCTTGACCGGCTCGTCGAGCCGCTCGATCAACATCGAACGTCACCCCTTCGCTTCGACCCGGGCCCCCCCGCGGGCAAGCGGGGCGGCGCGGGCCGGCTTTCGTTCCCGGAGATGTCGCCGGCCGGGTGGCGCGATCGCCGGTCGCCGGCCGGATGGTGCGCGGGTGGGGCGGCCGGGGACTTGAAGGCCGGCCCACCCGTCCGGGGGGATGACCGATCCATGGTACACCGCATATGTTTAGTAGTCAAGCATCGCGGAAAGACCGGGATCCAAGCATCGAGGAAAGACCGCCACATCAAGCATCGAGGAAGAAACGGGCGTCCCTGCCCCAATCCGAGATCAAGACCCGCTGCCCGCCGGCCGATGCATGGAGAGAGCACGCCCCCGCCCGGGGCGCACCGAGAGCGGCGCCGACCCCCGGTGCCCGCAGCCGGCAAGGAGGTCAGCGATGAAGCCCGGTCAGCCCGTCGTGATCCATCCCGATGCCCAGATCGAGCCTTCTCCCATCAACGGCAAGGTGGCGCTCGTCGCGGGCGAGGAAGTGGTGGTGGATCTCGACCAGCCGCGCCGCGGCCTGTTCAGCGCCCGCCTCCCGGTCGGGCTCAGCTACCGCGACGAGACCGGCGAGCAACACGTGACGGCCCGGGTCGTCGGCATGCAGGGCGCCGAGCGGCTCATCATCAGCGTGCCGGCGCCGGGGCAGCGCCCCGAGGATCAGCGCCGCCACGTGCGCGTCGAGCATCTCGTGCGCCTCGAGTACCAGGTGCTCGCGCCCGACGAGGTGGACGAGGTGCGCGCCCAGGTGCTCGACGGTCCGCGCATCCTCAAGTACGAGTGGCAGCCCGCACCGCCGCCGGCGGCCGCCGGGGCCGAGAACGAGCCGGTCGCACCGGAGTGGGTGGACACGCCGGAGAACGAGCGGCTCGCCCGTATCGAACGCAAGCTCGATCTCCTCCTCGATCGGCTCGGTATCGAAGCGCTCCGCACGACCGAGCGGCCCTTCGTCAACGTGAACCTGTCGGCGAGCGGCATCCGCTTCCGTGACTTCCAGCGCCGCCTCCAGGCGGGTGACATGGTCTACGTCTGCTTCGAGCTGCCGCTCAGCCCGACCGTCGAGATCGCGGCGATCGCCGAGGCGCTCTACATCGTCGAGCCCGTGCGCCAGTCGAACCTGTCGGCGGGGCGCGACGTGGTGCTCGACTTCCGCGTCATCAAGGACGATTCGCGGGCGCTGATCGAGCGCTACTGCCAATCGCATCTCGCCATCCGGCGGAGCGCCTGAGAGCGGCGCCGACCGCGCCCCGACCCCGCGCTACGGAATCCCGAGGAGCTTGTGCGTCTGCAGGCTGAGCCGCCACTCGGGATGCGCGAGGCAGTAGACGAGCGCAGCCTCCGTGTTGGCGGCGAGCTCCGGGCCGGCGATGGGTTGCAGGAAGTAGTGCGCGAAGGCGAGGCCGGAGAGGCCTGCCGGTGACAGCCCCGGCTGCGGGAACGCGAGCTTCAGTTCGTGGCCCGCGGTGACGGCCAGCGGCGCGCCGGCCTTCGGGCTCACGGTGAGCCAGTCCACCCCGGCGGGCACCGGGAGCGTGCCGTTCGTCTCGACCGCGACCTCGAAGCCCGCATCGTGGCAGGCGGCGACGAGCGCCGCGTCGAGCTGCAGGAGCGGTTCGCCCCCGGTGAACACGACGTAGCGGCGGCCGCGCGTCGACCCGGCGGGCCAGGCGGCGGCGAGGGCTGCCACGAGCTCCGCTCCGGTGAACGTGCCGCCCCCCGTGCCGTCGGTGCCGACGAAGTCGGTGTCGCAGAAGCCGCAGGCGGCGCTCTCCCGATCCGCCTCCTGCCCCGACCACAGGTTGCAGCCGGCGAAGCGACAGAATACTGCGGCCCGTCCGGCGCGGGCTCCCTCTCCCTGCAGGGTGTAGACGATCTCCTTGACGGCGTAGCGCGCCATGAGCTGCACCCCTGGGCGAGCGAATGCGATCCGGCGGTACGCCCGGCCGGACGACCGGCGCCGCGGGGCTTGCGTTCCGCTACGGGAGGAGCACCACCTTGCCGCAGTCGCGGTCCGGGGTCGTCATCATGTGCACGGCCTTCTCGACATCCTCGAGCGGCATCGTGTGCGTGATGACGGGGGTCGGGTCGAAGGCGCCGGACTCGAGGAGCCCCGCCATCTGCACCCAGGTGTCGAACATGAGCCGGCCGTTGATGCCGATGATGCGGGCGCCCTTGAAGATCACGTCGCGGCCGAGGTCGATCTCGATCGGGCCGGGCGGGATGCCGAAGGCCGTGAAGCGACCGCCCTTGGTCACTACCTCGAGCCCCTGGCGGATGGCCTCGGCGGCGCCGCTCATCTCGAGGACGACGTCGGCGCCGTGGCCATCGGTGAGGTCGCGGATCGCCTCGACTGCGTTCACCTGGTCCACGTGCAGGACCGAATCGGCGCCCATGGCCAGGGCGAGCTTGCGCGAGTACTCCTGCTTGATGGTCATGATGACCTGACGGGCACCCGAGGCCTTGGCGATCCCGATCGACCACAGCCCGATCGGCCCGCCGCCGAGAACGACGACGCGCTTGCCGACGACCGGCTCGGCGAGGGTCGCGTACACGGCGTTTCCGAGGGGCTCCATGATCGAGGCCACCTCGGGCTTCATGTCGGGCGGGTTCTTCCAGGCGCAGATCGCCGGGAGCGCCAGGTACTCGGCGAAGCTGCCCTGGATGTCGACGCCCAGGATCTTGAGATTCGCGCAGATGTGGCGCTGGCCGGTGCGGCATTGCGGGCACATCTCGCACGGGATGTGGCTCTCCGCGGAGACGAAGTCGTCGACGGCGAGACCGGTCACATCGCGTCCCACCTCGACGATCGTGCCGCACAGCTCATGGCCGACGATGATCGGCGGATGCAGGCGATGGGAGGCCCAGTAGTCCCAAGCATGGATGTGAGTGTCGGTCCCGCACACCGACGTCGCCCGCACCTGGATCAGGATCTCGCGCGGTCCGATCGTGGGGATGGGCGCGGTGCCCATCTCGAAACCGGGAGCGGGCTTCCGCTTCCACACCGCCCGCATGGTCTCGCGCGTCCCCGGCCGCCCTGCCTCTCGCTGCTTCATCGTTCCTGCCGTGACCATGGCACTCCTCCCCCGTCCTGCGGCTCCGCCTCGGCCGTGCGCTGCGCACAGCGACCGAATCCAGCCGCGGATCATCGCACCGCGGCGAGAGGCTGTCAAGAAAAGCGGGCGCGCGGCGTGGCGGGTCGCGTCACAACGGGCGCGGGCGCAGAGCGGGCCGCGGCGGCATCACTCGACGACGCGGCCGACCGGCACGCGCTCGCGCGCGCTCAGCGAGATGCCGAGCCGGAAGAAGCGCTCGCTCGCTCCGTTCTTCTCGCGGTCGCCGCGGAACCCGAGCTCGAGGGCGACCTGCACCATGCCGAAAGTGTCGGCGAACGGGAGGCCGGCGCCGGCGCTCACGACGTGCTCGTTGATCTCCTGGCCGTAGCCGTCCCGGAAGTACCAGGGGGTGTAGGAATAGCCGCCGCGCCACGGCATGCGCGCCCAGATGTTCCGCGTCTCGAGGGCGCGGTCGCGCTGGTACTCGGCCCCGATTCCGAAACGCGTCACGTCGCGCGTCTCGATGTTCGAGCGCGTGAGCAGTGGATCGTCTCCGAGATCCAGATCGGTCGATCCCCACCAGGTGTGGCCGATGTCGGCGGCCACCCGCCAGCGGGGGTTGAGGTCGTAGGCCGCGCCGAGGAGGAGCGCCGCCGGGAGGTGGAGATCCGCATCGGTCACCGAGCGCGGATCCTGGATGTTGCCCTTGATCTCCGAGCGGATGCCGATGTCGCGGCCGAAGGTGAAGGCGCCGCCGAGCCGCAGCCCGCGGCGCACGGTGCCCGCCACGCCGAGACGCAGGACGGGGCTCCGGTCCACATTCACGATGAGCGAGTCCCGCGTGTTCACGTACCCTTCGCCCGGCACGAAGGTGGTCGAGTAGATGTCGTTGTAGGAGCCGATCGGCAAGTCCAGATCGATGCCGATATCGAGCCGGGGGCGGATCCGGCGCGCGAAGCCGAACGTGAGCACGCTCAGCGCATCGTCGCCCGTGAATGTCTCCGTCACCGGCACGCTGCCCGACTGGTCGAAGTTCACGAACTCGTAGTCGACGATCGTGTAGGGAGCGACGCCGAGGCCGAAGGTGCCGACGGTCGGCACCTCGACACCGAGACGGAACCAGGGGAAACCCGTGGAGTGGGCCGAGTAGTCCTCGCCGTTCCAGTCTGCGGTGCTCAGTCGCTCGAGGATCATCTCGCCGTGGACGACGAACCCCCTGACGTCGGCGAGCGTGGCCGGGTTGGCCCGGCTCACGTTCCAGCGATCGGCGACGGCGACCGAGACCCCGCCCATGCCGCGCCCGCGCATGTCGGTCATGGGCGCCAGCTCGCCGAGCGCCTGCGCCGAGAAGATCGAGTCCGCAGCGGCGCCCGGGGCGCGCAGGACCGCGAGGAGGACGAGGAGGACGAGGGAGTGGAGGAAGAGGATCGCACGGTGGCGCGCGCCGGCCGCCGGCTCCCGTCGCGTCCAGTTCATGGGCATCAGCATCGAGAGAGTCTCTCCCCGACCGGCGGCCTAGAGCCGGACGCGCGGCGGCCGCGTGTAGGTGATCGCCAGCGCAGGATGCGCACCGGCCGATGCTTCGCGGGTGACGAACCCGAGGCGGTTGAGGGATGGATACTGCTGCTCGACCTTGAGCAGGACCCCCTTCTCGATCCGGGACCCGAGGGTGGAGACATCGAGAACGATCTCGTCGTCGGCGCCGGCCTTGATCGTGACGCGCGCGAAAGCCAGCGTGCTGAAGCCGACCACCGGGAGTGGATCCAGGTTTTCGCCGGGCAGTGTCACCACCTCGTGCGCACCGATCGTGACCAGCGAATCGGTCTGCCCCACGGACACCGATGCGGGATCGATCGCGAGCGTGAGGCGAAGCCGGTTGAGATTGACGTCGTCGCTCACCGCGTCGAGGTCGAAGCGGACGATCGCGCGGTAGTCATAGGGTCCGCCGATCGGGGCCGCCGGCTCGGACCCGGTGCCGGCCGCGACATCGGGGCTCACGCTGTACAGCGTCGCGTGCTCGCGGAGGGCGAGGCGGAGCGTGTCGGTCTCGCTGTCGAGCGTGTAGCGCACCTCGAGCGCGGGCGCCTCGAGCGTGTAGGGATCCTTCCCGATGACGACGTCGCGAGTGGCACGGAAGCGCTTCCAGCCGCCGAGGCTGCGCGGGACGATGGCGATGCCGAAGTTCGAGTCGGGCTGGGCGACCCAGCCGGCGACGATGGACGGGGGCACGGCGGCGGTGATGCGTGCGTCCGGCGTGTCGCACTCCGCGACGGCGAACAGGGATGGCGGCGACGTCGGCTCGTGGTTCGTGAACGGCCAGCCCTGGCTCGGGTTGGTGAACCAGGTGGCGGCGGTGACGCGCTGGATCTCGAGATCCTGCTCGACCTGGTCGCCGTAGTCGCCCCCGGCGTCCGCGGAGAGAATGAGGCTCGCGCCGAGGATGGTCGCCGCCGCCGGCACCTCGAGCACCGTGAAACGGAGGAACGTCTTGGCCTCTGCCGCGGACGCCAGCTCGGGCTCGATCCCCGCCCACACCACATCGCCGGAGTTGCGCGTGGTCTGGAAGAACGTGTCCAGATCGGAATCGGGCACGACCGCGGTCAGCGCCCCGCTCGAATCCACGATGCCGGGCGCGAGATCGAAGCCGACCACCGGATCGCCGTCCTCGCCGCAGGCCGCGACCAGGGCGACGAGGGCCGCGCAGGCCGCCGCGAGCAGAAAGATCACTGGATGTCGCACGGAACGCGCACCTCCCGAGTGGCCCTCCGGGCCCCGCTTCCTGCGGAGCCCGACGTGAGGGCTCAAACGGTTAGCACGCCGCGAGTTGGGGGTCAAGGAGGGGCCGGCGCCGCAGGCCCGCGGCCCCGGGCGGTCAGCGCAGCCGCGCCGAGTAGATCGCGGAGAAGACCTCCTCGCCGGCGTCGCTCCGCGTCGAGAAGTAGTAGCGAAGGGTCTTCCCGGATGTCTCCGGAAGCGGCACGCCCACGGCATGGGTGCCGGGGGCCCCGGGGATCGGGGCCATGGCGAGATCCTGCCAGCGGTCGTCCGCAGCAACGTGGAGATGGACCGGCTCCGCGGAGCGCGCATCGCGCCCCGTGCGCACCACGGTGAGCACCGGGGAGTCGCCGGCCTTCCAGTGCCCCGGCGGCGTGTGCTCGAGCGAGATGGCGGGCAGCTCGTCCAGGTTCACGTCGAGGATGAGACGATCCCCCCGCCGGATGTCGAGCACGCGATGGATCGGCGGCCCGCTCGCGCGCCGGATGGTGATTGCATGCACGCCCGGATCGAGCTCCACGTCGAGCGGGGTCTCCCCTTCCTCGACCCCGTCCACGAGGACCGTCCAGCCGCTCCTCTCGATGACCCCGTGCTCGCTCATCGCCGTCGTCTGTACCGTGACGAGCGTGACGTCCTCGACGTCACCGGCCCGAGCCACCGCCTGGCTCGTCTCGCCGGCCCGCACGAGGATCTCCTCCTCCCACCCGAAGCCCTGCGGGCCGCTGAACCGCACGCGATGCCGCCCGGGGGCGACCTGGTCGAGCACCGCGGGCGCAGGCCCGACCGGTCGCTCGTCGACGAAGACCTCGACGCCGGCGATGAACGGCTCGGTCACCGCGCTCAGGGCGCCGTGCGTAGGCGCCGGAGGCGCGACGGCCCCGACGGACCCGACGGCCGGAGCGCCCCTGCCGTCGAGCGCCGTGAGCCCGCCGATCCCGCCGGTCGCCGGCGCGGCGTCGGCCCGCACCTGGACCCCGCGCGTCTCCGGCGGTTGCGCAGCCGTCCCTTCGTGGCGATCGAGCACCATGCGCATACCGGCGAGAAAGAGAAGGACGACCCCGATCACGGCCAGCACCAGACCGGCGTTGCGTGGGCTCAGGAAGGCCGGACGCGTCGCGCGCCAGCGGCGCGCGGGGCCATCGGACTCCGGAGCGGCGATCTCCGCCGCGGATCCGGAGGCCGGGGTCGCCGGCGACGTGAGCCACGACGGCAGTTCGATCGCGTCCGCGGGCCGGACGTCGCTCGCAGAAGCGGCGGCCGGCGTGTCGTTCCGGATCTCGACGCGGGCATGCGGATCCGCCGCGGGCGCGAGCAGGTCGCCGCCGGCGAAAGGTGCACCGCCGGCGAAAGGTGCACTGCCGGCGAAAGGTGCACCGCCGGGGACAGGCTCGCTACCGGCGAACGCCCCGGTGGCCGCAGCCAGCGATGCGACACCCTCCGCTCCGAGCACGGTCATCGCCGCGCAAGGTGCCGGCGAGGCGGGATCCACGTCGAGCGCGCCCGCACTCCTCGCCCAGGCCGCGCAGATGCCCACCATCTCGCGCGCCGCCGCGGCGAGGCCGGCGTGCGTTGCGAGCTCGTATCCCCCGGGAATGACGACCAGGAGATCGCCGCTGCGCAGCGTCTCGCTCGTGACCTCGATGAGCGCGCGCGGGGAGCCCCCGAGCGGCGGTCGCGGGCGCTGATTGACCGGGGCGAGGAGCTCGATCTCCTCGCCGCGCCGGCGCAGGCAGGCCACGCCCCCGGCGGCGATGAGATGCACGCGGTTGCCGTCGGCGATGGCCACGAGCGTCTCGAGCCCCCGCTCGGGAACACCGTCCTTGAGGAGCTCGTGATGGGCTGCCTTGAGCAGCGAGAGGATGGCGTGCACGACCGGGGGCGGTCCCGCAGCTTGCGGCACGGAGCCCGCAGGGCCCTGCCCCTCGAGCGCGCCGGCGACCGCCGCCAGGAACTCGTCGGCCAGCCAGTCCGCGCGGCCCGTGCCGCGGGCGAGGGCGACGAACCCGCTGCCCGCGTCGGCGCGGGCGATCCACCCCGCGCCGCCGCGCGCGGCGGCGCGCACCGGCTCGGCCCCGCCCGGCCGCTCGAGTGCGGGGCTCGTGCCGGCCGGCGCCGTACCCGGAGCGGAGCCGGAGTGTGCGGGGAGCCTGTCCATCGGCATGGGCTCGGTCGAGGCCATCCTCACATCCTTTCCCTGAGGTGCAGTCTCTCGAAGGCGTGGGGCGGGCTTGCGCCCGCGATCCCGCGCCGTCCGCTTCGTGCTGCCGGCTCACGCGGCGAGATCGTCTTCGCCTTCCGGCTCGTGCCCGCCCGGTTCGCCGGCGCGCCACTCCGGCTCCGGCGGGCGCACCCGGGCGAGATCGGTGCGAAAGAGATCGAGGCGATCGCCGAGGTTCGTCTCCTCGGCGTAGTGGAAGAACCGCCGCCACGAGGCGTAAGCGCGCGCCCGCTGCCCGCGCTCCTGGAAGATGCGGCCCAGGTGGTAGTGGATCGCGGCGTAGCGCGGATTGAGCCGCGCGCCGCGGCGGAGCGCCTCGATCGCCTGCTCGGTCTGTCCGAGCCGGAGGCGGAGCAGGCCGATCGAGAGATAGATGTCGGCCGAGCGGAGCCCGGTGGCAAGGACGCGCTCGTACTCGGCGAGCGCGTCCTCATGGCGGTTGGTCCGGGCATAGAGGAGGGCGAGGCTGGCGCGGGCAAGCGGGAACTGCGGGTTGAGCGCGAGCGCCTGCTGGAGGCTCGCCTCGGCCTCCGCCGGCCGCTCGCTCTCGGCGTAGAGCAGCCCGAGCTGGTGGTGGAGGTCCGGATAGGAGGGCGCGTTCCGCACGGCGATCTGGAACTGGGCGATCGCCTCCTCGATGCGGCCGAGCCCGGCCAGCTCGTAGCCCAGATCGATGCGGGCCCGCACGTGATCGGGATCGATGGCGAGCGCGCGCGCGAACTCGCCGGCGGCTTCCTCCTCGTTCCCCTCGAGCACGGCGAGGCGGCCCATCTGCACATGGTAGGTGGCGACATCGAAGTCGGCGGCGAGCGCGGAGGCGAAGGCGGTCTCCGCCTTCTCGCGCGCGGCGAACGCGGCGTAGGTGAGACCGATGTAGAGGTGAATCGCGGAGAGGTTGTGATTCGGCTCGCGCGTCACCAGGTAGCGCTCGACGGCGACCGGATCCTCGAGCGCGGCCCCGTCGATGCCGTCGGCGGTCAGGAGCTTGCCGAGGAGCGGATCGGTCGCAACGAGCCGCGCGTAGAGGGGTCCTGCCTCGGCCGTGCGTCCGGCCCGGGCGCAGAGCAGGAGCCGCTCGCGATCGGCGAGATAGCGATGGCGGCCCGCGGGCGCGAGCCGTTCGAGGATGCGCAGCCCGGCCGCGCTGTCACCCCAGCGCCCGTAGGCCATCGCGAGATCGAGCGCAACGCCGGCATGCTCGTGAGGATGCTTGGGGGCCGGATCCCGGTCCTGAGCGGCCTGCCAGTGGGCGAGGGCCGCCTCGGGGCCGCGCACCCGCTCGAGCGCGTAACCGAGCGCGGAGGCCGCCGCCGTGTAGCGCGGATTCAGCGACAAGGCGCGCTCGTGGCGCTCGATCGCATGCTCGGGATCGCCCGCCAGGTAGAACAGGAGCCCGAGCCGGTGCTGGGCGTCCGCGTAGTCGGGATACTCGGCGGCCTGCGCACTCAGGGTGTCGAGCGCCTCCTCATAGGCGTCGATGAACAGGTCGATGCGCGGCATCAGCTTGCGCTCGTCGCCGTGGGCCTGGTGATGCGTACCCAATGCTCTCCTCTGCGCTCGAAGCCGTCCACGGTCAGGACCACGTCCTTGACCCCGGCGATGGTGCGGAGGTCCCGATCGAGGACCTGGAGCAGCTTGAGATCGTCGTCGCCGGAGGCGATGGCCGGAGCCGGAAAGAGCGGGTTGCGGCGGAGCGCACCGCGCACGTAGGCGACGCCGTTCACGCTGCCGAAGTCGAGACGCCGGATGTCGATCCAGCGCCGGAGCAGGATGGCGCGGACGTGCTTCGTGATGACGAGATCGCGTGCTTCTCGCATTGACTCCCTCCCCGCGCCGCAGTCGCGGCGCCGGCCGCTTGTCTCGATGCGGGTTATCGGCGGCCGCAGTGGGTGTCTTGAGCGGTGGCCGGGCGCCGGGCGGAGCCGGAGGCGGGGCGGGAGGCCGGCGGGGGCCGATCGCGGCGCCGCGGCGAGCGGGATGGGACGGGAGGACCGGGGCGAGCCCCGGCTCTGACCTTGCGCCTCGGGCCACGGATCGAAGCCGGCGCCCCGGGGGCCTGCGGGCGGCCGCCTGGTCCTAGTGGCCTTCCTCGCCCGGGGCCTCGAGCACCTCGCCGGAGGCCACGAAGCGGGAGGCGAACTGGTTCTCGGTGACGTTCGATCCGATGCGGACGTTGCGGCCGATGACCGCCCCGGCCGGGATGCGAGCGTGCTTGCCGATCACGCTCAGACCCGAGGAGAGATGCTCGGGACAGCCGCGATTGGGGACCATCGCGTCCCCCTCGCCGATCCGCGCCCCGCGCCCTACGTGCACGCTCTTGTCGATGATCGTCCGATCGACGTGCGCGCCCGGACCGATCCAGCTTTCATTGAAGAGGATCGAGCGCTCGACCACCGCCCCCTTCTCGACGACGACGCCGGGCGAGAGCACCGAGTCACGCACCTCGCCGTAGATGATGCAGCCGTTCGAGAGCAGGCTCCGCTCGGCGCTCCCCGCTCCGACGAAGCGCACCGGCGGGTAGTAGACGTCCCGCGTGTGCATGCGCCAGGCAGGATCGTAGAGATCGAGACTCGGCTCGTCGGCCGCCAGATCGAGGTTGGCCTCGAAGTAGGTGTCGAGCGTTCCGATGTCCTGCCAGTAGCCGCGGAAGGGATGGGCGAAGACGCGGGCCCGCCCGATCATGCTCGGCAGGATGTTCTTCCCGAAGTCGTGCTGGGAGCGCGGATCGGCCGCGTCGCGCATCAGCTCCGCGGCCAGCACCCCCGAGCGGAAGATGTACACGCCCATCGAGGCGGTGTTCGTGCGCGGGCGCTCCCGCGGCTTCTCGATGAAACTCGTGGCCGAGCCGTCCGCCGCCGTCTCGACGATGCCGAACTGGCTGGTCAGCTCCCAGCGCACCGGGAGCACGGCCACCGTCACGTCGGCCTGACGGCTGCGGTGGAACTCGTACATCTCGGTATAGTCCATCTTGTAGACGTGGTCCCCGGACAGGATGAGCACGTCCTCGGCGTTGCGCCGCATGATCTCGCCGAGATTCTGATAGACCGCATCGGCGGTGCCGGAGTACCACTTGCTGTCTAGCCAGCTGTGGTGCGGTTGCAGGAGCTGGATGCCGCCGTGGCGCCGATCGAGGTCCCACGGCTTCCCGATCCCGATGTGCTCGTTGAGCGACTGCGGTTTGTACTGCGTGAGCACGCTCACGTCGAGAATGCCGGAGTTCACGCAATTGGAAAGCGTGAAGTCGATGATGCGGTACTTGCCGGCGAAGGGCACCGCCGGCTTGGCCCGCTTGTCCGAGAGGACGCAGAGCCGGCTGCCGATGCCGCCGGCCATGATCAGCGCGTAGCGCAGCGTCATGCCCGCTCACCCTCCGCCGGAGCCGACGGCGCCGGCGCGGGCGGCCCGGGCGGGACGGGCATGCCGGCTGCGGCTCGCGTCCCGGCCGTCACCCGCGATCCGGGCGGCAGGTCCATGCTCATGAAGTCCTCCGGGCGCGCGCCGAGATCGATGGTCGAGCTACGCCCGATGCGCACGCCGGGCGGGATGACTGCGCTCTTGCCCGCGGTCACGATGCTCGAGCCGCCCGCACCCGGTTCGCTGCCCTCGCCGGCGGCGTATCCGACGATGGCGCCGGCGCCCACGCGGACGCGCTTGTCGAGGATGGCGAGGTCGACGCGCGCGCCGTGAGCGATGACGGCGTCGGAGAAGACGATCGAGCTCGCGACCGTCGCCCCCTCCTCCACGACGGCGCCCGGGAACAGGATCGAGTCGATCACGCGGCCGCGCACGATGGCGCCGTTGGCGACGAGCGAGCGCGTCACCTCGGCGCCGCGCGCCACCTTGACCGGGGGCCGCTCCTCGGACGGCGTGTAGATGCGCCAGTCGGGATCGGCGAGCAGGAGGCGCGGGTGCGTGGCGAGAAGCTCCATGTTGGCGCGGAAGTAGGAGTCGATGGTGCCGATGTCGTCCCAGTAGCCGTCGAAGACGTGGCCGTTGACCGGCCGCCCTTCGCGCACGAGGGGCAGGATCAGATCGAGGACCACGTCCTTCGCCACGGCGCCCGGCCCGAGGCGCTCGTAGAGGAACCGCGTGTCGAAGACGTAGATCCCGAGGTTGGCCAGATCACCGCGCGGCACCGCGGGCTTCTCCTCGACGTCGACGACGCGCCCGGCGCCGTCGAGGCTCACGATGCCGAAGCGGCTGCGGTCCCAGTCCGGGACCGGAGCGACCGTCATGGTCACCGGACAACCCGACTTGCGGTGCGCGCGCACGAGCTCCGCGTAGTCCATCTTGTAGACCTGATCGCCCGAGCAGACGATGACCGAGCGGGCGCCCCAGTTCTCGAGCACGTTCAGGTTCTGCCCGATGGCGTCCGCCGTCCCGCTGTACCAGAGGGCCTCCTGCCGGCGGCCGTAGGCCTGGAGGAGCTTGACCCCGAGATCGCGGCGGTCGAGATCCCAGGTCTCGCCGGTCGCGATGTGATCGTTCAGCGAGACCGGAGCGTACTGGGTGAGGACCGCGACCCGGATCAGCTCGGAGTTGGCGCAGTTCGAGAGACAGAAGTCGATGACGCGGTACTTCCCGCCGAACGGCATGGCCGAGGCCGGACGGTGCTTGGTGAGAACGCCGAGACCCTGGCCCTGGCCTCCGGCGAGGATCATGCAGGCGGTCTGCCGCATGGCGCCTCCCGTAGCTCGCGGACGAGGGTCCGGACCGCCGCCGCCGGATCGGCGGCTTGCGCCACCGCTCCGATCACCGCGACACCGCCTGCTCCCGCCGCGAGCGCGGCGCCGGCGTTGGCGGCGGTGATCCCGCCGATCGCGAGGACCGGGCAGCTCGCCGCGCGGCAGGCGGTCTCGAGCCCGCTCAGGCCGGCCGGCTTGAGACCCGGTTTCGAGGCGGTCGGGAAGACATGGCCGAAGAGGATCCAGTCAGCCCCGTCCGCGCCGGCGCGGGCCGCTCCCGTCGCATCGTGCACCGAGCGGCCGATGCGGAGGCGCCCGCCGGCGAGCGCGCGGACCCGCGCCACCGGAAGCGATCGCTCGCCGATCTGCGCGCCGAAGGCGCCCGCGGCCAGCGCCACGTCCACGCGATCGTTGACGATCACGCGGAGCGACATGCGCGCGAGATCCGACACGAGCCGGCCGAGCACGCGGCCGCCCAGGGCCGGCTCCCGGATCTGGAAGGCCCAGGCCCCGCCGGTCGCCGCCGCCTTGCCGAGCGCCGCGACGCGTGCCGGATCTCCGCTCCCGTCGCTCACCACCAGGAGTGCGGGGCGGTCGAGACCAAGCGTGGACGTACTCATCGCCGCCAGGTCAGGAGCGCGGCGCCCCGGAGGCGCTGGCGAGCCCCGCCCCCGGGCTCGAGGTGGACGCGTACCGGCGGCGCTCCATGCGCCCGGCGCCGAAAGCGAGTCGTCCGGCCTCGACCGCGAGCCGCATCGCGCGCGCCATCGCCACGGGATCGCGCGCCAGCGCGATCCCCGAGTTCATGAGGATGCCGTCGACGCCGAGCTCCATGGCGGCCGCCGCATCGGAGGCGGTGCCGACCCCGGCATCCACGATCACCGGGACCGCGACGCTCTCCCTGATGAACTGGATGTTGAGCGGATTCAGGATCCCCATGCCGGAGCCGATCGGCGAGGCGAGCGGCATGACGCAGGCGGCGCCCAGGTCGGCGAGCCGGCGGGCCGTGATCGGGTCGTCGTTCGTGTACGGAAGCACGGTGAACCCCTCGCGCACGAGATCCTCGGTGGCGCGGAGGAGGTCGACGACGTCCGGGAGGAGCGTCTCCTTGCTGCCGATGACCTCGAGCTTGATCAAGTCGCCGAGCCCCGCCTCGCGGGCCAGGTGCGCGATGCGGATCGCATCCTTGGCCGAGTAGGCGCCCGCCGTGTTGGGCAGGATCGTGTAGCGCTTCCAGTCGAGCTCGTCGAGGATGTTGCCGGCGCCGCGCTTCGCGAGATCGACGCGGCCGATGGCGACGGTCACCATCTCCGCCCCTGAGGCTTCGATGGCATTTCGCATCACGTCGCCGCTCGGATACTTGCCGGTGCCGACGATGAGCCTGGACTGAAAGCGATGCTGGCCGATGATCAGGTCGGATGACATGCGCGAATCACCTCGTGCGCCGGGATGGCGGTGGGATCGTAACCCCTGTGCGGAAGAGGGTCAACTTGCGGCACCGGGGCGCGCATCGGCCGGGCGCGCTGCGGGGGGATTCGTGGCGGGGGCCGGCGGACGGACCTATCCCCCGGCGATCATCTGGATGATCTCGATGCGATCGCCGGGGGCGAGCACGGTCGCGGCGAGGTGGACCCGCCTCACGACCTCCTCGTTCCGCTCGACCACCACCACCTCGGGTTGGAGGCCGAGGGATTCGACGAGCTCGCGTGCGGTCATCCCCGCCGCGACCTCGCGCTCCTCCCCGTTCACGATCAGACGCAAGCTCGAGGTCCTCCCGCTGTCGGCTCAGAAGCTGTACGAGCCGCCGATCCGATGCGAGGAGTCGAAGGCGGGGTGATCGCCGACGAAGGCGTAGTCGATGCCGAAGCCGCGGTAGCGGAACCCGGCTCCGCCCCCGAGCGCGTCGGTGGTCGCCCCGAAGCGGAGGGCCAGCACCCGCGCGTACCAGTACTCGATGCCGCCGTGGAAGTCGGCCCCGAGCACGGTCTCGCCGAAGGAGACGCCGCTCGCCGTCTTCCGGTTGTCGAAGCTCCAGTCCATGTCGCCGGCGACCGTGATCGAGCCGCGGATCTGCGCCACATCACGCGTGTACTGCGCGCCGATCTTGACCGTCGGCGCCACCGTTTCGCGGCGCCCCGAGTCCCAGGCCAGGAGCGTGGTGGTCACGTCGGCGACGCGGAGCCCCGCCGAGAAGGAGGTGGTCGGGAAGTACAGGAGGCCGAGGTCCGCGCCGATGCCGAAGCTCGAGTTGCCGGGGAGCGACTGGCGGATGATCTTGGCGGTCCCGCCGATCGCCCAGGTCGAGCCGAGCCCGCGCGCGTACGAGATGAGGAACGCCATCTCCGACTCGGAGTCGATCCGGTACGGGATGTTCTCGATGAAGAGGCGCTCCGATCCGTTGGGATCGTCGGGGTTGAAGTCCCACACCCCGTTGTCGTTCGTATCCTCGAAATCAACGCCGGGCCGCAGATCCTCGATCGGCGTGTCGCGGATCACGATATCGTCGACGGCGCTGCGCAGGAAGCCGAAGCCGACCGACTGCGGGTGACCTCCTCCGGTCGCGGCGAGCGGCTGACGGAAGGAGATGAAGTCGTGGTTGACGAGGTCGCCGAACTGCTCGGCGTGCTCGGCCCACACCTGGCGCTGGCTCCCGAAGACGAGCCCGGCCGGGTTCCAGTACACGCCGGTCGCGTCATCGGCCAGGGCCACGAACGCGCTCCCCATGCCGAGAGCCCGGGCACCGACCGGAATCTTCAAGAACTCCCCGGCGTACTTGTCGATGGCCAGCGCCGCCGGCGCCAGGGCGGCTCCGGCGCCCAGCGCCAGCGCGAGCACGAGGACGAGGACCCGGCGGCGGAACGATTGCATCACGATGCACACCTCCAGGAGGAGCCGTTCGGAACGACGCGGGCCTGGGCGATCCGGCGAGCGGCCGGGAACCGGCCGGCCGCCGGGTCGGACCCGCAGGCAACCGCGGGTGACACGCCCTTGCACAGCATACCCGCGCCAAAGGTTCCGGACCAGCCTCTCCCCGGCCCGCGCGGCTCCCCCGCCCCCGGTCAGATCCCGCCGGCGCTCTCGATCAGGGAACGCTCCATCCGCCAGTTGACGTACGCCTCGAGCCGGTTGTGATCGGCGGGGCTCAGATGGAGAAAGGCGATGCCGACCTCGTACCGCTCCGGCGCCTTGGCCCCGCCCCCTGCCGCCGGGGCGACCGGGTCGCAGCGGACGACGATGCCCTCCGCCTCGATCGGGGTGCCCTCGGCCGCCGGCGCCTTGGCCGCGCCCCCCTTCGGTTTGGCCCCGGTGGGTTTGGCCCCGGCGGCCGCGGCAAACGCCGGCAAGACGAGGGTCAGCTCGACCTTGGTCAGGGGTGTGAAGTAGCGGGGCGTGATGGCGTAGATGCCGCCGGCCGACAGGTTCATCGCCTCGGCTTCCACCTCGGGTGTGCCGAGTCCGACGAGCTGCACGTCGAGCTTGGTGGCCACGCGCCGGGACTTCCGTCGCTCCTTCGGATGCTGGCTCATCGTCTGGCCTCCCCGGGCGACGCCTCCAGTGCGCCGCCCACGATGGTCAACTCGAGCTCCCGGCGCAACACCGAGAGCCGCTCGATGCGCACGTGCACCCGCTGGCCGAGAGCGAAGCGCGTGCCCGTGCGCCGGCCCGCGAGGGAATGCCCCCGCGCGCCCAGATCGTAACGGTCGGCCGGCAGGCGCTCGCGCGCCACAAAGCCGTCGACCGGAATCTCATCGAGGGTCACGAAGAGCCCCGCCGGCAGGGTCGCCGTGACCATCCCGCTCATCTCATCCCCAAGGCGATGGGCGAGAAGGCGCAGCGCCTTCACGCGCATCACGAGTCGCTCGGCGTCCGCGGCCACGACCTCGCGGGCGGAGGCGGCCGCCGCGAGCTCCTCCAGGCCGGGACGGTAGCGGTCGCGCACCGGGCGAAGCAAGTCTTCCCGATCGGCCCGCCGCCGCGCACGCGGCCCGCCGTCGCCCAGGGCCTCGGCCGCTGCGAGGAGCACGCGATGCGTGTGCAGATCCGGGTAGCGGCGGATGGGCGAGGTGAAGTGCGTGTACCCGGCGACGCCAAGGCCGAAGTGCCCTCGATCCACGGCATCGTAGCGCGCCTTCTCGAGAGAGCGCAGCAGATACATCGAGGCGAGCTCGCCGACGCCGCGCGCCTCCGCCATCCCGATCACGTCCCGGAGGACGGCGGGATCCGCCAGATTGAGGCCGTGCCGCGGGAGACCGAGCTCATCGAGGACAAGGCCGAACTCCATGAGCTTCTCCCAGCGCGGCCGCTCGTGCACCCGGAAGAGGATCGGCAGGTGCGCGGCGAGGGCCCAGCCACCGGTGAGCTCGTTGGCGAGGAGCATGAGCTCCTCGACCAGACGATGGGCGACCCCCTGGCGGCGCGGGATCAGATCGAGCGGATGCCCGAGCTCGTCCATCCGGACCCGGTACTCGGGCACGTCGAGATAGAGACCGCCGCGCGCCTCGCGGCGTTCGCGCAGGAGGGCCGTGATCGCACCGAGGCGGCGGAGCGCGGGGAGCCACGAGCGGTCCTCGTCGCCGTCTGGGGCGCCGCCGGGATGGCCGGTCGAGGCCGGTGGCGCCGGATCCTCCCCCGCGAGGAAGCGCTCGGCCTCCGCGTAGGTGAGCCGGCGGCGGCTCCGGATGAGCGAGCGGTCGAGACGCCACGCCACCACCCTCCCCTCGGGGTCGAGCTCGGCGCGCACGGAGAGCGCGGGGCGATCGAGCGCCGGCTTGAGGCTCGCGGCGTCGCTCGAGAGCGGCGCCGGCAGCATCGGCAGGACGAGACCGGGCAGGTAGGTGCTCGTTCCGCGCTCGACCGCCTCCCGATCGACGGCGCCGCCGGGTTCGACGTACCGGGCGACGTCGGCGATGTGGATTCCGACCTCGTCGTGGCCGCCGGGGAGCGATCGCCAGGACACGGCGTCGTCGAAGTCGGCAGCCTCCTCGGGATCGATGGTCACGGCGGGGAGCGCCCTCAGATCCACCCGGTCGCGCGCGGTGATCGTCTCGCTCGCCCGCACGGCCGCCTCGCTCTCGGCCGCCTCGCTGAAGACGAGCGCGAGGCCCATCTCGTGGGCGATGTCGCGGGCGTCGTCACGGGCGTCGGAGAGGTCGCCGAGGCGCTCGAGGAGCCGGTAACGAGCGGGGCCTGGCCGCCGCCCGCCCTCGAGCAGGACGACCACGCGATCGCCGCTCCGGAGCTCGGGGTGGCGCCCGGCGAGCGGACCCTCCTCGTAGCGGCGGGTGATCGGCTCGAGGCGAAGGCGGTCGCCGTGGCGGTGAACGATGCCGGCGAGGCGCCGCGGCTCGCGGGCGATCGTCTCCGCCACCTGCCCCTGCGGGCGCACGCCCCGCGCGAGGTCGCCGTGGCGGATCAGGCGGTAGCCGACCAGATCGCCGTGCACCGCATCAGCGCGGTCCTCGGCGCGAATGAAGACATCGGCCCCCCCCTCGAGCGGGGTCACGAATCCGGCCCCGCTCCGGTTGACCGAGAGGGTGCCGGTACGGGTGCGCGGGCGGTGCTTCGCGCTGCGCCTCCCCTCCCCGTGGCGGCTGAAGCGGCTCCCGGCGCGGCGCCGATCAGAGCGCACCGGAGGCCTCGACGCACAGCGGCAGCGCCTCGGGGCCCGCGTTGCCGGCTCGCGGCGCGCCGGAACGCGAAAAAGCGGGGAGGGCTTCCCCGCTTCTCCAACGTCTCGACGATGTTCGCGGCGAACAGGAACGAACGGCGTGCGGCCGGCCGGGCCGGCGCGCGCGGCGATCGGCGCCGCGCGGCACCCGGCTAGCGCACCCGCTTCTTGTGGCGATTCGCACGCTGCCGCTTCTTGCGCTTGTGCGTCGCGATCTTCTTCCGCTTGCGCTTCTTTCCACTTCCCATCGTGCTTCCCACTCTCCCCGGCGGACCTGCCGCCTATGGTTCTCCGGCGCTCGGACGCGCCTCCGCATCGCTATCGCCCGGCCAGCGGTCCGGCAATTCCATCTCGCCGCGCACCATCGCCTTCAGCTGGTTCGAGGGCTTGAACACCGGCACGAGCTTCGCCGGTACGCTGACCTCGGCCCCGGTGCGCGGGTTGCGCGCACGGCGCGATCTCCGCGCCCGCACCTTGAAGGTGCCGAAGCCGCGGATCTCGATGTGCTGTCCCTCGCTCAACGCCTGCGCGATCGAGTTGAGGATCTCGTCGACGATGCGGGCGTTCTCGCTCTTCGACAGTCGACTCCGCTTGCAGATGTCCTCGACCAGGTCGGCTTTCGTCATGGCCTTCCTCCGGAACCGCCGCGACTCGCTCTCCCAAGCGTGATCGATCGAAGGTGCCGGACCGGTGAGGAGTGGCGAGTGACAGCCACCGAGCAACCGCCCAACGCGGCATACCCGGATGCCACCACGGCGCGGGCGAGCCCGCGAAGAGGCACCCTATCACCGGCCAAGCTATGGAGTCAACAGGACTTTGGCGATTTGGCCCCGACCTCCCGGGGCAACGGCGAAGGGCAGCGCCGGCGGGAGCGAGCGCTGGAGCGCGGCGGCGGGCGCGAGGGGGCCTCTAGCGCCAGCGGTACTCGAGCCGCGGCCAGCGCCCGGCGAACGGGAGGCCGGCCGGGAGCCGTTGCTCGAGCCACTTCTGCCAGGCCGGCGTCTCCTTGTGCTTCCGGACGATGACCGGCTCGCCCTTGATCCCCGCCATCTCCCCGGCGACCCGGACCGCCTCGTCGAGATCGGTCAGGCGGTCGACGAGCCCGGCCCGGTACGCCTGCCGGCCGGAGAAGAAGCGGCCGTCAGCCCACGCCCGCACCGAATCGGCCGGCATGGCCGGGCGGCCGGCGATCACCGCGGCGATGAACTGCTCGTGCACATCCGCGAGCACGTCGGTCATCCATCCCCGTTCCTCGGGGGTGAGCGGACGGAACGGGGAGCCGGCGTCCTTGTACGGCCCCGCCTTCACGACCTGGTTGTCGACCCCGAGCTTCTCCATGAGGCCCGAGAAGTCGGGGAAGCTCATGATCACTCCGATCGAGCCGGTGAGGGTGCCGGGGAGCGCGAAGATCGAGTCGGCGGCCGTCGCCACGTAGTAGCCGCCGGAGGCCGCGACGTCGTCGAGCGCGGCGATGACCGGCAGGCCCTCCTCCTTGAATCCCTCGATCCGCGCGATGATGCGCTGCGTCGTGCCCACCGCCCCGCCCGGGCAGTTGACATGCAGGACGAGAGCGCGAATCGAGCCGTCCTCCTTCAAGCGCTCGAGTTGCTCGAGCACGTCGTCATCATCGCCGAGGACGCCGGCTACCTCGACCACCCCCACCTTGGGTCCGGGGCGCGGCAGGCCCAGACGATCGCCGGACATCTGCATCGAGGCGAACAGGAGGGCGAGCCCGCTCAGCATGAGCAGGACGACGAAGAGAACGCCGCATCCGAGGATCCAGTTACGGGAGGCAGAGGCCATCCTGGCCCTCCATTGCGCGGGACATTCCGGCGTCGTGCGACCCCGGTGCGGGGTGGGCGCCGACCGACGTCGTGCACGCTAGCAAGCGGTCCCGGGAGTGTCAACGCGGCGGGAACAGCGCGCCGGGATCGTGCGCCGTCGGGCGCAAGAGCGGGCGGCAACGAAAGAGGATGACGGTGAACGAAAGAGGATGACCGTGAGCGGAAGAGGATGACGCTGAGGGGACACGCGCGGCGAAGAGGACACGCGCGGCGAAGAGAACGCGCGCGGAGAAGCGGAGAAAAAGACAGGTTCCCCACTGCTGGCGCTGTCCGGGTCGTGAATCACTGCACCATCAAGAGACTGGGGTCACAGCCCACGTCCCGCCGTGGCGATCAGCGCAGGGAACCTAAACTCTGGGTGACTCTCTTGCTGCCGTCCCCCTTCCCCGCTCGCGCCGTGCGCGGTGCGGTGGAGGGGGTCGGGAGGCTCGCCCCCCAGCGAGCCTCCCTGCGTCAGCATGGTCGCCGGGATGTGAGGGCAACGGCCGTGCCATCCCGGTGCCGGGCGGGGCGGAGCGCGGAGCGCGCGCTCGGGGCTGCACTTGCGCGGTCGGGGCCGGGATGCGGGACCCGGAGAACCGCCCGGCGGCGGGCCCTGTCGCGTGGAAATCCCCGGGGCTTCGGGAAAATTCACCCGCGGGCGGGGAACGTCCGCCTAGGCGTCGCGCGCGAGCGAAGGCTCGACGCGGATGCAGCTCGCCCACCGCCCGAGCTGCTTCTCGTCCCAGGGGGGGACGGTGCGCGCGCACTCGGGGATCGCTTCGGGACAGCGGGGGTGAAAGGCGCATCCCGGCGGCCGCCGCGCGGGGTCCGGGGGTTCTCCCCCGAGCGGAAGCGGGCGGTCGCGGCGCGCGGGATCCGGATCCGGAGCCGCCGCGAGCAGCGCGCGCGTGTAGGGATGCAGGGGATCGTCGAACAGCGCGCGCGACGGTCCGGTCTCGACGATGATCCCCGCGTACATGACCGCTACGCGATCGGACACGTACTCGACGATCCGGAGGTCGTGCGCGATGAAGAGGTAGGCGATGCCGAGCTCGCGCCGGAGATCGACGAGCAGGTTCACGATCTGGGCGCCGACCGACACGTCGAGGGCGGACACCGGCTCATCGGCGACGATGAGCGCCGGTTCGACCGCGAGCGCTCGCGCGATCGCGATCCGCTGGCGCTGACCGCCGGAGAACTCGTGCGGGTAGCGGCCGGCGTGCGCGGGCTCGAGGCCGACGCGTGTGAGGAGCGCGCCGACCTCCTCGCGCCCGTGACGCCCGGTCGCGGCGCGACCGCGGAGCGCGAGCGCTTCCGCGAGCGTTGCGCCCACGGTGAGGCGTGGGTTCAGGCTCGCCGCCGGATCCTGGAACACGATCTGCATGTGGCGCCTCGCCTCGCGGAGCCGGCGCCGGTCGAGGCGGAGCAGGTCCTCGCCCGCGAAGTACACCTCGCCGCTCGTCGCCGGCACGAGGCGGAGCACGAGCCGGGCCGTCGTCGACTTGCCGGACCCCGATTCACCGACGAGGCCGAGCGTCTCGCCCGGCGCGATCGTAAAGGACACGGAGTCGACGGCGCGGACCGGGCGTCCCGGACCCGAGCCCGAGAAGAGACGGCGCCGCGGGGGGTACTCCTTGGTGAGGCCGCGCACGTCGAGGAGCGGCGCGCCGGCGGCCGCGAGCACGCTCATGGCGGGTCGCCGGCGCCGGGCGATGGCGCCGAGCCCCGCCGTGCGCTCGCCGGGCCGCCGAGGGCAAAGGCGGTCCCGCCGGCGTGAAAACAGGAGACCTGGCGACCGGGGCCCGGCTCCGTGGCCGGGGGTACCGCACTCCGGCACTCGGCCGTGGCCAGCGGACATCGCGGGTGAAAGGCGCATCCGTGCGGCAGCGCGAGCGGATCCGGCACCGCTCCCGGGATGGCCGCCAGACGCCCGTTCCCTCCTCCCCGGCGCGGCACCGCGGCGAGGAGACCCTGCGTGTAGGGATGGAGCGGGGTGGTGAAGAGGTCCACCGCCGATCCGGTCTCGACGATGCGCCCGGCGTAAACGACGGCCACTCGATCGGCGATCGCAGCGGCCACGCCGAGATCGTGCGTGATGAGGAGGATGGCCATGCCGCGGGCACGGCGGAGGTCGCGGAGCAGCGCGAGGATCTGCGCCTGCACGGTGACGTCGAGGGCGGTGGTCGGCTCGTCGGCGATGAGGAGCGCCGGATCGGCGGCGAGCGCCATCGCGATCATCACGCGCTGCCGCATGCCGCCCGAGAGCTCGTGCGGATAGCGGTCGGCGCTCGCCTCCGGCGCCGGGATCCCGACCTGGGCGAGGAGCGACAGGCTCCGTTCGCGCGCGGTCGCCCGCGATGCCCGCGTATGGATGCGGACGGCCTCGGCGATCTGGTCGCCGGCGGTCATGACCGGATGGAGGGCGGTCATCGGCTCCTGGAAGACGATCGCCACCGCGCGGCCGCGGATCGCCGCGAGTTCGCGCTCGCTCTTCCCGCGCAGGTCGTCGCCGCGGAGGAAGATCTCCCCGCGCACTTCCCCCGGCGGCTCGCGCACGAGCCCGAGGAGGGCGAGGGCCGCGGCGCTCTTTCCCGAGCCCGATTCGCCGACGAGCGCCAGGGTCTCTCCGGGCTCCACCCGGAAGCTCATCCCGTTGACGGCGTGCGTCACGCCCTCCCGCGTGCGGAAGTGGATGCGGAGGTCCCTGACCTCGAGAAGGGCCGCCGTCATGGCCGTGTGGACCTCATCGGTGAGTCGTCATCCCCATCCGGAAGCTGGTGCCGATACCGGTGCCGGATCGCCGGGAACGGCCCGGGGCGCGAGGCCGGAAGGGGCCTCCGGCGCGCCGCGCGCCCCGTGCCGGCCGCTGCGAGCGGCGGCCGGCCGAGGTATCCAGCCGCGCATCATCGGGGGCATGGAGGCCCGTTGTCCAGGGGCCGCCCGGTCGCGGCGCGCCGTCGCACCCGCCTCTCGGCTGCGACACCCGTGTGACCGCGGGATCACAGGGCAACCGGCGCCCGCCGTGCGGCCATCGCGGCAACCTCTTGTCCCGGTGTGCGAAGCACCCGGGGGGCGGCCTCGCGGCCGGCGGCACGCGGCTTGCGCTTCCCGTGCGGCAGACGGCACGCGGGCGCTCGCCCCTGGTTCTTCGGGGAAGCCAAGGCGGCTTGGCGGTGCGCTGGGGCCTTGCCACCGCGATTGCGGGCGCTCGCGGCCGCGAACCCCTGCAGCGGCCGCGCGCCCGGTCTTTCGGCCGGACGGCAGGCCGACCTGGAGGTCCACGATGACCGCGCACGTAGTCTCTCCTCGGTGCCCGCACGGGCACGCACCCGGCCGGCCCGGCCGGCGCTCACCCTTCGGAGGCCGGTCCGGAGGGCCGCTCGCGATGGCGATGCTCCTCATCGCCTGCGGAGGGCTGGCCGGGGCCGACGCCCTGGCCGGCCAGTCGCTCAGTTTCACGCAACGGCCGCGCTCCGGGAGCCGGCCGCCGCTCGACCGCCAGAACGTGGTGCATCTCAAGTTCGGCACCTATGACCCGGAGGGCGCCGAGAATGGCGGCGCGTACTTCGGCCTCCTGACCGGCGTCGAGTTCCAGAACCGCGTCACGATCGGCTTCGATCTCGACATCTACCGGCGCTCGTACAGCCGGGAGACCGTCATCGCGGAAACGGTGGATCCGACCGGCAACGTGATCACGATGACCGCGACGAGCCTCGCCACCTCGTCCACGCTCGTCCCGCTCGGCGTCTCCCTCGGAATCCGGCTCCCCGGGAGCCGCACCCTGACGCCCTACGTCGGCGGCGCCGTGGCGTACGAGATCCTCGTCAACGAGGTCCGGAACTACGAGCTCGGTGTCGAGGCGACCGACGTGTACGGAGGGCCCGGCTGGCAGGTCTTCGGCGGGCTCATCTGCCCGCTCACGCGCGAGGTGCGGATCCTCGGTGAGCTCGGCTACAACGATTCCATCGTGCGCCGCGACATCGATCGCTACACGCTCGGGCTCCCGGTGGGCGAACGCATCGACGTGAGCGGTATCTCGGCGCGCGCCGGGGTCGAGTTTCACTTCGACTAGGGACCCGACTGCCGGCACTGCCGGGATCTTTCACTGGGATCTTTCACTGGCGATCGCCGGCCGCGGGATGTTGACACGTCGAGACCGCTTCCGTACGCTGCCGCGCATCCTGAGCGAGATGCCGGCGGGCATCCTCGCCCCGGACGGCGACGCCGATGGATGGCGGCGCAAAGTGTGCTGCGAGCACATGGAGGGCGGATCGATGCTGTCACGTCGTCCCGCGCCGGGTCCCGGCGCCCCCGGCTACTCGCGCTCCCCGGGCTCATGGCGAGCGCTCGCGCAGGGTCGCGCGCTCCTGGCTGCCGGACTCTGGCTCGCGCTGTGCGCGGCCGGCCCCGCCGCGGCCGACGAGGAGGACGAGGCCGGCGAGCGCGAGTTGAAGCCGATCGGGCAGGTGCGCGTGCGCCCTGAGTTCCGCGACAACGCGGATTTCGACGGCGATCGCTCCGATCGGCAGAAGTTCTACGGCATGCGCACGCGCCTCGGGCTCGACGTCAAGCTGAACCCGAAGCTCGCGGGACGCATCCTGGTGCAGGACTCCCGCTACTGGGGCGTCGACGAGCCGAGTACGATCTCCACCGCTACGGAGAAGGCGGCGACCGACCTCTACGAGGGCTACGTCGACCTGCGCTGGATCTGGGACCTCCCGCTCGACATCCGCCTCGGCCGCCAGGCGCTGAGCTATGGTCGGGAGCGCCTGGTCGGACCGCTCGACTTCTCGAACTTCGGGCGCACGTTCGATGCGTTCCGCTTCCGCTTCACGATGGGCGCGTTCGTCACCGACGTCTTCTCCGCAAAGCTCGTGGAGACCAACGCGCCGGCGCCCGACACCACGCTTCGCTATTCCGATCGCGATCGCAACTTCTCGGGGCTCTACATCTCGCGCGAAGGAGAGCGCGTCGAGCGCGCCGACGTGTACTGGCTTCGCGACATCGACAAGACGCAGCCCAGCTCCCCGGGCGAGATCAAGCGCCACACGATCGGTGCTCTGGCGCGGGTCAACATGCCGGCCTCATTCGCCATCGAGGGCGAGTATGCCTACCAGACCGGGACCGCGGGGAGCCCGTACGACATCGCCGCCCAGATGCTCACGCTCGAGCTCCTCTACGCGCGGGAGGATCTCCAGAACCTGAAGCTCGCCGGCGGTTTCGACTGGGCCACCGGGGACGGCGATCCGACCGATGACGAGCTCGGCACGTTCAGCCAGCTCTTCCCGACGAGTCACGCCCACCTCGGGTACATCGACTACGTGGGACGGCAGAACATCCAGGACTTCCGCGGGCAGGCGTCGGTGACGGTGCTCAAGAAGTCCACGCTGGTCGGCGCCTACCACTGGTTCCGGCTCGACGAGGCTGCGGACGCCTGGTACAACGCCGCCGGCAACGTGAACCAGGCCGGGGTGCGGGACTTCGGACCCGATCCGGCGCGCAGCGCGCGCCACCTCGGGAGCGAGATCGATCTCCTCTTCCGCCTGGTCGGGTTCATCGAGCAGGCAGGCATCGAGATCGGTTACTCGCACTTCTTCGCGGGCGAGGTCGTGCGCGCCGGCGGCGGCCCCGATGATGACTCGGACTGGGCCTACCTGCAGGTGAAGCTCGATATCTGACGGCAATGATCCGACCGCGGCAGATCCGACGTGTCAGATCCGACCGCGATGGTCTGACGGCGAGAATCTGTCGGCGATCACGCCTGCCGGCGCGAGCAGAGCACTCGCCGACGAACGCTAGGGAGCGCCGGCGGCCGGGCTCACGCGCAGGTTGTCGAAGTGGACGTGGCTGCGGCGCGCGACGAGACCCACGCCCCCGGCCCCGGGTTCCGCCCCCGCCGTGGCGCGCACCACCTCGCGATCGTCCACGAACCCGGTGATCTCCCCCCCACCGCGCGCAGCCGGAGCGCCCGCCGCGTGCTGCCGGGCCGCACGTACGGGAAGTAGGCGGTGGCGAGCGGCGTCACGATCTCCTGCTCGATGCGGGCGAGGGTGACCTCGTTGTGGTTCGCCCCGCCGAGAAGGAGCGCGATCGAGTTGCCGCGCTGATCGGCGCGGCAGGCGAGCCCGCCCGAGTACGGCGCGCCGCCCACCCCGTCGATCGTGACGCTCAGGTCCACGTCGCGGAGATCGATCTCCGCGAGCACCGTGCGGGCGAGCGGGGTCGCGTCGGGCTGACACCCGAAACCGTAGGCCGAGTCCTCGACCGCCCAGGCGCCGGAGAGCACGAGGAAGCGGGCTTCGGCGGTCGAGTCGGTGAAAGCCAGGTTCACCTGGCCGGAGGCGGCGGTCCCGGACACGGCTCCCGAGGGAAGGCCCTCGTTCCCGTTCACGTCGAGGGCCGAGACCGCATAGGCGTAGGTCTCCCCGGGGGCCACGTCCAGATCCCAGAAGCGCGTCTCCTCGTACACCTCGCCGACCAGGTCGATCCGGTCTGCGCGCTTGAACCCGGGATCACGGCTCCGGTAGATGCGGTAGGCGGCGACGTGCTGGTTGTCCGTGGCCGCCGTCCAGGAGAGCGCCAGGCCGGCGCTCGCCGGACGCACCTCGAGACCCGTCACCGACGCCGGGGCGCGGCCGTCGAAGTACATGCTCGCGGTCTTGAGCCCGCGATCGAGGCCTTCGGCGGCCCATGGCGGAATGTCGCCGCGCACGAAGAGGATGCCGCGCACCCCGTCGCGCGCCGTGGCATCGGTCCGGAAGCGACCGCTCGCGGAGCTCCCGAGATGGTGCACGGCGAACTCCTCGATCGAGTCGGCGATGATGAGCTCCACATCGTATTCGCCGCTGAACCCGAGCGCCGGGAAGTCGATCCAGATGGCGGTCGAGTCCTGATGCTCCGGCGAGAGGTTGGCGGTGACGAGCAGTCCCGAGTCGTCACTGATCCGATAGACGATCGACCAGAAGTCCGTGTTCGAGGACGCCGCCACCGCGCCGACCCCCGTCGTGCGCATCTCGGTGGCGGGGCCGGGCGGGACGAGACGCAGGAGCTGCCAGAGCGGCATCGCGTAGCGCGCCGTGGTCATGGTGCGCCCGGACGCGAACCCGGCTGGGATGAGCGGCACCGAGCCGGTGGCGGCGGCCACGGCCATGGCGCGCGCGGTCTGCATCGGCTCGCGCACGGCGAGCGGACAGGGCACCGCGTAGCCCGCCCCTCCCAGGTACGAGTTGGTGAGCGTCGAGCGCGCGGCGCGCCAGTCGGCCCGCTCGAGCCCGAATGCCACGCCGTCGGCGAGGAGGCCGAAGGAGAGGTCCGGCACCTCGAGCCCGGAGTGCACGATGAGGAGCGCGTCCGGGCCGAGGGCCGCGCGCAGGGCCTGCATCCACTCGAAGCTCGCGCGCGCGGGGAAGTCGGTGCCCGGCGCGGCCAGCACCTCGTAGTGCGCCGAGGCTTGCGCGATGAGGAGGCCGTCGAGTTCCAGGCCCCGGGCCCAGCGTCCGAGCGCCCCGCCGTCGCTCGCGGGGAGGACCGTGGCGAGGCAGACGAGCCCGCGGGCGTGGGCATCCGCGATGGTCCGCCGGAACTCCACCTCGTCGATCGGTACGTTCCCCTCTCTGCCGCCGCCGGCGCGCCAGCCCGGACCGAGCACGAGCCCGGTGGCCCCCGCCAGCGCCATGGCCTCGATGGCGCTCGGCGACGGGTAGACCATGCCGTCGCCTTCCTCCTCGATCCAGTGCGCGAATCGATGCCCGGTGAGGCGGGAATGCCAGGGATGGCGGCCGAGAAAGAACCCGAGGCGGTTCCGGTAGGAGAAGGGGGGTCCGAGTGTGAACGGGCTCTCTTGCTCCGGCAGGATCCAGGTGGTGAAGCTCTTGCCGTCCCGCACGGAGGACACCACCGGCACCTCGGAACCCATCATGGAGCCGGCCGATTCGAGCGTTATCTGAAGTTGATTCGAGATGCTGCCGGCGGTGCCGAGGGCGAGGCCCAGGTTGGGGCAGTACACCGAGTTGAAGACGGGTTGGGGTTCGAGCATGCCCGAGCCCCGCTCGCGGTTGCGCTGCCAGTGCCAGAAGCCGAGCGTGAAGTCCTTCATCTCGACCGGCCAGCCCAGGGATGCCCGGGTGACGGGGAGCGGCTTCGTCCCGGCGGGAAGTTCGAGCGAGAAGTCCAGGAAGATGGCTCCCTCGGCGTGGACCGTGTAGGTCGCCTGGAAGGTGAGGGGGGTCTCCTTCTCCTTTTCGGTGGCGAGGCGGGTCTCGGTACGGACGACGACGCGGCCCGGGGTCTCCTCCGCCACGGTGACGCGACCGCCCGTGAAGGGGCCGAGCGGACCCTCTGGGGTGTAGACGAGAATCCCCGGGACAGAGGTGCGGCGGGGTCCGCGGGCCACGAGCTCGTGCCAGGCCACTCCGTCGTGGAGGCGGATCGACGTCAGGTCGCCGCCGTGAGCGGCCGACCAGGTGAGCGCGAAGTGGCTTCCGGAGACGACGACGCTTTCGGGCGCCGCCGCCACGGCGAGCGCGCCGGGCTCGAGCTCCGAGGCCGGGCTGTTCCCCGGGGCGGCGGTGACCAGAAGGAAGGCGAGGACGAGCGACAGCTGCCCACAAGGTGAGAAGATCGGTTTCACGACGTCTGGATTCCTGCCGGAGAGACAAGGGGGTCGATCAGGCCGGCGAGACGCGGCGAGCGCGGGCTCCCGGCGCGGCGAGATCCGAAGCTAGCCAGCGCCCCCCGGGTTGTCAACGCTCGCGGACGGGATCGGCGGCCGGCGCGTTCGGCTCCTGGTCCAGGTCCACCTGGACCAGCGGCCGGCGGCGGTGCGCCGCCGCGAGTACGGGGCCGGGGAGCGCCGCGAGCTCGGCCACCTGCGCCCCGAAGCGCTCCCGGAGCGTGGCGACGAGGCAGGCGGCCATCTCCCCCGCTCCGATCGGTCGCCCGGCGGCAGCGCTCACGTCGATCGTATCCGCGGCCAGACGGCGGGCGAGAGCGGCGCGGTCCCCGTTCGTCTTGAGAAAGCGGGCGAGCGCGGACTGCTCCGGCCCCAGGAGGAGCGAGCCGTGCTGGAGGAAGGCGCGCGTCAGCCGGCGCTGGGCGCTCCCGCAGATCTTCCGGCCCGCGTGGACGAGCTCGTGCCCGTAGGCGACGGCGAAGCAGGCTGCGGCCAGATCGTCGTCGGGGGCGCTCCCGCTCCGGTCCGGGCGGCGCGGCGCGTAGGCGGCGGCGATCCCCAGGCGGGCGAGCGCCGCGATGACGAGATCGCTCACCCGCCGGTAGGTATCGTGGAGGTTCCCACCCCAGACCGGGTCGGGCACGCCGCCGACGAGCGAGTACGTGAGCTCGTTCACGTGGTAGACGGCCTTCCCCCCGGTCGAGCGGCGGACGACCGGGACCGCGGCCGCGCGGAGCGCTGCGAGGTCGAGCTCTCCCGCGGGCGCCTGCAGGCGACCGATCGAGACCGCGGCCGGGGCCCAACCGAAGAGCCGCACCCAGGTGCCGGCGATCGCCCCTTCCTGGCGAAGCTCGAGGAGCGCGTCGTCCACCGCCATGTTCCAGGCGGGGTCGCGCGGGCCGTCCGTGACCAGGTGGATGGTGGCGGCGGCGGCGGGCGCCGCGCGAGGAGGGCCTTCCATCGCCGCTAGGGCGCAGCGGGCCTCTGGCGCCGGCGAGCGCGCACCTCGAGGAGGATTGCCACGACGATGGTCGCGACGAAGAGCGCCATGCACAGCTGGGCGACGCCGGGGGCCGCGGCCGGCCAGTCGAGGAAGAGGAGATCGAAGCGCCCGATGAGGAGCGAGTAGCGAGCCATCACCGTGAAGCCGTACGAGGCGCCGAAGGACACCATGAGGAACCAGATGCCGAGCCGGGCGGCGCCGCCGAGAGCCCCCTTGTGCTCGCGCGAGAAGAAGAAGTAGGCGAGCGAGGCGAAGGTGCCGACGACGAGGATCAGGTTGTTCACGGCGCTCGGCCCCGAGACGTTCGTCGCATCCCAGAGCGGAGTCCCGGCGCGCGGCACCACCGAGAGCATGGTCGCCTCTACTTGAGGAACGAAGTCGCCCTGCGCGGCGCCGATCACGGCAAGCCCCGCGTACGCCCCGACCATGAAGGCGAGCGACCAGCGCGAGAGCCAGGCGAAGCGGGTCACGAAGCGGCTGTACATGAGGAGGCCGATCGCGAACGGGATGAGGAGGATGAGCCGCGGGGCGGCGCCGCCGGTCCCGGTGAGCGGCCGCCACAGATTCGGCAGGAAGACGTTGTGCCACTCGAGACCGACGAAGTAGCCGGCCGCGACCCCGATGAACAGGTGCTCCGCGAACTTGTAGATCGGGTTGTCGCGGAAGAGGAAGCTCAGTATCGCGAGCGTGAAGAGCCCGTTCAGCGTGAGCAGGATCGCTTCAGACAGCATGGCGCCTCACTTCCTCCTCCGGCCGCCGAGGAAGTACAGCAGATTCCCGAGGACGATGAAGGCGATGATGATCAGGTGCGCGAGCGACTGCCCGTCCATGCCGCGGGTCGCCGTGCCGGTCACGCCGGCGAGCTTCTCGATCTCGGCCGCCCCGGCCAGGCCGCCGAGGAGTCCGTCGAGCTGCCCTGCGTTCACGTAGGCGTAGTACTCGGGCGCGCTCACCGCGGTGCAGCCCGAGATGATGGGCAGCATCTCCCGGTTGGCGTTCTGGAAGCGCTGCCCGACCTGCTGCACCCACTCCTTGGTGCCCGGATATCCGGCCGAGATGGTGATGAGCAGATGCACGCTCGAGAAGTTCTCGACATCCTGCATGATCGGGAGGGCGGACACCGGCGTGCCGTTGTAGTCGGCGGGAAAGGCCCCCGGGATGGAGGTCCCGATGCGGACCATCACCGCCTCCTGCCCCTCCTTGAAGCCGAGGTTGACGTAGTCGACGCCGTACTCCTTGCCGTGGCGCGGCGCGACCTGGGAGAACGCCCGGTTGAGGAGCGGCGGCCCGGCCGGCCACAGGCAGAAGCCGACGACCTTCACGTTCCGGCGGAAGCAGAGATCGAGCGCTGCCATGGTCATCGGCTGCAGCTCGGGCATGGAGCCCGGATCGTAGTCGGCGGCGAGGAGCACGGTCCCGCCGGCCGGCACCTTCTCGATCGCGGAGAAGAATCCCTCCGTCTCCCGCGACACGCGGATCGGCAAACCGAGCGGATGGATGTAGGGAATGATGATCACGATGAGGACCACGAAGAAGATGTAGCGGCGGTCGAGGTTGACGAGGCGATCCGAGAGGCTCATCGCGTCACTCGCCTCCCAGGTAGTTGCGCTCGAGGCCGAGGATGACCTTGAGCCCGGTGGCGATGGCCCCGAGCGCCGCCCCGATCAGGATGGCGCGCTTCGCCGCGTTGTTCGGGATGTTCATGATCCAGTCTGAGATGTAGGGCAGCTGGTCCCAGATCTCGGCGCCGATCGGCACCCGGCCGAGCATGACCAGGAGGGCGGCGACGGCGAGGAGCCCGGCCTCGAACGACCGCACGCGGAAGGCGCGGAAGGCGGCGGAGGCGATGAAGAAGGCGAGGAGGGCGAACATGGTGCCCTGCATCGGCACGTAGACGTTCATGTAGAGGTCGTTGAAGAGGGACCCCTCGGCGATGCCGAAGAGCGGCGCCGATCCCAGGCTCCCGCCCACGCCGAGCACCATCATGCCCACGAGTCCGATGAGGAGCGGCACGTGGTAGAACCACTCGTGCTCGCGCCGGGCGATGCGGAGATAGCTGATGCGGGCGATGTTGGCGACGCCGAGGACGGCGGCGAAGGCGCGGATGATGATCGCCCAGGTCTCGAACTCGGTGCGGCCCGCGGTGAAGTGGCGCTGGGGAACGAAGAGCCCGATCACCATGAACAGCCCGACGATGAACGTGATGGCGAGCGGGAACTCACGCCGGAGCATGATTCCCCTCCCCCGCGACCGCTCCCGCCGCCGGCGCTAGCGCAGCACGAACCACTGCCGGAAGCCCTCCCAGCCCACGCTCTGGGTCAAGATGCCGATCAGCATGAGGGCGATCAGGATGACCTTCATCCAGTCGGTCCCCTTGAGCACGCCGATCAGCTTCGGCTCCCGCGCCAGATACGCCGAGGCGGCATAGAACTCCTCGCCGATCAGCGTGTAGTCGCAGGCCACCACGAAGAACGGGAGCTGATGGATGTTGGCCGTGCCGGCGATCTGCACGGCGCCGGTCGCGAACCCGGTCTCGGCGAGGATCAGCGATTCGGCGAAGAAGGAGCCGAGGAAGAGATTCGCCGCCGGCTTCTCGCGCAGCATGATGCCGTCCACGCCGGCGGTGAAGGCGAACTGCTCGTCGGACAGGTAGCGGATGTTGTTGCGGACAAAGGCATCGGGGCGGCCCGCATCGATGTAGCCCTGCTTCACCGTCTCCTCGGCGAGCGGGACGACGAAGGCGCGGCACACCGGCACGATGAGCGGCGTCTCGTAGCGGGCGACCATGCGCGCCACGTTGCCGAGGATGATCATCGAGTAGATGGTCTGGATGTTGTTCGCGTCGTCGATGCCTGGAACGTAGAGCACCGCGCGCCCCATCTCGGTGGCGCGGCCGATCGCCTCCTCGATGGCGGTGAGGCCGGCGATCTTGCGCACGAAGGGTATGCCGCCGCGCCGCGCATGGTTCGCCGCCTGGCGGGTATAGGCGAGGACGAGCCCGAAGAAGAGGGCGAGAAGGACGAGGAGGTTCAGGCGGTCGGTGTTGAAGAAGCTCTGCCGCGCGGTGCCCGTGACCGTTGCGCTTTCCGACTCCCCGAGCTCGCCGAGCGCCGCCACGCGGTAGTGATAGGTCACTCCGTTCCGGAGCGGATGACCGGGGCCTGCGGCGTCGGTGAAGGACGCGGTCGCGGCATCCACCGTATCGATCGCCGCGAACGGGCCGTCGGCGCTCTCGGCGCGGAGGATCACGTAACCGCGGACGCCGGTCTCGGGCTCCGCCTTCCAGCTCACGCGGAGGGCCTCTCCGCCGTCGTTGGGGATGTCAGCAACGCCCACGCTGTCGGGAGAGGGCGGGATGCCTCCGGCGCCGGGGCGGCCGAGAGTCAGGGTGGCGGCTGCCGAGGTCGCCTGGTCGACCGTCTGGGCCACGGCGGCTGACGGCAGAACGAGAAGGAGAAGCGCACAGAGACGTCCCGTCTCACGCACGATCCGCGTGCGCGACACGCTGGGCCCCGGCGATGGGAGTGTCAGCGCACGCCCGGCCTCCATGGCGCCTATCCCTCGATCATCTCCACATTGGCGCGCGGGAGGACGAAGCGCTCGCCGCCCGCGAACTCGACCTCGAGGACACGCACCTTGGCCTCGGTCTCGAGCGCCTGGAGCTCGCTCGGGAGATCGGTGACCGAGCCAAGGCGCCCGAAGTACGGTTCCCGGATGACGCGCACCGGGGTGCCGATGGTGAGGCCGACGTTCGCGTCGGCCGACTTCTCCTCGCGCACCGCCTTGATATCGGGGACGATGAGCTCCGGCCGGAGGACGCCGGCCCGGATCTGGGTGGCGCCGTTCATCGAGGCCGTGCGTCCCACGTTGGCCACGAGCAGGTCGTGGGTCTTCTGCGCCATCGGCATGTTGCCGAAGCCCTCGGTGACCATGAGCGTGATGCCGATCTCCTCGTGGCCGGTGATGGCGACGCCGAGATCGTAGCCGAGGAACTCGCGGAGGTCCTGATCGGAGAAGCCCCCGACCACGATCCCGGCGACACCCGCCTTGACGGCGGCGGCGAGCGTCTCCTTGGTCACGTGGGCTCCGCCGATCAGGATCGCGCCCCTGGCCTTGGGCCCGAGGGCGGCGAGGGCCGCGATGTCGAACTCGGCGGCCGGCCCCTTGACCGCGAGGGTGAGCGTGCCGTGAGTCTCGCCGCCGATGCCGAAGATCCCCTGGATGAACGCACCCTTGGTCTCGATCACCACGCCCTGGCGCTCGATCACGTCCACCACCGTGCCGTCCACGTAGGCCTGCACCTCGAGGGGGATGGGCGGCTCGCGCAGGATGACGTTCCCGGTCACCTTCGACACGGTCTCGATGGTGCCGGTGACCGGCGATTGCACGCGCGACGTGAAGAGCCCGAAGAAGCTCTTGTTGAGGGCGAGCACCTCGCCCTTCTGGATCGTCTCGCCCTCATGCTTGACCAGCGACCGCTCGAGGTCCTCGGGCAGGAGACCGAGGATGTTGGCGACGTTCACCGTCTGCACGTTGCCGGGGAGTTCGGTCTTCGCCACGATGTCGGTGGCACTCACCGTCTGACCCTTCTTGACCGTCACCTCGCCCAGGATCGGCAGCCGCCGATCCCGATGGAGCGTGGTCGACTTGGTGACCGTGAGCCCGGGGGTATAGGCATGAGCCATGGCTGTTCTCCCCTCCCTATCCCGCCATCACCGGCGCGCCCGCGGGCTGCGCCACGCGCGCCCTGCGCGGCGCAGCCGGGTATTCCTGGAGCGCCTCGATCCACTTGTTGAGCAGCGCGATCCGCTCGTCGCGCGCCTCCGGCAACACGAACGGCCGGCGCCCGCGCCCGTCGAGGAGGATGCCGACCTCGCCGCCCGCAAGCTGCGCCTTGATCGACCGGCCCTTGCCCTCGCCGAGGTCCAGGTTCTTCCCGGGGGTGAGCACGGCCTCCACGACCTCGCCGAGCGGCGCCGCGATGCACCGGATGTCGCCGAAGAGGACCTCGTACTCCTCCTTCTTCCCGCCGGCGCGCGTCAGGCTCGCCTTGAGCGCGAGCTCGCCGGCCCGCCCCGGCCCCCAGGGCGCGACAGCCGAGCCGAGGCGGATCAGGCAGTCCTTGCGAAAGACCTCGGTCGCCGCCCTCTCGTGCACCGCGGCGAGCACGCCGAGCTGCGGCATCATGAAGATGGAGTCGACGGCCAGCTCGGTCACGCCCTCCGGCAGGAAGGCGTCGAGCATCATGAGCGCCGCCTGCACACGGCGCGGCGCGTGCGAGAGCACGCCGCCCGAGCCGACCAGGAGATCCAGCGCGATCAGGTCGATGAGCGTGGCGCCGCTCGTCGTTCTGGTCGAAGGTGTCGGAGATCGTGCGCTCCTGCTGCACGCCCTTCAGGCCCACGGCGAGCTGCTTGTGCTGCTCGAAGGCCAGCCGCAGCGCCTCGCGCGCGATCGCCTGCTCGACCATCAGCTCCTCGAGGGTCTGCGGGATGGTGGTCGGGCGGATCATCTTGTTCTTGATGCGGTTGCGCAGGTCCGCCTCGTCCATGCTGAAGGGCACCCAGCGCATCACGTTGGCAAGCCCCGCCTCGGCGAGCACGTTCGAGATCGAGTAGCTCATGCCGAGGTTGGCGCTCACCGTGCGGTTGAACACGCCCTGGAACACCGAGAAGACGTCGGTCGTGGCGCCGCCGATGTCGACGCCGATGACCGCGATCTTCTCCTCGTCGGGCGATCGTCTCGATGATCGACCCCACCGCGGCCGGCGTGGGCATGATCGGCACCGCGGTCCACGACATGAGCTTCGAGTAGCCCGGGGCCTGGGCCATCACGTGCTCCATGAAGAGGTCGTGGATCTTGTCGCGCGCGGGCCCCAGGTTCTCCTGCTCCAGCGACGGCCGTAGGTTGTCGCACGACGACAAGGGCCGTCTTGCCGCCCAGGATCTTCTCGATGAGGCCTGCCGCGTCCTTGTTTCCGGCGTAGATGACCGGGAGCTCGTAGCCGGCGCCGAGGCGCGCCTTCGGCTCGGCTGCGGCGATGAGCTCCGCGAGCTCGACCACGTGCTGCGTGGTGCCGCCGTCGGTGCCGCCCGAGAGGAGGATCATGTCGGGACGGAGCTGCCGGATCCGGCGGATCTTCTCGTGCGGCAGCCGGCCGTCGTTCGACGCGATCACGTCCATGACGATGGCCCCGGCGCCGAGGGCCGCGCGCTGCGCGCTCTCCCCGGTCATCTGCTTGACCACCCCGGCCACCATCATCTGGAGACCGCCGCCCGCCGAGGAGGTCGAGAGGTAGAGGTCCACGCCGCGGTCGCCCTGCTGAGGCGTGATGATCTGGTCGCCGTCGAGCATCTGGCGCCCGCAGAGCTCTTCCACCTCGCGGATGGCGTTCAGCACGCCGCGGGTCACGTCTTCGAAGGGCGCCTCGACCGTGGTCGGCGCCTCGCCGCGCACGATGAGGCGGTAGGACTCGCCCTGCTTCTCGATCAGGATGGCCTTCGTGGTGGTCGAGCCGCAGTCGGTGGCGAGAATCGAGCGGATCTGGTTGGGCTGAATGGTCTGGCTCATCGTCCTCTAGGGCCACTCCTCAGGCATCTCCCCGCCCCCGGACCCGCGTCGAGTTCGCGCGGCCGGGTGGCTCCCGGCGCACCGGCCCGTTCGTCGGCGGCGCGCCCAGCGCGGCACCGGCCCGCCGGCACCGCAAGACGCCGGAGTATATAGAAAACGGATCAGACGAGGAAGGCTCGCACGAGCACCGGGCGCCGGCCCGATGCCCGGTGCGGAGGTCATCGTCGAGCCCATCGGCCGGCACCTCGAGACACCGGGGAGACAGCGTGAAGTGAACGCGAACGGGACAGCAGGCGGGCCTCCGGCCCTGCGGGTTCCTCCCAGGCCGGCGGGTTCCTCCTGGCCCGCGGATTCCTCCCAGGCCGGCGGGTTCCTCCCGGCCGAAGGGGCGCGCCCTGGGCTCATCCTCAGGCCCGGTCCCCGGCGCCCACTGCGGAGCGGCCCATAGTGTTCATGCAGGACCTTAACTGGCCATGTCATACCCAGCAGCTGAAACAGGATAGAGCTGATCGACTTTGACTTCTCCCGTGAAGCGCAGCAGGGGCTCGCGGTCTCTCCGGCACCCCACCTCCCACATGAGCCCATCGGGAGCCCGCCCGACCACGCGAACGGAGCGCATGGTGTGCACATGTCCTATGTGGTGGGCGGCACACAGGGATGTGATGTTCCAGTCGACATCCGGCCCTCCGGCGCCCAGCGGTTTCGCGTGGTGCCGGTGGAGAGGCCCCCGCCCGCTGCAAACGGGGGTCTGGCAGACCCATCCATCCCGTTCCAGGGTCGGAAAGGCGGCCTTGAGGCGCTTCACCTCGGGGGTGTCGAGATACTCGGCCAGGAAGCCGAGGATCAGCATCTCGAGGCGCCGCCAGTCCGCCATCAGGCCCCCATCCGGATCCTGGCAGGACTCGAGCCCGGCCCGGAGAAAGGGGGCCATCTCGGCCGGGCAGAAGAAGCGGATGCGGGCCTCGAGCCGCGTGGGTTCGGGAGCCCCGGAGGCATCCAGATCGAGGCCCACGATGTGCGGCCGGCCATGCTCCCTCGTCGGCGGCAATGCGCTCCCGAGGGGCAAGGTGGCCGGGTCGACGCAGACGGGCGGCTCGCCCGGCGCAGACGTTGACCAGAAGAGCAGATCGGGCCGGCAAGCGGGGTCCGGGGGGGCGGCGCTCCCACCAGCAGGGCAGTCCCGAGCCGGGCCGCGGTCCGGAGCCTCCCCGCCATCGCGGGACTCACCGTGATCCGGAGCTTGAGCGCAATCCGCAGCTTCCCCACGAAGCCAGTCTGGAAGCTCCGCCTGCCGCCTCCGGCCCATCGCCGACACCTCGCGAGCCCAGGCCGCCATCGTGCGCGGTTTCGCGCCGGGCAATCCAAAGAGCTCCGCATCCTCGACGGCCCGCGCCGTGGCCAGGCATGTTCGCTGCGCCGCCCACACGGCCCACGCCAATGCCGTCCCCTGCTGGACCACGCGCAGGAGGAGCACGATCTGCATGAAGCTCAGCTTCCCGGCGCGATACCCCGCTGCCAGCTCCGGGAAAGTTGCGAGGCCCGCTGCGAAGCGCATCAACCGCCCCGCCTCGCTCGCTCTGAGCCCCAGCCGCTCCGCCGTGTACTGGGCGAACGAGGCGAATCCCAGAGTGCGCCATCCCGCCATGTCCTGCATCCAGACGAGCAACTCCCCCTGGAGCCGCCGGATCTCCTTTCGCCAGGCCTCGAGCCCCAGCACGATGCGATCGAGCTCGAAGGCATCGACCACCGTTTCCGACTCGAGATCCGGCGGCATGTCCACGCGCTCGTGTTGCCATTCCAGGAATCGCCAGCCGGCCGCCGCTGCGCGACACGATTCCTCGAGCCTCTCGAGATCCGACCAGGCGGCCTCATCCAGCTCCTGCTCGGTCGCCGGATCATCGCCATCGAGCCCGAGCCGGGCGCGGAGGCGCGCCTGCCTCTCGGCCATCGCCGCGCTTTGCGCCGCCGCGGCGGCCTCCCCGGCTGCCAGGACGCTCGCCTCCTCCGCGGAGCCGAGCGCGGCGAATCGCTCCGCAACCATGAGTTCGAAGCAGCGGTAGGCCGGCAGGGACGACTGGGAGACGCGGTCAGCCGTCTCCCGCGCCACGCGCCAGAGCTCCGCGGTACGGTAGGGAACGCGGAACGAGAACCACTCCCCCGGCTCCGGTGCGCGCGGATCGGGCACGGCGCCCGCTGCCTCCGTCGAGCCGCCGGCCGCGCCGGCAGCAGGGCCGATCCCGGTCGCGCCCCGGAGCCGCGCTGCGGTCACAGCACGCTCGAGCCGCCGCACGGAGCAGCTGCGGGCGCGTGCGATCCACGCGTTCCGCTCCGCGGCTTCCGTTTCCCGACCCACGACCGCGAAGAGGAGGATCGCCTTCCATGTGGTGATGTCCCCGCGCTCGAGGGCGGCCCCGATCTCGGGAACCGTTTCACAACCGCGATCGAGGAGCTTCAGGTACTGGGTCCAGCGCATGGCGACGCCGACTCGCTCCCGCACGTAGTCACGCCACAGCTCGAAGCCGAGCCGCCGATAGCGCCGGCCCTCCTGCAACCGCCGGAGGGCAGCGCCCAGGCCCCGATCGAGCGCGACCTCGATGCCCGCCAGGTGCCACAGCTCGCGATCGACCGCGGGCGCGAGCCGCGGGCCGAAGCGAGCCCGCGTCCCCGCGCGGGCACCTCGCTGCCGCCGCCGCTGATCCCGCCGCGGTGGCGGCGCTGCGTGCACCGACATCGATCCCTCCCTCTCGCCAGACAGGCGCGCTCCTCTCGACGCGCGCAACGCGCGCGCTCGAGGGGCCTGCCATTGCAAGAGGGTGGCCAACCGGGATCGGAAGTGCTCTTGGCGGCCATTCCGTTGCCAGTCCTATGGATAGCAGCAGCCGCCGGGATGCCGGCGTGAGCCACCGGGCACCCCCTGCGGAAACGGCGTTGTCACTCTATGACAACGCCGTTCACACACGCGGCCCACGAAAGGCCTTGCTCGCCTGCGCCGTTCCCGTGCGGCGCCCAGCAACCGCTAGACGCCGCCTCGCCGCGCGGCGTCTCGCGCCTCTTTCTCCGCCTTCTTCGCGGCGCGGGCGGCGGCCTTGGCCGCACGCTCGCGGTCCCGCTCCTCCTCGTCCAGCGTCTCGATGATGACCAGGAGCCGCTCGAGCGCCTCGCGGTTCTCCATCAACCGCGCGAACTGCTCGTACTGCGAGATGTTGAAGAACGCCTTGATGAAGGGCTCGAAGAAGATGAGGGCCTGACTGCCGATGAAGCTGAGCGGCTTCACCGATTCGAGGAAGAACACGGCCGGCGTCGCCAGGCCCATGCGGACCACGCGCCCGGCCACGGAAGCGAGGAGCGCCTCGTCCTCCGGCGAAAAACGGGACGCCTTCTCGCGTCCCGGCCCGCCACCGCTGCCGGCACCGGGCGCGCCGCCAGGAGAGGATTCGCCGCCCTGCTCGGCCTTCTGGTCCGTCATGCGCTGTCTCCGCTGCCTCGGCTACCTCTGCTGCCTCGGCTACCTCGCCTCGAGCGCGTCGCCTCCGACGCGCTGCCTCCCGATGCGCGACTTCCGATGCCCCGTCTCCCCACTCCTCGCAGCTTACCGCTTCCTCTGGTCGCTCATGGCCTCCAGCCGCGCGGCCACAGCGGCGACAACGGCCTCGCGATTCCCGGAGTAGAGGAGTCGCATTCCGCGGTAGGACTCGAGCCACGAGGCATGGAGAAACGGGCTCACCGTGATGCCCCGCGCGTCCGCGACATAGCTCCGGAGCACCGGCCACTCCCGGCGGCGCGAGCCGAAGAACGAGACTGCCTCGACCCCCGTCTCATCGATCCGGTAGCGGGTCGGAAAGAAGAACGGCGCCAGGGACAGGGTCAGGATGGCGAGGGCGATCCCTCCGAGCACCGGATCGCCTCCGTACATCCCGAGCCCGAACGATGCCGCGAGGATCGCCAGGGCCACGACCACCGCCTGCCCCGGCCGCTCGGCGGCCGGCCAGCTCCGCCAGGCCAGCGCCTCGCTCCCGCTCGCCGGAACTCCCCCGCTCGGAGCCCCCACGCTCGGAGCCCCCATGTTCGGAGCCCCCATGCCCGGAGCCCCCACGCTCTCTGCCTCGCTCAGGGTTGCCACCGGAGCTTGAGCTCGCGCGCCGCCCGCGCCTCGTCGAGCCGGCGCACCGGCGTCGAGTGCGGCGCGTCGTGGAGCACCGCCGGGTTCTCGCGCGCCTCCCGCGCGATGTCGTTGAGCGCCGCCGCGAAGCGATCCAGCGACTCCTTGGTCTCCGATTCGGTCGGCTCGATCATGAGCGCCTCGTGCACGATCAGCGGGAAGTACACGGTCGGCGCATAGAAGCCATGGTCGAGGAGACGCTTTGCCATGTCGGCGGTGCGCACGCCGAACTCCTTCTGGCGATCCCCCGACAGCACGAACTCGTGGAGCGACGGCCCGTCGTACGGCAGGTCGAACGCGCCCACGAGCAGCGACTTGAGGTAGTTCGCGTTGAGCACCGCGTTCTCGGTCGCCTCGCGGATCCCGTCCGGTCCGAGCGCGAGGATGTAGGCGAGCGCGCGCACGTGCATGCCGAAGTTGCCGTAGAAGGAGTGCACCTTGCCCACCGACTGCGGACGATCCCAGTCGAGGACGTAGCGCCCGCCGCGGTGCTCGATCGTCGGCCGGGGCAGATACGGCTCGAGCCGCGCCTTGACCCCGACCGGCCCCGACCCCGGCCCGCCACCGCCGTGCGGCGTCGAGAAGGTCTTGTGCAGGTTCAGGTGGCAGATATCGAAGCCCATGTCGCCAGGCCGCGTCACGCCGGCGAGCGCATTCAGGTTGGCGCCGTCCAGGTAGAGGAGCGCGCCTGCCTCGTGCACGCGGGCGGCGACCGCGAGGATGTCCTCCTCGAACAGCCCCAGCGTGTTCGGGTTGGTGACCATGAACACGGCTGTGCGCCCGTCGAGCGCCTGCGACAGCGCCTCGACATCCACGAGCCCGCGTGCGTTCGACTTGATCTCGACCGGCTCGAAGCCGCACATGGCGGCGCTCGCCGGATTGGTGCCGTGCGCCGAGTCCGGGAAGATGACGCGCTTCCGCTCGTGCTCGCCGCGGTGGCGGAAGTAGGCGCGGGCGATGAGAAGCCCGGTGAACTCGCCCTGCGCCCCGGCGGCGGGTTGCAGGCTCACCCGGTCCATCCCGGTGATGACGGCGAGATGCCGCCCAAGATCGGCCATCAGCGCCAAGGCGCCCTGTGCTCCCTGCTCCGGCGTGAGCGGGTGCAGATTGGCGAACCCGGCGAGCCCCGCGAGCGTCTCGTTCACCTTCGGGTTGTACTTCATGGTGCACGACCCGAGCGGGAATACATCGCGATCGATGTGGTGGTTCAAGACCGAGATGCGCGTGAAGTGGCGGACCACCTGCGGCTCGGTCACCTCGGGGAGCCGCGGCTCCACGCGGCGCCGGAACTCCTTCGGCACCAGCTCTTCGACGGGCACATCGGGCACGTCGAGCGGCTCGAGGCGATAGCCGACATGTCCCGGCACGGACAGCTCGAAGATGAGGGGCTCGGTGCGCGCCCCGCCCGGCGCCGCGCCTGGCCGCCGCGCCTCCGCCCTGCGCCCCGCCGGCCGCCCGCGCACTCCGCCCTGCACCCCGCCGCGCGCCACGCCTCCGCCCTGCACTCCGCCGGCCCCGTCTCCCTGCTTCACATCCTTGGTCGTGCTCATCGTCCTGCCTCCGCGAGGGCCGGCGCGCCCGCCTTCATCTCGGCCATCAGCTTCCCGAGTCGCTCGATCTCGGCGCGCGTACGGCGCTCGGTGACCGCCACGAGGAGGCCGTCCTCGAAGCTCGCATCGAGCCGCCTGAGCGGCACGCCGGCGAGCATCTGGTGGGCCAACCCGCGCTCCACGACGGCCTCGACCGAACCCGGCACGCGCACCGCGAACTCACGGAAGAAAGGCTCCTGGTGGAGCCGCGGGGCGCCGGCGCGCTCGAGCACGCGCGCCGCGAAGTGCGCCTTCTTCAGGCACTGCTCGGCCACCTCGCGGATCCCCTTCTTCCCCAGGAGCGAGAGGCTGATCGTGGCCATCAGGGCGACGAGTCCGGTGTTGGTGCAGATGTTCGAGGTCGCGCGCTCGCGCCGGATGTGCTGCTCGCGCGTCTGCAGCGTGAGCACGTAGCCGCGCCGGCCGTCCCGGTCCAGGGTCTCGGCGACCAGTCGTCCGGGCAATCTCCGCAGATGCTCGCTCTTCGCCGCGAAGAAGCCGAGGACCGGACCGCCGTAGTTGGCGAAGGTGCCGAGCGACTGCCCCTCGCCGACCGCGATGTCGGCGCCGTAATCGCCCGGCGGGGCGAGGATGCCGAGCGAAATGGGATCCACGCTCGCGATGAGGAATGCCCCCGCGCGATGCGTGGCCTCCGCCAGGCGCCCCACGTCCTCGAGGCATCCGAACACGTTCGGATGCTGGACGACGACCGCGGCCACATCATCGCCCAGCTTCTCGGCGAGGAGCGCCGCCGGCGTCGTCCCGCCCGGCGCCGGCACCGTCTCGAACTCGAGCCCGGCGGCCGTGGCATAGGTGCGCGTGACCTCGGCATGGAAGGGGTGCACGCCGCCCAGGAAGAGGATCCGCGCGCGCTTCTTCGCACCCGCCGCCAGCATCACCGCTTCGGCCAGCGCCGAGCCGCCGTCATAAATGGAGGCATTCGCCACATCCATGCCGGTCAGCTCGCAGATGAGCGTCTGGAACTCGAAGATCACGGCGAGTGTGCCCTGGCTCACCTCGGGCTGGTAGGGCGTGTAGGCGGTCGCGAACTCGGAGCGGACGGCGAGGGCCCGCACGGCGGCCGGAACGTAGTGATCGTAGATCCCGGCGCCGAGGAACGAGGCCATCCGCTCGGTGTCGGCGTTGGCGGCGGCCAGCGCTCCGAGCTCACGAACGAGCCGATCCTCGCTGTGCGCCGGGGGCAAATCGAGGAGCCGGCGGTGGAGGAGCTTCGGGGGGATCGCCCTGAACAACTCATCGATGCTCGACACGCCGATCGCGGCGAGCATCGCTCGCCGCTCCGCATCACCCTTTTGTGTGTAACGGCTCACGCCTGTCCTCCCTCGCTCTGAAACCCCCCACCACGGCACGCCGAGCACCCGGCGAGCGGAGCACGCGGCTCCCCCTTCTTGCCCGCCGGTCAGGCTCCGATGTGATCCGAGTACTTGCCGGCGTCGAGCAGGATCCCGAGCTCGCCCTCGTCCTGGACGCGGATCTTGATCACCCAGCCCTCCTCATATGGAGACTCGTTGATGAGGCCGGGATTCTGCGTCAGGTGGTGATTGATCTCGACGATCTCGCCCGAGACCGGGGCGTAGAGATCGGCCACCGTCTTGACCGCCTCGATGAGGCCGAACGCCTTGCCCTGGACGGCCTTCTCGCCGATCTCGGGCAGCTCGACGTAGACCACGTCGCCGAGCTCGTTCTGCGCGTAGTCGGTGACGCCGACCGTCGCGACGCCATCCTCGATCTCGACCCACTCGTGATCCTCGGTGTACTTGAGCTGTTCCGGGATCGTCTTGCCTTCCGCCATCGATCCTCCCCCCGTGGCTTGCACCATGAGCGCCCCGCGTTGCCGGCCGCCCCCTGGCGGCCGCGTTACTTCGCGCCCGGTCGCTCGCGCTTGTAGAAAGGTTTCGCCATGACCCGGGCCGGAAACACCTGGTCGCGGATCGTCGCCTGGACCGGATCTCCCGCCGTCACCGTGCCGCTCGCGACGAGCGCAAGGGCATACCCCCCATCGAGCGTCGGCGCGAACATCCCGCTCGTCACCTCGCCGATCGGCTTTCCATCCCGCACGATCGCCGCTCCCTGCCGCGCGATCCGCGCGCCATCCATCTTCAGGCCGACGACGCGTCGCGGCACCCCCGCCTCGCGCTGGCGGCGGAGCGCATCCCCCCCGACAAACGACTTCTCGAGCTTGACCGCAAAGGCGATCCCCGCCTCGAGCGGCGTGATGTCGGCGGTGAGCTCGTGCCCGTAGAGGCAGAGCCCGGCCTCGAAGCGAAGCGTGTCGCGGGCGCCGAGCCCGGCCGGATGGACGCCGAGGTCGGCGCCCGCTCTCATGAGGCCGCGCCAGACGTCCTCCGCGGCGCCGGCCTCGACCATGAGCTCGTATCCGTCCTCCCCGGTGTAGCCGAGGCGGGCGATGATCGCCTCGTGCTCGAAGATGCGCCCGCGGCGGAAGCGGTAGTAGCCGATGTCGTCCACGCGCCCGCCCCCGGCCCGTCCGACGAGCTCCGGAGCGCGCGGCCCCTGCACGGCGATGAGCGCGGTCCGCGCCGAGATGTCCTCGAGGTCCACGCCGTGCGGCTTGTGGCTCGCGAGCCACTCGAAATCCTTCGGCGCGTTCGAGGCGTTGACGACCATGTAGTAGTCGCCGGCGCCGGCGCGGTAGACGATCAGGTCGTCGACGGTGCCGCCGTTCTCGTAGCAGAGCGCCGAGTACACCGCCTGGCCGTCGGGAATGCCGGCGATGCTATTGGTGACCATGTGGTCGAGGAAGGCCTCCGCTCCCGCCCCCCGGACATGGAACCGTCCCATGTGCGAGACGTCGAAGAGCCCCACGGCCTCGCGCACGGCGCGGTGCTCGGGGAGGATGCCGTCGTAGAGGAGAGGCATGTCCCACCCGGAGAAGTCGACCATCTTGGCGCCTAGCTCCCGGTGGACGGCGTTGAGCGGAGTCTTCGCTGGCGGAGGGCCTCCGAGCATGGAGTTTCCTGGCTCCTTTCCGGCGGCCGTGGGGAATCGCCCGCCCAAGCGATCGAGCGGCCGAGTCTAGACCGGGCCCGGCGCCCAGTCAACGCCTTGAGCGGAGCGTAAGTTGCGTGCTATACTACTATTGGACGGGAGTTCCCGCCGGACTCCCGGACTCCGTGTATCTCCGTGCTCCGCGCCCCGAGCCCACAGCGCGGCCGGCACGGCCCATGGCTGGCCGCGGGCGGCCAGCCCAGGATGGAAGCCGGCTCGCCCCCCCCCAGCGAGGATGATCGCCGATGCGCGCTCGACGTCTCGAGGCTTCGCTCGTTTCTCCCCCGCTCGTTCTCCGCGCGGCCCTGCTGCTCCTGGTCGCCGCGGGAACCGCCGCGGTCCCCGCCCTCGGCTACGAGGTCCACGTGAACTGCGGCTCGGAGGACTACCTGGCCCAGGATGGCACCCTGTTCGTCGCCGATCGTGCGTACACGCCCGGAAGCTTCGGGTACATCGGCGGGTTCGACCAGTTCACCTGGCACGTGATCGGCGACACGCCGGATCAACCCCTCTATCAGTGGAACCGCATATACCAGACGGAGTACCGCTTCGACGTGCCGAACGGCGACTACCTCGTCACGCTCCACATGAGCGACAACCACAAGCATTCGACCGGGGAGTGCCAGTTCGACGTGCGCATCGAAGGCCAGGCGGCCCTCTCGAACATCGACCTCTACGCGCTAGTCTGGCGCACGTATGCGATCGATTTCACGCTGCGCGCCACGGTGGCCGACGGGGTGCTGAACGTCCAGTTCCAGCCCGACTTCGGCTTCGCCGCCATCTCGGCCATCTCGGTCGTCTCTCGCGCGCCCGATCTCATCGCTCCGGCTCCGCCGGCCGGGCTCGTCGCTGCCGACAACTACGAGGCGGTGGCCCTCGACTGGGCGAACGGTCCCGAGGACGATCTCGCCGGCTACCAGGTCGAGCGGAGCTCGAACCCAGGCGGTCCGTTCACGACGGTCTCCGGGACGCTCGAGCGGGTCTCGCGGCGTCTCGATCCGCGGACCCCGGGCGGACCCTTCTACTACCGCGTACGCGCCGTGGACGCCTACGGCAACATCTCCGGGCCGAGCGGAGTCGTCTCGGCGATGTCGCTCGCCCAGAACGCGACGAGCCTCCCGCTCGTCCAGATCGTGATCCACCCGGACACCCTCGAGGTCCTCGACGACAACCCCGATCCGCAGCCGCCGGACCCGGATCGCTACGTGCAGCTCGACGTGGCGTTCGACAACACGCTCTACACCGACGCGATCGGGCGCTACCGGGGGAATGTCTCCCGCTCGCTGCTCAAGAAGTCCTGGAAGATCAAGCTGAATTCCGGCCTCTACGCCGGGCGCGACAACTTCAACCTGAACTCGGAGTACATCGACCGGTCGCTGCTCCGTGAGCGGATCTCCTACCAGCTGTTCGCCCGGAACGGCTGCCCGACGCCCCGCTCCCGCTTCGTGCACCTCATCCTCAACGGCCAGTGGATGGGCGTCCGCAACGATATCGAGAACGTCGACGTCGAGTTCCTGGAACGAGTGGGCCTGTCCACGGTCAATGCCAACATGTACAAGCCGCAGGGGCCGCCGGCGCCTGCCAGCAACCTCTCCCCGCTGCCCACCGTCCAGCATTACATGGCGGCCTACGAGAAGGAGCTCGGCGATCCGGGCGACTACAGCGATCTCATCGCCTTCATCAACGGCCTCAACTACACGTCATCCGACTCGCTGTTCCGTTTTGTGGCGACGCGCATGCACCTGAACCGGCTGGCCGACTTCTACGCCACCCAGGTCGTCCTCCAGAACACCGACCTGACCTTCAAGAACTGGCTACTGCACCACGACCTGACGACGGATCGCTGGACGGTTGTTCCATTCGACGTCGACCTCACCTTCGGCAACGTCTGGCCGTTCAGCAACGTGTTCGCGTGCAACGAGACGGTTTTCCTCGGTTCCGGGAACCGCCTGTTCCGCCTGATCCAGGACGTACCGGTGCTCCGCCAGCTCCACTTCGATCGCGTGCGGCAGATCCTGACCACCACCTTCACCGGTCAGGCGACCGACGGGCTCATCGATTCCGCGTACGCGGAGGTCGAGGCCGACGCCGAGCGCGACTGGTGGAAGTGGGGCTGGGAGTCGAACGACTTCTTCCACGATGGGCCGGCCGAGCTCCGCACCTTCGTCAGCTGTCGCACGAACCACCTGTTCGGAGAGATCGCGCCCCTCGACGCGCCGCCGGCGCTCTGCGTCAACGAGCTGATGGCGTCGAACGCGACCACCATCACCGATGAATGGGGCGATCACGACGACTGGATCGAGCTCCTGAACCGGAGCGGCGCCCCGGTGAGCCTCCTCGGGCTCTACCTGACCGATGACCTCGCCGTGCCCGGTCGCTTCGCCCTTCCCGACACGACCCTCCTCCCCGGCCAGCGCGTCCTCGTGTGGGCGGACAACGAGCCATTCGAGGGGAAGTGGCACGCCCCGTTCAAGCTCGAGAAGAAGGGCGAGGCGGTGGGCATCTTCTCGGGAGCGCTCGCGACCTCGGCGCCGGTGGATGTGCGGGTCTTCGACCGCCAGCTCACCGACGCAAGCTATGGGCGGCTTCCCGACGGGAGCCCGTACTGGCAGATCCTCGCCACTCCCACTCCGGGGTCCGCCAACGCGGGCGGCGGCAACCTGAGGCCGCAGATCGACGACGTCGTCCACTTCCCGCCGGCCCCGCCGGCCAATGCGGACGTGCGCGTGACCGCGTCCTTCTGGGACGACGGATCGCTCGCCGTGACCCAGCTCAAGTACGACGCCGGCGCCGGGTACGTCACGATGACCATGTACGACGACGGCCTCCATGGCGACGGGGACGCCGGCGACGGGAACTACGGGGCCGTCGATTCCGGGGCAACCCTCGCTGACCACGGTCCACTACTACCTGCGGGCGGTGGACAACCTGGGCGCGCTCACCGACGATCCCGCGGGCGCGCCCCTCGTCACCTACAGCTTCATCACGGGCTACGAGCGTCCGCCGCTCTTCCTGAACGAGTTCATGGCAGACGAACTCGGCCACGCATCCAGGACGAGCACGGCGACTACGACGACTGGGTGGAGCTCTACAACGCCGGACCGGACACGCTCGAGCTCGGCGGCAAGCACCTGACCGACAACCTGACGAACCCGACCAAGTGGATCTTCCCGGCGGTCGCGTTGCCCCCGGGCGAGTTCCTCCTCGTCTGGTGCGACTCGCAGCCCTTACAGGGTCCGCTTCACGCGACGTTCAATGCTGTCGCGCCGCCGGGGAGCAACTCGGCCTCTTCGATACGATCGCGCTCGGCGTCGGCCTCATCGACTCGCTCCGCTTCGGCCACAGACCGCCGACGTGTCCTACGGGCGCCTCCCCGACGGCGGGCCATGGCGAGTTCCTCCTGCGTGCGACACCCGGAGCCACGAACGGCACCGGTAACGGGATCGAGCCACAGGGAGCCCCCGCCCGCGTGCTCGCGCTCCGCGGTCCCTATCCGAACCCGTTCAACCCGAGTGCCGTGTTCGAGCTCGAGCTGCCGGCGGCGGGGGCGGTCAGGGCGGGCATCTACGATGTGCGCGGCCGGCGGGTGCGGGTGCTCGCCGCGGAGGCGCCTCTTCCCATCGGCGTGCACCGGCTCACCTGGGACGGGCGAGACGAGCGCGGCCACCCGGTCGCCAGCGGCGTTTACTGGCTTCGCGTCGAGACGCCGCTCGGCGCCCGCGACGTCCGGGCCGTGCTGCTCCGCTAAGACCGGACTGCAGGCCCCGAGCCGCACATCACCCGCTCATGAAAGCCTTTTCTTGGGAGCAAGAACGCGCGGCTGTACACTTTACCTGCGTCTAGCCACCGGCGCAGGCCGCGCAGAATCTCACACCGCGATTGTAGATTTCCCGTCCCGGAAAATACAGCGCACCTTGCGTTTTTCGTGGATCAAGTGACCTCCAAGTGATATTCTAGCCGCGGTTCGGGACAACGTAGTTCCCACACGGAGGTGTCCGTGGCCGCTCCGGGTCTACTGGTCCACATCTTCAGGCCGTGCCGTCTTCCTCGGCCCCCGCCCGCGTTCTCCAAAACTCGCCTAGATCTCCCCCAACCCTCTCTTTTTCCACCGTGTCCTGGCACTTGCGGTTGGGGTTTCGCCATGCCGGCGGACCCGACCAGCGTGCACCGACGAAGCACAGGAGAGGTCCGCCATGAAGGTTGCCGCCCTCCTCTCGGCGATTCTCGCCGTCGCCCTCGCTCTGCCTGCCGCCGCTACCACTCCGCTCAGCACCTGGGGCACCACGATCACCCTCTCGAATGAGACCTATGTCCTGACCGCCGACCTCGTCGATGCCGCCCAGGGCACGAGTGACTTCGGGATCCGCATCGCTCCGGGCGTACACGACATCGCGATCGACGGGAGCGGATTCCTGATCGACGGGCGGGACACGAGCGGCCCGGCCGACGACGACATCGGGATCGAGATCGTGGGGACCGCCGCCTCCCCCATCCGGAACGTCCGCATCCACGACCTTCGCTTCACCGACCTCGGGAACGCCGTCTACGGGCAGGACGATCTGTGCCAGATCACCGTGGAGGACTCGGAGTTCGCGCTCGTCAACGACTGGAGCGCGATCGAGTTCGTCACGCTGACGCCGGGCGCCACGCTCCAGTGGGTCACGATCCGCGAGAACTGGATCCACGATTCGGCCGCCTTCCCGGTGAAGCTCATGAACCACGCGAATGCCGGGGCCCCAACTGCTTCCATGTCCCACATCTACGTGATCGGGAACGTGATCCACGACAATCGCCGCTCGGTGGCCCACCCGGAGAACTGGAACGCCGCGATCGGCTTCCGCCACGGGGCGAGCGACCTCCGGGTGTGGGACAACGTGGTACTGACGAACGACGGCCTCGCGGGGCTCTTCATCGGCTCGGATGACGTGGCCGGCGACGTCTACGACGAGGTGTCCATCCGCGGGAACCACTTCGGCGCTTCCGCCGGCAACATCCGGGCTCCTTCGGGGACCGTGCTCGCCTCGGGCATCACCCTCCACCAGGTGACGACGACGAGCGGGGACTTCTCGACCTGGACCGTGAGCGGGAACTACCTCTACGGGAACGCGCTCCGCGGGATCGACTTGATCCCCGGGAGCGGCCCGACACCTCTCCCCACGAACGGCAACTGGTGGGGCGCGGACGGCACGGTCGGCGGGACCTACGCCAACGGCGCCGCGAACGCCACCGATCCGTCCCCTCTCGATCTTCCCGACGGCGCGATCGCCCGCCCCGATCGGGCTCTGATCGACCGCTCTCTCGCCGACACGGACGGCTACGTCGGGCACGTCGTCCTCCTCAATCAGAACGGCGGCGCACCGGGCATCCGTGGTTTCGACATCGACTACGACTTCGGCGTGAACCTCGTCTTCGAGCGCACGGTCGAGGGACCGTTCCTCCGCCGCCAGTTCCCGATCACCACGTTCTTCGACGTGCCGCGGATCGGCGGGAGCGGGAATGAACGGACGTCCTCCGGCGCCATCCTCGGTGGGGCGGCGCCGCTCGCCGTCGGGAACGGCGCGCTCGCCCTCGCGGTCTTCCGGGCGGGCGCGGAGGACCTCGCCGCAGCCGACGACGTCGAGCTCGACAACGTCCAGGTGCGCGATCCGCTCAACCAGCCGCTCGCGGTGGCCGGGCTCGACGACGCCGATCGCGGGATCGACGCGACCGACCCGGGGGTCACCCTGGCCGTGACCGGCGGCGACGACTGCGTGGCGACCCCGACCATCTCGTTCGATGTCGCGGCGAGCGACAACTACGCGCTCGAGGACGTCCTCTATCGTCTCCGCAAGGTGAGCCTCGCCCCCGGCTGCTGGACGCCGCTCGTCCTCGATGCGGCGGGCACGAGCACCGGACCGACGGTGGTCGTCGTTCCCTTCGCGAGCGGGGACGGGCAGTACGTGTTCGAGGTGCGGGCCACCGACGATGCCGGGAACTTCGCGCTCGGCGCGCTCACGATCACCTACGACACGACCCCGCCCGCCGACTTCGCGGGCACGACGGGAGCCGTGGCGGTGCCCGGTCCGGGCTCCCCCGCGGCCGAGGAAGTCCAGGTCACCTGGAACGGGAGCTTCGAGGCGGGCGGCGATCTCCGGCTCCGCTATCTCCCCTACGGCGGCGCGATCGGCAACTTCGCCTACCCCGAGTACGACGATGCGGCGCCGGTCCCCGGGCCCCACTTCCCGGGTCCCGCGGAAGGCATCGAGATCAACATCCCCGACGCCGGCGCGGGGAGCGTCACCATCCCCTACCTGATCGCGGAACGCTCCTACTACTACTATGTGATCTACGTCATCGACTGCGCGGGGAATCCGTCGCCCGGCAGCGGTGCGAGCGCGCGCGCGAACGCGCTCTCCTACTACCTCGGAGACTGGGATCCGGCCGTGACCCCGGCCTGCGCCGGCTCGCCGGCCTATGCGAGCGGGAACGGCGAGGTCAACTTCTGCGACTTGATCGGGCTCTCGGCGACCTTCGGCACGGTCTTCCCACAGCCCGCGTTCGTGAACTACGCCGATATCGGGCCCACCGTGCCGGGGCCGGGCGTCCTCGACCTGCCGGCGACCGACAACGTCATCGACTTCGAGGACCTGATTCTCTTCGCCATCAACTTCGGAAACGTGGCCCCGCTCGGGGGCGACGTGGTTCTCGGTGAGGAGGCGCCGGGCACCGTGGCCCTCCTCGCCGAGCCCGCGACAGACGAGCGCAGCGGCATCCTGACCGTCCGCCTCCGTCTCGCCGGGAACGGGCGCGAGGTCAAGGGCTTCGAGGCCGTGCTCGAGCACGCGGCGGGACTCCGCTTCGCCGGCGCCCGTCCGGGGCCGGCCCTCGGTGACGGCGCCTTCTTCCGGGCCCTCGAGCGCGGCGATCGGGTGAGCGTGAATGCCGCCGCGCTCGCCGGCGTCTTCCGGGGCACGGGGGTCGTGGCCGAGCTCGACTACGAGGTCGGGGGGCCGGCGACCGGGGTCGCGGTCGTCGCCGCGAAGATCCGCGATGCCGCCAACCGCGAGCTCGCGGGCGCCGGGACGACCGGGATCGATGAGCCGGCCGCGGGCGGTCCGGGGGCGGCGCCGCCGCTTGCCACCGTTTTCTACGCTCCGGCGCCGAATCCGGCGAGCGGGAGCGCGCTCCTGCGCTTCACGCTCGAGCGCCCGGCGGCGGCCTCGCTTCGCGTGTACGACACGGCAGGACGCCTCGTGCGCACGGTCGCCGACCAACCCTTCCCGGCCGGCGGGTCGAGCGTGGCCTGGGACGGCCGGTCAGACGCCGGGGATCCGGCGCCGACCGGCATCTACTTCGTGGAGTTCACCGGCGGCCAGGTCCGCGCGGTCCACAAGCTGATTCTCGTGCGCTAGCGGGTTCGAGCTGGCAACGGCCGCGGCGGCGGGAACGACAAGGCCCGCCGCCGCCGGAGGAGGACACATGGTCCAGTCGTTCGAGATGCGACGGCTCGCAATCGTTCTGGCCGGCGCCTCATTCATCCTCGCCGCTCCCGCCCTCGGCGCGGTGCCCATCTCGAGCTGGGGGTTCGTCGCGCTCTTCAGCGACACGACCTACGTCGTGACCGGGAACCTGGTCGAGCCGGGCGGGACCCAGGGCGTGAGCGGGAGCGTCGCCATCCGCGTGGCGCCCTCCGTGTATGACATCGTGATCGAGGGCGGCGGCTTCACGATCGACGGACGCGACACGGGCGGCACGCCCGATCTCGATCTCGCCGTCGCCATGAACGGGATCCCCTCGGGTCCGATCCGGAATGTCGTCGTCCGCGGCCTCCGCTTCACCGACGTGAGCACGGGGGTGAGCATCAAGGACTACGTGTGCCGCGCGGTCGTCGAGGACTGCGAATTCGTGGGGATGGTGAACAAGGCGGCGGTCGAGATCGCCAACGAGCTCGCGGGCGCCCAGATGCGCTGGATCACCGTGCGCGACTCCTGGTTCCACGATGGAGCCGGGATCCCGGTCCTCATTCGCAACACGGCGAACGCGAGCGGCGGCGCGCTCATGGAGCACGTGGCGGTCGTCGCCAACGTGGTCCACGACTACCGGCGCTCGCCCGCGCTTCCCGAGCCGTGGAACGCGGCGATCCTCTTCCGCGACGGGGCGGCGGACGTCCGCGTGTGGGACAACCTGGTCGTGGGCGGGCAGGGCGAATCGGGGCTCTTCATGACCTCGAGCGACGTGCCGTCCCGCGCGTACAACGGGGTCTCGATCCGCGGCAACGTGTTCGCCGGGGCCGCCGGGAACATCCGGGCCGTCGGGTCGGATCTCGCCTCCGGCATCACGCTCGACCGGGTCACCACCTCGAGCGGGAACTTCGCCACCTGGACGGTGACGCGGAACTACCTCGTCCAGAACGAGAACCGAGGCATCGAGTTCCTGACCGGGTCGAACACGCCGCCCGCCCTGCCCACGAGCGGCAACTGGTGGGGCGAGGACGGCACGTTGACGGGCACCTACGGGAACGGGGCGACGAACGCGACCGACGCGGCGCCGCTGGATCTCGCGGACGGCATCCTCGCGCTACCCCACCGCGCCGGCGGCGCTGATCGGGCGGTCGCGGACGTGGCGGGCTTCGCGGGCCAGGTCGTCCTTCTCAATCAGAACAACGGCGTGCCGGGGATCCGCGGCTTCGACGTGGACTACGACCACACAGCGAGCTACGCGTTTCGCCGCACGGTCGAGGGGCCGTTCCTCCGCCGGCAGGCCGCGCTCATCCAGTTCTACGACATCCCGACCATCGGCGGGAGCGGGAACGAGCGGACGGCGTCGGGCGCGATCCTCGGCGGCGGGGCGCCGCTCGCGGTCGGGAACGGCGTCTTGACGCTCACCGTGCTGGCGGGTGTCGCCCAGGATGAGGCGACGCCCCCGGACTTCCTCCTCGACCAGGTCGCGCTGCGCGATCCGGGGAACTACCCGATCGCGATCGCAAGCCTCGGCGATGCGGACCATCCGGTGGACGACACCCCGCCGGCGGCCGTCCTGACACCGCCGGGACCGTATCCGTGCGTGGGTTCGGCGACCGCGCCCGTCGGGGTGGCGGTGAGCGACGACTTCGCGCTCGAGGACGTGATCTACCGGTTCTACAAGGTGGGCCTCGATCCGGGTTGCTGGATCCCGCTCTCGCTCGACGAGCCGGGAGTCGCCTACACGGGGCCGGCGAGCGTTCCTGTGGCCTTCGCGTTCGGCGATGGGACGTACCGCTTCGAACTCCTCGCCACCGATGACGCCGGGAACACGCTCCGCCAGGTGCTCGCGCTGACCTTCGACGCGACCCCGCCCGCGGACTTCGCGGGGACGACGAGCGCGCTCGCCGTCCCGGGCCCGGGCACGCCTGCCGTCGAGGAAGTCCGCTTCACCTGGAGCGGGACCTTCGAGACGGGCGGCGACCTCCGCCTCCGCTACCTCCCCTACGGCGGCGCCATCGGGAACTACGCGTATCCCGAGTACGACGACGCGGCGCCGCTTCCGGGGCCGCACTTCCCCGGGCCGACCGAGGGCCTCGAGGTCGACGTGCCCGACGTGAGCGCGGGGAACGTGGTCATCCCGTTCACCGTCCCGCAGCGTTCCTACTACTACTTCACGCTCTACGTGCGCGACTGCGCCGGGAACCCGTCGCCAGGCACATCGACCGCCGTGCGCAAGAACTCGCTCAGCTACTACCTCGGAGACTGGGACTCGAACGTGCCGCCCGCCTGTCCGGGCTCGCCCCAGTATCCGAGCGGCAACGGGCAGGTCAACTTCTGCGACCTGATCGGGCTGAGCCGCGCCTTCGCGACGACATCGCTCGATCCCAACTTCTCGAACTACGTGGACATCGGACCGACGACCCCGGGACCCGGTCCCTGGGATCGGCCGACCACGGACAATGTGATCGACTTCGAGGACCTGATCCTCTTCGCGGTCAACTTCGAGACCGTGGCTCCGCTCGACGGGGACGACCCGGCCGCGGAGGAGACGCTGCCGGGGGCGCCGGGCGGCGGGCTCGTGCGTCTCGCGGCGGAGGTCGTGGCCCGCGATCCCGAGCGGATCGTGGTCGCGCTCCGCGCGAGCGGCGACGTGGAGGCGCTCCTCGGATGCGAGGCCGTGCTTGCCGCACCGGGGCTCCGACTCGTCGAGGCGCGGCCGGGCGCGATCCTGCCGGCGGCGCACTTCCTCAAGGCGGTGCCGGGCGAGGGTGAGGGCGAGGTGAGCGTGAACCTCGCGCTCCTCGGCGCGGGCGAGCGCATCGCGAGCGCCGGCGTGCTCGCGGAGATCGTCCTCGCCCCGGTGCGGGAGGACGTCCCGGGCGGCGTGCCGCGGCTCGCGAGCCAGAAGGTGCGCGACCGCTGGAACCGGGAGCTCGACGGCACCGCGAGCGGGCCGCCGGTCGCGGCGGTGGATCCGGTGGACGCGCCGGGCGCGCTGCCGGCGGAGTTCGCCCTGGGCGAGCCCGTCCCGAACCCCATGAACCCGGCGACGACCGTCCGCATCCTCGTTCCGCTGCGGAGCGAGGTGCGGGTCACGGTCTACGACCCGGCGGGGCGCGTCGTCGCGCGCCTCTTCGAGGGGATCGCCGAGCCGGGCGCGCACACCCTGACCTGGCAGGCCGAGAGGCAGGCCAGCGGGCTCTACCTGATCGAGATGTCGGCGGGCGACTTCCGCGCGGTGCGGAAGGTGCTCGCCATCAAGTAGGAGGTCGGCGATGCCACGAATCGTGAAGATAGCTGCCGCTCTTCTCGCAACCGCCTCGTTCGCCCTGGGTGGTGCGGCAACCCGGGCGGGCGCCGACCCCCTGGTCTACCTGCGCCCGCTGTGCCTCAACATCCAGGCCGGGCAGACGCTGACCGTGCACCTGAGCGTGGGGGCGACGGGTGACCCGATCAGCTGCTTCTACGCGGTCCTCTCCTACGATCCGGCGCGCATCGCCATCCTGGACGTGGACGAGGGGAACCTGTTCTCGGGGTCGCCCGAACCCACGTTCCCGGGATGGCAGTTCACGGCGCCGGACTCCTTCGAGGTCTACAACTGCGTCCTCGGCTCGGGAACCTTCGTGCTGCCGCCCGGCGACCTCGCCGACATCACGGTCCAGGGGCTCGTGACCGGTCCCGCCCCGATGACGATCGGGTTCATTGACATCCGGAACGTGGCCCGGCTGCCCTACCCGAACATCACGGTCTTGAACTGCGGGATAACCGGGGTGCCTGACGAGATCGAGGCGCCGGCGGTCGTCCCGGAGATCCGGGTGACTCCGAACCCGGCGCCCGGCTTCGCGCGCATCACGCTCCTCGGAGCGGTGCCGCCGGGGCCGGTGGCGATTTACGACGTTGCGGGCCGTCTGTGCCGCGCCCTGGAGGCGGCGGGCGGCGGCTCGGTGCTCGAGTGGGACGGCCGCGACGCACGCGGCCGCCTCGCCGCGCCGGGGCTCTATGTGCTCCGGGGCGGGCGGGATGGGGAGCTTCGAACGAAGCTCCTCCTCGTGAGGTGAGGCGAAGCGACGATGCACGTCTCGAAGCCGACTTACGCATGCGCTCTACGTAATAGGTCCTGGCCGCACCCGGCGGATAGCGGGTGCCTGCTCGTCCGCAAGGACAAATGGAGGAAGCGATAATGAGGTCCCCATGGCATCTGGTTCTGGCAACCGTGCTTCTGATCGCCGGTTCGGCGTCCGCGGCGTGGTCGGCAGATCTCTACGTCAACCCTGACGGCCTGTGCGGCGGGAATCTGCCCTGCTACACGACGATCCAGGCCGCGATCAACGCGGCGAGCGCCGGCGACGTCATCCACGTCCAGGCCGCGACGTATCCCGAAGTACTCACGATTCCCATTTCCCTGAGGCTTCAGGGAGCCGGTGCGGGGTCGACCTTCATCGATGTCTCCGGCAACCCGGCGGCCGGCACGGTGATCACGATCAGCAACATCACCGCGACGATCACCATCGATGGCTTCACGATCGTGACCGGGCCGGCTTCCGCGGTGATCTCCAACGGGATCTCCATCTCCAACGTCGGGGTAGGCTCCCTGATCACGATCACGAACAACGTGATCCAGTGCGTGCAATCGGCCGCCGGGACCGCCTTCGACAACTTCGGCCTGATCGCGGGCTACGCGAGCGCCGGCACCCTCTTCTTCGACCACAACACGGTTTTTGGAGGCGGCGACAACCCGGTTCTCCTCGAGCGCTGGGTCGGCCCGGTGACCTTCAGCTACAACACGGTCTACCGCGGTCCTGATGACAACATCACGGGCGGCAAGGACGCCATCTTCGTCATGAACTATGGCGCCACCGATATCACCACCGCGCAGATCTTCGACAACAACACCATCGATCTCGGCGGCGGCACCATCTTCGACAACGCGCATCGCGGGACCGGGCTGAGCGTCGTCGCGCAGTTCACGGGAGGCGCCGGGCCCGGCGGTTACACCAACGTCCAGATCACGAACAACCAGTTCGTCAACCTCAAGCCGTTCCGCCGCGGCTGCGGTCTCTGGGACAACTCCTCAGGCCCCGGTGACGTCATCGCCCTCATCAAGGGCAACACGGTGAGCGCTGCCGTTGGGTTCACGGGCGACCATGGCATTCGCATCCTCGGCGGCATCACCGGCACCATGGTCACCGAAAACGACATTTCCGGCGTCAACGATGCGGTCAAGACTCAGTCCTGGAACGGCTTCGACCCCACCGCGTACACGATCACGGGGAATAGCCTCCTGGGCGTCATCACAGGAGTGAACAACCTGACTGCCTCGACCGCCGATGCCTCCGCCAACTGGTGGGGCTCGAACGCGCAGGCCGCGGTTGCTACCGCAGCCGGCGCCACGACCGACTACACGCCCTGGCTCGACGTGGGCACCGACACCTCCGCCAACCCCGGCTTCCAGGGCAGCTACTCGACGCTCCACGTCGATGACGCGAGCCTTCAGGTCGGAACCACCGGCATCATCCAGGAAGGAATCGATCGCGTCACGGCAAGCACGGTGCTCGTCGGTCCAGGGACGTACGCCGGCGGCATCACGCTCAACAAGCTCGTCAACCTCCTTGGTGCGCAGAGCGGCGTCGCGGCCTGCGGCCGCGTCACGGGTTCGCCCAATCCGGCCATCGAGTCGGTGATTGCAGGTCCCCCGGGGTCAACCCTGCTCACGCTCGTGACCGGCTGCGCCGGCAGTATCATCGACGGGTTCTCCTTCATCGGCGGGACCAGAGGTCTCGAGTCCACGTCCGGCCCGCTCAGCAACGTGCAGATCCTCAACAACCACGTGGCCGGATTCACCGGAAGCGGCCTCTTCCTCAATGACAACGGGCTCGACATGACCGTCAGCCAGAACAACATCGACGGGACTGCACAGGCAGGTGGCGGCGGCCTCTTCCATCTCGACCAGGACAACTTTGATGGCATGCACATCACGAGCAATTGCATCGTGAGTGGGCCGTCCGGCACCGGTCTCTTCGTGGATGGGATCCGTAACGTCGGCACCAGCGTGACACGGGCGCCACTCATCAGCGGCAACACGTTCGGCGGCAACGGGACCGGGGCGAACCTCGGACGCTTCGCCTTCGAGTATGGAACGATCAGCAACAACCAGTTCGCCAGCAATCTCTTCGATGGCCTCCAGGGGGGCATCCAGAACTCGGCGATCAGCGGGAACACCTTCATCGGAAACGGACGTTCGGGGCTTGCCCTCACCGGTTTTGGCGGTTCAGGGGACCCCACCCGTGGCGCCCAGAACACGGTGGTGAGCGCCAACATGTTCACTGCCAATGTGCGCGAAGGTGTTTTCCTGAGTTCCGGCCAGTTTCCGGGGACCATCTCCACGAACACTCTGACCAACAACAACTTTGTCGGCAATGGGACGGGCGGCAGCGGTGACGGTGTAGCCTACGCTGGCACCGAGACCATCGCCGTGACGTGCAACTGGTGGGGCCATGTGGCGGGCCCGGACTATCCGCCTTTGTATCCGAACCCACCTGCCGACGATCTCGTGGCAACCAACTCCATCTTCTGGCCATGGCTGAACGCCCCGGCTCCAGGTGGGGCCTGCAACCAGTTCGGTCCGAACAACGTGGCGGCCAACACGACGGGCCTCTGCGTGTCCACCGCGACACCGTGCGTGACCGTGCCGGTCATGTTCAACCGGGCCGACACGAGCCCGGCCCGCGGGGCGACGGTGACCTTCACGCTGAGCTCGAACCTCGAGCTCTGCTCGACGCCCGGCGCGAGCATCCTCCAGGGCACCTGGCTTACCGGATACGGCAGCGGCTACCAGGTCATTGCGAACGGCGGCGGCAGCTACACGGTGGACCAGGCGATCCTCGGTCTGCCTTGCGGGGTCACGACCGGTGGCCAGCTGTTCACGGTCGCGGTCAAGAAGACCCTCGCTGCCGTTGACGGCACGGGGACGATCACCGTCAACGCAGTCAGCATCCGGGACTGCGGCAATCCGTTCGCCATACTCGCGGGGATCCCCGGGGCGCCGGCATCGATCACGATCGATACGGCACCGCCGCTTGCGGTGACGAACCTGGCGGCCGCGCAAAAGCTGACGCTGAACGACTCCGACGGCACGACCAAGATCAACCTCACCTTCGCGTCTCCGGCCACTGCCGACAGCTTCCTCGTCTGGCGGAAGGGCTTCGGCTTCTACCCCGAGTACGACGACGCTGGTGGCGCCGCGGCCACGCTCCCCGTGGGCTATCCGCCGGCCGGATGGACTCGCGCCTACGGCGGAACGACAGCCCCGACCTTCGACGAGCCGGCGACCCGCGACTTCTGGTACTACGTGATCTACACGAAGGACCTGTGCGGCAACGTGTCGCTCGTGTCCAACATGACACCGGGGACGCTCAACTACCACCTTGGTGATGTGACGAACGGATCGTCTCCGGGCACGGGAGACAACCTCGTCGCCACGGTGGACATCACGCTCCTCGGCAACCACTATGGCATCAACCTGGTGCCGAGCGATCCCTTCAACTACCTCGATGTCGGCCCGACGACGAACAACTCGACCCACGGCCGACCGCTCACCGACAACCGGGTCAACTTCGAAGACCTCCTGATGTTCGCGATCAACTACGGAACGGTGACCCTGACGGCGCCGCCCGAGCCCGCGGACCTGGCGAGCGTCCACGCCGGGCTCGCCCTCGTCACGGAGCCCGTGGCCGGCGGGGTTCTCGCCCGCCTCGTCCTCACCGACAATCCGGATGCCGTCAAGGGCATCCACGCCCTCGTCGACTTCGATCGCCGGGGCCTTGCCCTCGAGCGGGTGGAGCAGGGCGAGCTTCTCGTGGCGCAGGCGCACCCGGTCTTCTTCCAGCACCTCGATGAGGGCGCGGCCGGCATCCATGCCGCGCTCCTCGGGAACGGCGAGGCCATCCGCGGCTCGGGCGAGGTCGCTCGCCTCTACTTCCGCGGCCATGGCTCGCCGGCTCTCACCCTCGCCGACATGCGCGACATCGCGAACGGCCAGATCGGCCAGGTGGCCGCCGGCATCGATGCCCCGGCCGCGATCGTGCCGCTCGACTTCGCGCTCCACTCGGCGCGGCCCAATCCCTTCAATCCCTCGACCATGATCGGCTTCGCGCTGCCCGAGGCGGGGCGCGTGGATCTTCTGATCTACGACGTCCGCGGGCGGCTGGTCCGGACCCTGGTCGAGGCCGAGCTTCCCGCCGGGGAGCACGCGGCGTTCTGGGACGGCCGGGATAGCCGCGGCGCCGGCGCTAGTTCCGGCGTATACATCGTCAAGCTCACGAGCGCGGGCCGCGAGGCCACGCAGAAGATCCAGCTCATGAAGTAGGAGGAGCACCCATGCGGGGCGGCGGGCGGGAGCGCCCGCCCCCGCCCCCGCTCTCGCAACCGGCGCGGATGGCGCAGCCTGATCGGCGCCGTGAACGCCACGGAGGAGATGGTCGATGTCTTGCCAACGCACACAAACCATGGCGATAGGGCTCGTGCTTTGGGTCGCCCTGGCGCTCGCTGCTCCGTGGACGGCTGCCGGCGCGGCCGTGTCTCCCACGCCTGAGTATCCCGGCGGAGTCGACCTCGACCGCAGCCCGGGAGAGGACCCGGGCGACATCAACGAGGTCCTGAACATCAACACCGCTATCTACTACTCGAGCCTCGGCACCGCGCTCGCGGCTCCGGCGACGCTCCCCGGGCACATCCTCGAGGTGCAAGCGAGCTATGCCGAGGGGCCCGTCAACGTCAGCAAGGCAGTCACCATCCGGGGGCTCACCGGATCCGAGGTCATCACCCCGACCACCGACACCGGCACCTCCGGCGATGCCCGCGGCTGGTTCCTGGTCACGGTCCCCGGCGTCACCTTCCTGGATCTCAACTTCGACGGCGAGGCCACCGGAGTTCCGGTCCGCTCGATCTATCAGGTGATCCGCATCACGGCGGCCGCTCCGGGCTGCATCATCGACAACTGCACTTTCACGGACGTGATCGGATATCCGCTCGCGAGCTATGACGGCCGCGGGATCGCGTCCCAGGCCGACGTCACGATCACCGACTGCGTCTTCTCGAGTGTCCGCCGCATCGGCATCCATCTCTTCGGTACCGGGATGACCACGACCGTCGTCTCGCGCATCACCTATACCGGGAAGGGTGCCGGCGACCATATCGACTATGCTGTCGAGTTCGGGGGCGGGGCCAAGGGCACGGTCTCGAACTCGACGGTCACGAACTGCACCGGGGTCGCCTCGGATGGCTCGACCTCAGCCGGCGTTCTCGTGACCGACTACTTCGCTCCTGGCACTGAAGCTGCTATCAACGGCAATTTCCTCAATGGCAATACGGCCGCCGTCGCCAACGGCTACCTCGCGACCGACGCTTCGGTCACCGTCGCGCACGACAACGACCTGTCCGGCAACACCTACGGGGTTGCCAACGCGGCGACTCTCGATCTCGACGCCTCGGGCAACTGGTGGGGATCGAACATCGTCGGCACGGTCGCGGCCATGGCCGGGGCTGCCGTCGATTACACCCCGTGGCTCGATGTCGGCACCGACACGTCGGGAAGCGCCGGCTTCCAGGGCAACTTCTCGACGCTCCACGTGGATGATGATAGTCCGCAGGTCGGTGCCATCGGCCGGATCCAGGAGGGCGTAAATGTCGCCACCGTGACCACGGTACTCGTCGGGCCCGGCACCTATCCGGAGACGGTTACGATACCGAAGTCCGTGGTCGTGCAGGGCGCCGGGTTGGCCACGACGTTCATTGATGTGTCCGGCGACCCGACCGCCGGTGATGTGGTCACGATCAGCGGCATCACGGCCACCATCACCATCGACGGGTTCACGATCGTCACCGGCCCCGCCTCGAGCGTGGGCTCGAACGCGCTCCACATCTCCGGCCTAGGCACGGGCTCGGCCATCACCATCACCAACAACGTGCTCCAGTGCGTGCAATCGGCGAGCGGGACCGCACAGGACAACTTCGGGCTCATCGCCGGCTACGGGAGCGACGGCACGCTCTTCTTCGACCACAACACCGTTTACGGTGGCGGGGACAATCCGATCCTCATCGAGCGCTGGGTCGGCCCGTGCACTCTCAGCTACAACACGATCTATCGCGGCCCCGATGACAACATCACCGGAGGCAAGGACGCCGTGTTCGTCATGAACTATGGCGCATCCAACATCACGGCCAAGTTCGAGTTCGACAACAACACGATCGACATGGGCGGGGGCACGATCTTCGACAACGCGCACCGTGGCACCGGCCTGAGCGTCGTCGCCCAGTACACCGGCGGCGCCGGACCCGGCGGTTACACCGACGTCGAGATCACGAACAACCAGGTGATGAATCTCAAGTCGTTCCGGCGCGGCATCGGGCTCTGGGACAACTCCTCGGGACCCGGGGACATCGCGGCCGTGATCACCGGCAACACGATCTCGGCGGCCCCGGCGGCGACCGGCGACCACGGGATCCGGATCCTCGGCGGGATCACCGGCACCACGGTCGGCCAGAACAACGTGTCCGGCATGAGCATGGGCTTCCAGTCGCGCTCCTGGAACGGGTTCGACCCGACCGGGTTTCTGGTGACAGGCAACACGTTCACGGGCAACACCACTGGCGTGTCAGTCGATGCGGGCACCGGCACTGTGACCCAGAATCTCATCGTAGGTAACGGCACGGGCCTGGCCAACGCCACGATCACCGCCGTCCCCGCGACGTGTAACTGGTGGGGCCACGTGAACGGGCCGGATGTGCCGCCGGGCAATCCGAACCCCGGGATCAACGGCATCGTGGGGAGCGCGATCTTCGCGCCGTGGTGGACCTCCCCCACCGGCCCCTGCGACGGCTTCGGGCCGAACAACGTGGCGGCGAGCACGGCAGGCCTCTGCATCTCGAACGCCACGCCCTGTGTGGCGATACCGGTTCTCTTCAATCGTGTCGACACGGTTCCGGCGCGCGCGGCGAGCGTGACCTTCACGCTGAGCTCGAACCTCGAGCTCTGTAGCACCCCCGGCGCGAGCATCCTGCCGGGCACGTGGCTCTCGGCATACGGGAGCACGTTCCAGGTCGTCGACAACGGCGGTGGGTCCTACACGGTGGACCAGTCGATCCTTGGTCTCCCCTGTGGCGTCGCGACCGGCGGCCAGCTGTTCACGGTCGCGGTGAAGAAGACCCTTGCGGCTGTCGACGGAACCGGGACGATCACCGTCACGGAAGTCAACGTGCGCGACTGTGGGAATCCGTTCACGGCGCTGCCGGGTGTTCCTGGTGCGCCGGCGTCGATCACGATCGACACGGCGTCGCCCTCTGCGGTGGCAGACCTCGCCGCTGCTCAGATGCTCGCAGGCAACGACTCCGACGGCACCACCAAGATCAACTTGAGCTTTCACGGCGCCGGCGACCGCCGACAGCTTCCTCGTCTGGCGGAAGGGCTTCGGATTCTATCCCGAGTACGACGACGCGGGCGGCGCAGTGCCAGCGCCGCCGGTGGGCTATCCGCCGGCCGGCTGGGACGCGCGCCTACGGCGGAACGACGGCTCCGACCTTCGACGAGCCGGCGACCCGCGACTACTGGTACTACGTGATCTACACCAAGGATGCGTGCGGCAACGTCTCGCCCGTCTCGAACATGACGTCGGGCACGCTCAACTACCATCTTGGTGACGTCAGCGAACGGCGTCCACGCCGGGCCGGGCGACAACCTGGTCGGGCTACGATGGACATCACGCTCCTCGGCGCTCATTACGGCGAGACGCTCGGCCGAGCCCGTCCTGTTCAACTACCTCGACGTCGGGCCGACCACGCAACAACTCGACGCTCGGCCGGCCGCTCACGGACAACGATGGTCGACTTCGACGACCTCATCTTCTTCGCCATCAACTACGGCACGGTGAGCCTGACTGCGCCGCCCGAGCCGGCCGACGCTCGCGAGCATTCCTGGGCTCGCGCTCGTCACCGAGCCCGACCGCCGACGGCGTGCTCGCTCGGCTCGTCCTCACCGACAACCCGAGCGCGGTCAAGGCCTTCCATGCCCTGGTCGCATTCGACGGCATGACCCTCGAGCGGGTCGAGCAGGGCGACCTCCTCACCGCCCAGGCGCATCCCGATCTTCTTCCGCCACCTCGATGAGGGAGCGGCCGGCATCCATGCCGCGCTCCTCGGGAACGGCGAAGCCATCCGCGGCTCGGGCGAGGTCGCTCGCCTCTACTTCCGCGGCCATGGCACGCCCACCCTCACCCTCGCCGACATGCGCGACATCGCGAACGGGCCGATCGGCCAGGTGGCCGCCGGCATCGATGCCCCGGCCACTGCGGCCCCCGCCGAGTTCGCCCTGCATCGCGGCACGGCCCAATCCCTTCAATCCGTCGACCATGCTCGGCTTCGCGCTGCCCGAAGCCGGGCGGGCGGATCTCGCGATCTACGACGTCCGCGGCCGGCTCGTGCGGACGCTGGTCGAGGCCGAGCTTCCGGCCGGCGAGCACACGGCGTACTGGGACGGCCGGGACGCTCGCGGCGCCGCCGCGAGCTCTGGCGTCTACATCGTCCGGCTCTCGAGCGCGGGCCGCGAGGCCACGCAGAAGATCCAGCTCATGAAGTAGTGCAGTAGAGGGGCACGGGGAGGTCGCGGCGCCCTGCCGCGACCTCCCCCACCCTCACCCCCGGCCGTCCCGGAGGAGAAAACGAATGAAGGCTTTCGCGAAGAGACTCTCGATCGCCGCCGCTCTCGTGCTCCTCGGCGCTGCGAGCGCCGCCGGGCAGCCCGCCCCCTTCAACGCCTACCTCCTCCCCGAGACGAGCACCATCGATGTGGGTGATACAGCGTTCGTCAACTTCGAGGTAGACGCCACGGCCCAGGAGTTCAACGGCTACGAGGTCGTCATCCAGTACGACCCGACCATCGTCGACTTCCTGCCGCCGGTCATCGAAGGACCGCTCATGATCGGCGCCTGCGGGAACACCTTCAAGATTCTCACCCAGACCGACTCCACAGTCACCTACGCGCACGTCATCCTGTGCGCCGGCGTCGCACTCAACGGCCCGGGCGTTCTGTCCACCTATCGCTTCCGCGGCCTGGCCAACGGCGTGAGCGCGCTGACGATCATCTCAAACCCCGACTTCACGTTCGCCTACGCCGGAATCTATATCAACCCCAACCACCCGACCTTCCCGCGCCAGGTCATCTTCCACAACGCGGAGATCCGGGTCGGGACGCAGTCCGGCATCGAATCCGGCGCCGCGCCGCCGCTCGAGTTCCATCTCGAGCAGAACGCGCCCAATCCCTTCTCGTCCGCCACCGCCATCGGGTTCCAGCTCGCCGCCGCCGGGCCCGTGGCGCTCGAAGTGTTCGACGTCGCCGGCCGGCGCGTGTGGGCCGAGGCCGCCGCCCTCCCGCGCGGCGCTCACCGCATCACATGGCGCGGGGCCGCGCCGGACGAGGCGCCGCTGCCGAGCGGCGTCTACTTCTACCGGCTCACGACCGCCCAGGGCACGGCGACGCGCAAGTTGACCATATCCAGGTAGGACCGATGACTCGCACTGGCCAGAGCAAGGAACGGAACGGCGGGCAGCCGCCGGCCGCACTCAGTGAATTCGAAGGAGTGACCACCATGACGTCCCTTCGCACGCTTCCCGCGCTGGCGCTCTTCCTGGCCATCGCAACCAGTTCCGCCTTCGGCCAGAGTGTCGGCAACTACGCTCCAGTCACCCGCACCACCGGCATCACCTACAGCTCGATCGCCGGCACCGGCGCGAGCTTCGCAAGCTGGCGCAACGGCACCTCGACGGACGACAACCGGAGCGCCGCCACGGCGATCGGCTTCACCTTCTACTACGATGGGCAGCCATACACGCAGTTCTCGGCGTCCACCAACGGGTTCCTCGACTTCTCGTCGTCGACGGCGCTCGGTGGCTCCGGAGCGTTCGGCTTCGACAACACCACCTTCACGGCCATCACCGGCACGCGCCTCGCGATCGCCCCCCTCTATGACGACCTGAGCGCGGCGGCGCTCGGCCTCTCCGGAAGCCTCAAGTACGTGACCACCGGTGCACCCGGGAGCCGCGTGCTCACCGTCGAGTGGATCGGCGTCCAGAACCTGGGCGCCACCGGGTCGAACCTCAACTACCAGGTCAAGCTCTACGAGGCGACCGGCGTCATCGAGATCGTCTACGGCACCATGACGGCCGGCACGGGCACCTACAGCTTCACGTGCGGCATCAACGGTCCCACCATGTCGGCGGTTCCGACCGTGGCCGAGCTCCTGACCCAGCAGACCGTCGATACCACGACCTTCTCCAACATCGCTGCCAACGGGCTGGCCACGGCCCCGGCCTCCAATGCGATGCTCACCCTCACGCCGGTCCAGAACGTGACGCCGGCGCCGCCCACGACCCTCGCCTTCACGGCGGTGACGCAGACCGGGATGACCGTCAACTGGACCGACGGCTCGACCACCGAGACCTACTTCGTGGTGACACGATCGACGGACAACCTGACGTTCGTGCCGGCCGGTGCCGTGTCCTCGACGACGACCGGTGGCACCGGGACCACCTACTCCCTGGCCCAGAGCGGGCTCCTCGCCGGCACGACCTACTACTTCCGCGTTACCGCGAACAACGAGGCGAGCGCTCCCAGCGCTTTCCTGACAGGGAGCCAGCCCACCGCCGCCGCCGGGGAGATCACGAGCATCGCGAGCGGGAACTGGGGCGCCACCACCACATGGTCCTCGGCGACCATCCCGACTGTGACCGACAATGTCACGATCGCCGACGGGCACACGGTGACAATCAACGTGGCCGCTGTCTGCAACAACCTCACAGTCGGGCAGGGGGTCTCCGGCATCCTCATCTACGAGGCGACCACGGCGCGCAAGCTCACGACCTCGGCCGGCGTCACCATCGCCGCCGGCGGCACGCTGCAGACGGCGGGGAGCGGAACGGTGACCACCGACAGCCTCGTGGTCGGCGGCAGTCTCACCAACAGCGGCACGCTGGATCTGAGCACCTCTGCCAATGCGGTAGGCGCCCGTCTCATCTTTACCGGAGGGGACAACGCCACGTTCGGCGGCGCGGGCGGCGTCACCGACCTGCGCACGCTGACCATCAACAAGGGCACCTCCCCGGCGAGCGTGCTCGAGATGAACCCGACGAATCTTACCGTGCAGGGGACGACGACCGATGGCGCGGCCTCGGTGTTCCTCACGCTGAGCAACGGCACGCTCAAGATCGCCGGCACCTACACTGCGACCCATCGCTGCTTCCCGTTGCCTACGGGATACACGATCCCCGCCACCGCCGGCATCTGGCTCGCGAACCCGAACTTCACCGTCGCCGGGCAGAACGGCTCCCCCACCAACAACGGCCTCCTCCGGCTGACCTCCGGCACTTTCAATATCGGTACGGCGTCCGGCAACTCGATGGGCGCCGGCAGCGGCGCGTCCTTCATCGTCGAGGGCGGCACGATGAACGTGGCCGGACGCTTGAACACGTCGAACCCCGTACTCTACGAGCAGTCCGCCGGCGTGGTCAACGTCTCCACCGCCGGCAACGCCTCGGCCTCGAGCCCCTCGTTCGGTCTCAACTCCACTGCCGGGTCCTTCAACATGAGCGGCGGCACCATCGTGCTCGTCCAGGCGAGCACCGGCACGGCCCCCTACGACTACCGCGTGAGCTCCCTCAATCCGGTCGTCACGGGCGGCACGCTCCAGATCGGGAACGCCGCCACGACGACGAACTTCACCTTCCGCATCGGCGGCGCCCTGCCGAACGTCGTCATCGACAACACGGTGAACAACAAGACGGCGTTGCTGTTCGCCGGCACCCCGCTCAACGTAGCTTATCTGAACACGACCATCAATCCGGGGGCGACGCTCAACCTGGGCGGGTTCATCTACATCCAGGCCGGCGCGACATTCACCAACAACGGCACCCTGAACGGCACGACGATCGGGAGCCGCCTCTATTTCCTGGGCAGCGGCTCCCTGGCGTCAGCTGCCGGCGACCCGCTCGCCGATGGCATCGAGATGCCGGTGCTCCCGCCGCGCGGGTTCCCCCCTCTCGCGGTCGCCCAGACGTACGGCGGGGCGGGGGCCATCAACGCCCCGGCCCTCGACGGCATCTCGATCGACAATCCCTCCGGCGTCACCATCAGCCCGGCCATCCCGGCCAACATCGCGACGCTCCGCGTCAACCTGTTCCGCGGCCTCCTCACCAACTCGAACAAGGTCACACTCGGGAGCGGCAGCGGCTCGGCCGCCGTGCAGATCGGATCGCCCGGCCAGGCGGCAGTCGGCGGCAGTTTCGACGCGTCACCGTCCTTCAACATCGGCGCCGGGACCTACTCCCTTGTCTACAGCCAGGAGAACGCACCGCGCACGACCGGCTTCGAAGTCCCAACGCCACGGAGCGCGAACTTCATGGCGGTGGACAACTCGAACGGCGTGACGCTGGCAGGAGGCAACCTGGCGATCACGACCGGCCTCACACTCACGGCCGGTCGCCTCACGACCGATGCGGCGAATGTTCTCGCGCTCGGCAACGCAGTCTCCCCGCCGGTCGGTTCGGCTGCAAGCTACGTGGACGGGCCCCTGGCGATCGACTTCAACGTGGCGATCCCGACGGACCGGAACTACCCGATCGGCCGCGGCGGCGCCTTCCGGCCGCTCCTCCTCCGCCAGGTGAACACGGGCGGCGTCACGCGGACCTACCAGGCCGAGGTCGTTGCGAGCCCGCCGGGCGGGACTACGCTGCCTCCGCTCCAGCTCCTCGATCCGGCGCGCTACTGGGTGGTCACCAACACCGCCAACTTGAACGCGACGGCCCGCGTGAACCTCGCCTTCGGGGCCGATGACGGGGTTCCTCTTCTCTCCTCGGCCCGCGTGGCGCAGGCGAACACCGCCGCCGGCAGCTACACGAGCCTCGGCGGGACGGCGACCGGGAGCCCGGGCAGCGGAACCGTCGAATCCACGATCGATCTCACGCCGGGGGACAGCTACTTCACGATCGGGCTCCAGGATCTGCCGGTCGTGTGGGACGGCGGGGCGGGCACGGCCAACTGGGGCGACGCGGACAACTGGAACCCGGACGGTGTGCCGGGACCGACCGACAACGTGTCGCTCAACCTGCCGACGACGACCTCAATCGACGTCAACGGCAACTTCACCTGCAACGACCTCGTGATCGGGTCCAATGTCATCCTGACCGTCCTCGGGACCAACACCCTGACCGCGAACGGCAGCCTGAGCCAGTCCGGCAGCACGACCGATCTCGGCGCGGGAGCGATCGTTGCGCAAGGGGCGATCACTCTCTCAAGCGGCACGATCAACGTGACGACTGGATCGATCACCGCCAACGGGAGCTTCACGCTCTCCGGCGCGATCCTCAACATGGGTGCGGGCACCCTCGAGGTCAAGGGAGCCTTCACTGTCTCGAGCGGCGCATTCAACGCCGGCACCAGCACCACGATCTTCTCGGGTGCTGCGGCCCAGGCGATCGGCGGCGGAGTTACCCACTACAATCTCATCCTCCGCAACGGCGGCGCCGGGGTCGCGAAGACGCTGACCGCCGCGAACACGTTCGCGGTGGCCGACGACCTGACCGTGGAGTCGAGCGCCCAGCTCGCGCTCTCGGCCGCCGCCGGGACCACGTTCTCCATCGGCGGAAACCTGTACTACAGCGGTCTGACCGGCGGGGCCAACATCGCGAGCCTGACCTTCAACCTGACCGGGTCAGCGGCAAGTCGATTGCGGGAGCAGCGGCGAAGAGCGCGCCCTCCCGCGGTCTGCCGAACCTCGACAAGATCCGCCTCGTCGAGGTGAATCTCCTGACCGACCCCGGCCTCGCGAAGCGATCGGCGAGCCGCTCGACGGCGAGAAGCCGGCGCTCGACCTCGAGAACACGTACGAGCTCGCCGTGCCGAGGTCGAGCGGCTCCTCGCGATCCACCGATCCCGAGGCGCGACTCATCGTGAACCTCGATGACATGACGATCGTCAGGAACCCGGCGAGCTTCGCCAAGCTCCTCGTGCCGCCGACCACCTTCGAGATGGGTGTCACCATCGCGACGAATGCGCTCTACACGCTCGCCGACAACATCGCGATCGGCACCTTGAAGCTCATCACGGTGAACGGGCGTCTGAACTGCGCCACGTACACGATCGGCGGCGGCGGCGGCGTCCCGGTTACGAGCGCGACCAATCCGAACGGTACGCTCGGGATCGGCGCTGCCGGCGGCGGCGTCGGTGCCACGGTGATCACGACCGGGACCAACACCTACGCCGACGGCTCGAACATCGATTACTACGCGGCCGGCATCAGGCGATCCACGCGGCGAGCCACCCAGCCGCCGCCATGCTCTACACGAGCGGCAGCGGGCGAAGACCCTCGATGGCAACAAGACGATCACCGGCAGCTCCGGCTCGGCGCTGACGAAGGGTGCGCTCGTCGTCGGCGCCGGCAGCACCTTCGCCGACGGGGGCTACACGCTCAGCTTCACGACATCCGGCTTCGCCAATGTGCTCGCGAGTGGGACCTATGCGTCGACCGGGTCCGGGGGCCTCGCCTATGAGTCGGGGCCCTTCCTGTCGAACATCCGCCGGTGAATGGCACGGTCGTTCGGCAACCTGACCATGATCTTCGGCTCGGCGACGAACACGATCGACCTCAACGCGACGGGCATGGTCAACGTGTCCTTCCGGAACGTGATCTGCGGCGGCACGGCGGGGACCGGTACCGCCGGCGGCACGCTCAAGTTGAACGAGACCGGGACGACGGTCGTCACGGTCAGCGACAGCCTGAGCCTCCGCCCGCGCACGGCGACCAACGCCGGAGGCGGCTTCGGCGGAACGGCGTCGACGACCGGTACCGTGTATCTCCGCGGGCCGCTCGTCTCGACGAGCACGAACGCAACACAGCCGATCATGAACTCGACGGGGACCAACACGCTCGTCATGGCCGGGCCGGCCGCCCAGGTGATCCATCTCACCGCGGCGACCACTCCGGTCACCATGTTCACCGGCTCGACGCTCAAGATCGACAACGCGGCCGGGGTCACGCTGGCGAGCGCGACCGCCCGCACCTACGGGATCGGGGGCACGCTCAACCTCACGAGCGGCAACATCACGACGGGCGCCAACACGCTCCTCATCAGCTCGACCGGGGCGGTCGCGCGGACGAGCGGGCACGTGGTCGGGAACCTCGCCAAGAACTTCTCCTCGACGGGCCTCGCCCGGACCATGGAGATCGGATCGGCGGGCGCCTACACGCCGTTGGATGTGGCCTTCGCGAGCATCTCGACCGCCGGCAACCTGACGGCGACCACCATCGACGGCGATCATCCCGCGATCGCCGCCTCCCCCATCCTGGCCGGGAAGAGCCTCAACCGCTACTACACGCTCACGAACGCCGGCATCGCCTTCACGACCGCCGGCGCCACCTTCAACTGGGTGGCCGGGGACCTCGATGCGGGCGCCGATCCGTCCACCTTCATCGCCGGGAAGTACACGAGCCCAAACTGGACCCTCCCCACCGTCGGCATCCGGACGCCGACGAGCCTCCAGGTGACCGGACTCACCTCGCTCAGCGATTTCGCGTTCGGCAACCAGCCGATGGTCTCGATCGACGACGTACGCGGTCGCCGAAGGCGATGCCGGCACGACGCCGGCCGGTTTCACGGTCACCCTCTCCGACGCGAGCACCCAGGTAGTGACCGTGCAGGTCGCGACCGCCGACAACACGGCGCTCGTCGCCGACCTCGACTATTCGGCGGTGCCGCTCACGACCCTCACCTTCAATCCCGGCGATCCGCTCACGCAGGCGGTCTCCGTGCTGGTGAACGGCGACGCGAAGTACGAGCTCGACGAGACGTACTTCGTGAACCTGACGAGCGCGGCCAACGCCGGCCATCACCGACGGCCAAGGTCTCGGCACCATCCAGAACGACGATACGGCCGCCGGCGATCTCGATCACGGACGTCGCCGTGGCCGAGGGAGACGCGCTCGCGAAGAGCGGGAAGACACTTGCCACCGCCACCTTCACCGTGTCGCTCTCGAATCCGTCGAAGCAGACGGTCACGGTCGAGTACGCGACCGCCGACGGCACAGCCACGGTCGCCGATGCCGACTACGTTGCCGTTCCGACCACGGTGCTCACTTTCCTCCCCGGCGATCCGCTCTCGCAGACGGTCACGGTGACGGTGAACGGCGATACCAAGTATGAGGTCGACGAGACCTTCTTCGTGAACCTCGCGAATGCAGTCAACGCCACGATCGCCGATCCACAGGGGCAGGGCACGATCCAGAACGACGACCCGGTGCCGAGCGTGGCGATCGACGACGTGGCGGTGGTCGAAGGGAACGCCGGGACGGCGCTCGCGACGTTCACGGTGACGCTGTCCGGGGCCTCGCAGCCGGTCGTCACGGTCGACCACGCGACCGCGGACGGGACCGCGAGCGCCGCCGGCGGCGACTACGTGGCCGTCGCCCCGCCCCAGACCGTGACTTTCAACCCCGGCGACCCGCTCATGCAGAACGTATCGATCACGGTGAACGGCGACCTCCTGAACGAGGTGGACGAGACCTTCTTCGTGAACCTCACGAACGCCGCGAATGCCACGATCGCGGACAACCAGGGTCTCGGCACGATCCAGAACGACGATCCGCTGCCGGCCCTCACGGTCGACGACTCGACCGTGGTCGAGGGGAACTCGGGAACGACCTAGCGCGCTCTTCACGGTCACGCTCGCGCCGGCGAGCGGGCAGACCGTGACGGTCGACTACGCAACGAGCGACGGCACGGCCACGGTCGCCGACAACGACTACGTCCCGGTCCTCGTGCCGCAGACCCTCACCTTCAACCCGGGCGATCCGCTCACCCAGACCGTGGGTGTCACGATCAACGGCGATCTCTACTACGAGGCGGACGAGACGTTCTTCGTGGATCTCTCGGCTGCGACGAACGCGACCCTCGGCGACATCCAGGGCCAGGGCACGATCCAGAACGACGACACCCCCGGCTCGCTGATCCGGGTGCCGCTCGATTACCCGACGATCCAGCAGGCGATCAACGCCGCGAACACCTTCGGCGGGTCGCGGATCGAGGTCGACCCCGGCACCTACCCCGAGAACCTGGTGATCGACCGGCAACTCGTGCTGGTCGGCTCCGGAATGGGCACGACCTTCGTGAACGCCGCCTCTCCCGGCATCATCGTCACCGCCTCCGCGGTGACCATCTCGAATCTCACGCTGACCGGAACCGGCACCGACCGGGGGATCCTGGTCGATCACACGGCGGGCACGATCAACCTCCTCACCGTGTCGAACGTCGAGATCCGGAACTTCGAGTGCGGGGTCTGGTTCGAGGACGCGGTGCCGCCGCTCAACGGCGGCCTCGGACACGTGATCGAGGGATCGCGGATCCACGACAACCTGCTCGGGAACCCGAGCTACCTCGGCGCCGGCGTGAACGGGAGCTACACGTCGGGGCTCGTCGTCCGCGGGACGGCGATCCACGACAACGGCGGCCCGGGCGTCTACCTCCGCGGCGCGAGCGGCACCGTACTCGCGAACGCCGCCGGGCTCGCCAACTACTTCTACCGGAACGCGGGCCTCGCCGTGGTGCTGGATCAGAACCCGGCCAACGTCGCCGCCGCCTTCAACTACTGGGGCAACGCCAATCCGGAGGCGGTGATCCATCACCAGGTGGACGATCCGCCCGAGGGGCTCGTCACCTTCACGAGCGCGATCGCGGCCACGGTCTACGTCGACCCGGTCTTCCAGAAGAAGCCGTTCACGACCACGTTCACGGCCGACGTGAAGATCGACATGCAGGGCATCCCGCAGACCCTCCGCCAGTACAACGTCGTTCTGACATGGGATCCGGCGCTCCTCAACTTCGTGTCGGCGGCGGCCGGGCCTTACCTCGCGGCCGGCGCCGGCTCGGGCGGTACCTCCTTCTTCAACTACGGGAATGACGGCACTCGCACCATGAGCGAGGCCATCCTCGGCAATGCTCCGGGCGCGACCGGGAACGGGACGCTCTTCACGGTCACCTTCACGACCGAGACGACCGAGGGGATATCGCCCCTCGATCTGCCCGTCGCGGTCTCGCTTCGCGACATGGAGAACCCCTTCAACGAGGTGCCGAACACGACGGTGGATGGATCGGTCGAGGTGGACGGCACCCCGCCGGCGAACGTCACCGCGTTCAACGCCACAGTCGGTCACAACAAGATCTCGCTCACCTGGGTGGATCCGACCGATCTCGACTTCGTGACCGGGGGCGCCGTCGAGATCTGGCGCGCCGGGTGGGACCAGATCGCCGGCCCGCCGACCCAGTCGGCCTACCCCGAGTACGACGACTGGGCGAACGACGAGCCGCCGGTGATCCCGGCGACGCGCGCGGCCGCGGCCGCCGATCCGGACTGGTCGCTCATGACGACGGTGGCGCCGGCCACGCTCGGCTACGTCGACGCCTCGTTCACCGACCTGACGCGGAACGTCTACTACTATGCGGCGTTCACGCGCGACGACGTCTCGAACTACGCGGCGACGGTGCCCGGGGTGACCCACGACCGGGCGACCAGCTACTACCTCGGCGACTTCACGCGTGGGATCGGCGATCCGCTCTTCGGCCCGCCGTACGGTGCGCCGGGCGCGGGCTCCGTCGTCAACTTCAACGACCTCGCCGCCTTCTCGTCCGTCTTCGCGACGACCGACGGCGGTGTCGGCTGGAACCCCCAGGGTGACATCGGCCCGAGCGACGACAACTCGTCGTTCGGCATTCCGACCACCGACAACGTGATCGACTTCGAGGATCTGATCCTCTTCGCGATCAACTTCACGAACGTGTTCCCGCTGGCGCCGCCAGGCGGCCCCGTGGACATCGCGATCGTCGAGCCGCCGCTCATGCAGCTCGTCCTCCCGGGCGAGATGGCCGCGGAGTTCGCCGTGGATGTGACGATCGATCCGCGGGGCACGACGCTCCAGGGCGCTCGCCTCGAGGTCGTCTTCGACCCGGCGATCGTCGAGCTGGTCGGCGTCCAGGCCGGCGACCTCTTCGCGGGTGGCGGGACGGACGGCTTCTTCGCCGAGCGCGAGCTGGGCGCGGAGCCCGGCCGGATCGAGCTGAACGGCGCGGCCCTCGGCCCGCAGCAGGCGACCACGGCAGCTGGACGGCTGGCGCGGATCACGATGCGACGGCTCGCCGCCGGGGATCCGGAGCTCGCGATCGCCGACTTCGATCTCCGGAATCCGCGGAACGCGGCGCTCCCGGGCGAGATCGGCGGTTCGACCGCCGGCATCGGCGACCCGCCGGCGAGCCCCGTCCTCCCCACGGCCTTCGAGCTTGCGGGGAATCACCCGAATCCGTTCAACCCGGCAACCACGATCCGCTTCGCGCTGCCCGAGCCGGCCTCGGTCCGGCTTCGGATCTGGAACGCGCGCGGCGAGCTCGTGCGGGTTCTCATCGACCAGTCACTGCCGGCCGGGTACCACGATGTCCAGTGGAACGGCCGCGACGACCGGGGCGGCACGCTCGCCTCGGGCGTCTATCTCTACCGGCTCGACGCGGGGAGCTTTCACGGCCTCCCGCAAGATGTTGCTCGTGAGGTAAGGGACTGCCTGCGCGCTGGGGGCTGCCTGCCGGCCGGCGGCCCCCAGCCGCAGCGGCAAGCGGCCGCGCCTAGAACCGATACATCGCCGAGAGCGCCCAGGACAGGCTCTCGCGGTACTCGATCTCCCCCGCCCCCTCGAGCCCGCGCCACACGCGGATCGCACCGCCGCCGAGGAGCTCGACGTTCTTCCGCGTCTCGCCGCGCGCCGCCCCGTGCGCGGAGCTGTATGACTCGCCGTACTCGATGAAGTCGTGTCGCGAGTAGATGAGCCCCGCGTACACGCGGAGCGGCATCTCCTTCACCGCGAAGAGCCGCCCGATCGTCCCGTGCGCGACGTAGTTCCGCTCGAGCTTGTGGGTCTGCGACTCGGAGCGGTCGAAGCCGATCGTCTCCCGGTAGGCACCGCCCGCGATCACGTCCCAGCGGCCGTTCGGCGCCGCGTAGAGCCGGCTCCGGACCCCGACGCCGATGTTCCAGGTCATGTAGTCCCGGTCCGGGTAGCGATCCTGGCTGTTGTGCGCGCGCCCGACGAGGAGATCGAGCTCCACCCATTCCTGGTACACGCCGATCACGGCATCCATCGCGCCGTAACCGAACGTATCGTCGGGGTTCGAGAGCGCATCCTGCTCGACGTCGTACACGTCCCGCGTGAACTGGCGGGTCGAGAGGCCGAGGGCGACCTCCCCGTGCGGGACGACGGGGCTCCCGTAAACCGCGAGGGCCGCGGGCGGCGAGACGGCCCCGCCGGCATCAGGCAGGCAGCGGTCACGATCGAGATCAGGACGAGGAAACGGGCACGATGCGCCGACGGATGCATGATCTCTCCTCCGGGGGGAGCGAAGCGGCCGGCGACCGCACTCGCCGGCCTCAAGGAACGGAAAAAAGCTCTCCCGATGCGGCCCCGCTGGGCACGAGCGCCGGCCGGCCGCTTCACCGCCTTCGGCGCCGCCCCTGCCTTCCGGAGCGCCGCCCCGGTGTGCGAGGCGCGCGACCCGGGCCACCTCCTCGGGCGTGCCGGTCGCGACGATCCTACCACCGGCCTCCCCGCCCTCGGGCCCCAAGTCGATCAGGTGGTCGGCCGTCCGGATCACGTCCAGGTGGTGCTCGATGACGACGACCGAGTTCCCGAGGTCGACCAGCCGATCGAGCACCTCGAGGAGCTGCCGCACGTCGTCGAAGTGGAGGCCGGTCGTCGGCTCGTCGAGGATGTAGAGCGTGCGCCCGGTCGCCACCTTGGCGAGCTCGGTCGCGAGCTTCACGCGCTGCGCCTCGCCGCCCGAGAGGGTCGTCGCCGGCTGCCCGAGGTGGACGTAGCCGAGGCCGACTCCCGCGAGCATGCCGAGCCGCCGCGACGAGGGCCGGGAACGGCGCAAAGAAGGACGCATGCCTCCTCGACCGTCATCGCGAGCACGTCGGCGATCGACGTCCCGCGATAGCGCACCTCGAGCGTCTCGCGGCTGAAGCGCTTGCCACGGCAGACATCGCAGGTGACGAAGACGTCGGGCAGGAAGTGCATCTCGATCTTGGTCACCCCGTCGCCGGCGCAGGCCTCGCACCGCCCGCCCTTCACGTTGAAGCTGAAGCGCCCCGGGCCGTAGCCGCGGGTCTTCGACTCGGGGAGCGCGGCGAAGAGCGTCCGGATCTGATCGAAGGCGCCGGTGTAGGTGGCCGGGTTCGAGCGCGGGGTGCGGCCGATCGGCGACTGGTCGATGTCGACCACCTTGTCGATGTGCTCGATGCCCTCGATGCGATCGTGGGCGCCGGGCGGATCGCCGGCCCGATAGAGGATGCGCGCCAGCCCCCGATGGAGGATGTCGTTGACAAGGGTCGACTTCCCGGAGCCCGAGACGCCCGTCACGCAGGTGAACGTGCCGAGCGGGATCTCGACTTCGATCGACTTGAGGTTGTTGGCCCGCGCGCCGACCACCCGGATCATCTTCCCGTTCCCGGGCGCCGCTCGGCTCGCACCGGGATCGATCTCGTCCCCGCGAGATAGAGTCCGGTGAGCGAGCGCTCGTCCTTCCGGATCTCCGCGGGCGTTCCGGCCGCGACCACCTCACCGCCGTGCACGCCGGCGCCGGGTCCAAGATCGATCACGTGATCGGCGGCCTCGATCGTGTCCCGGTCGTGCTCGACGACGAGGACCGTGTTCCCGAGGTCGCGGAGCCCCGCGAGCGTGCGCAGGAGGCGCCCCGTGTCGCGCGGATGGAGCCCGATCGAGGGCTCGTCGAGGACGTAGAGAACCCCGGTCAGGCGCGACCCGACCTGGGTCGCGAGCCGGATCCGCTGTGCCTCGCCGCCCGAGAGGGTGGCCGCCGAGCGGTCGAGGGTCAGGTAGTCGAGCCCGACATCGGCGAGGAAAATCAGGCGATCGCGGATCTCCTTCCGCGCATCGCGCGCGATCTGCTCCTCGCGCGGGGTGAGCGTGAGGCCGCCGAGGAACTCGAGGCACTGGGTCACCGAGAAGGCGGTCACCTCCCCGATCGAGCGCCCGCCGACCCGGACCGCGAGGCTCTCGGCCCGGAGCCGGCGGCCCCCGCAGGAGGCGCACGGCCGCGGCGACATGAACCCCGCGATCCACTCGCGGATCATGTTCGATCCGGTCTGCTTGTAGCGGCGGGCGAGGCTCGGGATCACGCCCTCGAAGGGGCGGCGGATCTTCGCCGTCATCCGCTTCGACTTCCAGTTGAAGTCGATCTCGTCGCGGCCGGAGCCGTGCAAGATGAGATCCCGCGCCCGCTTCGGGAGCTTGCCGAAGGGCGTGTCGAGGGAGAAGTCGTAGTTCTTGGCGAGGGTCTGGAGCATCGCCCCGTACCACTTGGCGTCCGCGCTCCGCCAGGGCTTGATCGCGCCCGCGTTGATCGAGAGACGCTGGTCCGGCACCACCAGCTCGGGGTCCATCTCGAGATGCGTGCCCAGGCCGTCGCAGTCGCGGCAGGCGCCGTACGGGCTGTTGAACGAGAAGTTCCGCGGCTCGAGCGCCTCGAAGGAGACGCCGCAGTCGAGGCAGGCGGCGCTCTCCGAGAAGAGGATCGGCTCCCCGGCGGCCGCCCCGGGCGCACCGGCCGCCGCCGCAGCCGCCCCACTCCCCCCGCTCGCCCCGCCACCGGCGACGAGCACCTCGGCCACCCCACCGCCCGCCCGCAGCGCGGTCTCGAGCGAGTCGTGGAAGCGACTCCGCTTCTCCGGGTTCACCTCGAGCCGATCGACCACCACCTCGATCGTGTGCTTGCGCTTCTTGTCGAGGACGATCTCCTCGCCGTCCAGGTCCCGGATCTCGCCGTTCACGCGCGCACGGAGGAACCCCTGCCGCCGCGCCTCCGCGAACACCTCGGCATGCTCGCCCTTTCGCCCGCGAACGAGCGGGGCGAGGATCTGGAAGCGCGTGCCGGACGGCAGCGCCAGCAGGCGATCCACCATCTCCTCGATCGTCTGCCGGCCGATCTCGCGCCCGCAGCGGTGGCAGTGCTGGCGGCCGACCCGGGCGAAGAGGAGGCGGAGGTGATCGTAGATCTCGGTGGTCGTCGCCACAGTGGAGCGCGGATTGCGGGCGGCGGTCCGCTGCTCGATGGCGATGGCCGGGGAGAGGCCGTCGATCGAGTCGACGTCGGGCTTCTCCATCTGACCGAGGAACTGGCGGGCGTAGGCGGAGAGGCTCTCGACGTAGCGGCGCTGGCCCTCCGCGTAGATCGTGTCGAAAGCGAGCGAGGACTTGCCCGAGCCGGACACGCCCGTCACCACGACGAAGCGGTTCCGCGGGATGTCGACATCCAGGTTCTTGAGGTTGTGTTCGCGAGCGCCGCGTACCGATATCCGTTCCACGCGGCAATCATGGCCCAGGCGGGCCGGGCAAATCAAGCGGGCGGCCAGGCGAGCTGCCCGCCCCGTCAGGCCACCGGGACGCCGGCCGCCTCAGGCCACCGGGACGCGCGGCTTCCGCACCTCGTCGGTCGCCACCCGGCCGTCGATCAGGCGCACGGCGCGGTGGGCGTGCCCGGCGATGTCCTCCTCGTGCGTGACGACGACGATCGTGTTGCCGAGGGCATGGATGTCGTCGAAAGCGCGCATGATCTCCGCCGAGGTCTTCGAGTCGAGGTTCCCGGTCGGCTCGTCGGCGAGGATCAGGGACGGCTCGTTGACGAGGGCGCGGGCGATCGCCACGCGCTGCCGCTGGCCGCCGGAGAGCTGCGCCGGGCGATGGTGCATGCGGTCCGTGAGTCCCACCGTCTCGAGCGCGTGCCACACGCGCTCCTTGCGCGCGGCCGGCGGCATGCCCGAGTAGATGAGCGGGAGCTCCACGTTGTGGAAGGCGTCGGCGCGCGGCAGCAAGTTGAAGGTCTGGAAGACGAAGCCGATCTCGCGGTTCCGGATCCGAGCGAGCTCGTCGTCGTTGAGCGCGCGGATCTCGATCCCCTTGAACCGGTAGGAGCCGCCGCTCGGGGTATCGAGGCACCCGATCACGTTCATCATGGTGGACTTGCCCGAGCCGGAAGGGCCCATGATCGCGACGTACTCGCCGCGGCGGATGACGAGGTCGACGCCGTTCAGCGCCTTCACCTCCTCCCCGCCCATGGGATAGACCTTGGTCACCTGCTCGAACTCGATCAGCGGCTCGCCGAGGGCGACCGTTCTCTCGCTGTTGGCCAACATCAGGCTATCGCTCCTCTACTTGAGCGCCGCCGTCTGCGGCAGCCCCGCGCCGCGCGCCCGCTCGAGACGCGCCTCGGCCGCGAAGAGCGCGGCCCACGAGTCGACGAGCGCGCTCCGCGCTTCGATCAGGGAGACCTGCGCCTCGTCGAGCTCGAGGATGGTCCCGGAGCCGACCGCGTAGCGTTCCTGCGCGAGCTTCAGATTCTCTTCGGCCAGCGACACGCCCTCGGTCGCCGCGGCGATCGACTGCGTGGCCTCGCGCACGCCGAGGAGCGACTCCTTGACCTCGAGCGTGGCGGCGAGTTCGTACTGCTGAAGGCGAGACCGCTCGGCGTTCAGGTTGCCGTGCGCCGACTTGACTTGCCCCTCCGAGAAGAGCCCGTCGAAGACGTTGATGCTCACGCCGGCTCGCGCCGCTCCAGGAATCGGCGTCGGTCTCCACGTCGACCGCGTGGGGTCCAGCGCGGTCGAGGTCCCGATAGCCCATCCGTCCGTCGTGCCCCAGTTCAGGTTGCCGAAGAGCTCAGGGTAATGGCTCGCCTTGGCGGCGCCGAGCGATGCCTCGGCAGCCTTCACGCTCTCGCGCGCCGCGGCAAGGTCGGGGCGCCGGGTGAGCGCCTCGGCGACGACGACCGTCGAGTCGATCGCGGCGCGAGGGCTCGTGTCGATCGCGCGGGAGATCCTGAGCGGGGTATCGACCGGAAGACTCAGGAGCTGGTTCAGGCGGGCCCGCTCGATCTCGACCCGATTCCGGGCGGCGATCTGGTCGAGCCGCGCCTGCTGCAGATTGACGCGGGCCTGGAGGACATCGTTCCGTGCAACAGAACCGAGCTCGAAGAGGGTCTCGGCCCGCCGGAGCTGGTCCTCGGCGAGCGACACCGCTTCATCCCGCACTTCACTCAGACGCATCGCCTTGAGGAGCTCGTAGAACTGGATGCGGACAGCGAGCGCCACGTCGAGCTTCTGCGCCTCGTTCAAGCCGCGGCCCGCACGCTCGCCGGCCTTGGCGCCTTTCACGTTCTGGATGTTCGCCCAGCTGAAGAACATCTGGCTCAGGCTGACCCCGAGCCTCGGCTGTCGTTTTCTGAAATTGGAGTCTGGAGCTGACCGCTCTCGGAGCTGATGGGCGCGCCCTCGCTGTAGCGATGGTCATAGCTGGCGTCCGCGCTCACGCTCGGCAGGATGCCCCGGTACGACTGCCAGACCCGGCCCTGCGCCGCGAGCAGGTTCGCCGCCGCGATCTGGACGTCGTAATTCCGCTCGAGGGCGAGCCTGACCGCCTCCTCCACGGTGAGCGAGTCGGGAAGAACCGGCACGTCCTGGGCAAGAGCCCCGCCGGCGACGAGAAGGGCGAGAAAGAGGCAGCGATCACGCTAGATGGGCGAGACCGAGTCATCGACACGAACCTCCAGGAATCCAATAGACACCCCCCGCGGGGCTTCTCCGCCGCGGGCCATGGGGCGCGCGGCAGAGCCCGCATGGGGCTCCGGCCGGCCGTTTGGATGTACGGGGGCACCAACTCCCGGGTTTCCGGGCACTCGCGCTCACGCCCGCCCTCCCCTCCGGCCCGGCCTAGCCGAGGAGGGCGGTCGTCACCGTCGCCGAGCCGAGCGCCCACAATAGCCAGATCCCGAGGAGCGTGACCAGCACGGTTTTCAGGCGCAGGCGATGCGCGGAGGCGAGGCCGAGGCCGATCAGCCCGATCTTCCACAGCGTGAAGACATCGAACTCCTTGAGCACCTCGAAGAGGAAGCTCGGCGGCGCGGTGCGCTCGAGGAGGAGTGCGGGACCGAAGAAGATTTCGGGCGTCCCCTGCTTGAGCATCGCCGGCAGCTTGACGGCGAGCTCGAGCACGCCGACGAGGAGCGCGTAGCAGACGACCGCCCAGGATAGCAGGAAGGTGCCGCCCCCGCCGAGCAGGAAGGCGACGGCGAGGTGGGCGATGAGCGCCATGAGCAGAGCGGCGATCGGCATGCCGAGAGCCGCGCCCGCGATCCCGATCGCGCGCACCATGGGGCTCCGGATCACCTCCTCGGCCTGCGCCAGATCGGCCCCCGCGAGATCGCTCTGCGCGCGCATCGCTTCGAGCTGAGCCGGGAGGATCACGCGCTCGTAGCCGAAGCCGACGAGCGCCACGCTCGCGAGCGTCAGGATGAGGAGCGGCTGCCACCAGGTGCGGGGAACCCGCTCCACCGCGGCGAAGCACGCGGGCGGCGCGACGAAGAGGTCGATCGCCCGGCGGAGGAACCCGCCTCCGGACGGGGCAGCTGGAGGACCGCCCGGCCCGCCTGCGCCCTGGTCCGTCCTGCGATCGAGCTCTGGGTCCATCCTCTCGCTCATGGGATCCTCCTCGTCCATTCCCCTAGCGCGGCTTGAGCACGAAACGGAACGGGATCACGATGCGCGCCTTCACCGGCACGTCCCGTTGCTTCGCCGGCTTGAACCGCGACGCGCGCGCCGCCTTGAGCGCCGCCTGCTCGAGCGCCTCGATCGTCGTCGACTCGACCACCACCGCCTCGATGACCTTCCCCGTCTCGTCCACCGTCACCTGCACGAGCACCGTTCCCTGCGCGTGCAGATCACGGGCGATCTCCGGATAGTCCGGCTCGGCCACCTCGACGCGCTTCGGCGGCGTGTCGAAGGCCACGAACGACTCGGCCGGCGGCGGCACCACCACCGCGGCGGGCGGGGCGAACAGATCGAGCGTGGTCGGCGGCAGGGTCACGGTCGGCGCTTCCGGGTCCGGGCTCACCTCCGGCTCGACGGGTATCTCCGGGATCTCCGGCCGCTCCACCTCCGGGGGCGGCGGCGGGATGTCGATCTCGTCGGGGATCTCGATCAGCTGGACGCTCTCATCTACGTACTGGTAGGGATGCGAGGCCGGTCCCTGGCCGAAGAGGATGTAGAGGAGATGGATCGCGGTCGAGATGACGAGGCAGTAGGCGCAGTAGCGGATGTAGCGCTCGTTGAGCCTGGTGAAGGCCGCTTCGGCGCGCCCCGTCCGGTGAGGGGCGTGGTCCATGGCGCCCCTACTCGCTCTCCGGCTCGGTGGTGAAGGAGACCGGCAGGACTCCGGCCGCCTTCAGGGCGTCGATGGCCTCTCCCATGAGCCGGTACGGAGCATTGCGATCGCAGTTGAGACCGACGATGAGATTGGGATTGCGCTGCACCTTGCCCCGGAGGACGGGCACGAGATCCGCCATGGCGATCCGCCGGTCGTCCACGGATACGGTGCCGGCGGCGTCGATCCACACATGCGTCATGCGCTCGCGCGGCACGCTCTCCCCCATCTCCGCCCGCGGCAGCGTGATGCGGAGCCCCTCCTCGAGCCGGAAGATGGTGGTGGACATGAAGAAGATGAACAGGAGGAAGGCGATGTCGGCCATCGAGACCGTCGGGATGAGCGTTTGGACGGGGACGGTGCGATTGAACCTCATGGCCCGTCTCCGGCCGCGGTCTTGATCGAGATGCGCGGCGCCTCCGCCTCCTTCACCTCGTCGAGAACCCGGATCATGGTCTGGTAGCGGGCGTCGGGATGCGTCTCGATCGAGACGACCAGCTTGTCGTTGGTGCGGAGACGCTCGCGCACGATGTCGCTCAGCATCGAGAGATCGTCCACCGGCGTGTCGTCGGCGGAGACCAGGCTCCGGGCGTCCGTGCTCAGGACGAGCACGTCCTTCCGGTTCACCTGCTTCTTGGGCCCGCCGCGCGGCGGCAGGATGAGGGTGAGACCCTGCTCCAGGCTGAAGACGGTGCTCGAGATGAAGAAGATGAGGAGCAGGAAGGCGATGTCGGCCATCGAGGCCGAAGGGATCTCGGTCGCGACGCCGGGCCGCCTGAACTTCATCGCCTACTCCGAGGTCCTAGGACCGCGTCGCCCCCGGCTGTCCCTGCTGCCGCTGGTGCTCGAGGTCGACCAGGGTGTCCACCACCTCGACCGACGAGGCTTCCATCTCGGTGATGAACTTGTCGATCTTGGTGATGAACCAGTTGTAGGCCGTCTGCACCGGGATCGCGATGCAGAGTCCGGCCTCGGTGGTGATGAGCGCCTCCGAGATGCCGTTGGCGACCACCTTGGCGCTCACCTGATCCGCCGCGGCGATGGCATCGAAGGCATTGATCATGCCCGACACGGTGCCGAGGAAGCCGAGGAGCGGCGCGATCACGGTGATCGAGGCGAGCCAGATGAGCGAGCGCTGCAGGTACGCCATCTCGATCACGCCGGCGGACTCGATGGCCTTGGTCACGGCGTCCGGCCCCTTGTCGGCACGCATGAGCCCCGAGTGGAGGACGGCGGCGATCGGTCCCGGCGTGCGGGTGCAGACCTCGATCGCGCCGTCCACGCCGCGGTCGCGGAGCGAGGACAGCAGGCGATCGATGAAGTTGCGGGTGTTGATGCGGGCGCGGGAGAGCGTGTACCAGCGCTCGAGGATGAGCGCGACGCCGATGATCGAGCAGGCGAGGAGCGGCCACATGAAGATGCCGCCCTTCACGAACCAGTCGACCATGGCGGTGCGCACACCGCCGGTCGCCGGCCGGGCCACGGCCCCCGCCGCGGGGTCCCCCGCTGCGCTCGGCGCCACGCGTTCCGGGGCGGCGGCCGCCGGCGGCGCCGAATCCGCCGCGGGTGCGGCGGACCCGAGCGAGTCCTGCGACTCCTGCAAGTCCGCGACTCCTGCGCCAGGGCGCTTCGCGCTCCGCCCGCTGCGAGGACCAGAGCCATGAGCAGTGCGAGGAGCAGAGCGAATGACAGGATCCCGGCGGCCGCGGCCGGCCGCTGTCGATTCTCCCTCGTCAGCATCGCGCTCGACACCTCCCCGACGTGGACACCGGACGCCGTCCACCGTGGGCGGCCATTGTTTCGAGGCCGGCCGGGACTGTCAACTGGCTTCCTTCTCCGGGCGCTCACCTCGGTCGAGCTCCCCGGCGCTCCCACCGGCGTTGCCTAGGGCGTCAGGCGCTCGATGGTCCGCGGGAACGGAATCGCCTCTCGGATGTGGTGGATCCCGGCGATCCAGCCCACCGTGCGCTCGATCCCCAGCCCGTATCCGGCATGCGGCACGGTCCCGTAGCGACGGAGATCGAGATACCACTCGAAGGCCTCGCGCGGCAGGCCGTGCTCGGCGAGCCGTTGCTCGAGGAGCGCGAGATCGCTGATGCGCTCGCCGCCGCCCACGATCTCGCCGTAGCCCTCCGGGGCGAGGAGATCCGCCGACAGCGAGAGCCGCGGATCGGCCGGATCGGGCTGCATGTAGAACGCCTTCACCGCGGCCGGGAACCGATGCACGAAGACCGGCCGGTCGTAGTCGGCGACCAGCGCCTCCTCGTCGGGCGCGCCGAAGTCGCCGCCCCAGGCGAAATCGCGTCCTTTCGCCTTGAGCCGTGCCACCGCATCATCGTAGTGGAGCCGCGGGAACGGCGAGCGCACGCGCTCGAGCGGCGCCGTGTCGCGCTCGAGCACCTCGAGCTCGGCGCGCCGGCGCTCAAGCACCCGCTCGACGATGAAGACGACCATGGCCTCGGCGATCTGCATGGCGTCCTCGAGCCGCGCAAACGCCATTTCCGGCTCGACCATCCAGAACTCGGTCAAGTGGCGCCGCGTCTTCGACTTCTCGGCGCGGAAGACCGGCCCGAAGCTGTACACGCGGCCGAAGGACATGGCGGTCGCCTCGTTGTAGAGCTGGCCGGACTGCGTGAGGTAGGCCTTCTCGCCGAAGTACGGCACCTCGAACAGGGTCGTCGTACCCTCGCACGCCGCCGGCGTGAACATCGGCGTGTCCACCAGCACGAAATCGCGGTCGTCGAGGAAATCCCGGCACGCGCGCACCACCTCGCTCCGGATGCGGAGCAGCGCGTGCTGCATCGCCGAGCGGATCCAGAGGTGGCGGATCGGCAGCAGGAACTCGATCGAATGGTCCTTCTTGCTGATCGGGTATTCCGCGGCCAGGGCGAGGATCTCGACGTCGGTGACGGCGATCTCGTGGCCACCGGGAGCACGCGCGTCCGCGCGCACCGTACCGGTGAGGCGGATCGCCGACTCCGGCGTCATCTCGCCGCACGCCGCGAAGGCCGGATCGGACACCGCGCCCTTGGCGACGACACACTGGATGGTCCCCGAGCCGTCGCGAAGCTCGATGAAGTAGAGCTTCCCGGAGTGGCGCCGGTTGTAGAGCCAGCCCTTGAGCTCGACCTCGGCACCCACGTGGCGCCCGACCTCGGCCACACGCGCCGGCATGGGGCGGCTCTCCGAATCCAACGCTCTTCACCTCCCGGCCCTCGACCGCGCGCGGCGTGCGGCCCGGGCCGCCTCTCGCCTTGAGACAAATTGAAGCGCCACGCTAGCAAACGCTTGCCAGGAGGTCAATTCGGCCGCCTGGGCGGGGCCTGCCGACCGCGCGCCCGGCAGCATGCTCTTCCGCGGGTGTGACCTCCTTCCGGGCGCCGCGGGGCCGGGCGGTGGGCCTTCCGGCTCCAGAACCCCCCGCCCACGGACGATAAGACCCGGGAAGGGATCCACCATGCTGCTCCGGTCGCGCCCCAGGAATTGGGCGCTCCTCTTCATCGCTCTCGCGATCGCCGGCGTGCTCGGCGCTGCGGCCTGGTGTCCGGCGCCGGCGGCAGCGGAGCCAGAGCCGACCGGCGCGTCATCGGTGACGCCCGTCCCCGCCGACCTTCCCCCGCTCGCCCTCGATCCCTACCGCGAGCTCCTCCGCGCCCGGGACAGCTGGCAGCGCGGCGACGAGGAGGAGGCCCGCGCCGCGCTCGAGCGCGCCCGCACCATCGACCGCGGCCTCATCGAACCCGACCTCGCTGCAGCGACCTACGAGCTGCCCTGGGCCACGAGCGCCGCGGGCGAACATCTCCTCGGGGCCTATGCGACCCTCGAGTCGCGCTTCGCGCTCCAGTCGCAGTCCCTGGCCGGCATCGCCTGGGGGAGCCTCGCCATCCTGGCCGCGGCCATCACGCTCCTCGCCGCGGCCCACGCCTCGATCGCGGCGCGCCCGCTCCACCATCTCCTCGCCGAGCGCTTCGCGCCCGCGCTCACGCCGCGGCTGGCCGCGGTGGCCGCCGGACTCCTCCTCGTCCTGCCGCTGGTCTGGGGCGCCGGCCCGCTGGCCACGGCGCTCGCCGTCCTCGTCCTCGCGGCGCCGCCCCGCACCCGGCGCCACCTCGTGCTCGCGGGCGCCGGCGCCGCACTCATCCTCGGCCTCGGGCTCGCCCCGTACCTCGCGCCGGGCGTGCTGACTCCCGCCGATTTCGACGACGTGGCGCAGGTTCTTGATGCGGCCGACCACGCCCCGCTCACGCCCGCCCTCGCCGCGCGCCTCGAGGCGGCGGCCGACCGCGGCATCGACCAGGCCCTCCTCGTCCATGCCGGGGCGCTGGCCCGCGCCGGGCGTCGCGCCGAGGCCGCACCGCTCCTCGCCCGCTACATGGAGCGGCAGCCCGCCGACCCGCGCGGCCCGCTCGCCGTCGGCAACCTCCTGCTCGCGGCCGGTGACCCGCGCAACGCGGTCGGCCGCTACCGCCAGGCCGCGGCCCTCGACTCGACGAACGCTGCACCTCTCGTCAACATGGCCCTCGCCTACTCGCAGGTCATGCAGTTCGAGATGGCGAACGAGGCGCTCGCCGCCGCCGGCCGCATCGACCCGGCGACCGTGGCCGCCATCTCGGGCGCGCGCACGCCGGGAGCGGCCGCCCCGCTCCCACCGCGACTCGACCCGGACGAACTGTGGGCGCTGTTCCGCGCCGAGCGCCCGCGCCGGGGCGCGGAACCGCCGCTCTGCGTGCGCATGTGGCTGCCCTGGCGCGGCGGCCCGCCGTGGCCGCTCGGCCTGTTCCTGATCGGCGCCGCCTGGTGGGCGCGCCGCGCGCTCGGCCGGAAGCCATTGCCCGGCCCGTGCGCGGGCTGCGGGCACATGGTCTGCCCGCAATGCATGGCCCATCGCCCCGGTCTCACCCTCTGCCGGGCTTGCCAGTCCAGGATCGGAGATCTGCCGGCCGAGCAGGCCCTCAAGCAGCTCCTCGCCGCGGAACGCGCGCGCCGCCGCGGGCGCGAGCGTTTCGCGCGCATCGCCTGGAATCTCGTCGTCCCGGGACATGGCCTGGTAGCGGCCGGCCGGCCCTTCGCGGCCGCGATCGCGCTCACCCTGGTCGCGGTGGCGGGAGTCGCCTTCATGACCGGCGGCCATCCCGTCGTCCCGCTGCCCGCCGCGCCGGCGAGCCGGGGCGGACTCGTCGGACCGCAGTCCTTCGGGCTGCTCCTGCTCGCAACGCTCGCCCTGACCGCAGTCATCGGCATCACGTCGCGGCCGAGCCTCGGCCGCGCCACGCGCGGCAAGCTCGTGCCGCTCGAACAGGAGCGCCTGCGCCGGCAGGCGGCGGTCGCCGCTTCGCGTCCCGTCGAAACGGCGCCCGAACGCATCGAATGGCGGACGGGAACCGATGGCTGATCGCGCACTGGTGGACAAGACATGGCGCTGACCGGAAACATCGCCGACTGGAGTCTGGCCGATCTGCTGCAGATCATCGCGGCGGAGCGCAAGTCGGGCACGCTCACGCTCCAGCGCGAGGACGATGAGGTCCACCTCGACTTCACCGCCGGCCTCCTCGTCGGCGCCAGCGAGCACCGCACGCGTGCCGCGGAGGCGGACAGCAAGCGCCAGAGCGCGCGCCTCCTCACCGGCCGCCGCGGCGCGGCGGCGCTCGGCGCGGAGAGCCCCGGCGGCTTCCTCGCCTTCCTCGTCACGAGCGGTCGCGTGCGCCCGGAGCAGGCGCGGGCCGTGATCCTCCTCGCCCACGAGACGAGCGCGGACACGGTGAGCGCGCTCCTCAAGGGCGAGCTCATGACGCACGAGGCGCTCGAAGAGGCCATGACCGCCTACGCCCAGGACCTCTTCACGCGCGTCCTGACCTGGGAGTCCGGCGATTACACCTTCGCCGCCGCGGCGCGGGCCGAGCGGGCCCGCGGCGCCGCGAGACCGGGCACGCGGGCCGACCGACCCGGCGGCGCACAGCCGTCGCGCCCGACAACGACCGCCGGCGCGGCCGGCACCGTGGCGCTCAATACCGACGGCCTCCTCCTCGAGGGCATGCGGCGGATCGACGAGCAACCGCGCATCGCCGCCGTCGTGCAGCCGGAGACCGTCTTCACGCGCGCCGAGGGGGATCGGCCGATCCCGGCGGATCTCGGTCGCCGCGAGGCAAAGCTCCTCGCCCTCGTCGACGGCCGGCGCGACACGCGCTCCCTCGCCCCGCTCGCTCAGCTCGGCGAGTACGAGGCGGCCGAGGCGCTCTACAACCTGCATCAGGGCGGTTTCATCGTCGCGCGCGACGGCGACAATCGGGCCGCCATCGTGCCGCGCACCCTGCTCCCGGCCGAGCGCCCGCACGCCTCCTTCCTGCAGGTGGTCGCGCTCGCCATGGTGCTGGCCGTCTCGCTCGCCTTCCGCCTGGGCGGGGCGAGCCTGTTCCTCCCGGGGATGGGTTCCGCCACCGTCGCCGCGCCGCTTCCGGCGCGCGAGGAGTCCGCCCTCCGCTTCGCCGAGGCGCTCTTCGTGTCGCACCACGGCCGCCCGGCGACGAGCGCCGAGGAGCTCGTGCGGGCGGGACTGCTCCCCGGCGGTTTCGGGCGCTGGGATGGCGCCGTGCCGGCGCCGGCCGCATCGCCACCGCCACCCGCGCCCTGACGGCGCGTCGCTCCCTGACCGGGCTGCTCCCGGGGCCGCTCCCGGGGCCGCTCCCGGGGCCGCGCTACTCCCTGACCGGGCCGCTCCCGCCCGTCATGCCCACGCGGTCGCGAGCAAATGGGTGACCGCCGCGAGCACATCCGCGAAGACGCGGTCCGTTGCACCAGCACCTGCGGTGCCCGCGCCACCCGCGCCCGCGCCACCCGCACCCGCGCCACCCGCGCCCGCGCCCGCCCCGCCGGCGGCGAGCGTCGCCTCCCCGACCCCGGTCCGGACGAGGAGACCCCCGGCGAGCCAGCGCGCGCCGAGCTCGACGTCCGCCGTCTTGTCGCCGATCGCGTAGGACCGGGCGAGGTCCAGATCCAGCTCGCGCGCCGCAGCGTGGACGAGCAGCCCCGCGGGCTTCCGGCAAGCACAGCCGTCCTCCGGGTGATGGGGACAGCTGTAGATGCCGTCGAGGACGGCACCCTCCGCCGCCAGGAGCTCCTTCAATCGTCCGTGCTGCGCCGCAAGATCCTGCGCGGTGAAGTAACCGCGCCCGATCCCGGACTGGTTCGAGACCACGACGGCGGCGATCCCGCGCTCGTTCAGGCGGCGCACCGCCGCCGCCGCGCCGGGGAGGAGCGCGATCTCGGCGGCGCTCCGCGCGTAGCCGCGATCGAGAACGAGGGTACCGTCGCGGTCGAGGAAGCAGGCGGGGCGAGCCATGGCGTCATCCCCCTGTGCCGCGCCCGGCGGCGCGCGGCGAGCCGGCGCGAGTGCGTCCGAGCTCGGCCTCTGCCGACGCGAGGACCGCTTCGGGTGCGATCCGGGTGAGGCAGACGAAGTCGATCGGGCAGCGGCGCTTGTAGCACGGCGCACACGGCGGGCGCTCGCCGGCGACGACCACGCTCCCGCCCCGCGGCGCCGTCCAGCGCGGCTCGGTCGAGCCGAAGATGCCGACCGTCGGCGCGCCCACGGCGCGCGCGAGGTGCATGGGCCCCGAGTCGTTGCTCACCACGACCGCCGCGCGGGCGAGCACCGCGGCGAGGGTCGGGATATCGGTTTGCCCCGCGAGATCGAGCGCTCCGGCGGCCGGGAGGCGATCGCCGAGGGCGGCGCGGACGGCCGCCGTCGCCGGCCGGTCACCGGCTGCGCCGACGAGCACGACCCCGAGCCCGTGGCGAGCGGCGAGCGCCTCCCCCACGGCGGCGAACCCGGCCGCAAGCCAGCGCTTGGTCGGGCCGAAGATGGCCCCCGGGACGAGGATCGCGTACGGCCCGTAGCCGGTGAGTTCGGCCGCGCGCACCGCCGCCGCGGTGCCGACCGCGACCGCGGGCTCGGCAGCGGGCACGCTCCACTCGAGGAGGGCGAGGACCGCGCGGTATTCATCGAGGAGATGAACGCTCCCGCGCGGCCCGCGGCGGGCGGTCCGCGTGAAGCAGAGGCGCCGCCCGGGCCCCGCGAAGCCCGCCCGGATCGGCGCGGCGACGAGGCGCGCGAAGACGGCGGCCGAGGGGGTGGACGGGAGGACGACATGCGCCGTGTAGCGCTCGGCGCGGAGCGCCGCGGTCAGGGCCAGGAAGGCGCGCGGCCGGCCGTGCGCGCCGTGCCGCTCGTAGCGGATCGCTCGCCGCACGATCGGGTGCGCTCCGGCCACGGCGAGAGCCGCCGGATTGCCGCACACATCCACCGTCACCGCGCGCCCGAGACGCGCGAGCCCCGCGAGGAGGCCGGTGGCGAGAACGGCATCCCCGAGCCAGTTGGGGAGCGAGACGAGGAGCCGTTCCTCGCGCGCCGGTGGCGCTCCGCCTCGCTGCTCGCCGGCGGCGCCCATCACCGGGTCCTAGCGCGGGAGACCCGAGTCGTCGCCGTCGGTGAGCGCGGCGAGGAGCCCCGTCGCGCGCGCATCGTTCGGATGGGTCTCGATCCACGCGGCGAGGAGCTGCCGCGCGGCCGCCGGCTGTCCGCGGCTCCACTCGACGCGCGCGAGCCAGAGCGTCGGCTCGAAGTACTGCCCGCCGGCGACCGCGATCGCCTTCTCGAGCGGCTCGATCGCATCGTCGAACCGCCCCTGGCGATAGCGCGCCACACCGAGCCGGTAGAGCGCATCGAGATTCTGCGGATCGGTGGCCAGCGCGAGGTCGAACAGCGACTCGGCCGCGGCGGACTGCCCGATATCCGCGAGCAGTGCGCCGCGCATGACCTGGATGTCGGGCCGCCCCGGCGCGACCGCCTCGCACCGGGTGAAGAGCCGGAGCGCCTCTTCGTAGTTGCCGCGGGTCTCGAGCTCGTAGCCGAGCTCGGCGAAGTGCACGACGTAGTTGTGGATGAGGTATTCGCCGGTCTCGTCGACCCGGACCCGGTCGTCGCGCGTGTCGTCGGGCTTGAGCACGCCGCGGTAGAGGTAGTTCTGGAACGCATTGGCGTACGCCTTGTCGAAGTCGAGCGGTCGCGGCGGCGGCGCGGCGTTCACGCGGAACACCATGCCCTCGAAGCTCAGCTGGCGATCGAAGCCGATGCGGTCGGGCACGGTGACCGCGAAGTAGGTCGGCCGCTGGTAGCGGTTCTCGGCGATGATGTGGCGCACTGCGGCGTCCTTCACGGTGCCGGGCTCGTAGCTCTGGTCGGCGTGGAGCACGACATACCCGAGCTCGGGATGGATGGCCACGCGCAGGCTGTCGATCTCCTCGTCCCGCCAGCTGATCGGCAGCTTCGGCGGCAGGTCCCGGAGCTGCTTGATGTACCAGCCGGTGTTGAGGAGGCTCAGGCACACGACCCGCACATCCTTGCGGATCCCCTCCACCTCCTGCAGGTACCACAGCGGGAAGGTGTCGTTGTCGCCGTTCGTGAACAGGATGGCGTCGGGCTCGAGGAAGTTGAGGATGTTGTAGCCGTAGTCGCGGGCCACGAAGTTGCCGCGGCGATCGTGGGCGGCGAAGCCCGCCCGGAGCGGCAGCAGACCGAGGAGGAGCCCGATCGCGACGGCGACCGGCAGGATCTTCCGGCTCCGCGCGCCGCGTGCGAGCTCGACCAGGAGCGCGGCGATGCCGATCCCGATCCACATGGCGAAGATCTGGAAGGACGGCGCGAAGAAGTAGTCGCGCTCGCGCACCTCCCCGATCTCCCAGCGCCCGGTCGCCTGGTTGAAGGTGCCGCTCAGGTTCAGGTAGATGACGAGGATGAGACTCATGACGAGGAAGTGGGTGAGCATCATCGCCCCGTCGCGCGGCCGGCGCATGACATGGGCGATGGCGCCGAGGATCCCGAGCGCGAGCGGGACCACGACACCGAGGAGACCGAGGGCCGGGCCGAGCGCGAACTGCTGGCGGAGGTAGTAGAGATAGAGTCGGTCGACCTGGAAGGAGAACGGCGCGCGGCGCTCGAAGATGTCGGTCGGCGGGTACTGCTTGCGCGTGAGGACGTCCCACAGCGCCTGCCAGTTCTTGGGCGCCGCCTCGTTGATGGCCGGATCGTGCTGCGCGCGGATGAGGAGGAAGAGGTGCACGCTCACGCCGAGCACGAAGAGGAGGAGGAGGGCGATGATGAAGCCGCGACGCCGGGTGACCAGGAGGGCGAGGACGAGGACGAGGACGGCCAGCGCGAGGGCGGCGCCGCCGCCACCGGTCGCCTTGTAGAAGACGAACAGGGTGACCGGCACCCCGATCGTCCACAGGAGGAGGTCGCGCGTGGTGACGATCGCATGCCGCCGCTCGAGCGCGAGGAGCACGACCAGGCCGGGGAGGACGAGATAGGTCCCGAGGTGGATGCCGATCGAGAGGCTGAGGAGGTAGAACACGAGCAGCAGCGACTTGCCGTCTCCGGCCGGCTCGTCCCGTTCGGCGGCGTCGCGCCAGACCAGGGTGGCCCACAGCCCGATCGCCATCACCATGTTCGAGAGCGAGTAGACCTCGGCCTCGATCGAGTTGACCCAGCAGGTGTTGGCGAAGGCGGTGAACAGCCCGGCCGCCACGCTGCCGACGAAGGTGGCGAGATCGCTCCCCCGCTCCCCGCGCCACATGAGCCGCATGAGGCGGGCCGTGGCGAGCATCGTGAAGAACACGGCCACGGCGCCGGCCACGGCCGAGAGCCCGTTCACGCGCTCGGCCACCGTGCCGAACGGCAGGAGCGTGGCCACGCGGCCGAGGAGCACGTAGAGCGGGGTGCCCGGCGGATGCGGGATGCCGAGGATCCAGCTCGTCGCGATGAACTCGCCGGCGTCCCAGAACGGCGTCGTCTCCCCCATCCCGATCATGAACACGGCGAGGGCGAAGACGCTGACCACGATCGCCGCGCCCACGATCAGGCGCGAAGCGACGCTGCGCCCGGCGCCATCGAGACTCGACACTGTCATCGCTTGGGCTCCTCGCCCCGGCCGGGCAGCCGGTCCGGACTCCTCGCCGCGGTTTCGCGGCGCGCTCCCGTCCCGAGCAAGACCGCCGCCCCCGGGGCGCTCACCAGAACCGCCAGGAAGTACGCCAGGAGTTGCATGGCCGAGGCCTCGGCGGCCGCCACCCCGAGCAGGCCGAAGAGAACCGCCCCCATGCTCTCGCGGACGCCGATACCGCCGATCGAGATCGGCACCGCCACCGCCACCGCCAGCAAAGGCACGAACAGGAAGAAATACCGGAGCCCGAGGTCCAAGTCCAGCGCCCGCGCCACCTGGGCGTGGGCCAGGATGCGCGCCACCTGGACCCCGAGCGCGAGGGCGAGGAGGAGCCGGCGGCCGCGGGCGGCACGGACCCGGGCGAGCGCCTCCTCCAGGCGGCCGAGCCGGCCGCGAAAGCGCGATGGGAGGAGCCGGCCGATGCCGGCCAGCACGCGCCCGCTCGCCGGGCTCAGGACGATCGCCAGGCCGCCCAGGCTGGCCGCAGCGCTAGCCGCCGCGAGACCGAGGGCGACGCGCCCGGTCGGGCTCCCCGCGAGGTCGCGGCTCCAGAGGACGGCCGCGAGCCCGATGGCTCCGAGCATGCCGAGCCCGAGGAGCCGATCGACGATCGTCGCTCCGGCCGCGGCGCCCCGCCGCCCGCCCTCGCGTCCGGCCCCCACGATCCGCGCGAGATCCCCGCCGGCACCGGTCGGGAGCACGAGGTTCCCGAACGCTCCCGCGAAGTAATAGGTGACGACCCGCCCCCAGGAGAGATCGAGACCCGCCGCGTGGAGCAGCCGCCCCCACTGCCAGCTCCCGAGGAGATGGGAGACGACGAGGAGCAGGGCGGCGCCGGCGAGGTGCGGGGGTGAGGCGGTCGCCATCACGGCGAGGAGCGATCCGACCCCGATCCGGCCGAGGAGCCAGACGAGGAGCCCGGCCGAGACCGCGAGCTTGACGCCGATAGCGAGCGCCCCCCGCAGCTTTCCACGCTCGAGACCATTTTCTCGCGCGAGGCTCACCGCGGGCGGCCCCCGCTCGCCGCCGCGCGCGCCACCACGTCCTCGGCGAGCACCAGGGCCTCCTCCGCGGCGCGCTCCCAGGTGAATCCGAGCGCGAAGCGCCGCCCTCCGGCGCCCAGCCGGTCGCGGAGCGCGGGATCACCGAGGATCCGGCCGAGAGCGTCCGCGAGCGCCGCCCGATCCCCGTAGGGCACGAGGAGCCCGGTCTCCCCGTCGCGCACCGATTCGATGAGCCCCGGCACCCGTGTCGCCACGGTCGGTGTGCCGCAGGCGTTCCCCTCGACCATGGTCAGGCCCCATCCCTCCTTGATCGAGGCGCTCGCCACCACCCAGGCGCAGCGGAGGAGATCCACGACCTCCGCCTGCGATCGCCGCCCGAGGAAGCGTACGCCTTCCACTCCGCGGGCGCGGGCGCGCAGCGCGGGCTCGTAGGGCCCGCTGCCGACGATCCACAGCTCGGCGCCGGGCACCCGGGCGCGCACCGCGGGCAGCGCCGCGACCAGGGACTGGATGCCCTTGTACTGCCGGATCCGCCCGAGGTGGAGGATCGACGGGACGGCGCTTCTCGCCACGGACGGATCGGGCGCGTAGGTCGCGTGATCGACGCCCACCGGCACGACGCGGACGCGCGCCGCGGAGATGCCGCGCGCGATCAGGTCGGCCCGCGTTGACTCGGAGATGACGAGGAAGTCGGTGTCGCGATAGACGCGCGGGATCAGGAGCTCGTTCAGGTAGACGTAGGCAGCGAGCGGGAACGCGGTCTCGGCGAACACCGCTCGCCCGAAGAGGTGCGGCACGACGGCGAGGACCGGCGCCCGGACGAAGGCCGGCGTGAAGAAGGGCACCTTGTTGATGTCCTCGATGACGAGGTCGAACCGGCGCCCGGCGAGCTCGCGCCGGTAGGCGCGGCGGAGCGCCCAGTTGGCGTCGAACCAGCGCCCGCGGCGCATGACCTCGACCCCGTCGATGCGTGCGGCGGGGGCGCCGCCCGGGAAGCCGCTCGCGAGCTGCGTCACCTCGTGCCCGCGCGCGACGAAGCGGCGGAGGATCTCGTGCAGGTGCACCTCGGCCCCGCCCGCCTCCGGGTGCTCCGGATCGCGCCAGTTGAAGGCGAGGATCTTCACGAGCGCCTCGGCGCAGCGCCCGCGTCGCGTGCTTCGCTCACCGGTTCTCTCCCCCTCACCGCTTCTCCCCCACCGCCCCGATCACGAGGAAGGTGTAGAAGGCGAGCCGCCGGCGCCGAAACCAGCGCCGGAAGGCCGCCGCGGCCGCGGCGATCCCGGGCACGCCCGGCGGATGGAGCGGCAGGACGACGCCGATCTTCCGGAGCGCGTAGCGTGCGGAGCGATACCCGAGCCCGGGCACCATCCAGTCGCCGTAGCGATGGCGGACGGCGAAGCCGTGGCCCTCGACCAGGCGCTCGAGCTCGCCGATCGAGTACTCGGTCTCCCAGCCCGCGAACCAGCGGTTCATGGCGATGAGGATGTGCTTCATCACCGTGTAGAGATGCCAGCGCTGGGGCACATCGATGAGGAGATGGCCGCCGGTGGCGAGCACGCGCCGGTTCTCGGCGAGCAGCGGTCCCGGATCGCGGAAGTGCTCCATCAATCCCTGGTGGAACACCACCGCGAACGCGCCGTCGCGGAACGGCATCCGCGTGCAGTCGGCGCACACGAGATCGATCGCGACGCCGCTTCGCCGCGCCAGGCGCTGGACGATGCGAAGCGCCTCGAAGGTGTAGTCGAGCGTCACCGGATGCGCGCCGCGGCCGGCGAGATCGAGCGAGTCGCGGCCCGACCCGGCGCCGACCTCGAGCACCCGCGCCCCGCCGAGGCCGCGCACGCGCTCGAGCTCGGCCGTGATCCGGCCCTCGTTCGAGTAGACCTGATCGATGTCGGGGTTGTCGGCCCAGTAGGTGGCCCAGTGCGCCTTGGTGGACTCGCGCTTCGGCATGATCGCGGCGGGAGGTCCCGGCTAGACGCCCCACACCAGGCGCTCGGCCGCGCTCTTCGGCAGGGCCGCCTCGGCGAGGATGCGGCCGCGCACCCGCTCGACGTCATAGAAGACGCGGCGGATCTCGGTACGGCCGGTCGTGTCGTCGTAGAAGGCGAACGCCGCGCGCGCATCCCCGTCGCGCGGCTGGCCCACCGAGCCGACATTGATGAGCGCGCGTTCACCCGGGCCGATCACGAGGCTCGGCGGGGACTGCTGCGCGTGGCCCTGGGCGCGTTCGACGAAGAAGCCGGGGAAGTGCGAATGGCCGACGAAGCAGACCCGCTCCGTGAAGGCCCTGAACTCGTGCATGGCCTCGCGCAGGTTGAAGATATAGAGCCACTCGGCAGGGGCCGAGGGGCTCGAGTGGGCGAGGAGCATGTCGGGGAGTCCGGCGGTGAAAGGCAGCCCGCGCAGGTACGCCTCGTTCTCGGCGGTGAGCGCGGCGCGGGTCCACTCGACCGCGGCGCGGGCGTCGGGGTTGAAGTACTCGGTGTCGGTGGTGCCGACCGCCGCGCAGTCGTGATTGCCGGCCACCACCTGCGCGGCCCGCGCCCGCACGAAATCGATGCACTCGTTGGGGGTCGCGCCGTAGCCCACGATGTCGCCCAGGCACACGACCAGGTCGGGCTTCTCCGCGTCGATCACCTTGAAGCAGGCCTCGAGCGCCTCGATGTTGGAATGGATGTCGGAGATGATCGCGTACTTCATGGTCCGCCCGCCGCATCCGCTCGATCGGCCGCATCCGCTCGATCGGCCGCATCCGTTCGAGCCGTCGCATCCGCTCCATCGGCCGCGTCCGTTCGAGCCGTCGCCTCCGCGGCTGCGGCCCCATCTGTTGCAGCCGTCGCGCCCGTCGCGCTCCCGAGACCCGCAGCGGTCGCGCCGCCGGCCTCCGCGGCGGCGGCCGGCTCCTCCGCTCCCGGATCCTGTGCCCGCTCGATCGCCCGCCGCCGCACCGCGTCGACGACCGCATTCACGAAGTGCCCGGACTCCTCGCCCCCGTAGCGCTTGGCGACCTCGACGGCCTCGTTGATGGTCACCGGCTCCGGCACCCCCGGCATGAACAGGAGCTCGACCACCGCGAGCCGGAGCACGGCGCGATCGGTGGCGGTCATGCGCTCGAGATCCCAGCGCGGGCTCGACTCGCGGATTGCGCGATCCACGGCCGCATGATGGCGATCGAAGGACTGTACAATATGGGCGGCGAACTCGACCACGGCGGGCGGCCGCGCTGCGCCGCCGACGATGTCGTCGAGACGCGCCGCCGCCGGCTCGCCGAGCAGATCGCTCTGATAGAGGGCGAGGAATGCCAGCTCGCGCGCCCGCCGCCGTGCTCCCACGCGGTCACGCCCCGCGGCGTCCGCGCCGCGCGCGCGCGCTGCCGCGCGGCGCCGTGTCCCCGGCGACGAGGCTCGCCATCTCGAGCGCGGAGAGCGCGGCATCGAAGCCGCGATTCCCGGCCTTGGCCCCCGCGCGCTCGACCGCCTGCTCGAGGGTGTCGGCGGTGATGACGCCGAAGATGACCGGCACGCCGCTCGCGATCGCCGCATCGGCGACCCCGCGCGACACCGCGGACGCCACCTGCTCGTAGTGCGACGTGCCGCCGCGGATCACGGCGCCGAGGGCGATCACCGCGGCGAAGCGGCCGCTCGCCGCCAGGCGCGCGGACAGGAACGGGATCTCGAACGCGCCCGGCACCCAGTAGACATCGATCGCGTCGGCCGCGACTCCGTGCCGCTCGAGACAGTCGATCGCCGCCGACTTCAGGCGATCGGTGATGACCTCGTTGGTTCGACTGACGACGAGGGCGAAGCTCCGGCCGCTGCCGAGAAGCGCGCCCCGATGCTCACGAGCCACTCCCACTCCTCCTTTTCGCCCGCGCCGGCGGCGGTCCGCCGGCGTCGAGCAGGTGCCCCAGCTTGTGCCGCTTGGTCGCCAGGTAGTCCATGTTGACCGCGTTCGGCGGGATCACGATCGGTACGCGCTCGACGATCGAGAGCCCGTAGGCCTCGAGGCCGACCACCTTCTTCGGATTGTTGGTGAGGAGGCGGATCCGGCGGACACCGAGGTCGGCGAGGATCTGGGCGCCGATCCCGTAGTCGCGGAGGTCCGCCTTGAACCCGAGCTCCTGGTTGGCCTCGACCGTGTCGAGGCCTTGATCTTGCAGACTGTAGGCCTTGAGCTTGTTGGCGAGGCCGATGCCCCGGCCTTCCTGCCGCATGTACAGGAAGACGCCGCGCCCGGCCGCCCGGATCATCTCGAGCGCCCGGTCCATCTGCTCGCCGCAATCGCAGCGCATCGAACCGAACACGTCTCCGGTCAGGCACTGCGAGTGCACGCGCACGAGCACCGCCTCCGTCGCCGAGACGGTGCCGAGGACGAGCGCCACGTGATGGTCGCCGTCGAGGAGGCTCTGGTAGAGGTAGAGCTCGAACTCGCCGTGCCGCGTCGGGAGGATGGTCTCGACCATGCGCTCGACGAGCACCTCGGTGCGGCGCCGGTGGGCGATCAGATCGCGGATCGTGATGATCTTGAGGCCGAACTCGGCGGCCAGGCGCTTGAGCCGCGGCGCCCGCGCCATGCGGCCGTCGTCGTCCATGATCTCGCAGAGCACGCCGGTCGGATGGAGTCCGGCCAGGCGCGCGAGATCCACCGCCGCCTCGGTGTGCCCGGCCCGGCGCAGCACGCCGCCGCGCTCGGCGCGGAGCGGGAACACGTGTCCGGGGCGCGCGAACTCCTCGCCGCGCACGGCGGGATCCGCCAGCGCGCGCACCGTGCGCGCGCGGTCGTCCGCCGAGATCCCGGTCGTCATCCCGGGGAGGTAGTCAACCGAGACCGAGAACGCGGTCTGCATCGGCGCCGTGTTGTCGGCCACCATCGGCCGGAGCTCGAGCTCGTCGAGCCGCTCTCCGATCGCGGGCGCGCAGATGAGCCCGCGGCCGTGCGTGGCGAGGAAGTTGATCGCCTCCGGCGTCGCCTTCTCGGCGGCGAGGATGAAATCCCCCTCGTTCTCGCGGTCCTCGTCGTCGACGACGATCACCATTCGCCCGCGGCGGATCTCCGCGATGGCCTCATCGATCGGATCGAAGCCGGGACTCGGCGCCGCGCCGTTCATCACCCGCGGCGCGGCGGACCGAGCGGACGAGGATGGCGCAGACGAGGATGCCCGAGAGGAGGTAGACGGCGCGGCCGTGCGAGGCGCGCTGCGGCGCCCCGGAGCGGCCGGCGCCGATCGCAGCTTCGCCTTCGGGCGCGCGCTCCGGGCCGGCGCCTTCGCCGCTCTGCTCTGCTTCGGTCTCATGCCGTGTGTCCCATCGCGTCGATCCTCACCCCTCCGGCGCGCCGCCGGGTCCGCGCAGATAGGTGGCCCAGTCCACCGGCGGCGCGGCCGGGTCGCCGCTCCCCGCCCCGGGGCGGCGGCCGACCAGATGCTCCACGTATTTCGCCAGGATGTCGACCTCCACGTTCACGTGGTCGCCGCTTTGGAGGCGACTCAGGGTCGTGATCGCGAGCGAGTGCGGGATCAGGTACACCGAGAATTCCGCCCCGCGCGCCTCCCCCACGGTGAGGCTCACCCCGGAGAGCGCCACCGACCCCTTCGGCACGACGTAGCGTCCGAGCGCCGGATCGAGGAGCTCGAAGGCGAGCCGCTCGGAGGCCCCCTCGCGCGCTCGCGCGGCGAGGCGGGCCCGGCCGTCCACGTGCCCCTGCACCCAGTGCCCCTCGAGCCGCCCGCCGAGGGCGAGCGGTCGCTCGAGATTGACGTGGGCGCCCCGCCGCAGTTCCCCGAGGGTCGTCCGCCGGAGGGTCTCGGCGATCGCCTGGCACGAGGCCCGTCCGGGGGCCGCGCTGACCACCGTGAGACAGGCGCCGTCGACGGCCAGGGATCCGCCCACCCCAAGCTCCCCCCATGCCTCCGGGACGGCGAGCGTGAGACGCACCCCGTCCCCTTCCGGAAGGGCGCCCATCACCTCGCCGATGCCTTCGATGATCCCGGTGAACACGTGTTCTCCACTGACCTGTGGCTCAGCGCCCGGACCGGCGCGGCGGTCCGGGCCGCCCCACCTCCCCGCTCACGACGAGGTCCGCGCCGAGACGCCTGACCCGGACGCCCGCGAGCCGGATCCCGGCGGCCAGATCCCGGATGCCCAGGGCCCCGGCCCACGCCAGATGCTCGCCGCCGAGCACGAGCGGCGCCAGAAACAGCGTCAGGCGTCCTGCGAGCCCCCGGGAGAGCAGCCCGGTAGCCAGTCCGGCTCCACCCTCCACCAGGACCCGCCGGGCCCCACGTAGGGCCAGGAGCGCCATGGCCGCTCCGAGGTCGATCTCGTCCCCGCTTGCGACCCTTCCGCGCGGGCCGGGGATGGCCAGGATCTCGACCCCCGGCCGGACGAGCCGTCGCGCCCGCCGGCTGTCGGCGGCCTCCGGCGTCGTCAAGATCCAGGTCGGCGCCTGCCCGTCGGAGAGGACGCGGGCCGCGGGCGGCAGATCCAGCCGGCCGCTCACGACGACCCGCAGCGGGTTCGACCCGGGCACGTGGCGCACCGTGAGGGCAGGATCATCTTCTCGCACCGTGCCCGCCCCGACCACCACGGCGTCGGCCCGCGCCCGGAGGCGATGCGCCTCCCGGCGGGCCGGGGGCCCCGTGATCCAGCGGGCGGCGCCGCTCGCGAGCGCCAGGCGCCCGTCGAGGCTCGCCGCGAGCTTGAGCTCGACGAGCGGAAGCCCGGTCCTCTGGTAGTGATCGTAGGCCGCATTGAGCGCTCCCGCGGCCTCCGCCAGCACCCCCGTCTCGACCGCGACTCCGGCCCGGCGGAGCCGGCGGAGGCCCCGCCCGCGCACCCGCGGATCCAGATCGCGGGCGCCCACCACCACGCGGCGGATCCCCGCGGCGAGGAGCGCCGGCGTGCAGGGAGGCGTGAGCCCCGCGTGATCGCACGGCTCGAGGGTGACGTACATCGTCGCCCCGCGGGCCGCGCGGCCCGCGCGGACGAGCGCCACGGCCTCGGCGTGCGGGCCGCCGCGCCGGCGGTGGTAGCCCTCGCCGACGATCCGCCCATCGCGCACGACGACCGCGCCGACGAACGGATTGGGATGGGGCCGGCCGCGCCGGGCCAGGGCGAGCGCGCGCAGCATGAACGCCCGATCGCGTTCGCTGCTCGCGCCTGCGCCTCCTCTCACCCGCGCCGTCATGGTTCCCGTCCTTGCTGGTGCACGGCGATCGGCGCCGGCCGCCCGCGGTCCGCCGCGCCACCCTGGCCCTCCGCAGATTCCCACGCGCATGATCAAATTCCTGCGCGGTGGGCCGGAGGGATACAGGCGCCGCCGGCACGCCTGCCGAGCGCGAGCGGGGCGCCCGACGGCTGCATGCGAAAGCAGACGATCGTACGCGCCGGCCGCGCGACCGTCAAGGCGAGCGCCGCCTTTCACGTTGACCGGTCGGAACTTGGCGCGATACGCTGAGGCCGCCGTGGGCGCGCCCCTCGTGAGGACCGGCCCGGCGCGACCGGCGCCGTCCGTTCCGGCGCGGTCGCCGCGGCCTACCCGCAGCGGCGATCCGCAGGCGCCCGTGATGCATGCCTCCCATGAGTGACGACCGCGAGCTCAAGCTCTCCATCATCATCCCGGCCTACAACGAGCGGGCGACGATCTCGACGATCATCGACCGCGTGAACCGGGTCGACCTGCCCAAGGAGATCATCGTCGTCGACGACGGCTCGCGCGACGGCACGGCCGAGGTTCTCCGCCAGAAGCTGGCCGGCCACGCCGTCAGCTTCGTGCACACATCGCTCGTCAACCTCGGCAAGGGCGCCTCGATCCGCTACGGGCTGCAGCACGTCCGCGGCGACGTGGTCATCATCCAGGACGCGGATCTCGAGCTCGATCCCGAGGACTACCACCGGATCCTCGCCGCCTTTCGCGACCGGCGGGCCGACGTGGTGTACGGATCGCGCTTCCTCGAGCGCGGCTACTTCCGCGCCTATCCGGCGGTCAACTTCGGCAACAAGCTCGCCAACTTCGTCCTGGCCTGGGCGGTGCGCCTCCTCTGGCACGTCCACATCACCGACGAGGCCACCTCGTACAAGGCGTTCCGCACCGCGGTGATCAAGTCGATGGATCTCCGCTGCGTGGGCTTCGAGTTCTGCCCCGAGATCACGGCCAAGGTCCTCAACCGCGGCTACGTGATCCACGAGGTGCCGATCCACTACCATCCGCGCACGGTGGCCGAAGGCAAGAAGGTGCGGTGGTTCGACGGGGTGAAGGCGCTCTATGTCCTCCTCAAGTACCGCTTCGTCGCGCGGAACGAGTGACGGCGGGACGGCCCGCCGCCCGGCAGGCCGCGCCGCCCTCCCCGGCCGCCTCTTCGTCTTCTCCCTCCTCGCCTATCTCCTGCTCGGGAGCGGCCTGATCGCCTCCTCGGACGGCCTGACCATGTACACGCTCGCCGAGAGCATGCTCGCCGGGCGGCTCGCGATCCCCGAGGGGAACGGCAAGATCGGGCGGGACGGGCTCCTCTACGCGAAGGCCGACCCCGGGCAGGCGGTGATCGCGCTCCCGCTCGTCGCCGCCGGCCGGGCGAGCGCGGCGCTCCTTCCCCCCGGCGCGCTCCGCGCGCTCTGGCCGCGGAGCCTGGCCTCGACCCTGAACGCCTTCGCCGGGGCGGCCGCCGTCCTCGCCTTCTTCTCGCTCCTGACGGCCCTCGGTTACCCGACCCGGTCCTCGCTCGTCCTCTGCCTGGGCCTCGCCTTCGCGACCCCGCTCCTCCCCTACGCGAAGTCGTTCCTCCGCGAGCCGCTCCTCATGCTGTGCATGACCGCCGCGTTCCTCGCTCTGCGCCGCCACGCCGCCGCCGCGGCGAGCGGGAACGCTCTCTTCGCCCGGTCGCGGGAGCCTCTCGCCGCCGGGCTCTGGCTCGGCGCGGGGATGGTGATCAAGGCGAGTCTCGCCCTGAACGTCCCCCTCCTCCTCGCCTACCTCATGGCGACCACGCGGCAGCACCCGGGCTGCCGGCGGGCGATCCTCTCCTTCCTCGCGGGGCCCGCCGCCGGCGCGGCGCTCCTCGCGCTCTACAACGCGCACCGTTTCGGAAACCCGATGACGAGCGGCTACGACCCGACCGTCGACAACTTCTCGACGCCGCTTCTCGTCGGCCTCTACGGCCAGCTCTTGAGCTCGGGGAAGAGCATCTTCCTCTACGCACCGCTCGGCATCGCCGCGCTCTTCGCCCTCCCCGCCTTCGCCCGCCGCCACCGCGCGGAGGCGGCGACCGCGCTCGCGATCTTCACCGCCAATGTCGTCTTCCACGCCAAGTTCGCCTCGTGGGCGGGCGAAGGGAGCTGGGGCCCGCGCTACATCGTTCCCTTCCTTCCCTTCCTCCTGCTCCCGGCGATCGAGCTCGCGGCGGCCGCCGACCGCGCGCGGCGGCGGGCCGCAGCGCTCGCGCTCGCCCTCGGTCTCCTCGTCCAGATCGGCGGCACCGCCATCTACTACGGCTCGTACATGCGCGATCTCGGGGAGTACCCCTACGAGCGCAACTTCTCGGACCCCCTGTTCATGGTGCGCTCGCACTTCGTGCCGAACTACAGCCCGCTGGTCGGGCACTGGCGGCTCCTCAACCGCAACGCCGCCCTCCTCCTCGATCCGGCGCTCCGCCCGCAGCTCACGCCGCGGACCGATGTCGCAGGACGGTTGCCGCTGGCGGCGGCCGACCGCGAAGAGCTGCGCTACGTCGTGGATTTCTGGTTCTGCTACCTGCTCTACGCCCGGATGCCGGCCGCGCTCATCCTGGTCCCGCTCGCCGCGCTCCTCGCGCTCACGCTCGGGGCCGGCGTGGGGCTCGCGCGGGCCGCGCGCGCAGCACCCGGCCAGGGCTTCGACGAGGCCGCGCCACGGCACCCGGCGGGGCCGCGCTAGGGCGCGCAGGGCAGGCGGGCGCCGGCCGCGGCGAGTGAATCGGCGCGCGGGTCGTCCGGGAAGCGGCTAAGGAAGTCGCGGATCCGCGCGGCGAGGAGCCGGCAATCGGCGGGTTCCGCCGGAGCGCTCGCCGCCGCCTCCGGTTCGTCCGTCCCCGCTCCCACCGTGAGCTCGATCGCGCGCGCCGCCCACGACGCGGCGAGCTCGACCTCCGCCTCCTCGCGCGAGAAACGCTCGTAGAGCGCGGCGAGGTTCCGCGCGCTCGCCCGATCGGGATCGGGGCCGGCCGCCGCCTCGGCCGCCGCGAGGCGGAGCGCCCGCGCCCCGCGGGCGCCCGGCGAGGGATCCCCCGCCGGCCAGGTCGCGAGCAGCGAATCGAGCACCACCCCCGCCCTGGCCGGCTCGCCGCGCGCGAGGAGATCGCGCGCCGGAGCCAGGTCCGCGGGTGAGGGGAACGACCCGACCCGGTAGTCCCCCTCGCTCTTCATCACGCTCGAGCCGACGGCGCTGCGCCCGCCCCGAAAGTGGGCTGCATCCGCGGCGCCGGGCGCCGCGCGAGCCGGCGCGGCCCGTTCGGTCTCGACCCAGCTCTCCGTCAGGACGGCCTCGTTCGCCGGTGCCGCGGCCGGCGGTACGGCCGGCGCCAGGCGCGACGGGGAGGACGGCATGATGTCGCCCTCGTCCCGTGCGCCCTCCGCAGCGCTCTTCGCCATCGTCTGGAGCTTGCCGGCCGCGCCCGGCTCGCTTGCCGGCGCCGGCGCCCGCGCCTCGCCGGCCCCTCCCGCGCGCGCGTCATCGCTCCCCGCCACGGGGGCGTCGCGATGGCCGGCATCACCGGCATCAGCATCACCGGCATCAGATGTGCTCTGCAGCGTGGCCGGCGGGGTCTCGCGGCTCCGCGCCGCTTCGTCCTCCCTCCGGCTCCCCATGAAGGTCACCGACTCGAAGCGCAGGACGAGGAGGAGAACCACGGCCGCCGCCGCCACCGGCACGAGCCGCGGCCAGGTGAGGCCCCCGACCCGCGATCGCCACCCCCGCCGCGCGTGAACCGGAGCTCGCTCCGGCCCCGGAGCGCCCTCCGGAGCGGCCTCCGCGGCGATCTGCGTGCGCACACGCGCCGCAAGCGCACCGAGCGCGGCCACCGACGGCTCGGCCGCGTCGAGCGCGAGCACCGCCCGATCGCCGTGCTCGAGCGCGGCGTACTCGGCCTGACACCCGGCGCAGGCGGCCAGATGCGCGGCGACCGCCGCCGCCTCGTGGGGAGCAAGCTCCCGATCCGCGTACGCGCCGAGCAGCGCCCGGACATCGCGGCAATCTCGCACTTTCATCGGTAGTCCTCGCCGGCGCGTCCCCGATCGCGCTCGTCATCCAGCTCGCGGCGCAGCGCCGCCCGCGCCCGCGCCAGGCGCGACATCACCGTGCCCCGCGGGATCGCGAGCACGGTCGCGATCTCGTCGTACTCGAGCCCCTCGCGCACCCGGAGCCAGAGGATCGCCTGGTGATCCCGTTCGAGGCGACCGAAGGCGCTCTCGGCCCGCCGCCTGAGCTCCTCTCCCGCGGCCACGCTCTCGGGAGAAGGATCCGGACTCGGGATCGGCAGGACCGTCCCGGCCTCGTCCACCAGGGGAACCGGGCTCGGCCGCACCTTCCGGCGCCGCCAGGCATCGCGCGCCAGGTTCAAGGCGATGGTCAGGAGCCAGGGGCGAAACGGCTCTCCTCGCTTGAACTTGCCGAGCGCAGTGAAAGCCCGGACGAAGGTCTCCTGGACCAGATCATCCCGATCATCGGGATCGCTCACCAGACGTCCGATGACTCGCGTGACCAGGGCGCCGTAGGCATGCACCAGGGCAGCGAAGGCGGCGCTGTCTCCCTGCGAGGCAGCCACGACCCAGCCCGCCACGAGCGCGGGGTCCGGACCCCGCTCCGGGGCGAACCGGGCACCCGCGGCCGCCGCCGGAGCGGGCGCCGCCGGAGCGCCGGCCGTGGCCGGGCGGGGCAACGGTGGCGACGGCTCCCTTCGCATCCAGTCCCTTGTACGCGGGAGAGGGCCCGATATTCCCGGGCCGACGACCGGCGAGTCCGGGGCGATCGAGGTCCCGCGGCTAGCGCGGCCGCTCCCCCGGCTCACCGATTGGGTGGCTGGTCGCGTCGATGATGTCGCGGGGATCGAGCTCCGGGATCGAGCGCCGCGCCGGCGGCGGCGGCACCGGGCGCGGTGGCCGGCGCGTGCCGCGGAAGAGCCGGAGCAGGGTCACGCCGAGCAAGAAGTAGAGGATCGCGCGGAGGAGGTAGGCCCACATGATTCTGGCGACCGGCGCGCTTCCGCCCTCCCCTCCGGAGAGCCGGAGACAACGCTCGCGCATGCTACCACCGGGGGCCGGCATCGACAATCGGCGCCGGCGGCGGTGGATGCGCGTGCCGCTGGAGCTCCGTCGCGTCCTCGCGCCGCGCCGCGCCCTCGCCGCCGCCGCCCTGCTCCTCCAGCTCGCCGCCACGGGGCCGCTCGGCGCCGCGCCGCTCGCCGGCGACAGCCCGGCCGCGGACAGCGTCGGCGCACGCCTTCGCAACTTCCACGATGTGCTCCGGCTCGTCCGCGCCAACTACGTGGACGAGGTGGATGCGCCGGCCCTCGTCGACGCGGCGATCGCGAGCCTCCTCACCGGGCTCGACCCGCACTCGAACTACATCGATCCCCGGCGCTTCGAGCAGATCAGCGAGCGCAACCGCGGCGACTACGACGGCATCGGGATCTCCTTCGCGCTCCGCGGCGGCGAGATCGTCGTCGTCTCCGCCATCGAGGGGACCCCCGGCGACCGGCTCGGCATCCGGCCCGGCGACACGATCGTCGAGATCGACGGCGAGCTAGCTCGCGACTGGGACGAGAATCAGGTCTTCGCGCGCCTCCGCGGGCCGGAGGGATCGCGGGTGCGGCTGGGCATCCGGAGCGCCGGCACGGCGGAGATCATGGCGGTCGAGATCGTGCGGGCCCGCATCCCGATCAAGAGCGTGCCCTACTGGTTCATGCTCGACGGCGAGACCGGGTACATCCGCATGATCCGCTTCTCGGCGACGAGCGCCGAGGAGATCGCAACGGCTCTCGCCGAGCTCTCGCGCGCCGGGATGCGACAGCTCCTCCTCGACCTCCGCGGGAACCCCGGCGGCTACCTCGAGCAGGCCGTGGCGATCGCCGACCAGCTCATCCCCGGCGATCGACTGGTCGTGGCGACCCGCGGGCGCGTCCTCGGTGCGAGCGGAGAGCACCGCACCACCGGGAGCGCGCGGTATGCCGATCTGCCGCTCGTCGTCCTCATCAACCACGGCACCGCCTCGGCGGCCGAGATCGTGGCCGGCGCCGTCCAGGACTGGGACCGCGGCCTGGTCGCCGGCGTGACGAGCTTCGGCAAGGGACTCGTCCAGCGCCAGTACCGGCTCGCCGACGGGTCCGCCCTCTTCCTGACCGTCGGCCGGTACTACACGCCGGCCGGGCGCCTGATCCAGCGCGACTATGCGGCGGACAAGGTGAGCTACTACGCCGCGGCCTACGACGACGTGGACCCCAACGCCGCGCCGACCGACTCGGCCGATGCCGCGTGCTCGCGCCACCTCACCGCCGCCGGACGGGTGGTGCGGGGCGGCGGCGGCATCACCCCCGATGTCCCGCTCGAGCCCGCAGCGGCGAGCGACCGCATCTCGGCCCTCGAGCGCACCCAGGTGGCGTTCACCTTCGCCAACCGCTACCTTGTGGAGAGCGGCTTTGCCTACCCGGAGGGGAGCTCGCACTTCCTCGCCCACTACGAACCGGATGAGGAGGTCTGGAAGGCCTTCCTCGAGCACGCCGCAGGGGCGGATCTCAAGCTCGGGGGGGCGGATCTCGCGGCCGAGCGGCCGGCGATCCTCGCCAGCGTGAAGCAGGAGATGGCCGGCCGCCTGTGGGGGCCCACCGCGCGCTACCGGGTCCTGATCGCGAACGATGCCGTCGTCGCTCGCGCGCGGGAGCTCTTCCCGGAGGCGAGTGCGCTCCTCGCCCTCGATGCCGCGATGGACGACGCGCCCGGCCCCGCCCCGACCCTGGATCCGGCCCTTCCCAGGGAGACCCGCCCGGGTGAGAATCTCCGGGGTAGACAGCTGGATGACTGACCCCCGTGAGGGGCCCCCGGGACCGCTCGGACGACGGCGGCGCGTGCCGCCCGAGGAAGGACATGTCTGCGATGCAGAGGCTCTGGCTTTCGCTCTCCCTTCTCTCCTGGCTCCTCGCCGCCGGCGGCGCCACCGCGGTCTTCGCCGCCGACCCCGCCGCCGAGGAGAACCTGCTCGAGCGGCTGCGCACGTTCAACGACATCCTTCGCCTCGTGCGCGCGAACTACGTGGACGATGTGGATGCGGCGGCCCTCATGGACGGCGCGATCGACGGCCTCCTCGAGGATCTCGACCCGCACTCGAACTACGTGGACGCCAAGCGCTCGGCCGAGATGAACGAGCGCTACCGCGGCGAGTACTTCGGCATCGGCATCTCCTTCGCCATCCGCGACGGCTACCTCACCGTCATCTCCCCGATCGAGGGCAGCCCGTCCGATCGCCTCGGCATCCGGGCCGGCGACCGCGTCGTCAAGATCAACGGCGAGTCGGCGATGGGCATCAGCGAGAACGAGGTGTTCGAGAAGCTGCGCGGGCCCGAGGGCACGACCGTGCACGTCTCGATCCAGCGCCCCGGCCGCGAGGAGCTGATCGAGCTCGACATCACGCGCGAGCGGATCGCGCTGAAGAGCGTGCCCTATGCCTTCATGCTGGACCGGGAGACCGGCTACGTGCGCATGGTCCTCTTCTCCGCCACCACCGGCCAGGAGCTCGATGCTGCGCTCGGCACCCTCGAAGGGGCCGGCATGAAGCGGCTCGTCCTCGATCTCCGCGGCAATGCCGGCGGGCTCCTCGAGCAGGCGGTCGAGGTCGCCGACAAGTTCATCGACGGGCGGAAGCTCCTCGTCTTCCAGAAGGGGCGCGTCGGCGGCGCCAGCGAAGAGCACTATGGGACCGACGCCGATCGCCATCCGCGCGTCCCGCTCATCGTCCTCATCGACCACGGCAGCGCCTCCGCCTCGGAGATCGTGGCGGGCGCGGTCCAGGACTGGGATCGCGGGCTCGTCGCCGGCCAGACGAGCTTCGGGAAGGGGCTCGTCCAGCGCCAGTTCCGGCTGCGCGACGGGTCGGCCCTCTTCCTCACCATCGCCCGCTACTACACGCCGAGCGGCCGCTTGATCCAGCGCGACTACGTGGCCGGCGACCGCACGGAGTACTACGCCGAGGGTCTCGACGACGAGGACCCGAACGCCACGCCCGATTCGGCGGCGGCCCGTCCCATCTTCCACACGGCGTCCGGGCGCGCGGTCTACGGCGGGGGCGGGATCACGCCGGACGTCGCGATCGAGCCGCCGACCTTCACGCCGGCCCAGGAGACGATCGAGCGGGCGAGCCTCCCCTTCACCTTCGCCAACGCCTACGTCGGGCAGAGCGGGTTCAGCTACCCGGCCGGCTTCGAGCGCTTCCTCGCCGACTACGAGATGGACGACGCGACCTGGCGGGAGTTCCTCGACCATGCGGCGAAGAGCGACGCGAAGCTCACCCGCGAGGAGCTCACGGCGGAGCGGCCCTACGTCGCGCGCAGCGTCAAGCGGGAGATCGCCGGGAACGTGTGGGGGCCGACCGAGCGCTACCGCGTGCTCCTCGCGAGCGACCCGGTGCTCAAGGAAGCGCGCACGCTCTTCCCGCAGGCGAGCGAGTTCCTGGCGCTCACCGCCAAGGATGACGGCCTGCCGGGCGCCGGCGAGCGCGGTCCGAGCCCGGTGCCGCGCAGCGCGAAGAACTAGGCGCGATCAGTCCCCGGACTCGGGGGCCGGCGCCTCGCCGCCGGCCTCGCCGCCGCGCTCGAGCGACTCGAGGTACTCGGTGACCAGCGCGAGCGCCTGCTCGTAGTCCTCGGGCGCCACCAGCACCTGCCCCCAGTATCCCGTCAGGTTGCTCATGAGACCGTCGGCCCACGGGATCTGGCCCGAGCGGACGAGGCTCCGGATCTCCTCGGCGGCGAGCACGCGCTCGACCGCGAGGGCCGAGAACTCGTCGGGAGCGCGGTACACGGCGCGCAGCTCGACCCACACCAGCTCGCGATCCGGCTCCTCGCTCTCGGCGCCCGGCTCGAGCCGGGCGCGGCAGGGCCAGCACACATCGGCGTGTTCGGCATACTCGGTGTGGCAGCGCGGACAGCGTCGGGCCATGGCGTTCCGGTCGGCGGCTCTCTTGGTGTCCCGGCGGAAGGGGCGGGCGCTCGCGTCGAACGAGCGCCAAGGTGTGGCGGGCCGTGCTGGGCTCGAACCAGCGCACCCCTGCTTAAAAGGCAGGTGCTCTGCCAACTGAGCTAACGGCCCGCAGTGATTGTGCGGGGAAGGAGGGAGCGCGTCAATCGGCGACTGCCGACGCCGTACCGAGCGCCGCGGGATCGCCGAGCCGCACCGTGTCGTCGCGCCGACTCCCGACCGAGGCGAGGACCACCGGGACGCCGGTCTCCGCCGCGATGAGATCCAGGTAGTCGCGCGCGGCGCGCGGCAGCTCGCCCGGCGTGCGCGCCCCGCGCGTGGGCGAACGCCAGCCCGCGACCGCGCGGTAGACCGGACGCGCCGCCGCCAGCTCGACCTCGGGCCACCACGCCCCGCGCGGATCAGGCTCGTAGGCCATGCACACCGGAATGGTCTCCATGCCGTCGAGCACGTCGAGCTTGGTCACCGCGAGCGCATCGCAGCCCGACAGCCGCACGGCGCGGCGCAGGCCGACGAGATCGAGCCAGCCGCAGCGGCGCGGGCGGCCGGTCGTCGCCCCGAACTCGCCCCCCGCCTCGCGGAGCGCGGCGGCCGCCGCCGGCTCGAGCTCGGTCGGGAACGGACCGAGTCCGACCCGGGTCGTGTAGGCCTTCGCGACTCCGATCACGCGATCGATCGCGCGCGGGCCGAGCCCGATGCCGGTCAGCGCGCCGCCGGCGATCGTGCTCGAGGACGTGACGAAGGGATACGTGCCGTGATCGAGATCGAGGAGCGTCCCCTGCGCGCCCTCGACGAGGACGCGCTGCCCGGCGGCGAGCGCGCCGGCGACGAGCGCCGAGACATCGGCGACGAGCGGGGCGAGCCGCTTCCCGTGCGCGACGAACTCGGCGTGGAGCGCCTGCGGATCGAGCTCCGCCCCGGCGGCGCGCACCGCCTCCGGCCCGAGGCGGGCGCCGACCTCGGCCAGGTTCAGGGCGAGGAGCTCGCGCAGGCGATCGGGAACGAGGAGATCCACGACCCGGATGCCGCGCCGCGCCGCTTTCCGCGCGTAGGCCGGGCCGATGCCGCGAAGCGTCGTCCCCACGCGTCCCGCTTCGGCCCCCGCCTCATCGGCACGCTCGATGACGCGGTGGTAGGGCATGATGATGTGCGCCCGCGGATCGATGCGGAGCCGGCTCTCGACCTCGATCCCGTGCCGCGCGAGATCTGCGATCTCCTGGAGGAGCGCGCTCACGTCGATGACGACGCCGCTCCCGAGCGCACAGGTCTTCCCGGGACGGAGCGCCCCGGTCGGCAGGAGGTGGAGCACGAAGGTCTCCGTGCCGAGGACGACCGTGTGACCGGCATTCGGACCGCCCTGGCAGCGGGCGACCACGGCGGCATCCTCCGCCAGGAGATCGACGATCTTGCCCTTCCCCTCATCGCCCCACTGGGCGCCCACGATCACCGTGACCGGCACGCTCACCTCGTTCTTGTCTTGCCCATCCGACCGGCGACCGCAAGAGATGGCGGTCGCTAACCAATAACTGCGCCGGCCGCGGCCCCGGCGGCGACACCGCCGCCCGCCGCGCGCGCGAAGTGGCCGCTCGCCGCCCCCACCGCGGTGCCCGGGGCCGCCCGGGTGGCCCCGGCGTCGATCAGCACGCGCTCGAGCGCGGCGAGCGCCCCGAAGAGATCGGTCTCGTCGTAGTAGCCGAGATGCCCGAGGCGGAGGATCCGCCCCTTCATGCTGCCCTGGCCGCCCGCGATCTTGACCCCGAAGCGCGCTTCGAGCTCCTTGCGCACGTGATCTCCGTCGAGCTCCGGAGGGATCGCGAACACGGTGACGACGTTCGACGGGCGCTCCGGGAAAATCGCGAAGCCGAGGGCGACGACCGCGCTCCGCGCCGCCGCCCCGAGGCGCGCATGGCGGGCGATCGCCGCGGCCAGCCCCTCCGCGGCGAGGAGATCGAGCGCCGCGGCGAGGCCGGCGACGAGCGACACCGCCGGCGTGAACGGCGTCGTGCGCTTGCCGAGGGCGCCGAGCGCGGCGCCCAGATCGAAGTAGAAGCGCGGGAGGTCGCTGGTCGCGAGCCGCTCGGCGGCCGCCGCCGAGAGCGCGACGAAGGCGAGCCCCGGCGGCAGCATGAAGCCCTTCTGCGATCCCGAGACCACGGCGTCGAGCCCCCACTCGTCCATGCGGATCTCGTGGGCGCAGGCCGAGGTGACGGCATCCACGGCGACGAGACAGCCGCGGGCGCGGGCCACGCGGGCAAGTCCCTCGAGATCCACGAGCACCCCGGTCGAGGTCTCCGAGTGGGTGAGGAACACGACCCGCACCGCGGGATGCGCGGCGAGGAGCGCATCGAGCGCGGCGGGGTCCGGCGCCCTTCCGTACTCGACGTCGAGCGCCACCACGGGAACGCCGTGCGCGGCGAGGATCTCGCCCCAGCGCTCGCCGAACTTGCCGGCGCGGATGACCGCCGCCGGTTCCGCGCGGCGCGCGAGGTTGACGGCCGCCGCCTCCATGCCGCCCGTCCCCGAGGCGGCGAGGATGAGGACCGGCCGGGTCGTGCCGAAGATCGGACCCAGCCGCTCCGCGGTCCGCCCGAGAAGCGCCTCGAACTCCGCCGTCCGGTGATGGAGCGGCGGCTGGGCCATGGCGAGGAGCACCGCGGGCGGCACCTCGACCGGACCGGGCGTGAACAGGCGGCGCTTCAGCATGCGGGAGGATCCTCGGAAGTGGACGGCAAAACGGGAGCCCGCGGGGCTCCCGTGACCGGAGTGTAGGGGAAGGCACGGCCCCACGCAACGATTCATGACGGGTCAGGACGGGCGGCCCGCCGGCCACCGCAGGCCGGCGCCCGGAGCTAAGCGGCGCTCGAGCCCGCGGCCGCCACCGCCTCGAGGAGCTCGACCTCCATCCGCACCCGCTCCTCCCACGACACGAAGCGCGCGCGGGCTGCGGCGTGTCCCGCCGCCCCGAGGGCCCGTCGCTCCTCGGGCGCCGCCGCCAGGCGGCCGATGGCGCGGGCGAGCGCCGGCACATCGCCGGGCGGGACGAGGAGCCCGGTCCGGCCGTCGGCGACGACGCCCGCGGTCGCTCCGGCGTCCATCGCCACGACCGGCAGCCGGCACAGCATGGCCTCGCAGGTCGGGAGCCCGGCGTTGGTCAGATCATGTGGCGCGACGTAGATGTCGGCGGCGGACATGAGCTCGGGCACCCGGTCGCGATCGATGGGCCCGAGGAATCGGACGCGCGACGCGACGCCGAGGCGCGCGGCGAGCGCGCCGAGCGCTGCGCGCTCGACGCCGTCCCCGCCGATGAGCGCGCTCACGCGCGTCTCGCCCGCCCGCGCGAGGAGCTCGATCGCGGCGATCACGCGATCCACGCGCTTGAGCGGGAGGAGGTTGGCGAGGGTGAGCGTGTAGATCGCGTCGGGGGCGAGCCCGAGCCGCATGCGGGCCGCGGCGCTCGCTCCGCCGGCGGGCAGGGGGAGCTCGCCCCACTCGACGTTGACGCCGTTCGGCCAGAAGAGGAGCCGCTCCCGCGGCACGCCGAGCCGGAGCGCCGCCTCGTCACCGCCCGTGCCGTCATCGAGCACGATGACGCGCGCGTAGCGCCGGCGGAACGCGAGATAGTGCTCCGCATGGCGCAGGACGTGGAGGAGCCGCGGCTCCCAGCGGGTGTTGAGGAGGAGGACGCCGAAGAACTTGGCGACGACCGGGATCCCGAGCCGCTCGCCGGCGGCCGCGGCCCACGGTGCGGTGTGGAAGCTGTGCGCGAGGATGAGATCGGGGCGGAGCGACCGCGCCAGCTCGCCGCCGTCGCGCCCGAAGGCCTGGCGGGCGCGATGGAGATCGCGCAGGCGACCGAGCTGGCCGCGCACCTTGCCGCGGAGCCGGGTGGCCGGATACGGGAGCGGATGGAGATCGAGCCGGCCCGGCCCTTCGTCCGGAAGCGCGTAGTTCGCCCCGCGCGGGGCGGCGATGTGAACCTCGTGGCCGCGGCGGACGAGGGCGCGGAAGGTCAGATACTCGTCGGGCACTCCACCCTGCCGGCCCACCTCCCAGAACCCCACCCAGGGAGTCATGACGAGGATCCGCACCGACTCCTCCCCCGCGCCGGCGGGTGGTCCCGCGTCCCGCGGCGCCTCACGGGCTGCTAGTGGGCGTAGATGTCGCCGGGCGGCACCGCCGGCGGCGTCTCGACCGCCGGGGCAGCCTCTTCGGGCGCCGGCCGGGCGCTCTCGCCCTCGCCCGCCGCCGCGAACGGCGACTTCACCATGGCGAGATCGAGCACCTCGTCCATCGTCGCGACCGGGAGGATCTCGAGACCGCGCTTCGCCTCCTTGTGGATCTCGACGAGGTCCTTCTCGTTGGCCTTGGGCACGAGGATCCGGGTCACACCGAGGCGGCGCGCGGCGACGATCTTCTCGGCCAGGCCGCCGACCGGAAGGACGCGCCCGCGCAGCGTGATCTCGCCGGTCATGGCCAGATCAGCCCTGGTCGCGATGCCGGTGAGCGCGGAGATGAGAGCGACCGCGATCGTGATGCCGGCCGAGGGTCCGTCCTTGGGGATCGCCCCCTCCGGCAGGTGCACGTGCAGATCGATCTCCTTGTAGAAGTTGCGGTCGATCCCCAGGATCTGCGCCCGGGCCCGGGCGTACGAGAACGCCGCCTGCGCCGACTCGCGCATCACCTCGCCAAGCTTTCCGGTGAGCTTGAGCTCCCCCTTGCCGGGGACGACCGTCACCTCGACCGTGAGCACCTCGCCGCCCACCTCGGTCCAGGCGAGCCCGGTCGCGATGCCGACCCGGTTCTCCCGCTCGATGTCGCTCGAGATGAAGCGCGGCACGCCGAGATAGCGCGGGAGCTGCGCCGGCGCGATGCGGAGCGGCCGCCCGAGGCTCGCCGCAACGTCCTCGCCCCCGGCCTCCGCCGCCTCCTCCTTCGGGGACTCGGCCTTCGCCGCCGCCTTCGCGGCCGCGGCTCCCGCCTTCGCGGCCCCCGCCTGGGCGGCTCCCGCCTTCGCGGTCCCCGCCTGGGCGACTCCCGCCTTGGCGGCCGGAGCCTCCGCCCCGGCCGTCTCCTCCTTCGCCCCGGCCGCCACGGCCTCAGCCGGGCCGCCCGCGGCCTTCCGCCGCGCCGCCTTCCGACAGAGGTTCGCGATCTCGCGCTCCAGGTTCCGCACTCCCGCCTCGCGCGTGTACTCGCGGATGATGCGGCGGATCGCATCGGGCGTGACGATCAGATCCTCCGTCTTGAGCCCGTTCGCCTTGATCTGCTTCGGCAGGAGGAAGCGCCGGGCGATCTCCACCTTCTCGTGCTCGAGATAGCCCGGGAGGCGGATCATCTCCATGCGGTCGAGGAGCGCCGGCGGGATCGTGTAGCAGGTTGTTGGCCGTGCGTGATGAACATCACCTGCGGAGAGATCGAAGTCCACCTCGAGGTAGTGGTCGTTGAAGGCGTGGTTCTGCTCGGGATCGAGGACCTCGAGCAGCGCCGAGGCCGGGTCGCCCCGGTAGTCGGCGCCGAGCTTGTCGATCTCGTCGAGGAGGAACACCGGATTCCGCGTGCCCGCCCGCTTCATGGCCTGGACGATGCGGCCCGGCATCGAGCCGATGTAGGTGCGCCGGTGGCCGCGGATCTCCGCCTCGTCGCGCACGCCGCCGAGCGACATGCGCACGAACTTGCGCCCCATCGCCCGCGCGATCGACTGGCCGAGCGAGGTCTTGCCCACGCCGGGCGGGCCGACGAAGCAGAGGATCGGCCCCTTCAGGTCTGCCGGAGAGCTTGAGCACGGCCAGGTACTCGACGATGCGCTCCTTGACCTTCTCGAGCCCGTAGTGGTCCTCGTCGAGGATCCGCTCGACGGCGGCCAGATCCAGGTTGTCCTTGGTGCGCACCTTCCACGGCAGGGACGACGCAGCCAGTCCAGGTAGTTGCGCACCACGGTGGCCTCGGGCGACATGAAGGACATCTTGCCGAGACGGTCCAGCTCCTTCTCCGCCTTCGCTCGCGCACCTCCTCGGCATGTGCGCCTCGCTTGATCTGGCGCAGGAGCTCCTCGATCTCGCCGGCGAACTCGTTCTGGCGAACCCGAGCTCCTTGCGGATCGCCTTGAGCTGCTCGTTGAGATAGAACTCCTTCTGGTTCTTGTGCACCTGGCGTGCGGACCTGGCCCTCGATCTTGCGCTCGAGCTTGAGGATCTCGCAGCTCGGAGGCGAGGATCCGGCCGAGCAGCTCGAGCCGCTCCTCGACGTCCTCGACCTCGAGGATCTCCTGCTTGACGCGCACCTTGACCAGCAGGTGCGCGGCCACCGTGTAGCTGAGCGCGATCGGGTCGGCGATGTTGTTGGCGCCGGTGAGCACCTCGTCGGGGATGCGCCGCGTTCAGGTGCACGTACTCGTTGAACGGAGGAGACGACGCTCGCGCATCGAACGCTTCCATCTCGCGCCGACGCGGGCGATCCGCTCGGAGATCGGCTCGATCCGCGCCCGGTAGGCGTCCTCGGTCCGGTAGAGGCGGCGGAGCTTGGCCCGCACCAGCCCCTCGACCAGCACCCGCATGCGTGCCGTCGGGGAGGCGGAAGAGCTGGAGCACGCGGACCACCGTGCCCACGTCGTGCAGGTCCTCGCGATCGGGCTCGGCCACCTCCGGCCGCCGCTGGGCGGTGACGAAGACGGCGCGATCGCGCGCCGGCCGCTTCCTCGATCGCGTCCACCGAGGGCGCCCGCCCGACCAGGAGCGGGATCGTCATGTGCGGAAAGATGACCACGTCGCGCAGCGGCAGCATGGGCAGCCGCTCCGTCGACCTCGAAAAGCTCGTCACCGCGCTCGACGGTCGCCATCCGGAAATCCTTTCACGGGGACTCGAGCGGCGGCCGCCGCGCGCGCAAGGCGCGCGCCGCCGCGGGGCGCCCGGCGTACGGGATCAGGCTTCCTTCTTCCGGCGTTCGCCGCGGAAGGTGAGGAGCGGCTCGGCTCCCCCGGCGATCACTTCCTCGGTGATCGTGCAGCCGATCACGTCGAGCGGCTCGGCAGGTCGTACATGATGTCGAGCATCGCGTCCTCGATGCACCGCGCGCAGCCCGCGCGCGCCGGTGCCGCGCTCGATGCGCCAGGCGGGCCACGGCCCGGAGCGCGTCGTCGGTGAAGTCGAGCTTGACGCCTTCCATCTCGAAGAACGCTGGTACTGCTTGATGATCGCGTTCTTGGGCTGGGTCAGGATCTCGAGCAGCGCTTCCTCGTCCAGGCTGTCGAGGGTCGCCGACCACCGGCAGGCGCCCGACCAGCTCGGGGATCAGGCCGTAGCGGAGCAGGTCCTCCGGCTCGACCAGCGGCGTAGAGCTCGCCGACGGTCCTTCTCCTGCGCGGCTCTGGATGTCGGCGCCGAAGCCGATGTGCTTCTGGCCGATGCGCCGCTCGACGATCTTGTCGAGGCCCTCGAAGGCGCCGCCGCAGATGAAGAGGATGTCCTTGGTGTTGACCTCGATGTACTTCTGCTGCGGGTGCTTGCGCCCGCCCTGCGGCGGCACGTTGGCCACCGTGCCCTCGAGGATCTTGAGCAGCGCCTGCTGCACGCCCTCGCCGGAGACGTCGCGGGTGATCGAGGGGTTCTCGCTCTTGCGCGAGATCTTGTCGATCTCGTCGACGTAGACGATGCCGTGCTCGGCGTTGACCAGGTTGAAGTCGGCCGCCTGCAGCAGGCGGACCAGGATGTTCTCCACGTCCTCGCCGACGTAGCCGGCCTCGGTCAGGCAGGTGGCGTCGACGATGGCGAACGGCACCTTGAGGAAGCGGGCGAGGGTCCGCGCGAGCAGCGTCTTGCCGCGTGCCGGTCGGGCCGATGAGGAGGATGTTCCACTTCTCGAGCTCGACGTCGTCCGGCGGCGGCCGGCTGAGTAGATGCGCTTGTAGTGGTTGTAGACGGCGACCGAGAGGGTCTTCTTGGCCTGCTCCTGCCCGATCACGTACTCGTCGAGGACCCGCTTGATCTCCGCCGGCTTGGGCAGGTTGTCCCGCTCGCGAGCGGCTGCTCGCGGTCGATCTCGCCTTCGAGGATGTCGTTGCAGAGCTTGCACGCACTCGCTGCAGATGTAGACGGAGGGGCCGGAGACGAGGCGCGCGACCTCCTCCTGCCCGCGTCCGCAGAAGGAGCACCGGATCGGATGCGGCGTAGCAGATGCGTTTCTTCATGCATCTCCTCGGGTGACCCGTCGTACCGTCGTGCCGGCGTCCGGTTATCGGCCTCGCCTACTTCCGCTTCGTACGATGACCTCGTCGACGAGGCCGTACTCCTTGGCCTCCTCGGCCGACATGAAGAAGTTGCGGTCGGTGTCCTTCTCGATCTTCTCGAGCGGCTGCCCGGTGTGCCTGGACCAGGATCTCGTTCAGCTTCTCCGCGGAGAGTGAGGATCTCCTTGGTGTAGATCTCGATGTCGGTGGCCTGGCCCTGGCTGCCGCCCAGCGGCTGGTGGATCATGATCCGCGAGTTGGGGAGCGCCGAGCGCTTGCCCTTGGCCCCCGCGGCGAGCAGGAGCGCGCCCATGCGAGGCGGCCTGCCCCATGCAGATGGTGGCGACGTCCGGCTTGATGAACTGCATGGTGTCGTAGATGGCGAGCCCGGCCGAGACGATCCCGCCCGGGCGAATGGATGTAGAGGTGGATGTCGCGGTCCGGATCCTCGGCCTCGAGGAAGAGCAGCTGGGCGATGACCAGGTTGGCCACCATGTCGTCGATCGGCGTGCCGATGAAGATGATCCGGTCCTTGAGCAGCCGCGAGAAGATGTCGTAGGCCCGCTCGCCGCGCCCGGTCTGCTCGACCACGATCGGAACGAGTGCCATGGACTCTCCTTCTTCCTTGATCCTGACTCACCACAAGCCCGGGACGCTCGGCCCCGAGCCGCGCCGCGACTCCTCTCGCCCCGGACCCCCCGTGGCAAGGCGGCGCGACATGGACGACCCCCCGGCCCGCGGCCGGCCGGCAGGGGCTCCCCCTATGGATCGTACGGCGTCACGATCCGCTTCCGCTTGCTCGATTGCTCGACACGCTGCACATCGGCCGTATCTACAAGTAGTTTGAGGACTTTTCGCTCGAGGAGGATGTCCCGCAGGCGCTCCACCCGCTCTGCCTTCTCTGAACCGGTCACCTCCGGCGCCGGTTCCCCCGACCGCCGTCCCGAACGCTCGAGCCGGCGGTACTCCGCGTCGGCCTCCTCCTGACTCACTTCGAGACCCCTGGCCTCGGCGAGGGCCGTCACCATGAGCTCGCGCCGGACGTTGGCGACCGCCGCCTCGCGGGCCTCGACGGCCACTCGCTCGCGCGCCGCCGCATCGAGATCCGGGTAATCGTGGAGGGCGCTCTCGTACATCCGATCGGCCGCCGCGCGCACGAGCCGCTCCGGGATCTCGAGCCTGGCGCCGGCCGCGAGCCGATCGAGGATCTCGCGCTCGACCGCACGCGTCGCGCGGAGCTCCTCGTCCGCCTCGAGGCGCGCGCGAATGTGGGTACGCAGCCCCGCCAGGTCGGTGACGCCGCTCGCACCGGCGAGATTCTGGGCCAGAAGACGCGCGAAGTCATCGTCGAGCGCGGGAACGATCTTCGACTCGACCCGCTTCAACTCGAGCCGGTGGTAGCGTGCCGCCGCCGCTTCCTGCCCCTCGCCTTCCCGGGGCGGGACCTCTACGATCGCCGACTCCCCGGCGCGCCGGCCGCCCAGCGCGGCGATCCACGACTCCGGCACCGCCTCCGGGACGAGCTCGGCGCGGAGGTCCGGCTGGCGGCGGCCGATGATCGGCACCTGCCCCGGTCCAAGCTCCGAGATATCGAAGGTCACCACATCGCCCGGCGCGGCCGGGCGATCGGCCGGCTCCAGGCGGGCCAGCCGCTCGCGCAGGCTGCCGAGGACCCGATCGACCTCCTCCTCCTCGGTCGGATGCACCACCTTCTGCACGTGGATCTGCGCGGGATCGCCGGGCTCGATGTGCGGGCGGACATCGACGCGCGCCCGGAAGGTGAGCGGCGCGCCTTCCTTGTCCTCGACGCGCGACAGCTCGGGTTCGGCGATCGGGTGGAGGTGCTCGTTGCGCATCGCCTCCCACAGCGCCTCGCCGAGCAGCCGCCGCACGACCTCGGCGCGCACATCGCGCCCGAAGCGCGACTCGACGACCGAGCGCGGCACCTTGCCCTTGCGGAACCCGGGCAGCGTCAGGTCGCGGCGGAGGTCGTCGATCGCCGCCGACACCTGGCTCGCCACCTCGTCGGCCGGCACCTCGAGCGTCAAGTCGCGACCGAAGGCATCCTCCTCGCGGATCTCCTTGACGACGACCTTCATGCGCGGGCTCCTGGCCACATCCTCGGCGGTGGTTGGCTCCATGTCTCCTTCGGCTTCCTCTTGGCTCATCATCCGGACGCAGGCCCCAACGGCAGGCACCGGCGACTCGCGCGCACGCCTGGTGCGAGAGGGGGGACTCGAACCCCCACGGGTCGCCCCACTAGATCCTAAGTCTAGCGCGTCTGCCAGTTCCGCCACTCTCGCGCGCGAAACACTGGAGCATGGCGCACCGCGGGCGCCGCGGTCAAGGTGAAGTCCGCGCCGGCGAAAAGGCCCCGCTCCGTCGAAAGGACCCCGCACCGCCGCCCGGCGTGAGGCGTGCGGCGCTGTGCGCCGCAAGCGAGAAAGGTTTCTCGCCGGCCTCCTAGCGCGACGCCGTGGCGAAGCTCTCGGCCACGAGTTTCGCGAGGAGATCGCCGATCTCGGAGGTCTTCCGCCCGGAGTCGGCGCCGAGGCTCGGCAGGTGGCGCTCGACGAGAGCGCGCCGGATCGCGTCCTCGACGGCCGCCGCGGCCGCCGACTCGCCGAGGAAAGCGAGCATCATCTGCACCGCTGCGATCGTGGCGAGGGGATTGGCCACGTTCTTCCCCGCGTACTTGGGCGCCGAGCCGTGGATCGGCTCGAACATCGAGACCCGGCCCGGGTGGATGTTGCCGGAGGCCGCGACCCCGAGCCCCCCCTGGAGCATGGCGCCGATGTCGGTCAGGATGTCTCCGAACATGTTGGTGGTGACGACCACATCGAACCACTCGGGGTTCTTGACGAGCCACATGCACGCGGCGTCGATGTAGATGCCTTCGGTCTTGACGTCGGGATACTCGCGTCCCACTTCGGCGAGCGTGCGCCGCCAGAGGTCGTGGGCGCGCACGGCGTTCGCCTTGTCCACGAGATGGAGCTGGCGGCGCGGGCGACGGCGAGCGATCTCGAAGGCGTAGCGCACCGCGCGCTCGCAGCCCTTCCGGGTCACGATCATGTCCCCGATCGCGATCTCGTCCGGGGTGCCCTGCTTGAAGAACCCGCCCACCCCGACGTAGAGATCCTCGGTGTTCTCGCGGACCACGATGATGTCGAGGTCCTCCGGCCGCTTGCCCTTGAGCGGGCAGAGGTGCTCCGCGTAGAGCTTGATCGGGCGGAGGTTGACGTACATGTCGAGCTTCCAGCGGAGCCCGCCGATCACCGCCCGCTCGACGAGCCCGACCTCGACCCGCGGGTCGCCGATCGCCCCGAGGAGCACGGCATCCATGCCCTTGATCTCCTCGAGCACGGAGTCCGGAAAGAGCTCGCCGGTGGCCAGGTAGTGCTCGGATCCGTGCGGGTACGGGTGGAGCCGGGTCTCGAAGCCCGCGTGCTCGGCGACCACCGCGAGCACCTTGAGGCCCTCCCGCACCACCTCCGGCCCGATGCCGTCCCCGCCGATGACCGCGATGTCGTAGGTCTTCATCGTCCCCCCATCCCCGCCGGCCGGCTCCCGCCGCGCCCCGGAGGGGCGGCTCGTCCCGCCTAGCTCATTTCGCCTTCTTGAGTTCCAGCTTCCGCTTGACGTACGACATGAGGCCGCCGGCCTCCCCGATCTGGCGCGCAAAGGCCGGCAGCTCCCGGGCCTGCCAGCTCGTGCCGCGGGTCACGTTCCTGATGATCCCGGTGGTCGGATCCACCTCCAGCCGGTCCCCCTCCCGGATCCCGGCCACGGCCTCCGGCGACTCGAAGATGGGGAGCCCGATGTTGATCGAGTTCCGGAAGAAGATCCGGGCGTAGCCCTTGGCGATGACCGCTCCCACCCCGGCGAGCTTCATCCCGAGGGGCGCCACCTCCCGCGAGCTCCCGCAGCCGAAGTTCTCCCCCGCGACCACCACGTCCCCCGGCTTCACCTCGTGCCGGAAGGTGTCGGAGAGATCCTCCATCACGTGCGAGGCGAGCTCCTTCGGATCGATGATGTGGCAGTAACGGCCGGGCATGATGACGTCGGTGTCGACGTTGTCCCCGAAGACCCAGGCGCGTCCGCTGGTCGCTGACACTCCACTCCCTCCTACGACGCCTGCCCGGCGCTCGCCGGCGCGGCCACATCCGCCGGGTCGGTGATGACCCCGGTCAACGCGGTGGCGGCCGCCACCGCCGGATTGGCGAGATAGACCTGGGCCGTCTTGGCCCCCATGCGGCCGACGAAGTTGCGATTGGTGGTCGAGAGGCTCACCTCGCCGTCCCCGAGGATGCCGTTGTTCCCACCGAAGCAGGGCCCGCAGGTCGGCGGGTTCATCAAGCAACCGGCGGCGATGAGATCGGTGACGATGCCTTCCCGCGCCGCCTCGAGGTAGACCCGCTGGCTCCCCGGGAAGACGATCACCTTGATGCGCGGATCGGTCTGCTTGCCGCGAAGAATCTGGTGGACGACCCGGAGATCCTCGATCCGCCCGTTGGTGCACGAGCCGATCGTGACCTGGTCGACGCGGGTCCCCGCCACCTCGCGCACGTCCACCACGTTCGACGGCATGAACGGCTTCGCCACCTGCGGCCGGATCGGCGTCATGTCGAGCTCGATCTCGCGCGCGTAGCGGGCCCCGGGATCCGGCGCCACGGTCGTGAAGGGGCGCGCCGTCCGCGCCCGCACGAAGGCCGCGGTGGCCTGGTCCGCGGCGAAGATCGCAGTCTTCGCTCCCGACTCGGCCGCCATGTTGGAGATGGTCAGGCGGTCGACGACGGTCAGGTTCGAAAGCCCCGGTCCGCCGTACTCGAGCACCTGGTAGCTGGCCCCCGAGATCCCGATCCGCCCGATGAGCGTGAGAACGACGTCCTTCCCCGAGACCCAGGGGCCGAGCGTGCCCTTGAGCGTGACCCGGATCGACTCGGGCACGCGGAGCCAGAGCTCACCGGTGGCCATGACCGCCGCCACGTCGGTGTGGCCGATGCCGACCGCGAAGCAGTTGAGAGCGCCGTAGGTGCAGGTGTGCGAGTCGCCCCCCGCGATCAGCTCGCCGGGCGCACACAAACCCTCGTCGGGCACGAGCACGTGCTGGATGCCGCCCCGCCCCATCTCGTAGTAGCGGGTCCCGTGGTGCTCGGCGAAGAGCTTGACACCGCGCGCGTTGTTCGCCGAGAGGATGTCCCGGTTCGGCACCAGGTGGTCCGGGATCAGGCACACCTTCTCGGGATCGAAGACCTCGTCGATGCCGGCCTTCTCGAGCTCGCGGATCGCCATGATGCCGGAGAGGTCGGAGGCGGTGACGAGATCCACCTGGGCCTCGAGGATCTCCCCGGGCGTGACGTGGTCGCGCCCTGCGTGGCGGGCGATGATCTGCTCGGCAATCGTCATCGGATGCTCTTGTGCCATGCTCAGTCTCCGGGAAACGGCGTGCCCGATCTAGGCGGCCGCCACGAGGATGGCGATGCCCTGGCCTCCGCCGATGCAGGCGGACGCGATCCCGAGCCGGCGCCCGCGACGCTTGAGCTCGAGGAGGAGCGTGAGGACGAGGCGGGTGCCGGTCGCGCCGAGCGGATGCCCGAGCGCGATGGCGCCGCCGTTCACGTTGACCCGTTCGCGGTCGAGGTCGAGCTCCCGCTCGACGGCGAGATACTGGCCGGAGAAGGCCTCGTTGATCTCGAAGAGGTCGATGTCGGCGAGCGTGAGCCCCTGCTTCTCGAGGAGCTTCCGGATCGCCGGCGCCGGCCCGATGCCCATCTCCGACGGCTCGACCCCGACGATGGCCCAGTCGCGCACGGTACCCAGGTGGGCGCGCCCGCCGGGCGCGGCATCCGCCGCCTGGAGGACGACGGCGGACCCGCCGTCGACGATCCCCGAGGCGTTCCCGGCCGTGACGAAGCCGTCCTTCGAGAAGACGACCGGGAGCTTCGCGAGCTGCTCGACCGTCGACTCCGGACGGAGGTGATCGTCGCGCTCGACCACGATGTCCTTCCCGCCCTGCTTCACGGTGACCGGCGTGATCTCCTCCTTGAACAGGCCGGCGGCCTGCGCCCGCCCCGCCTCGCGCTGGCTCCGGACCGCGAAGGCATCCTGCTCCTCGCGGCTCAGGCCGTAGCGATGGGCGAGCTTCTCCGCGGTCTGCGCCATCACGAGCCCGCAGTAGGGATCGAGGAGGGCCGCCATGAGCAGGTCTTCGAGCTTCCCCTGTCCGAGGCGGAAGCCCGAGCGCGCGCCGCGGATGATGTGCGGGCACTGGCTCATGTTCTCCATCCCGCCCGCGAGGACCGTCGTCGCCTCGCCGAGCTGGATGAGCTGGCTGCCGGTGATGATCGACTGGATACCCGAGCCGCAGAGGCGGTTCACGGTGAGGGCGGGAACCTCGAGCGGCACGCCGGCCTTGAGCCCGACGTGACGCGCGCCATAGATCATCTCGGGCGCCGACTGGATCGCGTTCCCGAAGATCACGTGGTCGATCGCCCGCGGCTCGACGTCCGCCCGCGCGAGGGCGGCGCGCGCGGCATGGGCGCCGAGCTCGATCGCGGAAAGGCTCCGGAAGGCGCCGCCCGGCCGGCCGTCGCCGGTCATCCCCGTTTCGTACTCCGCCATCGCCGTACGAGCGCCGGCGAGTATCCGAACCTCACGTGCCATCGCATCTCCCTCGCCAGCCGCGCCCGCGCGGATGCCCGGGGGGGGTGGTCCAACGAAGCAGGAGTCCCGATCGGCCGGCCGGGACCGGGTCACACCCGGGGGCGGATTCTATCCTGGTTAGGATAGGGAAAGCGACCGCCCGGGCTCAGGTTCCCCGGGCCCCGACCTGCCCCCGATCAGCTTCCGGTGAAGGCGGCCTTGCGCTTCTCGCGGAAGGCCCCCATCCCCTCGTGCAGGTCACGGCTCGCGAAGAGGCGCCCGAAGGCCTGCGCCTCGAGTTCGAGGCCGACCCCGAGCGGTGCGTCGAGCCCGGTGCGGATGACCTCGAGGGCGGCGGCCACCGCGAGGGGGCCCCGGCCGAGGATGGTCGTAAGGAGCGCCCTCGCGGCGGGGAGGAGCTCGGCGGCGAGGACGACCTTGTTCACGAGCCCGATCCGCTCCGCCTCGGCGGCCCCGATCGGATCCCCGGTCAGGATCATCTCCATCGCCTTCCCGCGCCCTACGAGACGGGCGAGCCGTTGCGTCCCCCCGTACCCCGGAATGACTCCGAGGAGCACCTCGGGCTGTCCGAGCTTGGCCGTGTCGGCCGCGATACGGAGGGTCGCCGCGAGCGCGAGCTCGAGCCCGCCACCGAGCGCGTAGCCGTTCACCGCGGCGATGCTCGGCTTCGGCATGGTCTCGAGCCGGGCGAAGACGCCCTGCCCGAAGCACGAGGCCCGGTACCCACCGGTCGCATCGAGCCGATCCAGCTCCTGGATGTCCGCCCCGGCGACGAAGGCCTTCGCGCCGCCGCCGGTCACGATGACCCCGCCCACGGCCGGATCGGATGCCAGCGCGGCGAAGCTCCGGTCGAGCTCCTCGAGCACGGCGTGAGTCAGCGCATTGAGCGCCTGCGGCCGGTCGATGGTGACCGTCGCGATGCGGTCCGCGATCTCGACTCGCACCGCGGAACCGGAAGGATCCATGCTCATCGTCGTCTCCTCCTGGGCCGTCGTCCCCTCCCGGACCTGCGCGCCGGCAAACAGCGCGCAGGGCTCGCCCGCCTACTTGCCGTAGCGATCCTCGTAGCCCTTGCGCAGGGCCTCGGCCTCCTCGGGCGTCAGGCCCTTCTGCCAGAGGTGCTCCGGCCTGTTCAGGAACTCGCCCACCTTCCGTTCGTACTTGGCCTTCATCTCGGGACTCTTCTCCCCCGCCGCCTCGACCACTGCCGGCAAGAACTCGGTATAGAAGTGCTTCGACACCTCGTACATGCCGTGCCAGTGCGTGTAGTCGGGGCCCATCATGCTCGCCCCGTGGCGGGCGCGCCGACCCTCGTGGTGCCAGAGCTCCCAGAAGACCCACTGCACCTCGTGCTCGAAAGGCGCCTTCGGGTTGAGAACCCCGTCCTTGGTGAGCTCGTTCATGAACTCCTGCGCGGGCTTCGCGAACTTCTCGTTGTAGAGCGTGACGAGATCGTCGTACTGCTTGTAGAAGTTGTCAACGTAGGTCGTACTGTGGCAGTTCAGGCAAGCGCCCTGCATCGTCTTCCGGCGCTCCTCCCAAGTCACGATCTTCGCCACCTTCCGCGGCACGGTCTTCGTCACGAGCTGGTCGTTCTCGACGACCTTCTCCGCCGTCTCGACCGTGGCCCCGACCGCCGGCAGGGTCTTCGTATCGGGGTAGTCCTCCTTGAAGCCGTCCTCGTACCAGACCAGGTTGAGCTTCGTCGAGATCACGGGGCGGAGGGTCCAGCTGATCCGCTCGCCGACATCGTGCGTCCGCCCCTTCACTACCCCCTCCGGGGTCGAGTAGCTCGAGATGTGGCAGGTGGCGCAGGTCGGGGCGGCCGAGTAGTCCTTCCCGAGCACCCAGTCGCCCGCCTTGTCGAGGGCCATGTGCTCGCGATTGGCGTAGAAGGCGATGCCGTGCTTCGACTCGTTGTAGATCTCGATCTGCGGGTGATCGGGCCCCATGTGGCACTTGCCGCAGTTCTCGGGCGAGCGCGAGAGCTTGGCTTCGAAGGCGTGGCGCGAGTGGCAGGCATGACAGGAGCCCTTCGACCCGTCCGGATTCAGGCGGCCCATCCCGCGAGTTCGGCCAGGTGTTGGGATCGATGACGGGCTTCCCCTCGCTCCCCGTGCGGAGGACCTTTCCCGCTGCGTCCCGCTGGTACTTGATGATCGTCCCGTGGCACTGCCAGCAGCCGTTGACGGCGTCGGCGATGTTGCCGGGCATGCCCGCGACCTTCTCGGCCAGGATGTTGTCGAGGCTCGCGAGGATCTCGCCGGCCTTGGCGTGATGGCTGCTCGTGAACTCGTTGACCTCCTGCTCGTGGCACTGCGCGCAGTCCTTGGGGGTCACGAGCGGCGAGACCCAGGCGCCGGCGTGCCGCCAGGCGTCGATATCGCCCTCGGTGGCGGTGTGGCAGTCGGCGCAGCTCACCCCGGACTTGGCGTGGCGCGAGCGCTCCCACTCCATGACGAGCGCCGGCGACTGCTGGCGATGGCAATCGACGCAGGCCTCGTCGGCGGCCGCGACCGCGGCGGCGAGGAGCGGCAACGCCAGAAGAACGACACACACGGAGAAACGGCGACTGGCAGTCATCTCCACCTCCCTCGACGTGGGCCAGGCGAGCGCCCTTTCGCACCCGCGGGCGCGCAGTGTGCGTCGACGCCGCGAGCCTGTCAATCACGCCATCGGCGCGTCATGGTCGTTGATCTGGAGGGTGGGTCGTCGCCCGGCTCGTCTCGCCTGGCCGCCGCTCCCGCTCGCGGCAAACGCTGTCGGGTCTTGTGAACTCCCCGATCCGGCCGCCGCTCCCGCTCGCGGCCAACGCTGTCGGGTCTTGTGAGCTCCCCGATCCGGCCGCCGCTTCCGCTCGCGGCCAACGCTGTCGGGTCTTGTGAGCTCCCCGCCCTCGCCACTCGCCCGACGCCGGACACCGCCGCATCGCTCCCTCCGCGCCCGGAGCGTCCGCCCCCGAGCAGGCCGCACACCACCGGCCGCAGTGACTCGACGCGGCCCAGACAGATGTATTGCACGAAACATGCCGCGGCCGCGAGTGAGACGGTCCAGGAGGTCAACCTCTGGGGCCAGGAGCCGTTCCTCGCCACCGCCAGCCGGCGTGCGCACGTTGTTGTCACTTCCGGCAACGTCCTCACCGGGAGGCACACGAAGCGAAGCCGCGGAGCCGCAGATCGGAGATTCGAACCGCGGGGCTTCGACGGTGGGCTATACCTGCTCGGACCCGGATCCCGCCGCCGCATCGGGTGATGGCGCTTCCAGCGGCGGCTGTCCTCGCAGATGGCGCACCACGCGCTGGGCCTCCTCGAGCCACGCGAGCTTCTCCCAGAGCGGGAGGCGGGCCATGCGACGCCGCTGCGCCCGCTCGTGGCCCTCCCACCCATGCTCCCAGATCTGCTCGGGCGGCGTGTCCGGTTTCTCCTCACTCATGGTCCTTCTCCGCCTCCGCGTGCAGTTCGAGGAGTCGCTTCACATCGTCGAGATCGATCGGACGCCCGGCCGCGCGCTTCATGGCCACAAGATCATCGAGCCCCACGAATGTCCCGGCGACTCCGGGCGCCACCTGGAACGGGGCGGCCGCCGCGTACGCCCGCGCGAAGTCGAACGGCGGATCGAGGAAGAGTTCGATCTCGGTGGCCGGATGGGCCGAGCTCGCGAGAGAGAAGACGGTGAGCCCCTTGGTGCGAACCCAGTCGGCTCGCTTGGCTCCATCCGCGAAATCCGCGAGCGGCACGGGGGCCCGCGGCGAACAACCGAGAGTGGCCAGTGCCGCCAGCGCGCGCTCCAGGTTGGACGCCTCGGGATCCAGCACGAGATCGAGGTCCGCGGTGAGTCGCACATGTCCGTGAGCCACGACCGCGAGCCCACCCACGATCAGATAGCGCACACTGCTGTCGTTGAGTCGGCGAATGATCGTCTCGATGCTCCCGCGCGTCATGGCTCAATCTCCACTCGTCGCGCCACCGCTCGCGGCGAGGAGGGCCGCCGCGAACCGCGGCCCTTCCTGCTCGTGCTTGAAGAAGGCATACACGTCGGCGCCGCCCCGGACCACGGCGCGGAGCTGCTCGCTCCACCTCGCGATGTCCTCCGGCGTGTAGTCCTCGCGGCGGAGACGCACGTAGAGATAAGGCGCAGTCAGCTCGATCTCGGGCGCCCCCTCCTCGGTCTCGTTGATGCAGAGGCTGACGCCGCGGGCGCGGAGGAGCCCCTCGACCTCGGCGTCGAACCAGCTCGGGTGGCGGAACTCGAACGCGTAGCGATGCGGGGCGGGAAGCTCCTCGAGAAAACGACCCAGCAGCGCGGCGTCCTTCCGCATGTAGGGCGGGAGCTGGAAGAGCACCGGGCCGAGCTTCGGCCCGAGCGTCTCCGCGGTGGTCATGAAGTAGCGGACGTTCTCCCCGGAGTCCTTGAGCTTCTGGATGTGCGTGATGCGCTGCGAGGCCTTGAGCACGAAGACGAAGTCCGGCGGCGTCGCCGCCGCCCAGTTGGCGAGCGTCGTCGCCGCCGGCATGTGGCGGAAGGTGTAGTTGATCTCGACGACGGGGAGGCGCGCCGCGTAGTACGGGAGCATCTGCTTGTCCGGGAGATCGGCCGGATAGAAGCTCCCCTTCCATTCCTTGAAGCTGTAGCCGGACGTGCCGACCCGCAGGACCGCCATGCTCGGTTCCCCTTTCCGCTGTGAGCGCCGGGCCATCATACCGTGGCCGGAACGGATCGGGCCAGGCGACGTGGTATCGTCGCGGATCGGACCGCGTCGCGGCAAGAGACTCGCCGCGGCCGGGCGGGGGATACGCCGATGACCATTCCACTCACGACGCCGATCGTGCTCGGCGGGGGGGCTTTCGACCCCGCGGCCTTCCCCTACCGGTTCTCGACCCTCCCGCCCGTGCCGCCGCCGCGCGTGGACCTCGGGACCCGCCTCCCCGGGCTTCTTCGCCAACCGACCGCCGGCCCGCCGCTTTCCGCCCGGGCGCCCGCGGTCGTCGTCGTTCCCGACGCCACGCGCGCCACCTTCGTCCGGCCGATGGTCGAGGCCGTCGTTCGCCATCTCATCGGTGGCGGCCTTCCCCCTTCCGACGTGCACCTCCTCCTCGCGGGCGGACTTCATCGCCCGCCCACCAGCAGCGAGCTCGCCAGGCTCCTCGGCCCGGAAATCCACGGGCGCTTCCCGCTGCATCTTCACGACGCCGACGATCCGTCGCTCGTGCATGTCGGGACGACGCGCCGCGGCACGCCGGTCCACCTGCCCCGTCTCGTCATGGAGGCGCGCACGCTTGTCGTCGTGGGCGGCATCACGCCGCACTACTTCGCGGGGTGGACGGGTGGCATGAAGGGCCTGGTGCCGGGAGCCGCCGGGCGGCCGACGATCACGGCGAACCATCGCCGCGCCGTCGCGCCGGCCGAGCCCACAGGCCTGCATCCCGCCTGTCGCGAGGGATCGACGCGCGGCAATCCCGTCCACGCGGACTACGTCGAGGCCGCCTCGTTCGCGCCGACGCCCTTTCTGCTGAACGTGGTCCTTGGGCGGGACGGCGAGCCGCGCGCGCTCGTCGCCGGCCGCCCGCGTGAGGCGTATCGCGCCGGCATGCGCGCGGCGCGGCGGGCCGTCGGTGTGCGCATCGCCCCGGTGCCGCTCGCGATCGTCGCGTCCGGCGACCCGGGCCGCGAGCGGGACTGGATCCAGGCGCACAAGATCGCCCGCCAGGGCGCAGCCTGCGTCGCCGACGGCGGCGTGCTCATCGCGCTCGCCGCGTGCACGGACGGCGTCGGCTCGCCCACCCTTCTCGACTGGTTCAACGTGGATCCGGCCCGCCTCGCCGGCGAGGTGGCCGAACGCTACACGCTCCATGGACACACAGCTCTCGCCATGCGCGCGCTGATGCGCCGCATCCGGGTGCTCCTCGTCACCTCGCTCGCGCCCGAGATCGTGGTGAAGATGGGGATGACGCCGCTCCCCTCGCTCGATGCGGCGCTCGCGGCCGCCGCCGCGGTCGCGCCGGCGGGCTCCGCGGCCCTCGCGATCCCGCGCGCCGGCACGCTCCTCCCCTTGCCTCCGGCGGCGACCCGTTCCCGGGCCGCGCGCCCACGTTGACGCGGCGGCCCGCGTGCGCCACCCTCTGGGTCAGTTCCGTCCCCTCGCGGCCCGCTCGCAGCAGGAGGTCAAGTGGCGATGGTGAAGCGCGTAGGTGTGATTCTCTCCGGATGCGGCGTCTACGACGGCGCCGAGATCCACGAGGCGGTCCTCTCCATGCTGGCGCTCGACCGCGCCGGCGCCGAGATCGTGTGTCTTGCCCCGAACAAGGACCAGGTCGACGTCATCGATCACGTGACCGGGAAGCCGACCGGCGAGAAGCGGAACGTCATGGTCGAGGCGGCGCGCATCGCCCGCGGCAAGATCACGGACGTCGCCGCCGTCACCGCCGGCGATCTCGATGCGGTCCTCCTCCCCGGCGGCTACGGCGCGGCGAAGAACCTCTCGAGCTTCGCGAGCGCGGGCGCCCAGTGCCAGGTCGAGCCGAGCGTGGCCAAGCTCCTCCGCGACATGCACGCCCTGGGCAAGCCGATCGCCGCCCTCTGCATCGCACCGGCGATCGTCGCCAAGGTGTTCGGCGACTCGCTCCATCCCGATCTCACCATCGGCAAGGATCCGGCGACTGCGAAGCAGATCGGCGCGACCGGCTCCCATCATGTCGATGCCGGGGTCGTGGACGTGGTCATCGACCGCAAGAACAAGATCGTGACGACACCGTGCTACATGCTCGCCGGCCGCATCAGCGAGGTGGCGACCGGAGCCGAGAAGGCGGTGGCCGCCCTCCTGGAGCTCGCCGGACCCAAGGCCCGGACCGCCGGGTTCCGGTGATCGATCGCATGGGGCTGGTGCCGCGCGACCTGCGCCCGACTGCGCGGACGCCCGGTGCGGCACCGCGCGCCCTCGCCTTCGCGCTCGCCGCGGCGCTCGCTGCCGGCTCCGCGGGCTCGTGTGGGAAGGCCGCTCCCCTCCCCCTCCTCGTCTTCGCCGCGGCGAGCACCACGGACGCGCTCACCGAGCTCGGCCCCGCGTTCACGGCCGAGAGCGGTATCCCGGTCGCCTTCGCCTTCGGCGGATCGAGCGATCTCGCGCGCCAGCTGAAGAGCGGCGCCCCCGGCGACGTCTTCCTCTCCGCGGATCAAGCCCAGATGGACGAGCTCGAGCGAATCGGGCTCGTCCAGCCCGGGAGCCGCCGCACGCTGCTCGCGAACGAGCTCGCGATCGTCGTCGCGACCGACCTCCCGACCCCGATCGCGAAGCCCGCCGATCTCCTCCTCGTCCAGCGCCTCGCCCTCGCCGATCCTACGGCGGTCCCGGCGGGAATCTACGCGAAGCAGTGGCTGTTCACGCAGGGGCTGTGGGCGGTGCTCTCTCCCCGGATCCTCCCGATGCAGGACGTGCGGGCCGCGCTCGCCGCCGTCGAATCGGGGGCGGCGGAGGCGGCGATCGTCTATCGCACCGATGCGGCGATCGCACGGAATGCGCGCCTCGCGTTCGTCGTGCCGCGCGACGCCGGCCCGCCGATCCTCTACCCGGTCGCTCCGCTCACCGGGTCGCGCCAGCCGCGGGCGGCCTCCGACTTCGTCACCTTCCTCGCGAGCGAGCCGGCGCGCGCCGTCTTCGCCCACCACGGCTTCATCGCCGCGCCCTAGGAGAGTCGCGTGTTCACGGCGGAGGACTGGGCCATCTTCCTCTTCACGGTGAAGATGGCCGTCCTCTCGACGCTCCTCATCCTGCCGGCCGGCATCGCCGCCGGTTACGGGCTCGCACGCTGGCGCGGCCCCGGGAAGCACCTCGTCGAGACCGCGCTCTCCCTGCCCCTCGTCCTGCCCCCGACCGCGGTCGGCCTCCTCCTCCTCGCGCTCATCGGCCGGCGCGGCCTCGCCGGCGGGGCGCTCGCTCGCGCCGGGCTCGACATCGCCTTCACCTGGAAGGCGGTCGTCCTCGCCATCGCCGTCATGTCCTTCCCGCTCCTCGTCCGCTCGGCGCGGACCGCGTTCGAGGAGGTGGACTCGCGCCTCATCGGCATCGCTCGCACGCTCGGCCTCACCCCCGTCGCCGCCTTCGCCCGGGTCACGCTGCCGCTCGCCTGGCGCGGGCTCCTCGCCGGCACGCTCCTCGCCTTCTCCCGCGCGCTCGGCGAGTTCGGCGCCACCATCCTGGTCGCCGGGAATATTCCCGGCCGCACGCAGACGATTGCGCTGGCCATCTACCAGCGCGTCCAGATCGGCGCCGACGGCGCCGCCTTCCGGCTGGTCGCGTTGACAGTGCTCCTCGCCTTCGCCGCGGTGTGGACGACCGAGATCGCGATGCGCCGGCGCGGGCGGCGCTTCGAGACGGCGCCTGACACGGCGACGCGGAGCGAAGCGCCGTGACGTCCCCGCTTCTCGAGCTGGATGTCCGCCTCCCGCTCGCCCGTTTCCCCCTCGCCGTGCGCGCCGCGATCGCGGGCGATGCGGTCGCGGTGCTCGGCCCCTCGGGCGCGGGGAAGACCTCGCTCCTCGAGGTGATCGCCGGGCTCCGCCGCGCCACGGGACGGCTCTCCCTCGCCGGCGAGGTGCTCCTCGACTCGGCGGCCGGCGTCGACCGGCCGCCCGAGCGGCGGCGAGTCGGTTACGTGCCGCAGGACGCCGGCCTCTTCCCGCATCTCGATGTGCGCGCCAACGTGCGCTTCGGGCTCCGCCGCGACCCCGAGGCCGAGCGCCGCTTCGCCGAGTCGATCGAGATGCTCGCGCTCGCATCGCTCCTCGATCGTCATCCGGCGACCCTCTCCGGCGGCGAGCGGCAGCGGGTCGCCCTCGCCCGCGCGCTCGCGAGCGCGCCGCGCCTCCTCGTCCTCGATGAACCGCTGGCGGCTCTCGATCGCGAGCTCAAGGCGCGCATCCTCCCCTACCTCCTGGCGATCCGCGACGAGGCGCGGGTGCCGCTCGTCTACGTCACGCACAACGTGGGCGAGGCGCTCCTCCTCGCCCGCGAGGCGCTCGTGCTCAAGGATGGCGCAGTCCTCGCCCACGGTCCCGCCGAGCGCGTGCTCGGCGCCGGAGGGCACGCCGGCGCGCTCGCCACCCTCGATCCAGACGTGCGCTTCGACAACGTGATCGCCGGCACCATCGCCGCGGTCGACGAGGCCGCAGGCATCGCCCATCTCGCGATCGCGGACGGGCTTCACCTCGCCGTGCCCGCCCCCGCGGGCGCCACCGCCGGGCGCCGCGCCGCCTATGCGGTGCCGGCCGAGGATGTCCTCGTCTCGATCCACCCGCTCGCCGGCATCTCGGCGCGGAACATCCTCGCCGGGCAAGTGACGGCGCTCGATGCGATCGGGCGCGATGCGATCGTCGGCATCTCGGCGGCGGGGCGCGCCTGGCGGGCGCGCCTCACGCCGGCCGCGGCACGGGAGCTCGGTCTCGCGCCCGGGCTCCCGGTATGGATCGCCATCAAGACGCACGCCTTCCGCCGGCTCGAGTGAACGGAGCCCCGCTGTCGGCAACGGTCGAGAACTGCACTTGACTTGCCTGCTTGCCGGCGTAGTGTGAGTCATGTCCTTCCCCCAAGCGGAGCCTTGATGGAGACGGCCCCCCCGCCTCGAGACCATGGGTCCGCCCGGCCCGAACCGCCCGCGAGCATCGGGGTCGTGGGCAGATTCATCCCCCTGGCCGCCGCCCTTCTTGCCGCCCTCCTCCTCGCGACCCACGGCTGCGGCTCCGAAACGACCGGCGTGCGCTCCCCGAACGAGCCGCCGCAGATCCGCATCACCTCCGGTCCGCTCCGCGATTCTCTCCACAGCTACCGGGTGACCTTCCAGTGGACCGCGTTCGATCCCGATGGCGCCATCGCCGGGTTCGAATACACATTGCATGACACGACGGTTGCGGACTCCCTCCATGCGATCGCCGAGACGGCCGTCACCTTGCGCTTGCCCGTCGTCGAGGAGCTGTCCCGGGCCGCGCTCGACACGCTGGCTGCCAGTTACACCTTCAGCGTGCGCGCCCGGGACAACGAGGGACTCCCGTCCGCCTTCGCGATCGCCACCTTCAACGCCTTCACGCTCGCGCCGGCAACGACCATCACGCTCCCCGATCCTCGCTTCTATCCGCGGGTGGGCACCACCTTTCACGTGTTGTGGAACGGGATCGACGCGGACGGCGGCGGCGCCGCGCTCCGCTACTCACACCGGCTCGTCTGGGTGCCGCCGGAGAGCGCCGACGTGGTGGACATCGGCCGGCTCGAGCGACCCGGCGGCGGGGCGCCGTGGACCGCCTACGCGGCGACGACAGAATCCCGCTACGAGGCCCTGCCGGAAGGCGCCTACCTCTTCGGGGTCCGGGCGCGCGATGAAGCGGGCGCCACCGAGCCCGATCTCTTGATCGGCGGGAACGTCGTCCGCCTGCGCGTGGTCGCCGAGCCCGGGCTCCCCACGCTCACGCTCTCGGCCAGCGGGAGAACAGTGGCTCTGCCGAGCGATGACGAGGAGGAGAAGACCTTCGCGATGATCGCGGGTCAGTACACGCTCTTCACGGTCGCGGCGAGCGCCGCCGCCTACGCGGCGCAGATCGCTGAGCTCGCCTATGGCATCGATCTCGAGAGCATCGATCCCCGGGATCCGGGATGGCGTCCCTTCTCGGGGAACGAGCTCGCGCTCCGCCTCGACAATCCGCCCGGCGTCGAGGACACCACCCGCACCCTCTATCTCAAGGTGACCGACTCGATCGGGCAGACTCTCGTCGCCGACGCCTTCCTCACGGTGTCGGCTCCCGACTTCTCGCGCGACATCCTCTATGTCGACGACATCGGACGCGACAGCCAGGGCAGCATCGCGTCGCCGACCGACATCGAACACGACCGCTTCGTGATGGACGTGCTCCTCGCCGAGGCGGGACGCCGCGGCCTTCGTCTCGACCAGTACGAAGTGCAGGATCCCGACTACGGCTTGATCCGAGGCGCGCCCAGCCTCGCGACGCTCCGTCGCTACCGACTTCTGGTCTGGAGCGTGCGGGATTCGAACAGCGGCCTCCAGACGCTGCCCCAGGCAGTAGCCGACTACATGGCGCTGGGCGGCCGGCTGTGGGTCTTCGGCAACACGGCCCTCGTGAACCTCGCCATCCCGCCGACCCCGAATCCCTACGGCTACGCGGCGGGAGAGCTGGGTTACGACATCCTCCACCTCGAGACCGAGCGCGACGGCAGCCAGATCGTGGCCGGCGGTATCTTGCTGGCCGGGCGGAACCTCCTGAGTCGCCGCATCGACGGCCTTGCTGCCGCCATCCCGACCCCCCGCGCGCTGGCCGAGGGCTGGCCGGCGCTTCCCGCCTCCCGCGAGCCGTTCAACGGGACGCTCGAGGGCATCCCCAGCTGTGAGGGGATGACGATCGGATACAGCCACGGATCGCGTCCCGGGCAATTCGACACGCTTTATACGTTCCATCCCAACGGTGAGCGGTTGACGCCGCCGGCCCGCTCGCGCTTTCTGGATGCGCCCTGCGCCTTCCGCTACCGCGGTCCACAGGGCGGCAAGGTCGTTGCTCTCGCCTTCCCCGTGGACTGGTTCAGCGACGGCGCAGCCGACAGCCTGGGTCAGAGCGCGCTCCGCTGGTTCTTCGAGGAAGAGGCGCCGTGATGAAGCGTCCGCTGCTCGCCTGGGTGATCGCAGCGATCGGCGCCCTCGGGGGGATGCCCTTCCCTGCCGGCGCCGTCCTCGAGCGCGCGGGCGAGCACGTGCACGACCGGGGAGCGTTCCGTCTCTTCATGACGAACTTCGGAGTGCTCGGCAACCAGTCCTATCCCTCGTTCTCGGATCTCCCCTCCCTCGAGTGGCCGGCGGGCTCGGCGAACGAGTACCTGAACGACGCAGGATTGTGGATCGGGGCGCGGGACCGCCGGGGCAACGTGGCCGGCGTCTCGACGGCGGCCCCGGTGAGCGAGCTCCGGCCCGAGCTCGATGACGCCGCGCACATCTTCGAGAGCTTCGACGGGGCGCCGGGCACGCGCCGGCTCGGCACCACGCAGACGGTGGCCGAGGCCGACGACGACGCCGACGGCGACCTGGATGAGGAGTTCCTGAACGGGCGCGACGATGACTTGGACGGCCGGATCGACGAGGACTACGTGGCGATCGGCGAGCAGACCTTCGCCTGCGAGTACCGGGACGACACGCCGGAGGCCGCAGCCCAGCTCCTGGCGCACCGCCCGCTCCACGTGGCCGTGCGCCAGCTGAGCTTCACGTGGACCGAGGGGATCGGCGCCCTCGACCGCTCCGCGGTCGTCCGCTACGAGATCGAGAACACCGGCGACGCCTCCCTCTACGACGTCTACCTCGGCTTCTACGTGGATCCCGACGTCGGACCGAAGGCGAGCGCCAACTACTGGCGGGACGATCGCTACAGCGTCGAAACGATCGCCGGCGGCTTCCCCACACGGGGCGCCGCGATCGTGCCCGGGTGCGGAGCGATTCCCTACGAGCGCATCGTCGCGATCGTCGAGGACGCGCCGGACGGGACCGGCGGCGCGGCGGGTGGCGATGCACCGGGACTCATCGCCGCCTTCATCCTCGATCACACCACCCAGCGCTGGGGGTTCCGGGCGCCGGAGGAGATCGGGACGAGCGCAGTCGTCCATCTCGCCGGCCGCGCCTTCCGCGACGCGACGCGGGAGGATCTGGCCGATCAGGAGAAGTACGCGCTCATGCAGTCGAAGCAGGTGATGGGCGATCTCCGGGTCGACGACCACCGTTTCGTCCTCGTCGCCGGTCCCTATGCCGAGCTTCCTCCGAGGAGCTCGCTCGCGTTCTCGGTGGCGCTCGTCCTGGCGCGCGATCGCAACGAGCTCGCGGCGACCGTCTCGGACCTTGTCTCCGAGTTCCACGGGCGGTGGCTCAACCTGGACGAGAACCCTGCCACCGGGCGGAATGGCGAGGAGACCTGTCTCCTGCCTGACGAGGCGCGCTTCTGCGGATTCACGCCGTTCCGCGTCGACCACGACTGCGACGAGCTCGAGACGCCCGCGCGCGCGCACGGCGGCTGCCGGAACACGGTCATCCAGACCCGCTGCCCCCACCTCGGGCTGGATGCGCTCTGCAGCAACCGTCTCCTCATCCTCTCGTCGCGCTGCACGTACGTCAACTTCGACTGCGATCCCTGCACACCGGCGAATCGGGGCGGCGAGGCGCTCGTCCGCTGGGCAGGCACGGCGACGCACGTGAGCTCGCAACCGCTCGCGAAACAGGTGACGCCCGGCGACCGCGTGGCCACGGTCGAGTGGGACAACGCCGCCGAGCTCCCGACCGCGGCTCGCACGCTCCCCGCCGTGGTCGGATACCGGGTCTGGCGGGCGACCGGGTTCACGCGCGCCCCCGGCGCCAGCGGACCCACGAGCGGGAGCTGGGAGCTCGTCGCCGAGCTGCCGCTCCCCGGCAGCGACCTGCCGCCTCCGGCAACGCCCTTCATCGTCGAGGGAACGCCGGTCATCGGCACGGTGCCGGGCCCCGGCGACTCCCTCTACGCGCACTACGCGGTCGGGCGCTATCGCTTCACGGATACCGAGGTCCAGAACGGGTACGCCGCCTTCCACGACGTGACTCCGTTCACACTGGTCGAAGACGGCGGAGTGACGGTGATCGAGAGCCTCGCGCCGCGCGCGCAAAGCGGCGACGAGGTCTTTCCCGTCGAGGCAGCAAGCGGCGGCGGCATCCGCGTCGTGCCCAATCCCTACCTCGCGCACGCGCCGTGGGATCTCGAGCCGAACCGCACCGATCCCTCGGGCCGGAAGATCCTCTTCTCCGGACTCCCGGCCGCACCCGCGCGCATCGATATCTTCACCCTCGCCGGGGATCGGGTGCGCACGCTCGAGCACGATGGCCAGAGCGGCAGCGCGGCCTGGGATCTCCTCTCGAAGAACGGGCAGCCGGTGGCGCCGGGCATCTATCTCTACCAGGTCGAGGCACCCGGGCTCGCCGAGCGCGGCAAGCTGGTGATCGTCAAATGAGCGCGCGACGTCAAATGAGCGCGCGACGTCACCACCTCGCCGCCGGCATCGCCCTCGCTCTGGCCGCCATCGCATGCGGCGACGACGGCTCCGATCCCGCCGTCGATCGCGATCCGCCGCGCCTCCTCACGCTGTCGCCGGCCGACGGCGCGACCGCCGTCGCGGCGGCGAGCGTCGTCCGCGCCGCCTTCTCGGAGCCCGTTGTCCTCGACACGCTCGGTCCGGCACCGATCCGGGTGACCGGCCCGGCCGGCCCGGTGCCCGGGCGAATCGCCGCGGACTCGACGGGATCGATCCTCACCTTCGAGCCCGCGGACTCCCTCGCCCCGGCGAGCGACTATCGCGCCGTCGTCGCGGGCGGCATCTCCGATCCATCCGGAAACGTCACCACCGACTCGACCGCCGCCCGCTTCACGACGGCGCTCGAGTTCTACACGATCGGACGCCTCGTCACCGCCAACACGATCTCCTGGAACCTGAGCGTGCTCGACATCCTCACCTACGAACCCGTGCCCGGGTCCCCCGTGCCGATCGCAGGTCGCCCCGTGCGCCTCGCTCCGGTGCCCGAGTGGGGCGAGGTCTTCGTCCTCTACCGGAGCGGGCTCGATTCGGGGGTGCTCGTCCTCGATGGCCGCTCGCTGGCCGTCGTCCGCGACACGGGGCCGGTCTTCGCCGGCGAGGCCACCGATCTCGCGGTGAGCGCTGCGGAATCGATCTTCTTCGTGTCGGTGCCGTCGGCCAACGCGCTCTTCGTCCACGACGCGCGCGCGATGGGCGAGCTCGCCGCCCCGATCGTCTTCACGAGGGCGGGCGCGAACCCCGTGCGCCTCGCGATCGCCGAGCGCTTTGGCTGGGTCCTCGTGGGGCTCGATGGCGGAGCGCAGCTCGGCGCCTATGCCCTGCCCTCGCTCGACGCGGTCGCGGGCTTTCCCGCTCCCGCCGTGAGTCGCATCAATGCCGTGGCGGTGGACGAGGCCCGGGCCCGCGCCTGGGTGGGAGGAGGCCAGCGCTACGCGGTCGTCGACCTCGTGAATCCCGCGCGCACGGTCTCCTTCGCCTGGCCGACCATGCGCTCCTGCCTCCCGCCGATGTGCGAGACGCTCGGGCGCTGCATCCTGCTCGCACCGGCGTACGATCGCGTCTATTTCCTGAATGTGAGGGACGCGATCGCCGCGCTGGCGCTCACGAACCTGGACGTCGGGACCTCGATCGATGAGCGCCTGCCGGGGTTCCAGGCCGACATCGCGCTCAACCCGCGCTCCGGGGAGCTGATCGCCGTGGATACGCAGAGCGTCTCGGGAAGTCTCCGCCGGCTCGACCCGTGGACCCTGCGCGCATTGGGCTTCGAGGCGTTCCCGGTGGGCGGGGGCGGAGTGTCGGACATGGCGGTGCTGCCCTAGGCGTGAGGGGGGACCGATGCGATGAAACCCGAGCTGATCCCGCGGATCCTCGCCGCGCTCGGCATCGTGGCCGGTCTTCTCGGCGCCGGCACGCTCCGGCCGCCGGGCGCGGCGGCGGCCGAGGGCGACTCGGAGAACGAAGCGCCGCCTGTGAGCTCGGCGCTCGCGCAGATCGCCGGCACCGCGATCTCGGCCGAGACCGGACAGCCGATCCCCGGCGCGAGCGTGACCATCGCCGGCACCCGCTACGGCGCTGCCGCCGACGAGAACGGGCGGTTCCTCGTTCCAGCTCCCCGCCGGCACCTACACGGTCGAGGCCAGCTCGATCGGCTTCGTCACCGATCGCCGCCGGAACATCGTCGCCCGCCTCGGCAGCCGCACGCGCGTCGACTTCCGCCTCGCCCGCGGCGAGGACATCCTCCTCGCCCCGATCGAGGTCCAGAACCCCTACGAGCTCATCCAGCCCGAGAGCTCGACCAGCCGCCGCGTGATCCGCGGTGACGACGCGCGCTCGATCCCCATCGAGGACATGCTCGAGGCGATCAGGCTCACGCCCGGCGTGGTCTCGACGGCCGGCGAGCTCCACTTCCGCGGCGGGCGTTCGGGAGAGGTCCTCTACCAGCTCGACGGCATCCCGGTGCGCGATCCGCTCGAGTCGACGCCCTTCACCATCTCGACCATCGCCCTCGCCGAGAGCGAGGTCCTGACCGGCGGCTTCGACGCAGAGTACGGGAATGCCCAATCGGGCATCGTCGAGATGACCACCCGCGACGGCGGCGAGAAGTTCGCCGGCGAGGTGTCCTACGAGACCGACGACTACGGCGCGCCCGATCGCACATTCACCAACTTCGATCGCATCGCGCTCGGCCTGGGCGGCCCGCTCGGGCTCCATGGACTCACCTTCTTCGCCTCCTATGAAGGCACCTTCGACGACACCTACTTGAAGACGTCCGAGGAGCGGAGCTCGCACACGGTCCTCGACTTCATCTCGCTCGGCGAGCGCCAGTCGAGCGCGACGCGCTGGACCGGCAAGGTGACCTACCGCCTGCCCAACCGGCGCGACCGGGTGAGCTTCGAGACCGTTGAGAACCTCCTGGGCTACGACCAGTACCTCCACGCCTGGAGCCGCACCGGCTACGTGCAGATGCGCGAGGACCTGGACGCCGAGGGGAACCCGATCACCGTCTTCGGCCCCTGGTCCTCGACCCGGCTCGATTCGACCTATGTGCCCTATGACGGGCCGGCCCACACGCCGGACCATGACGATCGCGTCACCCTGGCCAAGCTGACGTGGGGCCGCCAGGGCGAGAAGACGAACATCGAAACCCGGTTCGGCTATCTCCGGACGATCGCCACCGCCGCGGTCAACGGCCAGCGCCCCGAGGACTACAGCGTCTCCTATCCCGATTACTGGAGCGGGAACTTGGACGAGGGCTTCTACTACGCGACGCACGGCGACTACCCGTACTACTCCGACCGCTCGAGCGAGGTGTGGATGCTGCGTGGCGATCTCGCCCGGGTCGGCGAGAAGCACACGGCCAAGGGCGGCTACCTCCTGCAGCTGAACCGCCTCGAGCTGTTGCAGCTCGATTTCCCGAACGAGGTCAACGCCGACGGCACGCAGGGCCGCTTCCGCTCCGAGCTCGCCATCGACAACCCGGAAGGGAGCTTCTACGTCCAGGATCAGTGGCGCCACCAGGGACTGGTCGTCAACGCCGGGCTCCGCTACGACTTCTTCTCGCTCGGGAACGCGTTCGACGAGCTCGCGGCCGACGAGCGCGTGCGCGACCAGTGGAGCCCGCGACTCGGCATCGCCTTCCCGATCTCGGATCGCGACGCGATGAGCTTCCACTACGGGCGCTACTTCCAGGTGCCCGACCGCCGGTTCATCTTCGAGGAGCGGGACTCGAACGTGCGGATTCGCGGCAATCTGAATCTCGAACCCGAGGTCACGGTGGCCTATCAGGCCGGAATCCAGCACCTGATCACCGGGAATCTCGCCTTCACCGGCACCCTCTTCTTCAAGGACATCTTCGGCCTCCTGACCACCGAGCGGCGCGAGATCCCCGGTTATGTCGAGCTCGTGGACGTGTGGGTGAACCAGGACTTCGCGAGCGTGCGCGGGCTCGAGCTCGGCCTCCGGCAGCGCTCCGGGGCGCCGCTCTGGGGCGAGATCGCCTACACGTTGAGCCGCGCCACCGGGGTGGCCTCGAGCGCCGAGGAGCGCTTCGAGAACCAGGATGTCGAGACCTCCCGCGCCGCCGAGGAGCGTCCGCTCGACTGGGACCAGCGGCACACCCTGAATGCCACGATCCACGTCGGCTATCCGGGGGACTGGATCGTGACCACGGTCGCGACCTACGGCTCCGGCCTCCCCTACACGCCGATCCCGCTCGGGGAGCGCACCCAGCGCACGGCCGAGGAGATCAACTCGGCGCGCTTGCCGTCGACCTTCCGGGTGGATGCCGATTTCACCAAGCACTTCGGCCTCTGGAGCCAGCGCTTCACGTTCTCGCTCCGCGCCTACAACCTGCTCGACTCGCAGGACATCCGCGAGCTCGCCCCCGATAACTCACCGCACGCCTTCGTCGGACCCGAGGACTACGTGATCTACTACACCGAGACCGGGCAGGCCGGGGGCGCCGCGATCGACGCCACCGAGGCGGGCGGCACCCAGTTCATCCCGCTCGACGATCCGCGCGTCTGGGAGCGCGGCCGCGTGATCCGCTTCGGTGTCGGCTGGGCGTTCTGAAGCTCCCCCCGTTCGCGACGCAAACAGCCCCGGGGCTGCGGGCTCATCGGGGCGTTCGTGGTGGGCTGCGCCGAGGTGATCGCGCCGACGACCCGGTGAGGGATCAATCTCCGCTCTCGGGGCTGAGCGCACATGACGGCGGGCGACGGGACCGACGCCGGTCGCCTATGGTATGATCTCATCAGATGGGTTCCCGCGAGCGCGAAGCGCGCGGACCTCCCGCGCCATGACCGCGTTCGCCACCTGCGCCGCCGCCCGACCCCCTTGGGTTCGGGGCCTGATGCGGCTCACCAGCGGAGGGATACACCCCATGAATCGTTGGCTATCGCTCCTCGCCCTCGTGGCGCTCGCCGCGAGCCTGGCGGCCGCTGCATCGGCCGAGGTCGTCGTGCTCATGCCGGAGTCGACCAACAAGACCGTCCAGAAGTTCGACCCCAATACCGGGACCCACCTCGGCACCTTCCTCGGCCCCGACGATGCGAACCTCACGACCCCGCAGGACTGCGAAGTGAATGCGACCGGCGTTCTCGTCTCCGATCAGGTAGACGACGCCATCCGGCAGTACAACTTCGCCGGCAGCTTCCTCGGCACCTTCGCGAGCCCGATCGACAATCTGCGCTGCATCACCGCCTTTAACGGCAAGATCTATGCCACGGCGAGCACGCGCGATGCCATCGAGCAGTACGACCTGAATACCGGGACGCCCCTCGGCGACTTCATCGCGCCCGGGGTCGGCGGCCTGAACGGCCCCTGGGACATCCTCTTCCGCCGGGAAGGCGACGTCCTTGTCACCTCGATCGACTCGGACAACATCCTTCGCTACGACTTGAACGGGAACCCGCTCGGCGTCTTCGCCGCGGGCTTCCCCTTCGGCGAGCAGATGTTCCAGGCAGCGAACGGCAACATCCTGGTCGCCGACTTCACCCGCAACGTGATCGCCGAGCTCGACCCGAGCGGCACGGAGATCCGCGCCCTGACCGGCGTCGGTGGCCCCCGCGGCTGCTACGAGCTCGCCAACGGGAACGTCCTCACGACGAACGGGAGCGGGGTGCACGAGGTCGACCGCATCGCCGGCGGCATCGTCAGCACCAAGCTCTCGGGCGTGAGCGCCCGCATGCTCGCGCGGGTGAACATCGAACCGCCGGTCGCCGTCGAGCCGGCCACCTGGGGCGGGATCAAGGCCCAGTTCAAGTAGGAGCACGTAGAAATACGCCAAGCTGCTGCGAGCAAAGGGCATCGCCCCGCCGGGGCGATGCCCTTTTCGATTGCCTGTCTCCTGGCTCGCGGTGACCCGAGGCAGGATGTCAGCGATAAAGCGCGGCCCCGGGAAACTTTTCGTATTCCCAGTGGGTTTCAGGGTGTATGGTGCAATTGTAATCAATGAGTGCTGTCGCGTCGGAGGCGCCCGGTCGCCACGACGACGCGGGATTCATCCCCCGCCGTTACAAATTCCCGGTGATGGCCCGCACGGACGCCAGGGGGGTCCCGTGAACATTCTTCTCTACAGTCCAGATAACGGGGTTACGCGTAACTACATGCCCCATCTCTGGATGTTCCTCCTCCAGTCCCTTACCCCGCCCGAGCACCGCGTCCATCTCATCGACGCGAACGCCACTCCGCTCTCCGAGGACGGTCTCGCCGCCTACATCCACGAGCACGAGATCCAGCTCGTCGGCATGGGCTTCATGACCAGGATGGCGGCCAAGGCCTTCCGCATGGCCACCGCGGCCCGCGCCGCCGGCGCCCGCGTGGCCATGGGCGGCCCGCACGTGACCGAGATGCCGGACGAGGCCCTGGGCCGGGACGGCGGCCCCCGCTACGCGGATGCCATCGCGCTCGGGGAGGCCGACAGGACCTGGCCCCTCCTCGTCGCCGACGCGGCGCGCGGCGAGCTCAAAGAGGTCTATGCCCCGGTCGATGTCTGGGGCAAGGAAGAGAAGCCGTCCCTCGCCGACTATCCGCGGATCCCGTGGGATCGGATCGACCTCGACCAGTTCAACCTGATCCGGCTCATGCCGCCCCGGGTACGGAGCGTGCTCGAGAAGTTCGGCATGTCCTGGAAGTGCTTCCACATCGTGCCGATCGAGTCGGGGCGCGGCTGCCCTTACGGCTGCGAGTTCTGCACGGTGACCGGTTTCTTCGGGGACGAGATCCGTTTCCGCTCGAACGAGAGCGTGATCGCTGAGCTCTTGATGATCAAGGCGGTCGAGCGCGAGCGGGGCGGGAAGATCGCGGTCTTCTTCATCGACGACAACTTCGCGATCAACGTCAAGCGGACCAAGGCCCTGCTGCGCGACATCATCGCCGCCGGGGCCCAGGTGCCGTGGGTCGGGCAGATCAGCATCAACCTCCTCCGCGACGAGGAGCTCCTCGACCTGATCCGCGACTCGGGCGGCAAGTGGATCTTCTGCGGCCTCGAGTCCATCGACCCCGATCAGCTCAAGAACGTGGCCAAGGGGTTCAACAAGCCGGCCGAGTACCAGGGCATCCTCGAGCGCATGGCGGAGCGGCGGATCTACGCCATCACGTCGTTCATCTTCGGCATGGACGGGGAGCCGGCGGACGCCGCCGAGCGGGTGCTCGCGGCCATCGCGACCTGGCCGCCCGCGCTCCCGGTCTTCGGGCTCCTGACGCCGTACCCGGGGACGCCGCTCTACACGAAGCTCGAGGCCGCCGGGCGGCTCGAACGCCCGCGCCACTGGCTCGAATTCAAACCCTTCCGCATGGCCTTCACCCCCGCCGGGACCACCGCCGACGCGGCTCATGCCCACGTCGCCCAGGCCTGGGCCGGGTCCTACTCTCCGGAGGCCACCCGCCGCGCCATCACCTGGCTCAAGAAGATGCCGCTCTCCGATCGCCTGCTCCACCTCTTCGCCCGCCTCGCCTTCCGCGGCATCTACTTCCCGCAGATGACCTGGCGCGAGTGGACGCGGGTCGTTCTCGCCAATTGGGGGACGATCGGCGGCCTCCTCGCGGAGGCGGCCACGATCAAGCTCCGGCGTCTCTTCGGGATCCGCCCGCCGGCTGCGCGCCCGATTCCCGCGTGGACCCATGCCAATGCCAAGCCCCGCCGGATGGATCCAGCGGGGCTTGCAGTTAGCGGCGACCGCGTGGTTTCCCGCGGTCGGCTCGAAAGAACTGGTCGGGACTAGTAGCGACGGCGAGCGCCGCCGCCACCACCACCGCCGGCCCCGGTCCGCTCGCGGGCCTCGTTCACGACGAGCGAGCGACCGCCAAACTCCTGGCCGTTCAACACGCTGACCGCCGCCTCCGCGTCCTTCTGGCTCGACATCTCGACGAAGGCGAAGCCACGGGGACGGCCCGTGTCGCGGTCGGTCACGATCGACACCTGGGACACGCTCCGGCCATCGCCCTCGAAGAGCCGGCGGAGTTCTTCCTCATCGGTGTCATACGGCAGATTCCCAACGTAAAGTCTCGTACCCATGTCAATGCACTCCCAAACGTTAACTGGATCCGAACGCCGATCTCGCAGCCATACCGCCTTCTCCAGGGGAGACGCAGGACATGGTCCGGCGAGGCGCCGGGGGACCCCGGGGGTCAACTGGACGGCCCGGAGCAAGAAAAAACGCCGCGGGAACAGGTCCTTCGCGGCGATCTTTTGACTACGTGCCTTGTTGCCGCCGGCAGCCGGCGGGCCCGGATCCCACCTTGACTATCGGCCAGGGTGGGTTCCCAGTCAACCCCATTTTGCCGTCCTCCGGCCCCGGGCCGCCCATCTCCCCTGGCGCGGACACTCGCCGATCGCTTATGGTCCCCCCAGGTTCGCGGGTCCACCGCCTGGTCAACTGCCTCGAGGAGGGCTGGATGGGGAAGCACCCGGGCGCCCATCGCGCCGAGAAACGCAGGAAAGAGCTCAAGCGCCAGGAGAAGCAGCAGGCCAAGCGGCAGCGCCGGGATGCGAAGAGCCCTGGCACCCCTGACGCGCCTGAGGGTGCCGCCGAGAACCCGGAGCTCGCCCCGGACGAAGCCCCCGAGGGCACCGAGAAGGAGGACGGGGCCGGCGAGCCCTGACCTGAGCCTCGTCGAGTCCGGGTCCCCCGCCTGAGCGTGGCGCATGGCCTGCGCCTCGCCGCCGCCACTGGCGCGGGCAACCCGGGGAGCGCGCGTCCCCGGCGCGAGGCCTCCGCCGAGCTCAAGGGATCGGGCGCGGGTCGAGTCTGCAGTGGGGATTGTGCAATGACTGCCCCGGCCCCGCTTGCCGCACCGATCTGCATCCACTACCCTCGCCGCAATCCGGCTGGCCAGGTGAACACTGCGGACTCCCCCAAGGAGATCCGAGATGCGCGCGCGAAGTTCTCTGCCACCGATTGAACCCGCCCTTCTCGTAGTGCTCGGAGTTCTGCTGTTGATTCCGGGGTCGTCGATCGCCGACGAGATCGTGGTCCCGGATGACTTCGTCACGATACAGGCCGCAATCGACTTCGCGTCTCCCGGCGATCAGGTCTGGGTGCGGCCCGGAACCTACGTCGAGAATCTCCTCGTTCGTGGCAAATCGATCCAGCTCACGTCCTTCGACGGCCCGGCGGTCACGATCATCGACGGCAGCGCCCCCACGCGCCCCGACACCTTGAGCGTGGTCACGGCCATCGAGGTCGAGGATCTCCACCTCGCCGGCTTCACCTTGCGCAACGGCCACGGGGGCATCGACTTCGGTGAGCTGTCCGGAGACGATTCCGGCGGCGGCTTGGCCCTCGGCGCCACGAACGGCACGATCCGGGACTGCGTGATCGAGGACAACTCCTGCGGCGGCAACGGTGGCGGCATCCACGTGGTCCTCGGCAGCCCACTCATCGCGGATTGCGTCGTGCGCGACAACCTGTGTGGAAGCAACGGTGCCGGCATCCACGCTTACGTTGGCTCCCCGACCATCGAGCGCTGCACGATAGAGAACAATCTGGCCGGCGAGGACAGCCGCGGCGGCGGGATCTCCATCAACTACTTCGGAGCGTCCCAGATCACTGACTGCATCGTTTCCGGGAATCGCGCCAGGGTGGGGGCGGGAATTCTCACGCAGTACTCCTCAAGTGCGACGATTCTCAGAACCCTGGTTATCGGCAATGCCACCACTATCCTGGGGTCAGGTGGCGGCATCGTCCTGGATGGAGGCAGCTCCCGGGTCGAAGGCTGCACGATTGTACGGAACACGAGTCCGTTCGCAGCAGGAATCGGGATGCCGACTGGTTCCGCTCTCACCCGCTCGATCGTGGCCTTCAACCACGGTGGCCCCGGCCTGAGCTGCCTCGGCCCGGTGACCGTCGACTGCTGCGACATCTTCGGGAACGAGGGCGGCGACGAGCTCTGCGGCATCGATGGGGGCGGCAACTTCTCGCTGGATCCGCTCCTCTGCAGCGACTACTCGATCGCGGCCACCTCGCCGTGCGCGCCCGAGAACTCGCCCGCGAGCTGCGGGCTCATCGGAGCGCTTGCGGTGGGCTGCACCGAGGCGATCGAGCCGGCGACCTGGGGAGGGATCAAGGTCCGCTACCGCGACTGAGCGGCGGCGCGGCGACTCGCGCGCGCTACCGGTGCTTCCAGACGGGCGCGCGGCGCTCCATGAAGGACTTGAGCCCCTCGTTCGCGTCCGCGGTCGCCATCAGCTCCTCGAGGTAGAGCCGCTCGATCGCATGCAGGTTGTCGGTCGAGGCCCGCCCGAGCGCGAGCGCCCGCCGTGCGTGCCGGAGCGCCGCGTCCGAGTTCCGGAGCAGCTGGTCGAGGAGCGTGTCGAGCGCCTGGTCCAGCGCGCCAGGGGCGGCGAGCCGGCTCGCGAACCCGAGGGCATGGGCGCGGTCGCCGGTCATCTCCTCCCCCGTCAGGATGAGGTCGGCCACCGCCGCATCCCCGTAGCGTCGCGGAAAGCGCGCCGCCGCCCACGGCGGGAAGACGCCGAGGCGGATCTCCGGGAGCGCGAGGCGCGCATCGGCCGCCACCACCACGAGGTCGCAGGCGAGCGCCACCTCGCAGCCACCGCCGAGCGCCGCTCCATGCACCGCGGCGATCGAGACCGCGGGTAGCGACTCGATCTGCGCGAGCGCCGCGTGGAAGACGCGGATCATCTCGGCGACCTTCTCGGGCACGTGGTCGGCGACATCCACCCCCGCCGAGAACATCTTCCCCTCGCCGCGGAGAACGACGACCGCCGCCGCCGTCGCGCCGAGGGCTCGCTCGAGCTCGGCGAGCAGCTCGATGTTCAGGACGTTCACCGGCGGCCGCCTGAGCCGGATCTCGCATACACGCCCGTCTCGCACCAGCCGCACATCGAGGTGCTTCGCATCCATCGTCCGTCCTCCTGCCGGTCACCTAGCGGTGGAGAAGCGCCGCCATGCCCTGGCCGCCCGACACGCAGAGCGTGGCGAGCCCGAGCGGCAGATCCCGCCGCCGCATCTCGTGCGCGAGCGTGACGACGATGCGCGCGCCGGTGCAGCCGATCGGATGTCCGAGCGCGATCGCCCCGCCGAGCACGTTCATCCGTGCGCGGTCGAAGTGGAGCTCGCGGTCGCAGGCCAGGACCTGCGCCGCGAAGGCCTCGTTCAGCTCGATCAGGTCCACCTGGTCGAGCTCGAATCCGGTGCGCGCGAGGAGCTGCTTCACCGCCGGCACCGGCCCGATCCCCATGTGCGCCGGGTCGACGCCGACCGAGCTGAACGGCCCGATCCGCGCGAGGAGGCCGTCGGCGAGCGGTCCGGCGAGGAGCTGGGTCGCCGTGCGCTCGCTCACGAGGACGAGCGCCGCGGCGCCGTCCACGATCCCCGAGGAGTTGCCGGCGGTGACCGAGCCGTTCTTGCGAAAGACCGGCGCGAGCTTCTCGAGAGCTTCCGGGGTCGTCTCCGGCCGCGGGTGCTCATCACGCTCGACGAGCGCCGTCGCCCCGCCGCGCCCCGCGACCGCGACCGGCACGATCTCGTCGCAGAAGCGATCGGCCGCGATCGCCGCTGCCGCGCGCCGCTGGCTCTCGAGCGCGAAGGCGTCCTGCTCCTCGCGCGAGATCCCGTAGCGATCGACCAGGTTCTCGGCCGTCTCGCCCATGATGAGGTTCGAGATCCGGCAGAGGAAGCCGTCCCGGTACATCCCGTCCATGACCTCGAGCGGGCCGAGCTTGTGCCCGGTGCGGAGGTTCTCGAGGAGGAACGGGACGCGCGACATGCTCTCGACGCCGCCCGCGACCATGACATCGGCCTCGCCGGCGGCGATCGCCTGCACGCAGAGCTCGATCGCCTTGAGTCCCGAGGCGCAGGCCATGTTGATCGTGTAGGCGGGGGCCTCGATCGGGAGCCCGGCCGCGACCCCGATCTGGCGCGCCGGGTTCGGTCCGACACCGGCCTGGCGCGCGTTCCCGAAGATGAGACCCTCGACCTCCTCCGGAGCCACACCCGCGCGCTCGACCGCGGCGCGCACGGCGATCGCACCGAGCTCGACCGCGGTCACGCCCGCAAGTCCGCCGAGGAAGCGCCCGATCGGCGTCCGCACCGCCGAGGCCACGAACGCCGCCGATCGGCCTGCCTTCATCGGGTCTCCCTCATCGTGTCTCCTCCCCCGCCGGGGCGCCGAGGATGGCGGAGACGACCGGCTCCATCTCGGCGAGGTCGGTGAACAGCGCATCGGGACCGTGCGCAGCGAGCTCGGCGACCGCGTAGGGCCCGGTCGCGACCGCGATCGTCGTCGCGCCCGCCGCCTTCCCGCAGTCGATGTCGAGCGGCGTGTCTCCGATCACGACGATGTCGCGCCCGCTGAAGTCATGGCCCGTGAGGGTGCGGGCCCGCGCGGCCGCGATCGCGACCAGCGCCCGGCGCTCCTCGGCGTCGGAACCGTAGGCCCCGAGCTTGAAATGATGCCGGATGCCGAAGTGCGCGAGCTTGATCGCCGCTCCGCGCTCGAGGTTCCCGGTCAGGAGGCCGAGGAGCACCTCGGGATCCGCTGCCAGGCGCTCGACGAGCGCGCGCACGCCCGGGAAGAGGCGCGGTTTGGACGAGGCGGCGAGCGCCGGCGCGAAGCGCTCGAGATAGCGGTCGAGCACGCGATCGATCAGGCGATCGATCTCGTCGGGCGCTGCGCCGGCGCGCCGGAGGAGCTCGCGGGCGATCTGGCGGTCGGTCCGTCCCGCCATCGAGTAGCCATCCATCGCCACGGGCCGCCCGACCGCCTCGGCGAGGGCCTCGGCGAAGACGCCGGAAGCGACACCGGCCGACGAGAGGAGGGTGCCGTCGATATCGAAGAGGACGAGGCGCGATGGCCGGGAGTTCGAACGGGCGATCGATTCCATGAAGGCCGAAAGGCTATCACGCAGCGGCCCGGGCGGTCCACAGGGGCCGCGCAGGCGCCCCGGGTGATGTAGGCTTCGCTCATGCGCCTCGTGGTCGCGATCCTCCTCCTCGGCGTTCTCGCCTACGGCCGCGCCCCCACCGCCGCCTTCCAGTTCGACGACTTCCCGGCGGTGGTCGAGAACCCGGCGCTCGCCGCGCCGCTCTCGGCGGCGGAGCTCTTCGTCCCGTCGGCGAGCGGGGCCGACTACGTGCGGCCCGTCCTCTTCCTCTCCTATCGCGTGACCGAGTGGGCGGCGCGACGGCTCGATCCGACGCCCAACTCCGCGCCCGACCTCGCACTGCGCTCGGCGGCGCACCACGCCGGAAACCTCGTCCTCCATCTCGCCGGCGCGCTCCTCGTCCTCGTCCTCGGGCGCGTCCTCGAGCGCCGCAGCGGACAGAAGACGGCGGCGCCGGCCGCCGCCGCCCTCCTCTTTGCGGTGCATCCCGCCCTCTCCCAGGGCGTCTACTACGTCGCGGCGCGAAGCACCGTGCTGATGACGACCTTCGCGCTCGCCGCGGTGACGCTCGCGCTCCACCGGCCGGCGACGCGACTCACGTCGGGCGCGGCCCTTCTCGCCACGGCGCTCGCGCTCCTCACCAAGGAACCCGCGCTCGCCATCCCCGCGCTCGTCCTCGTCGCCGGACGGTACACCGATCCCGGAAAACGCTGGCCGATCCGCGAGGCCGCGCCCCACGCCGTGCTTGCGGCGCTGGCCCTCGCCCTCTTCCTCGCGCGCGCGGCCGCGCACTTCCAGCCGCCGGTCCTCGATTACGCGCTCATCCAGGTGCGCGCGGTCGCGCGCTACGCGGAGCTCCTCATCGTCCCGCGCGCGCTCACCGCCGACTACGGCTGGGTGCCGCCGCCCGCCGCCGCGTACTGCCCGTTCACGCGCTCCTTCGCGCTCCCCGTCCTCGCCCAGTGGCTCGTCGCCGCCGCGTTCCTCCTCGCCCTCCTTGCGATCGCCATCATGACCGGGCGCCGCCGCCCGCTCGACGCCGCGGGCTTCGCCTGGTTCGGCCTCGCGCTCCTTCCCACCTCGAGCTTCTTCCCGATCCGCGATCCGATCTTCGAGCATCACCTGATCTTCGCAGCGCCCGGATTCCTGCTCGCCGTCGCCGATCTCGGTGTCGCCGCACTCGGCCTGCTCCCGCGGCGGAGCCGCACACCGCGGCTGGCCGCCCTCGGCTTCGCTGTCCTTCTCCTCGGCCTCGCGCTCCAGGCCCGCGCCCGGGCCACCGCCTGGCAGAGCGAGCGCGCGCTCTGGGCGGACACCGTCGCGAAGCAACCGGCGAACCCCCGGGCCGCCTTCAACCTGGCCGCCGCCCTCACCGCCGAGATGGCAGCGACCCCCGACCCGGCCGCGCGCGCCGGACTCCGCGCCGAGGCGGAGGCGCTCTACCGGCGATCGCTGGCCCTCCATCCGCCCTTCGCCTACGGCTACGAGCTCCGCGCGTACGCGACGACGAACCTCGGCTACATCTATCTCGATGCCGCGCGGGCGCACGTCGCGGATGGACCGGAGGCCGCGCGCGCGAGAGACCGCGCGATCGCGGTCCTCGACACGGCCGTCACCCGGCGCGTGCGCGCCGGTGCCCGCGAAGTCCCCTATCCGCTTGCCTATGAGAACCTGGGCCGCGCGCACTTCGAGCGCGCCGTCCTGCGCCGCGCCGCCGGCGATCCGCGCGCCGCCGATGATGCCCTGCGCGCTCGCGCTGCACTCCGCACTGCCCAGGAGCTCGCGCCCCGCCCGGCCGTCGCGCGCCGGCTCGCCGAAGTCGAGGCATTCCTCCGCACCGCTGACCCCGGCGCCCGTTGACGGCGCGCATCCTTCCAGCTAGCATCGAGCACTGTTTGTCCCCCGCCGCAAGGCAAGAAGGAGAAGAGATGCAGAACTCGGGGCGCACCTCGACCCGCACCACTCCCCCTCCGGCCCGCGCCGCGAAGGATGCCCGCCCGCCGCGCACCACCGCGGACAGGATCCAGGACCTCGCCGAGCGCAAGGCGCAGGTGCTCCTCGGCGGCGGGCGCGAGCGGATCGATGCCGAGCACAAGAAGGGGAAGCTCACCGCGCGCGAGCGCATCACGCTCCTCCTCGATCCCGGCACCTTCACCGAGACCGGCGTCTTCGTCACCCATCGCTGCACGGACTTCGGCATGGAGCGGCGGCGCATCCCCGGCGACGGGGTCGTCGCGGGCTACGGGCGCATCGACGGCCGCCTCGTCTTCGTCTTCGCTCAGGACTTCACCGTCTTCGGCGGCACCCTCTCGGAAGCCAACGCCCAGAAGATCTGCAACATCATGGACCGCGCCATGGAGAACGGCGCCCCGGTGATCGGGCTCAACGACTCGGGCGGGGCACGCATCCAGGAGGGCGTCACCTCGCTCGGCGGCTATGCCGACATCTTCCTCCGCAACACGCTCGCCTCCGGCGTCATCCCCCAGATCTCGGCGGTCCTCGGCCCCTGCGCCGGCGGCGCGGTCTACTCCCCCGCCATCACCGACTTCACGATCATGGTCAAGGAGACGAGCCACATGTTCGTCACCGGGCCCGACGTGATCAAGGCGGTGACCAACGAGGAGGTGACCTTCGAGGATCTTGGCGGCGCGATGACCCACAACTCGAAGAGCGGGGTCGCGCAGTTCGCCGCCGAGGACGAGGAGCACTGCCTGGCGCTCATCCGCCGCTTGTTCTCCTTCATCCCGCAGAACAACGTCGACGATCCGCCCCGCCTCAAGCCGACCGACGATCCGAACCGCATGGACATCGAGCTCAACTCGATCGTCCCCGACGAGCCGAACCGGCCCTACGACATGAAGGACATCGTCTGCCGCGTGGTCGACGACGGCGACTTCCTCGAAGTCCACGAGCACTACGCGCGGAACCTCGATCGTCGGCTTCGCCCGCCTCGACGGGCGGCCGGTCGGGATCGTCGGCAACCAGCCGAACGTGCTGGCCGGCGTCCTCGACATCGACTCCTCGATCAAGGGCGCGCGCTTCATCCGCTTCTGCGACGCCTTCAACATCCCGATCGTCACCTTCGAGGACGTGCCCGGCTTCCTGCCGGGGACCGCCCAGGAGTGGGGCGGCATCATCAAGAACGGAGCCAAGCTCCTCTACGCCTATTGCGAGGCGACCGTGCCCAAGGTGACCGTGGTCGTCCGCAAGGCCTACGGCGGCGCCTACGACGTCATGTCCTCGAAGCACATGCGCGGCGACTACAACATCGCGTGGCCGACCGCCGAGCTCGCGGTGATGGGCGCCGAGGGCGCGGTCAAGATCGTCTTCCGGAAGGAGCTCCTCGAGTCGGCCGATCCGGCCCGCCGCCAGCGCGAGCTGGTCGACGAGTACAACTCCAAGTTCGCGAACCCCTACATTGCCGCCTCCCTCGGCTATCTCGACGACGTGATCGAGCCGCGCGAGACGCGGCCGCGGGTGATCTCGGCGCTCGCCATGCTCGAGACGAAGGCGCAGACCTTGCCGGCCAAGAAGCACGGCAACATTCCCCTCTAGAGAGACACCGCCATGCCCATTCGCAAGGTGCTGATTGCCAATCGCGGCGAGATCGCGGTCCGCGTGATCCGCGCCGTGCACGAGCTCGGTCTCAACTCGGTGGCCGTCTACTCCTCCGCCGACCGGGTCTCGCTCCACGTGCGCATGGCCGAGCAGGCCGTGCCGATCGGCCCCCCCCCGGCTGCCGAGAGCTACCTCCGCATCGACCGCCTGATCGAGGCGGCGCGCCAGACCGGCGCCGACGCCATCCACCCCGGCTACGGCTTCCTGGCCGAGAACCCCGCCTTCGCGCGCGAGGTGGTGCGCGCGGGGCTCATCTTCATCGGGCCGAGCGGACACACGATGGAGCTCACCGGGAACAAGCTCGCCGCGCGCGCCACGGCGGCGCGGCTCGGCGTGCCACTGGTGCCCGGCTCCCCGGCCCTCGGGGACGCGGCCTCGGCGCGCGCGGCAGCCGAGAAGATCGGCTACCCGGTCATGCTCAAGGCCGCCGCCGGCGGCGGCGGCAAGGGGATGCGCATCGTCCGCAGCGGCGAGGAGCTCGAGCGCGCCCTCGCCTTGACCCGCGGCGAGGCGGCCTCCGCCTTCGGCGACGACGAGGTCTATCTCGAGAAGCTCATCGAGCGCCCGCATCACGTCGAGATCCAGATCCTCTGCGACGCGCACGGGAACGCGATCCATCTCGGGGAGCGCGATTGCTCGGTCCAGCGCCGCCACCAGAAGCTCGTCGAGGAGACCCCTTCCCCGCTCATCGACGCGAAGACGCGCGCCGCGATGGGCGAGGCCGCGCTCAAGCTCGCCCGCGAAGTGGGCTACGTGAACGCGGGCACGGTCGAGTTCATGGTGGATGACGACCGGAACTTCTACTTCCTCGAGGTGAACACCCGACTACAGGTAGAGCATCCGGTGACCGAGATGGTGACCGGCCTCGACATCGTGCGTGAGCAGATCGCGATCGCCGAGGGCAAGCGGCTCACCATCGATCAGGACAGGGTGGCGGCCCGCGGCGCCGCGATCGAGTGCCGGATCTCGGCCGAGGACCCGGAGAACGATTTCCTGCCCTCGCTCGGCACCATCACCCGGCTCCGCTTCCCCTCGGGGCCCAGCGTCCGCAACGACGCCGGCATCTATCTTGGCTTCGAGATCCCGATCTACTACGATCCGCTCCTCGCCAAGCTCATCGTCTGGGGCCGGAACCGCGACGAGGCCCGCCAGCGCCTCCACCGCTCGCTCCGCGAGTACGTGATCGAGGGGCTCCGCACCAATCTCCCCTTCCATCGCTGGATCGTCGACCACCCGCGCTTCGCGAGCGGCCAGTACCACACCGGCTTCATCGCCGAGGAGTGGAAGGGGAAGGTGCCTGCCAAGCGCGAGGAGGACACGCTTGCCATGATCGCCGCCGCTGTCCGCTCGATGGAGGACCGGCGGCGGACGGCGACGGCACCGGTGGCCGCCGGCGACGGCGGCGGCGCCGGGGCGAGCCGCTGGCGGTTCCGCACCCGCGCGACGCGCGGATAGGACGAGGGGAAGGGAGGAGAAGCGATGGACTACCGGATGCGAGTCGGCGAGCACGAGGAACGGGTACGCATCCAGGAGCGCGATGGCCGCTACGTGGTCGAGGTCGGCGACCGGGTCTACGACGTGGACGCAGTGCATATTCCGCGGAGCACCACCCTCAACCTCGTCATCAACAATCACTCCTACGATGCGGAGATCACGCCGCGCGAGGACGGCTACCTCGTGCATCTCCTCACCCGCTCGATCGAGGTGGAGGTCCAGAACGAGGTCCTCGCGGGCGCCGGCACGCGGCGCCGGAAGACCGCGGCCAAGGGCCTTCTCCAGGTGACGAGCCCGATGCCCGGCCTCGTCATCGATGTCAAGGCGGGACCCGGGCAGCGCGTGGCGGCCGGCGAGCCGCTCGTCATCGTCGAGGCGATGAAGATGCGGAACGAGTTCGGCGCTCCCGCCGCCGCCGTGGTCAAGGACGTGAAGATCAAGGCGGGGCAGACCGTGACCGGCGGGCAGCTGCTCATCACGCTCGAAGCGGTGCCCGAGGGATAGGGATGCGCGGCGCCGAGAGGACCATGCGATGACCGATCAGCACGCGACGGCGGGCGGGCTCCGCGCCGAGCTCGAGCAGTGGCTCACGCGCATCGCCGGCCCCACCCGCCGGCCGCGCTTCGTGACGGGCTCCGGGCTCGAGCTCCCTCCCCTCTTCCTGCCGCCCGCCGGCGCCGCGGGCGATTACGTCGAGAGGCTCGGCTTCCCCGGGGATCCCCCGTTCACGCGCGGCATCCATCCCACCATGTACCGCGGCCGGCTGTGGACGATGCGCCAGTACGCCGGCTTCGGGAGCGCCGAGGAGTCGAACCGCCGCTACCACTACCTCCTCGCGCAGGGCCAGACCGGGCTCTCGGTGGCGTTCGACTTGCCGACCCAGATGGGCTACGACTCCGACCACGTGCTCGCCGAGGGCGAGGTGGGCCGCGTGGGCGTGGCCATCGACTCGATCGAGGACATGGAGCTGCTCCTCCACGGCCTGCCGCTCGATCGCATCTCGACCTCGATGACGATCAACGCGACGGCAGGCCTCCTCCTCGGCCTCTATCTCCTGGTCGCCGAGGAGCGCGGCATCCCCGCGGCCAAGCTCACGGGGACCGTGCAGAACGATCTCCTCAAGGAGTACGTGGCGCGCGGCACCTACATCTATCCGCCGGGCCCCTCGCTCCGCCTGACGACCGACGTCATCGCCTACTCGGTCGAGCACGTGCCGGGCTGGAACCCGATCTCGATCTCCGGTTACCACATCCGCGAGGCGGGCTCGACCGCGGTGGAAGAGGTGGCGTTCACCCTCGGCAACGGGATCGCCTACGTCGAGTCGGCGCTCCGCCGCGGCCTCGACCCCGACGACTTCGGCCCGCGCCTCTCCTTCTTCTTCAACGCGCACAACGATTTTCTCGAGGAGGTGGCCAAGTACCGGGCCGCCCGCCGGCTGTGGGGCCGCATCATGCGCGAGCGCTTCAAGGCGGAGACCGCGGCCGCCTGCCGCCTCCGCTTCCACACGCAGACGGCGGGCTCGACCCTCACCGCGCAGCAGCCGGAGGTGAACGCGGTGCGCGTCGCCCTCCAGGCGCTCGCCGCGGTATGCGGCGGCACGCAGTCGCTCCACACGAATGCGTTCGACGAGGCACTCTCGCTCCCGAGCGAGGCGGCGGCGAAGCTCGCGCTGCGCACCCAGCAGGTGATCGCCGAGGAGACGGGGATCACGAACGTGGTCGATCCGCTCGGCGGCTCCTACGCGATCGAGGTCCTCACCGACGAGATCGAGACGGCGGCGATGAAGATCATCACCGAGATCGATGCGATGGGCGGCATGCTGCGCGCGATCGAGACCGGCTGGGTGCAGCGCGCGATCCATCGCTCCGCCTATCGCGCCCAGCGCGAGTTCGAGAGCGGCGAGCGGCGCGTGGTCGGGGTCAACTGCCACGTCGAAGAGTCGGCCGCCCCCACCTCGCAGTTCGCCCTCGATCCGGCGCTCGAGGCGGCACAGCGCCAGCGCCTTGCCGCGCTCCGTGCGGCGCGCTCCGGAGCCGCCGTCACGCAGGCTCTCGACGAGGTGAAGCGCGTCGCCGCCGGGGACGGGAACCTGATGCCGCCGCTCATCGCGGTGCTCCGGACCCGGGCCACGATCGGCGAGATCTCGGATGCCTTGCGCGACGTCTTCGGCGTCTATCGCGAAGGGGCTGTCTTGTAGGAGCTGTCTTGTAGTATCCTGCGTTCGGGCGCGAACCGCGCCGCACCGTGCCGCGGCGTGCCGCGCCGCGCACGACGTAATGGACCGGCCGCGCAAGGGAGACGATCCATGGGCCTCAAGCGCATCGACCACATCGGAGTGGCGGTGAACGACGTGGGCCAGGTCGCCCGCCTGTTCTGCGAGCTGCTGGGCACCGATCCGGCAGGAGAAGAGGATCTCCCCGCCGAGGGGCTCGAGGTGATCTCGGTCGCCGCCGGCGACGACAAGATCGAGTTCTTCACGCCCACGCGCGCCGATCACACGGTGCGCCGCTTCCTCGACAAGCGGGGGAACGCGATCCATCACATCTGCATCGAGGTGGACGATCTCGACTACGAGCTCCGCCGCTTGAAGAACCTGGGCGTCGAGCTGGTGGACGAGACCCCGCGCGCGGGCGCGCACGAGCGGCGGGTCGCCTTCCTCCACCCGCGCTCGACCGGCGGCATCCTGATCGAGCTCTCGGAGCATCCGAGCGGCGGGCCGGCGGATCTCGCGCCCTAGCCCCGGCCGGCCCCGGGCGCGCCCGCTTTCGCTCCCGCTTGCCGCCCGGCCCCGGTTTGAGCGAGACTCATGGCCGCCATGAACGATTTCGCACTCGACTCGCTCGTCTGGCTCGCGGTGCCGTCGGAGCTCGGCGACCTGGCCCTCATCGCCACGGCCGATACCCTGGTCGGCCTCCAGCTGCCGTCACGCACCGCGCACGCCACCCGCATTCGCCGCAACTGGCCGGATAGCGATGTGCGGCGCGGCACGAACTCGGTCCTCACCTTCTTCGCCCACGAGCTCCGGCTCTACCTGGCCGGGAGCCCGGCCGGCTTCTCGGGCCCGCTCGCCTTCCCGCGCTCGACCGACTACGAGCGCGCGGTGTACGCCGCCGCGCGCCGGATCCCGCACGGCGAGACCCGCACCTACGGCTGGGTGGCGGAGCACGCCGGCGGGAGCCCGCAGTCCGCGGGCAACGCGCTCGGCCGCAATCCCCTGCCCATCATCGTGCCCTGCCACCGGGTGGTGGCGGCGACGAGCCTCGGCGGTTTCACGGGCGGCCTCCCGCTCAAGCGGCAGCTCCTCGCGCTCGAAGGCGCCTCCCCGCTCAACCAGGGCGAGCTCCCGCTCGCCGCCGCGCCCGCGAAGGGCGGCCGGCCGCCCGGCCGCACCCGGTCATGACGCCCGCCGAGCGCGACGACGAGCCGAAGAAGCCGGCGCCGGATCCGAAGGAGATCCAGGAGGACTTCGGGCGCTTCCTGCGCGAGAAGTACGGGAGCGGCGTCGAGGTCCGCTTCATGTCGCCCTTCGCGCCGGGCCCTGCGGCGGCCCCCGGACCGGGTGAGCCGCCGGAGGACGACGACCGACCGCCCGAGCTCCACTTCCCGCACCAGCCGGCCGACATCAAGCAGTACCTCGACCGCTTCGTGATCGCGCAGGAGGACGCGAAGAAGGTGCTCGCGACCGCGGTCTGCGACCACTACAACCACATCCGCCGCTGCCGCGGCCCGCGCGAGTGCCGCCACTATCAGAAGCAGAACGTGATCATGATCGGCTCGACCGGGATCGGGAAGACCTACCTCGTGCGGTCGATCGCCGATCTCATCGGCGTCCCCTTCGTGCGCGCCGACGCCACCAAGTTCTCGGAAACGGGCTACGTCGGCGGCGATGTCGAGGACCTCGTGCGGGAGCTCGTGCACCGCGCGAACGGGTCGATCCGGCTCGCCGAGTACGGGATCGTCTACCTCGACGAGGTGGACAAGATCGCCACCCCGGCGCACGTGCTGGGCCGCGACGTGTCGGGGCGCGGCGTGCAGATGGGGCTCTTGAAGCTCATGGAGGACACCGAGGTCCCGCTCCGCGCGGCGCACGACCTGACCGGGCAGCTGCAGACGGTGATGGAGCTCCAGACCAGGGGGAAGGCGACACGGAAGACGATCAACACGCGGCACATCCTCTTCATCGTCTCGGGCGCGTTCACGGGCTTGAAGGACATCGTGAAACGGCGTACGGCGCGGCGGGCGATCGGGTTTTCCGGCGCGGGCGAGGGCAGCGCCCGCGACGGCCGGTCCGGCGACGACGAGGGCTTCGCGCTGCTCACGGCCGCCAAGTCGGCCGACTTCGTCGAGTTCGGGTTCGAGCCCGAGTTCATCGGCCGCCTACCGGTGGTCGTCGCCTGCCACGACCTCTCCGAGGAGCACCTGTTCGACATCCTCACCCGCGCCGAGGGCTCCCTCCTCCATCAGTACGAGGAGGCCTTCCGGGCCTACGGGATCGAGGCGATCTTCGCGGAGGCCGGCCTCCACCGCGTGGCTTCGCTCGCCCACCGCGAGGGCACCGGCGCGCGCGGGCTCGGCTCGGTCCTCGAGCGCACGCTCCGCGAGTTCAAGTTCGCGCTACCGGGGGGCGGCGTCCGCCGCTTCGCGGTCACCGAGCAGACGGTGGATGATCCACGCGCCGATCTCGCGCAGGTGCTCGCGGGCGGCGAGTTCAACGAGCGAACGGTGCTCCGCGAGCTCCTCGCCCGGTTCGAGCGGGAGTTCGCCGCCCGCCATGGGCTCCTGATCCGCTTCTCGCCGGAGGCGGCAGCAGCCATCGTCGACAAGGCGCTCGCCCTGGGCGGCGAGCCGGCCGAGATCGCCGGCGCGCTCCTCCAGGGCTACGAGCACGGACTCGAGCTCATCCGCACGCACACCGGGCAGCGCGAGTTCGAGATCACGCGCGAGGTGCTCGACCGCCCCGGCGACGCCTTGAGCCGCTGGATCCGCGAGGCCGTGAGCCGCTGAATGGCCGGCGCCCGGAAGAAGCGGCGTGCTCGCCGTGATCTCGCCGGCGAACTCCGCTCCCTCTTCGTTGCGGTGATCCTCGGGGTCCTCGCCTTCGCCTTCCTTGGCCAGCCTTTCCAGGTTCACAAACTCATCCTGTTCGGAACAGCCTGGCTCGGCGTCTGGCTCGTGCTCCGCCCCTTCGGCGCGCGGCTTCTCGGGCGCCGCGCCGCGCTCCTCTCCCTCATCGCGTGGAACCTCTGTCTGGTTCTCGCCGTCGCCGAGGCCGGGCTCGAGCTCGCCGTCCGCAGCTGGCCCTCTCCGCTATTCGCTCACATCAACAAGCAAGTGGCGGCTCTGGTCAGGATCAAGACCCAGGACCCCAGCTGGACCTTCATGGGGTTTCCCTTCAACAGCCGCGGGTGGTACGACGACGAGCTCGGGGGCGGAGCCCCTTCCTTCCGGGTGGTCTCGATCTCCGACTCCTTCGCCTGGGGAGCCGTTCCTCACCACTTCCACTTCACCACGGTCTGCGAGCGCCTTGTTCCCGGCACGGACGTCGTGAACATGGGCTATTCGGCGACCGGGCCGGATGTCTACGATTACCTCCTGCGCTACCACGCCGTGCCCCTCTCGCCGCAGCTCATCGTCGTCAACATCTTCGTGGGCAACGACCTCGCGGAGCTCATCCGGCGCGATCCGCACCCGCGATTGAGCCGCTTCTTCGACCGCGACAACCTGCTCGTGGTCGAGATCCCGCGGCGCGCTCTGGCCCTGGCGCGGGAGATGCGCTCAAGATCACGGGAGGCCGCGGCCGGCACGCTCGGCCGCGCCCGCCCGGCAAGCCCTCTCGCCATCTGGCGGGGGCCCCGCGTCGAGCCCGCTCGCCTCTGCGAGGAGTATCCATGGCTCGCCGACCCCACCCTCGAACCGCCGACCCTCTCCAGCGCGGCCTTCTTGAAGATCGAGCGGCAGCGGGCCCTCTTCATCAGCCATCCCCGCAGCCTCGATGCCGCCTGGGAGCGGGAGTTCTTCGCCCGGATCGAGAGCATGACCGCCGCCGCCGGGCGCATCCCGATCGTCTTCGTGCTCATTCCGGATGAGTTCCAGATCGAGGACGAACTGTGGCAAGCGGTGCAGAGCACGGTCCCGGTGCGTCTCGAGCGCGACCGTGCCCAGCAGCGCCTCACCGCCTGGTTCGCGCGGAACCGCGTGGCGACGATCGATCTCTTGCCCTCCCTGCGCGCGGTGCCTCCACTCGCCGACGGCCGCCGGCACCTCTACCACCGGCAGGATACGCACATGAACCGGCGCGGCCACGAGGTGGCCGGGCGCGCCCTGGCTCAGCACGTCGCTCGTTACCGGCCGTGACCGAAAGCAGACGGCCGCCGGGGGACCCCCCGGCGGCCGCCTTGCTTCGATTGCAGCGTTCGTCCTTACTCGGCCGGATCGTGATTGGCCCTGGCCGCGGTCGCCCGCGTCAGATGAGAGTCCTTCCCCCCGACATCGTTGCCGACGACGACCGTCGCCGTGCGCTCGCCTGTCGTGAAACCGTTCGCGCTCGCCGCGAGCGAATACTCCGCGGGGAGGAGCCCCGGGAGCACGTAGCGTCCGTCGGCGGCGGTAGCCGTCGCCGCCACTTCCTCGCCGTTCCGCGAGGCGGTGACCGCCGCCCCCTCGATCGGCGTGTCATCCGAGAGGACGTCAGGCGTCCCGGCGTCGTCGAACACCCGCCCCGAGAGCGTGCCCGTCTCCGACAGATTGGCGCAGCGGATCGACGGCCGGAAGAAGAACTCGGTGATCTCCTCCGCGCGCCGCGCGCTCGCCGGGATCGGATGGAACGAGCGGCTCACGTCGAAGTCGAGGAGCAACTCGGTCGTGAGCGAGCCGACGACGATGATATCGGGATCGGGGAAGATCTTGATCCCGCTCTGGTCTCCACTCGGGATGTCGAGATCGAAGGTGCGGCCGTCGGTCAGGAAGACCTCCGCCTCCACCACGTGGAGCCGGATCTGGGACAGGCGGCCGACCGGAACCTCGGTATCGACGAGGGTCGCCGTCACCCCGTTCGTCAGGTCGAGGAGATTCAAGCGACGCTCCTCGGTACTCACGGCCTCCCACCCTGAACTCCCGGCGTCCTGTCCCCCGACGAGGTTAACCTCGACCCGATCGATGGTCGCCATCGCCGAGTCGAGGACATCGAAAGCGAATGGCGCGTCGGCGAGCTCGATGCGAAGTCGCCCGGTCGAGTCGTCTGAATCGCCACACCCCACGACCATGAGGAGGGCGCTGGCCAGGAGCCAGAACCGTGCGCGGCGCATCATGATGTATTGTCTCCTGCCGTGGCCTGGACAATCGCACCTGCGCAAACCTGTCTTCAGTCCAGCAGGGAGCATGCCAGGGGCGGATCACCCACCCTCACGCACCGCGGCAGTGGCGCGATGCAAGGGGACGCCCTGCACCATGATCTCACGATTCGTAGCCGGCACGCCATCCCGGAGGGCCGTAGGGATGGGCTCCGCGGAAGCGAGGTTTCGACCTCTCTCCCGTGCATCGCCTCGCGGGCGCCGTCGACAATGCCTCGGCGATCGCGATGCAGCCCCGCCGAGTCAAGCCCTCATGGATGAGTCCCGATCATGGGATCTGTCTGTGACATCGAGCGCGAGCTCCCTGGCAACGAGGTCGGCGGATGTGACAACCAGGTGCGCACGCAGGCCGGCTGCGTAGAACACACACCGCTCGGCACGGTCGAGAACGGCCCCCGGCACCGGACTTCCCCCGAAGGCGCAGCGGCACAGTTCGTGCAACACGCGTGCTGGTCGAAGATCAGGACGATGCCGGATGGCGCTCGCCGAACGACGAGCGGGAAGGACGCCACAGCGTTTGACGCGAGGGGCCAGGTGGCCAGGCGGGGCGACGGCGTCCGCCGCGGGAGGGAGCATCGCTGAGGCGCGGCGGGGCGACGGCGAATGCCGCGGGAGGGAGTATCGCTGAGGCGCATCGAGTTCAGATGACCCGACAGCGTTTGACGCGGCGCGCGGGCGAGGTGGCCAGGCGGGGTGACGGCGTCCACCGCGGGAGGGAGCATCGGTCAGACGCAACGAGTTCACATGACGCGACAGCGTTTGACGCGGCGCGCGGGCGAGGTGGCCAGGCGGGGTGACGGCGTCCACCGCGGGAGGGAGCATCGGTCAGACGCAACGAGTTCACATGACGCGACAGCGTTTGACGCGGCGCGCGGGCGCGGTGGCCAGGCGGGGCGACGGCGTATGCCGCGGGAGGGAGCATCGGTCAGACGCAACGAGTTCACATGACGCGACAGCGTTTGACGCGGCGCGCGGGCGAGGTGGCCAGGCGGGGTGACGGCGTCCACCGCGGGAGGGAGCATCGGTCAGACGCAACGAGTTCACATGACGCGACAGCGTTTGACGCGGCGCGCGGGCGACGTGGCCAGGCGGGGCGACGGCATCCGCCGCGGGAAGGAGCATCGGTCAGACGCAACGAGTTCACATGACCCGACAGCGTTTGACGCGGCGCGCGAGGTGGCCAGGCGGGGCGACGGCATCCGCCGCGGGAGGGAGTATCGCTGAGGCGCATCGAGTTCACATGACGCGACAGCGTTTGACGCGGCGCGCGGGCGACGTGGCCAGGCGGGGCGACGGCATCCGCCGCGGGAGGGAGTATCGCTGAGGCGCATCGAGTTCACATGACCCGACAGCGTTTGACGCAGGGCAGGAACTGTGGCTGAACGCGGCGAGCGCGGCGAGCGCGGCGAGCGCGGCGCCCGGGTGGTTCGACAACGCCCTCCAAGAGCAGCGGGGCTCACGAACCAGGCGGCGGGGCGGGCATGCCGGCGCCTTGTGCGGCGCAGGGGCCGGATGCTATGGTCGCTTCTTTCCCGGCGCGGCTCACCCTCGTGCGGCCCCGCCCATCCCGGTCTCGAGGACCCAGTCATGGACGCAATCTCCTTGGCTCCGCGCGCCCCGCGCCGCGTGCTCTTCCCGCTGGCCGGCCTCCTCGCGCTCGGCGTCGCCCTCGCTATCGCCGCCTGCGGGCAAGGGGAGAAAAGGCCCGACACGGGCGGCATCTCCGACACCACGGCCTTCCGCGGCGCGTCCACGCTCACCGATACCACGGCGCAGATCGCGGCGCTCGCCAAGTTCCTCGACAGCTACCCGGAGAGCGCCTTCCGCCCGCGCGCCTACCGCCGCCTCTCCGATCTCGAGTCGGCGGCGTCACCGGAGCGCGCCGCCAAGCGGCTGGCAAAGGCGCTCCGCAAGGAGAAGCAGCCGGCCGCCCGCTCGAGCCTCCACTACCTCCTGTTCCAGCATGCAGAAGCCCACGCTCCGGACCAGGTCGAACCCGCCCTGCGCTCCGTGCTTGCCGACAAGGCTGAGCTCGACTACGAGGTCTACAACGCGATCGCCTGGGAGCTCGCCGAGAAGGGCGAGCACCTCGACCAGGCGCTCGCCCTCTCCGACCGGAGCCTGGCCCAGGCCCCGGACAGCCTCGCCAAGGCCACCGTGCTCGACACCAAGGGTTGGGTCTACTACAAGAAGCAGGAGTACGCAAAGTCGATCGAGACGCTCACGGCCGCGATCGCCACGTCGCCCGAGCCCTTCGAGGAGATCGAGGTCCATCTTGCCCAGGCGCTCGACGCCGGCGGCATGAAGGCCGAGGCGCGGGACGCCTACACGAAGCTCCTCCTCACGCAGGAGATTCCGGAGTTCCGCACGCGGGCCCTCGCCCTCACCGGTGAGCTCGGCGGCTCACCGGAGGAGTTCGCCCGCGACATCGATCGCCGGCGCGAGGAGCGGGCGACCCCCGCTCCCGACTTCGCCCTCAAGGACTATGCCGGACGCGACATCCGGCTCTCCGACTTCCGCGGCCGGGTCGTGCTCCTCAACTTCTGGCATCCCACCTGAGGCCCCTGCCGTGCGGAGTATCCGCACCTCGAGGCGCTCTACCGGGAGTACAAGGATCGCGGTTTCACCGTCGTCTCGATGGAGGTCTCGAACCGGCCCGCTCTCGCCCAGGAGTTCGTGGCCGGGGTCGGCGCCACCTTCCCGATCGTGAACGACGATCAGAACGTGGCGAAGGAGACCTACAACGTGACGGGCACGCCGACCAATCTCATGATCGACCGGGACGGCCGGGTGTTCTTCCGGTCGCTCGGCTACGGCCCCGGCTACGAAGCGAGGTACAGCGCGGAGATCGAGTATCTCCTGACCCGGGGCACGAAGCAGCTCGAGCTCGGCGACTGAGCCGCCGGCGGGAGGGGCGGGTGCGCCAGACGGGTGCGCCAGACGGGTGCGCCAGACGCGTGCGCTAACCCGGTGCGCCAGCCCCCGTGTGCAGCCCCGGTGCGCCAGCCCCGGTGCGCCAGCCCCCGTGTGCAGGCCCGGCTAGGCCCCGGGATAGCTCCGGAAGAGGGGGCCCCACGGCGACTTCATGTAGTCGGCCACGCGCCGCCGCCCGATCGCGGGGTACCAGTAGTAATCGTGGTACGCCCACGACGCAATGTAGGTCGTGACGACGAGCGGCGTGTGGGTCAGGAGCCGTTCGATCGGCTTGAACATGCCGTGGTAGAGCGCATGCTGCCCGCGGCTCGCGAAGGTCGAGCCGAAGGCGCAGCCGAGATCCACGCCGTCGATCGCATCGCCCACGATCTCGATCTCGCGCGGATCCCCCACCCCGAGGCCGTGCTCGTGCGCGATCCGGATGAACGGCAGGCTCATCGGATCGAATCCCATCATCTTCGCCGAGATGGCATCGATCGCCGTCTGGTCGGCCGAGGCGAGCACGAAACCCGCCGGCCGCACCTCCATGCAGCGCGGCCCCGGCCCCGACCCCACCACGTGCCCGTCCATCACCGCGAAGATGCCCGAGTGGATCTCCTTCTGGATCATGAGGAGATCGACCAGGGTCTCGTGGATCACCGAGTGAGTCCAGTGGCGCTGGCGATGGAGCAGGCCGCCGAAGGCGTTCTTCATCGCCCCGGTGATCGTGGTGAAGACATGCGTCTTCATCGTCGGCAGATGGATGATGTTCTCACCGATCATCCGCTTCGGGATGCGGATCCCCTCCGGGTAGACCCGGTCGAGGACGAGGAGCTTGCCCTTCGGCTCGTAGTTGACCCACTCCTCGTTCTCGTAGAGGTGCACGTTCCTGAGCCCGTGCTTCTGGATGACCGGGAGCTGCTTGTTGGCCCGCTCCCCCTCGCGCGCCGAGACGACGACCGTGTCGTTGTGGCAGCCATGGATCAGCTCCCGCCGATAGCCGTCGGCAAGGAGGGCCTGGATCACGCCGTCCAGCTGCCAGGGGGTCGTCGAGCAGGCCGGATAGAACTTCTGCCAGGAGATGTTGATCTTGAGCGCGGTGTCCTTGTCCTTGGGCAGATGCGTCTGGTAATCCACCGAGCGCATCGCGCGCCCGAAATCGGCGACAATCGCCTCCGGCCTCGTGCGGAGCACGGCAACCCGGGATCTCGTGGCCATGCCGGTCTATGACTCCTTCAGGAGATTGGCGGCGATGACGAGCCGCTGCACCTGGGACGTTCCTTCGTAGAGCTGGGTGATCTTCGCATCGCGATAGAGCCGCTCGACCGGGAAGTCCTGGATGTAACCGTACCCGCCATGGATCTGCACGGCGCGATCCGCCGCGCGCACCGCCACCTCGGAGGCGTAGAGCTTGGCCATCGACGCCTCCTTGGCGCAGCGATCGCCGCGCCCGCGCATGACGGCGGCCCGATACATGAGGAGCTGCGCCGCGCTGATCTCGGTCGCCATGTCGGCGAGCATCCACTGGATCGACTGGAACTCGGCGATCGGCTGCCCGAACTGCACCCGCTGCTGCGCGTACTTGAGCGCCTCGGCAAGGGCGTTCCGTGCGATCCCGATCGCCTGCGCGGCGATTCCGATCCGCCCGCCCTCGAGGGTGGCCATGGCGATCGAGTAGCCGCGGTGGAGCTCCCCGAGCAGGTTCTCGGCCGGCACCTCGGCGTCTTTGAAAACGATCTCCATGGTCGATGAGCCGCGAATGCCCATCGTCTTCTCGCGATGCGGGCGCTCGACGCCGGGGAAGCCCGTCTCGACCAGGAAGGCGGTGATGCCGCGGCTCTTGGCCGCGGGATCGGTCCGCGTGTAGACGAGCAGGAGATCGGCGACTCCGCCGTTGGTCACGAAGATCTTGGTGCCGTTCAGGATGTACTTCCCGTTCTTCGGCACCGCGGTCGTCTTCTGGTTCGCGGCGTCGGACCCCGCCTCCGGCTCGGTCAGGCAGTAGGCGCCGATCTTCTTCCCGGAGGCGAGCCCCTCGAGGTAGCGGCGCTTCTGCTCATCCGTGCCGAACTGCTGGAGCGGGCCGCAGACGAGCGAGTTCTGCACCGACATGACGACGCCGGTCGCCGCGCATCCCGCCGACACCTCCTCCAGGGCGAGGATGTACGACAGGAAATCGAGCCCGGCACCGCCCCAGTCGGGATCCACGCACATCCCCATGAAGCCCATCTCGCCGAGGCGGCGGATCGAGTCCCAGGGGAACTCGCGGGTCTCGTCGGTGTGGGGCGCGCGCGGCGCGATCTCCTTGGTCGCGAGTTCGCGTGCGGCCGCGCGAATCATCTCCTGTTCTTCGCTCAGCTCGAAGTCCATGACTCGCTTTCTCTCGGTTGGCGGGTTGGCCCTGCCGGTCCACCTTACTGATCCGGATACTCGTAGAACCCGTGCTTGGTCTTCCGGCCGAGGCGCCCGGCCGCCACCATCTTCTTGAGAAGCGGGCACGGGCGGTACTTGGGGTCCCCGTAACCCTCGTGCATCACCTCCATGATGTGGAGGCAGACATCGAGCCCGATGAAGTCGGCGAGGGTGAGCGGGCCCATCGGGTGGTTCATGCCGAGCTTCATCACGGTGTCGATGGCCTCGGCGTCGGCCACCCCTTCCATGAGGGCGTAGACCGCCTCGTTGATCATCGGCATGAGAACGCGGTTCGAGATGAAGCCCGGATAGTCCTTGACCTCGACCGGGGTCTTCCCGAGCCTGACGCTCAGATCGCGCACTGCGGCGTAGGTCTCGTCGGAGGTGGCGAGCCCGCGGATGATCTCGACGAGCTTCATCACCGGCACCGGGTTCATGAAGTGCATCCCGATCACGCGGTCCTGGCGCCTGGTCGCGGCGGCGATCTCGGTGATCGAGATCGACGAGGTGTTCGAGGCGAGCACCACTTCCGGCCGGCAGACCGAGTCGAGCGACGAGAAGATCTCGCGCTTCACCTGCTTGTCCTCGCTCACCGCCTCGATCACGAGGTCGCACTTGGCGGCCGAGGAGAGGGAGACCGAGGTCTTGATCCGATCGAGAGTCTGGACCTTCAGGTCGGCCGTGATCTTCTCGCCCTTGACCATGCGGTCCAGGTTCTTCGTGATGGTCGCGATCGCCCGCCCGAGGAAGTCCTCCCCCACATCCATGAGCCAGACGTTGAGTCCGGTCTGGGCGAAGACATGGGCGATGCCGTTCCCCATCGTCCCGCCGCCGACCACCCCCACCGTCGAGATCTGCGCTGCGGGCACCGGCTTGACCGGCGCGTCCCTGGTCACCGTCGCGTTCGTCATCGCTCCTCCTCCCGTTCGCTGCGCGCGCGTTCCCCGGTTCTTCTAGACCTACACGAGCTCGATCGCCATGGCCACCGCCTCGCCGCCGCCGAGGCACAGCGTGGCGAGCCCCTTCGTCTTCCCCCGGTGCTTGAGCGCCTGGATCAGGGTGGCGACGATCCGCGCCCCCGAGGCGCCGATCGGATGGCCGAGCGCGATCGCGCCCCCGTGCACGTTCACGCGTCCGAAGTCCCAGCCGAGCTCGCGGCCGTCGACCAGCGCCTGGGCGGCGAAGGCCTCGTTGGCCTCGATCAGATCCCAGTGGTCGATCTTGACGCCCATCTTCTGCATGAGCTTCCTGACTGCGACGACGGGAGCGTAGAAGACCATCTCCGGCTCGGCGCCGCCGGTCGCATACTCGACGATCCGCGCCTCGGGCTTGACGCCGAGATCCTTCGCGCGAGCCGCGGAGAGGACGACGAGAGCGGCGCCGCCGTCGTTCAGGCCGGGGGCGTTCCCCGCCGTCACCGTGCCCTCCTTCTCGAAAGCGGGCTTCAACCTGGCCAGCGCCTCGAGCGAGGTGTCGCGCCGCGGGCTCTCGTCGGCCGCGATCTTCTGCGGATCGCCCTTCTTCTGCGGCACCTCGACCGTGAACATCTCCTTCGCAAAGAGGTTCGCGTCCTGCGCCGCAACTGCCTTCTGGTGGCTCTCGACCGCGTAGCGGTCCTGATCCTCGCGCGTCACGTTGAACTTGCGCGCGATCAACTCGGCGGCGCTACCCATGTGGAAGTTGTTGAACGAATCCCAGAGCCCATCCTGGACGACCGAATCGGCCATCTGCGTCCCGCCGAGCCGGATCCCCGTCCGCGCCTCGGAGAGAAGGAAGGGCGCCTGCGACATGGACTCCATGCCGCCCGCGACGAAGACCTGCGCGTCGCCGGCGCGGATCGCCTGCGCCGCGAGCATCGCCGCCTTGAGCCCGGAGCCGCAGACCTTGTTGATCGTCATCGCGCCGACGGTCGGCGGCACCCCGGCGCGGATCATCGCCTGGCGCGCCGGGGCCTGCCCGGCGCCGGCCTGGACGACGTGGCCCATGATGACCTCGTCCACCTGATCCGCGGGGACCCGGGCGCGGGCGAGCGCCTCGCGGATCGCCATGGCGCCGAGGTCCGTCGCCTTGAAGCTCGCGAGCCCGCCGAGGAAGCGACCGATCGGGGTGCGGCAGGACCCCGCTATGAAGACCTCATCGTTCTTCGCCATCGGAGTTTCCCTTCGAGATACGTGAGTCGAGCGGAGGCATGACCCCGCGCGCGCGGGAGTTGGCCAGGGGACGGGAAGGCGCGTCGCCCCGCGAAGCGCAAGCGAAGAAAGCTAACCCCCGAACGGGAGGGGCGTCAAGGCGCGGCGCAGGACGCGACCCCTCCCCTACGGGAGGAAAATCGCCTTGATCCCGCCCCAGGTCGCAGGCTCGACCACGCTCGCGCCGCGCGGAGCGGGCCGCGGCAGATCGGTCCACTCCCCGATCCAGTAGCGGCCGTAGTAGCGGCCGCCCTCCGCCGGCGGTTGCGCGGTGTCCGGGGCGAACTCGAAGTTCGCCTGGGCGCCGTTCACCTCGAGGCCGTCGTTTGGATTGAACATGAGCCGGAGGTACACGTTCGACGCGAAGATCGCCTCCCAGTCAACCTTCTCGGGATCGTTCGCGATCCGCTCGGTCGCTCCATGGGTGATTCGAAGCTCGAGGAGGTAGATCGACGTGTCGGCCTGCGCCTCGAACAACCCGCGGTGCGCCTCCATCTCCGCGTCGAGCCCCCAGCTCGCCGGCAGCCCATGCTGGATGTCGGCCGGCTGGAGGATGAACTTGAAGCCGGTCCGCGGTGGGTTGGTGCTCGCATCGGGCCGGAGAAGGAGCGAGTCGTACGCGTTCACCCGCTCGAGCGCGGTGTGCTCGTCGTCGTTGTAAATGGTGACGAGGTTCTCGAGCAGGTTCTCGGGCGGCGTCGGCACCTCGAGCGCCCAGGGCGGCTCGGGCGTCATTGGATCATCGTCGTCGCCGCACGCGAACACGGCGCAAGCCAGGGCGGAGAAGAGCACGAGGCAGGCATGGCGGGCTGTCATGGCATGACCTCCGGCGGGACGGGAACGAGCCTAGCACACTCGCGCCGGCCGCGCCGGACATCGCCGCCGCCCTACACCGGCATAGTCTTCACGTCCCCGACGAGGAGCGGCGCCGCGGTTGCCGCCTTGACCTGCTCGACCGTGACGCCCGGCGCCACCTCGACCAGCGCGAAGCCGCGCGGGGTCACGTCCACCACCGCGAGCTCGGTGATGACACGGTTCACGACTCCCCGCCCGGTGAGCGGCAGCGTGCAGCGCGGGAGGAACTTCGAGGCGCCGCTCTTGTCGGTGTGATTCATCGTGACGACGATCCGCTTGGCGCCGGCGACGAGATCCATCGCGCCACCCATCCCCTTCACCATCTTCCCGGGGACCATCCAGTTCGCGATGTCGCCCTCCGCGTCCACCTCGAGCGCGCCGAGGATGGCGAGGTCGATGTGGCCGCCCCGGATCATGGCGAACGAATCCGCGCTCGAGAAGAAGGAGGCGCCGGTCACGGCGGTGACCGTCTGCTTTCCGGCGTTGATGAGATCGGCGTCCTCATCGCCCGCGAACGGGAAGGGGCCGATCCCGAGGAGACCGTTCTCCGATTGCAGGACGACGCTCATCCCTGCCGGGATGTAGTTCGCGACCAGGGTCGGCATGCCGATCCCGAGATTGACGTAGTAGCCGTCGCGGAGCTCAAGCGCCGCTCTTTGGACGATTCGTTCTTTGCTCAATGCGCTTCTCGTAGCCGACGCCCTGGAAGAGGAAGTCGACGAAGATGCCGGGGGTGTGGACGTGGTCGGGATCGATGGCGCCGGGCGCCACCAGCGCTTCGACCTCGGCGATCGTCACCTCGCCGGCGGTGGCCATCATCGGATTGAAGTTCCGTGCGGTCATCCGGTACACGAGATTCCCGAGCGGGTCGCCGGTATGCGCCTTGACGAAGGCGAAATCGGCGCGGAGCCCGCGCTCCAGCACGACCTCCCGCCCGTCGAAGAAGCGGGTCTCCTTGCCCTCCGCGATCGCGGTGCCGACTCCGGTCGGCGTGTAGAAGCCGGCGATGCCGGCGCCGCCGGCGCGGATCCGCTCGGCGAAGGTGCCCTGCGGCACGAGCTCCACCTCGAGCGAGCCGTCGAGGAACTGCCGCTCGAAGATCTCGTTCTCGCCCACATAGGTGGCGATCATCTTCCGCACCTGGCGGGTCGCGAGCAGGATGCCGAGACCGAAGTCGGCGACGCCGGCGTTGTTCGAGATGACGGTCACGATCCTTCGTTCCGAGCTCGCGCACCGCCAGGATCAGGTTCTCCGGGATGCCGCAGAGGCCGAACCCGCCGACCATGACGGTCGCGCCGTCGCGGAAACCGGCGCGCGCGAGCGCTGCGGCGGCGTTCGCCACGATCTTGTTCATGCCATGCTCCGCGGCGCCGCGGCCCGCGGGCGGTGCTCGCCGACCCACTGCCGGATGTAGTCCGCGATGTCGCGGGTCGAGGTGCCCGGACCGAACAGCTTCCCGAATCCCAGCGCCTCGAGCTTCTCGACATCGGGCGCCGGGATGATGCCGCCGCCGATCACGAGCACGTTCTTGAGCCCCTTCTCCTCGAGCGCGGCGAGCACGCGCGGGAAGAGCGTCATGTGCGCTCCCGACAGGCTCGAGAGAGCGATGACGTCGGCGTCTTCCTCGAGCGCCGCCTGGGCGACCATCTCGGGCGTCTGATGGAGGCCGGTGTAGATGACCTCCATGCCGGCGTCGCGGAGCGCGGCGGCGACCACCTTCGCCCCGCGGTCGTGCCCGTCGAGGCCGGGCTTGGCGACGAGGACTCGAATCTTGCGCTCTGCCACGGAAACCTCCAGAACAGCGATCGGAGTGCGGCCGGAAGCGGCGATGATACCGCACCCGGCGCGGTGTCGTCAGCCGGCGCCGGCCCCCAGCTCCCGGCCGCGCTCCGCGTCCAGGAATGCGGCGAGGAGGGCGCCGGCGGCCCGCTCCGGGGTCTCGTCCCCGGCCGCCACCGCTGCGGCCGCCCGCTCGAGCGCCTGGTCCCACCCGGCGTCGAGCCGTGCGGTGATCGTCTCGACCAGGATGCCGGTCAGACGCGCGCGGATCGCGCGGAGCCGCCGCGCGCGGGCGCGCTCGCCGGCCGCCGCGCCGCCCGCTTCGAGCGCGGCGACGAGCTCATCGGCGCCGCGCCCGGTCGTCGCCTCGGCGAGAAGGACCGGCACGTCCGTCGCCTCGCCGCCGCGGAGCGCGAGCGCGTCGCGCAGGTTCTCGACCATCGCCTCGGCGCCGGGCCGATCGGCCTTGTTGACGACCATGACGTCGCCGATCTCGGTGATCCCGGCCTTGAGACTCTGCACGTCGTCGCCGGCCTCGGGCACCAGCACGACGACGATCAGGTGCGCCGCGGCCGCGATCTCGACCTCGTTCTGCCCGACGCCCACCGACTCGATGAGCACGCGCTCGAAGCCGCCGAGCTCGAGGAGATCCGCCGCGTCGAAGACCGCGGCGGCGAGACCGCCATGGTGGCCGCGCGTCGCCATCGAGCGCACGAAGACGCCGGGATCCCCGCCGAGCGCCGCCATGCGGATCCGGTCGCCGAGCAGCGCGCCGCCCGTGAACGGGCTCGTCGGGTCGACCGCGAGCACGCCGACCCGGCGCTCGAGCGCGCGGTACCGGCACGCCACCTGGGTGATGAGGGTGCTCTTGCCGGCGCCGGGCGGGCCGGTGAAACCGATCCGGAGAGCGCCGCCCGCGGCCCTCCGCGCCACGTCGAGGAGCGGATCGGCGGCCGTGGGCAGCCGGTTCTCGATCGCCGTGAGCGCGCGCGCCAGCGCGCCGCGATCGCCGCCGCGAATCGCCGCCGCGAGATCGGTGGACGCCGGCGGGTCGCGCCGCGCATCAGAGGACACGTGGATTCCTCATCGCAGCGGCAGCATACCACGCGTCCCCGTTCGCCCGCCTCGCATCAGCGCGGCTTGCGCACGACGAGATCCGCGCTCCGCATCACCGCCAGGACGGTCTCGGCCACCGACCGAGCGGAGACCGACCCATCTGAACGCCCCGCGAAGCTGCCTGCCAGCTCCTCTCCCACCTCTTCGGCCACGGCCGTCCCGCGCACATCGAGCTTCTCGATCGCAAGCCCCGCCGCCTCGATCGCGCGCCGGTAGTCGTCGACGAGGAGCGCCCCGCCCACGCAACCCGCGATCGCGGTGGGGTGGTTCCGCACCTCCTCCGGAAGGGGAGCGAGGAGCACGATGTCCGAGATGTACGCGCGCCCGCCGGGCTTGAGCACGCGCTGGATCTCGCGAAAGGCCTGCCCCTTGTCCGGCACGAGGTTGATCACGCAGTTCGAGACGACGACATCCATCGCGGCGTCGTCGATCGGCAGGCGCTCGATCTCCCCGAGCCGGAACTCGACGTTCGGGAAGCGACCGCCCGCCGCGGCCCGCGCCCGCGAGATCATCTCGGGCGTCATGTCCACCCCGATCACGCGCCCGCTGGGCCCGACCGCCCGCGCCGCGAGGAAGCAGTCGACGCCGGCACCCGAGCCGAGATCGAGCACGCACTCCCCGGACGCGATCGAGCCGAGCGCCGTCGGATGCCCGCAACCGAGACCGAGGTGCGATTCAGCCGGGATCGCCGCCAGGTCGGCCACCGAGTAACCGGCGGCATCCTCGGCGCAGCTCGCGTCGCCGCCGCAGCAGCTGCCCCCGCGCGCCGCCTTCGCGTAGTGCGCCCGCACCTCGTGCTTGATCTCCTCCGGGCCGAGGGCGGTCGTTGCGGATCGCACTGCTGCCGCATCCGGTCGGGACGCCGCCCCGCCGCAGCAACCTCCGGCGTTCTTGTTCGTGGTCATGAGGTCTCTCCTTCCCCTCCGGTCCCCCGCACGAGATCCGCCCCGTCCGGCACCGCGGACAGGAAGCGCACGATCCGGGCGAGGACGTCCTCGCGCGCCCGGCAGTAGATGAACTGCCCGCGCCGCTCGACGTCGATGAGACCGGCCGTTCTGAGTTCCTTGAGATGATGCGAAACGGTGGACGGCGCGATGTCGCACTCGCAGGCGAGGTCGCCGACGCAGGCTCCCGCCGGCGCCGCCTTCCCCCCGCGACCTGCGCCGCCGGCTTCGCGCTCGATTCCGCCGGGTAGCAGCAGAAGCATTGCGCCCGGATGAGCGTGAAGAGCCGGAGCCGCTGCGGATGCGCAAGGGCCTTGAGTTGCTTCGCCATCGCATCGATCATCCCGTTTCGCCTCCTCCGGAGCGTTCGTCCGAGCTCTTCGGTATTTCTAAGACTCTCGAACTATCGAAATAGGTGCAAGTACTTTCCGATGACCTCCACCGAGCCCTCCCCGGCGATCGCCCCGGAGCCCCCACCTGGTCCCAGGATCATCACCTATCTTCTGCGACCACTATCATTTAGCCGCAACGCCCAGCTCTACCTCGCCGGTTCCCTCCTGATGGGCCTGGGTCATGGAGCGGTCTGGGTCCACCTGAACCTCTACTACCGAGCCCTCGGGCTCGGCGAGGCGACCATCGGCCGGATCCTCGCCGCGGGTGCGCTCGGGACCGTCGTCGTCGCCCTTCCCGCCGCTTTCTTCGCGGACCGGCTGCCCCCCGGGCGCGTCTTCATGGTGGCAGCCGTTGGCTTCAGCCTCGCCCTCGGCGCCCAGCTCGCCTTCGGCGACCCGCTCTTCCTCGCCCTCGCCGCCGCCTTCACCCAGGCGCTCTTCACCGTGCACTGGGTGGCGGCGGCACCCTTCTTCGCGCGAAACTCGACCGAGCGCGATCGGCTCGAGCTCTTCAGCTTCGCCATGGCGCTCGAGACCCTGGCCACCGTCGCGAGCTCGTACGGAGTCGGCCTCCTGGCCCAGTCCCTCACGCGGGCCGCAGGCTCCGAGCTCACCGGCATCCGTTTCGCCCTCCTCGCCGCCGCCGCCGCCGCGCTCCTCGCCGTGATCCCCTTCGCGAAGATCCGGAGCGCGCCCGCCGGCGGCCGGGCCCCGCGCGCCATCCGCGACTACCTGACGGCGAGTGACTGGCCGCTCCTCGCGCGGCTCACCGTGCCGTCGGCGCTCATCGGGGCCGGCGCCGGGCTCATCATCCCGTTCCTGAACCTCTACTTTCGCGATCGCTTTCACCAGCCGCCGGGTGCGATCGGCGCCTTCTTCGCGGTGTCCCAGCTCCTCACCATGTTCGGCTACCTGGCCGGTCCGCCGCTTGCCCGCCGCGTGGGCCTCGTCCGCACGGTCGTCGGGACCGAGCTCGGCTCGATTCCCTTCTTCTTCCTCCTCGCGGTGGCCCAGGACCTGCGCCTCGCGGTCTTCGCCTTCTGGATGCGCGCCGCGCTCATGAACATGAATCACCCGGTGGCGACGAGCTTCACCATGTCGGTGGTCAGCGAGAAGGACCTCGCGGTCACCAACTCGGTGCGCATGTTCACCTGGAACATCGCCTGGATGGTGAGCACGCAGGTGGGCGGGATCCTGATCGAGCGCCACGGTTACGCGGTGCCGATGATCATCACGATGACCTTCTATGCGATCGCGGCCGCGTTCTTCTACGGGTTCTTTCACCGGATGCACCCGCCACCCGCTCGCGTCCCGATCGAGGGGGAGCCGCCCCAGGGCTGAGGCGCGCCGTCAGGGGACGACGGCGATCTTGGCCGTGACCTCGCTCCCGGCCGCGCCGAGCCTGAGGAAGTAGATGCCGGCGGCGACCCGCACGCCGCGCTCGTCGCGCCCGTCCCAGTCAAGATCGTGGCGGCCCACGGCGCGCGGAGCGCCGCCGAGGCGCCGCACGGAGCGCCCGTCGGCATCGTACACCGCGCCTTCCAGCGCCCCGCCGCGCGCGAGGTTCACCGTGATGCGCGCGGCGCCGCGGGTCGGGTTGGGCTGGATGCGAAGGACGACGGGCGCAGCAACCGCCGCCTCCTCCTCCGCGATCCCGACCGGCGGCAGGCGCCGGTAGTAGTTGAGCCCCCCGCACATCTCGCCGACGAAGAGATCCAGTCGCCCGTCCCCGGTGATGTCTCCCATCGCCGCCACGCTTTCGTTCCCGACCTGGGCGGCGGCGAAGGCTTCCGATTCGAGCACGAAGTTGAACGCCTGCGGCGTGCCCGTGTTCCGGTAGAAGTTCAAGTTCCCGGCACGCTCGCCGAGGAGGAGATCGAGGTCCCCGTCGGCATCGAGGTCGCGGAGCATGGGTGCGAGGTCCCCGTCGTAGACGCGCTGGGCGAAGACGAAGGTGCTCGGCGTGTTGTCGCTCACCGTCACCCACACCGGGCTCTGCGTGGTCCCGGTGTTGCGCACGTAGAAGAGCCGGGGATTCCCCGTCACCCCGAACTCGCCGACCAGGAGATCGAGGTCACCGTCGGCATCCAGGTCGCCGAGGGCCGGCGCGGCGTTGAAATCGCCCTGCACATTCCCGAACTGCGCGCTCGCGAGTGCGAGCGAACGATTCTGCGGAGTGCCGTTGTTGCGGTAGAAGCGCACGCGGGCCGGGCTGCCGGCGCCGACGAAGAGGTCGAGGTCGCCGTCGCCCTCGTGGTCGATCCAGACCGGAGCCGCCGCGGTTCCAACATCGATCGGGAGATCGCTCGAGTCGGTGAGCGGGAGCTGCTCGATGAAGCTCGGCGCCACCGCCGTCCCCGCGTTGAAGAACGGGATGATCGTGCCGTCGTCGGCGCCGACGAAGAGATCCAGGTCGCCGTCGGCGTCGATATTGCCGAGAGCGGGATGCGAGCTGCGGCCGATGTCGATCGCCTTGATCAGGTTCCGGTCCACCGTCACGTAGCTCGGTACTTGCGGCGAACCCGTGTTGCGGAAGTAGATCAGGTTGTCGATCGCGGCGCCCTGGTTGGTCACGCCGACCAGGAGATCGAGGTCCCCGTCGTCGTCCAGGTCTCCCGTGCGCGCCTGGTTGAGGCCGAGCGTGTTGATCGGCAGGAAGTCGTGCGTGACACGCTGGAAGCACGCGGTGGGGGGCGTGCAGGCCGGGACGCAGGCGCCGGGCGCATTCCGGAAGTGCCAGAGGTTCGTGTTGTTGAGGTCCCCGATCAGGATGTCCGCGTCGAGATCGGCATCCAGGTCGGCGGTCGTGATGACCGAGATCCCGTGCTGCGGGTCGGCCGGCCCGTCCGGGCCCGCCACGGCCCCGCCGCCCGGCGCCCCGCTCTCGCCGCCCGGCGCCCCGCTCCCACCGCCCCGGGCGACACCCGGATCGTAGGTGTCGATGCAACCGAAGACATCGGTCACGAACACCATGGTCGCCGCCTGCGGCGTGCCGGCGTTCCGGAAGTAGCGGGCGGTGCCGAAGCTCTGCTCCATCTCGAGGTAGTCGAGATCGCCGTCCGTGTCGAGATCCACGAAAGCCGGCGTGTTTCCGAAGCCGGAGTTTGCGATGCCCTGCCAGCCGCTCGTGACGAGCTGCCAGCTCGGCTGGTTGACGGTCCCCACGTTCCGGTGGAAGACGACCGAGCCGATTCCGTCGGTGAAGAGATCGAGATCGCCGTCGGCATCGATGTCGGCGAGCGTCGCCCAGGTGTTGGCGTCGATTCCCTGCAGGCGATCGGTCACGAAGCGGAAGAGGAAGGACTGGGGCGTCCCGTCGTTCCGGTAGCGGGTGATGCCGCCGTCGGGCTGGGTGAGGAGCAGATCCAGGTCGCCGTCGGCGTCGAGATCGGCGAGCTCGGGCTTCGGGCTGTCGAGCCCGCCGGTGAACGGCTCGGCGATCGGCCCGCCCGCATTCACGGGAATGCCGCTCACCTGGCGCAGGAACGAGAAGTCCGCCCCGGCCGGGGCGGCCATGGCGATCGCGATGAGCGATCCGATCGCGAGGGAGGAAAGAGGGCGCCCGTTCATCATGCCAATCACTCGGGGGGTCGGGGGGATGGAGCGGCCTCTGGAAACGCCGGGGGGGAGAGCTCATCGCCGCTCGTCCCGCCCATTATAGCCCGCATGGCCTCTTCCTGCCGAGCCGGGCCCTGTCCTTCCCTACTCCCTCGGCAGGGCATTTTGCACGGCCGGGACCGGCGGCGTGCCCGGCCGCGGCGGCTCGGGGATCACCGCCCGCCCGCCCGCGGGACGGCGGAACATCGCGCCCGGTCATCGATTGCTACGAATGCGCGGCGACCCGGCGAGCTGGCACTCCGCGTGCAAACCTTCCCTCCGGTTCCTGGACTGCGCGTCTCGATCCTCGGGGATTCAGCGCAGGCGCTCGTGTCGGGAGTCGACGAGGGGATCCCAAGGGCGGTCGCCTGAAAAGCGACTACCGAACGGACCCGGGATCGGCACCCACCTTCCGTACGGATGCGCCTGGATCGCCGGGGCGGACGGCCGTCGCGGGGACCCTTTTCTTTGCCTGCCGCGCCCCCTTCCCCCACCGTGCCGTACCCCGCGCACCCGACGCCCCCGCTCTCAGACGCGGATGGCATCCACCACGTGAGTGAGGACGAGTCCGGCGTCGGGTTCGTAGTCGATCGCGATCACATCGAACCTGAGCGCACCGCCCCCGCGCGCGCGATGCGCCCGCGCGATCTCCCCGGCCGCCGACCATACCCGCCGCTGCTTCACGCGCCCGACCGTCTCGACGGCCGTCCCGTAGCGACCGCGCCGCCGGAGCCGCACCTCGACCACGCAGGTCAGATCGCCGCGGGTGACCACGAGATCGATCTCGCGGCGGCCGTGCCGCACGTTCCGCGCCGCGACGACGTAGCCTTGGAGCTCGAGATACGCGGCGGCAATCGCCTCGCCGAGCCGACCCACGTCCGTGGTCGATCGTTCTCCGAACATGCACCTCTCCGCGGCGGGGAGCCGGCGCCGGCGCGCCGGAGGCGGGTATGCGCACGAAAGGACGAGCTGGGATCGCCTGGTCCGGTGAAGCGGGCCGCCCGTTGACTTGCGACGGGCTGCTAGCGAGTTCCCGGAGGCGGGGGGAGCTGGAGGCGGAACGATGCGGCTCGCACCGAGCGCGGAGTGACACCGGGAGGACTCGCGCCGAAGCGCATCGGGAGGCGTCTTCCACCCCCCGATCCGAGCTCGAGCTCGAGCGCCGCCTCGCTGCCGCGTCGCGGCTCGGCCACCGCCACCTCGATACCATAGTCTCCCGCACCGCAGTCCGGAGGCAACTGGAACATGAGGATGTCGTGGAACCGGCGCCCCCCGAGCGCCGTGAGATCGAGGAGGCCGTGCCCGAGCCAGTGCGTGAGGTCGAGGCGCACCCGACCGCTCGCGTCCACGATGGACATCGCCGTGCGGAGCTCGGTGGCCGCCCGGCCTGCGGGTCCGGGCGGCAGCGCGCCACTCGGCCACGTCGACTGCCACTGGAGACGCACGGTCACGAGGCCGCCCGGACGGCGGCCCGGCGGCAAGATCACATCCACCTGCTCGAGCACGAGCGCATCGCCGAAGGCGGCCAGGCGACTGCTCGCCGCCGGCGCCGCCGGACTCAGGATCTGCTCGACACCGGCGGCGTGCTTCGGCAGCACCATGGCGTAGCGGGAACGCCGCAGGAGCACCACGTTCCCGGCGCGCACGGCGCCGTCGAGCGCGCCGCGCCGCTGGACATCGAGCGGGCGATCCGGATAGGGCCCGCTCGCGAGCACGGCCCACGGCCTCCGGCGGAAGTCGGTGGCGAGATCGTAGAGCGCGACCTGGTCGCGATCGGCGGCGAGCGCGAGCGGGCCGACGAGCGCCTGCCCGAGATCGGCCACCAGGCGCGGGACCCGCTCCGCATCGCGCCAGGACGGGGCGGCGACGTGGCGCACGGCGAGCGCCAGGTTGCCGGCGAGGAGCGCGATCCCGAGCGCGGCGCCCACCGGCCCGAGGGCCACGCGCGTCACGCGGGAGGCGGCGCGCCGGAGCGAGCCGACGCCGCTCCCCGCGAGGACAGCGAGCCACGGCGCCAGAAGCACCGCTGCCTCTTCCCAGCCCGTCCGCGGCGCCACGAGGAAGGCGGTCGCCACGAACGTCGCCGCCACGCCGAGCACGTAGCGGCGGTGCGGGCCGCCACGCTCGACCCCGACCGCAGCACCGATCGCTGCGACGACGAGGACTCCGCCGCATCCGACGAGGAGCGCGAGCCCCTGGTCTGCGAGCACGCGCTCCACGCCGAGATCGCCGCCCGGCGCGAACCCCGGGCGGAGCACCGCGGCGTAGAGGATCCACGGCACGAGCGCCGGGAGACCGCTCCGCAGGTCGCCGCGCACGCGGGGCGCCGCGAGGAGCATCGGAAGCGCGACGACGCTCCGGGCCGACACGAAGAGCAGCCCACCGAACACGACCAGCCCGGTCGGGAGGCGTCCGGTCCAGGCCAGGGCTGCCGCGCTCGCCGCGATCGCGATCTCGACCGCCGCGGCATCGGCCGACGGCATGCGCACGAGGACCGGGCCCAGGGCGAGGAGCGCCAGCGCCGCGGCCAGCGGCTCGAGCAGGCGATCGACGGGCGCGCCGCCGCGCGCGCGCGCGCTCCGGAAGCGAGCCACGGCGAGCGTGGCGAGGATTCCGGCCGCGAGTCCGAGGAGATTCAGATCCCGGCTCGTTCCGCCCGGCAGGATGGCATCGGCGCCCATGCCGAGGATCAGGTAGCCGGCCCGTCCGGGCTCCGCGAAGGGCCGCCCGTCACGCACCGCCGCCACCGCATTGACGCCGGCCGCGCGCCACTGCGTGGCCGACCACCAGGGCGCGAGCACGAGCCCGGCGAGGAGCGTGACAAGGACGGCCAGGAGGCGCGGCCGGACGCCGGGAGTGCGCGTGCTCACAGACATGCGAGCTGCGCGGCGAGCGCCGCCGGCGCGAAGCTCCGGCGGTGGATCGGGCAGGGACCGAGCCGCTTCAGCGCGGCCAGGTGCTCGGCGGTGCCGTAACCCCGGTGGCGGTCGAAGCCATACTCGGGGTAGAGGCGATGGTACTCGTCCATGAGCGCGTCCCGGTGCACCTTGGCGAGGATCGAGGCGGCCGCGATCGAGAGGCTCTTCCGATCGCCTCCGATCACCGGCTCCTGCGCGAGCAGGAGGTCCGGGATCGCGAAGCCGTCGACGAGGACAAGATCGGGAACGACCGCGAGCGTGGCGAGCGCGGTGCGCATGGCCACGAAGGTCGCTTCCCGGATGTTGATGCGGTCGATCGCCGCAACGTCCACCTCCGCGACGGCGTGGCTCCGGGCGGCGGCGCGGATGAGCGCCGCGAGGCCGCTCCGCGCCGCGCGCGCCACGCGCTTCGAATCGTCCACGCCGGGCAACCGGGCGCCGGGGGCGAGGACGACCGCCGCCGCCACCACCGGCCCGGCCAGTGGCCCGCGCCCCGCCTCATCGACGCCGCAGAGGAGCGCTGCCGCACGCTGCGCGTCGAAGCGCCGGAGCGCAAGCCAGCGCCGCGCCCCCCGCCGACCGGTCTCGGTCAGCGCGTCTCCTTGAGCTCGGCCACGCGCGCGGCCTTCCCCTTCTTGCCGCGCAGGTAGAAGAGCTTCGCGCGCCGCACGCGGCCGGGGCGCACCACCTCGACCGTCGTGATGTTCTGCGAGTGGAGCGGGAAGATGCGCTCGACACCGACGCCCGCCGTCACCTTGCGCACGATGAAGGTGGCCTTGATGCCGGCGCCCCGCCGCGCGATGACCATGCCCTGGAAGATCTGCACGCGCTCCTTCTCGCCCTCGACGACCTTGTAGTGCACCTTGACCAGGTCGCCGACCGCGAACTGCGGCAGCTCCGCCCTCCCGTATTTCGACTCGACCAGACGAATGGGGTCCATCTGCACCTCCTTACCGCTTGGGATCCTCTGGATCCGGTTCCTCGTTCTCTCTCCAGTCGCTGGCCGGCCCGCGCTCCAGAGCGCGCCGCCGGCGCCTTCCCCCGGCCGCGCTGGCGGCCGCAAGCTCATCGTGCGCGGCGAGGAGGTCGGGCCGCCGCTCGCGCGTCCGTTCGCGCGCCACCGCCTCCCGCCACTCGCGGATGCGGGCGTGATTCCCGGAGAGCAGCACCTCCGGCACGCGCAGGCCGTCGAACTCCTCGGGCCGCGTGTAGAGCGGTCCCTCGAGGAGCCCGCTCGTGAAGGAGTCCGATTCGGCCGACTCCTGATTGCCGAGCACCCCCGCCTTGAGGCGGGTCATGCACTCGACGAGGACGAGCGCAGCCAGCTCGCCACCCGACAGCACGTAGTCGCCGATCGATACCTCATCGGTGACATAGCGCTCGATGATCCGCTCGTCCACCCCCTTGTACCGCCCGCAGATCAGGATCAGCCGCGGCGCGGCCGCGAACTCGGTCACCGCCCGCTGGGTGAGGAGCCGCCCCTGGGCGCTCATCAGAATCACGCGGGCGCCGCCGCCGAGCGCGGCCTGCGCCTGCTCGATCGCCCCCTTGAGCGGCAGCGGCGTCATCACCATCCCCGGCCCGCCGCCGTAGGGGTAGTCATCCACCGACCGGTAACGGTCGGTCGTGAAGTCCCGGATGTCGATCACCGCCGGCTCGAGCTGCCCCTGCGCGCATGCGATCCGCACCATGCCGTGCTCGAAGAACGGCCGCACGAGCTCGGGGAAGATGGTGAGGACCGCGAGCTTCATGGCGCTCGCTCCGGCGGCGCGCCCCCGGTGTCGCCCTCCCCACCCGGAGCGTCCGGCTCGACCTCCTGGGCCTCGAACAATCCCGCGACCGGCCGCACCACCATGCGGCCCGCGGCCACGTCCACCTCGGCGATCACCGCGCGCGTGGCCGGGATCAGCACCTCGCCGCCCGGCCCGCGCACGACGTACACGTCATTGGCGCCGGTCTCGAGGATCGACTCGAGCGTGCCCACCGCAACGCCGTCCGTGCGCACGACGCGGAGTCCGATCAGCTCGAAGTGATAGCTCTCGTCGGCCCCCGCCGGCGGCACCTCGGTGCGGCTCACCGCGAGCAGCCGGCCGACCAGACGCTCCTTGGCCACCTGCCGGTCGTCGATCCCGCTGAAGAGCACGATGAACTCGTCTTGCAGCCGGCGCACCGACTCGATGGCGAGGAACTCGGCAGCGCCGCCGCCCCGCTCGATCACAAACGCCCCGGCGAGATCGTCGAACCGAGCGGTCACATCGCTGAGCGGCCGCACCAGGACCTCGCCCTGGATACCGCGCACCTTGACGATCTCGCCCACGACGACGTGGTCTTCGCCACCCGCCATCTGAGTCATGTCGCGTCGCCTGCCGAGCCCTAGTCGAGAATGTCGAGATCCGCTGCCTGCCCCCCGTGGGCCGCCCCGAGTGCGAGGAGCGTGCGGATCGCCTTCGCCGTGCGCCCGTTGCGCCCGATGACGTTGCCGAGATCGGCCGGCGCCACCCGGAGCTCGAAGAGCGATCCGCTCTCCCGCTTGAGCTCGGATACCTGCACCGCCGACGGGTCATCGACCAGCCCCTTCGCCAGGTAGGTGACCAGATCGCTGAGCCCGCTGGCGGGTTCGACGTGCGAGGCGGGAGTGCGCCGCCCCCGGAATACCTTGTCGCGCGGACGCCGTTTCATGGTCGCCCGCGTCAGGCCGGAGCCGCTTCGGAGGCGACAGCCGCCGCCTTGCCCTTGGCCGCAGCGCGCTTCCTGTCCTTCTGCGACATGGGCATCGGGCCGTGCTTCTTCCGCTTGATCAGGCGATCCACCGTCTCCGAAGGCTGGGCGCCCTTCTGGATCCAGTCGAGCACCCGCTCCTCGGCGAACTCGATCACCTCCGGGTGCGACATCGGATTGTAGAAGCCGACCGTCTCGATGAAGCGCCCGTCGCGCCGCATGCGCGAGTCGGCGACGACCATGTGATAGAAGGGCCGCTTCCGCGAGCCCGCCCGCCTGAGACGAATCACTACCGCCATGAACTCTCCTTGGGGTCTTCCCCGCTCCCGGGGATCGAGGCCCCGGCTGACCTGGCCGCCTTCTCGCCCGCCGCCTGTCGAGGCGGTGACGCCTAGCGCATGCGCACCCGGCCCAGGCGACCGCTGCCGAGGCGCTTCATGAGCTCTCGCATCTGCATGAACTGCTTGAGCAACCGATTCAGGTCCTGCACCGTGGTGCCCGACCCGCGCGCGATGCGCTGCCGGCGGCTGCCGTCGATGATCTGCGGGCGCCGCCTCTCGTCGGGCGTCATCGCACAGATCATGCCCTCGATCTGCCGGAGCGCGCGCTCGTCCACCTTGAGATCGCCGATCGCGCCCATCCCCGGCAGCATCTTGAGCATGTCCTCGAGCGGACCGAGCTTCTTCAACTGCCGGAGCTGGTTCAGGAAATCGTCGAAGCCGAAGCCCTCCTTGCGCAGCTTCGCCTCGAGCTTCTCCGCCTCGCCCTCGTCGAAGGCCTCCTGGGCCTTCTCGACGAGCGAGACGACATCGCCCATCCCGAGGATGCGCGACGCCATCCGTTCCGGATGAAACGCATCGAGCGCGTCGATCCGCTCACCGACCGAGGCCAGCTTGATCGGCTTGCCGGTCACCGTGCGGATCGAGAGCGCCGCGCCGCCGCGGGCATCGCCGTCGAGCTTGGTCAACGCCACACCGTCGATACCGAGCTCGGCATCGAACGTGCTCGCCGTGCGCACCGCGTCCTGCCCGGTCATGGCGTCAACGACGAGCAGCGTCTCCGCGGGCTTGACCGCCGCCTTGAGCGCCTTGAGCTCGGCCATCATCGCCGCGTCCACGTGCAGGCGGCCGGCCGAGTCGATGATGACGAGATCGTACCCCTGCGCGCCCCGGAGCGCCTCCGTCGCCACCGCCACCGCGTCGCGCGCATCGCGCCGCGCGAAGACGGGGACCCCGCACTCCCGCCCCAGCACCTCGAGCTGGTCGATGGCCGCCGGCCGCACGAGATCGGCGGCGACGAGGAGCGGCCGCTCGCCCCGCTTTTGCGCCCGGCGCGCGAGCTTGGCGGCAAGCGTCGTCTTCCCCGAGCCCTGGAGCCCGGCGAGGAGGAGGACGGTCGGCGGCGTCGCGGCCCGTGCGATCTCGGCGGTCTCGCCGCCGAGGAGCGCCACGAGCTCGTCGTGCACGATCTTGATCACAAGCTGGCCGGGCTGGATCGACCGGAGCACATCCTGTCCGACCGCCTTCGCCTCCACGCGGCGGACGAAGTCCCGCACCACGTCGAACTGGACGTCCGCTTCGAGCAACGCCCGCCGCACCTCGCGGAGCGACTCGCGAACGTTGTCCTCGGTCAGCTTGCCGCGGTCGCGGAGGGCGCGGAAGACCTGCCCGAGCCGACCTGTGAGCTCGTCGAACATCGGATCCGAACCCTGGGGATGCGGGGGTGGCGAGCGCCGGCGGGTGCGCGCGCTCGCGTGCTCGAAGCAAAGGGGAAAGGCTACCAGCGGCCGCCCCCATCGCTCAAGCCCGAAGATGGACGGGAGTTAGCCCGGGCGGCCGGTCTCCCGGGGCGGCCGGGGGCGATCGCCGGTTCGCCGGCCCCGCGCGCCGACTCCGGGGACGCCCGGACCCCGACCCCGGTGTCGATCCCGGGCCGGGGCGGCATCCCCGCGCCCCAGGCGGCGCTTCCCGCTACTCCGACCGGGCCCCCGGGGTGGCGAGTGCCGCCTCGCGGAGAGCGCGGACCGCCCCCGCAGCGTCGCCTCGCCCGAAAACCGCGTTCCCGGCCACGAGGACCTCGGCTCCGGCCGCCACCACCTCGGGCGCCGTCGCCGGGGAGATGCCGCCATCCACCTCGATCACGTAGCGGAGTCTGTGGCGCGCCTTCCAGGCAGCCGCGGCCGCGATCTTCGGCACCACGTCCTTGCGGAAGGACTGGCCGGAGAACCCCGGGTGCACCGTCATGACGAGCAGGAGATCGAGCGCGGGCAGCACCTCGCGCACATCCTCGAACGGGGTGGCCGGATTGAGCGCCATCCCGACCCGGGCCCCGGCGGCCCGGATCCGGGCCGCGACCCGGGCCGGATCGTCGGTCGCCTCCCAGTGAAAGCTGATCCAGTCGGCGCCGGCCTTGCGGAACGGCTCGATGAAGTCCTCGGGGTCGGTGACCATGAGATGCGCGTCGAACTCGAGCCGGGTCACCGGGCGCAGGCCGGCCACGACCGCCGGCCCGATGGTCAGATTCGGGACGAAGTGTCCGTCCATGATGTCGAGGTGGAGCCACTCGGCGCCGCCAGCCTCGGCGGCGCGAATTTCCTCGGCCAGGCGCGAAAAGTCGGCCGAGAGAATGGAGGGCGCGATGCGCACGTGCTTCTGGGTCAACGCCAACCTCCGCGTCCTGACGCGATCGTCAGCTCGACGAGATCGCCGCTTTGGATCCGGTAGCCCGGTGGCGGCTGCTGCTCGAGGATCTCACCCGGCGCCGCCGCGCGGGCGTCGCGGCTGCGCGAGGTCAGGCGGATGCCGGATCGCTCGAGCAACGAGCTCACTTCCTCGACCTGGCGCCCGCGCAGATCCGGAAGCAGGTAGGTGACCGCGCGCGGGCCGAGGCTGACCAGGAGATCGATGCGCGCTCCGCTCTCGACGCGCGAGCGGGCCGGGGGATCGGAGGCGATGACCGCATCCTTGTCCACCGTCTCAGAGTGGGCAAGCACCAGCCGCCCGGCGCGCAACCCGCCGCGCGCGAGGCGCACCTGGGCGTCGCGCGAGTCGGTTCCGGTCAGATCCGGCACCTCCTGGCCGGCGCTCCCGATCGAGACCTTGAGCCGCACTTCCCGCCCCGTCTTGACCAGGCTCATCGGGGCCGGATCCTGCGCGGTCACGAACCCGTCGGGAAACTCCGCGCTCCACTCCTCGGCGACGTGGCCGACGCGCAGCCCCTCGCCCTCGAGCACGCGGCGGGCGCCCGCCAGCGGGCGGCCGACGACATCGGGCACCTGGATATCGTCGCCGTGCCCGAGGAGGGCGGGCATCACGATGAAGTTGAAGAGCGCGGTCCCCGCGATGAACCCCCCGGCCGCGAGCGCGGCCAGGCGCAGACCGCTGGCCCACGCGGGACGAGGGGGCCGGGCTGCCGTGTCGTTCGAGCGTGGAATCGAGGTCACCACGCGCTCCTTCGTGACGCCGGCGCCGCCTCAGGGTCGGAACGGAACGAGGGTGCGGTCGCCGGGAACCGGGATGGACGCCGGCGCGTGAAGCACGCCCCCGTCCGCACGGCCATCGGATAGCACGGGGCGCAACGCGGCGCAAGCTGCGGCCGCCCCATCAGCGCCCCGTCCGTCCGGCGCCGGGGCGCTGCGGAACCCGCGCCCCGGGACGCCGCGCATCCCGCGGGCGCGGACTCGAGCGCCGTCGCGCCTCGCGCGCGGCCGCCGAGTCCGGGGCGCCCTCACCCTCGTCGCGGTCCTCCGTCTCCGCGCCGTCCTCCCCGCTCGGCTGCGGTGCGCGCCGGCGGAGTCGCACCGCGAACACACCATCGGTCCCCCACTCGTCCGAGAGCACGCGCATGTAACCCTCGGACGTGACGGCGGCCGCCGGGATCCCGGGACCGGGCCGGTCCACCCGCCATCCGGGATGGCGGGCGAGAAAGGCCCTGACCTGGCGCTCGCACTCCTCGGGCTCGAAGCTGCAGACCGAGTAGACGAGCGCCCCGTCTGCGGCGACGAGCTCCGCGGCGTGATCGAGGAGCTCCTTCTGGAGCGGCACCATCTCCTTGAACACGCCCTCGTTCTTGCGCCAGCGCGCATCGGCCCGCCGCCTCAGCACGCCGAGCCCGGAGCACGGCGCGTCGACGAGCACCCGATCGAAGCTCCCGGGGCGCCCGAAGGTGCGGCCGTCGGCGAGGACGAGATCGGCGCGCGCCCCCATCCGCACGAGCCCCTCCCGGGTGCGCTTGAGCCGCGACGCCGCGATCTCGACGCCGACCACATGCGCCTCCCCGCGGCTCCACTCCGCGATGTGTCCGAGCTTGCCGCCCGGCCCCGCGCACAGATCGAGCACCCGCTGCCCGGGGCGCGGATTGAGGAGCGGCACGACGAGCGCTTCGCTCTCGTCCTGCACGGTGCATTGGCCGGTGCGGAACGCCTCCATCTCGTAGAGCACCGCGCCCGGGCCGAGGCGGAGACAATCGGAGCTCAGGCGCCCCGCCTCGACCTGGATCCCCGCCCTGCCGAGCGAGCGCTCGAGCTCGACCGCCGACGTGCGGCGCCGGTTGACGCGGATCGAGACCACGGCCGCCTCGTTGTTGGCGGCGAGCAGCCGCTGGGTCCGCTCCCGGCCGTAGCGCTCGAGCCAGCGGCGAACGATCCAGTCGGGATGCGATTCGTAGACGCCGAGCGCCTGGACCAGATCGGTCTCCAGATCGGGAAAGCTGATCTCGCGAAGCGCCTCGGGCAGGCGGCGGAGGACGGCGTTGACGAGCCCGGCGGTGCCCGGATGGCCGTACTTGTTGGCGAGCGCGACGGTCTCGTCGACCGCCGCGTGCCGGGGCACGCGATCGAGGAAGAGGAGCTGATAGGCGCCGAGGCGGAGGCACAGCCGGATCCAGATCGGCAGCTCGTCGAGCGGGCGGCGCGTGAGCTGGTTCAGGACGTGATCGAGCCGGCGCTCGAAGCGCAGCGTCCCCTGCACGATCTGGGTCGCCAGCCGGCGATCCTCGGCCCCGAGCCGCGCCTCGTCGAGGCGGCGGTCGAGATGGCGATCGGCGAACGCCGCCCGGCTCTCGACCTCGAAGAGCACGCGGAGGGCCACCTCGCGCGCCGAGGTGCGCGGTGCCGTTCTCGCGGGCGCTCTCCGCGGTGCCGCGCCGGGCGCGATTCCGATCGCCGGCGTGCCGCGCACCGGCGTGCCGCGCACCGGCGTGCCGCGCGCCGGCGTGCCGCGCGCCGGCGGCGCGCCCGGGCGTTCGCGCCGCCGATCGGAATCGGGCGATCGCTCCGGCCCGCGGCGGACCGCGGGCCGCCCCCGCTTCGGCCCGGGACTGCCCTGCTTCCGGTCGGGCTCGCCGCGCGGTTTCTTCTTCGCGGGCACCCGCCCCGGCCGGTGTTCGATGGCGTTCATGGTCGCCTCTCCGGAGACTTGAGCTCGGCGGCCGCTTCCTCTGCCCCGGGCAGCGACTCCCAGCGCGCGCCGGGAGCGAGCCGCCGCCCGCGCGCGAAGGCAGCCGCGCTCATCGCGCGCTTCCCCGCCGGCTTGACCACGCGCACGAGGAGCGAGCCCTCCCCGGTGGCGACGGTCAATCCCGCTTCCTCCACCGTGAGGATCGCGCCCGGCGCGTTCCTGCCTCCATCATGCCCGATCACGGGCTCCGCCGCGAGAATCTCGATCGGCTCGCCGGCGAGGACCGCGCGCGCTCCCGGCCAGCCGAGGACGGCGCGGATCTGCCGGTCGAGCCAGGCGGCGGGCTGGCTCCAGTCGAGATGTCCGTGCTCCTTCCGGAAGCGCGGCGCATAGGACGCGCCGTGCTCCCCCTGCGGCCGCGGCGCGAGCGTCCCCGCCGCGGCGGCCGCCACCGTCTCGACGACGAGGTCCGCCCCGCGCGCGGCGAGCCGGGCGGCGAGCGCGACGTGGTCCTCGCGCTGGCCGACCGCCATGCGCTCGACACGGAGCAGATCCCCGGTGTCGATGCCCTCGTCCATGCGGATGGTGGCCACTCCCGTCTCGCGATCGCCGGCGAGGATGGTCCACGGGATCGGCGCCACACCGCGGTGGCGAGGCAGGAGCGACGGGTGGAGATTCACCGGCATGAACCGGGGGAGATCGAGCACGCGGCGGCGCAGGATGAGGCCGAAGGCGACGACGACGAGGAAATCGGGATGGAAGTCGCGAAGCGGTGCGGTGGCCTCCTCGTCGCGGAGCGTTGCCCGCTCGAGAACCGGCGCGCCGAGCTCGATGGCGCGCGCGGCGACGGGCGATGGCGCGGGGTGGAGGCCGCGGCCGCGCGGGCGGGCCGGCTGGGTGACCACGAGGAGCTCGTGGCCCGCCTGCGCCAGGCGCTCGAGCGCGGGCACCGCGAACCCGGGTGTGCCCATGAAGACGATGCGGAGCGCCATGGCCTGTGGTCTGGATGCGGCGCGAGCCTCCTCGCCCGCGCCGCGCTCACGACGCCGCGAGCTCCGCGGCGATCGAGTCGAGCTGCCGCTTGAGGAGCTGGCGCCTGAGCGCCGACAGCCGATCGATGAAGAGGACGCCGTCGAGATGGTCCATCTCGTGCTGGATCGCCCGCGCGACGAGGCCGCGGCCGACGACCCGGAACGGTCGGCCCTCGACGTCGAGCGCCTCGAGCGTGACCGTCGCGTGTCGCTTCACCTTCTCGCGGAGCCCGGGAATGGACAGGCACCCCTCCTCGGACAGGATCTGGCCCTCGGCGCCGACGACGCGCGGGTTGACCGCCGTGAAACGCACGATCGGGCTCTCGGGGTCCTCGGGATCCTCGGGGCAGTCGACCACGAACAGGCGCAGCGACACCCCGATCTGCGGCGCCGCGATCCCCGCGCCTTCCTCGTCCGCGCAGGTCTCGTACATGTCGGCGACGAGCGCGCGCAGAGCGCCGGTGCCCGTCTCCTCCACCTCGGCTGCCTTCATCCGCAGCACAGGATCTCCATAGAAACGTAGATTACGTCTCGCCATCCTTCGAGCTTCCCTTGAGCGCCGTGATCGCCTGCTTGGCGACCTCGACCTTGGTGTTCTCAGCGATCTTCAAAACTACCACGTCGTCCCGCGTCCCAACAACCACGCCGTAGAGCCCGCCCTGCGTCAGCACCTCGTCTCCCTTCTTCAGGGCCGTGAGCATCTGCTGATGCTCCTTCTGGCGCTTGGACTGCGGGCGGATGAGGAGCATATAGAAGATGACGAAGATCAGAAGGAACGGGACGAGCTGCACCCAGAACGGCGCCGGCTCGGCCGCACCCTGCGGCCTCGCCATGGCCAAGACGACTCCCACCATGCGCACCTCCCACAATCGTTGTTCCCTACGTCTCTCGCGAACTTAAGCCGTTCTCTCCGCCGCGGCCGGCATCCTCGCCCGCACGGGCGGCGCTCACGGCCGCACCGTCCGGTCCGCCGCCGGGCGCTCGCGTCGCTCCGCCTCGCCGGCGGCGTACTCGGCCAGGAAGTCGCCACTCCAGCGGGCGAACGTCCCGGCGCCGATACTCTCCCGCATCTCGGCCATCATCGCCAGATAGAAAGAGACGCTGTGCAGCGTCGCCAGCCGCGGCCCGAGGATCTCCCCGGCATGGAAGAGATGCCGCAGGTACGCCCGCGAGAAGTTCGCGCACGCATAGCAGCGGCAGCGCTCGTCGATCGGCCGCGGATCGTCCTTCCACTCGGCGTTCTTGATCACGACCTTGCCCCGGCGCGTGAACACGGTTCCGTTGCGGGCGTTGCGCGTCGGCAGGACGCAATCGAAGAGGTCCACGCCGGCGGCCACCGCCCGCACGATGTCGTCCGGGGCCCCTACCCCCATGAGATAGCGCGGCCGGTCCGCCGGGAGCACCTCATTCACGGCCGCCACCGCCGCGAAGGTCGCCGTCTTGGGCTCCCCCACCATGAAGCCCCCGAGCGCGTACCCGGGGTAGTCGAGGGCGACCAGGTCGCGGGCCGCGGCCCGGCGGAGGGCGAGGTCCACACCGCCCTGGACGATGGCGAACGCGGCTCCCGGCGGCCCCCCGGCCGGGGTGCGGCACCCCGCCGCCGCCTGGGCCCCGAGGTGCGCCGCCGAGCGGACGGCCCAGGCCTGCGTGCGCTCGACCGCCGCGCAGAGGACCTCCGGGGGCGAGGGATAGGGCGGGCACACGTCGAGGAGCATCATCACGTCGGACCCCAGCGCGAGCTGCACGTCGAGCGCGCGCTCGGGCGTGAGCTCGACCGGCGCACCGTCGAGATGCGAGCGAAAGCGCACGCCCTCGTCGCTGATGGCCACGCGGTCGGTGAGGCTCAGGACCTGATAGCCGCCGGAGTCGGTGAGGATCGGACGCGACCAGCCCATGAAGCGATGGAGCCCGCCGAGACGCGCCACGCGCTCCGGCCCCGGCCGGAGGAGGAGGTGGTACGTGTTGGCGAGGAGGATCTCGACGCCGGCTTCCTCGAGCTCATGCGGGGTCATGGTCTTGACCGTGCCCTGCGTGCCGACGGGCATGAAGGCCGGCGTCGCGACCCGCCCGTGCGCGAGCTCGAGCACGCCCGCGCGCGCGCCGACCGCGGGCGCGGCGCCGCGCGGTGTGAAGCGGAGCACCGGATGCACGTCTTGACTCGCCAATCGCGTTCCCTGGTCTAGGCGATGAACATCGCGTCGCCGTACGAGAAGAAGAGGTACCCGCGCTCGACCGCCGCGGCGTAGGCGGCGAGCACCCGCTCCCGTCCGGCGAAGGCGCACACGAGCATGAGGAGCGTCGAGCGCGGCAGATGGAAGTTGGTGACGAGCGCATCCACCGCCTGGAACTCGTAGGGCGGATGGATGAAGAGCCCGCTCTCGCCGCTCCCGGCCAGGACGGTGCCGCCGGGGCCGCCGGCCGCGCGCGCAGCGCGCGCAGCGCGCGCCTGCGTCTCGAGGGTGCGGACGACCGTGGTGCCGACGGCGACGATGCGCCCCCCGCTCGCCCGCGCCGCGTTGATCTCGGCGGCCGCCGCCTCCGGGAGCGCGAACGCCTCCGGCTCGAGCTCGTGCTCGCGAATGTCCGCCGCCTGGACCGGGCGAAAGGTCCCGGGGCCCGGATGCAGCACGAGCCGCGCGATCCGCACGCCGCGGGCCGCGAGCCGCGCGAGGAGCTCGGGCGTGAAGTGGAGCCCCGCCGTCGGCGCCGCCACCCCACCCGGCACCCGCGAGTACACGGTCTGGTAATCGGTCACATCGCGCGCATCGTCCTCGCGTCCGAGGTACGGCGGGATGGGCACCCGCCCGTGCGTCTCGAGGAGCTCGTCCATCGGGCGCGGGCCGGCGAGGCGCACGAGCCGCCGTCCCCGCCCGATCACGGCCACGACCTCGCCCTGGATCGCCCCGCCGGCGAGGACAAACCGGGTGCCGGGGACGAGGCTTCTCCCCGGCCTTCCGAGCGCTTCCCACAGACCATCCGGACGCGCGCTCACGAGGAGGAGCTCGACGCGCCCGCCGGTCGCGGCCCGCACGCCGTAGAGCCGTGCCCTGATCACGCGCGTCTCGTTCAGCACGAGGCAGTCGCCGGCGACGAGAAAGCGTTCGAGATCGCGAAAGGCGGCGTGCGCGATCGACTCGGGCGCGCTGCCGGAGCGCGCGAGCACGAGGAGTCGCGCCGCGTCGCGCACGGCGGGCGGGCGGGTCGCGATGAGCTCCGGCGGCAGGCGGAACTCATAGGACGCGGTGTGGTAGATCGCGTCCGCGGGAAGGGAGGCGGGGGCCGCCGGGTCTCGCTCCACCTCGACGCTCACCGCCGGGAGAGAGCTCTCACGAGGTTGACCGCGACCGTGACGGCCAGGCTCACGAGGAGCGCCGAGGTGATCGGGAAGTAGACGCGCACACTGCCCCGCTCGAAGCGGAGATCCCCCGGCAACCGGCCGAGCCCGAGGCGGCCGAGACCGAGCCGCTCGCCGAAGAGGAGGAGGAGGCCCGCGGCGCCGAGGGCGGCCCCGGCGAGGAGGAGCAGCTTGCCGAGATGGGTCATGACATCCAGTGCGCCGTGGCTTGCAGCCGGTGGTCCCTCGCCGGACGGCTAGAGGAAACGCTCCTGCGGATCGATGATGGGCACCGGGCGGCCGAGGTGCTCGTACGCGAGGCGGGTCGCCACCCGCCCGCGCGGCGTGCGGTGGAGGAGACCGGCCTCGATGAGAAACGGCTCGTAGACGTCCTCGAGCGTGTCGGCCTCCTCCCCCACCGACACGGCGAGAGTGCTGATACCCACCGGCCCGCCACCGAACTTGTCGATCACGGTCTCGAGCACGCGCCGGTCCATGCTGTCGAGGCCGCGCTCGTCCACCTTGAGGATGCGGAGCGCCTCGCGCACGACATCGACGTCTATACGTCCGTCCCCGCGCACCTCGGCGAAGTCGCGGGCCCGGCGCAGGAGCCGGTTGGCCACGCGCGGCGTGCCGCGCGCGCGCCGGGCGAGCTCGATCGCCGCCTCCCGGTCGATCTCGACCGCGAGGATGCGGGCGGCGCGACCCACGACCTGGGCCAGATCGGACGGCGGGTAGTAGTCGATGCGCGCCGAGATGCCGAAGCGGGCGCGAAGCGGCGAGGTGAGGAGCCCTGTGCGCGTCGTGGCACCGACCAGCGTGAAGTGATTCAGGTTCAGCCGCAGCGAGCGCGCACTCGGCCCGCGGTCGATCATCACGTCGATCCGGAAGTCCTCCATCGCGGGGTAGAGGTACTCCTCGACGGTCGCGCTCAGGCGATGGATCTCGTCGATGAACAGGACATCGCCCGGGCGGAGCCTGGTCAGGAGGCCGGCGAGATCGGCCGGTCGCTCGATCACCGGGCCCGAGGTCGAGACGAAGGCGACCTCCATCTCGTTGGCCAGGATGTGGGCGAGGGTCGTCTTCCCGAGCCCGGGCGGCCCACAGAGAAGCGTGTGATCGAGCGCCTCGCCGCGCTGGCGGGCGGCATCGAGGGCGAGATCGAGCTGTTCCTTGAGATCCGCCTGACCGATGAAGTCGTCGAGCGTGGTCGGCCGGAGCGTGGTCTCGACCACCTGCTCGGCCTCGACGACCTCGGGGCGGATGAGCGGGTTCGGCTCGCTTGGCATCTGGCGCCTCGGCCCGGGGGGAGTCGGGGACGATCCTCGCGCAACACTGAGATCGGGGCGCTCCACTGGAGCCTGCCCCGCGGGCACGGTAGCACACGCGCCCGCGCCCGGAAAAGCCCGCGCCCGGTCCCGCCAGTCATGCAACCCGAGGACTGGTCGTCGCGCCATCTCTCCACAGACCTCCTCCGGGGATGGGTATCCGCGCGCGGGGCGGCATGCCGCCCCGAACTCGTCGCCCGGCGCGCGCCAACGGCAACGCCCGGGTCTCGCGCACGTGGATTTGCACGAACCGTGCCGCCGGCCGCGAGAGCTCCCGTCCAGGAAGCGACTCGGACGCGTCCTCGCGGCCCGCGCCACGATCCCTCCCGCCGGATTGCGCACGCCGTTGTCACTTCCGTCAACGGCGTTACCGGAGGGGAAGCGCACCGCCGCGCGCGGAGATCATCCGCGCCGGCACTCGCCGGCTCAGGATGCGTCGGCGCCTTCACCGGCGCGCAGCCCCATCGCCGCACGCACCTCCGCCATCACCGGACGCGCGATCCCGAGCGCGCGGCCGGCCCCGTCGGCGAGGATCTCACGCATGCGCTCGGGACGGCGGACGAGCGCGTCGGCGCGCTCGAGCACGGGCGCGAGCTCCGCCGTCATGTGCTGGTGCAGGAGCTTCTTGCAGTCCACGCAACCGATCGCGGCACTCCGGCACTCGCGATCCACGCGGGCCACGTCGGCGGCCGGCGAGAAGGCCTTGTGCATGGTGAAGACGTTGCAGACATCCGGGTTCCCGGGATCGGATCGGCGCTTCCGGTTCTCGTCGGTGACCGCCGTGCGCAGCTTCTCCCAGCTCGCCGCGGGCGTGTCGAGCATGGCGATCGTGTTGCTCCGGCTCTTCGACATCTTGGTCTTGCCGTCCACACCCATGATCCGCGGCGTCTGCGTCAGGAGATGCTGCGGCTCGGGGAACACCGGGGCGAACGCCGCGTTGAACTTGCGGGCGATCTCCCGCGACAGCTCGAGGTGCTGCACCTGGTCCTCGCCCACCGGCACCAGCTCACCCTTGTACAGGAGGATGTCCGCCGCCTGCAGCACCGGGTAGGCGAAGAGCCCGAGGACCTGGTTCTGCTGCTGCTCGGCCTTCTCCTTGTACTGCGTCATGCGCTCGAGCGCGCCGATCGTGGTCAGCGTGCCGAGGATCCACGCGAGCTCGGTGTGCTCGGGGACCGCCGACTGCACGAAGAGGATCGCGCGCGCGGGATCGACGCCGGCGGCGAGCACCGCCACCGCCGCCTCCTGGATCCGTCGCTGCAATTCAGCCGGCTCGTACGGAATGGTGATCGCGTGGTAGTCGACGAGCGAGTACACGCAATCGTACTTCTCGGTGAGCCGGGCCCAGTTGCGGAGCGCGCCCACGTAGTTGCCGATGTGCACCTCGCCCGAGGGCTGGATGCCGCTGAAGATCCTCTGCGCCATGCTCTTCTTTCCTTGGTTCGAGGCGGAGTTTTCCGCGAGCCGCGGTTGGTCGCGGCTCAGTTGAGCTCCGGAGCGCCCTTGCCCGGCCGGTGCGCTGCGAGCGCCCGTTGCCGGGCGCAAAGCTCGTCGAGCCGGGCGCTCACCCGCCGCGCGCGCTCGACCGGATCGTCGAGCGCGAGGAGCTCGAGCTTCTCCCCCGGCGCCAGCGCGAGCTCGCTGGCTACGAGATGCACGACCTCGATCCCGCGGCCCTGCGGGGCGCGCCCTCCGCTCGCTCCCGCCTCTGCGTGGAGCGCGCCGAGTCCCGCCGCGATCCGCTCGACCCACACCGCGAGCTCGGGGCCGGCCGGGGCGTCCGCCTCCGGAGCGAGAACCACCCGCCGGTAAGGTCCGCCCGGCTCCTCGCTGAGGATGCGTCCCTTGCCCTCGCCGCGCAGGTGGATCTGGTAGCGCCCGTCCGGGAGCGCGTGCGAGGCCTCGATGACGCCGTAGCCGACGAGCGGATGGACCGGAGGCCGGCCCTGGTAGTCCGCCTGCCACCCGGGCCTGAGGAGCGCCATGCCGAACCGCCGGTCGCCCGCGAGCACATCGGCGACGAGACGCCGGTAGCGCTCCTCGAAGATGTGCAGCGACACGACCACTCCCGGGAAGAGAACGAGGTCCGGGAGCGGGAAGATCGGGATCTCCAGGCGATGCGGGGACACGGGGAGCCCCGGCCGGTCGGGAGCTAGGGACATCGGGTCTCCTTCTGCCTCCGTCCGGCGACCGCAGGCGGGAGGCGTATGTCGTTGCATCCTAGACGCTTCGGGGGACAGCCGTCAATCCGGGGAGCCCGCCGGCGCGCCCCCCGGCGGGATGGGCCGGTCGGACCCGGGGGGACTGGTCGCCTGGGGGGCCCCCGTTGCGAACAGGCCCTTGCAGACGGCAGCCCGCATACCCTAGGCTATGAGATTCGGTTACCCGCAGCGAGAGCGAGGAGGAGGTAGTTCGTGAGCGAGACGTTCGATCCGCTGGCCGAGGCCCCGGCCGAGGTGGCCCCGGCCGAGGCGACCACGATTCCGCGGTCCGCGTATGAGCTGGTGGTGGTGGCGGCCCAGGAGGCGCGCCGCTTGAACGAGCGCTGGCGTCGCGTGGCCGGGGAGCGCGCCGAGAAGGTGACCAAGACCGCCGTGGATCGCGTGCTCGCGGGCCAGGTGCAATTCCTCATCGAGGAAACGCCCGGTCTCTGATCGCGCGGTCCGGTGCGCGACGACTCGATCCGGTTCACCGCGGCGGCCCGCCCCTCGGCGGGCCGCTTCCGTTCAGACCCCCCCGCGAGCCCGATCTCGAGGAACCCGTAAGAACCCGTGCGTGAACTCCGCCGTCTCCTCCCTTACCTCGCCCGGCACCGGCGGACCATCCTCCTCGGCGCGGTCTGCATTCCGTTCACCCACGGCTTCGCCCTCCTCGGCCCCTGGCTCCTCAAGCAGGCCATCGAGCACCTCGAGCAGGGCGAGCCCGCGCGCGCGATCCTCGCCACCGCGGGCCTCCTCGTCCTCGCCTCGGCGGCCGAGGGGATCTTCCGGTTCGCCATGCGCCGCCTGATGATCGGGAGTTCGCGGGGCATCGAGTACGACATCCGCAACGACCTCTTCGCGCACCTGCAGCGCCTCTCGCCCAGCTTCTACGCCCGCCACCGGATCGGGGATCTCATGGCGCGCGCCACCAACGATCTCAACTCGGTGCGCAACATGATCGGCCCGGGCATGATGTACCTGGCCAACACGTTGACCGTGCTCCCCGCCGTGCTCGTCCTCATGCTGGTGCTCGATCGGCGGCTGACCCTCCTCGCCATGCTGCCGATGGCCGCGCTCGCCATCCTCCTGACCCGCTTCGGCACCGCCGTGCACCAGCGCTCGGAGGCAGTGCAAGCGCAATACGCGACGCTGTCGGCCGAGGTGCAGGAGGCGCTGGCGGGAATCCGCGTGATCAAGGCGTACGTGCGCACCGACCTCCAGATGGATCGCTTCCGGGCCGAGAACGAGAGCTACGTGGCGAAGAGCATGGGCCTGATCCGGTTGTCGGGGCTGTTCGGGCCGCTCATGACCTTCTTCACCGGCCTCGCCGCCCTCGCCGTGCTGTGGATCGGCGGCCGCTACGTGGCGACCGGGCGCTTCACGCTCGGCGAGTTCGTGGCCTTCAACGGCTACTTGGCGATGCTCGCCTGGCCGGTGATCTCCCTCGGCTGGGTGGCCAACATGATCCAGCGGGGCACCGCCTCGCTCGTGCGCATCGGCACGATCCTCGACGAGGAGCCGGCGATCGTCGGCGGTCCGGCCCTGCCCGCGACCCCGCTCGGCATCGAGTTCCGCAACGTCGCCTTCGCCTATCCCGGCGGGCCGCCCGTCCTCACGGGCCTGAACCTCGCCATCGCGCCCGGCGAGACCGTGGCCGTCGTCGGCCCGACCGGGAGCGGCAAGTCGAGCCTCGTCGGGCTCATCCCGCGCCTCTACGACGCCACGGGCGGGCAGGTGCTCGTCGGCGGCGCCGACGTGCGCACCCTCGACCTCGAGGCGCTCCGCCGCCGGATCGGCTTCGTGCCGCAGGAGACCTTCCTCTTCTCGACCACCATGCGGCAGAACATCGCCTACGGCTTCGACGAGGCGGGCGAGTCGGCGATCGAGGAGGCGGCCGAGATCGCGCGCCTGGCCGCGACCGTGCGCGCGTTCCCCGGCGGCTACGACACCCTGGTCGGGGAGCGCGGCATCACGCTCTCCGGCGGGCAGAAGCAGCGCACCGCCATCTCGCGCGCCGTCATCCGCTCGCCGGAGATCCTGATCCTCGACGACGCCCTGTCGAGCGTCGACACCAACACCGAGGAAGAGATCCTCCGGCGGCTGCGGCCGCTTCTCGCCCGGCGGACGAGCCTCATCATCTCCCACCGCGTGACCACCGTGCGCGAGGCGGACCGCATCGTGGTGCTCGATCGCGGCCGCATCGTCGAGGAAGGCACGCATGAGGCGCTGATCGCCGGCGGCGGCCTCTACGCGCGCATGGTCGAGCAGCAGCTCCTGCGCGAGGAGCTCGAGGCGAGCTGATGGCGACCATGGACGACGATGAGATCCTCGGCCGGGCCTACGATCGGCGGCTGATGAGCCGACTCCTGACCTACCTCCGGCCCTACCGCCGGCTGGTCGCCATCTCGATCGGGCTCCTCACCGCCGCCTTCCTGCTCGAGCTCGCGCAACCCTACCTCGTCAAGGTGGCGATCGACGAGCACCTGAAGCGGGGCAACCCGGAAGGCCTCGCCCGGATCGCGCTCCTCTACTTCGGCACCCTGCTCGGCACGTTCTTCTTCCGCTACGGCGAGCTCTACGTGATGAACCTGGTCGGACAGAAGGTGATGTACGACCTGCGCATGCAGATCTACGAGCATCTTCTCCGCCAGGGGGTGCGTTTCTTCACGCGGAATCCGGTCGGCCGCCTGATGACGCGCGTGACGAGCGACGTCGATGTCCTGAACGAGATGTTCACCGCCGGTGTGGTCGCCGTCATCGAGGACGTGCTCAAGCTCGCCGGGATCATGGTGATCCTCGCCGTCATGGACTGGAAGCTCGCCCTCGCCACCTTCGCGGTCCTCCCCCTCCTCGCCGTGACCGCGACCCTCTTCCGCACGCGGGTGCGCCATACCTATCGCCTGGTGCGAACCGCCATCGCCAAGATCAACACCTTCCTCCAGGAGAACCTGGTCGGGATGCAGGTCGTCCAGCTCTTCAACCACGAGAGCCACAACATGCGGCGGTTCGAGCGCTTGAACCGCGAGCACCTGGACGCGCATCTGAAGACCATCTTCTACTACGCGGTCTTCTTCCCCGCGGTCGAGCTCCTGGGGGCGGTGGCGATCGCGCTCATCCTGTGGTTCGGCGGGCTCGAGGTGAAGTCGGGCGCGCTCACCTTCGGCGTGCTCGTCGCCTTCATCCAGTACGCGGAGATGTTCTTCCGGCCGATCAGCGATCTCTCCGAGAAGTACGGCATCATGCAGGCGGCGATGGCCTCCTCCGAGCGCATCTTCAAGGTGCTCGACACCGAAGAGGCGACCCCCGAGGCCGCCGACGCCTGGGCGGGCGTCGGCGCCGTCCCCGGCGGCGACGGTGCGCGACCGCTCCGCGGCGCAATCCGATTCGAGCACGTGGACTTCGCCTACGAGGGCGACAACCTCGTGCTCAAGAACGTGGACTTCGCGATCGCCCCCGGCGAGCGGATCGCCGTGGTCGGCGCCACCGGCGCCGGGAAGTCCACGATCGTGAATCTCCTCACCCGCTTCTACGACCCGACCCGCGGGCGCGTGCTGGTGGACGGCATGGACGTGCGCGAGGTGCCCCTCGACTGGCTCCGGCGCGGCATCGGCGTCGTGCAGCAGGACGTCTTCCTCTTCGCGGGCTCGGTCGCCTACAACATCGGGCTGGGCCGGCCCGAGATCGACCGGGCGGCCATCGAACGCGCGGCGGCCCAGGTCAACGCCGCCGACTTCGTCCGGGCGATCCCCGGCGGCTTCTCGAGCGAGGTGCGCGAGGGCGGCGGCTCGCTCTCGGTCGGCCAGCGCCAGCTCCTCGCCTTCGCCCGGGCGCTGGCCTACGATCCGGCGATCCTCGTCCTCGACGAGGCCACCTCGAGCGTGGACACCGAGACCGAGGCCATGATCCAGGACGGGCTCGAGAAGCTCCTCCGGGGGCGCACCGCGCTCGTCATCGCCCATCGTCTGTCCACCATCCGCAATGCAGACCGCATCCTCGTCATGCACCACGGCGAGTTGCGCGAGGAGGGCCGGCACGAGGAGCTCCTGGCCCGCGGCGGCATCTACCGCAAGCTCTACGAGCTGCAGTATCGTGACCAGGAATCAGCCCCGGAGCGGGCGCGAGCGTGAGCCCGCGGCCGGGGCGCGAGCGGAGGTGACGCGAGACGTGCCGACCTACGACTACCAGTGCGAGAACGGCCACCACTTCGAGATCTTCCAGAAGATGACCGATCCCAAGATCGAGACCTGCCCCCAGTGCGGCGCGCGGGCGAAGCGCATGATCGGGCCCGGGGCCGGGATCGTGTTCAAGGGCTCGGGTTTCTACTCGACCGACTACCGGAGCGAGAAGTACAAGCGGGCCGCCAAGTCGGAGACCGCCGGCGGCGGGGCGACGGCGGACTCCGGGACGAAGAGCGAGCCGGGCGGAGCGACCCCGGGCGGAGCGACCCCGGGCGGAGCGACCCCGGCCGGGCCGGCAAAGGCCGCGAAGAAGGAGAAGTCGCCGCCCGGGCCAGCTGCGGGCGGAGCGAAGACCGGCGCGGATGCCGGCGGGGGCACCAAGAAGGACTGAGGCGCCGGCATCCTGCCGGGATCGACAGGCAACGGCCCCGCGAGGCGATCGCCCCGCGGGGCCGTTCAGTCCCCTCCGCCAGAGGGGCGGCGCGCCGTCCCCTGCAGCCCGGATCGCGGTGATGCTACTTCATGAGCGTCATCTTGCGGGTGGCGGCGAACGAGCCGGCCTCGAGCCGCGCGAGGTAGATCCCGCTCGCCAGCTCGCGACCTGCATCATCGCGCCCGTCCCACTCGACCGCGTAGGCGTCGGCCGCCTGGGTCCCGTTCACGAGCACGCGCACGAGCTTCCCGGCCGGGCTGTAGATCGCGAGTCGCACGGGCACCCGGCCCGCCAGCGAGTAGCTGATCGTCGTCGCCGGGTTGAACGGGTTCGGAGCGGCGGCACCAAGGGCGAAGCGTCCGGGAACGACCTCGCCGGCCGCCACGGCCGTCGAGCCGCTCACGTTGAACGTGTGCACGTCCCCGTCCGGAGCCGGGCGCGGATCGGTGCGCTTGTTCGCCGGGCTCAGGTTGTTTGCGGCGACGATGAAGTAGTGGACCGTCCCGTTCCCGAGATCCGGGATCTGGCCCGCATACTCGTTCGGGTTTCCGGTCGGCGTCATCGGCGCGGAGGCGGTGACCGCGCCCAGGCCGTATCGCACTTCGACCGCCGAGATACCGGAAGCCGACGTGCACACCGCGGTCACCGTGTACGGGCCGGGCACGTTCTGATCCGGCAGCGGGGTGTGGGTGATCGCGGGGATCTCGTACTGCGCCGCGGAGAAGAAACCGCGGGCGGTGCAGAAGTTGACGATCGAGTCGACGTTGAGCCCTTCGTTCCGGGTGCGATCGGTGGTGACGAGGGCCGCGGCGGCCTGGGTCACGAGCGCGCTCGGGCTCAGGAGGAAGTGGTGGCCGATGACGATCCCATCCATGGTCTCGCGCGTGATCTCGTAGTAGATCTGCATGAGGCAGGACGCCCAGATCGTCCCGTTCGAGTAGATGTCGCCGCCCCAGGAGGCCGGGTAGAGCCGCGTGTCGTTCAGGATGCGCCCCGGCCAGAACGGGTTGTGGCCGTCCCAGTTGAAGACCCACTCCGAGCGGTAAAGGTCGATCGCCGCCGAGTAGCCCCCGGCCCAGTAGTCCCCGAAACCCTCGCCCATCGAGCGGGCGTCGGTGGACGAGCCCCAGCCCGGCACCGTGCCGCTCTGGATGGCATGGCCGTACTCGTGGAGCACGACGTCGAGATCCTCGGCGTCGTCCACCCCGCCCTCGCCCCAGGCCAGCCGGTTGGTCGAGGGAATGTAGTGGGAGTTGTCCGCCCCGTTCAGGCCGTGCGTGTCGCACCAGATCGAGAGGTTCTGCACGGTGTTGTAGCCGAGGGCCTGGATGTAGCGCTGGCTCTGATCGATGCCGAAGTAGACCTCGGTGTCCTCGAACCCCTGCGCGTCGCGCGTGTAGAGGAAATCGGTCGTCGCCGACGTGGCCGGCGCGCTGACCGGGGACTCGAACTCCTGGATGTTCACGTAGGGGCCGGTGAGCCGGTAGAGACCGCCCGAGAACGTGATGTCACGGAGGGTCCGCGGGAAGGTCTGCGCCTGGAGCTGAGGCGTGTTGGCGTCGTTCCCGTCGGTGTACCCCGCCGTGTTGTAGGCGACATGAGCCGTCGTGAGCGGATCCGGATCGAAGCACAGCGCATTCCCGTCCGCGTGCACCGCCTGATCGCGGATGCGGAGGATCTGCCCGTTGGTCGCATCCACCATGACTTCCCAGTCGCCGAGCGGGTTCATGGCCGGGATCACGAGCCGGTACGCGAGCGCCATGAGCACACCGTCGCCGGGGAGAAGCCCGAGCGAGGGCGGCGTCTCCGGTCCGTGGCGCTCAGCCGTGGCCTGGATCGCCCCGATCGCGAGATCGCGGGCGACCGCCGGCGGCAGGGCGGCGGCCGTGGCCATCGGCTCCGACGGGCGATACGTGGACGCCACGGCGACCACCTCGCCTCTCGCGCGGGCGATGGTCACCGCGACCTGGCCCTCGAACACGGGGAGCCCGTAGACGGTCTGCTGGAAGCGGACGGTAGAGCCCTGCGGAGTCTCCTGCACGGAGATCACCTCGAGGTCGTCGGTCGCATTGCGGAGCCCAAAGGTCTCCCCCTCGTCGGCCAGGAAGGCCCGCGCCTGCATCTCCGGCGTCCCGGAGTAGGGACCCGCTGCGAGATCGAAGGCGGCCACCGTGGCACCGGTCGCCACGTCCACCCAGCGCGGGCCAGCGACCTGGGCCAGGGTCGGTCCGTTCGAGTCGAAGGGCGGCGGGGCCTGGCCGGTGAGAGCCAGGGCCGCGGCCGGCAGCAGGGTCAGCAGGACGGCGAGGATCAGTAGGCGCAGCATGGAGTGGTCTCCCTAAGGCCTGGAAGAGCGAGGTGTTCCGGACTGGGGCGGCTTGAATTCCAGCCAGGGCGAGGCAGGACCCGGCAGGTTTCGGCTCGCCGGGACTTGCGAGCTTTCCAACTTTCATTGTAGACCTCGAGCCGGATCCGGGCAACTGTCCTCCGGCCTGCCGCAGACGGAGCCATGGCCCGCCCTCGAAAGCACCACGACCGCCGGCGGCCGCTCCAACCCGGCGTCCATCCCGGCGTTGCCCATGACCTCGGAAAGAACAGGACTCTCATCGTTGTCGGATCCCTGGCGCAATCGGGGTGCGCTCGTGCCGCTGGTCGCGGTCGCCCTGACCGCGCTCCTCGTGCGGCTCCTGTACCTCGCCGCGATCCGCCCGAGCCCGTTCTTCACGGCGCCGGTCGGCGTCGCCGGGAGCTACGTGGCCATGGCGGACGCGATCGCCGCCGGCGATCTGGCCGGCGGGAACGCGGCCTACTGGCAACCGCCGCTCTACGGGTACGTGCTTGCCGCCTGGCGGGCGATCGCCGGGGGACCGCTGGCCATCCGCGCGGTCCAGTTTCTCCTCGGGACCGCGACCGTGCTCCTCGCGACCCGCCTCACCGCGCGTCTTCTCGGGCGCCGCGCGAGCCTCCTGGTCGGGTTTGCGGGCGCGGTCTATGGCCCCTTTCTCTTCTTCGAAGGCCGCCTCCTTCCGGCGAGCCTGGTCTCGTTCCTGAGCATCGCCGGGCTCGCCGCCCTCGAACGGGCGCGCGGGAGCGAGGCCATCGCACCGCGCATCATGGCCGGGCTCTTCTTCGGCGCCGCCGCTCTCGCCCACCCGGAAGCCTTCTTCGTCGCCTTGGTCCTCGGCCTCGGACTCCTGTGGCTCGAGCGGACGGCGCCCGCGTACCCCAGGGGGGCACCACGGGGGATGGCGAGAGCAGGTGCTCCCGGTCGCCGTGGCGCAGGCGCCCGGGCGCTCGCCTTCCTCGGCGCGGCGCTCCTCGTGACCCTCCTCGCCACCGCCCGCAACTGGATCGTGGCGCGCGACCTGGTCTGGGTGAGCGCCGACGGCGGCCTTCGCTACTTCCTCGGGAACAATGCGCGCTCGGACGAGACGCTCGCGATCCCTCCGGGGCGGACCTGGCTGGATCTCGTCGAGACTCCCCATCGCGAAGCCGGCCTCACGCTTGCATCGGCTCGCTCACGTTACTTCTATGCCGCAGCCGGGCGTTTCATGCGCGAGCGGCCGCTCGCGTATGCCCGTCTCCTCGCCACGAAGGCCGCCCGCTTCCTGGCCGGCTACGAGACGACCCGGGGAGAAGACCTCTATGCCGCACGGGGCGAATCGCGGCTTCTCGCCGGGCTCGTCTGGCATGCCGGGCCGTTCGGTTTCCCGTTCGGCCTCGTGTCACCGCTCGCCGTGCTCGGGGCGGTCCTCTTCTGGCCTCGCCGGCGCGAGCTCGCCCTCGTCTACCTCTTCGCCGCCGCCTACGCGATCGCGACGATCGCCTTCTTCGTTACGGCGTCCTCGCGGCTGCCGGCGGTCCCTGCTCTTCTTGTCCTGGCCGCCGGAGCTGTGGACTGGATGCTCGCCCGCCGCCGGGTGCCGGGACTGACGCTGCGCTTCGGGGTCGCCGCCGGCGCGCTTCTCCTCCTGCTCAACCTGAATCCGGCGGTGCCCCGCGACATACCGACGAGCGAGAGCCATCGTCTGCGCGCCGCCGCCGAGTACGAGGGGAAGCGCTACGCCGCGGCGGTCCGGGCGCAGGCCCGCGCGATCGAGCTCGCCCCCGGGCGCGCCGAACTCCACTTCGACCAGGGCCTCTACCTGACCGCCGCCGGCGACACGGCAGGCGCGATCGCCGCCTACCGGCGCGCGATCGAGCTCGCCCCCGGATACGGCGAGCCGAAGGTGAACCTCGCCAATCTGCTGGTGCACGCCGGTGACTTCCGGAGCGCGGTCCGCCTCTACATCGAGGCCGCCGTCGGCGATCCCGATCTCCTCCCCGCGCACATGGCGGTGGGGAGCGCCTTCCTGCACTCGGGGCATCCCGATTCAGCTCTCGCCCGCTTCGAGCACGTGCTCGCCCGCGATCCCGCGCACGAGGAGGCCACGCTCGGCCGGATCGCGGCCCTCTCCGACCTCGGCCGCGGCGACGAGGCGGTCGCCGCCGGCCGCGCCGCCACCGCGACCTTCGGCGACACGCCGGCGATCCTCGCCGCGCGCGGGCGCGCGCTCAAGGTGGCCGGCCGCAACACCGAGGCCGTTGCCGCACTCAAGGCCGCACTCGCCGCCGGTCCGGAGCGCGCCGACACCTGGGTCACCCTCGGGCAGTGCTACCGCAATCTCGGACAGCTCGAGCAGGCGGAGGCGGCGCAGAAGCAGGCCATCGCGCTTGCCCCGACCCTCGTGGCGGCCCATGTCAACCTGGCCGATGTCTACGCGCGGCGCGGCTTCCTGGACCAGGCGATCGAAGCGCTCGAGCGCGCACTCGCCCTCGACCCGTTCAACGAGACGGCGATCTACAACATGGCGATCGTGCAGGCTCAACTCGGCGAGGAAGCCGTGGCGGCTGCGATGCTCGAGCGGCTCCTCGAGGTGAATCCGCGCCACGAGCCGGCCCGGCGCGCGCTCGCCCACCTGACGGGGCATCCGGCGCCAACCCCGCCGGCCGCCGGCGGCGGCTCAGCGCCCGCTCACTCGCGATAGCGCTCGGGGATCGTGCACGTATAGACGTTGCCGTCGAGGATGAGCAGCATCCACTCGCCCTGGGGATGCCAGCGCAGGCCGGTCATCTGCGAGCCCGGCACGGCGGCCAGGATGCGCACGACGTTCTCCGGCTCGCTTGCGGGCTCGGTGATGAAGATGGCGTCGCGCAGGCCCGTGTCGCGGAGGCGCGAGCGGTACGCGAGATAGCGGCCGCTCGGCGACCAGGTCGGGAAGTCGTCGTCGGTGCCGTCGGCGTTCGAGAGCCCTCCCGGCAGCTCATCCGGCATCGATACGACGTCGGCGATGCGGTCGGGCGCGTTTCGCGGCAGGACGAAGATCCGGCGGCCCCGTGCTCCATCCACCGCCGAGTAGGCGATCTGCGTCCCGTCGGGCGAGAAGCGGGGATGCGCCGCGCCGGCGAGCCCGTCGCGCTCGACCCGGCTGTCCCCGGCGACCGGGTTCAGCATGCGGAGGGCATCGCGCCCCGTCTCGACATGGACCACCGCACCGCCGTCGGGGGCCCACGCCGGCTCGTAGCCGGTGACCCACGCCCGGGGTTCCGTCCCCGGCGAGAACACGTAAACCCAGTTCGCGTTCTCGCCGGCCAGCCGGCCGTCGAAAGCGACCTGCCCCCCCCGCGGCGACCAGTCCAGGTTGAAGATCGCGAGGCGGGCCTGGGCGAAGATCATGGACACCGGCGGAAAGCAGCGCAGGTCCTGGCACCCGGTGGTCACGCCGCCCGTGTAGAGGTAGTGCGAGGCGACATCGGTGGGCGCGCGCAACGCCACCGTGATGAAGGCGAACCGCGTCGGGCCGGCGGTCGTTTCGAGCCAGCTCACCGAGTTGGTCTCGAAGTCGTTGTCGCCTTCCGTGATCACGAAGCCGGGCTCGGGCCCGAGATCGGGGTCCGGCGACTTGGTCGGAGCGGTGCACCCGGCGACGGCGAAGGACGCCGCCGTGCCGAGGAGAGCGAGCGCTCGCCCGCGCGCGCGGTGTTTCGGCGGTGCGGTCATCATCTCGCTGCCTCCGGCCCCGCCAGCTGCCGGCGGCGCCGCCTCCTCCCGGCTAGTAACTCCGGAACGGCTCGGGCATCGGATAGGCGTACACATTTCCATCGATGACCACGAGCAGGTACTCCCCGCGCCAGCGGAGCCCCGTCATCTCGCGGCCGGGATCGATGGCGACCACGCGCACCGGATTCTCGGGCTCCTGGTGCGGATTGGTGACGAAGACGGCGTGGCGGATCGTGTTCTCGCGGATCTTGCTGCGATAGGCCAGGTACCGACCGCCCGGGGACCACACGGGGTAATCGTCATCGCTGCCGTCTCCGCCCTGCCCGCCCGGGAGCACGTCGGGATGCGACGCGATGTCCGCGAGGAGCGTCGGGTCGCTGCGGTCGTGCACGAAGATCCGCTGCCCGCGCTGGCCGTCCTGCGCCGAGTAGGCGATGAAGGCGCCGTCCGGCGAGACGGCCGGATGCGCGACCCCCGTCATTCCCGAGCGTTCGACGAACCCGCCGCCGCTCGACGGATTGAGCGAGCGGATCCCGTCCCGCCCGTTCTCGACGTAGATGACGAGCCCCGCGTTCGGAGTGAAGACCGGCTCGTATCCGGTCACCCAGCGGCGCGCCGTGCCGCCGGGCGCGAGCGTGTAGATCCAGGTGGCGTCGCGCGCCCGGTTCCCCTGGAACGCGGCGAAGGATCCGCGCGGCGACCAGGTCACCTCGGAGATCGAGAGCCCCGGCTCGACGAAGACCTGCTGGGATTGGGGAAAGCAATCGTCGTCATTGCAGCGCGTCGTGAAGCTCGCGCTGTAGAGATAGTGCGACGGCCCGTCGGTCGGGGCGCCCCGGGCCACCGCGATGAAGGCGAAGCGGCCGAGCCCGCTCGTCGAATCCTCCCAGCTCACCGAGTTGGTGTCCCACTCGTCGTCCCCCTCGACGAGGAGGAAACCGTTCTCGGCATCCGGATCGGGCGCGGAGGGGTTATCACCGGAGCCGCACCCGGCGGCGACCAGGACACCGAGGATGATCGGCGCCAGGAAGTGGCGGCGTGGGCGGCGGGAAGGAGCGGCCCCGGGCCGCGGCGAATCGAGCGTCCGTTCCATGTCCATCAGAGCGTAGAACCCTCCACGGCAGGTGAGCCGCCGGAACCGGCCGGCGGCGATCGCTAACCCGGCGCCATCGCGGCGGGCGCCAGCCGGCGCCCCGGCGGGGCCGCCGCCGGCGGACTCCCCCCTGCTTCCTACCATGCGAATACGGAAAACGTTGCGCCTGATCGACGGGGCCACCCTCGGCGGGACCACCCTCGGCGGGGCTCCGCCTGCGGCGGGCCTCACATGGCGCGCCGGTACTCCCCGCCGACCTCGTAGAGGGCATGGGTGATCTGACCGAGCGAGGCCACGCGCACCGTCTGCATGAGCTCGGCGAAGACATTCCCGCGCGCCGCCGCCACCGTCCGGAGGCGCTCGAGCGCAGCCGGCGCCGCCGCGGCGTGCGCCGCCTGGAAGGCGCGGAGGCGGGAGATCTGTCCGTCCTTCTCCTCGGTGGTCGCCCGGGTCAGGGCCGGCACGGAGAGCTCGCCGCGGAGCGCCGGATCCTGGTGCACGAACGTGTTCACGCCGACGATCGGGAGCTCTCCGGAGTGCTTCCGCTGCTCGTAGAGGAGCGACTCCTCCTGGATCTTCGAGCGCTGGTACTGGGTCTCCATGGCGCCGAGCACGCCGCCCCGCTCGTTCAACCGCTCGAACTCGGCGAGCACCGCCTCCTCGACCAGATCGGTGAGCTCCTCGAGGATGTAACTGCCCTGGTTCGGGTTCTCGTTCTTGGCGATCCCGAACTCGCGGGCGATGATCATCTGGATCGCCATCGCCCGTCGCACCGAGTCCTCGGTCGGGGTGGTGACCGCCTCGTCGTAGGCGTTCGTGTGCAGCGAGTTGCAGCTGTCCTGATAGGCGATGAGCGCCTGGAGCGTGGTCCGGATGTCGTTGAACTGCACTTCCTGCGCGTGTAGCGAGCGCCCGCTCGTCTGGATGTGGTACTTGAGCTGCTGGCCGCGGGCCCCGGCGCCGTAGCGCTCGTGCATCGCCACCGCCCAGATCCGCCGCGCCACCCGCCCGAGCACCGTGTACTCGGCGTCGAGCCCGTTCGAGAAGAAGAAGGACAGGTTCGGGGCGAAGTCGTCGATCTTCATCCCGCGCGCCAGGAAGTACTCGACGTAGGTGAATCCGTTGGCGAGGGTCAGCGCGAGCTGGGTGATCGGATTGGCGCCGGCCTCCGCGATGTGATAGCCGGAGATCGAGATCGAGTAGTAGTTGCGGACCCCGTTCTCGACGAAGAACCGCTGCACGTCGCCCATCATCTTGAGGGCGAACTCGATCGAGAAGATGCAGGTGTTCTGCGCCTGGTCCTCCTTGAGGATGTCGGCCTGCACGGTTCCCCGCACGTTCTTGAGCGTGTGGGTGACGATCCGCTCGCGCTCGGACTCGTCCGGCTCCCGCCCCGACTCGCCGCGGAATCGCTCGACCTGCTGCTCGATGGCCGTGTTGAAGAAGAACGCAAGCATCATCGGCGCCGGCCCGTTGATCGTCATCGACACCGAGGTGTTGGGGTCGAGGAGATCGAACCCGGCATAGAGCGCCTTCATGTCCTCGAGCGTGGCGATCGAGACTCCGCTCTCGCCGATCTTCCCGTAGATGTCCGGACGCTCGTGCGGGTCCTGGCCGTAGAGGGTCACCGAGTCGAAGGCGGTCGACAGCCGCCGCGCCTTGTGCCCGCGGCAGAGGTAGTGGAAGCGCCGGTTGGTGCGCTCCGGCGACCCCTCCCCCGCGAACATGCGGATCGGGTCCTCGTCCTGCCGGCGGAAGGGGAATGCCCCGGCGGTGAACGGGAAGTGCCCGGGCAGGTTCTCGCGGAGGAGGAAGCGGACGATCGCGCCGTCGTCGCCGCCGCGCGGGAGGGCGACCTTGGGGATCGGCGTGCCGGCGAGGCTGCGCGCCCTGAGCGGCGTGTGCACCTCCCGGTCCCGGACCCGATACACGAACTCCTCGCCGCCGTACTCGGCCTCGATCTCGGGCCACGCCTCGAGGAGCACGCGCGCGCGCTCCTCGAGCTCGACGCTCGCCGCCGCGCCGAGCTCGGCGAGGCGGGCCGCGCCGGCCTCGTCACCGTGCGCGCGGAGGACCTCCGCCGCGGTCGCGAGCGCCTGCCGCCGCCGCGCGATCGCGACCTGTCGCTCGACCCGCTGGTGATACGCGCGGACGGTGGCCGCGATCTCCCCCAGGTAGCGGCTCCGCTCGGGCGGCACCACCGCGTGCTTCCAGTCGGCGTCGAAGCGCGGCGTCCACAGGGCGCCCGGCGCGAGGCCCGGGAATCCGCGCCCGGCGAGCCGGGCGAGGAGCGCCCCATAGAGCGCGTTGACCCCCGGATCGTGGAAGTGGCTCGCGATCGTCGGGTAGACCGGGAGCTCCTCGTCCCGCGGCGTCGCGCCGCCGAGACCGTGTGCCCGGCGGTACTGCTTGCGCACGTCGCGGAGCGCGTCGTCGCTCCCCCGTCGCTCGAACTTGTTGATCACGATCATGTCGGCGAGGTCGATCATGTCGATCTTCTCGAGCTGGGTGGGCGCCCCGAACTCCGAGGTCATCACGTAGAGCGAGAGGGTCGCGATGTCGACGATCGCCGCGTCCCCCTGCCCGATCCCCGAGGTCTCGACCACGATCAGATCGTAGCCGGCGCCGCGCGCCACCTGGAGGGCATCGGCGACCGCGGTCGAGAGCTCGGTGCCGGAGCCGCGCGTGGCGAAGCTCCGCATGTAGACCCGCGGCGTGCGCAGCGCGTTCATGCGGATGCGATCGCCGAGGAGCGCCCCGCCCGACTTCCGCTTCGAAGGATCGACGGCGAAGACGGCGACCGTCTGCTCCGGGAAGTCGATCAGGAAACGGCGGATGAGCTCGTCGGTGAGCGAGCTCTTGCCGGCCCCGCCGGTGCCGGTGATGCCGACGACCGGCACCCCGCGATCGAGGGGCGCGGCGAAGCGGAGCCCGGCGAGCGCCTCGTGCCCGTTCGCGCCGCTCCGGCCCGCCGCTCCGGTCGCGGCCATGGCGGGCATCCCCATCTCGACGCGGGTGATCGCCCGCGCCACGAGGGGCGGCGCCTGCCAGCCGATGGTGGCGCCGTCAAGCGGAGCGCGCTCCAGGGTGGAGAAATCCGCGTGCTCGAGCAGATAGTTGATCATGCCCTGGAGGCCCATCCGGCGGCCATCCTCGGGGCTGAAGATCTTGACGACGCCGTAAGACTCGAGTTCCCGGATCTCGTCCGGGACGATGACGCCCCCGCCGCCGCCGAAGACGCGAATGTGCGGCGCGCCCTTGGCCTTGAGCAGATCGCAGACGTACTTGAAGAACTCGAGGTGCCCGCCCTGGTAGCTCGTGATGGCGATGCCCTGGGCGTCCTCCTGGATCGCGGCGTCCACGATCTCCTCGGCGGAGCGATTGTGCCCGAGGTGGATGACCTCGGCGCCGGACGCCTGGATCAGCCGGCGCATGACGTTGATGGCGGCGTCGTGGCCGTCGAAGAGGGCGGCGGCCGAGACGATGCGGATCTTGTGCTGCGGGCGATAGGCTTCGATTGCGCTCATCGTGTCTCGCGGTCTCTCGTCTCGCCGTGGCTCGCGGCAGGATGGCCGGACGAGGCTCCCCGCCGCCGCGGCGCCGGCACCGGGGCCTCACGAGCGCCGCCATGATATCCCGAGCGGCGCCGGGCGGGGGCGCGGAACGGGTCGCGCGGCGGGCCCCGCCGTCGCCCGCCTCTCTGCCCAAACTTTGTACACGGCTCTGCTTAACTTTTCCTTTGACGACCCCCAACATATGGGGCTATACCTTCCGGCACCCTCTAGATATGGACTCCACAGACGTATAGTGCAGTCCGGCAGACCCGAGCACGATGGACCCGCAGTCGCCGTCCTCGGGCCTGCCCTGAGGGGTGGCGGCGGTCCGGAGGCTCTCTCTCCCCCACTCGCCCCACGGTGCCCCACCGGGCGGTTGGGTCAACTTGCTGATCTCCCCTGGTCCAGCCGAAGGCTCCCGGAGGCCGCCACGCAGCTCGATCCTGACCACCGGTCGTTCTCATTTGCAGTTCGGGAGCGATTCACCATCTCTCGCACTCGGGCCCCCGCCCCCGTGGGGCCACCGGAGGGTGTCGCCGTGAGCATGGATGCCATGCACCCCGCCGACGTCAGTGTTGCCCCGTCTTCTTCCCCTGCGAACTCCGTCTCCCCCGCGGCACCGAGCAACGAGGCCGGTGCCGCTCGTTTTTCTCGATCCGCGGATGGACCGCCCGCCGAGCGGCCGGGGCGGATGCTCCGCCGCCGCTTCACCTCCCCTGGAGCCGATCCCTTCGCCGGCATCGCGTTCGAGGAGCGCGACGCCCGCATCAAGAACCCGGACGGCTCGGCCGTCTTCGAGATGCGCGGGGCCGCGATTCCGGCCGACTGGTCGCAGCTCGCTTCCGACATCATCGTGTCCAAGTACTTCCGGAAGACCGGGGTTCCCGCCACCGGAAGCGAGCGGAGCGCGCGCCAGGTTGTGACGCGCATCGCGCGCACGCTCCGCCAGGCGGGCGAAACGCTGCACAGCTACTTCGCCGACGCCGAGGAGGCGGAGATCTTCGAGGCCGAGCTCTCCCACATGCTCATCCACCAGATCGGCGCCTTCAACTCGCCGGTCTGGTTCAACTGCGGTCTCGCCCAGGCCTACGGCATCACCGGCCGCCCGGTCGGCTCCTGGGTCTGGGATCCCCTCACCCAGTCGGCCGTGCCCGCGCGCGACGCCTACACGCACCCGCAGCTCTCCGCCTGCTTCATCCAGTCGATCCAGGACGATCTGATGGACATCGCGGGGGCCGTGCAGCGGGAGATGCGGCTCTTCAAGTTCGGCTCGGGCACCGGCACCAACTTCTCGACGCTCCGCGCCGAGGGCGAACGCCTCTCGGGCGGCGGCACCTCCTCAGGCCTCATGTCCTTCCTCGAGATCCTCGACCGCGCCGCCGGCGCCACCAAGTCGGGCGGCACCACGCGGCGCGCGGCGAAGATGGTGATCCTCGACGCGGAGCACCCGGACATCGAGAAGTTCGTGAACTGGAAGGTGCGCGAGGAGGAGAAGGCGGCCATCCTGATCGGCGCCGGCCTCGAGTCCGATTTCAACGGCGAGGCGTACAGGACGGTGAGCGGCCAGAACTCGAACAACTCGGTCCGCCTCTCCGACGAGTTCATGCGGGCGGTCACCGAGGACCGCGAGTGGACGACCCGCTGGCGGACGACCGGCGAGGTGGCGCGAGACCTTGCGCGCGCGCGACCTCATGCAGCAGATCGCCCGCGCCGCCTGGCGCTGCGCCGACCCCGGCGTCCAGTACGACACGACGATCAATCGCTGGCACACGTGCAAGGAGAGCGGGCGCATCAACGCCTCGAATCCCTGCTCCGAGTACATGTTCCTCGACGACTCGGCGTGCAACCTGGCCTCGATAAACCTGATGAAATTCGTGAACGACGACGGGAGCTTCAACATCGACGGCTTCCGCCACGCGGTCACGGTGTTCATCCTGGCGCAGGAGATCATCGTCGACTTCGCGAGCTACCCGACCCAGCTGATCGCCGAGCAGCAGCCACGACTACCGCCCGCTCGGGCTCGGCTACGCGAACCTCGGCACGCTGCTCATGGTGCACGGGATCCCCTACGACTCGCGAGGCCGGGCGGGCTTGCGCCGCGGCCATCACCGCCATCCTGACCGGGCGGGCCTATGCCACCTCGGCCGAGATCGCGGCGCGCAAGGGCCCCTTCCCCGGCTATCCCCGCAATGCGCGAATCGATGCTCGGGGTCATGGGCCTGCACCGGGACGCAGCCCATGCGATCCCGGCCCGCGACTGCCCGGCGAGCCTCGCCGCCGCAGCCCGCGAGGACTGGGAGCGCGCGGTCGCCCTCGGCGCCGAGCACGGCTACCGCAACGCGCAGGCGACCGTGCTCGCGCCGACGGGGACGATCGGTCTCCTCATGGACTGCGACACGACGGGGATCGAGCCCGACTTCGCCCTCGTCAAGTTCAAGAAGCTGGCCGGCGGCGGCTACTTCAAGATCGTGAACCGCTCGGTGCACCGCGCGCTCGAGACGCTCGGCTACTCGGCGGATCGGATCGCCGACATCCTCCGCTACGTGACCGGCACCTTGACCCTGGAGGGCGCCCCGCACGTGAATCGAGCGGCGCTCCTCGAGCGCGGACTCGCCGCCGAGGACCTCGACCGGATCGAGAAGGCGCTCCCCGGCGTCTTCGAGCTGCGCCACGCCTTCAACGCGGCGGCGCTCGGCGAGACGACGCTCATCCGTCTCGGACTAGGCGCCGCCGACCTCCGGACGCCCGGGTTCGACCTCCTGACCCGGCTCGGCTTCTCGGCCGGCGAGATCACCGAGGCCGAGGAGGTGATCTGCGGCCGGATGACCATCGAGGGCGCGCCGCATGTCGCCCGCGAGCACCTCGCGGTCTTCGACTGCGCGAACCGCTGCGGGCAAGCACGGCCAGCGCTTCATCCACCCGATGGGGCACGTGCGCATGATGGCGGCCGTGCAGCCGTTCATCTCGGGCGCCATCTCGAAGACGATCAACATGCCCGAGGAGACGACCGTCGAGGACGTGCACCAGGTCTACATGGGATCCTGGCAGCTCGGGCTCAAGGCGGTGGCCCTCTACCGCGACGGCTGCAAGCGCTCGCAGCCGCTGTCCTCTTCGACCAGCGACCAGAGCGCGGCGCGCGGCGCGGCCGCCAAGGGCGGCGAGCCGGCGGCCGCGGAAACCGGCGCTCAAGTCGGCGGCAACGGCAACGGAACGAACGGCGACGGCCACGCGGTCGCCCCGGGACCCGTCGCCGGGGCCACGGCGCGCGCCGCGCGCGCGCTCCGCCGCCAGCGCCTCCCCAAGAAGCGCCGCGGCTTCACCCAGGAAGCGCGGATCGGCGGGCACAAGGTGTACCTGCGCACCGGCGAGTATCCCGACGGCCGGCTCGGCGAGATCTTCATCGACATGCACAAGGAGGGCGCCGCCTTCCGCAGCATCATGAACTGCTTCGCGATCTCGGTCTCGCTCGGGCTCCAGTACGGCGTGCCGCTCGACGAGTACGTGGACGCCTTCGTCTTCACCCGCTTCGAGCCGCAGGGCCCGGTCGATCATCCGAACATCAAGTTCGCCACCTCGGTCGTCGACTACATCTTCCGCGTGCTCGGCATGGAGTACCTGAAGCGCAGGGACTTCGTGCACATCGAGCCGGCCGATGTGGACACCGCCGAGGAGAAGGTGGCGGAGGTGATCGCCGCGCGCGCGGCCGGTCCCGCGGCGGCCTCGAACTCGGGTGCCGCGAACCCGGGTGCCGCGAGCGTCATCGCCGCGAAGGTCAAAGAGGCCGGGACCACGGCCGGAGCGACGGCGCTCGAGCGGCAGATGCTGACCCTGATGGGAGACGCCCCGTTCTGCGACGTCTGCGGCCACATCACGGTCCGCAACGGCACCTGCTACCGGTGCCTCAACTGCGGCAACACGATGGGCTGCTCGTAGCGGCGGGCCTGTCTCGCCCGATCCGAGCGAGGCCCGGAGCGGCAGCCGCTGCTCCGGGCCTTCTCGCTGCCCGGAACCGCCCGGCCCGAGCGCCCGCCCCGCCACCGCCGGCGCCGGGGCGTCCACTCCCCGGGCCCGGTCCCCCGGCGCGTCGGGCCCCGCACCTCTCCGGCCGGACGCCCCCGGCTCCGGGCCCGAGCGGCCGCACCCATCAACAGAAGAACCGGGAGCGGGCGCCGCGGTTCGCGCTCGCCGCGGACGCCGACCGTGTTATGCTGCAGGCCAATGGCTCGCCCGACGCGACGATACGGACCCCGCCGGCCGGGGGCGCTCAGGGAAGCGGCAGAGTTCGGGGAGGCAGCCTACCTCGTCGATGCCAACAACTACATCTTCCGCGCTTTCCATGGCATTCCCGCCTTCGCGACCGACGCCGGACGTCCCACCAACGCCACCTACGGCTTCATCCGCACCCTGCTCATGCTCGCCCGCGAGCGGCACCCGACCTGGGCGGCCGCCGTCTTCGACGGCGGGGTGAGCTTCCGCAGCGAGCTCCTTCCGACCTACAAGCAGAACCGGGTCGAGCCGCCGGCCGAGCTCGCCCTCCAGTTCGCCGACTGCCGGCGAGCGGCCCAGGCCATCGGGTTCCCCTGCCTCGAGGCGGCCGGCTACGAGGCGGACGACCTGATGGGCACGCTCGCCATCCGCCTCCGCGATCAGGGGAACCGGGTGGTGCTTGTGAGCGGGGATAAGGACCTCGCCCAGCTCGTCGGTGAGGGCATCACCCTCTACGACGTGGCGCGGGACGAGGAGTTCTCGGTCGAGAAGGTGGTCGAGCGCTTCGGGGTGCGCCCCCAGCAGATCCCGGATCTCCTCGCCCTGTCGGGCGACGCGATCGACAACATCCCCGGCATCCACGGGATCGGCGAGAAAACGGCGGTCGTGCTGCTCAAGGCCTTCGGATCGCTGGAGGCGATTCTCGATCGCCCCGAGCGGATCGAGAGCCTGGCGCTCCGCAACGCGCGCGGGATCAAGGAGAAGATCGTGGCCGCGCGCGATGGGGCTCGCCTCGCCCGCGAGCTCGCGTCGATCGCGCGGGACGTGCCTTTCCACCTGGATCTCGAGGCCCTGCGCTACCGCGGAGCGCACCGCGATCAGGTCGAGGCGCTCTTCGCAGAGCTCCACTTCGGCGCCCGCATTCGCGGCGAGATTCCGAGCTGGGCCGACGAACAGGGCCCCCTCTTCGCCGGGATGGAGGACGAGACCGAGGAAGGAGAGGAGCGCGAGTCCGGACCGCGGGACGCCGGGCCTCAGAAGAGCCTCTTCTGATGCGACCGGCGCCCTCGCCCGGCGACCCGCAAGAGCCTCTCGGCGGAGAATCAGCCCAGGTCCCGCGCCGGATCCTCTTCGTCTGCCTCGGGAACCTGATCCGCAGTCCCCTGGCGGCCACCCTCGCCCGGGATCTCCTCGTGGCCCGCGGACTCGGACATCGCTTCCAGATCCGCTCGGCCGGAGTCATCGCTCAAGGTGGGCACGTCGCCCCCGGCGCAGCGATCCGGACGGGGGCTCGGCACGGCCTGGACCTCCGCCCGCATCTCTCGGCCCCGCTCTCCCGCGAGCTGATCCTCGCCTCGAATCTCGTGGTCGCCGTTGATCGGATGGTGGCCGAGAGCATTCTCGAACTCGTTCCCGATCTCGGGCCGCGCCTTCGCCTCCTGACCCAGTTCGCCCCGCGCCTCGGCGTTTTCGACGTGCCCGATCCCATCGGCCGGCCGGATGAGGTCTATGAAGAGGCCTACAGGCGCATCGAGGCCGGCGTGACCGGCCTCGTCGAGGCTCTGACCCGGGAGGCGGACACCGGGGGATCCCGGTAGCCGGCGGGGAGCCGACTCGCGACCCGCATCGCCCCCACGGGCCCACGCCACCCCCCTTCCACCAGGGCGGAAGCAGCTCCCGGTCCTGGCTCCCGGCCGGATGCCCCTGAACATCTCTGGACTGTCTCCAACCCCTTGATTTTCATTGACTTTCGCGCCTCATCGTGTTAGTGTCTCTGTATCAGTGAGGCAAATCCTCCCGAGGGAGGAGATGGCCGGTGGCGGCGCAGACCAGGTGACGCCACTAGCGCAAGCATCGTGCGTCGGCCCCCTGGTGCCTCTAAGCAACCATGTTTCCGTGGAGACCGTGGGTCGCGACCCTGGTCCCCTGGAGGAGCCAATCATGAAGCGACTGGCATCGATCCTGTGTGCAGGCCTGCTCGTGCTGTCGGCGGCGTCGGCATTCGCCATCAGCACCTCCAACGTGGCGGAGCCCATCCAGAAGGGCGCCCCCACTCAGGTTCCGGGCGGCTGGACCGACACCGGCGGCGAGACTCCGGCCACCGCCACCCTCATCACCTCCCTCCCCTACACCGACTCGGACAACACCTGCGGCCGCGTCCAGGACTACACCGCGTCCTGCGGCGCCAACGCGGCTCCGGATCTCTTCTACCGCTACGTGCCGACCTCGAACCAGAACGGCGTCACCATCTCGCTCTGCGGCTCGAGCTATGACACGGTGCTCTACGTCCTCGAGAACAACGTCGAGATCGCCTGCAACGACGACTTCTGCGGTCTGCAGTCGGAGCTGACCGTCTCCTTCGTGGCCGGCCGGACCTACATCATCGGCGTGAGCGGCTTCTCTACCAACTGCGGCCCGTACACGCTGAACATCTCCGGTGTGCCCGTCCCCTGCATCCCGACCTGCCCGGCCGGTACGCAGGTGGAAGGTGAGCCCCTCTGCGGTCCGAACTACGTGGACGCCTTCAACGGCGGCTGCAACTCGACGCCGGCCGTCTTCTCGCAGGTCACCTGCGGCGTGATCTGCGGCGAATCCGGAACGTACCTGTTCAACAGCGCGCAGTATCGCGACACCGACTGGTACACGCTGCCGGCCACCTACTCCGGCGGCTCGTACAGCGGCCTGTCGGATGGCTTTGCGCTCCGCCTCTTCGTCCTCACGCCGGTCTGCCCGACGACCGTCATCTCGACGACCACGTCTCCGAACTGCGTGCCGTCGTCGTCGCTCACCATCCCCGCCGGCGCCTCGTACCTCTTCGCCGGTCCGGACGTCTTCACGGGCGTCCCCTGCGGCCAGAAGTACCTCGTCAACATCACGGGCAACGTCCCGCAGCCGCCGTGCGGCGTGACGGCGACCGAGCCCTCGACCTGGGGCCAGATCAAGAACGAGTACCGCTAGTTCCGCTCCGGGAGCGTTCGCTCTGAACGCCCCCGCGTGACGGCCAGCGAAAGGCGGGCGCCGGGTGACCGGCGCCCGCCTTCTTTTCTGCCCCGCTCCCTTTCCCCGAGCGCCAGGACCGAATCGGGCGGCGAGACGATCGCCGCGGCCACGATCCGACCGCGACCGGGCGCACACACGTCTCCACCGACGCTTCAGCGCACCCGCGACCTGGGGCGCGATCAGGAGCGAGTACCGGTAGTTCCGCTCCGGGAGCGATCGCTCTGAATGCCCCCGCGTGACGGCCAGAGGAAGGCGGGCGCCGGGGTGACCGGCGCCCGCCTTCCTCTTCTCCTCGCGTTCCGCTCAGCGCCCGGAGTGAGCCGGGGTGGGCCTCCCGCCCCCGTCGCCGGCGCCGAGAAGCCCGTCGTTCCGCCGCCGGCTGCTCTGCTGGCCCCCGTTCCTGAGCCGCTCCCCCTCGATCGCGGAGAGCATCTCGGCGGTCACGTCCCCGGTCGGATACTCGCCGCTGAAGCAGGCCCCGCAGGAGTTCCCGACCGCCGGGTTCCCGGCCAGCACCGAGTCGCGGAGCGCCGGGAGTTCCTGGTAGATCACGCGGTCGGCCCCGAGGAGCCGGGCCACCTCCTCGGTGCTGCGGTCGCGGGCGATGAACTCGGTGCGCGTCTGCATGTCGATCCCATAGACGCAGGGATGGCGGATCGGCGGCGCGGTCGATGCGAAGTAGACCCGGGCCGCACCGTTCCGCCGCACCATGTCCACGATCGAGCGCGAGGTATGCCCGCGCACGATCGAGTCATCCACCAGGAGGACGCGCTTCCCCTCGAACACCGAGCGGATCGCATTCAGCTTGTGGCGCACCGAGCGGCGCCGGCTCTCGTCATCGGGCATGATGAAGGTGCGCCCGATGTAGCGGTTCTTGACGAGGCCCTCGCGGAAGGGCAGGCCGAGTTCGGTGGCGATGGCCTGGGCGGCCGTGCGCGCCGAGTCGGGGACGGGAACGACGACATCGATCTCGAGCCCGAGCTTCCGGATCTCCTGCGCCAGCCGCTCCCCCATCCGGATCCGGGTGTGGTAGACCGAGATGCCGTCGATCACCGAGTCCGGGCGTGCGAAGTAGACGAACTCGAAGAGGCAGGGATGCGCCCGCGGCGGCTCGATCTGCCGGCTGTGCACGACCCCTGTCATGTCGATGAAGAGGGCCTCGCCCGGCGCCGGGGACTTGACCTCGGTGAAGCCGAGGAGGTCGAGCACCACCGACTCGGAGGCCACGGCGTAGGACGGTTCACCGTCGAGGAGACGCCGTCCCCACGCGATCGGCTTGATCCCGTACGGATCGCGAAAGGCGAACAGCCCCTGGCCGGCGATCATGCCGACCACCGAGTAGGAGCCGCGCACGCGCCGGAAGACCTCGCCGACCGCCGCGTAGTAGGACTCGACGTCGAATCCGTTCGGCGTCGTGCGCTCGAGACGGGCGGCGAAGATGTTCTGGATGACCTCGACGTCGCACCCCGAGTCGATGTGCCGCGACTCGCGGACCTCGAGCTCGCGCTTGAGATCCTGGTAGTTGGCGACGTTCCCGTTGTGCGCCATGACGATGCCGTAGGGGTAGTTGATCACGAACGGCTGGGCATCCTCGCCGCCGCCGGAGCCGACCGTCGGGTAGCGCACGTGGCCGACCCCGATCCCGCCCTTCAACCGCTCGATGTTGTCGGCGAAGAAGATGTCGCGGACGAGTCCCTCCCCCTTCTTCACGTGGAAGCGGCCGTCGTAGGTCACGATCCCCGCGGCGTCCTGTCCGCGGTGCTGCACCGCGACCAGGCCGTCGTAGATCTCGCGGACCGCGGACCCGGAGTGGATGATGCCGAGGAATCCGCACATGCGTCTGCGCCGCCTTGCTATGGATGGTTACGAACTCTGCCCGACCGCTTCGGCCGCCACCAGGTCCTCCGGATTGACCCCGCGCTGGGTCTCGACCGGGATGTAGGCATCGAGGTGGGTGAGCTGCCCGGCCTCCTTGATGAGATTCCGCGCGATCACCATCCGCTGCACCTGGTTGGTGCCCTCGTAGATCTGGGTGATCTTGGCGTCGCGCATGTACTTCTCGATCGGGTAGTCGCGCATGAAGCCGTAGCCGCCGAAGATCTGCACCGCGTTGGTCGTCACCTCCATGGCGACGTCGGTGGCGAAGAACTTGGCCATGGCCGCCAGCTTGGTGGTGTCCGGGGCCTCGGTCTCGATCGCCCGCGCCGAGGCGTACACGAGCTGGCGCGCCGCCTCGACCTTGGTCGCCATGTCGGCGAGCATCTGCTGGATCATCTGGAAGGACGAGATCTTGGCGCCGAACTGGTTGCGGCGGTTCGCGTAGACCAGGGCGTAGCTCGAGCGCGCCCTGCGGCGAGCCCGACGGCCTGCGCGGCGACGCCGGGGCGGGCGCGGTCGAGCGTCATCATGGCGTGCTTGAACCCGTATCCCGCCTTCCCGCCGAGGAGGTTCTCGGCCGGCACGCGGCAGTCGTCGAAGTCGAGTTCGACGACCGGCACGCAGCGGATGCCCATCTTGTCCTCGACCTTCCCGATCTTGAAGCCGGGCGTGCCCTTCTCGACGAGGAACGCCGAGATGCGACGCGAGCGGGACTTGGGATCGGTCACCGCGAAGACCGTGTAGAAGTCGGCGGCGCCGCCGTTCGTGGTCCACTTCTTCTCGCCGTTCAGGACGTAGTGCTTGCCGCTCTCGACCGCCTGCATCCGCATGCCGCCGGCGTCGGAGCCCGCGATACTTCTCGGAGAGGCCGAACGCGATGAGCTTCTCGCCGCGCGCGATCGGCGGCAGGTAGCGCCTCTTCTGCTCCTCGGTGCCGGCCACGATGATCGGGAACGAGCCGAGCGCGTTCACGGCGAAGAGGACGCCCACGCCGCCGCAGGCCTTCGAGAGCTCCTCGACGACCAGGCAGAGGTCGAGGACCGAGCCGCCCGGCCCCGCCGTACTCCCTCGGGATCCACACCCCGATGAGCCCGGCCGCGGCGAGTCCTTCCTTGATCTCCCAGGGATACTCCTGGAGTCGGTCGTACTTCGCCGCCAGCGGACGCACCAAGCGATTGGCCACTTCCCGCGCGCGCTCCTGCCACTTGCGAGTTTCGTTGCTCAGATACGCCGACATGCCTGCCTCATCGCGCGGCGCCGCTTGGCGCCGGCCTGGTTAGCGGTCCGATCGGGGCTCACCGAGACGGGGAAAGGCGCAGTCTAGCACAGGGAATGGGGACCGGGGGCCGCGGGGGAGCACGGGAGGACGGCCCGCCGTGCCGCGGGCAGGGTCTGCCGCCGCTCGAGCTAGGCGTCGAGGCGCCGCTCGCTCGATGCGTCGAAGAGATGGAGCCGATCGAGCTCCAGGTCGAGCTCCATCGTGCCGCCGACCGCCGGAGCGCGGTGCGGATCGGTCTTGGCCACGAAGGCGGCGTCGCCGATCCGGCCGTGCACGACCGCCTCGTGGCCGAGGAGCTCGACGAGCTCGACCGCCATCGCGAGCCGGTGGGTCTCGCCGCGCCCGCCGGGCCCCGCTCTATCGGCGAGGTGTTCCGGCCGGATGCCGGCGATCACGCGGCGCCCGTCGCCGCCGGCCGTCCATGCGCGAAGGGAGGCCGGGACCGGCAGCCGGAGGTCGCCGGCCGCGAGCGCCGCTCCGCCGCCGGCCACGGTCGCGGCCAGGAGATTCATGGGCGGCGTCCCGATGAAGCCGGCCACGAAGAGGGTAGCCGGGCGCTCGTAGACCTCGAGCGCGCTACCCACCTGCTCGAGCCGGCCGGCGCGCATGACTGCGATCCGGTGCCCCATGGTCATCGCCTCGACCTGGTCGTGGGTGACGTAGAGACTGGTCGTCTCGAGGCGCTGCTGCAGGCGCGTGAGCTCGCCGCGCATCTGGACCCGGAGCTTGGCGTCGAGGTTGGACAGGGGTTCGTCGAACAGGAAGACCGCGGGCTGGCGCACGATCGCGCGGCCGAGCGCGACGCGCTGCCGCTGCCCGCCCGAGAGCTCCTTCGGCTTGCGATCGAGAAGCGCGATGATGTCGAGCACCTGCGCCGCGGCGCGTACGCGGGCCGCCATCTCGGCGGCCGGCGTCTTCCGCATCCTGAGCCCGAACTCGAGATTCCCGCGCACCGTGAGATGCGGATAGAGCGCGTAGCTCTGGAAGACCATGGCGATGTCGCGATCCCTGGGCGGGAGATCGTTCACCCGGCGGCCGTCGATCGTGATCGTGCCCGCGCTGACCTCTTCGAGCCCGGCGAGCATGCGGAGCGCCGTCGATTTGCCGCAGCCCGAGGGGCCGACGAGCACCATGAACTCGCGATCGCGGATCCGGAGATCCAGGTCCTCGATCACCGAGACGGCGCCGAACCGCTTCGCCACGCCTTTGAACTCGACCTCCGCCATCCGCCCGCGCTCCCTTCAAGTTCGAGCCTCGCGACGGCCGCGATCCTCCCGACTCGCGCACACGCCGTCAAGAGGCCTCAGCCGCCGGGACCCCGGGCGGCGCCGCCCGGGGCCGACCCGGAAGCCGCCGGGGGTCGCGGTTGCAGACGCCCCCGCTCTCCCCTATGCTGCCCCCCGGATCGGCCGCTCGGCGGATGGTCCCGCCCGGGCGCCGGTGGCACGGCCGAGTGAAACACGATGAGCCTCGTCAATCGCCTGATCGCCTCCACCCTGCCCTTCGTTCCCCGTTCGATCATCGGCCACTTCTCGGAGCGCTACATCGCCGGCCCCGCGGTCGACGACGCCATGCGCGTGGTCAAGGAGCTCAACAAGACCGGCGCCGTGGCGACGGTCGATGTCCTCGGTGAGCACCTGACGCGGATCGAGGAGGCCGACCTCGCCCTCGCGTCCTACGAGGAGCTGATCGCGCGCATCGCACGCGAGCGCGTGGACGCGACCGTCTCGGTCAAGCTCACCGCGCTCGGCCTCCAGAAGGACCCGGCCGTCTGCTACGACCACATGCGGCGATTGTGCGCCGCAGCGCGCGACGCGGGGAACTTCGTCACGATCGACATGGAGGACTCGAGCTGCACCACGGCGACGCTCGACATCTATCGGCGGCTCCGGCGCGAATTCCCGGCGGTGGGCACCGTCATCCAGGCCTACCTCCGCCGGAGCAAGGCCGACGTCGTCGCTCTCGCCGCCGAGAAGGCGAACATCCGCCTGTGCAAGGGCATCTACATCGAGCCGCGGGCGATCGCCTACCGCGACCGCGACATCGTGCGCGCCAACTTCACCGATCTCCTGGCCACCCTGCTGCGCGGCGGCAGCTACGTCGGGATCGCCACCCATGACGAGATCCTCGTCTGGCACGCGCTGCGCCTGATCGAGGAGCTCGCGCTCGACCCCACCGCCTACGAGTTCCAGATGCTCCTCGGCGTGGACGAAGAGCTCCGCCGCGTCCTCATCCAGGGCGGCCACCGCCTCCGCGTCTACGTGCCCTACGGCGCCCACTGGTACGCGTACTCGATGCGCCGGCTCAAGGAGAACCCGGACATCGTCGGGCACATCCTGAAGGGCATGTTCCGGGCCTAGCCCGCCGGCCCGTTCAGCGTTCGGGCCCGGGGACGCTCCCGGAGCCGCCCGCTTGGCCGGTGCGGTGGAAGATGTCCCCCTGCCCGAATCCGGCGTTCCGCCAGACCAGGTGCAATGCCCCGTCGGCGCCGGCGGCGAGACACGGGTTGAAACAGGGGACCGGCAGGTCGGTCGTCACCAGGGTCTCCTCGGTGAGACCTCCGGGGTTCACGCGGGCGTAGTAGATCTGCGCCGAGGCCGAGTCCCCCTCAGCATGCCGGCCGTCCTCCCACAGGAGATGGAGGCCGCTCGCGGCGGCGACGAGACAGGGAGAACGCGCGGCCGATCCTTCCTTCCCGGCGCGCAGCGGCGTCCCGAATCCCTTCCCGTCCGCCGCGGCCACGAGCACCGCCTCTGCCCCACCCCGCGTGTCCATCCACGCGATGTGCGCCCGGCCATCCGGCGTCACGGCCACCGAGGGGCGGGTCTGGCGGCCGGCTCCCTCGAGAGGGCTCACCTCGGTGGGCGGCGTGTAGGAATCCGGCATGAGGCTCCCGTGGAGCACCCGCCGGGCCCCGCTCCGGTTGTCGGCCCACGCGAGATGGAGCCGGCCCTCGGGACCGTAGGCCAGCGCGACCTGGTCGGAGGCCCGCCTGTCTTGTGGAGTGACCGCCTCGATCGGTCCGAACGCCGACTGGCCGGCGGGCCGGCGGCGGAGCCGGAGCTCGTAGTTCATGTCCACCATCGCCGTCCAGGCGACCGCGACCTCGCCCCTGGGCCCCGCGGCGATCGCGGGCTCCATGACGAGGAGCGTCGGTTCGCAGAGCGATTCGGACGCCGCGAGCGCGAGCCGATCCAGGTCGAGTCGGGCTGCGCGCACCTCGAAGCTCCCGCTCCCCTGGTCCACCCAGGCGATCATGATCTCGCCGCCGGCGGTGGCGAGAGCGGCATCGCCCGAGTACTTGCCGTCGCTCGCGGTCAGGGCGGCCGATCGGGTCCACGTGCCATCCGGGAGGCGGACGCGCGCCATGAGCTCGGGCGCCCCGCCCTCCTCCGGGAATTCAGCCCACACCACGGCCACCCGCCCGGCACCGTCCACGGCCACAGCCTGCGGGCTGATCTCGTTGAGGGCCGAGGCCGTGGGGCTGTCGGAGACATCCACCTCGGGCTCGAAGGCCACCGCCCCGGCCGCGCCGGCTCCGGCCGCCAGGCCGAGCCCGACGCCCAGGGTCATCCGGATGGCATCGCTTACCGCCGTCTTCCAGCTCATAGAACCGCTCGACCTCCAGGCGAGATGGGGTGCTTCGACACATCGGGCGCGGGCAGCCGGGGCCGGCCCGCCGCCGGCCCCATGATGCACGGGTTCGGGCGTTTGACTCAAGCGCCGAGCCCGCCCTAGGATCCGGCCATGTCCTCTCCATCCGAACCCCGCTCCGCCGTCCGCAAGCCCTTCACGGAAGAGGTCGAGACCCGCGGCCACCTGGTCGACTCCGGGCTCATGGCGCACATCTTCGACACGATCATCCGGGACGGAGCAGCCTTCCACGTCCTCGAGTTCGCGATGGGGCGGACCAATGAGGATGCGTCCCACGCGCGGATCGAGGTCGGCGCCGACTCGGCCGCGGTCCTCGAGCACCTGATCGAGAAGCTCCACGATCTCGGGTGCGTGCGCCGGACCGCTCCGGAGCCGGCGCTCGAACCGGCCCCCGCCGACGGCATCGCCCCTCCCGGCTTCTACTCGACGACCAACCACCCGACGGCCGTGCGCCTCGGAGAACGCTGGGTGCCGCTCGAGGCGCAGCGCATGGATGCGGCGATCGTGGTGGATGCCGGCGGGCGCGCCCGCTGCGTCAAGCTCCGCGATCTCCGGCGCGGCGATCCGGTGGTCTGCGGCATCGGCGGTGTCCGCGTCACGCCCGTCCCCCGCGAGCGCGATCGCTCGGATTTCGCCTTCATGTCGAACGACGTCTCGTCGGAGCGGCGCGTGCGGCTCGCCGTCCGCGACCTCGCCGCCGAGATCGCGGCGATCCGCGCCCGCGGCGGTCGCACCATCGTCGTGGCCGGGCCCGTCGTCATCCACACGGGCGGCGTCGAGGCGCTCTCCCATCTCATCCAGAACCACTATGTCGCGGCGCTCCTCGCCGGGAACGCGCTCGCGGTCCACGATCTCGAGAATGCGCTCTACGGCACGTCGCTCGGCATCTCGACCCGGACCGGGCTCGCGGTCGATGAGGGCCATCACCACCACATCCGCGCCATCAACGCCGTGAACCACGCCGGCGGCATCGCCGCCGCCGTGCATGCCGGGCTCCTCCGGAGCGGCGTGATGAGCGCCTGCGTCCGCTCCGGAGTGGAGTTCGTGCTCGCCGGGAGTCTTCGCGACGACGGCCCGCTCCTCGAGACGATCACCGACATGAACGTGGCGCAGGATGTCTACGCGCGGGTCCTCGCCGGGGCCGACCTCGTCCTCATCCTGAGCTCGATGCTGCACGGGATCGCGGTCGGCAACATGCTCCCCGCCTCCGTACGCACGATCTGCGTCGATATCAACCCCGCCGTGGTCACCAAGCTCGCCGACCGCGGCACCACGCACGCCCTGGGCCTCGTCACCGACGTCGGCCTCTTTCTCCACCTCCTCGCCCAGGAGCTGGGCCTTCCCGGCGAGCCATGACCGGCGGCGCGCCGTGAGGGGCGGCGACGTCATCGTGAACGGGGCCGGCGCCGAGAGGCTGGCGGCCGGCCACCTCTGGATCTTCCGCGGGCAGATCCTCCGCGGCGAGCCGGCGGACGGAGATCTCGTTCGCGTCTCCGATCAGCGCGGCCGCTTCCACGGCGTCGCGTTCTACTCGGCGCAGTCGGCGATCGCGCTCCGTCTCGTGACGCCCGAGGACCGGCCGGTGGATCGCGCGTTCCTCGCCGCGCGCCTCACGGCGGCGCGCAGCCGGCGTGCGCGCTGGCTCCCGGGGGTTCCGGCGTACCGGCTCGTGCACGGGGAAGCCGACGGGATCCCGGGCACGGTCGTCGATGTCTACGGCGAGCACGTCGTGCTGCAGACATTGACGGCCGGCAGCGAGAAGCTGCTCGACGCGCTGGCGGCGGCGCTCGTCGATCTCCTCCGGCCCGCCTCGATCCTCCTCCGGAACGATGCCGGCGTCCGCCGGCTCGAGGGGCTGCCGCGCGAGGTGCGCCAGCTGCACGGCGTGACTCCGGAGCGCGTGCCCGTGCGCGAGGGCGCCGTGCACCTCACCGCGGACCTCCAGCACGGGCAGAAGACCGGGCTCTTCCTCGACCAGCGCGAGAACCGGATCGCGGTCGAGAGCCTCGGCGGAAAGAAGGTGCTCGACTGCTTCGCCTACGAGGGAGCCTTCGCCCTCCACGCGGCCCCCGGCGCCGAGCAGGTGGTCGCCGTGGATGTCTCGACCGCGGCGCTCGCGCAGGTCGAGGTCCATGCCCGCCTGAACGGATTCACGCAGATCAGGACGCTCGAGGGAAATGCGTTCGACATCCTCCGCTCGCTCGCGGCGAGCGGCGAGCGCTTCGATCTCGTGATCCTCGATCCGCCCGCCTTCGCCAAGAACAAGGCGGCGCTCGAGGGGGCGCTCCGCGGGTACAAGGAGATCAACCTGCGCGCGCTCAAGCTCCTCGTGCCCGGCGGACACCTGGTCACGGCGAGCTGCTCGTATCACATGACCGAGCTGCGGTTCGAGGAGATGCTGCGCGATGCGGCGGCGGACGCGCGGCGCACGGTGCGCGTCATCGCCCGGCGCGGCCAGGCGCTCGACCACCCGGTGCTCCTCGGCGTGCCCGAGACGTCGTATCTCAAGTGCTGGGTGCTCGAGGCGGAATGAGCTAGGGACCTGGAGCGGCGTCCGGCCGCCCGCGAATTGCCGCGGTGCGCGTGCGGCTGTCGCCCGCGAGAAGCTGCGCGGCCCTGGCGCGCGCCGCCGCCGCGGGAGACGCCGGGGGACCACCACGCAATTCTGCACCATGGGCGGTCACCGCTTCTCTGAGCGCTGCCGCCTCGCCCCGGGAATCCACCGGCAGGGCCCGGGCCGTATCGGCGGCGCTGGTGGCCGGCAACCCTCCCCCCGCCTCCATCCACCCGAGCCGCGCCAGGGCCACATCCACGTGCGAGGCGAGGGCGGCGCTCATCGGAGCGAGCATGGTGCCCGACGGCATGGCCGCGAGCACCGGCACCGCGCGCGGATCGCCGCCGGCGCCAAGGGCGTCGATCAGGAGCCCCGCGCGGTAGGAGTCCCCGCGCTCCGCGAGCGCGCGCGCGAGATCGGCCGTCGCGAGCGGACCCGCCCGCCCCAGGGAACGCGCGGCGGCGAGCCGCACGCCGGCGCTCGAATCCGCGAGCGCCGCGATGAGCTTGGCCGGCGCCGCCGCCAGCTCCGGCGCAGGCGTCGCGAGCGAATCCCGGCGCGCCGCCTCGAAGCGCTCCCCGAGCGCGAGCGCGGCGGCCTGCCGCACCGAGCGATCGGGGTCGGCGAGCCCCGCGGTGAGGACCGAGAGCGAGCGCGCGCCGCCGCCGCGCCCGAGCGCGAGCAGCGGATCCCGCCCGCACCCGCCAGCTCGGGTGCCTTGTCGCCCGCGCGAGCTCGCGCTCGACACCGGTCGCCTCGACGCGCTCGAGGCACCACGCCGCGCCGCGCGCCGCGCGCTCGTCGGGCCCGGCGAGCACCGCAGCGAAGTCCTTCTCGACCAGCTCCGGCCCGAGAAGGAGCGCGAGATCCTTGATCGCATGCCGCTCGACGGCCTCGCGGGTGCCGAGGCGCGCGGCGAGCTCGCGCGAGCCAGCGCGTCCGCGGCGCGATGATCTCCGCGCGCGCCCGGTCCCGCTCGGTCGTGAAGCGCGGAGCGCCCGCGGATGCGCGCGCGAAGAGCCGCGCGAAGGAGAGCGTGCGGAAGCTGTCGGGCACCGCGGCGAGCGGGGCGACCGCGGGGCGCGGTTCGTAGGGCTCGCGCTCCGGCGGCGCGACCCGCTCGAGCGGGCCGAGCGCGGGCGGCGATGCGAGGCCCGGCCACGGCGGGGCGGCGAGCTCGGCGAGCGCCGCGATCGCCGCCTGCGCGGCGTCGACGCCGATCCCGTGCTCGCCGTTCTGCCACAGGCGCTCGTCCGACGCTGCCGAACCGAGATAGAGGTCCATCCCACCGGCATCCACGAGGAGCCCCACGCTCCCCTGATGGCGCCGCAGGTTCCCGTAGCCCTGGGTCGTCGCCGCGTTCCGCACCGTGTACGAGTCGTCCCCGGCGAGATCGAGGAGGAGCCCCGCACCGTTCGCGTTCCCGGCGCCCTGGCCGAGATCGCTCGCGTCGTAGCGATCGTTCCCGGCCCCGTCGACGAGCGCGCCGAGCCCGAGGTCGTGCCCGCAGCCCTGCGAGACGCCCTTCGTGCGGTAGAGATCGTCGCCCGCCTCGTCCACGAGCGCGGCCACGGCCACGTGCACGCCGGCGCCCTGCGTGTAGTTGAACCCGTCGTAGTGGTCGTTGCCGCCGCGATCGACGAGGCCGCCGAGCGCGCACCAGTACGCGCTCCCCTGCGCGAACACCTCGGCCAGGTAGCGATCGTGGCCGCCGCCGTCCACGAGCAGCCCGATGCCGCCCGAGCCGCGCGGCCGGAGCCCGTAGCCGAAGCCCTGCGCCATGCTGAGGGTGGTCGTCGGATCGCGGAGGAGATCCGAGAATCGAGGCTGGCAGAGATAGACATCCTCGCCCGCCTGGTCGGCAAGGAGTCCGAGCCCGCCGACGAAGCCGAATCCCTGCGTGTACGTGCTGCCCTGATAGAGGTCGCGCCCGCTTACATCGCGAAGGAGCCCGAGTCCGAAGGCCCCCGCGCCGAGGCTCATGCTGCCGCAGAGATAGCGATCCTCTCCGCTCTCATCGACGAGGAGTCCGAGCCCGGCGAACGCGGCGCCGCAGGAGCCGTCCGCGGCCCGGTAGAGGTCGTCCCCGGCGAGGTCGACGAGGATGCCGTAGCCGAGGAGCCCCGCCGCGAGCGAGTAGGGCGCCGGCCCCTCGTAGGTGTCGTTCCCGGACACATCCACCGCCAGCGCAAGAAGTCCCGGCTGGCCGCCGTTTCCTCCGGCGCCCGCCGCGTACACGTCATCGCCCCCGAGATCGACGATGAGCCCGCAGGGGATGAGGTAGCGCGTCGGCCCGGGCCCGCCGAGGACGGCGGGGCGCCCGTCGGCGAGGCGGTAGACCGCGAGGACATCCCCCGCGGCCGGCGGGTCTCCGACCCAGCGCGGAACGGGAAGCGTCCGGCCGCCGCCCGGGGCCGCGGCGCGCGTCAGCCCGCCCGCCGCCACCGCGCGGTCCGCCAGATGGGCCGCCGCCACCGCCGCGGCGAGGAGTTCCTGCCGATCGATCCGTCCCGCCGCGGTCAGCACGCGGGCGACGACCGAGTCGGAAGCCGCCTCCGCCGCTGCGATCTCGTCGATGCCGAGGGATGCTTCCTCCTCGTCGAGGCGGAGGAGGTCGGGACCCGCGGTCGCGAGCAGGGATCGCTCGGCGCTCGCGATGGCGTCGAAGGCGGCGCCCCAGGCAAAGCTCCCCTCGCCGCCGACGAGCGCGGCAAGTTCGACGAAGACCGCGTCGAGGTCTTCGCCGGCCGCGCTCGGGAGCGCCTTCCCATCCTCGCCGCCCGGAGCCGGCGCTCCGCCGCGCAGCACCCCGGCAGCTGCCGCGACGAGCCCCGCGCAGTCGGGCGCCGCGGCGAGCATGTGCGCCAGGCTGTCCACCGTCGCCGCCGTGTGCCGTGGATTCACGAGCAGCCCATCCACGAGGCGAAGGCGGAACGGATCGGGATCCTCGTAGTCGGTGCGGAAGGAGACATCGGCGGGACGGAGACAGGCGACGGAGAGAGCGCCCGCGAGGAGCGAGTCGACCGCGGGCGCGGGGGGGAGCGCGGCGCTGCCGGTCGCGGCGCCAAGAAACGCCAGGCCGAACCCGGCGAGAATCAGCGTCACGTGGCTTCTCATGATCGATCGCCTCACCACGACCTTCGATCCACTACGCTCGGGCGGCCACGGAGCGCGACGCCACTACGTGCGCGGCGGCCACCGCGAGCTGCGACCGACTACAATCCGCGGCCGTCCTTGAACGCACCACCGAGCCAGCGCACGATCCGCGGCGCCGCCTCCTCCACCTCGCGGAGGAGGGCGGTGCCGTGCGCGGCGCCCGGGAAGACAACGACCTCCGAGCGCGCGCGATCGAGCCCGGCGAGCATGGCCTCCGCTCCCGCCATCGCGGTCGGATCGTCCGCGGCGGCGAGGATCAGGGTCGGCCGGCGGCGCTCGGCGGTCACGGCCGCGACGAACGGCGCGGCCGGACCCGGGCTCAGGAGTACGAGAGCCTTGATCTGCGTCTCGCCCGCCGCGGCGAGCGCCGCCACGAACCCGCCGAGGCTTGCCCCGACGAGAGCGACGGGCTGCCCTCGCACTTCCGGCAGCGCGCCGAGGTGGCGTTGCGCGGCCATCACATCGAGCAATGCGCCGTGGATGAAACTCGCCATGTCGTCCACGAAGACGCGCGGCGCGTACACGGCCGGGGTGACGGAAGCTCCGTGTCCGCGGGGATCGAGCGTGAGCGCGGTCACGCCCGCCGCGGCCAGCGCCCGGGCCAGGGAATCGAGATCAGCGCGCGCGCCGCCGAACATGGGTACGAGGATGGCCGCCGGGGTCCGCTCCTTGCCGGCGCCGCGGTACAGAGTGGCCGCGAGCGGAAACCCGTCGACCGCCTCGAGGCGAAGGATGCGGCCGCCGGCCGCCTCGATCCCCTCGAGCTCCGCCACGTCGCGCGCCACGACTTCTCTCTCCACGTCCTGCTCGATCGGGAGCGGCTTCCCGGCCGGCGTCGTGCGATAGAGGCGTCGCAACCGGGCCCGGAGGTCCGGATCCACGCCCCGGGCGCGCACGAGATCGGCGACCAGGAGGTCCGTGGCGTCCTCGATGCGCCCGGCCGCATCGTACACATCCACGAGATGGCTCCGGATCTCCGGGGTGTCGGGCGCCATGCGGTTGGCAAGCTCGAGCGTGGTGATCGCCGAGTCGAGCTTCCCCTGCCGGAAGAAGGTCCAGCCGAGCGAGTCCCGGTAGTACCCGAGCACGTGCTCCGGCGTGTCCGGCGATGCAACGGCCAGGGCTCGCCGCACGAGCTCCTCGGCGCGCGCGAGCTCCACGTTGTCGTCGGCGTAGAGGTAGCCGAGCGTGTTGAGAAGGTCGGCGTCCTCGGGCCGGCCCGCCACCGCCATCTCCAGGTAGCGCGCAGCCTCCTCGTTGAGCCCCTGGTTCACGTAGAGGCGGCCGAGCGCGTCGGCGGCCCGGTAGACCCAGGGTTCGGCGGTCGCTTCGTGTCCCGCGATGAGCTGCTCGAGCGCGAAGATGCGGAACTCCGGCGGCAGGCTCGGATCGGTGAGCAACGAGTCGACGGCGGCCGCGCGCTCGCCCGAGGTCAGGCCGTCCTCCGCGCTTGCCGGCGGCGAACTCGCCGCCACCGCGCAGAGCACGAAGAGCGCGATGCGGAGGACGCGCGCCACGGCGGCGCCACGGAGCCATCGATCTGACAGCATACCTAGTGATGTCCCTTGCCCGGCCGGAGGGCGCGATCAGAGGGGCGGCACGGTCCCGACGAGCGCCGCCACCGGCTCCCCGGCCACCTCGACCACGCGCTGGATGACCTCGCCCAGCTTGTTGTCGGGCGTCGAGGCCCCGGCGGTGAAGCCGATGACAACCGCGCCCGCGGGCAGCCAGTCGCGGGTCGTCAACCGCTCCGGCCGATCGAGCCTGAGATGGTGGATCGAGTCGGCCGTGATCTCCGAGGCCTCCTCGATATGGTAGGTGGGCACCTGTGCGGCCGCAATCCGCGCGAGGTTGTGCGTGTTCGAGCTCTCGTAGCCGCCCACCACGATCATGAGGTCGAGCGGCGGCGAGGCGAGGAGCTCGAGCACCGCATCCTGGTTCTCCTGCGTCGCGCTGCAGATGGTGTCGAAATCGCGGAAGTGCTCCCTGAGCGCGCCCGCTCCGAAGCGCCGCGCCATGGCGGCGGCGATCCGGCGCGCGATCTCGCGCGATTCGCTCGCCAGCATGGTGGTCTGGTTGACGAGGC
>CAVPCR010000003.1:420000-502598 GCA_963702435.1 Candidatus Eiseniibacteriota bacterium
CTCGCCCTACCGGCTGCGCGACATCCAGCCGCCCCAGAAGACGATCGTGCTTGATATCCACGAGGAGGTCGTGCACGAGTTCTTCCGCGAGAACCGCGATGTGGTGCCGCTCTCCGCCATCCCGAAGCCGCTCGTCGCGGCGATCCTCGCCACCGAGGACCGCAAGTTCTACGAGCACTGGGGCGTCGATGTGTTCGGCGTGCTGCGCGCGGTCACCAAGAACGTGCGCACCGGGCGACTCCGCGAGGGGGGCTCCACGATCACGCAGCAGCTCGCGAAGAATCTCTTCCTCACCCACGACCGCACCTGGCGCCGGAAACTGCAGGAGCTCGTGCTCGCGCTCCGCATCGAGCGCATCTACTCGAAGGACGAGATCCTCGAGCTGTACCTGAACCAGGTGTACTTCGGCGAGGGGGCCTACGGCGTGCAGGCCGCCGCGCGCATCTTCTTCGGCAAGGACGTGAGCGATCTCGACCTGGCGGAGAGCGCGCTCCTGGCGGGGCTCCCCGGAAACCCGCGCGAGTTCAATCCGCGCGTGTATCCGGAGGCGGCGGTCCGCCGGCGGAAGGTCGTGCTCAACGCGATGATCGAGACCGGCGCGATCGGCAAGGAGGACGCAAACTCGATCGACGCCCTCCCGCTCGCGGTCACCGAGATGCGCGACGCCTCGGCGGTGGGGCCGTACTTCGTCGAGGTCGTCCGCCAGTACCTCACCGACCGCTACGGCTCGAAGGAGCTCTACGAGGGCGGGCTGCGCGTCTACACGACGCTCGACATCGAGCTGCAGAAGGCGGCCGAAGCCGCAGTCGAACGCCGGCTCGTCGAGCTCGAGAAGCAGGTGCGCACGGTGGAGACCCGCGCCGGATACGAGACCAGGGTCGCCGCAGCCGCGGCCGCCGAAGCCGAACCGCCGGTCCCCAAGTACCTGCAGGGCGCGCTCGTCTGCATGGAGGCGCGCACCGGTTACGTGAACGCCATGGTCGGTGGTCGCAGCTTTCGCGAGAGCCCTTTCAACCGGGCCATGCAGGCTCAGCGCCAGCCGGGCTCCGCGTTCAAGCCCTTCATCTACACGGCCGCGATCGACAACGGCTTTCGCGCCTCGGACCTGGTCCTCGACACGCCGGTCGTCTTCCAGGGCGCGAGCCGCGGCCAGGAGTGGCGCCCGCAGAACTACTCCGGCACCTACTCCGGGCCGATGACGCTGCGCTACGCGCTCAAGAAGTCGGTCAACATCCCGGCGATCAAGCTCATGAAACAGGTCGGCATCTCGACCGTGGCGAGCTACGCGCGGCGCCTCGGGATCACGAGCCCGATCCAGCACGTTCTCTCCACGGCGCTCGGGACGAGCGAGGTATCGCTCATCGAGCTGACCGCCGCCTACACGGCCTTCGCCAACCAGGGCATCCACTCGGAGCCGCTGTTCGTGCTGCGCGTCGAGGACCGGAGCGGCCAGGTGCTCGAGACCAACGCCGGCCAGAGCGAGGAGGTGCTGAGCGCCGAGACCACCGGCATCATCACCGACATGCTCGAGGACGTGCTCGACTCGGGAACCGCCGCCGGCGCGCGCGCACGCGGCTTCACGCAGCCAGCCGCGGGCAAGACGGGCACCACCGACAACTACAACAACGGGTGGTTCATCGGCTTCACCCCGGAGCTCGTCTGCGGCGTGTGGGTGGGCTACGACTCGAACGTGACCATGGGCGACGCCATGGAGGGGGCGCGCGTCGCACTGCCGATCTGGACCGACTTCATGATCGCAGCGACTCGCGACCGCCCGGCCGCCGCCTTCCGCGTTCCGTCCACGCTCGTCACCGTGCGCGTTTGCAGCGAGTCCGGGATGCCGGCGATCGACGGCGCCTGCCCGGAGACCTACCTCGAGATCTTCAAGGCGGGTACCGCACCGGACAACCCGTGCACCTTCCACGGCGTGGGCGGCGGCAGCCTGGACGCCGGGCCAAATCCGCAGTCCGGAGAGGACGTGATCCGCTCCGGGCTCGGTCCGCCGCACTGATCGGGCGCATGACGTGCGAGGTGTCGGCTGCGCGGCTACGCGGCTACGCGGCTACGCGGCCCCGCGACCCCGCGACCCCGCGAGTGCGCGGCTACGCGGCCCCGCGACCGCCGAGCGGCTGGCGGCTAGCGGCTAGCCGCCGGCCTGCCGCGCCGCGTGCGGCACGCCGACCGCATACTCGACCGGGTGTCCGGCCGGTCCCTGGCGCCGCTCGCCGATCAGGGTCGTCACCTTCACGGTCGCCGCGCCTCGCCGGAAGACGCGCGGGACGCGCTTCCCGATCGAGCACATGATGTCGTAGGGGATGGTGCCGGAGATGGCGGCCACCTCCTCGATCGAGATCGCGGCGCTTCCCTGCTCGCCGAAGAGGACGACCTCGTCCTCGACCTGCGCGTCCGGCACGCGCTCGAGATCGACCATCGTCATGTCCATGGTGACGCGTCCGACGACCGGCACCCGGCACCCGCGCACGAGCATCTCGCCGCGATTGGAGAGCTCCCGGCTCAGGCCGTGGCCGTAGCCCACGGCGACGACCCCGATCCGCATCGGACGCGGAGTGATGAACGTGCGCGCGTAGCTCACCGGGTGGCCGGCGGGAAGCTCCCGCACCTGGAGGAGCCGCGTGCGGAAGGACATGACGGGGCGCACGGCGAGGGCCGGCGGGGTGCCGCGCGGCTTGAGTCCGTAGGCGAGCAGCCCGGGCCGCACGAGGTCGCAGGCGGCCGCCGGGAGGCGGGCGAGCGCCGCCGAGTTCGCTGCGTGGAGGAGCGGGATCCGGTGGCCGGCCACCGCCAGCTCCTCGCACACGGCGCGGAAGCGCTCGATCTGACCCTCGGCAAAGGTCAGGTTGGGACCGTCGGCATCCGGGAAGTGCGTGTAGAGGCCCTCGAGCCGGAGCGCCGGCTCGGCGGCGACGAGGCGGACGAGCGGCAGCGCTTCGTCCGGGGTGACACCGCTCCGCCCCATTCCGGTGTCCACCTCGACATGCACCTGAGTGACATGTCCGGCGGCGGCGGCGGCGCGGGCCAGCTCGCGCACGAAGTCCTGGCGATTCACCGTGCTGGCGAGCCCATGCTCGACGATCTCGGCCGCCTCGCCGATCAGGCTCGGCGACAGGATGAGGATGGGCGATCCGACCCCGGCACGGCGGAGCTCGATCCCCTCGTGCAGCGTGGCGACGCCGAGCATCTCGACGCCGGCCGCCAGCGCCTCGCGCGCCACATCCACCGCCCCGTGCCCGTAGGCATCCGCCTTGACCACGAGGAGGATCTTCTGGCCGCTCAGGGAAAGGCGAATCAGGTCCAGGTTCTGTCGCAGCTGGTCGAGATCGATCTCGACCCAGGCCGGAAAGGCAGTCGTCATCTTGGTCCCGGGTGGTGGCCGGCTCGCCGGATGTGGGGCACCCTGACGATCGCACGCCGGGCGCCGCGCCAGCGCCCGCTGTGGTGTTAGCACAGGCGACCGCCGCGAGGCAAGGACGCGAAGTCCGCTCACGATCCGCAGCGTCTCCGTGCTAGCGTAGGTCGATGATGAACGAGAATGACCTGCCGCCGCAGCCGCATGCCGCTGCGGCGGCCGCATCCGACGGCGCCGCCGCGGCCGCTAGCGCCGGCGCCGCACCCGTCGCTCAATCCGGTTCTCCTCCCCTGCCTGCGCTCCCGGCGCCGGCGCCCGCGGAGCACGACGCGTTTGCCGCGCTCCTCGGCCTCGTCCGCCGGCTCCGCGCTCCGGACGGCTGCCCCTGGGATCGGGAGCAGACGCTCCACACGATGACGCCGTACATCATCGAGGAAGCGTACGAAGTGATCGACGCCATCGAGCGCGACGACGCTCCGCACCTCGGTGAGGAGCTCGGCGATCTCCTCTTCCTCCTCTTCTTCTGCGCCGAGATCGGGCGCGAGGAGGGCCGCTTCCGGATCGAGGACGTGCTGCTCGGACACGTGCGCAAGATGGTCGCCCGCCATCCCCACGTCTTCCTGAACCAGGGCTCGCTCGGCGCCGGCAAGGCCGCCCAGCAGTGGGAGGAGATCAAGCAGGAAGAGGGAGGCGGGAACCGTTCGGTCGTGGACGGACGGCTGCCCTCCCTGCCGGGGCTGACCGCTGCCTACCGCGTGCAGGAGAAGGCGGCCGCCGTCGGCTTCGACTGGGCCGAGGTCGCGGGCGCTCTCGACAAGCTCGAGGAGGAGATCGGGGAGCTCCGGGCCGCGCTCGCGCCGGGAGACCCGGCGCGCAAGGCCGCGGCGCCCGGGGCGGCCGAGCGCGAGGAGATCGGAGATCTCCTCTTCTCGATCGTCAATGTCGCCCGCCGGCTCCGCATCGATCCGGAAGCGGCGCTCCGCGGCACGACGGCCAAGTTCATGCGCCGCTTCCGCTACGTCGAGGAGCGCCTGGCCCTGACCGGCACCCGGCCCTCCGCTGCGACGCTCGCCGAGATGGACCGCCTGTGGGAGGAGGCGAAGGCGCGCGAGTCGCGCGGCGAGTCGCTCGCCGGCTAGCCCGCGCCGCCGTTCCGCGGTCCGCTGCCGCGGTTCGCTCCCGCATCCCGCGCTCCGCTTGCACGCTCCGCGCTCCGCTTGCACGCTCCGCGCTCCGCGGTCCGCTGCCGCGCGACTCAGACCGGGTAGGCCGTCCCCAGCTCGGGAATCAAGGCGTCGCTCGCCCCGCGCGCCTTGAGCTCCGCGGCGAGGGCCTCGGACTGATCCGCATCTCCGTGAACGATGAAGACCCGCTTCCCGGGATCCGATCGGTGGAGGATCCACTCGAGTAGATCGCGCTGATCTGCGTGCGCTGACAGCGAGTTCAGGACCTTGACGCGCGCGCGCACCCGGTGCGGCTCGCCGAAGATGCGCACCTCCTGGTCCTTCTCGACCAGCCGCCGGCCCAGGGTCCCGTGCGCCTGGTAGCCGACGATGAGGATCGTGTTCCGCGTGTCGCCGATCGAGTTCCTGAGATGGTGCAGGATGCGGCCCGTCTCCGCCATGCCGGATGCCGAGATGATGACCATGGGGCCGCGCTTCTCGTTCAGGGCCTTTGAGTCCTCGACGTGGCGGATGTACGTCATGTTGTGAAAGCCGAAAGGCTGCCCGCCGGCCTCGATCATCTTGCGGATGTCATCGTCGTAGCATTCGGGGTGCAGGCGGTAGATCTCGGTGACGTCGACCGTGAGCGGGCTGTCCACATAGATCGGCAGCACCGGGATCCGCTTCTCCTCCTGCAGCCGCGAGATGATGTAGACGAGATCCTGGGCGCGGCCGACCGCGAAGCTGGGCACGATCACCTTGCTGCCCTGATCGGCGGCTGCGATGAGGACCTGGGCGAGGTCCTCCCCTGCCTGCTCGAACGATTCGTGCAGGCGGCCGCCGTACGTGGACTCGGTGATGAGGACGTCCATGCCGAGCGGGCGCTCGGGGTCACGGAGGATCGGCGTCTGGCGGCGGCCGAGATCGCCGGTGAATCCGATCCGTCGCTTGACGCCGCGCTCCTGGGCGTCGAGGACCACGACCGCCGAGCCGAGGATGTGCCCCGCGTCGTGGAAGGTGAGGCCCACATTGGGTGTGATCGGGACCCGGGTGTGATAGGGCACCGCGATCATGCGCTCCATGATGCGGAGGACGTCCCCGTATTCGTAGAGCGGCTCGATCGGCGGCGCTTGCGGCCGGCGCTCCTTGTTCAGGAACTTGGCGTCCTGCTCCTGGATGTAGGCCGAGTCGCGGAGCATCGCCGAACAGAGATCGCGGCTCGCCGGCGTCGTGTAGACGACGCCGGAGAAGCCCTGGCGCGCGAGTTGCGGCAGGTTGCCGGAGTGATCGATGTGCGCGTGGGAGAGTACGACCACGTCGATCTCCCGGGGATCGAGCGGCAGGTGGCGATTCCGCCGGTTCGACTCCTCGCGGTGCCCCTGATAGAGCCCGCAGTCGAGGAGAATGCGCGATCCGTCGACCTCGAGGAGATGCATGGAGCCGGTGACCGTGCGCACGGCGCCGAGGAAGGTGAGCTTCATGGAGTCTTCTCCGGGGTCGGGGGCTGTGGACCGGGTGCGGGGGGTGTGGCGGGCGCCGCAGCCGGGGGTACGGCGGGCACGGCATCCGGGGGCGTTCGGGTGCCCCCATCCGGGGGCGTTCGGGTGCCCCCATCCGGGGGCGTCGGGGTCCCCGCATCCGGGGCGGGAGCGCCGGAGTCCGGCGGCGCACCCGCGGCGCCGCCCGGCTCCGGACAGCCATCGTCGTCCTCGAACCCGTCCATGTCCTCGGGCGACCGCGGGCAGTCGTCGCTCCGGTCCGGTATCAGGTCGCCGTCGTCGTCGAGGTCCGGACAGCCGTCGGCATCCGCGTAGCCGTCCCGATCCTCTGCCTCGTTCGGACAGGCGTCGGCTGCGTCAGGAACGCCGTCCCCATCGTTGTCCGCATCGGGACAGCCATCGCCGTCGGCGAAGCCGTCCCGGTCCTCCGCCGCACCCGGGCAGCGATCGTGAACGTCGCCGACGCCGTCCCCGTCGCGATCGGCATCCCGCAGCACGAGATCGGTGCCGATCCGGATGCGGATCGCCCACTCCGGATAGATGAGGCGCGGGTCGAAGGCGGTGGCGTCGTCGTCCGCCGCGAGCAGAAAATCGGCCGCGACCCCGACCTCGGCTCCGGCGACGCGGAGCGCGAAACCGGGGCTCAGGCACTGCGGCGACTCGCCCGGCGAGATGGTGTCGCCGGCGTCGAGGAGGCGCGGCCGCTCGTACTCGAAGCAGAGCCCCGCGCGCCCATGGACCAGCGAGAGGTCGAAGCGCAGGTCGAGACGATCGTGCGCCGTCGTGCCCAGCGTGAGGAACGGCATCCGCTCGCGGAAGGGCAGGAAAGACCGATCCTCCTCGCTCGCGCCGCCGTCCACCCACGTGCCCTCGACATGCGCGTGGATCATCACCGGCGCATCGAGCCGGGTGAGGGCGACCGTGAGCCCGGCGCCGGCGAAGAGTCGCGTCGCGCCGGCGGAGAAGGGAGCGGCGGCCGGCCCGCCGCCTGCAGCGAACGAGGCATCGCTTCCGAGCGGGAGCCAGGCCCCCGCCGCCGCGCGAGCCCGCAGGCGCTCGCCGGCCACCGGGCGCGCGTAGGCGACCGCGACCTGGACATCCTCGAACCCGCTCTTGGCCTCGGCCGCCGCGATGTCCCCGGCCAGGAAGGACAGCCGGACGCTCGCGGTGAGGTCGGCGCCGAGGCCGTAGCCGAGGTCGAGACCGATGCGGTCCACGCGGCCGCCGGCAAGGAGGGCGAGGGCCGGGTCGGCGGCCTCGACCGCTCGATCCGGATAGGTGAACGCCTCGTACACGCTGCGCAGGCCGAGCACGCGCGGGGGAAGGGGCACCGCCGGCTCCGCGCGGACGAGCCGCCAGGGCGGCCAGGGCTGAGGAGCCAAGCGGTCGCGGAAGGCGATGACCTCACCATGCGCCGGGAGCGCCCCCGGTCCCAGGCCGAGACCGAGCTGAACGCAGAGCGCGAGGACGCCCCCGAGGAGCGCTCCGGCCGGGGCGCGATCGCGCGCCGGACCGCGCTCCGGCCGGACCGGCGCCGGGGCGCCTCGGCTCATCGCGCCATGACGGACGGCTCGACCTCCTCCAGACGGGCGGTGAAGTGGCGCAGCATGGGAGCCTCGTACGTCAGGCGGAGGCCGCGCACTTCGTGGCGCCGCTGCCAGAGCTCGATGATCGAGTCGGCCACGTAGCGCATGTGCTGGGTCGTGTAGACCCGGCGCGGGATCGCGAGCCGCACGAGCTCGAGATCGGGATAGACGGGGCGGCCGTTCTCGGTCCGCCCGAACATGAGGCTTCCGATCTCGACCGAGCGAATGCCGCCCTCGACGTAGAGCGCCGCGGCGAGCGCCTGCGCCGGGAACTGCGGCTGCGGGATGTCAGGCAGGAAGCGGCGGGCGTTCAGATAGACGGCATGACCGCCGGCCGGGCGCACGAGGGGAATGCCCGCCTGATCAAGCATCTCCCAGAGGTTCTTGACCTGGAACGTCCGGAAGCGAAGGTAGTCCTCCTCGAGCACCTCGGTGAGCCCGATGGCCATGGCTTCGAGATCGCGTCCCGCCAGGCCGCCATAGGTGGGAAAGCCCTCGACCAGGATGAGCAGGTTCTTGATCTGATCGGCCAGCGCGTCGTCGTTGACGCACAGGAACCCGCCGATGTTGACGAGCCCGTCCTTCTTGGCGCTCATCGTGCAACCCTGCGCGTACGAGAACATCTCGCGGGCGATGTCCTTGATCGAGCGGCCCCCGCAGCCCGGCTCCCGCTCCTTGATGAAGAAGCAGTTCTCGGCGAACCGGCATGCATCGAGGAACAGCGGGATGTCGTACCTCTCGAGCAGCTGCTTCGTCTCGCGGATGTTGGCGAGCGACACCGGCTGCCCGCCCCCCGAGTTGTTGGTCACGGTGATCATGACGAGCGGGATCGCCCCGCGCCCGTACTCGCCGATCACCCGTTCCAGCTTGGCGACATCCATGTTGCCCTTGAACGGATGCTCGGCATCGGGATCGAACGCCTCGGGGATGGCGCAGTCGAGAGCGCGCCCGCCGACATGCTCGACGTTGGCGCGGGTGGTGTCGAAGTGGATGTTGTTGGGCACGACCTTGCCCGGAGCCACGACCGTCGAGAAGAGGAGATGCTCCGCCACCCGCCCCTGGTGCGTGGGGATCACGTGCTTGAATCCGAAGATGTCGCGCACCACCGACTGCAGGTGGAAGAAGTTCTGGCTTCCGGCGTAGGACTCGTCGCCCATCATGAGGCCGGCCCACTGCGCCTGGCTCATGGCCGAGGTGCCCGAATCGGTGAGCAGATCGATGAAGATCTTGTCGGCCGGGACGCGGAACAGGTTGAAGCCGGCGTCCCGGATGGCCCGCATCCGCTCGTCCCGCGAGATCGAGCGGATCGGCTCGACGACCTTGATCTTGAATGGCTCGGTGAGCATCGTCCTCCTCCACCCTGTCGGCTCCCGGTCAAGGCACAGCCGGGCGGCTCCCGGCGCCGTCACGACGCCCCCACCCGACCGCCGCCCCCCTAGTAGCACAGGCGAAGCCGCGGCTCAACGGCGGGGGTCGCGGGCCGGCGGAGGGGGCTCGAGGGAGCACGGCGCAGGGCCGGGACCGCGGCGCCCCCGGGTCTTGCCGAGCCGCCCCTCGCGCTCGGGTCACCGCACCGGGCCGGGTCGGACCTTGCTGCGGGGACCCGGCGGGTGCTATGCTACCTGTTTGTAGCCATGCGCTGAAGGCGTCGGGCACAGGACGAAGTACGCTCGGCGCACGAGTCACCCCTCCCCGCTCTCCCCAGAGGTTTGTCCAATCATGACCACGAAACAGACCAAGGAGGCCGCGAAGTCCAGGCCGGCCAGGGCCGCGAAGGCGGGCAAGGCGGTGATCGAGGTGGCCTCCGCCATCATCCGGCGGGATGGTCGCTATCTGGTCTCGCAGCGGCCGGAGGGGTCGCATCTCGGTCCGTGCTGGGAGTTTCCAGGCGGCAAGCGCCTCGCCGCCGAGACCATCGAGGAATGCGCCCAGCGCAAGGTGCGCGAGGAGCTGGGGATCGAGATCAGCGTCGACAAGATGTGGCGAGTGATCGAGCGCGCCTATCCGGAGCGCATCGTCCGGCTCCATTTCTTCCTCTGCACGCTCGAGTCCGGAACGCCGCGGGCGATCGGCTGCCAGCACTTCCGCTGGATCCAGCCAAGCGAGTTCGGCAACTACGAGTTCCCGCCTGCCGATCTCGACATCGTACACGAGCTGGCACGGCGATCCCTGCGTCTCGCCGCTGCGGCCGCCGCCGTCTAGCGCGCGCCCGAGCCGACGCCGGGTCTCGACGATCGCCATGCAGATCGATCCCCGCGATCTCGCGGTGAAGGCGGCGTATCCGCTCTTCATCTCGACGATCGTGCCCCGCCCGATCGCGTGGGTGTCCACCCTTTCCCCCGACGGCCGCCCGAACCTGGCGCCGTTCAGCTTCTTCATGGGCGTCACCTCCGACCCGCCCACGCTGGCCGTCGCCATCGGCAGGCGGCGCGGCGAACCGAAGGACACTGCGCGCAACATCGAGGCCGCCGGCGAGTTCGTGGTCAACGTGGTCACCACCGACCTCGCCGGCGCCATGGTGCTCACATCGGCCGACTTCCCGCCCACGGTGAACGAGTTCGCGGAAGTGGGGCTGACGCCGCTCCCGTCCGCGCGCGTCAAACCGCCGCGGGTCGCGGAGTCGCCGCTCCACATGGAGTGCCGGCTCGAACGCCTCCTCACGATCGGGCGCTCCGGCACCGCGCTCGCGATCGGGGAGGTCGTGCTCTTCCACATCGCCGACGAGCTGTGGACCGGACACGACGTCGACATCGCCCGGCTCAAGCCCCTCGGCCGCCTGGGCGGCGCTCTCTACGCGCCGATCGAGCGGACGATCGCGATCCCGCGGCCGGAGATCGATCCGGCGACCGGCCGCCTGCGCAGCACACCCGCCCGCTGAGCGGAGCGCCCGCTTCACTCCTCGTTCGCGTCCGGCAGGCGGCGCGCGGCCTTCCGTCGCTTGGCGAGCGCCTTCGCGCGCAGCCGCTCGGCGGCGGCCGCGGCCGGCGGGCGAGTCGGCCGCCGCGGGCGCGGCGGCACGAGCGCGCGCTCGATCAGCTCGCGCAGCTTTTCGCGACAATCATCGAGATTCCGCGCCTGGGTGCGGTAGCGCTGGCTCGTGATCACGAGCTCCCCGGCGGCGGTGATCCGCCGGCTGGCGAGCCGGCAGAGGCGCTCCTTGACCGCGGGCGGGAGCGCCGCCGACGAGGCCGGCGCATAGCGGAGCTCGACCCGCGTCTCCACCTTGTTCACGTTCTGCCCGCCCGGACCGCCGGCGCGCGAGAAGGTCGCGGCCAGCTCGGACGCCGGGATCACGATCCCGCGGCGCACCGGCAGCGGTTCCACGCCTCTCTCCCCTAGACGGGCAGGGAGAGCGGCTGGGCCATGGTCGCCTCGATGTCGGCGATCTCCTTGGGCACCGCCGCCGTCAGCACCTCGTGCCCGCCGCGGGTGACGAGCACGTCATCCTCGATCCGCACGCCGATCCCCAGGTACCGCCGGGGAACGCCGCGCGCATCGGCCGGGACGTAGATCCCCGGCTCGACCGTCAACACGTGCCCCGGCATGAGCTTCCGCCAGCGCTTGCCCTGCTTGTAGCTCCCGACATCGTGCACGTCCATCCCCAGCCAGTGGCTCGTCCCGTGCATGTAGAAGCGCTTGTACTTCTCCTTCTTGATGAGATCGGCCACGCTGCCGCGCAGGAGGCCGAGCCCGACGAGACCGCGGGTGATGACGCGCACCGCCGTGTCGTGGACGCGGTTGAACGGCACCCCGGGACGGATGGCCTCGATCGCCGCCTTCTGGGCGGCGAGCACCACGGTGTAGATGTCGCGCTGGGCCGGGGAGAAGCGCCCGTTCACCGGACAGGTGCGGGTGATGTCGCCGGTGTAGAGCCCGTACTCGGCGCCGGCATCGATGAGCAGGAGCTCGCCGGCGGCCATCTCCCGGTCGTTCTCGTTGTAGTGGAGGATGGTGGCGTTCGCGCCCGAGGCGACGATGTGGTTGTAGCCGGGAGAGCGGGCCCCCAGCTTCTTGAACACGTACTCGAGAACCGCCTCGATCTCGTACTCCATCATCCCGGGCCGGGCGGCGCGCATCGCGGCGATGTGACCGGCGCCGCTGATGGCGGCGGCGCGCCGGTGGAGGTGGATGTCCTCCGGACCCTTGGTGAGCCGCATCTCATGCAGCACCTCGCGCAGGTCGAGCACGGCCGACGGCGGCTTGATCCCGGCGCGGCTCTTCCTGCGGAACCCGTCGAGGATCGCGTTCACCCTGGCGTCGAACTCCGGGTACTTGCCCGGCGCAAGGAAGACGCGATCGGCGGCGGCCAGGAGCTTCGGCAGCTCCTCGTCGAGAGCGGCGATCGGATAGGCGAGATCGGCGCCGAAGACCCGGCGCACCCCATCGGGCCCGTAGCGGCGCCCATCCCACGTCTCGCGCTCGGGATCGCGCGGCTGCACGAAGAGGACGAACGGCTTGGCCTGTCCGGGCCGGAGCACGGCCACGGCGTGGGGCTCGCTGAATCCGGTCAGGTAGTAGAAGTCGGTGTCCGGGCGATAGGGGTACTCGGTGTCGTTGGACCGGGTCCGCTGCGGGGCCGTGGGAACGAGCACCACGCCGCGCCCGAGCTGGCGCATGAGCTCGCGGCGGCGGCGGGCGAAGAGCCCGGAGTCCGGGCGACCATTTGTGCTCACGAGGCGATCACTCCTCTCCTCAGGAAGCGGCCGGGGGCGACCGGGCCGTGCGTGCGAGCGGGGCTCCTGGGCGAGCGATCCGCTCCCGGCGGCGGGCCGATGGCGCGCGGCTCCGTATCGCGCCTGTCCAGCCGGATCGCGCCAGTCTACACGAGGGCCCGTGGAGCGAAAGCCCCGGGCCGGGCCGCCCGGCCCCGCCTCCGCTCCCCGCCGCGGGCGGCATCGGGCCCCGGTCGGCGGACCCGGCGCCCCTCGCCTTCACAGCAGCGGTCGCCGGATGTGGCATGATAGCGGCTGCGGCACGCCGCCGCCGCGGCCGGCGCCGGAAGGGACGAGGACGATGATCGAGGAACACTGGGGACTCCAGCACGGGCCGTTCACGCTGCATCCGGACGTCCGCTTCCTCTTCGAATCGGCCGGCCATCGCGAGGGGCTGGCCCGACTGCTCTTCGCCGTGGGCGAGCTGCGGGGCGGCATCACGCTGCTCACCGGGGAGATCGGCTGCGGCAAGACCACGCTGGCGCGCGCGCTCACGCGGCTCCTGCCCGCCGAGCGCTATCGAACCGCCTTCATCATCAACCCGCTGCTGCCCGCGGGGCAGCTCCTCGCGGCGATCCTCCGCGAGTTCGGCGGCGAGCGGCTGCGGGGCAGCAAGGCCGAGCTCGCCGCCGCGCTCCACGGTCATCTCGCGGCGCTCGCCGCGCGGCGCGTTCTCGCCGTGCTCATCGTCGACGAGGCGCAGCTCCTCGGTCGCTCGCAGCTCGAGGAGCTGCGCCTGCTCACCAATCTCGAGACGAACGAGGAGAAGCTTCTCCATCTCGTGCTGATCGGACAGCCCGAGCTCGCCGCGCGCGCCGCCCGCTTTCCCGAGCTCGCTCAGCGCATCACCATGCGCTTCCATCTCCGCCCGCTCTCCTTCGCCGAGACCGGGAGCTACATCGGCCATCGCCTCCGCGTGGCCGGCGCGAGCCAGCCCCTGTTCTCCGACGGCGCGATCGCGGAGATCTATCGCCACACCGGGGGCGTGCCCCGCCTCATCAACATCGCCTGCGCTCACGCGCTCTTTCTCGCCGCCGCCGCCGGGCGACCCCAGGTCGACGCGGCGGCCGCCGCCAGCGCGGCGCGCGAGATCGACCCGACCGCGGAACGTGCGGCGGCGCGTCCGGGACCCGGCGCGGCCGCCGAGCGTCCCATCCCGTTCCGCGCCGCGCGCCTCAGGTGATCCGCCATCGAGCGACCATCGCCGGGCGGCGCGGCGGTCCGGCGACAACCAGAGAGACAACCAGGATGACGACCAGGAAGACGAGGAACGCATGAACGAGCCCCGAGAGGATCAGCCGCTCGATCCGGAATCGCCGCCCGCACCGGCGAGCTACCTCCGCTTTCTCGAGCAGTGGGCGCCCGCGTCCGGCCCCGCCCCGACGCCGGACCCGGCGGTGCCGGCCGGCGAGCCGGACGGGCGGAAGGCACGCGTCCGGACATCGCGACGGAGACCGCGGCGGGCGCGCCGGGCCGCCGCAGGCGACGCGCTTGCACCGTTCCTCGCGCCCCGCCGGCGCACGGCGACCGAGCCCCTCAAGGTGCGCCTCGCCGCCGAGCAGCTCTACTGGCTCCGCCTCACCGCGGCGCGCGCCGGCCGCAAGGTGAGCGAGTCCACCATCGTCGCGGCGGGGCTCCGCGTCATCGAGTGGCTGGATCTCGACTGGCGCTGCATAGACTCGCGTGCCGCGCTCGCGGCAGCCCTCGGCGAGGCGCTCGGCGCCGCGGCCCCGCCGGCTTCCGGCCTCAAGGCCACCGAGCGCGAATGGGAGGCCATGCAGAGGCAACTCGGAGCGGGACCGTCCGCCGTTCCGTCACCCGCCGCGCGCCCCACCCCCGCCGCGGACGAGGACCGACCCTAGACATGCCCGGGACCCGCCTCGGAGCAATGCGCGCGGAGACGCCGTTCCTGACCTTTCTCCGCGTCCTCGTGCGCAAGCGGCTCGACGAGATGATGGCGCACTACGAGGGCACGCTGGCCGGGAACGCCGAGGCCTTGCACGACATGCGTGTCGCGTCCCGCCGGCTCCGCAGCGCGCTCCTCCTCGGCCGCGGCCTGTTCTCCGCGCGCCGCCGCTTTCGCCGGCTCGAGCGGCGCATTGCGCGCTTCACGGCGGCGCTGGGCCGCGTCCGCGATCTCGATGTCCTCCTGCTCGCGCTCGAGGGCGAGCGCGCCCGCGTTTCCGCCGACGACCGTCCGCATCTCGATCGCCTCGCCGCCCATGTCGACGGCCGCCGTGCCGAACGCCGCGAGGCGATGTCGGAGGCCCTGCGCGCGCTCGGCCGCCCGGAGCAGCTCCTCCGCTTCACGTCCTTCTTCGACGATGCTCCCATCGCGGAGCGTTGAGCTGTGGCCCGCCCGTCGCCCATCCCCGGCCTCCGCCCCCATGAGTCCACGCTCGAGGCCATGCGCCTGATCGTCCCGGTCCGGCTCGAGGATCTCTGCGCGCTGGCCCCGGCGGTCGCCGATCCCGCGGCCGTACGCGATCACCACAACATGCGGATCGCCGCCAAGCGTCTCCGCTACACGCTCGAGATCTTCCGCTTCCTCCTCCCGGAGGTGTTCACCCCGGCCATCGCCAAGGTGCGCCAGATTCAGGACCGACTCGGTCTCGTTCACGATCTCGATGTCTTCGTGCCCTTCTGCGAGCGCCACCTCGAGCACCGGCGCGAGGAGCAGGCGGCCGAGCTCGGCCGCCTGCTCTTCCCCGGCGACGAGCCGAGCGACGCGCCCCGCGCCGTCGCCGACGTGCGCCGCACCCTCGATCAGGCGGACGGGGCGGCCGAGCGCCGGGCGCTCCTCCGCCTCATCGAGCACCTGCGGGCGCGCCGCCGCCGCGTTTTCAGCGAGTTTCAGCAGTACTGGCAGCACCTGGTCGCTCTAGGCTTCCGCGAGTCGCTGTATGCGGGGATCGGTGTCGATCCGCTCGCCGTGGCGGCCACCGGCACCGACCCGGCGGCAGATGCCGCAGCCGGGGAGCTCCCGACCGCGAATTAGCGCGGATCCGGGGGCATCCGCGATATGATCCCCCGGTCCCGGCGGGTCATCCCCCCCATGGCCCCTTCCACACCTGCATATGGAATGACGGTTGCAACCGAGCCGCGGACAGAGCCCATCGCGGTCGCGGTCGCGGCCGCTCGAGCGGATCCTGCCTGCAACTTGGGGTTACAGCAGCATGGCAATTGACCCAACCTGCATCCTGCGCGCGCCGCAAGCGCACCATGAACGAGCCATCCGCCGCCACGCACCGACCCTGATCCGGGCCGTCGCGCGCCGTGCAGCCGGCCTCATGGCCATGCTCGCCCTGAGCGTCGCCCTGGGCGCGGCGCCAGCCCCGGCGGTCGCCGCCGAGCCGCCCTTCACGAGCGGCTACCCGCACCTCTTCTACGACGACACGGGCTGGCTCGACGGTCGGCTCGACGTGATCGCGCGTTTCGATGCCCTGTCCACGGCCTTCTGGAACGGCGAGGGCACGACCGCCGCCCGCCTGGACTCGCTCGCCACCATGAACCCGGATCTCCTCCGCCTCGCCTACGTCAACGTGGCGGGGCGGAGCCTGCCGCACATCGAGGATCCGCAGCACGTCGTCAACCGCCTGGATCGCGCGATCGCCGACGAGTGGTTCGTGCGCAACGAGTTCGGCGAGCTGGTCTACTGGGACCCGCGCATCCCCAACATGCCGCTGCTCAACGTCTCCACCCGCTGCCCCCGCGTGAACGGCAAGACCTGGGGCGAGTTCATCGCCGACTTCATGGTGAGCGACATGCTGTCGGGCGGGCGCTGGGACGGATTCATGATGGACAACGTGTGGAACGGCGCGGCCTGGATGAATGCCACGATCCCCGGCTCGCTCGACCTGGATCGGAACGGGGTGGCCGATCCACCCGATTCAGTGGATGTCTGGTGGAACGCGGGCCTGGCCCACATGCTCACGCGCTTCCGTGCCCAGGCCGGTCCCGGCGTCATCGTGGTCGGCAATGGCAACGGCCGGCAGTTCGGCACCATGAACGGGCGCTACTTCGAGGACTTCCCGTTCCGTGAAGGCTGGGCCGGCAGCCTCCAGCAGGCCGCGGACTGGCAGACCTACGGGCAGGCCCCGGTCCTCCTCGCCGGGGTCACGCGCTCGACCGCGGGCGACTTCCAGCGCATGCGCTACGGGCTCTGCACCGGGCTCATGGCGAACATGTTCACGTTCCACTACGCCGAGGAACACCCCTGGCCCAACCCCGTCTTCTATGACGAGTACGCCGCCGATCTCGGGCAGCCGCGCGGCGCCCCGATCGAGCTCGGCATCGACGTCGTCGCCACGGCCGACTTCGACACCGGTTTCCCGGACATCTTCCCCGGCACCTGCGGAGCGGGCGAGGTCGAGTGGACGACCGACCCCGACCTCGTCCTCTCCGGCACCGGCGCCGTGCTCGGGCGCTTCGGCAACGAGCCGGGGGCGTGGCATTTCTTCCTCTGCTCCTCCCCCACCGCGCTGCCCCTCGCCGCCAATGCGACGTACACGGTCTCCTTCGAGTACCGCGTGGTGAGCGAGCCGCCGAGCAATGGCTACTTCTACGTCGGCGCCCGCTCCGACGTGAACCTGAACGCGTCGGACCGGAATCTCATCATCCTCGACCCGCCGGCGGGCGCGGTGGGCCAGGCGCGCGCCGATGTCACGCTCGGTCCCTACAGCGGCTACTACCTCTACTTCGGCATGCTGAACGGCGGATCGATCGTCATCGACTCGATCCAGATCGTGAGCGGGCGCGGCGGAGTGTTCCGCCGCGATTTCGACAAGGGGTTGGCCCTCGTCAATCCGACGACGGCGCCGCTCACGGTGGACATCGAGGGCGGGTTCTTCCGGATCGCCGGCGTGGTCGACCCCGTCACCAACGACGGAACGCCGGTCTCCCGCGTCACGCTGCCGGCGCTCGACGGCCTCGTCCTCCTCCGCGGACCGCAGGTCGTCGAGGATCCCTCCGGCGGCGTGCCCGCGACGCCGCCCGCGGCCACCGGGATCTACGGCTTCCCGAACCCCGTGGATCTCACGGCCAGCCAGCCTGTGACGATCGCGGGCGTGCCCGCCGGCGGGTCGGTGGCCATCATCGCGCCGTCCGGGCGCGTGATCCGCCGCCTTACCGGGTTCGACGGCGGCGGCCCCTCGAGCTGGGACCTGCGCGCGAGCGGCGGCCGCCGGGTGCCGGCCGGAATCTACACGGCGGCGGTGCGCGATGCCAGGAACCGCCCGGCCGGCGCCACGCGCCTCGTCCTCAAGCACTAGCCCGCGCAGAGCGGCCATCCGCGGATCGCGCGGGCACGCGGCGGGCGGGCCGCCCCGCTCAGCCGCCCGCGCGATCGCCGAGCACGTCGTCGATCCAGGAGAGCGCGGCCATCATCCGCGGAAAGCCGATCGTCGTCGTCGCCAGGAGCGCGGCGTGGCGGATCTCGGCGGGGCTCGCTCCCGCCTCCAGGGCTTTCCGCGTGTGCGAATGGACCGCGCCCTCGTGCTGCATGCCGATCGCGACGCCCAGCTTGACGAGCGCGCGCTGCGGCGCGGCGAGGGGACCGGCATCCTGGCAGGCATCGCCCAGGGCGGTGTACGCCGCGACGATCCGCGGCTGTTCGCGCTCGAAGCGCTGGAAACGTCCCGGCACCTTGGTGCTCATGTGCTGCTCCTCATCGTGGAACCCGTCCTGTCCCGGTGGCGGCCCCGCGTCCCCGCCGCGCCGGCGCGGGCATCGCCGGCGCGGCTCCGGAGGCCGTATTGTAGCGACTCGGGACGACGCCGGGAACCGCCGCGGGGCACCAGCCCGGGGCCAGCCGGCCAGGAGACCGCACCAACCATGGAGGGAGAATGGGCACGAAGCTCGACCAGTTCCACGCATACCGCGAGCGGATGAACGCGCGCATCCTCGACACCGGCAACCTCGAGACCAAGCGCTTCTTCGCCCTCGATACCCGCACCTACGAGGAGGGCGCCTTGAGCGTGCGGACGAAGGAGCTCCTCGGCCTCGTCGCCTCGGCGGTCCTCCGCTGCGACGACTGCATCACGTATCACCTGGTGCAGTCGGCGCGCGCGGGCGTGACGCGGGCCGAGATGGTGGAGGCGCTGAACGTCGCTCTCGTCGTCGGCGGCTCGATCGTGATCCCGCACCTCCGGCGCGCCTACGAGACGATGGACGAGCTCGCGGTGGCGCCGGGGCCCGCCAAGGGCGCCGCCGACTGATCATCGATCCCGGGCGCAAATGGCGGCCGGCCGCGAGCACGGTTGCCACCGCCCGCTTGCGCGCGCCGGGGCGCCCCGGGGATACTCGACCGCGTCCCGTCCCGGCCTCGCGTCACCCACCTGCCATCGGAGCGAGCGACGTCATGATCTTCCGGAGCTACTACCTCGGCTGCCTGGCCCACGCCTCCTACCTCGTCGGCGACCGGACGACCGGCACCGCCGCGGTCATCGATCCGCAGCGCGATGTCGAGCAGTACCTCGCCGACGCGGCGGCCGAGGGCCTCACCATCCGGCATGTCCTCGAGACCCACTTCCACGCCGACTTCCTCTCGGGCCACCTCGAGCTCCGGGCGCGCACCGGCGCCACCGTCTACTTCGGCGCCGCGGCCCGGGCCGAGTTCGAGTTCATGCCGCTCGCGGAAGGCGACACGATCGAGATGGGCCGGGTGCGACTCGCCGCGCTCGAGACCCCGGGACACACACCGGAGTCGATCTCGATCCTCGTCTTCGATCTCGATGGCGACTCGACCGCCCCCCACGGGGTCTTCACCGGCGACACCCTGTTCATCGGCGACGTCGGGCGGCCCGACCTGATGGCGGCGAAGGGGCTAACGCCGGAGGAGCTCGCCTCGGCGCTCTACGATTCGCTGCACGGGAAGCTCCTCCGGCTGCCGGATGCAACGCGCGTCCATCCCGCCCACGGCGCCGGTTCCCTGTGCGGGCGCGCGCTCAAGGACGAGCGCGTCTCCACGATCGGGCGTGAGCGCGAGTGGAACTATGCATGCGCTCCGATGCCGCGCGCCGACTTCGTCCGTCTGATGACCGCCGATCTGCCGGACGTCCCGGCCTACTTCCCGTTCGACGCCCAGCGCAACCGGGAGGAGCGTCCGCTCCTCGACCAGGTGCTCGCCCGGCTCCGCCCGCTCGATCTGGAGCAGGCCCTCGCCCTCGCCGCAAGCGGCGCCACGCTCCTCGACGTACGCGAACCGATCGAGTTCGCGGCCGCCCACCTCGCGGGCTCGCTCAACATCGGCCTCTCCGGGAAGTACGCGACGTGGGCCGGATCGCTGCTCGACCGCGCGCGACCGATCGTCCTCATCGCCGCTCCGGGAGGCGAGGGCGAGGCGGCGATGCGTCTCGGCCGCATCGGCTTCGATGAGATCGCCGGTTACCTCGGGGGGGGGCTCGACGCGGCACGGGATCACGACGCGCTCATCCGGCGCGCCGATCGCCTGACCGCCCAGGAGCTCGCGGCGCGGGTCCCGCATCCCCTCGTCCTCGACGTCAGGGAGCGCGGAGAACGCGAGACGAAGCAGATGTCCGGAACGACGTGGGTCCCCCTCGGCCAGATCACCCGGCACCTCGAGTCCCTGCCCCGCGACCGCGAGATCGTCGTCCAGTGCGCGAGCGGCTACCGCTCGAGCATCGCGGCCAGCGTCCTTCGCCGGGCCGGATTCGAGCACGTCGCCGATCTGCTGGGTGGGATCGAGGCCTGGGCCGCCGCCGGGCTGCCGATCACGAGCCCGGGGACTCTGTCGGCGGGGGCGCCGAGCGCCCAGGCTTAAGTCGCCGCCGAGCGCTGCGCAGAAGCCCGCCGCCGGCGGGCGGTTTCATGCGCGGGTTAGACCCTCCGTATCATCAGTGCGGGTCAGATCCATTGACGATCACAGGTAGGCGCCCCGCCCACCTCGCCCAGATCTCAGCATCAGTCACCAGGTCGCACATGAAGCTAGCAACGTTCGCCATGTTGGTCCTGGCTGGCTTGAAGAGGCTGCTGACGAGGTTCTCATGAAGGGAGTAGGCTGAAGCGCCACCCTCCACGAGGGTGTCCGGGCGAACCACGACCCACTGCATCAGGGGATCGCTCGCAGCGATCTCGCCATGGAGGAAGTCCGCGGCGCGCTGGTTGTCCCTCGCAGGCGGAACCAAGCCGCGGAGAACCCGCAGAACCACCTTCTCCAGCGTCCCGCGCCGCGCCTCGGGGACGCCTGGATGATTGACTGAGACGCTGCTCATGAGGATGTACTTCACTGGCACATGCGGTTGCGAATCTCGAATCGCCTGACAGAGTCGCGCCGTGGCCCGTGTCACGAGATCATACGGTGGACCAAACACTCCTCTGACGCTGATGACGTGACCGAGGCACGAGATGACAGCATCGCAGCCGCTAACGCGCGCAACAAGGTCTTCGCCGCCAAGTGCCATGAGATCGGCCTCAACGACGATCAGTCGCGGATGATCCGCAATGGCCCCCGGGAGTCTACTGGCTGACCGCACAATGGCCTGCACGCTGACTCCACGTTCCAGGAGCCCCTCAACGACGCGCCGCCCGGTGCGCCCTGTGCCCCCGACGAGAAGAACCGTTTGTGCCGCCCGCACTTGCGCCCCTGCCTCTCCCTGATGGGTCTAGCACCCGGTTCTGTCGCCGCCGCCGAGCGCCGACTCGACCGCGCGGGCGAAGGCGAGCGCCGGTGCGGCCGCGCGCCCCGGGATGCGCGCCCCGAGTCCGAGCGCGACGGCGAACGGCACGGCGGCCGCGCCGGCGGGCGCGTCCACCGCGTCCAGAGTGCTGCTGTAGCGCTCGATCGCCGCGCGCCGCCGGCCCCCGGTCACGGTCGTGCGTGGGAGGAGGGCCCCGATCGCGACCACCGAGAGCGCGAGGAGCGCGCTCGCCCCACCCACCGCAACCCAATCGCCCGCGGTCGCCATCCCGAGGAGTCCGTGCGCCGCGCGGCGCCCGGCGACGCCGGCGATCAAGCCGAGGACGAGCGCGATCAGGGCACCGAGCAGGAGCGGCGAGCGGCGCGAGGCGATGCGCGGATCGAGGTCGCCGTGCCCGACGAGCGACGCTTCGACCTCCCGCACCAGCACGGGCCACGCGGGAAGGGCGCGGCCGGCGAAGGCCGCGAGGGTCGCCGTCCGCGCCCCGTCCGGAAAGAGGAGGGCGTGGAGTCGATGGTCGAAGGACGGGAGCTCCGCCGATGGCGATGCTGCCGCCTCGAAAGCGACCTCGGCGCCGGGCCCACCTTCCGGAGCGCGAGTGATCGAGAGCACGCCGCGTCGCTCCAGATCGAGGAGCGCCGCCGCGACGTGGGCGGGCTCGAGGCGGCCCCGCGAGAGGAACCCGGCCGCGGCCGGGGTGAGCGCCGGAGTGGCGAGAGGCGTGGTGCCGGGGCACCCGGCGGCGCGGCGCCGGCGCGCGCGGAGCGCGAGGAGGAGCGCTGCCACCACCGGAACGAGCAGGAGCGCCGGGTTCCGCAACGCCCAGGCCGTGGCCCGGTCGATCCGGCCGGGATGGCGAACGAGCCCGTGCGGCCAGACCACCGAGACGGACAGACCCTCGAAGGTCAGGAGCCCGCGATTCAGCAGGAACTGCGCGTGGTCGGTATCGATCACCTTGACGTCGGCCTCCCGGAGCACCCGCCCGAAGCGCGTCACGCGCGATGCCCCCTCGATCTGGTCGGCGCCCGCGCCCGGCGGCCACGCAATGCGGGCCGCGCCCGCGATCACGAGCACGTCCCAGGCGTTCCCGGTGACGTCCCAGTGCAGCTCGTCGCGGTAGGGGCCCCTCCACACCGCGCCCGAGGCCTCGTAGGTGAGGCGGTAGACCTGCTCGCCGGTCGTGAACTGCTCCGTGCTCCCCATCCACACATCGAGCGAGCGGCTCGGGCGCTCGACACGCACGGGCCAGGGCCGCCCGGCGGCATCGGTGACCGCGATCAGGTCGAGATCGAGCGAGCGGCGCGCTCCGCTCGGGTCGGTGACGAAGCGCGGCAGGGAGCGGCAGATCGCATGCCGGCGCTCCGGTCCGAAATCGACCTCGAGCGTCTCGACCACGCGTACGCGCGCGTCGGGTCTCACCTGGAGATCCACGTCGAAGCGCCTGATCTCCCAGGCGGCGGCCCGCTCGATCGACACGCCGAGAACCGTCCAGGGAATCACCAGAGCAACGAGGAGAAGCCGGCAGATGCGTCGCATGGTGCGGCAGTATAGAACGACCCGCGGCCCCGCGCGCGACGCCGGGGGCCCGGCTACTTGAGCCGGCGCAGGGCGGCCATCTCCCGCTGCTCGTGATCCTTCAAGTCGGCAGCGAATGCCGCGAGGCGCGTCGCGAGCTCCTCCCGCACGGCCTCCTCGGCGCCGAGGACCCGCGCCAGGAGGTCGGCCATCACCTCGCGGAAGCCGTCATGCTCGTTCCGGAGCGTGTCGAAGTCGGCGGCGAGCGCGGGATAGTCCCCGGCCAGGAGCCGGAAGTGGCGTTCCTCGCGCTGAAAATGCCGCTCGAGTCGGGGGCTCAGATGATGGAGCTCCCCGCGGAGTCGAGCGGCCCATGCGCGCGCCTCGCCGGCGGGGCTGGCGCCCTTCCCGGCCGGATCGAGGAGGCTCACGAGAGCCGCCAGATCCTGCGCGAGATCGCGATGTTCCTGGTCGATGGCGCGGAGGACGTGCGCTGCGAGCGTCGTCATGACGTGATCGGACTCCTGGCGATCGGTACCTGCCGGCCGGCGCGCGCGGGAACTGAAGCGGGGGCCGTTGCAACGTCCATGCCCTGCCCATTCAGGAATCAGATCATCAAGGGAAATGCGTACTTAGCCTCTAGGAAGCGCGCCGCCCCGCGGCCCCGGAGACCCGTTCGCGCTGCTGCTTCCGAGACACCGGGTCCGGCATCGCAGCACACCCTGACATTGTGTCGGCTCGCAGACCAGCCATCGCGAGGGGGATGGCGGTACCGACCCGGCGCCGAGGAGCTTGGGAGGTGGAGACTGGGAGGGAGGCGTCTCTTGGTCTAAGATGACTCCCCGCGCCCGCGCCGGGACGTGACGCGCCCCCGGACGGCACGGTCGGCACGCCCCGCGAGGAGGAGAAGTTCATGCGACATGCCCCCAGGACCAGCCCGGATGCCGGAGCGACCCGCAGGCTCCACTTCGCCCGGTGGTGCCTCGCCATGGCCTGCGTCACGACCTTCGCGCCCGGAGCTGAGGCCACGGGTGACGCGGCCGCTCCACCCGGCCCCGGCGGTGCGGCCAGCCCGACCGGGGCCGCTCCAGCGAGCCGCGATTCGCTCGCCGCTCCAGCGAACCGCGATTCGCTCGCCGCCCCGGCCCGCATCGCCGCTCGCGTCGTCGCCGACACGCTCCATCTCACGGTCGAGGTGCCGGCCCGTGCGATGGCGGCGGCCGGGGCGCTCCTCGATCGCAACGCCGACGGCACGATCGATCCGACCGAGCTCGCGGCGAGCCGCGATACGCTGGCGAGCTACCTCGGGCATCACCTCTTCATCCTCCAGGACGACGGCATGCTGGAGCCGAAACTCGTCGGCCCCCTGGCGAGCGTACCCGGTACGAACGGCGGGGCGCCGAGCGTGCGCGGCGCCATGCGCGCTCCGCTCCTCAACACGTACGAGCGCATCGGCTTCGCCTCCGGCATCCTCACCGACCGCATCCACGGCTACCGCTCCCTCGTCGCCATCGAGTGGAGCGGCGCGCGCGCGGAGTTCGATGTGGCGCAGAGCGTCCAGTGGGTGGAGCCGCCGGCCGCCGGGGCGACCGAGCTCGAGCTCCCCGGCCGCATGCCGGCCCCGGGCCATGGAGAGGATGGCCGCCACTGAGCGGGAGGTCGCCTGCCCGATGGGACTCGATCGCCTGCGCCACTGAGCGGGCGGCCGCTCGACGGAGTGACGCCCGCGCCGAAGGAGTCCGGACCCGGCCCGGCGGCTGAATCCATCGGCCGCGCGCTTGGCTCACACCTGGTGAGAGACTGGAGATCGAACCCGGGGGAGGAACGATGGACACCGCACTCGCGCTGATTGCCTTCGCCGTGGTCTGGATCGTGCTGCAAGTCTGGGTGCTGCCGCGACTCGGCGTACCGACCTGAGGCGTTCCGACCCCGCGCCGGTCGGCGCGCCGCGAAGCAGACGAGAGGGACGGCGACTCGCCGCCGAAGTGAATACCGGGAGCCCGCAATGAAGTTCGGAATGCGCAAGGAGCTCGCCCTGAGCTTCGACGATGCCCTGGCCATGATTCCGGAGGCCTTGAAGACCGAGGGATTCGGGGTACTCACCGAGATCGATGTCCAGGACACCCTCCGGAAGAAGCTCGGCGTCGAGTTTCGCCGCTACCGCATACTCGGAGCGTGCAACCCGCCGCTGGCGCACCAGGCGCTGTCCACCCAGCTCGAGATCGGGCTCCTGCTGCCCTGCAACGTGATCGTCTACGAGGAACCGGGAGGTCGCTCGGTGGTCGCCGCCGTCGATCCGCTGGCGACCATCGCGGCCACCGGCGGCGAGGACCTGCGCGAGTTGGCGGCCTCGGTCCGAGCCAAGCTCGAACGCGTGCTCGCCCGGATCGGGTAGCCCCCGCTACCCGGGGCGTCGATCCACGACCCACACGCCGAGGAGGATCAGCGCGCCGCCGGCCAGGGACACGGGAGAGATCGCCTCGCCGAGCACGAACCAGGCGACGACGATCGTGACGAGCGGCTCGAGGTAGAGGAGCGCTCCGACCTGGGAGGCCGGCATCACGCGGAGAGCGTCGTACCAGAACGCGTAGGCCACGCCCGAGCAGAAGACCCCGAGGAAGAGCAGACCGATCCAGCCGCGGGGGGTGAGCCCGGCGACCTCGCCGAGCGCCGACCATCCGCCGAGGAGCGGGGTCGACAAGAGCCAGCCCAGACCCATCACGTAGAACATCATCCGCGCAGCCGGATGCCGCTTGAGCCCGCGCCGCGAGAGCACCGAGAACAGGGCCCAGTTCGGCGCCGAGAGGAGGATCAGGCGATCCCCGGGCGTACCGAACCCGCCGCTCCACAGCGCATCGAAGCGCCCCTTCCCAACCACGAGGAGCACGCCCAGCGCGGCGAGCCCGATGCCGGCGGCGCGCACCCCCCCGATCCGCTCGCCCAGGATCAGGAAGCCCAGGATCGCGATGAAGACCGGCGATGTGGACACGATCCAGGCGGTGGTCGAGGCCTCTGCCGTCCGCAGTCCGTTCGACTGGAGCCACTGGTGGAGGGTCACGCCCAGGAATCCGAGGAGCGCGAAGTAGGCCATCTCGCGCAATTCGACGCGGGCCAGTTCGCCGCGGGCGGCGACGATCGCGCCGAGGATGACGAACCCGATCGCGAAGCGGACCCACACGAGAACGACCGGCGAGAGGTCGGCGAGCACGACCTTGGTGGCGATGAACGACGCCCCCCACACGACCACGGCGAAGATCGCCTTCAGAATCGGGATGAAGCGGGGGTGCTCGGCGACAATCGCCAAAGAACTTACGCGCCTGGACGTCGTGATCGATACCCCTGCGCCCAGGGCTGCGGAGCCCGGAACGGGACGATCCGGACGGCGGTGGAATCGAGGCCGAGACTCGAAGCAAGGGAACGGTGGCGGGGCCGACGAGACTCGAACTCGCGACCTCCGGCGTGACAGGCCGGCGTTCTAACCAACTGAACTACGACCCCGCCCAACTCGTGGATCGAAAAGACTAGCCGACGGCCCCGCCGGTGTCAATTCGATTCGGCGCGGGCCCCGCGGGTGCCGCGCTCTGCGGGCCAAGGCGCCGGAAAACGGCCGGCGCGCCCCGCGGCCCCGCGCCGGCGCTCGTCCCCGTCCCCTCTCCCGGCCGCCCCGTTCTCACCGGCGTTCGTCCGCAAGCCGCTCGACGTGGGCGCGGGCGATCTCTCCGATGAACGGAAGGAGATAGCGCTCGTGCCGGAAGGCCTTGCGCATGGCAAGCAGCCATACGAGGAAGAAGCCGATCGCCGCCATCGAGAAGAGCACCTTGCCGACGAGCGGCACGGCGAGCGCCGAACCGCCCATGATGGCGAGCGCAGCGGTGAGGAGAATCGACTGGAGGGCGTGGAATCGCACGAAGCGCTCCCTGCGATCGCTCAAGAGGTAGAAGAGGATGCCGGTCATGGCCCATCCGGCGTAGGCGAGGGTGCCTGCCTGATGCGGCGCGAGCCGGGACGGGGACCCGGGCGTCTCGCCACGGCGTGCCGCGCGTCGCGGGGCTCCCGGTGCCGGCAGTTCCGCCGCATCCGCCGCCAGCTCGCGCACGCGATCGTGGGCGGCGCGCGCAATCGATGTCAGCTCCTCGAACGCGTCGGCGGCGCCGGCCCGCACCTGAGAGGAGAGAGCGCGCGCTGCGATCCCGGCCTTCTCCGCGGCGACGAGGAAGGCCCGCCGTGCTTCCTCGATCGCACGCGCCGCCTCCGCATCGAGCGGAGAGGACACGCCAGACGGCGCCGGGTGCGGCGTCTCCGATCCGGCCCCCGGGGGCGGAGGCTCCTGGCGGCCGTTGCCGGTAGGCTCATCGTCGTTCATTGGTAGATCCTACCTGACACCGCCACGAGCGCGGTGGATGGCAAGACCCCCTGTCAAACCGTGCATGCGGTTTTCCCGCACACGGCTTACGGATGAGGTCTCGGGTCGGGGCATTACGCGACTACCGGGTACTGAACGGTCCCGCGCAGGCGGTAGAGCCCATGCTGATGGAAGAAGTCACGCGTCCAACGGTCGAACTCGCCCGCGCGTAGATGACGACCTTTCCGCTGCACAAGGAAGTGGCGGAGGCGCGTCCACACGTACGTATCGACCTGGTTGAACTTGCGTGCGGCATTCCCGGTCCGGAAGTAGTTGGCCCAGCCACGTAGCACTGGGTTCAGATCGCGGATCAAGACCCGCACATCCTTCACCCCGTGGCGCGCGCGACCGGTCAACACCTTCACCCGCTGCCGCAGCCGCTTCATGCTGCGCTGAGATGGCCAACGCTGGAGAAAGTAGAGACGCTTGCGCTCCTTCTCCCAGATCGGCCCGCTCAACCGTTTCCGCAGGTGGCAGCCTAGGAAGTCGAAGCCCTGCTTGCCCCAGCTCAGCTCCACTCGCCTCGTCTTCTCCGGGTGTAGCTCCAAGCCGAGTCGCGTCAGGATCTCCCGCACGCGCCGCTCCGCTTCTGTGCACGCCGACCTCGTGCGACACATCACCACAAAGTCGTCCGCATAGCGCACCAACATGCCCAGATGGCCATACTGGCGCTCCCACGCCGTGTCCAGAACGTTGAGGTAGATGTTCGACAGCAGGGGCGAGATGACCCCACCCTGGGGTGTCCCCGAGAGAGTCCCCTGCACCTTGCCGTCTTCCATCACCCCGGCCCGCAGCCACTGCCGCAACAGCTTGAGCACCCGCCGGTCCGTGACTCGGCGCGCGACAAGCTTCAGCAGCTTGTCGTGGTCGATCTGCCCGAAGTAATTGCGGATATCCGCGTCGAGCACGTGGTTGCCACCCTGGGCCCCAAGCTTGCGCAGGGTCTCCAGTGCGTCCGTGGCGCTCCGCCGCGGCCGGAACCCATACGAGCACGGACGGAAGTCCGCCTCGAAGATCGGTTCCAGCACCAGCTTCGCCGCCGCCTGTACCACGCGATCGCGGACCGTCGGGATCCCCAGCGGTCGCTGCTTCCCATCAGCCTTCGGGATATACCGGCGCAGCACCGCTACTGGCCGGTATCGTCCTGCGCGCAGGACGGCACCGAGCTCTTCCAGGAAGTGCTCGACTCCGTACTGCTCGATCGCGGTCAGGGTCTGGGCATCGATCCCCGCCGCGCCGCGGTTCTGCTTCACCCGTTTCCACGCTTCCCGGAGGACGTCACTCCTCCAGATGCGGTCGTACAACGCGTGGAAACGGCGTCCCGGCTGCCGCTTGGCCGCCGCCCACAGCCGACGCTGGAGTTGTCGTACTTTGTCGATGGGCTTACGCCCATCGGGGTGTTTGGGTCCGGTCTTGCCGGCCATGCCCTCGCGCTTACCTCCAACTTCGGCTTCCCCAAACCAGGGGCCCTTCCCTCCGGTCGCGTTGTTCTGCACGACCTTCCTCGGTACTACGGCCCCCTCGGACTCCCGCTGCGCGGCGCTCGACTTCACCTTCGGCTTATACGAGCCGCTTTGCCCCGACCTGGGCTGCGCAGACGGGCCTCTCCTGTTCCACACCAAGCCTTGAGTACGTGCTGTGCCCCATGCCCCGGCGGGACCCATGGCGTCTTCTCTCCCGGACTTCAACCCCATGGACGTGGCCTTCGCCGCGACATGCTCGGCTCGGCTCCCGCATTGTTCATCTGTCGAGGCGGCAGGCTTCACTTCATGTTGCGGACCGCACTCTTGCTCCCTCCGTAGAGGCTTTCGACGCCCCGCTCGGGCCGCGGGGATCTCTCCCTGCGCCGGGGGCCTGCTACCAGCTGCTCCGGTGCCTGGCTGGGCGGGACTTGCACCCGCTGGTTCGGTGTAGCTCGGACGGCTTACTGCCCATCCTTCAGGACGCACCATGCGCGTGAAGGATACCAGATGCGCCGGGCCGCTGAGCACTCTCGGCGCCCACCTGCGGCGGCTAAGGATCCGGCGCCCGCCTCACGATAACGGAAGCAGGCCGACCCCCGGCCGTCCCGCGCCGGCGCGGGCATCTCATCCTGAGATGCCTGCCGCTTCCGAGCACCCCAACACCAGACGAGAGGGCGCGATGCCCCGCACCCTGAGCCGAGCGAAGCCGCTGCCCCAGCCCCTGCGCACGTTCTCCCCGCAGCCGGGCGGGCTCGTCGACGTGGCGCTCAAGACCGAGCTCACAAGCTCCTACCGCGAGATCCCGCGCCTGCGCGAGTGGCTCGGACATGTGGCCGAGATCACCGAGATGGCACCGGCCGATCTCTTCGAGTTCCGCCTGGCCGCGATCGAGACCTTCATTCACATGGTGGAGCATGCGTATCAGGGGGACGAGCGAGGGACGATCAAGGTGACGTTGCTCGTACGCGACCCCGAGGTGCGTCTCGTGCTGCGTGATTACGGGCAGAAGATCGTGCCGCTCTCCGAGGAGCGGAACCGGGTACCCGGGGGACGCGGCGCCGACCTCTTCCTGATCCAGCGACTCGCTGACGAGGTCAAGTTCCACACCTCGTTGCCGCGAGGCACCGCGGTCGAGATCATGAAGCGCCTCGACCGCTCTCCGGCGGGCCGCGCGGATCTGCCGCGCTGAGCCGCCGCGCCGCCCCGACGGATCGGGCCGGGCGCCGCCTGGCTCAGGTGGACACGCCTCCCAGCGTCGTCCCGGCTCCCTTGCGCAGCTTCTCGGCCGCGGGCGCCGCTTCGCCCTCGCTCGGCCTGAACGTGTGGTGGCACTCGCGGCAGGTGATGAAGACGTGGTTCTCCGCGGCCGTCTGCCGCAGCGTAAAGCTCAGCGCGTAGCCGGCGGTGCGACAGCGCGGGCAGCGGACCGCAAGCAGCGACAGCCCTGCATGTTCGCGGAACTCGAGCGCCGAGGACCCGCTCGGTGTCACCTCGTAGAGCCGATGACAGGCCGGGCACACGGCGAACACGAGCTCGCTCTCCGCCTCGAGCTCGAGACGCAGGGCGAGTTCGAGCCCGACGTTCTCGGGACAGAGCGGGCAAGCCAGATGCGCGAGGTCGCGGGCGAACTGGTGCGACATGAAGTCCCTCCGCTCGGAGTGACGGGGACCTCTCCAGCGCACGACGGGGGCAGGGAGGTTATCACGGGCCCGGGGCCGCGTCGAGCGCCGGGGCTTCGGCCTCAGCGCCGCGACGTGTCGCCCGGCGCGACCCGGGCGACCGCGATCGGGGGGTCCTGCTGCAGAAGCGCCTCGCCCGGGCTCCCGAGCCGCCCGAGCCGGGTGCCCGGGTAATAGTGCGCGAGGATGGCTGCACGATCATGACCCGCAGTCGCCATGGCGAGAGCCCCGGACTGGCAGAGGCCGACGCCGTGCCCGTTCCCGCGGCCCCGCACCACCACGGCTTCCACGCGACCTTCCGCGTGCACCACCTCTACATCGAACAAGGTCGAGCGCAGGATGGTTCCCCCGGGGCGGCGGAGCACCCAGCGAATGCGGTCACCCCGCTCACCGCCGAGCCGGTGCTCGCGTCCCCCGGCGCTGACGGTGAGGACGCGCACGCGCCCGGAGGAGTTGCGCGCCGTGACGCGCACGTCTTCGAGCTCTCCGGAGGGCGCCGGACCCGGGAACTCCGCGGTCATGGTGCGGGCGAGGAGCGCCACGAACTCGGGCCCCGTCCACCGCTCCTCCCAGCGGTAGTGTCTCGCCTCCCGGCAGAGATCCGCTCCGTTCAGCCGATCCGGATGCGCCCGCAGGTAGGGTTCCGGCGGCAGGGCCCAGGTCTCCTCGACCGCGGCCGCCATACCGCCGCAAGCCGCCGAGTAGTAGGCGCCGATCAGGACGCCATTGTGCGTGGCGACGAGCGCCGCGGTCGCTTGGACGGAGCGGCCGGCATCCGGCCGCTCCGCCGAGAGTCCGCCATAAGCCTGATCCCGGACGTCGCCGTAGAGGTCGAACCCGAGCTCGGTCCACCGTCCGAGATGAGCGACGGCATACGTGCGCGCGGCGATCGCCTGGGCTTCGACGGCGGCCTGGGCATTCGCGCCCGGCGACCCGATCTCGAGCGGTACTACCCCGCGCAGGTAGTCCTCGAGCTCGACCTCGTTGACCGCCGTGAGTCGGCCGCGGGCATCGGCGAACACCGTGATGGACCCACGATACGCAACGCCGTCGAGGGCGATCGGCGAGCCGGTTGCGGCCGCGCGCAGCCTGAGCGTGTCCACGATCGTCCGCGGCGCGGCTCCGACCGGCGCGACGGCGATCGCCCCGCCACCCGCCCCGGTCAACTGCAGGCGGCGGAAGCGCCCGATCACCTCTGCACCCCGCTCGAGCACGAGCGGGTCCGCGCTCGTGGCGAGCAGCGAATCGCGCTGGACGGCAACCCCGATCCGGAGCGGTCGATCGGGCGCGACTGGAAGGCGGGCCGGCGGCGGTGCTTCCGCCGGCACCGGCCTCCGGCCGGCACAGCCGGCCACGGCGCCGGCGAGAACGACGATGACCAGGGCGCAGCGCACGAACGCGCGCCGGCGCTCCGGCCCGCAACCTGCGGCCCGCGGCCTCAACGCGTTCTTCTCCGCGGGTCGCCCGGGCGGGCGCCAGGCGTGAAGGAACCCAGCACGGTCGGGCGCCGCGCGCCGGTGACCGACGGGAAGGCGCCGCTCCGCCCCGCGAGATGAGCCCAGGCCAGCACGGCGAAGGCGATCGCCTCCTTGGCATCGGGATCGATGCCGTAGTGCGCGCTCGTCACGATCTCGACCGCGGGGAGGGCGGAGCGCAGGCCGTCGATGAGGGCCGGATTGTGCACGCCGCCGCCCGCGGCCACCACGCGCGCGACCTGCGCGGCAGCGAGAGGGCGGGCGATCGTCTCGATGCTGAGCGCGGTCGCGGTGGCCACGAGATCGTCTGCCGCAACGCTGCGCTCGCGCGCCGCGGCGAGGAGCCGCTCTCCATAGGCCTCTCCGAACTCGGCGCTGCCCGCCGACTTGGGCGGCGGCAGCGCGAAGTAGGGATCGCGGAGGAGCGACGCCAGGAGCGCCTGATCCACGCGACCTCGGCGCGCCCGCCGGCCGTCGCGATCGATCGCCTCCGCCCCTCCGGTCAGGCTACGGATGAGCCCGTCGATCACCATGTTGGCGGGGCCGGTGTCGAAGGCGGTCGGCGGCGCCGGGTGCGCGGCCGGCGAGAGCAGCGTCACGTTGGCGATGCCGCCCAGGTTGAGCGCCGCCACCGGCACGTGCGGGTCGGTGAAGAGGAGTGCATCCACGAAGGGCACGAGCGGTGCGCCCTGGCCCCCGGCGGCGAGATCGCGTGCGCGAAAGTCGCTCACCACGGCGAGCCCCGTGCGCTCGGCGAGAACGGCTGCCGAGCCGAGCTGCACGCTCACGCCGCGCGCCGGGTCATGGGCCACGGTCTGACCGTGGGAGCCGATCGCCTCGACCGCCGCTTCCCGCCCGGCCGGGCGGGCGAGAAGCGCGCTCGCCGCCTCGGCGAAGGCCTCGCCCACCAGGATGTGGAGATGGCCGAGCTCGGCCGCCGGGAGCGGTGTCCCCGCGGCGGCGCGCCGGAGCGCGACCAGGAGCGCGTCGGGATACGGGGTGACGAGGAAATCGAGGGTCTCGACGCCAAGCCCCCGTTCCTCCGCCGTGAGGCGGACGAGCGCCGCATCGATCCCGTCCATCGACGTGCCCGACATGAGACCGATCGCGATCACGCTTTACCTCCCGCGCGCCCCAAACAAGAACGTGCCCCGGTGGGGCACGTTCTCCCGAGTCAGGTCCTGCGCTCGGCTGCCGGCGAGCGAGCTACTTCTGCGGCGGGAAGGTCACCTCGCCCCGCTTCTGGCCGCCGTAGAAGGCGATCGCCTGGCCCTGCGACCAGTAGAAGGCGGAGTCCATGTTGTTGCCGCTCGAGTCGGTGTAGGTGCGGAACTCCTCCGGCTGACCCTTCTCCCCGATCACCTTGCCGAGATCGGACCCCGCGTACTTCGGCGTCGCCTTCAGGCTGTCCGCGCTCGCCGCCTTGCCCTTGGCGAGACCGTTGTAGATGATGATGTAGCTCTCGGACTTGGCCACATCGCCCGACATGCGGATGATGTTGGCCTTGAGCCGGTAGCCGTCGGCATCGCGCGGACCGGCGGCGATGAACTGATCGCAGTACTCGCCGGCCTTCGCATAGTCCCTGGCCTCGATCTCGAGCATGCTCAGCTGGTAGTACACCGCGAGCTTGTCTTCGGTGGTCTCCGCCTGGCCAAGAAACCGGGTGAGATTGTCGCGCGCCGGCGCGATCTTCGTCGAGTCCCCGGCGAAGGCGAGCTGCGCAGAGGATGCCCCGATCTGATACTGGACGTTCGGATCTCCGGGTTTCACCTGGTCGACCTGCTCGTACCAGGCGATCGCCTCGCTGAACAGCCGCGTCCGTGCCGAGTCCTCCTTCACCTTGCCCGCTTCCTTGAACTTGGCGTCCGCCTGTTCCTGGTACGCATTGACGAGGTTGGTCTTGAGTCCCTCGTGATCAGGACAGGCGGTGAGCCCGGCCTTCAGCACCGGGATCGCATCGGCCTGCCGACCGAGCTTGCTCAGCGCCGAGCCCTTGATGTTGTAGGCCTTGCAGCTGTCGGGAGCGATGAGGATGGCGATGTCCGCCTCGGTCATCGCCGGGTCGTACGCCTCCTTCTTGAAGTAGTCGAGCGACTTGTTGTAGTGGTCGACCCAGAAGGAGCCGCGGTTGTTGACGACCTTCTCGCGGTCCTTCCCCTCCGAGTTCTTGATCGCCTGGTCGAAGTAGCAGCCCGACTCCTGGAACTTCTCCATCTCGGCGGCCAGCATGCCCATGAACATGTTCCATTCCCACTGGTCGGGCACGCCGCAGAGGGCCAGGTGGCCCTGCGCGTACGCCTTGTCGAGCACTTCCTTGTCCGGGGGCTTGGTGGCGTGCGCCACCCCCCAGTAGGACTTGAGCGAGCGGCCGTGCAGCTTGGGATCTTCCACCTGCGCCCCGGCGCAGGGCTGGCAGACGTCGGCGCGCAGGTCACCCCCGAGGAGCACGAGCGCGGCCACGACAAGGAGTCCGAGCCACATCCCTTTCATCTTCGATCTCCCGGCGCGGGCACGGGGCCTTGCGCGTGCCGTCGCCAAGTCGATTGAGGCCTGAGCGAGAACCCCCGATTCGGGTGGCCGCCTCGCCCTGCGCGATCTGAGCCAAAACCGTCCGGCAGGTTACGCATCTCCTCCGAGCTTGTCAATACAAGCGGATAGCGGCAGGGGTTCCAAGCGACAGGTCGGGCTTTGCCGGGCGCCCGCGCGCCGGCCGAGCCGCCGGTTCACGAGCACTCCTCCCCCAGCGCGCGGCGCACGAAGCCGGCCGCCGCGGCGAGCCTGCGCTCGGCCTCCTCCCGCGCCACACCCAGGCGGCCGATCACGATGGCGACCTTCACGTTGCCTCCAGCCGCCGCCAGAAGTTGCGCCGCGCTGTCGTAATCCACGCGGCACGACATCATGACAAGCCGCTTGGCCCGCTCCGCGAGCTTCCGCGACGTGGCGCGGAGATCGACCATCAGATTCCCGTAGACCTTGCCCAGCCGGACCATCACGGTGGTCGAGATCATGTTGAGGATGAGCTTCTGCGCGGTGCCCGACTTCATCCGCGTCGAGCCCATGATCACTTCGGGACCGAGGACCGGCGTGATGGCGACATCCACCGGGAGATCGGCATCCGGTCCCGCCCCCGAGGCGTTCATGGCGATGAGCACGGTGGCCGCGCCGACGGCGCGCGCGTGCGCGAGGGCGGCCACGACGAATGGTGTACGGCGGCTCGCAGCAAGACCGACGACGACGTCGCGGGCCGCGACCCCGCGCGCGGCGAGGGCCGCCGGCGCTTCCGCCGCGGCATCCTCCGCTCCTTCCACGGCGCCGACGAGTGCCGGTGGGCCGCCGGCGAGCACGCCCTGCACGAGCTCGGGATCCGTGCCGAAGGTGGGCGGACATTCCGCGGCGTCGAGAACACCGATCCGTCCCGAGGTGCCCGCTCCGACGTAGAAGAGGCGACCGCCGCCAGAGATCCGGTCCACGATGAGCTCGACCGCGCGCGCGATGGCGGCGAGTTCGCGTCGCACCGCGTGCGCCACGGTCGCGTCCTCGTCATTGATGAGGGCGAGGATCTCCGCGACGGAACGGCGATCCAGATCGGCGGTGCGCGGGTTCACCGCCTCGGTGGTGAGACCCGTGAGCTCGGCGAAGATCTCGCGATCGCTCTGGTCCGGCATCGGCGATCCGTCGAACCTTCCCGGCTCCCCCGCGCTAGCGGCGCCGGCGGCGCACCTTCTGTTCGGGGGTCGCCCGCGCTTCGCTCGGCTTTGAGATGAAGTCGAGAACCCCGTCCTCGCCCGGCTCCGCCGGGACCGGGGCCGGGGCAGGGGGTTCCATCGGAGCGGGCGGGCTCGGGGGCGCGACCTGGTCCCCGGCCGAGGGCGCTCCGGTGCCGGGGGCCTCGCCCGGGCGCGGCAGCCGGCTGGATCGCCGGCCGAAACGCGGGGTGACATCCGTGGCCGGCCGGCCCGAGGCCCGAACGGCCGAGGGCTCGCCCGGTTCCAGGTCGGGCGCCTCGTAGCCCTCCCGCTCGCGGGGTGGCGCTGCCGGCTCCTCCTCCCAGCCGCGAAGCCACGGCCGGGATCCTGCGCTCTCGCGCGGCTCGTCGCTGCGCTCGCCGCTCTCGGCATGGGCGTCCGCAACGGCCGGAACGGAGTCCTCGTCCGCCGGGCTCGCGGCGCCCTCCTCTCCCGTCGCGGGCTCGCCGCTCCGCTCGTCCACGCGGCGGCGGCCGCGCCCGCCGCGGCGCCCGCGGCGGCGACGCCGGCGGCGCATCTCCTCGTCGGAGCTATCGCCACCCTCGCCCTCGGGCTCGATCTCGGCCATCTCCTCTCCCAGGGCCGGCTCGAAGTCGAAATCCGGAAGCACCGGCACCTCGTCGAGCGGCGCCTGGCGCTCGTCCTCGCGGCCCGCGACGTTCTCACCGCCCTCGGCGCGCCCGCCGCGCGGACGGCGATCCCGCCGCTCGCTGCGGTCCACCCGCTGGTCCGCACGATCGCCGCGCACGGCCCGATCTGCGCGTTCGACGCGCTCGCCACGGTCCACCCGCTCGCCACGGTCCACCCGCTCGCCACGGTCCACCCGCTCGCCACGGTCCACCCGCTCGCCACGGTCCACCCGCTCGCCACGGTCCACCCGCTCGCCACGGTCGACCCGCTCGCCACGGTCCGCACGCTCTCCGCGGTCGAACCGATCTGTGCGCTCGACCCGCTCGCCGCGCTCCACACGCTCCACGCGCTCAACCTGCCCGCGCTCGAATCGCTCGACCGGCTCGCCGCGCACGGCCCGCTCCCCGCGGTCACCCCGGTCACCCCGGTCACCCCGGCCCATGCGCACGCCGCGCCGGCCCCGCCGTTCGCGCCCCGGCTCGACCTCCTCGAGCGGAGCAAGGTCATCGATCTCTTCGCCGGCAGCGATCGGCTCGATCTCCTCGACGACCGCCTCGTCGAGGCCCGCCGGCCCGGCCGGGGGTCGCGGGATACCCTCGAGGTAGTCCACGTCGGCCGCGATCTCGCGCGCCGGCTCGCGCTCCACCTCCACACTGGCCTCGGCCAGCGCGCGGCCGAGCGAGACGAAGACGGCTCGGCACCGGTTCTCGTCATGAGCGCCGGAAAGGATGCGGATATGGATGCTCGCGCCCAGCCGGTCAGCAAGGGTGGCGAGGAAGCGCTCGACGAGCGCGAGGTCCATGCCCGCCAGCTGGCGATTGCGGAAGGTCGCGCCGAACTGGAAGACCGGGGGCGACACCAGATCCACGGCGGCCAGAACGAGGGCGTCGCCAACGGGGAGGATGGCCCCCCCGAACTGCCGGATCCGGGGACGCGGGCCGAGGACGCGGCGCCAGGCCTCGGCGAGGGCGCTCGCCAGATCGTCGACCGCGTAGGGATCGTCGGCGTGTTTGTTCAGGGTCTGCGCGATGCGCAGGTCGATCCCCGAGGGCACGGCCATGATCTCGAGGAGTTCGTTCAGAAGTGGGAAGGGGGTCTCGATCACGGCCCGCCCGGTGCCGTCGAGCCGGAGCTCGATCTCGACATCGGTGCCGCGGGTGCGACGCCGGATGGCGACGCGACGTCTTTCTTTTCGCATGGAGTTTATGAGATCTCGTTTCTTCAAACGGCGCTCGAGTGGGACACGACGAGCCCGAGCCAGGTCCATCTGCTGAAGGCGACCCAGTCTACATGGCGGCACCGACCTGAGCAAGTCGGAGCTCACCCCCGGGGCCGGGAACCCGCCGGCCCGGGTGCCAACCCGGCGCCCGGCGTTGCTGAAGGTCAAGTCCTTCTCCCTCCGGCGCCGGGCTCGCCATCGGGGGACCTCACGAGAAGAGACGGGGTGCCGCCCGCGCGACACCCCGTCTCCCGGTCCCAGGTCCGGCCGCTTCCAACGGGGGCGACCGGACGCTCTGAACAGGGTTACTTGCCCTTCTCCTCCTGCACCTTGAGCGCGGTGAAGAAGGTGGTCTCGCCCCGGCGGACGAGGAGGAGCACGGTCTCACCCGGCTTCACGCCCCTCATGACCTCGTTGAACTCGTCGATCGAGCGCACCTGCCGGCGGTTGATCTCCTGGATCAGATCGCCCTTGCGGATGTTCTTGGCGGCCGCGGGACCGCTGCGCGACACGCCGTCCACCACCACGCCCTCGTCATCGCCATAGCCCAGTTCCTGCGCCAGGCGCGGAGTGAGCGCGACGATATCGATGCCGAGCCGGGTGGCGGCGGCGGGTGCGGACTGCTTCTCGTCCTCGTCGCCGTCTCCGCTGCCGCTGCGGGCGAAGGCCTCGCGCGGGTTGGAGGGTCGCTCGCCGAGATCGACCTTGACGGTCACGTCCTTCTTGTCCCGGCGCACCTTGAGGTTCACCGGGCTCCCCGGATCCTGCGCCGCGACCAGGGCCTGCAGGTGATCGGCATCCTTGACCGGAGCGCCGTTCAGCTCGAGCACCACATCGCCGTGCTTGAGCCCGGACTTTTCGGCCGGACCGCCGCTCGTCAGGTCGTTCACGATCACGCCGTGCTTCGAGGCGAGGCCGAGGCTCGCCGCGAGATCCTCATCGAGCGATTGGATCTGGACGCCGAGCCAGCCGCGCACCACCTTGCCGCGGTTCAAGAGATCGTCCATCACCTTCCGCGCCATGTTGATCGGGATCGCGAAGCCGACTCCCTGATAGAACCCGCTGCGGGTGGCGATGGCGGTGTTGATGCCGACGAGCTCGCCGCGCACACTGAGAAGGGCGCCGCCCGAGTTGCCGGGATTGATGGCCGCGTCGGTCTGGATGAAGTCCTCGAAGTCGACGATCCCGACCTGGGTCCGCCCCTTGGCGCTCACGATACCAGCAGTCACCGTATGCGCCAGGTTCTCCGAGAACGGGCTGCCGACGGCGACCACCCACTCGCCAACCTGCAGGCGGTCGGAATCTCCGAAGCGGACGGCCGGGAGTCCGGTGGCATCCACCTTGATCAGCGCGACGTCGCTCTCGGGGTCGGCGCCGACCACCGTACCCTTCAGGTCGCGCTCGTCCATCAGGGTGATGGTGAGCTCCTCGGCGTCCTGCACCACATGGTTGTTGGTGAGGATGTAGCCGTCCTCGGAGACGATCACGCCCGACCCGAGGCCGCGCGATCGCATGCCCTCATCGCCCCCCGGCCCCTGCCAGAAGCGATTGAAGTCATCGCCGAAGAACTCGCGGAACGGGTGGTTCTCGGGGAGATCCGGCATCTCGCGCGACGCCGGCTGGATCACCTTCTCGGCCGAGATGGTGACGACCGAAGGGTTGGCGAGTTCCGCCACCTTGACGAAGGCCTTGCTCAGCTGCTCGACCGCGGCCACTTCCTCCGGGGCGGGCCCCGTGGCCCCGGTCAGATGCCGTTCCGTCTTGTTGTCGCTGCTGAGCAGGGGGTCCGTCCACTCGAGACCGCTGGTCAACAGCACGCCGAGCATCATGCCGCTCCCGACGAGAACCGCGGCCAGTCCGGCGCGGCGATTGCGAGTCATATCTTCGATTCCTCCCGACGCCGAGGCGCCCCGGCTCTACGCACCGGCGGCCTCGAATCGTGCTGATTGAGTTCTGGGGGACCCCTGCGCCCTGCCGGCCAGCGTCGCGGCGGCAGTACTGCTTATACCCGGCCGGCGCGGCTCGGGTTTCTGGAAGTGGAAACGGCCCGGCAGCCTGTTCTCTCGCCGCACGCCGCCGGCGCGCCGCCGGCGCGGCGGGTCTTTCAACAGCCTCCCTCGGTCGCGGCCTCGGGCGTGGGCGAAGGATCCGCCGGCCGGTGCGTGTCATCTCCCGGCGGGACGGGTCTCTCAGCCGCATCGCCCGCGCCCGGGCCGCCCGCAGCCGCCGGATCCGGCCGCCCCATCTCCTCCACGAAGTTGAGGCGGAGGTCGGTCAGCCCCTGGCGGAGAAACCGCTCCTCGTCCCCGTCCAGGTTGCCCTTCGTCTTCTGCTCGAGCATCCCCAGCGTGTCGATGGCATGTCGCGCCAGATCCAGATTCCGCCGCACGTCCCCGCTCGCCGGATCCTTGAGCTTGCCGAGCCCGATCCAGGCCGCCAGCCGGTACTCCTCGACGAGCAAGAGGAAGCGACTTCGCGCCTCCTGGTCCTCCATGCTTCCTCCTGCCGCGGCCCTTAGGAACCGGCTCCCCCCGGCCAGGATGCCGGCGCCGGGCCGGTTCGCCCCATGGCTCCCTTGGGATCCGCGGGTCACACCCGGGGATCGCTGCTTTCTCGGACGATCGCTACTCGACCACCTCGTAGTCGGCCTCGACCGGGCCGTCACCCGTCTTGCCCTGGCCGCCAGGCGCGCCGGCAGGGCCGCCGGGACCACCTGCACCCGGACCACCCTGGCCGCCCGCCGGGCCACCGGCGGCCTGGTAGATCTCGGCGCCGAGCTGCGAGCGCACGGTCGACAGCCGCTCGACCGCGGCCTTCAGGTCGGCGATGTTGTCTCCCTTCAGCGCCTCGCGCAGGCTCTCGATCGCCTTCTCGACATTCCGCCGGGTCTCGAGCCGGGCCTTGTCGCCGTGCTCCTTGAGCTCCCTCTCGGCCTGGTAGGCGAGCTGATCCGCCGTGTTACGCAGGTCGATGAGCTCCCGCTTCTGCTTGTCCTCCTCCGAATGCTGCTCGGCTGCCTTCACCATGTTCTCGATGTCGCCCTTCGAGATCCCGCTCGAGGCCTCGATGCGGATCGACTGCGACTTGCCGGTCGCGCGATCCTTGGCCGAGACCGAGAGGATGCCGTTGGCGTCGATGTCGAAGGTGACCTCGATCTGCGGCATCCCGCGCGGCGCCGGCGGCAACCCGGTCAGGTGGAACCGCCCGATCGTGCGGTTGTCGCCCGCCATCGGCCGCTCGCCCTGGAGGACGTGGATCTCCACTTCGGTCTGGTTGTCCGACGCGGTCGAGAACACCTCGGTCTTCTTGGTCGGGATGGTGGTATTGCGCTCGATGAGCCGCGTGCACACCCCGCCGAGCGTCTCGATGCCGAGCGAGAGAGGCGTCACGTCGAGGAGCAGGACATCCTTCACCTCGCCCGGCGAGCACTCCGCCCTGGATGGCGGCGCCGACGGCGACGACCTCGTCCGGGTTCACGCTCCTGTTCGGCTCCTTGCCGAAGATCTCGCGCACGAGCGCCTGCACCTTCGGGATGCGGGTAGAGCCGCCGACCAGGATCACCTCGTCGATCTCGGACGCCTTGAGGCCGGAGTCGGCGATCGCCTGCTTGCAGGGGCCGACCGTGCGCTCGATCAGATCGTCGATCAGCTGCTCGAGCTTGGCCCGCGAGAGCTTGATCGTCATGTGCTTCGGACCGGTCTGATCGGCCGTGATGAACGGCAGGTTGATCTCGGTCTCGGTGGTCGAGGAGAGCTCGATCTTGGCCTTCTCCGCCGCCTTCCTTGAGCCGCTGCAAGGCCATCACGTCCTTCCGCAGATCGATGCCTTCCTGCTTCTTGAACTCGTCGGCGAGCCAGTCGATGACTCGCTGGTCGAAGTCGTCGCCGCCCAGGTGGGTATCGCCGTTGGTCGACTTGACCTCGAACACGCCCTCGGCGAGCTCGAGGATCGAGACATCGAAGGTGCCGCCGCCCAGATCGTAGACGGCGATCTTCTCCTCCTTCTTCTTCTCGAGCCCGTAGGCGAGCGCGGCGGCGGTCGGCTCGTTGATGATGCGCTTCACGTCCAGGCCGGCGATGCGTCCCGGCGTCCTTGGTCGCCTGCCGCTGCGCGTCGTTGAAGTAGGCCGGCACCGTGATCACGGCCTCGGTCACCGTCTCGCCGAGGTAGTCCTCCGCCGTCTGCTTCATCTTCTGCAGGATCATCGCGGAGATCTCGGGCGGGGTCATGCGGCGGCCCTGCGCCTCGACGGTCGCGAGCCCGTTCGGTCCCTCGACCACCTTGTACGGCACCTCCTCGATCTCGCGCGGCACCTCGTTGTGACGCCGCCCCATGAAGCGCTTGATCGAGTAGATCGTGTTCTCGGCGTTGGTCACGGCCTGGCGCTTGGCCACCTGGCCCACCATCCGCTCCCCGGACTTCGCGAACGCGACCACCGACGGGGTCGTGCGCTGCCCCTCGGCGTTGGTGATGACGACCGGCGTCCCGCCTTCCATCACCGCCACGCACGAGTTCGTGGTGCCGAGGTCGATGCCTATGATCCTGCCCATGCTCTTGCCATCCTTCCTGGAGGACCGGGGCCCTCCTCCTGTGCTCGGTTCCGTCAAGCCATCTTCGCCTAAGGCAAGGTTCGTACCAGTCCAGGCATCACCATAACGTATTGTATATAAATCACTTATGGCCTAGCTTCGAGCATGGGTTTCAATATGTAACGATGGGCCGAGCATGGCGGGTGCTTCAAGTGGAAACACGGAATCCACGAGACAGCTCCGGCGCCCTACCCCCTGGCGGCGCTGAGCCCGTGCTCCTTCATCTTCCGCCACAGCGTCGTGCGCGAGATCCCGAGCCGTCGAGCGCTGAGCGAGATGTTCCCCTTGAGGTCGGCGAGCACGCGCGCGATGTGCGCGCGCTCGACATCGGCGAGACTCCAGGCAGCCGGGTAGCCGCGATCGAACCCCTCGCCGCCGGCGATGTCAGCGCCGACCTCGTCCGCCGCGGCCTCGTCCGCCGCCTCCCGCCGCGGCGGCAGGAGGAAGGAGCCGCGGCCGGCGCTGAATGCGGGAGGCAGGTTCTCGAGCGTGATCGCGTCGCCCTCGGCCAGCACCACCGCGCGCTGGATGGCGTTCTCGAGCTCGCGCACGTTCCCCGGATAGTCGTGTCGCATGAGAGCGACCTGGGCGTCCGGCGTGAAGCGATTGACGTCCTTGCCGAGCCCCATGCTCAGGCGCTCCGCGAAGTACGCGGCGAGGATGGGGATGTCCTCCCGCCGCTCGCGAAGCGGCGGAAGCTCGAGATGGAAGACATTGAGACGGTAGAAGAGGTCCTCCCGGAGCGTGCCCTTGCTCACCGCCGCGAGCGGCTCGCGATTGGTGGCCGCGATCACGCGCACGTCGACGCGCCGGATCTCCGCGGATCCGACCGGGCGCACCTCGCCGGTCTCGAGCACGCGCAGGAGGCGCACCTGGAGGTGGGGCGACATTTCGGCCACCTCGTCGAGGAAGAGGGTGCCGCCGCCGGCATGCTCGAACAGCCCGCGCCGGTCGCGGTCGGCGCCGGTGAACGCGCCGCGCACATGGCCGAACAGCTCGCTCTCGATCAGGTGCTCGGGAAATGCGCCGGCATTGACGGCCAGGAAGATCTCGTTCGCGCGGGTGCTGAGCTGGTGGATGGCCCGCGCCACGAGCTCCTTCCCGGTCCCCGACTCTCCGGTGATGAGGACCGGGGCATCGGTCGGCGCGATCTTCTCGATCAGCTTCAGGATGCGCCGCATGCGCGGCGTCGTCCCGATGATGTCCAGCTCGAGCGGCCGGTGCGGGTGGCGGCTCTCGGGATGTCTGATCGTGAAATGCACGGGCAGGATGTTAGGCACGGGCCGGCCGGGGGTCAACGCGGCGGCGGACCGCCGGCTGCTCCCGGCCCGGCCTGCCGGACCCGGGGCCGGACCGGGGCCCGTGGGCCGGCCCGCGCGCTCCTCGCGGCCCTCGCGGCCCTGTCTGCGCGATGCTATGATTCCGGGCTCCCCGCAGACGCCGGTCCGCACCGGCCGGCTGGACCGTTCCGAGGAACCCGCGCCGTGATCCACCGTCCCGAGCCCATCGCCCCGCTCATCGATCAGTTCGGCCGGCGCATCCGTTACCTCCGCGTCTCGGTGACCGACCGCTGCAACCTCCGCTGTTCCTACTGCATGCCGTCGGGGCCGGAGGAGTGGGAGCCGCTCGCCGATCACCTGACCGCGCTCGAGATCGAGCGCGTGATCCGCGTGGCCGCCCGTCTCGGGGTCGAGCGCGTGCGCCTGACGGGCGGCGAGCCGCTCCTCCGCCCGGACCTGGTCGATATCGCAGCGCGCGTGGCCGCCGTCCCCGGTATCCAGGACCTCTCGCTGACCACGAACGGGGTCTCTCTCGCCCGGCACGCCGCCGCGCTCCGGCGCGCCGGGCTCCATCGCGTCAACGTGAGCCTCGACTCGCTCGACCCCGCCGCGTTCAAGAACATCACGGGCCGTGACCGGCACCACGAGGTGCTCGCCGGCATCGAGGCAGCGATCGCGGCCGGCCTCCACCCTGTCAAGCTCAACATCGTCCTCCTCCACGGCGTCAACGGCGCCGAGATCCTCGACTTCGTGGCCTTCGCGCGCCGGACAGGCGTCAGGATCCGCTTCATCGAGGAAATGCCGATGGGCACGGCCGACGCCTGGCGGCCCGATCACTACCTCTCGTGCGACGCGATCCGCCGCGCGATCGAGGCCGTCCATCCGCTCGAGCCCGTGGACGGCGGCACCGGCACCGGACCGGCGGAGACCTATCGGATCCGGGGCACCCACACCGAGATCGGCTTCATCACCCCGATCAGCGCCAACTTCTGCCCGGCCTGCAACCGCATGCGCATCACGCCGGACGGTTACATCCGCCCGTGCCTGTCGCCGTGCGACGAGCTGGACCTCCGCCACCCGCTCCGCAACGGCGGCGGTGACCCGGCAATCGAGGCGCTCTTCCGCCGGGCGATGACGATCAAGCCCGAGCGCCACACTTTCCAGTGGCAGGAACCCGTGGTCATGTTCCGCACCATGTCCCAGATCGGCGGCTGAAGGGCCGTGATGCCCGCGCAGCCCTCGCCACCACGCAGCGGTGCCCGGCCGGCTCGTCCCGCCACTTTGAACCGGCTGCCTCACCTCACGCGGCGCGGAGAAGCGCACATGGTGGACGTCGGCGCGAAGGCGGTGACCCGGCGCGAGGCGCGCGCGCGGGCGCGGCTCCTGATGAGCCGCGCAGCAATGGCGGCGCTCGCCGCCGGCCGGGTCGAGAAGGGGGACGCGCTCGCCGTGGCGCGCCTCGCCGGCATCCAGGCCGCCAAGCGCACCGCCGACTGGATCCCGCTCTGTCACCCGCTGCCGCTCGAGCACATACAGGTGACGATCGCGCTCGACCGGCGGCGGAACACAGCGACCATCACGAGCGCCGTCGCCGCCACCGCGCGCACGGGCGTCGAGATGGAAGCGCTCGTCGCCGCGCTCGCCGCCGCCGCGGCGCTCTACGACATGCTCAAGGCGGTGGACCGGGCCATCGTCATCGAGGAGGTCCTCGTGCTCGAGAAGCGGGGCGGCAAGAGCGGCACTTTCGTTCACCCGCGCGCCGCCGGCGACGCCCGATGAGAATCGCGATCCTCACCGTGTCAGACGGCGTCGCCGCCGGCACCCGCGTGGACGAGGGCGGCCCGGCCGTGCGCCGGCTGGTCGAGACCGCCGGTCACGAGGTCGTGTCCACCGCCGTCGTTCCCGATGAGCCGCTCGCCGTGAGCCGCCGCCTCATCGCGGAAGCCGACGCCGGGCGCTGCGAGCTCATCCTGACCACCGGCGGCACCGGCTTCGCGCCGCGCGACGTGACCCCCGAGGCGACCCGCGCCGTCATCGACCGCGAGGCGCCCGGGATCGCCGAGGCCATGCGTGCCGTGTCCTTCGCGGCGACTCCGCTCGCCGTGCTGTCGCGGGCCGTGGCCGGGATCCGCGGCCGCGTCCTCATCGTGAACCTGCCGGGGAGCCCACGTGCGGTCGAGGAGTGCTTGCCGCCGATCCTCGTCCCGCTCGCCCACGGCGTCGATCTCCTCCAGGAGCGCGCGATCGGCCATCCCCGACCGGCCCGGCCCGGCGCGCCGGCGAGGGCCGCCGGTGCCTGACTGCGGGCCTCTCGATCTCATTCCGGTCGCGGACGCGCGCGCGCGCATCGTGGCGCAGGTTCCCGTGCTCACCACCGAGACCGCGGATCTCTCCGCCATCCGCGGCCAGGTCCTTGCCGAGGACATCCACGCGGGTGAGGACCTCCCGCCCTTCGCCAACTCGGCGATGGACGGGTTTGCGGTGCGCGCCGCCGACGTGGCCGGTGCGAGCGCGGCGCGGCCGGTCGTGCTGCGGGTCGCGGCTCATCTCCCGGCCGGAGCCGTCGCCGACCACGCGATCGCGCCCGGCGAGGCGGCTCGCATCATGACCGGCGCCATGCTGCCGCCGGGAGCGGACGCGGTCATCATGATCGAGGAGACCGACGGCGGCCGCGTCGAGGTGGCGATCCACCGCGCGGCGCGCGCCGGCGAGAACATTCGACCACAGGGCGAGAGCCTCCGCGCCGGGGAGCTCGCGCTCGAGCGCGGCACGGTCCTCGGACCGCCGCACCTGGGTCTTCTCGCCATGCTCGGACACGCGCGCACCCGCGTCATCCGCCGGCCGCGGGTCGCGCTCTTCTCGACGGGCGACGAGCTCGTGCCGCCCGACATGTCCCCGGGACCCGGCAAGATCCGCGACTCGAACCGCTACGGGCTCTCGGCGCAGGTGGCCGAGTTCGGGGCGATCCCGGTCGACCTGGGACTCGCCGGCGACGATCCGGAGCGGATCCGCGCGCTCATCGCGCGCGGGCTCGAGGCCGCCGACTGCCTGGTGACGAGCGGCGGCGTCTCGGTCGGCGACGTGGATCTCACCAAGCGCGTGCTGGCCGAGTTCGGACCGATCGAGACCCTGCGCGTGGCGATGAAGCCCGGCATGCCCCAGGCGTTCGGGCTCGCCGGCGGGAAACCGGTGTTCGGGCTCCCCGGGAACCCGGTCTCATCGATGGTCGTCTGCGATCAGTTCGTGCGCCCCGCGCTCCGGAAGATGGCCGGGCATGCGGAGCTCTTCCGCCCGCGGGCGTGGGCGGCGGCCGCCGAGTCTCTCCGGAAGCCCCCCGGGAAGACCCATTTTCTGCGGGCTGTCGTCGAAAACCGCGACGGGCGGCTCACCGCCCGGCTCACCGGGCCGCAGGGCTCGGGTATCCTCCGCTCGCTCGTCCTCGCCAATGCCCTCGTCATCCTCGAGGCCGAGGTGACCGCGGTTGCCGCCGGCGAGATGGTTCCGGTCGAGCTCCTCGGCGAGCCGCGCTGAGCAAGTGCTGCCGCCTGCGGCGCAGACCGCCTCAGCACATGGCGAGGCCGCAGCTCGGACAGCTCCGGCACCCTTCGCCGTGCACGAGCGGGCCGTCGCACTCGGGGCAGCGATCGAATCCGGCGCGGAGCGGCGCCAGCGTGAGCTCCTCCTGATGCCCCCCGGCCGGGAGCGCCAGCGCGGCCGCAAAGTCCCGCTCCTCCCCCGCGATCACCGCCGCCACCGCTTCCCCGCGCTCGAGCACCTGCCCCTCGCGGCTGCCGTCGCGATAGACCGTGATGCCCTTCAACCCCAGGCGGTAGGCGAGCCGGTAGGCGTCGCGCACGTCGCCCTGGGTGGCGCCGCGCGGGAAGTTGATGGTCTTCGAGACCGCGTTCTCGGTGTGGCGCTGGAAGGCGGCCTGCATGCGCACGTGCCACTCGGGCGCGATGTCGTAGGCGGTGCGGAAGAGGCGCTGCACCGCGGCCGGAACCGCGGCCAGTCCCTGCACGCCGCCGGTGCGCGCGATCGTGTGCATGAGCTCGTCGGAGAGGAACCCCCGGGCGGCGGCCAGGCGCAGGAAGGCCGGATGCACGTAGACGAGCTCGCGCCCGTCGAGCACGCGCTTGACGAAGCTGACGGCGAAGAGCGGCTCGATGCCGGAGGAGCAGTCGGCGATCATGGCCAGGGTCCCGGTGGGCGCGACCGTCGTCACGGTGGCATTCCGCCGCGGCGGCCCCTCCCGATGGACCGAGGTCGCAAAGGCCGGGAACGGCCCGCGCTCGGCCGCCAGCTCGAAGGTGGCCGCGACCGCCGCCTCCTGGATGGTCGCCATCACGCGCTCGCCGAGGGCGAGCCCCGCCGCCGAGTCGTAGGCGATGCCGAGCTCGATCAGGAGATCGGCGAAACCCATCACGCCGAGGCCGACCTTGCGGTTCCGCTTGACGACCGCGTCGATCTCGGGGAGCGGATAGCGGTTCACATCGATCACGTCGTCGAGGAAGCGGACCGCGAGACGTGCGGTCCGCGCGAGCGCCGCCCAGTCGACGTCGCCCCCGCGCGCGAAGCGCGCCACGTTGAGCGAGCCCAGGTTGCACGCCTCGTACGGGAGGAGCGGCTGCTCGCCGCAGGGATTGGTCGCCTCGATCGGCCCCTGGTCGGGGGTCGGATTGTCGGCGTTGATGCGCTCGAGAAAGACGAGACCGGGATCCCCCGTGCGCCAGGCATTGGCGACGATCCGCGCGAAGAGCTCGCACGCGTCCACCATGCCGACCACGGCTCCGTCCCGCGGATCGCGGAGCGGAAAGGCGCCGCGATCCTCGACCGCCGTCATGAACTCGGCGGTGACGCCCACCGAGAGGTTGAAGTTGGTGAGCTCGCGCGGGTCGTTCTTGGCGTCCACGAACTCGCGGATGTCCGGATGGTCCACCCGGAGGATGCCCATGTTGGCGCCGCGCCGGGTGCCGCCCTGCTTGATCGCCTCGGTGGCGCCGTTGAACACGCGGAGGAAGGAGACCGGCCCCGAGGCGACACCGGAGGACGAGCGGACGACGGCGCCGCGCGGCCGCAGCCGGCTCATGGCGAACCCGGTGCCGCCCCCCGACTGGTGGATCAGGGCCGCGTGCTTCAGGGTCTCGAAGATCCCGGCGAGCGAGTCGGCGACCGGCAGCACGAAGCAGGCCGAGAGCTGGGCGAGCGGCCGCCCGGCATTCATGAGGGTCGGGCTGTTGGGCAGGAAGACGCGGCTCGCGAGCATCGCCTCGAACTCGGCGGCGACCTCGTCGGACCGCGCCGCCGGGCCGTGGTTCGTCTCGGCCGCGGCCACCGCTCGTGCCACGCGGCGCCAGAGGTCCACCGGGGTCTCGACGATCTGCCCCGTGGCGTCGCGCGCCAGATAGCGGCGATCGAGCACCTCGCGCGCGTTCGAGCTCAGATCGGGGGGGACGGACACGGTCCGGGTCATCTCAAGCCTCCGGGATACGGCCTCCGTTCCGTTCGGTCGTTCTAATCATATGTATAGCATACTATCGAGGGCGACCGAGGGAGGCAAGAGGAAAGATCGCGGCAGGAGCCCCGCCGACGGGCTCGCCGCCGGTGCTAGTAGAGCGCTCCGGCGCCGAGGGCGGCCAGCCGGTAGAGGAGCGCCGGGAAGATACCCAGGTGGAGCGTCCCATAGCCGGTGGCGAGGATGGCGAGGCCCGGGGCGAGGCCCGCGCGGGCCCCGCGCGCCCACGCGACATCGGGTTCCTTCAGGAAGAGGGCGACGACCACGCGGAGGTAGTACGCCGCCCCGATCACCGAGTTGAGGAGCGCGATCACGGCGAGCCCGGTCATGTCGGCGCGGATCGCGGCGCCGAAGACGTAGAACTTGCCCATGAAGCCGGCGGTCGGCGGGATGCCCGCCAGCGAGAACATGAAGAGCGCGAGCGCAGTCGCGAGGAGCGGGCGCTCGACGGCGAGTCCCGCGTAGTCGTCGATCTCGGTCCCCTTCCCCTCGCGCTCGAAGACGGCGATGACGGCGAAGGCGCCGAGGTTCATGAGCGCATAGGCGACCAGGTAGAAGAGGATCCCCGACACCCCGATCTCGTCCCCGGCAGCGACTCCGACCAGGAGGTATCCGGCGTGGGCGATCGAGGAGTAGGCGAGCAGCCGCTTCAGGCTCTTCTGCACGACGGCGAGCACGTTCCCAACGGTCATGGTGAGGATGGCGAGCGCCGCCCACAGCGATTGCCACTCGGCGGCGAGCGGGAAGAGCCCCACCTCGAACACGCGGAGGAGCGCGGCGAAGGCGCCGGCCTTGGGCACGACCGCCATGAAGGCGGTGATGATGGTGGGGGCGCCTTCATAGACATCGGGCGTCCACATGTGGAAGGGCACCGCCGCGATCTTGAACCCGAGCCCGACCACGATGAGGGCCATGCCGGCGTAGACGAGCGTGCCGCTCGCGGTCCCGAGCTGGAGAACGACCGCCATGTCGTGGAGGTTGGTGGTCCCCGTCGCTCCATAGAGGAGTGCGATCCCGTAGAGGAGGAAGGCCGAGGCGAAGGCGCCGAGGAGGAGGTACTTGAGGCACGACTCCTCGGCCGGGCGGTCGCGCCGGTAGCCGGCGAGCACGTAGAGCGCGATCGAGTGCACCTCGAGCCCGAGGAAGACGATGAGGAAGTCGTCGGCCGCGGCCATGAGGAGCGCTCCGAGTCCCGAGAACAGGATGAGCGAGTAGAACTCGCCCGCATGCAGGCGGAACCGGCGCGCGTAGTCGGGCGCCATCAGGAAGACCCCGGCGAGCGCCGCCAGGATGAGCCCGCGCATGAACTGGGTGAAGTGATCGATCGCGAGCATCCCCGCGCCGAACGGTTCGCCGAGCGGGCTGCTCCGCACCATGAGCGCCGCGGACCCCGCGATCGTCACGAGCGAGAGGACCCACGCCGCCTGTCCGTGCCGGCTCCGCGCGTCGACGAGGAGGACGAGCATCGCCCCGATCGCGAGCAGGATCTCCGGGAGCAGGAGACCGAGGGAGAGGCTCGGCATCTCGATCATCGGTCACCTCCGGACCCGGCGGGCGCCGGGACCGTGAAGAGGCCTGCCGCGGCGACCGCGTCGGTCCCGCCGTCGTGCGCCTCGAGCTCGACGCGGCGGGCGCTCATCTCGAGGAGCAGCCTCTCCACCGCGGCCTCGGCCGGCCGCGTGAAGAAGTGCGGCTTGAACCCGATGGCGAAGACGAGGAGGAGGAGCGGCACCAGCGAAGCGATCTCGCGCCGGTTGAGATCGACGAGCCCGCGGGCGGCGCCCGCCACCTCGCCCCAGATCACCTTCCGCACCATGACCAGCATGTACACGGCGCCGAGCACCACCCCGGTCGCGCCGAGGACTCCGTAGAGCGGCCGGTCGCGGAAGGCGCCGAAGAGAATCAGGAACTCGCCAGCGAATCCGTTCGTGCTCGGGAGCCCGATCGACGCCAGCACGAACACCATGGTGATCGCCGAGAAGACAGGCATCGTGCGGCCGACGCCGCCGAAGTCGGCGATCATCCGGGTGTGCGCGCGGTCGTAGATCATGCCGACGAGGAGGAAGAGCGCCCCCGTGTTGATGCCGTGGTTCACCATCTGCAGGAGGCCGCCGACGAGCCCCTCGGGGTTCATGGCGAACAGCCCGAGCACGACGAAGCCGAGGTGCGAGACGCTCGAGTAGGCGACGAGCTTCTTCAAGTCCGACTGCGCCAGGGCCATGAACGCCCCGTAGATGATGCCGGCGATGGCGAGCCCGGCGAAGAGCGGCGAGAACTCGAGGCTCGCCCGCGGGAAGAGCGGCAGGCAGAAGCGCAGGAAGCCGTAGGTGCCCATCTTGAGGAGCACCCCGGCCAGGATCACCGAACCGCCGGTCGGGGCCTCGACGTGGGCGTCCGGGAGCCAGGTGTGGAAGGGCAGGAGCGGCACCTTGATGGCGAAGGCGACGGCGAAGGCGAGGAAGAGCCAGCGCTCGAGCCCGGCGCCGACCAGGACCGAGCGCACCGCCGCGTAGTCGAAGCTCGTCTGACCGGTCGCGCGGGCGCCGAGGAAGACGAGGACCAGGATGGCGGCCAGCATCAGCACGCTCCCCGCCATCGTGTAGAGGAAGAACTTGAGCGCGGCGTAGACGCGCCGGCCGCCGCCCCAGATCCCGATCAGGAAGTACATCGGGATCAGCATCGCCTCCCAGAAGACATAGAAGAGGAGCAGGTCCTGGGCGATGAAGACCCCGATCATGGCCGCTTCGAGGATCAGGAAGAAAGCGAGGAAGCTCCGGAGCCGGGTCTTGATCGACCAGCTCGAGCCGAGGATGGCGAGGGGGGTCAGGAAGGTGGTGAGGAGGACGAGGAGGAGGCTCAGACCGTCGATCCCCACGTGGTAGGTCGCGCCGACCGACGCGATCCAGGGAACCTGCTCCTCGAACTGCATGGCGGCGCTCGCCGCATCGAACCCCGTCCACAGGGCGAGCGACACCGCGAACGCGGCGAGCGCGCCGAGAAGGGCGAGCGCGCGCTGGAGGCCGGCGGCGCCGGCCGGGATCAGCAGGATGAGCACCCCGGTCAGGGCCGGAATGGCGATCGTCGTGCTCAGGAGACCCATCGAGTCCGCCCTTCTTCCATGGCCCCTACTTCCACATGAGCCCGAGGACCACCACCACGCCGAGAACCACGACGAGCGCGTAGCGGCGCACGCTGCCCGACTGGAGGACGCGCGTCCGATTCGCGACGGCGCGCACCGTGATCCCGGTCCCGTTCACCAGGCCGTCGATGACGGCGAGATCGAAGCGCCGGTAGAGAAGCCCGGCCAGCCCGATGAGCGGCCCCACCACGACGGCCTGGTAGATCTCGTCCCAGTACCACTTGTTGGCGAAGAGCTTGTGGAGCCCCGCGAACCGGGCGCGCAGCGCGGTCGCGAGCGCCGGCCGCCACAGATAGGCGGCCAGGCCGAGCAGGATGCCGGCGACCGCCACGGCGAGCGAGATCCCGGCCAGGCCGAGCTCGAGCCCGTGGCTCGCGTGGCCGTGGTCCGCGGTGAGCGCGATGTGCTCGGCGTCGGCGAAGACCGGGGCCAGGAAGGTGCCGAAGCGATTGCCGCCCTCGATGAACGGGATGCCCACCCAGCCGCCGATCACCGAGAGCACGGCGAGGACGACGAGCGCGACGGCCATCGACGGCGGTGCCTCATGCGGGTGGGCGTGCGGATCGAGACGGCTCTCGCCATAGAAGGTGAGGGCCATCAGGCGAAACATGTAGAACGCAGTCAGGAGCGCGCCGCCGAGTCCGAGCGCCCAGACCAGCGGGCCGCGGGCGAGGAACGCTTCGAACAGGATCTCGTCTTTCGAGAAGAAGCCGGCGAGCGGGAAAATGCCGGCGATCGCGAGCGAGCCGGCGAGGAAGGTGGCGTACGTGAGCGGGAGCTTCCGGCGGAGGCCGCCCATCCGCCGCATGTCCTGTTCGCCGTGGAGCGCGTGGATCACGCTCCCCGATCCGAGGAAGAGGAGCGCCTTGAAGAAGGCGTGCGTCATCAAGTGGAAGATGGCGGCGGTGAACGCGCCGACGCCGCAGCCGAGGAACATGTATCCGAGCTGCGAGATCGTCGAGTAGGCAAGCACGCGCTTGATGTCGTTCTGGGTCAGAGCGATGGTCGCCGCCATGAGCGCGGTGGCGAGCCCGATCCCGGCGACGAGGGCGAGCGCGGTCGGCGCCATCAGGTAGAGCACGTGAGTGCGCGCCACCAGGTACACGCCGGCGGTGACCATGGTCGCGGCGTGGATCAGGGCCGAGACCGGCGTCGGACCTTCCATGGCGTCCGGCAACCAGACGTGGAGCGGGATCTGCGCCGACTTCCCGGTGGCGCCGATGAAGAGCAGGATCGCGATCGTCGTCACCAGCACGCCGCCCGGCACGAGCTCCCGCGGGGCGCGCTCGAGGATCGCGGCGAGGTCGAGCGTCCCGAAGTGAGTGGCGAGGAGGAAGAGCCCGATCAGGAAGGCGAAGTCGCCGACCCGGTTGACGAGAAACGCCTTCATGCCGGCGGCGGGCGGGGCCGGCTTCGTGAACCAGAAGCCGATGAGGAGATAGGAGCAGAGCCCCACCCCCTCCCAGCCGAGGAAGATGACGAGCAGGTTCCCGCCGAGCACGAGGCAGAGCATGGCGAAGAGGAAGAGGTTGAGATAGGCGAAGTAGCGCCACTCTCCGCCCTCGTCCCCGCGCATGTAGCCGAGCGAATAGACGTGGATCAGGAACCCGACCCCGGTGACCACGAGCACCATGACCGCCGAGAGCGCATCGAGGCGGAAGGAGAGCGCAGTGGCGAGGCTCCCGGCGGTGATCCAGTCGCCGAGCGTGGCCTCGATCACGCGCGCCTCGGGCGCCAGCGAGAGGAGGAGGCGGACCGCGGTCACGGCAGCCAGGAAGGCCCCGAGGGAGGCGAGGACGCCGATCGCTCCGGCCAGCCGCTGCGGGAGGCGATGGCCGAGGAGGCCGTTGACCAGAAAGCCCGCGAGCGGCAGGAGCGGCATGAGAAGGAGCGGGCTCATGGCTGCCTCCGTGGACGGAGCCGCGGGCGCGGGACGGCCCCGGCCTCAGAACTTGAGCAGGTTGATCTGATCGACATCGGTTGTGGCCCGCTCCCGGAAGATGGCGACGATGATCCCGAGTCCCACCACCACCTCGGCGGCGGCGACCGCGAGCGAGAAGAAGACGATGGCCTGCCCGTCGATCGAGCCGAGGAGACGCGCGAACGCGATGAAGGTCAGGTTCACGGCGTTGAGCATGAGCTCGATGCACATGAAGATGATGATCGCTTCACGGCGGAGGACGACCCCGATCATGCCGATTGCGAACATGACCGCGGCGAGATAGAGGAAGGCGACCGGAGAGATCACGCTTGGTCCTCCTCCGCACTATCCCCGCCGGATGCGGTCACCCCCGGCGGCGCGTAGTCCGTTCCCGGCGCCGCGAGGTCGCGCCGCGCGAGCACCACGGCGCCGACCATGCCGACGACGAGGAGGATCGACACGATCTCGAACGGGATCAGGTAGCGCGTGAAGAGCACCCCGCTCACCGCCTCGACCGAGCCGAAGCCCTCCGGGAGCGGCAGGCGGACATCGCCGGCATAGGAGCCGGTGGCGACCACCGCTGCGAGCTGCCCGGCCACGAGCCCGGCGAGCACCAGGGCGAGGACGAGCGGCCCGCGCCGGCGCTCGATCAGGATCTCGTGACGCAGGCTCAGGAACATGATCACGAACAGGAAGAGGACGACGATCGCCCCCGCGTACACGATGATCTGGACCGCGGCGACGAAAGGCGCCTCGAGCAGGACGAAGGCGACCGCGGTGGCGGCGAACACGACCACCATGTAGAGCGCCGAGTAGATCGGGCTCTTGTGCCCGATCATGGCCACCGAGGCGCCGACCGTGACGAGCGCCAGGATGGCGAAAAGGAGGACGCCCATCAGCCTTGCCTCCAGACGATGACGAACCCCGTCACGGCGATGTTGAGGAGCGCGAGCGGCAGCAGCACCTTCCAGCCGAACTGCATGAGCTGGTCGTAGCGGAAGCGGGGCAGGGTGCCGCGCACCCAGATGAAGATGAAGAGCAGCACCGCCACCTTGGCCAGGAACCAGAGCGGGCCGAGCCACGGCGAGTCGAGCCCGAAGAGACCGTGGTAACCGCCGAGGAAGAGGGTGGTGGCGATCGCCGCCGCCATCACCATCGCGATGTACTCGCCGAGGAAGAAGAAGGCGAACTTGAATCCGGAGTACTCGACGTGGTACCCGGCGACCAGCTCCGACTCGGCCTCGGGCAGGTCGAACGGCACGCGGTTGATCTCGGCCAGCGCCGCCGTCAGATAGATGATGAAGGCCAGCGGTTGCAGGAAGACGAACCAGGCGTCGCGCTGCGCATCGACGATGCCGTGCATGTTGAGCGTGCCGGCGAGCATCAGCGGCCCGACCAGGGCGAGCCCGAGCGAGATCTCGTAGCTCACCATCTGGGCGGAGCTCCGCAGGCCGCCGAGGAGCGAGAACTTGTTGTTGGAGGCCCAGCCGCCGAGGATCAGCCCGTACACGCCGAGCGAGGCGATGGCGAGGATGTAGAGGATGCCGATGTTCAAGTCGGCGATGTGGAAGTGGATGGTGTGGCCGAGGACGGTGACCGACTCACCGAACGGGATGACGGCGACCGTGGCGAGCGCGGTGGCCACCGTGATGCCGGGGGCCAGCGCGAAGATGGCGCGGTCGGCGCCGTCCGGGATCACGTCCTCCTTCATCAGCAGCTTGAGCACGTCGGCGAACGGCTGCAGGAGGCCGTGGAATCCGACGTAGAGGGGGCCGCGCCGGATCTGGATGTGGCCGAGCACCTTGCGTTCGAGCCACGTCACGTAGGCGACGATCATGACGAGCGTCATGCAGACGATCACCACTTTGAGGAAGGTGCCGCCGAGAGTGCCGAGCGCTTCCAGCATGACTTGCGCTTCCAGGTAAGCCCTAGAGCCCGCCGAGGATCTCGTCCACCTTCTCGGGGGTCAGGTTCTCGTGATAGTCCTCGTTCACCTGCATGACCGGCGCGGTGCCGCAGGAACCGAGGCATTCGACTTGGACCAGCGTGAACTTGCCGTCCCTGGTGGTCTCCCCCACCTCGATCCCCAGCTTCTCCTTGAGGTGCCGGAGCAGCGGATTGGCGCCCATGATGAAGCACGAGATCGAGCGGCAGACCTGGATCATGTACTTGCCGACCGGCTGCCGGTTGATCATGGTGTAGAAGGTGGCGACCTCCTCGACCTCCATGGGATGGAGGTCGAACGCCGCCGCGATGTCGCGCATCGCCTCGCGGTCCACAAAGCCGCGCGATTCCTGCACGATGCAGAGTGCCGGGATCAGGGCGCTGCGCCGCCGCGGGAATGCGGCAGCCGCCTTCTCGATCGCGAGTCTTTCGCCTTCGCTGAGTGCCATCGTCTTGGTCAGGCGGCTCCCGCCGGCCCCCCGCTCATGCCCGCCACTCGAGCACGCCCCGGCGCCAGATGTAGACCAGGCCGACGACCAGGACCCCGAGAAACACCAGCATCTCGATCAGACCGAACATGCCGAGCCGGCGGAAGGTCACGGCCCATGGATAGAGGAAGATGGCCTCGATATCGAACAGGATGAAGACCATGGCCACCACGTAGAACTTGACCGGAAAGCGATCGCGGGCGTCGCGCACCGGGCGGACACCGCATTCGTAGGTGGTGGTGCGGGCGCCCGGCGGACGGAGGGAGGACAGGAAGCGCGCGATCCAGATCCCGCCGCCGGCGAAGGCGGCGGCGAACAGGAGGGTCATCAAGACCGGCGTGTAATCGTCGAGCACGATCGACCTCGCGGATCTCGCCTGGGATCGCACCGGCGGCCGGCGCTCGCGGCCGGGCCGCACGCCTTGTGAAAAAATGCACAAGGTTCGCCAAGCTAGCAGGGCGGCCGGCGGGTGTCAACCGGGGCCGACCGCGCCGGACGCGTGATCCAGGCAGAGCGGCCGCCCGCTGCGCGCGACCGCGCCGCCGCGCCCGGTCAGACGGAGACCTCGACCTCGACGTCCGCGAAGTTGTCCATCACCCGCGCGGCGCGGAGCCGCTCGAGCGCGGCCAGGAGCGCCGCGAACGGGACCACCTGCTGGTCCTTCTGCCGGGCGTGCCGGCGCCAGGAGACCGTCTCCCCTTCCATCTCGCGCCCGCCGACCACGAGCACGTTCGGGATCTTCTCGATCGCCGCGGTGCGGAGCCGCTTGTTGAAGGACTCCGGCCCCGGATCCACGTCGGCGCGGAAGAGCCGGGCCCGGAGCTCGGCGGCGAGCTTGCCTGCGTACTCCGCGAAGGCCGCCGCCACCGGCAGGACGCGCACCTGGGTCGGCGCCATCCAGGTCGGGAACGCGCCGCCGAAGTGCTCGACGAGGAACGAGATCATGCGCTCGTGCGTGGACAGCGGCGCGCGGTGGATGATGAGCGGGCGGTGGAAGGCCCCGTCCTCGCCCTTGTACTTGAGATCGAAGCGGGCGGCCACGCCGAAGTCGAGCTGATTGGTGGAAGCGCTCTCCTCGCGGCCCACCACGTTCCGGATCTGGTAGTCGACCTTGGGCCCGTAGAAGGCCGCCTCTCCCGGCGCTTCCTCGTACGGCTCGCCGAACTCGGCGAGCGCCTCGCGCACCGCACGCTCCGCCATCGCCCAGCCCTCCGGATCGTCCAGGTACTTCGCCCCGAGCTGGACGGGGTCATGCAGCGAGAGCCGCATCCAGTACTCGGACATCCGGAAGTGCCGGTAGTAGAAGCGACAGAGATCGAGCACATCCACGAACTCGGCCCGCGCCTGATCGGCGCGGCAGTAGATGTGGGCGTCGTTCATGGCCAGGCCGCGGACGCGAAGGAGCCCGGCGAGCGTGCCCGAGAGCTCGTAGCGATAGACGGTGCCGTACTCGGCGAGCCGGAGCGGCAGGTCGCGGTAACTCCGCGGCGCCGCCTTGTAGATGATGTGGTGGTGCGGGCAGTTCATCGGCTTGAGGTAGTACGGCGGCTCGCCGGCCAGGGCCATCGGCGGGTACATGCTCGCCTCGTAGAGCGGCAGGTGCCCCGAGGTGAGGTAGAGCCCCTCCTTGGCCAGGTGCGGCGTGTGCACGCGCACGTAACCGCGCCGGAACTCGGTCTCCACCGCGAAGCGCTCGAGCTCGTCCCGGAGCACCGATCCGTTCGGGAGCCACATGATGAGGCCGGGCCCGATCTCCTCGGCGACCGTGTAGAGGCTGAGCTCGCGGCCGAGCTTCCGGTGATCGCGCTCGGCGGCCAGGCGCCGCTTCTCGAGGAAGTCCGCCAGTTCCTGCGCCGTCTTGAAAGCGAGCCCGTAGATCCGGGTGAGCATCGGCCGCGACTCGTCGCCGCGCCAGTAGGCGCCGGCGATCGAGTCGAGGGCGAAGCAGTCGGCGGGAATGCGCTCGGTCGATTCGACGTGCGGTCCTTCGCACATGTCCTCGAACGGTCCGTTCGCGTAGAAGGAGAGGCTCGCCTCGCCCTGCGCCGCGAGGTCGCGCGCGTACTCGGCCTTGAGCGGCTGGCCGATCGCCTCCAGGTGGCGGATCGCGTCCGCGCCGGCGAGCGTGCGCAGCGCGAAGGGCTGCCGCGCCTTGATGATGGCCCGCATCCGCTCCTGGATCGCCGCGAGGTCCTCGGGGGCGAGCGGCTGGTCGAGGAGGAAGTCGTAGTAGAACCCGTGCTCGGTGGGCGGCCCGAACCCGAGGCGGGCGCCCGGCCGGAGCTCGAGAACGGCCTGGGCCAGGATGTGGGCGAGCGAGTGCCGGCGGCGGTAGAGCGGATCGTCCTCGTGGCCGGCCGCGGAGTGATCGCGGGCAAGGCCGGCATGGACCGCCGCGTCCTCGCCCGCGATCTCGGGCAACGGCAGGTTGTCGGGTGCGCTGGGCGACGACATGGCTACCCCGGATTGGTGACGGCGGACATGAGACAGCGAACGCAAGTGGTCCAGGCTAGAGCAGATGACCGGACCCGGTCAAGCTGCGACCGCTCCGGTCGCAGTTGGCGCTCACTCGCGATTGGTGCCGGGGGTCGGATTCGAACCGACACGGATCCAGTGGATCCAGCGGATTTTAAGTCCGCCGTGGCTGCCGTTTCACCACCCCGGCTCTTGAGCTGCCGCGCGGTACTCGCCCTGGCTCCTATCCCCGCTCGAGGTCCGCCGCCCGGATGGGCAGCCGGCGCACGCGCTTCCCGGTCGCCGCGAAGACGGCGTTCAGGAGAGCGGGTGCTGCCGGCGGCACGCCGGGCTCTCCGATGCCCCCGAGCTCGGCGCCGCTCGGCGCGAGGTGCACGGCGATCGCCGGCGCCTCGTCGAGCGCGAGCATCGGGTAGTCGTCGAAGCTCGCCTGGACCACGCGCCCCTTCTCGATCGTGATCTCCTGCTTGAGCGCCGCGCTCAGGCCGAAGAGGATGCCGCTCTCGATCTGCGCCACGACGATGTCGGGATGGACCACCGTCCCGCAATCGACCGCGCAGACCACGCGCTCGACCCGCACCGCGCTACCCGTCACCGCCACCTCCACGCACGCGGCGACGATCGAGCCGAACGACTCGTGCACGGCGAGCCCGCGCCCCCGCCCCGCCCCGAGCGGAGCGCCCCAGTCCGCCCTGGCCGCCGCCAGGTCGAGAACAGCCAGGTGCCGCGGCGCCCCGGCGAGGAGCACGCGCCGGAATTCGAGCGGGTCGCGCCCGGCGGCCGCCGCCACCTCGTCGAGGAAGCACTCGGTCACGAACGCGTTCTGCGAGCTCCCGACTGAGCGCCACCAGCCGACCGGAATGCCCGGGTCGTCGCGCGTGTACGCGACCTCGAGGTTCTCGATCGCGTAGGGCAGATGCCACGCTCCCTCGAGCGACGTCGGGTCGATGCCGTCCTGGATCGCCCTGGGCGCCACCCGCCCGAGGATGGCCGGACCGACGATGTGATGGGTCCAGGCGGTCAACCCGCCGCCCGAGTCGAGACCGGCGCGCAGCACGTTGTAGGTGGCCGGCCGGTAGTAGTCGTGCCGCATGTCGTCTTCGCGAGACCACACGACCTGGACCGGCGCTCCCACCACCCTCGCGATCTCCACCGCCTCGGCCAGGAAGTCCTGCTCCGCGCGCCGCCCGAAACCGCCTCCGAGGTATGTCGTGTGCACGATGACCCGCTCGGGAGCGAGACCGGTGAGCGCCGCCGCCCTCTCCTGGGCTCCGGTCGCGCTCTGGGTCGGCACCCAGATCTCGCAGCGATCGGCGGTCACGTGCGCGGTCGCGTTCATCGGCTCCATGGTGGCGTGCGCGAGGTATGGGACCTCGTAGACCGCCTCGATCCGGCGTGCCGCGCCGGCGAGCGCCTTCGCTCCCTGCCCGCGCTCCTCGCCGATCGCGCCCGCCTCGGCGGCGAGCTCCTGCATCCGGGAGCGGATCGCGGCCGAGTCGAGATTCGCGTTCGCCCCCTCCTCCCAGCGAATCTGAAGGGCGTCCCGCCCCTTCCAGGCCGCCCAGGTGTTCTCGGCGACGACCGCGATCCCGCTCGCGATGCGCTCGACGCGGGTGACGCCGGGGATGGCGAGGGCGGGCGCCGGATCGAAGCTCGCCACGCTGCCGCCGAACACGGGACAGCGCGCGACGGCAGCGAAGAGCATCCCTGGCACGCGCACGTCGACGCCGAAGACCGCGCTCCCGTCCACCTTGGCGGGCACATCGAGGCGCGGGGGACGCGTGCCGATGAGCCGCCAGTCAGCGGGAGCCGTGAGCGGCGGATCGTCCGGCACCGGGAGCGCAGCGGCCTTCTCGACGATCTCGCCGTAGGCGAGACGACGGCCGCTCGGCGGGTGAACGATGGTGCCCGCCTCCGCCCGGCAACCTGCGGGATCCACGCCCCAGGTCGCGGCCGCCGCCGCGATGAGCATCTCGCGCGCCTGCGCGCCGGCCTTGCGCAGCGGCTCCCACGAGGTGACGATCGATCGGCTCCCGCCGGTCGACATGTCGCCGTACGCGGGCGCCGGAATCGCCTGCTCGAAATGCACGTCCTTCCAGTCGACCTGGAGCTCCTCGGCAACGAGCATGGGGAGGGACGTGCGCACGCCTTGCCCCATCTCCGAACGCGCGACGAGGACGGTGACCGCGCCCTGCGGATCGACGCGGAGCCAGGCATTGGGGGCGAAGTCCCGGGCGGCGCCGGATGCGCGGCGCGCGGGCCAATGGAAACCGATCACGAGGCCGGTCGCGGCGACCGCGCTCGTGGCCAGGAAGTCGCGCCGCGTTGTCATCGTCCGGCCCCTCCCCCGGCTGCACGGTGGATCGCGCGCCGGATCCCCTGGTAGGTGCCGCACCGGCAGAGGTTGCCGGAGAGGGCGCGATCGATCTCGGCGTCGGTCGGCCGCGGTGTCCTCGCGAGGAGGGCCGCCGCTGCCATGATCTGCCCCGACTGGCAGTACCCGCACTGGGGTACCTGCTCGGCGATCCACGCCGCCTGGACGGGGTGCCCCCCCCCGCCTGCGAGTCCTTCGATCGTCGTCACGCGCGCGCCCTGGGAAGCGGCGACGGTCGTCACGCAGGAGCGGGTCGCCTCGCCGTTCACGTGCACGGTGCAAGATCCGCAGAGGCCTTGACCGCAGCCGTACTTCGTCCCGGTGAGTCCGAGGTGATCGCGGAGCGCCCACAGGAGCGGCGTCTCGGGATCCACATCGAGCGCATGCTCGCGCCCGTTCACGTTGAGCTTGTAGGTGGCCATCCGATCCTCCCTGCCCGCGGGATCGAACCACCGGACCTGGACCACGCGCCCGCGGCGAGGCGCAGTGTACCACGGGGCGCCCGGGGACCGATCGCACGAGGAGGACGGGTGATGAAAGCGCGGCTGCGTGCTGCGCGCTCAGTCGCGATGCTCTGCGGGGCGGAGGCGCTCGGCTCCCGGTAAGGTGCCGATCAGGCGCGCCGGATCGTGGATGAGCACCGGCAGGTGTTCGGGACAGATCCAGTAGGCGCCGTCCCCGTACTCGAGGCGGAGGAGCGGAGTCTCGTGGCGCGTGCGCTGGCACTGGAGACAGCGCGCAGTCTGGTCGGGTGTGGGAGTCGACATCTGAATGATCCCCGGCGAGACGCCGGCGTCCGCTCGGAAAGGAAGCTGGAGGCGGCAACCGGATTCGAACCGGTGAATAACGGTTTTGCAGACCGTTGCCTTACCACTTGGCTATGCCGCCTCGCACGCGTGGGTGACCAGCATACCAGACCCGAGTCCCACCCCGTCAAGGCCGCGGCGCAGGCCGGGACGCATCGCTCGCGGCCGCCCCGGCCACCGCCCTAGGCAGGTAGAGGTAACGGGGCACGCGGAGCCAGTCGAGCGTCGAGTCGGCGGGTCGGATCTCACGCGCGAGAACATAGTGATCGTGCACGATCTGGTGGAAGCGGCGGCCCGAGGCGGTGCGCGCGTGCATGCCGCGCTCGACCGTTTCCGCAAGGATGATCGCCGCGTAGCGTTCGCCGGCGACGCGGTCGACGAGATCCGGGGGCAGGTCGAGCCCCTCGAAGCTCAGCCAGAAGATCGACCCGCCGTCGGCGTTCAGCGGCTTCCCGGCGAGCCGCAAGTAGTACGGATCGTCGAGCGCGAACACGTCGCCGCGAATCGCCGCGATCTCTGCGACGACCTGCCGCTGTACGTCGCGGACATGATCCGGAATGAGGGCGCGCGACGGATGGGGCCAGAGGAAATACTGGACGAAGAAGAGCCCGAGCATGAGGCCGAGAAGCCGCGGCTGACCGTGCTGATTCAACCGTTGCTGCCGATCGAGATCGCCGAGGGCGAAACCGCCGAGCACGAGCGCGAAGAGGACCACCGGATTGAAGTGGTTCGCGTCTCCGCCCTCCTTGATCATGGCGAGGACCGCATTGAAGAAGAAGGCGCCGAGGAGGAGGATCCAGGCCGAGGTGAGCGGAACGAAACGGTGCCGGCGGACCTCTCCGGCGAGCCAGATGACGGCGAACAGGAGCGGGATCCAGAAGTTGGCGAGGATCCTCTCGAGGATGAGCGGCAGGCGGTGGTAATGCATCGGGTAGTCCCCGAGCGTGGTCCAGGTGGTGCGGAGGTACCAGCCGCCCGTCGCGCGGTCGAGGAGGACGAAGCCGGGAACGGTCGCGGCGACCACGACGGCCAGGAACGCAGCCGCCTGCCGCCGCGTGAGGCGAACGAGATGCAGGAAGCCGACGGCGACGATGGCGAGCCCCTGCTGACGCGTCAGCAGGGAGCGCGGCGAGGATCGCCGCCGTGACGGTTCGCCACAGGACAGCGGGGCCGGTCACGACGAACACGCTCGCGAGCCCGCAGCAGAGGAAGATCATGTCGTTCCGCGCCAGGTCGTACCACGAGCCGCAGGCCACGTAGACGTCGAGGAAGGCAGCGGCCACGGCAGCCGCCGCGACCAGGCTCCGGGTCTGGCGGTGGACGATGAGCCCCATGAGCAGGACGACGCCGAGGGTGGCGACGACCGACGCCGCGCGGGCCGCCGGGAGTCCGGGGCCGAAGAGCTTCATCGCCGCTCCCTGCACCCAGTAGCCGAGCGGCGGATAGAGAGCCGGGATGAAATCGGCGGAGGGCGGAACGTAGATCGCGAGACCGTCGTAGTGCCGCAGCGCATGTGCGACGACGGCGCCCTCCATCCATTCGACGGGATAGGGATCGCGAACGCGGATGAGGACGACATGAGCCCACTCAGCGGCGCTGAACAGGGCGACCAACAGGACGGCGAGGCGAAGAACGGTGAAGAGCGGACTCCTCGCGTGCGCTTCCCGCAGGGACGCGGGATCCGGGAGAACGGGAGGGCGATCCATGGCCATGGGAGGATCTCCAGAAGCGACGCGACCCCTGCGCTCGGGTGCCGGCGGCCGGCCCTCACCGCAAGCCCGCGACCTGGTACAGGTCGTCGAGCCAGCGAAAGTAGTTGTACGCGTAGCTCGTGCCGTCCGGGGCGAGGACCGCATTGAGCACCAGGATGCCGGCGGGATCCGGGGTCTTGAACTCGCGCCACGCGAGCCGCTCGCCGGTCGCGCGCCGGACCTGCGTCACGACCAGGCTCGGCCCGCTCTGCCCCACGTAGATGGCTTCTCCGTCCGCGGTCCACTGGATCGGGAACTCGGCGAGCGAGAGCGCGGCGACCGGTTCCGGCGCGCCGCCCGCAACCACCGGACAGGCGAGGAGCTCCTGGCCGGTGCGGCTCCGCCGCGTCGCGATCACGAAACGGCCGTCCGGAGAGACCGGTCCCGGGAAGAACCCCTCGGCAGTCAGCGCCACCGGCGCGCCGCCCGCGATCTCCTGGCGGTAGATCCGGAAGCCGCGGTCCTTCTCCGCCCCCCCGAAGATGAGCGCGGTCGCGTCGGGGAGCCAGTCGGCGCTCACGTAGCTCTCGATGCCGTCGGGCCGGAGCGCGGTCGAATCGCCGGCCCCCGTCGGCAGGAGGAAGAGCCGCTGCGGCGTGCCGAAGCGCACAGCGGCCACCCATCGATCGTCCGGCGACAGCGACTGCGGCGCGCCCTCGCCGAGACGCACGGCAGGGCCGCCGTCCATGCCCCGCAGGCACACCGAATAGAAGGGCCCGCCGGCGATCATCTGCTCGGAGAAGAGCAGCGTGCGGCCGTCCCGCGAGATATCGGTCGCGTTCGACCAGTCGAACCACCCGAGCTCGCGCTCCTCGTCGCCGGGAGCACAGCCGCGAATGCCCACCTGGATGTGCTCGCGCACGAGGAGCACGTGCCCGTCGAGAGCGATGTCGTGCAGCGCCATCCGCCCCGGGTGACGCTGGATCAGACGCTCGCGCCCGTCCGGGCGCAGGCCGACGATATCGGTGGCGCGCGAGTCGTCGAGGGCGCTGAACCATACCTCGCGGCCGGTCGCCGACCAGGCGACCCCCGAGATGTGATTCCACTCCCGCGTGCGCGCGAGCACCTGGCCGGTCACGCTCAGGATGACCACGCTCCCGCGGGTGTCCGGGCCGGCCGGGTTCTCGGCGAAGGCGAGCCACTTCCCGCTCGGCGACGCGCAGAGGAACCGGATCCAAGCCGTGGTCTCGTAGCGGACGTGTCCCGGCGGCATCTCGAGCGTGACCATGCCGTCGACCCAGTGCGAGACCGCGAGCGTCGTGCCGTCGGCGCCCCAATCGGCCCACATCACGCCGTCGAGAATGCGCCGCGGCACCCCGCCCGACATCGGCACCTCGGCCACGGTGCCCCAGTTCGAGCCCTGGAAGTTGTCGACCTCGCCGAGGGACACCACCATCTGCCCGGTCTTCGACACGGCGAGGAGGTTCATCGCCGGGAGCCCCACCGGACGCCAGTTCGGAAAGCCGGGCCGCACCTCGTAGATCTCCATGGGCCGGCCACCCCAGGCCGCGGAGTAGAAGACGGTGTTCCCGTCGGGCGAGAACCGCGCGTTGTAGACGCGGCCGCGCTCGACCGTGATCCGATCGTAGGTGACCGCGGTGGGCGATCCGCCCGGCGGCCAGCCCGCAAGCCGGAGCAGCACGCCGAGCGCGGCGGCGCCGGCGAGGAGGGCGAGCGCCATGGCGATCCGGCGCCGGAGCGTCCTCCGCCCGCGCGCCTTCGCGCCGGCGCCCGGGCCGGCGTCGATCAGCGCTTCGAGATCGAACGCGAGATCGCGCGCCGACTGGAAACGCTCCTCGGGATTCTTCTCGAGGCAATGTCGAACCACGCGGTCGAGCGCCGGGGGAATGTCGCCGAGCGCGGCGGCGAGCGGCGGCGGCTCATCCTTGAGAATCGCGTGCTGGGTCTCGACCGAGGAGTCGCCCTGGAAAGCGCGCCGCCCGGTGAGCATCTCGTAGAGGATGGCGCCCAGCGCGAACAGGTCCGAGCGCTGGTCGGCCGGCAGTCCCCGCACCTGCTCGGGCGACATGTAGCCGACCGTGCCGAGAACCGCACCGTGCTCGGTCAGGGCGGGGCCGCTCTCCCCGGTGTCACCGCGGGGCCCGGGCCGCGTCAGCTTCGCGATCCCGAAGTCGAGGACCTTGACGACGCCGTCCCTGGTCAGGAACAGGTTCTCCGGCTTGACGTCGCGATGCACGATGCCCTGATCGTGCGCGGCGGCGAGCCCGCGCGCCGCCTGGGCCGCATGGTCGAGGGCCTTCCGCGCCGGCAACCGCCCTCGCGCGAGCCGCTCGCGAAGCGATTCGCCGGCGAGGAACTCCATGACGACGAACGGCATCCCCTCGTGGGTGCCCACGTCGTGGATGGCGACCACGTTCGGGTGGGCCAGCGCCCCCGCGGCGCGGGCCTCCTGCTCGAAGCGCCGCATCCGATCGGCGTCGCCGGTCAGCGCCGGCGAGATGACCTTGAGCGCCACCTGGCGGCCGAGGCGCAGATCGCGGGCGCGGTAGACCACCCCCATGCCGCCCTCGCCGACCACCGCGAGCACCTCGTAGTGGGCCACGGTCTGGCCGACCAGATGGGCGGGCTCGCGCGCGGCGCGCAGACCCGTGACGAACGGGGAGCCGGTCTTGAGGATCGCCCGCGTGTCCAGGTCGTGGGCGAGAGTCGCCTCGACCTCGCGGCGCATCTCGGAGTCGTCGTGGCAGGCGGCATCGAGGTAGGCGCGCCGCTCATCCGCCGGGAGATCGGCGACCGCGAGGAGGATCTCCTTCAGCCGCGCGAAGCGCTCGGGTTTCACGCCGCGCCGCCCGCGGCCAGGGCCCGGGCCAGCCACATCTTGCCCACGCGCCAGTCATCCGCCACCGTGCGTTCGGAAACGTGGAGAAGGTGACCGATCTCCTTGACGCTCAGGCCGGCGAAGAGGCGGAGCTCGATCACCCGCGCCGTTCGCTCGTCCATCGTGGCAAGACGCGTCAGCGCCCCGTCGAGGTCGAGCATCTCGATCGCCGAGAGATCCGGGGCCCCGATCTGCTCGTCGAGGGTCACCCGCTCCCAGCCGCCGCCACGCTTCTCCGCGGAATGCCGCCGGGCGTGCTCGACCAGGATCCGCCGCATGGCCTTGGCCGCGATCCCGAAGAAGTGCGCCCGGCTCTGCCAGGCGATCGTGGTGCCGTCGACGAGGCGCAGGTAGGTCTCGTTGACGAGGGCGGTGGGCTCGAGGGTGTGGTCGGAGCGCTCGCCCTGCATGAGGCCGGTTGCGATCCGGCAGAGCTCGCCGTAGACCGCCTCGAACAGACGATCGGTGACCTGCGCGGGAGCTGCGCCCTCCCGTTCCAGGTTCTGGAGAATCTGTGTGATCTCGCTCCTGGGGGTCTCGGTCATCGCGGCCATCCCCTTGGCGCCTGGCCCGCGGCCGGAGCCAACCTGGATCGGGACTGCTGACCATGAGCATACGCCGGGAGCTAACTGCTTGCAATGACGACTGCTAGCTTCACGGCCGGCGGGGAAGCGAAGTCCCGTCCGGGCGACCCCGAAATCGTTGCAGGTTCGGGCGCCGGATTTCGCATGTAGGGGTGGCGACGGACGCAGTGCAGATGGGCCGCGGTCGCCCTCGGGACGCGCCGCCGACGGCTACGCCGGACGGCTGGCCGCGCGGACCGAGGGCGACCTCTGCATTGCAGGGACCCATCCGCCCGAGCGGTTCCGGCCGCCCTACGCCGCGAGGGCCGCGGCGTCGGTGATCGGCGGGTAGAGCGCTCCCCGACCTAGCTTCATGAGCGCGGCCAGATCCTCTGCCGGCATGGGCCTTGCGAACAGGAAGCCCTGCATGATGAAGCAGCCGCACGCCAGCAGGATGTCCCGCTGCTCTGCCGTCTCCACGCCCTCGGCGACCGGCTCGACGCCGAGGCCGTGGGCCAGGGCCACGATTCCCGCCGCCAGCGTCGCCCCGCGCTCGCTCGTCGCAATGTCCCGGACGAATGAGCGATCGATCTTCAGGACATCGATGGTGAACCGCTTCAGATAGCTGAGCGATGAGTAGCCCGTCCCGAAGTCATCGATCGCGATGCGGAATCCGAGCGCCCTGAGCGCCCCGAGCGTGCGCTCTCCAGCCGCCAGGTCCTCGATGAGGACGCCTTCGGTGACCTCGAGCATGAAGTTCCCGGGGGCCAATCCCGCGCTGCGCACGACCGACGAGACCGCCGCCACCAGATTCGGATTCCGGAACTGATGGGCCGAGATGTTGATCGAGGCGTAGAGCGGGAGCAGCCCTTGTTCACCCCACGATCGCAGGTCGTTGCAGACGCGGCGCATGGTGTGCTCGGTCAGCTCGCCGATCACTCCGAGGCGCTCGGCGAGCGGGACGAACCGCTCCGGGCTGATCGAGCCCAGCTGCGGGTGACACCACCGGGTGAGCGCCTCGGCCCCTATGATGCGGCCGTCGCGGGCGTCGACCAGCGGCTGGTAGTGGACGCTCATCTCATCGGTTCCCAGCGACTTGCGCAACCCTGCCTCGAGCACGAGGCGCACCATGGTCTGCTCGTTCATCGCCGAGCTGTAGAAGGCAAAGGTGTTGCGGCCGGCTTCCTTGGCCTGGTGGAGGGCGATATCCGCGTGCTGGACCAGGTCGGCTGGCGCGGTCGCATCGTCCGGAAACAGGCTGATGCCGATGCTGCCCGACAGGAAGATCTCCTGCCCGGCGTGCTCGATCGGTGCCTGCAGGGCCTCCAGGATCCGCGCCGCAACGGCCGCCGCGTCCTCACCTCCCGCGATCTCGCTCAGCGCGAACAGGAACTCGTCGCCCCCCCAGCGCGCCACCGTGCTCGTAGCGCCGCCCGGGGTTGCTCGAGTCACTTCGTCCTGCACGCGCACGACCTCCCGCAGCCGCCGCCCCACCTCGACGAGCACGAAATCCCCGGCGCTATGACCGAGCGATTCGTTCACCCGCCGGAAATCGTTCAGGTCCAGGAGCATGGCCGCCAGCTTTCTGCGGCGCCGCGTCGACTGGGCGATCGCGGCGCGCAGCCGGTCGTCGAAGTGAAGCCGGTTCGGCAAGCCGGTCACCGCATCCTGATAGGCGAGCCGCTGCACCCGCTCCTCCGAGCGGACATCGGCCGTCACGTCCTGGACTGTTCCCCGCAGGGAGAGGCGGCCGGATCCGTCCCGCACGGCTTCTCCGCGCAGGTGCACGAACCGGGGATCGTCCCCGACCACCCGATGCCGGCAGTCGAGGTCCCGCTCGCCGGAGGCCAGCAGCTCGAATGCACGGCGGACACTGCTGCGCTCGTCTTCCCGCACGCAGGCCAGGTAATCCTCGAGAGTCGTATCCGACCTGAGAGCAAGGCCGAGCAGGACGCCGACCTGGGACGATCCGACGAAGCCGCGATGCTCCACCTCGAGCTCCCAGTGGCCGAGCCGCGCGATGCGCTGCGCCTCGGCCAGGCGCATCTCGCTCTGCCGGAGCGCGGCGAGCGTGGCGCTCGCCCGCATCATGAAGTGAACCCGGTGCACGAGCAGGGCGGGGCTGATCGGCTTGGTGGCGAAATCGGTGGCGCCGGCCTCGAACGACATGCGGAACGTGTGCACGTCGTCGAGACTGGTGAGCATGAGCACCGGCACATCGGCCCATTCCGGGCGAGCCCGCAGCCGCCGGCAGGTTTCGTAGCCGTCCAGATTCGGCATCATCACGTCCAGAATGACGAGATCTGGTGGCTTCTCCTGGGCCAGGGCCACCGCTGCGGCCCCGTCCTCGACTTCGGTGACGTCGAATGCTTCCTGTCCCAGCACGCTACTGAGCAGCAGCCGAAACGTGGGGTCGTCGTCGACGATGAGCACCCGGGGCCGCCTCCGCCCATGGTAGTGGCCGGACATGGGTGTCAGGTCCTCCCAGCCGCTGCCGCGACCCCGGCGACACCGGCCGGCGGAGCCGCGATACCCCCGGCGAGCAGAGCGGCCAGGTCGGCGGCCGGCACTGCTTTCGAGAACAGGAACCCCTGCATCATGTGGCAGCCGCTCGCGAGCAGCACGTCTCGTTGCTGAACGGTCTCCACTCCCTCGGCCAGGGGCTCGACCCCGAGCGCCTGGGCCAGGCCGATGATGGCCGCCAGGATCGTCGCATCGCGCGAGTTGCGGTCGGCCTCCCGGACGAACGCGCGATCGATCTTGAGAATGTCGATCGGAAAGCGCTTGAGGTAGCTCAAGGACGAGTAGCCGGTCCCGAAGTCGTCGATGGCGATGCGGAACCCGTGGGCCTTGAGCTCGGCGAGCGCGCGCTCCCCTTCCGCCATGTTCTCGACCAGAACGCTCTCGGTGACCTCGAGGGTGATCCGCTCCGGCGCGATGCCTTCCCCTCTGACCAGGGCGCAGATCGCGGCGGCGAGGTCCCTGTCCTTGAACTGCTGCCCCGAGATGTTGATCGAGGCGTAGACCGCGGGCAGCCCCTGCCGGCTCCAGGTCAAGAGCTCGGCGCACGTGCTCCTCACCGTATGGTTGGTCAGGGTGCCGATCAGGCCGAGGCGTTCGGCAAGCGGCACGAATTCACCCGGACTCACCGCGCCGAGCTCCGGATGCGTCCAGCGGGAGAGGGCTTCGACGCCGATGATGCGCCCGCTCCGGCCGTCGACGAGCGGCTGGTAGTGGGGGATGATCGCGCGCGCGTCGAGGGCCCGGCGGAGCTCGGTCTCGAGGAGCAGGCGTTGCGTCACCCGTTCGTTCATCGCGCGGTTGAAGAAGGCGACCGTGTTTTGCCCGCTGGCCTTGGCCTGATGGACCGCGGTGTCGGCATGCTTGACGAGGTCGTCGACATCAGCGCCATCGTCCGGGAAGAGGCTGACGCCGATGCTCCCCGAGAGAAAGAGCTCCCGCGACGCGCACGGCAGCGGGGCCCGCAGGGCATCGAGAAGGCGCCGGGCGATGCCCGCCGCGTCCTCGCCCGAGGCGAGGTCCTGGATGGCGAACAGGAACTCGTCCCCCCCGAGACGGGCGATCGTGCTCGTCTTTCCCGGCTCGGCCGGGCAGGCCACTTCGTCGTAGACCCGGACGGCATCCCGGAGGCGGCGCGCCACGGCGATGAGCACGGCGTCTCCGGCCTTGTGGCCGAATGTGTCGTTGATCTGCTTGAAGTTGTTGAGATCGAGCACCATCGTCGCCACCTTGCTCCCGTCCCGGCCGGCGTGGGCAATGGCGCTCTGCAGCCGGTTCGCGAACAGGTGGTGATTGGGCAGCTCGGTCAAGCTGTCGTGATAGGCAAGCAACCTGATCTGCTCTTCCGCCCGCACCCGATCGGTGATGTCCTGGAGCGTGCCGCGCAGGCCGCTGGGCGTGCCGCTGTGATCCCGCACCAGCTCGCCGCGGACATGAATGAAACGGGGGCCCCTCCCTTCCTCGCCGAGGTGGAACTGGTGGTCGAGCGGCCCTGCGCCGCGAATCAGGTCCTGGAAAGCCCGCCGCAGGTCGGCGCGGCCATCGGGATGGACCCGCTCCAGCAAGGTGTCGCCGCTCGCCGTGACCCCGGGCTCCAGTCCGAGGGCGGCGTTGGCCTCCGGGGACCCGCGGAACCTCTCGAGGGCGAGGTCGCACTCCCAGTGGCCGAGCTGCGCGATGCGCTGCGCCTCGGCCAGCCGGGCCTCGCTGCTGCGCAGCTCGGCCAGCGTGGTGCTCGCACGCAGCATGAAGCGCACCCGGTGGCTCAGCATCGCCGGGCTGATCGGCTTGGTGGCGAAGTCGCTGGCCCCGGCGTCGAAGGAACGATGGAAGGCCGCGACGTCCTCGAGACCGGTGAGCATCAGCACGGGCACATTCATGCCGACAGGGAGCGCGCGCAGGGCCGCACACGCCGTGAAACCATCCATCTCGGGCATGACGACATCCATGATGACGAGATCGGGCAGGAGCGCTGCGACACGGTCCACGCCCTCGGCACCGTCGGCGGCCTCGGCTACGTCGAACCCCGACTCCCGGAGCACGCTGGTCAGGATGAATCGCGCCGGGGCGTCGTCATCCACGACGAGCACGAGCGGGCGCTCCCTGGCGTCACGGACCTCAGGCCGCATGGCTCTGCACCTCGGCCAGGCACTCCGCGAGCGCGGCGGCGACTCGCGGGTACTCCGCCTCGATCTTGCCCACGGTCGTCACCACGACGTCGGACGTGGGCGCGGCTGCCTGCTGTTCGACGAGGAGACAGAGGGCCGACAGCTCCCGCCCTCCGAGCATGGCGCTGCTCGACTTGAGCGTATGCGCCACGCGCCCGAGGACCGTCGCATCGCCGGCGACGAGGGCGCGGCGGAGCTCTGCGAGCTTCATGGGCGCATCCCGCAGGTACGCCTCGATGGCGCCGCGCAGGATACGATCGCCGCCCGTGAAGTTGCGGATGGCATCGAGGGCGCTCTGATCGAGCACCCTGCCACCGGCTTCGGCGGCGATGCCGGGGGCAGGCGCCGGGGGAGCGGGCGCGCTCGGCGCCGCCGCTGCGGGACCCGGCGGCACGACCGCCGCCGCTGCGGGACGCCACTTGCTCAGCATCGCCCAGAGCTGCTCCTGCCGGATCGGTTTCCCCAGGTAGTCGTCCATCCCCGCGGCGAGACAGCGCTCCCGCTCGCCCGACATGGCCGACGCCGTGAGCGCCACGATCGGCGTGCGCCCGCCGCCGCGCGCATGCTCGAGGCGCCGGATCTCCGCCGTCGCCTCATAGCCATCCATCTCCGGCATCATGCAGTCCATGAGCACCAGATCGAAGCCTGCGGCTTCGACAGCCGCCAGCGCCGCGCGACCATTCCCGGCCACGGTCACGGCGCAACCCATCCCCTCGAGGAATCCCATCGCGACCTGCTGGTTGACGATGTTGTCCTCGACGAGCAGCACGCGGAGACCCGGGTGGAGCGGATGATCGCCAGGGGTTTTCGGCGCGGCCGCCTCGGCGGCGACCAGAGGCGCCCTGTGGCCGCCGCGGCGCAGCAGGAGCAGGTTGAGGAGCGTCTCGTGGAGCTCCGAGTTCCGCACCGGCTTGGTGAGAGACACGTCCACCGGCAGATCGCCGGCCGCGGCTTCCACCGCCTGGCGCGAGGAGCTCAAGAGGACGAGCATGACCTTGGCGAGAACCGGATCTGCGCGGACGACACGGGCCACCGCCGCTCCATCCATCCCGGGCATCATCATGTCGAGAAGCACGAGGTCGAACGGCGATGAGGCCGAGCGGAGCCGCTCGATGGCACCGGGGCCGTCGGCCACGCTCTCGACGACAGCGCCCCATGCGGTGACCTGGTTGGTGAGCACCTCCCGGTTCGTCGGATTGTCGTCGACGACGAGGATCCGGCAGCCATGCAGATAGCGCGGTGCGGGCGTTGTCGTGGCTCCCGCCGCGAGCTTCTGCAGGAGGACGGTGAACCAGAACACCGACCCCGGACCGTCGTTGCTCTCCGCGCCCACGGTGCCCCCCATGAGCTCGGCGAGCTGGCGCGAGATGGCGAGGCCGAGGCCGGTGCCGCCGAAGCGGCGGGTCGTCGAGGCATCGGCCTGCACGAACGGCTGGAAGAGCCGCGCTTGCACCTCCGGAGTGAGGCCGATTCCGGTGTCCTCGACCTCGATCCGGACGAGCTGGGTCTCCCCCATGTCCTTGTCCACGGCGACCCGAACCACGACCCCGCCCCGCTCGGTGAACTTGACGGCGTTCCCGATCAGGTTCACGAGGATCTGCCGGATCCGCGTCTCGTCGCCGCGGACCTGGGAATGGACCTCCTTCGGCACGAAGGACGCCAGATCCAGACCCTTGTCCTGCGCGCGCGGGGCGAGGATCTGGCACACGTCGTCGATCAGCTCGCGCAGATCGAAATCCGCGGCGCACAGCTCGACCTTGCCGGCCTCGATCTTCGAGAAATCGAGAATGTCGTTGATGATCTCGAGGAGCGTGTCCGCGGAGCGGTAGGCGGTGTTCGCCAGCCGCCGCTGGGCCGGGGTGAGCTCCGTGTTCCGGATCAGGTCGACCATTCCCAGCACGCCGTTCATCGGTGTGCGGATCTCGTGACTCATGTTGGCGAGGAACTGGGACTTGGCGCGGCTCGCCTCCTCCGCGGCGTGAGCCAGCCCCACGGCCCGGTCGGTCGCCTGCTTGAGCTCCAGCGTTCGCTGCTCGACCTTCTCCTCCAGGGTGCGCTGGTAATCCTCGACCTCGGCCCGCGACTCGCGGAGTCGGACCACCATCCCGCTGAACGCCTCGCCCAGGGTCTCGACCTCGTCGCCGGTGCGAACGACGGGAGGAAGCTCGAGACGCCCGCCGGCCACAGCACCCGCGGTCTCCGCCAGCGAATGCAGCGGAGCGGTGATCCGGCGCGTGAGGTAGAGGGTCACCAGGAGCCCGATGACGAGGATCGCTGCCGCCGCCGTGGCGACCGCCGGGATCGCGGCGAGGACCTGCCGCCGCGCCGGCTCCCGGCTCAGACCGAGCTGCACCCACCCGGCGGGCGCGCCGGCCGCGCTTCCCGCGCCGGCGCTCGCCTCGTCAGCGAAGAGATCGGACGCCGCGGCCGCCAGCACCGGCACCGAGACTTCGAGCAGCTCTCCCCCACCCCGACCGCCCTGGACGTCGCGCAGGACAGGATCATTGGTCGCCGGCCGGGCCGGCGGCGGGGCAGCAGTCCGCGGAAAGTCGCGCTGAAAGCGCTCCTCGAGGAGGACGCCGCCTTGCGCGTCGAACACGCGCACGTAGGACACTTCCTCCTGCCGGTCCAGCTCGTTCACCAGCGCGCGCAGGGACTCGGCGTTCCCCGTGTACACGCCGAACTCGCTGTTCTGGGCGATGATCCGCGCCAGCATGACGCCGTCGCGCTCGAGGTTCTGGTTGGCGTGCCGCACTTCGCGCGAGATGAGCAGCGCACTGCTGCCCAGGAGCGTGAAGAGGATCACGCCGAACGTGAGCAGGCCGAACTTCGCCTCCAGGCCATGCCGGGACGCACGAGATCGTTGCTGTTTCATCGCACCACTTCCTTGGCCCCTTTGAGGATTTCAGGCGCCACCCGCACATGCAGGTGGTCGGCGGTTCGCTGGTTGATGCTGTAGAGGACCTTCCGCGGCGCCTCGGCGGGAAGGGCGGCCGGAGACCGGCCGGCGAAGATGCTCAGGGCAAGATCCCCACACTGGGCGCCGATGTCCCGGTAGTCGCGGTCGAGGGCGTAGATCGCTCCGGCCTTGACCCAGGGATAGGACAACCCGATGAAGGGAATCTTGTTGCGCAAGCAGAAGAGCAGGATGGACTCCGCCGTCTCCGGCGTGAGGACGGTCCGGTCCGCGAGCCCCCACAGGACATCGGCCTCGGTCGCCAGGCTCTGGAGCGCCGCCGGGATCTCGCGCGGATCCTGGACGCGGCGCGCGCATAGCTCGAGCCCCAGGGCGCGCGCCGCGGACGCGGCGCGGTCGACCACAGCCTGGTTCTCAGCTGGCTGGTAGATCACGCCGATCCGTCTCTGGTCGGGCAGGAGTCGCTTGAGCCACGTGAGCTCCACATCCAGCGGAAACTCGAGGTAGACGCCGGTGATCTCCTCAGAGCTGTCCAGCTCCTGCGGTCGCAGCGCCATGGCCGAGACCACGGGGACTCCACTCAACCCGCGAGCGGCGATCGTGGTCGCCTGCGATCCGACGGCCAGGACCAGGTCCGTGCCCTGGCGGTGCATCGCGGCGACCGCCTGCGGCCCGGAGGAATCCGCCAGGCGATACACCTGCATGTCCACCGGCACGCCGTCGGCGCGCAAACGGGCCTGGAAACCGGCGACCACTTCCTGGTAAGGAGCCGAGTCGGAGCCCAGGAGGACCCCGACCTGAACCGGACTCCGCTCTTCCGCCCGCCCCGGGACGGGGAGGGCGGTCAAGCAGAGGGCTGCAAGCAAGCCCGTTCTCGAAGAGAGCCGCATCCCCACCCCCTAGAAGTGGTAGCCGGCCGTGAGCCGGAATGTGCGGCCGTCCTGCGTGAGCGCCGGTTCCGCGTGCTGGGAGCCGACCGGATCGGCATAATCCGTGTCGAAGAGGTTGCGCACCCCGAGCGCGACCGTGAACCCGGGGGTCCATTCGAGCGCGGTCAGATTGAGATGGACGACCACGCTCCCGGGCACCATGTCCCCATCCTCGGCCAGGCGCGCGCCCGTCGCCTGAACCTCCGTGGCCGCCCGCAACCGGTTCCGCCAGAGCGGCACCATCAAGGCGAGCTTCCCCAGATGGCGCGGCGAGTTGGTCAGCTCGGCGCCCGTCTCGCGGTCCCTCGCCACCTGGTACGCATAGCTCGCCCGCGCCGAGAAAGCACGGCGATCGAGACCGAGCTCGACCTCGGCCCCGCGGCCTCGTACTTGCTCCGCATTCTCGTAGACCAGGAGCTCGTCGGCCGGATCCACGACCAGGGTGATCAGCTTCTCGATGTCGTATTCATAGAGGCTGGCCGTGCCCTTGAGCGCGGGGTTCAGGACGTGCTCGACGAGGAGCTCGTAGGTCCAGATCCGCTCCGGGCTGAGATCCGGATTCGCCTTCTGCGAGTCGCCGGCATCGTCGTAGAAACGCTCGAAGTTGTTGGCGGTGCGGAAGGCGCTGCCGGCGAGGAGCTTCACCGCCGATCCCGGCCGGAGACCGAGGATGAGCCCGAGCCGCGGGCTCGTCGCGCTCGCGGCGCCTTGATAGTGGTCGTGGCGGAGCCCGGCGTTGAAGATCAATCGCTCGGCGATACGGAACTCATCCTGGGCATACACACCCCAGGAGTTGGTCGTCGTGTTGTCGTGCATGTAGAGGTAGTAGGGATCCACATCCTCGTACCACATCTCTTGCTGCGTGTTGAGCCGCGCTCCCCCGCCCAGGACCACCTTGTGGCGCGGACCGAGGGGCCGGAGCCACTGCCCCTGGCGATCCACCAGCGGCCGCGGACCCGATCCCGGTTGAGGACGTCCGGATAGGCCCAGTCTCCCTGATAGTCGTACCAGTTGTGGGAGAGGAGGGCGGACAGCTCCGATTGGTCTCCCAAATGGGTCCGGTACTGGAGGGCGATGCGCCCGGCACGGTCGACGGACTCGGTGCGCGGGTCGTTGAAGACCGTCTCGTAGGCCCCGGTCGGCACTTCCTTCGTGCGCGAGTTGAAACCGCCCTCGACCGTCAAGTCGCCCCACGAGAGCTTGCCGAACAGGTTGTCCCGGCGCTCGCCATCCACGCCGACCGCCCACCCTTCGTTGGTCTCCGGGTCGTTGAACTCGGGGAAGTACAGGTTGGACCCGCCGGAGCGATGGGCGAGGCCGGAGATCAGGACCTCGACGCCGGAACGGTATCTCCGGCCGTAGGCGACCGCGCCCTCAAAGCTGCCGAAGGTCGCTCCGGTAGCGCGCGCGTGCGCTCCGTCCACGGCCCGCCCGCTCTTGGTCAAGACGTTGATGACGCCGAAGAAGGCGTTGGTGCCGTAGAGAGAGACGAGCTCGGCCCGCGAATCACCTCGATGCGGTCGATGAGCTGCACATCGAGAGGACCGTCGTTCCCGACGTAAGCGGAGTCGAAGACGTTCTCGTTGATCCGGTTCCCGTCCACGAGCAGGAGCAGCCTCGTGTTGTTGAAGTCTCCGGGGCGGCCGAACCCCCGCGCTCCCACGTACTCGTAGTTGCGATCATCGGTCACGTAGAAGCCGCGGACGCCCCGACGTCGCCGACAGTTGCGGGGTCAGCAGCGGTACCGGCACCACGAGGAACTTGCGCCCCTGGATCTTCGCGACGCGGCGCATCATGGTGACGTACTCGAGCACCTCGGGACCGCCGATGTCGAAGGCGCGGTCCGCTGCTTCGGGCAGTTCCAGCACTCCCACGAGGTAGCGAACCACATCATCGATGGCGATCGGTTGGGTACGGGTGCGGACCCAACGTGGGGTGATCATGGCCGGCAGGTGCGCGACCAGCTGGCGGGTCAGCTCCCATGAGATGCCCCCATGTCCGACGATGATGCCGGCGCGCAACGTGGTCACCGGCACGCCCGCACAGCCCAGCAGCTGTTCCACCTCGCGGCGGCTGCGCAGGTGCGCCGACAGGTCATCGTCATCGTCTCCGAGTCCCCCGAGATAGACGATGCGCTGCAGCCCAGCCGCGGCGGCGGCCTCCGCGAACGCCCGTGCTGCATCGGCGTCCTTACGCTCGAAGTCGGCAGAGTCCAGCGAGTGCACCAGGTAGTACGCGGCCTGACATCCAGTCAGAGCCTCGTGCAGCGTCGTTGGATCGTGTACCTCGCCATAGACGGCTGCACCTGCGCCCTGATAGGACTCCGGGTGGCGCGTCATGGCCTGCACGTCATGGCCAGCGTCGAGCAGAGCTGGGCACAACCGCCTCCCGACGAAGCCCGATGCGCCGGCAACCAGTACCTTCACTGCGGCCTCCCTCATCTGGTTTCCGGTTCGTCTCGGGCACTCCGGGCCCTGGGATTCGTTGACGAGACCGAGGGACTCAAGGGTGCTGTTTGCCATCATGCTCCGGTCTGCGGTCGATGCCCCGCCAAGGTCGGCCTCGCCGGAGGGCTTCGGCCGACAGCGGGCTCAGAGAACGAACCGTGGAGCGAGAGGCGTCCCGGCAGCCGATCCACGACTTCCCCGCGCTGGGCGTGCCTGAGGTCCTCGCCATGCTCGGCGATGTCGATTCCCCCGACCCGAACGGTGGCGCCGACCACGGTGGCGGTGGTGCACACTGCAGTGGCTCGGTCCCATCCCCTGCTGCGCTAGGCCGGGATGCGCCATTCCACCACCTGCTGGAAGCGGCTGACCAGTTGGTAGGAACTGATCTTCACACCCACGATCGCGCAGGTGGGCGACGCCGCGAAGCCGGCCAGGTACGGATGGCGGGCGAGAAACAGTTCCAGCAGGGGGCCGCCGACGTCAGGGTCCAACTCCTGGGCCTCCCCGATCGCGGTGACCACCACGCAGTCCTCGGTATCCGAGCCCCTGTTCTCGCGGTCGTCGATCAGCAGGGCGACCCGGGGGTTGGACTGGAGGTTGGCGTACTTGCGCGTGGTCCGCTCGGTCAGGATGACCAGGTACCGCAGGTCCTCGGTCGCGGCGAAGGCCATCAGGCTCGCGAACGGTTGCCCGTGGTCATCGGTGGCCAGCGCGGCGAAGCGCTGAGTCTCCAGCAGCGCCCTCAGGACCGGCCGGATGTCGATCTCAGTACTCATCTCGCCTCGCCCCTGCCGGACACTCGTTGGATGGGCTCGACGAGTTCGATGCTCAGCGGGCTGCTACATCGCCCGGCGCACGCGGACCGGGTGGGACTCGACCCCGTGGGTGACCGTCATCAGGCCACCCCCCGTGGGCCGCTCCCCTTCGTCCGCGGCGAGATGTTCATCGTTGGCCACGATCCGCAGACTACGACCCCGACCACCCGCACCAGTTGCTGCCCACAATCGTTTCCGGACGTTCAATCAGCTGAGGGCGGAAGTCCTTTGGAGGGCGTCTCCAGGATTGCTGGGGCTTCCACGGGCCCGGAGACCACCTTGCCGTGACGCCCACCTCAACGAGTCGTACCTGCACCAGGCCAGCCCACCGAGAAGGACCCCGTCGGAGACGATGCTGGTCTGGTACCGGCTGGGCACAGCGGGCCCGTTACCAATTCGTTATGAACTTGTGCACAATTTGTGCATCTACCGCGGGGTTCGTGAGCGAAGAACCTGATGAGAGTCGCAGAGCGTGGCTCGTCACAACACTCAGGAGACCTCATGAACATCAAGATCGCCGCCGCTGGTGGCATCGCCGCCCTGCTCTTCCTCTCCGGTTGCTCCAGCGACACGGACGAGGCCACGGCCCCGACGACCAGCGCGGCCGCCCCCAGCGAGAGTGCGATGGCCTCTGAGCCGGCCATGGCCGAGCCGGGCACCATCGTCGAGGTGGCCGCGTCCAACCCCGACTTCGAGACCCTGGTCGCCGCGGTGACCGCAGCGGGCCTGGCCGAGACCCTGTCGGTGAGGGTCCGTTCACGGTCTTCGCCCCGACTGACGAGGCGTTCGACGCGCTGCCCGAGGGCGTGCTCGATGCTCTGCTGCTCCCGGAGAACAAGGACGCCCTGACCTCGATCCTGACCTACCACGTGGTCTCCGGTGAGGTCATGGCCGCTGACGTCACCGCCGGCGACGTCCCGACCGTCGAGGGCTCGGACATCGCGATCACCACCGACGGTGGGGTGAAGGTCAACGAGGCCAACGTCACCGCGACCGATGTGGACGCGTCCAACGGCGTGATCCACGTCATCGACGCAGTGCTGGTTCCCCCGACCGTCGACGTCGCGGCACTCACCTCCTGAGCCCAGGAAGTCCGCCCCGCAGGGCAGAAGGCAGTGGAGGACCCGTCGGGCATCGTCCGGCGGGTCCTCCGTCATGTCCGGGCCCCCTTCGCGGTGCCAGGTCCGTGCGGCACATTGCCCATTGCCCAGCGGCGCTGGCCGCGATCACCCACCTGCGACCGTTCTCGACGCCTCGTCCAGGGTGTCACCCGGGCGGGCCGGGGGTTTCCGACGCTGGGGTCCTGGGTACAACCAGGGCACCCCGCTGAACCGGTGGGGCGAGGGGTTGACGGCGCCGAGTCCCGCCCGCGTCGACCTCCTCGAACCTGGCATTGAGCCAGTCGACAGCAACGGGCGGGAGCGGGGGACCCACGTTCCGGTCCCACGCGTTCGCGTGAGTCCTTGGGGTGAAGCCGCACCGCGGCCGGGTGCTCCACCCGAACCCGACAGCTCACCTCGCAGGCGCCCCGGAGGATCCACATGGTCACCGCGACGACCCCACCACCCGAGCCGGTCACTGACACGTCCTGGCTGGTGGACCTGCAAGCCCAGTACCTCGACCTGATCGACCGGTACGTCCGCCGCCGGGTACCCGACCCGCGGCAGGCCGAACGGGTGGTGCGTGAGGTGTTCCAGAAAGCCGGGGCGAACCCCGGACAGGTCCTGGCGCACCCGCTGCCGTGGCTGATCGGCACGGCCCGACGCGCCTGCGCCCAAGTCCGGCGCGCCGACCTCCCCAGAACCTGACCCGGACCAGCGTCGGACGCAGCCGTCCGGAACGGGATCCCCAACCGGGCACTGGCGAGGGGCGTCGGGGAATAGGTCGGATCGGGGCGAAGCCCGGATGTTCACCGGGACACCGTGCGGATTGCCGACGCGTGGCGCTGGGTATCAGAGACCCTGTACACACCCGAGTCAGGAGCTTCCCGTGCCGAACCACCGCGCACCATTGCGGGTCAGGGTCGCGACCGTGCTGGTCGCCGTGACCCTGGGCCTCAGCGGATGCGCGAACCCGTTCTCCTGCGAGGTGACCCCGGCCGCCCAGGTCGGCACCCAGGCCAGCAGCCCCGACGGTGGACGGCGACCCCGGCGACGCCCAGCTCACGGTCGCCGCCGACGCAGACCCGCACGGGTGGCGCCGGACCAGCCGATCGTGGTCAACGCGATCGCCGGCACGATCAGCGAGGTCACCGTGACCTCGACCGGCGGCCAGGACGTGGCCGGGGCGCTCAGCGACGACCGACGGCACTGGCAGACCTCGGGCGCCTTGCTGCCCGGCACGACCTACGACGTGCGCGCGACGATGACCGGATCCCCCGACACGGACCCCGTGACCCGCTCGATCTCGATCTCGACCAGGGAGTCCGCCGAGCAGTTCCGGGCCCGGATCTCCCCGCGCGACGGAGCCACGGTCGGCGTGGGAATGCCGATCCTGGTCACCTTCACCGCCCCGGTGGAGCAGGACCGCCGAGCCGAGGTGCAGGACGCCCTGACCGTCCGGGCGTCCGAGAGGTGGAGGGCGCGTGGAACTGGGTCTCCGACACGAAGGTCCAGTACCGGACGAAGGAGTACTGGCCGGCACGCACCCAGGTGTCGGTGACCGCCGACCTGGCCGGGGTGCAGGCCGGCGCGGACGTGTGGGGCGACCAGGACAAGCAGGTCGACTTCCAGATCGGTGAGTCCGTGGTCTCGGTCGTCGACGTCACGGGCCACCAGATGACGGTGACGATCGACGGGCAGGTCGCGCGCACCATCCCGGTGACCACCGGCAAGGACGGGTTCCTCACCCGCGGCGGCACCCGGGTGATCTCCGAGAAGCTCGAGGAGACCCGGATGGATGCCGCGAGCACCGGGATCAAGCCAGGCGACCCGGAGTACTACAACCTCGACGTGCGCTACGCGTTGCGCATGACGAACTCCGGGGAGTTCATCCACGCAGCACCCTGGTCGGTCGCCTCGCAGGGAGTGGCCAACGTCAGCCACGGGTGCGTCGGCATGAGCACCGCCAACGCCCGGTGGCTGTTCCAACGGTCACGCGTCGGTGACGTGGTCACCATCGTGAACTCGACCAGGAAGCTGGAGCCCGGCAACGGGCTGACCCAGTGGAACGAGTCCTGGGAGGACTGGCAGGCCGGCTCGGCGTCCTGACACGCCCAGCCCGACGATCACAGCGAGTCGCTCAGGTCCGCGGTGCACCGCGAACGCCTGCGCGCGCAGGTCCTCCCGGCCAACAGAATGGGCAACCAGCTGGGCTACGACACAGCCCCGACCCCGAGATCGCCCACCGCATGGCCGTCCCCGCCGCCGACCCTCCCCCGGACTGCATACTGCGGCCGGCCGTGGCGCTTCCGTGGACTTTGTCAGCGGTGGGGCGGGAGCGCGTCGGCGGAGGGCGAGGTTCGCCGTCATGGCACACCCGCGGTCGCCTCGGCGGGCTCCCCATACCCCCCGACGCATTGACCGCCGAACTGAGGCGTGCCTAACGTGGTGGTCACGGGAGCCCAGTCGTCCACGCGGCGGGGCCAGCCCGGGTTTCCGAGGCCCCGCAGCGCACATCCCCCGTCGCGCGGCGGGGCCCTCCCTCCCCCCGGCCGGCCGGCACCTGGATTGTCCTCGCGGAAAATCCCCCTTTCGACCTTTCGGGGCACCGCCGACCGACGGTAGCCTTGCGCACCTGAGAGGCCCCACCTGGGGCGGGGAACACCCAGGGGGGCCTCTCTGCGGTGCGGCCCAGGGTCACGGGCAGCGAGAGCGGACACCCACTAAAAGAGGGGGCGGCCGCCGGCGAAAAAAAAAAAATGGCCTACCTCCCGCACCGGCATCGACGTCCCGGGTGTCGAGTGGTTGACGTGAGGGGACCCCCGCGGGGGAAATGGGCCGAGGCGGGGGTCACCCGGAGAAGCCCGGGCCGGCAATGACCCAGGACGGGCCCCCTTCGGTGCAT
>CAVPCR010000004.1:0-758751 GCA_963702435.1 Candidatus Eiseniibacteriota bacterium
CCGTGGGGCTCCGTCTCGCCTTCGCGGCAGACCCCGGTAGCTCCGTTGTCACCAAGACCAGATGCAAGCAGTCCTGTCGCCACCGTTCGCTACGTCTCCTGCAACCTTGGCCACCGCACGCCCCGCGTGACGTTCTCTCTTCAGCGACACGTCTCGCCGCACCCGAGGATTCACCGCCGCCGCTTCGGCCAGCTCGCTCCGCCTTCTTTCTGCATGGAGAGGTAGGGCAGGGAGTGTCTCGTCCGGTCGTTCCTCCGGCGTTCACCGTCCAGCGGCTCTTCCCGCCCTCCCACCATCTGCCAGCGCATAACACGTGGCCTGCTGGCTCCCGTGTCCGGCTGCGCCGGCCACTTGGTCGCGCAACCCGCCGCCATCCCGTCACGGCGCTTGCTTGCTTGGGTGCTGCTGCCATCTCCGCCTCCACCGCGGCAAGCGCCGCGCCGGCGCGGCGGGTTCAGCAGCCACGAACACGTTATGCGAAGGGCGCCAACCAAGTCGCACAAGTCTCTCGCGTCCAAAGGCCGCTGTGCACGAGGCTTCTCCGGTCATCGGTAAGGAGGTACGTCATGATGTCGTTGCTACTTCCAAGGCTGGCCGTCCTCGCTATCCTCTTCGCAGCCTGCGTAGGGACACCTGCGTTCGCTGGCATGAACCCCACGGTCACGCTCCCACTCCATGCAAAGGCGTCGAGTTTCGAGCCCTGCAACGGCTACCTGCCGGTTGACTGCCGCACCAACTACCCTGTTGTGAACATCAACCCTGGACCGGCAGCCATCTTCCTCTTCGTAATGAATTACAACCTCGTAGCAGGGGTGCAGACCGCGTTCCTTCCCGATCCAAGCTGGACCTTCACCTTTGGCTTGTGGGATTGCCAGCCTGGCCAATTGAACGCAGTGACCCCGGGTCCACCTTTCGGACCAACTGCAGGCACGATTACCACGGCCTTCAACTGCCTCACCGGGCCCACCCTTGGCGTAATCGGTCGTATGTTCTTCATCGCGGGAAGCGTTGGCTGCCTCTCCCAAGTCCAGTCGAGCTATCCCTTCGGAGTCCACGTCCTCGATTGCCAGCAGGGCATCGACCTCATTCCCGATAATGCGGCCTATCGCCTTGGCCGAATCTGCGTCGGACAGGGCGGCTACCACACGTGCGATCCCCATCCGGCTGTAGAATCAGCTACGTGGGGAGGGATCAAGACCCAGTTTCACTAGCATCGTTCACAGACTTCCTCCCTTTCGCCCTTCGCATAACACGCGGCCTGGCGGCTCCGCTCGCTACGCTCGCTTCGCCCAACCCGGCGCTTTCCGTCACGGCGCTTGCCGTGGCGGGCCGCGCTGGGGTCCTCCTTGCTGCGGCAAGCGCCGCGCCGGGCGCCGGGTCCGCCAGCCGCGGTATCGTTTTGCGCCCTGCTCACCGCAGCGCACGGCGCCCTTGTTGTTGCGTAGCCCGTGGCCCGTAGATGCCTCCGACCACGGAAGAACCTCCTATGCCAGGCGTGCCCCCGAAGGGAATGCCCCGTCGACCATGACCGCCCACGCTGATACAGGTACCACGCGGCCAGGCCGTCGCCCGACCGTCGTTCGCCGACCGCGCATTGTGCACTCACGCAAGGCCGATCCCGTCGTTGCCGTGGCTCAGTCTGCTGCCGTACTGGTGTTCCTCTTCGCGGTCTCCGGGTGCGGTCATCATTGGCACCAACTCGCAGATCCCTATGGCGTGGGCCCGTTGCCTTCACCCATCCGACTGACAACCGCGACAGGCGAGAGTCTCATTCTCTACGGACCCTACATCGAGGGAGAGACCATCACAGGCTACGTGAGCGAGAAGTACGACTCGGTGACCCCCAAGCGACTTTCCGTCTCCCTCACTTCGGTACACCGGCTCGAGTACGGGGAGCCATCTGTTGCGAACAGATCCCGCGAATCAGTTGGGCTTGTGATCATCATAGGCACTATATTCGCCTACGTGGCCTATGTTCTGGTCTCACTCGGAGGTGTCGACGGTTCGTGACGCAAGATGCATCTCCAACGCCACACCCTTGAGCCTGCAATCCAGGAACCTCGCTGGCGAGCCGCTCCGCAGGGCGCAAAACACGCGGCCTGGCGGCTCCGCTCGCTGCGCTCGCTTCGCTGCAACCCGGCGCCTTCCGTCACGGCGCTTGCCGTGACGGGCCGTGCTGGAGTCCACCTTGCTCCGGCAAGCGCCGTGCCGGGCGCCGGGTTCGCCAGCCGCGGTATCGTTATGCTCTGGCCTCGTCTCCGCAACCTTGGTTGCCGTGGGGCTCCGTCTCGCCTTCGCGGCAGACCCCGGTAGCTCCGTTGTCACCAAGACCAGATGCAAGCAGTCCTGTCGCCACCGTTCGCTACGTCTCCTGCAACCTTGGCCACCGCACGCCCCGCGTGACGTTCTCTCTTCAGCGACACGTCTCGCCGCACCCGAGGATTCACCGCCGCCGCTTCGGCCAGCTCGCTCCGCCTTCTTTCTGCATGGAGAGGTAGGGCAGGGAGTGTCTCGTCCGGTCGTTCCTCCGGCGTTCACCGTCCAGCGGCTCTTCCCGCCCTCCCACCATCTGCCAGCGCATAACACGTGGCCTGCTGGCTCCCGTGTCCGGCTGCGCCGGCCACTTGGTCGCGCAACCCGCCGCCATCCCGTCACGGCGCTTGCTTGCTTGGGTGCTGCTGCCATCTCCGCCTCCACCGCGGCAAGCGCCGCGCCGGCGCGGCGGGTTCAGCAGCCACGAACACGTTTTGCGGTGGCTTCGTCTCTGCAGTCTTGATTGCCGTGGGGCTCGGTCTCACCTTCAGTGAAACGCCGGTAGCTCCGTTGGAACGAAGAAAGAGTGCAGAAGGGGTCCCCTTGCCACCCTCGGCCACGTCCCCTGCCACCTTGTTCACCATGTGGTCTGCGAACTGCGCCCGCTCTTGAGCGGCACGATCGCGCCGCGCCACCGCCGCCGGTAACCCGTCATCGTGATGCGCTTCGCATTCACCTGATTACCCGTGGCCAGCTCGACCCTCTGGCGCTTCTGCATCCTGAGGTAGGGTAGGGAGTGTCTGGTCCGGCCGAACCGCTGGCGCTTTCCTCTCCGCGGTTGCCCAGCCCAGACAAAACCTGCCACCGCAAAACACGTGGCCTGCTGGCTCCCCGTGCGCCGGCTGCGCCGGCCACGGGGTCGCCCAACCCGCCGCTTCCCGTCACGGCGCTTGCTTGTTTGGGTGCTGCTGCTATCTCCGCTCTCGGCGCGGCAAGCGCCGCGCCGGGGCGGCGGGTTCAGCAGCCACGGTATCGTTTGGCGCCCTCGCCTTGAGAGTCGACACTCGTCGTGCAACCACGCCTCTTTGCTCGGACGACGACATGGAAGGAGGTCTTCCAATGGCCCCTCGCGATCTGACACTCGCAATCGCCTTGCTCTGTGCACTGAGCGCTTGCGTTTCCGTTGCGCCCGCGAGTGCAGGGGAGCTATACACTCGCGCCGAGTGCACAGGAGTATCCATCTTGGTCAGATGGACGCTTCAGGCCGACCCTGGTGGTTACCCTAACTTCGTTGGCTACGACCTCTACCGCCGAACTCAACCAGAGTGCGGACCGCCGGTGCGACTGAACACCGAGATTCTCCCTCGCATACCAGGCCAATGGCATACTGTTACCTTTGAGGACACAACCGTCGCTTCGGCAACCATGTACCGCTACGATGTCCGCCTTGTCGATGCGAACCACCAAGCGATCATCTGGCAGGAGTTCTGCGATCCCTGCTTCACATTCGCATGGGAGAGCTGTCCCCGATTCTCGGCTCCGCTCGTCCACGGAACGCTCATGGGTGACCCGAACTGGTATTGGGTCAATCTGTGGCCCTGTGTCGGGGTTGACTGCTACATCCCCTTCCTCATCCATGAGCCCTGGCCGCAAGAACTCGAGCAGTACATGAATACTGGAGTCGCCGTTCGTATCTACGGCTCATACATGTGTGCCAACACCGAGGGCTGTTTCATCGAGATGACTGATTTCGACGTCCTTCCGTGCGGAGGAGTTACTTCCGTGCAGGAGCCATTAGCTCCCGGCACCTGGGGCACCGTCAAGGCAATGTATCGCTAGGCGACGCGCCTCCCCGGCCTGGGTCTTTGTTGCGTCAGAGAACTCCACCGTAGCTGCGCGCGAGGGCGCCAAACACGCGGCCTGGCGGCTCCGCTCGCTGCGCTCGCTTCGCCCAACCCGGCGCTCTCCGTCACGGCGCTTGCCGTGACGGGCTGCGCTGGAGTTCCCCTTGCTGCGGCAAGCGCCGTGCCGGGCGCCGGGTTCGCCAGCCGCGGTATCGTTAGGCGCCTCTCGTGACATCCTGAGTCGCTACCCAACCTACAAATGCACGAGGTGTCACCCGCTTGACGCCAGTCGTGCGCACATGGATGGAGGCATCAAGTGAATACTCCTCAGCCGGCCACCCCGTCTCCTGGAGCTGCGAGAGCGAGGGCTGTGATCGGCTTGTGCCTGCTCTTCGCGGTGACGTCAGCTGGCGTTGCCCTGTCCCAGATCAGCTTGCCGGATCCCCATCTCTCCACTTTCGACTCTCTGATCGGCGCAAGTCCGAAGAACACGGTTGTGGCCGAGGGATACCGCTATCGTTTCGGCGGCATACTGCGCGACATGGGAGGCAAGCCCATCCAGAATTTCCCGTACTCCCAAATGCAATTGGACTTCACTGCGTGCACGCGACCTAGCACACGACCCGCCGACCGCATTCCTGCCGATGGGGATACCGACGTGAATGGATACGTCTACTGGGAATACCGTCTCGAATTTGGCGGAAGTGATCCGTGCGCCATCCTCGTCAGGGTGCAGAACGTCCTCTTCGCGACGATACTCGCACATCAAGGGCTTCCCGATCCCGCGATCGACGGCGGTCTTCGCTCGGTGGACGCCAACGGCAACGGCACCATCGCCCTGGAGGACCTCAGCAGCTTCCAGCAGGAGTTCGTCAACACCGGAACTCGAGTGGACTACGCTGGCGATCTCGCGCAGCCATTCGACGGACTGACAGACCTGCGCGACCTGGCTTGGTTCCAGACCCACTTCACTGCGCAGTAGCTGCGACGCCGCGAAGGCATCTGTCGCGAGGCGCGTGAATGCACCTCCGAGACCAAGGACAGTGATGTCGTAACGACGAGAGGCGCCTAACACGCGGCCTGGCGGCTCCGCTCGCTGCGCTCGCTTCGCCCAACCCGGCGCTCTCCGTCACGGCGCTTGCCGTGACGGGCTGCGCTGGAAGCTCCCCTTGCTGCGGCAAGCGCCGTGCCGGGCGCCGGGTTCGCCAGCCGCGGTATCGTTTGGCGCCCGCTGCATCCAGGGTTCGGAAAGACAAGGTATCCCGTAGCCAGTCTCCATTGATCTGCACGCGCTCGAGCATCGGCCATCGCTCATCGTCGTGGGGCCCGTTGCCGTCGTCGCTGGGTTGCCGTCTGGCCGCCGGCCTTGTGCCTCGGCAATCTGAACGGCAACCGCTCGGGCTCTGCAGCCACGGGTGGGGTGTCACCTCTTCGCGCCACGTTTGCGCTGCATGCACCGCGCGATCGCTTGCGGTCGCTGACCGCCGGCGTTTCTCCTGGCAACCACGGTCAAGGCAAGGAAAGGTCGACCTCCCATCTCTCAGCCTTGGCCACCGGTGCTCCGCGGAGTCTCTTTCTCTGGTGACCGCCAACGCCGTCCGGGCTCTGCGCTCTGAAGGTGATCACATCATCCGCACCGCTCCAGCTACCCTCGTGCTGCCACCCGGTCTTCCGTGCCTGGCCGTGGCCGGGGCCAGCAGCGATCTCGCTTCACGCCCCGCGCCCGGCCTCGTCAAGGCTTGGTCTTGCTGCTATCCGGAGAGGTTCTGTCTCGTCCTCGCGCCAGCGCTTGTGCTTCCGGCGAGACTCACGGCCATCGCTGGTGGCTTCGCCACCTCACACCTCCGGAGTCCCCTTCTGGCCCTACGTGGTCCTCGCACCGCGCGCGGCGCCTGCGGTCAGTGAGCGCCAGCGTTCCTCCCTGGCTCCGCTGGTCAGGCAAGGAACGGTCGGTACTCTATTCCATTCCTCAGCCACCTGGTGATCGGGCGAACCGTCTCCGCGCGGTGACAGCGAAGCATCGTCCAGCCATCGCGTCAGGCGGAGGACGAGCCTCTCCCCTGCATCAGCGCACGCTCTTGCTTCGTGGCTGGGCGCGGGGCCCCCGGCGGGTACGATCAGTGACCGGCCGCGAGAGCTGAGATCTCGATAACCTGATCCGAGCGAGCGCCAAACACGCGGCCTGGCGGCTCCGCTCGCTGCGCTCGCTCCGCTGCAACCCGGCGCTTTCCGTCACGGCGCTTGCCGTGACGGGTCGCCCTGGAGTCCTCCTTGCTGCGGCAAGCACCCTGCCGGCGCCGGGTTCGCCAGCCGCGGGATCGTTTTGCGCCAGGCCAAAGTCCGCTTTTCACGATGGAACCACGATGACCGCGACCCTGATCGCAATTGCCATACTGGTGGCAGCTCCTCCTGTCATCGCACGGGACGACCCCTACCCCACGATCAAGGTCCCACCTCCCATCCATGTGGAGTACCTGGGTGCTGGCTACACGTATCGCCGCGTATGGATCTGCTCAGTCAGTAGTATGGTTGCAGATCACGAGATCGCTGTTCGCGGCCGGCTACGCGATCGCAGGCCCATCGGCAAGGACGCTGACACCCTTCTGACCATCGACGTCAGGGAGTACCTGCTCGGGTCTGGTCCTGACCAGCTCTGCCTCCGCCTTCTCCCAAAGATGTGGTGGGGGAGGCAGACTCCATCGGTGGGAGGCCAGGGGTGGCGTTTCGAGGCGCAGTGGTTCCGCCTTCGAAGGCTGGAGATCGGTGACGAAGCGATCTTCTGGATTCAGGCGTCCCTCCTTGCCGGTCGACCAGGTCGCGCACGCCCTGCCGCTGTCGTCGTCAGTCGCGCCGAGATCTGGCCGATTGTCTCCGGGTTTGTAACTCGCCCTGCCATGTTCCGCTCCCTCCCCTCTGTCAGAGGGGACATCCAAACGCCTCTGCGCGGGCCGGCTGGGTGGAAGCGCCGCTACAGCTATCGCCTCATTCCCACCGACGATCATCCAGAGTCGGCCGTCACCGTTGATCGCTCGAAACCTCTCCCGCTCTGGGTCAGGGTAGGTCTGAAACTCGGCCTCATCGAATAGCTCATCTGCCATCCGTCTTGGCCTGGCGCAAAACACGCGGCCTGGCGGCTCCGCTCGCTGCGCTCGCTCCGCTGCAACCCGGCGCTCTCCGTCACGGCGCTTGCCGTGACGGGCCGCGCTGGAGTCCACCTTGCTGCGGCAAGCGCCGCGCCGGCGCCGGGTTCGCCAGCCGCGGTATCGTTAGGCGCTAGGCCACTGGCTTCGGTGACCTTCTTTTCCCCGGAATCTCGAGCTGGCTTCCCTGCGGCGCTCATTGCGCTACAATGGCCGGGTGCGTCCAACCGTCTACATCGAGACGTCCATCGTCAGCCACCTCGCCGCTCGCCCGAGCCGCGACCTCATCACTGCTGCCCATCAGCAGCTGACGGCCCTCTGGTGGGACCGCCGCCGCCAGGAGTTCGACCTCTACGTCTCCCAGCTTGTGCTGGATGAGGCCGCGGCGGGAGATCTTGACGCCGCCCAGCGTCGAGGTGCCATCCTGGAGACTCTCCCTCTACTTGACATTACCGACGAGGTTACCTCCCTCGCCGCTGCGCTGGTCCGCGGCGTCCCGTTGCCGCCCAGGGCTGGCGCCGACGCTCTTCACATCGCGGTCGCTGCCTGTCATGGCATGGATTTCCTCCTCACCTGGAACTGCGCCCACATCGCCAACGCCGAGCTTCGCCCTCTGGTCGAGCGCGTCTGCCGCGAGCGCGGCTACGTCGCTCCCGTTCTCTGCACGCCCGACGAGTTCATGGGAGGAATGGACGATGGCCAGAGCACACGCTGAGGGACCCCCATGGGAAGACCCCATCGTCGCCGAGGTGAGACGCGCCCGAGCTGCCCTGTTTGCCTCCGTCGGCTACGACCTCGAGGCGTTGGCCAAGCGCCTTCGCCAAGAGCAGGCCACCTCCCGCCGCCGCATCGTCGTTCGTCCCCCCGACGAGTAACTGGCGAGCGTGAGGGCCAGGAGTCGTAGCACTCCGTTCTTTGGCCTAGCGCCTAACACGCGGCCTGGCGGCTCCGCTCGCTGCGCTCGCTTCGCTGCAACCCGGCGCTTTCCGTCACGGCGCTTGCCCGTGACGGGCCGCGCTGGAGGCCATCTTGCTACGGCAAGCGCCGTGCCGGGCGCCGGGTTCGCCAGCCGCGGTATCGTTAGGCGCTAGGCCACTGGCTTCGGTGACCTTCTTTTCCCCGGAATCTCGAGCTGGCTTCCCTGCGGCGCTCATTGCGCTACAATGGCCGGGTGCGTCCAACCGTCTACATCGAGACGTCCATCGTCAGCTACCTCGCCGCTCGCCCGAGCCGCGACCTCATCACTGCTGCCCATCAGCAGCTGACGGCCCTCTGGTGGGACCGCCGCCGCCAGGAGTTCGACCTCTACGTCTCCCAGCTTGTGCTGGATGAGGCCGCGGCGGGAGATCTTGACGCCGCCCAGCGTCGAGGTGCCATCCTGGAGACTCTCCCTCTACTTGACATTACCGACGAGGTTACCTCCCTCGCCGCTGCGCTGGTCCGCGGCGTCCCGTTGCCGCCCAGGGCTGGCGCCGACGCTCTTCACATCGCGGTCGCTGCCTGTCATGGCATGGATTTCCTCCTCACCTGGAACTGCGCCCACATCGCCAACGCCGAGCTTCGCCCTCTGGTCGAGCGCGTCTGCCGCGAGCGCGGCTACGTCGCTCCCGTTCTCTGCACGCCCGACGAGTTCATGGGAGGAATGGACGATGGCCAGAGCACACGCTGAGGGACCCCCATGGGAAGACCCCATCGTCGCCGAGGTGAGACGCGCCCGAGCTGCCCTGTTTGCCTCCGTCGGCTACGACCTCGAGGCGTTGGCCAAGCGCCTTCGCCAAGAGCAGGCCACCTCCCGCCGCCGCATCGTCGTTCGTCCCCCCCGACGAGTAACTGGCGAGCGTGAGGGCCAGGAGTCGTAGCACTCCGTTCTTTGGCCTAGCGCCTAACACGCGGCCTGGCGGCTCCGCTCGCTGCGCTCGCTTCGCTGCAACCCGGCGCTTTCCGTCACGGCGCTTGCCCGTGACGGGCCGCGCTGGAGGCCATCTTGCTACGGCAAGCGCCGTGCCGGGCGCCGGGTTCGCCAGCCGCGGTATCGTTAGCCGACCGCCGACTGCGAGCTTTCGAGGTCAAGTCTTCCGGCGCTCTGGCCAGCTCTCCCCCAGTGGAGACGAGTCCGATGACATCAATCAAGCTGATTGTCCTTCCTGCCCTGGTCGCCGCCGTCTATTCGGCTCACACCTCTCTCGCAGCGACCATTCGCGTCCCCGACGAGCAGCCATCTATCCAAGCTGGAATCGACGCTTCCTCTTCAGGCGACACCGTGCTCGTGCGCTGCGGCTCCTATCGGGAGTACAACATCTCTGTGCGACCCGGTATCACCCTCCGCAGCGAAACTGGGCAATCTGACTGCGTGACCATAGACGCCCAGGAACTCGGCCGAGCCCTCGTCTGTCCCGCTGGCCCCCTGGGCTTGGTTACGGAGATCGAGGGCTTGACCATCACCCGCGGCTGGAGCGCCGGGGGTGGCGCCGGCCTGGACTGCGAATCAGCCACGCTTTCTGTTCGGAGCTGCAACTTTGCGGGAAACCACGTGCGACTCGTAGCGAGCGGAGCCGGTGGGGTCGACCTCTATGAATCCAGCGCCACGTTTACCGACTGCCTCTTCGCCAACAACACTGGCCCCGCGCTACGTGCCGTTAACTCCTTCTCCATACAGGCAACGAGATGCACATTCTACGGTAACAGCTCTCATCCTGACGATGGCAACGCCTTCTTCCTGGTCAATACGCCGGCGGTTGTCGCCAACTGCGTCCTCGCCTTCGGCATCGGTGGCCCTGCCATCGACTGCGTCGGTTCCGGCCTCGCCGAGCTTCGCTGCTGCGACGTGTATGGCAATCCAGGCGACTGGGTTGGATGCATCGCCGGACAAGTCGCCTTCAACGGGAACTTCCAACTCGATCCACTGTTCTGCCGTGCTTCCACAGGTGACTTCAACCTGAGCGATGCCTCCCCCTGCTCACCTGACCACTCGCCCCCAGGCTGTGGCCTGATCGGCGCGCGACCGGTTGCCTGCAGTCCCCAAGTGGTCGCACCGTCCACATGGGGTCACGTAAAGACGCGCTTCCGGTAGCTACGTCGGCGGTCGGCTAACACGCGGCCTGGCGGCTCCGCTCGCTGGCGCTCGCTCCGCTGCAACCCGGCGCCCTCCGTCACGGCGCTTGCTTACTTGGTTGCTGCTGCTATCTCCGCTCCCGTCGCGGCAAGCGCCGCGCCGGAGCGTCGGGTTCAGCAGCCACGGTATCGTTTGGCGCCCCGCTGCATCCAGTGTCCGGAAAGACAGGTATCCCGCAGCCAGTCTCCATCGATTGCACGCGCTCGAGCATCGGCCATCGCTCATCGTCGTGGGGCCTGCTGCCGTCGTCGCTGGGCTGCCGTCTGGCCGCCGGCCTTGGGCCTCAGCAATCTGAACGGCACCCGTTCGGGCTTCGCAATCGCGGGTGGGGTGCCACCTCTTCGCGCCGCGTACGCAGTGCATGAGCCGCGCGATCGCTTGCTGCCCCTGACCGCCGGCGTTCTTCTCAGCAACCACGGTCAAGGCAAGGAAGGGTCGATCTCCCGTCTCTCTGCCTTGGCCGCCAGTGCTCCGCGGAGTCTCGCTCTGCGGTGGCCGCCAACGCCCATCGGGCTCAGCGTGAGGAAGGTGATCGCATCATCCGCAACGCTCCGGCTACCCTCGTGCTGCCACCCGGTCTTCCGTGCCTGGCCGGGGCCGGGGCCAGCAACGTTCTCGCTTCACGCCCCGCGCCCGGCCTCGTCAAGGCTTGGTGCTTGCTGCTAACCGGAGAGGTTCTGTCTCGTCTTCACGCCAGCGCTTCGCTTCCGGCGAGACTCAGGGCCATCGCTGGTGGCTTCGCCACCTCACACCTCCGAAGTCCATTCTGGGCCCTTCGTGGTCCAAGCACCGCGCGCGGCGCCTACGATCAGTGAACGCTGGCGTTCCTCCCTGGCTCCGCGGGTCAGGCAAGGAACGGTCGGTACTCGATTCCATTCCTCAGCCACCTGGGGATCGGGCGAACCGTCTCCGCGCGGTGACAGCGAAGCATCGTCCAGCCATCGCGTCAGGCGGAGGACGAGCCTCTGCCCTGCATCAGCGCACGCTCATGCTTCGTGGCTGGGGGCGCGGGGCCCCCAGCATGTGCGATCAGTGACCGGCCGCGAGAGCTGAGATCTCGATAATCTGATCCGGGCGAGCGCCAAACACGCGGCCTGGCGGCTTCGCTCGCTGCGCTCGCTTCGCTGCAACCCGGCGCTCTCCGTCACGGCGCTTGCCGTGACGGGCTGCGCTGGAGTCCTCCTTGCTGCGGCAAGCGCCGTGCCGGCGCCGGGTTCGCCAGCCGCGGTATCGTTTTACGGTGCCCTCATCTCTGCAGTCTTGATTGCAGTGGAGCTCTGTCTCACCTTCAGGGAAACGCCGGTAGCTCCGTTGGAACGAAGAAGGAGGGCAGAAGGGGTCCCGTTGCCATCCTCGGCGACGTCCCCTGCCACCTTGTTCACCATGTGGTCTGCGAACTGCGCCCGCTCTTGAGCGGCACGATCGCGCCGCGCCACCGCCGCCGGTAACTCGTCATGGTGACGCGCTTCGCATTCACCTGATTGCCCGTGTCCAACTCGCTCCTCCGGTGCTTCTGCCACCAGAGGTAGGGTAGGGAGTGTCTGGTCCGGCCGAACCGCTGGTGATTCCCTCGCGGCGGTTGCCCAGCCCGGCCAAAACCTGCCACCGTAAAACACGTGGCCTGCTGGCTCCCCGTGCGCCGGCTGCGCCGGTAAGCGTGGGCACGCTCTTTGATGGATGTCGGATCACGGTAATCGATGGAGTCATCGGGTGACGCTCGCTTTGGTGCGGGGGCGCCCTGGTGCGGCGGGGACGGCGAAGATCTCGAGGTAGAGCTTCTCGTCGAGCTGGCGAGCGCTGCGCTGCACAGCGGCATCGAGGAGCTCGTTGGCCATGGTCATGACGACGCGGTGGTTGCCGGCGGCGTGCTCGCAGAGGGTGATCACCAGCTCGGTTGTCATGAGGCGGGGATTGCCGGCCTGGGCGAGCGCGTGGCGCAGTGTTTCCGCGAGCTCCTGCGGGGTGGCCGGTTGCAGGAGGAGGCGGACCCGGATGCGACTGCCGAGGGGCAGGAGCTCCTCGGCGCGGAACTTCTCGGTGAGCCGGCCGTCGCCGCCGAGCACGACGGTGAGAAGGGCGCGGGAGTCGAGCTCGGCGGTGGAGAGCAAGCGGAGTTCGTTGAGGACCGGGGGCTTCATCTCCTGCGCTTCATCGACGACGAGGACCGGACGGAGAAGCGCGGCCTCGATGTGCGCCTGCCAGCGCTCGCGGAGGACGCGGGCGCCGGCCCAGCGATTGTGCGGCGAGAGCTGGACCCCGAAGAGATCACCAAGTTCGCGGTAGAAGTCGGGGATGCCGCTCTGCGGTCGGCTGAGGATGCGGACGGCGAGATCCTGGTGGGCGGCGAGCTTGTCGACCAGCAGCCGGAGGGCGACCGACTTGCCGAGGCCGGTGTCGCCGGTGATGAGGGCGAAGCCGCCCTCGCGGCTGAGGTTGTGCGTGCGCCAGCAGAAGTGTTCGATCTTGGGGGTGAGGAGGAGCGCCTCGGTCGGGACCTCGGGGGAGAAGGGGTTCCACTTGAGGCCGAGCACGGAGAGGAGCTTGTGGTTCATCACGGCATCACCTCCCGCTCGTCGGCGGCGACGGGCTCCGCGTCGAGCTGCGACAAGTAAGCCGGAGGGAGCCCGGTGGCGGCGTAGTCGGCCATGAGCTGGCGGAGGAGCGGTGCGATCCCCACCGCCGCGGCGGCCGCTTGAGCTGCCGCCGGTTCGCGGGAGCTCGCCGGTACGAGGCGCCGCCGGAGGCCGTCGGCGTTCTTGGCCCGATCGAGGGGGTAGATGCGCGAGAGGATCGCCCCCGTGCGGTAGTCGACGAGAAAGACCTGGGTGAGATCCCAGCGCGCGTAGCGGACGGTGACCTGCTCGAGGGTGCGGTAGTGCGCGGGGATCTCGAAGCGCTGGCCTTCGATGGTGACGGTGCCGTCGGAGCGGCGCTGGGTGCGGCGCTCCTCGGTCATGAAGGCAATGCGCAGCGGTTGACTGCCGGGGCTCGGGCGGCCGACATCGGGCCCTTGGAGATAGCGCTCGACCGGGGACTGGCGGGTCTCGGAGTGGATGGCGTGCTGGTACTCCATCTCGACCCAGGCTTGGGTGGCCTCGTTGAGGAAGGGCAGGGTGAGGTCGTGCACGCCCTCGAGCATAGCGAGGAGGCGCCCTTCGAGCTGCGCCCAGAACACCTCTTGCTTGGCGTTCTGGTAAGGGCTGTAGGGCAGGGTCGTGTGGTGAACGATGCCGAGCCGGGTGAGGCCCTGAGTGACCTCGGCAGCGACCATGGCGGACCCGTTATCAGTGAGGAGGGAGCGCGGAAGGGCGCGCTTCTGGAAGCCCTGCACCAGTGCATGAACGAGGTTCTCGGCGGTCTCCTCGGTGTACCACTGCAGGTGACAGGCGAGCCGGGAGCGATCGTCGAGCACGCCGAGAGCGAGCGGGGTCACCCAGTGCCCGCCCGCGGTGAGCACTTTCTTCGAGCCATGATGAAAGTCGAGATGCCAGAGGCCGTTGACATGCTCGGCCTCGAAGCTGCGCACCTCGCGGTCGGCGAGCCGCGCCGCGGCGCGCCGGGCGCCGGCGGTGTCGGCGCTCGTGACCCGGCGGTGCTTCCACAGCCCCTGCGCGGCCATGAACCGGCGGACGGTCGAGTACGAGGGCAGGGGACCGAGGGCCGGGTCGGTTGCCGCGAGTGCGACGAGGTTGTCGTAGTGCAGCGCATAGCTCCAGGTGCGATGCTGGCCGTACTGCGTCAACAGCGCCTGCTTGAGCGGGGCACCGATCGCGCGGTGCTGGCCGGAGTCCTGGCGGATCTTGCGGCGCAGGACGCCCACCGGATCGACCTTCGCGCGCCGGGCCTGGTGATACCACCGTTCGATCGTGGAGACGGCGAACTGGGTGGGCTCGCCGGTGACCGGGTGGAGCCACGACTTGGCGGCGAGCTCGGCGAAGGCGGCGGCGAGTGTGCCGCGCGCCGGCGGGGCGGCCAAGAGGGGACCGACGATCGAGAAGCGCAGGTGCGCCCAGCGCTGGTGGACGGAGGGTCTGAGGATCTCGGACATGGCGTTCGCTCCCTTTGCTGTTCATCGGCGGCGGCCTGGCGATCGGAGCGGACGCTAGCGGGGTCATCGCGGCCATGCAGCGTGCATCCTCTGCGGATCGGTCGCGACCCGCGGAGAGGTTGCACGCGACGTGGTGATCGGGCTGATGAAGCGCAGGAGTGCCAAGAGCTGCGCTCGTGGTTCGCCGGGGAAGCGGTCGAGCAGTCGCCGCGGCAGCGCCGTGGCGGTGAGCGGCGGCTGGAAGCGGCTCCGCGCCGCCCGCCAGAAGGGACTCTGAACGAAGGTGGTTCGCCACCAGTGACGCCAGCGGGCGAGTGTGCGCCGGTTCATCCCGAGCAGCGCGCACAGGCGCCCCGCCCGCGCCGGTGTCATCCCGTGCCGCAGCGCGGAGGCGACCACCACCACGACCGCCTGATACACTTTGCGGCCGAGGAAGCGCAGGGAGGGCGGCGTGGCGCGCCTCCGGCACCCGTCCACCGCGCAGCAGAAGCTCAGCCGCTTGCCCTGTCCCGGGTCGCTCTCAGCCAGCCCGCCGCGGGGCTTGCGGAGGTAGTCGGCGCGGTGGAGCGTCCCCCCGCAGCCGCAACCGCCCTGGCGGACTTCCTCGGCGGACAACTGGTCGATCTGCCACAAGGCCTCGCCGAGGGTTCCATCCCCGATCAGGCTGAGGTACAATCCAGGCCTCCTTCGTCTTGCAGGACTGAAGGAGGAAACCCCCTCGGGGCGCTTGAATCAAGCTCCTTGAGGGGGTTCTGCTTACGCTATCCGATGGCCGGGTACCCGCGCCCATCAGCAACCGTGCTCGGAACCCAACCCCCCCCCATCAACTTCCGTGATCACGCTGACTGGGGGGTGTTCTTACCTGTCCCAGTTTCGAAGAGATCGGACCCGATGCCGCGATCATTGGCCTAACGCTGATGCGTGGAGTAATAGGTCTTCGGGGGGGCGGTCTCTGCGAGGACTTCTCACCGCTCGTGATCAACTGCGTCTTTCTCTACAACATCAACTGCGCGGTGTCGTTAACTGGAGCTGGTCGGCCCGAATTCACCCACTGCGTATTCTCAGAGACTGCCGGTCCTGCCATTGGGATGAGTGGACGCTCAGTTAACTTCTATAACTGCACCTTCTATTACAACGCCGGCCGTCCAGCGAGTGCTCTGGTCATGAGCACTCCCTCCTTTCAGTCCTCTTCTGCGTTCCTCTCCAATTGCATCATCGCCTTTGGCCTTACAGGGCCCCCCGTCTCCTGTGCGCAGGGGAGCTCCGTTGTCCTCTCGTGCTGCGACGTGTTTGGTAACGAGTTGGGAGACTGGGTGGGATGTATTTCCGGTCAGGGCGCACTGTACGGGAACATCTCTCTCGACCCTCTCTTTTGCGACGCCGCGCATCAAGACTTCCGCATTAGTACCCTCTCGCCCTGTGCTCTTCCACCCGCATGCGGTCTGATTGGAGCGCGCCCAGTTGGATGTGGACCACAGGCTATCGAGTCCATGTCTTGGGGACGCGTCAAGGCCAGGTTCCGCTAGGCTGTGAGCGGTCGGCTAACACGCGGCCTGGCGGCTCCGCTCGCTCGCAGACTCACTCGCTCCGCGCAACCCGGCGCTCGCCGTCACGGCGCTTGCCGTGACGGGCCGCGTTGGAGGCTCCCTTGCTGCGGCAAGCGCCGTGCCGGGCGCCGGGTTCGCCAGCCGCGGTATCGTTAGGCGCCAGGCCACTGGAGCTGCGACCCCGTCGACACAAGGCCCGTCGGCCCCCGTGGGAACCGCCGGGGTGACGGGCCTGTAGTACAACCAAAACGTCCCGGAGGAGGGGTCTTTATGGCATCGCCCGCCGGTCCTCCCACTACCTTGTGGTTGGCCTGTCTCGTCCTACCCGCGATCCTCGCCCCGCGAGCCTACGCCGCAACCATCCGCGTTCCTGCCGACCAGCCTACGATCCAAGCTGGAATCGATGCCGCCCAGTCCGGGGATGTGGTCCTTGTCGCAGCCGGCGCCTACACGGGTTCGCACAACAAGAACCTGGACTTTCGGAGCAAGGACATAGCGGTGCGCGGCGAATCGGGTCCCGAGGTCACGACGATCGACTGCGAAGGGAACGGCCGGGGATTCTTTCTTCTTGGTCCACTGACTCCGGCCGCGACGATCGACGGCCTTACCATCATGAACGGTGATGCCGCAGGAGGCGAAGCGGTTGGTGGTGGAGCCATGTTCATAGCCGGGGGGGGGCCAACCATCGAGAACTGCCATTTCGTGCACAACACCGCCGTCGGGCTGTTGCAGAACGGTGGCGGCGGCGCCATCTCCTTGTACAATGCGGGTGCCGCAATCAACCGCTGCGTCTTCATCGAGAATGCAGTTTCCGGATCGAGCACCATCGGGGGTGCGCTTGCCATTCACCAATCGCATGGTGTTTCCGTTAGCGATTGTCGTTTCGAGCGCAACGTGGTCACCGTGACGAGCGGTGGAGGCGGGGGTATCGGAGTCGCTTCCATGGCGCCCGACATGGGGACCACGATCAAGGACTGCGAATTTCTCGGTAACGAAGCGAGAATTGGCGGCGGGGTTTTCGGTGACCAGGTGCAGTTGATCAATTGCAGATTTGAAGGTAATCGAGCGCGAGAGGGCGGTGGCGCCAGCGTCTTGTCGTCCGAAGTAACCGCCTGTTTGTTCACTGGCAACGTGGCCACCACTCATTCCGGCGGGGCAGCGATCGGCGAGGCCTCGGCAGTAGTCCGGTGTGTTTTCACCAAGAACCTGGCTGTCGAAGGCGGAGGTATACGCTGCGTTGGATTCACAACGCTGATTTCAGATTGCCTCATCGCACATAATGTCGCTACGCGGGGGGGTGGGGTCGCGGCGGCCCTTCGCCCATGTCAATTCCTGAATTGCACGATCGCCCGCAACGAGGCCGAGATCGGCAGCGGTGTCTTCCTGACGAGCCGTGAGCCGGCAACATGGGTCTTCGAAAACACCGTAATCGAGGGTGGGGGGACGGGGGAGGCAATCAGATGCGAAGGGCTTGCGAGTGCCGTCCTTACCTGCTCCGATGTTTTTGGCAACCGTGGGGGGGACTGGGTCGGGTGCATCGAGGGTCAGAAGGGGGTTCGTGGGAACTTCGCAGTGGATCCATGGTTCTGTGGGCCAAGCGAAGAGAACTTCACCCTGGCGGCCAACTCGCCGTGCCTTCCTGGGAACCACCCGCAGGGGATTGAGTGCGGACTGATCGGCGCTTTCGGCGAGGGCTGTGGGCCCGTGCAGGTCGAGGGCAGCACGTGGGGGGCGATCAAGGCTCGGTATCGAGACTGAGCAACTGCGGCGCGCGGGATCGAGCCTTTCCCGCTGCTACCGATCGGTAGTAGGTTTTACCTCCTCTGACCGGATGCAACGACGATAGACCTTGGCCTGGCGCCTAACACGCGGCCTGGCGGCTCCGCTCGCTGCGCTCGCTTCGCCCAACCCGGCGCTTTCCGTCACGGCGCTTGCCGTGACGGGCCGTGCTGGAGTCCTCCTTGCTGCGGCAAGCGCCGTGCCGGGCGCCGGGTTCGCCAGCCGCGGTATCGTTTTGCGGTGGCCTCGTCTCCGCAGTCTTGATTGCAGTGGGGCTCTGTCTCGCCTTCAGTGAATCGCCGGTAGCTCCGTTGTCACGAAGAAAGAGAGTAGAAGGGGTCCCGTTGCCACACTCGGCTACGTCCCCTGCCACCTTGTTCACGATGAGGTCTGCGAACTGCGCTCGCTCTTGAGCGGCACGATCGCGCCGCGCGGGTCTCCGCCGGTAAAAGGAAGGGTCGATCTCCCATCTCTCATCCTTCGCCGCCAGTGCTCCGCGGAGTCTCCTTCTCTGGTGACCGCCAACGCGGTCCGGGCTCTGCACTCTGAAGGTGATCGCATCGTTCCGCATCGCTCCGGCTACCCTCGTGCTGCCACCCGGTCTTCCGTGCCTGGCCGGGGTCGGGGCCAGCAGCGATCTCGCTTCACGCCCCGCGCCCGGCCTCGTCAAGGCTTGGTGCTTGCTGCTAATCGGAGAGGTTCTGTCTCGTCTTCACGCCAGCGCTTCGCTTCCGGCGAGACTCAGGGCCATCGCTGGTGGCTTCGCCACCTCACACCTCCGAAGTCCATTCTGGGCCCTTCGTGGTCCAAGCACCGCGCGCGGCGCCTACGATCAGTGAACGCTCGCGTTCCTCCCTGGCTCCGCGGGTCAGGCAAGGAACGGTCGGTACTCGATTCCATTCCTCAGCCACCCCGTGGTCGGGCGAACCCTCTCCGCGCGGTGACAGCGGAACATCGTCCAGCCATCGCGTCAGGCGGAGGACGAGCCTCTGCCCTGCATCAGCGCACGCTCATGCTTCGTGGCTGGGGGCGCGGGGCCCCCAGCGTGTGCGATCAGTGACCGGCCGCGAGAGCTGAGATCTCGATAATCTGATCCGGGCGAGCGCCAAACACGCGGCCTGGCGGCTCCGCTCGCTACGCTCGCTCCGCTGCAACCCGGCGCTTTCCGTCACGGCGCTTGCCGTGACGGGCCGCGTTGGAGGCCACCTTGCTGCGGCAAGCGCCGTGCCGGCGCCGGGTTCGCCAGCCGCGGGATCGTTAGCCGAACCCCACACTGAAGGCGCCCATCGGGGTGATTGACATGATCATTGTGCCGATCCATAGGCGAGCGGTACACCGGGCCATTGCCGGGTCGGTCAACCTCCTCGCAATTGCAGTCCTCACGTCACCAGCAATCGCCGGGCCCAACTCAAACGCGGCGTTGGTGCTTCATGCCGTCCGCAGCGACTACTCGACTGCCTGCGACATCGATGACCCGTGCTTGCCCTTCCCGGGGCATCCCCAGGTTGAGATTGTCGAGCCTGGGCAGCCTCATGCTGTCTATGTCTTGCTCCGCAACTTCGATAACGTATTCTATCTCCAATTTGCACTTGACTGGCCTCAAGACTGGGGACGTGCATTCGGCTGGTGGTACTGCCAGATGGGCTGCATTTGCGAGCAGTTTCCAGACCAGCCTGGCCCAGTGCTCGGAGCGTATAGCTGCTGCTTCAACTGCATCACTGGTGGGGCCTCTACCGTAATCGGCTACATGTTCTTCCAGACCCCATCCGCTGGCTGCATTTCGATCGTTGACGCCGCCGTCGGTGTTCCCCAGGGAACATTCGTCGAGAGCTGTGCCGGAGGGCTCGATATCGACCCCGTCCTCCAGCGGAATCGAGGTCGTGTTTGCGTCGGCCCTGGGGGAGTCAATGCTTGCGAAAGCCCCGCCCCTGTTGAGTCGTCCACTTGGGGGCAGGTCAAGCGGGCATTTCCGTAGTTGCTGGCAAGCGACGTGGGGTTCGGCTAACACGCGGCCCGGCGGCTCCGCTCGCTGCGCTCGCTCCGCTGCAACCCGGCGCTCTCCGTCACGGCGCTTGCCGTGAAGGGCTGGGCTGGAAGCCCCCTTTCTACGGCAAGCGCCGTGCCGGCGCCGGGTTCGCCAGCCGCGGTATCGTTATGTACACGTCCTCGGATCGCGTTGACACTGCCTTCCCACCCCGACAGGGTTGGATTCTCGACGCTGATCTCGCGAGGGGTTTTGCCCGGGGCCATCGTGCCGATGCGGTGCCTGCCTTACCCAGAAGTCCCACCGGGCGGTGGCGCCGCACACTGCCCCGGCTGGCGTGATCCCAGCAGCGGTGCTACTCTCGTCCCATGCCGGAACTCTCTCGGTTCTTTGGGATCATCGTGCGAATGTTCGCGGAGGCTGGAGAACCGCATCACACGGCTCATTTTCATGCCTACTATCAGGACCATATCGGCGTCTTCGGCATTGACCCCGTCGAGTTGCTTGCCGGCTCTTTCCCTCGTCGCCAGCAACGCCTGGTTGAGGCATGGGCGGAGCTCCATCAGCAGGAGCTTCTTCAGGACTGGGAGCGCCTGCAGTCGGGCCAGCGGCCTTTGCCCATCGATCCACTTCGCTAACGAGGCCAAATGAAGCACCCAATCGTTCGCGTCGAATCCTTCGAGATCGTCGGGCCCTACACGCTACGCGTTGCGTTCGACGATGGCTCGGCGCAGGTTATCGACTTCCGCCCAGTTCTTTCCGGCGAGCTGTTCGGACCGCTTCAGGACCTCGCGTTGTTCAATCGTGTTCACATTGACCTCGAGGTTAGAACCCTCGTTTGGCCCAACGGCGCCGACTTCGACCCTGCTACTCTTCACGCGTGGCCCCAGTACGCTCGCGCCATGGAGCAACTTGCTCGTCGCTGGGAGCGCGGCGCTGCCTGAGCGCATCCGCTTGACAAGCTGCGCTGTAATCGGGTTTCCAACAACCGGCACGCTCCTCAAGATCGCCGTGAAACGGAGTACGGCCGTGCACATAACACGCGGCCTGGCGGCTCCGCTCGCTGCGCTCGCTCCGCTGCAACCCGGCGCTTTCCGTCACGGCGCTTGCCATGACGGGCTGCGCTGGAGTCCTCTTTGCTGCGGCAAGCGCGGTGCCGGGCGCCGGGTTCGCCAGCCGCGGTATCGTTTTGCGCCAGGCCCTGACGAACAAGTAATCGATGTCCTTGGTAAGCACGACACACTGGCGTCTTGCCGCCCTCGTGGCCCTGATCGCGGCCGCAGTGCTCTCCGTGATCGCGTGGCCAATCGTCGCCAACCGCCGGACCCGCTCTGAGCGGACGATCGACTTCGAGCCTATTCCAGGCAGCGCATCCCCTGATGTGACGGAGAATGGCGCCGGGTAAGGCGGAGCGACGCAGCGAGCAGAGCCGCCAGGCCGCGTGTTTTGCGCCAGGCCCGGCCCGCAGCAGATCGATCGATCACCGGCAAGTGCGGAAGGTGAGGACTTGGTGGTCCGCCGCACGGAGTGCCCAGACGCGCACATGGGAGAGGTGGACCGGCCTGTCGGGTGACATGTTCTCCCACCCGCAGAGGATGATCCAAATGTCATCCCCGCGTACTGCCTGCAGTGGCTAGTCTGCGGGACCACTCCTGTACGATGCGGGTCCACTCCATGGCCCAGCTACGGACCCGCTATTGGCGACAACTGACGTCACAGGGAGGGCATGACCCATGAAGGCTGTTCTACTTTGCACCCTCGCTCTCGAGGTCCTGCTCGCCGCCACGGCGATGGCTCAGGGGTGGCTTGAGACAGGTGACGCGGGTGATCTTCCGGCCACAGCTCAGGTTCCGATTGGCAACGGACCCCTCACCTCGATCACTGGCACTCTCTCTTCTCCCATGGACGTGGATTGCTACGTCATCATCATCCTCTGGCCGTGGCCCTGGCCCCCGCCACCACCGCCGACGTGCGGGACTAACTGCCGCGCGACGACCTGCGGCGGGGCGATCTTCGATACCCAGCTCTTTCTCTTCAATCATACGACCGGGCTCGGCGTGACCCACAACGACGACGATCCGGAGGGTTGCGGCGTCCAATCCACGATTACCCGACAGTTCGTGCCCGAGGGTGTCCTAGGCGAGTACATGATCGCCATCAGCGGGTTCAACCGAGACCCCGTGGATTCGGCGGGCGCTCGCATTTGGTTGAACTCCCCGTTCAACGTTGAGCGTCAGCCTGACGGTCCTGGTGCCGCGAACCCGATCGCGGGCTGGACCGGCTACGGTGGGGCTGATACTTACATCATCAGAATACCCGCCGGGGCGTTCTTCGTCGGCACGGTGGATGTCGAGCCGACAACATGGGGCAGCATTAAGTCCATGTATCGCAACTAGGAGGGCGACTATGACCGTGCCCTCGTGACCTCGCTGCCGAGCCTCTTCCGCATACTCAGGCGACACCCGGTGGACGAGTTGAAGCGCAGCCCCCCCCCGCCATCTTCTTTCGCTCGCTAGGCTATTCCGCCTCTCGGTGGCAACGTCTCGAGGCCGATCTGCTGACTCACCTCCTGGCCAATGACCCCGCCATCGAGGAGGAGTCTCCCTACGGCCGCAAGTACCTCATTCGTGGTACCCTTCGTGGACCCAATGGGCGCCAGGCGGAGGTCGTCGCCATTTGGATCCTCCTCGCCGGGGACACCATCCCTCGCTTCGTAACCGCCTATCCAGGGGAGCGGAAATGAGCTTTCACACCCTCGATACCGTCGTCCTCAACAAGGACCTGCCCGAGCACAGCCTAAGGGCCGGTGATCTCGGTGCCGTTGTCCAGGTCTACGACCCTGACGGCCTCGAGGTCGAATTCGTCACCGCCTCTGGGAAGACCGAAGCCGTGGTCACACTTCATGCCTCCGATGTCCGCCACGTCGAGGACAGCGACATCATCGCCGTTCGACGCCTTAGGCGCTCTGCATAGCGTCAAGCTCCGCGCGAGCCACGCTCTCCGTTTCTCGCGAATCATCGAGCAGCATTGAGGGGGTGCCGGACGCCTAACACGCGTCCTGGCGGCTCCGCTCGCTACGCTCGCTTCGCCCAACCCGGCGCTCTCCGTCACGGCGCTTGCCGTCACGGGCCGCGCTGGAGGCCACCTTCCTGCGGCAAGCGCCGTGCCGGCGCCGGGTTCGCCAGCCGCGGTATCGTTGGCGCAGTGTCCTGCTTCCTTCAGTCTTGTTCTTCCTCTTGCTACGCACGCAGGCGACCTCTCGCTCCGATTGCCAGTTCGCAGGATCATGGGGCCACCTGGGAGGGGTTTTTCGCAGGAGCATGGGGCCACCCGATCAGCAGGATGATGGGGCCACCGGCGAGAGGGGCCTGATCGAAGTTTCGCAGGATCATGGGGCCACCCCAGGGCGGGTTTTCGCAGGGGCATGGGGCCAGGCCAGGACTGAGCGACCGGAAGTGAGGCAGGGTTCATCTCGACGACGGCGCCGGTTGCCGTCGGGAGGGATCCATGTCCTACCGGGAGCTACCCATGATCGACGTGAAGGAGATGCTTCGCCGCTGGTCGGCGGGGCACGGTGACAGGAAGATCGGACGCGAGACCGGGACGGATCGCAAGACGGTCCAGCGGTACACCGCGGCCGCCAAGGAGCTCGCGCTGCCGCGCGATCGCGAGCTGACGGAGGCGGAAGTCCACGAGGTGGCCCGGTGCGTGCAGGCCCGGCCAGGACGGGCGGCGAGCACCGAGTGGACGGCCGTCGCGGAGCACCAGGAGCGGATCGCCAAGTGGCTCGGCCTGCAGCGGCCGCTCAAGCTCAGCAAGATCCACACGCTGCTCGTGCGCGACCACGGGGTCGAGGTGAGCTACGACACGCTGCGTCGCTATGCGATGCAGGAGCTGGGCTGGCGCAAGAAGGCGGCGACGATCCGACTCGAGGATCCGCCGGCAGGCCAGGAGGCGCAGGTCGACTTCGGCAAGATGGGCCGGCTCATCGATGCCGAGTCGGGCCGGCCGCGGGTGCTGTGGGCACTGGTGATCACGCTCGCGTTCAGCCGCTACCAGTTCGTCTGGCCGACGTTCGCGCAGACGACCGAGGCGGTGTGCGAGGGGTTGGACCGTGCGTGGTGGTTCTTCGACGCGATGCCGAGGACCTTGGTGCCGGACAACACCAAGGCGATGATCAAGGATCCGAACGCGCTCAACCCGACGCTCGTCGCCGCGTTCCTTGACTACGTGCAAGCGCGCGGCATCTTCGTTGATCCCGCGCGCATCAGGCATCCGAAGGACAAGGATCAGTCTGCATACTGCACCTCTCTCCTCACGTGCGGAGCAGGCTGAGGGAAGCGCTGGCGATCCCGGAACCGCTTGCCCGGGTGGGCACGGGGGAGCGTACCGCTCGGTGGCTCGAACAGCATATCGCCCTTGTCATCCACGCGGACCGCGCGCAACACTCCTTCGCGGCCGAAGCGCTTGGCGGTCGAGGGATGCACCTGGAGGAGGGCCGCGATCTCGATGACGGTCAGCCATCCCGCCCGGCGCAGGAGTGCCCCGGGTCCCTCGATCCCGTGAGTGGTGCGCAGATAGCGGACGGTCAAGCGCCGGAACGGCTGGCCGGTGCCGGTGCGGAGCCCGCGGGCATTGAGCGTCCGGGCGATCTGCTGATCGGTTTGCTCGGTAGCCAGAGCTCGGACCTGCTCGACGATCTCGGGGGGCGTGCGCCTGAGATCGGGGGCACTGCGTGGCAGGGGCTGCTCGATCGAAGTCGTGGCGCCTCCTTTCCAGCGGATGTGGATCCGGATGGCGGTGTCACGCACCAAGGTGACGTCTTCGACTAGCAGGCGCAACATGCGCTTGCGTTCCCGGGCCGGAGTGCGGGGATCGTTCCACACCCGTGGCAGATCAGAGGCCAGGGCAAGGATGGGTTCCCGGGTCGCGGGAGTCAGCTCCGGCCCCTCCGCTGCGCTCAGCCGTCGATACTCCTCCTCCGACTGCTGGACCACCGCCAGCTTCTCGTTCCACTGCCGCTCGAGGCTGTCGGCCACCAAGCGGTTCTCGGGACGCACCAGCAGGTACTGCCGCTGCGCGAGCTCGGCCTCCTCGCGGGCCCGTTGGACCTGGGCGTGCCGCAGCCGATCGATCTCGACGTGGCGGGCACGCAGTTCCTCGAACACCTGAAGTGCCACTTCCAACCATGCCGGCGTCACCGCCTCGAGGACCAGCTGCCCCACTGCGCGATCCAGACTTGCTCCAGGGAAGCGCTGACAGATGGGCTGAGCGCTCTCAATGCCGCGTCGCTGGCACACGTACTCGGGCACCGGATGTCCATGACTGACGCGATAACGCACCGTCATGCGCTGGCCACAGACCCCACACACCACCAAGCCCTGGAGCAGCGCGACGCCTTCGCGCGCTGGGCTGCGGCGCCGGTCCGTCCCGTAGCCGTGAGCATTGACCAGGAGCTGGGCCTGGTTGGCCTCGTACTCCTCCCAGGTGATGTAACCGGGATGCATGTTGGGGATGAACACCTTCCACTCGGCGCGCGGCAGCCGGCGGTAGCGGACCTGACCGGTCACCACGATCTTGCGCTGCCGCGACCGTCCGTACACAAATGCTCCTGCGTAGCGCGGGTTATGCAGGATGTGGAGCACGCGGCTGTGGTCGAGCGTCGCGAACACCACCTCGCCGGCATGAGCGCCGCCTACGATGCGGCGCGGCCAGCCGATCCGCTCAGTCCGGAAGTGCCGCACCACCCGCAGCGCCGAGCCAGTGCGCCGGAAGGTCTCGAACAACAGGCGCACCGCCCCCTGGATCTGCTGGTCGGGATCGAGCACCAGCTTGTGACCGGCATCACATACATAGCCGATCGGCGGGCTCATCCACAGCTCGCCGCGCCGCGCCTTGTTGAGCTGGCCGCCCAGCAGCCGCGCCCGCAGCACGTGCAACTCCGCCTCGCTCATGGTGCCCTTAAGACCCAGCAGCAGCCGATCGTTGAAGTGGCTCGGATCATAGATCCCGTCTTCGTCCAGGATCAGGGTGTCGGCGAGCGCACAGATCTCCAGCAGCCGGTGCCAGTCGGTCGAGCTGCGCGCCAGTCGCGAAACCTCCAGCCCCATCACCACTCCGACCCGTCCCAGCCCCACTTCGGCGACCAGGCGCTGGAAACCGCCGCGCTCCGAACCACTCGCCCCCGACAGCCCGAGATCCTCATCGATCACCACGATCTGTTCGCTGGTCCAGCCCAGCGCCTGGGCGCGGCGCTTGAGATCGTACTGGCGCGCGGTGCTCTCGCGGTTTTCGCGCACCTGGTGCAGCGACGACTGCCGGACGTACAGATAGGCGCAGCGGCTCAGGTGATCGGTCGTGACCTTGTCGGGTCCACTCATGACGCCACCTCGACGCTACAGGCCAGCACCATGTCGGCCAGCAGCGTGGTCAGATCCGAACGGACGCTCGGGACCAGCACGGACCAGCGCTCGAACGGCGGTGGTGTGGAGCTCATTGCCGGCGGCAGGGAACGCGGCATCAGGGCAGTCAGCGCCGCCAGCCACTCGCTCATGCCGCGGGTCAGGAACAACGACAGCCCGAGCCCACGGTCGACCGATCCCTGGGCACTGAGGGCTTCGCGCCGCAGTGCTTCGTACTGTTCCAGCACCTGGTTCGCCTCTGGGATGAACGGGCTCATCGCCGAGTCTCCCGCCGGTCCGGCCGTTTTTTTTTGCGCCGCACCAACGCGCGCTGGATCGAGCGGTGATGGAGGCGGACGCCGAAGCGCCGTCGCACCGCCTCGACCACGTCCTGCTCCTCGCGCTCCGCTGCCGGAGCGGCGCGCCACTGCTCCACGAAGTCGAGCACCGCGTCGCTACACTTGTGGGCCCGTTGGGGGCCGCGCCGACGGGGCAGCAGGCCGGGGATCCCGCCGCCGCGAAAGGCGGCCTCCGCCTTGTAGAACGTCTGCCGACTGACGCCGAAGGCGTGGGCGACCTCGGTGACCGGTCGCTCCTCGAGGCGGTGGCGGCGCAGCATCTCGTACTTGACCTGCACCTGATCGCGCCGATCGAAGAACTCATGGCCCGAGAACGCCTCGTCGCGCACCACCTCCGGATGGGGGTGGAGGGCGCCGGCGGCGCGCAGCGCCGCGCGCTTGGGGTCGTCCGGTGGGGAGGAGCGTTTGGGCATGGTTGTCACTCTTATTACATACGAACCCTTGGCGTCAAGGGTTCTTTTCGGTCGCAAATCTCCACGGACTATGCCATTATCAGCTAGTTTCTTGGAACCATCCCCACCGCACCCCTGGCTGCCCGGGACGTAATCAGAGCGACAGCAGGGGCGAAATCCGGGTGACACCCTCATCGCGGCCCCCGCACGCCCACCAACTCCACCAAGGCCAGCAGGTCTTCGACTCGAAAGCGCGATCGTCCCCGGCCCACACTCAGGTAGGGGTCGGCCGGCCGGGAATCGGTCCAGCCTACCGGCACCGAATCGAGCGAGCCGTCGGCATGCTGCAGGGTGACGCGATCCTCGCCCCACAGCTGCCCCGAGGTCACGAAGCGGAACGACTGACCTCGCAGCGGATGGAAGGGGTGAACGATCCGGACCCGCTGCTCAGATGCAGCACCGGGTGCACTCGACAGCCTTGACCAAGCCGCGCGTCGAGAACCAAGTGCCGTACGTGCGCGAGAGCTGGTTCGACGGCGAGACGTTCGGCGATCTGGAGGACGCCCGCCGCAGCGCCGAGCACTGGTGCCGCGACGTCGCCGGCACGCGCGTGCACGGCACCACGCACCGGGTGCCGCGCGAGCAGTTCGAGTCGGTCGAGAAGGCGGCGATGCTACGGCCGCCCACCGCGCCGTTCGACGTGCCGCTCTGGGTCGACAAGGCCAAGGTGCACCCCGATCACCACATCCAGGTCGCCCGCGCGCTCTACTCGGTACCGACGCTGTACCTGTACAAGCAGGTGCGGGCGCGCGCCGACAAGAAGCTCGTGAAGATCTATCTCGGCACCGAGCTCATCAAGGTCCACCCGCGCCAGCCGCCGGGAGGGCGCTCGACCGACACCAGCGACTACCCGATCGGCAAGGCCGCGTACGCGCTGCGCAGCGTGGACGCGCTGGTGGCCAAGGCGAAGGAGAAGGGCGTGCACGTCGGCACCTACGCCGAGCGCTTGCTCGGCGGTCCCCTGCCGTGGACGCGCATGCGCCAGGGCTACGCGCTCTTGCGCCTGTGCGACAAGTACGGCGCGGGGCGCGTCGAGGCCGTCTGCCAGAGTGCGCTCGCGTTCGACGTCGTCGACGTCGTCCGCGTCGCGCGCATGCTCAAGTCGGGGACCCAGGGGGCGACGCCGGCGAGCGCCGACGGCAAGATCATCGAGCTCACACTGCCGCGCTTCGCTCGGCCCGACGAGCACTTCGAGACCCGCCCGGGCTCGAAGAAGAAGGGAGATGTGTGATGGCGAAGACCATGCCGACTCTCGCCCCCGAGCTCGTCACTGCGCTCAAGCGCCTGCGGCTCGGACGCGTTGCGGAGACGTTGCCCGACCGGATCGTGCTCGCCGACAAGCAGGAGATGAGCTTCGAGGAGCTGCTGCTGCTCGTGCTCAGCGATGAGATCACGCGCCGCGACAGCGCCGCCGCGGACGTGCGCGCCCATGAAGCCGGGCTCGACACGGCGATGCGGCTGGAGCTGTGGGACAAGACGGCGAAGGTCACCTTCGACAAGCGCATGCTCGCGGAGCTGACGAGCCTGCGCTTTCTCGAAGCGCACCGCCACGCCGTCGTTCTCGGCCCGGTGGGTGTGGGCAAGACCTTCATCGCGCAGGCCTTGGGCCACATCGCGTGCCGGCACGGCTACCACGTGCGCTTCACCCGCGCCGACGAGATGCTGCGTCAGCTCCGCCAGAGCCGGTTCGACAACTCGCGCGACGCCGAGATGATCGCGCTCACCGCGGTCGACCTGCTCATCATTGACGACTTTGCGCTCGAGCCGATGAGCAAAGAGGAGAGCAAGGACGTCTACCAGCTCTTCCTCGAGCGCACAGGGCACGCTTCGATGATCGTGTCGAGCAATCGCGACACCTCCGAGTGGCTCGCGATGTTCGACGACGTGCTGCTAGCGCAGAGCGCGGTCGATCGGTTCAAGAACGCCGCCTACGACTTCGTCATCGAGGGCGAGTCGTACCGGCCCCGGCTCAAGCCGAAGCTCGACCCGGCGGATCCACCACCGCCGTCACCCGCGCCGAAGCCGAAGCTGCACCCGCGTGCTCACGCACGCCGCAGGCGCTGACCTCGATCGTCGCGCCCGGCCGGCCGCCACGCTCCGTCCGGCCGGGCGCCGATCGTCTCTCGCCGCTTGCCTGCCGCGGGAGATCCATGCCTGCGGAGCGGCCTCCCCGGTCCTGGGTGGCCCCATGCTCCTGCGTAAAGCCTCCCGCCCTGGTTCGCAGCGACCCGAAAAAAGTCGATCGACACCGCCGCCGATACGAGGCACTCTCCGGACCGGTCGTTCAGCCCTCTCCTCTGGCCCCATGATGCTGCAAAACTGGTGGCCCCATGAGGGTGCGTCCTGGCACTCCGATGGGGGTGATCACGATGTTAGGTTCGCGACTCCTGTCTACCATCTGCGTCGTTCTGTTTCTTACCATGTGCCATTCGACCTCCTTGGCCGGTTCCAACTGCTTCACAACTCTCGCTCTTCATGCCCGGAGCGGGTGGACCGATGAATGTCTGTTCCCTGGCCAACCCGATTGCAGGACCGTCTTTCCCAACGTGCAAGTGCAGCCAAACGGTCAGTACCGAGTCTACCTCTACATGCAGTATACGGAGGGCGCCACCCTACTGCAGACTGCCTTCGCCTGGCCCGAGGGCTGGACCCTCGTGCAGAGCCTTTGGAACTGCCGCTCGAACCAGGTCGTCACTCAGGCGCCCGATCCCAATTCACAAGGAGGCGCTATCGCTGGCACTCTGGTCACCACCTTCGACTGTGTCACAACTCCTAACATGGTTCCCCTCGGTTTCATGGACTTCCAGGTCGGGAACTCCGGCTGCCTCACACAGATCCAGTCTGCGTACCCCTTCGGCACTCACATGGAGGATTGCAGGCAGAGAATCAGCCTCCTCTGGGATCCCGAACGACTCGGTAGCGTCTGCGTGGGTCCTGGCGGCTACCGCCCCTGCGAACCGCCGGTACTTCCTCCGTCGCCCTGCTTCTGCTCTGCTGGCGGGCCCTATTCCGGGCAAACGGGCATCCCGGTCGAGTTCTCTGGCACATCGGACCTGTGCCATCCTCCTCTGCTGTTTACTTGGGACTTCGGTGACGGATCGACAGGCTCAGGTCAGGCAACGACTCACGTCTACTCCGCGCCCGGTGTCTATGATGTGACTTTCAACGTCACCGAAGAAGGGTACTGCGACCTGAGCTGGCATCCTCACACCACAGCGACAATAACCACAACTACTTCGATCCCTCCCGCGTCCTCTGGTCCCACTCCGGCTACCTGGGGACAGATCAAGGCCACCTCGAAGACAGACTAGCCGATCTTCTCGGTATTGGATGCAGCTGACCGCATGTCGCCCGGCCACTGCGCCTAACACGCGGCCTGGCGGCTCCGCTCGCTGCGCTCGCTTCGCGTAACCCGGCGCTATCCGTCACGGCGCTTGCCGTCACGGGCCGCGCTGGAGGCCACCTTGCTGCGGCAAGCGCCGTGCCGGGCGCCGGGTTCGCCAGCCGCGGTATCGTCTTGCGGTGGCCTCGTCTCTGCAGTCCTGATTGCAGTGGGCTCTGTCTCGCCTTCAGTGAGACGCCGGTAGCTCCGTTGTCACCAAGAAGGAGGGCAGAAGGCGTCCCGTTGCCACCCTCGGCCACGTCCCCTACCATGTGGTCTGCGACCTGCCCTCCCTCTTGAGCGGCACGATCGCGCCGCGCCACCGCCGCCGGTAACTCGTCATGGTGATGCGCTTCGTATTCACCTGATTACCCGTGTCCAACTCGCTCCTCCGGTGCTTCTGCCACCAGAGGTAGGGTAGGGAGTGTCTGGTCCGGCCGAACCGCTGGCGCATTTCTCTCCGCGGTTGCCCCGCCCCGACAAAACCTGCCACCGCAAAACACGTGGCCTGCTGGCTCCCCGTGCGCCGGCTGCGCCGGCCACGGGGTCGCGCAACCCGCCGCTGTCCGTCACGGCGCTTGCTTGCTTGGGTGCTGCTGCCATCTCCGCTCCCCGCGCGGCAAGCGCCGCGCCGGGGCGCCGGGTTCGCCAGCCGCGGTATCGTTATGCGCTGGGCGACTCCTCTCACTACTTACGGGAAGCGACAGAGTACTTGGGTTTGTCGACAGCGTGAGCGGCCTCCGCTCATCGAGGTCGAATGAGCGGCAAGTGCAGATCACCACTCTGGAGGTTGCCATGCACGCCACGAGATGCGCCTCGCTCGCCCTGCTTCTTCTCGCGCTCAGCCCCCCGACGGCAGCAGATGAACCGCCGGCGACACCGCTCACGGGGATGGGCGGGTATGGACCCGCCTGGTCTCCTGACGGCGATCGGATCGCGTTCGCGTCCGATCGCAGCAGCGGGAACGTCGATCTCTGGGTGATGCCCGCTATCGGCGAGCCGGAGACCCGACTCACCACCCATCCCTCGGAAGACAGTCAACCTGACTGGTCCCCCGACGGTACCTACATTGTGTTCATGTCGCGCCGCCAACTGGGCGGGGCCCACAACATCTTCGTGATCCCAGCGGCAGGAGAGCCGACGGTCAGGGGCATGAACGACCCCTGGAATAACGATCAACCTGACTGGTCCCCCGACAGTACCCAGATCGCGTTCCAATCCGATCGCAACGGCAACTCCGACATCTGGGTGATGCCTTCGACCTTTGTCGGACCGGCGACACAGCTCACCACCGATCCCGGTCTCGATTACATGCCCGCCTGGTCCCCCGACGGCACCCAGATCGCGTTCACGTCCGATCGCAGCGGCAACTTCGACATCTGGGTGATGCCTGCCGCCGGCGGGGCGGCGACCCAGCTCACCGATGATCCCGGTATGGACGACTTCGCCGCCTGGTCCCCCGACGGCACCCAGATCGCATTCACGTCGGATCGCGGTGGCAACTACGACATCTGGGTGATGCTCCAGACTGGAGAACCGGCGACCCAGATCACCACCGATCTGTGGCCCGACGACAGGCCCGCTTGGTCCCCGGACGGGACCCAGATCGCGTTCAGTTCACGTCGCCCCTATGGCGGCTGGTACAACATCTGGGTGCTGACACTCCCCGCTACCAGCGTCGAACCCGACGAAGCCGGGGCGATCAGGGTCCAATCCCTCGCAATCGACCCTCATCCCGTGGGAAGGCACCCCACGGCGGTCCGCTTCGAGCTCGCGCAAGCCGCCCCGATCAGGCTGATTCTCTACGGTTGTGATGGACGTTCCGTGTGCATCCTCGCTACCGGGAACCACGCATCCGGCCGCCATCGCATCGAATGGGATGCGCGCGGGGTGGCGCCCGGCGTGTACTTCCTGCGTCTCGAAACCGAAGGATCTGCGGCGAGTCGGAAGGTTGTCGTCCTCGACCGCTAGCTTGGCGACCGTTTCGTCGCCCAGCGCATAACACGCGTCCTGGCGGCTCCGCTCGCTGCGCTCGCTCCGCGTAACCCGGCGCTCTCCGTCACGGCGCTTGCACGATCCGCCGGCATCGACCGGTAGTGAAGGTGGTGGCAAGCGCCGCGCCGGGCGCCGGGTTCGCCGGCCACGGTATCGTTTTGCGTCAACCCCTGCCACCATCTCCACCACAACCGGGGCCCGCGGCTCCCTTGATGTGGCGAGGCGATCTCGCTACAATCGCGCCACGAGGTGAATCCAATGGAACTGTCTCTCAAGCTCACACAGGCTCAGGAACGCCAGCTGGCGGATATCGCCGCTCGCCTTCACGTCTCACCATCTGACCTCGCCGCCGCTGCGATCCGCGACCTCCTTTCACACCCCGACGACGCTTTCACCGAGGCTGCCGAGCGCGTGCTGGCCAAAAATCTCGAGCTCTATAGGCGGTTGGCGTAAGTGCGCTACCTCACGCTGGCCGAAGTCCTTGAACTCCACCAGTTGCTCGTTCAACGCACTGGCGGCGCTGCTGGCGTTCGGGACTTCGGGGCACTCGAGTCAGCCATCGCCCAGGCGCGGCAGTCTTTCCAGGGTGCCGATTTCTACCCCGAGATCGAGGACAAGGCGGCAGCTCTCGGCTACTTCATCATCAGCGGGCACCCCTTTGTTGACGGCAACAAGAGGGTCGGGCATGCCGCCATGGAGGTTCTGCTGCTTCTCAACAACAGGCGTGTAGATGCGTCCGTCGACGACAGCGAGCACATCGTTCTCGAGATCGCTAACGGCCGCTGCTCACGCGACCAGCTCGCCCATTGGCTTCGCGCACACACCTCACCTATCTCGACCGAATCTCCCTGAAGCACAGGCTTTCACCTCTGGCTGTGTCCTCCTCGCGGGTTGACGCAAAACACGCGGCCTGGCGGCTCCGCTCGCTGCGCTCGCTCCGCTGCAACCCGGCGCTCTCCGTCACGGCGCTTGCCGTGACGGAGAGCGCTGGAATCCACCTTGCTGCGGCAAGCGCCGTGCCCGGCGCCGGGTTCGCCAACCGCGCTATCGTTATGCGTCCTGGCCTCGTCTCAGCTACCTTGGTTGCCGCCTCCTTCTCACCTTTACTGCAGCGCCGGTAGCTCCGCTGTGAAGAAGACCAAAACAGGGGTCCCGTCACCACCGCTGTCCACGTCCCCTGCCACCTTGCTTTTCGCGCGGCACGTTGCGCCGCGCGCTTCGCATTCACCTCCATCGCTCCGGCCAGCTCGCTCCCTGGTTGCTTCTGCATGGAGTGGTCGAGGGGGTGGTGTCAGGTCCGGGCGTGCCGCTGGCGTTCACCTTCCAGCGGCTTCCGCCGCCCTTCCGTCACGGCGCTTGCTTGCTTGGGTGCTGCTGCTATCTCCGCTCCCGTCGCGGCAAGCGCCGCGCCGAGCGGCGGGTTCAGCAGCCACGGTATCGTTAAGCGCCGTCCGCTCGGCACTCCTGAGCTGCCATCATCGGTTGGCAGCTTGGCCCGTCCCAACCATGGACCCTTACGAGCCCCTACCATCGGCCACTGCCGCTGCCTTGACCAAGCACGCCGCTTTCGCTAGCCTTGGAAGGCCATGAACTACCGAAACATCATCACGATCGAGTCCGGGAAGCGTGGTGGCAAGCCTTGCATCCGCGGGTTGCGCATTACCGTCTACGACGTCCTCGAGTACCTTGCCTCCGGCATGACCGAGGGTGAGATCTTGGCTGACTTCCCCGACCTCACCCTTGAGGACATCCGCGCCTGCCTGGCTTTTGCTGCCGATCGAGAACGACGTTTTGTCTCCGTCCCTGAGCCGAGAGACTCCGCTGCGCCTCCTCTTTGATCAGAACTTATCGCCTCGCCTTGTGCAGGCAATTGCTGACCTCTTTCCGGGCTCGGCTCACGTTCGTGACATCGGATTGGCCACTGCCGACGATGACGACGTGTGGTCCTACGCGGCCACCCATGACTTCGCGATCGTCTCCAAAGATGCCGACTTCCACCAACGCAGCTTCCTCTTCGGACACCCTCCGAAGGTCATTTGGGTCCGCCTTGGCAATTGCTCTACAGCCGACGTCATCGCGCTCCTGCGTACGCGGGCGCGCGACATCCTTGCCTTCGACAGCGATCCCGGCGGGTCCTTTCTCGAACTACGCTGATCACGGCCATCTCAGTAACGTGGACGGCGCTTGTAACACGCGGCCTGGCGGCTCCGCTCGCTGCGCTCGCTCCGCTGCAACCCGGCGCTTTCCGTCGCGGCGCTTGCCGTGACGGGCCGCGCTGGGGGCCTCGCTTCTATGGCAAGCGCCGTGCCGGCGCCGGGTTCGCCAGTCGCGGTATCGATACGCCGGTCCACAGGCCCTCCTCGGCTCAAGCCAGAACCGTGCTGGCGCCAGGAGCCTGTGCCGCGGTAGACTCCTGCCGTGAGCTACGAATTCGAATGGGATCGCTCGAAGGCCACGGCCAACCTCCTCAAGCACGGCGTGGCGTTCGAGGAAGCCGTCACCGTCTTCGCGGATCCCTTGGCCATCAACATGCCCGATCCTGCTCATTCCGCCGATGAGGAACGCTTCTTGCTGCTCGGGACCTCGGCTCAGCAGCATCTCCTCGTCGTGGCGTACGCGGAGCGCGGGCGGCGCACTCGTCTGATCAGTGCGCGCAAAGCCACGAGGCGCGAACGAAACCGATATGAAGAAGAAGCCTAGGCCTTCAACAGCCAAAGACCCCGATCGTGACACTATGAGGGCGGAGTACGACTTTTCGAGCGGTGTCCGCGGTGTGACCGCGGCGCGCTACGCTCGGGGGACCAACGTCGTAGTGTTGGATCCTGACGTCAAGCGTCTTTTCCCGACGTCTGCTGCCGTGAACGACGCCCTACGGGCGTTGGCGGCCATCGCCCAGCGGGCATCGCGATCGCGACGACGAAGCGCCTCCGCAAATCCGAGCTGAGAGCCTGAAGTGACCGGGGCCCTGCAGGTTACTCGTCGACCTGCTTGACTTCCTCGCCCCAAACGCTGCCCGGTCCTGATCTTGAAGACGCTGCCCTGGCCCGGCGTATAACACGCGGCCTGGCGGCTCCGCTCGCTGCGCTCGCTTCGCCCAACCCGGCGCTTTCCGTCACGGCGCTTGCCGTGACGGGCCGCGCTGGAGGCCTCCTTGCTGTGGCAAGCGCCGCGCCGGCGCCGGGTTCGCCAGCCGCGGTATCGTTATGCGCGCAGCCCCTTGTCCGCACAGGCAGCGGCAGAGAAGGAGACCCCCCATGAAAGCGCTTGCTTTGCTTCTGATCATCGCCATGTGCCTCCCCGCGTCCGCAGCGGCCACGCGCCGCGTGCCAGCCGATTACCCAACGATCCAGGCAGGTATCGATGCCGCGCTCAGCAGCCTCGATACCGTCCTCGTCGCCCCTGGCACCTACTTCGAGAACCTCGTCACCCGCGGTATACCGATCACGCTGGTGAGCGAGGCCGGGCCGGCCGCCACCATCATCGACGGCTCCAACCCCGACGACCCCGACTCCGCGAGCGTCATCTTGGCGTTGAGCGCCCTGACCATCGAGGGCTTCACCATCACCGGCGGCTCGGGCACGATGTCGGTACCAGACTACCTAGCAGGGGGAGGGCTCGCCCTTCGCGGCGCGGCGACGATCCGCGGCAACTGGATCACCGAGAATCACGTCATCTCACCCCGCGGCTATGGCGGAGGCATCGAGATATCACAGGTTCCTGATTATCTAAACTTGCGCATTATCGGGAACCGCATCTACTCGAACTCGGCCCGTGACGGCGGTGCCATCTTCAACGCTGCGTGGAGCGCTCATCTCGAGAACAACGTCATCTACGACAACCATGCGTCCAACTTCTGCGGGGCGCTGCTGGATGACAGAATAAACGCCACTCAGCTCCGCAATATATACGCTTGCAACGGGAGTGGGACCGGGCCAACCGCCGTCTATGGGTGCCGCGAGGTCCGGAGCTGCACCTTCGTCAGCAACGTGGGAAGCTCGCCCGCGCTCTCTACGGTGTTAAGGACCCATAACTCGATCTATGCATTCAACATCGGCGGAGGCCTCAGTTGCATTAACTCGAGTCACTCCTGTAACGACATCTTCGGGAACACGCCGTACGACGTTCATCCAGACTGCCGTCTTGTCATCGGACAGAGTGGGAACATCTCGGTGGACCCCTCCTTCGGCGATGCCGACAGCTGTGCTGCCAGCTACTGCTTGAGCCCGGGTTCGCCGCTGCTGCCGGAGAACTCGCCTCCCGGCTGCGGCCTGATCGGCGCCCGCGGTGCGTGCGAGGTGCTGGCGATCGACGCCCTGACGAGCCCCGACTTCGCAACCGGACCTCTTCTCGCCCGTCCCAACCCGCTCCATCCCACCACCACGCTGAGCTTCGTCCTGGGCGCACCTCGCCATGTCGAACTCAACATCGTGGACGCCAAGGGGCGAGTGATCAGGCGTCTCGTGAACCGCGCTCTGCCCGCAGGGCAGCACGACGCCACGTGGGACGGCCGCGACGAGCAGGGGAGGGAAGTCGCTTCCGGAGCGTACATCGCCGTGCTCAAGTCGCCCTCGGCCCGCCTTAGCCAGAAGCTCCTGCTCCTCAAGTAGTCCCCCATGGGTGCCTGGCTGCGCGCATAACACGCGGCCTGGCGGCTCCGCTCGCTGCGCTCGCTTCGCTGCAACCCGGCGCTCTCCGCCACGGCGCTTGCCGTAACGGGCTGCGCTGAAGGCTCCCTTGCTGCGGCAAGCGCCGCGCCGGGGCGGCGGGTTCAGCAGCCACGGTATCGTTAAGCGCACCTCGCTCGGGTGCTCGGGAAAAGCGTCGCCTGAGCCTCCGCCCGCCCCTTTCACTGCCTGCTTGGCGCTTCCGCCTCCCTTGCGTACACTAAACGCCGATCCGAGCCCCGAGGGCTCGCTCGACCGGTGGGGCTGGGAGGAAACTCTCCTCGCGCTCTGAACCGCAGGAGGCAAGGCTGCGACGCCGAGATTGGCCCCCCTGGTGGACTTGGGAGCTCGAACTGAGTCCCCACTTGCTCAAGCGCATGGTGGATCGCCGGTTCTCCGAAATCGACCCGAGGGCCATGCTCGAGCGCGCATCAGCCTGTCGGAGCCATGTCACACCAGGGCGGTGGGTCATCGAAACCCGGCTTCGGCAGCGGCGGTGGCAGGTCATCGTCGAGTCTGACACCGCCTCCGAATTGCTGATGGTGGTAGTCACCGCCTATCCGTTCTGAGAGAGAACACGATGCACGAGCCGTATCTGGAAGTGACCTTTCGCCACGGTCGCCCTCTCGCGGCCTACTTCTACCTGCCCCGTCGTCCCGGTCAGCGCAGCTTTCGAAGCCGACCCGTTGACCCCGGGATGGTCATCGACTTCAGCCGCGGCGGTCGCCCGATCGGCATCGAAATCACCGCACCGGACAAAGTCACCCTCGCGGCGATCAACCGCGTCCTACGTGCCCTAGGATGCTCCCCTGTCAGGAAAGCCGATCTTGCCCCGCTCCGCGCCGCCTAGTCCTGCACTGTGATCGATCCACGACCACATAGCGGACAAGTCGCATCGTCGGAGTTCGGACCCCCTGCTGCAGTGGCCGACACAAGGTGCGCTTAACACGCGGCTTGGCGACTGCGCTCGCTCCGCTGCAACCCGGCGCTGGAGGCCCCCTTGCTGCGGCAAGCGCCGTGCCGGGCGCCGGGTTCGCCAGCCGCGGGATCGTTATGTGCCCTTGGCCATGCGGCTCCGGTGTTGGTCAGCTCAGGTCGCGGCGCAAGTGGTGGTCAACGAAGTAGCGTGGGCGAACCACGACAACACCACCGTAACCAGACACTTTGAGCAGCTGTTTGTCTCCGCTAACCACCAGCGGTGCCTTCCCGGCGAGAGCACATGCCAAGAACTTGTCGTCCGCTGAGTCCGCACACACTGGCTCCGGTAGATTCGGGGCGAAAACGACCGTCGCCTTCGCAATCAAATGCGCCAAGATCGGCGCCGTATCGAGCCCAGAGACCTTTCGCTCCAGTTCCCTTCCAGCTCGCACGTACTCGTCGGTAATCTCAGGGGAGACCATGGCATCGAACTCCCCGTTACCCCACGCCTCGATCACCACGGCGGGAGCTCCCCCAAAGAAGATGCCTGACAACACGACGTTCGTGTCGACCACAACCCTCAACGCCGCTTCCGGGCTGATGCCACGGCCGCCTTCACATCGCCGCGCTTGAGCCGCGCTCGGCGAGCGGACTTGCGGGCCTCGGCGATCAGCTCACTGAACTCAGCCATCGCCGGTGGCATGATCGCCTTGAGAATCACGACGTCTCTGCTGCCAATGACGACGAACTCCGCCCCGGCTTTCAGTCCTAGACGCTTGCGCACGCTCTCGGGAATGACCACCTGGCCCTTGGAGGACATCTTGGTGGTGGTAACCGTTTCCATTGGGCAAACCTCCTTCTGCGGTCGTCTTACCGGTAAGACTATACGAACGGAGAGATCGCCACAAGCGGATCCTGGAGTGGCGTCAAAGATGAAGATCGACCGTGCCCTCGGCCAGGCTCGCCGCCGCCGACTGGTTCTTCTCGTCCAGCTCTCGATAGAGCGTCTTCAGCGCATCGCGTGCCTCGGCGTAGGTCGGGCGGTCGTAGGCCCGCTGCAACCGCTGGCGCATCGCCGCCTGCTCGCCCTTCGGCAAGTACCCGACCACATTCTCGCGCTTATGCCACGTGCAACGCTGGATCACCACCCGGCAGGCGAAGGCCCTGGTCACCGCCGCCCGCAGGCCCTTCCCGCCGTCGATGATCACCAGCACCCCGCCCGAGATGTCGAGACCTCGCTCGAGCAGGGAGCACAGGAACGGCGTCAGCACCTTCTCGTTCTCGGTGTCGGTCTCGCGCCCAACGCGGCGCCCTCCGTCACGGCGCTTGCCGTGACGGGCCGCGCTGGAGTCCACCTTGCTGCGGCAAGCACCGTGCCGGCGCCGGGTTTGCCAGCCACGCTATCGTCATGCGGCCCGGCTCGCGCAGCCTTCCGGGAGAGGGCTGGCAGACGCGTTGCCTCTCATGTACGATCGGTCCGCGGTGCCGCTGGCACTCACGGCTACCAGCGCAGCCATTGGAAACCCTATGAACTGGCGTGACCACATTGCAGCCGACCCCCAGGTCCTCGCTGCAAAGCCCGTCGTCCGCGGCACACGGCTCTCCGTGGATTTCCTTCTCGGCTTGTTTGCCGCAGGCTGGACCGCTGGGCAGGTCATCAAGAACCACCCGAGCCTGACCCCTGACGCGCTCCGGGCCGTTCTGCCTTCGCCGCGGAGTCGCTTTGCGACGACGCTCTCTATCCCCTTCGACCCGACTTCGCGTAGTGCGCATCCTGGCCGACGATGATCTCCGTCTTGTCTAGAGCAGAGCCTGACTCGGATCGTCAGCCGCATGCCGCCCTCGCTGCGTCGGCTCTCGCCTTGTCCGCTTTGCTCTTGCTTGCCTCTTCCCCGGCGGTTGCCGCAACCAGTTCGAACACGACCTTCGTGCTCCATGTCGTACAAGCGCAGTTTGGGCCCTGCAACATCGTTGACCCCTGCCAGCCAGGGCCGCGACCGGGGCCAACCCTCGAGATCACCGAGCCGGGAGAGCCGCACGTCATCTACTTCATCGTGCGCAACTACGCAGAGATCACCGGGCTCCAGGCCGATCTCGCATGGCCTGCCGACTGGACCTGGCTCTTCGCGATCACTTGTCCGCCCAACCCTTTCGACTGCTTCCGCCTCGGCCCAAACACCATCTCCTGCTCGTTCAGCGACTGCCTTACAGGCGGCTCCTCGCGGGTCATGGCAGCCATTCACATGATCCCGGGCTCCGGCTGCTTCTCGATTGTCGAGTCCGCGCAGCCAGGTGGCAACTACGTGCTCGACTGTCTGGCTCAGCCCGAGGTCGTGGCGGAGCGCAACCTGGGACGCATTTGCGTCGGCCCGGGCGGCCTCGATACCTGTGATCCCGCTGCCCCCGTCGAGAGCGTCACCTGGGGAGCAATCAAAGCCCACTACCCGAACTGATCCGGGGCTCGTCTGGCCGGCCGGCTCACCCGATGGGCGCACGGCTCATCGCCCTGGTTCCAGCTACCATCGCGATCTTGCTGCTCCGCTGTCGGACCAGCACCCCGGCGAATCGGTTGCCGGGGTACCTGTGCGGCGCTCCGACGGCCACTTTTCGAGCGTGCCATCGGAGCTGTAAAATCGATGTGGCTCGCTCCGCACACCACGGCGCGCGCTTCGGTGTCTCTCACTATCAGCCAGCCGCCGGCCTCCGCATCGAGTTCGCCACGCCCTTCGACTCCTCGCGTCCAATCCTCAGATACATCGTCTCCGCTCCCACCGTCGGTCGCTGGCAGTTTGCGCCCGGCCCGGGGGGCCTCTACGGTTACTGGGCGGCCCCGGGGGGCGCCTTTCACGGCTACTGGGGCCGCGGCTCCCATGTCGACGTCGGCAATGTCTGCGGCGATGTCCACCTGCTCCATCCCTGCGAGTTCTGCGAGATGCTCCCGGGGACTGAACCCAGCGCAGCGTTCAGTCCTCCATCGCTCGCCATCACCATCCCGCAGGACCAGGTCACGACCATCCCGCTGGTGGTGACCCCCGGCCGCTCATGCATGCCCATTCCCAACTGCGGATCCATTCCCATCGAATGCTACGCGGGATTCACCTCCTCCGTGCCCTGGCTCTCCTTCGTCCACCTCGGAGGAGACAACTACCTGGCCCGCATCGATGCCGGCGGCCTCGTTCCCGGCGCCTACCACGGCAGCGCTGAAGCCGAGGGCCGGCGGTGCTGCCAGTCCGTGTGCTGGCCGGTCGATCTCATGGTCACGCCGGCGACCACTCCCGTCGAGGATCAGCCTCTGCGCTCCACCTGGGGCAGCATCAAGTCCATCTATCGCTGAAGCGCGATCAAGATGTCCTATCGGTGAGGGAACCGGCGGTGCGGGCTTCGGGGCGCTGGAGCCAGAAGCTCCTGCTCTTGAAGTCGCCCTGCAGTGGCTCAACCCTGAGGTGGCTCGCCCCGAGGTGGCTCGCCCCGAGGTGGCTTGGCCCACGCCGGGAGGCTGTCATGAAGTCATTCCTCCTGCCGCTTGCGACACTGGCCGCGGCACTCGTCGTGACCGGCGCCGCACCAGCGGCTCTCGCGGGGATGAACCCCGAGATCTGCCTGCCGCTCCACGCCAGGGCATCGGGCTTCGAGCCCTGTGCCGGATATCTCCCCGTCGACTGCGTGGTGAACATGCCGGTCGTGAGCGTCATGGCCGGCCCGACCACGATCTTTCTCTTCGTCTCCAGCTACTACGCGGTGGCCGGCGTGCAGACGGCCTTCCAGCCCGATCCGAGCTGGACCTTCACTTTCGGGCTCTGGGACTGCCAGCCGGGGCAGTTGACTGCCGTGATGCCGGGCCCGCCGTTCGGGCCGGCGGCGGGCACGATCACGACCGCCTTCAATTGCCTGACCGGGTCGGGCCTCGGCGCCATCGGCCGCATGTTCTTCGTCGCCGGCAACGCCGGCTGCCTCGAGCAGATCGAGTCGAGCTATCCCTTCCGCATCCATGTCCTCGACTGCCAGCAGGGCATCGACCAGGTCAACCCGTACGACCCGTGGCGTCTCGGCAAGGTCTGCGTCGGCGAGGGCGGTGTCGTGGCCTGCTGGCCGCCCCAACCCGCGGTCGACGCCGCGACCTGGGGCGGCATCAAGGCGCAGTACGAGTAGCGATGGGGGGAGCGATGGGAACAGCGATGGAGAGGTCCCGCTTCACCACGCAGTATCGCCTGGCGCTGTGCTGCGGCCTCGCGCTGGCCGGCTGGCTCCTTGCGGGGAACGTCGCCGTCGATTCCGCCGAGATTCCTGATCTCCATGCGGAGCTGGCGTACTGCCCGGTCTTGCCTCTCCGGGCCATGCCCTATGCCAACTGCTGTGGCGTCTTCGCTTCTTCGAGCCTCTCGATCAGTGAGCTCCTCGCCGCCTTTCCTGCCACCTGGGAGGAGAGGCCGCTGAGCGGCGTCGGTCTCGCCGTCAGACCGCCGGGACTCGCGTTCCGCTTCGAGCGGCCGATGCGCCTCTATCTCGTCTTCGCGCAGCCGGAAGGCGCCTTCTCGTTCGACCCGCCCGACCTCGCGGGGCACGCGCCGGTCACCGCCGACTCGGTCTTCGTGTCCTGGTCTCCGTTCCCGCCAAGGGAATCCGCAGCCGGCACGACGTATTTCGGAGACTGGCAGATGTTCTGGCTCGAACCGCTCGACACCGCCCTCGTGGTCATCACGGCGACCGTGAATCTCTCAGCGACCTACGCCGGCCCCGATGACACCTTGCTCGTGTGGGGGACCGAGATCGGCATGCCCGACATCGAGCTCCGGCGGTCCGGCCTCGCCACCCCGACATCGGTATCGCCCACGACCTGGGGCCGCATCAAGCACGACGCGTTGCAGGGACTCGGAAGATGATGCGATGCTCGCGCCGACTCGGCCGGAGACCCATGAACCGGGGACCCACGAATCGCACACCCTCACTCGCCATCGCGGTCGCGCAGTCTTCGCTCGTGCTGCCTTCGCCGCCGCAGTCTTCGCCCCCGCCGTCTTCGCGCGCGCTGCCTTCGCTCGCCCTGGCTGCTCTCGTGCTGTCCACTCTCGCCCTGCCCGCGACCGCCCGGGCGGAGGCCGCCGCGCACTCCGGTTTCTTCGGCGGCGCGACGTACGGTCATTTCGCCTACGAGGACGGACGCGGCGGCACCGAGCCCGGCTGGGGACCCACGTTCGGCGCGTTCGGCGAGCTCACCCCGTTTCCAGCCGACATCCTGCTCCTCACGATCGAGGGGTCCTATCTGCGCATCGGGTCCGGCGACCAGCACTACTACTATCCCGCCGAGACCTCCGATCTGCAGGGCACGGTGCGCACGGCGGAGGACGGTTCTCGACCGGCGCTCCGCGAGAGCCGGGCCTTCCTGTCCGCCGCGCCGCTCATCAAGCTGACGACCCCCGGCCGTCTCGGTCTCTACGCCCATGCCGGCCCGACGCTCAACTTCCGGCTGCCGGAAGGGACGAGCTACCCCGGCGCCCTCGTCCTCGGGAGCCTCTACGGGCTCGGACTCGGTGCGCTGGAGGGCCGGCGGTCCTTCATGGTCGAGCTGCGCTACGTGCATCACTGGTCGTCCTCCGCCGATGACTGGAGCCCGCCATCGCAGGCGCGCGCCCTCACGTTGATCGGGAAGATCGGCTACTGACCCGGCCTCGCCGGGTGTGGATGCGGACCTTTCAACCATGCACCGCCACCGTCAACTGCCGTCGGCCGCCGCCCTGCTCTGCAGAGCCCTGGCGCTCTGCGGAGCCCTGGCGCTCGCCGGCACCCCGGCGGCGAGTCCCGGCGCCAGCACCGACGCGGACCAGCGCGGCATCCCGACCATCGTGATGGACGTGCGGGACGAATGGGTCTTCTGCCCGGAAGACGACCCCTGCGCGATGCCCGGTGGGCCGCGGCTCCTCCTTCCCGGGACCGAGCAGTGGTCCTCGGTGTACGTCCATGTCCGGAACTATGTGAGCGTGGCCGCAATCCAGTGGGCCTTCGACTGGCCGCCGACCCTGTCGGTGGGCGGGGGCATGTGGCTCTGCCCGCCGGGGTCGATCGGCATTCCGGAGCAGCCGCCTTACGGTCCCGGCCCGCTCGCCGGCTCCTGCGCATCCATCTTCGACTGCGTGACAGGCGGCGCCTCGATGCTGATCGGATGGGTAGGCGTGCGCGGTGGCTCCGGTTGCCTCGACATCATCGAGTCGGGCTACCCCGACGGCACTCATATCGTCACGTGTTCCGGAGAGATCGTCCCGGTCACGCCGCCGAACCGCGGGCGGGTCTGCGTGGGCGAGGGCGGTGTCAACACCTGCGCGTCCGTGGTTCCGGTCACGCCGGTCACCTGGGGGGCCATCAAGAGCACCTACCGGTAGCACCGCCGCTTCCGGCACGGCGCTCCCACCACGCCGACGCAGAGCGGCTGGTACCGCTGTGCCAGCAGCACTGCGGCAACGAGATCCTCGTGATCAAGCCCGGGCGAATAGAACTCCTGCTGCGCGTGCGCCCGCCGGCGACGGCGCGAGGCGGCGGCGGTATCAGCGGCGTCTGCGGTAGAAGCGGCGTCTGCGGTGGCGCGTCCTTCCCGCTGGTCTCCCTCTTGCGACCAGGCCGGGGCTCTCGTATAGTCGCCTGCAGTCTCATCCCCATGCGAGGAGTGATCTTCCAGATGTTCCAGCTCACGACGCTCCAGACTGCGCTTGTCATTGCGGTCGGGCTGATCGCCTTCTACGTCGCCATGCGGACGACGAAGCTCATCTTCAAGATCTTCCTCTGGGGCGTAGCTCTCCTCGTCGCCGCCTGGGCGGTGCTGCGGTTCCTGCGTCCCTGATCCTCCACCTCTGATCCTCCCTCTCAGCGCCCGTTCCCGAGTCCCGGCGGATCCTGTCCGCCGGGCTGCGCCGGCGTGAGTCGCGATTGCCGGCAGCGCAGACGGCGAACGCCGAGGCACCCGGAGGCATGAAGATGCGTCACCGCAGTGCCAGCACTTTTCGCGTGGCCATCGCGCTCCTCTACGGCGGCGTCGCTCCCGTCGACCTGCCGCGCGATCCCTGCGCGAAGGCGCCCCTTCAAGCCGCGCCGGCCACCGAGCGCGAGTGGCTCGTCGTCACCTTCGATGCCGAGGACCTGCGGGTCCGCCGCCGTGGCGAGGATGCGTGGCTCGAGATTCATGACGCGAAATGGCAGGTGGATTCGCTCATCGCCGTGAGCCGCCCGCGCTGGACGAGCGACGGCCGCCACCTTCCGGCGGACTCGCTCTCGATCCCGTGGGACGAGATCGAGCGCATCGACAAGCCGGCCGGCACCCGGGCGGGCATCGGCGCGGGCATCGGCGGAGCCATCGGACTCGGCGTTGGACTGGTCGTCGCCGCCATCCTCGAAGAGGACTGCAGCGGCTATTTGTGCGGCATCGGCTATGTCCTGTCGCCCCTGGTCGCGGTGCCGACCGGGGCCCTGATCGGGGCTCTCATCGGGAGCACCGAGCGTGGCTGGGCGCCCTTCGCCTGCCTGCCGCCACGACCCGCCGGCGACCTCTCCGGGGTGCCGCCCCTCGCCGCGGCGCCACGCGATGTCGCGAGCGATGTCTGCAGCGGGGTCCCTCTCAGCGGCACTCCGCCCTCTCCGGTCGAGTGGTCGCTCCTCGAGCACGAGTCGGACCACTTCCGCGCGCGGCTTCGGAACGACGACGACTGGATCTACTTCGGCGATGCGGAGTGGACCGCCGCCGGCCTCCGCGCCCGCGGCGGCGAGGGCTGGGACACGGGACATCTCGTGTTCACGGACTCGCTCGACGTGCGATGGGTGGATATCGCGCGTCTCGACGCCGATCGCGGCACGTACTCCGCGCGCGGGACGCTCCTCGGCGCCGCGGCGGGCTGCGCCGCCTTCGCAGCGCTCGCCGCCTGCGACGACTGCGATGTGGGCGGCTGGTCGGTCTTCGCCATCCCGGTAGGAATGCTGATCGGAGGCGTCATCGGAGCGTCGCAGCCGATGTGGCGTGCGGTGTTCTGCGCGGAGGCTCCGGGCGGGTCCGCCGGCGCCGAACGCGCGCCATGATGCACCCGCCGGCGATCACCACTCGCTCCCGGCCGGGAGACGCGAGCCGCGCGCTCGCTCTCCCGGCCGTCTTCGTTTCTCCCCCGTGCTAGACTCCCGCGCCATGAACAGAGAATCATCCCCGCCCGCCATCCGCAACGTCGCGATCGTCGCCCACGTCGATCACGGGAAGACGACGCTCGTCGACGCCATGCTCCAGCAGAGCGGCATCTTCCGCGCCGGGCAGGTGCTCGTCGAGCGCGTGATGGACTCGATCGATCTCGAGCGCGAGCGCGGCATCACCATCCTCGCCAAGAACACGGCCGTCCATTACGGCGGCGTCAAGATCAACATCGTCGACACGCCGGGGCACTCCGACTTCGGCGGCGAGGTGGAGCGCACGCTCAAGATGGTGGACGGCGCCATGCTCCTCGTCGACGCGGCGGAGGGCCCGCTGCCGCAGACCCGCTTCGTCCTCAGCAAGGTGCTCGAAGAGCGCCTCCCGCTCGTCGTCGTCATCAACAAGATCGACCGCGCGGACGCCCGCATCGCCGAGGTGGTCGACGAGGTCTATTCGCTCTTCATCGATCTCGATGCGGGCGAGGACCAGCTCGACTTCCCGCTCGTCTACACCAATGCGCGGGCCGGCACCGCCACCCTCGACCCGCAGACGCCGGGCGAAGATCTGCGACCATTCTTCGATCTGATCATCGATCGCGTCCCGCCGCCGCAATCTGACGTCGCGCGCCCGCTCCAGTTCCAGATCGCGAGCCTCGACTACAACGACTACGTCGGCCGGCTGGTCATCGGGCGGGTGCACGCGGGGACCATGCGCCGCGGCGATCCGGTCGCCCTCGTCAAGCTCGACGGCACGACGACGCAGGCCAAGATCACCATGCTCTACACCTTCGACGGGCTCCGCCGCGTCGAGACCGCGGAGGTCCCGGCCGGGGACCTCTGCGCGGTCGCCGGCATCGACGGCATCGACATCGGGGAGACGATCGCCGATGCCCTCGCCCCCGTCGCGGTGCCGCCGATCACGGTGGACGAGCCGACGGTCGCCATGGTCTTCGCGGTCAACAACTCGCCGCTCGCCGGCCGCGAGGGGCGCTACCTCACCTCGCGCCACCTCCGCGAGCGGCTCGAGCACGAGGACCAGATCAACGTCTCGATCCGCGTCCGCGACACCGAATCCCCGGAGGCGTTCGAGGTGCAGGGACGCGGCGAGCTCCAGCTCGCGATCCTGATCGAGATGATGCGGCGCGAGGGGTTCGAGCTGCAGGTGGGGAAGCCGCGCGTCATCATCAAGGAGATCGGCGGCGCCCGGCACGAGCCGTACGAGCGCCTCTACGTCGACTGCCCGGAGGAGTTCATCGGCGTCGCGACCCAGAAGCTTGCGGCGCGCAAGGGCCGCATGGCCGAGATGGTGAACCACGGGAGCGGCCGCGTGCGGATGACGTTCATCATCCCGGCGCGCGGGTTGATCGGCTTCCGGAGCGAGTTCCTGACCGACACGCGCGGGACGGGGATCCTGAACAAGCTCTTCGACGGCTATCGCCCGTGGGCGGGCCCGATCCCCTCCCGCACCGAGGGATCGCTCGTCGCCGACCGCCCCGGCGTGACCACGGCCTACGCGCTCGAGCACATCCAGGACCGCGGCGTTCTCTTCCTCGGGCCGAGCATGCCGCTCTACGAGGGGCTCGTGGTCGGCGAGCACGCGCGCCCCGGCGATCTCGACGTCAATGCAGCCAAGGAGAAGAAGCTCACCAACATCCGCTCCTCGACATCCGAGGAGGCGATCCGGCTCATCCCGCCGCACCAGATGGGGCTCGAGGCGGCGCTCGCCTTCGTCGCCGAGGACGAGCTGGTGGAGGTCACGCCGAGCTCGATACGCATCCGGAAGCGGGTGCTCCCCAAGCAGGAGCGGCCGAAGTGGAACCTGAAGACGTGAGGCGCGCCGCGCACGACTGCGCGGCGACCGCACCCCGCTAGAACTCGGCGCCCGCTAGAACTCGGCGCTCACCCCGAGCGTCGGGAAGATGCCGAGGCCCTGCTCGTCCACGACCTCCTGCTCCCAGAAGTCCCAGCTCGGGGTCACCGGCGCCTTGTAGTTGTAGATGTTCTGGATGTCGAGGAAGGCGATGATCGACCAGCTCGTGAACGAGAAGCGGCGATCCACGCGCACGTCGAGCGAATGCGTCGCGCCGAGGCGGGCGCTCAGGTACTCCTCCGGCAGGTTCGAGATGACGCCGCCGTTGGTCGCCGGATCGTAGACCGGCGTGTACGGCGCCCCCGAGGCGTAGCGCCACTTGGTGCTCACCTCCCAGCGCGGATTGATGACGTAGCCGCCGGCGATGGTGAAGACCGCGGCCTGATCGAACTGGCCGGGATAGGTCTTGCCGTTCGGCGCCGTGTAGCGCGTGCGGCCGAGCGTCAGGCCGACCGTGCCGTAGCAGGGCACCGCCGCGAACTTCTTCTGCGCGAGGAGATCGACGCCGTACGCCTCGCCCTTCCCGGTCGGGTCGAGCGGGATGTACCCGAACGACTGGAAGTCGTCGTCGCGCCCGCCAAAGCCGACGCCGGTGTTGGTAAGCACGAGGTAATCCGTGTCCGGCGTCGCCCCCGCGGGCAGATCCGAGTAGCGCTTGTAGAACCCCTCGGCCGAGAGGTTCAGGTCGGGGCGCACCCGGTAGTCGATGCCGGCGATCGGCATGTCGTTCCGGAGCGCCTTCAGATCGCGGTTCTCCGGATTGCCGAGCCAGACGTAGGACGGCGCCTGGTAGTACGTCCCGTAGCTCCCCTTGACCGTGAGCCGGTCGCTGAGCCCGTAGCGAAGCGAGAAGCGCCCGGCCGGATAGAGCGTGTCGTCCAGGTTCTCGAAGTAGTCGAGCCGGAATCCGGCGGTCCACTCGACGCGGGCAACGCGACGCTTGGCCTCGACCCAGGTGGCGAGCTTGAAGGCGCCGCTATCGCCCACGATCTCCGCGGGCAGGTCGAGATCCTCCCGCGCGACCCGGCGCCCGCTCCGATCGTAGATCGAGTCGGCGAAGGCGGTCGCGTAGTCGACGCCCACGCGCTTGACCCCGGCGCCCGCGCTCAGATCGAAGCCGGCGGGGAGGCGGCGCGTGCCCTCGGCGCGGAGCGCGGCCTCGCGCTCGAGCGCATCGCTCGAGAAGTACTGGACCTGGCTCGTGTCGGCCTGGGCGAAGCTGTAGTCCACCTGGTTGTAGCCGCCGATCACATCGAGGAACCCCCGGTCGAAGAGCCGGCGGAGGCGCACCCCGCCTATCCATCGATCCTGCGCATTGCCCATGATGCCGGCGTTCACCACCTTGTCCTCGCTCGTCGAGTTGTCGCGGTCGACGTCGTCGAGCGCGCCAAGACCGAGGAACGAGAGCTCGTAGCGTTCGTTGATGCGGTAGTCGCCGGCCAGGTTGAAATCGGTGTAGATCGGGATGAACGGCTGGTCGAGAGCGCGAAAGAGGAGATCCAGGTAGCTCTTCCGGGCCGAGAAGAGGAAGTGCCCGTCGTTCTCGCCCGGCAGCGGCCCCTCGAGGTTGAGCCCGAACTGGGTGGCGGAGATGGTCGCCTTGCCGCCCACGCGGTCGGAGCGCGCCTCCCGCATCTCGATCGAGAGGACGGAGGACATCTTGTCGCCGTAGGTGGAACCGAATCCCCCGGTCGAGAAATCGACGCCGTCGATGAAGTCGAGATTGACGAAGCTGAGCGCACCCCCGGCCGAGCCCTGGTTCCCGAAGTGGTTGATGTTCGGGACCTCGAGCCCGTTCACGAGGTAGAGGTTCTCGCTCGGGCCGCCGCCGCGGACCAGGAGATCGTTGCGCCCGCCCTGATTGACGAGGGCGACGCCGGGCAGCGTCGAGATCGTGCGCACGATGTCCTCGAAGCCGCCCGGGAAGCGCCGGATCTCTTCCCGCGAGAGGCTCACCGAGCTGGTCGGGGTGGCGTTCTGGGCGAAGAAGCTCGGGCGCACCTCGATGGTCTCGCCGGCGACGGGCACCGGAACGAGCTCGCGGAGCACGGTCGTCGGCACGCCGGGTTTCACCACCACATCGGTGACGACCGCGGGCTCGTAGCTCACGAAGCTGATGGTGAGGTTGTAGGTCCCGGGCTCGACATCCGCGATCGTGAACTCGCCCATCCGGTCGGCGATGGCGCCGCGCTGGGTGCCGGCGACCGCGATGTTGGCGCCGGCGAGCGGCTGCCTGGTCTCGGCATCGATCACGCGGCCGTGGATCGCGCCCGGGCCGGCGGCGGCGGACTCCGCGGCCGTGAGAACGAGGGCAAGAACCGCGACGAGAGCGACGAGAGCGCAGATGCGGGGCGCGACGTTCATCATCAAACCTTTGGAGGGGCGCCTCACCGCGCCGGGTGCTTCCGAATCACCGGCCCCCGATCGGGATGTCCTGGACAGAGCCCCCGCCGGCCGGCGATCTGATACCGTTCCGTCTGATGGGGACGAGAGCGAGCAACCACGCACCTGGCAAATCGCCGGAGAAGGCCCGACCATTCCGGCCCGGCATCCCGGTGCTCGTGTTCGCGCTCGCCCTCGCCGTCCGCATCCCGTATCTCGTCGCGCTCGCGCGCACGCCGTTCCTCGAGCACCCGCTCCTCGACCCGCGGCTCTACGACCGGTGGGCGCAGCAGCTCGCCCGCGGGGACTGGCTCGGCCGCGAGGCATTCTACGCCAACCCCCTCTATCCGTACTATCTCGGCCTCATCTACGCGACGGTCGGCCGGCACCTGGTATTCGTCCATCTCCTGCAGCACGTTCTCGGGAGCCTCGGCGCGGCTCTCCTCGCCGCGACCGGCGAGCGGCTCTTCGACCGCCGGGTCGGCCTCGTCGCCGGATCGGCCGCCGCGCTCTACGCTCCCTTCGTGTTCCACGAGGGGAGCCTGATGATCGAGAGCCTCGCGCCTTTCCTCGGCGTGCTCGCGCTCTTCCTCATCGTCCGCGCCGGCGAGCGCGGCACACTCCCGAGGTGGCTCCTGGCCGGGGTCGCGACCGGCGTGTTCGTGCTCGCGCGCCCCAACCTGACGCCGCTCGCCGGCGTGGCGTGGGCGCTCGCCCGCCCGGCCGCCGATCCGATCGGCATCCGTGGCCGGCGCGCGCTCGCCCTCCTCCTCGGCACCTTCCTCGCGATCATTCCCGTGACCGCGCGAAACTACGCGGTGTCCGGGCAGTTCGTGCTCATCACGGCCCATGGCGGCGAGGCCTTCTACGTCGGGAACCACGCCGGCGCCGATGGCTACGGCACGCAACCGGACTGGGTCGACTCGGGTCCCGCGACCGAGCACGAGTCCTATCGCCGGCGGGCGAGCGCGCTCCTCGGGCGGGAGGTCTCGCTCGCCGAGTCGTCGGCCTACTGGCGGGATCAGGCCCTCGCCTTCGCCCGCGCCGAGCCGCTCGCGTGCGCGCGGCTCCTCGCCCGGAAGACCTACCTCTTCTTCCACGCCTACGAGAAGGGGGACAACGCGAGCTACTACTTCATGCGCGAGGAGGTGCCCTACCTCCGCTTCCTGCCGGTGTCGTTCGGCCTCGTGGTACCGCTCGCCGCGCTCGGGCTCTGGGTGACGCGCCGGGCCTGGGCGCGCATGGGGATCGTGCCGCTCTTCGCGCTGGCCTATGCGCTCGGCATCATCGCCGCCTTCGTCCTCGCCCGCTACCGCCTCGCGGTCGTGCCGTCGCTCCTCCTCCTCGCGGCGGCGGCGGGCGTCTGGTGCTGGGACGCAGTGCGCGGGCGGCGCTACGCCCCGGTCGCGGCCGCGCTCGCCGGCGTGGCGGCGCTCGCTGCCGCCACCAGCATCTCGACCGCGGTCATCGTCAAGGACGATCCGGCGACCACGCACAACAACTACGGTCTCGTGCTCGAGGAAGCGGGGCTCCTCGACGCTGCGGCGGACGAGTACGCGGCGGCGAGCGCGCTCGTGCCGGGCCGCGCGCTCTATCGGGCGAACCTGGCCAAGGTGGAGCTCCGGCGCGGGCGCAGCGATGAGGCGCGGGCGCTCCTGCAGGAGGCGGTGCGGCTCGAGCCGGACTTCGCCGACGCGCACGCCGATCTCGGCTTCCTCGCCGAGGCCGCGGGGGACACGGACGAGGCGCTCCGCGAGTACATGCGCGCGGTGGAGCTCGATCCCACCCTCGTCGGACCGTCGCTCAATGCGGCGGTCCTCCTCGAGGAGGCGGGACGCATCGCCGAGGCGGAGCCCATGTACCGGCGCGCGCTCGCCGCGAATCCGGCGGGCTACCGCGAGAACGTGGGGCTCGCGCTCTTCCTCGTGCGGGCCGACCGGCGCTGCGAGGCGATCCCGCTGTTCACGGCGGCGCGCCCGCAGGCGCCCGGTCCGGCGATGGCGGCGCGCCTCGACTCGCTGGCCGCGGAGTTCGCGCGTGCGTGCGCCGGGACGCTGCCCCCCGCAGCCGGCGCGCCCTGAACCGGCCGCTGCCCGCCGCCGATGCGGCTACTCGCTCTCGTCGGTCTCGCTCTCGACCGCCGCGGCGTTCAGGTGCCGGAGACCGGCGACCGCGACTTGTCTAGCGGCCTGTTTGCCGGCGTCCCTGTCTCCGCCGCCCGCTCGGCCCGCGCCGCCTCCGGCTTCACCTCGGCCCGCGCCGCCGGACCCGGCATCCGCACGTAGGTGAGCCAGCCGCGCCGGTCCTCGAGCCGCCCGTGCACCGCGTCGTCGTAGCCCTGCTCGATCATGCGCGTGATCGGGCCCGGCACCGTGTAGCCGATCTTGATGTGGTCGATCGAGCGCACCGGCGTGATCTCGGCCGCGGTACCGGTCAGGAAGATCTCCTCGGCGATGTACAGCATCTCGCGCGGGATCCGCCGCTCCTCGACCTTGATCCCCTGCTCGCGAGCGAGCGCCATCACCGTGTCGCGCGTGATGCCGATCAAGAGCGCCGAGTCCCACGGCGGCGTGTAGAGGACGCCGTCGAGCACGATGAAGATGTTTTCGCCGCTCCCCTCGCTGACGAAGCCGTCGGCGTCGAGCGCCACCGCCTCCGCGTAACCGTCGGCGAGCGCGTCCAGCTTGATGAGCTGCGAGCTCATGTAGTTGGCGCCCGCCTTGGCCATCGACGGCAGCGTGTCCGGCGCGAAGCGCCGCCACGACGAGACCTTGATGTCGACCCCCGTCGTCTCCGTGCCCTCGCCCAGATAGCGACCCCAGGGCCAGGCCCCGACCGCGATCTCGATCGGGCAAGCGCGCGGATCGAGACCGAGGACCTTGTACCCGCGGTAGACCACCGGCCGGATGTAGCACTCCTCGAGCCCGTTGCGCTCGACCACCTCGCGAATCCCGTCCTCCACCTCCGCCGGAGTGATGTTCGGCTCCATGCGGTAGATGCGGCAGGAATTGAACAGCCGGCGGACGTGCTCTTTCAGGCGGAAGATCGCCGGGCCGTCCGCGGTGCGATAGCAGCGGATACCCTCGAACACGCTCGACCCGTAGTGGACGACATGCGACATGACGTGGATCTGGGCATCATCCCAGCGGACGAACTTGCCGTTCATCCAGATCCATTCGGTCTTGGGGAGTGTCATGGTTCTCCTCCCGGGCGGCGCGTGCCAGCGCCGCCCCGGGCGCCTCTCGCCCGGGGGGCCCGGCCGGCGCCGGTCCCTACCCGTACGCCACGCTGTTGCGATACCGGCGCCTGTCGCCGCCGGCGGTCACACCGATCACCCGGTCGTTCCCGGCGCCATCGAGGCCCCGGCCGGTCGCCCCCGCGCGGCGTGCACCAGACCGAGAACGCGCGCGACGATGTCGTCGAGCGCCGCAGTCGCCGCCGGCGTGAGCCCGGAGCCGAGCTCGATCGAGACCGGCACGAACCCGACAACGTGCACCGGCGGCAGCTCGATGGCGAGCGCCGCCGCCAGTGCGACGAGCCCGCCCAGCTCGAACTCGTGCGCCGACACGGTGGACAGCGCGCCGCCCGCCCCGGAGTTGAGCTCGAACTCGACCACCGACCCCCGGAGTCGACCCGGCACCTTCACCGCGCCGATCACGATCACACGTTCGTAGCGGCCGAGAGCGGCCACCACGTCGATCATGGATGTCCCGGCGTCGCGGAGCTCGACGCGCGCCGGCCATCGTTCCCCCTCAAGTCGCGCGATCGCGGCGCTGCCGATGCCGTCATCGCCGAGGAGCGCATTGCCGATGCCGAGCACGAGGACCGTCGGCCTGGGGCGCCGTCGCCTGGGCGCCACCAGGCCCGCAGCCTGGCTATGAGCGGTCGCGTTCATCAGATTCGTCGGATTCGTGGAGTTCGACTGCCGGCCGGTCCCGGATTCCACCTGCGCGGGGCCCGGTCCGGATGAAGGGGCACCGCGCGGTGGTCGGCCGGAATAGGTCATGCAGAAAGGGTGCCGCCGGCCCGGAAGGGACCGGAGCCGGCCATGGGGACGACACTTAGGGAAGCTCCCGGGGCGCTGGCCAGCGGCGCTACCGGGGCGCGTTCCGGACTTCTTGGCAGGATTCCCGAGGCCGCCCGGGGACAGCCTGGCAGGGGGCCCGGCGCGGTGCAGGGAGATCCGGGTTCGCGCTCCTAGCCGGCATGGGCGACGAGACTTACGACGTTCGATCGGGTCACGAGCCCCATCCGCTCCCCGCTCCCGGAATGAACCACGAGGAACCGCGCTCACACCGGCCTCGACCATGCGCGCTACCGCCAGCGGTCGGATCCGGCGCGTCCGGTCAGTCGTCGAGCCCCGCGGGGTCACGGCGCGCGTGCCGTCCCGAAGTCGGGGCGGGAAAGACGAGAGCGCCGGGGCTCACACCCCGGCGCCCTCTCGACGGGTCGCTCTCAACTCCCCGGACAACCAGCCTCCGGGTCGGTGCCTCCGCTTCCGTCCCCATCCCGGCGCCTGGCCGGACCCTTAGGTCCGGATCGCCATCACGAGCGGTCGTCCGCCCGGAGGCCGGTAGGCCGGGGAGCTAGCGAGCGACACGGTCCCGGCACCCATCCCCATTTGGGTACCGGTTCCTCCTTGGTGCTGATCGGCCGGGGACGACCCCGGCCGGGGCACTAATCAGGAGGCCACCACCCCACCCATCCACACACTCAAGCTCTTCAGGTCGTGGTCACGATCGCTCGGCGCGACCGTGGCTGTTTGACCCTGTTTGCACCCCCCATACCAGGGCACCCCGCGAACACCGCGCGATCAGAGACATGTGCCCATCTGCTTATCAAGCAAGTACTTACCACAGTCAGAGGGGCTCCTCTGCGCCCGCGTCCGAGGTCGCGACAAGGCCTGGTCCCCCCCCGTTCTCGCCATTTCGACCACGGGCCCGGGTTTTCAGCTGCCACCCTGTCAGCCTGACCGCCTGCGCTTCCGGGCGAATCGGAGACCCTCCCGAACGGCATCCTCACTACCCTGCGGCCAGACTGGCGGACCTCTCGACGAATTGTCCACGGCAACAGGTAATGAGACAATGTGTCCATAGCAAACGGGGGCTCTGGAACGTATCGGGAGACTCAAGATATTGTCTGTAAATAACTTGCGTCGGTCGATCCGGCCCCGGGGGCTGGCATGCCTCGTGCGACGAATGATCAAGGCCGGTTTGCCATTCCTGCCGGCCATTGCCTTCCTAACTGCCCGAGGTGACGACGTGAACGGAACCAAGGCGGTCATCCTGGTCGTGGATGACGAAGCTCACATCCGCGAATCCCTCGACAAGACGCTGGCCAAGGAGGGGTTTCTCGTCCTCCAGGCCGCGACCGGGCAGGAGGCCCTGGAGGTCCTCCGCGAGCGGTCGGTCAACATGGCGCTCTGCGACCTGCGCATGCCGGTGATGGACGGCATGCAGTTCCTGAAGGCGGCGCGCGCCATGCGACCGGAGACCGAGGTCGTGATGATGACCGGTTACGGCACGGTCGAGACGGCGGTCGATGCGATCAAGCACGGCGCCTACGACTTCATCGAGAAACCGTTCAAGCGCATCGAGCTTGTGAAGACGGTCGAGAAGGCGCTCGAGAAGCAGAACCTGCTCTTCGAGAACAAGCGGTTGCGCGAGGAGCTCGACGGCGAAACGGCCGGGCCGCGCTCGGTCATCGGCGTCAGCCGGTCCATGCTGCAGGTCATCGAGCTCGTCAATCAGGTCGCGGACTCGGCGGCCACCATCCTCATCGAGGGCGAGAGCGGCACCGGCAAGGAAGTCATCGCCAACGCCGTCCACTACCGGTCGAATCGACGGAACCGCCCCTTCATCAAGGTGAGCTGCGCCGCGCTTCCGGAAACGCTCCTCGAGGCCGAGCTCTTCGGCTACGAGAAAGGCGCCTTCACCGGCGCCATCGGACGCAAGAGCGGCCGCTTCGAGCTCGCGGACACCGGCACCCTGTTCATGGACGAGGTGGGCGAGATCCCGCCCTCGATGCAGGTCAAGCTCCTGCGCGTGCTGCAGGAAGGGGAGTTCGAGCGGCTCGGCGGCACCAAGACCCTGCGCGTGGATGTGCGCCTGGTCGCCGCCACCAACCGCAATCTCGCCGAGCTCGTCAAGCGCGGCAGGTTCCGCGAGGACCTCTACTATCGCCTGAACGTGATCACCATTTCGATCCCGCCGCTCCGCGAGCGCCGCGAGGACGTCCCGCTCCTCGTCGACCACTTCATCCGGCGCTATGCCCGGCGCAACAACCGCGCGATCGCCGGTATCTCCAAGGACGCGATGGACCGCCTGATGGAGCACTCGTGGCCCGGCAACGTGCGCGAGCTCGAAAACACGATCGAGCGTGCCATCGTCCTCACCCGCGATACGATGATCGCCGGCGACGCATTGCCGCCGTCGATCCTGTCGTCGGCCGCTCCCTCCTCGCGCGTGATCGTGCCGATCGGCATGAAGATGCAGGATGTGCAGCGGCTCATGATCAACGAGACGCTCCGCCACACGGGTGGGAACCGCGAGCTCGCGGCCAAGCTGCTCGGCATCGCCTCGCGCACGATCTACCGGAAGATCGGGCCCCGGCCCGCGGATGAGGATGACTCGGACGACGAGGACGAGGAGCCGGAGGAGGAGCCCCGTGCGGTGCACGCCGCCGGGCGCGACGAGGAGGGGAGCGAGGGTTCCTTCCTGTCCCCGGATGGCTCCGACGACCACGATACGGAGGCCGCCGGGACCGCCGAAGACAGGCGGGCCAGCGGAGCCTGATCCGGCGCCTCAGCGCCGCTTCCCCTCCACGTAGAGGATCGGCACGGTCAGCCGGAGTTCCCCGCGCGCGGCCGCCACGCGGTCGAGCCGCGCCTCGAGCTCGGCGAAGACGGCGGCCGCGGCGGACTCGCCCGCGACCTCGCGCCAGCCGTCGAGAAAACCGGCGCGGATCAGCACATGGCGGAAGAGCGCCGCTCCGTCGAGAAACCGGAGGCTCCACTCCTCCTCGATCACGCGCGTTACCCCGAACCCCGCCGCCTCGATGTCGGCGCAGAGCGCATCCCGCGTGCCGCGGTGCGCCTCGTGCCGGGCGAGCCGCTCGACGCCGGCCGTCAGGCCGCGCCCGGTGAGCACCTCGCGGAAGACGGCATAGAACTCCCGCATGTGTCCCTTGACGTTGGTGGTGAGAACGAGCCGCGCGCCCGGCCGTGCCACACGCGCGCACTCCCGCCACACGGCGCCCGGGGCGGCGAAGTTGTTGACGCCGAGATTCGAGACGATGAGATCGAACGAGGCCGCGCGGAGTGGAAGGCAGGCGCCGTCGCCGCGCACGAGCGTGACGTGCGGGAGATCGTACTGCCGGCGCTTGAAGGCGGCGCGCCTGAGAGCCGCCGCCCAGACATCGACGCCGACCAGGGTCGTGCCCGGCCCGTGCCGGTGCGCGAGCTCGAAGAGCGGGAACCCGGTACCGCAGCCGAGGTCGAGGATGCGGATCCCGCGGACGAGAGCCACCTCCTCGACGAGGAGGAGGCCGAAGCGCGCCGACCACAGGGAGACCTCGTCGAACGTCGAGACGACGTCCGGATCGTCGGGGTCAACGCGATGCCCGAGGTGGTCCGCCATCCTGCCTGTCACATCCGCTTCACGCCGGCCTGGGCGGCGGCACGCTGCCGCGCTCGGCGGACGTCGGAGTCGTGCCCGGAATCTCCCGCGGGCGCACGCACAGCCGCTCCGGCAGCACGATGCGGAAGGCGGCCCCGCGGCCGGGTTGCCCCGTGCAGCTCACTTCGCCGCCGTGCTCGAGCACGACCTGCTGCACGAAGGCGAGGCCGAGACCGGTCCCCGTGTCCTTGGTCGAGAAGAACGGATCGAACACCTGCTGCGTCTGCGCCGGTTCGAGGCCCACGCCCGTGTCGACGACCACCACCTCGATCGCGCCGTCCGGCTCCTCGCGCAGACGGATGGTGACCTTGCCGCCATCGGGCATCGCCTCCTGCGAGTTGCGGAGCAGGTTCAGCAGCACCTGCCGGAACTGGTTGCGGTCGAGATAGACGATCGGCCTCCGGTCCTGGGCGTCGATCTCGCTCGTGACGTTGTAGCGCTCGAACTCGGGGGACAGGAATTTGAGCACCTGCTCGGCCAGGTCCTTCAGGTCAACCTGCTCCAGATCGAGCCGCGGCATGCGCGCGAACTGGAGATACTCCTCGACGATGCGGCTCAGGCGGTCGATCTCGCCGGCGATCGCGCGCAGGAGATCCACCGCCTCGGTCGTATCCGCCCCGCGGTACCCGATGAGCTCGTCGTTCAGGAGTTCCGTGTTGAGCGAGATCGAGCTCAGGGGATTGCGGATCTCGTGCGCCACCTTGGCCGCCATGCTCCCCACCGCCGCCAGCCGCTCCCACTTGGAGAGCTGCCGCGTGCGCTCGCTCACCAGATCCTCGAGCCGTGCTTTCTGGTCGCGCACGAGCGCGAGGGTCCGCCCGACATAGGCCTCGGTGACCAGGATCATGTCGAGGAGCAGGACCTTGTTGAGCGAGAGCATGGTCGCCTGCTCCGCAGGGCTCGCGCAGGGGAGCAGGCGCGGGGTCAGGTCGCGCAGGTAGAGCCAGTAGGCTCCCAGGTACCAGCGCGGAGCGAGCCCGATCCGTTCGTGCGCGGCGCCGATGCGGAGCCGGTCGCGGAGGTAGTCGTCGCCATAGTCGCCGCCCCCCAGCGAGCGGAGGTAGCCGCGCTGCAGGTCTTTCAAACGCCGATCGACGTCGGCCCGCGTGAGAACGTCGCGGGTCGGTTCGGTCGCGAGCAGATGGTTGTAGAAGCGCTCGACGATCTCGTCGATGTGCGGACCGTAGCGCTCGAGCGCCGCCCGCAGCCGCCGCGCATCCTCCTCGTCGAAATCGAGAAAGCGCTTGATCTCTTCCCACGCGTCAGGGGTGGGTCCGGCCGGGGGGGGGCCGGGGCTCGGGGCGGTCTCCGCCGCGCCCGCCGGGCGTTGGCTCACCGAGACTCCTCCTCGATCGTGTGCGGATGCCTCTGCGAGCGCTCATCATTCCACGTCCCGGGTCCCAAGTCCAGGCGCGGCGGCGGGAGAGCGGCCGCGCCGTGCTGCCGGCAGGAGCGCGGCCACGCAATGGTGCCGGTGTTGTATGCGGGCCGGCCGGGTGAAGACCACGGTCCTCTGCGCTACAATGCGCGCCGTGCCATCCTTCCCCCCCTCAAGCTCCGCGATCGCACTGCGCTCGTGACCGGCGCCTCGAGCGGGATCGGTCGCGCGCTCGCGTCGGCCCTGGCCGGCGAGGGCGTCCACCTCGTCCTGACCGCCCGCCGCGCCGATCGTCTGGCCGCAGTCGCTGCCGAGATCGCCGCCCGCGGATACGCGACACCGGTGGTCGTGGCCGGAGATCTCGCGGCGCCCGGCGGGCCCGACGAGGTGTTCGCGGCGGCGCGGGCGGCGGCCGGGGGGCCGCTCGACATCCTCGTCAACAACGCCGGCGCCGGCCGCGTCGGTGCGGTCGCCGACGCGGACCTCGACCGCCTCTCGGCGATGGTGCGCCTGAACGTGGACGCGCTCGTCCGCCTCACCCGGCTCGCGCTGCCGGAGATGATCGCGCGGCGCGACGGGGCCATCCTGCAGGTGGCGTCCACCGCGGCCTTCGTGCCGCTGCCCTACTCCGCTGTCTATGCCGCCACCAAGTCCTTCGTCGTCAGCTTCGCCGAGGCCGTGCACGCCGAGGTCAAGGAGCACGGCGTGCGCGTCGTGTGCCTGTGTCCGGGACGCACCGCCACCGAGTTCTTCATGGCGGCCGGGTACGAAACCCTCGCCATGCGCGGGACGGGATGGATGTCTGCCGAGGCAGTGGCCGCCGAAGGTGTGGCCGCGCTCGTCCGCGGCGATGCGCTGCGGGCGACCGGGCGCCTGAACCGCGCGTTCGCCAGTCTCGCGCCGCTCGTGCCGCGTTCCGCGCTCCGGCGCGGTGCCGACTTCGTCATGCGCCGGCGCCGGAAGCTGGGTCGCCAGGACGGGCGGTGACGGGACCGCGCCGCTTTGCCCGGCGTCTCGAGCCGCGCCGCCGGGCAAAGGAGTGGTAGAATAGGAGGATGAAAAGCACCAACGTCCTTCCGGCAGCCATCTTCCTCGCGGCCCTCGCCGCCACCGGGCCCCGCATCGCGGCGGCCGACACCCTGCTCGTCCGCACCCTTGACCCCGCGACCGGCTTGCCCGTCGCGGGCGCCTTCGTGCTCGTCGGTCCCCAGGAAGGGGTTCCCTTCCCGGGGAACTCGGGGCTCACCGGCGCGAGCGGTACCATCTCCTTCTCGCATCCCGGGCTCTCGGGCCCGCAGATCGTCACCGCCGGCACGGCGGACCGCGCCTACGTATCGATCACCGAGGCTCCGCTCACCGCGGTGACGCTCTACCTGCCGCTCCGCGCCGTGGCGGACACGCTGCCGGCGCCCGTGGCCCGCGTCACCGGGCGCGGGCTCAATATCGCCACGCAGTCGAACGACGGGCGCTTCGACATCGGGTTCGTCCTCCCCGCCCTCGACGTGAACGCGCTCGTCTCGACCGCGCTCCTCGGCGGCGGCGCCGTGCCCTTCGCGGTGCCACCGGACACGGCCTACTTCCCGCCCCCCGTCGGCACCACGCCCGTGCCCGGCATCATGACCATGCCGGCGCAGACCGAGCTCCTGTTCCTCGTCTTCCAGAAGCCGGTCTACAAGATCGACCTTCCCGACCAGACGACGCAGTCGCTCTTCTGCCTCTCGGGGCGCATCGCGATCGCCGATCTCCTGGCGATCAGCGGCACCGACATCTTCGCCGCGCTCAATGCCTTCACCATGCGCGAGGTGGGCATCGAGCGGAACCGCTCGATCTCCAACGGGGCGGTGGTCGATGTCAACGTGGACCTGAACCTCTCCACCAGCTTGACCCTCACCTTCGCCGGCGTGCCGCCCGCGAGCAAGATCACGGCCGGCTCCGCCGCCCGCATCCTCGAGCCCGGCGGGCGCGAGCGCTATGTCTTGTATGATGGGAAAGACGGCCTCATCGACCAGACCTCGACGCTCACGCTCTCCTCGATGAACCCGACCGGGGATCTGGCGGACGCCGTGAACGCCGTCGTCGCGACGCACGGCGACAGCGCGGCCAGCCGCGAGTTCCTCTCCGGCATCGTCAAGCGAGACGGGTTCACGGTGCCGGCGAACATCACCATGGCGAGCTTCATGCTCTCCCCGCAGGTGACGCAGGGCGGCGAGACCTTCACCTTCACCGACGCCACGAACCCCGGCATCTCGCCGACGCCGACCTGGGCGCAGGGGTCGTTCCAGCTCACCGACGTGCCCGGAGGAAGCGGGGTCGCGACGACGACGCACTGGATCGTCTACACCCCCGCTCCCGACCTCGGCTTCACCCTGCCGGTGCTGCCGGCCAGCGCACCGGTCGCTCTCCCCGACACGGCGGCGACCCCGGAGGCGGATCGCCTGCGGCTCACGCTCGCCGTCAACAATCAGACGGGCGATGCGCAGACCGTGCTGGAGAACCCCTTCAACGATGCCACGCACTTCGCGACGCGCACGGTAGACGTGCAGCAGGCCACGACCGGGATCGCCGGCGGGCCGGCCATGGCGGTCGCCGCGCCGCGACTCGGCCGCGCGTACCCCGATCCGTTCAACCCGCGCGTCAACATCCCGGTGACCGCGACCCGGGACGCTCCGGTGACGGTCGTCATCTACTCGACGGCGGGCCGCGCGGTGCGGGAGCTCACCGCCCCGGCCACCTCCGGCGAGACGACCGTGCTCACCTGGGACGGCCGCGACGAGCGCGGAAAGCCGCTCGCGTCCGGCATGTACATCGCCCGGCTCCAGGGCGTGGCCGGTGCGGATGAGAAGCTCGTGCTCCTGCGCTAGCGAGAGAGAGCAAGGACCGATGCGATTGCCGGTGCCGGCGGGAGTCCGGATGCCCCGCCAAGGGGCGCTTGTCGCTCTGACCCTGATCGCCGTTGCGAGCGGCCTGCCCGGCGGCGCCATCCCCGCCTCGGCGGCGACACGCCTCGTCGTGCGCCCGCTGGCGGCCCCGGCGCCCCTGCCGCTCCCCGCGGCGCCGCGCGACGGATGCGTCACCGGCCAGACGAACGACCTGGACGCCCAGGCCGGGATCGAGGCGGAGGCGCGCGTCCAGAGTCCGTGCCTGCCGGGCCGGCCCGGCGCCGAGGGCGATCTCACCGGCTTCGCCTTCGTGCTCACCGGATGCGGCGACGGCGGCATCGGAGAGATCAGCCTCTGCTTCGGCACGGCCCAGCTCGAGACCCCCTTCTATCTCTTCGTCTGGCGGAGCGTGGGCGGCCTGCCCGCCGACGCCTGCGGACTCGCGGCGTACGGCGCGCTCCAGCGCGTTCAGGATGAGTTCCCCTTCTTCTCGGTCTACGACCTGTGCGCCGCGCGCGTGCCGATCGCCGAGGGAGAGCGCATCTTCGTCGGCGTCGTCTATCGCAACGTGGTGGAGATCCTCGGGCCCGACTGGTTCCTGGCGCGCAACGCCGAGGACGGATTCGCGGATCTGGGCTACGTCAACATCAGCGGGAAGCCGGGCGTGTGGGCCGACATGGCCGGACTCGACCTCGGTCTCGGCAATCGCTGGGGCGTGTTCATGACGATCCTGTCCGAGTGCGGCGGTCTCGCCGTGGAGGATTCGAGCTGGGGCGCGGTCAAGGCACTCCACCGCTAGGCAAGCGGCCGGGCCGCGATCCGCGCCGCGCACAACAGGCGCCGCGACAGGCGCCGCGGCCGGCGCCGCGCCGCCTGCCGTCCTGGGTCACCACGATCACGGACGCGCTCGCCGCGCACCCGATCGCGATCGCCGTCGCGGTGGCGGCGGCGGCCCGGCTCATGCATTTCGTGGGCTTCGAGCGGAGCCCGCTCGCGTCCGCGCTCATCCTCGACGCGGACTTCTATCACACCTGGGCGCGGCGGATCGCCGCCGGCGAGTGGATCGGACGCGAGGTCTTCTACGCCAATCCGCTCTATGCCTACTTCCTCGGGCTCGTGTATCGCCTCGTCGGCCCGAGCCCCGAGATCGCGCGTCTCCTCCAGCATGCGCTCGGCGTCGGCACCGTCGCGCTCATCGCGTGGACCGCGCGCCGCGCGTTCGGCGCGATCCCCGCCGCACTCGCCGGTCTCATCGCGGCGCTCTATCGTCCGCTCCTCCTGTACGAGGATCTCCTCCTCACGGAGACGTTGATCGTCTTCCTCGCCGCGCTCGGCCTCGCCGCAAGCCTCGCGGCCGACGGCGCCCGCCTCGCCGGTGCCCGCGACAGCGCTCGACGCCACCTCGGCGCCGGGTTCGTCCTCGGCCTCGGACTCCTCGCGCGGCCGACGCTCCTGCCCCTCGCCGCCCTCCTCTGGTTCGCGCTCGCGGCTCGCCGCGGCGCGCTCCTCGTCGCGCTCGGCCTCGGCCTCGCCGTCCTTCCGGTCACGCTCCGCAACTGGGCCGTCGGCGGCTCGCCCGTGCTCATCACCGCGCACGGCGGCGAGACCTTCTACGTCGGCAACTATCCGGGCGCGGACGGCTCGAACCTGCAACCGGACTTCGTGCGCTCGGGCCCGGCGACCGAACACGAGGATTACCGGCGCGAGGCATCACGCCGCCTCGGCCGCGAGGTGGACCTCGTCGCTTCTTCTCGCTACTGGCGGAACGAGGCGCTCGACTGGATCGCCGGCCATCCCGGCGACTGGCTCCGCCTCACCGGCAAGAAGCTCGCTCTCCTCCTCCATGCCTACGAGAAGGGAGACAACGAGGACCCGGAGGCGGCTCGCAAGCTCGTGCCGATCCAGCGGCTGCCGCTCCCCGGCTTCGCGCTCGCGCTTGCCCTCGGCGTGCTGGGGATGGCGGCCGGATTCACCGGCGCGGGGGCAGCCGCGGCGCCGATAGAGATCCGCCGCGCGCGCGTCCTCCTCGCGCTCGCCGCGCTCGCGTTCGCGGCCGGATGCCTTCTCTACTTCGTCACCGCGCGCTACCGCCTGCCCCTCTCGGTGCCGCTCCTCCCCTTCGCCGGGTTCGGCGCGGCCACCCTGGGCGCGCTCGCCGTCGCGGCGCGCCCGCTGCGTCGATTCCTCCCGGCGGCGGCACTCTTCGCCGCGCTCCTCCTCGTGCTCCACCGGCCGCTCCCGGCCACGGATCGCAACGATCCCGCCATTGCTGCGGTCAACCTCGGATACCTGCGGGAGGCGGCCGGCGATCTCGACGGCGCGATCGAGTCCTACCGCCGGGCGATCGCCGCGGACCCGCGCCTCGCCCTCGCCCACTTCAACCTGGGTGTCGCCCAGCGCCTGCGCGGGGATCTCCCCGCGGCGGAAGCCGCCTTCCGGCAGGCGCTCGCGCTCGATCCCGCCTACGCCGACGCGCTCGACCAGCTCGCCATGACCCTCGAGCAGGGCGGCGATCGCGACTCCTCGCTCGCCCTCTACCAGCAGGCGATCGCGATCGATTCGACGCGCGCCCGCTACTGGAAGGACCTCGGTCGCCTGCACATCCTGCGCGGGGAGCCGGACCTGGCGCTCGGCGCGTGGGCGCGGGCGATCAACCTGGACCCCACCGACTCGACCACAGCGCGCCGCGCGGTCCTTCTCCAGCGGGAGCTCGCGGCGGCGATGGCACGCGCGGATTCGTTGCAGCGCGCGGGGCAGGGGGGCGCGGGGCCGGGGCGCGCGGGGCAGTCCGAGGGGGCGAGGCCGGCGGGGGGAGCGGGGCCGTAGGAGCGCCGCCGCGCTACGGCAGGAGAACCGCGCTGGCGCGCATCACCCCCGCGGGCAGGGTGGCCGTGAGGTAGTAGACCCCGGCGGGGAGCGCGTTCCCGCGCTCGTCGCGACCGTCCCAGGCGAACCGGCTCCGCCCGGACACGAGCGCGCCGTCGTGGAGCACGCGCGCGAGCCGGCCGGCGGCGGTGTACGCGGCGACGCGAACCGCGGGTGCCGGTGCGGTGAGCACCACCTCCACCACGGTCCCGCCCCGGAAGGGATTCGGGCTCGACGCGAGCGTGCCGGCGGGGTTCGCGCCCGGGCTCTCGCCGCCCTCGGCGCTCGTCGGGCCGAACCACGCCGCATCCACGAACGGCCGTCCGAGCTGACCCTCCCGCTTGAGCCACACGGCGGCTGGACCGGAGCCCGGCCACAGCGCGAGCGCGAGCCCGCGCGCGGGCTCGCCGTCGTCGCTCACGATCGAGGGCGAACTCGAGGCCCCCGGGTTCTGGGCCAGAACCGGCAGGTGCCAGAGCTCGGTCTGCCCTGAGCGATAGACGAGGAACACGTAGGGTCCGTCGCCCACGGCGGCGAACTCGTCGGGCCAGTCGAGGAGACCCACGAGCTGGATGGCGGGCGCCGGGAACGACGCTCCGTCATCCGTGCTGTGCGCCGTACGGATGACGCCGTCGTCGGTCCCGTAGACGGCGAGCACGTTCGTCGCGTCATCGCCGGAGAGACGCACGGTCTCCGGTCGATGCTGCGGACTCACGATCTCAAGCGCCGGCTCGAACGGCTGCCCCGGATCCCCTCCCGCCAGGTGGCGGCGATGGAGGATGCGGGTGCTACCCGGACGCGTCTCCACCCAGGCCACGTGCACGAGGCCGCCCGCGCTGGCGTGGAGCGCGGCGCTCGTGATCTCGCGCGGCACGGGCGCGGCGCCCACGATGAGCGGCGCGCTCCACGTCACTCCCCCATCGGTCGACCGCGCGAAATCGACGGCCGTATCGAAGCTGCCTTCGATCCGCGGCGCCCGATAGATGAGATACACGCGTCCCGCCACGGCGGGGTCGAGCGCGAGCGCGGGTTCCTGGATCACCGACGAGACTGCGACCGTCGCGATCTGCCAGTCGGGGCTGCCGCCGACCGCGGTGCGCGCGATCTGCAGGCGGAACTCGTTCGTCGTGCTCTCGAGGAGCGCGAGCACGAGCGCATCGCCGCCGGGCCCGCCGGTCACGTGCACGAGCGCCGCGGCGGAGAAGTTGCGCGAGAGGGTGGGATCGGCGAAGCCGCCGAACGGCTGATAGGTCACACCGTCGTCGAGGGACCGCAGCACCTCGACCCGCACCGCGCCGGAGGTCGCGAAGCGCGTGAGCGCCACATAGATCTCGCCGGCCGCCCCCACGGCCAGGGCGGGTGGCGCGAAGTCGGCGGGGCTCTCCACCACGGGTCGATCGGTGGAAGGCGGCCAGAGGAGGGTGGACCGGGCGCTCGCCGGGAGCGCGACGACGAGGAGGACCGCCAGCATGGCGCTGCGCCGGTGCGAGCGGCACCGTTCGGTCCGTTCTCTCGTGGATGGGCTGGGCGCGCTGAGATGCATCTTGGGGGCACGGGAACGCCGCCGCGGCGGCCGGGTTGGGCGGCGCGGATGGGTCGGTAACCCTTTGATTGTGCGGACCTCGAGCCGCCCGTGTCAACCGCCCAGCGCGCGGCATGGGGCATGGGTCCGATGCCCCGCCTTCCGCGCACGCCGCGGCGATCGGCGCAGCCCCATTCCCCCTGTCCGCCCCGCGCCCGGATCGCGTATAATTGTGCTCGCGCCCCCCCCCTTCCAGGGCGGGCTTGTCCCGGCGGCTGCATTCAAGGGCCCTCTGCTCGCCCACCGGCCCAGACATTAGCTCAAGCAACGAGGTCAACCGTGTTCCGGTGGCTTTGCGCTGTCTCCCCGCGCGCTCGCTGGCTTCACGTCTCCGTCTGGATCGGACTCGCCTTGCTCGCGCTGGTCGCAACCGCCGGCGCGGCGCCTCCCGGCACGGCGCTCGACCACGACGCGCTCCGCCGGCAGGCGGAGGCGGATCTCGACGCCATCGCCGCCGGCCTGCCGCCCGAGCGCCGGCCCACGCCCGAACTCGCCCGCGCGTACATCGAGGCGTACGTCGAGCTGCGCACGAGCGTCACCGAGCCCTGCCCGTCGCTCAACGAGGAGGCGCCCGAGACCGACGCGCCCGGCGAGGCACACGCCCCCCTCCTCCTCCGCGGGCTGCCGCCCTTCGCCCGCGCCGTCCCCGATACCGACACGGTGAGCACCTGGGGCAAGGTGTTCCTCGATCTGGACGCCGACTCGACCTACGACGAGGGCGAACCGGGGCTCGAGGATGTCACCGTGTCAAAGGGCACGCAGGCCTGGCCCGCCTGGTTCCTCGGCCCCGGGGTGGATCTCACGGCCCCCGACGGCACGTTCAGCTTCCTGACGCCGCTCCCGGACTCGCGTTTCATCTTCGTGACGGTGCCCAGCGGTTACACGGCCACCACCCCGTTCTTCCATCGCCTGACCGGCGCCTCGCCGGACACGGCCTACTTCGGCCTGATCCGGACGCAGGAGACCGCCGATCCGGTCTTCCGCTGGGTGCAGATCTCGGACATGCAGGTGAACACCCTGGCCTCGTCCGGGGACGAGCTGTCCATCGACCTGAGCGAGATCGAGGAGCTGCCGGACCCCCCCGACTTCATGGTCATCACCGGAGACCTGGTCGACAGCGGCGCGATCACCGCGCAGTACGACGTCTTCATCGACGGAATCTCCGGGCATCAGATTCCCATCCGCCCCGGTTACGGCGACCACGACGCCAATGCCCTCTCCGCCCTCAAGGTAGACAACTTCGAGGACTACATCGGACCGACGTGCTACTCGTTCGACCACGGCGGCGTGCACTTCGTCCTCTACAACGACATTGACGCCGTCGACCTGGCGGGGCAGTTCATCCAGTTCGTCTGGCTCTTCCAGGATCTATGGGATGCGCACAACCGGAACCGGCCCATCGTGGTCTGCAAGCACAAGATGCCGCTCGCCTACGAGCTCGCGCTCTATAAGGAGCTCGACGTCACCGCCGTCTTCTCCGGCCACTGGCACGGCTCGCGGGTGCGCTACCTCCTCGACATCTTCGACATCAACACTCCGCCCATCCGTTATGCAGGCATCGACAAGTCGTCCCGCGGATTCCGCATCAACGACATGGACAACGGCGCGATCCAGACCACCTATCGCCTCGCCGGGCTCGACGACCACATCCGCGTCGCCCTCCCGGCCGATGGGGACTCGGTGATCGCGGGGCCGGTCGCCGTCCGCGTGAACGCGTACGACTCGGTCGACCGCATCCTCTCCGGCGAGTTCTCGGTGGCCGGCCCGATCGCGGCCGGCCCCTTCCCGCTCGCCGCCGACGGCCCCTGGGCCTGGCAGGCCACCTGGGATGCCGCGGCGGCGCCGGACGGGGAGTACACGCTCACCGCCACCCTCGCGCACGAGGTAGGCGGGCCGATCGCCGAGCAGGCGACCTTCACGCTCGTCCGCGCGTCGGTCGAGGCGCCCGATCCCTACACCGACTGGCCCTGCTTCAAGCACGATCCGGCCGGCACCGGCTTCACACCGATCGATCTCCCGCCGCCGCTCCGCGTCGCCTGGGTCCGGCACCTCGGCGGGCGCAACAACGTCGAGTCGCCGGTGGTGGTGGACGGACGCGTGTACGTGGGCACGTCCAACATCTCGACCGTGAACGAGGCGGCGCTCAACTGCTTCGACGCCGTGACCGGCGATCTCCTCTGGCGCTTCCCCGCCGGCACCGATGTCAAGTCCACCCCGGCGGTGGCGGACGGGCGCGTCTTCTTCACGACCTCGATCGGAAAGCTCTTCGCCCTCGACGCCGCGACCGGCGGCATCCTGTGGCGCGCCCAGCTCGGCGACTCGCTCACCCGCTGGGAGATGACCTCGCCGACCGTGTTCGCCGGCAAGGTGTACACGGGCGGCCTTCCGGCCATGAGCTGCTACAACGCGGCGACCGGCGATTCGCTCTGGCGGTACGTGGGCGCGTCCGGCCCCGACGTGGACTTCATCCCCTCGATCTACTCGGCGCCGGCGGTGAGCGGCGAGACGGTCGTCTTCACAACGCGGGGTGGGATCTTCGCCTTCGACCGCAACACGGGCGCGCTCCGCTGGCGGGCGAGCGGCCAGCACCGCTCGGCCGCGATCACGAACAATCTCGTGTACACGGCGGGCAACGCGTTCAGCAGCCAGAAGCTCAAGGCCTACGATCTACTGACCGGGCAGCTCGTGTACGAATCCCCCCTCTACTCCCAGAGCGAGTCGACGGCGGGACCCGTCCTGACGGCGCAGAACCGCATTCTGGCTGTGCACGGCGGCAACGCGCCGGGCGTTCCCCGCGGCAAGCTCGAGAGCTGGCTCCCCACCCTGGGCTTCGATCTCATGGCCGAGTTCTACGTCGGGGATCCGATCACGAGCTCGCGTCCCTACCAGCGCATCACCGGCTCGATCAACTCGACCCCGGCGGTCGCCGGCAACGTCGCCTACTTCGGGGCCGACGACGGGTTCCTCCATGCGGTCGACGTCGTCAGCGCGAACGAGCTCTGGCGGTTCGACCTGGGGGTTCCGGTCCGCTCCTCGCCGGCGATCGCGGGCAACATGCTCTTCGTCACGGCGGAGGACGGGTCGCTCTACGCGTTCGTCGCGACGACCCTGTCGACCACGGGGACCGGCGCTCTGACCGCGGCCCCGCTCACGACGCGCCTCCTCGGCGCCCGGCCCACTCCGTTCAACCCGGCGACGATCATCGCCTTCGATCTCGGCCCCGCCGGCGCGCGGCCCGAGCCCGTCGCTCTCCGCATCTACGATGCAGCCGGGCGGCTCGTGCGGACGCTCGTGGACGGCCCGCTCGCCCCCGGGCACCACGCGGTGACCTGGGACGGGCGGAACGATGCGGCGGGGGCGGCGGCCTCGGGCGTGTACTTCTGCCGTCTCGCGGCGTCGGGGCAGACGTTCGAGTCGCGCCTCGTGCTGCTCAAGTAGGCGGCGGCGACCGAGCGGCCGCCGCTCCTACACGTCGAGGTTGCGGACCGCGAGCGCGTTCTCCTCGATGAACTGGCGGCGCGGCTCCACCTCGTCGCCCATCAGGATCGTGAAGATGCGATCGGCCTCCACCGCATCCTCGAGCGTCACCTTGAGAATCACACGGCGCTCAGGATCCATCGTCGTTTCCCATAGCTGCTCGGCGTTCATCTCGCCGAGCCCCTTGTAGCGCTGGATGTTGACGCCCTTCAGGCCGCCCATCTCGTCGACGACCCGCTGCTTCTCGTCCTCGCCCCAGGCGTAGCGCTCGTCCTTCCCGCGCTTCACCCGATAGAGGGGAGGCTGGGCGATGTAGATGTGCCCGGTCTTGATCAGCTCCTTCATGTAGCGATAGAAGAAGGTGAGGAGGAGGGTCCGGATGTGCGCGCCGTCCACGTCCGCGTCCGTCATGATGATGATCTTGTTGTAGCGGAGCTTGGCCAGGTCGAACTCGTCGTCCCCGACGCTCGTGCCGATCGCGGAGATGATGGTGCGCACTTCCTCGTTGCCGAGGGCGCGGTCGAGGCGGGCCTTCTCGACGTTGATGATCTTGCCGCGGAGCGGCAGGATGGCCTGGAACTCGCGCTTGCGCCCCATCTTGGCCGTACCGCCGGCCGAGTCGCCCTCGACCAGGTAGAGCTCGCACTCGTCGGGGTTCCGCGACGCGCAGTCGGCGAGCTTTCCGGGGAGCGACCCCGAGTCGAGAACGCCCTTCCGCCGGGCCAGGTCCCGCGCCTTCCGCGCCGCCTCCCGCGCGTGCGCTGCGGAGATGGTCTTGTCCACCACCTGCCGCGCCACGGCCGGGTGCTCCTCGAGGAACTCGGTCAACTCCTCACCGGTCACCGATTCGACGATGCCCTTGACCTCGGAGTTCCCGAGCTTGGTCTTGGTCTGCCCCTCGAACTGCGGGTTGGCGAGCTTGACCGAGAGCACCGCGGTCAGCCCCTCGCGCGCGTCATCGCCGCTGATCGTGCCCTTGAAGTTCTTGAGCAGGTTCTCCTTGCGCGCGTAGTTGTTGAGCGAGCGCGTGAGCGCGCCGCGGAGGCCGATCAAGTGCGTGCCGCCCTCGATCGTGTTGATGTTGTTGACGAAGGTGAAGATGTTCTCGAGGTACGAGTCGTTGTACTGGAGCGCGAGCTCCACGATGACGTTGTCGCGGACCTTGAGGAAGTGGATGGGCGTGTGCAGAGGGTTCTTGTTCTGATTCAGGAACTCGACGAACGATACGACACCCCCCTCGTAGTGGAAGAGGTGCGACTTGCCGGTGCGCTCGTCGGTGAATGTGATGCGGATGCCCTTGTTGAGGAAGGCGAGCTCGCGCAGGCGCTGGGAGAGCGTGTCGAAGCTGAAGTCGAGCGTCTCGAAGATCTGGGTGTCGGGGCGGAAGTTGACGACGGTGCCGGCGTGATCGGTCTCCCCCACGATCTTCATGTCGTAGGCGGGCTCGCCGCGCACGTACCGCTGGTGGTAGATCTTGCCGTCGCGATGCACGTTCACGTCGAGACGCTCGGACAGCGCGTTCACCACGGACACGCCGACCCCATGCAGACCGCCGGAGATGCGGTAGGATTTGTTGTCGAACTTCCCGCCCGCATGCAGGGTCGTCATCACCACCTCGAGCGCGGGACGCTTCTGGATGGGGTGCATGTCGACCGGGATGCCGCGGCCGTTGTCCTCTACCGTGACGCTCGAGTCCGGGTGGATGGTCACCGAGATGGTGTCGCAGACGCCGGCCAGCGCCTCGTCCACCGAGTTGTCGACGACCTCGTACACCATGTGGTGGAGGCCGCTGATCGCGGTCGACCCGATGTACATCGCGGGCCGCTTGCGCACTCCCTCCAGGCCCTTGAGCACCTGGATGGTGGTCGCATCGTAGTGATGCCCGGCGTCGGGGACGGTTGCGGGGGCGCTCGCCCCGTCCACGGTGTCGGCCTCTACTCCGCGCTCTGTCATGTCCTGCAGCTCCTTGGGGTCGCTTGACGAATCGATCGGGGCCGCCCCGCTAGGCGGCGCCCCGGCGCTCCCCCCCGCCGAGCGCCGGCTCGACGACGAAGACGATGTCGCGGATCACCGGTTCCCGCGCTCCGGTTACCCTGTTCACCTCGGCGAGCAGACGCGGCTTGAGCGCCGCCAGGTGGTGCATCCAGACCGAGCCCGCCACCGCGACCGTCAGCCGCCCGTCGCGATACGAGATCGCGCGGCTCCGGCGGGCGACCTCGGGACCAACCGCCTCCGCCCAGCCGAGGACCGCGCGCCAACCCGGGAGGTTGCGCCGGATCCCCTCCGGCAGCGCGGCGTCGAGCGCTCCGCTCAGGGGCTCGAGCTTCGCGTGCCGCCAGCGCTCGGTGACTCCGCTCATGCGCGCTACCTGGTCCCCGCCGTCACTCGTTCAGCCGGAGCGGCATGACGAGGGCAAGCGTCTCCTCGGGGCCCTCCGCCGCCGGCGTGATCACGACCGCGGTCGTGGGCTTGTCGAGGGCGAGCACCACGTTCTCGCCCTCCATGTTGCGGAGCGCTTCCGCCAGGTACGACGCGTTGAATCCAACGTCGAGATCCGCGCCGTCGTATTCGCACTTCAGGGTCTCGGTTCCTTCGCCGACGTCGTTCGTCTGCACGCGCAAGTCGATCTTGTTCTTGCGGACGCTGAAGCGCACCTGGTGCGAGAGCGAATCCGCAAGGATCGAGACGCGCCGGAGCGACGTGACGAGGCCGCTGCGCTGCACGACGACGCGCTTCGGGTTGTCGCGCGGGATCACCTGCTCGTAATTCGGGAACGGCCCCTCGAGCAGCCGCGAGTAGATGGTCGTCTCGCCGACGGTGAATACCGCGAAGTTCCGCCCCAGCATGACCTCGACCGCGGAGCCCGTGTCGGCGACGAGCTTCTGCACGAGGTTCAGGGTCTTCGGAGGGATGATGACATCCGCCTTGTGCGCCCCGCGCAATGCCGGGTCGCGAAGCGTGAACCGCGCGAGGCGATGGCCATCGGTCGCGACGAGGCGGAGCGCCCCTTCGCGCATCTCGAGCAGCATGCCGTTCAGCACCGGTCGCGTCTCGTCCGTGGAGACCGAGTACGACGTCGCCCTGATCGCCCGCGCGAGCTCGGGTCCGGGCAAGGAGAGCTTCGACCCTTCCTCGACGTCCGGGAGCTTCGGGAACTCTTCCGGATCCATGCCCATCAGGGTGAACTGACCGATCGCGCAGTCGAGCGTGAGCTTGAGCTCGTCGCTGCCGACCCTGATTTCCTCCTGCGGCAGCTCGCGCACGATCTCCGCGAAACGCCGCGCCGGCACCGTCACCTTGCCCCCGAGCGCGACATTGGACGCCGTCTCCGTGCAGACCGAGACGTCCAGATCGGTGCACGTCAACTTGAGCTTTCCCTCCCCGGCCTCGAGCAGGAAATTGGACAGGATCGGGAGCGTGCTCTTCGGCGGAACCGCCGAGATCACCGACTGCAAGGTCCGCGACAGGCTCTCCTTCGGCATCGAGAACTTCATGCATCTCCCCGATTGCGCGCGACTCGCGGCCGCGCCGCGCCCAAGCGCCCTAACTGAATGATCCTGCAATAGTTACATGGTGTCCGGGACGTCCGCCTGGGATTGTATCCCACCCCCCCCGGAGGAGCAAGGAATACGCGCCCCGGAAGAACCCGTCGCGAGCCCCGGGATTCACGGTCGCACCGACGGTTCGTCTTCATCTGCAAGGAGAATAGGTCTGTATATACGAACTGCTGATGTTGGGGCGGGGGATATGTGGGCGACGGGGGTGACCGCGCGTCGGGACAGCGAGGTGAGAGGATCTCCTGCCGGGGATGGGTTGGGGGTAGTCTGTGCAGGATCGGATGCGTGACTCGGGAGGAGAGAGAAACAGGGCAACGATCCGAATCTCTTCCACGGTCCGCCCCGGCTGGTGGTCCGTGGGGTTAACCGCCGCGGGACGATGGGGATGGGGCCAGGAGGAGGGCCGTAGGTGCCGATCCCCGTCCACCGGGTTGTCCTCTCCTGGGGAGAGGCAGCCCGGCCTTCCCGGAGACTGGTAGGAGCAGGGGCCGCGGCGTGTGCAGACGCGCGGGCCATAGGATAGTCTCGACCACGATGAGCGTCACTTCGCAGGACCGGAAAGAGGGAAGAGCCCGGCGCGGGATCGAAGACGTGGTCGCGGCGTTCCCGGATCTGCCCGTGGAGGCGATCCTGAAGGAGGACCTCCTCCGCCAGGGAGTGGGCTTCAGCAGCGCGGCCCTGGCCCGGAGCGCAGCGGGGAAGCCGAAGTCGTACTTCATCTTCTCCTTTGACCACGTACCCATCGCGGACATGGCCCAGGGGGAGCACCAGCGCGCCCCCGAGGAGATCGCTCTGAGCGGAGGCCCCTGGAACCTGCGGAGGACGATCGTCTCCGTGCGGGTGAACCCGGCGTCGCCCTATCGAGTCGTTCTCGAGGAGGAGGAGCCGGCCGGGCCGGGAGAGTGGAGCGGTGGGGGCCCGATCCTCCATCTGGAGGGGACGCCGATCGCCCGGGTGGTCCTGCCGGACACCCCGGATTACTACGGCCGGACCCTCGGGGACGGGCGCCCGATCACCGAGGTGGCGCCCTGCATCGAGTGGGGATACCTGATCTACCTCACGGTCTTCCGGATGTGCCAGTACTTCGGCCGCGAGGAGGAATGCAGGTTCTGCGACATCAACGAGAACTTCCGGCAGCAGCGGGCCGCCGGAAGGCCGTACGTCGCGGTTAAGAGCGTGGAGGACGTGATCGAGGCGCTCTCGATCATCGCCGAACTGGACCGGGACGCCCGCGCCTACACGGTCACGGGCGGGTCGGTCACGACCGAGCTCGACGGGCTTTCCGAGGGCGCGTTCTACGCGCGCTACGCGGCGGCCATCGAGGCCCGGTTTCCGCGGCGCTGGATCTCGAAGGTGGTCGCGCAGGCCCTGCCCGCGGCGGACGTCGAGAGGTTCAAGGACGCCGGTGTTCGCATCTACCATCCGAACTACGAGATCTGGGATGCGGAGCGATTTGCGCTGATCTGTCCGGGAAAGGCGCGCACGATCGGGAGAGACGAGTGGATCCGGCGGATCGAGGGCGCGGCAGAGATACTCGGATCGGCCTGCGTCATCCCGAACTTCGTGGCCGGCGTCGAGATGGCGGCACCGCACGGCTTCCCGACGGTCGCCGAAGCCCTGGCCTCGACAGGCGACGGTCTCGCGTACTTCATGCGGCAGGGGATCGTGCCCCGCTTCACCACGTGGTGCGCGGAACCGCTGTCGGACCTCGGGCGCGCCCAGGGTCCGGCTCCCCTGACGTACCATGCGGGGCTCCTCCGGGTATGGCGGGACACCCATGCGCGCTACCGACTGCCGGCTCCGCCGGGGTACGGCCCGCCGGGGGCCGGGCGAGCGGTGTTCTCGGTGAGCGCTTTCATGGACGTGATCGATCCCGGGACGCCCGTCGCCCCGCTGTGACCTCGGCGCGGGGTTGGCCCGGGATCTTCGGTACTGCATGGAACGCGCCGAAACCGGGCCGGCCGCGGTGGATAAAAGCCGGCTCAAATCGCCCGGTAATCGCCGGGAGAAATGACGAAAAATATTATTAAAACACAACATACACAGACGAGAGCGTCCGGGGATAAGTTGGTGGACCGTATCCTGACCGGGTCGCCCTGCAGGGCTGGATTTTCGGGTTCTTGTCGAGGGCGACCGCGCCGACTTATCCTGATGTGGTTCGAGGGATGACTCGAGGGGCGGCCGGGGCACCGCGCTCGCCGGTCGAAGTCACGAACGCAAGCGCCGTTGGGGGCCAGCGATGAAGGAATGCGCTTACTGCGGCGAGGAGTTCAAGGGCAAGGGCATCGTCGTCCAGGGCGACACGTTCTGTTCAGATGAGTGCGCCCAGGCCTTTGCTGAGGAGCAAGGGTACGACGACGAGGAGGAAGATTTCGACATCGACGACGAGTGACGCGTATCGAGTCCGGCCGGGCGCGAGCGTCTGGCCCCGAAGCTCGTCGCCGGAATCGGAGCGCGGCCACGGGGTGCGGAGAGCTTGGCGGAGAGCGTGAGCGAACTCAAATCCTTCTATGAGGACTGGGCCGCCGCGCGCGAAGCGAGCCCCGACGTGCAGGATTACGAGCGCCTGGCGTCTGCCTGGAAGTGGCAGCACCTGGAGCTCCTGGTCAGGAGTGCGGGCGCGTCCCCGCGAAGCATCCTCGAGTTCGGGTGCGGGTCCGGCGAGATGCTGGAGCTGGCCGGAAGGGCCTTTCCGGAAGCCGTGCTGCACGGGATCGACCTCGCGGAGCGGATGCTGGCGATGGCGTCCGAGCGCCTCCCGCGAGGGCGGTTCATCGCCGGAGGCGTGGAGACGCTCGCTGCCTGGCCGGAACCCGTGGACCTCGTGCTTGCCGTCGACATCCTCGAGCATCTCGAAGATCCCCGGCCCGCGGCCCGCGCGCTGGGGGGAGCGGGACGGCTCGTCGCGCTCAAGATCCCCCTCGAGCGCCGGGTGCTCCGGCTCGGGTTCCGCCGGCAGCGACCGGGGCCCGCGCACCACATCGCGGGCCATCTACACTTCTGGACCCTGGCGGAGTCGCGCGCTCTCCTGGCTGCGGCGGGCCTCGAGATCGTGGCGGAGAAATGTGTGGACCCGCCGGAATCGATCCGGTATCACCCGAGCACACGCCAGGGGCCGCTGGGGGCGGGGCGGGAACGAGGCTGGATTGCACCGCTCCGGCGTGCCCACAGCGCGTGCGAGGAGCGCCTCGAGCGCTGGTCGTGCCGCAGCCAGCCGACGCTCCACCGGCTCGTGTTCGGATCGAGCCACTTCGTGATGGCGCGCCCGCGCGGGGGTTGACCGGGCCAGGGACGGCCGGGTTTCCCCGGTGGGCGGCGTCGGCCCGGGGCCGGCGCCGATCGGGTGTATCAACGCGGGACACGAAACCGCCCTGAGGGGCTCGGGGTTTCGAGGTCCATGGCGGGGCCGATGGCGGTTCGAATCGGCGGCCCCAAGTCCGGCCACCTGCCGGCCGATAACACAGCACGACAGGGAGACGGCCCGCGCGGGCAAGAGAAGAGGGCGGTGGGAACCGCGGTCTTCCCGATCGCGCGGTGGCGGTTGGCCTTGGCGACGACAGGCAACGGCAGAGAGTCTCCCCCACCCGGGGCCATCGCGCCCCACGGCCTCGCGGCGCGCCCAGGCCCGCCGCGACTCGAGACGCGAAACATCCAGCCCAGCCGGAGCCTTGGGTGCGGCCGCGTGCCCCGGGGCGTGGAGGTCCGAGCCGTGACCCAGATACTTTTCGCAGCGCGAGCCCCGCGCGTGGGCGGACGTTCCAGCCGCATTCTCTGCCGCGCATGTCTTGGCGCGATCGCCGCGGCCGTACTCCTCGTCGGCTGCGGCCCGAAGCCTGCCGCCAACGTCGACACCGGACGCGTTCCCCACACCGTGCGCGGGACCGAAGGATGGGACCGCATGGACTGGGGCCCGTGGAGCGCGACGGGAGACAGCGCGACGGGTGATTCGGCGGTCCCGGGCGGACAGGCCGAGGATCTCCTCGAAGCGGCGGAATCCGCGCTCGTCACCGCGGGGGAAGCCCACGCGGCGGGCAACGAGGGCGAGTACCGGGCGTCGCTCGGCGACGCGTTCGAGGCGCTCCGGCGCGCCGAGCTCGCGATGAGCGAGGACCCGGCCTCCTTCGCCTACCTGAGGCCGGCCTACGAAGGGCTGATCTCGGATCTGCGGACGGGCATGACCGCAGCGAGCCCGGGGGCCGCGAGCGCGCTCGATGCGTCGCCGGCCGAGCTCGCCGGGGCCGCCGAGGTGCACCTCGGAAACGGCGCCACGTACGAGATGCCGATCAACTCCGACGATCCGCTCGTGGCGAAGTACCTCGCGCTCTTCAACGAGGGGCAGCGGCGGGCGTTCCTCGAGGACGCGTTTGAGCGCTCGAACCGCTACCGGCCGATGGTGCTCGAGGAGATCCGCAAGGCCGGGTTGCCCGAAGAGCTCTGGGTCGTGCCCATCGTCGAGAGCGGCTACAAGGTTAGCGCCTACTCGCGGGCCCGCGCGGTCGGGCTCTGGCAGTTCATGATCCCGACCGGGCGGAACTACGGGCTCACCATCAACGAGTGGGTGGACGAGCGGCGTGATCCGCTCAAGTCGACGCGCGCGGCGATGGCCTATCTCAAGGACCTGTACGTCTGGTTCAACAGCTGGGAGTTCGCGCTCGCCGCCTACAACCGGGGCGAAGGTGGCATCCACAGGGACATCCAGCGATCGCGGATCGCCGACTTCATGGAGATGGCGGAGCTCGGCGCGACCCACACGGAGACCTTGAACCACGTCCCGCAGATCCATGCGGCCGCGATCATCGCCAAGCACCCCGAGAAGTACGGCTTCAGGCTCGCGGACGAGCCCGCCCAGATGGACACCCTGACCATCGACTACGTCGTCGACCTGAGCGTCGTCGCGGAGTGCGCGGGCACAACCGAGAGCGAGCTCCGCGAGCTGAATCCGGAGCTCAGGACCTGGGTGACTCCCGTCCTTTCCACGGACTACCCGACCTACACGCTCAAGCTCCCCGGTGGATCGCTCGAGCGGTATCACGCGGCCATCGCGCAGGTCGACGACAAGACCCCGAAGCGCCAGATGGTCTACGTCGTGCGCAAGGGGGACAACCTGGCCGGGGTCGCCCGCAAGTTCGGGGTGTCATCGCAGGACATCAAGGAGTGGAACCACCTGCGCTCGACTCGCCTGCGCCGGGGCCAGCGCCTGGTCGTGTTCCCGCCGAAGAAGAAGCCAGCGGCCGCCAGTGAGGCGACGGCAGTGGCTGCGGCGCCGGACGCCAAGGAGACCGCGGGAGCGCCGGCCGAGAAGGCCATGACGAAGCCGTCCACGATCACCCACACGGTCCGCCGCGGCGACACGCTGTTCGCCATCGCTCAGCAGTACAACACGAGCGTGGACGAGCTCCGCCGGCTGAACGGTCTGAAGAGCCGCGGGAAGATCTTCCCGGGGCAGAAGCTCAAGGTGCAGGCGGGGAGCTAGACTGGCGCCAGGGACGTCTCGATCGCTCGCGCGTGCGGAGCGCGGCCAGCCGGCAGACGACAGCGCGGGGCGGATGGGCACGACGACCATCCGCCCCGCGTCGCTTTCATGGGGCCAGGGACTCGAGAGCCGATCCATTTGACCGGCGGGGCCCACCACGCGGAATGGAAGGCCCCGCCGATCGGGTGCGAGGCAACGGTGCTCCCCGAAGCCCCGGAAGGGTCGGACTTCAGCTCGTGGCGGAGACCCCGAGCACCTGCGCGATCTCGAGGAGCTGCGCCCGGAGCTCATGATCCGTGGTGAGCCGCTTCTCGATCTTGGAGCAGCCGTGCATCACCGTCGTGTGGTCCCGGCCGCCGAGCTCCTGGCCGATGTCGGCGAAGCTCTTTCCGGTGTGCTTCCGGATCAGGAACATGGCGACCTGGCGCGGCAGCGCGATGGCGTTGGTGCGTTTCTTGCCCACGAGCTGATCGATCTCGAGCTCGTACACCTGCGCCACGACCTCGATGATGCGCCGGGAGCCGACGGCCCGGCGCTGCCCACGGAACAGGTCGCTCAGCACCTGCTCGGCGAACGGGAGGTCGACCGGACGGTTGGCGTTCCGCGCCCGGGCGAAGAGCCGGGTGAGGCACCCCTCGAGCTCGCGGATGTTGGTCTTGATGTTCTGGGCGATGAGCATGGCGACGTCGTCGCGGATCGGCGTCTCCTTGAGCTCGGCATGCTTCTTGACGATGGCCACCCGGGTCTCGAGATCGGGAGGCTGGATATCGGCCACGAGGCCCCAGCCGAAGCGCGAGATCAGGCGATCCTCGAGACCGTCGAGCTCCTTGGGGGGGCGGTCCGAGGCGATCACGATCTGCTTGTGGGCCTCGTGGAGCGCGTTGAAGGTGTGGAAGAACTCCTCCTGCGTGGCGTCCTTCTTGGCGAGGAAGTGGATGTCGTCGATGAGCAGCACGTCCATGCCCCGGAACTTGCGCTTGAAATCGAGCGCTCTCCCGCGCTGGATCGCGTTGATCATCTCGATCATGAAGATCTCGCCGGTGGTGTAGAAAACGCGCGCATCGGGGTTTGCGGAGAGCACGTGCGCCCCGATGGCGTGGAGGATGTGGGTCTTGCCGAGACCGACGCCGCCGTAGACGAAGAGCGGGTTGTAGGCCTTGCCCGGTCGCTCGGCCACGGCGAGCGACGCGGCCTGCGCGAACTCGTTGGACGGTCCCACGACGAAGGTCTCGAAGGTGTGGCGATGGTTGAGTCCGGTCACGTGCCGCAGTCGCGGCCGCACCGAGGCCGGCTCGGGATGGCTGGCCGGTTCGGTGGTCTGCTGTTGAATCGTGAAACCGACCTTGACCTTGAATCCAAGCTCGGTTTCGGCACAGGTTTCGATGAGCGTCCGGAAGTGCTCGTCAACCCAGTCCTTATAGAAGGAGTGGGGCACTCCGAGGACGAACTCGCCGCCGTCGACGGCGAGAAGCGACATGGGGCGAATCCACGTGTTGAAGCTCTTACCGGGGACCAAGTCACGCAGCCGATCCTGCACCCGGTCCCACACACTGCCGTTGGTCACGGTCACCGTCAGTTCCCTCGGGCGCTGGTCAGGTTGTTGCCAGTAAAATGAACAAGGGCCAAGGCAATGCGGAGCCATCCAGCGGAGCGGCATGCGCCGACACCCGCCACTCATGTGTAGCAAGATGCAAGTCTCTGCTGTTGTACGGGAAGTAAGTCTTGAGCGGCCCCGGCACGAGCCCAGACCCATCGAGCGATCCACAGGGCGCTGGGAGAAGCTGGTGCCCGTGGAAGGGATGGCTCGCGGATCCACCGATCCTCTTGCGGGCTGGGCTGTCCCTTGGGTGCGCGCAATCTATCACCCGTACCTCGCGTATTCAAGCGCTTTTTTGGGCTTGACGCGCCCCGCGGGCGTCTCTAATATCCACCGGATTATTCACATGATGCGGAAAGCGCGCGGGACGCGACCGGTCCGCGCGCCGAGGCGCAAACGCGAAAGTCGAGGTAAGAGCTTTCGCATCAACCGACTGAGCGAAGAGGTTAGTCGCAAGTGAAGCGCACGTACCAGCCGCACAACAAGAGCCGCAAGCGGACCCACGGATTCCGCCGGCGGATGAAGACGAAGAACGGACGAGCGGTCCTCTCTCGCCGCCGCGCCAAGGGCCGTCAGCGACTCTGTGTCTGAGGACGACGAGTCCAGTTCGCCGCGCCCGCCCCGATCGCGCTTCCCAGCCAGTCTCAAGCTCCGGCTCCAGAGCGAGATTCGCGCCGTGTTCGATTCCGGCGAGCGAGCGCCGGGCCGGCTCGTGGTAGTGTCGGTTCTCAAGGGGACGCGAGAACACAGGGTCGTCATCGTGGCTTCGCGGCGCATCGGAGGAGCGGTCGAGCGCAACCGGGCCAAGCGCCTTCTGCGCGAGGCCTACCGGCTCCATCGCCACCGGCTGTCCGCTCCCTGCCATATCGCGCTGGTGGCACGCTCGAGCTGTCCACGCTCGACCCGCGGTGAGGTCGAGGTGGATCTGCTCGCCTTGCTCGCGAAGCTGGGCTGCCTGTCCGCTCCTGGGGGGCAGGGGCCCGGGGTGCCGGAATGAAACCCGTGGCGCTGGCACTGATCGACCTGTATCGCCGGGTCATCTCCCCGACCATGCCGGCCACGTGCCGGTTTGCCCCGAGCTGTTCGGAGTACGCGCGCGAAGCCATCGCGCGATACGGAAGCCTGCGCGGCGGCTGGCTCGCCGTGCGCCGGCTCGCGCGATGCCATCCCTGGCACGAGGGAGGCTACGACCCGGTGCGCTGAACCCGGTGGTACGCCGACGCCGGGATCTCCGGGGCGGCGGCGCGATAGGATGCGCTGAAGGAAGCAGCACGCGCTGAAAGACGCGCCGACAGGAGTCGCCAGCTTCGATCATGGATAAACGGACCCTAACCGCCTTCGCTCTGGCCGGGATCGTGCTCATCACCTGGAGCATCCTCTTTCCTCCGGCGCGCACGCCGTCGCCGGACGGCGGAGCCTTCGACTCGTCGCTCGTCCGGGAGCCGTCGACGGCCGAGAGTCGCGAGCCGGAAGGTATGGGGTCCCGCGACCCGGGCGGGATCGAGGCCGGATCGCCGGCGCTTGTGGACGGGAGCGAAGCGCCGGGCACCCAGGTCGAGGACCCGGCGGCGGCCACCGGGGAGCCGCAATGGGAGCAGGTCCCCTCCGACTCGGTGCGCGTCGAGACGGATCTCTTGCGCGCGCACATCCACACGCACGGCGGCGGGCTCACGATGGTGGAGCTCAGGCACTATCCGAACGGCTACGAGCCCGGGACCGTCGTCGACCTCGTTCGCCCCGGCCTCGAAGCGCTCGACGTCGCCCTGGCCTGGGGGAAGCCCGAGACGCGCCGGATGTCGCTTGCCAACGCCCTCTTCGCCGTGGCTCGCGCCGCGGAGTCCGAGGACGGCGTGCGCACGGAACGCATCACGCTCACCGCGCGCCGGAGCGACGGCCTCGTCGTCACCCGCCGTTACACTTTCCAGGCTGGATCCTATGAGGTGGGGCACGAGATCGAAGTGTCCGGGCTCGCGGGAGCGCTCGAGTCTCCGGAGCTCGTCGTCGGATGGCGCTCCGGGATCCCGTACACCGAGGCCGACCGCGCATCGAACGAGCAGAACTTCGCGAGCCTCGTCCGCGTTGGCGACGAGGTGTCGAGCTGGAACCCCGGCAAGTTCAAGAACGGGCCGCGGGAGGTCGAGGGCGCCGTGCGCTGGGTGGCCGTGAGCAACAAGTACTTCCTCGCGGCGCTCATGCCGGCGCCAGGAACGGCGGTCGTCGCCGGGGCCGACGGGGATGCCTCGTCCTTCCGAAACTCGGTATGGCTCCGGATGCCGGCGGCCGACGTGGCCGGCGCCCGGGTCGATCTCAGGCTCTTTCTCGGACCGAAGGACCTCGACCGCGTGAAGGCGGTCGATCCGGGGCTGGGCGATGCGGTGAGTCTCGGCTATCGCTGGATGCGTCCGCTGAGCCAGCTCATGCTGGTCGTCCTCAAGGCGACCTACCGCATCATCCCGAACTACGGGCTCGTCATCATCGTGCTGTCGGTGCTCATCCGGGTCCTCCTCTTCCCGCTCAATCAATCGAGCATGCGCTCCATGAAGGCGATGCAGCGGGTGCAGCCCGAGATGGAAGCCCTGCGCAAGAAGTACGCCGATCGGCCGCAGGAAATGAACAAGCAGCTCATGCTGCTCTACCAGAAGCACAAGGTGAACCCGGTCGGGGGCTGTCTGCCGATCATCGTGCAGATGCCGGTGCTCTTCGCGCTCTACTTCTCGCTCATGTTCGCGATCGACCTGAGGATGGCGCCCTTCGTGGGCTGGATCCACGATCTCTCGGCGCCGGACACGGTGGCCCACGTGATGGGCTTCCCGATCCACGTGCTGCCGATCATCATGACCATCGTCTCGGTGCTGCAGGCGCGCTCGACCCCCACCGACCCGCGCCAGGCCATGATGACCACGCTCATGCCGATCTTTCTCCTGGTCTTCTTCTACAATATGCCTTCGGGACTGGTGCTCTACTGGACCGTGACCAATCTGGGCACCTGGGCGCAGCAGCTCATCGTGAACCGCGGGGATGTCGCGAAGGCGCCGCAGCCCGGGGCGGCCGACGCGAGCCCCCCGGCGGCGGGAGCACCCGCAGCCCTGGCGCCGGGGCGGAAGGCGGATTAGGTCGGACGGTGGTCGGGTCACGCGGGGCAGCAGGTTGATGGGCGCGGGGCACACCTCCCCGCGCTGCGGACAGGGGGGCAGCCGGATCGCTCGCGGCTGCGGCGCGCAACAGCAGGGGAGTGAGCATGCAAGAGCACGATAGCCCACAGGCGGAGTCGGCCGAGGCCGAAGGGAAGACGGTCGACGAGGCGGTCCGCAAGGCTCTCATCGCCACCGGCTGGAAGCGGGATCAGGTCACCGTGGACGTTCTCGACCATGGTGGGCGCAGCGCCTGGGTGAGCGACAGCGTGGCCCGGGTTCGGCTCCGGCGGGGAACCGCCGATGCGTTCGATCTTGCGCGGCAGGTGACCACCGAGCTTCTCCGGCGGATCGGTCTTCCGGCTCAGGTCAAGGTGGAGAAGCGCCCGGACCATCTCCACGTCCACGTGCAGGGGGAGCGCCTGGACGAAGTGCTCCTGAGCCAGGACGGCGAGCCCCTCGACGCGCTCCAGCACCTCGTCGCGCGCATCGTGTCCAAGCAGAGCGCGAGTCGCCAAATGGTCAGCGTGGATCTGGGCGGCTACCGCGAGCGGCGAGAGAGGGACCTCCGGGACATGGCTTACCGGCTGGCCGATGAAGTGCGGGAGACGGGCGAGCAGATCCTGACCGAGCCGATGGGGGCGAGCGAACGTCGGGTGATTCACCTCGCGCTGAACGAGGATCCCGACATCACGACTTTCGCCATCGGAGATGGCCTGGTGAAGCAGATCGCGATCGCGCCCATCGATCAGGCCCCCCCACCCGAGCAACGGCGACCGAGCGACCGCCGCGGTCGCGACGGTCGGGGCGGGCGCGACTCCGGGCGCGGGGATCGAGACCGGGAGCGCGGTCGCGGCCCGGGTGGCGACCGCTATCGCCGGGATCGGGGGCCCGGAGATCGGAGGCCGGGAGATCGGAGGCCGGGAGACCGCGGGCCAGGTGGTCGCGGGGGGCAAGGGGGAGATCGCGGCCCTGCGGATCGGGGCCCTGCGGATCGGGGCCCAGCGGATCGGGGGCCCGGGGAACGCGGGCCGGATGATCGCGGACGCGACGAGCGCGGCGGCGGACAGGGATCCGACCGGAGTCGTGGATCGGATCGCGGCGGCCACGGGCGGGGGCGCGACGACCGGCGATAGGCGACACCGGCATCGTCGGGCGTTTCCCATGCAGGGTCCGTAGCCCATCCTTCTACCATATCGCCCAATTCGCCATGGACGCCGCGACCGAACGGGGCGATAGCCAGCGACCGCTGCCGGGAGTGCCGGCACCCGCTCCCCTCGGGACCGCCGGGAAGCAAGGAGTGCGCGGAAGCTCGTGAAGTCGCCGTGGAGCTGGCCGGGCTCGGCATCACGCTCGACCCGGCCACCGAGGAAGCACTGGCGCTCTACCTGCGGCGCATCAGGCAGTGGAGCGAGCGCATCAACCTCGTCTCGGCCCACGATGTGGAGCGTCTGGGACGACGGCATCTCCTCGAGAGCTTCAACGTTCTGGCCTGTCCATTCCCGCTGGCCGGAGCACGGCTGGCCGATGCCGGAAGCGGAGCCGGATTCCCCGGCATCCCACTTGCTTTGATCGAGCCGACACTCGAGGTTCTGCTCATCGAGTCCGTGCGCAAGAAGGCCGCGTTCTTGTCTCGCATGGTGGCCGACCTCGGGCTTGCTCCATCATCGGAGGCGGTGCCATGGCCGGGGCCGCCGGCGCCATCGCCGGGGCCGCCGGCGCCATCGCCGGGGCCGCTGGCGCCATCGCCGGGGCCGCTGGCGCCATCGCCGGGGCCGGAGCACGTCGGATCGGCGAGGGCGACGTCCGCCGAGGGTGCCGGTCCTCCCCCGCCGGCCCGAATCATCGTTGCCGCGGAACGAGCCGAGGCGCTGGCTCTGGCGCCGGAGCATCGCTCTCGGTACGGGATCGTCACGGTCCGTGGGTTCGGGCCTCTGTCGCGGGCCGTGCGCGAATGCGGGGCATTGCTCGCGCCGGGAGGGTTCCTGGTCGCGTTCAAGGGAACCTCACCGGAGCGAGAGGTTCGTGACGCGCTGGGAGCCATGAAGGGACGAGAGATGGCGCTCACCGACATCGCTCCGATGCGGTGGGGCGAAGGGTGCCTCGTGCTCCTCAGACGCAAGGGAGCGGGCGATTCCAGATCGTGAGCGAGAGCGCCCGCGTGTCAGGGAGTGGAGGAGAGGCCGGCGATCCCCGGTGATACGCGCGTTCGGACTGGATCGAGGTGTCGCGGCGCGGCGGCAGCATGAAGCGGGCGGTGTCGCGAACGAAACGAGCTGACGTGGGATGGACGGGAACAGCGAACGAGCGGCCGAAGGGGACGCGCCCGCGCAGTCTGCTGATCCTATGAGCGACCACTATGCGGGCATGCCGCCGGAGACCCGGCTCTACAGGCTGCCCGTGGTTGCACTCGACTTCGAGACGACGGGACTCGCAGCCTATCGGGGCGATGCCATATGCGAGGTCGCCCTCGTCGGCGCGATCGGCGAGCAGGTGGACGTGCTTCTGACGACGCTCGTCGATCCGGGGCGGCCGCTTTCCGCCAAGACCCGCGAGCTGACCGGGATCGAGGAAGCCGACCTGCACGGCGCTCCGCGACTCCCCGACGTGCTGCCCGAGATGGCGCGGTTGATCGGGGCCTCCCCTCTCGTCATGCACAACGCGCCATTCGATCTCCACTTTCTCCAGGATGGTCTTACTCAAGCGGGCCGTCCCTCCTGCAACAACCTGGCGATCGATACGCTCCTCATGGCGCGCTTCCTCGACCGCAGCCGGGAAGGCAATTCGCTCCGACAGACGGCGGAGAGGTACGGGATTCCCCGAGGTCGAGCTCATCGTGCACTCGATGATGCTCGGGTCACAGCGCTCGCATACCACGCCCTGGTTCCATACCTCGAAGTGCGCGGCGTGAGCACCGCGGGTGATCTCGTTCGCGGGAGGATGGCAGGGCCGGCGGGCCTGTTCGTCCAGCGCCCCTCCAGCATGCTCCTCGACCTGGCCTCGCGCGTGGCCGGCACGGGCCGAGTCATTGATGTTCTCTATGCTTCGAGACCCGGAGGGGTGGGTGTTGAACGGCGTTTCAGACCCGATCGTCTCGAAGGTGAGGGACTCCTGATCGGCTGGGACATGGTTGCTGATGAGGAGCGCACGTACCGCCTGGATCGGATCCTGGTCCTGAGCGATGGGAAGACGACCTATCTCAGCCCCTGGGTTCTCCCCGAGGATGTTCCAACTCGCCTGCGCCCACAGCCCGTCGATATGTCGTAAGTTATTGTAGAATAATCACTTACAAGCCACGATCGAGCGTCTTCAGCTGGACACTCGCCGGTGGTGGTCCCCGGCCTGCTCGTTCCCTGCCTGCGTAGTCTCCACCCAGGAACGGCGGGCTGAGACGTCGTTGGTCAGTGCCCCAGATGGAACGCCCGCCCTCTGGGACCGGCGTTCCACGTGGAACGTCAATGCCCAGGAGGTTGAGGTCGGTGTTCCACGTGGAACATTCGAGCAGCCCAGTCTGCATAACAAGCACCGTTCAGCGCGCCCCCCGCCCACGTTCCACGTGGAACGTTCGCGCCTCCACCCTGAGATGCGAGGTTGGTGTTCCACGTGGAACATCGGGGGACCGAACGCGCGTCGACCGGGGGGAGCCAGGTCCGCGGTCGGTGTTCCACGTGGAACATCGGGGGACCGAACGCGCGTCCCCCCTGGGGGAGTCAGGTCTGCGGTCGGTGTTCCACGTGGAACACTTGCGCATCTGAGGCCAGGGTGTAGATCAGCCCGCTGAGGATTCGGCTCGGCTTGGAGCCCGCCCACGTTCCACGTGGAACGTTCGCGCCTCTACCTAGAGAGAGGTTGATGTTCCACGTGGAACGCTCGAGCTGCCCAGTCTGCATAACAAGCACCGTCCAGCGCCCCCCGCCCACGTTCCACGTGGAACGTTCGCGCCTCCACCTAGAGATGCGAGGTTCATGTTCCACGTGGAACATCAGGGGCCCGAGCCACGGACTCGGGGAGCCAAGTCTGCGGTCAGTGTTCCACGTGGAACACTGACCGCATCTGAGGCCAGGGTGTAGATCAGCCCGCTGAGGATTCGGCTCGGCTGGGAGCCCACCCACGTTCCACGTGGAACGTTCGCGCCTCCACCTAGAGATGCGAGGTTGATGTTCCACGTGGAACATCGGGGGCCCGACCCATGGACTCGGGGAGTCAGGTCTGCGGTCGGTGTTCCACGTGGAACCTCTGCAGGGCAGCGGCCAGGGTGTTGACCAGGCTGCAGGATCGGCTCAGCTTCGAGCACCGCCCACGTTCCACGTGGAACGTTCGCGCCTCTACCTAGAGAGAGGTTGATGTTCCACGTGGAACGTTCGGGGGACCGAACGCGCGTCAGACCGGGGGGAGCCAGGTCTGCGGTCGGTCGGTGTTCCTCGTGGAACGCTCGAGCTGCCCAGTCTGCATAACAAGCACCGTCCAGCGCCCCCCGCCCACGTTCCACGTGGAACGTTCGCGCCTCCACCCAGAGATGAGAGGTTGACGTTCCACGTGGAACATCAGTGGCCCGAGCCACGGACTCGGGGAGCCAAGTCCGCGGTCAGTGTTCCACGTGGAACGTTCGGGTGGACCGAACGTGCGTCGACCGGGGGGAGTCAGGTCTGCGGTCGGTGTTCCACGTGGAACGTTCGCGCCTCTACCTAGAGAGAGGTTGATGTTCCACGTGGAACATCAGGGCCCGACCCATGGACTCGGGGAGTCAGGCCTGCGGTCAGTGTTCCACGTGGAACACTTGCGCATCTGGGGCCAGGGTGTAGATCAGCCCACTGAGGATTCGGCTCGGCTTGGAGCCCGCCCACGTTCCAGGTGGAACGTTCGCGCCTCCACCCAGAGATGAGAGGTTGACGTTCCACGTGGAACATCAGGGGCCCAAGCCACGGACTCGGGGAGCCAAGTCTGCGGTCAGTGTTCCACGTGGAACGTTCGGGCCTCCATCCAGAGATGCGAGGTTGATGTTCCACGTGGAACATTAGGGGCCCGACCCATGGACTCGGCGAGTCAGGTCTGCGATTGGTGTTCCACGTGGAACGCTCGAGGTGCCGCAGCCAGGCAGCAGACCAGTCTGCAGAACAGGCTTCGCCCAGTGCCCCCCGCCCACGTTCCACGTGGAACGTCGGCGCCTCCACCCGAGGTTGATGTTCCACGTGGAACATCGCGTGACCCGACTTCACATCACCGGGAGTCAGGTCTGCGGGCGGGCGGTGTTCCACGTGGAACACTTGCGCATCGGGGGCCAGGGTGCTGATCAGCCCTCGGAGGATTCGACTTGGCTTGGAGCCCGCCCACGTTCCACGTGGAACGTTCGCGCCTCCACTCAGAGATGCGAGGTTGACGTTCCACGTGGAACATCACGGGCTCGACCCACATCTCGGGAGGAATGCGGCCGGTGTTCCACGTGGAACACTCGCAGCACGGAAGCCGGGTGTAGATCAGCTGTCAGGATAGGACGCTCGCCTCACGCCCGCCCACGTGCCCCCCCGAACCAGTCAGACCAATCACCAGACCGGCCATGCAAACCATTACTATAGAATGAGATAGAAATCGAACTGGACCGCCGTTCCGCAGATGCGCTACAACCTGATCCTGAATCGGCCCGTGCCCCGGCAGGGTGCTTCGCGCATCCTGATCTTCATAACTTGTTGTAAAATAAGAAGATAGATGGATACCATGAGTGCGCGCCGGGGACGCGTCGTGGCCGTCGCGAATCAAAAGGGCGGAGTCGGCAAGACGACCACGGCGGTGAACCTGGGCGCGTCCCTGGCCCTTGCCGGCAAACGGGTTCTTCTCGTTGATCTGGATCCGCAAGGGAACGCTTCGAGCGGTCTGGGTCTCAGCCCGGAAACAGAGCCGACGGGAATCTACGAAGTGCTCATCGACGGCCAGCCCCTCGCTGACGCGCGTATCGCAACCCAGGTGATCGGGCTCGACGCCGTGGTCTCGGGTCAGCGCCTGGGGGGTGCGGAGGTCGAGCTCGTCGCGATTCCCGAGCGCGAGTTCATTCTCCGGCGCGCCCTCACCGATGTGCGCGGCGAGTACGACTACGTTCTCCTCGATTGCCCGCCATCGCTCGGCCTCCTTACCGTGAACGGGCTCACGGCCGCCGACTCGGTCATGATTCCGCTCCAGTGTGAGTACTACGCGCTCGAGGGGCTGAGCCAGCTCCTCAATGCGATCCGACTCGTGCAACAGAACCTCAATCCGGATCTGCGCATCGAGGGCGTCGTGCTGACCATGTACGACGGCCGGCTCAACCTGTCGCAGCAGATCGTGGAGGAAGCGAGGCGCTTCTTTGCCGAGCGGGTCTACAAGACACTCATCCCGCGTAACGTGCGGCTCAGCGAGGCCCCCAGCTTCGGCAAGCCGGCTGTGCTCTACGACCGCTATTGCGCCGGGTCGGAAAGCTACCTGAACCTCGCGCAGGAAGTGATCGCCAATGGTTAGGAAAGCCCTGGGTCGCGGCCTCGAGGCCCTCATTCCCAATGCTCGCGAGCTCCTCGACACCTCCGCTCCCGCTGCGCCGGAGGTGGACACGACGACGACCGCGGTGCACGGGACCGGGGAGACTGTCATCGCCGAGGAGAGCGGCGCGGAGTCCGCTCCGGCCGGGTCGGCGCAGGCCGCGCGACCGGCGCCTCCAGCCGAATCGACCGGGGCTGCGGCGGAGTCCGCGTCCACGGTCTCCCGACACGCGCCGCCGGCCAGCGCCGCCTACGCCGCCGCCGCTCCTGCCGCCACAGCGGGGCCGCCCGCCGCGCGCAGCGGGAGTTTCACGCCGGGAGCGGTTCCCGCGTCCTACTCGCCCGGCGGCGCTGCGGATTCGAAGCGCGCATTCGCGTCCGGTCGCGCGAGCGTCGTCATCGATGTGGCCCTCGATCGGATCAAGCCGAATCCCTATCAGCCGCGCGAGCGCTTCGACGACAACGAGACCGAGGAGCTGGCGACCTCCATTCGCTCGAGAGGCGTGCTGCAACCCGTTCTTCTCCGGCGGCAGGGCGTGGGATACGAGCTCATCGCCGGGGAGCGCCGCATGCGGGCCGCGCGGCGGGCCGGTCTCAACAGCATCCCGGCGATCGTGCGCGACGCGTCGGACCGCGAGGTGCTCGAGCTCGCCCTCATCGAGAACGAGCAGCGTGTCGATCTCACGCCCATCGAGTCGGCCCGGAGCTACGCTCGGGTGCTCGAGGAATTCCAGCTCACGCAAGCCGACCTGGCCGATGTGCTCGGGCGCGACCGCTCGACCGTGAGCAATCTCATCCGCTTGCTCAAGCTGCCGGAGAAGGTGCAGGCGCTGATCGAGGAGAAGCGTCTGTCGATGGGGCACGCGCGCGCGCTTCTCGGCATCGAGGAGCCGAAGCGCTGCCTGGCCGTGGCCGAGCGCACGGCGAAACAGGGGCTCTCCGTGCGTGCGGTCGAGCGCATCGCCCAGGCGGCGCCGCGCCGGCGCCCGCAGCGGGTGCAGCCGCAGGATGCAGAGCTCTTTCCTTTCGAGGAACGGCTGCGGCGCCGCTTCGGCACCCAGGTGCGGATCCACCGGCGGAACGGGCGCGGGCGGATCGAGATCGAGTTCTACAACGCCACCGATCTCGAGCGGATTCTCGAGGAGCTGGGCGCGCTGCAGGACGCCTAGCTAGCAGCACCGGGATCCGATGTTCGCCCACGACGATCATGACGAGCACGTGCACGGGAGTGACCTCGCCCGCGGCGGGCAGGTGCACATCACCGTCGCCCGCGAGGAAGGCGGCAAACCGTTCGCGCTGACGCTTCCGGACTGGCTCTTCAAGGTCGCCCTTGGTCTCGTGGGCGTGCTGGCCGTGCTCATCATCGGCGGGGGAGTGCTCACAGCCCGCATGGGCGCCGAGCTCCGCCGGCTGCACGAGATCGAAGAGGAAAACGCGGCGCTCCGGGCCGAGAACCGGAAGATCGACGTGCTCGCACAGGAGCTCGCCGAGCTCGACGACCTGCGCCAGCGGGTCCTCGCGATCGCCGGCACGAGCGCCCCCAGCGCCAAGGGCACCACCGCCGGCAAGGGCGCTCCCGCCGACGCCGAGCGCCGCGCGTCCGCCGCATCCGAACGCCGTGCACCCGACGCTGCCGAGCGCCGCGCGGCCGCCGCATCCGAACGCCGTGCCGTCGCCGATCTCCGGCGGAGCGTTCCCGCTGTGCCCACTCCGCTCCTGCCCCCGAGCATGCGCAAGGGGACCAGGGGCGCGCCGCCGGAGCCGAGCGGTCTCGCAGGAGTCCCCGCGGCTTCGCCCGCATCGACGGTGACACCGCTTCCTTCGCGGTGGCCCGTGGACGGGGTCATCTCGAAGGAGTTTCGAGTCAACACGACACCGGACCGCGAGCATCACGGTCTCGACATCGCGGCCCCTCACGGCGCGCCGGTGCGCGCCGCGGGGACGGGTGTGGTGTCCTTCGCGGAGATGGACAGCGTGTTCGGGCTCCTCATCGTCATCGAGCATGCCGGCGGGTGGCAAACCGTCTACGGCCACAACTCGCGCCTCGTGGTCGGCATCGGCGACTCGGTGTACGCCGGTCAGGACATCGCGCAGGTCGGGTCGACCGGCGAGAGCTCGGCGCCGCATCTCCACTTCGAGGTGCGCCGCGGCGGTCGTCCGGTGGACCCGAAGCGCTATCTCGGCCGCTGAGCGGGAGGAACGGTCCCGGCAGGAGAGAGCCGGCACGCGCCGTTCCAGAGGGCTGGAAGCCGGGCCCGCGACCCGGGTCCCCAACAGGCCCGCGGGAACCCGGATCCCCGCCCCGGGTTCAAGACGGAGGCGGCGGTCGCGCCGTCGCGCCGCGGCCCATCGGCTCCGATCCGACCCCCGCGCCGGCCGCGCAACATGCTATGCTTCAATCGCTTGCAAAACTCGAATAGCCCCCGCGCCAGTGCCGCCCGGTAACGGGTCGGAACAGACACCCATCACTCCCCGAGCACGACCAGAGCCAAGGAGGTCCGCTTGCCGGCGACGCCAACGACGCCAACCACCCACGAGGACGACGTCCGGGCCGTCGAGACGATGAAGGCAGCCCACGACCGCATCCGTGCCGAGATCCACAAGGTCATCGTCGGCCAGGAGGGCGTGATCGAGGAACTCCTGACCGCTCTGTTCGCGGGCGGCCACTGCCTCCTCATCGGCGTCCCGGGACTCGCCAAGACTCTCCTGATCCACAGTCTCGCCGATGTGCTCGACCTGAGCTTCAACCGCATCCAGTTCACGCCCGACCTCATGCCCTCCGACATCACGGGCACCGACATCATCGAGGAGGACCAGACGACCGGGAAGCGGGTCTTCACCTTCATCCGCGGTCCGGTCTTCGCCAACATCGTGCTCGCCGACGAGATCAACCGCACGCCGCCGAAGACGCAGGCGGCGCTCCTCCAGGCCATGCAGGAGTACCAGGTGACCGCCGGCGGGCAGACCTACCCGATCGAGAAGCCGTTCTTCGTCCTCGCGACCCAGAACCCGATCGAGCTCGAGGGCACCTACCCCCTGCCCGAGGCGCAGCTCGACCGCTTCATGTTCAACATCCATGTCGACTATCCGACCGAGGCGGAGGAGGTCGAGATCGTGACCTCGACCACGAGCGCCTACGAGGCCAAGCTCGATCGCGTGCTCTCCGGCGAGGACATCATGCGGTTGCAGAAGCTCGTCCGTCGTGTTCCGGTGGGCGAGCACGTGGTCAAGTACGCGGTGAAGCTCGCGCGGCGCACCCGCCCGAAGGCGGACGACGCGCCGCAGTTCATCAAGGACTACGTCGGCTGGGGCGCCGGGCCGCGCGCGTCGCAGTACATGATCCTCGCGGCCAAGTGCCGCGCCGTTCTCCTCGGGCGCTACTCGCCGACGGTCGAGGACGTGCGCGCGGCGGCGCCGTCGGTGCTCCGCCACCGCATCGTGACCAACTTCACCGCCGAGTCGGACGGCATTGCCGCCGGCGACATCGTGGGCCGGCTCCTGGCCGAGACCCCGGTCCCGGTGTAGCGCGGCCCCCAGTGCCCGGCGCGCGCTTCGCCGCGAGCGCCCGGCCGAGGAACCATGGCTCTTCCCGAATCACGCCAGTATCTCGACCCGAACATCGTCTCGCGCCTGAAGAAGCTCGACCTCAAGGCGAAGCTGGTGGTCGAGGGGTTCATGACCGGGCTCCACCGGAGCCCCTACCATGGCTTTTCGGTGGAGTTCGCCGAGCACCGGCCGTACATGCCCGGCGATCCGATCCGCAGCATCGACTGGAAGGTCTACGCCAAGTCCGATCGCTTCTATGTGAAGCAGTACGAGGACGAGACCAACCTCCGGGCCCACATCGTGCTCGATGTCAGCCGCTCGATGACCTATGCGGGGCAGGGGGCGATCTCGAAGCTCGAATACGCGAAGCACCTGGCGGCAGCGCTCGCCTATCTGATGCTGCACCAGCAGGACGCGGTGGGGCTCCTCACATTCGCCGATACGATCCGCCGCTACGTGCCGTCGCGCTCGGTGCTCCGGCATCTCCGCGTGATCCTCCGGGAGCTCGAGACGGCCGAGCCGGGGACCGCGACCGACCTCGGCAGCTGCCTGTCGCAGGTCGCCGACCGCATCCGCCGCCGCGGGCTCGTGATCGTGCTCTCCGATCTCCTCGACGAGCCGGACCAGGTGATCCAGGGACTCAAGCACTTCCGCTACAAGCAGCACGACGTGATCGTCTTCCAGATCCTCGACGAGGACGAGCGCGCCTTCCCCTTCAGCGACGAGATCGGATTCGTCGACATGGAGACGGGGGAGGAGGTCATCGCGCAGTCATGGGTGGTCGCCGGGGAGTACCGGAAGACGGTGGCCGACTGGAGCGATGCCTACCGCCGAACGTGCGGCGAGCAGCAGATCGAGTTCGTGCAGCTCACCAACAAGACGCCGTTCGATCGGGCGCTCCTCCGCTTCCTCGAGAAGCGCTCGCGGTTGCACTAGGACGCAGGGGAAGGGACGGGCATGCCGGGCCTCAGCTTTCTGAACGCGCTCTTCCTGGCCGGCCTGGCCGCGGCCGTCCTGCCCATCCTCATCCATCTCTTCAGCCGCCGGCGCGCCCGCCGCATCCAGTGGAGCTCGACCCGGTTCCTGCGCGAGGTGAACCGGCAGCGGATCCGCCGGGTGAAGCTCCGGCAGCTCCTCCTCCTCCTCCTGCGCGTCGCCGCGATCGCGCTCTTCGCCCTGGCCATGGGGCGGCCGGCGCTCACCGGGAACCTGCTCCGCCCCGGCGGCAAGGCGCCGAGCACGGCCGCGATCGTGCTCGACACGAGCGGTTCGATGTGGGCGGCGCGCGACGGAGAGCCGGCGTTCGTCAAGGCGCGCGAGCGAGCGGTCGAGGTGCTCGGGCTCCTCGGCGAGGGGGATGAGGCCTACGTCGTGACGGTGAACGACGGCGCGGAGAGCGTCACGCCGTATGCCGTGCAGGATCTGGACCTGCTGCGCGATCAGGTGGGGCGGCTCGAGCCGAGCTATCGCGCCGGCACCATGCAGGAGGGACTCGCGCTCGCGGCGCGGCTCCTCAACGGGAGTCACAATCTCAATCGCGAGCTGTACGTGATCTCCGACGTGCAGCGCTCGGCGTGGCTCGCCGCGGCCGACTCGAGCCGCGCGCCGCTCGCGCTGCCGGAGGGAACGACGGTGTGTCTCCTCGGACTCGGGGACGATCGCATCGAGAACATCTCGATCGATCACGTGCGAGTCGCGCACGATCGGCTGGCCGGGCGCGGGGTGTCGATCGAGGTCGAGCTCACCAATCACACCGACCGCGAGCAGGAGGCGATCCCGGTCACGGCTTACGTGGGCGAGGCGCGGATGGGCGAGGTGTTCGCGAAGCTCGGGCCCGATGCGACCACGCGCGTGACCGTGGATCTCGGGGCCGGCCCCTTCGCCGAGCGCGTCGGCTCGGTGCGCATCCCGGAGGATGCGCTGGCCTCCGATGACGTGCGTCACTTCCTGCTCGGGGACGAGAAGCGGCCGCGGGTGGGGGTCGTGGCGGACCCCGGCGGGCTCGCGGGGACGTTCGTGCGCCTCGCCCTCGAGCCGGAGCCGGGCGCGGGGCCCTATGTCGCCGAGGAGATCGCGGCGGCGGACGTCGGCCGCACCGATCTCCGTGAGCTGAACGTGGTCATCCTCGCGGGACCGGGCCAGCTCAAGCCGGACGGCATCGAGCGGCTGCGCGCGTTCGTGCGCGATGGGGGCGGACTCCTCATCTTCCCGGGCGAGGAGAGCGATCTCCGCTTCTACAACGACCGCCTCCTGGCGGGGCTCTTGCCCATCAAGCTCGCCGGGCTGGTCGAGGCGCGGGGCGGCGGCGGGGGCCGAGCCGGAGCGGGCGGAGCGGCCGGGTCGGCGGGAGCGGCGGCCCCGGCGCGAGGTCTCTTCCAGCTCACGCCGGCCGTCCCCGGGCACCCCGTGTTCACCGGGTTCGGCGCGACGCTAGGCGAGCGGCTGACCCAGGCGCGCTTCGATCAGGTGGTGAAGGTCCTCCCCGGCTCGGCACGCGTGATCGCCGAGTTCCGGCCCGATCTCCCGGCTCTCGTCGAGGGCGAGGGGGTCATGTTCTTCGCCTCCTCGGTGGATCGCGCCTGGAACGACCTGCCGACGAGCGGCGCTTTCGTCCCGCTCATCCATCAAACCGTCTCCCACCTCGCGCGCGCGCAGGCCGAGGCGAACGAGGATCTGGCCGGCGCCCCGCTCGAGAGGCTCCTGCCGGCTCCGGCCTCGCCCCGGCGCTACCGCGTCGTCGCTCCTGACGCAAGCGAGTTCCCGATCGAGACCGTGGATCGCGGCGCGTTCCAGCTCCTGCGCACGCCGCCCCTCGAGCGCCCGGGGATCTATCGGATCCTCGACGACACCGACGCGGAGGTGGCGCTCGCCGCCGTCAATCCCGACGCGCGGGAAAGTGATCTGGCGGTGGCGGACATCGATCGCGTGCGGGCGATCTTCGGGGACCACGCGTTCTCCTACCTGAGCGGAACGCGCGATGTGAGCTCCCACGTGCGCGAGATCCGGCAGGGGCGGGAGCTGTGGCGGCCGATCCTCCTCCTCGCGCTCCTCGTGCTGGTGACCGAGGTGCTGCTCTCGCGCGGGAAGGGCGCCTTCACGCCGGCGGCGAGCTAGCGCGGAGCGCGCCGCTCCGGCTAGAGCGCGGTGGCTACCGCCATCTCGGCGATGAGCGCCGCGGCAAGCGCCAGGCGCCCGCGGCGTGACGCGAAAAGGCGGCCGCAGCGCTCGAGGAACGCGTCGGTGGCGCGCGGTGCGAGGAAGGCGAGACCGCCGAGGAGCACGGCGGCGAGTGCGGCCGCGGTCACGAGCGGGTTCAGGGCGAAGGCCCCGGGGAGATCGAGGACCGCGAGGCGGAGGAAGGCACGCGTGCCGCCGCATCCCGGGCAGGCCACTTGCGTCAGGGCTCGCCACGGGCAGGCGGTGATCCCGAGGGCCGGCCCGGCGGCTGCGGCGAGCGCAGCGAGTGCGGGCACGCGGAGGCAGGCGGCGAGCACGACCACGCTCGCGCCCCCGAGGAGCGCGAGCTCGCAGCGTGGCAGCGCCGAGATCGCGCGGAGGCGCGGGCCGGGCCGGACGCGGAGAACGGCCGCCGCTCGACTCATCCCATCGCGTCCAGGAGCCCGGCCATCCCCGCGACGAAGATGAGGAGCGCGAGGAGACCGCAGCACGCGAGGAGGGGGAGGAGGAGAGCCCCGAAGGCACGGGGGAACGTCGTCCGGTGCACCACCTTGAGGCCGATCCCCGCGATCACGACCCACCAGACACCGCTCAGGATGCCGCAGAGGGGAATGAGCTGGAAGAGCTCGGGCGCCGAGGAGTAGCAGAGGACGCGGAAGGAGGCGAGGAAGCCCTCCTTGGCCCCGCCGAAGAGCAGAAGGACGACGTGGATGATCGCGGTCGTGATGAGGAGCGCGAGCGGGATCAGGATGGGGGAGAGGGCGGCCGCGATGATGCTCGTGCCCACGGTGAACAGGGCTTCACCCGCGTCCCCTCCCGAGAAGAGACCGAGGGAGGACACGACGAACTGCCAGAAGATGCTGGCGATGGCGCCCGGCACGCCGACCAGGATGGCGTAGAGGATCGGGCTCCCGATCGGACCGCCGGGCGGCGGCGGAACGGCGCCCTGGGGGTGAAGGCGCGAAAAGAAGTGGGTCGGTTCGAAGAGCGAGAGCCGGACCGTTGCGAAGAGGGCGGCGAGGAAGCCGATGCGGTCGCGGTCCTCCCAGGGCACGCCGGCGTGGGCGGAGGGAGGGGCGGACTCGGGCGGCCAGGACGGATGCCAAGCCGAGCCGGCGGGCGGAACGGTCGGGAGGGGCGGCACCGCGGGCGGCTCCGGCGGAGAGGGAGGAGGCGGCGGCTCCGATGCGGAAGGGGGCTCCCCGGGCCAATGCCCCGGGGGCCGGGCGCTCGGGTCGTTCCCTTCGGATGCTCCCCGCGCTTCGCCAGCGAAGTCGCGGTCGTCCCGGTCATCACGGTCATCCGGTCCCGAGTTCATGCCTGCCCACCTCCATGAGCGAGACGTGAGGCTCGTCAGCACGCCGCGGCTGCGCGCGAGCGGCGCCCGTTTGCGGAAGTCTCCGGCACCCGGTTAGACTCAGGCGTTCCGCCGGCGGATGGTGCCACGCGCAGTTCTCCCACCCAACGGAAATCTCATGACCGAACCAGCGCGCCCGGATGTGATGGCGAGCCTCCTCGCGGAGAGCGGGCGGAGCGAGATCCTCGCCGAGCTCCTCGCCCTGCTCCGCCGGCCGGGTGGGCTGCGGCCGTCGGTCCGCGGGCTCTCCGGCTCGGCGCGCGCGCTCGTCCTCGCGCACGTCTACCGCGATCTCGGGCGCACGCTCGTCGTCGTCGTCCCCGAGCAGGAGGCGGCCGAAGCTCTGCGCGACGATCTCGAGGCCTTCCTCGGCCCCGACGCGGTCCTCCATCTTCCCGAGTTCGAGACCTCCCCCTACGACATCCGCTCCCCGCATCACGCGATCCTCGACGCCCGGCTCCACGCGCTGGCCGGGCTGGTCGCCGGCCGGCGGGCCGCGGTCGTCACCACCGCCGCCGCGCTCGCGACCCTGGTCCCGGCGCCCGCGGTCATGCGGCGGGGCGTGCTCACGCTCGGGACCGGCGATCCCTTCGATGCCGACGAGCTCACGCACTGGCTCGGCGATCTCGGCTACAAGCGGGTGCCGCTCGTCGAGGAGCAGGGGGACGTCGCTCGGCGCGGCGGGATCGTCGACGTGTTCTCCTTCGGGCGGGAGAGCCCGGTGCGCATCGAGTTCGACGGGGACGAGATCGCCTCGCTGCGCGAGTTCGACCCCGCGTCGCAGCGCTCGATCGAGCGGATCGCGGCGCTCGTCCTCCTTCCGCGCCGCGAGATGATCATCGACGCCGAGACGGCGGAGCGCGCGGCCGCCGCCATCCGCGCCGCGGCCGGGGACGCGCACGATGCGGAGCTCCACGCGGCCGAGCTCCTCTCCGAGCGCTACTACGTCAACATGCGCCGCATCTCCGGCTTCGTCGATCAGGGCTGGGGCTCGGTCCTGCGCTACGTCCCGGGCGATGCGCTCGTCGTGCGCGAGAGCCCGGCGCGGCTCGCGGTGCGCGCGGGGGAGCAGGCGCACTCCGTCGATCGCGAGCACGAGGAGCGGCGGCGGCATCGCGAGCTCGTCTCCCCGCCGTCGTCCTTCCTCCTCGACTGGGATGCGCTCGAGGCCGACCTCCTTCGCCACGGCGGCTTCGACCTCGAGCTCGAGCGCCGGACGGCCCCGCTCGGCGAGGTGCTGCGCGGGCTCGAACTGCCGGCGGGAGCGCCGCTGCCGGCGGCGGTCGAGGCGATCGTGCGCGGGGACGATGTGCCGGTGGACGATAGGCCGGTGGACGATGGCGCCGCGGACGACGCGCCGGGGGCGGGAGAGGAGGACGCACAAACGAGGGGAGCAGCCGGCCGCCGCCCGGTCCTCCGCTTCCAGGTGCGCGGCCAGGAGAGCTTCGGCCGCTCGGCCGACGTCCTCCACGCATTCATGCGCGCCCAGATGGCGGCCCGCAACCGCACGGTCGTCCTCTCCGACAATCCGGGCCAGCGCGACCATCTGCGCGAGCTCCTTGCCGAGTACGCGGTCGAGGTCGAGGTCGGCCATCTCTCCGGCGGCTTCCTGTGGCGGGAGGTGCGCCTCTGCGTCCTCACCGATCACGAGATCTTCGCCCGCTTCCGCCGCCGCCGCCCGCGCCGTCGCTTCAAGGCCGGGATCTCGATCCCCGACCTCATGGCCATCAGGCCGGGCGACTACGTCGTGCACATCGATCACGGGATCGGCGTCTACCAGGGGACGAGCCGGCTCACGATCGGCGGCCACGAGACCGACTGCCTCGAGATCCACTACCAGCGGGGGGACAAGCTCTTCATCCCCGCCGACCAGTTCGACCTGGTCCAGAAGTACGCGCTCGAGGAAGGGCAGAACGCGCCGGCCGTGTCGCGGCTCGGCGGCACCGCCTGGGCGAAGACCAAGGAGAAGGCCAAGAAGGCGATCCAGGAGATGGCGGGGGAACTCCTTCGCGTCGGCGCGCTCCGCTCGACGCGGGCCGGGATCGCCTTCTCGGCGGACACGGTCTGGCAGCGCGATCTCGAGGCCTCGTTCACCTACGACGACACGCCCGACCAGGTGCGGGTCACCGAGGAGATCAAGCGCGACATGGAGGCGCCGCGGCCGATGGATCGGCTGGTCTGCGGCGACGTCGGCTACGGGAAGACCGAGGTGGCGGTGCGTGCAGCCTTCAAGGCCGTGCAGGACGAGAAGCAGGTCGCGGTCCTGGTGCCCACCACCATCCTGGCCCAGCAGCACTATGCGACCTTCAGCGAGCGGCTGGCCGATTTCCCGGTCAAGGTCGAGGTGCTCTCCCGCTTCCGCACCGCGGCCGAGCAGGATCGGGTGGTCGACGCGGTCAAGCGCGGCGACGTGGATGTGGTCATCGGCACCCACAGATTATTGCAGAAGGACGTCGAATTCCGCGACCTGGGACTGATCGTCGTGGACGAGGAGCAGCGCTTCGGCGTCAAGCACAAGGAGCGGCTCAAGCAGCTCAAGACGGTGGCCGACGTCCTGACCCTGACCGCGACGCCGATCCCGCGCACGCTGCATCTCTCGCTGCTGGGCGCCCGCGACATCTCGATCATCAACACGCCGCCGCGCGACCGGGTGCCCATCCACACCGAGATCGTCGAGTTCGAGCGCGATCTGATCGTGGATGCGCTGCTCCGCGAGGCCGACCGCGGCGGCCAGTCCTTCTTCGTGCACAACCGGGTGCAGTCGATGGACGCGATGGTCGGGTTCCTGCGCAAGGTTTGCCCGCAGCTCCGGTTCGCGGTGGCGCACGGGCAGATGCCGGAGCGGGCGCTCGAGCAGGTGATCGTCGATTTCATCGACCGGCAGTACGACGTGCTGGTGACCACCATGATCATCGAGTCGGGCGTCGACATGCCGACCGTGAACACGATGATCGTGAACCGCGCCGACCGTTTCGGGCTCGCCCAGCTCTACCAGCTCCGCGGGCGGGTGGGACGCTCGAACCAGAGGGCCTACTGCTATCTCCTCGTGCCGCCGCATCGCGCGCTCACCGAGACCGCCGAGCGTCGGCTGCGCGTGATCGAGGAGTACGACGAGCTCGGGGCCGGGTTCAAGATCGCGATGAAGGACCTCGAGATCCGCGGGGCGGGCAATCTCCTCGGCGCGCAGCAGCACGGGCATATCCTGTCGGTGGGCTTCGATCTCTACTGCCGGCTGCTCGAAGAGACGATCGCAGAGTTGAAGGGCGAGCCGGCCGACAAGAAGCTCGAGTGCCGCGTGGCGACCGAGCTCGACGCTTATCTGCCCGACGAGTACGTGGGCTCGCCGACCGAGAAGATCACCTTCTACAAGCGCCTGGCGGATACCGGCGACGAGGCGCAAGTTCTCGCGCTGGGCGAGGAGCTCGCCGATCGCTTCGGGCGACTGCCGGAGTCGGCCGCGAACCTCCTCGCGCTCCGTCGCCTGAAGCTCGCCGGAGCCGCCGGCGGGATGAGCCAGATCGATGTCGGCCGGCGGCGGGTGCGCTGCGACTTCGCGGTCGCCCCGAGCAAGGCGGCCATCCAGGGGCTCCTCGCTCGCACCCGGCTCCGGCTCGAGTTCGGGGCCGGAGTGCCCTTCACGATCCTTGCGCGCGAGACGGGGAGCGATCCGCTCGCCGTGGCGGGCGAGATCGTGGCCGGGCTCGCTGCGGCTGCGACAGGAGCCGGAGCGTCGGGGGCGCCGGCCGCGACCAGGGCGGTGGCAGCGGCGATGAAGCCGGCGCTGGGAGCAACGACACCGGCAGCAGCAGCGACGAAGCCGTCGCCGCCCGGCCGGGGGAGCGGTCAGGCGCGTTGACGGAGGATGGCCGGGATGGCAGAGTGGGGCGCCCGGCCTCTTGCATTCGCACCCGACCGCCGGCTGCCGGGTGCCATCCACCGGACAAAGGACGGTTCTCGTTGGCGCTCTATTCCCGCCGCGGGCGCATCGCCCCGCGGTGCGCGTCCGTCGCGCTCCTCGTCCTCCTCGCCGCCGCGTTCGGAGCAGCGGCGGCGTGGCCGGATCCCGTGCTCCTGGACGGGGTCGCCGCCCAGGTCGGCGACGAGGTGGTCCTCACGAGCGAGGTGGAGGAACAGGTCGCCATCCTTCGCCTGCGCGCGAACCTGCCGGACACGAGCCTCGCCCGCGCCCGCGAGGAGATCTTGCAGAGCCTGATCGACGAGAAGATCGTGCTCCTCGAGGCCCGCGCCCGCGGCCTCACCGTCAGCGACGAGGAAGTCGAGCAGGCGGTGAAGCAGCACCTGGACACGATCAAGCAGCAGGTCGGCGGCGACGCGGCGTTCCAGAGCGAGCTGGCCAGGGAAGGCCTCACCGAGAGCGAGCTCATCGTCCGCTATCGGGACGACGCGCGCCGGGAGATGCTCACCACGCGGCTCATGCAGCGGGAGGTCTACTCGAAGATCGAGATCCCCGATGCGGAGCTCCTGAGCTACTACGAGGAGCACAAGGCCGAGCTGCCGAAGAAGCCGGGGCAGGTGGAGCTGGCGCACGTGTTCATCGGGCTCATGGCCAAGGAGAGCGAGGTCAAGAGGGCGCAGGCGAAGCTCGATCGGATCCAGGCTCGCCTCGTCGCCGGCGAGCCGTTCGGCACGGTCGCACGCGAGGAGTCCGATGACCAGGCGAGCGCCGCGACCGACGGCGCGCTCGGCTGGTTCGCGCCCGGCGAGCTGGATCCGCGTCTCGCCGCGGCGGTCGCCAAGCTCGCGCCCGGCGAGACCTCGGATCCCTTCCAGGTGCCGGGCGCCGTCGAGATCCTCCGGCTCGCCGAGCGCGATGGGGAGCGGGTGCGGCTCGAGCACATCCGGGTCGCGATCGACATGTCGGAAGACGATCGGCGGCGGTCCCGCACCGAGGCCGAGAAGGTGCTCGACCTGGCCAGGAAGGGGACCGATTTCGCGGCCCTCGCCCGCGAGTACTCGGACGATCGCGAGTCGGCGGAGAAGGGCGGGAGCCTCGGCCGCTTCGAGGAGAGCGAGATCAATCCGATGATCGGTCGCGCCGTGCGCGGCCTCGCTGTCGGCGAGCTGAGCGAGGTCGTGGCCTCGGAGGCGGGCTTCCATGTGTTCAAGGTGCTGGCCCGGGAGGGCGGCGGCGAGTACACCTACGAGGAGGTCCAGGACCGGCTGCGCATGAAGATGCTCGATGAGCGAGCCGCCGGGCTGAGCCAGGAGTACGTGGAAGGGATCCGCAAGAACTACTTCGTGCGCCGGGCCGACCACCCGCCGAGCCCGCCCCCGGCGGCGGAAACGACGCCGGGCGTGCGTACGGAGATCGCGGTGCCGGCCGACCCGGGCGCGGCGCCGGTAGAGACCTCGAGCGCGGCCCCGCTGGATGCAACGCGCGCCGCCCCGCTGGATGCAACGCGCGCCGCCGCAGCGGACACCTCGCGCGCGGCCCCGCCCGACACCTCGAGCGCCGCGCCCGCCGGCGGCGAGAGGGAACCGTAGGGCCATGAGCGGCGAGGTCGCCATCATCGAGGCGGTGCGTACCCCTTTCTGTCGCGCCGGATCCGCCTTCGCCGAAGTCTCGGCCACGACCCTCGGCCGCGTGGCCGTGCGCGAGCTCCTCGATCGGGCCGGGGTCGATCCCGCATGGATCGACCACGTGGTGATCGGGACCGTGGCGAGCTTCCCCGAAGCGGCGAATGTCGCGCGCACGATCACGGTCGAGGCCGGCCTCCCGGCCCGCACCCCCGCCTTCACCGTGAACCGGGACGGCGCTTCAGGTCTCGAGGCGATCGCCGCCGCCATGCGACTCATCGCCCTCGGCGAGGCCGAGATGGTCATCGCCGGCGGGGTCGAGTCGATGAGCCGGCTCGCGCAGGCCACGCGCGGAGCCGAGGACGCCGTGTCACGTTTCAGCCGCGGTGAGACGGCGGAGATCCTGGCGAAGGAGTGGAGAATCTCGCGGGAGGCGCAGGACGCGCTCGCCGCCGAGAGCCATCGCCGCGCAACGGCGGCGGCGGCGCAGGTGGCCGAGGAGATCGTGGCCGTCTACCCGCCGAGCGGCGCCATGCCGGTCGTGGCCGCGGATCGGGATCCGCGCCACGGGGGTGCCGACGAGCTCCTCGCCGAGCTGGCCCGGCTCGGGCCGCTCTTCGACAGCCGCTTCGGCACGGTGACCACCGGGAACAGCGCGGCCACGGCCGACGGCGCCGCCGTCTGCCTGGTGGCCGGAGCGACTCGCGCGCGCGACCTCGGACGGGCGCCGCTCGGACGCATCCGGTCGTACGCGGTCGCGGCGGTCGAGACGGAGCACATGGGGCTCGGTCCGGCGCACGCCGTTCCGCTCGCGCTCGAGCGAGCGCGGGTGCCGCTCCGCGACATCCAGCTCATCGAGCTCCACGAGACGTCGTCGGCGATCGTGCTCGCCAACGAGGCGGCGCTCCGCTCGCGGGAGTTCGCGGCGAGCTGCCGGCGCCCGGGCGCGGCGGGCGAGGTGGATCCCGCGATTCGCAACGTGAACGGCGGTGCGATCGCTCTCGGCGATCCGGCCGGGGCGAGCGGCGCGCGGCTCGTGCTGGCGCTCCTCCACGAGATGCGGCGGCGGGACGTGAACCTGGGGCTGGCGGCGATCGGAGGCAGCGGGAGCCAGGGCGCGGCCATGGTCCTCGAGCGGTGAGCGGGGGCCGGACGACCGGCGGCGGGACGAGCGGGAGCAGATGATGCAGAACAGCGAGACACGGGAGATGATATCGGGGCCGGGCGACGGCGGCGGCGCACAGCTCGAGCTGGGATCCTCCCCGGTTCCCGCCGTGCGCATCGATCCCGGGCCCGAGAACATCCTCTATCTCACCTTCGACGATCCCGATCGCCGGGTGAATCTGTTCACGGGCGCCGTGCTCGCTCGCCTCGACCAGATGCTGGATGAGCTGGCGCGCGCTTCCGAGGCGAGTGCAGTCATCGTGCGCAGCGTGAAGCCCGATTGCTTCCTGGCCGGGGCCGACCTCGAGGCGACGGCGCGCATCCGCACCAAGGCCGAGGGCATCGCCGCGGCGCGACTCGGGCAGCGCGTGTTCTCCAAGGTCGAAACGCTCCGTCTCCCGGTGATCGCTGCGATCGACGGCGCCTGCCTCGGCGGCGGCGCCGAGTTCGCGCTCGCCTGCCACTTCCGCCTGTTCAGCGACCGGCGCTCGACCCGCTTCGGCTTTCCCGAGGTGCGGCTCGGCCTCCTCCCGGCGTGGGGCGGCACGCAGCGGCTGCCGCAGCTCGTCGGGCTCCGGCGCGCGATCGGGCTCATCCTGTCCGGGCGTCCGATCGACGGCGAGCAGGCGCTCCGCATGGGCCTCGCCGACGAGGTGTATCCGGCCGAGCTCTTCGCCGACCAGGTCCTCGCCTTCACCCGCCGGGTGGTCGCGGCGCAGCGCGGCCCGCGGCGCGCGGAGCCGAAGCTCGGCGGCTGGGAGAGGCTCCTCGAGCGGACGCGCGTGGGGCGGGCCGCGCTCTTCGCACGCGCGCACGAGGACCTCTATGCGCGCACGCGCGGCCTCTATCCGGCCCCGCCGATGGCGCTCAATGCGATCCGGATCGGCGTCGAGCGCGGCCGCCGCGCCGGCTACGCGGTCGAGGCGCGGAGCGCGGGAGAGCTCCTCGTGTCGCCGGCGACGCGCCACATGATCGCGGTCCACTTCCTGAAGGAGGCGGCGGCCAAGGCGGCGGGAGTCGCCGATCTCGCCGGCGGGGCGCCGCGCGTCCTCGACGTGGGCGTGATCGGCGCCGGCGTCATGGGCGGCGGCATCGCGCACGCGGCGACCAGGGCCGAGATCCAGGTGCGGCTTCGCGACGTCAAACACGAGGCGATCGCGCACGCGCTGGCCGAGGCGCGCTCTCTCTACCACCGCGAGGTCGAGCACGGCCAGATGACACCGGCCGAGGTCGAGCGCCACCTGGGGCTCATCGCCACCACCCTCGAGATGAAGGGATTTCGCCGCGCCGATCTGGTGATCGAGGCGGTCAGCGAGGATCAGGCCCTCAAGATGCAGGTCCTCCGCGAGATCGAGGCCGAGGTGCGCGAGGACGCGATCATCGCCTCGAACACGTCATCCCTGTCGATCACGGATCTGGCGGCCGCCCTGTGGCGCCCGTCGCGGGCGATCGGGCTCCACTTCTTCCATCCGGTGGATCGGATGACGCTCGTCGAGGTGGTGCGCGGAGCGCAGACCGAGGACTGGGTGGTGGCTTCCGCCTTCGATTTCGTGCAACGGCTCGGCAAAACGCCGCTCCTCGTCGCCGACCGCCCGGGCTTCCTCGTCAACCGCCTCCTTACCCCGTACCTGAACGAGGCCTGCCTCCTGCTGGAGGAAGGGTTCACGATCGACGTCGTCGATCGCGCCATGCGGAACTTCGGCATGCCGCTCGGTCCGCTCGAGCTCCTCGACGAGATCGGGCTCGACGTCGCGCTCGGCGCCGCCGAGCGCCTGCAGAAGGCCTATGGCACGCCCTTCTCCCCGCTCCTCGCGGCGCTCGTCGGCAGGGGGCGCCTCGGGCGCAAGAGCGGCCTCGGGTTCTACCGCACGACGGGCAGCGAGCGGCGCGTGGATCCCGAGGTGCAGGCGATCATCGAGTCGCTCCCGGCCGCCGGCGTTCCCGCGGGTGCGGGGGCGGCGGCAGCGGCGGCAGCGGCGGCCGCGCCCGAGCTCGCCGCGAATCTCCAGGAGCGGCTCATGCTCCCCATGATCAACGAGGCGGCACGCTGCCTGGAGGAAGGAGTCGTGGCCGCGCCGGCCGCGGTGGACCTGGGCCTCGTGCTCGGCATCGGGTTCCCGTCCTTCCGCGGTGGGATCCTCCGTCACGCCGACGCGCTCGACGTGAAGACCGTGGTCGAGCGCATGTCGCTCTTCGCAGCCGAAGGCCAGCGCCGCTTCGAGCCGGCGCCGCTCCTGATCGAGATGGCGCGCGCCGGGCGCACCTTCTTCCCCGCCCCGTAGAACGGGGCCGGGAGGCTCCGGTCACCGCGGCTCGGAGTCGAGAGCCTCCTTGGCCGCGGCGAGCTCGGCGCGCTGCGCGTCATCGAGCTGCGGATAGGCGAGGCCGAGCGCATCCAGGGCCTCGATCACGGCGGCGGCGACCACGACGCGGGTGAACCACTTGTTGTCGGCCGGAATGACATACCACGGCGAGTCCGGTGCCGCGGTGTGGCGGATCATGTCCTCGTACGCCGCCATGTATTCGTCCCAGCGGCCCCGTTCCCGGGCGTCGCCGGTGGAGAACTTCCAGTTCTTGTCCGGGTCCTCGATCCGCGCGAGGAAGCGTCGTCTCTGCTCCTCCTTCGACACGTGCAGGAAGAACTTGCGGACCACGATGCCGTTCCGGGTCAGGTAGCGTTCGATCGCCCGGATGTCCTCGAAGCGCTCCTGCCAGATGCGATCGGTGACGAGCGCCGGCGGGAGCTTCTGCCGCTGGAGGAACTCGGGGTGCACGCGCACGACGAGCGTTTCCTCGTAGTAGCTGCGATTGAAGATGCCGATGCGGCCGCGCTCGGGCAGCGACTTGAGGCAGCGCCAGAGGTAGTCGTGGTCGATCTCCTCGCTGGACGGCGCCTTGAACGAGAACACCTGGCAGCCCTGCGGGTTGACGCCCGACATCACGTGCTTGATGGCGCCGTCCTTGCCGGCGGCGTCCATGGCCTGGAAGATGAGGAGCAGCGCCCAGCGGTCCTGCGCGTAGAGCTTGTCTTGTAGTTCGGCGAGCGCCTCGATGCCGGCGGCGAGCGCTTCCTTGGCCCGCGGCTTGTCCTCGTCGGTGAAGTCGAGCGTATCTCCGGGGTCCACGTCGGCGAGGCGGAAGTCCTTCCCGTTCGTGACGCAGAAGCGGCTCGCCAGGCGCGCGGCTTTCTCATGCAAGTCGTTTCTGCTCATGGCTTGCTCATGGCTCCATCTCCGGGTCTACCTCGACGGCCGGGCTCGTTGTAGTATACACGCTGCCGCTGATGATCGAGCCCGGCCGCGCTGCGTGGCCGCGCGGTGGGCCGCGCGGAAGAGGGAGGGGAGCGATGGAACGGAAGGTGGAGAGCGGGGTGGTGGGATTCGCACGCGGTTTCTTCCACGGGATGATCAGGGAGGACCTGATCATCCCCTATCCGGAGCTCGATCCCGGCGAGTCCGAGGAGCTCGATCTGGTCCTGACCGCGTTCCGGCGCTTTGCGGAGGACAAGATCGACCCGGTCGCGATCGATGCAGCGTCGAAGCTCCCGCCCGACGTGATCCGCGGTCTCGCCGACATGGGCGTGCTCGGGCTCACGGTGCCCGAGGAGCACGGCGGCCTCGGCATGTCGGTGACGGCCTACTGCCGCTTCATGGAGACGGTGGCCGGACACTGCGGCGCCACCGCCACCCTCATCGGCGGACACCAGTCGCTCGGCTCGAAGGCGATCATCCTCTTCGGGAGCGAGGAGCTCAAGGCGCGCTACCTGCCGCGGCTCGCCACCGGCGAGCTGATCGCGGCCTTCTCGCTCAGCGAGTCGGGGGCCGGCTCGGACGCGGGCGCACTCCGCACGGTCGCCGCGTGGGACGAGAAGGAAGGCGTTTACGTCCTGAACGGCACCAAGCAGTGGTGCACCAACGGCGGCCTGTGCGATGTCGTCGTCACCTTCGCGCGCACGCCCGATCTCGGCCCCGTGAAGAAGGGGCGCGACATCACGGCGTTCGTCGTCGAGATGGACACGCCCGGGCTCACGCGCGGCCGCGAGGAGCACAAGATGGGGCTCCGCGGCTCGTCGACGATCGAGCTCGGCCTCCAGAACGTGAAGGTGCCGGCGGCGAACGTGCTGGGGAAGAAGGGCGAGGGGCTCAAGCTCGCGCTCACCGTGCTCGATACCGGCCGGCTCTCCCTCGGCGCCTGCTGCGTCGGCGCGGCGAAGCGGATGCTCTCGGCGGCGGCCGGCCACGCCCGGGAGCGCCAGCAGTTCGATACGTATCTCAAGGACTTCGAGCTGATCCAGGAGAAGCTCGCCGACATGGCGGCCACGATCCACGCCATGGAGAGCGTGACCTACCTGACCGCGGGGCTCGCCGACCGCGGCGACTCGGACTACGCGATCGAGTCGGCGATCACCAAGACCTTCTGCTCGGAGGGGCTGTGGAAGGTGGTGAACCACGCCGTGCAGGTGAACGGCGGCAACGGATTCATCACCGAGTATCCCTACGAGCGCTTCCTGCGCGACAGCCGCGTCAACATGATCTTCGAGGGGACGAACGAGATCCAGCGGCTGTTCATCGCCGGGACCGGGCTCAAGGCCGCGGCGGCGGCGGCGGGCGGTGCGGCGGCGGCGGCGCGCTTCACGCGGGTGCCGGCCGCGCTCGCGGCCGAGGCGGCGATGGTGGAGACGGGCGTCAAGGAGCTGGCGGCCGCGGCTGCAGCGGCCGTCGCACGGCACGGCGCGAAGCTCGCCGAGCGCGAGCTCATCCTGGCCCGGCTCGCCGATTGCGCGATCGATCTCTACGCGACGAGCGCCTGCCTCGCGCGCGCAACGGCGGCGACGGCCGCGCGCGGGCCGGAGGGGGCTGCCGGCGAGATCGACATGACGCGCCTCTTCGCAGCGGCGGCGGGGCGGCGCCTCGAGCTCGCGCTCCGCGCCTGCGAGTCGAACGAGGACGACGTCGTGCGCCGCGTCTCCGAGCGCGCGTGCGCCGTGTCATGAACGCCGCGACGAACAGGCCGGCGCCGGCGGAGCGGATCCGCGCCGCGATCGCCGCCCGCGGGCCGGAGCTCGCGGCCGTCGCGCGGCGCATCCACGAGCATCCGGAGCTCCGTTTCGAGGAGGTCCAGGCGGCGGAATGGCTCGCCGGGGCAGCCGGATCGTCGGGGGGCGTGGTCGAGCGCGGGATTGGAGGGTTGCCGACTGCGTTCCGCGCGCGCACGGGGCGGGCCGGCGGCCCGCGCATCGCGATTCTCGCCGAGTACGACGCGCTTCCCGAGATCGGGCATGCCTGCGGGCACAACCTGATCGCGGGCGGAGCGCTCGGCGCCTTCCTCGGGCTGGCCGCGGTGGCCGACGATCTCCCCGGCGAGGTCGTCCTCCTGGGGACGCCGGGCGAGGAGGGGGGCGGCGGCAAGGTGAAGCTCCTCGCCGCCGGCGCCTTCGCGGAGATCGATGCGGCCATCATGTTCCATCCCCTGGACCGGGATCTCCTCGCGCACGGCGCGCTCGCGAGCGAGTGGGTCACCTTCCGGTTCACCGGGCGGCCGTCGCACGCGGCGGCCGCGCCATGGGACGGGAACTCGGCGCTCTCGGGCGTGATCCAGACCTTCCAGCTCATCGACAGCCAGCGCGTGCACTTGAAGGACGGCACGCGCGTGCACGGCTTCATCACGAACGGCGGGCAGGCGGTGAACATCATCCCGGAGCGCGCGGCCTGCCAGTTCAGCGTGCGCGCGACCACCGACGCCTACCTCGCCCGCGTGCTCGAGATCGTGACCGACTGCGCGCGGGCGGCGGCGCTCGCCACGCGCACCGAGGTCGCGATCGAGCGCCAGAAGGGCTACCGCGATCTCCGGAACAACATGATCCTGGCCCGCGTCTTCGGCCGGCATCTCGCCGCTCTCGGGCGGACCGCGGCCGAGGCGGACACCGAGCTCGGGCAGGGCTCGACCGACATGGGCGACGTGTCGCACGTGGTTCCGGCGATCCACCCGTACGTGGCCGTCTGCGATCGCGGTGCGGCCATGTGCCACCAGGAGGACTTCGTGCGGGTCGCCGCCGCGGACCGCGGCATCGCGGCCATGCTCGATGCGGCAGAGGCGCTCGCGCTCACCGCCGAGGAGTTCCTCCGCGATGCGGCGCTGCGCACCGCGGTGCGGAGCGAGTTCGAGACGGGCCGCCCGGCCTGACGCGATCCCGCGGGACGCCCTTCGCCGTTCGCGATCACGGCGCAACGAGCCACTTCGCGACCGCGGTGCGCCCCCCGGCCGTGAGCCGGAGGAAGTAGGCGCCGCGCGGCAGCCCGCGCGTGTTCCAGGTGAGCGCATGCCGGCCGCGCGGGAGCGGGCGGCGGTCGAGGAGGCGCGCGACGAGCCGCCCGGTCGGCGCGAACGCGGCGAGGGAGACGGGCGCCGACGCGGGCAGCGCGAGCTCGATCACGGCCGTGTCATCGCCGCGCGAGTGCACGCTCATGATGGGCGCCGCGCCACGCACGGAATCGGAGGAGACACCGATCGCCGTCTCGAGGCGAAGGTCGTCGGCCACGATCTCCACTTCCGCCGTGGCGCCCGGTCCCGCCGCCCGCGCCGAGGCAGCGATCGAGAGCCGGAAGCGGATCGATGTGGCGCCGGGCGGGGGGACGGAGATCGGGACGATCTCCGCGCACTGCTCCTCGGCCGCCCCGGTCTCGGTCCGCGTCACGTCGAAGGTCAGCAGATCCTCGGCCAGGACTTCGTGGCCCGACGCCGCCTGGTAGGAAGCGGTCAACGTGGCGCGCGCGGCGGCCCGCGCCGGGCGCCCCGGCGCCGCGCCCGCGATCACGGTGCCGCGGAGCGCGACGTGCAGCGCGCGCACGGCGCCGGGATCGGCGAGCGGCAGCAACTCCGACACGGCCACGACGAGGACGCCCGCATGCGCGGGCCAGGGGGGATCGGGATCCGGCGCGGGCGCGGGACCAGGCCCCGGAGCGAGACCGCCGGCGCGTGCGTGCGCGAAGAGGGAGGCCCGGCCTGCGAGCGGCGCGCCGAGTGGCGGGTCGCCGATCCCGTGCGCTGCGCTCGCGTCGCCGCGCCGCACCTCCTCATCGGCCTCGAGTCGCCATGGTGTCGCCACCTCGAAATCCCCGCCGGCGAGCACTCCGTCCCAGGCGAGCGTGAAGTCGGCCGGGCTCGCGCCCGCCGGGAAGCCGCCACCGGTCACCCGGATGCGGCAGGGGCGGCCGGCGGGCAGCCAGCCCGGGATCGCCCAGGCGAACTCGCCCGTGTTCGGGATGCCTGCGGCTACCGCGGTCGGAAAGGACGCGCCCCCATCGGTCGAGAGGGCGAGGTCGACCAGCTCGCGGCAGGGCGCCAGGAAGCGCACGATCGCCGTGGTCCCGCGCATCCAGCTCTCGCCGCCGGTGGGAGCGAGGACGGTCGTCGCCGGCGGTCCGGCGCGGAGCCAGCACGGTCCTCCCTCCACGGTGCGGGCGTCTCCTTCGACGTCGGTCACGGTGAGGGCCAGCAGGCAGGCGCGGTCGGACGTGACTGGGGGCGGGAGCCACGAGACGCTCCGCTCCGTGCCGCCGAGGGCGGCGATCTCCACCCAGCTCGCGCCGCCATCCGTCGAGTAGCGGAGGCGCTGTGCAGCGATGCCCTGATCGCTCTTCTCGTCGGCGGCCTGCCACGTCACGAGCTGCGGACAGGCGTGGATATCGGCGCCGGGCCCAGGCGCGGTGATCGCCGCGAACGGCGGATGCCGGTAGCGGGGCTCGAGGCGGAGGCCGGAGAAGGCGACCCGGTCGAAGCGGACCTCCGCCGTGCCGTCGGCGACGAGGCCGCGCGCCTCGTCGCCCGCCCCGGGCGTGGCCACCGAAGCGAGGACGAGCGTCCCATCGAACCAGACATCGTGGAAGAGGCCGCCGGCGTCCGCGGCGAGGGTAAGCACCTCGAGGCGATGCGTGACCGCGCCCGGATCGGCGATTGCCGCCCGTGCGACCAGGCTGTCGGCGGCGGTGCGCCGGACGCGGACCTCGAGCGCGTGCCCCGCACCGCTCCGCGCGAGGAGGATGCGCACCTGACCGTTCCCCTCGCCGGCCGTCGCCGCACCGGCGACGACGAGCCCGGCGGTCGACGCTGCGGCGAGCGGCGCGCGGAGCGTCAGGTCGGCGGCGAAGCGGGCGGCCCGCCCGTTCCAGGCGGCGAAGGGGAGCGTGTACCAGTCGGGCGGCCAGGCGCACGTGATGTAGGCGCGGTTCGTGGCGCGGAGCGCTCCATCGCCGCGCCCGATGAATCCGCTGTCGCCGAGCGACCAGCTGCCGGTCCCGAGCGTCCATGCGGCGAGGCTCCCCGGCGCTCCCGCCGTCATGCCGGTGAACGTGTCGAGGAAGAGGGCGAAGGGCGTCCATCCCGGCTCGGCGGCGAGATAGGGCCGCGCATGCGGATCGCCGGGGCTCGAGTAGGGCCGCGTCCGGGTCAGGGCGGCCGCTCGGCCGAAGCGATCCTCGGGGTTGTGCGCCGGGCCGTGCGGCGCGTAGTTCCCGACGTCGTGCCAGAGCCCGCCGCCCACCGAGGGCACGCGCCGCGTGCCGAAGCGGAGATCGGCCACGAGCCACGCGCGCTCGGGATGGGCTCGCGTATCGATCGTCGCGGGCGCGGGGATCACCTCGATCGCGAGATCGGACCAGTGGACGGTCGGGCCGGCGGCGAGCGCGACCTCCTCGTCCGCGCGCTCGAAGCAGCCGAGCGGGTCGCCCTCGCTCACCTCGGCGAAGCGTCCCGGTGTCGGATAGAACGCATGCGAAGCCTCGCCCTCGCCGGTGCCGCCGATGCAGCCGGTGAGCCGCCCGTGGCCGCCGACGAACGCCGTGGGATGCGTCTCCTCGACGAGGACGCAATGATCGCCGAGCGGCATCCCGGGCGGGCGCACGATGTGCACCTGGTGCGCGAAGTACTCGACATCGAGGACCGTCGCCGACTCCGGATCGTCGCTCGAGGCGAGGACGTTCATTCCTTCCCAGTCGCCCTCGTGGTTGTTGATCCAGTCGTTGAACGGGAAGAAGAACCAGTACTGGACGAGGACGGCGCCCGGCGGCCCGCCGAAGCCGGCATCGGCGGCGCGGCGGAGATGCGCGTAGGCGGTGGGCGGGAAGTCGAAACCCGGACGGGACCAGGCGTTGCCAGCCTCCCACACCGCGTACCACTCGGCCGGCGTGTCCACCGCCGGGTTCCCGTACTCCCAGTGGAAGCGGAGCGTGTAGGGACCGAAGGGCATCGCGGGGGGCGCGAGCGAGCGGAGAGCCGGATCGTCGGTCAGTGCCGAGTAATCGTGCGCCGGGCTGGCTTCGGCGAGCGGCGGCGACCAGCCCTGGGCCTTGACCCAGTGATCGCCGTAGGGATAGTCGAGCGGCTGCTGACTCCAGACGACGAAGAGGCGATCGGCGGGAAGTCCGGCGCCCGGCTCCGCGTCACGGAGCCCCATGATCTCGACCGGCACCGGATAGACGGGCACATGGATGCCGTTCAGCTCGGTGTCGGGGCCGTGGAGGGCGAGCGTGGGCGCGAAGCGGCGCGCGAGCGGGAGCTCGCGCTCGTCCGCGATGCCGTTCTGATCGGCATCGGTGGCGCGGGCCGCGGCGGCGACCAGGGTGAGCGCCGCCACGGCGGCGATGCATGCGGTCGGCAGATGAGCCATGCCCGCGCCGTCTGGCAAGCGGCATGCCGGAAGGGGAAGCCCGCGCGCAGTCGTCAAGCGCAGGGCGCATCGCGTGCCGCGCGCCGTGCGGCTCGACCACCACGTGCACGCATCCGACCATCGCGTTGACAGGTGCCGCCGCCGGGCGCCGGGCGCCGGACCCTCGCCGCGAGCGCCCGGAGTCGCTATGATGCGCCGATCCGCGACCTGCGGAGCGCGGCAGATTGCCTCAGGATGCCGAGGATGGGAGGAATATCCGATGAGCCGAGTCCGGACAGCGCGGCGAGCGATCGCCGGGGCGTTGCTGCTCGCGTCTCTTTTCGCAACGGCCGCTCTCGCCCAGGAGAACGCAGCGGCGGCGAAGCCGAAGCCCGATCTCACGCCGGGGAGAGGATTCAAGATCTACGAGGGCGACAAGGGCGCACTGACCTTCAGCCTCTACACCTACATCCGCTACCTGAACCAGCGCGGGCTCGACGACACCTATACGGACCCCTCCGGGAATGCGAAGACCCTCGACCAGCGAGACGACCTACAGCTCCAGAAGGCGCTCCTCTACTTCAAGGGCTGGCTCGGCCGGCCCGAGTTCCGCTACCTCGCCTACGTGTGGACCTCGAACACGAGCCAGGGGCAAGGCGCGCAGGTCGTGGCGGCCGGGAACCTGAACTACCGGTTCAACGAGCACATCGAGGTGGGTGCCGGCATCGGCGGCCTCCCGACCACGCGCAGCACGCGCGGCACGTGGCCGCACTGGCTCAAGCAGGACAACCGCACGATCGCCGACGAGTACTTCCGCGGCTCCTACACGAGCGGCATCTGGGCCAGCGGGGACGTGAGCGATGACCTCCATTACAAGGCCATGTTCGGGAACAACCTGAGCCAGCTCGGCGTGGACGCGGGGCAGCTCGACGCCGGGATGAACACCTACTCCGGGGCCTTCTGGTGGACTGCGGGTGGCTTCGGCGCTTATGAAGGATTCGGCGATTTCGAGGGGCACGAGACGGTCGCCACGAGCCTGGGCGCCGCTCTGACGGGCAGCCGGGAGAGCAGACAGAACCAGCCCGACGTGGACGATCCCGAGAACACGCAGATCCGCGTCTCGGACGGGACGGGCATCTTCCAGATCGGCGCCTTCGGCGACAGCCTGGCGATCGAGCAGGCCGACTATCACATGTCCGCTTTCGATGGCGCGGTCAAGTATCGCGGCTGGGCCCTCGAAGGGGAGTACTACGTGCGGTGGGTCGACAATCTGAAGTGGATCGACCTCCGGAGCGCGAGCGGCGAGCTGCCGACGGAGGACTTCTTCGACCACGGCTTCCAGCTGCAGGCATCCATGATGGCGATGCCGAAGAAGCTCATGCTCTACGGCTTCACCTCGAGGATCTTCGGCGAGTACGGCGAGCCCTGGGAAGCGGGCGGCGGACTCAACTACTACCCGTTCGAGACGCGGATCCTGCGCTTCAACCCGGAGATCATCTACGTGGACGAGTCCCCGGTCGGCTACCTGAGCTATCCGCTCCTGGTCGGCGCCAAGGGGCCTGTCTTCATGGCGAACATCGAGCTCTACTTCTGAGCGTCGCCGGGGTGGGTGACGCGGCGCCGCGGGCGTTGTACGCTTGTCGGGCCACCCAGGACCGGCTGGCCCGGGCCGGCCCCCCCACGAACGAGGACGATCCATGCGTGCACGCAAGAGTCTCCTGCTCCCGGCGCTCGCCCTGGCCGCCACGGTCACGGCGTCCATGGCGCCCGCCCCCGCCGGCGCGTCGTGGAAGGTGCCGGCCGAGGCGGCGAAGGTGAAGAGCCCGGTCGCGCCGAGCAAGGAGTCGGTGGCGCGCGGCGAGGCGATCTACAAGGCCTCCTGCCTCGACTGCCACGGCCCGCAGGGCCGCGGTGACGGGAAGCAGGCGAAGGGGCTCTCGAAGAAGCCGGCCGACCTCGCCGCCGAGCTCCGCGAGGACTCGGACGGCGAGATCTTCTGGAAGGTGAGCGAGGGCAAGCGGCCGATGCCGGGCTTCAAGAAGGATCTGAAGGAAGATGCGCGCTGGGATGTCGTTAACTACCTGCGCAAGGTGATCCAGGCCCCGGCGAAGGGAGCCCCGGCGGATACGACCAAGGGGAAGTCGAATCCGCAGAGCGGAGCAGAGGACAAGAAGTAAACGTGGATACTCTGGCCACCCTGGGCCTCATGCTCGGCACGAGCTGGGCCACGGGGATCAATCTCTACGCGGTCGTCTTCGTGCTCGGGATCACCAATCGGCTCGGGTGGATCGATCTCCCGCAGTCGCTCGATCCGGTGAGCAGCCTCGTCGTGCTCGTCACGGCGGGGCTCCTCTATGCAGTCGAGTTCGTCGCCGACAAGATCCCGGCCGTGGACTCGGTGTGGGACACGATCCATACCTTCATCCGCCCGCTCGGCGGCGCCGCGCTCGCCTACATGGCGGTCGGCGACACGAGCCCGACCTTCCAGATCATGGCGGCGCTCCTCGGCGGCGCCGTCGCCTTGAACTCGCATCTCACCAAGGCCACGTCGCGCCTCGCGCTCAACGCCTCGCCGGAGCCGGTGTCGAACTGGACGGCGAGCCTCCTCGGCGACGGGCTCGTCCTCGGCCTCATCTGGCTCGCGGTCGCCCATCCTGTGATCGCGATCGTCGTCGTCCTCGCCTTCATCGTGCTCTCGATCTGGTTCCTGTCCAAGATGGTGCAGTTCGTGAAGTCGATCTTCTCGTTCGACGCGAAAGAGGATCCGGTCGCCGGACCGTGACGGCGAACGGAGCAGCGATGATCGATCGGCAGAACATCTCGTCGGGGACGCCCTGGGAGCCGATCGTCGGCTACTCGCGCGCGGTGCGCGTCGGGAACCAGGTGATCGTGGCGGGCACCACCGCGACCGATCGGGATGGCCGCATCGTCGGGGTCGGGGATGCCCACGCGCAGGCGCGGCAGGCGCTCGCGAACATCGCCGCCGCGCTGGCCAGGGCCGGCGCGGCGATGACGGATGTCGTCCGCACCCGCATGTACGTCGTTCGCAGCGCGGATTGCGACGCGGTCGGGCGCGCGCACGCCGAGTGCTTCCGCGACGTGAAGCCCGCGGCGACCATGGTGGTCGTCGCGGGCCTCGTCCACCCCGACATGCTCGTCGAGATCGAGGTGGATGCGGTGATCGGGTGCGGTTGAGCGGCCGCGCCGCAACTGCGAAGCGGACTGCCGAGGGATACCAATGCGTACGCTGACACTGGCCTCGTGCCAGGTCGATACACTTCCAAGGCTGGCATGGTGCGCCACGATCCGAAAGCACGACCGTACAGTACGCGTGCTACACGGGCCCCATGTCGAGGTCGCCGCCGACTTCTTTTGTGACGGGGCCTGGAATGGGGACTTCGCCAGCGCAGATTTCGAGAAAGGCTTGCTCATAGGTTCTGCCGGCAAGGTCGTCGGGGATCGCCTGCTGATCTCCACTCCGAATCACACCATGGAGCGGATCTACCTGCTGAGAAGCGGCGAAACCCTGCTCGTGTCGAATTCGTGTGCTTTCGTGCTCGCGCTATCCGACGATGAACTCGACCCGCAGGATCTGTCGTATACGAGGCGGTTGTCCTCGATCATCCGTGGGATTGACCAGTACGAGCGGTGGATCCCGACTCGTCGCGGGAACCGCATCCACGTGTACTGCCACTGCAACATTCAGGTGGGGGTGGATCATCAGGTGGTGGAAGCACCGAAAGCCGCGGAGCGCGAGTTCGTGGAATTCGCCGATTACAGGTCGTTCCTCGAGGAGGCCACCGGCGCCATAGCGTCGAACGCAAGCGACTCGCGGCGGAAGATCCAGTATCGACCGCTGGCAACCATCTCCAGCGGTTACGACTCCCCCGCCAGTGCTGTCTTTGCGTGGAAGGCAGGATGCAAGGAGGCCATCACAATCCGCCGTTCCAGGCCGCGAGGCGGCTCTGATGTGGAGGATTCAGGGGAGGAGATTGCGAGGATCCTGGGGATGAGAGTGCAGGCATTCGACCGATTCGACTACCTTGACCGGACGGATCTACCGGAGGCGGAGGGCGGCATCACCGAGTTTCTGTCCTTTGGCGATTGCCTTGAGCAGCGGCTTCTCTTCACCGGATTCAATGACGTCGTATGGGATCGTTCCGCCAAGATGGTCAGTCCCTACATTCGACGGAAGGACACGAGCGGCAACAGCCTGACCGAACTCAGACTGCGGTTGGGGTTCTTACATCTGCCGGTGCCGTACCTGGGGTGCACCAGCCATTCCTCGATCCATCGGATCTCCAACTCGCAGGAGATGCTGCCGTGGTGCGTCGGGGGCAACTATGACAAACCGATTCCCCGGCGCCTGGTGGAAGAGGCGGGCGTCGATCGACAGCTGTTCGGCGTCGTGAAGAAGGCCGCGGCGATCGTGCCTCATGAGGAGGGATTCGAAGAGGCCATGACCAAGGAGTCCCGGGCCGATTTCTCGCGGTTCTTCGCCGAGGTATCCACCCGGCGGATCCGGGCGAAGCTGTGGCTGTGCAAGATTGGACAATCAGTGGCGAGGATGAACCGCCAATTGCGCTGGACGATCGCAGGGGTGAGTTCCCGAATGAGTGGCGGCCGAATCGCTCTGCAGCTGCCGGTGGTCATCCCTGCCAGTGTCGAGCGGATCGGAGAACGGGGCCGGCATTCGCTTCTCTTCCATTGGTCGATGAGCAAGCTACGGTCGCGGTACCAGGTGGCGGAGTGAGGTGGCGGAGCAGGGCGGCGCGCGCCCGGGCGAGCGCGCCGCCTCCCGCGCAATTCACCTATCGCACGAGCACGAGATCACGAGCCGCCGTCCGCCGCCCGGCAGGCCGCCGCCCACGATCTGGAAGCAGTCGCCGGCGGTGAACGGCTGGCCGTCCAGGAGACTTCCGGTGAGAGTCACCGGTCGCTCGTCTCCCTGCCTGACGGGACCCAGCGCGGCGAGGATCGCGGTCGCTTCGAACTTGAGGGTCAGGTCCTCGCGCCCGTCCGGACCCGCGTCCGTGCATGCGCACGCTTCGCCCGAGGCCGGCGTGCTCACGTCCTCGTAGGACCAGCGCACCGGCGCGATGCCCTCGAGGCGGAGCGTCGCCGGATCGATCGCGCGCACGTCGAGGCCGTCGGCCGAGGAGTGCCGCCGGCACCACGCCGTGCTGGCGGAGGTTCAGCGGGTTCGGACAGCCGCCCGGCTTGAGATCGAGCGGGTAGACGATGTCCGGGGCCAGTCGCCGCGTGACGATGCTCACGCGCGTCGGCTCGTAGACGACCTCGAACTCGCACTGCGGGACATCCGGCAGGACCACCGTGGCGAACGTGCCCGCGATGGCGGGAGCGGTCAACACCGCCTGGTCTCCGCGGAGCGTGCCGCCCGGGTTGATCGTGTAGCCGCGTTGGTCGCATCCACGCCGTAGGCGCCGGTCAGGCTGAAGACGCCGAAATCGAAGAACGCCCGCGGATATCCGCGCAGGGTCCAGTTGTTCACGTCTTCCCAGGTGCCGCCGCTCGGGTTGGTCCACTGATAGGTTGCGGCGAGCGCCGGCGCGTCACTCGCGTTCCCGCCCGCGATGACCGCGACGAGGAGCATTGGACCATCGGGTGACGAGGCGCGGCGGGCACATGGCAGGCGAGCATCGCGCCGTTCCGCAATGGACGCGGCGGGGCGCGATGCCGTTCAGTAGATGAAGCGGCGGATGTCGTAGAGCGCGATCGGCGCGGTCACCTGGGCGGCGCGGAGGCGCGTGCGGAACTCCTCCGCCTCGTGCGCGAGCTCGGCGGGGGTGAGGGGGGCAAGCGCACCGCTCCGCGCCTCGAAGGCCGAGCCCGGATGGACGACGAGCGGCGAGAGGTAGATACGGTCGCCGCGGGCGGGCGCCATGGCGGCGATCGTCTCGACCGTGGTGGCCACGTGCTCCGCCCCGAGCTTCCTCCCGCCGGCGCCGACGAGGACGATGATGCCGAGGCCGATCCCGGCGGTGTGGAGCGCGTGGGCGAGGGCGATCGCGGCGTCCGCCTCGGCCGGCTTCCCGAGCGCGGCGAGGACCTCGGCGCTCCCGCTCTCGAGCCCGAGCGCGACGCTCGCCAGGCCGCGCTCGCGCAGCGCGCGGAGCTCGTCAGCGGTCTTCGGTTGGGTGAAGGAATCGATGAACGCGGCAAGCGTCGAGAAGGAGCGCGGCGCCGCGACCCGCTCCAGCTCCTCGCGCAGGACGTCGAGGAGGGGAAGGAGCTTCTCCTGGGCGATGACGAGAGCGTTGGCCTGGCCGAGGAATAGGCCGCGGCGGAGCGGCAGCGCCCGCCCGACGAGTGCAAGCACGCTCTGGACGTGCGCGCGGAGCGTCTCCGGCGCCTTGAGCGAGAAGGTCGCGTCGCGATAGAGATGGCAGAACGTGCAGCGATTCCACGAGCAGCCGGAGGTGAGCTGGAGGACGAGCGCCCGGTTCTGATCGGGCGGCAGGATGGGAATCGGATCGTAGGTCGACGCGAACTGCTCCGCCTCGCCGGCGTAGCGCGCGGCATCCCAGCGCGTGGCGCGGGCGAGCGGCCCGGCGAGCGAGGCGGGGGCCCGGGCAGGGAGCGCGGCCGCCGCCTCGCGGACGAGGCCGGACACGCGCGCGAGGAGCGGCGCGGCGGTGGAGTCGGGAAGGACATCGATCGCAAGCGCGCGGAAGGCGTCGCCGCGCTCGATCGCGACCCGGCGCACGCGGCCGTCGAGGCCGCGCTGGTACGAGTCGCCGTCCATCCATGCGCGATGGAGGCGGCCTTCGAGATCGAGATGGACGAGATCGCCGCCCTCGGCGAAGAGGGAGAGGAGATGCTCCTTCCGCGCGAGGACAAGCCCGCCGGCGAGCGGCAGCACCTCGCGGTAGGCGGGTCCGATCTCGTGCGGCGTGTCGATCATGGCCGCGGGCGGAGGACCTTCGCGAGGAGGTCTGCGATCCCGAGCGGGCCGGCCCAGCGCTGGAGGAGCTCGTGATCCAGGCGGTCGCCCTGCGCGGCGGCGATACCCGCGATGTCGGCCCACTGGCGCTCGGAGATCTCGCCCCCGGCCCGGTACCAGAGGAGCTTGCGCAGGATCGTGTGCTCCGCGCTCTTCACGACGATGACGCGTCCCCGATCGTCCTCGATCGCCACGGCGCGCTCGAATTCCTCGCGATCGAAGGGCGAGTCTCCGAGCACGAATACGTTGACCTTGATGCCGCTGTCGAGGTGCACGAGGTTGAAACTCCTCATGCTGCCCGCCGCACTGCGCGCGCTCTCCTCATCGACATAGAACCGATCCGCGAGCCGGCGCGCCAGCGCGACCGCCGTGCCGGGAGTGAGGGCCGCGACCAGATCGATGTCCTGGGTCTGTCGTGGAATGCCGTGGATGGAGCTCGCATAGGAGCCGCCGAGGTGATAGCGGACGCCGAGCGCAGTGAGCGCTTCGATCACGCACAGTGCGACCGCGATGGCCTCGGGGCGTTCTGGCGTCATGGCACCCGGTCCTGCGCGGCGAGTGTCCCGGGGGGGTCGAGGGGGCCGTAGACCCTGGTCGCGAGCTCCTCGCCGAGCACGAGTCCGAGGAGCCGCCGGCGGAGCCGGGCCGGTGATTCGTCCGGGTGGCGCCGGCGGAGGCCGGCCATGGCGAGGAGACGCGAGGTCGCGATGGCGTCGTCCACGAGCTCGAGCTTGCGCCAGGGCGGCATGCGGCGGTAGATCGCGAGCATGACGGCCTCGGCCTCGGGCGAGGTGTCGGGGGGCGTGTGCGAGCTCGTCAACATGGTTGATGAAAGGCTAGCACGCTGGGCTGGTGGGCGCACCCCGGGCTGCCCGCCCGGCCTCACGCGTAGAGCTTCGCCACGTACTCGCCGTACCCGTTGTAGAGGAGCGTCTTTCGCCGGAGCATCTCCCCGATCATCTGCTCGGTGGCCTGCGACCAGCGCGAATGAGGGATCTCGGGGGTCACGTTGGCGATGAAATCGTACTCGGCCGGAACCTCGTCGTTCCAGAAGGTGCGTGGCTTCTCGTCCGTGAACTCGACGACGGCGATCGACTTGATGCTCTTGAAGCCGTACTTCCATGGCGTGACGAGGCGGATCGGCGCCCCGTGCTGCGGCGGGAGCTCGTGCCCGTAGATGCCGGTCGCGAGGAGGGCGAGCTCGTTCGTCGCCTCGGCCAGGGTGAGGGCTTCGTAGTAGGGCCACGGGTACCAGTCGTGCTTCTGCCCCGGGGCCTCCGCGGGGCGGAGGAAGGAGACGAAGCGCACGTGGCGAGCGCTCGCGAGCGGCTCCGCGAAGCGCACGAAGTCGGCGAGCGGGAAGCCGGTCCACGGCACCGCCATCGACCACGCCTCGACGCAGCGATGGCGATAGAGCCGCTCCTCGAGTCGCATCTTGCGCACGAGGTCGTCCACGTCGATCGTCCGCGGTCTGGCGACGAGGCCCCTGATCTCGAGCGCCCACGGGCGCGTCGTGAGCTTTTCGGCGAGCTTCCAGACCTGGTCCTTGGCCTCGGTGAACTCGTAGAAGTTGTTGTAGCGGGCGGCGAGCTTCTCGGTGGTGAGCGGGCGGTCGAGGACGTACTTCGAATTCCGCGCCGCGGGGTAGAGCGAGGCGAGCGGGCTCGGAGCCCCCGCGGGAGAAGGGGGGCCGCCGGCGGCGGCAGCGCCCGGCTCGTCGGCGCGGCTGCAGCCGAGGAGGCCGCCCGCAGTGAGGCCCGCGATCGCGCCGAGGCCGGCGCTGCCGAGGGTCGCGAGGAAGCGGCGACGGTTGAGGAACACTTCTTCGGGTGTCGCCTCGCGTTCGGGGAGCGAATACCGACGCTGGATGCGGATGCTAGCCATGATCGAGGCCTCTGGACTCCTGGGCAGGCGGGACACGACGGTGATTCTCGTCCACCGAAGGGCGGGGAAAAGCCCGGAGATCCCCCAGCCGGCGTATGATGGGATGCGTCCCGCCGGCCCGAGGATGCACCGGCGGGCCAGGTGACCGATGACGATCGCAGAAGGCAGGCCGGGCGCGGACAGGTCCGGCGACCGGCGGTTTCTCGCCGATCGCATGCTCGCGCGGCTGGCGCGCTGGCTCCGGGTGGCGGGGGAGGATGTCCTCTTGCCGGCGCTCCCGGGGAGCCACGTGCCGACGCGGGACGAGCTCGCGCGCACCGCCCGGGCCGAGCGCCGCATCGTCCTCACCCGCGATCGCACCTTCCCCCTCCCGCGCGCGGATCGACTCCTCGTCGTGGCCACCGATCTCGACGCGCAGCTCCGCGAGTTCTACCGCGCATTTCTTGCCGATCCGCTCGCGCACGCCTTCACCCGCTGCAGCCTGTGCAACGGGATCGCCGACGAGGCGGCGCGGGAGGATGTTGCCGACGCCCTCCCGCCGGCGGTGCGCGAGCGCGGGCGCGACTTTCGCCGCTGCCGTGACTGCGGCCAGGTCTACTGGGATGGAAGCCACACGGCGCGGATCCGGTCGCGGCTCGAAGCGCTGCGCGCGGAGCTCGGCGTCGAGCTCGGTGGCCGGCTGCCGCGGCACCGGCGCGCGGAGCTCGCGCTCGACGATCACTGCGGCTGGGCGCGCTTCGATGATTTCCTCCGCGAGATCCTCGCGCGGCTCGATCTCTCGTGGGCCGGCTACCGCCGGCCGCGGCGGTCGCTGCGCCCGGGCCTGGTCGCGCGCATGGCGGAGCTCGGCCTCCGCGACTACGGCGAGTACCTCGATCACGTCGCGGCGCATCCCGAGGAGCGCGCGCAGCTCGCCGGGCTGCTCGCCATCACCATCTCGCGCTTCTTTCGCGATCGCGAGGACTGGAAGGCGCTTGCCGAACTCGTGATTGGCGAACTCGCGGCCCGCGGCCGGGGCGACGGGGGCCCCGTGCGCGCGGCGAGCCTCGGCTCGGCCTCGGGCGAGGAGTCGTACACGCTCCGGATCCTGTGGACCGAGCGCGCGCCCGACGTGCCGCTCGATCTCCTTGCTGCCGACGTGCGGACCGACGTGCTCGCGCGCGCGAAGGCGGCGATCTACACGGCAACGAGCGTGCACTCGGTGCCGGGGGATCTCCTCGCGCGGCACTTCACGCGCGAGCCGGGGCGCTGCCGGCAGCGTGTATCGCCTGGATCGCCGGATCGCCGATGCGGTCCGCTTCGTGGAGCTTGATTTGACGCACGACCCGCTGCCAGGCCCGTTCGATCTCCTCCTCTGCCGGAACTCCGCCTTCACCTACCTGGGCGCGGCGCGGCAAGCGGACGCCGCGGGCCGGCTCGTGGCGGCACTCGCCCCCGGCGGCTTCCTCATGATCGGTGGCGGCGAGCGGCTCCCGGCGGGGACCGCGGGCCTCGTGCGGGTGGGGCGCTGTCTTTACCGGAAGAGCGCGGGCGGGTAAGATCGGGCGTCAACGTCACCTGGGAACGCGCGCGCATGGATATCTACAAGCAGTTCACCTTCGAGGCGGCTCATCTCCTGCCCAACGCTCCGCCCGAGCACAAGTGCCGGCGGCTGCACGGGCATTCCTATCGCGTGACGGTCGTCGTCAGCGCGGAGGTGGGTGCCGAGACCGGCTGGGTGATGGACTTCTCCGAGATCAAGGCCGCCTTCGCCGCATGCAAGGACACCCTCGATCACCGCTATCTGAACGAGATCCCCGGCCTCGAGAACCCCACCGCCGAGCACATCGCGATCTGGATCTGGCGGCAGTTGAAGTCGCGCCTCCCCGCCCTCTCCGAGATCCGGATCGACGAGACCTGCACCGCGGGCTGCATCTACCGCGGGGCGTGATCCGCTGCGGTCGGATCCCGCATGTCGATTCCGGGCATGCTAACATCGTGCAGAAACAGGAGGGCCCGTACGGTGATCAGGAATTACGAACAGGTGAGGCGGATGGAGCATGCGTTCCTCGCTCGCGAGAACCTGTCTCACTCGGCTGCTCTCCGTCTGTTCGAGGCGATGTGGGCGGAGGGTGTTCTCCTCGGCGTCCTTCCTCCTGCCGATCCACGCGAAGGTCTCGAGGTCGACCTCAGGGTGGCCAGGGTGCTGAACTCATGTTCGCGCGACTGCTCGCCCGCCTAGGCGCCGCCCTCGACCGGCACCATGTTCCCTACATGGTCATCGGGGGCCAGGCGGTTCTCCTGTACGGCGAACCGCGTCTCACGCGCGACATCGACATCACGGTGGGCTTCGGGATCGAAGGGCTGGAACGGTTGCTCGCCGTGCTGAATGATGTGCAGCTCAAGCCTATCCCCGAGAACCTCCGTTCCTTCGTCCAGGAGACGATGGTCCTTCCAGCCGTCGAGAGCGAGTCGGGAATCAGGGTCGATTTCATCCTGTCCTTCACGCCTTACGAGTCCAAGGCGATCTCTCGCGCGCGCACCGTGGAGATCGAGGGGCGAGGCGTGCGGTTCGCCAGCCCCGAGGACCTGATCATTCACAAGATCTTCGCCGGCCGGCCGCGCGATCTGGAAGACGTACGCTCCATCGTCGCCAGGACGCCGGGACTCGATCGCGCGTACATGCGACGATGGCTCGCCGAGTTCGACGCATCCAGCGAGCGAGAGCCGACCTTCCTCCAGACGCTCGATACCCTGATGGAGGGCGACGGCTGACGTCGCTTCCCTGCCCGCCACGAGCCGTCAGGGTTACTCGCGGTCGCTGCGGTATCTGTTCTTCACGGTCCCCCAGGTCTCGCTCTGCACCGCGGTCGCCTGGTCGCAGATGGTGAGGTCGCCGGCCTCCACGACGCTGTAGCGGCTTCCGTCCGGGGCCCATTCGGGATAGCTGAGACCTACCCACCGCGAGCGGCAGCGCAGGTCGAGTCGCGGACCCGACGGGAGCGGGTAGCTCACCACGCAGGGGTTCAGGGCGATATCGTCGAGTCCGATCAGGATCAAGCTCTCGCCGGATGGATGCCACCGCGGCTCGTAGTAACCGTTTCCCGACCAGAAGACGCGGTGCTCCGTGCCCGCAGGGTAGTCGACGAGCATGATGTCCGGCCCTTCAGGAAGCGCGTGCCGCTCGAAGACGATGCGTTCGTCGTTCGGGGCCCAATCGGGAGATTCCCCCGTGTCCGTGGTGAGACGCGTGTGCTGCCCGGTCGAGAACGAGTACACATACAGCGCATCGTGATCGAACCGCGATGACTTGTAGACGATCTTGTCGCCGTCGTGGGACCAGTCGGGGTGCGTGTCGGGCCGTGGCGAGGTGGTGACCTGCTGGAGGGCGCCCGTCGAGAGCTCGAGCGCCCAGATGTCCCAGACCCCGGGCAGAACCGCGCGGGCGAATGCGAGCCGCGTGCCGTCCGGGCTCCACGTGGGCCACTGTGCGTTCTCGATCACGTGCGTCACGGGTCCGCCCGTGGCGGGAACGGTGTAGATGTCGATGCCGGAGTGGAATGCGAGCGTCGTGCCGTCGGGAGACCAGACCGGGCTCTTGACGACGAGGCCCTCCGTGATCTGGACGCAGTCGGCTGCGGCCATACCGGCCGATAACGCGAGACAGGCTGCCACGATGAGAATGTGCTTCTGCATCGGGTGCTCCATCACCTGAGCACGACGAGCCGCTCGGTGGCGGTCGCGATGCGGCCATCGGCTGCGGTCGCCGCGAGCCGCACGAAGTAGATGCCGGCGCTCACCTCACGCCCGGCGGCGTTCCGCCCGTCCCAGGCGACCGCACCGGCGCCGGCGGCGCGCCAGCCGTCCTCGAGCGTGCGCACCACCCGCCCCGCCGGATCGACGATCGCGATCGAGAGATGCGCGGCCGCGGGCAGGGTCCAGGCGATCGCAGCACCGCCGCGCGTCGGGTTCGGGTGCGGCGCGGCGAGGCGAAGCGCGGCGCTCGGAGCCGCCTCCGGCACCGCGGTCGTCCCCGCCGCCTCGAGGCGGAGCGCGATCGAGGTGGTGGCGAAGACGATCGAGCCGTTGGAGAGCCGGCGCGAGAAGGAGGGCTCGCCCGACGTTCCGGCGTTCACCGAGGCCTCGTAGAGCGGGCTCCGGGCGGTCAGGCGCACGTAGTAGCGGCCGCTCGCGAGGAACACGGAGAGCGGGCGGTACTCCCAGGCCGTCGTATTCGGGCTGAACCGGTACTGGAAGTCGACGCTCGCGAGCGGACGCGTCTCATCGGGGCGCTGGCCCGAGCCGTCGTCCGGGAAGATGGTGGCGCGGAAACCGTTCGGATGGTAGTTCACGGTCCAGCCGTCGAGGCCGATCCGCACGAACTGAGCGCCGGGCTCGCCGGGCCGCGAGAAGTTGAAGGGCTGGAACACCTCGAAGCCGCTCGCCGGGTTCCCGGAAAGGACACGTCCGTTCGGAACCGGATTGCTCCCCGTGTCGACCGCCCAGTCGACCGGCGTGCACGGATCGTTCTCGCATTCGTCCGGGATCCCGTTCACGTTGCAGTCCGCGCTCGTCCCGTTCCGGATGTCGTCGAAGTCGCGGATCTGGTTCCCATTGCAGTCCTGGATCGGCTGCAGCGGATCGACATCGAGCGTGAGCCCGGTGGGCGAGTGAGTGGGCTGCGAGGTGTAGAGGAGCTCGAGCCCGCTGCCATCCAGGTTCACGCGGCGCAAGGTGCCCTGGATCTCGTCGGTGAAGTAGGCCTTGCCGCCCGCGAGGTCGAGATCGAGCGCGAAGAGCCCGCTCGAACCGAACACGGCCGGGCTCGAGTCGAAGACGACTCCGAACTCCGAGTCGTCGAGGCGCGCGTAGCCGAGGACATCGCTGTTGGTGTTGGCGTCGAGGAAGTAGATGCGATCGGCGGCGACGTCGAGGGCGAGCGCCGTGGCCGTGTTGAAACCGCGGACGACCGTCTGCACCGGGCCGGTCCCGTCGAGCGCGACGCGGCGGATCTCGTTCGCCGCCGCGAAGTAGACGTAGCCGTTCACCGGATCGACCACCGGCTTCCCGACATAGGAACCGATCGGGTCGTACGGGGTGAGCGTGTAGATGGTCTCGATCCCGGTGCCGTCGAGATTGGCGCGGCGGATGAGCCCCATCGCGTTTCCCTGCGGCGGCGCTTCCGACCAGTACATCTTCCCGTTCACGCGGTCGACGGCGATGCCACGTGGGATCTTGAGACTCGAGACGAGGAGCGCAGGATTCGAGCCGTCGGCATTCGCGCGGCGGATCACGCCGGGTGTCGAGCCGTGCGTCCAGTAGAGGCGGGCGGCGACTGGATCGTAGTCGAGTCCGACCTGGAGCCAGTCGGATGCCGGCGGCGGTACGAGCGCCGTCACGCCCGAGCCATCGAGGAACATGCTTTTGAGGAGCGGGTTGTTGAAGGCGTACTCGGCGAGATAGAGGCGGGTCTGCGCCTCGGCCGCCGCAGCGCTCAGGGAGACGAGGAGCGCGAGTGCGATGGCCGGGCCGATCCGGCCCGGGTGGGTCGTGGGGCGCATGGTGGACCTCCAGGGCGGCCGTCGAGATGGTGCGTCGGGCGTGAAACGACCATCCACGATGATACCACTACTTCGTCACGTCGCCGCGGCGGGCGACGATCGTCTTCCCGTGCACCGCGAAGTGCGCGGGCAGGAAGCGCTCGACGATGCGCATGTTGGTCTCGGCATGCCCGGTGATCGCGCTCGCATGCACTGCGCCGCCCAGGAGCCCGAGGAAGGGGATGATCTGGTCGGCCATCCAGCGGTCGACAGCGGCGCCGCTCGCCCATTCCGCATGGAGAAGCTGGGCGGCCTCGCGTCCCACCTTCTCGGCGCGCTTTCCGCGCTCGCCGAGGGCGGATGCGCCGAGGATCGCCGTGTCGGTCAAGAGCCGCGCCGTGATGGAGGTGCCCGGATTCCGCATGGGTGCGCAGACGACCTCCGGCGTGAGCGCGCCCCAGGCGGGATCGCCGGCGGCGGCGAAGCCGTCGATCTGCCGCTCGGCGACGCGGGCGCGGGCGAGGGTCGCATCGGCCATGCTCGTCACCTCGAGGCGCGGCGATGCGCCTGGGGCTCGGAGGTCGATCCCGGCCGCGGGGAGCGGTCGCCAGGGCTCGATCGCGGCCCGCACCTCGCCACCGCCCTTCGGGTAGACGCCGCGCCGCTCGATGTGGAGCCGCACGCGCGCCCCGAGGCGCGCGAGATGGGCGAGGAACACCCCCTCGAGGTAGGCGACGGTGGGGCTCCACGGGACGTCGGTGCCGCCGGTCACGGTGATCGCGACCGGCGCCGGCGCGAAGAGCGCGATCGTGATCGCGGTCTCGAGGACGAGGGTCACCGCGCCGGCGGTGCCGACGGCGACCGTGAAGGTCCCGCCGCTGAGCGGCGCGGGCTGGAAGAGGAGGTCGGTCGAGCCGTGGCGCGCGCCCTCGACCGCCGCGCCCGAGAGGGCGCGCGCGGCCTCGATCGCGGCCAGGTGCTGCGCGGCGAGCCCCGGATTCCGGCGGCGGGCGCGGATGTTCGTGATGCGAAAGGGGCGGCCGGTGACGGCGGAGAGCGCGAGCGACGTGCGGAGGATCTGGCCGCCGCCCTCGCCGCGGCTCCCGTCGATCGCGATGATCTCGCGCGGTGCGTTCAACTCACCCCGCTAGCGCGAGCGGATCACCTTGCCGGTCGCCTCGCTTCCGGCGAGGCGGAGGAAGTACGTCCCGGCCGCGACCGACCGGCCGGCGGCGTCCCGGCCATCCCAGCGGACCCGGCCGGCGTTCCCGTCGCGCGCCGGCGCGGCGAGGACGCGCACGAGCCGGCCGCGCGGGTCGTAGATGAGGAGCCGCGCGCCGTGGGCTCCCGCCCCGACCAGGATGTCAGTGGTGCGCGCGAACGGGTTCGGATGCGCGGCGATGAGGACCGGCGGCGCCGTCCCCGGCGCGGGGTCGAGCGCGATTGCCGTCGCGCCGCCGAGGATTGCGAACGACCCGGCCGTGATCGCGCTCGCGGTCTCGCTGCCCGCGGTCACCGTGTAGCGGAGTCGGCAGTCGCTCGAGGCCACCGGCGGCACGATCCACTGGTGGCGCCCGCCGTCGGGGAGCGCGGACGCAATCGGCGTCCATGGACCCGCGGGGCCGCTCGTCGAGAGCTCGATCGAGATCGTGGCCGGGACGCCGCCGGGCATGGCGCTCGCCCAGTCGATGAAGGCGACCGCCCCGGCACGGAGCGTCGCCGCCGGCCGCGGGCGCACCGGCTTCACGGCCAGCGCGGCCGGCGCGCTCTCTTCCTTGTAGAAATGGAAGCGATTCCGGGTGTTGAAGGTCGTGCCCTCCTCGGACCAGAGGGCGATGTCGGGGAAGCCGTTGTGATCGGCGTCTCCGCCGGCGCGGAGCGCGGCGCGATAGCCGGGCGTGGGCGTCGAGAGGGTGGCCGCCGGAGTCCACTGCCCGGTCCCATCGCCGGTCCACACGGTGAGGAGGCGCCGCCCGAAGGCGACCAGGTCCATCGCGCCATCGAGATCCATGTCGAAAAGCTGCGTCGCTTCGTAGGTTCCTGAGGAAGGCAGACCGCCGGCGAGGCTCGTCCAGGTGCCGCTCGCGTCACGCCGCCAGACCGCAACACCGCCGGTGCTCGTGATGACGGCGAGGTCATCGGCGCCGTCCCCGTCCACGTCGCCGAGGCTCGGGCCGCGGCGGCCGACGGTGCCGCCTGGCGGCAGGTTCGCGTCCCCGGGGACGAACCCGCCCGCGCCGTCGCCGAGGTAGATCGTCTGGGTCTGGTGAGCACAGGCGAGGTCGGCATATCCGTCGCCATTCACGTCGCCCGTTGTCAAGTCCTGGGTCGAGTTGCCGCCGACGAAACCGAAGCTCTGCGTCCAGGTGCCGTCGCCCTGGTTCAGGTAGACGTGGACGCCGGCGCAGCACCCGAAGGAGATGCTCGCCACATCGAGGTCGCCATCCCCGTCGAAGTCGGCGAGATCGGTGCCGAACATGCCCCAGCTCTCGCCGTTGGTGGCGAGGCCGTCGTCCCAGGGCGTCCATGCGATCCCGGTGCCGTCGCCGAGCGCGACCTCGAGGAGCTGGTCGCCGAAGTCCGTGCTCGAGTAGTCGTGATGCATGCCGTAGGCGGCGTCGAGGTGGCCGTCGCCGTTCACATCCCCGAGCGCCACGCCGCCGTAGCCGAAGTCCCCGGTCTGGACGACGCTCCAGGCGCCGGCGCCGTCCCCGAACCAGACCATGATCCCGTGCTCCTGGGCGTTGATGTTGGGCGAGCCATGGTCGCCGATCGAGACCAGATCCAGGTGGCCGTCGGCATTCACATCGCTCATCTCGATCTCGGTGCGGCCCGTCTCGAGCGTGGGTGTGGCGAGGCCGGTCGAGGACTCGACGTAGGTGAGGGCGCGGGCGGCGGGCGCGAGGGCGAGGGTGGACACGATGCAGAACGCGAAGGCAGAGGCGAGGGTGGGGCCCATGGCGAAGGCACCTCCGGGGGTTCGCGGCTCACGCATCGGCGCGGTGCGTGGGGCCGCGTGCTACGAGGATACGCCCCGGCGGCGGGTCACGCCACGGGCGCGAGAAGCCCGGCGCCGGCGAGCGCCGTCGCGGCTTCCCGGATCGCGGTGAAGGCGAGGCCGGAGCGCTCGGCGATGTCGAGCAGGGAGTGCCGCCCGTCCGACTGGTTCAGCACCCAGAGCCGGGCCCTGCGTTCCTCGTCGGTGCCCGTGTAGAGCCCGCGCCGGCCGAGCTGGGGCTCACCGAACGGGCACTGATTGACGAAAGTCCCGTCGCCCTCGATCACGGCCAGGACCCGCGCGAGCGTGGCGTAGGAGTCGGTGAGGCTCTCCGCGGAGACGAAGCTCAGATCGTCGGCGGAGGTGTGGTACTCGGGGTAGGTCCCGTGCTCGGAGCGCGAGAAGCGCCCGACCGGGAGATCGAAGCCGGGGGAACAGAACTGCCGCTCGTCGTAGCCGTACGGCGAGAAGTCGAGGATCCGGTGCGCGACGCCCCCGGCGCAGAGGACCTGGCGCACGACGCGATCGATCGTCGCATCTCCGCGCCGGCTCCTCTTGTAGGTGATCGCGCCGCGATCGCCGACGCCCGCGAGCACGAGGCCGTGGCGAACGCGCGCCACGCCATCCCGGTTCCGGGCGAGCCAGGTGATGGCGCCGATCGTCCCGGGGATGAAGAGGATCCGGTAGGAGAGCCGGCGGCGCGCCCCGGCCAGCGTCCGGGCGAGCTGCGCCAGGACCGCGATGCCGGAGAGATTGTCGTTGGCGAGCGACGGGTGGCAGACATGCGTCGTCAGGAGGACCTCGGCGGTCTCCTCCCCGGCCAGGTAGAGCTCGCCGTACGACAGGTGCCCGGGGGCGAGGGACGAGTCGATCACGACCTCGTACTCGTCATCCGGCAGCGCCAGATAGTCGCGATGGCGCAGGCAGAAGCCCCAGCCCGCGGAGTAGTAGCTCGTGCGGTAGGGAATCCAGCCGGGATGATCGGGCAGCGTGTGCAGGTGCGGGCGGAGATCGTCGAGGCGCATGCGGGCGTGAACCGGCACGCTGTAGCCGACCAGGTGGAGGTTCGATTCCCGGATATCGATGACCCGTTCGCCGCGCGAGTTCGCCACATAGGCGTCGCGCACGTTCCACTCGGGGGGCACCGTCCAGTCGAGGACCGCGGTTCCGCTCGGCACCTCGTGGATCGCGAGGGGCACCGTCCGCCGGAGGATCTCGAGCGTCTGCCGGAGCCCGTTCCCCGTGATGCTGCGACCGATCGGGAAGAGCTCGGCGATGAGCGCCATCATGGTGGGGCCGACGTCCACGTGCGGCGCGGGCAGCGCGGGCAGCGCGTGCGGCGCGGGCAGCGCGTGCAGCAGATCCTCGCCGCGGCTCATGGCGCGTAGCAGGGCAGGTCGCGATCGCGGTCGGAGAGGATCTTCTCGCCGTCCGGCCACCGGATCGCGAACTGCGGGTCGTCGAAGCGGAAGCCCCGGGCCTGCTCGGGCCGGTAGGACTCCGACATCTCGTAGAAGATCTCGGTGTCGTCCTCGAGGCTCAGGAAGCCGTGGGCGCAGCCCCGCGGGACGAAGAGCATGTTCCGCGCGCCGGCCGTGAGCACCACCGAGAAATGCTGCCGGTAGGTGGGCGAGGCTGGTCGGAGATCGACGATCACGTCGAAGATCGATCCCCGCGTCACGCGCACGAGCTTGGCTTCCCAGGACGGAGCCTGGTAGTGCATCCCGCGGAGCGTGCCGCGCCGGTGGTTGAACGAGATGTTGCTCTGCACCCACTCGACCTCGATGCCGTGGGTCCGGGCCTCCTCCCGGCACCAGGACCGCGCGAAGAACCCGCGCGCGTCGGCCTTCGGCTCGAGGGTGATGAGGAACGCTCCGGCGAGCGGCGTGGGGGTGAAGATCACGCGCAGACTTCCAGCTGTGGGATCGGCACGACGTGCTGCCCGCCCCAGGCGCGGATCGAGGAGGTCTGGGCCACGATCTCATCCTTGAGGTTCCAGGGCAGGATGAGGAGATAGTCGGGCCGCGTCGCCGCGATGCGGTCCACATCGAAGATCGGAATGTGCGTGCCCGGCAGGTACTTCCCGTGCTTGTACGGGTTGCGGTCCACCGTGTACTCGAGGAAGTCGGTGCGGATGCCGCAGTAGTTGAGAAGCGTGTTGCCCTTGCCGGGGGCGCCGTAGCCGGCCACGCGCCGTCCGGAATCCCGGGCCGCGACGAGGAAGGCGAGGAGCTTGCGCTTGGTCTCCGCGACCCGCGCGCCGAACGCCGCGTAGTAGTCGAGGCGCGCGATGCCGAGCTCGGCCTCCCGGGCGAGGAGCGCGGTCACCGCCGCACTCCCGCCGCCGCCGGCACCGGCACTGGATCCGGCGCCGCCGGCGGCGCCGGCATGCCGGGCGTAGAGGCGAAGCGAGCCGCCGTGGGTCGGGAGCTCCTCGACGTCCACGACCAGGAGACCGTGCCGCTCGAGGATGCGAACCGCCGTGGTGAGCGAGAAGTAGGAGTAGTGCTCGTGATAGATCGTGTCGAACTGGTTCCCGGCGATCAGGCGCACGAGATGGGGGAACTCGAGCGTGACGAGGCCGCGGGGCGCGAGGAGGATCCTGATCCCCGCGATGAAGTCGTTCAGGTCCGGCACCTGGGCGAGCACGTTGTTCCCGATGACGAGATCGGCAGCCCGACCCTCGGCCCGCAGGCGCTCGGCCGCCGCGGCGCCGAAGAACTCGATGCGGGTCGGGACGCCGCGGGCGGCAGCGGCGCGCGCCACGTTTGCCGCCGGCTCGATGCCGAGCACCGGGATCCGGCGCGGGAGGAAGTGCTGGAGCAGGTACCCGTCGTTGCTCGCGAGCTCGACGACGAGGCTCCCCGGACCGAGCTCCGCCCGCGCGCTGATCATCTCGACGTACCTGCGGGCGTGCTCGACCCAGGACGTGGAGTAGGAGGAGAAGTAGGCGTACTCGGTGAAGATCTCCTGCGCCGGCACGTGCTCCGGGAGCTGGACCAGGAAGCAGCTCGCGCAGACGCGCACGTCGAGCGGGTAGAAGACCTCCGGCCGGTCGAGCTGGTCGGCGGTGAGGAAGGTCTCGCAGAGCGGCGACATGCCGAGATCGACGAAGGTGTGCTGGAGCGCGCCGCCGCAGAAGCGGCAGGCCGGCAGCCGACTCCCCGCCGCCGGCGCGCGGCTCGCCGGCCCTGTCGCCGGGTGGCTCCGGGGGAGCGCCGTGGTCATGCCGCCATCCTCTTCGTCCAGCGGAGCTCCTGGTCGAGAGCGCCTTGCTCGCGGAGCCGCGTCAGGTGATTGATGCGCATGAGGCCGGAGTCGCGGAACGCGCCGTCGCGGAAACCCATCGCAACGAGGGCGTCGCGGAGCCGCAGGATCGAGGCATCGAGGTCGGCGGCGGGCTGATGCGCCGGCGCGAGCCGCCGGAACAGTCCGAAGTCCACGCGATAGGAGCGCCGGTCCGGGGGCGCGGCTTCGTTGATCGCGACCCGTCCGCCGTCGACGCGGGCGGCCACCGCGGCCGCCAGATCCCGGACCCGGAAGTTCCAGGCGCCGGAGCCGGCGTTGACGGCCAGGAAGCCGTTGTCGTCGCCGGCCGGCTCCCGCGCGATGGCCCACTCGATCGCGCGCGCCATGTCCGCCACGTCGATGAGCGGGCGCCAGGGCGTGCCGTCGCTCAGCACCGTGATGGTCTGGCCGGCGACCGCGCAGGCGAGGAAGTCGTTCAAGACGAGGTCGAGCCGGAGACGAGGACTCATGCCGCAGGCGGTCGCGAAGCGGAGGCTCGTCACCCGGAAGTCGGAGGTGGCCAGGGGGCGGAGATCGCGTTCGGCGAGGGCCTTGGAGCGCGCGTAGGGCGTGAGCGGGTCGAGCGGCGACCGCTCGGTGCGCGGCCGATCATCGGCGGAGCCGTACAGGCTGCAGCTCGAAGCGAAGACGAACGAGCGCACGCCGGCGGCGCGCGCCATCGCGGCGAGCTTCACCGTCGCCACATGGTTGATCTGGTAGGTCGCCTGCGTGTAGGCGTTCCCGATCGGGTCGTTGGAGATCGCCGCGAGATGGACGACGGCGTCCGTGCCCGCGAGGAGAGCGGGATCGAAGCCGCGCACGTCGCCCACGTGCTGCTCGTCGAGCTGGGACTCCGGCGGCACATCGGTGCCGGTCAGGCAGGGCGCGAAGAACCCGGCGTCGAAGCCCGCGATCATCGCATCAGGGAAGGCGGCACGCAGATGCCCGCCGACGACCGAGCCGACGTAGCCCATGTTCCCCGTCACCAGGATCTTCATGCGACGCGTCCTTCCTCGTGCCCGCTCCGGGGTGACCGGCCGTTCTTCCACACCATCCACGGCGTATCCCCCTGCTCCACCATGCTGTCGAGCTGCATCTTGTCCTTGAAGGTGTCGGCGCAGACCCAGAACCCGCGGTAGTCGTAGGTCACGAGCTCGCGGGCTCGGATCAGGCGATGGAAAGGCTCCTCGACCAGGTCCTCGCCGGGCCGCATGTGGTCGAAGATCTCCTGCTTCAAAACGAAGAAGCCGCAGTTGATGTGGGTGGCGGCATGGACCGGCTTGATGTCGGTGACCAGATGCTGCTCGTTCCACCGGACGACGTGGAAGCTCGCGGTCGGGCGCACCGACAGGAAGCACGCCACCTTGTCCTGCCGGCGGGCGAAGTCGAGGTAGGAGTCGAGAGGCAGATCGGTCAGACCGTCCGAGTAGTTGGCCAGGAAGGCCGGTTCGCCCTCGAGGTAGCGGCGCACCCGGCACAGGCGCTCGCCGATCGTGCTCGTGAGCCCGGTATCCACGAAGGTGATGTTCCAGTCGTGGATGTCCTGGTTCTGGAGCTCGAGATCGTTGCCGCCGTTGCGCATCACGAAGTCGTTGGAGATCGCCTCGTTGTACTGGAGGAAGAACTCCTTGATCGAGTCGCCGCGGTAACCCAGGCACAGGATGAAGTCCTTGTGGCCATGGTGCGCGTAGTACTTCATGACGTGCCAGAGGAGCGGCTGGTCGCCGATCTTGACCATCGGCTTCGGGATCTGCTGCGAGTAGTCGCGGATCCGGAGTCCCAGGCCGCCGCAGAAGAGCACCACCTTCATGCCGTTCACCTCGCGCCGCGGGTATCGCCGCGGGCATCGTTCCGGGTGTGGGTGCGATAATCCGCCCGGGTCCCGTCCCGGGCATCGCCCGTCCGGCGGTCGACCGGTCGTACCGGCCGGCCCTCGAGGACCGAGTCGATGCCGTCGGTGAGACCGCGCCGGTAGACGAGGAGGGCTTCGCGGACCGCCTCGACCGTGCGGTCGATGTCGGAGTCCGAGTGGGAGTAGCTGACGACGAACGAGGGGCCGAGCACGCCGCGCTTGATGAGCTCTTGCATGAACAGGGTGCGGAACGCCTGCGACGGCTTCCGCTCCGCATCGCGGGTGACGTAGATGAGATTGCAGGGCCGGCCCGCGACCTGCACGTACTCGGAGAGGCCGAGATCCGCCGCCGCCGCCTCGCACCCGTGCCGGAGCCGGGTGCCCTGCCGGTGGAGCGCTGCGATGACCGGCTCCTGCTCGTAGACCTCGATGGTGGCGATGGCGGCGGCGAGCGCATGGGTCTCGGCGCCGTGCGTGGTCGAGAGGAGGAAGACGCGGTCGCGGTCGTGCGCGAAACCGCCGAGCTCCATCACCTCGCGCCTGCCGACCAGGGCGGAGAGCGCGAAGCCGTTGGCGAGGGCCTTGCCGAAGGCGGAGAGATCGGGCTCGACGCCGTAGACCGCCTGCGCGCCGCCCAGGTGCCAGCGGAAGCCGGTGATCATCTCGTCGAGGACGAAGAGGGCGCCGTTCGCGTGCGCGAGCTCGCACGCGGCACGGAGGAATCCGTCGCGGGGCGGCGTCTCGCGCTCCGGCTCGAGGAGGACGCAGGCGACCCGGCCCGGGTACCGCGCGAACACGGCGCGCAGGCTCTGGAGGTCGTTGTAGCGGAAGGTGGCAGTGAGGCTCCGGTGGGGTTCCGGGATGCCGGCCGCCATCTGCCACGAGCCGATGAACCAGTCGTTGTAGGAAAAGAAGGGATGATCCGCGCAGTAGGCCACGATGTCGCGTCCCGTATAGGCGCGGGCCAATCGGGTCGCCGCGGTGACGACCGTCGACCCGTCCTTGGCGAACTTGACCTGGTCGCCGCCGGGGAGCACGCCGAGGAGCTTCTCCGCGCACTCGACCTCGATCGGGGCGGGGCGCGTGAAGTTGCTTCCGAGCTCCATCTGCCGGGCCGCGGCGCGCACGACCGGCGGGTAGGCGTGGCCGAGCGCCACCGCCCGGAGCCCCATGCCGTACTCGATGTACTCGTTGCCGTCCGCATCCCACACGTGCGAGCCCCGGCCGCGCACGATGAAACCGGGGGCGCTCTCGGGATACTGGTCGTCGCCCTTGGCATAGGTGTGGCAGCCGCCGGGAATCAGCGCATGTGCGAGCCGGCGCAGGTCGCGGGACGGTTCGGGGACCCGGGGCGAGGCGAGGTGGGTCATGGGCGATCCCCCAGGAAGCGGAGCTTCCGGCAGTGAAAGGCCTCGGCCAGACCGCTCGGTGCGTTGCACTCCATGCCGCGGAGCCGGAGCAAGGCCAGGAACAGATCGGCGGTGAACCACGTCTTGGCCGCCTGCGACGGATAGGCGGCGAGGAGGGCATCCACCTTGCGCCGGACGGTGGCCGCCGCGAGCGGGGCGAAGGCGTTCGGATGCCCGAGATCGCCGTCGTACTTCGGCACCTCGTACTCGAGAATCAGGTGATCGCGGAACGTGTTCCAGGTGAGCTCGCTCACGAGCCGATGGTCCTGATGCAGATCGTGGCGGTGGTGCGTGAAGATCAGGTCCGGTCGCACCCGGTCCTTGAGCCTCTCGAACTCCTCCTTGATCTGCGGCCCGAGGTAGGGCAGGAACCCGTCGCGATGCGCCCGGATCTCGAGCTCCGCGACCTCTGCCGCACCCAGGAACACGGCAGCCGAGCGCTCGATCTCGCGCGCCCGTTCCGGATCCGACGACAGGACGAACCAGGTGACTCGCGCCGGTCGCTCCGCGGTCAGCTCGAGGAGCGTGCCGCCGCAACCGATCTCGATGTCGTCGCCGTGGGCGCCGACGCAGAGGATCGAGAGGGGGGTCGCCGCGGGAGCCGGCAGGTGCAAGGTCAGCATGGTCGTCAGGAGCAGGTGAGCTCGGGATAGAGGTTGGCGACTCCGCGCACGTCCACGTCGGAATGCACGACGAAGCTCCGCGCCATCCGCCGCTGATCGACGGTCCGGTGGATGTCGGGCCGAAGGAGAGCGACGTTCAGGTAGTAGGAGCCGGGAGCGAGGTGCATGGCGAGCGCGAAGGTGAGCGTCTTCGGCTGGCCGGGGGCGAGGATCAGCGGACCGCCGGCCAGGTGCGTCGAGTCGACCTGGAAGAAGAGGTTGTCGTTCTCGTCGCGGAGCGAGAGGGCGACCGCCAGCGGATCGCCGGTATCCGCCGAGACCGTGACGTCGACGAACCCTCTCTCCCCCGGCCGGAACAGGCTGACCTCGCCGTGCGCGCCGCGCAGGACCACGCGGTCGATGCGCGCCTCCTTGGCCTCCGCGCAGGGCACGAGGGCCTCGGCAGCTGCGCGCCGGACGTAGCGATCCACCACCTCGCCGGGCCGGCCCGTCGCCTGCACGTGACCTTCTTCGAGATAGATGGCGCGGTCGCACAGCTCGACCACGGCCTTCAGGTTGTGCGAGACGAAGATGACGGTGGCGCCGCTCTCGAGGATGCTCTTCATCTTGGCCATCGACTTCTGCTGGAAGCTCCAGTCGCCGACGCTGAGCACCTCGTCCACGACCAGGACGTCGGGCTCGACATGGCAGGCGATCGAGAACCCGAGGCGGGCGTACATGCCGGAGGAGTAACGCTTGACGGGAGTGTCGATGAACTTGCGGAGCCCGGAGAACTCGACGATGTCGTCGAGGCGGGCCCTGGTCTGCTTCCGGCTCATGCCGAGGATCGCCCCGTTCAGGAGGATGTTCTCCCGGCCGGTCAGGTCGGGATGGAATCCGGCGCCGACCTCGATCAGTGCGGAGAGCGACCCGCGCACGGTGCGGGTGCCGGACGTCGGATGCATGATGCCGACCAGGATCTTGAGCACGGTGCTCTTGCCGGCGCCGTTGGGCCCGATGATCCCGAGCGCCTCCCCCTTCTCCACGCCGAAAGAGACATCCTCGAGGGCCCAGAACTCCCGGGCGCGGAGCGCCGGGCCCGGCGCGCGGCGGAGGAACGAGCCCGCGAGCGCGGGCAGGAGGTCGCGCAGCGAATCGTGCAGCTCCCCGCGGCGGAACTTCTTCGACACGTGCATGAATTCGAGGATGTGGTCAGCCATGGTCCGCTTTCTCAGATGGACTCGGCGAACAGCGGTTCCACGCGCGTGAAGGAGGTGACGGCGACGACCAGGAGGACGGCGGCCAGCCCACCGCTGTAGGCGGTCCACAGGGGGTCGGGGGCCTGGTGCAGGACCACGCAAGCGCGCAGCCCCTCGAGGATCGGGGCGACCGGATTCAGGTGGAGGTACTGGGCGCGGGAGCCGAACATCTCCGCCTCGTAGAGGACCGGCGTGAAGAAGATGGCGAAGGTGAGGAGGACCTCGACCACGTACTTTACGTCCCGGAAGAAGAGGTTGGCGGCGGCGAGGAGGATCCCGAGACCGAGGGCCAGCGCGACCAGGATCGCGACGAGGAGCGGGACCCACAAGAGCTCGGCGCTCGCGCCGACGCCGAGGACCGCGAGCAGGACGGCGAGCACCGCGGACGCGATCAGGAAGTCGAAGAACTGCGAGGCGACCGCGGCCACCGGGAAGATGAGCCGCGGGAAGTAGATCTTGGTGACCAGATTGTGGTTGGCGATGAGCGCCACCGACGAGAAGCGGATGCTCGCGACGAAGAACGCCCACGGCAGCGACTTGACCGCGATGGCGAGGAGCGCCTCGCGGTGGAGCGGGGCGGCGGCGAAGTGCGAGAAGGCGAGCCGGATGACGACGCCGGCGGCGACGATGACCATGGGCATGAAGATGGCCCACAGGAAGCCCATCACCGACTGCTTGTACTTGATGTGGATGTCACGCCACGTGATCATGAGCAGCAGATCGCGATGGCGGTGCATCGAGCGGAGTGCCGTCCACATCGTGGTGTCCTCGCGTGAATGGGGAGGGAGCCGGGAGCCCGGCGGCGCCCGCGGCCCTCGCGCCCGGATGGGCGGCGGCCGGCATGGGCCGGGGCCCGCCGCACGCGGCGCGGGCCAGGCGGCCGAGATGCGGCCACGGATTGGCGATCGTCGAGAGCGCGGTGCGGGCCGCGGCGCGGGCGACAGCGCCGCGGCGGATCCGGTAGCCGCTCGTGGCGAGCGCGCTCCGGTGGTAGTGCCAGAAGGCGGCGCCGGCGCCCTGGACGGCGCGCTCCCCCAGGAACCGGTAGTAGGCGGTCTCGACCTGCCGCCGGCAGGCGGCGCACTCCTCCGGGTCGAGGTAGCGAGGTCCGAACTTGAGGGTGACGATGAGCCGGTCGAGGAGATGGTGCGGATCGTGGACCTTGCGGGCGGCGGTCATCGATTCCTGCTGCCGCCGCGTGAAGGTGAGCACCTGGTGCACGAATCCGAGATCGTGCTCGAGCAGGATCTCGTAGCAGGCCTCGGTGTCCTCGTGCAGGCTCTGCTCGTTGAAGAACGGCCGGCGCCGCCGCACGATATCGCTGCGATAGAGCAGCGTGTTGGGCGACCCGAAGACGAAGATGTCCGCGCACAGCGTTGCCCGGCCGATGTCACGCCCGCGGAAGAGAGTGCGCCCGGGCGGCAGCCCGGCGCAGTTCAGGCGGCGATCATCCAGGCGATAGGCGCTGACGATGCCCGCGGAGGGATGCCCCTCGGCCACGCGCACCATCTCCTCGAGGCAGCGCGGGAACATCCAGTCATCGGCCAGCACCATCTTCGCGTACCTGCTGCGGGGCGAGATGAGCGCGAGCGCCGCGTTCAGATTGTCGGTCTGGGCGCGGAACGCGCTGTTGGTCACGACCGAGATCCGGCGGTCGCGGGCGGCATAGGAGCGCGCGATCTCGAGCGAGCGATCGGTGCTCCGATTGTCGAGGATCGTGTAGTCCCAGTTGTCGTAGGTCTGGGCGAGCACGCTCTCGATGCACTCGGCGAGGTAGGGCTCTCCGTTGTAGACCGGAGTGACCACGCTGACGAGGGGGGCGGCAGCAAGCCGCAGGGGCCCGATCATGCGCCGGCCGCCCCGTGGGCGAGCGGTCGCTCGCCGGGTCGATGGGTCGTCGCCATTCCTCTCTCGCCTGCCTTCCGGTGTGCGGTACTCGTCTGCCGCCGCCTGGCGGGGTCACCACGCAGGTTATCGGCCGGTCCGCGGGCGGAAGTCAGCGGCGCGACTGGGGTTCAGGGGGGCGAGGCGGAGCGGCGATGGATGCCGGATCTCGGCGCTGGCTCAGGGTGGAGCAGCCACCGGCGGCCGGGCTCGGCCCGGGCCGGGGCCGGCCCCGGAGCGGCGCGCGGGCCCGGCCGGGCTCAGGCAGCCCGGCGTGTGCCGGCGAGAAGCGCCTGGTGATGGCGCGTCTTGATGAAGGTGGCGGCGCAGTGCTCCGCGAAGGACTCGAGCATCCGCACGTGGACCGGCGTGAAGTCCTCGCCGCCGGCGGTCCGGCAGACGTTGACCACCCCTATCGTCGTGTCCCGGAAGCGCATGGGGACGATCAGGCTCGAGGAGATGTTGCGGCCCGGCTTGATCTGGTTCGGGAAGCGGGCCTGCATGACGGCCGGAGTCAGGAGGAGGGACTCGCCCGAGGTGAAGACACGGCCCGCGATGCCGTCGCCGGGCTGCGCGGTCGAGCCGGCCACCAGGTTCGCATCGATGCCGGACACCGCCTTCACCTCGAGGAGCCCCGTCTCCTCGTTGTGCAGCATGATCGAGGACTGGTGCGCTTCGAAACAGGAGAGGAGGCGCTGGCAGGCGAGCTCGAGCATGCTCTGCATGTCGAGCCGGAGCTGGAGCTGCGTACTCGTGTCGAAGAGGAAGGAGAGCTCGCCCAGACGGGCCTTGAGCGACGCCTCGCGGACCGCCATCTCCTGGCAGCGGGCCTGCACCCGGCAGAGCTCGCGGTGCTTGTTCGTCGCATAGAGGACGAAGAGGAGGACGAGCCCCGAGAGTCCGATGAGGGTGGGCCAGCGCCGGGCCAGCATCTCGCGCCGCACCGCGCCGTCGGCGGTCGTCCAGCTCGAGAGGACGAGGGCGGCGCAGAGCGAGGCGACCAGGAGGAGACCGAGGTTCAGGAGCGAGCCGCGCTGGCGTTCGATCGAGGTGGTCTTCAGACCGGCCATGGAATCTCCGGCGGAGGAGACGGCGAACCGGAGCCGGCGCGGTGCGCGCGGGCTCGTCGCCGTATCTATCGGCAGCCGGCGGTGCTGCCGCCAGGACAACGCGGGGCCGCCGCCAGGACGGCGCGGGGCGCCGCCAGGACAGCGCGGGGCCGTGTGCACCAGATCGGGGCAGGTGCCTCCGACCGGGACGGCAGCGGCAGGTTTCGGGTCTAGACTAGGCGGGCCCGGCCGCCGCAATGCGCGACAGCACGTAATCCGCCGTCCTGAGCGGCAGCTTGACCCGGACGGAGGTGTCTCCGTCATCCACCTCGACGAGGAGATTCCCGCCCCGCTTGCGCACGTTCACGCGCTCGCCGCAGTTCTCGACGCTCACGAGCGTGAAGTCGGGAGAGCGCCTGAGCTCGGCCAGCGCCGCGTGCACGATCGGCGCGGCGCGCTCGATCTCGGAGCCGGCATCGCGCAGGACGTCGGCGGGGATGAGCGGCAGCACGAGGAGCGCCAGCGCGCCGGGGCAGGAGAGCGCAAGGTCGCAGTCGTTCGTCGCCTCCTTCACACGCACGGTCAGCATGCCGAAGCTCACGACCGTATAGGTGAGCCAGCCCCAGGCGACGAGGAAGGCGAGGGCGAGGCTCGCGATGGCGATGTGGCGTGGTCTGCGCAGGTCTACGCGTGGCATGGTGTACCTCACGATGCGCCGATCCGACCGGGTGGCCGTCCGGCCGGCTAGTCGGGCCCGGGGTTCGCGTCGAGCCAGATCCGCACCAGGTCCCGGCCGTCGGCGACGGAGACGATCTCGCCCGGGCCCTCCGCCGCAAGCGTGCTGATCGTGGCGGCGAGATCGATCTCGCCGTGCCCGGCGGCCTCGGCCGCGAGCAAGGCGTCCACGAGATCGAGCGGGATGCGGATCCGCACCCGGGTGTCCTCGTCGTCCACGTGGAGCAGGAGGTTCCTGCCGGAGCGGGCGGCGAGCGCCGTTTCGTCGTCGATGGCGACGCGCACGAACTCGCCCTCCGGGGCGGCGGCGATCGCGGCGCGCATCGCGCGGATCTGGGCGAGGTCGCTCTCCCCGCCATCGCCCTGGTGATCGAGGCGGATCTTGCCGCCCGAGATCTCCTCCTCGTTGATGAGCGGCAGGATCGCCTGGGCCAGGCTGAGCGGCACGGTCACGCGGACGCGGGATCCGTCGGGCCCCCCCTCGTCCACCGCCACATGGAGCCAGAGATCGCGGCCCGGGGCGGCAGTGGCGGGGAGCGCTCCGGGAAGCGCCCCGGTCAGCGCTCCGGCGAGGAGAAGGCCGCCGGCAGCGAGTGCCGCCGGTCGGCGCAGGTGGCGCCCGGCCGGAGCGGGTGAATTCGGGAGGGCCATGGTGATCGCACCTCGGGTGGGTCGGGCAAACGCGGCCGGCGGGCGCCGGGCGCGCGGCGCGGGCGCACCGGCCGGGGTCTCAGGGTCGTCCGGTTCTACGGGGGGAGACCGGCGCGGGTTGCAGGAGGGCGGGCAGCCGATCCGGGCAAGCGGCCCCGGGCGGGCCGGGGCGGTGCGCGAGGGGACGCGCTTAGCGCAGCCAGCTCTCGGGGTCGGCCGCGCTCGCTCCGTGCCGCACCTCGAAATGCAGCATGGGCCCCTTGAGCGATCCGGTGTCGCCGACGTTTCCGATCGCGTCGCCGCCGGCGACCGTCTGGCCGGTCGTCACCGCGACATCGGCGAGATGGGCGTAGAGCGTGTAGTAGCTCTTGCCGTGATTCAGGATCACGCAGTTGCCGTAGCCGGTGAGCCAGTCGCAATAGTCCACCATGCCGTCGGCGACGGCGCGCACGGGAGTGCCGGGCGCGGCCTGGATGTCGATGCCGTTGTTGCGGGTGGAGGTCCCGAACTTGGGATGCGTGTGCAGCCCGTAGCCCTCGAGGACCTTCCCGCGCACGGGCCACGGCAGCTTGCCGCGCGCGAGCGAGAAGGGGCCCGACGCCGGCACGAAGTCGGGCTCGGTGCGGCGCTGGGTCTCGAGGCGGCGGATCAGGGACTCGAGCCGCTCCTGGGCCACCTTGAGCTCCTTGGCCGCTGCCTCGTGGGCGGTGCGCTGCTTCCGGAGGCTCGTCACCTGTGACTCGCGCGTCTTCTTGATCTCGATGACGCGCGACTGCTCCTTCTGCTTCTCGGCCTCGATCTGCTGCACCTCGGCGAAGCTGCGCTCGGCCTCGGTCTTGTTCGCGACCAGCCGCGCGCGCGTGGTCGCGATCGAGCCCATGAGCTTCCGCTCCTCCTCGGCGAGGCGCCCCAGCAGGTAGATGCGGTCGGCCAGATCGGGCAGCGACTCCGATGAGAAGACGACCTCGACCAGGCTCGGCTGGCCGGCCTTGTACATCTCACGAACGCGGTGGGCGAGCCGTGCGTTGGCGCGCTCGAGGTCGCTCTCGCGGGAGCGCAGATCCAGCTCGAGAGCGCCGAGGCGGCGGTTGATCGCGTGCTCCTGATCCGCGAGCTTCCTGAGATAGGTCTTGGTCGAGCTCAGCTGGCGGTCGGCCGTATTGATCTCGGCGAGCACCTGCTTCTCCTTGCCGCGGAGCTTCTCGGCCTCGGCGCGCTCGTGATCGATCTGCCGTCTGAGCTCGAGGAGCTCCTTCCGGCGTGCCGCGATGTCCTCGGCGCTGCCGCCGGCGGTGTCGGCCGGGGCGGGGGCAGGCGCCGCCGGCCGGGCCGCCGGCTTCGGCGCCTTCGTCTGGCTCGCCTTCGTCTTCGCGGGGGGCTTCCCCTTCTGGGCGAGCGCGCGGTCGTCGGTCCCGGCGCTGAGAACCAGGGCGACCAGGGCAACGAGGGCGGCGAGGAGCGCCGGCCCCTGCCGGCGGCGTCGCCTCATGCCGATCTCCTGAGCACGCCGCCGAGCGACCACAGGGCGCCGGCGAGGCCGAGGGCGGCGGCGAAGGCCAGGAATCCCGCGATCTCGCGCGGCTCGAGGAAATGCACCTCGGCGTTCAGGAAGCGCGCCGAGAGACCGGAGGTCGCGATCTTGAGCACGAGGAGCGTGCCGATCGCGGCGAGGAGCGTCTGGGCCACGCCCTCGACCAGGAACGGCATCCGGATGGTGGTGTTCGTGGCGCCGACCGCCTTCATGATCTCGATCATCTCGCGGCGGGCGAGCACGGTGAGGCGGATGGTCGAGTTGACGGCGAAGGCTACCGCGAGACCGACCAGGATCGCGGTCAGGAGCTCGGCGAGACGCAGGGTGAGGAGCGCCTTGTCGAGACGCTGGAGCCACTCGCCGCCGAAGCGCACGTCCTCCACGCCTTCGAGGGCGCCCGCGGCGGCGGCGATCTCCTCGATGCGGGCGGCGGTCGCGGCGCCCGGCGCGAGCTCGACGCGGAAGGAGGCCGGGAGCGGGTTGTAGCCGAGCGCCTCGACCAGGTCGTAGCGGCCGGCGTCGGCGCGGAAGGCGGCGAGCGCCTCGTCCTTCGAGATGTAGCGCACGCTGTCCACACCGGCCGTGGCACCGAGCGCGCTCGCGATCGCATCGCGCTTGGCGGCCGCGAGGCGGTCGGCGAGGTAGACGTCGATGACCCTCCGGTTTTCGAGCGAGCGCACGCTCCGCTCGATGTTGGATGTGATGAGGAGCGTGATGGCGAGCACGAGGAGCGAGGCCGAGATCGAGAGGATCGCGGCGATCATGAGCGCCGGGTGGCGGCGGGCCGAGGCGAACCCCTCGCGCGCCAGGTAGAGGAAGCCGCGCGGGCTCATGCCCCGGCTCCGGCCCAGCAGGCAGGCACCGGCACCGGCACCGGCCCCGGCTCTCGATCCCGCCGCGGCGGGGCGGAGCGGCCGCGCGAGCTCGCGCACGATGCCGCTCTCCATGTGGACGAGACGATCGCGGTGGGGGTCGGCGCGGCCCGGGTTGTGCGTGACGAGGATGATGCCGGTGCCCGCCAGATGAACCTCGCGGAGGAGCGCGAACAGCTCGTCTCCGGCCCGCGGGTCGAGATTCCCCGCCGGCTCGTCGGCCAGCAGGTAGAGCGGATCAAGGACGATGGCACGGGCGAGCCCGACTCGCTGCTGCTCGCCGCCCGAGAGCTCGAGCGGGCGCGCGTGCCGGCGGTGGGCGAGGCCGACCCGGTGGAGAGCCCGGAGCGTGCGCTCCTTGATCGCGCGCGGATGGTCGACGCCGGTGATGCGAAGCGCGAACGCCACGTTGTCGTAGATCGTGCGGTCCTTGAGCAGCTTGAAGTCCTGGTAGATCACCCCGAGCTGGCGGCGGAGCTGCGGGACATCGCGGCTCTTGAGCGCCGAGCTCCGGAACGACTCGACGATGACCTCGCCGCGGTCGGGCAGGACCTCGAACGTGATCGCCTTGAGCAGCGTCGACTTGCCGGCGCCACTGGGGCCGGAGATGACCACGAACTCGCCGCGGTCGACGCTCAGGCAGACGTCGTCGAGCGCGACATGTCCGCCGTGATACGACTTCGAGGCATGAACGAAGTGGATCATCGCGGGCGCCGGGGGGCGCCGGCATCTCCTCCTGCCTTCCAGGTCCAGTCGATGCGGCCGGGAGCGAGCCGGCCCGCCATGCGTCCGGCCATGCGCAGCGCGGCGACCATGCTCTCCTCGCTGGCCACGCCTTGCCACGCGATGTCGGGTGCCGTGCCGTGCTCGACCGACGTGCGCAGGAAGGGGATGCCGAGACTCAGGTTGACCACCTTGCCGCGGCCGAGAGCGCGCACCGGCGCGAGCCCCTGGTCGTGGTACATCGCGATGACGACGTCGAACTCCTCGTTCACCGCGCGCATGAACACGGTGTCTCCGGAGAAGGGGCCGTGCACGTCGATGCCGCCGGCGCGCGCTTCCTCGATCGCCGGGCGGATCCGCTCCGTCTCCTCGGTGCCGACGCGACCGGATTCGCCGCAGTGCGGGTTGAGCGCGGCGACGGCGAGGCGCGGCTGCCGCCGGGCGAAGAACTTCTGCATCGCGATCTGGGTGAGCTCGACCACGTCGACCACCCGCGCCTTGGTCACCGTGCGCGCCACCTTCGAGAGCGGCACATGCGTGGTGACGAGGGTGACGCGGAGCCGCGGCGAGATGAACATCGGAACACAGCGCTTCGCCTCGCATAGACTGGCCAGGAACTCGGTGTGGCCGGCGAAGGCGATGCCGAGGTCGAGGAACGCCTCCTTGGAGATGGGAGCGGTCGTGATCGCGCGCACCTTGCCGTTGAGGGCGAGCTTGGCGGCGAGGCGCACCGCGGCGGCGGCGGCGCGGCCGGTGGTCGAGGAATGCGCGCCGGGGACGACGCGCTTCAGGTCGGCCCCGAACGCGTCCACCAGGTAGAGCACCGAGGTGTCGAACTCGGACGGTGCGTCCTCGATCGCGATCGGGCGCACCTTCATGTGCGTCGCGAAGCGCCGGCAGGCCTCCTGCATGATCTCGCGCCCGCCGATGACGACCGGGCGGCAGTCCTTGAGGCACTCGCCGCCGTGAATCGCCTTGACCACGACCTCGGGGCCGATGCCCGCGGGGTCGCCCATGGTGACGGCGACGAGCGGGGGCGGCTCGCGGCGCGGGCGGGCGGTGAAGTGCGGCTCGGGCTCGACGTCGAGGATCGATTCGATCTCGCGGGACGAGCGGGTCGCCGTGCCGGTGCCGCCACCGCCGCGCTCGGAGCCGGAGTGACCGCGGGTTGCGTCACCGGCAGTCGTGACGTGGGGCGCGAAGCGGCCGGGTCGCCGGCGCCTGGTCTCAGCCATGGTGCGTCCACTCGAGCGCGGGGGCCGACGCGGTGTCCCCGGCGGCGGAGGTGGTCGCGGCGGCGGTGGCGTCGCCGGCGGCGACAGTGGTCGCGGCGGACCGCAGAAAATCGCGCAGCAGCTTCATGTGCTCCCACATGATCCGCTTCTTCGACGGGTCGCGCAGGAGAAAGGCCGGATGGTAGAGCACCATGAACTGGATCCCCGGATATCGCTTGAGCGTGAAGAAGCGGCCGGCTTCCTCCTCCATGGTAAACTCCCCGCGCGCGGGGTCGATCCACTTGAGCGCGACGGCGCCGAGGAGGAGAACGACGCGCGGCTTGACGAGTTCGATCTGGCGCTCGAGATAGGGGAGGCAAGCCTCCGCCTCCGCCGAGGTCGGCGAGCGGTCGATGGCGGGCTTGCACTTGGCGACGTTCACGATGAGGGCATCGCGGTTCGAGTCGAGGCCGATCGAGGCGAGGATCTTGTCGAGCATCTCGCCGGCGCGGCCGACGAAGGCGAGCCCGGTCGCATCCTCGTTCTCGCCCGGGCGCTCGGAGATGACGAGGAGCGGCGCCTCCGGATTGCCGCGATCGACGACGATGTGGGCGCGGCTGTCGGCGAGCTCGCAGCGGCGGCAGTTGTAGGCGCGGAGTCGCTCGGCGAACTCGGCGTAGGTGGGCGCGGCCAGGATGGCGTTGCGTTCCTGATCGAAGATGTCGATCTGCATGGGTGCGCTCGCCTCCGCGCCCTGCTGGTTGCCGGGGCTCTTGCTCCGGCGGAAAGCCAAACGATTGTGAGAGTGGAGTCTAGGCGCTGTGGGTGAGGGTGTCAATCGGCGGCGGGCGCACGGGCGCGATTGCGCGCTCGGTGCGCGCCGCGCGGCGCACGTCCTGGCGCTCTTCCTGGCGCTGAGTTGCGCGCGCCCGCCCGCTCCGGACCCCATCTGCTCGCGTCCGGCGCCGGCGCCCGGTGATCCGGCGCGGCTCGCATTCACCGCGCGCGGTCGCGTGTGGATCGCGGAGCGGGCCGCCGGCGGGGGCGATGACCGGCGCGGCGGTGGGCTCTGGCGGGCCCGGCCGCTCGCGGGCGGCGTGCGGCAGGACCGGCCGGCATGGTTTCCCGACGGGCGCGCGCTCGCGCTCTCGATGTGGTTTGCGGCCGGGGAGAACGCGGATCTCGCGGTCGTCGCCGGCGGGACGACGACCCGGCTCACGACCACCGTCGCTGCGGAGCTGCTCGACGATGTGGCGCCCGGCGGGCGGCTCCTCTTCGAGCGGGACGGGCGGCTCGTCGAGATGTCGGATGCGCTCGACCCCGACCGGCGCGCCGAGCGCGTGCTCACGCGCGGCCGCGACGGCCGCTACACGCCCGGCGGGCGGCATGTCCTCTTCGTGCGCGGGAACGAGAGCGAGCCGCTCGGCCCGTTCCGGGAGGGCTACCAGGGCGGGGACGACTCCGACCTCTATCTCCTCGATCTCGCGACCCTCGCCGTCACCTCGCTCACCGACTCGCCCGCGAATGATGAGTGCCCGCTCCCGCTCGACGACGTGGGGCGGCGTTTCATCGTCTGCCGCGAGCGCGGCGGTCCTTACCGGCCGTGGTTCGTGCAGGCGCTGAGCGACCGCATCCATCGAGTGCGCCGCCTGCCGATGCCGGAGGGCGCCTTCGCGATCCTGTGGCCGGCGGCGCGAGCGTCCGGAGCCGGGGTGGCGGGCGCGGCGGGCGCGGCGGAGATCGAGCTCGTTGCCGAGGCGGACGGGCACCTCGTCCACACCGTGGGCGCCATCGGGGATACGGGAATGACGTTTGCGCCGGCGACGCTGCTCCGGATCCGGCTCGCGCCGAGCGGGCTCGATGTCGATGCGGCGCGGAGCGCCGGCGGAGCGCGCTTCGACGAGGTAGCGGCACTGGCCGCAGCGGGGCCGGTGACCGGCGAGCGCTGGCGCGCGATCCCGGAGCGGGCGCGCCGGCGCGTGCGCGTGGAGATGGAGCGGACAGCGGATCCCGGCGCCGCCGACGACCTTCTCCGGCGTCTCCTCGGGCGGCTCGGGTTGCCCGGCGTCGACCTCGTATCTGCGAGCAGCAAGCGCACGCCGGTCCGGCCCGACGACGCGCTTGCGGATTCGATCGCGGCCGTGCTCGGCGCCGGTGCGCCCGCGGTGCTCGATCTGCGCGGTGCGTGCGGCGGTGACGCCGTTCCCGACTCGCTCGCCGCGGCGAGCGCGGCGCGCGGACGGATCGTCGTGCTGATCGATGAAGAGACCTACGGCAATGCGGAGATTCTTGCGGAGCGGTTGAGGGATCTGGGCGCCGCCCGGCTGGTCGGGCGCCCGACCGCCGGCGCCGCGGTGCCCACCGCCGCGTATCGGCTCGCCACCGGCGGCACGCTCGTCCTGCCGCGCGCGGTGCGGGCGCCGGGGACCCCCGGCAGCGAAGGCGTGGTCCCGGACGTCTACGTGCCGCCGCGCGAGGATCCTGCAGCGGAGCCGTGGCTCGCGTCGGCGCTCCGGGCGGCGCGCGGCCGCGGGCGATGAGGCGCCCGACCCGTGGGCGCACTGCTGCGGGAGGCTCCTGGTCGTGGCGCTCGCAGAAACCGGACCGGACAGGCAGACATCCCCCCGCCTTAGAAACAGCTGCTTCTTGGTCCTTGTCGCAACCCGCGAAACGTATGACCTTTCAGTTAGAGGGGGGGCCGGTCTCGGGTGTTCGCATCTGGTCTAGCAAGGCGAACCGGGTTCGCCTTCCTACGGGGGCGGTTCAACCACGAGTCGGGGGATGGAAAGACGGGCCTTGCAGGGGTTTCCGAGAGGTCGGCGGAGAGGCCCCGGGTGAGCCCCGGAGCCGGCCGAGTTCGCCTTTCCACGCGGAAGGCGGACTACGGTGTGACGCCACGCGTCGCTGATGTTGGAGTTGGCGAAGCACCGGTCGTTCGGCCCCCCTTTCGCAAGGAGGGCCGAACTTGTCAAGATTACGGGTTACGGATTCTCATCTTCAATGCATCACGACGAGGCGAGCGACGCGCAGGCCGTCGGGTGTCTCGATCCGGTAGAAATAGACGCCATTGGCGACGACCTGACCATGATCGCCTCTAGCGTCCCAGACCGCGCTGTGTCGGCCGAGCGGCAGTTGCTCGTCGAGCAACGTCCGCACCAGCCGCCCAGAAACATCGAAAACCCGCACCGTCGTACTCCCCGGGGAAGCCAGCTCGAAGGCAAATGTGCAGCTGTTGGCCATTGGGTTTGGCGCCACGCCGAGGACACCCGCCGCCGGAGATGGGTGCGGAGCGAAGGGAATGACCGGAATCGAGAGGTCGATCCACCCCGCCGGGACGCGGCGCTCGGTGTTGAGCCGGAGAGCCGTGTTCCTCGCGTTTGCGTCGTTGCTGGCAATGGCATCGTTGATCTGCCTGGCGATTTGCTGGACCGCCTGACTTGCCGTCGCCCCGTCCGGGCTCACCACATCGGTCGAACGCAGCCGGTTCGAAGCGACATTGAGCAGGAGCGCGAGGAACTGCTTCTTGGCCCGATTATGCATCGTGGCGGCACCGCCTGGCGTGAGCGTTGCTTCGATCGCTTCGAGCGTCATTCTGGTCGGCTCATCATCCACCATGAGGAAGGTCACGTTTTCCACGTCGATCGAGTTGAGCTGGTTCTCATAGAAGTGCGCGAAGATGAGGTTCGGGTACGTGACGCTCATCGCCTCGAGCGTCTCCTGGGCTTGCCCGTGGCCGCGCAGGTGCACCCGCGCTTGATGCTTCCAGTAGTTGACCTCGCGCACCGGTCCAGCATCGGGTTGAGTTTCGAGGACGAAGTCCTGCGTCGTCTCCTGCCCCGCCATGACGGTGACTTCAGCCATGGCATTTGGTGGATTCACCGCCAGGTAGCCGAGCGGCACGACAAGCGACACCGGGGCCTCCCCCGCGGGGACGTTGTCGAAACGGTAGGCCCCATCCGAGTTTGTGAACGCAAACTGGACATGTTGCCCTTCGTCGGCCACCAGGTCTACGGTCACGTTGGCAAGTGGGGTGCTACCCACGGACACGACTCCTGTGATACTGCCGAGGCCGAGAGGCGGCAGGGTAACAGTCATGACCCAGATGTCTGCATTGCCCGTTCTTCTCGAGAAGAAGGCTATCTTCGAGCCGTCATGTGACCACGCGGGGCCGCTATCGGCGGCAGGATTGCTCGTGAGCTGAATGGCCGGTCCTCCAGTGGCAGGGACCGCCCAGATGTCATAGTTGCCGCTGCGCGGGGATGAGAAGGCGATGTAATCGTCGTTTGACCACGATGGCGCGTCATCCGGGCCCGCGTCATTGGTGAGTTGGGTTGGGGTTCCTCCCAAAGCCGAGACCACCCAGATGTCCCGGTTGCCACTGCGGTCGGACGCGAAGGCGATCTTGCTGCCGTCTGGAGACCACGTCGGCAAGTTGTCCTGAGCGAGGTCCGTTGTTATCTGGCGGAGGAGCCCACCCGCCGCCTGCATCACCCAGATGTCATCGTTGCCGCCGCGGTTGGACGTGAATGCAATCTCCGTTCCGTTTGGTGACCAGACCCCGTAAGCGTCATAGGCGGATTCGGTTGTGATCTGCACCGGCAGCGTGCTTGCGTCCGCCGGGATTGCGAAGAGGTCGTTGTTCTCGGTTTGGTTGGAGTTGTAGATGATGGTTGACCCGTACCATGACGGTGATCCCACCGCCGCCGGATTTCCCTCCCCGTCCCCGTTGATCAGTTGCCAAGGCGTTCCTCCGGCGGAGGGGATGATCCACAGGCTCTCTTCGTTTCGAGTAAAGACGATCTGGTCGTCGTTCGGTGACCAGGCGGCGTGAAACTCGTCAGCCGGATCAGTCGTGACCTGATATTCGGCGGCCGCGGCGAGTGAAACACAGAGCACTTGGAGAAGGAGGATCAGAGCGGTGAAAACCGATGGAGACGGCTTAGATCGACGCATGACTGGCCTCCCATTTTTGAGCACGGGTCGGGCCTCGTCGTCGGGCGGCCTGGATGGGGTGCGGCGCTCGGCAGGCGAGGAAAGCCTACTGATTCGCGGGATGCTACTCTGCTGTCGCGCCTTCGGAAAGCGGCATTCGGGCCTTGGTGGCCAGCGCGTGTGCTTGGCGCTCAGTCAAATCGGTACGTCGTGGGAGGCGCTTTCCTTGGTCGTGCGCCGGCGTTTGTCGTAAATCTGGGTCGTCGTGACGTGCCGGTGCCCGAGGAGCTCCTGGACCTTCCGGATGTGGCCGTGGTCGCCCGAAGCGAATGGGGTGTGTAGACGGCGGCGCGGCGGTCCTCCTCGCCGGCGCCGGCTTCCGCCTCCTCGCGGACGGCCTTCGTCGCCGCCGGGAGCTGCCTGAGGTACCCCTCGACGAGCCGGTACATCGAGGTGGGGGAGATGCGCCGCTTCCCGAGCTTCAGGCTCCGGGGGTTGAGCCGGGCGCGAAAGAGCGGCCCTGCGTCGAGCCCGGCCTTACCCGTGTACTCCCGGATGGCCTCCGCGGCGACGAAGTGGATGCCAATGGTCCGGTGGCGGTTTCCCTTCTCGTTGAGTTTCAGCGTCGCCTCCTCGCCGTCCTCGTGGAAGTCGCCGACGTTGAGCCGACAAGCGGTGCCAATCCGAATCCCGGTGTAGAGGAAGACCTTGAGGATCGCCCGGTCTCGGGCGGCAAGGACGTCGTCGCCCTTGGGGAGGCCCATGAGCTGGCGCGCCCGGGTGGCCGTGAGCGCCCGGGTCTCCCGAAGGGCGTCGCTGCCGGTCCGCGCGATGAACTGGGCATGGGCGGGGTTGGGGACCGTGATGGGGAGCCTGAGTTCGGCCGCCGCTGCGGCGAGGTACTTGTAGAAACTCGAAAGCGACGAGATCCGCCGGTTCAAGGTCTTCGGCGCTCGCCCGAGCTCCTCCATCTCGTCCCGCCAGCCGAGGACATCGGCGACTGAGGCCTGGAGGAGCTTCCACGAATCCTCCGGCCACCTAAGCCCCGTGCCTCCATCTTCTAGAAGGCGACGCCTCAGAAAGAAGATGAAGTCCATGACGTCTCGCCGGTAGGCCCGCTGGGTGTGGGCGCTCGAGCGCCGCTGGACCCAGCGCTCGAAGATCTCGGTGACCGAGAGGTAAAACGTCTGGGCACGCCGGGCGGACTCCGGCGTTCCGAGGCCTGCCAGGACCGGCGGCAGCCGCGGCGCGATGTCCGGGCCGGGCTCTCCCGGAAACGTGTCTCCTGGAGTCCTGGTGCGAGTCGGGGTATCGGCCTTCGGTCGGCTCGTCTTGCGGACGCCGTCCTCCATGCCTTTCCTGTGGTCAGAAGTCGGCCAGCCGCAGCGGATTCCGGGGGCTCGCCGGGCTCCCCTGCCGGCTCATGACTACGCATGATAAATTCTGTTATCAGTGCAACTTAAGCGGAATGGGAGCGGCCGAGCAGGTCTGGGGTAAGGGCTCGGCGGGGCATGTCGATAGCATCTATTGACATTTGTTGATACCCGTGCGATCGTAGGCCGAAGGAGCTTCGATGCCATGACGAACATGAACCTCTCCCTTCCCGAGCCAATGCGCGAGTGGATTGAGGAGCAAGTCAGAGGGGGTCGTTACGGAAACGCAAGCGAGTACGTCCGCGAGCTCATCCGCCGCGACCAGGAACGCAAAGCCCAGGAGCGTCTAGAGAGGCTCCTCATCGAGGGCCTTGATAGCGGTCCGGCCGCTGAGATGACGCGGAGCGACTGGGACGACCTCAAGCGGCGGCTTATCGAGCGCCATCAAGAGAAGCTCTCTGGTGGCAAAGGGTAAGGTCCACCGCAGGCCGCGTGCCATCCTGGACCTCGAGGCTCTTTCCGATTACCTCTACGCGGAGGCAGGGTTCGAAGTCGGCATTCGTTTCCTCGATGCCGCGGACGAGGCGTTTGATCGCCTCCTCGCGATGCCTGAGCTTGGAGCATCGCGCGAGTGGATGAGCGAGCGCCTTCCGGGACTTCGCATGTGGCCCATTCCTGGCTTTCCGAACCACCTCGTGTTCTACCGCCCGGTCCAAGGCGGAATCGAGGTTGTCCGAGTGCTTCATGCGGCGCGCAACATCCCAAGGGCCTTTGAAAACGAGTGAGCAAACAGCGTCATGGAGGCCGAGGCATGGGTGACGACGCATTCGAGTGGGACTCGTTCGTCTGCCACGCGAGCGAGGACAAAGCGACCTTCGTCTCCCCTCTCGCAGAGGCGCTACGCGCCGAGGGGTTTCGCATCTGGTACGACGGATTCGTGCTCGAGGTCGGCGACAGCCTACGGCGCAGAATCGATGAGGGGCTGAAGCACAGCCGCTTTGGGGTCGTGGTCCTGAGCAGGGCTTTCTTCGCGAAGGACTGGCCGCAGTGGGAACTCGACGGCCTAGCGGCGCGCGAGATGGATAGCGACGATAAGGTCATCCTTCCTGTCTGGCACGGCGTGACGAAGGAGGACGTGGCCGGGTACTCCCCTTCCCTCGCGGGGAAGGTGGCTGCAAGGAGCGAGGAGGGCCTGGGAAGTGTCGTGCGGCAACTCGCGGCGGTGCTTCGTCGGCCCGTGAGCCCAAGCGCGCGTCCGTCACCCCGCGAGCGCCGGGAAGCCAAGGGGAGGGCCCGCTCTTCATCGTCGGTGGCGGGCCCCGCAACCTTTTCGGAGCGTCTCAGGAGACAGCAGGACAAGGAGCGCGAGGAACGCGAGGCTCAGGCCGCGAGGGCCAAATGGCAAGAGCGTCGCGATGAGCTTGTACTCGCCGGGTCCCAGGACGCCATTGTAGCGGTATGCGCCGAGATTGCGCGCCTTGCGACCGAGGCTCAAGAGGCCCTCGATGAGGACAGGACGAAGCTCCGCATCGAAAACCACGGGCGCCAGATTGACGTCTTTTACGGCCGGTACCACCTGCATGTTCGCTACGACCAGCTCTTCGGGAACGTGCCTGATGGGACGGCGCTCGTGCTCGTGAATAAGCTCGTGAGCGATGATACGTTTCGCGGGGAATGGGCAGATTCACAAGGAGCGATTGGCTCTTGAGGCTGACGAGGCTGGAAAACTCGCCTGGGAACACCACGGGCGACTTCTCTCGCACTGCGAAATGGCTGAGTGGAGCCTGAATCGCCTTCTTGATGCAGCCGCGGTTGGGGATGCGTGAGGATGAACCGCCGGTGTCCTCAGGGCGCCGCGGGGAATCCGGGGAGCGTGCGCACCGCGGCCGCCTCGAGCAGGCGATCGTAGAGGCGGAAGTCGTCGATCGGGGTGTCCGCGGCACCGAGCGCGAACACCGAGGGCAACCTGGGCATGGCGAACGGAGATCCGGTGTCGTTCGCTTGTGCTTCTCCTTGCACGAACGCGACGGTCGTCCCTGCTTTCGAGTCCCAGCCGAGCGCCAGATGCACCCAGGAGTCGGCCGCGGGGAGCGGAGTCGTGACCTCGTGCCGGGCGCCGGCGTCGTCGTCGAAGGCGGCGACCAGCCGGGGCGGCGCGCCGCCGATCGCGACATCGAGGTTGAGCGGTGCATCGGAGGAGAGGACAAGGACCGGTGCGGTGTCGGCGGGGGCCGGGGCGGGTGCCGGGGCGAGTGCCGGCCGCCGCACCCAGAGCATGATCGTCCCTGCCTCCGGCGTGCGGCCGCGGAGGAGGAGTCGCGAGAGCCGTGAGACGTGGAGCATCGCGACATGGCGGCGCCCGGGTTCGGGGAGGGCGGCCTCGCCATCGGGCCCGGTGACGAACGCGGGTGTCCCCGTCTTCTCGGCACGCACGGCGCCCAGCCCGCGCGCGTCCGTGACCGTGCCATCGAGCGGGACGTGGACCATGAGCCCGGCGGGCGCGGCGGCCCCGGCCGTGGCGGCGACGAGGAGGAGCGCGATCGGGAGAACCCGCCCGCAGGTCATGACCCCCTCGTGGGGATCATGTGGTGCCCGACGACATCGAAGTCGATGTCGATCGTCTCGGCCACGTTGACGACCCCGGCCACCTTGATCCGTGTGAGATTGAAGTCGGCGTGCTTGATCGCGAACTTCCCGCGCGCCCGCAGTCTCTGACGGTCGAGGTCGATCGTGACCGGGATCCGGATCTCGCGCGTCACGCCGTGGAGTGTGAGCGCCACCGTGAGCTCGCCTCGGTGCGAGCCGAAGGCGGGAGCCGGCTTCTCCGGCACGAAACGCACCTCGCTGAATGAGATCAACGGGAACTCGCCGGCGGCGAGGACCTTCTCGTGCATGTCCTTCTCGATCCGGGCGCGCTTGTCCGCGTCCTCACCGGGATCGATGACGGCGAGCGCCGTGCTCCCCGCCGTGATCCGGAGGCCGCATCTGGTGACATCGGTCGAGTCGATGCTCACCAGACCGCCGAACGGGACGGCGATCGTGTGGTTGTGACCCGCGAAGCCGAGGAGCCCGGACGAGCCGGTATGGGCGCGGACGGTCGACGAATCGGCGAGGAGTTCATAGATCAGGGTGTGGTCGGGCGGGGGCTCGCCGGCGGCGGTCCCTGCGCCGAGCAGGACCACGATCGCGAGCGCGAGGGGCGGGAACAGAACGGACAAAAGATCACCTCCGGGTCGGCATGGCAGGGCGCAGGCGGGGACGGCCGCGCTCGACTATGCTAGCCTGTCCTTTCGAAGAACGCCTCGGGATCTCATCCACTCCCCCCAGCCTGCCGGCCACAGTCAAGGAGAGCCGCTCGTGCCCGTTTCGAAGCCGGGCCCCACCGGGGTCGTCGCCGGGAGTTCCCCCGCGTGCTCGACTCTCGGGTCGGACGTGCGCCTCCTCGGCGCGCATCTCAGGATCGCGTTCCAGCTCCTCCTCGCCCCCATCTTCATGCTCGGCGCGCTGCTCGCGGGCGGCGAGCCCACCTTCGCGCTCGCGCTGTCCTTCATCGCCGTGCACGCCGGCATCTACGGCGGCATGACCGCTTTCAACTCGTACTACGATCGCGATCGCGGCCCGATCGCCTTCATGAAACGCCCGGTGCCGGCGACCCCCTTCGTGCGCGATGCCGCACTCGCGATCCAGCTCGGTGCAGTGATCCTCCTCCTTCTCCTGCGCCCGGCCGCGGCCGGGCCCGCCCTCGCTCTCGTCGCGATGGGCATCGCCTACTCGCATCCGCGCTGGCGGTGGAAGGCGCATCTCGGGGCGAGCCTCTTCGCGGTGAGCGTCGGGCAGGGGATCCTCGCCTTCGCGATCGGCTATCTCGCGGGCGGCGGCCCGGCGGCCGGGCTTCGCGAGCCGCGAGTCGCCGCGGCGGCGCTCGGCGCCGCGCTCGTCACGCTCGGCCTCTATCCGGTGACCCAGGTCTACCAGATCGAGGAGGACCGAGCGCGCGGCGATCGCACGCTCGCGATCGCGATCGGGTGGCGCGGCGCGCTCCTCGTCTCGGCGGTCGTCCTCGCCGCGGGTGTCGGGCTCCTCCTCGGCGCGCTCGCCGGGCGCATCGCGCCCTTCTGGTCGGTCGTTCTCCCGGCCGGCGTCCTCGGGCTCTGGGGTCTCTTCGGCCTCTGGGCGCGGCGCTTCGAGCAGCTCGATGCATACCGGAATCACGACTGGGCACTCGGACTCGGCATCGTCGCGGCGAGCGTGTTCTGGCTCCTGATCGTGAGCGAATGGATCCGCCATGCGCGATGAAGGAACCACGGCCGTCGTGACTGCGGCGGCTTGGCGGCGGGCGCCGGGCCGCAGCGGCCGGATACGGAGCGCCGTCTGGGCGATCGGCAGCGCGGTCCCCGGTCCCGGGCGGGCGCAACGCGAGCTCGTCGCCTTCATGAAGCGCGCGCATGGCGCCGATCCTCATCTCGGGCGGCGGCTCGATGTCCTCTATCGCCGCTCGGGCATCGAGCAGCGACACAGCTGCCTCGAGGACTACGGGCGCGATCCGGCCGCGTTCACCTTCTACCCGCCGGACTGGCAGGGGCCGCTGCCCTCGACCGCCCGGCGCATGGCCGCCTACCGCGAGGCGGCGCTCCCGCTCGCGCGCGCGGCCGCCGAGCGCGCGCTCGCCCGCCGGCCGGGCCTCGCGCCGGAAGCGGTGACGCATCTCATCGTCACGAGCTGCACCGGGTTCTACTCGCCGGGGCTCGATGTAGACCTGGTGACGGCGCTCGGTCTCTCGCCGCAGGTGGCTCGCACCCTCGTCGGTTTCCAGGGCTGCCATGCCGGCGTGTCGAGCCTCCGCCTGGCCGACGCGATTTCTTGCGGCGACCCGCAAGCGATTGTCCTGGTCGTGTGCGTCGAGCTTTGCACGCTGCATTTCCAGATCGAGCCGAGCGACGACAATCTACTCGCGAACTCGCTCTTCGCGGACGGGGCCGCGGCGGCGGTGGTGGCTGCGGACTCGCGTGAGGGCGCGCGCGACGCCTGGCAAGACGGCGGGCTCCGCTTCACGATCGAGCGCGCGGGCTCCTGGCTCGCTGCCGGCACCGAGCGCGAGATGGCGTGGACCATCGGCGATCGCGGTTTCCAGATGGGATTGAGCGCGCTCGTGCCGCGGATCCTCGGGGTCGAGGTGGGCGGCTTTCTCGACGGGGCGCTCGGGATCGCGCCGGACGCTCTCGCCGCGCTCGACTTCGCCGCCGTGCATCCGGGCGGGCCGGCCATTCTCGACCAGGTCGAGCGCGCCCTGGGGCTGCCTCCGCGGCTTCTGGCGCCGTCGCGTTGCGTGCTCGCGGACTACGGGAACATGTCGTCGCCGACCATCCTCTTCGTGCTCGAGCGGATCGCGGCGGAACGGGCGGCGGCCGCGGATGCGGTGCGGGACGCGCGGGGCCTCGCCCTCGCCTTCGGCCCCGGGCTCACGCTCGAGGCGGCGGTGCTCACCGCGCATGGTGATTGAGGGCTCCGATTCGGCGGGCTGCCGACATCCATAATGACCGGGCGCTGTCACGATCCCGAGCTGATGGACGATCCTGCGATCCGCGGACCGGAGGTGGATCTCGCCCTCCGCGAGATCGCGATCGTCAACCGCTACCTCGGCGGTGTGGCCACCACGCTCGCCGGGCTCGCGCCGCGGCTCCGCGGCCGCCTGGAGCCGGTGCGCCTCCTCGATGTGGGGACCGGCGGCGGCGATCTGCCGGTCGCGATCGCAGAGCTCGGGCGGCGCCTCGGTGTTCCGCTCGAGATCGTGGCCGTCGATCGCGGTGCGGACGCCTGCCGGCGGGCGCGGGCGGCGGCGCACGACTACCCGGAGATCGCGGTCGTTCGCGCCGACGTGTTCGCGCTCCCGTTCCCGCCGCGGAGTTTCCATCTCGCGCACTGCGCCATGTTCCTCCATCACTTCACGCAGGAGGAGAGCGCGCGCATCCTCGCAGCGCTCGGCAGCTTCGTGCGCGAGGGGATCGTGGTCAACGATCTGCATCGCCACCCGGTGGCCTACCACGCGATCCGCATCTTGACCCGGCTCTTCTCGCAGAGCCGGCTCGTCCGGAACGACGCGCCGCTCTCGGTGCGCCGCGCCTTCCGCGGCGCCGATCTCGACGACCTCCGCGCGCGGTGCGTCTTCCCGCGCTTCCGCTACCGGTGGCGGTGGGCGTTCCGCTACCTGTGCGAGATCGACGTGAGCGACATGAAGGGCGTGGACGGCGGCGGGAGAACGGAATGACGGGACCTGTGGACCTGGCCGTCCTCGGCGCCGGCCCGGCCGGCAGCGCGCTCGCGCTCCGGCTCGCCCGCCGGGGATTCCGGGTCGTCGCCGTGGAGCAGCGGGCGGTGCCGGCGCCGAAGCTCTGCGGCGAGTTCCTCTCGGCAGAGGCGGTGGCGCGACTCGCGGAGCTCGATCTCCTCGCGGGCTTGAGCCCGCAGGCGGCGCCTGCCGAGATTCGCGCCGTGCGGCTCACGGCGCCCCGCGCCCCGGAGGTCGTGCATCGTCTCGAGCCGGCCTCGCTCGGTCTGAGCCGGCTCGCTTTCGATGCGGCACTCGCGCGCGCAGCGGCGGCGGCGGGCGCCGAGATCCGGCCCCGCTGGCGCGCGATCGCCGTCACCCGGCGCGACGCGGTCCTCGCGATCCGCGGCGTGACGGCGAGCGGGGTGCACGAGGAGATCGTCGCCCGTTCGGTGGTCGGCGCATTCGGGAAGGCAGAGCGCCTGGGCGACCCGGGCCGCGGCGCGGCCGAGGAGGACGGCGGGCGCTTCATCGCGTGGAAGGCGCACCACACGGGGGCGAGTCCGCGCGAGACGGTCGAGCTCCACGCCTTCGCCGGCGGCTACGTGGGCGTGGGTCCGATCGAGGGCGCTGGCGTCAACGTGTGCGGGATCGCCACGCGAACCGCTTTCGAGCGCGCGGGATCGTCGGTCGTAGCGCTCGCCGCCGCCGCCGCGCGCGAGAATCCCGCGCTCGCGGCGCGGCTTGCCGGGCTCGAGCGGCGCGAGCCCGATCTGACCGCCGCCGCGATCCCCTTCCGCCGCCGCTGCCCGACGGCCGGCGATCTCCTCCTCGTCGGCGACGCGGCTGCAATCATCGCACCCCTGTGCGGGGACGGGATCGGGATGGCGCTCAGCGGGGCGGCGCTCGCCGAGCCGCTGCTCGCGCTGCATCTCGAGGGGCGGCTGTCGCGCGCGGCGATGCTCGCCGAGTACGCGGGGCGCTGGCGGCGCGCGTTCTCCCGGCAGCTCGCGATCGGGAGCGGACTCCAGCGCCTGCTCCTCGCGCCGGCGGGTGCGGCGTGGGCGCTCCGCCTGGGCTCGATTGCGCCGCCGCTCGTCGGCTGGCTCGTCAGGAATACACGGGATGCCGCGCTCAGCGCGGGCGCGGCTTCTTGCGCGCAGGGGGGGGCTGGCCGATGAGCTTGCGCGCGGGGGGTGCGGCGGCGCGCGGTGCGCGCTTCGCGCTCGCGAGCGCCTTCTTGTCGCCGAGGATCTGCGCAGTCCGGTGCGGATCGGCGACGCGCACGTAGAGGGTGGCCACGCGGCCGGCCTGGCCCGCGCTGCCATAGGCGTACTCGATGCTGATGTGGTGCGCGGCGAGCTGGCGGGCGAGGCGAAGGAGCCCGGCGGGGCGGTTGGCGAGCTTGACCGCCACCACGTCCGAGCGCGTGACGAGGAAGCCGCGATCGGCGAGGACGTCCAGCCCCCGCGCCGGATCATCGGTGATGAGCCGCACGACGCCGTGCTCGGTCTCGCCGTGGGCCGAGAATCCCTCGATGTTGATGTTGTGCGAGCCGAGCGCGTCGCAGATGCGGGTGAGGATGCCGGGGCTGTTCTCGATGACGACGGACAGCTGGGTCTTGACCCGGATCATGGGAGCCTCCGTGGCCGGCGGCCCGAAGCGGCCTGTGCTCTCGGGAGCGGTCGGGACGCGACGCCGGAAGTGTAAGCGCTCGGTCGCGCGGTGACCATGCCGAGCCGCGGCGTCAAGGCGGCTCAGGAGAGCCGCGGTCTTCGGCGGCGCCGGCCAGGATCGGGCTCCCCCGGCCGGGGGTCCTCTCGGGTCGACTCGATCCGCATGGTAGGCTCCCCGGCATCGCCAGCCCCCCGGGCCCCACGGCCCTGGGGGACCGTGGACAGACCGGAACGCAGTGACGAAGTCGTGACTCTTCGCCAGCTGAGGGAGATTGCATGAGACCCATCCTGATGGCGCTGGCGGCCGTGGCCCTGCTGGCCGGCGCCGCCCACGCCGACACCACCATCAACTACGAGTTCCGGGACTTCGAAGACGCGGAGACCGCGCAGGTCACGCCCGGCGCCTACCAGATCTCGGGGCAGAACGTCGCCGCCAGCTTCCTGGCTTCCGGCGACCAGCCAGGGTCGCCTGGTCTTCCTCGGCGACCAGGAGATCCTCTGGATCATCAACGACGGCGACAAGAGCTACATGCAGCTCGACCGGAAGACGCTGGCCGCATTCGCCGAGCAGATGAAGACGGCGAAGGCCAACCTCGATGCACAGCTGTCCACGCTCCCAGCCGACCAGCGGGCGATGGTCGAACAGAGCATGAAGGGGATGCTGGGAGACGGGGCAGAGCTGCCAGCGATGGAGTACCGCGCGACTCAGGAGAAGAAGACCATCGGCGGCTTCAACTGCCAGCGCCACGACATCCTGGAAGAGGGCGTGAAATCGGGCGAGATCTGGGCCGCGCCCTATTCGGCTGTCGAGCTCGAACCGACCGACGTGCAGGCCATCACGGGCATGATCGACTTCTTCATGGAGTACCTCGATGCGATGAGCGGCCTGCTGCCCGGTCTCCAGAACGCCCGCCGGGAGGTGGCCTCCTTCAACAAGGCGGTCGACGGCTTCCCGGTGCTCAGTCGCACCATGGATGGCGACAAGGTCGAGAGCGAGATGGAGCTCAAGTCGGTGAGCCATGACCAGCTGCCGGCCGCGGTCTTCGCGCTCCCCGCCGGCTACAAGCAGCAGGCCATGCCGCAGATGCCGGAGTCGAAGTAGAGGCCGTGGCGCGTTCCGTTGCGCCGGTTGCGCCCGTTGCGCCCGAGGAGGTCGGATTGACTCGTTCAAAGCGATGCGTCGCCGCCGCCTTTTCGATCGGATGCATGCTCGCGGCCCTGATCGGCTGCGGGAGTCCGGGGGATCGCGCCGGCGACGAGACGCGCCCGGCCGCCGGCGCGGACTCGACGGCTGCCGCGCCGGCCCCGGCCTTCGATCCCGCGGGATCGGATCCGCGGGCGGTCGAGGTCGCTGATCGCGTGATGGCCGGCCTCGGCGGCGAGGCGGCCTGGGCCGGGACGCGGAGCCTCGTGTTCACCTTCGCCGTCGCCCGCGGCGACACCGAGCTCACGCGGCGCGCGCACTACTGGGATCGCACGACCGGCCGCCATCGCGTCGAGTACAGGGATCGCGACCAGCGCTCCTTCGTCGTCATCCACACGATCGGGGACACGACCCTGAGCGCGGTCCAGGCCGCTGTCGGTGGCACGCCCATCTCCGATCGCGACGAGCTGCGAGGATTGCAGGAAGTTGCTCATGCCATGTGGGTGAACGACGGCTACTGGCTCCTCATGCCGTACAAGCTCAAGGATCCCGGCGTCCATCTCGCCCACGAGGGCGAGAAGGGCGAGGACGGCCGCACGTGGGAGGTGATCCGCCTGTCCTTCGATCAGGTGGGGCTCACCCCCGGGGACCAGTACTGGGCCTACGTGAACCGCGCGACGGGGCTCATGGAACGATGGGCCTTCCGCCTCGAGAGCATGCCGCCCGACGCCGAACCCAAGGCGTTCGACTGGATGAACTGGCGGCAGTACGGCGGGATCCTGCTCGCGGATGCGAAGGTCGCGGTGGGCGGGAACCAGCGGATCTTCTACCCGGTTCTCGCGGTCGCCGGCGAGCTGCCGGTGGGGACATTCACGTCCACCGCACCGGTCGTGCTCCCGGCCCTGTGATCGCGCTCGGATCGCCGGGTCCGGATCGCGGGCCGCCTGGCTCGGCCCGGAGCTGGAGGGCCGGGTCTCACGGTCTTCCCGGCGGGCCGGCGAGCGCGTGACACGGCCGGAGGCAGGGGGAAGCAGGGGCGCCGGAGCATCGCGCCTGGTCCCTCACCGCGCCTGCGCCAGCATCCACACCACGAGCGCGCTCCGCAGGGTCCAGGCCGCGGTCCGCACCCAGTTCGTGGCCACCAGCCGCCGATGGGCGCGCGCGTCGAATCCTCTGGCGAGCGCGTGGTGCTGGGGCACCTGGAGAAACGCGGTCGAAACCCAGATCACGCCGACGAGCCCCGCTCCGACCCAGGGCACGAGGGAGGGTATCCCCGGCGGAGGCTGCGCAACCAGCATGGCCGCCGCTCCCGCCTCCACCAGCATGGGCGGCGCAACCACCCAGGTGATCCGGCGCGCGTGCCGTCGTTCGTAGCGCGGGAAGCGCTCCGCCCCGACCTCGGCCATGAGCGGGTAGTGGACCGCCTGCACGATCCAGATCGCCCCCGTCATGAAGAGCGTCGCCGCGGCTTGGCCGAGGAGCAGCGCGTGAATCATGGGGCGAGCGACTCCGCCACCGCCTCCGCCGCGCGCCGTCCGCTCGAGAGGGCCCCCTGCAGGGAGCCCGTGTCGCGGCAGTCGCCACAGACGAAGAGCCACCGGTGCACGCGCGCCGGGCGCTCGACCGGGTCCAGGCACTCGGGGCGCTGATCGGGGAGCGCGTAGGCGATCCGGTACGTGCGCAGGTGGCGCCAGGCCTCGACCTGGGGGCCGAACCACCGTCCGAGCTGCGCGCGCACCGCCCGCTCGAGATCCGCGTCGCTCGCGGCCGGGAGACCGAGCACGCTCGCCGAGACGAGGGACTTCCCCTCCGGGGCATACTCGGGCGCGACCGCGCTCGGCACGCACAGGTTGTTGACGGGCCCCGTTCCCTCGCCGTCGAGGACCAGGATCGGCTCGCGAAGCGGTGCGCGGTCGGCCGCGAAGTAGAGGCAGGTCACGCCGCGCCCCTCCGGCGGGGGCGGATCGCCGACGAGGCGCGCGGCCTCGGGGCCTTCCACCGCCACCACCGTCGCCCGCGCGGGGACGCGCTCCCCGGTCGAGAGCGTGACTTCCCCGTCGTCGACGGCCTCGACACGCGCCCCGTAGCGCACCGTCTCCCCGGGAAGCCGATCGACGAGCGCCGTGGCCAAGCTCCCCATGCCTGCCGTTGGGAGCGCGGCCGGCCCCTCGGCGAACATGCGGAAGACGAACTCGAACATGCGGCTCGACGTGACGAGCTCGCGCTCGAGGAAGATGCCTCCCAGGAACGGGCGGAAGAACCGCGTGAGGAGCGACCCGGAGATCCCCGCCTCGAGCAGATGCTCCAGGGTCGTTCGCGCCGGCCGCTCGCGCAGCTCGGCCAGCGAACCTTGTCTCGCCCTGTTGCGAAGCGCCAGCACGCGCAGCTTCTCCGCGGTCGAGCCCACCGGCGAGAAGAGCGTGGCCACCGCCTGCCAGGGGCGGCGCCAGGGGTCGCTCACGCGGTGGAACCGGCCGCCCGCGAAGACGAGGGCCCCCGGCGCGAAGCGCCGCAGGCGGAGGGCCTTGTAGTCGAAGCACCGCCGCGCCTCCGGATACGCGGTGAGGAGCACCTGGAAGCCGCGGTCGAGCCGGTACCCCTCCATCGAATCGGTGCGCACCCGCCCGCCCGGCCGGTCCGCGGTCTCGAGGACGAGCGGGCGCAGTCCGCGCTCCCGCAGGCGAAGCGCGCAGGAGAGCCCGGCCATGCCCGCCCCCACGACGACCACGTCATGCTGCGACGGTTCGCGCATGGGCTGGCTACCCGCGTGAGCGCAGCGTGCCGAGACCGCCGTCCACGCCCATGACCTGCCCGGTCACCCAACCGTGCGCGGGATCGAGGAGCCACACGATGAGCGAGGCCACGTCCGACGGCTCTCCGATCCGGCCGAGCGGGTGCATGGCGGTGGACGCCTTGAGCGCGGCCTCGTTCGCGGTGACCCGCTCGGCCAGGTGCGTCCGCACGAGCCCCGGCGCCACCACGTTCACGCGGATGCGCCGGTAGGCGTACGATGCGGCGGCGGCCAGAGCGAGCCCCTGCACGCCCCCCTTCGCGGCCGCGATCGCCTCGTGGTTGGCAAGACCGATCCGTGCGGCGGCGGTCGAGACGAGCACGATCGCGCCCCCGTCCTTCATCATCGCCCGCGCTCCCGCCCGTACCGCGGCGAAGGCGGAGGTGAGGTTCACCTCGAGCGTCTCTTGCCACTCGGCGTCGGTCGTCAGGTGCGCCGGCTTGAGCAGGAGCGTGCCGAAGCAGTTCACGAGCCCGTCGAGGCGCCCGTGGACTTCGACCGCGCGGGAAACCGTCGCCTCCACCTGGGCCACATCGCGCGCTTCCACCTCGACCGGGGTCGCGCCCAGCGATCGGGCGAGGGGTTCGAGCCGCTCCGGGTCGCGCCCCCCGAGGACGAGCCGCCATCCGGCGGCGGCCAGACGGCGGGCGGTCTCCCCGCCGATACCGCCCGTGGCCCCCAGCACCACTCCCACCGGTGATTCCATGTCACTCACTGATCTTCTCCCATTCTTGCGTTCGATCTCGTTCGATCTACTGACTTCCATTTGCACTTGCGTTCGATCTACCGATCTCCATCCGCAGCGCCTCGTCCAGATCCGGGTGCCGGTGCCGGAATCCCACCTCGAGGAGGCGCCGGGGCTCGACGCGCGCCCCTCCCAGCACGAGCGCTTCCCCCATCTCGCCAGCCAAGGCCCGCACGACTGTCGCGGGAACGCGCGCCCAGGCCGGACGACCCAGCGCGCGCCCGAGGACGCGCGCGAACTCGGCCTGCCGGAGGGGCCGAGGCGCGACCGCGTTCACCGGGCCCGAGAGCGTCTCATCGAAGATCACATGGTGGAGGATCCCCACGAGATCATCCAGGGCGATCCAGCTCATCCACTGCCTCCCGTTCCCCAAGGCGCCTCCCAGGCCCATCCGATAGACGGGGAGGATGCGCTCGAGCATGCCCCCCCGCGCCGAGAGCACGACCCCGATGCGCGCGCGCACGGTCCGGATCCCCGCTGCCTCCGCCGGCCCGGCGGCGTCCTCCCACAGGCGTCCCACCTCCGCCAGGAAGTCGTGTCCCGCGTCGCTCCCCTCGTTGAGGACCTCGTCGCCGCGGTCGCCGTAGATGCCGACGGCGGAGGCGCACACGAGGACGCGCGGCTTTCGCGCGAGGTCGGCGAGGGTGCGAGCGAGGAGCAGGGTGCCCTCCACCCGGCTCCGGCGAATCGCTTCCTTGCGCGGCGAGGTCCACCGGCCGCCGCCCACATTCTCCCCCGCGAGGTGCACCACGGCGTCGACCCCCTCGAGCGCGGCGGCATCGATGGTGCCGCGCTCGGGGTCCCAGAAGACGCCCCGCTCCCCGTCGCGGAGAGGACGGCGGACGAGGGGAAGCACCGTGTCGCCTCCGGTGGTCAGGAACGCGCGCAGCGCCGAACCCACGAGGCCGCTCGCCCCGGTCACCGCCACCGTGAGCGGTCCTTGCCCCGCGCGTGCGCGATGGCGTTCGAGATCGGTCCGGGTGCGAAGGTGGCGGAACGCGAACATCTGCTCCAGCGTCCGGCGAACGCTCTGGCCTCCGGCGAACGCGCCGAGGGCGCCCAGGGGGAGCGCGTAGTCGATCTCATCCTCGAGCGTGCTCTCCCCGCCGGGGCCGGGCAGGAAGCGGTGGGTGTGCACCCATCGCGCGAAGGGTCCGCGCACCTGCTCGTCCACGAACTGACGGCCGGGAAGGACGTCGCGATGGCGCGCCTCCCAGGTCAACGTGATCGGGCCGCGACGGAGCTTGAGAAGGACCCGCGAGCCCTCGGCGACGCCAGGGTGTCCTCCCTCCACCGAGACGCGGTCCCAGGGAGGGGTCAGCCGCTCGAACGCGCCGGGCCTGAGATGCCAGGCGGCGAGCTCCTCCGCGGGCGCCGGCATCGTGGCTCGCAGGATGAATCGAGGCATCAGGAGCCCTCCGCGGCGGCGCCGCCGAGATCACCGACCGCGGCGCGCAGGTCCGGGGGATCGAGCCGCCGGCCTTCGGCAAGCCCTCGTTGCACCCACTCGAACACTGCCGCGTCGTGCCGCCGCCTGACCGGCTGCCGCTTCCGCGCCGAGGCAAGGGGCAGCTTCATGCGCGGGAGATTCCCCAGCGTGTCGGCGTGGCGGGTCAGGAAGGCCCAGTAGAGGGGCGTGATCGGGCAGGTCGCGCGGGGATCGAACGCACACCCTTTGCAGTAGTCGCTCATGCGGTCGATGTAGCTTGCCCCCGACACGTAGGGCTTGGTCGTGAACAGATCGCCCAGCGCGAAGGTGGCCATGCCGAGGACGTTCGGCTCCACGACCCAATCGTAAGCATCGATGTAGGCCGACCAGAACCAGTCGGTGAGCTCGCGCGGCGACACGTCGAGGAGTGTGGCGAGGTTGCCGAGCACCATGAGCCGCGTGATGTGGTGGCTACACCCCTCCTCCCAGACCGAGCTAACGACCTCGTCGAGACACCGGAGCCCGGATTCGCGTCCCCACCAGGCGGCGGGCAGGGGCCCGCGCGCGCCGAGGTGGGAGGGTGAGGCTCCGCCGTCGGCAGCAGGCTTGCCGGTGCCCGTACCCTCGTTCCACCAGGCTCCGCCGAAAGCTCTCCCCCACCCCCCGTCGCCCGGGGTCGTGGCGACGACGCCCGGGGTCGTGGCGACGGCCGGGGTCGTGGCGACGGCCGGCCGGAAGCCGCCGGGCAGCGTCCGGAATCCATCCGTCGCCTCGTGCACGTGGTGCATGAACTCCCGCCAGCCCAGGACCTGGCGGATGAAGCCCTCCTGGCTTTGGAGCGGCACCCTCGCCTGCGCCGCGTCATGAACGACCTCTCGCGGCAGGAGCCGGTGCAGGTTGAGGAGGGGCGAGATGCGCGTGTGGAAGAGCCCCCGCGAGCGGAGGGACATGGCGTCCTCGAACGGGCCGAAGCGCGGCAGGCACTCGCGAAGCGCCCAGGACCACAGGATCCTCGCGTCGGCGGCGGAGGTGGGGAGCAACGCGCCGTCGAGCCGGCCCGGATGGCGCGCGAACCGTGTCTCCACCAGCTCGAGGACCTCCGTCTTCACCGGATCGTCCTCGAAGCGGGGCGGATCCGGAGCGGGAGGCCGACCCTCCCATCGCTTGCGGTTCTCGACATCGAAGCTGAACTTCCCCCCGCTCGGCTTGCCATCCCGGGTCATCAGCACACCGCTCTCGCGCCGCGCCAGCCGATAGAAGGCGTCCATGCGCCACGGAGGTCCCTTGGGCGCGCTCCGGGCGAAGAGCCCCCCGGTCGTGAGCCATCCCTCGTGCGGTACGATCTCCACCGCGCCGGCGCGGACGAGGAGGGAGATCTCTTCGCGCAGCTCGCGTTCGGCCGGCCGCATGACCCGGATGGGGCCCACCTCCCTCGCGAGCGACTCCAGCGCGTCGCCGAATCCGGCGCGCGCCACGACATGGCGCACGGCGACTCCCCGTTCCGCCTGTTCGAGCGCGAACCGACGCTGGTTGGCGAGGACGAGCGCGAGCTTCAGCTTGTGGTAGGGACGGCGCGCCGCCTTCTCCGGGCTCTCGATCAGGATGATCCCCAGGTGGCGCGGGTCTTCCTGCGCGAGGGGGCCGATGCGGTCGCTGAGCTGGTCGTACGGGACGTACAGCCAGCGGCGGCCCCGCGGATCGGGGTTCCTCTCGGCAAGGGCGGCGGTGAAACGGCTCACGGGCGACCCCCGCTTCCCGAGCATGATTGCGCGCCGGCGCGGAGCGCGAACCCCGGGCGACCGGCATGGTGAGCCTTCACGCAGGCCCATTGTACGCACCTCGTACTCACCTCGCGTCCGCGCCACCTCTCACCTCCTCTCACCTCCTCGATCGAGCGCTGCATGCTCCCCTGGCCCCGTCTCGCCCTGTGATGGTGCTCGAGGCTCCGCGACCGCCCGCTCTCACGTCCTCGTGACCGTGATCAAGTCGATCGCGCGCGAGCGCCCGTTCCAGTAGATGTTGACCTTTCGCGTCGTCGCGGCGAGCCCGGCCGCCGCCGCCGCCGCGATGAAGGCGCCGACGTAGGGGCGGCCCGCGTCCGTGATGAGGGCGTGCCCGGAGGGCTTGAGGATCCGCGGCAGGAGGGCCGCGATCGGCGCGACGCTCCGCGCCTCGTAGAGCACATCGGCGGCGATCGCGAGATCGAAATCGCCGGGCCAGTCGGCGTCGCGCCAGTCGAGGACCGCGGTCTGGATCGCGAGCCCGTTGCGGGCCGCGTTGGCTCGCGCGAACTCGAGCGCGGCGGCTTCGTAGTCGGTGACGAGCACGTCCGCGCCGGCCCGCGCCGCGGCGAGTCCGGCGAGCCCCACCCCGGCGCCCACCTCGATGACGCGCCGGCCGTTGAGATCGAGCTCGAGGAGATGCCGCCCGAGCGCGACCGAGGCGGGCCAGATGTCGGCCCAGTACGGGATGCGCTCGTCGCGGGCGAACTCCGCCGGATCCACGTTCTCCATGAGCGCCATCGGATCGGCGGGGTGCACGATGTCGAGGACGATCGCGCCGAGGGAGACGCGGCGGAGCCGCGCGGCGCCGGCCGGGGTCGGCGGGTGCTCGGCAGGCGGTCGCTCGCGGTGACGGGGGCTTTGGGCTCGTCGCTGGTCGCTCATCGTGCCATCATGGACAGGATGAACAGGATGATAGCGTGCCGGCGCCCGCAGCGGCGGGTCTTGTTCCTGAGCTCCGTGCTGGCGCTCGCCCTGGCCGCCCCCGCGTCGAGCGCCGGGATCGATTTCAGCCCGGCCCGTCGCGACTTCGTCGCCGGCCGCCTGGTGCGCGATGTCGCGGCCATCGACTTCGACGAGGACGGCCTTCTCGATCTCGCCTGCGTGCGCTTCACCTTTCCCGGTGCGGTCACCCTCCTCCGCGGCGACGGGGCCGGGCACTTCACGTTCGCGAGCGAGCTCGTCGCTGGCGATGGCGCGACCTCGATCCTGGCCGCCGACTTCGATGAGGACGGACACGTCGATCTGATCACGACCGGATTCGTGGACCAGGAGACGGGCACCCTCGGCTTCCATCGGAACGAAGGCGGCGGCGTCTTCACGACGACCAGCACGCTCTTTCCCGGCGAGAATCCGTTCCACGTCAACGGCGGGGATTTCGACGGGGACGGGCATCTCGACCTCGTCGCCGGCGGTACCGGGGACGGGCTCGTGCGCGTCCTCACCGGCGACGGCACCGGCCGCTTCAAGCTCGAGCACACGCTCCCCGGCGGGAGCGTGCCGCAGCACGTCGGGGTCGGCGACGTGGATGCCGACGGCGATCTCGATCTCGCCGTGGCCGACAATCGCGGCGGCGTCCTCCTCTACATGGGAAACGGGGCCGGCGGCTTCGCCCCGGCCGGCGCGCTCGCCACCGCCGCCGCGCCGGTGTGGATCGACATCCGCGCGGCGGGCGACCCCGCGCGGCCCTTCCTTGCGGTGGCGGAGATCGGCGACCCGCCGCTCGATCGCGACGGGGTCGAGGTCTTCCAGTGGAACCCGGACACGAGGTCGCTCGACCTCGTGGGTCAGGTCGACGCCCCGGGCGATCCGAGCGCGGTCGCCTTCCTCGAACCGGTGTTCTTCCACGAAGCGGAGAGGAGCCCGGCGGAAGAGGCATACGAGCGGCGCCCCGGGCTCGCCGTCGCGAGCCAGAGCTCCGCCGAGCTCCGGCTCTTCCGCTCGCTCGACGCCGAGCCGCTCGTCCTCCTCACGACCGACACGCCGACCGCGGTGCGCATCGCCGACTGGGATCAAGACGGGATCCGCGACCTCGTCCTCCCGAGCTTCAACCTCGAGTCGGTGAGCTTCTTCGCGGGTTCGGGCGCGCTCGCCGCGCACGCGCCGGCGGTCCTCGTGTCCGGCGTGCCGCTCACCGTGCGCGCGCTCGACTTCGACGGGAATGCGGCTCCCGACCTGGCCGTCCTCCGGCGGAACGCGCGGCAGGTGACCGTGCTCAGGGGCGGACCGCTCGACCTCGGCGTGCCGACCTTCACGCTCCTCGACGTCGGCGCGTTGTTCCCGGATGTGCCGACCGGCTTCGCCGCGTTCGATCTGGGCGATGATGCGGTCCCCGACTTCGCGGTCGGGCGTGCGGTGGGGAGCCAGCTCTGGATCTTGCGCTCGAGCGCAGCTTTCGCCCGCGAGGAGATCTTCATGGCGGGAGCCGGGCCGACCGCCATCGAGGCCGCGGATCTGGACGGCGATGGGCGCGCGGATCTCGCCGCTGCCCTCTATCTCACCGATAACATCTCGGTGCACTTCGGGGCCGCGGGCGGCGGCTTCGCGCCGCCGTTGCCGGTTGCGGCCGGCGACGGCCCGTACGCGCTCGCGGTCGCCGATCTCGATGCCAACGGGCTCCTGGATCTCGTCACGAGCGACGATCTCGGCCGCTCGCTCTCGGTCGCGCTCCAGGGCCCGCCGCGCGCGTTCGCGCCGGGAACGGTGCTCGCGGTCCAGGTCGGCGCGCCGCGCGGGGTCGCTGCCGGCCATCTCGATGATGACGCGTTCCTCGATCTCGCCGTGGGCGGCGAGCTCGGGCTCGAGATCTTCGCGGGGGACGGTGCGGGCGGCTTCGCTCCGGCGCGCTTCATCGCGACCGCCGCCGAGTTCGAGGCGGTGCGCATCGCCGATCTGGATCAGGACGGGCGCGCCGATCTCGTGGCCGTGGATCGGATCGGCAACGCGGTCGCCGTGTATCCGGGTGCGGAGCCGCGCGGCGGGCGCGACGTGGGCTATCCGCCGCTCGCCTTCGGCGTGGATCGCGGGCCGGCCGACCTCGATCTCGCCGATCTCGACGGCGATGGCTGGCTCGATCTCGCCGTGCTCGATCGCCAGGACGACAAGCTCACCATGCTCCTCACGGGGCGAAAGGTGCGGGATGCCGCATCCCCCGGGCGCTCGTCTCCGGTCTCGCAGTCGCCCGAGCCGCTCCGGGTCGCGTGGACGCGGAACCCCTTCACGGTGGAGACCGCCGCGTGCATCGATGTCGCGACAGCGGCGCCGCTCGTGCTCGAGATCTTCGATGTCACGGGGCGGCGGGTGGCGAGGGTCGCCGGCGGGCCGCCCGCTCCGGGGCGGCATGTGCTTGCGTTCACGGGGCGGGATGAGCGCGGGCGCTCGCTCGCTCGCGGGGTCTACTTCTATCGCGTCGCCGCCGGCGACCGCGCGGCGCGCGGGAAGCTCGTCAAGCGCTGACCGCGGGAGCTGCCGCCGCCTGGCCTAGCTCGGGTCGGGCCCAGCCGGCGCGAGGCGCGCCGGCCACATGAGATCCCGGAAGAACGGGTTCGCCTGCGGCAGCGCGCCGCTCAGGTGCACGGCGTGCTCGGCGATCCAGCGCAGATCGGGCAGCACCTCGGCCGCGCTCGCCGGCGGGAAGGCGACCAGATAGGAGTCGCCGAACGCGAGCGCGCCGCCAGCACGGAGAAGGTGCGCGATCTGCGCCATGCGCACCTCGGGACTCGTCGCCTTCTCGCGCGCAGGGGCGGTGGCGAGGAGACGGGGCACCGGCAGACCGGGCGCGGGCGCTGCGTTCTCGAGCGCCGCATTGCTCGCGAAGCGCCGCCCCGTGCCGTCGTAGATGCAGAGCGAGTCCGCCTCGATGGCGAGCGTGAAGGGCGGCCGGAGCTCGTTCCCGCGGGCGATCACGACGCCCTCGGCGATGACCGTTCTCTGCGGCAGGAGCGCGCGTAACTCATCGCCGCGGGCGGTGGGAGCGGGCAGCAGAGGCGCGTTCAGGAACGCGACGAGGCAGAGGAACATGATGCGGGGGGAGATCGGGTTCAGCATGGCTCTTGCGCTCCTGGGTCGGGGGGGATGCATGGTCGCGGTGCGAGGGAGCCCGCCCCGGAGCGGCGTAGCTGCAAGGACCGCGCCGGGCGGTGGGGAGTCCACGTCACGCGCAATCTGCACCGGGAGCGGGTCGAGTCGCCCGGGAAGTGACCGCGCCGGAGCGGGTCGTCGCCGTTCGGACGGGCGCCCGGTCCCGCCGCCGGCGGAGTCCCGGCCTCGCCCTGCGCCGTCCGGCGCAGCCGCTCGGGGCGGATGCCGCAGGAAATGGCGGCCCGGGTCGGACCTTGTGTTAAGATGCGGGCCGGCAAGCGTCGTCCGCTCTAATGTGCTAGGCGCCGCGGCGCCCGCCTCTTGATTAGCCATGCCGTGATTGTCCACGGTCGGACGGTCCGGGAGGTAAAGGGGTCATGCGGATCACACGAATCTTCATTGCGGTTCTCGCGGTCAGCGTTTCGTTTGGACTTGTCGGTTGCGCCAAGGCTCCGGCGGAGCAAGCGCTCAAGGCAGCGGAGGAGGCGATGGCGGCCGCTCAGGCCGATGTGCAACCGTACGTGCCCGATCGGTGGAACATGCTCACCGACGCGATGGAATCGGCGCGCAACGACTTCGAGAAGGGGAGCTACAAGCCAGCGCTTGATGCGGCCAAGGCGATTCCTGCGCAGGTCGACGAGGCGAAGACCATGGCCCAGGCGCGGAAGGATGAGCTGGGCATGTTCTGGCAGCAGATGGGAGCGAACATGCCGGCGATGCTCTCGACGATGAGCGCCAAGATCGGTGAGGGCAAGGTGCCGGCCGGCATGACCAAGGACGAGGCCAAGGCCGAGGCGGCTGCTCTCACCGGCATGTGGGCGCAGGCCGACGCCGCGTTCCAGGCGGGTCAGGTGCTCGAGGCGACCAAGATGGGCGCCGAGGTCCAGGGGCGCACCGAGAAGATGCTCACCGGGATGGGCATCAAGGCGGGCGTGCTCCCGGCGCCCGGGCAGCCCGCTGCGAGCGGAGCGCCGGCCGGCGGCACGCCGCCCACTCCTTAGCGAACGCCGGCCCTTCGCATCGCGCCGCGCCGATTACAGACGGCCCGCGGCCTCGCCCGAGGTCGCGGGCCGTGGCATGACCGGCGCACATGCGTCCGCGCCGGGCTCGTCCGGCGGTCATCTTGACAGCCCGTGCGATCGGCGCGACGATCGTACTACCCATCCCAGGGTTCGCTGGGCGCACGGTCGCCTGGTCGTCAGAGCCGGTGAAGCAACACAACGCAGGCGCGGGCGCCCCGGAGGTGTGCGGCCATGCGTTGGCTGATCACGGTGCTCGCCGTGTTGTTGAGCCTCGTCCTTTCCCTCCTTCTCGGCGAACGGTTCCCGGCCGGCTCGCAGACCGCGGAGCCGGACCCCAATCTGAGCTTCGAGATCGACGTCACGCCCCAGGACGAGAAGCCGGATGGCTGGGTCCTGCGCGCGGAGGGAGCGGAGATCGAGTACAAGCGGGGGAGCGCGGCCGCGGGACGCTGGTGCGTCGTGCTCGAGAACTCGGATGCGGAAGGATGGGCCCGGATCGGGATCCCGGCGGCTCTCATCGCGAAGCCGGAGACCTGGTACAAGCTCCGCTACTGGGCGCTCTCGCGCGGCGATTCGGTCCGCTTCGGGTGGCGGCTCGCGAGCGCCGACCTGACCGCGGTGTCCGATGAGCTTGGCGCGATGGAAGGAGTCCAGGCCGGGGCGCCGAAGTGGCGCCTGACCCAGACCCGGGCGTTCAAGCTGACCGCGGCCCAGCTCGAGCGCTACCCGCTCCTCGCGTTCTGCCTCGACGCCGGCCCCGCCGGCAGCGTCGACCTCGACGACATCGCGATCTCGCGCAGCTCTCCCGACTAGTCGGCGCCCGCTCTGATCCTAGCTCGCCGCGTCGAGCCCGGCCCGGATCCGCCCGAGCCGTGCCGCGCGGTCGGCGACGAAGCGCTCTATGCCGCGGAAGATCCAGAGCGGCGAGAGCCGCGCCTCCTCGTAGATCTCCTCGACGGCGCCGCCCGTGCGCCAGCGGTTGTCGAAGTCGGGCGACAACGTGTACTCGGCGGCGAGCGGGTTGAAGAACCAGTCGTACATGGTCCGCCGCCCGCGGTTCGAGATCACCATCGAGTCCATGCGATCGGCCGGCGTGAGCACGTGCTCCCGGTACTCAGTGGGCTGCACCGCGAAGAGCTGCGGGCTGATCGCGGCGACGATCTTCACGTTGAGCCCCGCCTTGTCGAGCTCGGGGAGCGCCTGGACGAGGTTCGCCGTGGGCATCGTGCCCTGGACGATGACGGTGCCGCCACGCGGCTTCCCGGGATGATAGTCGCGGAGGATGTAGGCGCCCTTCGCCGCAGCGAAGTGCGAGGGGCACCGGAGTGCCGCGCGATCGGGGACGGTGATCGCCGGCCGCGTGAGATGGAGCGCGATGATCGGCGGCCCGAGCTTGAACGCGGCGCCGAGGACGACCGGCACCTCGTTCGGCTCCCACGGATGGACGTCCACGACGTGGCCGTCCGGGAAGAGCTGGGTCACGCCGGGCGCGAAGATCCCGAAGTGGGTGCGCGAGTCCTCGGCGGTCTCGGGCCCCGAGTGTCCGACCACCCACAGGGCCTTCCCGAGCTTGAGCGGACAGTCCTGCGCGAGCTGCGAGAAGAGGCGCATGAGCCCGTACTTGAGATAGGAGAACGAGCCGTAGGTCGAGCAGCCGGCGTAGAAGCCGAGGAAGTCCTGCTCCGGGTCCGGATGCATGTTGACGGTGGCCATGCCGACCGTGATCCCCGCGTTCGTGAACTCGGTGATCTGCTGCGGGAGGAGGACGCCGTCGGGGTTCTTGTCCCACAGGTACCAGCCATGCCCGGGGAAGTCGCCGTGCTTCTTGGCGAAGCCCGAGATGTTGGTCGAGTCGGCGAGATCGGCCGCCATCGCCATGAACAGCGGCCGGCCGTACTTCTGGGCCGAGAAGGCGTTCACCCAGGCGCCCCAGCTCGCGAGCGCGGCGCGGTTCGGCTTCTTCTCGCCGGGCTTCGCGTAGAGCTCGGCCGGGTACTTCTCGTAGTCGTAGAGCGCGGGATCGTGGATCGGGTTGCGCTCGGGATCGAGCTTGAAGCTCTTGATATCGGCCGGCACCGAGTCGCCGATCTCGACCAGGCGGTCGGCCAGGTACTCGAGCACCTTCTTGTTCTCGCGGAGCACGCTCAGGGCCACCTGGTAGTTGGCGGTCGCCTGCGCGAGGAGCGCGCCCTTGTCGGCGGGGGCGGGCTGGCCGAAGCCGTCCCACTTCACCCCGTACTTCTCGGCGAAGACGCGCTTGGTCTCCCAGAAGAGCTCCGAGTTCATGGGGTGCGGCGTGCCGTGGCTCTTGTTGTCGTAGACCCCGTACTCGCGCCCCTTCCGCGTCTTCATGTAGGTGACGCCGGGCCGGCCGGCCAGGTGGTCGCCGTGCACCATGTCGAGGAGCGCGCGCGTGATGTCCGGCCAGTGGCTCCCGTTCTTCGCCTCGTGCACGTGCCAGCCGTAGGGCGCGAACCAGTCGTGCGGCGTGCCGTGGACGACGCTCGAGACCGCGTTGTCGTCGATGCCGAAGTCGTTCCAGTCGAGGACGTAGAAGAGGTTGTCGAGACCGAGCCCGTAGGCCGAGTTCTTGGTCTCGTGCGCGGCGCCGGCGGTGTGCCCGCCCTCGCCCTCGAAGGCGAAGACGCGGACGCCGTCCGCCCCGGCGCGCTTGAGCGCGAACGCCTCGCCGGCCGCGGCCGGCGAACCGTGGCCCGAGGGACCCGTGTTGAACTTGATGAAGAGGGTCTTCCCTTCCATCTCCACGTGTCCGGGGAGACCCTTGTTGCGGCGGAACTTGAGGAGGTCCTCCCAGGTCAGCTGGCGCTCGGCGGCGTTCGGAACTTCATAGCGCCGGTCGCGCGTCGCGGCCAGCCGCAGGCGAAGCGCCTCGTTGAAGGTGGCGAGCGTCGCGTAGATGAGAGGCGCCGTGTGCCCGGCAACGAGGATGAAGCGGTCGCCGAAGCGCTTCTCGGGATGGCGGAGGTCCCAGCGCATGACGCCGCCGAGAAGCGTCGCGACCAGCGCGTGCACCTTCGAGCGGCTCCCGCCCGGATGCCCGGACTGGCGGTAGTTGAGCATCAGGTCGATCAGCTGATCGATGACGTCCTTCACCACCTCCCACTCGGCGAAGTGGGCGGCCTGTGCCTCGTAGCGGGCGGCGACTGGGCTCTCGGCGCGTACTGACAACGCTCTCTCCTTGGGCTGAGTGGAAGTGGAACGGAGTAGCGGCCGGCGCTGAACCGGGACCCGGGGCGGCTCACACGGCCGCTGATTGTAGACGAAAGCCGGCGGCCGGGCTAGCTCTCGGGGCCCGTGAAGAGCGCCGTCAGGTCGAGCGACGGGACCTTGGTCTGCGCGGCGAGCGAGACGTAGGTGCGGGCGAGCGCGTCCTTGCCCGCGCCGAGCACGGTCGAGATCGCACCGAGCGCCTCGGCATAGGCTCGCGGCTCGAGGTCGGTCAGGATGTGCTTCCAGATCGCTTCCTCGAGCACGTTGAAGGCGAGCTGCACCTCGGTCAGGTCGTAGCCGGCCGTGAAGCGCTCGTGCGCCACCGCCTCCGCGTGCCGGATGATCGGCGTCAAGTTGCGCTTCGTCACGCACTGGCGAGCCGTGTCGAAGAGGGAGAGGAGGCGTTGCTCCACCACATCGCGGCCGGCGCTCCCGTAGTGCTTGAGGCCGGCCCGCTTGATCGCATCGCTGGCCTCGAGGATGATGTCCTGAGCCTGTGCATCGAGCAACGCTTGCAGATTGTCCATGTCGATCCCCCGGCGGCCGGCACGACCCTTCCCTGAGCATCCGTGCATTACATGATACATGATGCTCCTGCCGGCGACGGATGAAGTTTCGCCCGCTGCTGCGGGCGCGCGTCGCGGCTCAGGAGTCGCGGTTCAGGCGGCGCGGAGGGACCAGCCGAGGAGGAGGAGCCCGGTGGCGGCGATCCAGCTTCCGGCCACGCGCACGGCGATGCGCGATGCGCGCCCACGGCGCGCGGAGCGTGACCACGAGGGCCGCGGCCAGGGCGACCATCGCGAAGAGCGTCGTCACGATGCCGAGGAGGCCGACCGTGCCGAGCTTCGCCTGGGCCATGGACCCGGGAAGCGTGAAGAGGGCGAGTCGACCGGTGCGCGAGCCACGCAGGCCGGCGAGGAGCGCGAGCGCGAGCGCCGGCAGCGCGTCCTCCACGGTAAGGGCGAAGTGCGAAACGCTCCCGCCATGGCGACGAGAGCTCCGGCCGCACGCAGCGTCACCCGTCCCCAGCCCCAGCGGTGGATGACGCCGATCCCGATGCCGGTGGCGTGAAGCGTACCTGTCGCCATCACCAAGCCGATGCTGTAGGTCAGTCCGCTCGCCGCCGCGGGGAGCTCCGTGCCGTGCGCGTGTCCATGGAAGATGGCGAAGAAGCCGACGACCACTGCCGCCGCCCACAGCGGCGGCCGCCACTCCCTGAGGACCGCGAAGCCGAGCAGGATCGCTGAGCACGCGATCCCGACCTTGACCCCGGGCAGCGGCGCGCCGATGAGACCCAGCATTCCGCCGAGAGCCATCACGAGCGCGTGATCTCCTGGAGCGCGGCGGATGTCACGTCGGGTCTCCACTCGCCCGCGCCGGTGACGGACTACGAGCCGGGGCCGAACGTGCCGAACCCGTTCACTCCGTCGACGCTGATCCACTTCGCGATACCGCGGGAGACGGAGGTGAATCCGGGGCAAGACGAGCAGTTTCTTCCGTCATCCCCACACAGGAGAGGAACTCCCCCATGCGTGTGCGTGATGAGACTGTGGACCGCGACCTTCACTGCCGGCGCTGTCGCCGCCGCCGCTTTCGCCGCCGGGGCCGCTTGCGCCCAGGACGGCTCCTGCACCTGCCCGCAGACCAGCCGCGGCTGGCTCCTGTTCGTCGATTCGAACACGAGGACTCCCGACTTCTGGCGGGAAGACGAGGTCGTCGTCGAGGAGATCGCGATCTGCCCGCACGGAGTGCGCTTCGTGTTCGTGGCCGAGGAGGACGGGAACCCGTATCTCATGGCCCTCGTCTTCACCAATCCGGTGGCCGACACGCGGCTCTACCGGAGACGCGACTGGACGGAGCTGTGCGGCGCCTACTCCGCGCTCCGGACGGCGGTCGTCCAGCTCGCGGGCGGCGGTCTCCCGCAAGCAGGACGGCTGGATTTCCGGGATAGCCCCTTCGGCGATCGACCACGCATCGTCCAGCCGTGGTGCCGCCTCGCCTTGATCTGGCGCGGCCGGGAGATCAAGCTCCGCGCGTATCTCGATGTCTACATGACCATGCTGCCGTAGTAGTGTTCCGCCTGGGAGGCATGCATGAAGAAAAGCCTGCTGCTCGTGATCGGGATCTCGTTCGCCTCTGGTTCCGCTCTCGCCCAGGAAGCCTTCATTCCCTTCGATGCCGAGCACTGGATCCTGGATGACGCCCGTGTCGTCGAGCAGGCGGGCCGCCAGGCGGTGACCGGCCTCGCCGTGCTCAAGGATGTCGAGTTCGCGGACGGGGTCATCGAGTTCGACGTCTGGGCGCCCGATGTCCGGCAAACGGGGGGCCGCGCCTATCCGGGCGTGATCTTCCGGATGCAGTCGCCGCTCGCGGCCGAGCGGCTCTACATCCGCCCGCACCGCGCCGGTCTCTATGCGGATGCGATCCAGTACACGCCCCTGTTCAACGGGGTGGCCGGGTGGCAGCTCTACAGCGGCGATGGTTTCACCGGCACGCTCGCCTTTCCCCTCGACGAATGGGTTCCCGTGCGTCTCGAGGTGGCCGGCCGCCAGGCCCGGGTCCTCGTCGGCGGGTCTGGCGGGGTCGCCGCCGCCCCGGCCCTCGAGATCCACGACCTCATGCACGGCGCGAGCAAGGGGGCCGTCGCTCTCTACGGCGAGGGCCCCGCGTACTTCTCGAATGTCCGGTGCGACCCGGCGACGGTTCCCGCGCTCGCGCCGCCGCCGCCGGCCGATGCGGTGCCCGGCGTCATCGGCGACTGGGAGCTGAGCCGCGGTCTCCGCGCCCTGCTCCTCGACACGGAGAGCTATCCCGATCTCCTGGCGCGCGCCGGCGCGGAGTGGCGCGAGGTGACCGCCGACCCCTCGGGTCTCGTCGACGTGTCCCGCTTCCTCGCCTTCAACGGACTCGAGCCGGAGTGCGTGCTGGCCCGGACGCGCCTCCGTGCGGAGGGGCGCGCGGACACGATGAAGATCGATTTCGGTTACAGCGACGCCGTGAGCATCTTCCTGAACGGCGTTCTCGTCTACTCCGGCGACAGCTCGTACCGGCTCCGCGACTCTTCCTTCCTCGGCATCGTCGGCTACTTCGACGCGGTGAATCTGCCGCTCCGCCAAGGCGACAACGAGCTCCTGCTCGCCGTCTCCGAGAGCTTCGGCGGCTGGGGCTTCATGGTCCGGGATGCCGGGGCTGTCTTCACCGCGGCCGGCGTTGTCGCCGCATGGAAGACGGATGCGACCTTCCGCATGCCCGAGTCGGCAGCCTACGACCCCGAGCGCAATGCGTTCTACGTGTCGATCTACGACGCGACGACGCCGAGCCGCGGGCAGGGGCTCCAGGCCATCGCCCGGCTCTCGGCCGACGGGAAGACGATGGATCCCGCGTGGGCAGCGGGTCTCAACAATCCGACCGGGCTCGCCGTGTTCGAGGACAAGCTCTACGTTGCGGAGCGGTCGCAGCTCGCCGAGATCGACATTCGTTCGGGACAGGTGACGAGACGCCACGCGGTGCCGGCGCCCGGCTTCCTGAACGACGTGGCTGTGGACCCGTCGTCAGGCCATGTGTTCGTCTCGGACTCGGGCAAGAACACGATCTACCTGTTCGACGGGGTGAAGGTCGAGGCATGGCTGGCCGGAAGCGAGATCCCGCAGCCGAACGGGCTTCTCGTCCTCGACGGGGCGCTCCTCGTCGGGACGACGGGCGACGGATCGCTCAAGTCGGTTTCTTTGGCGACCAAATCCGTGCGCACGGTGGCGCATCTCGGCGCGGGCATCGTCGACGGCATCGCCGTCGACGCGGACGGCGACATCCTCGTCTCCCACAACCAGGGCCGGCTCTTCCGGGTGACGCGGGCGGGCGCTGTCACCAAGATCCTGGACACGACCGCCATCCAGATGAACCTGGCGGACTTCGCCTACGCCCCGGGATCCCGCCTGCTCGTCGTCCCGACCTATACCGGCGGGCGCGTGGCGGCGTTCACGATCGACTGAGAAGATCGCTCGCTCGACGCCGGTGCGGAGCGCGGGTTCGCCTACCCCCTCCTGGGGAGCCCGCGCGCGTAACGAGGGCCGAGGTCGCCGTGGCGGGCGGCCGCGTAGGTCAGGATGAGCGAACGGCGGCCGTGCGGGCTCCTGTTGGGCGCGCTCCGGTGCGGGGTGAGGCTGTGCATGAGCGTTACGTCGCCCGGGGCCAGCTCCATCAGGACCCCGCGACCCGGATCGATGTGCCGCTCATCCGTGTCGAGCGGATCGTCCGGCGGCGGCGGCAGGTGGGCGCCGTGATACCCCCTGAACATCTCGGTGGCGCCGCTCTCGGCGTCGAAGCGATCGATCGCGACGAAGGCGATCAGGTAGTCGCGCGCCGGAGCGCCGAGGGACTCCCAGTACGGATAGTCCTGGTGCATCCCGTAGCCCATGGTGCCCGGCCGCTTCATGATCAGCTTGGCCTTGAAGACGGCGGCCGGCTCTCCCAGCACGCGCTCGGCGGCGGCGAGGAACCAGGAGTCTCTCGCGATGCGGTCGAAAGGTGGCGAGATGTCGAGCACGGGATCGATGCGATCGGCCACCATCGAGCCGTCCACATGGCGGCGCCACTGGACGCGGGGATCGCTGCGGTCGGTCGGGACGAGGCTCCACAGGCGGTCGCACTCCGCGGCCATGTTCTCGATCTCAGTCGCGGAGAGTACGCCGCGTACGGTGACGAAGCCACGCTCGTGGTAGGCGCGGAGATCGGAGTCGGTCAAGGCTGCGTGCCGTGTCATTGGATCATCGTTTCACGAGGGGCTTGACCCACTCGATCTGCGCGGTCACCACCCGGAAGCCGGCCCGCCGGTAGACCCGAGCGCCGGCATCCCCCTCGACCCCGAAGCAGCCGGCAGCGGCGCAGCCGACAGCCGCGGCGAGGGTGCCGAAGCTCCTTGCCACGGCGGTGGCGATGCCCCGGCGGCGAGCTGCGGGATCGATCACGATGTTCTTCATGCGGAGGAGCGGACCCTGGCGGGAGGCGCTGACCGCGCCGCACACCGCGCCCTCCATCTCGACCAGGTACGGCCGCATGAAGCCAGCTGCCGCCTTCCGCCGCTCGAGGTCCACCCACAGGTGCGGCGGCGTCTCGTGTCCGTCCGGACCTCTCGCTGCGCGACGATGGAGGCGGAGCTTCGCCGACCACTGGCGATCGGTCTCGACGGCGCGGAGGGACAGACCGGGCACCGCCGATCGCGACACCCGCGCGTCGAGGAGGAACCCGAGTTCGACGCGGCGTTCGTAGCCTGCAGCGGCGAGGGATCGTGCGAGCTCGGGAGCGTCCCCGACCACGTACCAGCGCGAGAGCGCACAACCGAGCGCGCGGAGGTCGTCCTCCACGCGGGCGATCCAGCCGGCAGCACCCGCCGGGCGCAGGCGCTCCGGGCGGACGCGCTGCACGACGCAGCCGGCGGCGATCGCGGCGAAGCCTGGGAGGCAGGCGATCTCGACGGGGCCGAGCGCGTGGATGCGCGCGCCCGCCTCGAAGTAGCGGCAATCGCTCTCGATCAGCGCACGCGCCAGCTCGTCGTCATGCGGTGCGGCCATGGGGAACTCCATCCTCGGAGTTATCGGCCGTTCGCGCCTCACCATGAGGTGCGGCAGCTCAGACCGGCGTGCCGCCCGCGGTGCGAGGCGAGGCCGCGGCCGCGGGCGCGAGGAGCGAGACGAGGAAGCGCCCGATGGCCCGGTCGAAACCGTCGATCCGCGCCTGGAGATGGCGCTCGCGCGGCATCGCCCCCTGGTCGGCGTCCGGAAGATCGAAGTACGGATTGGCCTCCCAGAGGAAGGGCCGGCCGTCCGCCAGGATCGAGTAATCGATGGCTGCGAAGTCGAGGTCGAGCGCGCGCATGGCGGCGAGCATCGCTTCCGGATGCTCGGCCGGTCCCTGCCAGAACGCATTGTCGATGGCGAGCGCGGCGCGCTCGTCGGGACGCAGGTAGGCGAGCCATGACCACCGCCAGTTGCCGTGCAGATAGCGGGCGAACGAGCAGACCTTCAAACCGACCATGGGGTGGCTTGAGAAGTAGACATGATTCGGCACTACCTCGTCGCCGAACACGAAGGCGCGCTTCTTGTGGAAGTAGCGGGCCCAGATGCTCCCGGGGCGAGTCTCGGCATAGCCGGTGCGTGTGTCCACGAAATCGAGGATCACGCCCGGCGCGATGTGCTCGTGGGCAGCGGCGGCCTCGGCTTCCCGGCGCGAGGCGCAGAAGAAGGTGGCCTGCTGGCCGTGCAGGAGATCCGTGCGGACGATGACCGGAAAGGTCGTCGCCGGTGCGGCGAGGAAAGACGCGAGCTCGTCCCGGTTGCCGAAGGAAGTCGCCGCGGCAGCCGGGATCCCCGCCGCGCGCCAGAGGACCGATTGCGCGCTCTTCCGCGTGTTCGAGAGCGATTCCGGGGCATTGACGATGCGGAGCCCGCGGGCGCGGGCTGCGGCGGCGATCGCCATCGCCTCGGCGTAGCAGTCGGGATAGAGCTCGCGGAGCGGATCGCCGAGCCAGAAGACGACGGCGGTGGCGGCCGTGAGATCGGGGAGGCTCCCGCTCCCGGTCTCGTGGGCGACGATCTGCATGCGATGCGGGTTTCCGGCCAGCGCCCGCGACATGATGTGCTGGGCGTGGCGGTCCTGCCGGCCGCGCCCTGGGCCGTGGAAGACGACGAGGACGTGGCCGGCGCTCGGCGGCGAGGTGCGGGTCGTGGTCACCGGGCCTCGGGTCAACGGAGGAGCGTCACGCGCGAGACGTGCCGCCCGGTCGCAGCCGGCACGACGAGCCAGTAGGTGCCGGCGGGGCAGGGCCGGCCGCGCGCATCGTGTCCGTCCCAGGTCGCGGTCGCGGCGCCGCCGGCTCCCGTCGCGAGCGGGAGGCCGGCGACCCGGCGGCCGCGGACGTCGACGACGTCGAGATGCGACGGCGCCCCCTCGATGCCGGCAACCGCGACGTGCGTCGTCACGGCGAAGGGATTCGGGAACGCGGCGATCGCGCGCGTCAGGGGCGGGGCGATGCTGCCGCCGGGCACGTTGCAGATCACGCCGGGAAGGGCGACGAACACGTCCCCGTTGCCCGTGCCCTGCTCCACCCAGGAGAACTGGGGATAGCTGCGGACCGAGAGCGCGTTCTCGATCCCGGCGTGCATCTGGAGGAGGGAGGACTCGTCCTGCCACACGGTGCCGGTCCGCGTGAAGTAGAACATCTCCTCGCCGGAGAACTGCAGCATGAAGTCATAGGCCGACTCGTACCAGAAAGCATGCGCCACGCCGCGGCCGTCGACGCGGAGCGCCGGGTGCTGCGGCCAGGTGTAGTCGTCGAGCGGAACCGAGATGTCCTCGGGATCGGCGAAGCCGCTCGGCGTCTCCGCGACGTAGAACATCACGTTGCAGGGGCAGGTGGGTTGCGGGCCGTTCGCGAGGATGTGATGGAGTCCGTCCGGACCGGCGGCGACCTCCATCTGGACTCCGAAGCCGTAGAGGGCGTGTGGGGCGCTCCACCCCGCGCCGCTCCGTTCGGTGTAGAGGAGCTCGAAGTCGTTCGCGAACCAGTAGACGCGGGGTCGTTCGGCGCCGGCGACCCCGCTCGGTTCGACCTCTGCGCACACCCACTCCGCCTGACCGGGGATGCGCTCGCGGAGGCGGACCGGGGCGCGCCAGGAGCCGCCGGCCAGCTCGGTGAACCAGATATCGACCTCGAGCGAGCGGCGTTCCTCGCACCAGACGAGGTAGACCGGCTCGTCCGCCGTGTCATAGCGCACGCCGAACTCGGGGCGCGCGGTCGGGAAGCCGGAGCCGGTCGCGAAGACGATCGGCACCGACCAGTTCGGGTCGAGCCACTCGCGGAGGACGATCGCGTCGTCGCGGGCGAAAGCGAGGTAGACGCGGCCGAGGATCGAGCAGAGGGCGGGGTCGCGGCCGGGGCCGTGCGGGATGGGGGCGTCGATCATGTCGGCATGGACGCCGCGGGTGATGATGCTCGCGCCCTCCTCCCAGGCGACGATCGTGCGGTCGGTGGCGTCGGCGATCGCGGGTGCGCGGGAGGGGCTCGGGCTCTCCGACAGGTTGAGGATGCGGTAGAAGTCACCCTCGGCGGCGCCGGCCAGGACGAGGAGGAGGGCGGCCAGGAGCAAGGCGAGGAAGAGAGGGCCGTGCCCGATCCCTGTGCGAGAGGACCCGGCGGCGCCCGCGGGGCGGGAAGAGCACATCACGGTTCGCTCCCTTCGCGCTCGGACGGCGCGCGAGGCGACCCTGGCCGGCAGAGCCCAAGCGCCGGCCGGGATCCGGGACGGCGCGGCGAGACGAGCACAACCATGAGGGTAGCACCGGACCGCGGCGGCCACAACACGATCCGGGGCGGGCGGCGGCCGTCCGGGCCGGCCCAGCTCAGAACAGCTTGTACTGGAGACCGCCCGTGAGCTGGTAGTAGTCGGCGTTCTGGCTGAAGTTCTCGAGGTCTTCCCCGTAGTTGAGGAAGATGTAACGCGCGTCCCCGATGAAGGACCACGGTCCAGGGAGCGGGATGCCCACGCCGGCGCCGGTGTGATAGCCGGTGTTGCTCAGGTCTCCTTCCCCGAACTGGTCCTTGAGGTCGCCGTCGACGCCGATGTCGTACCAGCCGACACCCGCCGTCAGGTAGATGAACGGGAGCAACGTGAACATCGCGCTGAGCTGCACCGGGACGGTGCTGATGTCTCCTCCCTCGATGCTCTCGTTGCGGTAGTCGACGGCGATCTCCGCGGCGAGGATCGAGAGCAGCTCCATCCGGGCGTTGGCTCCGATGAGGAAGGAATCCTCGTCGACGTCGCCGCCGGTGTGGCTCAGGCCCATCTGACCGCCGGCCGACACTCCGAGCAGCCAGCTCGCGTGAGCCGGAGCGGCGAGGGCCAGGGCGAGGACGATGGAGGTTTGCACGAGGCGTTTCGCGTTCAGCATCGGAAGATCTCCTGAGATCGTCTTCTCCGATCGGGTGGTGCGATTCCGGGACGCGAGCGCCGAGAGGCTAGCAGAGAGGTGCGAGCCGGTCCACCGGTCAGGTCTCGCCGGGCGCCGTTTCGCTCCGACCTGCCGCCTTTGCTACCATGTGAGCCGTGCTCTCCCTGAATCACATCGGCCTCTCCTTCGGCGCCCGTGTCCTATTCCGCGACCTTGACTGGACGCTCGGGGATGGCGAGCGCGTGGCGCTGGTCGGTCCGAACGGCGCCGGAAAGACGACGCTCCTCCGAATCGCCCTCGGCGAGATCGAGCCGGAGGAGGGCCAGGTCTCCCGCTCGCGCCACGTGCGGACGGGCTACCTGCCGCAGGAGGAGATCCCCCTGGCCGGCGAGACGGCGCTCGCCTCGGCGCTCGGCGCCTTCGAGGCGGTGCTCGACGTCGAGCGCGAGCAGGTGGAACTCGCCGAGGAGATCGCGGGCCTGCCGGAAGGTCATCCCGAGTTGCCGGCGCTGCTGCACAGGCTCGGCGATCTGCAGCACCTCTTCGAGCAGTCCGACGGCTACCGGATGCGCGCCGAGGCGGAGCGTGTGCTCTCGGGGCTCGGCCTCTCGCGCGCGCAGATCCACGGGCCGCTCGCCGCGCTCTCCGGCGGTTGGCGCATGCGGGTCGCGCTCGCCCGGCTCCTCCTGGCCCGCCCCACGCACCTCTTCCTCGACGAGCCGACCAACCACCTCGACATCCCGTCGCTCGCCTGGCTCGAGGAGTACCTCGACGAGTTCTCGGGCACGGTCGTCATCATCTCGCACGATCGCACCTTCCTCGACCGCGCCGCGCGCCAGGTCTACGAGCTGACCGGCGGCGGGCTCGAGAGCTACGCCGGGAACTACTCGTTCTTCGCGGTCGAGCGCGAGCGGCGGCGGGCGGCGCTCCTCGCCACGCAGGAGAACCAGATGAAGCGCGTCGCCGAGCTCGAGCGCTTCGTCGAGCGTTTCCGCGCCAAGAACTCGAAGGCGCGACAGGTCAAGAGCAAGGAGAAGATGCTCGAGCGCATGGAGCGGATCGAGGTGCGCGACGAGGACAAGCGCATCCGCTTCAGCTTCGCTCCGGCGCCGCGCGCCGGCCGGGTGGTGATCGAGCTCAAGGGCATTCACAAGACGTATGCGGGCGCCGCGGAGCCCGTGTTCAGCGGGCTCGATCTCCACATCGAGCGGGGTGAGAAGGTGGCGCTCGTCGGCCCGAACGGGGCCGGGAAGTCGACCCTGCTGCGCATCCTCGGCGGGAGCGAACCGGTGCAGGCCGGGCGGCGGATCGCCGACGAGCGGACGCTCGTCGCCATCTTCGCGCAGCACACGACCGACGGGCTCGATCTCGAGCACACGGTGCTCGAAGAAGTGACGGAGGTCGCGCCGGGCGAGACCCCGGAGCGGCTCCGCGGGCTCCTCGGCTCGTTCCTCTTCCGCGGGGACGACGTGTGGAAGCTGGTGCGCGTGCTCTCGGGCGGCGAGAAGGCGCGGCTCGCGATCGCCAAGACACTCCTCACGCCGGTCAATTTCCTCCTCCTCGATGAGCCGACCAACCACCTCGACATGGCGGGGAAGGACGTGCTCCTCGACGCGCTCCTCCGCTACGACGGCACACTCGTTCTCGTCACCCACGACCGGCATCTGATCGACGCGGTCGCGAAGCGCGTGATCGAGGTGAACACGGGCGGGGTCGTCCGCGACTTTCCGGGGAACTTCAGCGACTACGCGGAGCGGTTGTGGCGCGAGGGCCGGCCGCTCCCCGGCTATCGCGAGGACCCGGCGCGGGCGCTGGCCGCGCGGCAAGAGGGGAAGGGCGGCGGCGTAGCGGCGACGGTGCCGGCGAAGACGAAGGCGGCGGGTGCGAAGGCGGCGGCGAAGGCGGCGGGTGCGAAGGCGGCGGGTGCGAAGGCGGCGGGTGCGAAAGCGGCGGGTGCGAAAGCGGCGGGTGCGAAAGCGGCGGGTGCGAAGGCGGCCGGGCCCGCGCGCCCCGGCGCCGACAAGCGCGAGCGCGAGCGGATCGAGCGGGAGCGGGCCCGCGAGGAGAGCCGCCTCATGAAGGCGATCGAGGGGCTCGAGGCGCGCCAGGCCGCAATCGAGACCGAGCTCGCTACCCCCGAGGTGTACGCAAGCGGCGAGAAGTCGCGCGAGCTCCTCCGCGAGTACGACCGCGTGCGGGCCGAGGTCGCGTCGCTCTACGACCGCCTGGGTGGCGCCGGCAAGGCGGGTGGCGCCGGCGGCGGGCGCCCGGCCGGCTGAGGACTCCGCTCGCGATGCGGCGATTCTCGGCGGCACGCGCTGGCAGCGGTGGCACGCGCTAGCAGCGGTGGCAAGCGCTAGCGCGCGGCGACCTGCTTTCCGTCTTCGTCGAGCACGACCACGTCGCCGAGCCCGAGGTCGCGCACGCCGGCGGCGATCCTGGCGCGATCGCCGAGGAGGAGATAGGTCGCCGCGGACGGCACCGCGTACTTGCGGGCCGCCGCGTTCACGTCGTCGATCGTCGTCGCCTCGACCGCGGCCGGCTCGTGCCGGAGCTCGGTCATCGGCAGGCCGAGACCCCACAGCCCCGCGATCTGGCCGCCGACCCGGCCGTAGGTCTCGAACTGCTGCGCGTAGCCGCGAATCCACACCGCGCGCGCCTTGGCCAGCTCGGCGGCCGTGATCGGCTTCTGGCCGGCGAGCCCGTTCATCTCCTTGGCGAACTCGATGAGCGACTCCCTGGTCTTGTCCGATTGCACACCGCCGCCGGCGCGCCAGATGCCCGTCTGGCTATACAGCGCCACGGTCGAGAAGGCGCCGTAGGTGTAACCCTTGTCCTCGCGCAGGTTCAGGTTCAAGCGGGTACCGAAGCCGCCGCCGCCCCACACCGCATCGGCGAGCCGGAGCGCGTAGTAGTCGTCGCTCGTCCGCTTGGGCGCCGGGACGAACTGCGAGATCACGGTCTGCGGCGCGTTCGGCCGGTCCACGATGTAGATCTTGCCCTGGCCGACCGGCGACGGCGCGGGAATGGTCACCGCCGGCGCGGCGCCGCCGCTCCAGCCGCCGAGATGCTTCTTCGCGAGCTCGGTGGCCTCGGCGAGCGTGAGGTCGCCGACGAAGATCAGGGCCGAACTCGCCGGCTTCCAGTACGTGCCGTGGAAGGAAACGAGATCGGCGGGCGTGATCGCCTCGACCGTCGCCGGCAAACCACGCAGCGGCCGCCCGTAGGGATGCGTGGGGCCGAAGGCGAGCATGCCGCGGATCCGCGCCGAGAGCTCGTAGGGATCCTTGTTCTCCTGCGCGAGCGCATCGAGCTGGCGGTTCTTCTCGCGCGTCACCTCCTCGGCGGGGAAGGCCGGGTTCCGCACCACGTCGGCGAGGATCTCGAGGGCCGGCGCCACGTTGCGCTTGAGCACCTCGAACCCGAGCACGGCGAGCTCGCGCTGGGCCGATCCGGAGAGCGCCGTGCCGAGATCCCCGAGGGCGTTCTCGATCGCGAGCGCCTGCCGCGTTCGCGTGCCGTACATGATCGTGCTCGCGGTCATGTGCGCGAGGCCGTCCCTGCCGGACGGATCGGCCACGCTACCGGCGCGGGTGGCGAGCGTCACCGCCACCTTGGGCAGCTCGGGCCGCGTGACGACGAAGAGGACAAGGCCGTTGTCGAGCTGCGCCGACTCGACCGCCGGCGCGTTGAACGGGCGATCGACGCCGAGCGGCGGCGCCACCGAGCGATCGAGCGCCGCGACGACCGGCGGCTCGACGTTCTCCGGGCGGAAGTGGATCAGGAGGCGGTTCCGGTTGTCGAGCCAGCGCGCGACCGCGTCGCGCACGCCGATCGCGGTGACCGCATGATAGCGCTCGATCTCCTCGTCGAAGCGGGCGGGATCGCCGAGATAGGTGTTGTACATGTTGAGGAGATCGGCTTTGCCGCCGAAGCCGCCGATCGACTCGAGGCCGCTCACGAAGCCGTACTCGCGCTTGGCCTTGGCGCGGTCGATTTCCTCCTGGGCGGGCGCCGTCCGGGCCAGGCCGGCCAGCTCCTCGCTCACGATGCGTTCGATCTCGGCGAGCGACTCGCCGGGGCGCGCCGTCGCATCCACGACGAAGAGGCCGGAGATCTCGAGCGTGACGTTGTAGACCGACACCTCGGTGCAGAGCTGCCTGTCATAGACGAGGATCTTGTTGAGGCGGGAGGAGAGCCCGTCGCCGAGGATCGCCGAGGCGATGTCGAGCTCGTGCTGGTCCTTCCCGAAGAACTCGGGCGCGGGCCAGACCATGAAGGTCCGCTCCTGGGGCACGCGGTCCTTGACCTCGACGCTCTTCTCGCCGGAGAGCACCGGGACCCAGCGGCCGGGGCGGTCGAGGGCGGGACCGGGCGGGATCGAGCCGAAGTACTTCTCGACGAGGATCCTGGCCGCGGCGGGATCGAAATCGCCGGCGATCGTGAGCGAGAGGTTGTTGGGCGTGTAGTAGGTGCGGAAGAACTCCTTCACGTCCTCGAGGGTCGCGGCCTCGAGATCCTCGTGGCTCCCGATCGGCGGGTGATCGTACGGATGACCCGCCGGGTGGACATTCTCGAGCATGAGCGACCAGAAGCGCCCGTACGGCTGGTTCTCGAGGTTCTCGCGCCGCTCGTTCCGCACCACCTCGCGCTGGTTGTCGAGCTTCGCCTGCGTCATCGCGTCGGCCAGCGTGGCCAGGCGGTCCGATTCGAGCCACAGGAGCCTTTCCAGGTTCCCGGAAGGCACGGTCGCGAAGTAGTTCGTGCGGTCGTTGCTCGTGGTGCCGTTGACGCCGCCCTCGCGCAGGTTCGCGCCGAGCTCCTCGGCGGTAGCGAAGTACTCGCCCTTCGCGTTGATCGAACCCTGGAACATGAGGTGCTCGAAGAGGTGCGCGAAGCCGCTCCGGCGCGCGCGCTCGTTCTTCGAGCCCACGTGGTACCACTGGTTCACGTGGACCATCGGCAGCTTCCGGTCCACGTGCAGGATGACCTGGAGGCCGTTGGGCAGGGTGTACTTCTCGAACACGATCTCGGGAATGTCTCCGCGGTTATTGGCTGCCATATCCTTCTCGGTCCGGGCGGGCTTGGCGTCGGCGGCCGCTCCCTTCCCCTGCGCGGCCCGGTCCCCGGCGCCGCCGCCGCAGGCGGCGAGGACGAGGGCGAGAGAGGCGAACAGGAAAAGAGGACGGCGGCTCATCGGCTGTCTCCGGTTCATGGTGGTGAAGGGGTTCCTAGCGCCGGGGGCGGCGGGTCGGCGCGGCTAGAGAGGGAACGAGCGAACCATCGTGAGCCCTGGCCCGGTGGCGTGTCAAATGCGGCGTCCCGCGCGGCGCTCCCGCCGGGGGGGCCGGCAGGGAGTGCGCGCGCCGAGTCTGCCTGCAGTCCGCCGCCCGCGCCGGCTCCGGGTGTGTTGACGCAGCCGGCGGGTGCCGGGTTGCGCAAGCGTCGGGGGGACTGGAGGCTCCGCGTCGCCGGCAGGGGGTGTGCTGCCCCGGCCCCGACCTTGACCCCCAAGTCGGCTACCTGCTAGAATTTGCGCTGAGCAATCAGCAATGCCGCAGCGGTGGCGGCCGAGCCCCCGACGGCCCATTCTCACGTCACGGCAGAGTAGTCAGCACTCACCTGGCAGGGTCCTCTGCCCGGCAGGGCCTTGGTCCCCGCGTTCCTGCCCCCTGCTCTTCAGGTGAAAAGGCAGGCCGGCCGACCTGACCGCGCGCCACGGCCGGGCTCCGGGGCGAGCCGGCGGCCGACTTTCGGCCCGGAGCGGAGGGAGATTCTCGGCATGCGCATCCTGGTCACCGGCGGCGCCGGATTCATCGGCTCCCACCTCTGCGAACGCCTGGTCGAGCAGGGCCATGACGTCGTCTGCCTCGACAACTACTTCACCGGGAGCAAGCACAACGTGCAGAGGCTCCTCGGGCACCACCATTTCGAGCTGATCCGGCACGACGTCATCAACTACATCGACATCGAGTGCGATCAGATCTACAACCTGGCCTGCCCGGCGTCTCCCATCCACTATCAGCACGATGCCGTGCGCACGATCCACGCCAACGTGCTCGGCGTGACCAACATGCTCGAGCTCGCCAAGCGCACACGGGCGCGCATCCTGCAGGCGTCGACGTCGGAGGTCTACGGCGATCCGCAAGTGCATCCGCAGCCGGAGTCCTACTGGGGTCACGTCAATCCAATCGGCCCGCGCTCCTGCTACGACGAGGGCAAGCGGGTAGCCGAGACCCTCATGATGGACTATCACCGCCAGCATGCGGTCGACATCCGCATTGCCCGCATCTTCAACACCTACGGTCCGCGCATGGCGGTCCACGACGGGCGGGTGGTGAGCTCGTTCATCGTACAGGCGCTGCAGGGCAAGCCGATCACGGTGTTCGGCGAGGGCAGCCAGACACGGTCCTTCTGCTTCGTGTCGGACCTGGTCGAGGCGCTCATCCTGCTCATGAATGCCCAGGGCGTCCATCGCCCGGTGAATCTCGGCAACCCGGAGGAGTTCACCATCCGGCAGCTCGCAGAGACCGTGCGGGAGATCACCGGATCGAAATCGTCGATCAACAAGCAACCGTTGCCCCAGGACGATCCGGTGCAGCGGCAGCCCGACATCACGCTCGCGCGGGAACTCCTCGGCTGGTGGCCGACAGTGCAGCTGCGCGCCGGGCTCGCGCCGACGATCGCGTACTTCGAACAGCTCGTGGACCGGATGCAGCGGGGGAACGTGGCGAACCCGCTCGCGGAGCGGCTGAGCAAGAGCATGCCGGAACGGCTGGCGGCGATGGAGATCGAGAACCGCAATGGCGGGGAGCAGGCCCGCGGGGAGCGAGTCCACGAGGAGCAGTTGGGCGAGGTCGGTGATCGGTGGCAGGTCGGTGATCGGCGGCAGGTCGGCCGGCGCATCGGATCGTAAGGGAATCGCCGAGGTTCGCTGCGGGCGTCCGGCCGCCGGTCCGCCGGTGGTACGATGGACGCTCTCCCGAGCGTGACGGCGCGCGGGACGGTAAGTCTGCCAGGAGCAGTCGGCAAGGAGGCAACATGCTGCGGGTGGGAATCGTGGGGGCGGGGCGCGCGGGACGGGCGCGGATGCGGGCGATCAGCGAGCGCGACGATGTGACGCTCGCCGGGGTCGCTTCGTCGCAGGCGGACGTGGGCACGCACCGCTTCGAGGATCTGGCCGCCAGTCCGGACCTGGATGCGATCCTCGTCTGCTCGGTGAATGCGGCGCACGTCGCCCAAGCGAAAGCGGCGCTCGAGGCCGGCAAGCATGTTCTCTGCGAGTACCCGCTCGCGCTGTCGCATGACGATGCCGTGCATCTGTTCGATCTGGCCCACGATCGCGGCCGCGTGCTGCATGTCGAGCACATCGAGCTCCTGAGCGGTTCGCAGCTTGCGCTGCGCCGGGCGGCGCGCGGGCTCGGCCGGCCGATCGACGGCCGCTATCACACCGAGGCCAACTCCGAGGGCTGGATCGCCGACATGCGCCTGGCGGGATTCCCTTCCTTCTCCGGCATCTCGCGACTGAGCCGGCTCGTCGACCTGTTCGGCCCGGCGGGGATCGAGGATGCGGTGTTCGACGAGACGGAGGAAGAGCAGCGGCTCGTCGTCGATCTGCGCTTCGTGCACGGCGGACGCTGCCGCCTCGACTACCGGCGCGGGCGCGGACTCCCGCGGCGCGAGGACTGGGATGTCCGCTGCGAGCGCGGCGTCCTCGAGACGATGCCGCCGGTGCCGACCAAGCCGCTGTTCGCCGCGGACCTGGACGTCTTCGTGCGGCGCATCAACGAGGGGGCCGAGAGCTACGTCTCGGACGAGCAGATCCTCGACGTGATGAGCCTGGCCGAGGAGATCGAGCGCCGGTGCCGGGGCGGGCGCTGACGGCGGCGGTGGACCGCGGTGGCTGACCGCCGGTTCTTTCCCGAGATCGCCGCCGCTGCCGGAATCTACTATCGTCGCCTTGCCCCGCTCGAGACCGCGCCGCGCGAGATCGTGCGCGCCGTGCAGGCGCGACGTCTCGACGATCTACTGGCCCATGCCTGCCGCGCATCGCGCTTCTATCGCCGACACTGGGGCGTGCAGGCCGGGGCGCCCGCGCCGCGGGCAGCGGATCTCCCGAGGCTGCCCCCGGTGACGAAGGCGCTCCTCATGGAGCGTTTCGATGACGTGGTCACCGATCCACGGCTCGATCGCGCGGGCGCGCGGGCCGAGCTCGAGCGGCGACTGGCGGGGGGGCAGGAGTCGGGACCACGCGGCCGCTCGCCGGCCGACCGCTTCGCCGCCTATCGCCTCGTCGTGACGTCGGGCACGACCGGGGAGCCGGCGGTCTTTCCATACAGCCGCGCCGAATGGGCCGAGGGCATGGCGCTCATCGTGCGGAGCGCCGGCTTCGCGCTCGGCGGGCACGGGCGGGCGGGCGCGCTCGCCCTCCTCCGCGCCGCGATCGTGCGCCCGCGCGTCGCCGGCATAGCGACCCAGCATCCGATGCATGTGTCGACGCAGCTCACATCGAGCTTCTCGGGCGGCGGCGCGCGGGGCCTCCGCGGCCTCCGCCTCGCAGCCAATGTCCCGCTGTCCGAGCAGGTGTCCGCGCTCAATGCCTACGCGCCGCGGATCCTCGGCGGCTACCCGTCGATCCTCGGACTCCTCGCCGCCGAGCAGCTCGCGGGCCGGCTCGCGATCCGGCCGCGCCTAGTCTTCTCCGGCGGGGAGACGGTGACCGCAGGCACGCGGCGGCGCGTGCGCGAAGCGTGGGGGATCGAGCCGTACGACTTCTATGGCCTCACTGAGACGCTGATCATCGCCGGTGAGTGCCGGGCTCATGCGGGTCTCCATGTCTATGAAGATGCCGCCGTGATCGAGGTGGTGAAGGAGGACGGCGCGGCGGCGGCGCCCGGGGATCCGGGCGCCGGACTCCTCGTTACCAACCTCTTCAATCGCACGTTTCCGATCATCCGCTACGCGGTGAGCGATCTCGCGGCGATGACGCGTGAGCCGTGCGCGTGCGGTCTCCCGTTCGCGAGGCTCGTGCAGCTCACGGGGCGGCGCGAGGAGATCCTCGAACTTGCGGCTCCCGATGGGCGAGCGGTGAGCGTGCACCCGTTCGTCATCGAGACCCCGCTCGAGGAAGATCGCGCGGTGCGATCGTTCACGCTGCGGCGGGAGAACGGTGCTCTCCGGATCCGCGTCGAAGCGGCGCCGGACGCGGGTGCGGATGCGGAGGCGACGACGATGGCACGCCGGCTAGAAGCTGCCGTGCGCGCTGCGCTCGCTCCATTCGGGTTGGCGGCGGCCGATGTGCGGGTGGAGATCGTGACCGGAACCGTGCCGGAGCGGACCGCGACCGGGAAGCGACGGCGGGTGACGTGATCTTGTTCATGTCTTCTCCCTGTCCGCGGCCATCGTTGGTGCGCGCCGGCGGAGGGAGCGGCGCCAGTCGGCGAGGGCGGTGCGGGCGGTGTGGTCGGAGACACGGCGCTCGCCGATGTAGGCGGCGAAGGCGCGGCCGGTAGCGGGATGGATGCCGAGACGCGCGATCAAGTGATCGGGGGCGAGCCCGCCGAGCTCGACGGTGCCCTGGTGGATGGCGGGGCGATGGTGGCCGGCGCAGACGGTGGTGCGGTTGGCGGGGTGGTCGGAGCCGCCGCGGCTCCTGAAGTGGAGGTGGTGATCCTCGAGGTGGGCGTGGCCGGTGCAGCCGGGGCTGGTGCAGAGGAAGCCGTCGCGGCAGAGGACGGGATGGGCGCGCTGGTGATGAGCGCGGGTCTCGGCGCTGCTGTGGGTGTCGAGGAAGTGGCAGAGGAGGAGCTCGAGGTAGACCCAGGTGGGGCGGAGCGGATCAGCCTGGCTCAGCCGGCAGCGCAGGAGCGCGGAGTGGGCGAGGTCGAGGACGTCGTGGGGGAGGAAGAAGCGGATGGTGGCGAGGCAGCGCTCCTGGGGGAGGAGGGCGAGGTCGGCAGGGAAGCCGGCGATCGCGGGAAGGCCGCGCGGGGTGGTGGGCGGGAGCGGGTAGCCGAGGGGGACGTCGGGGGGGACGGTGGTGTCGCCGGCCGCCGCGGTCGCGTCAAACGCTGTCGGGTCATGTGAAGTGGTGGAGCCGGTCCGGCGCCGGCCGCCGCGGTCGCCGCGCCCGCCCCGGCCGCCCTCGGCCGCCGCGGTCGCGTCAAACGCTGTCGGGTCATGTGAAATCTTGGTGCTGTTCGCCCCGGGGTCCTCCCTCCTTTGCGCAAAGCCCATGGCGATGAGACCGTCGGCCCACGAGGCGAGCACGCTCTCGTCGGCGCCGGGCAACGCGAACAGCCGCGCGAACTCGGTCACCCGCTCGATCTCGCGATAGGTGAGGCGGGCCGCCCAGTTCACCCACAGCTCCTCGGTGGTCTCGTGCAACAGAGGTAACAAGAGCAAAGCCGCGGTGTACGAGAGCTCGCCGGCGCGATGCGCGGCGCGCACCTCGGGGAAGCGCTCGAGGCCGTGGTGGAAGCGGACGAGCCGCTCGGCCTGGCGGAGGCCGAAGCCCAACCGCTCCTCGCAGTAGGTCGTGAAGTCGGCGAAGCCGAGCTGGGCCCACAGGAGCGCGCCGTGGAGCCGGGCGAGGCGGCGGGCGATCTCGGTCCGCAGGCGGCTCTGGTAGCGCGCGATGCGGACGAGGGTCTCCCCGAGCACCCAGGGATCGGCGGCGGGATCGATCACGCAGTCGGGCGGCAGCACGTCGGCGGGCACGGTCCACTGGACGCGCGGGAAGCGGGCGGCCGGCGGCGCCTCCTCTTCCGGCACCGTGGGCCGCTCGCGCCGCGGCTTCTTGTGCGCCTGCGCGTTCATCGCGGCCATCAGGTCGGCGATGAGGCGCTGGCGCGCGGCGTCGGCGATCGCGGCCCCGAGCAGGTCGGGCTCCGGATCCGGTCGGTCACCGCCGGTGGCGGCGAGGTACTCGGCGAAGATGAGCTCGGCGGCCTGGCCCTGCCGCAGGTGCTCGCCCGCGGTGGCGCGGGCCACGGCGACCGTCTCCTGCCAGAGGACGCCGATGCGCGCGGGCGCGGGGATCATCATCCAGCCGCCATCGGGCGCCGGGTCCATGCCCTCGGCCGCCGCCTCTTCCGTGACTTCTTCCTTCTCCCCGCGCTCCGCCCTCGCCGTGCGCACGCGCCGCTCAAGCGCGCGGAAGGTGAGCCCCGTCGCCGCCGCGATCCAGCGCGCGCCCTCCTCAGCTGAAGTCTCCGCCGTCACCACCGCCGCCAGCTCGAGCACATGCGATGCGCTCAACCGCCCCCCGACGAACGCTTGATCGAGCACCGGGGTCGCCTCCAGCACCCGCCCGAGCCGCGCCAGTCGCCGCGCCGTCCCTTCCTCGATCCCCAGATGCTCGCGCACGAAGTCGATCGCCCGCACGTAGCCGAGCGGCCGATAGCGCTCCCCGTCCCACAAAGCGGCGAGACCGCGCGCGAGCTCCCGCTCCGCACGCGCCTCGGCATGCACGAGCGCCCACAGCTCGCGATCGAGCGCGCGCGCTGCCCACAGCGCCGGCGCGGGCGAGAGCACCTCCCGCTGCGGGTCGCCCGCGAACTCCCCCGGCTCCCATCGCCGTTCGACCGGTCGCACGGACACGGCACCGCCCTTCCCGGCCGCGAACGCCCGCTCCCGCACGAAGCGGCAGCGCTCGCGGCACCCACGCGTCGCCCGGACCCGAGACGGGGCCAGGGCGCGCAAAAGCACGATGTCGGGGTCGATCGGGGCGGCGGGCGCGGGGTCGGAAGGGGCGCGCCGCCCGGGTTCACTTGAGCTTCGGCCTATCGGTCCAGAGGAGGAGGGGGCCGCCGCGGGAAGGTGGGCGAGGCGAGGGCGCGGCCCGAAGCTCCTCTATGGCTTGAACCTAGCGGGGCGGCCCGCACCTGTCAATACAAAAGTATAGCCCAGGCCAACTTTTTTTCCCCGCGCCCGTCCCAGCCCCGTCCGCCTAGCCCTCGGCAAAGAAGCGCGTCACCTCCAGCGTGCCAAGGGCAGCGAGGGCAGCTCCCGCGCCGAGGCTCATCCAGGTCGCGGGCGCGAGGTGCGGGAGCGAACGCGTGAAGAAGTCGAGGAGTGCGGAGCCGCCGGCGAGCGGACCGAGGAGCGCAACGCCGACGATCGTGGCGGCGATGGCCCCGGCCGGGGCGAAACGCACGAGGAGTTGCGCGGGCCAGGCTGGCGCGCGCGTCACCGCGGGCCGCCGCCGTTCTGCGGCGCGGATGCGCGCGATCACACGCGGCGCGAAGTCGGCGCTCGGAGGCGGAGCTGGATCCGCGGCGAGAGCGATATCGAGCGCGGCAGCAAGCGCTGCCTCGGCGCGACAGCGGGCACAGGTCGCCGCATGTGTATCCAGAGCTTGCCGCTCGGCCGGGGCAATGGCGCCCGATCGAGCACGGACCACGGCCTCGATGGCGGTTCGGCAGTCCATGGTCATCCTCTCCTCATGGCGGCAACCGGCCGACCGGGGGCGTGTGTGACCGGCACCAGTCGCGGGGCCGGCGTGACGGCGACGAGTCCCGCGCCTGTCGCCGGTTCTGTTCCCCGAGTCGTGAGGGTGCCATCCGCGACGACGAGATCGCGCAGCCGAAGTCGCGCGCGATGGAGCCAGGTCTTCACCGTGCCCATCGGCACGTCGAGAACGGCGGCGATCTCCTCGTACTGCATCTCGTCGACATAGAAGAGCGTCAACACCTGGCGATACGGGAGCGGCAGCGCAGCCACGAGCTCGGCGACGCGCGCCGACACGTCCTTCCGGGCGATGTCCTCGGCAAAGTCCGGGGGCGAGTCAGACAGCAAGGGGTGCATGGTCTCCTCGTCGTCCGCGGTGAGCGGCACCGTTTCGATGCGCCGCCCCCGCCGGCGCAGCTCCGAGCAGCATCGATTCCGCGCGATGCGATAGAGCCATGTGCGAAAGCTCGAGTCGCCGCGGAACCCGGGCAGTGCCTGATGCGCCCGGATGAAGACATCCTGCGCCAGATCCTCGCCCCCCGCGGGGCCCGTCATGCGCGCGACGAAGCGGCAGATGCCTTGCTGGTGGCGTTCCACCAGCAGGGCGAAGGCCTCATGGTCGCCTGCGGTCCGGCAGCGAGCGACGAGATCCTCGTCGGCAAGCTCGATCAGGAGGCGACTTCTGGCCATGGCAGCGGGCTTCTTGTCGGGCATCGGTCCAAGCATAGGTCATTCCCTGCCGGACCAGGGTCCCGGAACGTATTGACGCCGGCGGGCGCGAATTGTTTCACGGCCCCCGGTGAAACAAGCGAGGCGCCTGCGGAGTCAGGACGGTCGGAGGCGATGCCCCCATGGTCTCCGCTGTGAAGGAGGGAGAGAGATATGGACGGAGATGTCATGCTGCAGCTCGGCCCGCTGGCGATGATCCTCAGTCTCTTCTGGATCGCGGTCATCGCCATGGTGCTCCGGCACCGCACGCAGGAGCGCTTGCATCGGGAACGGATGACCCTCGCCGAGAAGGGTCTGGAGATCCCGGCCGCGCTCTACCCCGGCGCCGCCAGGCCAAGTGGGGACCTGCGCACGGCCCGCGCCTGGCTCCTCGTTCTCGGTACCGTGATGACGTTCATCGGGGCGGCCGTGATGATCACGCTCGGCGTCCAGGGAGGTCTGGCCGAGGGCATGAACGGTGTGGCCCCGCTCGCCATCGGTCTCGGGATGCTGGTTGCGGAGAGGTTGCTCACGCGCACCCTGGTCCGATCCGCCCCTGGCAACGGCGCCCGGCCGCAGGAGACCGCGTAGCAGCGGCCACGCCGCCACCTGTACGGGCGCGCTTGCACTTTCCTGCGGCCCGGCCCGCAGGCAACGGTGGCCTGGCCCTCAGGCAACGGTGGCCTGGCCCGCAGGCAGCGGCGGTCGGGCTCCCGGCAACGGCGCCCCGTCGCCAGGATGTCGCCTGGCCAACACCGGGCCGCGTCGCTACCATCAGGCGCATGAACAGCCCTGGTTCCCTCACCCGCGACACGATCATCGGCGCGCTGGTTGCGGCGCTCGAGCCGCTCCCGCACGTGCGCGCCATGTGGGAAGGCGGGTCCCCCGCCTTCCAGAGGACCGACGAGTGGTCCGATATCGATCTCTACGTCGACACCGATGATGAGTGCGTCGGCGAAGTCCTGGCCGCCGCCGCGCGCGCTCTCGAGTCCCTCGCGCCGATCGAGCGCCGGTTCGATCCGCCGCTCCCGCCCGGCGGAGGCTACCTGCAGGCGTTCTTCCACCTGCGCGGGACGAGTCCGTTCCTGCTCGTGGATCTTGCCGTCATCAAGCACTCGAGCCCGGAGAAGTTCCTCGTCCCCGAGATCCACGGCAAGGCGATCTTCCTCTTCAACAAGGGGGATCAGATCCGGATCCCGCCCCTCGACCGCGCCGCGCTCGCGCGGCGCATCCGCGAGCGCGCAACGCGTCTGCGCGCGCGCGCCGACATGTTCTGGATCTTCTTCGACAAGTTCCTCGCGCGCGGCCACGAGATCGAGGCGATCGACTTCTACAACCGGCTGATCCTCGGCTCGCTGGTCGAAGTGCTCCGCATCCGCCACTCGCCGGAGCATCATGACTTCGGCACGTATTACGCGAGCCTGGATCTGCCGCCAGCTGTCGCCAGGAGGCTCCGCGCCCTGTTCTTCGTGGGCGATGTCGCCGATCTCCGTGCGAAGCGGGACACCGCGGTAACCTGGTTTGCGGAGACGCTTGCCGCGATCGACAAGATGGGCCGCGCCGTCTCCGCGGCGGACTGAAGGCGGGCGGAGCGGCATCTCGAGCAGATGATCGCCGCGGAACAAAGCGAGCGGCCTCCGCTCGCGGAGGCCGCCCCGAACTGCGCTGCTCTTGCTTTCGAGCCGTTGTCTTTCGTGCTCCGTTCGCGTTCTACCCGGTTCCGTTGACTCCGCGCTCACTCGCTCATGAGGTTCTTCACGCGGCCCCAGGTCGTGGGCTCGACCGCGGTCGCACCGCGGGGCAGTTCGATAACGGTGCCGTCAACCAGGGCGGCGTAGAGTCCGAACGCATTGGGCGCACCGGGCGTCAGGTAGCCCGAGGCGAAGACGACGGCCGCGCCGCCGCCGAGGCCCGATACGTCTGCCAAGAAGGAGGCGACGACCATGCCAGGCATCCCGGCCGGCGTGATGAGGAGCGTGTACATGCCCGGAGGCACCGAAAGGTAATCGGCCGAGTACTCCCTGAACGAGAGATTCTGGAAGAGAGGGCCGACGCCCGCGGCCAGGATATCCACTTCCGGCGCGTCCGGGGCGCCATGGAAGGCGAGGAGGTCCACATTGCCGCCTGTGCCGGTCGTGCGCAGGGCAGGGAAGATCTCGAGACCGAACGCCGTGGGGATGCCCTCGGGGTTCGCGGGCAGATTCGGATCCAGCACGCCGGTGGCCATGACGACGTACTTCGCACCGGACATCAGCACAACGGGGAAGCTGGCGATGATGTCGCCGGGCCCGGTGCTGTTCCCCGGAGCGACGCCGATCGTCAGAGTCACGCCGGCGGGCAGGCTGACGAGCCCGGTCGCGGAGCGGAAAGCGAAGTCGTCAATGGCCAGGCCCTGGTCGACATAGATGTCCACCACGGCGGCCAGGGGGTCGGGTGAGTTGTGGATGACCTGGATCTGTGCGGTCTGTGCCGAGGCCGCCCCGGCGAGAACCAGAGTTCCGAGGACCGCCGCCATGGCGATACGAGCGCTGAACGTTGACCGAGTGCTCATTGACCTGCCTCCTAGTCGATCGGTGGTTGTTGATCGTTCCCGGTGAGCGCGATTCCCAATCTCTGCGCCCCACGCCATGAGGATCGGGGCAGGTCGGTCGCGGATGTAATTGTCTAGGTTAAATTTTTGTCAACCCGCACGGGACTCCAGGGCGCTGTCCTGGACAGCCCGTTCTCGCGCCGGCACCGTGGGGCCGGATCGTGTGCCGATGGCGCGGGTTCTCGCATCCCGTCGCGGGCGCTGCTCCTGCTTCCGGTGCCGCGGCGGGTCGAGACCTTGCCCGTGACTGCCGGTTGCCCGAAGATGCGGTCGTCAGGTGCTCGAGACGCGCAGATGGGATGGCGGCGCCGCGCCGGCGCGTGCGGAAGGCGCAAGGCGGAAGGCGCAAGGCAAGAAGAAGCGGAGGCTCGTTGCAGAAGGTCATTCTCTTCTCGTTTCTTCTCATCATCGGGCTCGTCGGCTCGCAGATCCTGCCTGCCCTCGCCGGGCCGCACGCCGCGTGGATGGCGGAGGCGATCAGCGTGCTCACGCTCATCGCTCTCGCCTTCATCATGATCCACGTCGGCTACGAGTTCGAGATCGACAAGAAGAACACGGGTCAGTACGCGTGGGACTACGTCGTGGCGATGACGGCCGCCGCTTTCCCCTGGATCCTCGTCACCTTCTACTTCGTGTTCGTGATGCTGCCGGCAGAGGCATGGGGGCAGTTCGAGGCGTGGAAGGAGACGCTGCTCGCCGGCCGCTTCGCTGCGCCGACCTCGGCCGGGGTCCTCTTCTCGATGCTCGCCGCGGCGGGCCTCAGCGCGACGTGGATGTTCAAGAAAGCGCGCGTCCTCGCCATCTTCGACGACCTCGACACCGTGCTGTTGATGATTCCTCTCAAGATGATGATCGTCGGGCCCGCCTGGCAGCTCGCGGCCGTCGTGGTCTTCATGTTCGTTCTCCTCTGGCTCGCCTGGCGCTATCTCCATCAGTGGGCGATTCCGGTCACCTGGCCCTGGGTGCTCGCGTACGCGGCGGGGATCGTCGCCGCCACCGAGGCCGTCTATCTTGCGAGCAAGACGATCGACGTCCAGGTGCCGATCCACATCGAGGTCCTGCTCCCCGCGTTCGTCCTCGGTTGCCTGCTCCGGCGCCCGCAGGGCGCCGACCCGCACCGGGATGACGCCCGCCCCGGGCACCAGGAGGGCTCGGAGAGCGCCGGCGAGCAGCGCGTGGCGACGATCATCTCGGCCGCGTTCATGGTGCTCGTCGGGCTCTCGATGCCTGCGATCTTCGCCGCGCCGGCGGCGAAGGCCGGGGCAGTGCTCGCGACCACGGTCACGGCCGCCCAGCCGGCGCTCGGGATGGCGGCCATCCTCTGGCACGTCCTGGCCGTCACCCTTCTCTCCAACCTCGGCAAGATGTTCCCGGCCTTCGTCTATCGACGGGAGGCGCACTGGCGGGAGCGCCTCGCCGTGGCCATTGGCATGTGGCCGCGCGGCGAGGTGGGCGCGGGCATTCTCGTCATCAGCCTGGGCTACGGCCTCGGCGGACCGATCGTGACCGTGGCCATCCTGAGCCTGGCCCTGAACCTGCTCCTGACCGGGCTCTTCATCTGGATCGTCCAGCGATTGCTGAACGGTGTGTCCGTGACCCGGTGATGACCGGTGATGGCCGATCCGGCGATGGAGAACCGCGAGCCGCTCATCGATGAGGCGGAGTTCAGGCGGCGGCTCACCGCCCTGTGCGCGAGCGGAGTCGGTCCCGGCCTGCCGCGCAAGCGCCGCGACACGCACATCCTGCTCCGGAGCATGGCCATGAGCTTCGATCCCGCCGGCCGCTACACCGAGCGCGCGGTCGGGGAGGTGCTCAAGCACTGGCTCGAACTCGCCGGGCCGCGCGTCGAGCTGGACCATGTGAGCCTCCGGCGCAGCCTGGTCGACGAGGGGTACCTCGTGCGCGATCCGGCCGGGGCCGCCTACGAGGTCCGCCGGAGCGGCCGTGCCGGCATCCTGTTCGCGGCTGCGGTGGATCTCCTGGATGTGGCCCAGATCCTCCGTTCGCTGCATGGCGATGCCGGTTCCTGTAACCGGCTCCTGTAACAAGAGGTCGGAAGATCATGTCTGAAACGGAGACCGCGGCGGGCCCCCTGGGCTCGCGCTTTCGCGACGCGCTCGGTGTTGCGCTCGTGCTGCACGGAGCGCAGGTGAAGAAGGGGACGACCGTGCCCTATCTCGCCCATCTGCTCGCGGTCACCGCGCTCGTCATCGAGCACGGCGGCGACGAGGACCAGGCGGTCGCCGCACTCCTTCACGACGCGATCGAGGACGCGGGCGCCGACGTGCGGCCGCTCATCGCGCGCTTCGGGCCGCGGGTGGCTGCGATCGTCGAGGGTTGCACCGACACCGACGTCCAGCCCAAGCCGCCGTGGCGCCCGCGCAAGGAGGCCTACCTGGCCCACCTGGCCGCCGCACCGGCCGGCGTCGGTCTGGTCGCGATGGCCGACAAGCTGGCCAACGTGCGATCCATCATCGCGGACCACCGCGCGATCGGCGATCGGGTGTTCGAGCGGTTCAGCGGCAGGAAGGACGGGACGCTCTGGTACTATCGTGAGATCGTCCGCGTGTGCTCCGGGAAAGCTCCCGCCACCCTCTTCCTCGAGCTCGAGCGCGCGGTCGCGGATCTCGAGGCCGTCGCCGGCGGAGGACCGGTCCAGTGAAGGAACAGGATCGATTTCGTGGAGCGTTGCTCGGGCTGGCGGCGGGCGACGCCGTCGGGGCGACCCTTGAGTTCTGCTCCCGCGGCAGCGCGGTGCTCACCGACATGGTCGGCGGCGGCGCCTTCGGGCTCCGGCCCGGCGAGTGGACCGACGACACGGCGATGGCACTTTGCCTCGCCACGAGCCTCCTCGAGAAGAACGGATTCGACGCCGAGGACCAGATGCAACGCTACGTGCGCTGGTGGGAGACCGGGTACCTGAGCTCGACCGGGACTTGCTTCGACATCGGAAGCACGGTCGAGCAGGCGCTGCGCACGTACATCGACACCGGCGAGTACTTCGCCGGGCCGCGCGGCAAGCGCTCCGCCGGCAACGGCTCGATCATGCGGCTCGCGCCGGTGCCCATGTTCTACTACCCGGACGAGGAGGCGGCGATCCGCTACTCGGCGGAGAGCTCTCGGACGACGCACGGGGCGGAGGAGAGCATCGACGCCTGCCGGCTTCTCGGCGGTATGCTCTATCGCGCGCTCGCGGGTCGGATGAAGGAGGAAGTGCTCCTCGGGGATGCCGGGTTCCGGGGAGCGGAGAAGATCGCCGCCCTCGCTCGCGGCGAGTATGCCGCTCTCGCCGCAGACGCGCTCGCCGGCACCGGCTACGTGGTGAAGAGCCTCGAGGCCGCGCTCTGGTGTTTCCACCACACCGACTCGTTCGCCGCCGCGGTGCTCATGGCGGCCAATCTGGGCGACGACGCCGACACGACCGCGGCGGTCTGCGGGCAGCTCGCAGGAGCTTTCTACGGACTGGAGGGAATCCCTGCGCCATGGCGCGAGCAGGTGGCCCGGGCCGGGGAGATCCTCGAGCTGGCCGACCGCCTCCATGCTGCCCGCCCCGCGCGCGGCTAGCCCGGCCCGCATGCCGCCCGCCCAGCGCGCCGCCGGCGCGTGCGAGGCGGTTCATTCCGGCCGGGGCGACCCCCGGCCGTCTACGGATGCCCGCCGCCGCCGCCACCGCCGCCGCCGCCGGCGGTGTCGGGCGGGGCATTGGCGGCCCTGAGCGCCTGGCCGACGAGCGAGCCCGTGATGACGTGGAGCGAGTCGAGCTCGGCGACGCGAGGTGAGACCGCCGCGACCGTCGCCGGCGGCAGGCCGGCATAGGGCGTCTCGGCCGCGGCGATCGCTGCGCGTATCTTCGCCTGCCGCTCGGGCGGCAGACCGGCGATGCGGGTCGTGTCGACCCCCATGCGCGTCACGAAATCCGCTCGCCGCCTGCGCACGATCATGTCCTCGATCGTGGCGCTGACCGCGAGGTAGCGCGCGCTGCTCATCCCGGAGACCTGGGCGCCGTGCTCCAGGCTGGCCATCCGATCGTTGAGCTGCTCGAGCAGCGCCTTCTTCTCCGCCTCGTCCGTCGTGGTTCCCAGGTCGGTGATGATCTTCTCGACGCGCTCGAGCTCGCCCTTCTGGCCGCGACGATAGGCATCCACGTCGGCCGGCGTGATCACGGCCGGTACGCCGGGGACGGTGCCTTTCGCCGTCGCGGCGGCGCCCGCGCCCGCGGCGCCCGCGGCGGCAACCCCGGCGTCGCCGGCCGCGGCAGAATCGGCGGCGATCTCCGCGGCGGGACGAGCGGCAGCCGGGTCGAGGGTCGTTCCCGGCGCGCCGAACTGAGCTCCGGGAACCGCACCCGAATCGGCTCCCGCCCCCGCAGCCCCGGCCCCCGCCGCCGGTCCCGACTCCGTCGCGGCGCCGGTCGCCGCCGGCTCCGCTTTCTCCTTCCGGCCGCAGGCGAGAGCCGCCGTGGCCACGAGCAGGAACCCGATGCCGATCCGCAGTGTGTTGCGCATCACTCCCTCCATCCTGCGCTGGGGTCGCCGACCGGATCCACGCGCGTCTCGAGGAAACGGGCCAGGCGGTAGAAGTCGCTCCCCGGCCGGATGAAGCGCACCTGCGTCACCAGGGTCTCCGGGTTCACGAGCTTGACGAACGGAACGAAGACGAGATCGAGCTGGCCGGCGACGCTCACCATGTGGCCGTCCAGACTCTCCTCGACCAGCGCGCGATAGGCGCCGATCCCGAGCTGGCTCCCGAGCATGACATCGAAGGCATGGGGTTGGGCACAGCGGGCCTCGTAGCCGAGCTGGAGGCCGTTCACCTTGCGCTTCTTCCCGGTCCGCTTCTCGTACTCGGCGGCGACCAGGCTGGCGACCAGCTTGCCGAGGTCGAGCCGCCCGATCGAGATGTGACCGTGCTCGTCGCGGGCGAGGCCCTTGATGAAACGCTCGGGGAACATCTCGCCGAGACCTTCGGCGAGGACGACCACGCCGTAGTGCTTCCGCTCGTTCCGTTCGCGGCTCAGCATGAGGGCGACGATGCGATCGATCAGGGCTTCGATGCGCAGGCGCTTCGCGCGCCGCGTCTTTCCGGTCTGCGGGTCGGTGATCTCCTCTTCCATCATCATGTCAGCCTCGATGTCCTCGACGCTCACGATGAGGTTGGCCTCGCCGGCGATGCCGACGCCGTAGGAGAGCCAGCCGGCCTTGCGGCCCATCGATTCGACGATGAAGTAGGAGGAGGTCGCGGCAGCGTCGGCGCGCAGGTTCTTGACCTCCTTGGCCATGACGTCGACCGCGGTGAAGAAACCGAAGGTGAAGTCGATGCCCTCGTAGTCGTTGTCGATGGTCTTCGGCAGATGTACCACGTGGACCCGGCGCGCGCCCGCCGGCAGCCGGCGCTGATACTCGTAGAGATAGTTCGCCGTCTTCAGGGTGTCGTCGCCGCCGATCGTGATCACCGCATCCACACCGAGGTCGATGAACGCCTGATAGATATTGTGAACGAGCGCAGTTTTTTGCGCATTGGCGAGGTCGCCTGGGCTCTTGATCTGCTTGCCCGGGTTGGCGCGGGAGGTGCCGATGATGACGCCGCTCGAGTTGCGCACCCCGGTGATCTCGGTCAGCTTGAACGGGCGGTAGTGCTCGTCGGGGAGCATCGGATGGTCGGTCGGGTGGTAGTGCTGCAGGTTCTCGAAACCGTTCAGGATGCCGAGCACCTCGCGGCCGTCGTCGAGAAAGCTGGTGGCGGCGGCGGAGATCACCGCATTGGCGGCCGGGGCGGGGCCGCCCGAGAAGAGGATGGCCACCCGGCGTATGTGATCGCCCTTCTTGAGCGGCTGTTCCATCGGCGTGAACGACTCCTTTCGGTGGCCGGCGGCCGGGGTGCGCTGCGCAGTGGGTGGCGTGCGGTGCGGGTCGCTCGCTGCGCGGGTGGCGGGCGAGCGTAGCAGGAGGAGACGGCGGGTGTCGAGCCCGGGCGGGCGCATCTGGGCGGGCGCCGAGTCCAGGACTCAGCACCCGCCCAGGGCCTGGCTCGATCGCTGCTGGTCGGTCCTGACGGCGATGCGGATATGCCCCGAGCGCTGCCTCAATGCAGCTGCCTCATCGCAGCAACAGCATGGTCCGGGACGTCGCGAACCCCCCCGCCTCGAGGCGCAGATAGTAGATCCCCGTCGCCTGCGCCTGACCCTGCTCGTTGCGGCCGTCCCACACCACCTCGTGCCGGCCAGCGGACACCGCTTCCTGGCGGAGCGTCCGGATGAGGCGGCCGGCGGTGTCATAGACAGCAAGGTCGACGGGGCCGGCCACCGGCAGTTCGTAGCGTACCGTGGTCGTGCTGTGGAAGGGGTTCGGCACGTTGGCCCCGAGCGTGTAAGCCCGTGGTGTCTCGGGCACCGCTTCGGCGCCGGCGACGGACAAGGAGCTCGATGCGAAGGGGGAGCCCGCAAAGGCGCCGTCGATCGCCTGGACGCCCCAGAAGTAGTTGCCGAAGGCCGGTAGCTCGATGGTCCACGATGTGCGCTGCTGTGCATTGCCCAGCTGGACGACGCGCCGGTAGCCGGTCGTGGCATCCGCCATGGCCGGCATCACCTGGCAACCGCCAGGCGTCGTGCCGATCAGCAGGTTGTAGGATAGGCCGGATGCGGGCGTCTGGGCGTCGGTGGCGGCGGACCAGTCAAAGGTGACGGTCAGGCCATCAGGAACGGCCGCGAGGCCGCCCGGGGCGGTGGGCGGGGAGTTCGCCGGGGCGCCGTCGCTCCGGTACACTCGCGTGATGTAGCCCGCGCCCGTATCCCCCATCAAGAGGAGATCGAGGTCGCCGTCGTTGTCGTAGTCGCCCCACGCTGCTGCACCGCCGGTGACTCCGGGCAGCCCGGCGGCGATGTCGGTGAAGGCGCCGGCGTCGTTCCGGTACACGCGCGCGATCTTTCCTCCGCTGGCGTTGCCCGCGAGCAGGAGATCGAGGTCGCCATCGTTGTCATAATCCCCCCACCCCGCCGATCCGTAGGTCACTGCAGGGAGCCCGGCGGCGATGTCGGTGAACGCGCCGGCGTCGTTCCGGTACACGCGCGAGTACTCGGTGCCCGCCAGCACGAGGTCGAGGTCTCCATCGTTGTCGTAGTCACCCCATGTCGCACCACACGAGCGCAGCCCGGGCAGCCCGGCGGCGATGTCGGTGAAGGTGCCGGCGTCGTTCCGGTACACGCGCGCCAAAGTCGTGTTTGCGATTCCGGCGAGCAGGAGGTCCAGGTCCCCGTCACCGTCGTAGTCCCCCCAGGCCACCGCGCTCATCCACACGCCCGGCAGCCCGGCGGCGATGTCGGTGAAGACGCCGGCGTCGTTCCGGTACACGCGCGCGAAGTCTTCGTATTGATCCCTTGTTCCGGTCAACACGAAGTCCAGATCGCCGTCGTTGTCGTAATCCCCCCATGCCACCGCGCCGTCCCGCGCCCCCGGCAGCCCGGCGGCGATGTCAATGAAGGCGCCGGCGTCGTTCCGGTACACCTTCGAGATGCTTTGCGGGGACGGGTACCCGGTGAGCAGGAGGTCGAGATCCCCGTCGTTGTCGTAGTCCCCCCATGCCGACGCGCCTGACAACACACCCGTCAGCCCGGCGCCAATGTCGGTGAACGTGCCGCCCCCCAGGTTCCGATACACGCGCGAGATGATGGCGGAACCGATGTGTCCGCTCTGCACGAAGTCGAGATCCCCGTCGCTGTCGTAGTCCCCCCACGCCAGCGAGCTCAGCCACGCCCCCGGCAGCCCGGCGGCGATGTCGGTGAAGGTGACCGGCGTCTCGAAGATCACCTCCGCCGCGAACGGCGAGCCGGCGAAAGCGCCGTCCAGTGCCTGCACGCTCCAGTAGTACCGCCCCAGCCCTGGCGGCAACGTCACCGTCCAGGATGTGCGCTGCTGAGCATTGCCGAGCTGGACCACGCGGCGGTAGCCGCTGCCGGCATCCGCCATCGCCGCTATCACCTGGTTGCCGCCCGGGGAAGTGCCGATGCGCAGGTTGTAGGAGAGACCAGGCGCCGGGGTCTCGGGATCGGTTGCCGCCGTCCAGCTCAGCGTGAGCTGACCGTCGACCAGCGAGGCCGAGAGTCCATCGGGCGCGGCCGGCGGCGAGTTGGGCTCGGCGCCGCTGCTGCTGAAGATGCGCGTCAGGCGGAGGGCGCCGTCGTATCCGGATAAGGCGATATCGAGGTCGCCATCGCCGTCGTAGTCCCCCCAAGCGGCGGCGGCTTGGTACACGCCCGGCAGCTCAGCAGCGATGTCGGTGAAGGTCCCGCCGCCGTTCCGGTAGATACGGGTGTGACCAGCAGCTCCATCGTATCCGGTCATCATGATGTCGAGGTCGCCGTCGTTGTCGTAGTCGCCCCAGGCCGCCGCCGAATAGTAGAGGCTGAGGAGGCCGGCCCCGACGTCGGTGAAGGAGCCGCCATCGTTGCGATAGACCCGCGCCATGCCCCCGGTGCCCGGAGATCCGGTGAGCAGGAGGTCGAGATCACCGTCGGCATCGTAGTCGCCCCAGGCGAGTGAGCCGACGTACAGGCCGGGCAGGCCGGCCCCGGCATCCACGAACAGGCCGGCGTCGTTGCGGTAGAGCCGCGTCAGACGCTCGCTGGCCGTGGAACCGGCGAGCACCAGGTCGAGGTCGCCGTCGTTGTCGTAGTCGCCCCAGGCGAGAGCGGCGTAGAAGACGCCGGGCAGTCCAGCCGCGATGTCGACGAAGGTTCCGGCATCGTTCCGGTAGATGCGTGCGACCCCGGTAGACGCCGGGCCCAGATGACCGGCGATCGCGATATCCAGATCGCCGTCGTTGTCGTAGTCGCCCCAGATGGCGGCACCATCGTCGATTCCCGGCAAGCTCGTCGTCACGAGGGCGAACGATCCAGCGTCGTTACGATACAGCCGCACGCTGTGCGTGTTGGTGTAGCCTGCCAGGAGCAGATCGAGATCGCCGTCCCGGTCGTAGTCGCCCCAGGCGACAGAGGCGGCGCGAGCCCCGTAGACGCCAGGGAGACTTGCTCCGGAGTCCGCAAACGAGCCGCCGTCGTTGCGCAAGAGCCGGCAGGTCCCCCCTGATCCGTTGTAGCCGGTCACCACGAGGTCGAGGTCCCCGTCGTTGTCGTAGTCGCCCCAGGCCAGGCTGCCGCGATCGACCGCGGGCAACGTGCCACCGATGTCGGTGAATTGGACTGCCGTCGGGTTTACATTTGCGGGGGTGCCGCAGCTCGAACTGGCTTGCTGGTCGTCGGTCACAGTCAGAGAAACCGTGTACACGCCCGGGGCCGCGTAGGTGTGCGTCGGCGCCACGCCCGTGGCGGTGGCGCCATCCCCGAAGGTCCAGGCGTAGGAGACGATGGTGCCGTCGGGGTCGTAAGAGCCCGCGCCATCGAAGGCGATTGGGGCGCCGACGATGCCCGTGTACGGACCGCCCGCATCGCACACCGGCGGAGCATTCGCCGTGATCGGGACGGTGGTTGAGCACCCGTGGCATTGACCGCTGCGATCGACCACGATCAAATTGACCCAGAACGTCCCGGCGCGCGCGTAGATGTGCGAGACCTGGGAGCCGAAGTAGGTGCCGCCGTCACCGAACTCCCAGTAGTACCCGACCACGGCTCCGCCGGGGTCCGGATCGTAGGATCCAGAGCCATCGAACTCGACCGCCGCACCGACCGCGCCGAAATAGGGCCCGCCGGCATCACAGACCGGTGCCTGACCGCTGCACGGGTTGTCGAGGATCGTGCCACAGGTGGAGACTCCGGGTGGCGGCGGGCCGTTGATCCCGGCATTGCGCACCACCGCGAAGTCGACGCTGTGGTCTGCAGCAAGCCCGCACCAGCGCAAGCGTGTGGGCAGCCCGATGCCGATGCTCGTATCGAGCTTCGGCGGCCATCCTGCCAGCTCGATCGATGCCGGCTCCGCGTCGAGCACCTGGAAGACGACTATGCTGTGTATGGCGGGACCATCGGGGAAGGTACGATCACCTGCTGGGCTAAGGGCGAGATAACTGTGGCTGGGATTGAAATCCAACATCGCCCCGCTCATTCCCATCGTCGGGCTTGGATCGTGTTCGAGGATCTCGACGTTGCGGCTGGCGATCACTCCGATCTCGATCATTGCCGCTTGCGAGTAGCCAGCCACGACGACGTAGAGCGAATCCAACTCCCCGGGCTCGATTGACTTCTGCTGAACGATGTTGCTGGGGTCAGCCGAGAAGGACAGGGCGACCGTCCCCTCGCACTCATCGGGGAGCATGCCTGACCGAGTGCCCGGGCAGGCCGGACGCCACCTCCTCTGCTGGAAGATGATCAGGTCATTTACGAATACCTGACCATCGCCGTCGAGATCGGCGCTCAGGCCCGGGCCGGACATCGTCCATTGGCGGCCAAACAGCCTGAAGTCCAGCGCATCCGAGTAGCAATCGTGATTGAGCTCTGCGGCGCCGGTGTTGACGTAGCCATCCCGGCCGCAGAACTCCGCATCTTCCCAGATCAGGTCATGACAGACGAACGGCAGGTCCTCTCCGGGCGCCGGGGCCGGCCATGGGACGCCCGGCTCCAGTTCGGCGGGGAACCAGCATTCCGCTCGCGCCGGCGGCTCCGCTGTTGCGGTGGCGAGCCAGGCCGAGGAGACCACGCCGATAAGCAGGCAGATCCGGCGGGCGCGTGCTTCCATCATCCACCTCCATGGTCGAGGATCCACGGCGGCGGGGGTCTCCGGGGACGCGAGCAGGTCGCCGGAGATGCAGCCATCCACCCGCCGCTACTAGAGAAGACGATCGAGCGGAGGGAAGGACGGAAGGAAAATGAGGCAGGTGGAGCGGTGCGGGGCGACGCGGCCGCCGGCACCGGGGGTGCTGGGGGATGACCGAGGGGGTGCTGGGGGACGACCGGGGCGGAGCCGGCGTCAGCGCCCGCGGTTCCGCACCTCGTCCTTCTTCGCTTCACCGCGCTCGCGCAGCCGGCGGAGCTCGGGTGCCAGCTCGTCGCGGATCTTGATCGCCTCCTCCATGTTCCCGGCGGCGGCCGCGGCCTGGAGGCGGGACTTCATGAGGATCTCCTGCTCGGCGATCTTGGCCTGGGTCTCGCGGTCGATCGCCGCGAGCTCCGCCTTCTGCTCCGCGCTGAGCGCCGGACCGGTGTCTGCCTGGGCGAACCGCTCCATGGCCAGCTCGTAGGCGCTCTTCATCGGCTTCTCTTCGCCCTTCTTCTCGTCGCTCGGCATGGGGCCGCCTCCTCTCCTCGCACCACGGCGGCGACCGGCGCCGCATCGAACACGCGATGCTACTATACGGCATCCCCACCATTCCGGGAGGACCGATGCCCGAGCACCCGCGCTACGAGGCCGACCGCTTCTACCGTTACGACGAGCTCGTCCGGTTCCTGCGCGCCGTCCATCGCGCCCATCCCCGTCTCACCCGCCTGACCTCGATCGGACGGAGCTTCGAGGGACGCGACCTCCTGGTCATGGAGGTGACGGCGCGCGATCGCGGCAAGCCGGAGGAGAAGCCGGCCTACTGGATCGATGCCAACATCCACGCCGCAGAGCTCACGGGCTCGGCGACGGCGCTCTACACGATCGACCACCTCACGCGCCGTTACGGCCGCGACCCCGAGATCACGACCCTCCTCGACACGCGCACCTTCTACATCCTGCCCCGCCTCTCGCCGGACGGCGCCGAGCACTGCCTCACGACGGGCGAGTACGTGCGCTCGAGCGTGCGCCCCTTTCCGTACGACGATATCCCCGAGGGACTCCGGCCGGCCGATCTCGACGGCGACGGCGAGATCGTGCAGATGCGCGTGCCCGATCCCCTCGGCGAGTGGGCGGTGTCGGACAAGGATCCGCGCCTCATGCGCTGGCGCCGTCCCGGCGAAACGGCCGGGACTTTCTACCGCGTCCTCCGCGAGGGCGTCTTCGAGCGCTACGACGGGTTCCACCAGCCGGTGCCGGCGTCGCGCTACGGGCTCGACCTGAACCGCAACTGGCCTTACAACTGGGCGCTGCCGCACCGCCAGGGCGGCGCGGGGCCGATGCCGCTCTCCGAGTCGGAGACCCGCGCGGTGGCGGAGTTCATCGTCGCCCATCCCAACATCACCGGCATCACCGCCTTCCACACCTTCTCCGGGGTCGTCATCCGGCCCTACTCCGACCGGCCCGACAAGGAGATGCCGCCGGCCGACAAGCTCGTCTTCGAGGCCATCGCCGGGCGCGGGACCAGGCTCTCCGGGTATCCGCTCATCTCCTGCTTCCACAAGTTCACGTACGACGAATCGAAGCCGATCGTCGGCGTGTTCGACGACTGGGCCTACGATCACCGCGGCGTGTTCTCCTACACGATCGAGCTGTGGAATCCGGCCAAGGCGGCCGGCGTCGAGGTGAAGGACTACATCGCGTTCCTGAAGGAGCTGCCCGAGAAGGACATGCTCAAGTTCCTCAAGTGGAACGACGCCAAGCTCGGCGGCGAGGGCTTCCGGGAGTGGACCCCGTTCGAGCATCCGCAGCTCGGCCGGGTCGAGATCGGCGGCTGGCGCTGGCTCCGCGTGTGGTCGAACCCGCCGGCGAAGATGCTCGCCGAGGTCTGTCGCGCCAACATGTACTTCACACTGGTGCACGCGGCTGCGTCGCCGTGTCTCCGCGTCGCCGAGTTCAAGGCGGAGGAACTGGCGCCGCGGCTCCGCAAGCTGACGCTCGTCCTCGAGAACACGGGCTTCCTGCCGACCAACGTCACCCAGATCGCTCTCGATCGCCGCCTCGTGCGGCCGGTGATCGTGGATCTCACCGTGCCGCGCGGCGCGGAGCTCCTGATCGGGAAGCAGCGCACCGAGATCGGGCACCTTGCCGGGACCGGCATCCTCGACGAGTGGGAAAGCTCGCGCTGGACCGACGGACTCTCGCGGCGGAACCGGGCGCGCGTCGAGTGGCTCGTCCGCGGAGCGGGGCCGCTCGCGGTCGAGGTGAAAAGCGAGCGCGCCGGGGTGCTGCGAGCGCGGGCGGCCCGCTGACTCCCCGGCTGACTCCCCCGCTGATTCCTCAGAACCTGGCCTTGATCGAGCCCCAGGTCGCGGGCGCGACCGCGGTGGTGCAGCCGGCCCCGAGGGCGCCGATCAGGTCGCACGGGGCTCCCGCGGGGTGGTTGCCCGGGAGACAGGGTGAGGTCGCGTCGAGGTGGAGGTCCGGCGTCCGGAGGTCGCAAAACCGCGGGTCCAGGGCGAAGTTCCCGTTCACCCCGAGCTGGCCGGCGATGCAGCCGACCCAGTCACCGCCGGTGTTGCCGAAGATGTCCGAGCAGGAAACGGTGGCGGTGCTCTGTTGCAGGCAACGGACCGCGATACCGTCGCCCAGGGCGATGATGGTCCGCTCGATGAGGATTTGCCCAGGCGGTCCGATGAAGTTGTTGACCTCGACCCCGGCGCCACTGAACGCGGCCTGGCTCAGGATCAGCGTCGAGCTGCGCAAGGTGACATCGGCGCTGGAGCTGTGGACGATGCTCGATCCGAAGTTCGAGAACATCAGGCAGCCGGTGATGACGGTGGTCGCGCCCAGGTGGCACGACACGGCAGCTCCGCCCAGGGTGTCGCCCGCGTTGCGGACGAAGGTGCAGTCGCTGATCGTGGCTGATCCGTACTGGCAGAAGATCCCCCCGCCGCCCTCGGCAAAGTTCCCGTCGAACGTGCACCGGGAGATGGTCGCGGTAGAGCCGCCGAGGTAGATGCCGCCGCCGCCGGAGCCGCAGCAGGCGTCGTTGCGGACGAAGGTGCAGTCGGCTATGACCATGGACCCGTTGGAACAGGCGAGCCCGCCGCCGATCAAGGCGCTGTATTGGTTGCAGTTCTCGAGGAACGCGCAGCCGGTGAGCGTGGGCGACGAGGTGTCCACGTACATCCCGCCGCCGTAGGAGGCGGTGCAGTGAGTGATCACGCAGTTCTGGATGGTGGGTGAGGAGCCGTTGATGCAGAGAATGCCACCGCCGCGGTCGCCCTCTTGCACGTTGCCGTTGATGATTGTGAAGCCGTCCACGACCGCGGCGCCCGTCTCGCCGTCGTCGAAGACGAAGCCGCGGCCGGAGCAGTTGATGACGGTCGCCGCCGCGCCTCCGGTGCCGCGCAAGGTGACCGCCTTGCCGCCGAAGTCGAGGTTGCTGTTCTGCGGACCGCTGTAGGTGTTCGGGGCGACGAGGATGACATCGCCGGGAGCGGCCGCGGTCAAGGCGGCCTGGATGGTCTGGAAGTCGCCGGGGACGTTGATGGTCGCGGCGGCGCCTAGGCGGGAAAAAGCGGTCGCGGCCGCCACGACGACCGCGGCGGAGAGGAGCCGGGACAAGTGCATTGAAGCCTCCGGGGCATGTGCTTCGTTCGGAATCGCTGCATTCGGGATTGCATTGAGATTGTAGCAGACAACCGGGAGCGCGACCTGTCTCGTTCTCTGAATGCGGGAGGACCGTCCCGCGTCAGGCTGCGCGCACGCGGATGCGCCCGACCCGGGCGACGACGCGGAGCAGCGTCGCATCATCGGTGATGCGGCCGACCGGATTCACCTCGCTCGCCGGCACCGGCCGATCGCCCGGGCTCGCCGGGGTCGGGCCGTAGAAGATGGCGAGCGCCTTGCCCTCCGGCCAGTAGGCAAGATCGCCGACCTGGACCTTGAGCGTGCGCGTCGCGTCGAGCGGCAGGTTGACCGGGATCGGGAAGTAGTACTCGTCGCCCCAGGTCGAGAAGGCGGCTTCGAGGGGGAGCGCGGCGGCGATGGCCTGGGCCGTCGGCGCGTCGGAGAGCTCGGCCTTGAGCTTCAGGTTGCCGATCTCGAGCACGATGGGGGTGGGCATGCGCGCATCGTAGCAAGAGGGGCGCGGCGGCGCCATGCGGCCGACCTCGGGACGCCTGCAAGGCGCGCCCGCCGTGCAGATCGCCCGCCGGCGCGCGGTGGGCCGCCATGTCGCTGCCGGGGCGAAGGTTCACGGCGGGCAACAAGCCCTGCGCGGCGGTATGCCCCTTGCTTCTCCTGAACGCATCGGCTCGCACTCGGGGCGCGGACGGCAGGGATGGAGGGTGAGCCGGGGAGTGCCGCCATGCGCTGGCGCCTCGTCGTCCTCGTGTTCACCGGCAGCCTCATGGCGTGCGCGCGCGGACCCGCATCCGATGCAGGGCGAGGTGCGTCATCCCGCGACTCGCTGGTCGCGGCGAGCGTCGGGTTCGGCGAGCTCGGTCCGGCCGGGGGCGGCGACGCGGCCGGGCGCGGCGAGGGGCCCGCCGGATTCGGCGCCGTGCGCGGAGAGATCGCTCCGGCGGGCGTCGAGGCCGTGATCCACGTGACCGCCGCCGGCGCCGACACGCACGCCACCGATCCCACGTTCTCCGATCCGCTCTCCGGCGCGTTCACCGCCGAGGAACTGCCGCCCGCCGTCTACCGGGTCGAGATCGAGCCGCTCGATCCGGCCTACGCGCCGCGCGTCTTCGAGGACGTCGTCGTCCCTTACAACGAGGTGCACGATCTCGGGACCGTCGACCTGAGCGGTGACCCTATCGCCACCCCGGACTAGGCGAGCCCCCGCGCCGAGAGCACGGCGCGGATCGTGGGCCTCCTCATCATCGCGCTCAGTCCCCGCAACATCATCGCCTCGCTGCGCCAGGCAGCCCGTTGAGATTCGACGGGTCGCCGAGCGAGACAGCGCTGTACCCCCCCTGGAAGACGGCCGATAACCGGGAGATGGGAACGGCCCTGGAAGGGACGATGGACCCGCTCGACCGGGGCGTGAGGGCCGGCCGACCCGGCGCAGCCGGGGAGGGTGCGCGCATCCGCCAGGCGATCCTCTCGCTCATCATCGCCGCCGCCGGCGTGCACGCCGCGGGCGTCGCCCTGCCCGGCCCGGCGAGCGCCGCCCTGCCCGGCCCGGCGAGCGCGGTAGCCGACGGCGGATCAACCGGCGCGGACGGCCCGACCGGCCGCGCGGTCCCGCGCATCGCCGCGATCGACGTCGACGGTCTCGAGCACGTGCGACCCGAAGTGGTCACGCGCGAGCTCGGCGTGGCCGCCGGCGACCCGGCGAGCCGGATCGATCGTCACGCGATCACGTCCCGGCTCGAGAACCTCGGTCTCTTCAGCGCGATCGAGGTACGCACCGAGTTCTCCGATTCGACGGCGGTGACCCTCGCCGTCCGCGTGCGCGAGCGCCCGCGCCTCCTCCCGTATCCGATCGCGACTCTCTCCGAGAAGAGCGGGGTCACGGGCGGCGCCGCTCTCCTCTACTCGAATCCGACCGGCCGCGACGATCGGCTCGAGGCCGCGCTCTCGCTCGGCGGCGTGCGCGGCGCGCACCTCCGCTACGCGAACCCGTGGCTCGCCGGGAATCACCTGTCGGCCGGCATCTCCGCCAGCTTCTACCGCGAGGAGAACCGCTACGAGGGGTTCAGGGAGGAGACCATCGGGGTGGGAGCCACCGCCGGCTCCTATCTCACCGCGGATGGCGCGCTCCGCCTGAGCGGCGGGGCGAGCTACATGCAGCTTCGCGCCAGCGAGCCCGGCGAGACCATCTCGCCCGACAACCGGGACCGCATCCACGCAGTCACCGCGAGCCTCGCCCACGACACGCGCGATCTCTACCGGAACCCGCATCGCGGACACCGCCACGCGGCCGGGCTGACCGTCCACGGGTATGGTCTCGGCGGCACGGTGGATTACACGCAGCTCGTGCTCGACCTCCGCCACTTCCATCCGCTGGCGCGCGGACGTACTCTCGCGGTCGCAGCGCGGGGGGTCGCGCAGCCCGGGCTCGTGCCCGGCTACCGGCAGATCCGGCTCGGCGGCGCCAGCATGGTGCGCGGCGTTCCCGGCGAGGCGCGCGCCGGAGATCACGCGCTCGCCGCGAGCGTCGAGTGGAGGTTCGACGTGGCGGCGCCGCGCCGCATGGACCTCGGGCTCCCGATGCTGGATCGGATCGACGTCGGTCTCGCCGGCGCCGTGTTCGCCGATGCCGGAGCGGTCTACGGGCAGAGCGCCGCAGGCGTGCACGACCCGCTCACGTGGCCGGACGTCGCCGTGTCGGCGGGCGGGGGCTTTCGCCTCCTCGTGCCGTGGGTGGATGTGCTGCGGCTCGATGTGGCGGTGACCGACGCGGGGACGGTGGGGGTCGAGCTGGCCCAGGGCATGAAGTTCTGATGGGTTTCTTTGCGGATCCCAGGACGGCGGGGGGTGCCATGACCGATGAGGATCGCGAGCACGACGAGCCCGATAGGCACGACGAGCACGACGAGCCCGGCGACTCGGCCGAGGGCGTGGTCGTGCCCATCGAGGACGAGATCGACCTCCATGCCTACAACCCGCGCGACGTGAAGGAGGTCGTCGAGGAGTACCTCTACCAGTGCCGCCGCCGCGGCTTCCCCGAGGTGCGCGTGATCCAGGGCCGCGGGACCGGCACGCTCCGCGAGGTCGTGCGCGCGACCCTGCGGCGGAATCCGCACGTTCTCGCCTTCGACGACGCGCCCGCGGCGAGCGGCGGCTGGGGCGCCACCATCGTCACTCTCCGCTCGGGGCACCCCGATGCCGCACCGCCGCTCCCGGCGCGTCCGGCGCCGGCGGTAGCTGCGGCCCAGGGCGGCTCCGGCTCCGCGGGGCGGAGCGAGGCGCGCGGCTCGCTCACGCCGGCCGATCGCCGGCGCACGCGGCTCGTCCTCGGCCTCGGTCTTGCCGGTCTCGCCGTCGCGACCGTCCTCATGCTCCTCGGCATCGAGCCCTTCGCCAACACCTACTACTTCTTCGCCTGGTACGCGACCATCGCGATCGCCGATGCCTGGGCGCACCTCCGCCGCCCGCGCGAGCCCCTCCTCCTCGCCCGCCCCGGCATCTTCCTTCCGCTCCTCGCCTGGTCAGCGGTCTTCTGGCTCAGCTTCGAGCTGTGGAATCTCCGCCTCGAGAACTGGTACTACGTGAACGTCCTCGATCAGCGCTGGCTCCGGGTCGCCGGCACCATCGCGGCGTTCGCCACCGTCCTGCCCGGGCTCTTCCTCGTGACGCGGCTCCTCGGCACCTTCGGCGTCGGCGAGGGGGTGCGCACGCGACCGTTCCGCTTCCAGCCGGTGCATCTCCATCTGATGCTCGGTCTCGGTGCGGTCTCGGCGCTCCTCGTCCTCGCCTGGCCGCAGGCCTTCTTTCCGCTGGTCTGGGGGGTCGCCTTCTTCCTCCTCGCCCCCGTGAATCATCGCGTGAGCCAGCGCGGTCTCCTGCGCGAGATCGAGGCGGGGCGATGGGGACTCGTGATCCGTCTCCTCCTCGGCGGCGCTCTCTGCGGATTCCTGTGGGAGTTCTTCAATATTCGCGCCGGCGCCAAGTGGATCTACACGGTGCCCGGGCTCGAGGATCTCAAGCTCTTCGAGATGCCGCTCCTCGGCTTCATCGGGTTCCCGCCGTTCGCGCTCGAGTGCTACGAGATGTATCGGGCGGTGATCGCGGCCGGGCTCGCTCCGGACTGGGAGAGCGCACCGCGCGCAGCGGCCGGCGGCGCAGCGGCGGCCGGCAACGCAGCCGGGACCGCGCCGGCCCGACCGGCTCCCGGCGCCCCGAGCTGGGTGCAGCCGCTCCTCGCCACGCTGGCCTGGCCGGTGCTCGCCGTCTTCTCCTTCGCGACGATCGGCCTCATGGAACGCTACACGGTGGACTCCACCATCCCGCGACCGGCCGATCTGACGCTGGTCGCCGCCGATCCGGCTCTCGCCGGCCGGATCGCCGAGCTCGGGATCCGCGACGTGGCGCGCCTCGACAAGGTGCTGGCCGGCGCCGGCGCCGCCGCGCGCCTCGGCATCCCCCCCGAGAAGCACGACCTCCTCGCGGCGCAGGTGGATCTCGTCCTCCTCCGGGGGATCGGGACCGCCAACGCGGCGCGCCTCGCCGCGGTCGGAGTCAACAGCGTGGACGAGCTCGCGCGGACCGACGCCGCCGGCCTCGCGGGCTGGCTCGCGGCGGCCGATCCGACCTACGAGCCGCGCCTGGCGCGGCTCCGCGTGTGGATCCGGGGTGCACAGCGCGCGGTTGCCGCCGGGCGCGCGGAGTGAGCGCCGTGTGAGCGCGGGTCGCGGGCCGGCGCCGGCCGGAAGGACGTGACCCAAGCGAAAGGGGCGGTGCCCGGTTCTCCCGGGCACCGCCCCTGGCGTCTGGTCCGATCCGCTTCTTGCGAGCCGCGATCAGCGCACGACCGCGACGCGCGTCGCCTCGCCGATCACGGTGCCGTCGACGCTCAGGCGCACGAAGTAGACGCCGGTCGGTGCGAGCTCGCCGGAGGCGACACGCCCGTCCCAGGTCAGCGCGTGCTGGCCGCGAGGACGCGACTCCGCCGCGACGAGATGGCGCACAAGGCGGCCGTCGGGGCTGTAGACCGCGATGTCGACCTCGCTCGGGGCCGCGAGCTCGTAGCGCAAGGTGGCCGGACCGATGGTGGGATTCGGGCTCACGCGGAGCCCTTCGAGGCGCGCCGGCGGCGGCGCCGGCTGCACGTAGACCGGCGAACCGACCTCCTCGATCCGATCCACGCTCACGTGCGCGGTGGCTGAGCGGTCCACGATCTCCAGGTAGACCCGCTGGCCGAAGAAGGGCGCGATGTCCCAGGTGCGCAGCGTCATCACCTCGCTGCCGGAGCCGGCCGCGGTGCGGCGCGTGATCCCGGTCGCCGAGTCGACGAGCGCCACGTAGCACTGCCCCGACACCGGGCCGCCGACCCAGAGCCGCATGTCGGCGCCGCGCGAGGTGAACGGTCGCGAGCGGAGGACTCCCGTATAGGCTTCGTTGGGACCGCAAGTGTGACAGCCCTGGTCGTAGGGCCCGTTGTCGTTCTCGGCGGTGTTCACCCAGAAGAGCCCGTCCATGTTGGAGGCGGGGCCGCCGCGGAGCTGCGGCCGGTCGCGGAAGGTGGGCAGGGCACCGAACGCCCCCTCGACCACCGACCAGTTCAGGTAGAACTGGTTGAAGGGAAGGAACTGCGGGCCGCCGGGCGTCCAGGTCAGGCTGTCGAGGATCACCGCATAGGTCTCGAGGCCGTTCTGCGTGTCGAAGTCGACGGCGCGGCTGTAGAGGTACTCGGTGCCGATCGGGCTGATCTCGCTCGAGATGGCGGTGGGATCGAAGACCGAGGCGTTGGCCAGGTTGTAGCTGTCCATCTGGGTCGAGGCGACCACGTGCACGCCGCCGGGAGCGATCGTTCGCGTGTAGAAGAGGGACCACAATCCGCTCACGGGGTTGCGGAACATGTGGCTCGATGCCAGCAGGCTCGAGTGATCGTTGATCAGGATCGGGCGGCCGAGGTCGGTCCAGTTGAGCCCGTCGGACGACGTCGCCATGGCGATCGCGCCGCGGGTGTCGAGGCCCTGGTAGCCGACGCGAGTGCTGGCGCTCGCCAGCATCACGAACTGGTTCCCGTTCTTGAAAATGAACGGGTCGCGGCAGTTCTGCCAGGTGGAGCTGGGATTCCACGCCGCCCACTGGGTGTCCGGGCGATAGGCGCCGTCGGTGATCGAGAGGTCGGTCCAGGCGAAGAGGTCGTTCGAGACCGCGAGTCCGATCTGCTGGTTGCGGGACGAATCCACGCCCGTGTATGCCATCAGGTACTGCCAGGTCTGCGAGTTGGCCACGATCGTGGTCGCCAGGACCTGCGGCGCCCAGACGTTCCGCGCTTTCCACTGATTGGGCGGATCGATGGGCAGGATGCGCGGCTGGATGGTCCAGTGCAGGAGATCGGTGGACGTGGCGTGGCCGATGTCGATCTCGTTCCCGGGGGAGTTCCATCCCTGGCCGGCCAGACCGACGGAATAGAAGACGTGATAGACGCCGTCGGTGTGCCGGACCAGCGAGTGGTCCTTGGCGTAGAGGTCGGGCGCCTCGGCGAAGACGCGCATTTCGAAGTCTTCCTTGAACGCGGCGGCCGCCGGGCGTGGCAGCCCGATCACGACGCCGAGGGCGCAGAGGGGGAGTAGAGCGGCCAGTGTCCGTCCGAGGTATGGAAGACCTACAGTGCGAGCGGGACGCGCGTGGCGCATGGATTTGCTTCCCCTAGAGTGTTACCTCCCCGGGTACCGGGGAGTGCTGTGGCGGCCGGCGCTCTGACAGGTGGGGGGTCGAGCGCTGAAGTTTTCGATCTTGCTTCTGTTTGCCTGGGACCGGGGCCCGGTGCGGGCGGTCTGGCCTCGCGCCGGCGGTCGCTGATCGGGGTTCGGTATGGTCTTCACGGGAGGGACCGGCGCCGCAGAGCGCCCCCGTTGGTGAATACAAGTCTAGGGGAGGGGGCCGACCACGTCAAGACGGGCCGGGGGAAGCCGGGCGCAAAGGGTCAACTGGCGCAGGCCGAATGGCTCGATCTGCACCAGCCGGGGGCCCGCGGCGCCGTCTCCCGTCACCCGGCCGGCACCGTCCGTTGGGGAATTCAACACGCCGGCGGTGGCCCAGTCGACGGCCGACCCCGGACCCGGCGCTAGGCCGGCAGCCGGCCGGAGCCGCCGGGGTGCCAGAGCGGGCAGGGCGGGACCTCGGCGCCCGGGCTCGCCGCCTTCCCGCCGGCCATGAGGCAATCGGAAGGGTCGCAGCAGGTCAGGCAGACCCGCTTCATGGCCCCGAAGCCGCGGAGCTCGACCTCCGGAGAGAGGAACCCCGCGCGCACCGGCTCCGCGCCGAGGAGATCGGTGCTCAGGTACTTCTTGTTGTCATCGGGGAAGACCGTGACCACGACCGAGTCCGCTCCGAGCTCCTCCGCGAGCGCGAGCGCGCCGAGAAAGTTCGCCCCCGACGAGATGCCGACGCCGATCCCGAGCTCGCCGGCGAGCTTCTGCGCCATGAGGATCGCGTCGCCGTCATCCACGTCGATCACCGCGTCGAGAAATTCGAGATCCACGATCGGCGGGATGAACTCGTCGGACACGCCCTGGATGCGGTGTTTCCCGACCTTGCAGCCGGTCGAGAGGGTCGGCGAGTTCGCGGGTTCGAGCGGATGCACGCGCACCGCCGGCTTCATGCGGCGGAGGAAGTGCCCGACGCCCATCACCGTGCCGCCGGTGCCGACGCCCGCGATGAAGGCGTCGGGCTCGAGCCCGTGGTAGCGGAGCTGCCACCAGATCTCGGGGCCGGTGGTCTCCGCGTGCGCGGCTACATTGTCCGCGTTCGAGAACTGGCGAGGCAGGAACACGCGGGGCGTCGAGGCGGCGAAGGTCTCGGCGAGCTCGATGGCGCCGAGGAAGCCGCCCTCGTCGCGGCTCACGAGCCGGATCTCGGCGCCGAGGCTCTTGATCAGGTCCATCCGCTCGCGGCTCATCCAGTCGGGCATGAAGATCCTGACCCGGTGGCCCATGGCCCGGCCGATCGCGGCGATCGAGATGCCGGTGTTGCCGCTCGTCGCCTCGGCGATCGTGTCGCCCGGGGCGAGGAGGGCGCGCTCGTAGGCCCCGGTGATGATGTGGAGCGCCATCCGGTCCTTGATGCTCCCGGTCAGGTTCAGGTTCTCGGCCTTGGCGTAGATCGTGCGCTTCCTTCCGCGGAAGAAGCAGTCGATGGCGAGGACAGCGGTGTTGCCGACCATGTGCCGGAGACCGCGGATCCGGTGCTGGATCTCCGGATCGGCGCTCGGCGCCGCGCGTGGCGTGAGGGGCGTCGTGAGCGGATGGATCTCGCTGTCGGTCATGGCCATGAGGATACCACCGGGCGCGTCTTCATACGAAGAGGTCGCGGAGCTCGCCGAAGCCGTGGATCAGGTGATCGGGGCGGGCGGCGGCGAGTGTCGCGGCGCTCGTGAAGCCATAGGTCACGGCGCAGGTGCGCACGCCGGCCCGGCGGCCGGCCTCGATGTCGGTCACGCCGTCGCCGACGAGGACGGCGCGCGCGGGCAGGACTGCGAGTCGCTCGAGAGCGAGGAGGACCGGGCCGGGGTCGGGCTTGAGCGGCGCGCCGGGGGGGAGCGAGCCGCCGCCGATCACGACGCCGATCAGGTCGCCGAGGCCGATCCCCGCGATGATCTGCGCGGAGAAGTCCGCGGGCTTGTTCGAGACGACGGCGAGGCGCTTGGCGCGGAAGAGATCGAGTGTCGCGCGCACGTCCGGATAGAGCGTCGTCGCGTCGAGGCAGTGGGCGCTGTAGTGGGCGCGGAAGGCAGCGGTTCCGGCGGCGAGGAGGGTCGGGTCCTCGCTCTCGAACGAGCGGGCCATGAGCTTCGTCACCCCGTCCCCGATGTAGGTCGTGATGAGCGCCGGCGGCTTGACGGGGCGGCCGAGCGCCGTGAGCGCCGCGTTCACCGCCGCCGCGAGATCGAGGCGCGAGTCGATGAGCGTGCCGTCGAGATCGAAGAGGAGGGCGTTGACTGCGATCACGCACGGAGGCTAGCGGCCGCGGCTGCGCGGGTCAACGCGCCGTCTTCCGCCGCGCCGCCTCGCCCCGCACTGCCTCCCGCCGCGCCGCCTTGTCACGCTCCCCCTGTCGCGGGTACGGTCGGGCCATGACCGCGCGCGATGAGCGATTCAGGGCGGGGCTCCTCCTCGGCGGACTCGTGATCGCACTGTGGGCGCACGCGGCAGTGCTGGGCGCCGGCGGCGCCGGGATCGCAGCCGCACCGGGCGGGACGGGATTGGGCCCCGAGGGGACGGCACTCGGCCCGGGTGCGGCGGCGTTCGCGGTCGGTGCCGGCGCGGGGGCGCTCGCCCTCCTTGGCCTCGCCTGCTTCGCGGCCGGGATCGACGGGTTCCGTGCGGCCGCCCTCGTCCCGGCGCTCCTCGCCGCGGCCTCGCCCGCCGTCGCGGCGAGCCTCGCCGCCGGCGGTCGTGCGCCGCTGGTCGCCGCGCTCTACGTGGCGGGCGCCTATCGCGCATTCGCCGAGACGCACGTGGCGGGGCGCCTGCCCGTCTCGGCGCTCCTCTTCGGGGCGGGTGCGGCGCTGGCGCCGGCAGGCCCGGCCGTGCTGGTCCTCGTTCTCATGCAGAAATTGGCATTCGCACGCAGATTTCAACTGGGGCGCGCCAGCTATGTCTTCGCCGGCGCCTGGATCGTGGTCGCGCTCGCCGCCTGGATTCTGCTGCGCGTCGCGATCGGCGGCGCTCCGGCCCCGCTTCCCGGTGCCCCGCTTCCCGGTACCCTGCCGGCCGGCGGCCTGCCGGCCGGTCCGGGACCGGTCCTCCTTCGCTTCTGGCACGAGGTGGACGGGCTCGCCCTCCTGCCCTTCCTGCTCTTCCTGCTCGCAGGATGGAAGTCGAAGGCGGTGATCTTCCGATTGTCGCTCGCCGGATCGGTGCTTGCCGCGGCGCTCGCCGACGCCGCTCTCGCGCCCGCCGCCGCGCTCCCGCGGTCGCTCGCGCCGGCGCTCCTCTTCGCCTTCCTCGTCGCGGCCGAGGCGCTCGCCGCCGCGGGCGCCGCCGTCGAGGCCGGCGGGCTCCGCGGCCGCGCCCGCACGGCGCTGTTCGCCGCGACGCTCGGCGCGCTCGCGCTCGGTCAGCTCTGGCCGACGCTCGGCACGCTCGCGCGCTGACCGCGCGCGGTCACCAGTAGGTGCGGCGCGTGTGCGTGCGCAGGAGGAGCGCTCGCCCGTCCGTTGCCGAGAGGCGGACGAGGAGGTTCGGGTAGGCGGCCGCGAACCAGAGCTCGGCGTCGGGTCCGGCGGGCCGATCGACCGCCACGCGCCACGTGTCGAGCGTGTCGCCGGCCGCCGTCGCGACCGGCTCGCGCCCGAGCACGCGCACGTCGGCGGTCTGCACCGCCGGGGGCTTCGCGAGCGGGCGGAGGACGAGCGGATCGAGGAGATCGAGCCGCCACGAGGCGCCGGCGGCGAAGGGCAGCGAGCGGAGGCTCACCGGGAGCTGCTCGTCGAGGAGGCCGGCACCGAGCCCCAGGCTCCACTCCCCGTCGCCCTGGCCGTCGAAGTACGAGTGGTAATGGAGCCGCGGCCCGGGCGCCCACCCCATGTACTCGAGGAAGGTGTTGCCGCACCACTCGTGCATCCCGACAGTCATCTTGTGGGCGCGATCGACCCGATCGCGGCGCACGAAGACGGTCGTGAGCAGGTGATAGTCGTAATTCTCGGTCGGCATCACCTCGGCCACGTTCAGCTTGAGGACGGGGAGGATCTCCCTGCCTTCGTACGGCGGGTCGGCCTTCACGTGCAAGGCGGCGTCCATGTCCTCCTTGACCGTGATGAGATGGGCCGTGTAGAGGCGCTCCTTGCCGTAACGTTCGCGCCGCGCATCGTAGGTGGCGACCTCGGCCAGCCCGTCGTCCCACATGGGGTCGGCGGCCCAGGTCGTCACCTCCGCCCACGCGGGCGGGGCGGCGGCGCCGGGGCTCTCATCGGCGCCGGGGCTCTCATCGGCGCGCCGGCCGCAACCGAACGGGCCCGTCAGCACGGCGGCCGCCGCGACGCAGAGAAGGCCGGCCGCCAGGCGTGTGCTAACGTGGACCTTTGCATCTCGCGCCCGGCGCGCATCTCCGCGAGCAGCGTTCATGATCGAAGACCATATCATCATCGACGGCTACAACGTCATCTTCCGCGATCAGGTGCTGCGCGACCTCGGGCGCAACGACCTCGAACGCGCGCGCGGCGAGCTCCTCCGCCGGCTGGCCGAGGCCTTTCCCGGGCATGCGCCGCTTCTCATCGTCGTCTTCGACGGCGCGCGCGGAGCGGAGCCGGCCGGCGTGCGGGCGCGTATCGGCCGCGTCCGCATTGTCTTCTCGCGGCCGCCGGAGAGCGCCGACGAACGCATCCATCGCCTGATCGAGGAAGCCCGACGCGTGTCCTCGGGGCGGCGCCAGCTCGAGTTCCGGGTGGTGAGCTCGGACCGCGAGGTGGCGGGCCGCGCGCGGTTGTGGGGAGCGCGGTCCGTGGGGATCGAGGAGTTCCTCCGCGACGTCGAGGAACGGCGCCGCGTGGCGGCACAGAGCCGGGCTGCGGCCGAGAGCCGCGCCCTGGCCCGGCTCGCGGATCCGCGCCCCGAGCCGCGGCGAGAGCGTCCGGATCGCGGCGAGAGCGGGGACCGCCGCGAGCGCGGCGATCGCCCACCCGGCGACACGGCAGGCGGGGTCGCCGACGAGCGCAAGCCGGAGCTCCATGCTCCCGGCGAGATCGATGCGTGGGAGAAGCTCTTCCGGATGGGCCGGAAGCGTGCGGCGGATGACGGCAAGGACGACGAGGATGACGGTCCGCCCTAGCTACTCGTCGTCGTCCTCAGGGTCAGCGGGCTTTTTGAAGAGGGCTTCCAGCTTGGCGCGCGCTTCGCTCGCGCGGGCGTCGCTCGTGCGGGCATCGGGAGGCGCCTGCCCGGTCCGACTGCGGGATTCGCTGCGGCCGGCGTCCCGGCGGCCCGCCGCCGGACCGCCCACCAGCTCGAAGAACTCGCAGAAATTGGCCTTCTGGCGATCCTGCACGAACTCGGCCTCGGGCTCGAGGCACTGGTTGTGCAGGGTGGGCTCGTGGAAGCGGCACTGGACGCAGGCGTGGAGGTAGGCTTCGCAGCGCGGGCAGCGCGTGTTCCGCATGACGCGGAAGTCGGCCGCCAGCTCGGCATCGCAGAAGACGCAGTAGGGCATCGTCCTCTCCCTCCGAGCGGCCATCCCCCAGCCTGGGTGCGCCCGCCAGGTGCCGGAGATGCACGCGGGCACACCACTCCACCACACCGAGGATCGCAGCCGGCGCGCCGCCTGTCAAATCCCCGGCCTCCCGGCCGGCCGGGGCGGATCCGACCGGGGTCGCACGGCCCCCGGAAATGGTTTAGCCTCCGGCGCAGGATCGCGTTCCGGCGGTCCGGTCATCGCCGTTCCGGATCAGCTCCATCCCATGACCGACCAAGAGCTCACACTCGAGACCCGTGCTGAGGGCGACGCCCTGGTGGTCGAGCTCGGTGGATCGCTCGACACCCGGACCTCGCCCACCCTCTCCCGCGAGCTCGCGACACTCGCCGGGGATGGCGCGCGCGGGCGCCGCCTCATCCTCGATCTCGCCGGGCTCTCCTACGTCGACTCGGCCGGGGTCGCCGTCATCCTCGACGCCCGCGATCGCCTGGCGCGCGAAGGGACGGAGCTCCATCTGCGCCGCGCCTCCGAGCGCGTGCGCAAGGTGTTCGCGCTCGCCCTGGCCCGGGCCGACGAGCTCGTGCCCGAAGCGCCGGCCCAGTTCTGGGATCCGGTCGGGGCCGCCGGCGAGGCCGCGTTGCGCCTCAAGGAACAGGGCCGAGACACGGCTGTTCAGGTCGGCGAGGTGGCCCACGCGCTCCTCGTGGCGCCGTTCCGGGGTCATCCGATCCGCTTCGCCGACTCCGTGCAGCAACTCCTTCTCATCGGCGTCAATGCGGTGCCGATCGTGAGCCTGATCGCGCTCCTCATGGGCCTCATCCTCGGCATGCAGTCGGCGCACCAGCTCCGCCAGTTCGGCGCGACGCTCTTCATCGCCGACCTGGTCGGGGTCGCCACGACGCGCGAGCTCGGCCCGCTCATCACCGCCATCGTCGTCGCCGGGCGCTCCGGCTCGGCGATCGCGGCCGAGATCGGCACCATGGTCGTCACCGAGGAGATCGATGCGCTGCGCACCATGGGCCTCCAGCCGACCCGCTATCTCTTCGTGCCGCGGATCCTCGCCACGACCCTCGCCGTGCCGCTTCTCGCGGTGATCGCCAACACCATCGCGATCCTCGGCGGATTGATGATCGGGGTCGTCCATCTCGGGATCGGCGCCCAGACCTACTTCGATCGCACCGTGCAGGCCCTGGTCATGGACGACGTGGTGACCGGGCTCGCCAAGGCCACGGTGTTCGGCCTCATCATCGGGAACGTCGGCGTGTTCGAGGGCTACCACGTCCGCGGCGGCGCCGAAGGGGTCGGCCGCGCCACGACGCAGTCGGTGGTGAGCGCGATCTTCCTCATCATCGTCGCCGACGCGGTGTTCACGGCCATCTTCTACTTCGTGTGAGCGCATGAGCGCGGGAGCGGGGACCAGGACGCAATGAGCGGCGGGAACGGGGCACCGGTGATCGAGGTGAAGGACCTCGTGAGCGGTTACGGGGACCGCCTCGTGCTGCACGGGGTCTCGCTCGCGGTCGCGCCCGCCGAGATCCACGTCGTCCTCGGGCCCTCGGGCTGCGGGAAGTCGACCCTGCTCAAGCACCTGGTCGGGCTGCTCGAGCCGACGAGCGGTTCGATCCGCCTCTTCGGCGACGAGATCGTCGGTCTCCAGGAGGACGAGCTCGCCCCGTTCCTCACCCGGATCGGCATGCTGTTCCAGGGCGGGGCGCTCATCCAGTCGCTGACCGTCCTCGAGAACGCGACGCTGCCGCTCCGCGAGCACACCGCGCTCACCCCCGCCGAGATCGAGCGGGTGGCGCGGATGAAGCTCGCGACGGTCGGCCTCGCCGCCTATCACAATCTCCTGCCCGCCGAGCTGTCGGGGGGCATGCGGAAACGCGCGGCGCTGGCGCGTGCCCTGGCCCTCGATCCGGAGATCGTACTCTACGATGAGCCCAATGCCGGACTCGACCCGGTGACCGCCGCCGGCATCGATCAGCTCATACTCGATGTGCGCGACGCGCTGGGCATCACCATGGTCGTCGTCTCGCACGAGCTCATCTCGATCCGGCGGATCGCGGATCGCATCACCATGCTGCAGGATGGTGTCGTGGTGGCCGCGGGCACCACGGCGGAGCTCGAACGGTCGCGAGATCCGCGCATCGCGAGCTTCTTCCAGGGTACATTGCCCCAGGATCCGGGTCGGGACCGCCGGCTCCGGGAGCTGTTCCTGGATTGACGACGGCGGAGCGGAAAAGGACCTGATATGGCGCGTAGCCAGAACTGGAAAGTCGGCCTGTTCGTTCTCTCGGCGACGGTGCTCCTCGTGCTCACCATCCTGCTCATGATCGGGGTCGAGGTGAGCCGGCCGCGTGACCGCTACAGGATCCGCTTCGACGAGTCGGTGAGCGGGCTCGAGGCGGGGAGCGCCGTGCGCTACCGCGGGGTGATGGTCGGGAATGTGGACAAGATCCTCATCCCCAAGGACGACATCACCAAGGTCGAGGTCCGGATCTCGGTCGAGAAGGACATGCCGATCAAGACCGACACCAGGGCGATGCTGAGCCGGGTGGGGATCACCGGGCTCCAGTTCATCGAGCTCATGGCCGGCACGGAGAAGACACCGCGCCTGCCGCCGGGGAGCTTCATCCCGTCGCAGCTCTCGGTCTTCGGCTCGCTCACCGGGACCGCGCAGGGCGCCGCCGAGAAGCTCGATCTCCTTCTCGCCAACCTCCTCTACATCACCGATCGCGAGAAGGTGGACAAGCTGATCGGGGAGGTCACCACCATAATGCAGTCGGTGAAGGAGTCGACCGGGCAGGCGCAGGAGGTGCTGGCGGCGGCCACCCGGGCCTCCAATCGTGCCGACACGCTGGCCGGCAACCTGAACGGGCTCCTCGTCCGCAACGAGGAGCACCTCGACTCGCTGCTCGTGAATCTCGATACGACGACCGCGGCGCTCAACCGCACCTTCGCCGAGATCGAGCGCACGCAACTCGTGGCCAACGCCGGGGCGACGAGCGCCGCAGTGCGCGACGTCGCCGAGGATCTCCGCGAGATCCTCGGTATCCACCGGCGGACCATCGCGGAGACGCTCGTCAATCTGCGCGAGACCTCGGCCAACCTGAACGAGTTCTCGCGCACGGTCAGGAATCAGCCGTCGTTGCTCCTCCGGAGCTCGCCGGCCGAGACGCCCGCAATCCCGGGGGTGAAGTGATGCGACGTGTGCGTGATCTCTCGGCGGTCCTGCTCGGGATCGGTCTCGGTCTCGGGCTCGCGACGGCGCTCGGGCTCGGCGGTTGCGGCGGCTCGGTGCCGGCGGCGCGCTTCTACGTCCTCGACTACGAGGCGGCGCCGGCGGGGGACGCGGCGGCGGCCGGCGGCGCGGTGGCCGCGGCGAAACCGGCCGGCATCCGGGCGCCGCTCGTCCTCGGGATCGATGCGTTCACGACGTCGCCGCTCTACACCGATCGCCGCATCGCCTACCGCGCCTCGGCCCACGAGGTCGTCTACTACCCGAACCACTACTGGGCGGCGGCCCCCGGGGATCTCGTCGCCGATGCGATCGCGCAGCAGATCCGCCGCTCCGGCGCCGTCGAGACGGTCGCCGTTGCGCCCTTCGCGCGGACGCCCGACTGGCTCCTCTCCGGCGACCTCGTCACCTTCGAGGAGGTCGAGCGGGATGGGCGCGGGATCGCGCGCATCGTCCTCGTCGCGCGGATCGAAACTGTGGCCAGCGACAGCCTCCTCCGGGAGGAGGAGATCCGCGCCGAGCGGCCGGTGGCGAAGCGGAATCCGGAGGACGTGGCGGCGGCGATGAGCGCTGCGGTCGAGGAAGTCGGGGCGCGCGTGATCGCCCTCATCGGGGCGGAGGCGGCGAAGCGCTGAGCGCGGGCGCGGCGGCCGTTCTGCGGGCCGCTTCGCTCCCGGACCGCGCAGCCATCCTTGCCTCGAGCGCGAGGAGCCACGCCTTCCGCTCGAGCCCGCCGCCGTAGCCGCGGAGGCTCCCGTCGGCGCCGATCACGCGATGGCACGGCACGATGATGGCGAGCGGATTCTGGCCGTTGGCGCGGGCCACCGCGCGATGCTTGCCCGGCTCTCCGATCGCGCGCGCGATCTCGTCGTAGCTCGCGGTCGTCCCGCAGGGGATCGCCGCGAGCGCCGCCCACACGCGCCGCTGGAACGGCGTGCCGCCGGCATCGAGCGCCAGCGTGAAGCGCGTGAGCCCGCCCGCGAAGTAGGCGGCGAGCTCCTCGGCGACGGCCGCCGGCACGCGCCCGCGTCGCGACCCCGTCCCACGCCGGGAAGCGGCGCGCGAGGAAGCGGCGGTTCCGCTCCGCGGTGAAGCGATCCGCGAACTCGAGGAGGGCGAGCCCGGCGGGGCTCGCCGCGGCGACCAGCGGGCCGATCGGGGTCGCGATCGTGTCGATGGCGATCGTGGCGGCGGTCATGACGATTCTCCCTGCGGGGCCGCGCCGGAGCGCGAGCGGCGCCATGCCGTAGCGGCGGCGAAACGCCGCCTGGAAGGCCGAGAGGCTCCCGAACCCGGAATCGAAGGCGATCTCGAGCACGGTCGCGCGCGTGGTGGTGAGCGCCCTGATCGCGCGCGCGAGCGCGAGCGAGGTCAAGAACTCCTTCGGCGTCGCGCCGGCCGCCTCCTTGACGATCCGCCGGAGCTGGCGTGCCGAGAGGCCGAGCTCCGCGGCGAGCGCGGTCACGCCGAGCCCCTCACCGCGCGTCGCCTCGTACCACCGGCGCGCGCGGGCCAGCACCTCACGACCGCGATCGCGCGCCGGGCTCTCGGGGACGCAGCGCTTGCAGGGGCGGAAGCCGGCGTGTCGCGCCTCCACCGGTGTCGAGAAGAAGACCACGTTCTCCGGCCGCGGCTTCCGCGCGCGACAGGAGGGGCGGCAGAAGATCCGGGTCGTGACCACGCCGGTGAGGAAGCGGCCATCGGCCTCGTGCGCCGATGCCATCATGAGCGCGAGCTTCTGGGCCCGGCTGAGGGCGGTGGCGTTGGTCATTTGCGTCTCCATCGCCGCCTATCGTAGGTAAGGCTGGCCAGCGCCGTCCAACGGGAATCGGCCATGGAATTCGCCGGGGCGAGGACGGCTTGGCTCCCGGCGGCGCGTGGTGGAAGCGACCTGCCTCAGCCGTGGTGGCATTGGGTCGAGAGCACCGCATCGAGATCGAAGGTCTGTCCGAGAACCTTCATGCCTGTTTCCTGGTCCGCCGAAGGAGGCGCCATGTTGACCGTCGGAAACACCTCCCCGCCGGGCGGTGCCGGGGTGCCCTCGCTTGGGTTGTCGCGAGCAATCCCCGTGCTGGCTTCCGTGATTGGGTGACCGGTCGGTGTGCCGGGCCTTGGGCCCAAGACGGCCTGCGGGCCCGTTGGTGCGCCGAGTCTGGTCCGGGTTGCGGATGCCAAGTCGTTTCTTGACAGCCTATTGCATGGCGTGGACAGGAAGCGTCGGCCGGCCTGACTGAAGCACGGCGGTCGCGGCCGGCGACCGGCGACAGCAGTCGCCACATGATGCTCATCAAACATTATGCTTGACATGCATGGAACGCGGAGACATCCTGCCGGGCGTGAAACTCGAGTTCGTGAATCGAGAGAGAGAGCTGCGTGAGCTGGACGCAGCGGCGAAGCGCGGTGGGTTGCTGGTGGTCTATGGTCGTCGGCGCGTGGGCAAGACGCGGCTCCTCCGGCAGTGGCTGCAGGCGCGCGACGGCCTCTACACCCAGGCCATCGAGGCGCAGCGGGACCAACAAATCCAGCAGGTTTTCCTCGACCTCCGGGCCCGTCTCGATACGCAGATCATCCCCAAGAGCTGGACCGAGTTGCTGGAAATCCTCGCGCTGCAGAAACGCCGCTGGGCGCTGTGCCTGGACGAGTTTCCCTACCTCACGGCGGCGGACCCATCGCTGCCAAGCCAGCTTCAGAAATGGCTGGACCATTCGCTCGAGCCCGGCCGGCTCCTGGTTCTTGCGGGGTCGAGCACGCGCATGATGAACGACCTGTTTCTCCACCGTGGCGCACCGCTCTTCGGACGTGCCGGCAAGCTCTTGCACGTGCAGCCGATGGACTACGCTGCGTTCTGCCTGGCTTGCGGGCAAGATACGGGGGAACTCGAATCGTTCGAGAAGTTCGCCTGCGTCGGTGGCATTCCCAAGTACTGGGAGTTCCTCGAAACCGGACAGGATGTCGTGCGGCTCGCGGAGTCGCTCTACTTTGACTTTGCCCCCTACATGGAGCAGGAGCCGCAACGGATTCTGCGCGACGAAGGCATTGCGGGGCTGAACGCGGTGGCGGTGCTGGAGGCAGTCGGCCGCGGCGCGGAACGGCCCTCGGAGATCGCGAGCCGGCTGGGCACCGCGCAGACCAACCTGTCGCGGCCACTGCAGCAGCTCTTGGACACCTCCATCCTGACCCGTGATCTGCCGTTCGGCGAGAGCATACGTTCTACGAGGAAGGTCCTCTACCGTATTCAGGACCCCACCCTTCGCTTCTGGTTCCGCGTCTTCTCGCCGCACCAGAGTCTCTGGCGGACCTACTCGACGGCGCAAAGGCGTAAGCTGATCCGCGACCACGCCGCCACGGTGTTCGAGGACCTCTGCAGGGCTCACGTCCCGGGGGCGCAGCGTTATTGGGAGAGCGACATCGAGCTCGACCTGGTTGCTCGCGACCCGGAGGACGCCACGCGATTGCTCGTGGCGGAGGTCAAGTGGCGGCACCTGCGCGCCGAGGAGCGAAGGAGCCTGCTCCGCCAGCTCGAGAGCAAGTGGTCCCGCTGCTCCCTTCGCGCGCGCCATCCCAGGGTCCGGTTCGCAGTGCTCGACGCGGGTATCCTGGCCCGCTGAAAGGGGCACTACCGCCTCTGGTGCTCGAGGGGCCGCGGCTCGACCCGAAGCTCGCGGCCGATGGCTTGATTCTCTCGATGGTGGCACGTCCCCGTTCCCGCAGCTCGTTGCCGGCTTCCACAAAGTCCCGCCGTCCCGCGAAGAGTGCCGAATGGCCACCGTGCGCGTCGCCGACACGGGCGCCTTGTTGCCGCCGGTTACCCTCGTTGCCGCGAGGAATCCCTGTTGATTCCTCGTCGCAAACGAGGAGGGTCCGGTGTCGGCGGCGGGCGGCGCCGAAGCGGTAGTTCACGGTGACGACGAGTTCGCGCTTCCCGTCCTCGATGACCGTGTCCGCCGTAATCCCTTCTACGAGCGTCTCTACCAGCTCCCTGCGGAGCGCGAAGGTCAGGGGCGCGTCGAGCCGCGCGTTCAGGCTCGCGAGCAGCGCCTCGGCCGATTCGAGGTGGGACGACAGCCTCCTCGATCGCCTGGAGAGCTACACGGGCTTGATTGCGCGCCGCGACGAGTCCGTCCCGCTCGGCCTCGACTTCGGTCAGTTGCTGGTCGAGGGTGGCGTCGTCGATCCGCCCCCGGCGGTAGAGGGTGACGACGTTCAGCCGCTCCTTCTCCTTCTTCGCGAGGGCACGCTCGGCGGTCTGGAGTTCCTTCGGATGGCCTGGGCCTCGCCGGTGGTGTCCGCGAGGCTGGCGGCGACCTCCTGCAGCACGGGGCCGGGGTTGCGAATGAAGCCGGCGATGTCCTGCCAGACCACCTCTTCGAGATCGCCGGGAACCGGGCGGCTGGGGCACTTGCCGCCCTCCTTCCCGAACGCGCCCTTGGCGCCGTGCTTCCCGCTGCAGAGGTAGTAGGGTTTGTTCCCGTAATGGTTGCTGCCAAGAGCGTCAAGTGGCACAACGAGCACTTCATCAGGCCCCTGAGCAGGTAGTCCCTCTTGCCGTTCCGGGGGCTCCAGATCGTGTTCTTCCGGAGCGTCTCTTGAGCGCGCGCCCAAGTCTCGGCGTCGACGATGGCCGGGACTTCGCGCTCGATGAGTTCGCGTTTCTTCTTCGCGTGCTTGCCGTAGACGTGGATGCCCTTGTACGTCGGGTTCACGAGAACGTGGCGGACGCGGCCGGGACGCCAGACGCCGGCGGTGTTCCGCTTTCGCCTCCCTGTGGCATGGCCCGGGATCAGATAGGCGGTCGGGATGCACAGGTTGTTCAGGTGCGTCGCGATCGCTGCGCAGGACTTCCCCTCGTCGGCCGAAAGCCGGAAGATGAGTTTCACGACATCAGCTTCGCAGAGGGTGAGGCCGAGGAGTGGCGTGTCGGCGACGACAAGACGTGCGTGACGCTTTTCACCCACCCGAACGAACCCATAAGGAACAACCCCTGACCACATGCCCCCACGCACCGCGCGGTCGGTGCCCGCCGACATGCGCTGAAGTATGTTCGCGCGTTCGAGCCCGGCGACTCCGCCCAAGATCGTGAGCATGAACCGACCGGACGGCGTGTTCGAATCAAACGCCTCGGTCATGCACTTGATCTGGACTCCGAGCGACTCGAGTTCGTTCACGCGTCAAGGATCAGGCGAGCATCGCGGCCGAGACGATCGAGCTTGTAGATGAGGACCGTGTCGAACGCATGCTCCTTCGCGTCATCAAGGAGCCGCCGCCCCTCAGGCCGCTCGCCGAGAGGGATCGTGCCCGAGCAGCCGTCGTCGGCGAAGTAGTTGGCGACCGGGATCTCGTGCAACTCGCAGTACTTCTTGGCGAAGTCGCGCTGGATCTCGATCGTCTGGCGCTCGCGTTGCTCTTCGCTCGAGCTGACGCGCATGTAGATCGCGGATTTCATTCCTTGCTTTTCCTCTTTCTCGGAATACCGAGCGGTTTCACCGGTGGATGCACGATTGCCATCCAGGCACGTTCGAAGTCTCGGCTCATGTTGCTTGGCGTGTAACGCCATAGCTGCTGGCCGTGCTTCTCATCCCACAACTCAGCCGCCTCAGTCCAGGGGAAGTCAAGTCCTTGTTCTTCCATTTCGGCCCAGCTCTTGCCAATCCTCTGCTCGCGGAAGGCCTCAATGAACTCAACAAGAACCAATGCTCTTCCTCGCATTGACCTCACCTCATGGCCGTACGCATCACGCTGTAGATGCTGAATCGCTCTCTTCACGCTGTCGGCTGTGACCCAGGGCTCGACTCGGAGGTCAAACACAAAGCGGGTGTGATCTCCCCTCCATCCACCCGGGTGACGCACACCGATGGCGAAGACGGGAGGAGGGTTTCCTGTCATGACGAAGAGGGTCGCAGCAGACTCCGACCAAAGGTAGTGCTGCGACAGGTCGGAGGCGACAGATTGGATCTGTCCGAGCACCGAGTGTGGCGCGACGCGCAGCTCCCCGCGTGGCAGGACGAGCCTCGGGTTGTGCCCGTGACCATCGGCCCCGATGAATGCCGCTCTTGGAACGTCCAGTGATCCTCCACGCCAGGTGAAGCGGATCATTGTTGACAGCGTCATGTCGAGCGGCTTCGGCCCGAGATGCGGATCGTAGTAAAGCGATTGATGGGCGAGCAGCGGGATCCCGTGCTTCTCGAACCAGTCAATATCGAAGAATCGTGGACCGACCTGTAGAAGGAGGGCCTGAGCTTCATCCAACGTGAGGACACGCCCCCCGAACAGCCTCTCTCGAAGACCGATCAGCGCCAAATCGCGGCACGCGAGCGAAGCGTAGAGGCGGCTTTGGATCTGCGCTCGACGCTGCTCCAGGGGTGTCAGGACGATGTCCAGCTCGGTGCGGGTCTTCACCCCCCGAGGTCTACCAGGTCCCGCCACGATTCCCTCCTTATGGCTAAGCGACCTTGGAAGCAAGGCTGCTTCACTCTACATTGCTCCACGCGACAGCAACAGTGCGATTAAGAAAGTTCTTAGTTGCACGTCGCTGGCCGGTGGAATCAGCTTGGAATATTCATGTCTGCACGTGATTGAGCCACATCGTGCGTGATACACCTCTTCGGAACGGAGGTGAATCACATGGATGACGTTCGAGAACTGCTCAGAGTCGCTGACGTAGCTCCTGTGGTCGGCGTCTCGAAGTCGCGGATTTATCAAATGGTCTCTGCTGGCCAAATTCCCGCGGTGCGAGTGGCTGGTTCGATCCGCATTCCAAGAACCGCTCTTATGGCATGGCTATCCGAAGCGCGCGATTCCGCTCTGGCGGCGCTCCGTCGCAACGAGAGCTAGTGAGCCGTGCGAATCGAGCGTCGATACGCAAGCGATCTGCGGCGTGGGGTAGACGCTCTGCGACGAATTCTGCGCGAACCGATGGTAGATCGCGCGGGTGAGTCCATGTTCATTGCGGCCGTTGAGTCGTGGAAGCGCGAGACGAAAGTCCCAGCGCCTCCGATCGGTGAAGGCGGAGATGAAGAGCAAGACGCGGTTGCCGTATGACGCGGACCTCGTTGTCGAGGACGGTGCGGTCGAGGCCTGGCAGGCAGGAGTCCAAGAACTGGCCCGCCGAAAGGCAGCTCAGAAGGCCGAACCGCCGGCCGAAGCGAGGAAGAAGATGACCGAAGCTGCCCGTAGTACCGGGCTCGACGAAGCGACGGTTGACATCGCGGAGGTCGATGTCGGGGAAATCAGTCGCTGGATGAAGGTGCTCCTCCCATCCGGGCAGGTCACCGAACTCCGTGCGCTGCAAGTCATGACCTCCGAGTGGCAACGCCCGCACACCGCGAGTGGCTACTTCAACGACCCCGGCAAGCTAGCCGTGAGCGCCGCCAGCCTTGTCAGCGCCAAGGGCATCTACGTCATCCCCAATCCGGTCAACCCGGCGCTCCTCGCTCGCTGCGTGAACCGGGTGCGGGGACTGCGTCAAGGTGACCCCACCACCTCGAACGCCGACATTGTCGCCCGGATGTGGCTCCTCTGCGACGTCGATCCCAGACGACCGACTGGGATTTCAGCGACGGATGCGGAACACCAGGCGGCGCTCATCAAGGCGCAGGAGATCCGGGACACCCTCGCGGAGATCGACTGGCCGAGGCCGATCGTCGTCGACAGCGGCAACGGCGCACAGCTGCACTATCGTCTCGACCTCCCGTGTGACGACCATGGCCTCGTGGAGCGCGTGCTGACCGCGATCTCCTTTCGGTTCAACGACGATGTCGTCCAGATCGATACCAGCGTTCACAACGCGGCGCGCCTGGTAAAGCTCCCGGGGACCTGGGCGCGGAAGGGGGACCACACCGCGGAGCGGCCGCACCGGCTTGCCCACATTATCGAGATGCCTGAAGCACTTGAGGTCGTGCGGCTGGAGCTGCTGGAGGTGATGGCGGCCACGGTTCCCACGGAGCCACGGACGACAGCGGGGGCTAAATCAGGGAAGCGACGGGCGGCCGGAGACGGCTCTTTCGACATCGACACGTGGATTCGGGAGCACTGCGGCGATATTCACGGACCGTCCCCGTGGCAAGGCGGGCGCCGATGGGTGTTTTCCGTTTGCCCATGGAACCCCGAACACACGAATGGGAGCGCGTTCATCCTGCAGCTTTCCAGCGGCGCGATCGCCGCCGGTTGCCTTCACAACGGATGCAGTGCCAAGAACTGGCACGATCTTCGAGAGATGCTCTCGCCCCGGGGCGGCCGGAGGATCGGTCATCCGGCAGACGGAGGTCGGCCAAAGGAAGCGCCGCAGGACTCGACAGGGCTGCCCAAGATCATCGTTCGAAACGAGTTCGAGGAGGTCATCCGTGAGGCAGAGGCCGCACTCCTCGATCACGATCGGGAGATCTTCGTCCGCGGCGGCGAGATCGTGCATGTGGTGCGTGATGCGGCCCAGAAGATCAAATGGCTCAAGCGGCCTCCCAACATCCCGACGATATCGTCCCTGAGCGTAGACAATCTTCGGTTCCACATGGATGCGGTAGCCCACTGGGTCAAGCTCGTGAAGGACAAGAGCACGGGTGGACTCGTAGAGGCCAACGCGCTCCCGCCCATCTGGGCCGCGCGCGCGCTGCACGGCCTCGGCATGTGGCCATTCTCACCGCTTGAGGCCGTGGTCGAAGTGCCAGTGCTTCGCCCGGACGGATCAGTGGTAGACAGCCCGGGCTACGACCCTTCAACCGGTCTCATCTACGTTCCCAACTTCGATCTGCCTGAAATCGGCAAGTCGCGGGATGAGGCGGTGGAAGCAGCTAAGCAACTCTCTGAAGTCGTCGCCGACTTTCCCTTCCGGAAGCCCGAGCACCAAGCGGCGTGGATCGCCGGTGTCCTCACCCCGATGGCCCGCTGGGCATATTCCGGACCGGCTCCCCTCTTCCTCATCGACGCCAACTGCGCCGGATCGGGCAAGGGTCTGCTCGCGCATGTGACGGGCCTCATCGCCACGGGGCGGACCATGGCCGTCATGGCCCCAGCGGGCGACGAGGAGATGCGGAAGCGCATCTTGGCCATCGCCCTGGCGGGGGACCGCCTGTCATTGATCGACAACGTTCGTGATGTCTTGGGCGGGTCGGCGCTCGACGCCATGCTCACGGCGACCACGTGGCGCGATCGCTACCTGGGGATGACGAAGATGGCGCCGGAGGTGCCGCTCTATACGACCTGGTACGCGACCGGCAACAACGTTCAGCTCATCGGAGACACGGCTCGGCGAACGCTACACGTGAGGCTTGAGTCCCCCCTCGAAGAGCCCGAGAAGCGGACAGGCTTCAAGCACAAGGATCTCCTGAGCTGGGTCACTGATGAGCGGCCCCGGTTAGCACGAGCGGCGCTCACGATCCTGCGGGCTTACCTATCGGCTGGATGCCCGGGGGCGGGGAAGCTGGCCACTTGGGGCTCGTACGAGGAGTGGTCGCGGATCGTGCGTGGCGCGGTCGTTCTGGGCGGACCTTCCCGACCCCTACGAGACGCGGCGGGAGTTGGTCACCCAGAGCGACCTCGGGAAGGCAACACTCGGGAAGCTACTGCAGGGACTCATGGGGATCGATCCCGACAACGCTGGCATCAGCCTGAGCACGATGGTGCGGCGCTTGGAAGAGGAGAAGGAGAGTCATGGTGCTCTCCGCGAAGCGCTGGTCGAGCTTGGGCACAAGCCGAACGGCGATCTCCGCGGCCTCGGGCGTCGTCTCGCGGGGTTCCGAGGCCGGGTGCTGGGCGGCATGGCGCTCGACCACAAAGAGGCGAAGAGCGGCGAAGGGGTGCTCTGGTGCGTGACCTGGGTTGGTGGTGCCCATGGTCAGCCCTTATGACTTTATTGACTTTAGTGACTCTGCTTCTCCGGGAGAAAGATCGAGTGAAAGGGAAGGGAGGAGGAGAAGGAGAATTGAGAGGGGGGCTTTCACTGTCACTTCTGTCAGTACAGTCATTCACCACGCCGAGCGGAGCGCCCTCGGCGTACCCCGGCGGCGTCCCCGCCGAGATGTGGCACGGGAGCGCGCTCCGGGTCGGGCGACGGCTGAAGGCGACCGGCAGACCCCTTCCAGAATCGCGTCCAGGCCTCAGGAGCCCCACGTACTTGCGCGAATCTGGAAGCGAACCGGGTCGCCCCTGCTCCGGGTATGGGTCGAGAGGATGCGTGTGCAGCATCGCGGCGACGGCGAGGCCGAGAGGGCACGGTGCCTGGTCGAGCATACGAAACCGCAGCAGGGTGAGGGAGGTTCACGGCCGGCGGCCAAGGCTACCGGCGCAGCCCCCGGAGCATCCCCCCGCCGAGGCCACGCCCGAGCAGTGTCGATCCGCGGCCCGGCCAGCTCCGATAGGGCCAGCCGAAGGTGGAGTCCGCGAGCGGCCGCCGGAGATCGAGGACGCGTACTCGCGGGCCGCCGCTGTGCCGCGCCGCCATCCACGCGTAGGTGAATGCCAGGCTGAGGTGATCCTCGCCGGTGCGCACGTACTTGTAACGCTTCGCCCCGGTGTCTTGGTCCTCCTCCAGCACTTTGGCGTCGGCCGCCATGTGCCTGGCGAAGGTCTCCACGATGGGCACGCGGCGGGGGAGGGTGACCAGCTTCTCCCGGACGGCCGCCCGCGAGGCGTCGAGCGCCTCGGTGCGGTTCACCTGGACGGTCAGCGCGTCCCGGTCCCATCTCGCCTCGCCCCTGGATCTCATCGAAGAAGGACATGTAGACACGTCCTCGGTGCCGGTGGGCGAACTCGCGGGTGGCGTGGGTCTCGGGCAGCCCGTCGATGACGCAGCGGAAGACACGGAACCGCTTCATCGAGTCGTCCAGCTCGCCGAAGTCGTGGCAGACCGCGAGGTGGACGAGCCGGACCCGGCCGGGCCCGTAGTCGTCCTGGTCGCCGCTCTCCTGCTTGAGCACGACGACGTGGAACTGGCTTCCGGTGTCGATGCCCATCGAGTACGTCGCCACTTTCCTCGGCCTTCTCCTGGATCGGCTCCTCGCTGCAGAGGGCGAGCACGGTGGACATGTCCAGCCGCCGTTCGAGGTCCGCCCAGGGGATCCCGATCTTCAGGTTGTAGAAGCGGTCGGGGTAGCGGGTCGTCCGGTACTCCCTGAGGATCTCGCCGGGATCGACCTTGGACGAGAAGAGCTGCGAGATCCGGTAGCCGTGGATCGGGCGGTCGGGGAAGTCGGCCACCCACTCGCCGGCGTCGAGGTCGAGTTCCGCCGAGCACTTGGGGCAGGCGCGGTAGAAGGTGCCGTCGGGGCGCGGGAGGATGATCCGGACCTCCTCGCCGAGCTTCAGCGGGAACTCCTTGTCGAGCGCCGTCCAGGCGCCGCAGGCGGGGCACTTCAAGCGTCCAGTGCCGCTGGTCGGATTGCTGGTACTCTCGTCGATGCCGTAGTCGGGGAGCGACGGGTTCGACAGCTCGATGACCCGCTTGTAGTCCGAGTGCGCGAGGCGCTCCAGGGCCATCGCCTTGGCGGCCGGCGCGGCCTCGTCGAGCTCGTCGAAGACGACCATGTCGGCCGGGACCGACTTCATCCCGACCGTCGACTGCATCCCCCGCAGGTAGAGATGCGCCTCGCCGATCCGCTTCAAACCCGCCGTGTCGGTGTCGGTCATCATCTTGGCGAGGAAGGGGTTGTCGGCCAGGAGCGGCGAGACCCGCGACTTCGAGAAGTCCAGCACATCGGTCCTGGTCGGGAAGAAGTAGATGACGTTGAGCCCGGTCAGGCAGGCGTGGATCGAGCGGAGGATCGCCCACGTCGTCCCGCCGATCTGCGCTGCCTTCTACAGCACGACGTGCGGCGACGTGTCGTCGTAGATCGCGCGCAGGTACTCGTGCCCCTCGAACCGGAACGGGACGCCGTCGAGACGGATCCGCTTGCAGCGCCCACGCGGCGAGCGGATCAGTGAACGACCGCGTCGCCGGCCTCGCCAGTTCCTCCGTCCTCCTCTTCAGGTAGTTGCAGCGAGGATCGCCTGGCGGATCCGCTCCCGCGTTTCCTCATCCTTGACGTTCTCCTTCACCGCGTCGATGAACATGTCGATCAGGTGCCGGATCTCGGCCTGCGCCTCGGCCCGGATCGCCTCCTCGGTCTCGCCGGTGACCGAGATCCCCTTGGCCAGCCGCTGCCCCTTCTGCGCCCTGTCCAGGATCGCCGGAGACCCGCTCCAGGTCCCGGATGTCGAGCGTGCGCTTGGCCTTCAGGTCCTCCGCCAGCTTCATGACGACCAGCTCCCAGATCCGGTAGTGCCGGACGTTCAGGGTGACGCGGTCGGTGGCGATCTTCTCGACGAACAGCTCCGCCGCGCGGCGGTCGATCTTCAAGCGGAGGCCATCCCAGTCTTCCTCCCGCCGCCAGCGGCCGATCGTGTGGGCTTGACCTTGAGCCGGGCGGCGATCTCGGCGTTCGTCGTGATCTCGCCGGTGAGGAAGAGCCGGCGGGCCTCCTCACGCATCTTGAGAAGTGCTCGTTTCATCGGATCTCCATTCAGAAAGTCGCGGGCGAGGTTCGCGAGGCCCCGCGCCTTCCGGTCCCGGCCGGGCGTGCCGTCGCTCGCGAGTTCCACGGCCTGCTCGATCACCTGCTCCTGCTCGGGGGTGACGACGAAGGACATGACGCGGGGGAGGACCTTCTCTTCCTCTTCGGCCTCCGCGTCGAGCAGGGCGGCGATCTCCTCGGCGGGGAACTCCAGGAGCGCGTGCAGCTCCTCGAGCTGCTTGTCGGTCTCGGGCAGGAGGCCGGCCAGGTCGTCGAGCGCTCATCTCGCCGAGGAGCTCATGGATCAGCTGCGCCCGGCGGATCGGCACGTCCTGGCCTTCGAGGCGGTTCAGGGTGGCGAGCAGCAGCTTGGCCTCCCGGTCGTCCACGTCCCAGACATCGCAGCGGGCTTCGCGTGAATCCGAGTTCGCGGAGGACCGCGACCCGGTGGTGGCCGTCGAGGACCTGGTACTTGCCCGGCTCCTCGGGGTGCGGGCGGACGACGAGGAACGGATAGCGGCCGGTGCGGTTGATGTGCGCCGCGAGCTTCTCCCGCAGGTCCTCGGGCATGACGTTGGCGTTGAGCGGGTGCGGCCGGAGGTCGTCCAGCGGGACCATCCGCGGCCCGATCCGCGCCTGAGGCGCCCGGTGTGCGCCCCAGGTGGCCTTCGTGTCGTCAGTCACGGGGTCTTCTCCTTCGCGCGGGTTCGCACCCTTGACTTGCCGCCGCCTGCCAAGGGAACGTCGTCGCCATGAGCCAGCGGGATGACGACTCTCCCTTCACGGTCGAGGTCGAGGCCGGGTTCAGCGCCGAGGGCGTCTGGATCATCAAGGCGCGATCGTCCGCTACCGGGATGGCGTGCCCGAACCCGACAGCAACCTCCTCGGCGAGGCCCGGCTCGCCCTCCTTGCTGCGATCGCCGAGGCCGGGCGCGAAGGCCGGAAGCTCGGCGCCACCGAGGCGCGCGTCTTCATGGACGACGGCCTCTCCATCCGTGTGATCGACCCCGGCGCCGGCCCGGTGACCCTGCACTGAGGGCCGGCCGGAAGAGCGGTGCCGCGGTATCCCACCCGACGACCAGGAACTCCCGGTTCGCTCGCCTTCTTCTCCGCGGTCGCCACCGCCGGCAGGTGCTGGTACCTGATCGCGATCGCCCGGGTCTCCCGGCCGAGGCGGGCCATCTTCGCCTCCAGTTCCTCGATCCCGACCACGGCGTTGCCGAGGCGAGAGGAGCCAGACCGGGATGTGCATGCGCCCGCTCGAAGAGCGTGTCGAGCATCGCGGCGCCGTCCCGCGCGGTGAAGGGACTGGTCGGGCGGGCCTGGCCCTCCAGGATCTCGTCGATGACCTTGTACTCCCGCTCGTAGCTACATGACGCCGGGGTACGGCGGATCGAAGTAGGCGACGTCGGCCCGGATCTCGGGCAGCGTGTCGAGGACGCTCGCCTGGATGCACCCGCGCCTCGCCCTCGAAGACGCCGGCGTTGATCTGCTGTGCAAGCTCCCACAGCTTCTCGGGTCGGGTCAGCCGCAGGCCATCCAGTAGTGGTAGAACGCAGCTTTCTGTGATCGACTCGTACTCGCCGGCGTGGAAGCGGTGGATGGTGCCGGCGCGGACCTGCGACATCGGATGGGCAAGCAAGGCGACACGGATCGCCAGGAGGCGCAGGAGCGCCGCCCTTGGCCTCGTCGCGCGAGTCTTGGCCACGACCAGGGCGCGGTCGAGAAGACGCGCCTGTGGGGCCGTGAACGTGCTGGGGGCGTACTTCTGCTCGATCCGCCCGGGCGGGTCGTCCGTCGGCGCCGCGAGCCGGAGCACGTCCTCGCGCGTGAGGCGGACACGGGAGTTCTCGATGAGCGCCTTGCCGACGACGATCGCTCGCTCGGCGATGTCGGTGGCGACGACGCGGAAACCCTGCGCCTTGGCGTAGATGGAGACCGACCCGCCGCCGAGGAAGCCGTCGAGGAAGGTCAGCTCGCCACTCGCGCCTTGGCAACAAGCGGTCCACTTCGCGGAAGATGAGGGGACAAAGCGCGCGCTTTCCCGCCGAGGTACGGGGCAAAGGGCGGACCACATCGCAAGCTTGCGGGTCCGCACGCCGCGCCGCGTGCTTTTTCGCATTGTTGGCCTTGACTCTCTGCTGCTCCGCAAGGCTCGATGGTGTTGCACGTCAGTCGTGGGGACTGACAGAAAGGAGCAGCGAAGATGTCATCGAAGCGTTCACCTGCGGATAACACCGCGAAGGCTCTCGTGTCAAGCAAGAGCAGCGACGACCGTGAAGGCAACGAGAATGAAGACGACGGAGAAGGAGACGCGAGGGCGACGCCGCGAGTGCCGCGAGCAAGTCGAGGTGGCAGCGGGTCGACGGCGAGGCGCACCCCGATGGCGCGGCGGTGGATGCAGCGCGCGAGCAAGCACCGAAGCAGAAGCCGAAGCCAGCGCCGCCGCCGCCACGCTCGACGACGACAGCGGCGACCTGGTCGTCTTCGCCTTCAGGATGACCCGCGCCGAGCGCGAGGAGATCCACGACGCAGCCGGGCCGGCGAAGGCGAGCCGGTTCACACGGACGGTGGTCCTCGCCGCCGCGCGCGGCGACCTCGCCACGATCCAGACCGCGGTCAAGGAGACGCGGAAGGCGGCGGCGAGCTAGTCACCTCACCCCTCCGCCCGAGCGGCCCTCAGGTTCGCCTGAGGGTCGTCTCTCTTGGAATGCTCGGGCCGCATGCCAGAGGGGAGCAAGCGGGGGGATTATCAGGCCGCTGCGCCGGTGGTAGACTCATGGCGTCCCGGCTACCAATGGAGGGCTCCATCATGGTGGCGCGCAAGGCCGCCTTCGTTCTCGGCCTGCTTCTGGCCGTCCCCGTCCCTGCCCGCTCTGCGACGATCCGCGTCCCCGCCGATCAGCCGACGATTCAGACTGGGCTCGACGCCGCGGCGGTTGGAGATACCGTACTCGTTGCGCCCGGTACTTACGCAGGTGCTGGCAACACCAACCTGACCTTTTCGGGAAGGGACATAGTCCTTCAGTCTGAGGCCGGTCAAGAGCAAACAACCATTGACTGCGAAAATCGGGAGGGATCGTTCGGCGTTGCACCTAACGGGGAGACTCAACCCTATCGTTGCATAACCTGAGCGAGGTTACGCCGCTTCGAGTGCTTCGAGGTAATGGGTGAGTTCATGGGCGACAGCGGGGTTGGCAGACATCGTGAGCGTGAGCGTCCCGCCGGGCGAGGTCAGACGACCGGCGCGCTGAATGATGCGACCACGAATCGTGTCCAGCTTGGCGAAGATCCAGCGCTGAGCCCGCTTCCGGGTGGTGCCGCGCTGCGGGTCCTGCGCAATCATCTGCAGCTCGCGGGTGAGATTGTGGCCGATGATCGCGGCCATCATGAAGATCTGGTTCCCGACCAGACGCCGGGTCGGGATGTAGTCCATCTGCTGCATGGACTTGAGCTCGCCGAACACGCTCTCCTGGGCGCCGCGGCCGTTGTGGAACCCGAGCACGGTTCCCGCGCGCTCGCTCTTGTTCGTGATCACCACCTTGTACGAGAACTGGTGCTCGACCGGATAGAAGATGTCGAGCTGCAAGGGTCCGCGCCGCGGTTTCTTCTCGAGCTGCCGATACACCACGATGCGGAAGCGGTAGTCCCAGCTCTTCGGCGTCCACGGCAGCTCGAAGTAGGCCCAGGTCGCATCGATGGCCTGCCAACGGCTCCGGTTCTCGATGGCCGCCTTGAGATCCACGAAGCGCTCGAAGGGCACGCTGATCGTGAACTCGATGCGGAGCCCAGCCAGTCCGAGGCAGGTTTCCTCGCTGAAATGCGCCGCATCGAGCCGTGCCTCGAGTCGGGTCTGCGGGCAGCGCTGCCGCGCTGTCGCCATCACCTCTTCGATCAGCTCCCAGGCGCCGTTGGAGTCATGCACGTTCCCGGGCCGGTGGAGTACCTCGAGAACCTGGCCGGTCTGGGCCACGGTGGCGAAGAAGGGGTAGTAGCTGCGCTCGCCCCTCGCCTTGTTGTAGCCGATGGCCGTCCCCTCGGTCGCTCGACTCTTGGTCGACTCGACCGAGCCGTCGAAGTCGAAGGTCAGGGTCGTGAAGCGCTCATAGGTCAAGCGGTCCCACACCAGCTCTCGGCTGAGATCTCTGAGCTTTTCGTAGACCCGGGCATCCATCTCACGCAGTCGTCGGCTCACCGTCGACACATCGGGCATCCGCCGCCAGCCGAGGCAGCGGAGCACCAGGGGGTCGTCACGATAGAAGTCCATCCCCCGCAGGCGGCGGTAGCCGAGGAGGAGATGCACGACGAGGAGCAGCGCGATGCGATGGGGGTCATAGGCACCGCCGCGGGGCAGGTGGTCGAAGCAGCGCCGCAGCCGGCCGGCGAGGTCGAGGCGCTGGAAGAGCTTCTGATAGACGATGATCCCGGCGAAGGAACTGAGCTGTTGATCCTCGAACCGGAGTCGGGGTATGCTGCGGGCTGAGCTTCGAACGGACGCTTTCGAGAGCTTCACTTTTTGTGGCCTCCCCGTGGTTGGGAAAGAAGTCGTTCAACTCCTCACTAACCACGTCGGAGGCCCTTCTTTCAAGCACAATCTGCATGTCGCCCGCCGATTTCTACGAGATCACTCAGGTTCTTATGCAACTGCCGGGTCAAGCCGCCGTCTTTCGGGGATTCACTATTCGTGGCGCACGGTCCGGGGCAATCCTGTGCACAAGATCTTCCACGATCTTGGACTGCACCCTCATATCCTGTGTTGGCGAAGGTGGCGGCATCGGTTGTTATTATGGAGCTTCTCCAACGATCATCCGCTGCTTTTTCTCTGGGAATGGGGGGTCGGGGCTCTACGCTGAAAGTCGCAGCAGACCCTCCGTGACCGACTGCGTTTTCAGGAACAACTACGCAGCAAGAGGTGGCGCCATTTTCTTTCGCGGTGCATTCGGGACGGTTTCGCATTGCACGTTTTCTGACAACTCGGCAGATTCCGGTGGTGCTATCGCTACGGATTTTTCCTCTCCGGTGCTCAGCGACTGCACGTTCTCCGGAAACGTAGCCACAGGAACCTACGGCGGGGGAGCCGCCTGCTGCTTGAATTCATCATCGGTTGGATTCATGAACTGTTCCTTCTCCGGCAATCAGGCGGAACCTGGAGCAGGCGGAGCGGTCGCGGTTTCCACATCCTATGTGACGATCGATAACAGTCTCTTCTCGACGAACGCAGCCGGGATCGGCGCTGGCATTGCGTGTTCTAGCCAAGGCTGGGTTTCAGTAAGGAGCTGTACGTTCCACGGCAACTCCGCCACTGGTGGTGCGGGGGTTGCCGTCGTCGGAAGCTCCACTGTCACCATTGAAAACACGATCATCGCTGGGAGTTCGCGGGGGAACGCTGTTCTTCTTGGAAACGACAGCAGCGCTTTCCTGACATGCAGCGATCTCTTCGGGAATCTCGGAGGGGATTGGACGGGGGGAATCGCCGGCCAGCTCGGCACTGGAGGAAACCTCCGAGCGGATCCGATGTTCTGCGATGCGGGGGGCGGTGACTTCACGCTCAACGCCCAGTCCCCCTGTGCTCCTGCCAACTCCCCTGCGGGCTGCGACCTGATCGGAGCCCTGCCGGTTGGCTGTGGCGTAACCGACGTTGCGACCGACGATGCGCCCCCTGCTGAACCTCGCCTGATCGTGACTCCAAACCCCGTGCGCGGCGCCGCCGAGTTCGCCTTCCCAGGCGTGGGCGTGCGCGTGCTCGCCATCTTCAACTCGCGCGGACGACTGATCGAGCGGCTGATCGGGATCGATGGCCGATGGGCCTGGACGCCGGGCGCGTCGGCGCCGGCGGGCGTCTACTTCGCGCGACTGGAGGGCGGCGGCACGGCCAGGCAGGCGGTCAAGTTTCTATACCTGCGGTGAGGTGGACGGGCACCTACGGCCACGGAGGGGCCATGCCATGCGTCCTCGTTGGTTGAACCGTGCGGGATGGATCACGTTCACGGCGATGGTCGGGACGGCCATCTCTGTCGCTGCGAGCGAGCGTCAACTTACGACGCGTCCATCGCTTGATGGCCAGCCAGCGTGGTCGCCGGACGGGCGCTGGATCGCCTTCATCTCGATTCCGCCGCCATCGTTCTCTCCGCCGGACATCTGGATCATGCCGGCCGATGGGGGTGAGGCAACACAACTGACAGCAACCGATGCCTCGTGGGATTCGAATCCGGATTGCTCGCCTGACGGCGAGTGGATCGCTTACACGTCCCACGTCTTTCCGACGCTGAATCCGGACATCTGGGCGATACCGGCTGGGGGTGGTTCCGGGGTCCCGCTGACCTCCGATCCCGGGGCCGAGTCATACCCCGCCTGGTCCCCGGATGGCTCGCTGATCGCGTTCAACGCGACGCGCGATGGGAACTCCGATATCTGGATCATTCCGGCGGGAGGAGGGTCAGCGACGCGGCTCACGGTCGACCCGGCGGAAGACTACCAGCCAGCGTGGTCCCCGGATGGTACGGAGATTACCTTCACCTCGTGGCGTGGCGGCACCTCTGACATCTGGATCATGCCGGCGACCGGAGGTGCAGCTCGTCAGATCACAGACTTCCCGACCTACGAGTCGCAGCCAGACTGGTCGCCCGACGGTAGGTGGATAGCCTTCGTCTCTTCCCGCAACGGTAACGAGGACATCTGGGTCGTCGGCGCGACGGGCGGGATGCCCACGCAGCTCACGGCCGAGCCCGGGACCGACGACGAGCCGGCGTGGTCCCCGGACGGTCGTGAGATCGCCTTTGAATCCGATCGAACAGGGAACCTGGAGGTCTGGGTTCTGGATGTTGACCTTCCCGTAGCGATCGCGCCGACAAGCTGGGGAGCGGTCAAGGGCCGTTTTCGGTAACAGGGTCTGGCTCCTCGTCGGATCGGTTGTTTCCTGCGCCTGAGGTGAGCAGCATCGCGAACGCGGGTCGTCGCCGAGCGCGGCGTTGCGCGCGGTCCCCTCGGGTGGGAGAACCGGTGGGTAGGGGAGATGCCCCGGGAGCCACCCTTGCGGCCAGGGCTGGCGACCGCACGGCGCGTCTCCCCTCTTTCTTTTCCATGGCGGCGACGGGCCGCGCCGGTCGGGCTGGGTGCCTCGATCGGACCGCCCCGGCCGACCCGAAAATCCGCGGCATCGCCCCCCGGCCCGAGGCCCTTTAATCGACATGGCCTCCGGCGCAGGGGGCCTCTAATCGACAGGGGGTCTCCCGGAGGGGCGCTTTAATGAACATGCTTCTCCCGGCAGGGGGCCCTAATGGACAGGGAATTCGGCCCGAGCGGGGAAGGATGTCCATTATCGGAAGGCCGGTCCTCAGGCGTAACTCTTTGTCCCTACGTCTGATGCATGCAGGTGGTCACCTCGGGAGGTGGTGCCAACCACGATTTCAGGCCCCGATTCCTGCCCATATTCTGTGCATTAGCCCCCCGCCGGCTCCCGGGAGCCCGGAAACTGCTCCCATCCTGCTGGTCCCCGGCTCCCGGCGGCCGCCCCGGCCGCAGTCTTGTCGCCTTCCGATGGAAAGACGACGTGGTTGCGGGCATGAACGTTCGAGGGCATGCTCCACGGGGGTTGGGAGGACGGACCAAATGTCAAAGCTGCTTAGTACGAAAGTCAACGTTACGGGGCGCGCTGGAACCCCGTGCTCCTTCGAGCGATGCGATCGTCCATTGGTTCACCAACGGACTTCGGCAGAATGAATCGCTCGTTGGTGACCATGCGAACGCAATCGGCCGGAATGTGGACGGCCCTCATCGCAGGCACGCACTCCTCTGGATGCACGCGACGAGCCATGCAACTTCAGGCCCCTGCACTAAGAGCACCACCAGATCATCGATGACCAGCCGCACTTACAGGTCGAAAGGCCTGTAGTGACCGGAGGAACCATGAAAGGTGTGTGGTGTATTGGCGCACTTGTGCTTTCTTCTGCATTGGCACATTCCACCGGCAGTGCCGAGGAACATCGGGGATTTGAGGGCTCGGGCGCAGATACAACGTGGTCCGCATCATGGGGACTACTCTGGGAAGGAGCATGGCCCGACTCGCTGCCGTTGACAACATCGGCGATCGTGTATGCGAAAACTGGGGATGTAATGGTGCGGGCAGAAAGCCCGAAGCGATGGTGGGATAGTCTGGTTGACAGTCCGGCGCTGCGTGTTCAGGGTGCACTAGCTGGTGCAGGCAGTAGCGAGTTTTTCTATCCTAACGTCATCGTTGGTCTAGACGTGCCATATCATGTTCTGCATGCGCTTGTCGTTGACGCTCTCAGAGCCAGCCCGTTCTCGTGCGCACTCTCACATGACCGCCCTGGTGCAATTGAGACGGCATGGGAGGAGGGAGAAGGCAGAATCAAGGGCCTTTTGTGGTGGCAAAGGCGATGGCTGATTCGGACCCACTACAGAATCGCGCTAAATCCTGACCCCGAGGACCCGGTAGCAAAGAGTGTTCTGCGGATCTGGGTCGAGTCGGAAGAGAGGCCGAACGCGAAATACGCGTGGCAGAAGTGTGACTCGCCCCCAAACGCAGATAGAGCTGCGTTGCTTGCGGAGTTGGTGCGAGAGCTCGCGGGACGCCGCAAACAGAGAGGAGATGAGCCTTGAAAATCGCGACGGTACAGCAAGTGCTCAGTATAAGCGTTTTGGTGGTGTTTCTGTGCGTCACTGCCATTATTGCATTGACACCTGTAGTTGGAGGATATCCGACAGGAGAATACACTGAGCACCTTAAGACATTCTCATCACTCTATTCAGGCATTGTTGGACTCATCGTTGGCTTCTATTTTGGCAAACGGTCAGATGGGTCGTAGATGGATCCTCATCTGCTCAGAAAGAAAGAAGGGCTACTCACGGATGAGTGCGTGGTCTCTGGGTGGGTCTTGCGTATCTGCGCCTGGCATCGACGTAGGGGACCGGCAGGGGAGCTGGATATCAAGGCGAGGGCAGAGTATCATCATGCGTCTTCGAATGCCCCGTTGGCGGTCTGGCCGCGCGTGGCGGGGGGCAAGGGCTCTCCAGACTCCGATCTACGCCCAGGAGGCTGAAAGGCCAGACAATGGTTCGACGGAAGGCTGGTAGCAGGGGCAAGGAGACGACGGCCAACCTCGGGTTCGAAGCGAAGCTCTGGCAGGCAGCAGATGCCCTCCGCAACAACATGGACGCCGCGGAGTACAAGCACGTCGTCCTCGGCCTGATCTTCCTCAAGTACATCTCGGACGCGTTCGAGGCGCGGCACGCGGAACTCGTGGCCGAGCGCGCCAAGGGCGCAGACCCCGAGGACCGGGACGAGTACGTCGCCGCGAATATCTTCTGGGTCCCCAAGGAGGCCCGCTGGTCTCATCTCAAGGCGAAGGCGCCGCAGCCGACAATCGGGAAGCTCGTTGACGACGCGATGACCGCGATCGAGCGCGACAACCCGACGCTTAAGAGCGTGCTGCCCAAGGAGTACGCCCGCCCCGGCCTCGACAAGGCGCGGCTCGGCCAACTCATCAACCTGGTGAGCGACATCGGTCTCGGGAGCCCGGCCGACCGCGCCAAGGACATCCTCGGCCGCGTGTACGAGTACTTCCTCGCCCAGTTCGCGAGCGCCGAGGGCAAGAAGGGCGGTCAGTTCTACACCCCATCCCGCGTGGTGCGGGTGCTGGTCGAGATGATCGCGCCTTACAAGGGTCGGGTGTACGACCCCTGCTGCGGCTCGGGCGGTATGTTCGTATCGAGCGAGAAGTTCATCGAGGTGCACAGGGGGAAGATCGGCGACATCTCGATCTACGGTCAAGAGTCGAACTACACGACCTGGCGCTTGGCCAAGATGAACCTCGCGATCCGGGGCATCGACGCCCAGATCGCCCACGGGGACAGCTTCCACAACGACCAGCACCCCGACCTCAAGGCCGACTTTGTCCTCGCGAACCCGCCCTTCAACGACAGCGACTGGCGGGGCGACCTGCTCAGGGGCGATAAGCGGTGGACGTACGGACCGCCGCCCGCGGGAAACGCGAACTTCGCCTGGGTCCAGCACTTCATTTACCACCTCGCCCCGACCGGCATCGCTGGCTTCGTGCTCGCCAACGGGTCGATGTCGTCGAATCAGTCAGGGGAGGGGGAGATCCGAAAGGCCATCATCGAGGCGGACCTCGTCGACTGCATGGTGGCGCTCCCCGGCCAGCTCTTCTATTCGACCCAGATCCCGGTTTGCCTCTGGTTTCTGGCCCGCAACAAGAAGAACGGCCGCTTCAAGGACCGGCGCGGGCACACCTTGTTCATCGACGCGCGGAAGATGGGCACCCTGATCGACCGGGTCCATCGCGACCTCACTGACCAGGACGTGGCCAAGATCGCGGGCACCTACCACGCCTGGCGCGGCGACAAGGGCGCGGGCGACTACGCCGACGTGCCCGGCTTCTGCATGGCCGCGAAACTCGACGACATCCGCAAGCATGGGCACGTGCTCACCCCCGGCCGCTACGTCGGGGCCGCGGCCGCGGAGGAAGACGACGAGCCCTTCGCCGAGAAGATGAAACGACTTACGGCGAGCCTGCACCAGCAGCAGGCCGAGGCCGCGAAGCTCGATGCCGTCATCGCCGCCAACCTGAAGGAGCTTGGGTATGGGGGGTGAGTGGCGTTCATCCACGTGGGGCGAAGAGATCTCGCTGGAGTACGGCAAGGCTCTCCGCGGTTACGATGCCTCGCACGGCAAGTACCAGGTGTTCGGCTCCAATGGCCCGATCGGATGGACCTCGCAGCCCCTCGCACCCGGCCCTGGGGTGATCCTCGGCCGCAAAGGGGCCTACCGGGGGGTCCGCTACTCGTCTGATCCGTTCTTCGTAATCGACACGGCATACTATGTGGTGCCAAAGAACGAGTTCGAGATGCGATGGCTCTATTACGCGATCCAGCACTACAGACTTGGTGAGGTTGACGACGGGTCGCCGATCCCGTCGACGACGAGATCTGCCGTCTACGTGCTGGACCTTGAGGTCCCCCCCTCCCCGAGCAGCGCGCCATCGCGCACATCCTCGGCACGCTGGACGACAAGATCGAGTTGAACCGACGGATGAGCGCGACCCTGGAGGCGATCGCGCGGGCGCTGTTCAAGTCGTGGTTCGTGGACTTCGATCCGGTCCGCGCCAAGGCCGAGGGCCGCGACCCCGGCCTGCCCCAGCATCTCGCCGACCTGTTCCCGGACTCGTTCGAGGAGTCGGAGCTGGGGGAGATTCCGGTGGGGTGGGAGGTCATGAACCTGGGGGACGTGGTAGAGCTTGCATACGGCAGGGCACTGAAGGAGGAGGAGCGGAGGGCTGGGCGAATCCCGGTATTCGGGTCCAACGGCCAGGTGGGCTGGCACGACGAGAAACTAGCCGACGGGCCCGGCGTTGTCGTCGGGCGCAAAGGCAACCCCGGAATCGTGACCTGGGCACCAACGGACTTCTACTGCATCGACACCACCTTCTACGTAGTTCCAAAGGGCGACATCGACAGTCTCCTTCTCCTCTACTACGCGTTGTGCGATCACGACCTCGCTTCGCTGGGTGCAGACTCCGCCGTCCCCGGTCTTAACAGAAATCTCGCATACATGAGCAAGCAGTTGATCCCGCCATCGGCCGTGGTGGCTGCCTTCGACAAATGTGCTACGCCTCTGTTTCGGCGGCGCTATCAAAGAGACGCGGAATCGACAACACTGGCCGCTTTACGCGACACCCTGTTGCCCAAGCTCATCTCGGGCGAGATCCGGGTAGACGACGCCGAACGCTTCCTCGCTGGTGGTTACTGATGGCCGAACTCGATGCACTTGCGCCCAACTACCGGCGCGCCCAGCAGCGATGGTCGGGCGCCCCAATGCTGGCTGAGTGCTACGAGGCGTTGAACCTCTGCTTCTCTGGCCACGCACATGGGTTGGTCGAGCATGTCAAGTCGTTCCTAGAGAGCGTTTGCCTGACGATCATGAGCGAGTACCGGCGAGAGATGCCGTCATCGACGCCAACCACGACCGAACTGCTGATCGCAGCACTTGCCGCGCTCGGGCTGGAGAATGCCAGGGGCACGAGCAGACTCGATAAGGTGCTCTCAGCCTTCAACAGGCTTGCTGACGCCCTCACCGAGATGCGCAATGAGCACGGCCCAGTGGCGCACGGCAAGGACGGGTTCCTCGACCCAGTTGCGGTAGACCACGCCCGAGCCTTCCTGCATACGGGCGATGCGATTCTCGGAGTTCTCCTCAATGCCCTAGAAGGCAAGCAGCCCGACCTAGTCGTGACTCGGGAGCCGTACGAGAGCTTCGCTCATTTCAACGAGCGCATCGATCGAGCGGTAAGTATCGAGGCCCGCATAGACGAAGATGGCGCCAACCCCATCGTTGTCCTCTCGGTCGCAACTGGAATGCGCAGCGAAGCCATCGAGCTTCGTGCCGAACCGAGCCGGCTCCTCTATGGCATCGACCGGGAGGCATACATCGAGGTGCTGAAGGCTAGCGGGCACGCGGTTGCCAGGGCCGAGGAGGAGGCAGAGAGTGAGGCGGCCGGTTCCGAAGGTGTCGAGGCCCCAGGTCTTGAGGTCGCTTCATCGCCGGGGCCGGTCGTGGAGCAAGTGACGGCTTACAAGGGGGTGCTTGAGACCGTTCGTTCCGGCGTGGAGGGGTTCCTTACCGCGGAGGGTCTGGATCCCGAAGCGGCCGGCGGGGGGGAGACACTGCTCATCGATTCGATATTGGCGACGGCCGAGCAGAACATGGCGTTGGACTGGAAACGGCGCGAGGCGATCCAGGCGAGGCTCAAGGTTGCCTGCCGGCGCGTGTTGGTGCGGTTCGGCGTGGCCCCGGAGAAGGCCGCGGAGGTTGCTGAGCGTCTGGTCACCTGGTTTCGTGTGCAGGTGCCTGATCTCGCGACGACAGAGGCGGCCGCCCTTGCGGCTGCTGACGGGAGTCACTCGTGAGCAACGTGTTCTGCGTCCGCGCTGAGGGGTTGGTGCGGGCTTGAGTGGGAGACTCTCCGAATCAGTTGTCGAGGAGGCAGCCCTCGACTGGCTGCGCGGACTCGGCTACGCCACGGTGTTCGGCCCTGGGATCGACCCCGACGAACCGGGCGCGGAGCGTGCCGACTTCGACGAAGTCGTCCTTGCGAGGAGGTTAAAGGAGGCTCTTGCCCGCCTGAATCCGGGCGTGCCGGCCGACGCGCTCGACGAAGCGTTCCGGAAGCTCGCCAGGGCCGATGGCCCGACACTCCTCGCGACCAACCAGGGTGTCCACCACTGGCTCGTGGACGGGGTGACGGTCGAGTTCAAGCGGCGGGACGGGTCCATCGCGGGTGCCCCGGTCCGTGTCTTCGACTACGAGGACCCCGACAACAACGACTGGCTCGCGGTCAACCAGTTCTCGGTCAAGGGCGGGCAACACGTCCGCCGGCCCGACATCGTCCTGTTCGTGAACGGCCTGCCGCTCGCGGTCCTCGAACTCAAGAACGCCGCGGACGAGAACGCCACGATTGGGACGGCGTTCCACCAGCTTGAAACGTACCAGGCCCAGATCCCCTCACTGTTCGTCTACAACACCGCGCTTGTGATCTCGGATGGCATGCAGGCCCGGATCGGCGTCCTCGGCGCGGGGCGGGAGTGGTTCAAGCCCTGGCGCACGATCACCGGCCGGGAGGTCGCTGCCTCAACCCTGATCGAGCTTCGGGTTGTGCTGGAAGGAGTGTTCGATCGCCGTTGGTTCCTCGACCTCATGCGGCACTTCGTTGTCTTCGAGGACATGGGCGGTGGGGTCCTGGTCAAGAAGATGGCCGGGTACCACCAGTTCCACGCGGTGAACGTCGCCGTCGAGGAGACGCTCCGTGCAGCCCAGGAGGCCCGCACCCAACGGGCAGCGGAGCCGCGGCGTCAGTACGAGGAGGGGCTCCGGTCGGGCGGCGAACCGGGGGATCGCCGGATCGGGGTCGTCTGGCACACCCAAGGGTCTGGCAAGAGCCTGACCATGGCGTTCTACGCGGGCCGGATGATCCTCCACCCCGAGATGGAGAACCCGACGATCGTCGTCCTCACCGACCGGAACGACCTCGACGGCCAACTCCACGGCACCTTCGCCCGCTGCCACGACCTCCTCCGCCAAGCGCCGGTCCAGGCGGAGAGCCGGGCTGACCTCCGCGCCAAGCTCCAGGTCGCCTCGGGCGGTGTCGTCTTCACGACGATCCAGAAGTTCTTCCCCGAGGAGCGGGGCGACCGGTACCCGGTTCTCTCCGAGCGGCGGAACATCGTGGTCATCGCCGACGAGGCGCACCGGAGCCAGTACGACTTCATCGACGGCTTCGCCCGGCACATGCGGGACGCACTCCCGAACGCGTCGTTCATCGGCTTCACCGGAACGCCCATCGAACTCACCGACAAGAACACGCGGGCAGTCTTCGGCGACTACATCAGCGTGTACGACATCAGGCAGGCGGTCGCGGACAAGGCCACGGTCCCCATCTACTACGAGAGCCGCCTCGCCAAGCTGGAGCTGAAGGAGTCCGAACGCCCGCGGATCGACCCCGAGTTCGAGGAGGTCACCGAGGGCGAGGAGGTCGAGCGGAAGGAGAAGCTCAAGACCAAGTGGGCGCAGCTCGAAGCCGTCGTCGGGTCCGAGAAGCGCGTCCGGCTCATCGCCCGCGACCTGGTGGCGCACTTCGAGACCCGGCTCGCGGCCATGGAGGGCAAGGCCATGGTCGTCTGCATGAGCCGCCGGATCTGCGTCGACCTGTACCGGGAGATCGTCACGCTCCGCCCTCGGTGGCATGGCGAGGGCGATGAGGCGGGCACGATCAAGGTGGTGATGACCGGTTCTGCCTCCGATCCCTTGGACTGGCAGGAGCACATCAGGAACAAACCGCGGCGGGAGGCGCTCGCCACGCGGTTCCGCGATCCCCTGGACCCGTTCCAGGTGGTCCTGGTCCGCGACATGTGGCTCACCGGGTTCGACGCGCCGAGCCTCCACACCATGTACGTCGACAAGCCGATGCGGGGCCACGGGCTCATGCAGGCGATCGCCCGCGTGAACCGGGTCTTCCGGGATAAGCCCGGCGGGCTCGTGGTGGACTACCTGGGCCTCGCTCCCGAGCTGAAGGCGGCCCTCGCGACCTACACGCAGAGCGGCGGCACCGGGGAGACCGCCATCGATCAGGCCGCGGCCGTGGCGGCGATGCTTGAGAAGCACGAGGTGTGCCTCGGTCTCTTCCACGGCTTCGACTGGACACCGTGGACCACGGGGAAGCCCACGGACCAGGTCGCGCTCCTGCCCCTCGCCCAGGAGCACATCCTCGCCCAGAAGGACGGCAAGGCCCGGCTGCTGCCGGCGGTCACCGCACTCTCGCAGGCGTTCGCGTTGGCCATACCGCACGAGGAGGCGCTCCGCATCCGGGACGATGTGGGCTTCTTCCAGGCCGTGCGCTCCGTCCTGGCCAAAAGCGAGCCCGGAGAGCGGCGGTCGGATGAGGAACTCGACCTCGCCATCCGGCAAATCGTGTCCAGGGCCGTCGTCTCCGACCAAGTCATCGACATCTTCGCTGCGGCCGGGCTCCAGAAGCCGGACATCTCGATCCTCTCGGACGAGTTCCTGGCCGAGGTGCGCGGCATGCCGCACCCGAATCTCGCGGCCCGCCTCCTGGAGAAGCTCCTCTCGGACGAGATCAAGGGCCGGTCACGCCGGAACGTAGTCCAGGCTCGCTCCTTCGCCGAGCTTCTCGAACAGACGGTGCGCCGCTACCAGAGCCGGGCGATCGAGGCGGCCCAGGTGATCGAGGAACTGATCCGCTTGGCCAAGGAGATGAGGAACGCGGATCGGCGGGGCCAGGATCTCGGGTTGACCGAGGACGAACTCGCTTTCTACGACGCGCTGGAGACCAACGACAGCGCGGTCAAGGTGCTCCGCGACGAGACCCTTCGCGACATCGCCCGCGAATTGGTCGTCGCCGTCCGCCAGAACGTGACGATCGACTGGACCGTGCGCGAGAACGTCCGGGCCAACCTCCGGGTGATCGTCAAGCGCATCCTCCGAAAGCACGGCTACCCGCCGGACAAGCAGGAGCGGGCCACCCTCACCGTGCTTGAGCAGGCGGAGGTGTTGTCGGAGGGGTGGGCGATGGCGTAGGTGGGGTCCGCGCAGAAACACAGAGCCCGTCCCGGAAGGAGAAAGCAATGCGATTCGTGATCCTCTCTTTTGTTGCTCTCGTCCTTCTCGCCACGCCGGCCGCCGCGGAGAACCCGGACGGGCCCCCGGGGCTCCTCACCATTCGCGCCGATTATTCCGGCCTTGTCGGGTGGGATGTAGAAACTGGCCGCGGAGCCGCGAGCACCCTTACGGACCTTGGGGACAGGGCCATCTTGGTGGAAGCAATCGTGCCCGTGACGTGGCTGCTATCCCTGGAGGGAGGGGTCACGTTTCACGAATCCAAAGAGACGTACCTCAGCGGCTTTGATTTCGTTCATTCTCGCTACCACGTGAACTTCGGCGCTCGCTTCCACCTACCGCTAACCGACCGTGCTAAGAAGACCCTTCAAGCGCGTGACGGCCAGGAATGAGCCTGCAAAGCCGCTTCAGGGAAAGCTTCGAATCGAGTCCGGTCATCAGCGCTCCACGATCCGGCGAGCCGGGAGCGACGACTTGACCGCATCGCCCCGGGACTCGCATCCTGCTTGCCGGGCAGCCGCAGATGCCGGAAGACGGGGAGTTAACGAGCATGCCGAAAGGCCAACGCCGCTACACCGACGCGCAACGAGAAGAGGCCGTCCGTCGGGTCAGGGCGGGCAAGACCATGTACGCCGTCGCGAAAGAGATGGGGATTCCGTACTCGACCGTCGAAACCTGGGTGAAACGCGGATGGCCGGAGCCGCGCTACAGCGACGCGGTGAAAGACGAGGTCGTGCGGCGCGTGCGGGCTGGCGAGAATAGAGCGGCGGTCGCACGCGACACCGGCATACGGTACGAGACGATCGTCTACTGGATGCGGACGCGGGGGAGGGGAGGCACGGGCAGCACGCCTGGCACGGAAGGCCGGGCCGCCAGTCTCAAGGCCATGGAGGAGGCGGCGCGGCGGCTGGCGGCCGTGTCAGGCGGTGACGCCGTCTCCTGGGATCTCGTCGGCGACGTGCTCGTCCTTCGGATCCCGCTTGGCCGCGTGGCACGACGGGCGGCGGCGCTCAAGGTGCTGGCCGCGATCAAGCGGGAGATGGGACGGTAGCGGCGAGTGCGCCTGGTCGCCATCGAGTTCCGCCGCAGATGGGCGCCGATCCGATAATCAAGTTCTAGTAGTGGTTCTTGATCTCACCCCATGTGCTTGGGTCAATCGTAGTCGTTTGCCACTGCCCGCAGAATGCAAAGAGACTCGGCTCCTCTGGCCTGCCTTGATACACACGACCATCTTGCGTGATGGCCCAGCACCCGCCATAGCCCGTGCCATCTCGATCCGATGCCCATTCCCACGAACGGACCTGCGAATGGTATCGTTCCCACAAGAGTCCAGTTTCCGCAGTTCATGGGATCGGCGTGCCAGATAGCCCCGTCCATCGTCAATGCGTAGAGCCACAAGGTCGTCCTGGTCACATCGACAATGGGCTCCTGGCCCGGAGGTCGGCCGCAGAAGACCATCTCGCAAGCGCCCTCCGGCTCAGGAAACAAATCGAAGTAGATTCCCCCGCCATCGTCGAGGCCCATGAAGTACGGATAATCTCCACCGTACTGAAGCGGGGACTGTTTGAGTGCGATGATCTGGCTGGCTGGCGCCGGCACGGTGCTGAGAACCGGGGCCAGGAGCAGGAGCCCAACTGCGACGGTGAGTTTCATTGGCGACCTCCGCCTTTCATGGAATGCCGGGTGAGGACCCCACGAGGATACACCCACGAGGCCGCGTCCGCACGGGGGCGTGACCGAGCGCACGGAGTGCTCGGATGGCTACCGTTGCGTGAGGAGGGCTATATCCTCGCCGCGACGGAATTCAGCACTCCATGCCGCGCAGGCGGTCGTACATCTCCTGGTCGCTCGGATGGGTGTAGATCACGGTCGTGAGCGGGCTCGCGTGCCGGGCGAACCGCTGGGCGAGGAAGAGGTCGTGCGTCGCACGGTAGACCTGGCTGACGGCGCTGTGCCGTCAAGCAGTGGAAGTTGTACAGCCGCGAGAACCCGGCGACGACCTGCCACGCGCGGAACGTGACTTGGACCCGGCGCTTCGAGATTCGCCTCCGTCCCTGGTTGCAGAAGAGCGGGGCCGAGGGGTCGAGGCGCTCGCGGTGGGCCTGCTTGTGGAGCCAGAAGTGCGCGAGCTTGGTGACCAGCGCGTCGGGCAGAAACACGTCGCCGGCTCGCCCGCCCTTCGAGATCTCGCGACGTAGCCTGACCCGCGTGCGCGGCGTGCCGTCGTCGAAAACACGTCCCCGACGTTCAAGCCGACGATCTCGCCCAGCTGGAGGCCGGTGCCGAGGGCGAGGGAGAACACGGTGTGGTCGCGGGGGTTGGCGGCGGTGGCGCGCAGGAGAGCGTGCTGCTCGGCGGCGGTGAAAGTCGGTGGACTGAGGTAGGGCATGGATCGCCTCGCTGGATGACGGCAACGAGCCAAGGGTCCTCGCTGGCGAAGGGAAGATCAAGCCTGCAACGGGTCACCTGCCAGGCTGTCGCGCGGGCACTCTGCGCTCAGGGCCAGGAGGGCGCGCTGCTCGGCGGCGGTCAGGGTCGGCGGAGTAATTGGGCACGACGCCCTGCGGCGTCGGGCGCCACCGCGGAGCTATCGCCTCCCCGCGGGAAGATCGAGCTTTCCGGGGACGTCGGGGATGGTGGCCGACGCCGAACTCGTGTAGAATCGTTCTCAGATGGCGGACCACGTATACGGCAGTCCGTCCGCTCACGTGAATTGGGGGTCTGCCAGGAGCCTCAGGCCAATAGCATTGGAAGTCGAATGGCACCGGAAGTGATAAACACGACCATCGTGGGACGCGTTTCTGCCACTCTCGTTGCACACGAGATAGAAAGAGCGATCGGCGAGACAAAGTCCAGTATTAGGCGAGAGTTCCGAACTGCCTCAAGTGACCTCCTTGCCTGCTTAGCACAGGGGTCGACCGAGGGTCCCTACTTCAAGGACGCACTTAGGAGGACCATCCTGTCCTGGGAGAAATGGGCGGTAGTCAGCCGCCGCTCATGGCATAATCGCGGCTTCTGGCGAGTTGGGCCAATTCTCGATGACATCGATGGGTCCTGGCAGACAGTCTGCGCCATGGCGACAGTCATCTCCCTTATGCCTTACGGCGGCAATCAGCAAGCTCTCGCCTACATTAATAGGCTCTTCGAGTGCGCCAAGACACCCGAGCAGCGACTTCTGATCTATCGTCTCGACGCTGCTATTTCCAACCGCATTGACAATTATCGTCGCGTGATAACAGCTTGTGAGCAGTACTTGGGAAGCTGCGATGTGAAATGTCTTTCAGATCCTGTGACAAATCCAATGAAGATTCCGCGTCTCCGACGGCCTGCATTGATTTCTGGTTCTTACTATGACGCACTGCCGGACGAGCAGTTGAAGAACGTGCCCTTAGACTACGTTCCATCTCCCTTGCGCTACTACTCTCTTGCGATCGCGAAGAGGAATCTAAGTGAAGGAAGTCGATCGGTGCCAGCCATCGTGCTGCGTGGGGCCACAAGAGGTCGCAATCCAGGGTTGGAATCCATATACTGCTATTATATCGGGGTAACTAGAGGGCTAAACGCGCAACAGCAAGCTGCCCGAGAGGCACTAGATCAAGAATGGGTCACCAGGGGCAGCCTGCCTGGAGGTCATCGCGCATTTCTGCTCGCTGAGTTCATGTTGATGGCCGGAGACTACGATCGAGCAGCCGTTTTTTTCGACATCTCATCGCAAGACGACTCAGGGGTGTTCCGGGCCTCCCTGGGGGATCCCCCTGTGCAACTGCTGCTAGGGGCCAGCGGCTGCAATCACTATGGGCATTCAGTAGAGAAATTGAAAGCAACCCTCGTTGAACTGTTGGCCAGGTGTGAAGCTCAAAGCCGCAACAGACTCCCAACCGGATGAAGCACCTCCCCCGCCCTCGCCCACGCGTAGCCCTCACTCGCTCGCGAAGTCAAGACGCGCACGGCAGGATACCACGGCAGAACGGTTACGGACTCCCGACCAGCGCGGGTCCGCTACCAGCACTCCTCCGGCATGCGCCCTCTAGAAGCTCAAGCACTGACGGCAGAAGGCCTTCCTGACGACACCTGTCCAGTGCCTTCTGCGTCTCTCCCAGGGGAACGACCCCCGATTCCCTCTCAGGATCGTTCGCCTCACCAAAGTCTAGCCAGTCAACCGGGGAGCGAATGAACTTGTGATCACTCGCCGAAACAGAGGTATCCCGGCTTAGACAGCAGTATCCATAGAATGCCCCCGCTACATCACGCAGGTCCGACTCCAGCAGGGGACTTCGATAAGAAAAACCCAGCTGAGTTACCAACCTATCCCTCAGTGCACGGCCGGGGTCAAAAACAACAAGCATTCGAGCTCCGCAGACTTCTGCCCACAGCCCAAGTAGCGCAATCATGATCCTCAAAGTATGTCCACGAGCACTCTTACTATTGGGACATCGCTCAACCCAGTCCATCGCGACATAATCACCCTGGGCGTTGCCCTCACCGATACTTAGAGCGACGAGTTCGTCGTCCTGGTAGATTGCCGCTTCAAATCTGTCACTCATATTCCTATAAAATGCATTCCGTGTGAAATCATCCCAGTCCAGCCCCGGATCCGAGCGTAGCGGTTCACCGTCCGGAGCGCACCACTGGGCTCTAAACATCTCAAGCGCCCTATCGTCAATTAAAGTAACACGGAGGGTGGGGAGCGCATTCTCGCTCGTATACATATCCAGAGCGCGTTGACTCACTTCCAGCCATCGCGCCCTCTTGGTCGCCCAGTTACCGCGCCCATCACGCGCCTCTCGGGACGCGAGGGATACCACTCCCTCGTTGCTTGGTGACATAGGCAACGACTCCTCAAGCACTGGGCTTGGACGATAAGAGATAGGCACAGCTCGGAAGATCAGGGCGCCGGGCATGATGGGCGTCCACGCCAGCATGCTGTGGTCATACAGCCGAGTGAGGATCGTTCCAGGCGGCACCATCCCGCCAATCCGCTGGTGCTCACATACAACACGGTAAAACGCCTCGTTCCCGAAGAAGTCTGAAGAACCCTTGGGCTCCCCGGGTCCACTTCCACGCGCCATTGCCGACGCGTACCTAGCGCAGAAGCTCGCCTTCGGATCATCGAGAGGCTTCGCATCAAATCGGTATGCAATGTCATCAAAGGCCCTTATCGCGACCCTCCGGTCATTGGCGCCCTTCGACGACACGCATTTGCACCACGCACGAATAAACTCGGTCTGGAGAGCGGCCCACGTGTCACCCGAATTCGCAATTGCCATATGGGCATCCTTCGCAAGGAGTCCCTCCGCCTTCTGCACCTGGCCAGCGCACATAAGGGCGAATGCCCAGCCAATGTAGTTATAGAGGACTTCCTGTGAGGCGGACACTTCAAGAGTATCAGGGCATTGGCGCGATAGAGTTGTTAGTGTCGCGGCGATCCGAGCGTGATGCTGCGCAGCTGCGACGGGCCCTTCGAGATAATGGACCAAACGACCCCTGTTGATAGCAATTCGCTGACGGTCGAGGGCGATCTCTATACTCGGAGTCTTTCTTGCTATCGCAGCAACCTCGGCCTCCACTCCGTCGAATAGCTCCAGGGTGCGCTTGAGGGATGAGTCCCATGTTGACGTGGTGCGCGTGGCAGAGGAAGGAGCCACTTTCAGCATCACAACCGCAAGATTCGCTCGAAGATTCCACTCATATCGAAAGGCCTGGCCTAAGGAAAGCGTCGCAGTCAAAACGGCGCGAGCGGACGCTGGCCGTGCCTCCTCATACTCCCGTACTGCAAAGAGTGAGGCAAAGAACGCGGCGGCATCAGACTTTGCAGGATCCACAATCGCATTGGACTGCGCCATTGCAGCAAATGTGTGCAGGACAATGTCAAAGGCGGGCGTCCAGGCATCGAGAGCCTGGTAGGATAGCTCGGCGAAGTTAGCTAGTGCTTCAAGCGAGACTACTCGTGCATGTTTTCCAGGGCTTGTACGCGAATTGACAGGAGGACCGTACCAAGCCCCAGCAGCGTTGCTCCGGGCGACGGAATCCACAAAGGGTTTAAGAAAGGTCGACTGGGCCACGACATCGCCGTAGGCCCAGGCAAGCGACGGCGCGGCTTGAGAGCGAGCTGCACCGGCGATTTCGTCGATATTGGAAAGGGCCTCCGCCGGCGTGACGACCGCTGCGCGAAGCTGGTGCTGTATGAGGACGAGCTTCGCCACCCGCTCAAGGCCGTCCTGCTTCTTACCCAGCCATTCCGCAAGCTCCCCGTGTATCGTATCGCGCGCCAGCGTCCGGAATAGCTCTGTCAAAGAGTACAGCTCCAGGACTGTGCGATGGTTGAGCCGCGGAAGCGGAGAGCCTTCCGGGTGATAGAGGAAGAAAGCAAAAGCAGGATCCACTTGGAAGTTCCTGAAGTGTTTTGACTGTAACCATTTACTAGCATACGAGCTCCAATCTGCTGGAAGGGTGCTGAAATATGGGTCCACAACAGCAAAGGCCACAAAGAGGCAGAGCAACGAACGGTGAAGCTCGGAGGTCTCGTCCATGGATTCCAGAACTGCACGATAGAGCATGAGCATGGTGTGGCGACGCAAGTCATGACACGATCGAGCATCGGTATTCCTGTCAAGGTGTCTCTTCGCCCAAGCATCGATATCTTTGACGGGCCCTTGATGCGAGCGCTGGATGTCGGATGGAACGAGTGTCTTGTCCAGCGCGGCCAAGGCATCGTCGAGACTCTGGGCCCTGTGCGATCGTCGGAGGAACTCTGTGAGAAGGCTGAGGATCAGGGCGTTTGCGATGAGGGGCATGGCGGTCTCATGCTCAAGAAACGCCCTTAAGTATGCGAAAGACTTGTTCTGATATGGTGCGGAATGCACCAGTATGTCACGCAACGCATCGTCTATGTCAGTCCTTGAGATGGAAAGTCCGTCCTTATCAAAACGTTCACTTGTAACTTCTACCCTGAGAGCATTGCCAGGTTCAACCTGGCTGGTCAGGATGAAGTGAAGTATGTACTTTTTACGGTGTTGAGGCTGGGGCAAAGTTGATAGAATCTTGTTCCATGTAGCGAGTGCTTGACGATCAGTGAGAATGCGCTCCGCGTCGTGCAGGACTATAGCAACCTGTCCAGTGCCATGGGAACAGTCGAGACTATCCTGAAGGGCAGAGAGGGTCGCCACGTTATAGGGCTCCAGTTGGCTCTGGAGAGCATCAAGGAACCCATGCGAAGTGAGGCCGGAGTGAAGTATCGCGATGACCTTCCGCTTTCCAGTGAAACCGGCGTTTTTCCATTTGGAAACCGCTTTGTCAACGGCAACTGTCTTGCCAGCACCGGAGGGTCCGTGTATGCAGAGAACCTGGGGTTCATCGAGATTGCGCTGGAAGAACGCATCGCATCTCTTCATAATGGCCGTTTGGCGGTCTATCGAGAGATCTTGATGGAGTCTAGTGAATGTTAGCGTCATGGCATCACTTCAGAAAGTTCCGCGCCTTTAGGAGGATGTTGGGGACATTCTTGCCATCTTTATCTCTAGAGGCGGCCCACTCCGAGAGACCGCATACGAGCGAGGTTATTGCGCAAGTCTTGCAAAGCGACGAGAAGATGCCGGCGGTCAGGTCTACTATGCCGAGTTGGTTGATGAGAACAAGGAAGGTGGAGGCGGAAGTGTACTGACTGGGATTGAGTGTCCAGAAGGCGTGGAGGGTAGTGTGGAGCGCTGCTGAGATTGCAAAGATGATGATCGCGAGGACTAGCGTGGGGAGGGACGACGTTTCTTGGTCTGTTTGATGAGCCATTGGTAGCACCTCAATTCGACGGCTGGTGGTAGAGAGCTGTAGTAGTGGCATGCGCTCGTAGGTGGCTATCCACTGAGTGCGAGTGGTCCGAGCTGCTCTACGTCCGATCCAAAAAGCTCTATTGCGCGGTCAAGGACCCACTGCGGTGTCACTGGGGCGAGGGGGCGAACGCCGATGAGCATTGGCGTCCCTTCGGGATAGAAGGGGACGGTCTGGATGTAACGCACTCCGCGTAGTACTGCGACTCCTAAGCGTCGATAGAAGGTGAGCCGGCGCTCGGCGATGTGCTTTTCGTCAGGATCGGTCGCGTACTTTGATGGATCGTCAACTTCGAGTAGGATGGCCGAGATAGGATGTTGCTCGCGGGCAAGGCGGCGGGTGATTTCGGCGAAGAGCGCTGTGCCGATTCCAGCCCCACGCATCGTTGGATTTGCGACGGCCATATAGACAAGATAAGCGAGGTGTCGTTCGTCGAATAGATCATAGCATGCCATGGCAATCATGTCGGAGTCACGTTCGGCGATAAGCAGGTGTCGATTGACGGGGGCACCGCGTTTGCGTGCGAGGAGCGCTTGCAAGATGTGGGAAACGGGCTCCCTTTCGTTTGCTGGGAATGAAGTCTCATAGGCGTCAAGGAGCGCCGGAAGGAGAGGATCCTCAATGTCCGAGATTTCCCTGAAGTTGATGGTACGAGTGTCCTCCACTCTGTCCTCCGCCTGTAAAGGACCCGGTTCCTTGGACACAACGATGAAGGTATTCACGCCGCCACCTCCGCCTGAGGCGCGGTGAACGAGGCGCGGACTGTAGCCGGCGTGCGGTAGCCGTGGCGACCGACGCGCGGGGTGGAATCGATGGTGTCAAAGCGATCGACGTCAATCTGCTTATAGTAACGAAGTGTTCGGTCAGGTCAAGAGGGGAGGAGTGTGGATCGGGGCGGCGGCGCGTTCTCAAGGCTGCCGGTTTGGCGAGGTATCCCCTTCTCGAAAGGGCGGCCCGTGGGGCCTGAACGGCCCCCTGCCGCCGCTTCCCGCCTCATCCCACCCATCGGTGGACGCTGCGAATCCCCATCTGTGACCTCAGACCCGGACGACTCCAGGATTGCGGCTCGCAGAGCGGACGGATCGTGTCGCTAGCGAGCGGGCCCCGGGGACCGGGGCTGCCCGGGAGGTCAGGTGGAGGGGGCGCCGCCAGCAGGGCAGGTTAGGCGATGGCGCAGCGGCGGAGGTAGGGAAGGACTGGCGCCCGCTTGGCAGGTGCGGCGGCAACGAGGGGTATCCGCTCGGCCACCGGTCTCCGGCCACCTCGCCGTCCTGCCGACGCACCGGTAGACCCGGACGACTCCTCGATTGCGACCCACACACCTGTTGATTCCTGTCGCAAACGAGGAGGTGGCTGGCGGCGCGTACGTCGTGCGGCTCGTCGCCGGTGGCGAGGTGTGCACGCTGAAGCCCCGGTGCCTTCATGGCCCGATAGAGGGAGCGAACCAGGCTCAGCTCTCCGCCGCCGGGACGAGGAGCCCCTTCCGGACGAGGTGCTGCTCGTAGATCGCATTGATGCGCGCGACCATGTGCTCGACCGGGAACTCGCGCTCGACGAAGGCGCGCCCGTGCGCCGCCAGCCGCCGCCCGCGCTCCGGATCGGCAAGCAGCTCGAGCACGCGCGCCGCGATCCCGTCCGTATCCAGCGGCTTGAGGAGGAAGCCGCTCTTCCCGTCCTCGACCACCTCGGGCGCGCCGTCGAGGGCGAAGGTGACGACCGGCCGGCCGACGGCGAGCGCCTGCGGCAGGACGCGCGCGATCCCCTCGCGGAGCGAGGTATGAACGACGACGTCCATGGCGGCGATCGCCGCCGGCACCTCGGCCGGCGGGATGAGACCAGCGAAGTGAACGACCGGCGCCAGCCCGCGCGCCGCGACCTCCGCCTCGAGCTCGGCGCGCAGGATCCCGTTCCCGACCAGGAGGAAGTGCACGTCGGGGCGGGCGGCGTGGATCTTCGCGGCGGCCTCGAGAAACTGCGCGTGCCCCTTGAGCGGAAAGAGCCGCCCCACCTTGCCGACGACCGGCGCGTCCGCGGGCAGGCCGAAGCGCCGGCGCACCGCGGCGCGGTCGAGCCGCTCGTCGGCAGTGAGGAACGGCTCGAGCTCCATGCCGCTGAAGATGACCTCGAGGCGCGCCGGGTCGCCGATCCCGGCGCCGAGCGCGCCCTGGGCGGTGGCGCCGCTCACCGCGATCATGTGATCGGTGAAGCCGGCGCAGAAGCGTTTGAGCGCGATGTAGGCGCGGTTCACGTGCGCGTTCTGGTAATCGTGGAAGACGAGCCCGTGCAGGGTGTGGATGACGACCGGCGTGCCGGCGAGCCGCGCCGCCAGCCGGCCGATGATGCCCGCCTTGGTGGCGTGCGTGTGCACGACGTCGAAGCGCCCGCGCCGGATGAAGCGCGTGAGCTCGACGAGCGCGCGCAGATCGGTGAGCGGGCGGATCGCGCGGATGAGGTGCGGCGTGAGGACGAGATTCACGCCCTGGACGCGCGCCGCGTCGTGGAGGTTCCCCTCCGGGCCGAGATCGATGCCCGAGTAGAGCGTCACCTCGTAGCGCGGATCGCGCATCTGCCCGACCACGGTGAGGAGCGTGTTCTCCATCGCGCCGCCGACGATGAAGCGCGTGATCACGTGGAGGACGCGGATCGGCCGGCTGCCGGCCGGCACGAGGCGCGGGCCGGCGCCGGCGGGTGCACTCGCGTGCGCTATGGGGGGGGCGGTCTGGCTCATGGCGGAGTCGGCCTCACGGACGGCGGCGGCGTGTCCGACTCTAGCCGAGGCGCCCGCGCCGGGCAAACCCGGCGGGTTCTCGTCGCTGCCCCGGCCCGCATCCGGCCAGCCGCCGTTCCGGACCCTTGAGGCGCCCAATTGAACCGCTCGCGCCGGGCCGGTTGACCCGCCCGCTCCGCCCCCTGTTACTTGAGGCAAGTCCCTATCGATGAGGCACATGGGGAGCCCGCCCGTCCCGAGCCCCGCCGGCGGCATTCCCCGGTCCCGGTTCCTTTGCCAGCGCCAAGCCAGCCGCCGCGTGCCCGCGGCGCGCCGCCCCCTCTGGGCCACGGAGGAAGACGTGTCAGCACCCGTGCACCCCGGTCCCGCGAAGCCGATCACGTTCCGCCCGCCGAGCGCCGCCTTCGCCCCGAACGGCGGCCGCCCGGCGCCGCTCCCGATCCGCCCCGCGCCCGCGGCCGACGACGACGCGCAACGGCACGATCAGCCGTCCTACCTCCGGCCCGCCCCGGTCCCGCTCGCCAACGCGCGGCGCAAGTGGGGGCTCTTCCTCTCCTATCTCAAGCAGCGGCCGCTCTGGCTCACCTGGCAGGTGACCAATCGCTGCAACTTCGAGTGCTCGTTCTGCAACTACTGGAACGAGCCGTTCGACCTCGAGGCGCAGCTCACCCCGGCCGACTTCGAGACGGCGGCGGCCAAGCTCTCGCGGATCGGCACCATGATGGTGTCGCTCGCGGGCGGGGAGCCGACGCTCCGCCGCGACCTCCCCGACATCATTGCCGCGGTCGGTCGCTACCACTTCCCGTTCCTCACCTCGAACGGCTGGGCGATCACCGAGAAGGTCGCGCGCTCCTTGTGGGATGCGGGCCTGTGGGGCGTGTCGATCTCGATCGACTACGCGACCCCGCATCGCCACGACCAGGAGCGCGGGCGCGCGGGCGCGTTCGAGCACGCGGTCGAAGCGGTGGCCGTGCTCTCGCGCACGCGCACGAAGCCGTGGCAGCGCGTCAACATCAACGCCGTGCTGATGAAGGACAACATCGACGAGATGGAGCGGCTGATCGGGATCGCGCGCCGGCACGGGGCGCTGTTCATGGTGCAGCCGTACGGATTCCTGAAGACGGGCGACCGCGATCCGCTGCCCGCGCAGAGCATCTCCGAGCATCTGCTCGATCTCTCGCGCCGCCATCCGAACTTCAACTCGAACCCCGAGTTCCTGCGCCGGTTCGACCATCACATCAGCGAGGGGGTCACCGGTTGCCGGGCCGGGCGGAGCTTCTTCAACATCGATCAGTGGGGCAACATCTCGAAGTGCGTCGAGTATCGCGAGGACTCGCTCGGGAAGGTGCAGGAGATGGGCGCCGGGGAGATCTGGGCCGCCCTCTCCCACGCGCATCGCACCAACGAGTGCACCGCCTGCTGGTACAACTGCCGCGGCGAGATCGAATCGCTCTACACGCTCAAGGGGCTCCGGACCGGACTGCCGAAGCTCTTCACCATGCCGAGCACGCACTGCCGGGTGGCTTCCGCGTCGCCGGCCTAGGATCGTCGTCGCCCGCCTGATCGCCGGCGGAGAGGGGGCTTTACGGGCGAGCCTCGCGCTGCCTAGAGTAGCGGTCGTGCAGACCCCCGCCGTGCCCTTCAAGCCCTCCCTCGCCGGGCGCCTGTGGGCCGCCCGCGGCCGGATCGGGCTCTACGCCGCGCTCGCCGTCGTGCTCACGGCGGCGTATCGCTTCCGCATCCTGCCCAGGCAGGCCGATGTGCTCCTCGACTACTTCCTCTACATGTCGGCGGCGACCACCTTCACGCCGCTCCCGACCCCGCCCGTCATCATCCATGCCGCCACCCAGGCGCCGGTCTTCCTGGTCGCCGTGGTCGGTGCGCTCGGGACCACGGTTGCCTATCTCATCGAGTACGCGGTGCTCGGGCGAGTGCTCGCCCTCGATCGCCTGCGCGGCGTGCGCGAGAACAGCGCCTACCTGAAGCTCGCGGCTCTCTTCGACCGCCTCCCGTTCGTCTCGCTCACGGTCGCGGCCTTCCTGCCGCTCCCCGTCGACGGGGTGCGCCTCCTCGCCATCGCCCGCCGCTACGATCGCGGGCGCTACGCGCTCGCGGCCTTCATCGGCCGGCTCCCGCGCTACGCGATGATCGCGGGGCTCGGCTATGGACTGCGTTTCGTCCTGCCCTTCGGCGCCGCGACCGCCGCGGAGACCGCCGATCCCGCGCTCACCTCCACGCTCGCCCGGCTCGACAGCGCGCTCGCCCGGCTCGAGGACGCGCACGGCCGCTTCCATCAGGAGCGCTGGTCCCCCGCTTTCGCCGAGCCGGATAGGGCGAGCGGGGAACTCTGGTTCCGCAGGCCGGGGGATCTCGTGCTTCGCTATCGGGAGCCCGAGACGCAGGAGATGTACGTCGATTCGGCCGGTGTGTGGATCTATCTCGTCAAGCAGAAGCAGGCGCAGCGGCACCCCTTCGCGAACGAGAGCCAGCGCGACGCGGCGCTCGCGGTCCTCTGGCAGCCGTCCGCGGTGCTCGCCCGGCGCTACGAGATCTCGCGCAGCACGACGCCGCCGGCGGGCGAGAAGGCGGGGGACTGGCTCCGCCTCCTCCCGCGCGACAAGGACCTGGCGGCCGTGGTCGCCGCCGCCTATCTGCGCGTCGCCGCGAAGAGCGGTCTCTCCGACTGCATCATCATCGAGCAGCAGGATGGCCAGCGGGCGCGGCTCGTCATGGACTCGATCGAGCGGAACCCCCGGCTCCCGCCGGAGCGCTTCCGCTTCACGCCGCCCGCCGGCGTGGACGTCGTCCGCTTCTAGAGCGAAGCGCGGCGCCTGCGCTCAGGATCCGGGGACGAGGCTCCGGTAGAACTCGGGCCGGCGGTCGGCGAAGAGATCGTTGTGCTCGTTGACCAGCTTCCGGTGCGACTCGGCGAGATCCACGTCGACGACTCCCTCCGCCTCGCCGCGGTCCGCGGCGCGGAGGAGCACGCGGCCCTCGGGATCCACCACCTGGCTCTGCCCCGTGAATGCCTCGCGGAGGCCGCCGGGGCGCTCGTCGGCGCCGACCCGGTTCGCGGTCACCGCGAACACCCGGTTCTCGATCGCCCGCGCGCGCATCACCTCCTGGCAGTACGGCATCACCAGGTTGGCGGGATGGGCGATCACCTCGGCCCCGGCGAGGGCGAGGACGCGCGCCGCCTCCGGGAAGCGCCAGTCGAAGCAGATGATGACGCCGATCCGGATGCCCGCGGCGGTGAAGACCGCGAGCGGGCGATCGCCGGGCGCGAAGTAGAGTTTCTCGTCCTTGAACAGGTGGATCTTCCGGTAGACCCCGGCGAGCCCCTCCGGCGCGTACACGGCCGCGCTGTTGAAGAAGCGTTCGCCGTCGCGCTCGCAGATGCCGGCGACGAGCGTCGTCTTCCGCTCGCGGGCGAGCGCGAGGAGAGCGAGCGACGTCGGTCCGTCCGGGATGGGCTCGGCCAGGCGCGCGACCTCGGCCCGATCCCGAAAGACATAGCCCGAATGGCAGAGTTCGGGGAGCACGATCAGATCCGCCTCCACGCGCCGCACCTGCGCGATCAGGCGGTCGCGATTGTCCGCCGGCTCTCCGAAACGGGGTTCCGATTGCACGAAGCCGATCCGCGTCATGAGCGCAACCTCACCTCCTGGTCACCGCCGCTTTGTGCTATATCATCCTACCGTCTGCGAGGAGTGAAACCCATGAGCGACAAGGACCCGGCACCCGCCGATCGAGATCCCGACACGTCCTCCGCACCGCCGCCCCCGCCGCCGCCGCCCGGAGGTCCCGCGCCGGAGCCCGGAGAGCCGCTCCTCCCGCCGGACGGCTACGAGCGTTTCCGCAAGAAGCTCGCGCACGGCGCCGAGCGCCTGGCCGGACCCTGGGGCAAGGACGCCGCCGAGCTGCTCCTCTTCCTGCCGGATCTCCTCGTCCTCTTCGCCGACCTGGCGCGCGATCCGCGTGTTCCCGGGCGGTACAAGGCGATCTCGGCCGCGGTCGTCGCCTATCTCCTGTCCCCGGTCGACATCCTGCCCGAGATCCTCATGGGTCCGCTCGGCCTGGCCGATGACGTGGTGCTCGCCTTCCTCGCCCTCGACCTGATCCTGAACCGCGTGGACCAGGCCATCGTGCGGGAGCACTGGCGAGGCGAGACCGATCTCCTCGAGCTCGCGCAGGACGGCGTCCGGCGCTCGCGGCGGATCGTGCCGGCGCCGCTCTACGATCGGCTCGTACGCTGGCTCGAGGACCGCGGCGAGCGGAAGGCGTGAGCGGCGGCTGATGAAGCTCGAGCTCAAGTCCGAGGGGAAGCACGCGGTCGTCCTCGCGCTCTCCGGGACCATCGAGGGCGGGCCCGATGCCGAGGCCTTCCTCACGACCATCCGCCAGCTGATCCTGGAGGGCCGGCGCAATGTGCTCCTCGACCTGGGGGCGGTCCGGTGGATCAACTCGACCGGCCTCGGCATCCTGATCGGGGGGCTCGCCGCGCTCCGCCGGGCCGGAGGGACGATGAAGATCGTCCACCTGTCCGACCGCCTGGAAGGTCTCTTCGCCGTCACCAAGCTCAACCTGGTGTTCGAGGTCCACGCGGACGAGGTCTCCGCCCTGAAGAGCTTCCGGGGTTCGGCCGGGGAGTGAACCTGTTGCAAATCAATAACTTGACCGAATAGCCCGGCGGCGGGGATTCCCCGGGCCGGTGTCGGCCCCGGCAGTCGTGAAGCACTCTTTTGTATAGCATCACAACGGGCGATACCCTCCTCTCCCAGCGCGGCCCCGCGATCGTCCGGTCGCCATAATTGAAAGACCTGACTTGATTTGGGGGCTCGCTTCTGCTACGATCTGGACGTGGCGTTGGAGAGCGAGCCCATGTCTCGCGGGACTCCCGCTCCGGCCACACGGCTTCGTTTCCGTGAGCAACTGAACAGCGCGATCCCTGCACAGCATCCGCCGCACGGATACGAAGCCGTTCCGGCTTCTAGTCGGCCGATAAGAAAGCAGCAGGGCGGATCCGTCCCCGCCGTTTTTCGCGGTGGGGAGCGGAAGTCTGCCGTGGATGGAGGGGTATTCATGAGGGTCATCACGGTCCTAGCAACCCTCGCCTTCCTGGCGGGAGCGGTCGGCGTCTCGAGTGCCGAGCCCTACCTCCTGAATCTCTGCGGCAACAACTTCTCGATCTCCGAGGCAGCGGCCATCGGCGGCGAGCTCGAGGTTGTCGGCATGCTCTCGATGGTTCAGGACAACCCTCCGTTTTCCCTGCCCGGGGTGGTCGACTGGACCACCGAGTACACCGTGGACGTGCGGGATCTGATCCTGGCCAGTCCGCCGGGGAATTCGGTCAAGACCTACAACGGCGGAGTGGTCGAGCTGTGGGCGGACACGCCGCCCGACGCGCCGTGGACACCCACGACGCCGGTGGGCTCGATCCCCGCATACAACGCGCTCTTGGTTCCGGCGCTGATGGTGGACGGGACCCCGCTTCTCACCGGGGTCTTCACCCAGTTCGCCACGCTCTTCTTCGGCGGTCAGACGGGATCGATCAGCGCGACGATCAACTGGACCGGCGGATCGAAGTTTGGTGATCTGCAGTCGCTCGGCATCGCGAACGACTGGCACTGGAACGGCTGGTTCAACATGATCGCGCCCGTGCCTCCCGGCTACCAGCGCCTGTATGGCGGCAAGCTCGAGCACGAGACGCCGGTGGCTGTCGAGCCGGCGACGTGGGGGGAGATCAAGAACCTCCTGCGGGCCCGCTAGGCCGCAGGGCAGCGCAAGGTATCGACATCGTGATCTGGCGGCAGCAACCTGACACCGGAGGTGTCTCCATGAAGCATGGCGCAGTGGCTCTCATGATCGGCCTCCTGGCCCTCGCTCCGACGGGAGCGAGTGCCTTGAGCCTCATCGACTTCACAGGTTACTCCTACGAAAGCGGGAGCTTCCCGCCGTCCAATCCCGGCGACCTGCTCAACCTGGTCGCGAAGGTGGACGGACTCACCCAGCCGCTCGTCTGGGATCCGTTTGCCTACGAGTACACGATGCACCTGAGCGGCCTCGTGTCGCAGGGCGCCCAGCAGCCCGATCCCAACAACATCGTCGTCAGCTACACGGGCGGCGATTTCGACCTCTACGAGGACAGCTCGTACAACGCCGTCCTCGGCATCAATCCGCCGAACGCCACGGTTCCCGGGTCCTTCATGGACGGCACCCATTATCTCGGCGGCCAGTTGAACTCGTTCACCATCTTCTACAACACGCAGTTCAACTCGGGAGCCTTCGAGGCCGACGTCACCTTCGTGAACGGCGCTCATTTCGGCGACCTGGGCCCGCAGACCACCGGGTACACCTTCGGCGGCGTCTTCAGGTTCGACATCCCGCAGGGCTATGACCTGCAGTGGGACGGCCAGATCCTGCTCGATCCGGTGGCGGTCGAGGCGGTGACCTGGGGCCAGGTGAAGATGACGTTCCAGCGCTAGAACGCGCGCTGTCCTGGGCCGTGAAGACATCCCAGCATTCGTAGGCCGGCGGGCGGGCCGCACCCGGACACCTTAGCCAACGCACGAGGACGCCTCAAGCGTCCGCGGCGCCGCCAGGGACAGGATGAACAAGATCACGATTGCTTGCGTGCTGGCGCTACTCGCCGCCGGTTCGGTCGCCGGGGCGGCAGAAGCTGGAACCGGCGGCCCCGGATCGATCACGCAGTTCGATCACTGGGGGTTCTCGATTGCCCCCGAGCCGCAGTTCATCGGCGATGAGCTGCGGATGGTGGCCGTCCTGAGTCCGGCGACGACCTGGGTTCCGCTTCCCCTGGATTTCCGCGCCAACGAGTACACCGTGTACATGTACGGCCTATCGCTGCGCGATCGCCGGCCGAACGGTCCGCTCGTTCAGTCCACGTACAAGGGCGGGGTCGCCGAGATCTATGCGGATCCTTCCTTCAACGCCCCGTTCAGGTACGACACGGCACCCGGGCTGGTGCCGCCGCTGGATCCGGATCAGGTGCCGGCCCATTTCACCGACGGTGAACTGGTCCTTCGCCTCGCGATCAACAGGCTGATTCTCCTCTTCTATCCCCCGGGGGGGATCGGGACGGTGGCCTACACGGACTCCGAGATCAAGGTCGCGGGCGGCTGGGGCATGGACTACCTGGCCGAGGTGAACATGCTCCTGGGCTGGCACATGGGTGGTGGATTCACCGATGAGCCGGGGACGGTGCCGCTCGGATACGGCCTCCGCTACGACACCCTGTTCCGCTGGGAATCGCCGCAGGCCGTGGCCCCCTCGAGCTGGGGTCAGATCAAGGCGCGTTTCAGCGAGTAGATATCCAGAGAGCCAGATATCCAAAGAACCAGAGAACCAGAGTGCTGCCAGAGTGCTGCCAGAGCACGCGGCCCCGGAGTTGTGAGAGCCTCCGGGGCCGCTTCGTTTCGAGGCTTCATTCTGCCGGATGACAGGATCCGAGCCACGCCGCGGTCACGCCGGAATCAGCGCCTGTCCGCGGGTGCCGGGAGCGCGCTGAACCCGGCGACTCCCTGGCGCACGAAGATGTCGCCGTTTCCAACTCCGCGGTCCGACCAGGCCACGACCACGCGGCCGCTCGGATCGGCGGCGACGATCGGGCCGTCGAAGGGGCCGGTGCCGCCGACGCTCAGGGAGCGGGGGGGCGCCGCCGTGGGGCCGCTCTCGAGAGCGAGGCTCGTGTAGAAGACGGCGCCGCCGGGCTCACCGGCGCCGCCGGCGGGGCTGTCGCCGGCCCCGCGCTCGACCCACACCGCGTGGAGCGTCTCCCAGGGGTCGATCGCCAGGGATGGATGCTCGGCCACCGCACCGGGGGCCGACAGGGTGACGATCGGCTGCCAGCCGTCCCGCGTCATTTTTCGCGCCAGGACGCGACTGTCCACGCCGTCGGTCTCGCTCCATGCGACCCAGGCGCCGCTCCTCGCCGCCGCGATCGCGGGCGGGCCGGTGAACCACCCCGGGCGCTCGTTCGATGCGATGGTGGGCGGGCCCAGCGTTCCGTCCGGAGCGAGTTCCGCGCAGGCGATCACGCCGGCACGACCGTGGGTGCGTTGCCAGGCCAAGGTGAGGGCTCCGTCCCCGCCGGAGGCGACGGCGGGGCTGAAAGCGCTCTGATCGGGGCCGGTCGCCAGGGTCGTCGCGGTGCTCCAACCCGTGTTCGGGTCGAAGCGGCGGTGGCGGAGACGCGGCGCCGCGTTTTCGACCTCGGACCACACGACGTGCACGACTCCGTCGGGACCGACCGCGAGGTCGGGATCGGCCACGCTTCTCATGGGCCCGGAGACGGCGTCGGCGGTGCTGATCATGCCGGAGGCGACCCCGAAGCGAAGGCCCATGACTTGCCGGAGCCCCTCTTGCTGCTCGATCCAGACGAGATGGAGGACGCGGTCGCGGTCGAGGACGGCGGCCGGCTCGGTCGAGGGATTTCCCTCCCACAGCCAGATCGGGGTGAAGGTCGAGTCCCAGCCGGCACCGGCGAGATAACGAGAGGTCGCCATCTCGTGGGCGATGCCCTCGGTGTGCGGCAGCACCTCGACCCAGATCGCGAAGAGCGGCCCCGCGGCGTCGAGGACGAGCGAGCGCGGGCTCACGCGCGCGAAGCGCGACTGGCCGAGCGAGTGGGACACATTCACGGGCGGCCGGAAGAAGGCGCCGCGGGCGGACTCGAGGCCCCCGCTGCCCCCTGCGTCGGGCGGGGAAGCCGCGCCGGCCAGCGTCGCGGCGAGCATGAGGAGAGCGGAAGATAGGTGACGGCTGCGGGTCGCGTTCACCGCCCGACTGTAGCATGCGCGCGCGCGAGGAGCAGGCGAGGAGAGGAGCGCCGGTCAGGCGGCGGCGCGCGTATCCGGGCCGGCCTCTGCCGCCGGCGTTTCCTGCCGCGGGGCGGACGCGGTCGGCAGCACCCGCAGCGCCCGCATGACGGCGCCGCTCACCGGTTCACGGAGATAGAGGCCCGACTGCCGGAAGGGCAGCAAGACGAGAGCCGCGCTCGCCGTCTCCACACGGCCATGGTCGAGGAGTCGGGCGAAGGTGTTCGGCTCGGCGCTCGCCAGCGAGCCGACGATGACCCAGCCCAGCCGCTCCGCATCCTTGCGGCTGAGCGTCAGTGCGGGCACCGTGAGTTCGCGCTCGGCGGCGCGCTCGCGATCGAGCAGCTCGGGGGCAGGCCGCTCGAGGACGAACTCGGGATGCGCCCGCGTCAGATGCACGCCGATGTGGTTCAGGCGCTCCGCCTGCCAGGATTCGAAGGCGGGCACGTACACGGTCAGGAACTGGTCGCAGCCGTCCGGAGAGGCCGGCGCCGGCGAGATGCCGGGGAGGGGCCCGACGCCGCGCGTGATCACCTCGAGCCGCCAGAACGGCAGGTAGTGCGCTCCGGGACCGCTCGCCCGCGTGACCGCAGCGTGCATGCGCACCTCACGCAAGGTGCCTCCCGTGACTTCCCACGCCCGGCCGCAAGAAACGCAGGCGTGCACGCTGACGTGCGGTTCGAGATGCAGGTCGTCCGCGCAGCCCGGACAGAGCCGCGGCAGGAAGAGCGCCCGCGGGGCCGCCGGCTGCTCGACGGGAGCCGCCGTCCGCCGGAGGGCGAGCAGGCGGTGTGGGGCGAGGAGCGTGCCGAGGTCGGCGGGCGCGACCGACGCGGCGCCGTCGGGCGCCGCGCTCGATGCGACGTGCGACTCCGCGCTCGATGCGAGGTGCGACTCCGCGCTCGATGTGGGGTGCGACTCCGCGCTCGATGTGAGGTCTGGCGCCGGGTTCGGTGCCGGGCTCGCCTCCGGGCCGGCCAGTGCGCTCGCGGTGGCGATATCGCGATGCGCCACGACCTCGCCGAGCACGCCGTCCACGATCACCTCGGCCGCCTCGTCGCGGAAGCTGTAGTCGAGGCTGAAGAACGGGAGATAGACCAGGAGGAGCTCCTCGCCGACCAGCGAGAGCCGCCGCCGGACCACCGGCGTGCCGCGCGGCACCGAGCGTCCCTCGACCTCGGCGAGCGCGAAGGCGCGGGCGAGTTCGGGGTCCACGGTGACGGGCTCGAGGTGCGCGCCGCTCGTCACCTGTGCCGAGAACGGATACGCGGTGACGACCCCCGGGCGTGGCGGCAGATCATCGGGCCGGAGCGACCTGGTCGCCGCCGGTATGAGGAGATCGAAGCTCTGCACGCGGAGGTCGCGGAACTCCTCGCCGGAGGTGCCCGGCGGCGCGTGGCGTAGCCCGGCAATCCACTGGAAGGACTTGGCGCGGTAGCGCCAGTACGGGAGGAGGAGCCAGCGGCCGTCGCCCACCTGAGTGGCGCGATGGGCGCCGCTCCGTAGGAAGCTGCGGGCCTGGCGCCGCGCCTCGATGGCGTCGATCTGCGGTGCGATCACCGCCGCGAACGGGTAGGCACGCGGGGCGAGGAGGTAGTGCTCGTGGCAATCCGCGCAGGAGGTGGCCTCCGCGCCTTCCTCGATCGCAACCCAGGCCTGGCACACGGGACAGCTCACGATCAGCCTGAGATCGAGCCCGGTGCGCGTGCCGGCCGGGAGCCGCTCTTCTCGCCGGATCCTCATGTTTGACTCATCGGCCGGTCGGCGGTCCTCCTTTATGCTGAGGACCGGAGCTCGGCCCCCACCGGCGGCGGCTGCCCGCGGCGGCCCCGCGTCCCGCGGCAGCCGGAAAACCGGGTAACCGCAAGCGCCAGGCCGCGTTTGACCGCCCGGAGGGGGTTCCGTACGATGACACCCATGGAAGAAGCGGGCCTCGCACCTGGGGCGGAGCGGGCGACCGTTCTCGTGGCCACGGGCCGGGACAAGGCCGAGGAGCGCCGGCTCGTCGAGTTCCTGACCGACCAGGACTACGAGATCGTGACCGCCGCCGACGGCGAGGCCGCGCTCAATGCGCTCGACTCGACCCGCATCGATGCGGTGATCGCCGATGCCCGCGTCCATCGCATCGACGGGCTCAATCTCCTCGACCGCGTGCGGCGCCGGGACCCCGCGATCTGCTTCATCCTCATCTCCGAGAAGGCCGACGTCGATCTCGCGACCGAGGCTCTCCGGCGGGGCGCCCACGACTTCCAGGTCACGCCGCTCGATCACGATCGCCTCCTCGCCGTGCTCGAGCGCGGCATCTCGCTCTCGCGGCTCCGCCAGCGGGTCACGCGACTAGAGACGCGGCTCGAGCGCAAGTACGGCTTCCAGAACCTGACCGGCAACTCGGGGGCGATGGCGGCGGTCTTCGACAAGATCCAGCAGATCGCGCCGACCCGGGCCACCGTGCTCATCACCGGCGAGACAGGCACCGGGAAGGAACTGGTTGCCTCCGCGCTCCACCACAACAGCCCGCGTCGCGACGAGCCCTTCGTCAAGCTCAACTGCGCCGCCCTTGCCGAGGGCGTGATCGAGTCGGAGCTGTTCGGGCACGAAGCCGGTGCATTCACGAGCGCGATGCGCACGCGCAAGGGCCGCTTCGAGATCGCCGACGGCGGCACGCTGTTCCTCGACGAGATCACCGAGATCACGCCGCCCATCCAGGCCAAGCTCCTGCGGGTGCTCCAGGAGCGCGAGTTCGAGCGGGTGGGCGGGACGCAGACCTTCCGCGTGGACGTGCGGCTCATCGCCGCCACCAACAGGAACCTCGAGGCCGAGGTGCGGAGCGGCCGGTTCCGCGAGGATCTGTACTATCGCCTGAACGTGGTCACCATCAACCTGCCGCCGCTCCGCGACCGCCGCGAGGACATCCCGCTCCTCGTCGAGTCCTTCATGCGCGAGCTCAACGAGGAGCACGGGAAGCGCGTGCGCGGGGTCAGCAAGGGGGCGATGGATCTCCTCCGGCGCTACACCTGGCCGGGGAACGTGCGCGAGCTCAAGAACGCGATCGAGGGGATGGTGCTCTTCGCGCCGCCTGGACATCTCCTCGGGGTGGACGATCTGCCCGAGTTCCTGCGCGGGCCGGAGGCGGCCGATCCGGGCGAGGTGGTGCCGGTGCGGGTGGGGATGACGCTCGAGGAGGCCGAGCGGCGGCTGCTCGCCGCCACCTATCGCGCGGCCGGCGGCAACAAGCGGCGGGCCGCGGTCACGCTCGGCATCGGGCTCAGGACTCTCTACCGGAAACTCAAGGAGTACGATCTCGAGTGAAGGCGGCTCGCGCCGCGGGGAGGCGGGGCCGCCCGCGACAAGGAGGACGGCATGGCGAAGGGACGCGTCATCGTCGGCGCCGATCATCGCGGCGTAGAGCTCAAGGCGAAGATCGTGCCGTGGCTGCGCGATCTGGGCTACGAGGTCGAGGACATCGGCACCGGCACGGTCGAGCCGCCGGTGGACTACCCGCTCTACGCCTTCCGGGTCGGCGAGGCGGTGGCGAGCGGACGGGCTGAGCGCGGCATCCTGATCTGCCACTCGGGAAACGGCATCGCCATCGCTGCCAACAAGGTGCCGGGCGTGCGCGCCGCGATCTGCATGAACGTCGAGCACGCGGCGATGTCGCGCCGGCACAACGACGCGAACGTGCTCGTGCTCGGCGCGGACTACATGGCCCCCGGGAGCGAGCAGGCGATCGTCGAGACCTGGCTCACGAGCCCGTTCGACGGCGGGCGCCACGCGCGGCGCGTGGACCAGATCGCCGACTACGAGGCGAAGCACGCCCGGTAGGCGCGCGCGGCGGAGGCGGGCGGCGGAGGCGGGCGGCGGATGCGCGCGCTCTCTGGGAGTTTCGCCGCGGGCGGGCTCCGCGGCTGCCCTCTCCGGCTCAAACACTCGCCGGCCGGCTGCTGCTCGGCACAGAACGCGCCTGGGCGCCGGCCGGCGAAACTCGCCGGGCGAGGGCAGCCTGCGTCGCCCGCCCGCGCCGGCAGGTTCCTGACGCGAGCCGCTACCGCGTGACGCTCACCTTCCGCGTGCGGACGACCTGGTCGGCCTCGAGGCGGGCGAGATACGTGCCGCGGGCGACCCGCCGGCCCTCGTCGTCGCGCCCGTCCCAGCGGAATTCGTGGCGGCCGGCGGGCAGGTGCATGGCGGCCAGCTCGCGCACCAGGCGCCCGCTGACGTCGTAGATGCGGAGGTTCGCGTCGGCCGCACCGGGCAGGTCGATCGTGAGCGTTGTTGCACTGGTCATCGGATTGGGCGACGCGGGGAGGAGCCGCGGGGCCAGCGGAGGCGCTGCGGCCGCAGTCTCGATGCCGGCGGCCGCGCCCAGATCGTAGGCGAACAGCGAGCGCCCGTAGGTCGCCGCCGTGAGCGTGCGGGTCGGGCGGTGCAGCTCGAGCGCCGAGATCACCACGTTCGGGAGATCGAGGCCGAGCGGCGCCCACGAGCCGCCGAGGTCGCGCGTCTCGTAGACCCCGACATCGGTCGCCACGTAGAGCGTGCCGGGGACATCGGGGTCGACGATCAGGTCGTTGGCCGGGGCCTCGGGCAGGTTGCTCGCGATCGAGGTCCAGGTGGCGCCGAAGTCGGTCGTGCGGAAGACGTGCGGGAGCGGGTCATCGTCCCGGAAGCCGGAGAGCGTCACGTAGGTGACGGCCGCGGAAACCGGATCCACGGTCACGCGGGTCACCCAGCGCTCGGGGAGCGCCGCGTCGATCCGCGTCCAGCCGGTCCCGCCGTTCTGAGTGACCCAGACATTGGCGTCGTCGGTGCCGGCGTAGACGACGAGCGGGTCGGTCGGGGCGGCCGCGATCGTCGTCACGGTCGAGTAGACGACGCCGCCCTGGCCCGGGATGCCGTCGGTCAGGTCCGGCGAGATGGCCGTCCAGGAGGACGCGCGATTCACCGTCCGGTACACCCGTTGCGTGCCGCAGTAGAGAACGGCCGGATTCGTGGGATCGAGCACCACGGGCATCGACCAGTTCTTGCGGTCGCTCCCCGAGATGCCGTTCAAGGCGCTCACGAAGGAGCTGCCGCCGTTGGTCGAGCGGCCGAGCCCGCCGTACTGCGACTCGGCGTAGACGTAGCTGTTGTTCGTCGGGTCCACGTTGACGTAGAAGCCGTCACCCCCGTAGATCTCGGCCCAGTCGCTGGGGAAGCCGGAGAGGGTGCGGATGGTGCCGTTGTCCTGCGTGCCGCCGTAGCGCCGGTTGGGGAACTGGTAGTCCACCTCCACCGTGTAGAACTGGGTGATGGGGAGCCCGTTCACCTTGGTCCAGGTGCCGCCGCCGTTCAGCGTCCGGTAGAGCCCGCCGTCGTTCCCCTCGTAGAAGAGCTGGCCGGCATCGGTCGGCGCGAACTCCATCGCGTGATGGTCCACGTGCATGTTCGAGCCGTTCTGGCTCCAGCTCGCCCCGCCGTTCGTCGAGCGATAGAAGGGGAGCCCAAGCACGTAGACGCGGTCGGGGTTGGTCGGCTCGACGCGGATGTTCCCGAACCACCACCCGAAGGTCGAATAGACGCCGGCGAGGGCGCCGTCGGTCGTGCGCGTCCAGGTATCGCCGCCGTTCGTGGTCTTGTAGACGCCGGCGAAGTTTCCGACCTGGTCGGCGTAGATGGCATAGAGGACCTGAGGATTCGAGAGCGCGAGCGCGAGCCCGATGCGGCCGTTGACCGCGGCCGGGGACGGCAGTCCGCCGCCGAGGATCGCCCAGGTGTCGCCGCCGTCGGTCGAGCGGTAGACGGCGCTCGTCGGGCCGCCGTAGCGGCGCATGTGGGGCCGCCGGATCCGTTCCCAGGTCGCCGCGTAGACGCGGTCCGGATCGGTGGGATCGATGACCAGATCCACTGCGCCGGTCGAGTCGGTCACCGCGAGCACGTGGTCCCACGTCGCGCCGGCGTCGGTCGAGCGGAAGACGCCGCGCTCCGGTCCGGTGGAGAAGAGGCTCCCCATCGCCGCGACGAAGACCCGGTCCGGGTTTACCGGATCGACGACCACGCGCCCGATGTAGCGGGTCGCCTCGAGGCCGACGTTGGTCCAGGTGACGCCGCCGTTGGTGGTCTTGTAGACCCCGTTCCCGCCGTAAGTGACGCTGCCGCCGCCGCCGTTCGGCTCGCCGGTGCCGACATAGAGGATGTTCCCGTCGTTCGGGTGGATGGCGAGGTCGCCGATCGAGAGCGTCTCGAGATAGTCCGAGAGCGGGGTCCAGGTGACGCCGCCGTCCACCGTCTTGAGCACGCCGCCCTCGGCGGCGCCGACGTAGACGGTGAGCGGGTCGTGAGGATCGATGGCGAGGTCGGCGATCCGCCCGCCGATGTGGGTCGGCCCGACCGGGTCCCACGGTATGGCGTTGTCCGGGATCGTGGCGCGGAGCGCCGCCGCCTCGGCCCGCATGCGGGCGAGGTCGGCGGGATCCACGTCGGCGTGCGGATAGGCGCGCTGGGCGAGGAACCAGTCGCTCGGGGTGGTGCCCTCGCGTTCTTCGATCTCGCGTTCCGCCTCTTCGCCCGGGTCTTCCTCCCGGCCGGGCGGCTCGGCGGGGGGAAGAGCGAGGAGAAGGGCAGCGCCGGCAGCGAGGGCGAGCAGGGCGGGAAGCAGGTGGCGTGCGCGGTGGGGAGAGGTCATCGGATCGGGCTCCTAAGGGAGTGGTGTGAACCGGCCTCAAGCACCCTCTATCTTAGCGGTTTTGCCGGCTTGCCGGGAGACCAGGGAGGCGACTGCGGGTGTCCCGGGCGCCCGCGTCCGCGCTTCACCCGCTGGCGGAACCGGTGGAAAGGTGCTAGGATGCCGCCCTGGCCGCGCGATGGACACGCAGTCCATCCCGGCACTCCCGTCGATGGGTGGCGCGGCCGCCGTGCCCCGCTGGCGCCGGCTCCGCTCCTCTGCTCCCTTTCGTTTTCCTCCCGAGTCACTACCGGGAATCGACATCGTCCGACCGCCGCCGCGCAGGGCTCTGGTCCGGCGTGACGGCGGGACTCCGAGTGGACCTGTCCTCGATCAGCAGCCGAGGGCAGGTCGCTTTCTCCCCTGGGGCCCGAAAGGCGCGCCGGCGTTTGCGGCGCGCGCGACATGATGATCGACCCGATCTCCCGACTCCTGCTCAGGAAGGCAGCGGCCGAGGACGATCGCGCCGGCGAACCCGAGACCGTGGCGCTCATGTACCACGGGGTCGTCGCGCGCGGCGGCCGGCCGAACACGCGCTTCGATGTGCGTGCCGACGCCTTCTCGAACCAGCTCGACCTGCTCGCCGGGGCCGGCTTCGAGACCGTGCGCGTTGCTGACCTGCTCCGGGGGGAGGCGAGCGGGCGCCGCCGCGTCGCCATCACCTTCGACGACGGGTTCCGGAACAACTACGAGGGTGCGGTGCGCCCGCTTCTCGACCGCCGGATGACCGCGAGCTGGTACGTCGTGTCGGACTTCGTCGGCGGGATCGCGTCCTGGGTCGACGGCGACCGGCGGGAGCGGGAGATCCTCACCGAAGCGGAGCTCCGGGCGATGATCGCGGCCGGACTCGAGATCGGTTCGCACACGCGCCGGCATCTCGATCTCACCAAGGCGGCTCCCGAGGAGATCGAGAGCGAGGTCGCCGGCTCCAAGCGGGACCTCGAGGATCGACTGTCCGCTCCGATCCGCACGTTCGCCTATCCCTACGGGCGATTCAACGGCCGGGTGCGGGAGACCGTCGCCGCGGCGGGCTATGCCGCCGCCTGCGCCACGCGATCCGGGTTCGTCCGGGCCGCGGAGGATCGTTACGCCATGCGCCGGGTCACGATCACCTGGGACGACACGCTGTCGAGCTTCGCCCGGAAGCTTGCTCTCGCCGACAACGATGTCGCCTGGGGGGATGTCGCCCGGCATGGAGTCCGCCATCTGCACGCACGGTTGCGTGCCGGCTGAGCGCACCCACGCAAGGGATTGCATCCATGACGCTCACCACCGTTGCCATCTGCACCTACAACGCCCGGGCCCATCTCGAGACCCTGCTGCCGGCGATCGCCGCGCAGGAGATCGACCGTCCCTTCGAGCTCTTGGTCGTCGACAACAACAGCACCGACGGCACGAGCGACCTCGTGCGCGAGCTTGGCCGCCGCTCCGCGGTGCCCCTGCGCATCGTTCACGAGCCGGTCCAGGGGATTCCGTACGCCCGCAACCGCGCGATCGAGGAGTCGGCGGCGAGCGAGTTCCTCGTGTTCATCGACGCGGACGAGCTGCCGCGGCCCGGGTGGCTCCGGGCGGCGGTCGACGCCCTCGATCGGGAGGGCGCCGAGTGTGCAGGCGGCCCGATCCGGGTGCGGCTCCCCGGGCCGCGGCCCGGCTGGATGACCGACTATCTCCTCCTCTTCCTCGGGGCGCTCGACCACGGCGCCGCTCCGTTCTGGATCACGGATCGCCGGACGCCCGTGTGGAGCGGCAACGTCGCTTACCGCCGCTCGCTATTCGCCTCCGGACTCCGCTTCGACCATCGGTACAACCGGGCGGGGAAGGGCGTCGGCGGCGGATCGGATTCCGTCATGTTCCGCCACCTGCTCGGCGCCGAGGTCCGCATGCGTTACCGCCCGGACATGGAGATCGAGCATCTGATCGGGCCCGACAAGATGCGCCGGCGCTACTTCCTGCACCTGAATCTCACCGCGGGTACCAAGTTCGGGCGCTTCAGCGAGGAGCGGTTCCAGCGCACGCTCCTGGGCGTGCCGCCGTACATGGCGGTGGAGGCGCTCCGCCATCTCACCTCGGCGCTCGGTAAGGCGGTGGCCCGGAAGCCCGACGCCATGCATCAGGCCACCCGGGCCGCGCGCGTGGTCGGCGCGCTAAGCGGTTGCTTCCAGCGCTGGCGCCAGCGCGCCTGAGATCAGCCGTCGCGGCGACCCTTCCGCTCCTCGAGCTCCTCGAGCTCCTCGAGCGTGCGCGGCCAGTCGCCCTTGAGCAGTCGCGACAGCGCGCGATCGGCGAGGAGCTTCCCGCCGGTCTGGCAGGCGGCGCAGTAGTTGGCCTCGTTCGCCGCGTAGACGATCCGCTGCACGGGCGCGGCGCAGACCGGGCACGGCTGCCGGTATCGCCCATGCACCGCCATCCCGGGATGAAATGCGGTCACCTTGTCCGGGAAGGCGTCGCCCGTCTCGTCGCGAAGCCGCGCCGTCCACTCGCCGAGGATCTCCTGCGCGGCGCGATGGAGCGCCGCGATCTCCTCCGGGCCCAGGCGTTGCGTGAGCTTGACCGGTGAGAGGCGGGCGCGATGCAGGATCTCGTCCGAGTAGGCGTTCCCGATCCCGCTGAACAGCCGCGGATCGGTGAGCGCGCGCTTGAGCGTGTGGTTCTCGGCACGGAGCGCCGCGCGGAACGCGGCGAGGTCGGCGCCGAGCACGTCGAGGCCGCCGCGATCGTGCGCGGCGAGCGCCGCCCGGCCGCGCGCGAGGTGGATCGAGGCGCGCTTCTGCGTGCTTGCCTCGGTGAGGACGAGGACGCCCGGCGGGAAGTCGAAGGCGGCGAGACCGAGCTTGCGATTCAGGGCGGTGCCCGGCGGTTTCCAGCGGAGCCGCCCGGCGATCATCAGATGGATGACGACGAAGAGGTCGTCCTCGAGCCCGAGGACGATGCGCTTCCCCAGCCGCTCGAGAGAGCGCACGCGCTTGCCGGCGAGCTCGGCGGGGGAGGGGCTCACCGATTGCAGCACGAAGGGGCTCGCGATGCGGAGGGTGGTGAGCGGCTCGCCGAGCACGCGCGGCGCGAGGCAATCGAGGTAAACCAGGATGTCGGGCAGCTCCGGCATGCGAATCCCCTGACCGCCGGCTCCCCGCCGCGCTAGCCGCGCCGGAGGAGGACCACGACTCCCGCCACGGCGAGGACAGTGCCGGCGATCGCGCGGAGGGTCGGGCGCTCGCCGAACACCCGCGCGGAAAGCGGAATGACGAGAATCGGGGTGAGCGCCATGAGCGTGAGCGCAACACCGGTCTCGGTGAGCTTCAAGCTCACGAGCGAGAGCCACACGCCGAGGTACGGCCCGAGCACGCTCGCGACGCCGATCAGGGCGAGGAAGCGAGGCGTGCGGAACGCAGTGCGGAGGCGTGGCGCGCCGCGGTCGATGAGCGCCATGGCGAAGGCGAGCGCGATGCCGGCTGCGGTCATGCGCACGAGCGTGGCGGGCAGCGGATCGATCGCCTGCATGCCCCGCTTCGCGAGGATCGCCCCGCTCGCCTGGCAGATGGCGCCGCCGAGGGCCGCGAGGAGCCCGAGCGCGCGATGAGGCGCATGGAATCCGGGGGTGGGCACGCGTTCTTCGATCACCCAGATGATGCCGCCCAGGGTGAGCGCCATGCCGATCCAGCCCATGGTCCCCAGGTGCTCGCCGAGGAGGGCGAGAGCGCCGAGGGCCGAGAGCGGCGGGGCGAGCGCCATCATGAGGGAGGCGAGGCGCGGGCCGATCCAGGCGTAGCTCTGGAAGAGCAGCGTGTCGCCGAGCGCGAGGCCGACGACCCCGGAGAGGGCCAGATCGGCGATGCGGGCGGCGGGCGCCTCCGCGGGCCGGACGGCGCCGGTGGCCGCCCACAGGGTGATGCCGAGGAGGAGACATGCGGCGAGGGTCCGGATCGTGTTGACGGCGAAGGCGGACACGTGGCGCCCGGCTAGCGTGAACAGGACCGAGGTCACCGACCACAGGGCCGCCGTCGTGAGGGCCGCGATCTCCCCGGCGTGGCTCATGTCGCCGTCGGGGCCTGGAGCGGCGCGCGGGGGCCTGCGGGGCTTGTTGCCAAAATGGCCGGATGCCGGGTGCCGGCAGACGCGGTCCAGACGCCAGCGGAGTTGCCACTATGGCAACGCCAGAGATCAGATCGGGTTAAGCCTGGGTCCCGGGATTGCCCATATTTTGTTGAATCGCAAGCGATTGGGCACGATCTTGAGAGTAGTGCAAGCGTGCCATTTGGGCTCGACTTCCGCTCGAGCCGCGATTCCGCATCGTGGGTCCGAGTTCCTAAGAGCTTTGGCCACATGTAGTTATCCCGTCCGAATGGTGCGTGGCACGAAAGCTGCCTGAAAACTTATCTGAACGATGGCAGACTGTGGGCTGGACGCCACGAGCAGCTCCCGGCCAGGGACGAACCACCAGGCCGGGATGGCCGCCGAGGCCCCGCGTCCACGTTGAACCCAGTACCCCCGCAACCGCGGGGTAAGCGAGAATGGCACAAGGAGAAGTGCGATGGCCATGACTGTCCATCCTCTGTCGGATCGGATCCTGATCAAGCGCCTCGAGGAAGAGGAAATGAAGCGCGGCGGGATCATCATTCCGGACACAGCCAAGGAGAAGCCCCAGCAGGGCGAGGTGATCGCCGTCGGCCCCGGCCGCTTCGACGAGAGCGGGAAGCGGGTGCCGATGGAGGTCAAGAAGGGCGACCGCATCCTCATCGGCAAGTACTCGGGCACCGAGGTCAAGATCGAGGGCGGCGAGTACGTGATCCTGCGCGAGGACGATGTCCTCGGAATCATTCAGGGCAAGTAAGGACGAGGCGCGCCGGCGCTTGCACGAGGCGGCGCTCACGGATCGGATCCCTGCGGGCCCGTTCATGGCGCCCGTCACCCCGCCCGATGAAGCGGGTAAAGGAGAAGTAGGGTATGGCTGCCAAGCAGCTGCTTTTCGCTGATGACGCACGAGGAGCTATCCTCTCCGGCGTGCAGAAGCTGTCGCGGGCCGTCAAGGTCACGCTCGGCCCGCGTGGGCGCAACGTGGTTCTCGACAAGAAGTGGGGCTCGCCCACCGTCACCAAGGACGGCGTGACGGTCGCCAAGGAGATCGAGCTCGAGGATCCTTACGAGAACATGGGCGCGCAGATGGTGCGCGAGGTGGCCTCGAAGACCTCGGACGTCGCCGGCGACGGCACGACCACCGCGACGCTGCTCGCCGAGGCGATCTTCCGCGAGGGACTCAAGAACGTCACCGCCGGCTCGAACCCGATGAGCATCAAGCGGGGCATCGAACGCGCGGTCGAGGTCGTCATCGAGGAACTCAAGAAGCAGTCGAAGAAGGTCAAGGACCGCACCGAGATCTCGCAGGTCGCCACCATCTCGGCCAACTCCGACTACTCGATCGGCAACATCATCGCCGACGCCATGGACAAGGTCGGCAAGGACGGCACGATCACGGTCGAGGAGGCGCGCAGCATCGAGACCACCCTCGACGTCGTCGAGGGCATGCAGTTCGACCGCGGCTACATCTCGCCGTACTTCGTCACCGACAAGGAAGGGATGGAGTGCGCTCTCGAGGACGCGTACATCCTGATCCAGGAGAGGAAGATCGCCAACATGAAGGACCTGCTGCCGCTCCTCGAGAAGGTGGCGCAGGCGGGTCGTCCTCTTCTCGTCATCGCCGAGGACATCGAGGGCGAGGCGCTGGCGACTCTGGTCGTCAACAAGCTGCGCGGCACGCTGTCGTGCTGCGCGGTCAAGGCGCCGGGCTTCGGTGATCGCCGCAAGGCCATGCTCGAGGACATCGCTGTCCTGACCGGCGGCCAGGTGATCTCCGAGGACATCGGCATCCGGGTCGAGAACGTGCAGCTCTCGGATCTCGGCCAGGCCAAGCGGGTGACGATCGACAAGGAGAACACGACGATCGTCGAGGGCCACGGCAAGTCGTCCGAGATCTCGGGCCGGGTCGCCCAGATCCGCAAGCAGATCGAGGAGTCGACCTCCGACTACGACAAGGAGAAGCTCCAGGAGCGTCTCGCCAAGCTCGCGGGCGGGGTGGCCGTGATCAGCGTCGGCGCCGCCACCGAGACCGAGATGAAGGAGCGCAAGGCCCGCGTCGAGGATGCGCTGCACGCGACGCGCGCCGCGGTCGAGGAGGGGATCGTTCCCGGCGGCGGCGTGGCTCTTCTGCGCTGTATCGCGGTGATCGACGCCATCCAGTTCGATGAGGACAAGAAGGACGAGCGGATCGGCGCCATGATCGTCAAGCGGGCGCTCGAGGAGCCGCTCCGGACGCTCGCCAACAACGCTGGCCTCGAGGGCTCGGTCATCGTCGAGCACGTCAAGAAGGAGAAGAAGACGGTCGGCTTCGATGTCGACAAGGAGAGGTATGTCGACATGTTCGAGGCCGGCATCATCGACCCGACCAAGGTGACGCGCACCGCGCTCCAGAACGCGGCGAGCGTGGCCGGGCTCCTGCTGACGACCGAGGCGCTCGTCACCGAGAAGCCGGAGAAGGAGAAGGCCTCGGCCGGTCCGGGCGGCCCCGGCGGCTACGGCGGCGAGGACTACTAGACCGCTTCCACTGAACTCAACGGGTGGCGCCGGAACACGGGTGTCGCCAACGACGGGGGCCGGATCCGGCAACGGATCCGGCCCTTCGTGCGTCCGGCCCCGGTGTCGGGGCGCCGGCGGGATCGGGGCGCGGGCGGGATCGGGGTGCGGCGCCGCGCGTCAGGAGCGGGCGAGGCCGGCGAGGTGTCCCCGGCGCTCGAGGTCGCGGACTGTCTCCCGGATGGTCGTGGCGAGCGGCCGGAACTCGAGGCCGAGCTCGCGGCGGATCTTCGCGTTGTCGAAGCGGAGCTCGCGGCCGATGTGGGAGAGGAGATAGTCGCGGACGCCGCGCGGGCGCGTGTGCGCGGCGAGCCGCATGAGGCGATCGCCGGACGGCGAATCGAGCCCGATCCGCGGTAGCCGGTAGCGGCCGTAGCCGTCGGCCCGCAACATCGTCACGACCTCGCGCATGGTGATCGTCTCGCCGGCGCAGATGTAGCGGCCGGCGGCGGTGGGAGCCTCCATGGCCCTGACATGGGCGCGCGCGACGTCGCGCACGTCGACGAATCCCCAGGTGAGACTCATGATCACCGGGTACGCGCCGCTCATCATGTCCACGAACATCTTGTTCGACGTGCCGAGCGACGGGACGAGCGACGGCCCGACGACGATGAAGGGATTGAGGACGACCAGGTCGAAACCGGGTTCCTCCTCCGCCATGAAGCGCCAGGCTTCCTTCTCGGCGAGCGTCTTCGAGTAGTAGTAGGGGTTGCGGGAGAGCGAGGACTTCCCGTTCCAGTCCGCCTCGGTGAGGACGTGCCCGCGCGCCGGCTCGTCGGTGATTGCGGCCATCGACGAGGTGAGGACGACCCGCCTGACGGTGCCAGAGCGGGCGGCGGCGGCAAGCACCTCGCGCGTGCCGGCGACCGCCGGTCGGACGATCTCGCGTTCCGGATCGCGGGCGTCGAGGATGAAGGGGCTCGCCGTGTGCAGGACGCACCCGGCGCCGGCGACCGCCGCGTCGAAGGAGCCGGGGGCGAGGAGATCGGCCGCGAAGAGCGCGATGCGATCGCCTGCGCCGGGCCAGGTGGCGGCCGGATCGCGGGCGAGCCTGCTCTCGAGGTTGCGCACGGTGCCGCGCACGCGGTAGCCGGCCTGGAGGAGGTCGGCGACGATCTGGGCCGCGATGAATCCGGAGGCGCCGGTCACGCACACGGGCCGGCCGCTGGCGGGCGAGGTCATGATGGGGAGATTGGAGCACTCCGGGGCGCGGGAGGAAAGTGTAAGATCCGCGCGTTCCCCCGGCAGGAAGGAGGTCTCCGGCAATGACGCAGTGGTACTTCAGCTATGGGGGCCGACAGCTGGGCCCGCTCGATGCAGGACAGGCCGTCGCACAGGCGGCGCAGGACCCGAACGGCCACGTCTGGCGGCAGGGATTCACCGATTGGCTGCCGATCAAGGACGTCGCCGAGCTCCGCCCCGGCGCTCCCGGCACCCCGGGCGCCGGCGTGCAGCCACCGCCCCTCGATCGGCGCGGTGCCGACGACATCGAGTTCACGATCCACGGCGCCGAGATGCAGTTCGTCGAGATCCAGCTCGATCCGGGCGAGAGCGCGGTCGCCGAGGCCGGGACGCTCATGTACAAGGATCCGAGCGTCGAGATGCACACGCTCTTCGGCGACGGGTCCGACCAGGGCAACCGCTCCCTGGTGGACCATCTCGTCGGTGCCGGAAAGCGCCTCCTGACCGGGGAGAGCCTCTTCATCACCGTCTTCACCCACACCGGCCAGGGCAAGGCGCGCGCCGCCTTCGCGGCACCCTACCCGGGGACCATCCTGCCGATCACGCTCAAGAACCTGGGCGGACGCCTCATCTGCCAGAAGGACGCGTTTCTCTGCGCCGCCAAGGGTGTGGCGATCGGCATCCACTTCCAGCGCCGGATCCTGACCGGGCTCTTCGGCGGCGAGGGGTTCATCATGCAGAAGCTCGAGGGCGACGGCCTCGCCTTCCTGCACGCGGGCGGCATGGTGATCGAACGCGAGCTCGCCCCCGGAGAGGTCCTGCACGTGGACACCGGCTGCCTCGTCGCGCTGCAAGACACGGTCGATTTCGACCTCGAGCAGGTGGGCGGGATCAAGTCGATGATCTTCGGCGGCGAGGGCGTCTTCTTCGTGCGCCTCACCGGACCGGGCAAGGTGTGGCTCCAGTCGCTCCCGTTCTCGCGGCTCGCCGGGCGCATGCTGGCGGCGGCGCCGACCCGCGGCGCGAAGCGCGACGAGGGCTCGGTGCTCGGCCCGCTCGGCGACATCCTGCGCGGCGATCGCTAAAGGCGGCGATCGCCGGCGCGGCGGAGGCAAGATGAAGCTCCTCATCCTCGGCGGCACCATGTTCCTCGGCCGGCACCTGGTGACAGCGGCGCTCGAGCGCGGCCACCAGGTCACGCTCTTCAACCGCGGGAAGACGAACCCCGACCTCTTTCCGGAGGTCGAGAAGATCCGCGGCGACCGCAAGGTGAGCCTCGCGCCGCTCGCCGGGCGGCGCTTCGACGCGGTGGTCGACACCTGCGGCTACGTGCCGCGCGTCGCCGGCATGGCGGCCACGGCGCTGGCTCCGCTCGTCGATCATTACACCTTCATCTCATCGATCTCGGTCTATGCGGACATGAAGACAGCGGGGCAGGACGAGGACGCGCCGGTCGCCACGCTCGCCGATGCGACGACCGAAGAGGTGACGGGCGAGACCTACGGCGGGCTCAAGGCGCTCTGCGAGAAGGTGGTGACGGAGACCCTGCCCGGGCGCGCGCTCGTCATCCGCCCGGGTCTGATCTCGGGTCCGTACGATCCGACCGACCGCTTCACCTACTGGCCGGTCCGCATCGTGCGCGGCGGCGAGGTGCTCGCGCCGGCGCCACCGGAGGCGACGACCCAGCACATCGACGCGCGCGATCTGGCGGCGTGGACCATCCGGGCGGTCGAGTCGCGCCTGACCGGCGTCTTCAACGCGACCGGACCCGACTACCCGCTCACCTGGCGGGAGATCCTCGAGACCTGCCGCCAAGTGAGCGGGAGCGATGCCACGTTCACCTGGGTGAGCGCCGCGTTCCTCGCCGCGCAGGAGGTGGCGCCGTGGAGCGAGATCCCGCTCTGGGTGCCGGAGGAGGAGAGCGGGATGCTGAACGTGAGCGTGGCCCGGGCGATCGCCGCCGGGCTCGCCTTCCGGCCGCTCGCGACCACGGTCGCCGACACGCTCGCCTGGCACGCGACGCGACCCCTTCCCGCCGGCGCTGAGCAGAAACCTGCTCTGAAGAGCGGGATTTCGCCTGAGCGCGAGACGGCGGTCCTCGCTGCCTGGCGGGCCCAGAGCACGTGATAGACGGCCAATCTGCATGCCGCTTTCACGCGGTGTGCGCCCCCGGCCTCGAGGCGGTGACCGCCGCCGAGATCGCCGCCCTCGGCGGCGCGGAGATCGCGGCGACGCGGGGCGGGGTCGGCTTCTCCGGGCCGCTGGTCCTCGGCTTCCGCGCCAACCTCTGGCTCCGCACCGCGGTCGAGGTGCGGCTCCGCCTCGCCCGCTTCCACGCGCCGAGCGAGCGGCTTCTCGCCGAGCGGGCGGGAGAGGTCGAGTGGGGCGCCTACGTGCGCGCGGGCGACAGCGTGGAGGTGCGCGTGAGCGTGACGCGCTCGCATCTCGCGCACACGGGCCGGATCGCCGAGCTCGTGGCGTCCGCCGCCGGCGCGTCGCTCGCGCCGGGCGCCGCCGGCACGCGTCTCCACGCGCGGTTCGTGAACGACACCGCGACTCTCTCGATCGACATGTCGGGCGAGCTCCTCCATCGCCGCGGCTACCGGCAGGAGACGGGACCGGCTCCCCTCCGCGAGACGATTGCCGCGGCGCTTCTCCTCGCGCTCGACTGGGATGGCACGATGCCGCTCGTCGATCCCATGTGCGGCTCCGGCACGTTCGTGATCGAGGCGGCGCTCATCGCCCTGCGCATCGCCCCGGGACTCCGCCGGAGCTTCGCCTGCGAGCGCTGGCCGGTGAGCGAGCGCACGACCTGGGAGGCGCTCCGCGCGGAGGCCGAGTCGCTGGTCCGCGCCGTGCTGCCCGCGCCCATCGCGGGCTCCGATCGCAATGCCGGGGCCGTCGGTGTGGCGCGCCGGAACGCCGAGCGCGCAGGTGTCGCGGCGCAGATTGCGCTCGAGCGCCGCTTCCTGGTGGACACCGCGCCGCCGCCCGGCGCGAGCCCCGGTCTATTCATCACCAATCCGCCCTACGGCCGGCGCGTGACCGCGGTCGCGGACCTCGGTCCCCTCTATGCGGAGATCGGCCGCGTGCTCGCGGCGCGCTTCGCCGGCTGGCGCGCCGCCATCGTCAGCGCCGATCCCGTTCTCGATGCCCATCTCGGTCTACCGCGGCGGCAGGAGATCCCCTTCGTCCATGGCGGGCTGCACTGTCGTCTGATCGAACTCGCGCTGGCGGCCGGTGCGGAGAGCATGTAGGATCCGCCGCCGGAAGCATGCAGTGTTCTGGTCGACCCCGGAGGTCTCTATGTTGCCTGCACAACGAGTGACCCTGGTCATTCTCCTCGTCTTCATCTTCCGGCCCGCGCCCCTGCATGCCGACTGCGACTGCCCGGATCCGTTCGAACTCGATCGGCAGGGAGGCATCCTGTGGCGAGGCAGAATCCCGCTCACCCTCGCCGAGATCGCCCAGGTCTCCGCTCCCATCCTCTGGTTCACGCCCGAGGAACCCCTTCTCTACACCGGGTCGCTGGGGCTCCCCGATCCGCATCCCTGCGACCCGGAACCGTCCGAGTCCGGGACGGTTTACTACCAGGCGCACGTCATTCGCCTCAAGTCGGAGTACCGTCCGGTGGTGGAGCCGCTCGAGAGCGATCGGCAGTTCTTCGACAAGGTGAACAGCCTCTTGCTCCGCTACTTCTTCTACTACCGGGAAGACGTCGGCATGGACGGTCACGAGCACGATCTCGAGGTGGCGGAGTTCCATCTGCTCACTGAACGCACACCGGATGGCTGCTACCAGCTCCGCCTCACCCGCGTCGTCGGATTCGCGCACGGGGTCGACTGGTACAACAACATCCTGGATGTGAAGTCCGACACGCGGCTCCCGGTGCGGCTCCTCGTCGAAGAAGCAAAGCACGCGACCTGTCCCGATCGCAACGGGGACGGCGTATACACGCCGGGCTACGACGTGAACGTGAACGTCAACGACGCCTGGGGCGTGCGCGATGTTCTCGGCTCGGGGAGCCTCCTCGGCAGCTCCTTCCAGGCCGCCATGGCGAAGCCGCGCTCACCGCGCTATCGTGACGCCCCGCCCGACTTTGCGGGGCGCTGCCCATCCCTGCCGGTCTCGGTCGACGAGCTGCCGATCGAGCGGCGCTACACTCTGCGCTCGGGGGCCGCGATCGAAGCGTGCGACGCACCGCACGCCGAGAGGTTGAGCCAGATGATGCAGCGGAACGGCATGGGTAAGGACCAGTCCCCGAAGCAATACGAGGCCAACAGCTTCGAGGACCTGACCGATCCGTTCCGCAAGCACACGAGCATCATTCCCGGCATCAGCTATCGCTACGACGGGCTCACCTACTCGGGGTGGAGCGTGCTCCTGCGCGGAGCCAACCTCGGCATCGTCTGGGTAGTGCCCAAGTTCAACGTGCAGAGCAAGTCCATATCGGGGGAGGTGCTCTTCACCCCCTCGGCATCCCGATGGGCGGACTGGTACCTGACGCTCGGGCCCGAGTTCCTGAGGGAGGTCACCAGGGAAGAAAACGGAGAGGACGTGGTCGTTCGCGACAGCGAGTGGGAACCGGCGCTCGAGCTCGGCGCCAAGTTCCGCTTCCGCACGGTCGGGAAGCTCCGCTACTTGTTCCTGGGTTACGGATTCGGCGGGATCCGGATGGGTCTCCGGACGAACGGACTGGACACGATCGAGGACTCGCGCTTCGTGTTCGAGTTCGGAGCCGGCGTGTGGTGATCGCCCCGGTAGGGGGCAAGAAGGAGGGAGATCAGGGATGAACCTTTCTCGTCGCGCCGTGGCCGAGTTCATCGGCACGTTCTGGCTGGTCCTCGGCGGGGTCGGGAGCGCGGTCCTGGCCGGCAAGTTCCCGGAGGTGGGGATCGGGCTCCTCGGGGTGTCCTTCGCCTTCGGCCTCACCGTGCTGACCATGGCCTACGCCATCGGCCACATCTCGGGCTGCCATCTGAACCCGGCGGTCTCGATCGGGCTCGTCGCCGGCGGGCGGTTCAAGGCGAGCGAGCTCGTGCCGTACATCGTCGCCCAGGTGCTCGGGGCGATCGTCGCCGCCGCAGTGCTTCTCTTCATCGCGAGCGGCACGTTCGGGTTCGACGTGAGCGCGGGGTTCGGGGCAAACGGCTACGCCGAGCACTCGATCGGGGGCTATTCGATGGGCGCAGGGTTCGTGACCGAGGTGGTGATGACCTTCATGTTCCTCCTCATCATCCTCGGCGCCACCGATCCGCGCGCACCGCAGGGCTTCGCGCCGATCGCGATCGGCCTCGGCCTCACCCTGATCCACCTGATCTCGATCCCCGTCACGCAGACCTCGGTGAACCCGGCGCGCTCGACCGGACCCGCGCTCATGGTCGGCGGCTGGGCGATCGCACAGCTCTGGATGTTCTGGGTGGCGCCGATCCTCGGGGCGCTGCTCGCGGGCGGGGTCTACCGCTGGCTCGCCCCGGCGCCGCCGGCGCGCGCTAGATGAACTGCTTCGTCCGGCGCCAGGCCGCGGCGAGCGGCACCTTGAGGCCGCGCACGACATAGATGGGCAGGCTGCTCTCGCCAGGCATGGCGTAGGGCGACACGTGGGTCGCGGCGAGCTCGACGGTCTCCGCGTACGGCGCGAGATCGTCGAGCTCGTAGCCTATGGCGATGAACACCTGTGGCGACAGGTTTCCTGGCCCCCACAGGAAGTAGTTGTTGTGGCCGCTCACGGCGCGCGGCAGGCCATGGCGGCGCCCGAAATAGTTGACGGCCCCGGCCTCGCCATAGTTCGAGGCGAGGATCCCGCAGGCGGCGCGCTCGGGCGGCGGGAGCGTCGTGTAGACGCGGGCGACGTCGTCCACCATCTCTTCCCATCCGATGCGATCGGCGAAGTGCTGCGGCAGCGGCCCCTCCGCCCCGCGCTCGCCCGGGGGCACGGCGAGCCCGAGCCGCTCCATGTAGTCGACGAGATCGGGAGGCGCGAGGAGCGGCCGCGCGAGCGGTTGCACGGCGAGGCCGCCGGCGAGGACGAGTGCGACGAGCAGGGCCTGGAGCGGGCGGAGCGCGCGCCGGTCGAGCCAGCGCTCGATCGCGACGCCCCCCGCGGCGAGGAGCGGCAGGAAGGCGGGGGTCAGGTAGTATGGCTTGCTCCGCGTCGCGAGCAGGATGGCGAGCGTGACGAGCCAGATCCAGGCGAGAAGACGTCCGCGGCGGCCGGCCGGCGAGAAGAGGAGAGAGAGGAGGCCCGCGATCCACACCGGGAGGTTCGCGGGCCCCATCGTCACGAACTGGCTCGCCAGGAAATCGAGCGGTGCGACGGGCGCGATCTTGTAGGACTGGGCATTCCGGATGAACTCGAGCGTCGGCCAGCCGTTCGCCACCTGCCACAGCACATGGGGCAGGAAGAGAACGAGGGCGATGACGAGTCCGAGCCACAGCCGCCGATCGCGGAGCGCGCGTCGCTCGGGGGTCAAGAGCAGGCCGGATCCGATCCCCGCCATCAGAAAGAGCGCGCTCAGCTTGTTGAGAAGTCCGAGACCGAGCACCAATCCGAGCAGGAGCCAGAGTCGCGAATCGCCGCCACGCAAGAAGCGGGTGAGGAGGAGGAAGGCGACCGCCCAGAGCACGAGATCGACCGCGTTCATGGAGTAGAAGCCGGTGAGGGCGGCGTAGGCCGGTGCGAGGAGCGCCGCGAGCGCCGCCACGGCCTGGGCGTAGACATCGCCCCCGAGCTCGGCGGCGAGGAGGGCCGCGAGGAGGACGAGGGCGGCGCCGAGCAGCGCGGGCAGGAGGCGGATCGCGACCGGGGAGTCGCCGAGCGTCGCCTTCGTCGCGGCGAGGACGGCGATCGACAGCGGGGGATGGTCCACGTAGCCGAGGGCGGGATGAGCGGCACAATCGAGATAGTAGAGCTCGTCGCGGAACAGCCCGTAGCTCTCGTTGCCGACGAAGTGCAGGAGAAGCTGGAGCAGGGCGAGACCGGCCACGATCGGCATCGCGAGAGGACGGCGCGCGGTCATGAGCGTTCCCTGGCAGCGGTCGCAGCGCTGCAAGCGGCGGCCGCGCCGGTCTACTCCGTCGAGATCTCGTTCGGGAGCTCGTTCACATCGCCCCGCTCACGAGGGAAGTACGCGTTGAGTTTATCGCCGACCCGGTGCACGGCGGCGATCGTGCCGGCCGCGAACTCGCGGCGCGCGAAGTGGGTTTCCATCTCGGCCGTGACATCTTCCCAGAATCCCACGGGCACTGCGCGATCGATGCCCTCATCGCCGATGATCGCGAAGCGGTGGTCGGCCACCGAGATGTAGATGAGGACTCCGTTCCGGGCGGCGGTGCCCTGCATCCCTAGAGTCGTGAACGACGCCTCGGCCGCGTCGCGCGGCCGGCCGCGGCTGTCGGCGGCGACGTGGACTCGGACCTCGCCGGAGGTTCGGCTCTCGGCATCGCGGATCGCCCGGCTGATGGCCGCACGGTCCTCCGGCGTGAAGAACCCGGCCGCGGACTCGCCGCGGCGGGGGCGGAGCGAGATGACGAGGAGCGTGGCGGCCAGTGCGAAGAGGGCCAGTGCGAGCGCGCCGCGCCAGGTGAGCAGGCCGGCGAGGCCGGCCGGCGCCCAGCTCGCCTCGCTCGCCACGGCACCCAGATCCGGATGCATGGCGAGGACGAGGCGCAGGAACGCGATCAAGGCGAAGACCGCTCCCACGAAGAGGACCGTGCGCCGCCGGTTCATCATCGCACCGTTCCTCACCAGCCGCCGGAGGCGCCGCCGCCCCCGAAGCTGCCGCCGCCGCCGCTGAAGCCGCCGCCGCCACCACCGAAGCCACCGCCCAGGCCGCCGCCTCCGCCGATACCCCCGCCGAAGCCGCCGAACGGCCCGCCCCACGTGCGGCGAGGCCGGCGCCGCCACCCGTGCTCATCGCCGAGCATGTCGTGGTCGCCGCGGGAGCGCATGATGCGCGGCAGGATCACGAAGAGGAAGAGGAGGAGGAGAATCGGGATGAGGGATGAGGCGAGATGGCCGCCGCCGCCGGCGGCCGGTTCCGCCCGATACTCGCCCTGGATCGCGCCGATGATCGCCGCCACGCTCTCCTCGACCCCACCGTCGAAGTCGCCGTCGCGGAAGCGCGGGGCGAGGACGTTCCGCAGTATGCGGCTCGAGAGCGCGTCGGTGAGCCGGCCCTCGAGGCCGTACCCGACCTCGAGCCGTGTCTTCCGGTCCCCGACGAAGATGAGGAGGATGACCCCATTGTCGTGCTCGGCGCCGCCGATCTTCCACTGCTCGGCGAGCCGGATCGAGAAGTCCTCGAGGCTTTCCTCCCCCAGTGACGGGAAGATGGCGACCGCGATCTGGTCGGAGGAGGCGGTTTCGTGCGCGGCGATCCGGGCCTCGATGCGCGCGACGGCGGCGGGCGAGAGCAGGTTCGCGTAGTCCGAGACGCGGCCGAGGGGGGCCGCCGGCACCTCGAGGGCGCGAGCCGGCGGCACCGGGGTCAGGGCAGAGGCGAACAGCAGGACCAGGACGAGCGCAGCTGTTCGCACGCTCGCGAGCGCGCGCCGCCCGATGCCTGCCCGCTCGTGCATGGCCGCGACGCCGCCGGGCCTAGAACTGGACCTTGGGCGCCTGTTCGGCGCCGGGCGCGGCCTCGAAGTACGGCCGCGGCTTGAACCCGGCGAGGCCGGCCACGATGTTGTTCGGGATCTGTCCGATCAGCGTGTTGTAGACGCGGGCCGTCTCGTTGAAGCGGTTCCGCTCGACCGCGATGCGGTTCTCGGTGCCCTCGAGCTGGCTCTGCAGCTCCAGGAAGCTCTGATTGGCCTTGAGCTCCGGATAGCGCTCGACCGTCACCAGAAGCCGGCTGAGCGCGGTCGAGATCTCGCCCTGCGCGGCCTGGAAGCGCTGGAAGGCTGCGGGATCCTCGAGCACCTCGGGACCGAGCGTCACCTGCCCCGCCCTGGCCCGCGCCTCGGAGACCGCGATGTAGGTCTCCTTCTCGAAGTTGGCCACCCCCTTCACGGTCTCGACCAGGTTGGGGATGAGATCGAAGCGCCGCTGATACACGTTCTGCACCTGGGCCCAGGCCTCGTTCACCTGCTCGCGCGACTGGTACATCGCGTTGTAGCGTTGCATGAAGAACGAGCCAAGAATGATCGCGAGGAAGAGAAGCCCCGCCAGGACGACCACGCCGGTCATGCACCCACGACTCATGTCCGAATCCTCGCCCTCTGGTTGATCGCCTTTGCCCCGGCGATGCCCCGCTCCCCACGTGGGAGAGGGCTTCGCCACCGCCCTCTTTACCACGCATGGCGCGGGCGGTCCAGGGAGGGGTGGGGCGTCAGGGCCGGCGCCATCCCCGGCCCGCATTCGACCCGGCGCGAGGCCCGTGCTAGGCTTCCCGCACGGCGCGGCCGACCGCGCCGGTGAGAGCGGCGAGAGCGAGGTGAGCGAGCCATGACCACGACCCAGCGCCATCATCCGTTCGGCGAGGACCTGGCCCAGACCCCCCGGGCCACCCCCGTCGAGATCGTCATCTTCGGGGCGTCCGGCGATCTGACGCGCCGGAAGCTCATGCCCGCCCTCTACAACCTCGCTGCCGACGGCCTCCTCGACCCGGCGACCGCGATCGTCGGTCTCGCCCGCCGCGGGAAGACCCACGAGAGCTTCCGCGAGGAGATGGCGGCGGCGGTCCGCGAGCAGTCGCGCCAGGAAATCGCCGACGAGATCTGGCACCGGCTTGCCGCAGGCATTCACTACGTGCAGGGAGATTTCACGGAAGCGGCGACGCATGGCGCCCTGGCCCGGCAGCTGCACGAGCTCGAGAGCCGCCTGCACATCCCCGCGCAGCGGCTCTTCTATCTCGCCACGCCGCCGGCCGACTATCCGGCGATCGTGCGGCAGCTCAAGGCGGCCGGCCTCGTCGGCGACGGACAGGCCCGCATCGTGGTCGAGAAGCCGCTCGGCCATGACCTCCGGAGCTCGCGCGAGGTGAACGACGCGCTGGCCGAGGTGTTCAGCGAGTCCCAGATCTTCCGCATCGATCACTACCTGGGCAAGGAGACCGTGCAGAATATCCTGGTCTTCCGCCTCGGGAACGGCATCTTCGAACCCCTGTGGAATCGCCGCTACATCGAGCAAGTGCAGATCACGGCCGCCGAGTCGCTCGGGATCGAGGGCCGCGCCGGCTACTTCGACGCCGCCGGCGCCGCGCGCGACATGCTGCAGAACCACCTCTTGCAGCTCCTCACGCTGGTCGCCATGGAGCCGCCGGTGCGTTTCGAGGCCGACTCGGTGCGTGACGAGAAGGTCAAGGTGCTGCGCTCGCTCAAGCCGCTCTTCGGAGAGGACGTGGCCCGGAGAACCGTACGTGCCCGCTACACGGCGGGCACCGCCGGCGGCCAGCCGGTCGCCGGGTATCTCGAGGAGCCCGGGGTCAAGCCCGACTCGATGAGCGAAACGTTCGTCGCGCTCGAGCTTGGGATCGACAACTGGCGCTGGGCCGGCGTGCCGTTCTACCTGCGCGCCGGGAAGCGCCTGCCGAAGCGGGCGACCGAGATCGCGATCGTTTTCCGGCGCCCGCCGACGAGCATCTTCCGCGATGCGGGCTGCGGCACCATCGACTCGAACGTGCTCTCGCTTCGCATCCAGCCCGACGAGGGCATCTCGCTCTCCTTCGGCTCCAAGGCGCCGGGCCAGGCGATCCACATCGACCCGGTTCGCATGGACTTCCTCTACGAGACCTCGTTCGGGGAGACCCCGCCCGAAGCGTACGAGCGGCTCCTCCTCGATGCGATCACCGGCGACTCGACGCTCTTCGCGCGCCGCGACGAGGTGGAGCTCGCGTGGCAGCTGGTCGACGGCGTCCGGGCGGCGTGGAGCCGGGGCCAGCCGGCGATGGCGGAGTACGCGGCCGGGACCTGGGGACCGCGCGAGGCCGATGCGCTGATCGAGCGGCACGGGTCCCACTGGCGGCGGCTCTAGCGGAGCGGTCGGCCAGGCAGGCGGGCCGAGCAGGCAAGCGCGATGGATCCTATCACCACCATCCAGGGACGCGAGAGCGGGCTCATCGACGTGGCCGCGATCGAGCGCGAGCTCGCCGCGATGTGGCGTTCGGCTTCGGCGGAGCGCGAGCGTGGTGCGGTGACGCGCGCCTGTCGCACCAACCTGATCGTGCTCGACGGGATCGACCCCGCAGTGCTCGAGGAGGTGACACGCCGGCATCCGGCCCGGCTCATCACCGTGATGCGCGCCGGCGACGAGGCGAATGCCGCACCGCTCGCGGCCAGCGTGAGCGCTCTCTGCCACCTGCGTCCGGGCGGCGGCGGACTCCTGTGCTCGGAGCGGATCACGTTCACCGTGGGTGCGGATGGCGCCGAGCGGCTCGCGAGCGCGGTGCGCGGGCTCCTGGTCGGCGAGTTGCCGGTGGCGCTCCTCGGCACCGCGGAAGCGATCCGCGACCACGCGCCGGCGAACCTTCTCGCCCTGGCCGATCGCGTGCTCTTCGATTCGACCGGTGCGGTACCGGAGGTGTGGTGGGATGTGGTCGCCGCCACCGGCGATCCGGCTCGGGTCACCGATCTCGCCTGGCTCCGCCTGGCCTCTTTCCGCCGTGCGGTCGCCCAGGCCGTCGCGCATTCGCCGCTCCGGAAGGCGGTGCAGCGGCTCGAGTCGGTGGATGTCGGACACGCCGCGCGGCCGACCGCGGCGCTTCTCACCGCGGCCTGGCTCGGCCAGCGCCTGCGCTGGGGGCGGCCGCGGCGCCCGCGTCTCGCGCCGGGGGCTCCACCGAGCGCGGTCCCGGCCCAACCCCCGCGCGTGCTCGAGGTGTCGGGGCGCGGGCGGCGCGTGCGCCTGCGGTTCGGCACGACGCAGCCGCCGGAAGACATGGTTCTCCTCCTCCGCACGCCGGACTTCGAGCTGCGCGCGGCGCTCGACGAGGGGGCGGCGATGGTGAACGTGATCATCGGCGCCGGCCGGATGCGCTTGCGTGAACGGGATCGGCGGCGCGGCGCGCCTGCGGGCGGCGGAAACACCGCGCGCCGCGAGCACATCCCGATCCTCGTGCCCGGTCTCGGCGCTCTGGTCGTGGATGCGCTCGAGCATCGCGGTCTCTGCGATCGCGATCAGGGGCCCGTGCTCGGGCGTGCGCGCGACATGGCCGCCGCCTATGCGAGCACTGCGGCCGTGGAGGCGGCCCATGCCGGGACGCCCGAGCCGGCGAGCAGACAGACGCCCGAGCCGGCGAGCAGCGAGCCGCCCGAGCCGCCGAGCAGCGAGTCTCCGCCGCCGAGCAGCGAGCCGCCGCCGCCGGCCGCGTCGTGATCCTCGCCGGTGACATCGGCGGCACCAAGACCGCGCTCGGGCTCTTCACGCTCGACAGCGGAGCTTTCCGCTCCGTGGCCGCCGCGGAGTACGCGAGCCGCGAGCACGCCGGGCTGGCCGATGTGGTCGCTCACTTCCTGGCGACAGCGCCCGCCCGTTCGGCGTCCGCGCCGCTCCGCGCGGCCGGGTTCGGGATCGCGGGGCCGGTCATCGGGCGCCGGGTGACGGCGACCAATCTCCCCTGGGTCGTGGACGCGGGGGATCTCGAGGGCCGGCTCGGCGTGCCGGTCCGTCTCCTGAACGATCTGGCGGCGATGGCGGCGGGGATCGCCGAGCTCGCCCCGGATGATTTCGCCGAGCTGCAGCCGGGGCATGCCGAGCCCGGCGGGGCGGCCGTGCTCATCGCCGCGGGGACCGGCCTCGGCCAGGCCATCCTCGCGCCGGCGGGGGACCGGTGCGTGCCGGTCGCTTCCGAGGGCGGGCACGCCGATCTCGCGGCGCGGAACGACGGGGAGATCGCTCTCCTTCGCTTCCTCCTCGCGCGTTACGGGCGAGCCGACTACGAGCACGTGCTGTCCGGGCCGGGTCTCCTGAACTGCTATCGTTTCACGCACGAGGCCGCAGGCGCCGGTGCCGCACCGCACGGCGATCTCCTCGCGGCGCCGGATCCGCCCGCCGCCGTCAGTGCATCGGCCCTCGCCCGCGCCTGCCCGCGCTGCGTCAAGAGCCTCGAGCTCTTCGTCTCGATTTACGGCGCCGAGACGGGAAATCTTGCGCTGAGGGCGATGGCGATGGGCGGTGTCTACGTGGGAGGCGGCATCGCGCCGAAGATCCTGCCCGCCCTCGCCGACGGGCGTTTCATCGCCGCTTTCCGCGACAAGGGGGAGCCGTTCACGGCCCTCCTCGCCCGGATCCCGATCCGCGTGATCCTGAACCCCGGGGCGGCCCTCCTCGGGGCGGCGCGGGCGGCGGCCGGCGTCTGAGGCTCGTGCCGGCCGTGGGGGCCGGGGTCCCCGGTTTTCCCGGAACTATCCCGCCCGGAAGGGCATCCAATGGGAGACCGTTGCGGAGCGCCCGCCTTCCGCCATGCCCCCCGGCATGCTACCCGCCCAGGAGATCGTCCATGTTCGGTGCACAACCGGCTCTGACTGCGCTCTTTCTCGTCCTCGTTGCGGGCGCCTGGCCCTTCCTCTCCCTGGCCGCCGATCGCATCGTCGTCCTCGAGCACTATACGAACTTCAGGTGAGGGTCCTGCGGGGTGGTGGATCCACCCCTCAAGGATTGGATCTTCTCGAAGCCCGACGTCGTCGCGATCGAGTACCACACGTCGTTCCCGTACGCCGGCGATCCCTTCTATCTCGCCAATCCGGCGGAGGTGAACGCGCGCGTCTTCTACAATCAGATCTCCTCGACGCCGTCCATTCGCATGGACGGACCGTCCATCCCGGCGGGCAACAATCCGGCAGCCTACGAGGCGCTCTACCAGCAGCGGAAGGCGATCCAGTCGCGGGCGCGGATCGAGCTCGGCGGGACCTATGACCCGGGCACGCGCACGGGCGAGTTGACCGCTCGCGTCATCGCCGAGAGCGCGATCGGCGGTGCCCAGCGGCTTCGCATCGCCATCATCGAGAACGACATCCTGTACGCGGCGCCGAACGGGATCGACATCCATCATCACGTGTTCCGGCGATTCGTGCCCGACACGACCGGCACGGTGCTCGCCTTCGCCGCCCCGTATCCCGACACGCTGCTCGTCGCGCTGCCGTTCGCGGTCGCCGGCGACTGGGCCGAGGAGAACGTCGAACTCGTCGCCTTCCTGCAGGAGCAGGGGTCGCGCCAGATCGAGCAGGGAGCCGGGCTCCCGATCATGGATCTGCCGGCCGGCGTCGGCGAGGAGCCGGCGCCGCCGGCGGCGAGCGCCGATCGTCTCGATCCCGTGCGCCCGAATCCGTTCAACCCGCGCGCCGAGATCCGCTTCGAACTCGCCCGCGGCGGCCCGACCGAGGTCGCCGTGCACGATGCGCTCGGGCGGCGGGTGCGCACGCTCCTCGCTGCGGAGCGCGTTGCGGGGGCCCACTCCCTCTTCTGGGACGGCCGGGACGATGCAGGGCAGGATGTCGGCTCCGGCATCTACTTCGTGCGGCTATCCGGACCGACCGCGACCCGCGTCGAACGGGCGGTTCTCCTGCGGTAGCCCGGGCCGTTTCGTGCTCCCGCGCCGGCGCGTCTCGCGCTAGACTCCGGCGGCGGGAGGCGAGATGACGACGCGCGGACACGACGACGACGCCGGGACCAGGCCGGCGCTGACACGAGACGCGAGCGCCGCGGGACACGCGGCGCTCGCGGCTGCGCTTACGAAGCTCCGCCGCGCCGTGAGCGGCGAGGTGCGCGCCGACGCCCTCTCGCGCGCCATCTACGCGACCGACGCCTCGAACTACCGCCTGGCGCCGCTCGGCGTCGTCGTGCCGAAGACGCGTGCCGATGTCGAGGCCGCGGTCGCGATCGCCGCCGAGCACGGGATCCCGCTCCTTCCGCGCGGCGGCGGCACGAGCCTCGCCGGGAACACGGTCGGCGCCGCGCTCATCCTCGACTTCACGAAGCACATGCACCGGATCCTCGATGTGGATCCGGCCGGCCGCCGCGTGCGCGTCGAGCCCGGCGTCATCGTCGGCCGGTTGAACCGCACGCTCGCCGCGCACGGGCTCCTCTTCGGGCCCGATCCCGCGACCAAGGACCGCGCCGCGCTTGGCGGCATGATCGGGAACAACTCGTGCGGCGCGCACTCGCTCGCCTACGGGAAGACGGTCGATCACGTCGAGCAGGTCGTGGCGCTCCTCGCCGACGGGAGCCTGATCGAGGCCGCGCGCTCGGGCGAAGTCGGCGGCAGCGAGCGGGCGCGGGCGATCGCCGCGGAGTTGCGAACGCTCGCCGCGCAAGTAGGCGATCTCGTGCGCGCGCGTTATCCGCAGATCCCGCGCCGCGTGTCGGGGTTCAACCTGGACGAGCTCCTGCCCGAGCATGGCGCCAATGTGGCCGGGCTCCTGACCGGCTCCGAGGGCACGCTCGCGGTGACGCTCGAGGCGACGCTCGCGCTCTCGCCGCGGCCGCGCCACCACGCGCTCGCGCTCCTCTTCTTCGACGACGTGCCCGAGGCGCTCGATCAGGTGCCGGAGCTCGTCGCCCGCCACGCGCCGGCCGCGCTCGAGCTCGTGGATCGCACGTTGATAACGCGCGCCGAGACCCGCCCGCGCTTCCACCGCGCGCTCCGTCTCTTCGACGCGGCAGCCGGCGGCACCCTCCTCGTCGAGGCGGCGGGGGAGAGCGCGGCCGAGGTGGCGGAGCGGGCGCGGGCGATCGGGCGGGAGCGATTCCCCGGGCTCCGCGCGACCGCCGTGCTCATCGACCACGAGGAGCAGGAGGAGGCGTGGGCGCTCCGTGAATCGGCGCTCGGGCTCCTCTGGAACGTCCGCGGCGAGGCGAAGCCCACCGCCGGCGTCGAGGACACGGCGGTGCCGCCGGCGCATCTCGGGACCTACGTGCGCGAGTTCCGCGAGATCCTCCGCCGGCACGGCACCGAGGGGAGCTTCTACGGACATGCGGGCGAGGGCTGCCTCCACATCCGCGTGCTCCTCGATCTCAAGGCCGCGGGCGGCCCCGCGGGGCTCCGCCGCCTGACCGAGGAGGTGGGCGATCTTGTCCTCGCGCACGGCGGCTCGCTCTCGGGCGAGCACGGGGACGGGATCGCGCGGAGCGAGCTCCTCGGGCGGATGTTCGGCCCGGAGCTGGTCCAGGCATTCGGGCGGGTGAAGGGCCTCTTCGATCCGGAGCGGCGGCTCAATCCCGGGAAGATCGTGGATCCGCTCCCGCTCGACGAGAACCTGCGCTTCCACCCGGACTATGTGTTGCGGGAGCCCGCGACGTTCTTCGACTGGTCCAAGCAGGAGGGATTCGGGCGGGCGGTCGAGAACTGTATCGGGGTCGGCAAGTGCCGGAAGCTCGATGCCGGCACCATGTGTCCCTCGTACATGGTGACGCTCGAGGAGCTCCACTCGACCCGCGGGCGGGCGAACGCGCTCCGCGAGGCGATGCTCGGCGAGCTACTGGGGGACGGCGGCGCGGGGATCGGCGATCCGCGGCTTCGCGAGGCGCTCGACCTCTGTCTCTCGTGCAAGGCGTGCAAGCGCGAGTGTCCGACCGGGGTCGACATGGCGCGGCTCAAGGCCGAGGTGCTCGCGGCGCAGCGGAGTGAGGCGGGAGCACCGCTTCATCACCGGATGTATGCCGCGATCGGACGGCTGTCGGCGCTGGGCGCCGGGGCGCCATGGCTCGTGAACGCGATCACCCGGAGCGGGGTCGGCGGGTGGCTCCTCCGCGCCGCGGGGCGGATCCATCCCGGGCGCAGCCTGCCGGAGCTCGCGCCGGAGAGCTTCCGCGCGCGCCACGAGCGCGGCGGGGCGCGCCGGGCCGCGCCGGCGCCCGGCACCCGGCAGCGCGTCATCCTCCTCGACGACACCTTCAATAACTACCAGGAGCCGCAGGTTCTCGTGTCGGCGGCGGAGGTGCTCGCTGCTGCCGGCTTCGAGGTCTTGCTCCCGGCGACCAGGGTCTGCTGCGGGCGGCCGTTCTACTCGCTTGGCTTCCTCGATCGTGCGCGGGAGGCAGGGCGGCACTTGCTCGATGTGCTCGGTCCCGAGATCGACCGCGGGACGCTCGTCGTCGGCTGCGAGCCGAGCTGTCTCTTGACCTTCCGGGACGAGCTACCGGATCTCGTGCCCGGGCCGCGCTCGCGTGCCCTCGCCGGCCAGGCCCGTCTCCTCGAGGAGCTTCTCATCGAGCGCGACTACGCGCCGGGGCGCCTCGCCGGGCAGGCGATCGTGCATCCCCACTGCCACCAGCTCGCGCTCGCCGGGAGCGATGCCCTCATGTCTCTCCTCCGCCGGGTGGAGGGGCTCGAAAGCGAGCTCCTCGATTCCGGCTGCTGCGGCATGGCCGGCGCCTTCGGCTACGAGCGCGATCACTATGACGTGTCGATGGCGATCGGGGAGCGCGTGCTCCTGCCGCGGGCGCGGGCGGCGACGGCGGAGACGATCCTGGTTGCGAACGGCACCTCGTGCCGCCACCAGATTCGGGACGGCGCCCGCCGCGAGGCGATCCACGTCGCCGAGCTTCTCGCCCGCTGCGCGCGCCACCAGGATGAAAGGTCGAACCAATGAAACAGGCACTGGCGTTCGTGGGGAGTGCCGTGGCGGGTGGACTCCTCATCCTGATTCCCGTCTACCTCGCCGTCCTGCTGCTGCTCAAGGCACTGAAGTCCGTCGCCGGACTGGTGCGGCCATTCACCCTCCTCCTTCCGGACTCCTTCCCCGCCGAGACGATCCTGTCCCTTCTCCTCGTCTTCCTGATCTGCTTCCTGATCGGCGTAGCCATCCGGACCGGGCCCGGACGGGTCGCCCGGGAGCGGATCGAGAAAGCTCTCTTCGAGAAGATTCCGGGCTACGCGCTCATCCGAAGTCTCACTCAGCAGATGGCGGGCGCCAGCGATGACACCGTCTGGAAGCCCGCGCTGGCCGAGATCGAAGAGGCCCTCGTTCCGGCCTTCATCATCGAGGAGTTCGCGGACGGGCGGTACACGGTGTTCGTCCCATCGATCCCCACACCGTTTGCGGGCGCCGTCTACATCCTCGCCCGGGAGCGGGTGCATCCCCTGGACGTGCCCTTCACTCGAGCGCTCAGGGTCGTCTCCAAGTGGGGATCGGGCGCGAAGGAGCTCGTCGCGGCCATGGAAGGTGGAGGGTCCTCGTCCCGCCCGGTGGCGGAATCGACGCGGACTTGCTAGGTTTCCGCACATGGCCACCAAAGCCGCGACGAACCGCCTCCCCGACCCCACCGGCCCCGTCCGCATCGGCATCTCGAGCTGCCTCCTCGGCGAGGAGGTCCGCTTCGACGGCGGACACAAGGAAGACCGCTTCATCTCGCGCACGCTCAACGCCTACTTCGAGTACGTGCCAGTCTGTCCCGAGCTCGAGGTCGGGATGGGCGTGCCTCGGGAGTCGCTCCGGCTCGTCGGCGAGCCCGAATCGCCGCGTCTCCTTACGGTGCGCACCAAGATCGACCACACGCAGTCCATGCTCCGGTTCGCGGCGAAGCGCGTGCGCGAGCTCGCGGCGGAGAATCTCGACGGCTACATCTTCAAGAAGGACTCGCCGAGCTGCGGCATGGAGCGGGTGCGCGTCTACGGCGCGGAATCGGGCATGGCGGTGCGCCAGGGGGTCGGCATGTTCGCCCGCGAGTTCAAGGAACGTTTCCCGCTCGTGCCGGCCGAAGAGGAAGGACGCCTCTCGGACCCCGTCCTCCGCGAGAACTTCATCGAGCGCGTGTTCTGCCACTGGCGCTGGCGGCATCTCCTCGCCGACGGCTTGACGCGCGGGCGCCTCGTCGCCTTCCACACCGCGCACAAGCTCGTCCTCCTCGCCCACAGCCCCGAGCACTACGCCGAGATGGGGCGGCTCGTGGCCGGTGCCAAGGCGTTCCGGCCATCCGAGCTCGCCACCCGCTACGGCGAGCTCCAGGCCGCCGGGCTCCAGGTCAGGGCGACGAGCCGCAAGCACACGAACGTGCTCCAGCACATCGCCGGCTACTTCAAGGAGCACCTGAGCCCGGACGAGAAGGCGGAGCTCCAGAGCGTGATCGCCGACTACCGGCAGGGGCTCGTACCCCTCATCGTGCCCATCACCCTGGTCAAGCACTACGTGCGCAAGTTCGATGTGTCCTACCTGAGCGATCAGGTGTACCTGAACCCCCATCCCAAGGAGCTCATGCTCCGGAATCACGTCTAGCCATGAAGAAACTGCTGATTCGCTGGGTCATCGTCGGTCTCTCGCTGTTCGTCGCCGCCTGGATCGTGCCGGGGATCCGCGTCGAGTCGAACGGTGTCGGCGTCTATGCGGCGACGGCCGTGATCCTCGGCTTCGTGAACGCGATCGTGCGCCCGCTCCTCGTCCTCCTCACCTGTCCGGCGATCATCCTGACGCTCGGCCTCTTCGTGCTGGTGGTGAACGCCATCTCGCTCTCGATCGCCTCGTGGATCGCGGTCAACTGGTTCCACGTCGGTTTCAACGTCGACGGGTTCGGGGCGGCGTTCCTCGGTGCGCTCATCGTGAGCATCGTCTCGGTCATCCTCTCCGCGCTGGTCAAGGACGCCTGGGAGTAGGGGCCGGATGTCCGCGCGCGCGGTGCGCGAGATCTACAAGGGACGCGTGGTCCATCTCGTCGTCGAGGAGGTGGACCTCCCGAACGGGACCCGGGTCGAGCTCGAGATCATCCATCACCCGGGCGCGGCCGCCGTGGTGCCCTTCGTGAGCGCCGACGAGGTGCTCCTCGTCCGCCAGTACCGGCATGCCGCCGGCGGGTACATCCTCGAGGTGCCGGCCGGGAAGCTCGATCCGGGCGAGGCGCCGGAAGCCTGCGCGCTCCGCGAGACCGAGGAGGAGATCGGCTACGCCCCCGGCCATCTGACCCGCCTCGGCGCCATCTTCACGACGCCGGGGTTCACCGACGAGGTGATCCATCTCTTCGCCGCGCACGACCTCGCTCCCAGCGAGACGCGGCACGAGGCAGACGAGGTGATGAGCGTCGAGCGCATGCCGCTCGCGGCGGCGGTCGCCAGGATCGAGAGCGGCGAGATCCGGGACGCGAAGACGATCTGTGCGCTCCTCCTCGCGGCGCGACTGTGGGGCGAGCGGCCGCCCGCTGCTCAGCGATCCGCGCCGGCGTAGCGGCGCGCGGTCGCGAGCGCGTGGAACGCGATCACGAGGACGACGATCGCGCCCCCCGTCATGGCCATGACGCCCGGCCTCTCGCCCCGCGCCAGGAACACCCAGACCGGATTCAGCACCGGCTCGAGGAGCGCGAAGAGCGCCACCTCGAGCGCCGGGAGGCGGCGGATCGCCACGGTCAGGAGCACGTAGCCCACCCCGAGCTGGCCGGCGCCGAGCAGCACGAGGTAGAAGAGCTGCTCTCCGGTGAGCGTGAAATCGGGCCACACCCACGGTAGCGCGAGCAACACGGCGGCGAGATTCCCGAGGGCGAGCGTGTGGAGGAGCGGGGTCGCGCGCGCCCGGCGCATGGCGATCATCATGAGACCGAAGCAGAGCCCGCTCGCGAGCGCCACCGCGTTGCCGCGTCCGCCCGCCGGGCCAACCCGTTCGGCCAGCACGAGGAGGAGGCCGACGAGCGCGCCGCCCACCGCGAAGATGTCGGCGGCCCGCGGCCAGCGCCGCTCGATGAGCGCGCCGAAGAGGATCACCCATACCGGCGCCGTGGACTGGAGCAGGATGGCGTTGGCGGCGGTCGTCGACTTGTTCGCGATGACGAAGAGGTTGACCGTGAACGCGTAGGTCAGGATGACGCCGATCGCGCCGGGGCGTACCTCGCGCCAGCCCCGCCCGGCCACCAGCGCGAGGAAGAGGCACGAGAAGAGCGAGCGGTAGAGGGAGATCGTGAGCGGCGGGAGGTCGATCAGCTTGAAGAGGAGCCCGGCGGTCGACCACGAGAGGGCGGCGCCGAGGATGGCGGCGATACCGATGGCATAGGGGCGACTGGCATGGGGACGGCGCTCCACGGCGCAGATCCTAGCACGCGCCGCCCGGGGCAGATCGCCCAGGATCGTTGCGCCCGCCGCTCGCCCAGGATCGTTGCGCCCGCCGCGGCGTGGGCTGAGCCAATTCGCGCAGCGGTCGCCACTCTGTCTCCGACCGGAACACGTCGGTCCGTGTTCTTCGCCGGACACCAGTGACTTCCTTCCATTCCAGACCTCGCAGCGTGGTACGATAGTTGTGCAGTGACCTCGGCACAGGTCCCGAAATCTCCAACTCGGAGGTCGCTCGCCATGTTGCGGATACTGCCTCTCGTGATCGGGATCGCCGCCGTGATGCTCCTCACAGGCCATCTCGATTCCATCATCAAGCTGGTGCAGGCGGCCGGACAGATGATCTGGCCACTAGTCTCGTCGTTCGTCCAGTCGATCGGCGGGAGACTGCCGTAAGCACGCGCGCATCCCGCGACGATGCGCGCCGCCCCGACTCGCACCGCCGCGGGCCGTGGGCCACTCGAGAGCCGCGATAGGACATCGCGGCTCTTGCTGTTGGCCCCCCTCTCTGGCACCATCCACGCGGCGCTACGGTGCGACGCTGTCCCCGAGGCCCTCACCCTTCTCCGGAGCCATGCCACGCGATCCGATTCCCACCTGGTTCTTCGTGCTAGTCGTCGTCCGCCACGGCGATCGCTTCCTGCTGGTCCAGGAGGCGAAGCCGGGTGAGCCGTGGTACCTGCCGGCGGGAGGCGTCGAGCCCGGGGAGACGCTCCTCGCCGCCGCCGAGCGCGAGTGCATCGAGGAGGCCGGCATCCCGATCGAGGTGGACGGGGTTCTCCGCGTCGAGCACGCGCCCCTCGCGGGGGGAACCGCGCGCGTGCGGGTGATCCTCGCCGCGCACCCACGGGCGTCGACCGCGCCGAAGCAGGTGGCCGACTCCGAGTCGCTCGGGGCCGACTGGTATACGCTCGCCGACATGAAGCACATCGACCTCCGTGCCGACGAGGTCTTCCGTTACTGCGACTACGTGGCCCGGGGCGGGGCGGTCTTCCCGCTCGATCTGCTCTCGGCGGAGCTCGCGCGCGTGCCGGCGGCGGGAAGGAGGCCGGCATGAACGAGCGACGCCGGCCCACCGGCGACGAGAGCCCCACCTGGCGCGAGTACTACGACGCCATCGCCGGGCGCGCGCCGCGCCCGCTCCTCCTGCGCGCGCTCGCGCTCGCCGATCCGGAGGGCGCGGGCGGGGCCGGTAAGCTAGCGGTGGATCTCGGCTGCGGCGAGGGAACGGACACGGTCGAGCTTCTCGGCCGCGGCTACACCGTGCTCGCCCTCGATCAGGAGGAGGAGGCGATCGCGCGGCTCCGGGCCCGCGTGTCGGAAGAGGCGCGCGCGCGGCTCGCGGTCGCGGTCATGCACTTCGAGACCATGGATCTGCCGGCGGCCGATCTCGTGCTCGCGAGCTTGAGCCTGCCGTTCGCTCGGCCCGCCGCCTTCCCCTTCGTGTGGCGCAAGGTCGTCGAGGCCCTCGTGCCCGGCGGCTGGTTCATCGGGCACTTCTTCGGGGTCAACGACACCTGGGCGACCCGCCAGGAGATGACTTTCCACACCGCCGCGACCGTGCGGGCGCTCTTCGCGCGCTTCACGCTCGAGGTGTGCGAGGAGGAGGAGCGCGACGGGGAGACGGCGCTCCACGAGCCGAAGCACTGGCACATGTTCCACGTGATCGCGCAGAAGCTCGCGTGAAGGGGCGGGAAGGGGACGATCGTGGACGAGGTGAAGGAGGCGATGGACGAGTTCCGGGCGATGGGGCACCATCTCGTCGACCTCCTCGCCGACTACCTGGCGAGCGCCGAGGAGCGACCGCTCTTCCCGGCTGCCGAGCCGCGTTTCCTCGAGGACCTGTTCGCGGCACCGCTCCCCGCCGGGCCGACCCCGCTCGCCGAGGTCGTCCGCGAGCTCGAGGAGAAGCTCCTCCCCTACTCGACCCAGCTCAGCCACCCCGGTTACTTCGGCCTCATCACCTCGAGCCCGACCCCGGCTGGCATCCTTGCCGACTTCATCGCCTCGGCGCTCAACCAGAACGTCGGCGCCTACACGATCGGGCCGGCCGCCACCGCGCTCGAGCGGCGCACCGTGCGCTGGCTCGCCGATCTCGCCGGCTACGACGGGCGCGCGGGCGGAAACCTGACGAGCGGCGGCACCATGGCCAACTTCATCGGGCTCAAGCTGGCGCGCGACCATGTCTCGGGCGATCGCGCGCAGCACGAGGGAGTGACCGCGCGCTACGCGGCGTACACGTCCGAGGAGCGGCACGTCTCGGTGGACAAGGCCGCGGACGCGATCGGTATCGGCCGCGCCGGGTTGCGCGCGCTCGCGACCGACGAGCGCTTCCGGATCGACCTCACCGCGCTGGAGGCAGCGATCGCCGCCGACCGGGCGCAGGGCGTCCGCCCGCTGTGCATCGTGGCCATGGGCGGCACCACCAACACCGGGGCGGTGGATGATCTCCGCGCGCTCAGGACGATCGCCGATCGCGAGGGCATGTGGATGCATGTGGACGCCGCCTACGGCGGCGGCATGCTGGTCTCCGCGGCGCATCGGGAGGTGCTCGACGGGATCGCGCTCGCCGACTCGATCACCATCGACCCGCACAAGTGGTTCTACGCTCCCGTCGATGCCGGCGCCATCCTGGTTCGCGACGCGAGCGCGCTCACGCGGTCCTTCGGCATGCAGCCGTCGTACCTGAGCGATGGGCTCGACCCCGGCGGCGAGCGCTACAATTACTACGTGCACGGGTTCGAGCAGTCGCGCCGCTTCCGCGGCCTCAAGGTCTGGATGGGGTTCAAGCGCTACGGAGCGCGCGAGATCGGCCGCTGGGTGGACGCGAACGTCGAGCAGGCCCGACATCTCCACGCGCTGGCCGAGGCGCATCCGGACTTCGCGTCGGCGGTCTGGCCGCGGATGTCGGCGGTCTGCATCCGTTACCGGCCGGGCGGTGTGGACGCAACGGGCGCCGGCGAGGCGCGGCTCGCCCGGATCCACGCCCTGGTGGCGCGCCGGGTGGAGGCGAGCGGGCGCTTCTGGATCTCGACCACGGTGCTCAAGGGGCACACGTACTTCCGGATCAACCCGGTCAACTTCCGCACGCGACGCGAGCACATGGACGAGCTCTTCGCGCTGCTCGCGGCGGAGTGCGGGCGAGCGCACGCAGATGAGGCAGCACAAGGAGAGGGCTGATGCCGGCTTATGTCATCGTGGACATCGAAGTGCACGATCCGGTTGCGTACGAGAAGTACAAGGCCGCGGCGCAGGCGACGGTCGGCGCCTACGGCGGGCGGTATCTCGTGCGCGGCGGGCGCGTGGAAACGCTCGAGGGAAGCTGGACTCCGCGCCGCTTCGTCGTGCTCGAGTTCCCGAGCTTCGAGCGGGCCAGGGCCTGGTGGAGCTCGCCGGAATACGCGGCGGCGAAGGCCATTCGCCACGCGAGCGCGGCGACCGAGATGATCGTCGCCGACGGCGTCCCGGTCCAGGCCTAGCCGCCGGGCTCCTGGGCCACGTCATGGAGGCGAAATGAAGAAGGTGCTTCTCGGGTTGCTCTCGCTCGTTGTCGCCCTCATCGTCATCGGCGTCGTCGTGCTGCTCGCCGTGGGCAAGCGCGACGAGGCCGGACGCAACACGGCCACCATCCAGATCGAACGCCCGCCGGCGCAGGTCTTCCCGTGGGTCACGGAGCCCGCGCGCCTCAAGCAGTGGATCGGCGGGCTCGACGAATCCACGCCGCTCACCGACGAAGGCCTCAAGGTCGGGGCGCGGTCGCGCGAGGTGGTCGTGGTGGGGAACGGTCGTTACGAGATGGAGACGACGGTCACCGACCTCGAGGTGCCCGCGCGGCTCGTCGTCGCGATCCAGTCGGAAGGATTCAAGGTGGACGCGCGCTACGATCTGGTCGAGAGCGGCGACGGCACCTTCCTCTCCTACGCCTGCATCTCGCGGTACGAGCAGCCCCTCGCGAGGCTCATGGAACCGCTCGTCACGCGCGAGGCGCAGAAGAAGATCGAGGCCGATCTGGCCCGCTTGAAGGGGCTGGTCGAGGCCGAGCCCTGGAGCGGGCCGTAGTCATGCGGGGGAAGGCGCGCGGCCTGATCCGCGGGGGTTTTCTCTTCGCGCTCGTGATCGCCGGTTGCACGGGTCGGCCGCCGGGAGCGGAGTTCGTACGCCGCACCGAGTGGATCGGGAAGGGCACCTGGCTCGAGGCCGATCTGCACATGCACAGCCGGTTCTCGGACGGCCGCCACGAGCCCGCCCTCCTGGTGCAGAAGGCCAGGGAACACGGCTGCGGCGCGATTGCCATCACCGACCACAGCGATCGCGATCTGGAGGGAGCGTCCGACGGCTATTTCGCCGCGACTGCGGCGGCGCGCCGCGAGAATCCGGACCTCGTCATCCTCGACGGCCTCGAGTGGAACGCGCCGCCCGGGGCCGGTGACGATCACGTGAACGTGCTGGTCCCGCCGGGACCCGACGGCGTGCGAGTCCTCAAGGAAATCAAGGCCCGCTTCGACGATCTGGGGCGGGACAGCCATGACGAGAAGCTGGCGCACGAAGCGCTGCAATGGCTCGACGACCAGAGCGCCGCGTGGGCGGTGCCGCCGGCCGTCATCTTCAACCATCCCAGCCGCAAGGTGGCGCGCAGCCTCGATCAGCTCGACAAGCTCAGGCGTTTCCGCGAGGTGACGCCGCACCTGATCGGCATCGAGGGCGCGCCGGGGCACCAGGGCGCGACCCCGCTCGGGTCCTATCCCGGACCGGAGGCGGTGGTCGATCGCTGGGACCCGGCCGCGGCGCGGGTCGGGGACGTCTGGGACCGGTTGCTCGCCTCCGGGGAGGACTGGTGGGGCGCGCTCGCCTTCTCGGACTTCCACGAGGAGCGGGCCGACGGGCTCTCCGATCACTGGCCGGGCCAGTTCGCGGAGACCTGGCTCTACGTTCCGGAGCGCACGGCGGAAGGCGTGCTCAGGGCTCTGCGCGCGGGGTCGTTCTTCGCCGGCCACGGCGCGATCGTGCGTGAGGTTGCGTTCGAGGTCGAGGCGGCCGGGCTCCCGCGTCCGGCCTGGGCGGGGGAGGCGATCCGGGTGCCGGCGTCGGCGGAGATCACGGTACGGGTCGCGATGAGCGTTCCGGAGCGGGACTGGTCCGGGGCGCCGAACCGGATCGATCGCATCGAGCTGATCGCGGTGGATGCCGCGGGGGCCCGGGTCATCGCCGCGCGGGCTCCGGACGTGGCCGGGAGCGCCAGGACGGCCGGGGAAGCGGGGGCGGCCGGGAGCGCGAAGGTGGCCGGGAGCGCCGGCACCATGGCGGCGGGCGCGACCGCTGTGCTGGAGGAATCGCTCCGCGTCCCGCCGGGAGGCGTCGTCCTCCGCGCGCGCGGCCGGCGTCAGGTGGCCGGGGGGCCGGCCCTCTGCTTCTACACGAACGCGATCCGGGTCATCGCGCGCGGCGGCTGAGAACGCCGCCGCCGGAGCCCGCGGGCCAAGCGGGACTAGGCGCCGTCGCGGCTCACGATGGCGGCGGTGGCGGTCAGCTCCTCGAGCAGGGCGAAGGCGCTCTGCCCGCTCATCGAGAACGGATCGAGCACCGCGTTCTCCGAGAAGCGCAGGATGCTGCCCAGGTTGACCCGATTCAGGTTCACGTTGCCCATGCGCCAGCTCGCGAAGCGACGCTCGGTGATCTCGGCGTAGTCGAGCAGCGTGATGTCGCGGTGGCGCGGATCGCGGACGATGCTGCTGTAGAGCGTGTTCACCGCGGTGCGGCTGCCCTCGAGCAACTGGAGGAACACCTTGGTGTGGGTATCCGTGCAGAGGATGCCCGTGATCCCGTGCTCGGCGTTGTACTTCTGAGAGCGCTCGACGATCGAGGCGATGAGCGCGTCGTCGACCTCGCCGCTGGCGCGGCTCGCGTAGAGAAGGCGTACCAGCATGTCGTTTCGTCCTGTTACTTCTGATCCTGGAGCAGGGAGAGGAACTCCCGGCGCAGGTCAGGGTTCTTGAGGAATGAGCCGCGCATGATGCTGTTGGTCATCTTCGAGTTCATGTCCTTGACGCCGCGCCACTGCATGCAGTAGTGATCTGCCTCCATCACGATGGCAAGACCGTCCGGCTGCATCTTGTCCTGGAGCAGCTCGGCGAGCTGGGTCACCGCCTCTTCCTGGATCTGCGGCCGCGTCATCACCCACTCCACCAGCCGGGCGTACTTCGAGAGGCCGATCAGGGCGGAGAACTCGTTCGGCATCACGCCCACCCAGACCCGGCCGATGATCGGGCAGAGGTGGTGCGAGCAGGCGCTCCGCACGGTGACCGGGCCCACGATCATGAGCTCGTTCAGGCGCTTGACGTTGGGAAACTCGGTCACCGGGGGTTGCGCCACGTAGCGGCCGGCGAAGACCTCCATCAGGTACATCTTGGCCACGCGCCGGGCCGTGTCCTGCGAGTTGTGGTCGTTCTCGGTGTCGATCACCAGCGCGCGCAGCACGTCTTCGACCTTGCCCGCGACCTCGAGCCGCAACTGCTCGAGCTCCCCTTCCTGCAGATAGGCGGCGATGTTGTCGTTGGCGTGGAAGCGGCCGCCCGCCTTGCGGATCCGCTCGCGGATGCGCTCGGCGACCGGTGTGGATCCGGAACCGCTCCCGCTCCCGGCTTCCGCCGGCTTCGCTCTCGTGCCGTGCTCGATCGTCATGGACATCATCTCCTCGACCGGAGGCTAGCACAATTCCGTTGCGCAGGCCCGGAGCCGGTTGTCTTCGCGCGGCGCGCTCTACGGAAGCCTGGTCACGCGCAGGGTGCGATCGCCGGGCAGGCGGATGAAGTAGGTGCCCGGGGCGACCACGAGTCCGCGTTCCAGGGCGCGAGTCCGTTCTCAATGCTGCGCGCGCCTGAGCGCGCGCGGGTGCGCGCTCGCGCGCCTCCTTAAATCATGAACAGCATCTCGGGATACTTGGGCAGCGGCCACAGCGAGTCGGCCACCATCTCCTCGAGTCTGTCGCACGATTCGCGCACGACCTGCATCGCCGGGGCCACCTCGTACGCGTAGCGATGGGCCCGCTCGTGCTCGGGTGCCGAGGCGAGCCCCTTCACCAGCTGATCCAGACCGTCCATGCGCTCGCGCAGGCTTCCGATCTCCTCGGAGCACGCATCGAGGAGCCCCATCTGCGCCCACGGCGCCTGTCCCTTGACCCGGGCCACCGCCTCGATCGAGTGGGCGAGCCGCAACTGATGCTCCATCGCCGCCGGCAGCACCATGGTGCGCGCCATATCGAGGAGAGTCGAGACTTCGATGTCGATGTCCTTCAGGTAGCGCTCGAGCCGCACGTGGTAGCGGGCCTGGACCTCGTCCTTGCTGTAGACGCCCGTCGCGACGAAGAGGTCGATCGACTCGGGCTTCACGAGCTCGGCGAGGGACTCGGGCGTCCGCATCAGATTCGGGAGCCCGCGCCGCGCCGCCTCCTCCACCCACTCGGCGGCGTAGTTGTTGCCTTCGAAGCGGATCGCCTTGGTCTCCGCGATCACGCCGCGCACGACATCCATCACCGCCTGCGCGAAGGGCACGCCCTTGTCGCGCTGGGCGGCGATCGCCTCCGCGAGGTGATGGAGCGACTCGACCACCGCCGCGTTCAACACCGAGATCGGGAAGGCGATCGAGGCGCTGGAGCCGACGGCGCGGAACTCGAACTTGTTCCCGGTGAAGGCGAAGGGCGAGGTGCGATTGCGATCGGTGTAGTCCTGCGACACCTCGGGCAGGGTGGAGAGCCCGAGCTTGATCAGCCGTTCCTCTACCGCCGCCTGCGGCTCGAGCCGATCGGCCTCGATCGCATCGAGGATCCGGGTCAACTGCTCGCCCAGATAGACCGAGATGATCGCCGGCGGCGCCTCGTTGGCGCCGAGGCGATGGTCGTTCCCCGAGCTCGCGATCGCGGCCCGCAGGAGCCCGGCGCGCTGGTACACGCCGCGCACGGTCGCCATCAGGAAGACGAGGAACTGGAGATTCTCGCGCGGGCTCTCGCCCGGCTCGAGCAGGTTTCGCCCGTCCGAGTCCATCATCGACCAGTTGTTGTGCTTGCCGCTGCCGTTGATCCCGTCGAACGGCTTCTCGTGGAGGAGGAGGGCGAAGTCGTGCCGGCGCGCGACCTGCCGCATCACCTCCATCACGATCTGGTTGTGATCGGCGGCGACGTTCGCTTCCTCGAAGATGGGCGCGCACTCGAACTGGCTCGGGGCGACCTCGTTGTGGCGGGTCTTGACCGGGATACCGAGCTTGTAGAGCTCGTACTCCGACTCCTGCATGAAGGCCTGGACGCGGCTCTTGATGCTGCCGAAGTAGTGGTCCTCGAGCTGCTGCCCCTTGGGCGGGCGGGCGCCGAGGAGCGCCCGCCCGGCGGTCGTGAGATCGGGGCGCAGCGCGGCGAAGGCGCGGTCGATGAGGAAGTACTCCTGCTCGGGGCCGACCGTCGGCACCACGCGGTGTGCGGTCGTGTTGCCGAAGAGCTGGAGCACGCGGAGCGCCGCCTCGTTGAGCGCACGCATCGAGCGGAGGAGCGGCGTCTTCTTGTCGAGGGCCTCGCCGTGATACGAGATGAAGACCGAGGGGATGCAGAGCGTGCGTCCGTTCGGCCCGTCCATGATGTAGACAGGGGAGGACGCATCCCACGCCGTGTAGCCGCGCGCCTCGAATGTGGTGCGCATGCCGCCCGAGGGGAAGCTCGAGGCGTCGGGTTCGCTCTGGATGAGCTGCGAGCCGGAGAAGCGCTCGATCGGCATCCCGTGTTCGCCGAAGGTCAGGAAGCTGTCATGCTTCTCGGCGGTGAGGCCGGTCATCGGCTGGAACCAGTGACAGAAGTGGGTGGCGCCCTTCTCCATCGCCCATTCCTTGATGGCGTGAGCGACCACATCGGCGATCGAGCGGTCGAGTGCCTGCCCGCGGCGGATCGTGTCTTGTAGTTTCTCGTAGATGTGCTTCGGGAGCTTCTCCTGCATCGAGCGCGTGTTGAACGTGCTCTCACCGAAGATGACCGAAATGGGCTTCCGCTCCGTTCCATTCAGCACGGGGAGCGTGCGGTCCTGACGCCTGAGGACCTCCTGGATCGCCCACAGGCGAGGGGACGACGGGCAATGCATAAGACTCCTCCGCCAATTGCGCTCGGGGTACAAATAGACACCGAAACATGTCTCACCGGGAGACTTGGGTGACAGATTCTTTATCGGCCCGCACTGGCCGTCAATGCGGAAAAAAGGCGGCGATCCGGACCTTGGAACGCCCGGAGGCCGGGCCGGGGACGTTCCTGACCGGCGATGCGGCCGGATCGCCGGACGGCGTGACCGACCGGGAGGGCGAGGCGCGCCGGCCGGGCTCCATCTCAGGTGGTTTGACGATGTGCCACTGAGTTACCCTTTCACATCGCTCGAGAGTCCGCGGGTCCCGGCCGAGTCGAGGCCCGCCGCACCGGGGCCGGGCGGTCCTGTCCGCCGTCGCCACGAGGAGATCTCGTTGAGTCGATTGCGACGCCTGGCCGTGCCGATCAAGCCCGCCTTCAACGCGGCGCTCCGCGCCTATCTCCGCCGCGTCCGGCCGGCGTTCGATCTCGGCGGGCGCCGCTACGACTACTTCTGGCACGACTACAACATGACCTGGCGGAACGAACGCTGCGTCGAGGTGTCGCTGGCGCGAGCGCTGCTCGCGGAGTTCACCGGTGCGCGCGTGCTCGAAGTCGGGAATGTCCTGTCCCACTACTTCCCGGTCTCTCATGATGTCGTGGACAAGTACGAGCGGGCCCTGGGCGTGCGGAACGAGGATGTCGTGGACTTCGCTCCCCTGCAACGCTACGACTGCATCGTGAGTCTTTCCACTCTCGAGCATGTGGGCTGGGACGAGAGCCCGCGCGAGCCGGGAAAGGCGTCACGCGCCCTGTCTCACCTCGCGGAGCGATGTCTCGCGCCGGGCGGCAGCATGCTCGTGACCTTCCCGGTGGGACACAACCGGGACCTCGACCAGGCCTTCGCCGCCGACCGCCTGCCGTTCACGCGGTCGCATTGCATGAAGCGTGAGGGTCGCTTCGCGCACTGGCGCGAGGCGGCCTGGGCGGAGATCCGGGATGCCGCCTACGGGCATCCGCATCCGTTCGCCAACGGGCTCGTCATCGGGATGATCCGGGGATGACGCGGCGGCACGCGACGGCGGGGGGGCCGTGGCGGTGATGGAAGCAATGCGCGGGGCGGTCCCGCCCGACCGCCCCGCGCCGCGCAGGACGAGCGCGGCCGGCTCGTTCCCGCAACTGCCGAGTCACCTCGTGATGTGGACAGTCACGAGATCCGAGTCGATCGCGATGCCGCCGGCGCTCACGACCGAGATGTGAAAGGCGCCGCTGCCCGGGAGGCGGATTCCCGCCGGGCCGCCGAGAGTGACCCGGAAGGTGGTGGTGGCGCCGGGAGCGAGGGTCTGCGTCGCGCGGACGGATGGGCCCGTCGCGCTCACCGCGGCGCTCACCTCGTGCCAGGTCGAGTCGATGATGCGGATGACGACGTTCGCGGGGCCCACGGCGAGCTGCGCGGGCACGGTGACCGCCGCCGCCGAGACGTTCGTGAGCGTGATCGTGAGGGTGATCGGCTCGCCGGCGCGGGCGTGGGTGCAATCCGCCGCGATCGCGGCGCCGAGCGGGCGGCCGGCGGTGGCCGGCGCTACGGGCGGCGGCGCCGGTTGCTCCGGCACCCGAGCCTCGTCGCGCTGGCTGCTCGCCAGGGGGCTGCCCATGAGAAGGCCGCCCGCGAGAAGCTCGAGGGCTCCGCGCCCGCCGCGCGTGTGGGACTGAGACGTCGGGGCTCCGGGCGCCCCGCCGGAGTTGCAGACCTGCATCTTGCCGCAGGAGGTCGCCATGGCGCCAGCTTCTCCGAACACTCCCTCGTAGCTCACGCCTTCGGGCATCTCGACCGGCACGACGACCTTGCGCGGCACGCCGCCGGCTACCTCGATCCGCTCCTCGACCGCCACGAAGGAGGTGTACGCGCTCACCAGCCGATGAGCGAGCGCCACGTCGGTCACCTCGCGCACGATCTCCGGCTTCTCGCCGCCGTACTGCCGGGCCATCAGGTCCTCGATGCGAGTCCTGGCCCACAGGGAGGCGAGCGCGGCGCTCTTCGCCCCGGTGCGCGCCGGGAGCTCGATCGCGAAGGTCCTGGACCAGGGCCGGCCGCCGAGCCTGCCGCTCAGGGTTACGTCGGCCCGCCCCGGCTTCGAGTAGCGCCCGACGAGGGTCACGGTCTGGCCGGCGAAGAGATCCGGAATGCGCTCGGGATAGACCGCCGAGACCTCGAGCTTCTCGGCGCCCGAGAACGCGAGATCGGTGAGGACCGGGTTCCTGACGCGATCGTAGAAGCGCACCACCGCGCCCTGCGTGTCCTCGGAGAGGAGCACGTAGTCCACCGCGCCGCGTCCGACCTCGGCCATGCGGTCGAGCAGGTAGCGGTTGACGGCGGTCCCGACGCCGAACGAGAAGAGGCGGGCGCCGCCGAGACGTTCATCGATCGCGGCGAGGATCTCCGCCTCGTTCCCGATGTAGCCGTCGGTCATGAAGCAGACGATGCGGACCCGCTGCGGATCGGGCGGGTAATCGAGCGCCGCCTTGATCCCCTCGATCATCATCGTCCCGCCCTCGCCCTCGAGCCGATCGATGAAGCGGAGGCCCTCCCGCACGTTCGCGGGCGTGGCCGCGAGCGGGCGCGGGCCGAGGCCCGACGCGCTCTCCGAGAAGCGGATGATCTGGAACGAATCGCGCGGGTCGAGGTGCTTGAGCGCGTGCCGCATCGCCTGCTTCACCTTGGCGATCGGCTCGCCCGACATCGACCCCGAGCAGTCGACGACGAAGACCATCTCCTTCGGCATCACGTCGCGGGCGGCCGGCATGGCGGGCGGCACGATGAGCGCGAGGAAGGTGCCGTCTCCGTTCTCGCGATGCGCGAGCACGGTCAGCTCCGGCTCCTGCCCGGTGAGGCGATAGCGGACGACGAGATCCTTGTTGGGGATCGTGTCGGCGGGATGCAGCGTGACGACGGCGCGCTCGAGGCGCGGCCGCGCGATGTCCACTGCGTGGGACGGGCTCGTGAGCTCCCGGATGGGAAGGCCGGCGTCGAGCGTCAGGGTGACGGCAATGTCGTGGCCGGAGCGCTCGCCGGGCCGGAGCACGGGCGGCGTGATGCGCGAGGCGTCGGGGACGAGATCGGTGTCGGGCGACCAGCCCGGGCCGCCCGCGGGAGCGCCGAGCGGCAGCGGCTCGCGCGAGGCGAGCGGCGGGCCGACGGGCGCGCCCGGGATGAAACGCGGGCCGACCACCATCGGGAACACGAAGCTGTAGGCGCCGTTCTCGGGAGCGAGCGTTTCCACGTAGCGGACGGTCACTTCGATCTTGTTCCCGGGGAGGATGTTGGCGACCGATTGCGTGAAGATGTTCGGCCGCTCCTGGTCGAGGAGGGCGGCGACATGCCCGCGGTTCTTCGCGTCCTCGTAGGTCCGGCGGGCCTCGGCGCGGGTCTTGATCAGGGCGCGGGTCGTGCGGTCGCCGACCTTCATCTCCATGTCGTCCACGGCGGCGCGATCGGGGAGCGGGAAGATGTAGATCGCCTCGATCTTGTCGGCATACGGGTTCGTGAAGACCTGGGTCACGCTCACGCGCGAGACGATGCCGTCGATGCGGGCGTCCACCGCGGTGTGCGCGAGCGGGAAAGCCTGCCCGGCGTGCTCGCCGTCCCGGACCACGAGCTCGCCCTGGCCGGTATCGCCGGGGGCGGGTCTCTCCTGGGCGCGGGCGGCCAGGGCGAAGGTCGAACCGGCGATCGCGGCAGCGGCGAAGAGAAGCAGCGCGGCTAGGGGCCGGACGGGGTGATGGGTCGAATGTCTCATGGCGGAAACCTCGCTCCTGGGGGAGATGGCTCTGGACTTGCGGTCTCGGACGTCCGCCATCTCGTACGCGGGAGGAGGCGATGTATTCCCGGGGGCACCCTGTCGCGCGGCCCCGCCGCGGGGCGGCGGGATGCTAAGCTCTGACACCTCCCTCCACCGTGCCGAGGTATCCGTCTGTGTCCATGCGCTCTCTCATCCCGGTCCCGATTCTCCGGATCCTGATCGCGGCGGGGCTCGCCGCCGCCGGTCTGGCGCTCACGGGCGCGCCGGCCGACGCCCCTGCCGCCGCCGCGCCGGCCCCGGCCGCCCCTGCCGCCGCCGCGCCGGCCCCGGCCGCCACGGCCGCCCCAGCGCCGGCCGCAGCGTCCGTCTCGGCGCCGGATCCCGGCCGTTTCTTCCGCCTCGCCTACTGCGGTCCCGCCCGCGAGAACGATCCCGCGAGCCCGCTGGCGACCTTCCCGTGGGAGGAGGCGGCGCGCGGTTTCGGGATGACCATCGTGCAGAGCACGGCGAACGATTACCGCCGCTTCGTGCCGAGCCTCGTCCGCCGGAACCCGGCGCATCGCGTGCTCTACTACGTTCACGCGCACGGGCTCTATCCGGCCGAGGACCGCGCCGGGGTCGCCAACATGACCGAATCGAACTACGTGCATGCGACCGACCCCGCCTCGCTCCGCGTGATCCCGACCGCAGATGGGCTCCTCGTCGACTGGGAACGCGACGAGCGGCTCTTCTACGACGAGACGGACGCGATCAGCGAGCTCCGCGACTTCGACGTGCACGGCTACATCGTCTATCGCGCTGCGGGGGACGGCGAGTTCGCACGCATCTGGCCGGCGGTGCCGCCGGTGGCCGGATCCGGAGCGAGCGCCGATTCGGCGGCGGCCCCGCCGGTGGGAGTGACCCAGCATCTGGATCGCGATGTCGTCCCGGGGACGCGCTATCGCTACCTGGTCAGGACGATCGGCCCCGTCTATCACGAGTACGACTTCTCGTGGGTAGAGGGAGCAATCGCCGGGTCCCCGCCCGCGGCGCCGTTCGCCCACGAGCATCAGTTCGCGCTCCAGGCCAAGGTCGACTCTGCGCTCTATACCGGGCGCTTCCGGATCCGGGTCGAGACTCCGGGGACGCAGGCCGTTCTCCGCATCGACATGAATGCCGACCGCGACTACGACGACCCCGGCGAGTCCTTCCCGATGAAGCCGGCGGCCGAGAACTTCGTCGAGGCGATCGTGCCCCTCGATCCGCGCGCGCACACCGACTACGAGCTGATGACCGTCTTCGGTTTCGCCTACCGGATCGAGCTCGCGGGCCCCGCCGGCCGGCTCGTGCTGCCGGCCGCCGGCGCCTACACGACGAGCGTCAACAATCGGGTCCGCTCCGCGTACTACGGCTTCTACCTGATGCACATGAACACGCCGGCATGGCTCGATCGGATCCGGCAGGAGGTCGACCTCAACGCGCGGCGGGGCGGCATGGTGGGAGGCGTCTTCCTCGACGAGCTGGTGTTCGATCCGGGGATGGGCGTGGACGCGATGCCCGTGGATCTCGATCAGGACGCGGTGGTGCGGGCAGCCGCGGAGCTCGTGCGGGCGCTCCGCAACGCGCGCCCCGACCTCGCGATCTACATGAACGGAATGGGTGGATTCACGCCCGCGCTCATCGCGGCGGGGAAGGGCATCGCCACCGGGAGCGATGCGGCAGCGCTCGCCCCGGGCGCGCTCGCCGTCCTCGACACGCTCGCCGCTTCGGGCCTCGCCGGGGGCATGATCGAGGGCTTCGCGCTTGCGCCCTGGAATCGCGTCCGCGGCGGCGAGCCCGGATTCCCGTCGCCGGGCGAGTGGCTGGCGCAGCAGGTCATCGCACGGGAGGTGGCGGCGCGCGGACTCGAGGTGCTCTGCCTGGCGCGTCCGCCCGCGGCAGCCGGCGAGAGGGGCCGGCTCTTCGCGTTCGCGTCGTACCTCGTAGCGAGCGGCACCGCGACCCGTTTCGGTTACATGGCCGATCGCTGCCGCGCCGTGCCTCTCCCCGAGTGGGGCGTGGATCTCGGCGCGCCTGGCGCGTTGCTTGCCGCGGGCGACGGGAAGGCCTACGGTCGCGCCTTCGAGCGCGGCGAGGTGTGGGTGAATCCGGAGCCCACGGCGCGCGTTTCGCTCGGCGCGCGGCCCGGCATGCGGCGACTCGCGCTCGCCGCCGCCGACACGACCGCCGCCGGGCGCGTCGGATGGGAGCCGGTGACGGGATCGGTCGAGCTCGGCCCGCATTCGGCCGTGATCCTGGCCCGGGACGCGAACGAGGGAGCTGAACCTTGAGAGTGGAAGCCGATTCGGTCATCGAGCTCGATTTCACCGCGCGCATCCTGCCGGAGGACGAGGTGGTCGAGTCGACGCGCGGGCGCGATGCGCTCCTCCTGCATCTCGGGCGGCAGATGCTCGCGCCGGGGATCGAGCGGGCCCTCATCGGCATGGAGGCCGGCGAGGAGAAGTCGATCGAGATCGGGCCGGAGGAGGGATACGGCCCGCTTCTCGCCGAGAACATCCACCGGCGCCGGCGGAGCGACTTCCCGAGCGAGGCAGAGCTCGGGCCGGGGATGCGATTCGCGGCGCGTCTCAAGGATTCGAGCGAGCGGGTCGAGTTCACGGTGCGCGAGGCGGGGGCCGACGAGGTGGTGATCGACTTCAATCATCCGTTCGCCGGCCGGCGGCTGCGGTACTGGCTTCTCGTCAGGAGCGTGCGCCGGCCGACGCTCGCCGAGGAGGACGAGACGCGCCGCATCCTCGCGGCGAGGAGGACCGTGATGCAGGAAGAGACGCCCGGACGTCCGGACGATCCGGCGGCCGACCAGGCCGTCGCCAGGTCGCCGGAGGTAACGATCGATGACGTCGCCCGCCTCGGGCTGCGCGTCGCCCGCATTGTCGAAGCGTCGCGCGTCGAGGGCGCCGATCGGCTGCTCCGGATCGTGGTCGATGCGGGCGGGGAGATGCGCACGATCGTCGCCGGCATCGCGGCCAAGTACCCGCCGGAGAGCCTCGCCGGGCGCTCCATCATCCTGGTCGCGAACATGAAGCCCGCGAAGATCCGCGGCATCGAGTCGCGCGGCATGCTGCTCGCAGCGGTCGGGGACGACGGCCGCCCGATCGTCGCCACTTTCGACGAGCCCGTGCCGCCCGGCGCCCAGGTGCGCTAGCCACCCACTCCTCGGAGACACCACATGCAGCACTCGCCTGAGTTCCTGAAGCTCGTGAACGACGCCCGGAGCCGCGTCCGCGAGACCGACGTGCACACGACCAAGCAGCAGTTCGATCGCGGGGAGCGCTTCTTCCTCGTTGATACGCGCGAGGAGAGCGAGTGGAGGAACGGCCATCTGCCGGGGGCCATCCACCTCGGGAAGGGCGTGATCGAGCGCGACATCGAGCGTGTGATCCAGGACAAGGCGGCCCCGATCGTCCTCTACTGCGGGGGAGGATTCCGCTCGGTGCTGGCGGCCGACAGCATCCAGAAGATGGGCTACTCGAACGTGGTCTCGATGGATGGGGGATGGCGAGGGTGGGTCGCCGCCGGGTTTCCAACAGCCAGGGACTGATGTCCCCGGCTCGGCTGCTTCCGGACGAGCCCGAGGTGCGGCGAGGCCGTCCCGGCTTTGATCCTGTAAGACATTGTGATGATATGACTTAAAGTCGGCCCTATGATGTGTTGACGGTTGCCTGCCCATGTTTAGACATGGACAGTTTGAATCTCCCGGGCTGCGGCACCATCCCAAGTCGTGAATGCGCCGCCGGAAGGCCGGGCCGGCGCTCCGATTGAATGGCCGATGGTAGTAGTCAAGGGAGAATTTTAAATGAAGCCCACCTCGCTCTTCCGCCGGGCGCTCGTGTTCATGAGCCTGGCCGTGATAGTCGCCTTTGCCGCCGGTTGTGACGACGACGACAACGGGACCAACCCGATTCCCGAGGGAGCCGCGATTCGCGTCGTTCATGCCTCGCCCGATGCTCCTGCGGTCGACATCTACGCGGCCGGCTCGACCACGGCTCTCTTCACGAACGTCGCCTACGGCGAGGTGACCTCTTACAAGGAAACTGACGCCGACACGGTGCAGATCCAGCTCAGGCCGGCCGGCGCTTCGCCGACCTCGCCGCCCGTCTACACGACCGGCAACCTGGCGGTCGCGGAGGACTCAAAGATCACCGCAATCGCGGCCGGGCTCCTTGGTTCGACGGCGCCGGCTGACAGATTCCGCGTCCTCGCGCTCGTCGAGGGATTCGCCGCTCCTGGTACCAGCGCGCGCGTGCGTATCGTGCATGCAGGCGCCGATGCGCCGACCGTCGCCCTCGATGTGGCCAACGACGGTACGCCCGAGATCACCGACTTCGCCCGCTTCGAGGAGACGGGTCCCGCGGGAGTCGAGCTTCCGGCCGGCATCCCGATCGCCATCGGCATCTGGGCCGGGTCGCCGCTCGCTCGCGTCACCGCCTTCACCACGCCGGCCCTCCCGGCCGGCGGCGAGCTGTTCGTGATCGCCACCGGTCTCCTCCCCCGCCTGCCGCGCGAGACCGAGGGTTTCTCGCTCCTCGCGGTCGGTCCCACCGGGGCCATCGGTTTCATCAAGCAGGATCCGGTCCTCTTCGCGCTGCACGCATCGCCTGATGCGCCGGCCGTCGACATCGGGCCGAGCGGCACGAGCGTGAGCCTCGTCACCGACCTGACCTTCGCCGAGATCTCGACGCCGGTGCAGCTCAAGCCGGGGACCTACACGCTCGACTTCCGCGCGGCAGGGACGACGACCGTGGCCGCCACCGCGACGACTCCGGCCCTGGCTGCGGGCGAGCGCTACCTGGCGGTCGCCACCGGCTTCCTGGCACCGGAGACGGGTGAGGCGGCCTTCCAGCTCGTGCCGCTCGCCGATGAGTTCGACCTCGAGCTCGTGACTCCGGTCCTGCGTGTGGCGCACGAGTCGCCGGATGCGCCGGCAGTGGATGTCGGCACGATGACCGGCAGCGTGTTCACACCGCTCGCGCCTTTCAGCAACCTGGCCTTCCCCGCGACCTCGGCGGCAGCGGGCACCCCGCTCCCCGCGGCCCCGCTGGTCATCGGCATCGCGCCGACGGGCACGACCACTCCGGTCGCCACGTTCAACGTGACGACGGCGGGCGGGATGCGCGCCGTCGCGGTAGCGGCCGGCGCACTCACGCCGCGGATCGGTGACCAGAGCTTCCGCCTCCTGATCGTCCAGACCGCGGTCTACCCGTGGACCGTGGCGGCGGTGAATCCCAACTAGGCAACGCACGCGCGAAGAGCGCCGCGACGTATCGCGAAAGCCAACCGATGGAGCGCGGCGGGGGCCAGTGGAGACCTGAAGTCCACGAGCTAGATGGCCCTTGCCGCGCTCCGGCCTTTCCAGGTAGGTGAACGCCATGAACCTGACCGTGCCGCCCCTGAACAGCGACTCCGGCGGGGAGTCCTCCGCAGAACCCGCGGGCCTTCTCTCGATCGGTGATCTCGCGCAGGCGACCGGGGTGTCGACCGACACCATCCGGGTCTGGGAACGGCGCTACGGCCGGCCCGACCCGGTCCGGCTCGAGTCCGGCCACCGCCGCTACACCCGCGCGCACGTGCGCTGGCTCCGGCAAGTGGCGGAGGCCATCGCCCGCGGTCATCGGCCCTCGCTCGTCGTGCGCATGAGCGACGAGGAGATGCGCGGGATCCTGCTCGCCGGCGCGCCGGAGCCGGCGCCGGCCGCGCCGATCCGGCGCCTGGTGCAGCACGCCCGCCGACTCGAGGGCGATGTGATCGCGCGCGAGCTCCGGGCCGCGGCCGAGGACCTCGGTCCGCGCGCCTTTCTCGACACGATCATCGGCCCGTTGCTCGAGGCCATGGGCCGGGCGTGGGTCGATGGGGAGCTCGACATCCGCCACGAGCACTACCTGTCGGGCCTGCTCGAGGATGTGCTGCGCGAGATGCGGGGGAAGGTCAGCGTGCCGGCGCGCGCCCCGGTCGTCGCGCTCGCGACCCTGAGCGGCGAAGCGCACGGTTTCGGCCTGCAGGTGCTGAGTCTCTACCTCCGGACGCTGGGCGTCCGGGCCGAGGTGGTCGGCACGCACACGCCGGCGCACGAGATCGCAGCCGCCGCGCAGGAGCTCGGCGCCGCAGCGGTGGCGCTGAGCGTGTCCATGGCGACCGGTGGTGTCGACACCGATCGCGTGATCGCCGACCTCCGTCGGCTCCTGCCGGAGGGCGTGCGGCTTCTGGTGGGCGGGCGCGGAGCGCGCGGCGTGCGCCGCGGTCCGCGCGGCGTCGTTTACGTCGCCGACTGGGCGGCCCTCGAGCGCTGGTGCGCGGAGCTCCCGTCCCCCGGCTAGGCGCGACGCGCCTCCGTCGTGGCTGCTTTTGACCGCCCCGGCGGGTCCTTGCTAGACTGACGCCTCCTCGCGCATCCCCTGCGCGCGTGCTATCCGGCTCCCTTGACCACAAGGACGTCATGGCGCCCCATTCCTCTTCCCAGTCGACGCCGGCGCCGGCTGCTCCGCCGGCCTCCACAACCCCGCCGGCCTCCACAACTCCGCCGGCCTCCACAACTCCGCCCGCCCGCCGCGTTCCCCGCCGCCCCTACGCCGATCTTCGCGAGTTCATCGCCGACCTCGACCGCGCCGGCGAGCTCTGCCGGATCCGGAGCGAGGTGGACGCGCATCTCGAGGTGAGCGCGATCACCGACCGCACGGCGCGCGCCGGCGGCCCGGCGCTCCTCTTCGAGAAGGTGCGCGGGCACTCGATGCCGATCCTCATGAACGCGTTCGGCTCGATGGAGCGGTTGACCATGGCGCTCGGCGTCGAGCGCGTCGAGGACCTGGTCGCCGAGATCGAAGCGGTGATCGAGCTCCCGCGCACCGCGACGGGCGGCGCCGGGCTCTCGCTGCTCGACAAGCTCAAGATGCTGCCGCGGCTCAAGGAGCTCTCCGAGATCGGCCCCCGCGTGGTGAAGGACGGTCCCTGCCAGGAAGTCGTGCTCACCGGCGAGCGCGCGCGGCTCGATGCGCTCCCCGTGATCCGGTGCTGGCCGGAGGACGGCGGTCCGTTCATCACGCTGCCGCTCGTCTTCACGCGCCATCCGGAAACCGGGGTGCGCAACATGGGCATGTACCGCATGCAGGTCTTCGATGCGCAGACGACCGGCATGCACTGGCACCGGCACAAGGGCGGGGCGGGGCACTACTTCGCGGCGGAGCGCCGCGGCGAGCGGCTGCCGGTCGCGGTCGCGCTCGGCGGGGATCCGCTCCTCGTCTACGCGGCGACCGCGCCGCTTCCCGACGAGGTGGACGAGCTCCTCTTCGCCGGCTTCGTGCGCAAGCGCGGCGTCGAGCTCGTGCGCGCGAAGACGGTGGACCTCGAGGTCCCGGCCACCGCCGAGATCGTCCTCGAGGGCTACGTCGAGCCGGGCGAGCGGCGGCGCGAGGGCCCCTTCGGCGACCACACCGGGTACTACTCGCTGCCCGACGATTTCCCGGTCTTCCACCTGACCGCGATCACGCATCGCCGCGATCCGATCTACCTCTCGACCATCGTCGGCCCGCCGCCGCAGGAGGACGCCTTCCTGGGCAAGGCAACGGAGCGCATCTTCCTCCCGCTCCTCAAGAAGCAGCTGCCCGAGATCGTGGACATGAACCTGCCGGTCGAGAGCTGTTTCCACAATCTGGTCATCGTCTCGATCGACAAGCGCTACCCGGGGCACGCGCGCAAGGTGATGAGCGCGTTCTGGGGTCTCGGGCAGCTCATGTTCTCGAAGATCATCCTGGTCGTGGACCGCGACGTGAACGTGCACGATCCGCGCGAGGTGTTATGGAAGGCGTCCAACCACATCGATCCGCGGCGCGACATCGTGTTCGTGGACGGCCCGGTGGACGAGCTCGACCACGCCGCTCCGCTCGTCTGCTACGGGTCGAAGATGGGGATCGACGCCACCCACAAGTGGGCGAGCGAGGGTTTCACCCGCGAATGGCCGACCGAGCTCGTGATGCCGTCCGCGGTTCTGGCGCGGGTCGACGAGCTGTGGCCCGCGCTGGGGATCCGGCTCCCCGAGCGGCCACGGAGCTGGTGGGAGGAGTAACCCGGATGCAGGGAGAGGCAGGCCGGGGAGAGGCGCGCCGGCCGGTGCTCGCGGTCGTGAGCTACCTGAACACGCGGCCGCTCATCGCGGGGCTCGAGGCGCGTTGCGATCTCGTGTCCGCGGTGCCCGCGCGGTGCTGGGAGCTCGTCTCCTCCGGAGAGGCCGATCTCGGCGTCATTCCCGCCATCGGCCTCGGCGACGACCCGGAGCTCGCGGTGGTCCCCGATGTGGGGATCGCGGCCGAGGGACCGGTCGTGTCGGTGGTGCTCGTGACGCGCGTTCCTCTCGCCCGCGTGCGCTCGGTGGCGCTCGATGCGAGCTCGCGCGCCTCGGCCGCTCTTCTCCGCATCCTGTGCGCGCGGGCCTGGGGGATCGCGCCGCGCTTCGTCCAGGCGCCGCCGGACTGGGCGGCGATGCTCGCGGCGCACGACGCCGCGCTCCTGATCGGCGATCCGGCCTTCGCGCTCGCCGATGATGCGGGCTTCCGGGCACGCGCCGACCTCGAGATCGTGGATCTCGGCCAGGCGTGGACTGATTGGACCGGGCTCCCGTTCGTCTTCGCAGTGTGGGCCGGGCGGGCGGAGCGCGTGACGCCGGAGATCGTCGCCGAGCTCCAGGCGGCGCGCGACCGCGGGCTGGCATCGCTCCCCGCCATCGCGCGCGCCGCGGCGCGAAATCCGGTGGAAGAAGAGAAGAACCTGCGCTACCTGCGGGACACCATCCGCTATTGCCTCGGCCCGCGCGAGCGCGCCGGGCTCGCGTGCTATCTCGAGCTGGCCGCGGAGCTCGGCCTCCTCGCCGGCGGCCGGCGCGCGCTCGCCGAGCCGGGGACGGCCGGTGGGCGCTGAGGGCGAAGCCGCGACTCGGCCGGCCGCTGCGACTCGTCCGGGAGCCGCGCCGCCGGCCTCCACGCCGACGCCCACGCCGGCCTCCACGCCGGTGCCCGCGCCGGTGCCCGCGCCGGTGCTCCACCGCGCGCGCTTCGTCCTCCCGATCGCGGCCCCGCCGCTCGCCGACGGGGCGGTCCTCGTCGCCGGCGATGCGATCGTGGCCGTCGGTCCCTATCGCGATCTGGCGCCGCATCACGCCGGGGCGGTCGCCGACCACGGGGACGCGGTGCTCCTCCCCGCGCTCGTGAACGCGCACACGCATCTCGAGCTCACAGCCCTCGCCGGCGGCGTCCCGGCGCGGCCCGATTTCGGCGCGTGGCTCGGCGCAACGGCCACGGCCGCCGCGGCGCTCGGCGCGGAGGACGCGGCGCCGGCGATCGAGGCGGCGATCGCCGACCTCGTGGCGACCGGCACCGGCCTCGTCGGCGAGGTGACCGACACCGGACGCGCGGTCCCCATGCTCGCCGGATCGCCGCTCGCGGCGCGCGTCTTCCACGAGCTCCTCGCCTTCGATCCGCGAGGGGCCGAGCCGGCGCTCGCCCGGGCGCGCGAGCGGCTGGCGGCCGCCGAGGCGTGCTCGCCGGCCGGCGGCCGGATCCGCCATTCTCTCGCCCCGCATGCCCCGTACACGGTCTCGATGCGGCTCCTGCGCCTGATCCGCGGGGTGAACGGCCAGGACGCGCGGCCGACCACGATCCATCTCGCCGAATCGCCGGCGGAGACCGAGTTCTTCGCCGCGGGCACGGGGTCCCTCGCCGAGCTCAAGCGGCGCTTCGGCACGACGGTCTCCGGGTGGGAAGCGCCCGGCGAGTCTCCGGTCGTCTACCTGGCGCGGATCGGCTGGTTCGACGCGCCGCAGCTCGCCGTGCACCTCACGCAGTTATCTGCGCGCGATATCGAAATACTGCGGAAGGCGCCGGCGGTCACGGCCTGTCTCTGCCCGCGCTCGAACCGCGCGCTCGGCGTGGGCCCGGCGCCGGCCTCGGCGCTCGCCGCCGCCCGTATCCCGCTCGCGCTCGGCACCGACAGCCGGGCCTCGGCGCCGAGCCTCTCGCTCTTCGACGAGCTGGCCGCAGCGGCGACCGACTACGATCTCGAGCCCCAAGTCCTCCTCGCCGCGGCCACGCGCGGCGGCGCCGTCGCGCTCGGCTTCGGCGCCGAGCTGGGCGTACTCGCCCCCGGATACCGGGCGCGGATGATCGCGGTCGCGCCACCTCCCGGAGTCACGATCGGCGGCGACCCCTATGCGGTCCTCCTCGATCGTCCCGGCCCCGCGCGCATCCGCCGGGTCGACGGCAGCGTCTAGCGAATGACCGCCATCTTGCGCGTGGCCGTGAAATCGCCCGCAGTCAGGCGGTAGAAGTAGACGCCGCTCGGCAGCGGGGGACCGCCGCCGGCACCGTTCCACTCGACCGCGTGCTCCCCTGCGTTCATCACGCCCGACACGAGCCGCTGCACCTCCCGGCCCTGGACGTCGTAGATCGCGAGGCGGACCGGCCCCGCCTCGCGGAGCGAGAAGCGGATGGTCGTCCACGGGTTCACCGGATTCGGGGTGTTCGCGCCGAGCCAGTTCGCCGCGGCCACCGGCGCCTCCTCGGCTCCCGTCGTGCCGGGGTCCACGCGCAGGATCAGCGCCACGTTTCTGACCGCGGTGTCGGGGTCGTTCGAGTGCACCTCCAGGGTGCCGCTGTAGTTCCCGACCGCGAGCCCGGTGGCGTCGAAGGTGACCACCGAGGTCCGGTTCTCCCCGGGCGGAACCGTGTTGGAGAGCGGTGCTGCGGACACCCACGGGATGCCGCCGCCGGCCTCGACCAGGTTGTAGTCGAGCGGATCGAGGGTGCCCGTGTTGCCGACCACCAGGTTCCTGGTCGTCTGCGTGTTCTGATTCAGCACGATGCTGAAGAAGAGCGGGCTGGTGGTGAGGTTGGGATAGGTCGCGGGCACGTTCATCGCCTTGATCCGGAGGTCGTAGTGTCCGTGGAGGGACATGATGCCGTACGGGGCGGCGGACGAGCGACGCACCATCACGTAGATGTCCTGCGTGGTCGGCGGCACCCAGCTCGTGCTCGAGCGCAGGACCTCGAAGGCGTTGTTCTGCCCGGGGCTCGGGGTGCCGACGTTGTCATGGGATGCCACCACCGTGAGTCCGGCGTTCCGGACCTCGAGGTAGGTGTCGGCGCCATCGCGCATGGTGCGGGTCTCGATCTGATAGGTGACTCCGGCCAGGCCGCTGAAGCGCACCCAGTCCTGGTCGCCCGCGACCCAGGTCGTGTGGTGGGTCGTCAGCCCGGCGCTGATGTCCTCGAAGGAGTGGGACAGCTGTGCCTCGGCCGAACTGTTGTCGTTCTCGAAGGCGTCGGCGCGGTACTGGATCCCGTGGTTCAGGTCCTCGATCATGCCGAGCTCGGTGGCCTGCGGCGGGATCACGTTCTGGACCCAGAGCAGGTGGAAGTCCTCGTAGGTGAGATCCCCCGAGAACGGCGGCTGCGAGAGGTAGGTGCGGGTGAAGGTCCAGGTGTCGCTGAAGGGCCGATCCATCTGGTACCCGGGCTCATCGTCCACACCGGGCGTGCGGTCGAGAGTCGCGTCGCCATCGGTCATGTCCCACAGGGAACCCTGGACCGCATTCTCGCAAGCGGCGCCGGTGCAGCCGCTGTAGGTCTCGAGGTCGTAGGAGAAGTTGATGACCCCGGTCGTCGAGTCGCCGGTCGAGGTCAGGTACACCTGGGGGTGGTTGATCCCGAGCCAGTCGCGGACGTTCGAACCCCAGAAGGTGGGCCAGCCCTCGCCGAACGACAGGCGTGGATCCTGGGCGCTGTCACCGATGTAGTGCGTCCCGCCGGGGTTGTCGCTGAAACTCCCGTAGCGGTTCTGGACGTAGTGACCCATCTCGTGCAGGAGGATGGTGTCGTCGTAGCCGAAGTTCCCCCCCATGTTGACGTTGCCGTCGTAGTAGCCGACATTGGGGGAGACATCGAGCGAGAAGCGGATGCGGAGCGGAACCGGGGGCCGGACGCCGCCCTCGAGCGAGGCGATGAAATCCGCTCCGTCGAGCGCGACGTCGTAGAGGTTGAACGGCTCGCCGCCGGATCGGTAGCGCATGACCACCGTCCCCATGTTGATGGGAGCGGTGGGCGCGTGGTTCGTGACCGCGATGCCCTGGAAGGCGTGAATCGCGGCGCTGCTCCACTGGGTGACGTAATGCTGGAGATTGGGGGTCGCAGCGTTGTTGGTGAGGGCGAGGACGGCAACGTTTCGCACCTGCGAGTCGGTCACGTTGATCGAGAAGGATCCGTTCAGGTCGGTGGCGCCCTGGGCCAGAACGGCAAGTGTAATGCTGTCGATGACATTGACGTCGACCAGCCGGCAAGGCTTGTTCACGTGCGGGCTCTGGAAGCCGTTGATGTCGATCGGCAGGTCCTCGTACATGAAGGTCCCGGTCGCCGTGAAGTCGGCGCCCGCCGGTCTGCCTGCGACCATGAGAACGGCGAAGATCGCGAGGGACGAGAGGAAGAGAGGGCTCGAGGCCCGGGGTCCGGCCGGAATGACCACGTTCGCGCTCGGGAGCAGACGGCGTCGCATGGGTCATTCCTCCTCTTACTGATCCCGGTTCTTGTGAATGACGACGGGAACGGGCTCGCCATCCATGCCGATCAGGGTCCGCTCCTCCGGGGCCGGCGAGTCAGGCGCGCCGGGGTCCACGTAGACCGAGGTGGCGGACGTGAACACTTCCCCGTCGGGGAGGCGCGTCGTGATCTGCGCGCGGACGAAGGCCCCCTGGTCTCCCGGCAGCGCCACCGCGACCGGGATCGCCGCCACCTCCTCGTAGCCCAGGCGGCCGCTCCAGCGGGCAAGCCCGCCGGTGATGACCGCACCGGCGGGCGTCACCACCTCCGCCTCGATGTCGGCATCGGCAGCACCCGAGGTGATGACGACCTCGAGCCGGGCCGGCTCACCCACTGCCGGCTCGCGGTCGCCCGTGAAGGTCACATGCACCGCCTGCCGCACGCCGAGATCGAGCCGCGGCATCTCGCTCGCCGTCCGCCGCACGACCATGTCTTCTCCGCCTGCCGTGCGGACCGGCGGGGAGGGCGCGGCGAGCACGAAAGCGCCGGCCGCGACCAGCGGCAGCAACAGCCCGGCGAATCTCCGGGGCCGGCGCATGAGAGCCGTAAGTCGTTCGCAAGTGGGTCGCATGGGTTCTCCTTCGCCGCGGCGGTCGGGTACCCCTCGGACTCCGGGTGACGGTGGGACCTGAGGCGGGCAGGTAACCCATCTATTTTACCGCAAGGCCAGCGCCGCCGCCACGACCGTGCCGCCACTGATGTCGGTTCAGATGAGTGAGTTCGCCGGGCCGCCGCCCCTGCCGGCCCGGCTCCGCACGAGCGGCCGTGATACACTGGGGGCCATTTTCGGTGCCGCCACGCGGGCCAGATCAAAGTGAGGAGTTCCTGTATGGACCAAGCCACGCGCAAGATCGTCCTCGACGCCGTCAAGACGGCGATCATCACCGAGCTCCGGGGCCTCGAGATCTACAAGGCGGCTGCGGAGCGCACCACCGATCCCTCGGCCCGCCTCATGTTCCAGTCGCTGGCCACCGATGAGGAGCATCACAAGGCGTTCCTCGAGCTGAACTTCCAGAGCATCCTCGAGAAGGGGGAATGGGCGGTCCCGGCGACCGCCGAGAACCTCACTCCGCTCGACGATTCCGACGTGATCACGCCCCAGTTCCTGAAGCGCGTGAAGGGCGGCTCGTTCGAGATGGCGGTGGTCGCCGCCGGCTGTGAGCTCGAGCTCTCGGCGATCAACTTCTACACGCAGGCAGCCAGGGAATGCCCTGACGAGGAGTCGGCGAAGGTCTTCCGCTTCCTGGCCGACTGGGAGAAGGGTCACCTCGAGTCGCTGAATATGCTGGAAGCGCGGATGAAGGACGAGTACTTCGCCGAGCGGGGATTCACGCCGATGTGATGCCGGGAGGAAGCAATCCCTCCCGGCGCCGTCCTCCGGCAGCACGGCTCGCACCAAAGGGACGAGGGCGGCTCTTGATGAGCCGCCCTCGCTGCGTGTGAGGTCGGATGCGACTGCTGCTACCGCGGGCTCACCGCAGCAGGGTCATCTGGCGGACTTGCTGGAAGCCGCCGGTCTCGAAGCGCATGAAGTAGATGCCGGAGGCGACCGGCTGACCCGCGCTCGTCGTGCCGTTCCAGGTCACCGCGTGCTCGCCGGCGGTCACCACCCCGTCCACGAGCGTCGAGATGAGCCGGCCCGCGACATCGAAGATGCGGAGCGTCGCCGGTCCGGTCGCCGCGACCCGGAAGGAGACGGTCGTGTGCGGGTTGAAGGGATTGGGCCGGCAAGGACCGAGGCCGGTCATCGGCGCCGCCGCAGCCTCGGGCGCCGCCGCCGGCACGTGCTCCTGGATCTGCGGCACGAACTTGATGGCCCGCCCGGTCTGCACGGCAGGTGCCCCGGGCGCGTACCGGTAGAAGTACGCGTAGAGGAGGCCGTCGGTCTGGTCCCGGTTCTCGATGCCGACCGTGAAGTAGCCGTCCGTCCCGTCGCTCGAGCCGGCCGCCTGGTACTGGAAGACGATGATGCCGTCGCCGGTGTCGGTCGGATACCACGCCGGATCGTAGAGGATGGCCTGGACCGTCACGGTCTGCCCGCCGGTGTAGTTCCGGAAGTTCGACCACTCGACGATCCAGCGATGGTTGGCCGCGTCGTACTGCTGGTAGCACTTCGAGGTGCCCGAGAGCTGGTAGAGGTCGTCCCAGAACACGGCGAGCATCGCCGGCGGGCCGCCGGCGCCGGGGATCGTCCAGTTGCGGTAGCTCGTGAGATAGGACTGACCCATCGCGAGCCAGCCGTTCGAGCAGATGGTCGCGTGATTGTAGGTCTCACCGTAGTACTGGAACGGGAAGGGCAGGCTCACGATCCGCGACTTGTCCTGGGTGTCGCCGTAGTCGCCGAGCACGACCTCGGTGCCGGTGAGCGAGATCTCGACCCAGCTGTAGGTCGGCGCGTCCGGATAGGAGGTGTCGGTGTTGTCGAAGGCGTAGTAGCCGTAGCGATCCGGACCCACCGGATCGGTGGCCGCCCGCTGGCCGACGGTCACGCTGACCGTCGTGGTGTCGACCATGCCGCCCGTGAAGTGGGTGATGAGCAGGAAGGGAGCCACGTAGCCGCCGTAGGTATTGGTGGCGGCGCTCAGCGTGAAGTGGTCGCCGGCGTTGTTGCCGGTGCCGCCGGCGGGGATGTCGCCGAAGGCGGCGTTCCCGTCGGCGACCGAGATGAAGTCGGAGAGCGCGATGAGCGTGGCCGTCGTCGCGGTGGCGGCGATGCGGCCCGCGTTGGTGAGCGCGACGCTCATCTCGACGGTCTCGCCCGGATCGAAGCGGCCGTTGCCGGAGTTGTAGAGCGTGACGGCGCCGGCGACCAGGTCGGCGGAATGGACGTCGAGCTCGATCAGCGAGTGGAACTGGCCCTGGGCGGTGGTCACCTCGAACCCGCACTGGACCAGGTGGCCGTCGGGACAGCCGGGATCCACGGTGAAGCTGAAGCCCGCGTTGGCCCACGCCGAGCCGCCGGCCGGGATGTCGGGGAAGGTGGTCGCGCCGGTCGTGATCGTGACGTAGGGGTCGTCGCACGTGAACTGGGCGGTGATCCCGGTGGCGGGTGCGGTCCCGGAGTTCCGGGCCTGGACGAGGAGCCCGATCGTCTCGCCGGGGTTCACGATGCCGTCGTCGCCGCCGCCGTCGCTGATCTGGGCCGACTGGTAGCCGACGAACACGTTCTGCGTGCCGACCGCGATCGAGCCGAGGTAGGGGTGCAGATTGTGTCCGGTGACGGTGAGGTCCATGGTGCCGGCGGTCCAGGGCTGGATCGGGAGATCGATCCGGCCGTTCTCGTCGGTGTACCCGGCGGCCTGGGTCTCGGTGCCCTTCCGAACGCAGACGAGCGCGCCGGCGACCGCGAACCCGTTCGAGGAGACGGTGACCGGCACCGAGTTGGCGCCGAGGGCGAAGGTTGGCGCGTAGGTCACGGTGAGCGCCTGCGGCACCGCGGTCCAGATGTCCACCGCCGGGTCGCCCATCAGGTTGTTCCAGTGCGCCCAGATCTGGGCCTCGGCCGGCTCCACGGCATGGTAGTTCAAGAAGAGCTCGAGCTTGCCGCGGGTGAGGGCCGCGCCCATCGCATGGTCGCCTTCCACGAGAAGCCCCTGGGAGATGCCGAAGAGCATGCAGTTGTTGTAGCGCGTGTGCGTGCCGAGAGTGGCGGTGCCGATGGCGCCGATAGCGCCGCGCGACGTGAAAGGCGGACCCACGGCCCCGGCGCGCAGGAAGGCCTCGCTCCGGCAGGCATTCTCGCCGGCGAAGGAGCCGGTGCCGCAGGTCAGCATGGCGGCGAAGGGCAGCCTCCAGCCGTTGGTGAGCGAATAGGTGTTCGTGTTGCTCCACCCGCTCATGTTGTAGAAGCCGCGGTAGGTGAAGTAGGTGTCGCCCCGGTTCAGGGCGGTCGTCATCTGGCTCACGAAGGGACCCCAGAACACCGTGTCCACCGCGGTGTAGTGTAGATCGCGGATGAGGACGCTCTTCACCCACTGTCCCGTCTCGATCGCGCTCGGCCCCGTGCCCTGCGCCGCATCGCCGACCACGCAAGCCCGCGTGAACCAGGTCGTGTCGGCCATGTAGGGCTGGCTCTCGTAGTTGACCGTCTTGTTGACGATGATGAGGAGCTCGTTCATGGTCGAGTAGGAGAGTCGCCCGATGTGGACATCGGCAAGGATGTCGTTGCCGACGAGCATCGTGTAGGGATGATCCCCCTCGCCGTTGTAACCGCTCAGGGTCTCGTACCAGACCGGGATCACCGCCGCGTCGCCCACGAGCACCACGTGCTCCGGCGGCACCGGCCAGGTGGTGAACGCGTTGAGAATGTAGTTCCTGATCTGCTCCTTGGAGCTCCCGGTCTGGGCCGTGGTCGCGACCACCACCGGGTAGCCCTGGCGCTGGCGCCAGGCCACGAGATGCGACAGGCGATTGGCGACCGCCGTGTCGTCCCGGCAGATGACGAGGTAGCTCCCCGGCGCGACCGCCGCTCCCAGGGCCTGGGGGCCGCGGTAGTTGACGACCAGGCTGCGGTAGAGCCGGTCGAAGCTCGGCGCGATCGTCGGCCGGTGCGGGGCGCTCGCGTTCTCGCTCCCGCCCGCGATGAACTCGAGCTCGACCTCGAGGCGTCGCGCGAGCGTCAGCGTCTTGGCTCCCGGGTTGTAACGGACCGGCAGCAAGGTGACGGCGACCACGCGGAGATCGCGGAAGAGCATGGGCTCGCTCACGATCACATCGGCCGTCGAGTCGAGTCCGTCGCGCGCGTAGGCCGCCGCATCGTACGCGAACGCGGGGCCTTCCCCGTCCTGCACCGGGGCGAGCACGACGTCCGCTCGCTCCTCGCGGTCGTGCACCACGGCGCGGGCGACGACCCGGACCCCGTCGGGGATCTCGACGAGCCGCGTGTAGGAGGGAATGGCCGGCTCGCCGACCTTGCCCTGCGTGCCGCCGCCGGGGATCGTCACGGCCTGGAAGGTGCGCCCCGCGTGCGCGACCGGAGTCGTGTCCATGGCGGGGAGCTCGAAGCGAAGGCGCAGACCGCGCGCATCCTCGCCGACGACCTGGAGCGAGGCCGGTATCGCGGGCTCTTCGTTGGCGGCGTGGAGAGGAACGGCCAGGGAGAGGGCGAGGAGGCTCCAGACGAGCCCCGGCGCTCGGACGCAACGCATTGTGACCTCCGGCTGGTGCTTCGTGGCGGTGGGCGCGATGCCTCCCGGAAGGCGAACGAGAAGGCAAGAGGCCCCGACGGCGGCCTACGTACAAGTGTGACTGACCTGAGCCGCGATGCATAGAGGATCTTCGCACGTTCCAGCCGCCTTCGCCGGGCGGGCGAGGCTGCGCACCTCCCCTGGACCGCCGGTTGCCATGCCCGGTCACACCGCTCTATCCTCGTCCCCGCCATCCCGCACGCGATCGCAAGGCCCAGCGGGCCGGACCCTGCCGGCCGGGAGGTTGGACGATGCCGCTCCTTCTCACCCGCCGCGATGTCGAGTCGGTGCTGACCATGGAGGAGACGATCGCCGCGGTCGAGGTCGGTCTTCGCCAGCTCGCGGCCGGCCGCGCGATCCTGCCGCAGCGCACGGCGATCCGCATGAACGAGCACCACGGCCTCCATCTCGGCATGCCCGCCTACATCGCCGGCGCGACCGCCGACGATCCGGGCACGCTCGCGCTCAAGGCCGTGACCGTCTACCCGGACAATCCGTCTCGTCACCAGCTGCCGACCATCTTCGGGACGATCCTCTTGAACGACGCGCGCACGGGGCAGCTCCTCGCGATCATGGACGCCGGATTCCTGACCGCGATGCGCACGGGCGCGGCCTCGGGAGTCGCGACCAGGTATCTCGCGCGCGAGGATGCGCGGAGCGCCGGCGTCTTCGGGGCCGGGGCGCAGGCGTGCACGCAGCTCATGGCGGTGGCGGCCGTGCGGCCGCTCGTGCGGGCCGCGGTCTGCGATCCGGCGCCCGCGGTCCGCGAGCGGTTCGCCGCCGAGATGAGCGCCCGGCTCGGGATCCCGGTCACGGCGACGACCGACCCCGACGACTGCCTGGCCTGCGACATCGTCATCGCGGCGACCTCGAGCGCGACGCCGATCTTCGACGGCACGAAGCTCCGCCCGGGGACGCACATCAATGCCGTGGGGTCGCACTCGCCGAACGCGCGCGAGCTCGACACGGAAGCTATCCGGCGATCCACGGTGGTGGCCGACCACAAGCCGGCCTGCCTCGCCGAGGCCGGGGATCTCCTCTTGCCCATCCAGGAGGGAGCGATCACCGAGGACCACATCGTGGCCTCGATCGGCGAGATAGCGGCAGGGGTGAAGCCGGGGCGGACCACGCGCGAGGAGATCACGCTCTTCAAGTCGGTCGGCCTGGCGGTGGAAGATGTCGCGACGGCCGGGCGGGTCTACGCCCTTGCGCGCGCGGCGGGGGTGGGGAAGGAGATCGAGATCTAGAGGCCGGCCGGGTCCGGCGGACCCCGGTCCGGCCGCTTCCGTCCGCGAAGTGGTCCGGCGAGACCTGATGACGAGACCTGATGACGTCGCCGCGCCGCTTCTGCTATCCTCCCCAAGCTTCCCCCTCCAGCCCCCGGAGCCGAGCCAAAAGCCGCCGTCATTCCAGTCATGCGGCGCGGCGATCAAGTCCCGATGACCCTCATCCGCAACAAGGAAGATCGTCTTTTCGTGCGTCACGGGCGACGCCATCACCGGCCCCGGCACTCCATGACCGAGGTCCGGATCGGCGCCGCGATCGTCCTCGTCCTCGGCCTGATCGCGGGCTGGATCGCGTGGAAGGGCGCTCATCCCGACCCTGCGCTCTTCGATGTGTCGGCCACCCTCCTGCCCTCGCCCGCGCCCGCCACCGATCGCGGACCGCTGCCCGAGGGGCTCGCCGGACCCGGGTGGAGCGCCGGCCGCATCTCCCGGTTCGACGCTTCGAACCTCTACGAGAAGATCAACGGCCGCGAGGACTTCTACAAGGCGCTGGGATTCGAGCATCTCACCTTCCAGTCCCTGGCCAGCGATGAGGATCCCGCCGTCACCGTCGACATCGAGCTCTTCGATCTGGGCTCGGCGCCGAATGCGATCGGCGCCTTCGCCGGCGAACGCTCCGCCGAGGCCCCGGCGGTGATCGCCGAGGGCGGGCTCGTGCAGCTCGCCCGCAACGCGCTCATCATGACGCGAGGCCGCTACTATGCGCGGGCGATCGGATCCGAGGAGTCGCCGCGCATCATGACTCAGCTCGAGCACGTGAAACGGGCCCTGGCCTCCGGGTTGCCGGCCGAGGAGCTGCCCTGGGCTTACGCGCTCTTCGTGGGCGAGCTCGGGATCGATCCGGGCCGGATCTCGTTCACACCGGAGAACGCCTACTCGCTCGGGTTCGCGCGCAACGTCTATGCCGCGCTCGGGGACGATCAGGAGACCGAGAGCTTCGTCATTGCGACTCCCGACCCGGCGGCGGCCCGGTCGCTTGCAGCGCGCTTCGCGGCCGGCTTTCTCGAGCTGGGGACCGCCGCCGGCACCAGGGCGGGGGTCGCGTGGGTCAAGGATCGCTACATCGGCGCGATTGCGGGCGCCCGGGCCGAGCGGGCGTTCGTGGTCGGGGTCCACGGGGCCCCGGATGTCGACAGCGCCGCGCGCGCCCTGGGGCAGGTCGTCGCCGCGATCGGTCGCCTTCCGGCGGCCGAGCTCGAGCGCATCGCCGGCGAGGCCGCAGCGCCATCCGCGGCCGCCGGGGCCGCCGCGGCCGCCGCGGGCCGGGAGCCGACCACATCCGCAACAGGCGACGCCGAGTCGCCGAGCGAGTACTGAGCATGAGCCGCGAAACGGAACCGCAGCCCGCTCCGGCCGGCAGCGCGGAGCACGGCGTTCCCGAGATGATCGGCCCCGATCACGGTGGCTCCCGCCGGCGCTTCCTCAGGCAGGTGGGGACCATCGCCGGGCTCACCGCCGCCGCGGGCTGGGCGGCGCTCGCGCCCGCGGACTGGCCGCTCTCGCTCCGGGATCCCGACGGCGAGCGCGGGAAGCCGCGCAATCCGACGATCCGCCTCCCCGCGGGTGGATTCGCCGTGGAGGCCGCGGCGGCGTCGGCGGTCCTCGGCGTGGCGCGCGGCAGTGACATCCCGGCCATGGTCCGCGGTGCGGTGGATGCGATCGGCGGCATCGCGCGCTTCGTGGTGCGAGGCGATGTCGTCGTCATCAAGCCCAACGTGGCCTTCGAGCGACCGCCGATCCTGGGGGCTACCTCGAGCCCCGAGGTGGTGAGCGCTCTCGTCCACCTGGTGCGCGAGGCCGGCGCCAAGGAAGTGCGCGTCGTCGACAATCCGATCGAGTCGCCGGAGAGCTGCTTCGTGCGCAGCGGCATCCAGCGCGCGGCGGTGGAGGCCGGGGCGCGCGTCTATCTGCCGGCGAGCGCCGACTTCGAGCTCCTGAACGTCCCGGGCGCCACCTGGATCACGGAGTGGCCCTTCTTCTGGCGGCCCTTCCGCGATGCGACCAAGGTGATCGGGGTCGCGCCGGTCAAGGACCACAACCTGTGCCGGGCCTCGATGACCACCAAGAACTGGTACGGGTTGCTCGGCGGCCGGCGCAACCAGTTCCATCAGGACATCCACGGCATCATCGCCGACCTCGCGCTCATGATGCGCCCGACCTTCGTCGTGCTCGACGGCACGCGTGTCCTCTACAAGAGCGGCCCCACCGGCGGCAGCCTGAACGACGTGCGCCTGGGCGAGACGATCGTCGCCGCCACCGACTCCCTGGCCTGCGACGCCTTCGGCTGGGACCAGCTCCTCGAGCGATCGGGGGAGGACCTTCCCGCCTACTTCGCCCAGGCCGCCGCGCGCGGCCTCGGGACTCCCGACTGGCGCACCGTGCCCCGCAAGGAAGTGCAGGTGGGATGAGCAGCCACGGCTCGACGACCTCGTTCTTCAGTCGCAACCCCGACGGTACGCCCTGGGTGGCGCGGGCCTTCCGCATCACGACGATCCGGATCGTCGCCCAGGTCTTCTTCTTCTCGCTCTTCATGTTCCTCCTGTGGATGACCTGGTTCAGCCGGCTCGGCGGGTACCCGGTGTCCCTGTTTCTCGACATCGACCCGCTGGTCGGCTTCGCGACCGCGCTGTCGACGCACACGGTCTATCGCTGGCTGTGGCGCGGGCTTTGGGTCCTGATCCCCACCCTCCTGCTCGGCCGCGTCTTCTGCAACTGGGTGTGCCCGTACGGATCCCTGCACCAGTTCGTCGGCTGGCTGTTCAACATCCGCGGCAACCGCGACAACATCGACAAGAACCGCTATCGCTCGATCTACCAGCTCAAGTACGTGATCCTGACGATCATGCTGGTGCTCGCTGCCTGCGGGGCGTTGCAGATCGGCCTCCTCGATCCGATCTGCCTGCTCACGCGGACCATGACGACCACGGTGGCGCCGGCCTCGGATCTCGCCGCGCAGAACGTCTCCGGACTCCTGGCCTCGCGCGGCCTCGATGCGGGATGGGTCTCGGCGCTGGTCTCGGCGCTGGCCTCGGCGCCCGGGGCCAAGGATCAGCGCATCTTCGCCGGAGCCTGGTTCGTGGGGCTCATGATCATCGGACTGGTCGGCATGAACCTGGTGATCCCGCGGTTCTTCTGCCGGGTCCTGTGCCCGCTCGGGGCGCTTCTCGGCTGGCTGTCGCGGTTCTCCCTGTGGCGCATCGATCGCGATCTCACCAAGTGCACCGATTGCGATCTCTGTCTCAAGCACTGCGAGGGCGCATCCGACCCGCAGGCCGCGCTGCGGAAGAGCGAGTGCTTCGTCTGCTTCAACTGCATCGACGACTGCCCGGAGTCCGCGCTGTCCTTCAAGCTGGCCCCCGTCGCCGGCGACCAGTAGGGCTCTGAGGACGGCACGCGACTTCGGCCATCCCGTGATCTCGAAGGTGCACGCGACCGAGATCCGCAGCGCCCGCCGTCCCGCGTCGCCGCTGGATCCTCGCCGCCTTCGTCGGCATCATCGCCTTCCCGTTCCTCCGGCTGTCGCGCGCGGTCAACCCGCGCGGGTTCAACGAGAAGGCGATCCGCCCGCCGGGTTCGGTGGCCGAGGAGGAGTTCCTCGAGCGCTGCATCAAGTGCGATCAGTGCATCAACGTCTGTCCCGACGAACGTCCTCCAGCCCTCGACCCTCGCCGAAGGCGGGCTCGAAGGGCTGTGGACTCCGGTCATGGACTTCAGCGTCGGCTTCTGCCAGCTCAACTGCACCTTGTGCAGCGAGGTCTGCCCCACCGGCGCCATCCAGAAGATCTCGCTCGAGCGCAAGCTCGGCAACGGGACCGTTCGCCGAGAAGGGGCCGATCCGGGTCGGCACCGCCTTCTTCGACCGCGGCCGCTGCCTGCCCTGGGCGATGGAGACTCCGTGCGTGGTCTGCGAGGAGGTGTGCCCGGTGAGCCCCAAGGCCATCGGCACCTACGACGAGGAGATCACGCGCTGGGACGGCACGAAGGTCACGCTCAACAAGCCCTACATGCGGCCCGAACTCTGCATCGGCTGCGGGATCTGCGAACGGGAGTGCCCGGTGGTCGACGACGCCGCGGTGTATGTGACGGCGGTCGGCGAGACCCGGTCGAAGGAGCGGTCGCTCCTGCTCGGGAAGCAAGGATCTGAACACGTGATGTGCGGCCGGGACGTGTCCTGGACTCGATGTGAATCGGACCGCGGCGGCCGGGCGGCACCGCGGCGAACCTCAGGAAAGGAAATCCGATGAGCGATCAGCGCCACCTCACCCGCCGCGATCTCCTCAAGCTGGGACTCGCGGGCGCGGGCGCCGGAGCCCTCGCCGGCGGCCGCCCAGTCCCTCGGCATCGGGCCGGCTGCGGCCGCGGCCGCCGATCCGTCGTTGCCCCAGGTGCCGCGGCGGGTCCTCGGCAAGACCGGCGCGATCGGTCCCGATCCTCCTCATGGGCGGCGGGATGAAGCTCGACCCCCGTTCGATCCCAAGCTGGCCGAGGGGTTGCGCTTCGGCTCAACTACATCGATGCCGCCGACTGCTACTCGGGCGGCACCTGCGAACCGGCGGTCGCGAGCTTCGTCAAGCGCGGCGATCGAGCGCAAGGATCTGGATCACGACCAAGAGCGACAAGCACGATCCCGCGGGCGTTCGAGGCCACACTCGTCCAGAGCCTGGAGAAGCTCGAGACCGACTACGTCGACATGTTCTTCCTCCACGCCTTGAAGGACGCGAGCTTCATCAACGCCGAGATCCAGACCACCGTCGAGCGCCTGAAGAAGGAAGGCAAGATCCGCCACTTCGGCTTCTCCTGTCATGACGGCAACGTCGTCGAGCTCCTGCACCTGGCGGCGGCCACGCCCTGGGTCGAGGCGGTGATGTTCCGCTACAACTTCCGCGAGTACGGCAACACCAAGCTCAACAACGCGATCGACGCCTGCGCCAAGGCCAAGCGTCGGCCTGATCGCGATGAAGACCCAGGGCTCGGAGGCCTGCGTTCCAGGACGCCTGGCAGAAGTTCGAGCAGACCGGCAAGTGGACCAAGCACCAGGCGGTGCTCAAGGCGGTGTGGGCGGACGACCGCATCACGGCTGCGGTCTCGCACATGGACAACATTCGACAAGCTCAAGCGAGAACATCGCCGCCGCTCTCGACAGCGGCCGATCTCGGGGCGGCCGAGATCGAGGCGCTGCGACCGCTACGCCGAGGCCACGCGACCCTACGCCTGCGACGGCTGCGATCACCTGTGCGGCGCCATGGTCGGGGCCCCGGTGCGGATCGGCGCCACCATGCGCTATCTCATGTACCACGACCTCTATGGCGAGCCGGAGAAGGCGCGCGCGCTGTTCCAGGCGCTGCCGGCCGCAGCGCGGGATCTGGCCGGGGTCGACTTCGCGTCCGGCCGGCGCCGCCTGCCCGCACGGGGTCGACGTCGCCGCGCACATGAAGCGAGCGGCGGAGGTCCTTGCGGTATAGCGGCAAAGCGGTACGGCGGATCGCCGGGTGCCGCGCTCGGTTCCGGCGAGTTCCGCCTCCGGCCGCGCGGTGGTATAATTCGCCGGTTTCGCGCCGCCGCGCCGGCCTCGAGCCGGGTGCGGCGGGACGCGGCCCGAGTGGTGGGAGGAACGGCGAGACGGCGGGTAGGGGCCACGCGAGATGCTCTTCCGGTGCCTGGCGCGCATGACCGCGCCAGCCCCGAGGAGTGCCCTTCCTGATCGGCTCCCTGGACGGATCTTGGGGAGGTTGAACGATGGCTGGATACGATGGCAGACAAGAAGGCGGACCTGGCCGGTCCCGGCATCTCGACCTACGAAGAAGTCGAGAAGATACTGCCGAGCGATTACCGATCGCTCCTGAGTCCCAAGGACACGCAGAAGGCGATCACGGCGCTCCGGCGGTACATCGAGGACGGCTTGTGCAAGGAGCTGAACCTCTTCCGCATCGAAGTGCCGCTCATCGTGAGCCGCGAGAGCGGGGTCAACGACTACCTCGACCGCGACGGCTCGCGGACGCCGATCGAGTTCCCGGCGGGGCTCGGGCTGCCGAAGCGCATCGACGCCCAGGTCGTGCAGGCGGCCACCAAGTGGAAGCGGATGGCGCTCAAGCAGTTCCAGTGCGATGTCGGCGAGGGCGTGCTCACCGACATGCGCGCGGTGCGGAAGGACTACTTCCTCGACCACGACCACAGCTCGTACGTGGATCAGTGGGACTGGGAGAAGGTCATCACCGCCGACATGCGCACGCTCGATAACCTCAAGGACACCGTGCGCCGGATCTGGAAGGTGATCAAGGGCGCCGAGACCTTCATCCTCAAGGAGTTCCCGAAGCTCCGCGATCCGCGCTTCCCCGAGCTGCCGGAGGAGCTCAAGTTCCTGCACGCCGAGGAGATCCTCGATATCTATCCCGATCTGCCGCGGAAGCAGCGGGAGACCAAGATCGTCTCGGAGAAGTACCCGGCGATCTTCATCATCGGCATCGGCTGGGTGCTCCAGGACGGCTACCCGCACGAGATGCGCGCCGCCGACTACGACGACTGGGTCACCCCGACCAAGCAGTGGACGGGCAAGGAAACGCACGGTCTGAACGGCGACATCCTGGTCTGGAACCCGGTCACCAAGCGGCGCCACGAGCTGACCTCGATGGGGATCCGGGTCACCAAGGAGACCTTGAAGCAGCAGCTCGAGATCTCGGGGCAGCTCGACTTCCTGAAGCTCCCCTATCACCAGGCGATCATGAACGACCAGATCCCGCTCTCGATCGGCGGCGGCATCGGTCAGTCGCGGACTCTCATGCTGCTGCTCCGCAAGGCCCATCTCGGTGAAATCAGCGTCACCATCTGGCCGAAGCAGCTCAAGGACATCTGCGCCAAGAAGAACATCCACGTTCTCGAGTAGGGAGCGAAGCGTCCGCTGACGAGACCGGGGAGGGGACTCGCTCAAGTCCGCTCCCCGGTTTCTCGTTCCGGGCCAGGCGGTGTTGTGAGTGATGACGAGTCCTCCTCCGGAGGCACGCGAGATCGATCCCGGGAAGTCGGGCGGCCCGCTCCACGCCCGGCTTGGCGAGCGACTCGTCACGCTCGCCCATCTCGTCCGCTTCTCGCACTCGGTGTTCGCGTTGCCCTTCGCGCTCGCGAGCGCCGCCTGCGCCGCCGCCTTCACCCCGCTCACCGGGAGGCGACTCGCCTGGATCATCGTGGCCATGGTCGCGGCGCGCACCGCCGCCATGGCCTGGAACCGGCTGGTGGACGAGGAGATCGACGCTGCGAATCCGCGCACGCGGGATCGTGAGCTCCCGTCCGGCAAGGTGACCCCGGCCGCCGTCCTCGCGCTCGTCATCGCCGCGACCGGCGTCTTCATCCTGGCGGCGGCCGCTCTCGGTCCCTTGCCCCTTCTCCTCACCCCGGTCGCGATCCTCATCCTCTTCGGCTATTCCTTCACCAAGCGCTTCACCTGGGCGAGCCAGCTCGCGCTCGGCCTCGCCCTCGCCGGCGCCCCGCTCGGGGCCTGGATCGCGGTGACCGGCGGCCTGGCCATGGCACCGCTCCTCCTCGGGGCGGCGGTCTTGACCTGGGTCGCCGGTTTCGACACGATCTACGCGTGCCAGGACGTGGCCTTCGATCGCGCGCACGGGCTCCACTCGTTGCCGGCGCGCTTCGGGGTCGCGACCGCGCTCCGGATCGCGCGCGCGCTGCACGTGGCGGCGGTCGTCGGGTTCGTCCTCTTCGGGCTCACGCTCGAGCGCGGGAACTTCTACTGGCTGGGCGTGGCCGTGGTCGCGGCGACGCTCGTCTACGAGCATCGGCTGGTCAAGGCCGACGATCTCTCGCGGGTGAATCGCGCCTTCTTCGACCTGAACGGCATCGTGAGCCTGGTCTTTCTCGCCGCGGTCCTTGCCGACCGCCCGTGGATGCGATGAGCGAACTTCCAGCCAGCAGCGCAGACCAGACCGCGCGCCCGGCGCCGGGCGGAGCCCGCGTCGTGGTCGCGCTCACCGGCGCGAGCGGCGCGATCTACGGACTCCGCCTCCTCCGCTTCCTGCTCACGAGCGGAGTGCGGGTCGAGGCGATCGTCTCGCCGTCGGGGCAACGGGTGCTGCGGGAGGAGGCGGACCACCAGGGCGAGCCGCTCGGCGAGTACCTGGCCCGCCTCTATCCGGGCGATCGCGGGGCGCTTCTTGCCGGGTCGCTCGTCGTGCACCACTGGGGCGACATCGGAGCGCCGCTCGCGTCGGGCTCGGTCAAGACCGCGGGCATGATCGTTGCGCCCTGCTCGATGGGTACCCTCTCCGGGATCGTGTGCGGGCGCGCCGCGAACCTGATCGAGCGGGCCGCCGACGTCACCCTCAAGGAGGGGCGGCCGCTCATCCTCGTGCCGCGCGAGACGCCGCTCAACCGCATCCACGTCGAGAACATGCTGCGCGCGATCGATGCCGGCATCCGTCTGGTGCCCGCCATGCCCGCCTTCTACTACGGACCGCGGACGCTGGAGGACCTCGCCGACTTCGTGGTGGCGCGGGCGGTCGCCTTCCTCGGCCTCGAGTCCCAGCTCTACCGGCCGTGGGCCGATTAGCGGGCCCGGTCCGCCTGCCGCCGCCATGGACACGTTGATCACACGCGAGGAAGTCGGCGCCATGTTCGACGCGGTGGCGCCGCGCTACGACCTCCTGAACCGCGTGCTCAGCCTCGGCATCGATCGCCGCTGGCGGCGGGACGCGGTGCGCGCCCTCGGACTCCGGCCGGGCGATCTCCTCGTTGATATCTGCGGTGGCACGGGAGATCTTGCGCTGGAGGCGGTGCGCCGGGTGCCCGGCGTGCGCACCGTGAACCTGGATCTCTCGCCGCTCATGCTCCGCCGGTTTGCGGCGCGGACGGCGGGCGCGAACGGCGGTGCAACAGCCGGGCCGGCGGTGGTCGGCGACGCCATGGAGCTCCCGCTCCGGAGCGGGGCGGCGGCGGCCGCCATCGTCGGCTTCGGTATCCGCAACGTGCCGGACCGCCGGCGGGCGCTCGTCGAGATGCATCGCCTCCTCGCCCCGGGGGGGCGACTCGTCGTGCTCGAGTTCGCGCTGCCCGCGCCGGCGATTCGCGGACCTTATCTCCTCTACCTGCGCCACGTGATGCCGCGGGTGGCCGCGCTCCTCTCGCCCTCGCCCGATGCCTATCGTTACCTCGGCGATTCGATCGCGGCTTTCCCGGCCCCGGCCGCCTTCGCCGGACTCATCGCGGGCGCCGGATTCGCCCAGGTGAGCTTCGAACCGCTCACCTTCGGTATCGCGGTGCGCTACCTCGCCATCAGGACATGACCAGAAAACAGACGATCCTCCTCCTCGTTCTCGCCGGCGGCCTCCTCGGCCGGCCGCTGCCCGCGCCGGCGGATTACCTCGTACGGCCGTTCGCCATGCTCGGCGTGGACGGCGGCACGCATGCATTCCAGGCCACGCCCGAGGGCTGGCTGCGTTCGGGAGCGGCGACCCTCGCGCTCTCTCTCGACGGCGTCCCGCTCGCGCCCTGGGAGTGGAGCGCGACCGGGCCTGGTGCGGCCCGCACGGTCGTGCGGAGCGCGAGCGGCACGCTCGCGGTCGAGGCTGCGGCGGTGCGCCGCCCCGGCCTCCGCGCCGAGGTCGAATTCCGCGGCTCCGCCGGGAATCAGGACACGGTGCGAGCGCATGTCGAGCAGCCCGTTCTCATCGCGCGCCTCCGCTTCGAGCCGGCCGCCGGTGCGCCGTCGCCCGCGCGTCTCGTCGTCCGCCTGGCGGCGGATTGCGGGCAGAACCAGGCGGTCGCGCTCCACGACGGCCTGGTGCGGCGCCGCCTGACGCCCGCGCGTCCGGCCGCGACCTGGGCGAGCGGTGGCGGCCGCCACGGGATCGCGGTTGCCGATTCGCTCGTGCTCCTCGTGAGCGCGGCGCCGGATTCGGACGGCGCAGGCATCCTGGTCGCGGGCGATCCGGTCCCCGAAGTGCGCGCGATGATCTACCGCCCAGCCGGCGCCTTCGAGCTCGAGCTGCGCATGCCCTACTTTCCGCTGCCCGTCGCGGAACCTCGGTCGCCCTCCGCCGCTTCCGGCGACAGCCCGCAGCTTTCCGCACTGGCCGCCGGTGACGGCGCCGAGCTCATCGCCGGCGCCGGTCGCGGCTGGCGGGAGCGACTGGATGCAGGCGCGCATCTCGCGCTCCCCGAATCGCTCGTCGTCGAGACGGCGCTCGCCTCGCTCTACCACCTGCTCGGCGGCTCGGTCGTGGCGGCGGGGGATCGTGCGGTCATTCTCGGCGCCCCCTTCCTCTATCGCGAGTTCTACATGCGCGACGCCGCGTACCTGGTCGTGGCGCTGGACCAGTTCGGCTTTCACAGCGAAGCGCGCCTCGGGCTCGAGACCATGTTCACCCATCAGGGCGCGGACGGCGAGTTCCTGAGCCACACCGAGCAGCACGACGGCAACGGGCTCGCGCTGTGGGCGCTCGGCGAGCACGTGGCCCTGACCCGCGACCGCGCCTTCGCGGCGGCGGCGCTCCCGCGCGTCGAGCGGTCGGTGGGCTGGTTCCGGAAGGCGATCGCCCCGTACCAGGGCGCCGTTCCCGGCATGCGCGGCGAATGGGACCGGGACTTCCCCGGCATCCTTCCCGCGACCATCATGAAGGACAACGAGCAGGTCGTTTCCGCGCACATCGTCGGTCACAATCTGTGGGCGAGCGCCGGGCTCGGGGGCGCGATCGAGGTGGCGCGCGTCGCCGGAGCCGCCGATTCGGTGCGCGCCTGGCAGAAGCTCGCGGCTACCTTCCGCAGCGATCTCGATCGCTACCTGACGGCGCTCCAGCGGCGCACGAGCGGGCTCGTCGCCGCCACCTTCGAGGGGACCGGCGCCCAGGCGGGCTACGGCCAGCCGTCGTCCTCGCGCGGTGGGCTCGACTGGGGCAACCTCGAGATCGTGTATCCGACCGGAGTGTGGCGCGGCGACGATCCGCGGCTGCGAACGAGTCTCGATCTATGGAGCGAACGGCTCGTGAACGGACTCTATCCCTACCCGCTCGACTTCAATCAGAACCTCTTGCATCACTACCTGCCGGTGGGACTCGGCCACGGGCTCCTCGCTGCCGGCGGCGACGCCGACCGCGAGCATCTGTTCTCCATCCTCTACGACGGGCTCATCGGACACACGACGGCCACCGGCGGCGGCGCCGAGCTCATCAACACGTACACGCGCGACGTCTGGCCCGTGGACAACATCCCGCCGCACAACACCTTCTCCTCGCGTTATCTCATGCTCGTGCGCGATCTCCTGGCGAGCGCCTGGGGCGACACGCTGCTCGTGGGTCCCGGGTTCTCCCCGGCCTGGATCGTGCCGGGCGGCCGCGTCGCGCTCTCCGCGACGGCGACGCGCTTCGGCTGGGTGGATCTCGAGGTGGATGTGCGCGCGAAGGCGGACTCGACGGCGACGCTCGCGCTCAGGACGTCGATCGCCGCCGCGCCGCCGGCGCGTTATCTTGCGCCGCGGCCCGAGCTCCCGGCGCCGGCGACGGCGCTCGCGTGCGACGGCCGGGCCTCGTCGCCGGCCGCCGTCGTCTTCCGCGCGCCGCTCGGCTACCGGATCGCGGCCGTGCGCGGCGCGACCGGGGCGAAGGCGGGCACGATCCGCGACGGCGGGCGCCAGGTGGTGCTCCCGCCCGCAGCGGCCGCCGCCGGCGTCGAGATCGAGCTCCGCGGGGCGAGCGATCCCGGCGTGAGCGCGGGCGCGGCGCGGGCGCGGGTCGGGCAGTAAGACGGCGTGGGCCGATCCCGCCGTTGGCTCCGGCGCAGGCGACTTGCTACAGTGGGGCTCCGGCAGTCATCAGTCATCCGGAATGGGGGCGCCGCCCGGCGCCCGGATCCCCCCTCGATCGAACGAAGGTCAGGCCCATGACGTCGAAGTCCGCACACCCCGCGAGCGCGGGGCCCGCTCCGGTCACGCGGCTCGGGAAGTCGTTCCGTGACGCAGTCCAGAACTCGATCGTCGTCGCCGACGGCGCCATGGGCACCATGCTCTACGCGCGCGGGATCTTTCTCAATCGCTGCTTCGACGAGCTGAACCTCACGAACCCGGGACTGGTCGCCGACATCCACAAGCAGTATCTCGATGCCGGTGCCGAGGTCCTCACCACCAACACCTTCGGCGCCAATCGCTACAAGCTCCGCCCGCACGGCCTCGACGACAAGGTGGGCGAGCTGAACCGGCGCGGCGCCGAGATCGCCCGCGAGGTGGCCAAGGACCGGGCGTGGGTGGCGGGGTCGGTGGGGCCGGTCGGCGGCCAGCTCCATCCGCTCGGCCCGCTCGATCCGCCCGAGGTGGAGGCGGCGTTCGCGGAGCAGATCGCGGGTCTCGTCGCCGGCGGCGCCGATCTGATCGCGCTGGAGACGTTCCACGCGTTGCCTGAGATGGCGGCCGCGCTCCACGCCGCGCGGAGCGTCAGCGATCTACCGGTCATGGCGAGCTTCTCTTTCGATCACAATCGCCTGACCAACGTCGGCGTGTCGCCGGAAGAGGTGGCCGCCTTCGCCGAGGTCGAGGGCGCCGACGTGATCGGCGTCAACTGCTCGACCGGGCCCAACGATGCGCTCGAGATCGTGGAGCGCATGGCGCGGATCACGCGGAAGCCGATCGCCGCGCAGCCCAACGCCGGCCTGCCGCGCGAGGTGCAGAACCGTCTCATCTTCCTCGCCACGCCCGAGTACGTGGCCGAGTACGCGCGTCGCTTCATCCAGTCGGGGGCGAGCCTGGTCGGCGGCTGCTGCGGCACGACGCCCGAGCATGTGAAGCAGATGCGGATCTACGTGCGCCAGCTCGTGCCGATGAAGGCGGCGACGCGCGCCGTCGAGGTGGTGGCGGAGGAGCCGGGTACCAGGCGGACGCCGAAGCCCGCGGCGGAGAAGACGCCGCTCGGCGCCAAGCTCGGGCAGAAGTTCGTGGTCTCGGTCGAGATCGATCCGCCGCGCGGCACCGACCCGCGGAAGGCGGTCGAAGGCGCGGTGATGCTCCGCGATCGAGGCGTGGACGCCATCAACATCGCCGACGGGCCGCGGGCCTCGGCCCGCATGAGCCCGCTCGCGCTCGCCGTGTTGATGCAGAAGGAAGGTGTCGAGACCATCGTCCATTTCTGCTGCCGTGACCGGAACCTCCTCAGCATGCAGGCGGACCTGATCGGACTCAACGCGATCGGGCTCCGGAACGTCCTCATCATCACCGGCGATCCGCCCAAGATGGGCGACTACCCGGACGCCACCGCCGTCTTCGACGTCGACTCGATCGGGCTCACCCGCTTCGCGAGCCGCCTGAACGTCGGGCTCGACATGGCGGGGAACGAGGTCGGCGAGCCGACCAACCTCCATCTCGGCGTGGGCGCCAACCCGGGGGCCATCGATCTCGACATCGAGGTGCAGCGCTTCAAGCTCAAGGTCGAGGCGGGGGCAGAGTACTGCCTGACGCAGCCGGTCTACGACGTCAAGCTGCTCGCGGACTTCCTGGCGAAGGTGCGGCCGGTGAAGATTCCGATGCTGGTCGGGATCCTGCCGCTCCAGAGCTACCGCAACGCCGAGTTCCTGCACAACGAGGTGCCGGGGATGTCCATTCCCGCCGACATCCGCGAGCGCATGCGGCGCGCGAGCGATCAGTCGAAGGAAGCGGCGGCGGCCGAAGGCATCGCCATCGGGCGCGAGGCGCTCAAGGCGGCGAAGGAGTTTCCCGAGATCAGGGGTTGCTACATCATGCCGCCCTTCGGGCGCTATGCGGCGGCGCTCGAGGTGCTCGAGGGCACGTAGGGCGAGGGCACGCAGGGCGAGGGCAAGGAGGGGGACGGGCGGGGGCCGGCGCTGGGCCGGCCGGTGGCCAGCGTGATAGATTCGGAGCGATGATTCCACGTGATACGAGCCCGGAGGCCTGGGCGGTTCAGCTCGAGGTGTACCGGCGCCTGAGCGGGGCGCAGCGGCTCGAGATCGCCTTTGACATGAGCCAGTTCGTGCGCCAGCTGACCCTGGCCGCACTCCGCCGCGAGCACCCGGACTGGGCCGAGCGAGATCTCAAGCTCGAGCTCTTGCGCCGGTTGTATCCGTCCTGCTCCTTACCCGGCGTCCTGCCTTGACAGCTGCGGATGTCCTCAGGCGGATCGTCGTTGCGCTCGAGCAAGCGCAGGTGCCCTACATGATCACCGGCTCCTTCGCGAGCGCCTACTACGGAGCACCGCGCAGCAGCCAGGATATCGATCTGGTCATTGCTCCTCGAGTCGACCAGATACCCGAGTTCCTCCGGCTCCTTCCTCCGGCCGAGTACTACGCCGACCCCGAGGCGGCGACCGACGCCATCAGGCGCGGTTCGCAGTTCAACGTGATCGACCTCGAGACCGGCTGGAAGATCGATTTCATTGCGCGCAAGGCCCGCCCGTTCAGTCGGGAGGAATTCGCCCGTCGCGTGATGGTCGACCTCGAGGGTGTTCGGCTGTTCATGACGACAGCCGAGGACATAGCCGTCGCCAAGCTGGAATGGGCGAAGCTAGGCTCTTCGCGGCGCCAGCTGGAAGATGTGGCCGGAATCCTCCGCGTGCGCAGGGCGCTGGATCGCGGCTACATCGAGCGCTGGGTCCGCGAGCTCGGGCTGGAAGGCGAGTGGCAAGCTGCGCGCTCGCTAGCCGGCGAAGAGGGGTGACGAGAGCCGCCTACTCCCGCTACTCGAGGAGCACGATCGCCCGCGTCGACCTCGCCGCCCCCGCCTCGAGCCGCACGTAGTAGACGCCGGAGGCGACGCGCTGTCCTGCCTCGTCGCGCGCGTCCCACGTCACCGCCTGGGTGCCGGCGCTCACCGGGCGATCCAGGAGCGTGCGCACGAAGCGTCCGGCTGCGTCATAGATCGCGACCCGCACCTCGGTCCCGCTCGCGGGCGACTCGAAGCGGATAGTCGTCACCGGGTTGAACGGGTTCGGCGCGGCTGGATAGAGCTCGAACGCCGGGCCGGCCGGCGGGGCCCCGCCGTCGTCCACCGCGGTCATATCCTCGCAGTCGTCGGGAATGCCGTTCCCGTTGAAGTCGGTGCTCGTGCCGTTCTGGATGTCGAGCGTGTCGGGGACCGCGTTCACGTTGCAGTCGTAGTCGCCGATCCGGGTGTAGTAGACATCCTGCTCGTTGTTGAACGTGGCCGCCCAGGCCAGTGACGCCCCGACCGCGTCCGAGACCATGTGGTAGTAGTCGCCGATCTTGTTCTGCTGGGGGTAGCCGATGAAGCTGTCCCAGTACTCGCTCACCCGCTCGTTGGCCGACCAGGTGACGCCGCCATCGGTCGAGGACGAGTAGTAGAGGGCACTGTAGTTCACGACCCCGGTGTCGCGCGTGTCGTTCCAGACGGCGTCGATGCGGCCGTTCGGGGCCACCGACATGGTGGCGAACCACTGCCAGAAGTTGGGCCCTGCCGGATCGTCGTTCACGCGGACCCAGGGGCTCCAGCTCACCCCGCCGTTCGTCGATCGCGTGAAGTGGACATCGAGGGGATCGGTGCCGGCGGGATTGACCGAGGCGAGCACGTAGACCCAGCCGTTCCGCGGACCGCTCGACGGATCGACCGCGATCCAGATCTGGCCGAGGAGCCCCCCCGGATTGGGGCCGGTCGAGAAGCCGAGGCTCCCGCCGAGGTCCACGGTGACCGTCTGGAAGGTCGGGGTCTGGAGCGGATCGCGCGCATTCGCCGAGCGCGCGACGTACATCGGCGAGCCGAAATCGGATCCCACCTGGTAGAGCGTGCCGTCGGGAGCGACGTCGAGCGTGCCCCACACGGGAGTGTCCGGGATGGTCACCGGGGTCTGGAAGCTCTGACCGCCGTTGATCGAGCGCGTGAAGATGTTGTTCCCACAGCAGCTCCCGGACGTGCTCCACGCCTGGTAGATATGCCCCGAGCCCGTGCCGGCGGTGCGGTCGATCGTGAACCACTGCTTGTCGCCGCCGAAGGCGGGGACCGGCGGGGACCAGTTCATCCCGCCGTTCGTCGACTTGAACATGCTGACGAGGAAGTTGCTGGTCAGGCTCGAGTAGTAGAAGACGCCGTTCCGGTCGGAGGCGAGAACGGGGTCGCTCCGGAACACGCCCGGCGTGAGCGATCCGAAGAAGAACCAGGTGCGTCCCCCGTCGGTCGTGAATGCGTTCCCGGCCTGCCGGAAGTTGGAGGAGACGGTGTCGAACTGCCGCCAGCCGATCGCCATCTTGTTCGGCTCGAGCGGATCGACCGCGATCGACGGCTCGTTGGCGGCATCCCCCGGGATGTTGACTCCGGTCACGCTCACGTTGACCTGGTGCGCCGTGTACTGGCGGAAGCGCACGGGTTCGGAGCGCGGTGCGCCGGGAGGGGGTACCGCCGGGATGCCGGGCGGGTCCTCCGGGACCTCGGGCGGCGGCAGCGGCCGCTCCCCGGCGGCGGCCAGGACCGGGAGGACGAGGGTGGCGAGGAGGAAGAGGAAGAGAGTCGGACTGGCGGCTCGCATTCGTGCGCGCATGGTGTCTCCGCGGCCGGTTCGGAGCAGGTAGTAGTCTCGGGGCACGGACTCCCGTATTCTATACGAAAGGTGCGCGTTGCGGCAGCCCGCGAGCAGCCGCCCGGGGCCGCCCGGGGCCGGGGGGAAGAGACGAAGCCAATGAAGCGAATCCTGTTCGTGGATGATGAGCAATACGTCCTCGACGACCTGCGGGCCGTCCTGTACCCCCTCCGCGCGCAGTGGGAGCTCGCGTTCGTCGACAGCGGGGAGAAGGCGCTGTCGGAGCTCGCGACCTCGCCCTATGACGTGATCGTGGCCGACATGCGGATGCCGGGGATGGATGGCCCGACCTTGCTCGGACAGGTGCAGGACCGGCACTCGGGTGTCATTCGCATCGCGTTCTCCGAACAGGCCGAGATGGAGGCGACGCTCTGCGCGGCGACCGTGGCCCACCAGTTCCTGGCCAAGCCGTGCGATGCGAAGATGCTCGAGAATGTGGTCGAGCGCGCCAGTCAGCTGCGGATGCTCATCAGCGATGACTCGGTGCGGCAGATAGTCGGCAAGGTGCAAAGGCTCCCGACGCCGCCCCGGCTGTACTTCGAGCTGATGGCGATACTCGAGAAGGAGCAAGCCGGCGTGGCCGAGGTGGCCGGCGTGATCGAGTGCGACCCGCCCATGGTGGCCAAGGTGTTGCAGCTCGTGAACTCGGCCTTCTTTGGCCTGCGCCGCGAGGTCTCCAGTATCGACCAGGCGATCATGTATCTGGGCACCAACCTGATCAAGGATCTGGCTGTCGTCGCCCATGTCTTCAGCCCGGGAGGTCGCAAGGACGCCGCAGAAGCACTGGAGACCATGCAAAGGCACTCCTTGATCGTGGGCAACATCGCGCGGCGAATGGTGGACCCGAAGATGTCCGACGATGTCTTCATCGCCGGCATCCTGCACGACATCGGGAAGGTGATCCTGCTCACCGAACGGCCGCAGGACCTCGCCCGGATCATCGCCCGCGCCCGGGAAGAGGATCGCCCCGCGGTCGATATCGAGAAGGACGAGCTGGGAGTGACCCATGCCGAGATCGGGGCCTACCTCCTGGGCATCTGGGGACTGCCATACCCGGTGATCGAGGCCACCGCCAACCACCATACCCCGTCCCGCGCCTCCCTGCCGGCGGGCCCCAGCGTGCTCGCTGCCGTCTACACGGCGAATGTGCTTGTTCACGAGCAGGAGCGGGCGGCCGGTAGCAGTGATCTTCCGTTTGCCCCTCTCGATGAACGGTACTTGCAGCGGATGGGTCTTCACGACCGGTTGCTGGAGTGGCGCGAGATCACCGAGCTCGTGATGCAGGCATTCGTCACCGGAAGCGAGCCGGACTTCGCGTGACCGCGGCGCGCGACCGGCGTGCGCGACCGGCGTGCCGCTACGCCGTGAACAGCGCTTCCTCGTAGCTCCCGATCGGCGCAAACCCCAGCCGCTCGTAGCAGGCGATGGCGGCGGCGTTCCCGGCCGCGACGTTCAGTCCGATGTGATCCGTGGTTGCGAGGAGCGAGCTGATCAGACGGGCCGAGGCGACTCGCGCCAGGCCGCGCCCGCGGCGGCCGGGGCGCGTCGTCACGTTGCCAAGCGCGGCCACGCGGTGACGCGCCGAGTAGACGTGCACGCCCGCCACGCTCACGAGATCGGATCCTTCCCGGATGCCGAAGTACTGCCCCGTCTCGAGCATGCGCGCATCGAACCAGTTGCCTGGATAGCTCGCACGATACAGCGCCTCGAGCGCAGGGCGGTCGGCTGGCGTCAACTGCACGGCGGCCGCGCTGTTCACGGCGAGTGCGCGTGCGGGGTCGCGAAGCGCCATCTTCCAGTGCGTCCCGTGCGGCTCGGCCCGGTAGGCGGGGACCAGCGCGCGCGAGAGGTCGCCGCTCAGATGGGAATAGAAGCGCGGCGGAAGCTCGGGGCGGATCGCCGCGAGGAGTTCGGCGAGGTCCGCGAGCGGCGGGGCGGAGAGGGCGAGGAGGACGGGCAGGTCGGTCGCGTGATAGAGGAGCGCCACCGCGGCGAGATCTCCGCGGTCGCCGTGCGCGCGGAGGCCGAACCAGGTCGTGTGCGGCCAGAAGAAGTCGTCGAGATCGCCGATCTCGTAGAGATGAAGGAAGATGTCGCGGCGGAGGAACGCTGCGATCTCTTCTCTGTCCCTCAGGCGCTCGGCGGAGGTCACCGATCGTAACGCGCCTTGACGCGCCCCCGGGTTGCGCTCGAGACCGGAACAGCCGGCGAAGGGCAAATCTGGAAATAGCCTCCCACCGGGGGCACGGATTCGAAGATCCACTCGGACGCGCCCGGATGCCAATCGAGCGTCGTGATCCCGTGGTTCCCGTTGTAGCGGCCATCATGTCGCAGGCGCCGGCAACGCAAGGGTCGGTGTTCGTTGCCCGCTACGAGTCTGGCCCGTAGTCGCGCCCGTGCGGATCGCGCCAGCCAGGCGCAGTCGCCGGCGCTTCGAGCGGCGAGGAGCCCGCGCGCCCCCCGCCCGCGCCCGATCCCGTCACGGCGCGCCCATAAGGAGGCGGCGGCCCTTCCTCGCCCTCGCCGCCGGCGTGGGAGATCCGGGGCATGCGCGGCGTCGGCGTCTCGTCGCGCGCCGCCGCGTTCCGCCGGCGCGCGGCGAGTTCCGGGAAGCGGATGCGCACCACCTCGTCCACCAGGCGCACGCGCTCCTGCATCGCGAGGGTGGACACGGTGATGTAGGGGATGGCGTACATCTCGAGCAGCAGCTTGACCATGCCGTCGATGAGGACGACGTCCTCCCAGCGCAGCGCCGCGCGCACGCCGTCCGACTGGACGAGGTCGGGATGCGGTCGCACGAAGAAGACGAGCCCGCCCGCCACCCAGCGCATGTACTCGTCGAGGGCCGGATCGCGGAACAGGTCGGCCATCACCGTGCCGTGATTCGCAGTGTAGGCGAGGTTGCAGAAGGCGCGGTCGGAGACGAAGGCATCGCCGAGATCGCGTTCGGCCTCGATCTGCCGGCGGAACACCGCGAGCTGGTACTTGTTCACGAGATCCACGTTCGAGCGCAGGCGGTCGAGGCTCACCTCCATCTCGGCCAGGATCGAGCGGGCGACCTCGCTGATCAGCTTGAGGCCGTAGCGATCGCGCACGTAGCGGGCGAGCGTGGTCTTGCCGGTGGCATGCGCGCCGACGAAGTAGATGCGCATGGCGCGGCGCGGATCGCCCGTGCGGGGCGATAGGTCGGGTCCGATCGGATGTGCTGCCATCGGCAAGTCTCCGGACACGAGGGCTTCACGGGCGGGGGAGTGGAGCGGGTGCCCGAGTCGAGCGGCGCATCGTAACACGACCCGGCTCGCCTCGGCGCGGGGCCCGGGCCGTCGCTCACCGCCGCCGATTTTTCGAAAAAGCCCGCCGGCGCCTTCCGTTCTTGGTACTGCGACGAGAGCGATGCCAGGAACCAGGACCTCCTTGGATGCCAGTCGCTGGTGGGTCACCCGGGGCCGGCGTCGTCTCTCCGGGGAAGCGGGCAGGTGGGGTCAATTGGGGGAGCCCTGCCGCCCGCCGCTCGCGGCCTCGGGTTTGCGCCCGGCCAGCCATCCTCGAAGCGAGCGCCCAGGGGAGACGACGTCGGCCCCGGGCCTTTCCATCCGCCCGCCCGGTGCCCGCCCGTCTCGAGAAGCTAATCATTAGGTTAGTTTCGAGCCGCCTTCTGCCGCGCTACCTTCCTGCCGCCGCGCCGCCGGCCTTGACAGCCGTTCGCGGCCCTTCCTAGACTCCCCGCCTCAATCGACAGCGCGCTCGGAACGCGAAGGCCGAACCGGGCCGCGCCTGCGGCCCAGGCGACCAGCTCGCGATCTCCCGGCGACCCGGTCACCCCCTTCCGGGCCAGAGCAGCGCGCGCTTCCCAGCCAAGAAGAAACCCATGATCGAAGTCACCAATCTGCAGAAGAGATTCGGTCCGACCATTGCCGTCGAGGGCGTGACCTTCGGCGTCGAGCGCGGGGAGGTCGTCGGGTTGCTGGGACCGAACGGAGCCGGCAAGACGACCACCATGCGCATGCTCACCTGCTATCTCCCGCCCGACGCGGGGACGGCGCAGGTGGCCGGCTACGATGTCACGCGGCAACCGCTCGAGGTCCGCCGCCGCATCGGGTACCTCCCGGAGAGCGCGCCCCTCTACGCGGAGATGGGGGTCCTCGATTACCTGAACTTCATCGGCGAGGTGCGGGGGCTCGACAGCGCCCGGCGCCGCCAGCGCATCCGCGACATGATCGGGGTGTGCGGGCTCGAGCGCGTCGTGCGCAAGGACATCGGCGAGCTCTCGAAGGGCTATCGCCAGAGGGTCGGCCTCGCGCAGACGCTGATCCACGACCCCGACGTTCTCGTCCTCGACGAGCCGACCTCCGGTCTCGATCCCACGCAGATCGTCGAGATCCGCGAGCTCATCAAGCAGATCGGGCGCGAGAAGACCGTCATTCTCTCCACGCACATCCTGCCCGAGGTGGCGGCCACCTGCACCCGCGTCATCATCATCCACAACGGGCGCCTGGTGGCCGACGGCTCCCCGGAGGAGCTCGGCGAGCAGTCGCGCGGCGGCGATCGAATGCACGCCACGTTCCGCGGGCCGGCCGCCGAGATCGAGGCCGCGCTGGCCCGGGTGCCCGGCGTGCGCGCGCTCCGCGCGCTCGGCCAGCCGGTCGCCGAGCGCGTCCGCTTCGAGATCACGACCGCCCACGACGCCGACGTCGGGGAGCGGATCTTCGCCCTCGCGGTGGAGAACCGCTGGCCGCTCAGCGAGCTCTCCGCCGAGGCCTCGACCCTCGAGGACGTCTTCATCCAGCTCACGCAGTCGGATGCGGGAGCGGGCGCAGGCGAAGCGGCGGCATCTCGAGCGCAGCAAGGGCAAAGCAGATGAACACGATCCTCGCCATCTTCAAGCGGGAGTTCAAGAGCTACTTCCGCTCGCCCATCGCCTACATCTTCATCTGCGCCTTCCAGGGCCTGTCGGCCTGGTTCTTCTACCAGACCTTCTTCGTGCTCGATCAGGCGTCGATGCGCAACTACTTCGACATCCTGCCCTGGATCTTCCTCCTCTTCGTGCCCCTCGTCACCATGCGGCTGTGGGCCGAGGAGCGGAAGATGGGGACCATGGAAGTGCTGATGACGCTGCCCGTGCGCGATCACGAGGCAGTCCTCGGCAAGTACCTGGCGAGCATCGCCTTCCTCGCCGTCGCCCTCGCCCTGACCATCCCCATCCCGCTCACGGTGGCCTGGCTCGGGGATCCCGACATCGGGGTGATGGCGGCCGGCTATATCGGGAGCCTGCTCATGGGTGCCGCCTACCTCGCCATCGGGATCTTCATCTCGAGCATGAGCTCGAACCAGATCGTGGCCGCCATCCTCGGCATGCTCCTTTGCTTCATCCTCTTCTTCATCGGCAACGATCTGGTGCTGTTCAGCGCGCCGAAGGCGCTGGTGCCGCTCCTCGATTACCTCGGGCTCGGCAACCACTTCGACTCGATCGGGCGCGGAGTTCTCGACTCGCGCGACCTGATCTACTACCTGTCGGTGATCGTCTTCTTCCTCTTCCTGAACGTCCGTGTGATCGAGACGCGGAAGGCCTAGCGGACCCCTCCGGAACGTTACGAGGTCGAACCCATGAGCTCGCGCAATGTCAAGGCCGGACGGAACGCGGTGATCGCGTCGCTCCTTTTCCTGGCCATCCTGGTCATCGTCAACTTCCTCGCCGCCAAGAGCTTCTTCCGCATCGACCTGACCGCGAACAAGGAGTTCACGATCTCGCCCGCGACCAGGGCCATCCTCGGACGCATGGACGACATCGTGAACCTGAAGGTCTACTTCTCGAAGGACTTGCCGTCCTACCTGGCGACCCTCGAGGGCGAGGTGGCCGACCTCCTCGACGAGTTCCGGGCCTACGCCAAGGGCAACCTGGTCGTCGACTTCGAGGATCCGTCCGCCGACACCGCGGTCGAGGAGCGAGTGCGCCGGCTCGGTATCCCGCAGATCCAGCTCGACGTGATCCAGAGCGACAGCCGCTCGATCCAGAACGCCTACCTCGGCATGGCGGCCCTCTACGAGGACCGGAGCGAGACCATCCCGGTCGTCTACTCGACCGAGAACCTCGAGTACGAGCTGGCCTCGTCGATCGTGAAGGTGCTCGAGAAGGAGCAGAAGGTCGTCGGCTTCCTGACCGGGCACGGCGAGCCGGGGTTGCAGGAGCAGTACGACGGCGTCCGCCAGACGATCGAGAAGCAGTACCTGGTCCAGCCTGTCGATCTTGAGGGCGGGCGGGCGCCGGTGCCGGCGAACGTGAAGGTGCTCGTCATCGCCGGCTCCGTGGACATCACCGAGCGCGAGAAGTACCTGATCGACCAGTACCTGATGGGTGGCGGGCGGCTCGTGGTGCTCGAGGACGCATTCCAGCTCGTCGGCGGCCAGCTCCAGGCCCGACCGATCCGCTCCGGGCTCGAGAACCTGCTCCCCGCCTACGGGGCGCGCGTCGAAGAGGAGATCGCGCTCGAGATCCCGCCGCGCTCGGCGACAGCCGGCTTCACCTCCGGGTTCATGCGTTTCATGGTGCGCTATCCCCTCTGGCCGATGATCGCCAAGGAGGGCTTGAGCCAGGAGAACCCGGTGGTGAGCAAGCTCGAGAGCCTGATCCTGCCGTGGGTGAGCCCGATCTCCGAGTCCGACATGAAGCCCGCCGGGGTCACCTTCCAGAAGCTCGCCTGGACCTCGGATCAGGCCTGGACCATGAGCGGTTTCTACGACCTGAACCCGCAGCAGGAATGGCAGCGTCCCCCCGAGAAGATCAAGAGCTACACGGTGGCGGCGGCTCTCACCGGCAAGTTCAGGAGCTACTTCGCCGACAGGGAGGTGCCGGCGGCGCCCGCCGACACCATGCCCGGCGCCGCGCCGGTCCCGCCCGATGCGCCGAAGCTCACGGAGAGCCCGGATACGCAGATCCTCGTCGTCGGGACCTCGCACTTCATCACCGCCAACTTCCTGACCCAGTACCCGGGCAACGTCACCTTCTTCCAGAACGCGCTCGACTGGATGGCGCTCGGGAACGATCTCATCGCGATCCGTTCGCGGGCGGTGAGCGACCGGCCGCTCAAGCCGGAGATCCAGATGGACGAGGCGGCGCGCAAGCGCGACGCCATCAAGTACGCGGGCATCTTCGGCATGCCGATCCTGCTCACCCTCTTCGGCGTGAGCCAGTGGATGGCGCGGCGGCGCGCGAAGCAGGCATTCGAGACCTCGCTGCGCGGGCCGCGACCGGACGACAGACCAGAAGGATCGTAGGGGAGGCGATCGCCATGGAAGCCAAACACATGCGCAACATGGCCCTCGTGCTCGTTGCCCTGGTCCTCGTCGCCCTCGTTCTCGAGCGGCCGTGGTCGCGCCGGGGCCCGGGCAACGACGAGCGGCTCTATCCCGACTACAAGGCGGAGAAGATCGATCGCATCCGCATCGTGAACCGCGCCGATACGGTCGATCTGGTCCGCCGCGACGACGTGTGGCTCGTCGACGGACCGCGTCCTCTCCCCGCCGACACGGCGATGATCAACCGGGCGCTCGAGTCGGTCGTCAAGTTCGAGACGACGCAGCTCGTCTCGAAGAACACGAGCAAGTTCGAGGTCTTCCAGGTCGATTCGACGAGCGCCGCCCATGTCGAGCTCTATGCCGGCGGCGACCGGCCGGTCGTGGGCGTGCTTATCGGCAAGATGACGCCGGACGGCGGCACCTACTTCCGGCCGGCCGGGGAGGACAAGGTCTACTCGGCTCCCGATCGCGTGCGCGTGTACTTCGCGCGCGGCTCGCGGCAATGGCCCGATCGCAAGATCTTTGCGGCCGATCCGACGACCATCACCAAGCTCACGATCGTGCGTGGCGACTCGACCATCGTGTTCGAGAAGGGAACGGACGGGACCTGGGCGCTCAAGCAGCCGCTCGCCTTCCCGGTCAAGACCGAGGAGCTGGACCAGCTCGTGCGGACTGCGGCCACCCTCACCGCGACGAGCTTCCCGGATTCCGAGGTGACGGTCGCCGCCGCGGGCCTCGACCGGCCGGCGCTGCGCGTCAAGGCGGAGCGCCTCGACGGCGTCGCGAGCGAGCTCCTGGTCGGAGCCTCGTCCGCGAACAACCTCTACTACGCGAAGGCGGCCGACCGCGACTGGATCTACATGCTCGGCGCCTACCAGCGCGACCTCTTCTACAAGGACCTCCTGAGTCTCAAGGCGGAGACGCCGCCGCCGGCCGCTCCATCCGATACCACGAGCGCCGGACGGCCCGGTGATTCCGGCTAGCGCGATCGAGCGCCAGCGCTCTCGCCGCCGCGGATCACGCGGCCCGGTGCTCGCCGTCCTCGCGGCGGTGGCGCTCGCGGGAGTCGCGCTCGGGTTCGCCGCCGCACCGTGCGCGGCGGCCGAGCCGCCGCGGCATGCCGAGCCGCCGCGGCGCGCGGTCGCCGACTCGACGCTCGCGCGGCTCGACGCAGAGGCCGGCGCTGCCCTTGCCGCGCGCGATCTCGCGGCGATCTTCCGGGTCGGCGATGAGGCGCGGCTTCTCCCGCCCGGACACGGCACCCCGCGGACCGAGCTCGCCGCCGGGATCGCCGACGTGCGCGCGCACGATCTCGCTGGCGCCGTCGCCCGCTTCCGGGCGGTGAGCCCGGCGGGGCTCGTCCTCGTCATCCTCGGGCTCGCCGGCCTCGCCGTGCTCCTCGGTGTCACGCTCTACGGCCCGGTCGCGGCCTGCGTGTGGGTGGCGGGCGAGCGCTGGCGGCAGACCGCGCTCACGCCGTTCGCCGCGGCAGACACTGCCCTCTTACCCATCAGGAACCGCGTCTCGTGGCGCGCGCCGCTCGGTCTCCGGGCGGGACTCCTCCTCACGGTGGCCGATGATGCGATCGGCCTCCTCGCCGCCTTCGCCCTCGCCTGGCTTGTCTACGGCTCGCCGGGCGCCGTGCTCGCGATCGAGACGGCGACCCGCGCCGGCGCCATCTCGACCCTCGCCGGCACCGCGGCCGGGAACCTCGGCGCGCTGCTCGTGACCGCGCTGCTCCTTCGTGCGCGCGGCGCGGGTGTCCGCGCCGCGGGGTTCGTGCCGGTCCCCGTCGCGCGCACCCTCATGATCGCAGCCGGTCTTGCGCTGCCGCTGCTCTTCCTCTCCGCGGCGCACGATCTCCTGTTCGTGAAGGTCATGGGGCGTGAGCCGCACTCGAACGCGGAGCCGATCCTCGAGTTGCTGCTCGGCCCGACGGGAGGCTGGCTCGGGCTCGCCGCGACCATCCTGACCGTCGCCGTCAGCGCGCCCATCGTCGAGGAGGTGGTCTACCGCGGGGTCGTTTACCGCGCCTTCCGCGATCGTGCCGGCGTGCCGCTCGCCATCCTCGCCTCGGGGTTCGTGTTCGCGATCGCCCACCTCGAGGTGGACCACATCCTGCCCCTGTGGTGGATCGGCATGGCGCTTGCAATGGTCGTCGAGCGCACCGGATCGATCATCCCGGCCATCGCGCTGCACGCGCTCTACAACTCGCTCTCGCTCGGGGTCTACTTGAGCGGGCGAGGCGGGTGAGGTCGGTTGCGCCCGTGCCTGCGGCTCAGCGGTCGACGACGACGACGCGCTGGACCGCCGATTCGGTGCCGGCGGTGAGCTGCAAGAAATAGACGCCAGGCGCGAGATCCTGCGCCAAGGCGAAGCGATGGGTGCCGCTCGCCTGCTCGCCGTCGGCGAGCCGCGCGGCGACGCGGCCGGCGACATCCACCACGCGGAGCGCGACGCGCCCGGAGCGAGGCAGCGTGTACTCGCCGGCAAAGGGGCCCGGGGCGGGGTTCGGGTGGATCGGCGCGAGACTCAAGGCCAACCCGGGCGCGCCCGGCGCGGCGGGGTCGGCGGGCCCGATCGCCACCGGCGGCACCTCGACCGCGCCGCGGAGGATCCAGAAGTACGGGTCGAAGAGGAGCGCTACCGGTTCGCCGCCCGCGGGCACCGTGAAGGTCTGGACCTCGAGGCTGTCGGCGATCACCGACCACGTCGTGTCTCCGCCGGCCGTCACCACCCCGATGTCGATCGGCATCTTGAACGGCGGGGCATCGATCTGCTCCTGCTCGACGTTCAACGTCACCGCCCAGGCGCCGCCGCCCAGGTTCACGGGCAGCCACCAGTAGGCGTAGAGGGGCTTCCCCGGGTTGTACACCCACTCGGCGAAGAACCAGTCGAGGCTCTGCCCGTGGAGGTTCTCGGCGAGGGTTTGGAAGTCGGCGGTCACCGCGTTCCCGTAGGCGTACCGGATCGCCCACTCCCGCAGGAGCTGGCTGAAGAGCGCATCGCCCATCACGTGGCGCAGCATGTGCAGCACCCAGGCGCCCTTCTTGTAGACCGTGCTGCTGAACAGATAGGTGGGGTCGTACACCGGGCCCTGGAACGAACCGACGTCGAGACTCCGCATGTAGTAAACGTAGGCGGCAAAGCCCTGCTGATCCTCGACCCACACCGCCTCCGAGAAGGTGGCGAAGCCCTCGTTGAGCCAGATGTCCCGCCAGTCGCCGAGCGTGACCAGGTCGCCCCACCACTGGTGGGCGAGCTCGTGCGCGACCACCCAGTCGTAGGTGTGATCGCCGCGCACGAGCCCCGCCGAGTAGCTCGTGCAGGTCTGATGCTCCATGGCCCCGCCCCACTGGAACATGGCCATGCCGTACTTCTCGTCGAGGAACGGGTACTCGCCGAAGCGGGCGGCGAAGGTCTCGATCATGGGAACGGTGACGCTCCAGTCCTCCTGGGCCTGCGCTAGCCGCTCCGGATACGAGTAGAAGACGACCGGCATCGGGTCGTGGCCGGGGACGACGTACTCGTCCTGGAAGACGACGTAGTTGGTGGCGGTGACGCTCACGAGGTAGGTCGCGATCGGATAGGACTCGACCCAGTGGAACGTGGTCAGGCCGGGGGCCGACGAGGTCTGCCCGAGGAGCGTGCCGTTCGACGCGACGACCATGGTGTCGGGCACCGTGAAGTGGAGCGTGGCGGTGGCCTTGTCGTTGGGCACGTCCTTGCACGGCCACCAGTTCCGGGCGTAGGTGGGCTCGGAGAGCGAGGCCACGATCTGGGCGCCGGAATGCAGGCCGAAATCGAACGCGAGGAATCCGCCGACCGCCGGCTGGCCGGCGTAGGCCACCCGCACGGTGAACGGCTCGCCGGGGGCGAACGAGCGGTCGAGCGTGATGGTGAGGAGATCGTTCGCGTGCGTGTAGGCGAGCGGCGTGCCGTTGCGATCGACCTGGCTCACGGTCAACGCGTTGTGCAGATCGAGCACGACCATGGCGAGCGCCGGCACCGTGCTCTCGCTCGTCATGGTGAGGAGGCCGGACACCGCTTCGGTCGTGAAGTCGATGTCGAGCGCGAGATCGTAGTGGCGGACGTCGAAGTCCTCCTGGCCTTCCGCCGGCTGAAAGCGGTCCGGATCGCGCAGCAGCTCGAGCGAGTGCTTGGCGTCGATGAGCGGATGCGGTTCCTCGGGAATCGCCATCCCGGCCGTGGCTGATCCGCCCGCGGTCACCGGGAGGAGGAGCGCCGTGCACAGCAGCGCGCGAGCGGTCCCCCCCGAGTGGAAGAGCCGAGGAACCTTCATGGACGGGAGAACCTCCATCGGGAGCCGGGGGTGAATCGCGCCGGGACGGATCGCGGGGGCGGGGCGATCGCGAGGGCGCGAGCAGGGCGCGGTCCCGTCGCTCGAGCTGCCGGTGCGGAACCCAAGTGCAGCGACGGGATGCCGCGAGACGCACTCGACGCTGATACATTATACACCACGCGCGAACCACGAGACGGACAGGGTGGTTCGGGGGCCGCCGGCCCGGGATCGCAGCGCGCCGCGGGCGGCCGGATGGCCCGGCGCGAGCGGGGTTTGGGTTGACGCACCCGGGCTTGCGGAGGACAATCGTGGGGTTAAGTCACCTTATCGGCCACCGATGCGCCGCAGCGAGCGGCGGCTCCCGGTGCCCGTGAGTTCGGCGCCCGGCTCCCCCACGGGTGCGGCCGCGTGCGGGCGCCGGGTCGGCATCGTGGGCGGCCCCGGGCCGCGGCCTCCGTCAAGACCATGTCCCAATCCTGTCCCCCCAACGCCCGTCGCAGAGCGCGCCTGATCCTCCTCCTGGTGCTCGTCCCGGCTTTCGCCGGGACGGCCTGTGTTCCGGTCTACGAGCGGCGACTCGACGCGCTCCGCGACGCGGGCGATCTCGCTTCCGCCGCCGACCTCCTGGCCGATGCTGGGGCCCGCGCTCCCGAGAACCCCGGCATCCGCCGGGAGACGGGGATTCTCTTCTTCGAGCGCGGCGAGACGGAGGAGGCGATCGCGGAGCTCGAGAAGTCCCTGGCGCTGGACCCGACCGATGCGCGCGCCGCGGTCTACCTCGGTGCTGCGTACGAAACGGCGGGACGCTTCAGCGAGGCCGCGGCGTGCTACCGGCAGGCGGCTGCTACATCCACGGCAGACGCCGGCGTCGCGGCGGCCCTCGCCTGCCAGCGGAGTCTCGTCGAGTCGCGCCATCTCGGGGATCTGATCGCCGCACGCCTCGCCGCGGAGAAGGCCGGCACCCTGCCCGCGGCAGAGCGGATCCTCTTCCTGCCGTTCTCCGTGTACGGCACGAACCCGGAGGCGATGACCCTCCGCCTCGGGCTCGCGGCGGTGGCGAGCGCCGACTGGCGGGGGACTCCGCCGGCAGTCCCATTCGCCGAGCTGGATGCCTTGTTCGCGGCGCTCGGTGTGCCGACCGAACGCACGATCGACGCGGAGATGCAGGAGCGCCTCGCGCGTCTCACCGGCGCGCGCTATGTGATCACCGGTCAGATCTCGGAGCTGCGCGAGCTCGTTTCGGTGGCTCCGGTCCTCATCGATCGCGGCGCTCCGGCCGGCGCGGATTCGTCGGGGGCGGAATCCGGCGCAGCATCGGCGCAGGAGACGCGTCTCGCCTACCAGCAGGAGCATGTCGGTGCGCTCGTGGTGCTCGAGGAGGAGCTCCTGCAGAATGTCGCCTCGGCCCTCGCCGTCGAGCTCGCGGCGGCGGATGCCGCTGCCGCCCGCCGCTTCTCGGCGCGCAGCGGCCAGGCCATCGCCCTCTACGGTGAGGCGCTCTTCCTCGAGCGATCGGGGGATCCGGCCGCCGCCGCCGAGCGACTTGCCGCGGCGACCGCTCTCGATCCGGAGTTCGATCTCGCGCGTGATGCGAGTCTCCGTCTCTCATCCTGCCCTGGCGCGGCCGGGGACCCGGCCGCTCTCATCAGCTCCTACGAGCGCGCGCGCCGGGAGATGGCCGGAGACGACCGCGAGCGCGAGCTCCTCGCCGGGACCACGGAGACCGTGGGGCGCGTCGGCGGCGCGGAGGGCGAGAGCGACAACTACTCGGTCAACCGGGCGGGTTCCTCGGGGTCGGCGGTGTTCCCGGTGCGGCTGCCGCGATGAAGCGGATCAGCACATGCTTCGCGCTCGCCGGGCTCGTGCTGGCGATGCCTGCGGTCGCCGACCAACCCGGACCGGAGCCGCTGGTCATGGCCCCCGCGTCCGAGCTCCTGCCCGGGGATCGCGTGTTCCCGCTGGCGGTGGCCGCGACCGAGGTCGAGATGGCCCTCGACTACCGGACGTGGTCGGTCGAGGAGGAGAACGGCGAGTCGAGCGTCGACCAACTCGCGTTCCCCGTGGTCGTGCGAAGCCGGCTCCACGCCAATCTCGATTTCTCCTACCTCTTCACCGTCGCCTCGTCCTCGCTCGACTTCGAGAGCGGGGGCGACGATCTCTCCGGCATCACCGACGGCAAGCTCGGCGTGACCTATCTCCTGCCCGATCGCCGCTTCTCGCTCGGCTTCGGCCTGCGCATCCCGTCCGGCGAGAGCGAGCTCGATCCCGGCGAGGAGACCGTGGCGCAGGTCCTGAACGACCGCATCCTCGGCTTTCGCGTGAAGCGGTACGGCGAGGGTCTCGACGTCGAGATGCGCGGCGGCTACGCGACGACCCTGGGCAGCCGGACGGCGGTGGCCGCCGCCGTCTCGTACCTGGTGAAGGGGAACTTCCCGATCCTCGACCCCTCGACTGAGGCGGAGTCCACCTACGAGCCGGGGAGCGAGTTCTCCGTCGTGGGGCAGATCAGCTCCCGCGCTGCGGCCCGCGACTTGAGCGGCCGGCTCCGCATCGCCGCCTACGGCCGCGACCGGCGGGACGGGGTGGACGAGATCGAGGAGGCAGCCGAGGTGGAGCTCGACCTCGGCGTGGTCGAGGAGCACCTGGCCGGCGTCGTGGTGCTCGACACATCGTTCCTGCTCAAGGGGAACACGCAGATCCTGAGCGCGGACGGGCTCACTCCGGTGCGCGATGTCGGCGGCAACATCTGGCGTCTCGGCGGCGGATTCTACGGAAAGCTCGATGCACGGAGCGAGCTCGGAGGGCGGGCCGACCTGAGCCTGTACGGAGAAGGCGAGCAAGGGACCGGCGACGGTCTCGTCTTCGCGATCGGCCCCCGTTACCGCCGCGACCTGGGCGGCGGTCTTGCCGCGGGTCTCGGCTACACCTTCTCCGTGGGCAACACCGAGGACGGCACGATCGATCTGACCGGGCACGATCTGACGGTCACGCTCGGCTACGGCTGGGGGCGGCGATGATCCCGCGCGCGGCGACGGTCCTGCGCGCAGCGATGATCCCGCGCGCGGCGATGGTCCTGCGCACGAGGCCCCGGCGCGCGCGTTGCGTTACCGCGCTCGGCCTCCTGGCCGTCCTGCTCCTCGCCGCGCGCTGCGCCGACGATCCCGCCGTCGCTCCCTTCCTGCCGCCCGGCGAGGCGGCGATCGAGCTCCGGCTCCTGGCCGGCGAGCTGGCGCCTCCTCCCGCGCCCGGCGCCCCGGCGGGGCCGGGGGTCGCCCCCTGCGAGCCGCCGCTGCCGGGTCTCGGGGACGTGGTCGCGGTCGAGATCGTGCTGCGCGCCGGGAGCGGCGAGGCGCAAACGCACAGCTTCGAGATCCCGGCCCACACCGAGTCGAGCGAGCTCGTGATCGACGGACTCGCGGCCGGCAACGGCTATCGCGCGACCGTTACCGCGAGCGTGGACAAGGAGCCGCTGTTCACGGGCGAGAGCGGCGTCTTCGCGGTGCAGCCGGGCAGCCGCGCCACCGTCGCCGTCCCCCTCCTGCCGGTCGGCCGCCGCGCCGTGCTCGCGGTCGGGAAGCCCGCTCCCTCCGGGGACGACGTGATCCTGCCCATCCTGGCTGCGAACTCGCTCCCGCTCCGCGGGGTCGAGCTCGATCTCTGCTACGACCCCGCCGTGCTCCTCCCGATCGGGGCGGCGGCGGCAGGATCGCGCGTCGCCGCCTTTCGCGGCGCCGGCGGCGAGCCCGTGGAGAGCGGTATCTATCGCGCCGTTCTGTGGTCGGAGGACGGCGCGGCGCGCATCGGTGCCGGGCAGGACCAGGTTCTCGAGCTCCGTTTCCGTTTCCAGGCCGGTGTGCCGGCCGGCACCGTGACCGACCTCGTCTTCGTCGCTGCCCTGGTCGCCGATGATGCTGCGGCGCCGCCGTTCGCGACGTACTTCCTCGACGGGCAGGTGACGCGATGAACGCCTCGTGCGGTCCGCGCCGCGCACTCAGGGCGTTGCCCGTCTGTCTGATGCTCGTGGCCACCGGTCTCGCGGCGGCCGCTGCGCCGGCCCGCGCCCAGAGCCCGCCCGTCTCGGTGCCCGGCGGACCCTATGCCGGCAACGAGGGCGAACTGATCGCCTTCGACGGCACGGGCTCCTTCGATCCCGACGGCGGCGCGCTGACCTACCTCTGGGATTTCGGCGACGGCGGGACCGCCACCGAGGCCGCGCCCACTCACACCTTCACGACCGGCGGCCTTTTCACGGTGACGCTCGTCGTGACTGACGGTGAAGACCTCTCCGATACCGGTACGACGTCGGCCGGCGTGAACGGGACGCCGGTGGCGGAGGCGAACGGGCCGTACACGGGAAACGAGGGAGCGGCCATCAGCTTCTCGTCGGCGGGGTCGAGCGATCCGGACGGGGATGCGCTCACGTACCGGTGGACGTTCGGGGACGGGGCGACCTCGACGGCGGCGAACCCGACGCACACCTACGTGACGGGCGGGCCGTTCACGGCGACGCTGCAGGTGACGGATCCGGGCGGGCTGTTCAACGAAGACACGGCGGCGGTTACGGTGAACGGGACGCCGGTGGCGGAGGCGAACGGGCCGTACACGGGAAACGAGGGAGCGGCCATCAGCTTCTCGTCGGCGGGGTCGAGCGATCCGGACGGGCAGCCGCTCACCTATCGGTGGGACTTCGGGGATGGGGGGACATCCACCCAGGCCAATCCGAACCACACGTACACAACCGGTGGGACCTTCGCAGTGACGCTCCGCGTCACCGATCCCGACGACCTCTTCGACGAAGACACGACGACGGCAACCGTGAATCGGCCGCCGGTGGCGGAGGCGAACGGGCCGTACACGGGGAACCAGGGCCAGTCGATCGCGTTCTCATCGGCGGGGTCGAGCGATCCCGACGGGGATGCGCTCACGTACCTGTGGACGTTCGGGGACGGGGCGACGTCGACGGCGGCGAATCCGAGCCACACCTACGCGACGGGCGGGGTATTCAGTGTCGTCCTCCGCGTCACCGACCCTGACAATCTGTTCGATGAGGACACGGCGACGGCGACGGTGAACCGGCCGCCGGTGGCGGAGGCGAACGGGCCGTACGCGGGGAACGAGGGAGCGTCCATCAGCTTCTCGTCGGCGGGATCGAGCGATCCCGAGGGGCAGGCGCTCGCCTATCTGTGGACGTTCGGGGACGGGACGACGTCGACGGCGGCCAATCCCAGTCATGCTTACACGCCGGGCGGCGCCTTCAACGTGACGCTCCGCGTGACCGATCCCGGTGGGCTCTTCAGCGAGGACACGGCGACGGCGACGGTGAACCGGCCGCCGGTGGCGGATGCGAACGGGCCGTACACGGGGAACGAGGGAGCGTCCATCAGCTTCTCGTCGGCGGGATCGGGCGACCCGGACGGGGGCGCCGTGACCTATCGCTGGAACTTCGGGGACGGGTCGACCTCGACGGTGGCGAACCCGAGCCATACCTACGCGACCGGGGGCGTGTACACGGTGACGCTCGTGGTCACCGATCCAGGCGGGTTGACCGCGACGGATCTCACGAGCGCGACGGTGAGCGGGACGCCGGTAGCGGAGGCGAACGGGCCGTACACAGGGAACCTGGGCCAGGCGATCGCGTTCTCGTCGGCGGGGTCGAGCGATCCCGACGGGCAGCCGCTCACGTATCTGTGGACGTTCGGGGACGGGACGACGTCGACGGCGGCGAATCCGAGCCACACCTACGCGACGGGCGGGGTATTCAATGCCATCCTTCGCGTGACCGACCCGGGCGGGTTGTTCGATGAGGACACGGCGACGGCGACGGTGAACCGGCCGCCGGTGGCGGAGGCGAACGGGCCGTACGCTGGGAACCAGGGCGCACCGATCGCGTTCTCGTCGGCGGGATCGAGCGACCCGGAGGGGCAGGCGCTCACGTACCTGTGGACGTTCGGAGACGGGACGACGTCGACGGCGGCCAATCCCAGTCACGCTTACACGCCGGGCGGCACCTTCGACGTGACGCTCCGCGTGACGGACCCGGGGGGGCTCTTCAGCGAGGACACGGCGACGGCGACGGTGAACCGGCCGCCGGTGGCGGAGGCGAACGGGCCGTACACGGGAAACGAGGGAGCGACCATCAGCTTCTCGTCGGCGGGATCGGGCGACCCGGACGGGGGCGCCGTGACCTATCGCTGGAACTTCGGGGACGGGTCGACCTCGACGGTGGCGAACCCGAGCCATACGTATGCGACCGGGGGCGTGTACACGGTGGCGCTCGTGGTCACCGATCCAGGCGGGTTGACCGCGACGGATCTCACGAGCGCGACGGTGAGCGGGACGCCGGTAGCGGAGGCGAACGGTCCTTACGGAGCGAACCTGGGCCAGGCGATCGCGTTCTCGTCGGCGGGCTCGATCGATCCGGACGGGCAGGCGCTCACGTACCTGTGGACGTTCGGAGATGGGACGACCTCGACCGGGGAGAACCCGAGCCACACCTACGCGACGGGCGGGGTATTCAATGTCGTCCTTCGCGTGACCGACCCGGGCGGGTTGTTTGATGAGGACACGGCGACGGCGACGGTGAACCGGCCGCCGGTGGCGGAGGCGAACGGGCCGTACGCTGGGAACCAGGGCGCGCCGATCGCGTTCTCGTCGGCGGGATCGAGCGACCCGGAGGGGCAGGCGCTCGCCTATCTGTGGACGTTCGGGGACGGGACGACGTCGACGGCGGCCAATCCCAGTCACGCTTACACGCCGGGCGGCACCTTCAACGTGACGCTGCGCGTGACGGACCCGGGCGGGCTCTTCAGCGAGGACACGGCGACGGCGACGGTGAACCGGCCGCCGGTGGCGGAGGCGAACGGGCCGTACGCGGGGAACCAGGGTGCACCGATCGCGTTCTCGTCGGCGGGATCGAGCGACCCGGAGGGGCAGGCGCTCGCCTATCTGTGGACGTTCGGGGACGGGACGACGTCGACGGCGGCCAATCCCAGTCACGCCTACACGCCGGGCGGGACGTTCACGGTGACGCTGCGCGTCACGGACCCGGGCGGGCTCTTCAGCGAGGACACGGCGACGGCGACGGTGAACCGGCCGCCGGTCGCCGATGCGAACGGGCCGTACGCGGGGAACGAGGGCCAGCCGATCGTATTCTCATCGGCGGGATCGAGCGACCCGGAGGGACAGGCGCTCACGTACCTGTGGACGTTCGGGGACGGAGCGACGTCGACCGCGGCGAATCCGAGCCACACCTACGTGACGGGCGGGACGTTCAACGTGACGCTTCGCGTCACCGATCCGGGCGGTCTCTTCACCGAGGACGCGACACAGGCCGCCGTCGGCCGCACCCCCGTCGCCAACGCGAACGGGCCGTACACGGGGAACGAGGGCCAGCCGATCGCGTTCTCATCGGCGGGTTCGGGCGATCCCGACGGGCAGCAGATCACGTACCTGTGGACGTTCGGGGACGGAGCGACCTCGACCGCGGCGAATCCGAGCCACACCTACGTGACGGGCGGGACGTTCACGGTGACCTTGCGCGTCACCGATCCCGACAATCTCTTCGCCGAGGACACGGCGCAGGCGCGGGTGAACCGGACGCCGGCGGCGGAGGCGAACGGGCCGTACAGCGGCAACCCCGGCGCTCCGATCGCGTTCTCGTCGGCAGGGTCGAGCGATCCGGACGGCGACGGGCTCACCTACCGCTGGAGCTTCGGGGACGGGGCGACCTCGACGCAGGCGAACCCGAGCCACGCGTACGCGGCGGGCGGGACGTACACGGTCACGCTCCGCGTGACCGACCCCGGCGGCCTGTTCAACGAGGATACGGCGCAGGCCGTGGTGAACCGCCCGCCGGTGGCCGAGGCGAACGGGCCGTACGCGGGGAACCAGGGAGCAGCCATCAGCTTCTCGTCAACGGGGTCGAGCGATCCGGACGGGCAGGCACTCACGTATCTGTGGACCTTCGGCGACGGCACGACCTCGACCGCGGCGAACCCGACGCACTCCTACACACCGGGCGGCTCGTTCATCGCGACGCTCCGCGTCACCGATGCCGGCGGCCTGTTCGCCGAGGACACGGCGCCGGTGGCGGTGAATCGCCCGCCCGTCGCCGACGCCGGACCGGCTCTCTACACCACCGATCGCGGCGTCCCGGCGAGCTTCTCGTCCGCGGGGTCGAGCGATCCGGACGGCGATCCGCTCACCTATCTCTGGGAGTTCGGGGACGGGACGACCTCGACCCAGGCGAACCCGACGCACATCTACACCGCGGGCGGGGCCTTCACGGTGAACCTCCGGGTGCGCGATCCGGGAGGTCTCACCGGCACCGACCTGGCAGCCATGTCCGTGAACGACCTCGCGGTCACTGCACCGGCGACGGGTGCGGTGTGGTCGGAGGGCTCGACCCAGACCATCACCTGGAGCGTCGTCGGCACGGTGGACACCGTCGTCGTCGAGTATCGGACCGGCGCCGCCCTGCCCTGGATCCCGCTCGGCACGGTGATCCGCGACACCGAGCTAGAGTGGCAGGTGCCCGACATCGGCACCAGCGACGAGACGGGCGTGCGGGTCCGCGTGCGCCGCCCGAACGGATTGCTCTCCGACCCGAGCGATCCCTTCACCATCCGGAACCGCGTGCTCCTCGTCACCGCGCCCGGGGGCGATGCGATCTACGAGACGGAGGGGACCAACATCGCGTGGACGAGCGTCGGTTTCATCGAGCGGGTGAATCTCCAGTACCGTCTCGCGCCGGGGAGCCCGTGGCTCCCGATCGCGGCCGATGAACCGGATGACGGGAGCTTCGCCTGGACCCTCCCCGAGGTGACGTCGGATCAGGAGCGCGCGCAGGTCCGGGTGCTCGATGCCGCCGATACGCTCGCCACATCGGACGCGAGCGCGGAGTTCGCGATCCTCGATCGCACGCTCGCCGTCGATTCGCCTGACCTTGGCGTCGTCTGGTCGGAGGGGACCACGCAGACGATCGCCTGGACCGTGGACGGGCCGGTGGACTCGGTGGCGATCGAGTTCCGCCGGAGTCCCCTCGACGGCTACGAGCAGATCGCGCGCCGCCGGGCGAGCGCGGGCAGCTACTCCTGGTCGGTGGCGGGAGTCACGGCCGACGCCCCCGAGGCGCAGGTACGCGTGCGCGAGACCGCAACGCGCATCGATCCGGTCGCCGGCGTGTCCCCGGTGTTCACGATCCAGAACCGCACGCTCGCGATCACCGCCCCGGTCGCCGGCGAGGAGATCTCCGAGCGCGCGCCGTACACGATCCGCTGGCAGAGCGCGGGACGTATCGACAACGTGCGCGTCGAGTACCGGCTGCAATCGGCCGCTCCGTGGCAGGAGATCGCGGCGTCGGCGCCGAACACGGGTGCCTACCTGTGGGCCGACCCGCCGGAGGTGACGAGCGACGAGAGCGCGGCGGAGATCCGGGTGACCGATGTGGCCACGGTTCCCGATCTCACGCAGACCGTGAGTCCGCCGTTCACGCTCGTCGACCGCGTGCTCGCGCCGACCGCGCCCGCGCCCGGAGCCGTCGCCTGCGAGGCGGATACGCTCACGATCGCCTGGGGCTCGCGCGGGGCGATCCCGAACGTGACGATCGAGTGGCGGCTCGATCAGGGCTCGCCGTGGCAGCCGGTGGCGACGAACATCTCGAACACGGGATCGGCAGTCTGGTCGACGCCGGATCTCCCGGCGACAGCAGATGCGGTCGAGCTCCGCCTGCGCCATGCGACCGACCCGAGCGTGGTCGCCGCCTGGGGGCCCGTAACGCTCCGGAACCGCACGCTCGCGTTCCTCCGGCCGCTCGGCGGCGAGGTCTACTCAGAGGGCGACGCGGTGCCGGTGAGCTGGAGCTCCGATTGCATCGATTCGGTGCGCGTCGAGGCCCGCGTCGACGCCGAGTCACCGTGGCAGCTCCAGGGCCCCGGCGTGTGGTCCAACACGGGCCAGATCATCTGGAGTGTCATCCGCGTCGACACCAACCAGAACGCGGTCCAGCTCCGCATCGCCGACGCCTCCGACCCCGATCTGGTCGTCGCCGTGTCGCAGCCGTTCACCGTGCTCAACCGGGTGCTCGACGTCGTGCGCCCGACGGTCACCGACAGCCTGTCGGAGACCGCGACCTTCCCGATCGCCTGGGACTGGGTCGGCACGTTGCAGCGCGTGACGATCGATTACCGTCTCGATCCCGCGCTCGACTGGGTGCCGATCATCAGCAACATCGTGAACACCGGCACCTACACTTGGACCGTGCCGCTCGTGGATCGCGACCACCGGAGCGCCCAGATCCGGGTCTTCGACACCAACAACCCGAACACGATCGACGAGGGGGACTCCTTCATCATCATCAACCGGGCTCTTGCGCTGACGCGCCCGGCGCCGGGCGACACCCTGACCGAGGCGACGGCCGACACGATCCGCTGGTCGACGCGCGGCGTCGTGCCGACGGTGAATGTGAGCTATCGCGAGCAGCCGGTCGGCGCCTGGCAGGTGATCGCGGCGGGCATTTCGAACACCGGCGTTCTGGCCTGGTCGGTGCCCGAGGTGAGCGGCGATGTCGTGGGCGCCCAGGTGCGGGTCGAGTCCGCCACGGCGCTTGAGGTGTCCGCCGTGAGCCTGCCCTTCGTCATCCTCGATCGCTCCTTCGCCGTGCTCTCGCCCGCCGGCGGCGAGAGCTGGTCCGAGGCGACGACCCAGACGATCCGCTGGCAGTCGGTGGGCACCATCGAGTCGGTGAAGATCGAGCTCCTGCTCCCGGGCGGCGGGACGCAGCTCATCGTCGCCTCGACTCCGAACGACGGCGCCGAGACGTGGTTCATTCCCGATGTCCCGGCGGGCATCGCCGGCGCCCGGATCCGCTTGACCGACACGCGCCCGCCCTCGGCCAGCGCCACCTCGGCCCCGTTCGACATCGTGAACCGCGCGCTGGCCTTCACCGCGCCGCCCCCCGAGCCTGGGGTCCAGTGGCGGATCGGGTCGGCCCAGGTCATCCGCTGGACCTCGACCGGGGCCATCGATTCGGTGGCGATCGAGCTCGGCCGGAACGGCCCGGGAGGCGCCTTCGAGACCCTGATGCCGGCGACGATCAATGACGGGGACTTCGCCTGGGAGGTGACCGGTCCCGAGACGTGGAATGCGGTGCTTCGCGTGCGCGACCTGCGCGTCGCCGATATTCGCACAGAGACGCCGCTTCTTGCGCTCTATGATCTGGTGCCGCCGGATCTGTGCGCCGATTTCGACCACTCGGGCGGCGTATCGCTCGACGAGATCGTGCGCGTCGAGGGCATCATCGTCGGCGCGCTCGCGGCCAGCGAGGCGGACTCGCTCGCCGCGGACGGGACGCGTGACGCGGCGATCGATATCCGCGACATCCTGTGCGGCGTGGACGAGATGATTGCGGGCGAACGCGCCGGGAAGGGGCGGCCGTTCGTCGATGCGGGAGTGGAGGAGGCGGCCGCGCGCGGCGTCGTCGTCGGTGTCGGGGCGGTGGCGGAATCCGGGAGCGTGCCGATCACGGTCGAGGCGCGGGTGCTGCTCGCCGGCCTCCTCGTCGCGATCGAGATCGACGGCGGGAGCGGCGAGCCCGCGCTCGGGGCGGAGGGCGCAGGGCTCGCCCTCGCCTGGACCGCGACCGGACCCGGCCGTTTCACGGCGACCGTGCGCCGCGAACCCGGCGGCGCGGGGCTTGCGGCCGGGACGAGCACGCCGCTCCGCGTGCTCGTGCCGGCGAGCGGCGGGGGCGGGGCGGTCGTGCGCATCGTGCGCGCCGAGGCGGTGGCAATGGACGCGACCCTTCTCCCCGTGCACATCGCCGGCGGGGCCGCGGCCGTCGTGCCGCCCCGGGTCGCCCTCGGCCAGAACCGGCCGAATCCGTTCAATCCGGTGACCGTGATCCCCTTCGAGCTGCCGGCGGCCGCGCGCGTCACGCTCGCGGTGCACGACGTGAGCGGACGCCTGGTCTCGCGTCTCGTCGATGGTGCGGTGTTGCCGGCCGGCTACCACGCCGTGCGCTGGGACGGCCACGACGCGCGCGGCGCCGTCGTGCCGAGCGGCATCTACTTCGCCACGCTCCGCGCCGGCGGCGAGACCATCACCCGCAAGATGACCGTCATCCGCTGAGGGCCACCGCCGAGATCCCGGTCGCGCGTACGACCGCGGTCAGGGCTCAGAACATGAGCGAGTACGCGACCGAGACCGTGCTGCCCGTCTGTCCCGCCGTGTAGTACCCGAACGTGCTCCCCACCGGGGAGCGGTTGACGCCGATGTACTGGATGTTCAGGCGGGTATCGCGCGTCTTGAACGGGTAGAAGTTGCTGCCGATCAGGTACTCGTTGGAATTGCCGAAACCGGCATCCTCGTCACCATAGATCTGGGATGTGGCGACATAGGCTTCCAGCTTCCTGGGCACGGGAAAGCAGGAGGCCTGGACGTAGAAGCCGTGGTCCACGATCTGGTCGATGGGCAGGGGGGCGTCGGCCTCGAACTGGTCGAGCCAGCGCACGTAATGCTCGAACTGCACGAAGAACCCCTTGTACTTCGCGCCGATGTCGGCGGCCACGATTCGGTAGTCGAGGTTGTCGACCGTCGCGCCGGGAGCGAGGGCCCCCGTGTCGAAGACGTTGGTGGCATCGGCCAGCTTGATGGTGGTGTTCTTGGACGTCCCGGTGCCGTTGAAGCTCTGCTCCGGGCTGTAGCAGGCCGAGACGCCGAAGCGCGTGGCGATCTGCTCGTGCATCTCATAGTCGCCGTAGGCGCCGCGCGGTCCGAACTCGCCCGTCGGCATGTACCACGCGGAACCGCTGAACGTCGCGTTGCGGTCGAGATCGGAGGCCTTGACTCCGAGGATGCTGTTGCTGTTGCCGGCCATGGCGCTGTACCAGAAGCCACGGAAGAGCTCGCCGTTGGCATAGATGCCGGCGCCGAAGAAGGGCCGGAAGAACTCGTCGGCCATCACGCGGTCATGACCGAGCCAGTAGGGATGCGAGCCGAGGATCGAGCGGGTGCCGGCATTCCCGGCGATGCCACCGTAGAGGTTGAAGTAGCGACTGAACTGGTAGCCGACGTTCCCGAAGAGAGCGTCCTGGTCGGTGGTGTTCACGGTCCAGATGGTGAAAGTGTAGATCAGCTTCGGATCGAACATCCAGCCCTTGAGCCAGATGATGATGCGGTGCGGGTAGAAGTCCTGGCGAGCATCGACCGGATGCTGGTTGCCCAGATGGTCGGTGTAGGTCTGCTCGCCCGGCATCTGGTTCATGTACCGCAGGACGGCGTAGGCGCTGATCGCCAGTTCCCCGCTGGACGTACGGGCGACCAGGAATCCCCGGCCGGGGTCATAGGTGCCATATGTCTCATGCTCCGGGAGAGTGGGAGCATCCTTCCCGCCGGCCGTCGAATCGGACGGTGCGGCGTTCACGGCGGCCGCCGAATCAGGCCTCGCGGATTCGTTTCCGGCGGCGATCGCGGGGGTCATCCAGAGGACAGTGCAGACCACCATCACCGGCCACAGCTTGGAACCAGCATTCATGACGACGACCCTTTCTGTTGACGGGCGGCGGGGGCCATTGGCATCCTCTCTCCGGTTGGTCGCGGCGCGAAGACGGTTGGGGCAACGTTCCGTGCCATGCTTCTTTCTCCGTCGGGGAGGCATTCTAGTCTCGTCCACCCTGATCATCAACCGGACAGATGACACGCCGCGGCGGCTCGTGATCCTTGCACACGCGAGCTGCCCCCAGACCTGGTGCGCAGATGGCCGCGGTGTACGGTGACCCGGCCCGCCTGCTGCGCCGGGGATTCCTGCGCCGGCGCGCTGGTCGAGCCCGTCATCGGATCGATTCCACTACGCGGCTGGTCTGGGCGGCACCATCCGGTCAGCGGCGGGATGGATTCCCCGGCCCTGACGGGCCGGGAGTCCGACAGGCCGAGAACAGGAAGGTTGGCATGTTTGATGCTCATCGCGGGCGAAGTTTTCCCGCCTCCGCCACGAGGTCTCGTATATCATTGCGCGCCGTCACGAGGGCGGCGATTGCGGCCAACGGCCGAGAGCTCCCTATGAGTCGAGAGAGGTGTCCATTGGAAACGCGATCCAAGGTCCAGCCGGCAGCGGTCCTGGTTCTTGCGGCCCTGTGTCTACATGTCGCAGCCGGCCAGGCGCGCGCCCAGTCGAGCGCCGCGGCGGGGGACGGATACCTCTTCCACGACGCGCATTTCCACCTCACGAACTACATCCAGGAAGGGACCGATATCCATGACTTCCTGAAGATCATGGGGGACAAGGTAGGGCGGGTGGCGGTGTTCGGGATCCCGCTCCAGCAGCAGTGGGCCTATGAGGTCACCGGCGACTACGCCCCCACCTACTACCTGCAGACGGACGCGCCGCTCTATTACTACTCGTTCACCGACGCCCACATCGCCATGGCGTACAAGTCGTTGACTCCGGCCGAGCAGGCGCGCTTCGACCCGATGATCACGGGTTTCAATCCGACCGACATGTACGCCGCGGATCACATCAAGCGCGTGCTTCGCACTTTCCCGGGCGTGTTCTCGGGCATCGGCGAGTTCACGATCCACAAGGAGTTCGTCTCGTCGAAGATCTCGGGTGAGGTGGCGAGCCTCAAGAATCCGGCGCTCGATCGCATCCTCGACTTCGCCGGCGAGTCCGGGCTTGTCGTGATTCTGCACAACGACATCAACATGCCGTTTCCGAAGCCGAACCAGGATCCGTACATGGTCCTGCAGCTGAAGGAGCTCTTCGAGCGGCACAGCGGGACCACCATCATCTGGGCGCACCTGGGGCTCGGCCGGATCGTGCGGCCGGTCGAGAATCAAGTCGGGATGATCGAGCGGGCCGTCCAGAACCCGAAGCTCAACCACGTGTACTTCGACATCTCGTGGGACGAGGTCGCCAAGTATCTGGTGGCGACCCCCGAGTCGATCAAGCGATCGGCCGATCTGATCAACCGCTACCCCGACCGCTTCCTCTTCGGGACGGACGAGGTGGCGCCCACCGAGCAGGCAAAGTACCTGAAGGTCTACGACATGTACGCGCCGCTCCTGGCGGCCCTCACGCCGGAGGCGAGGGCGAAGGTCCTCAAGGGGAACTACGAGCGGCTCTTCGACGCGGCGCGGCAGAAGGTGCGGGCCTGGGAGGCGGCGAACGTGGGGAAGCCGCTGCCGCCGCCGACGCCGACACCCATTTCTGGTTACAAGTAGCGAAGGGTGCCCGCCGGGGATGAGATTCCCGGCTCGACGACGCCACGGACGTGGCGAACACAGGGAGGAAGGCGATGAAGAGACAGAGAGTCGGCGAGCGAATGAGCGCTTGCTGGATGGTCGTTCTGTTCGTGCTCCTGGCCTTGGTGCCGGCAGCCCGCGCCGAGAGCCCGCGCCTGGACATCTACGGGTTCGCGATGCTCGACATGGGCTACCAGTTCAAGCAGAACGACCCGAGCTGGTTCGACGTCCTGCGGCCGACCAAGTTGCCGGCCTTCGAGGACCAGTTCGGGCAGGACGGCCGCTTTTTCTCCGGAGTCCGCCAGAGCCGCCTCGGTGTGAAGGGCTACTTCCCCACCGAACTCGGGGAGATCAAGACGACCTTCGAGTTCGAGCTCTTCGGGGTCGGCGTCGACGCCGGCCAGACCACCTTCCGGCTCCGCCACGCCTACGGCGAACTCGGCAAGTTCGGCGCGGGCCAGACCTGGAGCCCGTTCATGGACATCGACGTGTTCCCGAACTCGATCGAGTACTGGGGACCGAACGGCATGGTCTTCTTCCGTAACGTGCAGTTCCGCTACATGCCGATCCAGGGCGACACCCGCATGACGATCGCCATCGAGCGGCCGGGCGCGAGCGGCGACCTCGGTGAGTTCCGCTCCGGCCTCGAGGTGGAAGGCGTGCAGGCCCGCTTCCCGGCTCCGGATCTCTCGGCGGAGTACCACCGGGCGTTCGGCATGGGCTATGTCGAGGTCGCCGGGATCCTCCGCTACATCAAGTGGGACGACAATGTGGACAACCAGTTCGACCTCGAGGGCGACGAGATCGGCTGGGGCGTGAACGTGAGCTCGAACATCAACATCGACACGGCGGCCGAGGCCAACGACACGATCCGGCTCCAGGTCGTCTACGGCGAGGGGATCCAGAACTACATGAACGACGCGCCGGCCGACATCGGCGTCGTCCCGACCGACGATCCGGTGACGCCGGTCGACGGGGAAGCGCTCCCGGTGCTCGGCCTCGTGGCCTTCTACGATCACTACTGGAACAACAAGTGGAGCACCTCGGGCGGCTACTCGATGGTCGACATCGAGCCGTCGGAGGGGATGTCCGACGACTCCTTCGCCCGCGGCCACTATGCACTGGCCAATCTGCTGTACTATCCGGTGAAGAACGTGATGATGGGCGGCGAGTTCCAGTGGGGTCGCCGCGAGAACCACGACGATGGATGGACCGCGGATGACTACCGCATCCAGTTCTCGGCCAAGTACAACTTCTCGCATACGCTCGGAGGCATGTAAATGAAACCGTGCAGGAATCAGGTGATGAAGTCGGGGCTGGTCGGGCTCGCGGTCGCCGCGATCGCGTTCACGGCGGTCGCGGCCTGCGCGCAGACGCCGGCCGAGATCGAGGCGGCGCTCAAGGCCGCCCAGGACAAGTACAAGGATCTGAAGGAGGGCGCGAACGCCGACTACATTCCCGCCCTCGCCAAGGTCGACTCGAAGATCTATGGCATCGCGCTCGTGACTGTGGACGGGAAGGCGTACACGTCCGGAGACATCACCTCGGAGGTCTCGATCCAGTCGATCTCCAAGGTCTTCACCATGGCCAAGGTGATGGAGGAGCAGGGGACGGAAGCGATCGAGAAGAACATGGGGGTCGACGCCACCGGGCAGGTGTTCAATTCGATCAACGCGGTCGAGCAGTACAAGGGCGCCGAGATGAATGCCCTGGTCAACCCGGGCGCCATCACCGCGACGAGCATGGTCAAGGGCGGTTCGCGGGACGAGATCTGGAACAAGATCCTCGCCTACCACTCGGACTTCGCCGGGCGGCCGCTCAAGGTGAACCAGGAGGTCTACGAGTCCGAGGCGGCGACCAACCAGCGGAACCAGGCCATCGCGTCTCTCATGTTCGCCTATGGCCACATCAAGGAGAACCCGGCGCAGGCCTGCGACATCTACACCGAACAGTGCTCGATCAGCGTGAACGCCAAGGACCTGGCGACGATGGCCGCCACGCTCGCCAACGGCGGCAAGAACCCGGTCACCGGGAAGCAGGTCCTGGATGCGAAGCACGTCCCGGAAGTGCTGGCGGTGATGGCCACGGCCGGGCTCTATGACGACTCGGGCAAGTGGCTCTACAGGACCGGGCTCCCCGCCAAGAGCGGGGTCGGCGGCGGCATCATCGCCGTCTCCCCCGGCAAGTTCGGGATCGCGGTGATCTCGCCGCCGCTCGACGCGGCGGGCAACAGCGTGAAGGCCCAGAAGGCGATCGCCGACATCTCGAACGCGCTCGGCGGCAATCCGTACGCGGCGACGCCGAAGTAGCGCGCGGCGACGCCGGCGGTCGGACAGGAACACATTGAGGGCGGGCTCGAGCCCCTGCCCTCCCGGCTCAGACACTCGCCGGCCGACACACTGGTGTGCTCATAGCATCCCGGGTGCCGGCCGGCGAAACTCGCCGGGGAGGGCAGGGCTCGTCGCCCGCCCTGTTCGTTGCGCCGCGGCTACTCGGTGGGGAGAGAGAGTTTGAGGACGGCGAGCATCTCGTCGTGGATGAGACCGTTTGAGGCGCAGATGCCGGGACACGTGAGGTGGAATGGTGTGCCGTCGATGGCGGTGATGCGGCCGCCTGCCTCCTGGATGAGTAGGGCGCCGGCGGCGAGATCCCACGGCTTGAGGCGGAGCTCCCAGAAGCCGTCGAAGCGGCCGCAGGCGACATAGGCGAGATCGATGGCGGCGGCGCCGGCGCGGCGGATGGCGAGGGCGCGGGTCGCGAAGCGGGCAAAGTGATCGAGGTTGTTGTCGGGGTTGGTGCGGATGTCGTAGGGGAAGCCGGTGGCGAGGAAGCCGCGGTCGAGGTGACCGGTCCCGGAGGCCTGGATGGATCTGCCGTTGAGGGTTGCCCCGGAGCCGAGGGCCGCGGTGAACATCTCCTCGAGCATGGGTATGTAGACTGCCCCTGCGACGAGCTGATGATCGCGCTCGACGCCCACCGATACCGCGAACATGGGGAACGAGCGGGCGAAGTTGGTGGTGCCGTCGAGGGGGTCGATGATCCAGCGGATGCTGGTGGCCGGGTTGCCGTCGGCCCCGCGTTCCTCGGCGAGCACGGAGTCCAGGGGCCGCTCGGCGCGGATGGTCGAGACGGCAATCTCCTCCGCCGCGTGATCGGCCTCGGTCACGAGATCGATCGCGCCTTTCTGGTCCACGCGCCCGGCGTCACCGAAGCGCGCCCGGAGGTGGTCGCCGGCGGCGCGGGCCGCGCGCTCGGCGAGGGTGCGGAGTGGCTGTAAGATGATAGGGTCTCCCGAGTCAGACACGCGCGGAGCCTACGCAGAGGCCGGCCGCGCTGCAAGGGGGAGGACATCGTGCCCGGAGGCGAGTTGCTCCTGCCGCCGTTCACCGTGGAGGGAGAACTGGCGGCACTGGTTGACATCGGTCTCCTCACCGCGGGCGGGCTCGAGGTCACGCCGGCGGGTGCAGCCATCGGGGCGGCGATTGCGGCCGAGGCGGCGGCCAAGCGCGCGTTCGCCGGTGACCGCGCGATCGGGGACGTCCCGGGCGTCGCGCCGGTCCGGCGGCTCATGAGCGCCCTCGGCACCGATCCCACGAAGACGCGCCCGTCCTCGGAGGCGCTGCTGCGCCGTGTGCTCAGGGGGCAGGGTCTCTACGCGGTGAACAACGTGGTCGACACGGTGAACCTGGCGTCGCTCCGCTGGCTCCTGCCCATGGGCCTCTACGATCTTGCGGCATTGCGCGGGAATCTGCGGCTTGCGCGCGGCGGTTCCGGCGACGGCTACTCCGGCATCGGCAAGGAGCACGTGAGCCTCGCGGACCGGCCGGCGCTCTACGACGACGAGGGGCCGTTCGGGGCTCCGACCTCCGATTCGTTCCGGACGCGGGTCCACGCCGGAACGACGCGCATCCTCCTCGTCGTCTTCGCGCCCCGCGACATCCACGCCGACATGCTCCCGCGGTGTCTCGCCGATACCAGGGACCTCCTCGTCAATCTCTGCGGGGCGCGCCCGGGCTCCGAGCGACTTCTCCGCGGCTAGTCCTGGAACGGCCGGCGCCCGCCGCCGAACGCGCCTCGCGGGTCGCCGCGCCGCCGAGCGCGACCCAGTGACCCTCGAAACCGCGCGGACCGCCCTGGCGACGGGTGCTATCCTCGGCCCATGGTGCGCCTCGATCGCCTCCTCGTCGCCGGCCCGCGGAGCGGCGCCGGCAAGACCACGATCACCCTCGGGCTCCTCGCCGGCGCGGTCGAGCGCGGACGGAAGGTGCAGCCGTTCAAGGTGGGGCCCGACTTCATCGACACCGGGTTCCACGCGGCGCTCACCCGTCGCCCCTGCTACAACCTCGACGGCTGGATGATGCCGGGCGAGCGGCTCGCCGACACCTTCCGCCGCGCCATGCGCCGCGGCGCCGATCTCGCCGTGGTCGAGGGCATGATGGGCCTCTACGACGGCGCGGGCGCGGGTGAGGAGGGCACTGCGAGCGCCGACATCGCCAGGCGGCTCGGGCTCCCGGTGATCCTGGTCCTCGACGTATTCGCCATGGCCGGCTCGGCCGGCGCCGCGGCGCTCGGCTACCGGCTCTACGATCCCGACGTCAACGTGGCCGGCGTCATCCTGAACCGGGTCGTCGGGGAGCGGCATGCGGCGGCCTGCAAGGAATCGCTCGACCGCGCCGGTTTTCGCGTCCTGGGCGTGGTGCCGGCGGACGATGCCCTCGTCCTCCCGGAGCGGCATCTCGGCCTGGTGCCGGCGTGGGAGCAGGCAGGAGCAGGGAAGGCGCTCGCCTCGATGGCGCGCGCGGTCGCCCAGCACCTCGACATGGACGCGATCCTCGCCCTCGCGGCCTCCGCGCCGCCCCTGGGAGATCTTGCCGCCGGCGACTTGCAGGGGAACGGCGGCGCCAAGCCGGCGCCGGTCACGATCGGTCTCGCTCGCGACGAGGCCTTCGGTTTCTACTACCAGGACACGCTCGATGCGCTTGCCGCCGCCGGGGCATCGCTCGTCCCGTTCGCGCCTTCGCGCGATGAGGAGCTGCCCGCCACCCTCGGCGGCCTCTATCTCGGCGGCGGCTTTCCCGAGCGCCACCTCGATGCGCTCGAGGCCAATGTGACGCTTCGCTCGGAGATCGCGCGGCTCGCCCGGGCAGGCCTGCCGATCTACGCCGAGTGCGGCGGGCTCATGTATCTCTGCCGGTCGATCGCGCCCGAGCGGGGCGCGCGCCGGGCGATGGCCGGGGTGCTCGACGGGCACGTGCGCATGGGCGGCCGGCAGGCGATCGCCTACGTCGGCGTGGAGGTGCGGGAAGACACGCCGCTCGCACCGCAGGGGACGCACCTCCGCGGCCATGTCTTCCACAACTCGGTGGTCGAGCGGATCGGACCCGACGCGCGCTTCACCTACCGGCTCGCGCCCGGGCCGGGGATCAGGGATCTCGAAGACGGCTGGCTCTCGGGGAACGTGCTGGCGAGCTACACCCACCTGCCGCTCGCCGCCTACCCGGAGCTGGTCGCACGCTGGCTCGCCGCGTGCCGGCACTTTCGTGACCGGCAAGCTGCAGCTGGTGGTGCATAGCGAGCCACCCCGTTACCCGCCGCGGGCGGGAAACGGCAGCCAGGAGGCGACTTAGCGCCGGGACGCGGCTGGCACCGACCTTGCTCTCTCCCGGTCGGGGTGCTCTTGCCCCCGAGTTGATCTGGGCAATTTGGCGCGGAAGAAGGTCCACCGCGGAGAAGGAGAGGAACGTGATGAGCGCTCGCACCTGCTGGCGCCGGAGGGCGCGTGTATCTATCGCCGGGCTCGTGCTGGCCCTCGTCGCCGGCGGATTCGGCGGCTGCGATGAGACCGGCACGAGCACGGTGGGTGAGGACGAGCTCGCTCCCCCGCTCGGACTCACCAGCATCACGGGGAATCGGGAAGTGACCCTCATCTGGTACACGAGCAACTTCGAGTCGGGATTCGAGGGTTACATCGTGTACCAGCGCAACGGCGACTACGAGACGGACCGGTCGTCGCCGCTGCCCACGGGCTTCGTCGAGGTGGATCGCATGCCGCTCGGCCAGTCCGGCACACAGCAGAGCGTTCTGGTCCAGGATCTCGAGAACGGTACGACCTTCAGCTTCGCGATCTGCGCCTACCGCGACGGCGGAAACGAGGTGAGCCTCGCGAGCAACATCGTCGCCGACACCCCGCGTCCCGAGATCACGAGCGTCACTCTGACCTCGGCCTCGACCGGCGATGTGTCCGGCAACGACGCCACGGCGGGCTTCGACTTCGCGGGCTTCGCCATCGAGAGCGTGCCTCTCGATCTCAGCGGATCCAACTACACCAACAACTCGGGGACCGATGTCGTGCACGAGGCCTTCGATCCCGGCCAGGCCAACCTGAACATCCGCTCGTGGCTCGCCGGGATGAACGGCGGCGGGGTGCAGGATCTGGGCTGGATGGGGAATCTCGACGGTTCCTCCGAGGCGCCGCCCGAAGGGTATGCCGATTCGGGCGAGTCGGTGCTCCTGACCGTGGGGCATGTCTATGCCGTCCGGACCGGCGACGGTCACTACGGCAAGCTGATCGTGACGAGCGTCCAGGGGGCGCCTGCGCACCTCGTGACGTTCAATGCGGCCTACCAGACCAAGCCCGACGAACCGAACTACTTCCCGGCGCTCGGCATCCACTAGAGGCGGCAGCCGGGCGCTCACCAGGCGCCTGCACGCGCTGGCGGCGCGCTCCCGGAACGGGCGGCGGTGCTCTCGCATCGCCGCCCGTTCCATGTCATCCTTCCGCCGGCAACGGAAGGATGGGGGAGCATGAGACGCCAGCGATCGCCGGCCTTGTGGTATGGCCTCCTGCTGCTCGCCGCGCTCGCCATCGCGGTGTGGCGTCTCTCCGCAGGGGGCATCTCGCCCTTCCCGGATTCCCTCCTCCAGCCCGCGCCGCGAGTCGCGCTCGTGGACGCCTTCGCCCGCGCCGGCGTGCGCTACCCGCCGGCCGAGGTCGCCCTGCTCGGGTTCAAGGCGGAGAAGTCCCTCGAGGTGTGGGCGGCCGACGGCGGACCGTGGCGATTCATCACGAGCTACCCGATCCGCGCCGCGAGCGGCCGGGCCGGCCCCAAGCTCCGCGAGGGCGACCGGCAGGTTCCGGAGGGTGTCTACCGGATCGTCTGGCTCAATCCCCACTCGAGCTTTCACCTGTCCATGCAGCTCGACTATCCGAATGCCTTCGATCGTCGCCGCGCCCGCGCCGACGGGCGCACGCAGCCCGGCAGCGACATCTTCATCCACGGCGCTGCGGTGTCGATCGGCTGCCTCGCCATGGGCGACCGGGCGATCGAGGAGCTCTATGCGCTGGTCGAGAAGACCGGACTCGCCGGCGCCCGCGTCCTCCTCGCTCCGCACGATCCACGGGTGCGGCCGCTCCCGCGCACGCTCGGCGGGGCGCCGGCGTGGCTGCCGGAACTGTACGACCAGCTCGAGGCGGAGTTCGCTGCCTTCAAGAAGGACGCGGGTTGACTTCCACCGGCGGGCGCCGCCGGCTCTCTACTCCCCGATGATCTTGACGAGCACGCGCTTCGGGCGGCGGCCGTCGAACTCCCCGTAGAAGATCTGCTCCCACGGGCCGAAGTCGAGCCTCCCGCCGGTGATCGCCACCACCACCTCGCGGCCCATCAGCTGCCGCTTGATGTGCGCGTCGGCATTGTCCTCGCCGGTCAGGTGATGGCGGTAGTCGGTTCCGGGCCGGTAGGGGGCGAACGCCTCGAGCCAGCGCGCGAAGTCGGCATGGAGGCCTGACTCGTCGTCGTTGATGAAGACGCTCGAGGTGATGTGCATCGAGTTGACGAGGCAGAGCCCCTCCTGGACGCCGCTTGCGCGCACGGCGGCTTCTACCTCCGAAGTGATGTTCACGAACTCGAGCCGCTCGGGCGTGGTGATCCTGATCTCGTGGCGATGGGTCTTCACGGGAAAAGCCTCCGGGCCACCGCCGCCCAGCCGGCGGGGCCGGGCGCCGGGGCGAGCGCGGCGCGGGGGACGCCGCGCCGGAGATCGGGGTCGGGCGCGCCGTCTCGGCGCGGCACGATGACCGGATGATCCACGGCGCCGAGCAGCGCCACGTCGTGCGGGCCGTCGCCGAAGCCGATCGTCACCGGAGCCCAGCCGGCACGGCGGAACCAGTCGATGACGATGCGGGTTGCATGCCCCTTGTCGGTGCGACCGTGCAGGTGGTGCATGATCGCCCCGCGCGTGATCGTGAGGCCGCGGCGGGCGAGGACCCGGCGGATGGCCGCCGCGTGTCCGCGCGGGTGGCGGAGGAAGACGAAGGGCTCGTCGAACTGGCGGCGGCGGGCGAGGCGGATCGCGGCCGGGGCGAGGCCGGTGAGCGCGCGGAGTTCCGCCTCGCTCATCGCGCCGAGGCCTCGCACGCCGTTCCCGAGGAGGGTGCCGATCTCGGCGAGGCCGGCCCGCACCTCGTCGATCCCGACTGCGAGCGGGATGAGGAGCCCCTCGCGCGTGCGCCGGCGGGGGATGCCGGGAGGCAGCGGAACCGGCAGCGAGCCCGCGGGGATCACGACCGCTCCGCCGCTCTCGACGATCGCGGGCAGGCGGAATCCGATCGCGCGCTCGAGCGCGCGCACCTCGGCCTCCGTCTTGCTGGTGCAGAGGATGACGGGCACGCCAGCGCGGTGGAGGCGCCGGAGCACGGTCCGCGCCGGCCCCAGGCGATAGGTGCGCGCGTCGAGGAGGCAGCCGTCGACGTCGGTGAAGACGAGGAGTCGGGGTGACATCATCGCGGCGAGCTTAGAGCGGGGTGCGGGGTCCGGCAAGCGGGCATCGGCGCATCTTCGCGCGTGTCAAGGGGTCGCATCTCGCCTATTCTCTCTTCGCGCGCGGCGCCCGGCCCGGCCGTTGCCGCTCCAGGAACCCGGATGCTGACACCTTTCCTCCGCGATCTCGCCATCCTCCTCGCGCTCGGCGTCGTGGTGGTCCTCGCCTTCCACCGCCTGCGCCTGCCGGCGATCGTCGGCTTCCTCCTCGCCGGTGTGATCGCGGGTCCGCACGGGCTCCGGCTGATCGACAACGTGCACGCGGTCGAGAGCCTGGCCGAGGTCGGGGTCATCGTGCTCATGTTCACGATCGGTCTCGAGTTCTCGGTCGGCGAGCTCAAGCGGATCCGCACGGTCGCGCTGACCGCCGGCACCGTGCAGGTCGCCGGCACGATCGCCGCCGTCGCCGGGCTCGGCGTCGCGTTCCTCGGTCTCTCGCTCGCCGAGGGCCTCTTCGCCGGCATGCTCGTCGCGCTGAGCTCGACCGTCATCGTCCTGAAGATCCTCGGCGACCGCGGCGAGCTGACCGCCCCGCACGGGAAGATCGCGGTCGCCGTGCTCATCTTCCAGGACCTCTGCGTCGTGCCGATGATGCTCGTGGCCCCGCTCCTCGCCGGCGGGGAGACGTCGCTCACCCGCATCGCCCTCGTTCTGGGCCAGGCGCTTCTCGTCGTGGTCCTGACCGTCGTGCTCTCACGGCGGGTGGTGCCGCGACTTCTCCATCTCGCCGCCGGGACGCGGAGCCGCGAGGTGTTCATCCTCACCGTCATCCTCGTCTGCATCGGCACCGCCTGGATCTCCCAGCGCATCGGGCTCTCGCTCGCGCTCGGCGCCTTCATCGCCGGGATCGTGATCTCCGAGTCGGAGTACAGCCACCAGGCGATGAGCGACGTGCTTCCCTTCCGCGACACCCTGGCCAGCGTCTTCTTCCTCGCGGCGGGCATGCTCCTCGATCTGGGCGCGATCGGGCGCGCGCCGGGCTTCGTCTTCGGGCTCGCCGTCGTCCTCATCGCGCTCAAGGCGATCGTGGCGGGGATCGCCGTCCTCGTGCTCCTTCGCTATCCGCTCCGGGTCGTCGTCCTCTCCGCGCTCGCGCTGGCCCAGCTCGGCGAGTTCTCGTTCGTGCTGGCGGCGGTCGGTACCGATCTGGGTCTCACCCCGCCGGCGTTGCGCCAGCCCCTCCTCGCCGCGATCGTGCTCAGCATGGTGGTCACTCCCTTCCTGATCGCCGGCGGCCGGCGGCTGGCCGAGCGGATCGCGACCCGCGCTGCCGACTCCGGGGGGCGCGCCGACCAGGGCGTGCTCGCCCAGTCGCCGTCCCGGCTCCACGATCACACGATCATCATCGGCTTCGGTCTCAACGGGCGGAACGTCGCTCGCGTCCTCGACGAGGCCGACATCCGCTACGTCGCGGTCGAGATGAACGCGCAGACCGTGGCCGGCGAGCGGCAGCGCGGAGTGCCCATCGTCTACGGGGACGCCTGTCAGGCCAACGTGCTCGAGGGCGTCGGCGCGCGGGCGGCGCGCGTCATCGTGATCGCGATTTCCGATCCGGCGGCGACCCGCCGCATCACGCAAACCGCGCGCCGCCTGAATCCGGCGGCGGAGATCATCGTGCGCACGCGCTACGTCGAGGAGGTCGAGGCGCTGGCGCTGGCGGGGGCGAGCGACGTGGTGCCGGAGGAGTTCGAGACCTCGATCGAGATCTTCTCGCGGGTGCTCCGCACCTACATGGTGCCGGGCGAGGTGATCGAGGACCTGATCCGCGCCATCCGCCAGGACGAGTACGTGATGCTCCGCTATCGCGATCTGCCCGGGGTGAGTCTCGTCGGGAACCTCGCCGGCCTGAAGACCGAGATCGTCCGCGTCGAGCGCGGCGCGCCGATCGCAGGGCTCACGCTCCAGGAGAGCCAGATCCGGTCGACCACCGGGACCGCGGTCGTCGCCATCCGGCGTGGCGAGGAGACCATCTCGAACCCGCCGCCGGAGACGCGCCTCGAGCCGGACGACGTGGCGCTCCTCCTCGGGAAGGCCGAGCAGGTGCTGGCGGCGGCGGTGCTCTTCCGCGGCGGGCGGGGCGCGTAGCTCCCTCCGGCGAGCGACCGATCTGATCATGGTGCTCAGTCAAGCGATGACCGGCGCGAGCCAGCGGGACTTCAACCTGTACAGCGAGCTCGCCTCGGCCTACCATGAACTCGGGATTCCTGATCCTATGAAGTTCTCGCCGGGGCCGCTGACCAAGCTGGCAGAGCAGACGAAACCCTTGATCCGGCATGCAGACGGAATCGATGCGATGGCGGGGTGCACAGGTGCCTTGAGGAGACGCTGATGCTCATGGGCAGTCGGAGAGCGATGGTCATTGCCGTGTCATGGCTCGGGATTGGCGGGCTGTTGCTGGGGTGCGAGGATGACGGGGGTGGTCCAGACACGGGCTTCCTGTCGGTCTCAGTGCTGGACCAGGAAGTCGGCCCGGTAAGCGGACAAGCGATCTCGGTTTCGCCGGCAGGCATGGACGGGGAGACGAACGCAGAGGGCATCGCGATGTTCGAGCTGGCCGCTGGCGAGTACGTCGTCGATGCCGACGTGTGCTGTGTCGGTCCCGGGTTCATCCAGTATCACGTGCCGGTCACCGTGGTGGCCGGGGACACGACAAAGGTCACCCTGGATGCGTGCATGTCATGTGAGTGAGCCACTGCCGGCCAGTGGTGTCCTGCCGACGGCGCTGCGGTTGTTCCTGGTCGCCGCGCTCTGCCTCGTCGGCGTCACCGCTGCGAATGCGGCAGACAAGAGCGACCAGCCCTGGCAGTCAGTCGTTCGCGCCGTCCGGGATCCCGACACCGGGGCCAGCTCGATCAAGGTCAACGGTTACCTGCTGCAGAAGGCCGGCGAGCCCAGAACGTTCCACTTTCTCAGCCTCTGGCAGTACGACGTGACGGCAGGCAGGTGGCGGAGAATCATCATCGTGCGCGCCGGAGAACCCATCACTCTCGAGCCAGAAGCAGGTACGATCTACTCTGCGCGGCAGGACCGCGAGCTGGTTGTCATGCCGGACCAGAGCGGCCTCTTCTGGTGCGAGTGGGAAGAGGACGGCCGGCAGACAGGCACCCTGGTCCATTCCGGTCCCATTCTCTGCAACGATCTGCACATCGGTCCTCCTCCGGAGGGAATGATCGCTGCGTGCGTTCCATCCTCCAGTGGGGCCAGGGCGATGTTTGTTCCGGATCCGCAGTCGCATTGTCGGGAGCCGGCCCGGTCGAGCCAGGCCGTGATCCTCGAGGTGGCGCCGTGAACGACGAACGGCATGTTCCGGTGAGGCGAACTGCCGGCGCCGAACGGGCGATCGCGCTCGCCGCAGCCCTGATCGTGGCGATCGCTGCCGCCGGCTGCGATGACGAAGAGACGCCCTATCAGCCGGTGCCCGTGGACGTCGCCGGCATCTGGCAGCAGGTCGCCGGGGCCCATCTCCTCCATCCCCGGGACGACATCACGGCAACCGGCGACGCGCTCTACCTCCGGCTCGATGACGGCACCGGCCGGCTCCAGATCCGGGACTGGACCAACGGGATCGTCGACTGCATCCCGGTCCTCTATGCGCTCGCCCCGCCCCGGGCGCTCATCCTCGAAGCCGCGGAGTGGTCGGACATCTACCGCGTCGACCGCAGTGCCGGCGACACCCTCAAGCTTGCCGATCCGGAGGGGCGCGAGTCGGTCTTCGCGCTCTGCGCGACACTTCCCGACTCGGTGCGTTGCGGCGAGATCGAGGTGGTGCGGCGCTTCGATCTCCCCGACTCGGTCTCCGCCACCGGCGGACTCGCCTTCGACGGCACCTTGCTCTGGTTCACCTCATCCGGATGCGAGCAGCTCTACGGCGTCGATCCGGAGAGCGGCGCGATCGCCGCGGTCCGCCCCGTGCTCGCCTCGCCGGCCACTCTCGTCACGGGCGCCGAGGGCCCTGATCTCTGGCGCCTGTATGGATGCGGCGTGGTGGGCGACAATCCCATGCGCAGCAAGGTCTGGCGCATCGCGCCCGACGAGTCGATCCGGGACGAGGTGGACACGGCGGATCTCGCGCCCTGGAACGCGGTGGGTTCTGCGGCGCACGATCCGGCGACGGGCCACCTGTGGACGTTCCGGGCCACATTCCCGGGGCAGGTGGAATTCGTCGTGATCGACACCGCCGCCGAACCGGACCGGCTGGTGCTCACGCGCGATGCCCGGTTGATCGTCTCCGAGATGTGCTGGCAGGGGGAGCGGCTCCTTGCGCTCACCCGCGGCGAGGAATCGCTGCTCCTGACCGAGATCGACACCGAGACATTCATGGTGAGCCGCACCTATGCGTCCCTCGCGGGTCTCTGGCTCGGCGGCGTGGCCGCCGTGGGCGACAGGATCTTCCTGCTCGCGGCTCCGGAGCGGGAACGCCGGGCCGTCCTGCTCGAGGTGAAGCTCGTATGGCCCGGTCCGTGAGCGGGTCTCGAGGCCGTCCCGGACGGCGAGTCGGGGCCGGCGCGGCGGCGCTTCTCCTCGCCGCCCTGGTCGCCTCGTGCGATGAGGACGATCCGGTCCGGCCGCTCCTTCCGGATGTGGCCGGGATCTGGATGCAGGTCGGCGGGCAGTATCTCCTGGATCCCGATGTCGCGGCCGAGGCCGCCGGTGTCGCGCTCGTCCTCGAGATCGATGATGACTCCGGCGGGAGCCTCCACCGGAGAGCCCTGGCGAGCGGGGTCGTCACCTGCATCTCGATCATCTACGGCTTGCCGGCAGCCGATCAGATGCTCGCCTCCCTCGGCCGCGGGACGACCCTCTACGGGGTCGCCAGACCGCATGCCGACTCGCTCGTGCTCACCGACGCCGCGGGACACCTGACGGTCTTCGCGCGGATCGCGGCTCCTCCCGACTCCATGCTCTGCTCCTCACTCCCGATCGTGCGGCGCCACGATCTGAGCCTCGATTGCGACGGGCGCACCGGGCTCGCCTTCGACGGAACGTTTCTCTGGTTCACCGGGATCACCGCCCACGATCTTATCCCGGTCGAGCCCGCGAGCGGCGCCGTCGCCGCGCCGCGGCGCATCGACGTCGCCGATGCCAGCGTCGTCGAGAGCGCACAGGGTGCGGATCTCTGGCGCACCTGCGGGTGTGATCCCTATGATCCCGGATTCGGGAAGGTGTTCCGGATCACTCCGGAGGAGACGATCGCCGAGAAGGTGAGCAGTCGCGCCTTCGGCACATGGGATACGCCGCGCTGCGTGGCCTACGATCCCGGCGCCGGTTCGCTGTGGATCCATGGATTCGGGCGGCACGGGCCGTTCACGCTCCTCGAGATCGATGCCGAGGCCGATCCGGACGAGCTGCTCCGATCCTTCAGCCTGGGGTTTGCGGTCGATGCCATGTGCTGGCGCGGAAGCGAGCTCCTCGCCTTGATCGGGAACCGCGTGGTGCGGATCGACGGGTCGACGTTCCGCGTGCTCCGGACCTACGACCCGCCCGCCGATCTCGAGCTCTCCGGGATCGCGGTGGCCGGAGCGCAGGTTTTTGCCCTCGCCACCCCCTGGGCATCGAGTCAGGCCATCATCCTCGAGCTCGGGCTCTGACCGATGATGCGGCGGCTGCCGCGCCGGCGCCGTATCGGCGCCGTATCGGCGCCGGCTCCGCGGTGGTAATGTAAGCACGGATCTCCCCGGCGGCGCGGAGTCGAGCCATGCCCTATGCGATCGACACGATCGTCCGCGGTCTTCTCCAGGCGCTCGCGATCGGCTTCCTGATCGGCGCCGAGCGCGAGAGCCGCGCCCTCGAGTCGCCGCGCGCGGTGGCGCCCGGGCTCCGCGACTTCATCCTGATCGCCCTCACCGGTAGCGTGGCCGGTTTTCTCGGCGCGACGCTGTTCACCGCGCTCGCCTTCGCCGCCATCGTCGCGGTCATCCTCGTCCGGCGGCTCAAGGATCCCAGCGAGCACGGGATCACGACCGAGATCGCCGCGCTCCTCACCTTCTGGCTCGGGCTCCTCACCCAGCGCCCGCCCTTCGGCATGCTCGCTCTCGGGAGCGCGGTCGGGGTCACCATCATCCTCATGGTGAAGGACCCGATCACCCGTCTCGTGCGCGAGGTCATTTCGAAGACCGAGTTCTACGACACGGTCAAGTTCCTCGCCATCGTCTTCATCGTGTATCCACTCCTCCCGGCCGGCGAGTACGGGCCGTACGGCTTCTTCGCACCGCGCACGATCTGGAAGTTCGTGATCCTCGTGTCGTCGGTTTCCTACGTCGGCTATTTCCTCACCCGCTTCATCGGGGGGTCGCGCGGTCTCCTCCTGACCGGCGTGGTCGGGGCGCTCGCCTCGACCACCGCCACGACCTCGGCCTTCGCCGAGGGGGCCCGCGAGTTTCCCGAGCGCTGGCGGGAATACGCCTGGGCGACCACCATCTCGAACGCCATACAGTTTCCGCGGGTCGCCGCCATCATCTACGTGATGAACCCGGGGCTCTCGCTCGCCGCACTGCGGCCGCTGCTCGCCATGTTCGCAGCCGGGCTCCTCGTCGGCCTCTGGCAGGCGCGAGCCGCCCGCCGCTCGCAGGAGAGCGCGCCGGCCGCGGCGCGGCCGCTCGTCAGGAACCCGTTCTCCTTGTGGCCGGCGGTCCAGTTCGGCCTCATCTTCACCGTGATCCTCTTCATCGCCAGGTTCGGGGCGATGCGCTTCGGCGCGCGCGGCGCCCTGAGTTCGAGCCTGGTCGGCGGGCTCATCGATGTCGACGCCATCACGATCTCGCTCGCCAATCTGGTGGCCGCGGGCGAGCTGGCGCCGGCGGTGGGCCTGCTCGCGGTGCTTCTCGCCCTCCTCGCCAACGCCGCGTTCAAGACGGGGCTCGCGTTCACGGCGGGCGGGCGGCGGTTCGGGTGGGCGCTCGCCCTCGCCTTCGGCGCGATGTTCGCGATCGGCTTCGCGGTGGCGTTTGCGGTCCGCTGACCGACGCGGCGCTGGCGATGGCCGCTTCCTCCCCCTCGTTGGTCGAGCGTCCCCTGCGCTTTGTCGCTTGGGCTCTTCTCGCTCTGGCGATGAGCCCGAGCCCGACACCGGCAGACCAGGACTCTGTGCTCCTGGTCCCCGGCGTGGAGTACACGACCCCGATCCACTTCGGCGTCGCCGGGATCCCGCATTCGCTCGATAGCTTCGCCTACCAATCGGGGACCGTTCCCCCCTATGCCGCCGTCGCGGCCGATCTCCGGAGCGTGGTCTGGGATGGAAGGGACGGCCGCGGCCTCCCAGTGTCATCCGGAATGTACGTCCTGCGGTTGAGCACCGGCGGGCGCACCTGGACCAGCCGGCTCATGGTCAATCGCTAGGACCGGGTCGGCGCCATCACGATCTGGCTCGCCAATCTGGCGGCCGCAGGCGAGGCGCCGGTCGGCGCCAGCGGGCCAGCACCACCTCGGTGGTCCGTTCACCCCCCGGCGTGGTGACCGGCGCGAAGTAGACGCCGGATGACACCGGTGGTCCGGAGTCATCGCGCCCGTCCCAGCGGCCGGGATCCTCCCGTAGCCAGCGAGACGCCCGGCGCTATGTGCCGCCGCCGGCCTGGATCACCGAGCCCGCGAACGAGGAGGCGTCTCGCTGAGACCGCCTGGATGTCGTTGATCTATCTCTCCACGGCCGACTGGTCCGCATACGTGCCGACCGCGCGGGTTGCGGGCCCTGGCTCCCGTTGCGATCCACGCTACTCGTTGAGGAGCCAGCGGATCGAGGCCGCCATCACGGCGTTCACCTCATCGGGTGGATAGAAGTAGAACGGGAAACCGTACATCATGAGCCGGCCCTGCCCCGGCCCGGAGTAACGGAGCGCGCATGCCCCGTCGTCCATGTAGGAAGCGCTGGGCGGGCCGATCTGCGCGCGGGCATTCGAAATGTAGAAGTACAGCGTGTCGAGCTGCCCGCCGAAGAGCCGGAGCCGCGGATTGATGTCGAGCCCGCAGCACACCACCATGGCCTCGCAGTCCGGGATTCCGGTCGATCCGGACCCCGGAGTTGAATACGGAGGGCGGAAGACGATGAGGTCCGGATACCCCTCCGCCGCTGCCTGCCCATGCGCGTAGGCCCCGTCCATGCCGTTCGTACGCCTGATGCGAGGGCTTCCCCCGCCACTCCGGAAGCAGCCGTTCACGCACATTGCATCCTCGAAGGCCGACTCGATCTTGAGGAAATCGTAGGCTAGGTCCCCGGGCTTGAATCCGAATGAACCCAGCCCCACGGCATCGGGTGGGGGGTAGATGCTCCGTGAGAAGGCGCCTGTTCCCATCAGCAGCACCGGCCCGCCAGACTCGAGGAAGATCCCCAGGAAGTTGTCCTCCCCCACCCGGTACATCCTGGAGAGCTGGGTGGTGCCTTCCGACCTGGTGTTCCAGATGACGAGCTTGTACCGGGCGAGAACTTCGAGCGTCACCCGACCCGAGTAGACCCAGTAGGAATACGTCGTCGAGTCGATAACGACATCGCTGCGGCTCGTGAGCTGGCCGGTGCGTGGATCCAGGGGCTCGCAGCGGTCGACACCCCAGTCCGGATGTCCGATCCGGGCCAGCGCATCGGCGATCCGCTCCTGGAGGTACTGGTCATGGCACTGATCATGCGGTTCGTCGCTGCCCACGCTGATCTCGTCAGCCGGCGGCGGCGGAATGCAGTCGGCCGGAGCACCACCGCGCACATCGGGACCGAAGTCGTCGATGTAGAGGACGTCCCGCTCTCGGCTCAGCGGCACCACGACGAGATTGAGATCGGCGATGACCGTGGTCCCGACGTCATCCCGAACCCGCACGTACAGAATGTGCTCTTCGGTACGCCCGCCCGGAGGCAGCTCGAAGCGGAGGACGGCGCGCGTGAGCGTGGCGTTTTCCGGCGTCCAGCCGGGGCCGTCAGCGAACGGGTCGAGAAGATCGAGGCCGTACGAGTATCCTGTGATGCGGCCGCCATAGCGGGAGGCATCCCCACCCCAGGTGAAGGTCACACTCGAGCCGGCCGGAATCTGAAAGGTCTTCTTCCGCTCGTCCGCCGTCGGGTAGCAGGTGGTCTTGACCGAGCTCGAGACGCAGAGATCGGGCAGGCCGCCCGCTTCGCGCGCCCGGATGCGAAGCGTATTGATCGGCCCCGGCGACCCCGCGGTGCGGAGTCGGGGCTCCACCGCTCCGGCCTGGTCGAGCGCCCGCACTCCAAAGACGTAGTCCAAAGGCACGCCGAGCGGCCCGATGGGAACGGATGTGCGGGCTTCGAATGGGCTCCACGGATCTCCGCGGGAGTCCGGGTCGTAGAGAGCCGCCTCGACCTGCTCGGGAGTCAGGAACACGACGTCATCGACCGCGACGATACGATAGGAGTAGGCCACGGGGTTCTCTGTGCCGTCGAGGTCGGTACCTTCCCAGCTCACCGTGAACCTGGGGCCGAGCGCGGCGATGACCGAAGTCGAGGGGATCAGGATCCCAGTCTCGGGGGCGATGGTCTCCGCGGTGAAGGAGATGGACACCGGCGCGGACATGTCCTCGTCGTCATCGATGGCCCTCAGAAAGAGAGTGTGCGCACCGCGGTAGCGATAGCGCTCGATGGGCACGGTGGAGACACCGACATAGATGGAGTCGACCCCGGTCGAGTCGCCGGCCGCGAACAGGAGCGTGATCTCGTAGGCGGTGGTCGCAATCCAGGCGTCCGGACCCAGGGTGTCGTCAATCGCATACTCGAAGCGTTCGACCCTTCCGTCCGTGTCGGTGGCGTTCCAGTTGAACGTCATGATGAAGACGCTGACCGAATCGCGAATCGGCCCGGCCGAAATGGCGACCGTGGGTCGCTGATTCGGTATGAGGAAACCCGACGGTGACTCGGCGCAGGAGCCGATGAGCCAGGCGGCAAGGATCGCCGCGACGAGCCCGAGGAGCGGGACATGCAGGCGCATCTTGCTCTTCCTCGGGGGATTCCACCAACCACCAAAGAGACCAAGGACCCGGTGAGCAAGGCCGGTCGCTGTCCGGGATCGGTAACCGCGTGGTGGATTGTCAGCGTGCCGGTCAGCGTGCCGGCGTGGGCGACTCGGCCCCTCCGCGCGGATCGAGCCACCGAGAATCGAGCCGCTGAGATCCGAGCTATCGAGATCCGAGCCGCCGAGATCCGAGCCGCCGAGATCCGAGCTATCGAGATCCGAGCCGCCGAGATCCGAGCCGCGGTCCTGGTCGATCGCCGACAACCTGATCCGAGTGCTCGATCCCGCAACCGGCATGGTGTTGTCGGCCGAGCGCGCGTCGAATCCGGTTCGCCCTCGTCGAGAGGGCAGCCCCCGGCCAGCGACGCTCCCCGCTACCACCCTTTGTCCAGTCCGGCCCGGCAACCCGGGACATCCGGCCGTGACCGGCCATGAAGGTCGTAACGGAACGAACTCCTGGGTTTCGGACCGGGGGGCGCGGTGCTGGTGGCCGTCGCTGGCCCTTACCACGCGGCAACCGTGTCGTTGCGGTGAACGCCTGTGATGGACCGCGGGCTCCTGCATTGATACTGATTGGACTACAGCGCCGATGCGGGCGGTGACCGCAAGGGATAGGAGTTTCCATTCGTCGCTGCGCCGGGCGGGGGCTTCGCCTGAGAAGTGCGCGGATGGAGAGCGCCACAACCCCGCATGCGCCGCCTGATGGGCGACCGTGCCACCGGCCCAGCGACCGGCTCTTTCGGCGATGAGGCTTCGGTGCTGCAGCCCGTCGCCGATATCTACATCCGCCTGATGCAGATGCCGGTGCTGCCCTATCTCGTGCTGGCCTGATCATCGGGTTCGGCCAGCTCGAGGCGGAGCAGGCACGGCGGTTCGCGAAGCGCGCACCAGCGCTCCTGCTCCTGACCTTGGGGCTGACCTTCGCAGTCATCGTTGCCATGCCTGTGTTGAAGGCCGGGGTCATGGCAGCCGGCGGGCTGTAGGGAGGCAAGGCGAGCTCCCGAGGCCTCGTGCCTGAGGAGCTGGGCGACAACTGCAGCTGAGTTGGGAGGTTTCATCGAGCCGCACGGCGTTGTGGACATGGAAGCCGGAGTAGGGCCAGGCGGGCATGGAGGCGGCCACGTCGTCGCTGAACAGTCCGCGCTGGACGAAGGCGCGGAGCACGGCCCGGCGGAAGGCCTCGGTCAGCACCGCGAGCGCGTGGGTGCCGAGCGGCACAAAGGTGCCGTCGAGGCGAAAGGCGCCGTCGGTAGCGAGCACGAGCAGGCGGGGGTGCCAGTTGGTGAGCGTGCCATGGGTCTGGATCGAGGAGATGACGCCGGGGACGGCGCCGTCCGCACCGAGAGTGGCCCGCCCGCTGGTGCCGATAGCGGGATAGAATGCCGCTCAGGCCCAAGGTGCGCTATCGGACCCCGTGTCGCGAGTGAAAATCGCGTAACCTCCTGGAGAGGCGCCCTGCGGTGAGAAACCGCCGTCGCTCATGCCAGTGGTCTATCCCGGCTGAGGCGCCAGGTTGCTGTGACACGCGGCTGCCGCGGAGCCCGGTGCGGGAGCGGGGCGAACGGAGCGCGAGGTTCTGAGAGGGAGAGCGGAAAGGGTGATCGAGATCATGTCGCCGCGGGATGCGATCCAGTCCGAGTTCGCGCTCGGCGCGGCGGAGTCCGATCCGGGGCCGCCGCCGGCCTGGATCACCGAGCCCGCGAACGAGGAGGCGATCGCGAGCGCGCTCGCCGAGCTCGATCCTGAGCAGCAGGCGGCGGTCACGCACGGCGAAGGGCCGCTCCTCATTGTCGCCGGCGCCGGCACCGGGAAGACGCGCGTCATTGCGCATCGCATCGCCTATCTCATCGCCGCCAGGAAGGCCGAGCCGTCCGAGATCCTCGCGCTCACCTTCACCGAGCGCGCCGCGGCGGAGATGGAGGCGCGGGTCGATCTCCTCGTCCCCTATGGCTACACGGACATGTGGATCTCGACCTTCCATGCCTTCGGCGACCGTATCTACCGCGAGTACGCGCTCGAGATGGGGCTCTCCGATGCGGCGGTCGTCCTGAACGAGGCGGAGCGGCTCGTCTTCTTCCGCGAGCGGCTCTTCCGCCTCCCGCTCCGGCGCTTGCTGCCGCTCGGAAACCCGGTGCGCCACCTGGCGGCGCTCCTGCGCGTCGTCGCGCGGGCGAAGGACGAGGGGGTGACGCCCGAACGCTACGTCGAGCACGCGCGCATCGAGCTCGATGCAGCGGCGGCGGAGGCGGCGGCCGCCGCCGATGATCTCGACGCCGGCGCCCGCCTCGCCGCGGCGCGCCGACAGCTCGAGATCGCCGAGACCTACCGGGCCATGGACGAGGAGCTGCACGCGGCCGATCGCATCGACTTCGGCGATCAGCTCCTCCTCACGCTCCGCCTCCTCCGCGAGCAGGAGCACGTCCTCGCCCAGGTGCGCCGCCGCTTCCGCTAATCGCGGTCGCCGATCGCGTGCACGCCTTCGTCGATCACCTCGAGCTCCTGGTGGATGCCGATCATCCTCGGCAGCGCGAGGGGAGAGGTGCGCCCAGCGGGGACCGGGGGTCGGTCCGCGGGACCGCCTCGCCGCGCGGCGGCCGTGGCCACCCCGCGCCAACACCACACGCTGACGCGCGGCCGCCGCTCACGCCACCGATTAGATGCGCCGCCGCCGCCGGTCACGCCGCTTCGCCCCCCGTTCCCCGCCTCCTCCCGGCGCCGCGACGAAAGGAAATTCCTATCCCTATCCCTTCGACTCACAGCACTCTCCACCAGGGTACGGCCAGCACGTCGGGAGCCAGCCACTCGATCGTCCTTCCCGTGTGCAGCACGAGCCCAGCGCGCGCCTTCTTGCCGTACTCTGCACGGAAGGTTCGCACATGGGCCGCGTCGCCGAGCCGGGGCCGGCCTGTCGCCTTGACCTCGACAGGCAACAAGCGCCCGCCCGCCTCGATCACGAAGTCCACCTCCTCGCCGACGCTCGTTCGCCAGTAGAAGACATCGGCTCGCTCCAGGCGCGCGTCCCGCCACGCCAGAAGATCGTGAAGGACGATGTTCTCGAGATGGGGGCCGCCGGGCTCGGCGCCCCCCCCGAGATGCAGCGCCACTCCCGTGTCACCCCAGTAGAGCTTCGGAGACTTGATGAGCCGCTTGGTGCGATTCACCGCGTACGCGGGCACCCGCACCAGCAGGTAAGAAGTCTCGAGGAGATTCAAGTAGCGGTGCACGGTCGGCTGGGGCAGCGCGACATCTCGGCCTAGTTCCGTCTGGTTGACGAGCTGGCCCAGCCGCTGGCCGGCCGCGCGCATGAGGCGGCGGAAGTCCGGCAGTGCCGCGACCGCGGAGAGATCCGGCAAGTCGCGCTCGAGGTAGGTGCGAACGTAGCCGTCGAACCACACCGCCCGCTGCCGGTCCGTCTTCAGGTGAACGGCCGGCGTCGGAAAGCCGCCGCGGCGCGCCAGGGCACGCCAGTCCTCCGGCTCGTCGGGCTCTGCCGACATGAGGTCGAGCCATTGCTCGTCACGGGCGGCAAGCAACTCGTCCCAGAGCCCGCAGCGGCCGAGCCCGCGCTGCTCCCGGCGCGTCATCGGCCACAGGGTGAGATAGCTCGCTCGACCGGCCAGCGACTCGGAAACCCGGCGCATCAGGAGTAGATTGGCCGACCCGGTGAGCAGAAAATGCCCCGGCCGCCGGCGGCGGTCGATCGCCCGCTTGACGGCGCGCAAGAGATCCGGCTCGCGTTGCACCTCGTCGAGCGTGACCGGCTGCGGACCGCCGAGAAGCACCTCGGGATCGCGCCGTGCCGCATCGACCGTATCCAGATCGTCGAGGGAAAGGTAACGCCTCCCCGCCGGGGCGAGATCCTGCACCAAGGTGCTCTTCCCGGTCTGGCGGGCGCCGGTCACTACGACAGCGGGCATGGTGCTGAGGCATTCGTCGAGACTGCGGCCGACAAGCCGCGGAAGGGTGGCATCCATGCCGCGAATGATAATCATTCACGCTGTGAATAGACAAGGGCCAAGCGGGATCCCGGGCGGGCGGCGTCCGCGGCCGGCCCGCGGGAGCCACGGGCCGGGGGCTCGCTCCTTCTGTGTCGCCCAGCCATTCCTTCCGCACCGCGGCCTGGATCCCGGCGTGGGCGTCGGAGATGCACAAGGGATAGGAATCTCCTTTCGTCAATAGCCCGGGAGGAGGAGGAGAACGGGGAGCCAAGCCGCGCGCGCGACCGACCGGGAGGCGTCCGCGGCGTGGCGGCGGCAGCTCGCTCTCGCGGTCCTCTGTCTCCGGTCGCGTGCAGAGCGCCGTGACGAAGCGGCTGCCGAACTCGCGCCAATGGCTGAACACCGGCGGAAGGACACCTGCCCCACCTCGGCGGCTCCGAGCCGGAGGAGGCCATGCCCGGCTCCGCGATGGAACGCCCGTCGGATTCGTTCGCCGAGCACCGGGCCGAGCAAGGGGGCATCGTCCTGCGGCACGATCACCAGGCGACCGTGGGGCGTGAGAGAAGGGGTCAGTCCAAGCTCGGTCGAGGTGGACGTCATCTCTGCGCGCCCTTGCCGAGGTGGCGCATGAGATCGTCGATGAACCACGAGGGGGGAGGTGCTCCGGCAGACCGGTACTCGACAGGGACGACGACGTAGAAGCCGCGCTTCGGGACGACCAGGCGGCCCTTGCCGGCGAGCCGCATCACTGCCTTCTTGAGCATCACGGCGCTCGTCCCGAGCGCGGCCAGCGCCTCGGTGCGATCGAAGGTGTACCGACCTGCGCCCTGCAGGTCGTTCACAAGATCGGCCAGCGCTCGGTGTCTTGGTTCGTTGTCAGCCACGTCAGCTCCCCCAGGGACCATTGTCGGATGCACAAAGCACCTCGGAGAGGGCCTTTTTGCAATCGTTATCGCGATTCAGCCTTGACCTGCCGGCGGGCGAAATGCGGTGGCTGCGCGGTTGCGCGCCGAGGTCCAAGGGGCTCAAGCGCCCTGAGTTCGGCGTTCGGCGGCGAGGTTGCCCTTCAAGCGACGGCCGCCTCTCCCACCGGGAGCCGTCAACCCGGCGTCACAAGGAGGTCTCAGTTCATCGCGTGATTCGAACCTGCAACCGGTGCCGTCGCTTTGGGCAGCAAGCTCAGGGCGGGCACGAAGCCGCAGGTACCTCATGGCCCGAATCGCCGCCGGTTCGGTGAGGAAGTCCATGTGTGCTCCTCTCTGGCTGAAGAAGCAGGTGGGGACTGGCTCCGGCGGCTGGAACGGGAGAGGCGTCATAGGCCCTGCCGAAGCTAGTGACCACGACGCCTTTCGCGATGCAGCCGGGACGCCGTCTGGCGGCAGCGCTTCTTCTTTGGCCGTCGTGTCTACCGCTGACGCTGCTGTACGGCTCCCGTACCCGCCCCGCCTCGCAGACCGGCACATATGGCTCCCCATCTTGGACGGTGTGCGAACGATTCTCGTTCTTCGAGTCCCCCGGGTCATCCGGCCGGACCATCCGCCTCCCCCCGCGGCCGAGGGCCCCATCCATCCCGAGGCGACCAGGGAGATGGCATGGAGCAGGGCCGATCGGACGTGCTGCGTCCAGCTTCTCGGCAGCGCGACGCGGTGCGAGACGTGAGAGGACGTCATCCTGCGCTCCCGGTAACTCCGCTGCCGCTCTTCGCAGTGGACCCGCCGCCCGTGCCAAGGTAGAATCGGTTCCGCATGGACTTCGGTGAAGCCAAACGAATCCTGGCCGCCTTCGAGCGAGAGGGAGTCCGTTACGTGCTCGTGGGCTCGATGGCCATGGCCGCGCAGGGGCTCATCCGAGCCACGCGGGACATGGACTTGTTCGTGGCTGCCGACCCGGAGAACATCGCCCGTCTCCGCTGTGCGCTCAAGACGCTCTTCCCTGAGGATCCCAATGTGGACCTGATCACGGCAGAGGACCTCGGGGGAAGCTATCCCGCGATCGAGTACACACCACCTCATGGCCTCTACTCGCTCGACATCCTGACCCGGCTTGGCGAGGCGTTCCGGTTCGAGGACTTGGAGGCGGAGGCGATCGTCGTGGAGGGCATCACGATCCGGGTTGCCACGCCGCGCACGCTTTACCGCATGAAGAGGGGGACGGCCCGGCCGCAGGACCGCATTGACGCCGCCGCTATCCGTGAACGATTCGATCTCCCGGAGGATGCCTGATGGGAGTGCGGCGATACCGATCCGTGGAGGACATGCCCGCGGGCTCTCCCCGCCGCCCGCTGGATCCCGAGAACCTGGTGATTGCTTTCGGGCTCATGGATCTCGCGCACCGCATCGCCGCATTGTCATTCCCGCCCGGCATCAAGAAGTACCGCTCCCATGACGAAATGCTGCGCGCGCGCGAACGGTGGGCGGCGGCCGGGACCCACGGGTCACGCGACGGAGACGATTGCGGACTTCAAGGCCGCGGGGATCCGCACCTACATCCCCGAACCCAAAACCCCCGGGGGCCGTCGCCGCTGGAAGGGTAAACCACCGGCCCCGTAGTATCTGCCTGTGCCTCCCGAAAACTGTCTCTCTGTCCCTCCCGAAAACCCCGTAGCCGCCTGCCCCAATTGAGTATGCGCCCGCTCGGCCTCGCCGTCCTGCCGTTCTTCCCGTGCCGACCAGCGGAATCGGGTACTCCCTTGCGTCGTGGTAGTCTCCCTGCTCTCCCCGCAGGCCCGAGCGGTTGCCGCGACCCATGACGCCTATCTTCGCCGCCCTCTTCGCGTTCCTCGGCGCCAGCCTTCGTTCCCGGGCCTCGATGCAGCTTGAGATCCTCGCGCTCCGGCATCAGTTGGCCGTCTGCCAGCGATCTCTGAAGCGACCGCGTCTCCGGCCCGCCGACCGCCTCCTCTGGCCCTGGCTCGCCCGCCTCTGGCCGCGCTGGCGAGAAGCCCTCATGATCGTTCAGCCGAGAACCGTCATCACCTGGCAACGGCGCCGCTTCCGCGAGCACTGGACCCGTCTCTGCCGCTCGGGGAAACCTGGACGGCCGTTGGTAGCGAAAGAAGTGCGTGTTCTCATCCGGCGGCTGTCGGCCGCCAATCCACTCTGGGGAGCACCGAGGATTGTCGGCGAGCTCGCCAAGATCGGAATCGCCGTGACCAAGGCCACGGTCGAGAAGTACACGCTCGCCAACTGGCATCCCCACCTGCACGTGCTCGCCACCGACGGCGCCTTTCGGCCCGACGGCACGTTCGTGCCGCTCGGTGTTCACTCGCTCGCGGTGCTGACCGAGGCGTTCCGCCGCGCCGTGCTCCGCGCCTTCGTCCAGCGCGGCCTGTTCAGCGCCGAGGTGGCCGCCTCCATGCGCGCCTGGCCCCACTCCGGCTTCCATGTCCACAACGCCGTGCGGCTCGATGGGGATGACCTCGGCGGCCTCTTGCCGCTCGCTCGCTACGCAGCCCGCGCCCCCCTCGCCCTCACCCGCATCACCTACGACGCTGCAAAGCCGCAGGTCCTGGTTGCCTCCGACAAGGCCGAAGGGCCCACCGCCGGGACGCATGCCTTCGCTCCTCTCGACTTCCTTGCCCAGCTCCTCACCCACATCCCGCGCCAGGGCGAACACCTCGTGCGCTACTACGGCGCGTATGCGAGCCGCACCCGCGGCACCTGGCGCCGGCAAGGGATCGGCCCCTGGGTCGAGCGGCAGCGCGGCGAGGGGGACCAAGAGGACGAGCCACCGGGTGCACCCCGCGATGCCAACGCTGATCCTGGCGGTGACCCGGTGGTGCCACCTCCGGAACCGCTATCCCCATCGCGGGCCGCGCTCAGGAAGCGCTGGGCGGAACTCCTCCGTCGCCTCTACGAGGTCGATCCGCTGAGTTGCCCGCGGTGCGGGGGCGAGATGCGGATCATCGCCTTCCTCCTCGATCCACCGGTGATCGACGCCATCCTCCGCCACCTCCGCCGCGCTGCCTACGACGCGCGGGCCGGCCCGTGGGCGGAGGTGGTTGGGAGCAATGCGGTGGCGGGGGACGCCGGCCCGGCGGGGTGCGGCTAGCCCGGCCGGCCGCGGCCAGCGCGCGGTTTGGGGTGCTGCCGATCACCATCGGCAGCGCAAGGGGAGAGGTGCGCCCAGCCGCGACCGGGCGTCGGTCGGCGGGGCCGCATCGCGGTGCGGCGGCCGCGGCCACCCCGCGGCAACGTCGGGCCACGACGCGCAGTCGCCGGTCACGCCACGCCGCGGACGCCTCCCGGTCGGTCGCGCGCGCGGCTTGGCTCCCCCTTCTCCTCCTCCTCCCAGGCTATTGACGAAAGGAAATTCCTATCCCTTGATCGGCTGTACGACGCTGAGGGCCAGAACGTCGGGTACTTTCGCGGTGATGTCGCGTATTCGCTTCAGGGAGATTACCTCGGCGAGCTATACGACGACGAGCGCATCGGGAAGCGCACGACGCGCATGCAGAGCAGAGGAAGCGCGATGATGGGGCACGTCGGGATCGCCCTGATGAGGCAAGTCGGACGCGTCGGCCTGTCGGTTGCTGGGTGGTCAGACCCGGATTTCTAACCTCGAGGCAGCTCTGACGCGGGAGTTGGGGTAATGGAGTTGCGGAGGGACGCTAAAAAGGGCCCCAGGTGAGTGCCTGGAGCCCTTTTCGAGGCGTGTTCAGTGACTAAGGACCGGATGGTTGACACGTGTCAATGCCGGGGACCTCTACGCCGATGGCTCCTCGCTGATCTTGTGGAATGGGCGTGGGCATGTTTCCACCGGCGGTTATAACATGGGTCCCGAGGGGGAACTCAGCCTCGGCGATGGTGAGCATCGTTCCTGGATTCCCAGCTCGGATGAGCAGGCGGCCGATAGGAGCAAGATCTCCACCACGCAGAGGGTTGAAAGCGACGGCATAGTTACCATTGCCAGTACAGGGCGTGACCACCTCGATGGCTCCTGATCGGCAGCTGCCGATCCATCCGTAGCAAGTCCAGCTTGGATCCCATGAGAGGCGCAGCTGGATGCCGGTCACGGCCTCGTAGTCAATGAGGTAGACGTACACGATGACGAGCGCTGCGGAGTCGACCGTGGTGGTCGCGGTCTGCGTGGCGCAGTCGAGTCCCTGGAGCTGCGGCGTCTCACAAGTGGAGGCCGGATCGTAGGACACAGCGTGGAGGACGATGCGCGTATCTGCGTTGGGTGTGCTTGGTGGCGCCTCGACGGGGGTGGGGGTGACATCGGTGACTCCAGACGTGTCGATGACGACGCCTACGGAGTCATCTACCTGTAGATGGCCGTCGCCTGGCACCACCGCTGGGGGGTTGATGGCTTTGTTCCCGGGAGGGGCGCCGGGATCAAGACAGCTCAGTGCGGCCATGAGGCCCAGGAGCACTGAGACCAGAGTAAGGTTTTTCATTTCGGTACTCCTTTGCTTACCTGAGGACAATGGCCTTATGGGTGAGGTCTCGGCCGGCGGCGTGGATGCGGTAGAAGTAGACGCCGGAGGAGACCGGTTGCCCGCCATCAGTGCGGCCGTCCCAGGTGGCGGCGTGCTCGCCGGGGTCTTCGAAACGGTCGACGAGCCGGCGGATGAGGCGACCACTGGGCGTGAGGACATCGAGAGTTACGTGCCCGCGAGTCGGGAGCTGGTAGGTGATGCGGGCAGATCCGGGCGAGGGGTTCGGCGCTATCCCGCGAAGCGCAAACGGTGGGGCCATCGGCACGTGATCCCGGACGGCGTAGACGAGTCCGAGACAGTTCGTGCCCTTGGGGACGCCGATGTCGAGAAAGATGTTCCCTGGTTCGTTCGCAAAGGGGTACCCGAAGGTGTCCCATCCTTCGCAGAACTCAGAGAATTCATAGATGAAGTGCCCGCCGATCATGTAGTTGACCGAGACATCGGCGATCTCAGTTATCCCGGTATAGAAGGTGGTGCTGTTGTCGTCATCGTTATAGGCGTCGTGGTCGTTGGGAAGGTCGTAGATGTCCCAGAGGTGGGTGGCGACGGCACGCTCCGCCGATTCCCCGCGCGGGTAAGGGGTGTTTCCGCCCCATTCGAGGTCGTAGGTCTCGGGCAGCGTGTCGTTGAGGGCACCGTTGTAGACGTAATCTTCGAACAGGAAATCGTTGGTGGCCCCGCACGGGTAGAACCACGCCCAGCCTTCACTGTACGCGCAGTATGGGTCGGTGACAGCCCCCCAGTGATGGCTGTTGCAGGGGGTGGTCGGCGGTGGGAGGGCCGCAAGGGTGTTCAACACGTGATGGGCATATTCATGGCCGATGATGTCGAAGTCCCACTCATCGAATCGAATGTCGCTTGGTGGATTGCTGTAGCCATCGAGGTGGATGATCGCATCTAGGCGTGTGTAGTAGGAGTATGTTTGTGGTAGCGTGCGGTCCCAAATGCACTGGACTGGCGGGGCAGTGTAACCGGTCGCCGTCTCGGTGAAGTGGGCGAGGTCGTAAAGGTCGTATGTGATGTTGAAAGCACCGCGCTCGGTGCCGGTATAGGTGAAGGCCCCATAGAGGCCTTCGAGATCGATGAAGTTGGCGTTGTTGACGTACCGGGCCGCAAGGGGAAGCCAGACGCCATATCCATAGAGGTAGTCGTCTTGATCGACAACGGTCCGGTAGTCGACCAGGTCGGTGGTCCATGTCGGGATGAAGAGCTGTGAGCGTGGGCGCGGTGTTTGATGGCATTTGAGTCACGCATGTCGAGGGGAGTGTTTATCGCGCCTTGGCGCGGCCGCGGTCGGGGACCTTCGGCACGGTGAAGACCTCGAGGTAGAGCTTTTCGTCGAGCTGGCGTGCATCACGCTGAACGGCAGCATCGAGGAGCTCTCCGGCCATGGTCATGAGGATGCGGTAGTTGCCGGCGGCGTGCTCGCAGAGCGTGGTCATGAGCTCGGTCGTCATCAAGTGCGGGTTTCCGGTCTGGTTGAGGGCGTGACGCAAGCATTCGAGCAGTTCCTGTGGAGTGGCGGGCTGGAGGACGAGGCGAACACGCATCCGGCTGCCGAGGGGAAGGAGCTCCTCGCCGCGGAAGTTCTCGGTCAGGCGAGAGTCACCGCCGAGGACGACGGTGAGGAGCGCGCGGGAGTCGAGCTCGGTGGCGCAGAGCAGGCGGAGCTCGTTGAGCACGGCGGGCCGCATCTCCTGTGCCTCGTCGACGATGAGCACGGGACGGAGGAGAGCGGCTTCGATGTGCGCTTGCCAGCGTTCGCGGAGCACCCGGGCTCCGGCCCAGCGGTTGTGGGGTGAGAGCTGAACGCCGAACAGGTCGCCGAGCTCGCGGTAGAAGTCGGGGACGCCGCTCTGGGGACGGGTGAGGATCCCGACCATGAGGTCACGATGTCCGGAGAGCTTGTCGACGAGGAGCCGCAGCGCGACCGACTTGCCGAGTCCGGGATCGCCGGTGATCAGGGCGAAGCCTCCTTCGCGGGTCAGGTTCTCGACGCGCCACGAGAAGTGCTCGAGCTTGGGAGTGAGGAGGAGCGCCTCGATGGGGACCTCGGGCGAGAAGGGGTTCCACTTGAGGCCATGGAGCGAGAGGAGCTTCGGGTTCATGGCTGGTCCTCCTGGAGAGTGGTCTGCGGGGGCGGCGCGTGGTGCGCGGCGAGTGGATACGGTGCGGGTTTCGGGAGATAGGCCGGCGGGAGGCCGGTGGCGGCGTAATCTTTCATCAGCTGGCGCATCAACGGCGCCATGCCGGACTCGGTCGGCGGATCCTGATCGCGGGTGGCGAGGGGATCTTCAGGCAGTCGACGCCTGAGGCCGTCAGCGTTACGTGCCTTGTCGAGGGGGTAAAGTTGACAGAGTACCGCTCCCGTGCGTTCGTCGACGAGGTGAACCTGAGAGAGGTCCCAGGTGGCGTAGCGCACGGCGACGCGTTCGAGGGTGCGGTAGTGCGCGGGGATCTCGAAGCGGCATCCCTCGAGCGTCAGGGTGCCGTCGCTACGGCGCTGAGTGCGCCGCACTTCGATCGTGAAGGCGAGGCGCAGCGGCTGGCTGTCGGGGCTCGATCGGCCGACGTCGGGTCCTTGGAGGTAGCGTTCGACGGGGGACTGGTGGATCTCGGAGTGCACGGTGCGGTTGTACTCCATCTCGGCCCAAGCCTGGGTGGCCTCGTTGAGAAGCGGCAGCGTCAGGTCGCGCACTCCTTCGAGCATGGCGATCAGCCGTCCTTCGAGCTGGGCCCAGAAGACTTCTTGTTTGGCGTTCTGGTAGGCGGAGTAGGGCAAGGTCAGGTGATGGAGGATGCCGAGCCGGGCCAGGCCCTGGGTCACCTCGCCAGCCTTCATGGCGGTGCCGTTGTCGCTCATCAACGACCTCGGCAACGAGCGCTTCTGAATCGCCTGCGAGAGACCATGCACGAGGTTCTCCGCGTTCTCAGCGTGGTACCATTGCGCGTGACAGACCAATCGTGAGCGATCATCGAGGATCGCCAGAACCTGCGGGATCACCCACTCGCCGTCGGGCGTGAGCACCTTCTTCGAGCCGGCGTGGAAGTCGAGATGCCAAAGCCCGTGGACGTACTCGGCCTCGAAGCTACGCACCTCGCGCTCATCGAGCCGTGCTTCGGCGCGTCGCACCCCGGTGGTGTCGGCGCTGGAGACCCGGCGCCGCTTCCACAGCCCGTTGGCCTTCATGAACCGACGGACGGTCGAGTACGAGGGTAGCGGCCCGAGGGTCGGATCCGCACCCGCCAGCACTGCGAGGTTGTCGTAGTGCAGCGCGTAGCTCCAACCGCGGTGGGCCTTGTACAGTTCGTGAATCGCCTGCTTGAGCCCGTCCCCGATCGCGAGCGCCCGGCCGGAGTCCTTGCGGATCTTGCGCCGAAGCACCCTGACTGGATCGAACCGCTCCCGCTTCGCCTGGTGATACCAACGTTCGATGGTCGACACCCCGAACTGCATCGGTCGAGCGGTCACGGGGTGGAGCCACTGCTTCTCGGCCAGCTTCCGGAGCTCGCCCTGAAGCTCGCCACGCGCCGGCGGCGCCGCCAGGAGCGGGCCGATCACCGAGAAGCGCAGATGCGCCCAGCGTTCGTGGACCGTGAGCTTACGGTTCTCGTCGTCTGCCATCGCGTTCGCCTCCCTTTCGGGCGGCCGAGCCTGGCCGCCGTGATGTGGGAGCGGACGCTAATCGCGGTCACCCTCGGCCCGCACCGCGCGTCTTCTGCGGGTGGCCCGCGGGGTCACCCGGCGCCGCACATAGCTTGCGCATTCCGGCGCCGACGCGGTGGTGATCGGGGAGAGGAATCGCAGGAGGGCGATCAGCCGGGAACGGTCATCGCCAGGGAAGCGACCGAGGAGCACGCGGGGTAGATCCATCGCGAGCAGGCGTCCGGTGAACCGGCCGCGGGCCACGCTCCAGAACCGGCTACGCGCGAAGGTGGTGCGCCACCACCGGCGCCACCGGGCCAGGGTCCGGGAGCTCACCCCCAGCCATTGCCGAAGCTGCCGTTGAGCGCGCCCCCGCCCTCGCATCGCCGCCAGGACGACCACCGCCGCGGAGTAAACCCGCCGGCCCAAGAAGCGTACCGAAGGTGGCGTCAGCCGCCGCCGGCACCCCTCCACGGCGCAGCACAAGCTCAGTCGGAGGTCATACCGGACCGCCAACCGCTCTGGAAGACCCCGCGGCTTACGGGGGTAGTTCGCCTGGTCGACCCTCCCGCCGCACCACCCGCACCCCCCGCGGCGGGCCGCCCGGGCGAGATCCTGGTCGTACTGAAAAAGGACCTCGTAGAGCCGCTCGTCCCTGAGCAGATCCTGGTACAATCCCATCCTCCTTCGTCTTTGCTGGACTGAAGGAGGAAACCCCCTCGGGGCGCTTGAATCAAGCTCCTTGAGGGGGTTCTGCTTGCACTCCCTGATGGCGCCTCGGACGATTCCATCAGTGATCGTGATCCGAAACGCCGTCCCCGACCATCAACTTTCTTGCTTACGCTGACTGATCGACTGATACGTTGTACATGCCCCAACTGCCAGAGCCGTCCGTCTCGGTCGCCTGGTCAAATCGGAAGTAGAATGTGCCGCCGGGGACGGTAAACTGGTACTGTCCGTTGGGGTGAGTGTAGTAAAGTTCAGTAAGAAGATACTTCATCGCCCTATTGGTCTGTGGCCCTGTCACGTTGTCGTAGTCCTGGTAGAGATACCTTCCCAAGATGTCGAAGTCGCGGACGACGCGCACGGGATAAGGATCCACGGTGAAGCCGGTTTTGCGGGCGCGGATCTCGCCGGTCATCGCGGCGGTGCCGGCAGTGAAGCGGGCTTTGTGATCGGGAAGCTCGGTGATGGTGCCTAAAGATGCCGGGACGAGCCACCACTCCTCCATGTCGAGGATCGTACCCGGAGGATACTCGTACCAGAAGAGCATGCAGTATCCGCTTGTGACTTGAAAGTATGGGAAGTTAACGGAACGGACAGGACCGGCTGTGCAATCACCCTGGTAGCGGGGACTCAGGGATCCGTGGTCACGGGCAGGGGGCTGGGAATGCGGGGGATCGATGCAACAAGGGTCAGGGCGCTTGTTGACCTGGGGTGCGACGTCTGGTTCGGGGGGAACAGAGACGGTGGGTGGTGGGGGAGTGGTGACGGGGTGGCTTGTGCTATCGCTTCGAGGTGCACCCTCTGGGTATGCCTGGAGGATGTCGTAGGCAAATGGCGGCGTGGGGGAGGAGGGATCAGGGGCGCGTGGACGGTAACCGTGGATGCAAACAGGAAGGGATGCCGCTGCCAGAGGGGTATCGGGAGATGCAGGCCCGTCGGCCGTGCAGGACCACGGACGGATGGGGTTGATGCACTGTGCGCGGATGGTGTCGCTTCCGCAAGTGGTGGCAACGAAACGCACAGAGAGTTGGAGGGGCGTATGTGGCTTGAATGAACCACGCCAGTGCTTGCCCTTCCGCGTCAAGAGGACACCGCCCTCACGCGTCCAGACGGTGCGCGACGTGGTGTCTTGGGGCGCAGCGATAGCTATGCCCGGACAACCGAGTGATGCCAGGGCAAGATCCATTGGCGCATCAGCGGTAAAGCTCGCAGTTACCGAGACCGTGTCCCCGACGCTAATCTCGGTCTTGGAAGCAGTGAGTTGAACGCGAACGTTCGGAGCAGGCTCTTGGGGCGCTGCGGAGGTCGAGGAGATTGCCAAAACAAATGCAGCGCAAGCAAGGGCCGGGTTGAGATGCTTCATATCGGCCTCCTGCCTGCCGGGATGGGTCCCTGAATGATACTCCTGCGAAGAGCGGGGCAAGAAGAAATTGTGTATCCGCTAAGACGCTGCAACAACGACGGTTGCAATAGGCAGTGAAACGAGCGGACCACGAGAGAAGAGACCGAAGGGACCGACCGATCATTTCATCCGGCGGCTGTCGGCCGCCAATCCACTCTGGGGAGCACCGAGGATTGTCGGCGAGCTCGCCAAGATCGGAATCGCCGTGACCAAGGCCACGGTCGAGAAGTACACGCTCGCCAACTGGCATCCCCACCTGCACGTGCTCGCCACCGACGGCGCCTTTCGGCCCGACGGCACGTTCGTGCCGCTCGGTGTTCACTCGCTCGCGGTGCTGACCGAGGCTTTCCGCCGCGCCGTGCTCCGCGCCTTCGTCCAGCGCGGCCTGTTCAGCGCCGAGGTGGCCGCCTCCATGCTCGCCTGGCCCCACTCCGGCTTCCATGTCCACAACGCCGTGCGGCTCGATGGGGATGACCTCGGCGGCCTCTTGCCGCTCGCTCGCTACGCAGCCCGCGCCCCCCTCGCCCTCACCCGCATCACCTACGACGCTGCAAAGCCGCAGGTCCTGGTTGCCTCCGACAAGGCCGAAGGGCCCACCGCCGGGACGCATGCCTTCGCTCCTCTCGACTTCCTTGCCCAGCTCCTCACCCACATCCCGCGCCAGGGCGAACACCTCGTGCGCTACTACGGCGCGTATGCGAGCCGCACCCGCGGCACCTGGCGCCGGCAAGGGATCGGCCCCTGGGTCGAGCGGCAGCGCGGCGAGGGGGACGCGGAGGACGAGCCACCGGGTGCACCCCGCGATGCCAACGCTGATCCTGGCGGTGACCCGGTGGTGCCACCTCCGGAACCGCTATCCCCATCGCGGGCCGCGCTCAGGAAGCGCTGGGCGGAACTCCTCCGTCGCCTCTACGAGGTCGATCCGCTGAGTTGCCCGCGGTGCGGGGGCGAGATGCGGATCATCGCCTTCCTCCTCGATCCACCGGTGATCGACGCCATCCTCCGCCACCTCCGCCGCGCTGCCTACGACGCGCGGGCCGGCCCGTGGGCGGAGGTGGTTGGGAGCAATGCGGTGGCGGGGGACGCCGGCCCGGCGGGGTGCGGCTAGCCCGGCCGGCCGCGGCCAGCGCGCGGTTTGGGGTGCTGCCGATCACCATCGGCAGCGCAAGGGGAGAGGTGCGCCCAGCCGCGACCGGGCGTCGGTCGGCGGGGCCGCATCGCGGTGCGGCGGCCGCGGCCACCCCGCGGCAACGTCGGGCCACGACGCGCAGTCGCCGGTCACGCCACGCCGCGGACGCCTCCCGGTCGGTCGCGCGCGCGGCTTGGCTCCCCCTTCTCCTCCTCCTCCCAGGCTATTGACGAAAGGAAATTCCTATCCCTGAGATGCGGATCATCGCCTTCCTCCTCGATCCACCGGTGATCGACGCCATCCTCCGCCACCTCCGCCGCGCTGCCTACGACGCGCGGGCCGGCCCGTGGGCGGAGGTGGTTGGGAGCAATGCGGTGGCGGGGGACGCCGGCCCGGCGGGGTGCGGCTAGCCCGGCCGGCCGCGGCCAGCGCGCGGTTGGGGGTGCTGCCGATGATGATCGGTTGCGCGAGGGGAGAGGCGCGCCCTGCGGGGATCGGGTGTCGCTCGGCGGGGCCGCTTCGCGGTGCGGCGGCCGCGGCCACCCCGCGGCAACGTCGGGCCACGACGCGCAGTCGCCGGTCACGCCACGCCGCGGTCGCCTCCCGGTCGGTCGCGCGCACCACCTCGCTCCCCGTTCTCCTCCTCCTCCCGGGCTATTGACGAAAGGAAATTCCTATCCCTTATCCCTTATCCCTGCGGCCAGAAGGGGCTCGTCGTGATGCCCCAGGTCCTCGCGAACACCTCGGGGAGGACGAGCATCGCCATGTCGCAGCGCACCCCGTCGCACTGGTGGGCGATACGGGACAGCTCGCCGAGCATCGCCTCCTGCAAGGCGGGGTTGCCGTAGTTCAACTGGAAGGTGTCGGGCCAGCCGTCAAAGTAAGGGTCGCGGCCGTACGCGAGGATCCGGTTCCCGGCGCGCGCCCAGTTCTGGGGCTCGGCCGCGAGCTTCGCCTCGGTCCCGGCCACGAAGTACTCGGCGTGCTCCGCCACCCACCGGTGGTCCGGCGCCATGTGGTTGGGGACGAAATCGAGGATCAGGCGGAGATCGCGGCGCCGGAGCCTCTCGCGCAGGCGGGCGAGAGCCTGATCACCGCCGAAGTCCTCGTGGACTCGGTAGTCGCGCACCGCGAAGCACGAGCCCGTGACGTCGGCCTCTGAGAAATCGGGCAGCACCCGCCGATACTCGGCGAGCCACTCGGGCTTCGACCGGGAGACGCGCCGCGCGGCGTCCCCCGTCTGCCAAACGCCGAGGAACCAGACGAGGTCGAAGCCGTTCTCGGCCAGTTGGTCGAGCTCCTCATCCGTCACATCGTCGAGCGTCGCCGGGCGGCGGAGCTCCCGCGAGAGCTCCGCCAGCCTGACGCGCGTGTTGATCTGGAAGAGCGACGGGTACCGTGGTGAGGACATCGCCGCCTCCTGGCACCCGGCCTAGCCCCCGCCCACTTGCTGGCGGACCAGATCGGTCAGCACCTTCCCCTTCGACTCCCGGAGCACGGTCTCGGCGTCAAGGCGTCCGAACATGTCGAGGAGGCGGGCGACGACGCCCGTCCAGCCCGTCTGGTGGCTTGCGCCGAGGCCGGCGCCGTTGTCGCCGTGGAAGTACTCGTAGAAGAGGATCAGGTCCCGCCAGTGCGGGTCGGTCTGGAACTTCTCCGTTCCTCCGTACAGGGGACGGCGGCCGTTCTCGTCACGGAGGAAGATCGACGCGAGGCGCCGCGAGATCTCCTTGGCAACCGCGAAGAGCGTCATCCGCTTCCCGGACCCCGTCGGGCACTCGACCGTGAAGTCATCGCCGTAGAAGGCATAGAGGTTGAGGAGCGCGCGGACTATCAGAGCGTTCACGGGCATCCAGATCGGGCCCCGCCAGTTCGAGTTGCCCCCGAACATCCCGGTGTCCGACTCCGCCGGCACGTACGTCACGTCGTAGCGCTGCCCCGCCACGTCGAAGACGAACGGATGGTCCTTGTGGTGCCGCGACAACGACCGGATGCCGTACGGGCTCAGGAACTCGCGCTCGTCGAGCATGTATCCGAGGACGCGCTCGAGCTTCTTGCGGTTCAGGACGGAGAGGAGACGGCGGTTCGCGTATCCGATGAACCCCTCCTCCGTCGGGGCCACGTGCGCGAGGACCTCGGGGTGCCGCTGCCGGAAGAGCGCGATCAGATCACGGAGCTTCGGGTAACGTTCGAGAAGATCCCCCTCGAAGACCGTGGACGAGCAGAGGGGCAGGAGCCCCACCAGCGAGCGGATCTTGAGCCGCATCGCGCCGCCGTCCGGTAGCCGCAAGAGGTCGTAGAAGAAGCCGTCCTCTTCGTCCTACATCTCGTCCTTGTGCTTGCCGGGACGGTCCATGGCGTACGAGATCCAGATGAAGTGCTGGAGGAAGCGGTAGGCGTGCTCCTCGTACACCGGGTCCTCCTCGGCGAGGACAAGGGCGGTCTCGAGCATGTTCTGGCAGTAGAAGGCCATCCAGGCGGTCCCGTCCGCCTGCTCGAGGGACCCTCCCGTGGGGAGCGGCGCACTCCGATCGAAGATGCCGATGTTGTCGAGGCCGAGGAACCCGCCCGCGAAGACGTTCCGCCCGTCGGGATCCTTCCGGTTCAACCACCAGTTGAAGTTCATCAGCAACCCCTGGAAGGCGCGCTCGAGAAAGATGACATCGGCGCGCCCGAGGTTCTGCTCGATCTGGTAGAGGAAGAGCGTCGCCCAGGCGTGAACCGGAGGGTTCACGTCGCTGAAGTTCCACTCGTAGGCGGGGATCTGCCCGTTCGGGTGAGCGTAGAGGCTCTGGAGCATCAGGAGGAGCTGTTCCTTGGCGAAGTCGAAGTCGACGAGCGCGAGCGACACGGTGTGGAATGCGAGATCCCATGCCGCGTACCACGGGTACTCCCACTTGTCGGGCATCGAGATCACGTCGCCGTTGAACATGTGGAACCACTCGGAGTTCCGGACTGAGCCCGGCCGGCTCCCGAGGAGCGGGTGCGCGTCGTGCTCGCCGAGCCACCGATCGACATCATAGAGATAGAACTGCTTCGACCAGAGCATCCCGGCGAGCGCCTGGCGGTGGACCCGCCGCTCGTCCTCGGTCAGCGTGCGAGGAGTGATCTTCTCGTAGAACTCGTCGGCGTCGGCGATCCGCGCCTCGACCGTCTCGTCGAAGCCCTTCCCGAAGTGGACCGCGGGGAGCACCGCTGCGAGGCGGAGCCGGACGACCTGGCACCCGCCCGCCGGCACGTCGAGCACGTACCGGGCTGCGGCCTTGGTGCCGGTCCGCGCGGGATTCACCGCAGCCGTCTCCCCGCCGACGACATAGCGGTGGAACGCGTCCTTCACGAACGGGGACGGATTGGGCTGTCCCCATAGGCGCTCGTTGTTCGTCTCGTTCTCAGTGAAGAGGAACTCCGGCTCGCCGTCACAGGCCAGCGTGTACGCGCCCAGCTCGGGATGCTCGACGCGGATCTTGACCGGCCCATCGGCCGCAAGCCGCGGCCGTTGCGCACCGGCGTCCCACGACCACGTGTTGCGGAACCAGAGCGTCGGGAGGAGGTGCAGGCGCGCCGGCTCGGGGCCGCGGTTGTGAACGGTGACGCGGATCAGGAGATCCTCCGGACCCTCCTTGGCGTACTCGAGGATGACGTCGAAGTAGCGATCCTCGTGGAACGCCCCGGTGTCGATCAGCTCGTACTCCATCTCCTGGCGCGAGCGACCGCGGTTGGTCTCGACCAGGTCCCGGTAGGGGAACTCCCGCTGCGGGTACTTGTAGATGGACTTCATGTAGGAGTGCGTCTGGGGTCGAGTCGACGTAGAAGTAGTACTCCTTGACGTCCTCGCCGTGATTCGCCTCGCTGTTCGTCAGGCCGAAGAACCGCTCCTTGAGAATCGGGTCCTTCTCGTTCCAGAGAGCGAGGGCGAAGCAGAGGCGCTGCTTGTCGTCCGCGATCCCGCCGATGCCGTCCTCGCCCCACCGGTAGGCGCGCGAGCGCGACTGGTCGTGGGTGAAGTAGTCCCAGGCGTTGCCGTCCGCGCTGTAGTCCTCGCGGACGGTCCCCCACTGCCTCTCCGAGAGGTACGGCCCCCACTTCTTCCAGGGGATCCCCTCCTCGCGGGCGTCATTCAGTCGCTTCTGTTCGATGCACTCGGTCAAACCTGCAGGTCGCGGAGAGCGGTTCATAGGTCGCTCCTCATCTCGACGCCGCCATCGGGTCTCGGCGGCGCGACCAGTACTTCGAGCGTCCCCCCGCAGCCGGCGGCCATCGAATAGTCAGGGTACTCCGTTGCGGCCGCCGCGCAAGCCGTGTTCCCGGTGGCGGCGGTCTTGACCGCGCTCGGGTTCGACGTGCTCGTCGTCGCCCGGCGTGCCCGGGCCGACACGAGCACCTGGTGTCGAACGTCAGTTAGCGAGTCGATGACACAATCTTTGCCTTCTTGTCCGGCACTTCATCCCGCACCATGCTACGATGCTCGTGTCTTGGGGCGCGTAGTCATCACTGCGTGCGGGTTCGCGATGCACACTAAATTGGAGTTCCACAGCCTGGGAGAAACACGATGAAGACACTGCCAACTTGCCTCCTCGTTGCGATCTCCGTGCTCGGCCTGGCCTCGCTGGCGGCAGCCCAGCAGACCCCGCGGCTGAACGAGATAGTAAGGAACGACGTCAGCACCGATGACCGCGAGTTCGTCGAGATCTGCGCCGAGCCAGGCACGAGCCTCGTCGACTACTGGATCATCGAGATCGAGGGTGAAGGGACCACCGGCAAGGGCCTGATCGACAAGGCGATCCGTCTTACCGGTACGGTCGGCGCGAGCGGGCTCTACACGATCGGCATGCCTCTGGTGACCTGCGCCGACCAGACGGACGCGCTCACGATCGAGAACGGCGGCGTCACAATTCTCCTGGTTCAGGGATTCACGGGTGCCGTCGGCACCGACCTCGACACCAACGACGACTGCGTCGCCGATGTTCCGTTCCCCGGGACCATCGTCGACGGCGTCGGCATGGGCATGCCGAGCGCCGGCGACTGCTACACCTACTACGGAGTACCGGGGTTCGGACCTGACACCGGCTCCGGCGGCACCGGCGACTTCGACCCAGCGGGGCTCGCCCGCTGCCAGGACTGCACGGGCAACTGGGGCATGATCTGCCTCGATGGGACCGAGGGCACCCTGTTCTGCTTCGCCAACAACCCGCAAGGGCTTTACAGCGTGGATGCGGCCTCGCCCTGCGCCCGCAACCTCTGCGGCGCGGTCCCCGTCGAGAACACGACCTGGGGTGCGATCAAGAACACGTACAAGTAGGCAAGCAGAGGGCGCTCGATAGAGATGCGCACGAACGCGCAGCCCCGGCGGAGACCCTCCGCCGGGGCTGCGTGCTGTACGAGGACCGCACGAGTGTTTCGCCCGAGCAACCCGCCGCCATCGATGGCATCGCCACGGACATGTGCCCGCCCTACATCGAGTCGACCAAGGCGTAGGTGCCGGATCCCGCGAAGAAGAGCGTTCTGGCCATCGCGCGGGTACCGCAACCGGGCTCGGTTCCGCAACGCGATCCTCTTCCATCCCGGAGACCTCGAGCTACATCCACGCCCCGCGGAAGTCATCCGATGAACTCACCCGCACGAAAGCTGGAAGAGCCCCATTTAATGTCATCCTCGCATGAGATTCACGCTCCTATCGCACGCCGCCGCTAGCGTCATTCCCGGCAAGCGGAGGTGCCCCGAGTCCGGATGCTCGCGGCCGCGCGAGGGCCAGGCTCTCGGCTCCGCCTCCATCATGAGCAGGAACGTGGACAAGGGGGTATGTGATGATGCGGCACTGGTTCGGAACTGGTTGCGTATTCCTGGCCTTCATGCTGTCGTTCACCGGTCTGGCGCAGGCGCAGGTCAAGAACTTCATCGTCATGATCAGTGACGGGTGGGGAGAATCGCAGATCGACGCCACCGCCTACTGGAACGGCTCCAACCCGGTCTACGAGACCGAGCCCGGCTGGACCAAGATCGGGATGAGCAACTACATGTACCAGCTGGGTAACGAGAACCCGCCCTACGGCAATCCGGGTTTCATCGGCATCCATGGTTACGATCCCGACTCGGCGTGGGCCGACTGGATGTACATGCAGAACTACGCTACCGACTCCGCCGCCGCCGCAACGGCCATGTCATGCGGAGAGAAGTCATACAACGGCGGCATCGGCTACAACTGGAATCATGTCTCGCTGACGCACATGTTCGAGCATGCAGAAGCGGCCGGCCTCTCCACGGGCGTCGTGACGACCGTGCCCCTGAGCCATGCCACCCCGGCGGCCTTCCGCGCGCACAACATCCACCGCAACAATTACGCCGAGATCGCGCGTGAGCTGTTCGCGTCTCCGCTCAAGGTCGTCATGGGCGGCGGCCACCCGAACTACGGCGAGAATGGCCAGTGGGAGCCGGGTAATCCCTCCGTTCCCGCCGACTGGCGGTACGTAGGCGGTTACGACCAGTGGAACGACCTCGTGGCGGGCGTCGGCGGCTGGACCCTCATCGAGGAGAGGGCCGACTTCGAGGCGCTGGCCAACGGCACTCTGGTCGTCGACCGCGTCGCCGGCATTCCGCAGGTGGCTCAAACCGTGCAATACAATCGCGCGGGCATGCCGCCCTTCAACAGCACGGAGCCGCCCTACACTGTGCCCTTCATCGCGAACGTGCCGACTCTCGAGACCATGACCAGGGGCGCCCTCAACGTCCTGGAGCAGAATCCGCTCGGCTTCGCCCTGATGATCGAGGGCGGGGCCATCGACTGGGCCGGCCACGGGCGCACGCTCGGGCGGCTGATCGAGGAGCAGAACGACTTCGACGCCTCTGTCGCGGCCGTCGTCGACTGGGTCGAGACCAACAGCAACTGGAACGAGACGATCCTCGTCGTCACCGGCGATCATGAGACCGGCTTCCTGTGGGGCCCGGGGATCGATCCCGCCAACTCGAGCACGTGGTTCATCCCGGTCCAGGACAACGGTCCCAGCAGCATGCCCGGCTTCTACTTCTACAGCGCTCCTCGCGACAACTGGCAGAATCCGACCAACGAAGCCGGCCACACGAACCAGATCATCCCCTTCTACATGAAGGGCGCCGCTTCCGCCGTCCTCGTCGCCTACGCGGACGAGTTCGACATGCAGTGGGGCGCTCTCGGCGGCTATGACGGCCGCTATCTGGACAACACCGAGCTAGGCCTCGGGCTCATCTCCCTGGTCAACACCACGACCCCGGTCGAGCTCGCCTCCTTCGAGCTCACGAGCACGGATGGCGTCGTCTCGATCGCCTGGGAGACCTCGTTCGAGGATCGGAGCGCGGGCTTCAACATCCTGCGCGCGACGGAGGGTGCGGCCGCGGTGCAGGTGAACGACCAGACGATCCCGAGCCATGGCGGGAACGGCACGGCTCGCTACGAGTTCGTCGACCGCGCGGTCGCACGCGGCGCCACCTACGAGTACACGCTCGAGTCGATCGACCTGAACGGCGCGACCGAGCGTCACTCGCTCGGCCTCGTGACCGTGGCGACCGGGTCTCCGATCCGCCAGCTCAGCCTGAGTCAGAACACGCCCAACCCGTTCAACCCGACGACCCTGATCTCCTTCGAGATGGCTGCCGCCGGGCACGCGAAGCTCGACATCTATGACGCCGCCGGGCACCTGATCCGCACCCTGGTCGACAGCGCTCTGCCCGCCGACCGGCACACAGTGGAATGGAACGGACTCGAGCAGAGCGGCCAGGCGGTCAATTCGGGGATCTACTTCTGCCGCCTCCAGGCGGGTAGCAGCACCCTGACCCGCAAGATGACGCTCATGAAGTAAGGCCATTTGTCCTCCCACTTTCTGTTGAGCGAGGCCGAGGTGGCCCCTAGATTGGGGCCACCTCGGACCTCGGAGACAGAGGGGATGGAGGGCGCGATGGCAAAGCTTCGCTCGCCGCGGGTCCTCATGCTCCGGTCGCAGGAGCCGCCGGTGTCCTCCCGGCTCCTGGCGCGGGTGCGCGGTCACCAGGCGGAGACCCATCAAAGATGCGGACCGGGGCCCAGGTCTCCCGGACTTCGAGCCGGCGTCCGATGAAGGCGGCGGGAACCGAGTAGCGGTTGGCGTGCAGGTTGATGTAACCATCGACGCTGCATCTCCTCACCGGGATCGAAGTGATAGTGACCGGGCAGGCGACCGCTGATCGCGCGCTGGTCGAGAAGGCCTATCGATTGCTCGTCGAGTTCCGGGACCGGGCCCCGGAGTCGTACCGCGGGAAGCTTCCGTGTACCTCGTTGCCGGGGGTTCGGCCGCTGACCCGGGGAAGCCGCTGACTCCCGCCCCGATAGTCCTGGCATCGATCGTGATCCGGTCCCGGGGGCGTGGTCGCATCTCTCGGCAACGACCCGAAGACGCGGGCCGCGGGCACCCGTCTGTCCGCTACCGGCGCCCGCACCGGTGTCTACCGGCCGCGCCGTCCCCAGGCCTCGCCGCTCTACCGGCTGATCGAGGAGCACTTCGAGCGGGTGGCCACGGCATGGGAGGAGCGCTACGAGCCGCGCTACGGTCGGTGGCGGCCGGTCATGCGCGCGGTGGTCGAGAAGTTTCTCGATTGCGGCTTGCTCGAGCCGGGCTTCGCGCGGGTGCGTTGCGGCGACTGCGGGGCCGAGTTCCTGCTTGCCTTCAGCTGCAAGTGCCGCTACTTCTGTCCGTCCTGCCACGCCAAGCGCCTGGCCCTCTGGTGCGACTGGCTCGAGCGCGAGCTCCTGCTGCCGATCCCGCATCGGCAGTACGTCTTCACCGTCCCCAAGCGCCTGCGACCCTACTTCCTCTACGACCGCCGTCTGCTCGGGCTGTTGAGCCGTGTCGCCTACGACACCATGCGCGACTTCATGCGCGCCACCCTCGGCGCGGATGACGTCGTCCCCGGCGTCATCTCCTCGATCCAGACCCATGGCACGCTCGCCAACTGGCATCCCCACCTGCACGTGCTCGCCACCGACGGCGCCTTTCGGCCCGACGGCACGTTCGTGCCGCTCGGTGTTCACTCGCTCGCGGTGCTGACCGAGGCGTTCCGCCGCGCCGTGCTCCGCGCCTTCGTCCAGCGCGGCCTGTTCAGCGCCGAGGTGGCCGCCTCCATGCTCGCCTGGCCCCACTCCGGCTTCCATGTCCACAACGCCGTGCGGCTCGATGGGGATGACCTCGGCGGCCTCTTGCCGCTCGCTCGCTACGCAGCCCGCGCCCCCCTCGCCCTCACCCGCCTCACCTACGACGCTGCAAAGCCGCAGGTCTTCGTCATCTCCGACAAGGCCGAAGGGCCCACCGCCGGGACGCATGCCTTCGCTCCTCTCGACTTCCTTGCCCAGCTCCTCACCCACATCCCGCGCCAGGGCGAACACCTCGTGCGCTACTACGGCGCGTATGCGAGCCGCACCCGCGGCACCTGGCGCCGGCAAGGGATCGGCCCCTGGGTCGAGCGGCAGCGCGGCGAGGGGGACCAAGAGGACGAGCCACCGGGTGCACCCCGCGATGCCAACGCTGATCCTGGCGGTGACCCGGTGGTGCCACCTCCGGAACCGCTATCCCCATCGCGGGCCGCGCTCAGGAAGCGCTGGGCGGAACTCCTCCGTCGCCTCTACGAGGTCGATCCGCTGAGTTGCCCGCGGTGCGGGGGCGAGATGCGGATCATCGCCTTCCTCCTCGATCCACCGGTGATCGACGCCATCCTCCGCCACCTCCGCCGCGCTGCCTACGACGCGCGGGCCGGCCCGTGGGCGGAGGTGGTTGGGAGCAATGCGGTGGCGGGGGACGCCGGCCCGGCGGGGTGCGGCTAGCCCGGCCGGCCGCGGCCAGCGCGCGGTTTGGGGTGCTGCCGATCACCATCGGCAGCGCGAGGGGAGAGGCGCGCCCAGCCGCGACCGGGCGTCGGTCGGCAGGGCCGCATCGCGGTGCGGCGGCCGCGGCCACCCCGCGGCAACGTCGGGCCACGACGCGCAGTCGCCGGTCACGCCACGCCGCGGACGCCTCCCGGTCGGTCGCGCGCGCGGCTTGGCTCCCCCTTCTCCTCCTCCTCCCAGGCTATTGACGAAAGGAAATCCCTATCCCTAACAGGTCATGGAGACCTTCGGCCGCAACCTCGGCGTGAAGGTCGTGCACGTGGACGCTGCGGAGAATTTCCTGGGCGAGCTTGCCGGCGTGGCCGATCCCGAGCAGAAGCGCCGCGTCATCGGGCGCATCTTCGTCGAGGTGTTCCAGCGCGAGGCGGCGAAGCTCCCCAAGGCGCGCTGGCTCGCGCAGGGCACCATCTACCCCGACGTCATCGAGTCGGCCGGCGGCAAGACCAAGAAGGCGCACACCATCAAGAGCCACCACAACGTGGGCGGTCTCCCCGAGACGCTGAACCTCAAGCTGCTCGAGCCGCTGCGCGAGCTCTTCAAGGACGAGGTGCGGGAGCTGGGCATCGCGCTGGGCCTCGCGCACGAGATGGTCTACCGCCACCCGTTCCCGGGGCCGGGGCTGGGCGTGCGCATTTTGGGCGAGGTGAAGCGCGAGTACGCGGAGCTCCTGCGGCGCGCCGACGCGATCTTCATCGACGAGCTGCGCGCCGCCGACTGGTACGACAAGACCTCGCAGGCCTTCGCCGTGTTCCTGCCCGTGAAGTCCGTGGGCGTGATGGGCGACGGGCGGACCTACGAGTACGTCGTCGCGCTGCGCGCCGTCCAGACGCAGGACTTCATGACCGCCCACTGGGCCGAGCTTCCCCACGCGCTGCTGGGCAAGGTCTCCAACCGCATCATCAACGAGGTGCGGGGCATCAACCGCGTCGTCTACGACATCTCCGGCAAGCCCCCCGCCACTATTGAGTGGGAGTAGGGGGTCTGCGCTCCTGATTGCGCGTCCACCGGGCGTGGTGCCGATCGCAATAGCCGCGATGCCGTTCCGTCCTGATTGGCAAGCGTCGTTGGCCCGTCGGGGGCGACCGGTGTCAGGAGGATCCTCACGCAGCTGGCGACCAGAGCTGCCTTGCCGATGGACCCTGCTCAGGCGCGTCTTCGATTGCGGATCAACTTCTCCACAGAGATCACCGGCAGGATGATCGCGCCGGCCAATGCGCTGAAGAGAAGCGACTGCACGGTCAGCGGGAAGGTGGAGAAGATCGCCTGCATCGGCGGGGCGTAGATGAACAGCGCTTGCAGGGCCAGGACCGCGGCGATGCCGATGAACACCGTCTTGTTGCTGAAGAAGCCGATTCTGAAGATCGAGTCCTTCAGCGAGCGGCAGCTCAGCATGTAGAAGACCTGGAACATGATCACCGTGGTGACCGCCATCGTCTGCGCCTCGCTCACGATCTGGGCTTCGGTCAGACCGGTGCTTGCGCGGGTGGCCATCTCCAGCTCGTACCTCCAGAGGAAGAGGCCCACGGCGCCGGCGGCCATGAGAGTGGCCGCCAGGAAGGTGCGGAACACCACGAACTTGTTCAGCACCGGCTCCTTCGGGTCGCGCGGCGGGCGGTTCATCACGTCCGGCTCCTTCGCCTCGAAGGCAAGCGGCAGGGCGAGAGCCACGGCGGCGACCAGGTTGATCCAGAGCAGCTGGGTCGGCAACATCGGCAGCAGCAGGTCCTTGACCACCTGGCCGTCGAAGGTCTTCTCGACCAGCGGGAAGAACGCGACCGCATAGATCAGGATCAGCGCGAGGCCGAGGTTGGTGGGCAGTACGAACGCCAGCGACTTGATGAGGTTGTCGTAGACGCGGCGGCCTTCTTCCACCGCCGCGGCGATGGAGGCGAAGTTGTCGTCCGTGAGCACGATGTCGGCGGCTTCCTTGGAAACCGAGGTGCCGGTGATCCCCATCGCCACGCCGATGTTCGACTGCTTGAGCGCGGGCGCGTCGTTCACCCCGTCGCCGGTCATCGCCGTCACCTGGCCGTTGTCTTGCAGGGCGCGCACGAGGCGCAGCTTGTGCTCGGGGGCCACGCGGGCGAAGACGTTGTGGTCCTTCACGATCTCGCGCATGGCGGTCTCGTCCATCTCGGCGAGCTGGACGCCGGTCACGGCCTTGGCGCCATGCTTGGCGATGCCCAGCTGTTCACCAATGGCCTGGGCGGTGCCCATGTGGTCGCCGGTGATCATCTTGACCGTGATGCCGGCCTGGTGGCAGGCGCGGATGGCGTCGATCACCTCGGTGCGCGGCGGGTCGATCATGGCCTGCAGGCCGGTGAACTCGAAGCCCTGGGCGCAGTCTTCCATGGTCAGTCCGGCGCGGTCGAACCGCTTCTCGGCAAAGCCGAGCACGCGCATGCCCTCGTTCGCGAACGCCTCCACGTGGTGGATCACCGTGTCCGGGTCCACGTTGCCGCAGCGCCTCAACACCATCTCGGGCGCGCCCTTGATGATGATCTTCTGGCCCTCGGCGCCCCAGTCGTGCAGCGTGGCCATGAACTGGTTGGCGCTCTCGAACGGGATCGTGTCGAGGCGAGCGTGGCGCATGCGGGCGTTCGGGGTGTGGATGCCGAACTTCTCTCCAGCGGTCACGAGCGCGCCTTCGGTCGGGTCTCCGGTGATCTGCCAGCGGCCTTCCTTCTGCTCCAGGGTAGCGTCGCAGCAGAGGATGCCGGCCAGCAGCAGTTCGTGCACGTCGTTGGAGGTGGGGGTGAGGGGGTCGCCATCCTTCGACAGGCGGCCGACGGGCTCATAGCCCGCGCCCTCCACGCGGTACACGCCCGACCCCGGCAGATAGAGCGCCTGCACCGTCATCTCGTTGCGCGTGAGGGTGCCGGTCTTGTCCGAGCAGATCACGGTGGTGCTGCCCAGCGTCTCCACCGAAGGCAGCTTGCGCACCACGGCGCGACGGGCGGCCATGCGCTGCACGCCGATGGCCAGCGCGATGGTCACGATGGCGGGCAAGCCCTCGGGAATGGCGCCCACCGCCAGCGTGATGGCGAAGATGACCGATTCGCGCAGGCCGGTCAGCAGCTCCACGCCGCCTTCCAACATCGCCCGGGCCGTGCCCACGAAGAGGATCACCACCGAGATCACCGCGATACCGACGGTGAGCACGATGCCGATCTTGTGCAAGGCGATGCTCAGCGGGGTCTCCATCGCGGTGGCCTCGCCCAGCATCGCGTTGATGCGGCCGAGTTCGGTGCCGTTTCCGGTGGTGGTCACCATGCCCAGGCCCGTCCCGTAGGTCACCAGCGAGCCGCTGAACGCCATGTTCCTGCGGTCGCCCAGGCCGGCGTTCTCGGCCACGGGTTCGGTCATCTTCTCCACCGGAACCGACTCGCCGGTCAGCGCCGCCTCCTCGATCTGCAGCGTGCGCAAGTGGAAGAGGCGCATGTCGGCGGGCACCTTGTCGCCGCTTTGCAGGAACACCACGTCGCCGCGCACCAGATCGGCCACCGGCAACTGCACGCGCTTGCCGTCGCGTTGAACGGTGGCGAACTCCGGCACCATCGCGCTCAGGCTTTCGATCGCCTTGCTCGCCTTGTATTCCTGCGCGAAGCCGATGATCGTGTTGATGATCACCACCGCCAGGATCACGAGGCCGTTCTTGATGCCGTCGGCCGGGTCGACCAGCATCGCTATCACCGCGCTGCCGATCAGCACCCAGATCAGCGGGTTGTTGATCTGGCGCCAGATCAGCTCCATGACTGACGCACCGCCCTTCTTGTCCAGCACGTTGGGGCCGAACTGGGTCAGGCGCTTCTGGGCCTCGTCGTTGGCCAGTCCGTCCCGAGTCGCGCTCAGGGCGGACAGCACATCATCAGGCGTCTGGGCGTGCCACGGGCGGTTGGCCGCTCCCTGCGAGCGCTTGTCGAATGAATAGACCACTGCTTCGCTCCTCAATGCGTCAACGCGACAGCGTTGGCGCGGGCGTCTACATGAGGTCGCGTTGGTCTTGCGTCGCCGCGTTCGCCTTCGGCGGGCGGCGTGCCCCGGGCGGATCCGTCTCCAGACCGTGTTGACGCCCGAAAGCCACTTGGGAGCTACTCCCCAGCACGTCCTATCGAAAGCACATGATACCTGTTAGAGGCCAAGCAATACGGGCTCATCTCGTCGCGGCAATTACGACTTCAACGACGATCCGGGCCATCCGAAGTGGGTCATCCGAGCGGGTCAGTGAATCCTACGGCGCGGATCCAAGCGCGAAGATGTTCCTACTTCCTCTACGACCGCCGTCTGCTCGGGCTGTTGAGCCGTGTCGCCTACGACACCCTGCGCGACTTCATGCGCGCCACCCTCGGCGCGGATGACGTCGTCCCCGGCGTCATCTCCTCGATCCAGACCCATGGCACGCTCGCCAACTGGCATCCCCACCTGCACGTGCTCGCCACCGACGGCGCCTTTCGGCCCGACGGCACGTTCGTGCCGCTCGGTGTTCACTCGCTCGCGGTGCTGACCGAGGCGTTCCGCCGCGCCGTGCTCCGCGCCTTCGTCCAGCGCGGCCTGTTCAGCGCCGAGGTGGCCGCCTCCATGCGCGCCTGGCCCCACTCCGGCTTCCATGTCCACAACGCCGTGCGGCTCGATGGGGATGACCTCGGCGGCCTCTTGCCGCTCGCTCGCTACGCAGCCCGCGCCCCCCTCGCCCTCACCCGCATCACCTACGACGCTGCAAAGCCGCAGGTCCTGGTTGCCTCCGACAAGGCCGAAGGGCCCACCGCCGGGACGCATGCCTTCGCTCCTCTCGACTTCCTTGCCCAGCTCCTCACCCACATCCCGCGCCAGGGCGAACACCTCGTGCGCTACTACGGCGCGTATGCGAGCCGCACCCGCGGCACCTGGCGCCGGCAAGGGATCGGCCCCTGGGTCGAGCGGCAGCGCGGCGAGGGGGACCAAGAGGACGAGCCACCGGGTGCACCCCGCGATGCCAACGCTGATCCTGGCGGTGACCCGGTGGTGCCACCTCCGGAACCGCTATCCCCATCGCGGGCCGCGCTCAGGAAGCGCTGGGCGGAACTCCTCCGTCGCCTCTACGAGGTCGATCCGCTGAGTTGCCCGCGGTGCGGGGGCGAGATGCGGATCATCGCCTTCCTCCTCGATCCACCGGTGATCGACGCCATCCTCCGCCACCTCCGCCGCGCTGCCTACGACGCGCGGGCCGGCCCGTGGGCGGAGGTGGTTGGGAGCAATGCGGTGGCGGGGGACGCCGGCCCGGCGGGGTGCGGCTAGCCCGGCCGGCCGCGGCCAGCGCGCGGTTGGGGGTGCTGCCGATCACCATCGGCAGCGCGAGGGGAGAGGCGCGCCCAGCCGCGACCGGGCGTCGGTCGGCAGGGCCGCATCGCGGTGCGGCGGCCGCGGCCACCCCGCGGCAACGTCGGGCCACGACGCGCAGTCGCCGGTCACGCCACGCCGCGGACGCCTCCCGGTCGGTCGCGCGCGCGGCTTGGCTCCCCCTTCTCCTCCTCCTCCCAGGCTATTGACGAAAGGAAATTCCTATCCCTTATCCCTAGGAATCGCGCGTCCGAACCGCGCGTTGAAGTCCGTGGACCAGCACAGTGGCCCAGTTCACCTGGCCAGCGCCCAGCCCGGCAACGGACTTGAGAAATCTAAAGTAATGGTTTAGATTACTCACATGCCCTACATTCCACGCCTCCTCGAACAGGAGATCCTGCGCGCAACGCGGCACTTTCCGGCGCTCATCTTGACCGGCCCGCGCCGAGCCGGAAAGACGACCCTGCTCCGCCACCTCTTCCCCGAAGCCTCATACTTTCTGCTGGAGGATCCAGACGTCGTCGCCCGCATTCGCTCCGACCCGCGGGGCTTCATGGCCGAGATACAGCCGCCGGCCATCCTCGACGAGATCCAGAACGTGCCGGAGATCCTGAGTTACGTGCGGACGCGCGTCGACGCGGCGCCGAGCCGGAAGGGGCGATGGATTCTCACTGGCTCTCAGGAGGCGGCGCTCATGCAGGGCGTCACCGAGTCTCTGGCGGGTCGAGCGGCGGTGTTCCATCTTCTTCCGCTCTCTACCCAGGAGGCGCCAAAGGTCTCGCTCCTTCGCGGAGGGTTTCCGGAGGTGCTCGCCAGGCCTTCTGCCGCCAGCACCTGGTTTCGCTCGTACGTGCAAACCTACCTCGAGCGGGACGTCCGCGCTGTCAGCGCCATTCGCGATCTCGCGACCTACCGTCGATTCCTCGCGCTGCTCGCCAGCCGGTGCGGGCAGATCCTCAACAAGACCGACTTGGCCGCACCGCTGGGCGTCTCGGTCCCCACGCTATCCCAGTGGCTGAGCATCCTGGAGATCACCGCGCAGATCATCGTGGTGCCGCCCTTCTACGAGAACTTTGGCAAGCGGCTCACGAAGTCCCCTAAGCTCTACTTCGTGGACTCGGGGCTTGCTTGCCACCTGCTCGGAATCGACAGCCAACAATCGTTGAACCACTCGCCTTTCCTGGGTCCGCTCTTCGAGGGCTTCGTGGCTTCAGAAATCCTCAAGCTGCAGATCGCTCGGGGTCGACGCCGGGAGCTCTACTACTTCCGTGATCAGCAGGGGCTCGAGGTGGACTTCGTGGTTCCGGCCGGACACCGGAAGCTCGCGCTCATCGAGGCCAAGGCGTCCCACACCGTCATGCCGGCGATGGCCGACCCCCTCGAGCGCCTCGCGCGGGCAGTCTCGCGCTACGAGGTGGTGCGGTTCGTAGTCCATCGGCCCCTGGGCGCGGCAGCTCGCCTCTCCGCACTGCGCCCAGGGGTGCGTGCCAGCGGAATCGACGCCCTGCTCAGCGTCCTCGAACCTGAGGGTTGAGATCGGCCTGCGGCAATTGGGGCTGGCGACCGCACCTTTCCCGGATGAGGTAGACCACCCGAGCACGACGCCCGTCCCCGTGCCCGAGAGTGGTTCGAGCACCGGCACACTCGGGGAGCCATCATCGGGAGTCGCGAACTGCAAGCGGCTCCGTGGTTTAACGCGTGACCCCGGTGGAGCGATCCGCCGGGGTCGGGGGTTCGAGGAACGGAACGCGGCAGCATCCGGGCAGGCCACCCCGGGGTGCCCGGGGCGTTGAGGGTCACGTCAACCGCGAGGATTCCGTCGACCGGCAGCGCTCCAGTCCTCCACGATCCCGCGCTCGGGTTCCAGGGTTACTTCGCGACCTTCGCGAAGCTGATCTCCTCCACCTTCACCTGCACTTCCTTCTCCGGGGCGTTGACCGTGGTGACGCCCGCATAGTTGGTGCCGTCGGGCAGCGCCTGGAACTCCACGGTCATGGTCAGCGGGTCCTTGTTCTCGAGCATCGACGAGATTTCGAGGCGCCTGATCTTCTTGCTCGCCGTGTCGAAGTGCAGGGTCATGTGGTCTCCCGGCTTCACGTAGTCGGTGAACTTGATCTGCGCGAGGTTCGCGCCGGGCGTCGAGAGCGCAGCGCGGCCGCCGGCGAATGCCTCCTGCATCTTGGTGGACGATGGCGGCACGTACTGGCCGACCAGCGTCTTGATCTCCGCCATGTAGGCCTTCATGTCCTCGATCTTCCCTTCCGCGGCCTTGCCCTTCAACCCGCGCTTCTTCTCCGGGGGCGGCGGCGGCTCCGTGAGCGGGGCCTTCTGCTGCTTGCCGCTCGCGTCGTAGCTGACCTGAGCGAGGCTCGTGTTCTTCACCTCGCCCTTCATGGTGAGCGTCGTGCGCTCCACCCACGTGTACTGCTTCATTGCCTCCTGGTTGGCGGCTGCGGCCTGCTTGGCTGCGGCCACGTTCTGCTTGAGCAGATCCTGGGCGGAGCTCGCCGCCTGGTCCTGCGCACGCACTGCGGGAGCGAGGCTCGCGAGGGCGAGCAGCATCGCGGAGGCGGCCATCCATCGAATGGCCTTCGACATCCATGTGTGATCCATTGGTTTTCTCCTCATGTGAGCGATTCAGTCAGCTCGGTTCCTGTCTTCGTCAGCGGGCGGATGCCCTTGCCTCGCCGGGTCCGTTACAGCTTCCACTCCAGGCTGGCGGCTGCGAAGTGCAGCGCCGTGCTGGCGAACTCCCCTGAGACCCGGCCCGCCAACGGCCCCTTGGACTGGTCGACCGGCAGATCTCCCGACCAGAGGATGGTGTAGCCGAGTCCGAGGTGCAAGGTCGGACCAAGCTGCAACCTTCCCCCGCCGGCGAACCGATAGGTCTCCCCGACGGCGAAATCGAGGGTCCGATCATCATCGCTGACGGCCGAGGTGTCGTAGGCGAATCCGGTCGTCAGGAGGAGTCCGGGCGTGACCCTGGCTTCCGCGCCCACTGCTCCGTGCCACGTATCGCGGTACTGGCGATCGGCGGTCACGCTCCCCAGCGTATCAGCCAGGGAGACCCCCACCTTTCCGAAGCGGTCCCAGTTCTGCCACCCGACGTTGAACATGAGCGACCAGCTGTCGCTCACTGCGCTGTTGACGCTGGTCATCACCGTCTGTGGCACTTCCATGCCGAGACCGATCTCGGCGCCCATCACTCCACTTCGTGTGAGCACCCGCTCGAGCACCGGACCCAGGTCCTTGAACTCGGGCGTGTCCTTGAAGTCGAGGGTTACCGGCGAGAGGTAGGTCATGCCGACCCGCGTCCGCTCGTCGGTCCTCATCATCACGCCGATGCTGGCGCCGACCCCGGTATCGGAGCTATCGAGGATCAGCTCTCCATCGGCCTCGGCGGTCGCATTGTTCACCTTGACCGTCGTATCGAAGATGCCGTACATCACGTTGAGCCCCGCTCCGACGCTGAATCGATCGTTCGGGGCGTAGCTCACTGCCGGCATTGTCGTCAGCCCGAGCAAGGTGCCTTTCTGGATGTAGTATCGCCCGACCCACCCCGAGTCGAACTCCTGCGCCAGGCCGAAGTAGGTGAGGAAACCGACACCGTACCCGAGGCCGGAAGCGTGCCGGCGGGCGTAGAAGAAGCTGCCGCCAGGGATGGCCCCGATCGGATTCCCGCCGTCATTTCCGTCGACCGTGGTCCTTTCATCCGACACAAATCCGAGATCGCCGTAGAGGAGCTGCCCGTTCACGAGCAGGTCGCCGCCGTCGAGCGCGCTCATGCCGGCCGGGTTCCGGAAGAGGGTCGCTGCATCGTCCGGCCGCGCGGCCCAGCCGGCTCCCGCGAGCCCGATCTCCCGCGCGTCGATCTCGTAGAGGATGGCGCCGCCGGCCATGGCGTTCCCGGCGCCGAGGGCGCCGAGCAAGAAGCAGGTTCCAAAGATCGGCACGAGTCTGCGCCTGCGCATGACTACCTCCCGAGCCGCCGCCGGCCTGGCGGCGGCCGCGGCCATTCCACCCCTAGGAGAAGACGCCGGTGCGACCGGCGCCGCGGAAGCGGTCGAGAATCACATCCAGGGTATTCCCGGTCAGGTTGCCGAGCGTGATCGCGCGCACGTAGGCGATGATCTCGGCCACCTGGGCATCGCTGAAGTGCCGGCGCAGATTGTCGATCGACTCCTGATCGAACCGATCGAGGCTCTCGGCGTAGTGCTGGGCAAAGAGGATCGCCGCGGCCTCGGCCGGATTCTTCGCCTCCAGCGACTCGATCTGTTGCGCGAGGATCTGGTTGACCTCCGCCAGCGGCACCCCATGGGCCCTCGCCCAGTGAGTGTGCCCCCACTGGCAGTAGCGGCAGTCATTGACCGAGGTGACGCCGAGCAGGACCTTCTCGCGTAGCGCGGCGGAGGTCTTTGGCCTGATCAGCGCCGTCAGGAGGACGGGGCCCGCAGCCACCGCGCCGGCAACCGTCCTCCAGAAATTGCCGGGGGTCAGCGTGCGCTTCATCTTCCTGAAGCGTTTCATCGGCGGGCTCGAGCCGCTCATCAGAGGCGCATCATCCGCAGTGGCTCACTTCGCCTGCTGCGGAGCGGACTCCTCGAGGATGATCTTCTCCGGATCGAGGGTGTAGCCCCAGGGCGCAGAGTTCTTCCAGCCGTTCTTCATCCGCTTTCCGTTGAAGACGCTCTCGGGATCTTGCACCGGGTCGCCCTCCACCCCGTCGACGATGTTGTACGCGTTCGTGAACCCGGCGGCGGCGAGCTGGTTGACGGCCATGGCGCCGCGGCCTCCTGAACGGCACGTGAGGAGGAGGATGTCCGCCGGCTGGGCGATCTCCCGGACCTGGGCGACGAAGGCCGTGTTCACCCGGTGTCCGTACTCGAACTTGCCGTCCTTTCTCTGGTAGGTCACGAAGGCCAGCGGTATGTTCCAGGCCATTTCCGGGTGGCCGACGAAGGCGAACTCCTCGGGGGTCCGGACGTCGATGACCTTGACCTTGTCCGGCGCGGCCTTCCACATCTCGTAGGCCTCTGCCGCCGTCACATAGAGACCGAGTGTCGTCTGCTTCATCTTCGGAAGCTTGCTGACATCCAGCACGTCACTTCTCCTCCGCCAGCTTGGCGAACGTGGCCTCCCACTCGCTCTCGGTCATCGTGCCGCGCAGCTCGAAGAGCCGATCGAGGACCGCGGCCTGGCCGCGCCGTCGCGCTGCGATGCCCTGCTCCATGAGCGGGGTAAGCCTGTCGAGTCCGGCCGACTGGTCCTCGTCGGCCGCGCGAAACTCCTTCGCGATCTCCTCGAAGCCCTTCGAGAAGGTCTCGAGGTCCTTCCGTCCCTGCTCGAAGATCTTCTCCGCCGCGGCGGCGCGCGCCTCGTCGGCGACGACCTCGTTGACCGCATCCTGCATGTCCTTGGTGAACAGCTCCAGCGCGACGCCGTCACCACCCATCGTGAGCAAGAGGAGTCCGGCGATGAGCGCAGCGATCATGGCCTCGAGCCCTCCTTCTCGTCAGGGGGCGCCGCTGTACCGGACGACCTGGAACCCGCCGATTGGATCACCGACATTTCGAGATCTCTGAGCTCTTCCCACTCTGCCGGGGTCGCCTCCGCCTTGAGCGCGGCGTGGGCGGCCAGAAAGCGGCGTGCGGCCGACTCGTGGCGCGCGTTGAAAAGGGCGAGCGACCGCTCGATCTCCTCGCGCCGGCTCCCGTGGTTTCGAACCAAGGGGATGAGCGCGGCCCGCTCTTCTGCGAAGAGACTATCGGCCTCCCCGATCGCCGCGGCGATCTCTTCGAGGGCGACCTGCATCCTGGCCGCGCGCGCCTCGTCGGCGACGATCTCGTCGATGCCGCTGCGCAGCTCGGCGACCGGATCGGGCGGCGTCTTCGCGGCGCACGACAGCGCCGCAGGCATGAGTAGCCCGATAGCAAGGGCGTTCAAGAGCGGTGGACTTCTCACCCTGGTCTCCTCTCCCTCGCCACGTTCGACCCTGGTGTGCCTTGCACCTGCTCGACCAGGATCGACCGCGGGCTAGGGAATGTAGTTGGCGCTCGTGTCGGCCCCGTAGCCGCAGCCCTGGTAGGTGCAGTGCAGCTCGTCGCGGATGATGGCTGCCCAGCCGTCGCAGCGATCCGTGTTCAAGGATAGGTCCTTGGTGAGCACCTTGGTCTCGAACGTCCAGCCCTTCGGCAGACCCTTCAGCTTGCTGCCCACCTGATCGAGGTTCTCGAGGGTGAGGGTCGGGTCGACAGCCTTCGTGTACTCCTGCATGACCCAGATCGTGCCCTCCGGATCGCGGAGCAGGTGGACCGGGGTGCCTGCGTGCCAGATCCAGTTGCTGTTGCGGTAGATCAAGTTGGGCGAGTATGCGGTCTTCATCTGGGCCATCATCTCGGCCCCGGTCATCTCCCCGCCATAGAGCATCTTGACGCCATGGAAGTCCACGACGTCGCCGCCCTGGAGGTCCTGCTCGTCCATGAGCCAGAAGCGCCCGCTGTTGACGAGCACAGGTCCACTTCGAGCTCGCGCGCGAGTCGCGCGGCGTCGATCTTCTTGTGGCTCTCGGGAGTGAGCTCGTCGAGCGCCGCCGCCGTGTAGACGTGCGCTCGTTGCGTCGCTCCGACGCCAACGAAGGCTCCAAGTCCGCAGAACGTCTTGCCACGGGTGTTCTTGGTGACTGTCCGGGGTCCGTGCATGCCGATTCTCAGTTTCATCTGTTCCTCCTCATCTGTTCCTCCTCCGGATTGGGAAGGAGTGCGCCTCGCCCGACGGCCCGACTGGCCCCGGCTGAAGCCGGGGCCCGGCCCGGAGCATGCCGTGGTTACGGGATGCCGGTGGCGGGCCCGGCCAGCGGCTGGCCAGGCCCGCCCCTGGACGTCATGAACGCTTACTTCTTCATCCTCTTCGCCACCGCCTCCTGTATCAGCTTGGCTTGCGCAGCCAACCCGCCAGCGGTACTGAACTGGAGGATCTCGGCCCCTTCCTCCGAGATGAAGTTGTGCGGAGCTGGCCAGTAGCACGCGTCCCCGGCGCGGCAAATGTCAACGGTCCCGTCGAGGTAAATGACCCTCAACGTGCCCTTCAAGACGTAAGCCCAGTGTTCAACCCCGCACAGATCGTGCGGTAGTCCCTTTCCCTTCAGAATGTCTGTGAAGTCAGTACCCGGGGCAAAGATGTGGTAGGCGCACTGCATGCCGCCCCAGTTCTCCTCGAAGATCTTGAGGCCCGGGGTGTTCTGGGTGACGACGTCATCGACTACCTTCATGTCTTTCAATTGCTTTCTCATGCGATTCATCCCCCTTGTGCCTCACCGGACCGGCGGTGACGGCGAGTTGTTCGAGGTTTCGGCCAAGTCCGATTGCCTGGACAGGCCTTGTTACCATCGCGGCAGAGGCTGCGGCGTGCCATGCACTGCCGCGCGAGCTTGCAGCCAAGCCCTGCGGGGTGTTCAGGTTGTCCGGGTTCGTCCTTGCGCTCCTTCCGATTCGCCCTGCGCTTTCGGACTGAGTACCGCGACCAGGAACTCGATTCCGCGAAGGTGCTCGATGCTGCCAAAGGCGACCACCGGCGATTGGACCGACAGCTCGATATAGGGAAGCAGCCGCCGAAACCTCTCCGAACGGAGGTGCGTCTCCAGGTCCTCCTGGGTATCCCACTGGACGAGGTAGGTGAACACGCGATCGTCCTCGACATCCTGGCATATCCAGCAGGCCCGGCACTGCGCCAGTGCCTCGGTCGGCCCCTTGACGTGCAGGAGCACGTTCCGGAACTCCTGCTGCTTCCCCTCGGGAGCTACCAGTCGGAAGGAGGCCTGTATCATCTCTCGCTTCCGGGTGGCGAATCGCCACCCCTTGCCAGGTTCTACTGGTTCAGACCCTTGTTGACGAGGACGATGACTTCCACCCGGCGCGACTGCTTGCGATCTTCTTCCGTCTTTCCTCCGCCGACGGGTTTGGTCTCGCCATAGCCCATGGGTACCATGATGCGCCGCAGCGGGATGTTGTGCTTCACCGTCAGGTACTGGACCACCGCGTCGGCGCGGCGCTGGCTGAGTTCGAGGTTCGCTTCGAAGTCCCCGCTCGGATCGGTGAATCCTTTCACTTCCACCGCGTAGTTCTTCCCGCCCGGCGCCTTCGACGCGAGCTCGTCGAGCTGCGACTTTGCGTCGGCATCGAGCGTGGCGCTGTTGACCGCGAAGAGCACCGCCACGGTCTTCACGACCTCAAACTGGTCGAGCTCGGAAATGCGCGTGTTGGTCGCTATGACATCTTTGCTGGTTTCATTGAGCTGCTGGTCCGTCTCCGATAGCTCTTTAGTGACCGGAGCCGTCTGGCCATAGGCGGTTATCACCGCCTTGAGGTCGGATTCGGAGAATGTGATGTCCTCCGCCACCAGGCGACCGGTCGAGTCCCCCTTGCCCTCGGCCTTCAGGATGAGGCCGGGCATGAGCACGGTCATGTCAAAGGGCTTGTGTCCGCGAAAGAGGCCCTTCCGATCGGTCCTGATCTTGGTGGAGTCGGTCAACAGGACAACCGTATCGGTCGCCGACACATCGCGGAGCGAGAACGTCTCACCGTCACGGCTGAGGATGACACCCTTGATATCCGCCTTCTCACCGGCCGGAATGGCGCGCTTCTGGCCCGGTTTGGATTGACCGATCGCGCCGCTCGATAGCAGCACTCCGGTCATCAACACCAGACTCAGGCCGATCACAGCGGGCGCGGTCGCTCTTGAACATCGATCACTCATGGTTCCCTCCTGGCCTCTCCTGACCTGCCGGGCGTCAGGGTCTGGGCGGCCGAACTCGACCTGGCCCAAGCAGCAGCAGGAAAACGATCCCTGCCGGCCATGTACATGGCTGCAAAGGGCGTGCCGCGGGCGGCTGGAGGGTCGAAACAGACGACAAGACACTGGCTCGCCGTCGATTACGGAGGGTACTCGACGGCTGCGCGCGAGCCGGCGCGAGCCTCCGATAGTCGGAGAATCTACGAGATATCGGCGGCTCCCCGCGGTCGGGCGATGCCGAGCTTGGCCATCCGCGACTCGAGCGTCGTCGGCCTGAGGCCCAGGATCTCGGCCGCGCCGCCGGCACCCCGGACGCGCCAGCCGGTGTCCTTGAGAACGCGGAGTATCTGTTCCCGCATGCCTTCATCCAATGTCATCCGCGGCCTGAGACCACCCGCGACGAGCACGGGCATCTCGACCGCCAGCGAGTCGCCCGTGGCGAGGATCATCGCGCGCTCGATGACGTTGCTGAGCTCGCGCACGTTGCCGGGCCATCGGTACTGCTGCAGCTGCTCCATCGTCTTGCGAGGAACGCTGTTGATCGTCTTGCCCATGCGGCGGCTGAAGTTCTCGATGAAGGCCCAGACGAGGAGCGGAATGTCTTCGCGCCGATCCCGGAGCGGAGGAACGCGGATCGGGAAGACGTTCAGCCGGTGAAACAGGTCGATACGAAACTTGCCGTCCCGAACGGCCTGCTCCAGGTCGCGATTCGTCGCCGTGATGATCCGCACATTGACTGACACGCTCTGCGGGCTGCCCAACCGCTCGAACCGGCCATCCTGGAGCACCCGCAGCAGCTTGGCCTGCAGCTCGACGGGGAACTCCCCGATCTCGTCGAGAAACAGCGTGGAGCCGTCGGCGATCGCAAAGCGACCGACTTGCGCCGAGGCGGCACCCGTGTAGGCGCCGGCAACCCGTCCAAAGAGCTCGCTTTCGATCAGAGTCGCGGGCAGCGAGGCGCAGTTCACGGTGACCAGGGGACGCCCCTGGCGCGGGCTCAGCTCGTGGATCGTCTGTGCCAGGAGCTCCTTCCCGGTGCCGGTCTCGCCGAGCAGGAGAACCGGGGTGTCGGTGCCGGCCACCTGCTCTGCCTCGGACAGCACCTTCTTGAGGGCCCGGCTCTGGCCGATGATGCGTCCGTGCCGGTGCTTCAGCGTGACCTGCTCACGAAGATAGACGTTCTCCAGTTCGAGGCGCTCGCGAAGCCGCTCGTTCTCGGCCAGCGCGGCCCGGATCGCCTCGTCAGATCGCTGGCGCACCAGGGCATTGGCGAAGATCTCTCCGATCACCTGCAGGCGAGAGACGACTTCCGGGGGCCATTCGCAGTACCGCCTGAGGAAAGAGAAGGCGAGGAAGCCCAGGACCGAGCCGCCGACGGTCAGCGGAATGACCACGAACGACTTGATGTTCTGGGCGACGGCGAGCTGTCTCTCCTTCTTCGCCTCTGGCGGGAGGTCATCCGGCAGGCGTCTGAAGAAGAGCGTCTGCCCGTTGCGGGCCTGTCCCATGATCCAGGGAACATGATCGCCGGCGTCAGCCCCGATGGCGAACGGCTCGACCCCGGACACCGCGCGGGAATGGGTCGACAGCGCCCGGCTCTTGTCCTGGCTGAACTGCACCAGGGTGTTCCGGTCGTGACCCAGCGTCTCCAGGAGATCGTTCAGGGCTTCGTCGATCACGCTGTCGATCCGGTCGGGAGGCTGGATGATGAACCTGGCAGAAAGATCGGCCAGCAACTGCTCGAACCGCAGGCGCTCCTCCAGCACTTGCTCCGCCCGCTTGCGGTCCGTGATGTCGCTAGCCTCTCCCAGCATCCTCGCCCGGGCCTCCTCCGTGCCCGGAAACCGGCCCCGGGCCGCGATCCATCGCTCCTGGCCGTCCGGCAGAACCACGCGGAACTCGACGACATAATCGGCGTGGTCCTCGATGGCGCGTCTCACGGTCTGCTCGACCACCTCTCTGTCCTGGACGTGGATCCGCTCGATGACTGTTTCGTACCGGAGAACTGCATCCAGCGGAAAGCCGAACATCCGGCGCCAGTTCTCCGTGGCCCAGACATCGTTGCGCGACACATCCCATATCCAGACGCCCGAACCGGCCGCCGCTGTGGCCAGACTCAGGCGCTCCTCGTTCTCCCGCAGAATCTCGTGGGAGCGCTTTCGAGCAATCGCATTGGCGAACAGATGCGCCACGAGTTGAATCCGCTTGACGAGGCCGTCCGGCCAGGGGCGCTCGTCCTTGGTGTCGTTGAAGCACACCGCACCGATGAGCGGTCCCTCTCCCGGCGAGAGCGGAACCACCAGCGAGCTCTTGACGCCGAACTGGCGGCAGCTCTCTCGGTCCCGGGCTGCAGCGGGTGGCATGTCCTCCAGGGAGGAGACGGCGACCACTTTGCCGGAGAGGAGTTGCTCGAGGCACCAGGGGAAGTACTCCCGGGCATCCATCGGCTCTGGACGGGGCGGGCCCTCCTGCGCTCGATAGAGGTGGGTCATCCCAAGGAATCCCGGAGACTCGTTCGACCACTGCCAGAGCCCACAGGAATCCAGTCCGAGGAATTCGCACACGCGACGCTGGGCAGCTTCGATCTCGGAGTCGACCTGGTCCGCGGGAAGGTTGACGAACTTGAGCGAGAGATCGGCGATGAGCGTCTCGAAACGCAGGCTCTCTTCGAGTTCCTCGTGCGTCCCGCTCGTCTGTTCACAAGCGGGGTGCGACTCACTACCGGCGCGATCTTCCCGGGTGGTGTCGAGAGAACGTGGTCTCGGGTTCCTGCGCATTCCATCTACCCCGTGGATGGCCCGGGTGGCACGGGTAACGTGCCGGCCGGGCCGCCGTTCCGTCCGCCGACGGCTCCATCCTGCCGGGATAGAATATCACTGGATGGTCACGACGCCGAGGGCGCCGAGGGCGACCAGCATCGTGTCGATCGCGAGGGCGACCTGGATGACGATCAACACCGCCCCGAGGAGCTGCAGTGCCGGCAGCAGCCCGGGAATGTGCAGGATCCGATCATTGAAAAACATGACGAGGAAGTTGAGCGCCATGATCACACCGAGCGAGATGGCGAGCATTCCATAGAGGTCCGGATACTGCGGAGCGACCATCACGGAGACGAGGATCATGGCGACTCCGGCCGGCGGAACGATCGCCGGCGCCGCCAGCGGCGAGATGGCCATCCTCAGGGGTGAGACGCCCACCCCCGGGGCCTCGGGAGCATCGCCTCTGGGGAAGATCGCCCCCATGGCCGAGATGAGCAGCACGAGGCCGGTGGTGAGCTGGAGCGCGGGCAGACTCAGGTCGTACCTCTCGACCAGCGTTCCGCCGACGAGCGATACGAACAAGCAGACGGCGGCGGCGAACAATGTTCCCCAGGCGGCGGCGCTCCGGCGGAATGCCTGCTCTCGCCCTCCGGTCAGCCTCGCGAAGGCCGGGATCAGCCGGATCGGCCCCAGCAGCACGAAGCAGACCGTGAAGAGGTACGCGAATCCCTTTTCCATCGATCGAGCCCTCGCTTTCCCCGACACACTCCATCACGACAGCGCTTCTCACCGGGCAGCGAGCATCGAGCCGGACGGCGGCGGTGAGCAGCGCCATGGTCCCGCTGCTGAAGGGCAGTTCTGGCGGGAGTGGCCGGGAGAACCCGGCCCTCCCGCCATCCTCCCAGCTCGCTCCTAGAATCGATAGAGAGCGCCGGCCAGCATCTCGAACTGGTGCGAGTAATCGGAGTCGCCGTACGTGTAACAGCCCCAGTACGGGTCGCACCAGGCACCGTCGGGATCGGTCTTGATGTAGGTCGGTGTCCAGCGAACGCCGAAGCGGGCACCCAGCTTCCCGCCGGGGAAGACCTTGACGCCCCCGCCCCAGGTGGTCGAGAACCTGGTCTCGTTGTCCACGTCGACACCCTCGATGTCGCCCGTCACGTAGTGCGTGGCGCCCAGGCCGACGAGGAAGTACGGGATGACCTGGGGGTTCACGCCGATGTTGTAGCAGTAGTAGGCATGGTAGTTGTTGACATCCAGGTCGACGAGATCGGTGTCCCCGCCGGTGTAGCCGCCGCCGATGAGGGTGCTCTGCTGCTGGGACATCATGAAGCCGATCTCGGAGAACCGGTTGACGAAGAACCCGAAGTTGAAGCCGTAGGAAAAGCCGCTCTCCGGATCGACCTGGTCGAAGGTGACTCCGTCGATCTCGACGCCTTCGCTGAACGTATAGCCGATGTGTGCGCCAATCTCGGCCTTGGGCGGCTGCGCCGCCGCCGTGGAGGCGGTGAGCGACAGCAGGATGGCCAGGACGATCAATCGCATATCCATATCTCAGATCCTCCATCGGCTGCGTATCAGCCGGACTTTGCGGCGGGCGGACTGCCGCGATCGCCATGAACTGGAACTCCAGGAGCAGGGCGAGACCCCGCCTCCAGCCGGTGGGCGGTCTATGCACGACGCAGGCCAGGGTGGACTGCTGCCCGCGACCGGGGAGCCTAACTCATTGAGTGGCAACCGGGTGGACCACTTCCTGGGTATCGGTCCGGGAATTGGGAGGTGCTGCGGAAGCGCGAAGCCACGGCGAGAGGGGTCGAAATCTCGTCCCGGCCGGCGGGGCAGCGCGCCGGCGGGCGCGCGGGACGGGATCGAGCGCCGCTACGGCCGCTCGCGTCGAGTCATGGCTCCCCGACCACGCTCCACGTCGAGTCCGGATTGAAACGCTCCAACGCGCGGAGCTCGTCGAGCGTCTTGGGGCCGAGGTCCTTCTCGTAGACGATGCCGGTGTGGCTCACGATGAAGGTCTTGATGCCGGTCACCTCGTATTCGGCCGGCGCGGCGGCGAGGGCGAAGCCGCCGATCATCAGTCCCTTCACCACGAAGTCCATCTCGCCCAGCGGCGCGGCCGGTCCCTGGCCCTTGAGGATCTTGAAGTAGTAGCCGTGGAAGGGCTCGCCCTCGGTGCCGTAACCCGCGGCGATGTTGCGCGCGACCGCCTCGCCTACCGGTCCCTGCCACGTGCCATCCGGAGCTTGCCACGCCAATCCGTCCTGCTTGCCGGGGGTGCTCACGATGCGCTGCGCGTACTGATTCACGCGCGCCCCATCTCGCTTTTCCGAGGCGTACTCGTACTGCGCCTCGACGTATCCGTGGCACACCTCGATCGCATCGAGCTCGTTCTGTCCGATCCTGCGCAGCAGGATCTCCTCGCGTCCGGCCACGGTGTCGAACCGCCAGCGACCGTCTTCCTCGACGATGGGAATCGGAAGCGGCCAGTCATCGGTCCCGATGGACACGAGTGCGATCTTCGGATCCTTCGGATCGCGGGCGACCCGGGTCTGCCGGCGGGCCGCCGCGGCGAAGCCCGCGAACTGCTCCTTGTCCCGCACCGGATCCTCGGTGGTCACGATCTTCACGCCGTCCGGCCCGAAGATCTCCTTGAGGGCCGGAACATCGTAGCGCTCGGCGGCGACGGTCAGAGCCTCGGCCGCCTCCTCTGGTGTCTTGAACGTCCTCTGCACCACCGAGCCGGCCGCGGACGCCCCGCCGGATTCCGCGGTTCGCGCCGGAGACGGCAAGAGGAGCACCCACGCTGCAACCAGGCAAAGTCCGAGGTGTGCGGCACGGACACGAAGTCGGGAGCGAGTGCGAACGATGGCGATGGACTTCATGGCACTCACCTCCTGCCTCCGCCGCCGCGCGATCCGCCGCTCCGCGACCCCATGCTGGAAGCGCCGCGCGAGCTCGAGGCCTTGGCGCTCGATCCGCTGTAGCCCTTGGACCCGCCGCTCACTCCGCTGCTGGCCTTGGACCCGCTGCCCGACGAGACGCTCCTGTTACCGATCTGGTCCTGGCCGGTGCTCTTTGCACCGCTGCTTGCACTGCGATTCGCGGCGCTCGCTCCTCCGCTCGCGCTCCCCCCGGCGCTGCCCTGTTGGCGGCTGGGCTGCTGGCCCGCGCTCGCCTGCTTGTTGCTCGGCGCGGTGCCGCGTGACCCGCTGCCGTACTTGTTCGACGTGGTCTTGTCCGGGTAAGGGGTGCCGCCGCGATGCGAAGGGTCGTGCTGCCATTTGCCACCACCGGCCCCACCGGCTCCTCCGGCTCCTCCGGGGCTCCCGACGCCCCCAGCTCCGCCGGCCCCGCCGGCACCGCCCACTCCACCGGCACCGCCGGCGCCGCCGGCGTTGTTCCTGTTGAAGTTGTTGTCCACGTCGATGTAGACGTCGTTACCTCCCCACCCGCAGCCGCAGCACGAGCCGCCCCAGGCTGCTCCCATCGCGACACCGAAGGTGAAGGCCACGAAATAAGCGCCCGCAGGAGGTGGGGGTGGGTAATAGATCGGCGGATAGGGATAGACGGGCGGGCCGTAGACGACCGTGGGGCTGTAGGTCGGCACGTAGATGACCTCCGTCGTAGGTTGCACGATGATGACCGTATCCGGAGCGACCACTTTCGTTTCGACCTTCTGCTGGTCGTTGGTTTCAAGGGCGCCGTTGGCCTGGGCCTTCTTCCGCATCCGCTGCGCAGCGTCCATGACGTCGCCCTGCTGCGCAAGGAAGGCGTTTCCGAGGTCCGTGGTCCACTCGATGTCTTCCGCGAGCCGCTTCGTCACGTCGCGAAACGCCGCCATCGATTGAACGCTCGCGTCCCAGGGCTGCTTCGCGACGGCGTCGGTCAGCGCCTGGTCCTTGAGGTCGGGGTTCTTCAGCAGCCACTGGTGGAGCTGGACGATCTCGAGCGGGTACGTCGATGCAACGAGCACCTGCGCCAGGAGCGGATCGGGGTAGAGGGCGATCGGCGCCACCAGGGCGTCGAGCTGGTCCGGGGGAATCTTCGGCGCAGGTTCTGCAGCCGGGGCGGCCGGCGCCGCTGCAGCAGGGGCGGCCGGCGCCGCCTGTTGCGTTGCCGTCTTCTCCTGCGCGAGGACCACGCCTTCACCGGGTAGAAGCAGGATCGCGCAGCAGACCGCCAGCAGATCTCGCCAGGAACCGGTCCGGGCACGGCACCAGGATCGCGATCGCGAAGTCCTTGGTTTCATGACGATGCACTCCCTCGCGCCGGGACACGCGCGAACCACGAACATTGACCGTCGTGTAGCATACGGCAGCTGGATCAAGCAGCGCAAGATCAGCTCATGGGCACCTGACGGAAGTCGCCACATCGATCCGACTCGAGTCCGGCGCCATGCGGCTGCGCTTACCGCTTGCTCTGCCGCGAGCCTGCCGGCCCTCCGGCGGTCAGAAGTAGACATGGAGGATCACGTTCAACGCGCCGAGCGACGACGGCGACGATTCGGAGTCGAACTGAAAGGTCATGTTTCCCTCCAGGGCGAGGCGCTCGATCAAGCCGACGCTCCCGCCGCCGATCAGGCGGATCCGGCTGATCTTCGAGTGGCGGCTATCGTAGTAGGGCTCGGCCGAGACGTACGGTACGATGGAAATGTTCCGTGGCGTGATCTCCTTCTCCGCCATCAGGCGGTACCGGAGCCGCCACGAGAAGTCGTGGTCCTCCCCGAGGAAGCGAAGATCCGTGCGCAGCCGACTCGAGAGGAGAGCCCTGCTTCCCAGGGGCACTCGCACGTGAAACTCCAGCAGGCTTGACTGCTCGGAGTACTCCTCCCCGTCGTCGTCGAGACTGCGGCCGGTGAGGTATCCCCCGCGCAGCATCAGGGGCTTCATCTCCGCCGCCCGGGCCTCGTCCGCCAGGCGCTGCCGGATGCCATGGTACTTCTGGATCTTCCAGGCATAGTCAGCCTGCAGGATGAAAGTGCCCTCGCGGTAGTCGGTCACCTCCCGCCGCGACAGCGCGATGAACGACGAGAGCCGGACCTGCCGGGGTAGCTTCACCCAGATATCGATCTCGGGCCAGAGTTCCCAGACCATGTCCTCCGCCAGGGCGCGCCCGGGGACGAAGAGACAGGCGGCGACGAACAGGAGCCCGACCAGACGGCGGACGGACGCTCGGGCACCCTGCGGCCACCGCGGCCGTCCGAGCGGCCTGGACATGGTACCTGTCCTCCGCGTGGCGGCGATGCGCCTCAGCAAGCGAGGCCGTCGTCGGCATCGCCACTGGAGCGGTTGCCGCCGGTCGCGCGGAGCGGCGGGCCGTTCCGTCTCGGATCGCGCGCCCGTTCGATCCGCTCCATGCCCTGAGTGGCGGCCACGTGGTCGAAGCGGATCTCGGGCGGGGCGCTCGAGAGCTCGATGGCGCCGAGAATGCGATGGTAGGACTCCGAGCGGAGGTGCGCATCGAGCGCCTCCTCGGATTCCCAGCTCTCGACGAGCACGAGGACCGGCTCCCTCGCATGCTCCTCGTAGATGTGGCAGCCTGCGCAACCGGGCTGGGCGAGCACCGGACCCTGAACGCTTCGCAAGACCTCCAGCACCTCGGCATATCTATCCGGCGGCGGCAGGATGCGGTGGGTTGCGATGATCATGGCTTGCCCCAGGCGCGCGCAATCTGCCCGCCGGGTTCGATCCTCCGTTGATCGGACTCCACTCCTTCTTTCCTCGGAAACTGCGGGAATCCCATCACTAGAACTCCTCCGGGGCCGCTTGCACCTTGCCCTGCCGGACCGCGCGGTCGAGGGCGGCGTGGTCCCTCTCGTTCTGATCGGCATAGGCCACCGCGAAATTCGCGACGGCCTTGTCGAAGACGTCGCTCCTGCCCATGTACCCGCTGAGCATGGCGGATGAACCGGAGCGGGCGTGGGAGAGCGCGAGCGCCCTGCCGCACCAGGTGGCGTAGAGGTCCATCTCGGGAGCGCCGAAGGTCTCGACCCGGATGCTGATCTTGATGTCTCGTAGCTGGCGGATGAAGTAGTGGCGCTGATCGCGGGCACTCACGGTCCACCCGAGGAACATGTCGCTCGCGGGCTGCATGAGCCGGTAGCCGTGCACGACGCGCTGGCCGTGGTTGGGGAGGGCGCTCGCACCGGCGTACGCTTCCAGCACGGAGGGGCGCGCCTCCTTGACCTGGAGGAAGAGGGGATCCCCCTCGCCGGCCATGAAGAGGATGACCCAGCATGCGGTCCCGACGCTCCCGATCCCCACTACCTTGACGGCGGCGTCCTTCATCTCGTAGCGGTCGAGCAGGGACTGGTACGAGGTGGCCAGGGTGGCTCGATACGCGGCGAGCGACTCCCTCATGACTGGCGGAATCTCGCCCGCGGTATGGCCCTCGATATGGAAGATCGTGGGCAGCTCGTCCTTGATGACGGGCGTACCGCCCTTGTGCTCCACCAGTTCCGGAAAGATGTCCTCGGCGATGCTGCGCCCCCGCTCCTTCTGCAGGCGCTTCAAGCCCCGCCGGCGGAGGGCGGGGTCCTTGATGCTCGCCACCAGGTCATCCACCGCGATGGCGAAGTACCATAGCTCGAGCGTCTTCATCCGGCTGAACTCGGCCATGGATTGGCGATAGGTGCGGACGCAGGCCCTGACCACATCCTTGGCCACGGCATCGCGCAGACCGTTGTCCCGGCTCGCGACGACGAAGCTCGCGGCGAGGCGTTTGAGATCCCACTCCCACGGCGCCAGCAGTGTCTCGTCGAGGTCGTTGATGGAGAAGATGACTCGTCGCTCCGGCGTCGCGAATCCGCCGAAGTTGCACAGGTGAGCGTCACCGCAGCACTGGATGCGGACCCCGGTGGACGGCGTGGATGCGAGGTCGGACGCCATCGTAAGGGCCGCTCCCCGGTAGAAGGTGAAGGCGGAGCGCACCATGCGCCCGTGGCGGAGGGGGAGGAGGTCGGGAAGGCGTCCCTCCTCCGCCGCGAGGACCATCTCGACCGCGTCCCGCCGGTCGGCGGGAGGCTTCCAGACGGAGTGCACGGTCCGCGGGCAGGTCGTCCGCAGGGCCTTCCCCGCGGCATATTGCTCCGCAGGTGACCGATGCCGGACGGGAACCGTCGGGTCGGCGCCGTCCGGACCCCGCTCGTTCGGAGATGTCACTGGATTGCTCCTTTCCTATCAGGCATCGAAGCGCTGTCATCCGCAAGGGCACGATACGTACCAGGGCGCACATGGACGGTGACGAGACTGGTAAAACGTTAGATGTCAAGGAGTTGGAGGTCGGCGAGGGGGGTGACGAAGGGGAGGGAGACGCGACGAACGGACGGATCCGGGTCGACATGTCGTCCCTTCTCGTGCTTCAGCGGGTTGGGATGTCTCGAGACGGTTTGGACCGGGCTCGGTCGTCATCGTCCAGCGCACATCCCGAGCCGCCTTCCGTTTGCCGGCGCGGCTGGATGCCCAGCTTCTTCATCCGGCTGTAGAGCGTCGCCGGGTTGAGCCCGAGTTCCGCTGCCGCGCCCCTTGGTCCCTTGACGTGCCAGCTCGTTCTCTCGAGCGCTCGCAGGATGTGCTCGCGCTGGGCGTCGGCCAGCGTCTGCGGCGGCGCCGCGCCTGGAGCCGCGTCGTCGAGCACCGGCACGCGCAATGTATCGCCGGTCGTGAGGATGGCCCCGTGCTCGATCACGTTCCTCAACTCGCGGACGTTGCCCGGCCAGGGATGGCGCTGGAGGGTCTCCATCGTCTTCCGCGGCACCTGGGTGATCTTCTTCCCCATGCGGGAGGAGATCTCCTCGAGGAAGGTCCAGACCAGGAGCGGGATGTCCTCTGCGCGCTCGCGCAGGGGTGGCACCCGGATCGGGAAGACATTGAGGCGGTAGTAGAGGTCCTCCCGGAAGCGGCCTCCTCGGATGTCATCGGCCAGGTCGCGATTGGTGGCCGCGATGACGCGCACGTTGACCTTGATGGTACGGGGACTCCCCAGCCGCTCGAACTCGCCTCTCTCCAGCACGCGCAGCAGCTTGGCCTGCACTTCGAGCGACAGCTCGCCGATCTCATCGAGGAAGATGGTCGACCCGTCCGCCACCTCGAAGCGCCCGACCTGGCGAGTCAGCGCCCCGGTGAAGGCACCTCGCTCCCGGCCGAACAGCTCGCTCTCCACGAGCCCGGACGGCAGCGCGGCGCAGTTGACCTTCACCATGACATGGTTCCGGCGCGTGCTGAGCCGATGGATGGCCTGGGCGACGAGCTCCTTGCCGGTGCCGGTCTCCCCGCGCACCAGCACCGAGGAGTCCGTGGGCGCGACCTGCTCCACAAGGCGCCGGACCTTCTGGATAGCAGGGCCCTGCCCTGTGATCTCGCTCTGGGAGAGCACCACTCCGATCTCGGCCTTGAGGTAGTCGCGCTCCGCCTGAAGCCTGTCTCTGAGTTGTTCGATCTCCGCGTACGACTTCCGGAGCGCCTCCTCGGCGCGGCGGCGCTCGGTGATGTCGCGGAGGACAGAAAACGTCTTGAGGGCGCGCCCAGAGGCGTCGCGGGCGGTGGCCCGACCGAGGTGGCGGATCCAGATCTCTCCGCGGGAGGGGTGCAGATAGCGGTACTCGACTGAGAGCTGCTCCTGCGTCCCTTCGAGCGCCTTCTGGCGCTCGCCCAGCACGCGGGGTGCGTCGTCCGGGTGCAGGTGCTCCTTCCAGAACTCCACGATCTCGAGCCCCTGCTCCCGATCGGGTGGAATCCCGCAGAGCGCGCGAAAGCGGTCGTCGGCGAAAACCGTGCCCATGCCGAAGTCCACCTCGACGAATGCGAGCCCGGCGACGTCGGCGCCGGCAGCCAGACGAGACTCGCTCGCGCGGAGGGCCTGATCGGCGCGTCTCCGAGCAAGCGCGTTGGTGAAGATCGCTGCGACCAGTTGCAGCCGCTTCACCAGCACATCCGGCCAGTCGCGGTGCGCCCGGAGCGTGTTGAAGGTCAGAGCACCCACCGGCGGCTCGCTTCCCATCGAGAGCGGGAGGCAGAGGTTCGACTTGATGCCGAGGCGGCGGGCGTGCTCCGCGTCGACGGCGGCCTCCACCGGCAACTCCTCGAGCGAGGAGATGCCGACCACGTGGCCGGCCAGCACCTGCCGTACATACCAGGGGAAATGCTCCTGTCGTATCGGCTCCGGAGGATTCGCTCTCTTCTCGGTGTAGTAGACGTGCGTGGGCGAGACCACATCCGAGGCGATATCCGACCACTGCCACAGCACCGCGAGATCGATACCGAGAAGCTCGGAGAGACGACGCAGCGCATCTTCTATCTCGCGGTCCAGCTCGCCAGGAGGCACGTTGATGAACCGCGAGGAGAGCTCGGCGGTCAGCGTCTCGAATGCGAGACGCTTGCCGAGATCCTTGGTCGAGGGCGGCGCCTGCTCAATCGTGGACATACATCCATAGTATACCTTGATGCGCGGTGCCCCGCCGGGTCGGCCGCCCGCGGGCGGGACGGGCCCCCCGCCGAACGACGCGACGATCGCCACCGAATCAGCCGCCGGACCGATGGCCCGATAAGCGCCGGATGTGGCAGTATGGCCCGGGTGCCCGGGAGGAGAGGAGGGATGATGAGCGAAGAAAGTGGACGCCGGATCGCCGACGTGGGCACGCAGCTGGCGCTCGATCGGAGCTTCCTTGCCGTCGAGCGGACCCTCATGGCATGGATCCGCACAGCGCTCGCCATGATCAGCTTCGGTTTCACCATCGGCAAGATCGGACAGGCTCTTGAAGGCGGTGAGTTCAGGACCGTTCTGGGTCGCGAGCGCAGCACCGAGAGCATCGCCTACTTCCTCGTCATTCTCGGCACCGGAGCCATGCTGGGAGCCGCCGTGCAGTATCGTCTGCGTCTCGGCGAGCTCAAGAAGATGGGCCTCGAGCGCGGGCGGAGCATGGCGTTCGTCGTCGCGATCCTGCTCAGCCTGATCGGGGTCATGTCGTTCTCCGCGCTGGTCATGGAGCTCTGAGCCGACGGATGGCACTGCCGGGCTGGTTGAACATGGCGCCGCTCTGCGCGGCCCTGGTGCTGGCTGCGGTGTACGTCTTCGGTCCGCATGTCTGCCCGTACGAGAGGCGGTTCCCGCGCCGCACGCTCTCGCTGGCCGCAGGCGTGTCGCTGTCCTACGTCTTTCTCGACGTGCTGCCCGAGCTGGCGGCGCGACATCGTACCTTCTTGGAGTCGGCGGGGCCGTTGCGCTTCAGCGATCAGCGGATCTACCTGGTTGCCATGGCCGGGTTCGTGTTCCTCTACGGTCTGGAGCACATGGTCCTCGCCGCCCGAGCGGAAGGCCGGCTCGAGAAGGGGCGCGAGGCGAGGAGTCCCGTCTTCTGGTCCCACATCGGCGGCTTCGCGCTCTACGGGTGGATCATCGGCGATGCCCTCGTGAGCCGGGGAGAAGGGTCGGGTTTCTCTCCTCTCTTACACCGTCGCCATGGGTCTCCATCTCCTCGTGGTCGCGAGTGCGCTGGCGCGAGAGCATGGCCGCGCCTACCTCTCGGCAGGGCGCTGGGTGCTGGCGGCGAGCGTTGTCGCCGGCTGGCTGCTGGCGGTCCTCGCGCCGCTGTCCGCGGTGTGGGGAGCGCGTCTCTTCGCGTTCGTGGCCGGGGGAGTGCTGATGACGAGCGCGAACGAGGAGCTGCCCAAGGAGAAGGGTGGTCGATTCAGCTGGTTCCTGCTCGGGGCAGTCGTTTACGCGGTGCTCTTGCTGCTCGCCTGATTGCAGTCGCCGTCGAGCGCACCATCGCTCGATTCAGATACGTCAGGGTGCCGAAGGTCCCAGCTGCCGCAACCGCGACGTGGAATTCAGCGCGGCCCCGACTCGCCGCCCGTGAACCACACGTACTGCCAGGCTGCAGTGATCGTCCCGAAGTTCTGGCCGACCCGGACCGCGGCCCCCTTGCTGTAGCTCACCTTGAGCGACTGGCGTGCGGCGAGCGGAAGCGAGGCTGTGACACCGGCGCGGGCGTTGTTCTGCCGGCTTGCCGGAGGGCCGCCGTCCATGCTGACTTCGCCGCCCTGGTACCAGGTGACATCCCCCGCAAACCAGAGTCCCGGGCGGAGGAAGTAGCAGACGTGCGCCTGGAACGAGGTCAACGGGTCCTGCTCCAGCGTGCTGTTGCCGGGGAAGAACTCGGGATTCTCGGTGAAGAGCCAGACGCCCAGCGCTCCATCGAGCTCCCAGGCCCCGTGGAACCAGGCCAGGCCGACCTCCGGCTTGAAGGCCCAGCGATTGGTGCCGATGTTGATCAGCTTCTCGTTGTCGAACTCCCCGATGGGCACATTGACGAGGACGCTGGTGCCGACGACGAAATCTCGCTTCGCCGCCGCGAATTCCCGCGGCGTCTGCGCGGGATTCCCGACCAGGTTGATGGAGAAGCGCGTCCTGATATCCCCAAACCCCGAGCGGGTGGTTCGCCGTTCCTCTCCCTCGAGCCGCCCCTCGGCGCTGCCCCAGACGTAGGGCAGCGCGGCCGTGGCTTGCGCCTGCCTCCCGAACAGGCCGAACGTCCTGCCGTAACCGGCCGCCGGCGTGTTGAACGCGCCGTCCACGTCCTCGAGGGGAAGGCTCGGGTCGAGGATGATGTCGCCCCACATATGGCCGAAGGCGATCTGAAGGAAGTTGGCGCCGACGGGGGAGGGGGAGTAGGAGCGCGGCTCGAGCTCCTGGGCGTGGGTGGGGAGGGCCGGCGCGGTCAGGGCGATGCACGCCAGCGCAACGCCAGCGACGGCGGGGAGGCGGCAATGGACCATCACGATCGGACCATGGCGAAGCACCAGCGCCCAGTGAACCGCTCCGGGTTTGCCGGAGGCTCCATTCCTTGAGAGGATGGGGTCATGGGACGATCCAGCAGATTCTCACCTGAGGTCCGGGAGCGAGCGGTGCGGATGGTCTTCGAGCACGAGAGCGAGCATGGTTCCCAGTGGGCGGCCATGTGCTCGATCGCAGAGAAGATCGGCTGCACCGCCGAGACGCTGCGGAAGTGGGTCCGGCAGGCCGCGGCGGCGGGGTTTACTCGTACTTCGACAATGCACTGACCATCACGAGCACGGTCATCGCGTTCAGCACCTGGGGTCCGGCAGTTCAATGTGAACTAGGCGGGACCGCGGCACTTTCGTGCAGCGATGTCTTCGGCAACACCGGTGGTGATTGGGTGGATTGCATCGAGGGGCACTCGCCGCGGCCGTGGCGATCGCCGCAAAGTTCCTTTCGTCAATAGCCTGGGAGGAGGAGGAGAACGGGGAGCCAAGCCGCGCGCGCGACCGACCGGGAGGCGTCCGCGGCGTGGCGTGACCGGCGACTGCGCGTCGTGGCCCGACGTTGCCGCGGGGTGGCCGCGGCCGCCGCACCGCGAAGCGGCCCCGCCGAGCGACACCCGATCCCGCAGGGCGCGCCTCTCCCCTCGCGCAACCGATCCTCATCGGCAGCACCCCCAACCGCGCGCTGGCCGCGGCCGGCCGGGCTAGCCGCACCCCGCCGGGCCGGCGTCCCCCGCCACCGCATTGCTCCCCACCACCTCCGCCCACGGGCCGGCCCGCGCGTCGTAGGCAGCGCGGCGGAGGTGGCGGAGGATGGCGTCGATCACCGGTGGATCGAGGAGGAAGGCGATGATCCGCATCTCGCCCCCGCACCGCGGGCAACTCAGCGGATCGACCTCGTAGAGGCGACGGAGGAGCTCCGCCCAGCGCTTCCTGAGCGCGGCCCGCGATGGGGATAGCGGTTCCGGAGGTGGCACCACCGGGTCACCGCCAGGATCAGCGTTGGCATCGCGGGGTGCACCCGGTGGCTCGTCCTCCGCGTCCCCCTCGCCGCGCTGCCGCTCGACCCAGGGGCCGATCCCTTGCCGGCGCCAGGTGCCGCGGGTTCGACTCACATACGCGCCGTAGTAGCGCATGAGGTGTTCGCCCTGGCGCGGGATGTGGGTGAGGAGCTGGGCAAGGAAGTCGAGAGGAGCGAAGGCATGCGTCCCGGCGGTGGGCCCTTCGGCCTTGTCGGAGGCAACCAGGACCTGCGGCTTTGCAGCGTCGTAGGTGATGCGGGTGAGGGCGAGGGGAGCGCGGGCTGCGTAGCGAGCGAGCGGCAAGAGGCCGCCGAGGTCATCCCCATCGAGCCGCACGGCGTTGTGGACATGGAAGCCGGAGTGGGGCCAGGCGCGCATGGAGGCGGCCACCTCGGCGCTGAACAGGCCGCGCTGGACGAAGGCGCGGAGCACGGCGCGGCGGAAAGCCTCGGTCAGCACCGCGAGCGAGTGAACACCGAGCGGCACGAACGTGCCGTCGGGACGAAAGGCGCCGTCGGTGGCGAGCACGTGCAGGTGGGGATGCCAGTTGGCGAGCGTGCCATGGGTCTGGATCGAGGAGATGACGCCGGGCGAGACGTCATCCGCGCCGAGGGTGGCGCGCATGAAGTCGCGCAGGGTGTCGTAGGCGACACGGCTCAACAGCCCGAGCAGGCGGCGGTCGTAGAGGAAGTAGGGTCGCAGGCGCTTGGGGACGGTGAAGACGTACTGCCGATGCGGGATCGGCAGCAGGAGCTCGCGCTCGAGCCAGTCGCACCAGAGGGCCAGGCGCTTGGCGTGGCAGGACGGACAGAAGTAGCGGCACTTGCAGCTGAAGGCAAGCAGGAACTCGGCCCCGCAGTCGCCGCAACGCACCCGCGCGAAGCCCGGCTCGAGCAAGCCGCAATCGAGAAACTTCTCGACCACCGCGCGCATGACCGGCCGCCACCGACCGTAGCGCGGCTCGTAGCGCTCCTCCCATGCCGTGGCCACCCGCTCGAAGTGCTCCTCGATCAGCCGGTAGAGCGGCGAGGCCTGGGGACGGCGCGGCCGGTAGACACCGGTGCGGGCGCCGGTAGCGGACAGACGGGTGCCCGCGGCCCGCGTCTTCGGGTCGTTGCCGAGAGATGCGACCACGCCCCCGGGACCGGATCACGATCGATGCCAGGACGATCGGGGCGGGAGTCAGCGGCTTCCCCCGGTCAGCGGCCGAACCCCCGGCAACGAGGTTCACGGAAGTGACTTCTGTGGGATCAGGCAGCGATTGCGCCCGCCGGTGCCGATAGCGCGATAGAATGCCGCTCAGGTCCCCGGCTCGCTATCGGACCCCCGTGTCGCGAATGAGAATCGCGTAACCTCCTGGAGAGGGGCCCTGCGGAGAGAGAGCGTCGTGTCCACGCCGGTGGCCTTCCCGGCTGAGGCGCGCCGGGTCGCCGGTGAAACGAGCTCAGGTGCGCAGAGGGAGAGCGGAACGCGTGATCGAGAACATGCCGCCGCGGGATCTGAGCCAGGCCGAGTTCGCGCTCGGCGGGGCGGAGTCCGATCCCGGGCCGCCTCCCTCCTGGATCACCGAGCCCGCGAACGAGGAGGCGATCGCGAGCGCGCTCGCCGAGCTCGATCCCGAGCAGCAGGCGGCGGTCACGCACGGCGAGGGGCCGCTCCTCATCGTCGCCGGCGCCGGCACCGGGAAGACGCGCGTCATCGCGCACCGCATCGCCTATCTCATCGCCGCCAGGAAGGCGGAGCCGTCCGAGATCCTCGCGCTCACCTTCACCGAGCGCGCCGCGGCGGAGATGGAGGCGCGGGTCGATCTCCTCGTCCCCTACGGTTACACGGACATGTGGATCTCGACCTTCCACGCCTTCGGCGACCGCATCTACCGCGAGTACGCGCTCGAGATGGGGCTCTCCGACGCGGCGGTCGTTCTGAACGAGGCGGAGCGGCTCGTCTTCTTCCGCGAGCGGCTCTTCCGCCTCCCGCTCCGGCGCCTCCTTCCGCTCGGGAATCCGGTGCGCCACCTGGCGGCGCTGTTGCGCGTCGTCGCGCGCGCGAAGGACGAGGGCGTGACGCCCGAACGCTACGTCGAGCACGCGCGCGCCGAGCTTGCGGCGGCGGAGGCGACCGCCGGCGCGGTCGATGATCTCGATGCGCGCGCCCGCGTCGCCGCGGCGCGCCGCCAGCTCGAGATCGCCGAGACCTACCGGGTGATGGACGAGGAGCTGCACGCGGCGGATCGCATCGACTTCGGCGATCAGCTCCTCCTCGCGCTCCGCCTCCTCCGCGAGCAGGAGCACGTCCTCGCCCAGGTGCGCCGCCGCTTCCGCTACATCCTGGTCGACGAGTTCCAGGACACGAACGTGGTCCAGTTCGAGCTCCTGAAGCTCCTCGCCGGAGAGGCGGCCGAACCTGACGGTGGTCGGGGATGACGATCAGTCGATCTACAAGTTCCGCGGCGCCGCGATCGGCAACATCCTCGGGTTCACCGCGGCCTATCCGGAGCGCGCGCGCGTCGTCCTCACCCGCTCGTATCGCTCCGGACAGACCATCCTCGATGCGGCCCACCGCCTGATCCAGCACAACAATCCCGATCGGCTCGAGGTGCAGGAGAAGATCGACAAGCGCTTGCGCTCGATGACGGCCGCGCCGGGCGCGATCGAGGAGCACCGCTTCGACATCCTTCCCGCCGAGGCCGACTACGTATGCGAGCGGATCCGCGCGCTCGTCGCCACGGGCGGCCGCGCCTACCGCGACATCGCGGTCCTCGTGCGCTCGAATCGCGACGCCGAGCCGTTCCTGACCGCGCTCCAGGCCGCCGGCATCCCGCATCAGTTCTCGGGCTCGCGCGGCCTCTTCCAGCGCGAGGAGGTGCGGACGGCGATCGCCTTCCTCCGTGCGGTGGCGCGGCCGGCCGAGTCGCAGAGCCTCTACGCGCTCGCCGCGTCGCCCGTGTACCGGGTGCCGATGGCCGACCTCGCGACCCTCGCCGATCTCGCCCGCGAGAAGCGGCGGCCGCTCCTGTGGGCGTTCCGGCGCGCGGCGGAGGCGGCGGCGGAGGCGGCGGCGGGGGCCGGCCCGGGAGCAGCGGAGATCGCCATCGAGGGCGCGGAGCCGCTCTCGGCGGCGGGGCTCATCGAGATCGCGCGCCTCACGGCCGATCTCGAGCGGGCCCGCGAGCGCTCGCGCTCGCTCACGACCGGGAGCCTCCTCTACGAGTTCCTGACCGACTCGGGCTACCTGGCCGAGCTGACGGCGGCCGAGACGCTCGAAGCGGAGGAGCGGATCCGGAACCTCTCCCGTTTCTTCACCCAGATCACCCGCTACCAGGAGATCGCGGTCGCCGATCGCGTGCACGCCTTCGTCGATCACCTCGAGCTCCTGGTCGAGGCGGGGGAGGATCCACAGGCGGTCGAGCCCGATCCGGATCTCGACCAGGTGCGCATCCTCACCGTGCATCGGGCCAAGGGGCTCGAGTTCCCGGTGGTCTTCGTCGTGAACCTCGTCAGCCAGAAGTTTCCGACGCAGAAGCGGACCGACCCCCTCGAGCTGCCGGCGGCGCTCTACCAGGAGCCGATGGCGAGCGGCGATTACCACATGGCCGAGGAGCGGCGGCTCTTCTACGTGGCGCTGACGCGCGCCAGGGACCTCCTCGTCCTGACCAGCGCGGCGGATCACGGGGGCCAGAGGCTGCGGAAGACGAGCCAGTTCGTGCTCGAGGCGCTCGATCTGCCCGCTGCGGCCGCGCAGTCGACCGGAGCGGCGGCGGCGCTCGCCGCCTTCGGCCGGCACGCGGGAGCGCCGGCGCCGGCCACCGCGCCGCCGCGCGCCATCGGCCCGGACGAGGTGATCCGGCTCTCGTGGACACAGGTGGACGCCTACCGCGAGTGCCCGCTCCGCTACAAGTACGCCTATCTGCTCAAGGCGCCGGCGATCCCGCACCACAGCCAGAACTACGGGAAGGCGCTGCACGCCGCGATTGCCGAGCTCCTTCGCGGGAAGATGCGGGGGGTGGCGCTCTCCCTCGCGGAGGTTCTCGAGGTGTTCCGCAAGAACTGGCGGAGCGAGGGGTTCCTGAGCCGCGAACACGAGGAGCGGCGGCTCGCGGCCGGCATCCGCACGCTCGAGCGGTTCCACGAAGAGGAGACTGCCGCGCCGGCCATCCCCGCGCAGGTCGAGAAGCAGTTCTCGTTCCAGCTCGGGAAGGTGGAGGTGATCGGACGCTTCGACCGCGTGGATCTCGACCCCGAGGGGGCGACCGTCTTCGACTACAAGACGAGCGAGATCGAGGACGCCGCCGCCGCGGCGCGGCGGGCTGAGGGGAGCGACCAGCTCCGGCTCTATGCGCTCGCCTACCGGGCGCAGGCGGGCGTCCTGCCGCGGGCGCTCGAGCTCCGCTTCGTGGAGTCGGGTCTCCGCGGGCGGGTCGAGCCGGAGGATGCGGATGCGGATCGCGCCGCCGAGCTGGTGGCCGCCGCCGAGGCGGGGATCCGGGCCGGGGACTTCACGGCGCATCCGTCCCCGCACACCTGTGCGCTCTGCGCCTTCAACCGGATCTGCCCGCAGGCGGACCTGTAGCGAGAGGACGGTCGGATGTCGCGGATCGTGCGCAATGCCTCGGCGGTCGGCGCCGCCTTCGCCACCAACACGGTCCTCTCGTTCCTGCAGATCAAGCTCCTCACGCGCTACCTGACCCAGAGCGCGCTTGGCGAGTACTCGGCGACCTATGCGATCGGGGCGATCGTCTCGGTCGTGGCGGCGCTCGGGCTGCCGACCGTCGTCCTCCGCTACACTGCCAAGTACGATGCGCTCGGCGCATTCGCGCGCATCCGCCGCCTGTTGACGCTCGCCTGGGGCCTCACGCTCGTCCTCGCAATCCTTCTCCTCATCGTCGTCGCCCGCCTCGCGCCGGTGGTCCTGCCCCGCCTCTACACCGCCCCGCCGGCGGCGGTGAACGTGGTGCTCGCCACCGCCGTCTTCGTCGCCATGGGGCTCCGCCAGATCACCTACTCGGGGTTCGACGGGCTCCGGCGGATGAGCTACCCGGCGGCGCTCGAGAACCTGAACGTCGGCGCCGTCACCATCGGGATCATCGTGTTCCGGGACCGGCTCACGGTGCCGCTCCTCCTCGGGATGAGCCTCGTCTCGGGCCTCGCCGTCTTCGCGTTCGCGACCGCGCTCCTCTGGCGCGTCCTCCCCGCGGCGGGCGCGCCGGCGGCGCGCGGCGCGGCCGGCACCGCGGCGCACGGCGCGCCGGGCCCCGCGGCGCCCCTCCCGCCGCTCCTCGCCGACATCACGCCCTTCTGGTGGGGCGCCGCCCTGAACGGGGTCATCGGCATCGGCTTCGGCTATGCCGACAAGCTCCTCGTGAGCCTCTTCCTCTCCTTCGCCCTGGTCTCGATCTTCTTCATCGCCGAGCGCGTGACGTTTCTCCTGAAGCGCCTCCTCGCGGTGCCCCTCCAGGTCGCCGCCCCGGAGATCACGCGGCGCTGGGAGCTCGGCCGCCGCGAGGAGCTGCGGCACGACGTGGGGTTCCTCATCAAGGTCCAGCTCGCGGTGGCGATCCTCTTCGCCGCACTCGTCGCTGCGGCGGCCGAAGTCGCCGTGCTCGTCGTGTCCGACTCGTCCTTCCTGGCCGCGGCCGGGCTCTTGCGCGTGCTCACGGTCTCGGTCGTGTTGATGGCCGCCTACGCGCCGATCACGACCCTGCTCCGCGCGATCGACCGCATCGGGCTCGCCCTCGTCTCGGACGTGATCTGGCTCGGGTGCTATGTCGGGATCGGGATCGCGCTCATGCCCGGGCTCGGGCTCCGCGGGATAGTCCTCGCGCACCTCGCCGCCTCTGCGGTCACCACGGTGTGGAATGCGGTCGCCGGCGACCGCGCGGCACGGATCGCCTGGGACTGGGGCGGGCTCGGACGGGTGCTTGCGATCGGCCTCGTGGTCGGCGTTCCCGGCTACGCGGCGGCGCGGCTCATCGCACCGGCGCATCCCGCCGCCGAGATCGCGCTCGCCCTCGGCGTGCTCGTCGCCTACAACGTCCTGCTCCCGCTCGGCGGCGCGCTCACGGTGGCGGATCGCCGCCGCTTCGCCGAGCTCGCCGGCCAGGGGCGCGTCGCCCGCGCGATCGACGCACTCCTCTTCTGGCCGCTCCGCCTCCGCGACCGCGCTGCCGCGCGTTGACCCTCCTCCCGCGCGCGTGCTAGCGTGCGCGCCGATGACGGCCATGATCGAGGCGCGCGCACTCACCAAGATCTTCCCCGGCGGCAAGTCGGGCCCGGTGCGCGCCGTGGACGAGGTGTCCTTCGCGGCGGACGGCGGGCAGGTGTTCGGCCTCCTCGGACTGAACGGGGCGGGGAAGACAACCACTCTCCGCATGCTCGCGACCGTGCTCAAGCCGACGAGCGGCACGGCGACGATCGCCGGCTACGACATCGCCACGGCCGGCGACCAGGTGCGCCAGCGCATGGGCTATCTGTCGGGCGACACCCGTCTCTACGACCGGCTGACCGTGCGCGAGGTGCTCATCTACTTCGGGCAGCTCGAGGGGCTCGCCGCCGGGGAGGCCGCGCGCAAGGCCGACATCCTGATCCAGCGCTTCGCCCTCGGCCCCTTCGCCGGACGCCGCGTGGGCCAGCTCTCGACCGGACTCAAGCAGCGGGTGAACCTGGCGCGCGCGCTCATCTACGACCCGCCGGTCCTCATTCTCGACGAGCCGACCGCCGGGCTCGACGTGCTCGGCGCGCGCGAGGTCGGGGGACTGATCCGGGAAGTGCGGGACGAGGGGCGGTGCGTCCTCTTCTCGACCCACGTCATGCACGAGGCGGCCCGCCTCTGCGACCGAGTCGCCATCATCCATCGCGGGCGGATCCTCGCCCAGGGCGCGCCCGCGGATCTCGCCGCCGGCCACGAGGACCTGGAGGAGGCCTTCGCCACCATGGTGGCCGAGGTGAACCACTGAGTGACCGAGGTGAACCACTGACGGCGAGAGCTTAAGCCGCCGCGCGCCGCGCCGTGCTATCCTCGGCCGCGGCCCGCCTGAACCGCCGGGAAGCGTCGCCGCGTCTTCCCCGCCGCGTCTCCCTCGCGAGGAAGAGAACGACACCGTGCGCCGAACCTGGATCGTCGCCCGCAAGGAGCTCCTCGACACGCTCCGCGATTCGCGGACGCTTCTCCTCGCGTTCGTCCTGCCGCTCGTCCTCTATCCGATCGTCTTCATCACGATCGGCCAGGTCCAGCGCGCCAACGAGGCGCGCAGCAAGGAGACCACGCTCCGCGTCGGCATCGCCGGGGCGGAGCATGCGCCGCACCTCCCGGCCGTGTTCACCGAGCGCGGCAAGCTCGATGCTTTTCCCGTCGATCTCGGTCCCTCGGCGATCAAGAAGGGGTTCCTCGACGCGCTCATCGTCGTGCCGCCGGCCTACGAGCAGGCCGTGGTCGTGGGCGCTCCGGCGACCATCCGGATCTTCTACGATGAGACGAATGCGCCCTCGCGCCGCGCCAAGGTCCAGGTGGAGGCGGCTCTCGCCCGCTATCGCGAGGCGCTCCTGCGCGGGGAGCTCGACCGGCTCGGCGGGCAGGGCGGGGCCGTGGACGCCGCCAAGATCCGCGCCGAGAACGTGGCCTCGGCCCAGGAGATGGGCTCCTACATCCTGGGCTCGCTGGTGCCCTACCTGCTCGTGCTCCTCATCGCCTCGGCCGCCTCGCATACCGCGATCGACACCACCGCCGGCGAGAAGGAGCGGAGCACGCTCGAGACCATCCTCGTGAGCGCGGCGACCCGCAGCGACCTCCTCCTCGGCAAGTTCATGGCCACCGCGGCCACCGCGGCAGCGGCCGGGGTGATGGGCTTGACCGGGCTCACGCTCACGCTCTCGCTCCCGCTCACCGCGCGGTCGATGGCCGAAGATCAGGTCATCATGCCCCTGTGGGCGATCGGCGTCCTCCTCGCCATGATCGTGCCGGTCGCCTTTCTCATGAGCGCGACGCTCATCGCCTTCGGCTGCTTCGCGCGGAGCGCGCGCGAGGGGCAGACCTTCGCCACCTACTTCATCATGTGCGTCGCCATCCTCGCCGTGCTCTCGGTGGCGAGCGAGGTCCAGCCGAAGCTCCAGATGTACCTCCTGCCGATCGTCGGCACGACCCAGGTGCAGCGGGAGATCCTGGCCGGACAGGCCGAGCCGTTGCACGTGCTCCTCGCCGTGGCCGGCACCTTCCTCGTCGGATTGCTCGGTCTCGTCGTGGCCATGCGTCTCTTCGCCAACGAGCGGGTCATGTTCCGCCAATGAGAGCGCGGCGTCCGACCGGGCATAGATCACGTGGGGGGCGCTTCCGGACCTCGATCCTCCTCGCTGCGGCCGCCGCCCTGGGTATCGCCTGCAGCCCGGTGACCGAGATCTCGGCCCCGCTCATCACGCTCGACGAGGTGGAGGTGCGGAGCTTCTCCGGCGGTATCGCCGACCTGAGCCTCGTCCTCACGCTCATCAATCAGAACAACTTCGAGATCACGCTCGTCGAGCTGGCCGGCTCGCTCTCTCTCGACGAGGAAGCGGTGGGCCCGGTCCGCTGGACGGGAGAGTTCGACTGCGCGAAGCAGGATACGACCGCCATGCGCGTCCCCGTGCGCCTCACCGTGGGCGCCGAGAGCGAGATCTTTCGAGCGCTGATCGATCGCCGCCCGCTCCGCGAGGCCGTGACGGGCGAGGTCACGATCGCGCGCGGCGTCATCCGGCGTACGTACCCGGTCACCCTCACGCGCCGGCTCGGAGACGTGGGGAGGTGAGCTGCCATCTACGAGGTCAAGCAGGAGAGTAGCAAGCGCGAGCGCGCGCTCCTGGTCGGGGTCGCTGCCGGAGGGCTGCGCGGCGACTGGAAGGAGTCGCTCGAGGAGCTGGCGGCGCTCGCCGACACCGCCGGCGCTCGCGTGGTCGAATCGGTCGTCCAGCCGCACGGCCGCATGAATCCCGCCACCCTCGTCACCCGCGGCAAGGTCGACGAGATCAGGGCCAAGGCGGCCGGCGCCGGCGCCGACCTCATCGTCTTCGATCTCGACCTCACCCCCGCCCAGCTCCGGAATCTGGAACGGGCCACCGGGCGCAAGATCGTCGACCGCTCGGAGATCATCCTCGACATCTTCGCGGCCCGCGCCCGCACGCGTGAGGCGCGCATCCAGGTCGAGCTCGCGCAGCTCCAGTACATGCTGCCGCGGCTCACCCGCATGTGGCATCACCTGTCGCGTCTCGGCGGCGGGATCGGCACCCGCGGCCCCGGCGAGACCCAGCTCGAGGTCGACCGCCGGCGCGTGCGCCAGAAGATCGCGCTCCTCAAGCAGAAGCTCGGTGACATCCAGAAGGAGCGCATGGTGCAACGCCGCCGCCGCCGGAAGGAGTTCCGCGCCGCGCTCGTCGGCTACACGAACGCCGGGAAGTCGACTCTCTTCAACGTGCTGACCCGGGCCGACGTCTTCACCGAGAACCGGCTCTTCGCCACCCTCGACGCCACGACCCGCCAGCTCGTCCTGCCCGGACGGGAGCTCGTGCTCCTGTCCGACACGGTCGGCTTCATCCGCAACCTGCCCCATCATCTCATCGCCTCCTTCCGCGCCACGCTCGAGGAGGTGACCGATGCCGATCTCCTGGTCCACGTCGTGGATGCGACGAGCGCCTATGTCATGCAGCACATCGCCGCCGTGCACACGGTGCTCGATGACCTGGGCTGCATGGCCAAGCCGCGCCTCCTCGTCTTCAACAAGATCGACCTGATGCCCCCCGACGACATCCGCCTCCTCGGGCTCCGGGCCTCTCACCCGGCCTCGATCGCCCTCTCGAGCCACACGCGAGAGAACGTGAGCGGGCTCCTCGATCGACTCCGGCTCGCGCACGCCGAGCACGGGGCCGCCCGGCGCCCCGGCCGGGGGGCACCCGGGTGGCAGGAGCAGGAGGACGAGGGTGTCGGGCCGGCGCCAGAGCTGCCGGGATCGTGATCGGGTCGATCGTTGGAGGGGTCGTGCCGGCCCGAGTGAAGTCCCTGTCCCGGCGCGACGGATCCGCTCACCGGGGGCAGTTTGTGGCGTCCGCATGCGCTTTTTCGCTTGTGAGCAGCGTCCGGCACTGCTACAGTCCGGGCAAGATGCTGTGATTGCGTGCTTTCCAGCGCGCCACGCACCAAGAGGTGTCTCGCGGACGTGCCCCGAACCAACAGTCCGCGACCAGAGGGCCTCCTTGCTCTTGCGAGCGGGAGGCCCTCACTTTTTTCCGAATGCCCCTTGGGGCGCCAGGGGTGGCGGCGGGCTCCTTCGCGGCGGCAACGGGCCGGCGGCCGGCCGGGCAGCGATCCCAGTTGACGAGGGGCGCCCTTCACGCTATCATTGATCTGTTGGATCGCATGTTCCGACAATGGCTTGCGGTCCATCGCCCCCGGGCCAGGCCGATCGATACCGCCTCTCAGGCCGGTTCCTGCCGCACGTCTCGCTGTTCGACCCGATCTCGTGAAATCGCTGAAACCGCGTGCGGTGCGGTTGTGTCCGGGCGGCAAACGGCTTGACGTGACGATCCCGACACGGCGGGTTCGCGAGGGGAGCGGCGCGGCCCGGGGGCAGCTCGATCCGGCCGGCGCGCCGGCGAGGAACTCGCACGCTGCGCCATCGCGGCGCGTGTGGTGGGCAAGGATGAGCCCGCGGAAAGGCGCGGACTCGGAAAGAGGAGCGGGTCAATGACACAACGACGACTGGTGCATCTCCTCACGGTGGGAATGCTCGTGCTCGGAGCCGGCCGCGGGCTGGCCATCGTCGAGAGCGAGGACACCCACGCGTTCGACATCACCCTCCCGGAGGCGCCGGAGATCATCGATGCCGCGCCGATCCCGGCCGCGCAGAACGCGGTCGCCGGCATGACGGCGCGTTACGGCGGCTCCTGGCAGGTAGCGCTCTGGGATCCGCTCGCCCATTCGCCCGATCTCGTGCTCGGTTCGGGCGTGCAGCTCGCGACCGCGCCGCTCGTCAACGACGACGACGCGGCGGCCGTGGCGTCGACCTTCGTGGCGGCGAACGGCGAGCTCCTCGGCGCGGACAGCGCGGATCTCGTGCTCGACCGCGTGGTCCGCGGCGCCGGCAAGGTGGCCGTGCACTACGCGCAGCGGTACCACGGGATCCCCGTGATCGGGGGCCGGGTGCGCACCGTCTTCACCGAGAGCGGACGACTCTTCGTCTTCGGCTCGAGCTTCCACCGCGCGATCGACGTGAACCCGGTGCCGCTCATCACGGCCGCCCAGGCCGAGGGCATCGCGCGCGCGGCGCTGCCGTTCGATTCCGCCACCGATCACACGCTCGCCTCGCCCGAGCTCCTCGTGCTGCCGGTGGCGGCCGGGGAGGACGGCACCGAGTACCACCTGGTGTGGCGGACGACCATCGCGATCGCCGACCCGTACGGCGCCTGGGTCAGCCACGTGGATGCGCACACGGGGACGATCGTCTGGCGCTATAACGACGTGCACAATGCGTACTCCGGATCGGTGACCGGCACCGTGGACGGCCGCCAGGGCTACTGCGAAGGGCCCTTGAGCCCGTCGCCTGGTCTTCGTGACATGTTCATCAACATCAACGGCCTGCCCCAGGCGACGACCGATCCCAGCGGCAACTTCGCGGTGGCGGGGACCGGCGGCGACCGCGCGATCAACGCCATCTTCGACGGCCCGCAGATCAACGTGAACGACACGCAGTTCGGTGATGCTTCCTTCAACGGGACGATCCAGGAGAACGTGCCGCTCACCATCAACTGGACCGATGCGACCCCGTCGCGGCGGGCCGAGCGGGATTGCTTCTACTGGATCAACGCCACCAACGCCTACATCAAGAGCATCGATCCCGCCTGGAGCATTCCCAAGCACAGCGCCAACGTCAACGTCAACTCGACCTGCAACGCCAACTGGACGACGTGGACGATGAACTTCTTCCGCGAGGGCGGCGGCTGCGGCAACACCGGGACCATCAGCGACGTGATGGCGCACGAGTATGGCCACGGGATCCAGCACTCGCTCCTCGGCAGCCAGGGCTCGGAGGGCTGCGGCGAGGGGAACGGCGACATCGCCGGCAGCTTCATGATCGACGATACGGTGATCGGCCGCGGCTTCTACCTGAACAACTGCACGAGCGGGATCCGCGACTGCGAGAACACGCTCCGCTACCCGGAAAACGTCGTCGGTCAGCCGATCCACTCGGCGGGGCGGGTCCTCTGCGGCTTCAACTGGGACACGCGGCAGGCGCTCGAGGCATCCATGGGACAGGCGGCGGGCAAGGCCCACTGCGCGACCCTGTGGCACTTCAGCCGGAAGATCCTCCGCGCCGACACCCAGCCCGAGCAGGTGCTCGGCTACTTCATCACCGACGACGACGACGGCAACTTGACCAACGGTACGCCGCACTACGATGAGATCTGCGAGGGGGCGACCAACCACGGGTTCGCCTGTCCGGAGATCCTGATCGTGGCCATCCAGCACCAGCCGCCGCACTCGACCACCAACCACGTCGATCCGATCACGGTGCAGGCGACGGTGACCGCCGCCGAGGGCGCCCTCGACGCGGTCCAGCTCTACTACCGGATCGACGGTGGCGCCTTCGCCCAGGTGGATATGACCAATGCTGGGGGCAACATCTACGCGGCGGACATCCCCGCGCAGGCGGATGACGCTCAGGTCCAGTACTACATCTACGCCCGGAACACCAACGGCTTCGAGCGCACTTCGCCGGCCGGCGCTCCGGCGACCCTCCACGCCTTCTACGTGGCGACCGTCGTGGACGAGCTCGAGGCGGCATCCGGCTGGATCGTGGGCGCTCCGGGCGACAACGCGACGACCGGGATCTGGGTGCGCGTCGATCCGAACGGCACGGCCGCCCAGCCGGAAGACGACTACACGGCGGCGCCGGGTGTCCAGTGCTTCGTGACCGGCCAGGGCACGCCGGGCGGGGCGGTCGGCGAGGCCGACGTGGATGGCGGGACGACGAGCCTCCTCACGCCGGTGCTCGACCTCTCCCAGTACACCCAGATGTGCAAGATCGCCTACGTGCGCTGGTACTCGAACAACCAGGGCGGCGCGCCGAACGCGGACAACTGGGTCGTCGACATCTCGAACGACGGCGGCACGACGTGGACGAGCGTCGAGAACGTGAACCCGCCCAACAACCTGCAGAACGTCTGGATCAGCGTGCTCGTGGACGTCGTCGCGCTCTTCGGCACGCCGAACCAGGTGCAGCTCCGCTTCAGGGCGAGCGACCTCGCCACCGGCTCGGTCGTCGAGGCGGCGGTGGACGATCTCGTGATCCTCGCGCGCGGCGGCACGGCGGCAATCGATGAGCCGGCCGCGTCGGCGCCGGTCCGCTTCGCCGTGGGCCCGAACCAGCCGAACCCGTTCAATCCGCAGACCACGATCACCTACTCGCTGCCCTCGCGCGGCGAGGTGACGGTGACCGTCTTCGACGTGTCCGGTCGCCTCGTGCGCACGCTCTTCCAGGGCGTCGAGTCGGCGGGCGCGAAGACGATCTCCTGGAATGGGGTCGACGACGCGGGCCAGTCGGTGGCGTCGGGCGTCTACTACTACCGCGTCGAGTCGCTCGGACAGTCGGCGACGCGGAAGATGGTGCTCATGAAGTGAGCGTCCGCCAGGGCGCAGCTCAGAGCACACGAGGAGGGGCGGCGCGGGTGGTGCGAATCCCGCGCCGCCCCTCTTGCTTGTCCGGATGTCCCGCGCGACAATGCAGGTCGGGAAGGGGGGAGCATGCCCAGCCAGCTCTACCAGGTGCGCAATCTCTACGCCGATCAGCGCTTCGACGGGTTCGTACTCCGTGCAGGGAAGAAGGCCCGGGTTCGCGTCGAGGTCGAGAAGGCGAGCGACGGCCGCTATCGCGGCCGGGCCCGTCTCGTCGAGGCCGGCGATCGCGTGGTCGCCGAGGCGGAGGCGGAGACTCCGGACGGGGCGCTCGAGGCCCTGATCGGCCGCCTCTACGACACCCACTTCAACTTCGTGGCGCGCATCTAGGGACAAGCCCCTGGATAGGGGCTGGCCCGGGCGGGCCCGGGCCCCCTCCGCCGCTGTGGTAGAATCACGCGCCGGTGAGTCCCGACCCCCGCGCTCCCTGCCCCCGCAGAGCCTCGCGGCGCCGCATCCACCCGTCGTGCTTCGGCCCAGGACAACGCCCGACCATGAACCAGCCGTCCCGTCCGGATCTGCGATCTCGCCTGCCGCTCGCGCTCGGCGCGTTCCTTCTCGTTCTGGCCTGTGAATCGGCGGTCGAGCCCCCGGATTACATGACCGACGGGCCCCCGCCGGCCGTCATCGCCACCGATCCGGCCGCCGGGGCCACCGCCGTCGACTCGACCGCCACGATCAGCGTCACCTTCGATCAGGCCATGGCCGCGGCGACCGTGCGCCCGGGCGTGACTTTCCGCGTCTCGACGCAGGCAGTGCCCATCCCGGGCTCGGTCGTGAGCGATCCGGCGCTCAGGCGCTTCGTGTTCGTGCCGGCGACGGCCCTGCCCGGATCGCGCCAGATCGATGTCGTCGTGCGCGACGTGGCCGATGAGGACGGGGCCTGGCTCCCCGCCCCGTATGACTTCTCCTTCCGGACGAGCGGCCCGAGCCCGATCCCGCCGCGGATGCCGGCGAATCCCTATCCCGCCGATGACGCGACCGACGTGCCGAACGACACCACCTTCACCTGGACGGGAGGCACCGAAGGTGGCGATCCGGTGGTCTACGACTTCTGGCTCGGCACGAATGCGGGCAACATGACCGAGCGGGCGACCGGCCTGAACGCCGCCATCTTTGCTCCGGGAACTCTGCCCTACGCGACCGAGCACGCGTGGCGGGTGGTGGCGCGCTCGGCCGGGGGCACGACCAGCGGTCCGGTGTGGACCTTCACGATCAGGGACGCCCCGCCCGTGAACACGCCGCCGCCGGCACCGTGCACTCCGTACCCCGCCGACCAGGCGACCGGCGTGCCCGACACCACGCGCCTCGAGTGGGGCTGCATCACGGATCCCGACAGCGACCCGGTCTCCTTCGATGTCCATCTCGGCACGACGACCAATCCGTCGCTCGTCGCCACCGTGTCCTCGCCGCTCTTCGTGCCGTCGGGTCCGCTCTTTGCGGACACGCGCTACTACTGGAAGGTCGTGGCGGATGACGGACGGGGCGGGCGCACGTCAGGACCGCTGTGGAGCTTCCGGACCGCCGTGCCGCCGCCGCCCAACGATCCGCCGAGCGCGCCGTCGACTCCCGATCCGCCGCACGACGCCATCGTCGTCGATCCCGCCGCCACGCTCGCCTGGAGCGGGGGCGTCGATCCGAACGGCGACGCGGTCGTCTTCGTGGTCTATCTCGAGCGCGACGATGCGGCCGATCCGGATTCGGTGGCGACCGTGACGGCGCGTTCGTATGCGCCGCCGCTGCCCCTCGCGGCGGGCGCCGCCTACTACTGGCGGATCGAGGCGCGGGATGAGCGCGGCGCCGCGACGTCGGGCCCGCGCGTGTGGTCGTTCACGACGAACGCGCCGCCGAGCGAGCCCTGCAATCCGGATCCCGCCGACAACGAGATCGGCGTCGGGATCATCGTCCGTCTCAACTGGGAGTGCGGCGTGGATCCCGAGTCGCAGGCGGTCGTCTATGACGTCTATCTCGGGACGACGCCCGATCCGGCGGTTCCGATCGCCACGGTGAACAATCGCACCTATCTCGTCGGCGGCGTGCTGCCGGGGGTGACCTACTACTGGCGGATCGTGGCCCGCGACCCGGGCGGCGCCGAGGCGTCGGGCCCGGTCTGGTCGTTCTCGACCGAGGGGCCGAACGAGGCGCCGGCCGAACCATGCGACCCCGCTCCCGCGGGCGGGGCGGGCGAGGTCCCCGTCACGACCTCGCTCCAGTGGGGATGTGCGACCGATCCGAACGGCGACCCGCTGAGCTTCGAGGTGCGCCTCGGCACGACGGACGATCCGCCGCTCGTCACGACGGTGACGACGCCGCAGTTCGATCCCGGGGGATCGCTCGCCGCGGAGACGCGCTACTACTGGCGGATCACGGCGGACGACGGCCGGGGCGGCCGGAGCGATGGTCCCCTGTGGGACTTCCTCACGGCGCCGCGGCCGAATGAGCCGCCGACCTCGCTCGTCGACCCGGTGCCGGACCAGGGTGCGATCGGCGTCGCCGCCGGTCAGGAGCTGGCCTGGAGCGGTGGCGATGATCCCGAGGACGAGGTCGTCTACGTCGTTTTCCTCGAGCAGGACGATGCAGTCGCTCCGGATTCGGTCGCGGTGGTGACCGAGAAGTCGTACACGCCGCCGCTCCCGTTCGCGGCGGGCGGCGAGTACTACTGGCGAATCGAGGCGCGGGACGACCGCGGCGGGGTCCGGTCGAGCGCGATCTGGCACTTCACGGCGAATCTGCCGCCGGCCGCGCCGTGCAATCCGAACCCGGCGGATGGCGGCTCCAAGGATGCCCCCGCAGTGACCCTGCGCTGGGGTTGCGGGAACGACCCCGAGGATCAGGATGTCGAGTATGACGTCTACTTCGGGATGAACCCCGATCCGCCGGGCCCGATCGCCACCGTCAGCAACCGTCGCCTGAACCTGGGCGGACTCCTTCCCGAGCGCGTCTACTTCTGGCGGGTCGTTGCCCGCGACGAGGCCGGCGGCCAGACCACGGGCCCGGTCTGGTCGTTCAGCACGACCGGTGGCGGTCTGGCCGCGACCCCCGCGCCCTAGACGCGCACCGCGCCGGTCATGGCGTGGAGCCGGGCGACCCGCTCGGCCATCGGCGGATGGGTCGAGAACAGGCCGGCCAGGCCGCCGCCGCGCAGCGGGTTCACGATGAACATGTGCGCGGTGGACGGGGTCGCCGCCTGCATCGGCCGGCGCGTGGCCATCATCTCGAGCTTCTCGAGAGCCCGGGCGAGGGCGAGCGGATTCTGCGTGAGCGCCGCGGCACCCGCATCGGCCGCGTACTCGCGCCCGCGCGAGATGGCGAGCTGGATGATCGTGGCCGCGATCGGCGCGATGAGGGCGGTGACGAGCAGGCCGATGCCGCTCGCGCCCCGGTCATCGTCGCGCCGCCCGCCGCCGAAGATGGCTGCCCACTGCGCCATGTTGGCGAGGATCGAGATGGCGCCAGCGATGGTCGCCACCACCGATCCGGTGAGGATGTCACGGTGGCGCACGTGGGCGAGCTCGTGCGCCATCACCCCTTCGAGCTCCTGATCGTCGAGCAGCTCGAGGATGCCGGCGGTCGCCGCCACCGCGGCGTGCTGCGGATCGCGCCCCGTGGCGAAGGCATTGGGCGCACCCGACGGAATGACGTAGACCTGCGGCATCGGCAGTCCCGCCTTCATCGTCAGCCGCTCGACGATCATCCTGAGCCGCGCGCCCGCGCGCGCCATCTCCGGCGGCAGCTTGTCGACCGGCACGGCCCGGTACATGCCGAGCACGATCTTGTCCGAGAACCAGTAGCTCGCGAAGTTCATGACCGCGGCGAGGACGAGCGCCATGATCGCGCCCTGGCGGCCGCCGAGGGCCTGCCCGGCGGCGACGAGGATCCCGGTGAGCAGGGCGAGAAGGACGGTGGTCTTGAGCGTGTTCATCGACTTCCCTCGAGGCAGCGGGGGGCTGCGCTGACGGATCCAGCGGATCTCATCATTCGTTTCGATCGTGACGGCCGGGCGGCGGTTTCAGCCACCGGCCCGGCCGGCCGCGCCATCCGGGCCGGCGCGCCCGATGCCGCCTAGCGCCAGGCGGCCACTTCCTCGCGGGCGCGGGTGGCCAGCCCGCGGAGCCCGCGGCGACCCTCGCGGGCGCTCGCGCGGAGCTCTTCGTAGCGGTCGATGAGATGGCGGGCCTGCCGGCCGGCATCCAGGTGCTTCGCGCGCTTCCGCGCCGCCGCTCCCAGCCGCCGGCCGAGCTCGGGGTCGGCAAGGATGCGCTCGACGGCGGCGGCGAAGGGAGCCGCGGCCGTCGGGACCAGGAGCCCGTCCGCCTCGTCCTCGATCAGGTCCACGACCCCGGGGCCGCGCGCGGCCACGACCGGCGAGCCGGCGGCCATCGCCTCGAGGAGCGCGAGCCCCTGCGTCTCGGTCACCGAGGCGGACACGAACACGTCGGCCGCGCGGTAGCAGGATTCCATCTCCGCGTGCGGCACCCAGCCGATGAAGCGCACGCGCCCCGCCACGCCCAGCGCGCGGGCGACGTTCTCGAGGCGGTCGCGGTCCGGCCCGTCGCCGGCGATCACGAGCTCGGCCTCTGGCCGGCGGCGGCAGAGGATCTCGAGCGCGGCGAGAAGCAGATCCAGGTTCTTCTCGCGCGCGATGCGACCCGCGAAGAGAAGCACGCTCGCCGATCTGGACAGCCCGAGTCGGGCGCGGGCATGGCGCTGTTCCGCCGGCGAGGTGTCCGGGGGGATGGGCACCCCGGTCATGAGGACCTCGATCGGACTGCGCACGCCGTACCCCGCGAGGAGGTCGCGAATGTCGTGCGACGGCGCGAGGACGCGGTCGTGCAGGTTGCAGAACCACCGGCTGAAGGCCGGGGTGATGCGGCGCGCGAGCGGGGCGCCCGCCTTGAGGTAGTGCGAGTACTCGGCGTAGAGCGTGTGATAGGTGTGGACGAGCGGCAGGCCGAGCGCCCGACCGGTCTGCACGCCCACGTAGCCGATGGCGAAGGGCGTGTGGGTGTGCACGACGTCGAGCCCGAGCTCCTCGGCGACCTGTCGCACGCGCCGGGCGATGGGCAGGGCGAGCCCGTGCGAGCGCTCGGTGATGAGCGGGAACGAGGGCACCCAGTAGATGGCCTCGACGCCCGCGGGCAGCGCGCTCGTGGACTGCAGGATGCGCTGGGTGAGGAAGCCGGAGATCTCGGTGCGGGGAGCGAAGACCGTGACGCTCGAACCGAGACGCGCGATCTCCGCGGCGAAGGTCTCGATCGAGACCACGACGCCGTTCATGTTGGGGCGGTAGGAGTCGGTGAAGAAACCGATGCGCATACGCCCTGTTGGTCGGATCCCGATGCGGGGTTTCCGGATCCTGGATCGGTCCGGAGCCTGGTATCGGACTTCGTCTCGGTCGCCGCAGCCACTGTTGGGGACGAGCGCAATCTAGCATGCGGGGCGGGCGGCGAGGGGGGCCAAGCCGGCCGGAGGGCGGAGACCGGGCGACGGGGAGCGGGAGGGGGGGGCAGCCAGCTTGCATCTACTCTAAAATATGCTATTCTTGTGGATAGTTTTCTCGGAGAATGAACGACAGAAGGACGGATGGCGGGCCCCGCGACGGCGGGCAGGCGCTCGCCGCGGGGCGGTGCCGGGAGCGCGACCATGACGGGATCCGAGACGGCAGCGGCGCGGGTCCTCCTGCATGTGGACATGGACGCCTACTTCGCGGCGGTCGAGATCCTGGCGAACCCCGCTCTCCGGGGCTTGCCCGTGGTGGTCGGCGGCCTTCCCGGGAGCCGTGGGGTGGTGGCCACCGCCTCCTACGAGGCACGGCCCTTCGGGATCCGCCCCGGGATGCCGCTCGCGGAAGCGGCGCGCCGCTGCCCGCGGGCGGTCTTCCTGCCCGGCGATCCCCCCAAGTACGTCTTCTACTCGCTTCGCTTGCTCGATCTCCTGCGCGGATTCTCGCCGCAAGTCGAACCCTTCTCGATCGACGAGGCCTTTCTCGAACTGAGCGGTCAGGTGCGGACCCTCGACGAGGGACGGGCGGTGGCGGTCGCGATCCAGCAGGCGGTCGATCGCCGTCTCCGGCTCTCCGCCTCGATCGGCGTCGGTCCGAACAAGCTCGTGGCCAAGATGGCGTCGGGCGTCGACAAGCCCCACGGCATCACCATGCTCGACCGTGCGGCCTTCTGCCGGCGGTTCTGGCCGCTCGCCGCCGGCGAACTCTTCGGCGTCGGTGAGAAGACCGCCGCGGCGCTCGCGCTCCTCGGCATCCGCACGATCGGTGACCTGGCGCTCGCCCCGCACGCCGGACTCGTCCGCGCCTTCGGCGTGATCGGAGGCGCACTCCGGCACATGGCGCGCGGCGAGGACTCGACGCCGCTCATCCCGTACTACGAGGGTTTGCCCGTCAAGTCGATGGGTCACGAACATACCCTCTCGCGCGACCAGGCCGATCCGGAGCGACTCGCGGCGATGCTCCTCCGCCTCACCGAGCAGGTGGCACGCCGGCTCCGGCAGGCGGGTCTCGCCGGTCGCACGGTGACGGTGAAGCTCCGCTTCTCCGATTTCCGGACCATCACGCGACGGCGCACGCTCGATCTCCCGACCGATGAGGAGCAGAGGATCTTCCCGGTGGCTCGCGATCTCCTTGTCCGGAATCAGGGCGGCGCTCCGCTCCGGCTCATCGGGGTGAGCGTGAGCGGGCTTTCGGGCGGTGCGGGCACCGAGTATCTCTTCGGCGCCGATCGCCGCCGGCGGCAGGTGGTCGGCGCAGCCGATCTCCTGCGCGATCGCTTCGGGGAGAACGTCCTCACCCGGGCCCGCGTCCTCACCGTGCATGGAGGAGTCCGGGGCAGGGCCGCCCGGCGCGGACCGGCCGAAGAACTGGGACCGAGTCACGATGGGTGACCGGCACACACGCGATCTCTTCGCTCCCGCCTCGCGGGATCCTGAGTCCGAGCGCGAATATTCGCGCCGGGCGGACCCGGAGCCGCCGCACTGGCAGCCCGGGGCGCGGATCCTCGTCGGCACCTCGGGCTACAGCTTTCCCGACTGGGTGGGCCCCTTCTATCCGCCCGGGCTCAAGTCCGCCGACATGCTGTCCTTCTACAGCGAGCACTTTCCGGCGGTCGAGGTGAACTCGACCTACTACCGCGTGCCGCCGCCCCGGGTCACGGCCCGGATGGCCGAGAAGACACCACCCGCTTTCCGCTTCGTGGTGAAGGCCCCGCAGTCGCTCACCCACGAGCGGCGGCTCGATCCGGCGGAGATGGCCGCCTTCCGCGCCTGCCTCGAACCGCTCCAGGCAGCGGACAAGCTCGACGGGGTGCTCCTCCAGTTCCCGTGGAGCTTCCGGCCGGATCCGACGAGCCGCCGGTTCCTCGCCGGAACGCGGGCGGCGTTTCCCGATCTGCCGCTGTGGGCCGAGTTCCGGAACGCGCGATGGGCGGCCCCGGACACCTTCGCGGACCTGCGCGCCCATGGTCTCGGCTACTGCATCGTGGACGAGCCGGCGCTCCCGGGACTCATGCCGCCGGTCGTCGAGCTCACCGCTCCTGCGGGCTACGTGCGCTTCCACGGGCGGAACGCCGCCAACTGGTGGGGGCGCGGCGGCGGCGATCGCTACGACTATCTCTACTCGCCGCCGGAGCTCATGGCCTGGGTGGCCAGAATCCACGATCTGGCGCGGCGGGCCGAGAAGGTCTACGTCTTCTTCAACAACTGCCATGCCGGGCAGGCGGCGCGGAACGCCCAGCTCATGCAGGAGCTCCTGCTCAGGGAGGCTTGATGGCAGGCGATCTGGACCTCTTCGCGCGGCTCCGCCCGGAGCGGGAAGCAGGCTGGGTCGGCTCCTTCCTCGGCGCGCTCACGGCCCACGCCGACTACCGGGGCGAGCTCGTGCACGTGACGCGGCTGCCGGAGCGCGGCGCGGTGTCCGCCGATCCCGCGCCCCCGCTCCCGCCGCCGCTCACCGAGCTCCTCGCCCGGCTCGAGATTCCACGCCTCTACCGGCACCAGGTGGAGGCGATCGCCCGGGCCCGGGCCGGCGAGGACCATGTCCTCCTGACCGGGACCGCGAGCGGGAAGACGCTCGCCTACAACCTCCCGATCCTCGAGACGCTCAGCGCCGAGCCCGGCGCCACCGCGCTCTACATCTTCCCGACCAAGGCCCTGGCCCAGGATCAGCTCCTCCACCTGAACCGGATCGCCGCGAGCTCGCCGTACTTCGGCGCGCGCGTCCGCGCCGGGGTCTACGACGGCGACACCAGCCAGCATGCCCGCAAGAAACTGCGCGAGTCAGCGAATCTCATCCTGACCAACCCTGACATGCTGCATCAGGGCATCCTGCCCTATCACACCCGCTTCAACCGCTTCCTCGGCGCGCTCTCGACCATCGTTCTCGACGAGATCCACGTCTATCGCGGGATCTTCGGCTCGCAGGTGGCGAACGTCCTCCGCCGCCTTCTCCGGCTGGCCGCGCACTACGGCGCGTCGCCGCGCGTCGTCGCCTCCTCGGCCACGATCGGAAACGCGGGAGACCTCGCCGGCCGCCTCCTCGGCCGGCCGGTCGCGACGATCGCGGCCGACGGCTCGCCGCGCGGGCGGCGGACGATCGCCTTCTGGAATCCCGCTCCGCTCGATCCGGCCGGCTTCATGCGGCGCTCGGCCAACCTGGACGCGGCGCGCCATCTCGCCGATCTCATCGGCCGCGGTGTCGCGACCATCGCCTTCACCAAGTCCCGAGTCGCCGCCGAGCTGGTCTATCGCTACGCGCGCGAGATGCTCGCCGCGCGCGGCGGCGGTCTCGCCGACCGGCTGTCCCCGTATCGCGCCGGGTACCTCCCCGCGGAAAGGCGCGCGATCGAAGCGCGGCTCTTCGCGGGCGAGCTCCTCGGTGTCGTGTCGACCAACGCGCTCGAGCTGGGCATCGACGTCGGCGGGCTCGACGCCGCCATCCTCGTCGGCTTCCCGCCGACCATCGCGAGCGCCTGGCAGCAGATCGGGCGCGCCGGGCGCGGCGTGCGCGAGAGCCTGGCGCTCGTCGTCGCGCACGAGGATCCGATCGACCAGTACCTCGCCCGCCATCCGCGCGCCTTCTTCGCGCGCTCGCCCGAGTGCGCGGTGATCGATCCCGAGAACCCCTACATCCTGGCTGGCCACCTCGGTTGCGCGGCGCACGAGCTGCCGCTCGTCGACGCCGATCTCGCCGCCTTCGGGAGCCTGGCGGTCCCGGTCGCCGATCTCCTCGTCGAGGAAGGGCGCCTCGCCGCGCTCGATGGTCGGCGCTTCTGGTCGCAGCCCGAATCGCCCGCCCACGGGCTGAACCTGCGCACGATCTCCGATGACACCTACACGATCCAGGAGGCGGCCGGCGACGCTCACGTGATCGGCACGGTGGACGCGATCAGCGGGCTCGAGCTCGTCTATCCCGAGGCGGTCTACCTGCACGACGGTGCGAGCTACATCGTGCGCGAGCTCGATCTCGAGCAGAAGATCGCCCTCGTCGAGCGGCGCGAGGTGGACTACTACACGCAGCCGGTGCTCGACACGGCGGTGCGCATCCTCGGCGAGAGCGGGCGGCGCGGGCTGGGGGCGGAGCCGCGCGGTGCCGCGTCGGTTCCCGGCGCGGCGAGCGCCACGCCGGCCGCCAGCATTGCCGGCGCGCGCGCCCCCGTCGCCGCGCTGGGCGATGTCGAGGTGAGCTGGCAGACCGTGGCCATGAAGAAGATCCGGTTCCGCACCCGCGACGCCATCGGCTATCACCCGCTCGCCCTGCCGCGGCTCACGCTCACGACGCGCGGCATGTGGCTCTGGGTGGGGGAGGAGGCGCTCGCGCGCGCAAGCCGCGGCGGTTCTCCGTATCCGGCGCTCGGCGGACTACGAAACCTGCTCGTGACCGTGGTCCCGCTCCATGCGATGTGCGATCCGAGCGACCTCGGCGGGATCATCGACTCGCGGAACCTCGGGCGGCCGGTGATCGTCCTGTTCGATCGCTACCCGGGCGGGCTCGGTTTCGCCGAACAGGCGTATCAACGCCACGAGGAAATGCTCGCGGCGGCCGCCGAGCTCGCGAGCGACTGCCCCTGTCCGGACGGCTGTCCGGCCTGCGTCGGACTCCCGATCCTGCGGCCGGCGCAGCAGCAGGACCCGGACCTCGGCCATGGCCAGCCCATCCCGAGCAAGGGCGCCACGTGCGAGCTCCTGCGCGCGCTCGGCGCGCTGGAGAGCTGAGCGTGGCGGAGGGCCGGCGACCACGACTCGAGGAGCGACTCGGCGCGCTCCTCCGCGAGCGCCGCGCCGCGAGCGCGGCGGCCGGCGGGAGCGTGGCGGCGGCCGGCGGGAGCGTGGCGGCGGCCGGCGGCGGCGCCGGGCCAGGCGCTCCGGCTCCGCGCCGCGACCGGGCGGAGCTCGCCGGGCTCCTCCCCGGGACCGAGGTGGAGACCGCATACGGCCCGCTGCACGTGCACGACGTCGTGCACGGGGCCGAGGATCGCGGCTACGCGCGGATCCTCGCCAAGCTGGCCGAGGCGCACGCGCGGCTCGCCCTCGTCGCTCCCGGCCTCGCCGGCGTCGAATTCGGCGCCATGCAGCAGCATGGGCTCGAGGGGGTATTGCTCCTCGACCTCGAGACGGCCGGTCTCGCCGGGAATCCGGTCTTCCTCGCCGGGCTCATGACCGTGCACTCGGGCCGTATCCACCTCCGGCAGCTCCTCGCTCGCCACTATCTCGAGGAGCCTGCGCTCCTCGCCGCGGTGGCGCCGGCGGTGCGCGATCATCCGCTCCTCGTCACGTACAACGGGAAGGCCTTCGACGTGCCGATGCTCGTCGATCGTGCCTGCCGCCATCGCATCCCCTTCGCTCCACCGCCGGTGCATCTCGATCTCCTGCACCACGCGCGGCGCGCCTATCGGGGTCGGGCGCCGAACATGAAGCTCACGACGCTCGAGTGGCTCGTCTGCGAGCGACGGCGCTTCGGCGACGTGCCGGGGCGGGAGATCCCGGGGCTCTTCCATCGATTCGCGCGGGACGGTGATCCGACGGCGATGACCGCTGTCCTCCATCACAATGCACTGGATCTCGTCACCCTGGCGGAGCTCCTCGCCCATCTGGTGCCGTATCCGCCGGGCCGGCGTTTCGTGCCCGACGAGCCGGAGATCGCCGCCGTCTTCGGCGCGTGATCGGCCCCGGGGGAGCGAGTGCGTGCTCCGGCCAGCGCCCCGCCCCGGCACGCACCCCGACGGGCATGGGCGACGCGCACACGACCACCTGTCGGTGCGCCGACGTGCCCGGCGCGAGTCGGTGCTCATGCGCCGCCCGCCGCGCACGCGACGGCGGGGGCCAGGCGCTCCGTCCCGCTCGGTGCTCCGTTGGCGCACCCCTTGCATTCTCGTGCGCCGCGTACGGACACTTGTGGCGGCGGCTCCGGGATCGGACCCCTTCCGGGGTCGGGGGTCCGGTCTGGAGCCGCCGCCGCTCTTCTTCGCGCCGCGCGCCGCTGCCCCGCGCCACGCGCCGCCATGCGACCCACCCGCCGCGCCACGCACCGCCATGCGACCCACCAGCGGCGCCACGCGCCGCCGCATCTCCTCAGCATCCTCGCGCGCGGTCCCCTCTCGCAGTTGACCCGCTCGCCGGCTGCATGCTAGCTTCCGTCACCTGTTGTTTCCGTCGAGTCCGCGTGCATCAGGGCGAGAGGGTCGCCCGCGAGTGCGCGGGCGCGCTCTTTCGCATGTTCCCATTGGACGGCCGGATGGCACCGAGGGCTCGGGACGCCGCGGCCATCTGCCCTGCTGAGGAGGAAGGTGATCGTGATGATCGATCAGATCGGTCTTGCTGCAGGAGAGGTCTATCAGACCATCGAGAAGGAAGGGGGCATCGCCTCGCTGGCCAAGGTCCGTGAGAAGACCGGTCTCGATACCGAGACCGCACTGATGGCGCTCGGGTGGCTAGCGCGAGAGGACAAGATCGCCATGGAGCGGCGCGGGCGTAGCCTGCGCATCTCGCTCGTCGCAGTGCGCGCGTTCTAGAGCTCCGTAGCCTCGAGTGCGGTCCAGGCTCTCGCTCAGAAGGAGCTTGACCGGACCGTGCGGTCGTGTTAACGTCAGGCGTGCGGTGGTGAGGATATGGAGTCCGCACTTGAGGCCGCAGCCGACGGAAGTAAGTTGCAGTTGCAGTTGCAGTTCTTCAATTCCACCATCGATGTCGGGGCCTTTCTCCGCCACGGGGAAGGCCCCCTTCTGTTTCCCTTCTCGCCGCCGCGGACGTGACCAGGAGTCGCACCGCGGCGACGGCATTGAACGCGGTCCCGCTCCACTCTCTTCCGGTCACAGGAGGACCCGCTCGTGAGATCCCATGGCAGCGTCAAGTGGTTCAATGAGGCCAAGGGCTACGGCTTCATCAAGATCGAGACCGGCGACGATGTCTTCGTGCACTACTCGGCTATCCAGTGCGACGGCTTCAAGACCCTGGCCGAAGGCCAGGAGGTCGAGTTCGATCTGGTGGAGGGGCAGAAAGGCAAGCAGGCCGCCAACGTGATCAAGGTCTGAGTTCTCCCCGATCAGACGGTGAACCCGGCCGATGCCGGGGTGCCATCTGCGAGGCCCGGTGGGCACCCCCACCGGGCCTCGCCGCGTCATGGGCCGGGCCCGCAGGCGCGGGAGGTGCCCATCGCGAGGCGCCGTTCGGGCGCGCGGGGGCGCGCTCTGGCGCGGGTGGTCCGCGGTCGGGCTCCGGGCGCCGGGACTCCCGGCGTTTCCGCTGGAGCGGCGAAGGAGTACAGTGGTGACCACGGTATCCAACGAGCGAGGTCGCCATGGTGAAGGATGAATCCGCAGAAGTGACCGGGGGGCTCGGGCGCGGGCACGGGCGGGCTCTCAAGTCGATCGGCGAACGGGCCGCAGTCGCCGAGGTCGTGAACCGTCTCGGTGCCGCGCTGGCGCCGCCGACCGGCGCCGCGCCGGGAACCGGAAGCGACGCCCGCGTTGGTCCCGATCTGGCAGCCGTGCTCGTCGGGCCGGGAGATGATGCGGCGGCCTTGTGCCTTCCGGCCGGAGAGGCCGCAATCGTCACCACGGACTCGCTGGTCGAAGGCGTGCATTTCGAGCGCGCGTGGACGACGCCGGCCGATCTCGGGTTCAAGCTCATCCAGAGCGCGGCGAGCGACATCGGAGCGATGGGCGGGCGGCCGCTGGCTGCGGTGGTCGCGGTGTCGGCGCCGCCCGCGCTCCTCGAGAGCGAGCTCCTCGCCATGACCGGTGGCATGCTCGAGGCCGCCGAACGCCACCGGTTCCTCGTGCTCGGCGGGGATACCACCTCGTCCCCGCATCTCGTCCTCACCGCCACCGTGCTCGGCGCCGCCGGGCCCGCGGCGATCCGCCGTCGGAGCGGCGCCAAGCCGGGTGACCGGCTCCTCGTCACCGGCGAGCTCGGCGATGCGGCGGCCGGGCTCAGCATTCTCCGCGCGCTCTCGGCGCTCGAGCCGGCGCCGACACATGCCACGCATGCGTGGCTGCGGACGGCGAGCCCGCTTGCCGATCTCGAGCGGCGCCTGGCGGCGCGCCATCTCGTGCCGCGCGCGGACAGCCCGGAGGCGCTTGCCTTCACCGGTGCCGTGCGCCGGTTCCTCCGCCCGGCGCCGCCGATCGAGGCCGGGCCCGTCGCCGCGGCCGCGGGAGCGAGCGCGCTCATCGACATCTCGGACGGCCTGGCCTCGGAGCTCTTCCTGATCGCCGAGGCGAGCGGCGTCGGCCTCGTGCTCGAGGAGTCGGCGGTGCCGATCGGGGCGGGGGCGCGCCGCCTCGCGCTCGAGCGCGGCGAGGATCCGCTCGCGCTCGCGCTTGGCGGCGGCGAGGACTACGAACTCCTGATGACCGCGCCGGCGGACCGCGTGCATGACCTCATCGCGGCGCTCGCCGAGATCGGCGTGCGCGCAACACTGATCGGCGAGATCGTGCGCCATGAGTTCGGGCGCAATGTGCATGCGCCGGGGCGGCCGCCGCGCCCGCTCGCGCCCGGCGGGTTCGAGCACTTCCGCGGAGCGTAGACTCCAGACCGGTCCACGGATCGAACGCGCGATTACTGGGCGCGAACGATGCGCCCCGACACGCGATGGTTCATGTCCTCGAGCGCCAGGTAGTAGACGCCGCGGGCGACGAGGAGTCCGGACGCATCGCGCCCATCCCAGACGGGCGCGCGCCCCCCAGGTGACGTGCCGGCCGGTACCCCGAGCTCCCGCACGAAGGGCACGCGGCGGCCCGCCTGGCAGTGGCGATCCTCACTCCTCGCCGCTGTCGCGGCCGAGGAAGCGCTGCGAGAGCTCGCTCCGGAGGGCCCCCGCATCCAGGCGGCGGATGAGCCGGCTGTCCGACGCGATCGAGATCGCGCCGGTCTCCTCCGACACGACAACGACCACCGCGTCGGTCTCCTCGGCAAGGCCCAGGGCGGCGCGGTGCCTGGTGCCGATCGCCTGCGAGAGGCGCGGATTCTGGGACAGGGGCAGGATGCAGCCGGCGGCGACGACGCGGTCTCCGTGGATGATGACCGCGCCGTCATGCAGCGTTGTGTGCGGCGTGAAGATGGTGAGGAGGAGCTCGGCGGTGACCGCCGCATCGAGGCGGGTGCCGGTCTCGACGTAGTTGCGAAGGCCCATCGTGCGCTCGAGCACGATGAGGCCGCCGATCCGTTCCTCGGACATCGCCTCGACTGCCTTCACGATCTCGCCGAGCACGGCGAAGCGCGTGCCGGTGACGAGCGGCGCGAAGAACCGGCTCTGTCCGATCTGGGCGAGACCGCGCCGGAGCTCCGGCTGGAAGAGGACCAGGAACGCCACGACCCATACGGTCTTCAGGTTCGAGATCAACCACTTGAGCCCGCCGAGATCCAGCCAGTCGGCGGTGATCGCGAGCAGGATGATGGTGAGGAGGCCGACGAACATCTGAACGGCGCGGGTGCCGCGGATGAGGAGGAGCAGGCGGTAGATGAGGATGGAGAGGAGCGCGATGTCGATCGCGACGAAGAGCCAGTGGAGGCCGAAGACCTGGCTCATGCGCCCCGCTCCGTGCCGCCCGCCCCGGCAGCGCCGCTCGCGCGCATGGAGCCCGCCGCGCCGATGTCCCCCGCCGCGCGCACGGCGCCGGCGATCCTGACCGCACGCACGGTGGCCCGCACGTCGTGGGCGCGGATCACGTGTGCGCCGGCGAGGACCGCGGCGACCGCGGCGGCGAGACTGCCCTCGAGCCGATCGTCGACCTCGACGTCGAGGAGCTTCCCGATGAACGACTTGCGCGAAGCGCCGATCAGGATCGGTTGCCCCAGCGTCGCGAGCTCGCCGAGGCGCGCGAGGAGCACGAGGTTCCCCTCGACGCTCTTCCCGAACCCGATGCCCGGATCGATGAGGATCCGCTCGCGGGGGACGCCGGCCGCGGCGGCGCGCGCGACCGCGCGGGCGAGGTGAGCGCGCACCTCGCCGACGAGGTCCTCGTAGCGCGTGTCGGCCTGCATGGTCTCCGGCGTGCCGCGCATGTGCATCACGACGAGGCCGAGACCGTGCGCGGCCGCGACTCGGGCGAGCCCGTCCGACGCGGCGAGCGCCGTCACGTCGTTCAGGCAGTCGGCGCCGAGATCCGCGGCGGCGGCCGCCACCTCCGGGCGGTAGGTATCGATCGAGAGAGGGAGATCGACGGCGACGCGCACCGCCGCGAGCGCGGGGAGGAGGCGGTGCATCTCCTCGTCCGCCGAGACCGGGGCAGCGCCGGGCCGCGTGCTCACGGCGCCGAGATCGAGGAGGTCCGCGCCCTCTGAGGCGAGGGCGAGCGCGCGCTCGCGCGCGGCGGCCGGAGTGGGCACGAGCCCGCCGTCCGAGAACGAGTCGGGCGTCAGGTTCAGGATGCCCATGACCAGCGGGCGGTCGAGATCCAGCTCGCGCCCGCGGAGGTCGAGCTTCAGGCTAGGTCCCGGTCGACTCCCGGGCGCGGCTCGGCTCATCGACGCCCTCGTGCTGGCCATCCTGGCTCCCGCCTCTCGTGATCGCCCGCGGCTCATGAGATCCGTCGGCAACCCGCGCGCTCGATCCGGCCGGAGCCGGGTTCGCGGCGGGCACCGGGATCGTGCCGCCGTTCGCCGCCGCAGTCTCGGCGCCCGCCGGCTCCGCCGCGCGCGCCGGCTCCTTCTCGGCCTTGAGGCGGCCGTTCCCCTTGCCGGGGATCGGGGCCAGCTGCTCGCCGCGCAGGATGCGGCTGATCTCATCGCCATCCAGGATCTCGCGCTCGAGGAGGGTCGAGGCGAGCATGTGCAGCTTGTCGAGATTCCCGGCGAGGAGCGACTTGGCCCTCTCCTCGGCCTCCTCGACCAGCTTGCGCACCTCCTCGTCGATGATCTGTGCGGTCGATTCGGAGTAGTCCTTCTGCTGCGAGATCTCGCGCCCGAGGAAGATGAGCTCCTCGTTCTTGCCGAAAGCGATGGGTCCGAGCTTCTCCGACATGCCCCACTCGCAGACCATGCGCCGCGCGATCTCCGTGGCCATCCGGATATCGTTCGCCGCTCCCGAGGTCTGCTGGCCGAGCACGAGCTCCTCGGCGGCACGCCCGCCCATCATGATGGCGAGGCGCATCTTCATCTGCTCGCGGTTGTCGTTGAAGCGATCGTCGGCCGGCAGCTGGTAGACGAGGCCGAGCGCCCGCCCACGCGGGATGATGGTCGCCTTGTGGATGGGATCGGTCCCCGGCAGGAGCCAGGCGACCAGCGCGTGTCCCGACTCGTGATAGGAAGTCGTGCGCTTCTCCTTGTCGGAGATGACGAGGCTCCGCCGCTCGGTGCCGAGCATCACCTTGTCCTTCGAGTCCTCGAAGTCGCGCATGTCCACCTTGCGGTGGTTGCGCCGGGCGGCGAGCAGCGCCGCCTCGTTGACCAGGTTGGCGAGGTCGGCGCCGGCGAGCCCGGGGGTGCCGCGGGCGAGAATGCTCAAGTCGACATCGTCGCCGAGCGGGATGTTCCGCGCGTGCACCTTGAGTATCCCCTCGCGCCCGCGCACGTCGGGGCGGTCGACGACGATCTGGCGGTCGAAGCGACCGGGCCTGAGCAGAGCCGGGTCGAGGACATCGGGCCGGTTGGTGGCGGCGATCAGGATGACGCCGTCGTTCGACTCGAAGCCGTCCATTTCGACCAGGAGCTGGTTGAGCGTTTGCTCGCGCTCGTCATGGCCACCGCCGAGTCCGGCGCCGCGATGGCGGCCGACCGCGTCGATCTCGTCGATGAAGATGATGCAGGGCGCGTTCTTCTTGCCCTGGTCGAAGAGATCGCGCACGCGCGAGGCGCCGACACCGACGAACATCTCGACGAAGTCCGAGCCGGACATCGAGAAGAAGGGCACGCTGGCCTCGCCGGCCACGGCGCGGGCGAGAAGGGTCTTCCCGGTCCCGGGCGGGCCGAGGAGGAGGGCGCCCTTCGGAATGCGGCCGCCGAGCGCCTGGAACTTCTTCGGCTCGCGCAGGAACTCGATGACCTCCTGCAGCTCCTCCTTGGCCTCGTCGGCACCGGCCACGTCGTCGAAGGTGACCTTGGGATGATCCTCGAGCAGCACCTTGGCCCGGCTCTTGCCGAACTTGAGCGCGGTCGAGCCGCCGGACTGGATCTGGCGGATGACGAAGAGCCAGAAAGCGATGATGAGGACGATGGGGAGCCAGGTGGCGAGCGCCTGCATCCAGCTGAAGCGCTGGGCGTCGGCGATGATCTCCGCGTCCGGGTTCTTCTCCTGGATGCGGCGGAGCATGTTCTCGTCCTCGAGCGGCAGGCGCACGAAGAATCGGGAGTACGGCAGGCGGCGGCCCTGGGCGGAGGTCACCGCTTCCTGCTTCAGCTCGCCGTGCACCTCCCTGGTGTCGGAGTAGGTGACGCTCTTCAGGTTGCCGGCCTCGATCTGCGCGTTGAACTCGGAGTACGAGATCTTGCTCTCGGCGATCCGATTATCGCTGTAGAACTGGAAGATGACGACGGCGAGCAGCAGCAGCACGAGCCAGAAGGCGAGCGTGCGCAGCGGGCGCGCCGGCGGTGAGTTGAGCGGCAGGCGCGGCGGCACCCGGCGGCGCGACGGCGGCTCCTTGCGCCGCGACTCGTCGCGGTTGTTCTCCTCGAGCATTCTGTTCTGATCGTTCATTGACCTGATCCAGTGCCTTCAGCGGCTGCGGGGGGCTCCGCGCGGAGGGCGGCCACGTAGGGAAGATTCCGGTACTGACCGGCCAGGTCCATCCCGTAGCCGATCACGTAACGGTTGGGAATGCGAAAGCCGATGAGCTCGGGCTCGACGGCGGGAATGTCCTCGGTCTCCTTCATGAGGAGCGCGCAGATGCGTAGCGACTCCGGACCGCGCAGCTCCAGGTAGTCGAGAAGGAAGCGGAGCGTGAGCCCCGTATCCACGATGTCCTCGACGAGCACCACATCGCGGCCGCGCACCTCGGTAGACAGATCGTGCACCAGACGCACGCGCCCGCTCGACTGCGTGCGCGCGCCGTAGCTCGACACCGCGAGGAAGTCGATCTCGTGCAGCGTGTTCACCGCGCGCATGAGGTCCGAGAGGAAGACGATCCCGCCCTTCAGGATGCTCACGAAGAGCGGATTCCGCCCCGCGTACTCGCGCGAGATCCGCGCCCCGAGCTCGGCCACGCGCGCGGCGATGCGCGCGGCCGGGATCAGGACCTCGACCTCGCCGACGCCGGGGAGGGTCACGACGGCCCCTTCTTCTACAGCTGCGAGGCGAATACCCGCACCTCCAGGATCTCGTTCGTTTCCTTGCCGATCAGAGCGTGGGCGCTCCGGCGGCAACCCGCCACCCATAGGATTCGTTCATCGGGCCCGCCGGCTCCATCAACGATCAACGGCACCGCTGCCCGCAGTCGGCGCGGTACCCGGTGGTCGATCAGGAGATCCTTGATCTTCTTCTCGGCGTCCATGCCGAGCGGCCGGATACGGTCGCCGGGTTCGCGCGAGCGGACCACGAGCGGCAAGCGAAGTCGAGCGCGGTCAAATACCGCGAGCCCCGGATCCTCTCCCGCGGTTTGTGCCTCCTCGATCCCAGGATAGCCGTTAAGCCCTTTATCGGCCTCAGTTTTGGGCAGCTTGACGAGCCGGGTGGCGATCGTGATGCCGAGCTCCGGGAGGTCGGTGCGCCCGTCGAGCGGGACCGGGGTCCGAGGGATCTGCCTCGCCTCACCGGGGTCCCGGACCCACAGGGAGAGCTCGCTGCCCTCGCGGAGCCCGACCATCCCCCCCGGCAGGTCAGCGCGCCGTTGGCGACCCCCCTTGCCGGCGAGGGCCATGAGGGCATCGATGTGCTCGAAGCTGATGCCCCGCAAATCGCTATGCAACCTCGAGATCGCCTGCCGGAGCAAATACCGCCTGAGGATGGGATCGTAGGAATTCAGGCGGCGAATATCAAGGGCGACACAGGGCGGGAGGGGGCCCGGGAGGCCGAGCCAGGGAAGCGTCCAATGCCCCGCGGCCCCGGCCGCCGCGGCGTCGGCCAGATCACCTGCGTCGAGGATCTCGGCCGCGACGCGCGAGAAGTAGGTATCCACTTCGTTCATGAGCTCGGCCGTCCGCCCGAGCGTCGCGACGACCGCGGGGTTGAACTCGGAGGCGAGGAGCGGCACGAGCACGTGACGCGTCCGGTTGCGGGCGAGCCGGAGGTCGCGATTGGTGCGATCGAGTCGATAGGTGAGCCCGCGGTCGTTGAGATACGTGCGCACGAGATCGCGCGGCACGTCGAGGAGAGGGCGCACGACGTGCGCCCCGCCGCGGGGCGACGGGGTCGTCATCGCCGCGAGGCCGCACGGTCCGGCCCCGCGCAGGAGGCGGAGGAGGAAGGTCTCGGCCTGGTCGTCCGCGGTGTGTCCGACCGCCACGTAACGGGCCCCGTGCCGCTGCGCCTCGGCGGTGAGAAAGGCGTAGCGGACATGGCGTGCAGCTTCCTCGAGGCTCTCGCCCGGCGCGGCCGCGACCCGGCGGAGCGCGAAGGCGGCGGGCAACCCGAGGCGGCCGGCGATCTCCCCGACGAGCACGGCGTCGGCGGTCGCCTCCTCGCCCCGGAGTCCGTGATCGACGTGGGCGATGACGAGCGCGAGCCCGAGCTGCGGGGCGAGCTCGGCGAGGGCATGCACGAGGGCCACCGAGTCCGGGCCGCCGGACACCGCGACCACCGCCCGCCCGGGTGCGGGGAAGAGGCAGCGGCCGTGGGCCGTGCGGAGGATCTGGCGAAGAAGCGGGTGCATCGTGGTGATGATATGCTCCGGCCGATGAAAATCTACACGCGAAGCGGCGACCGGGGAGACACCGGGCTCATCGGCGGCCGGCGGGTGAAAAAGAACGTGCCGCGCGTCGCCGCCTACGGCGGCGTGGATGAGCTCAACGCGGTGCTCGGGCTCGCCATCGCCGAGCTGGGCGCCGGCGCGCCCGGTGCCTCGACACCCGCCGCGGATCTCGCCCGCATCCAGAACGCGCTCTTCACGCTCGGCGCGGAGCTCGCGACGCCGTCGGCGGCGGAGCCGGCGCGCGGCGTCGAGCCGCTCGCGGCCGCGGAGACCACGTGGCTCGAGGCGTCGATCGACGCGCTCGGCGACCGCTTGCCGCCGCTCTCGCACTTCATCCTCCCCGGCGGCACGCGGGCCGGAGCGACCTTGCATCTTGCCCGCACCGTGTGCCGGCGCGCCGAGCGCGCGATCGTGGCCCTCGCCGCCGAGGAACCGGTGCGCGCCGAGGTGCTCGCCTACGTGAACCGGCTCTCCGACTATCTCTTCATGCTGGCCCGCGCCGTGAACGCCGCGGCGGGCGCGACCGAGGCCAGGTGGCTCGGCCGCGCCGCGTCCGGGCCCGGCGCCTAGGAGGGTGCTGACGGCCTGCCGGCGCGCGGCGGCGGTGTCTAGTCCGAGCCCTGCTCGGCGGCGGCGCCCGCCTTCTTGGGCTCGATCCAGTCCTTCTCCTTCGTGAGATCCGCGAGCAGCTTCTCGTCCGCCGCGCCCGGCAGGACCTGGGCGAGATGCTCGGCGTAGGCGTCCGCCGAGAGCGGCTCGCCGTCGACGCTGAAGCGCTCGCCCTTGTGGTCGCCGATCGAGCGATGGAAGCGGAGATCCGGCGTGTAGAGCCGGGGCTCGCCGGCGGGCACGACCTTGTTGAGAGCCGCGATCAGCTCGGCCACTTCCGCCTGGTACTGGCTCCGTGCGCGGTCGTTGAGCGAGGCCTTGTCGGGCTCCTCGGTGCACTCCTCCTCGTCGTAACGGCCCTTGAGCCCCCACAGGTAGGCCCACTCGGCCGAAGTCGAATGGTCGACGCCGAAGAGGTCGTAGGCGGTCGGGATCCACTTGTTCAGGAAACGCTGCACGACCGGGACCGGCACCCGGCCCGCCTTCAGGATGCGGCGGAGGCCGTTGTTCCCCGTCCCCATGTGGAACTGCTCCTCCTTGAGCATGGCGCGCACCGAGCGGGCGAGCGGGGCGAAGGAGCTGGTGGACAGCATCTTGAGCTGGAACTTGCCGTCGCGGTCGACGAAGTTCGTGTAGGTGAAGAAGTCGAGCCAGTTGTTGACGGGCTCGTTGAACGAGCCGAGGAGTCGCGTGTGGTTGAAGGCGCGGCGCTCGAGCTGCTTCTGCGCCTCGACACGACCGGACTCGCCGAAGTGCTCGACCATGAGGTAGCACATCTGCCATCCGTGCCGCATCTCCTCGACGTTGACGCGGAGGAGCGAATAGAGATCGTAGTCGCTCGGCGCGGTGGCGACGAGGTTTCGCTGCTGCTCGACCGAGGCGAACTCGGTGTCGCTCTGGTACACGATCAGGTGGAGGAGGGCGTCGCGGATGCGCTGATCGGGGATCTGCAGCACGGTCTCCCACTTGGAGCGGCCGCGGTAGCCGCCGAACTGGATCTCGTCCGTCGGCAGGTCGGCGAACTTGATGTCCAGGACGAAGTCCTTGATCATCTCCCGGTCGTAACCGATGTCGACGAGCCACTGGTCGAAGAGCCCGATCCAGTCGTCGAAGGTGGCGATGCGCGAAGCCATCTCTAGCCCTGTCCTTTCTCGCTCGTGGTCGTGATCACACCGCCGGCAGCCATGTCGGCCGCCAGGAACCCGTTGAGGAAGATCCCGCTCATCAGGCCGGCGATCTCGTCGATCGCGGGCGCCTCGCCGGCCAGGGCCTCTTCCCCGCCCGGCGTCCGATACCAGGTGTAGATCCAGTTCATCATGCCGAAGAGCGACAGCGCGGCGAGGCGCGGCGCCGGCGCGGGCGCGGTGCGGAGGCCGCCCACGATCTCGGTGGCGATCGCCACGTAGACCCGCTTCCGCTCCTGGATCTCTCGCCGGTGGGCACCCGTGAGCGCATCCGATTCGCGGCTCAGCACTTTCATCTCGGTCAGGTGCGCCGCGAAGTACGTCAGATGATTGCCGACGAAAGCGCGGAGGCGTTCCTCCGGCGTGTGCTCCCCGTTCCGGCAGGCGAGCGCCCCGGCGATCACCGTGTCGAGCGCCCGGGCCGAGATCGCGAAGAGGATCTCCTCCTTGCTCGGGAAGTAGTAGTAGAGCCCGGCCAGGCTCGAGCGCGCTGCGCGCGCGACGTCGCGCATCGTCGCCTCGTGGTAGCCCTTCTCGGCGAAGACGCGGGCGGCGAGGCGCACGATGCGATCGCGGCGATCCTGGTAGCGGGCGGTGGTGGTCTGGGCCATGGTCGAGATCGTGCCGCCGGGGGGAGCGGGCGGCGGCGGATGCGCTGTCCGTTCGGACGTCCGTTCGAATGAAGCCTAGCGAAAGGTAGCCGGAGCCGTCAAGGGCGGGCGTGTGGAGCTGATCGACCCGTGTAAAGTGTTGATTGAATATGCTTTACGATCAGCGATCGGGAGGGGTGGGGCGCCGCCCGCGCGGCGATCCGATTGACAACCGGGCCGCCGGGCCTTAGCTTTGTCCCTTTCCTGAAGACTCCTCCTCCCGGCTCTCACTCGACAGCGCTTCCAGCGAGGATCCCATCAATATGTCCCAGGCAGTCCGCGAACGGCTCCGGCCGGCAAAGCTGTGGATCGGCGGCGCGGCCGTCGAGGCCGCCGCGGGAAAGAGCTACCCGGTGTACGAACCGGCCTACGGCGAGGTCCTGGCCGAGGTCGCCGCCGCCGGCCCCGAGGATGTGGACCGCGCCGTGCAAGCGGCGCGCGAGTCCTTCGAGCGCGGCCCCTGGTCGAAGCTCGCCGCGAGCGACCGCGGGCGGCTCCTCTGGCGGCTCGCCGATCTCATCGAGGCCAACGCCGACGAGATCGCCACGATCGAGACGCGGAACCAGGGGAAGACCCTCTTCGAGTCGCGGAAGATCGAGGTGCCGCTCGTCGCCGACTGCTTCCGCTTCTACGCCGGAGCGGCGACCAAGATCCACGGCGAGACCATCCCCACGCGCGGCTCCGCGTTCAACTACACGCTCCGCGAGCCGGTCGGGGTGGTCGCCGCCATCGTCCCGTGGAACTTCCCGCTCCTGATCGCCACCTGGAAGATCGCGCCGGCGCTGGCCGCGGGCTGCACGGTGGTCTTGAAGCCGGCCTCGCCGACCCCGCTCTCCGCGCTGCGGCTCGCCGAGCTGGCGCGCGAGGCAGGGATCCCGGATGGTGTCCTCAACGTCGTGCCCGGGAAGGGGTCGGTCGCCGGCAACGCGCTCGTCGAGCATCCGCAGGTCGACAAGATCGCCTTCACCGGGTCGACCGAGGTCGGGCGCGAGATCATGCGCCGCGCCGCCGGCACCGTGAAGCGGGTCTCGCTCGAGCTCGGCGGCAAGTCGCCGAACATCGTGCTCGCCGACGCCGATCTCGATCAGGCGGTCAAGGGAGCGCTGAACGGCATCTTCTACAACAAGGGCGAGGTGTGCGCCGCCGGTTCGCGCCTCCTGGTCGCCGCCCCGGTGCACGACGAGTTCGTGGCGCGGCTCAAGAGCAAGGTCGAGGGCATGACGCTCGGCGATCCGCTCGACGCGAAGACCCGCATGGGACCGCAGGTGTCCGCGGAGCAGATGGCCACGATCCTCCGCTACATCGACAGCGGGAAGGAGGAGGGGGCGCGGGTGGTGACCGGCGGCAAGCGGCACGGCCAGGTCGGCTACTTCGTCGAGCCCACCGTCTTCGATGGGGTCGAGCCGCGGATGACCATCGCCCGCGAGGAGATCTTCGGGCCGGTGCTGGCCGTGATCGAGGTGAAGGATGCCGAGGACGCGGTGGCCAAGGCCAACGACACCATGTACGGCCTGGCGGCGGCGGTGTGGACCCGGGACGTCAAGCAGGCGCACAAGATGGCGCGCGCGCTCCGCGCCGGCACCGTGTGGATCAACACCTACGGCGTCTACGACAACGCCATTCCATTCGGCGGCGTGAAGCAGTCGGGCTTCGGGCGCGACATGGGGCTCCACGCGCTCGAGCAGTACACCCACGTGAAGAGCGTCTGGGTCGACCTCGGCTGAGGTCGTGCCCGGAGCGCGAGAGAGATCGCACAGAGAATCGCCAGAGACCGGATCCAGCAGAGGAAGGACGAACGCCATGGCCCAGCAGAGGACTGCGATCGAGACCAAGCTCATCAACTACCGCGCCGAGAAGGGCATCGCCGTGATCGAGATGGACGATCCGCCGGCCAATACCTACACCTACGAGATGATGCGGCAGCTCGACGAGGCGATCCTCACCGCGCGCATGGACGACTCGGCGCACGTGATCCTGCTCCGGGGGAAGGGCGACAAGTTCTTCTCGGCAGGGGCCAACATCCAGATGCTCTCCTCGGTCACCCCGCAGTTCAAGTACTACTTCTGCCTGCATGCGAACGAGACCCTGAATCGCCTCGAGCAGACGCCGAAGCTCGTGATCGCCGCGCTCAACGGCCACACGGTCGGCGGCGGGCTCGAGATCGCGATGGCCGCCGACATGCGCATCGCGCGGAAGGACGGCGGGAAGATCGGACTCCCCGAGGTAACCCTCGGCGTCCTCCCCGGTACCGGCGGCACCCAGCGGCTCGCGCGCCTCATCGGGAAGCCGAAGGCGATCGAGCTCATGGTCACCGGCCGCACCTTCAGCTTCGAGGAAGCGGTCGACATGGGGCTCGTGAACCAGATCATCGCCGGGACGCCCGAGGATTTCATGCGCCAGGTCATGGAGTACGCGGGCCAGTTCGTGCCGCCGAACAAGGCGGCGAAGGCGGTGGGTCGCATCAAGCGCGCCGTGCAGTCGGGTCCCGAGTGCGGGTTCGGCGAGGGGCTCGCCATCGAGCGCGAGCTGCAGCAGCAGCTCTTCCAGTCGGATGACGCCAAGGAAGGGCTCGCGGCGTACGTGGGCAAGCGCATCCCCACTTTCCGCGGCGCATAGCGGCGGGTCCGGGAACGGAGACGAGATGGACGAGGCGGCGAGGGAGATCGCCGGAGCGGCGCCGGGCGTTCCCGCCGCACGTGCGCCGGCCCCCGCCGGCCGCCGGATGATGGTCGTGGCCGGCGCGCGCGAGATCCGGGACGGCGAGATCGTCTTCGTCGGCATGCGGCTCCCGATCGTCGCCTTCCATCTCGCCAAGGTCACGCACGCCCCGCGCGCGATCGCGCTCTACGAGAACGGGGTGATCCGCGAGCATCCGGCGGCGGAGCCGCTTTTCACGATGGCCGATCCGCCGAATCTCCGCCGGGCCAGCATGTGCTCGGATCTGCAGGCGGTGATGAGCCTCCTCCAGCAGGGGCGCGTCGACCTGGGCTTCCTCGGCGCCGGAGAGGTCGATCGCTTCGGGAATCTGAACTCGACGCTGGTCACGGATGAGGCCGGCGGGACGATCCGGCTCCCCGGAAGCGGCGGGGCCGCCGACATCGCCTGCCTCGCCCGCCGCACCGTGATCCTCCTCCGGCACGAGCGGCGCCGTTTCCGCGAGCGCGTGCACTACGTGACCGGCCCGGGGCACGGCGATGGCCACGGCTGGCGCGAGCGCGAGGGCCTGGGGCCCGGCGGGCCGGCGGCGATCATCACCGACCTCGCGGTGCTTCGCTTCGATGAGGACGGCGAGGCGTACCTCGCGAGCGTGCATCCGGGGGTGACGGTGGAGCAGGTGCTCGCCGCCACCGGCTGGCCGCTCCGCGTGCGCGCACCCGTGCCTGCCACCGAGCCGCCGACCGCGCGCGAGATGAACTCCCTCGCCGCGGCGGATCCCGGCGGATTCTGGACCGGCAGCGCGTAGCCCCGGCAGCCCGTTGACGATCAACGGGTCCTTCCACAGCCTCCTCGAGACCGGCCCTTGCCGGCGGGCCCGGACGGCCCCGAGAAAGCCGCAAAGATCCGCCCGGCCCTGGCCGATAACACGCTGGAAGCAGGTCTCAACCGACGTGATCTTTGCCGACCGGCGAACCGGAGTGACCAATGGCGGTTCCGATCCTTCACGGGTCCCTGACTCACTTTGGACTGGCGCCCGTTCTCCGTCTCCTCCAGGCGACGCGGGCCACCGGCCGCCTGGAGCTCGAGCACGGCGACAGCCGCACGGAGCTCTTCATCGAGGACGGCCGCTGGCTCTTCGCCCGCACCAGCGAGTCGGCGCTGCGGATCGGGGAGATGCTCGTGCGCCGCGGCGATCTCCGGCCGGAAGCCATCGAGTTCGCGCTGGCGGTGCAGCGGGACTCGCCCGGGGCGCGACTCGGGCAAATGCTCGTGGAGAGCGGCGCGCTGACCGCCGAGCAGGTCCACAGCGCGGTGCTCGAGGTGCAGCGCCACATCGTACTCGCCGCCCTGATGTGGCGGAGCGGCACGTTCCGCTTCGGGCCGGAGGAGAGGCTCGGTGGAGAGGATATCCGCCTGGAGCTCGATGTGGACGAGCTCCTGACCTGGGCCGTGACCGCCGCCGATTCTCCGCTCGAGCAACTGCCGGATGAGCGGGCCGCCTGATCGCGCCGGCCGATAACCCCCGACCGCCTGATCGCGCCGGCCGCCCCTGACCCGCAGATCACGCCGTCGATCCCTCGCGCGCGGCCGCCGCGGGCGCGCCCGGACAACCCCGCGGCGCTCGCCTGCGCCGGCTGTCGGTCGTCGGTGACCCGGCCCCGGTTCAGCCGGCGAGGAGATCGCGCGCGGCTCCCTCCATCGCTGCCATCTGGTCGGACGGGGGCATCCCCGGCCGCGCCGGCGCCGGGAAGGGCACGACGCGGACGCGATCCCCGCATGGCCGCCAGCGCGCGGGATCGTTGATCTCCGCGAACACGACCGCGACCGGCGTGCCGAGGGCCGCCGCGAAGTGGACCGGACCGGCGTCGTTGCCGATGAGGAGCGCCGAGGCTTCGATCACGGCGATCGAGTCGCGGAGCGACAGGGCGCCGGTGAGATCCAGCGCCGGCTGCTCGAGCTCGCGCTGAAAGCGCTCGCTCCACGCGATGTCCTCCTTCCCGCCCACGACGACGATCGGATGTCCCGCCCGGGCGAGGGTGCGGGCGAGCGCGCCGAAACCGGCAGCGGGCCAGATCTTCCGCGGATCGCCGGCCCCGACGTGGAATGTCACCGCTCGCCCGGCGCGCGATCCGAGCTGTGCGTGTGCGGCCGCTCGCTCCGCTGCCGACGTCGCGAGCCGCGGGCGGGGCGGTCCGGCGAGCGGGCCGGCTCCCGCCGACATGGCGGCCTCGTGCAGCAGGGTCGCCTGGTGCGTGCCCGGACGTGCGCCGTGCTCGCGGTCGAGGAGGAAGCCGAGGCCGGCATCGCCGAAGCCCACGCGGAAGCGGGCCCCGGCCGCCGTCGCGAGGAGGATCGCCAGCGGATCGCCGCGCAGATCGAGGGCCAGGTCGTAGCGCCGGGCGCGGAGCGCCCGGGCGAGCCCGAGGAGTGCCCGCAGGTCCGGCCGCCCGCCGTCGTACCAGCCGGCTTCGCAGACCAGCACCTCGTCCACCAGATCGAGCTCGGCGAACAGCGGGCGGCTCGCCGTGGCGACGAGCACATCGAGGCGCGCGCGCGGATGCGCGACCCGGAGCGCGGCGAGCGCCGGGAGCGCGAGCACGACATCGCCCAGGTGATCGAGCTTGATCGCGAGGATCCGTCCGACGGGCGCGGGGAGCGGACGGCGCGCGCGGGCCGCCGATCCGCCGCGGAGCGCATCGCCGGCCCCGTCGAGCGCGCGGCAGAGAGCGCGCCGCAGCGGGCTCCGGTAGACATACGTGCGGGGGCGTCCAGGCTCGATCATGGGCGGTGCGGATTGTACCTCGCGCGCCGTGCCGGCGGCTCCGCAGCCGCTGTCACCGGCGGATTCGCAGCCCCTGTCACCGAAAGCTCCGCCGCCCCTGTCACCGGCGGCTCCGCCGCCCCCGCGTCACCGCCGGTGCGGCCGCCCGAACCGCCGCCTGTGCTACAGTGCGCGCGCGTCCGGAATGGCGGATCGGATCCCACAGGCGCAGGACCACGAGGATGTTCGCGATGACGAGTGATGTGCAGCTCCGCCGTGTGGCCGTGATCGGCGCCGGTACGATGGGACGCGGGATCGCGCAGGTATCGGCGCTCGGCGGCATGGAGACCATGCTCCACGATGCGGACGAGGCGGCGCTCGGCCGCGCGCGCGCCGCGATCGAGGCGGCGCTCGCCAAGGGTGTGGAGCTCGGCAAGGTGCCGGCGGCCGCCGCCACCAAGGCCCGCGAGAGCCTGCGCACCGCAGCGCGGCTCGAGGATGCGGCGCGCGGGGCCGACCTCGTCATCGAGGCGGTGCCCGAGGACATGGCGCTCAAGATCGAGACCTTCCGCGCGCTCGTGCGCCTCGCGCCGCCGCATGCCGTGCTCGCCACCAACACCTCGGCGCTCTCCATCACTGAGATCGCCGGCGCCACCGCGCGACCCGAGCGCGTGATCGGGATGCACTTCTTCAATCCGGTCCACCTGATGAAGCTGGTCGAGGTGGTGCGGGCGCTGCAGACCTCGGAGGCGACGAACGCGCTGGCCTTCGCCGCAGCGCGACGCATGGGCAAGGAGCCGATCGCGATCAACGAGTCGCCGGGGTTCGTCACCTCGCGCATCAACGCCCTGATCGGCAACGAGGCCTTCTACCTGCTGCAGGAGGGTGTCGCCTCCGCCGCGGACATCGACAAGGCGCTCAAGCTCGGACTCAACCATCCGATGGGACCGTTCGAGCTCGTCGACCTGGTCGGCCTCGACACCAGGCTCTCGATCCTCCAGTTCCTCAATCGCACGCTGGGCGAGAAGTATCGGCCGTGCCCGCTCCTCGAGAAGTACGTGAAGGCAGGACGGCTCGGTCGGAAGGTGGGCAAGGGCGTCTACGACTATCCGGAGCAGGCGTTGGCGGTGCCGGGAGGCAGCGCCGCCGGGCCGCCGGCGGCGCCCACGCCTAGAGCTTGAAACGGAAGGGCAGGACGACCCGGGCCTTGACCGGGGCGCCGCCCTTCATCGCCGGCCGGAAGATCGAGAGCTTCGCCGCCTCGACCGCCGCCGCTTCGAGAACCGCGATCGTCTCCGAGCGGTGAACGTTCGCCGCGATCACCCGCCCGCTCTCCCCGATCGTCATCCGCACGTAGACCACGCCCTCGATCTTCGCTTGCTTCGCCCCATCCGGATAGACGGGCGGGAAGAGCCGGATCGTGACCGGCGGTTCGTCGAACGGCGGGAAGACCTCATCGCCCGTGGCGCGCGCGCAGGTGATCCGATCCTTGTTCGTGTCGAGCGTCTGCTTCTCCTCGTCGGCCCACGGGATCGTGATCGTGTAGGGCTCGGCGGTGGCCGCCGTGTCGGCCCAGGTGAAGACGATGGTCCCCGCCGCCTCGCCGCGCCGCATGCCGGTGAAGGGGATCGATCCCGCCCGGTCGCGCACGGCGAGCGGGCTCACCTCGAGCCCGGCGGGAGCCGCGGCCTTGGTGCCCGCTTTCTTCCCCGGCTCCGGGCCGCGCGCCGTGACCGTGAAGAAGACGGTCTCGCGCGCGCATTCGATCGTGAACGATTGCCGGCGCGCCTCGGGCGGGGGCGCCGCGGCCGCGCGCGGGGCCGGCCCGGCTGTGCCGAGGAGGAGGGCGGCGAAGAGGAGGACCGGCGCGCGGCGCCGCGAGCCGGTCATCGGAGCGGCGCCTCGAGCGGCTGCCGGTCGGGGAGCCGCCGGTCCGCGCGTGCATTCGCATCGAGCCGGGCGTGGGCGCTCTCGAGGCCCGGGTCGATCTCGAGAGCGCGGCGGTAGAAGTCGCGCGCTGCCTCGTGTTCGTTGCGAAGTTCGGCGATGCGGCCGTCCACGTAGGCGGCGACAGCCGGCGCCGGTGCGGTGGCCAGCGCCTCGGCGAAATGGTGCTCGGCCCAGGTCGGCGCTCCGGTCTCCGCGAAGAGCTCGCCGAGGCGCACGTGGGCGAGCGCGGTGTCGGGTCCGGCCGCCGCGATGTAGCGCGGCAGGACCGCGGCCGCGCGTTCGGTGAACCCCGCCTGCGCGAGGGCGACGGTGAAGCGCGCTAGCGCCGCGGCGTCGGGGAGGACGCTCGAGAGGTGCGCGCTCGTGCCATAGGGTATCGCGAGCCCCTCGCCATAATTGAAGGCGGCCTCCCAGTACTTGCGCTCGGCGAAGAGCCGGTCGGCGAGGATGAGCGACGGCGGGCGCGGGCGCGCGAGCGCGACCGGTCCGCGCGCGATGAGCTCGGCCTCGCCTTGCACCGGGGCGAGATCGAAGCCGGCGAGCCCGGCAGTCGCGATCGGACGGCGCGGGAGCTCGGCGGCGATCGTGGCCTGGAGCTCGGGTGTGGCGGGAGTGAGCACTGTGAGCTCGGGGCGGGTCCCGTCCACCGCGAGGAGATAGCGGCAGGTCTCCGCACGCTGTGCATCGGTGACGAGGAGCGTGCGCGCGTCGAGCGCGGCGAGGATCGCCTTCGCCTCGTCGCGCGCAGTCCAGTCGCCGGCTCGCCAGGGACGGAGCCGGGGCTCCGGGCCGGGCGAGGGCACGGCATACAGCGTCCTGATCCAGGGATCGAGCTGCGGTGATGCCGGGAGATGCGGCAGGAAGAAGTAGAGCGCGACCGGAAGCGCGACGAAGAGGATCCCGAGCGTCACGGGGACGCCGGGCCGCAACCGGCGGTAGGTTGCCGCGACGCCGATGGCGGCGGCGATCGCGAGCGGCACCCATGCCGCGATCACGGCCGACGGAGTCACGAGCGCCACCGCGCCGCTCGCCGCGATGAGCGCGAGGAGGAGAAGGCCCTCGCGCCGGCCGCCGCCGCGGGCGAGGAGCACGATGAGTCCGATCACCGCGAAGATCGTCGCGGCGAGGAAGGAGGCCGCGAGGCGAGCGGCGGCGATCGCCAGCGCATCGAGCGGCGGGCGCTGCCAGGGCGGACCGCCGATCAGGCTCGCGATCACATCGCCGACCGTCCGGGTGCTCGCCGCGGTGGCGACGATCTCGCGCCAGAGGAGGGTCGCGAGCGGGAGGAGTCCGAGCGCGAAGGCAAGGGCGACGAGCCAGGCGGCGCGCGCGATCGAGCGCGCCGGCGGGCTCGCGAGGAGCGCGCTCCCCGCGAACAGGTACACGATTGCGATCAGGCCGATCGCGCGCTGCTCGGTCACGGCGAGTCCGACGAGGACGAGTGCCGCGAACACGGTCCACGCGCCGCCGCCGCGGAGCCGCGCGGCGAAGAGGGCGGTGGCGAGCGCGAGGAGGAGGATGACGAGCGGCGTGTGGTCGGCGACGACGGCGCGTGCCCAGAAGGCGTGGGCGACGGCGAGGCTCGCCGCCCCGGCGGCCGCGAACGAGACCCGGCTCGGCGCATCGCCGATCTCCGATCGGTCGAGGCGGCCGAGCGCGGTCCAGAAGACGACGAGGACAGCGAGCGCGGCGGTGATCGCGGTAGCCAGGTTGGCGCGATAGGCGGGATCGGAGAGCGGCATCCACTGCGCGAGCGGGGGCGCGGCGAAGAGCGCCGGAGTCGGGACGCGCATCGCGAGATGCGCGAGCGCGACGGTCAGCGGATGGTCGCGCGCCTCGCCGCCGATCTCGTCCCGGAATGCAGCGGTCTGGAGGCGAGCCGTGTCGCCCGCGCCGACCGTGGGCAGGATGGTCGCGACGTAGAGGGCGAGCGCCGCCAGGAAGACGACGAGGGCGGCGCCGAGGGTCGCGAACATGCCGCGGCGGCGGGGCTCGATTGGCGGCGCCGCTGCGGGCGCGAGTTCCTCGGGGGCGGCAGCGCCCGCCGCTGCCGGCGGCGCGCCGGGGTCCGGGGCGGTTCCTTCCCGGCCGGCGGGGGGCCCGCCCGTGGCGCCCGCGTCGGCGGGGGGGTCGCGGCGGTGCCGGGCCGCGGGTCGTCCTGCTTCATGGTTTCCTCGCTCTTCTCCTGCGAGGCACGGTAGCGCGCCCGGCGGGAGGACACAAGCGGTGGAAGCGCAGGTTGCCGCCGCTGCCGGCGGCCGGTAGTCTGGACGACATGAGCGAGCCCGCAAGCGCAGCGTCCCCGGTGCGGACGCTCCGTCCCGTCAATCCCGCCACCGGCGAGACCATCGGGGAGGTGCCCTGTTCCACCCCGGCCGACGTGGCGGCCGCCGTCGCCCGCGCGCAGCGCGCGCTCCCCGGCTGGCGATCGCTGCCTCCCGCCGCCCGCGCCGCGGCGCTGGCCGCCGCCGGCGCCGAGGTCCAGGCCGCCGCGCCGGCGCTCGCCGACCTCGTCACCGCCGAGATGGGGAAGCTCCGTCGCGCGGCCCTGGGCGAGGCGCAAGCGGTTGCGGAGAGCCTCAAATCTCTGCACAACCTCCTGCCCGCGCTCGAGCCGATCGAGCACCGCGACGGGAAGCTCGTGACCCAGGTGGTGCGCGATCCGCTCGGCGTGGTGGCTGCGATCACGCCGTGGAACTTCCCGCTGTCGATGCCCGAGTCGCTCATCTCGCCGGCGCTCCTCGCCGGCAACACGGTGGTGTGGAAGCCGTCCGAGCTGACCCCGCTCTCGGGCGCGCTCCTCCACGAGCGGATCGCGGCGGCGCTGCCGCCGGGCGTGCTCGAGGTCGTGCAGGGGGCGGACGAGACGGGGCGGGCGCTCGTCGCCGCCGACGTGCAGATGGTGGCCTTCGTCGGCAGCCAGGCGGTCGGGAAGGCGATCATGCAGGCGGCGGGGAACGACCTGAAGCGGCTCGTCCTCGAGCTCGGCGGCAAGGACCCGATGGTGGTGCTCGAGGACGCCGATCTCGACCGCGCCGCCGAGTTCGCCGTGAACGGCTCCTTCCGGAACTCGGGCCAGGTCTGTGTCTCGGTCGAGCGCATCTACGTGCACGAGGCGATTGCCGACGCGTTCATCGAGAAGGTGGTGGCGCGGGCGAAGAGCTGGCGGGTCGGTCCCGGCACGAGCGAGGAAGCGGACATGGGGCCGATGGCGAGCGCGACCCAGCGCGACCGGGTGCTCGCGCAGCTCGAGGACGCGCGCCGCCGCGGGGCGCAGGTACTCCTCGGCGGGCACGCGATGCCGGGTCCGGGGTTCTTCCTCGAGCCTGCGGTCGTCGTCGGCGTGAGCGGCGACATGGCGCTCATGCGCGAGGAGACCTTCGGTCCGGTCGCCGCCATCGAGCGGGTGAAGAGCGCCGACGAGGCGATCGAGAAGGCGAATGCGACGAGCTTCGGGCTCGGCGCCACGCTGTGGTGCGGCGCGCCCGACCGGGCGCGCGCCCTCGCCGCGCGGCTCGATGCGGGCATGGTGGGTGTCAACCGGTCGATCGGCGGCGTGTCAGGCACGCCGTGGGTCGGAGCGAAGCAATCGGGCTTCGGCTTCATCGAGTCGCCCGAGGGCATCCGCCAGTTCACGCAGACGCGGAAGATCTCCTACGAAGAGCCGTAGCCGCCCGCCTTCCCGTCCTGCTAGCGCACGTCGCTCAGCAGCACGGCGTCGCTCACCTCCTCGCCGCGGGAGAAGGCGATCCGCTTCCCGTCCGGCGACCAGTCGAACGAGAAGACGCGGCCGCTCTCGAAGCGGGTGATCTGCTCGGGCGGTGCCTCCCCGAGCGGATTCCGCCAGATGTTCGAGACCCCGTCGCGAGTCACGACAAAGGTGACCGCGTCCGACCTCGGAGCCCAGCGGGCTTCTCCCACTCCCTCCGGAACATCGGAGGTCGAGAGGATGGCGCCCCCGGCGGCCGGGACGACCGCCGCCGCCGGCACGAAACGCTTGCCGTCCGTTCGCAGGTACACGTACACGATGTACTTCCCGTCCGGAGAGACGAGCCCGAGGCCCCGCGGTTCCTTGACGACGGCCACCGGCTCGCCGCCGGCGAGCGGCATCTTCCACAGGGTTCTCTCCGCCGCGCGGTCCGTGTAGAGGAACCACCGGCCATCGGGCGACAGGTCGTTGGCGACCTCGCCGGCGCCGCTCGTGATCGGTGTCGGGTTCCCGCCGTCGGCGTCGAGGCGGAACACATGCGGGACACCGCGGTCGCGCACCGACGTGCAGAGGATGAAGCTGCCATCGGGAGCCGGGATGGGGGTCGTGTACTTCTGGGACTCGGTGGTCAGACGCCTTTGCTCGCGCCCCTCGGCGTCGCAGGCCCACATGTCGTAAGCGCCCCCGCGCTTGGCCATGAAGGTGATCGTCCCCGAGCGGGCCCAGCGGATCTGCTCGACGAACTCGTTGCGCTCGCGGGCGAGGCTCGTGGCCCGCGCGGCATCCGCGGCCGGCGCCAGCCACAGGCTCGAGCTGAAGCTCGTCTGCACGGTGACGAGCGAGCGGGAATCGGCGGCCACGCTCACGCCGCGGTAGTTGTTGAGATCGTTGGTGACTCGCCGGAGCTCGCCCCCAGGATAGGAGAGATGCCAGATCTGGTGTTTGTCGGCCGCCTGCGCGGTGCTCGCCGTGACGAGAAGACCGCGGCCGTCCGCCAGCCACGCCAGCCCGTTCACATCCGCCCAGCGCTCGGCGCACAGCGAGCGTTCCTGGCCGGACTCGACATCCACGACCACGAGCGCCTGGTGAACACCTCCCTCCTCGCTGGTGGTCACCGCGGCGATCGTCGTGCCATCGGGAGACCAGGCGAGGACGCTCAGACTGTAGGTCTCCGGGTCCTTGCGCTCCGCAATTCTCTGCTCGCCCGTGCCGTCGGCCGCGGCGACGAGGATGGCGCTCGCGTTCTGTTCCGGGTAACCGCGCGCGAAGGCGATGCGCTTGCCGTCCGGGGAGAAGGCGACAGGGGTGTCGACGTCGAAGATCAGCTTCCGCGCCTCGCCGCCGAGGACCGGGATCTGATAGAGGAGCGAGTACAGGGTCACGTCGCGCTCGTAGCGCGTGTAGTAGACGTAGTTGCCATCCGGGGTGACTGCGATTCCGCTGAAGGGAGTTCCCGGCGGCACGATCTCGACATCGCTGCCGGTGGCGACCTGGCGGACGACGAGGCTCTGCCGGCCCGCCTCCTCGACCACCTGCACCACCACCTTGCCATCGGGGGCGATGGCGGCGGCGCGGACCTTCCCGCTCGCGGTCAGGCTCGTGATGCGCATGGACTCGAAGGCCGAGGGAGCCGCCGGCCGTCCCTTTCGCTGCCCGAGGAGGTAAGCGCCGGCGAGAACGGCGCTCGCGATCGCGACGCCGGCGAGCGCGGCGCCGAGCCAGAAACGCGGCCCCCGCGCGCGCACCGGGGCGACCGCCGCGACGGAGCTCGACGAGGCCGACCCCGGCGCGAGCTGGTCGTAGTCCGCGGCCAGCTCGGCGAGCTCGATCGCGAGATCCTTCATCGACTGGTGGCGCTGCTCGGGATCCTTGGCCAGGCAGCGGCGGATGAGCCGGCGGACCTCGGCCGGCACGTTCGGATTCAGCTCGTCCACGGGCGGCGGCTTCTCGCGGAGGATCCTGTGCATCACCTCGACGTCGGAGTCGCCGCGGAACGGACGCTGGCCGGTCGCCGCCTCGTAGAGGATGCAGCCGAATGAGAAGATGTCCGAGCGCTGGTCCACCGTCCTCCCCTGGACCTGCTCCGGGGACATGTAACCCACCGTGCCGAGGATGGCGCCGTCGCGCGTCGGCGACGCGGCCGCGGTCGTCACCTCGCTGCCGGGGGCGGCGGCCGGTCCCGCCTCGGTGAGTTTGGCGAGCCCGAAGTCGAGCACCTTCGCGTAGCCATCCTGGGAGATCATGATGTTGTCGGGCTTCAGGTCGCGATGCACGATGCCGGCGGCATGCGCCTTGGCCAGGCCCTCGGCGGCCTGGGCCATGTAGAGCAGCAGCGTGCGGAGCTCCGTCTTCTCGTCGTGGATCTTCTGGCGCAACGTGACGCCGTCGACGAACTCCATCGCGATGTAGTGGATGGAGGTCTCCGCCGGCTGGCCGGCGTCCGGCTCTCCCTCCGGCCGCACGGTGGCGGCACCGATCTCGTGCACGGTGACGATGTGAGGATGGCTCAGCGAGGAGGCCGACTTGGCTTCCTGCACGAAGCGGCGCACCCGCTCGTCGTCGCGCACGAGGTCGGGCGGGAGGATCTTGAGCGCGATCGTGCGACCGAGGACGGTGTCCTCCGCCTTGTAGACCTCGCCCATGCCGCCGGCGCCGACGAGGGAGAGGAGGCGGTAGTGCGAGACGGAGGACCCGACGCGGAGCGTGCTCTTCATGGCGGGAGCATAGCACCCCGTGTGTCGGCCGGCGGTGGCCCTCCCTACTGCCGTGCGAGCCACTCCCCGTCGAGCCCGCAGCCGTGCGCGCGCGGGCCGCGGCGCGACGGCCACTCCCGGTTGTCGCCGGCCGGCGGCGCGGTCACCGCCGCCGCAGCAGCCGCCGCCGGGCCGAGGTTCTGCCAGCGGTACTCGTCGCGTCCGCCCGTGTCGAGGAAGAGGCCCACCGCCTCGAGGTCGTCGCGGAAGCTGTTTGCCGGCGGGTAGAGGGTCGTGGTGCCGAGCGGCGGCGTATCGCTCCAGTCCGGGTTGTCGCCGATCAGTTCGAAGCGCACGTCGTAGAGATCGTTGCCCGCGCGATTCCAGAACAAACCGATCGAGGCGAGATCCGCCGAGCCCCCGCAGTGGCTCCGGAGCAGGTGCTCGTCGTCGCCGCCACCGTCGATCGAGATGCCGATCGAGCCGTCGCGCGCGTGTCCCTGGAACTGGTTCACCGCGATCGCATTGCCGGCGTTGTAGCGGTCGCGGCCGCTGAGATCCACCTGGCAGCCGATCGCGAAGTGGGCCGCCGCGCCGAGGGAGTACTTGCCGTTCCGGTAGGTGTCGTCGCCGCCCAGGTCCTCGAGCAGTCCGACTCCCCACCAGTAGCCCGCGCCCTGGCTCCAGCAGGTCGCGTGATACGAGTCGTCGCCGGCGCCGTCGACGAGCACGCCGAAGCCGCCGGCGAGACTGTGCCCGTCGCCGAGATCAGCGCGCCGGCCATAGCCCACGCCCTGCGCCATCGCGACGGAGAGCCCGTTGTAGAGGTCCGACGGATTGCCGTCGTCGCGAGCGAGATAGCGGTCGTTGCCGGTCACGTCGACGAGGATCCCGGCGCCGAGCGTCGAGCCGAGTCCTTGCGACTGCTCGGCGCAGGTGTAGGCGTCGTCGCCGGCCCGATCGACGAGGAGACCGACGCCCACGTGCGCGGCGCCCTCTCCCCAGCCGCGATCGACGACGTACTCGTCGTTGCCGGCGGCATCGAGGAGGAGGCCGGTGCCGTACCACGCGGCGCCGAGGCCCGACTCCGCCACGCGGTAGGCGTCGTTGCCGGCGAGATCGATGAGGGCGCCGAGGCCGAAGAGGCCGCAGGCCATGGCGCATGCCGAGTCGCCCCCCGCGTAGCGGTCGGCGCCGGCGAGATCGAGGACGAGAGCGAGCGGGCGATCGGGCCCGGCGGGGACCGCATGGCGGCCGCGGTACTCGTCGTTCCCGGCGAGGTCGACGGTGAGGAACGCGGGTCGCGCATGCACGTCGTCGCCGGCGCCGCGGATCGCGACCTCGCCGAGCGCGGTCGGGAAGCGGAGGTCCACGCGCGGCGGGGCGACGCCCGCGGTCCCGTACTCGGCGAGCGCGCGGTCCACGTGCGCGAGAAAGAGGATCGAGCCGAAGGCCAGGTACTCGCGGTCGAGATGGCGGGGCGCCGCGAACGACGCGCGGCGGAGCGTGGCGAGCTGGCCGAGCCGATCCTCGGTCCACGGTGCGGCCGCGAGCGCGTAGAGCGAGTCGAGCGGAGCGCGCTCGCCCGCGGCGGCGGCGAGGAACGGCTCATCGTAGGCGGCGCGGAGCCAGGGTGCGGCCTCGGCGGCGCCGGCGAGGAGCTCAAGCACGAGGCGTTGGGCCGGCGGCGGGAGCGTGCGCCACGTCGCGGCGGCGGCCGCGTCGAGCGAGTCGGGGCTCCATGGCGCGCCGCGGCGGTCGTGCTGTCCGCGAGCGGCAAGTTGCGGCCGGCCGACACATCGGTGAGGAGGAATGCGGTACGCACGAGATCGGCGGTGCTCCCCGCCTGCGCGACGAGCTCGGTGGCGAGCTGGCCGCTCCGCCGCGGGATGGCGCGCACGTCGGAGAACAGGTTCGCGACGGGGCGGAGGAGAAACATGTCGCGCCCGTAGTGCGCGCGCTCCTCGGCGCCGTAGCCGAGCGTCGGGCCGGCGACCCCCGCGCCGGCCAGCACATGCTGCCAGAGCGTGTCGGGAAGGACGAGCGCGGCGCGGGTCGAATCCACCGCGGATGCGCTCGCCGGCGAGCTCGCGAGGAGGATCGGGATCGAGAAGATGAGCACGGCGGTCGCACTCCGAGCGCGCATGGCGAAGCCTCCTGGCCGGTGGTCGAGCGGCGCAGCGAAGGGGTCGGTAGCGTAGAATAGCGCCTTTGGCGTGCCGGGCGGGCTGGCTCGACCGGGAGGAGGGTCATGAAGGCCATACGCATCCACGCTCCGGGCGGCCCGGAGGTCATGCAGTTCGAGGAGGTCGCGGAACCGGTGCCGGGCGCCGGCCAGGCGCTGGTCCGGATCGAGGCGATCGGCGTCAACTTCATCGACACGTACCAGCGGAGCGGGCTCTACAAGATCGAGCTGCCGGCGACGCTCGGCGTCGAGGCGGCGGGCACCGTGACCGCGGTCGGCGCGGGGGTGACCGAGGTCGAGGCCGGCGCGCGCGTGGCGTGGGCGGGGCCGCTCGGGGCCTACGCCGAGATGGCGGCCGTCGCGGCCGCGCGCCTCGTGCCGCTGCCCGACGCCCGTGAGCGCGCGCGACGCTGCGGCGGTCATGCTGCAGGGGATGACGGCGCACTATCTCGCCGTCTCGACCTATCCGCTCGCGCCCGGCCATACGTGTCTCGTGCACGCGGCGGCGGGCGGCGTCGGGCTCCTCCTCTGCCAGATCGCGCGCCGGCGCGGCGCGCGCGTCATCGCCACCGTGTCGACCGCGGCCAAGGCCGAGCTCGCGCGCGGAGCGGGCGCCGACCACGTGATCCGCTACGACGAGGAGGACTTCGAGCCGGCGGTCGCCCGGCTGACCGGCGGCCGCGGCGTCGAGGTGGCCTACGATGCGGTGGGTCAGGCCACCTACGAGCGGAGCATGCGCGCGCTCGCGCCGCGCGGGATGCTCGTCCTCTACGGGCAGTCGAGCGGGCCGGTGCCGCCCATCGATCCGCTTCTCCTCGCGCAGCGCGGATCGCTCTTCCTCACGCGCCCGAACCTCGCTCATTACACGGCGACGCGCGAGGACCTCCTGGCTCGCGCCGGCGAGGTGCTCGCGTGGCTCGCCGGCGGATCGCTCCGCGTGCGGATCGGGCTCGAGATGCCGCTCGCCGAGGCCCGGGCGGCGCACCGCGAGCTCGCGGGCCGCAAGACGTCGGGGAAGGTGCTCCTCATTCCCTGACCGCGGTGGTAGTCTGACGCAGCGGTCGAGAGCGCCCTCTTCGCATCAGGCCTGACGCGCGAATGCGCCGCGTCAGGGTTCGCACCCCCGATCGGGAAAGGCCATGGGCGGCGTCAATCCATACCTCAAGAAGACCGAGACCAGGCTGCCGGCGAAGCCCTACCAGGTGACCTTCGTCAATCGCGGCGTCACGGTGACCGTGGATCCGGCGAAGCTCCCCTACGGCCACGAGGGGCAGCCCGGCTCGATCCTCGACATCGCGCTCGCGCACGGGGTCGACCTCGATCACGCCTGCGGCGGCGTCTGCGCCTGCTCGACCTGCCACGTGATCGTGCGGAAGGGGCTCGCGAGCTGCAACGAGTCCACCGAGGACGAGGAGGACCAGCTCGACAACGCGCCGGGCTTGACGCCCCAGTCGCGGCTCGGCTGCCAGGTCGTGCCCGACGGGACGAGCGATATCGAGGTCGAGATTCCGGAGTGGAACCGGAACCTGGTGCGCGAGGAGCATTAGACGAGGCCGGTTTCGGCTGCGGCTCGCGGTTGCCGGCGCCGGCCATGGGGAGGGCGATGGCGGTCAGCTATTCCAGCTATCTCAAGCTCGACGAGCTGCTCGTGGTCGCCCGGATCGACATACTCGAGACCATGACCCCGCTCGAGTTCCTGTCCCAGGGCGAGCTCTAGAGGCCGCGGTGCGCGCGCTCGCCGAGTTCACCCGCACGCCGAACGCGCTCGCTCCGCACTACGCGCGCTTCCGCGTCGGCGAGCGGCTGCTCCTGACCGGACATTCCCATCAGGCGTGGCCCGATGTCGGGTTCGCGGGGCAGGTCGAGGCGTGGGAGGATGCGGCGCGTCTCCTCGATGAGAAATGGGGGCCGGCCGCCGGGAAGGCAGAACTCGTTCGCGAGGGCTACGCGCGGCTCCTCGGTGCGCGAGCGGACGAGATCGCCCTCGGCCAGAACACGCACGAGCTCGTGATCCGCTTCCTCTCCGCGCTCCCGCTCGACGCGCGGCCGCGGCTGGTGACTACGGACGGCGAGTTCAATACCCTCCGGCGCCAGCTCGACCGCCTGGCCGAGCTCCGCTCGCTCGAGGTCGTCAAGGTGCCGGCCGCGCCGGCGGCGGCGATCGCGGAGCGGCTCGCCGCGGCGGTCGACGCGCACACGGCGGCGGTCCTCGTCTCCTCGGTGCTCTTCGCCAACGCGCACATCGTGCCGGGGCTCGGGTCGCTCTGTGCCGCCGTGCGGCGCGCCGGCGCCGAGTTCCTCGTCGACACCTATCATCATCTGAACGCGGTGCCGTTCTCGCTCGCGGCGGAAGGGCTCGCCGATGCGTTCGTGGTCGGCGGCGGCTACAAGTACTGCCAGCTCGGCGAGGGGAACTGCTTCCTGCGCGTGCCGCCGGGGCGCGAGGAGCTCCGGCCGGTCGTGACCGGCTGGTTCAGCGAGTTCGCGCACCTCGCGGCGCCGGTCGCGGGCCGCGTGGCGTACGGCAGCGGACCCGCGCGCTGGGCCGGCGCCACGTACGATCCGACGAGCCATTACCGGGCGGCGCGCGTCTTCGCGTTCTTCGCCGACGAGGGGCTCACCCCGGATCTCCTGCGCGCGGTGAGCCGGCACCAGGTAGGATTCCTCGCCGCCGGCTTCGACGCGCTCGACCTCGATCCGCGCCTGATCGCGCGTGACCACGCGGTGCCGCTCGAGCGGATCGGCGGCTTCCTCGCCCTGCGCAGCTCGCAGGCGGCCGCGCTCGCGGCCGCGCTCCGCGATCGAGGCGTGCTCACCGACGTGCGCGGCGATCTCCTCCGGCTCGGACCGGCGCCGTATCTCAGCGACGAGCAGCTCGCCGCCGCGATCGCCGCGCTCGGGGCGGTGGTGCGGGCCGGCGTGTAGGGTCCGCCGCAAGCGAGCGGGCGGGCCGGCGCTCTACGCCGGGGGCATCGGGGGGAGCGGTCCGCGCGGGGACGTCCCCCGCGGGAACCGCCAGACGACGCGGGCCGGGTTTCCGAACACGACCACATCGGAGGGGATCCGACCGGTCACCACGGAGCCGGCGGCGACCACCGTGTTCGCTCCGATCCGGGTCCCCTTCAGGACGATCGCTCCGACGCAGACCCAGGCGTTGGCTCCGATGTAGACCGGCTTGGTGGCGCCCTGGGTATTCAGGCGATGCTCTTCCGGGCCGACCTGAACGGCGTGGAAATCGCTGTCGGTGATTCGCGCCTCGGCCAGCATCGCCCGGTCGCCGACCTCGATCCGCGCGGCGCAGCTGATGCGTGCGCCGTTGAGGGCCACCTGGTTGCCGAACTTGATGACCGCCGCGGGGGATTGCGTCCAGGGTGTCGTCCGGGCCAGTTTCGTCGAGAAGACCACGCAATCATCCCCGAACACCACGGTACCCGGTCCGCGGATATCCACGCCCCCCACCACGCGAAATCGCCTCCCGACAACGACCTTCTGGCCGCGCAGGCGGAACTTGAGCAGGTAGTACTGCCCGCAAAGCAACTCGCGCAGATACTCCAGGGACTTCGGCAGGTTCCCTGCGGCCCGGCGGACCGTTTTTCTCCGACTCATGCCCCGCACCTTTCAGCCTCGCCGGCTCAGCCTTTCCCCTTCCTGGTCGCGATGTACTGCTCGATCGTGTTGAGCGACTCGAAATTCTCGGGCAGTATGTCCTCGTCCGCGATCCGTACTCCGGTCCGTTCCTCGATGAAATGAATGACCTGCATGAGCCCCATCGAGTCAATGACACCGCGCTCGATGAGAGACTCATCGTCCGACACGTCGTCCGGGTCTCCCTCGTCGATCAGGTTCTCCCGGATGAAATCTCTGAGCTCGTCCTTGAAGGCCATTGCCCCCTCCAGCTCGTCGGGTCAGAGGCCCAGTTCAGCCCGCAGCTGCACCCGATCGGTCTTTCCGGTTGATGTCTGCGGCAGCTGCTCCCGGACCAGGAACTCCTCCGGCACCATGTACCGCGGCAGGCGGGCCAGGCAGAACCCGCGGAGCTCTTCCACCACCAGGTCCGCTCCCGGATGCGGAACGATCACCGCCTGGAGGCGCGCCCCGATCTCCTGATCGGGGACGGCGAGGACCACTGCTTCGCGGATCTTCGGGTGCTGGTAGAGCGTTTGCTCGATCTCCCCCAGCTCGATGCGGTACCCCCGCGACTTCACCATGTTGTCGCGGCGGCCCACGAACTGGAAGTTGCCGTCCGGCTGCGGCCGGACATAGTCCCCGGTCCGGTAGACGCGCTCGGGGTATGCCGTCTGCACGGGGTTCGGTATCAGCATCTGGGCGGTTTTCTCCGGCAACCCCCAGTACCCGAGCATGACGGTGCCCCCTCTCACCAGGAGCTCCCCCTCTTCACCGGGGCCGGCCACCCGCCCGTCCTCGGTCACCGCGAACACGTCGGTATTGTCGCACGCCGCGCCTATCGAAATGTCGGCGGTCCGGTCGGCCGGCAGCGGTGGAACCCGGTAGTACGTGCAAACGTTCGTCTCGGTCGGCCCGTACAGGTTGTAGAACTCGACCTGCTGCAGGCGTTGCATCACATCGCGCAGGTACTTGACCGGGAATACCTCTCCGGCGAACAGTACGGCGCGGAGGTGCTCGAAACGGAATCGCTCCAGCTGCCCGTGCAGCAGCATCTGGGTGAGGGCCGACGGCACCGAGTACCAGATGCTGATCCGCTCGGTCTCGATCCAGCGCGCCACCTCCAGCGGAAAGATGAGGGCGGTTTCGGGGACCATGTTCACGCTGGCCCCGGTCTGCAGCGCCACATACACGTCGAAGACGGAGAGATCGAAGTGCATCGGGGCATGATTGGAGAGCCGGTCCTCCGGCCCGATCCGGAAGGCGGCCACGCCCCAGTCCACGAAGGTCAGCGCATTCCGGTGGCTGAGCACCACCCCCTTGGGTGTCCCCGTGGATCCGGAGGTGTAGAGGATGTACGCCGGGTCGAGCTCGACGGCGCGGGAGGCCGGGATCCGCTCGGCGGGGAACCGCCGCAGGGTCTCCCAGGCATGAAACCGCCGGCCTGCCGGATCACCGGCCGCGGCCGGCGTCCCGGTGGTCAGCACCACGGTCCTCAGCTCCGGCAATTCGCCCCAGTGCGCTGCCAGTCCGTGCAGCTTCTTCTCCGTCGTCACGAGACCGCGGACCGCGCAGTTGCCGAGTATGTAGGAGACGCGCCGGACCGGAGCGTTCGGGTCCACCGGGACGTAGGTCGCGCCGGCCTTGAGGATCCCGAGCATGGCCACCACCACCTGGGGGCTCTTGTGCAGATCGATCCCGACGCGGGCGCCCGGCCCGATCCCCTCGGCGGCGAGGAGATTCGCCAGGCGCGTGCTCTCCTCGTCCAGCTCCCGATAGGTCAGTTTCTCGCCGCGGCAGGCCACCGCCAGACGATCGGGGTGACGTTGAGCGGATTCGGCGAGGCCATGCCACAGGAGGTACGCCATGATTTGCTCCAGCGCCGTCAGACCGAGAGACCGAGACTCCGTGCGATGATCAATCGCTGGATTTCAGAGGTTCCTGAGTAGATCTTGCCGCCCAGGAAATCCCGCAGATCCCTTTCCACGCCGAATTCCTTCGTGTAGCCATAGCCGCCATGGATCTGGATGGCGTCCAGGGCGGACTCGACGGCCGCCTCGCTGATCACGAGCTTGGACACGGCCGCGTCGAGGGCGTCCAGCTTCTCTTCGGCATGGAGCCACCCCGTGCGATAGAGCACCAGCCTGGCCGTCTCGAGCCGGACCTTCATGTTCACGATCTTGGAAGCCACGAGCTGGAAGCTCCCCACCGGCTTCCCGAACTGATGCCGGTCTTTCACGTACTGCAGGCAGGCTTCGAGCTGGCGTTGCATCGCGCCAACGGTACTGGCCAGGATGCAACTGCGTTCCCAGCCCATGGAATGGTTGAAGATCGCCTGCCCCAGGCCCTCGCGCCCCAGGACGTTGGCGGCCGGCACCTCGCAGTCCTCCAGGATCAGCTCGGCCATGGGGGCGGTATGGAGCCCCATCTTCTCGATCCTCCGCCCCGTCGAGAACCCCCTGGCGCCGCGTTCCACCAGAAAACCCGTGATCCCCCACATGCCCTTCCTGGGATCCACGGTGGCGAACACCAGCGCCAGATCCGCATCGGGGGCGTTGGTGATGAACGTCTTGGCGCCGTTCAACACGTAGCGATCCCCGTTGCGCACCGCGCGCGTGGCCAGGCTGAAGGCGTCCGAACCGGAGTTCGGCTCGGTCATCCCGTGCGCGCCGATCCACGTTCCGTCGCACAACCTGGGGAGGTAGCGGCGCTTCTGGTCCTCGTTCCCGAACCGGAGGATGGGCACCTCGACCGCCCACATGTGGGCGTGGATCGCAAACACCAGACCGTTGTCCTGGCAACCGTAACCCAACGCTTCCATGGCGAGCATCGTGCTGAGGCTGTCCAGGCCGCTGCCGCCGTACTCCTCCGGAACCGGAAGGCCCTGGATGCCGAAGTCGGCGCACTTCCTCCAGAGCTCGCGCGGCAGCTCGCCGGCGTCGTCGCGGGCCAGGAGGTCCGCATTCAGCTCGCGCCGGGCAAAGGCGACGACCGAATCACGGAACCTGAGCTGCTCGTCAGACCAGGAGAAATCCATCATCACCCCGGCAGGTAGAGGACCAGGAGTCAGCGCACTGACTCCGGCGGCGGAGTCTCCCTCGATGTCGGCAGGTGCGCCGGGATCGAGTCGCCCGGGTCCGATCCCGGTCAGGCGTCGACCACATCAATCATACGTCTCGCAGCGCACGTCGCGCCGCTCGAATCCCATCTCCTCGACGAAGAGCGCACGCACGGGGCGGACGAAGGCCTTGAGGCCGCTCACGAGCGGCACGAAGCGGCGCTCGCCCCAGCCTTCGGCGATCAAGGCCTCCCGGAGGATATCCACCTCCGGTCGAGCGTCGATCCCGGGGCCGCCGCCCGGTGCCGAGGCGACGTAGCGGACGCGCGGCGTGCGCAGCGCGAGGGCGGAGAACTCCTCATGATAGAGAAGATGCTCGACGCGATCGGCGCCGTTGACGAGAAGGATCTCGGGGGCCGCGGCGCTCGCCGCGGCATCGCGGAACAGGTGGCGGAGGAGGCAGCGGAGCGGGACGACACCGGTGAAGCGCCCGGCCAGGACGAGCCGCTCGGGGAGCGGCTCCGGCGCGCCGAACTGGCCGAAGGGCCCGGCGAGCGTGAGCTCCTCGCCGCCGGCGATCTCCCACAGGTAGCTCGAGCCGAGACCGCCCGCGACGTGGTCGAAGCAGAGCACGAGCTCGCCCGACGGCGACTCGGGCTCGGCAAGCGAGTAGGCGCGGATGAGCGGCGGGCGCTCACCGAGCGGCAGGTGGAGCGAGACCCACTGCCCCGGATGGAAATGGAGCGGGTTCGCCGGGGCGAACACACACTCGCGCACGTCGGGGGCGATCTCGCGCACGGCGCGGACGCGGGCCTTCTGGGTCGGGACGCTCATCGAGTGGCCTCGTGGGGAAGCGCCTCGGGGGCGGGCGCGCGCCGGATATCCGGGGGGTGCCCGGCGCGCGTCCCGCGGTCCGGGCTCACTTGCCGCCGTAGATATCCATGATCTGCCCGAGCATCTTGAGCGCCTCGTCCTTCGGCCGCTGGAACGAGTTGCGCCCGATGATCGAGCCGAAACCGCCGCCGTCGCGGATCTGGCGGCAATCCTCGTAGATCTCGTCGAGCGACTTGGCGGCGCCGCCCGAGAAGATGACGATCCGCTTCCCGTTGAACGAGCTTCGCACGACCATGCGCACGCGGTCGGCCAGGGTCGCGATCGGGACCTGGTGCTTCTCGATCATCTTCTTGGCTTCCGCCTGCTCGACGTGGGCGGTCGGCGGCTTGACCTTGACGATGTTGGCGCCGAGCTGGCAGGCGATGTGAGCGGCGTAGCACGAGACATCGACCGCGGTCTCGCCGTCCTTCGAGACCCCCGAGCCGCGCGGGTACGACCAGATGACGACCGGGAGCCCGCAGGCCTTGGCCTCCTCGGTCAGCTCGCGGATCTCCTCGTACATCTCGTTGCGGGCGGCGGAGCCGGGGTAGATGGTGAAGCCGATGGCCGCGCAGCCAAGCGCGAGCGCGTCACGCACGGTGGACGTCACCGCGGGGCAGGGATCCTCGCCGCTGTACAGCGAGTCTGAATTGTTGACCTTGAGGATCAGCGGCACCTCGGCCGCGTAGCGATCGGCACAAGCCTGGATGAAGCCGAGCGGCGCCGCGTAGGCGTTCATGCCGGCCTCGATCGCGAGCTGGAAGTGGTACTCGGGGTCGAATCCGGCCGCGTTGGCGGTGAACGAGCGCACGGGCCCGTGCTCGAAGCCCTGGTCGACGGGCAGGATCACCATGCGACCCGAGCCGCCGATCCTCCCGTGGTTCAGCATCCGCGCGAGGTTGGCACGGACGCCCGGAGTCTCGTTCGTGTACCAGCTCAGGATCTCTCGGATCCGGTTGTTCATGTCGTCTCTCCTTCGACTGAAGCGGGGCACCGTGAATCGAAAACCGGCCGATTCTACCGCAAGCCGGTCAGAGGTGATAGAGCATCAGGTAGATGACCACGCCCGTCATCGATACGTAGAGCCATGCCGGCAGTGCCCAGCGGGCGACGCGGCGATGGCGGGCGAACTGGCCGCGGAACGCGCGGGCGAGGGTGAGGATCACCAGCGGCACGATGGCGGCTGCGAGCACCGTGTGCGTGCCGAGGATCGCGAGGTACGCGGCGCGCACCGGCGGCGAGCCGACGAAGCGCGTGGTGCCCGCGTGCGCGTGATAGGTCAGATAGGAGATCAGGAAGAGGGTCGAGGAGGCGACCGCCGCGAGCATGAGCGCGCGGTGGCGTTCCCGGCGGCCGCGCCGGATGGCGAGGTATCCGGCGATGAGGAGGCCGGCGCTCGTCGCATTGAGGAGCGCGTTCACCGTCGGCAGCGCGGCGTACGGGATCATGATCGGAGCCGGCGCGCGTCGGCGGCGAGGCGGCGCAGGGTCTCGGTGTCCGCCGAGTCGTAGTAGCCGCGGATGCGGCCCGCGCCGTCGACCAGCACGAAGCGGGTCGAGTGGTTGAAGGAGCCGTCGGCACCTTCGGCGGTCAGATGGAAGCTGTCGGCGAGGAGCGGATAGATCGCCTCCTTGGTGCCGGTGAGAAAGAACCAGCGTTCCGGGTCTGCGTTGTAGCGGGCTGCGAAGTCGGCGAGCACGTACGCGGTGTCGTAGGCCGGGTCGACCGTGATCGAGACGAAGCGGACGTCCGGGGCGTCGGCCAGATCGGTCGCGAGCGTGCTCATGGCGGACGTCATGCGCGGGCAGATGGTCTGGCAGCGGGTGAAGATGAAGTCCGCGATCCAGACATGGCCGGCGAGCTCGGCGCGCGTCACGGTGCGGCCGCTCCGCTCGGTGAGCGCGAAGTCGGCGACTGCTCCGTGCACGGGGAGCGGGCGGAGTCCGCGGGCCAGCTCGTCGAGCGCGCCGGTGCGGGCCAGGAACAGAGTCAGCCCGGCGGCGAGGAGCGCGATGACGGCGAGGCCGAGGGCGACGAGGGGGCGCCCGCTGTGACGCTGGTGATCGTTCATGGCTCTTGTCTCCTGGCGGGACTCGAGCGGGACTCGAGCGGGGGAGACGGACGCTAGCAAGCGGCCGGGGCGCGGTCAACCGGCCGGGGCGCGGTCAACCGGCCGGGGCGCGGCCTTCCGGGTCGAGGCGCTCGCGATCCCGCCCACCCCGAGCGAGCCCGAGCTCGATCGCCCCGAACAGGAGCGCGGCGCCCGCGAGCGGCGCCACGTAGAAGACGAGCCGGTAGATGGCAAGCGCGCCGATCGCCGCCGCCGGATTCACGCTCGAGCCGAGGAAGAGGAGCATCACGGTCTCGAAGACGCCGAGCCCGGCCGGCACGTTGGACGCGACCCCCGCCACCTGCGCCAGCATGTACACCCCGATGAAGTGCGTGAAGGACATGTCCGCGGGGGCGATGAGGAGGTAGGGCACGGCGGCGGCGAGCAACCAGTCGAGTCCGGCCACCAGGACCTGGGCGAGAGCCCCTTCGATCGTCGGCAGGTTCAGGTGCCACGAGCCGATGCGGAGTGCCGCCACTCGCCGCGCGCACCATCCCAGGTAGAAGAGAAGACAGAGGAGGAACCCCGCGCCGAGGAGGCGCGCCGAGCGGACGGGCAAGGTGATCGCCGCCGGGAGCAGCGGCGGGTCGATGAGGAAGACCGCGCCGCCGACCGCGAGGAAGCCGAGCCACGAGATCATGGCGGCGAGCGCCACGAGCTTCGCGATGTCGAGCGGGCCGAGGTCGAATGCGGCGAGAAGGCGATAGCGCACGGCGCCGCCGGAGAGGACGGCGAAGCCGACCGCGCGGCTGAACGCGTAGCCGATGAACGAGGTGGCGGCGAGACGCCGGAGCGGCAGCGTGCGGCCGATGACGCGGAGCGCGAGCCAATCGAGCCCGATGAGCGGCAGGAAATCGAAGGCGGTGAGGAGCGCGGCGAGGACGATGCGATGGGCCGGGATGGCGCGGAGCTGGGCGGCGATCTCGGCGGTGCTCGTCCCCGCGAGCTCGCGGCGGAGGACGACGAGCGCGACGGTGAAGGAGAGGAGGCCGATGAGAGGGGGAATCCATTTGCGCATGCGCGGCGGAGCATAGCCGATCCCGCGCTGCCGCGGTGGTTGGAGCCCGGGCGGCCCGGGCGGCACCGGCCCCGGCCCCGGCGTCCCCGGCAGGGGTCGCCCCGGCATGGTAGGCTTCTCCCCGCGATGAACCCGCCGACCCCGAACCGCATTCCCATTCTCGAGGGGCTCGCCGCTCCGCCCCGGCCGGCCGCTGCGGCCCCGCGCCACCGGCGCCATCCCGACTGGCTCAAGGTGCGCCTGCCCGGCGGGCCCATCTACGAGCGGTTGCGGAGCCTCCTCGCGGGGCTCCACCTCCACACGGTGTGCGCGGAGGCGGTCTGCCCGAACGTCGGCGAATGCTGGGGGCTCGGCACCGCCACCTTCATGATCCTCGGCGCCATCTGCACGCGCGGCTGCCGATACTGCGCCGTCGACAAGGGGCACCCGATCGGGCTCGACCGCGAGGAGCCGGCGCGCGTCGCGGAGGCCGCGGTCGAGATGGGGCTCCGCCACGCCGTCATCACCTCGGTGGATCGCGACGATCTCGCCGACGGCGGGGCCGAGATCTTCGCCGAGACGATCCGCGCGATCCGCGCGCGCCTGCCCGAGTGCATGATCGAGGTCCTGATCCCCGACTTCCAGGGCCGGGAGGCGAGCCTGCGCGCCGTGCTCGCGGCGCGCCCCGATGTCCTGAATCACAACATCGAGACCGTGCCGCGGCTCTTCCCGCGCGTGCGCCGCGGCGGGGACTACGGGCTCTCGCTCGAGCTCTTGCGCCGCTCGCGGGCCATTGCGCCCGCCATCCCGACCAAGTCCGGCCTCATGCTCGGGCTCGGCGAGACGACCGAGGAGGCGGTCGCGGTGATGCACGATCTGCGCGCGGTCGGCTGCGAGATCCTGACCATCGGCCAGTACCTGCAGCCCACGAAGAAGCAAGCGCCGATCGCCCGCTACGTGCACCCCGACGAGTTCGCCGAGCTCCGCGCCACCGGTCTCGCGCTGGGCTTCCACCACGTCGAATCGGGGCCCCTCGTTCGCAGCTCCTATCACGCCGAGCGGCACGTCACGTGACGCCGGTCGCCGCCGGCCGCGCCTCGACCGGCGGCCGCACCCGCAGAGGAGATCGAGGTGAACGCTGATCCCACGACCTACGACCTGATCGTCATCGGCTCCGGCCCGGGCGGCTACGTCTGTGCCATCCGCTCGGCGCAGCTCGGTCTCCGCACGGCGCTCGTCGAGAAGGACGTGACGCTCGGGGGCACGTGCCTGAACGTCGGCTGCATCCCGACCAAGGCGCTCCTCCACTCGGCCGATCTCGTGCACGAGTTCGCGCACGCCAAGGACTACGGCGTCGCCGCGCCGGCCGGGGCGCGAGTGGACATGGCGGCGCTCGGGCAGTACCGGACCCGGGTCGTGTCCAAGAACACGAAGGGCGTCGAGTTCCTGATGAAGAAGAACAAGGTCGACGTCATGCGCGGGTTCGGGAAGCTCGCCGGGCCGGGGCGCGTCACGGTGACCGGTGAGGACGGCAAGGCGCGGCCGCTTGCCGCCAAGCACGTGGTGCTCGCTCTCGGCTCGGTGCCGCGCACCCTCCCCGGCTTCGAGTTCGACGGCAAGCGCGTCATCTCGAGCACCGAGGCGCTGGCGCTCCCCGAGGTGCCGGCCCGGATGGCCATCCTCGGCGCCGGGGCGATCGGGGTCGAGTTCGCCTCGATCTACAGCCGCTTCGGCTCCCACGTGACGCTCGTCGAGCTGCTGCCGCATCTCCTGCCGCTCGAGGACCCCGACCTCTCGAGCGAGCTCGAGCGCGCCTTCCGCAAGCTCGGGATCACGTTCATGACCGGCGCGCGCGCCGAAGCCGTCGAGCGCGGCGAGAAGGAGCTCACGCTCCGCGTCAAGGACGCGGACGGCAAGGCGCACGCGATCGCCTGCGACGTGCTCCTCGTCGCCGTCGGCCGCGGCCCGGCGAGCGACGGAGCCGGGCTCGCCGAGGCGGGCGTGGCGCTCGAGCGCGGCTACGTCAAGGTGGACGAGTTCATGCGGACCTCGGTGCCCGGCGTGTACGCGATCGGCGATCTGGTCGCGATCCCCGGCCGCGTCCACCAGCAGCTCGCGCACCTCGCTTCGCACGAGGGGATCCTCGCCGCCGAGCACGCGGCCGGGCGAGCGGCACGACCGATCGACTACGACCTGGTGCCCGGCGCGACCTACTCGTATCCGGAGGTGGCCTCGGTCGGACTCTCCGAGGCCGAGGCCAGGAAGCGCGGTCACGAGATCAAGGTTGGTCGGTTCCCGTTCTCGGCCAACTCGAAGGCGGGCATCCTCCTCGAGTCGATCGGCTTCGTGAAGATCGTCGCCGATGCGAAGTACGACCAGGTGCTCGGCGTGCAAATCATCGGGCCCAAGGCCACCGAGCTCATCAACGAGTGCGTGACCGCGCTCCGGCTCGAGGTGACGGCCGAGGATCTCCATCGCGCGATCCACGCCCATCCCACGCTCTCCGAGGCCGTGATGGAGGCCGCCCACGCGGTGGCCGGGCATCCGATCCACATCTAGCCGAACGAGGAACCCCGGCAACGGCAGGAGTCGGCAGGAATCGATGGTCACCTATCTCGAAGCCATCCGCATCGCGCTCGCCGAGGAGATGCGGGCCGATCCGCGGGTCTTCCTCCTCGGCGAGGACATCGGGCTGTACGGCGGCGCGTTCAAGCTCACGCACGACCTCCTCGCCGAGTTCGGCCCCGACCGCGTCATCGACACCCCGATCACCGAGGCCGGCATCGTCGGCGCGGCGATCGGAGCGGCGCTCATGGGCCAGCGCCCGGTCGCCGAGATGCAGTTCATCGACTTCATCGCGAATGGCTTCCAGCTCATCACCAACTTCGCGGCCAAGTGCCACTATCGCTGGGGCGCCGCGGTGCCGCTCGTGATCCGCGGGCCGGTCGGCGGCGGCGTGGGGGCCGGGCCCTTTCACTCGCAGAATGTCGAGGCCTACTTCCTGCACACGCCCGGGCTCAAGATGGTGGCGCCGGCCACCGCGCGCGACGCGCACGGCCTGATGAAGGCCGCGATCCGCGATCCGAACCCGGTGCTCTACTTCGAGCACAAGTTCCTCTACCGGCACATCAAGGAGGAGATCGGCGGGCCGGACGAGGACCTGGTCGCGATCGGCCGCGCCGCGATCCGCCGCCCGGGGCGCGCGCTCACCCTCGTCACCTTCGGGGCGATGGTGCACCGCGCGCTGGCCGCGGCCGAGGCGCTGGCGGCCGAGGGCATTGACATCGAGGTGATCGACCTCCGGAGCCTCAAGCCGTGGGACGAGGGGATGGTCTACGACTCGGTGCGGCAGACGGGGAAGGCGCTCGTCCTCCACGAGGCGCCGCAGACGGGCGGCGTCGGCGCCGAGTACGCCGCCGCGATCGGGGCCGCCTGCTTCGAGTGGCTCGACGCGCCGGTCGAGCGGGTGGCCGGGCTCGACGTGCCGGTGCCGTATCATCCGGCGCTCGAGCGCGCCGCGCTGCCGTCAGTCGAGCGCATCGTCGAGCGCGCCCGCGCGCTCGCGCGCTACTGAACGCGGGCGCGCCACTGAACGCGGGCACGCGAGAAGGGAGAGTGGCTTGATGTCGCGCATGCTCGGGCCGACCCTCATCATGGCCGCAGTGGCCGCCGTGCTCCTCGTCCTCGGCATCCTCCGCGGGCACGGCGAGCATGTGGCGGGACTCAAGGCGGGCGCCGCGATGACGATCCAGGTGCTCCCGCTCCTCCTCCTCGCCTTCATCGTGGCCGGCATGGTGCAGGCGCTCATCCCGGCGACGACGGTGGCGCGCTGGATCGGAGCCGAGTCGGGCGCGCGCGGCATCTGGATCGGGACCCTCGCCGGCGGCCTCACTCCCGGCGGGCCCTACATCAGCATGCCGATCGTCGCCGGGCTCCTGCGCGCCGGGGCGGGGGTGGGCACGCTCGTGGCCTTTCTCACCGCGTGGTCCCTGTGGTCGGTGGCGCGCCTGCCGATGGAGGTCGGGCTCCTCGGCTGGCGATTCACCTTGATCCGCCTGGCCTCGACCTTCTTCTTTCCGCCGATCGCCGGCGCGATCGCGTACGCGCTGTTCCGGGGCGTGGCCCTGCCAGGCGGCGCGCCCCCGCGCTGAGCAGAGGAGGATGGCGACCTTGATCGAGATGACGTCGGGCAAGGGCAAGGGGGCACCCGCGATCGCGGGGCGCCTCGCGCTGCGGGAGCGTCTTCTGCACGAACGGGAGCTGCGCGGTCGCGATCTCGGCCGGCTCGGTGCTCTGGCCGGGCGACGTCTCGGTGGGCGCCCTCTTCCACTTCTAGCCACGCCAAGCTAAACGGCGCGTCCCCGGCTAGATCCGGCGCAGCACGGTCCCGATCACCCGCCAGTAGACGCCGGTTGCCGCGGCGTACGTGTTCAGTGCCGCCGCGAAGACGCCTGCGTCCTTTCCCGGGCGAACCGGCACGACCAGGTGCGAGCCGCGCAGGAGGTGGGCGTCGCCGACCCGGCGGATGCGCCCGGTCTCCGCGCGGGCTGCCGGCAGGCTTGGGCAGAGGTTCGCGAAGCGCCCGAGAGCGCGCCACCACCGGGCCAGGTTGCCCTTCCCGGCCAGGAAGACGAGCAGTCCCAGCTCGTGCACGACCAGCGCCGGCGCGCACAGCGCGAGCGTCCGCCACTGGTAGTTCTTGAGCAGGAAGTACCAGCGGTTGGCGATCTGATGATCGAAGTACCTGTTGCCGCGCTCCTTGTGGTGGTGGAGCACGCGCAGCCCCGACATCTCGACGATGCGGTATCCGGCGAGCGTCATGCGATAGGCGAACTCGCCGTCGGTCTTGCCGAAGAAGAGCCGTTCGTCGAAGAGCCCGACGGCGAGGGCGGCGGACCGGCGGATCATCGGCGCGCAGCCCGTGCACGCGCCGACGTCGCAGGGCGCGTCACCCAGGCTCGTCGCCGGCGCGAGCTGGTGGGCGGCCGCCGCCTCCCCCAGGAAGTGCAGCCAGGTGCGCGCGTAGTGGATGGTGTCCGGTCGCTCGGCGAAGACGACCACCGGCGTGGCGATGCCGATCGTGGGGTCGCTGTCGAGCATGTCCCGCATCCGCTCGGCCACGCCGGGCTGCAGCTCGACATCGACATCCATGACCAGGACGTAGGGCGTGAGCGCCTCGCGCAGGGCCCGATTGCGCGCCGGATTGGGGCCGCGGTTCGCAGCGAGCGTGATGCATTGCACGGCGGGGTGCTGCTGCCGCATGTAGGCGGCCGTGCCGTCGGTGCTCGCGACGTCGATGACGAGGAGCTGGGCGGGCGGGCAGCCGGCCGTGGTCGCCGCGGCGATCGCGCGCGGGAGGTCGGTCCCGAGCGCATTGTACGTCACGATCGCGACGGTCAGATCGACAGGAAACACCGGTTCGGCCTGCTGCACGTGACGGCCGGCTACCCGGCCCGGGCCGCCAGGCGCCGGAACGTGACGAGCAGGTAGTCCGGTCGCGTCCGGCTGATCGCATCGCCGGTCCGGACGATGAGGAGCGACGCGGCGGCGAGAGGCAGCGCGAGCGGCAACCAGAGCGCGCTGCTGGGATGCGCCGCCAGGATGGCGCGGAGGCGCCGGGCGAGCTTGTCGAACCGCCCGCCCCGGCCGCGCTGGGCGGGCGTGGCGGCCGTGGCGGGCAGGAGCGTGCGGATGACCGCGTTGTCCCGGCCGATCAGCAGGTACCGCCAGAGGAAGTTGAAGAGCCCGTGCGGCGGTGCGTGATGGGCCCGCGCGCGCGGCTGGCGCCAGATCGTGACGCCGCTTCTCCGCATGTGATGCGAGTGCAGCACGCAATGGCCGCGGTAGAGCGGCAGGTTGTGGTCCACCGGGTTGTCGAGCAGGAACCGGCGCCGGAAAGCCACGTTGTTGAAGAAGTAGGTCGCGGAGCCGTAGAGGTCCGTGGCGTTCGAATGCCCGTCGAAGAAGAAGCTGATGGCGTTGGCGATGGCGTAGGGCCCGGTGCCGCGGATGGCGGTCTCGCCGCCGAGCATCTGGATATCCGGATAGGCCGTGAACGGCGCAAGCAAGGACCGGATCCAGTCCGGCTCGTAGACGCAATCAGAATCGGCATAGATGACGATCTCGCCGGTGGCCCGGCGCGCACCCTCCATCTTGGCGTCGTAGTAGTCGATGTCCGCGCTGATGGCGACGATCCGCACCCAGGGGTACTGCACGCAAACGCGCTCGAGCACGGCGGCCGGGGTGTCGCCGCTCTCGATGATCAGCACCTCGTTCGCCTCCGCCGGTGACGGCGACTGGCGGGCGAGCGAGTCGAGGCTCTCCTCGAGCCCCGCGATCTCGGTGACGGACAGGTTCTCGGTCTCGATCACGATCGAGAACGAAGGCAGGGCGACGCTGTCTCGAGGTTGTTCACGGTTCATGGGTCGTCATCCGGAGGAGGGACGGCGAGGGCAGGGTCCGGTCGATCTCGGGTGGGGCCCGCTTATCGTCACCTGCGCCCGCTGAAAGCGGTTACACTATCGCACGCGGCGGCGGACAGATCAAGAGCAGGCGGCGGCGCGCAGCGCGGGCGCACGGGCCGGCGCCTGCCCCGCCGGGCGATGTCGCGGAGCCGGGGAGCGGAGCCGGGTGCCGGGAAGCGAGCTCGATATCCATGTCGGTGTCATGAGCATCCGATGAGTGCCTCCCCCCCGGGCGAGAGCACTCCGGTCGTCGCAGCCGGCCGGGTCCCGCAGGCAGCCGGGCACGGCCAGCGCATCGCCGGCAACTTCGGCCTGCTCACCGCGTTCAAGCTCCTCTCCGACGCGTTCACGTTCGGCCTCTTCGTGGTGCTCTCGCGCCGTTTCGGCGACAGCGGCATCGGTGCCTACTCGTTCGCCGTGGGCATCGGCTCGGGCTTCGCCGTGCTCGCCGACTTCGGCCTGTATCGGCTCTCGATCACCCACCTGGCGCGCCGCGACGGCGACTTCGGGCAGGAGATGGCCTCGATCCTCGCCATGCGCGTGGCGCTGACCCTGGGCTCGATCCTGCTCCTGGGCGTGACTGCGTTGATCCTGCCGCTCGACCAGGACATGCGCCCGATCCTGTTCATCGTCGGACTGCATCTCCTGCTCTACGGGATCGCCAACGGACTGGCCGGCGTCCTCGTCGCACGCCAGGACATGTTCCTGTCCGCGGGGATCGACTTCGCGGCCAAGGCGCTCGCGGCGCTGGCGGGCGTCGGACTCGCCTACGCCGGTTACGACCTGCCGACGGTCCTCTGGGTGCTGCCCGTCGTGACCGCGTTGCAGATCGTCGTCACCGGCGCGGTGGTGCGCCGCAAGTACAACAGTGCGCGCGCCCGGCATGATCGCGGGATGATCGGCGGCCTGTGGCGCATGTCGCTGCCGTACTTCATCTCGACCGCGGTGCGTTACGTGACGATCCGCAGCGATGTCGTGCTTCTCGGCTTCCTGCGCGGCGCGGCTGAGGTCGGCGTCTACAACGTCGCCTACCGCGTGGTCTTCCTGCTGATGTACGTGCCGCACTACGCATCGCTGGCGGTGTTCCCGGTCATCTCCCGGCTCTATCACCGCCGTCCCGGCCAGGAGCGCGAGCTGGTCCAGACCGCGCTCGGCTGGATGATTCTGCTCGGCGTGCCCGTGTCGGTCGGGGTGGCGCTCGTCGCGCGGCCGCTCATCGCCCTCATCTTCGGGCCCGAGTTCCAGCGGGCCGCGCCCATACTGCAGATGCTGGCGTGGCTGTTCTTCCTGAGCTGCATCCGGAACATGCTGGCGACCATCATGACCGCCTGCGATCAGCAGGCGGAACGCACGCGACTGGAGGCGCTATCCGCGCTCATCGCGGTCGCCGGCAATCTCCTGCTGATCCCCCGCTACGGCCCGCTCGGTGCAGCGGTAGCGATCCTCGCCGCGGAGACGATCCTCGTCGTCATCGTGGTCGTGGCCACGCACCGCATGCTCGATCTCCGCTTTCTCTCCTCGCGGCTCGCCATCAGTCTCCTCGGGAGCGGCGCCCTGGTGGTGCCGGCCGTCCTTCTGCCGGGCCTCCCGATGGTCGCGGTGATCGCCGCCGGCGCAGCGATCTACGCGGCCGCCGTGCTCGCCTTCCCGACCATCCGCCGGCACGAGTTGCCGGCGCTCGCGTCGGTGCGCGGCAGCCGCGGGCGGGCGCCCGTCGAGCTATCGGGAGAGGCGCCGGACGGGGAGTAGCCGGATCCTCACAGCGGAGGCAATACCTCGAGGAACGATTGGGCCGCGACAGCGGCCGCGCTCGCCCCCTGGCGCAGCGCGCCGGCGGCGGATCGGCGCCCAAGCCGGACCCAGCCCTGGTCGAGATACCACTGCGCCGTCTCTCGCAATCCCTCGCGGGTCGCGTGCCGGGGCCGGAATCCCGTCCCGAGCATCTTCGCGGTCGAGAACGCGCGGTCGGACAGGAAGAAGTGGACTCGCCGGGTGAACAGGGGCGGACGGATCCCGATCCGCGGCAACAGCTTCTCGCAGGTGTCGGCGAACGCGAGCGCGGGTCCCGCCGGCAGGCGCAGGATGCGCGGGGACCGGCCATAGTGCTCGGCGATCACGCGGACGAGGTCATCGAAGCGAAGGGCCTCGTCGCCCGCGCAGATGTAGACCTCCCCGGCGGCCGCAGGCAGGTCGGCCACGTGGAGGATGAAATCGGTCAAGTCGTCAACGTGGACGAGGTGATAGAGCTGACGGCCCGAGCCGATCGAGAAGACGAGCGAGCGGGCGACCATCCAGAAGATCTTGAAGAGGCGCCGATCGCCGGGGCCGTAGATCGGCGCCGGCCGCACGATCGTGACCGGCAGCCCTTCGCGGCGAGCGAACTCGCGGAGCCAGATCTCGGCCTCGGCCTTGGTGGCCTGGTAATCGTCGCCCGGTTTGAACCGATAGTTCTCGTCCGCCGGCGGATGCTCGATGTGGCCATGGACGCCGACCGTGGAGACATGCACGAAGCGCGGCATCGGGCGCTGCCGAACCGCGGCCTCGGCCAGTTGCATGGTCGCGCGGACGTGCACGTCGTGGAGCTCCCGGTATCCGGTGTGCGGAGATCGGAAGAGCGTGGCGAGGTGATAGATGTGGCTCACCCCGGCCACCGCGGCGCCGACCTGATCGCGGTCGAGGATCGATCCGCCGAGCCATTGCGCGGGCAGATCCTCCATGTCGGCCGGCCCCTTGCCCGGCCGGATGAACGCGCGCACGTTATCGCCCCGGGCTGCGAGCTTGCGGACCAGCGCCGATCCGGTGAAGCCGGCCGCGCCGGTGACGAGGACTTCTCGCGGAACGGTCGCGCAGGGGTCGTCCATGATCCTCCGAACTCCAAGTGGATGTGGGCGGCAGCGACTGACGCGTCGGCCCTGGCCGGAAGCGTGCAGAAGGGGGTGCGAAAGGCGATCGTCGGGATGGCAGCCCGGAGGTCGGGTCGGCCGCCTAACTTGATAGTTGATAAGGAGAAATGCAGGTTACGGCTTCTGCCCGGGGCGGTCAATGCCGATCTCCTCATCACCCCGGCCGGCGATCCCGCGGGATCGCTTGCGTCTCCGGTGCCTCGAGGGGATCTCGCCCGGAGGCTGACTCACCGCCGGGGCGTTTGACCCGGGGTCGGAAAAAATGTCAGCCGGCTTCCGCGGCGGCATCCGCTCAGAGACGTAAGCCACTGTAGATTAGTAACTTGACATGTGGCGACGGGGGGTCCACCTTATGCACCTCTCCCCTTCGGCGCGCGTCCTCGCGGCCGGCCCCGGTCGCCATGGGAGGCGGCGGGGTGCTTCCCCATTCAAGACGGGTCCCGTGCGCGCGGTTGGCGCCAAGAGGAGCGCCGTGCAGCCGGACCCGACGGGGGTTCTGACCGATGCTCATCCGAACCAAGGACGTTCTCGAGTACCACGCCCGGGGCCGCCCCGGGAAGATCCAGGTCGTTCCCACCAAGCCCTGCCTCACGCAGCGCGATCTCTCCATGGCGTACACGCCGGGCGTGGCCGAGCCCTGCCGGGCGATCGTCAAGGACCCGCATGACGTCTTCAAGTACACTGCCAAGGGGAATTTGGTCGCCGTCGTCTCGGACGGCACCGCGGTCCTCGGCCTCGGCAACATCGGACCCGAGGCCGGCAAGCCGGTCATGGAAGGGAAAGGCGTTCTCTTCAAGCGTTTCGCCGACATCGACGTCTTCGACATCGAGGTGCGCACGAGCTCTCCCGAGGAGTTGATCGCCGTCGTCAAGGCGCTCGAGCCCACCTTCGGCGGCATCAACCTCGAGGACATCAAGGCTCCCGAGTGCTTCGTCGTCGAGGAGCGGCTCAAGGAGATGCTCGACATCCCGGTGTTCCACGATGATCAGCACGGCACCGCCATCATCGCCTCGGCGGCGCTCGTCAACGCCTGCGAGATCACGAACAAGGACATCTCGAAGGTGCGGGTCGTCTTCTCGGGCGCCGGCGCCTCGGCGATCGCTTCCGCCAAGATGTTCGTGCGGATGGGCGTCAAGAAAGAGAACTTGATGTTCGTCGACCGGGCGGGAGTCATCTACAAGGGTCGCGACCAGGACATGAACCCGTACAAGGGCGAGTTCGCGATCGACACGCCAGCGCGCACGCTGGCCCAGGCGATGGCCGGGGCCGACGTCTTCGTCGGGCTCTCCGCCGCCGGCCTCGTCAACGAGGACATGATCCGTTCGATGGCGCGCAGTCCGATCGTCTTCGCCATGGCCAACCCCGATCCGGAGATCGGCTACGAGGAGGCGAAGCGGGCGCGGCCCGATGTGCTCATGGCCACCGGCCGTTCGGACTTCCCGAATCAAGTCAACAACGTGCTCGGCTTCCCCTTCATCTTCCGCGGCGCCCTCGACGTCAAGGCGCGGGCGATCAACGACGAGATGAAGGTGGCGGCGTCGAAGGCTCTCGCCGCGCTCGCCCACGAGGACGTGCCGGATGTGGTGCGCCGGAGCTACGGCGACGTGCCGCTGCGCTTCGGGCCCGACTACCTGATCCCGAAGCCCTTCGATCCGCGCGTCCTCCTGTGGGAGGCCTCCGCGGTGGCCAAGGCGGCCATGGAGACCGGGGTCGCACGCGAGCCGATCACCGATCTCGATGCCTACCGCGATCGGCTCGAGGGACTCCTCGGCCGTTCGCACCAGGTCATGCGCTCGATCATCCACAAGGCGCGGCGCGAGGCGGCGCGCATCGTCTTTCCGCGCGGAGAGGACGACAAGGTGCTCCGCGCGAGCCAGGTGGTCCTCGACGAGCGAATTGCGATTCCGGTGCTCCTCGGGAACCTGGAGCGCATGAAGACGCGGGCGCGCGAGCTCGAGCTCGATCTCGAAGGCGCGCAGATGCTGGACGTCGCCACCTCGCCGGCGCTCGAGCGCTACTCGCAGATGCTCTACGAGATGCGGCAGCGCAAGGGCATGACGCCGGCCCGGGCCGAGCGCATGATCCGCGAGCCGCAGGTCTACGCCATGATGATGGTGCACATGGGAGATGCCGACGGCGCCATCGCCGGCATCGAGCACACCTTCAGCGACGTCGTGCGTGCTGCAGTCCAGATCGTCGGCCTGAAGCCGGGGGTCAAGCGCGTGGCGGCGGCGCACATGATGGTGCTCGGCGACCGCCTCCTCTTCTTCGCCGACACCTCGGTCAACATCGAGCCGACGGCGGAGGAGCTGGCGGAGATCGCGCAGATCGCGGTGCAGACCGCCCGGCGGTTCGACATCGAGCCCAAGGTGGCGATGGTCAGCTTCGCCAACTTCGGAGCGGTGCGCGATCCGCACACCGAGAAGGTGGCGCGGGCGGTCGAGATCGTCCGCAAGGCGATGCCGGACCTCGTGATCGACGGCGAGATGCAGTGCGACGCGGCGCTCGTGCCGGAGCTCGCGACGCGGAACTTCCCGCACTCGCGGATCGCCGGGGATGCGAGCGTGCTCATCTTCCCGGACCTCGCTTCGGCCAACGTGGCGTTCAAGCTTCTGCACGTGGTGGCCGGGCTCGATGCCATCGGTCCGATCATGATGGGCATGGCGCGGCCGGTGAACGTGCTCGATTACACGGTGTCGACGGAGACGATCGCCCACATGGCGGCGGTCACGGCGGTGCAGGCGGAGACGCGCGAGGGCGCGCTCGACCGCCGGCCGGCGCCGGCGAAGGAGAAACCGGCGGCGGCGCACGCCTAGCCGGCGGATTGGCAGCAGCGGCCCCGCGCGGGCCGGGCGGCGGCCGGGGGAGACCCCGGCCGCCGGCTTTTTGGTAGAATGGCCCGTCCAGTGCGCCATGGTATCCCGAGATCCCGTTTGCCCCAATCCAAGGAGAATCGACAGGGATGAGCCAGCTTGTCCTCATCCGACACGGCCAGTCGCTGTGGAACCTGGAGAACCGCTTCACCGGGTGGGTGGACGTGCCGCTCACCGACAACGGACGGCGTGAGGCCCGCGCCGCGTCGCGGCTCGTCCGCGACATCAACTTCGACATCGCCTATACCTCGGTGCTCAAGCGAGCCGAGGAGACGCTAGCCATCATCCTCCAGGAGATCGATCAGGATCCGCCGGTGATCCGCGACCAGGCCCTGAACGAGCGCCACTACGGCGACCTGCAGGGGCTCAACAAGGCCGATACCGCGAGCCGCTACGGTGACGAGCAGGTGCATCTCTGGCGCCGCTCCTACGACATCGCTCCGCCGAACGGCGAGGCGCTCAAGAACACCGCCGAGCGTACCCTGCCCTTCTTCGAGCGAGCCATTCTCGGCGACCTGCGCCAGGGAAAGAACGTGCTCGTCGTCGCGCACGGCAACTCGAACCGCTCGATCGTCATGCATCTCGACAAGCTCGGTCCGAAGGACGTCGTCAAGCTCGAGCTGGGAACGGGAGTGCCTCTTGTCTACACGCTGAACGGCTCCGGGGAAGTGGTGTCCAAGGAAATCCGCCCCTTGCCGGCCGCCGAGTCCGCGCCGAAGCTGGCCTGAAGAAGAGCGGCCTGAAGAGGAGCAGCATGAGCACCGAAGTCGTCATGCCCCAGATGGGGGAGAGCGTAGCCGAGGGCACGATCACCAAGTGGCTCAAGAAGCTCGGTGATCCGATCAAGCGCGACGAGCCGCTGTTCGAAATATCGACCGACAAGGTGGACGCCGAGATCCCGGCGCCCGCCGACGGCGTCCTCCTCGAGATCGTGCACGGGGAAGGCGAGACCGTGGAAGTGAACGCAGTCGTCGCGCGGATCGGCGCGGCCGGCGAGAAGGCGGCGCCCGCGGCACCCGCGGCGGGAGCACCCGCGCCTGCCGCGACGTCGGCCCCCGCGGCGCCCGCGCCCGCTGCGGCGCCCGCGCCCGCTGCGGCCTCTGTCCCGGCGTTCGCGGCGCCGCCCGTCGCCCGCGGCGAGGCGACGGCCGATGACCTCCGCCGCACGCGCTCGACCCCGATCGTCCGCCGCATCGCGGCCGAGCACGGGATCGAGATCGGCCAGGTCCAGGGCACCGGCATCGCGGGCCGCGTGACCAAACAGGACATCCTCGGCTTCATCGATCGCGGCGGCGCCCGCGCGGCGGCGCCCGCCGCGCCCGCGCCCGGCATGGCCCCGCCGCCGGCCTTTCGCCCCGGCGAGCGCGTGCACGTCGAGGCGATGAGCGTCATGCGCCAGAAGATCGCCGAGCACATGATCATGAGCCGGCGCACCTCGGCGCACGTGACCACGGTCTTCGAGATGGACATGACCGCGATCGAGGCGCTCCGCCAGGAGCACAAGGATCGCTTCCTCGCCGCGACGGGGGTCAAGCTCTCGATCACCGCGTTCATCGCCAAGGCGGTGGTGGATGCGCTCCGGGCCTACCCGATCGCCAACGCGTCGGTGGACGGCAAGAACGTCGTCTACAAGAAGGATGTGAATCTCGGCATCGCGGTCGCTCTCGACTGGGGGCTCATCGTTCCGGTGGTCAAGAACGCCGAGGAGAAGAGCCTGACCGGGCTCGCCCGCGCCATCACCGATCTCGCCACGCGGGCGCGCGAGAAGAAGCTCTCGCCCGACGAGGTGCAGGGCGGCACGTTCACGATCACGAACCCGGGCGTCTTCGGGAGCCTCTTCGGCACGCCGATCATCAACCAGCCGCAGGTCGCGATCCTCGGCGTGGGCGCGGTGGTCAAGCGGCCCATGGTGGTGAGCACGGCGGGCGGCGGCGACGCGATCGGCATCCGCTCGATGTGCTACATGGGGCTCACGTTCGATCACCGGCTGCTCGACGGGATGATCGGCGATTTCTTCATGTCGCACGTGAAGAGGAGCCTCGAGCAGCCGGTCGTGCCCGAGCTCGGCGGCTAGGGCCGGCGCGGCGGGGACCCGGCGCCGGCGCCGGCCGCAAGGGAGTAGCGCCGCATGAGCATGGCGACATCGCTCGCGATCATCACCGAGAGCGACCGCATGCGGCAGATCCTCGCCCGCGCGCGCACGATCGCCGCCTCCGACGGCTCGGTGCTCCTGATCGGCGAGACCGGGGTCGGCAAGGAGCTCTTCGCCGACTACATCCATCAGGCGAGCCCGCGCGCGGCGGGGCCGCTGGTCAAGGTGGCGCTCTCCGCCATGCCGCACGAGCTCCTCGAGAGCGAGCTCTTCGGCCACGAACGCGGCGCCTACACCCATGCCGTGAGCCAGAAGAAGGGGCTCTTCGAGCTTGCGCACAAGGGGTCGCTTTTTCTCGACGACATCGACGACGTGCCGCCCGCGATCCAGCCCAAGCTCCTCCGCGTGCTTGAATCGCGCGAGGTGATGCGGATCGGCGGCACCGCGCCGATCCCGATCGATGTCCGCCTGATCACCGCCTCCAAGATCGATCTCAAGGACCTGGTCGGGCGCGGGCTCTTCCGCACCGATCTCTTCTACCGGATCAACGTGGTGCCGGTCGAGATCCCGCCGCTCCGCGAGCGGCCGGAGGACATCCCGGTCCTCGTCGCGCACTTCCTCCGTCGCTTCGCCCAGGAGAAGGAGCTCGCAGTGGCTCCGGCGGCGCTCCGCGCCCTCGTCACCTATCCGTGGCCGGGGAACGTGCGGGAGCTCCGGAACGTCGTGCAGCGGATCGGTCTCTTCGCGGAGGGCGAGGTGCGCCTCGAGGACCTGCCGCCCGAGATCCACCACGGCGATCCCATGCACAACCTCGCGCAGGCCTGCGCGCGCTGCTTTGCCGACGAATCGATGTCGTTCAACGAGGTCGTGTCGTGCCTCGAGCAGAACCTCTTGCGCCAGGCGCTCAAGGAGGCGGCGGGAAACCGCACGCACGCCGCCAAGCTTCTCGGACTCAACCTGTCGACGCTCCGCGACAAGCTCAAGAAGTACGGTCTCGAGAGCGAGGGTGGGGCGGACGACCAGGGAGATGCGACATGATCCGCGCTCTCATTGTCCTTGTCGCCTGTCTGCTGCTGCCGCCGGTGGCCGCTCGTGCCGAAGCGACGGCGCCCGCCGCCGCCGACTCGCTTGCGCCCGCCGCGCCGCCGGCGCCGGTGAAGAAAGCCGGCCCGAAGAAGATCTACTACGGCGGGAGCATCGGGCTCATCTTCGGCGATTACACGAGCGTGAGCATCGAGCCGATGGTCGGCTACAACGTGACGCCCAGGTTCTCGGCCGGCGGGCGGGTGAGCTACGAGTACGTGCGCGACAATCGCTACACGGAGACTCACAGCTCGAACAACTACGGCTTCAGCACGTTCGGCCGCTACCGGTTCATCCCGGAGCTCTACGGCCACGCCGAGTTCGCGGCCACCAACTACGACCTTCATTACACTGACGGGACGAGCGAGCGGGACTGGGTACCCTTCCTCTACCTGGGCGGCGGCTACACGCAGCGGATCGCGAAGAACGTCTCGGCCTACGCCGAGATCCTGGTCGACGTCTGGCAGGATGACCACTCGCCGTACCAGGACTGGGCCCCGCAGTACAGCTTCGGGATCGGCGTCGGGTTCTAGCGCGCTCTCGCGACCTTCCTCTGCTCCGCCTCGTGACGGGAATCCGCCGGCCGATCGGGGGATTCCCGCAGTCCACCCGCCGCCCGCCGCCCGTAAGTCCCGCTCGTTGCATCGCCCGCCGGCCCCCGCGGCCGGGCACGCGATATGCCTTCTCCCTTCGCGTCACGGATGCACGTGGGCCGCGGGAGGCAAGGGAATGCACATCGAGCCGGGACCGCCGCAGGCGCTGTCGCTGCGCGGAGAAGTGGTCGAGATCCTCGATCGCGACGGGCAGCGGCGGGTCAAGGTGGCGGTTGCCGCCGGGACCATCCTCGACCTCGCGCTCGCGCCTCTTCCCGATGTCCACCTCGGCGACCGCGTGCTGATCGGCGTCTCCCTGCGCATCGAGCGCCTCGCTCCGGACCTCGAGACGAACTGAAGGAGGAGTGCAGATGAAAGACCGGGCGCTGACCATCTGGGAGGCGGCGCGCGAGCGCGGCTATTCCCGGCGCGATTTCCTCGAGTTCTGCGGCTGGATCGCCGCAGCCGCCGGGGTCGAGGCCACGGGTCTCGCGCGCGTCGTGCACGCGCTCGAGACCAAGCCCCGCCTGCCGGTGGTCTGGTTCCACTTCCAGGAATGCACCTGCTGCAGCGAGTCGTTCATCCGCTCCTCCCATCCCATCGTCTCCGACATCGTGCTCGACAAGATCTCGCTCGATTACACCGAGACCCTGCAGGCGGCCGCCGGCAAGCAGGCCGAGGAAGCGCTGCACGCGACGATGACCAAGTACAAGGGCGAGTACCTGATGCTGGTCGAGGGCTCGGTGCCGACAGCGGCCGGCGGCGTCTACTGCACGATTGCCGGGCGCACCGCCCAGGACATCGTGATCGAGGCGGCGGCCGGCGCCAAGGCGGTCATCGCCTGGGGGAGCTGCGCCTCGAACGGCTGCATCCAGGCTGCGGCGCCGAACCCGACCGGCGCCACCCCGGTGAAGGACGTGATCTCGGGGGTCCCGGTCATCAACGTGCCGGGCTGCCCGCCGATCGCCGAGGTGATGGCGGGGACGGTGGTCCACCTCCTCGCCTTCGAGCGGATCCCGCAGCTCGATGGGCTCGGCCGGCCCAAGGCTTTCTACTCGCGCCGCGTGCACGACACCTGCTACCGGCGCCCCAACTATGATGCCGGGCTCTTCGTCGAGTCGTTCGACGATGAGAATGCGAAGCGCGGATTCTGCCTCTACAAGATGGGCTGCCGCGGCCCGGTCACCTACAACGCCTGCGGCGTCACCCGCTGGAACAACGGGGTCAGCTTCCCCATCCAGTCGGGCCACGGCTGCATCGGGTGCAGCGAGGCCAAGTTCTGGGACAACGGCCCCTTCTACCGGCACCTGGCCGCCTTCCCCGGCTTCGGCATCGAGACCACGGCTGACACGGTGGGGGTCGCGGTCGGCGCGGCCACCCTCGCCGGCATCGCCGCCCACGCCGTGACCACCAACATCCGGAAGCGGAAGATCATCGCCGAGGGCATCCAGTCGAGCACGAAGCCCGGCTCGCCCGGCTCCGATGAAGGAGGTGCATGATGGCCCGCATCGTCGTCGATCCGGTGACGCGCATCGAAGGCCACCTGCGCGTCGAGATCGAGGTCCAGAACGGCCGGATCGTGGATGCCTACAGCTCGGGCACCATGGTGCGCGGCTTCGAGCTGATCTTGAAGGGACGCGACCCGCGGGACGCCTGGGCCTTCACCGAGCGCGCCTGCGGCGTGTGCACCACCGTGCACGCGCTCGCCTCGGTGCGCACGGTCGAGGACGCGCTCGGGATCGTGGTGCCCCCGAACGCCGAGCTGGTGCGGAACCTGATGTTCTGCGCCCAGTATCTACAAGATCACGTGGTCCACTTCTACCACCTGCACGCGCTCGACTGGGTGGACGTGGTGAGCGCCTTGAAGGCGGACCCGCAGAAGACCTCAGAGATCGCGCAGTCGATCTCGAACTGGCCAAAGAGCTCGCCGCGCTACTTCGCCGACGTGCAGGCGCGGCTCAAGAAGTTCGTCGAGAGCGGCCAGCTCGGGATCTTCGCCAACGCCTACTGGGGACACCCCGCCTACAAGCTCCCGGCCGAGGTCAACCTGCTCGGCACCGCGCACTACCTCGAGGCGCTCGAGTGGCAGAAGGAGATCGTCAAGGTCCACACCATCTTCGGCGGGAAGAACCCGCATCCGAACTACCTCGTGGGCGGGGCGCCGTGCTCGGTCAACATCGACGAGGCGAACGCGATCAACGCCGAGCGCCTGTCCATGGTCGGACAGCTGTTCGATGACGCCGCCGCGTTCGTGAACCAGGTCTACATCCCGGATCTCCTCGCCGTTGCTTCCTTCTACAAGGACTGGGCGGCGGTCGGCGGCGGGCTCTCGAACTACCTGGCCTACGGCGACCTGCCGACGCACGGCTACCACGACGTGGGCAAGTTCAAGTTCCCGCGCGGCGCGATCCTCGACCGCAACCTCGCCGAGGTCCTGCCGGTGGACGGCAGGAACGCCGAGGAGGTGCAGGAGTCGATCGTCCACTCCTGGTACGAGTACGGAGACGGCGATGACAAGGCGAAGCACCCGTGGGAGGGCGAGACGCGCCTCAACTACACGGGTCCCAAGCCGCCGTACGAGCAGCTCGAGGTCGAGAAGAAGTACAGCTGGCTCAAGACGCCGCGCTGGAAGGGGCATCCGATGGAGGTCGGCCCGCTGGCGCGGCTCCTCGTCGGCTACGCCGCCGGAAGCCAGGAGATCCAGGAGGTGGTCAACTCGGCCCTCAAGACCCTCGACGTGCCGGTCGCGGCGCTCTTCTCGACGCTCGGCCGCACGGCGGCCCGCGGCCTCGAGACCATCCTCATCGCGCGCTGGGCGAAGGAGTTCTACGGCGAGCTCCTCGCGAACATCAAGAACGGCGACACCCGGATGGCCAACCTCGAGAAGTGGGATCCGAAGTCCTGGCCGGCGGAGGCCAGGGGGGTCGGGATGACCGAGGCGCCGCGCGGGGCGCTCGCCCACTGGATCGTGATCAAGGACCAGAAGATCGACAACTACCAGCTCGTGGTGCCGAGCACGTGGAACGCCTCGCCGCGCGACCAGGCCGGGCAGCGCTCGGCCTACGAGGCGTCGCTGGTCGGCACTCCGGTGGCGAACGCCGAGCAGCCGGTCGAGGTGCTGCGCACGATCCACTCGTTCGATCCGTGCATCGCCTGCGCCGTGCATCTCCACGACGAGCACGGCGTGCACGTCCACCGGCTGAACGCGTTCTAGGAGGTGACGGCAATGAACGGGGCGATGACGATCCAGCGCGTCTACGTCTGGCAGCTGCCGGTCCGCTTCTACCACTGGGTGAACGCGGCCTGCGTGGCGGGGCTCGCGGCCACGGGCTACATCATCGGGAAACCGCTGATCATGCAGATCGGCGGGGAGGCGTCGGCGAGCTACTGGTTCGGGACCGTGCGGTTCATCCACTTCCTCGCGGCCTTCGTCTTCTTCTTCAACTTCCTCATCCGCATCTACTGGGGCTTCGTCGGGAACGAGTTCGCCCGCTGGCACCAGTTCATCCCGCACCGGAAGGAGCAGTTCGCCGAGATCGGCGAAGTGCTGAAGGTGGATATCCTGCAATCCAAGGTGGCGCCGATCGAATCGATCGGCCACAACGCGCTGGCCGGGTTCACCTACTTCCTGACCTTCCTCGCCTTCGTCTTCCAGTCGATCACCGGTTTCGGGATGTATGCCGCGATGAGCGACGCCTGGCTCCCGAACCGCTTCGCCTGGATCGTGCCGCTCCTGGGCGGGGATTTCGCCGTGCGCCAGTGGCACCATTTGATGATGTGGTTCTTCATCGTCTTCTCGATGGTGCATGTCTACCTGGTCTTCTACCACGACTACGTGGAGGGCCGCGGGGTCATCTCCTCGATGGCAGGGGGCTGGAAGTTCATCGAGCGGCGGGTGCGGAGGTAGGGCCGGCCCTCTGGCGGGAAGCGCGAGGCCCCGGCGGGGCGATCCGCCGGGGCCTCGATTTGAGTCCTCGCTTACCTGGCGTCCATGTTCCACATGTCGTGGACGGCCTTCCACGTCCCGTCCTTCTCGAGCTTCCAGGTGCACAGGTACTTGCCGATCTCCTTGACCGTCTTGCCGTCGGGGCCTTTGTACGACGCTTCATAGGTGCCGGCCGTGAAGCCGAGCTCGCCGCTAGCGGACACCTCGGCGTGGAGCGTCTTCCACGAGATCGAGAAGGAGGGCTCCGCAAAGTACGCGGCCCACACCTTCTGCGCGGCGACGCGGCCGACCGCGACGGGCTCGTTCGGCGGATAGGCGATCGCATTCTCGGCATAGAACGACGCCACGCGCTCGGCGTCGCGCGTCGCGGCCGCGGCCGACCAGTCGTCGTCGAGCTTGATCAACATCTTGGCCTTCGCGTCCTTGCTCTCATCGGCCCCGGCGAACGCCGGCGTGAGGATCGCCGACACGGTGGCGGCGGCGAGTGCGACGAAAAGGACCGGGACACGAATACGCTTCGGAAGACCGTTCATGTTCGGGAAGCTCCTGGATGGGGGTAGGGGGCGGATGTGGCTTCGAGGACGGCACTCTAGCACCGCCCGGGAGAGGAGCACAACGCAGGGCACGATGCCGCCCGTGCCGCCCCATGCTAGAGTCGAGAGGCACGAGGGGGTCGCGGGCGGTCGTGTGAGGTCCCGGACGATGAGCGGGCAGCGCATCCTGGTTCTCGGCATCGGCAATCTCCTGATGGGCGACGAGGGCGTCGGCGTCCACGCCGCGCGCCGCCTTGCCGCGGAGCCCCTGCCGCCCACTGTCGCGGTGGTGGACGGCGGAACGGGCGGGTTCCATCTCCTCTCGTACTTCCAGGACTACGATGTCCTGATCATGATCGATGCGGTGATGGACGCCCGGCCGCCGGGAACCCTGGGCGTGATCCGGCCGCGCTACGCGAGCGACTTCCCGCGCGCGCTCACCGCGCACGACATCGGGCTCCGCGACCTGGTCGAGTCGGCGGTGCTCGTCGGACCGCTGCCGCCCATCCATCTGGTGACCGTCTCGATCGGCGAGCTCTCGGGGCTCTCGCTCGAGCTCTCGCCGGCGGTCGCGGCGGCGCTGCCAGAGGTGAGCGCGGTGGTGCGCGAGCTCGTGGCGGCAGTGGGCGCCGGCGGAGTTGCGAAGGTGGCAGACGGCCATGCATGAGCTCTCGATCGCCCAGTCGATCCTCGACATCGTCGCGGATGCGGTGCCCGATCCCGGGAACCGGGCCCTGCTGCGCGTAGTGAAGGTCAAGGTGGGCAGGCTCTCGGGTGTGATGCCCGAGGCGCTCGAGTTCTGCTTCGAGGCGCTGGTCACGGACACGCCGCTCGCCGCGGCGAGGCTCGCGATCGACGTGATCCCGATCCGCCTCGAGTGCGCGGATTGCAGCGCGGTCTCCACCGTCGAGGAGCTTGCCGGGGCGTGCCCGGCCTGCGGCGGGCGAGCGCGCGTCACGGCGGGCACCGAGCTCCAGGTGACCGAGCTCGAATTGGCGGAGGCTTTGACATGAGCGTGATCACCATCGAACGCAAGGTGCTCGAGAAGAACGACGCGATCGCCCAGTCGAACCGGGCGCTCCTCGCGCAGCACGGCATCTTCGCCGTGAACCTGGTCAGCTCGCCGGGGGCGGGGAAGACGAGTCTCATCGAGAGCATGCTCCAGCATCTCGCCGGCCGGCTCCGCGTCGCCGTCGTCGAGGGTGACGTGCAGACCGACCTCGATGCGCAACGCGTCGCGCGCTACCATGTGCCGGTCGTGCAGATCGTGACCAACGGCGCCTGCCATCTCGAGGCGCAGCTCGTCCGCGACGCGCTCTCGAACCTGGCGCTCGACCAGGTCGACTGCCTGATCGTCGAGAACGTGGGCAACCTTGTCTGTCCGGCCGGCTTCGACCTGGGCGAGGCGATGAAGGTGGCCATCCTGAGCGTGACCGAGGGCGACGACAAGCCGCTCAAGTATCCGGCCATGTTCCGGCAGGCCGCGGTGCTCGTCGTCAGCAAGATCGATCTCCTACCGTACGTGCCGTGCGACATGGCCCGGCTCAAGGCGAACGCGCTCCAGGTGAATCCCGAGCTCCGCATCTTCGAGACGTCGTGCACGACGGGGGCGGGCATTCCCGAATGGTCGAGCTGGCTCGCCAGCGCGAGCGCGCGCCTGCCCAGGGGCGCATGACCGCGGCGCCGGCACGGGCCCCGGCGCGGCTGCGCGCCGTCGTCCGCGGCGCGGTGCAGGGCGTCGGGTTCCGCCCCTTCGTCTACCGGATCGCGACCGCCCTCGATCTCGCGGGCTGGGTCAAGAACTCGCCGGCCGGGGTCGTGATCGAGGTCGAGGGTGAGAAGGCGGTGCTCGATGCCTTCCTCCTCCGCCTCGCCGCCGAGGCGCCGCCGCGCGCCGTGATCCAGAGCCTCGAGTTCTCGTTCCTCGATCCGCGCGGCTACGCGGGGTTCGCGATCCGGGAGAGCGACGACACCGGCGCCGCGGGCGGCGCTCGTTCTCCCCGACATCGCGACCTGCGCCGAGTGCCGCGCCGAGATCTTCGATCCCGCAGCGCGCCGCCATCGCTATCCGTTCACCAACTGCACGCACTGCGGGCCGCGTTTCACGATCATCGAGGCCCTGCCCTACGACCGGCCGGCCACCGCGATGAAGGGCTTCCCCCTGTGCGCTGACTGTCGGCACGAGTACGAGGATCCGGCCGACCGCCGTTTCCACGCGCAGCCGATCGCCTGCCCCGCCTGCGGGCCCGAGCTTGCGCTGTGGGATGGGGAAGGTCACCCGCTCGCCGCGCGCGAGGACGGCGCTCGCCGGCGCGGTGCGCGCCCTCGCAGCGGGCGAGATCGTGGCCATCAAGGGGCTCGGCGGGTTCCATCTCATGGTGGATGCGCTCGACGAATCGGCGGTGCGCGCGGCTCCGCGCGCGGAAGCACCGCGAGGAGAAGCCGCTCGCCCTCCTCTATCCGGATCTCGAGCGCGTGCGCGCCGACTGCGCCGTGTCGCCGTTCGAGGAGCGGCTGCTTCTCTCGCCCGAGTCGCCGATCGTGCTTCTCGCGCGGCGGCCGGAGGCGCGCGTGGCGGCGGGGGTCGCGCCGCGGAATCCGTACCTCGGCGTCATGCTGCCGTCGAATCCGCTCCACCATCTCCTCATGCACGACCTCGGCCGGCCGGTGGTGGCGACGAGCGGGAACCTCTCCGACGAGCCGATCGCGACCGACGAGCACGAGGCGCTCGCGCGCCTCGGCGGGATCGCCGATCGCTTTCTCGTGCACGATCGCCCGATCGTGCGCCATGTGGACGACTCGATCGTGCGGGTCATCCTGGGGCGCGAGCTCGTGCTCCGGCGCGCCCGCGGCTACGCGCCGCTCCCGCTCGCGCTCGCCGCGCCCTCACCCGTCCCGCTTCTTGCCGTCGGCGCCCATCTCAAGAACACAGTGGCGCTCGCCGCGGGCGCGAACCTCTTCGTGAGCCAGCACATCGGCGATCTCGAGAACGCCGCGGCGCTGGCCGCCTTCCGGCGGAGCGCCGAGAGCCTGATCGCGCTGTACGCGGCGCCTCCCGAGCGCGTGGTCGCCGATCTCCATCCCGACTACCTGTCGACGCGCTACGCGCGCGAGACGGGACTCCCGCTCATGCAGGTCCAGCACCACCACGCGCACATCGCGGCGTGCATGGCCGAGAACGAGCTCACGGGGTCGGTGCTCGGGGTATCGTGGGACGGCACGGGCTACGGCCCGGACGGCACCGTGTGGGGTGGCGAGTTCCTGCTGACGGACGCCGCGTCGTTCGAGCGTGTGGCGGCGCTCCTCCCATTCCGCCTCCCGGGCGGCGAGCGCGCGGTGCGCGAGCCGCGGCGCTCGGCGCTCGGGGCGCTCCATGCGCTCCTCGGCGACGAGGTCTTCGCGCGGCCCGATCTGGCGCCGGTCGCGGCCTTCACGGCCGCCGAGCGCGCGCTCCTCCGGCAGATGCTCGCGAAGGGGATCCAGTCGCCGCTCACCTCGAGCGCCGGGCGCCTCTTCGATGCGGTCGCGTCCGTGCTCGACCTGCGGCAGGTGGGGCATTTCGAGGGGCAGCCCGCCATGGAGCTCGAGTTCGTCGTAGCGCCGCCGGCAGACCCGGGCGCCGTGGAGCCGTATCCCTTCTCGTTGATTGAGCAGCCCTCTCCGGGTGATCATGGAGCGATGGCGCCCCGCTTCCACCTGGACTGGCGGCCGCTCCTCGCCGCGATCCTCGCCGATCGGACGCGCGGCATCGCGGCCGGGACGATCGCCTATCGCTTCCACGATACGCTGGCCGCGGCGATCGCCGCCGTGGCCGAGCGCGCCGGCGAGGAACGGGTCGTTCTCTCCGGCGGTTGCTTCCAGAACCGGGTGCTCGTCGAGCGCACGGTGGCCCGGCTCGCGGCCGGCGGGTTCCGGCCCTACTGGCACCAGCGCTTTCCACCCAATGACGGCGGAATCGCGCTCGGGCAGGCGTATGCGGCGCTCGCCGCGCTCGCCGCAGCCCGCCCGGGCGCCGGCGTCGCGCCGGCAGCAAGGAGCTGACGATCATGTGTCTCGCGGTTCCAGGGAAGATCCTGAGCGTGAGCGGGAGCGATCCGCTGCTCAGGAGCGGCCGAGTCGACTTCGCGGGGATCGTGCGCGAGGTGAATCTCGCCTGCGTGCCCGAGGCGGTGATCGGCGACTACGTGCTCGTCCACGTCGGAGTCGCGATCAGCGTGATCGAGGCGGAGGAGGCGGCCGAGGTCTTCGCCTATCTCAAGGAGATGGGAGACCTCGCCGAGCTCGAGTTCGACGACGAGCGCCGCGGAGGGAAGACCGGAGAGGCGACCGGAGAGCCGCCGGCATGAAGTTCGTCGACGAGTACCGGGACGCGCGCGCCGCCGCCCGCTATGCCCGCGCGATCGCGCGGCTCACCACCCGGCCGTGGAAGATCATGGAGATCTGCGGGGGGCAGACGCATGCGATCGTCAAGTTCGGGGTCGATGAGCTGCTGCCAGGCCAGATCACGCTCGTGCATGGGCCGGGGTGTCCCGTGTGCGTGACCCCGGTCGAGCTGATCGAGAAGGCGCTCGAGATCGCGGCGCGGCCGGAGGTCATCTTCTGCTCGTTCGGCGACATGTTGCGGGTCCCGGGCATCTCGCGCGACCTCTTCTCCGTGAAGGCCGCCGGCGGCGACGTGCGCATCGTCTACTCGCCGCTCGATGCGCTCCGCCTCGCGGGCGAGAACACGCGGGCGCGAGGTCGTCTTCTTCGCGGTCGGCTTCGAGACGACTGCACCGGCCAACGCCATGGCCGTCGCGCAGGCCGCGGCCGCCGGGATCACCAACTTCTCCCTCCTCGTCTCCCACGTGCTGGTGCCGCCGGCGATGGAGGCGATCCTCTCGTCGCCGACGAACCGCGTGCAGGGCTTCCTCGCCGCCGGCCACGTCTGCACGGTCATGGGCTACGACCGAGTACGAGCCGCATCGCCCGCCGCTACCGGGTGCCGATCGTGGTCACCGGCTTCGAGCCGCTCGACATCCTGCAGGGGATCGCCATGTGCATCCGCCAGCTCGAGACGGGGCGCGCCGAGGTGGAGAACCAGTACGCGCGGGCGGTGCGGCGGGACGGGAACCGGCCCGCGCAGGAGCTGATTCGCCAGGTCTTCCGGGTCGTGCCGCGGAAGTGGCGCGGGGTGGGGGAGATCCCGGCGAGCGGTCTCGGGCTCCGGCGCCGAGTACGCGGCGTTCGACGCCGAGACGCGCTTCGGGGTCGCCGATCGCACGGCCGAGGAATCGCCCGAGTGCAAGAGCGGGCTTGTCCTCCAGGGGGTGCTCAAGCCGCACGAGTGCCCGGCCTTCGGCGCGAGCTGCACGCCCGAGCATCCGCTCGGCGCGACCATGGTCTCGACCGAGGGCGCCTGCGCCGCGTACTACCGCTACCGGCGCTACCATCCCGCTCCCGCTGCAACTGCCGCGAGTACGTCATGAGTGAGGAGCGTCCGGTCGTCTTCCAGTGCCCGATCCCGATCCAGCAGTATCCGCAGATCCTCCTCGCGCACGGGGGCGGCGGCGCGCTGATGCGGGACCTGATCGAGAAGATGTTCGTGCCCCTGTTCGCGAACGCGGAGCTTGCGGCCCGGCACGACGGCGCGCTCCTCACGCCACCACCGGGCCGGCTCGCCTTCACCACCGACTCCTACGTGGTCCGCCCGCTCTTCTTCCCCGGCGGCGACATCGGAAGCCTGGCCGTCAACGGCACGGTGAACGATCTCGCCATGTGCGGCGCCCGCCCGCGCTGGCTCTCAGCGCCGCGTTCATCATCGAGGAAGGGCTCGCCATGGAGACCCTGTGGCGGGTCGTCCGCTCGATGCAGGAGGCGGCCGCCGCGGCCCAGGTCACCCTCGTCACCGGCGACACCAAGGTAGTGGATCGCGGGAAGGGCGACGGGCTCTTCGTCGACGACCGCGGGCATCGGCACGGTCGAGCACGCGCTCTCGATCGCGCCGGCGAGCGTCCGACCCGGCGACGCGATCCTCCTCTCCGGCGACATCGGCCGGCACGGCATCGCGATCATGGCGGTCCGCGAGGGGCTCGCCTTCGAGAGCGTGGTCGAGAGCGACTGCGCGCCGCTCGCGCCGCCCGTCGCCGCGCTCCTCGAAGCAGGAGTCGATGTGCACTGCCTCCGCGATCTCACCCGCGGCGGGCTCGCCAGCGCGCTCGTCGAGATCGCGACGACCGCCGGGCTCCACGTGCATATCGAGGAGCGCGCCATCCCGGCGCGCGAGGATGTGCGCGGGGCCTGCGAGGTACTCGGCCTCGATCCGCTCTACGTGGCGAATGAGGGCCGCTTCGTCGCCTTGGTCGCGCCCGCCGATGCCGCGCGCGCTCTCTCCATCCTCCGCGCGCATCCGGTGTCGAGCGGAGCAGTCCCGATCGGCAGCGTGACCGCCGAGCCACGCGGGCTCGTCACCATGAAGAGCGCGATCGGCGCGACGCGGATCGTGGATCTCCTCTCCGGCGAGCAGCTCCCGCGCATCTGCTAGCGCGCGTTCCGGCCAGTCGGCGCGTCACGCTTCGGCGGCGGGCGCCGGCCGGCTCGAACAGTCCGCGCCCGTCCGCGATCCTCCGCGAAGACTTTGCCGCCCCGAGCACTGAGGGCGGGCTGCGGAACTCGCCGGCCTCCGCGCCCGTCCGCCTCGCGCTCCGCGTCCTGGCGCAGGGACGGGCGACGCGAACTGCCCTCGCAGGCGAGTTTCGCCGGCCGGCTCCCAGGTTCATCTATGCCCGTGCGCCCGCCGGACGGCGAGTGTTTGAGCCGGCGAGGGCAGTCGCGAAGCCCGGTCCTTAGGCCAGCGCCCGACGCCGGCGTCCGCTGCCGGCGCCCGCCGCCGCGGGAGCTCAGCACCCGTCGGACTTGCCGACGATGCGCAGCAAGGGGCCCGCGGGCTCGAAGGCGAACAGCGCCGCGAGCTCCGGCTCGAGCTCGTCCCGGAGGCGGTCCCAGAAGGGCTCCATGCCGGTCCGGAAGAGATGACCGCGGAACGGCGCGCCGCTCACCGTCCATCACAGCCGGGACCAGGTCTCCGGGTCAACCAGTCGAACGGCGGATTGAACCGCGAGCGGATGAGGAGCGTGAGGTAGAGGGTGAGGGGGATGGCTGCGAATGGCTGCGAGCGTGGCGGCCAGGGCCGCGGTCGCCAGGTGCGGGCGCTCGCGCCGAGCGGCGGATCCGAGGACGACGTAGGCCACGGGGCGCGGCTAGGCGGAGGGCGCGCGATCGGGCTCGCTGGGCGCGCCGCGTATTTCTGCGATACGACGGAGAATCTCGCGCTCCTCGGCGCTCAGATCGTCGGGCACCGTGATCTCGACCTCGGCCAGGTGATCGCCGCGCCGGCCGTCCTTCGCCTCGATGCCCGCTCCGGCCAGGCGCAGCACGCGGCCGCCGGGAGTGCCGGCCGGGACGGTGAGACGGGTGCGGCCGCGGAGCGTCTTGACCTCGACCGTGCCGCCGAGCGCGGCGACCCAGAACGGGACGGGGATCCGGCTCTTCACATCGAGTCCGTCGCGCGCGAGCTCGGGATCGGCGGCGACGCGGAGGGTGACATAGAGGTTGCCCGGCGTGCCGGGTCCCTCCGGATCGTTGCCGCGGCCGCGGAAGCGGAGCACCTGTCCATCGGTGGCTCCCGGGTCGAGCCGGACGCGCAGGGTCTCCGCGGCCGGCTCGCGCTCACCGCCCGCGGTGCGCCGGAGCCGCTCGTAGCGGATGGTCTTGGTGGCGCCGCGCGCAGCCTCGAGAAAACCGAGGTCGAGCGCGAAACGGAGGTCCTCGCCGCGATCCGGGGCCCTGCCGAAGGGTTCTTCCGCGAACTCCTCGGGACCGAAGCGGACGCGGCGGCGGCGCGCGCGCCCGCCGAAGGGCGATCCCTGTGCGCCGAAGAGGTCGGCGAAGATGTCGCCGAAGCTGGCGTAGATGTCCTCGGTCGACGTGAAGCCGCGAAAGCCCATGTCCTCGACGCCCGACCGCCCCCGCTGATCGTAGGCCTGGCGCTTCGCCGGATCGCTCAGCACCTCGTAGGCGTTCGACGCCTCCTTGAAACGTTCCTCGGCCGCCTTGTCCCCGGGGTTCTTGTCCGGGTGGTACCGGAGGGCGAGGCGGCGGTAGGCCTTCTTGATGTTCTCCGGAGAGGCATCGTGCGCCACCTCGAGCACCTCGTAGTAGTCCCGTTCAGCCATGGCGTGAGTGTAACGGAATCCGTCTCGTTTCGAGTCAGCGGGGAACGGCGGTCGGCGCAGTGGCGGCACCCGCGGTCGCCCGCCGCCGCCCGCGGTCGCCCGCCGCCGCCCGCGGTCGCCTACCGCCGCCCGGCCCCCCCCGGTGCGGCCGGCGGCGCCCCGACCGCCGCGGTGAATGAGTTCGCCCGGCAAATGACGATAACGGTTCCGAGAGGCGAACACGGTCCGGTCACCCGCCGGCATCGCACATCCATGGACGAATCGAACGCCCCCTTTCTCACCGAGTTCCTGAGCTCGGCCGAGGATCTCGTCGCGCGCCTGGCGGCGGAGCTCGAGACGCTCCGTGCCGATGCGGAGGGCGGACGCGATCTGACGCCGCTCCTTCGCGGTTTCCACTCGCTCAAGGGCAACAGCTCGTTCATTCCGGACTGCCCGTTGACGCCGCTCGCGCACGCCGCCGAGGACGCGATCGAGGCGGCGCGGGACGGGTTCGTCGCCCCGGCGCGTCTGCTCGAGCCGCTCCGCACGGCGCTCGACTGCTGCGAGATGCGTCTTGCCGAGTATCGCCGGGCAGGCACGGTCGCGCCGATGACGCCGCGCGAGGGGGAGATCGCGGCCGCGCTCGCCCGACTCGCCACGGCCGACGGCGAGCGGGCCGGCATCACATCCCGCTACTTCTTTGCCGGGGCGGACGTGACCGATGCGCTCGGCGACCTCCATCAGGCGGAGCTCGGCCGGCTCGATCCGATCCGGCTCGACGCGCTCCGCGATCGCCTGCGCGAGCTGGCCGCGGCCGGCGGGGCCAGCGGTTCGACCGAGCTCGACCGGGATCGCACGATCGATCCGCGCGCGCTCATGCGCTGGCTGGCCGAGCGCGCGGTGCGGGTGCCGGTGGCCAAGGGCAGCGCGCCGCTCCTCCAGCGCGCCGGTCCGGGCTGGGAGGCGGCGCGTGGCGAGCTCCTGCCGCGGCACTTCACGATCGAGGCCGACACGGCCGACGAGTTCCTCGAGCATGCCGTCGAGCTGCGCCTGTTCGGCGAGCGGCTGGCGCGCCTCGACCGGACGCTGCGCGAGCTGGTCGAGGGGCCCGCCGGGCGCGCGGCGCGCACCGAGCGCACCGAGTACCGCGAGCTCGATCAGCTCGCCGCGGAGCTGCGGGCGGCCCATCATGCCTTCGCGCCGCTGGCCGCCCGCCTCCAAGAGCGCCTGCTGGCCATCCGCCGGGTGCCGGTCAAGCGGCTCCTCGATCGCCACGCCGCGCTGATCCGGGATCTGGCCCCGCGCCTGGGCAAGGAGGTGACGGTCGCCGTGGTCGGCGGAGCCATCCGGGCCGACAAGAGCATCGTCGAGCAGCTCGAGCCGCCGCTCACGCACCTGGTGCGAAACGCGGTCGATCACGGGCTCGAGACACCGGCCGAGCGGGCGGCCCGGAGCAAGGCGGCCCGCGGGTCCATCACGCTCCGGGCCACGAGCGAGGGCCAGTGGTTCGTGCTCGAGGTCGCCGACGACGGAGCGGGAATCGACGCCACGGCGCTTCGCCGCTCGGCGGTCGAGCGTGGATTCCTCGATGGAGCGACCGCTGCCGGGATGACGGACGAGCAGATCATCCAGCTCGTCTTCCTGCCGGGCCTGAGCGCGCGACGCGAGGTGAACGAGCTCTCCGGCCGCGGGGTCGGCATGGACGAGGTGTTCGCCACGGTGCGCCAGCTGCGCGGCACCATCAGCATCGACAGCGAGCGCGGGCAGGGGACGCGCTTCATCATCAAGGTTCCCGACACCGGGTTCGCCGTGGTGCGCTGCGTCCCGGTGCGCGTGGGCGAGCTCCGCTTTCTCATCCCGCACGACGCTACGCGCCGCTGGACCGAAGCGGACTTCGATCCCGAACGCGACGGGCCGCTCCTCGAGCTGGCCCAGGTCGCTCCTCAACTGGGGAGCGAGTGGCTCGAGCGCGGCCCCGGCCGCCAGGCGGCCGCCCGCGCCCGCGGGGCCGGCCGGCGTCTCATCGTCGTGCTCGAGAGCGGCGGGCGCCGCTTCGCCCTGCATCTGGACGAGGTCGGCAGCGAGATGGATGTGGTCGTCCGTCCGCTCGATCGAGATCTGGTCCGTGCGTCCCTGTGGTCGATGGCGGCGCTCGGCGCGGCGGGCGAGACCCAGCTCGTGCTCGATGTGGACGGGCTGGCAGCGCTCCTGCCGGTGGCGCGCGTGCGCCCGCTCTCCCCTGTGTTGCCGGAGGCGGCATGAACGACCAGCACGATGCGAACGACGACCGGAGCGACGGCCGGGGTCACCGGACGCGCCTGCTCTGGTTCGAGGTATCCGGATCGGCCCTGGCGCTTCCGGTCGAGCAGGTGCTCGAGATCCGGGCGCCCGGTCGCTATGTGGCGGTGCCGGGCGCGCCGCGCGAGGTGCTCGGGCTCATCCAGCATCGCGGCCGCATGATCCCCGTGATCGATCTCGCCGAGCGGGTCGGCGGCACGAGCTGGGATGCGGAATCGGGGCGCTCCGCCGGGGCTGTCCTCATCGTCGAGACGAGCGAACGGGGCGGGCGGAGAGCGTGCGCCCTGGCCGTCGACCGCGTGTCCGGCGTGCGCGAGCACGCGACCGACGATGCCGGGGGCGAGATGGCCGGCTCGATCCTCGATCTGGCCGCGGTCTTCGGCGCCCGGGCCGCGAATCCGGGAGCGGCGGCGGCCGCTGCGGCCGGCATGACGCGGTGAGCGGGGACGGGGGAGATGGACATCGCGAGAATCAAGTAAGGGACGAGGACCGAAATCATGCAAGCGAGGCTCAAGCTCCGTGTCGTGGCCGGCCAGGTGCTCCTCCTGGTCCTGATCGGTGTTGTCTGCTGCTACGGACTCTGGCTCAACCATGCCATGCGTCGGGAGACGCAGGCGCTGGGACGCGGCACCGTGACGGTGGCGAAGCTCCTCGATCGCACCGCAGCGCGTCTCGAGGACCTCCGGCACCTGCTCGTCGCCGAGCACGGCGCAGCGGACGGGCCGGCCGGCGAGGCCCGGGCCGGCGATGCCAGCGGCGAGCGCCAGGACGATGAGGTGGCGGCCGTGCTCGTGGCCGTCGAAGTCTCCCAGCTCATGACCCGCGGGCGCGCCCTGGTGGCGGACCTGATCGAGAAGGAGAAGGCCGCTCATCTATATGCGGTGGGGGTCGAGCTCGATGCGCTCGCGCGGAGCCATCAGCGGATCCAGCAGCGGATCGCGGCGGCGCGGAGCCTGGGTCGGCCCGACGACGTCGGGCCGCTCATCGCGGAGATCGATGACGAGCGCCAGCGGACGGATGCCCTCTCCGATCAGGTGGTCGAACTCTGGCAGCGGCAGCTCGAAGCCAGGATCGGCGCGGCCGGCCAGAATCTCCTGATCGTGGCCGTCGTCGTCATGCTTGCCGGCGTGCTCGGCTGCCTGGCCGGCTGGCGCGGGGCCGGTGCCAGCGAGATCATGCTGCGCCGCGCGCGGAACGATCTCGAGACCATCGCCGATCGCGTGGCGACGAGCGCCACCATCCTGAGCCACTCGAGCACCGAACTCGCCGTGCGCACCGAGATGCAGGCCTCGCAGCTCGAAACCGCGGCCGTCTCCCTCGCCGCGGTGACCGATCGCACCATGCACGCGCGGGCGGCCGGGGAGGCTTCGAGCCTGGTCGCCGAGGCGCGGACGCAGGCGGGTCGGGTGAGCGAGGACATGGATCAAATGGCGGTCGCCATGGACGAGATCGCCGCCGCCAGCAACGCCATCCTCGACATGATGCACATGATCGACGACATCGCTCGCGAGACCAACATCCTGGCCTTGAACGCCGCGGTCGAGGCGGCGCGCGCCGGCGAGGCCGGGCGCGGGTTCGCGGTCGTCGCCGAGCGCGTGCGGTCGCTCGCCGAGCGGGCGGCCGAGGCCGGACAGCTCACCGAGCGGCGGATCCAGGAGACACGGGCCCGGGTCCAGCGCGGGCGCGATGCCGTGGTGCGCACGAGCACCGCGGTGACCGGGATCGGCGGCTCGGTGGACCGTACGCAGCGCCTGCTCGAGAGCATCGTGAGTCTCTCGCGCGAGCAGGAGGAAGTGATCGGCAAGGTGTCGGCCGCGCTCAACGATCTCGACCGCGACATGCGCGCGCTCGACGGCGTCGAAGCGCCGGCGGCGCGGGCCGCCGCTCTCCGGCGCGACGTCGAGAGCATCGGGGCCTGCATGGCGTCCTTGTCCGCTCTGCTCGGACATCCCGCGCGGGCCGGGCGCGCGGGCGCGACCGAGGTGACAGCCGGGAACCCGACGAGCGCCGGCCGCGGGCCCTCGGAGCCGGTGGTCCCCGCGGCCCCGGACGGCGCGGTGAAGGCGATGTGGGCGCCGTCCTCTCCGCCGCCGGAGCGGGCCATGCCGCCCCAGCCTACGAACGCGGCGGAGGCCGAAGCTCTTGCCACCCGCCTCCGCGCGCTCTCCCTGCCCGCGCCAGCGCAGGGGGAGGGCCGCCAAGCGGATGGCGCCCGGGCGGCCTGACGGGCCGGTGCCGCGGCGCGCCGCCTGCTCGTCGTGCATCGCCAACCCTTTGCCCCATTGACTCTTAAGCATCATCAATGGTATGATGTCAAGTAAGTCGAGGGCTCGAGAGCATCGACGACGTATCATCCGCAGGCGCCCCGCCCCCCCTGGGCGCATCCTCATCTCCGTTCCAGAACCAACTGACCGGCCGCGCCCCCGGCCGTCGCCTCCCGGCAGGAGTCCGCTTGACGCATCGACGACGCACCCGGCGCTTCATTCTTTCCGCCGTCGCGCTGGCCCTCACCCTGCTGGCAACCGGGAGCGCCGGAGTGGCCCACGCTCTCTTCCAGGCCGACTTCGAGCAGCGCTGGTTCGCTCATCCCGGGGGCTTGATCACCGATCACACGCTGATCCGGGACGGGGCCGGCAACTTCCACCTCTTCTATACGGTGGGAATCGCCGGCCAGGGCTGGCCGCAGCCGGGCAACATGATCGACTTCGGGCATGCGATCTCGAGCGATCTCGTGCACTGGACCCAGGCGCCGCGCGTCCTCCATACGGCGCCGAGCGGCTGGAAGAGCCGGAACCTGTGGGCTCCGCACGTCATCCCCGCACCGACCGGCGGCTACTACATGTACTACACGGGTGTGGATTCGACGCTGACCCAGGCCGTCGGCGCGGCGTACTCGCTCGATCTCTACAACTGGATCGATTTCTCGGTGACCGCTCCGGCCTACCATCCCGATCCGTCGTGGTCGGCCTGGCGGCCGGGGATCTGGTCCGACGGGCGCGATCCCTTCGCCTTCCGCCTCGGCAACGGCACGGCGGTCCTGGCCACGGCGCTCGCCAGCGACGCGTACACCGGCGTCGGCAATCGCGGGGCCGTGGCCCTCGGCTACTCGGCGGACGGCGTTCATTTCACCGACGCCGGCGCTCCGTTGTTCATCAACGAGACGAGCCGCGTCCTCGAATCGACGAGCATCATCCGGCGGCCGGACCGCTACTTCCTCTTCTTCCACGAGTCGGGGACCCCGGGCATCCGCTACATGCACTCGCCGGCGCTCCTCTCCGGATGGGATCGGGCGACGACCCAGGTCCTCGATCCGATCGCCTTCGCACCGAGCGAGGTGGTGGCGGCGGGAAGCGCCACGCTCATGGGGCGCTGCTTCGACACCGATCACACGGGCACCATCATCTACGGCGCCAAGTTCGACACGCTCCTCTGGGCGAGCAACCACGTCGACTTCGGGAGCAGGAGCACGCTCCACGACGAGTGGACCGCGGAGGGTGACGCCTTCGAGTACCAGCCCGCCTACGGGGACCAGCCCTTCGTGCGCGGGGCACCCCCGTCCGGCGAGGAAGGCTTCTTCTGGATCAACACCGCCGAGACCTACACCGGACCGATCCACCACAACGATCCGGCGGCGCCGCCCCAGTACCAGCGCACCGGAGTCCTCCGCTCGCGGCCGTTCGAGGTGACCGGGGGGTACATGCGCCTCAAGATCGCCGGCGGGTTCGACGTGGATCGCCTCTACGTGGCGCTCGTCGACACGGCCACCGGCGTCGCCTTGCGGCGCGCCACCGGCAACGACTCGAACCAGCTGGTGACGCGGTTCTTCGACCTGAACGGACTCGCCGGCTACACCTGCCGGATCGAGATCGTGGATAACCGGGTCGACGGACCGCACGGCTTCATCGCAGTCGACGGGATCAGAGAGGAGCTCGGCACCCCGCCCGTGGGCGTCGCGCTCGATCCGGCGCCCGCGACGACCCTCGCCCTGGGCGCGGCCTACCCGAGCCCGGCCCGCGGCCCGGTGGACATCCCGTTCACGCTCGCCCGCGACGGTCGCGTGCGCCTCGCGCTCTACGACGTGAACGGCCGACTGCGTCTCCGGCTCCTCGATGCGCCCTTCGCGCGCGGCACGCATCGCACGCGGTGGGACGGCCGCGACACCGCTGGACAGAAAGTGGCGGCGGGGACTTATTTCCTGCGGATGGAGACGGCGGGCGACGAGGCCGCGCGCCCGATCACGATCCTCCCGTAGCCGTCCCCCGGTCCGCCGGCTCGGCGGCGGGGCCGGCGGCGGTCTTCACCGGCCGACCCGGCGGCCGGCGATGAGTTCGTTGTAGGTCGCTTCGAGCTGGCGCCCCGCGTGCTCCCACGAGTACTCGGCCACCGCCCGCTCGCGCAGGGCCTGCCCGCGCGCGGCCCGTTCCGCGGGGTCATCGAGCAACCGCTCGATCTCCGCGGCCAGCGCGCCCGCATCGCCGAACGCAACGTAGTTCCCGAGATCGCCCAGGATCTCGCGGTTGACCGCCGACCTGAAGACCACGCTGGGCAGCCCGCACGCCATGTAGTTCAAGAGCTTGCCGTTGGCCTCGGTGATCGAGAGCTTGGCCGAGACCGCGATGTCGCCGAGCCCGAGGTACTCGCCGGCGCGGTCGTAGTCCACGCGCCCGGGGAAGGTCACGTGGTCGCCGATGCCGGCGGCGGTCGCCGCCGCGCGGTACGCCTCGACGTTCGGATACCCCATGACGAGGAAGTGCACGTCGCGGCGCCGGGCGAGGATCTCGCGCGCCGCGGTGAGCAGATGGTCGACGCCCTGGTAGTGGGTGAGGACGCCGAGGAAGACGACGACCCGGCGGTCCGCCGGGATCCCGAGCTCGGCGCGGAGCGCGGGGCTGCCGAGTCCCGGGCGGAAGCGCTCGGTGTCGACCGCATCGGCGAGGAGCGAAACGCGGGGGGCGCGCGGATGGTGCGCCGCGAGCTCCTCGGCGAAGCGCGTGGAGCTCGAGACGATGCGGTCGGGAACGCGAGTCAGCCACGATTCGGCGGGACCGAACACGAGCCGTGCGAGCCGCTTCATGACTTCGCCGCGCGCGTGATCGGCCGCCTCGCCGGCCAGGCTGCCCTGGAAGTCGGCGACCAGGGGCGCCCCGGTGCGCGCCCGCACGAACTGGCCGATGAAGACGCCCTCGTGCAGGTGGGCATGCACGATGTCTGGGCGGAAGGCCGCTGCCGCCTCGAGGCTCTTCGCGACGAGGAGCAGATCCACGTAGAGCTTGTGCCACGAGGGACCGGGCGCGAGCTTCCGGTACCAGGGGATCTCGAGCGTGCGCACCGTGCGCACGCCCGGCACGTCGCGCCCGTGATGGTAGGTGGCGACGAGCACGTCGTGACCGAGGCGCATCAGGATGCGCACTTCCTCCAGGATGCGCACGTGGCACCCGCGGTCGGCGAAGAACGGAGTCGGCGCGATCATGAGCACGCGGAGCGGAGGCGCGGCGGTCATTCCTGCTCCGCGCGGCCGCGGGCGGGGGCGGGAGCGGCGGCTTCGCGGGGAGCGGCGGCTCCGGCATCCGGCGCCGCGAACGCGGGGCGTTTCTCCGGTTCCCACGGTCGCCAGCCGATGAAGCTGGCCTCCCAGGCCATGGCGGCGAGACGCCGCACGTCGTCCGCGCTCAGGTCGAGATGCTCGATGGCGAGGAGGTACTCGTCCACGAGCGTCGTCCCCGATACGGTCGTGTTGTCAGTGCACAGCGCGCAGCGGATGCCGGCGTCGAGGAACTGGCCGAGCGGATGAGCGGCAATGGCCGGGACCGCGCCCGTCTGCAGATTCGAGGTGAGGCAGACCTCGATCGCGATGTCGTCCCGGGCGATCCGGCGCATGAGCTCCGGCTCGCGCGCCGCGGAGACGGCGTGCCCCATCCGGAGCGGGGCGAGATGTTCGATCGCCTCCCAGATGCGCTCCGGTCCCTCGTCCTCGCCCACGTGCACGGTGCCGTGGAGACCCATCCGCCGGGCGAGCGCGTAGGCCTCGCCGAAGAGCACGGGCGGGAAGGGACGTTCGGCTCCCGCGATGTCGAAGCCGACGACGCCGACCTGCTCGTGGAAGTCCTCGCGCTCGCCGGCCACCTCGCGCAGCAGGATGTTCGCCATGTTGCCGCCGTGATTGCGCATGGCGATGACGACGATCCCGACCTGGAAATCCGGGTGATCGGCGCGGAAGCGGAGGAGGCCCTTGCGCACCGAGTGCAGCACCTGACGCGTGGTGAGGCCGGCGCGGCGGTGGATGATCGGATTGAGCCGGAGCTCGAACAGGCGCACCCCGTCCGCGTAGGCGTCCTCGGCGATCTCGAACGCGATCTGCAGCAGATTGTCGTAGAACTGCGTGTACTGGAGCGGAATGTGAAACTTGTCGAGGTAGTCGAGGAGCGTGCGGTCGCTCGCCGGATCCCAGGCCAGGAAGCGCCGGAAGCCCTCGAAGCCGAGGCCGGGGACGGCGCGGTAGTACTTCTCCGAGAGCCGCCACAGGGTGAGCGGGCGGATCGAGCCGTCGAAGTGCCGGTGGAGCTCGGCGAGCGGCAGCGTGCGGAGGAAGGAGATCTGATCGTCGCGGCTCCACTGCTTCATGGCCCGCATATTGCGGAGGCCGCAGCCGTATGTCAAACGGGCTGGGCGTCATGCCCCGGACCCCCCCCGGGCTGGGCGTCATGCCCCCGGACCCCCGGTCCGGCGGGCGGGGTTTCACCTGGGCAGCAAGGCTGTGGTGCGCTCCCCGGCCCGCTCCGCGCGGGTCGCCGGGAGCCCGATTTCAACACCAGGCTCGCCAGCGGTGTCTTGCCTCGTGAGAACGGACCATTCCGCCCACGGGTGGCAGCAGCCCTCGACCGGCGGTCCGGAACTCCCGGTCGAGGCGGCAAGGCCAGGCTTCGGACCATAGCCCGGGGTCCACCCGACCCCGAGGAGGTTTTCACTCATGCATCCCATCCGGCTCCTCTTGTTCCTCGGTATCACCGGTCTCGTCGCCGCCGGCTGCGGTGACGACGCGGCGAGCCCAGGTGCGGGAAACGACGATCAGCTCGATCAGGAGGCCATCGGTCTGCTCATGACCGATGCCGGCGACTACTTCGACGGGGGCGAGGCGCTCTCCGACGACCGCGTGACGGTCGGGAGCACGGGCGGCAAGCTCACGCCCGAGGGCGCCCCGATCGAGTCCTTCTATTTCGTGCGCGAGATCACCGGCCGCGACGTTCACCGCGAGATCGTGATCGATCGCGTCGAGGGCCAGCGCCCGATCGCCACCGTATCGAGCGAGATCGACCTCCGGGGCATCTTCCACCTGTTCTACGACGATCCCGAGAGCATCTATCTGCCCGGGGTTCTCGACAAGCGGCTGGCGGCCGAGGCGCGCCACCGCGCCCGCTTCGTCCGTCGCATCGACGCAGATCGGCATCGCGGCTGGCGGCTCGTCGCGGTCTCCGGGGCCGAGATCCTCTCGACCCCGACGACCAAGGACATCGTGAGCGTCGAGATCGTCTCGCGCTCGGTCCAGCGCACGATCGACGACCCGTTCGCGCTGGTCCGGCTCGCCGATCTGCCGACCTTCGCGCCCGGTGAGGAGGTCACGCTGCGCGTCACGACGACGGATGCGGGCGACTACGTCTTCCTGCACACGGGGCTGCTGAAGGATGAGTTCCGTCCGCTGGGGAACGGGGTGTTCGAGGGAACCTGGCGCGTCGGCGAGCGCCGGGGTCGCCGGCATGTCGGCGTCGACGTGCTCGATGCGGAGACGCTCTTCGACGATCAGGCCCCTTACGACTCGGCGATGTGGGTGCTCCACTACCGCGTCGCCGGCGAGGCGGCCGCCGACTTCGAGGATCTGGGCGGATAGGAACGGGCGATCGCGCCCGGGGGCCTGCCGATCCGGTACGGAGGGCTGCTCGCGGGCGCTCGCTCCCAGCTAGAGCCCCGATGCCGGCCCGAGGGCCGGCCGCCCGTCGCTTCCCGGGCCCGGAGCCATCGCGGCTCCGGGCCCCTGCCTTCTGTGCACCGCGGACGCAACGCGGATCCCCCGATCCTCGTCTATTGGGAAACCACTCGCCCCGGCGACGACCCGGGGCACCCGCGCCCAGGTCCCACTGTGTCTTCGAGGTGTGCCATGGACCACTCCGACCTCGCTTCGTGCTCTCCGCGACATCCCACACCCGGCTCTTCGCGACTTCCCGCCCTTCTCGTCCTCTGTGTCGGGCTGGCGGGTCCGCTTCTCCTGTCCGGCCCCGGCGGCCCGGCGGACGCCCGGGCCGAGGTGGAGCAGAAGCGCGAGGTCAAGCGCACGTTCGAGGTCCGCGGACCGGTCGCCCTCGAGAACCTGGCCGGCCGGGTCACGGCCAGGCTCGCGCCCGGCGGCGGCACCGCGACGACGATCACGGCCACGATCCACGCCGCGGCGAAGAACGAGGCCGCGGCCGAGGAGCTCCTTGCTGCTCTCGACCTGCGCCTGACCGAGGAGAACGGCGGCCTCAAGGTGGAGGCGCGCTATCCGCTCGATCGCCATCGCACCTATCGTTTTCCGGCCGGGATGGACGGGTCCAACACCATCGAGTCCACGTACGACGGGAAGAAGATCAGGATCACGACCCGCGATGAGGACGATGCGATCGCTCTGTGGGTGGACTTCGATCTCGAGCTGGCCCGCGGCGTCGGGCTTCGCGGCAAGCAGATGGCGGGAAGCTTCGAGCTGACGGGGATCGACGGGCCGGTGGATCTCGAGAGCAGCTGGGGCGATATGAGCTTCTCCGGCATGAGCGGCCCGCTCGAGGCCGGCACCGGAGCCGGCCGGCTCAGCGTGAAGGGGCAGCGGGGGGACGTCACTCTGGCCACCGGGTCGGGGGACATCGTCGTCACCGATGTCACCGGTTCGCTCGTTGCCGAGGCCGGATCCGGCGACGTCAACGTCGACAAGGCCGCCGGTCGCGTGGAGATAGCGACGGGGTCGGGGGATGTCGAGGTGCGCGCGGCCGGGGCCGCGGTCAAGGTGGCCACCGGGAGCGGTGACGCCCGGGTCGTGGATGTGCGCGGCCGCGACATCGAGGTGGGCACCGGCTCGGGCTCGATCCAGGTCGACAGCCCCGCCCTGTTCAAGGGCCCGGCGCCGGCGCGCGCGAGCCTGGCGACCGGTTCGGGAGACATCATTCTCACGATCGACGACGAGGCATCGATGCTTCTCGACTTCGACAGCGGGAACGGCGAGGTCAAGAGCTCGCAGGCGCTCAGCGGCCGGCTCGAGCGCGTGGGCGGCCGCGATGCACGGCGCTATCAGATCGGGGCGGGCGCGAGCCATGTCGAGGTCGACACCGGCTCGGGCGACGTCGTTCTCCGCCTCGCCGGCGGCTGATCGCCGGCGCCAGCCGGAGGCGGCTCACGCGGGGCACCGCTGCGCCGAGCGGGGGCGCGCCGTCCGGACGGTTCACGCAGCGCGCCGCTACGCCGAGCGGTGTCCGTTCTGGTAGACTCGACCGCGCGTGCCGAGAGACACCCCCGGCCCGTGCCGAATCAGCCATGACCACGCTGTCGCCCCTGACTGTCCTTTCCCGCGACGAGACCGACCGGGTTCTCGCTTATCTGCTCCGCGAGCCCATCGAGAGCGTCTTCCTGCGCGGTCTGATCATGCGCACCGGGCTCGCACTCGGCCGCCGCTACGGGTGCTTCCTCGCCCACCGCAACCCGAACGGCGATCTGGGCGGCATCCTCCTCATGAGCACGCTCGTCGTGCCCTTCGTCACCGATCCCGCGGCGATCGCCACCTTCGCCGAGGCGCTGCGCGAATCGCCCTATCCGATCCGCAACATCGTCGGGCGCCGCGACACGGTCACGTCCCTGTGGGAGGAGATGCGTCCGTGGCGGCGGGAGCCGCGGCTCATCCGCCATGCGCAGCCGGTCTACGTCGTGGACCGCTCCACCTTGCGTTACCTGCCCGCGCCGCGACTGCGCATGGCATCGCTCGGCGACCTCGACCTCCTCGTGAAGGCCGGTGCCGCCATGATGATCGAGGAAGTGGAGGAGGATCCGCTGGCCCAGCGGCCCGAGCTCTACCGGAGCTTCGTGCGCGATCGCATCCTGCGCGGCGACGAGTACCTGTGGGTCGACGAGCAGGGTCTCTGCTTCAAGTGCAACGTGAGCTCGCGAACGCCGGAGGCAGCTCAGATCGAGGGTGTGTTCACGCCGCGCGACCGGCGCCGTCACGGATTCGCCGCTCGGGGGCTGAGCGAGGTCTGCTGCCGGCTCCTGCGCGAGATCCCTCGCCTGTGCCTCTATGTGAACGACTTCAATCTGCCGGCCATCGGGCTGTACGAACGCCTCGGGTTCTACCGGACCTCCGAGTACCAGTCGATCTTCTTCGAGTGAGCGGTGGACCGATCGCCGCCTGCGGTCGGGTGCTCCGCCTGTCCCCGCGCTCGGCGGTGCGCCGGGTCGGATGGGGGAAAGGGCAGGAGCCCGGCGCTCCCCGCGTGTTTCCCTCGTCGGGCCCCTGCCCCCGGCTTCCCCCGCCCGGGGACGTAGCAAGGGACATGCCGCGGCGGTCCGCCGGCCCGGCAGGCGGCGTATGCCGCCCTCGCCCCCTCATCTCCGGCTCCCGATGGGCGGCCGGCGGGCGTCGCCCGGCCGACACCTGACCACGACGTCGACACCGATGCTCACGTCGTGCGCGCTCGGGCGGCGGCGGCGCGGGCCGGCTGCTCGCTGGCTCGCCTCGCCGCGCGCGTGCGACAATGCGGCGTTCGGCGCGGTTGTGCCCGCCTGGGCTGGATCGACCCGGAGGTTCGTTGATGCCCGTCTCTCCAGTTCGCATCGGACTCGTCGGCACCGGCTCGCATGGCATCCGCTATGCAAAGCACATCGCCAGGGATATCGCGGAAGCTCGCCTCGTCGCGCTCACGCGCCGCCAGCACGACCTCGGCGTGGCCCAGGCCGCGGAGTTCGGATGCGACTTCGAGCCGACCGTCCAGGCGCTCGTTGCCCGTGACGATCTGGATGCCGTCGTCGTGGTCACGCCGCCGGTCGCCCATCTCGAGGTGGTCTCCGCGGCGCTCGCCGCCGGGAGGGCCGTGCTGGTCGAGAAGCCGATGGTGTCGAGCGTCAAGGAGGGCGAGGAGCTGCGGCAGGCCGCGGCGCGATCCGGGTCGCCCGTCATGGTGGCCCACACGCTACGCTACAACACCGTGCTCGGCACCATCCGCGACGAGCTGCCCGCGCTCGGTCGCATCGTGCAGGTGCGGATGTCCCAGCGTCTCGAGCCGAGCCCGCTCGCCTGGCAGCGTGCGCACCAGGCGGGCGGCGCGGGCTCCATCCTGCTCACCGGAGTGCATCTCTTCGACACGGTGCGCTGGCTCTTCGCCGACGAGGTCGCCGCGGTCTTCTGCCGGGCGCGCCGGATCCTGAATCCGGCGCACGAGGACTTCTTCGCCGCCAGTGCCGTGCTCGCGCGCACAGGCATCCACGCCGACCTCGAGGTGTCGAAGTACACGCAGAGCCGGAGCTGCCGGATCGAGGTGGTCGGGGAGAGCGGCCAGTTCTTCGGGGACTACTGGAACCACCGCCTGTTCCACACGGGCGGGCGCACCGAGCGGGCCTGGGCGCTGTCTCCCGAGGTCTTCACGATCGAGGCGACTCTCCGCGACTTCTGCCGGCGGCTCATTGACGGCCGCCCGATGCCGATCACGGTCGAGGACGGCCTGCGTACGCTCGAGATCGCCGAGGCCTGCTACGCCTCGGCGCGCACCGACAGCATGATCACGCTGCCCGCAGTCCCCGCCGTGTAGCCGGGCGGGCGCCACCGCCCCTGCTCCCCCGCCAGGCTGCCGCATGTCATGTCACCGGCCCGCCGTTCGTCGGGTCGCCTGACCGCCGCGCCGCCCCGGCGGTCCCGATCTGACACAGCCTGCCCGCGCGCCCGTCATCCCCGGCTAAAGGCGGGCCTCGTTTGAGACGAATGCTCTATCCGGCAGAGGGGGTCTCCCGGTCTGTCCTGCCGGCCCGATCAGCTTGCCCGACACCAGTGCCCTGACTGCCGGAACCCCCTCGCCACTCCTCTCAGAGGTGTGCCCGCCCGTCCGCCCAACCGCGGAGCCGGGCGGCGGGCCGCGCGCGCAGGGAGGTCGACATGCGCTTCGGAGAGTTCCTCCTCGAACGAGGCCGGGTGTCCGAGCACGACATGGACGCCGCGCGCCGCATGCAGCTCATCAACAATCATCTGATCGGCGTGCTCGCGCTCGATCACGGGCTCCTCAAGCCGGTGGATCTCGAGCACATCCTCAACCATCAGACTGCGTGCTCGCCGCCGTCGCGCTTCGGAGAGGTGGCGATCGGGCTCGGGTACCTGAGCCGCACGCAGCTCGAAGAGCTGCTCACGATCCAGGCGGAGAACCGCCTGCGCATCGGCGACGTGCTGGTTCTGCAGTCGCGGCTCACGGAGGAGGAGCTGCTCGCCGAACTGCGCGCCTACCGCGAATTCGTCGAGCAGCACAAGGTCGCCTGACCGGAACTCCACGCCGGCCGCGGGCCCAGCCGATCCCGGGAGCCGACCGGCAGGATCAGCCCGCCACCACGCGGATCGGGATGTGCCCGGCGCCGCTTTGCGCGACGTGCACGGCGATCTTTCCCGCGAGCAGCGAGGCGGTCCGGTTGAAGGCCGCGCTCGCCGGCGAGTCGGGATGGGAGATCACCATCGGCGTCCCCGCGTCGCCGCCGGCGCGGATGCGCGGATCGATCGGGATCGAGCCCAGGAAGGGGATGGCCAGGTCGGCCGCTGCCTTCTCCCCGCCGCCGCGCGCGAAGATGTCGTGCACCGCATTGCAGCTCGGGCAGACGAAACCGGCCATGTTCTCGACGAGGCCGAGGGTCGTGATGTTCACCTTGTCGAACATCATCTTGGCGCGCACCACGTCGGCGAGGGCCACGGCCTGCGGGGTGGTCACGATCACCGCGCCCGTCACCGGCACGCGCTGCGCGACGGTGAGCTGCACATCGCCCGTTCCCGGCGGCAGATCGATCACCAGGTAGTCGAGCTCGCCCCACGCCACGTCGCGCAGGAGCTGGATCACGGCGCCGTTCAGCATCGGGCCGCGCCAGATCATGGCAGTGTCGGGATCCACCAGATAGCCGATCGACATCACCTCGATGCCGTGGCCGGAGAGCGGCCGGATGCGCTGCTTCGCGTCGAGCATCGGCGGCTGGGTGATGCCCATCATGATCGGGATGGACGGACCGTAGATGTCGGCGTCGAGGAGACCGACGCGGGCACCGGTCCTGGCGAGCGCCACCGCCAGGTTCACCGCCACCGTCGACTTGCCCACGCCGCCCTTGCCCGATGCCACGAGCACCGTATTCTTGACGGTCGGGATCAGGTTCTCGGCGCCCGGGGTCCCGGCGAGGCCGCGCACCTGGGCGCCGAAGCGAACGTCAATTGCGGTGACTCCGGGCAGGCCGGCGACCGCACGCTCGCAGGCGGCCTGGATCTCGGCCTTGAGCGGGCAGGCGGGGGTCGTCAGCTCGACGAGGAACGACACGCGTCCGCCCTCGATGCGGATGTCCTTGATCATCCCGAGCTCGACGAGCGAGCGATCGAGCTCCGGGTCGCGCACGGGCTCCAAGGCGGCCAGCACCGCCTCGGCGGTGAGTCTGTTCATCGAAAGTCTCTCGTCGGCCTGAATCGGAGGGGCGGGTGGTCGGCGCGCCCGGTCCGGCGGGAGCCGGGCACCCGGTCATCCTAACGGGGGGTCGGCCGCGAGGCAATGCGGCCGCGGCGGCTCGCCGCGCCAAGCCTAACGCGAGTCCCGTGCGCGGGAGCCTTGACCGGCGAAGGTGACGAGGTCGCGGTACGCATACTGGAGAATGGCAAGCAGATAGAGGCCTGAAGCGCTCGTCTCGGCCACCTCCTCGGGAGTGAACCCGCCCTCCCAGAAATGGAAACGATCGGCGATGCCACCCAGGCCCTGGAACATCGCGCCCACGATCAGGCAGGCGAACGCCGCTCGGACACCGAAGAACTTCCTCAGGAAGAGAAGACCCATGACACCCATCAGCAGGAGATAACCCATCACGATCCGCCCGTCGTCGAAGCGCAGGTTGGCACCGATGAACTCGTGGAACATGAAGATCTCATCGAGCGCCAGATAGATGAAGCCGACCCCGAGCAGGCTCCAGAAGATGCGCTCGCGCCGCGGGAGGGGCGGCGTTCCCGGTCCGCTCAGTGCCGAGAGCGCGCCGAGGAGAAATAGCGACGTGAGCCCCGAGAGGAGAAGGAGTGTCGAATTCAGATAGTCGCCGAGGGTGAAGGGTTCCGTGGGGAGACGCACCGGGTAGCATCCGAAGTAGACGTAGTTGTCCCAGAACTGCGCGTGGGAGACGAAAACTCGCGAGTACTCCCCGAGCTTGTCGAAGACGAACACCACCAAGACCAGGCCGAGGGCGAGGAGCCCGGGCAGGAGGAGGCGAGACTCGCGCGGCAACCGGGCCTCGATGCGGCGCCGGAATGGAAGCGCGGGGAGAAGAAGGGAGCCGAGGGCGACGCAGGAGGCGCTCGCGACGAGGAACGGGACATGCATCACCCGCGCCACGTTGAGACCCTGATCGGTCATCAGCTCCGCCCGGGAGAAGGCGCTGAAGAGCCGAGCGGCAAGGAAGAAGAGGATGCCGAGAATCCAGAGAACGATGCTCATAAGGCCTCACTGACCAGGCGTCGGCCGGGCGCGGGCAGCCGGCTGCGGGCAAGCCGCGACGGCGGCGGCGATCATGCGCCGTCGGCGGGGCGTGCACAAGCCCCGCGCACTGCACCGGGTCCGTGGGAGGCCGTCCTCCCTGGACGCGCGATCCGAGTGGGGCGCCGGGAACAACCGGTGGGTGATCTCCCGCTCGTCGGGTTCTGTCTAGGTGTATCAGGTGGCTCCGCCGCCCCGGGCAGCCCTCGGCGGCAAACGCTGTCGGGTCATGTGGACTCTTCGCCCCCGGGCAGCCCTCGGCGGCAAACGCTGTCGGGTCATGTGAACTCTCCGCCCCCGGGCAGCCCTCGGCGGCAAACGCTGTCGGGTCATGTGAACTCTCCGCCCCGGGCAGCCCTCGGCGGCAAACGCTGTCGGGTCATGTGAACTCTCCCCGGGCACGCCGTCCCCGGAGCGCGCACAAGCCCGCCACTTTCTGTCTATCCAATGAGTGTCTCCCGGCCACGCCGTGGCCCCCCTCGCACGTTGCACGAACCGTGCCGGTGCGTTTGGAGGAGACTCCCGTGCGTGAGCCTCCTGCAGACAGGCAGGAGACGTGCGACTGGGGGCCGCTCGAGAATGGGAGTGCACACGACGTTGTCACATTCGAACACCTCGATGCCAGCTCGTTGCCGGCTCAGGTGGCGCGGCATTGATCGGTGGAGTTCATGCGCCGCGGCTCGCCGCCGTCGCCGGAGGAGAGTACGCCGCCGTTGAAGGACGGTACGTGCCGGGCGCCAGCGGGCGGCTTGCGGCAGCAGGCAGCTTGCGCCAGCCGGCGATCGCTCACTAAGATGCGCCGAGATGTGCCGGCTGCGCTGCGCCGCGGCGCCCGCCGTCGCCGGAGGCCCTTGCTCAGATGAAAACAGCCGTCCTGCTCCTCGCCCTGGTCCTCGCCGCAGCCGTCCTGGCCCAGACCAGAGCGCCGCTCGATCCGCCCGCTGTCCCGGCCGCGCGCCTGGATCCCCTGGCCGGTCCGGCCGCCCCCGCCGGGGCGGCCGCCCCCGCCGGGCCGGGGGAGCTGATCGCCGCCGCCGATCTCATGGCGCACGTCGAGACGCTGGCCTCCGACGCGATGGAAGGGCGCCGGACCGGGGAACCGGGCTCCGAGCGCGCGGCGACCTACATCGCAGCCGAGTTCCGCCGGCTCGGGCTCGTCCCCGGCGGCGATCAGGGCTCCTACTTCGCCCGCTTCAGCGCCCCGCTCGGGGCTCGCGCCGGGGTCGGGAACCGGCTCGCGCTCGCGACCGGCGGCGGCGCTGTCGAGCTCGTGCCCGACCGCGACTGGCGACCGCTCGCCTTTGCCGCGTCCACTCGCGGAATACTGCGTTCACCAGTGGTATTCTGTGGATACGGCATCGCCGCGACCGACCTGCCTTACGACGACTTCGCCGGTGTGGATATGCGGGGCAAGGTGGCGCTCGTCTTCCGCCTGGAGCCCGGCGCCGGCGATTCGCTGAGCCCGTTCGACGGGACGCGCCTCACCGTGCACGCCGATCTCCGCAACAAGGCGAAGAACGCCTTCGACCGCGGCGCGGTCGGCCTCCTCGTCGTCACGGGCCCGGCCGCGGCCGATTCGCTCCTGGCCTTCGACGCTCAGGCCGCCGCGGGCAGCGGCCACCTCCCGGCGGCGCAGGTCGGCCGCGAGGCGCTTGCTCGCGCGCTCGCGGTCGAGGGCTTCGACCTGGCGCAGGCGCAGGCGGCGATCGACGGTTCGTATCGCCCGCACCCGGCGCCGCTCGCGCTCACCGTCGAGATGGTCGTGGACGTCGAGGCGGTGACGGCGCCGGCGTTCAACGTGATCGGCATCCTCCCCGGCAGCGATCCCGACAGCCAGCGGACAGCTATCGTGATCGGCGCCCACTATGACCACCTGGGATGGGGCGGGCGCGGCTCGTTCACCCCGGACCGGCGCGAGATCCACAACGGCGCCGACGACAACGCCTCGGGAGTCGCCGCGCTCCTCGAGGTTGCGGCCGCGGTCGCCGTGGCGCCGCCCGCGCGCACGCTCGTCTTCGCGGCCTTCACCGGCGAGGAAGTGGGGCTCCTCGGCTCGACGCGCTACGTGGAGCATCCCGCCTGGCCGCTGGCGGCGACGCGGGCGATGGTGAACATCGACATGATCGGGCGCGGTCCGAACCGGGAGATCCAGGTGGCCGGGCTCGGGACCTCGCCGCGTTTCCCCGCGCTCATCGAGGCGGGGGCGCGGGCCGTCGAGCTCCGGCCTGTGGTCAACGAGGGCGGCTACGGCCCGAGCGACCAGACCCCATTCTACGCGCGGAGCATCCCCGTGCTCTTCTTCTTCACCGCGCCGCATGCGGACTATCACCGGCCCACCGACGACTGGCAGAAGATCGACGCCGCGTATCTCGAGGCGACGACGCGGCTCATCGCGCGAACGGTCGCCGACCTCGCCGGTGCCGCGGCCCCGCTCGAGTTCGTACGCGCGGACGGCGGGTTGCCGCGCGGCGGGCCGAGCGCGGGCGGCGAGGGCTACGGCGGGCGCGGCTACGGACCCTACCTCGGCACCGTCCCCGACTTCAGCCCGGTCGACCGCGGGATCAAGCTCTCTGGCGTCAAGGAGGGCTCGCCCGCCGAGGCTGCCGGGATCCGGGGGGGCGACGTGATCGTCGGCTGGAACGGGCGCCCCGTCCTCAACATGCAGGACTACGCGCAGGCCCTGAAGAGCCAGCGCCCCGGGGATCGGGTCGAGCTCGCCATCCTCCGCGACGGGAAGACGATCGCGGTCGTCGCCACGCTCAGCGAGCGCCCGCGCTAGGCCTTGCTCGGCGAGCGCCGTTGCTCGACTAGCGCCCTTGCTCGGTGAGCACCCGCGTTCGAGCGCCCGCGCTCGGTGAGCACCCGCGCTAGGCCTTGCTCGGCGAGCGCCCCTGCTCGGCGAGCGCCGTTGCTCGACGAGCGCCGTTGCTCGACGAGCGCCCTTGCTCGGCGAGCACCCGCGTTCGAGCGCCCGTGCCGGCCTGACCGCATCGGCGCCGGGCAACGCCAGGCGCCCCGCGGTGCCGGGGGCTGAAGAGGGGGAGTCGGACCGCAGGTCCGGCCGGGATCGCCAGGACCAGCCCGGCGGTTGACCGGTCGCCGGGAAGCCGTCATACTGGTCGGCTTCGTCCACCTGCCCCTTGGCGATCATGGCGGCCAAGACCTGATTCGGCAATCACTTGGAGTGATGAATCGGGTTCGGCTCGCGGGCGGGGGAAGCCGTCCTGGCCGCGCGACCGTCCGGATTGCCGGAACCCTGAGGGGCGGTGGCGGGGTCCTAACCTGATCCGCGCGGCGCCGGTCCGATCCACGGCGGCGACGGGACGCCCCCGCTCCCCCGTCGGCGTTCCGGCGATCAGCCCACCACGAGCGAAACCTGAACATGGCGCGTTTTCGCGACACAGCTCTCTACCAGGTCTACTGGTGGCTCACCTCGATCAAGCTGACCGTGGTGCTCCTCTCGATCATCCTCATCATCCTGATCGTGGGGACCATCTTCGAGGCCAACAAGGGCACCAAGGCGGCGCAGTTCCTCTTCTACAACTCGCGGTGGTTCGACGCCCTCCTCATCTTCTTCGCGCTCAACCTAACCTGCTGCACCATCCGGCGCTTCAAGCGGAAGCTGTCGCAGATCGGGTTCCTGACGACCCACATCGGCGTGATGACGATCCTCATCGGCGGCCTGATGAGCCGCAATTTCAAGATCGAAGGCCATCTCATCGTGCCGGAGGGGGAGAAGCGGAGCTACATCCTGCTCGATTCGAACGTGCTCACGGTCAGCGCGACGCAACAGGGCGGCGAACGGGTCGCGCGCGAGTACGACACCCACTACGACAAGCTCGGCGGCCGCACCGAGGTGAACGATGTCTTCCACGTCCCGGAGGCCGGCGTGGACGTGGTCGTCGATCGCTTCTATCCCGACTTCAGGCGAGCCGAGGTGCTAGCCGATTCGAGCATCGAGCGGAATCCCGCCGTCGAGCTCCTGGTGCGCGGCTTCGGCGGCGAGCAGACGATCGCCATCTTCGCCGCCGACGATCTGAGCCGACAGCCCGGCGTGGCGCCGGTCACCTTTGGCCTGGTCGAGGCCCCTGATCAGGCGGCGGTCGAGCGGGAGCTCGGAGCGCCGGGTCCGGCGACGAGCCGTCGGCTCGGGGTCGTCGAGATCGAGCTCGTCTCGGGCGCGAAGACCGAGATCCCGGTGGACGGCGGCCTCGGCCGGCCGCACCCCGTTCCCGGCACGCCGGTCGAGGTGACGCTGCGCGGCTTCTACCCGCACTTCATGATCAGCGGTCAGGATTACACGAGCCGGTCCCCGACCATGGCCAATCCCGCGGTGGTGGCCGAGATCAACGGTCCGAACAACGCGCACGAGCAGCATCTGATCTTCAGCGATCATCCCGAGACGAGCGTTGCGCATCGCGAGGGCGGCGACCTGTCGCGGAGCGCGCGTTACCGGCGCGAGCCGACGGTCCCGGTCATCGCCGGGCAGGTCAAGCTGGTCAAGGGGCCGGACGGCACGATCCACTACGTGGCGCACGGTGCCGGCGGTCCAGGCAGCGCCGAGCGGCGGGGAACGCTCGCCGTGGGCGGTGAGGCGCAGTACCCGGAGGCCGGGATCCAGTTCACGCTCCAGCGCGCGCTCGAGCGAGCGCAGTACGTGGAGCGGATCTGGAACGGCGGGGATGAGTCGGTCAATCCGGCGTTGCATGTCGTGGTGAGCGCCGGCGATGAACAGAGCGGGCAGTGGGTCACCACCGGCATGCCGCATCGGCTGACGGTCGGCGGGCGCGAGGTGGTGATCGACTACGGCTCGCGACAGCACGATCTCGGGTTCAGCGTCGAGCTGGAGGACTTCCGCGAGATCACCTATCCGGGCATCTCGATGGCACAGTCGTTCGAATCGGACGTCGTCGTCACCGCGCCGGACAAGCAGTTCTCGCGCAAGATCTCGATGAACCACCCGCTCAAGTTCCGGGGGTTCAAGTTGTTCCAGTCGAGCTTCCAGCGCGGCGAGCGCGAGACCTCGATCTTCTCGGTGGCTCGTGATCCCGGTGTGCCCGTCGTGTATACTGGCAGCCTGATTCTTGTCGTGGGGCTCATCCTGATCTTCTTTGTCAAGCCCTACTTGATTCGCTCGGGAGGACAGCGACGCGGCACGATGCCTGCGGGCGGTGCGGGTGTGGCGGACGAGGCGTCGCTCGGCACGGTTGCCGGCCCGGGTCTTGGAGGTAGTTAGTTCATGCCGACGACTCGTTGCCACATCATGCCGCCATCTTCCCGTGAAGCCGCCCGCGGCACGCGCGCGGCGGCCGCCCTCCTCGTCTGCGCGCTCGTCGCCGGCATCGCCGGCGCGGCCGGCCCCGCCCGCGCCGCGACCATGGACTATTCGGAGGCGAAGCAGATCGCGGTGCAAAGCGGCGGACGCGTGAAGCCGCTCGATACCTATGCCCGGGAGACCGCCCGCGAGATCACCGGCCGCGAGAAGTTCGCGGGCATGAGCTCGCTCGATCTTCTCTTCACTCTCTTGTTCAAGGGCGAGTCGCTCCTCGACACCCAGATGTTCAAGATCGGCTTCAGGCCGTTCAAGGAGCGCGCGGGCCTGGACCTGAACCGCCAGCGCTTCTCGTACAACGAGCTGGTGCAGAACCAGGGATTGATGAACCTGGTCGACCAGGTGCGCGCGAAGCAGCGCGACGGCGGCGATCTCGATCGCCTCGAGCGCGAGGTGTCGGCGGTCTACGGCCGGCTGGTCGAGATGAGCATGATCATGAACGGAGAGGAGCCGCGTCTGGTGCCGACCCCCGGCGGGCGCGCCGAGTGGCTGTCGGTCGCGCAGGTGGCGTCGGCCCCGGCGATCGGCGGGAAGATCGCCGGCCCCTGGGAGGCGATGCGGAGCGCATTCGTCGCCGGCGACGGCGCCGCGTTCAAGCAGGCGAGCGCCGAGCTCCGGACCGGCCTGCGCGAGACCGGCGGCGCCGACTATCCGGCAGAGAAGCGCGTGAACCTCGAGCTCACCTACAACCGCACCAAGCCGCATCTCGTCGCGCAGTTCCCGTATCTGCTCGCAGCGCTCGGGTTCTTCCTCGGCTTCGCGATCAAGAAGCGCTGGCTCTACCTGCTCTCCTTCGTCCTCCTCCTCGCCGGGTTCGCGATCCAGACCTACGGCCTCGGCCTCCGCACCATCCTCACCGGCCGGGCGCCGGTCGGAAACATGTACGAGGCGCTCATCTTCATCGGCTGGGGGGTGGTCGGGCTCGCCATGTTCCTCGAGCTCATGACCCGCTCGCGCATCAACGGCGCGATGGCCGGGATCGCCGGCTTCGTGGTCCTCGTGCTCGCCTACTACCTGCCGCTCGATTCGGCGATCAGTCCGCTCGTCGCCGTGCTCAATGCGACCTGGCTCCAGTATCACGTGACCACGATCCTGTTCGGCGATTCGGCGCTCACCCTTGCCGCGGCGCTGGCCCACTTCGTCATGTTCGCGCAGATTTTCGCGCCGCAGCGGGCCGAGATCCGGCGCAGCGCGATCAACATCATGTATCGCGCCATCCAGGTCGGCGTGCTCTGCCTTGCCGCGGGCATCATCTTCGGCGCGATCTGGGCCAACGCCTCCTGGGGCCGCTACTGGGGCTGGGACCCGAAGGAGACCTGGGCGCTCATCACGCTCATCGGCTTCCTGGTGGCCCTGCACGGCAAGCAGGTCGGCTGGCTGCGCGAGCGCGGCATGGTGCTCGTCACGGTCGTCGGCCTCCAGCTCCTCATCTTCACCGTCTACGGCGTGAACTACTTCCTGGTGGGCCTGCACAGCTATGCGGGCGGTGATACCAGCGTGCAGCTTCCCGCGCTCCTCATCGGGTACCTGATCATCGAAGGGATCATCGTGACGGCCTACCTCCTGGCCTGCCGGAAGGCCACGGGGGCGGCGCCCGCGGCGCCGGCGGTGACCGCAGGCCAGGCCTAGCGGCAGCGGTGCCCCGGGCGAAAGGAGTCTCAAGGACATGGCGGGAGCAACGGGCGGCAACCAGGCGGCCATCCCGATCGCCACGTACGGGAGTCCGGCGCCGGGCCGGGCGAGTGTTCCCGGCGGCGGCATGCCGATGCAGTGGCTGACCACGCGCGTCGACGACTTCGTCAACTGGGCGCGCGGGAACTCGATCTGGCCGATGACCTACGGCACCGCGTGCTGCGGCATCGAGGTCATGTCGGTTCTCTCCTCGCACTACGATCTCGCCCGTTTCGGATTCGAGGTCGTGCGCTTCTCGCCGCGGCAGGCCGATCTCCTGATCGTGGCCGGGACCGTCGTCGACAAGCTGGCGCCGGTCATGAAGACCGTGTACCAGCAGATGCCGGATCCGAAGTGGGTGATCGCGATGGGCGCCTGCGCCAGCTCAGGCGGCTTCTATCGCGCCTATCACGTGGTGCAGGGGATCGACGAGGTGATCCCGGTGGATGTCTACGTCCCGGGCTGCCCGCCGACGCCGGAGGGGCTCATCTACGGCATTCTCGAGCTCAAGAAGAAGATCGAGCGCGGCGAGACGCGGCCGCAGATCGCGGCCCGCGAGCGCGCAGCCCAGGCCGAGCGGCAAGGCTAGGCGCGGGGATCGCGCGCCGGCAGTCAGGCGGCACGCGGCCAGGAGGGCGTGAGGGTGAGCGAGACGATGGATCAGGCAGGCGCCGGTCCGACCGAGCGTCTGCTCAGGGCAGAGCTCGGCGATCGCGTGCTCGCCGTGAGCGAGAGCCATGGGGATCTCGCCGTCGAGATCCGGCCGGAGGCGCTCCTCGCCGCGGCCCGGCTCCTCAAGGAGCATCCGGAGCTCGACTACAGCTACCTGATGGACATCGCGGCCGTCGACCACCTGGGCCGGGAGCCGCGCTTCGCGGTGATCTACAACTTCTACTCGCTCCGCCACAGGCACCGCGTGCGGGTCAGCGTCCGCGTCCCCGAGGACGCGCCGGTCCTCGATTCGCTCTACTCGCTGTGGCCCGCCGCGGACTGGTTCGAACGCGAGGCGTGGGATCTCATGGGGGTCCGGTTCCGCGGGCATCCGCGGCTCGTGCGGATCCTTACCCACCCCGAGTTCGTCGGCCACGCGCTGCGCAAGGACTACCATTCGGCCGAGCGCCACCGGCTGTCGCGTACGTACGACCTGTTCCTCGAGGAGAAGGCGGGGGCGCCGCCCGCCGAGTAGCCGCCGGTCACGGCGGGTCCGGGACCGGCCTTGGAAGGATGCGGCCCGCGCCCGGCGCGGCGCCGATGGAGCGTAAGCGAGCCATGACGATCACCACCGCGACTGCGACGCCGGCGGCCACTCCCGAGCGGATGGTCGTGAACATCGGGCCGCAGCACCCGGCGACCCACGGCACGTTCCGCATCGAGTGCGTGCTCGATGGCGAGCGCATCATCGAGTCGCGCACCGAGATCGGCTACCTGCACCGCTGCTTCGAGAAGATGTCGGAGACGCACGACTACTGGGGCGTCATCCCGTACACCGACCGGCTCAACTACTGCTCGCCGATGATCAACGGGGTCGGCTACGCGATGGCCGTCGAGAAGCTCCTCGGCGTCACCATCCCCAAGCGGGCCCAGTACATCCGGGTCATCCTGAGCGAGCTCTCGCGGATCATGGATCACATGGTCTGCGTCGGCACGAGCCTGGTCGATCTCGGCGCCATCACCAACTTCTGGTACTCCTTCCGTGCGCGCGAGGTGATCTACGACCTGCTCGAGGCGTGCTGCGGCTCGCGCCTCACCGTGAGCTACGTGCGGATCGGCGGGCTCGCCGCCGACCTGCCTCCGGGCTGGGTCGAGCACTGCCGCAAGCTCATCCGGAAGGACATCCCGCAGGCGATCAGAGAGCTGGACAAGCTGAATCTGAAGAACCCCATCTTCCGGCTGCGCGGGCAGGGTGTCGGCGTCATGCCGCGCGAGCGGGCGATCGCCTGGGGCTGGACCGGGCCGTGCGCCCGCGCTTCGGGCGTCGATTACGATGTGCGCCGCGACATCCCCTACTACGACTACGACAAGTTCGACTGGATCGTACCGGTCGAGCAAGGCGGCGATGTCTTCTCCCGGTACCAGGTGCGCATGGAGGAGATGCGGCAGAGCCTCCGCATCATCGAGCAGTACCTCGATCATCTGCCCGGCGGTCCGGTGATCGTGGACGACCGGCAGATCGCGCTTCCGCCCAAGAACGAGGTCTACACCAACATCGAAGCGCTGATGGCGCACTTCAAGCTCATCATGCACGGGATCCTGCCGCCCGCGGGCGAGGTGTACTCGTGCGTCGAGGGCGGGAACGGCGAGCTCGGCTTCACGATCGTGTCCGACGGCACGCGGAAGCCCTACCGCGTCAAGGTGCGGCCGCCGTGCTTTGCCATCTTCCAGGCCTTCGACGAGATGCTGCGCGGGATCGTGATCGCCGACGTGGTGGCCATCCTCGGCAGCCTGAACATCATCGCCGGCGAGCTGGACCGGTAGCGGGTCGGGACGGGGCAATCGCGGGTCGGTAGCGGAGGAGGACGATGAACGAGCGACGGCCGAAGATCCTGACCAGCGGGCTCGAGCGCGCGGACTCGCACACGCTCGCGGCGTACCGCGCGGAGGGCGGTTACGAGACGCTCCGCCTGGTGCTCGCGGGGAAGACGCCGGAGCAGGTGATCGCCGAGGTCAAGGAGTCGGGGATCCGCGGCCGCGGCGGCGCCGGCTTCCCGGCCGGCGTCAAGTGGGGCTTCATCGACAAGAAGGCGGGGAAGCCGATCTACCTGGTCGTGAACGGCGACGAATCGGAGCCCGGCACGTTCAAGGATCGACTCCTCCTCGAGCGCCTGCCGCATCGGATGATCGAGGGGATCGTCATCGCGAGCTACGCGCTCGACGTGCACCAGGCCTTCATCTACATCCGCGGCGAGTACGCCTTCCCGGCCCGCCGCGTGGCTGCTGCCCTCGACGAGGCGCGCGCAGCCGGCTTCTACGGCCGGAACATCCTCGGCTCGGGGTTCGATCTCGAGATCACGCTGGCGCGCGGCGCCGGCGCCTACATCTGCGGCGAGGAGACGGCGCTTCTCGAGTCGCTCGAGGGAAAGAAGGGCTACCCGCGCTTGAAGCCGCCGTTTCCGGCGGCGGTCGGGCTCTACGGCTGCCCGACCGTCATCAACAACGTGGAGACGCTTGCCGCCGTGCCCTGGATCCTCGCCCACGGCGGTGCCGCCTACAAGGCGATCGGCACCGAGAAGTCGACCGGGACGCGGCTCATGAGCGTGTCGGGCCGGGTCAAGCGCCCGGGCGTCTACGAGATCCCGCTTGGCACTCCGCTCCCCGAGTTCCTGGCCGAGGAGTGCGGGGGCATGCAGGACGGCTACCAGCTGAAGGGCGTGATCCCGGGCGGGTCCTCGACCAACATCCTCACCCCGGACGAGGTGGCGCGCGCGGCCCTCGACTTCGAGTCGATCGCCCAGTTCGGCACCTTCCTCGGCTCGGGCGGCATGATCGTCATCGACCACACCATCTCGATCGTCGAGGCGGCCTACTCGGTGGCGCACTTCTTCGCCCACGAGTCGTGCGGGCAGTGCTCGCCGTGCCGCGAGGGGACCGGCTGGATCGCCGGCGCCATCCGGCGCATTCTCGCCGGGGAGGGCCGGCTCTCGGATCTCGATCTGATCACCGGCATCGCGAAGCAGATGCTCGGCAACACGATCTGCCCGCTGGCAGACGCCGATGCGATGCCGATGATCGCCTTCGTCACCAAGTACCGGAGCGAGTGGGAGGAGTTCATCCGGAGCGGCAAGCGGCTCCTCGATCCCTTCGCCCACGAGTCGGCCGCCGCGGCCCCTGCCGCCGCCGACCGGATCCCGATCGCCGTCGGCTGAGGCGGCCGCTGCCGCGCCGAGCCCGCAGCGGGCACGGCGGAAGGCGAGCGCAAGGAGAAGCAAGTTGGCGGACGCACGCGAGCTGGTCACGATCACGGTCAACGGGCGGGAGCTCCAGGTCCCGGCCGGCTATCCGGTGATCCAGGCGGCTCTCGACAACCAGATCCATATCCCGCATTTCTGCTACCACCCCGATCTCGGCGTCGACGGCAACTGCCGGATGTGCCTCGGCGAGCTCGAGGGGGCGCCGAAGCTGGTGGCCACCTGCACGCTCAGGGCCGCCCAAGGCATGAAGGTGCGCACCGACACGCCGCGCGTCCATGATGCGGTGCGCGGCGTGCTCGAGTTCATCCTGATCAATCATCCGATCGACTGCCCGATCTGCGACCAGGCGGGGGAGTGCGGCCTGCAGAACTTCTACATGAACTACGGGCTGTACGACTCGCGGGTCCGCCTCGACGACAAGGTGCGGAAGCAGAAGGTGGTCGACCTCGGCCCGATGATCGTTCTCGACAGCGAGCGCTGCGTCCTCTGCTCCCGCTGCACCCGGTTCTCGGACAAGGTGGACGGCGAGCGCGAGATCCGTTTCATCAATCGGGGCAATCACACCGAGATCACCACCTTCGACGAGGAGCCGCTCAGGAGCCGCTACGCGGGCAATCTCGCCGACCTCTGCCCGGTCGGAGCGCTCACCTCCCGCGACTTCCGCTTCAAGATGCGGGTCTGGTTCCTCCAGTCCGCCCGGTCGGTGTGCGATCTCTGCGCCACCGGCTGCTCGATCCGCATCGATCAGAACCACAACCGGATCTACCGCTATGTGCCGCGGCGGAACTCGGCGGTGAACGCGAGCTGGATGTGCGACGAGGGGCGGTTCTCCTACAAGCAGGTCGGTGCGCCGTCCCGGCTCGAGACCCCGCTCTGGCGCGAGAATGACGGGCTCCAGCCGATTCCCTGGGAGAAGGCGCTCGACCTCGCCGCGCGGCGGATCCGCGAAGCGCGCGAGGATGCGGAGGAGATCCTTGCCATCGCCACCCCGAGCGTGACCACCGAGGAGCTCTACACCTTCGGTCGCTTCGCGCGCGAGGTGCTCCGGACCCCGCACCTCGACTACCGCGTGAGCTCGACCTGTACCGATCCGGGCGTGATGGAAGACGACGTGCTCCGGCGGAAGGACCGCTTCCCCAACAGCCGCGGTGCCGCCTTCCTCGATCTGGTGCCGGGCGCGGGCGGGCGGTCCCTCGCCGCTGCGAGCGGGCGCCGGTTCAAGCTCGTCTATCTCCTCGGCGCCGACCGTATCGCCGAGGGCGACGGCCTGCTCCTGATCCGCGGCATCCTCGAGCGGGCGGATCTTGTGATCGCTCACGCCGCGCACGAGTCCGATCTGCTCGCCCATGTGGATCTCGTCTTCCCGGTGACGATGAGCGCCGAGAAGCGCGGCACCTTCGTGAACCACGGCGGTCGCGTGCAGCGGATCGAGCCCGCGGTGATGCCGCCCGGGGAGGCCGAGGCCGACGGGACGGTGCTCGCCTTCATCGCCGAGAAGCTCGAGGAACCGCTCGGCACCTTCACCCCGGCCGCCGTCTTCGCGCGAATCGCCGCCGAGATTCCCGCATTTCGCGGTCTTCGCTTCGATGCGCTCGGCGAGACCGGCCAGCAGGCGGCGGGCACCACAGCCGAGATCCCGCGGGTGTCGGCCATCGCGGCCGCGCTCCAGCCCAGTATCTAGGTGGGAGAGAACAGAGCGATGACACAGACCATGATGCCCGGCCCGCCGCCAACGCCGGCCGTTCCCGGTTCCGGTCATGCTCCCGGTCCCGGCCAGGCGGCCGCTCCGACCAAGGGCTCGATCGGCGCCATCCTTGCCGGCATGGCGCTCACGCTCTCGAAGTTCCTGGCGAGCGCGACCGGCCGCGATCGGCCCACCATTCTCTATCCGTTCCAGCGCCGCAACTACTCGGGACGGTTCCGCGGCACCCACATCCTCACCAAGCGCGAGGACGGCCGCCCGCGCTGCGTGGCCTGCTACCTGTGCGCGACCGTGTGTCCCGCCGATTGCATCACGATCGAAGCGGCCGAGACCGCCGACACCAGGATCGAGAAGTACCCGGTCCGCTTCGATATCGATAACCTGCGCTGCGTGTTCTGCGGGTTCTGCGTGGACGCCTGCCCGGAGGAGGCGATCATCATGAGCCGCGAGTACGAGCAGGCGATCTTCGATCGCAAGGACCAGGTCTGGGACATGAACTTCCTCATGAACCGGAAGACCTTCACCGAGGCCGACCTGGGCTACCGCCCGCGGGAGGCGAAGGAGGGCCGTTCCGGGACCCGGGGCTAGGGGAGGCGGCCGATGGCCCCCTGCCAGGTGGGGGACACGAAGAAGGGCCCGGCCCGGCCGGATCGGACGAATTGTCCGACTGGACGTATTTCGTGGAATCGTTTCCAGCGTCCAAAGTATCATATCATAACGACTTATGACCATGTTCGAACCGGTCCGGAGCATGCTATACTGGCCGTGGTAGAAAGGGGGGTGGCGATGCCCGCATACAGGCCGCTTCGGGAGCGGTTGCTCGGCGAGTGCGACGTGGATGGCTTCCGGTCGCCGGCCCCTGATCTCGCGATCTATTGCCCCCGCCAGGGAAGAAAAGTCCTCGCTGCTGATCACGCCGGGTGTAAGAATTTCGGCGGCTTCCTGTACGCGACGAGCGGCGAAGAAGCCGGTGTGCGCTGCATGCACGTGGCCGGCTGCTGTCATCCATAACGAGTTTCGGCGCTGGGTTGCAGGACCTGGGCGCGAGCGGCCCGCGTCCGGTCCTCCCCGGCGCCGATTCTTTTGCCTGACTCCACGGTCTCCCGCGAGTATCGAGCCGCCCCGAGTCCCTCTCCCGTTCGCTCCCGGCTAGCTCGTGCGCGGCGCCGGCTTGGTCCACGCCGGTAGCAGGAATCCGCGTCTCTGCTCCGAGAGGCGTACGACGCGCAGCGCTCCCGGCAGCACCTCCGCCTCGAGGTGATCGGTGAGCCCGGTCACGTCACCGTCCACTTCGCTCCGGAGCGGCCGATCGAGCCGCACGCGCACGCGCGCTCCGGAGAGGAAGCGCGAGCCGGGATGCTGCTCCATCGTGCCCTGCAGCACGTGCCCCGACAGGGCGAGAAAGTCGTTGAGATCGGCCAGCGTGAGCACGGCGATGTCCATGCGCGCGTCGTCGGGGCGCGAGTCCGGAAACAGGTCGAACTCCCCGAAAAGCTTTCCGATGTTGGCGACGAGGAGGCAATGCCCCGCGATGCGCTCGGCCGGCCGGCGATCCACCTCGACCTCGAACTCGGTCGTCTGCGTCGAGCCGAGCTGCGTGAGCGCCGCATAGATGTACGCGAGGAGCCCGAATCGCCGCTTGAGCTCGGCGTCGGCGGTGGCCATCACCGCCGAGTCGTAGCCCACTCCCGCCGTGAGGAGCGAGATGCGGCCGTTGACGCGCACCGCGTCGAAGGGGCGCGGCTCCTCGAGCGCGGCGAAGCGCACGGCATCCGCGGTGCGCGACGGCACTCCGGTCGAGCGGGCGATCGCGTTGGCGGTGCCTCCCGGGAGGACCGCGAGCGGGATGTTCGAGTGGAGGAGCGCCGCGCCGACCTCGCGCACCGTGCCGTCGCCCCCCGATACCCAGACCCGCTCGGGAGGATCCGCGAGCACTCGCTCGGCGGCCCAGGCGGCGGGGCGCTCGGGCGCGAGCATGAGCAGCTCGTAGTCGACGCCGAGATCGCGACACGCCGCGTGGATGGCGGAGAGCCGCGAGGTCGTATCGCGCGAGCCGGCCGAGGGATTGAAGATGAGTGTGACGCGCATCGGATTTCGGTGAGGGTCCGGGCCCGGGCGTCCGGGCCTGGCCTTGGGCGCCGTCCGGCCCGCCGTCCGGGTCTCCGGCGATTATGGCATCGCCCGAGGCCCGGCGGGCGGCGGGAGTGCTTCCCGCCGTGACCGGTCTTGAGGGCAGTCGTTCCGGGGGACGAGCCGCACCTTGGGATCGCCCCCGGCCCGGCCGATCGAGGGAGCGGAGCGGCGGCTGCGCCATGTTCCGGGGCGAGCCGCGCCGGCGCGCTCCGACCTTGACGTGGAGGGCGTTTTCGCCTATAGTAGCGGCACTTGGGCGGATCCCGCTCGCGGCAGTTTCGAGGGGCAGATCCGCTCCCACCTCCACGGGAGGGTTGTAGCTAAGCTCCTTAGCTATCGTCGGCTCCGCTCCATGGCGGGGCGAGCCTGTATCGCAACCTGACCGTTCGCTCCGGACCGTCGCCGGCCATCCTGGCCGCAGCCGGTCTCGAGAGCCTTTTCTCCATCACCATAGCCGGGGCGTGCTTCCCGATCCCCGGGGCATCTGCGCCGGAGTGAGCCCTTTGCACACCGTTCGCCTCCTCAACTCGGCCGCCTTCAAACGACGGGCTCCTTACTGGATGCAGCGGCTTGCCCGCCGCAAGATCGTGGCGAGCGCCGCCTTCGAGAAGATCTACCGCACGCTCATCGATCGCGAGATCGCCGTGCTCGAGCAGGGCGAACTGCCGCCGCCCAAGGTGGTCTACGCCGAGTCCACCAACGCCTGCAACGCGACCTGCGTGATGTGCCCGCGCGACGAGATGCAGCGCTCGATCGGCATCATGCCGATGGACCTGTTCCGGAAGATCGCCGACGAGTGCGCGGACTGGGGAGTCGAGGAGCTCCGCCTCCACAACTTCGGCGAGCCGCTGATCGACGTCAAGATCTACGACAAGATCGAGTACGCCAAGCGGAAGGGCATCAAGACCACCACCATCTACTCGAACGGGGCGCTCCTCAATGGCGATCGGGCCCGGGGCCTGATCTCGGCCGGCCTCGACCAGCTCTACGTCAGCTTCGACGGCGCCACCAAGAAGACGTTCGAGACGATCCGCCTGCCGCTCAGCTTCGACCAGGTCTCGGAGAACGTGCGTAACTTCCACGCGCTCCGCGGCGAGATGCGGTCGCGGTCGCCCAAGATCTACCTGACGTTCACCCACATCAATCAACCACGGGACGAGGTCGACAAGTTCCGGCGCGACTGGACTCCCTACTCGGACAACGTTTTCATCATCGATTGCCACGACTGGGCCGGCCAGGCCGAGGTGAAGCTGCACGAGCCGAAGGACGGCCCGCGCTGGCCGTGCGTCTACCTGTGGAAGTCGATGACGGTGCTCTACTCCGGTCAGATCACCCTCTGTTGCATGGATATCAAGGGGGCTGAAGCGGTCGGCAACGCGCGCGAGCAAACGCTCCGCGAGGTGGCGCGCGGCGCTGCCATGCGCGCGATCCGGGCTGCGCATCGCGCTCACCGCTACGATGCGGTGAAGCTCTGCGGCGGGTGTTCGCTGAACCGGATGTGGTCCTTGTACGAGTAGATCACGGTGTCCCGGCGGGGGGGCCGCATGTCTTTGAGGTCCTCCGCCGGGCTCTCTCATCGAACCGCCACGATGAGATGCACGATGGGCCCGCCCTCTGGGCGGGCTCATCATTTTTCTTGGGGGGTTCCTCGTTGCGAATCCCGGCTCTCATCGGCGAGCGACGACCCGGTCTGGCGCACCGCGCTCGGCACACTCGTCGCGCAGCTCCTCGCCCCCGGGGACGCGCCGCGCCAGGTCGCAGCAGGCGGCCGGCTCCGGATCAGGCCAGCGCCTCGACCACGATCTCGGCCAGGTCCTTGACCGCCACCTCCGCGCCCTTCTCCTTCACGCCGTCCGACACCATGGTCATGCAGAAGGGACAGGCGGCGGCGATCGTCTTGGCACCGGTGGCGAGGAGCTCGGTCGCGCGCTCCACGTTGACCTTGGTCCCGTGCTCCTCCATCCACATGCGCCCGCCGCCCGCGCCGCAGCAGAAGGACTTCTCGCGGATGCGGACGCCCTCGCGCGGGGCGCGCCCGGTGGCCGCGGCCAGCACGGCGCGCGGCTCCTCGTACAGCTGGTTGTAGCGCCCGAGATAGCAGGAGTCGTGGAAGGCGACCTCGGCGCCCGAGGCCTTGAGCCGGAGCCGGCCCGTAGCGATCAGGCTCGCGACGAACTCGGCGTGGTGCCGCACCTCGTAGTGCCCGCCGAACGCCGGATACTCGTTCTTGAGCGTGTTGAAGCAGTGCGGGCAGGCGGTGATGATCTTCTTGACCTTGTATCCGTTCAGGATCTCGACGAGCTCGGTCATCATCGACTGGGCCAGGTACTCGTTCCCGATCCGGCGCGCGCACTCGCCGTTGCAGCGCTCCTCGGTCCCGAGCACGGCGAAGTCGACCTTGGCCGCATCGAGGATCTGGACCATGGCGCGCGTCACCTTCTTGTTGCGCTCGTCGTAGGCGCCGGCGCAGCCGACGTAGTAGAGGTACTCGGCGTCCGGGTGCTCGGCCATCGTTCTGACGGTGAGCCCCTCCGCCCAGTCCATCCGCTGCTCGATGGGGAGGCCCCAGGGGTTCGACTGGGTCTCGAAGCCGCGGAGCGCGGCCGCAGCCTCCTGGGGGAACTTGGTCTCCATCAGCACGAGATGCCGCCGCTCGTCGATGATCTTCGGCACGTGCTCGATCAGGACCGGGCAGGCCTCGACGCAGGCGCCGCAGGTGGTGCAGGCCCAGAGCTCCTCCTCGCTCGTGTGGGTGCGGATGATCCCAGGATCCTCGGCGGTATCCCCGGCGGTATCACCGGCGGTATGCCCGGCGAGCACCCGGCCGCCGCGCGCCAGGGCGAAGTCGCGGAGATCGGTGATGATCTTCCGCGGGTCGAGCGGCTTCCCGGTCGCATGCGCCGGGCAGACGCTCGTGCAGCGGCCGCACTCGGTGCAGGAATAGCCGTCGAGCACGTCGCGCCAGCTGAAGGTGGCGAGCTGGTTCGCGCCGAAGGTCTCGACCGATTCGTCCTCGAGGTCGGGCTTCGAGAGCCGGCCCACGGGCTCGAGCCTCCGCGTGTAGACGTTCGGCGTCGAGGCCATGATGTGCAGGTGCTTCGACGACGGCAGGTAGACGAGGAAGCCGAGGACGATGAGCACGTGCACCCACCACGAGATCCCGTGGAAGGCGCCGAGAGCGGCGGGCGACATCCCGGCGAAGAGCGCCGATGTCGCGACCGAGAAGGGCTGCCAGGCGGTGCCCGGTCCCTCGGGCTCGCCGCGGGCGATCGCGGCCCCGCGCGTCGTCAGGATGGTCACCATGAGACCGAGGATGAGGAGGAGGATCAGGATCCCGTCGCGCCGGGCGTGCGCGTCGAGCCCGCGCATGCGCGGCGGCACGAAGAAGAGCCGGCGCGCGAGTCCGTAGAGGATGGCGACGGCGACGAGGACCGCCAAGAGGTCCTGGGCCAGGTAGAGGAGGCCGTAGAGCGGGGTGCCGAGCCAGGAGAAGTCCCAGGCGCGATGGAGCCCGATCGCGAAGGCCTCGAGCGTGCCCACCGTGAGGACCACGAAGCCCCAGAAGATGAGGAAGTGCATGAGCCCGGGGACGGGCTCCTTGAAGAGCTTCTTCTGGCCGAAGACGTAGGTGAGGACTCCGGCGAGGCGCTTCCCCGGCTGGTCGGTGCGGAGGGCGGGCGCCTTGGCCAGGCGCATGATGGCGATCAGACGCCGCACCTTGAGGCCGAAGTAGCCGAAGGCTGCGATCAGGAGCACGGCCATCACGACGCTCGAAGCGGTCATGGCTTCTCTTCCTCCCGCGCGAGACGCGATCAGGCAGCGCGTCTCGGGTCGGGGCCTTGCCTCACGCTGGCTCGCGGCGGAGCGGATCGGCGCGCGATGGGGACCGGCGCGCTTCAAGAGCGGGTCACGCTAGCTCAGGCCTGCAGAGGTTGTCAACGCGGGGCCCGTCGCCTAGACTCGACGCCCGGAATCCGCACCCGGCTACGAGGGTGCGTCGTCAGCGGCGCGAGCTCCGGGTCCGCCTCCCGGTGCATGCATGAAAACCACGAGGAGCACATGGACGCTCGGAACGTCATCATCATCGGATCCGGCCCGGCCGGCCTCACCGCGGCGCTCTACACGGCGCGCGCCAGTCTCGCCCCGCTCGTCCTCGAAGGAGCCACTGCCGGCGGGCAGCTCATGACGACGACCGAGGTCGAGAACTTCCCGGGCTTTCCGGCCGGCGTCCTCGGGCCGGTCCTCATGGACGACATGCGGAAGCAGGCCGAGCGCTTCGGCGCGGAGCTCCGGCGCACCGACGTCGAAGGGGTGGACTTCTCGCGCCGGCCGTTCAAGGTGACCGCGGACGGTCAGGACCACTACGCGCGCGCGGTGATCATCTCGACCGGCGCCTCGCCGCGCCATCTCGGGCTTCCGAACGAGGCCAAGCTCACGGGGCGCGGGGTCTCGACCTGCGCCACCTGCGACGGCGCCTTCTTCCGCAACGAGGACATCGCGGTCGTCGGCGGCGGCGACTCGGCGATCGAGGAGGCCACTTTCCTCACCCGCTTCGGGAAGTCGGTCGTGCTCATCCATCGCCGGGAGGAGATGCGGGCCTCGAAGATCATGCAGGAGCGGGCCCAGAAGACGCCGAAGCTCTCCTTCCTCTGGAACTCGGTCGTCACCGGGCTCATCGAGGACAGCGGCAAGCTCGGCGGCCTCCAGGTCAAGAACGTGAAGACCGGCGAGGAGCGGAAGATCCCGATGGGTGGCCTGTTCGTCGCGATCGGCCACGTGCCCAACACGCAGATCTTCGCCGGCAAGGTCGAGCTCGACGACCAGGGCTATGTCCTCACGCGGCGCGGCACCGCGACCAACGTGGACGGCGTCTTCGCGTCCGGCGACTGCGTCGATCACGTCTACCGGCAGGCGATCACCGCCGCCGGCATGGGCTGCCAGTCGGCCATCGACGCCGAGCGCTGGCTCGCCGCGCACGAGCACGAGGCGGACGCGGTCGGGGCGGCAGCGCCCGGGAGCGGCCGCTGACCGCCGGCGGCCGGATGGACGGGTCGGGTCCGTGAGCGAAACGCGGCCGGCGGTGCCGGGTGTCCTGCGCACCGCCTCGATCCTCATCGTCGGTGACGAGATCCTGAGCGGCGAGGTGGCCGACGAGAACGCCGCCTACATCGCCCGCCGCCTGACCGCGCTCGGGCTCAAGGTGTGCGCGATCCGGGTCGTGCCCGATCAGATGCCCGCGATCATCGCCGCGCTCGCCGAAGGGCGGGCCGAGCACGATCTCGTCTTCGTCACCGGCGGCATCGGTCCGACCCACGACGATCTGACGCGGCAGGCGGTGGCGGCGGCGCTCGCCGTCGACTGCGAGCGCCATGCCGAGGCGGAGAGCCGGCTCCGCGCCGGCTACGGCCACGTGATCACCGACTCCGAGCTCGCGATGGCCGATCTACCGCGCGGCTCGCATCTCCTCCTCGGCACGCGCACGGGTGCCTTCGGCTTCGGCGTCGGGCCCTACCATGTGCTGCCGGGGATTCCGGCCCTCCTCCGCGACATCCTGGATCACCTGACCGCCGACTGGGCGCCGGCCGCCTACTTCCGCGACGAGATCGTGACGCGGCTGCGCGAGGGGCATCTCGCCGACGGCCTGCGCGCGATCCAGGACGCCGTCCCGGCGGTGGCCATCGGCTCCTATCCGGTGAAGACTGCCGACGGATATCGCGTGCGCATCGTGCTCCGCGCGCGCGACGAGGCGAGCCTCGCCCGCGTGCGCGGACAGGTGAGCGCGCTCATCGCCGCCGCCGAGTCGGGGACCGCGCTGCCGGGGTGAGCTTCGCGCCATGGGGGAGCTCGACCTCGCGGTGTTTCGGGCCGAGCGGCTCCGCCGCCGGCCGTCTCGAGCGAGCGCGCGCCGCGGGACAGGAGTGGCTCCGCGCGCGCGAATAGACTTCGCGCGCGCGGCCGGTGATCACTCGGTCTTGGCCTCGTCGCCAAAGAGCTCCTGTGCCTTCTGGCGCAGGCGCTCCTTCGCCGATTCGACGTCCCGGAGCGCGTCGCGCAGCCGCTCGAGCTCATCGGCCCGCATCTTGAGCCCCTCGCGGATGAAGAGCGCGGCCGCCTCCGAGCGGCTCTTGACTGCACCCGTCTCCACCCAGGCATCGAGCGCCTGGCTCGTCTTCTCATCCACGCGTACCATGACCACCTGGTCGCGCGGGTTCTTCTCCATCTCGCGGACCGACTCGCGGAGTCCCGGTGCGACGCAGACGACCTTGATGCGCGTCGGGCCGTCAGTCTCGGTCGAGGTCTCGAGATTCCCGGTCATGTCGATGTCGATCCCCTTGGCGCGGAGCTTCTCCTGCACCATCTTGAGGATGCTCGCGACGTCCTTGACGTCGCCCATGTCAGCAGCACTCCCCGGCGCCGTGGCGCTGGCGGCCGCCCAGGTCGAGGCAGATGCACACCCGGGCCGGGCTCTTGTCTCCGGCAACGAGCACCTCCTCGGGCGGAGTCGTGCAGCAGGCGAGGTCGCCCCTCTCGGACTTGCTCTCGATACTCCGGAGAGCGTCGACGATCGCCGCGGCCACCTTGCTGAGCTTCTCTTCGGTCATGGCTACCTGTACCTCCCTTCTGCTGAGCGTTGGATTACCGATACGCATTACAGATTACGCTAAGCGCAGGTGGGAGGTTTCACTTTCTCCAGAAGCCGGTCGAGTTCTTCAAGTATTTATTTAACAGTTACTTGCAGTCACACATCGGGAGCGACGCGCTTCCGGAGGTAGACGATGTCGGCTCCGGTCTCGTAGCCGGCGCCTCGGAAGAGGGAGAGGGAGGCATCGTTCGCCCCCTCCACGAGGGCGGCGACGATCAGGGCCCCGCGAGCCATGAGGCGCTCCTCGACCGCCGCGAGGAGGCGGGCAGCGAGCCCGCGCCGGCGGCAGCGGGGATCGACCGCGAGGCGGTTCACCCAGCCCTTCTGGCGGCCGTCGATCGAGCCGAGCACGGTCCCGACGAGCTCGCCTTCGTACTGGGCGCCGAGGAAGAGGTCGCCTGCCGCCGCGATCTGCGCGGCGAGCGCGTCCGGGCGATCGCGACCGGCGGGGCGATGCGGGAGCCCGGCGGCGCGCCACAGGGCGAGGATCGCATCGACGTCCGTGGCCGCAAGCGGGCGGATCGCGATCGCGGGCGCGCCCGCCGGCGCCGGTCGGTCTCTGCGACCGGTCCCGCTCACTCGACCCAATCGGCGATGAAGATGTTGGTCTCGTGCGTCGCCTGGCTCGTCCGGTTCGAGCCCCACACGAGCCGCTTCCCGTCCGGGCTCCACATCGGGAAGCCGTCGAAGGCTGGCGCGGTCGTCACCCGCTCGAGACCGCTGCCGTCCGCATTGATCATGTAGAGGTCGAACTCGCGGGACTTGGGGTCGTCCATGTTCGACGAGAAGATGATCTTCTTCCCGTCCGGGCTCATGAACGGACAGAAGTTCGCCTTGCCGTTCTGTGTGAGCTGCTTCTTGCCGCTGCCGTCGGCGTTCATGATGCAGATCTCGAGCGTGGTCGGCCGGATCAGCCCGTCGGCCATGAGCTCCTTGAAGTCGGCGATCTTCTCGGGCTCGGCCGGATGGTGCGATCGGTAGACGATCTGCTTTCCGTCGGCCGAGAAGAAGGCGCCACCGTCGTAGCCGATCTCGGTCGTGAGCCGGCGTACGTTCTTGCCGTCCGGCGACATGGTGTAGAGATCGAGATCGCCGTCGCGCACCGAGGTGAAGACGATGGTGCCGTCGGGACCGACCGTGGCCTCGGCGTCGTAGCCGGGAGTGTCGGTCAGGCGCTGCAGGCCCGAGCCGTCCGGGGCGCAGGTGAAGAGATCGTAGCCGTGGTAGATCGGCCACACGTAGCCCCGGGAGAAGTCCGGGGTCGGCGGGCAGGCAGGGTCCGCGAGATGGGTCGATGCATAGATGATCCGCTTCCCGTCAGGCATGAAGTAGGAGCAGGTCGTGCGCCCGCGCCCGGTCGAGGCCAGGCGGAGTTCGCTGCCGTCCGTCTTCATCGTGAAGATCTGATCGCAGCGGATCGAGTCGCGAGTCGACTGGAAGACGAGCCACTTCCCGTCGAAGGAGAAATAGGCCTCGGCGTTCTCGCCGCCGAAGGTGAGCTGGCGGATGTTGGCGAGGTGGCGCTCGCCCGGGTAGGGGCCGAGCTGGTCCGTGGCCGGGGCGGCGGGCGGGTCGGCGGCGAGAGCCGCCACCGGCCACAGAACGATCGTCGCGAGGAGAGCTGCGCTCAGGCGCAGGAAGTGACTCATGCCGATGGCTCCTTGTTCGGTTGGGCGGCCGGCGATCTGCCGACCGCATCCACCGACGCGCGCAAGGCGGCGATGTGGGCGGGCGTCGTGCCGCAGCAGCCGCCGACGATCTGCGCTCCGGCCAGCACCCAGGCGGCGGCGCACCGCCCGAACTCGGCGGGCGTCAGGGCGGCTCCCGGCTCCCGGCCGCCGGGCTCCGGGTAGCCGATGTTGGCATAAGCTCCGACCGGCGTCGAGCCGGCCAGGGCGCGGAGCGCGACGAGGACCCGCCCGATCACCTCGACCGGGGTGCAGTTGACGAGGACGGCCGCGGGGCCGGCGGCGAGGAGCGCCGGGACGAAGGTCGCGAGCGGCTCGCCGTCGAAGAGGTCGGCGTTCGCACCGGCGATGAAGCTCGCGAGCACCGGGAGCCCGGTGGCCCGCGCCGCCCCGACCGCGGCCACCGCTTCGCGCCGGGTGTTCATGGTCTCGATGAGGAGCGCATCCACGCCGGCGCGGGCCAGGTTCTCGGCATGCGCGGCGTGCTCGCGGTCGAGTGCGGCGGCGTCGGGGACGAGATCGGGACGGTAGCAGTCCTCGAGCGGCGCCATCGAGCCGAGGACGAACACGTGGCGCTCGCCGGGCGCTTCCCGCGCCGCAGTGCGCGCGAGTTCGACGGCGAGCGCGGTCAGCTCGGCGGCGCGCCCCCCCCGCCGGCCGGCGCCAGCGCGCGGCGCGTGGTGCGGAAGGTGGCGGTGGTCAGACCATCGGCGCCCGCGGCCACGTACTCGCGATGGATCGCGAGCACCGCGGCGGGCGCCCGGAGGAGCGCGCTCGCGGTCCAGGCGGGAAGCGGAGTCGCCACCCCGCGCCGCTCGAGCTCGGTGCCCATCGCCCCATCGAGGACCAGCGCCCGCCCGGCGGCGAGTCGTGCGGCGAACGTTCCCGCCATCCCGGTCCTCACTCCTCGGGCGAGGTCCCCTCGTACATGGCGTCGATCACCGCCTTGAACTTCTCGCTGATCGCCTTCCGCTTGAGCTTCAAGGTCGGCGTGAGCTCGCCCTCCGCCACCGAGAAATCGTGATCGATGAGCGCGATGCGTTTGATCCGCTCGTGGGGCGCGAACTCCCTGGCCACCTGGTCCACCTCGGCCTTGACGCGGGCGATGAGCCGGGCGTCGCGACAGAGCGTCGCATCCTCGGCGGCGCTCACGCCCATGCGCTCCGCCTCGGCGCGGAGCGCGGTGAAGTCGGGCACGATGAGCGCGGTCGGGAACTTGCGCTGGTCGGCGATCATGATCACTTCGGAGATGAGCGGGCTCTGCTTCAGCCGGTTCTCGATCGGGGCCGGGGAGATGTTCTTGCCGGTCGCGGAGATGATGATGTCCTTCTTGCGGTCGGTGATCGAGAGGAAGCCGTCGGCGTCGAACACGCCGATGTCCCCGGTGTGGAACCAGCCGTCCGGGTCGATCACCTCGCGGGTGGCGAGATCGTCGCGCCAGTAGCCGCGCATGACGTGAGGGCCGCGCGTCAGGATCTCGCCGTCGTCGGCGAGGCGGACCTCGATCCCGGGGACGGTCTTCCCGACCGTGCCGAGACGAAGATGGCGGAGCGTGTTGACCGCGATCACCGGCGACGTCTCGGTGAGCCCGTAGCCCTCGAGCACGCAGAGCCCGCACGAGTGGAAGAAGCGCGCCACCGGCGGCGGCAACGGGGCGCCGCCCGTGATCAGGAGGCGCGCCCGACCGCCGAAGCGCGCCTGCACCTTCTTCCAGACGAGCCGTTCGGCGAGCGCGCACTGGAGGGCGAGGAGCGGATCGCGGGAGCGGCCCGCCATCCGGCGCTCGGCCGCCCGCCAGCCCACGTCGAGCGCCCAGCGGAAGAGCCGGCGCCGCTGTTCCGGCATCTTGGCGAGCATGACCATCATGCGGCTGTAGGCCTTCTCGTAGAGCCGCGGCACGCCGACCAGCATGGTAGGTCGCACTTCCGGCAGGTCCTGCACCACAGTCTCCACCGACTCCGCGTAGGCGATCGTCGCGCCTTGGTGGAGCATGGCGAACTGCCCGCCCGTACGTTCGAGGACATGGCTGAGCGGCAGGAAGGACAGGCAGACGTCGCGCGGCCCGAAGTCCATGATCTCGACCAGCGAGCGCACGTTCGACAGAAGATTGCCGTGGCTCAGCATGACGCCCTTCGGCACGCCCGTCGTTCCCGAGGTGTAGATGATGGTCGCCAGGTCGTTCGGCTGCGCCGCGAGCGCCAGCTCGCGATGGCGGTCGGGCGCGGTGCGTCCGAAGTCGTCGCCGCGCGCCATCAGGCCTTCGAAGGTGATCATGTGCGCGACCTCGCGCGTCGGCAATTCGAAGGGCACGACGTGCGCGAGATCCGGCAGCTGGCTCCGGATCTTCTCCACCTTCTCGAGCTGGGAGGCGGTCGAGACGAAGAGCACCTTCATCCCCGAGTTCTTGAGCTGGAACTCCATCTGGTGCGGGAGGAGCGTCGGGTACACGGGAACGCTGACTGCTCGCGCGGTGAGGATGGCGATGTCGGCGATCGCCCACTCGAGCCGGTTCTCGGAGAGGATGCCGATCCGGTCTCCGGGCGCGATGCCGAGTGAGAGGAGGCCGAGGCTCACCCGCTCGACCTGGCGCGCGAACTCGGCGTGCGACACATCCACCCAGCGGCGGTCGCGTTTGACGCGGAAGGCATCGGGCTTCCGGTAGCGCTCGACCGCGGCGAAGACGAGGTGGTTGAGGGTCGTCGCCGTGAGGAGCCGGTCCTGGTTCGCTCCTCGCCGGAGCTGGTTCGCGCCGCTCTGATCGTGGTTCGTGCCACTCTGGTCCTGGTTCACGCCTCGGTGGTACCACGGTCCCGGCGCCGGTGGCAAGGGCCGGGCGCGGGCCCCGGATCCGACCTCCGGATGGCGCCGGTCGCCGTTGACACCCGGGGGCCCATGGCCGAGAGTCCGCCCACCCTGCCCCCCGGCTGCCGGTGCCAGCGGAGCGTCGCGCAGCCCGACCGATCACCGCGGAGCCACGATCCTTGACCCGAGTCGAGTTGCCGCCCCCGGCGGAAGAAGGCATCCGCCTGTTCAACGCCGGCTACTTCTTCGAGGCCCACGATGCGCTCGAGGAGGTGTGGGTCGAGCGGATCGGGCCTGAGAAGACCTTCTACCAGGGGCTCATCCAGGTGGCGGCCGGCCTCTACAAGGCCGGGATGAAGAACCAGGGCGGCGCCGTGAGCCTGCTGCGGAAGGGTCTCGCCAAGCTGCGCGCGGTCGGTGATCTCGACACCCCCCTCGACCTCGAACGTCTGATCGGCGAGACGGCGGCGGTCGTCGCCGCGCTCGAGCGGTGCGGGCAGGCCGGGATCGAGGAGTTCGATCTCGGCACGGTGCCGCGCATCCACCGGCGGCCGGCGCCGGAGTCGTGACAGAAACGCCCGGACAGAGAGAGGAGACGATTCGATGGCCACTCATCTCAAGGTCGGAGACAAGGCGCCCGACTTCGCGCTCAAGTCGCACCTCGATACGGAAGTCAGGCTTGCCGATTTCGCCGGCAAGAAGCACGTGATCCTCGTCTTCTATCCGCTCGACTGGAGCCCCGTGTGCAGCGTTCAGATCCCCGACTACCAGGCCAACTACGGCGAGTTCAAGCAGCACGGGGTCGAGATCGTCGGGGTGAGCCGCGACAGCCTCTACGCGCACAAGGCATGGAGCAAGGAGCTCGGCGGCGTCGATTTCCCGCTTCTCTCCGATGTGACCAACGACGTCGCCAGGAAGTACGGCGTGTTCATGGCCGACAAGGGGATCAACGGTCGAGCCATCTTCGTGATCGACAGGCAGGGTGTCATCCGGCGGATCCACGAGGAGGCCGAGCTCAAGGATCGGCGGACCGCCGACGAGCTCCTCGACATGGTGGCCGCACTCCCCAAGTGAGCGCGCCGCACGTGCGCTCGCATTCGCTTCTCAACCGCCGCTCGCGCGCCGGGATTCACCGCTGCCGCGGGCGGCGGTTGTGCATTCCGCCGCGACTCACTAGTCTCGGCGTCCGGTGAAACCCGAGGTCCTCAAGCGCGCGCTCCGTTTCTCCGTCCTCGACGGCTGCGCCTATGCGTTCATGGCGGGCGGCGCCGAGTCCTACCTCACCGCCTTTGCCGTACACCTCGGGGTGCCGGCGTTCCAGGTCGGCCTCCTCTCCGCGGTGCCGCAGCTCGTCGGCTCCGGGGCGCAGCTCGGGACGCCGGCCGGCGTCCGCCTCGTGCGCGGGCTCAAGCGCTGGGTCGTCGGGCTCGCCGCCCTGCAGGCGCTCGTCCTCGCCGCGGTGGCGCTCGTGCCCCGGTTCGGCGGCGACGCGTTCCTGCCGCTCCTCCTCCTCCTCACGAGCTACTGGACGGTGGTCATCGCCATCGGTCCGGCCTGGACGCACTGGATGGCGCTCCTCGTCCCGGCCGCGTTCCGCTCCGCCTACTTCGCGCGGCGGAACCGCTGGGTGCACATCTGCATGTTCGCCGGGCTGGCCGGCGCCGGGATCGTCCTCCAGCGGACGGCCAGTCTCGGCATCGCCACCGCCGGGTTCATCGCCATCATCCTCTTCGGCGCCGCCATGCGGGTCGTCTCCACGGTCTTTCTCGGGCTCCAGGCCGGCCCGCCGGCGCGCGAGCTCAAACGCGCCGAGAGCTTCACCGTCTTTCTTAAAAATCTGCGCCAGCGGCGAGAATTTCGTCTCTTACCCTTCCTGTGGACGATGAACTTCGCGGTGGCGATCGGCGCGCCGTACTTCGTCCCCTACATGCTCAAGGACCTCGGTCTCTCGTACTGGATGTTCATGGTCATCAACGGGACCGCGTTCCTCACCAAGTCGCTGACCATGGGCCTGTGGGCCCGGATGGCGCGCCGCCTCGGCGCGCGGCGGACCTTCGCGCTCGCCGCGCTCCTCATCTCGCCGGGGCCCGCCCTGTGGGCGATCTCCGGGGCGCCGCTCTACCTCTGCTCGCTCCAGGTGCTGGCCGGGTTCGCCTGGGCCGGGTTCGAGCTCTGCCAGCTCCTTCTCTTCTATGAACTGGTCGAGGAGGAACGGCTCTCCGACGTCTTCAGCTATCACAGCCTCGTCAACGGCTTTGTCATGCTCGCCGGCACCGCGATCGGAGGCTGGGTGCTCGCACATCCGGTCCTGCTCGACGGCTATCTCCAGATCTTCATCCTGTCGACGCTCGTGCGCGTCTTCCCGATCATCACCATCTTCCCGACGCTCCGCGGTCTCGCCATCCGCCACGTGAAGCCGCTCCTCCCGGAGATCCGGGTCGCCGGCTTCGTGCCCGAGATCGGCAGCCGCATCTTCCCGCTCTGGTTCCGCGAGGGGAGGAAGCGCCGCGCGCTCCGGCGGAAGCGCACGCGGCGCGCGCGGCCGGAAGAGTAGTCCGGCGCTCCTGCGCGCTCCGCCGCCGGCTGGGTCAACGCGCGATGCGGCCGGGTCACTCCTCCCAGTTTGCTCCCGCGCCGCGCAGGGCGGCGCGCGCAAGTGCTTGTCACTGCGCTCGGCCTTCGCTGTTCCAGCCTGGCACGGCGGGTGCACAGAGTGGTTCGCGAGGACGCACAGCGTTCGCTCGAGCGCACACGGTCACGGGGACCGGGCGCCCGGCGCGACCGCTTTGTGCGCCGGCACCACCTGGATGGAATCGCTGATCAGCCTTCTCTTCCAGATCGAGTCCCTCGAATCGGCCCTCGCTGGACACCAGGCGCTCGACGCGGATCACGCCCGCGCCGAGCTGACCCTTTGCCTGGCCCAGCTGCCCAAGCCGATCCGCGACCAGTACGAGTGGCTGCGCACGTGGACGTGCTATCCGATCGCCCGCCTCCGCAATCGCTCTTGCACCGGGTGCGGGGCCCATTACCCCGAGGACCACGCCTTCGTGGTCGCCAGCGAGACCCGCGTCACGTACTGCGAGCACTGCCTGCGCATCCTGCTCATTCGCGATCTCGGCCTGGTGGCGGCGTGAGGCCTTTCGGCCCGTCGCGCCGGGGTGTACCATTGTTGTGAGCGCGGAGCCGGGGAATTCCGGCTCCGGTAGTCGAGTCGAGACGGCCTGCACCCGGCCCGAGGGGCGCCCCGTAGTGTGTGGCGCGCCCGATGGTGGGAGCTGGGTCGTCGGAGGAAGGTAAGCCCAATGTCTCGTGCTGTTCGCCTGTGGATTCTCAGCATCGTGCTCATCATCGTGGCGGCGGGGGCCGTGCTTCCTCGCGCTATGGCCGGGAACACCAGGGCCAGGAGCGACCCGGAACGCGATGCCCTGCTCGAGGACCTGCGCAACTTCGAGCAAGGCCAGACGGGTCCCGTGCAGGACGACGTCTTCCATCGTCCTGAGCGGCCCGGCAAGGTCGTCCGCGTCCTTCCGTGGATGGGCCCCGATGGCTCCTACGCCATCGTCGCCATCACCGAGGTCGGCTGGGTCTATCGCTCCGGCCGCGACCTCTCCGACTGGGTCCTCGTCGGCCGGATCCTCGAAGGCTCGGAGTTCTAGACGCGCCGGGCGGTCCGTCCGGCGTTCCTCGTGCTAGCATCCGCGCAGCGCGCGTGCGCTGCGCGGGTCTGGTTGCCCGGTCGCGCGCGAGCGCGGCCGGGTCTTCGGTTTTCATCTCCCCTCTCGACCACCCACGAGCGAGGTCCCCGTGTCCGCTCCGTCCCTGGCGCTCGGTCCGAACGAGATCCTATTCGGATCCGATCCCCGGCCCGGCATCCTCGCGGTCGAGCCTGCCGGCGACCGGGCGATGGAGCTCTTCGTCCTCGGCGCCCCGGCCGGCCCCGAGGCGCCGCGCCCGATCGAGCGCCTCCGCCAACCGTTCGCCCCGTTCCTGTGGATCTCCCGCCGCGAGCTTCTCGCCGGGTACCAGGGCGACGTCGAGGTCGAGGCGCTCGCGGGCGCGGGCGAGCTCCGTTATCTCGTCACCGTCCCCGGCGGGCGCGAGCTCGAGAATCTCCGCCGTCATCTGCGCACGACGAGCGGGGAGAACGCCTCGAGCCGGAGCGCGCCCTACCTCTACATCGGCGACCGCGTGCACCTCCATCTCCTCCGCACCGGGCAGACCCTCTTCAAGGGGCTCACCTTTGCCGATCTCCGCCGTCTCCAGATCGACATCGAAACGGACTGCGCGCCGGGCTACGAGTTCTCGAATTCCGAGCGCGAAACGGACCGCATCCTCTCGATCGCGGTCACCGACTCGAACGGCTTCGAGGAGGTGATCTGGGGCGGCGAGCTCGCCGAGGAAGAGATGATCGAGCGGCTCACGGCGGTGATCCGCGAGCGCGACCCCGACGTCATAGAGGGACACAACATCTTCAAGTTCGATCTGGAGTATCTGCGGGTGCGAGCCAAGCGCTACGGGAAGGCGCTCCACTGGGGACGGGACGGCTCGGCCGCGGTGAGCCGCCCGTCGCGGGTGCAGATCGCCGAGCGGGTGATCGACTACCCGCGCTGGGAGGTGCGCGGGCGGCACCTGGTGGACAGCTGGCTCCTCGTCCAGTTCTACGACGTGAGCGCCCGCGAGCTCGAGAGCTACGGACTCAAGGACGTCGCCGCCCATCTCGGTCTCGCCGAGGAGGGCCGCGAGATCGTCGCCGGTCTCGATGTTCCGCGCGTTTTCCGGAGCGACCCGGAGCGGCTTCGCCGCTACAACCTCGCCGATGCGCGCGAGGTCGGGAAGGTGGCGGCGCTGCTCTCGGCGAGCTACTTCATCCAGGCCCAGATCTTCCCCTACGACTACCAGACGGTGGTCGTGCGCGGGAACGCGACCAAGATCAACGCGCTCTTCCTCCGCGAGCACCTCCGGCGGCGCCACTCGGTGCCGGCGCTCCCGGACGTGGACGCCGAGATCACGGGTGGCATGACCGCCGTCTACCGCCAGGGCGTGGTCGCCCCGGTGCTGCACGCGGACGTGCGCTCGCTCTATCCGTCGGTCATGCTGGCCTACGATCTCCGTCCCGGCCGCGACGAGCTCGACCTCTTCCGCGGACTCCTCGCCGATCTCCGTGATTTCCGGCTCGCGGCGCGCACGGCCATGACGGGGGCGAAGACCCCGGCCGAGCGCCATCACCTCGACGCGCTCCAGTCCACCTTCAAGATCCTCATCAATTCGTTCTACGGGTATCTGGGGAGCGGGTTCGCGAACTGGGCCGACACCGCGGCGGCGAACGACGTGACCGCGCGGGGACGGGCCATAGTCCAGCAGATGATCGACTGGCTCGTGGCGCGCGGCGCCGAGCCGATCGAGGTGGACACCGACGGCGTCTACTTCGTGCCGCCGCCCGGCCTCGGCGCCGACGGGGCGAGCGCCGAGGCGTTCGTCGCCGAGCTCTCGCGCGAGCTCCCGGCCGGTATCCAGGTCGAGCTCGCCGGCCGCTACCGCGCGATGCTGAGCTACAAGATGAAGAACTACGCGCTCCTCGATCACGAGGGACGGATCTCGATCACCGGTTCGGGCCTTCGCTCGCGCGGCCTCGAGCGCTTCCAGCGTGACTTTCTCCGTGACCTGCTGCAGCTCGCGCTCGAGGGGCGGACGGCGGAGATCCCGGAGCTCTACGCCCGCAGGCGCGAGCGGTTCGCGCGCCACGAGCTCGACGTGCGCGACTTCATGAAGACCGAGACGCTCGCCGACTCGCTCGCGGCCTACAAGAACAAGCGGAGCGGCGGCGCGCGCAACCGCTCCGCGGCCTACGAGCTCGCCCTCGCCGCCGGGCGCGATCTCCGCCCGGGCGACCAGGTGTCCTACTACGTGACCGGGGAATCGAAGCGGGTGACCGTGGCGGAGGCGGCGCGGCTCGCCGCCGAGTGGGATCCGGCCTGTCCCGACGAGAACGTGGCCTACTACCAGGCGAAGCTCGAGGAGCTCTACGCGAAGTTCGCGCCGGTCTGCGGCGTGGCGGCGCCGCACAGGCAAGGCGAGCTCGGGCTCTAGCCCGCGCGCCGGCGCTAGCTCCCGAGGTCGACCGCGCCCGGCTCCTCGAAGGCGAGGATCACGGCGCGCTGCGCCTCGGTCATCGGCTTGGTCGTGTCCGTCACGTAGTCGTACATGACCTGAACGCTCTCCGCGCGCGCCGCCAGGCGTCCGCCGGCGTGCACCTCGTAGGCGAAACGGAAGCTCTTCCGCCCGATCGCGCTCACCCGGAGCCATACCTCGCACGCATCGCCGACGAAGACGGGGGCGATGAAGTCGATCTCGGTGCGCGCCAGGATGAAGTCCACCTGATCGTAGGACTGGAGGCCGAACACGCGCTGCCAGTAGGCGGCGCGCGCCACCTCGAGGTAGGAGAGGTAGACGGCGTTGTTGACGTGCCGCATCGCATCGGTGTCGCGGAAGCGGATCTGGATCGGGACGGCGAGGCGGAAGGGGGAGCGTGGTTCCATGGGCGAAAGATAGGTGATCGGACGCCGGCGGGCCAAGGGGGTAATGCGGCAATTGCGGTAGTATGGTGCGGCCGTCGGGCTCAAGGACACCGAACCGCGCCGGAGCGCGCGCAGGGAGGAGAGGATGGAGTACCGGAGACTCGGCGCCGCCGGGGTCAAGGTGAGCGTGATCGGCCTCGGCAGCTGGATCACCTTCGGCAAGCAGGTGGACGACATGGCGGCCGACGATCTGGTCGGCCAGGCCCTCGATCTCGGCATCCAGTTCATCGACACCGCCGACGTCTACGCGAACGGAGAGGCGGAGGAGATCCTCGGCCGGGTGCTGCCGCGCCACCGCCGCTCGTCGATCGTGCTCGCGACCAAGGTCTACGGCGAGATGGGGTCGGGCCCCAACGATCGCGGCCTGTCGCGGAAGCACGTGATCGAGGCTTGCACGGCGTCGCTCCGCCGACTCCGCACCGACTACCTCGACCTCTACCAGTGCCACCGCTACGACCCCGAGGTGCCGCTTGAGGAAGTGATCGCCGCCATGGACACGCTGGTCCGCCAGGGGAAGATCCTCTACTGGGGCGTGAGCCAGTGGTCCGCGGTCGAGATCGCCGAGTGCGTGCACACGGCGCACGCGACCGGCATGACTCCGCCCAGCTCGAACCAGCCGATCTACAACCTGATCAACCGGAGTCTCGAGGTCGAGATCCTCCGCACCTGCGAGGACCTCGGACTCGGGATCGTCTGCTACTCGCCGCTCGCGCAGGGAATCCTCACCGCCAAGTACTCGGGTGGGAAGGTGCCGCGCGAGAGCCGCGCTGCGGACAAGGAAGCCGGCGCGTTCATGCAGAAGCGGATGACCGCCGAGAACTTCGCGCGCGCCGACCGCCTGGCGGCGCTGGCGCGCAGCATGGGGATCACCGCTGCCCAGCTCGCCCTCGCCTGGTGCCTCCGCCATCCGGCCGTGTCGAGCGTCATCATCGGCGCCCGCACGCGTGAGCAGCTCGCAGAAAACGCCGGGGCCGCGGGGATTGTCCTCACGCCGGAGGTCGAGTCCGCGCTCGAGGAGATCTTCGCGAGCGCTCCGCACGACCAGTACACCGGGATGCGCATCGGTTACGGGCACGAGCCGATCGGCTGGTGAGGCGGGGTCGAGATCGCGCCGACGGGGACCTGCGAAAGAGAGGGAAGTGGTAGCGGCGGAGGGACTTGAACCCCCGACACGCGGATTATGATTCCGCTGCTCTACCAGCTGAGCTACGCCGCCACCGTCAGGGGGAGGAGATTAGCACAGGAGCCCGCCGCTCTGGGACGCGCCGGAGCCGGCCACGGGTGCTCGGCATGGCCGCGGTGCCGTGCCGGTGCTGCCGTCCCGACGGTGCCGCGGTGCCGTGCCGGTGCCGCCGTCCCGACGGTGCCGGGCGCGCCGGGGCTCGCCCCCGGAGGGGGGCCGCCGCACCGCGGGCGGCGGGGCGCCCGGGCCCGTCCTTGACAACCCCGGGGGGCCTCCGTAGAGTCTCCTCTTCCCAATTCCCCCGCCGTTATGCGCGATCTGCACGTTTCTCATCGCAAAGGAGTGGGTCTCATGGGACAGGGGGCGGGCCATCGCCTGATCGTGGTGGCGGTCGCCGCCGGCCTGGCCGCGGGCATCGCGGGCCAGGTCCTGGCGGCGGATCTGACGGGACGGTTGGGACTGGGCGGGTCTGTCGGAACGTCCCTCCTGGTCGGCGACTACGACTACCGCAAGCACGCGCGCCCGCGGCTCACCTTGGATGCGCTGTTCAAGTACGGCTTCCGCCCGCGGTGGGCTCTCGTCGGCCAGTTCGGCTACGGCTGGAACTCCTATGCGTACGAGGAGAGCTGGCTCTCCTCGCCCGATTACGCCGACCTCCGCGAGTCGTATGGGCTCGACCGCGACGGCGTCGAGAAGCTCACCGTCATGTATCCGTTCACGGCGGGCGTCGAGTACCGGTTCGGCAAGGACACCTGGGTCCCGTATGTCGGAGCCGGCGGCGGCCTCTACATGATCGACCTCTTCCACGACCGCCGGACCGCGATCGACTACCGCACGCTCGCCAAGCACCGTACCTACAACCTCGGGTTCTACGCGCGCGGCGGCATCGAGCAGTTCATCACCGATGCCGTGGCCATGGACTACGAGTTCCTCGGCCACATCGTCTTCTCCGAGGACCGGGAGAAGTTCCCCTATCCGCGCGGCAACGACCTCGCGGTGTACGGCGACGACTTCCTGCCGCACGGCGGCGATCTCCAGTTCCTCCAGATGCGCATCGGGCTGCGCTACTACTGGGGCGAGAGCGACGAGGAGCCGGTGTCCGGCGAAGCACCGCCGGCGGTAACGCCGGAAGGAGAGGTTCCGGAGGCGGTGACGCCGGAGACCGCAGCGCCGGAAGCGGTGACGCCGGAGACTGCAGCGCCGGAAGCGGTGACGCCGGAGACTGCGGCGCCGGAGGCCACGACGCCGGCACCGCCCGCCCCGCCGGCGCCCGAGGCGGTTACGCCGCCGGCGATTCCCGAAACGGCGCCGGCCGCCCCGCAGACGCCGCCGCCGGCCGCGCCGGAGAGCCGCGACGCCGCCCGTGACGCCCGAGAAGCCCGCGGGCACTCCGTAGCTCGACAGCTCGCCGCCCGCCCGCGCTCGGCGCGGCGCGGTCGAGGGAAGGACCATGAGCAGCGATCGCCAGGGCGAAACATCTCGATCCGCGGCAGCGCCGGCGCTCGCGCCGGTGCCGCCGCTCGCCAGCCGCTTCGCCGGCGACGCGCTCACCTTCGACGACGTGCTCCTCGTGCCGTGCCGCTCGGCCATCCTGCCTGCGCAGGTGGAGACGCGCACGCATCTCTCCCGCCGCATCGAGCTCCAGGTGCCGCTCGTCTCGGCGGCCATGGACACGGTGACCGAGTCGGCGCTCGCTATCGCGCTCGCCCGCGAGGGCGGCATCGGCATCGTGCACAAGAACATGTCGATCGAGGCCCAGGCGCACGAGGTGGACAAGGTCAAGCGCTCGGAGAGCGGCATGATCGTGGATCCGATCACGCTCCCGCCCGATGCGCCGGTGAGCGAGGCGCTCCGGCTCATGGCCCAGTTCAAGATCTCCGGCGTGCCGATCACGCGCGAGGGGCGCCTCGCCGGGATCCTGACCAACCGGGATCTGCGCTTCGTCGACGATACGAGCCAGCCCGTCTCGAAGCTCATGACCCACCAGAACCTGGTCACGGTGCCGGTGGGGACCACGCTCGAGAAGGCTCGCGTCATCCTGCAGCAGAACCGGATCGAGAAGCTCCTGGTCGTGGACGACGACTATCGCCTGAAGGGGCTCATCACCTTCAAGGACATCCAGAAGCAGATCGATCATCCGAATGCGAGCAAGGACCCGCTCGGTCGCCTGCGCGTCGGCGCCGCGGTCGGACCCGGCGCCGATCTCGAGGTGCGCGCGGCCGCCCTGGTCGAGGCGGGCACCGATGTGCTCGTCATCGATTCGGCGCACGGGCACTCGGCGAACGTGATGAACGCCGCGCGTTACCTGCGCCGCTCCTATCCGGGCGTGGATCTCATCGCCGGCAACATCGCCACCGCCGAGGCGGCGCGCGACTTCGTCGCGCTCGACGTCGATGCGATCAAGGTCGGCATCGGCCCGGGCTCGACCTGCACGACGCGGGTCATCGCCGGGATCGGCGTGCCGCAGATCACCGCCATCTCCGACGTGGTGCAGGTGGCAACCGCCGCCGGCATCCCCGTCATCTCCGACGGCGGCATCAAGTACTCCGGGGACGTGGTCAAGGCGATCGCGGCCGGCGCCAGCTCGGTCATGATCGGGAACCTCTTCGCCGGCACCGAGGAGAGCCCGGGCGAGACGGTGCTCTACGAGGGGCGGACCTACAAGGTCTACCGCGGCATGGGCTCGGTCGGGGCGATGAAGCGCGGCTCGAGCGATCGCTACAGCCAGGCCGGCGTCGAGGAGCGGAAGCTCGTGGCCGAGGGCATCGAGGGTCGCGTGCCGAGTCGCGGCCCGCTCGCCAGCACCATCTACCAGCTCGTCGGCGGGCTCCGTTCGGGAATGGGCTACTGCGGCACCGCCGACATCCAGGAGCTTCGTACCCGCACCCGCTTCATCCGCGTGACGCTCGCCGGTCTCCGCGAGAGCCATCCCCACGACGTCACGATCACGCACGAAGCGCCCAACTACCAGGCGAGCAGCTAGCCGCTCCGGTCGCGACGTGAGCCGAGAACGGCCTGCCGGGCCCGACGAGCCCTTCTTCCTGCCCGGGACGGCCGGTCGCGATGCGTGCCTCCTCGTGCACGGATCGACAGGCACCGCCGGAGACATGCGCTTCCTGGGCGAGCACCTCCACGCGTGCGGCTACACGGTCGAGGGCGTGTCCCTGCCCGGGCACCGCCGCCGGCCGAGCGATCTCGAGGGGGTGGACTGGCGCGCCTGCTATCGCGCGGTCCACGCCTCCTGGCGGGCGCTCGCGGCCGCCCACGAGCGCGTGCACGTGGTCGGCTTCTCGCTCGGGGCGGCGCTCGCCATCCACCTCGCGGCGCGCGAGCCGGTCACGAGCCTCGTTCTCCTCGCCCCGGCGCTCTACGTCCACATGCGCCCGCGGGCGCTCATCAACGTCGCGACTGCGATCGAGCCGGGCATGCCGCTCGCGGCGTATGTGCGCTGGCACGTGGGCCTCGCCCGCTTCTTCCGGCTCGTGCGCGAGGACGTTCGCCACGTGTGCTGCCCGGTGCTCGCCATTCACGCGCGCGACGACGACACGGTGCGCGTGGAGAGCTCGCTGGCCGTGTACGAACGGGTGGCGACGACCGAGCGGCGGCTCCTCGTGCTCGAGCGCGGCGGGCATCTACTCCCGAGCGGCAGCGCGCGCGAGCGGACCTGCAGCGAGGTGGCGCAGCACCTGGATGCGCTCGGGCGGACTGCGGGAGCGGGTGGGGGAGGGGGAGAGGAAACTGGAGAACGCGCGGGAGGAGGAGAGGGGACGGCGCGCGCGCCGCGCCGTACCGGCTAGCGTGTAGCGGCCGGCGGCAGTGGCAGTGGCAGTGGCTAGGGCGTCCAGGGCGGGGCGGGCGCGGGCGGGGCCGGCACCGCGACCGCGTCGTCGAGACGCGCGAGGTCGTACTGGAAGCCGGGGCGGAGCGCCGCCAGGTCGGCGGCCAGGTGCGCCACCTGGGCGCGCGATTCGGCGCTCGGCGCCCGCCGGTGCTCGGAGATGGCATCGAGGAGGAGGTCCTTCTTCTCGGCGAACACGACCGCCTCGCGCTCGCGATTCACGATCCGCTCGAGCACGAACTCCTCGCCGTGCGCGAGTCGCGCGAGCAGGTCCTCCTTCTTCTCGCCGCGCATGTGGGCCAGGATCCGTGCGTAGCGATCGAAGCCCAGCGACAGCTTCTCGAGCACCTCGACGATCGCCGTGTTCGAGCGATGCAGGCGCTGGCTGTAGGAATAGGCGAAGTGGTAGTAGGACTTGCCGCGCCCGATGTAGCCCTCCTCGATCGGCTCCTGCTTCACGCGCCCGCGCCGGAGCGGCGGGCTGGCGAAGGTGCAGGCCGAGAGCAGGAGGAAGTCGCTGGCCGTGCGCAGCACGCGGTAGCGGACGTGGGCGAGCTCCGAGCGGCGCAGCCGCTTGAACACCTCGCCGTCGTACTTGGAGAGGTAGCGGCGCGTGCGCTCGAAGGCCTCGGGATCGCCGAAGGTGGCGAGGAGCTGATCGAGATAGACATCGACGTCCTCGATGTAGTTGTCCGGTCCGGCGAGGACTCCGACCTCCGTGCGCGAGCAGAGGAGGCAGTTCATGGTGAAGAAGTAGCTCGGCTGTTCGATGCGGCTCGTGCTGCGCGCGTCCAGCTGTCTCGGATTCACCATGGTGGTCCCCTCGGTTCAGCGTCGCCTCCGGGTAGATCGGCCTCTGCGTGAACGATGGCGCGCGCAAAGGGGTCCGCTCCTGCCCGGTGACCCGCTGGTGAGGCCAGGGGGAGCAACGCCCATGCCACCGCTGGCGGCGCCCCTGTCCGCAGCGCGACACTTTCCGCAGCGGCGACCGGCCTGCTCATCTCGCCTTTTCGTGGGGAGTTGCGAGGGCGACTCTGGAACAGCCGCCGGGCCGCGCCGGGGACCCGCGCCGGCGTTTCGCGGTGAGGCGAAGGCGGGGGGAAAGAACGCAGCCGGGAGTGGCTCCGGAGTTGCCGGCCGCGCGCCCGCGGGTGCAAAGCGCGGCTCGGCGAGCCCGCGGCTGGGGCAGAGAGCGCCCCGGCGGCGCGCATTGGCCCAGGAAGCCCGCTCCGGCTCCGCGCTCCGCGCCGCGTGGCGATCTGCTAGTCTTGTCCATCATGCTCCCGCCTGATACGCACTCTCATCATCGGGTACTGCAGCGGCGACGCGGGCAGATGCGAGCCGGGGCCGGCCACGAATGAGCCAGCTCCTTCCTCCACTCCTTGTTCTCCTCGCCGTCGGAGCACTCGGCATCGTCCTCACGCGGCTGCTTCTCGGACGACGCGCGCGCATGCAACTCCTGGCGCGGCTCGCCGAGCAGCTCGCTGCCGCCACGGGCGGCAACGGCCGCACGATCCTCGAGGACGACGCGCTCGAGGACGAGCTGGCGCGCGTGGTGCGTGGCTACCAGAAGGTCGAGGGGCTCTCGTCGCGCGTTGCCGAGCTCGAGGCGGAGCGTGTGCTGGCGCGGCTGGCGGCGAAGGCCGGGGCGGCATCCGCGAACGAGGCTCCGGCCGGTGATGCATCCGCCGAGGACCTCTCCACGGCGGCGGTCGCCGGGGCCGGGGCCGCAGATACCGCCACAGAGGCGGCCGCAGCCGCCGCGGAGGCGGCCGCGGCGCAGTCGGCCGAGGCGGCGCTCATCCTGGACCAGGCGCGACGGCTGACCGAGTCGAGCTTCGTCGCCGGATCGGATGCCCTCGTGCGCGTGCGCGCGGCGCTCAAGAATCTCAAGGACTGGCGGCAGCGGCTGAGCGCGAGCGCGGAAGGCGGAGCGGGTGCGGAGAGCGCGGCGAGCGCGCTGCCTGCAACCGGTGTATCGCAGGCGGTCGGCGCGATGTCCTCGATCGGCGCGGTGCGCAGTGCGGCGGCAGGGAGCGTTGTGCCCGCCGGCGCCAACGGCGACACAGCGCCGCGCGTGACTGGAGCACCGCCGGGGCAAGGAGTCGCGGCGGCCGCGGCGATCCAGCCCAGCGCGGCGATCCAGCCCAGCGCGGCGATCCAGCCCAGCGCGGCGATCCAGCCGGCCGCGGCGACCGCGCTGGCCGCGGTCTTCACCTCGCTTGCCGGCGATGTCGCTCGCCTCGCCGAGTGCGCCCGCGGCTTGCGCCCCCTCGCCACGGCGGCCGAGACCATGGCCGGGCTCGGGCCCGCCGGCGATGGCGACGGCCTGCGGGGAGCTGTCTCGATCCGGGAAGTCGCCTTTTCACCCGGCGCCGCCCCGCGCCGCCAGCTCTTGCTCGCCGCCCTAAGAATTCGCGGCCTGGTTGCCGAACTAGAGACAGGGCTCACCGGTCTGGGCACCGAGCTTCGAGTGCTCGGCCGCCTGCCGGCGGCGAAGCCGATCGCGAGCGACAAGGAGCGCGCGTCGAGGCGCGAGGGTCCCGAGCCGGCTTTCCTCCGGACGCTCTCGCGCCTCGAGATGCAACTCACCGAAGTGGCTGCCGATATCGCAGGCCTGACCCGCGATGCGGAGCACCTCTCCCGCGAGCTCAAACGGATCCGTTTCGCCGCGAACGGCCGTCCCGTCCCGTAATCCAAGCCCGTCCCGCCGGTTCGTGAACGGCGGCCAAGGGCCTCCCGCCGGCCGGCGGGCGACGTCTCCCTTGCCCAGCGCCACGCGCGCCGGAGCTGCATGAGCGTTCAGCCGAATCCGGAGCCAGTCGAAGCTCCGCCGCAGCCGCAGCCCCCCTGGCTCCTCGTCGTCGACGATCAGCGGGATACGCTCGCCGTTCTCGAGATCACGCTCGAGACCGAGGGCTACCGCGTTCGCTGCGTCGGGAGCGGTGAGGAGGCGCTCGCCGCCGTGGTGGACGAGGCCCCGGCCCTCGTCATTCTGGATGTGCGGCTCCCGGGCATCGATGGCTTCGAGGTCTGCCGCGCGCTCAAGCAGCGTCCCGCGACCGCCGGCGTCCCGGTCATCATGATCTCGGCCAACGCCGAGGAAGAGGCGCGCGTGCGCGGCCTGGACGCCGGCGCCGCCGAGTTCCTCGCCAAGCCGTTCTACCCGCGCGAGCTCCTGGCCAAGGTCTACCGCTGTCTCAAGGCCGCCGAGGACCAGGATCGGCTCTCCAAGCGCAATGTCGCGCTCGAGGAGGAAGCGGTACGGCAGCGGCTGAGCCTCGATCGCACCGAGAAGCGGCTCAAGAAGCAGGTCTACTCGACGCAGACCTTGATGAGCATGGTGCACGAGCTGGCCGGGTCGCTGAAACCGGACCAGCTCCTCAACTCCTTCATGCTCATGGTGCTCGGTCAGCTCGGCGCGAGCTCGATCTGTCTGCTCCTCCCCGCCGACAACTCGGAGAACGTGCTCCTTCCGCGCGCCAAGAAGGGCGTCAAGGAAGGAAACCTCGGGGCCACCTGCATCAACGTGAGCGACGAGATCGGCCGCTATCTCCGCGAGCGGAACCGGCCGGCCGAGATCGAGTGGCTCATCCGGCGGCCGGGGCTCCGCCGCGGGCTCGAGCCGTTCCACGTGGCCGGCTTCCAGATCGTGGATCCGGTCGTGATGAAGGGGCAGCTCGCGCTCGTTGTGCTGCTCGGCGAGCGCGTGAACGGCCATCCCTACGAGCGCGTGGACCTCGAGCTCCTGGCCAGCCTCTCTCGCACGGCGGGAGTCGCGCTCGAGAACGCGAAGCTCTTCCGCGAGCTCCAGGAGACCTGCCTCGGCATCATCCGCACGCTCCTCTCGACCCTCGAGGCCAAAGACACCTATACGCGCGGCCACACCGAGCGCGTGGCCATGTACTCGGTGACCATCGCCGAGGAGCTCGGCATCGCGGGCGAGGATCTCGAGAACATCCGGATCGGCGCCACCCTGCACGACATCGGCAAGCTCGGGATCATGGACAAGGTGCTCAACAAGCCGGCGGCGCTCGACCGCGAGGAGCGCCAGCACATCATGAGCCACCCGGCGCGCGGCGCCGCCATCCTCGAGGGGATCCGTTTCCTCGAGCCGGCGGTGGATCTCGTCCGCCACCACCACGAGTACATCGACGGCAGCGGATATCCCGACGGCCTGAGCGGCGAGGAGATCTCGATCGGGTCGCGCATCGTCGCCGTCTCCGACGCCTTCGATGCAATGACCTCGGGCCGCGTCTACATGCAGGCGATGGCGGTCGCCGGCGCGCTCGACACGCTCAGGAAGAAGAGCGGCAAGCAGTACGACCTCAAGGTGGTCGAGGCGCTCGATCGCGTGATCACCAAGGGGACGCTCCAGCTCGGCATCTAGACCGCGCGCCGCCCGGCGCGCCGGCGAGCAGCACGCCCGGGCATCCCCGACACCCACGGGGATCCAGCCGCCGTGAACCGCCATCTCTTCTCGCGCCACGGACCGGCGTAGTCCACTCCGATGCGCGTGGTCGCCTCGATCGCGCGCGGCGCCGTCCCCGCTTCGAGGAAGAGCTTGCGACCCGAGAGGCTGGCACCGGAGAGCGTGCGATCGATGGCGAGGGCCTGGCAGAGCCGGCCCGGTCCGGAGAGGAGCGCGCGGAGCGCGGGGCCGGGGTCCTCCGTTGCGCGCGCAAGGCGGGCCGGCATCAGCCCGGGGATCTCGGCATCGAGCTTCGCCGCAAGCCCGCGGTGATCCGCCATGACTGGAATCCCCTCGCGCGGTTCGAGCGCGCGGATGAGGACGGCCGCCGGGAGTCCGGGCGGCTCGCTCACGACGTTCAGGCAGTGATGCATGCCGTAGACGAGGTAGACGTAGGCGTGCCCGGGCGGCCCATACATGACCTCGGTGCGTTGCGTGCGGCCCGCCGCGGCATGGCAGGCGAGGTCCTCTTCTCCGATGTACGCCTCGGTCTCGACGATAATCCCGGCGAGGCGCCGGCCGTCGAGGCGGCGCACGAGCCGCTGCCCGAGGAGCGCGCGGGCGAGCGCGAGCGTGGGCTGAGCGAAGAAGTCGGGATCGAGACGGCGTGACGGCATGGTGACTCCATGGCGGCGATGTCGATCACGCCGTTGTCACGTCGGGGAGCGTGTCGCGGGCGCGGCATTCACCGTAACCAATAGTCGCGCATGGGGAAAGTGGAGCCTGGGGGCATCCGGCGATGCGCCGGCACGACGCTTGCGATGACGGATGGCCGGCCGGCGGTGGGAGTCCGGGGCCCTTCAAGGTCGCCCGGGGCCCCGGGCTCCCGCCCCGGCCGGGCCATCTTCTGAAACGGTACAGGTAGCCAGTTGGCTACTGTTGGTAATCCGTTTCCAGAGGCGTCCGGGCCGTTCCGGTGAGTGCGGCGCCGCCGGAGGCCGTCACCTCCGGTGCGCTGTCGTCCCGCTGGAGACGCGATCGAGATTCCGGTTCTTCGCACGCGACTCAGCGGCCATCCGCCGGCGATATGCCGTGAGCTTCATCCGCAGCCCGCGCTGGCTGAGCCCCAGGATCCGAGCTGCCAGCAACCCGGCGTTGCGTCCGTTACCGATCGCCACCGTCGCCACCGGGATCCCGGCCGGCATCTGCACGATCGAGAGGAGCGAGTCGATCCCGTGCAAGGACCTGCTCTCGACCGGCACCCCGATCACCGGCAAGAGGGTATGGGCTGCCACCATCCCTGGCAGGTGCGCCGCGCCGCCCGCCCCCGCGATGATGACCTTGAGCCCGCGCCGCTCCGCCGTCGCGGCATACCGCGCCATGTCGTCCGGAGTCCGGTGCGCGCTGACCACACGGATCTCATGCGGAACCCCGAGCTCAGCGAGCGCCTCCGCAGCCGCCTTGAGGGTCGGCCAGTCCGAATCGCTGCCCATGATTATGCCGACGACGGGCCTTGTTGCCGCCTTCATCGATCCCCTCCGAACCGGATGCAATCGGCCGCGCGCTGCGCCGTGGCGTACGCCGCCTCGGGTGTCGGCCCGAGGGCGGTGACGTGGCCCATCTTGCGACCCTGGGCGCTCCGGCTCTTGCCATAGACGTGGACATGCGCTCCAGGCACCTGCAAAGCACCGCTCAAGCCCACCGCGGTGCCGTCGCCGTCACCGAAGCCGAGGAGGTTCACCATCGCGGCCGCCGGCGCCACCATCTCGGTCGAGCCCAGGGGCCAGTTCAGCACGGCGCGGACGTGGTTCTCGAACTGGGATGTCGTGCACGCCTCGATCGTGTAGTGACCCGTGTTGTGGACGCGCGGAGCGATCTCGTTGACGAGCAGTCGGCCATCGGGGAGCAGGAACATCTCCATCCCGAAACTACCGACTCCGCCGATGGCGGTGACGGCATGCTCGGCGATGTCTCCAGCCGCCCGCGCGACTTCCTGGGGCACGGCGGCCGGCGCCTTGACGATGTGGCAGATGTGTTCCCGGTTGATGGTCTCGACGACAGGGTAGCGCGCCACCTTGCCATCCTGGCTGCGCGTCACGATGATCGCCAGCTCGAGGGCAAAGTCACAAAACCCCTCAACATAGAGCGCCTCTCGGGAGCCGTCAAGCCTCGCCCATGCCGCCGCGAGGTCCCCAGAGACACGCAGGGTGGCGTTGCCCTTGCCATCGTAGCTGTTCCGCCGCTTCTTCAGCACCGCGGGGAACCCGAAACGCGCGATGGCCTCCATGCTCGGCGCCGGGGCGAAGCGCGGCACCGGCAGGCCAGCCTGGGCGAAGGCCTGCTTCTGGTGGAGCTTGTCCTGCACCAGGGCGATGGTGGTGACTGCCGGCCAGAGCTGATGCCGGCTATCGGCCAGCACGACCAGGGCCGAGGTGTCCACGAACTCGTTCTCGAGCGTCACGACATCGACGAGCGGCGCCAGCTTCAACAGCTCGCGTGGATCGTTCCAGTCTCCGATGATCGCGTGGGTATCGACACTGTGGGCTGGGAAGTCATCGTGCCGCTCGAGCACGACGACCTCGCAACCGAACTTCGCGGCTGCGGCGGCGGTCATCTTGGCGAGCTGCCCGCCGCCGAGAATGCCGAGGCGCGGTGCCGGGGTATCCGCGAGCGGACGCAGGGAGGGCGCTGATTCAGGCTGGGAGCGATGCATGGCCCGTATGATACGCCTCTCCCGGTGCCGGCGGACAGCCCGTGATGTCACCGACGCGGGAGACGGCATTGACGGCCGCGTCACCATGGGTTAGAGCGCAATGCTCGCCCACCACCCAGTCCCCCCACTGGGAGACAACGTGAATCGCAAGGGGGTCCTCGTTGTGCCCTCGCCGGTATTCGCGTCGGCGTAGGTCAGGCACGGAGGATCCCACTCAAACTCCCGACGCTTCGCCCGCTCCAAGGCGATCATTCCATACGTGTCCTGCGTCCAGACTCCTGGGGCGCGCAAGGCCACGACGCGCATGTCGCTGCCTTCCGCCACGCACCTACAAAGTTCCTCCGCAAGGTGCTTCGATATCCCACAGGGTGTCGACGGATAGCAGCGGTGAGCATCATCAAGGGGAAGGCAGTCAGGTGGGCGCTCACCCTTGAAGACGCCAAGGGCATCGACGCTGCTCAAGAAGGCAACGCGCTTGACATGTGCGGCTTGAGCCGCGCATAGCACGTTTCCATGTGCCCTGCAGATTCACTTCCATGATCTGCTCCGCGCTCTCCCGCTCCGTCCTGAGGAGTGCTGCGGCATGAATAGCGGCCTCGCAACCACGCATCGCTGTGCTGAGTGTGGCCAACTGCAAAATGTCTTGCCCATCCCGATCGAAGCCCAGGGCGGCGCGATGGGCATTCTCGAGTTCCTCCTCACGGCAGACCCGATCAACCCGCGACTGCCTGTTACAAGAACGCGCATGGCTTTGCCTCGAGGCGACTAACGGTCGACCTAGCCGGGTCCGGTTGAGCGAGGGGTTAGGCGTCGCTGCCTGGCCGAGCAAGGGCATCTTGAACCCGGGTGAACTGCACTTCCCACAGCCAACGCATGCTCTCTGCTGTGGCTGCCTTCGAGCACCACTCGAGCGGGACATTCAGGCACTGTTCCACCGAGAGTCTCCAATCAGCCAGCGCTTCCTCCCAACTGTAGTCAGGCTTGCCGAGGACCTCATACCACTGGCGAAGGACGATGAGTTCGCACTCCTGCCTTGCCTGCTCTGGCCACCAGGGAATCATGAAATAGGCCAGATCGGATGCCGCGACGCCGTAGGTCAGCGACCAATCGAACGGCTGTCGATCCAGGAAGTACACCGGGGTCTCACCGCTTCTTGGGGTGAGCACATTCGTAGGGTTGAGGTCTCCGTGTAGAATCGACATGCCTTGGGGCTTGGCCCAACGCAGTCGAAACGCCCGCTCATGACGCTCGAACCGATCTCGCAGCGAGTGCCCCGTAGCACTCTCCATGACCGGGAGGCCCGGGCGAATCTCATCGAAGTAGCGATCAAGCGCAGCATTGTCTGGTGCTGGCATCGTTTCCCAGTGGTGCCTGTGCAGTCGGCCAAGCGCCTGTGCCACCGCCACGCCATAGGCCAGCGACGGTGCGGCGTCTCGGCGGTCTCTGTGAGTTGCCGCCAGATCGGCGAGCAGGAGGTGATAACCAACGGCTGGGTCATACTGCGCATCGAAGCATGGCACGAGCGGTGCGTCCGGCAGGCCAACGTAGTCTCGGGTGTAGTAGTCGACCTCCGAGCGCCCGAAGGTGTCGCCCTGGCAGACCTTCAGGCGAAGCGCGCACGTCGTGCCATCGATCAAGTATGCATCGATGATCAGCTGGCGTGACCAGTTTCCATGGCTGGAAGCGATCCGGACGTTTTCAACGCCTCGCGCCAGGACTTCGCTAAGCCACGATGCGGAGACCTCACTTTCACTCCGAATCACTGTTCTCGGCGACATGGCTAGGGCAGGATAGGTGAGCGGCTCAGGTGCAATGCGCGGTACCCGCGACGCCAGATCAGTGAAGCGGGCTGCGAAGGTAATCGGTTACGCCTGCCGACGCATGTGGGGTAGGCTGGCGAGCGGTTCGTGGAGCGGAGCCGCATGTGTCTCTGTGCCGCCAGGGTGGAGCGAGTCCCCGGCATCCTTTCCCGAGATATGCCGCGAGCCGACGACGAACAGCCGGATAGAGGTCGCGACTGGCCTCCAGAGGATGCGAGCACTTGGGTGCGTCGGGGCCGCGGTTGAGGACGTGGACCCTCATGGCGGAGGCGAGCACCCCTGGGTGACAGGCCTGAGCTCTTGCCGTCCATGACTCCGATCTGGCTTGTAGCTTCCGCGACCATGGTCCCCTCCCCGGCGGGACGGGGGCTGGGACGTCGCCGGCACCGACGAGCGTCAAGGATAGACGGCAATCCCGCCGTAGACCACTGCCCATACATGCCCGGGTGCCGTAGGCCACCGCGGCGCAACCGAGGCCTCCCGCCTGCTTGGGACTTTGTCAGCGCTGCGGCGATGCCCGCAACTCTCCTGACCGAGGGTCATGTTGTTCTCACTTCTCCATGAGAATCCGACGGGTCCATCCGTCACAGTCCAGTGGGCTGTCCTTGCCTCCGTCCACGGCCTTTGAGTCCGTAACTTCCGGTATCAGCGGCGGCTCCGGCCGCCACGGCTCCCATGGACCGGAGAACTTCGCGCGCACCAGGACGCTCCGGCTCGCGCTGAAGGAGCCGGCCGCGAGTTGATTGATATGAGCCAGGCAGCTCGGCACGCGGCCCCGTCCACACGCGTCGTACCATGCATGTGTCACCCGATCACCCATGGAGGTCACGCCCCATGTACCGTCACGCACCGACCGCGCTCATGACCGGCGCCGTTCTCGCCAGTGCGGCCCTCGCTCTTTGCTTCGCCGGCCCGGCGGCGGCGCAATGGGCCCCGCAGGTGAGCGGCGGCTCGATTCGAGGCCCTCTCGGCGCGGCCCAGTCCATTCGCCGGTCGGGTCTCGATCCCGATCCTGGGGCCGGCGGTCAAGCCACGGCACGGATCTACGATCCCGCTGGACGGCTCGTGGCCCGACCGACGCTGCGAGGGGCAGTCGCCGGCACCGCCGGGGCCACCTGGGGCAGCCGGGACGCCTCTGGAAGTGAATCTCCAGTAGTAACTTACGGAATCGAAGCACGATCGGAATGGGGGCCGGCCCGGGCCCGGCTCGTGCGGATCGAAGTAGCCATATCGCCAGCGATCCCGCGGGATCGCCTGGCACCCGCAGACGCCCGCCCGGTTTGACAATCCCCGGGCCGCATGCTACCTTCCGCCCCGCTTGCGCCATTTTTCACAAACCCGCCTGCACCGCAACCATAAGTCATTACGATTCTTAAGTCGCGAGGTGCCGCGTTGGCGCGGATGACGAAGGAGCAGGCGCGGCTCGCACGGCAGGTCGGGCTCCTCACGGCCATCCCGTTCATGCTGCTGGCCGGCCCCGTGCTCGGGTACCTCGTCGGGAGCTGGCTCGACCGGAAGTTCGGGACCGAGCCCATCCTGCTCATCGTGCTTCTCCTCGTCGGTCTCGCCGCCTCCGGGCGGGAGACCTACGAGCTCATCAAGCTGGCCAGTCGCGAGGACGTCGGAAGCGATGGAGGAGACGGGGGACAAGGGCGCGGGGATGGGGTACCTCCGGAAGGTCGGCCTCGCCAGCGCGATTAGCGGGCTCGTTCTCGGGCTCGGCTTCATCGCCGGCGGGCTCGCCCGCTGGGGCTCCGGGGTCATCGCCGGCGACCTGTGGGCGATCGCGAACCTCTACTGCGTTCGCTTCGTGCTCGTGCGCGGGCTCCGGCCCGCCGGCGAGCCGGTGGGGTTCGCACACCTCTGGATGTGGTTCGGTCTCCTCGTCAAGTTCCCACTTCTCTACGGGCTTGGCTATCTGATGCTCAAGTCCGGGTGGTTCAGGACGGAAGGACTGATGATCGGATTCATCGTGCCGTTCGCGGTCGCGTTCGCCGACGCGCTCGGGCAGTTCGCCGCCGAGCGGCGGCAGGCAGCGCTGCGATGAACGCCCCGCGTATCCGGCAGAGCGCGGCCGGAGCCGAGCGCACCCGAGCGCGCCGCTGGTTCCGGACGGCCGTCGTCTTCGCGGCGCTCGTTGTCCTTGCCACCCTGCCGGCGCTCCGTCCCGGCGCCCTCGCCACCGGAGAGCCGGGACACGGGACTCCGGTCACACCGCCGGCGACCGTTGACTCGGCGATGCACGGCGCCGCGCCCGGTGCGGAGACGCACGACGCCGCGCACGGCGAAGCCGCGCATGGCGACGCCGCACATGGCGACGCCGCACACGGCGAGGCGGCGCACTCCGAGCACCCGCCCGAGCTCCCGAACGTGATCACGATCCTCAACCAGCGCTACCCCGACAGCGCGTTCGTGCATTTCCTCCACACCTGGGAGAACCAGGTGTTCATGTTCTTCTACATCATCGTGCTCATCGTGGTCGCGGGGCTGGGCGCGCGCGCTCTCGAGCGCATCCCCGGTCCGTTCCAGAACGGGGTCGAGTTCGTGGTGGAGAGCCTCGACGACTTCGTCGCCAGCATCCTCGGCCCCCACGGCCGCAAGCTCGTGCCGTTCCTCGGCACGCTCTTCGTGTTCATCCTGACCATGAACTATGCCGGGCTCGTGCCGTTCCTCAAGTCGCCGACGGCGAACCTGAACACGACGCTGGCCATGGCGCTCTGCGTCTTCCTCTATGTGCAGTGGACCGGCATCCGGTCCTTCGGCATCGTCGGCTATCTCGATCACCTGGCCGGCTCGCCGCGCGACATCGTGGGCTTCGTGCTCATGCCGATCATGCTCCCCCTCCATATCGTCGGGGAGCTGGTCAAGCCGATGAGCCTCTCCCTTCGGCTCTTCGGCAACGTGACCGGGGAGGACGTGCTCCTGGCCGTCTTCGTGGGGCTCGGCGTCAGTCTCCTCGGCATCTTCGCGCACGGGCTCCCGTTCGGCATTCCGCTGCAGGCGCTCGTCTATCCGCTGCTTCTCATCTTCGGTTTCATCCAGGCTCTGGTGTTCACGCTCCTGAGCACGATCTACTTCTTCATGATGCTCCCGCACGAGGAGCATCACTAGGGGAGTGGGTCCGGCTCAGGCCGGGCCCGGTGTTACGAACGACTCTGAAAGGGGGTCTCACGTTCATGGACCACAGCGCAACCATCGGTCTCGCCCTCCCGATCGGTCTCGGGATCGCCGCCTTCGGTTCCGCCTTCGGGCTCGGCCGCGCGGTCGGCGCCGCCATGGAGGCGATCGGCCGCCAGCCGGAAGCGGCGGCCAAGATCCAGACGGCCATGATCATCGGCTGCGCGCTCATCGAGGCGCTCACCATCTACGCCCTGGTCAGCGTGTTCGTGCTGCAGGGCAAGATCGCGGGCTAGGGCGCGACGGCCGGGATCGCCGCCGCTCGCCCGCGCTCGCGCGGGATTGACGGCGGTCCGGTCCGGGAGAAGCCATGCTTACGATCAGCTGGCCTCAGCTCATCACCAACATCATCGGGTTCCTGCTCCTGTTCTGGGGGCTCAAGCGCTTCGCCTGGGGACCGCTCCTCGGTCTCCTCGACGAGCGGCGCGCGCGCATCCAGAAGGAGATCGCGGACGTCGCCGACCTGAAGCGGCAGGCGGAGGCGCTCGGCGCCGAGTTCGAGCAGAAGATGCGCGAGATCGACGCCCTGAGCCGGAAGCGCCTGGAAGAGGCGAGCCGCGAGGCGCTCGGGGTGGCGGCCGAGATCAGGGACAAGGCGCGCGAGGAGTCCGCCGCGATTCTCGAGAAGGCGAAGGCCGACATCGAGCGGGAGCGGGACAAGGCGCGCGTCGCGCTTCGCGATGACATGGTGCGGATGGTGGTCATGACCGGCGAGAAGATCCTCCGCGAGCGGCTATCGGCCGACAAGCATGCGGAGCTCATCGGCCGCTACATCGACGACCTCGAGAGCATCAGGCGCTAGGGACAGGCGGAGGCGACCGTGCCGCGATCGGCGACCAGACTGGGAGGCACGCATATCGATCCGGCGCTCGCGCGCCGGTACGCGGCGGCGCTCCACACGAGCGCCAAGAAGCGCGGTGTCCTCGACCCGGTGGAGGCGGATCTCGCCGCCACCGCGGCGCTCCTCGCCGCCGAGCCGGCCTTCCGGGATTTCCTCCTCTCGCCCGACGTGCTCGACGAGCACAAGGACGAGATCCTCGCGCGGACGCTCAAGCCGCGGCTGGCGCCGCTGTCGTTCCACTTCCTGCAGCTCCTGTTCAAGAAGCGCCGGCTCGATCATCTGGCGGCGATCCACGACGGCCTCGTCGAGCTGGTCGAGGCCGAGCGCGGCATCTGGCACGCCGCGGTGACGACGGCGGTGCCGATGAAGCAGGAGCACCAGGTCGAGATCCGGGCGAAGCTCGAAGCGGTCACCGGGAAGCAGATCAAGCTCGATCTCGATGTCGATCCCGACATCCTGGGCGGGGTCGTCCTGGTGATGAACGGCAAGATAGTCGACGGCAGCGTGCGCCGGGCCCTCGATCGCCTGCGCGACGAGCTGGCAGCGGTCCGCGTCATTTAGGTACGAACAGGTACGCAATCGGACAGGTCATTCGAACAGGGAGTCCACAGTCATGTCGTTCCGCCCCGAAGAGGTGAGCGCAGTCATCCAGCAGGAGCTCGAGCGCTACGAGACCGAGGTCCGGCTGGAGAGCGTCGGCACCGTGCTGCAGGTAGGTGACGGCATCGCGCGTGTGTGGGGCCTCGAGGATGCGATGGCCGGGGAGCTCCTGCGCTTTCCAGGCGACGTCATCGGCATGGTCCTGAACCTCGAGGAGGACAACGTCGGCGCGGTGCTCTTCGGCAGCGACGAGGGCATCAAGGAAGGCGACCAGGTCACGCGCACCGGGAAGATCGCCCAGGTGCCGGTCGGGCCGCCGCTCGTCGGGCGCGTCGTCAACTCGCTCGGGCATCCGATCGACGGGAAGGGGCCGATCGCGGCCAAGGAGTTCCGCGTCATCGAGGGCCACGCTCCCGGGGTGATCGACCGCCAGCCGGTGAAGGAGCCGCTGCAAACAGGCATCAAGGCCATCGACTCGATGATCCCGATCGGCCGCGGACAGCGCGAGCTGATCATCGGCGACCGCCAGACCGGGAAGACGGCGCTCATCCTCGACGCCATCATCAATCAGAAGGGGACCGGCGTCTTCTGCTTCTACGTGGCCATCGGGCAGAAGGAATCGACGGTCGCCCAGGTAGTCGAGATTCTGCGCAAGAACGGCGCCATGGAGTACACGACCGTGGTCGCGGCGAGCGCGAGCCAGCCGGCGCCGCTGCAGTACATCGCGCCCTACGCCGGCTGCGCGATGGGCGAGTACTACCTCTACAGCGGCCAGCACGCGGCCTGCTTCTACGACGATCTCTCGAAGCACGCGCAGGCCTACCGCCAGCTCTCGCTCCTGCTCCGGCGCCCGCCGGGCCGCGAGGCCTACCCGGGCGACGTCTTCTACCTCCACTCGCGGCTGCTCGAGCGCGCGGCCAAGCTCTCCGACAAGAACGGCGGCGGTTCGCTCACCGCGCTTCCCGTCATCGAGACCCAGGCCGGCGACGTCTCGGCCTACATCCCGACCAACGTCATCTCGATCACCGACGGGCAGATCTATCTCGAGCCCGACCTCTTCTACTCGGGCATGCGCCCGGCCGTCAACGTCGGCATCTCGGTGTCGCGCGTCGGCGGCAACGGCCCAGGTCAAGGCCATGCGCAAGGTGGCGGGCCGGCTCCGTCTCGACCTCGCCCAGTACCGCGAGCTCGCCGCCTTCGCCCAGTTCGGCTCCGATCTCGACAAGGCGACCCTCGCCCAGCTCACGGCGCGGCGAGCGCATGGTCGAGGTGCTCAAGCAGGGGCAGTTCATGCCGATGCCGGTCGAGCGCCAGGTCATGATCATCTACGCCGCGACGCAGGGCTACCTCGACGACCTGCCGATCGAGGCGGTGCGGCCGTTCGAGCAGGAGTTCCACGTCTTCATCGACGAGAAGTACGCCGATCTCCGGCACCAGCTCGCAGCCACCAAGGTGCTCGACGACGCGATCGAGGCGAAGCTCGCCGGCGCGATCAAGGAATTCAAGACCAGGTTCGTCGCCGGGCACTCGATCAAGCTGGCGGCGGTCTAGAACTGGACGCGATCATCCGATGAGCTCGATCCGGGTACTCAGGCGGCGCATCCGCAGCGTGCAGAGCACGCAGCAGATCACGAAGGCCATGGAGATGGTCGCGGCCTCGAAGCTCCGGCGCGCGCAGAAGGCGGCGGAGTCGGCCCGCCCCTACGGCGCGGCCATGGCCGCGATCCTCGAGCATCTGGCGGCGGCGAGCACGACGCGGGACCATCCGCTGTTCGCGGTGCACGAGCGCGGCCCCATCCTCCTCGTCGTCAACTCGGCCGACCGCGGCCTCTGCGGTTCATTCAACACCAATGTCAACCGCCAGGCAGTCGAGTTCCTGAAGGCGCGTCGGGGCGAGGAGGTGGAGCTTCTGCTCCTCGGCAAGAAGGCCGGCGAGTACTTCCGCCGGCGGAGCTGGCGGATCGCCGGGGCCTACCGCGACTTCGGCGGCAAGCTCGATCTCCCGCGCGCCCAGGAGATCACGGACGACCTGATCCGGCGCTTCATCGCGGGCGAGGCCCGCGAGGTGCACATCCTGACCACGCGCTTCGTGACGACCCTGGTGCGGCGGGTGGTGGTCGAGCAGTTCCTGCCGATCGTCGCCGCCCCGGCTGCCGGGGAGGAAGAGGCGTCGGCCGTGGAGTACATCTTCGAGCCGTCCCCGGCCGAGATCTACCAGACGCTGCTGCCCCGCTATGCGCTGACGCGCGTCATCGCCGCGATGCTCGAGTCGTTCGCCTCCGAGCACTCGGCGCGGATGGTGGCCATGGGCTCGGCGTCGAGCAACGCCGAGGAGATGATCGCCGATCTGACCCTCCTCCGGAACCGGATCCGGCAGGCGGCGATCACCAAGGAGATCTCGGAGCTCGTGAGCGGCGCCGAGGCGCTCAAGTAGGCCTTTCGAACCACGAACGTCTTCCCGAGGAGAATCGACCGGAATGGCACACAGCGAAGAGAACGTCGAGAACGTCGGCCGGGTGGTGCAGGTCATCGGGCCGACCGTGGACGTGAGCTTCCGCTCCGACCGCCTGCCGCTGCTCATGAACGCGGTCAAGATCCAGGACAAGGAGCGCGGCATCGACCTGACCTGCGAGGTGTCGCTCCACATCGGAGACAACGTGGTCCGTTGCGTCGCCCTCTCCTCGACCGACGGCCTCGTGCGCGGCATGGCGGCCGTCGACACGGGGGCGCCGATCATGGTGCCGGTCGGCGTGCGCACGCTCGGGCGCATCTTCAACCTGACCGGCGACACGATCGACGGGAAGCCCCCGCTCGCCGGCGGGAAGATGTACCCCATCCACCGCGAGCCGCCGCCGTTCGAGGACCAGGAGACCGAGACCAAGATCTTCGAGACCGGGATCAAGGTCGTGGATCTGCTCGCTCCCTACGCCAAGGGCGGGAAGATCGGGCTCTTCGGCGGCGCCGGCGTCGGCAAGACCGTCATCATCCAGGAGCTGATCCGCAACATCGCCACCGAGCACGGCGGCTACTCGGTGTTCGCCGGCGTCGGCGAGCGCACGCGCGAGGGGAACGACCTCTACCTCGAGATGACCGAATCGGGCGTCATCGCCAAGACGGTGATGGTCTTCGGCCAGATGAACGAGCCGCCGGGCGCGCGCCTCCGCGTCGGACTCACCGGCGTCACCATGGCCGAGTACTTCCGCGACGAGGAGCACCAGGACGTGCTCCTGTTCATCGACAACATCTTCCGCTTCGTGCAGGCGGGCTCCGAGGTGTCGGCGCTCCTCGGCCGCATGCCGAGCGCGGTCGGCTACCAGCCGACCCTCGGCACCGAGATGGGCGAGCTCCAGGAGCGCATCACCTCGACCAAGCAGGGTTCGATCACCTCGGTGCAGGCGATCTACGTGCCGGCCGACGACCTGACCGATCCGGCGCCGGCCACCACCTTCTCGCACCTCGATGCGACCACGGTGCTCGAACGCGAAGATCGCCGAGCAGGGGATCTACCCGGCGGTGGATCCGCTGGCCTCGACCTCGCGCATCCTCGACCCGAACATCGTCGGCGAGGAGCACTACGCCGTGGCGCGGCAGGTGCAGGCGATCCTCCAGCGCTACCGCGATCTGCAAGACATCATCGCCATCCTCGGCATGGACGAGCTCTCCGAGGACGACAAGGTGGTCGTGACCCGCGCGCGCAAGATCCAGAAGTTCCTCTCGCAGCCCTTCTTCGTCGCCGAGCAGTTCACGGGCCAGAAGGGGCAGTACGTGAAGCTGGCCGACTCGATCCGCGCCTTCAAGCGCATCGTGAGCGGCGAGCTGGACGAGATCCCCGAGCAGTGCTTCTACATGTGCGGTCCGATCGAGCAGGTGCTCGAGAAGGCGGAGGCCATGGGGATCAAGGTGTAGGCGATGGCCGATCCCACCTTCACGCTCGCCATCCTGACCCCGAGTCGCGAGGAGTTCTCGGGGCAGGTCTCCTCGCTCGTGGTGCCGGGGGTGGCCGGATATCTCGGTGTCCTCGCGCATCACGCGCCGCTCATCACGCCGCTCGCCGCCGGCAATCTCGAGGTCAAGTTCCCGGACGGCCGGACCGCGATCTACTACGTGAGCGGCGGTTTCCTCGAGGTGTCGCGGAACAAGGCGATCGTGCTCGCCGACTCGCTCGAGCCGGCCGGGGAGATCGACCGGGTCGCGGCCGAGGCCGCGGTCACCGCCGCCCGCGCCACGCGACGCGAGGCGACGGCACCGATCGCCGTCGAGCAGGCGGAGCAGGAGCTGGCCCGCGCGCGGGCGCGGCTCCGCGTGGCCCGCAAGCAGCGCGGCGACCTCAATTGACGCGGCCGGGTGCCGGCGCGCGGCGAGGGAAGGCTCGATGCACGAGGTCGCGCTCACCGAGCTGCAAACCCTGATCCTTGCGCTCCTCGCCCTTCTCTTCGGGCAGGCCCTGGCCCGTCACGCCGCTCTGCTCCGCAAGCTGAACGTGCCCGTGCCGGTCGTCGGCGGGGTCCTCGCCGCGCTCGCGCTCAGCGCGCTCCGCGCGTTCGCCGGCATCGAGGTCACGGTCGCGACGGGGTTCCGGGACGTCCTGCTCCTCGTCTTCTTCACGACCATCGGCCTCTCCGCCAAGCTCTCCTCGCTCCGGGCCGGCGGCATGCCGCTCCTCCTCGTCTGCGCCGTCACCGTGCTCCTCCTCGTCGTGCAGAATCTCGTCGGCGTCGGTCTCGCGCTCGCCCGCGACGCGCACCCGTTCTACGGTCTCCTCCTCGGCTCGATCTCGTTCGTCGGCGGTCCGGGCACCGCGCTGGCCTGGGCCAAGGAAGGTGAGGCGATGGGGCTCAAGTATGCCCCGGAGATCGCCCTCGGCACGGCGACGCTCGCCGTGGTGACCGGGGCGCTGGTCGCCGGTCCGATCACCGGCTGGCTGATCGAGCGGCGGAGACTCAAGGCCGCCGCGACGCCGTCGGAGATCTCCTTCGCGCCATCGACTTCCGGGCCCGCGCCAGCCTCCCCCTCGTCGATGGAACAGATCATGCGCACGATGCTCCTCATCGCCGTCGCGGTGGGGATCGGCCAGCGCCTGAACGAGTGGGCCGTGCAGGCCAACCTCCTCCTGCCCGGATTCCTCACCGCCATGCTCGGCGGCGTGCTCATCTCGAACCTCTCCGACCTCTTCGGGAAGAAGCTCGACATGCGCCCGATCGAGAACGGCGGCGAGTGGGCGCTCCAGCTCTTCCTCGTGATGAGCCTCATGAGCCTCAAGCTGTGGACGCTGGCGGTGGCGGCGGGACCGCTGCTCCTGAACGTCGTGCTGCAGATCGCGGTGACGACGCTCGTCGCGGTCGGGATCCTCTTCCGGCTCCTCGGGCGGGACTACGAGGCGGCGGTCACCTGCGGCGGCTTCCTCGGCTTCGGCCTGAGCTCGATGCCGGTCGCGCTCGCGACCATGGACCAGGTGAGCGCGCGCTACGGGCCGGCGCCGCGCTCGTTCCTCCTCATCACACTCGCCGGCTCGTTCTTCGTCGACCTCGCGAACGCCTTCGTGACCAAGGCCTTCCTCGCCTTGCCGATCTTCGGGCGGTGACGGGGAGCCGGACTCCCCATTCAGGGATAGGGTCGCGCTTCGGCCGCGGGCCGGCCGGCGGTCTATCTGCTGGGGCGAGAGGACGAATCGCGGTAGCGCGTCTTGATCCCACCCCAGGTCACGGGCTCGATCGCCTGAGTGCAGCCGACGGTGAGCGCCCCGATGAGCCCGCAGCCTGCCGGCGAGTTCTCGGGTGTACAAGGCGACGTCGCCGCGATCGAGAGGTCGCTGCAGAGTAGCGGGTCGAGCGAGAAGTTGCCGCCCCCATCGACACCGCAAAGCTCGTCGCCGCCCGCGTTGCCGAAGAGGTCGCAGCAGGCAACCTGCGATGCGCTCTGCCTGCAAGCGATGCCGCTTCCGCCCTCATTGAATGCCACGATCGAGGTGAAGAACGCCCCGCTCACGAAGAGAGCCATGATCCCTGAGCCGATGGGTCCCTGGTTGCCGACGATCGTGCAGCTCTCGATGCGCGGACTTCCGTCGCGCAGGAAGAGGCCACCTCCCAGCCCGGAATCTCCAGCTGCATTGCCGGAAATGACGGTTCGCACGATTGCGGGGTTCGACGACTCCTGCGTCGTGATGCCTGCTCCGCGGAGCGCCCGATTCCCGGACACCGCGCAGTCAACGATCTCCGGCGAGCCACGGCTCACGCAGAGCCCACCACCGTCGCCAGCAGCATGGTTGTTCTCGATCGTGCACTCGTGGATCGTGGGAGAGCCGAGGAAGATGTGGATCCCGCCGCCGTCCCCGGAGCAGACATTGTCGCGAACGAGGCAGCGGGTCACCGCCGGCAGGCTGACGACCAGATGCATGCCGCCGCCGTTGCCGCCGCAGACGTTGTCCTCGATCACGCAATCAGTGATGGTGCCGCCCGTAGCCAGATAGGCGAGGCCACCGCCGGAATCGGCACCGGTCTCCGAGCCGAAATCGATGCCACCGAAGGCGTGGCGCAGCGTGAAGCCGGCAAGCCTGAGCTCGCCGGCCCCAATCGCTGTGATCACGCTCAGAGTGTCCGGGTGCGAGGGGGCGCTGCCATCGATCACGGTGACATCCGGCCCGCCGAAGGAGACGAGCTCGATTGCCTTGCCCAGGATGCGGACGTTCTCGACGTAGGTTCCAGGGCGCACGAGGACCCGGTCGCCGGCTTCCGCGTAGTCCACGGCCGCCTGGATCGTCACGAACTGGTCGGGGACGACGATCTCGTCGGCGATGACCGGGTACGAGGTGAGAAGGTACGCCGCGGACGCGAAGAGGGAGCAGCATGCAGCCAAGGTCGTGCGTGCGGCGCTCGGACAGTCGAGCCGATCGCTTCGCCTGGGCGCCGGTGTTCGCGTGAACGCATGGGATATCGTCGCCTCCGCTCCAGATTGCCTAGTAGCCCGCTCCGAAACGGATCCCGTGGTCGCGTTCACAGACCCCTGTATCGTCGAGCGGGATGAACCGGGTTGCGTCCGGCTGGTCGGCGTTGGCTGCGGCGCCACTCGCCTGCCCACTTCTGCAGACACTCCGTCCCGCTTGAGCCTGACGTGAGGCGAGGTGCTCTGAAGCTCAAGAAACGCTCGAAAGACGCGCAAAGCCAAGCCCGTCCGATCCCTGACACCCAGTTTTCGATACATGCGCTCGAAATGGGTGTGGACAGTGTGCGGGGAAATGCCGAGATTGAAGGCGATGGCTTGCTCCTTCTGATCGTCGAAGACTTGCATCAGGATCTCCGCTTCGCGATCAGAGAGATGAAGGGACTCAAGAACCGCACGCCACTGCGCGGCGGGCAGCACGTGTGTTCCCTTCTGCGGCATAGCCGGGCGGCCTGGCTCCTTCATCCGTGTTCCCTCCGTGATCACGTGTGGTCGTCTACTGGTCGTCGTGCGCCCCGGCGGTGTTAGTGGTCCGTGCCAGGAGATACATCCTCATGGCTGTCCTGCACGGGCAGAACTTACAGCGTAGGGACCCACAAGCGGGGCTAATGAGCGGATTGCGCCGGCTGAGCCTTGCTCCGAACTCGTGGGCGAAGAAGGCCGACCCGGACCGCTCAGCCGTGTTCGTGGTTCGAGTGAGTGCTGTTCTCTGGTGGGTACGCCGCCCTCCTGCCGCGCAATTGGGCATCGCGGCCTCATCGTCGGGCGGCTTCGCGCCGGGACCCGCTGGGGTCGCCGGGCGGTGAGGTCTGGCCTGGCTCCCGACTCGCGGTCGAGTCGAAGGAACGGAGATGACGATGGCACCGTCCCTGGTCCCGAGGCAACGGAATTCCGGCTGCAGATTCGCGAGTACCACCGGCGGTTCGGTATCGCGCCTGACGCCTCCTGGGGCATCGATCGCGCCCCTCCACCGCCAATGAAACTGGTGATCGAGGGCGAGTAGTACCGGCAGCAGCTCAAGCCTTCGGCAGCGGCCCACAGCGCCGCTGGACAGAAGAATGGAAGGTAGCGTATAGATCAGCCCGGATGTCACGAACCCGCAGCGACGGGGGAAAGCTCGTGAGAAACCAGGGCTACGGGACGGGGGCGAGGCCTTCGCCGGCATGGGCAGCTACTTCCGCCTCTACAACACCGAGTGGCCGCACCAGGCTTGGACTCCGGACACCGCACGAGGTCCACTGGGGATGGAAGGAGGGGGGTACTACGGGTCGGGTCGAACCGAGAGCGTGGCTCCTGGAGCTCCTGTGGACGTCGATTTCCCGGAGGTCCCCGTAGAGCAGAGGAAGCCCGAGCCGAAGGGGGATCTGGGCACGGTGCCCATGGCAACCCCGGCGGATCACGTACCCCGCAGTATACACCTCACCGTAGGATGGCCGGAAGACTGTCCAAAGAGTGGGGAGCTTCCCCGGCTATCGCCTTGGAAGGGTTGCTGTGGCAGTTGATGACGTCGTTCGGACCGGTGGAGGTGCCCCACGCTCGCTCGCAGACGGCTTTGATGCACGAGCGACCGTGGCGTGCTATTCGCGGCGCACGTGGTGCTGGTCAAGGGTAGGTGGCGTCCCGCTGTTTAGCGCTCTCCCGGGTGGCAGAGTGCATCCCAGCTGTTCACCGTGTTGAAGGTGCGCGACCTGAGCCGCGAGCCGTACGCGATCCAGGGCTGGATAACATCTGTCGCTGCACGGACTGACGGCTGAATAGCCGACTTTCTTCGGACATCGAATGGTCCTCAAGCTTCCTGAGGAAGCTCCCTGGCGCCGGTTAGCGTCATGGATGCAGGCCACCAAGGGATCAGGTCCATTGAGTTCAGGAGGTGCGGCATGTGGCTAACAAGGAGCATCGTCTATATCCTGGCGTTCCTGGCGTTCGCTGCGCTATCCCCTCTAGCACAAGCGTATCAGTGTGACATAGAAGACCTGGAATGTGAAGATGACAAGGTGACATGGACTGGTATAGAATGCGATGGGTGCAACCCGTGTCCATTTGTCTTCATCTATCGCCAATCCGCAGATTCGAATTGCCCGGAAGCAAAGCACAAGATCGGCGAGGCTCTGTGGACTGATTATGGGTTTACAGACCTCCTGGCAGACGGAAGTATGTGCTATACGTACACTGTTGAAGTGCGACGCAACTGCACTGAGCAGAAGCCGGACGGAGACCCTGCCTGCAGCGAGGCTGTTAGCAGTTGCATGACGTGCCCCTGCTATCCGAAGTAGGTGAAAGGAGCGGCAGCGGGCGTCGCTCGGCTCGGACAATCGCTCGCCCGCGAACTTGGCGCCGGGCTGGCGCTCCGAGCACGGAGGGCGGGATCGAGGACTCCTTGCCAGTCTCTGGGCCCGTCCGCCACGCTCGTCGCCGCGGGACGTAGGGGACGGGCGGAGCCCGGCACTCAGGCGGAACCTGTTCATCAGGCAGGGTCCGACCCTCAGGCGGCGCCCGTCGCTGCGCTCCGAGCGCGCCGCGGCGCGGCTACTTCCCGGCCGCAGCCAGGGCGGGGAGCCCGAGAAGCTCGCGGATCCGGCCGAGGACGATGTCGCCGTCGCGCGCGACGAGCGTCTCGCGCGTGATCTCGTCCTCCATGTTGAGCTGCAAGACGCCGTCCTTGACCAGATGGAGGAGGAAGGTGCTCACGTTCTTCGCGTACATCTGGCTCGCGTGGTAGGGCACGGTTGCCGGGATGTTCAAGGGGCCGAGGATCGTGACGCCGTGCTCGACCACCGTCTCGCCGGCGCGCGTGTACTCGCAGTTGCCGCCGCGCTCGGCGGCGAGGTCGACGACCACGGAACCGGGAGCCATGCTGCGCACGGCCTCCTTGGTGACGAGGACCGGGGCCCGCTTCCCGGGCACGGCGGCGGTCGTGATGATGACGTCGAAGCGCGCGGCGGCTGCGGCGAGCGCCGCCTGCTGCCGCTTGTAGAAGTCCTCGCCCATCGCCTTCGCATAGCCGCCCTTGTCCTCGGCGTCCCCGGTGTCGAGGCCGAGATCGAGGAACTTGGCGCCCATGCTCTGCACCTGCTCCTTGACGGCGGCGCGCACGTCGTAGGCCTCGACCACCGCGCCGAGGCGGCGCGCGCTCGCGATCGCCTGGAGGCCGGCCACGCCGGCGCCCATGACGAGCACCTTGGCCGGGGTCAGCGTGCCGGCCGCGGTCATCATCATCGGGAACATGCGCGGGAGCGTGCTCGCGGCGAGGAGCACGGCCTTGTAGCCGGCGATCGACGCCATCGAGGAGAGGACGTCCATGCTCTGCGCGCGCGTGATGCGCGGCATGAGCTCCATGGCGAAGACCGTGGCGCCGGTGGCCGCCAGCTCCTTGAGCGGAGCCGGCACCGAGAGCGGATCGAGCGAGCCGATGAGGGCCTGGCCGCGGCGGAGGAGGGGGAGGTCGGCGCGCCCGGCCTCGGGATTGGCGCCGCCGGCGCGCACCATGATGATCGCGTCGGACCCGGCGAAGAGGTCGGCGCGGGTCGCGACGACCTCGGCGCCCTTCTCCTTGTACACGTCATCGGGAAACCCCGCTGCCACGCCGGCGCCGGCCTCGATCTTGACCTTGAGCCCGGCCTTGCCGAGTGCGGTGAGGGTGGCGGGGATGATCGCGACGCGCTTCTCCCCCGGGAACGTCTCCTTCGGAATGCCGATGATCATGGCGCTGACCTCGAGCGAAAGGCCCTCGACTGGATGCCCCGCGCCGAACGCGCCGGGGCCGAGCGGGCTGGATTATACGCGTTTCGCGCCGGCTGTCATCCGGGCCGGCCGGGCTGGCGGGCGCGGCGCTGGGCCTCAGCGGCCGATCAGCGCGGCGTGGTCGACCATGATGCAGCGGTTCATGACGACGAGGAGGCCGGCGGCCCGGGCGCGCTCGGCGGCCGCCTCGTCGGCGATCCCGACCTGCATCCAGACGGCGCGGACGCCGCGCGCGATGGCCTCGTCCACGTGCGGGCCGACCTCCGCCGAGCGGCGGAAGAGGTTCACGATGTCGATCGGGGTGGCGGCGGGAACGGCGGCGAGGCGCGGGTACGACGTCGCGCCGAGAATCTCCCGGTGCCCCGGATTCACCGGGACGATCGTGTAGCCGCGGCGCTGCATGTAGAGCGCCACCCGGTGGCTGTCGCGCTCGGGCTTCGGCGAGAGGCCGACGACGGCGATGGTGCGGGCCGTCGTGAGGAGATCGCGGATCTCGGCGGATGTCGGGTTGGTCGAGGTCACGGCTCCGGTTCCGGGTTCGTGGGGGCCAGAAGGCAGGTCACTCTAGCACGAGCGCTTGCGTGCGGGCCGCCGCGGATGTGGGATAATGCGCGACATGGTGCGACCACTGGACGAACAGATCGCGATTCTCCTTTCCGGATGTCTCTTCGCCGACGAGGTGGAAGGAGCCGAGGCGGGCGGCGCGACACTCGGCCCCGACGGCGCGCTCGGTGCGGCCGGCACGGCCGGCGGACCCGACGCCCCCGGCGCCCCCGGCGCCGAGCGTACGCTCCGTGCGCAGATGACCGCCGAGCTCCGCGCGCGCCTCGCCGAGAGTCTCCACAGCGGGCGGCCGCTGCGCGTCTACCTGGGCGCCGATCCCACCGCGAAGAGCCTCCACATCGGGCACTTCGTCTCCGTGCAGAAGCTCCGCCAGTTCCAGGAGCTCGGGCATCAGGTCATCTTCCTGGTCGGCGACTACACGGCGACGATCGGAGACCCGAGCGGGCAGGCGAGCGAGCGGCGGCGTTTCACGCACGAGCTCGTGATGGAGATGGCCGAGGACTACCAGAACCAGGTGTTCCAGGTCCTCGACCGCGCGAAGACCGAGGTGCGCTACAACGGGGAGTGGCTATCCAAGCTCACCTTCGCCGATGTCCTCGAGCTCGCGGCCATGTTCCCGCTCAAGTGGGTCGTCAGCCGTCGCGATTTCGCCGAGCGGCTCGCGCGCGGCGAGTCGCTCCGGCTGCATGAGACCCTCTACAGCATCATGCAGGGCTACGATGCGCACGCGCTCCAGTGCGACGTCCAGGTCGGCGGCTACGACCAGCACTTCAACCTGCTCGCCGGGCGCTGGATCCAGGAACGCTTCGGCGAGAAGCCACACATCATGCTGACCACTCCACTCCTTCCGGGCACCGACGGCCGGAAGATGAGCAAGTCCTACGGCAACGAGATCGCGATCCGCGATTCGGCCGCGGACATCTACGGGAAGACGATGCGGGTGGCCGACGAGTACCTCGTGAGCTACATCCAGCTGGCGACCGCCTACGCCCAGGAGGAGAAGGCCGAGCTCATCGCCCGCCTCGGCCGCCCGGGTGAGAACCCGATGGCGATCAAGAAGGAGCTCGCCTTCCACCTGACTGCGCTCTACGCGGGGCAGGCGGCCGCCGAGCGCGCCGCGGAGCACTTCCGCACGGTGGTGCAGGAGAAGGCGGCGCCGGATGAGGTGGCCGCGGTCGCGATCCCGGCCGAGCTCGCCGCGGCCGCCGCGGGCGCGGGCGTGACGTGGCCCGATCTCCTCGTCGCGCTCAAGCTCGCCGGCAGCAAGGGTGAGGTCCGGCGCCTCATGCAGCAGGGCGGCTTCTACGTCGAGCAGGAACCGGTCACCGACATCATGGCGCGCTACCGGGGCGGCACCGTGCTCGTGCGTCTCGGAAGGCGGAAGTACTACCGCCTTGGCGGCTAGCGGCGGCTCCCGGCGCCGGGCCGACCGGCGCCCGCGCGGCCGGCCGGCCGGTAGCCGGGGGCCGTTCACCGCTGCGCTCGCCGCCGCCGGGGCGGCGGTCCCGCCCTGGGCCTGGGCGCTCGGCGGTGCGCTGCTCGCTCTCGGCGCTCTCTTCTTCGCCTGCCGCGGCGCGCCGCTCGGCGCCGCCGTCGCCGACGACTACGCCTACCTCGGAAATCTGCGCCTCGACGGGAAAATCGATCCTTTCGACTCGATGGGGTCGCCCTTCTACTGGCGCCCCCTCTCCCGGCAGCTCTACTTCTCGCTCGTCGGGCCATGGCTCCGCGCGGCGCCGTGGGGCGCGGCGCTCCTCCACGCGGCCCTCTTCATCCTCCTCTACGCGGTTCTCTACCGGAGCGCCCGCCGCGCGCTCGGCCCGCCGGCGGCGGCCGCGCTCGCGAGCTTCCCGCTCCTCGCCGAGCCGGCACGAGTGCTCCTCGCCTGGCCGAGCGGGGCGCACTACCTGCTCCTCGTTCTCGCCGCGGCGATCGCGCTGGCGGCTGCGTTCGCCGACCGGCGCCGCGTGGCCGCGGCGGCCGCGCTCGCCGCGCTCCTCGCGCACGAGTCCGGCGTGCTCGTGGTGCTCGCCCTGCCGGTGATCGCCCACTTCCGCAACCGCAGCCGCGCGGTGGTGCGGGCATGGGGGATCGCATCGCTCGCGGTCCTCGTCCTGTGGGGCGCCGGACTTCTCGTTGCCCGCGCCCGAGGTGTCGCGTGGCCGGCGGAGGAGAGCGCGGGCGGCGCCCTCGGCGCCGTTCCCGAGGTTCTCGGCGCGAGCCTCGCGGCGCAGCTCAATCTCGAGGATCTCGGTCCGGGACGGCGCCCGTTCCTGCTCATCGGCTACGCCGCGGTCGCGTTTGCCGCCCTGGTCGCCGCCACCGAGCGCGCGGCCCGCGCCCGCCTCGCGCGGCACACGCCGCTCATTCTCGGCGGCCTCGCCTGGTTCGTCGCCGGCTCGCTGCCGCTCGCCGTCGTGCCGCCGTGGAACGCGTGGCGCACGGCCCTCCCGGCGCTCGGCCTCGGTGTAGCCGGCACCGCCGCCGCCGGGGCGCTGCATCCGGCGCTCGCGGTCGGCTTCGCCGCCGTGCGCGGCGCGGGACTCCTCCTCGCCGCGCCGGCACCGGCGCTCGTCGCGACCGAGCCCCCGGACGCCGCCTCGCAGATCTCGTTCACGCGCCTCGTGCGGCTGCAGCACGCGGTCGCCGCCGCCGAGGAGGCCCTCCTTGCGCGCTACCCGACTCTGCCGCGCGGCGCCGACGTCCGCTACTGGTCGCTGCCGCGGATGACCGAGCTCGGTTTCCTCGGCGAGACGGCGCCGCGCGTCTGGTACGCCGACGCGAGCCTCAGGTGGCAGGGATTCGGCGGAGATCGCGGGTTCGAGCGGCGCGCGCCGGACGCTCTCGTCCAGTTCAGCCCCGAGCATCCCGCCGCGGAGTTCGCGGTCGTCATCGAGCCGGAGGCGCTCCGCTACTACGCGGGAGCGCGCCGGGCCTTCCTCGAGGAGCAGAACGCGCTCGCGGATTCGCTCTTCGCAATCGCTTACCGGGAGCAACCGCGCCCGGCGCCGCTCTTCTACGCCAACGTCGCGCGCGATCAGGCGCGCCTCGCCTACAATCGGGGCGACTTCGCCGCCGCCGATTCCCTGAACGCGCTCGACCTCGCGCACGCCGGGGAGAGCCCGTACCACGCCGCTCTGTCGGCGCATCTCGCCTATGTGCGTGGCGACCAGGAGGCGGCGGCTCGCTGGTTGCAGGCATGCCTGTCCCTCGATCCGCAGCACGGCGAGGGGCGGCAGCTCGCGGCGCAGATGGGGCTCGTGCCGCGCATCGGCGGGCCAGCGGGAGCGAATCCGCCGTAGGTCGCTAGCGCGCGAGGACGAGGCGCTGGCTCACCGTCGCGCCGCTCGCCGTGATGCGGGCGACATAGACGCCGGCGGGGAGGCCGTGGTCCGCCGCGTCGAAGCGCAAGCGATGCTCGCCGCGCTCGACCTGCGCGTCGAGGAGCGTGGCCAGGTGACGCCCGGCCACGTTGTAGATCGCGACCATCACCGGTGCGGGCCCATCCACGGTGAAGCGTAGCGTCGTCGCGACGGTGAACGGGTTCGGGGCGGCGGCGAAGAGGCGGAGGCTCGCCGCAGGCGCCGAGGCCGCCGGCTCGCCGAGCGCGGTCGTCGGGTCGATGAGCGGTCGCTCGTACACGCCGTGGCCGTGGGTGACTGCACGGATCCGGCGCGTGGGCTTGACCGCCGAGAGATCCATCACGATCGCCGTCGGCAGGCCGAGCTGGAACTCCTGCCAGCTCTGCCCGGCGTCGTTCGAGGCGTAGACCCCGAGATCGTTTCCGAAGTAGAGGTGATCGGGGTAGTCGGGGTCGATGAGGATCGCCGAGGACGGCACGTCGGGAAGCGCCGCGCTCAGATCGGTCCAGGTGCCGCCTGCATCGGTCGTGCGATAGAGGTGACCCGAGCCGAACCCCGAGAGCACGACGTAGGCGATCGCGTGATCGCTCGGGTCCACCGCGATGTCGACCGGGTAGCGATCGGGAAGCGTGCCGGTCACATTCGTCCACGAGCCCCCGCCGTTCGTCGTCAAGAAGATGCGCGCCCGCGTCGCGCCCGGGGCGGTGCCCACGTAGACCCAGTCGGGCGAGGTCGCGGAGATGCCCATGGACAACGCCAGGTTCCCGTCGAGCTCGTCCCCGTCGTTCGTGACCGCCCAGTCGTCGCCGCCGTTCGTCGAGCGATAGATCTTCTTGCGTCCCGCATACATGGTGTCGGGCGCGGACGGCGCGAGGAGGTACGGTGCCACGAAGGCCACGGGCTCGGTCCCCATCCCCTTCACCGCCGGGTTCCAGGTCTGTCCCCCGTCGAGCGATCGCCAGATCCTGAGGTACTGCGTCGAGCCGAACAGGATGTCGGGTTCGGTGGGATGGAGCGCGGTCCAGGCGCCGTCGCCGCCGATCAGCTTCCGCCGCCATGCCACCGTGCCCTCGTACAGGTTGGTCCAGCTATCTTGCAGTCCGCCCATGGCGCGGCTCGGATCGAGCGCGGAGCTCGTGAATCCGTTGTAGAACTGGCTCGTCTGGTAGCCGCCGTTCAAGCCGGCGAACGATTGGCCGCGGTTGGTGCTCACGAAGACGCCGCCGTCGCCGGCGAAGTAGAGCGTGTCGGGCCGCGCGGGGTCGCAGATCACGGCGTGGTGATCGGCGTGCGAGTAGTTGGGCGGCCCCTCGGGCTCGCCCGGTAGAACGACCCCGTCGTACGAGAGCTCGGAACGGGAGACCTGCGTCAGGTGGCGGCCGCCGTCGGTCGAGCGCCACATGTTGACGCCCCCACAGAGGACGAGGGTCGAGTCGTTCGGATCGACGTGCACCCAGTGCGAGTACCAGCCCTGATAGCTGGCGTAGTTCGTGTTGCTGAGGCGCTCCCAGGTATCTCCGTGATCGGTCGAGCTGAAGAGCCCGAGACCGCTCTCGGACATGGCGAGGCTCGCGTAGACCACGTTCGGATGTGCCCTGTAAATGGCGAGCCAGCCTTTGCCGGTCCAGGTGTCGGGGAGGCCCGCAGTGAGCTGCGTCCAGTTCGCGCCCGCGTCGGTCGAGCGGTAGAGGCCGGGCTCGGGGCTCCCGAGGTTGCCGCATGCGACATAGACGCGATCGGGGTCGACGGGGTCGATCACGATGTGCATGGCCATGAGCACCGGATGCACGTTGGCCCAGCTCCCGCCGCCGTCGGTCGTCTTGTAGACGCCCTCGGTGGTCGCCGCGTAGAGGAGGTTCGCGTCGGTCGGATGCATGGCGAGCCAGGCCACGCCACGTCGCTGCTGGTACGACCAATCGAGCGAGTGGTTCCAGGTGGCGCCGCCGTCGGTGGTCTTCAAGATGCCGATCCCGTAGCTGCCGCGGGTCAGGCGGAGGGCGAGGCCGCCGATCGAGTTCTGATAGCCGTAGACCTCGCCGGTGCCGATGTAGAGCGTGTTCGAGTCATCGTGCGCGACGGCGATCGAGCTCACGCCGAGGACGGGGAAACCGGTGTCGACGACGTCCCAGGCGTCGGCGCCCTGGCCCGCGGTGAACGTGCGCCAGAGGCCGCCGGAGGCGGCGCCGGCCCACAGGGTGCGCGGGTTCTCGGGGTTCATGGCGACGGCGAGCGTGCGGCCGCCGATGTTGTGAGGACCGATCGGGGTCCACGGCTCGATGCCGGAGCGCGCCTGATCGAGAGGGCCGCCGGCGAGGCGGCCCTTCGAGAATTCAAAGGCGGCGGCGTGCCCGACATCGGGAATCGCCTTCCCCGGGTACGCGCGCGTCGCCGCCCAGAAATCGAGGGCCGCGAGCGCCTCGCTCGGCGAGCCGGGCGGCTCGGCCGCGTCCGGCCGGCGGAGTTGCTGCTCCGGCCCGCGTCGCGATCCCTCGGCTCCGAGCCAGCGGGCGAGCGCTCCGGCGAGGAGGGCGACGAGGACGAGTGCTGCGATCGAACGCCCGGCGCGCGGGGTCGACATCGCGCTCATACCTCCGCGTCAGCGAGTGAGAACGAGGCGCTGGCTCGCGGTCCGGTCGCCCGCGGTGATGCGTGCGATGTAGACGCCGGCCGGCAGCTCGCGACGCGCGGCATCGAGGCGCACGCGATGCTCGCCCCGCTCGATGCGCCCGTCGAGGAGCACCGCCACCGGCCGCCCGGTGACGTCGTAGATCTTGACCGTGACGGGCATCGCCGCGTCGACGGCGAAGCGGAGCGTCGTCTCGATCGAGAACGGATTCGGCGCCGCCGCGAAGAGCTGGAGACCGGTGGCCGCCGGCGCCGTCCCCGGCTCGCCGATCCCGGTCGTCGGGTCGATGAGCGGCCGCTCGTAGACGCCGTTCCCGTGCGTGACAGCGCGGATCCGGCGGGCGAGCCGCACGGCGGAGAGATCCATCACGATCGCCGCCGACGGCATGCCGAGCTGGAACTCCTGCCAGCTCTGTCCGGTGTCGGTCGAGGCGTAGACCCCGATGTCGTTCCCGAAGTAGAGGACGTGAGGATAGTCGGGATCGACGAGGATCGCCGAGGACGGCACGTCGGGGAGCGCCGTCGAGAGATCGGCCCAGGTGCTCCCGGCATCGGTCGTGCGATAGAGGTGCCCGGAGCCGAACCCGGAGAAGACGACGTAGGCGACCTGGTGATCCACCGGGTCGACCGCGATGTCCACCGGGTAGCGATCGGGGAGCGTGCCGGTCACGTTGGTCCAGCTGGTGCCGCTGTTGGTCGTCCGGAAGATGCCGGCGCGGTTGTAGACCGGCGCCGTCCCCACGTAGACCCAGTCGGGCGATGTCGCCGAGATGCCCATCGCCATCGCCATGTTGCCGTCGAGGGCGAGATTGGCGTTGGTCGCCGACCAGTTCGAGCCGCCGTTGGTCGTGCGGTAGATCTTGGTGCGGCCCGCGTACAGGATGTTCGGCAGGGCCTGCGAGATGACGAGCGGCGCGGCGAAGGCGGCCTCGTCGGTGCCGATGCCCGAGGTGGCCGAGTTGAAGGTGGTGCCGCCGTTCGTCGAGCGCCGGATGGCGAGGTACTGCGAGGTGCCGTACATGATGTTCAAGTCGAGCGGATGCATGGCCGTCCAGCAGCCGTCGCCGCCGATCACGCGGCGCCAGCCGAGGTTCCCCTCGTGAATGGCGGTCGCATTGTCCTGCATGCCGCCGATGGCGAGCGAAGTCGAGAGGAGCGCGCTCGAGAAGCCGTTGTAGAACTGGGTGGACTGGAGTCCGCCGTTCCGCCCGGCGAAGGTCTGCCCGCGGTCGGTGCTGATGAAGACTCCGCCGTCGGTGCCGAAGTAGAGCGTGTCGGGCCGCGCGGGGTCGCAGATCACGTCGTGGTGGTCGGCGTGCGCGTAGTTAGCCGGGCCCTCGGGACCGCCGGGCGGGACGTTGCCGAAGAACCAGGCGCTCCAGTCGGAGACCCGGGAGAGCGTGCGGCCGCCGGTGGTCGAGCGATAGATGTCGACCCCCGCGCAGAGTACGAGGGTCGAGTCGTTCGGATCGACGTGCACCCAGTGCGAGTACCAGCCCTGATAGGTGGCGTAGTTGGTCGTGTTGATGAGCTGCCAGGTGTCCCCGAAGTTGAGAGAGCGATAGAGGCCGATGCCGGTCTCCGCCTGGGCGAGGCTCGCGTAGAGGACGTTCGGATGGGCCTTGTAGATCGCGAGCCAGCCCTTGCCGGTCCAGGTCGCCGGGAGGCCGCTCGTGAGCCGGGTCCAGCTCGCGCCCGCGTTGGTCGTGCGATAGATCCCGGTGCCCGGGCTTCCCTGGTCGCCGCAGGCGACGTAGACGCGGTCGGGGTCGACCGGATCGATCACGATGTGCATGGCCATGAGCACCGGGTGCACGTTGGCCCAGCTCGCGCCGGCGTCGGTCGTCTTGTAGACGCCCTCGGTGGTCGCCGCATAGAGGAGGTTCGGATCGGTCGGATGCATGGCGAGCCAGGTGACACCGCGGCGCTGGTTGTAGGACCAGTCGAGCGAGTGGTTCCAGGTGGCGCCGCCGTCGGTGGTCTTCAAGATGCCGATCCCGTAGCTGCCGCGGGTCAGGCGGAGGGCGAGGCCGCCGATCGAGTTCTGATAGCCGTAGACCTCGCCGGTGCCGATGTAGAGCGTGTTCGAGTCATCGTGCGCGACGGCGATCGAGCTCACGCCGAGGACGGGGAAACCGGTGTCGACGACGTCCCAGGCGTCGGCGCCCTGGCCCGCGGTGAACGTGCGCCAGAGGCCGCCGGAGGCGGCGCCGGCCCACAGGGTGCGCGGGTTCTCGGGGTTCATGGCGACGGCGAGCGTGCGGCCGCCGATGTTGTGAGGACCGATCGGGGTCCACGGCTGGATGCCGGAGCGCGCCTGATCGAGAGGGCCGCCGGCGAGGCGGGCCTTCGAGTCATGGAAGGCGGCCGCGTGCCCGACGTCGGGAATGACCTTCCCCGGATAGGCGCGGGCATTGGCCCACAGCTCGAGCGAGTGGAGCGCGCCGCTCGCGCGCTTGGTCTTGGCGATCGGGATCGAGGCGGGGGCGAGGACGACTGCGGTCGCCGCGATGGCGAGGATCGAGGCGAACACGGCGAGAACGGCGCGGCGCGGGGCACCCGGGCGGTCGGACATGGACTTGACTCCTCCAGAGGAAGGGCTCGGACCGGCGTCCCGAGTCCCGATGGACTGCGCGAGCTCTGGCGGGATGCTCTGGCGGGGCGGGGGACTCGCCCCGGCGGGTAACTATTGTAGATCATAGCATGGCGCGCGGATCCCCAGTCCGCACCGGGTCATATCACCCCGGATCCGGGGGCGCCGCGAGGCGCGGCGAAGGTGCCGTCTCCGCAGCGGGCCGCCGGAGATCGCCGGTGCAGCGCGGGAGCCGCGCCGGGCCGCCCTGTGCCACGCCGGGCCGCCTGTGCTATAATCGTGCGGACGCGCGAGTCGAAGCCGCGCGGGCGCGAGAGCCCGTCGGCTCCGCGTGCCGCCGGCCACCCACCCACCGCCCTAACGGCGGCGGCCACCCGGCACCATGGGTTCACACGAGGATGCACGTCTCGGGGCCAGCCCGCCCGCGGATCAAGCGCCGCAGGCTACTCTCAGCGGAGGTTGTCATCTCATGAAGACCGCGATCACTCTCACCCTGGGTCTCTTCCTGGCGCTCCCCGCCTTCGGCGCCACTTTCGTTGCGGGGCCCGACGGCGCCCCGCCGGTTGAGTGGCCGCCGCTTGTCAACGACACCGACTGCACCTCGAGCCAGGGCGCGAACGTGAATGCCTCGCTCGGTATCCAGGGCGCCTACGGCCCGCTCGGCGCGTGTCTCCCCGGCAATCCCGGCCAGCCCGGGAACCTGATCGGTTTCGCCTTTCCGCTCGCGAGCTGTCAGGACGGCTTCGTGAAGACGACGCGCGTGCAGTTCAACATCGCGGATGCGGGAGACCTCTACCAGCTCTACCTGTGGCGCGACCAGGGCGGCCTCCCGATCGACGCCTGCGGTCTCGAGTGCGGCGTCGCAGCGAACCCGATCACGATCCCCGCCAACGGCCCCATCGTGCGCAGCTACGACTGGGTCGGTTTGCAGTGCCCCTGCCTCACCTTCAACACCGAGCGCCTGCACGTCGGCGTCGTCTATGTGAACGGCGCGACGCCGGCCGACTGGTTCGTCGGCCGCAACAACACGCCGGTGGGCGCCGGCTTCGGCTACGGCAACCTGACCGGCGACCATGGTGACTGGCAGGACCTGGACGGCTTCGGTTACGGCAACCACTGGGGCGTCGAGAACGTGATCGGTCCCTCGTGCGGTACGGTGCCGGTCGAGGAGACGACCTGGGGCGTGGTCAAGAGCCTCTACGACTAGATCCCTTTCCCCCGAGAGACTGGGGTTCCAAGCGTTCGCAAGGATGCTTGAGCCTTCGGGTGGGGCCCCCCGGCGCGAGCCGGGGGGTTTTCCTTTTCTGCGCCCGGTTCGCGTCCGCCTGGCCGCACCGCGCGCCGCGGCGAGACGGTATGCTCGTGGCGGCCGCGAGGAGGAAGACGTGAAGGACAGCGCGGCCGCCGGGGGAGGCCGGAGATGATGGCGGAGAGGATGATGGAGCGCACGATCTACCTCGATCACGCCGCGACGACGCCGCTCGATCCGCGGGTGGCCGCGCGCATGCAGCCGTTTCTCGCCGCCGACTACGGCAACGAGGCGAGCGTGCACTTCCTCGGCCGGAGCGCCCACGCGGCGGTCGCGACGGCCCGCACCGAGGTGGCCGTGCTCGTCGGTGCTCTGCCCGCGGAGATCGTCTTCACCGGTTCGGGGAGCGAGTCCGACAACCTGGCGCTCAAGGGAGTCGCTTTCTATCACAAGCTCCGCCGCGTGCACCTGGTGACGACCGCGATCGAGCACGACGCGGTGCGGAAAGCCGCGCTCAGCCTCGAGCGGCTCGGCGTCGAGATCACGATGGTGCCCGTGGACGGGTGCGGGCGCGTCGATCCGGAGGACATCCGGCGGGCGCTCCGTCCGGAGACGCGCCTCGTCTCGGTCATGCATGCCAACAACGAGGTGGGCACGATCCAGCCGGTCGCGGCGATCGGCGCGATCGTGCGCGCGCACGGCGCCGCTTTCCACATCGATGCGGTGCAGACCGCCGGCCTCCTGCCGCTCGATGTGAACGCGCTCCGGTGCGATCTTCTGACTCTGTCCGCGCACAAACTCTACGGGCCGAAGGGAGTCGGCGCGCTCTACGTGCGCCGGGACACGCGTCTCGCCCCGCTCATCGACGGCGGCCCGCACGAGGAGGGGCTTCGGGCCGGGACCCTCAACGTGGCCGGGATCGTCGGGATCGGCGCGGCGGCGACGCTCGTGCGCGCCGAGCGGGAGGCGCGGCGGGAGCACGCGCAGGCGGTGCGCGATGCGCTCGCCGCGGCCCTCGTCGCCGTGCTCCCGGACGCGCGGCGGAGCGGCCATCCGGCGCCCATCCTGCCCGGGCACCTGCATCTCCTGACCGGCCTCGGTCCGTCGCGTCCGCTCCTTGCGCACCTGAGCGCGCGCCGCATCGCGGCGGCGAGCGGTTCCGCGTGCACGGCGACCATCGACAAGCCCTCGCCCGTGCTCATGGCGATGGGCGTCGCGGCGGACGCCGCCCTCTCCGCGCTCCGCCTGACGACCGGGCAGGCGATCGCTCTCGACGATGTGCCGGCGGTGGCCGCCGCGATCGCCGAGTACGCGGCGCGCATCCCGCGCGCGGAGCGGACGCCGGCCGGGCGTTAACCGGCCAGGCGTTAACCGGCCGGGCGTTAACCGGCCAGGCGCAGCGCGCCGGCCAGCCCGTGGCAGGTCGAGACCGTGGCCACGACCGCGTAGCGGGGATCCCCGCCGCGCGCGCGTCCCCCCGCGCCCGCGCTCCTGGGGGCGCCTGCCGCCGCGGCGGCGCGGCGAAGATCGAGGGCGGCCCGGGCGATGTCGGCGAGCGGGATCGTCCCCACCCCGTACGCCTCGTGCAGGCACTCGAGTATCGCGAGGCTCGCCACCTCCTCCCGTCCCGCGACGTGCGCGCGCACGGCGCGCGCCATGTTCCAGTCGAGCGGCGCCGCGATCGCCGGACAGGTGGCCGGCTCGATGCAGTTGACCGGGCAGACCCAGGTGGCGAAGGAGAGGGCGACGTTCCCGGTCCCGAGGTCGCGTGTGAACGGCGTTGCGATGCCGCCGAGGATGCGCCTTGCCTCGGCGGCCCCCGCCGGCGTCGCGCCGGGGGCGGCGACCCGGCCGAGCGCCGCGAGCAGGATGTGCGAGGCCAAGGGGGAGGGGACCAGCCGATCGCGTACGGCCTCGCCGCGGGCAACCGCGGCGATCGCTGCCGGGAGCGCGAGGCTCACGTGATCCGCCCAGTCGGCGACCGCGATCTCGATCCGCGGGTCGGCGACGGTGCGCGCGACGCGGCAGGCCGGGTCGCGATCCACGACGACGATGCGCGCGACGGGCCCGCCGGCGCGATCGGCGTAGCGGAGGAGCTGGCGCACGTAGAAGCTCCCGAAGCAGCCGCCGCCGATCACGACGTACGACGCAGGGCCGGCCGGATAGCGCGCCGGGAGGACGGGCTTCAAGACCCCGCGCTCCCGCGCGCGGCGGCGATCTCCGCGCGCACGCTCGGATCCTCCTCGCGCCGCGCCGCGCCCGCGAGCGCGGTCCGCGCCGCGGCCCCGCCGTGCCGGCCGAGCCCCCAGGCGGCATGGGCGCGCACGAGCGGTTCCGGATGGGCGAGGCCGCCGCCGAGCGCGGCGACCGCCTCCGGCACTTCGGCATCGCCGACCACGGCGGCGTTGCCGAGCGCGACCATCACGTTGCGGAGGAAGCCGGCGTACCCGGGACGCGAGAGGTTCGTGTCCCGGAATCGCGAGGCGAACGCGGCCGGAGAGAGCCGCGCCAGGTCGGCGAGCGGCGGGGCGAGGTGTCCGTCGCGCGGTGCATAGGTAGGATCTGCGCCAGGTCGCGAAAACTTGTTCCAGGGACAGACGTCCTGGCAAACGTCGCAGCCGAAGATCCAGTCCCCGAGCCCCGGACGCAGCTCCGGCGCGATCGCGCCCCGCTCCTCGATGGTCAGGTAGGAGATGCAGCGGCGCGAGTCGACGACCCCCGGGGCGACGATGGCCGCGGTCGGGCAGGCGTCGATGCAGCGCGTGCAGGTGCCGCAGTGGTCGGTGGCGGGAGGGTCGGGCTCCGCCTCGGCGCTCACCACCAGCTCGGCGAGGAAGAACCAGGAGCCCCCGCCCTTCACGATCACGTTCGCATGCTTGCCGACCCAGCCGATTCCGGCCCGGTGGGCCCACGGCTTCTCGAGCACCGATCCGGTGTCCACGTGGGCGCGCGCCTCGAGTCCGGGCTCCTCGTCCCGGAGGCGCGCGACCAGGCGGCGGAGCATGGCGCCGATCGCCTGATGGTAGTCGCCGCCCCAGGCGTAGCGGGAGATCCGGCCGGCTCCCGCGCGCGCCGCGTGCCGCGCGGGGTGGAAGTAGTTGACGGCGAGCGAGACGATCGTGCGCGCGAAGGGGGCGGCGCGGCGCGGATCGCGCCGCCGGGCGGGATCGCGGGCCATCCAGGCCATGGTCCCGTGGTAGCCGCGCGCGAGCCAACCATCGAGGCCGGACCGGTCGCCGAGATCGGCGGCCGCAGCGAACCCGGCGCGATCGAACCCGGCGGCGAGGGCCGCCGCCCGGATCCGCTCTTTGAGGCGTGCGGGTGACATGGCGAGATCCTAGCAAGGCGGGCCGCGCCGCCGGCAGCCATGGTATGCTCGCCGCCGATTCGCGCCGAACAGGCTCGCCCGCCCGCTGCTCGGCTGGTTCCGCGCCCCGCTCCCCGCTCAAGGTCGACAAGGTGATCGTTCTCGGCATCGAGACTTCGTGCGACGACACCTCGGCAGCGGTGGTGAACGACGAGTTCGCCATCCTGTCGAACGTCGTCGCCTCGCAGGAGGACCACGCCGCCTTCGGCGGTGTGGTGCCCGAGCTCGCCTCGCGGGCCCATACCCGCCTCATCGCGCCCGTCGTGCGCCTCGCGCTCGCTCGCGCCGGCTGCGCTCTCGACGCGGTCGACGGCATCGCGGTGACGTACGGGCCGGGGCTCCTCGGTTCGCTGCTCGTCGGGGTGAGCTTCGCCAAGGCGCTCGCCTACGGCGCCGGCAAGCCGCTCGTCGGCGTGAACCACCTCGAGGGGCACCTGTGGTCGGCGCTCCATGTCGCGCCGACCCTCCTCGCCACTCCCTTCCTGGCTCTCATCGTGTCCGGAGGCCACTCCGAGATCGTGCTGGTGCGCGCGTTCGGCACCTACGAGCACCTCGGTGGGACGCAGGACGATGCGGCCGGCGAGGCCTTCGACAAGGTGGCCAAGCTCCTCGGCCTCGGTTATCCGGGCGGTCCCCATGTCGAGCGCCTCGCGCGCGCGGCGAACGGGACCTCCGATCTGACCTTCCCCGTCGCGGTGACCGACGGTCGCTACGACCTGAGCTTCTCGGGGCTCAAGACGGCGGTGCGCCAGCACCTCACGAAGCGGCCGCCGGGCACCGAGGACGAACGCGCCCATGTGGCGTGGGCCTTCCAGCACGCGGTGACGCTCGCGCTCGGCGCGCGCATCCTGGCGGCGCTCGACGAGCATCGCGTCGAGCACGTGGTCGTGTGCGGAGGAGTGGCGCGAAACGGCTACCTGCGCGCGCATCTCGGTGCGGCGCTCGCCCGTCGCAACGTCGAGCTGATCGTTCCGCTTCCGGAACTGTGCACCGACAACGGCGCGATGATCGGATTCGTCGGCGCGCTCGAACTCCGCCGCGGGCGGCGCGCACCGCTCGCACTCGCGCCGGCGGCAAGTCTCGAAGAGGCGGGCTGGGAGATCTAGCGCACCGCGCTCGCTCGCCCGCGCTGCCGCCCTGCGCGCACCGGCGCCGCGTCCCGTCGCTTCCCTCATTTTGCAGCGCCGGCTGCAACCTGCACGCCGCCCCGGTCCAAACCGCCCACCCGCCGTCCGGGTGCCGGCCCAACTCGCTGCCAGTACAGGAGCTAGACGCGCCGCTCCGGGTCCTCCTTGGCACGCTAGTTGCCCGCGTCCTTGCCGCAGAGGCCTGCCCGGATTTCCTCGCCTGCTTTCGGCCGTGTCCGCATGGGGTCGTGATCCAGGGAGCAGCTCCAAACGCATGACTGATCAAGCCAAGGCTCATATCGAGAAGGCCGAAAGCGATGAGCCGCAGGCCGTCCACGGCCACGAGATCCTCGTGGTGGAGGACGAGCAGTTCTACCGCCGTCGCCTCGAAGCGGAACTGGCCGGCGTCGGCTACCGCGTGCGCACGGCCGCCAGCGGCGAGGAAGCGATCGCCGCGATCAAGGAGCGCGTGCCGGATCTCGTGCTGCTCGACATGCGCATGCCCGGCATGGACGGCACCGAGGTCTGCCGCCGGCTCAAGCGCTCGACGCGCACCGTCTCGGTGCCCGTGATCATGCTGACGGTGGTCGAGGGCATCGACGAGAAGGTCGAGGCGCTGCGCAGCGGCGCCAACGACTACCTGATCAAGAGCAACTGCACGATGGGCGAGCTCACGGCGCGGGTCAAGAACGCGCTCGATCTGCGCGACATCAATCGCGACGCGAGTCCGCTGACGCAGCTCCCGGGCAACGCCGAGATCGAGCGCCAGCTCAGACGGCGGGTGGCGGGCGCGGTGCCCTTTGTCTACCTGAGCATCGACCTCGACGATTTCAAGGCCTTCAACGATCTGTACGGCCACCTGCAGGGCGACCATCTGATCCTGGCGACATCGGACATGCTCCGGCGCCAGGTGGAGGAGCAAGGAGACCCCACCGCCTTCATCGGCCACGTCGGGGGTGACGACTTCATCGTGATGTGCTCCCCGGAGGTGGCGCCCGGGCTCGCCGCGGCCTGTGCGCGCGGCTTCGACGAGATCATCGGGCAGCACGTCGAGGATCGCGAACGCAAGCGCGGGTTCATCGAAGTCGTCGGCCGCACGGGGAAGGCGGAGCGGCATCGCCTCACCAGCCTGACCGTGGCGGGTGTGGGCGGGACGGGGCAGGTTTTCGACCACGTGGGCTACCTGAGCGCGCGCGCCGCGGAGCTCAAGCGGATCGCCAAGGCGCGGGCCCGCCGCGGCGAGCGCGGCGAGGGAAGCTGCGTGGTCTGGGATCGGCGCGGCACTTCGTGATCAGCGTGAGCTGGTGGCTGGGAGTCGGCGGGCTCATCGCGGCGGGATTCGCCCTGTGGGCGGTATCGCGGCGGCTGGCGCCCGGAGGTGCGGGGCGCGACATATCGAGCGGCGCAGCGCGGGGAGCGGCGGACAGCGCGGCAACGCGCGCGGCCGCGGCGACTGGCGACGCGGCCGAGGTCGCCCGGCTCCGGCAGGGGCGGGCGGCCGACCGGCGCCGCGTGCGCCGCGCGCACAACATCGCGCGGCGCGCCGAGCGGCTCCTGGCCATGGCGCGCTGCCTCGCGGGCGCGCGGCTCGAGGAGCTCGCGGCGCGCGGCACGCGATCGGTGGTGGACAGCTTCGCGGCGGAGAGCGCCGCGCTGTGGGTCTTCGGCGACGGGCGGGCGGTGCTCGTGGACAGCGCCGCGCGGCCGGAGGCGCGACGGACGGAAGCGGGCTGGCCGGGTATGGCCGCGTTCCCGCGCCGGCCGCCGCGCACGGAGGGAGGTGGGAGCGTGCACTACCTCATGCTCCGCAACCAGACACGCGAGCCGATGGGCTGCCTGGTGGTCGGATTCGATCCGCCGCGCGGGCAGCGGCCGCCGGGTCTCGACACCTACGTCGCCTTGCTCGGCTCCTTCGTGGCCGCCGAGCTCGGATCGCGGGCCAGGGTGCCCGCGCCGAGCGGCGCGGATGACCGGGCGGCGTGAGAAGCGCGGACAGTAAGGAAGGGAATCGGGGCCGCGGGGTCGCCCGCGGACTCGGAGCAAAGGGTCGATCGGACTCGGGGATACGTTTCACGGTCGATTCATCGAGATCCATCAAGAGAGGGAGGACGCCATGGCCAAGGGCAAGATCCTCGTCGTCGACGACGAGGTTTACATCGTCCACATCCTGGACTTCAGTCTCAGGATGGAGGGCTATGAGGTGGTGACGGCGCTCGACGGCGAGCAGGCGCTCGAGAAGGTCAAGAGCGACCGCCCGGACCTCATCGTGCTCGACATCATGATGCCCAAGCTGGACGGCTACGACACCTGCAAGCGGCTGAAGGCCAGTCCGGACACGCGCGACATCCCGGTCATCCTGCTCTCCGCCAAGGGCCGGAACGTGGACCAGCGCATGGGCTTCGAGGCCGGGGCCGACGACTACATCACGAAGCCGTTCAGCCCGCGGAAGCTCGTCGAGAAGATCAACTCGATCCTCGCCCAGCCGGTCCGCAACAACCGGGCGGAGGGCGCGGCGGCCTAGCGCCATCGCGGCTCCTCCCTGTCGATGCGACGCCGCCCGGCGGCGGCGCTGCGATCCCCGAGTGCGGCACGCGTTCGTCTCGGCGACGGGACGAACGCGTCCGCTTGCCTGCTCGCGTCCCCGCGGAGCGTGTGCTACGAATGAATCATGCACCGCACCCGCCGCGCCGCTCGCCCGCGTCCGCCCACGGAGGGGCCGCCGCCCGCTCCTCGATCCGGCACGCTCCTCGTCGAGGTCGCGGTGCCGGTGGGCATCGACCGCACCTTTGTCTACTCCGTTCCACCCGAGCTCGCCGATCGCACGGGCCCCGGCGCGCGGGTCGAGGTCCCCTTCCGCCGCCGCATACTCTCCGGCGTCGTCGTGCGCACGGGCGCGCAGCCGCCGGCAGGATCGCGCGTCCTCCCGATCCGCTCCGCGCTCGATCCCGAGCCCGCGTTGCCGCCCGCCTTGCTCGAGCTCACGCGTTGGATCGCCGACTACTACGTCGCGCCCTGGGGCGAGGTGCTGCGCGCCGCGCTGCCGCAGGTGGTCGAGCCGCTGCGCCGGCGGAAGCGAGGCGGGGAGGAACCACCGGCACCCGCGGAGCCGTCCGGCACGGGTTCGCCGACCCCGCCGCCTGCGGTTCGCGCGCCGGCGGCGGCTCCTCCCGTGCTCACGCCGGAGCAGGCGGCCGCCGTCGAACACATCGAGCGCCGGCTCGCGGAGCGCGCCTTTCGCGTCGTCCTCTTGCGCGGCGTGACCGCGAGCGGCAAGACCGAGGTCTATCTGCGCGCCGCCGAGACCGCGCTCCGCGCCGGCGGTCAGGTGCTCGTCCTCGTGCCCGAGATCGGGCTCTCCGTGCAGCTCGTTGATCGCTTCGTCGAACGGCTCGGCCCGCTGGTCGCGGTGCTGCACTCGGCGCTCACCGCCGCAGAGCGGCGCCGGCAATGGGAGGGCGTGCGCGCGGGGGAGATGCCGGTCGTGGTCGGCGCCCGTTCGGCCCTCTTCGCACCGCTCGTCCGGCCCGCGCTCATCATCGTGGACGAGGAGCACGAGGGGGCGTACAAGCAGGACGAAGTGCCGCGCTATCACGCGCGCGATGCGGCGGTCGTGCGCGGGCAGATGAGCGAGGCGCTGGTCGTGCTCGGCTCGGCGACGCCGAGCCTCGAGAGCTCGTACAACGCGGCGCGCGGCCGCTACGATCTGATCAGGCTCGAGGCGCGGGTCGACGCGCGGCCGCTGCCGCAGGTGACGATCGCCGATCTCCGTGCGTTCAAGGAGGAGGAGCGCGAGAAGAGGCGCGCCGATCGGGAGGCAGCCTGGACGCGGCGGCGGCGCGGCGAGGAGGAGGCGCCGGTCCCCCGGGAAGAGGCTTTCGGTGGCGCGCCCGACTCCGGTGCAGCGCCCGGCTCCGGTGCGGCGCCGGACTCCGGTGCAGCGCCGAACTCCGGTGCAGCGCCCGACTCCGGTGCAGCGCCCGCATCCCATGCAGCGCCCGGCTCCGGCGCGGCGTCCGACTCCGGTGCGGCGCCCGCATCCCATGCAGCGCCCGGCTCCGGCGCCGGCCTCGCCCCTGCCGAGCCGGCGCCGCCGGCCCATGTGCGGAACCTCTCGCCGCTCCTCACGGCCGCGCTCGGGCGCGTGATCGAGCGTCGCGAGCAGGCGATCCTCCTCGTGTATCGCCGCGGTCACTCGAGCTTCGTGCAGTGCACCGACTGCGGCGCGGTGGCCCGCTGTCCGTCCTGCTCCGTGGCGCTCACCTATCACGCGGTCGGGCTCGTCCTCCGCTGCCATCACTGCAACCTGCGCACCCCGGCGCCCGATCGCTGTCCGAGCTGCGACGGCGCGCGCTTCTGGTACGGCGGCGTCGGCACGCAGCGCGTCGAGGCGGAGATCCGCCGCGAGTTCCCCGGCGCGCGCCTCCTGCGCATGGATTTCGACTCGACGCGCCGCCGGGGCGCGCACCGGGCCATGATCGAGGCCTTCGCGTCGCGCGAGGCCGACATCCTGCTCGGCACGCAGATGGTGGCGAAGGGTCTCGATTTCCCCGAGGTGAGCCTGGTCGGCGTGGTGAGCGCCGATACGCTCATCAACCTGCCCGACTTCCGTTCCGGCGAGCGCTCCTTCCAGCTCCTCACGCAGGTGGCCGGCCGCGCGGGGCGCGGGCCGATCGGCGGCGAAGTCATCATCCAGACCTTCGTGCCGGACCATCCGTCGGTGGTGGCGGCGGCCACGCATGACTACGAGTCGTTCTATGCGGCGGCCATCGCCGAGCGCGCCGAGCTCGCCTATCCGCCCTGCGGCGCGATGGCCCGCTTCCACGTGGACGGCCCCGAGGAGGAGCCGGTCGTCAAGGTGGCCGACGGCGTGTGCGCGGCGATCGGTGCGCCGGGATCGGACCTGACTCTCCTCGGGCCCGCGCCGCTCCCGCTCCGCCGTCTCCGCGGCCGGGAGCGCTGGCACGTCACGCTCCTCGGCCGCGAGCGCCGCCGCGTGCACGCGGCCGCGCGCCGCGCCTTCGAGCGGATGGCCGCCGCCGGGCTTCCGGCCCGCGTCCGCCTGCAGCTCGACATCGATCCGGTTCATCTGCTCTGAATCGGCAGCAGTCTCGGATCCGGCCGTGCAGGATCCGAGGCCGGCCCTCCCGTCCTGCAATGCGTGTCACCGGACGCTGCCGGTCCCGGGGGAGCGGACGCGGCTGCACAACGAGTTGGAAGCCCTCGCGTGCGGGCACGAAGCGTGCGAGGGCAGTCGATTGCCCGGGCTCACCTGCCGCGCTGCCCCCGGCACGCCGGCCTCCCGGGCCACATGCGAACAAGCGAGTCGGCGCCGGAACCGGACCGCTACCGGGACTCTGCGCCTGCTCGCGGGGCGAGGCGGCCGGAATCCCTCCCATCCCCCGGGGGTTCCGGCCCGCCGCTTTCCGTGCCGGCCCGCTCACCGGGCGCGTCCGCCGCCGTGCGGTTGACGGTCCGCGACCGACCGCCTAGGCTCTCTCCGTCCTGCCCCCGCGGCGCGGTTTCCCGTCCGGACCCGCGACCGCTCCCCCGGAACGCGATCACCCTAATCCGGCGGCGGCCGGCGTCCTCCCTGACCACGGGCGGCGGCCTGCGCCAGAGCTGTTCTGACCACCATGACCACTGTTCATACCGACCTCACCGACCGCGAGATCATCCAGGTCAAGATCTTCGAGACGGCGCTCGACTCGCTCAAGACGCTCGAGAGCGAGATCAACGCCTGGCTGCGCGAGAACCGCGAGGCGCGGCTCGAGCGCGTTCAGGTCAACACGATCGAGACCAAGCGCGCCGTCGTCATGCTCTGGTACTCGATGACGATCCGCTCGACGCGCGGCGTCGGGTTCGGGAGCGAGGCGGCAGCCAGCAGTCGCGCCTAGCCGTTCCGATGAGCCGCCCCATCCTCCGGGACCGGGACATCGACCCGGCCGCGCTCGCGGGGCTCAAGATCGGGATCTTGGGCTACGGCAACCAGGGGCGCGCGCAGGCGCTGAATCTCCGCGACACGGGCTGCGCGGTGCGGGTGGGGCTGCGGGCCGGCAGCGCATCGCATGCCCGCGCGGCGGCGGACGGTATCGAGAGCGCGACGCCGGCCCAGGCGACACGCTGGGCCGATCTCCTCATGGTGCTCGTGCCCGATGAGGAGCAGCCCGCTCTCCTCGGCGCGCTCGCCGGAGAGCTCGGCGAGCGCACGGGACGCCGGCGTGCGGTCGGCTTCGCCCACGGGTTCAACGTCACCTACGATCGGGTCACGCTGCCGCCCAGCGCCGGCGTCTTCCTGGTCGCGCCCTGCGCCCCCGGCGAACGGCTGCGCGAGGCATACGGGCGCGGCGGCGGGGTCTTCGCCTATGTCGCGGTCGCGCACGATCCCGACGGGCGGACACGCGAGATCGCGCTCGCCTACGCGCGCGCTCTCGGCTGCGCGCGAGCGGGCGTGCTCGAGACCACCTTTCGCGAGGAGACCGAGGTCGACCTGTTCGGGGAGCAGGCGGTTCTCTGCGGCGGGCTGCACGCGCTCCTGACCGCGGCGTTCGACACGCTCGTCGCCGCCGGCTACCCGCCCGAGATGGCGTACCTCGAATGTCACGATCAGATCGCATGGCTCGCATCGACCGTGCGCACGGCCGGTATCGCCGGCACGCGGCGGCGCATCAGCTCGACCGCCCTGTTCGGAGATCTGTCGCGCGGTCCGCGCGTGATCGGCGCCCCGGCCCGCGCGGAGATGGAGTCCCTGCTCGCCGAGATCCGGAGCGGCGCCTTCGCGCGCGATTTCCTCGCCGAGATGGCGGCGGGACGGCCGCGCACCGGCACCGAGCTCGCGCGTCTCGATGCGCATCCGATGGAGGAGGTGGGGCGGCGGTTGCGTGCCGCGCGCGAGGCCGGCAGCGGTCGGCCGGCCCCCGAAGGGCCGGTCGCCTGACGTCGGCGCCCGGGCGGGACGCGCGGCCACGCCACGCGGCGGCCCGGGGGGACCGGCCCGGCGTCCGCCGCCGCAGAGCGGGCCGGGAACCGCGCCCCGGTCCCGATCGGGGGCGGGCCGGCGCGGTCGCCGGCGCCTCACGGCCGCCCAAGTAGCTGGAAACAGGGGGGCTTGACAGGGTTGGAGCGGCACGACTAGACTGCTCCATCAGAAGACGGGTCTCGGCGAATGCGGCTGGCCCCACGCGGCAACCAGGCAGACACCCCGGCCAGCCACCTTGCCGGCAAAGGACTCGGACCCCTGCCCCGGCTTCGTACGTCCTCCCAAACCCGTGCCGACGGTCGCCGTCTTCCAACTCGATTCCTGATCCGATCGCACCCGCACCTCTACCACCACGCTCCCACCCCGGTCATGCGCTGCTGACTGGGAGATAGAACTCATGAAGTCAGGTATGACAGCCACCAGCTCTCCGGAAACACAGAACGGCGCTACCTCCACCGACGAGGGGCGCGGCATGGATCTCGCCGACCTGAAGGGCAAGACCATCTCCGAGCTCACGAGCCTCGCGCAGGCGCTCGCCATCCCCGGTACGGGCAGCCTGCGCAAGCAGGAGCTCATCTTCCGGATCCTCGAGGCGCAGACCCAGCAGAACGGCCTCATCTTCGCCGAGGGGGTCCTCGAGATCCTGCCGGAGGGTTACGGCTTCCTGCGCTCGCCCGACTACAACTACCTGCCCGGTCCCGACGACATCTACGTCTCGCCCTCGCAGATCAAGCGCTTCGACCTGCAGCACCGGGCGACACCGTCTCGGGCCAGGTCCGGCCGCCCAAGGACGGCGAGCGCTACTTCGCCCTGCTCCGCGTCGAGGCGGTCAACTTCGAGAGCCCCGACGCGGCCAAGGACAAGATCCTCTTCGACAACCTGACGCCGCTCTATCCGCACGAGAAGCTGCAATCTCGAGACCAAGGATCGCGACGTCACCGACCCGCATCATCGACCTGCTGTCGCCGATCGGCAAGGGCCAGCGCGGACTGATCGTGTCGCCGCCCAAGGCCGGCAAGACGATCCTCCTCCAGAAGATCGCCAACGCGCATCACCGAGAACCACCCCGAGGTGGTCCTCATCGTGCTGCTCATCGACGAGCGGCCCGAGGAGGTCACCGACATGCAGCGGTCGGTGAAGGGCGAGGTCGTCAGCTCGACCTTCGACGAGCCGGCCGACCGCCACGTGCAGGTCGCCGACATGGTGATCGAGAAGGCCAAGCGCCTGGTCGAGCACGGCAAGGACGTCGTCATCCTGCTCGACTCGATCACCCGCCTGGCCCGCGCCCACAACGCGGTCGTGCCCCACTCGGGCAAGATCCTCTCGGGCGGCGTGGACGCCAACGCGCTGCAGCAGCCGAAGCGCTTCTTCGGCGCCGCGCGCAACATCGAGGAGGGCGGCAGCCTCACCATCATCGCCACCGCGCTCATCGACACCGGCAGCCGCATGGACGAGGTCATCTTCGAGGAGTTCAAGGGCACCGGCAACATGGAGCTCGTCCTCGACCGGCGGCTCGCCGACAAGCGCATCTTCCCGGCCATCGACATCAACAAGTCGGGCACCCGCAAGGAAGAGCTCCTGCATTCCCGAGGACCATGCTGAACGCGATCTGGATCCTGCGCAAGTTCCTGAGCGAGCTGAACCCGGTCGAGGCGATGGAGTTCCTGATCGACAAGATCAGCCAGACCAAGACCAACAAGAAGTTCCTGGAATCGATGTCGGGCGGCGCCTAGGACGCCGGCCCGGCGGCGCCGGCGTCCGCCGGCATCGCGCATCCAGACAGCGGGAGTAACACGAAATGAAGCAGGGAATTCACCCCGACTACCATCCGGTCAAGATCGCCTGCGTCTGCGGCAGCATGATCGAGACCCGCTCGACGAGCAAGGACATCCGCGTCGAGATCTGCTCGAGCTGCCACCCGTTCTTCACCGGCCGGCAGAAGCTCGTCGACACCGCCGGACGCGTCGACCGCTACCGCCGCCGCTATGCGACCGCGAGCGAGCCGGCCGACGCCGCCAAGGCGTCGAGCTAGGCGGATCCGGTCGCGGAGACAGACGGAACCAGGACATGCCCGAGACCAGTCGCTACGCGCCGATCGGCGGTCAGGCGGTGATCGAAGGCGTCATGATGCGTTCGCCCTCGTTCGTCGCGACCGCGGTCCGGCGTCCCGACGGCACGATCGTCGTCCACCGGACGCCGTTCCTGTCGCTCACCAAGCGGCTCAAGTTCCTCGGACTCCCCATCCTGCGCGGCGCGGTCGGCCTCATCGAGTCGCTCCAGCTCGGGTTCGGCGCGCTCTCCTTCTCGGCAGAGCAGCAGGCGCTCGCCTCCGGCGACGCGGATCAGGGGGCGGTGGCGGTGCCGAAGCGCGGCCTCTCGCGGCTCGAGCGCCTGGCCATGCCGGCCACCATCGTCGTCTCGCTCGGGCTCGGGCTCCTCATCTTCTTCTACATTCCGCTCCTCCTCACCGACCTGACCGGGGCGCGGAGCGGGTTCGCGTTCAACCTGATCGACGGGGCCATCCGCCTCGTCTTCTTCCTGCTCTATCTCATCCTCATCAGCCGGTGGAGCGAGATGCAGCGGGTGTTCCAGTACCACGGGGCCGAGCACAAGTCGATTGCCGCGCTCGAGGCCGGCGACGAGATGACACCCGAGCGGGTGGCGCGGTACTCCCGCTTTCATCCGCGTTGCGGCACCTCGTACCTGCTTGTCGTCATGCTGGCCTCGATCGCAGTCTTCATGTTCCTCGGCCGGCCGGAGACGGTGGCCGACCGCGTCCAGCGCTTCCTCTTCATTCCGCTGATCGGGGGCATTGCCTTCGAGCTGACGCGGCTCTCCGGCAAGTGGGCCGCGATCCCGATCGTCCAGGCCTTCATCCTGCCCGGACTGCTCCTGCAGCGGATCACCACCCGGGAGCCGACCCTCGATCAGATCGAGGTCGCCGTCCGCTCGGTGCGCGAGGTGACGCGCGAGGCGGGCGGGCGCATGATCCCGCTCTGACGGCCGCGCCCGTAGCCGACAGATCACCGATTCCCGGCGCGAGATCGCAAGATGTCCCTCGACCAGTCCACCGAGCTCCTCAAGCGAGCGGCTGAAGCCGCGGCGCGCGTGCGCGAGATCGAGAGCGCGCTCTCCGATCCGCAGGTGTTCTCCAATCCGGCGCGGCTGCGCGAGCTGGGCAAGGAGCGCGCCGAGCTCGAGCCCGTGGTCGCGCAGGCCCGGAAGCTCGAGCGCGTGGTCGCCGCCATCGCGGAGAGCGAGGAGCTGGTCCTGAGCGACGATCCCGAGCTCGCCGCGATGGCCCGCGATGAGCTCGAGACGGCCCGCGCCGCGTTCCCCGCCGAGCTGGAGGCGCTCCGCACCCTTCTCGTGCCGCGCGATCCCAACGACGACAAGAACGCGATCATCGAGATCCGCGCCGGCACCGGCGGCGAGGAGGCGGCGCTCTTCGCCGCCGAGCTCTACCGCATGTACCAGCGCTACCTCGAGGAGCACGGTTTCGCGCTCGAGGTGATGAACACGAGCGAGACCGGGATCGGCGGGATCAAGGAAGTGATCCTGATGGCCCGCGGTCGCGGCGCGTTCGGGCGCCTGAAGCACGAGTCGGGCGTGCATCGCGTGCAGCGGGTGCCGGTCACCGAGGCGGCGGGCCGGATCCACACCTCGGCGGTGACGGTGGCGGTCCTGCCGGAGGCCGAGGAGGTGGAGGTCGAGATCGCGCCGGAAGAGGTCCGCGTCGACGTCTACCGCGCCACCGGACCGGGCGGCCAGGGCGTCAACACCACCGACTCGGCGGTGCGCTTGACGCACGTCCCGACCGGGCTCGTCGTCACCTGCCAGGACGAGCGTTCGCAGATCAAGAACCGGGCGAAGGCGATGGAGGTCCTGCGCGCCCGCCTCTTCGACATCCGCCGGCGCGAGCAGGAAGCGAAGATCTCGGCCATGCGCCGCTCGCAGGTCTCGACCGGCGACCGCTCGGCGCGCATCCGCACCTACAACTTCCCGCAAGGGCGCGTCACCGACCACCGGGTGGGGCTCACCCTCTATCGGCTGCCCGAGATCCTCCAGGGCGACATCGAGGAGCTGATCGAGGCGCTGGCCACCGCCTCGAGCGAGGACCGGCTCGGGCAGCTCGGCCAGCTCGGCGCGGACGACGACGAGTAGGGGTGCTGCTATCAGCGGAGCATGACCATCTTCGTGGTCAACGTCCGCTCACCGGCAACCAGGCGGCAGTAGTAGGTGCCGGAGGCCATCACCCGCTCTCTGTCATCGCGGCCGTCCCATGCCGCCGTGTAGACGCCCGCCGCGAGGGAGCCTGAAGCCAGCGTGCGCACCGAGCGCCCGCACAGGTCGTAGATCCTGAGCGTGACGGGGCCGGCCGCAGGCAGATCGAAACGAATCGTCGTCACCGGATTGAAAGGATTGGGGCAGTTCTGGTGCAAGGTCAGAGCTAAAGGCGGTACCACGCCGCCGGATTCCCCGCCGATGTAGGCATACGCGGTCTCGTGGTCGGCGACGGGCGCCGGCGTGTCCCCCGAGGTGAATTCCCGATCCTCGTAGTAGATGACGAATCGCTCGATGCTGCCCTCATCGCCGGTCCCATCATCGGATACGGCGAGGAACCAGGGATGGAAGCTGTCCGGGGGCAGGTGCTCTTCCGCGTCGCTCAGGTCCACGTCCCTGAACAGGTCATCGGAGTCATCGCCCTCCCGGTCGCACACCGTCTTGATCCAGACCGGGTTGGCGGGGTCGCCGGCCCCCACCCTGACCACGAGATCGCCGCGGAACGGATGCTGGATCGCGAACTGCGCCCGGATCGACGCCGGCGCGGACCCGATGAAGGCGTGACTGGTCCGTCCGTCGCTGATCGCGATCGGAAGCCCGGCGGCGCTGTAGGTCGCATCGTCGAAGGTGAGCGCGAAGGCCGTGATGCTGCCCTCGTCTCCGGTTTCGAGGTCCGTGACTTCCAGGAACCAGGGATGGGTGCGGTCGGGGGGCAAGTAGTCCACCGCCGCGCAGACATCCACATCCATCACCAGGCCCTGGGCGTCCTCGCCCTCGCGATCCGAGACGGTGGTCACCCAGTCCGGGTCGGCGGGATCGCCGGCGCCCACTCTCACCACGAGATCCCCACGCCACGAATGTTCGATGTCGATGTGCGCTTGGCAGGAGAAAGTGGATGAGGGAGACGAACCGATGTAGGCATAGCCGGTCTCCAGATCCGGCACCGTGACGGGTGGGTCGCTCGAGCTGAAGAACAAACCGTGATGGCTGATCGTGAATTCGACAATGCTGCCCGCGTCTTCGGTTTCCTCGTCCGCGACCGCGAGGAACCACGGGTGCGAGTCATCCGGGGGCAGGTAGGCGGCCGCGCCGCTCAAGTCGACATCGGCGATCAAGTCGTCAGCGTCGCCGCCCTCGCGATCGGAGACCGTCGCCACCCAGTCCGGACTGGCGGGATCGCCGGCGCCCACCTTCACCACGAGATCCCCGCGATACGGGTGCTGGATCTCGACGTGGGCGAACGAGGAGGAAGACGGCGATGAACCGATCAGCGCCTGGCTGGACTCGCCGTCCACGATGTCAACGGGGAGGCCCGCGGCGGCGTACTCGCGGTTGTCATATCGGATCGTGAAGGCCCCGATGCGTCCCTCATCGCCGGCGGCCAGGTCCGACACCAGGAGAAACCACGGCTGGGCGCTGCCGGGCGGCAGGAAAGCCACAGCCGCGCTCAAGTCGACGTCCAGGATCAGATCGTCGGCGCTGCCGCCCTCTTCATCCGATAAGGTGATCACCCAATCCGGGTTGGCGGGATCGCCCGCTCCCAGCTTGACGGAGAGATCTCCACGATAGGGATGTCGGATCTCGATATGCGCATAGTCCGCGGGGGACGCCGCGGCGATGGCGTGGACATAGCCGCTCTCCAGAGCCGGGTTGCCGTCCGCCCGCTCGGTTCCCGGGTGCCAGAGGAAGTCCGGATGCTCCGTGGCGGAGGGGCCTTCCCAGCTGCTGGGGCCGGAGACGGGGTTGCCCGCGTCGTCCACCGTGCATCGGAACTCATACTTGACGGTCTGTTCCCAGGTGCCGACGAAGTCGGAGCTCACGGCGTCGGTCGCGTAGTACACGCGACAGGCGAATCGCGCCTCGTCGCCGCTGCGCTCCACCTCTTCCATCTCATAGCCGTAGATCGGGTGGTTCCACACTTCCTCGTAGCAGTCCAGGTCCATGACGACCGGTTCGTCCTGGCTCACGATGTGCTGGATCAGGACCACCATGAACTCGTCGGGATAGATATCGTCGAGATCGTCGCCCGAGCCGTAGTAACGGTTGCCCCAGGTGCCGTCGCTCTGGGCGGCGTTGTGCCACTCGGTGAGAATGCCCTTCTTGTCGGCCACGCTGAAGAAGATCCCGCCCGCCGCCGCGGCGACTGCCGGTTCCGGTTCGAGGATCGACGCGGCTGCCCAGCCGTTGCAGTGCCCCCACCAGGTGTTCTTCTGGTCGGTGGTCCGATGGTTGTCGAACTCCCAGCTCGTGGCGTAGGGCGACGGGAAGGACCCGCTCTCGGCGCGCACGTAGTAGTCGTACTTGTCGAGTGGTCCGTCCTCTTGCCAGAGACGTTCTCCGCCGCCGCTGTCCAGCATCGGCCACCAGTAGCCGGACCAGGCCAGCGTGGACGTGGACGCTTCGGAGGTGCGATCGAGAACGTCACCCTTCGATCGTCCTCGAGACCAGGGGATCTTCCCGGTCGACGCGGCGAGAGGCCACCAGCGGCCGCCTGCGGGCGCCCCGAACTCGACGCCGGTGTCGATGTCGCCGCTCTCGCCGGGCGCGCGATGCGTCCCGGCGGGACCTCCGGGGTGATGGACGGTATCCACGATGAGCTCGGCTACGAGGCGACCGTCATTGACGGTGGTGCGGAGCGGCCAGGGAAGGCCGGGGCGCCACGTCTGGACGATCCGGGTGCTGCCGGAGGACAGCCGCACCGTGCTCTCGCCGGCCTCTTGTTCCAGGTGCTGATCGGCCTGGATCGTAAAGCCGTTCGGTCCGTTGATGCAGTGCTCGTAGCGGAAAGTGCCAGCGGCCGCGGGGCCGAACACCGGCATCGAAAGCGGAACGTAACCATAGGCCGTGACGGTGGGGCCCGGATCCGACCTCCGGTACCAGTGAATGATCTTCTTACCGGTCCATCCGGAGGGATAGACCTCGAGTCGTCTGAGGGTCAGCGATTCCTGATCGAAGAAGACGCGATAGCACTCGCGGGTCAAGTCGGCCGATTGACAAGTCACGGCGACGGCAATTGCCGGGGCGCCGTCCACGAGCAGCTCGCGTTCCACCGCGAAGCGCCAGCGACCGGTGGTTTCCGCCGCCCGCGCCGGGTTCTCGGGACCGAGAATCGACTTCTGTCGGACCAGGACCTCCCAGCTCGAGCCCATCTCCCAACGCGGTCGGTCAAGCGTCGACTGCCCGCTGGCGAGGACGGACCCTGCGAGCAGGGAGATGAGCAGAATGAACGCGAGAATCGGTGCAGCCGGCCACAACGAACGCGAGAATCTGACGCGGCAATGATCCCTACCCTGGCGTGTCACCTCGCACCTGCCTTGACATCGAGCCCTCTAGCCTTCTGCGGGAGCGATGAGGAGCCCAAGACAGACGCTGATTGTACCATGGGGGCGGGTTCCGCTTCGCTCCCGCGCACCGCGGCGCGAACCGCTCACGCTCGCCGGACGACAACCACCGTGAGATCGTCGCCGAGCCCGCCCGCGCCGGCGAAGTCGCGCGCCGCCTGGACGATGCGGTCGCGGATCGCGGTGGCCGGGAGGCCGTCGGTCGCGGCGAGCACGGCGATGAGCCGCTCCTCCTCGAAGAACTCGCCGCCTGCGTTCTGCGCTTCCACCACGCCGTCGGTGTAGAGCACGAGCACGTCGCCCGGCAGGAAGGGGACGGTCGTTTCCTCGTAGCTCGTTTCGGCCACCACGCCGAGGAGGAGGCCGCCGACCGCGAGATTCTCGATCGCGCCGCTCGCCCGCCGGAGGAGCGGCGGGTTGTGCCCGGCATTGGCGTAGACGAGGCGGTTCGTCTGCGGCAGGAGGAGGGCGATGGCCGCGGTGATGAAGCGGCCCGGCTCGGTCGAGGCGATCACGAGCTCGTTCAGCTCGCCGAGCACGTGGTTCAGGTGTCCGGGGTGGTGGGCGTGGCCGCGGAGCCCGGCCTGCAGGTTCGACATGAGGAGAGCGGCCGGCACGCCCTTGCCCGCGACGTCCGCCACCGAGATGAGGAGCCCCTCGCCCCAGACCAGGAAATCGTAGGAGTCGCCGCCGACCTCCCGGCTCGGGATGGAGGTGCCGGCCACGTCGAGCCCGGGCACCTCGGGCACCGCGGTGGGGAAGAGGCGGCGCTGGATGGACTGGGCGACGAGGAGCTCGCTCTTCATCGCCTCGCCCTCGACGGCGAGCCGGCGCCGCTCCTTGAGACCCTGCGCCATCCCGTTGAAGGCGTCCGCGAGCTCGCCGAGCTCGTCGCCGCGCTCGAGCTCGATCCGATGATCGAGATCGTCCTCGGCGAGCTTCTTCGTGCCCTGGTGCAGCGCGCCCACCGCGCCGTGAATGCTCCGTGCGATGCGGACGCCGACCGCGATCGAGGCGATCTCGACGAGGAGGACGAGGCCGCCGAGCACGCTGAGGGCGATGAGCACGACCTGGTTGAATGGATTGGCGGCGGTGTTGCGGAGGTCGGCGAGGAGGCGGCGGAGAGGCGTCTTCACCGCCACCATGGCGTCTTGCTGATGGCGCATACCGTCGGCGTCGAGCGCGAAACCGCTGATGATCTGGGCGCCCGAGTAGGTGCCGCCCGGCCCGGGCGCGCTCCCGGCGACGGTCAGGGGGCGGCCCTTCTGCTCGCCGAAGGAGATCTGGACCCCACGGTCTCCCGCCTCGACGGCGAGCGAGTCGGTGGTGACGATCCGCATCTCGGTCTCGATGCGCCGCGCCACGTCCGCCGCGCGCGCGGAGTCGAGCAACGCGAAGGAGCGGATCGCGATCTCCGCCCCCGGCTCGCCGCGGCGGACCCCCGTGGTGATGTAGGACCGGTCACCGGCGAAGACGAGGAACGGCTCGTCGACCGCGGGCAAGGGTTCGCGCATGAGCGCTATTTCTTGCGGCACACCGGCGCGCGGAGCGAAGCGCATCGTGAACCGGGTCGTGTCCGCGAGCTCGCGACGACTCGCGACGAGGAAGAGGGTGGGCGGGACCAGGTGGCGGCGGGCGAGTGAATCGAGCGCGGCATCGGCGGCGGCCCGGTTGCCCACGGAATCGGTCGCGGTGAGCGCCGTCGCGAGCTCCGGCGCGGCGAGGATCGCCTCGAGCCCGCGCTCGGTCTCGGCGCCGGGTTCGAGGAGGCGGGCGGCGACGAGCGCGCGGTAGCTGCCCATGGCGAGGTAGGCGGCGGCGCCGATGAACAGCGCGAGGAGGAGCGCCGGGATCGCTCCCACGAAGATGTACGACGTGAGGAGGCGCGTGCGCAGGCGGAAGCGGTCGAAGATGCGGCCGGGGAACTGGACGAGGAGCGCGGCGGCGAGCGCGGCCGCGAAGGAGAACACCGCCGCGGAGAGCGCGCGGAGGACGGTGGCGAGGCCGCCGGGGAGCGGCGGCAGTCCGTGCGCGGCCGCCGCTCCTAGAACGAGGGTGAGGATCGCGGCGAGGAGGAGGAGCGCGCGCGCCCGGAGGCCGACCTGCCGATCGAGCCAGCCGAGCGCGAGCGTCACCGGGAGGAGGAATACGCAGAGGACCGCAACCGGCGCTTCGCCGGTGGCGGCGAGGACCACCGCCCCGAACGCGCCCGGGATCACGAGCAGGCGGTGGCGCCAGCGGCCGATGCCGGGGAGCGAGAGCGCGGCGATCCCGGCCGCCGCCGCCCCGAGGAGCGCGGCGAGCGCGATGGCGAGGAGGAGCGCCAGGGGGCGGAGCGGGATCCAGCCCGCGACGGCGGCCACGAGCAGTGCCGCGAGGACCGCGGCGCCGAGGCGTCGGAGCCGCGTGCGCGGCGAGTCCTCCGGAGCCGTGGCCAGGTGCGTGGCGAGGGCGCCGGCGAGTGCGGCGAGGGTCGAGAGGAGCGCGATCACGAGTCGGGATTCCTCATGTGATGGCCCTATGTGATAGCCCGGGACGGCGGCGCAGTCTACCACGCGGCCGCGCTCGCCCCGGTTCGGATGCCGGTACAATGGCGGGCATGGATGAGCCCACGGTCGCTCTCGAGCTGGCCCGAGCGGCCGCGCGCCTGCGCCAGGCGGGGGTCGACACGCCGGAGGTCGATGCCCGCCTGCTCCTCGGCCACGTGCTCGGGCTCGCCGCCCCCGCCCTCGTGCTCGAGCGCGACCGCCGCCTCACGCCCGCCGAGGAGGCCGCATTTGCCGATCTCCTCGCCGCGCGCGCGGCACGCCGGCCGCTCCAGCATCTCCTCGGCGCGGTCGACTTCCACGGGCGCCGCTTCCGGGTGGCGCCCGGCGTCCTCATCCCACGCTTCGAGACCGAGTGCGTCGCCGCCCTGGCGACCACGATGCTCGATGAGCTCGCGGCCGCCCCGGGGTGTCCGCTCCGCGCGGCCGACATCGGCACCGGCACGGGGGTGATCGCGATCACGCTCGCCGCCGAGCGGCCCGCGCTCCAGGTCGTCGCCACCGACTGCTCGCGCCCGGCGCTCGCGCTCGCCGCGGCGAACGCGAGCGCTCTCGGCGTGGCCGCGCGCGTCGGCCTCATCGCCGGCGATCTCAGCGCGCCCATCGCCGCGGGAGCGCTCGATCTCCTCGTCGCGAACCCACCCTACCTCGCCGCCGAGATCCTCCCGGCGCTCGCGCCCGAGGTGCGCGACCACGATCCGCGCGGCGCCCTCGACGGCGGCCCGGGCGGGCTCCGCGTGATCGCGCGGCTCCTCGCCGACGCGCCGCGCGTCCTCCGCCCGGGCGGGCGTCTCGTCCTCGAGATCGGCGACGAGCAGGGGGCTGCCGCGCGCGCACTCGCGGCGGCGAGCGGGCTCACCGCGATCGCGGTGCACCCGGATCTCGCGGGGCGCGACCGCATCCTCGCCGCCACCCGTGCCCGGTAGCAGAGATTCTCCCATCGCCCGGCTCCTTTTTGGTTATTGTGGCACCGGTCCCGGCAATCCTCTGCACAGGAGACACGAGCGAGAACACGAGGAGCGCGCGTGAGCACGACGGCTCTAGTCTTCAAGGTGCCCCGCCTCGAGGTGGTCATGGACAAGTTCGTGATTCAAGGCAACACCCGGCTCGCCGGCGAGATCCAGGTGTCCGGATCGAAGAACGCGGTCCTGCCGATGATGGCCGCCACCATCCTGACGAGCGGAACCTGCGTGCTCCGCCACGTGCCCGTCCTCCGCGACGTCTCGACCATGGCCTGGGTGCTCGGCGTGCTCGGGATCGGCGTCCACCAGGAAGGTGACACCTTGACCCTCGATGCCGCCGACTGCGCATCGGTCGAGGCGCCGTACGAGCTCGTGAAGACGATGCGCGCCTCGATCTACGTGCTCGGCCCGCTCCTCGCCCGCTTCGGCCGCGCTCGCGTCTCGCTCCCCGGCGGCTGCGCCTGGGGACCGCGCCCGGTGAACCTGCATCTCATGGGCCTCGAGGCGCTCGGCGCGCGCGTCGAGATCGAGCACGGCTACATCGTGGCGGCAGCCGAGCGGCTCCGCGGCGCCCGCATCCATCTCGACATCGCCTCGGTGGGCGCCACCGCGCAGCTCATGATGGCGGCCGTCCTCGCCGAGGGCACGACCGTGATCGAGAACGCGGCGCAGGAGCCGGAGCTCCCCGCGCTCGCCGACTACCTGAACGCGCTCGGCGCGCGGGTCGAGGGAGCGGGCACGGGTACGATCACGATCCACGGCGTCACGGCGCTCCAGCCGGTCGATCATGCCGTGATTCCCGACCGCATCGAGGCCGGCACCTTTCTCATCGCGGGGGCGATGGCGGGCGAGGAGGTGACCGTGACGCGCCTCGTGCCGGGCCACCTGACCGCGCTTCTCGATCACTTCGAGCGGGCCGGCATCGAGACGGCGGTCGGACCGGACTGGGTACGGGTCCACGGGAACCCGCGCCCGCGCGCGGCCGACGTGCACACCGACTTCTATCCGGGCTTTCCCACCGACCTGCAGGCGCAGGTGATGGCGATGGCGGCCTGCGCGCGCGGCACCACGATCATCAGCGAGGGGATCTACAACGATCGCTTCACGCACGTGCCGGAGCTCGTGCGCCTCGGGGCCCGGATCCAGGTGACCGAGGGCACCGCCACCGTCGAGGGCGTCGAGCGGCTCTCCGGCGCGCAGGTCATGGCCTCCGATCTCCGCGCCTCGGCGGCGCTCATCCTGGGCGGACTCATCGCGGACGGCGAGACCGTTGTCTCGCGCGTCTACCACATCGATCGCGGCTACGAGTCGATCGAGAAGAAGCTGAACGCGATCGGGGCGCGCATCACGCGCGTGCGCGAGTAGGGCTGGCGGCGGCGGGCGACGGCGAGACATGAGCGCGCGTCCACTCCTGGTCGGGCTGATCGCCGACACGCACGGCCTCCTGCGCCCGGAGGCGGTGGCCGCGCTCGCCGGGTCGGACCTGATCCTCCATGCGGGGGACATCGGCGGGCCGGAGGTGCTCGCCGCGCTGGCCGCGATCGCCCCGGTCCATGCCGTGCGCGGCAACGACGATCACGGCCCCTGGGCGGCGCTGCTCCCGGCGGCCGACGTGATCGCGGCCGACGGCCCGTCAGGCGCCGTCTCCATCTACCTCCTCCACGACGTGCACGACCTCGATCTGGATCCGCGCGCCGCCGGCTTCGCCGCCGTCGTCTCCGGGCACTCCCACCGCCCATCCATCGCCGAGAAGGACGGCGTCCTCTTCGTGAACCCCGGGAGCGCCGGCCCGCGCCGCTTCACGCTCCCGGTCGCGGTCGCGCGGCTCACGATCGGGGCGGGCGGTGCCGCGGCACGCGGCACGACGGCCCGCGACGCCACGGCACGCGGCACGACGGCCCGCGACGCCACGGCCGCCGCCCCGCTCCGCGCCGAGATCCTCACGCTCGCCGTGTAGCCCGCCCCGGATCTGCGCTCGACTCCTGGAGGGATGGCGCTTCGACGGCGGCGTCACCTGGGACATGAACCGCCCCACCCGCAGCCCTGACCTTGGCGGGCGGGGGAGGCGGCGGCGTTGGCCGCGGCGCCATGCCGGCCCGGCCCGCCGGGCGCCCTGCCGCGCAGGGCGCCCCGCCGCGCAGGGCGCCCTGCCCCGCAGGGCGCCCGGCCCCGCAGGGCCGAGGGGCTCCCCCCGCGTGGGCGCCAAGGGCGGGAGGAGGAGGCTCATTTGTGATGGAGCTTTTGGCTGCAGGCCGCTAAACTTGTGGGGCTAGTCTGCACCCTTCAAGCCCCCACCCCGGATGCCCGGAGCACGCCCGGGCGACTCGGCCACTGTCACCAGTCGAGTGGAAGCCCGCACCGAGAGGAATTGGAAGACATGCAAACCGCGCTTGGACGCACGATCACGCTCTGCACTATCAGTCTCGTTGCCGGGCTCGGGCTGGCAGCGAGTGCCCTGGCCGCCGAGGCCCCCCGCACCATCGACGACGTCCATGCCCTCGCCCGCCGGGGCGAGGCGGCCAACGTGAGGACGATCGAGGTTCCGGGCACGTCCACCGTGCTCGCCACCTGGGATGCACTGAGCGGCAGCGCCCTGGTCCCCCACTTCGGGATCAGCCTCGACGGGCAGTCCCTGGTGCGGATCGCCGAGCCCGTGTACGAGATCGGGCTCCGCTACGCCCGGTTCGATCCGCTGGTGAACGTGCCTGCCGTCGACGCCGGACTCGCCGCTCGCGACGGGAATCAGCTCTTCCTGGTCCAGTTCGTCACCCAGCCTCTCCCGGTCTTCGACCGCCAGATCGCCGAGCGCGGCGGCGTCGTGCGCCACTACGTGGCCAACTACGCCTACCTGGTTGAAGCGGATTCCAAGGAGATCGCGGAGATCGCCTCGCTTCCCTATGTGCGCTGGATCGGTCCCTACCATGCGGCCTACCGTCTCGAGGAATTCCTCATCGAGAACCTGGATCGCGCAGAGCTCCTCCCGAGCCTGACGTACAACATCATGGTCCTGGCCGAGGAGCAGAAGGCGGCCGTGGCCGCCCGCATCGAGTCCACGGGCGGCAGGGTGCGGCGGGCCGACGCCGGCAAGCTCCTCGTCGAGGCGGTGCTCACCCCGTCCGAGCTCCGCGCGGTGTCCGGCTGGAACGAGGTGCTGTTCATCGACCGCTGGGGGCCGTACGAGGCCGACATGGACATCGCCCGCCAGATCGGCGGCGCCAACTTCATCGAGAGCGTCGCCGGCTATGCCGGCCAGGGGGTGCGCGCCGAGGTCTTCGACGCGGGGTTCAATCTCGGCCACCTGGACTTCCAGTCGCGCCCGCTCATCACCCATGGCACGGTGAACACGGACTCGCACGGCGCCTCGACCTCCGGCATCAGCTTCGGCGATGGCACCGGGAATCCGGCCGGCCGCGGCATGATGCCGGCGTCGCAGGGGATCGTCGCCGACTACGACTTCTTCGGCCTGTCGGGCACCAACCGCTACCAGGGTGCGCTCCAGCTCCTGGCTCCGCCCTATGAGGCCGTGTACCAGACGTCGAGCGTCGGCAGCCCGCGCACGCGCACATACGACACGATCTCGGCCGAGCAGGACCAGATGCTCTTCGATGTGGACATCATCTTCTGCCAGTCGCAGAGCAACGCCGGGAATCAGGATTCGCGGCCGCAGGCGTGGGCCAAGAACGCGGTCTCCGGCGGCGGGGTCTACCATCGCAACACCCTGACCAAGGCCGACGACTGCTGGTGCAACGGCGCGAGCATCGGCCCCGCAACGGACGGGCGGATCAAGCCGACGCTGACCCACTTCTACGACCTGATCTTCTCGCCCGGCTGCTGCGCCAACAACTCCTACACGCAATTCAGCGGGACGAGCGGGGCGACCCCGATCATCTGCGGCCACTTCGGCCTCTTCTACCAGATGTGGGCGGACGGGATCTTCGGCAACACGATCCTGGGCGAGATCGGCGTCTTCGGGAACCGGTCCCACGCCAGCACCGCCCGGGCGATGATGATCAACACGGCCGACCAGTACGACTGGACGGTGCCGGGCAACACCGATCTCACGCGCTTCCGGCAGGGCTGGGGCATGCCCAACGTGCGGAACATGTACGAGATCCGGGACAATGTCTTCGTCATCGACGAGAGCCGCGTCCTCGCGCCGCTCGAGGTGGCGACCTACCAGGTGCCGGTGGCGGCGGGCCGGCCGGCGTTCAAGGCCACCATGGTCTATGCCGATCGCCCCGGGAACCCGGCCGTGCAGACGCAGCACCGCGTCAACGACCTCGATCTCAAGGTGATCTCGCCCTCGGGGACGATCTACTCCGGGAACGGCGGACTCGTGACCTCGCTGTGGTCGGCTCCCAACACCGCTCCCGACACCAAGAACACCGAGGAGAACGTCTTCGTCCAGAACCCGGAGGCCGGGCTGTGGACGATCGAGGTCCGCGCCACCGAGGTCATCCAGGACGGCCACGTGGAGACCCCGGAGATCGACGCGGACTTCGCCCTGGTGGTGACGCCGATCGAGCGCGAGAGCGCCGGGATCGAGTCGGCGGATGCGGGCGGTCGGCCCCAGCTCCGGCTCGCCGTCCTCGGCATGGGCGCCGGCGTGCCGGCGGCACGGATGTCCTTCGAGCTTCCGGAGGCGACGCAGGTCGAGCTTCGGGTGTTCGACGTGAGCGGGCGGCTCGTGGCCTCGGTCTACGAGGGGCCGCTCGCGGCAGGGCAGCACACGCTCGAGTGGACGGGAGTGGATGCGAACGGCCAGGGCGTGAGCGCCGGGCTCTACTTCGCCCAGGTGGTGGCCGGCGAGCGCACGGCCAGCGCCAAGGTCCTCGTGCTTCCCTAGCTGAGAACCGCACCGATTCATCCGTCGGATGACGCAGCGCCGCGTGGCCGGCCAGGCCACGCGGCGCTGCTGTTTGCGGGCTCGGCGTCCGCGACGACCGGGCCGGGCGCCACCAAGCGGGACTCGGCGGGCGGGATGCCCGGTGGAGGCTCGCAAGCGGATCCGGATCTCCGGCGTGCTGCGCCAGTCGCTCTACGCGAATGCGGTTGCCAGGCGGGCGCAGGAACGCGGGCTCTGCCCGGCCGCCCGGCGGATCCCGCTGCCGGGGCTCGCGTATCCGGAGAGCCAGCTCGGTATCCCGCTGCTCCTGCGCGATGATCTGGTCGCCGCGGTGTCAAGCGAGGAGTATGATGCGAGCGACCCAGTAGGATCGATCCCTCGCCTGCCGAGCGATACACCCCATCCAACCGCCCGACGACGAGTCCGGAACGCCACAGGTCCAAGGAGGATGCCATGGACTACCCGGCCACCGGCGTCGCCCGCGTTCAACCCACCATTCGAGCGTGCTACTCGGCACCCCGCTTCGTGGGCTCGTCGAGAAGAGCGACTCTCGCCTTCGGTGTTCTCATCCTGATTCTTCTGGGCTCGCCCGATTCACCAGCGGACGCTGCACCGCTTTCCGCAGGATTGGGAGTCGGGGCTCGACGGCTGGCAGATCGAGAACGGCGGGTGGGAAGTCGGCGCGCCCACCTTCGGGCCCTCGGGGCCGCACGGTGGATCCAGCTGCGCGGGAGCGGAGTTGATGTGGCGGGTCGCGTCGTGCGCGAACTGGTCGGCGCCACACTGCCGGCCGGCGTCCATAGCGCGGAGTGGGACGGGGCGGACATGCGTGGCCATCGGGTTGCCTCGCGTGTTTACTTCTACCGACTGGAGGCCGGGGGGAAGGCCTTGACGCGGAGTCTCGCGGTGGTCGAGTGAGCATGAGGGAGGCAAGGGGCCATGATCTTCCTGCAACGCATGCTGCATGCGTCGGCGATCATCCTGTTCTCGAGTGCGGCCGTCGTGGCAGCCGAACCAGTCGTGCTGCGCACCCAAGTGGTCATGGATCAACAGGGCTTCGGGGAGGAAGCGTTTAGACTCCTCGTGCCGAAGGGTTGGCGTTTCGACGGCGGGGTCACCTGGGACATGAACCGCTTTCCGGCGGAGGCGTTCACCAGCTACACAGTGACCAGCCCCGACGGCGCCGCCGTGTTCGAGCAGTTCCCGCACGCGAGCCTGTTCTGGGCGGAGGATCAGATGCTGCAGTACAGCTACTCCCAGAACGGCTTTGCGGTCGCGCAGCCGGTGAGCGCGGAGCAGGCGTTGCGCGAGTTCTATCTGGGGAACTACCGCCCCGAGGCAGCGGGCGCCGAGATCCTCGAGACCCAGTCGCTGCCGGAACTGGCACAGCAAGTTGCGCAGTGGCAGCAGATGCTCATGCGAGTCTTCAGCAGCATCTCGCCGCCGCAGTTCCAGTACGAGATCCGCACCGATGGCGCCCGTGCGAAGTTCAGCTACACGGTAGCGGACAAGCCGATGATCGAGGACGTTACAGTCGTCATCGTCTACTTCATCGCCTACATGCCGAGCATGTACGGAACCGTGCCGGCGACCACCTGGATGGCGGCGCCGACCAGCTTCCGGGCACCGGCCGCGGAGATGGACCAGCGGCTCGAGACCTTCCGGGCGATCGCGGCTTCGCGCCTCGACAATGCGGTGTGGCACGAGCACATCATGAAGCTCGCCGCGGTCATCACGCGCGAGCAGCTGCGCCAGCAGCAGGCCATCTTCGACCGGCTGAACCAGATCCGGCAAACGCAGTCCGAGACGAGCGACATGCTGTTCGAGTCCTGGCAGAAGCGCAGCGCGGCGTATGACCGCATCTTCGACAACTACAGCCAATCCCTGCGCGGGGTCGAGACGTACTCGGACCCCGTCTCCTCGCGGCAGGTGGAGTTGCCCACGGGGTATCGGCATGCGTGGAGCAACGGCTCCGACTACGTGCTCAGCGACGATGCCGGCTTCAACCCCAACAGCGGGTCGAGCCAGACCTGGACGGAGATTCATCCGCAGCCCTAGCTGAGCGGGCTGATGCTAAACTGGCCGGCTATGGCTTTCTCCCCCGGCACCCGTCTCGGCACCTACGAGATCACCGGCGCGCTCGGCGCCGGGGGCATGGGCGAGGTCTATCGGGCGCGCGACACCCGCCTCGGCCGCGAGGTGGCGATCAAGGTGCTCCCCGGAGCGGTGACCTCCTCCGCCGATCGGCTCGCCCGCTTCGAGCGCGAGGCGCGGACGGTCGCCGGGCTCAACCATCCGAACATCGTCACCCTCTTCGCGGTCGAGGAGGAGGACGGGATCCGTTTCTTGACGATGGAGCTGGTCGAGGGCCAGAGCCTCGACCGCCACGTCGTGCCGGGCGGGCTCGCGCTCGCCCGCGTGCTCGAGATCGCGATCCCGCTCGCCAGCGCGCTCATCGCCGCGCACGAGCGCGGCGTTGTCCACCGCGACCTGAAGCCCGGCAACGTGATGGTGACGCCCGACGGCTGGGTGAAGGTCCTCGACTTCGGGCTGGCGAAGGTCGCCCTGGGGGCGGGCGAGGATCTGGCCCCCGGGGCGACGATCGCGGCGGGGGCACCCATCTCGGGCGAAGGACAGGTGCTCGGCACGGTGCCCTACATGGCGCCCGAGCAGATTCGCGGCGAGGCGGTGGATGCGCGCAGCGATCTCTTCGCGCTCGGGATCATCCTCTACGAGCTGGCGACGGGGAGACGGCCATTCACCGGCGTGACCCCGGCCGACGTGAGCTCGTCCATCCTGAGCGACGTGCCGGTTCCGGTCCTGAACGTTCGCGGAGATCTTCCTCGCGACCTCAATCGAATCATCACGCGGTGCCTCGAGAAGAACCCGCGCGATCGTTTCCAGACGGCACGCGATGTCTACAACGAGCTCCGGTACGTGAAGCGGGAAATCGAGAGCGGCACGGGCGTCGGGGTGTCGCCACCGACGCCGTCGCCGCCGCCGCCGCCACTGACGCCCGTGCCGCCACCAGACCTGCCGACGCCGGCATCTTCTTCCGCACTCGCTTCCCGGGCGGCGCCCGCGAGCGAGGTTCCCTCGATCGCCGTGCTGCCGTTCGTGAACCGGAGCCGCGACGAAGAGGACGAGTACTTCTCCGACGGCCTCGCCGACGAGCTTCTCAACATGCTGGCCAAGATCCGCGGCCTGCGCGTGGCGGCGCGCGCATCGTCCTTCCAGTTCAAGGGCAAGAACGAGGACCTCGCGGTGATCGGCGAGAAGCTGAACGTGGCGACCCTCCTCGACGGCAGCGTGCGCAAGTCGGGGAACCGGGTCCGCATCTCGGTGCAGCTCGTGAAGGCGGCCGACCGCGTACAGCTCTGGTCGGAGACGTACGACCGATCGCTCGACGATATCTTCGCCGTGCAGGATGACATCGCGCAGTCGGTGGTGAAGGAACTCCGCACGACGCTCCTCGGCGCGGCGCCGGACTCGGATGCCAGCGGGAAGGTCGAGGCCGAGGTCGCCGTCGCGGCGAAGGGGCACGGGCAGAACGCCGAGGCGCATCGCCTCTACCTCCAGGGGAAGTACTTCCTCGACCGGCTGACCGAGGAAGACACGATCAAGGGGATGCACTACCTGCAGGAAGCGGTGGCGCTCGACGCCGCCCATGCCGCGGCCTGGGCGGAGATCTCGCGGGCGCATGGCAACTCGGGGGGCTACGGCTGGGCTCCGGTCCTCGCCGCCTATCGGAGGGCGCGGGAGGCTGCACAGCACGCGCTCGAGCTGGCGCCCGACCTGGCCGAGGCACACGTGCAGATGTCCGCCATCCAGAGGATGCACGACCTCGACTGGAAGGGAGCCGAGAGGTCCGCTCGCCGCGCGCTCGAGCTCGCGCCGGGGAGCGCCGAGGTTCTCCGCTCGGCGGGCGCGCTCGCCCACATGCTCGGCCGGCTCGCGGAGGCGGAGGGGCTCTTCCGCCGGGCCCTGGAGCAGGATCCGCTCAACTCGGGCGGATACAGCGCGCTCGGGCTCGTCTACCGCTCGATGGACCGGCTGGCGGATGCCGAGAAGGCACTCCGCAAATCAATCGAGCTGTCGCCGCAGCGGGTTGCGAGCCATCTGAATCTGGCGGTGGTCCTCGCCGATCAGGGACGAGATCCCGACGCCCTGGCCGCTTGCAGGATGGAGCCCGCCGAGTGGGCGCGTCTCACCGCTCTCGCTTACGTGCACCACAAGGCGGGTCGCAAGCAGGAAGCAGATACGGCGCTCGCAGAGCTCGAAGCGAGTCATGCGATCGACTCGGCCTACCAGATCGCGGCGGTTCACTCGGCCCGCGGCGAGGTGGACGCCGGCTTCGCCTGGCTGGACCGGGCGGTCGCGGAGCGCGACGCCGGAGCGGCCCAGATGAAGTCCGAGCCGACCTTCCGTTCGCTCCACGGCGACCCACGCTGGGGCGCGCTCCTTGTGAAGATCGGGCTCGCGGACTGAGGCGACGACATGGGATCCGCAATAGGCGCCGAGCGCCACGTCATCCTGGGCACGGCCGGGCACGTCGACCACGGGAAGACCGCGCTCGTCCGCCTCCTGACCGGCATCGACACCGACCGCCTCAAGGAGGAGCAGGAGCGCGGGATCTCGATCGAGCTCGGCTTCGCCCATCTCGATCTCCCCTCCGGGCTCCAGGTCGGCGTCGTCGACGTCCCGGGGCACGAGCGCTTCGTCAAGCACATGCTGGCCGGCGCCGGCGGCATCGACTTCGTGCTCCTCGTCGTCGCCGCCGACGAGGGGGTGATGCCGCAGACCGTCGAGCATCTCCAGATCGTCGAGATGCTCGGCGTCGAGCGCGGGCTCGTCGCGCTCACCAAGGTGGATCTGGTCGAGCCCGAGATGCGCGAGCTCGCCACCCTCGATGTGCGCGAGATCCTCGCGCCCACGCCGTTCGCCGGCTGGCCGCTCTACCCCGTCTCCGCCGTGACCGGCGAGGGGAAGACCGAGCTCGCCCGCGCCATCGAGGAGCTCGCCCAGGCAGTCGAGGCGCGGACCGGCGCGGGTCCCTTGCGCCTGCCCATCGATCGCGTCTTCGTCATGGAAGGATTCGGTACCGTGGTGACGGGCACGCTGTGGCAGGGCACCGCGCGGGAGGGCGATCAGGTGACGGTCCTGCCGGGGGCGCGCCCGGCGCGCGTGCGGCAGGTGCAGGTGCACGGGCGCAAGGTCCCGGCGGCCGCCGCCGGACAGCGGGTGGCGCTCGCGCTCCACGGGCTCGACAAGGACGAGATCGCGCGCGGCGACTGGGTGACGACTCCGGGCGCCTTTCGCGAGGCCTCGATCCTCGACGTGCGGCTGCGCGCCGTGGGGCCGGGCGAGCGCACGATCGCGCAGCGCGAGCGCGTGCGCTTCCATCTCGGCGCGAGCGAGGTGTACGGTCGCGTCACCTTCTTCGGACGGGATGAGCTCGAGCCGGGAGAGGATGATGTGGCGCAGATCCGGCTCGAGACCCCGGTCGTCGCCGCCCGCGGCGACCGCTTCGTCATCCGCCGGTATTCACCCGTGCGCACGGCGGGTGGCGGCCAGGTGATCGAGGCCGCCACACAGAAACGCCGGCGCTCCGACGTGGCAGCGGCGCAGGCGCTCGCCGCGCTCGAGCGCGGCTCCGCCGCGGAGCGGATCGCGGCCGCGCTCGCCGGCCGCCCGGCGCTGGGGCTCACCGTCGAGGAGATCGCCGCCCGCACCGGCACGGCGGGCGCGGAGGTCGAGATCGCGCTCGCCGCGCTCGTCGTGCGCGGCGAAGCCGCCGAGCTCGGGCGCGGGCGCTATGTGAGCGTTGCCTACCGGGACGAGATCCGCACCGAGATCGAGATGGCCGCCCGTGACTACCAGGGGCGCTATCCCCTTCGTCACGGCATCCCGCGCGGCGAGCTCAGGAGCCGGTTCGCCGGGCGGCTCAAGCCCGAGGCGTTGGATGCGCTGGTCGAGACGCTCGTCGCGCAGGGCGTGCTCTTTCCGCGCGAGGACCGGCTCCGGCTCGGCGAGCCTGCGCTCGCGCTCCCGCCACGGCTCCGCACGGCGGCCGATCGGCTCCGCGCGATCCTTCTCGAGACGGGCTACTCCGTGCCGTCGATCAAGGAAGCGCTCGCGCGCGCGGGCGCCACGGCGGGGCCGGAGGGACAGGAGCTCATCGGGTATCTCGCCGGGGAAGGCGAGATCGTGCGGCTCGCCGACGATCTCCTCTACACGCGCGAACAGCTCGCGCGTCTCGAGAGCGAGGTCACCGCGGTGCTCCGCGCGAAGGGCGAGCTCACGGTCGCCGACTTCAAGACGATCACCGGCGTGAGCCGGAAGTACGCGGTGCCGCTCCTCGAGTATCTCGACGGCCGCGGGGTGACGCGGCGGAGCGGCGACAATCGCGTGCCCGGGCGGCTCCTGGCCGCCGGCGGCCCGGGCGCCCCATGCTAGAGTGATGTGACCATGTCCCAGCATCCCGATCTCGTCATCCGCCCCCAGGTCGGCCCCGAGCGCGTCGCCCACCATCACGCCCTCGCCATCTCCCGCTATTTCCCGACCGGCGGCCATCGCGATACGACGCGCCCGATCCGCGTCGGTCGGGTGCCGATCGGCGGCGGCGCGCCCATCCCGGTTCAGACCATGACCAAGACCGACACCCAGGACGTGCCGGCGACGATCGAGCAGATTGCGAAGGTCGCGACGGCCGGCGCCGACCTCGTGCGGCTCGCGGTGCCCGACAATGCGGCGGCGGCGGCGCTCCCGGCGATCAAGGCGGCGAGCCCGATCCCGCTCATTGCCGACATCCATTTCAACTACCTCCTCGCGCTCCGCGCGCTCGAGGCCGGCGTGGACGGGCTCCGCCTCAATCCAGGGAACGTGGGCGGGTCCGAGCGGGTCGAGACCGTGGCCCGCGAGGCCAAGGCGCGCGACGTGCCGATCCGGATCGGGGTCAACGCCGGATCGCTCGAGCGCGATCTCCTCGAGCAGCACGGCGGGCCGACTCCCGAGGCCATGGTCGAGAGCGCGCTCCGCCATGTGCGCATCCTCGAGGACAGCGGCTTCTTCGACATCAAGGTGAGCCTCAAGGCGTCGAACGTTCCCATGACGGTCGCCGCCTACCGACTCATGGCTGCGAAGACCCGCTACCCGCTCCATCTCGGCATCACCGAGGCCGGCACCGCGCGCACGGGGACCATCAAGTCCGCCGTCGGGCTCGGCATCCTCCTTGCTGAGGGAATCGGCGATACGATCCGGGTCTCGCTGGCCACCGATCCCGCCGAGGAAGTCGTGGTCGGCATCCAGATCCTCCGCGACCTCGCGTTGCGCGCCCCCGGCGTCAACGTGATCGCCTGCCCGAGCTGCGGGCGCACCGAGATCGATGTCGAAAGGGTGGCGACGGAAGTCGAGAAGCGGATCGGCGCGCTTCCGTATCAGGTCAGCGTGGCGGTGATGGGGTGCGCGGTGAACGGGCCGGGAGAGGCGGCGGAGGCCGAGCTCGGCTTCGCGGCCGGCGGCCGGGGCGGCCTTCTCTACAGGGACGGCAAGGTGGTGGGACGGGTGCAGGCCGGTCCGGACGAGATCGCCGAGGTGCTGGCCCGTGAGGTCGAGGCCTGGGCCGCCGAGAAGGGCGCTCGGCCCCCGGATCCCGCCGCCGGGGCGCCCGCGGCGGCTGACCGGCCGTGAGCGGAGCAGCAGGGCCGGCGTCCGGGCTCGGGTTACCCGCCGCGCGCCAGTCCGGAGGTGCGCAGTTTTTGGCCACATCGTCGCCGGCGCGCGGGGCGATGGCCGTCCCAATCGCCACTGATCCAGGGAATTACGCCGGCGACAACCAATTTCATTGACAAGCCGGCACCTTTGGAGAGACAACAGGATCTGGCGGCGAGTAATCCAACTGGCTCGCCCGCCCGCGAGTTCGCGAACAGGCTCGGCCACTGACCTGCGAGGGGACCAAGATGAGCTGGCCGACATCATCGTCGGGTCATGGACAAGACCCGCACGGTCGTCGCGGCGCGAACGAGGCAGCAACACGTCAATCCGGATATCACGCCTCGGCCGTCGACGATCCGGACCACGGTCCGATCATGGGCAGCGATCATCCGGGCGAGCCGGGTGTGGCATTGCTCACGCACCGGCACCACTCGGGCATCGAGATCACGGACGTCCAGGTACGTCTGGTCGACAACGAGCGACTGCGCGCTTGGGCGACGATCACGTTCAATGGCGCGTTCGTGATCAAGGGCATCCGGGTGATCCAGGGCAACCGGCGGCTGTTCGTCGCCATGCCGTCCAAGCAGCAGAAGGACGGCAAGTACCAGGACATCGCGCATCCCATCACGCCGGACTTCCGTGATTTCCTCGAGCAGCGCATTCTCGAAGTGCACGGCGAGATCGAGGCGGACAGCGGCGCGCACCCGGTCCGGTCCGCTCCTGCGGACGAAGCCGACTTCTGATCGCGCGGGGCGATCGTCACGACCGAGCAGCCCGTCAGGGCGTGCGGGGTTTGCCGTCGTCCCGATCCCGGTTCGGTCCCGGACCCGCGCTCTCCTCCGCGGCGGCCGGCTTCTGCGGCTCCACCATCACGGTCTTCGCGCGCAGGCACACCGCCGTTCCCGGCGGCGAGCGCCGCGGCCGTCGCACGTAGCGCTTCTCGGTGATGATCACCGGCACGAGACCCGAGTGGCGTGCCGCGCTCCAGTGGGCGGCGGCCGCCGCCGCCCTGGCGAGGACGGCGGGCGGCGGCACGCCGTGCCCGCCGGCGGTGCGTCGCAGGATGACGTGCGAACCTGCCGCACCGTGCACGTGCAGCCAGGTATCGCGCGGATGAGCGAGCTCGTGGGTGAGCACGTCGTTGTCGGCGTCGCTCCTGCCGACCCGGATCTCCCAGCCGCCGCCAAGGGCATAGGTCCGATAGGGAAGGCGCTCGGCGGGCCCGGCCGCTTGCTTCGTGGCTCCGGTCCGCGCCTCCGGACCCGGTGCGAGGTCCGGCGGGACGAGGCCGGAGCGCGCGAGCTCGGCGACGACGGCGGGGAGCTCCTCCTCCGCGGCGGTCGTCACCCGCATCGCGGCCTCCGCAATTTTCTTTTCCATTGATGCAAGTTCTTGCGCGCGCGTGTCGAGACGATCGCGCGCCCGCTCGGCGCGGCGCGCCGCCTGGAAGATGGCATCGGCGTTGGCCGCGGGCGATCGTTGCGGATCGAGCGCGATCACGAGCGACGACCCCTCCGCGGAGGGGTCGGCAAGCTCGACGGTCGCCGCGCCGCGGGGCACCTGCGCCAGGTGGGCGAGGAGCGCGGATCCCCGCCGGCGGAGGTCCGCCGCGTCGCCGAGCGCGGCGCGATCGGCGGCGAGCGCGGCCCGTGCCCGCGCCGACTTGGCAGCGGTCTTCTTGAGGGCGCGATGCGCGGCGGTGCGCAGGTCGCGCGCGCGGGCCTCCGCCCGCCGCCGCTCGGCCCAGGAGGCGAGCGCTGCGAGCACGGCGCCGGGGTCGGGCGGCGGCTCGCCGGCCGCGGGGTACTCGGCGTGGAGCTCGGGCTCACCGCGTTCATTCGTGACGAGCGCGAGCGGGCCGGCGTATCCGACCAGACGAGCGACCGCCTCGTTCGCGCCGGCGGCACCGGCGAAGAGTCGGGAAAGATGCTCCGCCGGCACGCCGTGCATCAGCTCGACGGCCGCGGCGACCGGATCCGTCCCGCTCGCGCCGGCCGCGGCGAGCGCGGATCCCAGGGACGGCACCGCGTCCGGCGCGCCGAGCGTGAAGGGCAGGACGTAGGGGCCGCCGCGCGCCATGCGGCGGTCGTCGGCGCGGCGGGTGCCGGGCGGGCGCATCGCGGCGACGATGGCGCCGCTTTGGGTCACGACGAGGATGGGCGACCGCGGCAGCATCTCGAAGTAGAGCGCGAGCGGCTCGGCGGGTTGTGCCCCGGGTGGCTCGGCGGGTTGTGCCCCGGGTGGCTCGGCGGGTTGTGCCCCGGGTGGCTCGGCGGGCGGCGCCGCGAGCGGATCGGAATGGTCCCCCGGTTGTCCCCCCTGATATGCCCCGAGCGTGAAGCACAGGATGCGCTCGCCGCCGACGAGCCCCACGCGCAGGATCTCGGCGCCGGCGAGGAGATCGGGGGCCGTTGCCAGCTGCTCGGTCAAGCGGCGGTTCGGCGCGCGGCTCCGCTCGAAACGCAGGTGCGGTGCGCCCGGCTCGGCGGCCAGCACGAGCATCGAGGGTTCGCGGAGGCCGGCCATGACGAGGCCGAGCTCGCGCTCGCTCAGGAGGCCGGCGCGGCGGATGCGGCGGCCGGCGATTCGGCTGTCGAGAGCGCGGGCGACGGCCAGGAGCACGAGTGTGTTCATCGCAATCACGATCCTCCGCGGCACGCGGGCTCGTCAAGGGCTGCGTGCCTTGCCGCGTCAAGGGCTGCGTGCCTTGCCGCGTCAAGGGCTGCGTGCCTTGCCGCGTCAAGGGCTGCGTGCCTTGCCGCGTCAAGGGCCGCGTGCGCTTGCCGCGTGGCCGCGATCGGGTTGGATCTCGCCTTTACATGCGTGCGCTCGGTGAGGCATACTCGGGCCCACCGACACTGCACAACCCCGGCCGATCCGCGGCCGCGATCTTCCAGCCTCGGCCCGCCGACTGGGCGGTGCCGCGCGCGTTGCGCTCCGCGACGGAGAACCTCATGAAGAGCATGACGGGCTTCGGGCGGGCGACGGTCGAGGTGGGCGGCAGGAGCTGCACCGCCGAGATCAGGACCGTCAACCACCGCTACTGCGAGATCTCGCTGCGCCTGCCCCGGAGCATGCAGCAGCTCGAGCCCGAGGCGCGCCGCTTGCTTCAGGAGAAGTTCCCGCGCGGCTCGATCTCGGCCACCGTCACGCTCGAGGGGCGGGAGGACGATCCGGGCACGCTGTCCCTGAACGCGGCGGTCGCCGGTCGTTACATCGAGCTCCTCCGGGAGCTCCAGAAAACGCACGGTCTCGGCGGCCACCTCGACCTGAACACGGTCGCGCTCCTCCCCGATCTCTGGGTCTACGAGCAGCGCGAGGCGGACAAAAGCGAGGTGTGGCCGCTCCTCGAAGCCTCCCTCGTCGAAGTGGCGAAGCGCGTGGACGAGAACCGGTCTCTCGAGGGCACCCATCTCGAGCGCGAGTTCCGGCTCCGCATCGGGCACATGGCGGACGGGCTCGCCAAGATCGAGGCGCGCGCTCCGGGACGGGCCCGCGAGGTGAAGGATCGGCTGAAGGTGCGTCTCGAGCTGCTCGTCGCCGAGGGCGAGCTCGATCCGACGCGGCTGGCCCAGGAGATGGCCGTGCTCGCCGACCGCATCGACTACACGGAGGAATCGGTCCGGCTCCGCACCCACCTGGGGCAGTTCCTCGACCTGATGGCGAGTCCGGGCCCGCACGGCCGGCGGCTCAACTTCCTCATCCAGGAGATGGGGCGCGAGGCCAACACGATCGGCTCGAAGGCCAACGATCCCGAGATCTCGGTCATCGTCATCGATCTCAAGGAAGAGATCGAGAAGCTGCGCGAGCAAGTGCAGAACGTGGAATGACCGATCAGGCCGGCGGGCGAGTGGGTGCAGGCGATCGCGCCACGCGATCCTTCCCGATCGTGCTCTCCGGACCCTCGGGGGTCGGCAAGAGCTCGATCGTGGCCGCGCTCCTCGCGCATGACTCCGCGCTCCGGCTCTCGGTCTCGGTCACCACGCGCGCTCGCCGCGGGAGCGAGGTCGCCGGTCGCGATTACACCTACGTGACCCGCGAGGAGTTCGCCGCACTCGAGTCCGCCGGGGCGCTGGTCGAGTCGGCCGCGGTGCACGGTCAGGCGTACGGCACGCCGCGCGAGCCGCTCGAGCGCTGGCTCGCCGCACGGTGCGACGTGCTCCTCGACATCGACTACCAGGGCGGGCTCCGGATCAAGCAGGTCTACCCGGACGCCGTGCTCATCTTCCTCCTGCCACCCTCGTGGCGGGATCTCGAGTCCCGGCTGCGCGGGCGCCGGAGCGATGCCGAGGCCGAGGTCAACCGCCGGCTCGGGAACGCGGCGAGCGAGATCGCCGCCGGCGAGCGTTATGATTACTTCGTCGTGAACGCCGCCCTCGACGGCGCGGTGGCCGAGGTCGAGGCCATCATCGCCGCCGAGCGGCGGCGGAGCGCGCGGCGCCAGGTCGGCTTCGCCGTCCTGATCGGCGCCCCGCCCCCACCCCCGGCCGCGCCGCTCGCGCCGCGCTGAGGCGGAGGCCAGCCATGCTGTTCGGGAAGAACGTCATTCTCGGGGTGACCGGATCGATCGCCGCGTTCAAGGCGATCGACATCCTGCGACTGCTCACCCGGGAGGAGGGCGCGCACGTGACCGCCGTTCTCACCCGGAACGCCACGCACTTCGTCGGCCCGCTCTCGTTCAGCGTGCTCTCCGGCCGCCCCTGCCTCGTCGATCAGTGGGAGGCCGAGGAGATGCGGGCGAGCTTCATCCCGCCCGACACCGCGGGGCGCGTGCCGCTCGTGCACATCGATCTCGCGCAGAACGCCGACCTCGTCGTCGTGGCGCCGGCCTCGGCCAACCTGCTCGGCAAGGTTGCGCACGGGATCGCCGACGATCTCCTCACGGTGACCATCATGGCCACCGGCGCGCCGGTCGTCTTCGCACCGGCGATGAACACGCGCATGTGGGAGAACCCGATCGTCCGGGCCAACGTGCGGCGGCTCGACGAGCTCGGCTACCACTTCGTGGGCCCCGACAGCGGGGATCTGGCCTGCGGCATCGGCCCGGGGCGGATGAGCGAGCCGGCGGCGGTGGTGGCGGCCGCGAAGGCGCTTCTCGGTCGGGGGCCGCTCGCCGGCAAGACGATCCTCGTCACTGCCGGCCGCACCGAGGAACCGATCGATCCGGTGCGCACGCTCTCCAACCGTTCGAGCGGGCGGATGGGCTACGCGCTGGCGGTGGCGGCGCGCGATCTCGGCGCGCACGTCGTCCTCGTGACCGGCGCCGCGGAGATCGAGCCGCCGGCGGGGGTCGAGGTGATCCGGGCGCTCACGGCCGCGGCCATGCGCGACGAAGTGCTGGGCGCGCTCGCGCGCGCCGATGCGCTGATCATGGCGGCGGCGGTCGCCGACTATCGACCCGCGGCCGTGCACGCGGAGAAGATCCGCCGCGGGGCGGGGCCGCTCCATCTCGAGCTCGAGCCGACGGCCGACATCCTGGCCGAGGCCGCCCGCGAGAAGGGCGCGCGCGTCCGGGTCGGTTTCGCGCTCGAGACGGGCGCCGGAGGGCTCGCGAGCGCCCGCGAGAAGCTCGTCAGGAAAGGACTCGATCTCGTCGTGCTCAACTGGGCCGGCGAGGCGATCGGCAGGGAGACCAACCGGGTCGTGCTCGTGGATGCCGAGGGCGAGCGCGAGCTCCCGGTGCTCGCGAAGGCCGAGGCGGCGCGCGCCATCCTGGCCGAGGTGGTGCGGCGGCTCGGTGTGCGGCCGGGTGCGTGAATGGAACGCGGAGATCGAGCGGGGATGACGAGAGAAGAGATCGAGGTGATCGCCGCCGTGCGGCGGCTCGTGGCGGCGGAGATCGCCGCCGGGCGGGGCCGGGTGATCGATGCCGAGCTCAAGGTGCGCCTCGCGCCCGGACCCGAGCCGGCCCGCGCTGCGGTTTCGCCGGGCCCGCCGGCGCCGGCCCGGACATCCGCTCCGGGCAGCGCATCCGCTCCGGGCAGCGCGTCCGCTCCGGGCAACAGGGCGGCTCCGGCGCCTCCCGCCGCCGGCCCCGACCAGGCGGCGCGCGCCGCGCGCCTCGCCGCGCTCACCGCGGAGGTCGAGGCATGCACGCGTTGCGCGCTCGCCACCACGCGGACCAAGGTCGTGGTCGGCGTCGGCCGCCTCGACCCCGGTCTGCTTCTCGTCGGGGAGGCGCCGGGAGCCGACGAGGACCGAGTGGGCGAGCCCTTCGTCGGGCGCGCCGGCCAGCTCCTGACCCGCATCCTCGCCGCCATCGGTCTCGAGCGCGGTGATGTCTACATTGCCAACGTGCTCAAGTGCCGGCCGCCCGAGAACCGCAATCCGCTGCCCGGCGAGATCGCGGCCTGCTCGCCGTACCTGGCTGAGCAGATCGCACTGGTCCGCCCGCGGGTCATCGCGGCGCTCGGGCGCTTCGCCGCGGCCACGCTCCTCCGCACGCATCAGACGACGCTCAGTGCGCTGCGCGGGCGCATCCACGACTACCAGGGCATTCCGGTCGTCGTCACCTATCATCCGTCGGCTCTCCTGCGCTATCCGATGTACAAGAAGCCGACGTGGGAGGACATGCAGGTGATCCAGCGCTTGCTCGCCGGGCAGAGCGCCGCCGAGGCGCTGGTCGCGGCGAGCCCGGACGCCTGATCCTGCGCGCACCAATACGCTGATCCCGCGGCCGCGAGGAGCGGGGTCGTTCGATTCTCGTTCTGGTTCCAGACGGGTTCGATGGCCGATTCCCGGACCGGAATCACCGGATCTGGCGGGATGCCCTCTCGCGCGCCGCGAGCGCAGGAGGGCAGCCCGGCATATCTCGTGGTCCCCCCCCGGGACCGCCGGCCGCCGCATCACCACGAGAGGGTGCCGGCGCCCGCCCGAGCCAACGCTCGGCCGAGCCCGCCGCCCAAGGGGGAAGGACCATGCATCGTCCCGCGTTTCCCGCCGCCGATCTCGAGGGGCTCGTCCCGCCGCAGGCCCTCGATGCCGAGCGCTCCGTGCTCGGCGCCATGTGCCTCTCCACCGAGGCCGTCGCGCGCGCCGTCGAGCGCCTCGATGAGCGCTCGTTCTACCGGGAGTCGCATCGCCGCATCTGGGCGGGCATCGTCGCGCTCTTCGAGCGCGGCGAGGTCGTCGACCTCATCACGCTCCGCGAGGAGCTCACGCGCCGCGGCGAGCTCGAGTCGATCGGAGGCACGGCCTACCTGACCGAGCTCTTCGAGTACATGCCGTCGGCGGCCAACGTCGACCATCACGCCCGGATCGTGGGGGAGAAGGCCGTGCTCCGCCGGCTGATCGACGCGGCCACCTCGATCACCGAGGAGAGCTACCGCGGGTCCGAGGCCGCCGAGATGGTGCTCGACCGGGCCCAGGAACGCATCTTCGACATCTCCTCCGCCCGTACCCGCCGCGGTTTCATTGCGATGCGGGAAGTGGTGATGGAGACCTTCGAGATCATCCAGGAACTCTACGACAAGAAGAGCCATGTCACCGGACTCGAGTCCGGGTTCATCGACCTCGACGCCAAGACCGCCGGCTTCCAGAAGACCGACCTGATCATCGTCGCCGGCCGCCCGTCCATGGGGAAGACGAGCTTCTGCCTGAACGTGGCCGAGCACTGCGCGATCAAGAACCGGGTTCCCGTCGCCATCTTCAGCCTCGAGATGGCCAAGGAGCAGGTGGCCCAGCGCATGCTCTGCTCGCAGTCGCGGGTGGACGGACACCGCCTCCGCACCGGGTACCTCCGCGACAGCGAGTGGACCGTGCTGACGCGTGCCGCGAGCGAGCTCTCCGACGCCCCGATCTACATCGACGACACGCCGGGCGTCTCGGTTCTCGAGCTCCGGGCCAAGGCCCGCCGCCTGGCCATGGAGGTCAAGTCGCTCGGGCTCATCATCGTCGACTACCTGCAGCTCATGCGCGGCGGCGACGACGCCGAGAACCGGCAGCAGGAGATCTCGCGCATCTCGCAGGCGCTCAAGTCGCTGGCCAAGGAGCTCGGGGTGCCGGTGATCGCTCTCTCCCAGCTCTCGCGCGCGGTCGAGCAGCGCGGCGGTGATCGCCGGCCGGTTCTCTCCGATCTCCGCGAGTCGGGGGCGATCGAGCAGGACGCCGACGTCGTCCTCTTCATCTACCGGCCCGAGGTCTACGACCCGGAGAACGAGGAGACGAGGGGGGTCGCCGAGGTCATCATCGGCAAGCAGCGCAATGGCCCGATCGGCTCGGTCCGCCTGGCCTTCCTGTCCCCCTTCGCCCGGTTCGAGAACCTGGCGCAGGCCATGGACACCCCGTTCTAGGCGCGTCCTGGGCGGGCCGCCCGGCGGCCCGCCGCCCGGCCCGCTCCCGCACCGCCGAACACCATGCGCAACAAGGACATCGTCCGCGGGCCGGGCCTCCGGTCCGCGGACCCGCCGCCCGCTTCCGGCATTGCCGGAAGCGGGGGTTTCTGATATCCTAATCATCAGATCCATGGACGGCCGTCCGCCCCGCGACCCGCCTGCACGGGGCTGGCGGCCTTTAATGCGCACACCCCTCCCGGCGGCCCGGCTCGAGAGGCATGCCCCGGGAGTCTCTCGCTCGATCAAGGAGGCCTTCATGGGGTTCCGCGCTATGACGATGGCAGCCGTCGCCATCATGCTCGTCAGCATCGCCTCGGTCAGCTTCGCCGCGCAGCGGGTCGTCCTCCTCGAAGACGCGACCTCGACGACGTGCCCGCCGTGCGGCTCGGCTCACCCGACCTTGCAGGCGATCCGGAACAACTTCGGATCGCAGATCGTCATCGTGGCCTGGCACTGCTGGTGGCCGGCGCCGGGCGATGACCCCTTCTACTGGCACAACACGCCCCCGCAGCAGGGGCGGATCAACTACTACGGGATCAACGCCATCCCCGACATGTGCATCGACGGCTCCGGCGCCGGGACGTCCAACCCGCCGGATCCATTCAACTACAGCCAGATCGCGAGCATGATCAACAGCCGGCTCGCCATCCCGAGCCCGATTGCCTTCCAGAATGCGAGCGGACTCCTCCAGGGCTCGAACGTGAACATCTCCTTCGATGTGAACGTCGAGACGCCCACCGCGGGGACCAACTTCAGGATCTTCGTGGTCGTCACCGAGGAGGAGATCGCCTACAACTGGCAGGGGCAGACCCACTGCTACGACGTCTTCCGGCGGAGCAATGGGACCACCGGCGAGGCGATCGACCTGAGTGTCGGCGGGGTCCAGAGCTTCAACCGCTCGCTGCCCTACAGCTCGATCTACAACCCGGTAGGCCTGCACGGGGTTCTCTTCGTGCAGGACCAAACCGTGGGCGGTACCAAGCAGATCATCCAGGCGACCGAGTTCCCGATCGCGGTTCCCTACCACTTCAACGTCGCGTACACGACGCCGCCGGTCCAGATCGGGAGCGTGAACACGATCAACAACTACGCGGCGACCGTGCACAATGACGGCGGCAATCCCGACGTCTACAACGTGACCTTCACCGGCGTGCCCGCCGGCTGGGCCTTCTCCTACACGACGCCGGCCGGCACCTTCTCGGGCCCGAGCACCATGCCGCTGGCGAGCGGGGCGACCGCCCCGATCAGCGTGGTCCTCAACTCGCAGGGCATCGCGGGGCCGGCCACCGTGCAGATGTCGTTCGCTTCGCAGGGCGACCCGCTGCAGGTGCTGAACCTCACCTTCCGGAAGATCAACGGTCTCGATGTGCTGTACGTGGATGACGACGCCGGCGATCTGCGCGAGAACGCCTACACGGCGAGCCTCAACGCAACCGGTGTGGTCTGGGATCGGTGGAGCGTCGCCCAGTGGGGTGCCCTCACCGGCCAGAACCTGATCGACGGCGCGGCGACCGCGGTGGTCTGGTCCTGCGGCAACTCGCGGATCGTTCCCACGCTGACCGCTGCCGATCAGCAGGCGATCACCGACTTCCTGGCCACCGGGCGTCATCTCTTCATCAACGGCTCGGAGATCGCCTACACCCTGTGCGACCCGGCGAGCCCGTTCTACTCGGCGCAGTCCGCGGCCTGGGTCACCAATACGTTGCATGTGACGTACGGGACCGACTTCGTGTTCTCGACCACGATCAACGGCGTGGCCGGTGATCCGATCACCGACGGGCTCACCGGCGTCTCGCTCTCCAACGCCACCTACGGCACCGGGCTCCTGGACGGCGTCCAGAACACCGCCGATGCCACCGCGGTCTGGAGCTACCAGAACCAGCCGTACAAGTCGGGCATCCGCACCACGGGCGCCGCGAAGGTCGTCTACTTCAGCTTCCCGTGGGAGTGTCTGCCGCTGGCAAGCCAGCGCGATCTGGTCATGGATCGCATCATCGACTACTTCGGCGTGGCGCTGGCAGTCGAGGAGCCGGTCGCGGCGGCGCCGGTGCGCTCGACCCTGGCTCAGAACGCTCCGAACCCGTTCAATCCGGCGACGGTGATCGGCTACGATCTGGCCGCGGCCGGCCAGGTCGAGCTTCGCGTCTACGATCTGAACGGGCGCATGGTGCGCGAGCTGGTGAACGCGCCGCAGACGGCGTCGAGCTACCGGGTCGAGTGGGACGGCCGGGACGACCTCGGTCGTCAGCTCGCGAGCGGCGTGTACTTCTATCAGCTGAACGCTCCGGGTATCAGCGAGACCCGGCGCATGGTGCTCGCCAAGTAGCACCGGGACGACACCAAGGCGCGGGCTGAACGCTCGCGCGAGCGGGGTGGGCCGTGCGATGGCGACATCGCACGGCCCATCGTGCTTCCGGCCCCGCCGCGGCGCATGGCGTATACTGCGCGCATGGCGCGCCGGCGACGGCCCGCGGGCAGGGCGATCGGGGCTCGCAGAGCGGCGACCGGAAGGAGAACGACATGGCTCGTGTCGGCGCGAAGGCCGGCTCGAAGAACGTCTTCGTCTGCAGCGCCTGCGGCGGCGAGCGCCCGAAGTGGTTCGGCCGCTGTCCCGAGTGCGGGGCGTGGAACACGGCCGGCGAGGAGCGGCGGGCACCCGTCGCGCGCCCCGCGGCCCCGGCCGCGCTCGGCCGCGCGGCGACGCCGGTGCCGCTCACCGCGGCGGGAGGCGAGCGCCCCGCCGGCGGCGATCCGGGCGAGCAACGGCTCCCGACCGGGATCGGCGAGCTCGATCGCGTCCTCGGCGGCGGACTGGTCCCCGGCGCCGTCATCCTGGTCGGCGGCGATCCGGGGATCGGCAAGTCCACGCTCCTCCTGCAGGCGGCGGCGGCGATGGCGCGCGCCGGCCGGCGCGCGCTCTACGTGACGGGCGAGGAGTCGGAGCGCCAGATCCGGCTTCGCGCGGAGAGGCTGGGCGCGGTCGAGGCCGCGGTCCTCGTCGTCGCCGAGACCGAGATCGGGCGGGTGCGCGAGCACATCGCCGAGGTGGATCCCGAGATCGTGGTGGCCGATTCGGTGCAGACCCTCTACGCGGCCGAGCTCCCGAGCGCTCCGGGCACCGTGAGCCAGGTGCGGCACTGCGCCTTCGAGCTGATCCGTGTGGCCAAGGAGAGCGGGCGCGCGGTCTTCCTGGTCGGGCACGTGACCAAGGAGGGCGATGTCGCGGGACCGCGCGTCCTCGAGCACATGGTGGACGCCGTGCTCTACCTCGAGGGCGAGCGCTACCAGGAGCTGCGCGTGCTCCGCGCGCAGAAGAACCGCTTCGGGGCGACGACCGAGATCGGCCTCTTCGAGATGATCGAGGCGGGGATGCGCGAGGTGGCCGATCCCTCGGGCGCGTTCCTCGCCGGCCGCGCCAGCGGCGTGCCCGGCACCGCGGTGCTGGCGAGCCTCGAGGGGAACCGCGCGCTCCTCGTCGAGGTGCAGGCGCTCGTCGCGCGTACGGTCTACGCCGCGCCCGACCGCCAGTCGACCGGGATCGATCGCCGCCGGCTCGCGGTGCTTCTCGCCGTGCTCGAGCGCCGCACCGAGGTCACGCTCGGGAAGCGCGACGTGTTCGTGAGCGTGGCCGGCGGCCTCCATCTCGAGGAGACAGCGAGCGATCTCGCGCTCCTTCTCGCCATCGCCTCGGCCCGCGCCGGCAAGGCCGTGCCCGCGGATCTGGTGGTGATGGGGGAGGTGGGGCTCGGCGGCGAGCTGCGGCGCGTGCGCGGGGTGGCGCGGCGGCTCGGCGAGGCGGCTCGCCTCGGGTTCGCGCGGGCGATCGTGCCGGCAGCCAACGCCGCCGACGGGCGCGGCATCGACCTCGAGATCATCGCCGCCGAGGATCTCAGGAGCGCGCTCGCGGCCGCGCTCGGCCCCGAGGCGATCACGCGGGCCGCGCTCCGCGAGGAGAGCCGGCGCGAGCGCGGCGGCGGTGCGCGGATGCTGCGTGCGCCGGACCGCACACCCTTGCCGCGCTAGCATCCGTCGAGAACGACGCGGTGCGAGGCGCGAAGGGGAGGGGCCGACGGCGAGTTCCGCAGCGCGCCGTCATGCGCGGTGGGTGGTCGACATGCGCCGGAGGCCCGCCGGCGCGTGAGGACTGTTCGAAGCCGGAGGCCCCTTCCCGAGCGACTCGCCTGCCCGCCGGTGCCCGCCGGTGCTCGCCGCAGTGACTCGTCGGAGTGGCCAGGCGGGCCTACGCCATCGTCTGCCCGCCGCAGAGGTTGAGCGTCTGCCCGGTCATCCCCGCGGCCGCGTCCGACGCCAGATAGTGGACGAGGGAGGCGACCTCCGCGGGCTCGATCATGCGTCCGAGCGGCACCCCGCGCATCGCCTGCGCCAGGAACTCCTCGAAGGTGACGCCGCCGGCCGCCGCCTGCGCCCGCATGCTGGCGACCGACATCTCGGTAGAGACCCAGCCCGGTGCGATCGCATTCACGGTGATGCGCTCCGGGGCGAGCTCGAGCGCGAGCGCCCGCGTGAAGCCGATGACCCCGTGCTTCGCCGTGCAGTAGGCGGCGAATCCGGGCACGCCGAAGCGACCGAGCACCGAGGAGATGTTGACGATGCGCCCGCGCGGTCCCGTCATGTGCGGGAGGACGGCGCGCGTCACGTGCCAGACCGCATCCAGGTTGACGGCGAGGATGTCGCGCCAGAGCGTGTCGCGCTCGTCGAGGCCGTCGCCTGGAGCCGCACCGCGGAGCGGCGTCCAGCCGGTGCCGCCGGCATTGTTGACGAGGATGTCGATCCCGCCCCACGCCGCATGCACATCGGCCACGAAGCGGCGGGTGGCGGTGGGATCGCGCAGATCGCACGCTGCGGCGTACGCGTTGCCGCCGGCGGCGGTGATCTCCGCCGCGACGCGGGTCACGGGCGCGAGCTGGCGCCCGCAGAGTGCGACCCGGGCCCCGGCGGCCGCCAGGCAGAGCGCCGTGGCGTGTCCGATGCCGGCGCCGCCGCCGGTGACGATGGCGGTGCGGCCGGCGAGATCGGTCGTCGGTGGAGAGGTGTCCTTCATGGCGCTCGATTCTAGCGGAGGGTGGATCCGCCTGCCAGCTCGGCGATCGCGGCGACCAGGCGCGCCCACGTCGTGTCGGCACGGCGCGCGGCGATCGCCCGCGCCATGGCGGCGCGGTCGGCCTCGCCATAGAAGCGCGCGATCGCGGCGGCGAGTGCCGCGGGATCGCCGGGCGGCACCAGGTAGCCGGTCTCGCCCTCGCCGACGAACTCGGGCAGCCCGCCCACGTTCGTCGTCACCACCGGTCGGTCGTAGCGATAGGCGATCTGCACGATGCCGCTCTGCGTCGCCGAGAGATAGGGGAGGACGACGAGATCGGCGGCGACGAAGTAGCGCGGCACCGCCTCGTTCGGCGTGTAGCCGGGGACGAGCGTGACGCGATCGGCGATCCCGAGGCTCGAGATCTGCTCGCGGTAGGGGGCCTCGTCCTCGTAGAAATCGCCGACCACGAGGAGCCGGAAGTCCGGGCCGAGGCGGGCGCGGAGCGCGGGCACCGCCGCGAGCAGGACATGGAGTCCCTTGTAGGCCTTGATGAAGCCGAAGAAGAGGATCACGCGGCTCTCGCCGATCCCGAGCTCGCGCCGCGCGGTCGCCTGGTCGGGCGGTGCCGCTTCTGCGAAGTCGTAGGTCGGATGGGGCACCAGGCGGACCCGCCCCGGATCGGTGCGCGGGAGGAGCGTGTAGAGCTCGCCCTCGACCGCCTTGGACTGGGCGATGTAGGCGTCCATCTGCCCGAGACCCAGGCGGGTGATGAAACGGCCGAGCGGCCAGCGCTCGTGCGGGATCACGTTGTCGAGGATGGCGATCACGCGGACCCCGGGCCCGCGGCGAAGGAGCCAGGCCACGGCGAAGTAGCCCGGACCGAAGAACGGGATCCACCATTTGAGGACGAGCGCGCGCGCGCCGCTCCGCTGGACCGCGCGCGCGGTGCGCCACCAGGACCAGGGACTCCACGGCACGAAGAGGGGCGTGTTCGGGACCGGGATCGCGGCCGCGCCGGAGTCTCGCTGGTCGCTTCCCGGGAAGCGGAGCTTGCGCACGAGCGGCAGGTCGGGCACGCGCTCGGGATACTGCTTCCGGAAGCCGACGAAGGTGACCTCGTGTCCCGCTGCTCGGAGCTCGCGATGGAGGAGCGCGAGGTAGTGCGCGATGCCGCCGCGGAGCGGATGGGCCGGCCCGAGGAGGGCGAGCTTCACCGTCCGGCCCGGGCCGTCCCGCCGGAGGGCAGGTGGCGGAGGCAGGCCTCGACGACGCGCGGCACCTCGATCGCCCGCATGCACTCGCGCGCGCACACCGGCCGGTAGTAGCAGTCGCAGGGCACCGACGGCTCGAGGATCTCGCCGCGGCCGTAGAGCTCGAACTCGTGCCGGTTGAAGATGTTGTTGAAGAGGACGAGCGGCTTCCGGAGCCCGATTGCGATGTGCATGGCCATGGTCACGGCGGTGACCACGAGATCGGTCTGGCCGACGAGGTCGATGAACCCGGCGAGCGGGAAGTGACCCGCGTAGGCGGCGCCGCTCGCCGCGGCGATGCGCCGGTTCTTCTCCTCCTCGGCGGCGCCGCCGAGGAGGAGGACGCCCAGGCCGCGGGCGCGGAGTTCCCGCGCGCATGCGATCCAGTGCTCCTCCGGCCACAGGCGGGAGACCCAGCGCCCGCCGCAGCCCGTGTTGAGTCCGACGAGCGGGTGCGGGACGCCGAGATCCCAGGCGCCCGCCGGCGGCCGGTCGAGGATGTACTCCTCGCCGGCGAAGGGTACCCCCGCGATCTCGAAGATCTCGGCGACATAGCTCTTCCGGTTGGCCTTGCTCACGTCGTCGAAGATGCCGGTCAGGAACTTGTCCTCGGCGTTCGCATCGGCGGGCGCGGGGACGCCGCCCGCGAGCACGAAGCCCTTGCGGGCGCGGGCCGGGATGCTGCCGGCGAGCGCGCAGGCCTCGGGGTCCTTGTCGAGGTTGAGCACGAGATCGAACTCGGTGGCCGTGAGGCGGAGGAACGCGGCCAGGTCGAGAGCGAGGACCTGGTCGACGGCCGAGCGCGGAACGACCTCCGGGGAGTGCGTGACCCAGGTCAAGTGGGCCGCCGGGAAGTCGCGGCGGAGGCGATGGAGGAGCGGCGTCGTGCGGATCACGTCGCCGATCGCCCCCAGCTTGATGAGGACGATACGCTCGGCGATCGGCGCATAGTGCGGGCAGTCAGTGCAGTGCACGCCGTCCTGCTTGTGCGGAACGCACGGCACGTCGCCTCTGAAGTGACGGCAGTCGGCTTTCCAGAGCGGTTGGTTCATCGTCGGATCGTCACGTCCGGGAGCGGCGGATCCTCTTGCAGATCGGTTCCGGCCGGCCGGATAATGGCGCGTCGCCGCGCGAGCGGCAACGGTAAAGCAGGGGCGGCAACGAAGGGGGGACGATGCGCCAGGCGCTCATCGTGGTGGCCGCGGGCGGCGGGCAGCGCCTCGGCCGGTCGATCGAGAAGCCCTACGTCGAGCTGGACGGCCGGCCCCTGGTCTGGCACGGGCTCAAGGCGCTCGACGGGCCCGGGCTCTTCCACCAGCGCATCGTGGTCGTCGCCCCGGGGGCGGAGGCACGCTTCCGCGAGGAGGTGCTCGCCCGCTTCCCCCTCGTCCACCCGGTCGAGCTCGTGGCGGGCGGGGAGACCCGGCAGGAGTCGGTGTACCGGGGGCTCACCCGCGTGAGCGACGACATGGACCTCGTCGCCATCCACGATGGCGCGCGTCCCCTGATCGACGAGGCGGCGGTGCGCGCCACGTTCGGCGCCTGCGAGGGCGTGGACGGCGCTCTCGTCGCGCTGCCGGTGCACGATGCGCTCAAGCGCGTCGAGGGGGATCTGGTGGTCGAGGACGTCGTGCGCTCCGGGCTGTGGCGGGCGCAGACGCCGCAGACCTTCTGGACGAAGTCGATCCGCGCCGCCCACGAGGCGGCGCGCGCCGAGGGTCTGGATGCGCTCGATGACGCGGCGCTCGTCACCCGCCGGGGCGGCCGCGTGCGCGTGATTCAGGGCACCAAGAGCAATCTCAAGATCACGGTACCCGAGGATCTCCGGCTCGCCGCGCTCCTGCTCCGCGTGCGCGAGGCCTCGCATCACGAGGCCTGACGCGGGTCGTGCCGGGCGCGGACTCCGGATCGGGAGGGAGGCGTAGAGGCGTGGTGGACTGGATTCAACGGGCCGGCATCGGCTATGACATCCATCGGCTGGTGCCCGGCCGGCGCCTCGTTCTCGGCGGCGTCGAGATTCCCCATCCGACGGGACTCGCCGGGCACTCGGACGCCGATGTCGCCGCCCACGCGATCGGCTCGGCGCTCCTCGGCGCCCTCGCCCTCGGCGATCTCGGGCAGCACTTCCCGCCCGGCGATCCGCGCTTCGCCGATATCTCGAGCTGCGTGCTTCTCGAGCGGATCGCCGCGCTTGTCCGCGACCGCGGCGCCGAGATCGTCAATGTGGACGTGACCGTGGTCGCCGAGGCGCCGCGGCTCGCGCCGCATATCCAGTCCATGCGCGAGCGGCTGGCGCGCGCGCTCGGGGTCGCGGTCGCGCGGGTAGCGGTGAAGGCCGCGACGAACGAGGGGTGCGATGCGATCGGGCGCGGCGAGGCGATCGCCGCGCACGCCGTCGCCGCCGTGCGGGAGCCCGCCGCGCCCGGACCGGGCGATTAACGTCGCTACCGGACCTCGCCGCGCACGCCGAAGTTGTCGAGGCAGAGCATCGCCTTGTCGGTCGAGTTCTGCGCCCAGAGGGTGATCGTGAAACGATCCTTCCCGGCGACGAGCGCGGTCAGATCGTGGGTGATATCACGATTGTCGAGCGCGGCCCCCGCCGCGACCGGACTCGAGCGGCCGCCCGCCTTGAGCTCGATGCGCACGGCCGTTCCGCGCAGCACGAGGTCGTAGATCTCGGCGCGCGCGAACTTCCGGCCGGGCGCCGCGGTGAACGTGTAGGCGACCTGCCCCGACTTCCCCGGATGCAAGGACAGGCCGTAGGTGCCGGGATAGAAGCCCTCGATGAGCTCCGCATCGCGGCGCGAGAACCCGCCGCGGGCGAGGTCGTCCTTGTACTCGAAGGTTCCGCTGAGCGGAGCGGCGAGCCCGGCCGCGACGAGGCCCTTCTCCATTCGCTCGAGATCGTCGACCGCGTTCTTTCCGATCCGGCCCGCCGTGGCGAGCTCCGCGGCCTGGCCCTTCGCCGCCGTGAGCTTGGCGGTCGCCGCCACGCGATCCTCATCGCGCCCCGATCGCTTGTAGCGATCCATCGCGGCAGTCGCTTCCATCTGGAGCTGGGCGGCGCGGAGGAGGTCGGCGTCCGCCTTGAGGCGCGCCTTGACCGGCGGCGGCTCGGCCTGCGCGAGCCGATCGAGCTGCGCGACCGCCGCCGTCAGCTGGTCGGTCGAGTAGATCCCCGCGGCGCTCTGCGCATCGCCGGTGATCGCGCGATCGGCCGGGACGTTCTCGACCGGCCGGCGGAGATCCTTCACCACCTCGATCACACGCGGGGCGGCCGGGCCGTAGCGGGCGCGGCAGAGGTCGGCGAGGATGCTGTCGGCATCGGCTCCCGGGTTCCACATGAGCTCGAGATCCACGGCCATGAGGAGATCGCTCATGAACCCGCGCTGCAGGTACTCGCGGGACATGCCGCGGGTGCCGGCCTTCTCGTACGTGCGCAGGTTCCCGGCCAGCACGTCGATCGTCAGGTCGGGAACGGGCCACGGGCACGCGTAATCCCGGGCCATGATCTGGCGCGCGATCCCCGCCCAGCCGTCCAGGCGGCGCTTGAATGCGGCGTTCGTCGAGCAACCGCGCTCGTCGATGGCATGCACCTGGCACACGCTGAAGCGCGCCACCACCGGGATCAGGTTGGCGTTCAGGCGGATGCCCTTCTCGTAGGGCGGCTCGACGAGATCGGCATAGGCGTAGAACGCGAGATAGCGATCGGGGTGGCGCGCGGCCACGCGCTCGGCGACCTTGTTCGCGAAGCGGACGTAGCGCGTGGTGAGATCGGGGCCGTCGCTCTTGCAGGCCGTGCACGTGCAGAAGCGACTGCCGTCGTTCGGGCTCAGGCTGCCGATCTGGAGGTCGGGCTCGCGCGTGAAGCGGTCGATCCAGTGCTGGGCCGCGATCGCGATGACGTCCGCGTTCGACGTGCAGAGCTGGCCGTCAGCGACGCGCTTGCCGCCGACCTCGGCGAAGTACTCCGGGTGGTCCTTGAAGTAGGTGGCCGGCGGCATCATCTCCGCGTAGTAGTGCCTGATGATCGCCCGCGTGCCGCCGCCGCGGTGCCGGCGAGCGAAGAGCTTCAAGGCCTGGCGCTCGGCGTCGGCCGCGCCGGCGAGGACGTTCTCGTTGAACCAGGCTTGCCGGAGGTCGAGCGCCGGCCGCACCCGGCGGAGCCCCTCCGGAACGCGCACGGTCCAGCTCTTCGGCACCGTGACCCCGTCGGGGCCGGGAGCATGGACGCGCACTCCGAGGTAGGCGGCCGCCACATCATAGATGGCATTGGCGGTGGCCGCGGGATCGGGGCCCGCGAGAGCCAGGGTCGTCTGGTCGGCGCGGATCGCATAACCACCCGCCCCGAGCTCGGCCGGGAGGACCGCAAGCCCGGCAGTGAGGGCGGGTTTGCCGATGAGGATCGCCGGCCCGCGGGGCCGGGCGCCGCCCTGCTGGAGCTCGGGCGACCCGCCGCCGGCGGCCGCGATCCACTCCCGGAGGTCCGAGACCGCCTGCGCCAGGTCGGGGTCCTTGACCTCTGCGGGGTCGACGAGGAGGGCGGCCGAGCGGCCGTTCTCGATCAGCGGAAACTCGCCGCGGGCGGGGGAGGTCGCAACCAGCGCGGCGACAAGAGGCAGGGCGCAGGAAACCGCAAGGGCCGCCCGGGTCCGGCGGGCGGGGCCGGCAAGAGCCATCATGGCACGGTTATAGCACACGCGCCGAGACCCGGACCGGAGCGCAGCTCCCGGGCGGCGCGCCCCGCTCCCCGGTCGGGCCCTCGATCATCTCTCTAAGAGAAGCAATCATAATATGTTACCGGGTTACCCCCGGCTTCACAATGGACATTGACAGAATCACCATCCGGCTATTAATGTGATAGGGAGCCCTCCACCCGTCAGCCAAGACCAACTCGGGGCTTGAGCTTCGAGCAAGAGGGGAGTCCCGGCCTCTTCGCACGCGCTCTTCGCACGTACGGGCCAGGTTACGACCAGCAGCCGGCACCACCAATTCGAGCCCAGCAATGGGTTCTCGGCCGGGCCCGGAAAAGCACCCGCACACCCATCAGGACAATTCCGAGGAGAGTGAATCATGGCGTTTTCGCGACAGAGGGCCCTTCTCGTCCCGGGTCTTCTTGCCCTGTGGGCGACGCAGGCCGCGGCTATCGTGCCTGATAGCGACTCGTCGGTCTTCGACATCCCCCTTCCCGCGACTGCGATCCTCCAGGCGCCGCTCGATATGCCGGGCGCCCTCGACGCCGACGACCTCATGACCGCACGCTACGGCGGCGACTGGTACGTGCATCTCTGGCATCCCGGCTCGCGGACGCCGCTCGCCATCTACGGCTCGGGCGTCCAGGTGGCGAGTGCCCCGCTCTCGACCGACGCGCTCGCCGAGCAGGCGGCGATGAGCTTCCTGCAGGCGAACGGGGATGTCCTGCGCGCGGACTCGAGCGACCTCGTGCTCGACCAGATCGCCCGCGGTGCGGAGCGGGTCGGTGTGCACTTCCAGCAGCGCTTCCACGGGGTCCCGGTCATCGGCGGCCGCGTGAAGTCCCTGTTCACCGACGAGGGTCGTCTTGTCCTCTTCGGCTCGTCCTTCTACGGCGACATCGACGTGAGCCCGGTGCCCGCCCTCTCGGCGGCGGAGGCCGAGGGCCGCGCCCGCGCCGACCTGCCGTTCAATCCGGCCACCGACCAGATCCTCGGCGAGACCGAGCTCTTCGTGCTCCCGGTGGCGCTTCCCGAGGGCGGCGCCGACTATCACCTCGTGTGGCGCACCCAGGTGGCGCTCAGCGCTCCGTACGGGATCTGGGTGACCCACGTGGACGCCCACAACGGCGAGATCATCTGGCGCTACAACGACGTGCACAGCGCGTACTCGGGCTCGTCCAGCGGCCCGGTCGATCAGCCCACCTACTGCCAGGGGCAGTCGACCTCGCCCTTCCGCAACATGTACGTGAACGTGACCGGGGTGGGCACCGCGACCACCGACGCCAGCGGCAACTTCTCGATCGCCGGCACCGGCGGCAATCGCGCTCTCACGGCCCAGTTCAACGGGACCAAGTTCAACGTTAACGACACCCAGTTCGGCGACGCCACCTTCAACGGCACGATCCAGGAGGATGTGCCCTTCGCCATCAACTGGAGCGACGCGACGCCGTCGCGGCGCGCGGAGCGCGATGCCTTCTACTGGCTCAACCAGACGTACGAGTACGTTCGCACGATCGACAACACCTGGACCATTCCGACGCACCTCGTGAACGTGAACGTCAACTCGACCTGCAACGCCAACTGGACGACGTGGACCATGAACTTCTTCCGGGAGGGCGGCGGCTGCGCCAACACCGGGCACATCGGCGACGTCATGGCCCACGAGTTCGGGCACGGCATCCAGCACACGCTGATCGGGAGCCAGGGCCAGGAAGGTTGCGGCGAGGGGAACGGCGACATCATCGCCACCTTCATGGCGGACGATCATGTCATGGCCCGCGGCTTCACCCTGAACGTCTGCACGAGCGGGCTCCGCGACTGCCTGAACACGCTGCGCTATCCGGGTGACGTGGTCGGGCAGCAGATCCACAACGCCGGCCGCGTGATCTGCGGCTTCAACTGGGATCTGCGGGTCCTCCTCGAGAACAAGATGGGTACGGCCGCCGGCAAGGCGCACACCGCCCGTCTCTGGCACTTCTCGCGCAAGGTCTACTTCGCCGACACCCAGCCGGAGCAGGTCCTCGGCTACTTCGCCGTGGACGACAACGACGGAAACCTGGGCAACGGCACGCCGAACCGCGCCGAGATCTGCCAGGCGGCGACCAACCACGGCTTCAGCTGCCCGGCGATCACCGAGGGCGTGAACATCACGCACGCGCCGCTCATCGACACCACGAACCTCGGTCCGTACACGGTCTCGGCCACGATCGCCGCATTCGGCCCGCACCCGCTCAATACGAGCTCGCCGCGCGTCTGGTACTCGGTGAACGGCGGCGCCTTCGGCTCGGTCGGGATGACCAACACCAGCGGCTCGACCTGGGAGGGTCAGATCCCGGCCCAGGCCACCGGTGCGGCCATCGCCTACTACGTCATCGCGGAGACCACGGTGGGGGTTCCGGGGCTGGCCCCGCCCGGGGCGCCCGAGGACTACTACCTGTTCGGCGTCGGCACCTTCAACGTCAACATCGACGACGACATCGAGACCGATCTCGGCTGGACGGTGAGCGAGCCCGGAACCGACGGGACCTGGGAGCGCGCGGATCCGAACGGCACCTTCGCCGGATCGGTGCCGGTCAATCCCGAGAACGACCACACGGCGGATCCGGGTGTCACCTGCTGGGTGACCGGCAATCCACCGGCCGGATCCTTCTTCTTCTTCGAGGAGGTCGACGGGCGGACGTCGATCGTGAGCCCGATCGTCGATCTCGCGGGTGCTTCGATGGCCCGCGGCTCGGTGTGGCTCTGGGCCTACGTCGCCAACAACAACGTCTACGACTACCTCGAGCTCTCGGCGTCGTCGGACGGCGGCACGACCTGGACTGCCCTCGAGCGCCTGACGGCGGTCAACCTCAACGCCTGGAACGAGTACGAGTTCACGCTGAGCCCGCTCGACTTCACGTTCACGGCGCAGATGCGGTTCAAGGTCACGGCCGAGGACGTTGCTCCCGACACCATCGTCGACTGCGGCATGGATGACTTCCTCCTGCGCTCGCTCGTGCCCGGTACGGTATCGGTTTCCGGCCCGGCGGACGTGCGACCGGTGAGCTACGTGCTCCACCCGAGCCAGCCGAATCCGTTCAACCCGCGCACCGAGATCCGCTACGAGCTGCCGGCGGACGGTCCGGTGAGCATCACCGTGTACGACGTCAGCGGGCGCGAGATCCGCGTGCTCGTCGACGAAGCCAAGGAAGCCGGCACGCACTCGGCGTCCTGGGACGGCACCGACAGCCAGGGCCAGTCCCTCGCGTCGGGCGTCTACTTCTACCGGCTCCAGGCGGCCGGATTCACGCAGACGCGGCGCATGACCCTCGTCAAGTAGGACGAGGACAGCGCGGCTCGCCGCCCCGGCGCGGCGAACGAGACCAGGAAGGGGGCGCCTCGGTGACGAGGTGCCCCCTTCCGTCTTCTCCGCAGGCGGCCGGCGCGGTGGCGCGGAGGCCGCCGGTTGAACCGCGCCCGCATCGCGACTACCATGCTTCTCATTCACGAACGCGGGCCGCGTCGATCCGGCCGGCGCAGAGAGGAGGCAGCGTGGACATCCTCGTCCTCCTGGGCGGCAGCTCGGCCGAGCGCGAGATCAGCTTGAAGACCGGGACCGGCATCGTCGCGGCGCTCCGCCGGCGTGGGCACCGCGTGTGGGCCGGGGACCCATCGACCGGAGAGGTGGCTGCCGGCGACTGGCCGGCGATGGCCGGCCGCACGAGCGATGGCGCCGCGGGCGGCGCGGCCGCAGCGGGCCGGGAGCGCGCCGGCGCGTCCGGGGCGAACCTGGTCCTTGCCGAGCACGTGCGCACGCTCCTCACCGGGGAGCGCAGCGGAGCCGACGTCGTCTTCATCGCGCTCCACGGCGGTACCGGCGAGGACGGTACGATCCAGACCCTGCTCGAGCTCGCCGGCCGGCCGTACACCGGCTCGGGCCCGCTCGCCTCGGGGCTCGCCATGGATAAGGTCATGGCCAAGCGGCTCTTCGTGTGGGCCGGCGTGCCGACGCCCGACTGGGTCGAGCTCGACGTCTCCACGGCGCTCGCGATGGCCGGCGGCGCCGGCTCCCGGGCCCTCCCCGCGCCGCCGCGCGCGCTGGCCGAGCTCGGCGGACTGCCGATCGTCGTCAAGCCGGTGGATCAGGGCTCGACCATCGGGCTCACCGTGGTCGAGGACTGGGCCGAGCTCGCGGCGGCTTTCGCCGCGGCCGCCCCCTTCGGCCGGCGCATCCTCTGCGAGCGATTCATTCCCGGGCGCGAGCTCGCGATCGGCATCCTCGGGCGGGAAGCGCTTCCGATCGTCGAGATCGAGCCGTCGAAGGGCATCTACGACTACGAGTGCAAGTACACGAAGGGCATGAGCCGCTACACCTGCCCGGCCGTGCTCGACACGGCGGCGGCGCGGGCGGTCGCCGATGTCTCGCAGCGAGCGTTCGCGGCGCTCGGCTGCGCCGATTTCGGGCGCGTGGACGTGCGGCTCAGTCCGGACGGACGGCCCTACGTGCTCGAGGTGAACACGATTCCCGGCATGACGGAGACGAGCCTCTTGCCGATGGCGGCGCAGGCCGCCGGGATGTCCTACGAGCTGCTCGTCGAGCGCATGTGCGAGCTGGCCGCGGAGCGGGCGGGCGAGAGCCGGACCGCCCTCGCCGGCGGTCGCCGGCACGAGGAGACGCGAGCGTGACCCTCCGCATCCACGACAACCTGAGCCGCACCCTCAAGGAATTCGTACCCGTCGCGCCCGGACGCGTCGGGATGTACGTGTGCGGCATGACCGTGCAGGGTCCGCCCCATGTCGGGCACCTGCGCGCCGCCGTGTTCGGCGATGTGGTGCGCCGCTTCCTGGTCCATCGCGGCTATGCGGTCACCCTCGTCCACAACTTCACCGACGTGGACGACAAGATCATCGAGCGGGCGGCCGCCGAGCAGGTGGACTACCGTGTGATCGCCGAGCGCAACATCGCCGCCTATGAGGATGCCACCCGGCGCCTGAACGTGGGCCCTCCGGACGTGGCGCCCAAGGCGAGCGAGCACATGGCCGAGATCATCGCGCTCATCGCCGATCTGATCGCCAAGGGGCACGCCTATGCCGGCGGCGGCGACGTCTACTTCGCCGTGTCAACCTATCCGCGCTACGGACAGCTCTCCGGCCGGCGCGTCGAGGAACTGCGCGCCGGGGCGCGCATCGAGGTCGGCGAGCACAAGCGGGCTGCCGAGGACTTCGCCCTGTGGAAGGGTGTGAAGCCCGGCGAGCCGGCCTGGCCCAGTCCGTGGGGTGCCGGCCGTCCCGGCTGGCACATCGAGTGCTCCGCGATGGCGATGCGCTATCTCGGGCCGGTGCTCGACCTGCACGGCGGCGGCATGGACCTCGTCTTCCCCCATCATGAGAACGAGCTCGCGCAGTCGGAGGCGGCGACCGGCCGACCCTTCGCCCATCACTGGATCCAGCACGGCCTCGTCAATCTCGGCGGCGAGAAGATGTCGAAATCCACGCAGCACTTCTTCCTCGCGTCCGACATCTTCCGCGACGTGGACCCGGAGGTCGTGCGCTACTACCTGATGACCACGCACTACCGGAGTCCGATCGAGTTCTCACTCGAACGGCTCCGCGAGGCCGAGGTCGCGCTCAAGCGACTCAGGAACTTCGTGGCCGATGCGGCCTTCGCGGCCGGGAGCGCCGCCGGGGCCGGGCATCCGGCGGTCGAAGCGCTCATCGGTGCGGCCGAGACCGAGTTCGAGGCGGCGATCGACGACGACCTCAACACCGCGCGGGCGATCGCCGCGCTCTTCGAACTGGCGCGCGAGGTGGGCCGGCTGCGGAGCGAGGAGGGCCTCGGCGGGCCGGCCTTCGCGGCTTCGATGGCCCGGTCCGGGCAGGTGGTCGGGACCCTGGGCGGGATCCTCGGCCTCGAGCTGGCGGCAAGCGGAGGTGCGATCCCGGAAGCGGCCGAGACCCTCCGGGCGGAGCGGGAGCGGGCGCGGGCAGCCCGCGACTGGGCGCGAGCCGACGCCCTGCGGGCCGAGATCCAGACGCTCGGGTTTGCCGTGGAGGACCACCCGGGTGGGAGCCGGCTCAAACCGCTATGACGCAAGACATTGTGAATAAATGAGTTGAGACTGCCGACCGGCGCGCCGGCGATCCTCGCGGTCCGGCGTGATCCATCTATTTCATTGTAAGATATATACTTGACCGAATCGGCGGCCCCCGGTCCGGGGTCCACATTAGGATGGCCCGAGGCGGGCCCGCGGAAAGCTCGGGGGGAACCTCCGACGATGAGCGTGGATGGACCCGGTTCTGGCAACCCGGCCGGGAGCCGGCCCGGGCGACCGACCGCAAGGCCGAACGGATCCGGCTTTTCCCTTGACAGGTCATTCCGCACCTAACTAGACTCTTCGGGCTTTGCGCAAGCTACGCCCCTGGCGCGAGTTCGGGCTGCTTGCGGGGGTATGCACCCGGCCGCGCCGGCACCGGATAGGCCACATCTCTTCTCGAGATCGATTCCGATCCTGATTCCATCCACGTCGGCCTCGCCTTCACGCGCGATCTCCCTTCGCGCGACGCCGAGTCCGGTCGGGTGAGGTGTCTCCTCGTCTCCGTGGCGCGACTCTGATCGCCGGGTGCGGCTCTTGCGGCATCGGTGCGTGCTGGCGTAGCTCAATCTGGTAGAGCTCCTCACTTGTAATGAGGGGGTTATGGGTTCAAGTCCCGTCGCCAGCTCCAGTAGCTCGAGGTGGCTCGAGGCGGTGGGCGCGCCCGGCGCGAGAGCCGGGACGATTCCTGGGGAGGTTCCCGAGAGGTCAAAGGGAACAGACTGTAAATCTGTCGGCGTACGCCTTCGAAGGTTCGAATCCTTCCCTCCCCACCATCTCGGGATGATCGTCGTCGCGAGCGTGCGTGAGCGGGAATAGCTCAGTGGCTAGAGCGTCAGCCTTCCAAGCTGAGGGTCGCGGGTTCGAATCCCGTTTCCCGCTCCAACTTTCACTCGCCGGACGGAGCGGGCAGCGGGAATCCCCCGGCTGATCGCGAGGAGGTCCGGAGCGAGCCACAACGATCGCCCGTCCCGCCGGCGGGGCGGATCGCCGTTGCGAGTGGCGTGGAGAGCCCACGTAGCTCAGTCGGTAGAGCAAGTGCATGGTAAGCAAAGGTCACCGGTTCGATTCTGGTCGTGGGCTCCAACTCTTGTCGCAAGGTCGCGGAAGCGGGATCGCCGGAAGCACGGTCACCGGAAGCATGGTCACCGGTAACGAACAGGCAGAAGGACGAGCTCAAGACATGACCGCCGTGGAGGTCGGGTAACGATGGCGAAGGCGAAGTTCGAGCGGACGAAGCCGCACGTGAACGTGGGGACGATTGGGCACGTGGACCACGGGAAGACGACGCTGACGGCGGCGATCACGATGGTGCTGGCGAAGAAGGGTCTGGCGACGGTGCGGACGTTCGATTCGATCGACAACGCGCCGGAGGAGAAGGCGCGCGGGATCACGATTGCGACGGCGCACGTGGAGTACCAGACGGCGAAGCGGCACTACGCGCACGTGGATTGCCCGGGTCACGCGGACTACGTGAAGAACATGATCACGGGGGCGGCGCAGATGGACGGGGCGATCCTGGTGGTGAGCGCGGCGGACGGGCCGATGCCGCAGACGCGGGAGCACATCCTGTTGGCGCGGCAGGTGGGCGTGCCGTACATCGTGGTGTTCCTGAACAAGGTGGACATGGTGGACGATCCGGAGCTCCTGGAGCTGGTGGAGCTGGAGGTGCGGGAGCTGTTGACGAAGTACGAGTTCCCGGGGGACGAGATTCCGGTGGTGCAGGGGAGCGCGCTGAAGGCGATGGAGCATCCGGAGGATGCGGAGGCGACGAAGTGCATCCATGAGCTGATGGATGCGGTGGACAGCTACATTCCGACGCCGGAGCGGGAGATGGACAAGCCGTTCCTGATGCCGGTGGAGGACGTGTTCTCGATCACGGGACGGGGGACGGTGGGGACGGGCCGCGTGGAGCGGGGGACGGTGAAGGTCGGGGACAAGGTGGAGCGGGTCGGGGTGCGGGAGACGCGGAAGGACGGGTGGTGACGGGGGTGGAGATGTTCCGGAAGGTGCTGGACGACGCGGAGGCGGGGGACAACGTCGGGCTGTTGCTGCGCGGGATGGAGAAGGACGATCTGGAGCGCGGGATGGTGCTGGCGGCGCCGGAGAGTCGATCACGCCGCACACGAAGTTCAAGGGGGAGGTGTACGTGCTGTCGAAGGAGGAGGGCGGGCGGCACACGCCGTTTTTCAACGGGTACCGGCCGCAGTTCTACTTCCGGACGACGGACGTGACGGGGATCGTGAAGCTGCCGGAAGGGCGGGAGATGGTGATGCCCGGGGACAACGTGCGGGTGAAGGTGGAGCTGATCACGCCGATCGCGATGGAAGAAGGAGCTGCGGTTCGCGATCCGCGAGGGCGGCCGCACGGTGGGCGCCGGCGTCGTCACCAAGATCATCGAGTAACCGGCCGGCGCTTACCGGGGAGAGCTAGCGATGCGAGACAAGGTGATCCTGGCTTGCAGCGAATGCAAGCGACGGAACTACAACATCAACAAGAACAAGCGTAAGCACCCGGACCGGCTGGAGTACAAGAAGTACTGCCCGTTCTGCCGGAAGCACACCCCGCACAGGGAGACGCGCTGATGCTGGACAAGGCGAAGGAATTCCTGAAGGACGTCCGGATCGAGGCGACCAAGGTCACCTGGCCGAGCCGGGAAGAGCTGCGCGAGTCCACCGTCGTGGTGGTGGTCACCGTGTCGATCATCTCGGTCTTCATCGCCGTCGTGGACCGGGGCGTCGGGTTTCTGGTCTCTCTGATCATCTAGTCACCGGGGGCGGGGAAGCGGGCAGCGGCGGCCGGTCGGGCCGGTCGCGGCGCGGACGGAGAACATGGCCAAGAGTGGTATGTGATCCATACCTATTCGGGTCACGAGAACAAGGTTAGATCCAATCTCGAGCGGGCATCCGGCTACGGCCGGGCTGCAGGAGCTCCTTCGGCGAGATCCTGGTCGCCACCGAGGAGTTCGCCGAGATGAAGGACGGCAAGCGCACGGTCTCGAAGCGCAAGACCTTCCGTGCTACGTGCTCGTCGAGATGGAGCTCGACACCGAGACCCAGGCGCTCGTGACGAACATCCCCGGCGTGACCCGCTTCGTCGGGACCGGACAGAATCCGATTGCCGCTGAGCCGAGGCGGAGATCGACCGCATCCAGGGACGCATCGACGGCACCGACGAGGAGCTGGCCGAGGTCCCGTACAAGGCGGGCGACCACGTTAAGGTGATCGACGGTCCGTTCAGCGAGTTCACCGGCGTGGTGGACGAGATGAACGCGGAGCGCGGGAAGCTCAAGGTGATGGTCTCGATCTTCGGCCGCGCAGACGCCGGTGGAGCTCGACTTCCTCCAGGTGCAGAGCCTCTAGCGGCGAACGAGGGACCTCCGCCGGGGATGCTGCCGCAGATCGCGGTGCGCCCCACGGTGCGAGGGAGCGGCAGGGCGGCGGCCCGTTCTCACCGGGAACGGACCGGTCGCGCCACCGCGACGAGGAGATGACATGGCCAAGGCAATTCTCGCGCAGGTCAAGTTGCAGATCCCTGCCGGGCAGGCCAATCCTGCCCCGCCGGTCGGGCCCGGCCCTGGGCCAGCACGGCGTCAACATCATGGAGTTCTGCAAGCAGTTCAACGCCCGCACGCAGAGCCAGCAGGGGCTGATCATTCCGGTCGTGATCACGGTCTACAAGGACCGGTCCTTCACCTTCATCATCAAGACACCGCCCGCGGCCATCCTGCTCAAGCGGGCCGCCGGCATCGCCACCGCCTCCGGGGAGCCGAACCGCAAGAAGGTCGGCACGGTCACCCGGCAGCAGGTGCGCGAGATCGCCGAGCTCGAAGATGCCCGACCTGAACGCCAACGACGTGGACACGGCGATGCGGATGATCGAGGGCACCGCGCGCAGCATGGGCATCACGGTGGAATAGGCGGGGGAGGCTTGACGCGATGAAGCACGGGAAGCGATATCGCAAGGCGGTCGAGGAGATCGGCGCTCGCCGGATGGTCGGCGACCTCGGCGAGGCCGTCGAGATGCGTGAAGAAGTTCGCCACCGCCAAGTTCGACGAGACGATCGAGATCTCGGCCAAGCTCGGCGTCGATCCGCGCCACGCCGACCAGCATGGTGCGCGGCACGGTGGTGCTCCCGCACGGCACCGGACAAGCACGGTGCGCGTGCTGGTCCTCGCCAAGGGCGAGAAGGTGAAGGAAGCCGAGGCGGCCGGCGCCGACTTCGCGGGCGGCGAGGACATGGTCCAGAAGATCCAGGAAGGCTGGCTCGACTTCGACAAGGTGGTCGCGACCCCCGACATGATGGGCGAGGTCGGCAAGCTCGGCAAGATCCTCGGTCCGCGCGGGCTCATGCCCAACCCGAAGAGCGGCACGGTGACCTTCGATGTGGCCAAGGCCGTGCGCGACCTGAAGGCGGGCAAGATCGAGTTCCGCGTCGACAAGGGATCGAACGTGCACGCGCCGCTCGGGAAGAAGTCCTTCGAGCACGCGAAGCTCAGGGAGAATCTCGAGACCTTCCTGCGCGAGCTGGTCCGCGCCAAGCCGGCGGCGGCCAAGGGCAATTACGTGCGTAGTCTGACCTTGAGCTCGACGATGAGCCCCGGCGTGCGGCTCGACGTCAACACCGTTCTGAGCGAGCTCGTTTAGCCGGGGGCGAAGGCTTCTGGACCGCCGTTCGCCCGGCTCGAGCGGGCCGGCGGGAGGCGCCGGGCGATCGCATCTGCGGTCGCACCGCCGAGAGGAGTGGAGATGCCGACTCAAGCGAAGATGACCGAGATCGATGCGCTCGTCCGCGAGTGGACCGGCGCGCAGAGCGTCGTGCTGGCCGACTACGGCGGCATGGACGTGGCCACGATCTCCGAGCTCCGCCGGCGCTGCCGCGCGGAGAAGGTGCGCTTCCGCGTCGCCAAGAACACGCTGTCGAAGCGTGCGCTCGAGCAGATCGGGATGGGCGAGCTGGGGCCGCTGCTCGAAGGCTCGATCGGAATCGCCGTCTCGCACGGCGACGAGATGGCGGCGGTGCGTGTGATCGCCGCGTTCGCCAAGGAGAAGGAGAAGCCGCAGGTCAGGGGCGGCATGGTGCAGGGTCGCCTGTACACGATCGAGGAGATCAAGGTCCTCGCCAGCCTGCCGGCACGGAACGAACTCCTCGCCCAGCTCCTTATGACTTTCCAGGCGCCGACGAGCGGAGTGGTCGGCATCCTGAACCGTCTCACCAGCGACCTCGTTTCGATCCTCGACCAGCTGGCGGAGAAGCGGGGCGGCGGCGCCGCGCCGGCTCCTGCCGCCGGCACGGCCGAGACCGCCGAGGGGGCGCCGGAGGAGAACCCGGCCGCGGACGCCGCGGAGGACGCGGACGCCGCGGAGGCCGGGGACGCCCCGGTCTGACCGGGGCGCGGCTCCTCATGGCGTGGAGCCCCCGCCGGTCGCCGGCGGGTCGGGAACGGGAGCCCACTGGAAGCCAGGCTCTACGGACTAGCGGTTCGTTGACCTCAATCACCAACTAGATAGGGAGAACCAGGAGATGTCGACCAAAGTTGATCAGGTCTTTGAGCTCATCACGGGGATGACGGTCCTCGAGATCAACGACCTCAAGAAGAAGTTCGAGACCGAGTTCGGGGATCACGGCCGCGGCGCCGATGATGATGGCCGGCATGATGCCGGGCATGGGCGGTGGCGCGGCGGCGGTCGAGGAGCAGACCGAGTTCGACGTCGTGCTGACCGGCGTCCGGCGACAAGAAGATCCAGGTCATCAAGGTGGTGCGCGAGCTCACCGGGCTCGGCCTCAAGGAGGCCAAGGACCTCGTCGACAGCGCGCCCAAGGCGGTCAAGGAGAAGGTCGTCCAAGGCCGAGGCCCTGGATATCAAGACCAAGATCGAGGAAGTGGGCGGCAACGTCGAGATCAAGTAGCCGCTGCCCGCGGGCGGCGCAGCGCGCGATCTCCGCGCGCAGCGTGTGCCCGCGGCGAGATAGCGCCTCGAGGCCAGATAGCCCGCCGATACGCCGGTCGGCGGGCTCCAGAGCGGGCTCCCGAGCGGCCCGCATCGCGCTGCACGCCGCCCGCGCGGCGGCAGCGGGCGGCGAGAAGGGAAAGCGAGTTCCTTGAAGGCTGGAACCGTCGACCAACGGGCGCCGGAGCTTCTCGAAGATCAGCGAGCGAGTGGAACCTCGAGATCCCGAATCTGCTGGATGTCCAGCTCGAGTCGTTCCGCAAGTTCCTCAAGCCGACGTGCCGCGGCGACAAGCGGCGGAACGAAGGGCTGCAGGAGGTCTTCACCGCGTCTTTCCCGATCAGCGACCCGCGGGAGATGTTCTCGCTCGAGTTCGTCTCCTACGACATCGGGGAGCCGAAGTACTCGGTGGACGAGTGCCAGGAGCGGGACCTCACCTTCTCGGTGCCGCTCAAGGCGACGCTGCGCCTCCGCATCCGCGAGGAGGTGGACGGCGAGAAGCGGGACAAGGAGATCATCGAGCAGGAGGTCTACCTCGGCGAGCTCCCGATGATCACCGACAAGGGCACCTTCATCATCAACGGCGCCGAGCGCGTGATCGTGAGCCAGCTCCACCGCTCGCCGGGCGTGTTCTTCGACGAGCAGCATCCACCCGAACGGCAAGCGGCTCTTCTCGGCGCGCATCATCCCTACCGGGGCTCGTGGGTGGAGTTCAGCATCGACGTGAACGACATCATGTACGTGCACATCGACCGCAAGCGCAAGCTCGCCGGTCACCGTGCTGCTGCAAGGCGCTGGGCTTCGTCACCGACCAGGAGATCCTCGAGCTTTTCTACGAGCGACCGAGGTCGTCGAGCTGGGGGCGCGCAGCCGAAGAGGATGCAGGCCTGATCGGCCGGGTGGCGGCCGAGGACGTGGTCGACGCCGAGACCGGCGAGATCCTGCTCGAGGCCAACGAGGAGATCACCGCCGAGAAGCGTGCAAGGACCTGCCAAGGCCGGGGCTCGAGACGCATCAAGGTCTTCGTGATCCCGCATGCAGGACGAGGCCGACATCGTCCGCAACACCCTGACGCAAGGACACCACGCACGACGCGAGGAGGAGGCGCTGCCCGCATCTACACCCTGCTCCGCCCCGGCGAGCCGCCGCGCGCCGAGATCGGCGCGCGAGATCCTCAACCGGCTCTTCTTCAACCCCAAGCGCTACGACCTGGCCGAGGTCGGCCGCTACAAGCTGAACCAGAAGCTCCGCCACGAGTCACCTGCTGCGGCCGCGACGCGCGCTGAAGAAGCTGGGGCTCGGCCATGCCCGACGATCGACCTGCGCGACCCTGTGCCGCGAGGACTTCATCGCCATCGTCAAGTACCTGCTCTTGCTCCGTCTGCGGCATCGACCACGAGGAGGTCGAGTCGCTCGGCCGAGACCGACGACATCGACCATCTCGGCAACCGCCGCGTGCGCTCGGTGGGCGAGCTGCTCGCGAACCAGTTCAACATCGGCCTGGCGCGCATGGCGCGCATCATCCGCGAGCGCATGTCGCTGCAGGAGCCGGAGACAGGTCACCGCCTACGACCTGATCAACGCGCGCACCATCTCGGCGGTGATCCAGAGCTTCTTCGGCTCGAGCCAGCTCTCGCAGTTCATGGACCAGACCAACCCGCTGGCCGAGCTGACGCACAAGCGGCGCCTCTCCGCCCTCGGGCCCGGCGGCCTCACCCGCGACCGCGCCGGCTTCGAGGTCCGCGACGTCCACTACACGCACTACGGGCGCATGTGCCCGATCGAGACGCCGGAAGGCCCGAACATCGGCCTCATCTCCTCGCTCTCGACCTACGCGCGGGTGAACGAGTTCGGCTTCCTGGAGACGCCCTACCGCCGGGTGAAGGACGGGGTCGTCGACCGCGCGAGATCGAGTTCCTGTCCGCCGACGTCGAGGACCGCTACGTACATCGCGCAGGCGAACGCGCCGATCGACGAGACGAGCGGCCAGCTTCGAGCGCGAGCGGATCGCCTGTCGCTTCACGCGGCGAGTTCCCGATCGATCGACGCCCGAGCAGCGTCGACTACATGGACGTCTCGCCGATCCAGCTCGTGTCAGCCCGGCGGCGGCGCTCATCCCGTTCCTCGAGCACGACGACGCCAACCGCGCGCTGATGGGCTCGAACATGCAGCGCCAGGCGGTGCCGCTCCTCGTCACCGAGGCCGCCGCTGGTGGGCACCGGGCTCGAGCGCAAGGTGGCCGAGGACTCCGGGGCGCTGGTCGCTCGCGCGCCGCGCGGGCGTGGTCGAGTCGCGTGTCGCGGCGAGCATGATCGTCGGTCCGGCACGACCGCGACCGCGGACGACGGTGCCAGTCGACTTCACCGAGCGGCCGGCAACTCGACATCTACCAGCCTGACCAAGTTCAAGCGCTCGAACCAGGACACCTGCCTCAACCAGCGGCCGCTCGTGCACGAGGGGCAGAGGGTGAAGGCGCGGCGCAGGTCCTCGCCGACGGCCCGGCCACCAGCGAGGGCGAGCTGGCGCTCGGCTGCAACGTGCTCGTGCGCCTTCATGCCGTGGGGCGGCTACAACTTCGAGGACGCCATCCTGGTCAGCGAGCGGCTGATCAAGAACGACATCTTCACCTCGATCCACATCGAGGAGTTCGAGCTCCAGGTGCGCGACACCAAGCGCGGCGTCGAGGAGATCACCCGCGAGATCCCGAACGTCGGCGAGGAGGCGGTCAAGAACCTCGACGAGGAGGGCATCATCCGCATCGGCGCCCGCGTCGCGGCCGGGCGACATCCTGGTCGGCAAGGTCACGCCCAAGGGCGAGACCGAGCTCACGCCCCGAGGAGCGGCTGCTCGCGCGCCATCTTCGGCGACAAGGCCGGCGACGTGCGCGACGCCTCGCTCAAGGCCCCGCCCGGGATGGACGGCGTCGTCATCGACATCAAGGTGTTCTCGCGCCGCGAGAAGGACGAGAGCGACCAAGAAGCAGGAGAGGAAGAAGATCGAGACGCCTCCGCCGCGCAGTCGCGCAAGGAGCAAGCAGCGCATCATCGAGGCGCGCGACCGACGAGCTCACGCGAGATCCTCGACGGGCAGACCGGTGAGCGTGCTGCGCACGCGCGCCTCGACCGGGCGAGCCGATCGTCCGCACCGGGCCGCAAGCTTCTCCGCGCAGTTCCTCGAGAAGATCGACTTCGACGACATCGCCTGGGGCTCGCCGATGACCGCGGACGACCGCAAGATCAACGAGCAGCTTCTGGCGCCAGATGGAAGCGGCGCGCGGCGGCGATCAGCCGGCTCGAGAAGGAGCTCGAGAAGGAGATCGAGAAGGTCACGCGCGGCGACGAGCTGCCGCCCGGCGTGGTCAAGCTGGTCAAGGTCTACGTCGCCAAGAAGCGCAAGCTGTCGGTCGGCGACAAGATGGCCGGCCGCCACGGCAACAAGGGCGTCGTCGCCAAGATCCTGCCCGAGGAGGACATGCCCTACCTGCCGGACGGCACGCCCGGTCGAGATGGTCCTGAACCCGCTCGGCGTGCCGTCGCGCATGAACATCGGCCAGATCCTCGAGACCCACCTCGGCTGGGCCGCGCACGCAGCTCGGCTTCACGCGCGGCGACGCCGGTGTTCGCCGGCGCCACGGTGGACGAGATCAAGGCCGTGCTGCGCGAGGCGGGCCTGCCCGAGGACGGCAAGACCGTCCTCTACGACGGCCGGACCGGCGAGCCGTTCGACCACCGGGTCACCGTCGGCTACATCTACATGATGAAGCTCTCGCCACCTGGTGGACGACAAGATCCACGCGCGCTCCATCGGCCCCTACTCGCTCGTCACGCAGCAGCCGCTGGGCGGCAAGGCCCAGTTCGGCGGCCAGCGCTTCGGCGAGATGGAGGTGTGGGCGCTCGAGGCCTACGGCGCCGCCTACACGCTGCAGGAGCTGCTCACCGTCAAGTCGCGACGACGTGCCGGGCCGGTCGCGGATCTACGAGGCGATCGTCAAGGGCGAGAACCCGCCCGAGCCGGGCGTGCCCGAGTCGTTCAACGTGCTCGTGAAGGAGCTGCAGAGCCTCTGCCTCGACGTGCAGTTCGAGGAAGCTGAGCCGGACGCTGACCGCGGACGGTCGACCGGTGCGGACGTCGCGGATGACCGCAGACGCCGAGCGAGGCCGCACAGGAGGTCCGATGAGCCCGGAACCGGACCTGCAGTCGCGGCTCACCCTGGCGATGGCCGCCATCTCGGGCCGCGACCCGCGGACGAGCGCGAGCGCGCCGGCGTTCAACTTCAACTCGATCCGCATCCGGCTGGCCTCTCCCGAGACGTCATCCGCAGTGGTCGCACGGCGAGGTGACCAAGCCGGAGACGATCAACTACCGCTCCTTCAAGCCGGAGAAGGACGGGCTCTTCTGCGAGCGGATCTTCGGCCCGGTCAAGGACTGGGAGTGCAACTGCGGCAAGTACAAGATGCATCCGCTACCGCGGCGTGATCTGCGACCGTGCGGCGTCGAGGTGACCCAGGCCAAGGTGCGCCGCGAGCGGCATGGGGCACATCGAGCTGGCCGTGCCGGTCTCCCACATCTGGTACTTCAAGGGCGTGCCGTCAGCCGCATCGGCCACCTGCTCGACATGTCGGTCCGCGACCTCGAGCGCGATCCTCTACTACGAGTCGTACGTCGTCGATCGATCCCGGGCAACACCGCGCTTCACGCGAGCACGAGCTCCTGACCGAGGAGCAGTACCAGGAGCTGCGCGAGCGACGCCGAACATCGAGCTTCGAGGCCAAGATGGGCGCCGAGGCGATCCGCGAGCCTGCTCGCGCGAGCTCGACCTCGACGAGCTGTCGGCCGAGCTGCGCACGCAGGCGCAAGATCGAGACCTCGGTGCAGCGGCAAGAAGGAGCACGCTCAAGCGGCTCAAGATCGTCGAGGCGTTCCGCCAGAGCGGCAACCGTCCCGAGTGGATGATCCTCGACCGTCGTCCCGGTGCTGCCGCCGGACCTGCGGCCGCTGGTGCCGCTCGAGGGCGGCCGCTTCGCCACCTCCGACCTGAACGACCTCTACCGCCGCGTCATCAACCGCAACAACCGGCTGAAGAAGCTGATCGAGATCAAGCGCGCCCGAGGTCATCCTGCGCAACGAGAAGCGGATGCTGCAGGAGGCGGTGGACGCGCTCTTCGACAACGGCCGCCGCACGCGCGCCGTGCGCGGCCAGGGGAACCGCCCGCTCAAGTCGCTCTCGCGACATGCTCAAGGGCAAGCAGGGCCGCTTCCGCCAGAACCTGCTCGGCAAGCGCGTCGACTACTCCGGCCGCTCGGTGATCGTGGTCGGGCCCGGAGCTCAGGCTGCAACCAGTGCGGCCTGCCGCAAGAACATGGCGCTCGAGCTGTTCAAGCCGTTCATCATCCGCAAGCTCGAGGACGCGGCTGCGTGCAGACGGTCAAGAGCGCCAAGAAGCTGGTCGAGCGCGAGAGGCCCGAGGTCTGGGACATCCTGGGCGAGATCATCAAGGACCACCCGGTGCTGCTGAACCGCGCGCCGACGCTGCACCGCCTCGGCATCCAGGCGCTTCGAGCCGGTGCTGGTCGAGGGCAAGGCGATCCGCATCCACCCGCTGGTCTGCACGGCCTTCAACGCCGACTTCGACGGCGACCAGATGGCCGTGCACGTGCCGCTCTCGTTCGAGGCGCAGATCGAGACCAGCGCTGCTCATGCTGTCGACCGAACAACATCCTGCTGCCCGCGCAGCGGCCGGCCGGTCGCCACGCCGAGCCAGGACATCGTGCTCGGCTGCTACTACCTGACCAAGCCGCAGCCCGGGCGCCAGGGGCGAGGGGCAAGCGTGCCTTCGCCGGCGCCGACGAGGTGCGCTCGGCGCTGCGACCACGGGCACGATCGATCTGCACGCCAAGATCCAGCGTGCTGCCTGCGACAGGGCAGATCGGTCGATCGAGACCACGGTCGGGCCGGGTCCTCTTCAACGAGGTCCTGCCGCCGGAGCTGCGGCTTCGTCAACAAGACCCTCGACAAGAAGCAGCTCGAGGAGCTGGTCGGCGACTGCTACCGCACGCTCGGCAGCGACGGTCACCGCGCGCTTCCTCGACAGCTGAAGGAGCTCGGCTTCGACTACGCCACCGCGCCGGCATCACCGTCGGCATCGACGACCTGCATCATCCCGCCGGAGAAGCCGGAGATCATCGCGAAGGCCAGAAGGAGGTCGACGAGATCAACCGAGCAGCTACCGCGACCAGGCTGATCACCGACGAACGAGCGCTACAACAAGGTCATCGAGACCTGGACCGCGCGTCACCAACGAGGTCGAGGAGGTCACCTTCGACGGGCTGCGCCGCAGCGACCGGACGGGCTTCAACCCGATCTTCATGATGGCCGACTCGGGCTCGCGCGGCAACAAGGAGCAGATCCGCCAGCTCGCCGGCATGCGCGGTCTGATGGCCAAGCCGCAGAAGAAGGTCACCGGCGGCCTCGGGCGAGATCATCGAGCAGCCGATCATCTCGCAACTTCAAGGAAGGCCTGACCGTGCTCGAGTACTTCATCTCGACCCACGGCGCGCGCAAGGGCCTGGCCGACACGGCGCTCAAGACCGCCGACGCCGGCTACCTGACGCGCCGGCTGGTCGACGTCGCCCAGGACGTGATCATCACCGAGGAGGACTGCGGCACGATCCTCGGCTCGAGAAGGGCGCGCTGAAGGACGGCGAGGAGGTCGTCGAGCCGCTGCGCGACCGCGTGCTCGGTCGCGTGACGGCCGAGGACGTCTACGATCCGCGACTCGAGCGAGGTCATCGTCGCGGAGGGGACGATGATCGACGAGGACGGTCGCCGACGCGCTCGAGGAGGCGGGGGTCGAGAAGGTCGAGATCCGCTCGGTGCTCACCTGCGAGTCGCGCCGCGGCGTCTGCGCGCAAGTGCTACGGCCGCGACCTCGCCACCGGGCGCATGGTCGTCGACTCGGCGAGGCGGTCGGCGTCATCGCCGCGCAGTCGATCGGCGAGCCGGGCACGCAGCTCACCCTGCGCACCTTCCACATCGGCGGCGCGGCGAGCCGTCATCGTCGAGCAGTCGAAGATCAAGGCGCAAGGCCGACGGCAAGCTCGAGTTCGCTCGAGGGCCTGAGCACGGTCCACGACCGAGGACGAGCCGCCGCACTTCGTCAACGTCGGCCACCGCGGCGAGATCGAGATCCTCGACGCCGACGGGCCGGCGTCCGTCGACCGGTACACGCCGCCGCTACGGCGCCGGCTCCTGCGTCGCCGACGGCGCCGCGGTCGACCGAGGACGACGATGCTCTTCGAGTGGGACACCTACAACACTGCCGATCGTCGCACGCGAGAAGCGGCATCGTCGCGCTTCGTGCGACATCAAGGAGAAGGTCACCGTGCGCGACGAGATCGACGAGACGACCGGGCAGCAGCTCCCGGTCATCGTGGAGGACCGCGAGAAGATCCTGCAGCCGCACATCGACATCCTCGACGAGCGGGCGGAATCGCATCGATCACTACCCGCTGCCGACCGGCGCGCGGCTCGACGTGCGGGACGGGCAGCGGTGCGGATCGGCGAGGTGCTGGCCAAGATCCGCCGCGACGTCTCGCAAGACCCGCGACATCACCGGCGGTCTGCCGCGCGTCGCCGAGCTGTTCGAGGCGCGCAAGCCGAAGGATGCGGCGATCGATCGCCGAGATCGACGGGCGTCGTGCGAGTTCGGGCAAGGTCACCCGCGGCATGCGGAAGATCGTGGTCCGAGACGACGACCGGCGACACGCAGCGAGTACCTGATCCCGCAGGGCCGGCAGCTCTACGTGCAGGAAGGCGACTACGAGGTCCGGGCCGGCGACCGGCTGACCGAGGGCCCGATCAACCCGCACGACATCCTGCAGGTCAAGGGGATCAACGAGGTGCAGGAGTACCTGGTCGAACGAGATCCAGGAGGTCTACCGGCTCCAGGGCGTGCGCATCGACGACAAGCACATCGAGGTGATCGTGCGCCAGATGCTGCAGAAGGTGCGGATCGAGGATCCCGGGCGACACGAACTTCCTCGAGGGCGAGCAGGTCGACAAGATCGTCGCTCCGCGAGGAGCACGAGCGGAGTCAAGACGGAGGGCGGAAAGCCGGCGACCTTCCAGCCGCTGCTGCTCGGGATCACCAAGGCCTCGCTCTCGACCCAGAGCTTCATCTCGGCGGCCTCCTTCCAGGAGACGACGCGGGTGCTGACCGAGGCCTCGATCCAGGGGGCGGTCGATCCGCTGCGCGGGCTCAAGGAGAACGTGACCATCGGGCACCTGATCCCCGCCGGGACCGGGTTCTCCGGCCTACCGGAAGATGCGGGTGATCGAGTCGCCGGACGAGGAGTTCGAGGAGGAGGACGTCTCGAGCCCGAGACCGAGGGCGCCGAGATCCCCGAGGAGGTCGAGGAAGTCCATGCAGAAGAAGAACTTCCGGCCGAGTCGGCGGACGTGCAGAGCGCCTGAGAGCGCTCCCCGGCGGCCGGCCGCCGGGGATTTCCAGGCCTTCCACCCCCGGCGGGCGGAACGGGCGGAAATTGGCCGGAATCGGCGGGAATCGTCGAGATCGGCCGGAATCAGGCCGGAATCGGGCCTTGACGCCTGCAACGGGCTTTCGATAGTATCCGTAGTCTGCGCTTCACGCCATCGCGCGAAGCGGTGGATCGGTGAGTCAAGCGCAAGCGAACACGTCATTTAGCCTTGGCGGCCGGAGCCGCCGGGTAGGGAGAGCGATCTCGTGCCGACTCTGAGCCAGCTCGTCCGCAAGGGCCGCAAGCGCCTGTCGAACCGGACCAAGTCGCCGGCGCTGCAAGGCGTGCCCGCAGAAGCGCGGCGTGTGCACCCGCGTGTACACGACGACGCCGAAGAAGCCGAACTCGGCGCTGCGCAAGGTGGCGCGCGTGCGGCTGACGAACGGCATCGAGGTCACCTGCTACATCCCCGGCGAGGGGCACAACCTGCAGGAGCACTCGATCGTGCTCATCCGCGGCGGCCGCGTGAAGGACCTGCCGGGCGTGCGCTACCACATCATCCGCGGCACCCTCGACGCCAGCGGCGTCGACGGGCGCAACCAGAGCCGTTCGAAGTACGGCACCAAGCGTAAGAAGAGAGCTCGAGGCCTGAGGTCGTCGATGGCCGAGGGGACGGAGAGTCGAGAAAGCCGATTTCCAGCGTCGCGAGCCGGCAGCCGGATCCGAAGTACGACAACGTGCTCGTCACCCGCTTCATCAACTCCGTGATGAGGCGGGGCAAGAAGAGCACGGCCGAGCGGATCTTCTACGGCGCCTGCGGATCATCGAGGAGAAGACCGGGCAGGACGGGCTGCCGGTCTTGAAGCAGGCCCTCAACAACGTCAAGCCCGAACCTGGAGGTGAAGAGTCGCGGCGCGTCGGCGGGGCGACCTACCAGGTGCCGGTCGAGATCACGCCCGGAGCGGCGCAACGCGCTCTGGCGATGCGCTGGCTCATCTCCTACGCTCGCGCTCGGCCGGACCACACGATGGCGGAGAAGCTGGCCGCGGAGATCATCGCGGCGTCCAAGAACGAGGGGGCGGCGATCAAGAAGCGGGAAGACACGCACCAGATGGCCGAGGCCAACAAGGCCTTCGCCCACTACCGCTGGTAATCCGCCAAGTCGCTGACAAGCCCCATGCGCAGGTCGCGGAGCCCTCGCGGCTCCGATCAGGCGGCGCAATCCGACCGGGGCTCCTATAGCGGCTGCTCGAGACAACCAGACAACTGAACCGTCGTTCCGTGCCGGGATCGCGGGCCTCGCCAAGGCTCTTGATCCCCGAGGCGGGACGTGCGCGTCAGGCGACCAGGCCGGCGGAACTCCCCGCGGCGGGCGCCTCTTCGCGTCGCACATGAAGCGTCGCCCGGCGCCGAACTCGGTGCCGGCAGATCGCCCGCGGTCTCGTTTGCGGCCGCGCGTCGGATCGGGCGTTCGACGGACCGGGGGCCATGGGGGCCCTCGGCGCGAGGACATGCGGCCGCCGGGCCGCCAGATCGAGGTTCCAGGTCCCTTGGCTCGCCAGTTCTCCATAGAGAGACCTGCGCAACATCGGGATCATGGCCCACATCGATGCCGGCAAGACCACCCTGACCGAGCGGATCCTCTTCTACACGGGCCGGATCCATCGCATGGGCGAGGTGCACGACGGCGCCGCCACCATGGACTGGATGGAGCAGGAGCGGGAGCGCGGGATCACGATCACCTCGGCGGCCACGACCTGCCGTCTGGACGGACCACCAGATCAACATCATCGACACCCCCGGCCACGTCGACTTCACGGTCGAGGTCGAGCGGTCGCTGCGCGTCCTCGACGGCGCGATCGCCGTCTTCTGCGGCGTCGGCGGCGTCGAGCCGCAGTCCGAGACGGTCTGGCGCCAGGCCGACAAGTACGGCGTCCCGCGCATCGCCTTCGTCAACAAGATGGACCGCGTCGGCGCCGACTTCTGACGTCGTCGTGCAGCATGATGCGCGAGCGCCTGGGCGCGCAGCCGGTGCCGGTGCAGATGCCGGTCATGATGGGCGACATCTTCCAGGGGCATCATCGACCTGGTGGAGATGGAGTCGTGATCTACGTCGAGGAAGGCACGGCCGCACCACGGTCGTCAAGGAGCCCATCCCCAAGGACCTGGATCGCCGAGTGGCCGAAGAGCGCGCGGCACACGATGCTCGAGGCGATCGCCGAGTACGACGACGAGCTGACTCGCAGCGCTACCTCGAGGCGCCACGATCACGCCGGCCGACTGATCAAGGAGGCGATCCGCCAGGGGACCATCGCCGCACGAGATCGTGCCCGGTGCTCGTGCGGCTCGCGCCTATCAAGAACAAGGGCGTGCGCCAGCTGCTCGACGCGCGTGGTCGACTACCTGCCGTCGCCGGTCGACATGCCGCCGGTCGCGGGCACGAACCCTCGACACGCGAGAACGAGGTGGCGCGGCGGCCGACCGACGACGAGCCGTTCGCGGCCCTGGCTTTCAAGATCATGACCGACCCGTACGTCGGGCAAGCTGGCCTTCTTCCGCGTCTACTCGGGCACGGTCGAGACGGGCGACACGGTGTTGAACGTCGGCGACGCAGAAGCGGCGAGCGGATCGGCCGGATCGTGCGCATGCACGCCAACAAGCGCGAGGAGGTCGAGGAGGTCTACGCCGGCGAGATCGGCGCCGCTGGTGGGGCTTCGCAGGGTCGTCGACCGGCGACACGCTCTGCGGCTCCCGACCACCCGGTCGTGCTCGAGTCGATGCACTTCCCGGAGCCGGTCATCGCGGTGGCGATCGAGCCGAAGACCAAGGCCGACGAGGAGAAGCTCGGCAACGCGCTCCAGAAGCTGTCCGAGGAGGATCCGACCTTCCGCGTCAAGACGGACGAGGAGACCGGCCAGACCATCATCTCCGGGATGGGCGAGCTGCACCTCGAGATCCTCGTCGACCGCATGCTGCCGCGAGTTCAAGGTCGAGGCGAACGGTCGGCAAGCCGCAGGTCGCCTATCGCGAGACGATCACGCGCGACGGTCGAGCAGCGCGAGCGCTTCGTGAAGCAGACCGGCGGCCACGGCCAGTACGGCGACGTGACCATCCGGGTCGAGCCCGCTCCGGGGCAGGGCTTCGTCTTCGAGAACAAGATCGTGGGCGGCGTCATCCCGCGGGAGTACATCCCGGCCGTGCGAGCAGGGCGTCAAGGAGGCGATGCGAGAGCGGCGTCGCTCGCCGGCTACCCGGTGGTCGACGTCAAGGTCACGCTCCTCGACGGCTCCTACCACGAGGTCGACTCGTCCGAGATGGCGTTCAAGATCGCCGGTCGATGGCGCCATCAAGGAGGCGATCGGCAAGGCCTCGCCCCGGCTGCTCGAGCCGGTCATGGACGTCGAGGTGGTCGTCCCCGAGGAGTACATGGGCGAGGTCATCGGCGACCTGACCGCGCGGCGCGGGCAGATCGGCGGCATGTTCGAGCGCGGCGACGCGCGCGTCGTCGCGGCCCACGTGCCGCTGGCCGAGATGTTCGGATACGCGACGCGGCTGCGCTCGATGACCCAGGGGCGGGCGATCTACACCATGCAGTTCTCCCGCTACGACGGCGGTGCCCGAAGCAGCTGGCCGAGGAGATCTGGTCAAGAAGGCCAGCGGCTAGACGCCGGTCTGGGCGCCGCCGGCCGGCGGCCGCGCGCGGTCCTGATGAGGAGGCATTCGAGGAGATGAGCAAGGCAGAAGTTTGAGCGGACGAAGCCGCACGTGAACGTGGGGACGATCGGGCACGTGGACCACGGGAAGACGACGCTGACGGCGGCGATCACGATGGTGCTGGCGAAGAACGGATCTGGCGATCCGGTGCGGACGTTCGACTCGATCGACAACGCGCCGGAGGAGAAGGCGCGGGGGATCACGATCGCGACGGCGCACGTGGAGTACGAGACGGCGAAGCGGCACTACGCGCACGTGGACTGTCCGGGGCACGCGGACTACGTGAAGAACATGATCACGGGCGCGGCGCAGATGGACGGGGCGATCCTGGTGGTGAGCGCGGCGGACGGGCCGATGCCGCAGACGCGGGAGCACATCCTGCTGGCGCGGCAGGTGGGGGTGCCGTACATCGTGGTGTTCCTGAACAAGGTGGACATGGTGGACGACCCGGAGCTGCTGGAGCTGGTGGAGCTGGAGGTCCGGGAGCTGTTGAAGAAGTACGAGTTCCCGGGGGACGAGATTCCGGTGGTGCGGGGATCGGCGCTGAAGGCGATGGAGCATCCGGAGGATGCGGAGGCGACGAAGTGCGATCCATGGAGCTGATGGAGGCGGTGGACAGCTACATTCCGACGCCGGAGCGGGAGATGGACAAGCCGTTCCTGATGCCGGTGGAGGACGTGTTCTCGATCACGGGCCGGGGGACGGTGGGGACGGGCCGGGTGGAGCGCGGGAAGGTGAAGGTCGGGGACAAGGTGGAGCGGGTGGGGCTGCGGGAGACGCGGGAGACTGGTGGTGACGGGGGTGGAGATGTTCCGGAAGCTCCTGGACGACGCGCAGGCGGGGGACAACATCGGGCTGTTGCTGCGCGGGATGGAGAAGGACGATCTGGAGCGGGGGATGGTGCTGGCGGCGCCGAAGAGTCGATCACGCCGCACACGAAGTTCAAGGGCGAGGTGTACGTGCTGACGAAGGAGGAGGGCGGGCGGCACACGCCGTTCTTCAACGGGTACCGGCCGCAGTTCTACTTCCGGACGACGGACGTGACGGGGGTGGCGACGCTGCCGGAAGGGCGGGAGATGGTGATGCCGGGGGACAACGTGACGGTGAAGGTGGAGCTGATCACGCCGATCGCGATGGAGAAGGAGCTGCGGTTCGCGATCCGCGAGGGCGGCCGCACCGTCGGCGCCGGCGTCGTCACCGAGATCATCGAGTAACCGGCGAGGGAATCGAGCGCATGGCTGGCGAGACCCAGAAGATCCGAATCAAGCTGAAGTCGTACGACCACGCGATGCTGGACAAGTCGGCCGGGCGAGATCGTGCGGACCGCGCGCGGACCGGCGCCGATCACGCGCGGGCCGGTGCCGCTGCCGACGAAGCGGACGGTCTACACGGTGCTGCGCTCGCCGCACGTGGACAAGAAGTCGCGCGAGCAGTTCGAGATCCGGATCCACAAGCGGCTGATCGACATCACGCAGTCGACGCCGCAGACGATGGACGCGCTCGATGAAGCTCGAGCTGCCCGGCGGGCGTGGACATCGAGATCAAGACTGTAACGGGGCCACAGGCGGGAACCAGGAGGACAGGCGATGATCGGGACTGATCGGGCGAAGAAATCGGCATGACCCAGATCTTCGACCGAGACGGGAAGGCTGGTCCCGGTGACCGTCATCGAGGCCGGGCCGTGCACCGGTCGTCGCAGCTGCGGACGCCGGAGACGCGACGGCTACACGGCGGTGCAGCTCGGGCTTCGGGCGCAAGCCAGGAGCGCACGTTCACCCGGCCGCGGCTCGGGCAGTTCAAGGCGCAAGCCGGTGCCTCCGCAGCGCCAGCTCCGCGAGTTCCGCGCGGCCGAGCCGGCCGGCTTCACGGTCGGCCAGAGCTCACGGTCGAGCAGTTCGAGCGGGCGCCGCGTCGACGTCGATCGGGATGACCAAGGGCAAGGGCTTCCAGGGCGTGGTCAAGCGCCACCGCTTCCACGGCGGCCCCGCCAGCCACGGCTCGAAGACCGGGCAAGCATGCCGGGCTCGATCGGCGTCGAGCGCTGGACCCGTCGCGCGTCTCAAGGGCACGAGCTCCCCGGCCACATGGGCGAGCGACCTGACCGTGCGGAACCTGAGAGTGGTCGGACTCGACCGAGCGCAACCTGATCTGGTCGAGGGATCGATCCCGGGCGCGATGAACACCATCGTGCTCATGCGGCCGGCGTCGCGGCCAGCGAGCGCCGTCGGCAACGGCCTGGGCATCAGGTCAAGCAGCCGACCAGGAAGGCCGGACGATCGCAGCAAGAAGAAGTAGACCATGGACGCCAAGCACTTCAACGCGCAAGGCGAGGACGAGGGGACGATCGAGCTCCCGGCCGCGCTGTTCGAGCAGCCGATGCAACGAGCACGTGATGTGGGAGGTCGGTGACGCAGCTACCTCGCCAACCAGCGCCAGGGCACCTCGGCAGGTCAAGACCCGCGGCCTGGTCTCGCGGCGGCGGCAAGAAGCCGTTCCGCCAGAAGGGCACCGGGCGCGCGCGCGCAGGGCTCGACCCGCTCGCCGCTGTGGAAGCGCGGCGCCCGCGCCTTCGGGCCGCAGCCGCGCGACTACCGCATCGAGATCCCGAAGAAGGAGCGGCGGGCTGGCGCTGCGCTCGGCGCTGTCGGCGCGGGCCGGCGACCTCGCCATCGCGGTGCGTCGATCCGCTCGGACTCGACGGCCCCGGCGACCAGGACCGTGGCCTCGCTGCTCAGGAAGCTCGGCCTCGACGGGCAAGAGCTGCCTGCTCGTCCTCGGCGATCACGACGAGAACATCCACATGTCGACGCGCGCAACCTCCCCGGGTCAGGACCATCGCGGTCGCCAGCAGCTGAACCCCTACGAGCGTCATGCAGAGCGAGGCGATCCTGATCGACGACGAGCGGGCTCGCGCAAGATCGAGGAGGTCGTGCGCTCATGAAGGACCCCCGGCAGATCGTCGGCGGGCGCTGATCACCGAGAAGGGCGCCCGCTTCGCGAGAAGAACAACGTCTACTTCTTCGAGGTGGCCACCGAGGCGAACAAGATCGAGATCGCGCACGCGGTCGAGACGATCTTCAACGTCAAGGTCAGGGCGGTGCGCACCATCAACTGCGCAGGCAAGCTCAAGCGCCTGGGACGCTATGCCGGCCAGCGCTCAGCATGGAAGAAGGCGATCGTCACGCTCAAGGCCGGCCAGACGATCGAGCTGTTCGACCAGGTCTAGAGGAACGGCCATGGCGGATCAAGAAATTCAAGCCGGTCACCCCGACGCTCCGGTACAAGACGGTCTCCGACTTCGCGGAGATCACGAAGACGCAAGCCCGAGAAGTCGCTGATCGAGCGGTCTCCGGCGCGACGGGCGGGCGCAACAACCACGGTCACGTGTCCGCCCGCTGCATCGGCGGCGGGCACAAGCGGCGCTACCGGATCATCGATTTCCGGCGGGACAAGGACGGCATCCCGGCGAGGGTGGCGAGCGATCGAGTACGACCCGAACCGCTCGGCGCGCATCGCGCTGCTCCACTACGCCGACGGCGAGAAGCGCTACATCCTGGCGCCGGTCGGCGTCGGGGTCGGCGACACGGTGATGTCGGGGTCCGGACGCCGAGATCCGCGCCGGGGAACTGCGCTGCCGCTCCGCAGAGCGTCCCGCTCGGCACCAGCATCCACAACGTCGAGCTGATTCCCGGGCAAGGGCGGCCAGGTGGCGCGCTGGCGCCGGCACGTACTGCCAGCTCATGGCCAAGGAAGGGCGACTACGCGCAGCTGCGGCTGCCGTCGGGCGAGGTGCGGAAGTTCGACCTCGACTGCACTGCACGATCGGCAAGGTCGGGCAACCTCGACCACGAGAACATCGTGATCGGCAAGGCCGGGCCGGAGCCGCTGGCTCGGCAGGCGGCCGCAGCGTCGCGCGGCGTGGCCATGAACCCGCACGACCACCCGATGGGCGGCGGCGAGGGCAAGACGCTCCGGCGGGCGGCATCCGTGCACGCCCTGGGGCAAGCCGACCAAGGGTTTCAAGACGCGCAAGAAGAAGCTGTCGGACAAGCTGCATCGTCCGCCGGCGCGAGCAGAAGTACGCGACGGAGGGATCGCCATGGCACGTTCGATCAAGAAGGGTCCGTTCGTCGACGCGAAGCTCTTCGGACGAAGATCGAGACGATGAACAAGGAGCGGGAGAAGAAGGTGCTCAGGACCTGGGCGCGCCGCTCGACGGTGCTGCCCGAGTTCGTCGGGCACACCCTCGCGGTGCACAACGGCAACAAGTTCATCCCGATCTACGTCACCGAGAACATGGTCGGCCACAAGCTCGGCGAGTTCGCGCCGACGCGGATCTTCCGCGGGCACGCGCAAGTCGGACAAGACACGTCGGTCCGCAAGTAGCGGAGCGACCGAGCCGGAGCCGCAGGGACCGGAGCAAGCGAGGAGCAATGGAAGCCAGAGCCATCGCCCGTACGTGCGGATCTCGCCGCGCAAGGCGGACCGGGTGCTCGGCTGATCCGCGGGCTGCACGTGGAGCAGGCGCAGGACGATCGCTGAGCTTCACGCCCGAAGCGGATGCGCGCAAGCCGATCAGCAAGGTCCTGAAGTCGGCGGTGGCGAACGCCGACTGAAGGCACGAGGACGAAGATCGACCTGCGAGGACCTCGTACGTGAAGGCGGCCGTCGTCGGGGCGGCCCGACCATGAAGCGCTTCCTGCCGCGGGCGCAGGGGCGCGGCCACCCCGATTCTGAAGCGGACGAGCCACATCACGATCGTGGTGGCGACGCGAGACGAGATGCCGGACGCCAGGCGCTCGCAGCCGATGGCCGCGCAGGCCAAGGCCTAGCGGACCGAGGAGAGCTCTTTGGGACAGAAGACCAATCCGATCGGTTTGCGGCTGGGGATCATCAGGACCTGGGACTCGCGCTGGTTCGCCAAGAAGCGAATACGCGAACCTGCTCGAGGAGGACCTCTTCATCCGGCAGTACCTGAAGAAGCGGCTCGCCAGGCGGCGTCTCCAAGATCATGATCGAGCGCGCGGCGCGACAAGGTCGACGTGACGATCCACACGCCCGGCCGGGCATGGTCATCGGCCGCAAGCGGCCAGCAGGTCAACCAGCTCCGCGATGAGCTGCAGCACCTCACGAAGAAGCAGGTCCTCCTCGACATCGAGGAGATCGAGCGAGCCGGACGTCGACGCCCAGCTCGTGGCCGAGCACATCGCCGGCAGCTCGAGCAGCGCGTCTCCTTCCGGCGGGCCATGAAGAAGGCGCTCTCCTCGGCATGCGCTCCGGCGCGCTGGGCATCCGCGTCGCCTGCTCGGGCCGCCTGGGCGGCGCCGAGATGTCGCGCTCCGAGAGCTACCGCGAGGGGCGGGTGCCGCTGCACACGCTGCGCGCGGACATCGACTTCGCCCGGGCCACGGCCGTCACCACCTACGGGTGCATCGGGGTGAAGGTCTGGATCTTCCACGGCGAGAGTCCTCGGCAACGAGAGGCCCCGAGACGGCGGCCGCCGAGCCCAAGCCGCGGCGTCCGTCCGCGGCAGTCGGCCCTGGCCGGACCGACGAGCGAGGAGTAGGAGCCATGCTGATGCCGAAGCGGGTCAAGTACCGCAAGCAGCAGCGCGGCCGGATGGCGCGGCATGGCCTACCGCGGCGCGCACGGTGGCCTTCGGCGAGTTCGGGCTGCAAGGCGCTGGAGCCGGCTGGGTCACCAACCGGCAGATCGAGGCCGCGCGCGTCGCCATCAACCGCGCACATCAAGCGCGGCGGCAAGATGTGGATCCGCATCTTCCCCGACAAGCCGGTGACGCAAGAAGCCGGCCGAGACCCGCATGGGCAAGGGCAAGGGCACTCCCGAGTTCTGGGTGGCGGTGGTCAAGCCGGGCCGGGTCATGTTCGAGCTCGAGGGGATCGATGAGCCGATGGCCCGCCGCGCGCTCGAGCTCGGGGCGTCCAAGCTGCCGCTCCGCACGCGTTTCGTCACGCGTGAAGAGCTGGCGGGCGAGTGACGGGGCGGGCAGGGGTGAGCGACGGCCGGTAGCGGCGGATAACGCGGCAGGGAACGACGATCATGCGTGAACTGAATCCACACAAGGTGCGCGAGATGTCGGCGGAAGAGGTGCGGCTCAAGGTCCGCGACCTCCGGGAGGAGATGTTCAACCTCCGCTTCCGGAACTCGATGCGGCAGCTCGACAACCCGCTCAAGCTGCGCGAGGCGCGCCGCGACATGGCCCGGCTCCTCACCATCCTGAAGGAGCACGATATGGGCCTCCGGGCGCTCGGCACCGGGCTCGCCGCCAAGGGCGGCGCGGCGGCCGCGGTCGCCGGCGGCGCGGCGGTCGCCCCGGAGAAGAAGGCCGCGGCGAAGAAGACCGTGAAGAAGAAGACCGCGGCCAGGAAGCCGGCCGCCAGGAAGACGACGACCGGGAAGGCGGCGCCGCCCAAGGCGGCGGCCAAGAAGCCGGCCGCCAAGAAGCCGGTGGCGGCCAGAGCGGCGAGCCGGAAGACCACGCGCAAGGCGCCGGCCGGCGCCGGCAAGTAGAACCGACAGGACCAAGGCGAGAGGACTCAAGTGGGCGAGAGCACGATGGAAGAGACCACGCAAGCGACCACGAGCGAGCGCAAGCTCCGGAAGATCCGGGTCGGGACGGTCGTCTCGGACAAGATGCAGAAGACCGTCGTCGTCCAGATCGAGCACCTCGTCAAGCACCCGACCTACAGCCGCTACGTGCGGCAGCGGAAGCGGTACCAGGTGCACGACGAGAAGAACCAGTGCCACATCGGCGACGTGGTTTCCTTCATGGAGACCCGCCCGCTGAGCAAGGCCAAGCGCTGGCGCCTGGTCGAGATCATCGAGCGCGCCAAGTAGGCGGGCCATAACGACGTTGCGCCGTGCCCCGGACCGAACGGAGGGGCGCCGCGCGAGAACGGTGATCGGGAGTAGGGAGCGATGATTCAGCTCAGGACCATGCTGACCATCTCGGACAACTCCGGGGCGCGGGTGGCCCAGTGCATCAAGGTGCTGGGCGGCACCGGGCGGCGCTATGCGGGGCTCGGCGACATCGTGGTGGTCGCGGTCAAGGACGCGATCCCCGGCGCTCCGGTGAAGAAGGGCGATGTGGCCAAGGCGGTCATCATCCGCACGCGCAAGGAGCAGCGCCGCAAGGACGGTTCCTACATCCGCTTCGACCAGAACGCGGCGGTGCTGATCAACGACCAGAAGGAGCCGCGCGGCACCCGCATCTTCGGCCCCGTGGCTCGCGAGCTGCGCGAGAAGGAATTCATGAAGATCATCTCGCTGGCTCCGGAGGTGATCTGATGGCTCGGCAGATGCACATCGCCAAGGGCGACACGGTCGAGGTGATCGGCGGGGACGACAAGGGGAAGCGGGGCAGGGTCCTGAAGACCTTGCCGAGAAGAGTCGCATCATCGTCGAGAAGGTCAACTTCATAAAGCGGCACACGCGGCCGACCCAGAAGAACCCGAAGGGCGGGATCCTCGAGAAGGAGGCCCCGATCCACGTCTCGAACGTGCTGATCGTCTGCCCGAAGTGCGGCGAGAAGACGCGCATGGGCATGAAGCGGCTCGCCGACGGGACCAAGGAGCGGGTGTGCAAGAGCTGCCAGGAGATGATCCCGCGCGGCTAGCCCGGTGGGGAAAGTAAGAGATGAAGCCCAGGATCCAGCTGTTCTACGAGACCGAGGTGGTGCCGGCGCTGATGGAGCGTTTCCGCTACAAGAGCGTGATGCAGGCGCCGCGGCTGACCAAGATCGTGGTCAACATGGGTGTCGGCGACGCGATCCAGGACACGAAGAACCTGGACGCGGCGGTCGACGAGCTGAAGACCATCACCGGACAGCGCCCGACGGTCCGCCGCGCCAAGAAGTCGATCTCGAACTTCAAGCTGCGCGAGGGGATGCCGATCGGTGCGGCGGTCACGCTGCGCGGCTCGCGCATGTACGAGTTCTACGACCGGTTCGTGAACGTGGCGATGCCGCGCATCCGCGACTTCCGCGGTCTTCCGGATAAGTCGTTCGACGGGCACGGCAATTACTCGCTCGGGCTGACCGAGCAGATCATCTTCCCCGAGATCAATTACGACAAGGTGCACAAGGTCCGGGGCATGGACGTGACCATCGTGACGACCGCGCAGACCGACGAGGAGGGGAAAGAGCTCCTCCGCCTGATGAAGATGCCGTTCCGCCGATAGCGGCGGGAAGAGGTTGGAAACGTGGCAAAGAAGTCGTGGATCGAGAAGTGCAAGCGGACGCCGAAGTTCCAGGTGCGCGCCTACACTCGCTGCCGCCGCTGCGGCCGCCCGCGCGCGTTCATGCGGCAGTTCGGCATGTGCCGCATCTGCTTCCGCGATCTCGCGCTCTCCGGCGAGGTCCCGGGAGTGGTGAAGGCTAGCTGGTAGCCGGAAGCCGGAACCGGGCCCGGGCGGGACATCCGCGGATTCCCGCCGCAGGGCTCCAGCCGGCGGCGTCCATACGTTCGCCAGGAGGTTTGCGCAGTGTCCGTCTCCGATCCGATCGCCGATTTTCTGACGTGCATCCGTAACTCGCTGCACGCCAAGAAGCGGCACGTGGACATTCCATCCTCGAACATGAAGCGTGCGATCGCCGAGGTGCTGCACAAGGAGCGCTTCATCCGCGGCTTCAAGGTGATCGAGGACTCGAAGCAGAACGTGATCCGCGTGTACCTGAAGTACGCGCCCAACGAGAAGCCGGTGATCCGGGGGATCAAGCGCGTCTCCACGCCGGGGCGGCGGGTGTACGTCGGCAAGGACGAACTGCCGCGCGTGCTCGGCGGGCCTGGGGACCGCGGTGATCTCGACCACTCGCGGCATCGTGACCGACCGTGAGGCCCGGCAGCAGGGCCTGGGCGGCGAAGTCATCTGCCACATCTGGTAGGAGCGCGGGAGAAACCATGTCCAGGGTAGGCAAGAAGTTGATCCCGCTGCCGCAGGGCGTCGACGTCGGGGCAGCCGGGAGCACGGTCAAGGTGAAGGGGCCGAGGGGCGAGAACGCCTTCGATCTGCCGCGCGGCTTCCGGCTCCACGTCGAAGGCGGCGTCGCGTCTATCGTGCGCGAGCGCAACGACGCGCAGGCGAGCGCTCTGCACGGGCTCTCTCGCGCGATCATCGCCAACATGGTGCACGGGGTGAGCCAGGGTTTCACGCGCGTGCTCGAGATCGAGGGCATGGGCTACAAGGCGGAGATGAAGGGCCGCACCCTCGAGCTCCAGCTTGGATACTCGCATCCCGTGATCTACGAGTTGCCTGCGGGCATCGATGGGCGCTGCGAATCGCCGACGCGCATCGTGCTCACCGGCATTGACAAGGGGCTGCTGGGCCAGGTCGCAGCCAATGTGCGCGCCTTCCGGCCGCCGGAGCCCTACAAGGGCAAGGGCGTCCGTTACCAAGGCGAGCAGATCCGGCGGAAGGCCGGGAAGTCGGCGGCCGGTGCCTGACAGCCGGCGCGGACGGGTGCGACCGGGCGCGCATGGCGCCGGTCACTAGAAGCGGCAAGGGAACTGGGCAATGCGTTCAATAGCGAAAGAGCGGCGCGACGGCCGGATCATCCGGCACCGGCGGATTCGCCTGTCGATCAGTGGCACCGCGGAGCGGCCGCGCCTCGCGGTGTACCGGAGCTTGCGTCATCTCTACGCGCAGATCATCGACGACGACCGGGCGCACACCCTGGTCGCGATCTCGACGCTCGACAAGGGCGTGGGTCAGGAGCTGACCGGCACCGGGAGCGGCCTGAAGAGGGCCCGACTCCTCGGCAAGCTCCTGGCGAGCCGCGCCAAGGAGCAAGGGATCACCAGGGTGGCGTTCGACCGCGGCGGCTATCTCTACCACGGACACGTGAAGGAGCTGGCCGAGGGCGCCCGCGAAGGCGGGCTCGAGTTCTAGGACAACGGGTTCTCGGCAGGAGCGTTCGGCCGGCGGCCGCCCGGGTGGCGGTCGCCAGAGTGGTATCGCCGCCCCGGCGGGGCGGGAAGAAGGAGCAGGTATGGCGCAGCGACGCGGCGGACCTCCGCGCGATCGCGATCGCGACCGCGGTGGACGGCCCGAGGGCGAGGCTCCGGAGCTGGCCGAGCGGGTCATCAATGTGAACCGCGTGGCGAAGGTGGTGAAGGGTGGACGCCGGTTCAGCTTCAACGCCATCGTCGCGGTCGGCAACCAGAAGGGCAAGGTCGGCATCGGGCTGGGCAAGGCCAACGAGGTCTCGGAAGCGATCCGCAAGGCCTCGGACGCCGCGCGCAGGGGGATGAGCGAGGTTACGCGCCGCGGATCCACCATCCCGCACCCGATCATCGGCCATCATGGCGCGGGTCGGGTGCTGCTCAAGCCGGCGGCGCCCGGGACCGGGATCATCGCCGGGGGTGTGGTGCGTGCGGTCCTCGAGTCGGCGGGCATCACGGACATCCTGACCAAGTGCCTGGGCTCGACCAATCCGCACAACCTGGTGCAGGCCACGATGACGGCCCTGCACTCGCTGCGCGACGCCGGTCAGATCGCGACCGAGCGCGGCACCACCGTGCGCGAGCTCTTCGGCATGAGCGAGCGCCCGGCGGCGGCGGCGGTGCCGGCGGTGGTGGCGGCGGTGCCGGCGGCGGCTCCGGCGGGCGATGCCGCGGCGGCGACCGAGGCGGCCGGCATGAACTCCGGCGGCGCGGCGTAGGCGGTGCAGGCGGCGTGAGGAACAGGCGATGAAGCTCAAGATCACTCAAATCCGGAGCGCGATCGATCGCAAGTTCGATCAGAAGCAGACCATCCGCGCTCTCGGCATCCGGCGCCTCCAGGGGACGGTCATGCACGAGGACACCCCGCAGATCCGAGGAATGATCGCCAAGGTCAGCCATCTCCTGCGGGTGGAGGAAGTGAAGTCATGAACCTCGGCGAATTGAAGCCGGCGCGCGGCGCCGTCCAGAAGCGCAAGCGCCTCGGCCGGGGCACCGGCTCGGGCCGCGGCGGCACCTGCGGCCGCGGATCGAAGGGCCAGAAGGCGCGCACCGGCAAGAAGGTGCATCCCTACTTCGAAGGCGGTCAGCTCCCGCACCACCGGCGCACGCCCAAGGTCGGGTTCACCAACTTCACGCGGGTGTCTTACCAGGTCGTCAACTTGAGCGATCTCGCCGCCTTCGCGGCGGGCACCAAGGTGACGGGGGCCGAGCTCAAGGCGCTGGGTCTTGTGCGGAAGGCCGACGGTCCGATCAAGCTCCTCGCCCAGGGCGAGGTCCAGGTGGCCCTCGCGATCCACGTCGACGCGGCGAGCGAGGCCGCCAAGCGGAAGATCGAGGCGGCCGGCGGCAAGGTGGGCGGTCGCGAGTCGTAGGTGGGTGGTCGCGAGTCGTAGGAGCGCTCGCGGGCACTCCTTAAGCGGCCGGGCGCCAGCGGGCGGCCGGCGGAGAGATTGAGTTCTATGGCGTTGGTCGAGAGCTTCCAGAGCGTGTTCAAGATCCCGGAGCTCAAGAAGCGGATCTTGTTCACGGCCGGGCTTCTCATCATCTACCGCCTCGGCAGCCACGTGCCGACGCCGGGGATCAACGGCGCTGCGCTCGAGTCCTTCTTCGCGGCGCAGGCGGGGACCCTCTTTGGTCTTTACGACCTCTTCGCCGGCGGGGCGCTTCGAAGGCGACCATCTTCGCCCTCGGCATCATGCCCTACATCAACGCCTCGATCATCCTGCAGCTCCTCGGGTCGGTCATCCCGTACTTCGAGAAGCTGCGCAAGGAGGGCGAGGAGGGCCGGAAGAAGATCACGCAGATCACGCGCTATGCACGGTCTTCTTCGCGGTGGTCCAGTCGTTCGGGTTCTGCCTGTTCCTCGAGGGGCTCCGCGGCGCCGACGGCGTGACGGCGGTGGTGCCGGATCCCGGGTTCGGGTTCCGCCTCCTCACCATGCTCACGCAGACCTCCGGCACCATCTTCGTGATGTGGCTCGGCGAGCAGATCACCGAACGCGGTATCGGCAACGGGATCTCGCTCATCATCTTCATCAACATCGTGGCCCGCTTCCCCAACGACGTGCTGAATACGGCGCGCCAGGTCATGAGCGGGCAGCTCAACATCTTCGCCGGCCTCCTCCTCATCGGCTTCATGCTGCTGGTGATCGCAGCGGTGGTGGCGATGACCCAGGCGCAGCGGAAGATCCCGGTCCAGTACGCGAAGCGGATCGTCGGCCGCCGGATGGTACGGCTGCCTCGAGCACGCACATCCCGCTCCGGGTCAACGCGGCCGGCGTGATCCCGATCATCTTCGCGCAGTCGATCATCGCATTCCCGAGCACCCTGGCGAGCTTCTTCCCGGACAACGACCTGATGGCCCAGGTGGCCAACATCTTCTCGCCGCACCATCTGGTGTACGGGGTGCTCTACGCGGCGATCATCATCTTCTTCACGTACTTCTACACCGCCATCGTGCTCAATCCGGCCGAGCTGGCGGACAACATGAAGAAGCACGGCGGGTTCATCCCCGGCATCCGGCCGGGGAAGAAGACGGCGGAGTACATCGACCGGGTGCTGACCCGGATCACCCTGCCGGGGGCCATCTTCCTGGCGGTGATCGCGGTCTTGCCCGACATCCTGCTCTACCGGTTCAACGTGCCGTTCTACTTCGGCGGGACGAGCCTCCTCATCGTCGTCGGCGTGGCGCTCGATACGCTGCAGCAGATCGAGTCGCACCTTCTCATGCGCCACTACGACGGCTTCATGAAGCGAGGGAAGCTCAAGGCGCGGCGCTACTAAGTCGTGGGGCTCGCGCCCGGTTCGCGATATGAACCTGATCCTGTTTGGGCCTCCGGGCAGCGGCAAGGGAACCCAGGCCAAGCGCATTGCGCGGGAATTCGCTATGACGCACCTGTCGACCGGCGACGTGCTCAGGCAGGCGGTGGTGGAGCAGACCGCGCTCGGCCTCGCCGCGAAGGAGCTGATGGCTGCCGGGCAGCTGGTGCCGGACGGGGTCATGATCGACCTCGTTCGTGAGCGCCTGAAGAGGGAGGGCGGGAACGGTTTCGTGCTCGACGGGTTCCCGCGGACGATCGATCAGGCGCGGGGACTCGAGCGCATGCTCGGCGAGATGGGGCAGCAGGTCGATCGCGTGCTGGCGATCTCGGTGCCGCGCGAGGAGCTCGTGCGGCGGCTGGCCGGTCGGGCCGAGATCGAAGGACGGAGCGACGACATGGCGGGCGTGATCGGCGACCGGCTCAAGGTCTACGAGCGACAGACCGAGCCGGTGGCCGGCTGGTACCGCGAGCGATCGCTCCTGGTCGAGGTGGACGGGGGGCGGGCCATCGAGGAGGTGTGGGAGGACATCCGCGGCCTGATCGAGCAGTGCCGGCGGCGAGTCTGAATTGGCGCAGATGCCCATGGGACAGATCGCGATTCGCTCGGCCCGCGAGGTCGAGCTGATCAGGGCCGCGAGCCGGATCGTTGCCGAGGTGCTCGATGCGGCGCACGACTGGGTGAAGCCCGGGGTGGCGACGGCGGAGCTCGATCGGCGGGCGGAGGAACTGATCCGCGCCCGCGGTGCGACGCCCTCGTTCAAGGGTTATCTGGGCTATCCGGCTTCGATCTGTGTCGCGATCAACGAGCAGGTGGTGCATGGGATCCCCGACGATCGGGTTCTGGCCGAGGGCGACATCGTGGGCATCGACGTCGGGGCGTACAAGAACGGCTATCACGGCGACGCGGCGCGCACCTATGCCGTAGGCGAGGTGGCGCCCGAGACGCGGCGCCTGATGGAAGTGGGGGCCGAGTCGCTGGCGCAGGCGATCGCCGCGGCGCGGGTCGGCAACTACATCGGGGACATCGGCTACGCGGTCCAGTCCTACTGCGAGAAGGCGGGCTACTCGGTGGTCCGCGATCTGGTCGGACATGGGATCGGCGAGCGGCTGCACGAGGATCCGCAGGTGCCCAACTACGGCCGCCGCGGGACCGGGATGCCGCTCCAGGCCGGCATGGTGCTCGCCATCGAGCCGATGGTGAACGCGGGGGACTGGCGGGTCGTCACGCTGGCGGACCAGTGGACCGTGGTGACGGCCGACCGGTCGCTGTCGGTGCATTACGAGAACACGGTGGCCGTTACCGAGAACGGTCCCGACATCCTCACCCGGATCGAGTGAGGAGAGGGGCAGGCGGGGTGCCGGCCGCGTCGTCGCTCGAGGAGATCTTGTGAGCAAGCAGGAAGGCGTCACGGTCGAGGGGACGGTGGTCGAGCCGCTGCCGAACGCGATGTTCAGAGTGGAACTGGAGAACGGGCACAAGGTGCTGGCCCACGTCTCGGGCAAGATGCGGATGCACTTCATCCGCATCCTGCCCGGGGACAAGGTGACGGTGGAGCTCTCGCCCTACGATCTCACTCGCGGGCGGATCGTCTACCGCTACAAGTAGCAGCACGCGGACCGGCGGTCGCTGCGGCACCACGGGAGCAGTCATGAAGGTCAGAGCATCGGTCAAGAAGATCTGCGAGCACTGCAAGCTCGTGCGGCGGCAGGGGGTGCTCCGCGTGATCTGCAAGCGGAACCCCAAGCACAAGCAGCGGCAGGGCTAGTCAGGAAGGAGGAGCACGTTGGCACGCATCGCAGGCGTGGATCTGCCGGCCCAGAAGCGGATCGAGGTCGCTCTCACCTACCTCTTCGGGATCGGGAATCTCGCACCGCGCGGCGGATTCTGGCGGAGACCGGAGTGAATCCCGAGACGCGGGTCAAGGATCTGAGCGAGGAAGACACCGCCAAGCTCCGCAGCATCATCGAGAGCGACTTCAAGGTGGAGGGAGCCTCCGCACCGAGGTGGCGATGAACATCAAGCGGTTGATGGACATCGGCTCCTACCGCGGGCTCCGGCACCGCCGCGGTCTGCCGGTGCGCGGGCAGCGCACCAAGACCAACGCCCGCACGCGAAAGGGCCCGAAGAAGGGCGCCGGGTCGGGCCGGCGCAACGTAACCAAGACGTGAGGAAGTGAAGCGTGGCCAGTCCGAAACCAAAGACCAAGAAGAAGCGTGAAAAGCGCACTTCAGTGAGCGGCGTGGCTCACGTGCAGGCGACCTTCAACAACACGATCATCACGATTGCGGACGAGACCGGCGGGGTCGTCAGCTGGGTCGAGCGCCGGCAAGGCCGGGTTCAAGGGCTCGAAGAAGTCGACGCCGTTCGCCGCGCAGATGGCCGCGGATCAGTGCGCGCGCGAGGCGCTAGGTCTCGGCATGAAGCGCGTCGAGGTCTGCGTCAAGGGGCCGGGCGCCGGGCGCGAGGCGGCCGTCCGCTCGCTGCAGGCGGCGGGGCTCGAGATCGCTGCCATCCGCGACGTCACACCCATTCCGCACAACGGCTGCCGCCCGCCCAAGCGGCGGCGGGTCTAGGCGGGTATTCGGGATAGAAGCGGCCGGATCGAGGGGATCCGGCGGAGGTCTGCATGGGACGGTATACCGGAAGCGTTTGCCGGCTCTGTCGCCGGGAGCGCATCAAGCTCTTCCTCAAGGGCTCCCGGTGCGAGACGGACAAGTGCCCGATCGAGCGGCGCCCGTACCCGCCGGGCGAGCACGGGAAGGACCGCCGGGCCAAGGAGTCCGACTACGGGGTGCAGCTCCGCGAGAAGCAGAAGGCCAAGCGCATCTACGGCTCTCGCGAGCGGCAGTTCCGTAACTACTTCACCGCCGCAGTCCGCCAGACCGGCGTCACCGGCGAGAAGCTGCTCGAGCGGCTCGAGCTTCGGCTCGACAACGTCGTCTACCGCCTCGGGCTCGCCCCGTCGCGGGCGGCGGCGCGGCAGCTCATCCGGCACCGCCACATCGAGGTCGACGGGCAGTTGGTGGACATTCCTTCCTATCAGGTCGCCGTCAACGAGCTGGTGGGCGTGCTCGAGCGGTCGCGGCAGCTGGTCGCGGTCGTGAGCGCGGTCGAGAAGCGGGGCGGACGCCCGATGCCGGGCTGGCTCGAGCTCGATGCGAGCGGCATGGCGGGGCGCGTGCGCATGAAGCCGGGGCGCGAGGAGATCCAGATCCCGGTCCAGGAGCAGCTCATCGTCGAGCTCTTCTCCAAGTAACTAGGGACGGAGGCCAGAAGACCATGAAGTGGAAGCCGCTCCAGATGCCGAAGCGCGTAGAGGTCGAGGAGAAGACCATGACCGATCGCTTCGGGAGGTTCTTCATCGAACCGCTCGAGCGAGGCTTTGGCATGACGATCGGCAACTCGCTGCGCCGGGTCCTCCTCTCGTCGCTGCAGGGCGCCGCGGTGACCGCGGTGCGCATCGACGGCGTGCTGCACGAGTTCACCACCATCAACGGGGTGTTCGAGGACACGACCCAGGTCATCATGAACTTGAAGAAGATCCGCTTCAAGTTCGATGCCGACGGGCCCGTGAAGGGGCATTTCGAGAAGCGTGGGAAGGGCGAGCTCAGGGCCGGCGATCTCGAGGTGGATCCCGCGGTCAACGTGCTCAATCCGGAGCTCCACATCGCCACGCTCAACGAGGAAGCCGAGCTCCTGATCGACGTCGAGATCGCGCCGGGGCGCGGCTACGTGGTGGCCGAGCAGCAGGCGAGCGTCGAGCGTCCGATCGGGGTGATCGCGGTCGATTCGCAGTTCTCGCCCATCGAGAAGGTGAACTTCACGGTCGAGAACACCCGCATCGGGCAGCGAACCGACTTCGACAAGCTCATCGTCGAGCTGTGGACCGACGGCTCGGTGCCGCCGATCGACGCCGTGGCGCACGCCGCCAAGGTGCTCAAGGATCATTTCAGCCTGTTCATCAACTTCGAGGAAGAGCCGGCGGTCGTCGAGGAGATCCGGGAGGACGAGGATACCGGGCGCATCCGCTCGCTCCTCGAGAAGAGCGTCGAGGAGCTCGAGCTCTCGGTGCGCTCGTCGAACTGCCTTCGCGCCGCCGAGATCAAGACCCTGGGCCAGCTCGTGCAGAAGAGCGAAGCCGAGATGCTCAAGTACCGCAACTTCGGCCGCAAGTCACTGCGTGAGATCGCCGACGTGCTGAGCGAGATGGGTCTCGGCTTCGGCATGGACGTCGCGCAGTACCTGGAACCGAAGAAGGAAGAGAAGCAGGAGCAGTACCTGGGGCTCTAGCCGCCCCGGTGCTGCTCGCCCCTGCTTTCCGCAGTCGATCAGGAGAGGAAGGATCGGGCCATGCGCCATAACCGCAAGGGCCGGCAGCTCAGCCGGACCAGTAGCCACCGGCGGGCGATGCTCCGCAATCTCGTGACCTCGCTCTTCGAGCACGAGCGGGTGACCACGACTGTCGCCAAGGCCAAGGAGGCGCGGCCGGTGGCCGAGCGGCTCATCACGCGCGCCCGGGCGGGCGGTCTCGCAGCCCGGCGCTACGTCTCCTCCTATGTCATGAGCGAGGATGTGGCGAAGAAGCTGATGGACGACATCGCGCCCCGCTTCGCGACGCGGCCGGGCGGCTACACGCGGATCTTCAAGGCCGGCCTCCGCCACGGCGACTCGGGCGAGATCGGCATCCTCGAGCTGGTCGAGCGGAAGATCGTGAAGCCGGGGAAGGAAGACAAGAAGAAGGGCGCGAAGCAGGGGAAGGACGACGAGGGAGTGAGCGACGCCGACAAGGCGGTCAAGGCGGAGAAGCGCGCGGAGAAGGAAGCGGCCAAGGCCGAGAAGAAGGCGGCCAAGAAGGCCGGCGTCCCGCTCCGGGAGCGCGGTGGCCCGGGCGGACGGAAGACGAAGGGCGCCGGGCACGCCAAGCACACGCAGGCCACCCGCAAGTCGGGCGGCAGCCAGAAGTCGTCGAAGGAAGGCTAGCGGGCAGCAGGCTCTTAAAGCGCCGTGATCATGACCGCGGTCGCGAGGGCGGTTCCGAGAAGGAGCCGCCCCTTGCTTTTGGGGTGGTGGGGCATCGTGCTTGCGCTCTCGGTGCTGGCTGCACTGGCGGGGTGCGGCGGTCCGTCCCCCGAGGGGCGCGGGCCGGGCGAGATGCCGGCGGTGGCGGGTGCACCGGCGGTGGGCGCCGACACGACAGCGGCGGTCGCGGTCGCGGACACGGGGCGGATGCGGGGGCCGGTCAGAGCGCCCGTCTACACAGCCCCGCGCGCGCTCTGGATCGTGCGCCACGATCTCGCCGACCCGAAGCACCTCGCCGACGCCGTCGATTGGGCGGCGGCGGCCGGGTTCACCGATCTCCTCGTCCAGGTCCGGGGACGGGGAGACGCCTACTACCGCTCGGACATCGTGCCCCGGGCCGAGGATCTCCGCGGCGATCCGGCCCGCGATCCCCTCGCCGAGGCGATCGCGCTCGCCCGCGCCCGCGGGCTCCGCGTTCATGCCTGGATCAACGTCAGCCTCGCCTGGTCGGCGGCGCGTCTTCCGAGGGCACCGGACCATGTCGCGCGCGCACATCGCGACTGGTTCGTGTGGATCCAGACCAGGGGGCAGGCGCCGCGGAACTCGTTCGATTTGAAGAAACGCGAGCTCGACGCGCTCGAGCTCGAAGGGCACTTCCTGATCCCGGGGCACCCGGCGGCCGATGCCCATCTCGAGGCGGTCGTCCGCGAGCTCGTCCAGCGCTATCCGTTCCTCGACGGCATCCACTTCGACTACGCGCGCCTGCCGCGCGCCGTGAAGAGCCTCGATCCGGAGAGCCGGGCCGCGTTCCGCGCGCGGTATGGCGTCGATCCGGCAGGGTTGAGCGCGAAGCGCTTCGCCGCCGGCGACACGCTCGCCATCGCCTGGTATCGTTTCCACGAGGAGCGGGTGACGGCCCTCGTCGCGCGGCTGGCGGCCGCGGCGCGCGCCGCGCATCCGGGTATCACGGTCTCGGCCGCCGTCTATCCCGATCCAGTGGCGGCGCGGCGGGAGCGCGCGCAGGACTGGGATCGCTGGCTCGCGGACGGGGACGATCGACGTGGCCGCGCCGATGTGCTACGCGGCCGCGCCGGCGATCGCGCGCGCCGACCTGAGGACGGCGCGCGCTGCGACGTCGGGCCGGCTGTGGGCGGGGCTCGGCCTCTACAACAAGTCGCTCGACGAGGCGCTCGCCGGCGCCGCGCTCGCCCGCGAGCTGGGTTATGAGGGCGTCGCGCTCTTCTCGCACACGGCGGCGCGGGAGAAGGGGTCGCGGGCGAAGACGGCGATCGCGGCCGCGCTCGCCGGGTTCGCGGCGGCGGGAACGGTGGTGAAGTGAACGATGCTCCGCTCGTCCTCCTGACCGGCGCGTCCGGCTACGTCGGCGGCCGGCTCCTCGGCGTGCTCGCGGCGCGCGGCTATCGCGTCCGCTGTCTCGCGCGGAAGCCCGAGTACCTGCGCGGGCGGTTGGACGCCGATGCGGCCGCCGCGGTCGCGGTGGTCGCGGGCGACGTCCTCGACCCGGCGAGCCTGGCTGCCGCGATGCAGGGCGTTGCAGTCGCCTACTACCTCGTCCACTCGATGGGGACGGCCGGCGACTTCGAGGAGGAAGATCGGCGGGGAGCCGCCAATTTCGGCGCCGCGGCGCAGGCGGCCGGGGTGCGGCGGATCATCTACCTGGGCGGGCTCGGGGAAGCGGACCCCGGGTTGTCGCCGCACCTGCGGAGTCGGCACGAGGTGGGGGAGATCCTCCGCCGCTCGGGCGTGCCGGAGGTCGTCGAGCTCCGCGCCTCGATCGTGATGGGCTCGGGGAGTCTCTCCTTCGAGATGATTCGCGCGCTCGTCGAGCTGCTCCCGGTGATGGTGACGCCGCGCTGGGTCTCCATGCCCGCGCAGCCGATTGCGATCGGCGATTTGCTCGCGTATCTCGTCGCGGCGATCGATGCGCCGACCGGACCGGGTGCATATGTCTTGGAGATCGGCGGCGCCGATCAGGTCTCCTACGGCGACATCATGCGCGAGTACGGGCGCCAGCGCGGCCTCAACCGGCTGATGATCCGCGTGCCGGTCCTGACCCCGCGGCTCTCGAGCCTCTGGCTCGGTCTCGTGACGCCGCTCTACGCGCGCATCGGGCGGAAGCTCGTGGACAGCCTTCGCCATCCGACGGTCGTCAGGGACGACTCGGCGCGGGCTGCTTTCCCCGACATCCATCCGGGCGGCATTCGCGAAGCGGTGGCCGCCGCGCTCCGGAACGAGGAGCAGGCGTTCGCGGCCACCCGCTGGTCGGACGCGCTCTCCGCGGGCGGGCGCCTCAGCGACTTCGGCGGCAAGCGCTTCGGAGGCCGGATCGTGGATTCGCGAGTCGTCGTCGCCGCGGCGGCGCCGGCCGCGGCCTTCGCGCCCATCCGCCGGATCGGCGGCGAGACCGGGTGGTACTACGCGAACTTCCTGTGGCGCCTTCGTGGATTCCTCGACCTCCTCGTGGGAGGGATCGGCGCGCGGCGCGGGCGGCGCGACCGGGAGCATCTCCGGGTCGGCGACACGGTCGACTGGTGGCGCGTCGAGGCGATCGAGCCCGACCGGCGGCTCCGGTTGTTTGCGGAGATGAGGCTCCCGGGGCGCGCGTGGCTCGAGTTCGAGGTGCGGGACGAGGGGGCGGCCGGGCAGGCCGCCGGGCAGGCCGCCGGGCGCAGTTCGATTCGCCAGACGGCGATCTTCGATCCGGTGGGACTACTCGGGCTCGTCTACTGGTACGCGCTCTATCCGGTCCACTGGCTCATCTTCGATCGCATGCTCGCGCGGATCAAGGAGCGGGCGGAGCGGGAGCAGGGAGCGGTGGAGCGGAAGCTGGCAGCCCCGCGCGGCTCGACACCAGCGTGAGGCGATCCCAGAGGACCGCGGACGCCACCTCCACGCCGAGCGGGATCGCGCGCTCGTCGGGATCAAATGTGGGATTGTGGAGCGCCATCTCGCGATCCGGACGCCCGACACCGAGGCGGAAGAGGAAGCCCGGCACGACCTCCTGGTAGAAGGAGAAGTCCTCGCCGCCCATGCCCGGCTCGTAGCGGACGACGTTCGCGGCGCCGACCACGCGCTCGAGCGTGGGGAGCGTCTCCGTGACGAGCGTCGAATCGTTGTTCATGGAGGGCGTGCCGAGCGAGTAGGTGATCTCGGGCTCCGGCGCGCCGGCGGCGGCCGCGATGCCGCGGATCGTGCGCTCGACTGCTTCCTGGACTTGCTTCCGGACCTCGGGCTCGAGTGTGCGCACCGTGCCCGCAAGCTCCACCGATTCCGGAATCACGTTGCTCGTGGTGCCGCCGTGGATCGAGCCCACGGTGACGACCGCCTGGCGCGCGGAGTTGACCTCACGGCTCACGATGGACTGGAGCGCAACGACCATCTGCGCGGCGATGACGACCGGGTCCTTGGCCTCGTGCGGATAGGCGCCATGGCCGCCCTTCCCGATCACGCGCACGCGGAACTCATCGACGTTCCCCGACGATCGGCCCGGGCAGTAGGAGATCTTGCCGTAGGGGATGGTCGGATGATCGTGAATGCCGAAGATCGACTCGGGCCTGCGATCGCCGGCGAAAAGGCCGGCCGCGAGGAGGAGCGGAGCGCCGGCGCCGATCTCCTCCGCCGGCTCGATGACGAAGAGGACCGAGCCGGGAAGCGTGGCGCGAGACCGGGCGAGGACGCGCGCCGCGCCGAGGAGAACCGCCGCGTGGATGTCGTGGCCGCAGGCGTGCATGACGCCCACGTTGCGGCCGCGCATCGTGTCGCTCACGGTCGACGCGTAGGGGAGGCCGGTCGTCTCGATGAGGGGGAGGGCGTCGATGTCGGCGCGCCAGGCGACAAGCGGGCCGGGCCGGCCGCCGCGGAGGATGGCGACGAGGCCGGTGCCCCAGTCGCCGGGAACGAGCTCGAGGCCGGGGATCGCCGCGAGCTTCTTCTTCAGGTACTCCTGCGTCTTGAACTCGCGGAGCGAGAGCTCGGGATGGCTGTGGAGCCAGCGGCGGTCGGCGATCGTCTCGTCGGCGACCTGGGCGGCGAGGGTGCGGAAGTCCGGGCGGGGAGTGGGCTGTTCGGCGGGGCCGGCGGCCGCGAGCGCCGTGGTCGCCGCGAAGGAGGTAAACGCGGCGAGGACAACGAGCGCGGCCTGAGTGGCAGGGGTGGCGAGGAGGCCGGCCAGGAGCATTTCGGTGCGCATGGGAAACGAACCCTCCAGGCGGTACGGACTGGCGCCGGCTCGGCGGCGCTGGCCTTGCGGCGGGCGCCCCGCAGCGGGCGCCCCGCAACGGGCGCTGGCCCCGCAACGGGCGCTGGCCCGGCGGCGGGCCCGGGAGGCAGCTGCCGCAGTGGCGCCGGTCCGAGACTGGACGCGGCGAGAATCGCCGCCTATCATACGCGTTCCTGGTGCCCCGGGTAGCAGTGTCGATGGCGGCGCCGTGGCGATGAGTCCGCCGCCCGCTCCTGAACGGCCACGTGGAGGTGACATGAAGCAAGCATGGGGTTCGTGCCTACTCGTCATCCTGATGGTCGCGCTGACCTCGTCGGCTCAGGCTGGAGGGTTGCTCGGATTTTCGGTGGGCGGACAGGCAGGCCTCAGCCGCACGGGGGGCGACACCGACGAGTCGTCATTCATCTGGGGAGGTTCGACCCGGCTCGAGATTCTGTCCATCCTCGCTGCCGAACTCGCGGTCAACTACCGGAACGAGAGCTTCGAAGGGGGCGACGTGAGCACGCTTCCCGTGCAGCTGAGCGCGCTCATCACGCCTTTGCCGATGATCTACGGCACGATCGGTGTGGGCTGGTACGACATCAATCCTGACGATGACATCACGGATCAGCTCGGCGACGTCGGCGATTTCTCGAACGCAGCCTTGCACCTGGGGGGTGGCCTGTCGATCCCCGTGTCGGAGAAGTGGAACTTCATCGGCGATCTGCGCTACGTCTTCCTCAACTATGACATCGAGGATATCCCCGACTCTCGACACCGACGCCGACTTCTACATGATCACCGGGGGCCTGCAGTACGAGGTGTTCTGAGCGGGTGCGGTCGGGGCGGGGCGCGGGAAAGCGGGCCGGAAGAGCCTCGGGGAGGGGCGCGGGGCGGCCGGATAGGCCCGCGGGGAGTCTCTGGCCCGAGCTTGACAGGCGCGGCCCGACCCCGTAGAGTCTTTGGGGCGTTGAACTTGCCGCGACGCGCAGCAGAGGAAGCGATCCTACAGTCTTGTTCCTCGGTAGCTCAATGGTAGAGCAAGCGGCTGTTAACCGCTAGGTTGCTGGTTCGAGTCCAGCCCGGGGAGCCAACATCAGGAGCTGCGAACCGCAAGCGGCTCCGTGGTTAACGCGTGGCCCCGGTGGAGCGATCCGCCGGGGCCACGTTTTTGTGCGAGAACCGGCCGCGAATCCGCCACTCACGCCACCACGCCTCGACTCTCTCTTACTACCCGTCCTTGTCGAGTTGCGGCCTGAACCTTAGGGGTTGCCTCCGGGCCGCCAGAATCTGCGCCTCGAACTCTCGGACTCTCCGCCCCCCACAGAGAACTGGTTAACGACCGCGTCCAACCCGAACCCCGAACCGACACTTCGAACTCGCCGCCGGTATATAGGAAGTAGGAAGTGCTGCCGCGAGGGACGCGGCGGCGAGACGACCGCAAAGAGTGGGCTCCGAACCGGGAGGCGCTGTGGGCAACCTCAGCGCCTTCTCTCATACGAGCTGCTGCTTGAGCGGCATCGGCGCGTGCGCGGAGGTGGGATGGAGTTCCTGTCGATCCCGGACGAGATGTCGCCCGACGAGCGGTTTGCCGAGGTGGTCGCGATCCTCGCCGCCGGGTGCATGCGGCTCAAGAAGCAGGGAGGCGAGCCCGAGGTGGCGCCCGACCCGCAACCGCCGTTAACCGAGAGCAAGCTGGACTCTCTCCCCGAGCCGAGACCCTCATTGGTCGCCGACTCCGTGAGCGGGATGGACAGCGAGGAGGCGACCGTATGAATAGAGCCGGTCTCAGTGCGCAGATCCGGGCGCTCCGCCGCATGACCGTTCCGGAACTGCGCGAGCGATACGCGACGGTCTTCGGCGAGGAGAGCCGATCACGGCACAAGCAGTTCCTCTGGCGGCGGATCGCGTGGGGTCTCCAGGCGCAAGCCGAAGGCGGCCTGTCCGAGCGCGCCCGCCGCCGCGCCGAAGAACTCGCCCGCGAGTCCGACTTCCGGATGCTGGCGCCTCGCCCGGCTGCCAGGGCCGGGGCCTCGGGCTCGACGGTGACCCGCGACGTTCCCGTCGCGCGTGATGAACGGCTGCCCATGCCCGGGGCGGTCGTGACGCGCGAATACCGAGGGAGGACCATCAAGGTCACGGTGCTCGACCAGGGCTTCGAGTTCGACGGCGAGGTCTACCGATCGCTCACCGCAGTGGCACGGGCCGTGACCGGTAGCCACTGGAACGGGTTCCTCTTCTTCGGCATGCAGAAGGGCGCCGGAGGTGACAAGTGAGCCGAGGCAGGAAGCCTAAGGACCCGCACGCGGAAGAGGGTCGCGCCGTGCGGTGTGCCGTCTACACGCGCAAATCGACCGAAGAGGGCCTCGAGCAGGAGTTCAACTCGCTCGACGCGCAACGCGATGCCGGCGAGGCTTACGTCGCGAGCCAGAAGAGCGAAGGGTGGGTCTGCCTCGCTGACCGCTATGACGACGGCGGCTTCTCGGGTGGCACCATGGACCGCCCGGCGCTCAAGCGACTCCTCGCCGACGCTGAGGCAGGGAAGATCGACTGCATCGCGGTTTATAAGGTCGATCGCTTGAGTCGCTCGCTTCTCGATTTCTCTCGCATCATCGAGACCCTCGACCGGTGTCGAGTCTCCTTCGTCTCGGTGACGCAGCAGTTCAACACCGCGACCTCGATCGGTCGCCTCCTCCTGAACGTGCTCCTTTCGTTCGCGCAGTACGAGCGCGAGATCATCGGCGAGCGGACCCGCGACAAAATGGCGGCGGCGCGACGGCGCGGGAAGTGGGTCGGCGGGATGCCGATCTTGGGCTACGACGTGGGACCGGAGGGCGGCCGGCTCATCGTCAACGAGGCGGAGGCCGAGCTGGTCAGGGCAATTTTCGGTCTCTATCTCGCGGAGGAGTCGCTGTTAGCGACCGTGAAGGAACTGGCTCGCCGGGGGTGGAAGACGAAGTGCTGGATGACACGGGAGGGCCGTCTACGCGCGGGGAGAGCATTCGACAAGACCGCGCTTCACAACCTCCTCCGGAACGCCACCTACGCTGGCAAGGTGCGCTACCAAGGGCAGATGTATGAGGGCGAGCACGCCGCGATCGTGCCGATGGAATCGTGGGTCGAGGTGCAGAGGCTTCTCCGGCGAAATGGCATGAACGGTGGTCAGGCCGTCCGGAACCGTCATGGCGCTCTCCTGCAGGGCCTTCTCCGCTGCGACCCGTGCGGGACGGCCATGGTGCACACGTACTCGAAGAAGGGGGAGAAGCGCTATCGCTACTACGTGTGCTCGCGAGCGATGAAGGAGGGGTGGCAAGCGTGCACGACGAAGTCGCTGCCCGCCGCCGAGGTCGAGAACTTCGTGGTAGCCGAGATCCGGCGGATCGGTCAGGACCCGCGACTTGTGAAGGAGATCATCGACAGAGTGCGGGCCGGGGCAGAGGCGCGCATGGAGGCACTGCGCCGGGAGCGTGTGGCTCGGGGACGCGACCTGCGCCGAGCCGTCTCCGAACTCAGAGACATCGCACACCTGCGGCCGGGTGACGCGGACGGCAGGGAAGCGGTCACGGCGCGACTCGCCGACCTGCAGGACCGCATCCGAGCGGCCGAAGAGGCCGTCCGGAAGGTCGAGACTGAGATCGGCGTGCTGGAACGGGAACTGGTCGGGGGTGACGAGATCAGCGTAGCGCTAGCGCGGTTCGACCCGGTCTGGCAGGAACTGACGATGCGGGAGCAGTGGCGCCTGGTTCAACTCCTGGTCGAGAAGGTCGCGTACAGCCGCACGAAGGGAACGCTGGCCGTGACCTTCCGCGCGGCCGGGATCAGGGCGCTGGGCAACGAGGGGGCGACGCCATGACCCGGTCGGGTCTGACCGTCGAGTTCGAGGTGCACATCCGACACGGCAATCGCGGCCGGCGACGCCTGCGGGCCGGGCTGGCACCCGAGTCCGCACCGGCCGCCCCGGGCACGGTGCCACGAGTCTCTCGCCTCATGGCTTTGGCTATCCACCTGGACAAGCTGCTTCGCGCCGGCCTGGTGCGCGACTACGCCGACATCGCCCGTTCTGGCGCTCGTCAGCCGCGCCAGGGTGACGCAGGTCATGAACCTGCTGCTTCTCGCGCCGGACATCCAGGAGGCCTTGCTTGATCTCCCGCGCACGGCCTCAGCGAGAGGCGCGGTAGCGGAGCGGCAAGTCCGGTCGATCGCGGCGGTCGCTGACTGGCGCGAACAACGTCGCCTCTGGCGGGATCTTCGGCACCGCGCGGGCCTGGACGCCGACCGCCGCGAAGTAGCATGATCGTGGCACTGCACCGCCAGTGGCCACCGCCGTAGCCGGCGCGCCCGGTCACGTAATCGATACGGGGAGCCGTAGGGTAGCTCCCGAAACCGCGCTTCCTGAGACGCGGCTCGGCTCCCCACCCCTTTCTCAGACGAGGGCACTTCAGGATGCCCAGGCGCAAGAGCCCCACTCCCGACGCCGATGACGACCTCTTCTTTGCCAGTGGTGTGCTCCCCGGCGGTGTGATCGGGAAGGCGAGCGAATGCGCCGAGCTGCTTGCGGCGTGGAAGAAGCGTCGCCTCCGCATCTTCTACGGGCGTGAGGCCGCGTTCCTGCGGGATCTCGGCTACCGCATCAGTTCGGGACCGAACGCGCAAGAACTCGGGGATCGGTGGCCCGAACACATGACAAGCCTGGTTAAGCAGATGGAAGTACTGCTCAGGCTCGGTGATCCGACCCGGACGGCCGCATTCTGGAACTCGGGCTATGCCCTCGGGATCAAGCGACTTAACGACTGGGACTTTGAGCGCGGTGGAGGAGTAAGACCACCGAAGGTCGTCACCCCGGTGATTCGCGATGGCACTGTCGTGGGCCAGGCTGCCGTGTTCGGTCCAGGCGAGGGGCGAGCCATTCGCAGAAAGCCAGCCTCCGGCGAACCAGTATTCGGCGAGTTCGATCCGCCGCTACAGGACTACGAACACCGGATGCTGGATGTGTTCTTGAGCCTGTTTCCCAAAGCGCGGCGGTCTCATCGCCGCGGTCAGCCGGAAGTTCGGGATTGGCGACTCGAAGGTCCGCGCGTCGGGTTCGCGGCTGACGGTACGCCTGTCCTTCAGTTGGGCGCATTGATCGGATTCTACCGGCGGTTCTGCCTGGCTATCAAGGACTACCAAGCGGCAATGCGGGGCGGTCGGCTCCCCGATGGCGCGCAAGAAGCCGACGTGTTTCGTGATTGCATCACGGGAATCGTGGGGAAAGAAAAGGCCGGGGCGTGGCTCCAGCGATTCCACCGGCCGCTGCATGGGAAGGCGAAGATCGCCGTAGAGGGATGCGCCTCGGGCCATCGCACGTTGTTCTGCGAGATGATCGTGGATGCCATAGGAAGTGACCGTCCTTCCGACAGTCTCACCATTACCGTCAAGTCGAGGCTCATCAAGTACCTTGATGAATGGGAGAGCCTCACGAAGAAGTATCGAACTGCTTCTCTCTCCTACCCTTCTGGCGGTAGGGCTCCGCGCCGCAATGAGTTATGGCGCTAATAGAAAGAATTCCCGCCTGATTACTTTCATTTTGACCCGGTGAAAATGGACGGCTTTACTCGTGCCATGCGTACGACATTCACGGCGAAGCCAATCGGTGAGAAGGGGCAGTCGGTCCCCACGAGGGCGGCCCTATCACCCGCGAGACGGCAGCTTCTCGCACTCCTGCGGTCCCTCGGGTTCGGTCGCGTTGAGCATCTTCAGGTGCGGGAGGGGGAGCCTGTGTTCGATCCTCCCCCCACTATCGTTCGCGAGTTCAAGTTCGGCAGCGATAACGGCGGCCGACCTAGCGGATCGAACGATTTCAACCTCAAGACGCAGATGATCGAGTTGTTCGAGAGCCTGGACTCGATCAGAGACGGCACGGTCCAGGTTCTCGAAGTCAAGCACGGTCTTCCATTTCGGATGGAGATCGAGGCGCCTATGACGCATAGCTAACTGACATTCCAGCAGTATAACCACCAGACAACGAGCTGGCCACGAAGTGGAGGCCGTTGTGGGTGTCGCCTTACGGCGATTCTCGCAACGGCCTTTGCTTTCAGCGGCTCGTCACTAGGCGAACACCCACGCGGACTCCTCCTCGACCGAGGAGGATACGATGGGTGTTCATCGCAACTGCAAACACGACCTCGATCCCTACGCTTCTCGCGTGATCCGCATCAAGGCGCAACAACTCATCAGGCGACCCGAGTTTACTCAATCGGATCGTGCAGATATAGAACAGGAGCTGTGGCTCGACCTGCTGCTCCGATTCGCACGATTCGACGGCGACCGTGCTCGGCACGAGACGTTCGTCAACATGGTTGTAAATCATAAGGTCGCGACGCTCATCGAAGCTCGCCAGGCCGGGAAGCGGGACCATCGCATCCCGACGTACTCTCTCGATGAGGAGATCGTGGACGGCGACGGAGATCCGATTCAGCGCGAAGCGATAACGCGTTGCGAGGCGCTTCAAGAAATGCCTCGGCCGTCAGATCTTGGGATGGACCTCGATCGAGCCGTCCGCCGACTTCCGCACGACCTGCAGCTGCTTGCCGCCCGGCTATCAAGCGAGAGCATCACCGAGATTTCACGCACTACTGGCGTCCCGCGATCGACCCTGAACGATCACGTCAGGAAGCTGCGCCGATTTCTGGAGGACCAGCACCTTCGAGAGTACCTCGACTAAGGTCCGCCACTTCCTGGTTGCCTCCGGTAGATAGGTTAGTGAGCGGAGGACTCCGACCACGGGCCGCCGCCCACTGACCGGAGAGGGACCTATGGATCGGGAAGTCTATCGCTATCACTTCAGCACCGGCGTGTCCATGTCGGCCGTGGAGGAGTCACTTCTTCTCGCCGTCCTGGCTGCGGAGTGCCTGCACGGGAGCGCGGTCGTTCGACTGGAAGCTGCCTACTGCCTCGACGAGCAGAAGAGATCCTGTGTCGTCGACGCGACTACAGCCGTAGGTCGAGACCTGGCTCGCATCTTCGCGGGATTCGTGAGCCGGGAGTTTGGCGAGCAGGCGTTCCGGGTTGAGAGACCGAGGAACGGCATGAGCCAGGACGGTGCGAAGGTCGCTCCATGAGCGAGCGAACGCTGACCGACGGGAACCGCCGCACGAGGAGTTACGGACCAAGCTGACAACATCAACCACCGATCTCATCTGCACAAAGGAGGCACCATGAAACTACCCACGCACAAGGCACCACCCAAGCAGGATCTCGCCGACCTGTCTGTCTTGGTCTACGGGCCGACGAAAATCGGCAAGTCGACCTGGTGCTCGCACGCAGACGGCGCGCTCTTCCTCGCCACCGAGCCGGGCCTCAACTCTCTGGAGGTCTTCCAGCTGCCGCTCCGCACGTGGGAGGAGTTCCTGGATGCCTGTGGTGAGATCGGTCGAGGCGGCCATGCGTTCAAGACGATCGTCGTGGACACGGTCGACAACGCGTACCGGCATGTGCGCGACCATATCTGCGCCAAGTACAGGGTCGAGCACGAGTCTGATCTCTCGTACGGGAAGGGCTACGCGCTCATCAACAACGAGTTTCAGCGGGTGCTCACCAAGTTGGCCTTCCTGCCCTACGGCCTGTTCCTGATCTCGCACTCCCAGGAGAAGGAGATCGAGACGCGAACTGGCAAGCGGACCCGGATCGTCCCGACGCTCCCGGACAGCGCCCGCAAGATCGTGCTGGGCATGGTCGACCTGATCCTCTTCTGCGACGTGGAAGTGGTCGACGGCGCGGACGGCAAGCCGGTGTCCCGGCGCGTCATGCGGACCAAGCCCAGCCTCAACTACGAGGCCGGCGACCGCACGGGGCGATTGCCCGAGACCATCGACCTGGACTTTCCGACGTTCCTGCCGCATTTCGTTCCGGCACGTCAACGACCGTTCCGGTAGATAACAATGAAAGGAGACTGCAAACCATGACAACCGAAAACCGCACACACGACATCGACGCCATCGACCTGGCCGAGTTCGATGACGACTTCGCCGCTGCCGAAGTCGAAGCCCGAGCCCGTCCCCGACGGGAAGTACCAAGTGACCATCGAGAGGGTGGAACTGACCCGGGCCAGAAGTGGGCACCCGATGCTCAAGTGGACCCTCCGCATCCTGAACGGACCCTTCGGCACCGGTGCCTGTTCCGGCACAACATGATCGTCACGCCGGAGAACATGAAGTGGCTGAAGACGGATCTGCACAGCTGCGGGCTGGAGCTCGAGAGGCTCTCCGACTTCCCGGCAACCTGGAGCAGCTCCTGGACGTGAAGCTCGAGGTCACGAAGCGAACGAAGGGCGAGAACGAGAACGTCTACATCAATCGCCGCATCGAGATCGAGATGTCCAGGACAACTACGAGCGAGCGGCCGAAGCCGCGCGGGGCCAGCTCTGACCGGCTCCCGATCGTAGTAATCGACACGCGGGAGCAAGAACCCTATGCCTTCAGTCCCGAGCGGATCAAGACCACTCGCCGGGCGCTCCCGGCAGGGGATTATCGGTCGAGGGCCTCGAAACCCAAGTGGCGGTGGAGCGAAAGACGCTCGACGATTTCGTCTCCACCGCCATCTGGTCTCGGCAACGGTTCCATCGCGAGTTGGCACGACTCAAGACGTACCCGGCGTCCTGCGTCGTCGTGGAAGGCGGCCTCGACGACCTGCTGCACGGTCGGTTCCGGAGCAACGCGAACCCGAGCACCATTCTCGGAGTCGCAGTGTCGCTCATCCTCGACTGGGGAGTCCCGGTCTTCTTCTGTTCGAATCGGCAGGCGGCGCGCGCGTTCGTCGAGCGGTACCTGCTGCGCTGCCACAGGAAATACGCGTGATGACGAAGACGGCGATTACCGTTCGTGGCGTGGTCGAGGAAGTCTTCTCTCGTCCCCGGTTTTCCGCTGGCCGCCTGCGCACCGATAATGGCGCGGCGGTCTCCTTTGCGGGCCCCGCGTACGTGCGACAACACGAGCAGCTGATCTTGCGGGGGCCATGGAAGCAGCATCCCATCTACGGGCCACAGATCGCCGTCGAGAGCGTCGAGTACGACATCGAGCTCGATGTCGACGGTCTCGCGCACTACCTGGCCAACCACCCGGACATCAAGGGGATCGGCCCGGCGAAGGCCCGGCTCATCGCCGAGAAGTTCGGCCGCAACTTCGATCGGGCGATCCAGGAGGAGCCTGAGTCGGTCGCCCGCGTAGCGGGCCTCTCGGAAGAGGCCATGACGAACCTGCGCGCGCAGTGGCTCAAGACCCATGGGCTGAACAGGGCGAAGGCCATGCTCGCCGGCTAAGGGCTGACCCACTATCAGGTTCAGACCCTGGTCGAGAAGCTCGGCAACAGCGCACCCGCCGTGCTGCGTGATGATCCTTACTCCATCATCTGTGAGATCCCCGGCCTCGGCTTCAAGCGCGTGGACCAAATCGCGAGGAAGATCGGGACGCCCAAGGAGCACGACTCCCGATTGCGGGCCGGCATCCTCTATTGCGTCGAGGAGGCGCTGGATGATGGCAACACGTCGTCGGGCGCGAGTCGCTGATCAGGGAGGCGAATCAACTTCTGGTCCTC
>CAVPCR010000005.1:0-956750 GCA_963702435.1 Candidatus Eiseniibacteriota bacterium
CTGGAGGATAGCCGGGCCGAGTGGGGGCCGTCAAGAGCGGCTAGTCACGGTGCCGCCGTGCCTTGGTCACACTCTGAGCCGGCAGGATTGGCCCCTCGGCACCTCTGTCCGTTCTAACCAACGCCCCCACTCCCCATGGCAACATCCCCGTAGCCGAAAGAACAGCCGCCCATCGACGGGTGACGAAGAGCTGCTGGAGCTCACACGCCCACGGGATTGGGTCGGATGACGGCGCGCGCGAGCGCGGGCGCCGGGCCGCCGACCGCGGCGGAAGTGCCGAGCGTGCCCCGGATCACGAACTTGAAATCGTCCGGAGTGAGGCTGCCGGCGTCTTCGACCGGCTGCCAGGCGCCGCCGGAGTCCTGGACGGCGTTGGTGCCGGGCGGAAGGGTCTGGCCGGCGATCGAGATCGGCGGCACGAAGGGTCCGGAGGCGAGGGCGCCGCCCAACTGCCAGCCGGTCCCGTATGTCCCGGGCGGCAGGGTCAAGCTCAACCCCCCGCCACCCGCCGCCAAAGTGCCCACCACTCAGTGCGACACTGCTCGCTTCCCCGGTGAACGAGCCCCGAGTGGACCCTGAACCCGCGACCCATCGGCGAGATGGAGCGCCGAGCGGGTTCGGGCTTGCCTCGAACGACGGCCCCGCGAGGCGCAGAAGCGCACTGTCGCAGCGGAGGTGCTACCCGGGTCATGACTCGCGGTGGACGACGCGCTCGTGACGCCGTTCACCGACGCCGGCTGGACGCTGCTGTTCGCCGAGGCCGGCACAGTCGTCTCGGAGACCGGAGGCCAGCTCTGCCATGCGGCGATAGTCGCGCGCGAGTACGGGCTCCCCGCGGTGGTGAGCGTAAGGGATGCGCTGTCGCGCATCCGCGAGGGCCAGTGCATCGTCGTCGATGGCTATGCAGGGCGGGTCTACCTTCACGATGGTGATGATAGGGGAAGGGGAACATGACGCCGCACGTCCCGCTGGCGGTGCTCGCCGGCTACCTCCGGGTTCGATCTCGACGGCCCGCCTTGTCACGCGCCTCGCCGCGGCCGGCTCGCGCGCGAGGGAAGGTACCACCCTCCGGCTGGAGGGCAGCGAGCACACGATGGAGCTGCGGACTGCGAGCGCCACGTCGGCCTCGCTTCAGATCGGACCTCGGTACGGGTTTCTCACCTACGTGCTCGACTTGCTGAAGATCGCCCTGCCGATGCTGCTCGTACGCCACCTGTACCCGGACCGCACGCTCCACCTCTGGTGCCGTGCCGCTGGCATGGTGGGGCGCGTGTGGCCGGTCTGGCACGGATTCGGCGGTGGGCGCGGGATCTCGGTGGCCTACGGCGGCCTGCTCGTGATCGACCCCATCGGTGTCATCGTCACATCGCTCGCCGGCATGCTCCTCGGGCTCGTGGTCGTGCGCGACGTCATCGTAGCCTACATGGGGGGTGTCCTGCTCATCGTGCCGTGGGTGTGGCTGCGCACGCACGACGACGCGGTGATCATGTGGGCAGTGTTCGTCAACATGGTCTTCGCCACCGCCATGGTGCCCGAGATCCGCCAGTGGGTCCGGATTCGGCGCGAGGACAAGTGGAACGACACGGCCGAGGTCATGCAGCTATCGGGTATGCTGCGCGGGATCCTGCGGATTGGCATTGCACCGCGCTTGGTGAAACCGCGGGAGGTGCGCGCGCCAGCGTCCATGACCGGGGCGGGCGAAGAGAGAAGCGCGGAGAGCGGCGCGCCGAGACCCCGGCGAAGCTCCGCATCGCTAGGGTCTCGATCCTGGCCCCCACGCATCGAGCCTTGGTGAGTTGCGTGGCGCAACGCGAACGGCGTCGCCTGCCGGCGACGGGGTCGCCTTGATCTCGTTCCAGAGCAGATGGAACGGGACCTGCTGCTGGGACATCTACGGCTGCCGTTTCGACGAGAACGGCGGGGGGCTCGATCCGCCCGGGGGGCGGATTCTCGTCTCCGCCGACCAGGACCAGACGGACCCGAACGGGGCGTGGGACGGCAGTTCCTCGTGCTCTTCCAGGACCGGCGCCACGTGCCGACGAACGCGGACCAGCGTGTCCTCACCTCTACGGGGTGCGCGTCCTGGCCGACGGCAACGTGCTCGATCCGGCCGGCTTCGTCGCGTCCGAGCGCATCGTCGTTTGGCAGTCGGGCGTGGAGGACACTGCCGTCGCGGGGGCTCCGGTGCTTCTTGGGACGGCCGCGCGGACGACGGGCGTCCTGTGGCTCCTGGCGTGTACCATGCGCGGCCAGCCTCCGCCGGCGCCGGCGCAGCAGTGAAGATCGTGCGCCGCTGATCCCGACGGCGCCCGCCTCGGACGACCGCCTGGCTGGCCGTTCGGCGCAGCGATGAGTGATGCGGCATCCATGCCGGAGCGGCGGATGGCAGCCCGACCCCGGCCCGCAGCAAGCGAGTGAGCAATCCTGACAGGAGAGGCGAACGCGCTGCGCCGCTACACCGCCTGAGCGCGCGCGTAGCGGCGCAGCTATCCCGCGCAGGGGTGCAGGGCGACCCCACCACCCCTGCCGTTTCTACTTGAGCAACGTCATCTGCCGCGTCGCGCTGAACGACGCCGCCTCCATCCGGCAGAGGTAGACGCCCGACGCCGCCAGTGCGCCGCCCTCCGTCCGCCCATCCCATGCCGCCTCGTACGCTCCCGGCTCCCGCGCGACGTTGGCCCGGTCAACCCCGCAAGGCCAAAGTGGACTCAACGCCATGGAGTCGGATCGCTGCGGTGGTACGCCAGCACTTGCAGTGACACAGACGCCGCCAAGCCGAGCGCGTTCCCAGTGGCGGCGGAACTCGTCGTCCTGTCCCCAGCAGCATTTCGGAATACCTCGGCCGGGTGAGCGGCTGGCTCGTTGGATTTGACCAACCCAAAGTCCTGGCGCAGATCCCGACCCATGAGGAAGTCATCTTCACGAAGCTGGCCTGATTCCTCTGAGCGGATCCCTTGCCAGCAGCGTTCCTTTCCCGTATAAGATCTGCAGGCAGTAGGAGCAAGGGACTCAACTACAGCGCCCGGATCGGGCAGGAGGTTGCTGTCATGTTCTGCGGTCATCGGCTGCACTGGTCTCTAGTAGCGGTCTTGGTCGTTTCGGTCGTTGCCCTCGTTGGGTGCGGGAAGAAAAGTGACAGCGAGAAGCAAGCCGAAACCATGATGGAGAAGACCCTCGAGCACGCGACCGGCGGGGATGTCGATGTCGATCTCGGTGGCGGCGGTGACGTCACGGTCAAGACCGAAGAGGGCACAACCACAATGTCCGAGACCACTGAGTGGCCGGCCGACATGTTCAGCGAGGTTCCTAGATTCACCTACGGCGTCATCGAGCGCGTGACCCGCTCGGAGCAGACTCATGACAGTCAGAAGAGCGTGATGATTTACTTCCGTGATTTGCAGAATGGCGGACCTGAGAAGTACGGCAAGGAGATCGAGGCGGCGGGCTGGCAATCGCAGATGAATATGGCGGCCGGCAAGGGCGGCATGATCAGCGCCCAGAAGGGGAATCTCGCGCTGACCCTAACGTACAACTATGAAGACAGGATGGCCGTGCTGAACGTGTTCTCCGGGGCCGATGAGTAGGATTGCCCACTCCTCCTGATCGGCGGTTGCAGCGGCCACGGCTTGCCGGGTATCGCCGTGCCGACCAGGCCAACGCGCGGGAAGACATGGCGCCGCGCGAGGACGTGCGCTGCGTTTTCGCCCGGAACGTGAGGACGCTCTCAATCACTGCGTTCGGATCTTCCCACCCAGGCTCAATGGCTCATGCGTGCGCTTTCCGGACGACCTGGGCACTCATCGTAGCTTGAGGATCTTCCTGCCGACCCGAACGTCTCCATAGCGCATGCCAATGAAGTAGACGCCGGCCGGCAACGCGCTGACATCGGCCCGCCCGCGCCCGCTCACGAGGGCGATCTCCATGACGCCCCTGCCCTGGGGGGTGTACACGTAAGCTCGGCCATTGTCCGTCGCTCTGAGCGCGCTGAAGTCGACGTCGATGATGTCCCGAGCTGGGTTCGGGTGCACAAGGATCGACGTGCTCGGACGTGGTGGTCCGTCTTCAACGCTGATGAGGCTCCGTGGCTTGCCGTCGAGCACCATGACCCCCGTGTTCAGCGGGTCGAGCCACGGCCTGAGTTGCCGATTGGGCGCGGAGCCGTTTCCATTCCAGTGCACCGAGAACTTGCCGCCACCGGCCAAGTTGATTCCCCCGGGCACAACACACCCCGTGCTGCCGTACGAGACCGTCCCGATCACCCTCCGGACGCTATCGAACACGCCAGATCCCGACGAATTGGGCTCTACGATTCCCCCGCGCCCACCCGATTGGACGCACGTCGCCACGAAGTCGGACCCACTCATGCCCTGTTCGAACGCGCTGATGAGCGAGATCTTCTTGATGTCTGCCAGGGGGTGTTGAATGATCGCGCCGGGCATCGGAATGCCCGCTCCGATCGGACTGCGGTTCCAGCCGGCGTAGTAGACACCGTAGGCCTCGGGGATGGGATTCAACTCGAGAAGCTGGAAGTCCGAGCCATCCGGCGGGAGCGGATGCACGCCCCCGCTGGCGGCCAGTCTCGTGCACCCCACGACGGTCTGATCGCGAAGGCCCGCGGGGGAAGACGGGTTGGCGCAGCCCGGGGCCTCGTAGTTGAAATAGAAGATCACCTGCCCAAGCTCCGCCGGCGTGGCTTCCATGGCACAGTGCTGTGCGGAGAGGAAGAGATTGCGATCGTCCAGCGCCGTGTTGTTGACGAGAGTGCCCGTGCAGTCACCGATCTCACTCCCGACGGTGTAGGTGTACTGCGCGACAGCCTTCTTTGGGTTCTGCCAGGGAAGGCCGTCAGGGCAGTTGACGTTGATGTAGCAGCCAGGTGCGTCGCCGAAGCCCATCGAGGCGTCGCCTGCCTTCGCGACGATACAGCCCACCTCCGAGACGACCGCCCGGAAGCCGCCGACGAGCGAGGAAGGCATCGTCGCCTCCACGACGACCCGGGTGGACGGCACGGCAGGTAGGGCGAAGCTCCTCACGAGGCGGTTGTCGTTCCGCCAGAACACTCTCGTCGCGAAGGAGCCGTCCGCACTGCGCGCCGATATCGTCGCCCCTGGCGGGAGGATCAACTCGTCGAAGTAGACGATGACGCCGTCGGCATGATCGGCTTGCACGATCAACGTCCACGTGGAGAGACCGCCGTCCGACGACCAGGCGCCCGCACTCTCGTCCTCGAGGGAGGGGATCTTCACCTTCATGCCGACCCGGTTGGATTTGCTGCCGCGAATGGTCGCCATCTCTTCGCTCGAAGGGCTCACCAGGACCTGTGCCGTGGCCCGTTGCGGGAGGGCGAGGCCAAGTGCGAAGAGGATGATGGCGGTGCGTACCATGGTCGAGTTCCTCCTTACCGGTATCCCACCTGAGCACCGCGACTTTGCCCGGAGTGGCGCACACGCGATCCGCCGCGAGCCGCGTGGATACCCAGGATTGACCCACCCTGTTAGCGAGAATTGACCCACCGCGCGGCACGTAGCCGCGCGACTCCGCCGGCTCGCCCTTCCGTTCGTCCGCCCTCCTCCACCCTGCTGCGGCGGTGAGCGCGGGTGCGGCCGGGGAACCGCGCCGCGGAGTGAGGTTGTTGCCGCTTCTACTTGAGCAACGTCATCTGCCGCGTCGCGCTGAACGACGCCGCCTCCATCCGGCAGAGGTACACGCCCGAGGCCGCCTGTGCGCCGCCCTCCGTCCGCCCATCCCACACCGCCTCGTACGCTCCCGGCTCCCGCATCGCAGCCACCAGCACCCGCACCACCCGGCCCGCCGGGTCGTAGATCGCGAGCCTCACCCGCCCGCTCACCGCCACGTCGTAACCGATCACCGTCGTCGGATTGAACGGGTTCGGCATGTTCGTATGCAGCGCGAAGCGCGCCGGTAGCGGGGTCGTCTCCGCCAACACTCCCGCCGGCTGTACCACCTGCTCCGCCGCAAACAGCGACCCGGCGAAGGCCGCATCGATCGCCTGCACGCTCCAGTAGTAGCGGCCGCCCGGTGTCACCCGCACCGTCCACGACCGCCGTTCCTGCGCGTTCCCGAGCGCCACCACCCGCCGGTAGCCGGCCAGGGCGCGCGCCATCGCCGCCATCACTTCGTTCCCACCCGGCGTGGTGCCGATACGGAGGTTGTACGAGAGCCCGGCCGCCGGCGTCTGCGCGTCGGCCGCGGCGTTCCAACCTAGCGTCAACTGGTCGTTGTTGATCGCGGCGGTCAGGCCGCCGGGAGCTGTCGGCGGCGTGTTCGGAGACGCGGCGTCGTTGCGGTACAGGCGAGTGATGTTGCCTGCACTCGTGTCCCCGGCAAGCAGGACGTCGAGGTCCTCGTCGTTGTCGTAGTCCCCCCACACCGCCGCGCTGTAACGTACCCCTTCCAACCCGGAGGTGACTCCGCTGAATCCACCGCCCCCGTCGTTCCGGTACACGCACGCCGTCCGCTCCGTGCCCGTCCACCCCGTCAGCAGGATGTCCAGGTCCCCATCGTTGTCGTAGTCTCCCCACCCCGCTGACCCGTCATACACCCGGCGCAGCCCCGCGGCGACGCTGGTGAACACCCCGCCCCCGTCGTTCCGGTACAGCCGCGCAATCCCCACGATGCCCGTCCACCCCGTCAGCACGATGTCCAGATCCCCGTCGTTGTCGTAGTCCCCCCACGCCGCCGCGCTGCCGCTGACCCCCTGCAATCCCGCAGCGATGTCACTGAACACCCCGCTCCCGTCGTTCCGGTACAGCCGCGTAATCCGCTCCGTGCCCGTCCACCCCGTCAACAGGATGTCCAGGTCCCCGTCGTTGTCGTAGTCCCCCCACGCCGCCGCGCTGCCGCTGACACCCGGTAACCCGGCGGCGGCGTTGCTGAACACCCCGCCCCCGTCGTTCCGGTACACCCGCGCAAGCCCCGCGATGCCTGCCCACCCCGTCAGCAGGATGTCCAGGTCTCCATCGTTGTCACAGTCCCCCCACGCTGCCGCGCCGTCGTATACCCCAGGCAGCCCCGCCGCGATGTCGCTGAACACCCCGCCCCCATCGTTCCGGTACACCCGCGACATGACGATCTGCCCCGTCCCCGTCCACCCCGTCAACAGGATGTCCAGGTCCCCGTCGTTGTCGTAGTCCCCCCATGCTACGGCACCCTGGCTGACATCCGGCAGCCCGGCCCCGATGTCGCTGAACACCCCTCCCCCGTCGTTCCGGTACACCCGCGACATCCGCTCCGTGGCCGTCGTCCCGGTCAGCAGGATGTCCAGATCCCCGTCATTGTCGTAGTCCCCCCACGCCGCCGCACAGAAGTCCACTCCTGGCAACGTCGCGGCAGTCTCACCGAAGACCGCGCCAAGGTAGACGTACGCCCGCCCCTCGCCGCTCTCCCCGTTGGAGTAGTAGACGGCGCCCACGATCACATCGGAATACCCATCCCCGTTCACGTCCCCCGCCGTCGCCACGGAGATGCCGAAATCGGCGACGGCCTGGTTCGACTCAGCCGTCCACGCCGGGGCGGTGGCGAGCCCTGTCGCCGAGCCGTGGTAGACATACGCGCGCCCTTCGCCGGTCTCGCCGTTATCGTACCGGTTGGCACCTACGATCACATCCGAGTACCCATCCCCGTTCACGTCACCCGCCGTCGCCACGCAGTTCCCGAAGTGGGCGTAGTCCTGGTTCGACCAGGCGATCCAGGCAGGGGCGGCCGCAAGCCCCGCCGCCGAACCGTGGTAGACGTGAGCGGCGCCACGGAAGCCTTGTTCTGGAGCGCCGACGATCACGTCGGAGTAGCCGTCCCCGTTCACGTCCCCTGCCGCCGCCACGGAGTAGCCGAAGGCGGGACTGGGGTACGGGGGATCTGCCTCCGCGATCCAGGCGGGTGTGGCCGCAAGTCCCTGAGGTGAACCGTGGTAGACGTATGCATGGTCCCAGGCGCCCACGATCACGTCCCAGAAGCCGTCCCGGTTCACGTCCCCCGCCGTCGCCACGGACCGGCCGAAGTCGTATTCTGCGTCCTCCGCGGTCCAGGCGGGAGTGGCGGCGAGCCCCGCCACCGACCCGTGGTAGACGTACGCACGACTTGGTCCTGTGCTGTAGCCGCCGCCGACAATCACGTCCGAATAGCCATCCCCGTTCACGTCCCCTGCCGTCGCCACGCACCGGCCGAAGGAGTGGTTGTCACCCGTTGCGGTCCAGGCGGGGGCGGCTGCGAGCCCCGTCGCCGAGCCGTGGTAGACATACCCTCGCCCCTCGTCGGTCTTGCCGTTGTCATACGCGTAGGCGCCAACTATGACGTCGTCGTACCCGTCTCCGTTCACGTCCCCCGCCATCGCCACGGACTCGCCGAAGTCGGCGCCGGCCTGGTTCGACTCCGCCGTCCAGGCGGGATCGGTCGCGAGCCCCGCCGCGGTGCCATGGTAGACATACGCCCGCCCCTCGTCGGTCTCGCCATTGTCGTACTCGCAGGCGCCAACGATGACGTCGTCGTATCCATCGCCGTTCACGTCGCCGGCCGTCGCCGCGGAATGGCCGAAGCCGGCGCCGGCCTGGTTCGACTCGGCGATCCAATCTGGCGAAGTCATCAGCGGATCCACCGTCAGCGGATACTCCGCGCCGCCGTCCTCCACGACGATCGCCAGCTCCGTCCCGGCCAGCTCTAGCCGCGCCGGCAGCTCCCGCCCCGTGGCGTCCTCTACTCGGAGTCCTCCATAGCGAAGGACCACCGCCCCAACGGCGTCGAGAAGATCCACGGCCGCCTCACCCGCCCTCAACTCCGCGCGCAGATCCCCCCCGATCTCCCCTTCGATCCGCAGCGCCCCGGCACTCCCCGGCCGCTCCCGCACGGTAAAGCCCTGCTCGACCCCCTCCTCCTTGTTCTCGTACCACTCGATCAGACCGCGACGAGCGTAGGAGACGCGAGCCCCATCCGCCGTCGGCGTGGCGGCGGCGAGGTCGGTGAGCGCCCCGGCCCGGCCGAAGCGGCACGCTGTGAAACGCCACCGCCAGCGCGGCGCGGCGTCCCCCGTGCGCGGCACGATCTCGATGCCGTCAGGATGGAAGTAGGTGCGGAAGCCGTGGGCGCGGTTGGGCGCCTGGAGTCCCGTGCTGCTCGCCGACACCGCGTACTCCGCCCGCGCCAAGTCGGCGCTCGCGGTCTGCCACCACTCCTCGCTCGCCCCCGCGGCGCGCGCTGCGGCAGCGATCACCGGCGGCGATGTGCCCTCCTCCGCGCCCGAGGAGGGCGACTGCGCGGTGGGGCTCAAGGTGCTGGCAAGAACGAGAGAAAAGACAGCGATCGCAGCGAGGAGAAGAGCTCGCGGCAGCATGGCAACAGCCTCCTTCCCGCGAACACGTGTCACGTCCGCGGCAGTTGGCCGGCGTGGACGCGCTGGCAGCGCCTCAGGAGGGCGGGCCGAGCCTAGATCGATGGGATAGGAGGGGAACCGCGCCTCCGTCACGCAGGTCGATGCGCGAAGCGAACCGCGGTGGGGCGGTCCCCCAGGGGGTGCCCCGTCGGGGCTCCTTCAACCGACGAGTTTGAGCCGGGTGGCCAACAAGAACAAGGGGAAAGGCAACAACAGAGCGAATCAAAGCCGCAGGAACCTTCACGCGGGATCTACAATGAGAATTGTAGATTTGACGCCGAGCATGGGCCGCCGCGTGCCCCGGGTGCCAGGCTCCGGTAGTGCAACAGATCCCGCGTAGGGGTTCAGGGCAACCCCACCACTCCTGCCGCTTCTACTTGAGCAGCGTCATCTGCCGCGTCGCGCTGAACGACGCCGCCTCCATCCGGTAGAGGTACACACCCGAGGCCGCCTGTGCGCCGCCATCCGTCCGCCCATCCCATACCGCCTCGTACGCTCCCGGCTCCCGCACCGCATCCACCAGCACCCGCACCACATCCCGCTCGGCCCGCTGATGGGGGTCCCTGACGGAGTCCGGCGGAGCTCGGTGGCGTGGGGGGATTCACCGACATGGTGGCCGAAACTGCCGGGGGTGCATAGCGGCTCGGTGGCGTGGGACGGACCACCTCCCGTCAAGTCCTCCTGCCAGTGTTCCCACCGCTTCGCCCGGCCTTGGACCGCATCTACCCACCTCGCCTGACGCTCCCTCAGCGGTTCGTCATCTTCGCCAGGTGTTCGGGGTAGCGGTCCCCTTGCACCGCGATCTTCGCGGCGGCGCCATCGATCTCCTGGAGATCGTCGGACGTGAGGTCGACGGCCGCTGCACCGATGTTCTCCTCCAGGCGCTCGAGCTTCCGCGTGCCCGGGATCGGCACGATCCACGGCTTCCGCGCCAGGAGCCACGCGAGCGCGATCTGCGCGGGCGTGGCCCGCTTCCGCCCACCAATCCTGGCCAGCAGATCGACCAGGGCCTGATTCGCCTTCCGCGCCTCCGGTGTGAAGCGAGGGACGACGTTGCGGAAGTCGGTGCTGTCGAACGTCGTCGTCTCGTCGATCTTCCCGGTGAGGAAGCCCCTGCCCAGGGGGCTGTAGGGGACGAGCCCGATCCCGAGTTCCTCGAGGGTCGGCAGCACGTCCTCCCCGAGGCTTCTCCACCACAGGGAGTATTCGCTCTGGAGTGCGGTGACCGGCTGGACCGCGTGGGCGCGCCGGATCGTCTGCACTCCCGCTTCCGAGAGCCCGAAGTGCTTGACCTTGCCTTCCCGGATGAGGTCCTTCACCGCTCCCGCCACCTCCTCGATCGGCACGTCCGGATCGACACGATGCTGATAGAAGAGATCGATCGCGTCGACCCGGAGCCGCCTGAGCGAGGCCTCGGCCACCTGCTTCACGTGCTCCGGCCGGCTGTCGAGACCCGACCATCGCGCCCCCCCATCGGGATCGAGCTTGAACCCGAACTTGGTGGCGATCACCACCTGCCCGCGGAAGGGAGAGAGGGCTTCCCCCACGAGATCCTCGTTCGTGAACGGGCCGTAGACCTCGGCGGTGTCGAAGAATGTGACGCCCCGTTCGACAGCGGCCCGGAGGAGCGCGATCATCTCCTGCTTGTCGGCCGCGGGACCGTAGCCGAAGCTCATCCCCATGCAGCCGAGTCCGAGCGCCGAGACCTCCAGATTGCTGTTGCCAAGCCTGCGCTTCTGCATCGTGCCTCCTCGCAGCGCCGTCGCCGGTCACCTCATCCTTCGCTGTCGCCGGCCGCTCGCGCCGCTCACCGCCGCGCCGCCTACTGCGCCCGCGCCGCCTACTGCGCCCGCGCCGCCTACTGCACCCGCGCCGCCCGGCGTGATGCACGGCAGACCGCTTGTCTCCTGGCCGCCGCCGCCTACTTGAGCGAGGCCATGTCGATGACGAAGCGGTACTTCACATCGCCTCTCGCCAGCCGGTCATAGGCCTCGTTGATCTTCTGGATCGGAATCACCTCGACGTCGGCCGTGATTCCGTGTTCCGCGCAGAAGTCGAGCATCTCCTGGGTCTCCCGGATGCCGCCGATGATCGATCCCGCGAACCGTCGCCGCTTGAACAGGAGGTTCATCACCCCGACCGGGAGCGGAGTCTCCGGCGCTCCCACCATGGTCAGCGTACCGTCCCGCCTGAGGAGCTCGAGATAGGCGTTCAGGTCGTGGACGGCCGAGACGGTGTCCAGGATGAAGTCGAAGCTGCCGGCCTGCGCCTGCATCGCCGCGGCGTTCGTCGACACCACGACGTCGTCGGCACCCAGCCGGGCCGCGTCTCTCGCCTTGTCCGCCGATGTCGTGAGGACGACGACCCGGGCGCCGAACGCGCGGGCGAGCTTCACCGCCATGTGCCCCAGCCCGCCGAGACCCACAACCCCGACCTTCTGTCCCTGGCGGACATTCCAGTGCCTGAGCGGCGAGTACGTGGTGATGCCGGCGCACAGGAGCGGCGCCGTCCCGGCCAGGTCGAGACCGTCCGGCACCCGGAGCGCGAAGGCCTCGTCGACGACGAGGCTGTCGGAGTATCCGCCGCAGGTGACGCCGTCGAGATGGCTGTCCGGGGCGTTGTAGGTGAAGGTCGCCGGCCCCTCGCAGAACTGCTCGAGCCCTTCCCGGCACGCGGAGCAGGTGCGGCACGAGTCGACCATGCAGCCCACCGCCGCCAGGTCTCCCTCCTTGAACTTGCCGACCGCGCTCCCCGCCTTCACAACCCGTCCGACGATCTCATGACCCGGGACGCATGGGTAGACGGTCGGCATGGTGCCCTGCCACTCGTTCCGCACCTGGTGCAGGTCGGAATGGCAGACCCCGCAGTAGAGCACGTCCATCTGCACGTCCCGCGGCCCCGGGACGCGGCGCCGGATGGTCGCCGGGGTGAGCCCCGCGGTCGCGCTCCGGGCCGCGTAGGCCCTTGCCTCGTAAGTCCTTCCCGACGGCAAAGCCCCATCCGCCGGCACCACCTGACTCTTTTCGCTCATGGCCAAAGCCCTCCTTTGCTATGCATCTGCTGCGCAGGCAAGCCGTTCCGATTCGATCGCTCATGATTGGCTCGACGAGTCAGCGAGTTCTCGCCGATCGCGACTGCTCCAGCGGGGAAGCCGCACGGCCATAGTGCCTGACCAGATCGTTGAATCGCGCGCGCGGGGACACGACGGCCGCTTGGGCCGTCGGGAAGAGCCATGGATACGTGGATCGGGATGGACGCGTTGCAGGGAGGGGCGCCGGCGGATCGCGTGCGATCGCCGGCGGCTCCTTCGCCTCGTCGCTTGCCGCCCGCGTGACTCCGAGTCGCCGGAGAAGCTCCGGCTAGCGACGCCCGGCCTCGAGCTCGTTTCGCCAGCTCTGCGGCATGTTCCTCAGGATCTCCACGTCCGCAAAGAGCTTGCTCCGCCGTGCGCCCATGCCCCGTGCCCAGCCCGCCATCCGTTCGACCCCCTCCTCCAGCGAGTATCGGGGCGTGAAGCCGAAGACACGATGGAGCTTTTCATGACTCGAGAAAGCGTGCTTGACCTCGTTTCTCGCCTCGAGGTGCGTCACCTCGGGCTTCACGCCCATGGCGCTGCAGACGATCTCAGCCAGGCGATTCACCGTGTAGGGGACGTCGGCCCCGACGTTGAAGATCTGGTTGAGCGCCCCGGGATTGAAAGGTGCATCGGCCATCACCGGAGCAACATCCTGGATGTAGGTGAAAGCCCGGGTCTGCTCGCCGTCCCCGAACACCGCCAGCGGCTTCCCTTGCATGATCAGGTTCATGAAGATCCCGACTACGTTCCGGTAGCGATCGCCGATGTTCTGCCGCTCTCCGTAGACATTGTGCGGACGGAAGACGACGTAATTCAGCCCGAACATCTCGTGGCTGACCCGCAGCTCCTGCTCAACGGCAAGCTTGGCGATGCCGTAGGGGTCTTCCGGTCGTGGCTCCATCTCCTCGGTCATGGGTACCTGATTGGCGCCGTACACGGCGATGGACGACGTGAACACGAAGCACTTCACCTCGTGATTCACGGCAGCATTGATCAAGTTCACGCTGCCGATCAGGTTGTTTTCGTAGTTGAACTTCTTGATGAAGTGACTGAGCCCCTCCGCAGCGTATGCAGCAAGATGGAACACGTAGTCGTAGCGGTCTGAGTCGAAGAGCCTCTTGACGAGGGCGTCGTCCGTGATGCTGCCCTCGACCAGGCGGGCGCCGCTCACGACGTTCTCCTTGAATCCCCCACTCAGGTCGTCGAGGACCGTGACCTCATGACCCCGCCCGACGAGGATCTCAGCCAGATGTGACCCCATGAAACCTGCGCCGCCGGTGACGAGCGCTCGGCCCTTTTGCGTCTGTTTTGGATCGCTCATGTGATTCCCCTGTCGAGGTTCAGATTCGAATGAGCCAAGCGTCAGCCAAGGACCGAGATCAGGCAGGAGAGATACGCGTAGTCGCCATCCACGACAAACGGGACGCATCCCGCCAGGGCGCCCACATCTGAACCCAGGCGAGACCGGCGACCCGGGCCGGTGCGGACCCCGTCATACCCGTCATAGATGTCGAGGAGCCGCCTCCCGACCGCAAGCCAGGAGTGCTCCGAGCGCGCCCTCTCGATGGACCTCCTCCTGAGCTCGGCCGCCTCGGCTGGAGATTTCAAGATCCGCACGATCGCGCTGGCCAGCGCCTCGACGTTTCCTGATTCGACGTAGATCCCCAGATCCCCGAGGATCTCCCGATTCACCTCGTTGTCGAACACCACCGTCGGCAAACCCATGGCCATGTAGCTGAAGAGCTTGAGATTGGCTTCCGTCGTCGAGATCTTCGGCGAGATCGCGATGTCGGCCAGCGAGAGGTAATCAGGAACCGCATCGTAGGGAACGCGGCCGGTGAAGAGGGTCGACGCTTCGATCCCCAGCGCGCGCGCCTTCTCCCGGTAGGATTCCTCCGGGTAGCCGACGATCAGGAACTTCGCAGACGGAAGCTCCTTCACGACCGGCGGCACTGCCTGGAGAAGAAGGTCGATCCCCTGGTACTCGGTCAGGACGCCGACGAAGGCGACCACCGTCTCATCAGGGAGGATGCCGAGGGACGCGCGAAGGGCCGGGTCTTTGGCGCGCGGGGAGACCACGTCGGTGTCCACTCCATCCATGATCGGGGTGATGCGGCTCTCGGGCAGGCCGAAGGTGTCGCGAGTGCTTCTCGCGGTACGTGTCGAGCTGACGATCAGGTGTCGCGGCATGCGATTGATGGCCCACTCGATCCGGTGCATCGTGTTCGCCAGCCATCCAGGGATGAACTTGTGCTCACGAAGCTCACCGGTGAGGCTTCCCTGAAGATCAGCCACGAGCGGCACGCCGAAGAGCGCGCTGGCGATCTTGCCGATGACAATGCCCTCATGGAGGTGGGCATGAATGACGGTGGGACGAAAGCGCCGGCATGCACTCAGCACCTTCCAGATGAGGAGCAGATCGATGTATAGCTTGTGCGCCGAGGGGCCGGCTGAGAGCTTCTTGTACCAGGGGACAGTAAGCGTCCGCTCGGTCGGCAGACCGGGGATGTCGCGCCCCAGGTGATACGTGCAGATGAGGACCGCGTGTCCCAGCGCAAGGAGCGCCTGCGCTTCTCCGAGGATCCGCACATGGCAGCCACGGTCGGCAAAGAACGGCGTGGGCGCGACCATGAGGACACGCTGCCCAGAATTCGGGGAAAGGGCCTGCATCTGCTGTCTCGAGATCCTCGTGTTTGACGCGTAGGGAACTCCGCCGGGCCGCGACCGCCGACTGATTCAGCTGTTCGCACGCGCGTCGGCGGACCGCCGGATGACCCTCACCGGCGTGTTCGGCCGCAAGCCCTGTTCCTCTCGGCTCAGGATCGAACCCCCAGCCGACCGGACCTCTTGCGTTCCCGATGGGACACCAGACTGCCACAGATGCCCGCGCGGAGGCAACTCGCCTCTGCGGCGCTCGGGCCGGGGGCGGCTCTTGCGGGCGTCCATGCCGAGGGCGAAGCGGTTGGGCGAGGCCGCCTGGATCCGGAGCCTGGCGCCGGGTGCTCCTGCCACCTCGACTCCGGTCGTCCCGCCGGCGCTTCGCCCTTGTGCGCGCGTGCGCGGCGCAGGAGAATGGCAACCTGATCGTGAACGGGAGGCAACGCTCCGTGGCCATCGACTCCTATCGCTTTCTCGACTTCGCATCGCGCCAGGTGATGAAGGCATGGACCTCGCGCGACGAGGCCGCCCGCCGGGAAGCCGGCGCTGGGCACCCGACCCCGATCCCCTTCACCCCGCTCGCGAAGCCGCTCCGCGAGTGCACGGTGGCGCTCCTCACGACCGCCGGTGTCGCGCGCCGCGAGGACCGGCCGTTCGACCAGGAGGGCGAGCGGCGGAATCCATGGTGGGGCGATCCGACCTTCCGCGCGATCCCCTTCGGCTCGACGGAGGCGGATGTCCGGCTCTACCACCTCCACGTGGATCAACGCTTCGCCGAGGCCGACCTCGACGTCGTTCTCCCCATGCGCCGCCTTGCCGAGCTCGCGGCGGCAGGCGTCGTCGGCCGCCCGGCGCCCACGCACTACTCGACGATGGGCTACATCCTCGACGCGACGGAGCTCGTCGCGAAGACGGCGCCGGCCATCGCTGAGCGCATGCATGCGGAGGGAGTCGACGCGGCCGCGCTCTTTCCGGCCTGACCGTTCTGCTGCCGGTCCGTGGGACTGGTTCAGCAGGTGATCGAGGCGAGCGGCATCGCGACGGTGACGCTCTCGTGGATCCCCGAGCTCACGCGGGCCATCGGCGTGCCGCGGCTCGCGGGCATCGCGTACCCGGCGAGCCGGCCGCTCGGCCGGCCCCACGATGCGGACGGACAGCGTGCCGTGCTCCGCGCGACCCTCGAGGTGCTCGCAAGCGCGAACGGTCCCGACACCTACGTGGAGCTGCCGTTCGCATGGCCGGAGTCTCCGGCCCAGGCCCGGAACGCATCGCGGGACCATCCGCCGCCGCCGATCTCCGAGCTCCTGCGGAAGAAGCCGTGGCTCCTGCCCCGGCTCCTGAGCGGCCGGATCCCGGAGGACGGGACCTGATCTATACTGCGGTGGCGAGCCGCGCGGCAACGAGGTGGCGCGGCGGCGAGCGGCAACGCGGCAATGCGCGGCCGCGCGCGGCGATGCGCGGCAATGCGAGGAAAGGACCTCCCCCCGTGTCGATCCTCAGATTCCTGGGCCTCGGCTCCGCGGAAGCGCGGGCGAAGACCGGCTCGAGCGAGACCGAGACCATCCGCAAGATCGTCGATTCGCTCGACCAGATGCCGGAGGACGAGGCGCGGCGGATCGCCGGCTTCGCCTATGTCCTCTCCCGCGTCGCCCGCGCCGACCTCGAGATCAGCGCGGACGAGACGCGGACCATGGAGCGGATCGTCCGGGAGCTCGGCAAGCTGAGCGCGGAGCAGGCGATCCTCGTCGTGCAGATGGCGAAGACACAGAGCCTCCTCTTCGCAGGGACGGAGAACTTCCTCGTCACGCGCGAGTACAGCCGGCTCGCGAGCCTCGAAGAGAAGCTCGGCCTCCTCGAGTGCCTCTTCGCCGTGTCGGCCGCGGACGAGTCCATCAGCGCGGTCGAGGACCACGAGATCCGCCGCATCGCCTCCGAGCTCGGGCTCGAGCACCACGACTTCATCGCGGCGCGGTCCGCCTACCGGGAACACCTCGCGGTGCTCAAGACGCCGCCCGGCGCTCCGACCGATGACTCCTCTCGCCGGCGGAGCCGCCCGGAGGGGACGTGATGTAGCTCAATGCAGCGTCGCGGCTCCACGGTTCTCTCCGGCTCCCATGTCATCCACCGACATCTCTCGCACCCTCGTCCGCTTCACCTCCGCCTCGCGAACCAGCGGGACGTCACCTGGCAGAACCGCGCCCACTTCCGCGGCGTCGCCGCCCAGGCGATGCGCTGTATCCTCGCCGATCATGCGCGCCGGCGGCGGGCCGAGAAGCGCGGCCGGCAATCTGTGGCACCATGCTCGCTGCCGACCGGAGAACCCCATGCGAACGCGAGCGCCCCGTGACTGATCGCAACATCCTCTACGCGGTAGCCTTCACTCGATCGCTCGCCACCGGCATGCTCGGGGTGGTCTTCGGGCTCTATCTCGCGAGCCTCGGCTTCGCTCCTGCGACCATCGGCGCCGTCGTGGCCGCCGGCCTCGCGGGCGGGGCCGCCGGGGGCCTCCTCGCCACGCTCGTCGCCGACCGGGTCGGCCGGCGCCTCTTTCTCGTCGCGCTCTCGTTCCTCGGCGCCGCCGGGGCCCTCGGCGCCGCCGTCTCCTCCGATCCCGCCATCATGGCCGCGGTCGCCTTCTTCGGCATGTTGAACGGCATGGGTCGCGATCGCGGCGCCGCGCTGGCTCTCGACCAGGCGATCCTGCCGGCAACGGGTAGCGAGCAGAAGCGGACGCTCCGGTTCGCCTGGTACAACGTTCTGCAGGACGCCGGCCACGCGCTCGGCGCGCTCCTCGCAGCAGCGCCGGCGCTCCTGCGCAGCACGCTTGGCCTCGGCGTGCTCACCTCGCAGCGACCGCTGTTCCTTCTCTACGCGATCCTGCTCCTCGTCACGGCGGTCCTCTACACCCGGCTGTCCGCTCGGGCCGAATCGCCGGCAGGGGCCCGGAGGATCGCGATGACGATGGAAACCCGGCGGGTGCTGTGGAAGATCTCCTCGCTCTTCGCCGTCGACAGCATCGCCGGCGGCTTCCTCACCGCATCGCTCGTCGCCTACTTCTTCCTCGAGCGCTTCGGCTCAGGCGAGGTGGCCATCGGTCTGCTCTTCTTCGGCGCGCGTGTGGCCAACGCCGGGTCTCACCTCGGTGCGGCCTGGCTCGCGCGGCGCATCGGTCTCGTCAACACGATGGTCTTCACCCACCTTCCCTCGAGCCTTCTCCTGCTGGCCGTGCCCTTCGCCCCGAGCTTCTGGGTGGCCGCGATCCTCTTCCTCCTGCGCGAGGGCCTCGTCGAGATGGATGTGCCTACCCGGCAGTCCTACGTCATGGCGGTCGTCCGCCCGGATGAGCGGACGGCCGCGGCCGGTGTGACGAATCTCGTCCGGCTGGGAGGCTGGGCCGTGGCCCCGTCGTTCGCCGGAGCGCTCATGGGAGGAGCGGCCCTCGGCGCCCCGCTCATCGTGGGCGCGGGCCTGAAGATCGCCTACGACGTCTTGCTCTACGCTGCGTTCCGTCGCCTCAAGCCGCCGGAGGAAGAACTCGAATAGACGTGTGGCGTCAGACGAAGGCGCCCTGTGGCTTGCCGAGGCGCACCATCTCCCGGCAGTAGGCGTAGAGGGCATCGTAGACGATCCACTCGGCCGCATTGATCTCCCGGTCGTCCTTGAAGCCCAGGTGCCGGAACCCCTCGGCGATGGCCGCGAGACCCGCGGCCTCCGGCTGGCCCCAGAGGCTGTTGTCGGTGTCGGCTCCATTGACGATCCTGGCCAGGAGAACGAGCGCCGCGTCCCCCTCCAGGCCGTACTTTTTCACGACCGCATCGAAGCTGCACTCCTTGCCGTGATGCCCCAGCTCGACACCGGGAACATCGAATGGGGTGGCCCCTTCGCGCGCGGCGACGGCCATTACTTCTTCTGCCGGCACGAACAGGAATTCGGCCGCTGGATCAACGAACTTCCGGATCAGCCACGGACATGCCACGCGGTCGACCTTGACCCGGGCACGAGTCACCCACTTCATGGTTCCGCTTCCTTCCCTTTCCTCCCTCGAGCAGGTTCGGCCAGCAGTATCCCACGGACCCGCCGGCACGGGCCCCGACCATACCTGCGGGTGTCGTAGTAAGGAGTCGGGCCAGCTCGCCCTCACGCCGCCCCGCGCTGATCTCCATCCGGACGCATCGGGTCTTGGCGGGAGCCGGCGGGACGAACACGCACACGAGCGCGACCGCCTGCATGTGATCCCGCGCTCGACACGCAACCGGCGGCCGAGATCGAAGGATCATCCGAGGAGCATCGAAGGATCATCCGAGGAGCATCGAAGGATCATCCGAGGAGCATCGAAGGATCATCCGAGGAGCTTCCAAGAAGGGCAAGAAGCAGCCAAGGAGCAGCCCCTTGCGCCCCCCCGATCCCCCGCCGTATGCTCCAGAACGCTTGAACTCCGGAACCGGGAGGTGACCATGCATCTGAAGGCGCTTGCAGGCGCGATCCTCGTGGCCGCAGCCGCGCTCGAACCCGGCGCTGTCTCCGCGCAGGCCTCCGATCCATGGCAGTTCGGCGCGCAGATCTACGTGTTCCTCCCATCCATCGATGGAGAGAGCAATTTCCCGGGCTCGGGATCCGACCCCGACGCCTCCGTGGATGTCAGTCAGATCATCGAGGACCTCCAGTTCGTGTTCATGGGATCGCTCGATGCGAGTAAGGGCCGCTGGGGCGCCATGACCGACGTGATCTACCTGGACGTCGGCGACGAAGAGTCGGGTACGCGCGATCTCACGATCGGAGGTATCGAGATCCCCGCCACCGCCAGCGCCACGGCGAAGTACGACCTCGACGGCTGGATCTGGATGATCGCGGGCAAGTATGCGGTCGTGTCCCGGCCGGCCACCGCAATGGACGTCTTCGCCGGCACCCGCGTGCTCGAAATCGAGCAGTCTATCGGCTGGGAGCTGCAAGGCGACATCGGGGAGATTCCCGCGGCCGGGCGCACCGGCAGCTCGCAGCTCGGCAGGACCAACTGGGATGCCATCGTCGGCGTGAAGGGCCGCTGGTGCTACCGAGCTGAGAACCGCTGGTTCGTGCCTTATTACCTCGATGTCGGCGCGGGCGAGTCCGACTTCACGTGGCAGACGATGGCCGGGCTCGGCTACTCGTGGCAATGGATCGACGCCTTCGCCGCCTGGCGTTACCTCGACTACGACATCGGCGATGGGCGTCCGCTCTCGTCGCTCAGCCTGAACGGGCCGCTCGTGTCGCTGTTGTTCCACTGGTAGCACCGTCCCGCGCCGGTCCACGCCGCTCGTCATCCCCTGGGGGGCGGAGCACGCGGCGCCCACCGAAGCCGCCGAGCAGGGTATATACTCAACGCAGGTGGACAGGTCCCGGGGAGGTCATCGGAATGCGCGCCGCAGCGCGTCTTCTCGTCCGGGCCGCAAGCGTCACCTTGCTCCTGGCTCCGATCGCGAGCTCTCCCTACCCCGTGCTCGCCGACTGCATCGACTACGGCGAGTACCTGCACTGGATCGGGGGCGTGGACACCCCCGGCTACGCGGTGGACGTGGCCGTGTCAGGGGCGTACGCCTGCGTCGCCGACTACGCCCTCGGCCTCCAGATGATCGACATCGCGGACCCGCGCAGTCCGGAGATCGCCGCGACCATCGACACGCCGGGCTCCGCGCACGGAGTGGCGCTCGTGGGGGACCTCGCCTACGTCGCAGACGACGAGCGCGGCCTCCAGGTGATCGACATCTCCAATCCGGAGACTGCCGCGATCATCGGCAGCGTGGATACGCCAGGGCATGCCCAGGGCGTGGCCGTGGCGGGGAACCACGCCTTGGTCGCCGCCGACTCGGCGGGGCTCCAGGTGATCGACATCGCGGATCCGCGGCACCCGGTGCTGATCGGTGCCGCCGACACACCGGGTCGCGCCATGGGCGTGGCGGTCGCCGGGGAGTACGCCTACGTCGCGGACAAGCTGCAGACACTCCAAGTGATCGACATCTCGGATCCCGCGCATTCGTCGATCGCAGGCAGCATCGACATGCCGGGCTACACTTACGACGTATCCGTCGCCGGCGCGCATGCCTACGTGGCGGCCGCCGGGTTCGGTCTGGTGGTCGTCGACATCGCGAATCCAGCGAGCCCGTGGATCACGGGTAGCGCGCCGACGCCGGGATATCCCTACGCCATTGCCATTGCGGATGGGTACGCCTATGTCGCCGATGCGTGGGCCGGCGTCACGGTGGTCGACGTCGCGAACCCGCAGAGCTTGCTCGTCGTGGGCAGCGTGGACACGCCCGGGTGGCCTCGCGGCATCGCGGTCGCCGGGACCTGCGCCTTCGCGGCGGACGGCGCCGGCGGTCTCCAGGTCATCGACATCACCCATCTCCGTACTCCGGCGATCGTGGGCGGCATCCACATTCCGGGCCTTGCCGTGGACGTCGCGGTCGCGGGCACGTGCGCCCATGTCGCGGCCTTCGACGCGGGACTCACCCTGATCGACATCGCGGACCCCCTGCACCCCGCGATTCTCGGTAGCGCGGACACGCCGGGCGAGGCGACCGGGGTCGCCGTGGCCGGGGCGCTTGCGTACGTCGCCGACGGTAACGCCGGGCTCCGGGTGATCGATGTGAGGAACCCCGAGCATCCGTCGATCATCGGCAGCGTGGACACTCCCGGGCGGGCCTGCGCCGTGGCGGTGGCGGGGAACCACGCCTGCGTCGCGGACGAGGGCCGAGGGCTCCAGGTGATCGACATCGCGAGCGTGGATGCGCCGCGCATCGCCGGCAGCGTGGACACCCCCGGGAGCGCTCGCGATGTGGCCGTCGCCGGGCACCTGGCCCTCGTGGCCGATGGGTCCCGCGGCCTCCAGGTCATCGACATCGCGGATCCGGAGCACCCTGCGGTCCTCGGCAGCGTGGACTTGAACTACGCTTCCGCGGTCGCCGTGTCCGGACACCACGCCTATGTCGCCGACTCGGAGTTCGGCCTGCGGGTGATCGACATCGCCGACCCGGAGCACCCGCAGCTCGTCGGAGAGGTCCGCGCTCCGGGCGAGACGCGCGGCATGACGGTGGCGGGAACCACCGCCTACATCGCGCATGCCGGATGGGGCCTCCTCGCCATCGACATCGCGGATCCGGCGGATCCGCGCCTCCTCGGGAGCGGCTCCCTGCCCGATCTGGCCGCCGGCGTCGCCGTCGCCGCGGGCCATGCCTTCGTCGCGGACATGAGCTGGGGCCTCCAGATTCTACCGGCGCAGTGCGACGCGACCGCCGGGATCGGAGAACCGATGGCGCCTGCTCCGCCGGGCTCCGCGGCCGCCACCGCGATCGCCGTCCTCGATGTGCGGCCGAACCCGACCTCCGATCGGAGCGTGATCCGCTTCGCGATCGCCAACGGCGGCCTGGTCGGCATGGGCATCTACGATGTGGCCGGCCGTCGCGTTCGCACGTGGCCGATTGCGCAGGTGAGCGCCGGAGTGCACGAGCTCCTCTGGGATGGACGCGACGATCGCGGCCGTCCGGTCGGCGCGGGGTCCTACTGGATCCGGGCCGCCGGTGCGGGCCGGACCACCGCTGCCCGCGGGATCACCGGTGCCCGCGCGGTTGCCAGCGCGCACATCGTGGTCGTGCGCTGAATCCTCTCCGCGCGCCGCGCGGTCCTCACTTCGCCGGCTTCTCGTGGTGCCCGCCGAACTGGAAACGCATCGCCGAGAGCAGCTTGTTCTGGAAATCCGCCTCGCCGCGCGACGCGAACCGTTCGTAGAGAGAGGCCGTGAGCACCGCGGCCGGCACCCCCGCCTCGATCGCCGCCAGGATGGTCCAGCGTCCCTCGCCGGAGTCCGACACGCGGCCCGAGAAGTCCGTGAGTTCCGGCGACTCGAGGAGCGAGATCGCCGTCAGGTCGAGAAGCCACGAGGCGACGACGCTCCCGCGCCGCCAGACCTCGGCGATGTCGGGGAGATTCAGGTCGTACTGGTAGTGCTCGGGGTTGCGGAGCGGCGTCGTCTCGGCGTCCACCTCGCGCCCCCTCTTGCCCACGCTCGCGTGCTTCAGGATGTTGAAGCCCTCGGCGTACGCGGCCATCAGCCCGTACTCGATGCCGTTGTGGACCATCTTGACGAAGTGGCCCGCACCGCTGGGCCCGCAGTGGAGATACCCCTCCTCGGCGGTGCCGCCGGTCTTCTCGCGTCCGGGCGTGCGCGGGATGTCGCCCCGGCTCGGGGCCAGCCGCTGGAAGATGGGATCCAGATGTTTCACGATACCCGGCTCACCGCCGATCATCATGCAGTAGCCCCGCTCGAGTCCCCACACGCCGCCGCTCGTGCCCACGTCCACGTAGTGGATGCCCTTCGCAGCCAGCTCCTTCGCCCGCCGGATATCGTCGATGTAATACGAGTTGCCGCCGTCGATCACGATGTCGCCCCGCTCGAGGAGCGGAAGGAGATCGGCGATCGACTGGTCCACGACGGCCGCCGGCACCATGAGCCAGATTGCGCGGGGCGGCACGAGCTTCGCTACGAGGTCGGCCGGCGACGAGGCGCCGACCGCCCCCTCCTTCACGAGCGCGTCGACAGCCGCCGGCGACCTGTTGTAGACCACACACTCGTGGCCGCCGCGCATCAGGCGGCGAACCATGTTCGCCCCCATCCTCCCCAGTCCGATCATGCCGAGCTGCATTGTCGTGTTCCTCTCCTCATGAGCTGGCCAGACTGCAAGTCGGGCTCGCCGCTCCTCACGTCGCACCCTTCATCTTCCGGTAGCGCCGGATCAGGTTGCTCGTGGAGCTGTCGTGCTCGAGCGGCGGGGTCGCCGGGCTCTCGATCTCGGGAAGGATCGCCTGCGCCAGCGCCTTGCCGAGCTCGACGCCCCACTGGTCGAACGGGTTGATGTTCCAGATCACGCCCTGCGTGAAGACGCTGTGCTCGTAGAGCGCGACGAGACTGCCGAGGGTCTCCGGCGTGAGCCGGTCCGCGAGGATCGTGTTCGAGGGACGGTTGCCCTCGAAGACGCGGTGCGGCACCAGCTCGGCTGCCGTGCCCTCGGCCGCCACCTGTTCGGGTGTCTTGCCGAAGGCGAGCGCCTCGCTCTGGGCGAGCACGTTCGCGAGGAGTATGTCGTGGTGCCGGCCGAGGGGAGTGAGCGGATGGGCGAATGCGATGAAGTCGCACGGAATCAACCGCGTGCCCTGATGAATCAGCTGGTAGAACGAGTGCTGCCCGTTGGTGCCGGGTTCGCCCCAGCAGATCGGGGCGGTGTCGTAGACGACCGGCTCGCCATCGAGGGTGACCCGCTTGCCGTTGCTCTCCATGGTCAGCTGCTGGAGATAGGCCGGGAACCGCTTCAGGTAGTTCTCGTACGGCAGCACCGCCACCGTCTGGGCGCCGAAGAAGTTCGTGTACCAGATCGACAAGAGCCCCATCAGGACCGGCAGGTTCTTCGCGAACGGCGCGGTGCGGAACTGCTCGTCCATCCGGTGGAAGCCGGCGAGCAGCGCCCGGAAGTGGTCCGGTCCGATGGCGATCATCGTGGACAGGCCGATCGCCGAGTCCATCGAGTACCGGCCGCCCACCCAGTCCCAGAACTCGAACATGTTCGCCGTGTCGATGCCGAAGGCGGATACCTTCTCGGCATTCGTCGAGACGGCGACGAAGTGCCTGGCCACGGCCTTCGCGTCGCCGCCGAGCCCGGCCAGGGACCACTCGCGCGCGCTCTGCGCGTTGACCATGGTCTCCAGCGTCGTGAAGGTCTTCGACGACACGATGAAGAGAGTCTCCGCCGGATCGAGGTCGCGCGTGGCCTCGACCAGGTCGATACCGTCCACGTTCGAGACGAACCGGAAGATCAGCGAGCGCTCGCTGTAGTGGCGGAGGGCCTCGTACGCCATCACGGGGCCGAGGTCCGAGCCGCCGATGCCGATGTTGACCACGTTCCTGATGCGCTTACCGGTATGGCCCTTCCACTCGCCGCTGCGCACGCGGCCGGCGAAGCCGGCCATCCTGTCGAGAACCGCGTGCACCCCGGGAACGACGTTCTTCCCGTCCACGAGGATCGAGGCGTCCCGCGGCGCGCGGAGCGCGACGTGGAGAACGGCCCGGTTCTCGGTGACGTTGATCTTCTCCCCCCGGAACATGGCCTCGATCCGGGCGCGGAGCCCCGACTCCTCCGCCAGCCGGATGAGGAGCCCCATCGTCTCGTCGGTGACGCGGTTCTTCGAGTAGTCGAGGAAAAGCCCGGCGCCCTCGGCGGTCAGGCGCTCGCCGCGCGCGGGGTCGGCGGCGAAGAGCGCCCGGAGATGGAGGTCACGCAGGACCCGGGCGTGGTTCTCGAGCGCGTTCCACGCCGGGCGGCCGGCGAGCGGGGTCGGCTTCGTGCTCATCTCTTCGCATCCTCCCATGCGCAATCGGCGTCCAGGTACGGTTGCTCCATCCCCGGCATCCACTCGGAGAACCCCAGTTCTGCGGCCTCGAGCTCGACGCCGGTTGGAGGATGGAGTGGCGCGCGAGGATCCCGATGGAGCCATGGGGTGCGCGATTATAGGCGGGCACTCTGCCGCGGTCCAGATGGCAGCATCGTCACGGCACGATATCCGCCGTGGGGCCGCTCTCCGAAATGCCTCCCGGCATCCCCGCTCGGCTCGGACCTGTCGCCTACTTTCGGCCCTCGCGTCGGGCGGCATGGGGCACGTGGTCCAGGCCGAGCGCACCTCCGCCGCGATTGGCCTGCCGCCGGGATGCGTCGCAAGCGATCCGAGAAGCCGTCGCCGTTCACATCGCCGGCCGTCGCCACCGCGTAGCGGCCGAGGCCCTCGACCGACCACGCTGGGTGTATGATCATCGCGGGTGGACAGGTCCCGGGGAGGTGGTCGAAATGCGCGCCGCAGCGCAGCTTCTCGTTTGGGTGGCGGGTGTCACCCTGCTCCTGGCTCCGATCGCGGTCTCTCCCCACCCAGCGCTCGCCGACTGCATCGACTACGGCGAGTACCTGCACTGGATGGGCGGCGTGGACACCCCCGGCTATGCGGTGGACGTGGCCGTGGCGGGGACGTACGCCTACGTCGCCGACTACGCTCTCGGCCTCCAGCTGATCGACATCACGGACCCGCGCCGGCCGCAGCTCGCCGCCACCGTCGACACGCCGGGCTCGGCGCACGGAGTGGCGCTCGCGGGGGATCGCGCCTACGTCGCCGACGACCAGAGCGGCCTCCAGGTGATCGACATCGCCAATCCGGAGACTGCCGCGATCATCGGCAGCGTGGACATGCCGGGGCATGCCCAGGGCGTGGCCGTGGCGGGGAACCATGCCCTGGTCGCCGCCGACTCGGCGGGGCTCCAGGTGATCGATATCGCGGATCCGCGGCACCCGGTGCTGATCGGTGCCGCCGACACGCCCGGCCGCGCCATGAGCGTGGCGGTCACCGGGGCCTACGCCTATGTCGCGGACAAGCTGCAAACCCTCCAGGTGATCGATATCTCGGATCCGGCGCATCCGTGGATCGCAGGCAGCGTCGAGATGCCCGGCTACACCTATGGCGTATCCGTCGCCGGCACCCATGCCTACGTGGCGGCCGCGGGGTTCGGTCTCGTGGTCGTCGACATCGCGAATCCCCGGAGCCCGCTGATCGCAGGCAGCTCACCCACGCCGGGCTACCCCTACGCCATCGCCATTGCGGATGGGTACGCCTATGTCGCCGATGCGTGGGCCGGCGTCACGGTGGTCGACGTCGCGAGCCCGCAGAACCCCTATGTCGTGGGCGGCGTGGACACGCCCGGCTGGCCTCGCGGCATCGCGATCGCCGGGACCTGCGCCTTCGCGGCGGACGCCGCCGACGGTCTCCAGGTCATCGACATCACCCATCTCCGGACTCCGGCGATCGTGGGCGGCGTCCACACGCCGGGCCTGGCGGTGGACGTCGCGGTCGCGGGCACGTGCGCCCATGTCGCGGCCTTCGACGCGGGACTCACCCTGATCGACATCGCGGACCCCCAGCACCCCGCGATCCTCGGTAGCGCCGACACGCCGGGCGAGGCGACCGGGGTCGCCGTGGCCGGAGCGCTTGCGTACGTCGCCGATGGCAACGCCGGGCTCCAGGTGATCGACGTGAGGAACGGCGAGCGTCCGGCGATCGTTGGCAGCGTGGACACCCCCGGGCGAGCCTCCGCCGTGGCGGTGGCGGGGGCCCACGCCTACGTCGCGGACGAGGGCCGCGGTCTCCAGGTGATCGACATCGCGAGCGTGGATGCCCCGCGCATCGCCGGCAGCGTCGACACCCCCGGGAGCGCTCGCGATGTGGCCGTTGCCGGGCACTTCGCCCTGGTGGCGGATGGATCCGCCGGAGTTCATGTCATCGACATCGCGGATCCGGCGCACCCTACGATCGCCGGCAGCGTCGACTGCTGGTTCGCCTCCGCGATCGCCGTGTCCGGCCCCCACGCCTATGTCGCCGACTCGGGCTTCGGCCTCCGCGTGATCGACATCGCCGACCCGGAGCACCCGCAACTCGTCGGAGAGGTCCGCGCTCCGGGCGAGACGCGGGGCATGACGGTGGCGGGGACCACCGCCTACATCACGCATGCCGGATGGGGCCTCCTCGCGATCGACATCACGGATCCCGCGCACCCGCGCCTCCTCGGGAGCGGCTCCCTGCCCGATCTGGCCGCCGGCGTCGCCGTCGCCGCGGGCCACGCCTGCGTCGCGGACATGAGCTGGGGCCTCCAGATCCTACCGGCTCAGTGCGACGCGACAGCCGGGATCGGAGAGCCGCCGCCGCCTACTGCAACGGGTTCCGCGGGCCCCCCCGCAATCGCCGTCCTCGATGTACGGCCGAATCCGATCTCGGATCGGAGCGTGATCCGCTTCGCGATCGCGAACGGCGGCCTGGTCGGCATCGGCATCTACGACGTGACAGGCCGTCGCGTCCGCACCTGGTCGAGAGCGTTCATGAGCGCCGGAGTGCACGAACTCCTCTGGGATGGACGCGACGATCGAGGCCGTCCGGTCGGCGCGGGGTCCTACTGGATCCGGGTCGCCGGTGCCGGCGGGACCACCGGTGCCGGCGGGACCACCGGTGCCGGCGGGACCACCGGTGCCGGCGGGACCGCCAGTGCCCGCGGGACCGCCAGCGCGCGGATCGTGGTCGTGCGCTGAAATCTCCTGCACGCCGGGTCCCGAATCGACCAGTCAGGCAACAACAGACCGAAAACGCCAATCAGCCGAAGAGACAAACAAGCTCTGGCGTCCGAACAGCGTTCATTCGGATCAAGAACGCCCTGAGGATTCCGCGCGGCGTGCATCCGCTGTTCGGCTCGGTGTACAGCGGCGGCGGGCTGGCGCTCGGCGCGGGATACCGCCGCTACTACGGTGACAACACGTTCTTCGACCAAACATCAAAGTGGACTCGCCACCACGAAGACACGCAATTACCGCCTCGTTTTCCCGGGAGGTGGTTTAGACGCGATAGCGCAGCGGGCCACCCGCCGTCGGCTCCACGTCGTTCATCGCGAGGTTTCAGGGAACTCCAACTCGCGCGCGGCGATCCGTGACGGTTCGCGGTCCCGCTCCCGCTCCGTCAGTTCGGCGTCCCTCTCCGTCGGTTCGCAGTCCAGCCGCTTCCTCGCCAGCGCTAGCCAAGCGAAGAACTGCCATTTCTTGACTGTCAATCCCTCGATGAGCCAGAGAAGCCCCAATCCGACGAGGCCATGGACTCCGACTACGAACAGGAAGGCCATGGCTCACCTCGGTTCAACTGCGCAGTCATGCGTTCATGCCGCGCACCAGGAACTTCATGATCTCGTCGCGTCAAGAGTGTCCGGGCGTTCCCAACTTTCCGCAGCTCCGTTTCGGAAGAAGTACCCCCTGGGCGATCTGGCTTCCCTGGCGCGTTTGCAGTTCATGATGAATCGCCGCGTCAGGGGGCTACATGACCTAACAGCAAGACTCGCGCCATTAGCGTAAGTGCTTGTTGAATCAAGCTCTTGGCAAAGCGACCCCCTTGCCAACCCCATCAAAGTGAGGCATGATCCCATCAAAATGAAGGAGGGAGCCATGCGCGTCGAAGACCTGAACATCGGCGAACTGGTGGAGTTCGACTCCGAGGACGGCGTGGTCCGCTTCGCGGGCCAGCGCGCGCTCATCATCGACGCCACGGCGAAGGGGAACCTGCGCAAGGAGCTGATCAACCACTTCGGCCTCAGCGCCGCGCGCGCCGTCCTTACCCGGTTCGGCTTCGTCCAGGGCTGGCGCATGGCCGAGGCGATGCAGGACCTGTTCCAGTGGGAGAGCGAGGACGACTGGCACCATGCGTGCGGGCGCATCCACATGCTCGAAGGCATGTACCGCCTGGGGCCCGGCACCCCCGGTTCGCTGACGAAGGAGGGTTTGACGCTCGTCGGCTCGTATGAGGCGGAGCAGCACATCGCCCACCTCGGGCGCAGCGACACCTCCGTGTGCTGGACGATCTGCGGTCTCACGAGCGGCTACCTGAGTCGGGCGCTGGGCAAGGAGATCTACGTTCTCGAGGAGCGCTGCATCGGACGCGGCGACGCCGTCTGCCACCTCCTCGGTCGCACGCTCGAGGAGTGGGGCGACGATCGGGCTGACAGAGCTCCGCTTCTACCGCGTCGAGAACCTCAAGGAATGGCTCGAGCCCTCGCTCCACCAGATCACCGAGAACCTCAAGGAGGCCGAGAGGAAGCTCCGCGAGAAGAAGCGCGTGCTCACCCGGGTGGCCCCCGAGGCCGAGGATCCGCTCGGGATGATCGCCCGGAGCTGCCGCCATGCGGCGTCTCGTCGACCTCGCCCGGCGGATCGCGAAGGTGGACTCCACCGTCCTCATCACGGGCGAGAGCGGGACGGGCAAGGAGCTCATCGCGCAGCTGGTTCACGATGAGTCCGCCCGCGCAGCGGGTCCGTTCATCGCCGTCAACTGCGGTGCGATCACCGAGTCGCTCCTCGAGAGCGAACTCTTCGGCCACGCGCGCGGTGCGTTCACAGGGCGCTGCGCAGGACCGGGTCGGCCTGTTCGAGGCGGCCAACGGCGGAACGCTGCTGCTCGACGAGATCGGCGACGTCTCGCCCGGCATGCAGGTCAAGCTGCTGCGGGTCCTCCAGGAGCGCGAGATCCGCCGCGTCGGCGAGAACAAGAGCCGGCCCGTGAACGTGCGGGTGATGGCCGCGACGAACCGCGAGCTCGCCGCGGACATCGCAGCGGGCCGCTTCCGCAAGGATCTGTACTACCGGCTGAACGTGGTTCAGCTGCACGTGCCGCCGCTCCGGGATCGGCGGGAGGACATCCTGCCGCTGGCCCGCGTGCTGCTGGCCGATGCAGCCGCGCGGTTCAATCGCCCGGTCACCGGGTTGTCACCGCGCGCCGCGGACCAGCTCTTGCGGTACGACTGGCCGGGCAACGTGCGCGAGCTGGAGAACGCCATGGAGCGTGCCGTCGCGCTCGGCCGCGCCAACCTCATCGAACTCGACGAACTGCCCGAGGAGGTCCGGCAGGCGATCCCGATACCGTCGGTTTCCGGTCCGGTGAGGGCCCTCGACGAGATCGAGAAGGACTACATCCTGGCGGTGCTCGACCTCAACGGCGGAAACCAGACCCGCACCGCCGAGCAGCTCGGCATCGGTTCGGCGACGCTTTACCGGAAGCTCAAGAGCTTCGGTGTCGTTCGTGGAACTCGCACCGCGCGAGGCGCGGATCCCGCCCTGCTGCGGTCGACCTGACTCCCCTCCCCCCGTGGCAGCTCCGGGAATGTGTATAGTTGTGCTCGACGGGACCATACGCAAAGGAGCAGGTCCCCGGAGACACTCGCGCCGCCGGCGCACGAGCCTCCCCCCCGTCGCCCCTCCATCGGAGCGAACCATGGACCCAGTGACCGCCAGCGGCGCCATCCGCAGGATCGCCATGCTCGGCAACCACCTGCCGCGTCACTGCGGGATCGCCACCTTCACGACCCATCTGACCGATGCGATCGAGGCCGAGTTCCCGGCCCTCGAGTGCATCGTGCTGGCGATGAACGACGCCGGAAGACGTCACACCTACCCGGGGCGGGTCCGCTTCGAGATCGAGGAGAACGACATCGCCTCGTACCGCCGCGCCGCCGACTTCCTGAACGTGAACATGGTCGATCTCGTGAACGTGCAGCACGAGTACGGGATATTCGGCGGCAAGGCGGGGAGCCACGTGCTCGTGTTGCTGCGCGAGCTGCGCATGCCCATCGTGACCACGCTGCACACCATCCTCGGCGCGCCCGATCTCCTGCAGCGCCACGCCATGCAAGAGCTGGCTGCGCTTTCGGAGCGCCTCGTCGTCATGAGCGCCCATGGCGCCAGGCTGCTCCACGACGTGCATGGCGTGCCTGACCACAAGATCGACCTGATCCCGCACGGCATCCCGGATGTCCCTTTCACCAGCGACAGCAAGAACCGGCTCGGGGTCGAAGGCCAGTGGGTGCTCCTCACGTTCGGGCTCCTGTCACCGGACAAGGGGATCGAGCACGTCATCGACGCGTTGCCGGCGATCCTCGAGCGCCACCCCGATACGGTGTACATCGTCCTCGGCGCCACGCATCCCCACGTCAAGGAGCACGCCGGCGAGACCTACCGGATCATGCTCGAGAACCGCGCCCGGCGGCTCGGCGTCGACTCCCACATGATCTTCCATAACCGCTTCGTGAGCCAGGCCGAGCTCAACGAGTTCCTCGCCGCGGCGGACATCTACATCACGCCGTACCTCCAGCAGCAGCAGATCACCTCGGGAACGCTGGCCTACGCGCTCGGCGCCGGAAAGGCCGTGATCTCCACGCCCTACCTCTACGCGTGCGAGCTCCTCGCCGATGGCCGCGGAATCCTCGTCCCCTGGCGGGACGCCGGGGCGATCGCCCGCGAGGTCGTCGGACTTCTCGATGACGACGCCCGGCGGCTCGCCATGCGGCAGAGAGGCGCCGACCACGGGCGCGACATGCGCTGGCCGGCGGTCGCGCGCCGCTACGCGGAGAGCTTCGAGCGGGCCCGCGGCGAGCACTCGAAGCGCCTGCGCACCTCCTTCCAGGCGCGGACGCTCGCCAGGCGTCCGGCCGAGCTGCCCGAGGTCAACCTCGAGCATCTCCGGCTCATGACCGACGACACCGGCGTGCTCCAGCACGCGATGTTCAGCGTTCCGCGCTACGACGACGGCTATTGTCTCGATGACAATGCGCGGGCGTTGCTCCTGGCGGCGCTGCTGGAGGACGCGGGCACCGAGGACGTCCATGTCGTACGCGGTCTCGCTTCGCGCTATCTGGCCTTCGTGAGCCATGCGTTCGACCAGGACAGCGGGCGATTCAGAAACCTCATGTCCTACTCCCGGCAGTGGCTCGAGGCGTGCGGTTCCGAGGACAGCCACGGCCGCGCTCTCTGGGCGCTCGGGACCGTCGTCGGCCGAGCCCGGGATCCGGGGACGCGGAGCCTCAGCGGAGGTCTCTTCGCGGCCGCCCTGCCTGCCGTGTCCGGGTTCACGAGCCCGCGCGCCTGGGCGTTCGCGCTCCTCGGCATCGACGAGTACCTGCGCGCCTTCCAGGGGGACAGCAACGTGCAGGCGATGCGCCGGGCTGTCGCGGAGCGGCTCTTCGACCTGTACCAGCGCTCGAGCACCCCCGACTGGCCGTGGTTCGAGGAGCGGGTCACCTACTGCAACGCACGCCTGCCGCAAGCCCTTCTGGTATCCGGCGCCTGGATGGAGCGCGAGGACTTGACCCGCGCGGGATTGCGATCCCTGGAATGGCTGGTCTCGATCCAGCGCTCCGCGGAAGGCTACTTCGCCCCGATCGGCTCCAACGGCTTCTACCGGCGAGGAGCGACCCGGGCATGGTTCGACCAGCAGCCGGTGGAGGCCTGTGCGATGGTTGCGGCGTGTCTCGAGGCGCACCGGCTGACCGGGGACGCTTCGTGGGCTGCGGAGGCTCGCCGCGCCTTCGACTGGTTCCTGGGGCAGAACCAGTTGCAGCATGCGCTGTACGACGCCTCGACGGGCGGCTGCCGCGACGGGCTCCACGCCGACCGCATCAACGAAAACCAGGGAGCGGAGTCGACGCTCTCCTTCCTGCTCGCTCTCGCGGACATGCGCTCGATGGAACGGGCTGACATCATCCGCAACACGGTTTCCATGGAGGTCGAGCGATGACGCCAGGGCTGAAGTACGAGACGTTCTTTCAACGGCACGAGGGCAATCCGATCCTGACCGCGGCGGACTGGCCCTATCCGGCTCACAGCGTCTTCAACGCGGGCGCCACGCGGCTCCGCGACGGGACGACGCTCCTCCTCTGCCGGGTGGAGGACCGCTCGGGCCTCTCGCACCTGTGTGCCGCGCGCTCGGCCAACGGCATCGACGGATGGGTCATGGACGCCGAGCCGACGCTGCGCCCGGACCCGGAGCACTATCCGGAGGAGCTGTGGGGGATCGAGGACCCCCGGATCACGTTCGTGGACGAGCTCGGCAAGTACGTCGTCGCCTACACCGCCTTCAGCAGGGGCGGGCCGGGGGTCGCGCTCGCTCTCACCGAGGACTTCCGGCACTTCGAGCGTTACGGCCTGGTCATGCAGCCCGATGACAAGGACGCGGCCCTGCTGCCGCGGCGCATCGACGGGAACTTTGCGCTCCTCCACCGCCCGATGACGGACTCCGGGGCGCACGTCTGGATCTCCTTCTCGCCGGATCTCCGCAACTGGGGCGGACACAAGCTCGTCCTGCAGGCGCGCCGGGGCGGCTGGTGGGATGCGAACAAGGTGGGGCTGTCGCCGCCTCTCATCGAGACGCCGCGCGGCTGGCTGATGCTCTACCACGGGGTCCGGCAGACGGCGGCCGGGTGCCTCTACCGCCTCGGCGTCGCCCTCTTCGATCTGGAGACACCCGATCGCTGCATCGCGCGCGGCGATTCGTGGATCTTCGGTCCCGAGGCGCCCTACGAGCGCCACGGTGACGTGAGCAACGTCGCGTTCCCTTGCGGGTACACGCTGGGCCCGGACGGCGACACCATCAACCTCTATTACGGCGCCGCGGACACGAGCGTGGCGCTTGCGTTCGGGAGCATCTCCCGTTTGCTGCGCTGGCTCGATGAGAACGGGAGCGCGGCCGTCGGCCCAGGATAGAGCAACCCGTCCACCGGGGCCCAGAACTTAAAGGGAGCGTGGCACGCCAGGCAGATGCAGAAGGAGTTCTTCGCGGTGGTGCGATCGTGATGCGACGTCTCCGCCTCCCCGCTGTCCTCGGCGTCCTCTTCGCGGGCGGCGCCCTGATCGTCTCGGCCCCGCACGCCGGCGCGCAGGAACTCGAGCCGCGGTCCTATTCTCCCGCCCCCGTCGGCACCCACTTCCTCCAGTTCGGCTTCGGTCACTCCAGGGGCGACATCATCTTCGACCCCAGCCTTCCCATCGAGGACGTGGCCGGCTCGTTCAACACGCCCGTTGCCGGATACGGCACGACGTTCGGCCTGTTCGGCCGGCAGGCCCAAGCCACGGCCGCGCTGCCCTACGTCTGGGGCAGCGCCGAGGGCCGGGTCGAAGGACAGGAGCGGCGGATCACCCGCTCCGGGCCGGGCGACATCAAGACCCGCTTCGCCATCAACCTGGTCGGGAGCCCCGCGCTGACGCCGCAGCAGTTCGCCGCGGCGAAGCGGGATGTCGCCGTCGGCGCCAGCGTCGCCGTCAATGTGCCCGTCGGACAGCACGATCCCGAACGCCTGGTCAACATCGGCACCAATCGCTGGGCCTTCAAGCCGGAGGTCGGCCTGGCCTGGTTCCACGGCGCCTGGGAGCTCGACGGAGCGATCGGGGCCTGGCTCTTCACCGAGAATCCTGAGTTCTACACCGGAAGCAGCACGTTGCAGCAGGACCCCCTGATCTCGTTCCAGGCGCACGCCTGCTACTTCCTCCGCCGGGGCTACTGGTTCGCCGCGGATGTCACCTGGTACCAGGGCGGTGCAACCCGGGTGGACGGAGGTCCGCCCGCAGGGCGGCAGAACAACACCCGAGCGGGTGTCACGGCCTCGATCCCGCTCGCCGCGCACCAGTCGCTCAAGGTGAGCTACAGCCGAGGCGCCGCGGTCCGCGTCGGCCAGAACTTCAGCACGCTCACGGCGGCCTGGCAGTACGTGTGGTTCAGCGGCCGGGTCAGTGGCTCCTGAGCCCGGTGCGCCACGCGGCCCGAACGCCGCTCGGTCGCGCTGCGGGAACGGGAGCAGGCGTTGCGGGCCGTCCTGTCGTCATCCTGGCTTCCGTGCGGTTGCGTGGAATGCCATGATGCCACGGACCGGCTCCCGCATGCACCCGGGCGGTCAGCGCAATTCGTGGATGTAGACGGCTCCCGTGCCGACCACGAAGATGCCCGGCGTCTCGACCGACCAGATCCCACCGTCCTGCCGGGCGGGGCTCCACTGCAGGCCCGCGAAGACCAGTTCCCCGCCGACGGCGATGAGCGGATCCCGGTTCTCGAAGTAGTTCTCGAGGCTCCAGTCGCGGGAGAGAACGAACCCCCGATCCGGGCCGGGCCCCGGCGACCCACCAGTGGTGGCGCGAGAAGGAGAAGTCGTCGGTGGGGTTGAGCGTCCCGGAGGCGTCAGCGTCCAGCCAGCGACAGCTCATGGCTCCACGCTCGCCGCTTCCGGGATAGGGAGCGCCCTCCACGATCACGCCCGCGGCCCCGGCCTGCACGAGCCCGGCGTCGAGTTCCACTGCGGCCGCCAGGTCGCGGAGGGCGAGGCCGTGATGCTGGACCACGATCTCGAGCGTCATGGCGCCGAACGAGGCGAACTCGATCCAGTCGGGCGCTCCGGCCCCGGGATCGATGAAGTCGCTCCAGACGAGGGTCGAGTCCCCGCTCGGAAACCCGTTGTCGATGTAGCTGAGGGCTACGCCCGGGGTCCCGCTGCCGCCGGCGTCCGGAGTCACATCGATCGTGACCCGCCGCGGCCCGGCGTTCACGAACCAGGCGCCGGCCAGGAAGTGGGATCCGGCGATCCGCACGAGCGGGGTCGTGATCGCCATCTGGAAATCCCCGAAGCGCACCGCCCCCGATGCGACGTAGATGCCGCCCTGCACGACGGCAAGGCTGTCGTCGGGGATGGCCCAGTGACCCATCACGCTGTAGTCGATGGACATGCTGTCGCCCGGCGCGAACGCGACCCGGAGATCGCCCTCCGAACCGACCTGGACGCGGTCCGGAAGATCGGGGCTCGGTTCGTCCTCGTCCCCGTCGTCGTCCACATCCGTTCCCTTGTCGCACCCGGAGACGGCGATGGCCACCCCGAGCAGCAAGGCGGAGAAGAGCAAGATCTTCCGGCAGCCGGCCCGGTTCGACTCCATCTGCGGCAACTCCTCCGGGACCTGGGGAATACTGCCGTCATCGTAGCACAGGCGAGAACCCAGCACCCCAGGTGGTCGACTCGACGGCCGTCGCCTGGTCGCAGCGGCTCGCTCGCACCACGGAGTTGCGAAGAATGGCCGCGCCGTCCGTCGTCACGATCCAGCTCCCAGAGGACGCGAGCTGGGACACGGCAAAGAACCCGAGGTCCACGCGCCCTCCGCTCAGGTCGTTCCGCTCGGCGATCAGGACCTGTCGACGAGGACCGCGTCGAAGGCCAGGGACTCGGGCACGGTCGGCGTCACCGTCGTCCCCGTCGTCCCCCCCTTGACAGTCCCGGCCTCCCGCCGCATACTTTGCTCGCATGGCGAACAAAGGGAGCAAGGCTCCGACCGCTGCCCGCGCCGGGGCGACGTAGCGGCTTTCCCCGGCGATCCGCCCGGCCGCTAGAGCGGGGCAGCCTCCGAGCCAGCCTCCATCCGAGGAGCGATCATGAGAAACGCGCGTCAGGTGGCCGCGACCGCGACGGCGGTGGCCCTCGTCACCCTCGCCGCCGCGGGCTGCGAACGGGACACCTCGGGCCTCAGACCAGCTCCGCTCAGCACCGACCCCATCGTCTTCCTCGACAACTTCCCGGCGGGCGTCGATTACCAGGCCTTCCTCGGCTCGAACTTGGGTGTCATCTCGATCGACGCGAACGAGAAGTACGCAGGCACCGGCGCGCTCCGGATCCAGATCCCCTCCCCCGGCGATCCCGATGGCGGCTGGGCCGGTGGGGCGTTCGTGGCCAACGAGGTGCGCGACTTCTCGGGCTACGACGCCTTGACGTTCTGGGCGAAGTCGAGCAAGGAATCGACGCTCGATGTGGCGGGGCTCGGGAACGACAACACGGGCACCTCGCAGTACGAGGCGAAGTGGAGCCGCATCGCGCTGACCACGACATGGACCAGGTACGCGATCCCGATCCCGCTTCCGGCGCGGCTCGACTCCGATCGCGGGCTCTTCTTCTTCGCCGAGGGGCCCGAGGGCGGCGAGGGCCACGTCGTGTGGTTCGACGAGATCCAGTTCGAGAAGACCGGCGCGATCGCGAACCCGCGGCCGGCCATGGCCACGCAGACCGTGAACGCGTTCGTCGGCGCCACCGTGAGCGCCACCGGCACCACGACCACCTTCGACGTCGGCGGGACCGACCAGGTGGTCGAGCACATGCCCGGCTACTTCACGTTCACGTCCTCCGACTGATTCGGTGGTCACCTGCACGGACGGGACCATCCGGGTGGTCGGCCCCGGCAGCGCCATCATCACGGCCAGGCTCGGCGACGTGGACGCGACCGGCACGCTGACGCTCAACGCCACGGCCTCCCCCACCGTTCCGGCGCCGGCGCCGACGCTGCCCGCGGCGGACGTCATCTCGCTCTTCAGCAACAGCGTACGCGAACGTCACGGTCGACACCTGGTCGGCCGGCTGGGACCTGGCGGACGTGACCGATCTCGCGATCTCCGGCGACGACGTGAAGGCCTACACGAACCTCGTCTACGCGGGGATCGAGTTCACGAGCGCGCTCATCGATGCGACGGCGATGACGCACTTCCACGTTCACGTCTGGGTGCCCGCCGGCACCGTGTTCCGGGTGAAGCTCGTCGACTTCGGCGCCGACGGCACGTTCGGCGGCGGGAACGACAGCGAGTGCGAGCTCTCCTTCACTGCGAGCTCCACGCCGCCGCTCGCCGTCGGCAGCTGGGTGAGTCTGGACATCCCGCTGGCCAGCTTCACCACGCTGGCCAGCACGGCCCACCTCGCCCAGCTCATCATCTCGGGCGACATGGGCACCGCCTACGTGGACAACATCTACTTCCACAGGTAGATTGCGGCCGGGAGCGAGCACAGTGCCGAAGCGCCAGCCGACAGGAGCAAGAGGCCCGACCGTGGGAGCGGCGAGCGAGATCGCCGCGCAGAAGGGCGCCCGGAGCGGCGACCCGTCCCGCGCGCGGCCCCTCGCCGACTCGGTCCTCCGGCTGATCTGGCAGGAGCGCCGCATCTCGCGCGCCGAGATCGCGCGGCGCGCCGATCTCTCCCGCTCGACCGTCTCCGAGATCGTCGGGTCGCTCCTCCCGACCGGGCTCGTCGGCGAGGTCGGCCCCGGGCCGTCGAACGGCGGGCGCCGGCCGATCGTGCTCGAGTTCCAGGACGACGCGGCGCTCCATCCTCGGCGTCGACATCGGCGCGGCCCACGTCGCGGTCGCTCTCACCGATCTGCGCGGCCGCGTGCTCGCCTGGCCGGCATCGGGACCACCCGGTCCGCGACGATCCCGAGGGGACGCGCGCGCTCGTCGCCGAGCTCTGCGCCGACGTGCCTGTCGCGACGCAGAAGCGGGGCGCGAAGCGCCTGGTCGGGATCGGCGTCGCCGTTCCGAGCCCGGTCGATCCGTCGCACCCGGACCGGCTGTCGGAGCTCGTGCTTCCCGAATGGGAGGGGCATGGCGGACTCGAGATGCTCAGCGCGCGCTTCCGCGTTCCGCTGCTCATCGACAACGACGCCAATCTGGGCGCGCTCGCCGAGCACTGGTGGGGCGGCGGCCGCGGCATCAACGACTTCGCCTACGTGAAGCTGGCGACCGGGGTCGGCTCGGGCTACGTCATCGGCGGCGAGATCTACCGCGGCGCGACCGGTGTCGCCGGCGAGATCGGGCACCTCGCCATCGATCCGCACGGCGTCCCCTGCATCTGCGGTCTCCGCGGCTGCCTCGCCACCCTGGTCGGCGCCCCGGCCCTGGTCGAGGCGCGCGCCCGGGTGCTCCGCGCCGAGTTCCCCGGGAGCGCAGCTCGCCGCGAACGGGCTCACCATCGCCTCGATCGAGGACGCGGCGCTCGCCGGTGATCCGCTCGCCCTGCAACTCGTGCGGGAAGCCGCCGGGCACCTGGGCATCGCGCTCGCCGGTCTGCTGAATCTCATGAATCCGTCGATGGTGATCCTCGGCGGCGGGCTCGTCGCGTCTCGGCGAGCTGCTCCTCGCGCCGCTCCGCGAGACGGTGCGCCGGCGGACGCTGGTGAGCTCGGTCGCCGCGGCCGAGATCCGGGTGAGCGAGCTCGGCACGCAGGCGGTCGCCATCGGCGCCGCCACCATGGTCCTCAAGGCCGCGCTCGCGGACTCGCGGCTCTTCTCCGGCCGCGGCCCGGCGCGCGGAGGTGGCATGAATAGACATGTTCGGTTCCAGCGGTCGCCTGGTCCTCCTGCTCGTGATGGCGTTCGGGCTCGCCGGCGTCGGACGCTGCGATGAGGACCCGACCGAGTGGCAACTGGTCTGGGAGGACGACTTCGAGGGACCGGCCGGCCAGCTGCCGGACTCGACCCGCTGGCGCTTCGATATCGGCACCGACTGGGGCAACGCCCAGCTCGAGTACGACACCGAACCGTCCCGAGAACGTCTCCCTCGACGGCGCCGGCACACCTCGCCATCACCGCCCGCCGCGAGGACTACCAGGGGCGGCACTACACCTCGGGGCGCATCAACACGAGCGGCAAGTTCGAGCATGCCTACGGGCGCTTCGAGGCGCGGATCCGCCTGCCGATCGGACAGGGCATCTGGCCCGCCTTCTGGCTGCTCGGCGCCGACTTCGCAGAGGTCGGCTGGCCCGCATGCGGCGAGATCGACATCATGGAGTACCGCGGCCAGGAGCCGAAGCATCGTGCTCGGCAGCCTGCACGGCCCGGGCTACTCGGGCGGCCAGCGCCATCACCGGCCCGCTTCCAGCTCCCCGGCGCGGACGGTTTCAACGAGGACTTCCACATCTTCGCGGTCGAATGGGAACCGGAACGCATCACCTGGATCGTGGACGAGGAGCGCTTCCTGACCGTGACCCCCCGCGACCTGCCGAGCAGCGGGCGCTGGGTCTTCGACCATCCGTTCTTCATCATCTTGAACGTCGCGGTCGGCGGCAACTTCGTCGGCCCGCCGGACGCGAGCACGACCTTCCCGCAGACCATGCTCGTCGATTGCGTGCGGGTCTACCGCGTCGGATCATGAGCATCCGCACGGCGGCGGACGCGTCGCCACGGATGCTGGCGCTCGTTCTCCTGGGCGCATGCCTGCGTGCGCGAGCATGCGCGAGGCCGCCCGGCCGGCGTCCTGGTCGTGTCGCAGGAGCAGCAGGCCTCCTGGGTCCGGAACTTCAATCCGCTCACCACCGCCGCAGCTGCCCGCGGTGGCCCACGCTCGCCGGGATCTACGAGCCGCTCTTCGTCTTCAACAGCGTGAAGGCGGAGTATCGTGCCCTGGCTCGCGGTCGCCCATGAGTGGAGCGAAGACAACGTGGTGCTGCGGCTGACGACGCGCGACGGGGTCCTGTGGTCGGACGGCGCGCCGTTCTCGGCGCGCGACGTCGCCTTCACCTTCAATCTCCTCGACGCAGTACCCGGCGCTCGATCGGCGCGGCGTCTGGGGCTTTCTCGAGAGCGTCGCCGCGCCGGACGACCGCACGGTCGAGTTCCGCTTCCAGCGGGTCTTCATCCCGGGCTTCGAGGAGGTCGCGGCGCAGCCGATCGTGCCCGAGCACATCTGGCGCGCGGTGGCCGGATCCGATCACCTTCCCCAACGAGAACCCGGTCGCGACCGGTCCCTTCACCGAGGTGCGCGCTCTTCCGCAACCAGGTCTTCGAGCTGGGGCGGAACCCGCACTACTGGCAGCCGGGCCGGCCGCGCATCGAGGCGCTCCGCTTCCCCGCCTACCCGGCGAACGACCGCGCCAACCTGGCGCTCGTCTTCGTCGAGGTGGACTGGGCCGGGAACTTCGTGCCCGCGATCGACCGCGTCTTCGTCCGAGCGCGACCCCGCAGCACCACCGCTACTGGTTCCCGCTCACCGGCAGCACCATCTTCCTCTACGCCAACACCACGCGCCCGCCGTTCGACGACGTGCGCGTGCGCAAGGCGCTCAGCATGGCCATCGACCGCGACCTGCTGGTCGATATCGCGCTCTTACCGCTACTCGCGCCCGGCCGACGCCACCGCCCTGAGCGACGCCTACGCCGCCTGGCGGAATCCGGAGATCGCAGCGAGCGGCGACTGGGTGCGCCACGACCTCGCCCGCGCCAGCGCGCTCCTCGACGAGGCCGGCTACCGGCGCGGCGCCGACGGCGTGCGCCTGCTGCCGGACGGGAGCCCGTGGCGCTACGAGATCCTCACCGTCGCCGGCTGGTCGGACTGGGTGCGCGCGTCCCAGGTGATCGCGCGCGGGCTCCGCCCCTCGGCATCGAGGTCTCCGTGCGCACCTACGATTTCAGCGCCTGGTTCCAGCGCGTGTCAGGAGGGGGACTTCGATCTGAGCCTCGGCTGGTCGTTCGAGGGCCCGACCCCGTACTCGTTCTACCGCTGGCTCATGGCATCGGCGACCGTGAAGCCGGTCGGCGAGAGCGCGATGGGCAACTGGCACCGCTACGCGAGCCCGGCCGCCGACAGCGCCCTGGCCGCGTTCGAGCAGGAATCCGCCCTCGCGAATCAGCGGCGGATCGCCGACGAGCTCCAGCGGATCTTCGTCGCCGAGGCACCCGGCGATCCCGCTCTACCCGAACCCGTCCTGGGCCGAGTACAACACGAGCCGCTTCGACGGGTTCCCATCGCGCGAGCAACCCTACGCGGACCCGTCGCCGAACAAGTTCGACCGCGGCGAGTGTCTGCTCGTGCTGACGTCGGTCAGCCCACGCTAGGAGGCGAGTGTGCGCTACTCGCGCAACGGCTCGGCTTCTACCTCCTCGCGGCCTGGGTGGCGCTGACGCTCAACTTCTTCCTCCCGCGCCTCATGCCCGGCGATCCCGCCACCGCGCTCTTCGCGCGCTTCCGCGGCCGGCTCAGCCCGGAAGCCATGCGAGGCCCTCCGCGAGACCTTCGGCCTGACCGACGCACCGCTCCTCGGCCAGTACTGGACCTACCTGCGGCACGCCGTGCGCGGTGACTTCGGCCTCTCGATCGCCTACTTCCCGTCGCCGGTCGCCGACGTGATCGGCACGGCGCTCCTGTGGACGATCTTCCTGGCGGGGACCGCGGTGGTCTTGAGCTTTGTGATCGGCACGCTCCTCGGAGTGGCCGACCGCCTGGTGGCGCCGCGGCTGGATGGACACCTGGCTGCCTTCGATCCTGGTCTTCATCGGCGCGTTCCCCTACTTCTGGCTCGCCATGCTGCGCCTCTACGTGCTCGGGTACTCGCTCGGCTGGTTCCCCCTCGGGCACGCCTACGGGGACGACCTCGTGCCGAGCCTCTCCGCGACCTTCCTCGCCGACATCGTCCGCCACGCGGCGCTCCCGATCGGCACGGTGGTGCTCGTGACCCTCGGCGGATGGATGCTCTCCATGCGCAACACCATGATCGCGGTGCTCGGCTCGGACTACGTGAATCTCGCCCGCGCGAAGGGCCTCTCCCCGTCCCGCGTGGCGCTCCGCTATGCCGCGCGGAACGCGCTTCTCCCGAGCGTCACCGGCTTCGGCATGGCCCTCGGCTACGTCCTGGGCGGCTCGCTCCTGACCGAGATCGTGTTCTCCTACCCGGGGCAGGGGTACCTCCTCGTGCAGGCGGTCAGAAACCAGGACTACCCGCTCATGCAGGGGATCTTCCTCGTCATCACGCTCGCGGTGCTCGGGCGCCAACTTGCTGGTGGACATCCTCTACCTGTGGCTCGATCCGCGCACGCGGGAGTCGGCGTCGTGAGCGGGCAGGCGACCACAGGCGCCACCGGCATCGCGGCCTGGTGGGACACGATCCGGAGGGATCGCAAGGCGGCGATCGGCGCTCTCCTCGTCGCGGTCTTCATCGCGATCGGGCTCGTCGGCCCGTGGCTCGTCGCCGATCCGACCGATCTCGTCGGGATGCCGCTCCAGCCGCCGTCCTGGGAGCACTGGCTCGGGACGACCGGGCAGGGCCAGGACGTCCTCGCCCAGCTGGTCGCCGGCACCCGCCCGACGCTCGCGATCGGGTTCGGCGTCGGCATCGCGGTCGTCCTGATCGGAGCGCTGGTCGGGGTCGCGGCCGGCTACTTCGGGGGCCGCGTGGACGCGCTCCTCTCGCTCCTCATCAACGTGTTCCTGGTCATTCCCGGCCTGCCGCTCGCGATCGTGATCGCCGCCTACCTGCCGAGCGGACCGCTCACGCTCGGGCTCGTCCTGACCGTCACCGGCTGGGCGTGGAACGCGCGCGTCCTGCGCGCCCAGACGCTCGCGCAGCGGCGGCGCGACTTCGTCGCGGCGGCCGTCGTGGCCGGTGAATCGGAGTGGCGGATCATCACGCGCGAGATCCTGCCCACCATGACCTCGCTCCTCGTCGCGCAGGTGATCGGCAGCACGGTCTACGCCATCGGGGCGCAGGTCGGGCTCGAGTTCCTCGGGCTCGGCAACGTCTCGGCCGTGACCTGGGGCACGAACCTCTACTGGGCGCAGAACGACTCGGCGCTCCTCACCGGGGCGTGGTGGACCTTCGCGCCCACCGGCCTCTGCGTCGCGCTCGTCGGCTTCGGCCTCACCATGCTCAACTCGGGCTTCGACGAGATCACCAATCCGCGGCTCTCGCTCGAGCGCGCCTGGCGGGCCTTCCTCGCCGCGCGCGGCCGGGAGCCGACGCGGTCGACCCCGGTGGTGGCCGGCGATGCCTGAGCCGAGAGCCGAGAAAGCCGAGAGATCCGAGATGTCCGAGATGTCGAGCCCAAGGTCCGAGCCGCTCCTCTCGATCCGCGACCTGTCGGTCGATTACGTGACCGACACCGGCCCCGTGCGCGCCGTCGACCGCGTGTCGCTCGCGGTCGCGCGCGGCGAGATCGTCGGCCTCGCTGGGGAGTCGGGCAGCGGCAAGACGACCCTGGCCCAGGTGCTCCTCCGTATCCTGCCGCCTCCCGCGGTCGTGACCGGCGGCGAGATCCGCTTCGAGGGTCGCGACATCCTCGCGCTCACCGAGCCCGAGCTCCGCGAGATCCGCTGGCAGCGGATCTCGATGGTCTTCCAGAGCGCGATGGACGCGCTCAACCCGGTGATCACGGTCGGCGAGCAGATCACGGACACCTTGCTGGCCCACGGCGCGGTGGCTCCGGAGAAGGCGCGCGCCCGCGCCGGCGAGCTGCTCGCGATGGTCGGCATCGCGCCCGATCGCGTCGACAGCTACGCGCACCAGCTCTCGGGCGGCATGCGGCAGCGGGTGGGGATCGCGCTCGCGCTCGCGCTCAAGCCGTCGCTCGTCATCCTCGACGAGCCGACGACGGCTCTCGACGTCATCGTGGAGCGGGAGATCCTCGATCAGATCCGGGCGCTCCGCACGCGGCTCGGCGTCGCGGTCCTCTTCATCACGCACGACCTCGCGCGCATGCTCCAGTTCTCGGACCGGGTCGCGGTGTTCTACGCCGGGCGACTGGTCGAGGTGGGGCCGTCGACCGAGCTTAGCCGAGCTCCGCGGCATCCCTACACGCTCGGCCTCCTCAGGTCCTTCCCTACCGTGTACGGCGACATGACCGTGCTCGCGAGCATCCCGGGCGCGCCGCCGAGTCTCCGCCATCCCCCTCCCGGCTGTCGCTTCCATCCGCGCTGCGACCGCGCCGTGGATCGCTGCCGCGTGGAGTCGCCCGCGCTCGTCGAGCTGGCGCCGGGACATGCCGCCGCGTGTCATCTCGCCGAGCCGGACGCGCCGGCGCCGGGGCAAGCGCCGGCGGCGAAGCGCGCGTGACGCCGGTCAGATCGTGATGTTCAGGTAGGTCCGGAGCTCCCACTCGCGCCCGTTGTCGCCAGGCGCCGTGGGATCGCACACCGGCGTGCCGGTCGGGTCGGGGACCAGATCCGGGCAGTAGCGGCCCGAGTGCTCGTCGAGCGATCGCCAGGTGCCGCGGAGCCCGATGCGAGTCTGCGGCGCGCCGAACCACCGCGGCGCGCCCAGCGTGTGCGACACATCGCCCATCAGCTGCACCGGAAAGGTGAGATTGAAGTCGCGGTGGTAGTCGTACGGTCCCCAGTCGCCGAACTTGGCATAGCTCTCGATGGCGGTCGCGCCGAGCGCGGCGCGGCCGCCCACGCCGTAGCGGTAGATGAGACGCTGGTCGTTGCCGTTCGGCTCGCCGGTCCCGAAGAAGCCGTAGAGAGCCGCGCGGCGATCGCCGCGGAGCCGCGACACGGCGCGGGCCTTGACCTCCCACAGGTTCCGCGGCGGGGTGGCCTGCGGGAACGCGAACGTGTTGCCATTCGAGAGGACGCCGATCGCCACGTCCTGTGTCGTCGGGAAGTGCCGCACGACGAAGCCGAGGCTTCCCGCCAGGCGGGCGTCCTCGCGCACGTTGTTGTCCCAGGCCCAGAGCCACGTCGCCGGCGTCGGGTCGTAGGTCACGATGACCTCGCCGGCGGTCATCTCGCGATTGGCGCGCACCGCGAAGGGATCGTCGAGGATGTTCCGCGGGCGCCCCGGCGGCGGGGCGTCGGCCGGGACCGGCCCGACGAGCGGCTTCTGCCACAGGAAGTTCGGCCCGACCTGGTAGTCGCCGAGATGCACGGCGACGCCGGTCATCGCGTTCACTCCGTTGCCGAGGCCCGAGTCCTCGAGCTCCCAGCCCATGAAGTTCTGGACCGCGGTCGGACCGCCGTCGGCCACGATGCCTGCGTACGCTCCCTGCCCGTACCAGTGATAGGGCCCGCGCTCCCACGTGGCCTTGGCCCTGAGCCCGAAGTTGTCCGTGGTGCGGACGCTGTCCTGGAGGACGCGATAGGTGTCGCCTGACTCCTCGGCGATCTGGAACAGCTCGCCCTTCTTGGTCGAGCCGGCCCAGATGCCGCCGAGCTCGATGCCGAACGGCCCGCGCTTGGTCTCGAGGCTCAAGGTCGCCCGGCGCGTGGGCGGGGTCGGGATCGCGGTCGAGCTCGTCACCGTGGTCTGCTTGGCGAACTCGTTCTGGTAGACGCCGGTGTACGTGATCGAGCCGAGCGCGCGGCGGTACTTGATGAGGAACGACGGGTTGGCGCCCCAGAAGAGCTCGGAGCCGAGGGCGAACTTGAGGCCGTCGAGCGTTTTGCGGCCCGTGAGCTGGAACCCGACCGGCGCCTCGGCATTGTAGATATCAACGTTCTCGCCGTAGTAGGCGTCCCGGTACAGGCCGAAGAAATCGCCCTCGTAACCCCAGTGCGTGTGGCCCGCGCGGTAGAAGGCGTCGAGCCCGAACCAGCGATCGTCCCAGGACATGGAGGCGCGGTAGACCTTCACGCGCTCGATGCCCTCGAGCCGGACGAGATCGCCGCTCTCGTCGACCAGCGTGCGCTGGCGCCCGCGGTTCTCGTAGAAGATCTCGTCGATCGGGTTCACCGGGACGTGCCCGAGGATGTTCACGGACAGAGTGCCGAGCACGTTCTCGGCGGGACGGACCTCGAAGTCGGTGTAGAAGGATTCGAGGTGATCGAAGCCGACGAAGGCGGGGAGCGCCGTCCGCGGCGTCTCGGCGGGCGGCGTCGAGAGGCGCGTCCCGCCGGTCGAGTAGGTCTCGAACTCCATGCGCACGTTCGAGATGCGCACCGGATCCAGATCGTCGGCGATGCGGCTCGCGTTCGCGGCGCGCGCGTCGAGAGCGACGACCACGGGATCGATGGCCGCGAAGTGGGTGCGAATGGCCTCGCGATCGACGCCGGGGGCATACGGATCGAGCGTGAAGGCCTGCTTCAGGGCGTAGTAGGCGGCGCGCGGGTAGAGCTCGTAGAGCCCGCGGAAGTCGGACTTGCCCTTCGCGGTGATACCCCACCACTCCTCGTTCATGTTGTTATCGCCCTCGACGAAGTCCTCGACATAGCCGCCGTTCGGCCACGAGGCGTGCGTGTCGTGGATGTCGAGGCGGCTGTCCTGGCCGTACTTCCACCAGCCGTCGCTCCACTGGAAGATGAAGCCGCCGATCGCGTTCCCGACCAGGCCGTGGCCGGCCGACTGCTCGAAGATCTCCTGCCACTGGCCGAGGAGATAGCGCGCCTGCGGGATCTGGTCCTCGCGCATCTCCTTCGCGTTCCAGGCGTCCGCGCCGAACTCCGAGTACATGACCGGGATGCCGAGCTTGTCCTTCACCTCCTGGAAGAGGTCGCGGGCCGAGATGCCGCGGTAGACGTTGGTGCCCAGGATGTCGAGCGACTTGCACTCCTCGGCGATGAGACCGATGTACTGGAGATCGCCGTTGGCGATGGCGACGGGCCGGTGCGGGTCGCGCGCCTTGACCGCGCGGGTCACCTCCTCGAACATCGAGTAGAGGTAGCGCGCACGGGCCGCGTCGCGCTCGCCCACGGGCAGGGCCTCGATCTCGAACATGGTCCAGGTGAGCCCGTAGTTGTTCTCGTTCCCGAGGAGCCACATGAGGACGCCGGGGACGCCGTCGAACTCGGCGACCAGCGCGCCGATCTCGGCCACGAGCGCCGCCCGCAGGCGCGGATCGGAGTAGTCGACCGACGGCGTCCACACGCCGTCGAGCATGTAGCCGTAGCGGGCGCAGGGGTGGTTGAGCACGGTCAGGATGCCGTAGCGCTCGTAGATGTACTGGACCCAGCGCGGCGGGATGCCGACGTACTGCCGGAGGGCGTTCACGCCCATCGCCTTGAGGAGCGGCATCTCACGGTCGAGCGCCGCGACGATGATCTCGTCCGGCTGCTTCCACAGATCGTAGAGGTAGTTCTCGCCGATCGGGATGTAGTCCCAGTTCATGCCGCGGACCATGAAGTCGCGGCCGTCCACCTGGAGCCGCGAGCCCGCGGCGTCGGCGACGATGCGCACATCGGGGCGGGCCGCCGCGGGGCGGGCCGCCGCGGGGCGGGCGGCCGCGGGGCGGGCGGGGGCGCCGGTGCTGCTCTGCGCGAGGGCGGCGCCGGACGCGGCGATGACCATGACGATCATCGCCAGGGCGGCAGAGGAACTGGGGCCGGACCGGCCGAATCTAGCGAGTATCGAGCTCACGCGAGCATCCTCGAGTGGATCGCTGCAGCGGGATTGCTGCCTGGTCGGGGACCGCATTCGCGGTCACGACATCGCGGTACCAGAAGGCGCTGTCCTTGGGGCGACGTTCCTGGGTGGCGAAATCGACCCAGTAGAGACCGAACCGCTTGGTGTACCCGTCGGCCCATTCGAAGTTGTCGAGGAGAGACCACGCGAAGTAGCCGTGGAGCGGAACGCCGGCGGCGATGGCCCGGTGCGCGGCCACGAGGTGCTCCTGGTAGAAGGCCACCCGGCGGGCGTCAGCGATCCGTCCCGTCGCGTCGGGCCCTTCGCTGTACGCCGCCCCGTTCTCGGTGATGTAGATCCGTGGCGGTCGATAGTCCCGGTCGAGACGCACGAGCAGATCGAAGAACCCCTCCGGATAGACCTCCCAGCCCATGTCGGTGAGCTCCACGCGTGGCGCCATGGGCACCGAGACGGGTTCTCCATCCGCACCCGCACGCACGACCGCCCGGCTGTAATAGTTGACGCCGAGGAAGTCAAGCGGGGCGGCGATGTCCTCGAGATCGCCGGCCTCGACGAAGGGGAGATCGGAACCCGGGAGCTCGCCCCGGCGCACGCGATCGGCGATCACATCCGCGGGGTAGCGCCGGCCGAAGAGAGGATCGAGAAACCAGCGGTTGAACGTGCCGTCGAGCCGGCGGGCCGCATCGCGATCGGCCGGGGCGGGCGAGGCCGGCATGACCGGCATCAGGTTGAGGACGATGCCGACCTCGCTGCCCGGGGCGCGAAGACGCAGGACATCGGCGGCCCGACCGTGCGAGAGGAGCAGATGGTGCGCGACCCGCAGGGCCAGAGCGGGATCGGTATGGCCGGGCGCGTGCCGGCCCTCCGCGTGACCCAGCGTGCTGATACACCACGGTTCGTTGTGCGTGGCCCAGTGGCGGACGCGATCGCCGAGGCGCGCGGCGACCGCGTGCGCGTACTCGATGAAGGTCTCGACCGTGTCGCGGGAGCGCCAGCCGCCGCGCTCCTCGAGCGCTTGCGGGAGATCCCAGTGATTGAGGGTGACAAACGGCCGGATACCGGCGGCGAGGAGGCGATCGACGAGCGCGTCGTAGAAGTCGAGACCGCGGTGGTTCGGCGCGCCGCGTCCCGCGGGCAGGACCCGCGGCCAGGCGATCGAGAAACGGTACGACCCGACCCCGAGCCAGCGCATGAGGTCCAGGTCCTCTCGCCACCGGTGGTAGTGATCGCAGGCCACGCTCGAGTCCGATCCGTCGGTGATGCGACCGGGAGTCGCCGCGTAGCGATCCCAGATCGACTCGCCGCGCCCCCCTTCCCGCTGGCCGCCCTCGATCTGCTGCGCCGAGGTGGCGACTCCCCACAGGAAGCCATCGGGGAAGGAGAGCATGACCATCTGCGCTCAGCTCCCGGCAGAGGGCGCTGATGCGCCCTCTGGATAGAGATGGCAGCGCACGCGCCGGCCATCGGCCCACCGCGCCGCCGGGTCGACGGTGCGACAGACATCGAGCACGTCCGGACAGCGAGCGGCGAACGCGCACCCGCCCGCCGGACCCCGGTCGTCGGTCGCGGTGGTGCGCCGCTCCCGCACCTTGCTGTCGCCCGCATCCGCGATCGCGGCCAGGAGCGCGCGCGTGTACGGATGCAGCGGCGCATCGACCAGCGCGCGACTCGGCCCGTCCTCGACGACGCGCCCGCGAAAGAGGACGAGGATACGCTCGGAGAGGTAGCGGGCCGAAGCGAGATCGTGCGTGATGAGGAGGATCGCGAGCCGGCGTTCCCGCTTGAGATCGGCGAGGAGATTGAGGACGCCCATCCGGATGGAGACGTCGAGCATCGAGGTCGGCTCGTCGGCGACGAGCAGGTCCGGATCGACGGCCAGCGCGCGCGCGATCGCGACGCGCTGCCGCTGGCCGCCCGAGAGCTCGAAGGGGCGGCGATCGATGAACTCCCGGGCCGGCTCGAGCCCGACTGTCGCGAGGAGCACGAGCGCCCGCTCGCGCACCCCGGAGGCCGTGGCCCGATGGTGGCGCCGGAGCGGGCGCTCGAGATGGTAGTAGACGCTGTGCACGGGATTCAGGGAGCCGAAGGGGTCCTGGAACACCATCTGGACCCGGCGCCGGTAGCCGAGCGAGGCCCGGCGGGGCTCCCGGGCCAGGACGTTCTCCCCGTCGAGGAGGATCTCCCCGCCATCGGGCGATTCGAGCCGGAGGACGAGCCGGGCCACGGTGCTCTTCCCGCTCCCCGACTCCCCGACCAGCGCCACGCAATCGCCCCGGTCCACCTGGAAGGACACATCCTGGGCCGCAACTGATTTTCTTGCAACGGATAAGAACCCGGGCGCGGCGAAGGTCTTGCTCACCGCGCGCAGCTCGAGGAGCGGAGCTGTGGCCTGGCCGCTGGCTTCCACCTGGTCTCCCGTGGCGTCCGGGGTGTCCCGAGGCCTCGCCGGTACCCTTTGTTCGATACTCGAACAAAAGGCTTTGTTCGACTGGCGAACATAGTGTATGATCTTCCGGTGGATGTCAAGGGCAAGTCGGCCCCGACCGCCGCGGCCCAAGGACGGCCGCGCCGGAACGGTTCGACAGGATTCAACTCGGAAAGGCGACAGGAGCCATGCTAACCATGCGCAATCTTCTATCGATGAGCATCGCAGCCTTGATGACCTTCTTCCTGATCGGGATGGCTGGCCCGGTGTCCGCCCAGTTGCTGAACCCCGGCTTCGAGTCGCCGGACGCGTCGGGCGGCGATGTGCCCGGTACGGCCAACTGGAGCTCGTTCAACAATGTCTTCACGACCGCAGCCACCTTCCGCAGCGGCACGCAGGCCTTGAAGACCTTCGGTCCCTTCTCCCCGGGCGGCGGCTCCGGGGCCGTGCAAGCGCTCCCGGCGCTCCCCGGGCAGACCTGGGTCGGCGAGATCTACGCTCGGAATGCGAGCTTCGATCCCATCGACAACGTCGACTTCGGCGTCTACAAGATCGAGTTCTTGAACTCGAGCTTCCAGCTCGCTGCCGGCGGGATCTTCGGTGTCGATGTCTTCGAGTCGAACCAGATCAACGGCAACACACCGCTGGATACGTGGACGCTCCTCGGCGTCGGCACCGCTCCCGCCCCGCCGACCACCGCGTATGCCCAGGCCGTCATCGTCAAGGTTGACGTCGACGGCACGCAGGGCGGATCGATCTTCTGGGACGATGCCCGGCTCTTCCGTGATAACCCGGTGTCCGTCGAGTCGAGCTCCTGGGGTCAGATCAAGAATCTCTTCCAGTAAGACCGGCCCGGCGCGGTGCGCCGGCCACCTGGACGACGGGGCACCCCCGCAGGCGCGGGGGCTGCCCCGGCGTCCGGTGCGAGGAGCCGCGCTCGCGCGACGCGTTCGATGACGGACGCATGAAAGGAGACCTGACCATGCACTTCCTCAGGAACTCCGGCTGGACCTGCATCGCCGCCGTTTCGGCACTGCTCCTCGCCGGGATGCACGGCAATGCGAACGCCCAGCTGCTCAATCCCGGCTTCGAGCTGCCCAACGCCTCGGGCGGCGACGTGCCGGGCACCGCGAACTGGAACACCTTCAACAACGTCTTCACGACGGCGAGCCTGTTCCGCTCCGGCACCCAGAGCCTGAAGACCTTCGGCCCCTTCGTGCCGGCCGGCGGGTCCGGCGGCACGCAGGCGCTCGCGGCGGCCCCGGGCGAGACCTGGGTCGGCGAGATCTATGCACTCAACTCGTCGACCGACCCGATCGACAACGTCGACTTCGGCGTCTACAAGATCGAGTTCCGGAACGCCGCCGGCCAGCTGGCGGCCGGCGGGCTCTTCGGGGTCGACATCTTCGAGTCGAACCAGATCAACGCCTCGACACCGCGGGACACCTGGACCTTGCTCGGCGTCGGCACGGCGCCGGCTCCGGCCGGGACGGCTTTCGCCCAGGCCGTCCTCGTCAAGGTCGACCTGGACGGCGCGCAGGGCGGTTCGATCTTCTGGGATGACGCCCGGCTGCAGCGCTTCGTGATCGGGGTGGCCGACGCGCCGCTGGCGCCGACGTTCGCCCTCCAGCCGAACGTGCCGAACCCGTTCAACCCGGCGACGCAGATCGGCTTCGCCCTGGCGCAGCGGAGCGTCGTGAACCTCTCGGTCTACGACATCACCGGCCGCCTCATCGTCACGCTGCTCGACGGGCAGCTCGACGCGGGGCCGCACGAGGTGACGTGGAACGGACGGGCGGCGAACGGCTCCCCGGCCGCGGCCGGCGTCTACTGCTACGTGCTCGAGACGCCGGGCGGGCGGTCGGCGCGGAACATGACGCTACTCAAGTAGCGACGTGAGGCGGCAGTTTCCCGGCCGCCGCGTGTCTCGCGAGAATCGTGGATCCGACGCTGCGCCTCAGATCGTCTGAGGCGCAGCGCACATCCGGCGCGGCCGCGCACGAACCAGGACACAACTTCGATGGCGACCAGCCTGGTCAGCAGCATCTCCGAGCCCGCGGGCGAATTCACCAGGGTGGAGGGCGAGGAGTTCTACCGGATCTCCGCCTACCACCGCCTCCCTCCCTTCCTGATGAGCATCGCGAGCGACAGCGATCTCTGGATGTTCGTCTCGTCCGGCGGCGGCCTCACCGCAGGCCGGGTCGATGCGGAGGGATGCCTCTTCCCCTACGAGACGGTCGACCGGCTCCACGACGCGCATCACCACACGGGCCCCATCACGCTCCTCTACGTCCGTCGCGGCCGCGAGGACGGCGCCCTGTGGCAACCCTTCTCCGATCCGGACCGCGCCGAGTTCGCCATCGAGCGCCATCTCTACAAGAACACGCTCGGCAACCGGCTCCTGTTCGAGGAGATCAATCACGATCTCGAGCTCACGTTCCGCTACCGGTGGGCGGCGAGCGAAGCCCTGGGCCTCGTGCGGAGCGCGACGCTCGAAAACCGGAGCCCGCGCGCCGTGTCGGTCGAGGTGCTGGATGGATTCCGGAACGTGATGCCCCACGGCGTCCCCCTCGCCCTCATGCAGAGGTCGAGCAGCCTCGTCGACGCGTACAAGCGCGTTGACTGCGATCCGGCGACCGGGCTCGGCATCTTCTCGCTCACGGCGCAGATCGTCGACCGCGCGGAGGCCGTCGAGGAGCTCCGCGCCAACGCGGTCTGGTGCACGGGACTCGACGACCCCGCCGTCCTCCTCTCGCTCGATGCTGTGGCGGCCTTTCGCCGCGGCGAGCCGCTGGCTACCGAGCGCACCCTGACCGGGCGGCGCGGCAACTACCTCGTCGCCTCGTCGCTCGATCTCCCGCCGCGCGCGAGCGCGCGCTGGCACCTGGTCGCCGATATCGGCCTCTGCCATCTCCAGCTGGCCACCCTCCGCTCTCGACTGCTCGGGAGCGAGGATCTCGGCGGGGAGATCGAGCAGAGCCTCGACGCCGCCTCCGACAACCTGCGGCGGAACGTGGCGAGCGCGGACGGGCTCGCGCTCACTGCGCGCCAGGAGACAGACGTTCATCACTTCGCGAACGTCCTCTTCAACAACATGCGCGGCGGGGTCTTCGCCGACGGCTATCGCCTCTCGGCGGCGGACTTCGGCGCCTTCCTCCGCCGGCGCCACCGCGCCGTCGCCGATCAACACGCGGCCCTGGTCGCCGCCCTGCCGGCGGAGATCACGGCAGCCGATCTCCTGCGCGCGGCGGAGGGCACCGCGGATCCCGATCTCGAGCGGCTGAGCCGCGAGTACCTACCGCTCTACTTCGGGCGGCGCCATGGCGATCCGAGCCGGCCCTGGAACCGCTTCGTCATCCGGGTCAGGAACGACGACGGCAGCCGGGCCCTCGGCTACGAGGGCAACTGGCGGGACATCTTCCAGAACTGGGAGGCGCTGGGCCTGAGCTTCCCCGACTTCCTACCGAGCTTCATCGCCAAGTTCGTGAACGCGTCGACGGTCGATGGATTCAACCCTTACCGGGTCACGTCCGAAGGCATCGACTGGGAGGTCGCCCGCCCCGAAGACCCGTGGAGCAACATCGGCTACTGGGGCGACCATCAGATCGTCTACCTGCTCCGGCTGCTCGAGGCGATGGCCCGCGTCTCGCCGGGCGCGCTCGAGAACCTGCTGGCGCGGGAGATCTTCTCCTACGCCGATGTTCCCTACCGCCTGAAGCCGTATGCGGCGATCGTCGCCGATCCCCATCGCACCATCGTCTATGACACCTCGCTCGCGGCGCGGATCGAGGAGCGCGTGCGCGCGCTCGGCGCCGATGGGAAGCTCCTTCCCGGGCCGGATGGCGGGATCTACCACGCGAACCTGCTCGAGAAGCTCCTCGTCCCCGCGCTCTCCAAGCTCTCGAATCTCGTGCCGGGCGGCGGCATCTGGATGAACACGCAGCGGCCGGAGTGGAACGACGCCAACAACGCGCTGGTCGGGCACGGGATCTCGGTCGTGACCCTGTGCCACCTCCGCCGCTACCTGGGCCTGGTCGAGAAGCTCCTCGCCGGGCACGGCGCGGAGACCGCGGCCATCTCGACCGAGGTGGTCGCCTGGTTCCGCGAGCTGAGCTCGATCCTGGGCCGGGAGAGCGCCCTCCTCGACGCGCGGCCGCTCGACGATCGCGACCGGATGCGGATCCTCGAGGCCGTGGGCGAGGCGTTCTCGGCCTACCGAGCCCGGGTGTACGCCGGCGGTTTCTCCGGAAAGCAGCCGCTCGCCGTGGCGGAGGTCATCGAGTTCTGCGGACACGCTCTCCGCCTGATCGACCACGCGATCCGCGCCAACCGGCGGGAAGACGGCCTCTACCACGCCTACAACCTGATCGAGATCGCTGCGAACGGCGAGGAGGCCCGGGTCCATAAGCTCTACGAGATGCTCGAGGGCCAGGTGGCCGCGCTGAGCTCGGGCCTCGTCGGACCGAAGGAGGCGGTCCGGCTTCTCGCGAGCCTCTTCGCGAGCGACCTCTACCGGGCCGATCAGCGGAGCTTCCTCCTCTATCCGGCGCGCGAGCTGCCGTCGTTCCTCCTCCGCAACGTGGTGCCTCCCGAGAGGGTGCGGGCGGTGCCGCTCCTCCGCGAGCTGGTGGCGACCGGGGAGCGCTCGCTCCTGGCCCGCGATGCGCTCGGCGTCCATCGCTTCCACGGCGACATCCGCCACGCGCGCGATGTGGCCGCCGCGCTCGACCGGCTCGCCGGCGAGGAGCGCTGGGCGAGCGCGGTGGCACGGGACCGCCAGGCGGTCCTCGACGTCTTCGAGGGTGTCTTCGCCCACCGGTCGTTCACCGGTCGCTCGGGCACCATGTACGGCTACGAGGGTCTGGGGTGCATCTACTGGCACATGGTGACGAAGCTCCTCGTCGCGGTGCAGGAGGTCACGCTCCGCGCCTTCCGCGAGGGCGAGTCTGCGCCGACGCAGGAGGCGCTGGTCGGGTTCTACTACCGCATTCGCGCCGGCCTCGGCTTCGAGAAGACGGCCGCCGAGTACGGCGCCTTTCCCACCGATCCCTACTCGCACACGCCCGCCTTCGCGGGGGCGCAGCAGCCGGGGATGACCGGACAGGTGAAGGAGGAGATCCTGACGCGGTTCGGCGAGCTCGGCGTCCACGTGGAGAGCGGCGTCGTGAGTTTCCGGCCCGTGCTGCTCCGGCCGAGCGAGTTCCGGACGGTGAGCGGGGACTACGCGTACTACGACGTCGAGGGGCAGTCCGGGGTGATAGCGGTGCCGGCGGGAGGACTCGCCTTCAGCTTCTGCCAGGTGCCGATCGTCTACGCGCTCGGCCGGCACGCCGCCCGCGTGCGCGTCACGGACCGGGACGGCGTGTGCTCGGAGCTCGCGGGCGACACGCTTGATGCGGCGATGAGCCGGGCGCTCTTCGCGCGGTGCGGCCGCATCGCCCGGATCGATGTCGACGTGCCCGCAGAGGTGCTCTGCCGCTACTGACGCGGGCTACGCGCGCGGGCCACGCGCGCGGGCTACGCGCGCAGGCCACTGACGCGGGCCACTCGCGCGGGCCACGGCACCGGCCGTCACTTGAGAAGGACGAGCGGTCGGCTCTCCACCGCCGTCCCGACCCGGAGCCGGTAGACGTACACACCGGATGCCGCCAGCGCTCCGGCATCGTCGCGTCCGTCCCACACGACCTCGTGCTCCCCGGCCGGTACCGCTCCTCGCCATAGCGTGCGCACGAGCCGGCCGCCGATATCGTAGATCGCGAGCTCCGTGTCCCCGGCGCCGGCCACGCGGTAGCTGATCGTGGTCTGCGGATTGAAGGGATTCGGGCGCGCCGTGGAGAGAGCGACCGCCGGGCCGCGCGGCAGCGGGGCGTCCGCGATGCCGGCGGGGCCGCCTCCGTCCGGGACGAAGGTGAACCGGTCGAGGATCACTTCCTGATCGGTGGCCGGCGGCGCCTCGAACTGCCAGAGATTGACGTGGACCCGCGGCTGCTCCGGCCGCGGGATGTGCGGTCCGGTGTAGGTCCACGCGTGGATCATGTTGGCCGACGACTCGTCCGCCGGTCCGCCGCGCCAGCTCCGGTACTCGACGCGATCATGGAGCCAGCGGAAGGCGTGGCTCGTGAGCTCATCCGCGACGAAGGTCGCGGTGAAGCGGCTCAGGTTCCCCGGGTAGTCGAACGGCTGGGCGACGAACTGCGCGGCCGAGTTGCCCGCAAAGCCCCACCGGCTCCACTCGACGTCGATCTCGTTGTGCGGATTCCACCACAGGTACGCCGGGTCGTAGCAGGCCCCGTACTGCCACAGGAAGAGCCCGAGCACGACGTTCGGATGCAGGGTATCGAGGCGCCCGCGGGTCGTGAAGATGTAGTCGCCGTAGCCGAGCGGCTCGACGAGCGCCACCTCCGAGCTGTACCACGAGCTGCCGACGCGCCGGATCGTCACGTGCAGCCGGCCGTCCCCGTCCACCCAGACCGAGCTCGGCGCGTCGCTGAAGAGGTTCGGCCCGGGGCCGTAGTACCCCGGCCCCTTCACCCGCCAGGTACGGCCGCTGAAGGAGACCGTGCGCCCGCCCGGAAAGTCGAACCACTGCCGCTGGTCGAGCGTGGGCGGGCCCAGGCTGTCGAAGGTGGCCTCATCGTAGATGACATCGGGGACCGGATCGGTCGGGCCCTGCAGCACGCCGAGGAGGAAGTGGGCAGCGGCAGTCCCCGCGGGGGCGGGCCCGCTCGTCACCGCGAAGAGCTGGACCTCGTCGAGCGGCGTCGACGCGTCGGCCACCGTGTAAGACTCGTAGCTGATGAGGGCGCCGCTCGCGCTCCGCCATTCGATGTTCAGGATCGCCCGCGACCCGCCCGTGAGCGGCCGCGGCAAGGCATGCCGGACCTTGACGGACGCCGTCCACCGCCCGCCCGGCGCCGATTCCTGGCGCTGCCAGTACGCCGAGACATCCCAGCCGCCCTGGTTGGGGCCGGAGACCCGCGCCGCCACCGCGCCATGGGTGGCGCCTGCCGACGACCCGACCGCGCCGAACTGGTTCCAGCCGGCGAACCGCAGGCCCGAGCCCGCGATCTCGAAGCTCGGATTCGCGAGCATGCACTGCGCGGAGGCGTCACCGCCCGTCGCCGCGAGGAGGATCGCGGAAAGGAAGAAGACAGCTGTCCTGGACATCGACATTCGAGGCTCCGCGGGGGATCCTGGCGAGGGGCGGATCGGCTTACGTCCTTGATTCTAGCACGTCGGGCTCGCGCGCGCTCCTCTGGACGCTGCGCGCGGTGCTCGCGCTCTGGCTTGTCAGCTGCTCCTCAAGGCGCACGCCCGACTCCCTCCCCGGCGCCTCACCTTGTTTGTTCGCCTGAACTCACTCGGGCGTAGATAGAAGCAGCAGCCCCGACGGCCGCTGCGAGCGTTCCTTTCCTCCCGCCAGCCGCCTCGCCGAGCCTGTTCGCCGGTCAGCCCTCGCACGTAATGAAAGCAGAGGTCCCAGGCGGCCAGGCGGCCGGCCAGGCGGCCACCCTGCCGCCATCACCGCGACCCGCTCCATCGAGGAAAAGACGGGTGGGAAGATATCCCGTCGCACGACCAGGAGGTTTCGACCATGAAGGTTCATCTCGCGGCGTCCCTGTTGCTTGTCCCAGCCATGCTGGCGACCAGCATCGCCCTGGCTACCCCGCTGGGGACCGGCTTCACCTACCAGGGACAGCTCAATCAGGGCGGAGTCCCGGTCAACGGCGCCGTGAACCTGCGCTTCGGTCTGTATGACGCGGCGACCAGCGGCGCCAACCTCGGCGCCCGTCAGATCCTGACCGGTGTCCCGGTGGCGAACGGCCTGTTCACCGTGCAGCTGAACGGGAGCGGCCAGTTCGGCGCGAGCGCCTTCAGCGGAGACGCTCGCTGGCTCGAGGTCGAGGTCTGCACGGATCCCGGCTGCAGCTCCTCGACCGTCTTGAGCCCACGCCAGGCGCTCACCGCGACCCCCTATGCGCTGACCGCCGCCAAGCCCTGGAACATCAGCGGCAGCAACATCTCCTTCTCCGGCGGTCACGTCGGCATCGGCACCGCGTCGCCGCAGGGGCCGCTCGATGTGGCAAGCGGTGCGGGCTCGTTCGTGCGGGTCGATGCAACGAACGGCGATGTCCATTTCAACGGCGGTGTTGACGGCGCCTTCGGCCTCTACAACGAGAGCGGCGCCGCCGGGCGCACCGAGATCCTCGGACAGGGCTTGCCGCGGCTCGCAGTTCTCAACTCCGGGAACGTGGGCATCGGGACGACGGCGCCGGCTGCCGCGCTCGACGTGCGCGGGGATGTCAAGCTGGGCGCGACCGGCCAGTACTTCGCCACCGGCGGCGAGGAGAACCTCCGCGTCATCCGCGGGACCATCGGCGCGAGTGGAAACGTCTACTTCGGCTCGGGGTTCTCCGTCTATCACGGGACGCTCGGCATCTACGACATCGCCTTCTTCGGGGCCTTCCCCAACGCGCCCACCATCACCGCCACCGTCGAATACTCCTCCGGCGCCCCCCTCTTCGCCATGACCATGGGTGTCTACGCCGGCGGGGTCCGCGTGCTGGTGATCAACCACGCCGGCTCGCCGGCGGAGGGCATCATCCATTTCGCCGCAGTCGGGCCCAAGTAGCCCCTCAAGGAAGGAGGATGAGAGCCATGAGACGTTCTGTCCACGGCATCGAGCCCAAACCGCGCCGGTGCGATCTGTTCCGGGTCATCGGGCTCGCGATCGGCTGCGCGGCGTTCGCCGCGATGGCGGTGACGCCGGCCCGCGCTCAGTACTCGCTCGGCTGGTTCACGATCGACGCTGGCGGCACGACGGGCGCCGCCGGCGGTTCATACACCCTGCGCGGAACTGCCGGGCAGCCGGATGCGGGCTTCCTGACCGGCAGCAGCTACGCGCTCAGCGGGGGCTTCTGGGGAAGCACCAACACGACCACCGGCATCGTCCCCGACGAACCGGCCGGCGGCGCAGTTCCACTTGCGTTCCGGCTCCACACCGCCGCACCCAATCCCTTCTCGCAGCGCACGTCCCTGGCCTTCGACCTACCGGCGGCCAGCGCCGTGCAGCTCGATGTCTACGACGTGGCCGGGCGGCTCGTGAAGACGCTGGCCAGGGAGTCGCTCCCTGCAGGATCGCACGAGCGAGGTTGGGATCGAACCGACCGGAACGGCCGGCCGGTCGCGGCAGGCATCTACTTCGTGCGCTTCGACGCCGGGACGATGGCGGCGCGCGAGAAGATCGTCGTGCTCCGATGATGCGCGTACCGGATCGCGATGACCCGTCCGGCAGCTATCGACGTCAGAGAACCATGGAGGTCTCGATCATGACAAGCAAGCTCTGGGCGGCTGCATTGTGCATCACGGGGATGCTGGCCGCCGGCCTCGCCCTCGCTGCCCCGCTGGGGACCGGCTTCACCTACCAGGGACAGCTCAATCAGGGCGGAGTCCCGGTCAACGGCGCCGTGAACCTGCGCTTCGGTCTGTATGACGCGGCGACCAGCGGCGCCAACCTCGGCGCCCGTCAGATCCTGACCGGTGTCCCGGTGGCGAACGGCCTGTTCACCGTGCAGCTGAACGGGAGCGGCCAGTTCGGCGCGAGCGCCTTCAGCGGAGACGCTCGCTGGCTCGAGGTCGAGGTCTGCACGGATCCCGGCTGCAGCTCCTCGACCGTCTTGAGCCCACGCCAGGCGCTCACCGCGACCCCCTATGCGCTGACCGCCGCCAAGCCCTGGAACATCAGCGGCAGCAACATCTCCTTCTCCGGCGGTCACGTCGGCATCGGCACCGCGTCGCCGCAGGGGCCGCTCGATGTGGCAAGCGGTGCGGGCTCGTTCGTGCGGGTCGATGCAACGAACGGCGATGTCCATTTCAACGGCGGTGTTGACGGCGCCTTCGGCCTCTACAACGAGAGCGGCGCCGCCGGAGGCACCTACATCGTCGGACAGAACGCGCTGCGGCTCACGGTCCTCAACACCGGGAACGTGGGCATCGGGACGGCGACGCCGGCAGCCGCGCTCGAGGTGCGCGGCGATGTCAAGCTGGGCGCGACCGGCCAGTACCTCACGGGTGGCGGCGAGGAGAACCTCCGCATGATCCGCGGGACCATCGGCCCGAGCGGCAACGTGCTCCAGGGCGCGGGGTTCTCCGTGTACCACGGGACGCTCGGCATCTACGACATCGCCTTCTTCGGGGCCTTCCCCAACGCGCCAACCATCACCGCCACCGTCGAGTACACCTCCGGCACCCCCCTCTTCGCCATGAACATGGGTGTCTACGCCGGCGGAGTCCGGGTGCTTCTCATCAACCACGCCGGCTCGCCGGCGGAGGGCACCATCCACTTCACCGCGGTCGGATCGAAGTAGACCAGTCGCGGTGTCCCGCGCTTCCGGCGCGGGACACCGCGTGGATCTCCATCGCGCGCCTTGCGGTCCCGCGCTGATCTCTGTTCATCGGGTCTGCGTCAAGGCACGAACACGAGCTTTCGCGTCACCTGGTCCACGCCTTGCTCCAGGCGCAGGAAGTAGACTCCAGCAGCCAGCGGGCGGTTCGCGTCGTCGCGTCCGGTCCACCGCATCGCATGCTGCCCGGCCCCCATGCCGGTGTCGAGCAGCGTCGACACGACGGCTCCTCGCAAGTTGAAGACGTGGATGCGCACCCGATCGGCCGCCGGCAGGTCGAAGGCAATGTGGCCGTACCGCCGGAGTGGATTGGCCGCGCGCAGTGCGAGCTGCAACACCGGCGCCGGCGCCGGGTCCCCCTCGACGCTCGTCGCGATCGCCGGCGGCTGGCTCCAGAAGCCGCAGCTCAAGCTGTACGAGCCGCCGGCCTGCACCCCGGTCTCGGCCTGACCCGCGGTGCCCTGAAGGGTGTAGGTACCGCTCTGGCTCCGCCCGCCACCGGCATCCACGGTCGACCATTTCACGGCGTACGGATCGGATTGCGCATGTGCAACGGGCGCAGAGAACGCCGCGATCGCGGCGAGCACAGCAATCGCGGCGGCGCGCGCGCCAGGATCATGCATGATCTTCATCGGACCGTTACTCCTCCATCGATCGCCTCGATGTTCAAGGCCCTCGTGTAGGTCACGGGCGTGACCTCGTCGTAGTTCCCCGGCTTGATGACGACCCAGTTCCCCGGCTGGGCATGCGTGACGCCTTCGCTCACCGTGTTGTACGGCAAGCGATAGCTGCCGACCTCGGTGCCTCCGTTCGCACCGACGAAGATCCCCCCGCTCGCCCAGCGCGCGCAGGCGTACGCGTTCAGGCGTCCCCAGCCGGTGTCCGGATCCCAGTAGGGAGAGCCGAGGTCGTCGCAGCTCTCGAGCAGCATCGAGCGCACTTGCGTGTTGACGAGCCCGTTGTTGATGGAGAACATGAGAGCCGCCACCCCGGCCACGAACGGACAGGCGGCGGACGTGCCGTTGAAGTTCGGCATGTAGTCCCCGGCCGTGAAGCCGGCGGCGCCGCGGATGTCCGTCGTGTGGATCAACACGCCCGGAGCGAGAACATCCAGGTCGAGGCCGTAGTTCGATCCCCACGACGTCTCCCCGTCACAGCTCGTCGGGCTCTTGCGCTCGTTGCACGGCGACAGCGCGCCGACGCCGATGACGTTCGCATAGCGTGCCGGATAGCCGGACGTGCTCGAGTTGGCGTTGCCGGTCGCGGCCAGGAGCAGGCTACCGAGCCCGTGGGCGTAGTTGACCGCGGTCTCCAGCGCGGTGCTCGCCGACATGGTGAGACTCATCGAGATCACCTGACATCCGAAGTCGCCTGCGAACGCGATCCCGAGCGCCAGGTTGGCCGTCGTGCCCGTGTTGTCCGCGGCAAGAACCTTGACCGGAAGGATGCGGACGCCCCAGGCCACGCCGGCGATTCCTTGGCCGTTGTTGCCGGCAGCGGCCGCGATTCCCGCGCAGGAGGTGCCGTGTCCATGGTCGTCGGCTGGATTGCTGTCGTTGTTGACGAAGTCCCAGCCGCTCTGGACCCGGCCTGCGAACTCCGGGTGGCCGGCGTCGATGCCGCTGTCGAGAACCGCCAGCACAACGCTGAAGGAGCCGGTCGAGACATCCCACGCCTGGTTCAGATCGAGGTCGCAATCCGCCGTCCCCACCGAGTCTCCAGGCGCCCGGATCGCCTGGCCGCGGTTGCGGGCGGCCCACTGCAGGGGGTAGGTCGGATCGCTCGGGACGAGCGCTCCGCGCACGACGCCATTGGGCTCCGCCCACTCGATGTCCGGGAGCGCGGCCAGCCGGGCGGCCGCTTGCGGCGGTGTCTCGGCACCCGCGTACCGCACGTGGAAGATGCGATCCATACCCAGCGCCTGCTTCGCCGACGTATTCTCGCTCAGATTGAATGCGTTGCTGATCTCGGCGGACGCGAGTTGCTCGAGCACCCCATCCACGGCGGCGAGGCCGGTGCGACCGGCGGCCGCCAGCGCGGGCCGGTAGGCGCTCGACGCAAACGCGTCCGCGCGCAGCTGGAGGAGGACTTCACCCGCGATCCACTCGGCGTCCGCGGCAATGGACTGAGCCTGGAGAGGCGTCGCCACGAGGGTCGCGATCATGGCCAGGAGGGAGGCACCAATCGACGGTTTGTGATGCATTTCCGCCTACTCCCTATTGCAGATTGACGAGGACGAGCACGAGTCCCGTGCCGCTCTCGAGCGCGGTCATGGACTTCCCGAGCACGGCGCCGTGGGAACGGCTGGCATCGCTCGCGCGCATGGCGTGGCCCGCGGTCGCGGCCGTGGTGAGCAGGTCGCCCGGCCGCACGGGGCCGTTCTCGTCGGAGCAACGCACGTAGACTCGACCGGACATCGCGACCGGCGTCTCGCCGTCCAGCACGCCTTCCTGCCCCAGGCGCAGGCCGGGCGAGATCCCGCCGGCACCCGAGACGATACCGGCAACCCGACGGTCATAGGCATCCGTCGAGACGCGCAGCCCGCCCGGATGGCGCTCATCGATCACGACCACGGTCCCCGGCTCGATCGCGTCATCGCCGGTCTCGAACCCTTCCACGATGTCGGCGCCGCCGCGGAGCTCGAGCGTTCCCAGGGAGGACTTGCCATCGACGACCAGAGAGAAGCCCCCAGCCGTGTTCCTGAAGTACCCACCCCATCCGTTGGCGCTGGTGGCAAGCCCGAGCACTCCGGCGCTGGTGCCGGCCGTCTCTCCTTGCACGCCGACGCTGCTCACGCTCTTGCCGTACACGCCGAGCGAGGACTGGGACTCGCCATAGACGCCGACCCAGTTGCCCGTGTGCACGCCGACGATCGCCGCCTCGGCGCTCGAGGTGGCGGAGAGCTTCCCGGCCGGAGCCGTGGTCCCCACGCCCACCCTGCCGCCGGGCGAGTTGAGGATCAAGTTCTTTGGGGTCAGGGTGTCGTAGTCGTATGCGAAGACAAAGCCCATGGCGGCAGAGCCTTCGATGAACACGCCCTTGCCGCTGGCGAACGGGCTGGAGCCGCCCGTGATCCCCACGCCACCGCCGGAATAGGTGAGATCGTGTCCGTCCGCCCCCGTGGCCCACTGGCTGGCACCACCGTTCTGTGAAAACAGAGCGTGCGGGCTCGGCGTCAGGGCCTGGCGCGGAGACAGGGTGGTGTATGTCGGTTCCCCGCCGCACTTGACCGCGATCTCGAGCCAGCGCGCCTCGCCAGCGAACGCACCCGCGCCGAAGTCGAGCTGCGTCGTGAAGGTGCCGTCGGTGATGGCGAGCCCGGACACGGTGAGGACGGTGCCGATCCGGGTGCCGCCGGTGACGGCGTCCCAGAGACCGAACTGGAACGAGCACGTGTCGTTCGCCGGCACTCCCAGCTGATCGAGGCGCCCCTGGTAGGTGAATGCGGTCCCCAGCGGGGCGGCCGGCGACGCGAGCGGCTGCAAGAGGCTGACCACGGCCAGCGCGGCCATGATCACAAATCGTATCTTCATGAAGAATCTCCCTGTTTCCAAGCGGGCCCACCGGGCAGGGGACCCGAGAGAGCGGGTCCCTGACAGTTGCTACAACCGTTCCGCCGGGGGGGCGTAACAGGGAAAGTGGCGGGTGGGCGTGAATCGTGGGGGACGACACCGGAACGGCGAGGGCACCCGGACCCAGGGCTCAGCCGGCCGCCCCGCCAGAACGGGGCAGACTGTCAAGGTTCGCGCGGGCGATTGCTTCCGTGCGCCGGTCTCCCACCTCCCGGTGAATGGCCAGCGCCGCCTCGTGATGGGCACGGGCTTCTTCCACGCTGCCCTGCTGGGCAAGCAACATCCCGAGGTTGCCGAGCACGATGCCCTCGTGGCGCCGATTGCCCACCTCGCGATCGATGGCCAGCGCCGCCTCGAAGTGGGTGCGCGCCTCGTCCATCCGCCCCTCCTCGGCGTGGACGATGCCGAGGTTGCCGAGGAAGAGGCCGGCGCTCCGCCGGTTGCCCACCTCCCGGTGAATGGCCAGCGCCGCCTCGTAAAGAGTGCGCGCCTCGTCCCGTCGCCCCTGCATCATGCGAATGATCCCCAGGTTGCCGAGGATATCGCCCTCGTGGCGCCGGTTGCCCACCTCACGATCGATGGCGAGGGCTGCGTCGTAGCGGGCCAGCGCCTCATCCATTCGTTCTCGCTCGTAGCTCAAGACACCCAGGTAACCGAGCGTGGACCCCTCGCGGCGCCTGTTCCCAGTTTCGCGGTGGATGAGGAGGGCCGCCTCCGCCTGGGACTGGGCCTCGGCAAGACGACCCTGCTCGCGGTCCAGGACGGTGAGTCCGTCGAGGATGACGCCTTCCGAGCGGCGATCGTCCCGTTCCCGGGCCAGGGCTAGCGCCATGCCATAGTGAGCCCGTGACGCCTCGAGCCGCCCGGAGTAGCTCTCCGCCTGCGCGAGGGTGAGGAGGACCGCCGCGCGATCGGCGTCGCTCTGCGGAACAGCCAGGAGCTCCTGTCCGACTTCGATGGCAGGTGCGAAAGGTCCACGCAACCCGAGCACCTCCCAGGTCGCGCGATAGGTCGCCGATGCCGTCGTTCCATCCCCTCGCGCCGCCGCCCGCCGACATGCCGCGCGCAGGTTCTCGATCTCCCGTCCAAGCTTCCGGCGCCGCTCGACACCCTCGCGCCCATAGAGAGCCTCGATCTCCTCGTCGGTCCCGTAGCGCGCATACCACCGGCCGTGACGCTCCTCGGCCGCGAGCGCCGCGGCCGCGCCGCTCCCTCCATCCGGGATCGCACCCTCCTCCGCGAGCTTCTCGCGCGCGTACTCCTGCAGACTCACGAGCATCCCGAAGCACACCTCGTGCTGTCCCGCGCCCGCTTCCCGCTCCAGGGTCCACGTCCTGAGTAGGCTCTTGTCGACGAGCGACTGCACCACGTCGACGAACCAGGGCGCCTCGTCCCACGTACCCGAATCCAGCACGCCCTCCGCGGCCTCGAGCGTGAAGCCGCCTTCGAACACGGCGCACTGCGCCCACGCCGCCTTCTCCCAGGGCGAGAGAAGCTCCCACGAGTCATCGATCGCGGCCCGGAGGGTCGAGTGCCGCCCGCCTCCCGGTCCGCCCAGCACCCGGAATCGATCCCGCATCCGGCCGACCATCTGCCCCGCCGTCATCACCCGCATGCGCGCGGCCGCGAGCTCGATCGCAAGCGGCATCCCCTCCACGAGCCCCACCACGTCCCGCACGGCATCGGCTTCCGGACCCTCGGGCTCGAATCCCGGATTCTGTCGTCGCGCCCGCTCGACGAACAGCTCCATCCCGGGCTCGATCGAGAGCGGCTCCACCCTTTGCACGTCTTCGCCGTCGAGATTCAGCCGCTCCCGGCTCGTCACGATGAACCGCGCCTCGGCCGCGCGCGTGATCCATCGCGCCACGGTCTCTTCCGCTCGCGCCACGATCTGCTCGAAGTTGTCAAGGATGAAGAGACTCCGCCCGCGGGCGGCGATGGCGTGACCGAGCTGCTCCACCGGGTCTCCCATGCCGAGCGGCACGCCGAGCGACTCCGCCACCGCCAGGGCGATGCCCGCGAGGCTCCTCGCCTCCGTCAGATCGCAGAACCACACTCCTCCCGGCCATTCCTCGAGATTCTGCCAGCCGTGATGCACGACGAGCCGCGTCTTTCCCATTCCACCCGCACCCGTCACGGTCACCAGGCGCTCACCCCGGTCGAGCCGGTCCCCGAGCTCTCCGAGCTCCTTCTCCCGTCCCACGAAGGCGTCCATCTCCCCCGGCAACCGGTGCGGTACGCCGATGGCGGCTCGCGCGTGCGCGGTGGTTGACCCGACGCACTGAACCAGTGCCGGCACGACGTCCTCGGCCGTCACGAATCGATCGGCGGGATCGGGAGCCAGCGCGCGATCGAGCACGCGGGCGAAGGCGATGGGGAGGCTCGGGACGAGGTCCCGCGCTCGCCGTGCTTCGCCCCGCTCGTGCTTCGCGAGGAGCTCGGAGAAGCTCGACGCCTCCACCGGCAGATGGCCGGTGACGAGCGCGAAGAGCACGACGCCGAGCGAGTAGAGGTCGGAACGGGTGCCCTCCCGGCCTCCCTTGAGCACCTCCGGCGCCATGAAGAGAGGGGTTCCGGAACGCGTGCGGGATCGCTTCCTGCGACCGCCGGGTTCCGCCTCGCGTCCGAGCCCGAAGTCCGTGAGCACGATTCGCCCGCCCGCCACCCGCATCACGTTCGAGAGCTTCACGTCCCGGTGCGCAATTCCCGCGGCGTGCACCGCCGCGAGTGCCCGGGAAATGTCGATGCCGATGAGCGCGGCGGCGCGCGGATCGAGGGCGCCGCGCTCCTTGCTGATCCGATCGAGCGTCTCCCCGCTCAGGTACTCCATCCAGATTCCGACCCGCCCGTCGATCCGATCGGCTCCATACACCGTCACCACGTTCGGATGGTTGATCCGCGCGAGCAGGCGCGCCTCCCGCACCGCCTCGCCCTCCACCAGCGGATCGGGGGAGTCGCGCACGAGCATCTTCAGGGCGACCTCGCGGTCGAGCCGCACATCGCGGGCGCGATAGACATCCCCGAAGGCGCCGCGCCCGATGCGTTCGATGATCTCGAGCTGGCCCCAGCGGGAGCCGGGAGCCAGCTCTTGCGGCGGCGCTCCGCGCTCGGCGACGCTTCCTGCCGACCGGAGGCTGGCTGATAGATCCTCGCCCACCTCATCGGACTGGATGATGTGGTGAAGGGCCGCCATCGCCGCCACGTTCTGGAGCTGCTGCAGGGCCCTGCGCTCCTCTTCCGTGCTCGCAGCGTGCTCCTCGGCATCCCAGTTGATGGGATGGTCGCGGGCCAGGCGGGCGGCCAGACGGCGCAATCGATCGTGTTCAGGCATCGACGGCCTGGCGTGACATCTCGTGGGCGAGGCGGTAGAGGGCGCGCGAGACCGCCATCCGTGCGGCAGTGATCGTCGGCTTGCCGAGGCCGCGCGCGATCTCCGGGTAGGGCAGATCGAGCTCGATCTTCAGATGGATGGCTTCGCGATCGTTCGGGCGGAGGCGGCTAAGGGCGTGCTCGTAGCGATCGAGCGCTTCCCGGCCGATCACCTGCTCGATGGGAGAAGGCCCGGTCCCGGCGATGCCGCTGTCCAGAACGACCTGCTCTCCGCGCTGGCTGGCGCGCTTCGCCAGCGATCGGATCCGGTTCAGGATGGCGGCGCGGAAGTAGGCCTGCAGAGCGCCGTCGTGCTGGGGCGAGAAGTCCTTGAGGCGGCCCAGGGCCGCCAGCATCGTGTCCTGCACGAGATCGCCGGTATCGCGGAGGTCGCGGGCCCCGGCCGGGAGCCGGCCCCGGGCCCATCGCTCGAGGCGCGGCCAGTAGCGCCGGATCAGCTCCTCCTGCGCCGCGGCCTCCCCTTGTTGCATCCGCTCGAGGAGGACCAGGGTTGGCATGCTCGCGCCAAGCTCCTGCCGGCTGGCAGGTGGACTCCGGTCGATCGCTTCATCGTTCATCAGGAGTACGGGAGCCGCCTCCGACGGCACGAACCTACTGCCTGGCCAACTCCATGCAGCGGTTCACCCGCGAGGGTGGTCGACACGGGATGCGAGCATGGCCACGCCGAGTGACAAGAACGGGCAGGCCCCGGGTCACCAGGGACGATGCGCCGTAGCCTCCAGAAGACCGGGATTGCAGGACCTGCGAGACCCCCCGCGGGGGCCTGCGGGGCAAGATCGAGCGTGAAACGAGACCGATAGAGGCTAAACGCAGTGGCGAGCAACGTCAACAACAATTGATGGTATCACTGCACGTGCTCACAGGTCCGGGTCACCAGGCTCTGAGGAACGGGGAGCCGGGAGCTCGAAGGCGATCTCGGTGTTCGCGCTGAACGGGTTCGGCGCGCCCGGGCCGAGCGCGGCGCTGCGTTCACTGAAGTTCAGTCGAGCATCACGACGCGCCGGACCGCCGTCTCCGTCCCCGTTTCGATGCGCACGAAGTAGATGCCCGCGGGTACGCGTTCGCGCGCGGCACCGTCGCGGCCGTCCCAGCGGAGAACGCTCCGCCCCGCGGGGAGTGCCCGGTCCGTAGCAAGCGTCCCGGCGAGGCGGCCGCTGACATCGTAGACGCGCGCGGTGACGGCGCGGGCCGCGGGAAGATCGAGACGCAGGAGGACGGCGCCGGCGCTCGGATTCGGCTCGGGCCCCGACACGCGGAAGGAGATCGCCTCCGGCGCCGCGGGCGCATCGGGATCCGCCACGGACACCACCTCGCCCGCACCGCTCACGCGCTGCGCGTAGATGTCCGCCGACGCCCCGCGACGGTCGGTCCAGGCGACGATCGCGCCGCCGGTCGAATCGGGAACCGCGACGATCTCGCTCTGCTGGCCGCTCGCAAGACAGATCGAGACACCTCCCGGGTTCCACTGCGCGGCCCCGTTCGCATCCATCTTCTGCGTGAAGACGTCCCCGTTCGAGCTCACGCGGGAGTCAGCCCAGGCGAGGACCGCCGACCCGGACCCGCCGTTGACGAGAGTGGGGCCGAAACCTCTCCCCTCGTTGCTCGCGGGCACCCCGTCGGGCGCCCAGAGCCGGGCGCCGCCGGGATCCATACGCTGCATATAGACCCTCGAATTGAAGAAGTCGCGCGTGTCGCGCCATGCGACGAGGACGCCACCGGCCTCGTCGGAGATCACGACCGGACCGAGCTGGTTGCCGGCGAAGTCGCAGACCGGGACGCCATCGGGCGCCCAGACGACGGCGTTGTTCGCAACCTTCTGCGCGTAGAGGTCATAGGTCCGGGACTGGCCTCGCCCGTCCTCCCAGACGATGACGGCGCTCGCCGATCCGGTGAAGAGAATGCGCGGCGCCCGTTGCTCGACGAGTCCTGTGGCAACAAAGACGCCGTTCGTGATCCACTGCTCCTGTCCCGCCGCATTCAAGCGCTGAGCGTGGATGTCGCCGTCTCCGGTCCTCTCATCCCGCCAGGCGAGGATGGCCCCGCGCGGTTGGGCGAGCGTTGTGCCGACTCCATCGGTGACCATGGCGACGTCTTCCTGGATCCCGGTGAGGACGCAGACGCCGACGCCGCCGGCCTGCCAGCGCAGGTTTCCCGCCGAGTCGATCGCCTGCGCGTAGATGTCGGTGTCGGTACCGAGGCGACCATCGGTCCAGGCGATGATGGCGCCCGGCGCCTGCACGAGCGGCTGCCGGAAGTCGGAGATGATCGCGAGATCGTCCTGCACGCCCGCTGCCGCGCAGACCGCGACCCCGTCGGATACCCACTGCCGCGCGCCGCTCGCATCGAGGCGCTGGGCGCAGACATCGAAGTTGCTGGCGTCGATCTCCTGGACCCAGGCGATGATCACGCCGCCCACCGCGTCGCCGACGGCGACCGGCTTCCGCTGATTCCCGGGCCTGGTCGCCACCTGGATGCCCCCCGCCGCCCACAGCGGGAGGCCGGAGCCGTTCAGTCGCTGCGCATAGATGCGGGATGGCGTCGTGCGCCCGTCCTCCCAGACAACGAAGGCGCCGCCACCGGAGCGCACGAGAAACGGCGCCGTCTGGTCACCGGCGGCCGCACAGACTGGGACTCCGTCGCGCAGCCAGTCGGCACGGGCAGGCGCGGCGGCGAGGATCATGAGCACGAACGCCGGAAGGACAAGGCCGGTAAGGCGATGCATGCGAGGGTCTCCTGGAGGTGGCAAGCGACGCCGGATCACCGAGGGCCATGAGTCTATACGTCCGGACCCGCCCCACCGAACGGGACTCCGCACCTGGATCGCCGGTCTGGCCGTCCGGAGTGGTGCGCCCCCGCCGGCGGCTGCGGAGAACCCGTTTCTATCCTCGCCGGCGGCTCGGCGCCCGTGAGGAGGGTTCATCTGAAGCCTCCTGGCCACCGGCTGCCGCTGCCGCCCGCGACTGGCACGGGCCGCAGCGCATCGCGAGATCCGTCCCGACGGTGAGCATCCACTCCCCCGCTCCACAGCTGTCGCAGGCAATCGGCTCGAGCGCGGAAAGGACGGGATTCCACACGACCGCCACGTGCCGTTCCGCCGTCCGCCACTGGAACAAGTACGTCCCACGGAGCACCGGTATCATGACCCGCGCAACGGCCAGCGGCGCGAGGCGGGCGCGGAGCCGGTAGCGGTGCCCGAGGTCGAGCACCTTGCGCTCGTACTCCCGGCGGATCGCCGCCAGTCGCTCCCCGGTGACTGCTGCACTCCGATCCCTGCGGCCGCCGCCGACGAGCTCTCCAGCAAGCGAGGTGAAGTAAGCATGGAGGCGCTCGGCATCCCGCGCTCGCCGGCGCTCCATCGTGGCGACGAACGGCCTCAACCGCTCGCGCGCCGTGCGCTCTGCCTCGCGACATCCGGCGGCGAGAATGCCACCGTACTCGCTGCTCCCGCGCCCGGCGTCGTCGCCTCGCGCCGGGGCGAAGCGCAATCCGCGCGCCTCGATCGCGTCTGTGAGGCCGCGCACCGGCACCCCCGTCGCCTCGTCGATCGCGACGGCGATGATCTCCTCATGGCTCTCCTCGCTCAGCGCCGACAGCCCGAAATGGAACAGCGAGTACGTGTGGACTGATTGAGAGGTGGCCTCGTACAGGATCCGCACCTTGGTCTCGAAGCGATAGCGGGTGCGCGCCTCGCGCCCGAGATCGCGCCAGCTCGGCGCCGGGAGTTCGCATTCGGCACTCGAGACATCGCCACAGCCCTTGGCCACGGCCAGCACCTGTTCCAGATCCTGGGCACCATAGCCGACGGAGCGCGTGCCGGGGGCGGCCCGGCCGGGCTGCGCGACGAGCCGGGCCTCCGATTCCCAGCCGAGCATCGCGGCGAGGGAGTCCGGCAGCAACACGTCTGCGCCATCCGCGTTCACCTCGACCACCGCGCCTTCGGCCTCGAGGACGGCGGCGGCAAACTCGAGCGGCCTCATTCCGGCACCTTGAGCACTTCGAAGTCCTCGCCGAACAGCGACTCGTCGAGCGCTTTCGTGCGCTCGTAAGCCTGCTTCGCGGCCAGGAGCTCGCGGGACAGCTGCTCGAAACCCGTGGCCGCCTCCTCATCGGTGGCCGCCCCGGCCCAGGTGTCCAGCACGCGCTCGGAGAAATCGCGCTCATCCGCCAGTCGCCCGAGGATCATGTCGATCTCGCCGATCACGAGCTCGAACATGTTGATCTTCCGATCGAGAATCCCGAGCAGGTGGTCTTCCACGCTGCCCCGAGCGCACAGGTTGAGGATCTCGATCTCGGACTCCTGTCCGATGCGGTGCAGCCGGCCGATGCGTTGCTCGATCCGCATGGGATTCCAGGGCAAGTCGAGGTTCACCATGCGGTGGCAGAACTGCAGATTGCGCCCCTCCCCGCCGACCTCGGTGGCGACGAGAACCCGCTCGCCGGACCGGAAGCGTTCGACGGCGGCGTCCTTCTCCCTCGCGCTCATGCGGCCGTGAAAGAGCACCGGCCGCATGCCGCGCGCCTCGAGCTCGCGGCTCACGAAGCTGAGTGTCTCGAGGTAGCTGACGAAGACGATCGTCTGCTCGCGCGTGGAGGCGAGGATGTCGACCAGCCGGGCCACCTTGGTCGAGGTGCGGAGGCCGCCGGCCAGTGCGGCCAGCGCCCGCAACTCGCTGCGCAAGGCATCCTCCTCGCCGCCGACCGCCAGCAGGCCGGCGAGCGTCTTTGCGACCGCGGCCGGGCTGCTCCCCGCCTCCGACTGCAGGAGCCGGAGCGTGAGGCGATCGAGCGCGCCGTTTCCCTGCCCGGCGCGGTGATGAGCCCGCACCAGGGCCGAGAGCCGCGCGTACAGCTCCTCCTCGGCGGGCGCCGGCTCGACAACGATGGTCGTCGCATGGCGTGGCGGCAGCTTGAGCCCGGCCAGAGCCCGCGTGTTGCGGATCATCACCTCGGAGAGCAGCTCGCGGAGCTTCTGCTCGTTGAGCGGCACCGTGGGATCCTTCCTGGAAACGAACTCCTTCAGGAAGCTGGCAGGAGTCCGCAGCTGGCCGGGCTTGAGGAGGGTGATCAGGTTGTACAGCTCGAGGAGGTTGTTCTGCAGCGGTGTCGCGGTGAGGAGCAGCATGAACCGCGACTTGAGCCCGTTGACGAGCTTCCACGCCTCGGTCGCGCTGTTCCGCAGGTGATGCGCCTCATCGACGACGATCAGGTCGAACTGCCGGGACATGACCCGCTGCCGGTTGGACGCAGACTTGGCGAGCGACAAGGACGCGATCACGAGCGACTCGCGGGCCCAGAACGCATCCGGGTCGAGACGGCGTGACGGATCGGCGGTCGTGGCGAAGGAGAGATCGAACTTCCCCGCAAGCTCATCTTGCCACTGGCCGACGAGCGCCGGCGGGACGAGGACGAGCACCGACTGTGCCAGCCCGCGAAGCAGGTACTCCTTGATCACCATCCCGGCTTCCACGGTCTTGCCGAGCCCGACCTCATCGCAGAGGAGGGCACGCCCCCGGAAGCGCTTCAGAACCTTGCGCACGGTCTCGATCTGGAACCAGAACTCCTGGACGCCGCGGAGCTGTGGCAGGCAGAGGAGCTCGTCCACGTTGTTGACGGCGGCGAGTCGAAACGCCTCGACGCGCAGGGCGAGCCGCGGCCAGTCGACGCCTGCGCCGGCAGTCACCCGGGCCGCAAGACCGGTCTCCTCGACTTCGATCGAGACGCCGATCGGCCCGAGCTGGGGCCGCGGCAAGGCAAGCCCGGCGGAGACCGGCGGTGTCGGATCAGGGGCGGGCATCGGCGGTGGTGAGAGCGCGGTGTGCGGGGATGGTCCCGGACCCGGGCTCCTCGCTAGCGGCGAAAGAGGAGCGGCCGGCCGTGGAGCCCGCCGCCTGCCCGCCGGCGGTCGCCTGCCCGGCGCCGCCGCTCCCGATGCCAGGCGCCGCTCGAGGGCAACTACCGTGTACGGGCCGATCTTCCGCAGATGAGGATAGTGCTCTCTGAACTCTCCAAAGAACTGGCCCATGGCCCGCCGGTCGCCCGCCCCGAGCGCTACGAGCACGAGGTTCGCGAGCACGATCTCGCCCCGGTTCCCGCCTCGGTAGGCGTCGCGCAACCCGGCTGCGAGCACCTCGGGCCAGCCCCCCTCGGAGCAGAGGATGACCAGTCCGACGATGGCCTCCTCGCAATGCGGATCGGAGAGGATCGCGCGGCGCAGCAGAGCAACAGCCTCGCCCGACTTCCCGGCCTGGAAGAGCACTCGCGCCCGATCGAGCTTGAGCGCGACCTCGTGCGCATCCGCCGGGCGCGGTCCGAACACCCTGGGCCGCCAAGCTCCCGCCATCCGATTCTGCGTCAACGCCCGCTCCCACGATGCACGGACACCCAGGTCATCCCACGTCCCCCTGGCAGGTCAATCCTCGGGCCGGCCAGCGCCCGGGGCTTCCATCGAATACCACGGGACGGATACACCAACAACGGCTTTGCGCACGCGACCGCGATCCACCGCGTCGCATGTCGCGAGCCCGGCGGGCGGTGACCGCGGGTGGCGATCCTGACCACCACGTTTCCACAGCGTATCCACCATCCTGTTCACACCCCAGGATTGCCGGCGGCACACGGCATCACAACCACCCCGGCTCAGGATGTGGCAAGAACCATGCCCCGGACAGGCGGGCGCGATCAGACCGGACTGACCGACATCTCCCAGTTGCCGAGCCGCTCGAGGAGGTAAGACTTCTCCTGCTCGAACACATCGGCCTGCCGCTCGACGACCTCGCCGGCCCCGTCGGTGGTCAAGTCCGCAGTCTCCATGATGAAGGAGGCGACGCGACCGTGTAGATGGGCGTCATGGTCTCGACCAGCTTGTAGCGATCGCGGGACCAGCGCAGGTAGGAGTAGGCGAACTCGTACACGATTTGCGACCAGAGGTCCGGCGTGAAGCGGGCCTCCGGGTAGCGCAGCGCGGGGATATCGCTCAGGGCCGCAAAGCTCTCCGCGGAAAGGATCCCGCGCCAGAGCGGCGCGAAGGGCTCGTCGCCCGCCCGGAAGACCGCGCAGGCGCGAACTCCGAGCCGCTCGGCGGCCTGGAAGACCGCCCGGAGAGCCATCCCCTTCCCCGACAGGCCGCGATGGATGGCCACGACCTCGGCGCCTTGTCCGACTTGGTCTTCTGGGCGAGCTCCCGGGTATAGTCGAGGGAGCCGGCGTCCGAGACGAAGAGCACGTTCCGGGCCTCGGGGTAGCGGCGCTCGAGGCCGGCGTAGGCGGCGCTCATCACGCCGACGATCGTCTCCTCGCTGTTGTACGCTGGGATGCCGAGGAGGAGATCGGCAGCCCCGATCTCGGCGATCCGCCGGAGCACGTACTCCCGGAGTGCAGTATCGTATTTCATGCTGGTGACTCGCTCGAGGCCGCCGCGAGAACTCCGTGGGCGGCCGGCCAGGGCAGGGAGCGAGATCTACCTGGCGAGCGCGAGGCTCCGTGTCAAACCAAGACGCGCGCGAATCTCGAGATCTGGCGGTGACGGCACGGAAGATCTGGGCGGCGGCGCTGCTGCGCGTGCTGCCGGCGGTCGTGCTGGCGCGCGCGCTCGAGCCGACGGGTCCGGATGAGATCGTCATCGCCGGTGAGCGGCTGTCGCTTGCGGGTGGCGCGCGGTGCCGCCTCCTCGCGCTCGGCAAGGCGGCCGATCCTCTCGCCCGGGCCGCTGTCATCCAGCTCGGCACGCGCCTCGACGACGGGCTCGTCGTCACCAAGAGCGGACATTCCGCGCACCCGGCGCCCCCGCGGATGCGCGTGATCGAGGCATCGCATCCGCTGCCCGATGCGCGGAGCGCCGCCGCTGGTCAGGCGATCGCCGACCTTCTGGCTGACGGACGGCGCACGGATCTCGTCCTCTGCCTCCTCTCGGGCGGCGCCTCGGCGCTCGCCACCTGGCCGCGGCCGCCGCTCACCGTCGTCGATCTCCGCCGCACGACCGATCTCCTGCTCCGGTCCGGGGCCCCGATCGGCGAGCTCAACGTCGTCCGCAAGCATCTCGACCGCTTGAAGGGAGGAGGCCTGATCCGGCTCGCCGCGCCCGCGCGCGTCCGCGCGCTCGCTCTCTCCGACGTGGTCGGCGACGACCCCTCCCTCATCGGAAGCGGCCCCGCGGTCCCCGACCCTTCCACGTTCGGCGATGCAGTCGCCGTTCTCCAGCGCCGCGATCTCATCGGCGCGATACCCCGCGCGGTGCGCGAGCTCCTCGCACGCGGCGTGCGGGGAGAAGAGCCGGAGACCCTCAAGCCGGACGATCCACTGGCCGGGCTCGCGGCGACGACCGTCATTGCGAACGGCGCCATGGCCCTCGACGCGGCCGCGCGGCGCGCGCGGGAGCTCGGCTTCCTCCCGCGGATCCTGGGGACGACGATCGAAGGCGAGGCTCGTGCGGTCGGAAGCGCGATCGCCGCGGAGGTGCGCGCGCTCGCCGGCCGGCGCCGGCAGGCATCCTCGCCGATCGCGCTCCTGTGGGCCGGTGAGACCACGGTGACGGTCACCGGCCACGGCCTCGGCGGCCGCAATCAGGAGCTGGCCGTCGCCGCCGCCCTCGCGATCGACGGCCTCGCGGACGTGTGCGTGGCTGCGCTCGGCACCGACGGCACCGACGGCCCGACCGATGCGGCGGGAGGGCTTGTCGACGGCTCGACCGCGGCCCGCGCGCGGAGTGCCGGTGTCGACCTCGAGGCGGCGCTCGTGCGCAACAACTCCTACTCCGCCCTCGACGCGCTCGGCGCGCTCATCCGGACCGGCCCCACAGGCACGCACGTCAACGACATCGGCGTAGCCCTGATCAGGATGGGGCGCGTCAGAGCCAGGCCGTGAGGCGCTGGCGGACCGCGGCGAGGAGGCGTGCGAGCTCCGAGCCGGGACCAGCGCCGCTCCGGGCGACCAGGCCCTCGGCTTCATCGAGAGTGCAGCGCGCGGCAGCGGTGTTCCCGCTCTCCTGCTCGAGCTCGGCACGTGCGCAGAGGAGCTTGACCAGGTCGAGGCGCGCGTCCAGCGCGCGGAGAATGGCCTCGCTCCGCGCGAGGACCTCGCGCGCCTCCTCGTGGCGCCCTTCCATCCGGAGTAGACCGCCCAGGCTGCCGAGAACGACTCCTTCGGCGGTCCGGTTCCCGACCTCGGCGGCGATCGCGAGCGCCGACTCGTAGTGGGCGCGCGCCTCGGCCGGCCGGCCCTGTGCGCGCCGGAGGTCGCCGAGCTCCCCGAGCACGTTGCACTCGAAGCGGCGGCTCCTCACCTCCCGGGCGATTTCGAGCGCCGCTTCGTAGTGCATCGCGGCCACGTCAAGCTGCCCTTCCTGCGCGTGCACGCTGCCGAGGTAGCCGTGCACGACCCCCTCGAAGCGCCGGTCGCCGAACTCCCGATGGATCGCGAGCGCCGCCTCGAAGCACTGGCGAGCTTCGGCGTGACGGCCCTGGTCGGCCAGCACGTTGCCCAGGCTGCCGAGAACGTGCCCTTCCGAGCGCCGGCTGCCGACCTCGCGGTGAACAACCAGCGCCGCCTCGTGCCGGGCCTGCGCTTCGTCCAGCCGGCCCTGCGCGCGCGAGAGATTGCCGAGGTTGCTGAGGACGATACCCTCGGCCGCCCGATTCCCCACCTCGCGGTCGATGGCGAGCGCAGCCTCGTAGTGGGCCTGCGCCTCCGCGAGCTGTCCCTGCTCGCGGCACACGATGCCCAGGTTCCCGAGGACCACGCCCTCCATCCGCCGCGCGCCGATGTCGCGGCAGATGGCGAGTGCCGACTCGTAGTGCATTCGCGCCGTGTCGATCTCGCCACGCGCGCGGTGATAGTTGGCCAGGTTGTTGCAAACGGTCGCCTCCTGGTCACGGGCTCCCCGTTCGCGGAAGATGGCGAGCGCCGCCCCGTAATGCGTGCGCGCCTCATCCACCCGGCCCACGAACCACTCTGCGGACGCGAGCGACACGAGCACATCGGCTCTCGCCTCGGGATCCAGGCCAGGAACCTCGGCCAGGGCACGTCCCAGCTCGAGCGCCGTGGCCATCGGCCCGCGGAGCTCGAGCAGCGCCCAGGCGATGCGGAAGGTCGCATGCGCAACGTCCCCGTCGCCGCGGTCCACAGCTCGCCGGCAAGCCGACAGGAGGTTGTCGAGATCGCGCTCCGCGCGCCGCCGCTCTGCGCCGCCCTCGCGCTCGAAGTCCGCCAGTGTCTCCTTCGTTCCGTATCGCGCGTACCACCGGCCGTGACGCTCTTCGGCCGCCCGCTCCGCCGCGGCACCGCTCCCGCCCCGCGTCACCGCACGCTCGTCCCCAAGCTTCCGGCGCGCGTATTCCTGCAAGCTCACGTACATCCCGAAACGCATCTCGGACTGGCCCGTACCCGCCGCCGCCGGGGGCGAGATCCGCAGGAGGCTCTTGTCGGCCAGCGCCTGCACGACATCCACCAACCACGGCGCGTCGCTCCAGGCGCTCAGATCGAGCACTCCTTCGGCGGCCGCCAGGGTGAACCCGCCCTCGAACACGGCACACTGCGCCCACGCCGCCTGCTCCCACTCCGCAAGCATCTCCCACGACTCATCGATCACGGCCTCGAGGCTCGAATGCCGCCCGCGCGCCGTCCCGCCCAGGACGCGGAACCGCTCGTGCAACCGCGCGGCTAGCTCGTCCACGGTCATGATGCGCACGCGGGCCGCGGCCAGCTCGATCGCCAGCGGCAGGCCCTCGGTCATGCGCACGACCTCGCGCACCGCCGCCTCGTCCGGCGCCGCGGGCGCGAACGCGGTCGCGTGCCGCCGCGCCCGCTCGAGGAAAAGCTCGGCTCCCGGCTCGGGCCCCAGCGGATCAACCACGAGCACCTCTTCCCCGCGCGCCTCGAGTCGCTCGCGGCTGGTCGCGAGGAAGCGGACCTCCGGCGCCCGATCGAGCCACCGCGCGACCGCCGCCGCCGTATCACCACGCACCTGCTCGCAGTTGTCGAGGATGACGAGGGCGCTCCCGCGCCCGGCGATGGCGTGCCCGAGCTGGGTCACCGGATCGCCCTTGTCGAGCGGCACGGCCAGCGCGCCCGCCACCGCTGCCACGATCCCGTTCCGGTCGCGCGCCTCGGTCAGGTCGCAGAACCACACCCCACCCGGCCAGGCGTCCTGGCTCTGCCGTCCGAAGTGGACCGCAAGCCGCGTCTTGCCGATGCCGCCGGGACCGAGGAGTGTCACGAGCCGCGCCGCCGCGAGTCGTTCGCCGAGCCGGGCCAGCTCCGCCGCGCGCCCGATGAATGCATCGAGCTCCGCCGGCAACGTATGTCGCACCGCGACCGCCGCGGCAAGCTGCCCTGCGAGCGCATGCGCGAGGTCGGCCGCCCGCGCGAAGCGCGCTTCCGGCGCCGGGGCCGTCGCCTGTTCGATCGCGGCGGCGAGCGCGGTGGAAACGTCCGGACGCTCATCGCCAAGCGCCCGCAGCGGCCCGCGCAGCGCCTCGGTCTTGAGCTCGGCCAGGGATCGAGCGGCGAAGGGCGGATGCCCGGTGAGCGCCCAGCGCAAGGTCACGCCGAGCGCGTAGAGATCGGAGCGCGGCGACGGCGGTTCGCCGGCGAAGAGCTCCGGCGCCATGAACAGCGGCGTGCCCGCGGTCCGCCACGGCTCGCCGGCGCCCCCCTGCGGTCGGCCGAGGCCGAAGTCGGTGAGGACCACGCGTCCGCCGCGCTCGAGGACCACGTTGGCCGGCTTCACGTCGCGGTGCACAAGGCCCGCCTCGTGGACAGCGTCGAGGGCGAGCGCCAGCTCGCGGCCGATGCGCGCTACTTGCGCAGGCGCAAGCGGCCCACCACGCTCGATCGCTGCCGCGAGCGTCTCGCCGTCGAGGAGCTCCATCCACATGCCCACCCGTCCGTCGTGCTCGGCAATCCCGTACACGGTGACAATGGCCGGATGGCGGAGACGTGCGAGCACCCGCGCCTCGGCGAGAAGCGGATTCGCCTCCCCTGACACCGGCAGCGGCTCGTCGCGGGTGAGCGGAAACTTGAGCGCCACCTCGCGCTGGAGGCGAGCATCCCATGCCCGCCACACCTCGCCACTCGCGCCGGCTCCCAGCTGCTCGACGAGGACCAGGCTCCCCCAGCGCGGCGCCCCGTCAGGCATCGGAGACGCATCGCCGGCCGCTCCCCCCTCGCCGCGTGGAGAGCGCTGCAGCGTGCGATGGAAAGCGGCGATGCGCGAGATGTCCTGGAGCGCCACCGCCTCGAGGTACTCGTCCTCGCCGAGCGTCGACGCGACGGCCCAGTCGAGCGGCGTCCCGTCCGAGAGGGACGTCGCGAGAACATCGAGCGGGCTTGTCTTCTCCGGATCGGGCTGCATGGCCGGCGGGCGTGGCTCGCGCTCGCTAGGCGGCGGTCCTGACCGCGGCCTTGCGCAGCAGGCCCACCTGTCCCGCGTGGTAGAGCATGTGCTCGAGCTCCCCCATGATCAGCCCGAACCAGGTGTCATCCAGCCCTGGACGATGCATGTGGAGCTGATCGGACGGGAACTGCCCGACCGCATCGCAAAGCGCGTTCCCGGCCATGAACAGCCGCGCCATCGCCGCCACCCAGGCGCCGTCATCAGCGAGCGCCGCCGGCGGCCAGTCCTCGGCCGCCGTGACCTCGAATGACTCGCCCGCGAGCCGGCGCCGCGCCACGTCGTGCCAGGTCGTCGCATGGAGAACGATCTCGGCGATCGTGTGCGCCCCGGGGATCGGCCGCTCGAGGGCCCCGGCCCGGGTCACGCCCGCCAGGGCCTCGTGCCAGGAGGGACCGTGCCAGGCGCCTCCGTGGAGGGCCAGTCCCATCTGCCGGGCCAGCCTCTTCGCGTCGCTCATCGCCACCTCCGGGAAGGGGGGGTCGATCTCGACCGACAACCAAGGTGGATTGCTGGAGCAATGATAGCTCCAAGTTCCACCTCGTTGGTCGTCGAATCGCCGGACCCGGTGGCGAACCTTGGGGAGGGTCCTCCCGGAGTCCCCCTCGAGGATCCTGGTCAGGGCGGCCCGCTCCGCCACCACGATCGTGCACGGATGTCACGGATGTCATGGCACAGAGGCTTGACAGCAGGCGGTACCGCGCGTTGCGTGTGCGTTCGATCCGGTGCTAGCCTGCCTCATGCAGATCCTCGGACTTGTCCTCAAGATGTCGATCGCCGCTCTCGTCTTCGCCACCGGGCTCAAGGCCTCACCGGATGACATCGCCTGGTTGTGGCGGCGCCCGGCCCTCCTCCTCAAGGCGTTCCTCGCGATGTACGTCGCGGTCCCGCTCGCGGCCATCCTGATGGTGCGCACGCTCGATCTGCCCGCCGGGACGGAGATCGCGATCGTGGTGCTCGCCATCTGCGCCGGGGCGCCCCTCCTGCCGCGGAAGCTCGTCAATCTCGGCGGCGACCCCCGGTACGCGATCAGCCTGGTCGTGGCCACCTCGCTCCTCGCGGTCCTGGCCGTTCCGGCCTGGCTCCACATCCTCGGGAGCTGGCTTGCGATCAACACGTCGCTGGCACCCGTCGATATCGCGCGGATTCTCGCCAAGACCTTCCTCGCGCCGCTCGGCGCCGGCCTCCTCGTCCGCGCCGTCGTCCCCGGGATGGCCAGAGCCGGCGATCATCTCCTCAGGCTGGCCATGATCGCGCTCGCCCTGTGCGCCATCGTGCTCCTCGTCGCCCTGCGGCACGAGGTCGTGGCTCTCGGGCTCCCCTCGTTTCTCGCGTTCGCCGGCCTCGCTCTCGCCGGGATCGCGGCGGGACACCTGCTCGGCGGGCCGGATCCGTCCCACCGCACCTCGCTCGCCGTCTCCTGCACGACGCGCCACATCGGCCTCGCGCTCCTCATCGCCGCCAGGGCCCCCAGCCCGCGCGTGCTCGCCTTCGTGATCGCCTACGTGCTCGCGACCGTCCTCGTCTCGATCCCCTACGTCAGGTGGCGGCAGCGGACCAGTAGCTGACCCGGACTCCGGGCAGCGGCCGGCCGCTAGACCGGGCCCCCGTGACACCGGTAGAACTTCTTCCCGCTTCCACAGCTGCACGGCGCATAGCGCCCGCCCGCGGCGTCCCGCGCCTTGATCCAGGCCATGACCTCCGGCGCCGGTCGCCCGGCCCTGATGAGGCGCGCCATCTCCTCCATCGCCGGGCGGTAGTGCGTGAAGAAGAGCTTGAGCCCCGCACAGAGATAGTTCTGGCCCGGCTCCCCGTCGTCGGCGGTCGCGAAGCGGTCCTTCGGACAGCCGCCGTTGCAGAGAGCCAGCACCTCGCACTCCCGGCACTGCCGGGTGAGCGTGTCCCACTTGTCGCGCCCGAACTTCTGCTGCGCCGGCGAGGCGATGAGCTCGAGCATGGGCGTCTCGTGGATGTTGCCCAGTCGATACCCGGGCTCGACGTAGTGGTCGCACGAGTAGAGATCCCCGCTGTGCTCGAGCGCCGGGCCCAGGCCGCAGGTCGGCGCATGGATGCACAGCTTGTAGGAGCCGAAGTGGGCCTCGAGTGTGACGTCGAACATCTGCACGTAGACCCGCCCCACATCGTGCCGCACCCACTCCTCGAAGACATCGATGAGGAAGCGGCCGTACTGCTCGCCGCCGATCGAGCGCCCGGTGACCAGCGAACCGGTCTGCGTGTAGAGAAGCCGCTTCCGTCCGGGCTGCGCGCTCCAGCCCAGGTTCGCGATCGGCAGCGTCTCCGGAGTGGCCCGCTCGATGATCGGGATGAACTGGATCCACTCCGCCCGGAGCTCATCCCGGAAGAACGAGTACACGCGGCGGCCGTGATCGCCGTTGGCGGCGTTCACCGTGCACAGGATGTTGTGGGCCACGCCGTGCCGGCGGAGACAGCGCCAGCCCGCCATCACCCGGTCGAAGGTGCCCTGCCCGCCCCGATCGACACGGTAGACGTCGTGGATTTCCTTGGGTCCATCGACGCTCAGCCCGACGAGGACGTCGTGCTCCTTGAGAAAGGCGCACCACGCGTCGTCGAGGAGGACACCGTTGGTCTGGAAGGTGTACTCGACCGCTTGCCCGGGCCGGCGGTACTTCGCCACGAACTCGACCGAGCGCTTGAAGAAGTCGAGCCCCATGAGCGTGGGCTCGCCTCCCTGCCAGGCCACGGTCACGGTCGGGGTGCGATGCGACTCGAGGAGCTGGCGGATGTAGGCCTCGAGCGTGGCCTCGGACATCCGCTGTCGATCGTCGGGATAGAGCGCTTCCTTGGACAGGAAGAAGCAGTAGGTGCAATCGAGATTGCAGGTCGAGCCGCTCGGCTTCGCGAGGAGGTGAAAGCGGGGCGGCAGCGCGGGGGCGGCGGGGGCGATCCGGAGATCCGGGGTCTGGGAGTTCACGGTCGGGTCGCGCTCCTTCGGGGGGAACCGAGCAATGAAAACGGCTGCGGCCAGGGCAGGCGCCGCCCCTTCCCTGCTCGGGACAGGGGCGGCACCTCTTCTCCCTCGAGGGCGAGGCGGCTACGCGCCGCCGCTCGCCCCCTCTTCCATCTTCGCGATCACCTGGTCCAGGCTGAAGCTCGCCGCCTTCTGCCGCGGCGGAAACTCCCTGAAGGTCCCAAGGAACTCGGCGACGAGCGCCTGGGCGGGCACGAGCAGATAGACATGGCGGAACATCCAGTCGTAGAAGGTGTTCGACGTGAGCTGCGCCCGCTCGTACGGGTCCATGCGCAGGTTGAAGATGTACGGCGTGCGTAGCGTCACGAACGGCTCCTGCCAGATCTTCAGCGTGCCCTCGACGCGCTGCTCCAGGAACAGCATCTTCCAGTTGTCGTACCGCAACGCCGCGACGTCGCCGTCGTCGGTGAAGTAGATGAAGCCCTTGCGCGGGCTCTTCTTCTCCTTGCCGGTGAGGTACGGGAGCAGGTTGTAGCCGTCGAGATGCACCTTGAACGTCTTCGCACCGACCTGGTGGCCCTTCTTGAGCTTGGCCGCGACGTCGGGCTCACCCGCGGCCGCCAGGATGGTCGGGAACCAGTCCAGGTGGCTGACGATCTCGTTCGAGACCGATCCGGCCGGGATGCGTCCCGGGAAGCGCACCATACAGGGCACGCGGTACGCGCCCTCCCAGCTCGTGTTCTTCTCGCACCGGAAGGGGGTCATGCCCGCATCCGGCCAGGTGTTCATGTGCGGCCCGTTGTCGGTGCTGTATTGCACGAACGTGTTGTCGGCGATGCCGAGCTCGTCCAGGAAGTCGAGCATCTCGCCGATGTGCTTGTCGTGATCGATCATCACATCGTGGTACTCGGACTGCCAGCGGCCGGACTGGCCGCGGCTCTCCGGTTTGACGTGCGTCCAGGCGTGCATGTGCGAAGTGTTGAACCACACGAAGAACGGCTCGCCGGCATCGTGAGCGGCCTTGATGAACTTCTTGGCGGCGGCGAGGAACTCCTCGTCGCACGTCTCCATCCGCTTCTTGGTCAACGGGCCGGTGTTCTCGATTTTCTGGCCGCCCTTGCCGTCAGCCCAGCAGTGGAGCACCCCCCGCGGTCCGAACTTCTTCCTGAACTCGGGGAAGTCCTTCGGGTTCGGGTAGTCCACATCCTCGGGTTCCTCCTCGGCGTTCAGGTGGTACAGGTTGCCGAAGAACTCGTCGAAGCCGTGCATGGTCGGCAGGTGCTCGTCGCGGTCGCCGAGGTGGTTCTTGCCGAACTGGCCCGTGCGATAGCCGAGCGGCTTGAGCGCCTCGGCGATGGTGATGTCCTCGGCCTTGAGCCCGAGTTCCGCGCCGGGCAGGCCCACCTTGGTGAGGCCGGTGCGCAGGCCGCACTGGCCGGTGATGAACGAAGAGCGTCCCGCCGTGCAGCTCTGCTCGGCATAGGCATCGGTGAAGATCATCCCCTCGTTGGCGATGCGGTCGATGTTGGGCGTCCGGTAGCCCATCATCCCCTTCGTGTAGCAGCTGAGGTTTGACTGACCGATGTCGTCGCCCCACATGATCAGAAAATTGGGCTTCTTGTCTGCCAACAGGTCCTCCTATCTCCAAATGGTTATCCGGCCCTGACGTTCAGTGGGGGCTACTTCGACCATCCTGAGCACGCTGCACCGCCCGGGCGCAGCGGGCGGTCAGCGATCCCTGGGCCCCGCCTCCGGTTCTCGCGCCTCCCGCCTCTCCCGCGCCTGCGCCACGCGCTGGAAGGCGAGCACCACGGCCGCGATGGCAACGATGACGAGGGCCACGCCGACTCCGAGATCGAGGATCCCCGCCTCCTCACCCCGGCGGCCGGCGACGGCGCCGAGGAAGAGGATGGCCAGCATGACCACGACGACGGCAACCAGGTTCGCCTTGAGTTCCTCGAGGTTGCCGGCGGACAGCCAGCCCGGGAGCGGGATCCCGGGATCGATGAAGAGCTGATAGAGGCCGATCGCGGTGACCAGGAGAATGGTCCCCAGCAGGAAGAGATCGACGATCTCGATCATCTCGAGGCTCAGGAGCCGCGCCCCCTCGGCGTTGAACTGCGCCCGGGTGAACGCCTCCCCGATCATGGTCGCCGTGGTGATCGCCCCGAACACGAGCACGGCGCCGGCGGCCGCCAGGAGTCCCAGGACGGCGAGCACGACGACATAGCGGGATAGACGGAGCAGCGACCTCATGGGTTGTCTTCCTCGTGTTTCGCCTTCTCAGCCGACCAGGACGTTCACGAAGGCGGCAGCCCCGAGCGCCCACAGGAGAGCAGTGAAGACCAGGGCGAGCGGCCGCGGCCGCTCGCCGAGCCGGCGCATGAACTGGCCGTGCTGCACGATCGCGAAGAACATGGCGATGAGACCCATGCCGATCAGGATCAGACCGACCGCACGCGGTTCTCTCTTCGGCATGAAGGCCTGCTCACCGGCGAGCCCCTGCAGGAACTTGAAGAGGGTGAACCCGAAGCCGATGAGCGAGATGGCGGTGCGCACCCAGGCCATGAGCGTCCGCTCGGACGCCATGACCGTTCGCTGGATCGCCAGGTGGGTGGCATCGGCGGCTTCTGGCTTCATCGGCCGCACTCTACATCACCGCCCGCCATGCGTCCAATGCATGAAGCTGATGGTCCTGATGCCCTCCGCGATGGAATTCGATCCCCTGCTCTTGCGCCACGTCGCGGTCCTGGCCGAGTCCGGCCGTTCGTCGACCATCATGATGCTGGCACGGACCAGGTTGTCGCCACGGCAACCGGCGCGGGTTTGACCGGTCCGGAGCTGCCTGGTACCCTCGATGAAAGACTCGGACGATGGAGGGCGTCATGAATGCGTCCCTGGCAACAACCCCCGCGCTCTACCGGGCGGTGCTCCCCTGGCTTGGCAGAACGCTGGCGCTCGCCCTAGCCCCTGCCCTCACCCTCACCCTCGTTCCCACCACCACCGCCACCGCCGCCGCCATCGACGCGGCGCTCGGGGATCAGCTCTCCGCTCTCGCCGACACCGCCCACGTGCCGGTGCTCATCTTCCTCACCAGCCAGACGCCTCTCGGAGAGATCGACGCCGAGCTCCGCGCCGAGGCCGCAACGCGAGCTGTCCGCCACGAACGCGTGATCGCCGCGCTCAAGGCCACGTCAGAGAGGTACTCAGGGACCGCTCCTCGCCGACCTCGCGGCGCGGCAGGCGCGCGGGGAGGTGAGCGGATTCACGCCCTACTGGATCGCGAACGTGGTGGCGGCGAAGATGGGTGCCGCCGCCGTGCGCGAGATCGCACGGCGCTCCGATGTCGGCCTGGTCGCTGCCGACTCGCGTGTCACGCTCGCGGCAGTCCCCGGGAGCTCCGGGAGCGCGGGCCCGATGGCGATCGCCGGCGCCACGCCCGGCCTCCGCGCCATCAACGCGCATCGCGTCTGGCACGAGCTCGGGATCACCGGTGCCGGACGCATCGTCTGTGGTCTCGATACCGGGGTGATGGGCAGCCACCCGGCGCTCGCCGCGCGCTGGCGCGGCGCCGAGCCCGGGATCCCGTGGCAGTGGGCCTGGTACGACCTGCTCGGCGGGAACACGCAGTTCCCGGTCGATCCGAACGGCCACGGTACGCACACGATGGGCACCCTCATCGGACTCGCCGCCGCCTCGAACGACACCCTCGGTGTCGCCTTTGGCGCCCGCTGGATCGCCTGCAACGCGATCGGCCAGGCAGTCGGCCCCGCATTCAACAGCGATGTGATCGCAGCCTTCCAGTGGATCGCCGATCCCGATGGCGACCCGCAGACGATCGCCGATGTGCCGGACGTGGTGATGAACGCCTGGCGCGTGAACGAGCAGCTCGGATACCCCGACTGCGATGCGCGCTGGTGGGGGGCCATCGACGCCTGCGAGGCGGCCGGCTGCGCGGTCGTGTTCTCGGCCGGCGGCGACGGGCCCGGCGCGCGGACGATCGGCTCCCCGGCCGACCGCATCACGACCCCGACCAATGCCATGGCGATCGGCGCCGTGAGCGCCCAGGCGGGCGAGACCTTCCCCTACGCGATCGCGCCCTTCTCGAGCCGCGGGCCGTCGGGATGCGACGGCGTGACGAAGAAGCCCGAGGTGGTGGCACCCGGGGTCAACATCCTCTCCTCGACCAACAACGGGTCCTATGCCTACTGGAGCGGCACCGCGATGGCCGTTCCGCACGTCGCGGGAGTGATCGCCCTCATGCGCGAGGCCGATCCCGATCTCGACGTCGCAACTGCGAAGCAGATCCTGCTCGACACGGCGCGCGACGCCGGCACGCCCGGCGAGGACAACACCTACGGCTGGGGCGTGATCGACGCCTACGCCGCCGTGAGTCGCGTGCTCGCCGCCCAGGGAATAGCGAGCGGCAGCTCGCCGGCGGCCGGGCGCCTCGAGCTTGCGGTGCAACCGAACCCCTTCCGTCCCGGCGCCGCCATGCGCTACGCCGTCCCCGCCCGCGGCCGGGTGGAGCTCCACGTTCTCGACGTGCAGGGTCGTTCGGTGAGGACCCTGCTCGATGACGTCGTCGAGGCCGGCGAGCACCGCGTGCTCTTCGACGGCCGGAACGACCGGGGCGACGAGCTCCCGAGCGGCACCTACTTCCTCCGTCTCCGGGCCGGCGGTCTCACGGCCACGGAGAAACTGGGCATCATCCGGTAAGACCTGCAAGAGAGGTGGTAGCGCCGCTTCTCGGCAAACTCGATGCGCTGATTCATCGCTTGTGGTAGAATCAGCGTGCTTCTGCGCAACCCCTGAAGGGCTGAAGGACGACTACTTTCCCGGAGCTCGTCATGCAGCGCTTTCTGTCCGTCGCCTTCCTCCTCCTGATCGGGGTCACTCACCCCTCAAGCACGCTCGCATCCCGGGCGTCGATCACCGGCCTCGTGCGTGACGCCGAGACCGCCGGGCTCCTCCCGGGTTCCGTGGTCGAGGTCGCCGATTGCGCCCGCGCCACCGCGACCGACTCGACCGGCCGCTACCTCCTCGGCGACCTCGCGCCGGGCTCCCACGAGATCACGGTCCGTCGCATAGGCTATGCGCCGCGTTCGTTCGAGGCTCTCGTTCCCGAAACGGGGAGCCTCGAGATCAATGTGGCGCTCACCCCGGAGCCGATCCGGATGGCGGCCCAGGAAGTGCGCGCTCCGGTGCTCGTCCGCGGCGCCGACGGCGGTGAGACGAGGGCGTTCCCGGATCGCGAATCCTCGATGACCGCAGTGCGGAACCACCCGCTCTCGAGCGAGCCCGATGTTCTCCCGGCCCTCGGCGGCGGCGAGGTCGTGCTCGACCCGGAGTCGCCCAACGGCATGCACGTCCGTGGCGGGTCGGCGGACCAGACCGCCTATCGGCTGGATGGGATTCCCCTTCTCAGCCCCTATCATGCCGCCGGGATTGCGAGCGCCCTCAATCCGGATGCGCTCTCCCAGGTCGCCCTCGAGTCGACGGCCCCGGCGCTCGCCTCCTCCCACGCCCTTGCGGGAACGGTCGACGCAACGACGCGGGCGCCGGGCGCCCAGCTCCGCACTCAAGGCAGCGTGAGCACGACGCAGGCCCGCGTGACGCTCGACGGGCCGCTCGGCGCCGGCGGGGCCGGCTACGTGGTGAGCCTGCGCACGGGACTCCAGGATGCGCTCGCGCCGCGGGACGAGGCGTCCTACATCGACAACCGGACGGCCGATGGACTCGCCAAGATCGAGGCCCCGGCCTGGGGCGGACGCCTGAGCGTTCTCGGGTATGACAACGGGAACGAGCTCGGATCGGCAATCACGGCGAACTCGGAGGAGACCACGGGCGGCGATCCCGGGCGCAATGCATTCGCGTGGCACAGCCGATCGCTCGGCGCCGCGTGGAGCCGCGCCTTCACGAGGACTGCGGTTTACGTGCGTGGCTACGCGGTGACCGGCGACGCCGAGGCCTCCTGGGCCGCCCTCGTCGGACGGCTCGACATGACCGCGGTCCGGCGCGACCGCGGCTTCGTCGCCGGCGCCGAGCGCATCTCCACCTGGGGAACGTCCGCCGGGGAGGTGCGCATCGAGAGCATCTCGACATCGTATCGGGTCGATTCCGACTCCACCGCGGCGCCGGTCCTCCAGATGGCGGCGAGGACCCCGGTGGCGACCTTGAGCGGCTGGCAATCCTTCGCCGCAGCACCCGATGTCGATCTCACGCTCTCGGCCGCGCTGGCCACGACGCGTGGCGCATGGCACGCGAGTCCGGGCGCCGAGGTCCGCTGGCGACCCCGAAGCGCGGTCACCCTGACCGGTCGCTATGCCCGGGCCCACCAGTTCGCGCAGTCGCTCCGCAACGCGGAGTCGGTGGTCGGGACGATGTTCCCCGTGGATCTGTACATCGGAGCGGGCGCCCCGCGGGTCCCCGTGGCCAGGAGCGATCTGGGGCTCATCGCCGCGGAGTACCGTCCCCGCACGAGCCTGCGTTGCGGCATCCAGGCGTACGCCCGGGCCGCGGACGGGCTCGTGCTCGTGGCGCTGCGCGAGAGCGAACCGTTCGCGACCGGCCAGTTCGAGATCGGCTCCGGCACGGCGCGCGGCATCGCCGCCGACGTCGCCCTGAGCGCGGCACGCTACGGGATCGTCTTGAGCTACGGGTACCAGGAGGTCCGTCTCGCGAGCGCGGAGACGAGCTACGTTCCCCAGCACGGGGCCCGGCACCTGGTCGAGGGAGGAGTGACCGCCCTGGTGACCCCCTCCCTCTCCGCTCGCGTCGGGGCCATGGCCGCGCTCGGACGCCGCACGACGACCGCGGCCGGCGGTCTCGAGTGGGAGGCCTGCAACCTCCTCGATTTCGGCTGCGAGTTCGCAGGCCATCCGCATTACGACGGCGCAGCCCTCGGGGCGGCCAGACTGCCCCTCTACACCCGCGTGGACCTCGGCGTCCGCAAGCACTGGCAGCTCGAGATCGGGGCACGCGATGTGCAGCTCGCGGTGTTCGGAACGGTCACCAATCTCCTCGGACGTAAGAACACCATGACCTATGTCCGGGACGGCGCCGGCGGCGATCCGGTCGAGATCGAGATGCGGCCCCCGTCCCCGCTCGTCGTCGGGCTCGACTGGCGGTTCTGATCCCCGCGCCTGTCACAAACCCGGCGGGTGTCGGGTTCCTTCCGTGGAGGCCGGGGCGAGGAGTCTTGGGGGGGAACCGCCCCCCGAACGCGAAACCGCCGGGCCCGGTCCGGCACCGGCGGGAGATCGGCTAGCGGTGGGCACTTCGTCTTCGTTCCAGGACCGATTCGAGGAGCTCTTCACCGCGCATTTCCACCGGCTCTGGCGATTCATGGATCGTCTGACCGGCGAGCCGGATCTGGCGGCCGACCTCGTGCAGGATGCGTTTCTCAAACTCCTCGAGCGGGGCTCGCTGCCGGATGCGCCGGAGTCATGGCTGATCACCGTCACCCTGAACCTCTTCCGGAACCAGAGAACGACCCGCGCCCGCCGTGGCCGGCTCCTGACGCTGGCGCGGGCCGCGGAGATCCAGGGCGACCCGGCGCCCGCTCCCGATCAGGTCGCGATGGCCGGCGACTCACGCCGCGGGGTGCGCGCCGCGCTCGAGCGGTTGCCCGAGCGGGAGCGGGCGCTCCTCCTGCTCAGGGCCGAGGGCTACAGCTACCGCGACCTCGCGGCGGCCCTCGACCTGAACGAAGCCAGCATCGGAGTGCTGCTCGCGCGCGCCAAGCGCGCGTTCCGCGCTCACTACGAGGACAAGGAGGGCGCCGGTGACGCACCTCGATGAAGAGCAGGTGCAGCGTGTCCTGCACGGCGAGCTGGCCGGCACGGAAGATGAGGGCTCGCGCGCGCACCTCGCCTCCTGCGCCACCTGCAGGGAGCGGGTCGCGGCGGCAGAGCGGGAGGAGAACGAGATCCACGCGCTCCTCGGCTCGCTCGATCACGAGCCGCCCCCGATCCACGCTCGGGCCTTCACCGCCGCCGCCGCTCATGCCGCCCGCAGCTCTCGCGCCGCCTGGCGCCGGCGCGCCGCGGGGCTCCTCGTCGCGCTCGGCGCCGCCGGCGCGGCGTATGCGCTCCCCGGCTCGCCGGTGCCGGGATGGGTGGACTCGGTGGTCGAGCGGCTCGGATCCCTCGCCGATTCATCGGCGCGCCGCCCGGCGGCTCCCGCCCCGGCCGCGACGGAGCCCGGCCTGGGTCCTCAAGAGGCCACGACGGAGAGCCGGAGCGGCATCGCGGTCGACCCGGGGAGCTCGCTCCTCATCCTGTTCACGCGGGCACAGGACGAGGGGCAGGTCGAGGTCGTGCTGAGCGACGGCGTCTTAGTCCAGGTGCTGGCGCCGGCCGCTGCGGCCTCGTTCACATCGGATGTGAATCTCCTCCGGATCGAGAACGCGGGCACCGCGGCCCAGTTCAGGATCGAGATCCCGCGGGCCGCGCCCCGGGTCGAGATCCGGGTGGCCGGGAAGCGCATCTTCCTCAAGGAGGGCCCGCGCATCACGGCGGAGCCCGCGGCCGCGCGCGGTTCCTACGTCCTGCCGCTCGCTCCCTGAGCCAGGGCGCGCGGGCTCGCTGTCACAAATCGCTCCCCTCCCCTGCTCCCTCTTCGCGGTCCGAACGATCTCGATCGGACCGGAAAGGGGGATCCGATGATTCTGCGTTCCTTCACCCGTATGGCGATCGTGGCGGGGACCGCCGTCCTCGCGATGGCGGCGGCCGGCTGCGGCGGCGACTCGACGGGCCCCGAGAGCCCGCCCTATAGCCCGGTGCTCCCGGCCGCATGGGCCGACACGGTGAGCAATCCGTTCTTCAAGCTCACACCCGGCACGACCGCCGAGTTCGCCGGCCAGACCGATGAGGGCCTCGAGACCATCGTGATCGAGGTCACCGCCGACACGCGGGACGTGAACGGGGTCACGGCCACCGTGGTCCGCGACCGCGTGTATCTCGACGGCGAGCTGATCGAGGACACGTACGACTGGTTCGCCCAGGATGACAAGGGCAACGTGTGGTACCTCGGCGAGGATTCGAAGGAGATCGAGAATGGCCAGGTCGTGAGCACCGAGGGCTCCTGGGAGTGGGGCGTCGACGACGCGCTGCCGGGGATCATCATGTGGAGCGATCCCGCCGCCCATGTCGGGGAGGACTACCGGCAGGAGTACTACGAGGATGAGGCGGAGGACTGGGGCAAGGTCGTCGCCCTCGACCAGGAGGTCACGGTTCCCTACGGCACCTTCACGGGCTGCACCCAGATCGAGGAGTGGAACGGCCTCGAGTCGGGCGGCCACGAGCAGAAGTACTACGCGCCCGGGATCGGAATCGTGCTCGAGGTCGGCGGCGACGAGCGCGTGGAGCTCGTCGAGCTCACCATGCCGTAGAGCGGCGCGCGACACCCGCCGCGGTCCTGACCCCGTTCCCGCCGGCGACAGGCTCGGTGCGAGCGTCGAGTTCAGTCGGCGACCACCATCTTCCTGACGGCGGACTCCCCGTTCGCCTCGACGCGATACCAGTACACGCCGGCGGCGACCGCGCCGCCTCCGGCATCGCGGCCGTCCCACATCCACTCATGCCGACCCGGCGGCCGCCGTCCGGCGAGGAATGCGCGGATCGTCCTCCCCTGCACATCGTGGATGTGCAGCGTCACGTCCGCTTCCCGCGGCAGCGTGTAGGCGAGGGTCATCATCCCGCGGAACGGATTCGGGTGGCTCTCCGCGACGAGCATGGCCCCCGGGGGCGCGGGTTCGCCGCCGGCGACGGCGGCAGGATCGCCCGTGTACTTGTAGACGGTCTCCCCCACCGCGTAGCCCACGCTCGTACCGAGGAACCGGAAGCGATTCACGAGGGTGCCGAAGCTCGCGAGCTGCCAGCTCGCGCCGCCGTCCGTCGACTCGTAGGTCGCGCCCGGCCAGCCGCCGATCCAGCCGAGCTCGGGCGTGACGAAACCGATGCCTTGCTCCTCGATGCCCGGTGGGAACGGACGGTCCTGCCAGGCGGCACCGCCGTCGGTCGTCTGGAGGAAATAGGTCGCGCCGCTGTGCCGTTCGAGCGACACGTAACCGATCGTCGGGGTCGGAAAGGAGATCTTCCAGCACCACTCGCCGAGCCGCGGACCGACGTAGCGCGTCGCCCACGTGTCTCCGCCGTCGGTCGTGGCCAGGACGACCGCCTGCCGCGTCACGAAGTCGCTCCGTCCGCCGACCACGAAACCATGGTCGCGATCGAAGAAGAAGCAGTCGACGGCCGAGCGGGCCCCGGCGGCGAGGTCGATGGACTTCCAGGTCGCGCCGCCGTTCGTGGTCTTGATCGCGCGCGCCGGCGCGTCGTAGCGGCCGCAGGCGTAGGCCACCGAGTCGTCGACCGCCCACATGCCGCAGATCCCGGTGGGCTCCGGCGGCGAGATGGCGGTGACCGGAGTCCAGGTCGCGCCGCTGTCGGACGTCGCGTAGAGGAGCGGATTCCCGAACAAGGTGCCCGCCCATCCCTTCGCCTCGTTCACGAAGGTGCAGGCGCGAAAGTACGTCCCCGGCAGGTGGAGCTGACGCTCCCAGCTGTCCCCGCCGTCGGTCGTCCGGAAGATCTCGCCATCCCCGTTCACGACCCAGCCCCAGGTCGGCGAGACGAACCAGATGTCGTCATGCCGGCTGCCGGCCGGAGTGGCCGGGGCGTTGGGGAGAGTGGTCCAGCCGGCGCCGGCGTCGCGCGCCGGCGCAATGGAGACGAGGAGGGCGGCGAGCAGAGCGGCGGCGAGCAGGCCGCAACGTGGGTGTCGCAACATGGATGGCTCCGGGCCCGGGCGGCCCTGCCGATCGGAGGCGGGCAGGGCGCGCCGGCGGTCCGTTCCATGGTACCGCAGTGCGGGGTCGCGCAAAAGGCGAGAGAGCGGAGATCAGTCGATCAGAACAGGAAGCTCACGCCGAGGGTGGCCTCGATGTTGTTCGTCATCCGGCGCGTGAACTGGTTCCCGGTCTCGAAGCGGTGGTTGCGGAACTCGAGGCGGGCGCCGGTGTCGGGCTTGAGGAAGTAGGTCATGCCGGCGCCGGCGTTCCAGGCCAGCTCGGTCTTGGCATTGGAGGTGGCGGTGCCGATCCCGGCCGTCACGAACGGACTCAGACGGCGGCCGGTCAGGACGTGTGCGTTCAGGTTGGCCTGGTACTGGAATACCTGGTAGTCCCACTCCTCGAGCTGGAGGTCGAAGAGGTCCTCGACGAGGTCGCGGTCGCGGTGCACGCGCGTGAAGCCGACCCCTGCCTCGACCTCGAAGCGATCGCTCAGGTAATAGCCCAGCCGGCCGCCGATGACCGCCGAGTTGGACTGCGACTCGGCCGAGTAGAGCCCGGTGACCGGGGTGAAGACGAAGCTCCGCTCGCGGTGATAGCGGCGCGGATCGGTCACGAAGTGCACGTCGGGGTCGAGGTCCTTGACTCGATCCGCAGACACCCAGCCGGTCTGACCGGGTTCGCACTCGACCGCATACCAGGTCCCGAGCCGCGCGACGACCGGGAGCTTCTCACCGGGCGCGGCCGTGGCGACGATCGCGTAGTCACCGCCGGGACCGGCGCGGAGGAGGACGGCATCATCGCCGGCGACCTCGACCCGCTTGAGCGCGGCCGGCCGCTCTCCATCCCAGGGCGCGGTCGCGGACAGGTCCTCGACCCGCGGCTGCGCCGGCACCGCCGGCGCGCCGAACCCGGAAGCGAGGATGAGCGCCCCCGACACCCACAGCAACCGCCATCGCTGACGCATCGCAACTTCCTCCGAACTGGAACGAAAACGATCAGAACGAGAGCTCGATCCGCCCGGCCAGCGTCGGGCTCGCACGCCAGCGCGGCGCGACCTCGAATTCCGTGCCGTCGAGACGCGTCTCGTTGAGACGGAGACCCAGGACTCCGCCCTCCAGGCCGAGAGCCAGCCACGAGCGCGGGGAGAACGTGACCCCGGCGCCGCCGGTGAGGAGCGGCGCGTCGACGTCCGCGAGGACGACGGCGACCGGTTCCACGCCCGGAAAGGAGAGGAGCACGGCCTCGCTGCCATAGTCGAGATGCCAGAGACCGCCGCCGCCGAACGCGTAGAGCGGCCACCCCGGCGCGGGGCGGAAGCGCACGGCGCCGGCGGCATGCCAGATGCGGACCGCCGGATCGGACACGCTGTCGATCCCGAAGTGCGCACGCGCCGCCCCGGTCGCGACCTCGGCGGCAAGACCCAGGCGGCCGCGCGGCTCCCAGCCGGCGGCCACACCATAGAAGACATCCGCGTCGCGGAGACCCGTCTCCACCTGCGCGCGATGGAGCGCGACGAAGCGAAGCACGCTCCCCGCGTGGAGCTCGGCCGGGAGGTCCGCGCGCGCCGGAGCGGCCGCGAGCGCGAGGACGACCGGGATCCAGGGGAGCGCACGCGGCATCTTCATGGTCGTGCCTCGGCGCCCAGGACCAGGACGTCGTTCAGGATCCCGGCCTCCCTCCCGAGCGGCGTGATGACGAGCGAATCGGGCTGGCCCTCCCGCTCGATCTCCTCCACATCGGCCAGGTAGGCGACGAGGAACGTGCCGAGCGAATCGCCGCCGGCGATCCCGGCAGGGAAGGGAAGATCGATGTCGCGAATCAACCCGCGGTAGCCGACGATCGGCTGCTCGGCGAGTCCAGCGCTGGTGCTCGCCGCCATCACCTGCGCCCAGGCCGCGGCATGGTCTTCCGCCTCTCCGGCGAGGAGCCCTTCGAGATCGATCGGGCGGAGACTCGAGGAGAGGCGGGCCTCGACCACGACGCCGCCCGTGAACCAGTCGCGGAAGGTCACCCGCGCCCGCGCGCTCGCCGGCAGGCTGTCCCCCGCCGCCGCTTCCGCCGAGAGCTCGACCCTGGTCAGGAGCTCCGCGGGCCCCGGTTCCTCGCCGCAGCCGGGCACGCAGAGTGCGAGGATCACAAGCCCCGCCATCGTGCAGAGCGCGTTCGCTCCGGCGCGGCGCGCGATTCCCGATGTGGAGAGCCGGCCGTTCATCGCAGGATGACGAGCTTGTGGCTCGGCGCCGTCTCACCGTCGGCGCGGAGGGTCAGGAAGTAGACGCCGGAGGAGAGACGCTCGCCGCCGCCGGTGGTCCCGTCCCAGTGCACGACGTGCTGGCCGGGGAGCGCGTCCCCCGCCGCGAGCCGGTGGCGCAGGCGACCGCTCACGTCGACCACATCGAGCGCGAGCGTGCTGGTGGCGGCCGGCACGAAGAAGCGAATCGCGGTCGCCCCATCGCCCGCCCGGAGCGGATTCGGCCAGGCGCCGGCGACCGCCATCCGGGCCTCTGGCGCCCCGGGTTCGCCGAGACCGACGGCGGCATGGGCCACGCCGCCATCGGCGTAGAGCGAGCGCGCCTCGAGCTCGAAGGCGACCCCGTCGCGGACCGGCGCGCCGGACTCGTCGCGGCCGTCCCAGATCCACTCGCGCCGCCCGGCGGCGACACGCCCGAGCGCGGCCCGCCGCACCACGCGGCCGGCCGCCGTCACGCGCACGTCGACCTCCGCATGATCGGTCAGGAGGAAGCGCACGGCGGCGCCGCCGCCCGCGGGCTCGGCGGCGAGCTCGCGCGCCTCGACGCCGAGGGTGAGGCGGCTCGCCCCGCTCGCCTCGTCCCAGTCCTCGAGCACGTGCAAGCTCCCGTATCCCGCGAAGCTCCGCGTGCCGTGCCGGTGATCGGTGATCGTGAGGAAACCCACCGCGAGGTCGCGCACGCCGGGAAAGGCCGCGCGCTCCGTGGCGATGACGGGCGCCAGTTCGCGATCGAGCTTCACGATCCGGCCGGCGCCACGGAGCGCCGCGTACACGTTGCCCCAGGCATCCGTCGCCACGCTCCGCACGTCGGGTCCGACGTTCTGGGCGTCGATCCACCCGATGCCGGCCCCGTCCCGCTCGAGATGAACGATGCGGCCGTTCCCCCAGTCGGCGACATAGAGATCCGGCGTGTGGACGCCGTCCTGCCGGCCGACCTCGATGTCGCGCGGCGCCAGGAACTGGCCGCTCCCGTTGCCACGGGTCCCGAAGGCGGCAAAGAGCGTGGCCCCGGTCCGGCCGAGGCGGTAGCCGGCGATGCGATGGGCGCCGGCATCGACCACCCACAGGAGATCGTCGCTCGCGTCGAGCGGCGTCGTGCCGCCATCCCAGGCCACGCCGGCCGGCCGCTCGAATCCGGTGATGGCGAACTCGGGCTCGAGCCGGAGATCCGCCCCGTCGCCGCGGAGCGCGAGCACGACGACGCGCCTGTTGAGCTCATCGGCCACGAAGATGCGGCCGTCGGGATCGCGGTCGATGCCGGCGGGCCCGCGGAGCGGTCCGAGCGCGGTGCCCGCGCCGTCGAAGACATGAATGGCCCCGCCCGGTTCGCCGAACAGGATCCGGTTCCAGGCGGCATCGGTCACGAGCTGGACGTACCGCGCCCTGACGAAGGGATAGCGGTCGAAGACCTCGACCCGGCCGACGAGCGTCGCTCCCGCCGGGTCGCGGAAGAGATCGCGGCCGAGCTCGGCGCGGGCCACCGCGCGCGTGAGGTGCGTGATCTCGGCGCCGGGGAGGAGCGGCGCCCGGGCGAGCGAACGGTCGGCGGCGCCGGCCGCCGGGGCCGCCGCGCCCGCGGCCAAGAGGCCGCTCACGACGAGGGCGAAGCGGACGCGGGACGGATGGTGGCTGGACTTCTCGGTGCGCATGGACTCATCTCCGGTCGGGCGATGCAACTCAAGATGACGATCAGAACGTGACCTGGATCCCCGTCTCGATGACGCTCGCCGCGAAGTCGGTCGAGGTGTAGTAGCGTTCGACCTTGAGCAGGAGGTCGGCGGCGCTGAACACGCTGTCCAGGTGCAGCAGATGGAGCGCCGGCACCTCGAGCTTCACCCCGAACAGGTTCGAGGCGAGCGCCGCGAGCTTGTAGTCGGAGGTCAGATAGCCGTCCACTCCGCGCGGATCGGCGTAGTCGTCCCGATAGAAGTAGGCGCTCCCCTGGTTGTAGTAACGGTAGCGGTAGCGCACGATGGCGGCCTCCCCGATCACCTGCTTGAACTCGAGGCTGCCGGTGTGCGATTGCACCTGCCAGTCGTCCCGGTAGAAGCGATAGCCGAGGCGCAGCGAGCTCCGGGTGTCCAGGTAGCGGATGATCTCGGCGGACATGGCGCTCCGCAGCCGCTCGCGCGGATGCACCTCGGCCACGATGGCCGAGTCGGTGCGCACGCTGCGATAGGGATTGGCCTGGAAGCCGCGCACGCTGCCCACCTCGAGCGCGACGCGACTCTGGGTGCGGAGGTCGAGCGTCTGCTGCCAGGTGCCGACGGCCGAGAGACTGGTCCGCCGGTCCGCCTGCGCCGCGCTTCCCTCCTCGACCACCGGCCGGATCGAGTCCCAGCCGAAGGCCCCGTCCACCGCGAAGAGCGTGCTCTCGCCGGCGAGCACGCGCTGCCAGGACACCCCCGCCTGGTGCGCCCGCCAGTCCTCCTCCGCGCTGAGATAGAAGGTGCCGGTGATCTCGCCGGCGCCGACCGCACCCTCGAGCTGGTGGCGCCGCTTCTCGTAGTTCGCCGATTCCTGGTAGACCCCGCTCACGGGGCGGGAGGCCGTGGTCAGCGCATCGAGGTGCTCCTCGGATCCGGGTACGCCGGCGATGGCCGGCATCGACACCATGTCGAGCGAGTAGGTGACGGCCATACGTCCGTCGCCGGCCAGGAACGGCCGCGCCGCATCGAAGCTGGTGGTCGAGACGCTCGTGCCCTGGTTGTCCGAGAAGTAGTGCCAGCGAAAGTCGAGGGTCTCGCCGTCTCCGCGCGCGGAAGCGGGCCCGAGGGCGAGAGCGCCGGCGAGCGTGATGGCGACAAGCGCCGGCCGCGATGTCAGATGGCGCCGCATGGCTCGGTCGATCCTCAGTAGCAGGCGCAGCCGCCGGCTGCTCCGCCGTACCCGCCGGTCGAGGCCTCGAGCGTCTCGATCCAGTGCTGCTCGTGGGCCCACTCGCGCGAGTCGGGAGCCATCTGCATGACGGGCTCGGACAGCATCTCGCGCTGGATCGGGGTGACATGGGCGCAGCCGGCCGCGAGGAACAGGACCGCGGCGAACGAGAAGAGCACACGCTTCGACATGACTAATCGGCCTCCGCGGCGAGGAGCGCGCGCGCCTCCGCGCGGATGCGCGCGAGGCTCTCCGCGCCGGAACCCACGATGCGTCCTCGCTCCGCCCCCGTTGCATCGAGGAGGAGCGTGGTCGGAATGCCCGTGATGCCGGCCGCCGTCGCCGAGCGCGCACCCGGGTCGTAGGCGGCCTCGCCCTGATAGCCGAGGCCCTCGAGGTGACGAGCGGCCTTCGCCGGCGTGCGATCCACGCTCACGAGGAGGAGCTCGCCGCCGGCCGGCTCGAGCTCGGCGCCGAGCTCGATGAGCGCGGGCATCTCGGTCCGGCAGGAAGGACACCAGGTCGCCCAGAACCCGACGATGAGGACGCGCCCGGGCAACACGGGTCCCGCGTAGCGCGCGCCGCGCGCGTCGGTGAGGGCCAGCCCCGCGAGGGGGTCGGCGGCGCCGCCGGCCGGTGCGGCCGCGGCGGCGGGCGGAAGAGCCATCACGAGAATCGCGAGGGCGAGTCCCCAGGCCAGGGTTCTCATTCGTACTGCCCTCCGAGGTCGATCCAGCGGAAGAAGGTGGTCATCTCCGCCGGTGTGAGCTGCCGGCTCGGATCGAGCTCGCCCGGATGGGGAGTCAGACCCTGGTTGGCGCCGACGCCCATGATCGCGTCGACGAGCGGGCTCTGACGGCTGAAGGGTACGGTCACGAACTCGCTCCGCCCCATCATCTCGTCACCGACGAGGCTCAGGTACGCGATCGGGAAGCCCTCCTCGGACTCGGGATCCGCGGCGAGACGCAGATCGAGCCCCGCCGGAGCCGGGATCGTGTCGGGCGGCGCGGTCGAGATGGTGGGCACATGGCAGCCCACGCACTTGGCGGCGATGATCGGGGCCACCGCGTCGCGGAAGTTGACGACCTGGCGCTCCGCGACCGGCACCACCAGATCGTGCGGCGTGATGGTCGCCGCCAGCGGGTTCTGGTTCGACGGCACCGAGCCGTCGCGCGGCGCATGGCAGCCGGCGCAGAAGGTGCGCCGCTCACCCGGCCGCACATAGACCCATGTGCGCTGGAAGACGCGCGTCCGCCCGAGCTCATCGAGCGTGTGCACCGAGAGCGGCGTGTTCGCCGGAACCTTGATCGCGAAGGAACCGTCGGACTCGACCGGCGCGAAGCCGATGATCCGCTTGCGCTCGAACTCGGTAGCCGACACCTCCATCGAGCCCATACCCTCGGTCGTCGGCACGCCCTCGACGATCATCACCTGCGACACGGAGCCGCGTTCGGGGCGCTCCTGGCCGTCGAAGCCGCGGGCGTAGATGTCCTCGCCGACGAAGGTCCCCCAGTCGAGGCTCTCGTCCACGGTGGACGCGAGGAGCGGCGGCCGCGGGCGCGCGGCCACGAGCTGCGCGTCCAGCTCGTCGGTGGCCGGGTCGTTCCAGAGGAGCGTCAGATCCTGCATCTCCTCGCCGCCCGCGGCATTGCGACCGACCGCGAAGGCGTAGAGGGCGAAGTCCACCTCGTCATCGGTGGCGGCCGGCAGCGTGTAGGAGACCACGTACTGCCGCCTTCCATCCTGGTCCGGGAGGACGTTCGGATGCTTGAAGGCGCCGGTCGGATAGGGCGGGCCCTCGAGCGTGATGTCCGGCGTCAGGACCGTGTAGTTCTCGGCGGTATGCTGTTCGGGATCGCCGCTCGCGATCGACATGAGGACGACCTGGCCGGCGTCGCCGTTGACGCGGGTCGAGTTGATACCGATGAACCGCCCGTCGCGGGTCTCCTGCCCGTGAAAGATGTTGCGATCGTGCGGGCCGAAGAGCAGGAAGAAGGAGGTCCCGTCCGGATTGACCTGGGAGAGCGGGAAGCGGTTGGCCGTGCCGTGATGCTCCCAGCGCGTGTAGGCGACCCGCCCGGTCGAGAGCAGGAAGGGGTCGAAGTCATCGGAGAGGTTGAACGAGATCCGGCGCAGGTCCGAGCCGTCGGCATTGCAGGTGTAGAGCACCTCCTTCTGCGCCGAGTTGTACTCGTCCCGTTCCCGATCGCGGTTCGACGTGAAGAGGATGCGGCCGTCGGCGAGATAGACCGGGTCGAAGTCGTCGCCGCCCCCGCTCGTGATCCGGCGGAGTCCGGTGCCGTCGATCCCGATCTCGTAGATGCTGCGCGGTTCCGACCCGGCCGGGTCCATCGAGAAGAGCACGGTCCGCGCATCGAAGGAGACGCAGGGATCGGAGATCGCGGCCCCCTCCATCCCGGTCAGGTTGCGCACCCGCCCGTTGGGCGAGATCGGGGAGAGGACATGGAGGTTGGACTCGATCCCGCCGTCGTTGAGCGTCTCGGCGCGTTCAGCCTTGACGAAGACGAGCGCCCCGGTGCCGCCGCCGTCATCGAACACGTCGTCCGGCGCGGAGCCGTTGCAGGCCGTGAGGCAGAGACCGAGCGCGGCGGCGGTGAAGGCGGCGCGCCGCGACCCGGAGAGCGATGGCTGGCGATTCATGGTGTGGTGCTGCTCGGCGAGGGCGGCGACCAGAGGCGACGCGCGAAGCTCAGGCCCGCCGATACTTCGGTGGCGCCGAGGCTCGCATCGCCCCCGGTCCCCTCCCCGCCCAAGAGAATCCGGTGATGACGGACATCGAGTCGGATCCCGAAGTCATCGCGGATCGCAACCTCGATGCCGCCGCCCATGTGGAAGTGGCTTCGCGTCACGGCCTTCGCCGCGAGCGCGTCGCTCGGCGAGGCGCTGAAGGTGCCGAAGCCCGCCGTCGCGAAGAGCCGGGCTCGCCGCCAGTCGAGTGCATGGAGGCGGACTCCGGCCGAGTGCAGGAAGGCGCTGGCAGCGTCGCCCAGGTTGTGCCCGAGCTCGGCCTCGATGGCGACCGGCGCCGCGATCGTGTATCCGGCCCGGAGCGCGAAGAAGGGCTGGCTGCCGAGGACGCCGCCGACGGGGGCGATGGCGAGGATCCCCGGCCCCCCGGCCGCGGTCGTCGCGCCGTCGTTCGCGGCGGCGACCGCCGGGTGGGCCGCGGCGCACGAGGTCGCGAGGAGAAGGAGCACGCGGGCGCGGGTGCGCATCAGCGCACGCCTCCCGGCGCCGACGCAGCCCGCGCGCCGGTCGAATCGAACACCGCACCGGCCCAGCGGGCCAGGATCAGGAAGTCGGGATCGCGCAACGACGTGAAGATGGCCGGCGCGTTGTGCGGCACGCCGCCCGCCGACGGCGCCAGCGGCTTCCGGAGGAGCGGGCTCGCCGCCGGATCGGCGAACGAGACCTGGTCGGCCGCGCGCAGGAAGTCGAGCTCGGGATCGGCGCCACGGGTGAGCGGAAAGGGATGCGTTCCCGATCCGTGGCAGTGAATGGACGAGCAGCCGCGGCGATCGAGGACGGGCAGCACGTCGCTCGTGAAGGTGGCGCGGTCGAGCGGCGGATCGTCGAGCCCCGGAGGCTCCGGGTGAAACGGCGTCGACTCGGAAGCACCGCAGCCGAGCAGCGCAAGGCAAGCCGCTGCCATGAACCACGCCCCGGCGCTGCCGCGGCCCGGGCCGATCCGGCGCGCGGGCGGCCGGAGGCCGGGCGGCACGGACGTGCTTGCTCTGTGAACGGTGGTTGGGTGCATGGTGATGACGCCGGGTTGACGGAACGCGGATGCGAGGCAGCCTGCATGGAGCAAGGCCGATGCCGGAGCCTCAGGCAAGGGGCGTGCCGTCTGTCCCGCCACGGGCCATCCGCCCCGCCCGAGTTGCTTCCGCGCGGCCGCGCAAGGTGTTCGCGCCGAACGATCGGCGGCAGCGCATCGGCACGGCTCGGGTTTCTTCTCCTGGCGACCCGGCGTTCTGCATTCCGAAGTAACAAACTGCTCACATGCGCCGTTTATTAACGACATCGACATGACATTCACCGGATGTCTGTCGCATGCTGTGGCGTGCTCGCATGCATACAAGGTACGCAGACCGCGGCCGGGCGGTCGGAGCGCAGCACGCGGCAAATGCACGGCGGGCGATGCAATGCGCGTGCAATCGCCACGTGGAACAGGCCTTGCTTCCCACCAGCAGGTCTCACCCCACCTGGGCGGTGAGCGAGCTGCACATCGTCATCCCGCGCGGAGGCCGACTGCATGAACGACGACATGAAATGGGCCGCAGGACCGAGGAAGCGGTCGCCACGGCGCTGCCGCGCTTTCGCCATCGCGATCGCATCGATCGTTCTCGGGGCCGCCCTCGCCGGCTGCGGCGAAAAGCCCCGGCCGCGCTCGGACGAGCTCGGTGCGCCCGCTCCGGCCGGCACGGCGCGGCTCGCGCTGCCGGTGGCCGAAGCCGCCGCGCGCGCCTGGATGCGGGACGCTCGCCTCATCTATATAGAGAACGACTCGGAGCTCGGGATGAGCGGTGACTCGCCGCGCTGGGGATTCCTCTTCCGTTCCGACCTCGCCGATTCCTGGCGCGCGATCTCGGTGGCCGGCGGCGAGATCGTCTCCACCGCCCCGCTCGCCTATCCCTTCGCCGCCCCCGATCTGCCGGCCGACTGGATCGACTCGAGCGACGCGGTGCGCCTGGCCGAGCTCGCCGGCGGCGGCGAGTTCCGAGTCGCCAGGAGCGCCGAGCTCGCCCATGTCGTTCTCGGCCGGGGCATCTTCACGTCCTGGGACGGTCCGCCCACCTGGACTGTCGTCTACCGCGCCGCGGACCGGAGCAAGCTCGCCATCGTGGTGAGCGGCACCGACGGCTCGATCGTGAGCCGCTTCGAGGGTTGACGTCGCCCGCGATCGCCAGGCCAAAGATCCACCCGAGGACCCGATGGCACGAATGCTCGTTCCTGCGCTGAAAGTGCTCCTTTGGACTGCTGCGCTCCGGAGCGGTGCGGCGAGCGCCGAGCCGGCCCCGGCGCCGGTGCCGGCGCCGATGCCGGCGCCGGTGTCTGCCCCAATGGCGGCACCGATGCCTGCGCCGGTGTCTGCCCCGGTGTCTGCCCCGATGCCTGCGCCGATGCCGGCGCCGATGCCGGCGCCGGTGCCCGCCCCCGATGCGGACCCCTATCTCATCACGCACGGTGCTCCTGCCGGTCCGGCGGCGGCTGTCGCCGCCCCGCCGGCCACGCTTCGCTTCCTCCATGCGCATCGCGCCTTCCTGCTCACACGGCTCTCGGCCCACGCCGGACCCGGCGTGCCGGACCCTCGCCTCAAGAGCTGGCTCGACGAGAAGATGCTCGGCGCAGTGGCCGGGCTCGGCGCGGCGGAAGGGGCCCTGCCGCGCGGCGGCCTGGCCGGCGCCGCCGACTGGCCGGAGATCGACGCGCTCGCCGCGACGCTCGATTCGCTCACCGCGCGCATGATGGGCATCGACACGCGTCTCGCCTCCCTCCGCGACGACTTCGCCGGCAACCAGGCCACCGAGCTCCTCGTCGCGCTGGCCGCCGATCCCGGTCCGGCGGGAGACCTGGAGCGCGTGCGACTGCGCTGGAACCGCCAGGATCTCGCGGCCACGGACCTGCCGCCCGCCGAGCGCACGGCGCTCGCGGCCGGCGGCTATCGACCGCTCCATCGCACGTTCTGCCGGCCCGAGGCCCACGAGATCGAGATCGATCTCATGCTCGCCGGCGGCCGCACCGTGACCGGTCGCGCCACCCTCTCGCCCGCGCCGAACCGGCTGACCGTGGTCGTGTTCGGGATCGCCACGGCGGGTGTCCAGGCGCGCGTGTGGACCCTGTGATACACGGCATGCGGCGCGTCGCACTCGCGCTTGCGCTGGCGTGCGAGTTGGTCGCGGTGCATGGCGGCCTCGCCGCGCCGCCGGGTCTCGCCGCGCCGGCGGACCTCGCCGCGCCGGCGGGTCTCGCCGCGCCGGCGGAGGGGGATCCATCCGCCGCCCACATGGCGCCGCGCACCGCCGAGCTGGACCACCCGCGGCTCCGGCTCGCGATCGACGAGCTCCTCTGCGGGCGGCCCGGCGCGGCCGCGCCCCACCTGGCGGCCTACCTGGCCGCGGCGCCGGCCGATGACCCCGGCCGCCGTCCGGCGCTCCTCCTCTCCGCCATCGCTCACAGAGAGCTGCGTGAATACGCAGCTTTTCACGATGAGATCGCCGCGCTCGAGCAGACGGCCGACCGCTGGGGTGCTTGCGCTCGTCTCCTCGCCCTCGTCGACCGCCTCGATCGCGGGGCGGCCGACCCGTCCGGCAATCCGCTCGTGGGACCGGAGTACGTGACGCCCGCGGCGGCCGTCGATGCGGCGCGTCTCGGCGATCTCTACCGGCTCGCCGCCGCCACCCTGCTCGCGGCGCGCGGAGAGACCGAGTCGGCGATGAGCTTGCTCGCGACGACCGCCGATGATCCCGAGCTCGGGGCGGGGGCGCGAGCGCTCGCCGCCGCCCTGGCTGCCGGGCCGGGCCTCGCCCCCGGCGAGGCGGCCCTCGCCGATTCGCTGGTGGGCGCCGAGGCGGCGCTCCGCTCCGGCGCCGCTCCGGCGGCAGCCCGCTCCTTCGCCGCCGCGGCAGCCGGCGCCGGCCGCGCGGCCGCCGCTCTCGATCCGGCGGCGCGGAGCACCGTGCTGGCCGCGCTCGCGCCGGAGGATCTCGCGCCGCGCCTGTCTCCGCTGGCCGATCGCAGCCCGGACGCGTTCCGCATCGCGATCGATGACCGGGTGCTGACCGCCCGCCTCATCGCGGCGGCCGTGGCCGAGATCGGGATCCCGGATCGGGACGCGCGCTCCCGCGCGCTCGCCGGCGCTGCCGACTCCGCCGCGGCTCTCCTCGCTCCGGCACCGCTCACGCGGGCCGAGACGGCGGCGATCGCGCGCGACCTCGCAGCACTCGACGAGGCGCTCGGCCGCCTCGCCCGGGCGCGCCGCCTGGCGAGCGAACGGGCGGCGATGGCGGCCGCGCTCGCCGCCGAGCAGGCGCGCCTCGATTCGCTCCGGGCGGCGGAAGCCCGGCTTCTCGCCGCGACCGAGATCGAGCTCGCCGCCTCGGCCGAACGCGTCGAGACGGCGCGCGGGCGGCTCCCGGCGGCCGTGGTTGCCGCGACGGCGCGGGCCATGGCTCATCTCGACTCGCTCGCCGGGCGGGCGCGGGATCTCGCAGCGGCCGCCCGCGGGCTCCCGGTCCTCTTCCCGCCGGCCGAGCCCGGCGCGTCGCCGGAACCGGCGTTTCTCGCCGTGCACCGGCGCACCGCGACGCGCGATCAGGCCAACCTCGCGGCGTTCGATTCTGCGTTCGCGGTCGCCCGCGATGCGCTGCCGCCCCTCGTTGCCGCCCGGGTGCGCGGCGAGCGCTGGCCCGCCCTCGAGGGACAGCTCGCCCGCGCCGAGGCCCTCGCGGCACGAGTCACCGTCGCCGCGGGCCCGTTCAGCGGCGATCCCACCCTCATGGCCGCGGCGCGCTCCGCAATAACTCGCTTGCTGCCGCTGGATCCTACTGACGAGGCGGAGCGGTGGAGAGCGATTGCCGAGCGTGCCGCCGATCGGCTGCGAGTGACCGTCGCCGCAGCCGACGAGGCGGCGGTCGGCCGCGCCCGCGAGCGGCTGCTGGTCCTCGCCGAGGCGGCCCGCTTCGGCCGCGCCGAGGCCCTGTATCAGGCAGCGCGGCGGAAAGGCGGAGACGACGCGCCGGATGCCGGCGCGGTCGCGCTCCGGGCGGCCGCGGCGGCGTACGAGGACTTCGTCGCCGCCGAGCCCGCGGGACCCGGAGTCGCCGCCGCGTGGCTCCGGGTGGGCGAGCTGCGCTACCAGCTCGCGGAGGTCGACTTCCGGGAGGCGATGGCCCGCTACGAGGAGGATCGCCGGCGCGGGATCGACCGCGTCGAGCTCCCGGTGCGGGACACGGCCGGCGCGAGCGCCGCCGCCCGCGCCTTCCTCGAGCGCTTCCCGTCTCATCCCCGCGCCGATCGTGCCCTCTACAATCTCGGCGTGCTCTCGCGCGACGGGGGCGACCTCGCGGCCTCGACCGGCCACTTCGAGCGTTTGCGCCGCGAGCATCCGGCAAGCCCACTCGCCGCCGAGTCGGCGTTCCGGATCGGTGACAATCACTTCGCTCTCGGCGCCTTCCCGCCCGCGGCCGCGGCCTACGCCGCGATCGCCGGCGATCCCGGTCCGCTCGGTGCCGCCGCGCTCTACAAGCTCGCTTGGTGCCGCCTGAACGACGGCGATCCGGCGGCGGCCGCCGCCGCCTTCGCGGATCTCCTGGCGCGCGACGTGGACGCGGAGATCCACGCCGACGCGGCGGGCACCCTGGCGCGCTGTCTCGCCGACCTGGGCGGCGCGCCGGCCGCGGAACGCCTCTGCGCGGCGCGCCCCGGCCCCGCCTGCGACCCCACTGTTTTTCATCTGCTGGCGCAGGAACTGGCGGATCGCGCCGACTATCCGGCCGCCGTCGCCGCGGCGCGGGCCGGGGCCGCCCGCCATCCCGACGCGCCCGAGCTCGCCGATCTCCTCGCCGACGAGATCGCAGTGCTCGACCGCGCCGCGCGACCGGGCGAGGCCGCTCGCGCCCGGCTCGATTTCGCCCGGCGGATCGGGCCCGGCACCCCCTGGTTCGCGCACCACGGATCGGACTCGCTCGCCGTTCGCGCTGCCGAGGCCATGCTCGCCGGCGCCGATCAGCTCATGGTGCTCGCCCGGCGCGACGATCGCGCAACGCCGGCGCCGGCGCACGCGTCCGCACCCGCGCCGGCGGCCGCCGCCCTCGCTGCCGCGCACGCCGCGTATCGCGAGTTCCTCGCGCGCTTCCCGACCGCCGCCGCCGCCGATCGCGCCGAGCTCATGGCAGCCGAATGCGAGATGACGCTCGGCGATCCGCGCGCCGCTGCGGCGAGCTACGGCCGCGCGCTCGCCGCCACGACCGATTCGACGCGGGCGCGCGCCGCCGCCTATGGAGCGGTCGTGGCCTGGGCCGAGGCGCGCGGAGCCGCGCCGGACCGGGCAGCCGATCTCGCGGCGGAGATGGCGGCCATCGATACCTTCGTCGGCCGCTTCGGCACCGACGAGCGCGTGACCCAGGTCCTGATGCGGCGCGGCGCGATCGCCGGCCGCGCCGGGCTGTGCGCGGAGAGCATCGCGAGCTATACGACCCTACTCGCCCATGCGCCGGCGCGCGACGACCGCCGCCGCGCCCTCCGCGCTCAGGGCGACGCGGCCCTCCGCTGCGAGCAACCGGCCGCCGCCGCCGCGATCTACGCCGAGCTCACCGCCGAGTGCGAAGGCCGCTCGTCCGCCATGGCGGATCTCTGCACCGAGGCTCGCGCGCTCCTCCCCGTCGCGCGCTTCCGAGCCGCCGAGGCGCTGGCCGCGACCGGCGACAGCCTGGCGGCCGGACGCGCCTATGCGGACCTGGCCCGCTCCTTCCCCGATTTCCCCGAGGCCGATCTCGCCCTGCTCCGTGCCGGCGATGCGGCGCGGGCGGGCGGCGATCGCGTCGCGGCGACCGCCCACTACCGGGAGCTCGCCGCCCGCCATCCCGACTCAGCGAACCGCCCGGCAGCCCTCCTCCGCCAGGCAGACCTCGCCGCCGCGGCCGGGGACACTGCTGTTGCCGCGAGCGAATATCTGCGCTTTGCCGCCGCTTATCCCGTGGCGCATGAAGCGGCGGCGGCGCTCGCCGCGGCTCGCCACCTGGCGCGCACCGCTCGCGACTGGACCCTCCTCGAGGCGGCAGCGCGGGCCGAGATCTCCTGGCGGAAGGCCGAGCCGGCGGCGGCGCGTCTCGCCGCGGAGCTCGATCTGGCATGGGCTCTCCGCGCGAGCGGACGCGCGAGCGCGGCGCGCACCGAGCTCGATCGCATGCTCTCGACGCCGGGCGAGCCGTCGTCGCTCCGCGCCCGCGCCCATCTCCTGCGGGCCGATCTCGCCCTCCCCGACTACGAGCGAGTCGCCCTGGCGCCGCCGCTCGCCACCGCCATCGAGCGCAAGAAGGCGGCGCTCGCCGCGCTCCTCGCCGACCTCGATCCGGCGGCCAGAAGCGGCGACCCCGCGGACGCGCTCGCGGCCCGCGAGCTCCTCGGCTCCGCGCTCGCCGAGTTCGGCCGCGCGCTCGAGTCCTCGGAGCTGCCCCCCGATCTCGAGGGCGCGGACCTGATCGCCTACTCGCAGGACGTGGCAGCCCAGGCCGATGCCTTCTACCGTCGCGCCGAGGCCGCGTGGCGGCGCGCCCTCAACGAGGCCGCGCGCGCCGGCATCGAGCATCCGGCCGCCGCCCGGGCCCGCGCAGAGCTCTTCCGGCGTTACGACCTTCGCTATGCCGAGGTGGCGAGCCCCGCCTTCGGCGAGCTGCCGCTCGCCGCCGGCGATGCCGGCCGGCTCGCACGATCGGCGGCGCCGCTGCCCACACCGGCGGACTGACATGACGACCGCGATGAATGCCACCGTCCACATCCACACCATCGCCCGCGCGGCGCTCGTGCTTCTCCTCGTGCTGCCCGGCATCACGGGATGTGCCGCGCGCAGTTCCGTCGCGTCGCGTCCCGAACCTGCGACTCCGCAGAGCGCCCCGCCGGTCGCCCCGCCACCCGCTCCCGCGCCGGCGGACAGCGCCCTCGCGCTCGCCCGACAGGCGCGGCTTCTCTACGAGAGCGGGGACATCGAGAGCGGCCTCGCACTCCTCGCTCCGATCGCCGCGAGCCCGGCTGCTCCACCCGCAATCCTCGTGGACCTGGCGCTCCTCAGGATGGCGTACGGCGATCGCGAGGAGGCCGCGGCGCTCCTCGAGCGGACGATCCGCGCGCATCCCGACTGCGCCTCCGCGCACGGAAACCTCGGTCTCCTCCACCTCGAGAACGGCGATCTCCCCCGGGCGGAGACCGCCCTCGCCGCCGCCCTCGAGCGCGATCCGGAGCGTCCCGAGTTCCACGTGAACCTCGGGATCGTGCATCGGAAGCTCGAGCAGCACGGCGCGGCCGAGCGCGACTTCCAGCGCGCCCTCGCGCTCGCTCCGCGGCTCGCGGCCGCCCACCACAACCTGGCCTTGCTCTACAAGCTCTATCTGTTCGACGACGCGGCCGCCGCCGCGCACTTCGCTGAGTTCAACGCGCTCGGTGGCCATGCCGACCCCGAGGTCGCGCTCCTGTTCGCGAACGAGGAGAAGAAGCCATGATGCAAGCTCCGCGCAGGCGGCCGCTCGGTTCGCGCCGCCCGTTCGTCGCGCTCGTCGCCGGCCTCCTCGCGGCGGCGCCGGCCGCCGCGAACCGGGAGCCCCTCTCCCTCGAGGAGATCGAGATCCAGGGCGAGCGCCTCGTGCCGCAGGCGGTCTATATCGTCGGCGGCGCGGAGGCCGACTCGCTCGCGGCAGCCACCGTGAGCGACTATCTCGCGCTCCTCGATCCCGCCGCCGACCGCGTCCCGCTCGTCATCATCCTCGAGAAGACACCGTAGCAGTTCACACCAGACAAGGAGCCAAACATGTTCGAGCATTTCGATTGGATCGCGGCGATGCGCTCGAGCCCGGTGATGGTGATCATCCTGGGCCTGAGCGTCGTCACCATGGGCTACGCGTTCGAGCGGGCCTTCTTCTTCTGGCGGATCAAGGGGAGCGCGGACGCCGCCATGGGCGCGGCGCTCGCCAAGGTGCGCAGCGGAGGTCACAGAGAGGCCGAGCGCACGCTCCGGGCCACTCCGCATCCGGTGGGCCCGATCGCCGCCGAGATGCTCGCCTGCGCCCATCTCCCGAGCGAGGCGAGCGAGGAGCGACTGGCGATCGCGATCAGCGAGCAGCGTCTGGTCCTCGAGCGGAACCTGAGCTTCCTCGGCACCATGGGCAACACCGCGCCGCTCATCGGGCTCCTCGGCACCGTGTGGGGCATCATGCGCGCATTCCACGACATGGCCGCGACCGGCTCCGCGGGGCCGTCGGTGGTCGCCGCCGGCGTGGCGGAGGCCTTGTTCACGACCGCGGCAAGCCTCGTCGTCGCCGTGCCCTCCGTCATCCTCTACAACTACTTCCTCCGCCGGATCGCCGTGATGCTGACCCAGGCCGAGAACGGCGCGCGGCGCCTCCGGCAGGCGATCGCGGAAGCACCCGTCCCGGCGAGCGCGCCGGCCGCGGTCACCCCGGCCCCGGCGATGACGCCGGCGCCGCGGGTCGCCGCCGCCCGCGCCGCCTAGACCGAGAGAGGAGACGACCGTGGCTTCCACCGACCTACAGAACGGCAAGCAGCCGGCGGGCATCTTCGAGGTCAACCTGACCCCGCTCATCGATGTGTCCCTGGTGCTGGTCGTGATCCTGATGGTGGCGATGCCGATGATCTTGCAGACAGGGATCGCGGTGCGGAATGCCGGCGGACGCGCCGGGACTGCAGCCGCCGCCCGTGTCGAGCGGATCGAGATCGCCATCCTCTCCGCGGACAGCGTGCGGGTGAACGAGACCCTCGTCGCGCGCCGGAATCTCCGCGGCGCCCTCGTACCGCTGCTCGCCGCGAGCCAGAACCGGCTCGTCGTCCTCGAGTGCGACGAGCGGGTCCCGCATGGCACCTTCGTCGAGGTGCTCGACACGGCCAAGGGCTCCGGTGCGAAGCAGATCGCCGTGATGGAGGAGTGACATGCGCCGACCGTCCACCGCCCTACCCCAGCCGATCACGAAGGTCAACGTGACGCCGATCATCGACGTGGCGCTCGTTCTCGTCATCATCCTGCTCGTGACCGCCCCCATGCTCACGGTCGCCGATCTTCCGGTCGATCTGCCGCCGGCGCACACCAGGGACGCCGAGGATGAGCGGAACGTGAGCATCACCATGGGTCGGAACGGCGAGCTCGCGATCGATCGCGACGTGATCGAGCGCAGCGAGCTCAAGCCCCGACTGGCGGCGCGGCTCGCCGAGCCGGGGAACGAGGACGTGCTCGTCGTCGTGCGCGCCGATCTCGGGATGGAGCACGGCCTCGTCCGCGAGATCCTCGCCGACGCGCGCGCCGCAGGTGCGCAGCGTCTCGCCATCGCCACGCGGCAGAAGCCGGAGACCGCGCCATGACCACGCCGGCCCTCTGCTTCCCGCCCCCGCCGGCCGGCCGCAGGAGAACTGGGATCGCGATGGCGCTGAGCCTCGTGATCCATGCCGCCGTCTCGAGCTGGCTCGTCTTCTTCGCGCCGGCGACGCCCGAGCGCGAACCGATCGCGGAGATCGAGATGCTCGCGCCCGCCGACCTCCTGCCGGAACCGGCGAGCGCACCCGCCGTGGCCGCGTCGCGCCCCCGCGCCGGCGCACCGGCCGCGAGCGTCTCGCCCGCAGATCCCGCCCGCGTGGCGGCCTCCCCCGCGCCGGCGAGCGCGCCCTCCGCACCGCCCCCGCCGAGCGGAGCCCGCGGCCGCGCCCGCGCCGCCGAGGTGGCCGGCGCCGTGGGGTCCGGAAACCTCCTCGGTGACATCGACGCCGTGATGGCGGGGATCGGGAGCGCTCCCCTCGGCACGGCTGCCGCCGGCGACGGCGGGGCTGACGCGCACCGCGCCGCCGCGGCGACCCTCGCCGCGGGTGCCGGCCGCGAGAGCGGTGCCGCCGGGATCGCCGCGGCCGCGGCGAGCGCCGGCAGCGGCCTCTCGACGGGCCCGCTCGCGCGCTCCGCTGTCGCGATCGAAGAGGTGGCGTTCGGGAGTGGCGGGGACGGCGGGAGCGGCACCGGCGACGGCGAGAGCGGTTCCGGGGACCGCACCACCGCCTCGCTCATGGCGGTCGTGCACCGCTATGCGAGCGGCATCAAGTACTGCTACGACCGCTGCCTCGAGACGCGTCCCCACGTCGCAGGGCGGATCGTGCTCCTCATCACGGTGGCCCCGAACGGGACCGTCTCGCGCGTCCAGACGGCGGCGAACACGGTCAAGGATCCGGAGCTCGAGGCCTGCGTGCTCGGCCAGGTCAAGGCCTGGAAGTTCCCGGCGAGCGCCGGCTCGCCGGTGACCTTCCGCTGCCCGCTCGTCTTCACACCACCCGCGGAGTGACCGGGAGGGCGCTCGTTCAGGAGACCATGAGCTCTCTGCACGCTAATCCGCCGCGGGTGCGGCGGGTCGCTCGAGCGCGAAGCCGGAGGTCGTGTGCGTGGCGCCGGCAGCGTCGACGATGAGCGCTTCCACGTCCGGGAGCCGCTCGGCGAGGGCGAGGCCCCGCTCCGGTCCGAGGACGAAGAGCCCGGTCGCGAGCGCATCGGCGATGCCGGTATCCGTGCTCACGACCGTCACGCTCCGGCAGTCGGTTGCCGGATATCCCGTCGCCGGATCCAGGATGTGGTGATAGCGACGGCCGTCGAGCTCGAAGTAGCGCTCGTAATCTCCCGAAGTGACGACCGAGATTCCATCCGCGAGCGGCAGCGTGGCGATCACCCGGTCGCGTTGCCGCGGGTCCTGGATGCCGACGCGCCAGGGTCGCCCGCCCACGCGGCCATCCACGCGCAGGTCCCCGCTCACGTCGATCACGAAGTCGGTGAAGCCGCGGCTCCGGATCACCTCCGCCACGCGATCGGCGATGTAGCCCTGCGCGATCCCGCCGAGCCCCATGGCCATCCCCGAGTCGGCGAGCGCCACCGTGTGCGCGGCCGGATCGAGGTGGATCTTCCGGTAGTCGACCAGCGCCCGGGCGCGCGCGATCGCGGCGGGCACCGGGAGCGCGGGCGGCGTGCGCTTGAAGTCCCAGACGCGACCGAGCGGGAGGAACGTGATGTCGAACGCCCCACCGGTCAGCCGGCCGATCTCGAACGACTTCGCAATGAGGGCGAAGGTCTCGGGCTCCACCTCGACGCCGGCACCGCTCCCGGCAGCGGCATTGACGCGCGAGATGTCGCTCGTCGGGATCCACTCCGAGACGAGCGCCACCAGGCGATCCACCTCGGCGTAGGCCGCGTCCATCGCCGTGCGTGCGGCGGCGGTCCGCTCGGCCGGCGCATCGACCTGGATCGACATCGGCGCCGCCATCTTGACACGATCGTCGCGCACGACGGCAGCCGCTGCCGGTCGGCCGAGGGTCGATGCAGCGAGAGTCGCAAGGAGCCAGACGGAGAGAAGACGGGCAGGGGCGAGCTTCGATCTCATGGGGCCTCCCGGACGACGTTGGCCGACATCCATGAGTTATCGGCCGGCGCGGGCTCCTCGCTTAGCCCGCGCCGTCCACCCGGCAGGCGCCGTTTCGAATCAGCGCAGGACCAGGAACTTGACGCCCGCCGCGCTGCCGCCGCGGAGCCGCGCGAAGTAGACGCCGTTCGCCGCCTCGCCCGGCGACCAGCTGGCGCGCCCGGCGCTCGCCGGCGCGAGCCGGTCGATGATGCGGCCCTGCATGTCCACGATCTCGATCACGACCGGGCGCAGCGCGCCCTCGATCGCGAACTCGGCGCGCGCGCCGATCGGATTCGGGGCGACGCGGAGCGCGAGCTCGTCGAGGAGCGGCGTAGCGGCCAGCACGGCGGCGGCATACGGGCTCCCGCCGTAGACGCCCGTGTTCCGCGCGTCCACGTTCCGGAGAGGCCAGTCGGCGCGGCCCGGCAACGCCTCCCCTGTCGTGTCCCACGCGTACACGAGACCGTTCCAGGTGGCGGCGACCAGCTCGAAGAGCCCGTCCCCGTCGATGTCGCCGGCAGCGACGCCGGAGATCGAGGGGGCCGCCATGAAGAGCGGGTATCCGGCGAGGAGCTGGCCGTTCCGGTTGAACGCGCGGAGATCACCGGCATCGGTCGCGACGCAGACATCCTGATAGCCGTCGTTGTCCACGTCGACGACGGTCGGGAAACCCTCGGGCCAGCCGACCACGTTCACCGGCCAGCCCGGGAGCAAGGCGCCCGTCGCGAGATCGAGCGCGAACACGCGGTTGTCGCCGGTCAGGTGATTGTCGGTCGCCACGAGCTCGGGCCGGCCGTCTCCGGTCACATCGCCGAGCGCGATGTAGTAGAGCTGGCTCGAAGTCGCGATCGCCTTCGGATAGCCGGCGACTGCCGTGCCGTCGTGATGCCGCGCGTAGACGCGCGACCCGGCGCCGTCCCAGTGCCCGATCAGGATCTCCAAGTTCCCGTCGCCATCGAGATCCACCGGCACCGGCGGCCCGAACGGGAGGTAGCCGCCGGAGAAGGTGTGGAGCGTGATCGGATAGCCGGCTTGCTCGCCGCCCGCCGCCGTGAACACGTGGAGCTTGAGCGACGGGGTCACGAAGGAAACCGCGAACATCTCCGCATGGCCGTCGCCGTCCACGTCCCCGAAGTAGAGGGAGAGGATATTCTCGGCGGCGTTCACATCGGTCGTGAAGAGCCGCGTCCCCAGATGATCGAAGCCGGACACGCGGTAATGGATGAAGTTGTTGCCGCGCGTGTGCGGGCCCCAGGCCTCGAGGTCCCCGTCCACATCCACATCGCCGAGGACGAACGGCACATCGAGCGCGTTCGACTGCGCCTCGATCGCTTCCTGCGGAAAGCCCGGGAGGTTGGTTGCATCCACGTTCTTCCCGTTGAAGCACCACATGCGGGCGCTCCCGGCGTACCAGTCGCGCTCGGACCAGAGGATCTCGACATCGCCGTCGCCGGAGAGGTCGGCGGCGGAGGGTCCGGGCTTCTGATCGTTCGTGCCGTAGCCCATGTAGGCCTGTTCGACCGTCGGCCAGCCGGGGAGGAAGGTGCCATCGCCGCGCAGACCGAAGGTGTGGCCGCCGGTCAGGAAGATCTCATCGGCGCCGTCGAGATCGGCGTCGAAGAGGGTCGGCGTGTAGGGGTAGCCTGCGCTGGGACACTGGAGGTTCACGGGCCAGCCCACGCGGAGGGCGGGAGCGGGCGGGGTGTCATGCGCGGGAGTCGCGGTCGCGGCCAGCGGCTCACCGGAGTCGGGGGCCGTGGTCCAGGGTGTCGCGTGGCGGGCGGGATTCTCGGCAGCCAGGGCCGCAGTCACCGGCATGACGAGGACGAGGACAAGCGGGATCAGCTTCGAGGAGAGCATGGGCAGCTCCTTCGCCGATGTTGGGGATTGGCCTCCCGTAACGATCCTCCTCGCGGCCGCCTTCGTCAAGCCCTCGTCCCCGCATCCCGGCGCGCCGGAAACACGAAGGCCCGGCTCACGGGCCGGGCCTTCCTGGGTCGCGCGGAGGATGGCGTAGCTACTTGAGCAGCGTCATCTTCTTGATCTGGGAGAAGTTCCCCGCAGTCAACCGGTAGTAGTAGATCCCCGACGCGTAGGACGACGCATCGAAGGTCACGTTCTGGTTGCCTGCCGCCATGCGCTGATCGACGAGACGGCTCACCTCGCGCCCGGTCACGTCGTACACCGAGAGCGTTACGTCCATCTCTGCCGGCAGCGTGAAGGCGATCTGCGTCACCGGGTTGAAGGGGTTTGGCGAGTTCTGGGCGAGCGTCATCTCCGCCTCGCTTGTCGCCGTCACCACCTCGGCATCCCCCGACCCCTTGGCCGCGAGATCGCTCTCCGGACCCGCCTCGGCCAGCGCGCTTACCGCCGGCAGGGCCAACACGTTCCCGTCCGGGAAGGCGACGTAGAGCCCGAACGCGGGGCCGTGCTGATTGTTGGACGGATCGAGGAAACCGGAGGCGAAGACGACCGCGGCGCCGCCGCCGAGGCCCCGGAGGTCAGCCTGGTAGGCGGCGACCACCGCGTTCGAACCGGCCGGGCGCACCTCGAGGCGGTAGTTGAGCGGGATCACCGGGAGGTAGCCCGAGAAGTCACCGTAGCTCAGGTGCTTGTAGAGCGGCACCGCGAGCCAGCCGAGCCGACCGAAGATGTTCACGGTCGGGGCGTCGGTCGCGCCGTGGAAGGCGAGGAGGTCGACAAGACCCGGGTAACGTCCGCTCTCGCGACCGCCGTCGCGCGAGAAGATGTTGAAGCCGATCCCTCGCCCGTTCGGATTGGCCGCGAACTCATCGGGATCAAGCACGCCGCTCGCGATGGCCACGTAGGTGCGGTCGGCCTCGAACGTGAAGGGGACGACCGCGATGATGTCACCGGGGCCGGACGAGTTGCCGGGCGCCACCCCGATCGGGATCTGCACTCCGGCCGGGACGTCGATGAAGGGCGTCGCCGCGCGGAAGGCGAAGTCATCGAGGAGGAGCGTGTTCCCCGCGTAGATGTCCACCACCGCCGCGCCCGGGTCCGCCGCATTGTGGATCACCTGGAGGCGGGCCGTATCGCCGCCGCCGATCGCCTCGAGCGGGATAACCGTACCGTTGGGTAGCGCGACGAAGAGGCCGAAGCCGGCGCCGCCTTGGTTGGCGGCCGGATCGAGGAAGCCTGATGCGAAGACGAGGCCGGCGCCGCCGCGGAGGCCCCGGAGATCGGCGCGGTAGGAAGCGACGACGGCCGAGTTGTCATTGCCCAGCGTGACGTCGAGGATGAAGGGCAGGGCCAGAGTGCTCCGGTAGCGAGAGAAATGGCCATACCTGAGATTGTCGAAGAGGAGCAGGCCGTTCCTGGCGCTGTCGCCCGACAGTTCCGCGGCGCCGTGGATCGGCTCGCCCAGCTCGGCCGCGTACTTCTCGGCGAGGGCGAGGTCCTCTTCGCTGCTGCTCTCAGCGCCAGTCGGGCGGAGCGAGTAGTCCAGGCGCGCGACCACATCCACGGTCGGTGCATCGGTCACGCCGTGGAACGCCATCAAGTCAACGAACCAGGGGTAGCGCGCTCGCTCGCGCAGGCCGTCTCTCGCGAAGAGAGTGAAGGCGATGTTAGCGCCCTCCGGATTCGCCGCGAACTCGTCGGGGTCGAGCACGCCGTTGGCCATCGCCACGTACTTCTTGCCGGCCGCGAGCGTCACCGGGAAGGTGGCGAGGATGTCACCAGGACCGCTCGAGTTGCCCGGGGCGACGCCGATCTCGAGTTCCACGTCTGCCGGCACATCCACGAACGGAGTGGCAGCGCGAAACGCGAAGTTGTCGAGGAAGAGCCCGTCGTTGACGTAGATGTCGACGACTGCGGCGGTCGGATCCGCGGCGTTGTGCACGACCTGGAGGCGCGCCGTGCTGGCGAAGGTGGCCGGAGCGAGCGAGAGGAGGAGCAGGGCGATCGCGCCCTGGGTCACGATGGTTCGCATTCTCGATCTCCTTCGAGCGAAGTGCAGGTTGTCAGTGGATGACTGCCCTGGGCTCAAGTCGCCCGCAGGTAGGGCTTCCCTCTTACGCCCTTGAGATCGATCGCCCCGAGATAGTGTTCAAGTATTTTGCGGGACAATCAGGAATCCGCATGCCTGGTCGGATCCTGGTCGAGTGTTATAACTTATTGGCAAAATTAGCGTTAAGTACGTCCGACCCCACTTGAGCGGCAGCTTGCGCCCGGCGGCGAGCCGCGGCCGGGCCGCCCGTGGCGCAGGCCCGGCGGCGAGCCGCACGCGGGGTCGAAGTCCCCGGCCGAGTCGGTCGACTTCTGGCTCGAGCTCCTCGGGGAGACCATGGCCGAGAAGCCGGCCACCGAGGAGTTGCTCCGCTATCCGCCGGTCAAGTTCTACTACCTGAACTGCGGGCTCGGCTGCGCCTGCAAGCCGCTCGAGTCCTGAGCCGCTCCGTTCCGTCACCGCGCTCGGGCTTCGCTCACGAGATCCCGCACGCCGGCCAGGACCTCAGCGCGCAGGCCCGGATAGGCCGCGGCGACCACCGGCGACAGCTCCTCGCCGAAGGTTTCCGCGTCCTCCACCTCGACCGCGAAGATGTGGACGTCCTCGGCCAGCGCCTTGACCCGTCCCATCCACCGCCCGAGCTCGAGCGCGGTTGCGAAGTTGGCGTCGTGCACGTTCGAGAGATGGAGCGTGTCGCGGAGCTCGAGGCCCGTGAAGCGGTAGAGCGACCCGGGCACGCCACCCTGCGTGCGGATCGCATCGATCACGATCAGGCGATCGTAGCCGGCGACCACCTCGATCAGGTCGAGGCCACCGATCGAGCACTCGGGGACGACATCCATCCCGGCCGTCCCCGCCAGGTCTATCCCCACGTCGCACGCAAGCCGCACTCCCACCGCGTCATCGCGGAGGATCGGATTGCCCATGCCGAGGAGGAGCGTCCGCTTCACCCCCGACTCCTCGGCGGCGGCCGGTTCAGGGTCGTTTGAAGTGGCGATGGAGCTCGCCTCCCTTCCAGATGCGGACCTCGAGCGGCATCTGCCCGGGCAGGCTGTGGGTCGCGCAGCTGAAGCAGGGATCGAAGGCGCGGAAGGCCATCTCGATCCGGTTCAGGATCCCTTGCGTCGGCTCGACGCCCGGCCGGATCATCGCCTGGGCCACCTTCTTGGTCACCATGTGGATGGCGGCGTTGTTGTTCGTCGTGCCGACGATCAGGTTCGCGCTCGTGCATATCCCGCGCTCGTCGCACGTATAGTGATGAGTGAGCGTGCCGCGCATGGCCTCGACGATCCCGACCCCCTCGCCGGTGATCCGCTGGGGCACCACCCGGAAGCGGTCGCCGGTGATCTCGGGATCGGCGCAGTACTTCTTGAGCGTCTCCGCGTTCTGCACCATCTCGACGAGGCGGGCCCAGTGCTGCGCGAGGAGCGCCCGGCTCGGCTTCTGGCCGAGGGTCGTGAACATCTCCGCGTAGGCCTCGTTGGCGCGCGGCGTCGCCATGCGGTCGGCCACGTTGAGCCGCGAGAGCGGCGTCGCCGTGTAGAGGCTCGACTCGATCCCCTCGGTGAAGCCGCGCCAGCCGCGCTGCTTGAGATACGGGAACTTGAGATAGGTCCACGGCTCGACGTGCTCGGCCACGTACTTGGCGTAGTCCGCCGGAGCGTACTTCACGATCTCCTGCCCCTGGAAGTCGACGACCCGCACCATCCCGTCATAGAAGTTCGGCGCGTTCTGCTCGTCGACGAGCCCCATGTTGTGGAGGTCGAGGGTGTAGGGTCCGTGGAGGATCAGCGTCACGTAGTCGGGGTTCGCCAGCACCTTGTCCCGGAACAGGGTGAGCGTGCCGAGCGCGAAATCGTAGAGCTCATCGGCGACCGGCTGGATCGCGGCCAGCTCCTCCTTCTTCAAGCCCTTCGACACCCCGCCCGGGAGGCACCACACGAGATGGGTCGCGCGGCCGCCGATCAGGCGCTGGATCTCCTGCGCCTGGGCCCGTGCCTTGACCGCCGCCACCACCACCTCGAGGCTCACCTGGGAGGCGATCCCGAGGACGTTGCGGATGGCGGGATCGGCGTCGGGGCCGAGCAGGAAGTCCGGAGCCGCGAGCGCGAAGAAGTGCGCGATGTGGCTGTGGATGTAGTGCGCCTGGTAGTACATGTCGCGGAGCTTGACCGCGAGCGGCGCCACCTCGCCCCCGAAGCAGCCGTCCACCGCCTTGGCCGAGGCCATGTGGTGGCTCGCCGGACAGACCCCGCAGATGCGGGTGACGATCCGCGGCAGCTCCTCGATCGGCCGGCCGACCACGAACCGCTCGAAGCCGCGGAGCTCGGGAATCTGGAAGTAACAGTCCTCGACCGCTCCTGTGTCGTCGAGGAAGATCTCGATCTTGCCGTGTCCCTCGAGCCGGGTGATCGGATCGATGCTGATCGTCGTCATGACCGGAAGCTCCTCTCGAGGTACGAGGCCGGGAGGCCGAACCGGTACGCGTAGTTCATGAAGTCCGGGATCGTGTCGAGGATGCTCTCGATCTCGTCGGGATCGCGGCTGTCGATGATGGAGGCCACCGCGGAGAGGAACTTGGCACCCTGGTCGGTCACGTTCGGCGCGGGGCCGTAGCAGCCGCGGCACGGCATTCCGCTCGTCGGGCAGCGCACGCCGCAGCCGGAGCGCGTTGCCGAGCCCGCGCACAGGATCCCCTGCTCCATGAGGCACTGCTCGGGATCGGCGATGATCTCCCAAGGGCGATAGAAGCGCTTGACCCACTTCTCCTTCTTCACCCGCGTGCAGTCGTCGCACACCGCGCGGTCGGCGGCGCCGACGACCGCGCCCTTGGCCGGCAGCGCGCCGGTGGCGATGGCGAGGATAGCGGCCTTCACCTGGTCGGGGGCCGGCGGGCACCCCGGCAGGTAGTAGTCGACATCCACGATCTGGTCGAGCCGGTAGACCCGCTTGTAGAAGACGGGGATCTCGAGCTCCCCCGCCGCAACGTGAGTGTGCGGCGCCGGGACGGTCGTGTTCCCGGCCTCAAGCGACGGGTTGTCGAGATACACCAGCTGGAAGATCTCCTCGCGCGTCACCTGGTTGGCGAGGCCGGGGATCCCGCCCATGTGCGCGCAGGAGCCGAACGCGACGAGGAGCTTCGACTTCTGCCGGAGGAGCTTGGCCACGCTCTCGTTCTCGCTGTTGCGCACCGCTCCGTTCCAGAACGTCACATCGAGCTCACCGTCGGCGAGCGCCGCCACGTCCTTGTACTTGCCGTCGGTCGCGATCGGCCACAGCCGGATGTCGCAGAGCCGGGCCACATCGAGGATGAACTCGTTGGTGTCGAGAACCGCCACATCGCAGCCGCCGCAGGCTGCGCCCCAGTAGAGGGCGATTTGCAGCTTACGCTCGGGCATGGGCCACCTCCGCTGTCTCGCCGCACGCCGCGGCCGATCCGTTCCCGCCCTCCTCGACGGACGCGGCGACAGCCGGATCGAGGTCCCGTCCCGCCAGGTCCGCCAGCAGCACCGGACGGATGGGTGACGGCCCGAGCTCGCGGATCTTCGCGGTCATCTCGTCCACGATGTCGGCGAACCGCTTCCCCTCGCTCGCGCTCACCCACTCGAGCCGCACCCGCTCCTTCTCGATCCCGAAGCTCTCGATACAGCGCGCGAGCAGCTTCATCCGGCGGAGCGCCTTGTAGTTGCCCTCGGAGTAATGGCAGTCTCCGGGGTGACAGCCGCACACGAGCACGCCGTCGGCGCCCGCCGCCAGACTCTTGAACACGAAGCTCGGATCCACGCGCGCCGAGCACATGACGCGGATCACGCGGACATTGGGCGCATACTTGATGCGACTCGTGCCCGCCAGGTCGGCTCCCGTATAGGAGCACCAGTTGCAGAGGAACCCGACTATTCTAGGCTCGAAACGCATTCCAGCAACCCCTCGATTTGCGCGTTGATCTGCTGATCGGTGAAGTGCCGGCCCTTGATCGCCCCGGAGGGGCAGGCGGCCACGCAGCACCCGCAGGCCTTGCACATGGCGCTGATCACGTGGCTCCGCCGCTTCTCCTCGTCGTACTCGATGGCCGCGTACGGACAGAGCTCGTTGCAGACGCGGCATCCGGAGCACAGGCTCTCGTTCACCTCGGCGAACACCGCCGCCACCTCGATCCTGCCGTGGGCGACCTTGGCCAGGATGCGGGCGGCGGCCGCCTCGGCCTGGGCGACCGAGCCCGAGATGCCCTTCGGCGCCTGGCAGGCCCCGGCGATGAACACCCCGTCGGTGGTGGTCGCCACCGGATCGAGCTTGGGATGGCTCTCGATGAACCAGCCGTCCTTGTCCTGGCTGATGTTGACCGTGCGCGCCACCTTGGCCGCGTCCGGCCGCGGCTCCATCCCCACCATGAGGACGACCAGATCGGCCGGCACCTCGATCTCCTCGCCCGACAGCTTCTCGTTGATGCGGATCAGCATCTCGAAGTCGTCGCCGGGCGCGGACTCGACGATCCGCGGCGTCTCGCCCTTCTCGTACATGAGGAACATGGTCTTCATCTCGGCCGTGCGCCGGTAGAAGTCCTCGCAGCCCTTGCCGAAGGCGTGCATGTCGATGTAGAGGTCGTAGACATAGCTCTTGGGCAGGGCCGACTTGATCTCGTGCCCGTACTTGAGCGCGGTCATGCAGCACACCCGCGAGCAGTAGGCGTGATAGAGGGGGCTCCGGCTGCCCACGCAGTGGATGAGCGCGACGTAGCGCGGGACGCGCCCGCCGCGGGTCATGATCCGCCCCTCGCGGAGCATCCGTTCGAACTCGAATGAGGTGATGACGTTGGGGAGCCGGCCGTAGCCGTAGTAGTCGATCCGCGCGGCGTCGAATTCCTTGAACCCGGTGGCGACGATGACGGCGCCGCAGGGCGCCTCGACCGGCCCGGCCGGCGTGCGGATCCGCGCCTTGAAGTTGCCGATGAACCCGTCGAGCGCCTCGACCTCCGAGTCGAGAAGCACGCGGATGAACTCGTTCCGGGTGACGCGCCCGATCCGCTCGGCGAGGATGTCGCGCGCCGAGTCGAGGTACGGCGCGGTCAGATCCACCCGCGCCACGTTGCCGCCGAGCCGCCCCGTCTTCTCGACCAGGATCACCGGCTGCCCGGCGTCGGCCATCTCGAGCGCGGCGGTGAGCCCGGTGATGCCGCCCCCGATGACGAGCGTGGTCGGGCACATGTCCACGTAGCGCTTCTCGAGCGGCTCGTGCCACACGACCCGGCGGACGGCGGCGCGGGTGACAGCGGCCGCCTTCTCGGTGGCGGCTCGGTGGTCATCATGGACCCAGCTGCACTGCTCGCGGATGTTGGCCATCTCGAGGAAGTAGGGGTTGATGCCGCCCGTCTGCAGGGCCCGCCGGAAGGTGGGCTCGTGCATGCGCGGACTGCAGGCCGCCACCACCACCCGGTCGAGGCCGCGCTCCTTGATGTCCTGGACGATCATCTCCTGGCCCGGAGTCGAGCACATGTACTTGTACGACCGCGTGACCGCCACGCCCGGGATGTCGGCCACCGAGCGCGCCACCGCCTCGCAGTCGACGACCTTGGCGATGTTGCTGCCGCAGTTGCAGACGTAGACGCCGATCTTCTGCTCGTTCGCGGACCTCTGGTCGTCCATCGCGTCTCCCTCACGCCGCCCGCGTGCTCGCCGCGGCCGCCACGGCCGGCGCCGCTGCCGGCTCGCTCGCCCGCATGGCGATCGCTTCGAGCTCCGAGAAGTACATGGCCAGCGGGCGATAGGCGAGATGCGCCCACTTGCTGAAGGGAACCTCGAGCCCGAGCATGGGCACGACTCCCATCATGTGAATCAGGTAGGTCACGTTCGCCGCCCGCTCGAGGCCGGCCCGGTGCAGCCCGTGCTGGAGGATGCCGGTCGCCGCCACGAAGAGGAGGAGAACAAGGAAGATCCAGTCGGTCTCGTGCGAGTGCGCATAATGAGGCTCCACCCGCCGCAGCCGGCCGCGGATCGCGTAGATGGCGGTGGCGAGGAGCCCCGCCGTCGCCGCATAGCCGAAGACATGCACGCGCCAATCGATGGCCGGGCCCGCCTGCACGTAGTGCAGGAAGAACATGATGAGGACGAGCATCGTGAGATAGCTCATCATGAGGGCGAAGTGCACGGCCCACGGTCGCTTGCTCGCGCACTGCCGGTAGCGCCGCTGGGTCAGGAAATGCAGCGGCAGGAGATAGATGCTCTTGATGTAGCCCGAGAGAGGAATCTTGAGCTCCCGCTTGCTCCCGATCGTGAACCACCACATGCGGGTGCAGTTGACGAGGAGGAGCGCGAGCAGCGTGCCGCCGAGGATCCAGTCGAACCGGTGCACGGCCGAGCTCGGCAGGAAGGCGCCGGGGCCGTCGTACACGTCGATGCTCCCGTGCGTGGACCCGTAGAGGTAGAAGCCGAGGCCGGTCAGGAGCGCCACCAGCAGGATGGCTCCGAGCTCGATCCGCCACGAGCGGTAGAACAGGCGCGAGATGCCGGTGAAGTCGTAGCGCGAGGTGAGCCAGCGCCGCATGCTCATCATGGTCTCACCCGGCTCCGCCTCGCGCGGGCATTCGGCCGAGCACTCCCCGCAGTAGTAGCAGAGCCAGGGCTCGAGATCCCCGCGCAGCTTCTCCTCGAGCCCCATCTGCAGGTGGCGCATCGAGCGGCGCGGAAACAGGAAGGGCTCCTGCGAGAACGGACACGCGGCGCTGCAGTTCCCGCAGTGATAGCACTTGCTCACGTCCTGTGCGCCGTACCGCTCGAGATCCTCGATCAGCTGCGGATTGACCCGAATCGCCATGGCTCCTCCTCGCTCAGATTCCGGCGACTGCTCTGGCCCCCGACTCGATCTCCTCGAGCGTCAGGCTCGCGCGGCTCCCGGCCCCGCGCCCGCTCACGATGCTCTTCAACACGCGCGCGGCCACCGCCGAGGCCTGGGCCACCGTGTCGGGGATATCCCGCGGCCCCTGGCACACGCCGGCGACGAAGATGCCGCCGCGCTCGGTGCTCGTGGGCTCGATGTTGTAGTCCATCTCGGTGAACCACCCGTCCTCGTCGCGGACGATGCCGATCACCCGCGCCAGGTCATCGGCCCCGGGCGCCGGCTGGAGCCCCACCGAGAGCAGCACCATGTCGGCCGGGAACTCGACCAGGCGGTCTTTCAGGATGTCCTCGCCCTTCACGTACATCTGGCCGTCCCGCTCCCCCACCCGGGCCGACCGCCCGCGCATGACGAAGACGTCCTCGTGCTTGATGCGCTCGAAGAACTCCTCGTAGCCCTTGCCGAAGGCGCGCATGTCGATGTAGAACTCGTAGCAGGTCGCGTCCGGCAGCTTCTCGCGCACGAGATGCGCGAACTTGAGCGAGTACATGCAGCAGACCCGGCTGCAGTAGCGGTTGTAGTGCGCGTCGCGCGACCCTACGCAGTGGATGATCGCCACGCTCTTCGGGCGCGGCCCCTCGGTGTCGAACACCCACTCGTTGGTCTTGGTCCGCTTGTTGTACTTCTGCGTCTTCTTGACGATGACCCCGCCGGTGGGACCTGAGGCGTTGGTCAGCCGCTCGAACTCGAGCGCGGTGAGCACGTTGGGATGGACTCCGTAGCCGTAGCGGGCGATGCGCCCGGCGTCGAACACATCATACCCGGTGGCGACGATGATGTTGCCGACCTCGATCTCGACGACCTCGTCCTGCTGATCGAAGTGGATGGCCTCCTTGGCGCACTTCTTGAGGCAGGCGCCGCACTTCTCGCCGCCGGTCTTGAGATAGGTGCAGGACTCGCGGTCGACTAGATAGGTGTTGGGCACCGCCTGCGGGAAGGGCATGTAGATCGCCTTCCGCGTCGTGATGCCCGAGTCGAACTCGCTCGGCACCGAGACCGGGCAGAACTCCATGCAGGCATGGCAGGCGACGCAGGCTTCCGCATCGACGTAGCGGGCCCGCTTCAATACCTGGACCCGGAACTCCCCCGGCGAACCGGTGACCTGGGTCACCTCGGCGCAGGTCAGGAGGTCGATCATCGGGTGCTGGGCCACCGCCACCATCTTCGGGGTCAGGATGCAGGCGGCGCAGTCGAGCGTCGGGAAGGTCTTGTCGAACATGGCCATGTGGCCGCCGATGGTCCCCGTGCGCTCGATCAGCACGACCCGCTGCCCGGCGTCGGCGATCTCGAGCGCCGCCTGGATGCCGGCGACCCCGCCGCCGATGACGAGGGTCACCGGATTCATCGGCACCGGCTTCGGCACTGCGGCGAGGCCGAAGGGCACGCCGTAGACCGCGCAGGCCACGACCGCCTTCGCCCGCTCGGTCAGGTTGCCGCCGAGCGCGCCGTGCTCGCGGAAGGAGGCGAGGCGCACGCGCTCGGGATCGCCGCCGGAGAGCGCGAGCGCCCGCGTGAAGGCCTGCTTGAAGTAGCCCGGCGAGTCGCCGGCGATGACCACCGTGTGCAAGTCCTTGCGCTTGAGCTCCCAGGACAGGGCGTCGGGGTCGAGGCGCGGCCTGATCCCGCGGATCTCCGCGTGCACAACTCCGGGGAGATGTACCGCGTAATCGGCCACCGCATCCAGATCAAGCCCGTCCGCCGGCCCGGGGCCCTCCATGCAGATGAAGACGCCGATCTTGCCTAGCTCAACCATGCGCTGATCCCTCGCTGTCGAGTCTCGAAACTCGTGAGGAACTGCGGTCTCACAGGATAGCCGGCATTCGCGACGAACACCGGCTTGACGGATGCCGCGGGCGATGTGCCTTCGACACATGGGCACGCGGAGAGAGGCGACTCGGACGCGGCCGCAACGTGGACATGGATCCGATGAAGAATGGACGTTCTCGTCGACATGCCGCGCATGTCCTGCCTGCACGGTCGGCGATGGGGAGCGCCGCAGTCGAGTATAGGGCGCCGGATCGCTCCGGTCAAAGCACGTAGAGAGAAGAAGATTGCAGCCGCTCAAGGCAGCGCCCATATCAGAATTTATCGGTCGCCCGCGGCGCCGGGTTGATGTGAGACGGACCTCGGCCCTCCGAGGACGGCTCGCGGTCTGTCGCTGGCGCGAGACGCGACACGCAACGACGATTTGTCCGATGCATTGTGACGCGCCAGTCAATTGTTGTTCGACCCGGGGCGCTCATGTCATCATGTCAGTAATCATCGCTGTCCAGGGCGGCGCGAAGGGACCTGGCTCCATGACGTCCAATCCCGACCCGCCGGCGGGACCCACCGCCGGTTCCACTCGCCTTCGCCCGGGCGCAGATCGCGGCCAAAGCGGGGCGCGGGCCGGGGTTCGTGGCGGTCGACCACCATCGCCCGGACGACGTGCCGGCTCCCGCCCCCCGATGAGAACTGCCGCGCTCCGGTTCCGGTGAACCGAGGCGCGGCAGTCCGGTCTCCGGCGGCGATTCGATCGCGATCAGCGCGTGCTGCTCAGGATCGGCTCGCGACCGGCCGTTCGGCTCGAATCGTTAGCGATAGACCGCCTTGATGCTCCCCCAGGTGGTCGGCTCGACCGGCACGGTGCCCAGGTCCTCGTAGCAGATGTTCGCCCACGACGCCCGCAGGCACGTCGGGCTGCCCGCCTGGTTGAAGATCTGAGTATGCCCGCCGACGCGCGCATCGTTCAGGATGCCCCACTGGCCGTACGGCTCATTGGGATTGCCCTGGTCGAAAGGCAGCACCGGGCTCGTGTAGGTCTGGCTCAGGTAGACGAGCTTGTACTCGATCGTCCCCGGGTTCGTCTGGCTCAGTCCGTTGGGCAGGTACTTGATCTCGAGGTGGATCATGTTGCCCTTGGTGTAGGTGACGCCCTGCTGCGCGGTGAACGAGTAGAACGGGAGCCGCCCGCCGAAGCAAGCGATCTCGCCGTCGGTCGTCCGCACGTTCAGCCGGCCGTCCACGTCCTGCGACCACCACGGCGAAACCTGCAGGCCCGACTCGCCCTGGCCGGTCCCACTGAGGGTGAGATCGGCGCAGAAGCGAAAGCCGTCATTGTTGTTGAAGACGAGCGGATTCGAGCCGTCGCTCGAGAACCGCCAGACGTGCAGGTTGGCGAACCCGGTCGCGCAGTCCAGGCAGTCCTCGATCGCGACTTCCGCCGGATAGTTATTGGTCGTCGTCAGCAGCGAGGTCTGGCAGTCGTTGAAGATGCGAGTCCGGATCACCGCGCTGTTCGGGATCGGGCTCACCGCCCCGCTCTCCGGCGCCAGGGCAGCCAGGGCGATGAGGACCACCGCCGCGCCCGCCAGCACTCTGTAGACGTTTGTACGAATCATGATGTCTTGCCTCCTCTTGCGATGGATGAACACGAACTCTACCCAGTAGATTGTACCACCACTCGGCAGGTCCGCACGAGGGCGGGCGGCGGCCATGCCTCCCGCCCGAAACCTAGTGGACGAGCACACACCTCCTCCCTACCTGCTGGCCGTTCTGAGCGAGCTCGTAGTAGTAGATCCCGCTCGGGAGACCCTCCCCGTCGAGAACGGTCTCGTGCTCGCCGGCGGGCTGGACGCCCTGGACGAGCGTCTTCACCGGCCGACCCAGCACGTCGTAGAGAACGAGCGAAACCTGACCGGGGGCCGCCAGGCGGTACGGCACCACGGTGGAACGGCGGAACGGATTGGGCGCGTTCTGGAAGAGAGCGAGCCGGCCCGCGCCGGGAGCCGGTCCCGGGGCGACACCGCTGACCGCCCGGAAGTCGGCGACCGCCAGGCCCGCCTGGATGTAGGGATTGCCCATGAAGCGGTTCCAGATCGCCTGCGTGCGGTGGTTCTCGATCATCAGGATGATCGGTCCCTGGTCGATGCCCAGGTAGTCGGTGTCGTACCAGTTCTGGGTCGGATTGAACGCATCCTTGAAGCCGTAGGTCGACCACAGGAGCGGGTAGTTGGCGTAGAAGTACTCGAGGGTCGGGATCGCGATCTCGGGCGCGAACGGCACCGAGCCGCCGACCGCGCTCGGGGACCAGGGTCCCGTTGTCGTTCTGCGGCGGCGGCGCGCCGCGCGCCGAGTAACCGAACGGATCGTCGCTCGCGGTGATGCCCCAGCCGTTGGCGCCGTACCCGGTGAAGCCGCCGGGGTTGGCGATGCAGTAGGCCTGCTGGGCGAGGGTCGCGCGCCGCGAGTTCTCGAAGTAGTCGATCCCCCGCAGCCGCATGTAGGCGTCCCGGATGTTCCGGAAATCGATCCAGCAGTGCGAGTACTGGTGCCCGAAGAGCGGCGGGAAGACGACGTAGGTCTGGCCGTAGTGCGTTTCCCAGCGGTAGCCGCTGGTCCACGTGGACCACATGGTGGCGTAGTTCGGTGGGTGCGTGGGCGAGCCGAAGGCGAGGATGTAGAGGATCATCGCCTCGTTGTAGCCGACCCAGGTGCCGAAGGTGTTGAACCCGGTCTCCGGCTTCCAGCCCATGCGGATCCCCGGGCCCGAGGCGCGGAACCACTCCCAGTCGGCGCGGAGATAGATCGAGTCGGCGAGCGCCCGCACCTGCACGTCGAGCGGATCCTGCGTCGTGAAGTACTCCCGCGCGTCGAGGATCCCGGCGAAGAGGAGCGCCGTGTCGATGCTCGAGAGCTCGCAGCTCCACGTGCGGAGCGCGGTGTTCATGGTCAGGAAGTGGTAGAAGAACCCCTTGTAGCCGATGGTCCCGCTCGGCGCGGTGCCCTGGGGTCCGGTCCAGAATGTATTGAGCGTGGTCAGGACCCGCGCCCGGCCTTCTTCCCGCGTGACGTAGCCGCGGTCGATCCCGGTGCAGATGGCGGAGAGGCCGAAGCCGACGGCCGCGATCGAGCACGGCGAGCCGCTCGTCGAGCGGTCCTTGATGAGGCCGTTGGCCGGATTGGCCTCGTTCCAGAAGTAGTCGAACGTCGCCTCCTCGAGCGTGTCCAGGAACACGTCGGTGGCCGGCGCCTGGGCGCGGGCGGTGCCGGCGCCGAGCCCGGCGCTGGCGACGAGCAGCGCGCCGATGAGTGTCAGTGCTGGTCTCATGATCTTCTTGTCCTCACTCTCCGTCCGCTCCACTTGAGAATGCGAACTCGTCAAAACGCGAGTTCGAAGGTCACCCGATGGTTCGAGCCCAGGTACTCGTGCGTCCCCCAGCCGTAGTCGAACTGGAACTCGGTGCCGCTGAACGCGGCCTTGACGCCCGCGCCGAGCGTGAGGCCGAGCTCCGAGTCCTCCTGGAACAGGTTCTGGTACCCGGCGCGCAGCGCGAGCGTGTCCTTCCACAGCCACTCCGCGCCCAGGCTCATGCTCTCGGTGTTGTCGCTCGGGTGGTAGGCGTCCACGACGACGAGGAGCGCGCTCTCCTCGTCCACCCGGTACGGCATGCTGACTCCGATCCGGAAGAGGATGGGCACCGGGAAGTCGCCGGTGTACTGGTCGGCCGGCAGCGCGCTGTTGTTGCCGTACTCGTCCGGGTTCGGGTCGTACTGGATGGCCAGCACCTGCCCCGAGTAGCGGGCCGTAGTGCCGAGGTGCGAGAGGCTCGCCCCGAGCTTGAGCCCCGCCGCCGTGAGCCGGTAGGTGGCGCCGAGACTCGCGGTGAAGGCGTCCGCCGATGCCTGCCAGATCTGCTCGTTCACATAGTTGATCTGGCCGCCGGCGACGAAGCGCTCCGTGACGTGCCGCCCGTAGCCGAGGGCGACCGCCACGTCGGACACCGTGTAGCGCTCGCCGGTGCCGAGCGGCTGGCTCACCGTGCGCACGTCGATCTCGCCCGAGCTGAGCGCGGTGACGCTGCCGAAGAGGGTGCCGAAGCCCAGCGGATAGGCCAGCGCGGCGTAGTTGTAGTTGATCCCGGCGAACCAGGCATTGTGCGTGAACTGGGCCACCGGGCGTTCGAGCGCGCCGAGCGCGCTCGGGTTGTAGTAGACGGCCTGCAGCCCCTCGTCGACGGCGACGCCCGCGTTGCCCATCCCCGCGAAGCGCGCCCCGGGCTCGACCGCCAGGAACTGGCCGAAGGTGGTGCCGACCTTGGTCTGCGCCACCGCCGGCCCCCCGGCGCCGAGACCCGCGAGTCCCGCGATGATCAGGGTCACGATCGCCTTTCTCATGCCCACCGTCCCGTTCACTTGATGATCGCGAACTTGCCTATGAACTCGCCCAGGTCTCCGCCGTCGACGTGGAAGATGTAGAGACCCGGCGCCACGTCCAGGTTGTCCTTGGTGCGCAGATCCCACGGCACGTACCCCGCGGTCGACCCATCCTGGGAGAGCGTCTGCACGAGCTCCCCGCGCACCGTGAAGATGCGAATGGTGCACCGACTCGGCAGGCCGCGGAACTCGAGTCGTCGCTCCCCGCGCCCGGAGACGGCGAAGCGCTCCGGCTCGAACTCGGCGGACGCGACATAGGGGTTGGGCACGACGTAGGGTTCCTCGCCCCACTCCGCCTTCGCCTGCGCCGCATCGACGTACTCGCCGCTGGTGCGGAAGACGAAGACGTCGTCCGAGCTGAGCGGCTGCGTGATCTTCAAGTCGAAGACGTCGCCGTCCCCGGGCGGCGCGAGCGGGCCGCGGTCCGCCTGGCCGAGCGTGTCGAGCTCGGCGTGCCACGTGATGAGCGACTGCGGACTCGGCGCGCCGTCGAAGTAGGTCAGGATGTCGATGTACTCCCCGTCCTGGCTGAGCGTGCCGTCGAGGTCGAAGTCGAGGAAATCGAATTCGAGGCCGATGTCGCCCGTGTCGGCGTGCGCGTAGGCCTTGAACTTGGCCGGGGTCGGCACGTTCGGGAAGAGCCCGAGCGAGGTGTCCACCACGACGTCGCTGAACACGATCGAGACGTTCTCCGGGAATCCGGTGCGCCGGAGGTTGATCGGGAGCCCGGGCTGGTAGCCGACGAGGAGCTTCGAGTTCGTCGGGCTCCCCGGCCGGTACCCGGTGCCGGCGGAGTCGATCTCGACGGTCGCCTGCGTCGCCACGTACGGGAGGAGCCCGGCGCCCACCGGCCCCACACCCTGCCCCTCGAGGTCCCGCCCCTTGGTGAAGAGGACCTCCCCGGTCGTCGAGTCGCTGAGCGCATAGGTCGCGGCGCGGATCGAGTCCGCGGCCGGGGTGGTGAAGGTGATCTTGTAGACGTGGTCGTCCTCGATGAGACCCGAGTTGACGACCTCGACCGCGGCCGTTCCGGCGCCGCGGCCGGCGATCTTCTCGGCGGCCCCCGCCGTCGCCGGCACGAAGCCGAGCACGCGCGGGTTCGGGCGCACGGCCACGACGTTCGGCGGCAGGATCAGGCCGCCGCGCGGGGTGCGCGAGGGCGTGATCGCGTTCTCGGACGGGTAGAAGTTGAACTCGTCGGACCCGAAATCGTAGGCGCAGACCGCGTAGTAGTAGTCCTGGCCGTTGGTGACGGTCGAGTCGGTCCAGGTGTGCCGGACCCCCGTATCCTCGCCCAGGAAGTACGCCACGCCCTCGACCGTCAGATCGGAGAACCCGGTCCTCCCGTCGGCGAGGTCGAACTGCGCGATCGGCCTCCCGTTCCCGATCGGGCCCGAGCCGGTGCCGGTCAGGATCACCTGGGGGTCCCTGAACTCGGGATCGGTCGACCGGTAGATGCGGTAGCCCTCGAAGTCGAACTCCCCGGTCACCGGATCGGCGCCGCGCTCGGCCACATCGTCCCAGGAGAGCCGCACGAAACCGTCGCCGACCTCGGCGGTGGCCGTGGGCAGCGGCGGCGGCACCGCGAACCGGTAGTTCGCGTTGTAGATCTGCTGTACGACATCGACCGTGCGGCGGAGCTCGCCCAGGTCGCCGCCGTAGGCGAGAGCGAGGCTGAAGCGCTCGGTCTTCCCGGCCGCGAGGGTGAAAGGTCCCGAGGCGAAAAGGAATCCGATGTTGTAGTTCTCGGCGAGCGGCGGATCGAAACGGTCCGTGGAATCCGGATCCGAGAACTGCGTGAAGAGCCGCTCCGGCCAGTTCGCCTGGTCGGTGTAGAAGAGGACGTTGTCGGTCTCGGGGTTCGGGTTCCCCTGGCCGGCCCGGATGCGGTTCATCTTGAAGCCGGTGAGCCCGATCTGATCCGACTCGTTCAAGTCCGTGCGATCGAAGTTCGGTTCGCCCGTGGTCGGCCGGCCGTCGCCCTCTCCCGAGTCGCCCGACTCGGGGATCCCGTCGCCCCCGAGGTCATGGAGCTCGGCCACCCAGTCCATGTCCTCGTCGCCCGTCCACCAGGCGCCCACGCGATAGGCAGGGCGGTTCAAGAGGGGACCGTAGGTCGCCTCGAAGCTGGTGCGGTTGTAGTTCGCGTCCACGTAGTTGGCGATCGCCGGCTGACCGGAGATGAGCTCGCCCGGCCCGCCGTCGCGGAGCTCGTTCGTGATGCCATCCTCGTCGTTGTCGAGCTCGTCGAGCGCGTTGCCAGGCGTCTCGAGGTAGGCGTAGCCGACGTACCCGGTGCGCCCGCAGTTGCTCGTCAAGTCGCGCCCGTGCCCGCGCTTGTCCCAGGTGTAGACCAGGTTGATCACCTGCTCGTTCAAGGTGCGGTCGAAGAAGGCGTTGTCATCGTCCGATTCGTAGATCCCGTCGCAGGAGAGAGCCGAGCCGCCCACGCCCGAGTCCATGTAGAGACCGAACACGATGTTGTCGTTGTAGTCGGTCGTGCTCTCGTTCGTGATGTCGTAGTGCCAGAAGATGACGTTCCGCGCCTGCGGGTTCGCCCACTGGAAGCCGCGCACCTCGATGCGGAGCCCGAGGCCGCGCCGGCTCGTGTCGCGGCTGTCGGGGAAGTAGTTCCACGCGTCGTAGAACTGGTCGTCCATGACCGTGTAGGACTCCTGGTCGGCGACCACCTGCTTCCCGAAATAGCCATTCCAGCTCCCGCGCCAGCCCGGGTCGTCGAGGTCGTCGAGCCGGTCGGGCCAGGACGCGGGCCAGGTGCGCGGGTCGTTGCTCACGGCCGGCGAGCGGGCCGGATTGTCCGACGGGCTCGGCTCGAAGTAGCCGGGCCGCGGCTCGAAGCGCATGATGCGGTTCTGCCCGGGGCTGATCCCCTGCCGCTCGCGGTACCCGGTCTCCATGATGTAGGAGGTGGATCCGTCGCGCTGGGTGATCTGGGCGAGCACGAACGGCGTGATGCCGTCCGAGTAGTTCATGCCCGAGCCCTTCGGCACCTCGACCGAGTGGAACACGCTCAGGTCCACATTCGCGGGGTCCGCCGGGTAGTCGCCGACCATGCCGTAGTTCCAGAAGACCGTGCGCATGCTGTTGGCGTCATGGAAACCCGAGCGCTCGGCGTCGAGCTGGCCGCGCTGGTCCGGGGGCACCGGCGTCGGGACGCCGCCGGCCGCCGGCCAGGCGCCGGCGAGCGCGATCAGGAGCGCCACGAGCGCGTGGCGCGCACCAAGCCGGCGCGCATCCTGCCGCCGGCATGTCTTGACGAACCCCTCCCCGGTCATCCTCACAAGGCCTCCTCACCCAGACGGAAACCGAACTCGATCCGGCGCGGCGAATAGAGCCGCGTCGGATTGGCGAGCGCCGCCGCGTCGGCCTCCGGGAAGCGCGAGTAATAGGGGCTGCCCGTGCTCGAGAACACGTCCCCGTTGAAATAGTCGCTGTCGAAGATGTTGAAGGCCCGTCCGAAGATGCTGATCGGCACGCCGGAGGTCTTCACCGGCACTGCGCCGCGCAGATCGAGCAGGAACCCGGCCGGCTTGCGCCCCGAGTTGGCCTCGAGTCCGAACCCGTAGCCGGCGTCGAGCACCGGCGTGTAGGGCTGCCCGCTTGCTACCCGGATGATCGCGCTCAGCGAGTAGCGGGGCTCGGCGTAGGTGATCGTCGAGTTGAAGGTGTGCCGCTGGTCCCAGTTGAACGGGATCTCGCGCGGGCGCGGGTCCTCCCCCGCCTCGGCCCGGGTCGAGGTCTCGCGCGGATCGCTCGAGTTCCCGGTGGCCTGCTGCCAGGTGTAGTCGATCGCGATGGCGAGCGGGCCGTACTCGACGAAGTCCATGGACAGGGTGATGCCGACCACGTTGCCGAAGTCGACGTTGGTGAGGCGCGCGTACTCGGCGTTGTTGTAGGTCGTGATGAACTCGACGCCGAGGAGATCCCGGATGTCCTTGTAGAAGGTGGTGGCGTCGATGCCGATCTTGTCGGTCAGCGCCTGTCGGTAGCCGATCTCGTACTGCACCGTCTGCTCGGGCTTGACGTCGGGGTTCCCCATCACCCCGTAGTCGATGCCGCCGGCTTGCAGGTTCCGGAGCCGCCGGTAGTCCGAGTTGTCGAAGATGGTCCCGATCGCCGGGTACTGGTAGAAGTGACCGTAGGCGAGGTGAATGCCAGCCCGCTCGCCGATCGGATAGGCGACGCCGAGCCGCGGCGACAGGTTGGCCTTGGCGGTGGTCGGCTGGTCGGGAACGACCGGCGCCCCGGCGATCGAGTTGGCCGGGTTGGCCGGGTCGCCCGGCACGTAGGAGCGGGCGCTGAAGTAGTCGAAGCGGAGCCCGGCGCGAAGCGTCAGATCCTCCCATTCGATCTGGTCCTGGATGTAGGCGTCGCCGATGATCGGCCGGTACTCGATCGGTGCCGGGTAGTCCGGCGGATCGTCGATGTGTCGGACGAGCTGCTGCCGCCCGTCGACCGTGGCATAGGTGAGCCACCCGGGCGTGCCGAACTCGACCTGGGGGAAGAAGATCTCGCCGCCGCCCTTGACCAGGTGCTGGCCGTTCACCTGGCTCGAGAGGGCACCCTTGGCGAGCCACGTGTTGGTCCGCTGCTCGAACCGGGCGATGCTGACACCCTGGATGTAGGCGCCCTCCGCGATGCTGGGGTCGCCGATCGCCGGTCCGGCGTCGTCATAGCGCGGATCGTAGACGTCCTCGTACGCCCAGTCGGTGTAGTGGAAGTGATTGTGGCGGAGGCTCAGATCGAAGATGGTCGTCGGGCTGAACGACTGGTTCCAGTCGAACCCGTGATTGACTGAGTAGGTATGCTGCTCGGTCAGGCCGTCGGGGTTCAGGACGTAGAAGTAGTCGCTGCGCTGCGACTCTTCGAGATCGAAGATGATCTGGTAGCCGAGCTTCATCTCGGGATTGAAGCTGTGCGTCAGCTTGGCGAGGCCCGACCACTCGTACGAGTAACCGAGCGGCACTTCCTTGCGGTCGCCCGTCGGCTTCCAGATCTTCTGCTCGAAGTCCGAGGAGTCGGTCGGCACGAACCAGCGGGTGCCGTAGTAGGGATCCGCCCCGCGGGCGTAGCGGGCGCTCAGGATGTAGCGGGTGTTCTTCGAGACCAGGGGCCCGCCGATCGTCCCCTGGTAGCTCTGGCTGCTCACGGGTTGCGCATCCCACGCGACGGGGCGCGAGTCGTCCTCGGGGAAGAAGTAGCTGCCCAGGTAGAACTCGCCGTTCCAGCGGAACTCCTCGCCGCCGTCCTTGAGCACGGCGTTGACCACCCCGCTCATGGCCTGGCCGTACTCGGCATCGAAGGTGCCGCTGATCACCTGCACCTCGCGCAGCACCGAGCGATCGAGGGTCAGGGTCGACGAGTTGTCGTAGGGATTGTTGATGCTGATGCCGTCGACCTGGTACTGCACCTCGTTCTTGCGCCCGCCGCGGAAGTGGCCGTCGACGACGCCGGCCTGCAGGTTCACCACGTCCTCGAGATCCTGCACCGGGAGCTGCTCGATCTCACGGCTCTCGAGGCTGGCCCGGGTGTCGGTGAGATCGATGTCGATCGGCAGGCTCCTGGCGTTGACCACGATCTCGGCGGCCGCGATCGTCGTCTCCTTGATCACCACGTCGACATCGGTGGTGTTGTCCGCTGAGACCGCGACCCGCTCGACGATCACCGTCTCGTAGCCGATGAAGCTCACGCGCAGCCGGTAGGTGCCGGGCGGCACATTGATGATGTTGAAGAGCCCCGTGGCATCGGTGAACCCGCCGAACGACTGATCGAGGACAGCGACCGTGGCGCCGGGCACCGGGCTCTTGTCCTGGTCGCGGACACGGCCGGAGATCTTCCCCGTGGTGCCGGCGAAGAGCGCGGCCGGCCACCAGAGGAATGCAGAGCCCATGAGCGCGAGGACGGCGCCCCGCACCAACCAGCGACGAAGGTTCACAATCGTGTGACTCCCCTTCGATTGCATCCGTCGATTGCCGCCACCTGTCGCCTCCGGCCGGACCTGGCGGGGCGGCCCGCTCGCGAGCCGCTCATCCGGATCCGGCCGGAGTGCGCCCCCACGCGCCTACTTGAGAAGAACCACCTTGCCGGTGAGCGCCGCCTGGCGCGCACCGCTCCGCGGATCCTCGAGCAGGAGACGATACGGATAAACGCCGGCGCTTCGCCCCTCGCCGGAGAACGGGACCTCGCGCAGGCCGGCGTTCTCGACGCCGACCACGCGCCGCTCGATGAGTCGGCCCTGGAGGTCGAACACCTCGAGCGTGACCCGGCTCGACTCCGCCAGCCGATACTGGATGCGCGGGCCCGGCGACGGGTTGGGGTAGCTCTTGACGAGGGAGAAGCCGGCCGGCGGCGCCGGCGCCTCCGGATCATCCACGCCGATCACGCTCCGCGCGAGGAAGGTCCACGGCGGGCAGCAGGTCCCCTCGTACTCCTTGAACCACCAGGTGCGAGTGCCGTAGCTCCGGGTGAACGGCGTGAACGAATCGCCGTCGAGGAGGTTGACGCCCATCCAGAAGTTGCCGGTCCCGAGGTTGGCCGGGTAGCCGAGCGCCAGGAGGTCGAAGGACAGCTCGGCGTAGTACCCGGTATCGGCCTGGGTGCCGAGCGTGTCGACCGTCGTTCCCGGCTTGAGCGTGATGGCGACCGCGGCCGTGCCGTCGCTCACCATGGTCGCCAGGTAGTCCTGGGGCAGAGCCGTCCCGTCCTGGGCGACCTGGCACGCGAGCCGGCGGGAGAGGAGCTGCCGGTCGGGCCCGCGCACCGAGTACTCGGTCGGCGACACGAGGAACCCGTCCCAGCGATCGAAGTCGGGGATGTACTGCACGGCGCGATCGCGGACATCGAAGCCCATGTAGAACTTGGTCCCGTTGAAGAACATCTTCACCGTGGCGTCGGCCGGGTCGAGGATCGGCGCGGTCCCGCCGTTGACCGGGGCCTGGTACTGGCCCGATCGATACGGGCCGATTACAGGATAGGACGCGCGAAGCGCATCGTCGCCCCAGCGGATGTCGAAGGAGTAGACGAGAGGATCGTTCCAGATCGCCTCGTTCAGCTGCCCGTTGACAGTCGGCGGCGTGCCGTCCACCTCCCAGATGACGAGCTCGGGTCCGATGTACGGCAGGACCGGCGAGTTGACCGTGACGTCGGGGCGCGCGTGGACGCGGACCTCGTTGAACCACATGGCATTGCCCCACGGGCACTGCCACCAGACGCGGTTGTACCCGACCCGTCCCTCGACTCGCGGCCAGAGCCAATCGCCATCGTAGATCGAGACGTTCCACTCGAAGATGTCGCCGCTCACCTGCGTGATGTCGTAGCCCATCGGCTCGCAGTTGAAACGCATCTCGACCGTGTAGCCGCGATCGATCGTCGCATCGGAGTTGGAGAGCCCGTCGACGACGGTGACGGCATCCCAGGCCGCGATCTGCTCCGGCGTGCGCGGCGTGCCGGGCGGCTCGGTCGCCCAGCGTCCCTTGAACGAGGGTACCTGGCCCGGCGGCTGCGGATTGGGCAGCGTGGGGTACCACCAGGAATAGAGATACTCCGCCGGACCCTTGGGGAAGCCGGTGGCGGCGTGATCCTTGACCGCCATGAGGAGGCCGTCGAATTCGTTGAAACCTGCCGAGCCGCCCACGGAGGAATCTGGGACGATGGCCGCCAAGTAGATCTGATTGCCGTAGCTCAGGAACTTGAGCTTGGCGCGGGTCGAGTCGCTCGGCGTTCCCAGCTCGATCTTGAAACCGCTGCCGGGAAGGCCGGCATCCACGCCTAACCTGACGGTGACGGATTCGGCCCGCGCCCAGGCCGGCTCGTTCAGCACGCCATCGAGCGTGATCGGCGAGAGCGATCGGCGCGCCCAGATCGCGTCCTGGCGCTGGGTGGCTGCGAATGCAGTAGCCTCTGCGCCCAGCACCGCGGCGAGGACGAGGGCAATGACCGGTGCCCATCTCATGATTGTGCCTCCCTGCGCCCAGCGCGGCTGGGTCGCGTCCTTGGATCCTGTGTCTCGATCGAAACTGCGGTGGATTGTCGGATGACGAGGGTGGCAGGCAACAGCTCGCGGCGACACGGCGCGCCATTCTCCGCCGCGATGGCGGCGACGAGGAGCCGCACCGCGCGCGCCCCCAGCTCGTAGGCATCCACGTGTACGGTGGTCAGCGCCGGAGTCACGTACTGGGCGATCGCGATGTCGTCGAATCCGGCCACGGCCATGTCGGCGGGAACGCGGACGGCACGGGCGCCGAGCGCGCTCAGAAGACCGATGGCCATGTAGTCGTTGGTGGCGAAGACCGCCGAGGGCGGGGGCTCGAGCGCCAGGAGCTGCGCCGCGGCGTCGAAACCTGAGGACTCGGTGAAGTCGCCCTCGATCTCGAGCGCCGGGTCCGGAGCGATCCCGGCGGCGGCCAGCGCCTGCCGGTAGCCGGCGAGGCGCTCCTCCGCGTCCGCGTTGCCGCGCGGCCCCTTGATCACCGCCATGACGCGATGGCCGAGCGCGAGGAGATGGCTGACGACCTGGCGCGCCCCCTCCGCATTGGCGATGCCAACGGCGCTCGTGCCATTGGCCGACGGCGTGTTCAGGAGAACGGTCGGGAAACGGCGGGCGACCCGGTCGATCGACCGGGCCGACTCGGCATCGGGCGCCATGAGGACGAGACCGTCGACGCGCCCGCGCATCGAGCGCGCGGCGGCGGCGATGGCCTCGGCCTCGGCGTGCGAGCTCGAGATCAGGACCTGGAACCGGGCCCGGCGCGCCTCGTGATCGATCCCGCGGATCACCTCGGAGAAGAACTCACCGTAGAGATCGGGGAGGAGGATACCGAGGACGTGCGTGCGGCTCTGGCGGAGGCTGCGCGCGGCGGGGTTCGGCCAGTAGTCGAGGGTGGCGGCAGCAGCAATCACGCGGCGGGACGACTCACCGCTCACTCGGGCATTGCCGTTGAGCACGCGCGACACCGTCGCGATCGAGACGCCGGCCGCGCGCGCCACATCATGGATGGTTGCCAATGCTCGCTCCCCGGAGTCGGGGCTGGGGACGGAGGAGCGCCTGACTCATGTAAAGGATTACATGGGCCGATCTCCTTGTCAAGAGGCAGCTTCCCGGGCGGCGACCAGGGCCCGGACGGCCCGGTGGTCTCGGGGGGACGCGGCTCGTGAGCCCTTGCCGCCAGGGGGGCGTGGCGGCCGGCGACGCGGGAGCGCGGCGGCCCTGGGCCTGGGCGGCCCCGGGAGCGCGGCGGCCCCGGGAGCATGGGCGGTCCCGGGAGCATGGGCGGCCCCGAGAGCATGGGCGGTCCCGGGAGCATGGTCGGTCCCGGAGGCCCCGGGGCCCGGCGCCACCGGGCCTGGGCATCTCCAGGGCCCGGGCCTGCCCCACCCGCCATGGCCGTTGATCCTCCGGCGCGGCATGGCGCAGACTCCGGCGCGCACTCTTGCGGCGATCGGCGCCCGACTCGATCCACGACGACCATCCGGACCCAGGAACTCGACATGCCACCCGCAGCCCCGCCGCTCAATCCCAGCTCAGGGCCCGCGCTGTCCGCCCGCCTCCTCGGGAACGGCAGCTACCGCGTGCTCCTCACGGCCGCGGGCACCGGCGCCTCCACCGCCGGCGACATCGCGCTCACGCGCTGGCGCGGCGACCCGGTCACCGACGCCGACGGGTTCTTCATCTACCTCCGCGACACGGAGAGCGGCGACTTCTGGTCGGCAGGGCTCGCGCCGGCGAAGAAGCGTCCCGCGCGCTACGAGTCGCATTCGCAGCCCGGCCTCTTCACGATCGCGCGCGAGGACGACGGCATCGAGACACGGCTCGAGGTCTACGTGATCCCGGATCAGGCGGCGGAAGTGCGGCGGGTGACCCTCGTCAATCGCACGGTGCGGCGCCGCGTGATCGAGGTCACCTCCAGCGCGGAGGTGGTGCTCCACGATCCGGCGGCCCATGAGGCGCATCCCGTCTTCTCGCAGCTCTTCGTGCAGACCGAGTACGCGCCGGCGGAGCGCGCCCTCCTCGCGCACCGCCGCCCGCGCGCACAGGGCGAGGGTCATCCGTGGCTCGTGCATGCGATCGCAGTCGCCGGCGCCCGCGATGAGATCGCATGGGAGACCGACCGCGGCTGCTTCATTGGCCGCGGGCGCACCGCAGCCGCGCCGGAAGCGATGCGACCGGGGACGCACCTCTCGGGCAGCACCGGCAACGTGCTCGATCCGATCGTGAGCTTGCGCGCTGTACTCACCCTTGCCCCCGGCGCCAGCGCGAGCGCCGCTTTCCTCCTCGGCGCGGCGCCGCGCCGCGACGCGGCACTGGCCCTGCCCGCGCTCATCGCCGACGGAGGAGTCGCTGCGCTCGCCGCCGCGGAGACGGCTGCGCGCGAACGCCTGGGCCGCCTCCTCCTGAGCGCCGCGGAATCCGAGTACTGGTCGGCGCTCGCGAGCGCCCTCCTCTACGGGCACGGCGGGCTGCGCGCGGCGCCCGGCGTCCTCGCGCGCGCCGCGGGAGATCCGGGCGCGCTCGGCCGCCTCGGCCTCGATCCCCGAGCACCACTCGCCGTGCTGCACGCCGAGCACGAAAGCAGCGCCGCGCTCCTCCCCGACCTGCTCCGCGGCTACGGCTACTGGCAGGCGATCGGATTCCCGATCACGCTCGCGGTCATCGCCGGCGAGTCGATGTTCGCCCCCGGTCTCCTGCTGCCCTCCTGCGCCGGTCCGCTCCGCGTGCTCCGCGCGCGGGATCTCGCGGCCGCGGACCTCGATCTGATCGATGCGGCGGCGCGGCTCGTGGTCGCGGAGACATTGCCCCTGCTGGCGGAACCGGTGGGTGCAGGCGGCCTGCCCGCAGTTCCGGCTGCCGCTCCGGCTGCCCCCTCGCCCCCGCCGGAGTCCGCCGCCCCCGCGTCGCCGGCGGCGCGCGAACCCCTTCAGTTCTGGAATGGTCACGGCGGCTTCAGCCCCGACGGCCGCGAGTACGTGATCCGCCTCGCACCGGAGCCGGGCGGCGGGCTCCGGCTCCCGCCGCGGCCGTGGACGAACGTGATCGCCAACGAGACATTCGGCTTTCTCGTCAGCGAGACCGGGGCCGGGAACACCTGGAGCGCGAACAGCCGCGAGCATCGCCTGACGCCGTGGTCGAACGATCCGCTCCTCGATCCGCACGAGGAGGCGTTCTACGTGCGCGACGAGGAGACGGGCCGCTTCTGGTCGCCGCTCGCGGGACCGGCGCCGCTCGCCGCGGAGCACGAGGTGCGGCACGGCTTCGGCGTCACTCGCTTTCGCGTGGAGGGAGAAGGACTGGAGCACGAGGCAACGCTCTTCGTCCCGCCGCAGGACCCGCTGCGAGTGACGGCGCTCCGCCTTCGCAACCCGGGACCGCGGGCCCGCCGCCTCTCTCTCTTCGCGTACTACCGGCTCGTGCTCGGCACGACGCCGGCGGAGAGCGGGCGCTCTGTCACGACGGAGCGTGATGCCGCTTCCGGCGCCCTGTTCGCCCGGAACCGGCTCTCCGCCGAATTCGGCGCCCGCGTGGCATTTTCTGCGGTGGCCACGGTGGACGGCGGCCCCGCAACCGGCGGCGGCGCGATCGGCGGCGGCGCAGCCGGCGGTCGCCGCTCGAGCGGCGACCGCGCCTCCTTCCTCGGCCCGCGCGGGACCGCATCGCATCCTGCGGCGCTCGCGCCCGGCGCACACCTCGACGGCCGGACCGGCGCCGGGCTCGATCCGTGCTTCGCCGAGGAGATCACGCTCGAGCTCGCCCCCGGCGCCACGGCCGAGGTCGCGTTCCTGCTCGGCGAGGCCACCACCGAGAATCAAGCGCGCGCGCTCGTGGCGCGCTACTCGGCGCCGCGCGCGGTCGAGAATGCCCTCGCCGCAGCGCGCGCCTTCTGGGCGGACGGGGTCTCGGCGCTCTCGATCAAGACGCCCGCGCCCTCGATCGACCTGATGGTGAACGGCTGGCTCCCCTACCAGACCCTCTCCTGCCGGATCTGGGGCCGCACCGCCTTCTATCAGTCGGGCGGCGCCTTCGGCTTCCGCGATCAGCTGCAAGACTCCGCCTCGCTCGTCGCCCTGTGGCCTGCCCTCACCCGCGCGCAGATCCTCCTCCACGCCGCGCATCAGTTCCCGGAGGGTGACGTTCTCCACTGGTGGCATCCCCCGCTCGGCCGCGGGATCCGCACGCGGTGCTCCGACGATCTCGTGTGGCTCCCCTATCTCACGGCGCACTACATCGCAACGACAGGGGACCACGCGATCCTCGACGCGAGCGCGCCCTTCGTATCCGCGCGCCAGCTCGTGGCGGGCGAGGACGAGGCGTTCCTCGCCCCGACGGCGACCGCCGAGTCGGCCGATCTCTACACCCATTGCTGCCTGGCCCTCGACCGCGCCCTGACCGCGGGAGCGCACGGCCTCCCGCTCTTCGGCACCGGCGACTGGAACGACGGCATGAACCGGGTCGGGCGCCTGGGGACCGGCGAGAGCGTGTGGCTCGGCTTCTTCCTCTTCGCCACGCTGGGCGACTTCGCGCCGCTCTGCCTCGCGCGCGGCGACGCCGAACGCGCGGCGCGCTACCGCGCCTGGCGCGAGAAGCTGTGCGTCGCCCTCAACGACGGCGGCTGGGACGGCGAGTGGTACCGGCGCGGCTACTACGATTCAGGCGCTCCGCTCGGCTCGCGCACGAGCGACGAGTGCCGGATCGACGCCATCGCCCAGGCGTGGGCGGTGATCTCGGGCGCCGCCCCGCCCGCGCGCGTCGCGAGCGCCCTCGACGCGGTCGAGCGCGAGCTCGTGTCCGAGACGGACGGCCTGATCCGGCTCCTCGCGCCCCCCTTCGCGCTCACCCTGGAGGATCCCGGGTACATCAAGGGCTATGTCCCGGGCGCGCGCGAGAACGGCGGCCAGTACACGCATGGGGCCCTCTGGGTGGTGCGGGCGCTCGCGGAGGCCGGGCGGAACGAACGCGCCGCCGCGCTCCTCGCCATGCTGAGCCCGGTCGCGCAGGCCGCGACGTCCGAGCGCACCGCGGTCTACCAGGCGGAGCCCTACGTCATCGCCGCGGATATCCACGGCGCGCCGCCGCACGTCGGGCGCGCCGGCTGGACCTGGTACACGGGCTCGGCAGGCTGGATGTTCCGCGTGGCCGTCGAGTCGCTGCTCGGCTTCCGGCTCGCTCGTGGTCGCGCGCTCGTCCTTGCGCCGCGCGTGCCGGCCGGCTGGCCGGGCTTCACGATCCGCTATCGCCTGCCGGGCGAGAAGACCGAGTACGAGATCGAGGCGCGCTCGGCCGGCGACGGGGGCGCCGAGCTCTGCGCGGCGAGCGCCGATGGCGAACCGCTGCCGATCGTCGCGGGCGCCGCCCGGGTCGAGCTCGCCCACGACGGCCGTCGCCATCGCATCGAGCTCCTCCTCGGCCGGACGGAGAGCGCCGAGCCGTGACCGGAGCTCCGGCGACGCACCAGCTGCCGCGCGCTCCTCTCTTCCCGCCGGGATTCCTCTTCGGCGCCGCCACCTCGGCCTATCAGATCGAGGGCTCGCCGCTCGCCGACGGCGCCGGTATCAGCAACTGGCACCGCTTCGCGCACACCCCCGGGCGCACGCGCGACGGCGCGACCGGGGACGTCGCGTGCGATCACTACCGCCGCTATCGCGAGGACGTCGCGCTGATGGGCGAGCTCGGCCTCGACGCGTATCGCCTGAGCGTCGCCTGGAGCCGCATCCTGCCGGCGGGCCGTGGCCCGGTGAACGAGGCGGGCCTCGATTTCTACCGGCGGCTCGTCGATCTCCTGCTCACCGCCGGGATCCAGCCGCTCGTCACGCTCCATCACTGGGACCTGCCGGCGGCGCTCGATGATCTCGGCGGCTGGCTCCACCCGGAGAGCGCCGACTGGTTCAGCGAGTACGCGCGGGTCATGTTCCGGGCGCTCGGTGATCGCGTGCCGCTGTGGGCGACGATCAACGAGCCCTGGGTCATCACCGACGCGGGCTACCTGCATGGGGTGCACGCGCCCGGGCACCGGAGCCTGGCCGAGACGCCCCGCGTCGCGCACAACCTGCTGCGCGCCCACGCCACAGCGGTCCAGGTCTTCCGGGGCGAGGTGCGCGCCGGGCGCGGCCAGATCGGGCTCGTCGTCAACATCGAGCCCAAGTATCCGGCGACCGACGCGCCCGCCGACATCGCCGCCGCCGCGCGCGCCGATGCCTACATGAATCGCCAGTACCTCGATCCGGTGTTCCGCGGGAGCTATCCGGAGGAGCTGGCCGCGATCTTCGGCGCGCACTGGCCGCGCTTCCCGGAGGCCGACTTCGCCCTGATCCGGGAGCCGATCGATTTCCTCGGCATCAACTACTACACGCGCGGCGTCACCCGGCACGACGACGCGGCGCCTCCCGTCTGCGCGTCCCCGGTCCGGCAGCCGGGGAGCCTCTACACGGAGATGGGCTGGGAGGTGTGGCCGGCGGCGCTCACGCGCACGCTCCTCTGGATCAAGGAACGCTACGGCGACATCCCGCTCTACTTGACCGAGAACGGCGCCGCCTTCCCCGATCCGCCGCGCCCGCTCGCGGGCCGGGTCGACGGATCCGCTCCGTGTGGAGTACCTGCGCGCGCATCTCCTGGCAGCCCGGGAGGCGATGGCCGCAGGGGTGGACCTCCGCGGCTACTTCGCCTGGTCGCTCCTCGACAACGTGGAATGGGCCGAGGGCACGACCAAGCGTTTCGGCTTGATCCACGTTGACTTCGCCACCCAGGAGCGCACGCTCAAGGCGAGCGCGCACTTCTATCGCGAAGTGATCCGCACGCGCGGCGCGGCGCTGGCGGTCTAGCGCCGGGCGCCGCGCCGCCACGGCGCGTTCGGCGCGGCCGTCAGTCTTCGATGATGAACGTGACGCGCATCGCCACGCGGTACTCGGTGATCTTGCCCTTCTCGACGATCACCTTCTGCTCGGCAACCCAGGCCCCCTTGACGTTCTTGAGCGTCTTGTTCGCGCGTGCGATGCCCAGCTGGATGGCGTCCTCGAAGCTCCTGTCCGATGATGCGATGATCTCGCTGACCTTGGCGATGGCCATGGCTGATTCCCTTTCCCGTGGATGCGCGGTGTAGCATGTCGCTGCCCCCGCGCATGCGGCCTGTGCGGCAAATGCGCTATGATCCGCCCTGGATCCTGGGGTCCCGGACCGGCCGCGGCCCGCCCCCGCCCCCGCAGTCTACAGCAGGAGAACCCGCGCGTGAACGACGAGAGCGTGCGCCGCATCAAGCGGCAATGGCAGAGCCAGCCCACCGTGGAAGGAGCCGGCGTCCATCTCTATCGCGCCTTCGGCTTCCGGGAGGTGCCGGCCATCGACCCCTTCCTCCTGCTCGATGACTTCCACTCGGAAAACCCCGCGGAGTACAGGCAGGGCTTCCCGTGGCACCCGCACCGCGGGATCGAGACCATCACGTATGTCCTCGACGGCGATGTCGAGCACGGGGACAGCATGGGCAACCAGGGCCTCATCTCCGGCGGCGACGTGCAGTGGATGACGGCGGGAAGCGGCATCATCCACCAGGAGATGCCGCAGGGGGACGGCCGCGGGCGCCTGCGCGGATTCCAGCTCTGGGCCAACCTGCCGGCGCGCGACAAGATGATGGATCCGCGCTATCGCGAGGTGCGTCAGGCCGACATTCCGGCCGTGAAGACCGCTGACGGCGCGACGGTGAAGGTCGTGGCCGGCGAGGTCGCCGGAGTGCGCGGGCCGGTCCAGGAGATCGTGACGGATCCCCGCTACCTCGACGTGTCGGTGCCCGCCGGGAAGATCTTCACCCTCCCGATCCCGCGGGAGCACACCGCCTTCGCTTACGTGTTCGAAGGCGAAGGGTCGTTCGATGCGACGAGCGGGACAGCGCCCGCGGCGGCCGAGGGTTCGTTCATCCTCTATGCACGCGGCGGCGATGCGGTCCGCGTGCGCACGGAGAGCCGCGCCGTCCGCTTCCTCCTCGTCTCCGGCCGTCCGATCGGCGAACCCGTCGCCTGGTACGGACCGATCGTCATGAACACACAGGAGGAGCTGCGCATTGCTTTCGCGGAGTACGAACAGGGCACCTTCGTCAAGACGCGGGAGAAGTAGAGCCGATCGTGCGGCGCCTCAGTCTGTGCGCACGACCTTGACGGCGGCGCGGTGTCCGCCGCGCTCGAGCGACAGGAAGTAGACGCCCCGCGCCGCGGTGCGCCCCCGCGTCGTCCCGTCCCACGCTGCCTGCCAGCGCGACGGTCCAGAAGCCGTGATCGCGAGCGGGGCGACCCGGCGACCGCCGGCGTCGAAGACCGCGCCCTCCGGCGGCGTGGCCGCGTCGGCCGCACGGGTCGCATCGACGGCGAGGACGATCGCCCCGCGCGCAACGAGCGGGGTGAGCGCGCGCAGGGACGCCCCGGGCCCGAGATCGCCCGCAGCCCACGACGCACCCCCGGCGCCCGATCCCTCGGCCACCGCCGACGACCCGGCAAACTCCGCGACGAGGATCACGCTCGCCGCTCCCGCCGTCACGAAGCCCGTTTCGGTCGCCACGACGCGTTCCGGCCCCTCGGTCCACGGGAGGTCGATCGGCGCCCAGGTCACGCCGCCGTCCGTCGTCCGCCAGACGACCGGATCGAGGACGCTGCAGGCATAGCCGACCGCTTGGTCGCGGAAGCTCAGATCGAGGTTCCCCTCGGCGTTGACGCGCGTCCAGGTCGCGCCGCCGTTCGTCGTCCGGTGGATGCCCGCGAAGCTTGTGACGAGCCCGGTCGCAGCGTCGAACCAGTGCATGCCGCGGATCGGGTCCGAGATGAGTCCGACCTGGCCCACCGGCGTCCAGTTCGCCCCACCGTTGGTCGTCCGGTAGATCGCCGCACCGGAGCTGCCGCCGGCGACATAGCCCGTCAGCGCGTCGACGAAATCGATCGCGTCGAGACGCACCGCGGCCGAGAGACCGGTGCTCGCCGGGAACCATGTCGCCCCGGCGTCGGTCGACGCATAGACGTAGTTCACGTTGGTCCCGCCGTAGAGCGCGGCGTAGCAGCGCGTGGCGCTCCCGAAGTCGATGTCCACGGCGCTCCCCACGTAGTTCGGCGCGAGCGACTGCGTGGTCCAGGTTGTACCGCCATCCGTCGTGCGCGAGACCCAGCTCGCGCCCGCCGTTCCATAGCCGCCGACGAGCCCGACCTGGTCGCCGGAGAAGGCGAAGACCTGCGGCACCGGGATCGCCGGCGCGCTCGGCATCGGCTGCCAGCTCGCGCCACCGTCCGTGCTTTCGAGGTAGGCCACGCCGGCACCGACGCGCACGTCGCCGCCGGCAAGACCCTTGCCCCCGGGCAGGAAGATGAGCGCCTCGAGCACGGCGCGCTCGCCGTCCCCGGGCGACTCCGTGAAGTTCGCCCACGTCGCGCCCTCGTCCATGCTCCGGAGGAGGTCGCCGTCCGTGCTCACGGCGACGAGGGCGCCGCCCGCAAGGCGCTCGATATCCGTGTAGCCGCGCGTCGAATCACGCCGATAGAGTCGCGTCCAGTGGAGGCCGTCGTCCTCGGTTCGCCAGATATCGGCCCCTTCTGCCTCGGTGACGACGAGGCGGCGGTTCACATCGAGGATGACCGCCTCCTCCTGATAGATCGGGCTCGAGCCGAGGGAGCCGTGCCGCGGGAACCACGAGGCGCCGCCGTCGGTCGTCCGGTAGGTGGTGAAGTCGAGGCAGATCCAGCCGTTCTGCGCATCGAGGAACTTAACGTCCCCGGGGAACGAGTGGTCCTCGCTCGTGCCGGGCACCGCGGTCCAGGTGGCGCCGCCGTCGGTGGTCTGGCGGAGGAGGAACGGTCCGACCACATAGCCGTGGCTCGACGTCCGCCAGGCGTGGTCGACGATATCCCAGCTCGGTCCCGGGTTCCCGAGGAGCTGCCAGGTCGCGCCGTCATCGGTGGAGCGGAGCACTTGACCGTTATCCCCCACGGCGGAGAGGGTCGCGCCGCTCACGCGGACCAGCGAGCGAAGAGCTCCGTGCGATGGATTGGCGACCGGGGCGAAGGTCGCCCCGCTGTCGGTGGACCTGAAGATGCCGGGCGCGCCGCCGACAGCGAGGACCGCGCCGGGAGCGATCACGAGCACGTCGTGAAGATCGGTCGAGAACGCCGTCAGGTCCGTGCGATCCACCCAGGTCATGCCGCCGTCGCTCGTCGTGAGGTGGGTCCCGAGGAGACCGACGGCACAGCCGATCTGGCTGTCCTCGAAAGCGACGCCTTCGAGCCCGTTCCCTTGCGGATGCGGATTGCCCCAGATGAAGGTCGGGGGCTCGGCGGCACCGCTTGCCGCGCCGAGGAGGAAGACGAGGCCGACGAGAAACGGGAACGCGCGGGGTGACGAGAGCATGGTGGTGAGCCTCCGGGACGGGTGCGACGCGCGACGTGACTGCGGCGTGTGGCTAGATTGTAGATTGCGCGCGGCGGACGGACAAGGGTCGGCCGCTTCAGGATCGGCGTGTTCGCGGCGCGGGGCGGGGCGCGGAGTTCCGAGACGACCGGCGGGGTGCATAGCGATAGCGTGCGAGCGCCACGCGCCCCGCCGGATCGAACTCGATGCCTTCCTTCTCGAGCAGAAACTGCTGGGCGAGACCGCCGCCGGGTTCGGAACGCTCGAGACTCAGGCGGCCCTGGGCATTCAGTATGCGGTGCCACGGCACGGTCGAACCCGTCGGCAGCGCATGGAGCGCATAGCCGACGAGGCGGGCCTGACCAGGGAAGCCGGCGAGCGCGGCGATGTCGCCGTACGTCGCTACCCGCCCGCGCGGCACCCGGCGCACCGCCGCGTGGATACGCCGGTGGGTTTCACTCAGCGGCCGGCCGCCCGCGCTCGCCACCGCCTACGCGCCGTCTACCTGAAAAGCGTCTTCAGGGCGCCCCAGGTCCGATCCTCGACCGCCGTCGCGCAGTTCGTGTCGCTCGTGTCGTAGAGATCGTCCCCGTCGTTGTCGAGTCCCTGCGCAGCCCCGGCGAAGTTCTCACTCCCGTTTCCGTTGCACGACTGGGTCGGCATCGCGGGGTGCCCCGTGCCCGGGCTCGCATAGTACGGCGGCAGGACGTTCTCGCCGACCGGAGTGTAGTTGGCCGGATTGGCGTCCAGGTGGCAGTTGCTGCAGACCGTCGCGCCCGCGTTCTGGTGATGCTGGCGCAGCCCCGCTCCGTAACCGGAGCGCCCGGCGCCGACCTCGGGATTCCCGGCAACATTATCCTCGGAACGGCCGTGACAGCCCATGCAACCGATGGCCTCGAGCCCCGTCCCACCGTTCGACTCATCGAGGATCACAGGAAACGTGTCGGCGCCGTGGCACGCGTCGCAATCGCCGCCCAGCATGGTGGTGCGGTGTACGTTGTGCAGGTTACCCCAGTTCTGGCCGTCCACTGGCGAGACATACGCGGTCGCCCGGAAGTCACCGTGGCACGAACCGCAGTTCGAGGAGTCCCCGCCATAGGTCGTGTAGGCGGTGCCGGAACGACTCGATGCGAGAAGCGCGATGAGCGCCAGGAAGCAAGCAGCGATGATGCCGCTCGATATCCAGCGTCCCCGGGCAGTGATCACCTTTTCCATTTGACGCCACCTCCCTGTAGCCATGGAAACAAGGCAGGACCGGACCGAGTAGGCCCTTGTCAGCCGGGGGCAGACTAGCAGGCCGGATGACCGAAGGCAACGGCGGGCCGGCGGGCGCTCGGACGCCGTGCCGAGTTCGCTTCAATCGAGAAGGACGAGCTTCCGCGCCGCGGCGTAGACGGGCGCGCGGGGCGAGGCGCGGGGCTGGGTGCTGAGCGGGGCGCGTACCGATAGCGCGCGAGCGACAAGCGCCCCGCCGGATCGAACTCGACGCCTTCCTTCTCGAGCAGGAACCGCTGGGCGAGACCGCCGCCGGGTTCGGAGCGCTCGAGGCTCAGGCGCCCCTCCGCATTCAGGATGCGGTGCCATGGCACGGTCGACCCCGCCGGCAACGCATGGAGCGCGTAGCCAACGAGCCGGGCCTGACCAGGGAAGCCGGCGAGCGCGGCGATGTCGCCGTACGTCGCTACCCGCCCGCGCGGCACCCGGCGCACCGCCGCGTGGATACGCCGGTGGGTATCACTCAGCGGCCGGTCGCCCGCGCTCGCCACCGCCTACGCGCCGTCTACCTGAAGAGCGTCTTCAGGGCGCCCCAGGTCCGATCCTCGACCGGCGTCGCGCAGTCCGCATCGAACGTATCGCGGAGATTGTCGCCGTCGTTGTTGAGTCCCTGCGTGGCCCCGGCGAAGTTCTCGCTCCCGTTCCCGTTGCACGATTGGGTCGGCATTGCGGGGTGCCCAGTGCCCGGGCTCGCGTAGTACGGCGGCAGGACGTTCTCGCCGACCGGAGTGTAGTTGGCCGGATTGGCGTCCAGGTGGCAGTCTGCGCAGACCGTCGCGCCCGCGACCTGGTGATGCTGGCGCAGCCCCGCTCCGTAACCGGAGCGCCCGGCGCCGACCTCGGGATTTCCGGCAACATTATCCTCGGAACGGCCGTGACAGCCGACGCAGCCGATCGTGAGCAGACCGGTACCTCCAGCGGACTGGCTCAGCAGCACGGGAAAGGTATCGGCGCCGTGGCAGGCATCGCAGTCACCGTTCAGCATGTTGGTGCGGTGTACGTTGTGCAGGTTACCCCAGTTCTGGCCGTCCACTGGCGAGACATACGCGGACGCCCGGAAGTCGCCATGGCACGCGCCGCAGTTCGTGGCGTCGCCTCCGTTCTGCGAGTACTGGGTGTACGCGTTGCCGGACCGACTCGAGGCGAGAAGCGCGATCGCGGCGCACAAGCAAGCGATGAGAATTCGGCGAGACATGAAGCGTCCCCGAGCAGTGATCAGCTTGTCCATCAGACGCTACCTCCCTGTAGCCATGGAACGAACACGCGACCGTGGCCAGACCATTCCCAGCCGGGGGCAGGGTAGCAGGCGGTTACCGCCGACGGCAACCGGGGCCCGGGCGGACGCGGCGGTCCCGCGCGGAACCTGCCTCACTCCAGAACGACGAGCTTCCGCGCGGCGACGTAGCCCGGCGCGCGGAGCTCGTAGAGGTACACCCCGCGCCCGACCGCTCGACCGGCATCGTTCCGGCCGTCCCACACGACCGCGCGCCCGCCGGCAATCGGCTCCTGCTCCTCGTCCACGAGCGTCCGCACGAGGCGCCCGCTCACGTCGCAGATGCGGAGGGTGACCCGTCCGCGCGTCGCGATCGAGTAGCGGATCGCGGTCCCCCGCCGCGACACCGGATTGGGCGCCACCGCGGCGAGCGCGTTCACGAGGCGCGGCGATGCCTCGGGCCCGACCCCGATCGGCCCCGCGTTCACCGGCTGCCCGGCCCACTGGAAGAGATCGATCAGGAGCTCCGCGTTCGCGCCGTTCACGACGAAGTTGTCGAACAGGCACTGCTCGACGCAGTCGAGCGGCAGGAGCTCGGCGAAGGCGAAGCTCATCGTCACCGACTTCTCGCACGAGTGATTCGGGTTCGTCTTCCGCACGACCGCCTGCCAGGCGGGGCGCGCGACATCGTCCGCGCAGTTCACGGGGTCGTGGCCGTCCTCGAGCGACTCGACGAAGTGGGCAACCGGCTCGCCCGAGTTGATCGCGCCGAGGACGTTCAAGTCGACGTCATCGGGGCAACCCGATCCGAACGCCTCGCCCGCGAAGTCGGGTGCAAGCGCGGTCCCGGCGAGCCGCGCGCAGCGGCGGAGGTCGTTCGCAGCGAGTTGCTGAGCGTAGTCGCGCGCAAGCACATCCACACCGCGGTTGGCGAGGAAGGAGGGCCCATTGGTGGTGTTCTGGTCGATGTCGGCGGCCCAGCCCGTGCCCTCGACGAGAAGGAGCCGCGGGTTCCCCTCGCTGCAACCCGCGAGCCACGTCTCGAGCTTCTGCTGGTCCATGGATGGCTGGCCGCCGAAGAGGGAGAGCGTGCGGCGGTCGCTCAGCGTGCGATGGTCGCTGAGACCCGCCGTGTACCAGATGCAGTCGTACCCGGCCAGCATGAGGTCGGTGGCCCCGTTGTGCGGCGGTCGCGGCTGCTGGGTCGGCCGATCCTCCCGCCGGCCGATCCCGTCGTAGCATTCCGAGTAATTCGTCGCCACGACATCGTAGACGTCGAAGCCGAGGCCGAGACTCGAGAGCGTCGCGACGAGGCGCTCGCGTTCCACCGTCGCCCGCCCCGGCACGCTCTGTGTGGCGTAGTCGCTGACGACGAGCATGCTGTGCGCATATGCCCCGCTGCAGTCCGGTGCGAGCGACGGCAAGACGTTCGACTGGAGCCAGAGTCCCTTGCTGCTTGGCTCCGTTGTGATCGGCTGCCGTCCGCGCCCGAACGGGAATGTCCCGAGGACCTGACTCGATACCGCATCCCGCGCCTCGAAGAAGTAGTAGACAGTCGTCCCCGGAGTGAAGAGGCCGTCGGGCAGTATGTCGTCGCAGGGCTCGTTCCCCGGCGGGGCGCCGGTCCAGTGGGTCCCGTTCCCGGCGTCCGCATCGTGGAAGCAGGTCATGTACCCGCCCGGCAAGCCCCCACCGTACCAGCGCGCCGTGTCCATCCGCGCCTCGTGCCAGAGGAGAGCATCGGGAAAGCTCCCGGGCGCCGACGGGGGGAAGGCGGCGAAGAACGGGTGCATGAGATTCGGCTGGCAGGCCCCGCGCTCCACGGCGAAGCGGAGGAAGACCGCTGCGTTCGGGGCTTGAACCTCGACTCCGGCCGTGTCGGGACGCACCCAGCGGGGGGGATTCTCGGGCCCGCCGAACACCGGGGTGTACGCCCCGTCCATCCGGGCCGTGGCGGAGAGCGGGAATCCCGTGTTCGAGGTCGGGAAGCTGTCCGCGTAGCGCTGGTAGGTCTGCGCCCGCAGCTCTGTGCTCGAGTCGTAGACGCCGAAGCGCATGTTGTCGATGAAGGGACCGCTGGCATCGCTCGGGTTGCACGACCCGCCGATGCATTGCGAGTACATGCCCACCGCGAGGATCACGGAGTCCGCCGTCGCCGGCAGGTAAGAAGACATGTCATGGAGGAGATCCTGCTGGCAGCGCGCCCCGGCCCCCAGCGCGAAGGACTGGCAGCTTGTCGCGGAGACGCTCGACCAGTTGAAGATCGCGCCCGCTCCGGGCGAGCCGGGCGGCGGAGCGTAAGGGCAGTGATTGGCGTCGACCGGCCAGTAGTGGAAGCAGACGACGAACATGGCATCGAAGAGCCCGCTGCCGCCGTCGGCATACACATCGCCGAGGAAGAGCCGGCCTACATCGCCGTCGAGGTCGGGATGCGCACCACCACCGATTGCGAAGGGCGGAGAGACGGCGGCGGTTTTCGCCACGTGCGCCGCGCATTCGTCCTGATCGGCGAAGAGGAGAACGTTACCCTCGATCGCACAGGCCTCAGGGCAGGGGACGACCGGCGGACAGGCGATGGCGGAGAGCGGCGCGATGCGCCCCGCGGGCCGGAGTGGATCGCCGGTCAGGACGACGTCCTGCCCCTCGCAGCGCCGGGGCTCCCAGCCGCTCATGCCCGTCTCGAAGTCGGCCCGGTCGATCGGCATGCCGTTCGCCCGGACCGCGATCTCATCCACCTGCCAGGCAAAGAGAAAGGCCCGGCCCGCGGACTCGTCGGAGACGAGATCATCGGTGGCCAGCCGGAGCCGGACCCAGAGATCCCCTTCGCCGCCAGGCCAGGGGCCGAGGGTCGCCGAGCCCGGTCCCCCAAGCGGCCCCGGCTCGGGCGCGACGAGCGTCCCGCCGGTCCAGATCCCGTTCCCGTTGGCTACCGTCCCGACCTGCTCCCACCGCACGCCGTCCGCCGAGATCTCGACCCAGCACGTATCGTGGCTCTGCTCGACCGCGTAGCGATGGAAGAACGTGAGATCGAGCAGCGCGTTGGGTGCGGGCGGCATGAACTCCCCGGGGCCCGGCGCGTTCCGGAAGCGGAACTGCTTCGCGACCGCCTGCGACCAGCCGTCGCCGTATCCCGCGGTTCCCCCCCAGCCGCAGTGCTCCGGGTTCAGGTGGAGGTTCGTCCCGATCCACACCGACCAGCCGCCGGCGAGCGGGTCGGGGCCGTCGTTCGCCCCGTTGTTGGCGTGCGTCGTCGCCCGGTGCGCGAAGGCGCCTCCATCGAAGTCGAAGTCGTACGTGCCGTCGGTTCGCCAGTGTCCCGTACCGAGCGCCGAAGGACCGTCGCCATGTGTCGTCAGGTCTGCGAACGTCCACCCGTCGCGGTACTGGTTCCCGACCGGATCCCCATCCAGGAAGAACTCTGGCGCCTCGCCCGAGTCGGCCTCCCAGTTCCACACGCCGCCGCGGACGACAGCCCCGTTGCCGAAACCGCTCCCGCCGAACCACACCGTGTCGGCATGGGCGTCGAGCCACCCCGGGTCGTGTGCTGCGAGCGCCTCGCGGTCCGCTGCCCCGTCATAGGGTTGTGGAACGAGCGGCACGGCGCCCGCCGGCGCAGCGGCCAGAAGAAAGGAGAGAGCGGCAAGAGGCACGGCACGGCAGTTCCATGTGGCCATGGCAGCCTCCACTGTGACCTGGCCCATGTCGTCCTCACTCGAGCACGACGAGCTTCCGCGCCGCCGCGTAGCCCGGCGCGCGGAGTTCGTAGAGATACACCCCGCGTCCGACCGCGCGCCCGGCGTCGTTCCGCCCGTCCCACACCACCGCGCGCCCGCCGGCGATCGCCTCCTGCTCCTCGTCCACCAGTGTCCGCACCACGCGCCCACTCACGTCGCAGATGCGGAGCGTGACCCGCCCGCGCGTCGCGATCGAGTAGCGGATCTCGGTCCCCCGCCGCGCCGCCGGGTTCGGCGCCGCCGGGGCGAGCGCGTTCACGAACCGCGGGGTTCCCGCCGGCGCAACCCCCACCGGCGCCGCGTTCACCGGCTGTCCCGCCCACTGGAAGAGATCGATCACCAGCTCCGCGTTCGCGCCGCTCACGACGTAGTCGTCGAACAGGCACTGCTCGATGCAGTTCAGGGGCAGGAGCTCGGCGTAGGCGAAGCTCATCGTCACCGACTTCTCGCACGAGTGATTCGGGTTCGTCCGCCGCACGACCGCCTGCCAGGCGGGGCGTGGCACGTCGTCCGCGCAGTTCACGGGGTCGTCGCCGTCCTCGAGCGACTCGACGAAGTAGGCCACCGCCTCGCCGCCGCCCGTCGACGCGAGTACGCTGATCGGGATGTCGTCGGGACAGCCCGAGCCGAACGCCTCGCCCTCGAAGTCGGGCACGAGCGCGGTCCCGGCGAGCCGCGCGCAGCGCCGGAGGTCGTTCGCAGCGAGTTGCTGAGCGTAGTCGCGCGCGAGCACGCCGATGCCGCGATTGCCGAGGAACTGCGGGCCGTTCACCGTGTTGGACTGGATGTCCGCGGCCCACCCCGTGCCCTCGAGGAGGAGGAGACGCGGGCTCCCCTCGCTGCACCCCGCAAGCCACGTCTCGAGCTTCTGCTGGTCCATGGACGCCTGGCCGCCGAAGCTCGGGAGCGTGTTCCGGTCGCTCAGTGTCCCGAACTGGCTCAAGCCCGACGCGTACCAGATGCAGTCGTACCCGGCGAGCATGAGATCGGTGGCCCCGTTGTACGGCGGCCGCGGCTGCTGTGATGGCCGGTCCTCGCGGCGTCCGATCGTGTCGTAGCACTGGTTGTAGTTGGTGCTGACCGCATCGTAGACGTCAAACTCGAGTCCGAGCGAGGCGAGCGTCGCGGTGAGGCGGGAGCGCTGCGTCGTCGCTCGGCCCGGCACGCCGCCGGTCGCGTAGTCGTTGACGATCAGCATGCTGTTGGCGTAGGTGCCGTCGCAGGCCGGCGCCAGCTCGGGCAGGTTGTTGATCTGGAGCCAGTAGTCCTTGTGGTTGGCCGTCGTCCGCACGATGCCGCGGTTCCTCGCGAGGGGGAACGTGGCGACGACGCTGCCGGCGCCGGCCCCCGCGGCGACCCGCGCCTCGAAGAAGTAGTAGACGTTCGTCCCCGCGGTGAAGAGGCCGTCCGGCAGGATGTCGTCGCACGGCTCGACCGCCGGCGGCGCGCCCGTCCAGAACGTCCCGTTCCGCGGATCGTCCTCGTGGAAGCAGGTCATCCAGTACCCGTTCACGGTCTGCGAGTTGCTCATCGCTTGCGCCGTGTCCATCCGCGCCGCGTGCCAGTTGAGGTCGTTCGGAAAGGTGCCGGGAGCGGTGGGCGGGAAGGCCACGAAGAACGGATGGGTCAGGTTCGGCTGGCATGCGCCGCGCTCGACCGCCCACTTGAGGTACACCGCGGTGTTCGGAGCGGCAATGGCAGTGGCCGCCGAGTCGGCACGCACCCAGCGCATCGGGATCTCGATGCCGAGCGACATGGAGAGGCTGAAGGCGGCGTCGGTGCGGGTGGTCGCGGCGAGCGGGAAGCCCGTGTTCGAGGTCGGGAAGTTGTCGGCAAAGCGATCGAGGGTGTTCGACCGCAGGGCGGGGCCGCTCGGGTCGTACACGCCGAAGCGCACGTTGTCGATGAAGGGGCCGGTGGCGTCGCTCGTGAGGCACGATGCGCCGTCACACTCGGCGACCATGCCCAGGGTGAGGATCACCGAGTCGGCGCTGGCCGGGATGAACGCCGACCAGTCGAAGGTCATGTTCCACATGCAGTGGATACCCGCCCCGAGTCCGATGATGTGACAAGCGCCGTCACCGCCCTGCTGCGACCAGTTGAAGACCGAGCCCCCGCCGGGCGATCCGGCCGGCGGCGCGTACGGGCAGTGATTCTCGTCGAAGGGCCAGTAGAGGAAGCAGAAGTAGAGAGCCGTATCGAAGAGCCCGCTCCCGCCGTCCGCGTACGCATCGGCCTCGAGGATCCGCCCCGCGTCGCCATCGAGGTCGGGATGGGCGCTGCCGCCGATCGCGAAGGCCGGGGAGAAAGCCGCTGTCGTCGCCTCGTGGGCCGCGCACTCGTCCTGGTCCACGAAGAGGAGAATCCGATCCTCGATGGCGCAGTTCTCGGGGCAAGCGACCAGTGGCGGGCCAGGCGGGCAGGCGATGGCGGAGAGCGGCGCGATGCGCCCCGCGGGCCGCTGCGGATCCCCGGTCAGGACGACATCCTTCCCCTCGCAGCGCCGCGGCTCCCAGCCGTCCATGCCCGCTTCGAAGGTGGCCAGATCGATCGGCGCCCCGTTCATGCGGAGCGCCAGGTCGTCCACCTGCCAGGCGTAGAGATACGTGCCGCCCGCGCTCTCATCGGAGAGCAGGGCATCGGTGGCGAGCCGGAGGCGGACCCAGAGATCCCCCTCGCCGCCGGGCCAGCGACCGAGGCTCGCCGAGGCCGGTCCGCCGAACGGCCCCGGTTCGGGCGCGGCGCGCGTCCCGCCGGTCCAGATCCCGTTCCCGTTGGCCGCCGTCCCGACCTGCTCCCACCACACGCCGTCCGCCGAGATCTCGACCCAGCACGTGTCGAAGTTCTGCTCGACCGCGTAGCGATGGAAGAAGGCGAGATCGAGCGTGGCATCGGAAGGCGGCGGCGGGAACTCCCCGGGCCCGGGCGCGTTCCGGAAGCGGAACTGCTTCGCGATCGCCTGCGACCAGTAGTCACCATACCCCGCCGTCCCCGGCCACGCGCAATGCTCCGGATTCAAGTGGAGGTTCGTCCCGATCCACACCGACCAGCCGCCGGCGAGCGGATCCGGGCCGTCGTCCACGCCGTTGTTGGCGTGGGTCGTCGCCCGGTGCGCGAAGGCGCCGCCATCGAAGTCGAAATCGTACGTGCCGTCGGTCCGCCAGTGCCCCGGGCCGAGGGCGGAGGGCCCATCGCCGGCCGTCGTCAGGTCATCGAAGGTCCAGCCGTCGCGGTACTGGTTCCCGACCGGATCCCCATCGAGGAAGTACTCCGGGGTCTCGCCGGAATCGGCCTCCCAGTTCCAGAGGCCGCCGCGGGCGACCGTGCCGTTCCCGAGCCCGCTCCCGCCGAACCACACCGTGTCGGCGTGGGCGTCGAGCCAGCCTGGGTCGCGCGCAAGCACCGCCTCGCGATCGATGCCGGCGTCATACGGTTCGAGCACGGGGCGCGCCGCGCCGGCCGGCGCGGTGGAGACGAGAAGCGAAAGGACGGCCAGAAGGCCGGCGCAGCGGATTCCCGCGGTCATGGCAACCCTCCACCTGTGGCCGGGACGGTCTCTTCCGTCGGCATAAATACTGCAAGCATTGTGCCGAGTCGGGGCTGTTTCTTCCAACGCTCGCATCGGCGATGACTTGCGTTTCCTGGTGACCGACGCAGCTTCCTGCGCCGGGCACGCTGTGTCATGGACATGACACTCCCCGGGGACCGGTATCTACAATGGCCATGTGAGATCTCATCGCACGATACCGTGGCGCCTCATCCTGGCGATGAGCGTCGTCCGCTTGAGGCCGAGCGCCGCCGCCGCCGCGCTCTGGTTCCAGTCGGCGTCCATCAGCGCCTGGATGATGCGGCGGCGCTCGAGCCGGCTCAGCTCCTCGTCGAGGGCGAGATGCTCTGCGGCATCCGTTCGCCTCCCGGCGCTGGCGGCGAGGTCGGCGGACAGGAGATCGAGACCCACCTCGCGATGGCCTCCGGCGAGGGCGACCACCCGCCGCACCTCGTTCTCGAGCTCGCGCACGTTCCCCGGCCACGGGTAGCTGAGACATGCCTCCCGCGCCGCGGGCGAGAAGCGGAGCTGGGGCTTGCCGGCCGCCGCGGCGTAGGCATGGAGGAAGTGATCGAGGAGAAGACCGATGTCCTCGATCCGCTCCCGGAGCGGCTTGAGCTCGATCACGACCGTTGCCAGCCGGTAGTAGAGATCCCGCCGGAAGCGGCCGGCGCGCACATCCTCCTTCAGGTCGCGGTTGGTCGCCGAGATGACGCGGATGTCCGCCCGACTCATGGCGGACTCGCCGATCCGCCGGAAGTCGCCGGTCTCGAGGAAACGAAGGAAGCTCACCTGCACTGGGAGCGGCATCTCCCCTACTTCGTCGAGGAAGAACGTGCCGCCGTCGGCCGCCTTGAGGAGCCCCTTGCGCTCGCGATCGGCGCCCGTGAACGCCCCGCGCGTGTGGCCGAAGAGCTGGCTCTCGAGAAGCTCCTGCCCGAGACCGGTGGGGATGAGCGGCACGAAGGTGCCGCTTCGCCGCGGACCGGCGGCGTGGATGGCGCGCGCGACGCGCTCCTTCCCCACGCCGGTCTCGCCGAGGATGAGCACCGGCACATCGGAGCTGCCGAGGCGCTCGACCTGCTCGAGCACTTCCAGCATCGCCGGGCTCTGTGCGATGAAGGTCCCGCTCAGGAGAGTGGTCCGCTCCGCGTCCCGCCCCGGGCTCGATCCCGGCCGCCGGCCACCGGAGACGGACGCGGCGGCGACTCGGAGCCCGGCCGCACGTCCGGGCTCGTCGGCGCTCGCGCGCTCGGCCGCGCGGGCGAGCGCGTTCGCCTCCTCGTTCATGCGCTGCCGATCCGATGACAGCCCTTCCGCGGCGAGGACCGGGCGCGCGCGATCGAGCATGGCGCGGGCTCGATCGAGCATGCCGGCCCTGATCTGCAGGCGCGCCCGCACGAGCTGGCAGCGGGCCACCCCGAGGGCGAGCCCGAGCTCGGCGAAGATGCGCTCGGCCTCGGCCAGCACCACGAGCACGTCCTCGATGGGCATCGCCGCCGACCGCACCTCGAGCTCGGCCAGGCGGAGGAGCGAGTGGGGAAGCTCCGATTGCCGGCCGGCGGCCCGGAGAAGGTCGACCGAACGATGGATCTCGGTGGCGGCGCGGTCGAGATCTTCACGCTCGATCGCAAGATCCGCGAGCACGCGATGCGTGAGCCCCTCCTCGACGCGATCGCCAGCGGTGCGGGCGGCGCTGAGCGCCAGCGCGGCGTCCGCGGCGGCGGGATCGAGCCGGGCCAGGGCGAGGTGGGCCTCCGCCCGCCGGCGAAAGGCGCCGGCCGCATTCCGCGGGTTGTCGCGATCGAGCCAGCCCACGAGCGCGTCGAAATGGCGAAGAGCTGCTTCGTGCTCCCCGCGCGCCATCGCCAGCTCCCCGGCGACCGCCTCCAGCCACCCCCGGATCCGATCGTTCACCTCGCCCGCGGCCCGTTCCGCCTCGGCGCAGATCCCGGCGGCCTCCCGGAAGCGGCGCCGGAATACGCAGAGCCTCGCGAGCGAGATCAGCGGGTCCACCGTGGCGCGCCGGCTGCCGCTCGCCTCGTGCACGCGGATGCTCTCCCGGAGATTGGCTTCCGCCTCGTCCCATTTCCCCATCGCCATGTTGACGATGCCCAGATTCAGGAGCACCGCCCCCGCCCGGGCTCCGCTCTCGCCGGCGCCGATGGCTGCGGCGCGCCGCAGGTAGTTGTGCGCCGACTCGACATGCCCGGAGAGAAGCGACACGATCCCGAGGTTCGAGAGGAGTTCGAGCATCCGCGGGCGGCGGTCCCGCGCGTGCTGGAACGAGTAGGCGTCGAAGAGCAGATCGAGAGCTTCATCGGGACGCCCGGCCACCGAGGAAGCGATGCCCAGGCACTGCCGGGCGTCGGCCGCCGCGCCGGGCCAGTTCTCGGCGAGCGCCAGGTCGAGCGCCCGGCGCGCCGGCTCGAGGGCGGCCGGCTCCCGATCGTCCTGGATCGCGAGCCATGCGGTCGCGAGCAGGCGGCAGACCGCAGCTGGAAGCGGGGGTGTGGGACCGAGGATCTCATCGGCCGCGCGCACGTGGTCCCGCGCCTCGTCGGAGGAGTTCGCGCGCGCCAGCAGGGAAGCCAGCCGGTAGCGAACGATCGCCACCTCGACCGGAGGAGCTGCGCCCGCGTGGGCGGTGAGCCACTCCCGGTATGCCTCGATGGCCGCGTTCCCCCGGCCCTGATCGCGAAGGTCGTCGGCGAGCCGGCGGGATGCAGCGGCCAGGAGGAGGTGGTCTCCCTCCCTCCTGGCGCGGGCGGCGAGCAGGACGAGCCGGTCGCGGTCGGGAGGCGCCTCGACGAGATGCAGATCGAGGTCGGGATCGGCCGCACGGGCCCGGGGTGACACCGGAGGGGGCGCTGGGGCCATAGCGTCAATCTTTCGACGTGGCGTCATGGACTTGACACCTACTCGATTCTCCCAGGACAGCGGGTCCATGACAAGGCCCTCCCTGCGCTGGGCAGGGAGGGCCTTGCACTGACCTGAGGTTCGGGCCGCGGTCGGGCCGCTGTCGGCCTCCTGCGGCTCGGACTACCGGATCCGCGTGACCTTGCCGGTGGCTTCGAACCCCGTGCTGGACAGGCGATACAGGTAGATGCCCGCGGGCAGATCGTTCCCGCGCGCATCCCGGCCGTCCCAGCTCACCATCCCCGGGCCGGCGCCGATACGACCGTCGATGAGCGTCCGCACCAGTCGCCCGTCGGTCCCGTAGACCCGGAGCGTCGCCGGTCCATCCTGCGGGACGACGAAGCTGATCGTCGTCGCGCTCATGAATGGATTCGGCCGCACCGAGACCTGCGTCAGGCCCGGAGCCGTTCCCGGATCCTCGATGCTCGTCGGGCCGTCGGGAGGCGTGGTCGTGAACCGCAGCGCGCGCCCGGCCGCGAGCCCATGCGCCGCCGCGTTCAGATGACCACTCGCCAGGTACTGGATGCCGACCGTCTCGGTCTGGTTCTCGATGCCGACCGTGCACCCGGAGGCATCGCTCACCACCGCGTACTGGATGTCGATCTGCCCGTCTCCGGTCTCGGTCGGATGCATCGCCGGATTGTAGAGAATGAACTGGAGGGTCTCCGGCACGCCGAGCCCGGCGTCGTGGTAGTGCTCCACTCCGCTGAACTCGACGATGTAGCGACCGCCCGCGGCATCGTCCCACGCGTAGACCTTCCCGCTGCCGGCGGCTGCCGGGTTCAGGTCGGTCCAGAAACCGGCGATCATCTTCGGCGGTCCCTCGGGGCCGGGGATCGAGCCGTTCGAGACCGCGTACTCGGTGGTCGCCCCGAGGGCCAGGAACCCGTTCGAGGAGATCGAGATCCGATTGTCCACGTTGCCGTACAGCTTGAAGCTGAACGACATGGTCCGCTGTACGGTCTGATCATCACCCAGCGAGACCAGGGTTCCCGGTCCGCCCCGCGTGGGATCGATCTCCACCCAGTTGTAGGTCGGCCGCGGAACATTGCCCGGCCCGTCCACGTCCTCGTACGCGTAGTAGCCGTAGCTGTCCGCTCCGATCGGGTCGGTGGGCGAGCCGACGCCAAGAGTCAACGTCGTCTGCTTCGTGTAGCCCCCAGCCGCCGCCAGGTCGAAACTGAAGGGGATCTCGTATCCGTACGGCACTGCGAGGACCACGCTCAGCGCGAAGGGATCGGCGCTGTTGTCGCCGGTCGCCAGGTACGCGATGTCGGGCCAGGTCCCCGCACCGTCGGTGACCGTCGCATTGGCATCGCTCGTCGACAGCGCCCCGGCGATCGTGGTTGCACCGACCGGATTCAGGTTCATGAGCGTGAGCGCGATCTCGGCGTCCTCGCCCGGATCGAGCCGGCCGTTCCCGTTGCCGCCCGCGGTGTCGTCGATCACGACACTCGAAACGACGAGCTCGGGCTGATCGAGGTGGAAGAAGATCTTCGCCGCCTGGTGCACTTCCTTGGTGGCGTCGTCCTGCACGAAGACCACGCACTCGAGGTTCCTCTCGACCCAGGCCGGGCCGAGCGCGAAGGTCTGCGTCCGCGTGACCGGCACGCTGGGGGCGAACGTGATGACCTCACCGGTTGGCGCGGGGAGGAAGTCACGCATGCCGTGGTTCAGCGTCTGCGGGAGCCGGTAGGTCGAACCGGCCGGCGGGGCCACACCGCTCTCGGTGATCGCGAAGCGCAAAGCCCCCGTCACGGGGGCGCCGCTCGTGTTCGTGATCTCGGCCGTGATGGTGCCGGCGACGCGATCCCCGCTCAGGTTGATGCGGAGCGGGCTCGGCATCGCCGCTCGATCGAGGACCATCTGCTCCCAGGCCCCGCCGGAAGTGCCGTCGACAATGCCGTCGAAGTAGGTGTGTGGCGTGTAGCTGACGCTGTAATAGGTGATGCGAGCCCGGTTCTCGTCGATGTTGGCCTGATAGAACGGATCCCCGATGCCGGGCCACCAGGCGTGAACGGCGATGGTGGCGACCATCTCGGGATGATTCGCAACGATCTGGTCCAGCACACGGCTGGCTGCTGGGCAGCCTGGTCAGGATGTGTTCGTGAACTCCTCGATGAGAACCATCCTGGGCTCGGCCGTGGCCAGGCTCGAAAGCCCGATCACCGCCACGAGCGCTCCGGCGAGTGCAAGCGTCCTCATTGGCTGACCTCCTGGCTGGATGTGGACAAGGGCCGTCGGACTTCCCCGGCCGGAACCATTCTACACCTGAAAGTCATCTAAACATGAGGAAATGAGCCGGAGGGGCTGCGATGGGCCCTGGGGGGCCCGGGGGCCTCGCGACAGGGCGGCGGCCTACGGCCTCCAGGGCGGTCAGGGGACGGCTATCACCGTGGCCGGGAGCTCGCGCACGATGATCTCCCCGGCAGCGCTCGCCTCGACGCGGGCGCCGTTGACCGTGGCGGAGCGAACGGCCGCGAGCGGGGTGCGAACGGCAATCCCGCCCGGTGGGATGCGGGTGCCGGCCTCGATCTTGACCTCGACGCTCGCGTCTCCCGCGCCCGCGTGCCGCATGGTGAACGAGAGCGGACCGTGGTGCGTGCTGAGGTTCCGCACCGTGAGGCCCGGTCCGGCGAGCCACTCGCTCGGTACGCCCGCGCCGAGGACGAGCGACTCGTCCGCCTCGCGCTCGTACGCGAGCATGTCGAGGATGGAGCGGATGAAGTCCGATCCGACCCAGGTGTGCGGGAGGTCGCCGACGAAGTGCGGGACGCGGTCCTCGCGGCGCACCACCTCCGGCCACTGCCGCCAGCCGGTCGGCTTCTGCTGCGTCAGGAACCAGCGCGTGAGCTCCTGGGCGCGATCCCGCCAGCCGAGGCGCACGAAGGCGCCGATGTTCCGCATCTCGTAGGGCGTGAACGCATCCCACGGCGCGCCGTCGCGCCGCGCGGTGAAGAACTCCCAGTAGCGCTCGAACGTGCGCTCGAGCGCGGCCGGATCGAGGATCGCGGCGGCGTTGGTCGGGGCCAGGGCGATCGTGGTCGAGGTGGCGTCGAAGTCGCCGAGATCGGCGCATCCCGGGATGTAGTCGATCGCGTGCACGCGCCGGGCCGCCTCGACCGAGGCGGCGAGGTCATGGGCGAACTCGTCGCGGATCGCGGCGAGGCGGGCCGCTTCGGCCGGGTGGCCCAGTTCGGCCGCGAGGAACGTTGCGTCCTTGAAGCCGAGGAAGGCGAAGAAGTCGTCCCAGTAGGAGTGCATCGGCTTCGCCGAGTAGCCCTCGTGGCTGATCGAGGGCGGGAGGAGCCCGTAGAAATGGAGTTTGTCAGGGGTCTCGTACTCCGGCGTCCGGCGCTCGTGGCGGAGCGAGTCGAGATAGGCGGCCGCGGCGACGACGCGCGGCCACATCGCCGCGGCGAGCGTGCGATCGCGCGTGTGCCGGTAGTACTCGGCGACGAGGTAGATGAACTCGCCCGATGAATCGTGCTCCGGCACCGGATCGGCGCCCCGCCAGTCGACGACGCAGGGGATCTTCCCGTTCGGATACTGGTGGGGCGCGAACCACTCGATGAACTCGCGCACCGCATCCGCGTGCCCGAGGCGCAGCAGCGCCGTCGAGGTGAGCGAGCCGTCGCGGATCCAGGAGCGCGCGTAGGCCCGCGTGCCCGGCTGGATGGCGGGACCGGCGCGGTTGACGAGGATGTAACGGAGCTGAGCGCGCAGGGACTCGGCGATCCACTCCGCAGGCGCCGGAAGTGAGCGGAGGTCGATCGTGGCCCGTTGCATGGACGAGTCCCAGGCGCGCCAGTACGCCCCCACCTGCTCCGTCACCCAGTCGAACGCTGCGCTCTGGCCCTCGACCATGGGCGGCGGCGGCGAGTCCGCGTGGAGCGGAATGACGACATGCACCTGGTCCTTGCCGATGTAGTACGGCTTTCCCGCCGTCGCGACATTCATGGGGAATGCAAGCACAGCGGATGCGGCACCGAAGGCGTCCTCGACGGCGCTCTTGTCCGGCAGCCTGCCTTGCGCCAGGTAGTCGGCGACGGCGTCGCCCTGGTCGAACGTCGCCGCCCCGAAATCCGCTGGTGGAGTGAGGCAGAAGAAGGCCGGTCGCCCATTGGCGCGCAGGATGCGTCCGTCCACGGCCAGATCGCGGATCGGCGCCGTCCCGCCGAGCTTGTTGAGGAACTGAGCCGGGGGATTCACCTGGAACGGGCGCACGGCGAGGCAAAGGGTGGCCTGCACCGGCTCTGCCGACGAGTTGGAGACCCCGTAACTGACGACAATCGATGACGCGCCGGGATCGCCGGTCGCGAATGCGTTCACCGAGAGGTGGAGCGGCGGGACCTCGCGCGAGACGGAAGGCATCACCTCCAACCCCTGACTCGTCGTCCCCTCGGCCCAGGTGAACAGCGTGTCCCCGACCATGAGGAACGGCTCGATCGAGAAATGCTCCTCCCCCGCCTCGATCGCTCCGTCCTCGCTGAACAGGACCTCGCGGCGGTCGTTGTCGGCGCCGACCACCGTCCAGTAGCTCTGCTCGCCCGACATCCCGCGCGGGTAGAGCCCGCGCCGCGCATCGGCCGCGATCGCCTGGAAGAACGCCTCGCGTGTGGCCGACCAGGCGAGCGGCTGGACGGCGACCGCGGCGAGCGCCGCGCGCTCCGCCGCTTCCGGCGCGCCGGTCAGGCGCACCCGCACGTGGCGCGATTCGCTCTCCGGGAGATACAGGTAGTCGCGGCCGCCGTTCCCGCCCGCGACCGTGCGCGCGGCCGTCCACGGGCCGCCGCCCTCCTCCGCCGTCTCGATCACGTAGTCGCTCGCGCCGCCCTCGGGCGCCCAGTCGAGGACGAGCCCGCCATACTCGCGCGGCACGCCGAGATCGAGCGCGAGCCACGGGGCGCGATCGCCGGCGGCCGGACGCCACGCGGTCGTCGAATCGCCATCGAGCGCGCGCGCCGCCGCGTGCCCGCCTTGCGCCGAGGAAGCGCTCGCCACCGGCGGCGGCGGCGCCTGGTCGGCCGGCGGGAGCGGCGTGAGGGTCGAGATCGTCGATCCACACGCTTCCCTGGCCGCCGCTCCCCGCGGTGACGACGATCTCGAGCGCGGCGACATGCCGGATCTCGCCCCCGCCCTGCGGTCCCCAGGCGAAGGCGATCTGGCGCTTCTTGATCGCGAACTTCTGCCACTCTGCAGGGAAGACGTAGTCGCGGCGCACGAACCACCAGACGTTCTCGCCCGTCGCGTCGAGGAGCTTGAACTCGACGTGATTGGACGGCGCCGCGCCCCGCACGCGGAAGGAGAATGCGTAGTTCTCAGGAAGGTGGAGCGCCATCTTCCGCCGCGCCACCGCGTAGCCGCCGCCGCTCTTGAAGTGGAAGTCGAGCCGCATGCGCGCCGCCGCGGCGCCCGGCTCCGAGCGCAATCGCGAGATCGACGCCGTCGGCCGGGAAGGGCGCCCAGGCGGCGACATCCGTCGAAGTCGTCGATCACGGCTCGGGGCCGTCGGCGGCGGTTGCGCCGCCCGCTCAGGAGCAGAGGCGACGGGCGATCCCGCCGAGAATGCCGTCTCACGCCCTTGACGCTGCCCGCCAGGATGCCACGGACGTAGCCCGCTGGAAAACGAGGAAGACGAGCAGCGCCGGGAGCACGGTCAAGACCGATCCCGCCATCATGAGCTCGGTGTCCTGCACGTGCTCGCCGGCCAGGTTGGCCAGCGCGACCGGGAGCGTGTACGTCGCGCCTGTCGCTCAGGATGATCAGCGGCCACATGAAGTCGTTCCACGCGGAGAGGAAGGTGAACGTGGCGAGCGTGACGAGGATCGGCTTGATGACGGGCACGACGATCGGTCAGGAAGATGCGCGAACTCGCCCGCGCCGTCCACGCGCGCCGCGTCGAGGAGATCGTCCGGGATGCCGAGGGCGTACTGGCGGACGAGGAAGATGCCGAAGACGCTCGCGAGGTAGGGGACCAGCACCCCGACGTAGGTGTTCACGAAGCCCGAGCTCGCGCAGGAGGAGGAAGAGCGGCAGCATGCCGACCTGCGCCGGCACGACGAGCGCCAGCATGAGGACGCGGAAGAGCCGGTCCCGCCCGCCGAAGCGGAGCTTGGCGAAGGCGTAGCCGGCCATGCCCGTTGACGAGCACCGAGAGGAGCGTGGCGACCGATGGTGATGAGCGCGCTGTTCAGGAAGTGGCGCGCGAGGTCGAGCCGGGTGAAGAGCGCGACGTAGTGCTCGAGCGTCGGCCGGCTCGGCCAGAAGCGGCGGCGGGACGTGTTCGCCTCCCCCGTCGGCATGAAGGAGGCCGCGACCATCCAGGCGAGCGGCGTCAGCGTGATCGCGGCGCCGAACACGAGCGCCGCGTGCAGCAGGAACGACGCGCGAGCCGCCGGCTCATCGCCCGTTCTCCGCTGCGGAGCCGCGAGCTGGAGGAGCGTGCCGGCGAGCGTGATCACGAGGAGGAGGACCGCCATGCGTCGAGGCGATCCCCATCCGCCACCAGCGGAAGCCCTCCTCGTACATGAGGAGGACGACGCTCGTCGTGCTCCGGAGCGGCCCGCCCTGCGTCATCACGTAGGGCTCGGCGAAGAGCTGGAAGTAGCCGATCATGGTCGTCACGCCCACGAACAGGAAGGTCGGCGCGAGCCCCGGCAGGGTGACGTGCCGGAAACGCTGCCAGGCGCCTGCGCCGTCGATCGACGCGGCCTCGTAGAGCTCCTCCGGGATCGCTCTGCAGCCCGGCGACGAAGATGAGCATGTTGTAGCCGAAGTTCTTCCAGACGGCGAGGAGGATGATCGCCGGCATCGCCCACGCGGATCGCCGAGCCAGTCGATCGGACCGAGGCCGAACCAGCCGAGGGCGTGGTTCAGGAGACCCGTAGCGCGGGTGATAGAGGTAGCGCCAGACGATGGCGACCGCGACGAGGGTGGTCACCACCGGGGCGAAGTAGATGGTGCGGAAGAGCGCGCGGAGCTTGACCGCGCGCGCATTGAGGAGGAGCGCCGCGCCGAGCGAGACGAGGACCGAGAGCGGACCGCCGACGAGGACGAAGTAGAGCGTGTTCCGGAGCGCCTGCCAGAAGAGCGAGCTCGTGAGCGTCGCCGACGTAGTTCTTGAGCCCGACGAAGCGGGCCGTGTCACGGGGCGCCGATCGCGTAGATGTCGAAGTCGGTGAGGCTCAAGCAGGAGACCGGCCAGCACCGGCAGGACGAAGAAGAGCCCGATCAACGCCGAGCGCGGGCGCGAGGAAGAGCCAGGCCGCCCGCGCCTTCCGGCGCTCGATGTGGGCGCCGCGCGCGCTCATGGCGCGACCGCTCCGCGCTGCGCCGGCCCGGGCGAGCAGCCAGCGCCGCTTCTCGAGGATGCGCTCGACGTCCGCGTCGAGGAGCGCGAGCGCCGAGTCGGCCGCGACGGCGCCGCGCGACCGCCATCTCGGACCGCTCCTGCACGCGGATCGCGATCTGCTCCCACTCGGGGATCTTCGGCGTCGCCACGACGCGGCGGAGCTGTCGCCGGAAGGCGCGGATGTTCGGGTCGCGCGGCGAGGGAGGAGTCCTCCCAGGCCTGCGACCGCGCCGGCAGGTCGCCGGTCAGCGCGTAGAAGCGGAGCTGCTGTCCGGGCGCGGACAGGAACTCGATGAACTTCCACGCCGCCTCCGGGTGCGGCGAGCTCGCGAAGAGGACGAGGCTCGAGCCGCCGGCGAGCGAGACGCCCGGATGCGCCGCGTCGGGCCCGGGAAGGGCGCCGTCGCCCACGCGTCCTGCAGTCTCGGGCGGCAGCCGCCGCCGGAACTCGCCGAGGTTCCACGGGCCGGTGATGTACATGGCGAAGTAGCCGCGCGCGAACTCCTGGTACATGTTCGCGATCTCGTTGTTGCCGACCGGCGGGGCGAGCCCGTCCCGGAAGAGTCCAGGTAGAAGTCGAAGGCGCGGCGGAACGCGGGCTCGCTGAAGGCCCCGCGACGTCGCACTCGTCCGCCAGGAGCGGCGAGCCGGCCTGGAGCCCGAGGATCACCGGCTGCGCACCACTCGTTGAGCGGCAGGAAGATGGCATACCGATCGGCGCCGACCTGGCGCTTGACCGCCTCCATCGCCGCCCGCCACGCGGGCCAGGTCGGCCGGCATCGCAGTCGATAGCCGGCCGCGGCCAGGATGTCCTTGCGGTAGAAGAGCAGGCGCGTGTCCACGTACCACGGGATGCCGTACGGCGACGCCGTCGACCACGTTCGTGCTCCAGATGCCCGGAGAAGAAGTGCGTCGGGCCGCACGGCCGCCGACCGCCTCGATCCACGGCGTCGAGCGGGGCGAGGGCGCGGAGCGCGACGAACTCGGCGAATCCAGGTGTTCCCGAGCTGCGCGAGGTCGGGCGTCGAGCGGCCGACGAAGGCGGTCAGGAGCTTCTCGTGCGCGGCCGACCACGGGACCTGCTGCACCTCGACCCGGATCCCCGGATGCGCGCGCTCGAACTCCGGGACCAGCTCCTGGCCACCACCTCACCCTCGCGCCCCATGCCCCCAGAAGCGGAGCACCGTCTCGCCGATCCTCGCCCGCGCGCCGGCAGCCGGCGAGGAGGAGGATGAGGGCGAGCAGGAGGACGCGCGGCGGCGACCGCCGAGCGTGGCGCGCGGCTCCGCTCGATCGTCCCGCCTTGCCCGCCTTCGGCGCGTCGAGCCAGCCGCCGCTGAAACCGGCCGCCTGAGACCGCGGACCACATGCGGGTTCTTCCGCATGGTCCGCCAGACGAGCCCGCTCCGGTAGTTCTCGACCATGGCCAGGATCGGCCCCTGGTCGATGCCCAGGTAGTCGGTGTCGAACCAGCCCGCGCGCCGGATCGACCCGGCCGTGCTGCACCGGGACCGTCGAGCGTGAAGGTCGGATTGAACGCGTCGAGGAAGCCGTACGGTCGAGAAGACGTTCTCGCCGTACCGCTCGCGCATCGAGAGGAGTGTCGGCACCACGAGCTCGGGGGCGAAGGCGATCGAGCCGCCCGCGGCCGGACGGCGACAAGGTGCCGTCGTCCTGGACCTCGGTGAACGAGGCGCCGCGCGCCCAGTAGGTGTGGAACTCGGCGCTTCCGGCCGTCGATCTCGACCTCGCGATCGACCGGCCGTCGCAGGCGGTGAGCCCCCAGATGCTCCGGTCCGTAGCCGGCCCAGCCGGCCGGATTGGCCACCGCGTAGGCGTGCTGCGCGAGGACGGCGCGGCGCGAGTTCTCGAAGTAGTCGATCCCGCGCTCGCGCATCGCTGCGTCCTGGATGCCGCGGAGATCGATCCACACGTGCGTGTACTGGTGCCCGAAGAGCGGAGCGAACCCGACGTGCTCCTGGCCCTGGAAGCTCGCCCCAGCGGTACCCGCTCGGTCCCACGCCGACCACGCCACGGCGAGCGACCGGATGGGTCGGCGAGCCGAGCGCCAGGAGGTAGAGAAGCATCGCCTCGTTGTAGCCGCGCCAGTCGTAGGGGAGGAAACCGCCCTCCGGAGTCCAGCCGTGGCCGATCGTGGGCGGCCGCACCTGCGCCCACTGCCAGTCGACGCGCGCGTAGAGCGAGTCGGCAACGGCCGCGGATCCGGACCTCGTCGCCGGCCATCCTGGTCGAAGTAGCGACTGGCAGAAGAGCACGCCGGCCAGCAGGAGCGCCGTGTCCATGGTCGAGAGCTCGACGTCCTCGAAGCGGGCTCCCGTCTCCGGGTCGAGGAAGTGGTAGAAGAACCCGCGGTACCCGCTCGCGCCGGCGCGCGCCGTGTCCTGCCGCGCGGCGGCGAGGAAACGAAGCGTCGACAGCACGCGGGTCGCGCGCCTCCTCGCGCGAGATGTAGCCGCGCTCGACGCCGATCGGATAGGCGGTGAGCGCGAAGCCGGTGGCGCCGACGCTGGCGAAGGAGCGGGTCGGCGCAGCGATCCGGGGCGAGGCCGGTCTGCGGGTCGGCAAGATCCCAGAAGTAAGCGGAAGGTGCGCTCCTCGAGCGTGTCGAGGAAGGCGCTCTCGTGGGCGGCGAGCGCCGGCAGCGCGGAGGTGGAGCGGGTGTCCGGCGTCTCGCGCTGGCAGGAAGAAAGGAGCACCCCGCACACACAGGATGCCGCGATCAGGATCGCCCTTCCCCGCATCACCTGGGCCCTCCCCGCCGCCGGTGGCCTTGCACTGCCGTGGCCGAGAGCAACGCACCGGACTGCCGCAGGAGAAGCTAGCACACGCCCCCGGGCACGGGAAGTCCGGGCGGGTGCATCCGGGCAACCAGGGCGAACGCTAGGGCCCGCGGGGCGCGCCGCGCGCGGTCATCGCGGTCTCGACTTCATGCAGGAGCCGGCGCAGGCTCTCCCGCTCACCGCGCCGATAGGGCGGCACTTCGGCGAGAGCGATCGCGAAGCACCGCCGCGCCGGGTCGAGGTCTCCGAGCGCGTAGAGCGCCGATCCGAGGTTCGCGTAGAGCTCGCGATGCGCGCCGCCGCTCGCGCGGAGACCCGCCGCCGAGTAGGACGCGAGACCGCGCCAGTCGCCGCCCAGGTAATGAAAGACGCCGAGCGCATAGTCCTCGACCGGATAGGACTGCCGGTGGACGAACCCGTCGAGCCAGCGCTCGAGACGCCCGCGGCGCGGCGGCCCGAGCCCGGGCACGGTGGCGAGATCGAGCGGGAGCGGAACCCCGGCGTCCAGGCGCCGCGCGCTCTCGTCGATCGCATCCTCGGCTGCTCGATCGGCGAGGACGAAGACCGCGGCGAGGTGATCGTAGTAGGCGAGTCGCCATCGCCGGTCGGCAAGGAGCATGCCCAGCAATTCGGGTCGGTCGCGATAGGGAAAGACGGCCCACCCCGCCCCGTGGCGGCGGGCCGTGGCCGTGAACGCGTCCGGCGAGCGCAGGGATTCCATCCACACGCCGTAGAATTCCTCGCCCATCACCTCGAGGCGGCCGTCGATGAAGACCGGACGCGCGAGCGCATAGCCGAGATGACCGCCGAAGTTCAGGTCATTGAACATGCGGCCGGGAAGCCGCGCGCGGCACGCGTAGGCGGCCGCGTCGACCGGCAGGAGGTAGCGGTTCCAGCCGAACCCGAAACGCTCGAGCCGCCCGCGTCCGACGTAGTACGCGTCGTTCACGACGCGGAGCCCGAAGAGGACCGCGGCGAGCGCGATCGCGGCGAGGACGGCGCGTTCGCCGCGCCGCGCTGCGCGCGTGCCGAGACCCGCCCGCCGGAGGAGCGCGCCGAGCGGAAGCGCCCACGCGGTGCCCGGCACGCAGGCGATCGCGAGGAGCGGCGCGTTCCGGACCATGCTCAGAGCGAGGGCAGTGAACGCGATCGCAAGGAGGACGTGGGCCGGACGGCGAGCCTTCCAGAGCGGAACGAGCGAGAAGAGGACGAGCGCGATGAAGGCGAAGAGGCTCACGATCGGCACGAGGTAGAGCCCCAGGTTCTCTCCGCCGAGTGTGGCGAAGGGCGATTCGTATTCACCGATCGTCTCGTGGAACAGGTGCCCGCTCGCAAGCCGCGTGGCGAGGACGAGCGCCATCGCGACGCCGCGCGCACCGAAGGGGTTCACGAACACGGCGGCGGCGGCCGCGGCGCTCGCGGCGAGGAGCCGCCGGTCGAGACGGCGATCCCGGATCCATGCCCCGATGTTGAAGCAGCAGAGCGCCACGAACCCGACCACGAAGAGACTATGGATGTTGCTCCAGAGCGCGAAGAGAACAGGCAGCGCCCAGAGCGGCGCAGGGCCCTTCTCGGCGTGACGCGTGAGGATGTGGAGCGTCGCGGCGAGGAGGACATACGAGCCGAGCTCCGGGCGCACCTCGAAGCGCTCCTCGGAGAGAAGCACGCCGAGGAAAACGAGGAACGCGAGGCTCGCCGCGTTGCAGGGGGCGAGACGCGCAGTTCGCGCGACGATCGCGAAGGCGGCGACGGCAAGGAAGAGATGAAGGATGATCATCCCGGCTGTGCCGCCCGCGGACGCGGCGAGGGCAAGGACCACGTCATAGCCCCAGCTCGTGTTCACGTCGCGATGGTCGGTCACCGTGTGGGTAAGCGTGTCGAAGCGCGGGATCTCGCGGCTCGCAAGGATGACGTACCCGCGCGCGAGATGGAATCCCGCATCGGGGCTCCCGACCTGGCGGAGCGAGAGAAGCGCTAGAACGAGGAAGACGAGGAGGAGCGAGAGCGACCCGCCACGACGCGTCGGGGCGGGCGCCGGAGAGTCGATGGAATCGGCGGCGGAGAACGCGAACATCACCGAGTATACTGCCACAGGCGACCCGCAACCCCCGATTATTCTTGACCAACGAGTCCCTTCTGTTCTATCGATTGTGGGGTGAGTCACGGCATCTCACGCGCCGCGCAGTACGCGGTGCGCACCCTCGTCCACCTCGCGCTCGAGCGTGATGCAGCGGCCTCCCCGGTCAGGGACATCGCGGAGGCCGAGGGGATTCCGCCGCACTTCCTGGCCAAGCTCGTCGGGAAGCTGGCGCGGGCCGGCCTCGTCGATGCGTTCAAAGGCCCCGGGGGAGGCATCCGCCTGGCCAAGCCCCCGACCCGGATCAAGCTCATGCAGGTGATCGAGGCCGTGGACGGCCCCGCATTCCTGTCCGCGTGCTTTCTCGGACTTCGCTCGTGCTCGGACGAACAGCCCTGCGCCATGCATGAGAACTGGAAGGCGCTGCGCACGCGGCTGGCCGCCGACTTCGATCGGATCACGATCGCCGAGCTCGCCGCGTCGGCGCGACGAAACCCGCCGGCCGCGGGCGGATCCGGCGCGGCGCGGTAGAGCCCACGTTCCGGTTGCCGCCGCGCCCCCGAGGTCCTACCATCGACCCCTTGCCCACCACGACCCCGTTCACCCTGTTCGACTTCACTCTACGATGAGCAAGACCTCCGATTCAGCGACCGCGGAGCGGCCGCGCCCCGCCCGCCGCGCGGCGCGCGCGCCCGCGCGCAGCCCGATCCGCATCGTCGGTGCTCGCCAGCACAACCTTCGCGGATTCGACCTCGAGATCCCGGACGGCGAACTCGTCGTCGTCACCGGCGTCAGCGGATCCGGGAAGTCCTCGCTCGCCTTCGACACGCTCTACGCCGAGGGCCAGCGCCGCTACGTCGAGAGCTTCTCGACCTACGCCCGGCAGTTCCTCGACCGCATGGACCGCCCCGCGGTCGATCGCATCGAGGGCATCCCGCCGGCCGTCGCCATCGACCAGTCGAACCCGGTCAAGAACTCGCGCTCGACGGTCGGCACCATGACCGAGCTGACCGACTACGCGAAGCTCCTGTGGGCGCGGATCGGCGAGCTCCACTGCCGGAGCTGCGGCGAGGTCGTACGGCGCGATCAGCCGCCCGCGATCGCCGCCGAGCTCGAGCGCCGGCCGGCCGGCACGCGCCTCGTCCTCACCTTCCCGCTCGATGCGCGGAACACGGTGGCGCCGGCGGAGCTCCGCGAGATCCTCCGGCGGAACGGCTTCACGCGCCTGTGGGCGGACGGAGACGCAATCGATCTCGACGAGGCGCCGGAGGAGACCCTGGGCGGCGGCCGCACCGAGGTGGTCGCCGACCGCGTGGTCGCCGGGCAGATCGCCCGCGCCCGGCTCGTCGACTCGATCGAGCTCGCCCTCCGCTTCGGCGCCGGGGTGATGCGAGCGCACGACCTCACGAGCGGCGAGACGCTCGCCTTCTCGGCGCGGCTCCATTGCGCGCGCTGCGATCTCACCTACCGCGATCCGGTGCCCAGTCTCTTCTCCTTCAACTCGCCGGTCGGCGCCTGCCCCACCTGCCACGGGTTCGGCCGCACGATCGAGATCGACTACGGACTCGTCATCCCGGAGCCCGAGCGCACGCTCAAGAACGACGCGATCAAGCCCTGGACCTCGCCGTCCTATCGCGAGTGCTACCGCGACCTCCTCGAGTTCTGCGCGGCGCGGCGCATCCCGACCAACGTCGCCTGGAAGGATCTCCCGGCCGCCGCGCGCCAGACCATCCTGCACGGCGCCGGGGAGGAGTTCTACGGCGTCGACGGCTTCTTCGACTGGCTCAAGGGCCGCTCTTACAAGATGCACATCCGCGTCATGCTGGCGCGCTATCGCGACTACGTGACGTGTCCCGACTGCCGCGGATCGCGGCTCAAGCCGGACTCGCTCCTCTTCCAGGTCGGCGGGAAGACGATCGCCGAGTTCTACGCGCTCCCGATCAGCACTGCGCGGCGCCACCTCGCCGAGCTCGCCCTCGGCGCCTTCGCGGAGGAGGCGGGGCTCGCACTGCGCCGCGAGATGGAGAGCCGCCTCGGCTATCTCGACGAGGTCGGACTCGGCTACCTCACGCTCGACCGCCAGTCGCGCACGCTCTCGGGCGGCGAGGTGCAGCGCGTGAACCTGACGACCGCCCTCGGCGCCCATCTCGTCAACACGCTCTACGTGCTCGACGAGCCCTCGATCGGCCTCCATGCGCGCGACACCGCGCGTCTTGTCCGGATCCTCCACGGACTCCGCGAGCTCGGGAACACGCTCGTCGTCGTCGAGCACGACCCCGATCTCATTCGCGCCGCCGATCGCATCGTCGATCTCGGCCCGGGCGCCGGCGAGCACGGGGGCGAGCTCCTCTACGCGGGGCCGCTCGCCACGCTCGGCCGCGCCGTCCGCCGCGGTTCCTTGACCGCCGAGTTCCTGGCGGGACGCCGCCAGATCGAGCGCACGCGCGACCGCCGGCGGGTCGATCTCAAGGGCGGCCACGCGATCACGATCGCCGGCGCCTCCGCGCACAATCTCAGGAACCTCGACGTTGAAATCCCGCTCGAGCGGTTCGTGTGCGTGACCGGAGTCTCCGGCTCCGGCAAGTCGACCCTCGTCGTGGACGTCCTCTATCGCGGGCTGCGCCGCCAGCGCGGCGACCGCGCCGAGCGCCCGGGGGCGGTCAAGGCGATCCGCGGCGCGGCGGATGTCGCCGAAGTCATCCTGGTCGATCAGTCGCCGATCGGGCGCTCTCCTCGCGCCAACGCGGCCACCTACGTCAAGGCCTACGACGGCATCCGCCGCCGCTTTGCCGCCACCGATGCGGCGCAGGCGCGGGGCTACGACGCCGCGACCTTCTCGTTCAACGTCGAGGGCGGGAGATGCGAGCACTGCGCGGGGGACGGGTTCGAGAAGATCGAGATGCAGTTCCTCTCGGACGTCTACCTGCCGTGTCCGGCCTGCGGCGGCAAGCGCTTTCAGCCCGAAGTGCTCGCGATCAAGCTCGACGGCCGCACCATTCTCGACGTCCTCGACCTGACCGTGGACGAGGCGGTTCGCGTGTTCGCGGACGACGAGTCGATCGCGACGCCGCTCAAGCCGCTCGCCGAGGTCGGACTCGGCTACTTGCGGCTGGGGCAGCCGCTGTCGACCCTCTCGGGCGGCGAGGCGCAGCGGCTGAAGCTCGCCGCGCATCTCAAGTCATCTCTCTGGCAAGGGAGCCTCTTCCTGTTCGACGAGCCGACGACCGGCCTCCATCTCGCCGATGTGGAGGTGCTCCTCCGCGCGCTCCAGCGCCTGGTGGAACTCGGTCACTCGGTCGTCGTCATCGAGCATCACCTCGAGGTGATCGCCGCCGCCGACTGGGTGATCGATCTCGGACCCGAGGGCGGTGCGGCGGGCGGGGAGCTGGTCGCCGCCGGCCCGCCGGCGGCGATCGCCGCCGCCGCGGGCTCGCACACCGGGCGGCACCTCGCCCCCGTGCTCGCGCGGCAGGCCGCGCGCGAGACGGCGGGCCGCGCCCGCGCCGTGGCCGAGCGGACGACGCGCGCGAACGAGAACCGGACGGTCTATCGCCTCGATGAACCGTTCCGCGAGCCGGTGGCCGCGGCGGAGCCGGCGGCCCCCTTGCCCGCCGCGCGCGCGGCGGCGCGCGCTGGCCGGCGCGGTCCCGACTTGATCCAGGTGCGCGGCGCCCGCCAGAACAACCTGCGCAATGTGGATATCGACATCCCGCGCGACCGCCTCGTCGTCATCACCGGCCCGAGCGGGTCGGGAAAATCCACGCTCGCCTACGACATCCTGTTCGCGGAGGGGCAGCGCCGCTACATGGAGAGCCTCTCCGCCTACGCGCGCCAGTTCGTGACCCAGATGCCGCGGGCCGATGTCGAATCGACGCGCGGCCTGCCGCCGACCGTGGCCATCGAACAGCGCGTGTCGCGCGGCGGGCGGAAATCGACCGTGGCCACGGCGACCGAGATCTACCCGTTCATGCGGCTCCTGTTCGCGAAGAGCGGAACGCCGCATTGCCCCGACTGCAACGTGCCGATCGAGCCGCAGACGCGCCGGCAGATCCTCGATGAGATCCGGCGCCGCTACCCGGGACGGCGGGTGCAACTCCTCGCCCCGGTCGTTCGCGATCGCAAGGGCTACCACAAGGACGTGCTCGTGCGCCTCCGGAAGCTCGGCCTCGAGACGGCGCGCGTCGATGGAACGATCGTGCCGCTCTCGCCGCTACCCAAGCTCGATCGCTACCGCGAGCACCGGATCGAGGCGGCCGCCGGGAGCGCCGTGGTGCAGAACAAGGAGGCGCTTCGCGCCGCGGTCGACGCGGCGCTCGACCTCGGCCGGGGCGTGCTGCGCGTAGTGCCCTCGCGCGGGCCGGAGGTCACGCTCTCCGAACGGCTCGCCTGCCCCGAGTGCGGTCTCGGGATCGACGACCTCGATCCGCGCGCGTTCTCGTTCAACTCGCCGCTCGGCGCCTGCCCGCGCTGCACGGGACTCGGCGTGCTTGGCCACCCCGAGTCCGATCCCGATGCCGATCTCGACTGGGAGGACGCCGGGGGCGAGGCGGAGACCGGGGATGGGACCGGGGATGGGGCCGGCGATGGCAACGGAAGCGGCGCCGGCGGGACGGCGGGCGGCCCCTGTCCCGAGTGCGGTGGCCGGCGGCTCCGCCCTGAATCGCTCGCCGTGCGCTTCCGCGAGCGCTCGATCGCCGACCTGACGGCGCTCACGGTGGCCGAGGCGGAGCGCTTCTTCTCGAGCTTGAAGCTCGGCCCGCGCGAGACGGCGATCGCCGGGCCGCTCGCCGCCGAGATCGCCTCGCGCCTGCGCTTTCTAAAGGAGGTCGGCCTCCCCTACCTCACGCTCGACCGCAGCGCCGACACGCTCTCGGGCGGCGAGGCGCAGCGCATCCGGCTCGCCGCACAGCTCGGGTCGAACCTGCGCGGCGTCCTCTACATCCTCGACGAGCCGACGATCGGACTCCACGCGCGCGATCACGAGAAACTGCTCAAGACACTCGTCGCGCTCCGCGATCGCGGCAACTCGGTGATCGTGGTCGAGCACGACGAGGAGACCATCCGCGCCGCCGATCAGATCATCGATCTGGGACCGGGCGCCGGTCGGAACGGCGGGCGCGTGGTGGCGCAGGGGACGCCGGCCGCGGTGGCGCGCACGCCGGGCTCCCCGACCGGGGCATACCTCAAGCGTCGGCAGCAGCCGCCGCCGGCGCCACGCCGGATCCCGAGCGGCAACTCGATCCGCGTCCTCGGCGCCAGCGAGCACAACCTGAAGGAGATCGACGTCGAATTCCCGCTCGGCGCGCTGACCTGCGTCACTGGCGTCTCCGGATCGGGAAAATCCACGCTCGTCCGCGATGTCTTGTACCACGCGCTTCGGCACGAGCTCGGACTCAAGGAGGGCCGCGCGCCGGGCCGCCACCGCGGCCTCGTCCTCCGCGGCGAGGTGAAGCGGGTCGCCGAGGTGGACCAGTCCCCGATCGGGAAGACCCCGCGCTCGGTGCCGGCCACCTACGTCGGCATTCTCGCCGAGATCCGCCGCCTTCTCGCCCAGACCCCGACCGCGCGGGCGCGCGGCTACAGCCAGAACCGCTTCAGCTTCAACGTGAAGGGCGGCCGCTGCGAGACCTGCGCCGGCCAGGGCCGGGTCAAGATCGAGATGAACTTCATGCCCAACGTGTACGTCGAGTGCGACTCCTGCGGCGGGCGGCGCTTCAACGCGGAGACGCTCGAGGTGGTATGGAGCGGGCGCTCGATCGCCGACATCCTCGAGCTGACGGTCGCGGAGGCGGAGGACGCGTTGGCCGCGGTGCCGGCGGTGCACCGGCGCCTCGCCGTGCTCGAGGAGATCGGGCTCGGCTATCTCACGCTCGGCCAGCCGTCGAACACGCTATCGGGCGGCGAGGCCCAGCGCATCAAGCTCGCCGCGGAGCTCGGGAGCGCGACCGGCGGCCGCACCGTGTACCTCCTCGATGAACCGACGACCGGGCTCCATCTCGGTGACACCGAGATGCTCCTCGCCTGCCTCCATCGGCTCGTCGATCGCGGCGACACGGTCATCGTCATCGAGCACAACCTCGAGTTCATCGGCGCCGCCGACCACGTGATCGACCTGGGGCCCGAGGGCGGCGAGGGCGGCGGGCGCGTGGTCGCCGCCGGCCACCCCGGCGAACTGGCGGGGATGGGGAAGAAGTCGCACACCGGGGCCGCCCTCGCCCGGCACTTCGGGCGCGGCTGAGGCGGCGGCGAAAACGGCAGCGCGGTGCCGCTTGCCGGGCGGGCGTCGATCGCGTAGCATCACCGGTCCCCGATCCCGCGCCGCGAGGAGCAACCCGTGGATTTCGACTTCGCGCCCGAACAGGAGCTCTTCCGCAAGACCCTCCGGCAGTTCGCCGAGGAGGAGATTCGCCCCCACGTCCGCGAGTGGGATGAGCACCAGCACTTCCCGCGCGACGTGTTCAAGAAGCTCGGCGACCTCGGGATCATGGGCATCATCTTTCCCGAGGACTACGGCGGTTCCGGCCTCGGATACATCGACTACGTGCTCGCGGTCGAGGAGCTGTCGCGAGTGGACGGTTCGGTCGGGATCACGGTCGCGGCGCACAACTCGCTGTGCACGAACGCCATCTTCGAGGCGGGCACCGAGGAACAGAAGCGCCGCTACATCCCGAAGCTCGCGAGCGGCGAGTGGATCGGCTCGTGGAGCCTGACCGAGCCGACCGCGGGCTCCGATTCCGGCGGCACCAAGACCGTGGCGCGCCGGGACGGGGACACCTACATCCTGAACGGCTCGAAGACCTTCGCCACGCAGGGCACGCAGTGCGACGTGGCCGTCGTCTACGCCACGATCGATCCCAAGCTCGGGAAGAAGGGCATCACCGCCTTCATCATCGAGAAGGGCACGCCCGGCTTCCGGGCGGGGAAGAAGGAGGACAAGCTCGGGCTGCGCGCCTCCGACACCGCCGAGCTCGTCATGCAGGACTGCGTGGTGCCGGCTGCCAATCGCCTCGGCGCAGAGGGCGAGGGCTTCCACGACGCGATGAAGATCCTCGACGGCGGGCGCATCTCGATCGCCGCGCTCGCGCTCGGCATGGCCGAAGGCGCCTTCGCGGCGGCGCTCGCCTACTCGAAGGAGCGCGAGCAGTTCGGGCAGCCGATCGCCCAGTTCCAGGCCATCCAGAACATGCTGGCCGACATGGCCAAGGAGATCGACGCCGCCCGTCTCCTCACCTACCACGCGGCGTGGATGAAGGATCGCGGCATGCGCGTGACGCGGCACTCGGCGATGGCCAAGCTCTACGCGTCCGAAGTGGGCGTGCGGGCAACCAACGATGCGATCCAGATCTTCGGCGGCTACGGTTACACCAAGGACTTCCCGGTCGAGAAGTTCTACCGCGACATGAAGCTGTGCACGATCGGCGAGGGCACGTCGGAGATCCAGCGCCTGGTGATCGCGCGCGAGCTATTGAAGGAGTCGGCGGCGGCGGGAGCCGGAGCGCGGTAGGGCGGCGTTCGCGATCCCGCGGGATCGTGCGGGCGCCGGCGCGGGCGAACGCGAACGCACGGGTCGAGGGGGCGAACGCACGGGTCGAGGGGGCGAACGCACGGGTCGAGGGGGCGTTCCGAGTCGCGCGGGGGGAGCGGGCGCCGGCCGGCTCAAACAGTCCTCGCCCGCCCGCGAGCCTCAGTCCCGGACTACCACGTCCGGCGGTGTGGGCGGGCTGCGGAACTCGCCGGCCTTCGCGCCCGCTCCCCCCACGCTCCGCGACCGGTCCCATGGATGCACCCGCTCGACGATCCCGCGGGATCGCCACATAGGGCACGTGCTCTTCCCGCACTTCCCAGGCGCCACGCCCCCACGTCGATCGTCGCTCGTCGGCTGGGGTTTCGGCGTAGGCGCGGTCGAAGTCGTCCTCGGTCGGGTCGTCGGCATCGGCGAAGGCGGCCTTCTCGGCGGCCCACTTCTGCTGCCACCACCAGAGCATGTCCGCCGTCACCTCGCCGGTGTCTCCCAGGGTCCAGCCGGCGCGGGCCGTGAACACCAGGTCGCCGGAGGCGTCGTGGTTGATCACGAGCTTCCCCTCGTGCGCCTGCCGGTGATGCCACCAGCAGAGATAGATCAGGTTCTTCACCTGGTGCCGGCCGCCCTCCGCCCACGGCTTCAGGTGATGCAGATCCAGCCACAGCCGCCGCTTGCATCCCGGCACCCGGCAGCACCGCCCATCCCTGACCCCCACCGCCCGCCGCGTCACCTCGCTCACCGTGCGCGTCCCCCGACTCAGCATCTCCTCGCGCTGCAGGCGGAGCGTGCAGTCACAGAGGAGCCGCGAGAGGACTTCGGGCTTGAGCGGTGCCGCCCCGTGGGAGCTCTCCGTCCACGCCGTGCCATCCTCATCGAGGTGGACGACCACCGTGTACCGCTCCGCTGTCTTCACCTCGCCGGCGGGTCCGGAGAGGAAGTCGGCCGCCAGGAAGACGAGCGACTCGGCGGAGGAGAGCGTTGCTCCGGCCTGGCGGCGGACTTCGTCGAGCGCCCGCGTCACGAGCTCCATCTCCTCCGCCGGCAGATCCACCACCATCCGCGTGGTCGCCGCGTTCAAGGCGCTCGTCATCAGCCGCCGCGCCGGCGGCGCGCCCTTCTTGCTCCGCGCCACCTGGGTCTCCAGCTCCTCCGCGGTCAGCTTGAGTGCCCGCTCCAGCCACGCCGCTTCGGTCTCCGGCGTCACCACCCGCACCAATGTGCGCACCTTGGCGTAGGAGAGCTGGCCCGTAGCGAACGCCTGATCGATGAGGGGGAGTTCGGCGAGCGCCTGCGCCACCCGGATCCGCTGGCGCGCGGCGATGCGGCTCACCCCGCAGATGAGCTCGAGGTAGTGGGCCATGGTCGGGCAGCCGTACTCCTCGTAGCCCTCGCACTCCTCCATGCGGCGGATGAGGAGGGTGAGCCGGTGGAGATTCCAGTTCGCGAAGGCCGCGTTTCTGAGGAACTCGGCATGGAGGGCGGCGGGGGTGGACTCCCGGCCGGGGTCGGCGCCCGGCTCGGCCATCGGGTCGGCGGCGGCGGCGCTGGCGGTCATGGCGAACTCCTTGGTGGAAAAGCCGTTAGGTGGTTCGAGGTCGCCTGTCGCCAGAGACTATATGAATGTATAGTTAAGTCAAGGAGTTTTTTCAGGGCGGGGAGCTCAGGCGATCCCGCGGGATCGTGCCTGCCGGGGGTGGGTACGCGCAGCGCGTGAGGCGGACGGGCGCAGAGGCCGGCGACTTCTGCAGCCCGCCCTCAGTGCTGGGAGTGGCGAATCTCCGACGCAGGTCGCGGGCGGGCGAAGACCGGAGCCGGCCGGCGCCCGCCGCCGAGCGCGACCCCGCCGCCGAGCGCGACCCCGCCGCCGAGCGCGACCCCGCCGCCGAGCGCGACCGCGCCGCCGAGGCGCGACCCCGCCGCCGGGTGCGACCGCGCCCCCAGGCGCGACCCCGCCCCCAGGCGCGCCGCCTCCGCTCGGGGGCGCTCCGCCCCCGGGCGATCCCGCGGGAGCGTTGTCACGCCGCCTTCAATCCAGATTGGACGAGCCAATCTTCGTGCGCGCGACGCGGCCATCTCGCGCCGATCTCCTGGTTCCCACGCCAAGAACTCGCTTGACGCCCCGCCCACCGCCGCCGACAATCTCCATGCAGCGAAGCCCCAGCCAATCGATCATTGGACCATCCAATGCACATCGACCTCGATCGCACACAGAGCGAGCCCGTTTACCGACAGATCGCCCTCCATCTGCGGGCGATGATCGAGTCGGGGGCCCTTCCGGCCGGCACCCGCCTGCCGCCGTCGCGCGACCTCGCGCGCACGCTCGGCGTGAACCGTGCCACGGTGACCGCGGCCTACGACGCCCTCGGCACCCTCGGCGCGGTCGAGGCCACGGTCGGGCGCGGCACCTTCGTGCGATCGCAGGCGGCGCCCATGGCTGGGGCGACGCTCGCCGCCTCGCCCGCGATCGCCGGCGCCCGCCTCAGCGCTCGAGGGAGCGACGCACCCGATACCGCCGCGGCTCCCGCCGCCTCGAGCCCCGCCACCTTCTCGCGCGCGATCGATGAGCTGCTCCGTTATCCCGCGCGCGAGGCCGTGGCGAGCGATCACCCCCACGCGGTCGACTTCGCAGCGCTCTACCCGGACGAGAGCCTCTTCCCGGTCACCACCTTCCGGCGCCTCATGGCCGAGGTCCTCGCCCAGCGCGGGCGCGAGCTCCTCCAGTACTCCGCTCCGGAGGGCGATCCCGATCTTCGCGCCTACATCGCCGGCGAGCTCAGTCGGGCCGGCGTCCAGGTCGCGCCCGACGACATCCTCATCGTGAACGGGGCCCAGCAGGGGCTCGATCTCCTCCTCCGCACGTTCGTCGATCCGGGCGACCCGGTCGTCGTCGAGTCGCCGACCTACTGGAGCGTGCTCCCCGCGCTCGGCTTCTACCGGGCCGAGGTGATCGAGGTGCCGATGACGCCGCACGGCATGGACACCGACGCCCTCGCCGCCGTCCTCGCCACGCGCCGGCCGAAGCTCATCTACACGATGCCCAACTTCCAGAATCCGACCGGCATCACGATGAACCTCGAAACGCGCCGGCGGCTCACCGATCTCGCGCGCCGCCATGCGGTGCCCGTCATCGAGGACGACTACGAGAAGGATCTCCGCCTTCGCGGCGACGGCCTGCCGAGCCTGAAGGCGATCGCGCCCGATGCGCTCATCATGCATCTCGGCACCTTCTCGAAGGGGCTCTTTCCCGGCGTGCGCCTCGGCTGGATCGCCGCTCCTCCCGCGGTCCGCGAGCGGCTCGTCCTCGCCAAGCGCTACGCCGATCTGCACACGAGCGCGCTCGCGCAGGCGGTGATCGCCGCCTTCTGCCGCGGCGGGCACTATGCGCGACACATCGCCAAGCTCCATCGCGTCTACCGCGATCGCCGCGCGGCGCTTCTCGCCGCGCTCGAGCGCCACTTCCCGGCGGAGGCGAGCTGGACGCGTCCCGACGGCGGCTACGCGCTGTGGGTCACACTGCCGCACGAGATTCACGTCCGGGATCTCCTGGCCGAGGCCCGCGCCGAGGGCGTGGTCTTCACGCCGGGCCACTACTTCTTCAATAGCGACCGGGGTGACAACTGCCTCCGGCTCTCGATCGCGCGCGCCGATTGCGATGCGATCGAGCGCGGCGGCCAGATCCTCGGCCGGATCATCAAGCGACGGCTTCGCGCCGGCGCCGGCGCCGGCCCCGACGACCGGGTCCGGCGGGCGGCCGCCCAGGCGCTGCCGCACTTGTAGCGCTCCGTCATCCGTAGCCCGTCATCCTTAGCAAGGAGGTGAACGTCATGAGCTCGACCGATGGACTCCGCCTGAAGACCGGCCTCGCCGAGATGCTGAAGGGCGGGGTGATCATGGACGTGACCGATGCCGGCCAGGCCCGCATCGCCGAGGAAGCCGGGGCCTGCGCCGTGATGGCGCTCGAGCGCGTACCCGCCGACATCCGCAGGGAGGGCGGCGTGGCGCGCATGGCCTCGATCACCAAGATCCGCGAGATCATGCAGGGCGTGTCCATTCCCGTGATGGCCAAGGTGCGCATCGGCCACTTCGTCGAGGCGCAGGTCCTCGAGGCGCTCGGCGTCGACTACATCGACGAGAGCGAGGTGCTGACGCCGGCCGACGAGGAGCACCATATCGACAAGTTCGCGTTCAAGGTGCCGTTCGTCTGCGGTTGCCGCGACCTGGGCGAAGCGCTCCGCCGGATCGGCGAGGGCGCGGCCATGATCCGCACCAAGGGCGAGGCCGGCTCGGGGAACATCGTCGAGGCGGTGCGCCACCTGCGCGCCGTGCGGAAGGACATCCGCGCCTTTACCGTCCTCGGCCCGGAGGAGCTCATGCACGAGGCGAAGCGCCTCGGCGCGCCGTTCGAGCTCGTGCGCTGGGTGGCGCGCGAGGGGCGACTCCCGGTGCCGAACTTCGCCGCCGGCGGCGTCGCCACCCCGGCCGATGCCGCGCTCTGCATGCAGCTCGGAGCCGAGTCGGTGTTCGTCGGCTCCGGCATCTTCAAGTCGACCGACCCGGCGGCCCGCGCCCGCGCCATCGTCCAGGCGGTGACGCATTACAACGATCCCGCGGTTCTGCTCAAGGTCTCCGAGGGGCTCGGCGAGCCGATGCGCGGGCTCGACATCGCCCAGATCGAAGAGAAGGACCTGCTGCAGACCCGCGGCTGGTAGGACCGGCCCGCAGTCCCGGTAGGACCGGCCCGCAGTCCCGGCAGGACCGGCCCGCAGTCCTGGCAGGACCGGCCCGCAGTCCTGGCAGGACCGGCCGGCAGTCCTGGCAGGACCGGCCGGCAGTCCCTGGTAGGACCGGCCCGCAGTCCCGGTCACGCGAACGCCGGTCCGGAGAGACGCGTCATGGCTCCACTCATCGGTCTGCTCGCCATGCAGGGCGACTACGGCGCGCACCGTGCCATGCTCGCGCGGCTGGGCGCGCGCACGCGTTCGGTGCGCGCGGCCGCCGACCTCGAGGACCTGGCCGGGCTCGTCATCCCCGGCGGCGAATCGACGACCATGCTGCGCCTTCTCGATCGCAACGGGCTCCGCGCGGGGCTGGCCGCCTTCACCGCCGCGCGTCCGACCTTCGGCACCTGCGCCGGGCTCATCCTCCTCGCCCGCGAAGTGACGAACCCGGCCCAGGACAGCCTCGCCGTCCTGGACGTGGCGGTCGAGCGGAACGCCTACGGCCGGCAGATCGACAGCTTCGTCGGCCAGATCCGCGCCGCGGCGCTCGGCGGCGTGGTCGAGGGGGTGTTCATCCGGGCGCCGCGCATCACGCGGCTCGGCGGCGGCGTGGAAGTCCTCGGCCGGCTGGACCCGGCCGTCCGGCCCTCGTCCTCGACCGGCGACGGCGGCTGGACGGGCGACGGCGGCGCGACCGGCGAGGGCGGCGCGGCCGCACCGGAGGGCGAGGCCGTCCTCGTCCGCGAAGGACATCTCCTCGCCGCCACGTTCCATCCCGAGCTGACCGCGGATCCGCGCATCCACCGCTTCTTCCTGGACGAGATCGTCGGCGCCGGAAGCACCGCCCGCCCGGCGCGACCCGGCGGCAGTCCGTCTTGACGCACGCGAGCGGCGTGCTAGTGTCTTTCGTTCCCGGCGCGCCTCCAGAGGAGGCGCCCTGCCATCCCTATCCCATGATGGAGGTTTTTTCGCGATGAAGTTTCTGCACGGCACGTGCGCCCTCGCCCTCGTTCTCGCTCTCCCCTTGATCGGCTGCGGCAACAAGGCCGCCGAGCAGCAGGCGACGACCGAAGGCACTCACTCCCAGCCGGCCGCCACCGAGACGGCGGCCCCGGCCACCGAGACGGCCCCCGCCGTTGAAGCCACCGGCACTCCGGTCACCCTCACCGGGCTCGTCGGCTGCGGCCACTGCAATTTCCAGAAGACCGAGCACTGCTCGGCGGCGATCCAGACCGCCGGCGGCGAGGTCTACGTGATCGACGGCGTCACCACCGACTCGGAGATCTGGAAGCTGCGCGAGGAGAACGCCAAGAACTGCGAGGTCGTCGGTCCCGTTGCCAAGGGCGAGGACGGGCTCAACCACATCAAGATGACATCCTACAAGGTCCTCTAGGCGCCGCCCGGGCGCGCCTCGGATGCGCCCTCGCGAGCGCCGGCAGCCAATCCGCGCCGTCCGCCACGACCGGCGGGCGGCGCTTCTCGTTTCCGGCGGCCGGATGCGCTACCATCTGAGGCCGGCTGTAGCCGGGTGCGCGGGGGACAAGAGAGGCGATAGCGGATGACCCTCGAATTCCAGATCCCGAGCTTCCTGATCGGGCTCGTCGTCGGGCTCGCGCTGATGCTGCTGCTCGGCCAGTCCTATCATCTCTTCTTCGGCCGCAAGCGCACCCGCGAGCTGGCGCGCGAGGTGGACCGGCTGGAGAAGGTCATCGCGCAGAAGGACCGCTACATCCGCAAGTCCCTCGACGCATTGAAGGAAGAAGGAATCGATCTCCCCGGAGCCGAGACGAGGAAGCAGACATGAACGAACGACTGGTACGCACGGCCAAGCAAGCCGCGATCGGCGGCATCGCCGGTTACATCGCGGAGCGCGGCATCGAGCATCTCACCGGCATCGATTTCGTGAACGGCGTGCTCGAGATCGCGGGCGCCTCGCTCGGCGCCGCCAACGCCAACCGCGACCTCGTGAGCATGGCCTACGAGGGCGCGCGTCTCGTCACCGGCAAGGAGCCGACCCGCCTCTCGAACGAGGAATGGGAGGCCGTGCGCGCGCGGTACCCGAAGGCCGTAGGCTACCTCGAACGCGCGCTGGCCGTGAGCTGAGTGGCACGCTCCCACGGCACCGCGCGCGCGGACCATCCCCACTCGCCATGGCCACCCTCACCACCCTCATCGCCGCCGCCCTGCTCCGGCTCGGACTTCAGATCTCGAAGGAGCGCGGCTGGTATCCGAGCTCCTACTACGTGAAGAGCGCGCTCGATGCGCTGCGTGCCGACCAGATGGAGCGGGCCATCGCCGAGCTCGGGAAGGCCTGGCGGGAGGAGCCGAGCGAGGAGGTGCAGGTGGCGCGCGAGGTGATCCTCATGCGTCTTGATGCGGAGGATGACCGGCTCGCCGGGCGCGAGTCGGCAGCACAGAAGCTCCGCGATGCGGCAAGCGGCGAGATCACGGTGCTCGAGATCCGGCTCCGGCGGCTCGCCTTCGCCTACAACCCGCGCCTCGCCTGGATCGCGGCCGGCGCGGCAGCCGCGGTGATCGCCGTGGCCATCCTCGCCGCCGCTCGCTTCGCTCTCGCCCCGGCGGCCGCGGCAACCGGGGTCGCGTTTTTCGCGGTCGCCGCCGGCGCCCTGCTCAGGGTCGACCGGCGGCGCCAGCAGGCGGAGTTCGCGGCGCATCGCGCCGCACTGGGCGAAGGGGTGGCGGCGGAAATCGAGATCCTCCGGGCCGAGATCGCGGAGCGGGAGTCCGAGCTCACCGCCCTCGCGATCGAGCGCCGGAGGATCGCCGAGCACGTGCGCGCGCTGCCCGGCGCGCCGGTCTAGAAGCGGTAGATAGCGCCGGCCAGCATCTCGAACTGGTGCGAGTAGTCGGCATCGCCGTACGTGTAGCAACCCCAGTACGGGTCGCACCAGTAACCGTCGGAATCGGTCTTGATGTAGGTCGGTGTCCAGCGAACGCCGAAGCGGGCACCCAGCTTCCCGCCGGGGAAGACCTTGACGCCCCCGCCCCAGGTGGTCGAGAACCTGGTCTCGTTGTCCACGTCGACACCCTCGATGTCGCCCGTCACGTAGTGCGTGGCGCCCAGGCCCACGAGGAAGTACGGGATGACCTGGGGGTTCACGCCGATGTTGTAGCAGTAGTAGGCATGGTAGTTGTTGACATCCAGATCGACGAGATCGGTGTCCCCGCCGGTGTAGCCGCCGCCGATGAGGGTGCTCTGCTGCTGGGACATCATGAAGCCGATCTCGGAGAACCGGTTGACGAAGAACCCAAAGTTGAAGCCGTAGGAAAGGCCGCTCTCCGGATCGACCTCGTCGTAGACGATCCCGTCGATCTCGACGCCTTCGCTGAACGTATAGCCGATGTGTGCGCCGATCTCGGCCTTGGGCGGCTGCGCCGCCGCCGCCGAGGCCACGAGCAGAAGTAACGCAGCCAGAACGATCTTGCCCATCTCTACCCCTCCTCCTTGAAGTCTGAGGTGAGGAACGAGCTCCTGTAGCCCGGTTCTCACTGTCGGCGGGGAGGATACCACAGGTTGCATGCCACCCCTCCCCCGCGGTCGCGGAGGATAGCATGGCCGCTCACCGCTTGCCACGGGTGCGGCCAGCCGCTAGCGTCCCGGCCATGACCCTGCCCCCGCACAAGACCAGGATCGTGGCCACTCTCGGCCCTGCGTCCGAGTCACCGGCCGTCATGGAAGCCATGATCCAGGCCGGCATGAACGTGGCCCGGCTCAACTTCTCCCACGGCGACTTCGCCACCCACGGCCGCCTCATCCGAACCCTGCGCGCCGCCGCCGGCGCTGCGGGCCGGGACGTGGCCATCCTCGCCGACCTCCCCGGACCGAAGATGCGGATCGGCCGGCTCGCGAGCGAGCCGCTCGATCTCACGCCGGGGGCTGCATTCACGCTCACGACGGAGGCGGTGACCGGCGACGCGACCCGCGCCGCGGTCAGCTTCGCGCGGCTGCCCGCCGTCGTCCGGCCGGGCGACCGGCTCTTCCTGAACGACGGTTTGATCCAGCTCGAGGTGACCGGGGTCGCTCCACCCGAGGTGCACTGCCGCGTGGTGGCCGGCGGCGAGCTCCGTTCGCGGAAAGGGCTCAACATCCCCGGCATCGACCTCGGGGTCTCTGCCTTCACCGAGCGCGACCGCGAATGCCTGCGCTTCGCCATCGAAAACGGAGTGGACCTCGTCAGCCAGTCGTTCGTCGAGTCGGCGGCCGACATCGCGGCGGTGCGCGCGGCAGCGGCCGACTGCGGTCGGGTGCCCTTCCTCATCGCCAAGATCGAGCGCTCGCGGGCCCTCGAGCGCGTGGACGAGATCCTCGCCGCCGCGGACGGCATGATGATCGCGCGCGGCGACCTCGGGGTCGAGGTGCCGATCGAACGCATGGCCGTGATCCAGAAGGATCTCATGAGACGCGCGATGCGCGCCGGCAAGCCGGTGATCACGGCGACCCAGATGCTCGAGTCGATGACCGCGAACCCGCGGCCCACGCGCGCCGAGGCGACCGACGTGGCGAACGCGGTCCTCGACGGCACCGACTGCGTGATGCTGTCCGGGGAATCGGCGACCGGGAAGTACCCGGTCGAGGCGGTCGCGACCCTCGCCCGGATCGCGGCCGCCACCGAGCCCGAGCGCAACCGGTTCGAGTTCTGGGAGCAGCTGAAGACGCTCCGCCCCGAGCTCGATCTCGCGATGTCGGACCTGGTCTCCCTGAGCGTCGAGGCGATGCTCACGGGGACGGTCGCCGCCCTTGTCCTCGTCCCGACGCGGAGCGGCGCCACACCGCGCTCGATCGCGCGCTTCCGCTTGCCGGTATGGATCGCGGCGCCGAGCGAAAACGAGGCCACGCGCCGCGCGCTCCTCCTCTCCTACGGCGCACACCCACTGGCGGTGCCCGACCCGACCCCCGACTGGAGCGAGTTCGCGCGCCGCTTCGCGCGCGAGCAGGGCCTCGCGGGTCGGGTCGCGCTCCTCGTCGTCGGCCCGTCGCGGGCCAATCCCGGCATCAATCATCGGGTCGAGCTGATCGCGCTCGAGTCCGGCTAGCGCCGGGCTCTTCAGGCGCGCGCGATCGCGCGGGCCACGATCTCCTGCGCCGCGCTCTGGATCGCGCGCAGATGATCCGCGCCCCGGAAGCTCTCGGCGTAGATCTTGTAAGTATCCTCGGTGCCCGAGGGGCGGGCCGCGAACCAGCCGCTCGCGGCCATCACCTTGAGGCCCCCGATCGGCTCGCCGTTCCCGGGCGCGGTGGTGAGCATGGCGATGATCGGCTCGCCGGCGAGCTCCGTCGCCGCGATCTGATCGGGCGCGAGCCGCGCGAGGATCGCTTTCTCGGCCGCCGTCGCCGGCGCGTCGATCCGCGCGTAGACCGGCTCGCCGAGCTCTGCCGCGAGCGCGCGGTAGAGCTCGCCCGGATCGCGTCCGGTCCGCGCGGTCATCTCGGCCGCGAGAAGGCCCATCACCATCCCGTCCTTGTCGGTCGTCCACACCGTGCCGTCCCGCCGGAGGAAGGAGGCGCCCGCGCTCTCCTCCCCGGCGAACCCGAGGGTCCCGGCGGCGAGCCCCGGCACGAACCACTTGAAGCCGACCGGCACCTCGACCAGCGCGCGCCCGAGCTGCGCTGCGGCCCGGTCGATGAGCACGCTCGAGACCACCGTCTTCCCCACCCCCGCACCCGCCGGGAAGCCGGGACGATGGCGGAAGAGATAGCGGACCGCGACCGCCAGGAAGTGATTGGGGTTCAGGAGCCCCGAGCTCTGGGTCACGATGCCGTGCCGGTCGTGGTCGGTGTCGTTGGCGAAGGCGACTGCGAAGCAGTCCCGGAGCGCGACGAGCGGCGCCATGGCGTACGGCGACGAGCAGTCCATGCGGATCTTCCCGTCCCAGTCGAGCGCCATGAAGCGGAAGGTCGGATCGACGCCCGGGTTCACGACCTCGATCGCGATCCTGTACCGCTCGGCGATCGGGCCCCAATAGGCGACCCCGGCGCCGCCGAGCGGATCCACGCCGATCCGGATGCCGGCGCCCCGGATCGCGTCCATGTCGATCGCCGCCCCGAGATCGCCGGCGTAGCCGCCGATGTAATCGTGCGGCGTCGCGGCCTTCAGCGCTCGTTCGAACGGCGTGCGCCGGACACCGGCGAGGCCGGCGGCGAGGAGCGCGTTCGCCTCCTTCTCGATCCACGCGGTGACGGGCGTCTCGGCCGGACCGCCATGGGGCGGGTTGTACTTGATCCCGCCGTCGGCGGGGGGGTTGTGCGACGGCGTGATCACGATGCCGTCGGCGAGCCCCTGCGTGCGCCCGCGATTGTGGGTGAGGATCGCGTGCGAGATGACCGGCGTCGGCGTGTAGCCCCGATCGCGATCCACGTGCACGGACACGTCGTTCGCGACGAGCACCTCGAGCGCGGTCGCGAAGGCGGGCTCGGCGAGCGCGTGCGTGTCCATGCCGAGGAAAAGAGGCCCCGTGATGCCCTGCGCGCGGCGGTACCGGCACACGGCCTCGGCCACCGCCAGGATGTGCGCCTCGTTGAAGGAGTTCGTGAGCGATGAGCCGCGATGCCCCGAAGTGCCGAAGGCCACGCGCTCGGCGGGCCGCGCCGGATCGGGGCGACCCGTGTAGTACGCGGTCACCAGGCGCGGCACGTTGACGAGCGCGGAGGCCGGCGCCGGCTGCCCGGCGAGCGGATGGAGGCCGGGCCCGGCGGACGCCGCTCCGTCCGTCGTGCGGGCTCTCCTGGTGCGGGCTCTCCTGGTGCGGTCTTCCTTCATACGGTCTTCCTTCGTGCGGTCTTCCTTCGTGCGGTCTTCCTTCATGCGGTCTTCCTTCATGACGCCTCCGCGACGAGGATCACGAGCCCGCGTCCGACGACCGGCGCGCGCCGCGGGGCGGGGAGCGGGCGGCGCGCCCCCGGCTCGGAGTAGTCGCCGGGGGCCGCCGCCGCGGTGTCGACCGCGATCCGCCAGGTCGTCGTCGCGGGCGGGGCCGGGACCGCGAACACGACCGCCTCGGTCCCCGCGTTCGCCAGCAGGCAGAGATCGGATCCGCCGTCCCGGGATGCGCGGACATGCGCGCCGAGCGCGCGTTCCCGATCCCAGGTCGGAGCGCCGCCCGCCGGATCGAACCACGCCAGCTCCTCCGGCGTGTAGAACGACTCGCGGGCGAGGACGGGGTGGCCGGCCCGGAAGGCGATGAGCCCGCGCACGAAGCGCACGAGATCGCGATTCGCGGCGCACAGATCCCAGTCGAACCAGGAGATCTCGTTGTCCTGGCAGTAGGCGTTGTTGTTCCCGCGCTGCGTACGCCGGAACTCGTCACCGCCGAGGAGCATGGGCACACCCCGCGAAAAGAAGAGGGTGGCCAGCATGTTCCTGATCTGCCGGCGGCGGACCGCCTCGATCGCCGGATCGGCGGTCGGCCCTTCCTGGCCGTAGTTGGCACCCAGGTCGTGGTCGCTGCCGTCCCGCCCATTCTCGCTGTTGGCCCGGTTGTGCTTCCGCTCGTAGCTCACCAGATCATTGAGCGTGAAGCCGTCGTGGGAGGTGACGAAGTTGATCGAGTTGATCGTGCGCTCGCCGGTGTGCTGGTACAGGTCGGCGCTCCCGGCGAGCCGCGTAGCGAAGGCGCCGCACATGCCGGGGTCGCCGCGCCAGAAGCGCCGCATGTCGTCGCGATAGTGTCCGTTCCACTCCGACCAGCGCGTGCCCGGGAAGCTCCCCACCTGATAGGCGCCGCCGGCATCCCAGGCCTCGGCGATGAGCTTCAGGTCCTGGAGCACCGCCGACTCGGCGATCGCCTCGAGGAGCGGCGGATTCGGGTGGAGCCGCCCGTCCTGGTCCCGGCCGAGCACCGAGGCCAGGTCGAAGCGGAAACCGTCCACGTGCATCTCGAGCGCCCAGTATCTGAGGCAGTCCATGATGAAGGCACGGACGACCGGATGGTTGCAGTTGACCGTGTTCCCGCAGCCCGAGAAGTTCTGGTAGCGGCGCCGGTCGCCGTCCGCGAGCAGGTAGAAGATGCGGTTCATGAGCCCGCGGAAGTGGAGCGTGGGGCCGCGCTCGTCGCCCTCCGCCGTGTGATTGAAGACGACATCGAGGATCACCTCGATGCCGGCCTTGTGCAGCTCGCGCACCATGGTCTTGAACTCGGCGACCTGGGCGCCGGGACCCGAATCGGCGGCGTAGCCGGCGGCGGGCGCGAAGAAGCCGACCGAGCTGTAGCCCCAGTAGTTCCGGAGCCGCTGTCCGCTCTCCGGATCGGTGAGCGTGAGCTCCCGCGGGTTGAACTCGGCGACCGGCATGAGCTCGACGCTCTTCACCCCGAGCTCTTTGAGATAGGGGATCTTCGCAACGAGGCCACGGAAGGTGCCGGGTTGCGCGACCGCGGACGACGGATGCATGGTGAAACCGCGCACGTGCATCTCGTAGATCACGGTCCGCGACCACGGGTGGCGGAGCGGACGATCGCCCTGCCAGTCGAAGTGCGGATCGATGACCAGGCTCCGCGCGCGCCAGCGCGCGTCGGCGGCGTCGTGCCCGTCGTTCCACCAGGCGGGTGCGAGCGCCTGCGCGTACGGATCGAGGAGGACCTGGCGCCGGTCGAAACGATGGCCGTCCGCGGGGTCGTCCGGACCGTCGACCCGGTAGGCGTAGGCCTGCCCCGCGGCGACTCCGGCCACCCACACGTGCCACATGTCCCCGGTCCGGTTCCGGACCGGATCGAGCTCGATCGTGACCGCCGGCTCGGCGGCAGCGGGATCGGCGTAGAGGAGGAGCCAGACGCGGGTCGCATGCCGGCTCGCGAGCGCGAAATTGGCGCCGCCATCCACGAGATGCGCGCCCGGCGGCAACGGGAATCCGGTGTCGGTGCGCGGCGCGGCGCCGTTGGTTGCAGAGTCGCCGCTCATCGCTCTAGCCGGCGTGGACCAGCGCGGCCGCGGCGCGATCCACGAAGAAGAGGAGCGCGCCGTTCTCCGGCTCGACGCGCGCTGCGGGCAGCGTGACGCCGGCGACCGTGCCGCGCACGACGGCGGCAACCGCCCGCGCCTTGGCGCTCCCGGCGACCAGGAAGACGACGCGCGCAGCCGCATTGAGCACGGGCAGCGTGAGGGTCATCCGTCGTGCGACGAGGCCCTCGACGGTAGCGGGCAGGACGAGCCGCCACCTCTCGTCGAGCGCCGGCGAGCCCGGAAAGAGCGAGGCCGTGTGCCCGTCGGCGCCAAGGCCGAGGAGGATGAGATCGAAGCGCGGGAGCTCGTCGCCCGCGAGCGCGAAGAAGGCCCGGAGCTCGTCCTCGTAGCGCGCCGCCGCCTGCTCCGGCGCGGGATCCTCGCCCTGCATGCGATGCACCTGATCGCCGGGGATCTGCACGTGATCGAGGAGGCTCTCCTTCACCATCCGGAAGTTGCTCTCCGGATGGTCGGGCGGCACGCAGCGCTCGTCCCCGAAGAAGAGATGGGTCACCGCCCACGGCACGCGATCGCGATAGGCACCGCTGGCGAGCAGCGAGTAGAGGCTCCGCGGCGTCGCGCCGCCGGCGAGCGCCACGGTGAAGCGCCCGTTCTCCACCACGCGCGCGCGAGCGAGCGCCGTGAAGTGCTCGGCCGCGCGCAGGCTGAGCGCCGCCAGGTCGGTGCACTCGACGATCTCGCGCCGGTCCGCCCTGCTCATGGCCGGCGGGCCTCGCCGTTCGACGGCAAGCCGAAGCGAGCCTCGAATGCAGCCTCCATCCTTCCTCCGGGACCGCGGCCGACAGCCGCGCTCAGCGCTCGCGCCAGGACTTGAGGACCTTGATGTAGTTCGCGCGCTCCAGGGCTTCCGCGTCCGGACAGGTCGCCAGGTTCATGCTGCCCCGCATCTGGGCCAGCGAATGGTACTCATGCTCTTCCATCCAGGTGACCATGTCCCCGCGGATCTTCGCGAGCGCATCCGGGCCCTTCTGCAGGAGCTCGGACACGACCTGCACCGCGTGCGCTCCGGCCATCACCGACTTGACCGCGTCGAGCGCGGTGTGCACGCCACCCGTGACCGCGAACGAGGTCTCGAGCTGGCTCGAGAGGATGGCGAGCCAGCGCAGCCGCAGCGTGAGCTCGGAGCTGTTCGAGAGGTGCAGGGTCGGCACGACCTCGAGCGCGTCCACGTCGATGTCGGGCTGGTAGAAGCGGTTGAAGAGGACGAGCCCGTCGGCGCCGGCCCCGGCCAGCCGCCGCGCGGTGTGCGCGAGCGAGGTGTAGAACGGCGAGAGCTTGAGCGCCACCGGGATGGTGACCGCGCCCTTCACCGCCCGCACCATCTCGACGGTCCGCTCCTCGAGCGACTGGCCGTCGGTCTCCGGGTCGGAGGCCAACGAGTAGACGTTGAGCTCGAGCGCATCGGCGCCCGCCTCCTCCATGAGCCGGGCGTACTCGAGCCAGCCGCCGAGGGTCGTGCCGTTGAGCGAGGCGATCACCGGCACCGCCACCGTGCGCTTCACCCGACGCAGATGATCGAGGTATTCCTCCGGCCCGAGCCGGAACCAGTCCGGATCGGGGAGAAAGCTCCGCGCCTCGGCGGAGAACTCGCTTTGCTCGTCGGTGTGACGGAAGGCCGCAATCTGCTCGCGGGTGATCTGCTCCTCGAACAGGGAGTGCATGACGATCGCCGACGCGCCGGCGTCCTCGAGCCGCTTGACCTGGCCGAGGTCTTCCATGAGCGGCGACGCTCCGGGCATGAAGGGATGCGCGAGATCGAGGCCCAGGTACTTGGTCGAAAGATCCATGGCTCCCTCCTAGCTCTCGGAGTCCGCCGGAGGCTCGCCCTCCGGGATGGCGCCGGTCTGGGGCACGATCACCCTGGCCAGCTGCTCGTACACGGCGAAGCGCTGCTCGGTAGCTTTCTGCGCCCACCTGAGGAGCTGCTTGTAGCGCTCCGGATCCAGCTTCTCGGTCATGCGGAAACGCGTCTCGTTCTGCATGTAGGTCCTGGCCGGGATCTTCGGCGAGCCCGAATCGAGCTTGAGCGGCGGCTCGCCGGCCTTCACCCGGCGCGGATCGAAGCGGTACAGCGGCCACACCCCGCTGTCCACGGCGAGTCCCTGCTGCTCGCAGCCGTAGGCCATGTCGTAGCCATGGGCGATGCAATGCGAGTACGCGATCAGGAGCGCCGGTCCCGGATAGGACTCGGCTTCCTGGAACGCGCGCACGGTCTGCACGTCCTTGGCCCCGAAGGCGATGCGCCCCACGTAGACGTGCCCGTAGCCCATCGCCATCATGCCGATGTCCTTCTTCGGGGTCTGCTTGCCGGCCATGGCGAACTTGGCCGCCGCCCCGAGCGGGGTTGCCTTCGACTGCTGGCCGCCGGTGTTCGAGTAGACCTCGGTGTCGAGGATGAGCACGTTCACGTCGTGGTGCATGGACAGCACGTGATCGAGACCGCCGAACCCGATGTCGTACGCCCAGCCGTCGCCGCCGACGATCCACACGCTCTTCCTGACCAGGTAGTCGGCGATCTGGTCTAGCCGCTGCCCCTCGACAGTGCGGAGCCTGGCCAGCCGGTCGCGGAGCACCTTGACCCGCTCGCGCTGCTCCTGGATCCCCTTCTCGCTCGTCTGGTCCGCCTCGAGGATGGCGCGCACGAGCTCGTCTCCCAGCGGTGACGCCAGGTTCACGAGCAGGTGTCGCGCGTGCTCGGCATGGTAATCGACCGCGAGGCGGAGCCCGAGCCCGAATTCGGCGTTGTCCTCGAACAGCGAGTTGGACCACGCCGGTCCCCGCCCGTCACGGTTCACCGTGTACGGGGTGGTCGGCAGGTTGCCGCCGTAGATCGAAGTGCAACCCGTCGCATTGGCGATGAGCGTGCGGTCGCCGAAGAGCTGGGTCAGGAGCTTGATGTACGGCGTCTCGCCGCAGCCGGCGCAGGCGCCCGAGTACTCGAAGAGCGGCTCGAGGAACTGCGTTCCCTTGAGGTCGAGCTTGAGCGTGCTGCGATCAGCCTCCGGCAGGTCGAGGAAGTAGGCGTAGTTCGCGCGCTCCTGCTCGCGGAGCGGGGGCTGCGGGTGCATGTCGATCGCCTTGTGCCGCGGGTTCGACTTGTCCTTGGCCGGGCAGATCATGACGCAGAGCGTGCACCCGGTGCAGTCCTCGGGCGCGACCTGGATCGTGTAGCGCTGCCCCTTGAGCTCGGCCGACTTGAAATCGACCGACTTGAACGTGGCCGGCGCGCCGTCGAGCGCCGCCGGCTCGTAGATCTTGGCCCGGATGGCGGCGTGCGGGCAGACCAGCGCGCACTTGTTGCACTGGATGCAGATGGCCGAATCCCACACCGGAATCTCGAGCGCGATGTTGCGTTTCTCCCACTTCGATGTGCCCGTGGGCCAGGTGCCGTCGATGGGAAAGGCGCTCACCGGCAGGAGATCGCCGTGGTTGGCGACCATCAGCGCGGTCACGCGCTTCACGAAGTCGGGGGCTTCGTCGGCCACCACCGGCGGCCGGGTCTTGGTCGCGGTGACGCGCTCCGGAATCTCCACCTGTTGCAGGTGCGCGAGCGTCTCGTCCACGGAGGCGAAGTTCCGGCGCACGATCTCGGCACCCTTCTTGCCGTAGGTCTTCTGGATCGCCTCCTTGATCTGGGCGATCGCCTCGTCGCGCGGCAGCACGCCGGAGATGGCGAAGAAGCAGGTCTGCATGATCGAGTTGATGCGGCCGCCCATCCCGGTGTCCTTGGCCACCTGGTAGGCGTCGATCACGAAGAGCTTGATCTTCTTCTCGATCAGGTCGGTCTGCACCTCGCGCGGCAGCTCGTCCCAGATCTTGTCCGGGCCGAAGGGCGAGTTGAGCAGGAACACGGCGCCGGGCGCCGCGTAGGCCAGCATGTCGAAGCGCTCGAGGAACCCGAACTGGTGGCAGGCGACGAGCCGCGCATGCTTGACCAGGTAGGTCGAGCGGATGGGCCCGGGTCCGAAACGCAGGTGCGAGATGGTCACTGCTCCCGACTTCTTCGAGTCATAGACGAAGTAGCCCTGGGCGTAGTTCGCGGTCTCCTCGCCGATGATCTTGATCGAGTTCTTGTTGGCGCCCACCGTGCCGTCGGCGCCCAGCCCGAAGAAGACAGCCTGCACCCGCCCGGGGACGTCGAGATCGAAATCGCGGTCCCACGGGAGCGAAGTGTGGGTGACGTCATCGACAATGCCGATCGTGAAGTGGTTCTTCGGCTTCGGCTGCGTCAGGTTGTCGAGCACCGCCATGATCATGGCGGGGTTGAACTCCTTCGAGGAGAGCCCGTAGCGCCCGCCGACGACGACCGGATCTGCGGCGAGGCGCGCGCTGCCGTCCGCACGCGCCTCGGCGAGGGCGGCGATCACGTCGAGATAGAGCGGCTCGCCGATCGCGCCCGGCTCCTTGGTCCGGTCGAGGACCGCGATCGACTTGACCGTCGGCGGCAGTGCGGCCATGAAATCGGGCAACGAGAAGGGGCGATACAACCGCACCTTGACCACACCCACCTTCTCGCCCTTGGCCGCCAGCCACTCGACCGTCTCGTGCACGGTCTCGGCGCCGGAGCCCATGAGCACGATGACGCGCTCGGCCTCCGGATGCCCCACGTAGTCGAAGAGGCGGTAGCGCCGGCCGGTGCGCTCGGCGAAGCGGTCCATCGTCTGCTTGACCACCGCCGGGCACTCATCATAGAAGCGATTCCCCGCCTCCCGCGCCTGGAAGAAGGCGTCGGGGTTCTGCGCGGTGCCGCGGAGGACGGGACGGTCGGGAGTCAGGGCGCGCGCCCGGTGCGCCCTGACGAGATCTTCGTCGATCAGGAAGCGAAGATCGTCGTCAGAGAGCTGTTCGATCTTCGACACCTCGTGCGACGTGCGGAATCCGTCGAAGAAGTTGAGGAAGGGCACGCGTGCGCGCAGCGTGGCGGCGTGGCCGATGGCGGCGAAGTCGTGCGCCTCCTGCACCGAGCCTCCGGCCAGCATGGCGAAGCCGATCTGGCGGCAGGCCATGACGTCGGAGTGATCCCCGAAGATGGACAGCGCGTGCGTGGCCACGGTGCGAGCCGCCACGTGCATGCAGTAGGCAGTGAGCTCCCCGGCGATCTTGTACATGTTGGGGATCATGAGCAGGAGCCCCTGCGACGAGGTGAAGGTCGTCGAGAGCGCACCCGCCTGGAGCGCCCCGTGCACGGCGCCCGCGGCCCCGCCCTCGGACTGCATCTCGATGACGTCGGGCACCACACCCCAGATGTTGGTGCGGCCGGCGACCGACCATTCATCAGAGAGCTCGCCCATGTTCGAGGATGGAGTGATGGGATAGATGGCGATCGTCTCGCTCACGCGATGGGCGACCGAGGCGACTGCCTCGTTCCCATCCACGGTGACCATCTGTCGAGTAGCCATGGTGATCATGGAAGGTTTCCTCACATCGGATGGGCCGGCCAGAGTCGTCGCGCCGCCGGCTTCCGCTGCCGTGCGGACATTTGGAACCGCCGAATGGCCGGCGCGACCGGAAACAAAGGAGGGGCGGGATGGGGGCCGCGAGAGGCGCCGCCGCCCGCGGCAAGCCGCGATGGTGATACGGAGCCTGTATCGTCCAAGACCGCAGAACCCTGGGGATAGAAACCGACCGTCGCCCGGCAGCGTAGCACCGCGGCGGCGAGAAAGCAAAGCACGGGAAGCAGCGGGCCGGAGAGCAGTTGGCCGGGCCAGACGCCGAGGGCCCGCGCCGGCAACCGGCGCGGGCCCTCATCATGGCGATGGGCGCGATCTGCCCCCGGCGGGACCTACCTCGCCGCGCCTGTCAGCGCCTGGTACTTCGCCAGCTGCTCCGGCGTGAGGACCTTGGCGACCTCCTTGTCGAGATCGGCATAGATCTTCTCGAGACTCTGCCGCCCCTTCTCGATGTCGGCCGGCTCGACCTTCCCCTTGTCGCCGATTTCCTGGAGGAGATCCAGTGCGCCCTGTGTCGACTTGATCGCCACCGGCTCGAGCTTGGTCACCTGGTCATCGGTGAGACCGAGGAGGATGCGCCAGTCGGCCAGGCTCTCGTCGGCCGCCGCCTCGACGAAAGCCTTCTCGATCTTGTCGCGCAGGTCCGGCATCTTCTTCTGCTGCTCGGGCGTGAGGATCTGCTGTGCCTTCTTCTGGAAATCGTCCTTGATCTTCTTGCGCTCGGCCAGGAAGCGGTTGAGATCCGGGGGGTTGCCGGCCTCGAGCGTGTCGAGCGCCGCATCCATCCTCACGACGCGCTCCACGATCACCGGCTTGAGCTGGAGGACCTGCTCGTCGGAGAGCTTGAGCCACTCCTTCAAGCTGGTCGCCGTCGCGGCGCCGGGATCGGGATCCGCGGCGAGAACGGCAGCCGCCGCTGCCATGAGCAGCAGGGCGACAAGGGCCGCCAGGCGGCGGCCGGAGAGTGATCCAAGGGCCATGGGGCAACTCCTGTGTGTCTTGAGTTTGACAATCTGGAAACGATGGTGAAGTCGCACTGTTGCGGCAGCCATTATCGAAGGTCGCGGCCGCTCCGTCAAGCCGGCTCACCGCGGATCGGGGTGGCCTCAGACCGGCGCGAGCACGTAGATCACCCACGGCGCGATCGCCGTTTCGTTCACCCATGCGTAGGGCTCGTCCACCCGCCCCAGCGGCCGGTGGACCGCCACTCGCTCGAGGCGGGCAGCCGCGTACACCTCCGCGTAGGACTCCTCCGACCACAGCACGTCCTCGACCGGGCGCGGATCGCCGCCCTCGGTGATCACGATGCGCACCGGATCCCCGCTTCGCGCGTGCCGGTTTTCCGGGAAGTCGCGCGTCGAGAAGGAAGCCCACTCGTGCCAGTAGATCTCGGGCGCCGAAACGAGATTGACGAGGCGCCCGCCGGCACACGATTCCCGGGCGCATTGTCCGCCTCCCCCCGAACGCCTATAGTTCCACGCCATGGGCGCACCGAACTCCGTGAACGGGAATCACCGGGCCGCCCTCGAGCGGATCGCCCGCCGGGCGATGCTCGAGCGCGGACTCCGCCCCGACTTCCCGCCGGCCGCGCTCGCGGCCGCCGCCGCGGTCGAACCGGCATCGCTCGACCGCGACCCCGGGCGGCAGGATCTCCGCCATCTCCTCTGGGCCTCGATCGACAACGACGACTCGCGCGACCTGGATCAGCTGACGGCGGCCGTCCCGCAGGCGAACGGGGCGACGCGCATCCTGGTCGCGATCGCCGAGGTGGACGCTCTCGTCGAGAAGGACTCGGCGATCGACGAGCATGCACGCCACAACACGACCTCGATCTACACTCCCGCGCGCATCTTCCCGATGCTGCCCGAGCGGCTATCGACCGACCTGACGTCGCTCGCTCCCGGCCGGGACCGCGCCGCGATCGTCGTCGACATGACGGTCGCGCCGGACGGCCGGCTCCGCGCCGCCGAGATCTATCGCGCCGTCGTGCGAAACCACGCCCAGCTCGCCTACGCGAGCGTCGCCGCCTGGCTCGAGGGGACGGAGCCGCTTCCGGCGGCCGCCGCTGCGGTCCCCGGTCTCGACGCGAACCTCCGGCTGCAGGAGGCGGCCGCGGAGTGCCTCCGCAGCCGGCGCCACGAGCAGGGGGCGCTCGACCTCGCGACCATCCAGGCCCGCCCGGTATTCGCCGGCGACGTGGTCGTCGATCTCGAGATCGACGAGAAGAACCGCGCGAAGTCGCTGATCGAGGACCTCATGATCGCGGCCAACGGCGTGACGGCGCGCTTCCTTGAGGCGAAGCAGGTGCCGTCGCTCCGGCGGGTCGTCCCCGTTCCGCGCCGCTGGGAGCGGATCGCCGACCTGGCTGCCGCGCTCGGCGAGCGCCTGCCGGCGCGCCCCGATGCGAGAGCGCTCGCCGAGGTCCTCGACCGCGAGCGGGAGAAGGACCCGCTTCGCTTCCCCGATCTCTCGCTCGCCGTCGTCAAGCTCCTCGGTTCCGGCGAGTACACGGTCGAGCATCCCAGCGAGGCGCCGGAGGGGCACTTCGGGCTCGCCGTCCGCGACTACACGCACTCGACGGCGCCCAATCGGCGGTTCCCCGATCTCATCACCCAGCGGCTCGTCAAGGCGGCGCTCGCCGGCGAGCCGATGCCGTACGCTGCGATCGAGCTCGAGGCGCTGGCGCGCCACTGCACGCGGAAGGAAGACGATGCCGACAAGGTGGAGCGACTCGTCAGCAAGGCGGCGGCCGCGCTTCTCTTCCGGTCCCGCATCGGCCAGCGATTCGACGCGCTCGTCACCGGCGCCTCGCCCAAGGGAACCTGGGTGCGCACCCTCGATCCGCCGGTGGAGGGCATGCTGATCGCCGGCGCCGGCGTGGATGTCGGCGACCGGGTCCGCGTCGAACTGGTGAGCGCCGACGTCGAGAACGGCTACATCGACTTCCGAACGACTGCGCGCTGAGACGGGGTCTCGAGGCGCGAGATGAGGTGAAACATGAGTCTGCACATCCTGGGCATCGCCGGCAGCCTGCGCCGCGGGTCGTACAACCGCGCCCTCCTGCGGGCCGCCGCCGGCCTCCTCCCTGCCGACACGGTCATCCAGACGGCGGAGATCGGCGGGCTCCCGCTCTACGACGCCGACCTCGAGGCGATGGGCGTGCCCGCCGCCGTGGTCGAGCTCAAAGCCCGCGTGCGCGCCGCCGACGCCCTCCTGATCGCGACCCCGGAGTACAACACTTCGGTCCCCGGCGTCCTGAAGAACGCGCTCGACTGGCTCTCGCGCCCGCCCGATCAGGTCCTCGACGGCAAGCCGGCGGCCATCATGGGCGCCTCCCCCGGCATGTTCGGAACCGCGCGCTCCCAGCAGCACCTGCGGCAGATCGCGACGACCCTGAACCTCCTCGTCCTGGCCAAGCCGGATGTGTTCGTACCGCGCGCCGCGGAGAAGTTCAGCGCCGAGGGCGAGCTCACCGACGAGCGGAGCCGCGAGGCGGTGCGAAAGCTCGTCTTCGCGCTCCGCGACTGGACGCTCCGCCTGCGCGTGGCGGAGGGCGGCCCCGGCACCCCACCGGTGTCAGTCTGACCGTCAGATCTCCTCTGCGGTCCCGGGGGAGTCGCGCCGGATGAACGTCTCGTGAACCGCGAAAACGAAGACCCCGGTGGATCGCTCCACCGGGGCCCCTGGTGTGGATTCGCCTTCGAATCCGGTCTTGTTGTCGATTTCGGTCTAGTAGTAGGAGCCGCGCCGGCCGCCGCTGCCGCTGCCGGTACGCTCGCGCGCCTCGTTGACGGCGATCGAGCGACCGCCCATCTCCTGGCCGTTGAGCGCGCTGATGGCAGCCTCCGCATCGGTCTGGTTCGCCATCTCGACGAAGGCGAAGCCGCGCGGGCGGCCGGTGTCGCGATCGGTGACGATCGACACCTGCGAAACAGTGCGCCCATCGGCCTCGAAGAGGCGGCGCAGTTCGTTCTCGTCGATCTCGTAAGGCAGGTTGCCTACATAAAGTCTGGTACCCATGTCTCTAACTCCCTATTCCTGACAGGTTCCGCACGCCGATCCCGCAGCCATACCGGCGTCTCGGAAAGGAGAAGCAGACATGGTCCGGCGAGGCGCCGGGGGTTCCGAAGAGCCACAAGCCGCCAAAAAAAGACGCCGCGGGAACAGGTCCTCCGCGGCGAGACTTTCTTTTGCGTCTTGTTGCCGCCGGCCAGCCGGCGGTCCGGATCCCACTAGCACTATCGGGTTCCGGGCGAGCGGAGTCAAGCGTTCATTTGGCTCTTTCTCCCGCGGACCCGCCGCGGCCCGCCGCTTGCTACCGGTCGCCTGGAGGAAGATGGTACTGCCAATGGCCTTACCGATGCGGGCCCCCGGGCGCGCGCCCGGGCGTTGCGGAGGCGGCGCGGGCGTCGCGGAGGCGGCGACCCGTTACCAGGCCCTTGATCCGGCCCGCCGACCACGGTACATTCCGCGCGGTGGGGGATCATCCACCCACCGATTGTGAGGAGAGACCGCTTGCCCTTTTCTCGTCTCGGCCTCGCCCCCGAGGTCCTGCGCGGCGTCCGCGCCGCCGGCTACACTGATCCCACCCCGATCCAGGCTCAGGCCATCCCGACGATTCTCGCCGGGCACGACTTCATCGGTTGCGCGCAGACCGGCACCGGTAAGACCGCGGCCTTCGTGCTGCCGATCCTCACCCAGCTCCGGGCCCGACCCGGAGAGGCCCCGCGCCGGGCCGGGGAAACGGAGGGCGTCCGCGTCCTCGTCCTCACCCCGACCCGAGAGCTCGCCGCGCAGGTCGAGACCGCCGTCCGCGATTACTCGCGGTTCATGAATCTGCGCTGCGCCGTGGTCTATGGCGGAGTGGCGATCGGCCCGCAGCAGTCCGCTCTGCGCCAGGGCGTCGACATCCTGGTGGCGACCCCGGGGCGCCTCCTCGATCACATGGAGCGCGGGAACGTCTTCTTCACCCGGCTCGAGATCCTGGTGCTCGACGAGGCCGATCGCATGGTGGACATGGGGTTCGCCCCCGATCTCGGCCGCATCCTGCGCAAGCTCCCGGCCGGACGCCAGACCCTCATGTTCTCGGCCACCATGCCGCCCGAGCTGAACACGATCGCCAAGAAGGCCCTGGTCGATCCGGTGCGGGTGGACATCGCACCCAAGGTGAAGACGGCGGTCGGCATCCGCGAGGCGGTCTATCCGGTGCCGCGCCATCTGAAGACCGATCTCCTGCTCGAGCTCCTCTCCGCCAACGAGATGGACTCGGTGCTCGTCTTCGCGCGCACCAAGCGCGGCGCCGATCGCATCGCGCGCGAGATGGCCCAGGGCGGACACGCGGTGGCCGCCCTCCACTCGAATCGCAGCCAGGGGCAGCGGGAGCGCGCGCTCGCCGGATTCCGCTCCGGCCGCTATCAGATCCTGGTGGCGACCGACATCGCGTCGCGCGGTCTGGACGTCGAGGGCATCTCGCACGTCATCAACTACGACGTGCCGCACCAGCCCGAGGATTACGTGCACCGCGCCGGACGCACCGCGCGCGCGCTCAAGGTCGGTGACGCCTTCACGCTCATGGCGCGCGACGAGGAGGATCTGGTGGCGGCCATCGAGCGCTTCACCGGGAAGGCCATCCCGCGCGTGATCCTGCCCGACTTCGACTACCGGCGCACGCAGGCGCGCGGCCGGGCCCGCCGCCCGCCACGCCCGCGGCCGGACAGAGCCGCTCTCGGATCCGCCGGCGAGGAAGAACCCCAGATGGTGAGCACCGTGGTCGCGGCGCGGAGCTTCGGGCGCGGCAAGGGGAAGGAAACGGCTCCCGACCGCCGGCGGCGGTGAGCGGGGTGGCGACCCGCCTGCGCGCGTCGCGGACGATCGAGGAGCGCGCCTAGCGGACCCGCTGCCGCTGGGCCTCCGGCTTGGTCTGGGTCGCCAGGTTGAAGCGGACGCCGTCCGCGCTCACCGCGAGATCGAGCCGCAGCATAGCTATGGACGGCAGCAGCGGGCGCAGGCCGATCCCGAAGCCCGTCTTCACGCGGCGCATCGCCAGGTCCTCGCTCTCGCTCCAGGCGATCCCGCCGTCCGCGAACAGCGCGGCCTGCAGGCCGATCGTGACCGGCCACTTGATGACGACGACCTCCCGCACGGGCAGGATGTTCCGCTGCATCTCGAGCGTCACGAGCCACTGGTTCTTGCCGTAGAGCTCCCTCCCCAGCTCGTCGACCTGGTGGCCGCGGATCGAGTTGGATCCCCCCATCAGGTAGTCCAGATAGACGGGGACGTCCGCACCCAGCTCGCCGCTCTGCAATGAGGTGAGATTGCTCAGGAGGAGCGCCGAGCGGGCGCCGAGCGGCTGGTAGCGGCGGATGTCGAGATCGGCGGTCGTGAAATCGCCGTCGCCGCCGAGCCAGCCGCCGGTCTTCCACACCTGGATCTCGTTCTCCCAGCCGCGGCGCGGATCGCGCTTCGAGTCCCGCGAATCCATGCCGAGCACGGCGCCGAGGCGGAAGAGGTCGTCTGCATTGTCGGGATCGAGCGTGATGCCATCGGTGTCGCTCTCCATCCGGAAGTACGAGAAGCCCGCGCTCGCCCGCCCGATCTGCCCGAGATAGGTGCCGACCCAGTTGGTCACCTCGGTGCTCGTCTCCTCGAATCCCCGCACGCCGTCGTCGCGGATCAAATGCGCGGCATAGGAATCGAAGGACAGATGGTTGGCCGCGATCCACGGCCAGGTGAAGCGGAGACTGTAGGTCGTGGAGCCTCCGAACAGGATGCGGCCGGAGGCCCCGATGTCGAGCCCGAAGAGATTGAGGGAGGAGACGGCCGGGCCGATGGCGAAGCCGTCCTCGTCGGTGATCTTGAGCGCAATGTAGGGGATCAACCACGGCATCTCGGTGACGGCGATGCCGACCGCGACCCCGGTGCTCTCTGGGCGCACGTCCGCGGTCACCGAGCCGAAGATGTCGAGATCGTTCAACCGCTCCGTGTCGGCGAGGAGCGTGTTGACAGCGAAGGGGCCGCCCACCTTGGAGGCGAGCTCCCGCCGGATCACGTAGTCCTTGGTGATGGAGTTCCCCGTCACGTCGACGCGGGCGATCGGCTGTCCCTCGAGCCCGCGGTACGCCTCGAATTGAGCTGCGGTCTGATCGGGAGGGATGGTGATGAGACCGTTCCAGCTCCAGACCGGCGCCGGCGAAGGCGCGGTCTCGTCGGACGCGGCGAGGGGCGCGGAGACGAGAAGGAGGAAGGCGAAGAAGCCGCCCCCGAGCGCCCGCACCGCGGGGCCGGCACTTCGTCCCGGCTGCCGCTGCCGGGATCGCATATAGTCCTCACCGTGCATTGTGTGGAGAGTACTGGGGCCTGTAAAGCGCGACAAGCGCGAATGGGGCGCACCATGCCCATGCGAGCGAACATCGGGTTCACTTGCTGCTGGATCGGAGCGCTGTTCATCATCGCGGCGACTTCGGCGGTGGCGGTCAGCGCGGAACCCGAGCCACCCGCCGGCGATGAGCCGATCAAGTCGATGGGCTTCCCGCCCACCTGGAAGCCGAGCGCGGGGGCCATGCTCGACTGGGACCGGCGCGGACCGGGGAGCGAGCTCGGCGCCGAGTTCCATGCCTCGATCTACCGCGATCTCCTGAACCCCGCCACTGCCGCCCTCGGCTGGGCCGGCGAGGGGTACGTGCGCTACGTGGGCGAGGAGCCCGACGGCGGCCTCCGCCTCTTCCTCGCGAGCCCGGCCGCGGAGCTCCAGCTCGGCGTGGACTACTCCTTCCGGGAAGACCAGGTCGACTTCGTCCTGTCGTTGACCCCGGCGTTTCGCCGCGGCGGGCTCTTCGGCGTGGGCGACCATCTCCGGATCGACTGGTACCCGGAGCGCGACAACTCGTTCATGTTCGGCATCGGCGTGCCGCTCGGGCAGCCCCACATGGGGAAGACCAGGCCGCGCGACAAGCAGGTCGAGCTGCCGAAGCCGGCGGCGCGCGAAATGCCGGCAGGAGCAGCGTATGAGCCCGGTCCCGATCTCCGCGCCGCACTCGAGAACGTGCGCCATGCCGCCACCGCGATCCAGAGCTGCACGGTCCCGTTCCTCGATCGCGAGATGAGCACCGACCCGGAGGACCTGGCCGTCGCGAAGGAACACCTGCGCGCGTTCCAGGAGCACAGCGCCCGGGTCAGCGACCTCTATCCGGACGGACACAGCTTCGCCGCCGAGATCGAGGTCTACCACCGGGAGCTCGAACGCGCCTTCGCGCTGGCCGCCGGCGGCGGCCCGGATCCCCGAGCGCGCTGCGCCATCCTCGCGGCCGCCGCGCGCGCGATCCTCCTCGACCAGGTCATCCTCCCCTACGATCGTCTTCTCGGCGAGCGCAAGAAGCATGACTCGCTCCTCGGCTACGGCGCGGCCGCGCGGCGCGCCTTCGCCGACTCGCTCGCGGCGCAAACCGATCTCGCCGCCGCGCAACGCGATGCAGCCTGCTACGTCTTCGACTCGGTTCTCGCCGCGATGGAGGAGAACCGGGACGCGATGCGCAAGGACTGGGGGGACTCGCGTCTGGTATGGATCCCGCTCCACTACGCGCTTCGCCCGAGCGATCTCGACACCCAGGCCGAGCTCGATGCGCTGATCGAGAGGGCGGTGGAAACCGAGTTCACCGCGGCCAACCATCTCGCCTACATCACCAGCGAGGACTCCCTGGTCGAGATCGCGCGCATGATCCGGAGCGCCAAGGAGTACCACGTGCTCTGGATCCATGACTACCGGGGGCTCGACGGCGACGGGGATCCGGACGCGCTCGCGCTCCAGATGACGATCGAGTATCTCAAGTCGCTGGCGGAGCGTGCTCGCGCCTACGACACGACGCACCGGCTCCCGGCCTACTTCATCTTCTTCGACGAGATGTACTACCAGGCCAACCAGGGCCGCCTCTACCTCGAGCTGCTCGCCGATCCGCTGCGCCACGAGATGAAGCTCCCGGCGGAGTTTGCGGCCGGCGAACGCGCGCTCCGCGCGGCCCAGGACGAGCTCCGGGCCGCGGTCGCGGGCTCGGCCACACTCCAGGCCGATGCGGAGCGCTACGGACAGAAGTGGCTCGCGAACCGGATCAAGGTGCACGTCAGCGTGACCAATCCGGCGGATGTGTCCTTCCGCAGCGAGAGCCTCGTCCCGTACCTGAACTTCGTCCCCGATCTCCTCATGCGCGACCACCGGAAGATCTCGTTCCGGGATGTGACGGAGAGCGACCCCGGCCGCGGCGAGGCCCTGTTCACCGGCCGCGGAGTGGGCGAGCACTATGTCGGGCCGACCTGGGAGGACCGCTCGATCCTGGTGCGCGGTCCAGCCATCCTCGGCCTCAAGGCGGCGGCGCGGGAGCTCCTCCTCTCCCAGGGGTTCAAGGGCGAAGAGATCCCGGCCGTGTTGCGGCCGCTACCGATGCCGGCGGACTACGCGGTGCGGATCGCCACGCTACGCGAGCGGGGCTGGCGCGACACTGCACTCCAGGTGCAGAACGCCACCGGGTTCGGGGCCAAGACCTCCAATGTGGTCAAGGCCATCTGCTACACGGTGATGCCGGCCGGCTCCTACCTCTTCACCCCGGATTCGCTCTGGGACGGCCCGCTCTGGGGCGCGATGCAGTGCGGGGCGGCGCTCCGCGGCTGCCGCGTCTTCCCCGTCTGCCCATCGCTCAACAACGCGCCGAGCGAAGGTCTCCCGCAGATGACCCGGACGGGCGAGCTGTTCACCCGCTTTCTCTTGATCAACCGGTATCTCGGCGACCAGATCGCGGCGGCCGGCGGCCTGCTCAAGCCAGGGGTCTACACCAACGACATCCCGGTCGGCGATACCGACAAGATCATCCTGGCGGTCAAGAAGAACCTGGATCGATATCCGTTCCTCCGGCCGGCCTTTCCCTTTGACGAGGAAGTTGTCGCCGGCCTGTTCACCTTCGCCGACACCCTCGCGGCACGCGGCGTGGAGCGGCAGTACCTCGCAGTCGACAAGCGGGAACGCATGCCGAAGATGCACCTCAAGGTGAACTTCTTCGCCACCGCAGAAGCGCTTGCGGCCTACGCCCCGCGGCCCGAGTGGAAAGCGGTCTTGAACCCGAAGATCGCGGACCTGGCCGGCTGGCTGGAAGGGCCGCCGCTCAGCGGGCTCGACCAGCCGACAGCTGTCGAACCCACGGCCGAGCGCTGGCACGAGACGCTGGCGGGCCTCACGAGCGCCGTGAGTCCCGAGGAGGGGTCCAAGTCCGTGCTCTATCTCACGGTGGGTTCGCAGAACATGAACTACCGTTCGCTGATTCTCGACGGAGAGGTCTCCTGCGTCGTCGCCGGACCGTCGGCGCTCATCGGCTACGTTGACTGCCTGCGCATCCTCGGTCTCTCCACCTGGGTCGAGGACCAGAAGGTGCTCGAGGCCCTGCTCCCGGCCCCCGAGGGGCTCATGGGCAAGCTCGGGCGCTGGATCAAGTACGCGATCTGAGCACGGGACTAGCCGCGCCGCCAGGCGAGGACCGTGTAGCAGGAGAACCAGCTCTCGCCGCGCGCCGCGGCGGCGCGCACGCGCTCCATCCCGCGCTCGTGCGCCGCGGGCGGGATGAGCCGCATCGCCGACGAGCACCGGGCCGCGAGCTTGGCGATGAAGTCCTCGTCGAGCGGGATGTACCCGGTGGCGGGCTCCTCGCTCACCGCGGCCAAGCCCGCCCCTTTCGCCGCAGCGTGCAGGTCGTCGAACGTCGGATAGCGGGCGAGCTCGATCGCGAGGATCTCCGGGAAGAAGTGGGTGAGGCTCCGCTGGCGCATGGTCTCCTCGGAATCGGTGACGACGAGGAGACTGCCGCCGGGGACGAGAATGCGGGCGGCCTCGGCGAAGAAGATGTCGAGGCGACACAAGTGGTGGACGACGTCGACGGCGAAGGCGAGAGCCGTCGATCCGTCCGCGTAGGGGAACGCTTGATCCGCGTCGCTGGTCGTCCACTCGACGGCGGAGGAGCGGCCGCGGGCGACTTGGAGCATCTCCGGCGTCAAGTCGAAGCCCTTGTACACCCGGCCGGGAACGGCGGTGGCCAGCGCGATCACGTAGTTCCCGGTCCCGCATCCGATCTCGACGATGGCCACCCCCGGAGGCACGGCCCGCGCCGCCCGCGCGAGCGGGGCGAGGATCCAGGGGACCGCGGAGCGCGTTTGCGCATACAAGGGCGCGTACGCATGGTAGTCCATCCCGCTCATGGCGACCCATCCGGCGCTGGCGCGTCGCGCCACGCGCTCTCGCCGCGTGCGAGCGACCAGTCGTCGCCGAAGAAGCCGGCGCCGCGCACGCCGCCGGAACCGCGCTCGAGCATCTCGACCCCGAGCACGATCCAGTCCGGATAGGCGACTCCCGACGTGAACACCGGCAGCTGATCGGTGAGGCGCAGGCCAGGAAGTCCCGTGCCGGCGATGACGCCGACCGCCGCCACGTCGCTGCCGAGGCGCGGATAGATGAAGAGGCAGGCGAGGTCCTCCCCGGCGAGGCGCCTCTCCCCCACCACGACCGCCTCGCGCGACACGGTGAGCGGGCAATTCGCGGGGAGAACCGCCGGCCACACCGCGTTGGTCGTCGCGTTGCCATAGAGGATGACGTTGCGATCGCGCGCCGCGGCGGCATCGAAACGGGAGTCGGGCAGGATGTCGACCGCGCCGTTGCCGCGGACGAGGAAGGTCTCGGCATCGAAACGCGCCCGGGAGTAGGCCCACTCGTTCTCCGCGGCCGTGCCCTGCGTGCCGTAGACGAAGAGCATCCGGTTCGCGAACGCCTCCTTGAACGGACCGGCGCGGTGCGGTCCCTTGAGGGCCGCCGGGGGCGGCGGACCCGGGCGGAGATCCCCCGCCCGGTCGCGCGCGAGATACAGCACGGAGCCGCGCTCCGGCCACTCGACGGCCGCCGGTCCGCCGCCGTCGATCGCGAGCACGAGCGGCGCTCCGGGCGCGAGCGCCGCGCTCGTGTCGCCGGCGGCCGTCGCCGTATCTCCCGCCGCCGCGACGAAGGGTTCGAGATCGAGGGCCAGGCGGCGGACGTTCTCGGTCGCGAGCGTGAGCGCGCGCCGCGCGGGCTCGATCGTCGCCTCGACCCGGCTCGGGCAGAGAGGCCGCTCCTGCGCCGCGATCGTCACCCAGCCCGCCTGCGCCGAGATCGCGGGATTCACGGTCGTGAAGTCGACGTGCAGCCGCGTCCGCTCCGCCGGCAGCCGGCGCCCGGCGAGGAAGGCGAAGAGCGGCGGCCAGTCCACGCAGGCATCTCCCCACCAGTGTCCCGCACCCGGCTCCTCGTGATAAGCCCAGTCCGGATGGAAGGTGCCGAGGCGAGCGCGCATCGCGCGCGCCTCGCTGACCGGCACGTTGTCGTCCGCAGCACCGTGCAGCACGTAGACGCCGGTCGCGGCCAGGTTCCGCTCGAGGAGGAGCGTGCGGCTCGGGTTCGCGGCGCGAACCAGGAGCGATTCGACGGCGGTCGGCGCCGGCCACTCGGCGGCGCCGGCGTACGACCAGAAGTCGATCCAGCCGGCGCTCGGGGCGATGGCGGCAAAGCGATGCGCGAAATGCGCACCGAGCTGCCAGGTGCCGTGACCGCCCATCGAGTGGCCCGTGAGATGGATGCGCTCCGGATCGGGACGGAAGAGGGCCGTCGCGCAGGCGAGCACCTCGAGCGCGTCCCGGCGTCCCCAGTCCTCCCAGTCGAAGCCGAACGGGCGGCGATTGGTCGGCGCGACGATCACGGCCCAATCCTTCGGCGCGTAGGCGGCGGCCTGATTCACGGCCTCGACGCCGGCCCCGTGCAGGGTCAAGACGAGCGCGGGCGGCGTCCGCGCCGCGCGGTCCCGCCGCGGCGTCACTGCGAAGTACTGCACGCTCCCGTCGATCGCGCTCCGGAAGGTGCGGCGGTGGCGGGCGGAGGGCCGGCGGACGCCGAGGGCGAGCGTGGCCGCATGCGCCGGGCGACCCGCGGCGTCGCGGAGCTTGAGGACGAGAGCGAGCTTCGCGTCGGTTCCAGGGGTCACGCGTGGCGGCGGGACGATGGCGACGGCCGCCTTCCGCGCGGTGAGCGGCGCCAGCGGCGGCAATGCGGTCACCGCTGACGGCCCCTCGCCGGCGACCGCCGCGAGCGTCCAGCCCTCCTGCCAGGCCGCGGTCGCATTGGTGACGAGGATGCCGGCCCACAGGGTGTCGCTCTCCCCGGCGAGGAGATCGGGGAGCGTCGCATCGCCCGGCTCGATGAAGACCGAAGCCGGCGGGGCGAGGAGAGCGGCCGTGATCCGGCCGCGCCCCGCGCGGAAGACGAGCTCGTTCTCTCCGGCGCGGAGATTCACGGGGAAGCGCGATAATCCGAGCTCGTAGGGATCGCCTCCGCGCGGCTCGCCGTTGACGATCGCGCTCCGGTGGCCACGGGCGGCGAGGAGGTAGACGCCGGCCTGCGGCAGGTCCACCGTTGCGACCGCGGTGCCGCCGGCGAGCGCCGAGTCGGCGAACCAGCCGTCCGCGCCGGCGACGAGACGGCGCCAGGCGTTTCGCGTGCCGTCCGGAAAGGCGACTTCCGCGCCGGGGCGCGGCGTGCTCCACGTGCCGCGCACGCGCACCAGCTCGATGAGATCGACCGGCACCGGCGTGCGGCGGGGCTCCGCCGCGGGCTCGATGACCAGGAGCTCGGCGATCCGGAGCGTGTCGCCAGTCGCTGCCGCCCCGAGCGCCGGGGCGGCGGGGAAGAGATGCACGAGGAGGAGACGCGCGAGGAGGAGGGCGGCCGGGACGGAGCCCGGCCCCAGGCGAGAGGCGCGCACGGCGCGCTCAGTCCTGCCAGTGCCGCTTGCTGCGTGCATGGGCCCACGCGATGAGCGCCGGATCGCGCGCCGCCGCGGTGGAGAGGAGCTCCCCGCGCGGCCGCTTGCCGGTCCGCCCGAGATCGAGCCGATCGGCGTCCCAGCAAGCACCGACAGTCGGGTCGGCGGACAGGAGCCCGTCGCTGTGCCCGGCGCAGGCGGTGGCGAGGAGCGCCAACGCGCCGTCGTCGAGCTCGAACTCCCGCCCGCGCAGCGCGCCGGCGAAGGCGGCGGCCCGCCGCCCGTGCCCGCGATCCCCGCCCTCGTCGCGGCGCTTCGCGTCGTGCAGGAAGGCGAAGAGCTCGACGACGGTCGAATCGACGCCCGTCGCCGCCGCGGCGATGCGGAGGCCGTTCTCGCGGACGCGGATCCAGTGCGCCACGCCGTGCGTCCCGTACCAGTCGAGGGCGAACTGCTCCCGGAGCGCGCGCACGAGCTCCGGCGTGATCGCATCGCTCCACGCGACGCCGTCCGCGCTCGCGCCCCGCTCGTCGTCCATGCCCGCGCCCCGCTCGTCGTCCATGCCCGCGCCCCGCTCGTCGTCCATGCCCGCGCTCCGCTCCTCGTCCATGCCGCTCACTTCTCGTTCCGGTAGGCCTCGCGGTTCCGCGCCCGCACCGGGCCGAACGCGGCCTTGACCGGCGGCTTCTCGGCATGGAGGCGCAGGACCTCCTGAATCCCGCGCTCGAGCTGCGCGTCGATCCCCTTCGCCACCTCCTCCGGCCGGTTGTCGAGCTCGATGTCGGGGATGACGCCGCGGTTCTCGAGCTCCCAACCCACGTGCGGGTCCCAGTAGGCGTACTCGGGCTGGGTCAGCATGCCGCCGTCGACCAGCGGCTTGTCGCCGCGGAGACCGACCACTCCGCCCCACGAGCGCGTCCCGATCACCGGGGCGAGCTTCTCGAGCTGCACCGACATCGGGAAGATGTCGCCGTCAGACCCGGCGAACTCGTTGGTGAGCACAACGAAGGGCCCGTTCAACGTGCGATAGGGATAGGTGTAGACGCCGCCGCCGCGGGCGCGGTCGAAGCTCACGATCTTCCGCCGCAGCCGCTCGAGGATGAGCTGCGAGACGAAACCGCCGCCGTTCCACCGCGCATCCACGATCAGCCCCTCCCTGTCGAGCTGCGGATAGAACCAGGTGTCGAAGCGGGTGAGCCCGTCCGCGTCCATGTCGGGGAGATGGAGGTAGCCGATCCGGCCGCCGGTCTTCTCCGCCACGTACTCGCGATTGCGGCGCACCCAGTCGACATAGCGGAGCGGTTGCTCGCTCTTGAGCGGCGTCACGACCACGTCGCGGGCGTCCTTCGCGCTCGGTCGCGAGTTGACCGTGAGGAGGACCGGTTTCCCGGCGAGGGCGGCCAGACTCGCGAGGAACGCCTCGCCGGCCGCGAACGGCCGGCGGTTCACGGCCAGGATGTAGTCCCCTTCCTTCACCTCGACGCCGGGCTCGGCGAGCGGCGAGCGCACGATGTCCGCCGCATCTCCCCGGTAGATGCGGGTCACCTTGAACGCATCGCCCTCGCGCACGAGGTCGGCGCCGAGGAGCCCGGTCGCGACCGCCGGCACCGTCACGCCGCGGTCGCCGCCCCAGACATAGGTGTGCGAGGTCGAGAGCTCGCCGATCATCTCGGCGATCAGATCGCGGAGGTCGGCGCGGCTCCCGAGCCGCGGGAGGAGTGTTGCGTACTGGTCGCGGATCGCGGGCCAGTCGACCCCGCCCATGCCCGGATCCCAGTAGAAGTCGCGCTCGAGCCGCCACGCCTCGTAGTACATCTGCTCCCACTCGGCGCGCGGGTCGAGCTCGATCACCATCCCGTCGAGCGCGAGCTTCGCGTCGGCGAGGTCCTCCTCGGCGGGCGCGGCGCCGCCGTCCACCACGTAGATCTCGCCCTTCTTCTTCATCACCGCGAGCCGGCCCGAGTGCGGAGCGAGGGCGTAGGTGGTGACGCCCTCCATGAAGAGCTCCTCCTCCTTGGCCACGAGGTCATAGGAGTAGAGATCGTTCCTCGGCTCCTCGCTCTCGAGCTCGCTGATGCCGACGATCGGGGCCGACAGGTAGAAGAGCTTGTCCCTGGCCGCCGTGAGTCCCATGTAGAGACCGGGCTCGACCGGCACCTCGACCACGCGGGCGGCGAGGCCGTCGAAGTCGATCCCCACCGACTCGAGATCCTCGCCCGGCTTCTGCCGCGCCTTCTCCTCCTCTTCCTTCTCGCGCGCCCACTTCTCGTCCGCCGCTTCGGCGCCCGGGAGGCCGGCGAGCGGCGCGAACGGATTCTCGACGTCCTTCCGGAGCAGCATGACGTAGGGCTTGATGGTGGCGAGCTCGACATTCGAGAAGTCGCGCGCCCCCCAGCTGGTGACCGGATCCACCGTGCGCTCGCTCAGGAAGAAGAGATAGCGACCGTCGGGATCCCACACCGGTTCCGTGTCGCTCGTGTGGGGCCCGCTCACCACGTGCGTCTTCCAGTCGCGCGTGTCGAAGATCGAGATGGTCGAGAACTCGGACCGAGGGAGCTTTGCGTAGGCGAGCCACCGCCCGTCCGGACTCCACGTGTAGTGGCGGATCTCCCCCTGCTCGCTCCGGTCCACGCGGTGGATCTCGCCGCCGGCGGCCGGCATCACGTAGAGGGTCTGCGTCTCGTCGCTGTAGGCGATCCACTTGCCGTCGGGCGAGGGGACCGGCGGATAGTGCCAGCCCGTGCTGTCGCCGGCGGGCGCGAGCGGCTTCGCCTCGCCGCGGCCCCACGCATCCACCGTGTAGATCCGCTCCTCGCGCCCGGCGTCGCTCACGTAGAAGAGCCGTTCGCCCCTTGCATCGAAGAGGGCGAACTTCTCGCGCGAGCCGCTCCCGCCCGAGATCGGGAGAGTCACCCCGCTCACGCCGTCCGTCTTGACCGGCACGACGAAGATCTCGCCGCGGCTCACGACCGCGACCCGGTCGCCGTCGGGCGCGAGATCGAAGTAGGTCACGTACTGCTCGGGATTCGGGTAGCGCACGCGGGTGAGCGCCCGCTCGCTCGGGAGGTCGATCGCGAGCTTCACGTCGGTGCCGTACGCCGGGTCGAAGAGATGGATGTCGCCGGCGCGCATGTAGACGATGCGGCCGTCCGGCCCCATCGCCGGCCAGCGCGCATCCCACGACCCGCCGTCGGTGTGCCGCCGGCGATCCGTCCCGTCGGCGGCCATGGACCAGATGTTCGCTCGTGCCGCCCTCGTCGCAGCGGAAGTATATGCGTCCCGCGTGCCACATCGGGAAGCCGTCCGGGCCGGCGAAGCTCGTGATCTTCCGCCAGTCGGCGCGTTCGGGATGCCCGACCCAGATGTCGGTCGCGGAGCCGCCCCGGTAGCGCTTCCAGGAGGCGTCCTCGGAGTACGAGCTCCGGGTGAAGGCCCATTGCCCGCTCGTCGGGTTGATGTCGATCAGCGCGGCGTAACCGAGGGGCAGCTTCTCCGGATCGCCGCCGGCCGCGGCGACCGAGTAGAGCTCCCAGTTGCCGTGTGGCTCCTCGCGGCTCGAGCGGAAGAGGATGCGCGAGCCGTCCGGGGTCCAGCCCACCACGTCGTCCGCGTCGGGATGCCAGGTCAGGCGCCGCGGCTCGCCGCCGGCGATCGAGATCAAGTACACGTCGCGGTTCCCGTCGTACTCGCCGGTGAACGCGATCGTCCGCCCGTCCGGCGAGAAGCGCGGGTAGTACTCGTAGCCGTCATGCGTCGTGAGCCGCCGGCTGCCCCCACCCTTGTCGGTCGTCATCCAGAGATCCGACTCGGCGACGAAGATGACCATCGAGCCGTGGATGTCGGGATGGCGGAGGTAGCCGGTGGCGGCGGCGGCCGGGGCGGAGGGGGTGGCCACGACGGCGACCGAGAGTGACAGGAGCGCGAGAACGAGCGGACGCATCGGTGATCCCTCATGTGGAACCGCTGGCAGACAACGATGGCTCCGGAGGGTACTCCTCGTCCGCCAGGGCTGCAATGCCGCGCCCAGGTGCGCCGCTCTCGTCAGCCCCGCTCGGTACGGCTGGGACGCATGAACGAGCCTCCGCGCTTGCCGGCGCGGACCGGACCCGTCCCACCTCCGGGTAGCGGGCCCGCGGTCGGTCTACGTCCGGGGCGTTGCCACCTGCCCCGCGTCAAACGCTGTCGGGTCTTGCGAACTCCTCGTGCGGCCCTCCCTTGACCTGCCCCGCGTCAAACGCTGTCGGGTCTTGTGAACTCCTCGGTGGAGAGCGCAAGACCGGTAAAGGCGCACATTGCACGAACCGTACCGCTGGAAGAAGAGAGGATCCCGGAGACAATGTCCTTCTCGAGCGTTAGCGCGCCACGCGCCCGCCAGCTCATCTTCGAGTGCTCACGCCGTTGTCACTTTCGACAACTACGCTTCAGACGCGGCTCACGCTCTCGTCGCCACGAGCAGGAGACGATCGGACTCCGCCGTGTACGGCCGCCCGTCGAGATCGGCGAAGCCACGAAGCCCGAAGAAGCCGGCGCCGGCGACGAGCGCGCACAACTCCGGATGGGTGTGGAGGCGGTAGGAGCAGTGCCGCTTCTCGACCACCGGACCGCGGATGTAGCTTGTCACCGACTCGACGCGCCGGCTCGCCGGATCGAAGGACTGCTCGATCAGGACGAGGACATCGCCGGTGCGATAGGTGGTCCGCGGCGCGAAGGGCGGCGGGCCGGGCGGAGCCACGTGGCGCGTGTCGAGGAGGAAGCGACCGCCGGGAACGAGGGCGCGCTGCACGGCCGCGAGGAAAGCGGCGTTCCCATCGTCGGCGAAGTAGCCGAAGCTGTTCCCGAAACAGAGGGCCGCGTCGAACGCCGCCGTCCACTCGAGTTCGCGCATGTCGCGTTCCACGAAGTCGAGGGCGAGCGAGCCCTCCGCGGCGACTGCACGCGCCGCCGCGATCTGCGCGCTCCCGATGTCGACGCCCGTCCCGGTGATCCCGCGCGCAGCCAGGGCGATCAGGTGCCGCCCATCGCCGCACGGCACGTCGAGAAGCCGCGCCCCCGGGGCGAGGGCGAGGGCGCGCGTTATGAAGTCGGCCTCGGCTCGGGTGACCTCGGGCGGGTGCGCCGCGAGCCACGAGTCGAGCGCGACACCGGTGAAGTGACCGGACCATGCCGCCGCGGGATCGGGCGGCTCGGGTGCAGGTGGATTGCGGGCGCCGGCTTTACTCATCGGCTTTACTCATCGGCTTTACTCATGTTTGACCCTCGGGCGGGCCGTCGAGGCGGTACCATGCCCGGAGCGGACGCCACCATCCTGGCCCGGCGCGCCGCGAGGAAGCAAGGGGCCGCGCGCACCAGAGCGGAGAGGGGGCGGGCAAGCATGGCGATACGGGTCCTCGTCGTCGAGGACGAGCCCGGGCTCCGCCGGGCGCTCGTCGACCTCCTCACCGGGGCCGGCCACGAAGCCGTGGGCGCGGCCGACGGCGCGGCCGCGGTCGAGCGCGCCCTGGCCAGCCACTTCGATCTCGTCCTCCTCGATCGCATGCTGCCCCGGCTCGACGGCATCGAGGTGGCGCGGCGGCTCAAGGCCCGCCGGCCGGGCCTCGCCATCATCATGCTCACCGCGCGCGGCTCGGAGGACGACAAGGTCGAGGGGCTGCAGAGCGGGGCCGACGATTACGTGACCAAGCCCTTCGGTGCGCGCGAGCTGCTCGCGCGCGTCGAGGCCGCCGAGCGGCGGATCCGCGCCACGCGCCCCGCCGTCGATCGCCTGGTCGCCGACGGCTGCGATCTGGATCTCGGCCGGCACGAAGCGCGGCGCGCCGGGGAGAGCGTCGCCCTGACCGCGCGCGAGGTCGCCATCCTCCGCCTCCTCCATCAGCACAAGCTGCGCGCGGTGAGCCGCGGCGAGTTCCTCGAGCAGATCTGGGACTCGCCCCCCGACCTCGACACGCGCACCGTCGACATGACGATCGCCAACCTGCGCCAGAAGATCGAGCGCAATCCGGCAGAGCCGCGCATCATCCTCACCGTGAAGGGCGTCGGCTACGCGTGGGGCGAGCCATGAGCGCCTGGCAGCGCCATCGGGGGCGCATCGCGGCGGCGGTGATCCTGACCGCGCTCGCCGTCGCAGTGCCGGCGATCGCGTGGTACGTGGCCGGCTCGCGGGCGGCTGCGCGCGAGGCGGCCGACATCGAGCGCTCGGCGCGCGACATCGCGCGCAACGAGGCGCTCCGGCTGGCGGAGCGCCTGGCCGGACGGCTCGAGGCCATTCGCTACGCCGAGTCGCGGCGGCCCACCTATCACTACGAACACGCCTATCATGACCCGGCGAGCACCTGCGAGTGCGCGGCGCTCACGCCCTCGCCGCTCGCCCACGGCCCGAACGATCCGCTCATCCGCGCCTATCTCCAGCTCGATGCGCGCGGGCGGCTCTCGGTGCCCACGGTCGCGACGACGCCCGAAGGGGCGCCGGGCGGCGGCATGCCGGCAGCCCACGCCGATCGGGCGTGGGCCGACGAGCAGGCGCGCATCGCGGCAGAGCTCGCTGCGGACACCGCGGCGCTGGCCGCGGCGCTCGACGCGCTGGCGGGCGAGAGCGCGCCCGCGGACCCCGGCGAGTTCGAGTGGCGGACGGTGCCGCTCGGCGGCGAGCCGGCGCTCATCGCGATGCGCCACGTGACAGCGGCCGCGGCGCCGGGAACGCTGGCCGCCACCACGGCAGCGGTGGCGCCGGGCGGCGCGGCGAGCGTGATCCAGGGCGTGGTCATCTCGATGGATGCGGTCCGCGATCTGCTCCGCGGCTCGGCGTTCCCCGCCCTCTTCCTGGCCGGCGAACCACAGCTCGACGAGGCCGATGTCGCGGCCGTCGTCCCCATCGAGTGCGTGACCTGGCGGGTCACCGTCGATGCGGAGCACGAGATCGCCGCCGCCCGGGTCCGCGCGCGCGAAGCGATCGCCAGCTTCCGGCGGAGCTTCCTCCTGGGAAGCGGCACGGCGCTCATCGCCGGCCTCTTCGTGATCGGCCTCGTCTGGCAGACCGAGCGGCTCGCGCGCCAGCGCTCGCGCTTCGCGGCCGCCGCGGCCCATGAACTCCGCACGCCGCTCGCGGGGCTCCGCCTCCAGGCCGAGATGCTGGCCGAGGGCCTCGGCGACCCGACCCGGGCCCGCTCCTATGCGCTGAGCCTCGTCGCCGAGACCGAGCGGCTCGGGCGCGTGGTCTCGAACGTCCTCGACTACGCGCGCCTCGAGCGGGCCGCGCTCACGGTCCAGCTCGAGGCGGGCCACCTGGCCGCCGCCCTGCGCGAGTACCTGGCGCGCCTGCGCCCGGCGCTCGAGGAGAACGGCGCCCGCATCGAGCTCGAGATCGCGGACGACCTGCCGCCGGTGCGCTTCGATCGCGACGCTCTCTTCCACATCCTCCAGAATCTGCTCGACAACGCAGAAAAATACACGCGCGGGGCCGCCGATCGCACGATCACGGTGCGGCTCGCCGCCCACGGCCGCGAGGCGGTGACGCTCACGGTCGCCGATCACGGGCCCGGCGTCCCCGCGGCCGCGAGGCCCCGCCTCTTCCGACCCTTCCAGGGAGCCCTCGACCCCAACTCGCCCGCCGGGCTCGGCCTCGGCCTCGCCCTCGTCGCGAGCCTGGCCCGCGCCCACGGCGGGCAGGTGGACCTCGCCGACACTCCGGGCGGCGGCGCGAGCTTCACCGTGACGCTCCCGGCAGGCGGCCCCGCCGCTTGATGGCGACAGGCGGCTCCTGATCGGGTATCTTGTCAGCCACCTCCCGAACAGCATCGGCCTCGCAAGCGCCGCCGCCACGGCCGGACAGGCCCGCTGGTCCCGTTGTCCCCATCATCCAAGGAGAGAACGATCATGGCAGATCGGAAGATCATCGCTGTCCTCGGCGCGACCGGCGCCCAGGGCGGCGGCCTGGTGCGCGCCATCCTCGAACGACCCGCAGGGCGGCTTCGCGGCCCGCGCGCTCACCAGGAACGTGAACTCGGACAAGGCCAGGGAGCTGGCCCGGCTCGGCGCCGAGGTCGTCGCCGCCGACGTGGACAGCGAGGAGAGCCTGAAGAAGGCGTTCACCGGCGCCTACGGCGCCTACTGCGTCACCTTCTTCTGGGATCACTTCTCCCCCGAGAAGGAGCTCGCCGCAGGCCGGCGCCATGGCCGGCGCGGCGAAGGCCGCGGGCTTGAAGCACGTCATCTGGTCCACGCTCGAGGACACCCGGAAGTGGGTGCCGCTCTCCGACGACCGCATGCCGACGCTCATGGGCAAGTACAAGGTCCCGCACTTCGACGCCAAGGGCGAGGCCGACCAGCTGTTCATCCGATCCGGCGTGCCGACCACGTTCCTGCTGACCTCGTTCTACTGGGACAACTTCATCCACTTCGGCATGGGCCCCAAGAAGGGACCCGACGGCAAGCTCGCCATCACGATGCCGATGGGCGACAAGAAGCTCCCCGGCATCGCCGCCGAGGACATCGGCGGTGCGCCTACGGCATCTTCAAGGCCGGATCCCAGTACATCGGGAAGACGGTGGGCATCGCCGGCGAGCATCTCACCGGCGCCCAGATGGCCACGGGCTTCACCCAGGCCCTCGGCCAGGACGTGCGCTACAACGCGGTCGAGCCCGAGGTGTTCCGCGGCTTCGGCTTCCCCGGCGCCGAGGATCTCGGCAACATGTTCCAGTTCAAGCGTGACTTCGAGGCGGCCTTCTGTGGCGCGCGCTCGATCGCCGTTTCTCGCGCGCTGAATCCGTCGCTCCAGTCGTTCAGCGAGTGGCTCCAGCGGAACAAGAGCCGGATCCCCCTCGCGTAGGAGCCGGTCAGACCTGGGCCGGCCGCGGCGCTCGAGCGCGGCGGCCGGCCTCACCCCCCGCCCCGCCCGCGGCCAGCGGGCGTATACTGCGAGCTCACCGGATCCGAGGAGGACAGGCCGATGAGCTTCCAGATCCAGAGCGGCGAGCGGCCCGAGCTCGCGCCGCTCGCCGCGGGCGATGCGCCCGCGGCCGGCGCCATCATCTATCGCGCGATCGCCCGCGCCTTCCGCGATCACGGGCTACCCGAGCCGATCGCCGACGAGGCCCAGGGCGAACGCCTGGCGCGGCTCTACCTCACGCTCGACCCCGAGGGGTGCCTGGTCGCGCGCCACGACGGCGCGCCGATCGGCGCCGGTTTCCTGCACGTGCGCGACGAGGTCGCTTCCCTCGGGCCGGTGGTTGTCGATCCGTCGCACCAGGGCCAGGGCGCCGGCACGCAGCTGTTCGAGGCGCTCGCCGACCGCGCCGCCCGCTGCGCGTCGACACGCCTCTTCGTCGATGCCTTCAATGTGCGCGCGTTCGGCATCCCGCTCCGGCGCGGCTTCGAGCCGCGGGACCTCGGGCTCCGGCTCGTCGCCCTCGGCGGCCTGCGCGGGCCGGGCATGCTCGCGACGATCGCTCCCGCGCCGGTGCGCGAGCTCACGCTCGACCTCTTGCCGGCCGTGGTCCGCTTCGATGCGGGCTTCTACGGCGGGTCCCGCGAGCGCGATCTCCGCGCTCACCTGGCGAGCGGCGGCCGCGGTCTCGTCGCCGAGGAGGGCGGCCAGGTGCGGGGCTATCTCTGCGGGCGCGTCGAGGGGCACCTCGCGACGATCGGCCCGGGGAGCGCCGAGTCGGCCGACCTCCTCGCCACGCTCCTCGCGCGCCTCGGCGAGGAGCTCAGCGCGAGCGCCAACATCTTCCTCACCTACGTCCTCGCCTCGCAGTCGGCGGTCGTCACCGCCGCATTCGCGATGGGCTTTCGTGTCACGAACCTCTCCGTGTACATGGTGCGCGGCGCCTACACCCCGGTCAAGCACCCCGCCGTGATCGGCTGTCCGCCCGACGTCGTGTAACCAGGCCGCGAAGGATCCCCCCCCCATGCGCATTGAATCCCTGCTCTCGGCCCGCCTCTTCCTCGCGCCCGAGATCGCCGCCGGGCGCCTCTACTTCGTAAGCGACCTGAGCGGGCGGCTCTCCCTCTACGCGATGGAGGCCCGTCCCGGCGGCAGCGTGCCCGAGCCGCTCCTGCCACCGTCGATCGCACTCCAGAACCCGCATCTCCTGGGCGGCCGTCCGTTCGCTGTGTTTCCCGCGCTCGGGAAGATCATCGTGATGCTCGATCGGGACGGCGATGAGAACTACCAGCCGGTGGCGATCCCGCTCGCCGGCGGCTTCCCGGAGCCGGCCTTCGGCGACCGGCTCGCGGGCGATCGCGTGCGCATGGGCCGCGTCGACCGGACGCGCGGCCTCGTCTACCTCGGCGCCGAGTCGCGGCGCGAGGCGGTCCACCGCGCCTACCGCGGTGACGTGGCGAGCGGGAAGCTCGAGCTCCTCGGCGAGAGCAAGTGGGGCGCGATTCCGGTGGCGCACGCCGCAGATCATTCCCGCGTGCTCCTCGCCGACGGCTACACCGGGGGCGATGTCGTCCTCTTCGAGTGGCGGGCAGGGCAAGGCGGGGCGCGGCGGGCGCTCCTCTACGGCACGCCGCTCGAATCCCGCCGTCCGGGACACGACTATCCGCTCTCGGCGATCGGCTACTGCCAGTACGTCGCCGGGGACACGGGCCTCCTCCTCGTCCACGCGCTCCACTCCGACCACTACAGCCTCGGCTACCTGGATCTGCACAAGCCGGCGGCGATCGAGCGGGTGAAGATCGCCGGCATCGTGCACACCGGCTCCGGCGAGCTCACCGCGATCGAGCATCTCGCCGCCGACCGCTTCACGGTGAGCTACAACATCGACGGCTGTTCATGGCTCTACGAGGGCCGCTTCGACGAGGCGGACTTGACGCTCGTCCTCGACCGCGTCCTCTGCGGCATGGGCGACTTCGCGCATGGCGTCCTCCAGTCGGCGAGCTACGACGAGGCGAGCGCGACCCACGTCTTCTCCTTCTCGACCGCCACCGCACCGAGCCAGATCTGCTCGGTCGACGGCGGTCCCGGCCGCCCTGCCCCGGTGGCGCACACGCGCGAGCGCGTGCTCGGCCTCCCCGCCGAGTGGCTCGAGCCGGGCGAGGACGCCTCGTTCACGTCGTTCGACGGGCTCCGCATCTCGGCCCGCCTGTATCGGCCGGCGCCGGCGCGCGAATTCCAGGGGCCACGCCCGCTCGTCTACTACATACACGGCGGGCCCCAGAGCCAGGAGCGACCCGACTTCTCCTGGTTCTCGATGCCGCTCATCCAGTTCCTCACGCTGAACGGATTCGCGGTGTTCGTGCCCAACGCTCGCGGCTCGGAAGGCTACGGCCTCTCCTACATGAAGCGGGTCGATCGCGACTGGGGTGGCGCGGATCGCCGCGACCACGTGCACGCGATGACCGAGGTCCTCGCGCGCGACCCGCGGCTCGACGTCGCGCGGGCCGGCGTGATCGGACGCTCCTACGGCGGGTACATGACCTTGACCCTGGCCAGCCGCCATCCCCAGCTATGGGCCGCCGCGGTCGACATGTTCGGGCCGTACGACCTCACGACCTTCGTGAGCCGCATCCCGGAGGCCTGGAAGCCGCACTTTGTGCTCGCGGTGGGCGACCCGGCCACCGAGCGGGACCTCCTCCTCGAGCGCTCCCCCGCCACCTACATCGAAGGGATCACCTGCCCGCTTCTCGTCATCCAGGGCCAGAACGACCCGCGGGTCGTCGAGCAGGAATCACGCGATGTGGTCGAGCGCCTGCGCGCGCTCGGCCGTGCAGTAGACTACCTCGTCTTCGCGGACGAGGGACACGACGTGCTCAAGTTCGAGAACAAGGTGACTTGCTACAACACGATCACCGAGTTCTTCACGAAGCACCTCAAGCCCTGACGGCCACCGGCAAGGCAGCCGCTCACTCCGGGAAGCGCTTCCGCACCAGGGAGCGCTTCCATCCCTGCCGGTTCAGGTCGATGTCCTGGTTCGGATCGTAGTCCTCACGATCGGCAAAGGTGACATCGCCCGTGTTGTTCACCCACCGGTACTTCCACTCATCGACGTCGCGCTCGACCTCCCCGGTGTAAGGGTTCACATACTCCTCCTGCCCGGTGAGGGTGAGATACATGTCGTTCTGGATCTCGGCCATCGTCTTCTGCCGGTGCTCGACGATCTCCTGGTCGATGCGTGCGATCTCGCGCTGCGTGTCGAGGACGATGCGGCTCCGCTCCATCTGCCCGCGGATCTCGCCGCGCACCCACTGGGGATTCATGCGCACCGAGCCCTGGATCACCTGGAGCACGGGCGCCAGGCGCGCGAACTCGGCCTCCGGCGCGCGGACCAGGACGGTCTCGCGATTGCCCCACATGCCTGCCCCCAGCTCGCCCCAGTCCTGAACGATGGCGAAGAGCACCTCCCGGAAGCGGACCCCGTTCTCGTCGTAGGCGACGGTGACGGTGGCCGCGTCGTAGGTGAAGGTCATTGGCTGTCCCATCATCGCCTGCACGCGCTGGCCGTAGCCATGAGCGGTCTCCGGATGCTTCTTGCGCTCGACCACGCTGAGCCCGGCCGCCCCGGGGTGAGCCTTCGGGAGCACGACCTGGAGCAGGAACTCGTCGGCGGAGAGCAGCGGCCATACGGTCATTCCCTGGTACGTGCTGCCCGGAGGAAAGAGTCCCATCTGCCCTGCCGGCGATCGCCGCGCATCGAAGTAGAGCAGGTCCGGCAGCGAGCGGATCATGGCGCTGCCGGCGGCGTCCTTCTTGATCGCCAGATCGAGCTTCGCTTCGATCGCGTTGGTCGGACCGCCGGCGGCGGTGGGATCCACCCGGAAGATGCCGCCTTCGAGCGTCCAGCCGCGGGGAACGAGGATCGTGAAGGCGTTCTCCCGGGGCTCGCTCTGTCGCGTGAAGACGAGAGCCGCGCCGGCCTCGCCCGGCTCGGCGGCGCCCGCCCCGCCCGCAGCGCCGCCGGTCGCCTGCCCGGCGGCGCCCTCGTTCGATCGCGAGCAACCCAAGGCCACGAGCAACAGGAGAGACCACAGTTTCGCTCTGCGCATCATCACGGACTCCCTTCCACCAGGCGTTCTCGCGGCCCCCATTGAATGGTCGCGCCGGATCGCGACCGCGTCAAGAGCCGGGCGCGGCAGGATGCACGGAACGGCCGCGGGCTGGCGCGCACTTTGCAATGTCTCGGAATGATCGCGACAGCGGACCGGCGGACAACGAGTTAGCGCCGCCGCCCCGGGTCGCCTGCCCCACCTCGAGGGTGAGAATGCGCCGAGACCTCGCCATCGTCCTCGCCAGTGTCCTCGTCCTGTCGGCCGCGCTCGCCGCGAACGCAACCCCGGGCGCGGCCCCGGACGGCGCGCCCGGAGCGCCGCCGTCCACGGCTCAAGCAAGCATCACCGCCCGCGCGCAGGTGATTGCGGCCGGGCCCGGCCGCGCCGCGGTCGCCGCGAGCGAATCCTTGCTGTCCGGCGCAGAAATCGGCTCGACCACCACGGCGGACGGACTGGCCCGGATCACGTGGCACGCGAGTGATGCGCCAGGCATCCCGGCGCTCCTGATCGAGTTCGTCGCGAACTAGCGGGGCCTGCCGCCGGGAAGACGCCGCGATCAGCGCGCCGGGCGGCGGGCCGCGGCGGGCACGAGGTGGACCTCGATCTCCGGGGCGCGCACTGCCGGATCCGCGGCAACCGTGCAGCGAGCGGCAGGCGCCGCCATCTCGAGGCCGAGGAGCGCGAGCACATCCGCTGGGATCGTTACCGTGTAGTCGCCGGCGAGGAGACCGAGAGCGTAGAACGTGCCGTCATGGAAGGTGACGGCCTCGTGGCGGCGCCCCGACGCGAGATGGGTCAGGATCACGCGCACACCGCCCACTCCGCCCACTCCCACTGCCCCTGCCGATCCCTCGCGCGTGACGCGCCCCGCCGCCTCCGCCCCGTTCACGACCGGCAGGTTCACCTCGCGGAAGCCGTTCGGCTCGACCGCGACCTGGGCGAGCGCAACGGTTGGTACGAGGAGCGGGCTCGGCAGCGACTCGGCATCGATCGTCACCGCGGCGTCCTCGAAGGGACCGAGATCCCACACCGTGTAGCGCCCGCGCTCGTCGGTCGTCACGGCCTGACAGCCGACGAGGACCCGCACGCCGGGAAGCGGCTCCTCGCCCGGATCGAGCCAGCCGCTGGCGTTCGCATCCACGAAGACGAGGCCGCTTACCCCGCCACGCCCGATCGAGCGATGCGGAGACACCTCGATCTGGCGCGCCGCCTCGTTCCATAGCACCGCGCCCTCGGCATAGGCGGCCGTCGTCAGATCGCCGGTCGGCCCGCGCATGACGTGAGCGCTCGAGTTGACGCCGGGGCGGAGCGCCGAGATCGCGAAGCTCACGCCGGTGCCCACCACCCGCGACCAGCCGATCTCGAGCTCGAAGCGCGCGAAGGGGCCCACGTTCTTGCCGGCGACCACTCCCGCGCGCTCGAGCGCGCTGCGGCCGAACTCCCATTCGAGCTGCCCGCGCAGGAGGAGCCCGCCGAGCACGGGGAGGCGGGACGCGCGGAGCGCGGTCGAGGCATTCACGCCGAGGATGTGGGCGCTCGCGGCCTCCGCTCCGAACCGGAGCCGCTCCGAGCGCCCCTCGACATTGAGGCGCACATTCCTGACCTGGCCGGAGAGGCCGAGGGCGAGGCGGCTCTGCCGATCGCGCTCACCGCGGAGGTCCTGAGCGCCAAGCGTCAGGAAGAACGCGCGCCGGCGCGGATCGGGACGATAGAAGGCGGTCACGCGCGTGCGTGAGAGCTGCCCGGGCGAGGTGAGAACCGGGTCCTCGACCTCGGGATCGAACACCTCGTGCAGGGCCGAGGCACGGAGATCGGGCGACGGCTCGTAGCCGACTTCGAGCGCGGCGAACGCGCCGCCCACCGCCTCGGCGCGGAGGAGCCAGGCCTCGTGGAGAACGCCGCTCACGCTCGTGTACGGATGCACGAGCAGGCTCCGGTCCGTGCCGGGGCCTTCGCTCCGGTCCCGATCGCGCAGGAAGAGATCGGTCCCCCCGCGGAGCGTCCACGCATCATTGATCCCGACCCGCGCGTCGACATTGGCGAGCCCCGCGCACTGGGGGCCGTCGCAGGCGCCGAGGCCCGCCTCGGCCTCGACCTCGCCCGCGGGCAGGCGATCCGCCGCGATCGGGATCGAGCGCAGGAGCTCGCGCACCTCCCCGTTCGGGCCGAACGCGCGCAGCTCGACCGGATTCGAGCCGTAATCGACCGGCGTCGCGATCTCGTAGTAGCCGAGCGCGTCGGTCATCGTGTAGTCGACGAGCTCCCCGTTCCGGTAGAGCTCGACATCCCACGCCTGACCAAGCCAGCCGCGCACGGCCGCTTCGCCGAAGGCGGCCGGGCGCGAGTAGGGCGCGGTCGAGGCGGCGATGCCATGGAAGGCTCGGGCGCGCGGCCCCGTCGATCCGACCCAGCCGAGGCGGAGCTGGCGCGGGGCGAAGCCCTCGGGCCACGCGCGCACCCAGGACGCGGTGAGCGGATCGGCGACTGCCCGGCCCTGCGGATTCCCGCGATGGCGTAGATCGAGGGATCCGCCCGCGAAACCCGTGCCGAAGCAGAGATCGTAGGTCGCCGTGGCAGGAGCGCCGAGATCGGCGAGCGCGAGGCCCCAGTCGAGCGCGGCCCCGGCGATGCGCTCGGGCCCGGGCACGAGCCGCCGATCCGGCTCTCCCTGGTCCTCTGCGCCACCGCGCGACGCGCGCGCGCGCTCGCGTGCGACGCGGCGCCCCACCGGAAGCTCGTCGGCGGGATCGAGCACGACCAGGAGCTCACCACGATCGGTCTCGACCCGGAGATCGAGCAGCGCGGCGATGAGCGGCGTGCCCAGGTAGAGCTCGCCGTTCAAGAGACGCATCGGCGCGGCCTCGCGCGAGAACACCGCGCGACCCGCCCGCGCCGTCTGGTACTCGAAGCTCACCTCGAGCTGGATGCCCTGCGGCTCGCGGAGCGCGGCAAGATGGCCGGTCGTATCGATCGCCGCCTGGATCTCGATGAGCTCGAAGAGCGGGCGCGCCGGCACGTAGATCTCATCGTCGAATGCGAGCGCGAGGAGAGTCTGACTGGCGATGCGGCCGGCGCGGAGCTCGATCACGAGCTCCTCAACGGGCGTGTCGGCGGCGGCCGGATCAACGGCGGCAGCGGCCGGGTCGGGTGCGGCGGGCGGACCGGCGGCCGCAGCCGATGCGAGGAGCATGCTGCCGGGAGCGAGGATCAGGGCGAGGACGAGCGCGGCGCGTCCCTGGCCCGCTCCCTTCCGGCGACCGATCCGTGGCATCCCGGCACCTCCCCGCCGCGGGGCGACGACCTAGTTCCCCGTGTAGGAGACGACGAGCGTGACGGCCCCGGTGTAGACCCCCGGCGCCTGGGTGAGCGACGGACTGACCGTGCCGCCGAGCCACGTGTAGAGGCGTCCGTTCGAGGGGCGGAGCCGCGTGATGTGGGTCAGGCGCGGATCGAAGAGCACGGCGTTCCGCGACTGCGGCAGCGTGGAATGACCGGCCGAGGTCGGACCGAAACCGATCGGCAGGGTGTACGGCCCGACCGTGAGGAAGATCGGCAACAGAAAGTCGAGCGAGATCTCGGCGCCCCGGGTCCCACGGACGAGGAAGCGGGCGCTCGCGGCGTTCGCCACCGCGATGGTGGCGGGCACGCCGCGGATCACATCTCCGAAATCGAGATCGCGCTCGCGCGTGATGGTCAGATTGCCACCGACCACGATGGCGCTCGCCTCGATCGACTGCGCGCGCGCGGCGACCGCCGGTCCGAGAAGACCGCCAGCGATCCCGAGGAGGGCGAGATAGACGACAACCGCTCTGGTCATGGGTCAAGGACCTCACATCACGTCGAGCGCGAGCGACTGCTCCACGGGAACCGCAGGCAGGAGGCTCGGCGCCGGAATGTCATCCCGCTCGGTGGACACGCGGAGATGCACCGTGTACCGCCCGGGAACGAGGTCGCCCACGGGGAAGGCGAGCCGCCGGTGGAGATCGCCATACACGCCCACCGCTTGCTTCCACTCCCCCACCGTGCGGCCACCCGTATCCGCCATGGTGAACAAGATCGTCCCGAGGAAAGCGCCGCCGCCGCTCCGGCCGAGCCGGACGTCGGTGACGAGCGAATCGCCGGCCACGCGCGCCGCGAAACCCGCAAGGCTCACCCCCGCCGTCACCTCGCCCTTGCGATAGATGAGCGAGGTGATGGTCCGCATCTCGAGCGTCAATCCGACCTTCACCGCACCGTCCCCGGTGGCCGCCACCGGCGGCTCCCCACCGCGGGAGGTGATGATGATGCGACTCCAGTACTCGCCGTCGGGGAGACCCGCCGGCGGCTGGGCGAGGAGTCGGATCGCCTGCCGCGCGCCCGGGGCGACCACACAGCGCGCCGGCAGCGCCCGCACCCAGCGCGCCGCCGACGGCGCCTCAGCCGGCGGGTCGGGGATGAGCTCGACGCGCACGCCCCCGCTCTCATCGGAAACGGGATAGCCGTACACGAGCTCGACCGTGACCTCCGCCGGCACATCGTCGGGATTCTGCACGTAGAAGACCGCCGCACGCGTGCGGTGGTCGATGAAGACGGCGTGCGGAGCGACGACCACGGCGCTCGCCGCGACCGCGTGCACCATGAGGAGGGTGAGCGCAGCGAGAAGGACGAGCCTCGCGTATCTCCCGTCCTCGTGCTGCCTGCCGTTCCGGTTCCCGGTGCGCACCGAATCCACTCCCTCCGCTTGCGGGTACATCCGATCTCCCTTCGTTCCGCCCTTCGTTCCGCGCTCGATGTCCATATCCTGCTTCCCCGCTCCGTTCAATTCGCGGTGTACGCGATAGTGAGCGTCACTGTGCCCTGGTATGCGCCCGCGCGCTGCGCGAGCGGCGCATGCACGGTGCCGCCGAGAAAGACGTACGCGTGCCCGCTGCGCGAGAGCCTGGTGAGATAGGGAACCTGCGGATCGAAGCCCACGGCCTGGTCGGGCCGGTGCTCGGTCGTGAATCCCCCATCGTCCTCGGTGAACCCGATCGGCAAGAGCGCGCCGCCGGGACCCGCAAGCCCGCTCGGCAAGCTGAAGGTCAGAACGACCTCCTGGTTGGCGCGCCCGAACAACTTGAACTGGCCCGCCCGGCGCACGTCGAGCCGGCTCACGCTCACCGCGGCCCCCGCCACCACGTCCTCGAAGTCGAGGGGCTGGCGACCTTGCGGCGGCCGTGGCGCGGGGGCCGCGGAGCCTGGTGCTTCAAGCACCGGCTCCGCGTGCCCGCTCGCCAGCGGCAGCGTCATCGCGGCAAGGATCAGGGTGCGGACGAACCGCACCCGCCGCCCATTCCCCGCGTACACACTCCCTCCGTGGTGTGGGGGCGCGCCCGACCCCGGCCGGGCGCGGCGCGGTGGTCGAGTCCTAGTTTCCGGTGTAGGTCGCGGTCAGCGTGATGGTGCCCGTGTAGAGGCCCGCCGCCTGCGCCGCCGCCGGCTGCACGGTGCCGCCGATCCAGGTGTAGAGCTCGGCCAGCGGGGAGCTGATGTTCGCGGTCGCGATCGCGATCGGGTTGAAGGTCGTGGCAGCACCGGGGTTGTTGCTCGTGTGATGCGCGGCATCCGTCGCGCCGTACACGATCGGCATCGTGTTGGCACCGCCGTCGGAGAGCGTGGCCGGGAGCGCGGTGAACTGGAGGGTGACCTCCGCACCCGCCGTGCCCTGGACGAGCCAGCGACCGGCCGAGGCGTTGGTGACCGGGATCGACTTGTTCGCGCCCGGGATCACGTTCCCGAACTCGAGATTCTGCTGCGGGGTGACCTGGATCGGGGTCATCACGTTGGCGCGGGCGAGAATGTTGCCGCTCGCCGTGCCCTGGGCCATGACGGCCGGGGCGTAGGCGAGAAGCACGACGGCAAGCAACACAACTGCGAGCTTCTGCATGGTTTCTCTACCTCTTTGATGGACGTGAGCGCGAATGGAATGGGCGCGCCGGAGCCGTGCTGGCGGGGGCGCGATCCCAATAGTCACAGCCTATGAATCGGACGGGACGCACGGGGGGTTAACCGGCGGGATCAGCGGGCGCGGAGGGCGGCCGGGTGTCTCATCCCGGGACGAGCTCGGCGTAGACGGCGCGGATCTGCTCGACGACAGCCGGCCACGCGAACAACTGCGCCCAAGCGCGGAGCGCCGCGGCGTCCCAGGAGCGATCCATGGCGGCGGCGAGCGCAGCAGTCAGGGCGTCGGGGTCGCCCGGCGGGACGAGGAGCCCGTACCGTTCGTCGGGGACGACCTCCGGCACGCCGCCCACGCGCGAGCCAACGACCGGTTTGCCGGCGGCGAACCCCTCGAGCACCGTGAGGGGCATCCCCTCGTTCAGGCTGGGCAGAACAAGCGCATCGGCGGCGCTCACCCACGAGGGGAGCTCGGCGTAGGGCCGGAGCCCCGCGAAGCGGACGTCGTCTGCGATGCCGAGCTCGCCCGCGCGAGCAGCGGAAAGACGCGCCGCGGGGAGAGGACCGTCACCGTGTCCCCGCTCGCGGCGAGACCCTCCACCTGGCGCGCCACGCTCATGAGCACGCCGCCCTGGGCTTGCCGGAGCGGCGTGTAGTCCTCGGCCAGGAAGAGAACGTGCATCGCCGCGCGGCGCCGGGTCAGAGGTCGTCCCAGGTGGCGACCTCGGCCCGCGCGCGCTCGAAGTCGTCCATCTTGGCGACGTCCATCCAGAAGGCGTCGATCGGCTCGTGGCGGACGCGCCCACCGGCCGCGATGATGCGCGCGATGAGCTCGGGCACGTCCACGCGCCCGCCGGCCGGCGGCAGATGCGCGAGCGCCGCCGGCGATGCGGCGTAGATGCCGCCGAGCACGAGCCGCGTCTCGGTCGGCTTCTCGACCACCTCGTCGATCGCCTCCCCGTTGCCCCGGATCACGCCGTAGGGAATCGTGATCTGGTGGCGGACCGCCGCCGCCGTGAACTCGGCGCCGCTCGCCGCATGCCGGTGGAGGAACCCGCCGAACTCGAAGCGCGTGAGAATGTCGCCGTTCACCATGAGGAAGGGCCCGCCGAGCTGCTCGCGGATCAGGCCGAGCGCCCCGGCGGTGCCGAGCGGCTCCTTCTCCTCGACGTAGTCGATGGCGAGGCCGAAGCGGTGGCCGTCGCCGAAGTAGGACTTGATGAGCTCGCCCTTGTATCCGGTCGAGACATGGACGCGCGTGAATCCGGCCCGCGCGAGCTGGACGAGCAGGATCTCGAGGATCGGCCGGTCGCCGATCGGGAGGAGGGGCTTGGGGATGGCGTAGGTCAGCGGGCGGAGCCGCGTGCCCAGCCCGCCGGCCATGATCACCGCGTCCATGGTTGGCTTATCGGCGCGCGGCGCGTCGATCTGACCCCTTCGTGCCGCGGTCGCGCCGCGCGCGCTGCGCCGTCCTCACACCGCGTACTCGCTCGGCCGGTAGAGCGCGGCATGATCGCCGATCCAGTCGATGGTGGCGCGGAGACCCTCGTCGAGGCCCACCTCGGGACTCCAGCCGGCGAGCTCCCGCGCCCGCCGGTTGTCGGCGAGAAGCCGGTCCACCTCGCTCTTGTCGGGCCGGAGCCGCGTCGCATCGAAGACCAGCTCGACCGGCCGTCCGACCAGGGCGACGATCTTCTCGGCAAGCTCGCGCACCGAGACCTCGACCCCGCTGCCCAGATTGACGACCTGGCCCACCGCCCGCTCGCACCCCGCAAGCGCGATGAAACCGCGCACCGTGTCCTTGACGAAGACGAGGTCGCGGGTCGGATGGGTGGCGCCGAGGAAGATCTTGTCGGCGGCGATCGCCTGGCTCACGATCGACGGGATGACGGCACGCGCCGACTGCCGCGGCCCGTAGGTGTTGAACGGCCGCACCGTGGTGACCGGCAGGCCATAGGCGCGATGGAAGCTCTCGGCGATCTGATCGGCGGCGATCTTCGACGCCGAATACGGCGACTGCCCGACCAGCGGATGGCGCTCGTCGATCGGCACGTACTGCGCCGTGCCATAAACCTCGCTCGTCGAGGTGTGGATGACGCGCTCGACCTGGCGATCCCGGGCCGCGGTGAGCACGTTCAAGGTGCCGAGCACGTTGGTCTCCACCACCTCGCGCGGGTGGCGATAGGAATACGGAATGGCGATGAGCGCTCCCAGATGGAAGACGGCACTCATGCCGTTCATCGCATCGGCGACCGCGTTCGCGTCGCGGAGGTCTCCAGCCACCACCTCGATCCGCTCCTGGAGCTGCGGCGCGAAGTCGTCCAGGAACCCGCGCGCCCCGCGCGAGTTGTAGCGGACGAAGGCGCGCACGCGCGCCTGCCGGCGGACGAGCTCCTCGACCAGGTGGCTGCCGATGAACCCGCCCGCCCCGGTGACGAGAACCGGCCTCTCCTTCCAATCCATCGTGTCGGTCATTGAGCCCCCCCGCTGCGCGCGATCGGCGATGGCGGCGCGGCCTCCGGGCCGGCGGCCGCGGGCCGCTCGCGCCAGTAGTCTAGGAGATCGGCGAGGGTGGTGGCGAGCGGGATTCGCGGCTTCCAGCCCGTCGCCGCCGCGAGCCGGGCCGGACTCCCCCGCTGGAAGGGAACGTCGGCGGGAGCGAGCCGCTCCGGGTCGACCTCGATCTCGACCGGGACCCGGGCCAGACCGCACAGGATATCGAGGAGATCCCGGATCCGCCGCGCCGTCCCCGAGCACACGTTGTAGCACTCTCCGGGGCGGCCGTGCTCGAGCGCCGCCACGTAGCCGCGCACGATGTCGCGCACATCGGTGAAATCGCGGTGGGCCTCCAGATTCCCGACGCGCACGACGGGCGGCGCGAGGCCCGCCTCGGCGGCGGCGATCTGCCGGGCGAAGGCGGAGGCCGCGAAGTGCGGATGCTCGCCCGGGCCGCTGTGGTTGAAGGCGCGCGTGACGACGACCGGGATCCCCGCCGAGCGCCCGTAAGCGAGCGCCATCAGCTCCTGCGCGGCCTTGCTCGCGGCGTAGAGGGTCTGCGGGCGGAGCGGCGCGTCCTCGGTGATGGGATCCGAGCCGGCCGCACCATAGACCGCGCTCGATCCCGCGACGTGCACGCGCGGCGCGAGGCCCGCGGCGAGCAGGGCCTCGCAGAGGAGACGCGTCCCTTGCACGTTCACGGCGAGGAAGCGATCGTCGGTGGGACCCGCAGGGCGCCCGAACGTGACGGCGGCGAGGTGATACACGCGATCGGGTCGCGCGCCGGCGACGACCCGGCGCACGAACTCGAAGTCGGTCACGTCCCCGTCATGGTAGGCGGCGAAGGCCGGTCCGACATCCGGCGCGAGCGGCCCCTGGCCGAGACCGACGAGCCGCGGGGCGGGGCCGCCCGCGGCGGCCTCCCCGGCTAGACATGCAGCGAGATGCCTGCCGGCAAACCCGCTCGCCCCCGTGATGAGAATGGTGGTCATCCGTTCCTTGCCCCGGCCGTCCGGACCGGACTCACAGGGCAGCTTCGCGACGAAGGAACTCGAAGTCGCCGATCCGCACCTCGCGCCGGTAGTTCCGCTCGAGGTAAGCCTTGAACTCGGGCACGCGCTCGATCTCCTGGACCGAGTCGCGCGGCTCGATGACGTTCTGGTCGTTGTGCACGATCGCGATCCAGTCCGGCGGATCGGCATCGACATCCGACCAGAAGAGCCTCCATGCCGCGGCCCGCGCTGACTCGGGCAAGGTCTCCGAGGTGAGGTAGTAGTCGTAGATGAAGCGGGTCGGGGAGCGACGTTCGGAGAGGAAGTTGACCGCCGGCTCGAATCCCCAGACGAGGAGCGTTTCCTCCGGCGTCAGGTTGGCCCGGGCCCAGGCTGCCGCCCGGAAGGTCTCGACCGGATCGACGTCGCTCCGCCCGCGGCGCGGCGTGAAGTGGGCGAGGAACTGATCCTCGCTCACGTCGCCGATCGCATAGTGATAGCGGAATCGCGCTTCCCGCCAGTTGAGACCGGCGAGACCCCACACTCCGATCGCGATGAGGAGCGCGGCGCCGAGTCGCTGCCACGGGGTCACGCGCAGGCGCGCCATGGCCGCTCCCGCCGGGGCGTGGGCGAAGAGCACTTCCCCGAGATGGGCCAGGCCACGCCCCCAGAGGACGGCCAGCGGGGCCATGATCGGATAGAAGTGATAGGACCAGAGCCGGCCCTGGGCGAGCACCTCGACGAACGAGGCGATGAGCCACGACAGGACCACCCGGGACGCGAGCTTCGGCCAGCGGCGGATCGCGCAGTACGCGCCCGGCACGATGAGCGCGAACAGGCGCACGTCGAGGAGCCGCCTGAAGGAGTTCGGGAAGAGCCCGATCACGCCGGGGATGCTGCGCAGCCCCTCGCTGCCATAGACGATGTTGAGGAGGAAGACCTGCTCGATGAAAGGACGGAGCGCCTGGTGATAGGCGAAGTAGCCTACCGCCGCCGCCCAGGGGATCAGGAGTCCGGCCACGATCGCGCCCGCGCGGAGGAGATCGAAGCGCGGCAACGCGGCGAGGAGCGCGACGATCACGGCGAGCGCGGTCGGCTTGCCGAGCGTCGCCGTGCCCAGGCAGACGCCGGCGAGGAACCACCAGCGCGCGCGTCGCGGCGGATGCACTGCCGGCGCGCCGGGCGCGGGCGCCGCGGCCGGCGCCGCATCGTCGTCCCCGTGCGCGCCGGGCGGCGTCCCGGCGAGAAGCGCGATCAGGATGCTCGCGATGACGAGCGGTTCCATGAAGGCCTCGGCCTGCGCCCCGTTCCAGTACGCGCCGAGGCCGCTCACGCTCACGAAGAGAAGATAGACGGCGCCGGCGAACAGCCCGTAGAGCAGCCGGCCGCTCACCCGGGTCGTGATCCAGGTGACTCCGAGCCCGCCAACGAGGGTGGCCAGCCAGGCATGGAGACGGATGGCCGACATGCTGTGGCCGAAGAGGGACAGGCTCAGGGCGTAGGCGGCGAACGGCAGCGGCCCCTTGTGCTCGAGACCCGCCTCGAGATATGGGATCTCCCCGTGGAGCCAGCGCCAGCCGATGTAGGCGAAAACCCCCTGGTCGCGCCCCGGTGGATCGGTGAGGTACAGGAAGCCGATGAGGGCAGCCGCCGCGAAGGCCCCCAGGGCGATCACGAGCCCCAGGCCCTGGCTCACCAGGCGCCACACACCCGTTTTTCCCGGGCGGCGGCTCCGCCGCGCCGGCTGCATCGTCGTCATCATTCCGTAACGTTTCTCGGCAACCCAGGGGGATAGCTCAAGACCGCGCCGCTCCTTGCCGCAAAGAAGTGTGATTCTATGACTTTCCCATCCAGACCGCGAGGGCTTCCGCTGCCGGCTGCCGGACATGGCCTGCCGACCGCCGGGCCCCGCCACCTCTCGCTCCTCCTCCTGATCGGGGGGCTCCTCGCCCTCCTCTTCCTCGCGCATGCCGTCCACCTGCGCGCGGTGACCGACGACGCCTACATCAGCTTCCACTTCGCGCGCCACCTGGCCAGGGGCTACGGCCTCGCCTGGAACGAGGGGGACCCGCCGCTCGAGGGATACTCGAACTTCTTGTGGGTCGTCATCCACTCCGTCGCCTACCGCGCCGGGCTCTCCCTGGAAAAGACGTCGCTCGTCCTCGGGCTCGCCGCGGGGCTCGGCGTCCTCGCGTTCGCCTTCGCCTTCGCGCGCCGCTGGTTCGGCGCCGCGGCGCCCCCCACGCTCTTCGTCGTGGCGTGGCTCGTCCTGTGCGGGCCGCTGGCCGCCTGGTCGGCCGGCGGGCTCGAGACATCGCTCTTCGCCTGCCTTGTGCTCGGCGGGACCTACTACACGGGGGGTTACGCGCGGCGCGGGGCGAGCGGCGACCTGGCGCGAGCCGCCACGCTCTTCTTCCTCTCCTGTCTCACCAGGCCCGAGGGCATCGGGGTGACGGGCATCATCCTCCTCGCGAGCACTCTCTGGTGGCCGCGGGGAAGCGCTGTGGATGGGACGCGCGGTCCGACGCGCGCCCGGCTCTGGCTCGGCTTCGCGCTCCTCGTCTTCGTGCCGTTCGCGATCTACACGCTCTGGCGCGTGAGCTACTTCGGATCGCTGCTCCCCAACACGTTCCACGCGAAGACCGGAGGCGGCACCGACCATCTGCTGCGCGGCGTGCGCTACCTCGTCTACTTTGCCCGCGATTACGTCGTGCCGCTGGCGTTCCTGGTCATCGTCCTCGTCTTCGTCCGCGTCCTCCTCGGCCGCGGCGCGCAGCGCGCATTGGCTGCACCTCGCGCCCCGGGCGATCGCGCACAGCAGTTCGAGACGCGGCTCCTCCTCGCGCTGACCGTCGTCTTCAGCGCGTATGTCGCGGTCGTGGGCGGCGACTACATGCCGATGTACCGCTTCCTCGTGCCGCTGGCGGCCCCCCTCGCCCTCCTCGCGGCGGCGGCCGCCGCGGGGCTCGGCGGCGGCGCCCTCGCGACGCGCGGGCAGCGCACCGCCGCCGCCCTGGCCGTGGTTCTCGCGCTCGGCCTCACCTTCCACCACTCGACGCCGCTCGAGCGCGACACCTTCGGCAAGCCGCCGCTCCTTGAAGGCACCTATCGCGGCGTTCGCCTCCAGCGCTGGAACACGGCGCGCCTGAGCCACATCGGGCGGTACTTCCGCGACTACAGCCGCCGGCCCGGTGAGACGATCGCCGCGCGCGGCGTGGGCGCCATCGCCTACTTCTCGAACCTGCCGGTCATCGACGTGCTCGGGATCGTGGATCCGCACATCGCCCACCGGCAGTCGGACCGGCAGACGCTCCGGAAGAGCCCGCCCGGCCATGAGAAGCGCGACTGGCCGTACGTCCTCGATCTCGAGCCGACCTACATCGTGCTCAAGTCGCGACTCAAGCCGACTCCGCTGCCCGTCGAGTCGATCACGAGCGACATGGGTCCGGAGGAGGTGGAGCGCGTGCGCCGCGAGTACGAGGTGGTCGCGGTGTGGGTCGACGATCCGGTGACGCGCGAGTCCGGGTACTTCTCCTTCCTCGAGCGCCGCGGGTCGCGGCCGCCGGCGCAGTAAGAGCCCGGACGCGGCGCGACGGGTTGCGGCCGGCGCCTTCCCCGACCGCGGCGGCCGCGCTATCATGCCGCACGGTCTGATCGGCCACGGAGGACGAGCGTGAACGAGGCAGCGGTGCCGAGATCCATGTCATGAAGCGAGGGCTGTGGATAGGCGGCCTGCTCGCCTACCTCGCCGTTCGCATGGTGCTCGCGACCCATCCGACCTATCTGGTCGACGTCCAGATGTACGCCCACTGGGGCCTCAAGGCCGCGACGAAGGGGCTCCCGGATGTGTATCGCACGTCCGGCATGGACTACCCACCGCTCTACGCGTACGTCCTCTATCCGCTGGGCAAGATCTACCTGTGGCTCGCACCAGGCGGTAGCTGGAGCGTCAGCGAGTCGCGCCTCCTCACCTTTCTGATCAAGCTGCCGCCGCTCCTCTTCGATCTCGCGATCGCCTGGTTGCTCGCCGCGATGGCGCGGCGGCGCGGCGCCGGCGCCACCTGGCAGCGAACTCTCCCCGCTCTCTACCTGTGCAATCCGGCGGTGGTCTTCAGCACGGGATACTGGGGACATCCCGACTCGATGTACTGTTTCCTCGCTCTCGCCGCCCTCGTCGTGTTCGGATCCACCCGCCGATCCGGCGGATTCGCCGCCCTCTCCGGCGCGCTCCTCATGCTCGCCCTCCTCACCAAGCCGCTGGCGGCGCCGTACATTCCGCTCCTCGCCGGTCTCGGCCTCCTCTGGCATGGCGTCCGCCGCACGCTCCTCGGCATCGCGGCTGCGCTCGGCACCGGCGTGCTCGTCTGCCTCCCCTTCATCCTGCGCGAGGGCGTAGTCACGTTCATCGGACACACCAGCGACAATCTCCGCGTGATGCCGTTCACGACCTGCAACGCGCACAACATCTGGTGGCTCATCGCACCGTGGCGACCGGCGGCGGAGGTGTGGGGCGGGCCGATCACGTTCAGCCATGCGGGGCTCGGCTTCGTCCTCCTCTTCCTCGCCGCGCTCGCGGTCCTCGCCTGGCGCACGCACCGGCGGCGACCCGGCGGCCTCGGCGCGGAGCAGGGAATCGCCCTCGCCGCCGCCTGCGCCTTCGGCTTCTTCATGCTGTTGACGCGCCTCCACGAGAACCACATGGTCCCCGTGGTCGTCTTCCTCACCGCCCTCCTGCCGTGGCCTGCGACGCGCACGGAGCGGCAAGCCCTCGTGGCCCTCCTCGCCGCCGCGAGCCTCGGGAGCCTCCTCAACATGGCGCTCCACGATCCGGATCTCTCGATCCTGTGGCCGCCCGCGGCTCCCGAGCTCACGCCGGTGGAAATCATCATGGGCGGACGGATCTACTTCGGCCCGCACGGTGCGACCCGCTGGGCGGCGTGGCTCAACGTGGCGACCTTCCTCGCCTTCACCCTGTGGATCTTCCTGCCGCGCGGCCGCGGGCTCCTCGACCGGCTGGCGCCGGCGCCGCACCCGCCGCGAACGACGGAGACGCGATGAACGCACCCGCGCGGGACTCCGCCCCGCTCGAGCTCCTCATCGCGACGACCACCTTCACCGCGCCCGCACTCGCGCGCGGCGGGATGCAGCTCGCGGTGCGAGCGCAGGTCGAGCGCCTCGCGGCGCGCCATCACGTGACGGTGGTCGCGCCGTATCGCCTCTACCCCCCGCTCGGGCGCTACGTGGCGAAGCGCCGCCAGGTGCCGCCGGGCGCGACGCAGCGAGCGCGAGTCGATCGGCGGGAGCAAGATCGCGATCTTCCGGCCGCGCCAGCTCCATGTGCCCGGCCTGTGGCGGGCTCTCGATCCGTACTTCATGACGCGCGGGATCCTCGCCGCGGCGCGGGCCGGACGCCGGCCCGACCTCCTGCACGGTCACTGGCTCCATCCGCAGGGAACGGCCGCCGCCAACGCGGCCCGCGCGCTTGGGCGCCCAGCCGTCCTGACCGCGCACGGGACCGATGTCGCCCGCTTCGACGGGCCGGGCGGCGCGTACTACCGGACCCATTCGCTCGCCGCGGCCCGGGCCGCCGCCCGCGTCATCTGCGTGAGCGGCGCCATGCGCGACCGCCTCGCCGACCTCGGCGTCGCCGCGGAACGGCTCGTCGTGATCCCGAACGGCGTGGATCTCGAGCGCTTCACGCCGCGCGAGCGCGCGGCCGCGCGCGCCGAGATCGCCGCGGCGCTCGGGCCGGCCGTCGCGGGCGGTGAGCGCGGGCCCTTGCTGGTCTTCGCGGGCGAGCTCCTGCCGGTGAAGCAGGTGGACCGGCTGCTCCGCGCCGTGAAGGAACTCGCCGCGGGCGCCGCCGCCCCGCTTCGCGTGGCGCTCGCGCTCGCCGGCGGCGGCCCCGAGGAGGATCGCCTCCGCACGCTGGCGCGCGAGCTGGGGCTGGGCGACGCGGTCGTCTTCACGGGACAGCGCCCGCACGCGGAGATGCCGGCGTGGCTCGCGGCCGCCGATCTCCTCGTCTTGCCGAGCGCGAGCGAGGGCTTGCCGCTCGTCGTGCCGGAGGCGCTCGCCGCCGGAACGCCGGTCGTCGCGAGCCGGGTCGGCGGCATCCCGGAGTGCGTCGCCGAGGGCGTGACGGGAGTGCTCGTGCCGCCAGAGGGGGATGCGGAGCTCGCGGCGGGCCTCCGCGCGGCGCTCACCCGCACCTGGGACCGCGCGGCGCTCGCCGCCGCGGCACGCCCCTTCGGCTGGGACGCGCAGGTCGCGCGCATCGAGGCGGTCTACTACGAGGTCCTCGCCGCGGCGCGCGCCTGAGCAACGCGAAGCGGCGAGGCCGCCGCACAAGCGACCTCGCCGCAACGTATCGCTCGCCGCGCTGTTTTCCGCGGAGCGCCTTACCGGACCACGACGAGCCGCGCGGTCGCGCTCCTGCCGCCCGCCTCGAGCCGGTAGAAGTAGACGCCGCTCGGCACGGCGCGCCCCGCCTCATCGCGCCCGTTCCACTCATGCCGGTGCTCGGCCGCAGTCTCCGGTCCGTCGACGAGAGTCCGCACGTGCCGTCCGCTCACGTCGTAGATGCGGAGGCTCACCGGCCCCGCAGCCGCCAGGCGGTAGCGGATCGCCGCCGGGGGCAGCACCGGATTCGGCGCTATCGGGGCGAGCGTGAAACCCGCCGCCGGGGCGGCCGCCGCCTCGACGCCGCCGGCCACCCCGAACCACTCGAGCACCCGGGTGACAAGGAGCTCCCGCTGCGCGTCCTCGTAGATCCCCTCGAGCCCGAAGCTCAGGAAGACGAGCTTCTGATTCCCATCGGTGAAGTGCGTGCCGCCGAACCAGGACGGCACGTTCTGATAATGGACGAAGTTGACCCCGCTCAGCTGCCCGATGACGTCGGGCGTCGACTGCCCGTAGGGGCCGGCCGGTTCGAGGCTGAATGAAAGGCCGTTGCCGAGCAGATCCCCCGCCACGCCGGTCAAGAAGTAGATCCCCGCCGTCGTGGTCGTGTACAGGCAGCGGAGCGTGTTGACGAACCAGATGATCGTCTCCCCCGAGAAGTGGGGGCTCGCCGGATCGGCGAGGTCGTAGGCGATCTCCTGGCCGGAAACGAGGAGCTTCCCACCGCCCGCGAGGTAGCTCGTGATGAGCGCGCGCTCGCCGGCATCGAGCGACAGCGACGTCGTGCCCGTGAGCCAGATCACGCACTGGCCGGCGTCGTTCAGGTCGTCGAGCGCGAGCGCGCCCCAGGCCGGGTCGTACACGCCGTAGGAGCGGCCGACGGCCGCGAGCGTGCTCGCCACACGCACCTCGCGGGTCTCGCCCCCGTCGTCGTCGACCACGAGCACCTGCGCGCCGTTCAACTTGGTGAAGGAGACCTCGCTCGACTGCGTCGGATCGCCCTGGGAGACGGCGCGGAGCGTGATCGTCGCGCTTCCCGGGTTCCCCTGCGAATCGAGGCTGATCGTGATCGGTGCCGCGGCCCCCACGGACAGGCTCAAGGTGCTCGGACCGCTGAAGGTGCCGGCGGGAGTCGTGTAGGAGTAGCTCCAGCCGGCCGGCGCGCCGTTCAAGGTGATGTCGTAGGTGTCGCTCGCGAGGCCGCGGTTCTGCATGCTCGCGGCGAAGGAGACCGCCTCGCTCGCGCTGCCGATCTGGGCCGGCGGGCCGGTGCGCGCCATGCTGAGCGCGTAGAGGATGTTCGCCGCGGCCCGGGCGTTCACGAAGCCCCAGCCGTAACTCGTGTCGTAGCCGGTGGCGCCGAGATCACGACAGGTGGCGTAGAGACGGGCCTCCGCCTGGGCCGCCGTGTAGTTGGGATTGACCGAGAGCATGAGCGCCGCGACACCAGCGGCATAGGGCGAGGAGAAGGAGGTGCCGTCGACCGCCAGGTAGTCGCCGCCCCCGTAACCGGCACCGCCCGTGCGATCGGTTGTCCAGATGGTCTGACCCGGGGCGGACAGGTCGAGGCCGACTCCGTAGTTGCTGAAGCCGGCCCGGAAGCCGCCCGGGGCGAGCGCGGCGACCGCGTTCACGGTCGGCAGCGAGGAGGGATAGCCGATCGTCGGCTGGCCATCATTGCCGGCGGAGGCGAAGTGCACGACCCCCGCGTCACGGGTACGCTCGTACGCATCGGCGATGACGTTGCTCGGCTGGCCGTAGCTGTTCGAGTTGTTGGTGACGCGGCAGCCTTGCTGCTGGCCCCAGTCGATGGCCGCGGCCGTCCAGCTGTACTGCCCCGACCAGGTGCCGTTGCAGGGGACGGTGGCGATGCCGATGCGCGCCGACAGGACGGGGCAGGCCGGCGAGATGCCGACGACGCCGAGCGCGTTGTTGATAACGGCAGCAATGCAACCCGCAACTGCCGTGCCGTGATTGTCGCAGGCGTTCACCGGGCCGCCGTTCCCGGCCTCGGTCGTGAAATCACGTCCGCCGGCCACGTTGAGATCGGGGTGATTCAGCTGGACGCCGGTGTCGAGCACGAGCACCTTGATGCTCGCGCTCCCGGTCGTGATATCCCAGGCCTCGTCGCCATCCATGTCGAAGTTGATCTGGCCGCCGAACTGGCCGGTGTTGCGGATCCCCCAGAGATCCCCGAACTGCGTGTCGTTCGGAATGAGGTCGCTTCGCGCCGAGAACTGCATGTCGGGCTCGGCCCACGCCACCTCCGGCGCCTCGGCGAGCCGGTTGGCGATCGCCAGCACCTCGAATCCGTCGGCCGAGCGCGCGGCGAGCTCGAAGGCGCCGGAGAGGCCCGCGAAGTCCCGGGTCACCACCTCGAGCTCGGGCGCGAGCGCCGGGAGGAGGAGATCCGCCTCGGCAGCGAAGTCGGGCTTGAGGCGCACGAGGATGTGCGGCGTGACGGTCACCCAGGTCTCGTTCGATCCGTGGAACACGGGGGCCGCGAACTCGATCGAGGCGCCGGCGCCAAGCGCGGCGACCTGCGCCGCGGCATCCGCCGCATCGTCGAGCGCAGTCGCGAGGTCGAGGAGATGCCAGCGTGCGACCCCGGTCGGCACGGCCGCGACCGCGCGCACGCCGACAGCCTCCGCCGCGTCCAGGCGCGCGCGCTCGTCGATCTCGCTCCGGTAGCGCACGGCGAGCCGCGACACGTCCAGCCGGAGATCGATGCGCTCCCCTTGATACATGTAGTACGTCGGCGCCGGCGCGGCACCGGCGGGCGGCGCGAGCGCAGAGAGCGCCAGCGCCAGGGTCGAGGAGACGAGTACGAGTCGGAGGATGCGGGATGCGCGCGGGCGAGCGCCCGCGGCGGATCTGCTTTCCATCTTCTGCCCCCTGGTCAAGAGGTGGTGGGAAGGCCGGTTGGCGGCGGGGAGCGCCAGCCTTCCACCTCTATTATAGGTACTGGGGGCGCCGGCTGCCAGCGACAGCGGCCAGGCGAGGCCATGGGCGAGGCCATGCAGGAGGCGCGACGCGTTCTTGCCGATCTAGGGCCCCGCGTTCCCGAGCGGCGCCTGCCCCACCGCCTCTTCGAGCCGGTCCTCGATCTGGTCGGTGATGCCGAGGCCCGGCGCCGGCGAGGGGTAAAGCACCCCGTTTCTGAGCTTCAGGATCCCGGCGGCCGGGTCGCCGATGAGATCGATGTGCCCGTCGAGATCCGCCGCGACGACCCCCGGGCGGGCGAGGGCAACGGCGAGGCCCGCGGCGATGCCGAGCTCCGACTCGTCCATGCAGCCCACCATCACCGAGCAGTCTGCCGAGCGGCCGACCGAGATCGCCTGCAGGGCCGCGAGGATGCCGCCGCACTTCATGAGCTTCACGTTGACGAGATCGGCCAGGCGCCCGCGCGCCACCCGGAACGCGTCGAACAGGTTCAAGAGCGATTCGTCGGCCATCACCGGCACCGGGCTCTTCCGCTGCACGGTGCGGAGATCGCGCAGCGCGGCGCGCGGCGTCGGCTGCTCGATCATCTCGAGGTTCGCCGCCTTCGAGTGCTCGATGAGGACGAGAGTCTGATCGGCGTCGTAGGCCTGGTTGGCATCGAAGCGGAGTCGGATGCGCGACCCCACGGCCTCGCGGGTCGCGAGGAGCCGCTCGATGTCTTCGTCGAGATCGCGCCCGCCCTTGATCTTGAGCGCGCGAAAGCCCTGTTTCACCCGCGCGCGCGCCTCGGCCACCGTCTCCTTGCAGCTCGAGATCCCGATCGTGATCGAGGTCATGATGCGGGTGCGATAGCCGCCGAGGAGCTGGTAGAGCGGCAGCCCGGCCCGCTTGGCGAGGAGATCCCACATCGCCATCTCGACCGCCGCGCGCGCCGCGGGCTCCCGCGGCGCGAGGCGTTCGAGCCCCACGGCGAGCCGGACGACCCGGGTCGGCTCGGCGCCGATCACATGCGGGCGGATGACCTGGTCGATCGCGGACGCCGATTGCTCGAGCGCTTCGCCGGTGACCGCCTCGTCCGGAGCGGCGATCCCCCAGCCCGCGCGGCCCCGCTCGTCGACGACCCGGACCAGGATGTTCTCGGCGGCGAACACGGTCTCGTAGGCGATCGCATAGGGCTGGCTGAGCGGCATGCGGAGGCGGGCGACATCCAGGCTCTTGATCCCCATCAGCTCCTCACCACCCTTCGCCTGACACCCCGCCTCGCCGCTCGCTGCCCCATCACACGTTCCGCCGGTTGTGCAGCTCCTCGAGGCGGAGGCCCTTCAGGTCCTCGAGAAACGCCGCCAGGTGATCGATCATGATCGCCCACAGCTTCTCCCCCTTCTCGCGGCTCGCGCGCGTCGGATCGCCGAGCACGCCCGAGTCGGAGAAGCGAGCGGTGCGCGCGTACCACTCGACCGAGTTGCGCTCGGTGAAGTCCAGGTACTTCGAGGAGAAGCGCGGCACCGAGCGCCGGAGGCGGTCGGTGCGCACGAGGTGGGGCCGCGTGGCGAGCGAGGTCGAGGTCTCGAACTCGCCGCCGTGCACATCGTTCGATGTCTCGATGTACGCCTGCACCTCGGCGTCCGAGGTCTCGCCGGAGTCGACGCAAGTGAAGATGCGCGCGTCGCGATTCACGAGCTGCGCCGCGTAGCGGAGCGCCGGCACGTTGCCGCCGTGGCCGTTGACGATGACGAACTTGGTGATGCCGTGCCGGGCCACCGACATGCCGACCTCGACGACGAGACGTGAGAGTATGTCGGGACTGACGGCGACCGTGCCCGGGAAGTCCATGTGGTGATAGGCGACGCCGTAGGCGATCGTCGGGAGCACGAGCGGGCGCGGTGCTCTCACCCGGCGCGCCGCCTCGATCGCCAGGTACTCGGCGTCGTAGGTATCGGTGTCGAGGGAGAGATGCGGCCCGTGCTGCTCGGTCGAACCGACCGGGAGCAGGGCGATCTCCGCGGCGCGGAAGCGATCCCGCGCCTCCTCCCAGGTCATGTGCGCGACCAGGATGTCGGAGAGATCGCCCGCCGCGCGCGGCGCCGGCTTCCGCTCGGCGCGGGCCGGCTCCCTGCCGGCGCGCGCGGAGGTCCGCGGCGCGGGCTGGCGCGGCGCGCGGTCCGTTCCGCCCGCCGCGTCCGCCGCCCCCGCGGGCGACCGGCCGAGCTCCGCGCCGAGCGTCGTCCGCCGCCACTCTTGCCCGGCGCGGCGGAGGAGCCCGTCCGCGTGCCGGCTCATGAGCGAGACGAGCGGCCGGCGGAGATCGCCCGGGATCGCGCTGAGCGGCGAGCGCCCGGGGTCGACGCGGAGCGCGAGCACCTCGGGGCGCGCCGCGGCGCGCGCGCCTGCGATCGACCCCCCGGGAAGATCGCCGCGTTTCTTCAGGAGCCAGGCCGTGTGCGCGACGGCCGGCGCTTCCTGGCTCAACCCGTGCTCGCCGAGAACGGCGAGGATCCTGGCGACGTCCTGCTCGTCGTACCCGAGGAGGCGCGGATCGACCCCGAGCGCGCGCGCCATCGCCACCACGCGCCGGCATTTCTCGCAGGTTCCGCACGGGCGCACCCGATCGCCCTCGACGTGCGTGGCATGGCAGGAGACCTGGAGCGAGAGGAGCTCCGGATAGCGCTCGGCGAGCACCTTCTCGACCAGGAGCTCGGAGCAGTTCCGCAGCAGCGAGGTCTGGTCGATGGCGAGGCCCTTGTCGCGGTAGAAACGGCTCAGCATCAGGTCGAAGTAGATGCTCTGGTCGAAGAGCCCGTGGAAGTGGGGCACGCCTTCCCGCTTCGACATCTGGGTCGTGTCGTACTCGTCGCCGATCAGGAGACGGCCGATCCGGCGCGCGGCGAGGACGGGAAGCGCGGCGAACACGAACACCGCCACCGTCCACAGCCGGATCGGGTACTGGTCGGAGCGGACGCGCGCGAAATCGGCGCGCACGAAGGGCAGCTGCCGGAGCATGAAGTTGAACATACGATCGGCGCTGGTCCACACGCGCGCGGTCTCCGGCACCCGCGCCTGGAACCAGCGGTAGGCGTTGAGCGCGGTGAACCAGTGACGGCCCGACTCGTTGATGAAGATCGGATGCGTCTCGACGCCGAGCTCGCGGAGGAGGCCGTAGGTGAGGAGGCTCTCCTTGCCGCCGGAGGAGAGCACGCCGTGCCGCCGCGCCTCGCCCGCGCCGTGGGTGATCGGCCCGGCCATGTCGGCCGTGATTCGCGCCCGCAAGTAATCGCGCCTTGGGACAAACTCTTGCGAGGTGATCCGCGGATCGAGGAAGGGATTCGGCGCCGCGATCTTGTGCACGTAGATCTCGCGCGCGGTGTTGCGGGCGGCCGCGGTCAGGAACTCGATGTCGGTGGCGTCGAGGAGTCCCTCGAGGACGATCTCGCGCGCGAAGAGACCGTAGTTGAGAGCGACCTGGGCGGCGGCGAGAGCGGCCAGGTTCTCGGAGGCCGGATCGCCCGACTGGAAGACGTCTTCCTCGTAGGCGAAACCCATCTCGCCGCGACTGCTGGCGCCGTTGCGGGAAACCGCGATGAGCTGCGCGGTCGCGCGGCGGCGCTCGATGCGCGGCCGGGTGACGATGAGCTTGTCGAGGACGAGGAGACGCTCGAAGACGGCATCCGCCGCCGGAGCCTTCGCCGCCCGCGCCGTCCTCACCCCCCTCGCCGGCGCCGCCTTCCGCCTAGCCATCGGCCCTCCCCGTCGCGGGCGCCGGTGCGAGCTCGGGGTAGCGGCCCACGAGCTCCGCGATCACGCGCTCGGGTCCGTCCACGAGCACGTCCACCACCGGCCGCCCGACCTCGCCCTCGAGTCGACGGGCGGTCGCGGCGATCGCGTCCGCCGCGAGCCCCTCGTGGTTCAGCGTGATCGCGACGACCGGACGGCCCGAGATCTCCTCGACCAGCCGGATGTGTCGATCGAGCGGTCCGATCGGGAAACCGGGGAATCCGTCGTGATCGATGCGCGCCGGAGCATGCTGCAGGATGACCGCCCGCGGCCGGCCCGCGGCGAGGAGCTCGAACCCGCCCGGATAGGCGGGATTCAGGAGGCTCCCCTGCCCCTCGAGGAGGATCACCTGCGGCCGCTCGGCATCCCACGCGCGGAGGACCGCGTGCTCGATCTCGCCGGCGACGAAGTCGTTCACGATCGAGTCGAGGAGGATCCCGTAGCGCGCACCCTGGAGCCATGCCGTCTGGCCGGTGCCGATCATGACCGTCCGGATGCCGCGCGCGTTGAGTCCGTGCTCGAGGATGGTCGCGGTCGTGCGCTTGCCGACGGCCGAGTCGGTGCCGAGGACGGCGACGATCACCGCACGCACCTCGGCGATGCGGCCGGTGAAGAAGTGGAGCTCGCGGGTCGGCTTCGGCTTCCGGATATCGCGGAGGACGACTCCATGCGCAGCGGCGAGGGCCGCGAGCTCGGGCTCGTCGCTCAGGTAATCATGGAGGCCCGAGTCCACGTGGAGCCCCTGGCGGATGGCGGCCACCACGGTCGCGCGCGCCGCGGGCGGAAGGCGACCGCCGTCGGGCGCGAGCCCGATCACGAGATGCGTGAGCGCCGCGCCCCGCGCGCGCGCCGCTCGGGCCGCCTGGTCGAGCGAGCCGACGAGCGGGATCCCGGCCGGCCGGCCGTCGAGCACCTCTCCGGCGTCGCGGCCGTCGAGGCGGGAGTCGATGACCGCGGCAATGTCGTAGCGACGTGTGTGGCGCACGAGGCCGTGCGCGGTCTTTCCGTTCGGCGTGCCGAAGGCGCCCTCGCAATAGACGACGGCGGTGCCGTCCCGCGCTGAGGCTCCGTTCCACGCAGCGATGCCGTCCGCGGCCGCCTCTCGGCCGGCGCTCGCCATGGCCGCTAACCCCGCCGTCCGGTGAGAACGACGACGTAGCGGTCGGGGGGCAGCGGGCTCTGCGCGTGGCCCTTGAGCAGGACGGCGAGCGCCGAGGTCGAGGCCGGCAGCACGTCGAGCCCCTCGCGCTCGCGGAGGAGCCGGGCGTGCGCGAGCATGGCCTTGTCGGTGGCATCCCCCGCCCAGCCGCCGGAGGAACGGATCGCATCGAGCGCGATCTGGCCGTCGAAGGCGTGCCAGTTGACGAGCGGTTCGTTGATCCCGGTCTCCTTGGCGTCGGCGGGATCGAGATCCACGCACTCCGGCAGGTTGTTGACGAAGGAGCGCACGATCGGATTCTTGCGATAGGTGGACGCGCCGATCATGCGCGGCACGCGCGAGATCTTGCCGCGGCGCTCGAGGCGAATGAAACCGTGGTGGATCCCGGCGAGGGTGGTGCCGTTCGAGACCGGCACCGCTACCGCCGCCGGGGCGTCGCGCAGCTCGTCGAAGATCTCGTAGGCGATTCCCGCGTAGGCCTCGAGCTGCAGGTCGCCGTTCTCCGATCCCGGGTTGGCGTCGTACCACTCGTGGATGGCGGCACGCTCGCGGCTCATCATGACCGCGTCTTCGTAAGTGCCGGGGACGCGGAACACGTGCGTGCCGGCGGCCTCCATCTCTGAGGCCCGCCGCGTCGAGAAGCTCTCGGGCACGAAGGCGATCGAGCGCATCTTGGCCGCGCGCGCCGCATAGCCGATGGCGGCTCCGAAGTTGCCGCAGGTGGCGACGGTGATGACCTCGTAGCCGCGGCGGAGCGCATCGCGCACCATGGTGAAAGCGACGCGGTCCTTCTGCGTGCCGGTCGGGTTCCCGCCCTCGAACTTGAGGTAGATCTGGCGAAGACCGGTCTCGCGCTCGAGGTTGCGTGCGCGCTGCAGCGTGGTGTCGCCGACCTCGGCATCGACGAAGTCGTCGAACGCCTCGAGAGCCTTGGTGAGTGCGGCGTGATCGGGCCGCGGGGCGAGGGGGCTCAGCCGTTCTTGTGTCGTCACGCATCCTCCGCTCGCACCCGGCGCGAGGAGGCCGGGACCGAGCCGGGTGTGAGCCAGGCGATCGCGGCGGGCAGATCCCGGTGAGCCCGAGCGCCGTGCCCGCGACGGCGAATCATTGTGCCCGACTGGCGCTCCAGGTCAAGCATCGCCTCGCCTGCCGCGGCCGATTCCGGACCGCGGGGCGTGCGGCGGCCGCCGGGCAGCGGCCCCGGAGAGAAACGGCCCCAGAGAGAAGCGGCGTCCGCGGCGGCGCGGCGTCCGCGGCGGCGCGGCGTCCGCGGCGGCGCGCGGCGGGACAGCCGGCGGCAGCGTCAGGTCCGGAGCTTCCGCCCGACGCGCTTCTCGACGCCTTCGACCTTCGCGGCGAGCCGCGACGCCGTCCCCTTCCGGTAGTCCACCTTGATCGAGACCGTGACCCGCTCCGAGTCCGCGCTCACGCGCTCGAAGCAGCGCTTGACGACACCGAACACCTCGTCCCAGGTGCCCTCGAGCACGGTGCCCATCGGGCCGAAGCGGTACTCGACGCCGCTCTCGTCGACCAGGTCGAGGCACCGCGCGACCTCGGCGCCGATGCTCGGCCCCTTGTCGAGGGGAACCAGACTGAACTCGAGCATGATCATGGTTACCAGGCCTCCTTGCCGCGCCGGCCGGGCTTGAGCCCGGGGGGGCTCGCTTGACCGCGGCCGCAGGCCTACCGTACCATGCCGTCCTCCGAGTGATCTCCTGCCCGAGGCGGCGAGCGCCGCATCCGCTCGGTCCCCCGCAGAGGAGTCCCGTGGCCCACGACGCCGCTCCATCCCTCATCCGGCCGGCGGGCGCCGATCCGGCCTCGGCCCCTGCCGGCGCATCCGGTGTCGCCGCGCCCGGCGAGCGCCTGTCGCCGGCCGCCGCCGACCGCCTCTGGGCGGAGGCGCCGACCGCCGAACTCCGCCGGCGCGCGCACGAGCGCCGCCTGGCCCTGAACGCTCCGCATCGCGTCACCTATCTCGTCGACCGCAACATCAACTACTCGAACGTCTGCATCACCGACTGCCAGTTCTGCGCCTTCTACCGCCCGCCCGGCCATCCCGAGGCCTACGTGAACTCGCGCGAGACGATCGGCGCGAAGATCGCCGAGCTCGTCGCCGCCGGCGGCACGCGCATCCTGATGCAGGGCGGACATCACCCCGAGCTCAGGCTCCCCTGGTACGAGGATCTCCTGACCTGGATCCGCCTCGCGTTCCCGTCGATCGAGATCAACGCCTTCTCGCCGTCCGAGATCGACCACATCGCGACGATCGAGGGGCTGAGCGCCGAGACCGTGCTCGCCCGCCTCGCCGCCGCCGGGCTCCGCGGCCTGCCGGGCGGCGGCGCCGAGATCCTCGACGACGAGGTGCGGGCGCGCGTGAGCCCGAAGAAGCAGAAGACCGCCGGCTGGCTCGAGGTGATGGCGATCGCGCAGCGGCTGGGCCTCACCACGACCGCCTCCATGGTCATCGGCTTCGGCGAGTCGGTGCGTGAGCGCCTGAACCACCTCGAGGCGCTGCGCGCGCACCAGGATCGCGCGCTTGCGACCCACGGCAACGGATTCACCGCCCTCATCGTGTGGACCGCGCAGTTCGAGAACACGAGCCTCGGCGCGTCCCGCCTCCGCCCGAGTTTCGGCGCCGGCCGCGAGGAGTACCTGCGCCATCTGGCGCTCTCGCGGCTCTACCTCGACAACTTCGCCCATATCCAGGCGTCGTGGCCGACGATGGGGCCGGAAGTGGCGCAGGAAGCGCTCGCGTACGGGGCCGATGACTTCGGCTCGACGATGCTCGAGGAGAACGTGGTCTCGGCCGCCGGCACCGTGCGCACGCGGATGGATGCCGCCGAGATCCGGCGCTTCATCCGGGAGGCCGGCTTCGTGCCGGCGCAGCGCGACAGCCGCTACGCGATCCTCTGCGAATTCGCCGCGGAGGAGCGCGGCTAGCCCTTGCCGGACTCGCCCGGCGGGAAGCCGCCGTCCGGGATCCGGAGCCGGGCCACCGGCTCCCCCCGCTCGAGATGGCTCTCGATGATCTCGTCGACGTCCGCGAGCGTGACCCCGCCGTACCACACCTGCTCGGGATAGACGACGACGGTCGGCCCCAGCTCGCACGCATCGAGACAACCGCACTGATTGGCGCGGACCCGGGTCGCGAGACCGCGCCGGCGCACCTCGGCCTTGAACCGCTCGCGAATGGCGACCGAACCCTTCGCCGCGCACGAGCCGCGGACATGGCCGGCCGGGCGCTCGTTCACGCAAATGAAGACATGGCGCTCGTAACGTGGCATGGGGTTGGTCTCCACGGTGTCTGGGGAGGGAGCCCGGATCATAGCGAAAGCGTCCGCCGAGGGGCAGCTGCCCCAGGCACCGGGCCCGGCGCGCGGCGAGCACGGGTGAACTCGACTTCGCGCACGGAACTGCCGATAGGCAAGGGACCATGTCGACGCCCGCGCCGCTCCCAGATCCCGAGCCCGCAGGAGAGCCCCGGCCGGGCCCGTGCCTGCAGCGCCCGTGCCTGCAGCGCCCGCCTCGCCCGCGCCGGCACCGGCCGGGCCCGCGGCGGCACCCACGCCCGCCCGGCGGCTCGCCGCGCTTCGCGCCCACGTGGCGCCGCGCTGGCTCAACGCGCCGCCGCTTCTCGTCACGACCGCTGCCGAGGGCGCGCCGCCCGAGCTCCTGTTCATCGAGCCGGTGCTCGCCGATCGGGTGATCCTCCTCGTCTTCTGGGACATGACCTGCGCGCTCTCGCTCCGCACGGTCCCCTTCCTCGCCGCCTGGCACCGGCGCTACGCCCGCTTCGGGCTCACCATCATCGGCGTCCATGCCCCGGAGTTCGGCTTCGGCCGTGAGCGCGCCCACGTCGAGCGCGAGGTGGCGCGGCTCGGGATCACCTACCCCGTCCTGCTCGACAACGACTTCGCGGTCTCGCGGGCGCTCGACAACCAGGTCTGGCCGCGCACGATCCTCCTCGATCGCGGCGGGCAGGTCGTCCTCGATCACGCCGGCCCGGGCGGCTACGCGCAGATCGGCACCCACATCGTCGCCGCGCTGGCGGTCGAGCCGGCGGGCGTGTCCCCGCTCCGGCCGCTACCGGAGCCGGCCGCCCCGCAAGCGCGGGTGCAGACCCTCCCGGCCACCCCGGACCTCTATTGCGGTTTGTTGCGGACAGAAGTGAAAAACCGCGAAAGGTCCGGTGCCGGCGAGTCCGTCGTCGACCACCCGGAGGAGAGCCGGCGGGTGAGCGACCGCCTCTACCGGAACGGGCCCTGGCGATCGACCCCGGAGAGCTGGATCGCGCTGCCCGCGCCCGGGAAGCCGTCCGTCCTCCGCGTGCGGGCCACGGCGGCGGAGATCGGCGCCGTGCTGCGCGGGGATCCGGGCGGCACGGACGTCCGCGTGCTCCTCAACGGGCGGCCGATCCGCCGCGAAGGTGCCGGCGCCGACGTCGTGCGCCCGGACGAGACGGCAGGTGCGCGCGCGAGCCTCTGCCGTGCGGCCGAGCCGCGGCTCTACCGGCTCGTCCGCGGGCCGGTGCACGCGACCGTGGAACTTGCGCTGGTCGTCGCGGCCGGCGAGCTCGAGGTCTTCGCACTCCGCTTCCAGGGCGGCATCGCGCCCTCCCGGGGCGCGACCGCCCGGGGGGCGGGGCCACCGGCCGTCTGAAGCCTCTGCTCCGGTCCTCCGGCGCTGCCGGCCGCGGCGGGCAGTGCGCACCGGACCGCCCGGCCTTCTTCCATCCCCGCCGGCCGGCGCCGTGCCCGGGGCCCCGGCCGGACCGTGCTGGCCCCTTGCCGGGCGGGCCCCGGGTATGGTGGCATGAAGGCGGGCGGGCAGCCGCGGGGGGGGCGGAAGGAGTGCCCAGGACGCCCCCCGGCGGCCGGCGATCGGGGCTTGCACCACCCGCCCGGCGGGTTTAGGTTACGCGCCCACTGCGGCCAGGCGGGGCCGCAGAGCGGAGGTAATCGACCATGGCAGTCTGTGCGTTCTGCGAAGAAACGATCGTCGGCACGCCGATCATCCGCGGTGGCCAGCGATTCTGCAGCCCGGAGTGCGTCGAGGCGTATGCCTCCTACGAAGAGGACGAGGACGACGACATGGACGAGGACGAGGAGTTCGAGGACGAGGAGTTCGAGGACGAGGACGAGGACGACTTGGACGATGACGACGACCTCGAGGATGATTACGACGACTACGAGGACGAGGACGAGGACGAGGAGGACGACGCGCTCTAGTCGCCGGAGCGATCGCTCCGGGCGCTGGCCCCGGCGCCAGCGCTTCCGCTCCCGGCTCTCCTCACCACGAGTCGGAGTGAACTGATCGGATCCCGTTCAAGCCTGCCGCGAAGGACTCGAGCCTGACCCAGCGATCCGGGACACCCACCGGGGCATGGAACCGAAATCCAGGAGAGCCCTCACTCTTCAAGCTCGACGTTCCAGTACTTCTCCGAAACAAACCTCTCCCAGCTCACGCGCCGCCGCCCGAGATTCAGGCTCAGGTACGGGCTCCACGTCGGCTGCTGCGGGATGCGGATGAGCGCGAGCCCCGACTCGGGGAGCGTGCGGTCGGCCTTGCGCTTGTTGCACTTGAGGCAGGCCACGACGCAGTTCGCCCAGGTGCTCCGCCCGCCGCGCGAGCGCGGGATGATGTGATCGATGGAGAGCTCGTCGCGACCGGGCTGGTGGCCGCAGTACTGGCAGGTGAACTGGTCGCGCCGGAAGAGATTCCGCCGGGAGAAGATCACGCGCTTGCGCGGCACGCGATCGAAGACGTGCAGGAGCACGATCTCCGGTACCCGGATCTCGAAACGCACCGAGCGGATGCGGGGCTGGCCGTCCTCCACGCCGAGCGCGGACCAGCTCCCCCAGTCGTGGAGCTCGAACGTCTCGGGCGCAACAGCCCGCGCCACGTCCATGTAGAGCATGCAGAGCGCGCGGCGCACGCTCACGGTGTCGATCGCGAGCCAGTGACGGTTGAGGACCAGAGCGCGTTCGTCGAGCATGACCTTCACTCCAGCACTCGCTCTCGCGAGTGGCCATCCAGGCTGGATGGACGGTGCCATGCATGACGATAAGCGGACGCGGGCCTCGCGGTCAACGCCGACTGCGGTCGCACCCCGCCGGCGGGGGTCGGGCGGTCGCGTCGAATCAGGCGGGGCGCTTGGCGAGCGATCCCATCACATCCTGGATCAGATGCTTCGCCTGCTCGATCCGGGCCGCGATGGCCTGCATGTCCCGGCTCGGATGCGCTTGATCGTCGGAGCGGCGGCAATAGACGGCGTGCGATCCGGCCGCGACCAGCGCCTCGGTGAGGAGGTCGAGACCGAGAGCGAGGCGGCCGCGATCCTGGCCGAGCCTGAGGCCCAGCTCCTCGAGTGCCGCTGCATGCTCGGCGTAGACCGCGGGGCGCATCGGATCCGGCTTGTCCATGGCGAGCTCCTCTCGGTTCCTGCCCGGGCGATCCGCGAGTGACGCGGGGCGCGTCCAGCTCGATCCTGCTCGGTCCTTCTCGATTCCCTGCCGCCCGCGGCCGATACCCAGTTGGGACCCGGCCCGGGGGCGAGCGTTTCAGTGGAACCGGGCCGCCGATCGAGGCGGTTCGGATGGGGGGGGCGAATCGGCCGCGGGCCGGGGCGATCTCCGGCCGGGCCGGTCGAGCAGCGGGCGCGTACGAGGGAGGCCGGCGCCCGGCGCCGCGTCCGGGGAGCGACGGCGGGTTCCGCCGGCCCGGCGCGCGTGCTATACTGATCGGTCTCTCCCGCTCGATCTTGTTTTCCCTCAACGAATTAGCCAGGACCACCTACCCAGGACCAAGCGGTGACGGATGTGAACCACCGGGTCGAAACGGCGCCCGGCCCCCTCAACCACGACGATCTCCTCGGCGTGTATCGCACGATGGTGACATCGCGCGCCATCGACGACGAGGAGATGAAGCTCAAGCGGAAGAACCAGTACTTCTTCCAGATCTCGGGCGCAGGCCATGAGGCGATCCTGATCGCCGCCGGCAAGGCTCTCCGTCCGGCCTACGACTGGTTCTACCCCTACTACCGCGACCGCGCGCTCCTCCTCGAGCTGGGGATGACGCCGCTCGAGATGTTCCTCTGCGGCGTCGGTGCGGCCGATGATCCCAACTCCGGCGCCCGCCAGATGCCGAGCCACTGGGGACACCGGGCGCTGAACGTCGTGTCGCAGTCGAGCCCGACCGGCACGCAATGCCTGCAGGCCGTGGGCTGCGCCGAGGGCGGCCGCTACCACGGAATCGTCAAGGAGATCGCCGAGCGCGAGACGCGGTTCCGCGCCGACGAGGTCGTCTACGTCTCGATCGGCGACGGCGCCACCAGCGAGGGCGAGTTCTGGGAGGCGCTCTCGACCGCCTGCGTCGAGAAGCTCCCGGTCTTCTTCCTGGTCGAGGACAACGGCTACGCCATCTCGGTGCCGGTCGAGGTGCAGACTCCCGGCGGCTCACTCTCCGCCGTCGTCCGCCACTACCCCGGCCTCCTCCATCTCGAAGTGGATGGGAACGATATCCTTGCCTCGCTCGAGGCTTGCCGCGAGGCGGTGGGGCATTGCCGGGCGCGGCGCGGCCCCGCCTTGATCCGCGCATCCGTCACCCGCCCCTACTCGCATTCGATGTCGGACGATCATGCGGCCTACCGGGCCAAGGACGAGATCCGCGCCGAGAACGAACAGGATTGCATCCGCAAGCTCGAGCGGCTCCTCCTCGAGCAGGAGATCGCGACCCCGGCCGACATCGAGCGGGTGAAGAAGGACGTGGCGGAGGCGGTCGCGGCGGCCTCGGCCGCGGCGCTCAAGGCGCCGCGCCCGCCGTCGGGATCGGGAACGCTCTACGTCTATTCGCCGGATGTGGATCCGACGAGCGCCGAGTTCGAGACCGCGCCCGAGCCGTCGGACGAGATGATCTCGATCGTCGAGGCTGTGAACCGCTGCCTCCGGGACGAGATGGCGCGCGATCCGCGCATCCTCGTCTTCGGTGAGGACTGCGCGGACGCGACGCGCGATGAGATACTGGCCGAGGTCCCGGGAAAGGGCGGCGTCTTCAAGGTCACGCACAAGCTCCAGCGCCAGTTCGGGAAGCACCGCGTCTTCAACAGCCCGCTCGCCGAGGCCAACATAGTCGGGCGAGCGATCGGCATGGCCACGCGCGGCCTCAAGCCGGTGCCGGAGATCCAGTTCTTCGACTACATCTGGCCGGCGATGATGCAGATCCGGAACGAGCTGGCGATGATGCGCTGGCGTTCGAACAATGCGTTCAAGTGCCCGCTCGTCATCCGCGTGCCGATCGGCGGTTATCTGGGCGGCGGCGGCGCCTACCACAGTCAGTCGGGCGAGGTCATCTTCACCCACTCGCCCGGGCTCCGGGTGGTGATGCCTTCAAACGCGCTGGACGCGAGCGGGCTCCTGCGCACCGCGATCCGCTGCGACGATCCGGTGCTCTTCCTCGAGCACAAGCATCTCTACCGCCAGCCCTATGCCAAGGCGCCCTACCCCGGACCCAACTACATGGTGCCGTTCGGCAGGGCGAAGGTCGTACGCCCGGGACGCGACCTCACGATCATCACCTACGGCGCCCTGGTCCGCCGCTCGCTCATCGCCGCCGACCGCGCCGCGGGCGACCACAAGATCGAGGTCGAGATCATCGATCTGCGATCGCTCGCGCCGTGGGATCAGGCGGCAGTCGGCGCATCCGTCAAGAAGACGGGCAAGGCCCTCGTCGTCTACGAGGACACGATCTCGTTCGGCTACGGGGCCGAGGTGGCGGCGTGGATCGCCGATCGGGTGTTCGAGTGGCTGGATGCGCCGGTGCGGCGCGTGGCGAGCCTCGATACCCCCGTCGCCTACGCGCCCAACATCGAGGACGAGATCCTCCCGCAGACGGAGGACGTGCTCGCCGCGATCCGCGAGCTGGCTGCCTACTAGGCCTGCCGGTCGGCGGCCCGCCGGCGCGCGGGGCGAGCAGAGGAAGCGAGCCATGCACGAGCTGAGCCGCCTGCTGGCGCCGGCCCTCATCGAGGCCCGGCGCGGCCTCGATGAGGGCGGCATCCCGATCGGATCGGTGCTCTACCGCGGCGGCGAGATCATCGGCCGCGGGCACAATCGCCGGGTGCAGGAGCTCGACCCGATGGCGCACGCCGAGATCGACTGCCTGCGCAGCGCCGGCCGCCAGAAGACCTACCGCGACACGACCCTGGTCTCGACGCTCATGCCGTGCTACCTGTGCGCGGGCGCGGTCGTCCAGTTCGGCATCCCGTGCGTCATCGTCGGCGAGTCGCAGAGCTTCCCCGGCGCGCGCGCCTTCATGGAGGCGCATCGGGTCGAGGTGGTGGACCTCGCCGATCCCGCCTGCATCGCCCTGATGGCGGCCTTCATGCGGGAATCTCCCGAGCTGTGGAACGAGGACATCGGCCGGTAGGCGTCCGGCTCCCCGGCGCCAGCGGGTTGCTCGCTACCGCGGGCGACGCTGCACGGTGACGACGAGGCAGCCCTCGCTGGCGCCGCCAGTGGCCCGCGCCTCGACCGTGTTGCCGCCCGCGCGCAGGAGATCGGGCAGGATCTCGCGCTCGACATCGCGGGCGCCGCCGGCGAAGTCGGCCGCGGTCACCACCGAATGGCCGTTGACCATCACGTCGATGTCCGCGAGGGCCTCCCCCTCACCGCACACGATCTCGACCACGAGGAGGAGCGGGCGCCGCGGCAACTCGGCGAGAAGGAAGCTCCCGGTAGTGGTCTCCCCGCTCGCCGGGGCACGCAACGGCCCGAGAACGACGATCTCCGCGCCGGGCGGCGTGCGCCGGAAACACGCGAAGTCGGCGGCGAGGAAGCTCTGCGGCCGGCCGCGCTCGCCGGGGACGAGCGCGATGCGCAGCGGATTGGGCGTGACCGTGGCGAGATCGGTACCGTTCTTCACGACCGAGTACGCGCCGTGCGCGAGGCCGGTGAAGAGATAGCGACCATCATCGCCCGTCGTGGTTTCTCCGACGACCCGCGGGCCCTTGCGGAGGGTGATCGAGATTCCGGAAAGCCCCTCCTCGCCGCGGTCGCGGCGGCCGTTCGGGGTGACATCGAGGAACACGACCCCGCCGAGCGCCGAGTGGGACGGACCCATGCCGCTCACGAGCACGGCGTCGAGCGCGAACGACTTGCCAGCGGGCGCGATGAAGGCGAGCGGGCGCCGCGCGCTCGTCTCGCCGGGGGTCAGCACGCCGTCCCCGCCGACGCGGTCACTGAAGTCGATGATGGCCGCCCCTTCCGGGGTGCGGTCGTCTGCGCGCGCGACGCGGGCCGAGTCCGGGCCGGCGCTCGTGATGATGAGGCGGAGCGGCGCGTAGAGAGGTCGGGTCCCCCCGTTCACGAGCATGGCCCGGCAGACGACCTCGCCGCGCGAGCGGTTCACGGTGAGGCCCGTGCCCTCGAGCACGACCCCGGCGCCGCCGACCGTCGTGGAGACGGTCACCCGGAAGCTCCCGGCCGCCGGATCGACCGTCGTGCCGGACGACTTCCCGGCCGGATCCAGTTGTCGCTCGCCGGGCGCGCAGGAGAGGAGCGCGGCAGCTCCGGCGACGGCGAGCGCCATGGCGCGAACGATGTGGGCCCGACGGATCTTCATGGTTCGGGTCAAGGCGGAGCCCCGGCTAGGCCGGCCCGAGGTCCGCGAGCACGGCCTCGAGCTCGCTCTGCGTGTGCGTGTCGCCCTTGGCGGCGGCCAGGCGAATCCCGTCTTCCCATGTGCGGCGCGCATCCTCCTTGCGCTCGAGGCGCAGGAGCAGCATCCCATGATGGAAGTACGCGGCGAGGTACTCGGGATGCCGGCGGCCGAGCTCGGCGAACTGCTCGTCGGCCGCCGCGAGCTCGCCGCGCTTGGCGTACTCCATGGCGAGGCCATAGCGCGGAAACGCGTCGTCGGGATGCGACTCGACGTACTTGATCATTCCCGGCAATCGATCGGGCGGTGAGCTCACGGCGGACGGTTCCCTCCCGGGCCAAGCGGCTGGTGAACGACCCTCCTCGCGGGCGGCGCGCAGCGCCGCCGGCGAGGAAGCATGAGGTTCTTCAGCAGCCTCCGATCTGGTGAAGCTGGCGGCCCGTTGAACTTCCCACGGCCGCCAAGGGTGCATTGCCATGCGGCCACGCGGATCCAACTCGGCCGACTCGAGAGGACGACTTTCACATATCCGGAGCCGCGCAACAAGCCGGGGAGGGGTGGCATGACGCCCTCGCGGCAAGAGCGGTCGCGCCACCGCAGGATACGGCGGAAGGCCCCGGGCGCTAGAGCGTGATGACCTTCTTCGCCCGGCCGAGCTCGCGCACGATCGCGTCCATGTCGGATACCGAACCCAGCGCGAGATCCAGGCCATAGTGAGCGACGCACGTCCCGCAGGGCAGGAGATCCACACCCGCTTCCTGCAACTGATGCAGCTCGCCGAGGACCGGCGAGCCAGCGGCGAGCAGCTTGACGCCGGAGTTGTAGAAGACGATCGCCGTGAGCCCATCCATCGCAACGCTCTTGCGCAGGAACGTACCCAGGATCTTGACGCCGAGCTCGCGGTCGCCCTCCCCCATCTGGTCGCTACGCATCACGACGACTGTTCGCATGTGGACCCCCGGGTATGCGAGATACGGTGAAGCGGCGGTCCTTACCCGTGCACCCGGGAAGGCTAGCACGCGAGAGCGGGCGATGGGCGGTGACATGCGGACCACCGGCGAGCGAACCGCCGGCGCCGTCCGGACAGAACCGCGCGGACAGCGGCGCGCCGATCTGCTACCGTCCCCCGCCATGAATCCGGTGGTGGCGGAAGTCCTCGTGTCGGTGGGGACGTCGTTTGCGGTGATGGGCCTCGGCCTCGTCTTCCAGCGCCTGTGGCGGCGCGACATCGAGGCCATGACAGATCTCTCGATGAAGCTCTTCGTGCCGTGCCTCGCCTTTGCGGCGATCTCCGGCATGGAGCTCGACGCCCACGACCTGGCGACCGTGGCCGGCGGCGGGGCGCTGGTGCAGCTCGCGATGCTCGGGATCTGTTTCGTCCTCTTTCGCCTCATGCGGATCGACCGCCGCGGGCTCTACCTGCCGATCGCCTTCATGAACTCGGCGAACCTCCCCTTCCCCATCCTCGAGGCCAACTACGGCCGCGTCGGCCTGGGCTACGGTGTCCTCTATTACCTGTCGACGTCAACTCTCATCTACACGGTCGGCATTGCCATCGTCTCGCGGTCGCTCGACCCGCGGAAGCTCCTCACGACCCCGGCCACGAGTGCGATCGTCATCGCGCTCGCGCTCAAGGCGACCCATGTTGCAGTCCCCCCCTTCCTCTTCTCCGCGATCGACATGCTCGGTCAGGCCGGGATCCCGCTCATGCTCTTCATCTTCGGCTACAGCCTCGGCGAGATGCGGCTCCGCGATCTCCGTCTCGCCGTCCTCGGCTCGGCCATGCGCCTCGGCCTCGGCTTCGCGCTCGGGCTCGGCGCGGTCCGCCTGCTCGGGGTCACGGGGTTGGCGCGCGACGTGGTGATCCTCGTCTCGACCATGCCGTCCGCCGTCGTCAACGTGGTCATCGCGCGCCAGTACAAGGCCGACCCCGATCTGGTCGCCTCGGTCGTGTTCCTGACCTCGCTCGCCGCCGTCGTGATCCTGCCGATTCTCCTGATCGCGCTCCGCACATGACGCCGGCCGACAGGAAGCAAGATCCGCCGGTTCCCGGCTACGGCCTCCGCCCCGGCGATCCGCGCGGCGACGATCCCTACGCGCGGCACATCGAGCGCGTGCGCCTGTGCCAGCTCTGCCCGCGTGTCCTCGGCCCGCCGGTCGTCGGTCCGGCGCCCGGGGCGCGCATCATGTTGATCGGCCAGGCGCCGGGTCCGCGCGAACGCTATGCCGGATATCCCTTCGCCTGGACCGCGGGGAAGATGCTCTTCTCGTGGTTCGCGCGCGCGGGCGTCGATGAGGCGACCTTCCGCGCGCGCGTGCACATGGCGGCCGTCGCCCGCTGCTTTCCGGGGCGCGCCGGCGGCGGCGACCGGGTGCCGGACCCGGAGGAGATCCGGAACTGCTTCCCGTTCGTCGAGCGCGAGGTCGAGATCCTCGCCCCGGGGCTCGTCCTCCCGGTCGGCCGGCTCGCGATCGACCGCTTCCTCGCCGCGACGACGCTCGACCAGGTGATCGGCCAACGGTTCGACGGGCGCGTCGGCGCGCATCCGGTCTCGGTGATCCCGCTCCCGCATCCCTCCGGCCGCTCGACCTGGATCCACCGGCCCGGGAACCGCGCCCGCCTCGACCGGGCGCTGGCGCTCGCCGCCGCGCACCCGGCATGGCGCGCGACCTTTGCCGGCCCGCCACGGGTGCAACCGCAGGTGCGGCCTTGAGCGCGCAGATCCCACCCGCCACGCCGGAACCGCGCTTCGTCCCCTACCGGCCGCTCCGGATGCCGCCGGATGAAATGCTGCGACGCGCCGCTGATTTCCACGCCGAGCTGGCCGGCCGCCGTAGCGTGCGCCACTTCGCGCCCGATCCGGTGCCGCGCGCCCTGATCGAGCTCGCGATCCTGACCGCTGGCACTGCGCCGTCCGGTGCGCACCGCCAGCCGTGGCGCTTCGTCGCCGTCGACGATCCGGCCGTGAAGCGCGCGATCCGGGGCGCCGCGGAGGAGGAGGAGAAGCGCTCGTACGAGGAGCGCATGACCGCGGAGTGGCGCGCCGCCCTGGCTCCGCTCGGCACGACCTGGGAGAAGCCCTTCCTCGAGATCGCGCCGTGGCTCGTGGTCGTATTCGAGGAGACGCACGGGATCGGACCCGACGGCGGCGCCATCCGGAACTACTATGTCAGGGAGAGCGTCGGCATCGCCTGCGGGCTCTTCATCGCCGCCATTCATCACATGGGGCTCGCCACGCTCACGCACACGCCGAGCCCGATGGGCTTTCTCGGGCGCCTCCTCGGCCGGCCGGCGCACGAACGTCCGTACATCCTCTTCCCGATCGGCTATCCGGCGGCCGGCGCCGCAGTGCCGGATCTCGTGCGGAAGCCGCTCGCCGAGATCGCGGAGTGGAATCCGGCGCCGGCGCGGCCCGCACCCCGCCGGCGCCAGCATCCGCAGCCATGACTTGTCCCCGCATTCTCATCGCCAACTTCCGCTGGTTCGGCGGATTCGGCGCGGCGCTCAGCGCCGCCCTCCGTGCCGAAGGGGCGCTGGTCGACGATCACATCTGCCGGAACTACGAAGGGCTCCAGCTCCGGCGCCTCATCGAGAACGCGGCCCGCCGCGGCTGGCCGGGAGTGAGCTCCTTCCTCCGCGCACAGCTCGCGCGCGACTTCGCGGCACGGCAGCGCGCGCTCGTCCGCCGCGCCCGCGCCTCGCGGCCGGACATCCTTCTCGTCGTCGACGAGGATCAGGTGACGGCGGAGACGCTCGATCGCGTGCACGCGGCGAGCGGCGCGATGCGCGCCCTGTGGATCGCCGACGATCCGTGGTCGAAGGAGCACCTGCCGGCGGCCCTTGCCGCGTACGACCTGCTCTTCGTGTTCGATCGTCACTATCTCGACGCGATCCGCGCCGCCACCCGCGCCGAGGTCCACTATCTGCCGCTCGCGGGCGACGACACCGTCTTCCACCCGCCGTCGCATCCGCTCCCGCAGAGCGAGCGCTTCGGCGCGGTGCACATCGGCTCGCGCTATCCCGAGCGCGAGCGGCTCCTCGCCGTCGCCGCCGCCGCCCTCCCCGATCTCGAGATCCACGGCTGGGCGCCCCGCGATCTTCCCGTTTCACTCGCCCCGGCCGTCCGCGGCGGGCGCATCTCGCGCCGGCACGCCGGCGCGATCTACGGGCGGGCGTGGGTCGTGCTCTCCCTCCATCACCAGCAGGTGCGGCGGGCGCCGACCCGGGTCTTCGACCCCGCCCTCGCCGGCGCCTTCCAGATCACCGAGGCGCACCCCGACCTCGCCGAGCTCCTCGTCCCCGACCGGGAGATCGTGACCTTCGCGAGCGACGACGAGCTCCGCGCTAAGCTCGCGCACTACCGCGAGCAACCGGCGGAGCGGGAGCGCATCGCGGCCGCCGGATGCGCCCGCGTCCGCGCCGAGCACACCTTTCGCCATCGCGCGCGCACGATCCTCGACCGGGCAGGGGGCCGATGAACCTCCGCCGCGGCCTCGTCTACATGGTGCTCGCCGCGTTCTTCTTCTCGCTGATGGCCGCGCTCGTCAAGCTCGCCTGCCGCCGCCTGCCGCCGATGGAGGTGGTCCTCGCGCGGAGCCTCCTCTCGGCCGCGCTCTCGCTCATCCTGGCGATCCGCGCCGGCGCCCCGCTTCTCGGCCGGCGGCGCGGACTCCTCGTCGCCCGCGGCCTCGTCGGCTCGACCGCGCTCGCCCTCTACTTCTACGCGCTCGCGCACATGCGGCTCGCCGACGCAGTGACGCTCCAGTACACCAATCCGATCCTGCTCGCGCTCTTCGCGCCCGTCTTCCTCAAGGAGCCGACCGGACGGCGGATCTGGCTCGCCGTCGCGATCGCCTTCGCCGGCATGCTCCTCATCGTCAAGCCGGGCGGCGCGATGAGCCTCTGGCCCGGCCTCGCCGCGGCGGGGAGCGCCATCGGCGCCGCCGCCGCCTACGCGCTCGTGCGCGTGCTCTCGGCGACCGAGCACCCGCTCACGATCGTGGTCTACTTCCCGTTCATCTCGGCCCTCGTCGCGCTGCCCTTCGTGCTCGCCGATTTCGTGCGGCCGGAGGGCTGGGAGTGGGCGGCGCTCGCCGGCGTCGCGGTGACGACGACCATCGCGCAGGTGTGCCTGACCTGGGGACTCAAGCTCGAGGCGGCGGCGCGCGCGACGAGCGTGTCGTACTGGGCGATCCTCTTCGGGGCGCTTCTCGGCTGGGCAGGGTTCGGCGAGACGCCGGACGCGTTCGCCATCCTCGGCGGAGCGCTCATCGTCGCCGCCACCGCGCTCATCGCCCGCGCGAGCGGTGGCGGGCGACAGGACACCGCAGCTCAGCGATAGAGCTCGACCCGCGCCACGGCGATGTCGGCCGTGAACTCGCGCTTCGCGGCGACGATCCCGAGACGCTCGAGGCCGCGAGGAGCGAGCGGGATGGCGAGGCCTTGCGGCGTGAACGCGGCGAACGGCACGTCCACGGTCTGCCATCCGGCGGACACCGCGAGCGGGGCGCGGTAGTGCTGCCAGGGGAGCCCGGTGTCACGCGTGCGCAGATGGAGGAAGTAGCTGTCTCCGAGCGCGCGGGCGACGATGCGGATGCCCGTGCAGGCGCTCGCGTCGAGAAACCCATGCGGCGCCAGTTCCGTCGCCGCCTGGATGAAGCCGCCGCGATTGGCGAGCGACACCTGGCCGCGGAGGCGGAGGCAGCGCCGGCCGTCGAGCGTCTCCCACGTCATCGCCGCGCTCGATACGCCGCCCATCACGCGATCGGTGAAGCAGCGCCACTCGGTGCCGAGCGCCGTGCGCCCGTCGTCGAGCGTGAAGTCGTCGATCAGCATTCAGTGACCCGCGCCGCCGGTCGATCCGGCCGGGCCGACGGTGAAGGCATCGGAGAACACGACGCCGCCGGCCGCCGCGCCGAGCGCGTTCACCCGCACTTCGATTCGCTCGCCGGCGCCGAGCGCCTCCGGATCGACGAGGATCGTCACCGTGCCCGAGGGATCGAACGCCGAGCCGGCGATCCGCCGCCTGAGCTCGCCGCCGCCGGCGCGGCGGAGCACGAGCTCGTACTGCGTGTCGGCACGGGGCGGCACCGGCAGCTTGATGAAGAGCGCGAGCGGCGTGCCGCCGGCCAGGGTGACCGCCGGTGCCGGCGCGACCGCTTCGTGGTGGCCGAGGAGACGGAGCGGGGTCGCCACCGTGAGGTGCGGGGATTCGCGGTCGGCCAGCCAGCGGGGCACGAAGAAACCGATGATGGCAGCGGCGAGGACGAGCGCGGAGATCACCGGCCACGCGCTCCGGCCGAGGACCGCGGAGAGGAAGGTGGAGCGGCCCCGCCCGGTTGCCGGCGGGTCCTCGCGCACGGTCACGCCGCGCCGGAAGCGGAGGAAGGGGGCGAGCGGAATCGGCCGGCGGACCGTCACGCGGGGCTCCGGGCGCGGCCGCGCGGCGCGCTCCGCCGCCTCGCCGCAGCGCGGGCAACGCGCGATGTGCTCGGAGACGCGGCGGACGAGATCGGCACCCACGAGCTCCGGCGCGGCGACGAAGGCGGCGAGGATCCCGCTCGGGATGTGCCGGCCGACCGGACCGGGCGCGGGCTCGGTCGAGTCCATCGCGGCGAGCTCCGCCTGGATCTCGGTGCGCCGCGTTGCGCACAGCGGACAGGCCGCGAGATGCTGGAGCACCGCTTCGCGGACCGCGGCCGGCAGCAAGCCCCGCTCGAGCCCGATCACGGACGCCGGTTTGGCGTGCACATCCACGCGCCGTTACCTCCGTGGAGACGATCCCGCGAGCACTCTACCACGCACGGCCGGCCGGAACAGCACGCCCTACATCTCGCTCGTGATGACGACACGGAGCGGCTGGCGCGCGACGCGCACGCGTGCGGCGCGAAGGGGCTCACCCGCGGGCGCGACGGGGACGAACGCCGCGCCGTGGCCGGCGGGCGCGGGCGCCACGCACTCGCCCGTGCGGAGCGTCCACGCGAGCGCGGCGCGGCTCGCGGTGTAGGCAGCGAGGACCCGCCCCGCGCGATCCTCGACGGTGGTCGCGATCGCTTCGCCGGCGCCCTCGAGATCGCTCGCGGCGAGGAACGCCGCACCGAGGTCGAGCTCGTCCCGGTGGATCACCCGGCTCAGGACCGGGCTCACGCCGAGCGCGGACAGGGCGCGGATGTGCGCGATCGTGCCGATGCCACCCGCTGCTTGCACGGGATGGCGGGTGCGGGCGGAGAAGCGCGCGATCGCCTCGAGGTCGGGGCCGGCGGCGCTTCCCTCACGCTCGATCGCCGTCAGCACGAACTCCGAGCAGTATGGCTCGAGCTCCGCGAGCACGCCCTCGGCACCGAGCTCCGTCGCGCGCGTCCAGGCGCCGGTCGTGATGAAGCCCGCCCGCGTATCGAGCGCGAAGACGACCGCAGTCGCTGGCACGCGGGAGCTGAGCGCCTCGAGGAAGGATCGATCGATCGCGCCGGCGGTGAAAGGGGCGCTCCCGAGGATCACCTTCCGCGCGCCGTAGCGGAGACGGCGGAGCGCCTCCTCCGGCGTGCGCACTCCACCCCCCACGTAGCACTCGTGGCGGCCACAAAGCTCCCGGATCAACGCGTCGTTCGTGCCGCCGGCTCGGGTGGCATCGAGCGCGGCATCGAGATCGATGACGTTGAGGACGCCGTGCCGGGCGTACAACGCAGCGCGGGCTCGGGGATCGAGGTGCGCGAGCGGGCGGAGCTCGCCGGCCGCGAGCTCGGCGAGCGCACCGCCAAGGAGATCGATGGACGGATGAAGGATCGGCAGCTCGCTCACGGGCGCGGACCCAGGATGAACGCGGCGACCGCCGCAGAGATCTCGGCGGTGATCTCCGCCTCGCTCCGCCCGGTCCGCTTCGGCACCTTGAACGAGTGATCGCCGTCCGCGATGACGAGGAGACGGTTCGGGGCCGCGAGTCCGGCCCGCACCGGGGCGAAGAGATCGAGCCGGCAGAGCGCGTCCCGCTCGCCCTGGATGAAGAGGATCGGACAGCGGATCCGGGCGAGGTGCGCGGCGCGGAGGCGCGAAGGCGCGCCCGCCGGATGCAACGGATAGCCGAGGAGAACGAGACCGGCGAGCTCGGCGGCGGGCGCCGCGTTGCCGGCCGCCGCGTTGCCGGGCGCCGCGTTGCCGGCCGCCGCCACGCCGGCCGCCGCGTTGCCGGCCGCAGCCACGCCGGCCGCCGCGAGGTGGCTCGCGATCCGCCCGCCCATCGACTTGCCTCCGGCGAAAAGCGGCCCCGGGCGGAGCTCCGGATGCGCGCCGAGCCACGCGAGCACGGCGCCGTAGGTCGCCTCGAGCTTCTTCTGCGCATCGGGCACGCCGCGCCCTTCCTCGCGGTACGGGAAGTTGAAGCGCACGACGAGGATCTCGGGCGCGAGCGCCCGCTCGAGGGCGATGAGAAGGGGCGTGTCGAGATCACTGCCGGCGCCCGGCGCGAGAACGAGCGCCGGCGTCACGCCGGGACGGAAAGCGGCCGGCCGGTCCGCCGCCACCGTCACGCTGGTTTTCGCGTCAATCCGCAGTGTTTCGCGAAGGGGCGGCGGGACCATCTCTCCTCCGAGGCTGCGGGCCTCACCGGCCCGGGGAACTCATTCCCATTACATGCTTTAGCCGGGCTTGACGTCGAGAGCTAGACATTCGTATAGTCTCCCCATGGCCGCCCCGGTCCTCTTCCCCATCTCCCCGGTGCCGGACCGCCTCCGCGCGAAGCGCGAGGTCACCTACCACCGCCTCGCCTGCCGCTCGGTCCTCACCCGGAACCCGAACCCCGACTTCCCCTTCTACTGGGGCGTCAATCCGTACCGCGGCTGCGAGATCGGCTGCACCTATTGCTACGCCCGCTACACCCACACGTTCATGGACCTCGACGATCCGCTCGACTTCGAGCGGAAGATCTTCGTCAAGGTGAACGCCCCGGAGGTGCTGGCGCGGACCGTGGATCCGGAGGATCTCCGCGGCCGGCCGGTCGCCATCGGCACTGCGACCGACCCCTATCAACCGGCCGAGCGGCGCTACGGTATCACCCGCCGGCTGCTCTCGGCGCTCGCCCCTTGCCCGACCCTCGATCTCTCGATCACGACCAAGTCTGATCTGATCCTCCGCGATCTCGATCTCCTCGTCGCCATCGCGCGCACCCGCCGGCTCCGCGTCCACATGAGCTTGACGAGCATGGACGCGAGCCTCCTCCGGCGGATCGAGCCGGGAGCGCCGACGCCCGCGCGGCGGATCGCCACGGTCGCCGCACTCCGCGCCGCCGGCATCGCGGCCGACGTCTACGTGATGCCCATCCTGCCGCGCATCACCGGCGAGGGAGCCGATCTCGACCGCCTCTTCGCCGCCGCCCGCGCCGCCGGCGCCGGCCACGTCGCGGCGACCCTCCTCCACCTGCGCACGATTCCGCGCCGTCGCTTCTTTCCCTTCCTCGCCGCCGAGTTCCCGGAGCTCCTGGCGTGGTACCGCGCGGCGTATCGGCGCTCGGCGTTCCTCCGCGGTCCGCTGCGGGACGAGATCGTCGCCCGCGTGCGCCGGCTGCGCGCCCGCTACGGGATCACGAGCGCGGGGTGCAATGACGAACCGCGTTCGCCCGCCCGTGTGGCGGCCGACGACCAGCTCGCGTTCTCGTGGGCGCGCAGCGGGCCCGGCGCGGGGCGCCGCAGATCTAGCGCGGCGCCGCGGGCGGCGTGCCGGCGGTGAGCTCCCGGAAGCGCGCGTTCGCGCGGAGCGACTCGAAGTCCGGGTCGCCGGCCGCGCGCGGCGCGAGCGCCTGGTCGCGGGCGATCGCCTCGGCGAGGCGCGAGAGCGCCTCGTCGCTCCGCCCGGCCCGCGCCAGGTAGCACGCGCTGTGGTAGTAGCCCTCGCCGCTCGCCGGATCGAGGGCGATCGCCTCCGCGCCGCGCGCGATCGCCTCGTCGTAGCGCTTCTCCTCGACCAGGAGGTAGCCCTCGAGGATGAGCGCATTCGGGAGCCACATCGCGAAGAGCCGGCGAAGCTCGGCGATCGGGGTCGCGTGGTCGTCCACGCGCAGATCGCAGTAGCGATCGTTGAACCCGCCGTAGCCGCCCTGCGCGCGCACGATGAGGAGCGCAGCCGACTGCTGCCCCCGCGAATCGCCACCCGCTGCCTGGCCGGCTTCGAGCGCGGCGAGGAGCCGCCCGCCGAGGTGCCCTCGCGCCTCGAGGAGAGCATTCTCCATGGCGAGGACGACCGGCTCGCCGGCGAGGATGTTCCCCTGGACCGCGTAATCGGGGCCGCTCCGGTGTCCGGCCCAGGCCTGGCACTTGCGTCCCGTGGCCGCCGCCGAGCGCCCGGTCCCATCCACGATCCCGACCTGTCGCTGGTCGCGATCCGGATCGGAAGCGAGCAAGGAGTCGAGCACCGCGGCCGGAGCGAGGCCGCGCGCGAGGAGATCGAGAGCACGCGGGCCATAGGTGGTGTTGGCGAAGGCCTGCGTCGCGACGGCGCCGACGCCGGCGCGCGCCCAGGGCACGACCGCGCCCACCGCGAAGAACTTGCTCTGGACCGCGATCCCCAGGTCGCCCGTCGCCGGATCGCGCGCCACGATCGAGAAGGTGGCGACCGGCTCGGCCGCTGCGGCCCCTGTCGAGCAGGCAACCTGGAGTACCAGCACGAGCAGCCCGCCGCCACGACGCAACCGCTTCATGACGACGCCTCTCCTCCCCGCACCTCGCGCGCAAGAGCGATCACCCGCTCGACCGTGAAGCCGAACTGATCGGCGAGCGCCGCAGCGGGAGCCGAGGCGCCGAAGTGATCGATGCCGTGGACTGCGCCGCGCGGCCCGATCCAGCGCTCCCAGCCGAGGCGCGCTCCCGCCTCGACCGCGACGCGCGCGCCCACGGCCAGCGGGAGCACCGCCTCGCGATACGCGGCCGGCTGCGCGGCGAAGAGCTCCCACGACGGGAAGCTCACCACCCGCGCGGCGACTCCCGCGGACTCGAGCTCCGCCGCGGCGGCGACGAGGAGATGCACTTCCGACCCCGATCCCATCAGGATGAGCTCGGGAGCGCCGCCCCGCGCTTCGCGGAGCACGTAGGCTCCGCGCTCGAGCACACCCTCCGGCGCCGCGCGCCCGCGATCGAGCACCGGCAGATCCTGCCGCGACAGGATGAACGCGACCGGGCCCCGGCCGGGACCGAGCGCGCACCGCCACGCGGCGACCGTCTCGACCGCATCGGCCGGCCGCAACACGGTGAGGTCGGGTATGACGCGGAGGCTCGTCAGCTGCTCGATCGGCTGGTGCGTCGGGCCGTCCTCGCCGACGAAGATCGAGTCATGCGTGAAGACGTAGACGACGCGGAGCCCCATCAGCGCGGCGAGCCGGATCGACGGCCGCATGTAGTCGGAGAAGACGAGAAAGGTGGATCCGAAGACGCGGAACCCGCCGTGCACGGCGAGCCCGTTCAGGATGCCGCCCATCGCGTGCTCGCGCACGCCGAAGTGGATGTTTCGTCCGCTCATGTTCGCGCGCGCCACCGAGCCGCCGCCCTCGATCAGGGTCTTGTTCGAGCTCGCGAGATCGGCCGAACCGCCGATCAGGTTCGGGATGCGCCGGGCGAGCGCCTGCAGCGCCTTGTGCGATGCGTTGCGGGTAGCCACGCCCTTCTCGCCGGGGGCGAACGCCGGCAGGTCCGCGTCCCAGTCGGCGGGCAGATCCCCCGCGTGCCAGCGGCTGAACTCGGCGGCCCGCCCCGCATCGGCAACGCCGTAGGCCGCGAAGCGATCGCACCACTCCGTGTAGGCCATTCCCCATTCCTTGCGCAGCTCATCGAACAGCTGCGTGACGAGGTCCGGCACCAGGAAACGCGCGTCCTCGGGCCAGTCGATGTTGAGCTTGGTGAGCTCCACTTCCCTGGCGCCGAGCGGGGCGCCATGGGCCGCGGCGGTGTCCTGCTTGTTGGGGCTCCCGTGCGCGATGTGGGTGCGCGCGATGATGAGCGACGGGCGATCGATCTCGGCGCGCGCCGCCTCGATCGCCGTGGCGATGGCGAGGAGGTCGTGCCCGTCGATCCGCTGCACGTGCCAGCCGTAGGCCTCGAAGCGCTTGCCGGTGTCCTCGCTCAGGCAGAGCTCGGTCGGACCGTCGATCGTGATCCGGTTGTCGTCGTAGAAGTAGATGAGCCGCCCGAGCCCGAGATGGCCGGCGAGGGAGGCCGCCTCGGCGGCGACCCCCTCCATGATGTCGCCGTCGGAGAGGATGGCGTACACGAAGTGATCGATGATCGTATGGCCCTCGACGTTGAATCGCGAAGCCAGCATCCGCTCGGCGAGCGCCATGCCGACCCCGTTGGCGAAGCCTTGCCCGAGCGGCCCGGTCGTCACCTCGACGCCCGGCGTGTGGCCGTACTCGGGATGTCCCGGCGTGCGGCTGCCGAGCTGGCGGAAGCGCTTGAGCTCGTCCAGGCTCACGTCGTAGCCCGAGAGATGGAGGAGCGCGTAGAGCAGCATCGAACCGTGCCCGGCCGAGAGCACGAAGCGATCGCGGTCGGCCCACCCGGGATGCGCCGGATCGTGCTTCAGGAAGCGCGTGAAGAGCACGTAGGCGTACTCGGCCGCCCCCATCGGCATGCCGGGGTGACCCGACTGCGCCTGCTCGACCGCGTCCATCGCCAGGGTCTTGATCGTGTTGATGACCAGGCGGTCGAGACGCTCCTCTTCGGGATCGCGCGTAATGGCAGGTTGTGTGGCCATCTCGTCTCCGACTGGGGTCGCGGTCCGCGTCGGGTCAGGGTGGGAGCGAGGCGGCGTCCGTGCCGCCGCCACGTGCGGGCGGGGTATCCTAGCACCTGCCCGCGGCGGGGCTCAAGGCAAGCGGGACCTCGCCGCAGCTCGAGAAACGGCGGCCTCGACCCCGGCCCCTCCGCCGCGCGGGCAGCGGGCCCCGCGCCCCTGCCGCCTTTCGGTTGCGCGCGACGGCACGCCGTCCTAGGCTTGACGCGAAGCGCACGGGCGCCGGTGCCCCAGGACTCCAACCCCGAAGCCATCATGATCATGAAGCTCGAACCGGGACGGGACGGCCGGGAGCGGAAGGGCCGGGCGTCCGCGCAGTCGCCGCTCGGCACGCTCCTCGCCGCGCACGCGGTCCCCGGCGAGCTCTACGAACCGATGGCGGGCCGTCCGGGCTGGGTCGGCTGCTACGCCTGCGGTCACCTCTGCCGCATCCCGCCCGGCCGCGATGGGATCTGCCGCGTGCGGACCAACCGGGATGGCGTCCTCCACGTGCCTGACGGCTACGTCGCCGCGGTCGCCGTCGACCCGATCGAGAAGAAGCCCTTCTATCACGCGCTGCCCGGGAGCGCCGCGCTCTCCTTCGGCATGCTCGGCTGCGACTATCACTGCAGCTACTGCCAGAACTGGATCACCTCGCAGGCGCTCCGCGATCCGGACGCGATGGCATCCCCCGAGCCGATCACGGCCGAGAAGCTCGTCGAGCTCGCCGTCCGGCACGGCGCCCCGGTCATCACCTCCACGTACAACGAGCCGCTGATCACGAGCGAATGGGCGGTCAAGGTGCTCCGCCGGGCGAAGGAGCGGGGCCTCCTTGGCGCCTACGTCTCGAACGGCAACGCTACTCCGCGGGTCCTCGATTACCTGCGGCCGTGGGTGGATCTTTACAAGGTGGACCTGAAGGGGTTCGACGACCGGCGCTACCGCGAGCTCGGCGGCCTTCTCGCGACCGTCCTCGATACGATCGTCGGGCTCAAGGAACGCGGCTTCTGGGTCGAGGTGGTCACCCTGGTCGTCCCCGGCTTCAATGATTCGGAGGCGGAGCTCAACGGGATCGCCCGCTTCCTCGCCGGAGTGGATCGCGACATCCCGTGGCATGTGACCGCCTTCCACGAGAACTACAAGATGGCCGATCGCGGCGACACGACCATCCGCTCCCTCCTCGCCGCGGCCGAGATCGGCCGCGCCGCGGGGTTGCGCTACGTGTACGCCGGGAACCGGCCCGGCCTGGTCGGGAATCTCGAGAACACGACCTGCCCCGGCTGCGGAGTCCTCCTCATCGAGCGCTTTGGTTTCCACGTCAGCTCCAATCGCATCGCGGACGGACGCTGCCCCGACTGCCATACGTCGATCGCCGGGGTGTGGTCGCTCCCGAGACGGCAGGGATGAGCGTGGCGCAGCTCTCGCTCTTCGCGGTGAAGGTCCCCCCGACCACCACCGCGCACGGAGAGGATGCTCCGCCCGGCCCCGACCTGGTCGCCACCGGCCCCCTCCGCCAGCACCCCCGCGGCGCGACCGTGATGACCCAGGTCCGCTACGTCCGGCGCTTCTTCCCCGAGCTCGACGGCGAGATGCTCAAGGTCGGCCTCACGCGGAGCGCGGCCGGGCTCGCCGAGATCGAGGGGAAGAAGCTCTGGCTCAATCCGCACCGGCTCGCGCTGCACACGATCGCCCACGAGCTCGTGCACCTCCTGCAGGGGCGCGGCCTCGTACCGGGCGGCGAGCGGAGCGCCGATCTCTACGCGCTCGCCCGCGACGTGACGCTGGTCGACCGGCTCCCGCACTACCTCGAGGTCCCGGCCCGGCTCGCCGGCCCGCGCGGCGACTGGCTCCGCCCCGGCGTCGCGTCCGAGCTGCATCGGCTGGCTGCCGCCGCCCTCGAGCGGCGGGCGGCCGGGCGGCGCCAGTACCTGGCGTGGTTCGAACGCGCGGCCGCCGAGATCCGACCGCAACGAACGAGGTCCGCATGGCACCCGCAGTGGATGATCGACCTCTTCCGCCCCTGATCGACGTGAGCCCGGCGCTCTCGCCGGCGACCGCGGTGTGGCCCGGGGACACGCCGCTTTCGATCGCATGGGCGGAGCGAGTCGAGCGCGGCGGGAGCTCGAACCTGGCGACGATCACGCTCACGCCGCACCTCGGCGCACACGTCGACGCGCCGCTCCATCTCTTCGCCGGCGGGGCCGATGTCGCGGCGCTCGAGCTCGCGACCTTCATCGGCCCGGCCACGGTCGTCGACCTCGCGGGCGCCGCCGCCGTCGACGCGCCGGCGCTCGCCCGGCTCGACCTCCGCGGGATCGAACGGCTCATCCTCCGCACGCGGAGCGGTCCGGCGCCGGCCGCCTTCTCGCCGCACTACGCGCCCCTCACCCCGGCGGCGGCGGAGCTCCTGGTCGCCGCGCGGATCCGTATCATCGGCATCGACGCCCCGTCCGTGGATGCGGCGGATGCCGCCGACCTGCCCGTGCACCGCCGCCTCCTCGGCGGCGGCGTCGTGATCCTCGAGGGGCTCGAGCTGGGCGCGGTGCCGGCGGGCCGCTACGAGCTGATCGCGCTTCCGCTCAGGCTCTCCGGTGTCGAGGCATCGCCGGTGCGGGCGGTCCTCCGCCCGCTCGGTTGACCGTCCGTTGACCGCGGGGACCGGAGCGCGTTACGGTCTTCGCACGGCCATCCCTCGAGTCCACGGATCACGGAGGCAAGTCCCATGAAGCGGCGCGAGTTCCTCATGCGAGTCACGATCGGCGGCGCCACGTTGCCGCTCCTGTTCACCGAGATCGGCTGCAGCGACGACGGCGGCGGCGGCCCCGACGGCGGCGTCGAGACCTTCACGTCACTTCCGGATCAGACTGCGCACACGCACACGATCGCGATCCCGGATGCCGACATCGCCGCCGGCGGTGCGCACACGTACGACACGAGCAGCGCGAGCGGGCACACCCACCGGGTGACGTTCGAGGACAGCGACGTCGACTACCTGGCCGTGGGCTGCGCGGTGACCACGGAGTCCTCCGAGAACTCCGGGCACCGGCACGTGTGGCGCGTGACGTACCCGGATCTGGCTTCCGACATCACGAAGACGTCATCCCTCAACTCGGGCCATACGCATCGGGTGACCGTTCCCGCCGCCGACTTGAGCCAGCCGGCCGGGGTCCGCAACTACACGACGGAGAGCGCGAACGGCCACACCCACGAGATCACGCTCACCCAGTTCCAGCTCCTCGAGCTCTCGGAGTGCGATGCGGTCACCGTGGACACCAATCCGGACGGGACCGGCCACCTGCACTCCTTCATCCTCGAGCGGCCATAGCGCGAACGGCAGCCGTCCGGGCAAGCGAAAGGGGGAAGAGCCAGCGCGGGCTCTTCCCCCTTCTCGTGCCGTGCCCGGACGTAACGGGCCGCTGCTGCGTGCTACCAGTAGAGGGTCGCCAGGATCGACGACGTGCCGCTCGAGAACGACGACTCGCCCTGATAGGTCACCGGCTGACCGTCGACCGAACCCTGCCAGTCGCCGTCCTGCTGCCAGGTGAGGCCGATGTTCCCGCCGATCGAGAGCGACTCGACGACGAAGGCCTCGACGCCGAAGTAGCCGCGAACGGCGTAGGAGGTGTCGTAGCTCGAACCCTGGTCGTACAGGTTCATCTGCGCGCCGAAGTACGGGGCGAACATGTTGTTCGAGATGGAGCCCAGGTAGCGGCTGACGCCGGTCTGGAACTGCCAGCTCGTGTTCGAGTCCGACTCCAGGGTCTCGCCGGCGATCTCCAGCTGCTCCGGCTGGTTGTTGATGAAGCCCGCGCCGATGTTGAACTTGGTCATGTCGGCGATGTTCCACCCGAAGAGGATCACGGGCGAATCCGGATTCGCTTCGAAGGACAGAGACATCGGGCCCTTGCCGGTCATGGTCGGGGCAGCCATCGCCGCGCCCACGAGGCCGAGGCTCAGAGCGACCGTGAGGAAGATGCCTTTGGTCATTTTCTACTCCATTGCGTGTCGGGGCACCGCCCGACTCCCGACCCGCATGCCGCGGGCGGTATTCCTGTCTCGAGCCCGGCTCGCGGCGCGTGGCGCGCCGGGCCGGACGTGAACGAGGGGAGGAATCGCGGCAAGCCTCTGCCGCGGATTCCGCGCTGCCCCCGGGAGACTGGATCGGCAGGTCGGCGGATCGGCTTGAGCCGAGTTGAGGAGAAAATGAGGCAGTGGCCGCGCGGTGGGCGTAACCCAAGGCAGGACAAGAGGCTACGGGGCCGGGAGAGCGGCTAACGGCGGGGCGCGGCGCGGCGCCGCGGCCGGGGTGACGTTCCGGCGGCAGTCGTGACGGCCGCCTGGCGCAGCCAGTGGTCGGCGAGCACGAGGAGCACCATGGCCTCGACGATCGGCACCGCGCGCGGCAAGACGCACGGATCGTGACGGCCGCGACCGCGCAGCGTCGCGGCGCGCCCCGCGCGATTCACCGTCTCCTGGGGCAGCGCGATCGTGGCCGTGGGCTTGAAGGCGACGCGGATCAGGATGTCCTCGCCGTTCGAGATGCCTCCCTGCACCCCACCCGAGCGGTTGGTGCGCGTGCGGACGCGGCCGTGTTCGGTGTAGAAGGGATCGTTGTGCTCGGAGCCGAGGAGCAGCGTGCCGGCGAATCCGGATCCGATCTCGAAGCCCTTGGTCGCGGGGAGCGACATCACCGCCTTGGCGAGGTCCGCCTCGAGCTTGTCGAAGACCGGCTCGCCGAGACCGGGAGGAACGCCGCGCGCCACGCATTCGATGACGCCGCCGACCGAATCGCCGCGCTTCTGCACGCGCTCGATGAGACGGATCATCTTCGCGGCCGCCTCCGGATCGGGGCAGCGCACGGGAGTCGCCTCGATCTGCGCGCGCGTCACTCGCCCCGGAGCGATGGCGAGGGCGAGGACCCGCTCGATGCGCTTCACATAGGCGAGGACCTCGACGCCCGCAGCGCCGAGGAACCGGCGCGCGACGGCGGCGGCGGCCACCCGGCCGATCGTCTCGCGGGCGCTCGCGCGACCGCCGCCCGCCACGGCGCGAATCCCGTACTTGGCCTCGTAGGTGTAGTCGGCGTGCGAGGGGCGGAAGACGGTGCGCAGTTCGTCATAGTCCTGGGGCCGCGAGTCCTCGTTCCGGACGAGGAGCGCGATCGGCGTGCCGAGCGTGAGGCCGTTCTCCACACCGGAGAGGATCTCCACGCGATCGGCCTCCGCGCGGGCCGAGACGAGGCGGCTCTGCCCGGGGCGGCGCCGATCGAGCTCCGCCTGGATGTCGGCGGCGGCGAGCGGCAACCGCGGCGGGCAGCCGTCGATGACGACGCCGACGCCGGGGCCGTGCGACTCGCCGAACGTCGTGATCCGGAAGAGCGTGCCGAGGGAGCTCGCCAAGGTTGACCTCCAGGCGCCTGCCGGGTCGGCGCGATGGCATCCTATCACCCGCGGGACACCTGCGGGCGGCCGCGGGTCCGCCGCGCGCCCCGGCAGGGCATGATAGAATTGGAGTTCTTCTCAACCTCAATGTGGAGATCCAGACCCATGACAGCTCGCGCGCGCTTCGCCTCCCCGGCCGCCCTCATTGCCCTGTTCACGCTCGCCGGGGTCTTCGGCGCCGGGGTCTTCGGCGCCGGGGTCCTCGCGTCCGGCGCCGGGTTCGCACCCGCCGGCGGCCCACCGGCCGGGGACGGCCGCGATCCCCACACGATCCACCTCCGCACGGCGGTCTTCGACACGCGAGTCGGGCCCGATCTCCCAGCGACCCTCACGGCCCGGCCGGATCCGGGCGCCGCCCCGGACTACTTCATCGTGCAGTACACGGGGCCGATCGACCGCGCCGCGCGGGCGACGATCGAGGCGGCGGGCGGGAGGATCTTCGATTACATCCCGCACCACGCGCTTCTCGCGCGCCTCGCCCCGGCGGCGGCCGCCGCCCTGCGGGCTGATTCCCGCGTCGAGTGGATCGGCCTCTACGAACCGGCCTACCGGCTCGATCCCGCGATCGGCACGCGCGCCTTCACCGACCCCGCGCGGCGCAGCGATCCGCTCCTGTGGGTCACCGCCGACTACTTCACGGGCGAGGATCCGCTCGCGATCGCGGCCGCCGTCGGTGCGGCAGGCGGCACGATCGACGCGCTGTTCGACGACGCGACCACGCACCGCATGCACATCCGCATCGCGCGCGAGCAACTGGTCGAGCTCGCTCACATCCGCGGCGTCCAGTGGATCGAGGAGTTCGGCGAGTTCGCGCTCCGCAACAACACGACGCGCTGGGTCATTCAATCGAACGTGTCCGCGGTCACGCCGATCTGGGACCGGGGAATCCGCGGCGAGGGACAGATCGTCGGCCATATCGACGGCCGCCTGAACCGGAACAGCTGCTTCTTCGTGGACCCGCTCAACGGCAACACGCCGGGGCCGGACCACCGGAAGCTCGTCGCGTACCGGTCGTCGACCGGCTTCGGCTCCGATACCCACGGCACGCATACCGCCTGCACCATCGCCGGCGACCAGGAGCCCGTGAACGGGACCATCACGAACAACGGCATCGCTTACCGCGCGCGCATCTCGCACGCCAACGACAGCGATGTCACCGGCTGGGGTGGTGGTCCGTCGAACTTCATCAACTACCTGACCTTCGCTGCCGAGGACGGCGCCCGCGTGCACACGAACTCGTGGGGCGACGACGGGACGACCGCCTACACGGCGTGGTGCCGCGATATCGACCTCTTCAGCCGCCTGTTCGAGGACAACCTGGTCGCCTTCGCGGTGACCAACATGTCCTCGCTCAAGACGCCCGAGAATGCCAAGAACTGCCTCGCCGTGGGCGCGACACGGCAGGCCCCGAACCAGGCGAATCACGGAACCGGGGGCAGCGGACCGACGAGCGACGGGCGGCGGAAGCCCGAGGTTTACGCCCCCGGCGTCGGCATCGTCTCCTCCTCCACGGGCACCTGTGCGACGACTTCTCTCACGGGCACGAGCATGGCGTGCCCGGCGGCGACCGGGCTCGGCGCCCTCGTCCGCCAGTACTTCGCGGACGGCTTCTACCCGAGCGGCCTGCCGGTGCCGGCGGATGCCGTCGTCGCCACCGGGGCTCTGGTCAAGGCGGTCCTCATCAACGCCACGGTGGACATGACCGGGGTCACCGGCTATCCGTCGAACCTGGAAGGGTGGGGGCGCCTCCTTCTCGACAACACGCTCTACTTCGACGGCGACACTCGCGGGCTCGAAGCGATCGACGTGCGCCACGCGGCGGGCATGGCCACGGGCGAGATGCGAAGCCACACGGTCGAGGTGATCGGCAGCGATCCGCTGAAGATCACGCTCGTCTTCACCGATGAGCCGGCAGCGCTCGGCGCTGCCTATGCACCGGTCAACGACCTCGACCTCGAGGTCGTCGCCGGAGCCGGGCCGGAGGCGCCCGTCTACAAGGGAAACGTCTTCGCCGGCGGCCAGTCGGCGACCGGCGGCGCGTTCGATCAGCTCAACAATGCCGAGATGGTCTCGCTCATCGCCCCTGTCCCGGGGACCTACACGATCAACGTCTACGCCCGGCAGGTCGTCGACTTGACGCAGGGCTATGCGCTCGTGGTCTCGGGCAACCTGCCGGTGGCTACGGCCGGACTCGCCGGCGCGGCGCCGGTCGCTCCGGCGCGGCTTGCGCTCCTGCCGATCCGCCCGAATCCGTTCGGTCCCTCGGCCCGCCTCGACTTCGTGCTGCCGGCGCGCGGCGCGACCACGCTCACGATCTATGATGTGAGCGGCCGGCTCATCCGCGCGCTGGTCACCAACGTCCTCCCCGCCGGCGAGCACGCGATCACCTGGGACGGTCTCGAGGCGAACGGCACGCCGGCCGCCGCGGGTGTCTACTTCGTGCGCCTCGCGCAGGAAGGACGGATGCCGGCGGTCGAGAAGGCCGTGCTCCTGCGATAGCGCGCGCGAGCGGGCGGCACTCCCGGCCGCGGCAACCTCTCCCGCGCGTAGCCTTCTCGGGCCGGGGCGGATGACGCCCTACCGTTTCGCGCGGCTCACGGTGTGGGTTCGTGACTGGCCTCGCTGGTCATCGCTCCTTTCCATGCCCGCGTCAAACGCTGTCGGGTCTTGTAAACTCCTCGCCCCGCTTGCCCCGCCGGACCCGCGTCAAACGCTGTCGGGTCTTGTGAAATCGTCTCGCCTGGCTGCACCGCGCCTCCCCGCGGCTCACGCCATCGCCCCCACCCGGCGACCGCACCCGCTCGCGTCAAACGCTGTCGGGTCTTGTGAAATCGTCTCGCCTGACCGCACCGCGTTTCCCCGCGGCTCACGCCATCGCCCCCACCCGGCGACCGCACCCGCCCGCGTCAAACGCTGTCGGGTCTTGTGAAATCGTCTCGCCTGGCTGCACGGCACCACACCGCGGCTCACGCCATCGCCCCCACCCGGCGACCGCACCCGCCCGCGTCAAACGCTGTCGGGTCTTGTGAACTCCTCGCCCCGCTTGCCCCGGCTGCCGGCCCCGCGTCAAACGCTGTCGGGTCTTGTGAAATCGTCTCGCCTGGCTGCACGGCACCACACCGCGGCTCACGCCATCGCCCCCACCCGGCGACCGCACCCGCCCGCGTCAAACGCTGTCGGGTCTTGTGAACTCCTCGCCCCGCTTGCCCCGGCTGCCGCCCCGCGTCAAACGCTGTCGGGTCTTGTGAACTTCTCGCCCCACTCGCCCCGGCAGCCGGACCCGCAGCAAACGCTGTCCCGCACGAGACTCCAGCGCCCACCCGCGTGGCGGCCCTTGGTCACGCCCTTCCCGCCGCGACCACGACTTCTGCTCGCGAGCACACGCACGAGTCTCGAGGTCACCATTGAACGAGCGCCCGCGCGACAAGGAGCGGGAGCTCACGCATCTCTCATTTGATGCACGAAGCATGCCGCCCGCGGGGTGAAGACTCCTCTCCCGGATAGGACCCTCGGGAGCCCTGCAGCACCGGGAGTGCTCACACACACCCAGCCAAGGTGCGCACGCCGTTGTCACCTTCGCCTACCTTGTTGCCGGGGGTGCGACACGGCCGGCGCGGGAGCGTTTCGCCGGGGCGTTCGCCCAGCCCGCGCGCCGGGGCGGCCGGCCATCCTGACCGCCTTGGTCGTTGCAGCAGCCGCCGCCGTTGCAGCAGCCGCCGCCGTTGCAGCAGCCGCCACCGTTGCAGCAGCCGCCGCCGTTGCAGCAGCCGCCACCGTTGCAGCAGCCGCCACCGTTGCGGCGGCCTCCGCCTTTCAGCCGCCTCGGCCGTTCAGCCGCCGCGGTCGTCTCAGCAACCGCCGTCGTCTCAGCCGCCGAGGCTGCCTCAGTCGGCCGCTCCCGCCTCGCGCTCCGCGAACTCGACCACCACCGGCGCGTGGTCGCTCGGGAGCTTGCCCTTACGGGCCGCGCGATCGACGTACGCGGCCGCGGCGCTGGCGGCGAGCCGAGGGGTCACGAGCACGTGGTCGATCCGGAGCCCGAGGTTCTTGGGGAAGGCAAGCTGGCGGTAGTCCCACCACGAGAACAGGGGGGCCGTCGGGTTCAGCCGGCGCACGACATCCACGAGCCCCGCCGCGACGATCTCCGCGAAGGCCGCCCGCTCCACCTCCGAGTAGAGCACGCGCCCTTCCCAGAGGGCCGGGTCGTGCACGTCGATCGGCGCCGGCGCCACATTGAGATCGCCGGCCAGCACCGCGAGCCCAGCCGTATCCAGCCGCGCCCCCAGAAACGCGACCAGCCGCCTGCACCACGCGAGCTTGTAGGTGAACTTCTCCGAACCTACCGCCTCCCCATTCGGCACGTACGCCGACATGACGCGCACGTCACCGGCGGCCGACGCCACCGTCGCCGCGACGAAGCGGGCTTGCGGATCGTCAACGCCGTCGCCGAACCCGCGCTCGACATCGCGGAGCGGCCCGCGCGCCAGGATGGCCACCCCATTGTAGGTGCGCTGTCCGCACACCGCCGCCTCGTACCCGAGCGCCCGGAGGTCGTCCGCCGGAAAGTCGGCCTCCTCGGTCTTCAGTTCCTGCAGGCAGAGCACGTCGGGCTCGTTCGCCCCGATCCACTCGAGCACGCGCTCGCGCCGGGCGCGGATCGAGTTCACGTTCCAGGTCGCCAGCTTCATCGGAGGACCCCCGCGATCGTCATGTAGACCACGAGCCCGAAGATGTCGTTCGTGGCGGTGATGAACGGACCGGTCGCGAGACTCGGGTCGAGCCCGAAACGGTGGAGGACGAGCGGCACCGTCGAGCCGACGAACGATGCCGAGAGGATCACGGTGACGAGCGCCGCGGTGACCACGAGCCCGATTTCCTGCCCCTGCCACGGGGAGGCGACGAGTGCGATGGCGAGTCCGCAGACGATCGCGTTCAAGAACCCCACGCGGAGCTCCTGGAAAATGCGGCGCCCCGAGTCGCGGAGACTGATCTCGCCGCTGGCGAGCCCGCTGATCACGATCGCCGACGACTGGATACCGATGTTGCCGCCCATCGCCGTGACCACCGGCACGAAGAAGGCGAGCGGCAGGTTCCGGGCGAGCGAGCCCTCGTAGCTGGAGAGCAGGGCGGCGGAGCAGACCCCTCCGCTCAAGCCCAGCAGAAGCCATGGCAGCCGCGCCCGGGAGACGCGGAAGGGTGAGGTTTCCCGGTACTCCTCGGCGCCGACGCCGGCCAGACGGCGGATGTCCTCTGACGCTTCGTCGACGACGACATCGATCACGTCATCCACCGTGATGCGCCCGACAAGCCGGCCCTCGCCATCGACGACCGGCAGGGCGATCAGGTTGTAGCGCTTGAAGAGCTTCGCCACTTCCTCCTGATCGACGCCCGCTTCGACCACCACCGCGTTCTCGTCCATGATCGCTTCGACGCGGGCCGAACCGGCGGCGGTCAGCAGTCGGTCGAGCGAAACAACGCCGCGCAGCCGCCCCTCCTGATCGACGACGTGGAGATCGTAGACATGCTCGATCATCCCCGCGCGCCGCCGCACCTCCTGGATCGCCTCGTCCACGGTGCTCCCCGCGGGCACCGCGACCAGCTCGAGCTGCATGAGCCCGCCGGCGGTGTCCTCCTCGTGCTGGAGAAGAGTGCGGACCTCTGCGGAGTCCTCATCGGGGATGGTCTCGAGCACCGACTCGGCCATGCTTGCCGGGAGGTCCTTGACCACGTCGGCGGCGTCGTCCGAATCCATGACGTCGATGAGGGCCGACAGGCGCTCGCGATCGAGTCCGGCAGCCAGACGCTCGCGCGAGAAATCGTCGAGCTCGAGAAGGACGTCGGAGGCACGTTCGGAATCGAGCAGGCCGAACACGTAGCGGCCGAGATCCTCGGGCAGATGGCGCACGATCTCGGCGACATCCGCCGGCCGCGCGGTCAGCAGGACGGTCCTGACCATCGAGACGTCGCGGCGCTCGGCGAGATACCGGATGTCATCGAGAACGCTCTCGAGGTCTTCGCGCTCCATCGTCGCCCCGCTGGATTGAGCCGGCCCAGCCGGCAGGCCGTCCCGCGCCGGCACCGGCCGGCAACCGCGCGGATCCGGGCCGGCAACCGCGCCGGAACCTGGCCGGCGTTCGCCCTCTCGCACGCACCTGCCCGACCGCCGCCGGCATTGTGGCCTCCCCCATCGGCCCCGGCAAGGGCAGAGACGCCGGGCCTTGTGCTAAGCTCCACCGGCTAGATCGAGCCCCCGTTGCGGAAGCCGCTTGCGGAAGCCGCGGATCCACCCCCCCAGATCGGCTCCCGACAGAGGAGAGAGCATGTCCCGCATCACTTCCCGCATCCACATTGCTGCCGCCGTCTCCGTGCTCGTCACGCTGGCCGGCTCGGCCGGCGCCGGCCCGCAGCAGCCCGCGACTGCCGCCGAGCTCGCGATCGGAGCCGAGGCCCCCATCTTCAAGCTCAAGGGCGCCGACGGCGCCATGCACGCGCTCACCGACTTCAAGGACGCCAGGGCGGTGGTCATCGTCTTCACCTGCCTCAGCTGCCCGTTCGCCCGCGCCTACGAGGAGCGCACGATCGCATTGGCCAAGGACTATGCCGACCGCGGGGTGCGGGTCGTGGCCATCATGCCGAACGATCCGCGGATCGTACCGGCCGATGCACCCGACAAGCTCAAGGCGCGCGCGGAGGAGATGAAGTACCCCTTCCCGTATCTGATCGACGAGACCCAGGCGGTGGCCACGGCGTTCGGCGCCAAGGTGACGCCGCACGTGTTCCTGTTCGGTCCCGACCGGAAGCTCGCCTATCGCGGGCGCATCGACGACGATACCGACCCGACCAAGGTCACCACGCACGACCTGCGCAAGGCGCTCGATCAGATCCTGGCCGGGAAGCCGGTCGCGATCGCTTCGACCAAGGCCTTCGGGTGCACCATCAAATGGAAGAAGGACGAGGCAAGCTGAGCCAATCGCGGGCACGATGCGCCAGACCGCTCGTCGCGAGGATCGCGCTCGCGCTCATCCTCGCCGCCGGCCTCTCCTGCAATCGGCGCGACGAGACTGTGACACCCCGCACGCCCGTGCTGGCGGCCGGCGATCTCGCTGCGGTCAAGGCGCATCTCGCCGGCGGCGGCGGCCTCCGCGTCGTCAACTTCTGGGCGATGTGGTGCCAGCCGTGCGTCACCGAGCTGCCCGAGCTGGTCGCCCTGGACGCTGCGGTCCGCCCGCGCGGCGTCCGGGTGATCGGCGTCTCGTTCGACCTCGCGGTCCCCGGCGATCGCGCCCACATCGAAGCGCGGCTCCGCGACTTTCTGCGCCAGCGAGGTATTTTCTATCAGAACGTGCTCTTCACCGGCAACATCTCGAGTCTCCTCGACGCGTTCGACCTGCCCGGCTCGATCCCTTACACGATGATCGTCGCCGACGACGGCACGGTCCTCTGGCGGCACGAGGGAACGACCACCCGCGAGCGCATCGAGGCGGAGCTGGCGGGCCTGGAGACATCAAGATGACGGAGCGGGCGGACGCAGGCGGCACCGGGCGGCCGGAGCCGGGCGCGGAGGACGCGGAGCGCGCGGAGGGCCCCCTCCAACTCGCGACCGACTCGATCCCCTGGCGCCCGTTTCCGGATGCGCCGCTCGTCGAGTACAAGGTGCTCCGGCGGCACCCGACTGCGGGCGGGCTCACGCTCCTCCTCCGCTTCACGCCCGGGGCCGTCTATCACGCCCATCGCCACCCGGGCGGCGAGGAGTACCTGGTACTGACCGGCTCGCTCGAGGATGGCGGGCGCACCTATCACGCCGGCGACTACGTCTACTATCCACCGGGATCGGCGCATCGGCCGGCGAGCCTCGGGGGCGCGACGCTCCTCGTCCTCCTCCCGGCCGCCATCGAGCGCGGGTGAGAGTCGCCGCGTCTATCCATCCGGCTGATTCTGCCGCACCCGCCGATTCTGCCGAGACCACCGAGGTGCCATCGTGAGCATCCAGCCGTCCGACCGTACGCTCATCCATCGCATCCCGATCGAGAACGTAGAGCTGGTCGTCGAGGAGCAGCCGGGCGCCGGCGCGCCCGTCGTCCTCCTCCATGGCTTCCCCTTCGACCGCCGCATGTGGCAGGCGCAGCGTTCGGCGCTTGCCACGCACCGGCTCCTTCTTCCCGATCTCCGTGGCCACGGCGAGAGCGAGGCCTCACCGCCACCCTACTCGATCAAGTCGCTCGCGGAGGACCTGCGCCGCGAGCTGGACCACCTGGGGCTCGACCGCATCGCGCTCGGCGGCCTCTCCATGGGCGGTTACGTGGCCCTCGCCTTCGCCGCGCGCTATCCGGAGCGGCTGCACGCCCTCCTCCTCCTCGACACGCATCCGAAGGCCGACCCGCCCGAGGTCCGGCGCGCCCGCGCCGATCAGGCGGCGCGAGTTCGCAAATCAGGACCGGAAGCCGTGATTGACGAACTCATGAACCGCCTCGTCGGTGAGCGCGACGTCGATCCCGAGGTCGTCGCGCTCACCCGCGAGATGATCCTGGGCACGTCGCGCGACGGCATGGTCGGCGCGCTCGAGGGCATGGCGTCGCGCCCCGATTCGACGCCGGGTCTCGCCGCGATCTCCTGTCCCACCCTGGTCGTCGTCGGCAGCGACGATACGATCGCGCCGCCGGCGATGGCGCGGGAGATGGCAGCCGCCATCCCGCACGCCGAGCTCGTCGAGATCCCCGGCGCCGGGCACCTCTCACCCCTCGAGCACCCGCCTCTCGTCAACGCGGGGCTCGTCCGGTTCCTCGCCCGGGCCACGGCCCGGCGCGGGCCCGCGTAGCGCCGGCCGGCAGAGCCCCGGCAGATATGACACCGGCCGGCAGGGCCCCGGCGGACATGACCGGCCGCCAGGGCGCCGGCGGACATGACACCGGCCGGCGCACCGCCTCCTGGCATGGCCGGCGGATGGGGCGTAGGATGCCGGGCATGACCGGCGTGCGATCCGATCCACTCGCGGTTCCGACCGGGCGCCCCGCCCGCCCGCGCAACTCGCCCGACCCCGCGCTCCCGCCCCGCTCGGATCGCGAGATCACGCGCCTTCTCTCCGTCATCCTCGTGCTCAACGTCGCGGTGGCGGTGGCCAAGCTCATCTACGGCGTCGTGAGCGGGTCGGTCGCCATCCGCGCCGACGGCATCCACTCGCTCTTCGATGCGAGTTCGAACGTGGTCGGCCTCGTCGCCCTCTGGGTCGCGGCCCGCCCCCCCGATGCCGACCATCCCTACGGACACCGGAAGGTCGAGAGCATCGCCGCGCTCCTGATCGGCCTCTCGGTGACGATCGGTCTCATCGAGGTCGCGCGCAGCATGGTGGGCGCGATCCGCGGCCACTCCCATCCGCAGATCGACGCGCTCGGCTTCGTGGTCGCCGGCGGCACGCTCCTCGTCAACCTCGCGATCACGGCCTACGAAGGGCGGGCCGGGAAGCGGCTCCGGAGCGAGATCCTGATCGCCGACTCGCGGCACACTCTGGGGGACGTGTTCGCGACCCTCGGCGTTCTCGCCGGCTTCGTCGGCGTCAAGCTCGGCTACCCGGCCGCGGACCTGGCGGCGGCGGGCGTCGTCTGCGTCCTCATCGGACACACGGCCTACCAGGTCTTCCGGCAGTCCATCCACTCGCTGCTCGATCGCGCCGGGCTCGATCCGGCCGAGGTGATCCAGATCGCCACCTCGCACCCGGGCGTGGTCGACTGCCACGCCGTGCGGAGCAGGGCCGCCGGCGGCCATGTGCTCGTGGACATGCACATCCACGTCGATCCGCTGATGACGGTGGCCGCGGCGCACGACCTCGCGCACGAGGTCGAGGCCACGCTCCGCGCCCGTTTCCCGAGCGTGACCGACGTCGTCATCCACATCGAGCCGGCCGGCGCCGGCGACTGAAGACTCCCCCGCCCTACCGCACGAGCGTCATCGTCCGGACCTGCATGAAGTCGCCGGTCTCGAGACGGAGGTAGTAGATGCCCGAGGCGACGGCGTCGCCGGCCTCATTCCGGCCGTCCCAGGCGAGCGAGTGCTCCCCGGCCTCGACCGGACCGTCGACCAGCGTGCGCACGACGCGCCCGGAGACGCCGTAGATGCGGAGCGACGCGCGACCGCTCTCCGCCACGCTGTAGCGGATGGACGTCCGCGGGTTGAACGGATTCGGGCGGCACGGCTCGAGCCCGTTCTGACGCAGGACCTCGGGCGAGGCCACGGCTGCGGGGACGCGGATTCCGGTGAGGAGGAAGTCGTCCACCGCCGCCTCGACCAGCGATCCGGCGCCGTAGTCGGAGGCGACGAAGCGGAACTGCACGGTACTCGTGAGCGGGACCACGCTGTCGATCACGAAGCTCCGCTCGACCCATGCGTTGGTGCTCGCCGATCGTACTCTCGAGGCTCGTCCAGGTGGTGCCGTCGCTCGTGACCTCCACCGCCCAGGTATCCTCGCCCGGCGCGTTGCCGCGGTCGTTCGTGTACCAGACCCAGTAGCGCACGGTGGCCGAGGAATACTCGTCGAGGTCGAAGACCGGCGAGAAGAGCGTGGTCTTCCCGCCGTCGACGTCGTTGTCGCCCGCGGCGCCGCCCACGGTCCCATTCCCGGTGACGAAGCAGACGACCCCGGGATCGGGCGTGTGATCGTCCTCCGGCTGCACGACGAGAGTGTTCTGCAAGGTGCCCACCGGATCGGCGCGCAGCCAGATCCCGGTCGTCGCGTCGTCGTCCGGCGCGCCCACCGTCCAGTCGCCGGCCGCCTCGAACTGGTCCTCCTCGACGACCGTGGTCGGCGCCACCCAGAAGGAGAAGGTCACACCCGGCGCGCCCGGCGGATCGACCGTCGCGTTCCCCAGGCCGTCGCGCGCGAGCACGTAGTAGGAGACGAGCGTCGTGTAGCGGCTGCCCGGGGATGCTCGCCAGGTAGTCATCGCCGCTCACCGGCGTCAGCGCGAAGCGCCGTGAACGCGCCGCCGTTCGTCGCGTAGTAGAGGGTCTTCTCGGCGAGACCCGAGTACTCGACGATGCGCACCGGGATCGGATAGGGGCCGATCTCGTTCGCGGTGTGGGGATGCGTGGTGGTCGTGATCGCCGGGCCGGCGATGTCGACGAGGGTGAAGTCGACCACGGTCGCCTCGCCCTCGACGATGACGACGCTCTCGGTCGTGTCCGGGCGGAACCCCGGATGCGCCGCCACCACGTCGTACGTGCCCTGCGGGACGAAGCCCGAGTAGGTGCCGTCGGCGCCGGTGAAGAAGACCCGCCCGCTCCCGAGCACCGTCACCTGGGTGTTGGGGAGCGGCGCCGCGTTGAAGGAGTTGCGCGCAACGCCGCGCAGAGTCCCCATGTTGCTGTCGAGCACCGGAACGAAACGGATCGCGCGGCCGGTGGCGATGGGCGCCGCGCCGAGGGGATACCGATCGTAGTAGGTGTAGAGGACGCCGTCGGTCTGCGTCGGATCCTCGATCCCGACTGTCGCGTAGCCGTCGGTGGCGTCGCTGCTCACCGCGGCGTTGTACTGCATCTGGATGATGCCGTCACCGGTATCGGTCGGATGGTACGCGGGGTCGTAGAAGATGACCTCGAAGGTCTCGGTGGCGCCGTCGACGAGGTTCCGGAACCGGCTCCACTCGAGAATCCAGCGATGGTTGGCCGCGTCGTACTTCTGGAAGCAGCGCGACGAGCCAGCCTGCTGATAGAGTTCGTCCCAGAACACGGCGACCATGCCCGCAGGACCGCCGGCGCCCGGGATGGTCCAGTTGCGGTAGCTCGTGAGGTAGGTCTCGCCGAGCGACACCCAGCCGTTCGAGCAAACGGTCGCGCGGGTGTAGCTCTGCCCGTAGTAGCGGAAGAGGAACGGCAGGTCGATGATCCGCGACTTGTCCTGCTCGTCGCCGTTGTCGCCGAGCACGATCTCGGTGGCACCGCTCCCGCCGAAAGCCGGATCGAGCTCGATCCAGTTGTAAGTCGGCGCCTCGGGATACGACGTGTCCGTGTTGTCGAAGGCGTAGTAGCCGTAGCGATCCGGGCCGACCGGGTCGGTCGCCGCGCGCTGGCCGATGGTGAGCGCGACCGCGGTCGTGTCCACGACCCCGCCCGAGAAGTCGGTCACGAGCAGGAAGTTGGCGAGATAGCCGCCGTAGGTATTGACTGCCGCGGTGAGCGTGAAGCGGTCGCCCGCGTTGTTGCCGTTGCCGCCGGTCGCGATCGTGCCGAAGGTGCCGTCGGGATCGTCGATCGTGACGAAGTTGGTGAGCGAGATCAGCGTGCCCGACACGGCCGTGGCCGTCATCGTGCCCTTGTTGTTGAGGACGAGGCTCATCTCGACCGTCTCGCCGGGATCGAGGCGGCCGTTCACCGCGTTGTAGAGCGTGACGGTGCCGGCGGTGAAGGTGGCGGAGGCCACGGGTAGATCGATCACCGAGTGGTACTGGCCCTGCGCGGTCGTGACATCGAGACCGAAGCGGATCGAGTGCTGGTGCGGGCAATCGAGATCCACGAGGAAGTCGAAGTCCTCGGTCGTCGCGGCCAGGCCGCCCGGCGGTATGTTCGGGAAGGTCTCGCTGCCGTCGAGGATCGTGACGTAGGGATCGTCCGAGGTGAGCGCGGCGCTCACCCCGGTCGCGGTCGCCGTGCCCGTGTTCCGGACCTGAACGCGGAGGCCGATCGCCTCACCCGGATTCACGATGCCGTCGTTCGAGCCGCTCGCGTCGTCGATCGTCGCCGACACGTACCCGACGTGCACGTTGGCCGTGCCCACGCTGATCGTGGCCAGATACGGCTGCATGTCGTGCTTGGTCACGGTGAGGAGCATGCTGCCGGATGTCGCCGCGTTGATCGGGAGCTCGACCCGACCCAGCGCGTCGGTCGTGCCCACGGCGTAGGTCTCGGTCCCCTTGGACAGGCAGACGAGCGCGCCGGCGATCGGAAAGCCCTCCTGGAGGACGGTCACGGCGGCCGAGTTGGCACCGACCGCGAGCGTCGCCGGATGGTTCACCGTGACCGGCGCGGGGAATGCAGTCCACACATCCACCGCCGGATCGCCCATGAGATTGGGCCAGTAGGCGTAGATCTCGGCCCACTGCGGCTGCACGGCGTTGTAATTGAGGTAATTCTCGAGCTTGCCGCGGGTGAGAGACGCGCCCATCGTGTTCAGCCGCTCCTCGATGAGCCCGTGCAGGGTGCCGAAGAAGAGGCAGTTGTTGTAGCGGGTGTGGGTGCCGAGGGTGGCGAGCCCGATGGCGCCGATCGCGCCCTTCGGCTGGTCGACGCCGCTGTTGGCGCGCAGGAAACCCTCAGAGAGCGAGGTCCCGCCGGCGAAGGAACCGGTGCCGCAGGTGATGATGGGGGCGAATGGCATCCGCCACCCGTTGGTGAGCTGGTAGGTGTTGGCGTTCCCCCAGCCGCTCATGCCGACCCAGCCGCGATAAGCGATGATGGCGTCGCCGCGATTGAAGGCGGTCGCCATCTGGGTCACGAAGGAGCCGCTGAAGACGGTGTCCACCTGCGTGAAGCCGATATCGAGGAGGCGGGTCTTCATCCACTGCATGCACTCGATCGTGCTGGGCCCGGAGCTCGCCGGGTCGCCGACCCCGCACGCGCGCGTGAACCAGGTCGGATCCTGGATGTAGGGCTGGCTCTCGTAGTTCACCGTCTTGTTGACGATGAGAAGCAGCTCGTTGAGCGTGCTGAAGGAGAGCCGGCCGATGTGGAGATCGGCCAGGATGTCGGTGCCGGAGACCGTCGCATAGGGATGGTCGCCCTCGCCGCCGTAGCCGCTCAGGGTCTCGTACCAGGTGGGGATATCATAGGGCGCCTGGGCGTCACCGACGAGGACGACGTACTCCGGCGGCACCGGCCAGGAGTTGAAGGCGGTCTGGATGTAGCTCTTGATCTGGGCTGTGCTCGTTCCGGTCTGCGCCGTGGTGGCGACGACGGCAGGGCTCCCCTTCCGCTGGCGCCACGCGACGAGGTGCGCGAGACGATTGGTGACGGCCGTGTCGTTGGGGCAGATCGCAAGCCAGGTGCCGGGCGTGACCGTGGCGCCGAGCGCCTCGGCGCCCGGGTAGTTGACGATGAGGGCCCGGTAGAGCCGGTCGAAGCTCGGCGGGATCGTGCGGTGGCGGATGGCGAGGGCCGCGCCGCCGGCGATGGCCGCCCCGGCGCCGTCGGTGAACTCGACCGCCACCTCGATCTCGCGCGCGACCGCGAGCTCCTCGGTCGCCACGTCGTAGCGAACGGGGAGGAAGGTGAGCGCGACCACACGGAGGTCGCGAAAGATCATCGGCTCGCTCACGAGCACATCGACGGTGGGAGCGCCGGCGCCGGCGTACCTGGCCGCATCGAAGGTGGCTGCGCCGCCGTCGCTGCCCTCGCCGTCGGTGACCGGAGCCAACCGCATGCCGGTCATCGCCTCGCGCGCCACCGGCTCGGCGTGCACGCGAACGCCGACCCCCTCCGGCACCGCGAGGAAGCGTGTGAAGCTCGGCACCGCGGGCTCTCCGGCATCGCCATGCTGGCCGCCGCCCGGGATCGCGACCGACTTGAATGCCCGCCCGGCGATCGTCACGTCCGTGATCTTGAGATCGGGCAAGGTGAAGCGGAGGGTCATGCCGCGGGCGTCCTGGCTTTCGACCTCGACGGTAGGTGGCAGGGGCGCGGCCTGGTTCGGGGCGGCCTGGAGCGTGGAGGTGAGCGAGAGTGCGGCAGCGAGGCTCAGGACAAGCCCGAAAGGGGCGACGCCACGACGCATGGGTCCTCCGGTTGGATCGGCGGAAGGGGTATGGACTTGGGGCGGCCCGGGAACGAGTACTGGCGGCCAATGGATCTGGACGTAGTCTATTATCGCGCAAGGACTCGATTTGTGCACGGTCTCTCTTCTGGCCGCGGCCTGGGGTGCGGACGAACCCCGACGTGGCCGAGCGTCCCGATGCCGGCTCCCTAGTCGACGCGGAGCAGCCGCCCGGCTGCGCGATACGTTCCGGCTTCCAGCCGGTACCAGTAGATGCCCGCGGGGACTCGATGCCCCCGGCGATCGCGCCCATCCCAGAATGCCCGGTGTTCCCCTCGGGATCTCGGCTCGCCGTCCGCGAGGACGCGGACGAGCCGTCCGGAAACGTCGTAGATGCCAAGGCGCACCCGCGCATCGATCTGCAGTCGATATGGAATCGCCGTACTGGACGAGAAGGGGTTGGGGTAGCCGGGTCCGGTCCGTGCGACGGACGTCGCCGGCTCGCCGGCGCACAACCCGGTCAGAGCGCACTGTGGATGCGCAATGAGGAGGCCCAGCGAGCCCTGCGCCACCAGCACCCCGTATTCGGACAGGGCCACTTCCATCCCCTCCGCGCCGGGGAGGCTGCCCACGATGGATGGTGCGGCCGGATCCTCGAGGTTGACCACCTGGAGGCCGGAGAAGGAGCCGATCACATAGCCGACGTCTCCGGCGATGGCGACGGCGACGGCGACGGTCCGGCCCGGCAGCGGGATGGTGGCGACCAGAGAGGGCGATCGTGGATCCGCGATGTCCACGACCTGGAGACCGGCTGCATCGGCGGCGACATAGGCGTGGTCGCCGGCCACGGCCACATCCAGCGCGTAGCCGGGCGTGTCGAGGCTACCCGCGATGGCGGGCGCCGCGGGGTTCGCAATGTCCACCACCTGGAGCCCTGAAGTGCGGTCGGCGACGTAGGCATACGAGCCCTGGATGGCTGCGTTGTAACTGATGTCCGGCGTATCGGCATTGCCGACGAGCACGGGCGCCGCGGGGACGGAGATATCGATGATCGACAGCCCTTGAAAGCCGTCGGCAACATAGGCGAATCCGCCTGCGGTCACGACGCCGGCCGCCTGGCCGGGGGTGTCGAGGCTCCCCAGCGTGACCGGAGCCGCCGGATCGGAGACATCGATCGCATCGAGCGTCCCCGCTCCGCCCACGGCGACGTAGGCCATGTTGCCGGCGAGAGCCACACCCTGAGCAGGCCCGGGAGTCTCCTTCGCACCAACCAGGTTCGGAAACGTCGGGTCCGTGATGTCAGCGATCTGGAGACCGGACTGGGAATCGGCAATGTAGGCGTGCACACCGTCCACCGCCACGTCCGCGGCATTGCCCGGCGTGTCGACGCTCCCGACGAGTGGAGGCGAGGCCGGGTTCGAGATGTCCACGACCAGGAGGCCGCTCCAGTGATCCGTGACGTAGGCGTGATCCCGAGCGAGGGCCAGCCCGCGCGCCCTGCCCATTGCGGCCACGCTGCCGATCAGCTCCGGCGCCGTCGGGTCCGAGACGTCGAACACGCGGAGACCGGGCGCGGCGGCCGAGTAGTCCGCGACGTAGGCGCGCGTCCCGGCGACGGCGATGGCGAGCGCTTCGCCGGGAGCGCCGTTAGCCCCGCGAATCACGGGGACGGCCGGGTTCGCAACGTCCACGACGAGGAGCCCGAACCCGCGCCCGGCCACGTAGGCGAGCGTGCCGGCGACCGCGACATCGATCGCTTCACCCTGCATCACGATGCCGCCCGCCACGATGGGGGCGCTTGGATTCGTGATGTCGATGATTCTCAGTCCGGCGAGACCATCCGCGACGTAGGCATACCGGCCGGCGACGGCGACTCCGAACGCGGTCCCCCACGTGCGGACGAATCCCACCTCGGTCAGGGAGTCCGGATCGCTCACATCCACGACCCTGAGGCCAAAGAAGGCGTCGGCAACGTAGGCGAGCGATCCGGATAGCGCCACGTCGTGCGCCATCGACGGTGTGGCGAGACGGCCGCGGGTTTCCGGCGCGAAGGGATCGGTGATGTCCACGACGAGGAGCCCGGCACGGAGGTCCGCGAGATAGGCGAACGCTCCGGACAGCGCGATGCCGAAGGGGGAGTCCGGCAGCACGAGTCCACCGACGAGGACCGGAGACCCGGGAGTCGAGATGTCAACGGTCAGGAGGTGATACGCGGAGCCAACGTACGCATAGGGGAACTCGATGGCGATGGAGTAGCCGGCGGCATCGGGGAACTCCCCTTCGGCATGCAGGAAGCTCGCGTAGTCGATGCAGCCCTGCGCGAGAGCGGGGGCCGACACCGCGGTTGCGAGGAGGAGGATTGCGCCCGCGACGGCGGCGAGACTCTGCGCGGAGAAGGTGCGCGAAGCGTGCATGGCCTGCTCGTACATGACCTGCTCTCCCGATTACCTGACAATCACGACCTGCGCCGACCGGGCGAGGCGCCCCGCCTTGAGGCGGCAGAAGTACACGCCCGACGGGACCGAGTCGCCGCGGCTATCGCGGCCGTCCCATATCGCCGCCTGCGACCCCGGGCCCTGCCGCGAGTCGACCACTTGCCGCACCTCGTGACCCGTGCAGTCGTAGATCGCCAGATCGACGCCCGACCCGGCGGCGAGCTCGTAGCGGATGGCCACTCCTCCGCCGGCGGCCAGTCGGTTCTCGATCGACAGCCCGGCGTCCGGCGCTCGTACCTCCTGAGGATCCGTGACCGAGACGTCGGCGGGCCGCCCCACGGCGACGAGGATCATCGGGATGTCGGTCGACGGCACTCCGGTCGCCTCGCGCACGGCGGACTGCTCGGCCGCAGTGAGCTCCTGGGTCCAGTACGCCTGGAGGTCCATGCTCGCCGCCGCGAGCAGAGCACCCGCGCCGGCGAAGCCCACCTCGAGCTCCGGCCACGCGCCCGTGCTCCCGACGCAGATGATCAGGTAGTGCGGGGCATCCGCCAGTCGCGGCACTGCCGAGCGGAGCGCCGGCCGCACGTCGCCCGGCCGCAGCATTTCGATTCGATGATCCCGCGTCGTCATGTCCGTGCCCGGCGGCCGGCGATTGTGGAACCTGTGCACACCGTCCGCGCCGACCATGTACACCCGCCGGGTGAGGTAGTAGTTGGCGACCGCCGAGGAGCAGACCAACCCGGCTTTCCCCGAGGCGTAGTGGTTGCTGCAGCCGTACGCGGCCCAGAGGATCTGGGACACCTCGGCGGGAGTCAGGCTCGCCGCGGCGAACGTCGAGTCGTACGCCAGCGCATCCAGGGCGTCGTCGAGGAACACGGGTCCGTCGGTGCGCGGGTCGGGCAGCGTGCCGTCCGAGGACACCGCGACGAGAGACGTCGTGAGTCCGGCCACGCTCCGCATGCCGAAGCTGACCACGATGTCGATCGGCTCGACGGGATTCCAGTTCGCGTTCGCGTACGTGGCGGCGCTCGCCCGCGGGCAGCTCGCGAGCTGATTGGCCGCTCCGGTCCACAGGGCGACGGATTCGAGCTGCGCGAGATGCATCGCGGCGCCGGCATCGATCGTGCTCGGCGCCGCGAAACCCACCTCGAAGGCAGCGGTGGCGTCGGAGCGCCAGTTCCCGGCCTTGTGCACGATCAGCGTGTGGTTCGTCGGGTCATAGATGTAGACGTTCTGCGCCGTGGCGGCGTAGATCGTGAGGGACATGCCGGTCGCGCGGGCGCTGGCCGCCGCATGAAGCACATTCGCCAGCATCTGCTCGGTTCCGGCCGCGTTCCAGCCCCCGTGATACGAGAGCCGCGAGTTCATGCAGATCTCGGTGGAGCGCGGATTGATCACGGGCGGGGGCAGGGTTTCGCGGAGCTGGCCGCCGGCGCCGCCGGGGGCGGACGCTGCGGCCGCCGGCAGGCAAGCCCAGAGAAGGAGGGCCGACAGGCTGAGTCTCGCATGATCGTTCGCCATCATGTCTCCTCGCGGCCGGTGGTCATTCGCTCGCGTCCCGGTAGGCGCTCTTGATCGCTCCCCATGTCGCCGCCGCGACCGGCGTGGCCGCGCAGGGGTCGGGCTCACATGTCGTCCCGTCCCCCAGGTAGATGCCGCCCGCGCTCGCGCACTGCCCGGGGAGCAGGACGGTGCAACCGGCGGTGAGACAGCAGGCGCCGCCGCAGGAACCGCAGGCAGCCACGGTCACAACGTAAGCGCCGCAGGCAGTCGAGTAACCGGAGACGCCGATCGTGTACGTGCGGCCCGCCTGCATGCGCAGCGTGAGCTCGGACTGGAGACCGCAGAAGTCATCATTGCAGGCGATCTCGATGCCGTCCTCGAGGGCATAGAGAACGGTGTCATAGCCGGAGCCGCAGGCCGAGAACGTCACCATGAGGTTCGCCGGCGCCGTGTACTGGTAGAACAGGTCCGGCGCGTGGTTGTCACCACACGATGCGATGAAGTCCTGGGTGTGCCCGCAGGTATTGCCCGTGTCGAAGAAGGGAAACGCGGCGATGACGGTGGCGGTGGCAATGGTCTCGCCACCGGTCGCCGTATCGCCGAACGCGGCCAGGGCAGGAAGGAACAGGAAGCAAGAAGCGGAGGCTGTGACGAGCAGGCACCGGGCACCAGACATGAGCATGACCTCCTCCAAGAGGTCCGTCTGGCGGCCACCCGCCGGGCCGGAGGGTCGCGTGGCGGATCGCTGTGCAGTCGAAAGGCTACACCCTGGGCGACGACCCGACAAGGCCTGCTCTCCGGGTGCTCTCCCTCCGGGTGCTCCCTACCGGTACGCGCTCTTGATGCCGCCCCACGTCCGGGATTCGACGGCCGTGGAGCCGCACGGCGGGATGCCCGGGCCTTCGAAGGTGATCGCGTAGCGCGTGCCGCAAGGGATGCCGGTGAACACGTCAGAGCTGGCAAAGAAGTAGAAGCTCCCCGGCCCGGTGAACGGCAGCGGTGAATGATCGATGTTCGTCGTCGCGAGGATCGCCGGCGGGCACTCCGGTGTGAGCACGAACCTGCGGAGCGGAGGGATCTCGCCGCTGCCGTTATAGGTGAAGGCGCCCGGCCCCACGGTGAGCCGATACCAGTCGGTGTCGCGGTAGTTCATTCCCTCGAACATGAAGGTGCCCATCTCGCCGCAGATGGAGCCGCACGCCACATCCGTGAAGATGATCGGGTTGGAACCGCAGCCACCATTGTAGTTGTCGACATAGTCCGGACCGCATCGGGGCTCCCCCTCGATCTGGGAGTCGGGCGGACAGAAGAAGGGCGGCGGCGGGAAGCAGGTGTTGAAGGTATAGTTCCCGCAGTTCATGGAGTAGCCATCGACAACGAAGTAGTAAGTATAGCCGGCGGTCAGCGGGACGTTGTCGAGCTGCGACTGCAGACCGCAGTCGTCATCGTTGCAGGCGATCTCCCCGCCCGGTCCGTAGACGTAGAGGATCGTGTCGAAGTCCGAGCCGCACAGGGAGAGGCAGATGTTCACATTGGTGCTCGGCGTGTACCTGTAGACGAGGTCGCCGGCCTGGCTCAAGGCACAGGTTGGCGTGTAGTCATTGATCGCTGCGCACGTATTGCCCGTGTCGAAGAAGGGAAGCGAGCTGATGACGGTCGCCGTGGCGAAGGTCTCGCCGCCCATGTCCGGCGCTCCCCGGGGTGGGACCCAGGCGCCGCCGGGCGCCTTGGGCGCGACGCAGTTGGATGGTCCCTCCGACCGAGCGGGCGGGGCCGCAGCCAGGAGGACTCCGCAGAACAGGAACAACGCCGATCGTACCAATCGTCCCCGCTTTCCCCGGGACCCCTATGCTTGGCAATCATACCACCGCGCCGACCCTGGCTGCGATCGCACCCGCCGCGCTGGCGGAGACCATTGTCATCGACGCCGAGGATCTCGGCGAGGCCTCCGGAGCGACACGAGGTGGCGAAGATGATCGGCGCGCCGCCCGGCTACATCGGCTACGGCGAGGGCGGCCAGCTCACCGAGCGGGTGCGGCGGCAGCCCTACTCGGTCGTCCTCTTCGATGAGATCGAGAAGGCGCATCCCGACATCTTCAACCTCCTCCTGCAAGTGCTCGACGAGGGGCTCCTCACCGACGCGCAGGGCCGGCGCGTGAGCTTCCGCAACACGATCGTGATCGGTACCTCGAACCTCGGCTCGAGCCAGCTCGCCGAGAAGCGGGCGATCGGCTTCGGCGGCGGCCAGGGCCAGATGAGCTACGACGAGGCGCGGACCCTCGTCCTGGGCGAGGTGCGAAAGCACTTCCGGCCCGAGTTCCTGAACCGGATCGACGACATGATCGTCTTCCATCAGCTCGACGCGTCGCACATCCGCGCAATCGTGGACAAGCAGCTCGCGCGGCTCGCGGCGCGCCTGTCCGAGCTCTCGATCTCGCTCGCGGCGAGCGCCGAGGTCAAGGACCTCCTCGCCCGCGAGGGCTTCCATCCGACCTACGGCGCGCGGCCGCTCCGCCGCGAGATCGAGCGGCGGATCGAGAACCCGCTCTCGATGCGGATCGTGCGCGGCGAGTTCAAGGCGGGCGACCGGGTCCGGGTCGAGCTCCGCGGCGAGGAGGTCGTCCTCGAGCGCGAACCGGGCGCCGGCGAGCCGGGCGCCGGCGGACAGCAGTAAGAAGCGCAGCCCCTCCTCGCCGGCCAGCCGCCGCGCGGCGACATGGCACGCCTCGTGCTCCACCTCTCAGCGCGCCTCCCCGCTCCACCTGAGAGGAGCACGCCATGCGCGCCGCGATCGCCGTCTCGTTCGTTCTCGCCGTCGCCCTCTCCGCGCTCGCCGACAGCCGAAGCCGCCGCCTGGGGCACCGTCGTCTACGACCACTCTCTTCTCGTCCGCCAGCGCGACGAGTGCGAGCCCCGCGGCCCGCACCCCGACCGGGGCTGCGACCAGTGCCTCCCCTACGCCTACATGCCCCTTCATCCCTGGAATCGCATCTTCTGCGGGGACGGGACCACCGACTGGTGCCCGTGGCGCTGGGAGGACTGCGACTTCTGCAATGGATCCTGCGCCATCATCTATCGCAAGGATCCCCTCCGCTGGGTACCCGTGTACGCCGACATGGGCCCGGTGCACACGGCGATCGAGAACTGCCAGGAGTGGCGGTGGCAGACCTACGGGCAGGGTCCGCTCGGCCCGGTCTCCGGCGCCTACGCGTACGGCGAGGAGATGGCGTGGATCCCGGCGCACGGGCGCGATTACGACGATCTGCCTGCCGATCCCGTCTACCAGGCGGAGCTCGCCGCCTACACCGGAGAGCCGGCGCGCACGCTGGAGGCCGCGTGGCAGTACCGGGTCGGGCTCTTCGCGGTGATGATGGAGTCGGCGCGGACCGGCGCCGATCGCGCCCACTACGAGCGGGCAGCGAACCTCTGCGCCTGGTACGCGATCGTCCGCTTCGCCCCGCCGGAAGATGTGGGACGCATGCTCGAGGCGTGCGGATTCCCGGCCCAGGTGTCGAACTGGGAATGGGACGACCTGACCGCGATCCAGGAGACCACGTGCTCGGCGTTCCTCTTCGCCGATTGCTGGGATCCGGTCGATGCGGCAACGTGGGGCGGGATCAAGAAGCTGTTCCGGGACCGGTAGCTCGGGGCCTGCCAGAGCCCGCACCGGCCGGCGGGGAGAAGCTGCTTGCGGGAGCGGGCGCCGCCGCCTAGGCTTCTCGCATCATGACCCGCGACGATATCCGACAGAAGCTCACGGCGCTCGTCGAGTGCGCGGGCTGAGCGTCGAAGCTCGGGCTGGAGGATCTGGCCCGCGTTCTCGCAGAGCTCCCGCCGCTCCCGCCGAATCCGGACGTGCTCGTCGGCACCGAGACCTGGGATGACGCCGGCGTGATCCGGGTGTCGGCGGAGCTTGCCCTGGTCCAGACGGTCGATTTCTTCACGCCGATCGTGGACGACCCGCGCGATTTCGGGGCGGTGGCCGCCGCCAACGCGCTCTCCGATTGCTATGCGATGGGCGGGACGCCGTGGACCGCGCTCGGCATCGTCGGCTTTCCGCAGAAGACGCTGCCGCTCGAGGTGCTGGTGGCGACCATGCAGGGCGCGCAGGAGATCCTCGCCGAGGCGGGGGTCGCGCTCCTCGGCGGGCACACGGTCAAGGACCCCGAGTTCAAGTTCGGGCTCGCCGTGACGGGGCGCGTGCATCCCGATCGTATCGTGCGGAACCGTGGCGCCCGCCCCGGAGACCTGCTCCTCCTCACGAAACCCCTCGGCACGGGCATCCTCGCGACCGCGATCAAGCGCGAGCAGCTCGATCCGGAGACGGCCGCGCTCCTCGTCCGCACGATGCGCACGCTCAATCGCGCCGCCGGCGAGGCGATGGTCGAGGCGGGAGCGCACGCGGCGACCGACATCACGGGCTTCGGCCTCATCGGCCACGCGCTCCACATGGCGCGCGCCTCGGAGGTGACCTTGCGCTTCACTGCAAGTGCCATGCCGGCGCTGCCGCGAGCGCACGAGCTCCTCGCCGCGGGCGTCTTCCCCGGCGGGCTCAAGGACAACGCGGCCGCGCTGGCGCCGCACGTGCGGATGCCCGACGACGCGGCGCTGCGTCTCCTTTTCGACCCGCAGACGTCCGGCGGACTCCTCGTGAGCCTCGCCCCGGCGGATGAGGCCCGCTTCCAGGCGGGGCTTGCGGCGCGCGGCGCACCACCCGCGGCACGTGTGGGCGAGGTGGTCGCGCGGCAGGAGACCTGGATCGAGGTGATCTGATGACGGCGTCACCGCCGCCGTCGCCAGCGCCTCCCCCGCCGCCGTCGCCAGTGCCTCCCCAACTGCACTCGCCAGCGCCTCCCCCGCCGCTTCCCCCGCTCGGCGATCTCCCGGCCAGCGAGCTCGAGCGCGCGGGCGCCCAGGCGCTCGCCTGGATCGCCGATTACCTCGAGCACCCGGAGCGCTACCCGGTGCTCGCGCGGGTCAAGCCGGGCGAGCTCAAGGCGCGTCTCCCCGCACAGGCGCCCGCCGGCGGCGAGCCGCTCGACACGATCCTCGCCGACTTCGAGCAGCTCATCGTCCCCGCCGTCACCCACTGGAACCATCCCGGGTTCATGGCCTACTTCGGCATCACGGGATCGGTGCCCGGGATCCTCGGCGAGCTCCTGACCGCCGCCCTCAACGTGAACGCCATGCTCTGGCGCACGTCGCCGGCCGGCACCGAGCTCGAAGAGGTCGTCCTCGGCTGGCTGCGCAAGATGATCGGCCTCCCACCCGCATTCGCCGGCGCGATCCAGGACACGGCTTCCGCATCGAGCTTGACCGCGCTCACCGCGGCGCGCGAGGCGGTGCCCGGACTCGAGGTGCGGCAGCGCGGCCTTCTCGGGCGGCCCGACCAGGCCCCGCTCGTCCTCTACACCTCGAGCGAGGCGCACTCCTCGATCGAGAAGGCGGCGATCGTGATCGGCATCGGCTTGGACGGCGTCTCGAAGGTGGCGACCGACGCCGAGTACCGGATGGACATCGGGGATCTCGAGCGGCGGATCGCCGCCGATCGCGCCGCCGGGAAGCGCCCCTTCGCGATCGTCGCGACCGTCGGCACCACCTCGACCACCTCGATCGATCCGGTCCCCGCGCTCGCCGAGATCTGCGCGCGCGAGGGGCTCTGGCTCCACGTGGACGCGGCCTACGGCGGCGCCGCGGCCATCCTCCCCGAGATGCGGCACATCCTCGCCGGGTGCGAGCACGCCGACTCGGTGATCGTGAACCCGCACAAGTGGCTCTTCACGCCGATCGACTGCTCGGCGCTCTACTGCCGGCGACCGGAGGTCCTCACCGCGGCCACGAGCCTCGTCCCGGAGTACCTGCGCGCGCCGGAGGCGGGCGTCACCAATCTCATGGACTGGGGCACCTCGCTCGGCCGCCGCTTCCGCGCGCTCAAGCTGTGGATGGTGCTCCGGGCCTTCGGCCAGGAGGGACTTTCGGCGCGGATCCGCGAACATCTGCGGCTGGCGCAGGTGGCGGCGGCGGAGATCGACGCGGCGTCCGACCTCGAGCGGCTGGCACCGGTGCCCTTCTCGACCGTCTGTTTCCGCGTCCGCCCGCCGGAGCTCCGCGGTCGCGAAGACGAGCCGGCGGTACGCGAGCACCTGAACGCGCTCAACGCGGCGGCCCTCGCCGCCGTCAACCGGACCGGCGAGGTGATGCTCTCGCACACGGCGCTCCGCGGGCGGACGACGCTCCGGATGGCGATCGGGAACGTGCGCACAGAGGAGCGGCACGTCAGGCGGGCGCTCGCGCTCGTGCGCGAGCACGGGGCGCGGGAGCATGCCGCGCTCGGCCGCGGGTCAGCGTAGGACGACGAGCGGGCGCGTCGCGACCTCGCCGCGCGCGCCGAGCCGGAGGAAGTAGATCCCCGCGGGCACCGGCGCGCCCTTCTCATCCCGCCCGTCCCAGCGGACCGCGAGCCGCCCCGGCCCCGCAGTCGCGCCCGCGACGAGGCGCCGGCGCACGCGGCCGTGCACGTCGGCCACGTCGAGCGTCACCGGTGCCGCGTCCGGCAGATCGCAGAGAACGAGCGTCTCCTCGCGGAAGGGACTGGGGAACGCCGCAGCGATCGCCAGCGCCCGCGGGGCGGCGCCGCCCGGTTCCGCGGCCTCACCCGGCTCCGCCGGCGTCCCGCCGGGCTCGACCGCGAGCGGCGAGTTCGGCGCCTCCGGCGTGGGCGGGAGCGGACCCCATTCGCCCCCGCCGTCGGTCGTCCGCGCGAAGCTCACATCGCGCTCCTGCGGGCCGAACGCGATCGCATCCGCCGGCACGAGATCGTCGCCGGACTCCCGGTAGAGGCCGAGCCACTCGCCGTCGGCGTCGAGGCGGAACGCGGCGTGCAGCGGACCCTGATCGCGATCGCCGTCGGCCCACACGAGGAGATGCTCGCCCGGCCCGAGGTCGAGCGCCGGCAGGGCCCAGCCGCTCTCGTCGCCGGGATCATCGGCGAGCCGGTAGCGCCCGAGATGGACCGCCTCGTCACCCCGGTTCCAGAGCTCGATCCAGTCGTCGTACTCCCCCGCCTCGTCGGCGATCGTGGTCGCGTTGTGCGCCATCAGCTCGTTCACCACGAGGGGACCGGGCCTCTCGACGCGCACCGCGATCGGCGCGCCCGCGCCCGCCGCCGGATAGCGGGCGGTCCGCCCGGCGCGGTCGCGGGCCTCGAAGTAGAAGCGGACGCTCGCGGTCGCCGGGGCCACGGGCACGCGCACGCCGTAGCACCCGTCCCCCACCGTGTCGTCCCCGTGCTCGCCGTCGTCCCGCATGGTGAAGGCTCCGTAGCCGCTCCCCCGATCGACGTGCAGCTTCACCTCCGCGATTCCATCCTCGTCGGCGGCGCGCACCGTGAATTGGATGTCGCCGGCGGGCGCGACCAGACCCCAGTGCGGGGCGCCCTCCCACACGGCCGGGCGCGCCGATTCGTGGCGGATCTGATCGAGCGCCGTTGCCGCGCGCACCGCCATGAACGGATGGAGCCCGTAGCGCACATGGCCGCCGAGCGCCTCGTCGAAGCTCTCATCGAAGGCGTCGTGGTCGATGTAGGTGAAGTCGCGGGTCCGGTAGGTGTCGGCGAGGGCCGCCGGCCGGATGATGGCCCGGAGCTCCTCGGCGCGCGCGGAGAAGATGGCCGGGGCGAGCGGACGTGCCAGGAACTCCTCGATGAAGAAGGTGAACAGGTTCCGGTAGCGCTCCTGTTCCATCATCCGCCAGATGAGCGGGCGCAGGCTGTCGAGCCGCCCGAAGCGGTAGATGTTGACCCGGCCGTAGTCCACGGGGTTGATCGAGTTGAGACCAAAGGTCATGTCGTAGTCGCGCGGGATGAAGCGGAAGCGGCCGAGCAGCGGATCGTGATAGAGGAAGTAGTTGTTGGATCCGACCCAGTAGTCGTCCCAGCTCCCGGCGAGCGCATCGAAGGCCATCGCCTGGAGGAAGCTCGACACCTCGAGCACCCGCTCGAGCTCGGCCGTGAACTCCTCCTCCGGAGTCAGGTTGATGACGGCGATGAGCGCGGCCAGGTCCTCGAAGCTCGAGGCCCGGCGGCGCGTCGACAGCTCGTAGACGGGCCGGCCGGGCTCGCCGAGGGTCTCGTAATCGCCGGCCGAACGGTAGGTGAGATCGGCGCGCTCGTCCCGGTTCACGTACTGGCACTTGTAGAGATTCCCGGCGCCGGTCCCGAAGCGGCGCGTGAGGAAGTTCTCGTCCACCTCCTCGACGTGGAGGTAGAGACCACGGTACTCGCCGTTGATGTAGAGGCGAACGTGGCTCGCGCGGGAAGCCGGAGCCCCCACGGCGCGGAGCGCGTCGAGCGCGAGCTTCTCGCGCACGATGGTCGGGTCGTTGTGCTCGCCGATCAGGTTGAGCTTCGAGATGCCGTCGATCTCGGCGCCGTCCTCGAACGCGTCGAGGGCGATCTTGAAGCTCTTCTTCTCGGCGTAGCGGCTCCGGTTGCCGCGGAGGCGGATACCGGCCTCGTCGAAAGTCTCGTCGAGCGGTCCGCTCGTGACGCGGACGCGCGCCGGGAGGTAGTCGTCGTTCTCGAGGTTCTCGTCGTCGAGGAGCCAGGCGAGATCGGCGGGATCCATGACCACCCGCACGTCGCCGACGCGGGTGTCGGTGAAGAGCTCATCCGCCGGGGTGGCCGCGACATCCTGCCCGGCAACGAGCGCGCACGCGGCCAGGAGGATGCCGGCCGTGAACGCCGGAGCGACTCTGAGGGAGAATGGAGCCGAGGTCGACACGCCGCGGGGAAGATGCCGGAGCCCCGGTGCCGGGACAAGGGAATACCGGGACCGCCGCCGCTCGCGGCCAGGACGCGCGAAGGCCCGGCTGCCTCTCCGGCAACCGGGCCTCGCCACAAAGAGAACGGGCCGAGTGAGCGGCTCGCTTTTCCCCTTCGGAGCCTTGAGTCGCGCCCCAGGTGCCCTCCGGCGTCACCGCCGGCGGGCTTCCTCTCGTGGGATTGCGCCACCCTGCAGAGTATTCACGAGAGTCCGTAGCCCGGCTTCTGGTTACCGGGCACCCCGGTCGCGGCACCTGGCGGCGCCGCGCTCATCGGGGCATCCTCGCTCTCGCTGCAGCCGGTCCGCGATAGAATCCGGCAGCTTCCTCTCGTGGGCTTACGCTTCCCTTCAGAGTTTGACCAGGACGGACCGTCTTTCGCGTCTCCGCGATCGACTGCTCCCCTGAGGTTCGTTCCCTCTCAGCGCTCGCGGTGCCGGGAGTCCACGAGTCCGGGTTTGCCTGGCCCGGACGTTCCGCCTCCAGGGTTTCGCACCCTCCTGGCGGCTTGCTCCTCCCGAAACCCTCCGGGCCTGTTTCATCCCGGTGGCGCTCTCAGGGTTCTTGCCCTTCGAAGCCTTCCCTTCCGGGGGTCGCTCACGCCTCGTCGGCGCTCGCTCTACCCGCGTGCCGTTGGCCGAAGCCCGGCTGCCGGGTCTTGATCCCCCCGGAGAGGTTCGCTGCCGATGCGCGGCGGTTAAGCCGTACACCAGCGCTCAAGCTTCCCTGGGTTTCCTCCCCTTCAGGGGTTGATGGCCTCATGCACCGCGACCCTTGCGGATCTTCCTCCCGCGGGCTTCGCGCCGGTTCGCCGAAGCGGCCCGACGCGCACCCCTCGGAGTGTTTGGTGGTGCCGAGGTTGGCCTCCTCTCTCGAGGCTGCCGCCCCTCTTGGGGTCTTGCGCCTTCTCCCGAAGGAGGCTCGGCGCGCGAGCTGGATCTCACTCGACCCGTGCGTAAAATAGCGCGACGAGCTCGCCGGGTCAATGAAAAAGTGCATCGCGGACGCGCTGAAATGCGTGCGCACGGATCGTGTTGTGGATAGATGGTGGATGACACGGGCACGCGTTATGCGCAATGCGCGCAACCCGGCGCACAAGCAGTGGATAACGCGTGGAAGCGACGTGCACATGCTCCGGCGACGCCGGAATCTAAAATGAGAATGTTAGAAAGGCCGAGACGGGCCCGGGATGGGGCCGGGGTGGGGCGCACCCTCAGAGGAGGTTCGCGGCGAGCTCGGCGAGCTCCGATCGCTCGCCGCGCCGCAGAACGACGTGGGCCGCGATCGGCAGGCCGCGGAACTTGTGCACGACGTAGTTGAACCCGTTCGAGGACTCGTCGACGTACGGATTGTCGATCTGGAAGACGTCGCCGGTGAGCACGATCTTCGTGTCCTCTCCCACCCGCGTGATGATGGTCTTCACCTCGAGCGGCGTCAGGTTCTGCGCCTCGTCCACGATGATGTACTGGTTCGGAATGCTCCGCCCGCGGATATAGGTGATCGGCTCGACGCTCACCACGGTGCTGAGGAGACGATCGAGCTCGCGCGCGACTTCGCGCACGCCGGTGCGCTCGAGGAGGAGCGTCAGGTTGTCGTTGATCGGCTGCATCCACGGCGCGAGCTTGGCCTCCAGCCCGCCCGGGAGATAGCCGACGTCCTTGCCGACCGGGAAGAGCGGCCGGCTGATGAGAAGACGGCGGTAGCGCGGCTCGCTCTCCACCTTGGCGAGGCCCGCGGCGAGCGCGAGGAGCGTCTTCCCGGTGCCCGCCTTGCCCATCACGGTCACGAGCTGGACGCGATCGTCGAGCAGCGCATCGAGAGCGTAATGCTGCTCCTTGTTGCGCGGCTCGATCCCCCACACCGAGCGCTGGGGCACCTTGAGCACCTCGAGCCGATCGCCACCCGGATTCACCCGCGCGAGCGCCGAGCGCGTCCCCTCCGCGACGCGGAGGAGCACGTAGCCGTTCGGCCGGAAGTCGCCCGGCGGGAGCGGCGCCGCGCCCGCCACCTTGAGCTCGTCGATGAGCGCCGCAGGGACCGTGACCTCGGTGTCGCCCGGGTCGAGCTCCTCGATCCGGACGCGCCCGGTCTCGAAGTCCTCGGCGGAGAGCCCCATCGCGTCCGCCTTGATGCGGAGATTCGTGTCCTTGGTCACCAGGATGAGCGGCGTGTCGGGCTCGTTCTGCTTGAGCTCGAGAGCGAGAGCGAGGATCGCGTTGTCGACCGTGCCATCGAGACCGAGGCCCACGACGTCGGCCAGGCGCCCGGTCATCACCACCTTGAGGAGGCCGCCGTTCGCGAGCCGCACGCCCTCGGCCAGGTGACCGGCCAGCCGGAGACCGTCCAGGAAATGCGACACCTGGCGCGCGTTGCGCCCCCGCTCGCTCATCTCCTTCTTGAAGTGATCGACTTCCTCGACCACCAGGATGGGAATGATGACGTTGTTGTCATCGAAGCTGAGCGCCGCGCCCGGATCGTGCAGGAGCACGTTGGTGTCGAGTATGTAGTTCTTCTTCACGGTGCGATCAGTCCGTGTTGATGCGATCGATGACGGCACGGAGCCGTCCGTACCCGTGCCGGTTGAAAAGGCAGACGATCCGCGGCAGATCGTCGAGCGTGGGCTCGTTCAGCCGCTCCTCGGGCAGCGCCGCCGACACCTGGAAGGTGCCCTCGGCGAGGATGTCCGTGAAGTTCGCGTTCAGATCGGCGATCAGGTCCTTCGAGGGGAAGCTGCGCACCCGGATCACGAGCCGCGGCCCGACGAAGCGGCTCGAATGGTAGATGCGGTAGAAGCGACTGATCCGGTCGCAGGCCATGTCCACCGAGTCGACCAGCTCGAAGAGGTCGAGATCGGCAGCCGAGATCTTCCCGGTCCCGCACAGGTGATCGTGGAGGAACGCGCGCCACGCCGGCCAGTAGGTCCCGCCCGGGACGTCGAGACAGAGGACCGGCATCGGCTTCGACTTCCCGGTCTGGACCAGCGTCAGCACCTCGAACGCCTCGTCCATGGTGCCATAGCCGCCGGGAAAGAGGACGAGCGCATCGGTCTCCTTGACGAAGATGAGCTTCCGCGTGAAGAAGTACTTGAAGTTGACCACCTTGCGATCGCCGGCGATCGAGTCGTTCACCGATTGCTCGAACGGGAGCCGGATGCCGAGACCGAAGGTGTTGTCGCGGCCGGCGCCGGCGTTTCCCGCCTCCATGATGCCGGGCCCGGCCCCGGTGATGGTCATGAAACCGCGCTGGACGATCTTCTCCGCGAAGTCGAGCGCCATCTCGTAGACGGGCTCGCCGCGCGCCGAGCGCGCCGAGCCGAAGATGGTCACCTTGCGCGCGTCGCGGTACGGCGCGAAGACGCGGAGCGCGTGGCGGAGCTCCTTGAGCGCCGTGTTGATGATCTTGAGATCGCCGCGGTCGGGCCGGTCGCCGATGAGCTTGAGACCGGTGGTCAGGATCTCCTGGATCAGGTCGGCATGCGGAGATCCGCCATGTGCCGCGATCAGCTCGCGAAGCTTCTCGTCGGTCGTCTCACCGAGCGTGTAGGGCATGCTTTCTCCAGCGTGGCCGGCGCGGGGCGACGGGGCGATGGGATGATGCGGCGCACGGCGCCGCAGACCGCGGCATTGTAGCAGCTTCGCCGTGCGAACCGATCACGATTCGGCGGGCGCGAGCGCAGGGCGCGCCAGCGATCATTACTCCCCGGGCGCGGGCGCCACGACACCGTCGGCGACGGTGGCCGGATCGGGAGCCGCGGCCGACTTCGCCGCGAGCGCCTGGGTGGCGGCCGCGTCCATCTCGGCGGTCACCGCGGCCTCGATCGCCGCGAGCTCGGCGCGGACCGCGGCTGCACCGTCGTCGCTCCCGCCGCCGAGGATGGCGGCGAGATAGCTCTCGTAGCAGCCGACCGGGTCGCGCTTCCCCCAGTAGGCGAAGTGCGCGGGCGCGAGAATCCGGCGGCCGTCGCCCTCGTCGTGCGTGGCATGGCCGCCCATGCGGCCGGTCTCGGCGACGAGAAAGCCCGGGCCCTCGCCGGCGCGGCAGGCGGTGGCGAGGAGCGCGGTCGCCGCGTAGACATCGAGCACGTTGTTCCCGGCGGCGGTGAGGCACGGCCCGCCGTAGGCGCCGGCGACAGCGGCGAGCGGCACGCGCGAGTGGGTCGCATAGGGCGTGCCGAGAGCGACCTGGTTGTTCTGAAGCACGATGATGAGGGGCACGCGTTGCGCGGCGGCGAGCGAGGCCCCCTCGTGGAACTCGCCGGTGCGCACCGAGCCGTCGCCGACCCAGGTGAGCGCGATGCGATCCCGCCGCTCGCGCCGCAGAGCGAGCGCAACGCCGGCCATGACCGGAATGAGCGAGGCGACCATGCTCGTCGGCGCAACGACATCGTGACGCAGATCGCCGAGATGGAGGTCGCGCCCGCGGAGCGGCGTGTCGCCAGTGCCGAGGTAGACCTTGAACATGTCGGCGAGCGGGATCCCCTTCTCAAGGCAGGCGCCGGCGTTCCGGATCATCGGCCCGATCACGTCGCCGGCGCGCAGCGCGTGCACGCAGCCGATCGTCACCGCCTCCTCGCCGGTGCCGAGCCATGCCTTCGGCGTCACGCCCTGCATCACCCAGCGCTTGAGCTGGATGTCGTGGAGGCGGTTGCGGAGGAGTCCGCGGTAGAGCGCAAGAAGCTCCTCTCGGTCGAGCGCGGCGACGATGGCGCGGCGATCGGGATCGGCCTCGAGGGTGCGCCGGAACTCGGCGGCGACCTCGGGGTCCGGCTCCCAGTGCACGTATTCGGGGGGATCGTAAGCCTGAAACCGACGCATGATGCGCGATCGTCGCATCCCCGGCCGCGGTCTGTCAAACCGGCAGCGGACGGCCCGGGCGCCGCGGCCGGCACTGGAGCGCAGCGGCCCGCCCCTAAAGCATCGCTGCGGGACGGCCGATCTCATGATTCGAGGCGGTCGGAACCCCCGCCTCGAAGCAGAAAGCGATGTCCTGGTACCAACGTCAACTCTCGCCCCGCGAGATCCTCTGCGCGATCGCCGCGCTTCTCGGCCTCGCCTGCGCCGTCATGCCCTTCGTCCGGCGCGAGGTCGAGAACATGCGCGTGTCGAGGACGATCGCCGAGCTGCACCGGATCGAGATCGCGGCGCTCCGCTTCAAGGCCGACACCGGTCGCTTCCCCGTGCACTACGCGGACTACGACCCGGCGGTCCATCCCGAGCTCAAGAACCTCACCGTCGCGCCGCCCGTCCGGAGCGGCATCGTCATGTGGGCAGGGCCCTATCTCGACGCCCCGGCGCGCACCAACGCCTGGAACGGGCTCGTGCACCTCCACTCCTCGACGATGCAGTTCGACCTGGACGGCGACGGCCGGCCCGAAACCGGGGGCGCGAACTCCTACGTCGTCCTGACCGGCGTGCCGAGCGCGGCGGCGGCCCGTCTCGATCTCGAGATCGACGGCGCGGCCGCGGCGGGCTCCGGGCGGCTCCAGCTCGTCGGCCCCGCGGGCGGCCGGAAGACCGTCTACTTCCTCATCGCCGACTGAGCCGGATCGTGGCCGGGCCCGACGGCGGCCGGGCCCGATCGCCGTCCGAGCCCCGGCAACCGGACCGTCGGCGGGCGTGGTGCACCCTTGCGGGGCGGCGTCCTTTTGCTATTGTCCCGCCCATGAACGCACATTCCTCGACCAGGAGTCCGCTCTCCCGCCGCTTCGCCTTCGTGCTTCTCGTGACCCTCGTTGCCACCCTCGCCCTTCTCGCCGCCTGCGGCAAGAAGGACGAAGGCCGCCGCGTGGAGACTCCCGCCCAGGACATGTCCGGCGGCCCCGGCGCCTCCGGCGGCCTCCCCGAGGGACACCCGCCGATCGACGGCAGCGCGCCGGGCGGCGCGCCGATCGATCCGTCGGCCCTGCCGCTCAAGGAGTCCGGCTCGGGCAGCCTCGCCGAGCTCGAACGCGGCCGCGCCGCCACCAAGGTCGCCGAGGCGGCCGCCGTCTACGACAAGGCCTTCCGCCTCACCTTCACGAGCGACCCGAACGGCCGCGACTACGAGCAGGCACGGACGCTGTTCAACCAGGCGATCGCGCTCGATCAGAAGTACGCGGAGGCCTATCGGGGGCTCGCCTACGCCGAGTTCAACATCGGATTCAACAAGGAGGCGGCGCTCGCCAACTACATGAAGGCGATCGAGCTCAAGCCCGACTACGGCGAGGCGCACTACGCGCTGGCCTTCATGTACGCGATGGACAACACCGAGAAGGGCGCCGAGTACTTCAAGAAGGCCATGGACCTCGGGATCGCCGACGAGCGCGAGCTCGGCCCCCGCTTCTACCCGCAGGTCAAGATCCCGACGCACTAGCCGGCGGGGGCCGCCCGCGGGCGGCGACCTCGGACATGCGATCTCGGAAATGAAGAACGGGGCTCCGCGATGCGCGGAGCCCCTTCTGCGTCGGGCGTCTCCTGGATGCAGCGCTGCTACTAGGCCCGCGCCTCGATCGCGCGGAGGATCTCGGGGCGGAGCCCCGGCCACTTGGTGAGGTACGCCCGCCGCTCCTCCTTCATCCGGTTGACGAGCGCCTTGTACTCGTCCATCCGCCCCTGCCGCTGGTAGAGCTCGCGCGGCCGGAGGAGATCCGCATCCTCGGCGGCGATCCCCGGCACCGACTTCGCCACCTCGTAGCCGAAGTCCGGATCGCGCTCCCACTGGATCGTGTCCTCGGCGATCGCCTTCACGACGGCGCTCGAGTGCGGGATCTTGACCTTCTTCGAGCGCTCGTCGCCGTCGGGGCCGCCGACCCGCCCCGTGTTCATGAGATAGACCGTGAGCGGGTTCCGCTCGAGGAGCTCGACCATGCGGTTTCCCTGCATGGCGTGGAGCAGCGGGAAGAAGGGATTGGTCCCCGGCACGCGGAGCGACTTGCCGGCTTCCTCGGCGCCGCCGGCCGAGGTGCCCTTGGTCTCGCCGAGCATGAAGTAGGCGGCCGCCTGCTCCTTGTCGAGCCGCGCCACCGCCGGGATCAGGTTCTCGTTGCGGTTCAGGATGAGGAGGATGTGCGCGCGCGGGATCGCCCGCGTATCGGCCGCCCCCTCCACCTTCGCCATCGGGAAGACCGAGCGCCCGTTCGGCGTGTAGCTCGTGTCGAAGAAGTCGACCTTGCCTTGGGCGTCCTGCGACACGTTCTCGAGGTAGGCCTCGGGCTGGGTCACCGCCGCGTGGATCGTGGGCTCGAACTGCGGATCGAGGCCGAAGGTCTTCGCGAAGCAGCCGTTCTCGGTGGCCACCACGCTGCCGTCGGGCATGAGCGCCACGAAGTCGTCCTGCACCGGCGAGGAGCCGTTCTGGCGCGTGAAGGTGGTGGTCGTCTTCCCGGTGCCGGAGAGCCCGACGATGAGCGCGACCTTCTCGCTGCCGCCGGCCGGGATGATCTTGCACCCGGCGTGGAGGGCGATGCCGCCGCGGTCATAGATGATCTTGTTCCACATGCGAAGGCCACCCTTCTTCGACTCGCCGAAGTAGTCGGAGTTGAAGACGCGGGTCCGCATGTGATCGAGGTCGACGGCGATCAGGCGCTCGTTCGGATAGCCGTGGGCGCCGAAGTTCGGGGTGTAGATGACCGTCACCTGCGGCTCGAAGCCGTCGCGCTCGGACTGGGGCACCGGATAGAAGAGGATCTGCTGCATCGCCGCGATGTTGGCGTTCGCCTTCTCGATGATGAGGCGCGCCGGCGTGCGATACGCGGGTGTGTTCCCGATGTAGCCCTCGATGACGAGCATCTCCTGGTGGCGGATGTACTCGTCCTGGAGCCGCGCCATGCGCTCGCCCTCGCCCCGCGAGATCGTCTGATCGGAGTGCTCCTCGGGCCGGTCGGTCACCACGTAGGTGGAAGCCTTGGAGCGGGACACCACCTTGGTCTGGACATTCAGGTTGTTGAAGAGCGTCCAGCGCGCGTTGGGCATCTCGGCGGCGTAGTCGCGGAGTTCGGCGGGCGAGGGATTCCAGATCGTGCGCGCCGGAGCGACCGGCAACGACTTGAGGCTCGGCATCGAGAACGCTCCTCCAGGGATGCCACCGCGGCTGGGCCGATTCGAGCGCCAGCCGCGAGCGGGGTTCCGGACGTGATCGCTTGGTTGACGAGCGGGGGGGCCGCGGCGGCCGTGCCGGGAGAAAACCGGTCCTCAAGTGCCGCGGACCTCGGACCAGTGTATAGACCCGCCCCCGGGTTGCCTAGGCCGTTCCGCAGCCCGGCAGGGCAAGACCGCACGCGACCGCGCGGGTCCGCGGCCGGCTGCGGCCGCCCCGTCGTGTGGAGTGGGCGCCCGGCGCCGGTGCGCTATGATGGGCTCATGCTGGATCCCGTTCGCCCGCGCCGCTCCGCTGCCGGCGCGCTCCCCATCGCCGCCGTCGCTCTCGCCGCGGGCTGCGCCCTCGCCGCGTTCGCGATCCCCGCCGCCGCCGGCATCCGCTTCGACTTCGAGCCGCGCGTCTTCGCCCCGCTCGATCACTACGTCAAGGACCACGCGATCCTCCGCGCCGGCGACCGCTACCATCTGATCTACACGACGGGCACCGACTCGCTCGGGCGCTGGATGCAACCGGGGAACGAGGTGCACTTCGGCCACGCCACCTCGCTCGATCTCCGCCACTGGACGATCGAGCCGCCGTGCCTCGCCGGCCCCCGCGCACCGTGGGAGGCCAGGAACCGCTGGGCCCCGGACCTCGTCCAGCTCCCGGGCGGCGCCTATCGTCTCTATTACACTGGCGTCAACGAGCGCATCGCGCAGGCGATCGGCATCGCCGAGAGCCCGGACCTCGCGCCCGGCGCCGTCGCCTTCACGCCGCTCGCGGCGAATCCGGTCTTCCGTCCCGACACGAGCTGGGCGCAATGGGACGAGAAGAGCTGGAGCAACGGGCGCGATCCATGCGTGGTCGAGCACGCGGGCGCGGTCTGGCTCTGCGTGACCGCGACCCACAAGGACGGGCGCGGGGCGCTCGCCCTCGCCCGCTCGACCGACGGCGGCCGGACGTTCGTCGACCAGGGGCCGCTCCTGCTCGGGGAGAAGGGCGAGGCGATCGAGTCGCCGGAGCTCGTGCTCCTCGACGGGCGCTGGTTCCTGCTCACGAGCTCGGATCGCCGCGGCGGCACCTGGGTGCTCGAGGCCCCGGCCCTCACCGGCCCCTGGGACTACGCGAAGCGCGTGCGCTGGCTCGAGAGCATCGCCCCCGAGGTGTGGTCCGACGGGGGCGACTGGTGGATCTCGACGCATCAGAGCTACCGCCTCGTGCACGATCCCCGGTTTCGCGACCGCCGCCTCTATCTCATCGGTTTCGATCGGCTGGCGGTCGAACCCGCGGGGCTCGCGATCGTGGCCGAGAACGGTCTCGGTGACGACTGGCCGATCGTCGAGGGCGACGCTTTCACCGCGCAGCCGACCCTCGGCGACAACCCGGCCGCGCGCGGCGAGCCGGCGGCGGGCATGGTCGGACGCGGCTATCTCGCCTCGGGCGAGCGCTTCACGTGGCCGCCCGAGCGGCCGGGCGAGAGCCGCGGGTACGCGGCCACCGGGCGCGTCCGCTCGCGCCCCTTCGTCCTCCGGGGGGCGACCATGAGCCTCCTCGTCGGCGGCACGGCCGGGATCGAATCCACGTATGTCGCGCTCCGCCGCGTGGCGGACGGCGAGATCCTCTTCCGCGAGACGGGCCGCGGCGAGACGCGGATGGACGAGCGGGTGTGGGCGATCGCCGAGCTCGAGGGCACCACGGTCGAGATCGAGATCGCCGATCTCGATCCCGGCGGCCGCATCAACGTGGACGAGATCGTCGAGCATGACGGCCCCGCCGGCACGGCGGCCGCCGAGCTGGTCGCCGGGGCACCGAATCCGTTCCGCGATGCGATCGCGCTCAGCGTGAGCACGCAGAACGCACCGCCGGGTACGCTGCCGGATGCGCTCACGATCGCGATCCACGATGTCGCGGGCCGGCGCGTGCGCACGCTCGCCGTGCCGGCGGGCGAGGCGAGCGGCAGCACGCGCAAGATCGTGTGGGACGGCCGGAACGACGCCGGCGCCCCGGTGGCGGGCGGCGTCTACTTCGCGCGGCTCACGGCCGCGGGGCGGGAGTCGGTCGTCCGCCTCGTGCGCACGCCGTGACTTCGCGCCGCGGCGCTCGCGCCGGGCGCCCCGCCGCGCTCCACGGACCGCTCTGCCTACGGCGCCGCGCGCTTCCGCGCGATGAGCGGCGGGGCCGGCGGCACCGCGGTCGGATCGGGAGCCGTTGCCGGCGGATCGTAGATCGCGCCGTCGAGGAGCTTGACCATCGGTGATCCCTGCGCGCGCCACTCCCCCCGCCCGATCACGGCCGGCTCCTCGCCCTCGAAGACGAGATAGCCGTACTTCCGGTAGTGCGGGAGCTTCCGCCCGAGCCCGGGGAGCGCGCCGGGCGTGTCGGTGATGACGACGACCCAGGCCTCCTCCGGATCCACCTCGCTCGTGACTGCGGCCACCGCCGTGCACCCGGTGCGCGCGTAGGTCTGGCCGCCGAGCCGGAGCGAATCGCTCGCGAAGGGGTCGAGCGCCCGCGCCTGGCGCGAAAGCGCCGCCGCCACGCGCGGGCGGAGACTGTTCGATTCGCCGAGCAGCCACACCGCGCGACCGGCGAGGTCCGCTTCGGTCACCGCCTTGTCTTCACGCACCTCCACCGTTCCGGGCGCCGCCCCCATGAAGCTCTCGGCGAAGCTCCGGTACGCGGCGGCGAGCGGGGCCGGCTCTGCGGCCGGCACGACGACGAGCGTGCGCTCGGCGCCGAACGCCTGTCCGAGCGAGGGCGGGATCTCGGTCCGGTCGAGCCGCCGGAACACGTCGAAGCTCGGGTCGAGCGCGATCCCGAGCGGCTCGCGCGCGAGATCGAGAATGAGTGTCGTCACCGTGTCGGCGAGGCTCACCATGGTGACTTCCGGCGCCCGGGAACCGGCCATCAGCACGGAGACCGGCACGTCGAGCCGATAGGCCGGCACCCCCTGGCGGATCTCGACCTCGAGTCTGAATCCGTCCGGCATCGGCGTCACGCGCGGCTCTCCGAGGAGGAGCTCGGGCGCTCCGCTCCACGTCACCCACTGGGCGAAGTAGTCGCTCAGGTCGAAGCCCGATACGCCCTCGAAGACCTGCCGCACCTCGCCCCAGCTCGCCCGCTTGAATCGCTGCGTCTCGGCCAGCCGGCGGAGCCCGGCGCGAAACGCGTCATCGCCGATCTGGAGGCGCAGCATGTGGAAGGTCATCATGGCCTTCCCGTAGCCGACCGCCTGCGTGATCGGGTCGTTGCGCGAGCGGAAGCTCGAGAGCGGGATGTCCTTTCCCCCGCGCACGAAGTCGCGATAGGCCTGCAGCGTCGCGCGCCGATACTCGACGCCCTGACCATCCTGCTCCTTGTAGAGATGATCGGCCAGATACGTGGTGAGCCCCTCGCACCAGTTCCCCTTCTCCCAGTCCACGTACACCGAGTTGCCGTACCAGTTGTGCACGATCTCGTGGCCGTAGGAGGTCGAGACGATGAACGGGAGGCGGATGACCCGATCGCCGAGCAGGGTGAACGAGGGCATCCCGAATCCGGTCTGCCAGAAGTTCTCGACGAGCGCGAACTTCTTGAACGGATAGGGCCCGAGGAGATCCCGGTAGAGGTCGAGGTAGTCGGCGGTGGCCCCGAGATAGCGCTCGGCGAGCTCCGGGTCGTCCGCATAGAGGAAGGTCTGGATGAGCACGCCGGAATGATCGCGCTCGGTCACGACATAGCGCCCGGCGATCAGGTAGATCTCCTCCTGCGGATGGTCGCAGGTCCAGGTCTCGATCGTCGCGCCGCTGCTCGCCGGGGCGCGCGCCACCACGCCCTGGCTCATCGAACGATAGCCGGGCGGGAGCTCGGCGGCGACCCGGAAGCCGAAGAGAGAGCCCGGATAGTCGGGCACCCAGGCGCTCGACCCGGCGAGGAAGATACCGAGCGAGTCGACGAGGCCGTTCGAATCCTCGAAGCTCCGGGCGTACTCCTGCTCGGGAGCTGCGGGGCGATCGTCGATCACTCCGGCATAGCTCACCTCGAGGACCGCGTTCCCGGCACGGCGCGGCGGCAGATCGAGGCGGACGAAGCGGGCCGGCGCACCGCCCCAGTCGGACATCCGGACCGTGGTGTCCGGATCGACGAAGGCCACGGCCTTGCCGTCGAGCCGGATCGACTCGAGCACGAGCGACCGCGCGAGGAAGAAACCCGCCGGCAGCGTGTCGGTGCGCGCCGGCGCGCCGAGCGTCATGCGATCGGTGGCGCGGAGGCGGCGCGCGGCGAGGTCGAAAGACACCGTGACGTCGTGGCGCGCGATGGACGCGACGGCCGGAGCCGGCCGGGCGGCGGCGACGACGAGAGCGAAGAGACAGAGCATTGCGCGAATCACGCGCCCGCTGGCACGCGCTTCCATGGTCGCCTTCATGCGTGTTCCTTCTAGCGGGCCACGGCCGTGATCAAGGGGGCCGGGGCGAAGTAGGCGGCCGCCACGCGGCGCACGTCCGCGGCGGTCACCTGAGTGAGCGATGGGACCTGGCCGGCTGCGGCGCCGGACGGCGCGGTCCACAGCGCATCCAGACAGAGATTCATGGCCTGGTTGATCCGGCTCACGCGCCGCATGCGGAGCCGCCCGACGTGGCTCTTCACCACTTTGGTCACTTCCGCGGCGGCAACATCGCCGGCGGCGAGTCCGCGGATCCCGTCGGCGAGCCCGGCCTCCGCGCGCGGCAGGTTCTCGGGACGAGTGCCCATGCCCGCCGCGATCCAGCCGCGATCGCCCCGCTGGCCGTACTGAGCGCCGATCGCATAGGCGAGCCCCTGCCGCTCGCGCAGCTCGAACGCCAGGCGGTCGGAGAGAATGAGGCTCGCCACCTCGAGCGCAGCTCCGTCGCCGGGCGCCACCGGAAAGACGCTGCCGACCCGGATCCACGACTGCTCGCGCCCGACGGTCGTTTCCTCGCGCGCGGGGGCGGCGGTGGGCACCGGCACGAGATCGGCGGCCGTGACGCAGGGGGTGCCGCGCTCACCCGGAGCGCGGCCGGGGGCCGCCTGTCCGAACGCGTCCCGCACCGCCGCCTCGACCACGCGCGGCTCGAGGCCGGTGACGACGGCGACGACCAGGTTTGCCGGGGCGAAGTAACGCTCGTGGAACGCGCGCACGTCGTCTGCCGTGGCGGGGGCTAGGTCGGCCGCGGTGCCGAGCGCCGGCATCGCGCCGCGCGAACCGGGATAGAACCCGCGGCGAAGGAGCCGCTGCGATTCCTCGCTCGCACTCCGCGCGCGCCGCTCGGCGAGCGGGATGGCCTCCTTCTGCGCCGCGGCGAGCGCATCTTCGCCGAGCGCCGGCGCGAAGATCATCGCGCCGAGGACCACCAGCGCCTCGCGGTAGAAGCGATCTGCCGTCTCCAGGCGCACGAAGGAGTACTCGGTCGTCGTCTGGTAGTCGTCGTACGGGATGCCGGGCGCGTCGGTGACCTTGATTTGGAGGCCGGCTCGATCGATCTCGCGCGCCAGCTCGCCTTCCGACCACGGTCCGGCGCCGAGGAGGAGCATGCGATGGAGGAGGTCGGCGAGGCCGGAACGGCCCGCGGGTTCGCAGTAGGAACGCCCGCGCGCCGCGAGGTGCACCGCGAAGACATCGGAGTCGGGATTCGCGGTGAGCACCACGGTGAGCCCGTTGTCGAGGACGAAGGTCGACGGCTCGTGGGCGATCGCGGTCCGCGGCGCCGCGGCAGGGCCGAGGCGCGACGCGCGCACCTCCATTTCATGCGGATCACCGCTGTTTTCTGCCGAAGCGAAGGCCGGCCGCCCTGCTGCCGGGGCGGCGAGGCGGCGAGGATCTCCCTCGACGGCCCGCGGTGCGAGCCCGGGGCCGACCGCCGCAAGCGCCGCTCCGTCGCCCGCAGTCATGAGCGCTCCGGCCGCCCGCTGCACATCGGGGGCGCCGACCCGCGCCAGGGCCGCGCCCTCTTCGCTGACCACGGCGAGCGGTGCGTGCAGGAGGAGATCGGCCAGGGTGAAGGCGAAGTAGTGGATCTGCTCGGCGGCGAGCGCCGCGCTCACCTCCCGCTGCGTGCGCGCGAGCGCGAGCTCCACCTCCGGCACCGGTGTCGCGGCCAGCGCGGCGACCGCGCCGAGCAGCCGCGCCGCCACCGCCTCGTAACTCGTGGTCGAGTCGAAGACCGCCTCGATCTCGAGCGCGCTCCGCCCCGGCCCCACGCGCAAGCCCGCCCCCACCTCGCTCACCGCGAGCCGCGGGGCGGCGGCGAGGGCGAGCGCGAGCCGTCCTGAATCGCCGTTCAGGAGGTCCTCGAGGACGCGGAGCGCGGCGAACGCGCTGTCCGCGGGCGCGGCTCCGGGCAGGCGGAGGCGCAGGTGGACCTGATCGAGAGGCGCGGCCGTGATGAAGACGCCGCCCGCGCGCGGCGCCGGCGCCGGCGCCGGCGCCGACCCGGCCGGGGCGCCGCCGAAGTGGCGCTCGACCGCGGCGAGGAGCGCGGCCGGCGCGAAATCGCCGAGCACGAGGAGAGTCATGTTGGACGGCACATAGCAGGTCCGGTAGTAGGCGAGAACGTCGTCGCGCCGCATCGCCCGGATCGATTCGACCGTGCCGAGGATGGGCAGGGCGTCGGCGGTGCCGGCGGCCAGCAGCCGATCGAGCTCCTCGTTCGCGCGGCGGTCGGCGCTCGCGGCGTCCTTCCCCATCTCCTCGATGATGATGCCGCGCTCCTTCTCGAACTTGTCGGCGGGGAGCGTCGAGTTGAGCAGCATGTCGGCCTGGATCTCGAGCGCGGGATCGAGGTCCTCGCCGGCGACGACCATGAGATAGGCGACATGATCGCGGCGCGCGGTGGCGTTCGAGTAGGCGCCGAGGAGGTCGGTGTCGCGGTAGAGCTCCTCCTGCGTGCGCTTCCCGGTGCCGTTGAACAGGAGGTGCTCGAGGAAGTGCGCGGCGCCGTTCATGCCCGCGGTCTCGCGCGCGGCGCCGGCGCCGACGAGCACCGCCGAGGCGATGAGGCCCGACGCGTGGCTCTCGCCGTAGACGACCCGGAGGCCGTTCGCGAGGCGGGTCTCGGCGAGCTCGACGGCGCGGGCCGCCGCCGGCTGGAGACCGATGAGCAGGACGAGGAGAACGGCGGCCGGCGCTGCACCGCGGCGGCGTGCGGAGCGGGTGCCGGCGAGCAGGGAGAACATCATGGTCCGGGGAGTATGCGCCACGAACGCCCTCCGCGGGAAGACGGGAACGCGGCCCGCGCGACCCGGTGGATTTGACCGCCGTCTCCGGCTCCGCTAGGCTCCCGGGTCCGTTGTTCCGCGGCGCCCGGCGCCGGCGGACCGCGCCGGGCGAGGATCGGCCGGCCCATCGCCGCGCGACGGAAGCGAGTCGCCCCCTCGCGCACAGGACGTGTGGCGCTCCGAGCACCGGAGCGCCGGAGCACTACGGCCGCGAAAAGGAGAGCAGCATGGCGAGCGCCAACCCCAAGATCGTCGATTGCCTGCACCAGATCTTCCAGGGCGAGATGGCCGGCATCATCCGCTACCTGCACTACTCGTTCATGGTGATGGGGCACAGCCGCATACCGATCCAGCAGTGGTTTCGCGACCAGGCCCAGGAGAGCATGACGCACGCGGTCCAGATCGGCGAGAAGATCACCGCGCTCGGCGGCCATCCCTCGGTCGTCTCGGCCCAGATCGAGGAGACCAACATGCACTCGGTCGACCAGATCCTCAATGAGAGCCTGGTGCACGAGGAGAAGGTCCTCGAGCTCTACAAGAAGCTCGCCAAGCTCGCCGGCGATGACATGGCCCTCGAGGACATGGCGCGCGGATTCGTCCGCCTGGAGACCGAGCACGTCGAGGAAGTGAAGAAGATGCTGCGCGGGAACTAGCTGCTGGTGGTTCCCGCGGGCAGGGCGGGGCGGCGCGGCGCGGGCGGGACGCCTCATCGCCGCCGGCTCGCGGCGGTGCGGTCAACGGCCGGCCGGCCTAGTCCTGGCCGTACGACTTGAGCTTCCGGTAGAGCGTCTTGCGGTCGAGCCCGAGCACGGTGGCCGCTTGTGTGCGGCTCCCCCCGGCCTCCTTGAGCACTTCGAGGATGTAGAGCCGCTCGAGCTCGGCGAGGGTCAGGTGGGCGACCGTCGCCCGCCCGATGAACGAACGCTCGCGGTCCTGGTTGCGGAGCCGCGGCGGCAGCGATTCGACCCCCACCTCGGGACCGTTGGCCAGCGCCAGCGCGTGCCGCATCACGTTGTCGAGTTCGCGCACGTTCCCGGGCCACGAGTAGTCGAGGAGAATGCGCCGCACGTCCGAGCTCAGCACCGGCGGCCGCGCGTTATGTTCGGCAGCGGCGCGGGTGAGGAGCTCCTCGGCGAGGAGCAGGATGTCCTCGCGCCGGTCCCTGAGCGGCGGCACCTCGATGTGCAGGACGCTCAGCCGGTAGTAGAGATCCTCGCGCAGGCGGCCCTCTCCCATCTCCTCCTCGGGGTTCCGGTTGGTGGCCGCGATGACCCGCACGTCCACCTTGGTCGCCTTGGACTGGCCGAGCGGGCGCACCTCACCGTCCTGCAGCACGCGGAGGAGCTTGGCCTGCAGCCCCGAGGACATCTCGGCCACTTCATCGAGGAAGACCGTGCCGCCGTGCGCGGCGGTGAACAACCCGCGCCGGTCGGTCTGCGCTCCGGTGAAAGCGCCGCGGATGTAACCGAACAGCTCGCTCTCGAGCAGCGTCTCCGGGATGGCGGCGCAGTTGATGGGCAGGAAAGGGGCCTCGGCGCGCGGGCTCGCCCCGTGGATGGAGCGGGCCACCACCTCCTTGCCGACGCCGCTCTCGCCGGTGATGAGCACGTTGGCGTTGGCCGCGGCCACCCGGCCGATGAGATCGCGGAGCCGGGCGACGGCGGGGCTCCGGCCGACGAGCCGGGCAGCCGCTCCTTCCTCGCCGAGCTTGCGGCGGAGCTCCCGCACTTCGTGCTCGAGCTCGCGGTGCTCGAGAGCGCGCCGGGCGGAGAGGGACAGCGCTTCGAGCGGAAACGGCTTCGTGATGTAGTCGACGGCGCCGAGCTTCATCGCCTTCACCGCCGAATCGAGCGTGCCGAAGGCGGTGATGATGATGATCGGGAGCTGCGGCCGGGCCCGCAGGAACTCGGGCAGCATGTCGGTCACCACCGTCTCTCCCAGACGCAGATCGGTGACCATGAGATCGCAGGGCGTGCGCTCGATATGATGCAGCGCTTCCTCCGCGCTCAGAACGTAGGACGGCCTGAGCTTCTCGCGCGTCAGGTGCTCCGAGAGGAGAAGACACATCTCCTCGTCATCGTCGACGATCAGGACGTCCCAGTTCGGCACGCCTCCTGCCCTCCCCTCTCCCCGGGCGCTGCATCGTTCATCACGCCGTTCTTCGCATCGTTTGCCGCATCGTTCATCACGCCGTTCGCTGCATCGTTTGCCGCCGCCGCAGTCCCTGCTCCGTCCCCCAGCGGAATGCACACGCGGAAGGTCGCACCGAGGCCCGGCGTGCTCTCCACCGTCGTCGTGCCGTCGTGCTCGCGCACGATGCTGCGCGAGATGAAGAGCCCGAGCCCCGTTGTTCCGCGGGTCGAGAAGAAGGGCTCGAATATCCGCTTCTGGATGTCCTCCGGGATGCCGGATCCGGTGTCGGTCACCGCGAACTCGATCGCCGGCCGACCCCGCAGCTCGGACCGCCGGGCGGCGAGTCGAAGCTCGCCCCCCTCCGCCATCGCCTGGATCCCGTTCACCGCCAGGTTCAGGAGCACCTGCATGAGCCCGTCGCGTTGCCCGTGCATCGGGGCGTCCCCGGCGGCGGCGTCCACCGTGAGGCGGATGCCCTGGCGCCGGCACTCGAGATCCACGAGCGCTGCGGCTTCGCGCAGGAGATCGTCGCCGGCGATCGGCTCGGAGATGGGCGGCGAGGAGCGCGACGCTGAGAGAAAGCGCTCGATCGTGCGCGTGATGCGATCGATCTGGGCGAGAATGATCTCCACCTCCCGCCGCGCTCCCTGGTGATCGGTCACTTCACCCAGAAGAAACTCGGCGCGCCCGCGCAGCACCCCGAGCGGCGTTCCGACCTCGTGCGCGAGATTCGAGGTGAGCTGCCCGAGCGTCGCCATGCGATCGAAGCGACGGAGCCCGCGCTCGACCGAGAGGCGCTTCTCGGCCTCGCCGATCAGGGCCTCGCGTGAACGGGCGAGGTCCTCGGCCATGCGGTCGAACTCCCCGGCGAGCCGGCCGAGTTCATCGCCGCCGGCCTTCGCGGCAGGCGGCTCTCCGCTGATGGGCACCTCCTCCTCGACGGCCACCGCGGCGAGGGGATCCCCGGGATCGGGCCCCGGCGACGCCGCCGCCGCCGGGGCCCGGCCCGGGAAATCGGCGTGGCGGAGCGCCGCGACCTTCCGGATCAGACGGTCGATGGGACGCGAGACCGCGCGATTCACGATGAAGAAGACGAGCCCCGCCGTGAGCACGCTCGAGGCGACGAGCGTGATCAGGATGCCGAGCCGCTCGCGGCTCAGGTCCGCATCGAGATAGGCGGTCAGGTGGTACACGGCGAGCACCGCGCTGGGGCGCCCGCGGCGGTCGAGGAGCGGCACCGCGTAGGCGAACACGCGCTCGCCGCCCACGTCGACCATGGCGTGCGCCGGCGCGAGATCCACGATCACCTGGTGCGGGTCGGGCACCGGCGGCCCCGAGAGCGGGGGCAGGCTCTGCGAGCGGATGAGGGGGCGGCCGTCGGGTTCGTAGATCGCCGCGCCGAGAATCCGCTGGTGGCCGAGGCCGTCGAGGAACTCCCGCACCTGGGTCGAATCGTGGCGCACGAGCGCGAACTCGACGGCGGGTTGCAGGGTTGCCACCGTGATCCATGTCTCGCGCTTCATCCCGTCGAGGAGATCGCGCTTCTCCTCGCGGATCGCGAGCACCCCGAAGATGGAGGTGACGAGCACCGAGGCGGCGATCAGCGCGAAGCTCAGGCGGTAGCCGAGACGCATCAGGAGTCTTTGCGAAGGGCGATGGAGATCAACCGGTGGTCACCTGCGGCCGCTCCGGCGCGGGTCGCCGGGGGCGGGAACGTCGAGGCGAGTCTAGCAGGCACGCGGCTCGGATGGTCCGGGCGCGGGCTGCGATCGCGCACTCCAAAGAGAAGCGGGGGCGCCGGCACGCCCCGGGGGATGGGCAGCTGCGTCTTTGCAGCTGCGCCGAGGCATGTGGCGCCCCCGCACAGGATCGATCGACTGTGGAGGGAGGAGGTGGCCCCGGAGCGCGCTCTCCGGGGCCCGGACAGTCAGAGCTTCCGGCCGGGCCGGATCAGACGGCTGAACCGGCACTTCCCGCGACGGGCAACGTGACCCCCGGAAACCGAGGGTCCCGGCCGGGCCGGCTCGAACGACCGAACCGGCTAGTCAAGATGGCGAGCCCCGTTGCGCGCGCCGCGCCATCCCCGGCCCTCAGGGGGTTCGCGGCAGCGTCGCCCCTTTGCGTGCGCAACACCGGGGCCCTGCAATACCCCCTATCAAGCATCATGCCATGGCAGTCGTTACTGGATAACTCATTATTATACAAGTGATTAGAATAAACGAAGCGTGCGATGAGCGGTCTCGCCGGCGGGGCACAATGCCTCAATCGGGGACAATTGCCCCGGCGGGGCAGGTCGCGAAGGCCACATGGAGGGGCTAGTTGTCGAGGGCGCCCTCGGCGATCCAGGTCCCGATCAGCTCGATCTCATCGGCCGATAGGGGGCTCCCGCCGCGCGGCATTCGCTCCCCGGAGATCGGCTCTCCGTTCGGCCCCGATCCCTCGAGCTTCCAGAGCAGGTAGCTCGTGTCCGGGCGCGCGGGGACCACCTCCAGCATGCCGCGGCCCACGGCCTCGAAGCCCGGCCCGAACACCGACTCGTAGGTGAGCACGCTGTAGCCCGAATTGCCCGGGGATCCGTGACAGCCGGTGCAGCGCGCGAGGAGGGGCTGGACCTGGGCGGCGAAACTCACGCCGTCCGCGGGGGGGGGCGGCTCGATCGGGGCGTCGGGCTTCTCCGTGCACGCGGAGAAGAGGAGCGGGAACAAGAGAAGCCAGGTGCAGGCGAGGGCCGGGTGCGCGAATCGCTTGGGCATCGTTACCTCGTCCATGAGCCACGAGTCCGCGACGGTGAGGCCGGCGGAAGCTTAGGCCCTCGGCGCGCGGGCGGTCAATCACGCGGCGCATGCTATCCTGCCCGGATTGGTCCGCTCGAGGACATGGTCCCGACCCCCTCCCACCCATTTCCTGCGTGAGGACCCGCCATCATGACGACGCCTCTCGAGCCGCACCGCATCGAACGGGACTCGCTGGGCGAAGTGCGCGTGCCGGCCGCCGCCTACTACGGCGCCCAGACCCAGCGCGCGGTCGAGAACTTCCCGATTTCCGGCCGCCGCTTCCCGCCGGCGTTCATCCGCACGCTCGGCCTCGTCAAGTGGGCGGCCGCCCGGGTCAACGCGGAGCTCGGCCTGCTCGACCCGGACATCGGCGCGGCGATCGTCGCGGCCGCCGACGAGGTGGTCGCCGGCGAGCTCGCACGCCCAGTTCGTGGTCGACATCTTCCAGACCGGCTCCGGCACGTCGACCAACATGAACGCCAACGAGGTCATCGCCAACCGCGCGATCGAGCTCCTCGGCGGCGCGCGCGGCACAGCGCCGATCCACCCGAACGACCACGTGAACCTCGGCCAGTCGTCGAACGACGTGATTCCCGACCGCGATCCACGTGTCCGCGCTCGCGGCGATCGCGCCGAGCTCCGGCCCGGCGCTCGCCGGCCTCGCCGCCGCGCTCGCCGCGAAGAGCCTGGAATTCGCGGACATCGTGAAGATCGGGCGCACGCACCTCCAGGACGCGGCGCCGGTGACGCTCGGGCAGGAGTTCTCCGGCTACGCGAGCCAGGTCGAGCAGGGGATCGCGCGGCTCGAGCGCGCGGGAGCGCCGCTCAGCGAGCTCGCGCTGGGCGGCACGCGCCGTCGGCACCGGCCTCAACGCGCATCCCGAGTTCGCGCGCCGCGCGATCGGCGCATCTCGCCGCGCGCACCGGCCTCCGCCTCCGCGAGGCGAAGAACCACTTCGCGGCGCAGGCCGCCTGCGACGCCGCGGTCGAGGCCTCCGGCGCGCTCAGGACCATGGCCGTCGCCCTCATGAAGATCGCCGACGACATCCGCTGGCTCGGCTCCGGCCCCCGGCTGCGGGCTGGGCGAGCTCATCCTCCCGGCCGTGCAGCCCGGCTCGTCGATCATGCCCGGGAAGGTGAATCCGGTCATCGCCGAGTCAGCGATCATGGCCGCCTGCCAGGTCATCGCCAACGACCTTGCGGTCACCCTCGGCGGCATGGGCGGGCAGTTCGAGCTCAACACCATGCTGCCGCTCGTCGCCTGGAATCTCCTCGAGTCGATCGACCTGCTCGCGGCGTCGGCGCGCAACGTCGATGTGCGGCTCGTGGGCGGCCTCGGCGCCGACCGCGAGCGCATCGCGCGGATGATCGAGGACTCGCTCGCGCTGGCGACCGCGCTCGCACCCGCCCTCGGCTACGACGCGGCGGCGGCGATCGCCAGGGAAGCCGCGGCCGGCGGACGCACCGTGCGCGAGGTGGCGGCGGCGAAGGGGGTGCTCGCGGCGGCGGAGATCGATCGGCTCCTCGATGCGCGGGCGATGACGCGAGGCGGCATCCCGGGTAGCCGGGCGGGGACCGCCGGCTGACGGGGCGCGCGGGCTGACGGGGCGCGCCGGCTGACGGGGCGCGCGAGCTGACGGGGCGCGAGCCCGCGAGCCGACTCGCCCGCCGGCGGGATCCGCGCGCCGGCTTCAGGCCGCGGGACAGCGCCCGTAGATCGTCGCGAGGTCCTTGAACCACGCGGCGCGTTCGATGGCGACGTTCTCCCAGCGAAGGCGCCAGGCCCAGTTGCCGTCGGCCACCGCGGGCACGTTCATGCGCGCCTCGCTGCCGAGGCCGAGCACGTCCTGCATGGGCACGACGGCGAGCCGCGCCACCGAGCCGTAGGCGAGCCGAACGAGATCGGCCACCACCTCGACGTCGCCGGTGCGATGCCCGAGGTAGCGCCACAGCCGCTCGCGCTCCTCCACGCCGATCGACGCGAACCACCCGCGCGTGGTGTCGTTGTCGTGCGTGCCGGTGTAGACCACGGCGTCCGGCTCGTGGTTGTGCGGGAGGAAGGGATCGTGCGGATCGCCGCTGAAGGCGAACTGCAGCACCTTCATGCCGGGGAAGCCGGCCGCCTTGCGCAACGCGTGCACTGCGGGCGTGATCACGCCGAGGTCTTCCGCGACGATCGGCAGCGGCCCGAGGGCGCGCGCGACGCGAGCGAGGAAATCGAGGCCGGGGCCCGGCACCCAGTCCCCGCGTTCCGCGGTGGTCTCCCCGGCCGGCACCTGCCACGACGACTCGAAACCGCGGAAGTGATCGACGCGCGCGAGATCCACGAGCTCGAAGGCGCGACGGAAGCGCTCGATCCACCACGAGTAGCCCTCGGCGGCAAGCGCATCCCAGCGATAGACCGGATTCCCCCACAGCTGTCCGGTCGGCGAGAAGTAGTCGGGCGGGACGCCGGCGGCGACGAGCGGGCGGCCGCCTGCATCGAGCCGGAAGAGGCGCTGATGGGCCCACACATCCGCCGAGTCGTCGGCGACGAAGATGGGTATGTCACCGAAGAGCCGCACGCCGCTGGCATGGGCGTGCGCGCGGAGGCGCTCCCACTGCCGCGCGAACTGGTACTGGAGGAAGGCGTGATAAGCGATCTCGTCCGCGAGGCGCGTGCGCTCGGCGGCGAGCGCCGCCGCCTCGCGGCGGGCGAGCGGCGCCGGCCAGTCCTGCCAGGCTCCGGCGTGCTCGCTCCGGAGCGCCATGAACAACGCGAAGTCCGGCAGCCATGCGGCGTTCGCCAGGACGAAGCGATCGAACTCGGCGCGGCGGCCCTGGCTGAGAAAGGTGCGGAAGGCGGCGCGGAAGAGCCCGTCCTTCCAGACCGCGACCGCCGCGAAGTCGACGCGGTCCGCGGGAAACACGGGAGGGTGCTCCACCTCCGCCGCCGCGAGCAGGCCCTCGGCGACGAGGAGCTCCGGCGAGATGAGGAGGGGATTCCCGGCGAAAGCCGATCGCGCCGAGTAAGGCGAGTGGCCGCACCCGGCGGGGCCGAGCGGCAGCAACTGCCACACCGACTGCCCGGCCGCGACCAGGAAGTCGACGAAGCCGTGCGCATCGGGTCCGAGATCGCCGATGCCGAACGGCCCCGGCAGGGACGTGGGGTGGAGGAGAACACCGGCCCGGCGCTCCTGCATCACGGCGGATGCCGGCGCGGGCCGGTTCGCGGCGGCAGCTCTGTCCTCATGCTTGTCGGGTGTCATCGGCGCGGCGAGTCTAGTCGCTCGTGCCGGGCAAGTCGAGCGGACTCATGCCGCGGTGCCGAGCGCGCGACCCCACGTCAGGGCCGGCGGCCGAGAACATGCACCAGGGCCGGCTCGAGCTCGGCATGGAGGAAGCGGTACCCGGAGGAGAGCAATCGAGCCGGCACGACGTGCTGACTCGCAAGCAGCGCCTCCTCGGCGAGCTCGCCATACACGAGGCGCAGCACCGCAGCCGGCACGGGCAGGAGCGCCGGGCGGCCGAGCACGCGGGCCAGGATGCGCGTGAACTCGGCATTGCTCACCGCCCCGGGCGCGACCGTGTTGATCGGTCCGGCGAGCCCGGCGGTCGCGATCGCATGGAGGACGACAGCCACCACATCATCGAGACCGATCCAGCTCATCACCTGCCGCCCGTTCCCGATCACCCCGCCGGCGCCGAGCCGGAACAAGGGCAGCAGCCTGGCGAGCGCGCCGCCGTCTCTCGACAGGACGATCCCGAAACGGAGATGGACGACGCGCACGCCGGCCGCGGCGAGCGGCGCGGCCGCCGCCTCCCAGTCGCGGCCCAGATCGGCCAGGAAGCCGCGTCCCGGCGCGCTCTCCTCATCGAGGATCTCGTCGCCGCGGTCGCCGTAGATGCCGACGGCGGATGCAGCGATGAAGACCGGCGGCGGCCGGTCGAGGCGCGCGAGCGACGACGCCAGGCCGCTCGTGCCCTCGACGCGGCTCCGGCGGATCTCCGCCTTGCGCTCGCGCGTCCAGCGACCCGCAGCGATGCTCTCGCCGGCGAGATGCACGACGGCGTCGAGGCCCGCGAGCGGTGCCGGGTCCTCGATGCCGCGCTCGACGCTCCAGCGCACGGAGGGGCCGGGACCGGTATCGCCGCCGCGCACGATGCGCATCACGCGATGACCGCCGGCGGTGAGAACCCGGACGAGAGCCGAGCCGACGAGCCCGCGCGAACCGGTGATGGCGACCTGCATCAGGGAGACTCCGCCCGTGCCGGCCCCGGTTGAACGGAGGCCGCGCGTGCCCATTCGAACGAAGCTCCGAGATCCGTGAACACGAGCACGCCGCGGCTCGGCGCGGCCGGCGCGCCCGCGCCGCCGACGAGGAGCGCCGTCCGCCGCGGCAGGAGCCGGCGCACGCGGGCGAGCATGGCGTTCGTCGCCGGCCCGGCGGTGGCCGCCGACACGCTCAGGCCGAGAGCCTGCGCATCAGCCTCGCGCACCATGCCCACCGCCTCCGCCACCGGCACCTCGGGCCCCAGGTAGACGAGGCGGCAGCCGCCGAGGGCGAGCGCGAGCGCGCTCATCTGCAGCCCGAGTCCATGGGCCTCTCCGGGCAGCGTTGCGAGCACGACCGCGCGGCCGCGGGCGCGGTCCTCGAAAGGGAGCCGCATGGCGCGGAGCAGATCGCCGACGCGCTCGCTCAGGAAATGCTCGTGGCGGATCTCGAGCTCGCGGCGCGCCCATCTCTCGCCGACGGCCTCGAGGAGCGGCGCGATGCGACGCCGGAGGAACTCGAGCGGGCCGAGCTCGACCCAGGCCCGCTCGAACTGGCGCGTGAGGCCGGCGGCGTCGAAGGCGGTGACGGCGGCGAGCGATCGGGCGAGCGCCTCGTGGTCACCGGCCTCGAGACGACCATCGAGACGGCCATCGAGACGGCTCTCGCTGGCTGCGATCGCTGCCGGCGGCCCTCCCACGCCGGGGCGGCGTCCGGTCTGAGCGGCCAGCGGTGTAGCCAGGAGCTGGTCGAGCACGTCGTCGGCCGCGGCCACGACCTGGGCGGCGCGATGGCCGCGCCGGAGCGCCGCGGCGACGCGGAGGAGGCGCGGCACGGTGGACAGCGGATAGAGGCGGTGACCCGACTCCTTGCGTTCGGGATGCGGGAAGCCGTAGCGGTGCTCCCACGTGCGCAGCGTCTCGACCGGAATCCCCGTCGCGCGCGACAGCGCTCCGATCGTGATCCTCCCGCCGTGCTCGCTCTGCTCTTCCCCTGTCCGCTCGCCCGCCATGCCGACCATGGATCAGTCCCGCAGATAGCGTGAGTCCGTCACTTCCGCCCGGAACCCGCAGTGTACGTCAAATGCGGCCGCCGCACCGTGCCGGCCGCCGGAAACGATCGGGCGCCGGGGAGGAGAGGATGAGAGCCGCCTTCATCCGCTACCTTACCCGGCGCCACGAAAGATCGGGGAAGCGAGCTCGCGCCTCCCACCGTGCAGATTACTGGGCGGCCGCGCTCGTCTTCACCTCGGGCACGAGCACCTGGTCGATCACGTGGATGACGCCGTTCGAGGCCATCACATCAGCCTTCAGCACCTTGGCGCCGTTCACGGTGACACCATCCTTGGTCGCGATCTTCAATTCCTGGCCCTCGAGCGTCTTCGCCTTGGAGAGCTTGGACACGTCCGCCGCGGTCACCTTGCCCGCCACGACGTGGTACTTGAGGATCTCCGCGAGCTTCGCCTTGTCCTTGAGCAACGACTCGACCGTGCCTGCCGGGAGCTTCGCGAAAGCCTCATCGGTCGGGGCGAAGACCGTGAACGGTCCCTGGCCCTTGAGCGCATCGGTGAGGCCCGCCGCCGAGATCGCGGCCACGAGCGTCTTGAAGCTGCCAGCCGCAGTGGCCGTGGCCACGATGTCGGCGCCGGCCTTGGCCGGGGCAGCTGCGGTCTCCGCGCTCGTGGTCTGCACCGACGTCTTCTCGGTGCCCTGAGTCGCGCAATGATCGGCGAAAGCCGCGGGCGCGGCCATGAGGCTGGCGAGCGCCATGCTCGTTCCGAATCGCATCCATCGCTTCATGATCGATCTCCTTCCATCCGGATGATGACCGGGTACCTGATTGCAAGCCGCCCGGACAGGCCGTCCGGAAGGCGGTCGGTTTCACGTCCCTGCGCGCTGTTACCCAGGATGGTCCGCCCCGGCGCCCCCCATATGACCAGAGCGGACCGCCTTCCCTGGGTAACTCGAATCGCGGCGGCCGCGACGCGGGCTTCGGGATGAGGCTGCGACCAGTTCCGTCTTTCCGTCCCGCTTGCTCCCGCTCGTCTGCCGGCCACTTACAACCCTATAGACCCGCCGGCGACGAGCAGGATTCGGCAAGGAAGTGAACAATATGTGAACAGATTGTTTCCGAGAACCCGGAGCTATCATTATGATATCATCTTGATAGCACACAGGCGCGCGACGCCGGCGGCATCGAGCCCGGCCGCGCCTGGTGGAAGGAGGAGTTCCCTTGAGTCAGGAACGCGTCATCCGGGCCCAATCGGGCTGGCTCGTCCTCATCGTCAACATCGTGCTGTATCTCGTCTCCGTTCTCACGATCGTCGAGAGCGCACGCCAGGATCGGCCGGCGGGTCTCATCCCCGCCTTCATCCTGCTCGGGCTCGCCGTGCTCGCCACGATCGGTTTCTTCATCGTCAACCCGAACCAGGCGGCGGTGCTGCTCCTCTTCGGCAAGTACCAGGGCTCGGTCAAGACGAACGGCTTCTTCTGGGCCAACCCCTTCATGAGGAAGATCAGGATCTCGCTCCGCGTGCGCAATCACGAGAGCGCGAAGCTCAAGGTGAACGACAAGGCCGGCAATCCGATCGAGATCGCGGCGGTGATCGTCTGGCGGGTCGTCGACACCTTCGAGGCCGAGTTCGAGGTGGACAACTACCTCGAGTACGTCAAGGTGCAGAGCGAATCCGCCCTCCGCCACCTGGCGAGCTCCTACGCCTACGACGGCGAGGAGCGCGATGTCACGCTCCGCGGCGCCACCGACGAGGTGAGCCACCGCCTCCAGGCCGAGCTCCAGGAGCGTCTCACCCGCGCCGGGGTCGAGGTGATCGAGGCCCGGCTGAGCCACCTCGCCTATGCACCGGAGATCGCCGGCGCCATGCTGCAGCGGCAGCAGGCGAGCGCCGTCGTCGCGGCGCGCACCAAGATCGTCGAGGGCGCGGTGGGCATGGTCGAGCTGGCGCTCGCCGAGCTCGCCAGGATGCAGGTCGTGCATCTCGACGAGGAGCGGAAGGCGGCGATGGTCTCGAACCTGCTCGTCGTCCTCTGCAGCGACCACCACACCGTGCCCGTCGTCAACGCCGGCACCCTCTATCCGTAGGTCGCGATCGTGACCTCGAGCATGAGATCGCCGGATCGGAGCGCGCCATGAGCGCGGATCCCGCCGCGGGCCCCCGGAAGGCGTTCCCGCTCCGGCTCGATCCCCGGCTCTACGCGGAGCTCCACCGCTGGGCGGACGCGGATCTCCGCAGCGTGAACGGGCAGATCGAGTTCCTCCTGCGGCGCGCGGTCGCCGAGCGCCTGCGGAGCCGGGGCGCGGCGGGCGAAGCGGACGGCGAGCCGAAACGCCGGGACGAGCCCGGGGACTAAAGGCGCCGCTCCGTCTACGAGCCCAGCATCCCGGCGAGCGCGGCAAGCGGCGCCTCGAGATGCTGCTGATCGGTGCGCACCGGCGCCCACAGATCCCCGACGGCCTCGAGTCGCGCGGCCATGTTCCGGATCGTGAACCGGCGCGGCGCGAGCTCCGCGTTCACCTCGTCCCAGCTGAGCGGCGCCGACACCGGGGCGCCGGGGAGGGCGCGCACGACGTAGGGCCCGGCCGCAGTCTGTCCCATCTGGTTCCGCAGGTAGTCCACGAACACCCGTCCCTTCCGCTCGTCCACCTTGAGCTCGAGCGTCGCCTCCTCCGGCCGGCGGGCGACGAGCACGTGACCGAGGAGCTCGGCGAAGCTGCGCACCTGGTCGTAGCTGTACTCGGGCGCGAGCGGGACGTAGATGTGGAGTCCGCTCGACCCCGTCGTCTTCGGATAGCCGCGGAGCCCGATCGCATCGAGCAGCGCGGCGAGCTCCCGGGCGAGATCCACCACGGTCGCGAATGGCGCGTCCTTCGGATCGAGATCGAGGATCATGAAGTCGGGATGCTCGAGCGTGGGCAGTCGCGAGCCCCACGGATGCAGCGTGAACGCGGTCAGGTTGGCGAGCCAGAGGAGGGTCGATTCGCTGTCGGCGATGATGAAGCGCGTCGGTCGCTTGTCGTCGCTGCCGGCGATCGGGACGGTGCGCACGTAGGGCGGGAGCACATCGGGGGCGTCCTTCTGGAAGAAGGACGGCGCCGCGATGCCGTCCGGCCAGCGCTGGAGCGAGAGCGGGCGATCGGCGAGATGCGGCAGGAGCACCGGCGCGACCAGGCGGAAGTACGCGAAGATGTCGCGCTTGGTGATGCCGTCGTCCGGAAAGAGCACCTTGTCGGGATTGGCGAGCCGCACCTCGCCCGGCCGCGGCGTGAGATCGACGAGCGCGCCGCGGCGCACGGCCGGCGCCCGCTCCGCGGCGAGGTCCGCGCCGAGGTCCGCGGCGAGGTCCGCGGCGGACGCCGCCGGAGCGCGGTCCTCCTCGCGTACCGAGAGCGAGACGGGCATCTCCCGGTCCTTCTCACCCAGACGGCAGTCTCCCGGGGCCACGTCGGGCGCGAGTCCGAGGAACACGGGCGCCCGGAGTCCCCCGTCCCGCGTCCATTCCGCGTACTTGACGCGCGCCACGAGCTCGGGCGCCGCCCAGCGCGCGTCGGCGATGGCCGGCGGGTCCACGAACGGCGGCGCCGGCCGCTCGCGCGCAACGAGCTCGCGGTGGAGCGTGGCGAGATTCGCGTCGTCGAAGCCCGAGCCCACGCGCGTGACGTAGTGCAGCTTCCCCTCATCGTCGTAGAGGCCGATGAGGAGAGCGCCGAAGTGGGGGCGCGAACCCTGCGGCGCCGTGAAGCCCCCGATCACGAACTCGCGGTCCTCGATCCGCTTCACCTTGAGCCACGATGTCGTGCGCCGGCCCGTGTACGGCGAGCCGAGCCGCTTCGACACGATCCCCTCGACCCCGGATTGGGCCGCCAGCTCGAAGAACGCCGCGCCCTGTCCGGTCACGTGATCGGAGTAGAGAAGCGCGGGCGGCGCGCCGTCGAGGAGCGCCGCCAGCACCGCCTTCCGCTCCTCGATCGGCATCCGCCTGAGGTCGTAGCCGTCGAGATAGAGGAGATCGAACAGGAAGGCGACCACCGGGACCTCGCGCCGCAGGCGCTCCACCTCGCGCGGCGCGGCCTGCATGCGCGGCTGCAGGCGCTGGAAATCCGCTCGACCGTTCGCGTCGAGCGTGACGATCTCGCCGTCGAGGATCGCGGTATCCGCGACGAGCGCGGCGAGCGCCGCCGCGATCTCCGGGTAGAGGGCCGTCTGGTCCCGCCCGCTCCGGCTCACGAGCCGTACGCGCGCGCCTGCATCGTCTGCGGATCCGCCGCCGCTCGTGGCCCCGACATGCGCGATGACCCGCACGCCGTCGTGCTTGAGCTCGTGGAGCCACTCCTCTCCCGCCGGCGGCGCCGCCGCCAGGGTGGCGAGCGATGGCGACACCGCGGCGGGCAGCGCCGTGCGCGCGGCGTGCGGCGAGGATTCGAGGAGCCGCCGCGTCGCCGGGTTCCACACCGCGGGCGCGTCGGCCGCGATCTCCGCGAGCGAGAGACCGCTCTTCACCGAGTAGTCCGCCTCGACCGTCACTTCGCTCCCGGGTCGCGCGAAGGCATCGCGCTTCTTGAGGAGGAGCCAGTCCTTCGCGGCCGCCGCTTCGTCCTCGCTGCCGCGCGGCCGGCGGCTCCCCCCCATGCGCACGAGGGCGAAGCGCCCGGCGAGCTTGTGACCGTGGAGCAGGAAGTCGAGCTTGCCGGCGGCGACATCGGCGACCGGATCGGCGCTCGGTCCGAGATGCTCCCAGGTGCCGTGATCCCACAACAAGACTGACCCCGCGCCATAGTTGTCGGGTGGGATCACCCCTTCGAACGTCGCGTACTCCCGCGGATGGTCCTCGGTGCGGGCGGCGAAGCGCTTCTCTTCGGGATCGAGCGAGGGTCCCTTCGGAACGGCCCAGGACTTGAGCACGCCGGCCATCTCGAGGCGGAAGTCGTAGTGGAGCTGACGCGCATGGTGCTTCTGCACGCAGAAGATCGGGGCCGGGGCGCTTCCGGGGCCGCGCGTGGCGGGCGCGGCGAGGGAGTCGCTCTCCCCGGCGGGCGCCTCGGCGCCGGCGGCGCCCCCGGGTTCCGGCGTGCGCCCGAAGTCCCGCTTGGCCCGGTAGGCCGCCAGCGGCTCCGCGGCCTCTCCCGCTCCAGGCGCCGGGTCGCGGCGGTCCTGGTCGTCCTTCATGAGTCGAGATCCTCGCTCATCACTCCTGCCGGTGGGCACTTACCGCAGGTGCCGGGCACCGGGACGACCGTTCGGGCCGCGCCCGGGCCGCGCCCGGGCCGCGGCCGCGATTCGGTCCTCTGGCCCGGCGCGCCCGCTGGTATAATCGTGGTCTGACAGCAGATCCTAGCAGCGCCGCAGAGGCTCCCGGCATCAAGGATCCGCTGGACCCGTCGCCGGCCCGGCGACCTCCATCCGCCCGGAACAACCCGGTTGCCTCACCCACGTCGCGCCTTCCTGGAGGGATTGAAGCCCATGCGGAAGTTGCTCCATCGAGCCGCTCTTCTGGTCGCCCTCGGCACGGCCGGCCTTCTCGCCGCCGCATGGTCCGGGGCATCGGCCGCGGCGGCGCCCGGCGTCGAGATCGATCCCGATCTCGAGACGATGCGCCACCTGACCGCTCCCGGAGAGCTCATCCCGGTGCTCATCGTCATGGATGATCAGGCGGACGTCGACACCTTGCTGCCGATCGCGCAACGCCTCGGCCGCGCGGAGCGGCGGGCCTTCGCCATCCAGGAGCTCCGGCTCGTCGCGGCCGCGACGCAGGGCCGCCTCCGCGGGTTCCTCGCCGCCGCCGAGCAAGCAGGCCGCGCCGCCGACATCCGGCCCATCTGGCTGGCCAACGGCATCACCGCGCGCCTCACCGCGGATGCGATCGACGATCTCCTCGCCTTCGACGAGATCCGGATCGTCCAGTGGGATCAGAAGCCGCCGGCGAGCGAGATCCAGGACATCACGGAGCCGATGGAGCCGGTCGCCGCGTCGAGCGGAGACATGACGATCTGGTGGCAGCTCGACTATGTGCGGGCTCCCGAGACCTGGGCGCTGGGCTATCAGGGCGAGGGCATTGTCGTCTGCATCGTCGACTCGGGCATCGACCGCAATCACACGGATCTGAGAACGCACATCTGGACCAACGAGGACGAGATCGCGGCGAACGGCGTCGATGACGACCAGAACGGCTACATCGATGACACCTGGGGCTGGAACTTCGAGCTGAACAACAACAACCCGGTGCCGGGCATCAGCCATGGGACGGGCTGCGCCGGCATCGTCGCCGGCGACGGCGCGGCCGGCACCAATACCGGCGTGGCGCCGCGCGCGCTCCTCATGTCCTGCCGCTTCGGCAGCTTCGCGCAGATGGTCCTCTCCTTCCAGTACGCGGCGGCCAACGGCGCCGACGTCATCTCGTGCAGCAACTCGGAGAAGTGGCGTTTCTCGCCGAAGCCCAACTACGACTGGTGGCGGTCCACCACCGACAACCTGCTCCTGACCGGCATCTTCCACGCGAACTCGATCGGCAACGAGGGCGACAACCTGAACACCGACCCCCTCCCGTTCAACATCGCCGCACCGGGCTGCTGCCCGTCCCCGTGGCGCCATCCGGACCAGGTGCAGGCCGGCGTGAGCGGCATCGTCGCCTGCGGCGCCGTCGATCAGCAGAACGTGATCGCCCCGTACTCCTCGGTGGGTCCGTTCGCCTGGGAGGACATCCGGGTGCACTGGACCTCGTATCCGCACACCATGCGCCCCGAGTACCAGGACTACCCGTGGTGGGGCGGCCTGCCGGGGCTCCTCAAGCCGGACGTCATCGCCCCCGGACCCAACACGCGCACGACCGCCCTCAGCAGCGGGTACATGACCTTCAGCGGCACCTCGGCGGCGACGCCGCACGTGGCCGGGGCCATGGCGCTCGTGGCGCAGGCGAACCCGAATCTCACGCCCGAGCAGATGTCCATGATCCTTGAGACCACGGCGGTCGATCTGGGCCCGGCCGGGAAGGACAACGTGTACGGCGCCGGTCGCCTCGACTGCTACGCGGCGGTGCAGGCGGCGCTCGCCATGAGCAACGTCGGTAGCGTCGGCGGCATCGTGATCGACTCGACGACCGAGACGGCGATCGAGGGCGTGCTCGTCGAGGTGGTCGGCGGCTCGGAGACCACGACCACCAACGCGAGCGGGCAGTACCAGATGGCCCTGCCGGCCGAAACCTACACGCTCCGCTTCACGCACCCGGACTACGTCGAGCACCAGGAGCAGGCGGTGATCGCCGCCAACAACATCACGATCCTCGATGTGGCGCTCAATCCGGCCTCGGCGGCGATCGACGATCCGGCGGCAGGCGCCCCGGCGCCGTTCGCCCTCGCCCAGAACCAGCCGAACCCGTTCAATCCGTCGACCGCGATCGGCTTCTCGCTGCCCGCGGCGGGCGACGTCTCGCTCCTCGTGTTCGACGTGAGCGGCCGCCTCCTGCGCACCCTGGCGCACGGCCGGCACGCGGCGGGCACGCATGCGGTGAGTTGGGACGGGCGGGACGATCGGGGGCAGGCGGTGCCGTCCGGCCTCTACCTCTACCGGCTCTCGGCGAACGGAACGACCACGACGCGGCGCATGACGCTGCTCAAGTAGCGCCGCGGACCGGTACGCAGGGCCGATCACGGGGCCCCGGCAGTCGCCTTGACCGCCGGGGCCTCGAAGCTCTTTGGGCAGCGCGGGGGGAGCGGTAGGCGCCGGCGTGCGGCGACAGATGCACGGCGCCCGGCGTGCGGCGGCGGATGCACGGCGCCGGGGGTTTGCGCCGGCACCGGGATCGGTTAACTTCGTCGCTCCGTTTGGAAATGCGGCCACCCCGGAGCGCACCTGCACGGTCTCACGCCGGAGGATGAGCAGCTGCTAGCGTCCGCCCTCTTCGTTCTCGTCGGCCTCTCCCTCGGCCTGCTCGGGGCCGGCGGCGGCATCCTGACCGTTCCCTTGCTCGTGCATGGCGCGGGGATCGATGCGCATGCCGCGGTGCCGCTCTCGCTCGCCATCGTCGGCGCGGCGAGCCTGTACGGAGCCGTCGTCAACGCGGGGCAGGGAAACCTCGCCGGTGCAGCCGCGCTGATGGTCGGAAGCGGCGGCATCGTCGGCTCCCGCCTCGGCGCCGCGCTCTCCCCGGCCGTTCCCGACCATCTCCTCCTCGTGATCTTCGCCCTGATCATGGCCGTGGCCGGCATCTTCATGTGGCGGCGGAGCAACGATCCCGCGAACGGCCGGCCGGAGAGGGCGGACGATCCGCCGCTCCGGCGAGCCGCCCTCCGTCTCCTGCCGATCGGACTCGCGATCGGGGTCCTGACCGGGTTGCTCGGCGTCGGCGGCGGCTTCCTGATCGTACCCGCGCTCACGCTGGCCGCCGGCCTCGACATGAAGCGAGCCACCGGGACCTCGCTGGCCGTGATCGTGGTCAACTCGGCGGCCGGCCTGTGGGGACACGCGCAGGGCGGGCGCATCCACTTCGAGGATGCGGCCGTGTTCGTGGCGATGGCGATCCTCGGCATGGCGGTCGGCCTGCGGCTGGCCCGGCACCTGCCGGCTCGCCGCCTGCAACAGACATTCGCCGTGGGCGTGCTGGTGATGGCCGCCGTGATCGGGCCGCTGAACCTGAGTCGACTCCTCGCCGCGGCGGGCGGGCCGCACTAGGAGGCTGTTAGGTAGAAGGGGGCGGCATCGCCCCGGGAGCATCCCGACCGCGTCCTGGCGGACGCCTGCGAGGTCCCGATGAAGCGACATTCGCGCAGACATGAGCTCGAGACGCGGGTCATCCATGCCGGCGACGAGCTGAATCCCCTGCCGTCGGTGTCCCCGCCGATCGTGCAGAGCTCGACGTTCGAGCTGGGCACGGCGGCCCGCGGCGCCGAGCTCTCCGGCGCGATAGCGCCGGCCGAGCTCTACACGCGCTGGGGCAATCCGACCACCAAGCAGGCCGAGGCCGTCCTCGCCGACCTCGAGGGCGGCGAGGCCGCGCTGTGCATGGGTTCGGGCATGGGAGCCATCAGCTCCGCCGTCGTGAGCCTGCTCGCGTCCGGCGACCACGTCGTCGCCGGGCGCTCGCTCTACGCGGGGACTACGGAGCTCTTCGGGAAGGTCCTGTCCCGCTTCGGGGTCGAGACCACTTTCGTCGACCAGACCCATCTCGCCCAGGTCCGCGCCGCGATCCAGCCGGGCCGGACCCGTCTCCTCTACGTGGAGACGCTCACCAACCCGACGCTTCAGCTGGCCGACCTCCCCGGCCTGGCCGCGATCGCCCGCGAGACCGGCATCACCTCCATGGTCGACAACACCTTCGCCACTCCGGTCAACGTGCGCCCGCTCGAGCACGGGTTCGACCTGGTCGTGCACAGCCTCACCAAGTACCTGAACGGGCACGCGGACGTGGTCGGCGGCGCCGTGATCGGCTCGCGCGCGCTGGTCGAGCGCATCTGGTATCACATGAAGATCTTCGGCCCCTCGCTCTCGCCGTTCGAGTCGTGGCTCCTCCTCCGCGGGATGCGCACGCTCGTGCTGCGCATGGAACGGCACAACCGCAACGGCCTGGCAATCGCCCGCTTCCTGGCCGCCCATCCGAAGGTGGAGCGCGTGCACTATCCGGGGCTCGAGGATCACCCGCAGCACGCGCTGGCCCGCAGGCTCCTCGCCGGGTTCGGGGGCATGGTGTCCTTCGAGCTCCGGGGCGGCGTCGAGGCCGGGCGCCGCCTGGTCGAAGCGGTGGAGGTGGTGAAGCTGGCGGTGAGCCTCGGCGGCGTCGAGAGCCTCATCAGCCATGCGGCCTCGACCACGCACACGATGATCCCGCGGGAGACGCGGCTCGCAGCGGGCATCGCGGACGGGCTCATCCGCCTCTCGGTCGGTGTCGAGAGCGAGGCCGACCTGATCGCCGATCTCGAGCAGGCGCTCGAGGAGGTGTAGGCCGGCCGGAGCGCGGGAGCGCCGACGGCCGCGTGCCGCGCCGGAGCCCGTGGGGGCCGCGCCGGAGCGTCGAGCCCGTGGCTCGCCGGCCGCGCCGGTCGCGCCGACGGCCCCGCCGCGCAGCTCGCGAGGGCGGGGCTAGCGCGTCTCGTTCCCGGGCGGGAACGGCAGGGTCAGGGCCGGCGCCGGCTCGGCCCTGAACTCCGGGGCCGGCCGCGCCTGCTCCCGATGCGGCGCCGCAGGCACCCAGTTGAGCAGGGCGAGGCGGCCCGATCCGGAGGGCGCGAGCTCGATCACGGAGGCCGACGCCGTATCCACGGCCAGCCGCCGGAGCCCGTCGAGCGCGATGCCGACGTAGGAAGCGATGATCCCGCGGATGATGTCGCCGTGGGAGACTGCGATGATCGAGCGGTCCTCGTGGTCCCGGGTGATCCGGTGGACCGCGCGCACCGCGCGCGCGACGAGCGAGCGGAGCGTGAGCTCGCCTTCGACGAGAACGTCGGTCGGGTCCTGGACGTAGCGACGGAAGCGGGCATCCTCCCGGCGCAGGAGATCGATCGACTTGCCGACCCAGCCGTCGAAGGCGGGCTCGTTGAGAGCGGGCTCGAATGCGTACTCCAGTCCGAGCGCCGTCGCGATCGTCTCGGCGGTCTCGCGCGCCCGTTCCATCTGGCTCGTGACGATCGCCGCGAACGGCGCCTGTGCGGCCAGCCAGCCGGCCATGGCCGCCACGTCGCGCCGGCCGGCCTCGGACAGGGGCTCGGGCTCGTGGCCCATGACACGCCCGGCCTCGTTCGCCGCCGTCCTGCCGTGTCGCACGAGATAGAGCCTGGTCATGGCACCTTGCCTCGCCGCTCCCCTAGTCGACCATGCATCGGACCGCTCGCCGCGTTCGCAGCGGCGGCCCGGGCGCGCAGCATAACCGATCCCGATGGGCGCCCGGGAGCGAAGACCGCCGCGCCGCGGCCGCCGCCGCAGGACGCGCCGCGGCCGCCGCGCCGCGGCCGCCGCCGCGGGACGGAGCGACACCATCTATGGCTGGCCGGGGGGACGAGAAGCGGCTAAGGTGTCGCGGGCGATCGTCCGACCCGCGCGGCGCGCCGGGCATCGGGTCGGGCAGGACGGCGAGCGCCGTCCCCGGCGCCCGGAGGAGATTCGAGATCCTGGCCCTCGTCGTGAAGACGTTCCGCATCGCGGCCCTCGCGGCCGCCCTTCTCGCCGCTCTCCTCACCGCCGTCGCGGCCCCGGATCTCCCCTCTCTCGTTCCCTTCTCCACCCCCGCCGGACGGGCCGCCGCCCTCGGCGCGCTCGCGATCCTCGCCGCCACCATCGCCGCCGGCCTCGCAGTCGCCGGCCGCCGGCGCAGCAATCTGCGTCCGCTCGCAAATCTCTTGAAGGAGCATCCCGTCGCGGCGGGCGGTGCCGCCCTCCTCTGGGTCCTCCTCTCTTGCCATGTGCCGGCCGCCGCGAGCCGCACCGAGCTCTACCGCCTGGTCGCGAGCCTCCTCGCTCCGCTCGCGGGGCTCGTGGCAACGATCGCCGCCGCATCCTTCCTCGTTCCGAGCGCCCCCGCCGCCGCGGCGAGAAGCACGCACCGCCATGCCACGCTCCTCATCCTGCTCGCCGCCCTGTTCGCCGCCGCCGGCGCGGCCCTCATCGCGCACCTCGCCTTCGATGGCGTGCCGCACATCCAGGACGAGGTCGCATACCTCTTCGATGCGCGCGTGTTCGCCGCGGGGCGCCGCTTCGCCGCGCCGCCGCCCATTCCCGCTGCCTTCCCCGCCCCCGACTGGATCGAGATCGAGCCGACCCGCGCCTACGGCGTCTTCCCTCCGGGCTGGCCTCGACTCCTCGCCCTCGGCGTCGGGGCCGGCCGGCCCGGCCTCGTGAATCCGATCGCCGCGGCGATCACAGTCCTCCTCGCAGCCGGACTGGCCGCGCTCGCCACATCGACCCGCGACCGCGCGCGGACCCGGACCTCGCTCGCCACGGCCTGGCTCGTGGCCACGAGCCCGTTCTTCCTCGTGCTCGCGGGGAGTTACATGGCGCACACGGCCGCGACCCTGTGGACCGCCTGCGCCTTTCTCTTCTATGCCCTCACCGCCCGCGTCACAGACGGCGGCCCGGGAGCGGGCACGCGTCTCGCTCTCGCCCCGGGACCCGTGGCCGGACTGGCAGCGGCGCTCCTGCTCCTCACCCGGCCGATCGAGGCGATCGCCGTGTTCGCCGCGACGGCAGCGGATGCCGCGCTCGCGCGGCGCGGCGCCTGGCCCGCCCTCACCTGGATCGCGCTCGGGCTCGTCCTCGGCGGCGTCCTCCTCGGCGCCGATCAGGCGGCGGTCACCGGATCGCCCTGGGTGCCGCCGGTCGAGCGCTACTTCGAGCGGCACCACGCGCCGGCCACCAACGGGCTGGGTTTCGGCTCCGCCGTGGGACTCACCTGGGACGGAGGGGCCCCCGGGCACTCCCCCGGCGAAGCGCTCGCGAACGCGCGACGGAACCTCGAAGCGCTCAACCGCCATCTCGGCGGCTGGCCCGCCGGCTCGCTCCTCCTTCTCCTCGTCTTCCTCGGCGCGGCGCCGAAGACGCGCCTCGAACGTCTCCTCCTCCTCCACGCCGCATGCATCGTCGTCCTCTACGCGCTCTACTGGTACCACGGGCTCGCGCTCGGCCCGCGCTTCCTCGCCTCGCTCGCGCCGGGGCTCGCGCTCTTCACGTGGCGCGGCGCCGCCCGCGCGGGCGACTGGTTCGAGCGCGCCTGGCCCGGGAAGAACCTGGCGGCCCGCATCGAGGCCGCGCTCCTCGTGTCGGTCGCCTGCGGGCTCGTCCTCTATCTTCCCCTCAAGGTCATGACCGAGTACCGGGGGCTTCGTGGCGTCGATGCGAGGATCGTGCGCCAGGTCGAGGCCACGCCGGCGCCCGCACTCGTCTTCATTCGCGGCCCCCGGTGGCCCGATCTCGCGAGCGCCTACTACCTGGATGCTCCCGACTTCCGCGGCCCACGCGTCGTCGCGATGAGCCGCGGCCCGGCCCTCGACCGGGAGCTCGCCGCCGCCTATCCGGGGTACCGCGCCTGTATCATCGAGCGGGGCGTGGGCGTCCATGGTCTGGACGCGGATGTCCCCGAGGCGCCGGCCCCCGCTACCCCCTAGGCGGCAGGCTCCCTCCTGCGCTATGCTGGTGGATCGAAGGAAGCGGGATCCGCCGCCCGCTTCGTCGAAGCGGTCGCCGGCCGGTTGCCCACGCCGGCCGCAAGGTCCAGGTGCTTGCCGGGGTCTCACCGCCCGGGGTGCCTCGCCGCGGCTGGGTGACCTGACCCCAGTCCCGGCTCAGATCCCTATTGCACGAGGATACCGATGATCGGAACCCGGCTCGAGCCGCGGTCGCTCAACAAGCATTGGTCTGTTCTCGCCTCGTGCCTGCTCGTGCTCGCCGCGCTGGCGGCCCTGCTCGAGCCGTCGCCGGCCGCCGCCTACGAGAAGCGGCTGATCTGCGGCAGCCCCTTCGCGAGCTACACCGACTGGCGCCAACACGTCTTCGTCGACGACGTCGCCTACACCGCCCAGAACGGCGCCGGATTCATCGGCGGGTGGGACGCCCCCGACAGCACCTTCAAGCCGATCGGCGGCACGGTGGACGAGCAGCTCTATAAGTGGTACCGGGGCAGCAACGTCGGCGAACCCCTCGAGTACCGCTTCACTGTCCCGAACGGCACCTACGTCGTCCGCCTGCACTTCGCCGACACGGTCAATCACGGCCCCGGCCTCGGCATCTTCAACGTCGCGATCGAAGGCCAGACGGACCTCAGCAACTTCGACATCTACGAGCAGGTCCGGGATCACTATGCAGTGCTCTACAGCTTTCAGCGAACGGTGACCGACGGGCAGCTCAACATCGTCTTCACCGCGGTCCGCCGCCTCGTGCAGATCAGAGCCATCGAGGTGTGGAGCGCCGCGCCGGATGCGGTTCCCCCCGTGGTGCCGGCGGGCCTCGCCGTCAGCGGCAGCTACGGGCGCATCCTCCTCGACTGGACCGACAACGCCGAGGACGACATCGCCGGCTACCACGTCGAGCGCTCGGATAGCCCGACCGGCCCCTGGCAGCGCAAGACGACGAGCCTCTGCCGGCGCTCGCGCTTCGAGGACACGACAGCACTGCAGAGCTTCCCCTATCACTACCGCGTGATCGCGGCGGATGTCTGGGGTAACGAGAGCCCGGCGAGCGCCGCGCTCCCGGGGATGCGCCGGACCGACGCGGAAACCGATCTCCCCATCTACGGGATCACGATCTCCCCGAGCGTGTGGGAGACCCTGAACCTGAACGTCGGGCTCGACACCTACTATCCCGCGACCTTCACCTACAACGGCCAGACCTGGAACAACGTCGGCGTCCGCTACCGGGGCAACACCTCTCGCGACGTCTCGAAGAAGTCCTGGAAGATCAAGTTCAACAAGTTCGTCCCCAACCAGGAGTTCCTCGACGGGCAGAACGAGCTCAACCTCGACTCCACCTTCGGCGAGCGCACGATTCTCCGCGAGAAGCTGGCCTCCGACTACTGCGAGCTGGTGGACGTGCCCGATTTCGACTCGCGGCACGTCCAGCTCCGGGTGAACGGCGAGTACTTCGGCGTCTACGTCACGCCCGAGAACGTGGACAAGCGCTGGCTCCGGAAGCACGGCTTCGACGACAGCGGCAGCCTGTACAAGGCCGAGCTCAACGCCTACATGCAGGTCATGCCCGACACCGCCGCCTACATGGCGGCCTACTCGAAGCAGACCAACGAGGCGACCGGTTACGCCGATCTCATCCAGTTCATCGAGCTCGTCAACAACACGCCTGCGAACCAGATCTACCACGTACTTTCGGGCGGGCAGATCCGCTTCGACATCGAATCGTTCATCAACTACAACGCGGCCATGGTCGCGCTCTCGACCGACAGCTTCTTCGGCCGGAACTACTTCCTCTACCACGATCTCCTCACCAACACGTGGACCTACCTGCCCGACGACCTGGACTCGACGTTCGGGCACTCCGGCATCTTCGACCAAAAGGTCACTCCCAACCTCAACCCGCTCCACGGCTTCGGCAACATCCTGATCGGGAAGCTGCAGCAGTCTCCGCACGTCAAGCGCCGGATCTTCGAGCGCGTGCTCGAGATGGCGGCTGAGGAATTGACGCTCGACCGGATGACCCCGGTCGTCGATTCGACCTTTGCCCTCATGCAGGTGGATGCGCAGCTCGACTGGCGGAAGTGGGGCTGGGAGGATCCGGCGTGGACCGACGGCGGCGCCAACGAGATCAAAGGCTACATCGCGCTCCGGCAGAGCTTCCTGCAGACGGAGGTGTTCGGCAACCCGACCTACATGCCGCCGCAGACCCTCTTCCTGAACGAGATCATGGCCGACAACGACTCGGTCCTCGCCGACGAGATGGGCGAGTACGAGGACTGGATCGAGATCGTGAACCTCGGCGCCGTGCCGGTCGCCCTCGGCGGCTACCATCTGAGCGACGACATCGCGCAGCCCACCAAGTGGGCCATCCCCGACACGACCCTCGCCCCGGGCGGCCACATCATCTTCTGGTGCGACATGGAGCCGCTCGAGGGGCCGACGCACACGAACTTCCGTCTCGAGAAGACCGGCGAGTGGGTCGGGCTCTTCGGGCGAGCTGCCGACGGCCGGCCGCCCATCGACTCGAAGAGCTTCGGCCGGCAGATCAAGGACGTCTCCTACGGGCGCTTGCCCGACGGCGGTTACGACTGGGATCTCATGGGGACGCCGACGCCCGCGGCGCCGAACCTGGTGGACACGAACCTGCCGCCGGCCATCACGAGCGTGGATCACCTGCCGGCCGTCCCGTCGCTCAACGTGGCGGTGCGCGTCACCGCCCGCATCGAGGACGCGACCGGCGTCGCCGCCGCCAAGGTCTTCTATCGGCCGGGCGCGACCTTCCTCGAACAGCCGATGTTCGACGACGGCACGGGCGGCGATGTGACCGCGGGGGACCACATCTACACGGCGATCCTGCCCGGGCAGCCGGCGCCGGGCGTCGTCAACTACTACATCTGGGCCGTGGACACGGGCGGCTGGGACTACACCGATCCGCGGGACGCCCCGATCGACACCCACGCCTACACCGTGGCCTACATGCCGCCTGATCTCTACGTGAACGAGTTCCTGGCGCAGAACAACACCGGGATCATGGACGAGTTCGGGCAGCGGGAGGACTGGGTCGAGATCTACAACGGCGGGCAGAATCCGGTCTCGCTGGGCGGGCTCTGCCTCTCCGACGCTCTCGCCGTTCCCAACAAGTTCACCTTCCCGGATACGACCATCGCTCCCGGCGCCTTCCTCCTCGTCTGGTGCGACAACGACCCCGAGCAGGGGCCGCTCCACGCCGACTTCCGCCTCTCCGCGGCCGGCGAGCAGGTGGGGCTCTTCGCGGGCGCGATCGCGGGCTTCGCGGTGATCGACTCGGTGAGCTTCCGGGCGCAGCGGCCGGATATCTCCCGCGGCCGGTTGCCCGACGGCGGACCGGACTGGTACGACTTCACCGCGCCGACGCCGCGCGAGCCCAATTCGCTGGGGAGCGGCGTCGAACCGGCGGCGCCGGCCCCCCCGCGCGAGCTCCTGCTCGGCCCCGGGCGCCCGAATCCGACCTCCGGACTCGCGACCATCCCGTTCGCCCTCCCCGCGGCCGGGCGCGTGCGCCTCACGGTCTACGACCCGAGCGGTCGCGCGGTGGCCGAGCTCGTCGACGAGGTCATGGCCGCCGGGACCTACGAGGTGGCGTGGGACGGCCGGCGGCGGGCGGCGGCGGACGGCGCGAGCGGCGGCGGCGCACCGGCTCCGGCGGGCGTGTACTTCTTCAAGCTCCGCTTCGGCAGCGAGACCCGCACCGGGAAGATCGCCCTTCTGCACTAGCGAGAATCAGGCGGGAATCCGGGTCGGCTTGCCGGAGGAACGTCCCTCCTGGTACAATCCTTAGTCGTTTGGTCGCCGCTGCGTGCGCGACGAGGACTATCACACGTGTCCCAGCTCCCGAGCCTCTCGGTCATCTTTCCCGCCTACAACGACGCCGGCACCATCGCGAGCATGGTCGTGACCGCGATGGCCACGGCGCGCCGTCTGGCGCCCGACTACGAGGTCGTGGTCGTCAACGACGCGAGCCGCGATCACACGGGCCAGGTCCTGGCCGAGCTCACGCAGCTCTACCCCGATCGCCTCAAGGTCATCACCCACCCGCAGAACCGCGGCTACGGGGGCGCCATCCGCTCCGGGTTCACGAACGCGACCAAGGAGTGGATCTTCTACACGGACGGCGATGCCCAGTACGACGCGCGCGAGATCGCAGACCTCGCGGCGGTCGTCGATGCGACGACCGACATGGTCAACGGCTACAAGATCACGCGCCAGGACCCTTTCCACCGCGTGGTCGTCGGCGAGATCTACCGGGTGGGGGTCAGGTTCCTCTTCGGGCTCGGGATCCGCGACGTGGACTGCGATTTCCGGCTGATGCACCGCTCCATCTTCGAGCACGTCGAGCTCACGTCCACGAGCGGCACGATCACGCTCGAGCTCGTGAAGAAGATCGAGTCCGCCGGCTTCCGCATCAAGGAAGTCCCCGTGCATCACTTCTTCCGCGCCTACGGCACGTCCCAGTTCTTCAACTTCCGGCGTGTCGGGCGCACGCTCGTGGATCTGACCAAGTGGTGGTGGCGGCTGGTCGGCCAGCCGGCGCTTCAGGGCGGGGGGAGGATCCCCGGCGTCACGCCGGCCACGGCCGCCACGCGGGCCGCCTTCGCCGAACGTTGGGCCGCCAGACTCAAGGCGAGCGCCTAGCGGACGGCGCGGATCGGCGGGGCCGGCGCACCGACAGCAGGTCGAACCCTCGCACTCCTCGAACCATGGCGCATCCGAACGACAGTTACCTGAGCGCCTACGCGGGACGAACCGTCCTCGTGACCGGCGGCCTGGGCTTCATCGGCTCGAACCTGGCGCACCATCTCGCCGCGTGTCCGGGGACCCGCCTCCTCCTCGTCGATTGCCTGGTCCCCGACTGCGGCGGCAACCCCTTCAACATCGAGGGCCTCGCCGGCCGGGTCGAGGTGCACCACGCCGACATCGGGGACGCGAAGGCCATGGCCCCGCTCCTCGCCGGGGTCGATTACGTCTTCAACCTCGCCGGGAACGTGAGCCACATCGACTCGATGCGGGATCCGCTCCTCGACCTGAAGCTGAACGCGGCCGACCATGTCTCCCTGCTCGAGACCTGCCGCCGGGTCGCGCCTGACGCCCGCATCATCTACTCCTCCACCCGTCAGGTGTACGGCCGCCCCGATTACCTGCCGGTGGACGAGAAGCATCCGGTGCGTCCCGTCGACGTGAACGGGGTGAGCAAGCTCGCCGGGGAGCACTTCCATCTCGTCTACCATCAGGTCCACCACCTGCGCTCGGTCATCCTGCGGCTCACGAACACGTACGGCCCGCGGCAGCTCGTCCGCCACTCCCGGCAGGGCTTCATCGGCTGGTTCGTGCGCCTGATCGTGGACGGCGGAGAGGTGAAGCTCTACGGCGACGGCATGCAGCTCCGCGACCTCGCCTACGTGGACGACGTGGTCGAGGGATTGCTGCGCGCCGGGGCCGTCGAGGACGCCTACGGGCAGGTGCTCAACCTGGGTGGGAGCGAGCCGACGCCGCTCCTCACCATCACGAGGCTGCTCATCGCGGCGGCCGGCACCGGCAGCGTGACGCTCGTGCCGTGGCCGCCCGAGAAGCAGGCGATCGACATCGGGAGCTGCTACTGCGACTACGGCGCGGCGACGCGCCTCATCGGCTGGCGGCCGCGCACCGAGCTCGCCGCCGGGCTCGGCGCCATGGTCGCCTACTACCGGGAGCACCGCGCCCACTACTGGGGCGACTGACGCCGCGCCGGGGAAGGAGCCGCGGCCTCACCCCTGGTCCGCCGGCCTCACACTTCATCCACGGTGACGGACGGCACCCGGCTCTCGGCGGCGAAGACGATGCACAGCCGATTCGGCGCGCAGCAGACCTGGCAATCCTCGATCAGATCCTGTTCCCCACCACCGGCCGGATCCACCGGCACCGTGTTCGACTCGCCGCAGTGCCGGCAGGTGTAGGTGGCCGCATCGCAGAGGGCCGCCGGCCGGCGGCCCCGGCGGCGTTCCATGCGGCGCTCGCGCCGGGCCACGATCGCTCGCACGACGAGCCCGCTCGTCGGGTGGAGATGCCCGCGTCCGAGGAGCGCCGCCAGGGAGTCGAGCGGCAGGAAGCTGCTCCAGGCGGCGGGGTCGGGGGGTAGGGCGGCGGGACCGGGCACCTCGGCGACCGGATCGGGGACCTCGGCGACCGGGCCCTCCGCCGGCGTGTCGGCCACCGCGCAGCGGAACACCCAGGTCCGGGTCCGTTCCGCGGCGGCCTCCTGGTCGATCGCGCAGAGGAGCACCGGATCCGCGCCGGCCGCCTCCCCTGCTTCTTCCACCAGGCGGCGGGCCGCCGCCTCCGGAGTCGCGCCGCGATCGAGGAGACCGTCCAGGCACGCCGCGAGCGATCCGGATCCCGAAGCCTCCCCCACCCCGGCAGCCTCTCCCGCCCGCGGAGCAGGGCGGACGCGGATCTCGCCGGCGTGGTTCACGAGGAGGACCGCGATGCGCGTCCTCCCCCCCTCGCCGGGCCCGCGCGGATTCCTGCGCCGGGCCTCTGATTCCCGCGCGCGGCCGACAGCGCGACCTTCTGCGTCGCTGACCTCAACCCAGCCGGAACGCGGCACAGCTCGCCATCACCGATCGACTGCCGATGCCGCGACCGTCAGGGACGGTTCGGCAAGGGCCGGCGCTCGAGGGTCCCGCTCCGCACGAGGTCGCCGTTCTGCGGCCGCCCGTCGAGCCCCCGGCTCTCGCCGGGTGCCCGCGGCGCGGAGCTCGCTCCCGGCTCCCCGGGGCGCTCCTCGCGACTGCGATCATCGCGACCGCGCCCCTCGCGACTGCGATCATCGCGACCGCGGTCCTCGCCGCCGCGGCCCTCCGGCGGGCGCGGGGCCCGGAGGTCGCGCCGGAGATCACCCTCCCGCGGCCGGCTCTCCCCGTCGCGTGATCGCAGGTCGCCGCGCCGCCCGGAGGAGCCGCCGGTCGGCCCCAGCGGCCGGCGCGGCTCGCCCGAGCGGTTCTCGCCGCTGCGGATCTCGCCGCTGCGGATCTCGCCGGATCGTCCGTTGGGCACCGACTGGAGGCCGCGCCCGCGCGAGCGGTCCTGCCCTCGGCGGCCGCCCAGCTCGTCGCCGGCACCGCCCCGCTCGCCCAGCCCGCGCTGGATGCCCGAGACCACGAGGGCGATCCCGAAGAAGAGAAGGAGCGCGCCCGACAGCCCACGCAGAGAACCGAGCACCGTGCGGTAGACCTCGAACACCCAGGCCTCGGTCGTGACCGGCGCCGGGAAAGCGGCCAGGGTGGGCGGGGATGTCTGCACCGGCACATTGCCCGGCGCCTGCACGTAGCGTTCGAGGGTCCACAGGGAGACACCGGACGAGATGCCGACCACGAGGAGTGCGAAGCTCACATAGCGGCGCCAGGCCGCGGCCACCGGGTCGGCCACGATACGGCCGAGAATGCCGGAGATCGACCCGCGGAAGAACAGGATGACGAGCGTGGTGGTGGCGACCGCCACGACCAGGCTCACGAGCATGAGCAGGAGGAACAAGCTAGCCTCCTTGGGCTTGGAGATCCTGACTCGAGGATCCCGACCTCAAGAGGTCCCGATGGACGGCGTGCTCCGGCGCCGCCATCTGCGGCGCACGGCGGGCGACCTGGTCGCCTGGCACGGACAGGACCTCGGTTGTTCTGCTGCACCCAGCGGGGTGCACGCTGATTCTTGCGGCGCACCGCGTGCCCCGGGGGGGCACCGCTGCGCTCCGCGAAGGGAGAGGCCGGCCCGCGGGCAGGGCCTCCCCGAACGGCGACCGGCCGGACGGGGCGTTCCGGCCATCCTGATCTACCAGCGAGAACCGGCGGGAGCAAGCAAAAACTCGCTCCGGGACCGGGGCGTCCGGGGATCGCCCGCGCCGCCCGGCCCGGCTGCTGCCCGGGACTGCCGCCCGGGGCTGCCGCCGCAGGTGGCCGGCCGCCCGCGGCCAGGGCCCCGGCCTGCGCTAGAAACGACTGATCAGCTTGAGCTCGGCGCCGTCGAAAGCCGGCTCGAAGCGGCAGACCCCGCCGACGCAGACGAAGCCCGCATTCCGCGAGCCGACGAACAGCGTAAGCTCGTGCTGATCGAAGAGCGTGTACGCGATCTCGCCGCCCAGGAAGAAGGTGTCGTCTTCGCCTTGCAGGGCGAGCTGCACGTCCGACTTGTTGGTGCTCTCGATGAGCATGGAGACGCTCAGGTTCGGGCTCCGGCTGCCTTCGATCACGATGAACTCGGTGTCGTAGCTGCCCAGCCGATCCGAGCTCGCGTGCTGGTGCTCGTACTGAAGATGCAGTCCGTAACGCTCCCCCAGTGGACGCCGGTAGTCGGCGAGCGGCGTCCACAGGGTGAGCAGCGGATCGGGCGTCTCCGGCGAGTCGAAGCTCCGCTGGTAGGACAGTCCGCCGACGAGGAGCGCGTCGCTCGCGAACTCCTGCGAGATCTCGCCGTAAACGTCGTCGAAGTGATTCCCCTGCTGCACATCGGGATCGTGGTTCCGGGTGTAGGCCCAGTTGAACAGGAACGAGGTCTTGCCCTGCTCGAGGACGGCGTCCGTATGGTAGGTGGCCTCGATCTGGAAGCCCACTTCGTCCCGCGTGTCGAGCTGGTGCGGATGGCGGTTCAAGAGGTTGTACTGGTGCTCGCGGAGCCCGGCCGGCGGCAGGATGTAGGCGATACCGGCCGCGTTGTCGAACACCAGTCGGTCGTAGTCCTTGTACTCGCCGAGTAGACCGAGCCGCCCGATGGCGGTGGTCGCCACGGCGTAGAACCCGGTCCCGTGCACGTTCGGCTCCGCGCTCCCGGAGCTCGTCGCCGGGCCGTCCACGCGGGCGAACTCGGCGTAGAGATCGACGTCCTGGACCGTGCTGGAGAGGCGGGCCGCCTTCATGTTCTGCGGCTCGCTGGTCGTCGTGCCCTGGCTCGGCACGTCGGTCGTGACCCAGCTCCCGCCGGCGCGGAAACCCAGGGGTAGACCGTACTCGAGATCGAGTCCGGTCATTTCCTCGGTCCACCCGCGGTCGGCGTCCTCGGCGTTGCCCTTCACCGTGGGCCCGAAGATCCCGGTCAGCTCACCATCGGGCAGATGCACGGCGCCCCTGAACCCGAAGAGATTGGTGTCGACCCGGAGCTGGCGGTTCTCGTAGGAGCGGAGCGCGAGCCCGCGCCCGAAGAGCGCGTAGAAGTTGCCGGCGCGGGCGTCGAAGTACTTGCCGAGGTACTCGCCGAAGCCGAAATCGAATCCGTAGCTGTCAGGCCCGTCGGGGTAGATCACCGGATCGGGCGGGGCGAAGGCCACGAAGCGGAGGCCCATGTTGAAACCGCCGCTCGTGCCGGTGAGATCGAGCCAGTTCTCGAAGATGGGCTGCGCGTCGCTGGTGCCGCCCCCGATTTTGGACTCCCCGTAGGAGACCTCCATCTGGTAGGTGGCGCTGAAGCCGCCGGGCAGATCGAGCTGTTGGGCGCCCGCAGGGTTCGCGACTGCGGCCGCGAGCCCGGCGGCGATGGCCAGCGCGGCGGGCGGGGCGGGCGCGACACTCCGCGCCCGCCCTGCAGTCCGCCGACTCGATGTTGCTCCCCGAACCGTCTCTGGTCGGGCCCGGCTCATTCGCCGCCACCCGGGGCGCCGGGCTCGGGTGCGGTGCCGCCGGCTCCCGCCTTGGCACCGGCGAAGAGCTCGCCGAGCACGCGGTCCACTTCCTTCTCGTCCCCCTCGCGATAGCCGGAGTGCGTGTACACCCGCTCCCCGGCCTGCGAGATGATGACCAGGTAGGGCACGTTCACGCCCTGGAGCGAGCGGAGCGTCCGCTGGTTCGGATCGAGGAGCACCTGGAACCCGTAGTCGTGCGTCTTGATGTACGACTTGACCTTGGACACGCTGCGGGTCTCGTCGATCGAGATGGCGACGACCTGGAGATTCTCCGCCGCGTACTTGACGCGCAGCGAGTCGACCTTCGGTAGCTCGCGCAGGCAGGGCTTGCACCACGTGGCCCAGAAATCGATGAGGACCGGCCCCTTGGCGCGGATATCGTTCAGGGACACGTCCTTGCCATCGAGATCCTTGAGCACGAAGTTGGCGACTTCCGCCTCCTCGGCGCTCGTCGCCGCCGGAGCCGTGATCATGACCGCGGCGACGGCCGCGAGGAGCACGAGACCCAGCGGTCGCCGCCATGTCCGTCCGGCGGCGTTCTTCACCATCGACCGCAGAAATCCACCCCCGAGCCGGGGGTCCCGGTTCTTACCCACGTTCGTCCTCCCTGGATTCGACGGATTCGGCCGCTGCATCGAATGGACTCCGGTGTTCGCTGCACTCGGGCGCCCGGGAGCGCTAGCGCACGAGGTTCAGCTTGACCCGCTCGACGGCGCTGCCGCCGGCGCTGAGCTCGGCCCAGTAGACGCCCGACGCCATGCCCCGGCCGGCATCGTCCCGCCCGTCCCAGGTCACGACGTGCCGCCCGGCGGCGTACGACTCGTCGGCGAGGACGCGCACGCTGTGCCCGGCGGCATCGATGATGCGCAAGCGCGCGACCCCGGGCCGGTCGAGGGTGAATGCGATCGCGGTCGAGGGGTTGAAGGGATTCGGGCGCGCGGGCTCGAGGCTGAAGCCGCGCGCGACCGAGCCCGGCTCCCGCATCGTCCACGGAGATCGGGCTTCCCGCGAGCCAGGTGAGCGCGTTGAGCATCACTGCGTCGCGGTTGGCGGCGGTCGAGATGGCCTCGAACCCGAAACCCAGGTTGACGGCGCGGTACGCCGGTGCCGAGCGCCCGGGTGGCCGCCGTGGTGCCGCCGGTCTGATAGGTCCAGGCAGTGCCACCGCCGACGAGCGGACGGATGACGTCGGGATCGGTCTGGTTGTTCGCCCCGTCGCCGCCCTGGAGCACGAGGTTCAGGCCCTGGGAGATCGGGTCCCCGGCGACCCCGTTCACGGTGAGGCTCGTCGAGTTGTTGTTCACGTATCGCGACTTGAGCGTCGTCTCGTACCAGGTGACGTTCGCCGCCGAGTAGTTCGGGCTCGCCGGGTCGCAAAGGTCGTAGGCGATGTCCTGCCCGGAGAGGACGAGCCCGCGGTTCCCGGCGAGATGGGCGGTGAGCGCGGTGCGATCGTCCGCGTTGAGGGTCGGCGTCGCGTTCCCGGTGAACCAGACCACGAACGGGAAGTTCTGGATCTCGGCTGCGGTGAGCAGGGCGGACGACCGGTGCCAGGTGCCCTGGCTCAGGAAACCCGGCACGGACGGCTCGTAGTAACTCTCGAGCGACTGGGTCCCGTCGTCATCCACGATCAGCACCTGGACGCCTTCGGTGACGCAACCGAGCGTCAGATCGCGGAACAGGGTCGGCGTCGTCACCGAGCGGACGCGGAACGTGGCATACCCGCTGCCCTCGCCGCTCAACGGCGTGAAGTAGGCGGAGATCGTGTCGGTCTGGCTCGGGCTCAGCCCGAAGCCGCTGTTCCCGGCGCACGACGGGAAGCCGCAGGGGGCGTTGCCCGCATAGAGCGAGTCGACGAACGGCGCCTGGCAGGTTCCATCCTCGCCGCCGACGCAAATCGAGCACGTCCAGTTGGCCGGCAGATCCTGGCTGAGGCGGAGGATGTCGTACTGGTCCGCCTCGGTCCCCGTATTGGTGACCTCGCAATGGATCTTCACGTAGTCGAGCCCGGTCTGACCGACCTTCACCGCCTTCGGGGTCGTGAAGGTGAAGTTGATCGTCGCCTGTGCGTCTCCGGCCAGGGCGGTGCCGAGGCAGGCCCCGAGGAGCGCGAGCGCGATCAGCGCCCGGCGGGTCCGGACGCTGTTGGACATCGTGTGCTTGAACGGGATGATACGCATCGGTCGTGATCCTCCGCGGACCTTTCAAGTCCGCATCCGCCTGCCGCGTCCAGCCGGGCAGGGCAACAACTCCAGGACCGCTAAGGCCAGTAGCTCACACCGGTCTGGACTACGCGCCGCCCGCCGCCGTTCTCCTGGGCGAAGGTGACGATCGCCAGATCATCCGGATCGATGTTTCCTCCCGGGAGCGGCCAGGCGTACTCGAACGTCACGTGATCTCCCTCCGCCAGCGCGCCGAGCGCCTCGCCGCCGACGGTACCCTGGGCCGGCGTCGGGAACAGATGACGAAGGACATTGTGATACTCCGACTGCCCGTTCGGTCCGGGCGGGTCGAGCACGACATGCTGCTCCACCACATAGGTGAAGAGCAGGAGATTCGCCGGCAACGCGGCCGTCACCGCCCACACGTCCACGCGCGCGCGGTACTCGGTGGCGCCGAGCTCGGCGCGGACGCCGATCGCGAGCGGCGCGGGCACCGCGAGCTGCTGCTCGATGGCATTGCGGATCGGTCCTTCCCAGGGCGGCCCCGTGGGAACGGCGACCCCGTCCACGAGGATGCGCGGCGCGCTTCCCACCTGGTTGAAGAAGATGCGCGCGTTGGCCGCGTTCTGGTTGAACTGGTAGTAGGGATCCCCCGCGCCGGGGAAGAAGGTGTGCGGATTCACGGACAGGGCGCGCCCGTTCTCGTAATCCACGAGCACCGCCTGCAAGGCGGCGTCGGCGGCCGGACAGGGGCCGCAGGCGTAGTTCGAGAAGTCCTCGCAGACGACGATCTTCGGCACCAGGAGATCGAAATCCGCAACCGCCACCTCGCCGGCCACGACCGTGACCTGCTGCGTGCCCGGATCGCTCCGGAAGCCGGCGAGGGAGAGCGTCACCGCATGCTCGCCGGGGGCGAGGCCGAGGACGGTGTCGGGCGCGGCGAGCCCGGTCGGCGCCCCGTCCACGAAGATGGCCGCGGGATACGGCGCGCTGACCCCGATCGCCCCCGTCACCGGGATCGACACGAGATCGAAGCGAACCGTGCGCACGGAGTCGGCGACCACCTCGACCGCCTGCGAATCGGGCGTGAAGAACCCGGCCAGGAAAACGCGGATGACGTGCGTCCCTTCGTCCACGTCGCGCAGGGTATCCGGCGTGACGAGCCCGGTGGCCGCGCCGTCGAGCGCGATCGTCGCGCCGGGCACCGTGGAGAGGACGGCGATCGATCCCTTGGGCACGGTGCCGCCGTTGTCGGGCCTGAAGGTCGGATCCTCCTGCCCGCAGGCGAGAAGGACCGCGGCGGCCAGCGTCACCGGCACGGCGAGCCGGACGAGCGACGGGCACTTCGATCGCATCCCTCTCCATTCCGGATGGCGCGCGCGCGTTCTCACGTCCATGGGCGGTCGACGAACCTCCTGGCGGGCGCCGGGTGTATGGTGCAAGCCGATGGCAAGACGTGAATTAGCTCAGGGCCGCGGGCGGTGCTCGCTGCCACGGTTATTCTAGCACATGGCTGTCGCCTGGCGCGCCGGTGCCGGTGCGAATGGCGGCGGCCGGGGGCTCGCTCCTCCCGCCGCCCGGGCTACCCGGCCTGGTGCTATCTTCCCGCCGTGAGAGTCCGAAGGAGCTTCCGGTGACCGCTTCGCCTCAGGTCCTCCTCCTCGTGGACGACGATGCCCAGGTCCGGCGCGCCGTGGGCGGGTTCCTGCGGGAGGAGGGGGGCTACGTGGTGGACGAGATCGAGGACGGGGCAGCCCTCCTCGCCCGGGTCGACCAGGCCCGGCCTGATCTCGTCCTCCTCGACATCGTGATGCCCGGCCTCGACGGCCTGGCCGCGCTCGAGCGCCTGCGGGAGCGCCATCCCGACCTGCCGGTCGTCATGCTGTCGGGCGAGGCCACGGTCGAGCGCGCTGTGAGAGCCATCCGTCTCGGCGCCTACGACTTCCTCGAGAAGCCGATCACCCCCGAGAAGCTCCTCGTCACCGTCGAGCGCGCCCTCGCCTTCCAGGCGCTCGGGCGCGAGAACGCCGGGCTCCGCGCCGAGCGACGCCTCCTGGCCGAGGACTTCGAGATGATCGGCGCGAGCCCCGCCGCCGAGGACGTCCGCGCCGCGATCCGCCGCGTGGCGCCGACCCAGGCCAAGGTGCTCATCCTCGGCGAGAACGGCACGGGCAAGGAACTCGTGGCGCGTGCGATCCACGACGCCTCGGCGCGCGCCCGCGGCCCCTTCATCAAGGTGAACTGCGCTGCGATCCCGAGAGATCTCGTGGAGTCGGAGCTGTTCGGACACGAGAAGGGAGCGTTCACGGGCGCGACCATGACGCGCAAGGGCAAGTTCGAGCTGGCCGACGGCGGCACCCTCTTCCTCGACGAGGTGGGTGACATGACGCTCGACGCCCAGGCCAAGCTCCTCCGCGCCCTCGAGGCGGGCGAGGCCGAGCGGGTCGGGGGAGCCGCCCCATCCGATTCGACGTACGGGTGATCGCCGCGACCAACAAGGACCTGAAGGCCGAGATCGCGGCCGGACGCTTCCGTGAGGACCTCTACTACCGCCTGAGCGTGGTCCCGATCGCTGTGCCGCCGCTCCGCGAGCGGCGGGCCGACATCCCGCTCCTCGCCGCGCACTTCCTCGCGCGAGCGGCCGCCGACAGCCGCCGCTCCCCGCTGCGCCTCGCGGCGGGCGCGGCGCGCCGGCTCCAGGCCCACGACTGGCCGGGGAACATCCGCGAGCTGCGCAATCTCATGGAGCGGATCTCGATCATGAGCGACGCCGAGGAGCTCGGCGCAGAGGTCCTCGCCACCTATCTCGAGGACGTGCCGCCGGGGCCCGAGGACCTGACGAACCCCGCGCACCTGCGCGGGCGCCTCGAGGCAGCGGAGCGCGAGGCGCTCCGCGACGAGCTCGACCGGAACGCCTGGAACGTGTCGGCCGCGGCGAAGGTCCTCGGCATCGATCGGGCAAGCCTGCACCGGAAGATGAAGCGGCACGGGTTGACCCGGGCGGGTTCCGCCGGAGGCTGAAGCATGGGTGAGCCCGGGGCGAACGCTGCCATGCAGGCCGGGACCCTCCATCGGAGATCCCCGGGACGGCCCGCCGTCGCGGCCGGGGGGCACTCGCGGTCGCTCCTGGTGCCGCACCGGCTGCCGCTTCTGCTGCCGCTCCGGCTCCCGCTCCTCCTGTCGCTCCTCCTCCTGCTCCTGGCGGCTCCGGAGTCCCTCGCGACCCGCGTCATAGGCGATGACGACGCCCAGGTCGGGGACTGGAAGCGCTGGAAGATCGACCGCGAGGACCACTTCGAGATCGGTTTCCGCGGCGAATTCCAGCGCGTGGACGGCATCGTGCTCGGGATCGAGGAGACGATCAAGGGCGAGGGCGAGGACGACGTGGCGCCCCGCCTCGACCTCGCCCAGATCTACGCCATGCACCGCGGGCGCTGGCTGTACGAGGCGGCGGTCCACGTGCCGCTGCCGCTCCCCGGGCCGCCGCGCGTCGGCGCCGGGCTCTTCCGGCTCACGCGCTCCTTCTCCGGGTTCGACGATCGCATCATCGGCGACCTCGAGAACACGCTCGGAGCGCTGCTCTTCAAGGTGGATTACCGCGACTACTACGAGGAGGAGGGATTCGAGCTCCACCTCGAGCAGCCCTTCTGGCGCTGCAACCGGGCCGAGATCGGCTACGTCCAGAGCCGCCACGAGGCGGTCTACAACTCGACGCGCACGAGCCTCACCCACTGGGACGACGACTTCCGCCCGAATCCCGCCGCCGCCGAGGGGGACTCGCGCACGCTCGAGCTGGCGGCGAGCCGCGACACGCGCCGCGGGCAAAAGGGGCACCCCGGCACGGCCCACTGGTACCGCGTGTCCTGGCAGCGCGCGGGCGGGGCGCTCGGTGGCGACTTCGACTACTCGCAGCTCATCGCCGACCTGCGCCAGTACGTGAAGGTGAGCCCCGGGCAGTCGCTCTCCGGACGCATCCTCTTCGGGGACAATTTCGCCGGACACCTGCCGCCGCAGAAGCTCTTCTCGCTCGGCGGCATCGGCACCCTGCGCGGCCACGACTTCAAGTCGTCGACCGGCGATCAATGCCTGCTCGGGAACATCGAGTATCGCTTCGACGTGATGCGCAACTTCTACACGCTCACCTTCGTGGACGTGGGCGCGACCGCCAGCGGCGGCGAGGATGTCACCGGAGAGGAGTTCGATCTCGACGGCGGGTTCGGTCTCGGCACGCGGAACGGGCGCGCCGAGATCACGGTGGCGAGGAATCTGCGCGCCGCGGACGCGCCGTTCCTCGTCGGCTTCCGGCTGAGCATGATGTACTAGCGGGGCTGCATGCGAGCGACGCGCACAACAAACAGGAGCACGGCGATCGCCATGCTGATCGCGCTGGCGGCGTTCACGCTGTCGGCATCCGCTGCGCGCGGTCAGACCCCGGCCGGCGAACCGGGCGCCGACGCGCACGCCGACTCGAGCGCCACGCGCGCGATCGACGTCGATGTGAAGCGCATCGCGGTGGGCGGCGCCGATCTGGTCATCGATCTCGAGATCGCGAACCTGATCGACCCAGCCACCGAGAAGACGCTCGCCCGCGGCGTGCCGGTGACGCTCATCCTGGACATCGAGATCTGGCGAGAGCGCTCCGCCTGGTTCGATCGCCTGGAGGCATCGCGTCATCTGGCCTACAAGCTCCAGCTCGACGCCTGGGACGAGGTGTACGTCGTGCGCGATGCCGAGGGCCGCCAGGAGATCTTCCTCGATCTCGACGAGGCGCGCGGCGCGCTCGAGGATCGTCCGGCGCTCCCCATCGCGCCTCTCACCACGATCGAGCCGGAGTCGAGCTACTACATCGTCGTCGCCGCGGCGCTCAAACCGCTCACCGTCGAGGACGTGGAGGAGCTCGAGGGCTGGCTCTCGGGCGAAGTCAAGTCGGGACGGGCGCGTGACGTCGGGCTCCTCGGCCTGCCCAAGGCGCTGTTCGGAGTCGTCATGGACATGACCGGTCTCGGCGATCGCAACGACGTCAAGCGCACGCCGAGCTTCCGGCGCGGTGACGTGGTGGACGCCGAGTAGCCGGCTACGGGCAGGCGGCGACCGAGTCGTCGAGCGCCAGGTTCATGAACGGGAGGTAGCGCACCGCCCCCGTGAAACCCCGCGCGAAGGCGCAATCGAGGCCGCCCCAGTAGTTGTAGCGGGCGCGCACCGGGATGGTCGACAGATTGCGCACCGTACCCTGCCGGTTCTTGTAGATCCGGTTCCCGGCGCCGGGGCGATCGCCCAGGACGAGCCGTCCGCTGCCGCGGACCGTGGCGCCGAGCTGGTTCCCGATGAGATCGCTCGCCGCGACCTCGATCGTGGCGTCGTCCGCGTCGAGCCCCACCTCGCTGCCGCGGATCTCGGAGTCGTGGATCCGCAGCTCGGCGCCCTCCCGCGCCAGGATCGCCACCTCGTTGTCCTTGAACAGATCGTTCGCGAGCTCGACCCGCGCCGTCCCGCGCACGCGGAGGCCGAACTCCCGGCAATCCTCGATGTGGCAGTCGGCCACCCGCAGATCGGCGCCGTCGACGGCGATCCCGGTCCGCGCATCGCGCACGCTCAGCGCGACGAGCGCCGCGGGGGCGGGAGCGGCACCGCGACGTCCGCCGCTCACGCGCACGACCTCGCTCCCCGGATGGGTCAGCACGGTGCGGCCCGCTCCGGCGCCGCGCACGCATACGCCGGGCGGGAGATCGATCGTCCCCTTGAACGACCCGGCAGCGAGGAGCACGGTGTCGCCCGCCGCGGCGCCGGCCACGACGCCGGCCGCCGCAGCGCCGGTGTCGACGCGGAGGATGCGCGCCCCCGCGGACCCGGTGCTCGCGGCGAGGAGCCCGAGGACGATGCCGCATGCCAGCGCCGCAGCACCCGGGATGGACGCTGCGGCGGATGATCCAATGTTCCTGCGCATGGGCGGGCTAGGTGCGCTCCGCGGCTCCAGCTCCAGCTCCGGCCTCGCCGCCGGGCGGAGGGGTCTCCCACACGAGCTTGCCACGGTAGCTTCCGGGTCCTTCCCCGCTGCCCGGCCCGGGGTCAGGCGGCGGCGGCGGCGCCGGCGGCTCGGGGACCGGCGGCGGCGCGATCGGCGCGGCGCCCCGCCGGGCCTTGACACCGGCCAGGAGCGCTATCGCGAGCGCGCCGGTGCCGAGAATGGTGGCGAACGAGAGCAGGGTCCAGCCCACGAACTTGAAGGCCCAGGACACCGGGCCGAGGATGTCGGCGATGCCGAGCAGCTGGCCAAGCAGGATGAGAAGGCCGATGGCGAGCAGCCCGGTCACGAGATGCCCGAGCGCGCTCACCTGGTCGAAGCGCATGCCGGCGGCGAGCCGGCGCCCGAAGGCGAGCGCCCCCACCAGGTAGCCGACGAGCAGCAGAAGGGGCACGCCGAGCACGAGCAGGATCGCCACCGGGATGCCGATCACGGTGATCGCCGAGAGGAAGACCGCAGGAAGCCAGAGCACGAGCACCAGCACGCCGACGAGCAGAGATCGCCAGAAGTCGTGCTGGACCATCTCGGCAAAGGCCGCCAGCCGGTGCCCGAAGAGGAGCATGGCCAGCCAGCCTATGAAGAGGACGGCGAGGAGCTTGAGCACGTTCTTCGCGATGCGGGCGAAGACCCCGGGCCCGTCCTCGCGCACGTGGCCGAAGCCGGGGATCATGATCGGACCCACGTTGGCGACCTCGACCTGATCGCCGTCCACGACCCCGCCCTCCTCGATGTCGAGCTCGCCACCGATGCTCACGGCATCGCCCGTGACGCGCCCCCCCTCACCGACGCGCAGATCCCCGCCGATCGCCACGGCATCCCCGGTCACCTCACCGCGCACGGTCAGGTCGCCGCCGATCACGACCACCTCTTCGGCGGTCTCGCCGCTCTCGATCACGACGTTCTGACCCATGCGTACGATCTGCCCGTCCTCGTCGCCGCCATCACCGTCCTCGACGCGGCGACGGATGATGCGCTCGCGCTTCATCGCGGCCTCTGCCTTGGCCTCGGCCTCGCGGATCGCTTCCTCGGCCAGGACCTCGGCGCGCTCGGCCTCCTTCTGGGCGCGGAGCGCATCGCGCTCGGCATCGCTCATCTCCGGGCCCTTCGGCGGGACCGGAGGCGTCGGCACCTCGGGCGCGGTTCCGGCCCGGGGGCGCGGCGCCGGCTTGGGCGGCGGCGCGTCGGGATCGGGCCCGATCTCGATGCCCGGATCCCCCTGCGCCTGCGCCGTCGCCGGCGAGTAGGCCATCGCCTGCCCCGCCAGCCGGAGTCCAAACCCGAGCGCGATGAGCGAAACTGCGACCGAGACGGCCACGATCACCGGGCGAACAGGTGCGGGCACGTGTTTCATGATGACCCTCGTTGGCTGGCCGGCTGGATCATTCTGCAGCCGGCTCGAGCTACCCGCGGACGGACTCGCGCGCCCCGCTGTGACCGCGGCGCACGAGATAACCGGCAAACCCCAGCAGCGCGACGGCCACGACGGCGACCAGCATGACATCCGGCCCCCGCGCGTTCGCGAACTGCCACACACCCTCGGAGACCGGTCCCAGATCGTGCGCGAACCCCCGCGCGACCCTGAGCACCGCCTCCGCCTCGAGCACGCGCACCCCCACGGCTTCCGCGAGATGGCTGCCGCCCTCGCCGAGGGCGCCGAGCGCCAGTGCGAAGCTCGACCCGATCGCCCGCACCATCCACTCGCCGAAGAAGAGCGTGGCGAAGATCGATGCCGCAGTGAGGGCGAGCGAGGCCATGAGGAACGAGGGCGCCGGCGGGGAAGCGGGCCGCACGGCCTGGCGGCTCCGTGCGGCGATCGCGTGAGCGGCAGCGGCGCGCACATCGGAAGCCGGCACGCGGACGCGCGTGCGACTCGCGGCAGCGGCGGCGAGCACGGCCCGCGCGCGCGCCTCGCGCGTCGGCGCGGGTACGGAATGCGCGCCGGCCGGAGAGGCCAGGACGCCCGCCCGGGCGAGAACAGCCCGGTCGAAGACCCGAGCCTCCTCGGTTCTCAGGTCGGGGTTCCGCAGGCGGCGGATGGCCACGACGAGCCCCCGGCCGGCTTCCACCTCGGCCCGGCAGACCGGGCAGCCGGACTGGTGCGCCCGGTAGGCCTCGGCCTCGGGCCCGGGCAGCTGGCCTTCCAGGTAGGGGAAGGCCTTTTCTTTCCAGAGGTTACAGCTCATGTTCGGTGCTCGGAAGGACATCGCCTGGGTGCTCTCCGCCTGTCAACGCCATTTCCACTAGCCGATACGCCGGCGCCCCGGAGCAAGTTGCAGCCGCCGCGCCACCTGGGGCGGCCGCTCGCCGGGCGGGCCGTCTCAACCCCGGTCCTCGCGGCCGGGGGCGAGCCGCCGCTTGAGGAGGTGGTGAGCCCGATGGAGCCGGGCCTTCACGGTGCCGAGAGGGATCCCGAGCACCGTGGCGATCTCCTCGTAGGCGAGATCCTCCTTGTAGCGCAGGATCACGACCACCCGGTAGCGGGGCGGCAAGGACGCGAGCAACGAGTCGAGCCGCAGCTCCGCTTCGCTCTGCCCGAGGAGATCGTCGGCGATGGGCGCGGTGTCGGCGACCTCCCGCGCCCGGTCGCCGCGCTCCGCCTCGATCGGCGCATCGAGCGACACGAGTGCGAGGCGCCGCCGCCGGAAGTGATCGATGCACAGGTTGGCCGTGATCTTCGCGATCCAGGCCCCGAACGACTTGGTGACATCGAACGTGGAGAGCGCCTGGAAAGCGCGCACGAACGCCTCCTGCGCGATATCGGCGGCGTCGTCGGTGTTCTGCACCATGCGCAGCGCGAGCCCCAGCACGCGCGATCGATAGCGCGCGAGGAGCTCGCCGTAGGCGCGCTCGTCCCCGGCGAGCGCGCGCGCGATGTACCTGGCATCATCCTCCGCGGGAAGCGACGGCGTGGCGCTCATCGAGCGCAGACCGGGAAGAGGAGATGCGCGGGGGGCATGCGATGCACGAGAGGAGGAAACCCGATGCTCGCGGAGGCGTCAAGCACCGCCCGCCGGCGGCGAACGGGCGGCCGCCTCGCGGCGGGCGCCGGGACTGCCGATCATCCGTCCGCTGCCGCCGCCGCTCCCGCCTGCGCCCCGGGCTCGCCGCTCCGGCCCGGGCGATCCACGGCACCGGCAGCGGCCGGCGAGGCACGCGGCCCCCGGCGGCGCCCGGGCACATAGCCCCCAGCGCCGGTGAAGCCCCGGCCGGGAGCGGACCGCTCGCCGGTGGTCGATTCCTGGCCGGGGGGCCGGCCGGCGGCCGCCCCCCGCGTCGCGGGCCGCCGGCCGGCCCGAGCGGCGGCGCGGCCCCGCCCATCCTCAATTCCTTGCTCCCATCCGCCGACTGCGACGTTTGACTCCCGGCCGCAGAAATTTCAGGTTGCGCCTTCGGCGCGGGGAGCTACCATTGGCTCCGCAGCGGCCCGCTGGCCGTGCCCGAAGCTTCCCCACCCATCACGCTTCCCGCTGAAGAATCGAGTTGAGGATATGAAGCGACGCTCAATGCAGTCCGTGGCGACCGAATTGCAGAAGGCCGGCCGCGACGCTCTTGAAAGCAACCAGCGCCTGATCCGTCTCGTCGACGAGCTGTCGAGCGAGGTGTCCTTCCGCACCTCCCTCGCCGGGCTGCTCGAGCAGTATCGGCAGGATATCGAGGCGGGCAAGCCGCGCTTCGGGTTGCGCAAGGTCCTCGACCACGTGGAGTCGTTCTTCATCCAGGCAGCGATGCAGCAGGCCAAGGGCAACATCGCCGTTGCCGCCGAGATGCTGAAGGTCCCTGAGGCCACCCTGCGCTACAAGCTGTCGAAGCACGCGCTCCGCTAGAGCGGGCGCACCCGCGGGAGCCGGGTTCTCCCCGCTCCAGACCTGCTTCAGAATCGAATCCGGAACGGCCGGGGCGTCTGGACGCCCCGGCCGCTCCGCCTTTCTTCCGGATCGATCGACCGCTGCGTCCCTCCAAGCCGCCCGCCTCAAATCAAGAACGTTTCCCTAAGGGACATTCCCTCCCCGGCCGAAACATCCCGTGGGTCGGATGACCGTGAGCGGTGGTCCGACCCGCCGCCCCAGTCGAGCGGCTCGGGGGACCGACATCCTGCCCTCCCACCCTTGATCCCCCTGCCCCGCCGGCCTTGGCGGCTGCTGCACGAACCGGAGCCCACGGCGAGGTCGAGCGCGGCCGCATGACCGGGGCGAGCCGGGAACGATAACTGGAAGAGGCTTCTCAAGGTCAGGGATCGGGGCCAGGGACGACGCCGCTCGCGATGAGGAGCGGCCACGAAGGCCCCTGGAGGGCAGCCATGTTGATTTCGGGAATCACCGAGAAGGAGACGAAGGCGGTCGCCGGGCCGAGAACCGAGAGCCGCGAGTTCCATCGCCTCCTCGGGCCGCTCCATGTCACGCTCACCGTCCCCGGCCAGGCCGAGCCACGGGAGATGCGCGCGATCGAGGCGATCGAGAAGGTCGCCCGCTCGCACGAACCGGTCTGGATCACGGGCGAGATCGGCACCGGGGCGATCTGGCTCGCCCAGATCCTCCATGAGATGACGCCCGACGCGGGCGCCTTCATCCGCGAGGACTGCCTCCCGGGACGCGCGCCGAAGCTGGCCGAGGGCCGCGGCCTCCTCTTCTTCTGTTCGCCCGAGCGACTCCTCCCCGAACATCAGGAGGAGATCCTCGCCTACCTGCAGCGCACCGATCTCCGCCACCTCGAGGGCCTGCGCACCCTCTCGCCCTCTCCGCGCGTCGTCGCCTGGTCGCAGACCGGCGTCACCGCCCTCGTGCGCGGCGGCCTTGTCGTACCGGCGCTCGGGCAGGCGCTCGGCCGGATCCAGATCGCGATCCCGCCGCTCCGGGCGCAGCGCGAGTCGCTCGACGCCTTCGCCCGGGCGATCCTCGAGGACATCGCGGCCCATGAAGGTCTCGCCGTGCGCCGCCTGACCACCGATGCGCTCGCCGCACTCCGTGCCTATCACTGGCCGGGCAACCTGACCGAGCTGCACTCGCTGCTCGAGCGGGCCTGCCTGCTCACGCCTCCGGACCAGACCGAGATCGACTCCGACGAGCTGCCGCTCGCGATGCAGCCGCCGCTCCGCGAGGCGGCGCTCGCCAGCGGCGGGCACCGCCCGCGCACGATGTCCGAGATCGAGGCGGAAGCGATCCGGGCCGCGATCGAGGGCAACAACGGGAACCTGGTCCGGGCGGCGCGCGAGCTCCGCATCGGCCGCGCCACGCTCTATCGCAAGCTCAAGAAGTACGGGATCCCGACCCGCACGGAGCGCCGCCAGCTGTCGCGCTAGCGCGCTGTACTCCGGTCGGCTGCGTGCCGAGCCGGCGCGCGCCATGATTGCGTGCGCCGGCGACCGGCACGAGGGGGCGGCGAGGGCCAGGGAACGGGCACCTCGCCGCCCTTTGCATTGCCTGCGTCATGGCCGCGGCGGGGCCGCCTTGACACCGCCGGACCCACGCGCTAGCGTGCGGCCCGCGGCTGCGCTGTGGACCCCGCCGCCAGTGCCCCACCTGCTCGCCATGGCGAGTCACCTCTTTCCCAGGAACGATCATCGCGCCGCGCCCGGGCCGCGTGATGCACGGATGGATGGACGGATGAGCTCAATCGAGAGAGTACGCGCCCGCCAGATCCTCGACTCTCGCGGCAATCCCACGATCGAAGTCGAGATCGACCTCGTGTCCGGCATGCAGGGACGGGCCGCCGTTCCCTCCGGCGCCTCGACCGGCGCCCACGAAGCGCTCGAACTCCGCGACGGCAAGTCGAGCGCCTACCTCGGGAAGAGCGTGCTGCGCGCCGTCGACAATGTGATGAAGGTCATTGCACCCGAGGTGGTGGGCGAAGACTCGACCAACCAGACCCTGATCGATCAGATCCTCGTTGACCTGGACGGGACGCCTAACAAGGAGAAGCTCGGGGCCAACGCCATCCTCGGCGTCTCGCTCGCTGTCGCGCACGCCGCCGCCGCCGATTGCGGGCTGCCGCTCTACCAGTACTTGGGCGGCGTCAGCGCGCGCGTGCTGCCGGTACCGATGATGAACGTCCTGAACGGCGGCGCGCACGCCGACAACAACCTCGACATCCAGGAGTTCATGATCCTGCCGGTCGGCGCCTCCTCCTTCGCGCGCGCCCTGCAGATGGGCGCCGAGATCTTCCACCATCTGAAGAAGGTGCTCGGTGAACGCAAGCTCTCGACCGCGGTGGGCGACGAGGGCGGCTTCGCCCCCGATCTCAAGTCCAGCGTGGAGGCCATCGAGCTGCTCATGGAGGCGATCGAGAAGGCCGGCTACCTGCCGGGCGAGGATGTGCTCCTGGCGCTCGATGTCGCCGCGAGCGAGCTCGGACGCGATGGCGAGTACGCGCTCCCCGGCGAGAAGAAGGCGAAGCTCGACGCGAATGCCATGATCGCGATGTACGAGAAGCTCGTGGGCCGCTTCCCGATCGCCTCGATCGAGGACGGACTGGGAGAGGACGACTGGGAAGGCTGGAAGACGCTCACCGAGAAACTCGGGAAGAAGGTGCAGATCGTCGGCGACGACATCTTCGTCACCTCGACCGAGCGGCTCATGCGCGGCATCCGGATGGGCATCGCCAACTCGATCCTCATCAAGCTGAACCAGATCGGCACCGTGACCGAGACCTTCAACGCGATCGAGATGGCGAAGCGGGCGGGCTACACGGCGGTCATCTCGCACCGCTCCGGCGAGACCGAGGACACGTCGATCGCCGATCTGGCGGTGGCCGCGAACACCGGGTTCATCAAGACGGGCTCGGCGAGCCGCACCGACCGCATCGCCAAGTACAATCAGCTCCTTCGCATCGAGGAGGGGCTCGGCGAAGCGGCGCGCTTCGCCGGGTTCGCCGCCTTCACCAATCTGGCGCCGGATGCGCTGAAACGGAAGGCCGCGGCCCACGAAACGAAGGAAGGCCGCAAGCGCTCGCCCGAGAAGTAGTCGCGAAGATCCGCTGATCCACCGTTCCGCCGTCGTGCCCCAGGATACAAGGAGACCCCTCATGGGCCAGCCCCTGAGTCACGATCGCTCGCCCGCCGAGAACCGGTACTGGCACCCGGAAGGCCGCCCGCACCGGGAGCCGATCCCCATCCGGCGCTGGCTCCTCCTTCTCGTCCTCGGGATCGTCGCCTGGGAGCTCATGTTCTCGCCGCGCGGGTTCCTCTCGATCTGGCGCTACGATCACGAGCGCAAGGAACTCGCCAAGCAGCGTGCCGCGCTCATGGCCGAGCGCGAGGAGCTGGCCACGCTGAAGGCGCGCCTCGAGTCGGGCGAGGCGGTCGAGGAAGTGGCGCGCGAGGTCTATGGGTATGCGAAGGAGGGCGAGGAGGTCTACATCCTCTCCGACCAGGCGACCGCAAAGGACAAGGACCCGAAGAAGAAGTAGCGGGATTCCGCCGGTGCCGGGCGCGGCCTTCAAGGCTCGTGACCGGCCGCCACCTCCTTTCAGCCGCCGGCCCCTCGCTCAGCCGCCCTCTTTCGCCCGCCGCCCTCTTTCAGCCGCCGCCCCCTCCCGTGCCCAGCCACACGAGAAGCGCGATCGCGAGATTGATCGCGTGCGCAGTGAAGCAGAGGACGCACGGCACCCGGGTGAGGAAGAGCAGGCTCCAGCTCAGGTAGGCGCCGAGCGCCACGGTGCCGAGCGCCGTGAGCCGGTAGGCCACGAGCACCCAGCCGGGTGCCGCCCCCGCCCCGCCGGCGATGGCGAGCCCGATCACGGCCAGGTAGTAGGCCGTCCCGAGGAGCGAGTTGGGAACGCCGAAGACCCGGGCGCGAGGCGTATCGAGAACGCGGGCGCAGGTCGCCTCGCCGAGCCGGCAGCGACGCGGGATGAAGAAGGCGTCGGGAGCGATCAGACGATAGCTCACGCCCGTGAAGTAGGCGGCGATCGCGAGCCCGGCCAGGGCAAGCACGAGCAGGAGCGCCCGCCCCACGGCTTCGCCGCTGAAGTCCATGGCCGTAACCTTAGCACCGGCGAACCCGACTCGGCACGCCGGCGGCGGCGCCGAATCGACTTCGCGGCGTATTCACTGGACATGCAGCGCCGGGCGGCGCTAGCGTGGACCCGAGGCCGTCAACGCCATCGAGGTCCGTGCCCGCCCGGGTCGAGTCTCGAGCGACTGCCGGCCGCACGCGCCCACCTCCGATCGGGAGGGCGCCGCCGGCGATGGCCGGCCCTCCCTCCCGCCTCTCATGCGGCTCAAGGAGATCGAGCCGCGACGGAGGGACGTCATGATTGCCGTCACCTGCCCCACCGGGCGGATCGCCGGCCTGCTCGTGCCCCGCCTCTGCCGGCGCGGCCACCCCGTGCGTGTCCTCTGCCGAGCCCCTTCGCGCGCCGATCATCTGACCGCTCTCGGCGTCGAGGTGCTCAAGGGCAGCCTCTTTGAATCCGAGCGCCTGACCCTTTTCCTCCGCGATGCCACAGCGAGCTTCCTCGCCACGCCCCTCCTCGACGATCCGCGCGACGAGCGCAAGATGGGCCGCATGCTCGCCGAGGCGCATGCGGGCTCGACCGTGGAGCACGTGGTCTACCTCTCGGTGCTCGGGGCGACCTCCGCGGCCGGCGATACGCCCGTCACGGCAAAGATGGAGATCGAACAGAACCTGGCCGACACGGGGCTCGATTTCACGGTCTTGCGCCCCGCCTTCCTCATGGAGAACCTGACCGTCCAGATGGCGGAGATCGAGAGCGGCGTGCTCGCGCTCCCCGCTTCGCCCGCGGATCCGTTCCCCCTGGTAGCCGCGGGGGATGTGGCCTGCGCCGCCCTGATCGCGCTGGCCCGCGGTCCGGCCGGCGCCGAACGGATCGATCTCGTCGCTCCGGAGATCCTCACGCCGGTCGAGATGGCCGCGGTCCTCGCCGAGGCGCTCGGCCATGAGGTGGAAGCGATCGAGGTCGGCGCTCGCGAGTACGGGCGGCGGCTCGAACGGTCCGGCTTGCCGGCGCACCGCGCGGAGCATCTCGCCGAGCTGGCCTCGCACCTGGCGGACATCGGTGCGCGCATGCGCCACGCTCAGGCCGACGAGGCTGCGCTCGGCACTCCGGCTCACACCGCCACGTCGTTCGCCGCCTTCGCGCACGAGCTCGCGGGCCGGCGCCCTGCGTTCGCGCCGGCGCGGGCGTACCTCACGTTCTAGCCGCCGCTCGCGAGCGACTAATCGAGCATGCCGTTCATGGACGCCGCGGGGAGCGGCGCATCCGGCACGTAGGGCAGTCCGCGCGGTGTCGCGCGCTGGGTGAGCGCGAGGAAAGTGCGGCGCGGAAGCACGAAGTCGGCCAGCTCGTCCGATGGCGGGGCGGCCCCGGCCGCGGCCTGGACCACATCGGCCGCGATCTCGGCCGGAGTCCGCCGATCCACCGGCACCTCGCGCACGATGCGACCGCCGGCCGCGCTCCGCCAGCCGCCGTTCCACGGCAAGACCGCGAGCTCGGTCCACAGGCCGGTCACATCGGTGACCCGCGGCCCCCAGTGCGTCCACGGGAAGGTGAGCGCGAACGTGCGCAGCGCGGGATCGGCCGGGTTCGGCTTCATCCGCCCGGAGCCGTCCTCCTGCTTCGAGTCGGCCTCGCGCGGATCGCCGAGCACGAGCCAGCCCGACTGCGGGACGCCGTAGACAATCGAGGTGTTGGTGAGGAGCCCGAGCGCGCGCGCGACCACCTCGCCGTCTCGCGACACGAAGCCCCACGGCCCGAACGGCACGCCTAGCACCTCGCAGACGCCGATCAGACGCAGGAGCACTCTCGCCACGTCCTGGTGCGAGAGGCTCACCAGGTTGTAGCGGCCGCCGGCCTGGTCGAGGTCGGCGCAGAGATCGAGCGTGACGCCGCCGTACTGGATGTAGTGCCAGTGGCGGATGTCGTCGGCCGGCGGGAAGGCCCGATAGCGCTCGAGCGCGGCCGCCGCCTTGGCCTGGATGCCCCGGATCTCCGGGTTCTTCTCCGCCATCTTCGAGAGCATGGAGAAGGCGCGCTCCGCGGTCTCGAGGCGGCGGATCATGAGCGCCGACCAGGCCAGCGGGAAGGCGAGCGACGGGCGTTCGGCGAGGCTCATGCTCGCCGCGATGCTCACGACCTCGTGATGGCGGCCCTCGTCCGAGTAGGCGATGACGAGCGACTCACGCACCTCGGGGTTCCGCGGGTCCAGGCGATAGGCTTCCTCGAGGAGCGGCACGGCCAGATCGCTCGCGCTCTGATCGATGAGCGCCCAGCCCGCCTGCAGCCACATGCCCGCATTCTGCGGATCGGCGATGATGGCCATGAGCGCGCGCGCGATCTCCTCCTCCCCCACCTCGTTCGCTGCGCGCGCGGCGAGCTCGTAGGCCTCGCGCAGGTAGCGCTGCTCGTGCCAGGCGAACCCCGCCGCGCGCAGCGCGTCGCGCGGGTGGCCGGTGGCAAGATTGCGGGCGGCGGCGTCGATCGCCTCCCGGGCGGACTCGTTCGCTTGCTGGATCGGAAGCCAGGGAGATGGCTGAGGTCGCGCCATGGTGCCTCTTCCCGCGGAGCGGGGGATCGCGGCCGGGTAGGTGGTGCCTTGAGCGGCGCCAGGTGGGCGGCGCCCTTCGACTTATCGGCCGCGCCGGAGCGAGGATGAGCTGCCTGCGCACGGGGCCCCGGCCGGCCGGCTGATGCAGGGGTAAGCCCCTGGCGGGAGGCCGGCGGGCGGCAGGGCCGCGCGGGGACGGGAACCGGCTCCCGTCCGCGCTCCTGCGCCCAGGTGCCTCCGTGCGTTCGAGTTAGCGGCGGCCCGGGACCGGACATATCAGGGGGCGCCGCGCCGCGCGAGCGACGCGCGAGCGCCGCGCGATCTCCGGCTCGTCCGCTATCGCCCCGGCGAGCGCCGCCCGCGGCATGCCAACGATCGGAGCTCGGTCACGCTCGTGCTCCGCGGAGGGATCGAGGAGCGCGTCGGCTCCACCGACGAGCGCGGAACACCGCTCAGCGTCGTCGTCAAGCCCCGGCCGGCATCGAGCATGTCGATGTCTTCGGACCGGGCGGTGCAACGACCCTGCGGCTCCTGCTGTCGCCGGCGGACCAGTCACTCGCCGCGGAGGCGGGGCACTGGGCCGCCGGCTGGCGGTGGAGCCACGCGCAGGGGCCGGCGCGGAGTACCGGCCCCGATGTGCTCCCGGTCACGGCTCGGCGGGGCCGGCGTGCATCCACGCCTGGAACAGGCTGTAGCCGATGGAGAGGACGACCGCCCCGACGAAGAGCCCGATGATTCCCGAGAGGAGCATGCCGCCGATCGCGCCGAGCAGGATGACCGGCATCGGAATCGCGACGCCCCGTCCCAGGAAGAGCGGCTTGAGCACGCCGTCGGAGACGCTGACCAGCAGGCACCAGAAGGCGAAGACGATCGGGGCGACGGTGACGAGCGAGAGGATGACCGTGAACGCAGCGCCGGCAATCCGCGAACCGACGAAGGTGAGCACTCGCTTGACCTGTGAACGGGCGGTCGCCATCGCCGCCTTGAGGTTCTCCGTGGCCAGCACCCAGAATCCGTGGACCTTCTCGCCGATCAGCGGCCAGCTCAGCACCTTCTCGGGCGGCGGCGGCAAGCGGATGCCGCGGTCCTCGCGGAGCGTCTCGGCGAGCCGGGCGCCGGTGGTCTACTTCTTGGATCCGGAGTTTGCTCGCGAGTTCCCCCTGGGACACAGGCTGACCGGCGCGCGCATGATACGACGTACGGGCGCCGCCGGGCAGCCGCCTTTCACCAGGTGGGCAACCGGCGGCGGGGGGCTCGGCTGCTACTTGATCAATGCCATCTTCTGCGACGCCAGGTAACCGTCGGCCTCCAGCCGGAGGAAGTAGGTGCCAGAGCCGGCGGGGCGCCCGTGGTCGTCCCGGCCGTCCCAGACTAGCTTGTGCTCGCCGGCCGGGAACTCCCCGCGCGCGAGCACCGCTACCTCACGCCCCGCCACGTCGTGCACGGTGACCTGAACCCGGCCCGCTCGCTCGACATTGAAGCGGACCGTCGTCGCCGGGTTGAACGGATTCGGGACGTTCTGGTGCAGGAGGGCGCGCCCGGGCAGGACGCCCTCCGCCGCGACCGCCGTCTGATCGAGGCCGAGGACGGTGACGCCGACTCGGTAGGAGTCGAAGTCCGTCGTCGTCACGAAGCGCGCCGAGGCGACGAAGCTCACGCCATCGGTGCGTGAGAGGATCGCCGCGGTGGCGTCGCCCTGCGGGCCGACGTAGATCGGGAAGGCGACCGGGTCGAGCACCTGACCCGCCGGGCTCACGCGCGCGCCGTAGATGTCGGTCCGCTCGTCGAAGAAGGCGCCCTGGTTCCGCTGATCGTCCCAGGCGACGACGAAGTTCGTGCCGTCCCAGCCGACCACGGGGCGGAGCTGTCGCCCCGGCGCTTCGGCGATCGTGAAGTTCCCCGTGGCGAAGGAACCGTCCGCGTTCATGATGCGACCGGCGATGTAGTTGTTGGCGTTCGACAGCGTATTGTTGCGCCAGACGAAGAGGTACTTCTGGCCCGAGAACGCCACGTCCGGAGTCCCGGAGCCGCCCCCGGTCTGCGCCGGATTGGACGCTGGAGTGAACGAGCCGTTGGAGATTCACGAAGTTGTAGATCGCATCGGAGCGGGAGTCATCGTGGCTCCAGTTGCTCTGGTACGTCACGATCCAGCGCGTGCCGGCGGCGTGGACGCGCGGTCCGACGGAGACGTAGCCGCCGCCGATGAGCGTGGCCGCGTTCTGGAAGCCGCCCGTCGGCCCGTCGACGATGCGCATCCAGGCGTAGATGAACTGCGGGTAGGTGTCGAAGCGCGCGCAGGCGATGAGGAAGTCCTCGCCGAGCGCCTCGACGTCCGGGCTGAAGCCGGGCATGACGGCAAGCGGCGTCTGATCGACGAACGATCCGTCGCCGTTCAGGCGCCGCGCCATGATCTGGGTCGGCGAGAGCCCGCTCGCTCCCTCATCCCAGGTGACGAGGTAGACCGTTCCACTCCATGCGATCGATGCCTTGCCGATGGTCGGGCCCGCCGCGACCTCGATCGGCTCGCCTGCGAGCGGCACCCCGTCGGGCCCGAGGAGGTGGAGGAGCACTCGATCATCGTTGGCCGCCTCGCTCACGAAGACGACGGCGATCCGGCCGTCCTGGCCCGCGGCGAAGTCCGGCGTGCGCTGGCTGCGCGTGCCGGTGGAAACGCAGCGCTCCGCGCCGGGGACGTTGGCGGCGCTCACCGGCAGCGTGAAGACGTTCGTGTCGTAGCCGAGCGCCACCCGCACGTCGTACCAGAAGACGTGCACGCCGCCGCCGGGCCGCGGCGCCAGCACCGGGTTGTAGGCGGTGTTGATGTTCCCGCCGATCTGGATCGGCAGGAGGACGCCGCCGTTCGGATCGAGCACGGTGCCGGCGGCGTTGATGCGCACGGTGCGCAGCCGATCGGAGACTCCCCACTCGAGCCACCAGTTGGTCCCGTCGTGCGCGAGCGTCGACTGGGTGTACTGCGAGAAGTTCTGGACGATCATCGTGCCGGCCGGCGTGAGGAGCGTGCCGCCGAGCGTCATGCGCGAGCCGACCAGGTTCACGTAGTCGGCGACCCACACGACATAGTGCTCGCTCCCGTTCGTGGCGAGGGTCAGGCTCGGCACGGTGAACGGCGCCCCGATCGGCTGGGCGTCGAGGCCGACGCGGACTGCTTTGGAGGCCGAGCTCGTGTTCCAGTCCGGCCCGGCGGCCAGGTACTCCCCGTTCGCAGCGAGGAGCGCCGTTCCGCCGTAGATCCAGTCCATGAGCAGACGCGGCGTCGGATCGAGGAGCGCGCCGTCTGCCGTCGATCCGCTGGCCGACGAGCATCGTGCCGTAGCCGGTGTCATGGTAGATGCAGCGCGTGACCAGCCACTGCCCGTTCTGTCCGGCGACCTGGCGCCCGATCGTGTTGGGCGTGAACTGGGTCGGTGGAAAGAGTATGGGGGTGGCATCCAGGACCTGCCCTGCTGAGGACACGCGCACCGCGCGCATCCGATCCTCGAAGTACCCGCCGACCTGGTCCTGGGAGATGTAGACGACAAGCCAGGCCGACCCGTTCCAGGCGACGAGCGGGTAGCGCTGGAGTCCCATCCCGCCGGCGACCAGGAAGGGCATCGGGTCGATCGGGTTGCCGGCCGCGTCGAGGCGGATGCCGAAGATGTCGCCCCCGCTCTGGTTCGTGCCGCCGCCGACCGCCTGGCCGCGGTAGTCCGACCACACGACGAGGTACCGGTCGCCGCCCCTCGCCACGGAGTGGTCCTGCTGGCTCTGGGTTTCCGGAGCGACCGCAAGATCCCCGGGCAGGAGCCCGCGCTCGAGGATCGGCGGCTGGGCGCGGAGCGCCGCCGGAGCCGCGAGGAGGAGGAGGACGACGCCGAGCAACACCGCGGCGCGGAGCGTTACGTCGGAACCACGCTGCGTTCTGGTCCGGTGGGTCATGGCACTGACTCCTTCAGGGTTTGCTAGTCGGCGCGCTGTCTTCAACGCACGAGGACCATCCGCGCGGTCGCTTCCCGCTCGGGGGTCGTCACCTTCCAGAAGTAGACGCCGCCCGCCGCGGCGCGCCCCGCATCGTCCCTACCGTCCCAGCGCACCGTGCCGCGGCCGGCCGCCGCCCTCTCGGCATCGAGCATCCGCCGCACGAGCCGCCCGTGCACGTCGTAGACGCCGATCTCGACGCGCCCCGCCGAAGCGAGCGTGTAATCGAGCGTCGTCGCATCGCGGAACGGGTTCGGCGCGCTCGGCTCGAGCCGGAAGGTCGGCGCGCCCGCAGGCGACCTCGACGCTCGACGGGGAGGAATACTGGACCGTGAGGACGGCGATGCCGCGGCTCGCGCAGCTCAGCCACAGCTCATAGCCCTGGGGCAGCGTGCGCACCTGGCAGGCATAGATCTGCGCGTGCGGCAGCCCGCCCCACTGGGGTTCGCCGTTGACCGGGGTCGGGAAGTACCCCGCGTTCACGCCGTCGAACCAGAGCAGGCCATGGGGCGTCCCGTTCCAGCCGCCCGGATCGAACATCGCGAACCAGACGCGGCCATCGGACGTCACCGCGAGCGGGCTGGCGCCCACGCAGGAGTAGCCGCCGACCTCCGTGAAGTACTGGTAGGTGCCGTCGTTCGCGTTGAGCTTGAACATCCCCTGCGTGGAGCCGAGCCAGGCGATGCCGCCGGGACCGGCCGCGACCGTCCCGAAGATGTCGCTCTGCGTGTTCAACTCGGGGAACTGGTTGTAGTCCCGCGAGAACCGATAGGTACCGTCGGTGCGGATCACCTCGGCGTAGGTGCTGACCCAGACCGTCCCCGGCCGGTCCGGGTCCTTCTGGATGTTGTTCCCCCAGGTGCCGTTGTTCGGCACCGACACCCAGCTCGTCCCGTTGTGGTAACGCAGCTCGAAGTAGTTGCCGAGCGACCAGAGTCGCCCCATCGAGTCCTCGACCAGTCCACGGCTCTCGCTCATGCCGTTCAGGTTGGTCCAGCTCGCGCCGTTCCACTGGTGGATGCCGCCGTAGGTGGGGTTCACCGCCACGCTGCCGTTCGACGGCCGGAAGCCGACCGCCTGGCTGTTGTCGGTCGGGAAGGGCCACGACACGCCGAGCCCGTACTGATGGTTGTTGAACCCGATCCAGCGCGTGCCGTCGAACATCGTCATGCCGCCGAAGCCCGGTCCGGCGTTGGCGCAGGCGTAGACGTGGCCGGTGGCTGGATTGACCGAGAGGTCGTTGTTCCAGCTGTCGTACTGGCTGGTGTTGGTGATCCGGTAGCGCTGCCAGACGCCGGTGGCAGGGTTGCGCCGAGCGGCTCCGCCCGTCCCCATCGCCCACACGTTCCCGGCCGCGTCGATCTCGAGGTCGTAGGTGAAGCCGCCGGGACGCCAGACGCCGAGGTCCTGCCACGACGTGCCATTGAAACGCCAGATCCGCCCGTTGCCGTCGGCGAGGAGCGCTTGCCGGTCGCCGAAGGCGCGGAACGCCCAGATCGAGGGATTGCCCGGCGCGATGGGCGGCTGCGCGGGGGTGACCCAGGTGCCGTCGGGGCGGCGATAGTCGAGCGAGTAGACGGCGTTCGAGCCCTCGAAGCGGACGAAGCGCGTCATCCAGAGGTGGCCCGAGTCGTCCACGCTCTCGCGGCCGGGCATGTCGAGCATGCTGCCCGGCGTGTAGGAGAACTCGTGGAAGGTCCACAGCTGCGTGCCGGAGTCGAAGGAGACGATCGAGGCGCCGTTGTCCGCGTCGCCCCAGACGATGTAGCCGCCGCCCGGCTTCGGCTGGATCGACACGGAAATGACGCTCCAGACGAGCAGCGGCCAGTTGTTCCCGCCCTGCGGCGGGTTGCCCCCGGTCCAGTAGTGCCAGTCGTTGGTGCCGGGGGTGTGGCGCACGATCCCGCCACTCGAGCCGCCGAAACCGATCAGCGCGAACCAGATCTTCCCGTCGGGAGAGAAGTCGAAGTCGCGGCATCCGCCAGTCGGCGATGGCGGGGCTCGACGACGCGAAGTTCACGAGCGAGGAGGGACCGACCGCCGGATCCATCCGCAACACGCTCCGCCAGGTCGACATCCAGAGCCGTCCCTGGGCGTCCTCCTCGATGTCGGTGACGCGCACCGTTCCCTGCAGCTCGGGGTGTCCGATCACCGGGTAGTCGACGTTCGAGACGTTGACCCAGCGGTTCTCGGCCTGCAGGAAGTGGGCGACGCCCCCCTCTTCGAAGGAGGGATCGTAGCCGCCGATCCACGGATCGCCGTTGCCGTCGATCCAGATCGCGTCGCAGTAGTCCCCCTGGATCCCCGTGTTTCCCGGGCGGTAGTAACGCCATGTCTCGACGGGCGGCTGACTGCGCGCGACGCCCGCGGCGAGGAGCGAGACGGCGGCGGCGGCAACCAGCGTCCTCTGGAATTGCTGCATGGGAGCCTCCTGGCGGCACGGGCTGGAACGCGACCGGGGGGTCAAGGGCTGGCTTCGATCGGCGTTCCGTCTTGTCCCACAGTGCCGATGGCCCGGATTCTGATACATGGAAGGTGGGCACAGCGGTGACCGAGCAACCGGCATGCCACCGATTGCATGGCGTAAGTCGCCACGGGGTGGAGGCTTACGCCGGCGCCCGCGGCCGGGGCACGGGCTGCGGGCGGGGAGCCGGGGTCGGCTGTCAGGGAGATGGACGGGGGCCAGACAGGGTGTCAGTCCGCGGGTGCGATATGGGCGTGAGGCCCGATCGTATCGGCGGCGGCATTGGAGCAGCAGCAGCGGGCTTCCCCTCAGGCGGCCGCGCCGCGCGCATCGCGACCATCCCAGCGAAGCGCCCGCCGCCCAGCGTCCGCAAGACCCTCGGCGGGCACGGCGCGCTCCCGCCCCGTCACGTCGCACACGGCGATCAGCACCCGCCCCGCCTCGGCCGCGCGTAGCCGATCTCGCCCGCCACGCCGAACCGGTTCGGCCGTGGCGCATCGAGCGATCCTGATGGAGAAGCAGCCCGCGCACTGGCAGTGGCTGGTCGAGGTCACCGGCGCAACCGTCTTCACGGTGACGAGCATCACGGAGCGCATGCTCGACCCGTTCGAGCGCCGGGACGTGACGTATCGGGTCGGCGTTCCGGCGGGAACTGCGGGCCCGCTCGCAGTGGCGGCGCGTCTCCGGTTCCGGCCCTTCGCTCCGGCCACGGTCCGGAGCGCCGGCCACCCGGAGCTCGTGCCGCGGATCCCCATCTTCGACATGGCGACCGCATCCGCCGCCGTGACCGTGCGGTAGCCCACCCTGCGCGCGCGCAGGGCGTCGAGACGGAAGCTGCGCGCCCCGGCGAGCCTCGCCAGCGCCGTCAGCCGAGCCAGGTGCGGCACTGCCCTTCGGCCAGGCTCCCTGGTTGACCGCGCCCCCCTCCTGTGCGACCGTCTCTGTCACGGCGGCACCGGCGCCAAACCCCGATGGGTCCTCCCCCGCAGGATCCCTCGACCGGGGCAAAGGGGAGAGCACTCCTCCGGCGGGTCTGTCGCGTGATCTTCGCTGCGCAGCCGAGGGCGGGGGCCGAGGTGGCGTCGTGCGAGGAGAACGAATCATGACGGACCACAAGGATCTCAAGCGGATCATCCGCGAGCGCCAGCGGAAGACCAGCGAGTCGTACACGACTGCGCGTACCCACGTGATGCGCCACCGCGCTGCGCTGCTCGGCCGCGTCGATGCCTCTCCAACCGCCGCAGACGCAGTGCGTGTCGAGGCGGTCATCCTCAAGGTGAACGAGCAATCGGCGCGCGTTCGCGTCCTCAACCAGGACGGCCAGATCACATTCCGCTGTCGCGACGTCTGGCGCGTGGTTCCGGGACACCTCGTGACGCTCGTCGTCGAACGGCGCTGGACGTGGCGCGGCGATGCATACGCAAGCGGCAAGATCGAGGCCCCGCGCATCGACATCGCGAAGCTCGGGCTCGAGCCGCTGGCCCTCACGGGTGGCGAGCTGGAGGACGCCGCCGTCCACGTGGAACCGTACGCACCTCCTGACCCATACGCCCCGCTGTGGAGGGAGCTCACGGCCAAGCCGCGTCCGTCCTTCGAGTTCGACGGCATCGCCTGGGGTGCTTTCCCCGGAATGGACATCGAGGAAAACCTCACCCGCGAAGCGGCAGAGCTCGCCGAGGCCGGCGATGACCTGGACGCCGCGGATCTCCTCATGGAGGCCCTGGGCCGGGATCTCCGCTGCATCGATGCGCACGCCCACCTGGGCAACCTGGCGTTCGATCGGTGGCCTGAACGGGCGATGGTCCACTACGAGATCGGGATCCGCATCGCGGAGCTGTCGCTGCCCACAGGCTTTGACGGACTGCTCGAATGGGGGCACGTCTTCAATCGGCCGTTCCTGCGCTGTCTCCACGGCTTCGGGCTGTGTCTATGGAGGCTGGACCGAACGGCGGAGGCGCGTCAGGTGTTCGAACGCATCCTCTCACTCAGCCCGAATGACAACCAGGGCGTGCGGTTCTGCTGGAACGACGTGCGCAGCGGGCGAAGCTGGGCGGAGATGGTGGAATGAGGGAACCGATCCTCCTGCGCGATCCCAAGCTTCGTCTTGTGGTCGAGCGTCTGGTCCAGGCCTACCAGCCGGAGCGCATCTATCTCTTTGGCTCCATCGCACGCGGCGACGCGGACTCGGACAGCGACTATGACCTCATGGTCATCGCCCCGGACGGGGCCCCACCTGAACATCGTGGAAGTCGCTTGGCCTACCAGGCGCTGCGTGGAGCTGGTACCGCCGCGGATGTTGTCGTGTGGACGCGCAGCAGCTTCGAGCGGAGGACCCGGGTTGCTGCGTCGCTGCCGGCCACGGTCTTGCGCGAGGGTAGGCTGGTCTATGCCGTATGGTCCGGAGCTGATCGCCGAGACGCGGGGTTGGCTTGTCCGGGCTCAGCGCGATCAGGCCGCCGGGGCTCACGGCGGAGGATGAGCCCGTGGGTCGGCGATGTGGGGACTCTTCTGTGAGCGGCAGACGCATGGGCAAGGTCCTCCTCCGACTCAGCCCCGCCGAGAGCGCCTTCGTCCTGCGTTCCCTCCTCAAGCACCATCCGGATCTCGTGGCCGAGGCCGAGGAGGTTGCCACGGCGCTGGTGACGCATGTCGATGCGGATGCCGTAGCGGAGAATGTAGAGAAGGCCGTCCTGGATCTGGACATCCTCGACCTCGACGGGCGCGCCGGGCGCCAGAGCTGGGGCTACGTCGAGCCCTCCGAAGCAGCCTGGGAGACCCTCGGCGAGGCGATCGATCCGTTCGTCGACGGGATGAGGCGGTGCATCGAACTCGGGTTCCATGCACCGGCAACGGCGATTTGCGCCGGGGTCGTTTGCGGTCTCTACCGTTGCCGCGGCCGGGGCTCCGACCGGCTTCTCGGCTGGGCCGAGGACTTTCCTGAGGAGACCGCCGCGCAGGCCGTGGCGACCCTGGCGGAAGAGAGCGCCGCGAAGCACAGGCGCGTTTGGCGGCTCCCCGCCGAGGTCGTCGGCCGCGTTCCGGAGTGGGAGGAGATGATTGGCCGCTGTTCGACCCCGGCCTCCAGACGGCGCCGACGGCGTCTCGAACCCTCTTCGCGCCGCCGAAAGGCGTGACTCCCCCGGTTCCACTTCGATTGCGCATCAGGGCGCAATCAGCTATAGAATCCGCACTTGGAGGGGTGCCGGAGAGGTCGAACGGGGCGGTCTGGAAAGAAGTTAGCCCAAGGCCGCCGCCACGATCGAGAAGACGTTGGATTCCGAAGACCGAGAACTCGGATCCCACGACGTCGGATCTCCCGAGGTACGAAAGAGCGGGGCTCAGATGAGGGAACGGATCCTCGAACACGACCCCAGGCTCCGTCTTGTGGTCGAGCGGCTGGTCGAAACCTACCAGCCGGACCGCATCTACCTCTTTGGTTCCGTCGCCCGCGGGGACGCGGGCTCGGACAGCGACTACGACCTCATGGTCATCGTCCCGGACGACGCGCTGCCTGAGCGCCGCGACAGCCGTTTGGCCTACCAAGCGCTGCGAGGAACCGGTATCGCAGCCGATGTTGTCGTATGGACTCGTCGTCGGTTCGAGCGGCGGACTCACGTCGTTGCGTCATTGCCAGCCACGGTCATGCGCGAAGGCAAGCTTGTCCATGCCGCATGATCCAGAGCTCGTCGCCGAGACGCGGGCGTGGCTAGTCAGGGCTGAGCGCGACCTGGCCGCAGCGGCCCACGAGCTCACGGCGGAGCCACCATTCGTCGAAGACATCGTGTTCCACGCCCAGCAGGCCGCCGAGAAGACACTCAAGGCGTTCCTCACTTGGCATGGGATGGGTTTCGGAAGACCCACAGCCTCGAAGAGCTCGGCGAGCAGTGCATCGGGATCGACTCCGATCTGAAAGCGACCGTCGACCTTGCCGTTCCCTTGACGGCCTACGCGTGGATGTTCCGCTACCCGGGAGAGCCGGAAGCACCGACTCGCGAAGAGGCAGAGGGAGCGCTGGCGACGGCCCGCGAAGTGTTCGAAACGGTCCTCGCGCGCCTGCCTGAGGAGGTGCGGCCATGACCACTCCTCGGGTCTTCCGAAGTGGAGGAAGCTGTTCCGGTAGGGCTCCGGCGGGGACGCCTGGACGGGCAGTCGTTCCCGCTCGTCGCTCTCACGCTCCCCACGCCAGCTCATGACGGAGCGGAGTGCATCGAGGCCTGCCGCGGGCAGCTCGACGAAGAAGCCCATGATCAAGCGGAAGCCCTCGCAGAATCTGCAGGATTGGATCGCGGCCCGGAAACGCTTCCAGCTTTCGCACGCCCACGTACAGATGGCGCGGGAGCTCGGGATGAACCCAAGGAAACTCGGAAAGCTCGACAACCACGAGCAAGAGCCCTGGAAGGCACCGCTGCCGCAGTTCATCGAGCACCTCTACGTCAAGAGGTTTGGCAAGGAGCGTCCAGAAGTCGTGATGTCGGTCGAAGAACAGGCGCTGGCCAAGGAGGCCGCGCAAGCGGCGCGGAAGGCGGAAAGACGCCGTGCTCGCGCGGCGGGTCATGGGGCCGCTCAAAAAGAAACGTGATGAAGGGCACCCCAGCCCGCCGCGCGACGAAGACGGAGCCGCTCGGGCAGGAGATCGAGGCCGCCCGAGTGGAGGAGGTGCTGGCCAATCTCTCCCGCACCGCACCCGGTCGGGCGGTTGAGTTCTGCGGAGGAGATGCGAGCGCCGGAGCACGTGGGGCGCGCCGCGACGCATCATGAACATCCCCCGGTGCTCCACGAGCGAAGGTGCCGGAGTGGTTGGGGGCGTCTCGACGGAGCGCACCTGGCCGAACTCGAGGACCGTCGGCGACGACCTCCCCACTCCGGGAATCCGGGAGTTGTCCCAAGGCACCCAATCGGTTATAGAATCCGCACTTGGAGGGGTGCCGGAGAGGTCGAACGGGGCGGTCTCGAAAACCGTTGTCCGCGCAAGTGGACCGTGGGTTCGAATCCCACCCCCTCCGCCAGGTTTGGCCGGGAGGGCAGTGCCCGCCGCCGTGGTTGCTTCCTTGACACGACCGGCGGCGTCGAGTAGGGTCCTCTTCCGGTTTGATTTGTTGCGGGGTGGAGCAGTCTGGTAGCTCGTTGGGCTCATAACCCAAAGGTCGCAGGTTCAAATCCTGCCCCCGCTACCAACATTCAGCAGGGGTTACGCGGGAAGGGGCGGCCACTCGGCCGCCCCTTTTCGTTGAGACTGTGCGGGGGTTCTGTCCCGGGGGAAGTAATCCAGCGAGTCTCGGCGCCCCGCCCCGGTGGCGGATCCCGCTGCAGAGAGCTTCCGGTCAGCGGAGGAGTAGCAGCCGCCGCTCCGCCACCTCGCCGCCGGCCTCGAGGCGATAGAGGTACACGCCGCTCGGGAGCGGCTCCGCCCCGCTCGCGCGGCCGTCCCACGTGATCTCGTGGCTCCCGGCCGCGAGCGCCCCGTCGACGAGCCGCCGGACGAGCCGCCCGCTGACGTCGTAGATGTCGAGCTTCGCGCTCCCCGCCGCGGGCAGGTCGAAGCGCAGCCGCGTGCTGCCGGTGAACGGGTTCGGCGCGTTCTGGGCGAGGGTGAGGCGCACCGCGGGCGCCTCCCCCGGCAGGACCGCGGTGGTCGAGCCCTGCACGGTCAGCACCGCGATGCCGCGGCTCGCGCAGCTCATCCACAGCTCGTAACCGCTCGGGATTACTTTCACGTTGAGGTCCAGGATAATCCCGCCGGGCAGGCCGCCCCACTGCCACTGACCATTGGGCGGCGCGGGGAAGGTCCCCACCTGCACTCCATCCCACCAGAGCAGCCCGGCGACGGTCGACGGGTAGTTGCTCTCATAGACCATCCACACCCGACCGTCCGGGGTGACCGCCTGGGGGTAGACGAAGTCCCCGGGGAACGGCCAGCTGGGACCGGTTTGCCACGACTGGTAGCTCCCGGTGTTCGCATCCACCCGGAGGAGCGCCGATCCCGTGGCAGTGGCAGCCCCCACCCAGGCAACCCCGTTGCGGTCAGCCGCCAGTCCCGAGAAGTGGAGGAGCGAGAGTTCCGGGAAGTCTCCGGTCTCGCGGCTGAAGCCGTAGGTTCCTGCGTCCGTGCGGAGGATGTTCCAGCCCTGATTCGCCCAGATCGTCCCCGGGCGATCGGGATCCGGCTGAACCGGACTCCACCAGTCCCCTCCGGTGCCCACGGCAACGAAGTTGCCGTTCTCGAAGTACCCGAGGCCACCGTAGTGACCCGTGCCCCAGAGCCGGCCGAATGAGTCCTCCGCATACCGGTGCATCTGATCCCATCCGCCGGGGAGCTGGGTCCACGAGGTCCCGTCGAACTCGTGGGTGAAGGCGCTGATACGGGTTGACGACGACGTGACCGTTCGCCCGGACGTAGATGGCCTCGCTCTGGTCCGCCTGAAAGGGCCAGGGTCCCGTCAGACCGTACCCGAGGTCGGTGACGAAGCCGGTCCACCGCGTACCGTCGAACTTGACCATGCCCCCGATGCCCGGCGCGGCGTTGGCCGTCGCGTAGACGTCACCCGTGATGGGATCGATGGCCAGGTCGTTGTTGAAGAGATCGAACTGGCTGGTATTGGTGATGCGGTAGCGCTGCCAGTAGCCGGTCGCCGCGTCACGCCGGAGCGCCCCGCCCGTTCCCGTGCCGCAGAGCCAGACGGTTCCGTCGGAGGCGATGTCGAGGTCGTCGATGAAGTAATCGTGGGGCACCAGTCCAAGGTCGGTCCATGAGGTCCCGTTGAACCGATAGAGATGCCCGTAGCCGTTCACCATGAGCGCCTGCATGGTGCCAAACGCCCGCAGGGCGGCGACCCCGACTTGCGGGTGCATCGGCGGCAGCGGCGGCGTGACCCAGGTGCCGTCCGGACGAAGGCAGTCCAGCGTCTCCTCCCCCTGGATCCCGATCCATCGCTGCATCCAGGCGTTCCCCTCGTCATCGACCGAGTCTTTGGAAACCAGGTGGGACGGATTGCTCGCGGTGGCGGGGTAGCTGGTCCAGGTCTGGGTCGTTGAGTCCCATCGCTCCATCGGCGAGAACCCTTCGCCGGAAGCCCACAGGTAGTATCCTCCCCCCGGCTTTGGTTGGGCCGCGATCTTCAGTCCGCCGTGCCCGTTGATGTGCGACCACTGGTTGGTGGCTGGGTTGTAGCGCGTAGAGCCCCCCATCCCCGGAGATCCAGATTGTGCCGTCGGGAGCACGCGTGAGATCCGAAGTCACCCCACCCGGCAGCGCGGAGTTCTCGGGACCGAACCTCACGAGCGAGCTCGGCCCGGCCGCCAGGTTCATTCTCAACGCTCCGCGCCAGGTGCCGATCCACAGGTTCCCGAGCCCGTCCGCCACCATGTCCGTTGCGCGGCAGTATCCAAGATCGTTGGCGCTCCCGATCACCTGGTAGTCGATGTTGGATACGTTGATCCACCGGTTCTCGGCTTGAACGAACCTGGCGATGCCGCCCTCTTCGGCGATCGGATCGTAACCTCCGATCCATGGGTCGCCGTCCGCCCCGATCCAGATCGTCTCGTTGTAGTCACCCTGGATGCCCGTGTTGCCGGGGCGGTAGTAGCGCCAGGAGTTGGTCTCCTGAGCCCCCGCGAAGCCGACCTCAAGCCCCGCCACCGCCGCCAACGCGAGTAGTGCGTGTGTGATTCTCATGGTTCTGCCTCTCAATCCCATGCTCGCAATGCCGTTCCGTCCCGACGATCCGCTCAAGACCTCATCTCCTCTCCTTCGGACTCCGATGGGAACGCTCCGTGACGAGGCGTCCGCCCGAGACGAGCGTCGCGGTGCGGGTGCCGACACTGGCGCGGTGGGCCGGCAGACTCAGGTTGAAAGTCGACCGGACCGTTCCGCCCCAGAGCTCGTTGTTGCCGAAGTGCAGTGTCACGGCACCGGCCAGGAGCGCGTCGATCTCCGGCTTGCCGGTCGGACCCGCCGCGCCGGGATTCAGGCCGATGGTGAACCCGGACAGGAGTCCCGGCTCGCCGGCCTCCTTCGCCAGTCGCTCCCGGAGGACCTCCGCCTCACGCTCCGCATCCAGTTCCACGATGCGACCTCCGCGGAGGACCACACGCACACCCGGAATGTGTCGTCCCGCCACGAAGGCATAGTCAGCGCGGAAGGCACCGTCGCCCGATCCGGCAGCGGGCAACGCCCCGAAGGTCCCGGCCGGAACCTCTTCCGTCGTCCGACCCGCACGGAGATCGTCTTCCGAGATGATTCCATCGCTGACCGAGGCATGGGATGGATCGAGCGCGACGCGGAGTTCCATCCCTTCCCCGGTCTGAATCACCAGGTCAGGCTCCTTCTGGACGAGATGCAGGAGTCGCTCGCCGCGTTCGCGGAGCGTCGCGAGATCTGCCGTCGCGCAGCGCCAGAACGCGTCGATGCCGGCCTCCGGCGTCACGAATCCCAGCTCGAACTGCCCTCGATGGGGAAGATCGACGTGCGCATAGCGCAGTCCCCGCCTCGGCACCGACTGCTTCCAGTTCGACACGGCACGGAGCAAGCTGGGCAGCAATACCCGTTGCTCCGCGTTCGGCGGCCCCCCCTGCACGACCCCGCTGGTGAGGAGCACCGCCGCCGTCAGGCGTTCATCGACCGCCGGCGGGACGAGAACGAGGCGATCGAGCGCCTCCGGCGAGTAGCGATCGAGGGTTCGCAGCATGACGTTGCGCGACCACGGGCGCGGATAGGCGACGGCCCCGGCCGCTTCGGCCTCGACGAGAATCGCCTCTGCGGCCGGCAAGGCGACCGGCGCGAACATAACGAGCAGGTGGTCCCCGGGTCCGATCCGCAAGCTGCGCTGAACGACGAGTCGGGCCAGATCGCCCCAGTCGACCGCCAGGACCTGCGCTCGTCGCCAGTCGAGGAAAGTTGCCTCGATCGATTGCCGGAGCGCAGTCGTTGACGACTCCTCAGTTCCGCCCCAACCAGGATCGATCAAGACGTGGCGGGCAGTCGCGCCATAGAGGCGCTCCTCGGTGCGACCCTTCGGTGCTTCGCCGATCTCTCGCACAAGGCCTGCCTCGATCAGGCGACGCAGGTGGTAGTGGGCACGGTTCGCCGGGATCTTCAGAGCGCGCGCCAGCATCGATCCGCTCGCCGGCGTCCGGGTCAGGATCCGGATCATCTCGAGGCGCGTGGCATCGGCCAGCGCCCGGACACCCTCGAGCGTCCCGAGTACCTCGAAGTCCTTCGCCGGCCTCGTGGGTGAGCCAGGTTGACCGGCGGCCTCTGATCGGTTCCTTGTCTCTGCTTTCAACAAATACTGAAACCAGGGTTATTAGAAACGGGTGGCCTGCCGCGCGAAGGCTTCGGACCACCCAGTCGCTCAGTTGCGAATCTAGACCTGTATAGTAGCCTGGTGTCGTGCAGAAGTCAAGGTGGGTGGTCCCGCCCCTCCTCGGAACCTGCCCACCCCTTCGGCCATCCCACGCTCCGAGATCAAGCTACTACCCGCCGGGATGCCGCTCCAGAGTGAGCGTGCGGTAGTCCTGCCAGTGGTGGTCGAAAGGCCCGCCGTTCTGGAAGCCGAAGTCCACGGCCCAGAAGTCGATGAAGGCGAGACCGCTCTTGACCGCGCGCTCCCGGATGGCCCTGAGCTCCTTGGAGAGCACCTCGGCCGGTTAAGGGAAGCGCGCGAGCTTGATGTCGACCGCGGGTTTCCCATCGTGCTTGTGGAGGACAGGCTTGGCCTCCAAGGTCGCGACCTCGAGGAGTGGCGGACTGAAGACTGGTCAGACTCCCCCATGGAGGCGGGATGGGGCGACCTGATCATGCGGAGGAACAGCCGAGCCGCCGCGCGAGGTGGTGCAGGTTGCTCCGGTGGAGACCGAGGTCCCGCGCCGCCGCGGCCCAGTTGCCGCCGTTCCGTTCGACCGCCGCGCGGATAGCCCGGCGCTCGAACTCCTCGACGCGCTCGCGCAGCGGGCCCCGATCGGCTGGATCGAAGCGGTCGCCGTCCGCGGAGGCGAGCACCACCTCCTCCGCTCCGGCCGCCCCGCCGCCCGGGCCGGCGCTGGCGCCGAGATCGAGGAACTCGACGCCGATGCGGAGCGGCATGCGGCGGCCCCCGGCGTCCATGCTCGAGCTTGCAGCCGCCGCCCCTGTCGCGGCCGTGGCCCGGAGCGCCGCCCGGCTCACGACGTTGTCGAGCTCGCGCACGTTGCCGGGCCAGTCCGCTCTCGCGAGCAACACCTTGGCCTCCTCGGTCAGCCGCAGCGGGCCGATGCCGAGCCGCCGGCGCGACCGATCGAGGAAGTGGGCCGCGAGGAGCGGAATGTCCTCGCGGCGCTCGCGGAGCGCGGGGACGCGGATCGGATAGACGGCCAGCCGGTGGTAGAGGTCCGCACGGAAGCGGCCCGCCGCCACCTCCTTCTCCAGATCGCGATTGGTGACGGCGATCACGCGCACGTCGACATGATGCAGGCGATCGGACCCTACCCGCTGGATCTCGCCCTCCTGGAGCGCGCGGAGCAGCTTCGGCTGCAGCGAGAGCGGCAGCTCCCCGATCTCGTCCAGGAGGAGCGTGCCGCCGGCGGCGATCTCGAACTTCCCGGCGCGATCGCGGATGGCGCCGGTGAACGCGCCGGCCACATGGCCGAACAGCTCGCTCTCGGCCACCGATTCGGGCAGCGCGGCGCAGTTCACATGGATGAGCGCTTCCTCGCGCCGGGACGAGCCGGCGTGAATCCGGCGGGCAACGAGCTCCTTGCCGGCGCCCGTCTCTCCGGTGATGAGCACGGGAAGATCGGAACGCGCGACGAGGTCGGTGTTCTCGAGGAGGCGCCGCATCACCGGGGATTGCCCGAGGATCTCGCCGCCGCTCGACTGCGCTGCGGCCTGCTGCAACTCGCGGGCGATCGCTCCGCGCCGGGCGGCGGTCTTCTCGAGCTCCTCGATGAGGGTCGTCGTCCGCATCGCCGCCCCGGCCAGGGCGCCGAACGCGACGAGAAAGCGGTCATCGAGGTGGTCGAACGCGTGGGGCTCGAGCGCATCGGCGGTGAGCGCGCCGATCACCTCGCCGCCTTCGATGAGCGCGCAACCCAGGCAAGCATGGATGTGACCGAGCGCGCCCGGATCGGACAGCAGCATGCCGTCGAACGGGTCGGGTAGATCGCTGTCGGGCGGGAACCGCACCGGCCCCGTCGATCGGATGATGATGTCGAGACGCGGATGGTTCTGCCGCTTGTAGCGGCGAACGCGCGCCTCCTCCGCGAGGCCGCTCGCCGCGAGCGGGACGAGCTCGTCGCCCTCGAGCCGCAGGAGGCAGGCCGCATCCGCCGGGATCGCGCGCTGCATGGCCGCGAGCAACCGCTCGTAACGGTCGCGCGAGGCGAGCGAGGCCGTGAGATCCCGCGCGATGTCCATGAAGGCCTGGATCATCTCCCTGGGCGGGCGTTGTTGATTCGTCAACTGCGTTGTCCTTTCAATAACTAACAGGCGTTGTCCATACAGTAACACACCACGGCCGCCACCGCCTAACTTCAATCAGCACAACAGAAAGGTCGCCTGGCACCCAACCTGCTCTTGGAGTCCTTTGGAAAGGAGGTCCAAGCCTGATGAGACCACAAGGACACACCGCCCCGAGCGCGGGGCAGACCCTGGCGGAGCTCGCCACCCGCATCCCGGCCGCCTCGCGGGCCTTCCGCGAGGTCGGGCTCGACTACTGCTGCGGAGGCCAGCGCACCCTGGCCGCGGCCTGCGTGGAGAAGGGACTCGATGCCGAGGCCCTGCTCGGCAAGCTCGCGGCGGAGCCGCCCGCGGCGGAACCGTCGTGGGAAGAGCAGCCGATCGCCGACCTCGTCCGGCACATCCTCGATCGCTATCACGCGCCGCTGCGCGACGAGCTCCGCGACCTGCATCGCATGGCGATGACGGTGGAGGAAAGGCACAAGGAGAAGGCGACCTGCCCGCGCGGCCTCGCCGCCCACCTCGCGGCCATTCACGAGGCGGTGCACTCCCACCTCGAGAAGGAGGAACGGATCCTCTTCCCGATGATCCTCGCCGGCCATGGCGCGCAGGCCGTCGGCCCGATCCAGGTGATGGAGCTCGAGCACGAGGAACACGGCGCGAATCTCGCGCGCACCCGCGCCCTGACCGACGACTTGACGGCGCCGGCGGAGGCCTGTCCAACCTGGCAGGCGCTCTATCTCAGGCTGCGCGAGCTCGAGGCCGACCTGATGGACCACATCCACCTCGAGAATCACGTGCTCTTTCCGCGCGTGCTCTGCGCATAAGGAGGGAACGATGGGTTCGCATCGACGCTTCTGGTGGCTCCTCGGCGGCACGCTCCTCGTCGCCTTCACCTTGCTCGGGTTCTTCGGCCGCGAGGTCTACCGGCAGGCGCCGCCGATCCCCGATCGCGTGGTCTCAGCGGACGGGACCGTGCTCATGACGCGCGACCAGATCCTCGACGGACAGCAGGTCTGGCAGTCGATCGGCGGTCAGGAGCTCGGGTCGATCTGGGGGCATGGCGCCTACCAGGCCCCGGACTGGTCGGCTGACTGGTTGCATCGCGAGTCGCTGGCGCTCCTCGCGGTGTGGGCGGAGAGCGAACACGGGAAGCCGGTCGAGCTCCTGTCTGCGAGCGAGCGGGCGGCCCTCGAGGCGCGGCTCGTGCCCGCCATGCGCACGAACACCTACGTGCCGGCGAGCGGCACGTTGACCGTCTCGAACGAGCGCCGCGAGGCGATCGCGCGCACGCAGGCGCACTATCGAGCGCTGTTCGGCGGTGATCCGTCCCTCTCCGCGCTGCGCGAGAGCTACGCGATGCAGGAGACGACGCTCCGGGATCCGGAACGCCTCGATGCTCTCACCCGATTCTTCTTCTGGACGAGCTGGGCCGCGGCGACCGAGCGCCCGGGCTCGACCGTCACCTACACGAACAACTGGCCGCACGAGCCGCTCATCGCCAACCGGCCGACCGCGGCCAACATCCTGTGGTCGATCGCGAGCGTGGTGCTCCTGCTCGCCGGGATCGGCGCTCTCGTCTGGTGGCGCGCCTTCCGGAGCCGGCCGGAGGAGACGGCGACCCCGCCCGTCCGCGATCCCCTGGCCGGTCTCGCCGCCACTCCCTCGATGAAGGCGGTCGCCAAGTATCTCGGCGTGGTCGCGGCCCTCTTCGGAGTGCAGGTGCTCCTCGGCGCTCTCACCGCTCACTACACGGTCGAGGGCCGGTCCTTCTTCGGGCTTCCGATCGGGGACTGGATCCCGTATTCGCTCAGTCGCACCTGGCACATTCAAACCGGCGTCTTCTGGATCGCGACGGCCTTCCTCGGAGCCGGGCTCTTTCTCGCCCCGGCGGTGGGCGGCCGCGAGCCGCGCTTCCAGCGCGCGGGGGTGAACGTGCTCTTCGCGGCGCTCCTCCTCGTGGTGAGCGGATCGCTCGCGGGCGAGTTCCTCTCGATCCACCAGAAGCTGGGGCTCGGCGCGGGATTCTGGTTCGGCCACCAGGGGTACGAGTACGTCGACCTCGGCCGCGCCTGGCAGATCGCCCTCTTCGTCGGCCTCCTGCTCTGGCTCGGGTTGATGCTGCGCGGGCTCGCCCCGGCCCTCCGCCGGCGCGACGAATCGCAGTCCGTCGTCCTCATGTTCGCCGGTGCGGCGACGGCCATCGGCCTCATGTACGGCGCCGGGTTCCTCTTCGGCGCGCGCACGCACCTCTCGGTCATGGAGTACTGGCGCTGGTGGGTCGTCCACCTCTGGGTCGAGGGATTCTTCGAGGTCTTCGCGACCGCGGCGCTCGCCTTCGTCTTCGCCCGGATGGGCCTCGTCAAGCCGGCCCATGCCGGCGCCGCCACCATCGCCTCGAGCGCGCTCTTCCTGATCGGCGGCATCCCGGGGACCTTCCATCACCTCTACTTCTCGGGCACCCCGACCTCGATCATGGCGATCGGCGCCACATTCAGCGCGCTCGAGGTGGTGCCGCTCGTGCTGATCGGCATCGAGGCCTTCCAGACCGCGCGCATGCAGCGGGCTGCCGCCTGGATGCGCCGGTACCGGTGGCCCATCCGCTTCTTCCTCGGTGTGGCGTTCTGGAACCTGGTCGGGGCGGGGCTCTTCGGATTCCTCATCAACCCGCCGATCGCGCTCTACTACATGCAGGGACTCAACACGACGCCGGTGCACGGTCACACGGCGCTCTTCGGAGTGTACGGGCTCCTTGCCCTCGGTCTCGTCCTGCTCGTGGCCCGGCTCCTCGGCGGGGAGCGGAAGTGGCGCGAGGCGCCGCTCGCCTGGAGCTTCTGGGCGATGAACGTCGGGCTCGCGCTCATGGTCGGGCTGAGCCTCCTGCCGATCGGCCTGGCGCAGGCGGCAGCGAGCATCGAGCGCGGCCTCTGGTACGCGCGGAGCGCCGACTTCCTCCAGCAACCGTGGGTGGAGACGCTGCGCTGGCTCAGGCTCATCGGAGACACCATCTTCATCCTCGGCGCCTTCGGGTTCATCGGCTTCCTCCTCGGGCTCAGGACCGGCTGGAGCTACGAGCCCGCGGTCGCAACGGTGAAGGAAGAGGCCGCGGCCAAGAGCCGCCGGCCCGCGCCCGTCCCGGCGACGGCATAGACGGGGGAGCCCAGACACACAGCGCCGGTGCCGCCGCTTCCATGGGGGAGGCGGCGGCGCCGGCGCCGGCGATCTTCCGCCGTGTGCCTCCCGGCGCGTATACTCGTAGCTGCAATCTCGCGTCCCGGGTCAATCACGCCGTCGATCGTGGAGGGGTGCGATGATGACTCGACTTCTGCTGTTGCCGGCCCTGCTATTCGTTGCGGTCGTGGCGGCGGCCACGCCGGCGCCCGCTTCCGCCACCACGCCCATCCTGTGGGACTTGACCCACGGGGTCTATTTGGGCTACGAACCCGCGAGCCGCTACTCCGATCTCGTATCGAGCCTTGGCGCCATCGGCTACACCATGGAAACGACGAGCGCGGGCATCGACAACGTCGATCTCCTGTCCTATGCGATTCTCGTCATCGTCGCCGGCAGCTGCCACGACACCCCGTACACGGCCGCTGAGGCGGCCGCGGCCCAGGCCTATGCCGCCTCCGGCGGCAGCATCCTGATCCTGGGCGACAATCGGGGCGTCTGGCCGGAGAACCTGAACCCGCTGGCGCAACCTCTCGGCACGACGATCGCGATCGGCGTCATCTCCGAGCCCGACATCGTCGTGGACAATCTGGCCGCGCACCCGATGTTCGCGGGGGTCACGTCGATCAGGCTCCGCGCCGCCGGGGAGCTGGGCGCCGATACGTCGACGCCGGTGGCCTGGGCGCCGAGCGGGGAGGTCGTCGCGACAGTCGGCCCGGCTGACCGCGTCGTCGTGCTCGGGGATATGAACCTCTTCGAGAACGTGTATCTCCCTGAATCCGACAACGCGGTCTTTGCCACGAGCCTCTTCACCTGGCTGCACGAGCCGGCGCCCGTGGAGAACACGACCTGGGGAGCGGTCAAGGCCCTCTGGTCCGCGCGGCGCTGACCCCCACACGGCGCCTTGACACCTGATCCGGCCGGCGCGGGTGCGAGCCTCCTGGCCGGGTTCTTGCTTTGTCCCGACGACGTTCGCGTCGTGCGAACACGTGCTGGCCCGACAGGATCAGACCTTGACACCGCCATCCATGGTGAGCACACTATACATATGAAACGCACAAATCTTGTGCTTGACGAGCAGCTCCTCGAGGAGACCCTACGGGCCAGCGGAGAACGGACGTACTCCCGGGCCGTCGAGCGGGCCATGAGCGAGTTCGTGAAGCGGGTGCGCGCCCGCCGGATCCTCGATCTCGCCGGATCGGGGCTCTGGGAGGGAGACATCTCTCAGGTGCGTGATGACGCCAGGCGTGCGGGGCGTCCGGCACCAGGGCGGCGGCGTGGTCCTCGTTGACACCTCGGTCTGGATCGAGGTCTTTCGCCGGCCTTCTCGCTTTCAGCTCGAATCCGCCGTCGAGTTCGACGAGATCGTCACCTGCCTGCCGGTCATCCAGGAGGTGCTGCAAGGCTTCCGCGACGAGAGCGCCTTCACGCGAGCGCAAGACGCCATGCTGGCTCTGCCGATCGTGGAGTCCCCGCTCGGCGCCGCGGTGTTCGCCCACGCCGTGGACCTCTATCGCCTGGCGCGACGCGCCGGGCACACGCCGCGATCCGGAGTGGACTGCCTCATCGCGGCGTGTGCAATCAGGAACGGTCTGGCCGTACTCCACCACGACCGCGACTTCGACCTGATTGCCCGGGTTTCGAACCTCAGCGCGCGGGACATCCGCGGCTAGCCTGCCGGGCGGGAGCCACACCCGCGCACCGGTCTCACCATCCGCATCGTGATCCCCGGATCGCGCGCTCGGCACTGCGCACCGCGCGCCCCGAAACAGCTCCGCGGAAACAGGCGATGGCGACATCGCCCGTTTCCGCGGAGACAACCAACCGTCTGCCGGCCGCCGTCGCGGCCCGGCCCTATCGCACCCTGGTGATGCGGAGCGTCGTGGTCCCGGCCGGCGTGTTGAGCCGGCCGAAGTAGACGCCGCTCGCCACCGGGCGGCCGGTCGCATCGCGGCCGTCCCAGGCGACCAAGTGCTCGCCGGCGGCGAGCGAGCCCGCGACGAGCTCGCGCACCACACGCCCGTTCACATCCACCACCTCGAGCACGACCGCCGACTCGCGCGCGAGGCCGAAGCGGATCGCGGTCTCGGTGCCGAACGGATTCGGCGCGATCCGCAGGAGAGGCGCGACCACCGGCGCCGCTTCCGGATCCGCGACCGCCGCCGGCTGGAAGGCCGACAGGTTCGCGAGCTGCCCGCGGATCTCGCCACCCGGGAACATGTTCGAGTGGATGTTCACGTAGGTGAGCCCAGCGAGGATGTTCGCCTCGTCACCTGCCGGATAGTTCCACACACCGAGCTTCGGGCTGCCGGGCAGAAGCGGGTGCTGGACACCGGCGTTCGCCCCCGGCGGGGCGAAGCCGTGGATGTGCGCCACCGTCTCGGGCGCCATGAGCCCGGCGAAGCGGATGTCATAGCCGAGCCGGTCGTTGGCGACGTCGAGCGCGATGAGCCCGATCCCTGCCGCGGTCGACGCCGTCGGCGGCACCTCCTGGCGCGGGTCGATCGGCTCGACGAGCGGCGCCATCTGGCCGCGGATCTCCCCGCCCGGGAAGTTCATCGTGTGGATGTTCACGTAGCACTGGCCGGCGAGGATCGACTGCTCGTCCGCCTCGGCGTAGGCCCAGCTGCCGACCTTGGGGTTCCCGAGCGGAAGCCCCTGCTTGACCCCGGCATTGGTGCCCTGCAGAGCGAACCCGTGGATGTGCGCCGCCGTCTCGGCGGAGGAGAGGCCGACGAAGGCCACGTAGTAGTTGAGCTGGTTCGTCGCCGTGTCGATCGTGAAGACGCCGAATCCCCGCGCCGGGCTGGGCACGGGCGGCACCTCCTGCGCGCCGTCGAGGATCGCGTTGAAGGGGACGATCTGGCCGCGGATCTCGCCGCCGCCGAAGGCGGCGCTGTGGATGTTGACGTAGGCGGCGCCGGCGAGGATCGACGCCTCGTCGGCTGCCGGATAGTTCCAGACCCCGGTCTTGACCGGCCCCGCCGGGAGCGCTTGCACGACGCCCGCGTTGACACCGGGAGCGGCGTACCCGTGGACATGCGCCGCGGTCTCTGCAGCGGAGAGTCCGGTGTAGACGATCCGGTAGGTCATGGTGTTGGCGGTGGTGTCGATCACGAACTGGCCGCCGCCGAGGGCGGTCGAGAGGTTGGGAGGAACCTCCTGGAGGTTGCTCAAGACACATCCATAGATGAGGGTGTCGGCCATGCCCGTCGCGGGCAAGACCGAGGCGGCGAGAAGGATGGCGAGTGCGAAGGCGCCGGGGACGGGGACGGGCCGCATGCGTCCCCCTGGGGAACGGAGCGGAGTGCAGAAACGCATGGCCGGGACCACCTATCTGGCCTGGAATGGCTCCTCGATGATTTACTGCGACTGGTCGCGGGTCGGGACTCGGGGAGGGGGGGCAATCGAAGACCGGACCTGCCCGAGAGGATAGCGGAACTGCGCGCCGGCGGCCAAGGCGTTTCGTAATAGAATCCCATGTCATGATGATGATCACGTCACCCGCGACGTGCGCATGAGCCGCCGCGCCGTCCTCCTCATACCGCTCGTCCTCATCGCCGCCGCCCTCGCCCTGCGTATCGTCCCCCGCTGGGATCACGTCGTGGTGGGCACCGAGGCCGTGATCCGCGACCCCGATGCCGCCTATCACCTCCGGCGGGCTGCCCTCATCGCCGCGCGCTTCCCCGATCTCGCCGTCTTCGACAGCTACATCAACTACCCGCGCGGCGCGCACGTGATCTGGCCGCCGCTCTACGACATGGTGCTCGCGGGAGCGACGACCCTCTTTCCGGCGACGCCCGGCGCGCCCGGATCGAGCGTCGCCGTGGCGCTCCTGCCGCCGCTTCTCTTCGCCCTCGCCGTCCTCGTCCTCATCCTGTTCGCGCGCCGCGTGTGGCCGGAGCGTCCGCTCCTCGTCGCGATCGCGGCCGGAGTCCCGGCCGTCCTTCCGGCGAGCCTCCCCTACACGGAGATCGGCCAGCTCGATCACCACGCGGCCGAGCTTCTCGTCACCGTCCTCTTCCTCCACGCGCTCGCCAGCGGTCGCGAGCGTCTCGCCCGAGGGGCCGCGGCGGCGCGCACGGCCGTCGTGCCCGCCCTCGCACTCGCCGCCGCGCTCGCCACCCAGCTCTCCCTCGTCGTGCTCATCGGCGTGGCCCTCGTCTCGATCCTCGTCGCGCCGCGCCGCGCCTGGCGGAGTTCCTTCGCACAGGCCACCTGGCTCTTCACCCTGGCCGGCGCCTTCCTCCTCCCCGCCGCGCTGGCCTACGCGCGGGCGGGCGCGCCACTCCGGCATTACCAGTTCGGGCTCTTCCAGCCCGCGCTCCTCGCCCTGGCGGCGCTCGCGAGCCTCGGCGCCACGATCCTCGTATCGGGCGGCAGCGCGCTCCGCCGCGGCCTCCTCGTGCTCGCTCCTGCCCTCCTCTTCGCCGCGCTTCAAGCGCGGCTGGCCAGCGAGACCGCCGGCGGCATCGCGTACGTGTTCCGCCAGTACGCGCCGTGGCAGGAGACGATCGGCGAGAGCCAGTCGCTCTTCACGGCGGGGATTGCCTCGGGGATGGGAGCGCTCGCCACACGGCTCTCGCTCCTCGTCCTCGCGCTGCCTGCCGCCTGGTTCGCGCTCGCGCGCCGCGCGCGCGCCGGCGACGCGCGCCGCGGGATCCTCCTCGTCGCGAGCCTTCTCTTCACCGTGCTCGGCCTCGAGCAGGCGCGCTTCCTCCCCCATCTCGCGCTCTTCGTCGGCATGGCGGCCGCCACCGGCGCGGAGCGCTGGCTCACCCCGCCGCCCCGCGCGCGCCGCCGCACGCCGCAACGGACGACCGCCGCGCCGGTCCTCGCGCTTGCGAGTGCGAGCGCGATCGCGCTCGCGCTCCTCCCCACGCTCCGCGGCTACGGGCGCGACGAGGAGTCGGATCACGCCTTCGATCGCTCGCGCTCGGTGCTCGACCACCTTGCGCACTCGACGCCGGAGACGTCGTTCTACGATCACCCGACGCGAACGCCCGAGTACGGGGTCGTCGCCGAATGGTCCTACGGGCACTACATCCAGCGCGTGGGGCGGCGGCCCGCCGTCGTCGACAACTTCGGCGATCATGCCGGCGACCCGACCCAGGTCGGCCGCTTCTTCCTCGCCACCGACGAGGAGCTGGCGCTCGCCTACCTCGATTCGGTGCGCGCCCGCTACGTGCTCGTGCGCGACCTGGCCGCCGGCTTCAAGGGTGTCATTCCCGATGCCCCGGCCCGGGAGCGCTTCGTGCGCGGAGCGGCGATCACAGCACCCGGCCGGGCGCAGATCGAGTTCACGCCCGCGATCGGCGGCACCATGCTCTATCGCCTGAGCATGCGGAACGGGGGCGGCATGCCGGGCGCCGAGAACGCCGCGGGGGCACCGCTGGCACGCTTCCGCCTCGTCGCCGAGAGCGAGGCGACGGAAGAGCTCGCGAGCGGGCTCTCCCTCTCGGCGGTCAAGCTCTACGAGGTCGTCCGCGGCGCGCGCCTCGAGGTCACCGGCCTCGCGCCGGACGCGGAGGCGGCGCTCCTCGCCACCGTCAGCTCGCCGCGGGGCCGTCCATTCCCCTACGTCGCGCTCGCGCGGGCCGACGCGCGCGGCGTGTTCGCGATCGTCCTTCCCTATCCGACGAGCGCCGCGCCCGGGGCGAGCCGCTTCTCCGATCTCCAGATCGCGACGCGCGCCGGACGCTTCGCGGCGCCGCCCATCGACGAGGCCGCGGTGCGGGACGGGCGGACCGTCGCATTCGTCCTCCCGGGCTCTTGAAGATCGCGACCTTCGGCACGACCGGCCCACCCCCACACCGCTGCCTTTTCGCTTATACTCCGCCTCGTATCGGCGCTGAGCGGCGCCGGAACAGACTCAAGGAGGAGAAATCATGCCGGTCAAAGTCGGGATCAACGGCTTCGGACGCATCGGGCGCCTCGTGCTCCGCGCGATCCACGAGCGCTATCCGAACGACATCCAGGTGGTCGCGGTCAACGACCTCTTCGACGCGCCCACGAACGCGCACCTCTTCAAGTACGACTCGACCTACGGTCCCTACCGGGGGTCGGTGGCAGTCAAGGACGGACATCTCGTCGTCGACGGCAAGCAGATCACCGTCACCGCCGAGAAGGACCCGGGCGCCATCAAGTGGAAGGACATGGGCGTCCAGGTCGTCATCGAGGCGACCGGCCTCTTCGCCGACGCGACCAAGTCGCGCGCGCACATCGACCAGGGCGGCGCCCGCAAGGTGATCATCTCGGCGCCCGGCAAGAACGAGGACCTCACCATCGTCCTCGGCGTCAACGATTCGATGTACGACCCGGCCAAGCACCATGTGGTCTCCAACGCTTCGTGCACGACCAACGGCCTCGCGCCGGTCGCCAAGGTCCTGAACGACCGCTTCGGAATCGAGAAGGGGCTCCTCACCACGGTGCACGCCTACACGAACTCGCAGAAGCTGCAAGACGTCGGCGCCAAGGACCTGCGCGATGCGCGCGCCGCCGCGCAGAACATCGTGCCGTCGGAGACCGGCGCCGCCCGCGCGGTCGGGCTCGTCATCCCCGAGCTCAAGGGCAAGTTCGGCGGCATGGCCTTCCGCGTGCCCACGCCGACCGTGTCGGTCATCGACTTCACGGCGATCCTCCGGCGCGAGGCGTCGAAGGAGGAGATCCGGACCGCGATGCTCGAAGCCGCGCAGGGTCCGATGAAGGGCATCCTCGTGGTGACCGACGAGCCGCTCGTCTCGACCGATCTCCGCGGGTCGCCCGCCTCCTCCACCTTCAGCGCGCCCGACACGCTCGTGCTCGGGAACCTGGTCAAGGTGGTCGCCTGGTACGACAACGAGTGGGGCTATGCCTGCCGCACCGCGGACCTGACCGCGATGATGGGGAAAAAGCTCTAGGCAAGGATGGCGGCGCTGCGGCGCCCCGCGGCTGCGGCGCCCCGGGCCCCGCGGCCCGGGACGTCCTTCCGCCCCCGCTCCAAACGACCACCGCCCGGGCCCGGGATGCGCTAATCTCGGGCCCGGTCGATCCCGGCCGCAAGGCGCCGGGATCGGGGCGCCGGGCACGGCGCGGGCCGCCCCCATCGGCCCCGGCCGTACCGCCACGATGGCCGTAAGATATTCCGTGATAACGTTCTAAAGGCCCGGAAGGGTCCCAGCTCGCCCCCGCCGGGGGCGGGCAGAAGCGGCTCGGCGCCGGCGGCCGGCAGGCCGCCTGAGCGCCTCAAGGAGGCCTTCCTCACTCGGGTTCGGGAGGTGGAAGGGAGGATGATGTGAGAGAGAAAGCGTACAACTCGTTCCAGGTCGCCCAGGCGCAGTTCGACAAGGTCGCCGAGTATCTCGGCCTCGACTCGGCCACGAGCGAGCTCCTCCGCTCCCCGCTCCGCGAGTACCAGTTCGCGATCCCGGTGCGCATGGACGACGGCAACGTGAAGGTCTTCCGGGGTTTCCGCGTCCAGCACAACGACGCGCGCGGGCCGGGCAAGGGCGGGATCCGCTTCCATCCGCAGGAGACGGTCGACACGGTGCGCGCCCTCGCCATGTGGATGACCTGGAAGTGCGCGGTCGTCGACATCCCGCTCGGCGGCGGCAAGGGCGGCGTGGTCTGCGATCCGCACAACCTGAGCCCGCGCGAGCAGGAAGCAGATCTGCCGCGGCTGGGTGCGCCAGATCTCGCGCGAGGTCGGGCCGGTCATCGACGTGCCGGCGCCCGACGTGATGACCACGGCCCAGCACATGCTCTGGATGCTCGACGAGTTCGAGACGATCCACCGCGGCCAGTTACCCGGGCTTCATCACCGGGCAAGCCGGTCGGGCATGGGCGGCTCGCTCGGGCGGACCGAGGCGACCGGTTTCGGCGTCGTCTTCACCCTGCGCGAGGCGCTGAAGGAGCTCGGGATCGCCCCCGGCGCCACCCGCGCCAGCGTGCAGGGATTCGGCAACGTCGCCCAGTACGCGATCCGGCTCTACCAGCAGCTCGGCGGCAAGGTGATCTGCGTCTCGTGCTGGGACCAGGAGGACCAGACCTCCTACGCCTATCGGCGGGCAGGCGGCATCGACCTCGACGAGCTGCTCGGGATCACCGACCACTTCGGCGGCATCGACAAGGCGAAGGCGAAGCAGCTCGGCTACGAGGTGCTGCCGGGCGAACGAGTGGATCGAGCCAGGACGTCGAGATCCTGATCCCCTCCGCCCTCGAGAACCAGATCACGGCCGAGAACGTCGCGCAGATCGGCCGCAACGTGAAGCTGATCGCCGAGGGCGCCAACGGCCCGACCACTCCCGATGCCGACAAGGTCATCCACGAGCGCGGGATCTTCATGATCCCGGACTTCCTCGCCAACGCCGGCGGCGTCACCTGCAGCTACTTCGAGCAGGTGCAGAGCAACATGAACTACTACTGGGAGAAGGACGAGGTGCTCGGCAAGCTCGACGTCAAGATGACCTCGGCCTTCCTCGCGGTGCAGCGAGCTGGCGCAGCAAGCAGAAGCTCTACATGCGCGACGCGGCCTACGTCATCGCCATCGGCCGCGTGGCGCAGGCGTGCAAGGAGCGCGGCTGGATCTAGACCGCATGGACTGCGCGCCGGGGAGTCGAGCCGGCGCCGGGGGAGCCAGATGAACGGGGCGAGCCACTTTCCCCGGTTCGATCGCGAGTTCTTCGACTCGACCGAGGACTTCACCGTCATCGGCGCCGGCTCGATCGGCGGCAAGGCGCGCGGCCTGGCCTTCATCAAGGAGACGCTCGCCGCGAGCGTCGCAGCGAGCGGGCGTCCGCGGGCATCGCCGTGTCGCATCCCGCGCCTGGCGGTCCTCGCCACCGATCTCTTCGATGCCTTCCTGAGCAGAACGAGCTCCACGAGATCGCCGCACTCCGACGAGTCCGACGACGCAGATCGCCCACGCCTTCCAGAAGGGAGCCTGCCGGCGCCGATCGTCGGCGACCTGCAGGCGCTCGATCGACCAGGTCCACCAGCCGCTCGCGATCCGCTCCTCGAGCCTGCTCGAGGATGCGATGTACCACCCGTTCGCCGGCGTCTACGGCACCAAGATGATCCCCAACAACCAGCTCGACCCGGACACCCGCTTCCGGAAGCTGGTCGAGGCGATCAAGTTCGTCTAGGCCTCCACCTTCTTCCAGGACGCGAAGAGACTACATCCGCTCGACCGACCAGTCGCCGCGCGACGAGAAGATGGCGGTGATCATCCAGGAGGTCGTCGGCCGGCGGCACGGGGACCGCTTCTACCCCGACGTGCTCGGGCGTGGCGCGCTCCTACAACTTCTACCCGCTCGGCCACGCGAAGCCGCGAGGACGGGGTGGTCGAGCCTCGCCCTGGGTCTCGGCAAGACGATCGTCGACGGCGGGCGTCGCCTGGACCTACTCCCCCGCCTATCCCGCGGGCCAATCCGCCGTACGGCATCGATCCGCGACCTGCTCTACCAGACGCAGACGCGAGTTCTGGGCCGTCAACATGGGGAAGCCGCCGGCCTACGATCCGATGCGACGAGACCGAGTACCTGGTCAAGGCCGAGCTCGCCGAGGCGGAGGAGGACGGCACGCTCCGCTTCATCGCCTCGACCTACGATCCGCAGTCGGACCGGCTCGTCGCCCGGCGTCGGCGCCGCCGGGCCCGCGCGTCCTGACCTTCGCGCCGCTCCTCGACCTCGACGTCTTCCCGCTCAACGAGCTCGTGCGCGGTCTCCTCGCCGAGTGCGAGAAGGCGGTCGGCGCCGAGGTGGAGATCGAGTTCGCGATGACGCTCCCCGACTCGATGGACGGCGAGGCCCGCTTCGGCTTCCTGCAGGTGCGCCCGATGGTGGTCTCGAGCGCGGAGATCGCGATCGCGCCCGAGGAGATGGCCGGCGCCGAATGTCCTCGCCGCGTCCGACCGCCGCGCTGGGCAACGGGACCAGCGACGACGATCTGCGACGTCGTCTACCTGAAGCCGGCGGCCTTCGACACGGCGCACACCCGGCGATCGCCGCCGAGATCGAGGCGATCGAACCGCGAGCTGGTCGCGGCGGGGCGTCCCTATCTCCTGATCGGTTTCGGCCGCTGGGGATCTCGGACCCCTGGCTCGGCGTGCCGGTCGCGTGGAGCCAGATCGCCGGCGCCAGGGCGATCGTCGAGTCGTCGCTGCCCGAGGTGAGCGCCGATCCGAGCCAGGGCTCGCACTTCTTCCACAACATCACCAGCTTCCGGCGTGCTCTACTTCACCGTGCGGCACACCGGGCCGCTACGCCGATCGACTGGGCGTGGCTCGACCGGCAGCCCGCCGTCGCCGAGACCGAGCTCGTGCGGCACGTGCGCCTCGCCTCTCCGCTCCGCGTCAAGGTGGACGGGCGGACGGGGCGCGGCGTCATCCATCACCCCGTGTGACGGGAGACGCCGGGCGAGCCGCGGCGCGCCCGGCGGCGAGAGCGCCATGACTTCCGACGGAACCCCGATCGAGGAGATCCTGCGAGTCGCTGCAGGAGCGGGCCAAGGAGCTCGACTGCCTCTACCGGATCGACGAGCTGCTCAAGCACACCGACGACGCCGCTCCCGGAGATCTTCTCGGGGCTCATCCAGGCCATCCCGCCCGGCTACCAGTACCCGCACATCTGCCAGGCGCGCATCACCTTCGCGGGCAGACCTGCCAGTCGCCGGACTTCCGCGAGACCCCGTGGGTGCAGCGCGCGACCATCACGGTCGACGGCGAGCGGATCGGGCAAGATCGAGGTCTACTACACCGAGCATGCGCTCGCAGGCCGACGAGGGCCCGTTCCTCAAGGAGGAGCGGCGGCTCATCAACAGCGATCGCCGAGCGGCTCGGGCACTTCCTCGAGCACCAGAAGCTGCAGACCGCCTTCGAGAGCCTGGAGACGGCCCGCCAGCTCGCACCCACCGCCAAGGGCCAGTGGCGCGTCATCCTCGACTTCCTGAAGCGCACCGACCAGACCCTGCTCCTCCGCATCTCGCGCAAGATGCTGAACCACCTGTGCTGGGTCGGCGATCCGGAGGCGGTGGATCTCCTCCACCGCGTCGGTCTACGAGCCGGACACCGAGCCCGAGCTCGAGTACGGCGAGGACAACCGGCCGAGCGAGTCGTTCCGCAGCGTGCGGCTCGGCGATGTCACCGACGAGACCTTTTCGATCGCCGCCGATCATCTGGGCGAGGACGAGATCCTGGCCAGCGTCCAGCTCTGGATCCGCGAGGAACGAGCCCGCTTCCTCGTCGAACGCGGTCGACAACCCCGACTCGTCGCTCGACGAGGTCACCGAGGCCATCCGCCGCCTGCACCATATCCCGGCCGAGGAGATCGAGTTCCCGCCGGCGGTGGAGAAGGGGCTGCGCGTCTCCCTCATCTACCGCTTCTTCACCGACCAGCTCGAGCTTCGTCAACATCGCCAAGCGCTACATCGAGGTCGACGACTACTTCGACCTCGTCGAGCACATGGTCTTCCCGGCCAAGAGCCGCGGCAAGCTGGGCGGCAAGAGCGCCGGGCTCTTCCTGGCCATGCAGATCCTCGAGAAGGTCAAGGACCGAGCCGCCGGAGCTCGGCACGATCAAGACGCCCCGCACCTGGTACATCACGACCGACGGGGTCCTCGACTTCATCCAGTACAACAACCTGGAGGACGTCTACAACCAGAAGTACGCGGACATCGACCAGGTGCGGCACGAGTACCCGCACATCGTGCAGATCTTCAAGAACTCCGCATTCACACCCGAGATCATCAAGGGCCTGTCGGTGGTCCTCGACGATCTCGAGGGCCGCCCGCTCATCGTGCGCAGTCGAGCCTGCTCGAGGACCGCTTCGGCGCCGCCTTCTCGGGCAAGTACAAGAGCCTCTTCCTCGCCAACACCGGCACCAAGCAGGAGCGGCTGGCCGCGCTGATGGACGCGATCGCCGAGGTCTACGCCTCGGTCTTCGGCCCGGACCCGATCGAGTACCGCACCGAGCGCGGGCTCCTCGACGTGTACGAGGAGATGGGGATCATGATCCAGGAGGTGGTGGGCACCAACGTCGGCCGCTACTTCCTGCCCTCCTTCTCGGGGGTCGCCTTCAGCCGGAACGAGTTCCGCTGGTCGGCCCGGATCAAGCGGGAGGACGGGCTCCTCCGCCTGGTGCCCGGACTCGGCACCCGCGCCGTCGACCGGCTCAAGGACGACTACCCGGTGCTCATGGCCCCCGGTCAGCCGAACCTGCGCGTCAACGTCACCCTCGACGAGATCATCCGGTACTCGCCGAAGAAGATCGACGTCATCAATCTCGAGACCGGCGGCTTCGAGACGGTGGAGGTGCGCGACTTCTTGAAGGAAGTGAACGCGCAGGTGCCGCAGCTCGGGAACATGGTGTCGATCCTCGAGGAGGATCGGGTGCGGCGCCCGATCGGCCGCGAGATCGAGCACAACACGGAACGTCTGGTCGTGACCTTCGAGGGCCTCGCCGCGGCCACCCCCTTCGTCCGCCAGATCCGCACCATCCTCGAGATCCTCGAGCGCGAGATCGGCACCCCGGTCGACATCGAGTTCGCCTCGGACGGCACGGACCTCTATCTCCTGCAGTGCCGGCCGCAGAGCTCGGGGCGGATGGCCAAGGCCGCGCTCATCCCGCACGACATCCCGCCCGAGCGGCACGTCTTCACCGCCCGCCGCTTCGTCTCCAACGGCAGCGCCCACAACCTGACGCACGTGGTCTACGTCGATCCCGATCGCTACAACGACCTCGAGTCGATCGAGGAGCTGCGCGCAGTGGGCCGCGCCGTCGGCAAGCTCAACAAGATCCTCCCCAAGCGCCAGTTCATCCTCATCGGACCGGGGCGCTGGGGCAGCCGCGGCGACATCAAGCTCGGCGTGAACGTCACCTACTCCGACATCAACAACACGGCGGTGCTGATCGAGATCGCGCGGAAGAAGGGGAACTACCTGCCGGACCTCTCCTTCGGCACGCACTTCTTCCAGGACCTGGTCGAGGCCGAGATCCGCTACCTGCCGCTCTATCCGGACGATCCGGGGATCGTCTTCAAGGAGGCCTTCTTCCGCGATTCACCCAACATCCTCGCGGATCTGCTCCCCGAGTTCGCCGAGCTGGCCGACACGGTCCGCGTCATCGATATCGCCGAGGCGACCGACGGCATGGTCCTGCGCGTCCTCATGAACGCCGATCTGGAGCAGGCACTCGCCTTCCTCGCTCCCCGCGAGGAGACCGCCGAGGAAGCGGCGGCGATCGCCGCCGAACGGGACCGGTCCCGCGCCGACCACTGGCGCTGGCGCCTCCGCTTCGCCGAGCGGCTCGCCGCGCAGCTCGATCCCGAGCGCTTCGGGGTCAAGGCGCTCTACGTCTTCGGGAGCACCAAGAACGCCACCGCGGGGCCCGCGAGCGACATCGATCTCCTCGTCCACTTCAAGGGCACCGCGGCCCAGCGCGCGGACCTCATCACCTGGCTCGAGGGCTGGAGCCTGTGCCTGAGCGAGATCAACTTCCTGCGCACCGGCTCGCGGGCCGGCGGGCTCCTCGACGTGCACATCGTGACCGAAGAGGACATCGCGAAGCGGACGAGCTTTGCGGCCAAGATCGGCGCGGTCACCGATCAGGCTCGACTCCTCACGCTCGGGCGCCCGGGCTCCCCGCGCGGCATCTTGCAGACGGGGACCGAGGCGCCGGCGGACGCCGCCGCCGCCCGCCGCCGGCGGACCCGGAAGAGCGCCACGCCGGCGGTCATAGCAGGCGGCGAATCGCCGCCGCCGGCGCCCTGAGATCGAGATCCACGAGCGCGAGCTCGGGTCCGTCGTGCGCCGCGGAGAGGCAGATGGTGCGGCCGAGCCGCGCCATCCAGGCCCCGGTCAGGCGCGCCGACTCGTGCACGTGGCCGTGCAGGGTGACGAGCGGCTGCCGGGACTCGATGAAGCGGCGGACGGCGATCGACCCGATGTGCACGTCGAGCGGCACGTGGTCGACCATCTTGCCGTCGAGCGCCGCGCGATCGAGCGGAGTCTGGTAAGGCGGGGCGTGGAAGAGACAGATCGCCTGCGCGAGGTCCAGGTCCCCGGCGAGCGCGGCGAGATCCCGCTGGATCGTCCCGTACTTGAGATCGTGCGGATCGGCGGCCTCGCTCCGCCACCCTTCCTCGGGCGACACCGCGCCGGGATCGAGGTGGCGCGACACGTCGTAGCGCTCCCAGTCTTTCAATAGAAAGGGCGTCGGCGGGACGCACGCGTACCCGAGCACCGTGTACGGGCCGAACGCGAGGCGGCGGCCATGCGCGTAGGTCCAGAGCCCGTCCGCCTCCGCGGCCTTCAAGCTCTCCTCCTCGCGCCGCGGGTCGTCGTTCCCGAGGATCAGGAAGACGCGCGGATAGGCAGCGCCGAGTGCGGTGCGGAGCCGCGCGAACGCGCCGGCGAGGAAGCCCGACACGAAGTCCTCGTCGGGCGCCGCGGTCCCGGCGACGAGGAAGCCCGAGGGCAGGAGATCGCCGCCCAGGAACACCGCCGCCGGCTTCTCGCGCTCGACGGCGGCGTAGAGCTTCTCGTAGCGCTCGATGCGGCCGTGCAGATCCGAGACGAAGAACGCGCGGGTCACGGGCGTCGATTCCGCGGTTTCAGGATCACGCCCTCGTTCCGCTTGCCATCCATCTTGACGACGAGCGGATCGGCGAAGCGGAGGTGGCGGACAAAGGTGGCCTCGGCCAGGGCCGGCTGGCGGGCGAGCCACTCCCAGTCGACGAAGCCGTCGCCCTCGTCGGGATTGACGGTGAAGTAGCCGACGCGCGAGGTGGTCAGGTTCTGGAAGAAGTGGGTGCCCTGCGACGGCGTCACCTTGAAGTCGCGGAACCCCGCCTCGACGATGGCCCGCGCTCCCGCGATCTGGTCCCAGCTCACGGGGATGCCGAGGCTGGGATCGCTCGATCCCCAGCGCCCGACGCCGACCAGGAGGTAACCGACGCCCCGCGCCGCGAGCTCGGCGTTCATGCGCGCCACCTCCAGCGCCACCTCGCGCGAGCGAACGCGCTCGAAGCGGTTGACGTCGACGACCACGAGGTCGCGGAGGTCCTCGATCTTCCCGTGCCCGAGCACCGACGAGCTCCGGCAGATGAGCTCGGCCCGGTCCACCTCGCCGACCTCGACGTCGGCCATCTCGCTCGTCAGAGCGAGCGGCCGCAGCTGGAGGAATCCGAACTCCCGGGGGGCCCCCGGCGGCGTCGAGAGGTTCGCCGCGAACTCGATCTCGACCGGGCCCGAGGTGCCGAGCCGGCCGATCTCGAGCAGGAGGTCGAGGACCTCGGCCAGCGGAAAGAGGCGATGCTTCAAGATCGGGGCGAAGTTGACGAGGCGCACGCCGCGCCGCGCGAGCCCATCGTACACCGCGTCGTTATCCGCCGAGTAGGTCGAGCCGACCCAGACCAGCGTGCCGTCCTGCTCGGCCGCCTCGAGGTCGAAACGACGGAGCTCGAACGCCTCCCGCTCCCCCGCGACCGCAGGCGATCCGCGCAGGGCGAGCGCATAGAACTCGCGCTGCGAGTTCCGGAGGATGTCCTTGACCGAGGAGAACTGGACGAGGTGGCGCGGATAGCGCGGGCAGAAGCGGATGCACGCGCCGCCGTCAACCACCGTCTCGCCGAGGCCGAGAGCGACGGCGGCCACCCCGTCCTCGGTCGTCATCGGCGCCGCCGGATAGAAGTTGTGCGAACGCGCGACCCCGGAGATGTCGGGGTAGAAACGCCCGCCGTGGGCCGCCCCCACCACCTTCTGCAGTATCACCGCCATCTTCTCCTCTTCGAGCCGATAGGGCGTGGCGCGGAGATACGCCTTGGCGTGCTCGGAGAAGGTGGAGGCAAAGACCCGCTTGATGGCGGTGATCAGCTGCTCCAGGCGCATGGCGAGATGCGGGTGATCGTTGGGCAGCATGTAGGTCTCGTAGATGCCCGCGAACGGCTGGTACTGCGAGTCTTCGAGCAGGCTCGACGAGCGGACGGCGAGCGGGTAGCGGATGAGATCGAGGAAGGTCGCGAGATCGTTCCGGTAGCGCGCGGGAAAGGGCGCGGCGAGGAAGCGCGCGAGCACCGCGCCGTGGTCCGGGCTGTTGATGGCGAACTCGCGCAGATCCCCTTGCGCGAGGAACTCGTCGAAGACGTCGGTGCCGAGGACCACCGAGGGCGGAACCGCGATGCGCACGCCGGGGAACCGGCCTTCGACGTCGTGATCGTGGAGCAGCCGGTTCACGAAGGCGAGCCCGCGGGCCTTGCCGCCCAGCGAACCGCCGCCGATGCGCGAGAAGCTCGCGCTCACGTCGAACGTGGCGGCGTCGAAGTCGGCGACGATGCCGCGGTTGCGCTCCTCGCGGTACTCCTGGATCGAGCGGATCAGATCCAGGCGCAGATCCTCGAGCGTCGCGAAATCGGAGACCTTGCGCGGGCGGAGCTTGTGCGCGAGCGCGAACTCGGTGCGCGCTTTTAGCCAGTTCGAGAAATGGTTGCGCTCGCCGTGGAACCCGAGGCTCTCCGCCGGAACCACGGCGAGGAGCTCCTCGAGCGTCTTCAAATCGTGGGCGCGGCCGACCTCGGTGCCGTCGGCGAGCCGGAATATGAAATCCCCGAAGCTGAAGTTCTCGACCATGAAGCGGCGGAGCTGGTGGAGGAAGGTCGGTGATTCCTTGAGCAGGAAGGAGGCACCCACCGCCGTGGCCAGGGTCTCGTTCCCGATCAGGGAGGACTGCAGCATGATCGGGATGTCGGGCTGGACCCGCCGCACGGCGCGGGCGAAGTCGGCCCCCGCCTCCGCCACGAGGTCGCCGTGCCGCGGGAACTCGACGTCGGTGATGATGCCGAGGATGTTCTCGCGATAGGCGGTGAAGAGCTGCCAGGCCTCCTCGTAGGTCGAGGCGAGGAGGATCTTCGGGCGCGCCCTGATGCGCGTCAGCTTGTGCGAGAGGTTGATCCCCTCCGGCACCAGGCTGTGCGAGTGCTGCATGAGCTCCGAGTAGATCACCGGCAGGAAGGAGGAGTACTGGCGGATCGAGTCCTCGATGACGAGAATCGCCTGCACCCCCATCTCTCCGGTGTCGTGCGCGACGTTCATGCGGTCCTCGACCTGCTTGACGATGGCGACAAGGATCCGCACGTCGCCTTGCCACAGGTAGATCCGCTCGAGGTCGGAGACGTCCCACCGGGCGACCAGATCGGCCAGCTCCCGGCTGTCGTAGGCGAGGAGGATGACCGGGATCCCGAGCCCTTCCGCTTTGACCCTACGGGCGAGCGCCAGCGCGTCCATGTCGCCCACGTGCATGGAGGTGATGATGAGGTTGAAGCGGCGCTGGGCGGCGGCCAGCGCGAGCGCCTCGGCGCCCGAGGAGACGCGGGTGATGCCGGGGGTATGGTGCAGGTTCAGGTCGAGGAACTTGCTCAGCATGGCCTCGTCCAGCTGGCCGTCCTCGGCCAGGATGAACGAGTCGTAGAGGCTCGACACGAGGAGGATGTTCTCCACCCGGTGCGCCATCAGATCCTGGAAGCCCGCGAAGCGGGTGGACCGGGCGAGCGCGGGCGAATCGTCCTGCATGCTGTTCATCTCACGTCACGACCGATCTGGGGCACGGAGCGCCGGCGCCGGCGCACATGCGAACGGCGCGGGGGCGTCGACCGCCCCCGCGCCGCATTCTACCGCCTCGGAGCCCGGCAAGAAACAGCGGGCTACTAGACGACGCCCTGGTCCATCATCGAATCGGCCACCTTGATGAAGCCGGCGATGTTGGCGCCGTTCACGTAGTTACCCGGCGTGCCGAAACGATCGGAGGTCTCCTTGCAGGCCTTGTGGATGCTCTTCATGATGCCCTGCAGCCGCTTGTCCACTTCCTCGCGGCTCCAGCTCATGCGCATCGAGTTCTGCGACATCTCGAGGCCCGAGGTGGACACGCCGCCCGCGTTTGCCGCCTTGCCGGGTCCGTAGAGGATCTTGGCCGCGATGAACTGGTTCACGCCCTCGATCGTGGTCGGCATGTTGGCGCCCTCGGAGACGACGTAGACGCCGTTCTTGAGCAGGTTCGCCGCGTCCTTGCCGTTGATCTCGTTCTGCGTGGCGCTCGGGAACGCGCAGTGGGCCTTGTGATTCCACAGCGGGTTGTAGTCGACCTTGGCATCGAGCGGGGTATAGACCACGCCCTTGAACTTGTCCGAGTACTCCTTGATGCGCCCGCGGCGGACGTTCTTGAGCTCCATCAGGAAAGCGAGCTTCTCGCGCGTGATGCCCGCCTCGTCGTAGATGTAGCCGCCCGAGTCGGAGAGGGTCACCGCCTTGCCGCCGAGGTCGAGGAGCTTCTCGACCGTGTACTGGGCCACGTTGCCGCTCCCCGAGACGAGGCAGGCCTTGCCCTCGAGGGTCTCGTTGCGCGTGCCGAGCATCTCCGCCGCGAAGTAGACCGCCCCGTAGCCGGTCGCCTCGGGCCGGATGAGCGAGCCGCCCCAGTTGAGACCCTTCCCGGTCAGTACGCCGGTGAACTCGTTGCGGAGGCGCTTGTACTGGCCGAAGAGGAAGCCGATCTCGCGCGCGCCGACGCCGATGTCGCCGGCGGGCACGTCGGTGTCGGGACCGATGTGGCGGGCGAGCTCGGTCATGAAGCTCTGGCAGAAGCGCATCACCTCGTTGTCGCTCTTGCCCTTGGGATCGAAGTCCGAGCCGCCCTTGCCGCCGCCCATGGGGAGCGTCGTGAGCGAGTTCTTGAACACCTGCTCGAAGGCGAGGAACTTGAGGATGCCGAGGTTGACCGACGGGTGGAAGCGCAGCCCACCCTTGTAGGGTCCGATCGCCGAGTTCATCTCGATGCGGAAGCCGCGATTGACCTGCACGTCGCCCTGATCGTCCGTCCAGGGCACGCGGAACATGATCACGCGCTCGGGCTCGATGATGCGCTCGAGGACCTTGGCCCGGCGGTACTCGGGATGGCGATCGAGAACCAGGGCCAGCGACTCGGCCACTTCCTGCACCGCCTGATGGAACTCGGGCTCCGCCGGGTTCTTCGCCTTCACATCGGCCATCAGGGACGACACGTAGCTCGACATTGGAACTCCTTGCGGCTTCGCGCCGCGCTGAGCGGTATCCATGGTCGTCGACATACGAGAGATGCTCCTCCTCCTCAAGCCCCCCAACCGCCATGCGATCCCGCTTGGGCGGCGCGCCACGTGGTCCGTGACGCACCGGCGAGACCCGCGGAGGATGGTTGACGCGGGTCGATCGGCGGCGATGACTGGCGCCACCGGGGACTCAAGCCCCGCCTCCTGGCGCGGCGAGCGGATCCTCCGACCCGCCCGGCAAGGACGGCCCCTGGCTCCCGGACTTGGGCCGGGTCGCCTCCCTGCCGTCCCCTGCGGGCCGCAGAAGGGCAAAAGACAGGCCATTCCCCCGGTCGCGCGATCTCGCGGGGGCGGCGCGGCTTCTGCCGTTTCCCCCGCGACATAACGGGCCGCGCACGGGCATGCTATCGCGCTTCGAGGAGACGGCGGGAGACGAAACGGAACAGGCCCGCCATGGCGTCCGGCAGGCAGAGGCTGGGAGAGACATTCTGACGCACCACCCGACCCGGAATCCCCGGCCGCGAAGCCGTGGCCAGCCCCGGCTTCGCGGTAGCTGCCGATCGGCACCCGGCGGTGTCCGATCCGTCAAGCTATCTATTTATATCTACGTGAGTTAGCGGATTGATCCCGGCCATCGCGGCCAGTCTTTCGGGAAGCTCCTGCCCGGCCCGAGGGACAAGTCCGGGCCGTTGGTTGGCGACCTCCTTGCTTATCACCTCATCGGACCCCCCGGGCGGGTGGTTCCGCGCCTTCCGGGGCGCCGGCGGCGACCCGTCACCACGGAACCCTCGGACCGCGCCGGATGGGCGCGGCGCCGGGCGACGAACCGGAAGCCACCGCAGAAAGACCGCGATCACGATCATGGAAAAGGTCCCGCAGATCACGATCCGCGACGGCTGGTGCAAGGGGTGCACCTTCTGCGTCGCGTTCTGTCCCAAGCACGTCCTCTCGATGGCCGGCTCGCTGCCCGTCGCCACCGATCCGACGCAGTGCACACGCTGCCTCCTCTGCGTCTACGTGTGCCCCGACTTCGCCATCAAGGTAGAGTAGAACGTCACGCTGCGCCGCCGCCGAACCCGAGCGGCCGAGCGGAAGGAGTGCACGAACCATGGTGGTGACAGCCGTGAGCGCAAACCCAGGACAGAAGTCGAGCGACGAGGGCCCGGCCGAACAGGGGGCCATTCGCGTGATGACCGGCAACGAGGCCTGCGCCGAGGCGGCGCTCGCCGCCGGTTTGCGCTTCTTCGCCGGCTACCCCATCACGCCGTCCTCGGAGATCGCCGAGATACTCGCCCGCGACCTGCCGCGCATGGGCGGCACCTTCATCCAGATGGAGGACGAGATCGGCGCCATGGGCGCGATCATCGGCGCCTCTCTCGCCGGGGCCAAATCGATGACGGCCACCAGCGGCCCGGGCTTCTCGCTCAAGCAGGAGAACATCGGCTACGCCTGCATGACCGAGATCCCCTGCGTCGTCGTCAACGTGCAGCGCGGCGGGCCGTCGACCGGGCTCCCCACGCAACCCGCGCAGGCCGACATGATGCAGGCGCGCTGGGGCACGCATGGCGACCACCAGATCATCGCCCTCTGTCCGCGCGGCGTGCGCGAGACCTTCGACCTGACCGTGCGCGCCTTCAACCTGGCCGAGCTCTATCGCACACCGGTGATCCTGCTTCTCGACGAGATCGTCGGCCACGTGAGCGAGAAGGTGGTGTTGCCGGCGCGGGTCACCGTGCTCGCCCGGGCCAAGCCCGACACGCCGCCCGAGCGCTACCTGCCGTATGCCGAGACCCCGTCCGACGTGCCGCCGATGGCGACCTTCGGCGAAGGCTATCGCTTCCACGTGACGGGCCTCGCCCACGACGAGACCGGCTTCCCGACCAACAACCCGGCCAAGATCGATCGCCTGCTCCGGCGGCTCGATCGGAAGATCCGCCGCCACCTGGAGGACATCATCGAGGTGGACGACCGGCCGGTGCCCGGCGCGCGGATCGGCGTGTTCGCCTACGGCTCGACGGCGCGCTCGGCGCTCCGCGCGGCGCGCATGGCCGGCGAGGCGGGGATCCCGGTCGACTTCCTGGCCCCGCTCACCGTCTGGCCCTTCCCGGAAGCGGCCGTCGCGCGCCTGGGCGAGCGGGTCACCGACATCATCGTGCCGGAGATGAACCTCGGACAGATGGCACACGAGGTGGAGTGGGCGGTGGGCCGCGCGTCGCGCGTGCACTGCCTGAACCGCATCGACGGCGAGCCGATCCGGCCGCTGGAGATTCTGGCCAAGATCCGCGAGATCGCGGCCCGCTAGCGAGGTGAACTGGACATGGCGGAGATGATCGACTACGACCAGTACCTGAGGCTCCCGAAGCTCCCGCACATCTGGTGCACCGGCTGCGGGCACGGGATCGTGCTCAAGTCCATGCTCGGCGCCATCGACCGCCTCGGCCTCCAGAAGGACGATGTGGCCATGGTCTCGGGCATCGGCTGCTCGAGCCGCGCCCCGGGCTATGTCGACTTCAACACGCTGCACACGACGCACGGGCGGGCGATCGCCTTCGCCACCGGCGTCAAGATGGCGCGGCCGGACATGAAGGTGATCGTGGTCACCGGCGACGGCGACGCGACGGCGATCGGCGGCAACCACTTCATCCACGCCGCGCGCCGGAACATCGACCTGACGGTCGTCCTCTTCAACAACTGGATCTACGGCATGACCGGCGGGCAGGTGTCCCCGACGACCCCGCTCGCGAGTCACGCCACGACCGCTCCCTTCGGGAACCCCGAACCCTCGTTCGACATCTCGGGGCTCGCGATCGCCGCCGGCGCCTCCTACGTCGCCCGCGGCACGGTGACCAACCCGGTCAAGCTCTCGCAGATGATCGAGAAGGGGATCAAGAAGAAGGGCTTCGCCCTGATCGAGGCCCTGAGCCCCTGCCCGACCGCCTACGGGCGGCAGAACAAGATGGGCAAGCCGATCGATCAGATGATCTGGATCAAGGACAACGCGATCGACATCCAGCGGGCGAAGGGCATGGCCGCGGACGAGCTCACCGGGAAGTTCGTGACGGGCATCCTGACCGACGTGGAAAAGCCCGAGTACACCGACCTCTACCGGCAGATGATCGAGCGGCTCGGCCAGGACGGCGGCGAGCTGCCCGATCTCCCCGCGCAGGACGTGGCGGCGGCCATCGCAGGCGCGGGCGACGACGAGCACGATCCGTTCCTGGCCGCCGCGCTGGAGCGATGATGGCCTTTCGCTACGAACTCCGCCTCTCCGGCGAGGGCGGACAGGGACTCGTCCTCGCCGGCAAGATCCTCGCCGAGGCCGCCGCCATCTATGACGGGATCAATGCGACGCAGAGCCAGTCCTACGGGCCCGAGGCCCGGGGCGGCGCCAGCCGCTCGGAGATCATCCTCTCCGACGACGAGATCGACTTCCCCAAGGCGACCGAGATCGACCTGATGCTCGCGCTCACGCAGGAGTCGTGTGACCAGTACCACAAGGACCTGAAACCCGACGCCATCCTGCTCGTCGACTCGGATGCGGTGGCGACGGTGCCGCCCGGGCACGCGCGCGTGTGGAGCCTGCCCATCCTCCGCAGCGCCCAGGAGAAGCTCGGGCGCGCGATCGTCGGCAACATCGTCGCCCTCGGCGTGATCGCGCGAGCCGCGGGGGTGGTGAGCGAGGACGCGGTCCGCCGCGCGATCCGGGACCGCGTGCCCAAGGGCACCGAGGAGCTGAACTTGAAGGCCTTCGAGCTCGGCCTCGAGATGGCGGCCGAGATGCAGAAGACCGCGGCCGCCCCGGCCGCGCGCTAGCCGGCAGCCCGCGCCGGCTGGCCCGCAAGCGCGCCAGCCCCCGTCCTGCTAGCCCGCCCCCAGACGAGGCGCTGCCGAGAGCTGCGCCTGCGATTCGATCGGCGCCCTGCCCGCGGCGGGGATCCGGTGGGCCCGTCGGACCAGCCTGGGATGCTGGAAGATGTGGAGCTCGAGCTTGAGGCCGGTCCAGAGGGCCATGCCGAGGGCGAACAGCGAGCGGACTCTCTCGGCGAGCGTGGGTCTCCCCAGCCGTTCGTGGATCGACTCCTCCAGCTCGGCGATCCACCGGCGGACCTGGGCATTGGGGCCGAGCAGGCGCCCGGCCAGGAAGATGGGATAGCCCTTCCGGACTTCCCGCGCGAACTTCTCCGCCTTCCTGCGCAGGGCGGGGTTCCGGGAATCCTTGAGTTTCTCGTGGCCGAGGGACCACGTCTCCAGGAACCGGAAGATCGACGGCCCCAGCCGCTCGAAGTCTCGATCGAAGCACCGGCGTTGCTGGGCCTCGATCTCCGCGGTGCTCAAGCTCGGGTGCTCGACCATCGCCGCGAAACCGTCGCACGTGCGGTAGTAGAGCTCGGGATCCGCGGCCAGATCCGCCCGCAGGGTTCCCTCCGTCATGACCTGCTCGTAGAAGGGAGTGCCGGGCGTGGGGCCGTAGATCAGGAACTGGGAGAGGGCGGGCTTCAGATCGAGGAGTCCCTCCAGTTCCTCTTCCACGACCGCCTCGTCCTGGTAGGGCAAGCCGACGATCATCGAGGCGAGGATCGTGATCCCGTGCTCACGATACTCCCGGAAGATCTCCGCGGCCGGCCGCCCCTCCTGTTTCGCGTAGCCGGCGCGGGTCCCTTCGTACCCGATCCAGATGCCGTCGATGCCCATTTCCAGGACTTGCTCGACCGTGTACTGGCTCAAGGCGCGGATGCTCGCGAACACGAACAGGGACGGGGTCCGCCCTCCGTCGACGACGCAGTCCCGGAACTCCATCGCCCGGCGCCTGTTGAGCAGGAAGTCCTCGTCCAGGATCACGATCCCCGTGTCGGGGTCGATGTCCAGGTATCGCTCGACCACCTCGTAGATATCCCTTCCGGTCGGCAGGAGCTTGATGTGCCGGCGGCGGAAGAAGTGGGAGGTGGCGCAGAAATCGCAGCCGTTGGGGCAGCCCAGCCCGCCGAAGATGATGCCGGTCGTGGAAGCAGGGAGCGAGAAGATGTTGAGCTGGCCGGTGAAGAGCGGATGCCGGTAGGGCATGGCCAGCTCGGGCTCACCGAGGAGCTGCCGCATGTAGGCCACACCTTCCCCGCGGCAGATGTGGTCCGCGAAGGGCGCGAGGATCTCGTCGGGGAGGACGGTCCCGTACCCGCCGAGGATGATCCGCGCGGACGGCGAGTACTTGCGGACCAGGGCGACGACATCCTTCATCCGATGGAAGACCGCGAGGATGAACGAGATCCCCACGTAGTCGTATCCCTTCTTGAGCTCGCGGATCAGCTCCCGGCGTGAGGGGTACTGCAGCACGACGCACGGCGTTTCCAGGTTGGCCGCGATGTACTCGAGGGAGTAATGCACGAGGTGTTCCCGCGGGCTGAAGAGCCCCTGGGCCCGCGTCACCTGGCCGTGCAGGAGCTCATAGCCGACGCTGGGGGCGTCTCCATGGTCGGGTCCGAGCGGGCGGCAAACGCTGGTCAGCAGGACCTTCACCAAACGGGATCCTCCACCGGCGTCCGCGACGCCGGCCATGGCCGCCATGCCGTGGGGACGATGCGTCCCCTCGACGGCGCTATGCTGCCTCCCGCCCCGCCGCCGGACTGGTCAGGACGAGCCGGATCATGTAGGCCGCGGTCGCGAGACCGGCGAGCAACAGCAGCACGAAGAGCAGGAAGTTCCCCCACTGCGGCGCCGCCGGGATGACGGTGCCCGCGGTCGCCGGGGCGAGGTAGAGCTCCCGCACCTGATGGCGGGTGATCGCCATCACGGCGATCGTCAGGATCATGGTGCCGAGCGTGCCGCTGATGAGCCCCAGCTTGGCGACCGGGTTCCCGACGCGGGCCAGCATCATGAGGAGCCCGAGCCCGAGGAGGACGGCCAGCCCGAGCGGGACGAGCGTCGGCGCCCCGCCGCGCATCAGCCCGATGAGCACGTCCCGCGGCAGGACCATGAGCAGGACGAATCCGTCCACCACCTCGAGCAGCGTCGTCGCGATCGCCCACTTCCAGGTGTAGCTCGCGATCGCCGTGTTGAGCTCGATATCGCGCCCGGCTGCCGCCTGCCGCGCCGCCCACCAGGTCATGACGAGCGCGCTGAATCCGAGCGCGGCCAGCACGAAGTGGAGGAGGCGGGGGAAGTAGGTCGGATCGGCGAGGATCGACCAGGGGTGCGCTGCGATGCGCGCCCAGGTCGCCGGCTGCGCGTGGATCAGGTGGACCGCCACGTGGACCATGGCGATCGCGAGGAAGAGCACTGCGGCCACAGCGAGCCAGCCGCCGCCGCCCGCACCGCGCGCCGGCGCCCCCCTGAACTTGTACACGTACACCGCGTAGTAGCCGAGCATGAGGAGCGCGACGAGAAGGAGCCACATCTCCCCGATCAGGATGGTGGCCGGGTAGAAGTACTGCTGATAGAGGAGCTGCACGAAGAGGAGCGGGGCGATCCCGGTGGTGACGGCGAAGGAGATGCCGTAACCGTTCACGCCCATGAGCCGCCGCGCGAGCGCGAGGCGGGCCGGCGAGCCGCCGCCGAGATGCGCGAAGGCGGCGATCAGCGTGCCGCCGAGCGCCATGTTCATGAAGAGCGCGTGCAGGAAGAAGGTGAAGACGAGGAGGACGTGGAAGAGCCAGGCCGGCCCCGGAATGGGGGTCGGATCGAGCGCAGGCACGAGACTCGGGTTCATCGCGGTCCTCCTCTCTCGGCGGGCGCCGCATCGGTCCCGGCGAGCGCCGCATCGGTCCCGGCGAGCGCCGCATCGGTCCCGGCGAGCGCCGCATCGGTCCCGGCGAGCGCCGCATCGGTCCCGGCGAGCGCCGCATCGGTCCCGGCGAGCGCCGCGCCGGGCGCGGCGGCGAGCCCGGCCAGGTACTGGGCGAGGCTCTCGAGCTCCGCTTCGGTGCCGACGAAGGGCGGCATGAACGGATAGTCGAGCTGGCTCTTGTCGATCGGCTGCCCCGGCGGCAATGCGGCGATCGTCTCACCCTGCGCGCGCATCACGCCGAGCACGCCGGCGATCATGCCCGCGTCATCCGGCAACAGCTTCCGGATCCCCTGGTAGCCGTCGATCGTGTGGCAGCTCGCGCACTGCGCCCGGTACACCTCGCGCCCTTGCACGGCCGGGTCGGCGGCGACCGCCGCCGCGCCGAAGCCGGCCCGCTTGAGGATGCCGTTCGTGTTGAGCGCCGTGATCTCGTCCACGCGCACGCCGTTCGAGAACATGTGGTCGTGGATGAGGAAGGGCTTGCGCACGCCTTCCCGGAGCCGCTCGTAGCCGCCGAAGAACGCGAAGGCCGCGGCCATGATGAGGAGCGCGGGCCCGAGCCGCGCGGCGCGCGGCACGGCGAGGAGGAAGACGACGCCGAGCCCGAGCGTGGCGGTCAGCGCCCAGAGGAGGAAGTGGCGGGTGGCGGCGAGCGTGGCGAGCTTGGGTGCCTCGCCGAGGAAGAGCGACCGCACCGTGTCCGGCAGCGCCCCCTCCCACCAGCGGAATCCGGCATAGGCGATGACGGCGCCGGCCAGGAGCCAGAGCCCGAGATAGCGCGCGATCCGCGGCCGCTCGGCGGGAGCAAGCCGTGTCGCCGGGATCAGCATGAAGGCAGTGGCCATGAGGAGCGTGATCCCGGTGCGGAGGACGAGCCCCGGCCAGTAGGTGGGATTGAAGAAGCCGTCCCAGAAGGCACGCGTCGTGAGCCACTGCCCCGGCGTCAGCATGAAGGTGATGATGCCGTTGATGATGACGAGGGAGGCATAGGCGGCGATGAAGTAGATCCAGATGAGAGCGAGATGCGCCTCTTTCGTGATCTTCTGCCAGGTGGCGAAGTAGAGGAGCGCCGCCAGGAGCTCGACGATGAAGAAGACCCACTCGATCGCCCAGCCCCAGACGTAGGTCCGGATGAGGGCGGCGATGGCCGCCGGCGAGATGAGCCCCGCCACGACCCAGATTCCCACGCCGCTGATGGCGCCGAAGACGGTCGAGACCAGGATCAGGACGAGGGAGGATCGGCGGGCGAGCTCCCGGAGGTGGGGGTCGTTGCGCTTGACGGCGAGGGTCTCGGTGACCGCGAGCACAAGGCCGCCGCCCACCGCGAAGTGGGACACGATGACGTGGGTGATGGCGACGACGGCCATGAGCATCGAGCCGCCGATCGCCACATCCCAGACCGGATAGTCCATGCACATCTCCTTCGATCGACGCCGCGGCGGGCCGCGGTGGAGGGCCCAAGGGCGCGCGGCAGCAAAGCGGCTCTGCCCACGGGGACGCTACGGCCCCGCCCCGGGCAAGTCAAGGCACGGTCGCTCCCCGGCGCCCGCGCTTGCCTCTATAATGAACTTATGTCTATAATCACCGGCAAGGAGGAAGCGCGGTGCCACGACCTCATGCGTCCCGGCATATCGCCCGCAGACCGGCCGTCTCGATCTTCAAGCCGCTGGCCATCCCCATCGGCGCGCTCGAAGAAGTGGTGATGACACTCGATGAGTACGAGGCCCTCCGGCTTGCCGATCTGGAGGGCTTCTACCAGGACGAGGCCGCCGCGCAGATGAACGTCTCCCGGCCGACCTTCAGTCGCATCATCGATGCGGCCCATCGCAAGGTGGCGGAAGCGCTGGTGCACGCGAAGGCGCTCCGGATCGAGGGGGGCCCCGTGCATCTGAGCGGACGGCAGTGCTGTCAATCACGTGAGGCAAAGGCGCCATGAGCGAAGGCGCGGGGACAAAGCGATGACCATCACGAAGAAGCTCGGCTTCATGTCGAGACTGGTCCATGCCGGGATGCCGGAGGACGCCCTTGGCAGCGTCGTGCCGCCGATCTACCAGACGTCGACCTTCGCCTTCGAGAACACGCAGGTCGGCGCCGACCGGTTCGCGGGCAAGGCGAGCGGCTACATCTACACGCGGATCGCCAATCCGACCGTGCGGGCCCTCGAGGACTGCGTCGCCGAGCTCGAGCAGGGATGCGGCGGGGTGGCCACGAGCTCGGGCATGGGTGCCGTGAGCACGGTGTGCCTGGCGCTCCTCGACCGTGATGCCCACGTGGTCGGCACCGCCTCCGTGTACGGCCCCTCGCGGACGCTGATCGAGAAGCGCCTCGTCAAGTTCGGAGTCTCCTCGTCCTTCGTCGACACCTCGGACCTCGAGATGGTGCGTCGCGCGATGCGGAAGAATACCCGGCTCGTCTACGTCGAGACGCCATCGAACCCCATGATGCAGATCACGGACATCGCGGGCGCGGCCCGGCTGGCCCACGACCATGGCGCCCTCCTCGTGGTCGACAGCACCTTCGCCTCCCCCTACCTCCAGAACCCGCTCGCCCTGGGCGCGGACGTGGTCCTCCACTCGGTCACCAAGTTCATCAACGGGCATGCGGACGTGGTCGGGGGGATCCTGGTCGCCGCGAACCCGGAGGTGCTCCGGCAGCTCCGCGAGACCATGGTGACGATGGGCTGCAACATGGATCCGCACCAGGCCTTCCTGGTGCATCGCGGGCTGAAGACCCTGGCCCTGCGCATCGATCGCGCCCAGGAGAGCGCCGCCCGCGTTGCCCGCTGGATCGAGTCCCGTCCGGAGGTCGCGTGGGTGCGTTTCATGGGACTCGAGTCGCATCCCCAGCACGAGCTCGCGCGTACCCAGATGAGAGGTCCCGGGGCTGTCCTCAGCTTCGAGCTCAAGGGCGGCCTCGAGGCGGGCAAGCGCCTGATGAACCGGGTCCGCCTGGCGACCCTCGCCGTGTCCCTCGGCGGCGTCGAGACCCTGATCGAGCACCCCGCATCCATGACGCACGCGGGACTCCCCGCCCCGGAACGCCTCGCAGCCGGGATCACCGACGGGCTCGTCCGCTACTCGGTCGGGATCGAGGAGGCCGACGATCTGATCGCGGATCTCGAGTCGGCGCTGGCCTGATCGGCCGGCCTCCTGCACCGGTCTGCGCATGACCCGCCGCCGCCCGCCCTTCCTGCGGCGAGCGCGACCGGATCAGCGCGTGAGGCGAACGCTGATCTCGGCCGCCACGCGCTCGAACACATCCTCGAGTCCGGTGGCATCCGGCGCGAAGTAGAAGGCTCCCTCGGGCTGTGCCGGGTTGTAATGGGGGTTCATGATCGTTCCGCCGCCCGGGAGCGGGTTCGGACCGCTCGGAACGTTGGCGAGAGCCATGAGCAGAAGCGGATCCGGCTGCGCAATGGGGCCGGCGTTCGGATTGCCGAGCCCGATCGTGAAGATGGTCGCTCCGGCCGCCCGTGCTGCATTCCCGGCGGCGAGGGCCTTTGTGCGCGATTCAGCGAGAATGTTGACCGTGGTTGCCGGCAGTCCGCTCGGCAGGGTGGCCGGGGTCGCCACTGAGAGCTGGCCGTCGACCTGGAGCGGATTGAAGAGCCTCGAGGGCGGCAGCCCGCCGTTGACCGCCGGGTCCTGGTAACCGCCGATCACGCCGTCGACCGTGCCGCCGCCGATAGTGAAGCTCTCGCGCATCGCCGTCGGCCGCCCGTCAGTGAAGAAGACGAGCGCACGGAAGGCCCCGTCGTTGCCTGATCCGAACTGAGCGGCGCCGGTGGACAGCGCATCGTGCGAGTTGGTGCCGCCGGCGGCTGTGAACTGGCTGATGGCACCAAGGATCGGCCCGCGGAAATTGTGCCCCATGGAGAATGGAACGACGCGGCCGGAAGCGAAGCGCACGAGCGACATCTTATCCATGTTGTCATCGAAGAACGGAACGAACGTGCTGGCGGCGGTGCGCAGATAGCCGATGGCGTTGATGCCCGCGAAGTTCGGGTGCAGCGACCCCGACGTGTCGAGGACGAGGGAGAGCTCGAGCGGACGCCGCGTGGCTTCTCCGAAGGCCACGACCGATACCTCGTCGAGACCGACGATGCGCATGAGGGTCGTCGGCAGGGCGGCCGTCCCCGACACCTGGACCAGCGCCTGATTCTGGCCGTTCACGAAATCGACCTGAAAGCCGTGGCTGTCCGTCCCCATGAACCCGTCTGCGAAGTTCATTTCCGCGAAGGCGCGCGCGGCCGCCTCCGCGGGGCCCTCACCGAAAGTGAGTCGACGTGCCCCGGCGAGCGCTCCGCCGTCCACGGCCTTCGCGAGCTCGGCGCGGACCACATAGTAGCGGCCGAGGTCGATCGCCAGGCCACAGATGGCGGCCAGCGCGATGAGTGTGAATGCCGCGAAGATGACGATGGCTCCCCGCTCCTGGGCGCGGTGCCCGAAGATCCCTGTGCTCCTGGTCATGATGAGCCTCGTTTCCCGGAATCAGAAGGCGCCAGCGGCCCGGAGGACGATGGTCCCGCCTGAGCCGATCCCGCCGATCAGCTGTCCGGCGAAGAGCCTGCGTCGCGCGTAGATCTCGACCACGCTGACGGGAGTGTTGGGGGCAACCAGCTGACCGTTCGGGATCTGCCCCGGAGTCGCGGGCCCCCCATAGGTTCCCACCCGACTCGTGACGTCGAGCGCACCCATCCGCTGCTGCCCGGTGATGAAGGCGTCTCCGTCCACATTCGTGGACATCAAGGTGACGAAGACTCGACCATCGGGACCGTCGAGCGCGAGGTTGTCATCGGCGTTGCGGATCGCAGCCAGGGTCTCGTCCATCGTCGAGCCGCGCGACAGCGCGTTGGCCGCCTCACGCGAGAGATGGGTGATCGTGACCTTGGCACCGAGGAGAAAACAGATGTCGATCATGCCGTAGAGGAGCACCGCCATCAGAGTGGCGAGCAGAGCGAACTCGATGAGGGCGTTACCACGTTCCCCACGTCTTCTGTCTCGCATCTCTCAGTTCTCCGGCCAGGGCTCGTTCTTGGTGATCATCGACATGGACACGCGATGCGAGCCGCCCGGGAACATGGCGCCGACGATCGGGGTCAGGATCGGAATGTCGTATTCCACCCTGATGGTCACGAGGTCCCCCGGGCCCCCGGGGTCCCCGGCACCGCCAGGTCCGAGGATCGTCACGTCTCCCGGAACCACGTCGAGCCCGGGAGCGGCGGCCTGGACTCGCGCCACGATGGACTGCGCGCGGCTCAGTTGCTGGCCGGGGTTCGCCGGATCCGGGAGGGTGCCGCCGACAGTCGCGACTCGCGTGGCCTCGCGGACGGCGCTCTGCAGCGTGAGCTGCACATAGAAGAGATGCGCAAACTCGAAGGTCCCGAGGACAAACAGCATGAACAGGGGCAGGACGAGCGCGAATTCGATCAGCGTATTGCCGCGTGCGCTCCGTCCAATCCTGGGGCGCCAATCCGGCGGCCGCAGACGCATACCGGGACCTCCCGTCTCTCCTCGATCAGTTGAGCGGGCAGTGTCTCGCCCCGCTAGTCAGCCGCGCTTCCGAGTCCGACCGGAGCTGAGCAATGAGCATGCCAGCCGACCCTGCTCTCGGGCCGTCCGCAGCTCGTTGCGCCGCAAGGATGGCGACTGGGAACAAGAGCCCGGCGTGAAACCGCACGCGTGCCGATTGCAAGTGACTGGGCACGCGACGATGCATCGTGCAATCGCACCGTTCCCGACGCACGGAGTTGACAGCTAGACAGGGTTGCTGGACACGGTGTCGCCGGCTTGACCCGGAATGATCCGGCTGTCGGCGGGGCGCTGACCAGGAGGCTGCTGAAGGACCCTAGCGGAGGGCGATCGTCAGACTTGCCGTTTCCATGTCGAAGATCGGGATCCGGGCCACGAGCTCGGGCAACCCGGCCGCGCGCACCCTGTAGGGCGGGAGGGCGCGGAAGCGGAGCCGTACCGAGACCGCGATCGGCGCGCCGGCCGCAGCCGGCACCGGCACGCGATAGACCTGCGTGCGGCTGTCGTCGGGCGCGAGCGGCTGCAGCATGGACTCGCGGATGCCGGTGGCCGTGAAGACGGTCACGTCGTCCCCACCCTCGAGCACGCTGGTGAAGAGCAGGAGATCGGGATCCGCGTTCGGCTCGAGCGCGGAGTTCGCATCGCGGAGATCCCCGTTCGCGTCGAGGTTCCCCGAGCGACAGAGCGTGTCGGCCCCGGAGACGGCGACGATCTCGACCCACATCTGGCGCGAGAAGCTCGTGCCCGAGGGGATGGCGTGCCCCGTGCGGTCGTTGGTCACCGTCACCCGCACGTCCGCCGTGTCGCCGGCAGCCACCGCGGCCGGCGCACTCACGGTGAAGGTCACCGCGTCGGCGAGCAGCTCGCGCACGCGCGCCACGTTCCCCTCGTGGTCCGGGAATCCGTCGGTCAGCGCCACGTCCACGCCGGTGAACCAGTGGCGGTGGAGAGTCGGCCGCTCGGGACCGTTCGTCGCCGCCCGGCCGGCGTAGGACGGCATGTGGCAGCCCTGGCAGTGCTTGTCGGGACGCGAGGCAAAGATCGAGTTCTCCCACTCCTCGAACGTCCGCTCCATCCCGATCCCGCGCACGGTCAGGTTGTGACAGGCGCGGCAGATGCCCGAGTTGGCGAAGAGCTCGAGGTTCTGCTCGCCCTTGTGCACGCCGGGACCGGCGTCGAAGGGCGGCAGCGGCCCGTACTTGGTGTCGCCGGGATCGAGGGCGAGCTGGACGCCGTCCTCGGTGGCGCCCGGGGTCGCCGCCGTCATCGAGTGGCAGACGTCGCAGGAGATGCCTGCCTCGACGATGGCGGGCATGGTCTCCGGATCGAAGGGCGTGTCCGGGGTGGTCCCGGTCAAGGTGCCGATCGGCGTGTGGCAGCCGATGCAGAACTGGCCGAGCTCGCCGTTGGTGCGCTCGAGCTCGGCGAAGTTCATGGCGAAGAAGACGGGGTCCTTGAACGCATAGGCGTGCATCGAGCTCGACCACTCGGCGTAGTGGTTGGGATGGCACCCGGCACAGGTTTCGGGCGCCGTGAAATCGCTGAGCGCAAAGGGCGGGCCGTCCGGCGGCGGCGGCGACGAGGAATCGCCGCCGCAGCCGGGGGCGAAGAGGAGGACAGCGCCGAGGAGCGCAGCGATCCGGCGAGAGCTAACACGGCTCATGCGGGCGTCCTCTCCACTTCCGGTCAGTTGGCGCCGAAGGCGATCCCGGTCGGATCCACCTCCACCTCGAGCACCTTGACCACCTCATCGGTGGCGAGGTCGATCACCACCACGTTTCCGTTGCCGCTCGTCTCACCGCCGTGGTGCGGCGGAAAGGCGCCGTTCGTGTTCTCGTTCGAGATGAAGACCTGCGACCCGTCGGCGCTCATCGCGACCCCGTGCGGGCGGGCGAACACGGTCTCGCCGACCGTCTGGTTGGTGAGCGTCGTCACGAGCTCCTGCGTCGCGGTGTCGATCACGTCGACCGCGTTCTTTCCCCAGTTGGCAACATAGATGCGGCTCCCGTCGTGGGTGAGCGCGGCCAGCCACGGGTTGCCGCCGATCGGGATCACCTTGACGACCTCGTCGAGCACGGTGTCGATCACCTGCACCTCGCCCGCGTTGAGGCAGGTCACGTAGGCGAAGCGCTCCTCCGCGTCGAGCACCACCTGGAGCGGTTGCAGGCGGCGCGACTCGCGCCCTTCGAGCGGGATGAAGGTGAGCACCGACTGCTCCGCGGTCGTCCCGGGAACGATCTCGAACACGCTTCCCGCCTCCTCGTGCGTCGTGTAGACCGTGGTCCCGTCGCGCGTGACGCAAAGACCGTGCGGACTCGCCCCGAGCGCGGATGGGAAGCGGAGCGCGTAGCGCTCGGCGAGGGTGGCGGCATCGAGCACGTGGAGGGTCGGGTTGTCCGACCGCCAGTTGGTGACGTAGAGCGTGCGGCCGTCGGGCGAGGTGACCGGGTTGGCCGGCGCCTGCCCCACCGCGGCCGCGGCGACCAGGGTATCGGCCCGCGCGTCGTACTTGAGGACATTCGCCGACCCGAGGAGCGTCACGTAGAAGAACTCCCCCTGCGGATCGACGAACACGTTGTGCGGATAATCGGCAGCGGGATTGACGCCGATGTCGAGGATGCGCCGGGTGACCAGCGCATCGGCGTCGAAGATCGTGAGCTGGTCGCTTCCCTGATTGCAGACATAGACCTTGCGCCGCGAATCGGCATAGGGCACCACGCCGTCGTCGTTCCGCGCCCCGTCCGCCACCCAGTCGCGGAGGAGGTCGATCTCCGACTCGGGCAGCGGATCGCGCGACAGCGGCATCCGGGGCTCGGCCGCGCCGGTCAGGTGATCGATGAGGTGGCTCTCCTCGGGGCGGAAGGGCACGACAACCTCGCCGTAGCGGCTCCCCGCGATGAGATTCGACCACGAGGTGAGGAGGAGGCCGCCGCCCGGATCGCCACCCCCCCCGTGGCACTCGCTCGCGCTGCAGCTCCGGTCGAAGATGCGCTGCACCGAGCCCGAGTAGCTCCCCGGGATGAGATCGCCATCGCTCGCGGTCGGCTTGTCCGTGCAGCCGCCGAGACCGCCGCCGAGGCCGGTGGCGAGGCCGGCGCCGAGGCACAGGCCGAGAAGGGCCCGATTCCATCGTGTGCTGGGCCGCATCGCGCTCCTACCTGGTAAAGGTGACGCGGCCCGCCGGGAGGGGCGTCGCCGGCAGGCCCATGGTCATCGGGGTGCGCGCCGGCGCGGCTGCCTCGATGATCAGGGTGAGCACGGTCAACGGGAACGGTTCCTCATGGCGGAGCTTCATCCCGCGCTCGTGGTCACCCTCCGCATCGGGCTCGGCGGTCACCAGCACGGTGACGCCGCCCGCGGCCAGATCGAAGCCGCCGAAGAAGTCGCTCCCCGGAGCAGCGAAGCCCGGGAGCGGGCCGGCATCGGCGCCGGCGCTGTCCGAGTCGGCGGCGTTGGCCGCGGCGAAGTGCCCGATCGACCTGGCCTCCCCGCCCGCGACGGCCCAGGCCGCGTACATCCAGCCATGGCCGAGCACCGGCAGATCGAGCGCCGGGAGCCCGTTCGCGTCGGTGAACCAGATCCCCTGCGTCTCGTTGGTGCCCGCGCCGTCCGTGGGCGTCGCCATCACGCAGCTTCCTGCGGCGGAGCGCAAATCACAATCGAACCCGTCGTGGTAGTCGGTGACGAGATCGGCGTGCCCCTCGTCGTCGTCGCCGGTGACCTCCCCGCCGAGGATCGGGGCGCCGTGCGCCGTGTCCCCGATCGCCCGCACCGTGACGTGGACGTCGGCAGCCAGGCTCAGATTGCGGTCCTCGGCGAGCGCGAACTCGGCCAGCCCGTCCTCGAGATTGTAGAGGTTCCCGTCCTCGCCGACGCGGAAGGCGCCGAGGCTCACCGCTTCCAGCTCATCGTGGAGCGGCGCGCCGGCCGGCCCCTGGCGCCCGCCGGCGCGCGAAGGCGGGATCGGGAACGCGACCCAGGCCTCGTAGTACTGATCGGCAGGGAGCACGGGCAGGTCGTCGAGCTCTACCGTGAACGTCCCGGGCTGGGGAGCCGACGGGTCGTCGTCACCGCAGCCGGCGACGAGGCTCGCGGCGATCGCAGCCGCGAGGAGAGACGAAGCAAGGGAAGAGAAGTGACGCATGGGGTCTCCGCCGGGGGGGATGGATCGGGCGCCGCGGGCGGCGCGCTGCCGCCTCGCCAGCCACTACCTTAACGGAACCGCGGGCCGGGAGAAACGGCCCGAGCAAGGAGCCGGCGCCGCTCCCCGCTCGCGGGGGGACGACGACGGCCAGGTCTCACCCCGGCGGGCCGCGCTGCCGGGCCCGCCTCCGGTGTCGAACGAACTACTCGCGCCTGCCCCGCCCATAGCTCGAGCGCTGCGCCCCCGAATCCGAACCCCCATCGCGCTCGCGCGGACGGGCCTCGTTGACGAGAAGGCGGCGGCCCATGAACTCCTGCTCGTTGAACTGCTCGATGGCGTTCTGCGCCTCTGCCGGGGTCGCCATCTTGACGAAGCCAAAACCACGGGACCGCCCCGTCTCGCGGTCGCTGACGACCTGGGCGCTCAAGACCTCCCCCACCTGACCGAAGAGCTCGATCAGATCCTGCTCGCTCGCGTTGTAAGGAAGGTTGCCCACGTAGAGGTTCGTATTCATCGCGTATCGGATCTCCAGCCGGTTGCCGGTCGCAGGCGGCGCTGATGCACGACCTTGATCTGCCCTGATCTGCCCTGATCTGCCCGGCAGGGAACGCCACCCAGCGCCGGCCATGACCGGAGGCCGTCCCCTCTGATCCACGCCGGGCGCGAAGGCGAACGGCGGGATGGTCGGGAGGGAGAAGGGCCGGAGGTGGCCAGTAGTGGCAGTGGAGCCCGCAGACGGGCTTCCGATCGGCAGGCTAGTGATTCTCTCGGATACGCAGCCGGTGCCGGGCAGTTCCTTCCGCCGGGCCCGATGGCGCCCTCGCCAGCCCGGCTCATCGAGCCAGGATGATCGCCGCTCCCAGCACCGGGGGTCAAGGCATTTCCAGGACCCAAGGCGGCTGTTGACCCTCCCCCTCGGGGAAGAAAACCCTTGCCGGACAAGCCGTTAACGGCTCCGCGCGGGCGGCGGCCGGGAGCCGGCCGAGCGGGGGTGAGTCCTCCATGGGGAAGGGTCCGGACGGCCCGGACTTGACGCCAGGGGGCCGATTTCCGTATGATATCCTGCAAAGCGGTCATTTGGCCGATAATCATACGGAAATATGCAACTCGACGATAAGGACATTCAGATCCTCGAGCTCGTCCAGAGGGACGCGCGGCTCCCGCAGGCCGAGATCGGCCGGCGGGTCGGGCTCTCGACCGCGGCGATCAACGAGCGGCTCAAGAAGCTCGAGCAGCGCGGCGCGATCGTCGGCTTCGCGGCGGTCGTCGACGGCGCGCGGGTCGGCTGCGACATCACGGCGTTCGTCGAGGTCTTCATCGAGCACCCGCAGCACGAGCAGGAGTTCGTGGCGCGCATGAAGGAGATCCCGGAGGTGCAGGAAGTGCACCATGTGACCGGGGAATTCTCCTGTCTGCTCAAGCTCAAGGTCTGGGATCGGCGGGCGCTGCAGCGCCTGCTGCTCGACGAGATCAACAGCCTCCCCGGAGTGAGGCAGACGCGCACGGTGATCGCGCTGTCCACCTCCAAGGAGGATTTCCGGATTCCACTCGCGGCGCAGGCGGGGAAGAACAGCTCCGCGCTCGCCCCACGAGCGGGATCCGCCACTGCCCGCGAGCTGGCGGCGGCGGAAGACGCCGCCCGCGCGGGTCGAGAGGAGCACAAGTCATGAACCGCAATGCGACGACCTTTGCGCAGCCGGCGGCGGAGAAGGCCGCGGCTGCCCCGAGCGTTCCCACCGGCGCGGCCTCCGAGCTGGTGACTCCCCCCGGTATCCGTCCGAGCGAGGTGCTCGACACGCTCCGGCGGCACCTCCTCGTCGACGGTTTCCCGATCGTCCTGGACCTCGACAAGAGCCACGGCAGCTGGCTCGCCGATGCCGCGACCGGCAAGCAGTACCTCGACCTCTTCATGTTCTTCGCCTCGGCGCCGATCGGCTTCAACCATCCGCGCCTGCTCGAACCGCGCGTCATCTCGAAACTCGCGCGAACCGCGCTCATGAAGCCGTCGTGCTCCGACTTCTATTCGGTCGAGATGGCCGAGTTCGTGGACACCTTCGAGAAGATCGCCTTGCCGGCGGATCTCCCGCACATGTTCCTCGTCTCCGGCGGGACCCTCGCGGTCGAGAACGCGCTCAAGGCCGCCTTCGACTGGAAGGTGCGGAAGAACTTCGCCCGCGGCTACCGGAAGGAGCGCGGCACCAAGATCCTCCACTTCGAGCAGGCCTTCCACGGCCGGAGCGGGTACTGCCTCTCGCTCACCAACACCGCCGACCCGCGCAAGACCATGTACTTCCCGAAGTTCGACTGGCCGCGGGTGGTCAACCCGAAGATCGCCTTCCCGCTCGAGGGCAAGAACCTCGAGGCGGTCATCGCGACCGAGAAGCTGGCGGTGGCCCAGATGGAGCACGCGTTCGATGAGCATCGCGACGACATCGCGGCCATCATCATCGAGCCGATCCAGGGCGAGGGCGGCGACAATCACTTCCGACCGGAGTTCTTCGCCGCGCTCCGGCGCCTCGCCGACCAGAACGACGCCTTGCTCATCTACGACGAGGTGCAGTCCGGGGTCGGCACTACCGGCACGATGTGGGCCTACGAGCACATGGGGGTGGCGCCCGATCTGCTGGTCTTCGGCAAGAAGATGCAAATCTGCGGCATGATCGCCTCGCGCCGGATCGACGAGATCAAGGACAACGTGTTCGCAGAATCGAGCCGCATCAACTCGACCTGGGGCGGCAGCCTGGTCGACATGGTGCGCGCCACCGAGTACCTGCGCATCATCCACGAGGAGAAGCTGATCGAGAACGCCCGCGTCAAGGGCCAGAAGCTGCTCGCGGGTTTCTATGCGCTCCAGAGCGAGTTCTCGGCCATCATGATGAACGCGCGCGGGCGCGGCCTCATGTGCGCGTTCGACCTCCTCGACAAGACGACGCGCGATCAGGTGCTCGAAGCGGCGTTCGATCGGGAGCTCATGATCCTCCCGACCGGGCAGACCGGGGTGCGTCTGCGCCCGTCGCTGGCCCTGACCGACGCCGAGCTCGACGAGGGCCTCAATCGCCTGCGCGATGCGATGAAGCATGTGCATCGCACGCGCTGGGCGCCGGAGACGCCGCCGCCCACCAAGTGAGACGGCGGATCGCGACTGCCTAGAGGGGCCTGCCCACCGGGGCAGGCCCTTTTCATTGCCGTCTCAGTGCGCTCCGCGAAGGAGCCCCATGAAGGCGAGGCCGGCGACGACGAGGGCGAGCTTGGCCGGGAGATCCCGCCGCTCGTGCAGCACCTCGGGCAGGAGGTCGAAGAAGGCGACGTAGAGGAAGGTGCCGGTCGCGATCGCCATCGGCGCGAGCGGCGGGCCGCCCGGCAGCGCGGCGAGGCTCAGGACCCCGAGCAGGCAGCCGGTCGGCGTCATCAGGGCGAGGAACACGACCGAGAGCGCAACGCGGCGGAGTGTCTTCCCGGCGAGGAGGAGCACCGTCGCGAGCGAGAAGGCCTCGACGGTCTTGTGACCGAGGATCGACAGGAAGATCGCCAGCTGGAGCTCGGGGATGCTGCCCCCGACCGCCAGTCCGAAGCCCCCGGCCAGGCTGTGGATGACGAGGCCGATCATGGTGGCGTGGCCGACCACCGCATGCACGCCTTCTCCCCCCAGCCACACCCGCTCGACCGCGAAGAGGACGAAGACGCTCAGCGGGATGAGCGCGATGACCGCGAGCGGGGGCCGCTCGATGACGAGCTCCGGCAAGAGGTGGAGGAAGACAGCGCCCATGAAGACGCCGGCCGCCGCCGCCACGAACAGGTGCAGCACCCGGTCCGACCAGCGGTGAATGAGCGGCAGCGCGCCGCCGGCGAGGATGGCAAGCACGATGACCACGTTCCAGAGAACGAGCGGTGACGTCTCGCTCATGCCTCACTCCCTTCAGGCGGACCGCACGAAGGCCAGGAGCTCGGGCAGGGTCTCGATGCGGTGGTCGGCATCGATGCGGAAGCCGACCGTCAGGCACGGCGCGCGGCGCCCGGCCTCGACATCGGCCATGGTGTCGCCGACGAACAGGCAGGACTCGAGCGGCGCCGCGACCCGCTCGGCACCGAGCCGCACGAGCGCTGGATCGGGCTTCCCCGCCGGCACCTCGTCGCCGCCGGCGAGCGCCGTGAAGCGGGGAGCGAGCCCGGTCGCATCGAGGATGCGCGCGGCGAGATCCCGCGGCGTATTGGTGACGACGGCGAGGCGAAGACCCTGCTCGGCGAGCGCCGCGACCACCTCCTCCGCGCCGGGTATGAGGGTGACCCGGTCGAGGCACTTGAGGAAGAGCCGGTCATACGTCGCCTTGAGCGATTCGACGGGCTCCCCGCCGAAGTAGGAGCGGGCGTCCGCCTGGATGCCCTGGCCCCAGCCGGCGCGCATCGCCGCGTCGCCGAGCGCCGGGCGATGACGCTCGGCGAGAGCCCGGTTCAGCACCTCGTGCCAGGCGGAGATCGAGTCGACGAGCACACCGTCGAGGTCGAAGAGGACGGCGGCGAGCGCCCCGCCCGGGCCGCGGGCGCCGCGATCCCCGTTCCCGTGATCGATCATGGCTCGAGCACCACCTTTCCGAACTGGCGTCCTTCCTCGAGCAGGCGTACCGCGTCGCGTCCTTCGGCGAGCGGCATCACGCGATCGATCACGACGCGGAGCTTTCGGCTCCAGAAGAGGTCCATCACGTCGCGGAAATCCTGGTGGCTGCCCATCGTCGAACCGATCCACCGGATCTGCTTCGCGAACATGTAGCGGATGTCGAACTCGACCTGATAGCCCGACGTGTTGCCGACCGTGAGGAGCCGCCCGCCCGGAGCGAGGGCGCGGATGGAGGAGGCGAGGGTCGCCTGCCCGACGTTGTCGACGACCACGTCCACGCCGCGGCGCCCGGTCAGCTTGTGGATGGCCTTCGCCCACTCGGGCTCGGCCCGGTAATCGATCACCTCGTCGGCGCCGAGATCGCGCGCCCGCGCCGCCTTCTCGGCGCTCGAGGTCAGCGCGAAGACTCGCGCGCCGGCGAGCTTCGCGATCTGGATGGCGATCGAGTTGACGCCGCCGCCCGCTCCGACGATGAGGACCGTTTCATGGACCCGGACCTCGCCGCATCCGATCAGCATGCGCCACGCGGTGAGGCCGGCGAGGAGCGGGGCGGCCGCCGCAGGGAAATCGAAGCCGTCCGGGATGGGGAGGAGATTGCCGACCGGAACGACGATGCGTTCGGCGAAGGTGCCGGGACGATGCTCGCCGAGGATCTGGTAGCCGGGGCTCAGCGCATCGAGTCCGCGCCTCGTCCATTCGTCGGCGGCAGTCGTGACGCCGGGATCGATGACCACGCGGCGCCCGAGCTCGAGCCCGCCGCCGTCCGTTCCCGGTCCGAAGCCGGCGATCACGCCCGCCCCGTCCGAACCGCCGACGTGCGGCAGCGCGAGCTTGAGTCCGGGCCAGCCGCGGCGGACCCAGATGTCGAGGTGGTTCAAGGCGGCGGCGCGGATCTCGATCAGGGCCTCGCCCGGACCGGGCACCGGATCGGGCCGATCGCCGTACTCGAGGCGATCGCGCTCGCCATGCCGCGAGAAGCAGAGAGCTTTCATGAAGGGAGGAGGGTAGCCGGAAGATCGCGCGGCGGCAAGCACGACCGTACGCCGGGGCTGCCGCTCCCGCGCACCGCACGAGCGCGCGCCGCCATCGCGCCGCCGCGGACGTTGCTCGCAACGCAGTCTCCCGGTAGCATGGCGCCCGCTGGCGGCGCGCACCCGGAGCTGCGGCGGAGGTATACCGTGGACGTCCACAAGCTCGATCGCATCTTCAAGCCGCAGCGGATCGCCGTCTTCGGCGCCGGCGAGAACCCGAAGAGCGTGGGCTCGACCATTCTCCGCAACGTGGTCGGCGCGGGCTTCCGCGGCGTGGTCTATCCCGTACATCGCACGCTCGAGGCCGCGCTCGGCATCCCCTGCTTCCCCGGCGCCCGGAGCCTGCCGCGAACGCCCGACCTGGCGGTGATCGCGAGCGCCGCCGCGGAGGTGCCGGGCCTCGTCCGCGAGTGCGGCGAGGCGGGAATCCGCGGCATCGTCATCGTGTCGGCGGGATTCCGCGAGATCGGCCCGGCCGGCCTCGCCCTCGAGGACGCGGTGCGCGCGGAGGCCGCCCGCTTCGACGGCATGCGGATTCTCGGCCCCAACTGCCTCGGCTTCTTCGTGCCCGCACTCGGTCTCAACGCGAGCTTCGCCACCGCCCTCCCCAAGCCGGGGAAGATCGCCTTCGTCTCGCAGTCGGGAGCGCTCTGCACGTCGGTCCTCGACTGGGCGCTCGAGGAGAATGTCGGCTTCTCCCACTTCGTCTCGGTCGGCAACATGCTCGACGTCGACTTCGGCGACCTGATCGACTACTTCGGCGAGGACGAGGCGACCGAATCGGTCATCCTCTACATCGAGTCGCTCAAGAACGCCCGCAGGTTCATGGCCGCCGCGCGGGCCTTCGCCCGCACCAAGCCGATCGTCGCCTACAAGGCGGGCCGCTTCGCCGAGTCGGCGCGCGCCGCCGCCTCGCACACCGGGGCGATGGCCGGCGAGGACGCGATCTACGACGCCGCCTTCGCCCGCTCGGGCATCGCCCGCATCTTCGAGATCGGGGAGATCTTCGATTGCGCGGAGCTCATCGGCCGCTACGAGCCGACGCATGGCGCGCGGCTTGCGGTCGTGACCAACGCAGGCGGGCCGGGTGTGATGGCGGTGGATGCCTTGATCGCGCGCCACGGCCGCCTCGCCGAGCTCGCGCCGGCGACCATGGCGGCGCTCGAGGAGACGCTGCCGCCCTTCTGGTCGCACGGGAACCCGGTCGACGTGCTCGGAGACGCGCGCCCGAAGCGGATGGCCAAGGCGGTCGAGATCGTGCTCGCCGATCCGCATGCCGACGCCGTGCTCGTCATCCTCACCCCGCAGGCCATGACCCAGCCCACCGCCACCGCGCGCGAGATCGCCGTACTCGCCGGCGCGGCCCGGAAGCCGATCCTCGCCGCGTGGCTCGGCGGCCGGAGCATGCGCGAGGGCATCGAGCTCCTGAACCAGGCCGGGGTCGCCACCTATCGCACACCCGAGGAGGCGGTCGGCGCGTTCATGACGCTCGTCTCCTATGCGCGAAATCTGGAATCCCTCTACGAGACGCCGCGCGACATCCCGGTCGAGTTCCCGCTCGACCGGGCGGAGCTCCGGGCGCACTTCGACGCGCTCATCGCCGCGGACGCCGGTGCCGGGACCTTCTCGGAGGCCGCAGCCAAGGAGCTCCTCGCCGCCTACGGCATCCCGGTTTCCGTGCCGCGGGCGGCCGCGACCGCGGAGGAGGCGGTCGGCGCGGCGCGCGCCGCCGGCTACCCCGTCGTCCTCAAGGTCAACTCCCCCGCCATCACGCACAAGACGGATGTCGGCGGCGTCGAGCTCGACCTGGCGGGGGACGAGGCCGTGCGCGCGGCGTTCGCGCGCATCATCGACCGGGCGCGGCGCGCGCGACCCGAGGCGGCGATCGCGGGCGTCACCGTGCAGCCGATGGTCAAGGTGAAGGACGCCTTCGAGATGATCGTCGGCGCCAAGAAGGATCCGACCTTCGGCGCGGTGCTCATGGTGGGCATGGGCGGGGTCGGCGCCGAGGTGATCGCCGATCGCACACTCGGCTTTCCGCCGCTCAACGAGCGGCTCGCCCGGCGCATGCTCGAGTCGCTCGCGGCGTGGCCGCTCCTCGCCGGCTTCCGCGGGCGGCCGGGAGTCCATCTCGATCGCCTGATCGAGACCCTCATGCGCTTCTCGTACCTGGTGGCCGACTGCCCGGAGATCGCGGAGCTCGACGTGAATCCGCTCCTCGCCGGACCGGACGGCGCGATCGCGCTCGATGCCCGCATCATCCTCGATCCGGCGGCGGTCGGTCGCTCACCGGAACCCTACGCGCACCTCGCGCTTCGCCCCTATCCCGAGGAGTACGTCCGCCCGGCCGCGCTCAAGGACGGAACACCGATCCTCCTCCGGCCGATCCGGCCCGAGGACGAGCCGGCGTGGAAGGAGATGCTCGCACGCTGCTCGCCGGAGACCATCTTCGCGCGCTTCCGCGGCGCGGTGCCCATCGGCCGCCACGACTTCGCCACGCGCTACTGCTTCATCGACTACGACCGCGAGATCGCGATCGTCGCCGAGCTCGAGCGCGGCGAGCGGCGCGAGCTGATCGGCGTCGGGCGGCTGATCGCCGATCCCGACCACGAGACGGTCGAGTACGCGGTCCTCGTCGCCGACGAGTGGCAGAACCGCGGGCTCGGCGGCGTCTTGACCGCGTACTGCACCGAGATCGCGAAGCACTGGCGCCTCCGGCGCATCGTCGCCGAGACCAGCCCGTCGAACGACCGCATGCTCGCGCTCTTCGCGAACCGGGGCTTCGCGCTACGGCGCGATGCGGCGGGGGACGTGGTCGAGGTGGAGAGAGACCTGCGCTGAGGTCAGCACGCGGTACGCGGGCGGCAGACGACGAGCTGGCAGGTCAGGAGCCCTCGCCCGTGCCGGAGCTGGTCGAACGCGGCGCGAAGCACCCGGAGCACGGCGCCGCGCACGAAGCCCATCGGCGGGAGCAGGAGCTGCTCGAGGATCTCGAATCCGCGCGCGTCGAGGTACGCTGCGAGCTCCACCCGGCTCCACTCGCGGACGTGCTCGGGGTTGGTCGAGGTGAGGGCCGCCGCCCCGCGGAGCTCCTCGCGCTCAGGCGTCGAGAGGACGATGAGCCCGCCCGGCGCGAGGAGCCCGGGCAAGAACCGGAGCAGCGGATCGGGATCGGCCAGGTGCTCGATCACGTCCGAGCAGACGACGAGATCGAAGGTGCGCCCGAGGTCGAGCGCCGGGCGCTCGAGGTCCACCACATGGAACTCGGCGGCGCCGGCATGGGTACGCCGGCAGTAGTCGATCGCGGGCGCCACGTCGGCCCCGACCGCCTCGCGCACGAGGGGCCGGAGGATCTCGACGAGCTTGGTCGCCGGGCCACAGCCGACGTCAATCACGCTCCGGTAGCCGTGCTCGCGCAGGAGAGAGCGCGCCCGCGTGTACACCTGCCGCTGATAGCTCCGTGACATGCGGATGCGCGCCGCGTTCCAGTAGTCGGGCGGGAGTTCCGGAGCGTGGGCGCGGGGCGGGCGCGGGCGGTAGTCGGCCCGGATGAAGTACGTCTCGCTCATCGGTGCGGCGGAGAGTAGCACGGGACCGGCTCCGCCCCGCGCTCTGCCGGAGCCGGCCGCCGGCCACACTCCGCCGAGGGATTGACGCCCGGCGCGGCCGGGAGAGTAAACTCTCCCCGGCTGCCCGCGCCCCGGCGGCGGGAGAGGCCGGAGGAGGAATCAGCCATGCGGCAAGCCCATGTCGGAGCGAATTCCCGGGTGCTCATCCTGGCCATGGCCGCGCTCCTGGCGGCCGGCTGCGCGGTCAACCCGGCGACCGGCAAGCGCGAGTTCTCGCTCGTGAGCCAGGACCAGGAGCTCGCGATCGGCCGCGAGGGCCACGAAGCGATCGTCGCCGAGTACGGGGTCTACGACGATCCCGAGGTCCAGGCCCATGTCACGGCCGTGGGCACGAAGCTCGCCAAGGCGTCTCCGCTCCCGGACCTCGAGTGGCACTTCACGGTGCTCGACGATCCGGTGGTCAACGCCTTCGCCCTCCCCGGCGGCTACATCTACATCACGCGCGGCATCCTCGCGCATCTCAATTCCGATGCCCAGCTTGCCGGAGTGCTCGGCCACGAGATCGGCCACGTGACGGCACGCCACACGGCGTCGCGCATCACCCAGCAGCAGCTCGCCGGGCTCGGCCTCGCCGCCGGCATGATCTTCTCGACCACGCTCCGTCGCTACGGCGGGGACGCGCAGACCGGGCTCGGGCTCCTCTTCCTCAAGTTCGGGCGCGACGACGAGAACCAGTCCGACGATCTCGGGATCAAGTACTCGACCGCCGCCGGCTACGATCCGCGCGAGGTCCCGTCGACCTACGCCATGCTGAAACGGGTGGGCGAGCAGGCGGGCGAGCGCCTTCCCGGATTCCTCTCCACGCACCCCGATCCCGGCGATCGCCAGGAACGCACGACCCGACTCGCCGCGGCCGCCGCCGCGGGGCGCACCGATCTCGCCGTCGAGCGCGACTCCTACATCGATCGGCTCGCCGATCTCGTCTACGGCCCCGATCCGCGGAACGGCTACTTCGATGGTTCCGACTACTACCACCCGAACCTGCGCCTCCACATCCGGCTCCCGGAAGGCTGGAAGTACCAGGACCAGAAGACCGCGCTCGTCGCCGTCGAGCCGCAGAAGCAGGGAGCCATGGAGGTGACACTCGCCGATGCCGGCGCCGACAGCCCGCAGGGGTACGTGAACCGGCTCCTCCAGAACGGGCGGGTCCTCGACGCCAGCGGGCGGAAGGAGACGATCGCCGGGCGCGACGCCTGGGTCGGCCGGGTCACCGTCCAGAACAGCGACGGCACGACGTCCCCGCTCCTCACCGCCCTGGTGCGCTGGGGACCCGAACAGATGCTGCAGGTCCTCGGTCGGAGCGCGAGTCCGGGGGACGCACACGAGCGCGCGATCACGCGCTCGGTGCGCTCGCTCCGCGAGCTCCGGGATCCGGCGCGGCTCGACGTGGAGCCCGATCGGCTCGAGGTCAAGCGGGTGCCGGAGGCGATGACCTTCGGCGAAGCAGTGGGCGCCTTCGGCGATCAGGCCCTCGAGTTCAACGAGACGGCCATCCTCAACAACCGCTTCGCCGGCGACGAGCTCGCGGCCGGAGAGCGCGTCAAGATCGTCGCGCGCGGCAAGAAGCCCTGACGTTCCTTCGATCACGCTCGATCGAGTGGAGCCGCGGCCGGGGGCCGGGACTACGCTGCTTTGGCCTGGGCCTGGGTCGCGGCCGCGTCCACCTCGATCTTGCCCCCGCCGCTGGCGAGGAGGGCGGCCACATCCTCACCCGGCATCGGCCGCGCGAAGAGGTAGCCCTGCATCATGGTACAGCCGCAGGCCACGAGCACGTTGCGCTGCTGGATCGTTTCCACACCTTCGGCCACCGGCTCGACGCCGAGACCACGGGCGAGGCCCACGATCCCGGCAAGGAGGACCGCGTCCCGGTCGCTGGCATGGACGCCCTGGACGAATGCGCGATCGATCTTGAGCACATCGATGGGGAAGCGCTTGAGATAGGTGAGCGAGGAGTATCCGGTCCCGAAGTCATCGATGGCCATGCGGAACCCGTGCGACTTGAGTTCTGCGAGCGTCCTCTCCCCCGCCTCCAGGTCCTCCATGAGAATGCTCTCGGTGATCTCCAGCATGAAGTCCTGCGGTGAGCGCCCGGCCGCCTGTACCTGGGCACGGATCCCGGCCGCCAGGTTGCGGTTCCGGAACTGCCGGGCCGAGAGGTTGACGGCAGCGTAGATCTGCGGCAGCCCGGCGGCGGCCCACTGATCCAGGCACGCGCAGGTCCTCTCCACGGTGCGCGCGGCGAGTTTGCCGACCAGGCCGATGCGTTCGGCGATCGGCACGAACTGCGTGGGACTCACTACACCCAGTTGCGGATGGAACCAGCGCGCAAGCGCCTCGACGCCGACTATGCGCCCTGTTTCGCCGTCGACGAGCGGCTGGTAGTGGACGGCTATCTGGTCGGAGGCGATCGCCCGGCGCAGCTCTCCCTCGAGCAGGAGGCGCGATCTGGAAGCCTCGTTCATCGAACGATCGAAGAAGGCGAAGGTGCCGCGTCCCGCTTCCTTGGCCCGGTGGAGGGCGATGTCGGCATGCTGCAACAGGCCGGCCGGCTCCGTGGCATCCCTGGGGAAGAGACTGATGCCGATCGTCCCGGACAGGAAGATCTCCCGGCCCGCGGGCGCCATGGGCGCGCCGAGCGCCTCCAGCAGGCGCGCGGCGATCCCCGCAGCATCCTCGCCGGACGCGAGGTCGGTGATGACGATGGGGAACTTGTCGTCGCCCCAACGAGCAACCTCGCTCGACATCACGTTGTCGGAGCGGCCGACCGCTTCCTGGCCGCGCAGGATCTCTCGCAGGCGGCGGCCTGTTTCGACGAGCACGAGGTCGCCCGTCTTGTAGCCGAGCGTGTCGTTGATCTGCCCGAGGTCATCCAGCCCGAGCAGCATCACGGCCACCATCCGGCGCCGGCGGCGCGCCTGGTACAGGATCTCGGCCAGGTGCTTGATGAACATGGAGCGGTTGGGAAGCCCGGTGAGATCATCATGGCTCGCCAGCCGCCGCACACGCTCCTCGGATTGCACCTCGCCGCTCACATCCCGCATCGTTCCGCACAGGCACATGGGGCGATTGCCGGCATCCCGCACGACCGCGCCCCGGATCTCGACATGCAGCACGCTCGATCCAGCACCCGCGACGCGGTGGCGATGTTCGAGCGGCTGTTGCCCGCGCAGGGCCGCAGCGAGAAGGGCACCGAATTGCTTCTGATCCTCGGGATGCACGCGCGCGATGTAGTCCTTGAGGTGGACCGCCGCGCCGGGTTCGATCCCGAGCATGGCGAACACCTGGGAGGAGGCGATGAACTCCTCGGTCGCCAGGTTGACCTCCCAGTGTCCGAGCCGCGCGACGCGCTGCGCCTCGGCGAGCTGTGCCTCGCTGCGCATGAGCTGGCCGAGCGTTTCGCTCGCACGCAGCATGAAGCAGACGCGGTAGCACAACATGGCGGGGCTGATTGGCTTGGCGAGGAAGTCGGTGGCCCCGGCATCGAAGGCCTGATCGAGGGACGGGAGATCGCCACATCCCGTGAGCATCAGGACCGGTACGTCGACCAGCCGCGGCAGTCGGCGGATCGCCTGGCAGGTCTGGTAGCCGTCGAGTTCGGGCATGAGCGTGTCGAGGATGATGAGATCAGGTGTGATCTCCGTGGCAGCGGCGACTCCGGCCGCCCCGTCCGCCGCCGTCGAGACCTCGAAACCTGCATCCCGGAGCGCGCCGCCCAGTTCCGAATGCACCATGGGATCAGGACCGATGATGAGGACGCGCCGCTTCTGGGCTGCGAGTCCAGATTCGCCGACGGCGAGGGTCCTGGCCGCCGACCCCACCCCGGGAACCCCCGCCCCGGGGCATGCGCCGGCCATCCCGGCGGTGGTCCTCAAGTCCTGCGGAGCCGGGTGGGGCAGGAGTCCGGCCGGAGCCCGGCGCTCGATCATGGCGCCGGGGCGGTCCCGGTGAATCGGCATCGACAGGCTCTCCTCCATTCCGCTGACGTGGACTCCATGGCGCCCGCCGGCCATGGCCTCCCGCTGCCTGGAGAACTGGTTGCGCTTCTCGGTCGGTCTGCGAGGTCGAGATGGCATACCCCGGACCATCCTGCTCATAGAATGGCTCAGGACGCCATGCGCGCGCCCATGTCCTTGGCGCATCAGACCCACACGCCGGCATCGGCTCCGGCGTGATCGATGCAACCCAGCAGCCGCATTGCAGATCGCATGATCTCGTGCAGTTTCGAGATGGAAGGTGCAATATGCACAGGACCGCCTCTTTGGTACGGAAAACCAGCCCGGATGGTCACTGCCCGCAACGCCTGGCCGCGATCAGTCGCTCCATGCCCCGTGCCGCCTCCCCCATCTCCTCGGGCGTGAGCATTTGATCGGCCATCGGGAGGAGGATCATGTTCTCCTTCTCGATATGCCGGCGGAGGACCCGCAACTTGTTGTCGAGAAGGGCCACGGCCGCGTCGATGGCCTGGCTCGCCCCGGGGGTTGCGTGCGCTGCGCGCACCCGGTTCGAGGCGGTCGAGAGCAGCAAGCGCCTCATCGTGCTCGCGGCGAGGGGGGGGCGATCGGATCGTCAAGATGCATGGGAGGGCCCCCGCCAGGGCTCATGACACCAGGGTGGAACGCGAGCATTTTGCGCTCGGCCGGTCCTCGCTTGCTACAATGAGAGGTCGCCCATGCCCCATCGAACGCGGAGGAGAACATGTCACGCAGCCGGGCTCCGATCCATCTGGTCTTCGCGCTCCTCATCGCCGCCTTCGTGATGCCCCGGCCCGCGGCCGCGGCCGGGAGCACCGCAGATGAGCTCGCCCGCCTCCTCGCCGACATCCCCGCCGCGCGCATCCCGTCCGGCATCCTCTACGATCGCGCGCTCCCCCTCTCGCGCATCGCACAGCACGACGGCACTCAGGACGCGCCGCCGGCGACCCTCGCCGCCTGGAAGCAGATGGCGCACGAGATGACGCGGGCATCGCTCGCCGCGCCGCGCTGGCCGTCCCTCGCCGCGATCGAGGCGGGCGCCCGGCCGGCGCTCGCGCGCGGCCGCGTGCCGATCGCGGTCATGAACCTCCGCTACGAGCGGATCCGCCGCGACGCGCTCGCAACCGGCGCGCTCGTCGCGCGCGACGGGCGGCTCGCGCTCGGGAGCGGCGGCGGCGATCCTTTCGTCACTGAGCGGGTCTTCGCTGCGGCGCCGCTCCGGGAGACCGTCTACCAGGGCGCCGCAGTGACCTTCGCGCTCGGCGCCGCGGCCTACCTGACCAACGATGCGTCGCCGCCGTCTGCGGTCGAGATCGACTTCGCCGACGGGCTCGGCTATGTAACGGTGGCCCTCGGCGCCGAGCGCGGAGTTCGCTACGCCACGCCGGGACGGAAGCTCGTCCGGCTCCGTGCAGCGGGTGCGGATGGCGCGCTCCATGCGGCCTTCCACCTCGACGTCGCGGCGCTCGTGACGCCCGCCCCGGACGACACGCTGCACATCACCGCGACCATTCCCTACGGCAGCGGCTACGGCACCGGCGACGCCTATGTCTACCTCGCCCCCGGCCACACGACGCTCACCGATCCGGTCATCGTCCTCGAGGGGTTCGACTACGACAACTCGATGAACTGGGACGAGCTCTACGCGCTCCTCAATCGCGAGAACCTCCTCGAGACCCTGCGCGCGCACGGCTACGACGCGGTGATCATGAACTTCACGGACGCGGTCGACTCCGATCCAGCGGAACGCCTTCGTCGTGACCGAGCTCATCACCCAGGTCGAGGCCGCGATCTCCCCCGCCACCGACCTGGCGCTCGCCGGCGCCTCGATGGGCGGCCTCATCGGCCGCTACGCGCTCGCCTACATGGAGACGAACGGCCTCCCGCACCGCATCCGCACCTTCATCTCGTTCGATTCACCCCAGGAGGGAGCGGCGATCCCGCTCGGCATCCAGTACTGGCTCTCCTTCTTCGCCGACGACTCGCCGGAGGCGGCGGCGTTGCTCGCCGCTCTCGACACGCCGGGGGCGCGGCAGATGCTCGCCTACCACCACACCGATCCGCCGGGCGCGACCGGAGAGAGCGATCCGCTGCGCACCGCGCTCCGCGCCGAGCTGGCCGCGCTCGGCGACTACCCGACCGGTCCGCGCCTGGTCGCGATCGCGAACGGCAGCGGCGCGCGCCAGAGCCAGGGGTTCAATCCCGGCGACCAGATCATCCGCTGGGAGTACTCGAGCTTCCTCGTCGACATCGTGGGCAACGTGTGGGCGGTGCCCGACCAGACGAGCCGCCTCATCTTCCGCGGGCTCATCGACTTCATCCTCCTGCCGCCCGACGAGATGAACGTCACCGTCTCCGGCACGCGGCCCTACGACAGCGCACCCGGCGGCTGGCGGGATTCGATGGCCGAGATGGATGCGGTCCCGGCGCCCTACGGCGACATCATGGCGCTCCATCCGAATCACTGCTTCATCCCGTCGGTGAGCGCGCTCGCACGTAACGACGAGCGACCTCTTCTACGACATCGCCGGCGATCCCGATATCCTCGCCCACACCCCCTTCGATGCGGTCTACTTCCCGGCGGCGAACGAGGAGCACGTGCTCATCACGCCCGCGAACGCGGCCTGGCTCCTGGCCGAGATCGAACGGCCGGCGGCCGGGATCGCCGGCGCCCCGGCGCCGGCCGCCCCTCTGGCGCGGGTCGCCGTGGCGCCGAATCCGGCCCCCGGCGCGGCGCTCATCCGTTACTCGGTGCCCGTGGCCGGACCCGTGGAGCTCCGCGTCTACGGGCCGGCGGGGCGGCCGGTCGCGACCCTCCTCGATCGCCGGGTCGAGGCCGGGGCGGGGGCGGCGCTCTGGGACGGCACCGATGCCGCGGGCCGGCGGGTGGCGGCGGGCGTCTACTTCATCCGGCTCCGCGGGGAAACTTTCGCGGCATCCCGCAAGATACTGCTGAGATAGAGAGAAGCACCGGCCCTTGCCCTTACTCGATCTGATCGCCACGTCCACCTTCGGCCTCGAGGCCGTGGTCAAGCGCGAGCTCGTCGCGCTCGGCTACGAGGCGGAGACCGTCCAGAACGGGCGCAACCTCTTCCGCGGCGATGAGTCGGCGATCGCGCGCGCCAACCTGTGGCTGCGCGCCGCCGATCGCGTCCTCCTCCGGGTCGGCACCTTCCCGGCCACCGACTTCGGCGTGCTGTTCGACGAGACGCATCGCCTCCCGTGGGAGGAGTGGATCCCGCGTGACGCCGCCTTCCCGGTCAAGGGGCGATCGGTCAAGTCACAGCTCTCGAGCGTCCCCGCCTGCCAGCGGATCGTCAAGAAAGCGATCGTCGAGAAGCTCAAGGCGGTGCACGGCGGCGCCGAGCTCCCGGAATCGGGAGCGCTCTACACCGTGGAGGTGGCGCTCCTCGCAGACCAGGTCACGCTCACGCTCGACACCTCGGGCTCGGGGCTCCACAAGCGGGGCTACCGCACGCACCCGAGCGAGGCGCCGCTCAAGGAGACGCTCGCCGCAGCGCTCGTGCTCCTCTCCTACTGGCGTCCGGAGCGGCCGCTCGTCGATCCGTTCTGCGGGTCCGGCACCATTCCGATCGAGGCGGCGCTCATCGGCCGCCGGATCGCGCCCGGTCTCCGGCGCGAGTTCGCCGCTGAGTCGTGGCCGCGGATCCCGGCGGCGATCTGGACCGAGGCGCGTGCCGCGGCGGCAGGCGAGATCCGCCCCATCCGGTCCGGTCTCATCCTCGGCACCGACATCGATGCCGCGGTCATCGCCCTCGCCCGCGAGCACGCGGTGAACGCGGGCGTGGCGGGCGACGTCCGCTTCGAGAAGCGGGCCTTCACCGCACTCGCGAGCGACGAGGAGTACGGCTGCGTGGTCACCAACCCGCCGTACGGGGAGCGCGTGAGCGAGCGCGCGGAGGTGCGTGAGCTCTACGGTTCGATGCCCGCGGTGCTGCGGGGTCTCCGCACCTGGTCGCACTACATCCTGACGTCGCACCCCGATTTCGAGACGATCATCGGCCAGCCGGCCGATCGCCGGCGGAAGCTCTACAACGGCCCGCTCGAGTGCACCTACTACCAGTTCCACGGGCCGAAGCCGGGCGCCGCCCCGCCGGACACGCCGGCACAGGCGGCGCAGGCGGCGCGCACCGCACGCGCCGGCGGGGGCACCGCGCCGCCCGCCGGCGGCACCGCACACGCCGGCGGGGGCACCGCGCCCGCGACGGCCACCATTCCGCCCGCCTTCGGCGGCCTGAGCGACGAGATGCGGGCGCAGGCGCGGGCCTTCGGCGACCGCCTCGCCAAGCGCGCACGCCATCTCCGCCGGTGGCCGACCCACCAGGGGATCACCTGCTACCGGCTCTACGATCGCGACATTCCAAAGATCCCGCTGATCGTCGACCGCTACGCCGACCAGCTCCACCTCTCGGAGTACGATCGCTGGCACGGCCACACGCCGGCCGAGCATGCCGACTGGCTCGACCTGATGGCACGCGCGGCCGCCGAGGCGCTTGGTCTCGACCCGACGGCCGTCTTCGTCAAGTATCGAGCCCGCCAGCGCGGCCGCGACCAGCACCAGCGCCAGAGCGACGAGGGGCGCGTCATCGAGGTCGCCGAGGGCGGGCTCCGCTTCCTCATCAACATGTCGGACTACATCGACACGGGGCTCTTTCTGGATCATCGCATCACGCGGTCGCTGGTGCGGGCCGAGGCGCGGGACAAGCGGTTCCTGAACCTCTTCGGCTACACCGGGACCTTCAGCGTCTACGCCGCGGCCGGCGGCGCCCGCACCACGACCACGGTCGATCTCTCGAGCAGCTATCTCGACTGGGCTGAGCGCAACATGGCGCTCAACGGGTTCGCCGGCGCCGGGCACCGCTACGTGCGCGAGGACGCCTTCACCTTCCTCGTGCGCCATCCGGGCCGCCGCGAGTACGACCTCGCCGTGGTCGATCCGCCGACCTTCTCGAACAGCAAGCGGATGGAGGACTACTGGGACATCCAGCGCGACCACGTGCGGCTGCTGAACCTGGTGCTCGCGCTCATGAGCCCGGGCGGCGTTGTCTTCTTCTCGACCAACTTCCGCCGCTTCAAGCTCGACGCCCCCGCCATCGCGGCGGGCACGATCCGCGAGATCAGCGCGCAGACCGTGCCGCCCGACTTCCGGAACCGCCGGATCCACCGCACGTGGCGGATCGTGAACGCCGGCCAGGACGGACCCGGCGGAGGAGGAGCCGCTACTTCGGCCGGGCGAGCCCCAGGTTCGCCTGCCGGATGCTCTCGATGACCTCGCTGTAGTACGGCTTCTCCTTGAGGCTCGCGTACGCGCCGGGGAAGAAGACGAGCGTCAGATCGGCGGACTGCTCGGAGAAGCCGTTGAGCACCACCGCGCAGCGGTCGCCGCCCGCCAGCCGCGTGTTGTCGATCATCGGGAAGTCGAAGTAGCTGACGTTGAAGGTTGCGCTCTTGGTCTGCCGGCCCTGCATCGAGTCGGGGGTCTCGACGGCGAGACCGACCAGGATCTCGCGGGTGTCCCGGTTGAAGTCGAGGACGTCGATCGAGAAGGTCGCCTGCCGCGACTCGAGCGTGAGGGTCGCCGGCTCGAGGGTCGAGCCGATCGGGTCGTCGGTCATGTCGATGGTGCGATCGAATCGCTTGCCCACCCCTTCGAGCACGATCATCTGCTTCCGTGCAATCTCGCGCGCCACCCGCTCGAGCCGATCCATGAAGCCCTGGTACCTCTCGCGCGCCTGGGGCGTGGCCGCCGTCCGCTGCCCCTCGGCGATCCGCCGCCGCATGTCCAGGAACAGAGGTTTCAGGTTTAGCGACTCGTGGAAGTTGTAGGCCAGGAGCTCGAGGTTCAGCACCTCCGCGTTGAGGTCGACCCCCCGCGCATTGGGGTTCACGAAGCTGCCGATGATGGTCTGGAACATGTCCTTGCGGAGCGCGCTCTCCGATTCCTCGCGCCGGCTCATGAGCTCCGAGTAGAGGCGGGCATTGGTGTCGGCCGCCTGGCGGCGCTCGAGGTACTCCGAGGACATGAACCCGAGGAGCGCGATCGCAAGGGCGGTGAACAGGCCACCCACCGGCTGCAGGACGATCTGCAGCTTGTCCCAGAAGTCGCGGTGCGGATGGGGCGACGCGGGCGAAGGTGCGCTGCTCACCGGGCGCTCACTTGCGCCGGAGCGACAGCTTCCCGTCCTTCTTCTCGAGGATCAGGTCGTAGCGCGTCGCTTCCTTGTAGGAGAACACGGTCAGCTCGAGCGCCTGCTTCTCGTACGCCACGGTGAGGATGCACTTGCCCTCCTCCTTCACGTTCAGCTTGTACGAGCCGAACTTGTCGGTGAGGGTCGTATCGGCGACGGCGGCCGTCTTGGCCTCCGCGGCGAGCGGCTGCGTGATCTTGACGATGACGCCGGCCGGGAGCGGCTTCCCGTCCATCTTGATGTCTCCGAAAATCCGCCCGGCGAGAGCCGGCGCGGCGATGACGGAGAGGAGGACGACGATCGAAAGAGCGACGCGGAGCATGAGCAAACCTCCCCGGGTCGGACCGGTATGGCGCACTGCGTGCTGGGGCGGCCGGAGTGTAGCGCGCCGCGCGCCTGTTCGCCAGGGGGGCGGAGAGGGGGCCGTGCGGCCGGAAGACGGCCCCCCGCTCCGAGACAGGGCCCGTGCGCCGATCAGCGCGTGCGGACCAGCTTCACGACCTCGGCGCCTCCCTCGGCGCGGACGCGGAGGAAGTAGACGCCGGAGGGCTCCTCCCGCCCGGCATCGTTCCGGCCATCCCAGTCGAGGACGTGCGGCCCGGCCGCAAGCTCGCGCCCGCCCAGCCGCCGCACGCGCCGGCCGTGCGCGTCGTACACGTCGGCCTCGAGCACGGACGCGCCCGCGAGCTCCAGCGCAAGCCGCACCTCACCGCCGAGAGGATTCGCCGTGAGGAGCCGCACGCGGAGATCGTTCGCCGGCGCCGATTCCGCCGGCTCGACGGCGGCCGCTATCCCGTTGGGTGAGAGGCGACCGGCGTAGATGTCGTAGTTGTCGTTGCCGTTGTTGTTGCGGAGATCCTCCCAGGTCGCGAAGAGCCAGGTGCCATTCCAGGCCAGCCGCGGCTCGTCCTGGTCGTTGGCGGCGGCGGTCACCAGATCCCCGTTCTGCTGCCAGATGAAGGCTCCGTTCGCATTCATGCGCTGGGCATAGATGTCCTGGCTGCCGTCGCGGTCGTCCACCCAGGCGACGAAGGCGTCGCCCGCTCCGTTCCCGATCATCCGCGCCCGGAGCTGGTTCCCGGGCGCGGCGCAGAGGGGGAGCCCGTTCGCGGTCCACTGCGCGACACCGTTCGGGTCCACGCGCTGCGCGTAGAGGTCGCTGTCGCTGGCGCTGCGCCCATCCTCCCAGACGACGTAGGCGCCGACGGCCGCGTTCACGAGCACGGGATCCGACTGGTCCCCGGCGGCATTGCACACGGGAACGCCGTTCGCTGCCCAGGAGACGACGCCGTTGACGACCCGTTGCGCGTAGATGTCGGTCCCGGCGGGGTCCCGGCTGTCGATCCAGGAGATGTAGGCCGTGCGCGACCCGCTGGGACCGGTGATCGCCGGCGCGATCTGATCGCCGGTGGCGGTGCAGATGGCCGCCCCGTTCGCCCCCCACTGCACGGTCCCGGCCACGTCGACCCGGTTGGCGTAGATGTCGCTGGCCACACCCTGATAGGTCCAGGCGACGATGGCGCCGCCGGCCTGCGTCAGGGTGTTGGTGCCATCGGGACAGATCACGGGCTCGAAGTTGGCTCCCGAAGTGCTCAGGCGCGCGGCGTTGTCGCCCCACCCCCGCACTCCGTTCTGGTCCACGCGCTGCGCGTAGATGTCCACGTTGCCGTTGAAGGCGTGCTCCTCCCAGGCGATGATGATCCCCGGCTGGTTCAGGAAATTGGCCGGCCGCAGGTCGCTCGCGCCGACGGGGCGCATCTGGTCGCTCTGGGTGTAGTTCGAGACGACGACACCATTGCCCCAGAGGCGCGTGCCGCCGGCGTCGATCCGCTGCACGATCAGCCGCTCCCGCGGGCTCTCGAAGCCGGTCGTGGACCACACGATGTAGGCGCCGCCCGCCTGGTCGGAGATCGCCACCGGTCGATCGAGCGACGAGGACAGGATCTCGCCGACCTGGACGCCGTTGGGCGCCCATAGCGGAGTCCCGTCGGCATCGAGTCGCTGCGCGAAGATGCCGTAGCTCCCGTTCCGCGCGTCCCACCAGACAACGATGGCGCCGTCATTGAAGGTCGGCACGACCACGGGGCGCTGCTGCTCCGCGGGCGCCGTGCACACGGGCACCCCGCCGCCGACCCAGGCGGCGCCGGCGGGGAGGGCGGCGGCGAGACCCGCCGCGAGGAGCAAGCCGGCGCAGAGCGACGCCGGCCCGTGCCGGCGGGACTCAAGCAACAGCAGAAGAATCTTCAAGTGAACCTCCATCCTGGTGTGTGGGGTCGGGCGACCCGCGCCGGCGGACGATGTCGCGCCGGGGGTCGGGCCTGGCCCGGGCTATCCACTGGTTGATACGTCCGGGCGGCCCTCGGCGAACACGGCACGCCGCGGCCGATGCCCTCGGTGCCGGCATCGCCGGAGGATCGAGCGCTGCATCTCCTGCGACAGGGCGCTGTCATGGCGCAGGCGCGGCGTGGCGTTGACATGGATGATCATCCGCGGTATCATGTACTTTGATGTTACATAGCCTCTGCACTGCGGTGGTAGAAGTCGCAGTTCGCGGGCACCCGCCGCGAGTCGGAGCAACGGTGCATCAGGGCACCACCAGTGGGAGGAGGAATCGACATGCGATGGATGCTAATGACGGCAGTCCTGGGCCTTCTCGCAACCAGCGTTCAGGCCCAGCTCATCGTCGGCAACGATCAGTCGGGTACCGCCTCGATCTACAACATTGACGTGGGGACGGGTGTCGCCACGCCGATCTTCACTGCCAGCACTGCCGACGCCAAGCCCTGGGGGATGGCCTACGACGGCGCCACCAACACGCTGTACTGGAACAACGGCTCCGTTCTCTACAGCTCGCCCTTCGGGATGGCGCTGACCCCGACCAACCTGGGAACGATGACGTTCAACTCGGCCACGGTCAACTTCGTGGCCCTGGCCTTCCGGAACGGTCGACTCCTCGGCACGCGCAACATCGCGACCGAGGCCGTCTACGAGATCGACCCGGCGACGCTCGTGGCGACCCAGGTCTACATCTACCCGAGCGCGTTCGACTTCGGCGGGCTGGACGTCGACGCGACCACCGGACGGCTCTTCGGCCTGAGCGACACGGCCCCGGCCGGCTCGGTGCGCGGGCTCTACGAGATCGACACGGCCGCCCAGACGACGGCCTTTCTTGCGGGCTATCCGGGGACCGAGACCGACATCGACGGCCTCGCCGCCCACGCCGGTCTTGCGTACTACGTGACCGACGGCCCGAACACGACGCAGGCGAACTTCTACGTGTTCGACATCACCACGGGCCAGCAGGTCGGGACCCTGCCCTCCCCGTTCACGGGCAGCGGGACGTTCTGCGCGGGAGCCTTCGCGCGGGGCGGAGCGACCGCGGTCGAGCCCACGACCTGGGGCAACATCAAGGGCCTCTACCACAAGTAGAGCCCGAGCGAACAGCAGAGGCGACAGCGGTCGCAGGTCCCAGCGAGTCCCCAGCCGGCACAAGGCCGGCTGGGGACTCCGCGTTCTAGGTAGGCAGGCAGGGGATCGCGCTGCGCGACCGGCTGTCATCATCGCGTGCGGATCGCCTTCGCGGCGCCCCCGCCCCCGGGCGGTGCTATGCTCATTGTCAGGAGCACAATCCGGCCTGCCGCCTTGCCTCCAGCCTCGCTCGGGCCCGACAACGCAAAGGAGATGCCATGCTCGTCCCCAGGATGGCCTCGCTGCTGACTCGTCTTGCTCTCCTCTTCCTCTCGATGACTCTCCTGCTGCTCCCCGCGGCAGGCGCACAAGCAACGATCTACTACGATGTGGACTTCGGGACCCCGCCGCACACGGTGGGACAACCGCCGGTGATCGGCGGCGGCCCCATCCCGCGGGCCACGGTCTCGAGCATCGTGTTCGGCACTCCGCTCGTGGTCGCCGCGCTCGGCGACCTCACCGACCAGCCGCTGCAGCTCTCCTCGACGGATGGCCAGGGCGACCAGGTCTCCTTCTCGCTCAGCAGTCTGCCCGCGGCGAGCCGGTATTGCTTCTCGATCCAGGCGCTCGTCTCCCTGGCCCAGGGCACCGCCGATCTCGCCGTGCTCTTCGATGCCCCCACCGTGCGAACCGTGCGCTTCCGGGCCGATGGGACCGTGGCGATCTTCGTGTCCGGCGGCGGTACGATCGTCATCGGCAACTACACCATCGGGCGAATCGTCAACCTCCGCGTCGAGATCGATCTCGCCGCCGACGTCTGGAACATCTACCTGGACAACGTGCTCGCCCACTCGGGTCCGTTCGGCGGCGCGACCCAGCTCAGCTCGGTGCGCATCTCGACACCCGTCGGTCCGGGCCCCCCGGGAATTCTCGCCGGCATCGACAACCTCCTCCTCGGCGACTGCGCGACGGCGGCGGTCGTCGATCCAGGAGCGGTGGCGGCGGCCGGAGTCGTGCTCGAGCAGAACATGCCCAATCCGTTCAACCCGGCGACGACAATCGCGTTCACGCTCACGGCGGCGAGTCCGGCGCATCTCGCCGTCTACGACGTGCAGGGCCGGCTCGTGCGCACCCTCGTCGCCGCTGACCTCGCGGCCGGACGCCACGAGGTCTCCTGGAACGGCCTCGATGAGCGGGGTCAGCACGTGCCGAGCGGGCACTACCTGTACCGCCTAGAGGCCGGCGCGGCGAGCGCCACGCGACGGATGATCGTGCTCAAGTAGACGTGCAGACCCCGGGTGATCTGAGCCGGGCTGGGCAGCCTCGGCTCGGTCTCGGCTCAGCTCACCTTGAGGAGCTTCTGGACGCGCGGGCCGCGCGCCGTCTCGAGCCGCCCGAGGAACATCCCCGGCGCGAGTTCCCGCCCCCCCTCGTCCCGGCCGTCCCACGCCGCCGTGTGGTAGCCGGCCGCGCGCTCCTCCCGGACGAGCCGCCGCACGCGACGGCCGCCGGGCGAGAAGATCGCGAGCTTTGCGGTGCCCGCCGCCGGCTGCGACCAGCGCAGGTGCGTCTCCGCGCGGAACGGATTCGGGAAGGGCGAATGGAGCATCGTGGCCGTGGGCGCGCTCGCCGCGGGATCCGCGGCGCTCGACGCCTCCGCGTCCAGGTTCACGTCGAACGCGCCGTGGAGCCCCTCGGGATCCGCGGTGAGCGGGATGATGCGCGCCGCGGCCTCGGGTCGCGAGGCGAGGGGATCGCTCGGGATGCGCGGATCCCCCGCGAAGTAGAGCTGCGTGACGAGAACCGGTCCGGCGAGCGGCGCGATGCGGAAGTGGATGTGCCGGCAGCGCCCCGCGTAGTAGCCGGGCAGGACCGACTCGAAGGCATAGGCTCCGGTCGCATCCGTCATGAACTGCCCGCGCAGGTTGAACGGATCCTCATCGGGGCAGTTCTCGAGCACGCTGTAGCAGCCGGCAGCGGAGGCCTGCCACACATCGACGATGGTGCCGGCGAGCGGTGTTGCGCAGTCGGCGGCATGGACCCGGCCGCGGATGAAGAGGCGCGTGCCCGGCTCATCCGGCGACGCGATCACGTTCCGGACCGGCGCCCCCGGCGCGTAGTAGGGTCCGAGAACGTCCGCCGTCGTCAGATCGCAGTCCGCGGCGCGCGCCAGGCGGGCGAGGCCGGATGCCGCGATCGCGGCGGCAAGACCGGCGCCGAGACCGGCGCCGAGGAACTGCCGGCGATCGAGCCGTCGCGCGAGGAGCGCGTCGAAGTGCCGAGGATCGGACATCGGGAGCCTCCGGGCGGAACGCGGGAACGGCGGCCGGGACAGGTATCTCCCATCCTAGCCGAGGCATGGCGCCCGAGTCACGCGGTCCCTGCAAGCGGGATGCTCACTCCATGGGCGCTGCACTTGGCCCATGTAGGGTGCTACGATGGTCTGTGGTCAACATCGTCCCAGGACACAGCAGTCTCCCGCCTCGAGTCCTGGTGGCCACGCGGCGCGAGACATGTTCCGGAGGAGGCAACCAGCCATGCGATCGCTCGGGATGGCATTCGTGGCTCTCTGTGTGGTTACTTGTCCCGTCCTCGCCGCCACCCGTATCGTCCGCCCGGATGGATCCGGCGACTTTCCGACCATCCAGGCCGCCATCGATGGGGTCTCCGACGGGGATTCGGTCATGGCGACCGCAGGCATCTACCGCGGCATCGGCAACCGCGACATCAACTTTCAGGGCAGGGCGATCATCCTCTTCAGCCAGGATGGAGCTCCTGCAACGATCATCGATTGCGAGGGCACGGCCGCCGATCCGCATCGCGCCTTCGTCTTCGCCAGTGGTGAGACCGGGTCTTCCATCGTTGAAGGGTTCACCATCCGGCATGGCCATGCCGGATCTCAGGGTACAGCGGGCGCGATCTCGTGCATCGACTCCGCGCCGACCATCCGCAGTTGCATGTTCTCCGATAACTCCGCTGGAAGTCACGCTGGCGCCATCGACTTCCTTCGCGGCGGCGGCGAGATCCTGGCTTGCCAGTTCGAGAGAAACCGTTCCGGCGGTTCTGCTCAAGGTGGGGCGCTCAGGTGCAACGACGCCAGTCTCACCGTCAGCGACTGCGAGTTTCGCGATTGCTCTGCCGGGTCGGGCGCGGCCTTGTTCGCCGAGAACTCGTCGATCGAACTCTCTGCTTGTCGCTTCCTGCTGTGCCAGGCCGCACTGGGCGGCGGCGCCATAATCGCTCTTGGCGGCCCCGGCCACTCCCTTGGCGTTGCCGACTGCGCGTTTGACTTCTGCATCTCATCATTCGGTGGAGGGATCGCCGCCGATGGCGTGAGTGTTCGAGTGCTCCGCAGCGTCTTTTCGAACTGCTTTGGCACGGAAGGCGGAGCAAGCTTCCTGGAGAGGGGAGCATCGGAGATGTCGCGATGCACCTTCTGGAATTGCTCCGCGCAGCGGGGAGCCTGCATCCTGGCCCACCTCGCCACGGTGAATGTCGAGAACTCGATCATGGCCTTCTCGGGCCAGGGCATCGGTATTCAGTGTCTATCCGCCAGCAGCATCACGCTCACCTGCTGCGACGTGTTCGGCAACGCGGGCGGGGACTGGGTCGGCTGCATCGCCGGCCAGCAAGGCACGAACGGGAACCTCGCTGCGGATCCGCAGTTCTGCGCCGCTTCAAACGGTGACTTCTCCCTCCATGAGAGTTCGCCGTGCGCACCGGCCAACTCAGGTCCCTGCGGCCTGATCGGAGCGCTCGACGTGGGTTGCGGAGCCACTGCGGTCGAAGGCACGACCTGGGGACGCCTCAAGGCCGGGTTCACGCGCTAGAACACCGCCGTGTGCTTGGTGCGGAAGGTGGCGAGATCGGGGACCGGCGTCTCGACCGGCGCGGTCTTCGCCTTGCCCTCCGCATCGTAATAGATCGAGAGGCTCGCCCCCGTGTCGCGGGCGAACGCCGCCGCGAACGCCGCCGCGACCTCGTCGGCGGTCAGCGTCTCGACCTCGGCCGCCACCTTCTTGTCGCGCTCGAGGTCGCCATCGAGCCGGACGGCCTCGTAGGCGAGAGTCCCCATGCGCTCGCTCAAGTCGGTGTCCACCTCGAGCAGGTCGGCGGCGATCGCCTTCTTGAGCCCCTCGAACTCGGCGGGCGGCATGGTCTTGATCGCGGGCACGGCTTCTGCAAGCCAGGTCATCGCCCGCGTGCGTAGCTCGCCCGCCGCGTAGTCCCCCGACTGGATCAGGAAACCCATTCCCTGGATCGGATTCTGCAGCGCGGGGAAACTGAACACCGTGTATCCGAGCTGCTGGCGCGTGCGCATCTCGTTGTAGAAGCCGGACTCGAGGAAGGCCGCGCCGACACGCAGGACGGCCTCGCGCCGATGCTCGCGCGGGCCGAACTGGAGCATCGCGAGCCAGCAGTTGTTGTCCGACTTGGTGGAGAAGACCCAGGCCTCCGCCGTCCCCGGTTCGAGCTTCACGAACGGCAGCCCCGGCCGGCGGTCGGGCGGCAGCACCGACCCGGCGGCGGACTGGAACGCGGAGTCGATGCCCTTCCGGAGCGCGGCCGGATCCAGATCGCCGTAGGCCACCCCCTCGATCGCTGCCGCCTTGAGGATCTCCTTCGCGAAGGCCTTGACCTCGTCGAGAGTCACCGCGTCGATCAGGTCGGCGTACTCCTGGCGGTGGATCGCGTCCGGATTGCTGAGGATCTGGAACTCGTAGAACACCTGCTGATAGGGCTGGCTGTAGAGCGCGTTGGCGATCTCACGGCGCATGTCGTCCTTGAGCGCGGCGAACGTCCGCTCGTCGATCGTCACCTCGTCGAGCCGCGCGCAGAGCTCCGTGAGGAGATCCGGCACCCGCTCCGCGTAGCCGCCGACCGTGACGCGGATCCCGCGGGTATCGCCGGACACCCCGGCGCCGAGCCCGGCGAGAACGGCCGGGTAGAGCCACTCGTTGAGCCCTTCCTTGACGGCCCGGGCGTAGAGCGCCGTGAGGAGGCGCTGGCGCGGTCCGGACCGCGGCACATCGGTGAGGAAGAGGAGATCCACCTCGGCCTTCGGCAGCCTGAAAACCCGGTCCTGCTGGAACCAGAAGGTCCCGCGCTCGTCGGCGATCAGCTTGTAGGGCTCGACCCGCGGATCGTTCGCGAGGAGCGAGAGATCATCCGGCAGGAAGGGGTTCTTCTCGGGAAGGGACAGGGCGGGCGTGGCCGGCGCCTTCTCCCAGCGCGCGAGCCGCTCCCTGGCGATCCCGGTGACCCGGTGCTCGGCCCCGTAGAACTTGTCGGCCCTGTCGGTCGTCACGTCGGGAGCGATGACGAGGAGCTGCATCCGCTCGGGGCGGATCCCGTCGAGGTACTTCCGGAAGAGCTCGGGGTCGTGCTCGAAGAAGAGACGCTGGTTCTTGAGGATGTCGAGCGGCGGGTAGAGCTGCATTGCCGCGGCGTACGAGGACGCGGTCCACAGCCCCTCCTCGTGGTCGCGATACGCGTAGTCCACGTCGGTCATCGTCTTCACTTCGTCGAAGAAGTAGGACGGAACGCCCTCCCGGCGCAGCATGTCGACGTAGGAGAAGAAGAGCTCGACCACTCGATCGACATTTGCGCGGCCGTTCTCGGTGAGGGTGACCGAGGCCTCGAAGAAGGAGGCGAAGCTGTAGGTGTTCTGGCCGGACGAGAGCCCGGTCGCCAGGTTCTCCTTCTTGAGCGCGGAGAGAAGGGACCCCTTCCCCTCGTGGCCGATCAGGGCCCCGAGGAGGCCAAGCGGCTTCTCGCGCCAGTAGGGCTCGGTCGAGGGCAGGGCGAACTGGATGCGAAGGACTCGCTGCTCGGTGACGGGCTTCACCTCGACCTGGCGCGGGAGCGCCTGCGCGGTCCAGACATCAGCCGGATAGGCAAGCTTGTCGCGGTTCCGGTTGGGGACCGCGGCGAAGCGATCGCGCACCCACACCTCGAGCGTATCGAGCGGCTGATTGCTCATGACGCAGAGCTTCATCACGTTCGCCGAGTAGTACTTCTCGTAGAAGGCCATGATCTGCTCGCGAGTGGCACCCGCGAGCGTCTCGAGCGTGCCCGTGCTGAACTTGCGGAAGGGATGCCCTTCCCGCGCCATCTCGGTGAAGATCTCGTTGGTGCGCCAGTTGTCGTTTTGCACGTTCTTCTGGTGCTCGGAGTTGACCGCGTTGCGCTCGCGATCCACGAACTCCGGGTTGAAAGCGGGCGCGATGAAGAACTGGGAGAAGCGATCGAGGGCGCCGGCGAAGGCGTCGTGATTCACCTCGAGCTGGTAGTTCGTGCGCTCGTCGGCCGTGTACGCGTTGCTCGACCCGCCGTTGGCCGCGAGGTACTTCGAGTACTCGTCGACATCGGGATACTTCGCGGTGCCGAGGAAGAGGAGATGCTCGAGGAAGTGCGCGGTCCCGAACGCGTTCTCCGGGTCCTCCATCGAGCCGACGGCGACATCGAGCGCCGCCGCCGACTTCTGCATCTTGGGGTCCGAGACGAGCAGCACCGTGAGCCGGTTGTCGAGGGTCAGGGCTCGGATCTGGCTCTCGTCGCCCGGCCGGCGGGCATCGAGGTCGACGACCAGGTTCGCGACCGGGCTCGCCGCCAGGGCCGGGACGGTGACCAGGACGGCGGCCGGCAGGACCACGGCCATGGCCACGGCGGCCAGGCGGGCCGGCGCGGCGGCGAAGCGAATGGGCGACCGGAATCTGCGGGCAGGAGCGGAATGCTCGACCATGAAACCTCCCTCGGTGGTCATCCGGGGAGGTCAGGGGCAGGCGGAGCCTCCCGGAGCCGACGCCGTATTCTAGCACTGCACGGTGAACCTGCCGGGGGCCGGCTCCCCGGGCGAGGCAGGCCCCGGGCCGGCCCCGAGGCATTGACGCCGTCGTCGTCATTTGCCATGATATTTGACGACCATGGCGACACATACATCTCAACCACCGCCTGCCATCGAGCGCAGCGCCGATCTCGAGGGTTGGCTGGCGAAGAAGTCCCACTTCTTGTTCGGCCCGCGCCAGACGGGAAAGACGTTCCTGCTGCGGCGCGCGCTACCGGAGGCGCGCGTCTACGACCTGCTCGACACATCCGTCTACCTCGCCCTGAGCCAGCGGCCCTCCCGCCTGGCCGAAGAGCTGTCGGCAGGCGACCGGCTGGTGGTCATCGACGAGATCCAGCGGCTTCCCGAGCTCCTCAACGAGGTCCATCGCCTGATCGAAGATCGGGGGATCCGTTTCCTCTTGACCGGATCGAGCGCCCGCAAGCTCCGCCGGAGCGGAGTGAACCTGCTGGGCGGGCGGGCGCGGACGCGCTACCTCCACCCACTCTGCTACCGCGAGCTGGGACAGCACTTCGACTTGCGGCGGGCAATCGAGCGCGGATTGCTGCCATCGATCTACTTCTCCGATGATCCCGCCGCTGATCTCAAGGCCTATTCAGGCACCTACATGGAGCAGGAGATCGTCGCTGAGGGCGCGACCCGCAACGTGCCCGCCTTCAGCCGCTTCTTGCAGGTCGCCGCCCTGTGCAATGCCACGGTCGTGAACTTCACCAAGGTGGCCAGCGATGCGCAGGTGCCACGAACCACTGTCTACGAGTACTTCGAGATCCTCAAGGACACGCTGCTCCTGCACGAGGTCCCGGCGTGGCGGCAGTCGAAGAAGCGAAAGCCACTCGCCTCCTCCAAGTTCTACTTCTTCGATGTGGGTGTGGTCTCGGCGCTACAGGGACGTCTGGTGAAGCCAGGCACCCCGGAGTTCGGCCTCGCGTTCGAAACCTGGCTGTTCCACGAGTTGGCCTGCCATCGCGACTACGTGTCCGGAGATCCGGTGAGCCACTGGCGATCGGCCTCTGGTTTCGAGGTCGACTTCATCATCGGCGACCACACGGCAATCGAGGTCAAGGCGAAGGAGAACGTCTCCCTTCAGGAATTGAAGCCGCTGCGAGCCCTGGCTGAGGAGGGGAAGCTCCGCCGATATCTATGCGTGAGCCTCGAGCCCCGCCGCCGTCAGGTCGACGGCGTCACGATCCTCCCCTTCCGCCAGTTTCTCGACGGGCTGTGGGGCGGCGAACTCGCAGCTTGAGCGAGACCGGGGCGGCGCAGAGCCGCTTCCAACCGCCGCTCGCCGCCGCTCGCCGCCACGGCGTTGCCGCGGCGACTGCTCGAACGGGCGGCCGCCGATGGCCAGCGAAAGGAGCGGACGCCATGTCCGAGATCCTGCCACCCTCCGTCCACCAGCGCCAGGCCCACCTGCGCTTCCGGCCGTGTTCACCGACCGGCGCGGCGATGGCTCCCAAACCAGACGCCGGCCATGGTACCAAGGCTGTTCAAGATCCAGTCGAGCACCGACGAGTGTCGTGTGTCGAGCGAGAGCTGTGCGATCTCGACAGCGAGGACCACGAGCATCGTGCCGGCGACCGCGACCGCCCGCCAGCGGCGACTCCGGGTCGACGCTCCGAGAAGAAACCCAAACGGTATGAAACAGGCCAGGTTGAGCCAGCCGTCCAGGGGCGAATAGGGGTCCACGCCGTGGAAGGCGATCGTCCAGAACGGTCGCAGGTCGAGGTCGGTCCAGAACCATGGAGGGACAACCAGTGAGTGGTCTCCCACGTACTCGAAGTCGCGATCGCCTACGAGGACGGTCGCGCGTGAGATCTCGCCCAGCCATGGCCGATCACCGGTGAGCTCGTTCCCCAGCGCCAGCCGGTAGCGGGGATCCCAGGCGGCCAGCGAATTCTGGGGTATCGCCGCGGTGAGGAGGGTGTCCCCGTTCGCTCGAACCGAGATCTTGCCGGAGCCCACCACGATGACGATCTCGGTCCAGGCACTTCGGGAGAAGACGCCGGGGATCCTGTAAGAGGGCAAGCCGTTCAACGATGTCGCGGGAGTACGCAGGCGAACGTCCAGATCGCCGTTCTCCTGGCCCACGGTGAGGTTCCTCCGGTCGGAATCGGCCGACACGGTCAGGATGCGAGCCGAGCCTGATTGCTCAGGGGAAGCCGGCCGGACTCGCAGGCGGACCTCGAACTCGTCCGTCCGCATGGCCTCCCGCACCCATGGCGGTGCCATTGCGGTCCGCACCAGACCCGCGGCAGGGAAGGTGATCTTGTGAGGGTCATCGACGCCGGCTCCGTTGGCCAAGAGCCGCGGCGGGTCGTTCCAGCGAAACGGCCAGAGCGCGAGCATGAGGTAGGCGACGAGGATCAGACCGGCCCCCGATCGCATGGCGCGTCGCGTGCGAGCGCGATCGACTCCGTGGCTCGCGGTCATCCGGTCCTCCGATGGCCCCGAATCGTGGCGCGGGAGGCGCTCGCAGCTCAGACGCTCAGACGGCCCCCGATCCATGCGCTGTCTGCGGATCCCGAGAGCCATTCCTTCCCGTCGTCACCGTCAGCCTTGCAGGAGTGACCGACATCGAAGTCGTCCGCTGCGGGGCCTGCGACTTCCGCCAGATCCGCCCACAAGGGTATCAGCAGGATCGAGGATGCTCATCCAACCCGTACCCTGCAGGCAGGAGAGCCTCAGGGCCTGGTGGATCCGGCCCGAGGACGTCCTCGCGTGCTCGGTCTTGCTCGGTCGTTCACGGTCATCGCTTCGGTGTCTTGCTCTTCTTCTTGGCTCTTGTTTTCGGTTTCGCCTTCACTTTGGGCTTCTTCTTGGTGCTCGTCGATGCCCGGCGTGTCGCAACCTTCGCCGGCGCCGCGAGGGCTGCGGGCTCCGATCGAGATTTCGCTACACGGATAGTTCTCGTCGCCTTCTTCGGCGCGGACGCGATCTCGACCGTGGGCTCGTCGCCGGATGTGCCCATGTCCAGCCCGAACAAGTCGGAGAGATCGTCGGCGGCCAGGACCCTATCCCCGGCCGGTCCCTGCTTCGACAGCGGCAGCCTCTTGCCCGCCCTGGCGATGAGCTCCCTTTCGTCGACCTTGCGCAGCATGAAGAGCAGCTCGGGCTGCTCGTCGAGCCGCGCGCCGATGCCGTAGAACACGGCCGCCACGTGCTTGCACATCGAGGCCCAGTCTGGGCAGCTGCACGAGAACTCGATCTCGGCGGGCGCGGGGAAGAGGCCCGTCTTCTGCTGGCAGATGCGCTCCATCACGCCCTTGGAGAAGCGCCCCTGGAGCAGCTCGACCAGCGAATCGATCGCGCCGGCGCAGTCGGCGCAGATCGAGGCCCAGCGCTTCTTGGGCACAGCCGACACCTTGACCGCGACCTTGTAGATGTCCGAGCCGCTGACCATGGCGGTGACCTCGCCGGGCGCGATCTGCAGATCGACGACCGAGCCGTTTCGCACGTAGGTTCGCCCGCGCGGCAGGCGGTTCGAGAAGTCGCTGTAGCGCTCGAGGTTGTCGCACCACGCCTTTCCCCAGAACGTGCGGGCGATGGTGCGGCCCTCGATCACGACCGGCGACATGGTGTGCCCCTTCTTCTTGAGCTTCTGCATCTCGCGCCCGGCCTTGCGCCGCCGCTCGGCGACGGACACGTAGCGGGGCCAGTCGCCGTAGTCGTCGTAACCCATGTCTCACTCCTTCATCGCGGCGTTGAGATCGAGCGCGACGAGCTTGAGCAGCTCCTCGTCCTTCATCTCGGTCAGGTTCAGCTCCGCGCCGCCTTCGAGCAGCTCCTGCGAGAGCTGCTCTCTTCGACTCGATGAGGTCGTCGATCTTCTCCTCGACGGTGCCCCGGCAGACGAACTTGTGGACCAGCACGTTCTTCGTCTGCCCGATGCGGAACGCGCGGTCGGTGGCCTGGTTCTCGACCGCCGGGTTCCACCAGCGATCGAAGTGGATCACGTGCGAGGCAGCGGTGAGGTTCAAGCCCGACCCGCCGGCCTTGAGCGACAGCACGAAGAACGGCACCGACTCGTCCTCCTGGAAGCGCTTGACCAGATCCTTGCGCTTCTTGACCTCGGTCTCGCCGTGGAGCACGAGCCCCGGCCGGCCGAAGATGCCGCCCAGGAACGACGCGAGCGGAGCGGTCACCTCACGGAACTGGGTGAAGACTAGCGCCTTCTCCTGCTTGGCGGCGATCACCTCGCCGAGCTCGCGCAGGCGCGCCCACTTGCCGCTGTCGTCCTCGGCCCACGCGCCGTCGCCAAGCCACTGCGAGGGATGGTTGCAGATCTGCTTGAAGCGCATGAGGAACGCGAGCACCAGCCCCTTGCGCTTGATCCCCTCGGCGTCGTCGAGCTGCTCGGCCAGCTCCTTGACCGCCTGCTGGTAGAGCGCCGCCTGCCTGCGGCTGAGCTGGCAGAACGCCTTGACCTCGGTCTTGTCGGGCAGGTCAGCGATGACGTTCCGGTCGGTCTTGAGCCGCCGCAGGATGTAGGGCCGCACGAGGTCGCGAAGGGGGCCGTAGGGGTTCTGCGGCTTGTCGGCGAGCCTCTTGGTGTAGCTCGTGAACTCCTTGGCCGAGCCGAGCAGCCCGGGGTTGATGAAGTCGAAGATCGACCACAGGTCGCCGAGCCGGTTCTCGATCGGCGTGCCGGTGAGCGCGATGCGCGCCCGCGCCTGGAGCTTCTTCGCGGCGCGCGTCTGCTTGGCGTCCGGGTTCTTGATCGCCTGGGCCTCGTCGAGCACGGCCAGGTGCCACGACGTCGTCGCCAGCCAGGGGATGCGCAGCAGCGAGCCGTAGCTCGTGATCACGAGGTCGAGACCATCGAGGCGCGCAGGCTCGACGGACTTCAGCTCGTCGCCCGGCATGGCCGAGGTGTGCGCGACCATGGCCTTCAGGCTCGGCGCGAAGCGCTCGATCTCGGCGGCCCAGTTGGCGAGCAGCGACGCCGGCGCCACGAGGATGCTCGGTCGCCTGGAATCGCCCTGCGCTCGGCGCAGCACGAGCAGGAGCGATAGCACCTGGATGGTCTTGCCGAGCCCCATGTCGTCGGCGAGGCAGGCGCCGAGTCCCAGCCGCGAAAGCAGATGCAGCCAGCGGACTCCGACATCCTGGTAGGGGCGCAAGGTGCCGTGAAGCTCGCGGCCGGGGTCGACCCTGGCGAGCTCGTCGGGAGAGCGCAGCCCCTTGAGCGTCTCGGCCAACCAGGGGCCGGCGACGACCCGGGACCAGTCGAGATCGGCGCCGGTCGCCGCGCCGTCCTTGCCGACGTCCGCTCCGGCGAGCATCCGCATCGCCTCGGCGAACGAGAGGCCGCCTTCGGTCGCGAGCCGCTCGGCCTCCCGGAACCGGCCCATCATCCGCTCGAGCCGCTCACGGTCGACCTCGACCCATTGGCCGCGGATGAGGGCGAGCCCATTCGCGCCCGCGAGGATCTCCTTCACCTCGGCCTGGGTCAGCTTCTGGCCGTCGAGCGTGACCTCCATGCGGAAGTCGAGGAGCGCGTCCGTGCCGAGCGCGGATGGCGCCTTGGCTCCGACCGTGGCGGTCACCTGCGGTCTCGGCGGCCGACCCGCGCGCCAGTTGGCCGGCATGCGGACCACGACGCCGGCACGCTCCAGCTCCGCGACATCGCCGAGGAACCGGAACGCCTCCTGCGGCGACCAGCGAAGCGGGTGGAAGATCTCGCCGGCATCGACCATCTGCTTGAGCCAGGCGCAGCGCTCGGCGGCGCGCTGGACCGGAAGGAGGAGCGAGAGGAGCTTCTCCTTGTTGGCCGCACCGGCGTACTCGCGCAGTGCCTGACCGAGCGGGAGGTGCTGGGCCTTGCCGTGCCCGGAGAGGCGGTGCGTGTAGGTCGCGAGGAAGGCGAACGGCGCCTGCTCGTCCTTGCGGTTCTCGGCGAGGTTGAAGTGGACGCGACCGACGACGTTCCAGGCAGGGTTGCAGTCGCTTGAGGTAATCCTGCAGCGAGGTCTTCGCCTGGGCCAGCTCGATCGTGAAGGCTTCACCGATCCCGGCCCACAAGTCGCGAAGGACCTCGACGGTGAGGTACTCGGCGCCGGGCATCAGAGGAGCGGCGGCGGCCAGCGTCTCCAGATCGTCCGGGGGCGGCGGCAGCTCACCATCGCGGCCCTCGGTGTCGGGTCTCGTGCAGAGCGCGGTGACGAAGCGGCTGCCGAGCTCGCGCCAGTAGGCAAAGACAGGAGGCAGAACCTGACCGACCTCGGCGGCACCGAGTTGCAGCAGCCCGTGCCCGCTCCCGCGGTCGAACGCGTCACGAATCCGCGTCGCGAGCGCCGCGTCGAGCACAGGAGCGTCGTCCTGCGGTACAACCAGGAGGTGACCATGGGGCGTGAGCGCCGACGTGAGGCGAAGCTCGGTTGAGGTTGAACTCATGTCCGACCGTTCTCACTGCTGCCCATGGTCACCGCCTCCCGGGTGAGACATGGCTCTTGGCGCTGCGGCGGGGCGCGGCTTCGGATAGCTCGCGATCGAGCAGCTCGACGACGTGGGGCCCCCCTGGAGAAGCTCCGCGACCCGCCGCGGCCCGACCGCGTCGCTGTCCAGGGAATCGTCGCGCAGAACCTGGATCGCCTTCTGCGCTTCGTCGTCCCCGAGCAAGGGGCGCAGGCTGGCAGCCACGTCCTCGACGCCCGCGCCGAAGTTCCGGACGAGGTAGTAGAGATCGTAGGCGTCCCTGTTCTCGCCACGCCCGAGGAGAGCGAGCGCCTTGAGCACAACGAAGGCCCCGGAGCCGCAGACCCAGACCTCCCGCGCCGTCTTCTCGCCGAAGATCGTCTTGCCCTCGATCCGGATGCGTCTGCGGTCCTGGAACGCGAGCTTCAAGCCAGGCGCGATGATGGCCGCGAAGCCCTGCTCGATGTCGCGGAGCTTGCCGCCCTGGTCGATGAGCAGCGACGGGACGAGCTCGACGACGACCACGACCTCGTCCATCAGCTCGCCGAGCTTGGTCGCGATGTACAGGCAGGTGGCCCGCACGAGCTCGACCTGCTCGCTCTTGTACTCCGACGCCCGCTTGGGCTTGTCAGCCATGGCGCCTCCGGATCAGCAACTCGGCCCGCAGGCGTTCAGCCGCCTCGGCAGCCCGTTCTGGGTGGTCTTTGAGGTCGACATAGACCTGCACGGGGTGAACGCACCGGATGCCGTCCTTCTCGACGGCGCCGTGGAACACCCCCGCGTCTTTCGGCACCACCAGCCAGAGGTTCGCCCCGCCCGCATCCTCGCGAAAGCCGAGCCGCTCGAGCAACTCGGGCGACGGGTCGGCGGGCAGGTAAATGGTGGCGATCCGGAACGCGGCGAAGCGCGTCAGCACCCAGGCGGCGGCAAGGCCGGTCGCGGCGTGCTCGACCTTGTGCTCGGCCAATGTGTCGGCGACGAAGCGAAGGAGCGCGTCTCCGGAGCGGGCGGCGACATGCCCCTGATGCAGGGTGTGCTTCGAGAACTGGTAGGTCTCACGCCAGGCGTCGAGAAGGAGGCCGGGGTCCTTCGCACGGATGCCGCCACGCTCGTCCCGGATGATGTAGTCCTCGGCCGCCAAGCGCGCGACGAGGCGGCTCATCATGCCTTCGTCCATACCGGTGGCGCGGGCGATCTCGCGTTGGGTCAGGAACTCGCCCGCGTGGATGAGGAGCCAGCGGACGATGCGCGAGCTCTTGGGCGCGAACAAGCTCCGAGGGCGCCCGACGGTCTTGAACTGGTTGGGCTTGCCCTCGATGATCACGCGGATCCCTGGGGCGACGATGTGCGCGTTGCCCGAGAGGTCGAGCCAGCCGACCCCCATCTCCGCGCAGACCGTGCGGCCGACCTCACCCATGAAGGGGACCGCTACGAGCGGTATCGCGCGGCGCTGGATGTGGGCCGCAGACGCCTTCACTTTCTTGGCGGCGGCGGCGATCGGCGCGGCCGCGGTGGACTGGTTGACCTTGACCACGAAGGTCGGACCCGCGGTGACGATCAGATCGGCTCCGCTCGCGTCATCAGCGCGCACGTCGAGATCGCCAAGCCCGACCCCCAGGAGGCGGGCCAGTGCCTCGGGCACCTTGGCAGCCAAGCGGCCGTGTTCAGACCGTGGTTCCATGCTTGACTAAATAGGCTATTATGACCGTTCTGTCAAGTTGGCCTATTTACTCAAGTCGCCTGGCCGGCCACGAGCCGCTCGCCGCGCCGCTCAGATGTGCTTGCATAGTCGTCAGAATGTCGAGCATAATGACGACATGGTGACACGCCGCCTCTTCCCCCGGATCCTCGCGCCGCCCGCGGGCACGTTCCTGCTCCTCGGCCCGCGCGGGACCGGGAAGAGCACCTGGCTTCGCAGTCGATTCCCCGACGCTCACCGCGTCGATCTTCTCGATGAGCGCCTCTACCAGTCCTACCTGGCCGACGCTGGGTTGTTCGCGCGGGAGATCAGCGCCCTCGAGCCGGGGACGTGGGTCATCGTGGACGAGGTACAGAGGATCCCGGCCCTCCTGAACGAGGTCCACCGCCACATCGAAGAGCGCGGTCTGCGCTTCGCGCTCTGTGGATCGAGCGCGCGCAAGCTCAAGCGGAGTGACACGAACCTCCTGGCGGGACGCGCGGTGGCGAGGCGCATGCATTCGCTCGTGCCTGAAGAGCTTGGAGCTGCGTTTCGCCTCGACGACGTGCTCCGCTGGGGCAGTCTGCCGGTGGTCTGGTCGGCGCCCGAGCGGAGCGAGGCCCTCGAGGCCTATGTGCAGATGTACCTGCGGGAGGAGATCCAGGCCGAGGCGCTCGTGCGGAACCTCCCGGGCTTCGCCCGCTTCCTGCCGATTGCCGCCCTCTTCCACGGCCAGGTCCTGAACGTGGCCGGCCTCGCCCGGGACGCGGGAGTGGCGCGAGTCACGGTGGCGGGTTACCTGACCATCCTCGAGGACACCCTCGTCGCCTTTCGCCTCCATCCCTTCGAAGGTCGGCTCCGCGTACGCGAACGCAAGCACCCGAAGCTCTACTGGGCGGATCCGGGCCTGCCCCGAGCTCTCAAACGGCAGCTCGGCAGTCCCGGTCCGGAGGAGCGCGGCGCGCTCTTCGAGGGCTGGATCGCGGGCGTGCTCAGGGCCTATCGCGACTACCGCCGCCTCTTCGATGACTGGTACTACTGGGCTCCAGGACATTCGTCATCGGTCGAGGTCGACTTCCTCCTCTGCCGCGGCGCGAAGAAGGTGGCGATCGAGGTGAAGGCAACGGAGAGGTTCTCCGAGGGCGCCGCCCGCGGGCTCCGCGCGATCAGCGGACTCCCCGGCCTCGCCCGGCGGATTCTCGTCCATCTCGGAGGACGTCGCCAGCGAACCGCCGACGGCATCGAGATCCTACCGCTCACCGAGTTCCTGGCGCTCGTCGAAGGGGACTCGCTTTTCTGACCGCCATCGCGGCGGTCGCCACGGCCGCGAGGCGACCACGGTGCGCACACCGCGACAACAAGTGACTGGCGACGCATTGGTAATGGTGGCGACCGTCGAGGTGTGTATGGACTCCCGTACCCGCCTCGCCTCGCAGACCGGCACATTTGGCTCCCCAACAAGGACTCGAACCACCGACCCGTTGGTTAACAGCGGCCCCACGGCCCCGCTGTCGGCGCCGCCCCCAGCGGCGCAGCGGCGCAGCGGTAACGTCAAGAGTTCTGTGTCAGGAGGAAAAGGGGGCCAGTTCCTTGCTTTTGGTTCTCGTAGGTGAAGACCGCGAACAGGATGCGATCCATGCTGGTGCGGTCACTGAACACCCCCATTGGCCGGGTCCGCCGCCGCACCTCTCGGAACCGCCGCTCGATAGCGTTGGTGGTCCGGGTCATCAGACGCCACTTCTCATCGTCGAAGAGGAAAAAGGCCAGGAGTTCCTCCAGGTCTTGGCGGAGCGAGGCCACGACCTTGGGATAGGTCGAGCGCCAGCGTTCGGCGAAGCGACGGGCGGCGCTGCGCGCCAGGACCCGGGTGCGGGCGTGGGAGACACGGCGCAGATCGCGTTTGATCGCGTCCCGATCGGCGCGGCGGACGCGGTCGGTGAGGTTGCGGGTCTTGTGGGCCCAGCAGCGTTGGATCGGCACCAAGGGATAGACCAGGGGCAGGGCCTGTAACAGCCCGGTGCCGCCATCTACGGCGAGCAAGCGCAAGTGGCGGCCTTGCAGCCCGCGGCGGTAGAGGTCGGTGAGGAATGCCTCCCAGGCGGCGGCACTCTCGCCGTCCGCCAGGCGGAAGTCGATGATCTCCTTCTTGCCTTGGAGGGTGAGGCCGAGGGCAACCAGGACCGGCCGGCGATGGGCTCCGGCCCCGGTCTTGCGGGTGAGCGCCACGCCATCGAGGATCAGCACGCGGTAGCGATCCTGGAGCGGGCGGCGATGGAAGGCGGCGACGGCCTGATCGAGGGTATGAGCGACACGGCTGACCGTGGCGGGGCTGACCCGCTCGCCGAGGATCTTGAGCAACGCCTCACCCACCTTGCGGGTGGACAGGCCGAGGACGAAGCAGGCGAGGATCAGCCGGTCGATCTCCCGCTCGCGGCGGGCGTAGCGACCCAGCACGCGGGCGGCACTGTAGGTGCGGGTGCGGGGCACGGCGAGCTCGATGTCGCCGAGCACGGTGAGCAGGTGCCGGCGGTAGTAGCCATTGCGCCGGTCGCGACCGCCGTGGAGCGTCAATTCAGCCAGGTAGGCGGCCTGCCGATCGCGCATCCTCTGCTGGAGGACCGCCGCCACGGCTTGCCGGCGCGCTTCCCGGCACTCGTCCCAGTCTGCGTCCTCGAGTCGCATCCTCTTGATCGCGCGCATGGCCTGGCGCACACTAGTGCTCGTCGCACAGAGCGGCATGGGGTATCTCCTTTCTCTTGGGCCTCCTGGCCCTGGTTACCCACTTAAGGAGGTACCCCCTTTCCTTTCCCTGACACAAGACCCGATACATCACCCGGCGCAGCCCCCCGCTTGCCCTGCCGCCCCCTTTCCGCTACGATTCCCCGGTCACCCATCTCAGGCAGCCTGGCGTTGGGAAGGGAAGGATTGGGACCATGAACCACGCCAGCGCCAGTGGATTTGCGCGCCCGTTCGAGCTCGGCCCTCGCCGGGCCATCTTCGTGCCCGTTGCCGAGGCTCTCGCGAGCGGCTCGCTGCCCGCCGACCTGCCACGCCCCGACCCCGCCCTCCTCACCGACCTCGAGCGCTACGACATGCTCTACCGTGCGCTCTGCGCGATGCTCTACAACTTCGTGCCCACCTCGGGTCACCCGGGCGGATCGATCTCCTCCGGCCGCATCGTCACCTCGATCCTCTTCACGGGGCTCGACTACGACTACTCGTCGCCCGACGATCCGGCGAACGACATCCTGGTCTACGCCGCCGGGCACAAGGCCATGGGCCTCTATGCCATGTGGGCGCTCCGGAACGAGGTCGTGCGCGCCGGCGCGCCCCACCTCCTCCCCCGCGCCGAGCGCCATCAGCTCCGGCTCGAGGATCTCCTCGGCTTCCGCCGCAACCCGACCAATCGCACACCGCTGTTCACGCAGTTCCGCGCCAAGGCGCTCGACGGCCATCCGACGCCGGCCACTCCCTGCGTGCGCGTGGCGACCGGCGCTTCCGGCGTCGGCGTGCCGGCCGCGATCGGGCTCGCGCTCGGCGCCATGGACACCTACGGCCCCGATGCGGCGCCGCAGGTGCACATGATCGAGGGCGAGGGCGGGATGACCCCGGGGCGCGTGTCCGAGGCGCTCGCTACCGCGGCCACCGCCGGGCTCGCCAACGCAACACTGCACGTCGACTGGAACCAGGCCTCGATCGACTCGAACCGCGTCTGCCGCGATGGGGAGCACCCGGGCGACTACGTGCAGTGGAACCCGGTCGACTTCACCTACCTGCACGACTGGAACGTCTATCGCGTGGATGACGGGAGCGATTGGAAGCAGATCCTCGCCGCCATCGCACTCGCCCGCCGGCACCCGAACGATCAGCCGAGCGCCGTCGTCTACCGCACGGTCAAGGGCTGACCGCTACGGGATCGAGGGCAAGGGCTCACACGGGGCCGGCCACAAGTTCTGCTCGGACGGCTACTACGCGTCGCTCGCGGAGTGCGAGGAAACGTTCAAGGTCAAGTTCCCGCGGCACCAGGGCGAGAACACGCCGGACGCCGTCGAGCGCACCTTCTGGGACACGCTCCTCGTCGTGCGCCAGGTGGTCGAGAAGGACGGCTTCGCCCCGCGCCTCGCCGCGCAGCTCAACGCGCGGAAGGAGAGCTTCGTCCGGCGCGCGCGCAAGCCGCGCGCCGACGCCCCGGACCTCCGCCCGCTCTACGGGAGCCAGATCCAGGTCGAGCCGATCCCCGAGGAGCTCGTGCTCAAGCCCGGCAGCGAGACCACGCTCCGCGGCGCGCTCGGCGACGCGCTCGGCTACGTGAACCGCGCGACCCGCGGTGGCGTGATCGGCGCGGCCGCCGATCTCCTCGGTTCGACGAGCGTCTCCAATCTCAACAAGGGCTTCGGCGAGGGGTTCTACCACGCGCGCGCCAACGCGAAGACCCGGCTCATCGCCGGCGGCGGCATCTGCGAGGACTCGATCGGCGCCCTCCTCGCCGGGCTGTCGAGCTACGGCGTGCACATCGGCGCCGGCTCGTCGTACGCGGCGTTCATCGCCGCCCTCCAGCACGTCGCGGCGCGGCTCCACGGGATCGGCCAGCAGGCGCGGCACGAGACCTTCGGCGATCCCTTCCACACCTTCATCATGGTGTGCGCGCACGCGGGCCTCAAGACCGGCGAGGACGGCCCCACGCACGCCGACCCGCAGGCGCTCCAGCTCGTGCAGGAGAACTTCCCCGAGGGGGTCTGCATCACGCTCACCCCGTGGGAGCCGCAGGAGCTGTGGCCGCTCACGATCGCCGCGCTCAAGGCGCGACCGGCCGTGCTCGCGCCGTTCGTCACCCGCCCGAACGAGAAGATGCCCGACCGCGCCGCGCTCCGCCTGCCGCCGGCCACCGCCGCGGCCAAGGGCATCTACGCGCTCCGCACCGCGGACCCGGCGGCGAAGCCCTACCATGGCACCGTGGTGCTCCAGGAGAGCGGAGTCGTCTACGCCTTCGTCGACGAGGTCCTGCCGATCCTCGACCGCGAGGGCTTCCGCATGAACATCTACGTGGTGACGAGCCCCGGGCTCTTCGATCTCCTGCCCGCGGCCGAGCGCGAGCGCATCTTCCCGGACGCCCGCGCCCGCGAGGCGATGGGCATCACCGGCTTCACCATGGCGACCATGTATCGCTGGGTGACGTCGGCGGAGGGGCGCGCGTTGAGCCTCCACGCCTTCGCGAAGGGGCGCTACCCGGGGAGCGGCCAGGCGCACAAGGTGCTCGAGGAAGCCGGGCTCGACGGCGCGGCGCAGTTCGCAGCGGTGCGCCGCTACATCCAGGAGTTCGCAGCGCGCGGCGAGCACGGCGCCAAGGTGGCGCTCGAAACAGCCTGAGAACCGACGGCTGACAGGCGGGCTGGTACGATCAGGGCACGAGCGGCGCACCCGGGCGCCGCCGTGCCATCTCGGCGAGCGTCATCTCGCCCAGGAAGTCGAGGTAGGCCGTGATCACCGGCTTCCAGCGGTCATGCACGTGGCAGGGATTCTCATCCGAGCAGACGGCCTGGCCGAGGAAGCACTCGCGGCGGGTCGCCGTGCCGTCGAAGAGCTTCACCACGTCGAGGAGCGTCACCGTCTCCGGATCGACCGCGAGCTCGAAGCCGCCGCTCGCCCCGCGCGCCGAGGCGAGGACGCGCGATCGGGCGAGGAGATGCAGGATCTTCGACAGGTAGTTGGCCGGCACCGCGAGCTCCTTGGAGATCTCGCGGGCGAGGACACGGCGGCCGCTCCCGTTCGCCGCGATGTAGGCGAGGGCGCGGATCGCGTATTCGGCGGTCTGCGATATCATCGGGGGACCACTCGCGGGCAAGGATGCCCAGGGACCGGGACCGATCGGTGGGCGCGGCGCAGCGCGACACGCCCCCGAGATTTCATCATCAGCAAATCCTAATGGGCCCCGCGCCGGGCTGTCAAGGATGGCCGAACCCGACCCCAAACCCCATCCCGAGATCAGCATCCTGACCGCCGTCCGCGACGGCCTCCCCCATCTCGAGGAGGCAGTCGCCTCGATCCGCGTGCAGACGCATCGCGCCTGGGAGTGGCTCGTCGTCGACGACGGGTCGACGGACGGCACCGCGGAACACCTCGACGCCTGGGCGCGGCGCGAGCCCCGCCTCCATGTCATCCACGCGCCGCCGCGCGGTCTCGTCGCGAGCTTGAACGCAGGCCTCGCCGCCTGCCGCGCGCCGCTCGTCGCGCGCATGGATGCCGACGACGTGGCGCGCCCCGAGCGGCTCGCCGTGCAGATCGCTTATCTCGCCGCGCACCCGGAAGTCGCCGCGGCCGACGGCCTGGTCGCCCTCTGCGGCGGCCGGCGGAACGCCGGGATGCGCGCCTACGTGGAATGGGTGAACGCGCACGCGACAGCGGCCGCAATCGCCGAGGATGTCTTCGTCGAGAGCCCGCTCGTGCATCCCGCCGTCTGCTTCCGCGCCGCCGCGGTGCGGGCGGCGGGCGGCTATCGGGACGGCGATTTCCCGGAGGACTACGACCTCTGGCTCCGCCTCCACGCAGCCGGACATGCGCTCGGCAAGGCGCCGGCGGTGGTCCTCGACTGGCGCGACCGCGCGGGCCGCCTGAGCCGCATCGATCCCCGCTACCGGCGCGCCGCGTTCACCGCGCTCAAGCAGGAGCATCTCGCGGCCCTCGATGGCGAGGCCATTCGCGGCGCGGGCCTCGCCCTCGCCGGCGCCGCGCCCTTCGCGCGCCCGTGGCGGCAGTGGCTCCGCCGGATCGGCGCGCGCCCCGAGTTCATCGCCGAGATCGAGCCGCGGCGGATCGGCGAGCGCATCCTCGACGCGCCGGTCGTCCCGATTGCGGAGCTCCGCGTGCGGCCCTGGCGCTATCTCCTCGTCACGGTGACGGGGCGTGCCGCGCGCGCGTCGCTCCGCGCGCTCCTCGCCGAGTGGGACCTCGCCGCCGCGCCCGATCGCCGCATCCGCTACGTGTGAACGGTCACGCATGAACGGGCGCGTGCCGCTTTCACCCGGCGACCGGCTCGTCTATCATGCCCACGAGATGAGCAACGGCGCCGATCGCACATCGCTCTCCGCGCCCGCCGGCGATGCGCTCAACCCGGCGGCGGAGGCCGTACATTACAGCCGCCAGGTCGAGGAGATCTGCAGAGCCCTGGCCACGCAGCTCGACCGCGGGCTCCCGGCTGCGGAGGCCGCGCGCCGCCTTCTCGAGCACGGCGAGAATCGTCTCCCCGAGCCGGCCCGCGTCTCGGCGCTCCGCCTCCTCGCCAAGCAGTTCACCGACTTCATGGTGCTCATCCTGATCGGCGCAACGTTGCTCTCGCTCGCCATGCGCGACTTCGTCGACGCCGCCGTCATCGGCGTCGTCGTCCTCGTCAACGCCGCGATCGGCTTCATCCAGGAATACAAGGCCGAGCGCACGCTCGCCTCGCTCCGGGACATGGCCGGACCCGAGGCCCGCGTGCGCCGCGACGGGCAGGTGGACCTGATACCCGCGACCGCTCTCGTGCCGGGCGACGTCGTGTTCCTCGATGAAGGAAACCAGGTGCCGGCCGACATCCGGCTGGCCGAGGTGGTCGGGCTCGAGATCGAGGAGTCGGTGCTGACCGGCGAGTCCCTCCCGGTCGAAAAGGGCGTACAGGTCATCTTGAGCAAGCGGGTGCCGCTCGGCGATCGGCGCAACATGGCCTTCATGGGCACGGTCGTCACCGCCGGCCGCGGCCTGGGGATCGTGGTCGCCACGGGTCGGGCGACCCAGATCGGCCGCATCGCCGACGCGCTCGCCGTGCCGCTCGAGAAGCCGACGCCGCTCCAGCAGAAGCTCGCCGCCCTCGGCCGCCTCCTCGTGGTCCTGAGCATCGCTCTCTGCGCCCTGATCGCGGCGATCGGGATCGCGCAGGGACGGGCCATGGGCGAGGTCATCATGACCGCGGTGAGCCTGGCGGTCGCCGTCATTCCCGAAGGCCTCGTCGCCGTCGTCACCATCACCATGGCCGTCGGCGTGCAGCGGATGGCCCGCCGCGGCGCCATCGTGCGCCACCTGCCCGCGGTCGAGACGCTCGGCTCGGTGACCACCATCTGTTCGGACAAGACCGGGACGCTCACCGAGGGACGCATGTCGGCGACCGATCTGTGGGTGGCCGAGCGCGCGATCTCCGTGACCGGGACCGGCTATCGGCCGCAGGGTGAGTTCCAGATCGACGGCCGGCCGCTCGCCGAACGCGGCCCCGCCCTCGAGCTCGCGCTCCTGACCGCCGCCCTCTGCAACAACGCCGTGCTGCAGGAGGATCCGACCGCCGGCTGGGAAGCGGTGGGGGACACGACCGAGGCCGCGCTCCAGGTGCTCGCCTGGAAGGCGGGGATGGGCAAGCCGCAGCTCGCGGCAACGCACGAGTTCCTGACCGAGCTTCCCTTCGACAGCCAGCGCCGGCGGATGAGCGTGATCTACGCGGCGCCGGATGAACGCGTGCTCGTGCTGACCAAGGGCGCGCCCGAGTCGATCCTCGCCGTCTGTGCAGACTGGCAGCTCGACGATCGGCGCGTGCCGCTCGACGCCGCGGCGCGCCGCCGGATCGATCGCGGCGAACAGCGACGCTGGCCGGGCGCGGACTGCGGGTGCTCGGTCTCGCCTGGCGCACGATCGGCGAGTACGATCTCGATCTGGAACCCGAGGATGCCGAGCGGGAGATGTCCTTCATCGGACTCGTGGGGCTGAGCGATCCGCCGCGCCCGGAGGCGGCGGCCTCGGTGGCGAGCGCTGCACGCGGCCGGCATCCGGGTCCACATGATCACCGGGGACCATCGCGCCACCGCGGCCGCCATCGCCGCCGAGACCGGGATCCTGCCGTCCGCGCCGGAAGCAGCCGACATCGCCGCGGACATCGCCGGGGCGGGCGCCGTCATCGCCAACGAGCAGCTCGATGCGATGTCCGAGGAATCGCTCGCCGAACTCGCCGTCTTTCCTGCCGTCTTCGCCCGGGTGAGCCCCGAGAACAAGCTCAAGATCGTGCACGCGCTGAGGAGGCAGGGCCAGATCGTGGCGATGACCGGCGACGGGGTCAACGATGCGCCGGCGATCAAGTACGCCAATGTCGGCGTCGCCATGGGACGCACCGGCAGCGACGTGACGAAACAGGCTGCAGATCTGATCCTGACCGATGACAACTTCGCGACGATCGTCACCGCGGTCGAGGAAGGGCGGCGCATCCTCGACAACATCCAGAAGTTCATCATCTATCTGCTTTCGTGCAACATGGCCGAGATCCTGCTCATGCTGCTGACGATGGTCGCCGGCCTGCCGCTCCCACTCACCGCGATCCAGATCCTCTGGCTCAACCTGGTGACCGACACGCCGCCGGCCCTCGCGCTCGGCGTCGATCCGCCCGAGCGCGACATCATGCGCCGGCCGCCCCGCCCGCCGCGCGCGAGCCTGTTCCCCGCGCCGGCGATCGTGAGCGTCCTCTATCACGGTCTCGCCATGAGTCTCATCACGCTCGGCATTTTCCTGAGCGACGCCGGCGGGACCGAGCACGACATGGCCCGGGCGCGCACCGAGGCCTTCGCCACGCTCGCCATGCTCCAGCTCGTGCATGCCTTCAATGCGCGCCACGCGACGCGCTCGATCCTGCGCACGGGCCTCGCCTCGAACCGGTGGCTCCTCGCCGGCGTGGCCCTCTCGACCGCGCTCCTCCTCCTCGGGATCTACGAGCCGTTCCTGAATCGCGTCTTCGGGCAGGAGGAGCTCACCGCCGCGAGCTGGCTCAAGGTGGCGGCCGGCCTCGCCGTCTTCATGATGCTGGCCGAGGCGTTCAAGCTGGCACGACGGCGCGTACTCGAGCGAGACGACGAAGCCCCGTCCGCATGAAAGGGATGAGGAGGGTGCCATGGCCATCGCGGAGATCCTGAATGAGGAATCGATCCTCCTCGATCTCGACGTGAACGAGAAGGCCGCCGTGCTCGCGGCGCTCGTCGCCCGCGCCGCGGCGGGCGGTCGCCTCGCGGCGCCGGATGAGACCTCGCGCATCCTCGCCGAGCGCGAGGCGCGGCAGAGCACCCTCGTGATCCCCGGCCTGGCTCTCCCGCACGCGCGCGTCCCCGGACTCGACCGCAGTCTCTGCGTTTGGGCCCGCCTCGCCCATCCCATATCGTGGGACGAGGAGACGGGCGCCCGCGCGCAGTTCGTCGTCCTCCTCCTCTCCCCGGTCGCCGATCAGGGCGAGCACTTGCGACTTCTCGCCGCCCTCGCGCGGCTGCTCAAGGACCCGCGCACCTGGGAGTCGCTCGGGACCGCGACGTCGCCCGCCGGTCTCCTGGCGACCGTGCGCCGCTTCGAGTCGGCCCGCGTCCTCTAGTCGGTCGGGGCGGGCCCGGGAACGAAGACGCGGGCGAGGTCGACTCCGGCGCCGGAACGCCGGATCGATCCCCGCCCGCGAAGGGTGGGCGGAGCGGACTAGCGGACCTGGACCTCGATCTCGGGGGCGGCCGCTGCGGGATCGAAGGCCACTTGCACCTCCGCACATGCGAAGGCCAGACCGGCGCTCAGGATGAGAGCGAGCACGGCCAGGACATACGTGCGTATGGTCAAAGCGGTTATCCTCCTCAGCCTGTCAGGTCGGGGATCCCCGCGCCGGGGCGGGACGGAAGGAGCAGCAGGCGGCCATCTTGCAAATGATAGGATAGCACGCCGATGCGCCTTGGACCCGCCTATGTTCTGAACAGGAGAGCCGGCGCCGACTACCGGCCCGAACCCTGCTGCGCGTCGGAGTAGTGACCGGATGGTTTTCCTGGGCCCTCTGGAGAGACCCGCATCATGACCGCCGAGTCCCGTCTCTACTTCCGCCAGCTCCTGTGCGGCCGCGAGGTCGCGCCCCGCGACCCGATCGCGGCACAGATGCTCAACTTCGTCTATCTGATCGGGGACCGAGAGAAAGGCGAATGCCTGGCCGTCGACCCGGCCTGGGACGTGGACGGCCTCCTCGCCGTGGCGGAGGCCGACGGCATGCGCGTGACCGGAGCGCTCGCCACGCACTATCACCCCGATCACGTGGGCGGGGACATGTTCGGACACTCGATCGCCGGGCTCGCCCGTCTCGTCGAGCTGGCCCCCGTGCGCGCGCACGCGCACAAGAACGAGGTCGCCGGCATCCGCCAGGTGACCGGCCTCGGCGCCAGCGACATCGTGCCGCACGAGGGCGGCGACGTGATCCAGATTGGGGACGTGGCGATCGAGCTCGTGCACACGCCGGGACACACGCCCGGGAGCCAGTGCTTCCTCGTCGGCGGGCGGCTCGTCGCCGGGGACACGCTCTTCGTCCAGGGCTGCGGGCGCGTCGATCTTCCGGGCGGGGATCCCGACGAGATGTATCGCACGCTCACCCAGCGCCTCGCCCGGCTGCCGGAGACGACCGTCCTCTATCCGGGCCACGACTACGGCCCCACCCCCACGTCCACGCTCGCCGACGAGCGGCGAGCGAACGCCTACCTGCGCGTGCGCTCGCTCGAGGACTGGCGGCGCTTCATGGGCGACTCCTAGGAAGGAGCGCAGCCGATGCTCAAGATCCTCTTCCTGTGTACAGGAAACTCCTGCCGGAGCCAGATGGCGGAGGGCTTCGCCCGCCATCTGCGCGGAGCCGAGATCGATGCGTACTCGGCCGGCACCGCCCCGCACGGGCTCGACCCGCGCGCGGTCCGGGTCATGGCCGAGGCCGGCATCGACATCGCGGCACAGCGCTCGAAACACGTGGCCGAGCTCGCGAAGATCGCCTTCGACTGGGTCGTCACGGTGTGCGGGCATGCCGACGAGCAATGCCCGACCTTTCCCGGCTCGACCCGCATCGTGCACGCCGGCTTCGACGACCCGCCGGCGCTCGCCCGCGCCGCAGCGAGCGAGGAGGAGGCGCTCGCCTCCTACCGGCGGGTGCGCGAGGAGATCCGCGCCTTCATCGAGACCCTGCCGGGATCGCTGGCGTCCCGTTCCTACCGGTAGGCGAAGATCACCGCGTAGATGATCAGCCCGACCAGCGAGCAGGCCGATCGCAGAGCGCGGTGAACCCGAAGATCCGCCAGCTGCGCACGGTCTTCGGGTCGAGCGGCGGATCGACGAGGTGGCTCTCGAGCGTGCCCGCTGGCCACCAGCTCCGCGTACTCGCGCGGCCGGTCGATCTTGAACTCCTCGAGCGGCACGCGGCCGGTGAAGATGACCGGGTCCATGGGGAACTTCTCCGGGCGGAAGTGCGTGTTGAAGAAGTGGATGGTGAAGATGAAGCCGACCGCGAGCAGCGCCTCGTCGCTGTGGATGATGGTGGCCACGTTGAGCAGCCGAGCCCGGCAGGAAGCGGGTGAAGAACTCGGGGAACCAGAGCATGAGCCCGGTCGACGCCGATCATCGCCACGCCCCAGAAGACCGCGAAGTAGTCGAACTTCTCCCAGTAGGTCCAGCGGCCGTAGTCGGGCCGCGGGCCCCGGCCGAGGAACCACTTGAGCGAGCCGACGAACTCCCTGCAGGTCGGTCGAGGTTCGGCAGCATGCTGTTCGGGCCGAGCGACGAGCTTCTTCATGCCGCCCGCCTCGCACGCGCTTGCGCCGCAGCAGGTCCCAGATGTGGAGCCCGAAGTAGGCGAAGGTGATGACCGCGCAGACGCGGTGGATGAAGCCGGCGGTCTCGAAGCCGCCGAAGAGCCGCGCCAGGACGCTGCGCCCAGCCGGTGTAGGAGAACTTGAGCGTCATCCCGGTCAGCGCCAGCCCGAGGAAGCTCACGATCACCATCAGGTGGAGCTTGCGTGTAGAACGGCGTGAACCGGCGCACGTACGTCTGGCCGGGGCGCTGCGCGTCGGCCTGCTTGAGCTGCCGGCGGTACTGCAGCGAGCGCGGGAGCCAGGCGAGCGTGTGCAGCCCCGCGAAGGTGAAGCGTCCCGACCAGGAGCCCCGTCATCCCCCAGAAGGTGTAGAAGAGGACCGGGTACTTGCTTCGGGTCGTGGTGCGTGGCGTGGGTCAGGTAGCCGGCGAAGCGCCGGTTCGAGCCGGGGTGGCACTGCGCGCAGGTCTTCACGATGTTGCTCGCGGCTCAGGTGCGACTTCGGGTTCCACGTCGGCAGGATGTCGTGCGCGCCGTGGCAGTCGTAGCACTTGGCGGTCTTCACGTAGCCGAGCTTCGAGACCTTGCCGTGGTAGGTGTCGAAGTAGCTCTCGGTGATCTCCTCGTGGCAGTCGCCGCACTGCGTCATGATCGTGAGCTTGAAGTCGGTCGCGGTCGGTGCGCTTGATCTCGTGCGCCGAGTGGCAGTCGCTGCAGTCGGGCAGCTTCTCCTTCGTCTTGGAGACCGCCGGCGAGTGGATGCTGCTCGTCGAACAGCTCGTAGATCCCGCGGTGGCACTGGGCGCAGGTCTTGGCGACGTTCGCCCGGTTGACGGTCGAGGCCGGATCGCTCGCCGGCAGCTCGCCGTGGGCCGTGTGGCAGTTGGCGCAGGTGGCGGTGACGGTCAGCCCGCTCTCGAGCAGCCCCTTGCCGTGGATCGACTCGGTGTAGTCTCGACCATCCCGGTCTCGGTGCCCGTGTAGCGGACGCGCCGCCTTCTCTCCCTTGCGGTGGCACTGGCCGCAGAGGGTCGGGATGTTGCGCGGCGAAGGTCGGCGACTCGGTGTCGCGCCTTGCCCGAGGACGCCGTGGGTGCCGTGGCAGTCCTTGCAGACCGGGGCGTCGGGGCTGCCCGTCGGCGGCGAGCTTGCCGTGGGTGCTGTCCGGTACTGCTCCACCACCTCGGCGTGGCAGATCGAGCAGTCCACCTCTCGGCGCACGGTCGCGCAGGGGCGCTCCAGCGACGGCGAGCACTCGGTGTGGCACTGGACGCAGGCCATCCGGGCGTGGCGCGAGTGCGGCCAGCTCGTCCGCGTCGACGTGGAGCTCGGCGCTCTGGCCATCCCGGCGGTCGACTTGAGGTCGGTCGCGGGCGTGGCAGCTCATGCAGTCCCGGTCGGCCATGCCCTGCGTGTAGAACACCTTGCGCACCTTGTGCGGCGAGTGGCAGTCGACGCAGGCCGGGATCATGTGGGGCTGCTTCTCCCACAGCTCGCCGCGGATCACCTTGCGGTGCACGCGCTCGATCTGGGCGTGGCACTTGGTGCAGGTCTTGGCGACCTGTCCGTGCGCGATCGAGGAGCGCGGATCGGTGTGCGGCAGCACGTGGTGCGCGGTGTGGCAGCTCGTGCAGACCGCGGTGACGATCAGCCCCTTCTTGAACAGCCCCTCGCCGTGGATCGACTCCGAGTAGTTCTCGAGGATGCTGTCCTGCGGGATCGAGTGCGTGAGCTGGACCGGCGAGCCTTCGCGGTGGCAGCGTGCCGCAGAGGAGCGGGATGTTCATGACGGCGGTCTGGGCGAGCGGGGTCGGACGGGCGGCGCACGATCGTGCGTCGCCGTGGCAGCTCTTGCAGGTGGGGGCGAGCGGATCGCCGCGCTGCCCGGCCTGACCGTGCAGGCTCTCGTCGTACTGGGTCTGGATCTCGTCGTGGCAGGTGCCGCAGTCGACCGGCGCGAGCTTCTCCGGGTGCGGCATCTCGACGCCGGCGAGGTCCATGTGGCAGTCGGTGCAGGCCACCCCCGCATGCGGCGAGGCGAGGAGCGCCGCGGCATCGAACTTGGGCGGCTCGCCGGGGACGCGCCGCCCCTGGCGTCCGGCCACGTGGCAATCGACGCAGCCCTCGGCGCCCGGCGGCAAGGCCGCGCTCGGCGTCTGCGCGACGGCCGCGGCGGGACCCACCGCGAGGCGGCCCGTCGAGCCGCGGAGATCGGAGATCGAGGGGCCCGCGACCAGAACCGCCACGAGGACAGCAATCCCCGCGGCCGGGAGGATCCAGAACCGCGACCACCCGCGGCTGCGCTTCACATCAACCTCGGCGTGTCGCATCCTGTTCCACCTCTCGTACCGCCGTGCCGCCCACCCCCGGGTGGTTGCCGCCGTGGCCGTCGCTCGTCGCGCTCCCGGCGCCGCCGGCAGCGGCCCGGTGCTGATCGTGCTCGGCGGCCCGGTGCTCCCCGTGCCCGCCGTGTCCGCCGTGCCCGCCGTGCTCGGCATGCCCTCCCGCGTGCACCTTGCCGTAGAGCATCGCGGTGTCGAGCGGATAGACATCGGGATCGAAGATCACCGTGTAGAAGTGCCAGACGAGGATGGCGAGCGAGGCCAGCACCGCCTCGTAGTAGTGGATGTAGGTCGCCAGATCGGGCATCCAGGCCGGCAGGTTGGCGAGCGTCCAGTTCTTGAAGACGAGGAGCAGGCCGGTGAGCGTCATCACCACGCTGCCCCAGACCAGCGCCCAGTACTCGGCCTTCGCCACGTAGCTGAACCCGTGCGGCTCGGGCGCGTGCATCGACGGCACCTTGCCGGTGAAGAACCCGAGCGCGTGCCCGACGTCCTGGATGCGGAAGGCGAGCCCGACGATGAGCCGCCGCCCCCGCGGCTTCAAGATCACTCGCACCGTGTGCTCGATGCTGAGGACGACGAAGATGATGGCGAAGAAGCGGTGGAAGTTGCCGCGGAAGGTCTCACCGCCGAGCCACTGGAAAGGCGCCGCCCACCACTCCTTGGGCCACTTGATCGCGAAGCCGGAGTAGGCGAGCGCGATGAAGGAGACGAGCAGGAAGACGTGCTCCAGCCGCTCGACCGAGACCCAGCGCTCGTAGCGCCGCGTCACGCGTTCGCGGGCCAGGTGCCGGCGAAGCTTGCGGAAGAAGTCGAGCGCATGATGGAGGAGCATGCCGCCGATGATGACCGGGATCGCGATCTGGTAGAAGAGCACGACCCACTGGATGATCGGCACCGACTCCGCCGGGCCGCCGTGCACGGTGAAACCACTGAAGGTGGCTTCCGAGACTCCCGGATGGCACTGGCCGCAGGTCGTGGGCAGGTTCGCGGTGTTGACCATCGAGCGCGGATCGCTCGAGGGCAGGATGTCGTGCACGCCGTGGCAGCTCGCGCAGTTGGCGACCGTCGTCTGTCCCGCCTCGGCGGCCAGCCCGTGGTAGCTCTGGCTGTAGCTCTCGACCCGGTTGCCCGGGATCCCGAGCTTCGAGGTGAGCCGCTCGGTGGCATGACACCGCGCACAGGTCTCGCTCGAGATCGCCGTCGCGAAGACCGAGGACTTGGGATCGGCGGGGCCGAGGATCGTGTGCTCGCCGTGGCAGTCGGTGCAGGTGGCTGACTCATCGATCCCGCGGGCGAGCGCCACACCGTGGATGCTCTGGTTGTACGCGGCAGCGATATCACCGTGGCACTTGCTGCAGGTGGCGGCGATGTTCATGCGGTTGGTCGGCGACTGCGGATTGAGGGGCTTCGAGATGTGGTGCGCCCCATGGCAATCGCTGCAGCTCGCCGCATCGAGATTCCCGCGCTCGAGGATCGCCCGGCCGTGCACGGTATGCGCATAGCCGGTGCTCGGCATGCTCATGGCGACATCGGGCGGAGTCGCGCTCTCGTGGCAGGTGGCGCACTGCTTGGGCATGTTCTTCTTGTGCATGAGCGAGCGCTCGTCGCTCGCCGGCAGGAGCGAGTGCACCTCGCCGTGGCACATGGTGCAGGAGAGCGCGCCGGGTCGCTCCCCGCCATGTCCGTGGTCGCTCGCCCGCACCTCCTTGTCCGCGTCCTCGTGACAGGTCGCGCAGCTCACGACCGGGAGGTCGGGATCGTGCTCGACGCCGACCCCCGCATGGCAGTCGACGCAGCTGAACCCGCCGTGCGCCGAGCCGGCAAAGACCGCCGGATCGACCGAGATCGAGATCTCCTGGCCGGCGGCATTGGTCCCGGTGAGTCCCTCGCTGCCGTGGCAGGCCAGGCAGTCCTCGCTCGTCGGCTGCGCGACCGCGGCGCCGGCGGCGAGGGCCAGGGCGGCGAGCAACGCGGCCAGCAGGACGGCGCCAGGCGCCGCCCGCCGCCGCGACCCGTTTCCGCTCTTCTCGATCATGCTTCCCATGTCCGCTACTCCTTGCGCGAGGGGCTCACTCGGCATAGAGCCGGCTCACGATCTCCGGGTTGACTTCCTCGATCGCCAGGAGATGGTGGCAGTTCGTGCACTCCTGGCTGATGGTCTTGCCGTCCGAGCTCACGTGCTGCTCGTCGTGACAGCGGAAGCAACCCGGGGCGCTCTCGTGACCGATGTGGTTCGGATAGGTTCCCCAGGTGACCTTCATTTCGGGGAACACGTTCCGCCCGTAGATGGTCTTGATCGACTCGACGGCCCGCTCCACCTGGGCGGGGTTCTGTCCCGGCTCCGAGTCACGGTAGAAGGCCCGGATCTCGGTGTCGATGGTGGCGAAAGCGGTCTTGCGGTCCGGATACTCGGTCGACAGCACGCGCTCCGCCTCGCGGCGGATGAACGGCAGGTTGCGCGGAATGGTGCCCAGCCAAATGGCGTCGTTGATGGCCTTGGCCAGCGGCTCGAAGGCGTGGGTCGGCCGGTTGTGGCAGTCCATGCAGTCGAGGGAACGCCGTTCGACCCCGGGGCGGGCCTTGGGATCGAAGTCGAGCCCCTCCTTGAGATACTCGGTCGTGTTGCCGGCCGGGTCGGTGACGCCGACCCAGTACATCTCGGTGCGCGTCGAATCGGCGATGTACTCGATCCGGTTGGCGATGTTCATGTGCCAGTGGATGCCCTCGGCAAAGCCCGACTCGAGGCTGCCGCCGCCGACCTTCAGGAGCAGCATGGTCGTGAGCTCGGTGTTCTCCCGGTCGCTCGCGAAGCTCTTCTTCACCTTGACGCGATCGCCGTGGAACTTGGCCGGCCAGTGGCACTGCTCGCAGGTCTCGCGCGCGGGGCGCAGGTTGTGCACCGGATTCGGCAGCGGCCGGTGGTACGTATCGAGCGTCACCGCCACCACCTGGCGGAGTCCGGAGAGCTTCGACTTGACGAACCACCCGGCGCCCGGACCGATGTGGCAGTCCACGCACTCGACGCGGGCGTGCGGCGACGCCTCATAGGCGGTGTACTCGGGGATCATCACCTTGTGGCAGACGAGCCCGCAGAACTCGCTCGAGTCCATGTAGTGCACCGCCTGGAACCCGGCCACGCCCAGGATCATGAGGCTGAGCGCGCTCATGATGAGGACGGCGTTCAGCCGCCGCCGGTGATCGGGGCGGTTCAGATCGATGATGGCGAAGGGGGCCCTGCCCTGGGCCTCCTTCTGCCGCATGTAGAGGCGCCGGCCGATGATGATGAGGATGATGCCGAAGACGAAGAGCCCAGGCAGCACCAGGTAGGCCAGGATGCCGATGTACGGGTTGGTCTCGACGCCGATCAGCTCGACCACGAGGAAGAACAGGAAGAGGACCACCGAGAACATGACCAGGTTCGCCCCGAGGAGCCCCACCGGGTGGCGCGAGGCGTGGCTCATCAGGTCGCGGATGCTCCCGATCGCGGTCTTCACCGGTCTGAGCGGACTCATCGTTTCTCCTCTGGCCCCTTCTCTTCTCTGTTCTCTCTACGGTCTTCTCGTCCCGAGTCCTCTCGACGCGAACCGCCCGCGAAACGGGCGGAGCCCGAGCCCGGTCCCGACGTCAGACTGGGCTCGAGCTCCAGCACGGTCAGGGCTAGAGAAGGCAGGGCGCCGGGCGCCCCGCCGGTCCTTTCGCCGTCAATCACGCAGGATGTACGCCCGGCGTGGCATCTTCCCCGGATTCAGCGCCAGCGTGCTCTGCTGGAGAAGCTGGATCGCGTAGGTCGTGTTGTGCACGCCGTGCGATCCGTCGTATTCGACGAAGAAGTAATTGTATCCCGCCTCGCGCTGATCGCGGGTCGTGATGTTGGTATCCCCGACCGCGACCGAGAATTCCTCGGCGGTGACCAGGGCCAGGCTGTCCTCAGGGCTCGCGCTGGCGTCGATGATCGCCGTCTTGAGGATCCCGAGGAGGCCGTGGATCTCGTCCTGCACGCCCTGGATCTGGCCGCTTCCGTCGAAGTCCTCCTTGGCCAGGATCTGGTCGAAGTCGGTGATCGCGCCGTGACACTCGGCGCACGCCTCGACGGTCGGGAGGAAGCCGTGTCCGGTGTAGACCACGTCCCCCTCGTGTCCGTGCGTGTGGCAGTGCACGCAGCCCTCGCGCACCGCGAGGTGCCGGCTCGAGGTCCACGGGAACCCCGGCATGAGACCCTCGTAGGCGCCGGTACCGGCGAGCATGTCGCCCTGATTCGAGTGATGCGGACCGAAGTGCTCGCTGCCGTTCGCGAGCTGGCCCTCGATGCTGGTCGGCGTCCGCCGGCCGTTGTGGCAGGCCATGCAGAGCCGGCCGGCGCCCGCCTCCGGTACCACGCTCCCGTCAGGGAGGACGACGTCGGTGGCCGCGGCGTTGCGCAGGTTGGCGAGGTTGTCGTTCCCGTGCGGGTCGTGGCACACGGCGCAGGTGATGGCCAGCGTGTCCTCGACCGCAGGCGGGTTCACGAAGCCGCCGGGGTTGTCCAGATACGTGCCGGCGTAGACGCCGTTGTGGCACTTGGCGCAGCCGGCGCTCTCCGCCGCCTCCACGATCACGCTGTTGTGCGGCGACGAACCCCACTCGTCGAAGGTCGGATGGTGCGGCCCGTTGTGGCAGGAACCGCACAACCCGGCCGCCGTCACCACGTCCACCGAGCCGGGATCGGGGTTCGGATGCGAGCTCCCCGGACCGTGGCAGTTCTCGCATTGCACGCCGTAGAGGCGGGCGACTGCCATCTCGTCGTACCCGCCGTTGTTGAGCGCCGGATCGGCATTGACCGCCTTCGCGCCGACGGTGTGGCAGGGTAAGCAGACGTTGTTCCGCCCGTTGCCGATCGCATTCAGGGTCTCCCAGGCCCCCTGATGCCCCGTCTGCTCCCACGCATCGTACACATCGTCATGGCAGCCGTTGCAGTAGCTCGCCCCGCGATAGTACGGGCTGGCCGCCGGCACATAGGTGTCGACCCCGAGCGTCCTGGTCCCGACTCCCGCGTCCTGGTTGTTCGTCACGGTGCAAGCGATGTCGTAGAGCCCCGAGGCCTCGGGCGCCGTCCACTGGGTGGTGTCATTCGACGTGGTCGCGAACGAGCCCCCGCTCGCCGCCCAGCTGTAGGTCAAGGGCGCCGTGGACCCGCTCTCGACGTCGGCCTTGGCCACGAGCGTGACCGTGCCCCCACCCGCCACCGAATCGGCCGTTGAGGAGACCGTGACCGTGATCGCCGGTGCCGGCACCACGATCTCGTCATCGCCCTCGCAGCCGCCCAGCAGGGCCATGGCCGCAAGCGCGGCCAGCGCGAGATGAATGAATGGACGAACCGATCGCATCATGACGCAACCTCCCTCCGGTTGCTTGAACCCGCTCCCCGGCCCCCCGGTCGGGTGAGCGGAGCATCCCTGCCCGGGACCTGGTCAGGAGCCCGAGGATGGGTCCGGACCAGCCAGTTCTCTGGTTGCACCGCGCGTGCCGCCACCCCGCACGGTGTCCAGAAGGCACTGCATACACGTAAGATATTGTTTTACAATATTTTACAGAATACCACGCCGGGCCCCATGGTCCGCCGGATCGGATCACTGCCCCGGCTCTCCAGACAAGATCGCGGAATGGATTCAACACTACCGACAAGATGTCAAGACCGACGGTCGGAAAGTCCCGACTTGTCCACACTCTGACCAGAGGGCACTATGTCAGAGGAATCAAACCAGCCCTCTGACAGATTGTCTTTCGCTCGGGCCCGAGACGTCCGAAACGACCGCGGATAGGCCACCTAAATGACACTTCACCAATTACTTAGGAAGTCGTCGCGGCATCCCGGCCGTTGGTGCATCCTTCTTGCGTTGCATGTCCAAGGCAAACGGTCCCGGATCACGCCCCTGTAGAATGCCCCCGGGCGGCAGCATGCCCGGTCCAGGGAGGAAGGTCATGAAGCTCTCCGCGCGCATCCCCCCGCTCGCGGCCATCGCCCTCACCGTCGTAGTCGCAGCTCTGGCGGCGCTGCCGGCCAGCGGGCAGACCTTTCACGGACGCCTGACCACCTCGTTCTACCGCTATGACCGGGCGCCGACCGATTCGACCGATCACGACTACGTCCGGGCCTACGCGCTCGGCATCTTCCACCTCGAAGGGCTCGCCGACCGGCGCTTCTCGCTGCACACCTACCTGAACGGCCAGCAAGATCTCGCCACGGTGAACCACGACGAATTCGACTACCGCGTGCTGAACCTCTACGCGCAGTGGAAGGACAAGCCGCAGGGGTACGAGCTCCGCGGCGGGCGCATGCGCATCTTCGCCGGCGTCGCCAACGTGGCCCTCGACGGCGGATACGGGAGCTACCGCTTCCGCGATCTGGCGACCCTCGAGGCCTTCGTCGGGGTGCAGGCGCCGCTCACCGGGGCGTTCAAGGTCGCCGACTGGGACAACAGCTCCTACGGCGGCCGGCTCACCTTGCACACGCCCGCGAACCTGACGACCGCCGTGAGCTTCGCCCGCCAGAACCGCGAGCCGTTCACCTATGGCGAGCCCGGCGAGTTCACCGGACGCGAGCTCGAACTGCCGGCGGACCAGGAAGAGCTCTACGGCGCGAACGCCTCCTGGCGCTTCGAGCCGGGATCGACGGTGTACGGGCGCGTCGAGTGGGATCGGCTGCAGTGGCGCCTCAAGTACGTCGGCGGCGCGCTCAACATGGCGCGCCCCGGAGAGAAGTGGAGCACCGATCTCGAGTACTTCCACCGGGCGCCCTCGCTCTACGCCAACTCGCTCCTCTCGGTCTTCAACCAGGGCGACATCGATGAGATCGGAGTCCGGGCGAGCTACCTCGTGACGCCCGCGGTTCGCGCCTTCGGCAACGTGAACCTCACCTACCTCGACGGCGACTCGGGCCAGCGCTTCGGGGTCGGCGCCGGGCAGGGGCCCTGGAGCGTCTCCTACACGCACCGCATGGGCTACACCGGCGACTCCGACGCGGTGATCGGGTCCTACCAGCGCGAGATCACCGCGGAGGCCGGCGTCCGCGCCCAGATCGGCTACACGAGCTACGAGCTCTACGCCGATCAGGAGGAGCGCAACGACTCGTTCGTCCTCGGCCTCGGCGGTGAGCTCCGGCCGCTGCGCACGCTGGCCTTCGACCTGGAGATCCAGAACCTGAGTCAGGAACTGAGCACGCAGCCGGCATTCGCCGGCTACGAACATGACTGGCGCGGGCACGTTCGCATCACCTACTGGTTCTTCACCGGGCGCGGTCTCACGGAGGTCTTCTGATGGGACTCGGTGGCCGGATCCAATCGCGCCGCGGTCTGCGGATCGGTCTCCTCGTGGCCGGCGCGCTCATCCTCACGGCCGGCGCGGTCGCCGCGGCCCGCTACCGGGCGGCCGGGAGCTGGGCGAGCCCACAGGATGAAAGCGCCCTCATCAACTTCTCCCACCAGAAGCACGCGGCCATCGGCACCGCCTGTCAGGAATGCCACGGCGGCATCGAGGCGAGCACGAAAGCCGCGGACGACTTCACGCCGCGCATGAAGACCTGCTACGCGTGCCACGACGAGAACTCGACCGAGTGCTCGTTCTGCCACAAGGAGCCGGGCCCGGAGTACACGGCCTTCGCCCCGGCCGAGCGCGAGGTCCTCTTCAATCACAAGCTCCACGTCGAGAAGGGGCTAACCTGCGACCACTGCCATCGCGGCGTCGCCGCGGTCGACCACGCCGGTGCCGCGCAGATGCCGATGATGGCCGACTGCACGACCTGCCACGACGGGGCGCAGGCGCCGGCCAACTGCGAGATCTGCCACTCGAACCTGAGCGACCTGTGGCCGAGCACGCATACCGATGAGTGGATGCACCGCCATCAGAGCTTCACGAGCGACGACGCGAAGGACGATTGCGCGGCGTGCCACGGCGCCCGCTCCGCCGGGATCACCGACTGCCAGGAGTGCCACGAGGGTGAGGTGCTGGCGCGCTCGGGCACGAAGTCCGCCGATCACTTCGCGCCCTACGATCCAAACGCCGCGCGCCGCGGCAAGCCGCTCGTGCTCGAGCGGGTGCACGCCCTCGACTACGCCTACACCCACGGCCAGGATGCCCGCGGCAAGGAGACCGATTGCCAGTCCTGCCACGAGCCGGCCACCTTCTGCGCCGAGTGCCATCAGGGGCAGGGCGGAATCCCCCAGGCCAGGCCGCTCTGGCACGGCGGGGCCGACTGGGGCGCCGTTTCCGGCGGCGTGGGTACGGGCGGCGGCCGGCACGGCGAGATGGCCCGGCGCGACATCGAGAACTGCGCCGCGTGCCATGACGTGCAGGGCCAGGATCCGGTCTGCCTCAGCTGCCACATGGACCGGCAGCCCGGCGTCGGCAACGATCCGCGCACGCACGAGTCGGGCTTCATGCGCGACGTGAAGGGGCCGTGGCACTACGACCTGAACGAGACCTGCTTCGCTTGCCACCAGCCTTCGCCGTTCTCGGCGCCCGGTTTCTGCACGTACTGCCACGGGCCACAAGAGCAAGGGAAGGAGGGGAGGTAGCCATGGAGCGACGTCGTGGGTTCCGGGGTACTACCTCGGTGATCGCCCTCGCCGCGATCGCCCTGGCCGCGGCCTGCGCCGAGCGGCGCGATCTGCCGGCCTCGCCGGCCCCTCCCGACCGCGTGACCTATGAGGCCGACGTCAAATCGATCTTCGACGCGAGATGCATCTCGTGTCACAGCGGAGCCAGCCCGGCTGGGCAATACGACATGACGACTCTCGACGGGATCCAGGGCAACGGGCTCGACGGCACGCCGAACGCGATCGCCGGCGACCCGCAAAGCCTGCTTATCGTCGAGTCGCAGCCGGGTGGTAGCATGAACTCGTTTTACTCCAGTCCGGACGAGGTGGCGCTGGTCGAGCGCTGGGTAGTGGAGGACAGCCTGGCTGCGCGCTAACAGCCAGGCCGGGACCGGACCGGAGATGTACGCAAGGCCCCGAGCAAGGAGGAGGAAGTCAAGGTGAGAGCAACCTACCTGTTGGTTCTCGGACTCGTCGCATTCGTGGTCCTGGCCGCCTACTGGTTCACGCCGACCCCGGCGGTCGGCGCCGACGAGCCGGCCAAGGCCCCCGCGGCAGCGACCGGCAAGTTCGACTACGTCGGTTCGGCCAAGTGTGGGATGTGCCACAAGAGCGACGCCAAGGGCAACCAGCTCAAGGTGTGGCAGGCGAGCCCGCATGCCAAGGCGTATGCGACGCTCCAGGGCGAAGCGGCCAAGAAGATCGCCACGGAGAAGAAGCTGGCCAAGCCGGCCCACGAGTCGCCCGAGTGCCTGAAGTGCCATGCGACCGCGGCGATGACGGCCGCTCCGGCCACCGCCAAGGTCAAGATGGACGAGGGCGTGAGCTGCGAGTCCTGCCACGGCCCGGGCAGCGCCTACCAGGCGATGAACGTCATGAAGGCGATCACGGCCGGCACCCAGGACGTGAAGGCGGTCGGCTTCGTCAAGGCCGACGCGACGACCTGCACCAAGTGCCACAACGATCAGAGCCCGACCTTCAAGGGCTTCAAGTACGAAGAGTACGTGAAGAAGATCGCCCACCCGGATCCGACCCAGAAGAAGTAGGCAGATCCGGACGCTCGGCCCCCTCGGCGCGACTGGACACGGAAAGGGAGACAGCATTGAGAGCGCTGTGGAAGACCCTTAACTCGACCAGGTTCGTCATCATCCTGCTCATTCTCCTGGCGGTGGCGTCGATCGGCGGCATCGTGCTCGGCGAGAAGTTTCCCGTCGGGTTCTACGGGGCCGAGGAGCACTACCGCGCCAAGTACGGAGATCGCACCTTCGAGACGCTGGCCGCGCTGGGGGTCTTCCAGCCGTTCCGGTCGTTCTGGTTTCACACGCTCCTCACCCTGCTCTCGGCCAGCCTCGTGGCGTGCAGCGTGAGCCGTCTCCGCGTGACCGTGAAGACCGCCCTCGGCCTTCACTTCCGGCAGTCACCGGGGGAGCTCATGAGCTTGAAGCACCACGCGCGGCTGGCTCTCGCGGACGGTGCGAGCGCCGATGCCGAGAAGATCGGCCGGGCGCTCCGCCGGCGCGGCTTCGCGGTGCGGCGAGCGCCGGGCTCCGAAAGCACGGCGCTCGCCGCATCCCGCGGCGGCCTGTCCCGGACCGGGCCCTATCTCACGCATGTGGGTCTCCTTCTCCTCATCTTCGGCGGCATGGCGAGCGGCATCCTCGGCCGCTCCGAGTGGGTGTGGCTCGAGCCCGGCGAGACCTGGTCCGGGATGGGGAAGGACTTCTCGATCAAGCTCGCCCGCTTCGAGGTGCCGGCGAACGCGCGCGGCGAGATCATGCAGTTCAACTCGACGGTCGAGGTGACCGCCCCCGGCCGCGAGAGCTTCACCCAGACGATCGCGGTCAACCACCCGCTCCGCCTCGACGGAGTGAGCTTCTACCAGTCGTCGTACAAGACCTTGCCCGGGAAGGTTGCGAGCCTGGATCTGAAGATCGGGGACCGCGTGGTGAGTGTCCCCTTCGACGCGCAGACCACGCTTCCTGACGGCCGCACGATCGCCGTCGACCAGTTCGTGGCCGACTTCCGCATGACGGCGGACGGCATCGTCTCGGCCTCCGATGAGCTCAGGAATCCCGCCGTGCGCGTCGTCCTCTACGAGGGCGGCGAGGCGGCCGGGGCCCGCTGGCTCTTTCTCCATCATCCGGAGTTCGCTCACGCCGGATCCGGCCTCGGCGATCTGAGCCTGGCCGGCGCCACGCCCGTCTATTCAACCGGGCTCCAGGCCCGCACGAGCCCCGGGAGCCCCCCCATCTGGGCCGGCTTCGTGGTCGCCACCCTCGGTCTCATCTTCTCCTTCTATCTGACGCACCGGAAGGTGTGGGTCGTCCTCGAGCCCGGCGCCGTCTACCTGGCCGGTCTCACGAGCGGCAATCGCGACGCCTTCCGCCGCGAGTTCGCGGCGATCGAGAACGCGATCGCGGCGACCATCGAGCAGCAGAGGAAAGCAGCATGACGCCCGACGTTCATCTGTTCACCGTGAGCCTCTGGCTCTACCTGGCCGCTTTCGTCCTGTTCACGGCCTACTTCGCGCTCCGCCACGTGAGCCTCGGCCGGCTCGCTGCCGTCGTGCTCTTCGCCGGCGGCGGTTTCCAGACCGCGGGCCTCGGCCTGCGCTGGAACCTGGCCGGGCACATCCCGCTCTCGAACATGTTCGAGTACGCGACGGCGATGTCCTGGATGGCCGTGGTGTCATTCGGGCTGCTCCTCTGGCGCTACCGGAAGCTCGTGGTCGGCGTCTTCGTGGCGCCGCTCGTCTTCGCGCTCGTCGTCGCCGCCTCGATGCTGCCGAAGGACATCACGCAGCAGCTCGTGCCGGCTCTCCAGAGCTACTGGCTCACGATCCACGTCTCGCTCGCCGCCCTCGGCGAGGGCGCCTTCGCCGTCGCCTTCGCGGTGAGCGTCATGTACCTCGTGACCGCGAGGCTCGGCGGCGGCGGCAAACGACGGCTGCCTTCTCCGGACCTGCTCGACGAGATCAACTACCGCGCGATCGCCATCGGGTACCCGCTGTTCACGATCGGCGCCCTCTTCGCCGGCGCCATCTGGGCGCACAACGCCTGGGGCGCCTTCTGGAGCTGGGATCCGAAGGAAGTCGGGTCGCTCATCATCTGGCTCTTCTACACCGGCTACCTGCACGCCCGCCTGCAGCGCGACTGGCGCGGCACGCGCGCCGCCTGGATGTCGATCATCGGCTTCCTGATGACGGTGCTCTCCTTCGTCGGCAACATCTTCCTGGGCGGCAATCACGCCTACGGTTAGAGCCGGGCGCGCGCGGGCCGGCCGGGATGCCGGCCCGCTCCTCTCGGCAGCTCGAGCCGGCGCTGCGAACCCGGCCCTGGAGATCGGACATGGATCGCGCTCGTTTGCGCCGCCCGCGCCGCGCGAGACTCGCTCTCGCCGCGCGCGGGCTTCTTCTGGTCGCCGCCGTTCTCGCGGCAGCGGGCGCCGGCTGCCAGCGCTCGGCCCGGGAGAAGGCGCCGGCCACGGTGAACTGGGAAGCGGATAACCCGGTCGTTCCCCTGCCCACGCCCCCGCTCGGCGTCGAGGCCGACTTCTCGGCGCTCGAGTTCGTGACGCCGGAGAAGGTGCGACTCGGGAGGTGGCTCTTCTACGATCCGCGGCTGTCGAGCGACGGCCGGGTGTCGTGCGCCACCTGCCACCGCCCGGAGAACGCCTTCTCCGAGCCGACCCCCCATTCGACGGGGGTCGGCGGGCAGATCGGAACGCGGAAGTCTCCCACCTTCGTCAACGGAGCCTGGCCCCTCTACGACCACTTCTTCTGGGACGGGCGCGCGCGCTCCCTCATCGAACAGGCGCAAGGACCGATGGCGAACCCGGCCGAGATGGGCAGCACGCACGAGGTCGTGGTCTCGACGGTGAGCGGGATCGCCGGCTACCGGCGGATGTTCGCCGCGGTCTACAGCGACGAGACGATCGACATCGATCGCATCGCGGAATCGCTTGCCGCCTACGAGGCGACCCGCCTCTCCGGCAACTCGCCCTGGGACCGCTACGAGAACGGCGATCGCTCGGCGCTCTCACCCGCGGCGAAGCTCGGGGCCGAGCTCTTCTACGGCCGGGCCGAGTGCAGCCAGTGTCACGTCGGCTGGAACTTCACCGATTCCAAGTTCCACAATCTCGGGATCGGCTGGGATCAGGCGGCCGGAGTCTTCGCCGACTCGGGACGCGTCCGCGTGAGCGGCTTGCCCGAGGACACGGGCGCATTCAAGACGCCCACGCTCCGCGAGGTGACGAAGCACGCCCCCTACATGCACGACGGGTCGGTCGGCACGCTCGCCGAGACGGTCGAGCACTACAACCGCGGTGGGACGCCGAACCCGCACCTGAGCCCGAAGGTCCGCCCGCTCGGTCTCTCTCCGCGCGAGGTGGAGGCCCTCGTCGCCTTCATGCAGGCGCTCGACGGCGAGGGATATCTGGATACGCCGCCCGGGTCGTTCCCGCAGTAAGGGGCGCCGCGAGCAGAGCGGTGCGGCGCGGGTGGCTCTCCGCGCCGGCGAGCGGCGCGCTCGCGGCGCCGCCCGCGCTACGACAGGAACCGGACCTTGATCTCGCCCCAGGTCTGATTCCTGATGTGACCGGCGAACCCGCCGCGCGCCTCCGGCGACTCCCGGCACCAGCGCGCGACCGCGGCCCGGAAGGCCGGATGCCGCGTCGTCAGGCAACCCGCCGTGCGGAGCGCCGCGCGCTCCGGCGCCGGCAGGGCGAGAATGAGCGTGTGCACATCATCGGGATCCGTGATCCGCGCGATCTCGATGCCGCCCACCTCGAGCACGAGCGGCGGCACGGCGTACTCCGGACGCACGGCCGCGGGGGCGAGCGGCCGCTCACCCGAGCAGCCGGCACCGAGGATAGAGGTGAGGAGCGGGAGAATCGCGGCGCGGAGAACGAGCCCGCGCCACGCGGGCGTACGGGACAACGTGCAAGAGCGGTCCGAGCGAGGCATTGGCCACCTCCGGAACTGCACATGATGGTCGCCGCGGGTCGCCTCGGATCGGAAAGCAAGTCCCGGGCCAGACCGGACATGACGGCGCTCGGGGCCTGGACCGCAGCAGGCCACTGGATCGGGACGCCGCCGTGTCGCGCCGCCGACAGCGCGTCGGCTCCGGCCCACGGGAGTCACGCGCAGCACGGCTCGCCTTCCACGCGGTAACGTGGTGTGATATCCGGGCGCCACGACGCGAGGAATCGAGCCGGCGCTGCGTTGCCGCCCGGGGCGCACGACCGCTGGAGGAGTGGAACCGATGGCCACGGTCGGACTGGTCGGCGGGCTGGGTCCGGAATCGACGATCGACTACTACCGCCGCATTCTCGAGCTGTGGGAGAAGGAGAATCCTTCCACCGCCCCCTCGGTCGTCATCGACAGCCTCGATGTGCGCCGGGCTCTCCGCCTGGTCGCCGAGGACAAGGGCGCGCTGACCGAGTACCTGTCGGAATCGCTCCGCCGGCTCGCGGGAGCGGGGGTCGACTTCGCCGCGATCACCGCCAATACGCCCCACATCGTGTTCGACGACCTCGCGGCGCGCTCACCGGTGCCCCTGGTAAGCATCGTGGACGCATGCGCCCGCCATGTGCGCGAGCGCGGCCTCGTCCGCCTGGCGCTCCTCGGCACGCGGTTCACCATGGAGGCCCCCTTCTATCCCACGGTGTGCGCGCGCCACGGCATCGCCGTCATCAGTCCCGATGCGTCGGAGCGGGCCTGGGTTCACGAGCGGTACGTGGGGGAGCTCTTGCGGGGCGACTTCCGCGATGACACCCGGCGGCTGTTCATCTCGCTCATCGACCGTCTTCGGGAGCGGGAAGCCGTCGACGGAGTCATCCTCGCGGGGACCGAGCTGCCCTTGCTCCTGTCCACGCCCGTGATCGCCGGGCTTCCCGCGCTCGACACCACGGCGCTGCATGTCGCCGCGATCGTCGCGCGGATGCGACTCCTCGAGTGAGCCCTCAGCGCCGTGCTGCGGCCACGGCCTCGAGCTCGGCCAGCATCACGGCGGCATCGCTCGTCGGCAGCCGGCAGGCATGGTCGCGGCAAACATAGGCTAGTCCCCCCTCGCCCGCCGGCGCATGGGCGGCGAGGAAAGGAGCGAGCTCCGCCAGTCGGGCGCCCGCCGCGCCGCCGGGATGGAGCGCGGCGACCACATGCGGCAGGAAGCGCCGGTCGAGCGCCGCCCGGAACGCCATGATCGCGGGATGCTCCGGCTTTCCGGCGAGGACCACCTCGGCACCCGGCCCGTGCGCGAAATCGAGCGCGATGAGCATCTGCGGGAAGGCGAGGGGGCTCGCCTCGAGGACCCCGGCGAAGGCGTTCACGATGTCGCGCCCCGCGGCCGCGAGCTCCGGATCCGCGAGGAGCGCGCCGAGCCGGAGGAGAACGAGCGCCGCGATCGCGTTTCCCGAGGGGACGGCGCCGTCGTAGACCTCCTTGGTGCGGACGAGAAGGCTCTCGCCGTCGCTCGCGCTGAAGAAGAGACCGCCGTCCTTCTCGTCGTGAAACAGGCGCAGCATGTCGCGGGCGAGCGCGCGCGCCTGCTCTAGGTGGAGGGGATCGAAGGTCGCCGCGTAGAGCTCGAGAAGCCCGTGGGCGAGGAAGGCGTGATCGTCGAGATAGGCGGGAATCGCCGCCTCGCCGTCGCGGTACCGGCGGAGGAGCCGGCCATCGGCCCGCCGGAGCTTGGTCGCGATGAACGCGGCGGCCCGCTCGGCCGCGCTCATGTACTCCGGCACACCGAGGATGCGTCCGGCGGCGGCCATGGTGCCGATCATGAGCCCGTTCCAGTCGGTCAGGATCTTGTCGTCGCGGTGCGGCCGGATGCGCTGATTGCGTGTTGCCAGGAGCGCCCCGCGCGCACGGTCGAGGCGCGCGGCGAGCGCGGCCTCCGTGCTTCCCTGCGCCGCGGCCACGGCGGAAAGCGGGCGCGGCAGGTGCAGGATGCTGCTCCCATGCTCGAAATTTCCCTGGGCGGTCACTCCATACACGGCGCCAAAGAAGTCGCCCTCCTCGCGCCCGAGGACGGTCTGGATCTCCTCCGGCGTGAAGACGTAGAACTTCCCCTCCTCCCCCTCCGAGTCGGCATCCTCGGCCGCATAGAAGCCGCCCTCGGGCGAGGTGAGGTCGCGGAGCACGTAGTCGAGGGTGCGGCGGGCGACCCGGGCGTACTCCTCCTTCCCCGTGACCTGATGGGCCTCGAGATACGTGCGCGCGAGCAGCGCCTGGTCGTAGAGCATCTTCTCGAAATGCGGGACCAGCCAGCGCTCGTCGGTCGAGTAGCGATGGAAGCCGCCGCCCAGGTGATCCTGGAGGCCGCCGCGCGCCATGCGGTCGAGCGTCACCTCGACCATGCCGAGGGTGTCCGGATCGCCGCTCCGCGCGTGCGCCGCGAGGAGGAAGGAGAGCCCGTGGCTTCGCGGGAACTTGGGAGCAGGACCGAATCCGCCGTGGACCGCGTCGAAACGCGCCCGCGACTGCTCGACGCCGCGCTGGATTGTCGCCGCGCCGAGCGGCGCCTTGGCGGCCGTGTGCGCCGCCCTGCTCTGCTCCTCGACGTGGGCCATGAGCTTGGCGGCGGAGTCGAGGATCTCCGCGCGCCGCGTCCGCCAGGTATCGGCGAGCGCGATCAGGATGCGGCGGAACCCGGGGCGGCCGTAGCGATCGTCCGGCGGAAAGTAGGTGCCCCCCCAGAACGGGCGGCCGTCCGCGGCGAGAAAGGCCGAGAGCGGCCAGCCGCCCTGGCCGGTCATGATCTGGATCGCCTGCATGTAGACCTGGTCCACATCCGGCCGCTCCTCGCGATCCACCTTGATCGGCACATAGAGCGCATTGAGGAGCGCGGCGGTCTCCTCGTCCTCGAACGACTCCCGCTCCATCACATGGCACCAGTGACAGGTCGAGTAGCCGATCGAGAGGAAGACGGGCTTGTCCTCCGCCCGGGCCCTGGCGAACGCCTCCTCGCCCCACGGGAACCAGTCCACCGGATTGTGCGCGTGCTGGAGGAGATAGGGGCTCTTCTCGTGGATCAGTCGGTTCGGAGTCCGATCGGCCTGGCTGGACATGGCGTGGATTCCCCGGCGCGAACGCCTCGAGCGCAAAACGAAGGCGCCAGGCGCGGGACTCCGGGCGGAGTCGCGGGCCTGGCGCGCGGCGGGTCGTTACTTGCCGGCGGCTTCTGTGGTCTTCTGCACCGCCTCGATCGCGATCTCGACCGCGACGTCGTCACCGAGCAGGGTACCACCCTGGTCGAACGTCTTGTTCCACTCGATGCCGAAGTCCTTGCGGTTGATGGTCGTCGACGCCGTGAACCCGGCGCGCTTGGCGCCCCCGGGGCCGGCCATGGTGCCGCCGACCTCGCCGGTGAGCGTGACCGGCCTGGTCACCCCGTGCATGGTGAGGTCGCCTTCCACCGCGAGCTTCTTGCCGTCGATCTTGACCGCCCGTGACTTGAAGCGCATCTCCGGATTCTTGCCGACATCGAAGAAGTCTGGACTCTGGAGATGGCCGTCGCGCTTGGCGTCGTTGGTATCGATGCTCGCGGGATCAATCGTGACCTCGACGCTCGAGGCCGCCGGATTCGCCTCATCGTGAACGATGGTGCCCGCGAACTTGTTGAACTGCCCCGAGACCCGGCCGACCAGATGGCGGATCTGGAACCCGACGTGGGAGTGGGAGACATCGATCTCGTACGTCTCGGGCGTGGCCTGGGCGGGCCGCGGGCCCGCCACCGGAAGCGGCGCCGTGCCGAGCAGAAGGGCCGCCAGCAGCGCCAGGGCGCCCGCGGGGCGAGCCAGGAAGGGGCGAATGGAAGCCAAGAGCGTATCTCCTTCGCGAAATGGGTGGAAAACGTGGATTGCGGGGGCCCGATTCGACTCCTTGGACCCCAAGGGCCGGAGGCCGACTGTCCTGCTACTGACTAGGACAGCGCCAACGGCGCCGGCGTTTGTAAACAACATATGAAGAGACGGGAGGGTCGGTGCCGGGCCCCACACGCGGCGGCCCTAGGGTGCGGTCTCCACCGCGGCCAACGGCCGGTAGGCCATGCCGAGCTCGGTCAACGCGATCTACCTGGCGCCGCCGGTCTCCTATGTCTTCAGCACCGCCTCGATCGCGATCTCAACTTCGACGTCCTTGTCCAGGAGCGTGCCGCCCTCGTAGCTCTTGGTGGTCGAGGCCTTCGGTGGATTGGCCTGATCGAACGTCTTGTTCCACTGGACACCGAAGTCCTCGCGGTTGATCGTGGTCGCCACCGTGAACCCGGCGCGCTTGGCCTCGCCGGAGCCCTGCACGATGCCGCCGACCTCGCCGGTGAGCGCGACCGGCTTGGTCACCCCGTGCATGGTGAGATCGCCTTCCACCGAGAGCTTCGCGCCGTCGATCTTGATCGCCCGCGACTTGAACCGCATTTCCGGATAGGTGGCGACATCGAAGAAGTCGGGGCTCCGGAGATGGCCGTCGCGCTTCGCGTCGTTGGTGTCGATGCTCGCCGGATCGATCGTGACCTCGACACTGGAGGCCGCCGGGTTTTCCTCATCGTAGACGACGGTGCCCGCAAACTTGTTGAACTGCCCGGAGACCTTGCCGACGAGGTGGCCGATCCGGAATCCGACATAGGAGTGAGACTGGTCGATCTCGTACGTGTCGGGAGCCGCCTGGGCGGGACGCAGGCCGGCGACCGGAAGCGGCGCGGCGCCGAGAAGGAGTGCGAACGCGAACGCGGGGCGAGCAAAGAAGGGGCGAGTGGAATTCAAAAGGCTTGTTCTCCCTCGATGGATGGAAGCAGGGGGCCGACTCGGCGCCCGAGGCCACGCCGGCATGCAGCCGGCTGTCCCGACGTTGTTTGGGACAACCGCACCCGGCTGGCGGTCGCAGACTATACCTCGAGTCGGACGGAGGATGTGATCCCGGTGCCGAGCCCGGCGGCCCTAGGGCGCGGTCTCCGCGCCCTCGGCCCCGGCGACCGGCCGGTAGGCCACGCCCAGCTCGGTGACGAGAAAGGCGTAGGCGTCGGCCTCCTCCGCGTTCCGGCTTGCGAGCGGTGTGCCGATCCCATGCCCCGTGTGGGCGTCCGTCCGGAGGAGAACGGGTCGGCCGGAGCTCGTCGCCGCCTTGAGCCGCGCGGTCATCTTCCGCGAGTGCATGGGATCGACCCGCGGGTCGTTGGCCCCGGTCATGAACAGGACCGCCGGATAGGGCGTGCCCTCCCGCACGTGGTGGTACGGCGAATAGGCGGAGAGCGCCATGAACTGCTCCCGGTCCTTCACCGTTCCGAACTCGGTCGTGTTGAACTCGCCATTCGGGGTCTCCTCGGCCCGGAGCATGTCGTAGACCCCCACCCGGGACACGACGGCGCGGCAGAGATCCGGGTGCTGGACGAGGGTCGCGCCCATCAACGTCCCGCCGTTCGAGGCGCCGGCGGCAGCCAGCCGCTCCCGCGACGTGTAGCGATTCGCGATCAAGTACTCGGCGCACGCGGCGAAATCGTCGAACACGTTCTGCTTCCGCGTCAGGTTCCCCGCGTGATGCCACGAGCGGCCGAATTCTCCCCGCCGCGCAGGTTGGCCACGGCGTAGATCCCGCCCTGCTCGAGCCACAGGCGGCGGGTCGCATCGAAGCCCGGCTTCTCGGCGATGCCGTAGCCGCCATAGCCATAGAGGATCGCCGGCGCCGTGCCGTCGACCGGGGTGCCCTTGCGGAGAAGAATGTTGATGGGAATGCGGGTGCCGTCCTTCGACAGCGCGAACTCGCGGCGGACCTCGACATCGCTGAAGTCCGCGGGGGAGCGCATGAGGAGCCGCGTCGGGACGACCTTCCAGGTCGCGGGATCGAAGCGATACCAGCCGCCGGGCTCCACGTAGCTCTCGCGCTCGAAGAGAAGATCGTCGACGGCGAGCGGCACGAGCCGGCGGACCGCGGCATGGACCGGCAAGGGAACGAACCCGAGCTGCGTCCCCGCGTGATCGAAGACGCGGAGCCGCGAGGGTCCGCCCGCCTGGTCGAGCACGTAGAGGCGGGTGGCCGCCACCGCGAAGTCCTCGATCGCAACATCGCTTCCCGGCACGGCGATCTCGGCCCGCGCCAGATCCGGCGCGCCGAGCGGCAGGCGCAGGATCTTCCCGTTCGGCGTACCCTGATAGGACAGGAGGTAGAGGCTCCGATCGAGGCCGGCCCCGAGGCGGGCGCGCAAGCATTCATCGCCGAAGGTGGTCAGCTGTCGCCAGGCCCCGGTGTCCGGGTCGAGGAGCCAGAACGCGTGCTCGCCGCCGTCGCCGTTCAGCACGTCGGCGAGTATCTCGCGACCGCCGTCCCGCGTCGTGAGCAGGATCTCGGCGATGCGCGGGAACTCGCGTCCGAGCACATGAGCTGTCGTCCCCGGCCGCGGTGCCGAGCCGATGATGGAAGATCTGCTGGTGGAAGCAATGCGCGTCCGGCGAATGCGGATCCGGATCGGGATAGCGCGTGTGATAGAAGCCCTGTCCGTCCGCCGTCCAGGCCACCGCCCCGCCCGCCGTCCCGCCGTGACGCGCGGCACCGAGTCGGGAAGACGCTGTCCGCCGACCGTCTCGAACACGGAGACCGTGCCGTCCTCGGTCCCGCCGGTCGACAGCGAGACGGCAACCAGGGATCCGTCCGGTGACGGCTCGAAGAAATCGATCGACGTGTCGCCGCTCGGATCGAGGACGTTCGGATCGACGAGGACGCGCTCGCTCGCCGGATCGGTCAGGGAATCGAAGACGATGAGGAATGGCTGTTGCTTCGGCGGCTCATCCTTGAGCGCGAAGAACCGCGCGCCGCGGCGGACCAGACCGAAGTAGCTCGGTGCGAGGTGCCGCGTGAGCGCGTCGAGCCGGGCGAGGATGGCGGGGCGCGCCGGCACCCGGTCGAAATAGGCGCGCGCGCGGGCGTTCTCGGCATCGCTCCAGGCCTGAACGCGAGGATCGCTCCCGTCCTCGAGCCATTGATAGTCGTCAGCGACGGTGACCCCGTGGTAGGTGGTGGTCACAGGCTGCTTCATGGTCGTGGCCTCCGTGGCGCGCGCGGTGTCGCGGCCGGCGGTGAAGGCGAGGGCGGTGATGGCGAGGGCGGTGATCAAGAGGATGATCGGCAGAGCGAGAATCGCCCCGGGCATGAAGGCGGCTCCAGGCGAGCACGGTCGGCGCATGACACCACTCCTCCCTGCGCGGGAGCATATCGGCAGCCTCCGGAACCGGCAATCGTGTATCATCGGGCAGGTCCACCATCCTGGCACATCCCTGTGACCGAAGAGGTCGTTCATGTCTGCCCTGCCGAAACTCTCGACATCGAGCCTGATCGCGCTCCTGATCCCGGCCCTGTCCCTCGCCGCCACGATCCGCGTGCCGGCCGATCAGCCCACCATCCAGGCCGGCATCGACGCTGCGGCTACCGGCGACGAGGTCCTGGTCGCCGCGGGCACCTACACGGGCCCCGGCAACCGCGATCTCGATTTCGGGGGTAAGACGATCGCGCTGCGCTCCGAGGCGGGCGCCGCCGCGACCGTCATCGACTGCCAGAGCCAGGGTCGCGGGCTGTGGCTCCACTCGGGGGAGCCGAGCGCGGCGACGGTCGATGGCTTCACGATCACCGGCGGCCTGGCCGACGAGGGTGGCGGCATGCTCCTCGCGGGCGCCTCGCCCACCATCCGCAACTGCGTCTTCACGCTCAACTACTCGGCCGATATCGGCGGCGGGGCGATCAGCAGCGAGGGCGGCTCGCCGGCGTTCATCGACTGCGTGTTCGCCGAGAACGTGGGCGACCATGGCAATGGCGGCGCCGTTCTGTGCCAAGGCGGAGCGATGACCTTCACGCGATGTGAATTCCGGCGCAACAACTCCTCCTTCCAGGGCGGCTGCTTCTACGTGCAGTCGGCGAGCGTGACGCTCGTCGACTGCGTCCTCGACCGGAACAGGACGCTCGGCTATGGCGGCGCCCTGCTCACCAAGTCGACCACCCTGGTCCTCGATCGGTGCACGCTGTACGGCAACGCGGCGACCTTCGGTGGCGGCGGCGGCGGCCTGAGCCTCGATGACGCCTCGACCGCGACCATCACGAACACGATCATCGCCTTCTCGGCCGACGGCGAGGCGGTGAACTGCCGGGACGGCTCAAGCGCGACGCTCGTTTGCTGCGACGTGTTCGGGAACGCGGACGGCGACTGGACGAGCTGTCTTGCGGGCCAGCAGGGACAGAACGACAACTTCGCGCTCGATCCGCTCTTCTGCGACGCCCCGAACGGCGATCTGAGCCTGAACGCCGCCTCGCCCTGCCAGCCGGCGAATGCGCCCGGCGCGTGCGGGCTCATCGGAGCGCTCGGCGTCGGATGCGGGACGGCGGCGGTGCCCGACCCGGGCGCAGCCCCGCTCACACCCTCGACGTGGGGCGCGATCAAGGCGCGCGGGCGCTAGTCCAGTCTAGGAGCTCGCGGTGCCCGATCCCGCCGCGCTCGACCCGGCCTCGCCCGATCCCGCCGCGGCCAGCCGGCCGATCGCGGGCACCAGCTGCGCGAGCGCATGGGCGGCGGGCGGCAAGAGACACGGCAAGAGCACGAAGCTGTAGCGCGCCTCGGTCACCGTGAGCGAGTAGAGCGCCGCGTGGTAGAGAACGAGGAGCCAGAGCAGGCGCCCCGCTGCAACCCACGGCCCGCGGTGGCGGAGGAACGCCAGCGCCACGAGCGCGAGCAGGAAGCCCTGGATCCAGAACACGCCCCAGCTCCGCCACGAGATCTCCCCGTAGCCGAAGCTCAGCTGCAGGAAGAACCGGAGGAGCTTCGGACCCACGCTCAGCACATACAGCCCCGGGTGCTCGCGGATCACCTCGACCGCGCTCTCGCGCATGTACTTCTCGCCAGCCACTTCCCCGAGCTCGCGCCAGCGCTCCCAGTCCGCGGCCGGAATGGAGTGCAGCCCCGTCATCGACCACCAGTCCCCGACCCGGATCCCGCCCACGCCCTCGTTGAGCACCACCCCGCCCAGCGTCGATAGCGGCACGAACGCGTGGTGCACGCGGTAATTGCGGACCGCCCACGGCGCGATCACAAGGAAGCAGGCGAGGGCGAGCGCAAGCGCGGCGCCGGCGCGGCGGAGGAGCGGCGGTCGAGCGCGCGGAACCGCCTGCGTCGCGCCGACGCCGGAGAGCGTCGGGAGGAGGACGAAGACCATGGCGAAGGGCAGGAAGAGCTGCGGCGTCGGACGGACGAGGAGATCGAGACCGAAGACCAGCCCGGCGAGCGCGCCGCGACCGACAGTCGGCCGTTCCGCCGCGCGAAAGGTCAGGATGAGAAACGAGGTGAGCAGGAAGGCGGCCAGCGCCTCGGTGCCGAGCGCCGCCACCTGGATCGCGGGCAGCGGATGCAGCGCGTAGGCGAGCCCGGCGAGCCAGGCGATGCGGGCGGGAAACAGCCGCCGCCCGAGCACGACGACGAGGAGCGCCGTCGCCGCGTCGATGAACGCCTGCGATATCTGGACCGGGCGGCGAGCCGGACCGAACAGGCCCGCATGAGCGGCGAGGAAGAGCGGATACCCGGGCGTGCGCCAGCTCTTCGGATGCCATAGCGGATCGCCGGGCGTGCCCGAGTCGAAGCCCGCTCCGCGGAGGATGTTGGTCGCGATGCGCTGGTACTCGGCGGCATCCCCGGTCGGCAGGAAGCCCGGGTCGACGGCGACCACCGCGAACCGCACCAGGAGACCGAGCGCAAAGAGGATGAGGAGGCTTCTTCTGGACATGAGCTCCTCCCGATCGGCGCCGCGCCGTGCGGCGCGCGGCGGCATCATAGCGCAGGCCACGCCGGCGCGGGCACCTGTGTTATCCTCGCGACATGAGCGCGGATCCGCTGACGAGCCCGACCCGACCGGTCGACATCGCCCAGATCGGGCGGGCCGCGCTGCGCGTGAGCTGGGCCGATGGACATGCGAGCGAGTTTCCGCTGCCGCTCCTCCGGCGGAACTGCCGCTGCGCCGCCTGCCGGGACGCGGAACAGACGCCGGCGAGCGCGAGCCCATTCCGGGTGCTCGGGCCCGAGCCGGCGACCGCCCCGGCCGCGCTCGAGCAGGTCGGCAACTACGGCCTCGGCGTGCACTGGGCCGACGGTCACTACTCGATCTATGCGTTCGACGCGCTGCGCAACGACTGCCCGTGCCCGCAGTGCCGGCACGGAGCGGCGGCACAGCGCAGCGCGACCTCATCCTGATCCTCCCGCGATGCCCGCCTCGAATGCCGACCGCACCCCGCTCGCTTCCGCCGAGATGGTCCCGATCGTGCTCGCCGGCGGGAGGGGCGAGCGTTTGGGCGGAAACAAGGCGCTCCTCGACGTGGCCGGCCGGCCGGCGCTCTGCCGCATCCTCCGCGCCGCGGCCGGCGCCGGGCTCGGGCGGCCGGTGGTCGTGCTCGGACATGCCGCCGAGCGCGTTCGCGCCATGATTGACGCCGAAGCGCAAGAGTTTGCGGTGCGCTGCGTGGTGAACCCGGACCCCGACCGCGGGCAGACCAGCTCGGTCCAGTGCGGCATCGCGGCGCTCGCCGCCGGCGCCGGGGCTGCGCTCGTGTGGCCGGTGGATCATCCGCTCGTCACGAGCGATGACGCGGCGGCCATCGCCGCGGCAGCCTCCGCCCATCCGGGAGCTACGGTCGTCCTTCCAGTTCACGGCGGCCGGGCCGGACATCCGGTCCTCATCCGCCGCGCGCTCTTTCCGGCCGTCGTCGCGCTCGACGCCGGTGCGCCGCTTCGCGATCTCCTCCGTAGCGAGCGGGAGCGCACCGTCTTCGTCGAGCGGCCGACCGATCTCGTCCTCCGTGATCTCGACACCCCGGCGGACCTCGCGGCCGCGCGGGCGCTCCTCGGCCAGGAACCGCCGGCATGAATCCCGCGCTCCTCGCGGCGATCGTGGATCTCGAGCGGCGAGGCGTGCGCTTCGCGGTCGCGACCGTGGTCGAGACCGTGGGCTCGGTCCCGGGAAAGCTCGGCGCCCGCCTGATCCTCACCGCCGACGGGCACGAGCTCGGCACGGTGGGCGGCGCCGGGCTCGAGGAGAAGGTGCAGGCGCTCCTCCGCGCGGCGCTCGCCGGCGGGCGCGGCGCCGGACTCCATCGCTTCGATCTCGCCCGGCAGAAGCCGGACGGGCTCGACTCGGTCTGTGGCGGCTCCGCAACCATCTTCATCGAGATCATGAATCCGAGACCTCACCTCGTCCTCTTCGGCGGCGGGCACGTCGCGCTCGCCGTGGCTCGCCTCTGCGATCTCCTCGAGTACCGCTACACGGTCGTCGACGACCGGTCCGACTACGCGACGCGCGAGCGCTTCCCGCACGCGATCGAGACGATCGCCGGCCACGCCGAGGACTTCTTCCGCGGGCGCGACTTGACGCCTTACACGCACGTCTATGTGCTCGGCTATTCGCACCACGAGGACGAGGCGACCCTCGCCGCGGCGCTCTCCGCGTTCACCGGCCCGATCGGGCTCATCGGCTCGCGGGCCAAACGCGAGGATCTCCGCGTGCGCATCGCCGCGCGCGGGATCGATGCCGCCACCTTCGATGCCCGCGTCAGCTGCCCGATAGGACTCCCGATCGGCGCGGAGACGCCGGCCGAGATCGCGGTCGCGATCCTCGGCGAGGTGATCAAGGGCTACCGCGCCGCGAGCGCGCCGCGCTAGAATACCGCCGCGTCCAGCGGCGTCCCGGGTCCTTCTTCACGCCGTTGTCACGTCACGCCAAACAAGACAGAGGAGAAAATCAACATGCCTTCAAGGCTGGACTTCCGCCATTCCGGCCGCTTGCCCTCGTGGCTGGCATCACCGTTCTGTGTGCGGCCGCTCCTGATCGCCGGCTGTCAATCGCAGCCCGGCGGGGAGACCCCGCAGTCGGGCGCGCCGGCGGCAACAAGCGCGGCAGCCGCGGCGAGCGCGGCAGCTGCGGTCGATCCCGTCGCGCGCGGCCAGTATCTCGTCAATGCGATCGGCTGCGACGACTGCCACACGCCCGCACAAGCTCGGCCCGAACGGCCTCGAGCCCGACCTGGAACGCCGCCTCTCCGGGCATCCGGCCTCGCTCATCTTGCCGCCGCCGCCCGCGCTCGGCGACGGGCCCTGGGTCGCTTCGGTCACGGGCACCCTCACCGCGTACGCCGGACCCTGGGGGATCTCCTACGCCTCGAACCTGACCCCGCACGAGCCGACGGGGCTCGCGGTGTGGACCGAGGAGATGTTCCTGCAGGCGATGCGCACCGGGCGGCACATGGGGACCTCGCGTCCGATCATGCCGCCCATGCCGTGGCGCTACTACGGCCGCCTGAACGATGAAGATCTGAAGGGCATCTTCGCCTACCTGCGCACGCTGCCGCCGATCGAGAACCGCGTCCCGAGAACGCGCCGCCGACCGCGCGCCGGCGGCGGGAGCAGACTAGGCCCATGGCAGCGCGAAGAAAGCGGGGCAGGCCGACAAGCCTGCCCCGCCTTCGCTTGTCCAGGTCGGAATTGCGTCGAAACGTCAGGTCGTCTAGATTGATCAATACTATATCCGGGACACTGAAGGTCGTCGCTGAACGAAGAAGCGTCGCCCGGGGGTCGCCTAGCGGGCGCCCCCGCGGGGACCCTGCCCCTCCCGCAGGGAATCGCCCATGACCCTGAACATCGATCGGATTACCGTGGCACCTGCCAAGCCTCTGCCGGAGAAGAACCTCGCGGAAGACCTCGCGCGCCTGCGCATCGATCGGGGGCCGCTCGCCACCGGATCGGGCGAAGGCCAACAGGGTCTCCGGAGGCGGCGGCGGCGCTCGCGCCTCCTGCCCTGGGTCGTCGTGGCCGTACTCCTCGGAGCGGCGTATCTGCTCTTCTCGAGCGACCTCCTCCCCTTCCGCCGGCCGCTCGTGACGGTCGCCCTCGCCCGCGCCACCGAGAACGGCGGAGGCCCCGCGGCCGGGGCACCGATCCTCTCGGCCACGGGCTACGTGGTCGCGCGCGTGCGAGCGGCGGTGGCGCCCGAGGTGACGGGCCGTCTCGTCGAGCTCCGCGCCGATGTCGGCGATCAAGTCGCGAAGGGCGCCCTGATCGGACGCCTCGCCGACGAGGACCTCGTCGCCCGCGCCCGCGAGGCCGAGGCCGTGATCGCCGCTGCCGAGGCGGCGCTCGTCGAGGAGACGGTGCGGCGCGACGATCTCGTGCGCGAGGCGACGCGCCAGCGCGAGCTCCTCGCCCGCGGGCTCACCTCGCAGTCGCGGCACGATGCGGTCGCTACCGACGCCGCGGCGGCCGAGGCGCGCATCGCCTCCGCCGCCGCCCGCCTCGAAACGGGGCGCGCGAGCCTGAACGTGGTGCGCGCGCAGATCGAGAAGATGCGGATCCGCGCCCCGTTCGACGGCACGGTGCTCGAGAAGAACGCGGAGCTCGGCGAGGTCGTCGGTCCCGCGTTCGGCGGCTCGGCGGCGAGCGGGGGCGGCGTGCCGGTCGTCACGATGGCCGATCTCGCGTCCACCGAGGTCGAGGTGGACGTGAACGAGACCTACATCGGGCGCCTGACCCCGGGCATGCCGGCGACGATCACCCTCGACGCGTACCCCGACCACAACTACCCGGCCGAGGTGCGTCAGATCGTGCCCACGGCCGACCGCCAGAAGGCGACCGTGCAGGTGAAGGTCGCCTTCCGCGAGCGCGACGTGCGCGTCCTCCCGGAGATGGGGGCGCGGGTCTCGTTCCTGTCGCCGGCGCCCGCGGCGGGCAGCGTCGAGCGGAGCGTGCAGGTCTGGGTCCCGCGCGACGCGGTGCGCCGCGACGCGCAGAACGGGACCGCCGTATATCTCCTGCGCGAGGATCGCGTGGTCTCGACGCCGGTCGAGGTCGGCCCGCAGGTCGGCGGCGACGTGCAGATCTTGAGCGGGATCGGTCCCGGCGAGCGTGTGGTGGTCGGCAACGAGCCGGCGGTCGCGCCCGGCCAGCGGGTGCGCGTGCGCCAGTCGTCGTAGCTCTCTCGAGAGCACAAGCGAAGTCCCAGGTCCCGGTTGCTGGTCGCTAGCCCCGCGCTTACGGCGGGGGGCGGGTGGGCAAGGAGAAGAAAGATGCGCCTCGTCGAGCTCAAGGATGTGACCAAGGTCTATCACCGGGACGACTTCGAAATCCCGGTCCTCAAGGGCATCAACCTCGATGTCGAGAAGGGCGACTTCTTCGCCCTCATGGGTCCTTCCGGCTCCGGGAAGACGACCATCCTGAACCTGGTCGGCGGCATCGATGTCGCGAGCTCGGGGCAGGTGATCGTGAACGGGAAGGACCTCGGCACCCTCAACCGGAAGCAGCTCGCCGAGTACCGCGCCCACAACGTGGGTTTCATCTTCCAGCTCTACAACCTGATCCCGGTCCTGACCGCGTTCCAGAACGTCGAGCTGCCGCTCCTCCTGCACAAGATGTCGGCGAAGGAGCGGAAGGAACGGGCGCTGACCGCGCTCTCGATCGTCGGCCTCGCGGACCGTGCCGATCACTACCCCCGGCAGCTCTCCGGCGGGCAGGAGCAGCGAGTCGCCATTGCGCGGGCGGTCGTCGCCGATCCCACCGTGCTCCTCGCGGATGAGCCGACCGGGGATCTCGACTCGCAGTCGGCGCGCGAGATCCTCGATCTCCTCGATCAGCTCAACCAGCAGTTCGAGAAGACCATCATCATGGTCACGCACGACCCGCATGCCGCCGAGCGCGCCCACCACATGATCCACCTCGACAAGGGCGTCCTCTCGCGCATCGAGACCTCGCCCCGCCAGCGCGAGCGCGCCGCCGCCAGGGCCGAGGCATGAAGCTCCTCGGCCTCGCGCGCATGAACATGCTCCGGAGCAAGCGCCGGACCATCCTCACCATCCTTAGCGTGATGGTGGCGCTCTTTCTCTACTCGACGCTGCGCACCGTGATCACCTCGTTCCAGGCCGGGGTCGACTTTGCCGACGTGAACCGGCTCGTGGTGCGGAACGCGACGAGCCTCATCTTCACGGTCCCGCTCGCCTACCGGGAGCGCATCGCAGGAGTGGACGGCATCTCGGCCGTCACCCACGCCAACTGGTTCGGCGGCACCTACATCGACGAGCGCAACTTCTTCGCCCAGTTCGCGGTCGACCGCGACACCTACTTCGAGCTCTACCCCGAGCTCGTGATCCCGCCCGATCAGCTCGCCGAGTGGAAGCGCGAGCGCACCGCCGCCATCGCCGGCGAGGGCCTCGCCAACGAGTTCGGCTGGAAGATCGGCGATCGGATCACGCTCAAGGGCACCATCTACCCGGGCGACTGGGAGCTCACGATCCGCGGCATCTACAAGGGCGCCAACGACACGGTCGACAAGCGCCAGCTCTTCTTCCACTGGGACTACCTCGACGAGCGGAACTTCATGGGCCGCGGCAACGTCGGCGTCTACATCGTCCAGGTGCGCGACGCGAGCCTGGTGCCGGCGGTGAGCCAGAAGATCGACGCCCTCTTCGCCAACTCCTCGACCGAGACCCGCACCGAGACAGAAGAGGCGTTCCAGATGGGCTTCATCTCGATGCTCGGGAACATCCAGTTCGCGGTGAACCTGATCGGCTTCGCGGTCATCGTCGCCATCATCCTGGTCGCCATGAACACGATGATGATGGCCGCCCGCGAGCGCACGGCGGAGATCGGCGTGCTCAAGATCCTCGGCTTCGAGGACAGCGCCGTCGTGGCCATGCTGGTGGCGGAGGCGATGCTCATCGCGCTCATCGGCGGCGGGCTCGGCATCCTGATCGCGCGCGTGCTCTTCGATCGCATCGGCTTCACGGGCGGCGGCTTCTTTCCGAGCTTCATCGTCCAGGAGTCGACCATGCTCGAGGGGCTCGTGATCTCGCTCCTCCTCGGCGCGCTCGCCGCCCTGTGGCCGGCCATTCGTGCGGCGCGGCTCCGCGAGGTCGAAGCGCTCAGGAACCTGTCGTAGGGCGCCCGGGGCGCTGAGGAGAACGTCATGCAGGCCATGCCGATCGTCTACAACATCCGCAACCTCGCCGTGCGCAAGGCGTCCACGTTGTTCACCGCGTTCGGGATCGCGCTGGTCGTGTTCATCTTCACCTCGATGCTGGCCTTCGAGCAGGGGCTCCGTGGCGCGCTGGTCAAGACCGGCCATCCCGAGAACGTGATCGTTCTCCGCGGCGGCGCGACCGGTGAGATCTCGAGCTACGTCCCGCGCGAGGATGCCGCCCTGATCCGCGGCCTCCCCGAGGTGGCGCGCGATGCGGGCGGGCAGCCGCTCCTCACGGCCGACCTCCTCGTCGTCGTCAATCATCCGAAGCGCGGCGACGGCGCGCCGACCAACGTCTCGGTGCGCGGCATCTCGCCGCAAGCCTTCGCCCTCCGCCCGGAGGTCGAGGTCGTGGAGGGGCGCGCCTTCCGCCCTGGCGTGGCCGAGGTGATGGTCGGCAAGAGCCTCTCGCGCCGCATCCGGGACACCGGCCTCGGGGATCGCATCCGCTTCGGCGGTCAGGAGTGGCAGGTGGTCGGCATCTTCGCCGCGGACGGCTCGGCGTACGAATCCGAGATCTGGGGCGATGTCGAGCTCTTCCTCCCCGCCTTCGACCGCCCCGGCTATCAGTCCGCCACCTTCCGCCTCGCCGACCCGGGGCGCTTCGACGAGTTGAAGCGCCGGATCGAGGAGGAGCCGCAGCTCGAGGTGCAGGTGAAGCGCGAGAGCGAGTTCTACGCCGGGCAGTCGAAGGGCCTCGTCGCGTTGTTGCGAACGCTCGCGGTCTTCATCGGGATCATCATGTCGATCGGAGCGGTCTTCGGCGCCGTGAACACGATGTACGCGGCGGTCGCGGCGCGCACCCGCGAGATCGGCACGCTCATCGCGCTCGGCTTCACGCCGGGGGCCGTGCTTCGCTCCTTCGTGCTCGAGTCGATGATGATCGCCGCGCTCGGTGGCGTGATCGGCTCGCTCCTCGCCTTCCTCGTCACCAACGGCCGCTCGACCGGCACGACGAACTGGGACAACTTCTCCGAGATCACCTTCCGCCTCGCCGTGACGCCGGGAGTGGTCGGCGCCGGGATCCTGTTCGCGCTCCTCATGGGGCTCGTCGGCGGCTACCTGCCGGCCCGCCGGGCAGCACGGCTCCCGGTGGCGGAGGCTGTCCGCGCCGTGTGACGAGACGGGATCGGTGTGGTGGCCCCCTTGCCGGGCTCGCAGCGACCTGGTCAGCCCCGCGTCAAACGCTGTCGGGTCTTGTGAACTCTCCCTTGGCCGACCCCGCCTGATCGCCCGCGACCTCAGCTGCCCCGCCTTTGGCCGCGGCGCCCGCGCGCGTCAACCGCTGTCGGGTCTTGTGAACTCTCCTTGGCCGACCCCGCCTGATCGCCCGCGACCTCCGCTGCCCCACCTTGGCCGCGGCGCCCGCGCGCGTCAAACGCTGTCGGGTCTTGTGAACTCTCCCTTGGCCGACCCCGCCTGATCGCCCGCGACTTCCGCCGCCCCACCTTTGGCCGCGGCGCCCGCGCGCGTCAACCGCTGTCGGGTCTTGTGAACTCTCCCTTGGCCGACCCCGCCTGATCGCCCGCGACCTCCGCTGCCCCACCTTGGCCGCGGCGCCCGCGCGCGTCAAACGCTGTCGGGTCTTGTGAACTCTCCTTGGCCGACCCCGCCTGATCGCCCGTGACCCCCGCTGCCCCACCTTGGCCGCGGCGCCCGCGCGCGTCAAACGCTGTCGGGTCTTGTGAACTCTCCTTGGCCGACCCCGCCTGATCGCCCGCGACCTCAGCTGCCCCGCCTTTGGCCGCGGCGCCCGCGCGCGTCAACCGCTGTCGGGTCTTGTGAACTCTCCTTGGCGACCCACCTTCCAAGCACAAGACCACGCAAGCGGATCTCGTGATCCGAGCGTTGGCTGCGCTCACACCGATGAATTGCACAAAACGTGCCACTCCACCACGCGAGATGCGCGATGCCAAAGGCGAATCCGCGCCTGGGGTTCTCCCCTGGCGACCCCGCCACCGAGGTGCGCACGCCGTTGTCACTGTCGACAACCTCGTTACCAGAACGCCATCGTCGCCAACGCCCGGCGTCGCCGCATCGCTGCCAGCGCCACCACCGCCGCTCGCCCATGCTGCCCACCTACGAGGAACTCCGGGGCGGCCTCATGGGCGCGAAAGAGCCCGCCGAGCGCGCGCCCGAGCTCGCGCTTACCGCGCTTGGGCTCATCGAACCGCGCCCGCTCCGGCGCGGGGGAGCTCCCCCGCGAGATCGTGGAAGAGCGCCTCCAGATCGTCGTCGAGCAAGGGGAGAGAGCAAAACCAAGCCTGCGGCCTGCCGATCGCGAACACTCCAATCCCGTGGACCCGCGAGAGTCCGAGGAGTAGGATCGATTCATCCGTGCGGTGACTGATGGCGGTCCAGCTAGTCGCAAAGGAGCTGCCCGTGCCCTCGCCCTTTCGCATACTCGCTTGCGTTTGCCTCATCGTGCCCGCCGCGCACACGGCGTCCGCGATCCCACTCCTCACCGCGCCCTACCTATCGTTCGATACCGGCATCTTCCCGTCTTCCGTGGCGATCGGCGATCTCGACGGCGACGGGGAGCCGGACCTGGCAGTCGCCAACGAACAGGGGTACACGGTGTCGGTCCTGCTGGGCAGCGGCGGCGGCGCTTTCGAACCCAAGACCAGCTACGCGACGGCCGGACAGTCCTACTCGGTGGCGATGGGCGATGTGAATGGGGACAGCAAGCTCGACTTGGTGCTGGCATGTTGGTCCGCCGGCGCGGTATCGGTCCTGCTCGGAAACGGCGATGGAACGTTCGGACCGAGAGCCGACTTCCCCGCCGGAAACACCACGCTCTCGGTGGCGATCGGGGATCTGAACGGCGACGGCGAGCCCGATCTGGCCGCAGCGAACTACGGTTCGAACGACGTGTCCGTGCTCATCGGAAATGGCGACGGCACGTTCGCTCCGAAGACGGACTACGTCGTGGGTCCGGGCGCCAACTTCGTGGTGATAGAAGACATGAACAGAGACGGCCGGCGGGATCTGGTCGTGTCGGTTTCGAGCTCCAACGCGATCGCGGTCCTGGCGGGAATTGGCAACGGGGCGTTTCTGCCGGCGACCTACACGGCAACCCCCGGCCCTGCTCAGTCGGTGGCGCTCGGTGACCTCGACGGGGATGGGAAAGTGGACCTCGTGGCGGCGATCAGTCCCAACGCGACGGTGGTGTTGATGGGCCACGGGGATGGGACGTTCGGAGCGCCGGGCACCTACCACGTGGGCGGCCGGTTCGCGGCGAGCGGAGACCTCAACGGCGACCGGAAGCCGGACATGGCGGCGGTGGCCGCCTCGTACAATGGCGGCGTATCGGTGCTCCTCGGGCATGGTGACGGCACGTTCGGGCCGCCGGCGACGTTCTCAACGGGAAGGCAGCCCATGTTCGTGACCGTCGGCGACCTCGACCGGGACGGGCAGCCGGAACTCGCCGTCGCAAACCGCCTGTCCAGTACGGTGACCGTACACCACGGGAATGGAGATGGGACGTTTGGACTTGATCGCCAGTGCGAAACGGGATTGAGGCCGCGGTCGGTGGCAATCGGCGATCTGAATGGTGATGGTCTGCTGGATCTCGCCAGCGCGAACGAGAACGCGAACACCGCGTCGGTGCTGCTGGCGACCAGCCCCGCGACATTCGGGCCGAAGGTCGATCTTGCGGCCGGACTCCGTCCCCACTTCGTGGCCCTCGAGGACTTGAACGCCGACGCCAAGCGGGACCTGCTCGTGGGCAACCTGAGCTCGAACACCGTGACCGTGAGGCTCGGCAACGGCGACGGATCATTTGGCACCGGACTCGATTTCGAAACCGGCGGCGCTCCCATCGCCAGCGCGATCGCCGACCTCAACGGCGACGGGAGGCCTGATCTCGCGGTGGCGGACACGCTGCGGGCGGTGTCGGTGCTGCTGGGGCGGGGGGATGGGACGTTTGCGCTGCGGACCGACTACGCGACCGGGGATTACTGCGCTTCGGTGGCCGTGGCGGACCTCAACGGCGATGACAAGAACGACCTGGTCACCGCGAACGCGGGTAGCCCGCCAAGCTATGTCGGGTCGCTCTCGATCCTGCTCGGAAACGGCGATGGGACCTTCGGCCCGAAGACGGATGTCTTTCCCGGAGCTGGGAGCCGGCCTCAATCCGTGGCGATCGGGGATCTTGACCGGGATGGGAAGCAGGATCTTGTCGTGGCGCTCGGCCGGCTGGCGGTGTTTCGCGGGAATGGCGACGGGACGTTCGGACCCAGGAGCGATGTGGGCCTGCTGCAGAGCGCCCGGTTCGTCGCGACGCTGGATCTGAACGGCGACGGAATGCTCGACCTCGCGGCGGCGACCGGCTTCTCGTCGATCGACGTCGTGGCGGTGCTGCTCGGCAGCGGGGACGGCACGTTCGGGACGCGAGTCGACTACGGCGCGGCACAGAATCCTGTGTCGCTGGCGAGCGGGGATCTCAATCGCGATGGCCGGCCCGACCTGGCGGTAGCAAACGCCAGCTCGAACACGATATCGCTGCTCCTGTCCGCTGCCCCTCCGGTGGTCGCCGTCCCGCCCGGAGCCGCGCCGCACCCGCTCGTGTCGGCTCGCGTCCATCCAACACCCGCGCCCGGCGACCTCACCATCGAATTCGCGCTGCCACGTCCCGCCGAAGCGACGATCCGAGTCTACGACGCCACGGGCCGGCTTGTGCGGACGCTCGGCGGTGGCGTGTTCGCTGCAGGCGAGCATGCCGTGCGCTGGGATCGGCGCGGCGTACACGGCGCGGCCGCGCCGCCGGGCGTCTACTTTGTCGAGCTCCGGGTGGGCCGCGAGCGGGTGTCGAAGCAGGCGGTGCTGGTTCGATAGCGGCACTGCCTGGCGACAATCGATCACGTCCGATCCAGAACGACCGGTGAACTTGTCCAGCAAGCGGCCCCGCTCGGCTGAGCGGGGCCGCACCGCGTGTGGGGGATGAGTCGCCGGAGCGTCGGCCGGCGGCCCCCCAGGTCACGCGAGCCTACTTGAGAATGATCATCCGGCGGGTTTCCGCCATCCCTCCCGCCTCCAGACGATAGGCGTAGATGCCGCTCGGCACCCGCTCTCCGTCCGCATCACGGCCGTCCCACCGGACCTCGTGCCTCCCGCTCCCGACCATCTCATTGACGAGCGTCCGCACCGCGCGCCCGGTGACGTCGTAGATGGTGAGCCGAGCGCGCATCGGAGCCGCCAGCTCGAAGGCGATCTCGGTCGCCGGATTGAAGGGGTTCGGCTGGTTCTGCTCGAGCCGGAGCAACGTGGCGCCGCCGCCGGCCTGCGGAGTCGGGATCGGGTCCATGATCCCCGCCGTGGCGCGCCCGCACGCGCGCACGTTGTCGATCCAGAGCTCTTGCCCGCCGATCGCGAACTCCTCGATCGGGCCGACCGCGTAGAGCATGCCGCAGCTCTGCCCGCTCTCGTCGAAGTCGGCGACGATCACCCGCACCCCGCCCACGTTGGCGGTGTTGAGAGCGTTCAAGTTGTCGACGTTCCGGCAGTCCCCGTTGATCCTCAAGTTCACGTTGCCGCCGAGCTCCCCGTAGTTGAGGACGAGCCAGTCGACCGTGGCGCCGAAATCGATTCCCACGTTCACGTTGTTCAGTCTGAGCTCGTTGCCGTTGACGCAAGCGACGCCGCCGTTCTCGACCCGGGCTCCAGCGCCGATCACCGGATTCGCGCAGCCGGCCCCCTGCGGATAGAAGGGGCGGACCCGGTAGGTCGCGGCGCCGCTTGCGAACTGATCGCCGACGCGATAACCCGTCCCCGCCACCTGGTCCTCGAAGGCCGAACGCAGGAGCGAGGGGCAGTCCTGGCAGTAGCTCAGCGCATCGATGAAGAGACTCTGGCCGCCGATCGAGAGCTCGGTGATCTCGCCGAGGAGGCGGATGACACCGCAGCCGCCGGGGTCCCCCGAATCGAAGACGCTGATCGCGACTCCGCCCTGGAAGGTGCCATCGAGCGCGGGGAAGTCCTCGACGGTCTCGCAGTCGCCGTTCACCCCGAGCGACACGGTGCCCGTGTAGTCTCCGTAGTAGATGACGACGTCGTTCACCGTGCCTCCGAAGTCGAATCCGAGGCTCACGTCGTCGAGGAGGATCTCGTTCCCGGTCCGGCAGGCGTTCTGGAGGCCGGGAACAACCACGGCGGTGCCGCTCGAGAAGAGGCCGCTGCAGGGCCCGGGCGTGAAGAAGAAGGAGTCGACGTTGACGATCACACCCTCCGCCGCGAAGCTCGAGAACACGGGGTAGATGGCCCCCGGGGTCAGGGCTTCGAACGCCAGGCGATCGCACGGCTCCTCGTCGCAGATGGTCTCGTTGATCGTGAGATTGTCGATGGCCCCGGTGACCCGCGCCGGCGCCGGGGTGACCGGCGTCGTGACCCGGATGCCTTCGACGAGGTCCGTCGATCCGAAGGAGTCATCCCAGGCCAGCTGACCGTCGAGGAGGATCACCCAGCGGTCGTTGACGAGGTCGATCTCGACCTGGAGGTGAACGACATCGCCCAGGGTGTAGGTGCCGATCACACCGGTGGCACCGTCGGCGAGCCAGACCCTGATCTCGCCGTTCGACTCAAAGTGGATACTGCGCACGCCATTGGGCTCGGTGTCGATATCGAAGGTCAGGTCGGCATCCAGATTGTTCTGGGCCTGCGTCACGAGAACGTCCGACTGGAGGCAGTAGAAGCTCGACGCGGGGAGGTCGTCGAGCCGCAGATCGATCTGATCGCCCCGGCCGTCGAAGCTATCGAGCTTGAGCGGCTGATCGGTGAGCGCACCGAGGCTCGCGACCACGGTGGGCGTGCCGAACACAATCTCGGAGACCGTCTCCCTGGGGGCCGGGCCGGAGCCGGTGGCCGGCGGCTGCCCGACCGTGTGCGGGGGAGTCGAGAAGTCCACGTCGTAGAGAAGCGCGTTGGCATCGCGGGCGACGGCGAGCGTGACGCCAGCGACGCAAGCGAGAGTGAGAAGGCGGGTAGCCATCCGGCGGGTCGTGATCGGGCATCGATCCAGATGCGGGACGGATCGCATTGCAGGAATCCTCCTTGTGTACTTGGGCATCGGCGTGGCGGATGGACGGACGATGGCTGTCGAGGAGCCCTCGCACAGCTACTTGAGAACGATCATGCGGCGGGTCGCGGCGCGGTCCCCCGCCTCGAGGCGGTAGGCATAGACCCCGCTCGGTACGCGATCGCCATGCGCATCGCGGCCGTCCCAGCGGACTTCGTGCCGGCCGCCCGCGAGCATCCCGTCGACGAGGGTCTGCACGACCCGCCCGGCGACGTCGTAGATGGTGAGCCGGGCGCGCATCGGAGTCGCCAGCTCGAAGGCGATCCCGGTCGCCGGATTGAAGGGGTTCGGCTGGTTCTGCTCGAGCCGCGGCAAGGCCGCACTCCCGCCGGCCTGGGGAGTCGGGACCGGATCCTCGATCCCGACCGTGGCGCTGGTGCACGCCCGCACGTTGTCGATCAACAAGGTCCCACCGATCCCGAACTGGTTGATCGGGCCGATGGCGTAGAACGTGCCGCAGCTCTGTCCGGGGGGGCCGAAGTCGGCGACGATCACCCGCACCCCACCCACTTCGGCGCCGTTCAGCGCGTTCAAGTTGTCGACGTTCCGGCAGTCACCGTTGATCTGGAGGTTCCTGTTGGTGTTGACGCCGAACTCGCGGTAGTTGAGGACGATCCAGTCGGCGGTGTCCCCGAAGTCGATCCGCACATTGGCGAGGATCAAGGCAATCTCGTTCCCGGCGCCGCAAGCTCCCTGGCCGTTCTGGATCTCGACCCGGCCATTCACCGCAACCGTACAGCCAGCTCCCGGGGGATAGAACGGGCGGACTTCGTACCTCGCTTCGCCGCTCACGAATTGATCTCCGGACTGGTAGATCGTCCCCACGGTTTGGTCGTCGAAGGCCGAGTGCAGGCGCGCCGGGCAGCTCCGGCAGTAGCTCAGGGCGTCGATCCAGAGATCCTGCCCGCCGATCTTGAGCTCGCTGATCTCTCCGAGGAGGCGGATGGCGCCGCAGCCCCCCGGGGGCCCGTAATCGAAGACCCTGATCGCGACCCCGTTCTGATCGGTGCCGTCGAGGAGCGGGAAGTCGGCAACCGTCTCGCATTCGCCGTTCACCCCGATTGAGACGGTGCCGCTCAACTCCCCGTAGTAGATGACGACGTCGTTCACCGGGCCGCCGAAGTCGAAGTCGAGGCTCACGCCGTCGAGATGGATCTCGTTCCCCGTCCGGCAGGCGTTCTGGAGGCCGACCTCGACGTGGGCCGAACCGCTCGAGAGGATGCCGCTGCAGGGTCCTGGCAGTATGAAGTGGGGATCGACGTCGATGGTCACACCCTCCGAAACGAAGCTCGAGAACACCGGGTAGCTGCTCCCCGCCGCGAGGTCGTCGAACGCCAGTCGATCGCAGAGCTGATCGCTGCACACGGTCTCATTGACCGTCAGGTTGTCGATGCCTCCCCTGACCCTGGCCGGTCCCGTGACGCCGGCCGTCGCGACGCGGACCGCCTGGATGGCGTCCACCCAGCCGATCGAGTCATCCAGGGCCAGCTGGCCGTCGAGAGTGATCGTCCAGTGATCGGTGCCGAGGTCGATTCCGACCTGGAGGCTGACGATGTCGCCGATCGTGTAGTTGCCGATCAGAACCGGAGCCGACGTCACGCCGGAGACGAAGATCGCGACCGTGCCATCGCCCTGGAAATGAATGGTGGGAAGGGTCGCGGCGTCGATGGTGAAGTCGAGCTGACCATTCGCATCGGCCTGCGTCACGAGGACGTCCGCCTCGAGGCAGTAGTAGTCAGCGGCCGGGAGGTCGTCGATCCGGAAGCTGACCTGGTCTCGCGTGCCGTCGTAGCTCGTGAGCCGGAGGGGCTGATCGGTGAGGGCGCCGAGGCTGGCGACGACGGTCGGATTGCCGGCTACGACCTGGGAGACGGTTTCGCGGGGGGCCGGGCCCGCACCGGTGGCCGGTGGCAGCCCGATCGTGTGCGGGGGAGTCGAGAAGTCCACATCGTAGAGGAGCGCGTGCGCGTCCTGAGCGGCGGCGAGCGCGGCAGAGACCACGATGAGGAGGAGAAGCGGCCGGGCCATGCGTTGGGCCGTGATCGGCCGGCGGTCGGAGTTCGTGGCGGGTCCCATAGGAAAGCCCTCCTTCGGGCACGGATATGGAGGCGGCGGACGCACGCGCGAATGGCGAGGCGCGGGGAGCCCGGGGTGGGCCCGGCGTGGCTCCCTCTACCGGGGAAGGCGGGATTCCGGGCCGGGGGCGGACATTCGTGGGGAAGGCCCACGCCGACCGCGGCGAGCGGGGGACGTGGCGGCGGGGAGGGCACGCGGGTCTGCGGCGGGCACGTGGGTCCGGGGCGGGGACGCAGGCGTAGTTGCCGGCCATCGCAACCCCGAGAGCCTGGCCGGGCGGATCGACGCTGCCGACGATCAACGGCGCGGTGCCCGCGCCGTTGCCGGCTCGGCGCCGGGGTCCCAATCGCCATGTCCGCCCGCGGCTGGGGATTCCGCCTTCTCCGGCAGAGCGCCCGGGCGCACGGACCCGCGCCCCCGGCCACCGAGATCGCCTTCGAGCTGGCGGTGCCGATGCGCGCCCGGCTCATGATCTACAAGATGAGCGGGCGGGCGGTGGGACCCTGGTCGACGAGACGGTCGGAGCCGGCAAGCATGAGGTCCGCTGATGGCCGCGACGCACGCGGGGCGGCCCTGCTCAGCCGAGCGGGGCCGGGCTCCGCTCCCAAGAAGGATGATCCCATCCCGGGCGCCACGGTGCGTCTATGGATGGAGGGAGCGGCGCCCCCCCCCGTGCGGGCGGCTCGCCCAGGCGGCGGGCGCCGTCCCCTGGCCTGTCGTGTTCGCCACCAACTACTGCTGACCAAACTGAGTCTCCTGGAGGTGCCTCCATGATCCCCAAGTCCCGCTCCGATGAGCGCCAGCCTCGGCGTCCAGGCCGTCACCACCGTTCTGCGCGCCGGGTCTCAGCGGCCGTGCTCGCGATCACCGGCGCGGCGGCGCTCGCGATCCCCGCTCCTTCCTCCGGCCAGGCCCTTCCCGGCGACGTGTACTTCTCCGCCGATGTCTTCCAGAGGTTCAAGTACTACGTGTTCGCAAGCAACTACGTCCAATGGGAGGACGAGACCATCGAGGGCACGTCGCTCGTGTACAGCGCCGTCCACGACACCACGACCCAGCACGGCTCCATTCACATCTCGACCGACGTGCTGGCGGAAGCCGGACGTCTCGAGTTCAACTTGAACTCCGAGATGTCGCTCAGTGCGCAATTCGGCGTCTTCCACGAAACGTACAACAACCTCACCGCGCGCCTGTACATTCGCGGGCCGAGCGGCACCCCGTACGACATGACGATCACGACGAGCGGTATCCTCGAGGCATCACGTGAAGGCGGCCTCCCGGGTACGCTCCGGCCGGTGAACGGCACCTCGATCGCGCAGTTCGAAGAGGACAGGCTCTGGATCCAGAACGGCGGCACGTTCTCCCTGCCGCTCGATGATTTCGAGGTCGTGTCGGGCACGACCGGCCCGGAGATCCTCATCGACGGCGAGACGTATTCCCGGGTCATCCAGCGCGTCTTCACGAGCTACGGCAGCATCTCGCAGGCGCTGTGCGTCCTGGGCTGCATGCAGGCGCCGGCGACCTTCCACTCCCTCGTCGACGCCCACGTGGCGATCAATGTGTACCCCGGCGGTGTTGCCGGCATGGGCGACGCGGCGGAGGGCCCGGAGCCCGCGGCCACCCCTCGCCTCACGCTGGCCGCCGCCCCGAACCCGGCCCGCGGCACGACCACCGTCTCCTTCGCCGCGCCTGCGGGCGACGGCGCGGTGGTCGACGTTCTCGACGTCAGCGGCCGGAAGATCGCGCGGCTCTTCGCCGCGCCGGCCACCGGCCACACGCAGACCGTCTCCTGGGACGCCGCAGGCATCCCCGCCGGCATCTACTTCTTGCGCGCCGAACAGGGCTCCGCCGCCACGACGACGAAGCTCACGCTGGTAAAATGAAGATCACGGTCCTGCGGGCGCGGTCGATCACGCTTCCTTGAGCTCTTGCCACAGCCAAGCCTTGGCGAACTGCCAGTCGCGGCGCACCGTGCGCTCGTTCACTCCGAGCGCGGACGCCGCCTCCTCCTCGGTCAGGCCGGCGAAGTAGATCATCTCGACCACTTGCACCTTGCGGGGGTGGGCCTGGCCGAGTCGCTCGAGGGCCCGCTCGAGATCGAGGAGATCCACCGGCGAGCCCGTTTCGTCGAGCAGGCTCTCACTCAGGGTGACCCGCTCGAGGCCTCCGCCGCGCTTGGCGGCGCGGCGCGCTCGGGCGTAGTCGATGAGCACCCGCCGCATCACGTTGGCGGTGACGGCAAGCAGGTGCTCCCGGCCTTGCGGCTGGAAGCCGGCGGCGCCGGCCAGGCGCAGATAGGCCTCATGGGCGAGAGCGGTCGGACGCAGCGTGCGGGCCGAGCGCTCGCCGCGGAGGAGATAGGCCGCGAGGACACGCATTTCGTCGTACACGGCGGGCAGGAGCTCGTCGAGCGCGGTGGCCGCGGTCTGCGTGGCACGGCTCATCACCTCGCGGGCGAACTGCTCGACCAGAGCCGCCTCGCTCCCTGGCCCCGGCGTCTTCTCCATTCGACGATCCTCGACTGCCGCCCGGCCGCCCTGGTGGAAAGCACGTCCCCGGCGGGAGGGGACCATTCTATGCGGCGCCGCGCCGGTGGTCCACCGAGCCGAGGAACGCGTTCAGGGCTGTGTATCGAAGCGGGCCAGGAACGCGGCGAGATCCTGCGTCGCGCCGCGCGCGAAGATGCGGGCGGCCTCCTCGTCGCCGAGCGTGCGCACGAGCTCCTCGCGGAACGGGAGGAATGACTGGTAGCGGTTCTTGCGCAGGGCGAACTCGCCCGCAAGCCTGCGCTCGGCCCCGCCGACAACTTCCGCGGCCAGCTCTGCGCGCCCATCGCGGGCGGCGATGCGAGCGAGGGAGATGAGCGTGTAGGCCAACCCCACCCGGTCACCCAGCCGGGACATGAGCCGCGCGGACCGCACCAGGTAGGCGCGCGCCGGCTCGATCTCGCCTTGCGCCAGGTAGAACTCCCCGAGCTGCTTCTGAGAAGCCGCGATGCCGTGCAGGTCGCGGGTTCCTTCCTGGATCGCCACCGACTCCTCGAGCGCAGACCTCGCCTCCTCCACCCGTCCGAGCTGCGTCGCCTCCCACGCGATGTTCGCCAGCGCTTTGGATTGCGTCAGCCGATCGCCCATGTCCCGGCCCAAGCGCAAGTGCTCCTTGTGATGCTGGAGGGCGGATTCATGGTCTCCGCGCATGCCATGTGCCATCCCGATCCTTCCCGTGCACACCGCCACGGCTCTCCGATCCCCCGTTTGCTCGAAACAGCTTCTCGCCTCTCTCCCGTGCCTTTCGGTGCCGTCGGCGTCGCCACCGAGCCAGGCCGCGATGCTCGCCGCCGCGTGCGCCGTCCCCAGGGACTCCGCATCGCCCACCTCCTGCCCGAGCGCGAGCGCCTCGGCGATCAGGCCGGCGGCCCGCTCCCGCTCCCTGAGGAGCACGGACAAGAGGCCGGCGTGGCTCAGGATCCTGACCTCCGTGGCGCGCATGGCGTGATCGCCATCACCACTCCCCCCGGCCCGCTGCTCGATCACCCGATCCAGCCATCGCCGCCCCTCGTTCCACTGGCCGGTCTGCACCCAGTACATGCCGAGGTGATCCGCCAGCGACCGCGCGACGTCGGTCGGGCCGTCGGCGAGGGCCATGTCGATCGCGTGGACCAGGTTGGCATACTCCACCTCGATTCGCCCAAACCACACGTTCGGGTCGCTCTTCTCTTCCGGCCGGATCGCCGCGATGGAAGCGCAGTGATCGAGGTACCGGCCGCGAACCCCCGACTTCTCTCCCGGATCCTGCCGCAGCCGGTCGCCGGCGAAGGTGCGTATCGTCTCGAGCATGCGATAGCGCGCGGGCTGGTTGTCCGCTTCCAGCTCCGCTTCCGCCGGGGCGTCCAGCTCGACGAGGGACCGCTCAGCGAGACGAGCGAGGAGGTCACATGCCTCCCACACCTCGATGCCGCCCCACCCGCCGCAGACCTGCTCGGCGGCGGCGAGCGTGCATCCACCGCGGAAGACCGAGAGCCGACGGAGGAAAGCCTGCTCCTCGGGGGCGAGGAGGCGGTAGCTCCAATCGACCAGCTCGCCAAGCGAGCGATGTCGCGGATGATCGGAGGGCGCCGGCCGGGCCAGCGAATGGCCCTCGGTCACGCGGCGCAGAATCTCCTCGAGCGGAAACGACCGCGTGTGGCTCGCCGCCAGCTCGATCGCCAGCGGGAGTCCGTCGAGCCCTCTGCAGATGGCGGCCACGAGATCCATGCCCTTCACGCCCGGGCCGAAGTCCGGCGCCCGCCGCCGCGCCCGCTGGAGGAAGAGCTGAACGGACTCGACATCGGCGACGGCCCCCGCATCCGCCGCGGGAAGCGCGAGCGGCCGGAGCGGGACCGCCTGCTCCCCCGGCAGGCCGAGCGGCTGGCGGCTGGTGGCCAGGACGACGGCCGGCGCCGCACGAAGCAAGAGACGCTCGACGAACCCGGTGGCACCGGGGAGCACATGCTCGCAGTTGTCCAGGATGAGGAGCATTCGCTCATCCTGCGCGGCCGCCGCCACCGCATCCACCACCGCGTCTACGTGGATCTCCCCGCTCGTCTCGCGCACTCCCATCGACCGGGCGACCGCACCGGGGACCGCGGCGGAGTCGACGACGCTCGCCAGATCCACGAACCAGCGGCCGCCGGGGAAGAGATGTCCGCAGCGCGACCCGAGCTCAAGGGCGGTGCGGGTCTTGCCCACGCCGCCGGGCCCCACCAATGTCACGAGGCGCGAGGCGGCGAGATGACGCTCGAGATCCAGGAGCAGCGTCTCGCGCCCGACATACGAGGACCACGGAAGCGGCAAGTTGTCGCCGCGAGCGCCACCCGCCGCCGGTTGCCCGCTGCGAGGGGCGGGTGCGGGGAAGTAGGTGCGGACCTTGAGCCGGAGGTGCTCCTCTTCGAGCACCTGCCGCGCAATGGTGGCGGATGCGAGTCGCTGTTCCCGCTCGGGGGCGAGACAGGCGCGCACGAGCTCCGCAACCCGCTCGGACGGAGCCGCCGCCAGACGGTCGAGGCGTACCTCGCCGCGCGCGTTGGCCCGCAGGAGTTCCTCGAGGGAGTCCCCGCGCACCGCCGGACTCCCCACCAGGCACTCATAGAGGATCGCGCCGAATGCCCACAGGTCGGTCCGCGAGTCCACGTCCTCTTCCCGGCACTGCTCGGGGCTCATGTAGCCCGGCGTGCCTCCCGGGGATGAAGAGCCTTGCCGGCCCGCATCCGGCGCCTGGAGCAGCCGCGCGAGCCCGAAGTCGAGGACCTTGACCCAGCCCCCGGGGGAGATCCGGATGTTCTGCGGCTTCAAGTCGCGATGCACCACCGACCGGGCATGGGCGGCTTCGAGCGCCGCCGCGATCTGCCGGCCGTAGTCGAGACACAGCTCGGCGGAGAGCGGACCTTCCTCGAGCCTCTCCGCGAGCGTGGCCCCGGCGACGTACTCCATCGTCAGGATCGTCAGAGGATGGCGTCCGGCGGCCTCCACTTCTTCGACGGAGTGAACCTGCGCCACGTTCGGGTGATTGATCCTGGCGAGCGTCCGCGCCTCGTCGCGCAGCCGCGCCGCCAGCGAACGTCCCAGCGCCGCCCGCGCCAGGACCTTGATCGCCACGAAGCGGCCGAGATCGGGATCGTGTCCGCGATACACGACGCCGAACGCGCCCCGGCCGATCGTGCCCTCGATCGCGTACTTCCCGAGGTGGGTGGGGACTTCGGCGGAGCCCGCGGGCGGCGGCGCCAGGAATCCCTGGGCCTCGGCGGCGGCCTCGAGCAGACGATTGAGCCTGTCGTGGAGATCCGGGTCGCTCTGCCGGAGCGCGCGGAGGCGTTCGCGTCGCCCGCCGGCATCGAGGTCGATCAGATCGTTGAACAGCGTTTCGAGCAGGTGGTCGTGCATGGGTTCGCGGGCCGGGTCCGACGCGATCGATGGCGGCGACGGTCACTGCGCCGTCCTGGGGAGCAGGCTCCACTATAGCTCGAATCGCCGAGTGGTGGCTCGGTTGCCATGGTCCACCCTGCGCCCCCACCGGCACCGCGACGCGCTGCCGCCGATCACGGCGCGCCGGTGGCAGGCTGCACCCTCAACCGCGCAGACAGGCTTTCCCGAAGACCTGAAGCGCCTCGGAGTCAAAGCGATCAGGCGAAGCGGCGGCGGCCGGCACCCCAGCACGAACCATCATCGCCGCGTGAGTTCCAGCCGGACGAGGAAGGTCGTGTACGCCGAGAGGGACTGACCCGATGTCCACCACAACGGAGCATCGACCGGTTGGAAGTAGGCGATACTCATGACATGGATCCAGCTCGTCTTCGTCCAGTCGGTCTCCGCGTCGAGCGATGAGACACGGGAGCAGTCGAGAGTGATCTCGTGGACTTCCGTGCCGAGGTCCTGATCGGGGATCAGGAGCGGCTCGAGGGAGATCATGTTGGCGGTGACGTTGATCTCCTGGACCTCGGCGCACGCCGCAAGCTCCGGGCCCGCGATATGGAACCAGTCGGTTTCTCCTCCCGCAGGCAGGTTCCGCTGGAACGTCCCACCCGTGAACTCCCCGCTCGACGTCTTGATGACGGACGTCGCGGTGACCCGGAACTCCCGGCCTTTCGGCTCCTCGCCCGAATCACCGTCGTAATCCACTATGTAGCCCACCCGACGGAACTGGCCGGTGAGTCGGACGTAAGTCTTCAGGTGCTCGGTGTCTAGCTGCAGCTCGTCGTCGTCGAGGCGGACGCCGACGACCTTGTCGTCGGTGGGTTGCCCGTTGACCTCGAATGCGCTCTTCACCTGCGTGTGCACGAACGCATGGGCGAAGCGGGTAGCCACCGCCCCGAAGTTGGCCGGCGGATAGGCGCCGCCGGGGTCAAGGGTCGAGCTAGATTCGAGCTGCGCCAGGAGCGAATCGAATGCCGCCCTCCCCGCGGTGTCATCCCGGCGGATCATCCCGGTGCTCGTGAGCTTGTACGAGGTGACCGCCTTGGCCCGGAAGCGGAAGGCGACTCGCGGCCGCGAGTTGAGGCGCTGGTTGACCACATCCGCCGTCGCGTTGAAGAGGAACCTCTGCTTCGCTCCCTCCTGCCAGTGGGTGGGCGTGACGTAGACCACCATGGAGAGCCCCTCGACGTCCCATGCATCACTCCCCCGCCTGAACTCGTAGGCGTAGTCCTCGGCCATCCGGAAGGTGAGGGCGATGCTGCCGCCGAAACGGGATGTGTAGCTGAGCGAGTGGAGCCTGAGGAGGAGTTCGTAGATGCGCGGGCTCTGGGGGTTCGGCGAGCCCTGTACGGTGGGCATCGCCCCGGGTACGAGACCGACCGCGGGGGTGGACTCGATCGGCTGGTTCGCGCCGTAGCGCTGGTAGATCGGAAGGTCGGCGTTCCCGTCGAAGAACTTGTTGAAATACCACCTAGCCGATGCGTCGCCTCCGGGCGAAGAGCTCAGGAGCACCTGGATCTCCTCGAATCCGTACCCCTCCACGAAGGGCCCCATCGATCCGCGGATCTGGATTCCCGTCGGCCGGCTCGGGCGAGGCAGCTGCGCGATCCGAGCCATCTCGGCCGCCGCTTCCTCAGGGGTCAATGCCCGCGTTTCCATCCGCATGTATTCGCGGGTGGGGACGAGCAGCTCTCCGAGCTGGTTCATCTGCAAGTTTGGGAGGGCGGTGTGGATCCCCTCTCGCTTCTGGACCTTCACCGCCTCGCGCTTGTCAGCCGTGGCGGCGGGCTGCTGCTGGGCCGCAGCCATGGGGACCATGAGAACGCAGGACCAGGCGGCAACCAGCGTGGCGATCCGGCGCATGGTAGTTCCCCTCGCGCCCCCGACAGGGGTTCTCGCGCCTGACCCGCGGCCCCCTTGAGGGCGTCTACGTCGCGGGACTGGCGTCGCCCTCCGCCGCGGAGCGGCGGCGTATGGACGACGGGGGGATGATGCGCGCCGCTCCATCCTGAAGGGCGCGTCCGGGAGGGTTGATGACGCGGCGATTCTCCGCCTCCCCCGTCCCGGAAGTCAAGGCGGCACCTGGCCCCTTGCCGGCAACCTGGCCATTTGCCTGGTGACTGACTCTTGACCAGTCCGAGCCGTCCGGCTTCCGGGGTGGCTCCCCTTTGCCGCAGGAGGATGACGCTACGAGAGGGCCGAGAATCGCGGGATCACGGCGGGTCTCGCTCGAGATCCAGGCGAAGCCGGGCCAGCATCTTCCCCAGCTCGGATTCGGGGCCGGCGCCCAGCTCGGCGGCCACAGCTTCAGCCTCGGCGAGAGTGGCGCGCGCCCGGGCGAGGTCACCGCTCGCGCGCTGCAGCTCGGAGCTGATGCAGAGGGCCTTGGCGAAAGCCGTCCGGTCTGTGTTGCGGAGGATCGCCTGGGCCTGATCGAGAATGTCTCGCGCCGCGTCGAGCCGGCCTTGCTGGAACTGCAAGTGACCGAGGTTGCCGAGGGAAGCACCCTCGGTCCGCCGGTCGCTCACCTCGCGGGCGATGGCGAGTGCCGCTTCATACTGGGTGCGCGCCTCCTCCATTCGCCCATCGTCGCGGTGGATGCTGCCGAGAATGTTGCGGACGATAGCCTCGGAGCGCCGGTCGCCCACCTCGCGGTGGATGGCGAGCGCCTCATCCAGGTATGCGCGCGCTTCCGTCGGGCGCTGCTGTTCGAGACTCACGAGACCCAAGTTGTCGAGGATGATACCCCCGACCCTGCGGTCGCCGAACTCGCGAGCTATGGCCAGCGCTTGCTCGAAGCAGGCACGTGCCTCCTCCATCCGTCCCTGTTCGGCGTTGAGAGCGCCCAGGATGTTGATCGCAGAACCCTCGCCTGCCCGATCCCCCAGCTCCCGTGCCAACTCGAGCGCCTCTTCAAGCCGGGCCCTGGCCGACTCGACCCGGCCTTGCTCACGGTCGAGGGATCCCATGTTGAGCAGAGCGATACGTTCACCGGACCGATCGCCCGCTTCGCGCTTGATGGCGAGCGCGGCCTCATGTGTCGCGCGAGCCTCCTCGGCGCGACCGTGCCGGCTCAGCACCAAACCCAGGTTTTCCAGGACCACGCTCTCGTGAAGCCGGTCGCCCAGCTCACGGGTCAAGGGAAGAGCCGCTGCGAAACGGCTCAGCGCTTGCTCCATCTTCCCGCAGCGCCACTCCGCCAGACCGAGCGTGACGAGCGTACTCGCCCGGTCCGCCGGCCCGAGGCCCGGCATTCCCAAAACCTCTTGCCCGAGTTCGACGGCCGCCCCGAGCGGACCCTTGGCTTCGAGCGCCGCCCACGTAGCTCGCAGCGCCATCGCCGCGACCTCGCCGTCCCCTCGCGCCACACCACGCCGGCACGCCGAGACGAGGTTCTCGATCTCCCGACCGAGCACGCGATGCTTCGCGGCTCCTCCGGCGCGGTTCAGCCCCGCCATGGCTTCTTGGGTTCCATGTCGTGCGAACCACCGCCCATGCCGCTCCTCCACCGCCCGCGCCAGATCCGGCCCGCTCTCACGCAGCCGCTCTCGCGCGTACTCCTGCAGGCTCAAGTACATCCCGAACCGCACATCAGGAGCCGGTCCCTCGGCGCCGCCGTCCGGCACCCACACTCGCAGCAGGCTCTTGTCCACCAGGGACTGCACGACGTCCACCACCCATGGCGCTTCGGGCCAGGGCGAGAGGTCCACGACCGCCTCCGCCGCTTCCAGGGTGAACCCGGCTTCGAACACGGCGCATTGCGCCCATGCCGCCTGCTCCCACGGAGTCAAGAGCTCCCATGACACCTCGATCGCCGCCCGGAGACTTGCGTGCCGACCTCGGCGTCCGCCCTGTAGCACCTGCCACCGCTCGCGCATCCGCTTGACGAGCTCGCGCGGCGTCATGACGCTCATGCGCGCCGCCGCGAGCTCGATCGCAAGCGGCATTCCTTCCGCTTGCCGCACGACCTCGCGCACGGCCGCGAGATCCGCGCTCGCAGTCGTGAGACCGGGGTGCTGTCGACCCGCCCGCTCCAGGAACAGCTCCACCCCCGGCTCGAGCCCCAGCGGTTCGACAGCCAGCACTTCTTCGCCGTGCACCCGGAGCCGCTCGCGGCTGGTCACCAAGAAACGCGCCCGCGCCGCCCGCTCGAGCCAGCAGCTCACGATCTCCGCAGCGTGCGCCGCGACCTGCTCGCAGTTGTCGAGGATCACGAGACACCGCTCACGTCCCGCAATCGCGTGCCCGAGCTGTGCGATCGGATCGGCCTTCCCCAACGGCACTCCCAACGCAGAGGCCACCGCCGACAGGATCCCGTTCACGCTCCTCGCCTCGGCGAGGTCGCAGACCCAGACTCCACCCGGCCAGTCCATGCGGCTCTGCCACCCGTAGCGCACCGCGAGCCGCGTCTTCCCCATGCCCGCCGGTGCCAGGAGCGTCACCAGACGCGACCCGCGCGCGAAGCGCGCGGCCATATCCGCGAGCTCCGCGCCGCGTCCGATGAATGCGTCTCGTTCCGCCGGTAACGCATGGCGCACCTGGGTCGTCGCTTCGCGTGCGCTCGCCGCCACCTGGGTCGACCGCTCGGCGGTGAGGGTCTCCGCCACCTCCTCGACCCGGGCGAACCGCTCGCGCGGCGAGAGCGCGAGGCAGCGCAGGATGACCGCTTCCCAGCGCGAGTCGAGATCGGGGACATGGAGGCGCGGGGACGGTGCGGCATCCGTCAGACGGCGCTCCGCCACCTCGAGCGGTGTGCGGCCCGCGAAGGGCAGCTTCGCAGTCATCATCTCGTAGAGGACCACACCGAGAGCGTAGATGTCCGCCGCCGGTCCCGCGGCCTCCCCTCGCACCTGCTCGGGCGCCATGTAATCGGGCGTCCCGGCGATCCGGGGCGCCGCCACCGCCTCCTCTGCGCCTGCGAGCCACGAGGCCGCCGCCGGCCCAGCGGTGCGCGCAAGCCCGAAGTCGGTCACCACCGCCCGCTCACCCGGCCCGTCCCCGATCAGCATGACATTCCCGCTCTTGAAATCGAGGTGCACGACCCCGGCGCGGTGCGCGGCGGCGAGCCCGGCCACCATCTGTTCGACGAGCAGCATCGCTGCTGTTTCGGTGAACCGCCCGCGGTGCCGCAGGCGGTCGCGGAGCGTCTCCCCGCGCAGGAGCTCCATCGTCAGGAACCACACCGCTCCGCCGTTCATCCCATGGCGGCCAAGATCGTAGACGCGGCAGACATGGGGGTGACTGATGGAGCGGGCCAGCAGCAGCTCCAGCTTCAAGCGGCGCAGCGCGGCCTCGTCCCCGGCGAGGTGGGCGCGAAGAGCTTTCAGCGCCACCGGGACCGAAAGCTCCATGTCGCGGGCTTCGTACACCTCCCCCATACCCCCGGCGCCAAGGAGCTGCTCGACGCGGTAACGCCCGGCCACGCGCTGGCCGGGCGAAAAGGCGGGAGCCCTCAAGTGGGGAACGGCAAACGCATGAGGCGGCGCAGTTTCGCTCGCGGAGGCGCTCGGGGCAGAACTCGCAAGCGACAGCAACGCTTCCCCACCAGGACGGTGGTCTCTGCGGCGGCGGCGGTTCTCGCTCATGGTCGCCCCGCGAGCTTATCAGTTTTCCCTTGTCGTCGCGGGTCGCTTGCCGGCGAGGTGGGCCTACCTTGCCAGGCGATGCGCCGCGCTGGCCCGCACGAGCTGCGGTGGGACGGGCGCGATGACGCCGGCACTCGCGTCGCCGCCGGGATCTACTTCGTGCGCATGGTCGCGGCCTCCGGGACAGCGTCCGCGCGTCTCGTCCTGGCGCCAACTCCCCGCAGCAGGTCGCGGCCGCCCGCCACGAAGAAGGGGATCAAGAGAAAGGAGCAGGATGCGAAGTACCGGGGGGTGGTGTAGATGGCCGCGTAGAGCACGGACACGTAGACGCAGTAGATGAGGACGATCCGGTGGGCGGCCGAGAGCGGCCAGGCGTGACGAAGGAAGTGCAGGAGAACGACGGCAAGGAATCCGAGGCGAACCAGGAACAGGAGCGCGTACTTGACGCTCGTTGGCTGGCCGACGAGGAGCACAAAGAGCCGGAAGCCGGCCTGCAGCGCCGCCCGGCCCGGGTCCGCCCTCATCTCCTGCCAGGCGAGCCGCGCCAGGTAGGCATCGGCCTCGTGCGGCTTGAGACGGAGGGTCGCGGTGCGCACCGCCGGCGGGATCCTCTCGTCCGAGATGTGGGGAATCTGCTCGCCGAGAATCAAGCTGCCGCGGTAGAGCGAGGTTCCGCTGTTCACGGTCGAGACGATCAAGGCGTCGAATGTCCTCACGTTGCGCGCAGTCCACAGCGCCGGCAGGCCGAGTCCGACGAGCAGCAACACGAGGATCTGGATGCCGCGCCCGGCGGCGACCGCGCGCCGCACGCTGAGGGCGGCGATCACCAGCGGGAAGAACACCATGACCGCCTTGATCAGGCCGGCGAGGCCGGCGAGGACCGCGGTCCCGAGCAACGATCGCCACCCCCATCGCCCGTACCAGCCGAGGAACGCCGCGATGAGGAGCGTCACCAGCAGGATGAAGGTCACCTCCGGCAGCAGCAGGAACACGAAGTGGACGAGCGGCAGGTAGAGCCCCGCCACGAGGACGGTCCACCAGGATTCGGCTGCACCGAACTGCCGCCTGGCCATCGCCGCCAGCACCCAGGCCGCGCCAAGGTACATCGCAATCTGCAGGGCCAGCATCGGGGCGAGGTTGCGAGTCGACATCGTGAACGGACCGACGATCCCCATGCGCATGAACGACGCGATCAAGAGCGGGTAGAGCGGCTCGCGTCGCGCACTCGGCGTCAGGCCATCGAGGGAGAAGTGCCCCGCCGTCGTCAGATGACTGGCCAGGAGAATGTAGCTTTCGCTGTCCGGAGCGAACGGGGAACTGCTGTCAACCCGGTAGAGGAAGGCGAGTAACCCCCCGTAGAGGAGCGCAAGGCAAGCGAGGAGAAGGGCCAGACGCATGCGAGACCGCTGCTCCTTCCTGAGTTCGCGCCTAGGTCCTCTTGAGCATGTGGGCGGTGATGACGTGGGTCACGATGAGGAGCCCGTTGGCGCCGAAGGCGGTGACAGCCAGGGTCTCCTTCTCGAGCGCCAGGAACATGAAGCCGTTGGCCGCCCAGCGGAGAACGATATGCAAGAACATCGTGATGCTGGCCAGGGCGAAGACGAGCGACCACCAGAACAGATGGTCCTCACGCAGCCCGAGAATGCGGCGGAGCAGACGCCCGCCGACGCCGGTCCGCAGGCGCCCACCGCCCCCGGTCCGCGCCGCGAGGACGAGGCCGACGCCCCACATCTGGAGGCCGAAACAGCTGCCCAGGAGCGCGAACATCATGCTGTGGACGCCGCAGATCGAGGCGAATCCCACCCTGAACGGTCCGGCCCACAGGCCGATCATCAGGACAAGCCAGCTCGCCGCCAGGAGCGTCAGCCCGAGCGTGGTGAAGAACTCCGGCGAGCCGAGGAAGATCTGCAGCAGGTGCCGCATGCCGTCCCGCCAGGTCCGGAGGTGCGGCACCCGCTCGCGCCGGTCCGGCCGCAGCGTGATCGGCACGTGCGAGATGCGGGCGCCGGTCTTGAGCGCCTTCACCAGCATCTCGGAGGCGAACTCCATCCCCGTGGTCTCGACGGTCCAGCGCCGGAATACGTCCCGCTTGAAGCAGCGGAATCCGGAATTGCAGTCCGTCACCTTGGTGCCGCCATGCGCGTACAGCAGGTTGATGAAGAAGTTGAGCACGGGGGTGCCCAGCCGGCGGTGGAGAACCGGCATCGCCCCCGGCCGGATGTTGCCGCCGAGCCGCGAGCCGATGACGAGGTCCCGGTCGTTCGCTTCGAGCTCGGCGACAAGGCGCGGGGTCTCGCTGAAGTCGTAGGTGTTGTCGGCGTCGGCGAAGACGATCACGGCATGCCGCGCGTGCCGGATGCCGCAACGCAGCGCTGCGCCGTAGCCGCGCTCGGCGCAGCGCACGACGCGGGCGCCGTGCGCCAGTGCGATGCTCACCGAGTCGTCCGTGCTGCCGTTGTCGGACACCACCACCTCGATCTCCCGGTCCCCGAGCGCGGTGGCCGAGACGTGGTTGACCGTGTCGAGCACGAGCGGCAGGGTTGCCTGCTCGTTGAGGCAGGGTATGACGAACGAGATCGAGTGGTGAACGGGTCCGCTAGCCGGCGCGGGATCGGCGGCCGGAGGGGCGGAACGCCGGTGCCGCCCGCGGAGGCTGGGCGCGGCGGCCACGACTGCCAATCCGGCGAGGAGCACCGGCATGTGCGCCAGCATGACATCGAGCATGCGGTGACGGCCGGCGGCAGCGATGAGCAGCGAGAAGGAGCCGGCGAGGGCGGGGACATGGAGATCGACCATGAGATCATCCTCCAGCGCTTGATGGGCGCCGCGGGAGCTTACAGCCAGCGAGGCGGCAGTCAAGCGGGGCTCGCCGGGAGGGTGTGGGGCTCGCGCCGCCCCGCCTCGCCTCGCGCCGCCCCGCCTCGCCCCTCTCGACGCCGGCCAAGATCGGATGGAAGAGGCACCTGCCAGCTTCGAGCGAGTGCGCCGCACCGGGCCTCCTGAGCGGGACCAATGCTCTTTGCAAGGGCGAGGGCGATAGGCTCCGCGCTCCGGAGCGGGGCAGCGTTGTAAGTGAAGCGTTCCCACCCGGTCAGCCCGCCGTCCGATCCACCGCTGAGACACCTCGCCATCGCCCCGGGGGCATGGCGCTTGCAGGCGTCACCGCTGGTTCGCGATCAGCCACGCCGCCCGGTGTGGGAAACCGAGGAGGAGGTCGACATGGCCGCAGCAGCCGCCAACACGAAGAACGCGTTCAGCCAGGGTCCGCTCGATCTGGAACATGCCCGGTTCGATGGCGGCTCAGCCCCGGCGCTCACCTGTGAGTGCTGCAGCCAGGCCATCGCCCGCGTCTACTTCACAGCCAACAAGAAGGTGCTGTGCGCCTCGTGCAAGGAGAAGCTGACGGCGCCGCCCACGGGGAGCGCCGCCGGACGGTGGCTGCGGGCTACGGGCCTTGGCCTCGTGGCGGCGGCCGTGGGCGCCGGGATCTGGTATGCGGTGCGCGCCCTCACCGGCTACGAGTTCGGGCTGATCGCCGTCGTGATCGGCTTCCTGGTCGGCGCCGCGGTGCGCTTCGGAGCACAAGGCCGCGGTGGGCTCGCGTATCAGCTGCTGGCTGTCTTCCTCACCTACACGAGCATCACCTCGACCAACGTGCCCTTGATCCTCGAAGAGCTCAAGCAGCAGTCAACAGTCGATGTCGCCGCGCCGGGAGGAGCCGGTACACCGATCTCCGATCCGGCCGGCGTGGAACCGGATGGGGCGGTCTCCGCCGCGACCTCTCCGGCGGCGGCCGCCGAGGCAGCTCCTGCACAGATCGGGCCTCTGGCCTTCCTTGCTGCTGCGGCGGTCCTTCTGGCGCTGGCCTATGCTCTTCCGTTCCTGGCCGGCTTCCAGAACCTGCTCGGCATCCTGATCATCGGCTTCGGCCTCTGGCAGGCCTGGCGAATGAACGCCCGGCCGAAGCTCGATATCGCCGGTCCGTTCCAGGTGTCGGCGCCGGCAGTGATGCCGAAGGCGGCCTGATCCGAGCACGCATGACCTCGAGTCCGCCTTGTGAAACAACGGCGGCCGTGGTGGCCGCGCCGGTCTGCCTCTCCTGTGGGACCGAAGTGGGTGTCGGTCTCCTTTCGTGCCCGGTCTGCCATCGCCTCGTCCACGCGGCCGAGCTGAATCGGTTGGCGGCGGCGGCGGAGCAGGCGATCCAGGCCGCGGACCTGCCGGTCGCGCTCGCGCACCTCCATTCCATGCTCGATCTCTTGCCGGAAGGCAGCAAGCAGCACCAGGAAGTGTGCGCGCGCGTGGACGCTTTGAGCCGCGACATCGACGCGCGCGAGGGCGGACTCGCCGCACGCGCAGTACGGCTCGCGCGCGCCCTGGGCCTCGTCCCCGGCGCTGCTCCCCGGCGGGCGGCAGGTCAGCCCAAAGCGGCCGGGACCAGGCCCGGGGCCAGGCGCGGCCCGGCTGCCGCCGCGCTCGCCGCCGGCGCACTGCTCCTCTGGAAGCTCAAGTTCGTTGTTGCCCTTCTCATCACCAAGGGCAAGCTCCTCATCCTGGGACTCACCAAGACGAGCACGCTCCTCTCCATGGTCCTCTCCTTCGGGGTCTACTGGACCGCCTGGGGATGGCGATTCGCGCTCGGCCTCGTGCTCTCGATCTACGTCCATGAGATGGGGCACGTCGCGGCGTTGCGCCGCTTCGGGATCCGCGCGTCCGCACCCATGTTCCTGCCGGGGATCGGCGCGATGATCCGCATGAGACAATACCCGGCGACTCCGCGCGAGGAGGCCCGCGTCAGCCTGGCGGGTCCGATCTGGGGAATGGTCGGCGCGGCGACGACGTACGTCCTGCATCTCGCCACCGGCTGGGCATCGCTCGCCGCCATCGCCCGCGTCGCCGCCTGGATCAACCTCTTCAACCTGCTTCCGGTCTGGCAGCTCGACGGGGGCCGCGCCTTCCGCTCGTTGACCCGCTCGCACCGCTGGATCCTCGCATGCGTGATGGCAGTGATGTGGCTTCTGACCAGGGAAGGGCTGTTGATCCTGCTCCTTGCCGCCACGCTCCTGCGCGCGCTCCCCCGCACGGCGCCGAGCGAGCCGGATCGGATCGCGCTCGCCGAGTTTGCGCTGCTCATCGCCGGCCTCGCCTTGCTGACGGCGGTTCCGGTCCCCGTGGCCACCCCGTAGGAGTTGGGTGACCGGCGGCCGAGATAGGTGGCCCACGTCACCCGCTTGTTCTGGGACCAGCGGGAGGAGCCGCAGTCGGTGTGGAGACGCCGGTTGCAGTTCGCGTCCTTTCGTCGAAAGGTCGGGCGAAGGCCCGGCGCAGGGGAGCATGCGGTCAAGCGCTGCGCGGTCAACGCCTCGCGGTGAACGCCAGCGTGGTCTATCCCGGCCCCGTCAATCCCTGAGGAGCAGCAAGTTGCCCGACTCGTACCGCCTGAGTCCGGCGCGGAAGACCACCCAGGAGAGGAGCAGTATCCCTCCGGAGAAGCCCAGGAGGCCCAGGAACCAGCCCGCTGAGAACTCCTGGAGGATGCGGACGGGCACATAGGCGATGAAGCCCGCCGGAATGACTGTGAAGAGCGCGATCTTGACCACCCCCTGAAAGATGTGCGTCGGATACGTGGAGAAGTTCATCAGCGCGAAGAAGAGCTGCTGCGACAGCCCTTCGGCCTGCCCCAGCCAGAATGCCAGACTCTGCGTGATGACCCCGAACCCGACGAGGATGCTCGTCGTAGTGAGGAGGAAGATCGCGAAGAGGAGCCAGGAGAGCGGGTCGGGCGTAAGGATGAGGGCGTAAACCAGGATCCCGAAGAGGACGTCTCCCGGGGCGGTCAGGCTCATCCGGCTGATGAGCATATGGGGGAGCGCCGGCTTGGGGAGAGCCAGGTAGACGTCGAGTTCGCCCCGCACAATCATACCCGCGAGGCGGAAGAGATTCCCGCAGACCGCCGTCGCCAGGCCGAACCCCGCGGCCACCACCGCCCACAGCGTGACGATCTCGATCCGCCCCCAGCCGGCGACCAGGCGGAACCGTCGAAGTAGGCGAGCCAGAAGACAAGCCACATGACGTCGTTGAGGAGCATCGCGAAGACCTGGCTGACGAACGAGGCGCGGTACTCGAGGGCGGCCTGCAGGTTGGCCTTCACGTAGGCGATGAGAAGCGGTCGGGCCCAAGGGCGAGCGCATCGCGTCCTATCCTCCCTGCGCGCGCCACGCGGCGCAGGCCGAGGCGAGTAGATCGCGAGCAGCCGCGACGCCGACCGCGAGCGAGAGCGCCTGCGCCGAGCAGCACCGGCGCGAGATCCGTGACGTCGCCGGCGGACGAAGAGCGGCGCCGGTTGGTACAGTGAGATACTGGAACGGAAGCGCCCGGGCGACGCGTTCCAACCACCGGGAAACGCTTCCAGGGGAATCAGCATGCCTCCGAGGAGCATGGTGCAGCGCCGGTAGAGCAGGTGGATCCCCGTGCGTGTCCTCCAGCCAGAAGACGAGAAGGAGATGGTGAAGGTCCAGGCCCAGTCGACCAGGAACGCGACGAAGGCGGCGAGGAGCCCGGCGGCCACGGAGACGGGGGAAAGAGCAATCGGAGCCGACGAGCACGAGCGGCGACGGCGCAACCGACCGTGAGGTTCAGGACGAAGCGCAGGAGACGATCGCCCAGCTGGACCCAGGTGGTAGAGCGGGTAGGCGAGAGGCCGGGTGAGCCGATAGGCGATGTCGCCGGAGCGGACTTCCCGGTCCACCTCGAGCTCGCTGAATGCCGGGGCCGACATCATGATCGCCTCGGTGAAGGCGAGATACCAGATGAGCTGCGCGACGGTGAAGCCGGTCAACAGGCTGACGTTCTGGGACGCCTGGGTGGCCCTCCAGAGCTGCGCGAAGGTGAAGAGGATGAGCAGGCAGAAAGGTCGTCCGAAGGAGCAACTCGCCCAGATAGGCGAAGCGGGTGGCCAGGGTCACGCGGATGACGGCCACCTTCTTGTCCACGTGCCGCGAGAGAGCCCTCCCGGCCTCGGAGTGCTCCCTCCTCGGGTGGCCTCGTCCCATCAGGTGGCCTCCCCCGCCCGATGCCGTCCGGGCCTTGACCCTTGTAGATGGCGGAGATGATCTCCTCCATCGGCGGATCCTCGATGGTGATGTCGGCAAGCGGGCAGTCGCCGAGGCGGCGATGACGTCGGCATGGTGCAGACCTCGGTATCGATCTCGAGCTTGATGCCGAAATTGCGCGCCGTGAGGACGGTCACGCCGGGCCAGTCTCTCGGTCGAGATCTGGCCGGTCGGCGTCCCCTCGAGCAGGCGCAGGCTGATGACCTTCCGGTCGAGGTAGCGGCGCCTCAGTGTGCTCACGCGATCGTCGAATACCGTGATGCCGTGGTTGATGACGACACGCGCTTGCACAGGCGCTCGATGTCGCCGGCATCGTGCGAAGTCAGGAGCACCGTGACTCCTTCTCGCGGTTCAGGGTCACGGATGAAGCTCCGGATCTCCTGTTGGCCACGACGTCGAGCCCGATCGTCGGCTCGTCCAGGAACAGGATCCGGGGCCGGTGGAGCAGGGACGCGGCGATCTCGCAGCGCATGCGCTCGCCCAGGCACAGCTTGCGCACGGCCGTCCCGAGCAGCGGCTCGAGCTCGAAGCGGCGGACCAGTCTCTTCGGCGCCGGGCGCGGTACTCAGCGGACGGGATCTCGTAGATGCGGGCGAGCAGGTCGAAGGTCTCCCCCGCGGGAAGATGGAACCAGAGCTGGGAGCGCTGGCCGAAGACAGTGGCGATGTTCATGCGAGCCGTGTCCGCTGCCGCCAGGGACGAGGCCGAGCACCCTCGCGTCCCGGAGGTCGGATGGAGGATGCCCGTCAGGATCTTGATCGTCGTGCTCTTGCCCGCGCCGTTGGGTCCGACGAGGGCCAGGGATTCCCCGACCTGCATCTCCAGGTTGAGCCCGCGCACCGCATGGACCGTTTCCTGACGCGGGCGAAACAGGGCACGAAACTTCCCGGCGGCGCCCGTCTGGTGCACGCGCCGCGTGAACGACTTGCACAGGTCCGTGATCTGAACTGCAGCCGGCATCGCCGTGCCGCTCCCGAGCGGCCGTCAAGGCCGCGTCCAAAGACCGCGTCAGGGCACGATCGCAGGCGCAGAAACCGGTGTCAAGCAAGCAGTGGCGAGTGCACGAGCGCCACGAACGTTACGAACGTTACGAGCGACAGGAGCGCACGACGCGACGGACGCCGCTCGCGCTTCTCCGGGGGCACGCGACGCACCACGTCTCCGTCGCCGGACGATCCCTTGACACCTCGTGCGCCGACGTCGCTCCGCCGCCTTCGAGTCCGCGCCCGCGTGTCTCGCTCGCAGCCGGCCTGAAGCCACCTCGACTGCAGCCAAGTCCACCAGGTTCGCCGTACTGCGGCCGCGGCGCGCAGCGATAGACCGCATCAGCCGTGATGACCAATCCTTCCAGATTGATTGATGTTGATATCGACTGCCGTCCAGGCCCACTTTCGGTTGCGGCGTGGCCTGGCAGAGCGTATGCTCCCGTACGCCGATGAGCCTTACCAGCGGTGTGCACCTCGGACCGTACGAGATCCTCGCACCGATCGGTGCAGGAGGCATGGGGGAGGTTTATCGCGCCCGGGACGCCCGTCTCGATCGTACGGTGGCGATCAAGGTCCTGCGATCTCCCCTGTCGGATAGCCCCGAGCTTCGCCAGAGATTCGAGCGCGAGGCGCGCGCGGTGTCTTCACTGTCCCACCCTCACATCTGCGCCCTCTACGACGTGGGCAATCACGAGGGGCTGGACTACCTGGTCATGGAGTACCTGGAAGGGGAGACGCTTGCGGCGCGGATACGCAAGGGGCCTCTCGGCATAGACGACCTTCTCCGCTACGCGATGGAGATTGCCGACGCCCTTGACATGGCGCACAGGCAAGGGCTCGTGCACCGCGACCTGAAGCCGGGCAACATCATGGTGACCAGATCAGGGGCGAAGCTCCTCGACTTCGGTCTGGCCAAGCTCATGCCGCCCGCCGGGGGCGCTCACGGCACGACGTCGGGAGTGACGGTCACGAGCCCGCTGACCGCCCGGGGGACCATCGTCGGCACCTATCCGTACATGGCTCCCGAGCAACTCGAGGGAGCGGAGACCGACCCGCGCAGCGACATCTTCGCTTTCGGCTGCCTTCTCTACGAGATGGCGACCGGGCACCAGGCCTTCGAGGGAAAGACGCAGGCCGGGGTGATCGCGGCGATCCTCGAGCGCGAGCCCCCGTCCGTGTCCACTTTCAGCCCCGCACGCCGCCGGCGTTGGACCGCCTGATCCGCACCTGCCTGGCCAAGGACCCCGGGGACCGGCGCCAGACGATGCATGACGTCCTTCTGGACCTGAGGTGGATCTCGGAGGGACGTTCCAGGCCGGCCTCTCCGCCGTCGTTGCCGCGCGACGCCGTCTCGGGGGGAGGCTCGGATGGATCGCCGCAGCCATCTTCCTCCTTGCCGCTGTCGCCCTGGCGAGCATCCACTATCGAAGCGCACAGAGGGGAATCCGCGTCGTGCGCGCATCGATCCTTGCGCCGGTGAACACGGAGTACTTCCTGCTGGATAGCTTCCCCGGTCCGTCCTCCGTGTCACCGGACGGACGGCGGCTGGTCTTCGCGGCCAGGGAGGAGAGCCAGCCCGTGCAGCTCTGGGTCCGTGATCTCGACTCGGATGCGGCGCATCGGTTGGCCGGCACCGAGGGCGCGGCCTACCCCTTCTGGTCGCCCAACAGCCACACGATCGGCTTCTTCGCCGACGGCAAGCTGAGGAAGATCGAAGCTGCAGGTGGGCAGGCGTTCACGCTTTGCGACGCGGAAAACGGCAAGGGAGGCACCTGGAGTCGAGACGGGACGATTCTCTTCGCCCGCAGCGCCGCCTCCGCCATCTACCGCGTGGCCGCCGCCGGCGGCGAGGCGAGACCGGTCACCGTGATCGATACGACGCAGAGTCGCGCATCACATCGATTCCCTCATTTCCTGCCGGATGGGCGTCACTTTCTCTTCCTGGCGCGGGGTGCTGGTGTCCAGGGCGCGGACACGTTGATGGTGGCTTCGCTCGATGGTGGGGTGAGCCGGCCTCTCATGCCGGGGGAATCGAACACGGTGTACGCCTCCGGGCACCTGCTCTTCATGAAGCAGGGAACACTGATGGCCCGGCGTTTCGATTCCCGGCGGCGACGGTTTTCCGGCGAGGCCTTCCCGATCGCCGAGAACGTGCAGTACATGGCGGGGGCATCCTTGGGAGTCTACTCGGCCTCGGAGAACGGTGTGCTCGTCTACCACGCGGGCGGGCGTGACCTCGTGGAACTCACGTGGATGGACCGTGACGGCAGGCCGATCGGGACCCTGGGCGATCCAGCCGGGTACCGGCAGCCGAGAATCTCCCCCGATGGAAGGCAGGTCGCGGTCGAGATCGTGGATCCAGGTGCCGGGACAACCGACATCTGGATCTGCGAGGTCGAGCGCGGTGTGCGCACCAGGTTCAGCTTCGACCCGGCGGCGGACGAATCCCCACTCTGGTCGCCGGATGGCTCGGCCATCATCTACGCTTCGGCGCACCGGGGGCATCTCGATCTGTACAGAAAACCCCTCGCGGGCTCCGGCGTCGATGAGGTACTTGTTCAATCCGAGCACGACAAGGATCCATCCGACTGGAGTCCGGACGGGCGTTTCGTTCTCTACGACACCGAGGGCGACATCTGGGCGTTGCCTCTCTTCGGAAACCGGCGGCCGGTTCCCTTCATCCAGACCCGATTCGACGAGGACGGCGCGAGGTTCTCCCCGGACGGAAACTGGGTCGTGTTCGCCTCCGATCTATCGGGGCGCACGGAGGTGTACCTGACCCCATTCCCGGGCCCCGGGCAAAAGTGGCAGATCTCGACCGGCGGCGGCTTCTTTCCCGGATGGCCGCGCGAGAACGACCAGGTCTGGTACGTATCCACCGAGTACAGGTTGATGGTCGTGGACGTGCGTCTGGACGGGGCGGATCCGCGAATCGGCGCGCCGACCGAGCTGTTCAGCGTTCTGGGAGCCAACGGCGGCACCATCGCGGCCGACGGGCAGCGTCATCCTCCTTTCCTGGCAGAGTCAGTTCACCGCCAGCCATCTGAACCTGGTCGTCAACTGGACTGAGGGGTTGCCCGGGAAGTGAGGGTTGGCCTGTCAGGCTTGGGCCGTGCAGATGTCACACCTCGAGAACTCAGGGAGGAAGTCCGATGGAAATGAAGACGCACCCGATCGACGCTCGATCGTTGGTGGAGGGCATCCAGGTCATGAAGCAGTTCTTCGATCGCTCGACCAGGTGTCTCGAGGAGGCCGACTCGAGCTTCGCACCCAAGCCGGAGATGTTCACGGTGGCGGCGCAGGTCGCCCACGTGGCGCAGACGGTCGACTGGTTCGTGGAAGGGGCGTTCCGGCCGCAGGGGTTCGCGATGAACTTCGAGGAACTGGACCGCGCGGCGCGCAAGGTGTCATCGCTCACCGAGGCGCGAGCCTGGCTCGATCGATCGGTGGCAAATGCGGTCGCGATCATCCGCTCGAAGTCGGCGGAGGTGCTGGCGGAGCCTCTCCCCGAGGGCCCGGTCATGGGCGGCATGCCCCGCTACGGGATCGTCGAGGCGCTGGCGGATCACACGGCTCACCACCGGGGTGCGCTCACCGTCTACGCGCGGATGAGGGGCCGAACGCCGGCCATGCCCTACATGGACTAGCGGACGGCGATCCAGTCCGGAAGAGCCGTGGTCGCGCGTTCGCCGTGGGCAGTCCCGCGTGCTGAGCCGGCCGGCCCGGGCGGCCGCCGCCCCGCCCTCCACGCGCGCGATCGCCGCGTTCCCGAATCCCTTCGCCGTGACGACGCACGTCGCGGTTGCCGGCATCGAGGGGGCGCCGTCGCATCTCGACGTCGTCGACGTCCGCGGCCGCCGGGTCGCCGGCCTCCCGCTCGCGACGGGAGCCGGCGGCGCCGCGACCGCGACCTGGGACGGACGCGATGCGCGCGGCCGGCCCTGTCCCGCCGGCACCTACTGGCTCGTCGTGCCGGCTGCGACCGGGCGGCACGTCTCGCGCGTGACGCTCCTGCGCTGAGCGGGCGCCGCGCGGCGGTTGCCTGTCACTCGACCGTGAAGGCCGCGTCCATGTCGGCGATGGGCGTTCTTTGCCGACGGCACGCTCTACCGGAGCTTCACCAGCGTCCGCGACTCGGAGAACTCCCCAGCGTCCAGACGGTAGCAGTACGTCCCCGAACCGACTTCCTCGCCCGCATCGTTCCGTCCGTCCCACCGCGCCGTGTGCGCTCCCGCGTCGAGCGGCGCATCGACGAGCAGGCGCACCAGGCGCCCCGTCGAGTCGAAGATGCGTAGCTTCGCCTGTGCAGGTTCCTCGAGTGTGAACCCAATCGCCGTTGCGCCGCGCTCCGCGACGAACGGATTCGGCTGGCTCTGGGACAGCGCGAAGCGCGGCGACCCCGACCCGGACGCCGACCCCGCGGCCGCCGTTGCCGCCACCGGGCCGAAGAACTCGCTGCCTCCGCTCCGGTCCACAGCTTCGAGGTGATAGAAGTACGTGGTGCCAGGTGTCACCTCTGTGTCGAGGAAACGGTACGGTGCCGGGGGCTGGATCAGCCCGGAGATCGCCGGGCCGGGCTCGCCGGAACGTGCAGACCGGCAGACGCGGAAGCCCAGGTGATCGGCCTCGAACGATGTGCTCCAGGTGAGGAGGACGGCTCCCTGAACCCCGGTGGCCTCGAACGCCGCGAGCTCGACCGCGCTCGGACTCGTATACCGCCAGAGGCTCTCGCCGTCGGTTCCCGCAAACACCAGGCGCGGATCGCCGGGAGCGACCGCCAGCGTGGGGGCGTAGCGGGTCCACGAGAGCGTGCCCAGGTTGTTCCACGACTCGCCCCGATCGGTGGACACGTGGACCTGCGAGAACGAGGCATAGAGCGTTCCGTCACTGGCGTAGTCGGGCGACAGGACCAGATCGTAGACGATCAAGTGCGAAGGATAGCCGTTGTTGGCCGCGCTCCACGCGTCCCCGGCACTCGTGGACTTGAAGATGCCGCCAGCGTTGGTTCCGCAGTAGATCGTGTGATCGGTGGCGAAGGCGGGCGAGATGGCCAGCGCCGCGACCATGAGATCGGTCAAGTCGTGATTGGCTTGGTTCCAGGAATCTCCGCCGTCGGTCGAGCGGTAGATCCCAGCGCCCCAGGTGCCGGCGAAGAGGGTCTGGTCGCTCGCGTAGCTCGGTGAGATCGCCAGCGCCCGCACCTGCGCGGGGGGAAGCCCGCTGCTCGCATTGTTCCAGATGCTCCCGCCGTCGGTCGACCGGAACACATGACCATGGTAGGTGCCGGCGAAGAGGGTCGCGTCGGTGGTGAAGGCCGGCGAGAAAGCCAGAGGTTCCACGCGCAGGTCCGTCAATCCGTCGTTGATGGCGAGCCAGGAGGTGCCGGCGTTCGTGGACTTGAAGACGCCGCCGCCCCAGGTCGCAGCGACAAGCGTTTGATCGCTGGCGTAGCCCGGCGAGAGCGCCACGCCTTCGATCCAGAGGTTGCTGATCCCCTCACTGGCCCACGCCCAGGCGTCGCCGCCGCTCACGGAGCGGAAGACGCCCAGGTGGGACGTCCCGGCGAACAGGGTCTGGTCGCTCGCGTAGTCGGGTGACACATCCAGCGCATACACATCGATGTTGGTGATGCCGGCGCTGGCTGCGACCCAGGCGGCACCGCCCGTCTGCGACTTGAAGACCCCGCCGCCGTATGTGCCGGCAAAGAGCGTGCTATCGCTCGTGTAGTCCGGCGAGGTGGCCAGGCTCTGCATCTCGATGTTGACCAGACCGTTGTTGACGGGGTTCCAGTTCACGCCCCCGTCGGTGGACTTGAAGGTCCCGGCGCCTCCCGTGCCGGCAAGGACGGTTCGATCGCTGGCATAGCCGGGCGAGATCGCCAGAGCGTTCACATTCGCGCTGGAGAGGCCGCTGCTGATCCAGCTGCCGCCGCCATCGGTGGACCTGTAAACGCCAGCGCCGTCCGTCCCGGCGAAGAGGGTCTGGTCGGCGGCAAAGTCCGTCGAGAAGGCAAGCGCGTACACATAGCCCGCGGGGAGGCCGCCGGTCACCGCACTCCAGGAGCTGCCACCATTGGTGGATCTGAAGAGACCGGCCCCGGTCGCCGCGAAGAGGGTCTGGTCGGCGGCGTAGTCTGGCGATATGGCCAGGCCGTTCACGTACGAATTGCCGAGACCGTTGTTGACCGCGCTCCAGGAACCAGCGCCATTGGTGGACTTGCAGACGCCACCGCCCCCGGTGCCGGCGAAGAGCGTCCGGTCGGCGGCGTAGTCCGGCGAGATGACCACCGCGTAGACATAGCTCGCCGTGAGGCCCGTGTTGGCCAGCTGCCACGAGTCACCGCCATCGGTCGACTTGCGAACGCCGGGGTCCATGGCTCCAGCAACGCCGGCATAAATGGTTCTATCGGTCGCGTAGGCAGGGGAGATCGCCAGGGCCTGGATCTGCCCGTAGATGGGCCCGGCGACTGGCGCTGTCCACGCGCCGCCGCCGGAAGTGGACTTGAAGACCCCGATCGAGGTGGCGGCGAACAGCGTCTGGTCGGCGGCGTACTCGGGGGATACGGCCAACGCCTCGATCACGCCGCCGAACATCCCGTCAGAGACCTGCGTCCAGGCGCCGTCGTCGACGGCCGCCGAGTCGGCCGCCGCCGAGCTGGCGACGAAGAGCTGCGGCACGGCAACCAGCAGCATGGTGGCGATCAAGATCGTCCGCGTATGCATGTGGGGCTCCTTGCGCTAGATGGTCCATGACGCCCCCCTGGACCTGGCGGAGTCCCGGCTTCGTCGTCGGGCTGCCTCGATGGCGGGCGGCGCTCGGCAGGCGGGGGTGCTCGGTGCTGGGAAGAGCATAGGCTGATCCAGCAGCGCCCGCCAGCCGGATCACGACGCAACACGGACTGACAGTTTCCTGGCCTCTCTTCATCTGACGCGGAGAATCTACAATCGTCATTGTAGAAATCTTTACCCACCCACGCCGCTGTCGCAATCCCCGCTGTGGGTTTTCCGGGACGCGCTGTTGAATGCTCAAGCCGTGCCCGGTATCCTCATGGTGCTACTGCTTGGCGCGGCTCCCTGCAGCGCTCAGGCGCCGGTGCTTGCGAACGCAGGCCGGAGGGAACGTCAGGGCTCAGGCGGCGGAGGCACGGCCGTTTGGTGTACGAGCTGTAAAGGACCATCCGACACGCGCTGCCCTGTTCGGCGCCCGAAGCAGAACGGAGGTGCAGCATGATGGCCTCTCGGTGTGTGACGAAGGGCCTCCTGGTCTCCGGGACCATGGCTCTTGTGTGTGCGATTCCCATCTGTGCAGCGAGCACGGTGCTCCCCGAGCCCACTCCCGGCCTGCTCGCATTCACTGCCGGTCCGATCGGGGCCGACACCCCGGTCCTCCTGCCGCGGGGAGTCGGGACGACCCCGGTCTGGCACGGAGAGGGGGGCCGGGCGGGCGATGAATACGGCTACTCCGTCGCCACGGCCGGCGACGTCAACGGCGACGGCTACAGCGACCTGATCGTCGGTGCGAGGCACTACTCCAACGGGCAGACCTACGAAGGCGCTGCCTATCTCTACCTGGGCTCGGCCAACGGGCTCGGGACCGCACCCTCCTGGTTCGTGGAGAGCAACCAGAGCGGAGCTGCGTTCGGCGTCTGCGTCGCGCCCGCCGGGGACGTGAACAACGACGGGTATGACGATGTCATCATCGGCGCGGACATCTACGACCTGGGGCAGTTCGACGAGGGCTGCGCGTTCGTCTACCTCGGATCGCCGACTGGGCTCGCCGCCACCCCGGTATGGACCGGCCAGGCCGACCAATCAGGGGCGCAGTACGGGCTCTGCGTCGCCACGGCCGGCGATGTCAACGGCGACGGCTACGACGATGTCCTGGTCGGTGCGCCCTTCTTTGACGGCGTCGGCGCGGACGAGGGCAGAGCATTCCTTTACTTCGGCACAGCCTCAGGTGTGTCCACCGGCGCGGCCTGGACGACAGGAGCCAATCAGGCCGGCGCGCGGTACGGTCGTTCGGTCGCGACTGCAGGCGATGTGAACGGTGACGGCTATGCGGACGTGATCATCGGGGCGGAGCGCTTTGACGGCGCCGTTGTCGACTGCGGCCGTGCCTGGATCTACACCGGATCGCCGGCGGGTCTATCCGGAACGTCCGTCTGGGCCCTGAACGGCGAACGGGTCAATGATCACTTCGGCTGGTGCGTGGCGACGGCAGGTGACGTGGATGGCGACGGCTACACGGACGTGGTGATCGGCGCGCCGGACGCCGACAGCCCGACGGGCGTGGTCGACGAAGGCCGGGCCTACGTCTTCCGGGGCGCCGCCGGCGGGCCATCCTACACGCCGCAGCTGGTGGTCAGCGGCGGACAGGCCGGAGCGCGCTACGGCTGCTCGGTCGCCCCGGCGGGCGACACGAACGGCGATGCCCGCGCCGACCTGGTGGTCGGGGCCTGGGGCTACGACGGCGGTCAGACCGACGAGGGCAGAGCCTTCCTGTACGAGGGCCCATTCGCCGGCATCTTCGCGAGCCCGGTGTGGACGGGCGAGATCGACCAGGCGGATGCGCGCTACGGATCCTCCGTGGCGACGGCCGGGGACGTGAACGGCGACGGCCTCGGCGATGTCGTGGTCGGCACCTGGGGATACGACACACCGGCCGCGAATGCGGGGGGCGCCTGGGTCTACGCGGGCCGGGCAGAAGGCCTGAGCGACGCGGGCGGATGGGGGAGAACGGGTGATCAGAGCGGCGAGCTCCTCGGCTCCGATGTGGCCTCCGCCGGGGACGTGAACGGCGATGGATACGGCGATGTGGCGGTGAGCGCTCGGGAACGGGACGGCAGCGGCGGTGTGGACTGCGGCAGCGTCTGGGTCCATCTCGGCACCATGTCCGGCCCGGCCTCGGCGGCGCACTGGACAGGCACGGGCGAGCAGGCCGAGAGCCGGTTCGGCATCCAGGTCGCGCCGGCCGGGGACGTGAACGGCGACGGCTTCAGCGATCTGCTCATCGGGGCCAGCGGTTTCGATCTCCCCGGCGGCGAGTTTCACGGGAAGGTGTATCTCTACGCGGGGTCGGCGACCGGGCTCTCCCCGAACCCCGCGTGGACGGCCGCCGGCGAGCAGGCCCAGATGCGGTTGGGCGCGGCCATCGCCGGGGCCGGCGATGTGAACGGCGACGGGTACGCGGATGTGATCCTCGGGTCCGCCAGCTTCACGAACCCGGAGTTCTTCGAGGGGAAGGCCATGCTGTACCTCGGATCGGCCGCCGGGTTGGGGAGCGAGCCCGCCTGGGAGGTCGAGGGCAACCTGCAGAGCCTCTCCTTCGGGATCTCCGTGTCGACGGCCGGCGACGTGAACGGCGACGGGTACAGCGATGTCATCGTCGGCGCATACGGAGCCAATGTACCGGGCGGCGGTCCCGGCTACGCCTACGTATACCTGGGCAGTCCCGGCGGTCTCGCGATGACGCCGGCCTGGACGGGTAGCCTCGGCCAGACGGGAGACTACTTCGGCATTTCGGTCTCCACGGCGGGCGACGCCAACGGCGACGGGTACGACGATGTCGTGGTGGGCGCATCAATGTACGACCGCCCCGGATACCCGCAGAACTCAGGTGCCGTGGCCGTCTACTGCGGGTCCGCAGCGGGCCTGGAGACCAATCCGGACTGGTTCTCCTGGGGCGCACAGGCCGACATGCACATGGGGCAGAGGGTGTGCGCAGCCGGAGACGTGAACGGAGATGGCCACTCCGATTTCGGTTTCTCCGCGCCGGAGTTGGACGGCTCCGTACCCGACTGTGGCATGGCATATGTCAAGCAGGGGTCTCCCACCGGCCCGAGCGGATTCCCCGAGTGGAGCCTGCAGGGAATTCAAGCGTCGGAGTTCTGCGGCTCCTCCCTGGCGAGCGCCGGGGACGCGAACGGGGACGGCTTCGACGACTTCATCGTCGGCTGTCAAGGGTACACCCCGGGGGGCCTCGTCGCTGCCGGGCGAGCCCTCCTCTTCCTGGGCAACGACCGCGACCCGGAGTTTGGCGGGTTTCCGATCATCCCGCGCCAGCAGCAACAAGCGACCCAGGCGCCGATCGACCTCCTCGGCCGCTCGCAGAGCCTTGATGGTTTCGGGCTGGCGGCGATGGGGCGCAGCGCGGCCGGGCGGACACGAGTGCGACTGGAATCGCGCGCCGCCGAGCTGGGAACGCCGTTGGGCTCGCTCGCGATCGAGCCGGGCGCCTGGACAATGTCCGGCAGTCCCGCGCCCGGCCTCGGCAGCCAGGTGGCCCTGACCGCGGCGGCCGGCGGTCTTGCGGAGGACGCCGTGTGTCACTGGCATCTGCGCATCGGATGTCGCTCGCCGTTCTTCCCTGTCACGCCGTGGATGTCAACGCCGCGTACGGTGCCCTCGCAACATCAGCTTCGCACCGGGCGGACAGTGAGCGGCATCGAGGTCGACGCCGCCCCCGCCATAGCGGGCGGGCTTCGGCTGGAGATGGCGCATCCCAATCCGTTCGCCGATCGGACCGCGCTGGCTTACACGCTCGAGGCGACCGCGTCCGTTCGGATGTCGATCCATGACATCTCGGGGCGCTGCGTGCGCGTTCTGGTGGACGCGCAGGAAAAGCCCGGCCGCCATGTGGCGCACTGGGATGGTCGCGATGCCGGCGGCCGGCGGGTGGGAGGCGGGCTCTACTTCGTGCGCGTCGAGGCCGGCGATAACGTGAGCACGGCGAGGATCGTGCGATCGCGGTAGGCGCCGGCGATCACCCGGCAGTCACCTCGACCCCGATACCCATCCGTTTCATGTCCATCGCCAAGCGAGCGGGATCCACCAGGTGCCCCATCAGGTGCACGCCCGGTCGCGCGATGGCGCCGTCGAGGAGTTGCCTGACGCACGCCACGGCGGGGACGGCGGTGAGCCGGTAGCCGTCGTCGTCGTCGCTGCGCAGGACGATGCGCGCGGTTGCCGGCGTTCCGTACCGGTCTCCCGCGGCCTCGGCCGTGAGGACGATGGCGAAGGGCGGCCGGCCGAAGCGGCGGACGCTGAACGCCAGCAACCGCGCGAGCGGCCTCGCGCCGAGACCGCGGCGAATCGAGCCGAGCGCCACGGCGAGGGGCGTGACCACCGCGTCAGCGAGTCCATTGAAGCCCGCCACGTAGAACCCGGCATCCTTCGCGCCGATGCGTTCCGGCAGGCCCTCCAGCTCGTCGCTCCACATCGGGTAGCAGGTGCGCGGGCCGAGTCCCGGGCCGAAGTCGAACCGGCGGGTGTGGCTCCATGACGGCTTGTGCCAGGCGTCGCCTCTCCAGACCAGGCTCCGGTAGACGCTCATCTCCTCGATCAACTCCACGGCCGATTCCGGCCCGGGCACTTCGCCGATGTTCATGAGCATCGCCGCCGCCACCGAGTCGCAGCGCGTGAGCATCGATGCGGCATGGCGCATGATCGTCGCCGGCAGACCGGGGTGCAGACCGGCCTGCGTGACAAAGCAGCGCCCGGCGCCCGTCACCTCGGACGCGAGCGGCCGGAGCACGGCGAGCGAGCGGCTCGGGTGGATGTCGAGGCAGTCCGCGCCTGCTGCGATGCAGGCGAGCGGGATCGTCCGCGTGAAGAGCGCGGTCGGCCCGCAGTCGAAGAGCAGACGCGCGCCATCGAGCGCGGCCCGCAGGCTTGCCGCGTCGGTGGCGTCCACCGCCACCGCGTCAACACGATCGGCCGGGAAGTCGCGTGCCAGCGCGGCGGCGAGCCCGGCGGCCTTTTCGCCGCTCCGGCTGCCGAGGACAACCCGCGCGGCGGTCTGTTCGAGGAGCAGCCGGGTGGCGACTCGGCCGGCGCGGCCGGTGGCACCGAGCACGATGATCGTGGGCTTCCCGCGAGATTCCATTGCTCCCCTTTTGGTGGGCTCCATTGTTGAGACTCCAAGGACCGGAACGCCGCCCCGGCTCCTAGATTGAGTACGAGGCCCGCCGGGTCGCGCCTTCCCGGTGGCCGCAGGCCCGCGCCCGCCCGCACGGATGCCGCCTACCCACTGCCGACGCTCACGAACCGCGACACGGGCATGCGCAGACTCACCGGGTCGGGGTGACGCGTCACGTAGCCGGCGCGCAGGATGAACTGCACCCGTCCGGACACACCGAGCTGTTGCGCGACCTGGTCGTATGTCACCGACAGGTGACTGTCAAGTACCCCATTGCCCCACTCGGCGGGGTGTCTCGTCCCGCACCGGGCGCGGATCGTTCCCGGAGTTCGTACGCTCCCTGGTGGCTTCCGTGACCAGCCCCGAGCGTGCGGTCGTGGCAAGGGCGGGTCGACGAGGAAGCTGGTTCACCGGCTCGGCCATGCGTACCAGCGCGGCCAGCCCGTAGAGCGCGATCTCTCGGCGGGCCGCCGCGCGGAGCTCGCGGCTCGCCGGCGCGAGCGCACCGGCCCGGGCTCGAGCGCACCGGCTCGGGCGAAATCTCTGGCGCCCGCGCTCCGACCTGCGCGAGAATAGAGGCCGCCTCGCGACTGGCGCCAAGGACTCCGGTGTCGGGAGGGCTCTGCCAGCTCATGCATGCCTGGCGAAAAGACGAGCTGGGGCAGGGTCAAGCACCGCCACCGCCGGCGTCGCGGAGCGGTTCGGAAGCGGCATCCAGGCGTGTGATTCGGTGAAGCCCCGGTCTTCCGGGCGAGGAGGTAAAGGGATGCGCCGATCCTCTCTACTGACGATCACCGCCGCCATCATACTTCTGCCATGTCTGCGGCCGGGCACGGTCTCTGCACAGTTTGATTGGACTAAGGAGCCGACCACCCCCGTTCTCCGGGTGGGTCTGCCCGGCGCCTGGGACGACGGCGTCGCCATCGCCACGACGGTGATGTTCCACAACAACGTCTACAAGATGTGGTACGAGGGCGACGGTGGCTTCGGCTACGCTACCTCGACGAACGGCATCGGCTGGACCAAGCATGCGGCGAACCCGGTGCTGAGACCCGGTGAAGTCGGTGCATGGGACGAGCGGGAGATGAGCCACGCCTCGGTCGTGTTGGTCGGCGGGCTCTACCGCATGTGGTACAGCGGGGTCGATGCGCAGGGCGACAACCGCATCGGTCATGCAACGTCACCCAACGGCATCACCTGGACCAAGTACGGCACCGAACCCGTCCTCGGTCTCGGACCGCCAGGATCCTGGGATGACCACGAAGTCATCCACCCCACCGTTCTCTACGAGAACGGTCTGTACCGCATGTGGTACAACGGGGTGGACGCCACGGAGCAGCGCATCCTGTATGCCTGGTCGCCTGACGGCATCCAATGGACTCGCTACACGGTCCGCCCCATGCTCGAGCCCGGTCCGCCGGGCTCCTGGGATGACGATGAGCTGGGCCCGCTATGCGTGCTGCCCCATGCCGGTCGCTACTTGATGTGGTACACGGGCTGGAACCAGGTACCGGAGTTCCAGATCGGCCTCGCTTCCTCGCCGGACGGCATCACCTGGACGAAGATCACAGCACACAGCCCCGTGCTGTCGCCGGGCGAGCCGGGAAGCTGGGACGGCGACCTCGTGGGGATCCCGAACGTCCTCCACGAAGGCGAGCAGTTCCGCATGTGGTACGGCGGCGGCGGCGGCGTCTATCAGACGGGCCACGCGGTATCGCCCGATCGCACGGCGGTCGGCGACCAGCCCGTGCCGGAGAGGCTCTCCACGCTGGACCAGAACCAGCCGAATCCTTTCAATCCCCGGACCACGATCCACTACCACCTCGCCAGTACGGCGGCGGTCAGCATCGACGTGTTCGACGTCTCGGGAAGGCTGGTGCGTCGATTGGTCGGCAGTGAAGTGAGAGCGGCCGGGACCCACGTGGCAGCGTGGGACGGGCAGGATTCCTTCCGCCAGCCGGTCGCATCGGGCACGTACTTCTGCCGCCTGGTGGCGCCCGGTGTGAGCGAGGTCAGGCGCATGACCCTGGTCAAGTAGCGGCGGCAGGCAGGCAGCGGCGGCGGCCCGTCACGGCCTCGCTGCTGCCGCCCCACGCGCCTCGCTGCCGACCCACGCGCCTTGCCGCCGCCCCACGCGCCTCGCTGCCGACCCACGCGCCTTGACCCTCAGCGGCCGGGCGGGGATAATCTCGCCATGACGATTGGTCCCGGTCCCACGAGCCCCCGCGCGCACCCCCATCCCGCCCCGGCGCCGGCCCCCGACACCGCGCCGCGCGTGATCACGCTCGTCGTGAATGGCGCGCCGCTGGCGGTAACGGTGAAGCCATACGACGTCCTCCTCGACGTCCTCCGCGAACGGCTCAACCTGACCGGCACCAAGCGCGGCTGCGACATGGGAACCTGCGGCTGTTGCGCGGTGCACGTTGAGGGGCGGCCCCGGCTCTCGTGCCTCACCCTGGCCCTCGACTGCGCGGGCAAATCGGTGACGACGATCGAGGGGCTTCGCGCCGGCGCCGAGCTCGACTCGCTCCAGCGCTTCTTCGCCACGGCCGGCGGCTCCCAGTGCGGCTTCTGCACGCCTGGGTTCATCATGACCGCGCGCTCTCTCCTCGACGCGAACCCGGATCCCGACGAGGGCGAGATCCGGGAGGCCATCTCCGGGAATGTCTGCCGCTGCACGGGCTACGTGAAGATCATCGAGGCCATTCGCCTCGCCGCGGCGGCCGAGCGCGCCACCGCTCCGGCCAGGGCGAAATGAGATGACCGATCCGCGCCCACTCCACCCGCACTTCCACGACGAGAGCCCGCAGGTGATCGGCCGCTCGGTGCCGCTCGTGGATGCGCGCGGGAAGGTGAGCGGCGAGGCGATCTACACGGATGATCTCAAGCTCCCGGGAATGCTCGTCGGGAAGATCCTCCGGAGCCCGATCCCCCACGGCCGCATCACCCGCATCGATACGACGCGCGCCGCGGCGCTCCCCGGCGTCCGCGCCGTCATCACCGGCAGCGAGTCCGACGGCCGCTTCGGCGTCCTCCCCATCTCCGAGGATGAGACGGCGCTCGCCATCGACCGCGTGCGCTATATCGGGGACTGCGTCGCCGGGGTAGCGGCCGAGGACGAGGAGACGGCGCTCGCCGCGCTCCGGCTCATCGACGTCGAGTACACGGAACTTCCCCCCATCCTCTCGATCGAGGACGGGATGAAGCCGACGGCCGATCCCATCCATGAGAAGACGCTCGACGGCACCAACGTCCAGAAGATGGTCGAGCAGAACTTCGGCGACGTCGGCGCCGCCTTCCGCGACGCGGCGCACGTACGCGGGGGGCAGTTCCGCTTCATCGGCATCAACCACGCCTTCACCGAGCCGCACTGCACGATCGCGCACTACGACGCCGACGGCCGCCTCCACATCTGGTCGGCGACCCAGGTGCCGCACTACCTGCATCGCGCGCTGGCCAAGGTGATGGGGATGGAGATGCACCGGGTCCGCGTCATCCGCCCGATGGTCGGCGGCGCCTTCGGCGGCAAGTCGGATCCGTTCCCGCACGAGATGATCGCCTCGCTCCTCTCGCGCCGGGCCGGGCGTCCGGTCAAGATCCTCTTCGACCGCGAGGAGGTCTTCCTGACCAACCATGGGCGCCATCCGACGCGGACCGAGATGAAGCTCGCGCTCGACTCCGAGATGAAGATTCTCGGCGCTCGAGCTCGACGCGAAGATCGACGGCGGAGCCTGGGGCTCGTTCGGCGTGGTGACGACCTACTACAACGGCGTCCTCTGCATGGGCCCCTACCGGATCCAGAACTTCCACTACACCGGGCGGCGCGTCTACACCAACAAGGCGCCGTGCGGTGCGATGCGCGGCCACGGCGCGGTCAACTCGCGCTTCGCGATGGAGGTGCTCGTCGATCAGCTCGCCGAGGATGCAGGCTGGGATCCGATCGCTCTCCGGATGCACAACCTCCTGCCGCCGTTCACCAAGACGCTGAACGAGTTCCGCATCACCTCGAACGGCACGCGCGAGTGCCTCGAGCGCGTGCGCGCAGCGTGCGAGTGGGAGAAGACATTCCGCCGGCTTCCCTACGGCGAGGGGATCGGGATCGCCTGCGGCTTCTACATCTCGGGCTCGGCCCTCCCCATCCACTGGTCGGCGCTCCCCCAGTCCACGGTGCATCTCAAGATCGACATGGACGGTGGGATCACCGTGCACTCGCTCGCCGCCGAGATCGGCCAGGGCTCGGACACCATGCTCGCGCAGTGCGTCGCCGAGCCGCTCGGGGTCAAGCTCGATCGCATCCGCATCTACGCGCGCGACTCGGATCTCGCGCCGATCGACCTCGGCTCGTATTCGAGCCGCGTCACCTTCATGGCGGGGAACGCCGCGCGGAAGGCGGCCGAGGAGATCCGCACGCAGCTCGTCGCGGCAGCGGCGCGCCTGACCGGCTACCCGGCCGAGGGCTTCGTGCTCAAGGACGAGCAGGTGATCTACGCGCCGAATCCGGCGATCGCCGTGACCTACATGGAGGCGCTCACCGAGGCGCTCGCGAAGACCGGCGCGCTCATCGCGCGCGGCGCGTACACGGCGGCACCGCCCATGGGCGGGAAGCACAAGGGCGCGGCGGCCGGGCTCTCGCCCTCGTACTCCTTCCAGGCCTACGCGGCGCGGGTCAAGGTCGACCCCGAAACCGGCGAGGTACGCGTCCGCAAGGTGTGGGCCGCGCACGACTGCGGGCGGGCGCTCAACCCGCTCGCCGTCACCGGGCAGATCGAGGGCTGCATCCACATGGGGCTCGGGCAGGTGCTCTGCGAGTCGATGGACTACAACCGCGCCAACCTGGAGAACGCGAATCTCCTCGACTACCGCACGCTCTCCTCGAAGCAGATGCCGCAGGTCGATGTGATCCTCGTCGAGTCGAACGATCCCGAGGGACCGTACGGCGCGAAGGAGGCCGGCGAGGGGCCGCTCCTCCCGATCCTGCCGGCGGTCGCGAACGCGATCTACGACGCGATCGGCGTCCGCTTCTATCCAGCTCCCGATCACGCCGGATCGTGTGGTGAAGGCGCTCGACGAGACCGGGCACCCGGGGAAGCCCGCCGCCCCCGGCGCCGGGCGCGAGAAGAGCGCGCCGCCCGCGAAGCCGCGCCGTCCCGCCTCTGCCTCTGCGCGGTAGCGGCGGCGCGCCTACCGCCGCTGCAAACCCGTCCAGCCACCCCGCCCGCCTCCCACCCACCCCAGCAGACCCTGGCGCGACAGGGCCAATCCCGGCGCCGGATTCCGTTACAATTCCCCCGGGATCCAGCCACGACCCCGCCCCCGCGCAGGAACCGGGCTCGCCGCCGAGCCGGAGGCCCGAGGGAATCGCCATGCCGGCCGAAACCACGCCCACGCTGCCGGGGAGCGCTCGCGCTAAACCCGGCCTCAAGTCTGTCGTCCTGACCCTCCTCTTCCTCGCCGCCGCTACCAGTTCGGCCCGCGCCGACGAGGCCGGCGCCCTCGCCGCACTCCACCGCGACCACGAGATCCAGCGCCTCGCGATCGGCGAGCTCGGCATCCCCGACTTCGTGCGCGGCGTCCTCTCCGCGCCAGCCCTCTCCGGCGACGAGGCCGCCGCGACCGTCGCCTTCCTCACGCTCCACAAGGAGCTCTTCGGGCTCGCCGCGCCCGCCGCCGAGCTCGAGCTCGTCGCCACCGAGCGGGACGATCTCGGCATCACGCATCTTCGCTTCCGCCAGCTCTACCACGGCATCCCGGTCTTCCACTCCGATCTCCGTTCCCACTTCGGCCCGGACCAGGTCCTCCGCCTCGTGAACGGGGAGATCTTCCCGTCGATCGCGGCGCCGACCGCACCTTCCCTCCCAGCAGACGCCGCCCGCGCCCAGGTCGCCGCCGAGCTCGCCCTCGCCGCCGACGACGCCGCCGCCGAGCTCGTGGTCGTCCGCCACGAGAAGAGCTATCGCCTCGCCTGGTGCGTGCGCGCGCGCACGGTCGCCCCGCCCGGGCGCTGGGAGTACCTCGTCGATGCGACGACCGGCGACACGCTCGCCCGCACCAACCGCATCATCTCGACCGACGGGAGCGCGATCGGCACGGGCCGCGGCGTCCTCGGCGACACCAAGGACCACATCGACACCTACTTCGAGAACGGCCGCTACGCGCTCGACGACCGCGCCCGCCGCGCCTCGAACAACGTGCACGGGCACAACGGCGCGATGCCGGATACCGCGTCCATCCGCACCTACTACTACTCGTACCGCCCACCCGGCGAGCTGATGATCGACTCGGACAACCTCTGGAACGGCTTCCAGCAGGCGCCCGGCGTCGACGCGCACGTGTACGCCGCCGCCGTCTACGACTTCCTCCTGGCCAACGTCGAGCTGAACGGGTTCGACGGCGCCGGGAGATCCTTCATCTCGACGGTCGGCGACGCGAGCTGCCAGAACAACGCCTACTGGGACGGAACCGCGGTGAGCTATTGCACGGTGTCGAGCGCCTATCACTCGATGGCCGGGAGCCTCGACATCGTGGCCCACGAGTGGGGCCACGCCGTGACCGAGCATGCCTCGAACCTCGTCTACGCCCGGGAATCGGGTGCGCTCAACGAGTCCTACTCCGACATGCTGGGAATCCGTCTCCGGCACGCCGCCGGGGATCCGACCTGGCGGATCGGCGAGCACTTCAACGGCATGGGGTTCCGCGATCTCGCCAACCCGCGCGCCTTCGGCGATCCCGAGTGCTACCGCTGTCCGGGCTGGATCGACGTGGACACCTGCTCACCGATTCCCAACAACGACTTCTGCGGGGTGCACACGAACTCGGGTGTGCCCAACAAGATGTTCCACCTGCTCGCCGCGGGCGGCTCTCTGAACGGTCGCCCGGTGACCGGGATCGGCATCGATGCCGCCTTCAAGATCGTGCATCGCGCCAATCGCCTCTACTGGACGATGGGCTCGACCCTCGTCGCTGCCAAGGCCGGGAGCCTCGAAGCGGCCGATGATCTCGATCCGACGGGCGGCTTCGCCGCCGCGACCCACGCGGCATGGGACGCCGTGCTGGTCGGCGTGCCCGCGAATCTGGCCCCGGTCCCCGTTCCCGGCGGGCCGTATGCCGCGAACGTCGACGCTCCGGTCGCCTTCGATGCCACGGGCTCCTACGACCCGGACGGCAGGATCGTCTCCTACATCTGGGACTTCGGGAACGACACGTACGGGGCGGGGCCGCAGCCGGTCGCTGTCTACCCGACCGCGGGCAGCTACGTCGTCGTGCTCCTCGTCATGGACAACATGAACGTGCAGGCGACGGCGACTACGATGGTCGAGATCGGCACGCCGTCGGCGGTCGCCCTCGCCGGGATGAGCCTCACCCCGGAGGCGGGAGCCGTCGTCGTCCGCTGGCGGACCGCGCGCGAAGAGGACCATGCCGGGTTCCACATCGAACGGCGCCCCGAACGAGACGGCGACTTCGCGCGCATCAACGGCGACCTGATCTCCGCCCCGGCCGCCCCCCCGGCGCCCGCGCACGCCTACGAGTTCGTGGATCGCGGGGTCGCGCCCAACACGACCTACGAGTACCGGCTCGAGGCTCTCGACCGCAGCGGCGGCAGCGAGTTCTTCACGCTGGGCGCGGTCCTCGTGCCGGCGGCCACCCCGGCTGCCCTCGCCCTCCACTCGAGTCGCCCGAACCCGTTCTATCCGCCGCATGCGCGGACGACGATCTCCTTCGACCTGCCGGCGCCGGCGCGGGTCACGGTCCGGATCTACGACAGCGCGGGGCGGCTCGCGCGGGCCCTCGTCGAGGCAGCGCCCTTCGCCGCCGGAGCGCAGGCGGTCGAGTGGGACGGCCGGGACGGCGCGGGCCGCGCCCTCGAGGCGGGGGTCTACTTCTGCCGCCTGGAGACGGGAGCTGCCGCCCTGACGCGGAAGATCGTCCTCGTCCACTGATGGAGACGGCGCCGCCCCGGAACCGCGAATTGGAGTACAATGTCCGGCCTTGCCGCCGCCCGCGGCGTCTGTGCCTTCGCCTCGCGAGCGCCGCGGCCCTGACCGAGGAGGAGTGAGGATGGCCTACTTCGATGTCTCGCGCGTGAACGCGCTCGTCCTCTTCATCTTCTTCTGCATCGTGGTCGTCCTCTTCATCGAGAAGGCCCGCGCCGACCGGAACCTCTTCATCCGGCGGATCGCGGGCCTCAACGCGATCGATGAGGCGGTGGGCCGCGCCACCGAGCTGGGGAAGAAGGTGCTCTACGTTCCGGGCATCATGTCGATCGACGAGAACCAGACGATCGCCTCCCTCGCCGTTCTCGCCCACGTCGCGCGCATGACCGCCCGCTACGCCACCGACCTCGACGTTCCCAACAAGGACCCGCTCACCTTCGCCTCGGCTCGCGAGACGGTCAAGGAGGCGTACACGCTGGAGGGGCGGCCCGACCTCTACCAGGAATCGATGGTCCACTACGTGACCTACGACCAGTTCGCCTACACCGCCGCAGTCTCCGGCATCATGGTGCGCGAGCGGCCGGCGGCCAACTTCCTGATCGGCTCGTTCTACGCCGAATCGCTCCTCCTGGCCGAGACCGGCCAGGCGAGCGGCGCCATCCAGATCGCGGGCACCGCCGAGGTGGCGCAGCTCCCGTTCTTCGTCTGCGCCTGCGACTACACGCTGATCGGCGAGGAGCTCTACGCCGCCGGCGCGTACCTCTCGCGCCAGCCGGCGATGCTCGGCAGCATCAAGGGGCAGGACTGGACCAAGGCCGCGGTGGGAGCCGCGATCGTCCTCGGGGTCCTCCTCGAATCCCTGCACGTCATTCCCGGCTTCAGGCAGTTCTTTTCCATCCAGTAGGCGGAGGCCCTGATGTTTCTCCGGTTGCGGCTGCCACTCATCCTCACCTTCTGCGCTGGGCTCATCCCCATCATCGCCTTCTTCTTCAAGGACGAAGCGCGGTGGATCAAGGCCCCGGCCAGCTGGCTCGAGCAGGACATGATCATCGTCGCCGGGTTCGCGCTCCTTCTCGGCGTGATCAACGTCGTGCAGAGCAACATGAAGAAGATCGAACGGCGCGACAAGGGCTGGTTCTTCGCGGTCGTGCTCCTCGGCGGGATGTTCTTGACCGCACTCGCCGGGGTGCTCGGCGCCTTCCGCATCGGCGGCCTGCCGGGCATCGGCAACTACCCGGACGGACGGCCGACGCCCTTCGCGTGGTGCGCCAACTACCTCTTCACGCCGCTCCAGGCCACCATGTTCAGCCTCCTCGCCTTCTACATCGCCTCGGCCGCCTTCCGCGCCTTCCGCGTGCGGAACGTGGCGGCGACCATCCTCCTCGTCGCGGCGGTGGTCGTCATGCTCGGGCGCATCCCGGTCGGCGAGGGGCTCTTCGGTCACTTCACCGAGTGGCTGATGCAGATCCCGAACGGCGCGGCCCAGCGCGGGATCATCATCGGCGCGGCCCTCGGCGCCGCCTCCCTCTCGCTTCGCGTCATCCTCGGCATCGAGCGCTCGTACCTGGGCCTCGACAAGGGAGAATAGGAACCGGGCATGGCCAACGGACTCGCCAAGCTGCAGTCGATCGATCGGCGCTGGATCTTCCTCCTGATCGCCATCGGCACCCTGATCCCGATCGTGCTCCCGATCGGATTCCCGGTCACCATCACGCCGCCGGTCAAGAGCATCTACGACCTGATCGAGACCTTCGGCCCCGGTGACGTGGTGATCCTCTCCTACGACTACGGGCCGACCACGGGCGCCGAGAACGACCCGATGGCGGACGCGATCCTCCGCCACTGCTTCTCCCGCGACGTGAAGGTGGTGGCGCTCGCCCTCTATCCGCTCGGCGGACTCACCGCCCTCACCAACTCGCTCAATCGAGTCACCGCCGAGTTCCCCGAGCTCGAGTACGGCGTCGACTACGTGAACCTGGGCTACAAGGACGGCGGGCAGGCCTCGATGAAGCTCCTGGCCGACGACTTCGCCAAGGCCTTCCCCGGCGACACCAACGGGCGACCGCTCGCCGAGATCCCGCTCATGCAGCAGATCAAGGGCGCCCGCGAGGCGAAGCTCGCGGTCTCGATCGCGACCGGCATCATCGGCGAGTGGTGGGCGAACCTGATCAACGCGCAGTTCGGGCTGCCGGTGGCGGTCGGCTGCACGGCGGTCTCCGCCCCCAAGTACTACGCCTACCTCGAGGCCGGGCAGATGATCGGGCTGATCGGCGGACTGAAGGGCGCCTCGGAGTACGAGCGGATGGTGAAGGAGGGCTATCCGGCCACCCGGGAGGCCTACGCGAACCCGCTCTTGCAGACGGCGTCGAAGGGAATGGACGCCCAGACCATCGACCACCTGATCGTGATCGCATTCATCGTGATCGGGAACATCGCCTACTTCGCGAGCCGCCGCGGCAAGACGCAGGCGTAGGGCAGGGGGGAGACGAACGATGCCGGCTTACGCATTCATCGGCACCTGGGTGGCGGCGCTCCTCACCCTCTTCCTGATGAGCTTCCTCTACAAGGACAACAGGTTCTTCCGCTTCGCCGAGGCGCTCTTCGCCGGCGTGTCGCTCGGCTACTACATCGGAACCACGCTGGACCAGACGCTCCGCCCGAACCTGATCGAGCCCCTGGCGCAGAACGGCGTCACGCCCACCAACTTCCACCTCCTGTTCGCCGGGCTCCTCGGCTTGAACTTGTACACGCGCTACTTCCCGCGCATCGCCTGGCTGGCGCGCCTGTCGCTCGCCGTCTACGTCGGCTACTACGTGGGCATCAACATGGTGCAGAAGCTCCAGGGCGAGGTGCTGCCGCAGAGCGCGGCGACCATGGTCGACCTGACGGGTGGCGGCGCCGGCCCGCTCGCCGCCTTCAACGCGATCGTCGTCTTCGTCGGCGTGATCTCGGTGCTCATCTACTTCTTCTTCTCGTTGCCGCATGACGGCGTGGTCGGGCGCGTGAGCCGGCTCGGGATCTGGTTCCTGATGCTCGGCTTCGGCGCGGCCTTCGGCTACACGGTGATGGGCCGCGTCTCGCTCCTGATCGGCCGCTTCAACTTCCTGGTCATCGACTGGATCGGCGGCACCATGCGCGCGCTCGGCGGGGGCTAGCGCGCGGCGGCAGCTTGAGGCAGCCAGCAGGCGGCAACCGGGGACAGACAACCGGGGGGCGGTCCGACACCGCCCCCCGGTCTGCTTTCCGGCAGCGTGGCTCAGAGCGCGAAGTCGAGTCGCACCGTCACGTAGTGCTCGGTCGCGTCCTCGTCCGCGACGACCTCGCACTCGCTCCAGTACGAGTACTCGAGGTGCATGGCGAGGTTGTCGATCGGGTAGTAACGCGCGCCGGCGGTGTAGCGGGTGATGTTGTTGTCGGCGACCGACGGCGCGTTGACGTAATCGATGCGGCCGAAGCACACCGCATCGACCCGCGGCATGGCCGACACCTCGGCGAAACCGCCCGAGTAGTCGACGCCGTCGCCCGCAGTCCACAGCGTCTGGTCGTCGAACGCCCAGAGGTAGGCGAGCAGCAGATTGACGTGCATCGCGTTGAGGCTCGCGTCGATGCCGGCGCGCGAGAAGCCCTCGACCGCCGTGGCTGTCCCGCCGAGCGCCGGCGACGGCCGGGCCCGCCCGTAGTAGCCCACGGCGCCGATCCGATGCCCCGCCGTTTGCCCCTCCCCCGGTCCGATCACGTAGTCGACCCGGCCGTAGAGATCGGACGGCGTGTCGTACGAGCGGTTGGTCTCGGAGCCCGTGACCACGCCGCCGGCATAGCGCAGCTGATTGCGCCAGCCCGCCACCTCGAGGCCGCTCCGCGTCTCCGAGAAGGCCGGCCCGTCGGGGAAGGCAACCTCGTAGATCTCGTAGGGCGAGACGGTGAGCCGGCGCTTGACGCTCGCGGCGAGGAAGGCTGGCTCGAAGCGCCCGACTCGGAGACTGGCGTTCGAGCCGGCGAGGCCGCCGAACACCACGTTCGCCATCTCGAGCGCGCCATCCTGGGGCGCCACGCCCCGCACCGCGTCGATCTGCGGCGTGTAGATCAGCATGTAGCCGATCTTCCGGCCGAGGAGACCGGCGGAGAGGATATCGAGCCCCTCGACCCGGAAATCGCTCTCGCTGAAATTGCCGGCAGGCTCGTTCTGGTCGACGCCGACGTAACCGGCGCTCGTCCGGAAGGCCACGGGCGCGGGCGACTCGAGCACCGTTCTCTCCTCGCTCTCGCGACCCGGCAGCCGGTAGCCGTTCATCCGGTAGCGCACGCCGAAATCGTTGAGCCGCGGCATGTTCGAGTGGCACATGGTGCACTGGAACCCGTACTTGCGCGCGAACACCGGAATCGCGGCAGCCGGACTCGGGAGGAGAGTTGCAGCGATGGCCAGAACCGCCATGACCATGAACACGAGAGGCAGGCGACGTGGAGTCATCGGAGGCCTCCCTTCGGATCGGCGGGCGCGCCCGGTCCCTCGGGGAATCCGGGCACCGCCACCGCAGGCACCGGGCCGGTCAGCGCCTCGAGGAACGCGACGAGGTCGTCCTTCTCCCGGGCGGTGAGGGTGAGCGGCAGCATGAGCCGGTCGAGATGGGGATTGGGCACGCCGCCCCGATCGTAGAGGTCCACGACGTCCCGCAAGGTCTTCGCCGAACCGTCGTGCAGGTAGGGCGGCGTCATCGCGACGTTCCGGAGCCCGGGCGTCTTGAACTTGCCGGTGTCCGCCGGGTCCTTGGTGTGGTCGAACCGGCCGCGGTCGGGGTCCTTCCTGTCCATGCCGACGCCCAGGTTGTGGAAGGACTGATCGGAGAAGGACGGGCCGCTGTGGCAGGCGATGCAGTGCCCCTTGCCGTTGAAGAGGCGCAGGCCGCGCTTCGCCGCCGCGCTCAGTGCGGATTCGTCGCCCATGAGGTGGAGGTCGTAGGGCGACGGTCCCGACACGATCGTGCGCTCGAACGCGGCGATCGCCTTGGCGATCCCGTCGGTGTTGGGAGCCGTGCCGAACACCGCCTGGAACTGCTCGCGATAGCCGGGAATGGCGTTCAGCTTGGCCACCACGTTCTCGAGCGTCTCGCCCATCTCGATCGGATTGTGGATGGGCCCGAGCGCCTGGCCCTCGAGCGACGATTCCCGGCCGTCCCAGAACTGGAAGCGCATGTAGGCCGCGTCGATGATCGACCCCGAGTTGCGCCCGCCGACCCGGCCATTGATCCCCGTGTCGGTCGGATTCGGGTTGGCCCAGCCGGCGCGCGGATCGTGGCAGGTCGCGCAGCTGATCGTCGCGTCGGCCGACAGCCGGGTGTCGAAGTAGAGCTGGGCACCGAGGCGGACCTTGGCGTCGGTCTGGGGATTGTCGGCGGGAACCGGCACCGGCGGCCGGATCCCATTGGCGAGGAACTGGCCTTCGGCCCAGCCCCCCGGTGGGCCGAGGATCGAGCAGAGGCCGGCCGCGGCGAGGGCCAGGACCGCCATCGTTCTTCGTCTCATAGCACCTCCTGCGCTATCGAAACATCCGACCAGATCGAACCCGCGGGAAGGCACCGCCAGGACCCGGCACGCACGGGCTCGCCACGCGAAAGCCGCCATGCATCAGATGGGCCACGAGTGAGCACGCGGCCGACGGCCGACATTCACGCGCTGGCAAGCAGTTGCGTCGCGAGCAACGGGCCCGCACCGAGCCTGCGCCGCAGCCGGCCTGACAGCATGTCCAGTCCACCGGCCAAAGTGGCGGGCGGCGCCGCTACCGGGAGCTCGGCCCGCCGCCCTCGGGTCCGAGGCGAGCCTGGTGCAGGAGCACGTAGAGGAATCCGGCGACGCCGATCAGGAGCTCGACCAGCTCGGACGTGCGCTTGATGGCGAAGTCGATGTCGCGCCCGAAGTGGCGGAAATCGCCGTAGTAGTCGCTGCTCGCGTGCACGAGAATCACGGCGAACCACGGCCAGAGGACGCGCGGCGCCGCGAGCCGGGCGAAGCGCCGCGGGCAAGCGAAGACGCCGATCAGCCCGCCGAGCCCGAATGCGATGCGGAGGAGCTCGGTGCGCCCGTGCATCCCGCGCAGGTTGTGGAGCGTGGTCTCGTTCTGGCGGTTCAAGTGACCGATGGCGGCCGGGGTCTCGAAGCCGAGGAACTGCTGCCCCCAGGCGATCTCCTCCATGCCCGCGAGGAGAAGACCCAGCGCGAACACGAGGTAGAAGGCCGTGATCGCGGGCGCGAGTCCGAGCCGTCGCGCCCTCCGCGCAAGGTGGAGGCCCAGGATCCCGCCGGCGAGGAGGAACACGAAGGTCAGGACCTCGACCGGGTGGTTCTCCTCGAGGATCCAGCGGGCGCCGGGCCTCGTTTCCGGATCCCAGAGCAGGAGCAGCATCCACGCCATGGCCACGGCGGGGAGGGCCATCACGGCGGACCGGAGGCCGGGACGAAGGCCGGGGACCGGCTCTGCGGCGGCGAGCGGAACAGGGATGGACTCGGTCGAGTGCACCACAGGGGGATCCTCCTGCCCATGGATCGGTGCGGTCTGTCTCGATGTTGACCGGGGGCAATGCGTCCATGCTTGTCTCTAAACAAATGCGTGGTGCCCCCAGGCGCCACGGCCTTCGCCGCCCCCACTTGGGGTAAGATGCCGCGGTCTATCCCCACCTGGCCCACCCGCCGCCAGCGCGGGCGCGGCCCGAGGAAAAGCCAGCCATGCCCCTCCAGATCACCGGCCGCGACATGCGGATCGAGGATGTCGTGCGCGTCGCGCGCGCGGGCGAGAAGGTCGCCCTCGCCCCCGCCGCCATCGAGCGGATCAAGACCTGCCGCGCGATGCTCCAGAAGAAGATCGACGCCCACGAGATCATGTACGGCGTCAACACCGGGATCGGCGAGTTCTCGGAAGTCGTCCTCTCCGACGATCAGGTGCGCGACTTCCAGCGCTACCTGATCTACAACCACGCCGCGGGGATCGGCCGGCCCGCGCCGATCGAGCACGTGCGCGCCGCGATGCTCTCGCGGATCAACGTGCACGCCCTCGGCTACTCGGGCTGCCGGCCCGAGATCCCGCTCACCTACGCCGCCATGCTCAACGCCGGCGTCACGCCGGTCGTCTGCGAGAAAGGGAGCGTCGGCGCCTCGGGCGACCTCGCGCCGATGAGCCAGCTCGCGCTCTCCCTCCTGGGCGAGGGCGAGAGCTTCTACTCGGGCGAGCGGATGCCGACCCGCGCCGCCCTCGACAAGGCCGGCATCCCGGTGCCCGGGCTCGAGGCCCGCGACGGCCTCGCCGCCATCAACGGCTCGAACCTGATCACGGGGATCGGCTGCCTTCTCCTCCACGACATCGAGCGCTGGATCAAGCAAGCGGAGATCGCTGCGGCGATGACGCTCGAGGCGCTCATGGCCAACATGCGCCCGTACGTGACCAAGCTGCACGAGCTCCGTGGCTTTCCCGGCGCCGTGATCTGCGCCAACAATCTGGCGCGGGTGCTCGCGGGCTCCGATCTCCTGACCGGAAAGCTCAAGACCAAGGTGCAGGACGCCTACTCGATGCGGTCGACCCCGCAGGTGATCGGCACGCTCCGCGACCTCCTGGCCTACACGCGCCGGCAGTTCGAGATCGAGCTGAACGGGGTCGCCGACAACCCGATCTTCATCGCCGAGGAGGATCGCGTGCTGACCGGGGCCAACTTCCAGGGATCGCCCTTGAGCGTGCCCCTCGACATGGTCGGCGCCGGCGTCACCATGGTCTCGGTGCTCGCCGAGCGGCGCTTCAACCGGCTAGTCAACCCGGCGCTCTCGGTCGGCCTGCCCGCGTTCCTGACCAAGGGCGCCGGCATGTTCTCGGGGCTGATGCTGAGCCAGTACACGGCCGACATGCTGATCGTCGAGCAGCGCATATTGAGCATGCCGGCCTCGATCCAGTCGATCCCGGCGGCGGCCGATCAGGAAGACTTCGTGAGCATGGGCATGAACTCGGCGCTCAAGACGAAGCAGATCCTCGAGAACGCGCGCGCGGTGCTCGCGATCGAGATGATCGGTGCCGCGCAGGCGCTCGACTTCCGCCCGCACGCGCCCGGCCAGGGCACCCGCGCCGCGCACGCCGCGATCCGCCAGGTGGTCGCCCACCTCGACGAGGATCGCCCGCTCTTCCCCGATCACAACGCGATGGCGGCGGCGGTCGAGTCGTGCCAGGTGCTCGACCGGGTCGAGGCGGAGGTCGGACCGCTCGCGAGCTCGTGGTAGATCAGCCGCTGCTGGCAGGGCGGCGGCCGATGACCGATAATCGAGGTCCGGGGCCAGGGAGAAACCGCATGGAGAAGCTGATCTACCTCGACAACGCCGCCACCTCGTTCCCCAAGCCGGAGCCCGTGTACCGCTTCATGGACTCCTTCCACCGGACCCACGGGGTCAACCCGGGGCGATCCGGCTACGACCTCTGCCTCGAGACCGGCGAGATGGTGGAAGAGACCCGGGCGCTCCTCTCCGAGTTCTTCGGCGGCACCGATCCCAATCGCCTCGTCTTCTCCGCCAACTCGACCGACGCCCTGAACCTGGCCATCTTCGGCATGCTCGAGCCGGGCGATCACGCGATCACGACCAACGTCGAGCACAACTCGGTGCTCCGCCCGTTCTACCATCTCGAGCGACAAGGGGTGGCCGTCGACCACATTCCCTTCGACGACAAGGGCTTCGTCGACCCCGACGACTTCGTCGCGAAGTTCCGGCCCAACACCCGACTGGTGGCCGTCAATCACGCGTCGAACGTCATCGGCACCGTGCAGCCCATCGCCGAGATCGGAGCGCGCTGCCAGAAGCACGGGATCCGCTTCCTGATCGACGTCTCGCAGACCGCGGGCAAGGTTCCGATCGACATGGCGGCGCAGGGCGTGGACGTCGTGGCCTTCACCGGCCACAAGTCCCTCCTCGGTCCCACCGGCATCGGCGGGCTCTGCGTCCGCGACGGGGTGGAGATCAAGATCCGGCGCGCGGGCGGCACCGGGGTGCGCTCGGTCGAGCGCATGCATCTCGAGGAGTATCCCTATCGCCTCGAGTACGGGACTCCGAACCTGGTCGGCATCGCCGGGCTGAACGCCGGGCTCAAGTGGGTCCAGGCCAAGGGCCTCACCGCCATCCAGGACCACGAGATGTGGCTGCTCACCAAGCTCCGCGACGGCCTCCGCGAGATCGACGGCGTGACCCTCTACTGCCAGGACGACCTCGCGAACCACATCAGCGTGCTGCTCTTCAATGTGGACGGCCAGGAGGCGGCCGATACCGGCATCATGCTCGACGTGGACCATGCGATCGCCTGCCGGACCGGCCTCCACTGCGCGCCGCTCGTGCACGAGCAGATGGGGACCGACAAGCACGGGGCGGTCCGCTTCGGGATCGGGCCGTTCAACACCGCGGAGGAGATCGACCGGGCGATCCACGCGGTGTGCGAGATCGCGGAGTTCAGGCGCGGGCTCGTCCGCCAGCGCTGAGCCGACGGCGGAAGCGACGCAGAACCGGCGGCGGCAGCTACTCGCCGAGCACCAGCGCATCGGCGAGGAACTCCCCCACCGTCTTGACCTGGACGCCGAGCTTGTAGACCTTCCCGAGCTCCATGAGCTGATCGATGCAGTTGTGGCAGGGCGCCACCACCACCTTCGCCCCGGTGGCGCGGATCTGATCAGCCTTGACCTCGCCGGCGGCGATGCGCCGATCGGCATAGCGCGTGAGGGCGAGCTGCCCGCCGCCCCCGCCGCAGCAGAAGTTCTGGATCCCGTGCGGCGTCATCTCGACGAGATCGCCGGCCGCCGCGGCCAGCACGCGGCGCTGCGGCGCGACGACCCCGCCCGTGCGCACCAGGTTGCACGGATCGTGGAGCGTGACCCGTGCCGCATTCTTCGCCGGATCGAGCCGGAGCCGCCCCGCCGCGAGGTAGTCGTCGTAGAGCTCGAGCACGCTCCGCACGGCAAACCCGCTCCGGCCGAGCCACTCCGGCGCCTCCCAGCGGTTCGACGCGAACCCGTGCCCGCACTCCCCGATGACGAGCTCCTCCGCGCCGAGCTCCTGCATGAGCGCGACGAGCTTCGCCGAGATCGGGCCGGCGAGCGCCGCCTCGCCGCTGAACAGGCCATAGTTCGTGAGATCGGCGATTTCGCTCGACATGGTCCAGCGCTCGCCTGCGGCGTGGAAGACCTTCGCCGCCGCCACGATCGAGAGCGGGAAGAACTTGGCCTCGCGCGGATTCACCGTGTAGAGGATCCGCGCGCCCTTCTCGTCGAGCGGCAGCCGGGCCGTCGCGCACCCCGGCTCGAGGCGGAGCTCCTCCTCGAGCCAGGCGACCGTCTCGACCCACTCCTCGCGCGTGACAGCCATGCTGTTGCCCGTCTCGCGATGGGTCCTGATCACCGACTCGAGCTCGGGCGGGAGGAGACCGGCGGCCGCGAGCGCCCCGCGGCCGGCGCGGAAGAGGATCGCGAGCGGGATCCCGATCGTGCAGTTGACCGCGCAGCGGCCGCAGAGCGTGCATCGCCCGTAGAAGGCGTCGACCCAGTCGCGAACGCGCTCCGGCGTGACGTCCGCCGCTCCCACGAGCCCGGGCGCGAGGCGCCCGAGGAGCGTCGAATCGCGGCGATACGCCGCGGCGAGGAGCTCGAGCTTGCGCGCGGGGATCGAGGCGACCTCGCCGTCGGTCCGGTGGTAATGACAGGTATCGGCGCAGAGTCCGCAGCGCACGCAGGCGTTCAGGTAGGCCTCGGTGCGCGCATCGAGCCGGGAGAGGAAGAGCCGGCCGACTTCCTCGGCCTCCGCGGCGGTCAGGCCGGCGAGCCGCTCGGCGTAGGCGTCGTTGCCCAAGTCTCTCTTCCCATCGGTTGCGGTCATCGGTGGCTAGTGCCCCGGCGGGAAAACGCTGCGCCGCCCGTAGAAGGCCCCGAAGAAGGTGCGACTCACGAAGAAGAACACGCAGTGGCGCACCTTCCCGAGCGGAAGGTAGAGGAAGAAGGGAATGGAGACCGCCAGGAAGAGCGGGGTCGCCGCCGGCGCCAGGACGGCGGCGAGTGCTGCGGCCACGAAGAGGTCGGTGAGGAGGTTCGCGAGGTAATCGTCCGGCACGCTCAGCGCGCGGAGCGTGGCCGAGGTCGCCCGCCGTCCCGCGAGCGCGAGCCCCGCCGCGCAGCCGGCGGCGAGGAGCACGAGGACCGGGATCCGCGCCGGCGCCGGGAGCTCCTGCCCCGCCACGGCGGCGACAAAGGTCACGAGCGCGGCGAAGACGCCGAGGTGATAGGCGACGCCGGCCAGGTAGGTCGCCCGATGCTCCCGGGCGCTCTCCTTGGCCCCGGGCAACATCCCGGCGCCGAAGGCGTAGGCGACGCCGCGCGCACTGCTACCGCTCGCCGGAGCGAGATAGGTCGCGCGGCCGCGGGCGAGGATCCGCGCGACGAGAAGCGCGAGCGCGGCGAAGGCCAGGAACGCGGCGGCGAGGGCCACGATGCGGAGTCCACCGCCCGTCATCCCGCCCGCTCCCTAGACGCACCCGTCCGGCTTCGGGAGCCCGGCGAGCTTGCAGGCGCCCTTGGCCGGACCCGAGGGGAAGAGCTCGTAGATGCGCTTGAGCGGCACGCCCGTCGACTTGCAGAGGAGCCGGATCATCGGCGCGACCTGCTTCTCCTGGAAGTAGGTCCGGATGTACTCGATGACGGCCCAGTGCTCGGGACCGAGCGAGTCGAGGTTCTCCTCGGCGCGGGCGAGGATCATGGCCGCCTCGCGGTCCCACTCCTCGGGGTGGGTCATGAATCCTTCCGCGTTCACCTCGAGCTGGCGACCGTCGATCTCGACGATGGGCATGCGTTCCTCCGTAGGCAAGAATCTACCATCGGCATTGTAACATGGAGCAGGAGGCGGACCTCCCGGCCCGCCTCCTGCTCGCGCCCGGCCCGCCCTGGCCCGCCCCGGCCCGGTCAGTCGAGCTTGACGAGCCGCACCGCCGCGATCTCGCCACCCGTCTCGAGCCGGCAGAAGTAGATCCCCGGGGCGACGCGCGCCCCGCTCTCGTTCGTCCCGTCCCAGACGAGCGTGTGATCGCCGGGGGTCTGCGCGCGCGACGTGAGACCCCGCACCCGGCGGCCGGTCACGTCGAAGACGGCGAGCGCGATCGGCGAGCCGTCGATGACCCGGTACTCGATCTCGGTCCGCTCGATCATGGGGTTCGGGGCCGCCACGAGGCGGGCGGTCCGCGGCGGCGCGGTCTCGTCGCGGATCCCGTCGGGCGTGAGCCCGTGCGGGCCGGGACCTGCCGGGAAGAAACCGTGGCAGACATCACACGAGCGAAGGGTGCCCGCATACCCCTGCAGCGCCACGTTCTGCCGGTTGTCGCGCTCCTCGCGCGACGGCAGGATGGCGTGGGGGCTCGAGTGGCACGCCGAGCAGTAGAGCCCGCCGTGCCCGTTGTCCGAGTGGCGATAGAGCGTCCCCGGTAGCTCCGAGTAGTTGGCGCCGTGACAGGTGCCGCAGCGCGGCTCATCGAGCCACGGCCGCCGCCCATCCTCGATCGACTGGGCCACATCGCGGACGGTGCCGTGGCAGTTGCCACAGGTCATGCCGTGCTGTTGCGACATCACATCGCGGAGGCACTGGGTGTTGGGCCCGGGATGGCACTGATAGCAGTCGTTGGTGATGAACGCGTGCTTCTCGTGCATGGCCTTCGACAGGTTGGGGAGCTCGGGATTCCCGGGCAGGCCGAGCGCGTTCGACCCGTGGCAGCGCGCGCAGAGCACCGGCCGCTGCTGGAGGAGCTGCGTGCCGTTGTCATTGTCGTGCCGGCGCAGGATGCTGACCTCGACCCTCTCCCCCGGCGTCGTGTGGCAGTTCGAGCACACCATCTCGTTGCTCACGGGAGCCACGATCTCGGTCGTGGCGAGGAGCGCGTTCTGCGCGTCGTAGGCCCGGAGCAGCGCCATCTGGTAAGGCTGCTCGTGCACGAGATCGGAATCGGTGTACGGGGTGAGCGGGGTGCCGGGTGCCTCGTAGTGGTCCGCCGTCCAGTCGAGGGTGCCGGTCATGCCCTTCCCGGTGAGGCCCACGTTGTCAGGAAGCTGCACGCCGAAGAGCAGGTCCTCGTACGACCAGAAGTCGGTCTTCCCCACCGAGTACGTGTTGTCCACGAACTCGTAGGTCAACCGGTAGCCGGGTCCGAGAACGACCGGCAGCTCGTTCGAGCTGCCGCGACGGATGACCTGGGCATAGAGCGTGTTGTAGGGCGGAAGCACTGCCAGATCCTGGAAGTGCCAGTTCGAGCAGTGCATCCCGAGATCGTTCCAGCCCAGGAGGACATGGGTGCCGAGCGGCGCCGCGGGAGTGGGCGGCTGATCGCCGGCGAGAGCTATGAGCGGAAGGAGGAGAAACAACAGCTGCGCGACGAGGATCGCGCCCGGGACCCGGAGGTGCGGAGAACGACGGGTCATGGCGACTCCTTGGTTCACATCACAACCAGGCTAGCGACCGCGACCCAGCGTAAGGCAGAGAGCGCGGTCACATCGATTCTACGACCGCAGGCCACTCCGGCCAAGGGGCGAGCGGGCCGCGCGGCACCGCGACGGCGCTACCTGGCGGCGGGGACTGCAGGGACGGCCGGCACCGGCGGCGGAGACTTGAAGGAGAAGAAGTCGCCGACGTACTCGCGCACGAGCTCGGGGAAGCTCTTGTCGAGGTAGGAGCGGATGGACACGTAGCACTCGTCGCAGGTGTTGTGGGCGGTGAACTCGCGGACCAGGTCGCGCTGCTCGTCGAACGTCGAGAAGTGCATCGAGCACGGCTGGAGCCGCCCGTTCGAGTTGACGACCAGGAAGCGCAACCCGGCCGAGCAGCTCGGCATGCCACCCTGCGTGAAGTAGCGGTAGGTGTCCTCGAGGGTCGTGCACGCGGTGACGATCACGCCCTTGGGGTCGGCCTTCTTCAGGGCGAGCACCCGGTCGAGCTCGGCGCGGAGCCCGGCGAGCTCCTCGGGGGTCGAGATCATGAGCGAGCGATCCCCGGTCCGCCGCTGCGAGTAGGCGCTGAAGGAGACGTTGACGCCCCACTCCTCGGCGCGCGCGATGATGTCGCCGATGTGCCGGTAGTTCTCGCGGGTGATGGCGGTGTTGATCACGATGTCGTCGTGGCCGTAGGCCGCGAGCCGGGGCAGGAGATCGGCCAGCCGCCGGTAGAGCCCGGGGTGGCGCCGGAACTCGTCGTGGCGCTCGTCAGGGAAGTCGAGCGAGACCGAGAACTGGTCGGCGCCCGCCGCCTTGAGCGCGAGGTACTTCTCGGGCGACATCTGCGAGAAGTTGGAAACGAAGACCGTGTACGGGAGGCCGCCGCCCCGCTGCGCTGCGCGCACGCACTCGACGATGTCCCGGCGCATGAGCGGCTCGCCGCCCGAGATCTGGATCACGCCCGGATGGAGCTTCTGCATCCACGTGCGGATCATCGCCGGGGTGAGCTCGGGCTCCCGCGCCGGCCCACCGTGGTCGCAGTGCCGGCACCAGCACGTGCACGAGTCGGTCACCTCGAACGACACGACGAGCGGCCGCTTCGTGAACCAGTTGGTCGTGCACTGGCCGATGACGAGACACGACTCGAGAAATGGCGTGCGCTTCATGGGCTCTCCGGGAAATCAAGCCGGCGGCGGATCCGGCCGGTCCCGCCGTTCGGCGCCGCATTATGCCACAGGACGCCACCGGCTCCGCCCCGGCTCTGCGGGCGGTCGCCCGTTGCAGCGAGCCGCTCCCCGGGCGCGGCGGGCGGTCGCCCGGGCCCGGGCGCCGGAGGAGCACCGACTAGAGCCAGGCCAGGGCGAGGACGGCCGCTCCCGCGGCGAGGAGCGCGCTCGGCGCGAGCCCGAGGATGGGAATGAGGACGAGGCTCGCGGCCAGCGAGCCCAGAGCGCCGCCCGCCAGGTCGGCCCCGTAGAGCAGTCCGATCGCGGCGGCTGGATCCGCGGCGCGACCGCTCGCCTCCGCGAAGACGGCCGCGGTCAGCGCGCCGGCAACGACGAGCCACCCGGCGGTCTCGACGAGGCCCGGACCGCCGCCGGTCGCGAGCCGGAAGGCGAGAGACGAGCTCGCGAGGGCGAGTCCCGCGCCGATGGCGATCCCCTGGCGCCGGCCGGCCGGGCGCGGCAGCCGGCCGATCGCGGCGGCGCCGAGAGCGAGTCCGGCCATGAACAGCATGAGGAGGAGCCCGAGATCCTGGTAGAGCACGCCGCCGCGCGCCTGGTACGCGAGGAGAAGGATCGATTCGAGCACCATGCCGATCGCGCCCGCGAAGAAGACGGCGATCGCGCCGCGGGCGGATCGGCGGCGCGTGGCGAGCCACAGGCCGGCGAGGCCCGCCAGCGCCGCGCCCCCGATCGGCCAGCGCGCCCCCGGCGGAGCATCGAGCCGGGCGATCGCGGGATAGAACCTGGAGAGCCAGAGCGCCAGCGTGTAGCGGTAGCAGACCGGATGCGCGTCGCGATTCATCGGCACGCGCGCCGCGGTCAGCGCGAGGGCGAGCTCGGCCGTGCGATCGTTCGTGAACAGGAAGCGGAGGTAGGCCGGCGAGACCAGGCGCGGTGCGAGCCCGCGAGCGGCCAGGCGCGCCGCAAGGAGATCGGGATCGCGCGCGATCGGCGCGTTCGACCCGAGCGCGATCGCCGTCGCCCCCGGCAGGACGAGGACATCCGCGAAGGCGGCGCGCAGGGCGCGATCGATGCTCGCTGTCCGCGCCACGAGCGGCGGCGACCATGCGTTCTCCGCCGCCGGCAACCGGAGCGCGAGCACGCCGCCCGGGGCGAGACGCGCGGCGCACTCGGCGAAGAACTCCCGCGTGTAGTAGCGATTGGCCTGCCCGGACGCGGGCTCCGGCATGCCGACGAGGATCAGATCGTGGCGGTCCGCCGACCGCGCCAGGTAACGGCGCGGATCGTCGTGGACCGTGCGCACGCGCGCGGCGAGCCCGGCTGCGCGCACGGCCCCTGCCGCCGGCGCGGGAGGGTCGCCGGCCGGCAGATGGCGCACGACGAGCTCCGCAACCGCCGGATCGAGCTCGACGTTCACGACCTGGGCGGGGTCCTGGGCCAGCGCCTCGCGCACGAGCCCCGTCATCCCGCCGCCGAGCACGAGAATGCGCCGCGGCGCCGGATGCACGAGGGCCGCCACCGTGACGAACTCCTCGGCGGCGGTGCCGCCGGTCTCGTAGGCGAGCGCGTCGTTCACGAAGACGTTCAGCTGGCCGCCCCAGTCGGTGATGGTCACGCGCCCGTACGGGGTGTCGCGCGTCGCGACGAGACCCGGGTGATTCCAGGCCGTGAGCGCCCGATCGAGCGGCCCGGCGGTTGCAAGAGCGAGGACGATCACGGCGCCGAGGCTGAGCGCGGGTCCTCGCCGGTCAGACCACGCGACGGCGGTGGCGACGAGGGCAGCGGCGAGCCCGGTGGCGAGATTCGACAGGCCGGCGTGATGGGCCAGGGTCGCCGCCGCGCCGCCGGCGAGCGCGCCCGCGCATTCGAGCGCGTAGGACGCGGCGAGCGGGCGCCCGCCTGCGAGCGCGCGCTCGGCCACCCGGCGGAAGAGGAGGCCGAAGACGAAGGCGACCGGCCAGAGCGCGAGCGCCATCACGAGCATCTGGCTCGGAAAGGGCAGGAACGCCCCCGGCACCGCGCCGAGGACATGCCGCGCGCCGCGCGCCCACGGGATCGCGAGCGCGGGGAGAAGGCCGGCGAGGAGAAAGGCGCCGGCGATCGCTCGCCGCGATGGCGGCTGAGCGACCCCGTGGGCTGAGCGAGGAGCCTCGGCGCCGCGCCGGAACGCGCCGCTCGCCGTACCCAGGAGCCAGACGCCGAGCGCGAGGAGATAGTTGAGCTCGCTCCCTTGAAAGGCGACCGCGAGCTCGCGCAGGAGCACGACCTGGACGATGAGCGACACGAAGCCGATCGCGAGGAGCTCGATCGTCATGGCCGCGGCTGCTCTGGATCTCCTTCGCGGAAGACCTCGGCCTGGAAGATGAGGAACGTCGCTCCTTCGCGCCACGCATCGGGCGCGAGCCCGGCCTTGACCGCGAGATGGGAGAGCATCGTCGGGCGGTCCCAGCCTTGCTCGGGGGCGACCTGCGGCAGGAAGACCGCCGAGCGGCCGTCCTTCCGGAGGATCACGCCGTCGCGGCCGACGACGATGTCGCCCGGTCCCTGGACCGGCCGCGCGGGAGTGAGCACCGAGATCTCGATCTCGATCCGCTCGAGCTCGTCCCGCCCGAGCGGCGGGAAGCGCGAATCCTGGAAGGCGGCGGCCGCCGCCATCTCCTCGACCACGGTGCACAGTGGCGTGTCCGCGGCCAGGTGCCCGATGCAGCCGCGGAGCTCGCCCCTTTCCTCGAGCGTGACGAAAGCCCCGCGCTCGGCGCGGGCCGCCGGAGGACAGGGCGGAGCCTTCGCGGGCGCGCCGAGTCGGGCGGCGATCGACGCACGGGCCACCGCGAGCAGATGACGCCGGTCGGCGGGCGAGAGCGCTCCGGTCGCAGGCGGGGTGACCGGCGCCACGCCGGTGAAGGCGACCGCCCCGTAGCCGACGACCCGGCTCTCGTCGCCGTGAGCCACATCACCCGAGTTCGCGTAGCGGATCACGGTGCCGTGCGTGGCGCCCAGTGCACGCGCCGCCACCATCGCCGCGAGGATCGGCGCCTCGCCGCAGGCGCAGGTGGCGAGCCCCGGCACCTGCCGCCGCATCTCGGTCGCGATCGTCCTCTGCACGGCGGCGGGATCGAAGCCGGCGATCGCCGCGAGCACGGCGCGATCGACCGCCACGGCCTCGGCCCGCGGCGGATAGTGGGAGAGATCGCTCGAGGCGATGATGAGCACGCGCCGGTTGTGGACGACCCGGGCGAGCGCCTTCCCGAAGCGCTCGAGGCGGGCGAGATCCTCGGTGCCGACGATGGCCGGGAGGATCTTGACGCCGGGAAAGAGCCGCTCGGCAAAGGGCACCTGCACCTCGATCGAGTGCTCCCGCTCGTGGGCCGCCGGGTCCGCGGTGCAGTCGGCCGGATCGGCGGCGACGAGCGCCTTCGCCGCCGGCACGTCGACCGCCGTCGCCCCGAGCGGCGTCCGCCATGCCCCGCCCGTCCACACGGCGACGCCGTTCAGATCGGCCCGCGTGTGATTGGTGCCGAGGAGCACGATCAGGTCGTAGTCGTGGCCGCGCGCCTGCCGCCAGGCCTCGCCGAGGATCGAGCCGCAGAAGACGTAGCCCGCGTGGGGCGCGACGAGCGCCACCGGGCGCGGGCCGAGCGGGGAGCTGGCTCCACCGACCGCGGCATCGATCGCCGCGACGAGCGCGGCGCGGCCGTCCGGATAGAACTGCCCGGCGACCGCGGGCGGGCGCTCGGGCGATGCCGGCGCGGCGGCGGCCGCCGCCCCCGGCCCCATCGTGAGCGCGAGGAGGAGCAGGACCGCCGCGCCCGTGCGGCCGGCTACCGCCCGGCGCGCGCGGCGCTCAGGTCCAGATGCCGGCGATCGTCGTCCCGCAGGCCGCGCACTTCCCCTCACTGAGCTTCACCTCCGTGACGAAGAACCCCTGGCGCGCGATCACGATCCGGCCGCAGCCCGGGCAGTAGGTGTTGTTGGCCGGGTGTCCGGGCACGTTGCCGACGTACGCATAGCGGATGCCGCGGTCGCGCGCGATCGCGTGCGCCAGCTCGAGCGTGGCGACCGGCGTCGGCGGCAGGTTCAAGAGCTTGTAGTCGGGATGGAACCGCGTGAAATGCACGGGCACATCGGGGCCGAGCTCTCCCATCACCCAGTCGGCGAGACCCTTGAGCATCGGCTCCGCATCGTTCAACGTGGGGACGACGAGGTTCACGATCTCCAGGTGCCGCCCGCTCCTCGCCACGGCCTTCAAGCTCTGGAGGACCGGTGCAAGCTCGGCCCGGCTCACCCGGCGATAGAACTCGGGGCTGAAACCCTTGAGATCGATCTTGATCGCGGCGAGAACCTCGCACATCTCGCCGAGCGGAGCCGCGTTCATGAAACCGCAGCTCACGAGCACGCTGCGGAGCCCGTGGCCGCGAGCAGCCCGCGCGATGTCGACCAGGTACTCGGTGAACACGGTCGGCTCGTTGTAGGTGAAGGCGATGAGCGGCGCCTTGCGCTCGACCGCCGCCGCCGCGACCCGCTCCGGCGGCACATACGGCCCGCGGTGATCCTCCGGGCGCGCCTGCGACAGCTCCCAGTTCTGGCAGAACTGGCAGTGGAGCGGGCACCCGGCCGTCGACAGCGAGTAGGCGATCGCCCCCGGCAGGAAGTGATAGAAGGGCTTCTTCTCGATCGGGTCGACGTGCACGGCGACCGGCCGCCCGTAGACGAGGCTCCGCATCTCGCCTTCGTGGAAGAGGCGGGCGCCGCACTCGCCGCGCTCCCCGGCGGCGAGCACGCAGCCGCGGGCGCAGAGGAGGCACCGGGCATGCAAGACCTGGTGCGCGTGCCTTGCGCCGGGCGCAGGGCTCGGCACGCCGCGCCGGGCGAGCTCCGCCGGCTCGTGGCAGGCGGTGCAGGGGACGAGCGGTTCGGCCGTCGAGGTCCAGTAGCGAGCGACCGGCGCCGTCGCGAGGAGCTCCGCGAGCGGGATCCCGTCCGCGGCGGCGCGGGCGGCGGCTGGACCGAGGAGCTCGGCCGCCAGGCGCCAGGCGGGAGAAGCAGCAAGCCCCGCCCCGCCGAGAAGAAGACCGCAGGCGGTCGTCTGCTTGAGGAAACGGCGGCGGCTGATCTCGAGGCGCTCGCTCATGCCGGACCCCCTCCCGAGCCCCGCTCAACGGTAGCGCGGCGGGGGTCCCTCGTCTACCGCCGCCGCACCCCTCGTCCTACCACTGCCGGCGCTGGAGGACCACCGATACGCCGACGGCGCAGGCCGCCGCGACCAGGACCACGACCCAGAAGGTGGCGACCTGATCCTGGAACGGGATCGGCAGGTTCATCGAAAAGAAGCCGATCCAGAGCGTGGGCAGCATGAGCGCGATCATGATGATGTTCAGGCGCTTGATGAGCACGTTCAGGTTGTTGCTCACCACCGAGACCCGGGCGTCCATGAGCCCGGAGAGGACCTGCGAGTAGATCTGCGCTTGCTCGTAGCACTGGCTGTTCTCGATCGCGATGTCGTCGAGGAACTCGAGATTCTCGGTGGTGAACCCGAAGCGCGGCCCATTGACCCGCAGGCGCTCGATCACCCGCCCGTTCGAGCTGATCGCGTTCAGGTAGTAGACCAGGCTCTTCTCGAGGGTGAACAGGTTCAAGAGGTGGCGGTTCTCCATCGCCGTGTTCACCCCCCGCTCGAGCTCGTCGCTGCACATGTTGATGACTTTCAAGTGCTCGAGGAAGTGGTAGATCGAGCGATAGATGAGCCGGAGCACGATATCGTGGATCGAGTTGATCTTCTGGAACTGGCGCCCTTCGAACAGCGGGGTGTCCTCGTTGACGATGAGGACCAGCCGGTCCTTGAACACGAGCATGCCGAGAGATGCCACCTTGAACAGGAAGTTGTCGGCGGCCGAGTAGTTCTTCGGGCGCTTGATGATGATGGCGGCGTGCTCGGGCTCGAACTCGACGCGGGCGAGCTCGTCGGGGTCGAGCGCCGAGAGGAGCGTGTGCTCATCGGCCTTGAGATCGTGGATCAGGTACTTGCGCTCGGCCTCGTCGGGATTGATGTAGACCGCGACCGAGCCCTCGCCGGCCGCGCACGACTTGAGCTTCCCGTCCTGGATCTGCCACCACTGGAGCATGCGCGGGATTATGGACCCCCGGCTCGCATCTCGGCAAGTCGCATGCGCTGCGCGGTCTACGGCGCGCCGGCGCCGAGATCGACCACGGTCCACACCGGGCGATGGTCGCTCGCGCCGCCCGTGTCGCGCGTCCGCCCGGCGGCGCGGACCGCGCCCGGGGGAAAGCCGCGGAGGAAGACGTGGTCCCAGCTGAAGAGCCACTTGGTGCGGCCCACGTCCCGCGTGGGCCACTCGTAGCCGCGCGCCACGGCCAGCTCGCCGATCTCACGGCTATTCAGGTCGCCGGCGATGACGACCGGGTCCGGGCTCGCCGCGGCGTCGTCGAGCACCGCGAGCACCGCGGTGAACTGGTCCGCGCACCGGTCGGGATCGACCTCGAACATGGTGCCGAAGTTTCGCGGGGTGGACCGTGGCCGGGTAGTAGACGTAGCGCAGAGCGAGAGCCGCTGCAATCCGCGCCACTCCCTCCTCATCCATCTCCTGGAGCGCGATCAGATCGGCCCCGCGGAGGTCCGGGTCGGTCGCCAGGAGCCGGATCGCCGCGTCGATGTTCCGGGCGAACTGGATGTTGAAGCTGACGATGCGGAGCTCCGGGGCGCGGGCGTTCGCGCTCTCCGCCGTCGACGGGCGTGTGGTGTCGGGCGCACCCCCTGCGAACCGCGGCGCGGCCGGATCCATGTAGGCGGGAGCCGCGAGCCCGGGCCCGGACGCGCTTCCCTTCGGCGCGCGCTTCGCGGATAATCGCCCAGTCATCCGTCGTCGCCGCCATGGGCGCGCCGACCGCCGACCATGAGCACCCTGCCCCAGACCTGCCCTTTTCCCGATTGCGGCCGCGCCTTCCCGGTGCCGGCCGCCCGCCACGGCCGGCGCATCTTCTGCCCGGGATGCGGACGCGCGCTCGTCGGCCTCGATCCGGCGACCGCCCGCCGCCGGGAGGCCGAGGCACTGCGCAAGCGCATCGCAACGACCGGCGCTGGATCGCAAGATTCGGCGCCGCGCGTTCCGGCGCGCCGCGACCCCGACTTCATCGCGCTCCTCGAGAACATCCGCAGCCTGTGGAATGTCGGCTCCATCTTCCGGACCGCCGACGGCGCCGGCATCGGCCGGATCCTCCTCACCGGGATCACCGGCCGCCCGCCGCGGCCGGAGATCGCGAAGACCGCGCTCGGCGCCGAGGAGGTCGTGCCCTGGGAGTACGTGGCCGATCCAGAGGAGGCGGTCGCCCGCGCCCGTGCCGCCGGCTACCTGATCGTCGCCCTGGAGAACGAACCGGGCGCCACCCCGCTCGCCCGTGTCCAGGGCACGGGTCGGATCTGCCTCGTCCTCGGGCATGAGGTGGCGGGCATCTCGCCGGCCCTCCTGGCCGCGGCCGACGAGATCGTCGCGCTCCCGATGCGCGGGGCGAAGGGCTCTCTCAATGTGGCCGTCGCCTTCGGCATCGCCACCTACGTCCTGGCGGCCGCCCGCGAGCAGGCGGCGGAGTCTCCCCCCTCTGCCCCGCCTGTGCGCTGAAGGAGTGACCGGCGTCCCCACTTCGTCCTTGCCGCCCCCCGGGACCGGTGCGAGACTCCGCCGGCTCCGGCGCTCGACCCGGCCGAACCCCCACGACCGCTGCCGCGATCCGTCACACGTCCCGGCCGTCCCGGTCCCGACCGGCCACACTGGGTGTCTCCATGGTTCCAGCTCCTGAAAACCCGCTCGATCTGGCTGCCTGGGCAAATTCCCCCACGGACGGCCGACCCTCCGGTAGGGCGGCGGCGGCCGGCCGCCCCGGGGAGCACCTTCTCGCCGCCTTGACCGCCGAGCTCGGCGCGAGCGCGGGGAGCGCACAGGGCCTCGACCCCACCGAGCTCGCCGAGTGGATCGAGTCCCTCGACCAGGTCATCGCCCACTACGGCGAGGGGCCCACGCTCAAGCTCATCGAGGCGCTCATCCGCCGCGCGCGGCTCGGCCCCTCGCGGATGCCCGCGCTGGTGCAGACCCCGTACGTGAACACGATCCCGCCGGAGCTCGAGCCGCCCTATCCCGGCGACGAGGTGGTCGAGAAGCGGATCCGCCGCATCATCCGCTGGAACGCGGTGGCCATGGTGCTCCGCGCCAACAAGCGCTTCCCCGGGATCGGCGGTCATCTCTCGACCTACGCCTCGGCGGCGACCCTCTACGAGGTCGGCTTCAACCACTTCTTCCGCGGCAAGGAGGGCGAGCGGCCGGCCGACATCATCTACTTCCAGGGCCACGCCTCGCCCGGCATCTACGCGCGCGCCTTCCTCGAGGGCCGGATCACTGCCGAGCAGATGGATCACTTCCGGCGGGAAGTCGGGCGGCAGGGGCTCTCCTCGTACCCGCACCCGTGGCTGATGCCCGATTTCTGGGAGTTCCCCACCGTGTCGATGGGCCTCGGCCCGATCTCGGCGATCTACCAGGCGCGCTTCTACCGCTACCTCGTGAACCGCGGCCTCCTCCCGCGGGGGGAGGAGGAGCCGCGCGTGTGGGCCTTCCTCGGCGACGGCGAGACCGACGAGCCCGAATCGCTCGGCTCGCTCTCGATCGCGGCGCGCGAGAAGCTCGACAACCTCGTCTTCGTCATCAACTGCAATCTGCAGCGGCTCGACGGCCCGGTACGCGGGAACGGGAAGATCATCCAGGAGCTCGAGGCGGTCTTTCACGGCGCGGGCTGGAACGTGATCAAGGTGATCTGGGGACGCGAGTGGGATGCGCTCCTCGCCCGCGACACGGACGGGCTTCTCGTCAAGCGCATGAACGAGGTCGTGGACGGGCGCTTCCAGCGCTACTCGACCGAGGACGGCGCCTACACGCGGAAGGACTTCTTCGGCTCCGATCCGCGCCTCCTCGCCCTGGTCGATCAGCTCTCGGACGAGGAGATCCAGAGGCTCCGCCGCGGCGGACACGACGCGCACAAGATGTACGCCGCCTACCAAGCGGCGGCGGCCCATCGCGGCTCGCCCACCGTGATCCTCGCCAAGACCGTGAAGGGGTGGACGCTCGGCGAAGGGGCCGAGGGGCGGAACGTGTCGCACCAGGCGAAGAAGCTCAACCTGAGCGATCTGCGCGCGTTCCGCGATCTGCTCGAGCTCCCCATCCCCGACAGCCAGCTCGAGGACGCGCCGTTCTACATGCCGCCGGCCGATAGCCCCGTGATCCAGTACCTCCGCGATCGGCGCGCGGCGCTCGGCGGCGCGGTCCCGCGACGCCTCGTCAGGAAACGCCCGCTCGCGACCCCGCCCCGCGAGTTCTTCGCCGAGTTCCTGGAAGGGACGAAGCCCGGTCTCGACGCCTCGACCACGCAGGCCTACGCCCGCATCCTGGCCCGGCTCCTCGCCGAGCCCGAGATCGGGAGGCGCATCGTCCCCATCATTCCCGACGAGGCGCGCACCTTCGGTCTCGAGGCGCTCTTCCGCAAGTACGGGATCTACTCGGCCGTCGGCCAGCTCTACGAGCCCGTCGACCACAACCTCCTCATCAGCTATCGCGAGGCGAAGGACGGGCAGATGCTCGAGGAGGGGATCACCGAGGCCGGCTCGATGGCGAGCTTCACCGCCGCGGGCACGGCTTACGCCACGTACGGCGAGCCGATGATCCCCATGTACATCTTCTACTCGATGTTCGGATTCCAGCGCACCGGCGACTCGATCTGGGCGGCCGGCGACTCGCGCGCCAAGGGCTTCCTCCTCGGCGCGACGGCCGGACGCACCACGCTCTCGGGCGAGGGACTCCAGCACCAGGACGGGCACAGCCATCTCCTCGCGAGCACCGTGCCCAACGTCCGCGCCTACGATCCCGCCTTCGCCTACGAGGTGGCGCTCATCATCCAGGACGGCCTCGCGCGCATGTACGCCGACGGCGAGAACGTCTTCTACTACGTGACGCTCCAGAACGAGGCCTATCCGCAGCCCGCCCTGCCGGACGGGGTGGCCGACCAGGCGATCCGCGGCCTCTACCGCTTCCGCCCGGCCCCGATCGAGCCGCGGGCGCCGGGGCTCTCCGCCCAGCTCCTCGGCTCGGGGTCGATCCTGAACGAGGTCCTTCGCGCGCAGGCGCTCCTCGCCGAGCGCTACGGCATCGCCGCCGACGTCTGGAGCGCGACGAGCTACCAGCTCCTTCGGCGGGACGCCCTCCAGGCGGAGCGATGGAGCCGGCTCCATCCCACTGCCCCGCCGCGCCGGCCCTACGTCGCCGAGCAGCTCGACGGCGCCGCGGGGCCGGTCATCGCCGCCTCCGATTACATGAAGGCGGTGCCCGACCAGATTGCCCGCTGGGTGCCGGGGGGACTCACCACCCTCGGCACCGACGGCTTCGGGCGGAGCGACACCCGCGAAGCCCTGCGCCGCCACTTCGAGGTGGACGCCGAGTCGATCGTCATTGCGACGCTCTCGCGTCTAAAGGACCTCGGGGTGATATCCGCCGATGTCGTGCAAGATGCCATCAGTGCTTTCCAGATTGACAGCGATGGCATCGACCCCCTGGAGGCCTGACGATTCTGCTTCCCCGGATCCCGCTGCCCCTGCTATGATTGACGCCGTCATTGACGGCTCTCGCCCAGGACAGGCCCCGGTCCGCCAACTCAAGATCCCTACACCGAGGTTCTCCCACCGATGATCGTTCGCCGCTGGATCTGGGTCTTTGCCCTGCTCCTCCTCCCCCGGATTGCGCATGCCCAGACCTTCCGCTTCATGCCGATCGGTGACTCGATCACGAACGGCCAGAGCGCGGAACCCGGATTCCGGGATGATCTCCATGCCCTCCTCAACGCCGAGCCGGGCCTGACCTTCAACTTCGTCGGCTCGACGGGAAGCCCGCCGTACCAGGGTCATTTCCTCGGCGGGCGGGAGATCGAGGACTTCTATCCGTCCTCGTTCGGCTACGGATGGGGGAACGGCACCTTCGACACGACACCCGACATGGCGGCACCCAACACGCCCCAGGTGGTCGCCATCCATCTCGGCACGAACGACCTGAACAGCCAGCTCCCGCCCTACGTCCCCTATTCCTTCGACCACGGCCAGACGTTTACCCGATCGCACATGGGCGAGCTGGCCGACTACCTGCGTTTCCTCCTCCAGTGGCAGGACGGCACGCTCGGCAACGATCTCTCGCACATAGTCCTTTCCATGATCATCCCCATGCAGGGGCGGAGCCAGGACATCAAGCAGTTCGCCGACGGCATCGTCGCGATGACCGAGGACTTCGGCGAGGGCATCGTGATGGGAGACCCGGTCCCGATCGCGCTTGCCGACCACTATCACCGCTTCCTCACGAACCCGAACCTCTTCACCTTCGGTCCCGGCGACTGGATGACCGACGCGCTCCACCCGAACGACGCCGGCTACGATCAGATGGCCGACGTCTATCACGGGGCGATCGTGGCCGCGGTGACCGATACCACGGCCCCGAGCCCCATCATCGATCTCCAGGTGGTCTCCGCGGACACGACGCGCGTCGTTCTCACCTGGACCGCGGTCGGCGATGACAACCTCCTCGGCCGCGCCCTTCGCTACGACCTCCGCGTGTCCACGCAGTCCTTCGACGAGCTGACGTTCGGCTTCGCCCCGCAGGCCGTCGACGAGCCCGATCCGAAGCCGGCGTGGGAAGCGGACACGCTCGAGGTGCGCAACCTCCTCCCCGGGACCCGGTATTACTTCGCGGTCAAGGCCGTTGACGACGCGGGCAACCGCTCGACGGCATCGCCGGTGGTGACGGCGACGACGGCCGGCGTGCAGCAGTTCGTGCTCACCCTGCGTGACGGCCTCAATTCCTACGCCGGCACGGACGACAATCCGATCGACGACCTCCGCCCGCGGGAGAACTGGGGCGCCGGCGTGCGGATCAACGTCGGCAAGGGGGGCGGTTCCGGAGACCTGTACCGCGGCCTCGTCCGCTTCGACGTGTCGTCCATTCCGCCCGGATCGGCCATCCTGGACGCCCGGATGCGGCTCTACTGCTACGATCTCAGCTCCTTCACGACGGTCGAGATCGGCGCCTACCGCCTGACCAAGCGCTGGGTGGAAGGAACGCGTCAGAACTGGTCCCAGCAGACCGGAGCTTCGTGCTGGAACTTCGCACAGCTGGACGTGCTCGCCTGGTCGACCCCCGGCGCGGCCGCGGCGAGCGACGCCGCCCAGAACAACGACCCCAACTTCGATCGCTTTGCGACCCCCGAGGATGTCACCGTCCTGACCGCCAACAACGCCTGGTACGAGTGGGATCTCACGAACGCGGTCGCGCAGTGGGTGAGCGGCGCGTGGAACAACGAGGGAGTGATCCTCAAGGCCGCGGTCGAGTCGACGGTCAACCGGCGCGGCTTCTACTCCTCAGAATCGACAACCAATCAGTCGTTGCGCCCCACCCTCGTCGTCACCTTCGCCCCGCCCGTCGTGAACGCGCCGCCGGTGGCCGACGCCGGCGGCCCCTATGTGGGCGAGGAGGATGTGCCGGTCCTCTTCGACGGCGCCGGCTCCTTCGATCCCGAAGGGCAGCCCATCACCTACGCCTGGGATTTCGGGGACGGCGGCACGGCGACCACCGCGGCGCCCACCCATACCTATGACGCTCCCGGCGCCTACACGGTGAGCCTCATCGTCCACGACGGAGTGAACCCCTCCGCCCCGGACACGGTGACCGCGACGATCGCGGTGTCGACGGGGATCGGCGGCGTGGCGGCCGCTCCGCTCACCACCCGGCTCCTCGGGGCGATGCCCAATCCCGTCGCGCTCTCGGCGGCCGTCCGCTACGATCTCGCCGCCCGCGCGCACGTGCGCCTGCGCATCGTTGATGTGCAGGGCCGCATCGTACGCACGCTCGTGGACGGTGTTGTCGAGCCCGGGGAGCATCGCGCGGAATGGAACGGAGCGGACCAGGCGGGCCGGCGTCTGCCGGCCGGCATCTACTTCGGGGAGCTCGAGGCCGCCGGCGTGCGCGCGACCCGCAAGCTCCTCCTCCTGCCGTAGCGCATCGCCGGACGGCGGTCGCCATCGCGCTCGCGCTGGCGACCGCCGCTCTTCCCGCAACCTCCGGCGCGGCCCTCCCGGCCGCGATCGACCTCCTCCTCGTCGGAGATTCGATCACCCTCGGCCGCGGATCTCCGCCCGGGTTCCGCGGCGAGCTCGCCCGCGCCCTGGAAACGCTCCTCCCCGCCCCGCTCGCCGACCGGATCGCGTTCGTGGGCTCCTCGGGTGACGCGCCCTGGCGCGGTCACTTCCGAGACGGCGCCCGCGCCGCGGATTTCTACGCGCCCGCCTTCGGCAGCGGGCGCGGGACCGGCGCCCTCGACCTGAGCGCCGATCTCGCGCCGGCCCGCGATCCGTGCGTGATCGCCATCCATCTCGGCACCAACGACCTGAGCGCGGCCCCGCCCTACTGGCCCTACTCGCTCGATCACGGCGCGACGCTCGCCGGCTCGCGCTCGGCGGAGCTCGCCGAGCTTCTCGCCTACATCGTCGCAGAGCGGCCGGCAGCGCCGCCCCGGATCGTGCTCTCCCTCATCATACCGGCGAGCGGGCGCCGGCAGGACGTGGCGGATTGGAACGAGGCCGCGATCGCGATGGCCGAGGATCTGGCGGAAGGAGCTTCCGGAAGAAGTCCGCTGCGGATCGCGCTCGCCGATCACCACGCGCGCTTCGCGGCGCACCCCGATCTCTTCACCCGCGGGCCCGGCGACTGGATGCACGACGGCCTGCATCCGAACCGGGCCGGCTACGCCGAGATGGCCGCGGTCTACGCCGCCGCGATCGCCGCCGTGGTCACCGACTCGATCCCGCCGGCGCCGATCACCGATCTCGTCCCGGCGGCGATCGGCCCGGACCGCATCGCGCTCGAGTTTCGCGCGTCCGGCGACGACGGCACCGCGGGGCGAGCGGCGCGCTACGATCTCCGCGTCGCGACGAGCCCGCTCACGAACGAGAGCTTCGCGCACGCGACCCAGGTGCGCGGCGCGGCCGCCAGGACGTATTCCTGCAGAACGGGGTCCGCGGCTACGCGGGCACGACCGACTCGAGCCTGGCGAGCACGGCGGCGAACGCGCGGCTCCGCGCCGACCCGCGCGGGACGCTCTCGATCGTCGCCCGGCGCGGCGCCGGCGGCGGCGAGACGATCGCCGCGGCGGAGCTGGTCGCTGCCGGGGCCTGGGTCGAGTGGGATCTCACCGCCGCGGTCCGCTCCTGGGTGAGCGGAACATGGGAGAATGAGGGTATCCTCCTTGCAGCGGCGGAGGAGACGGGGTCGAACCGCTCCTGGTTCCGGTCCGCCGCCTACGCGGATGACGCGTATCTCAGACCGTTGCTTCGCATCGACTACGCGCTCGGCGGCGCGGCCGGGAGCGCCGCCCCGGAAACAGGCGATGAACGCTGAACCTGACGAACGCGCGCGCCCCGGCGCCGGCCCTTCCGCCTCCGGCCGCCGGCGCCGTCCCCGCTACCGGGGCACGCATCCGCGGCAGTTCGCGGAGCGCTACAAGGAACTCGCCCCGGAGCAGTACCCCGGGATCGCCGCGCACGTGCAGGCGCAGGGGCGGACGCCGGCGGGCACCCACGTGCCGGTCCTCGTCCCCGAGCTCCTGGCCGCGCTCGCCCCGCATCCGGGAGACATCGTGGTCGATCTCACGCTCGGGCACGGCGGCCATGCGCTCGCCCTGTGGCCGCTCGTCCAGCCCGGCGGGCGGCTCTACGGCCTCGACCTCGACGGCGCGGTGCTCGCGCGAACCCGGGACCGCCTTGCCGTGGCCGGAGTCGCCATCACGGTCTCCGACTCGAATTTCGCAGGTATCAGCAACTTTCTGCGAAAACACGATCTCGACGGCTGCGATGTTCTCCTCGCCGATCTCGGCGTCTCGAGCCCCCAGATCGACGATCCCGCGCGCGGCTTCAGCTACAAGCACGACGGCCCCCTCGACATGCGGATGGGCGCGAGCCGGCGGCGAACGGCCGCCGAGATCCTCGCGACCATCCCGCCCGCCGAGCTCGCCAGAGCCCTCACCGAGCTCGCCGACGAACCCGCAGCCGAGGCGATCGCCGCGGCCGTCGTCGCCGCCCGCGGGCGGGCGCCGCTCCGGCGGACGCGCGAGCTCGTGCGCCTGGTGCTCGCCGCCAGGGGCATCGCGCCCCGTGCGCTCGCCGCCGCGCGGCGGGCCGATCCCGACCTCCTCCACCCGGCGGCGCGCACGTTCCAGACCCTGCGCATGCTCGTGAACGACGAGCGCGGGAACTTGCAGGCGCTGCTCCGCGCGGCACCGCATTGCCTCAGGCCCGGCGGGCGGATCGGCATCGTGAGCTTCCACAGCGGCGAGGACCGCCTGGTGGCGGCGGCGTTCGCCGCCGGACAGGCCGCGGGCTCCTACGCGGCCGTCGCGCCGGAGGCGATCCGGCCGGGACCGGCCGAGCGGCGGGCGAACCCGCGCGCGAGCTCGGCCCGGCTGCGCTGGGCGCGGCGCGGCGACGCCGGAGCGGCGGCGGGATGATCGACCTTGCCCCCCTCGTCGCACGCGCGCTCGCGCCGCGGCCACCTCGCGTTGGCGCCGGCGGCCACGCCGGCGGCGAGATCCCCGCCGCCGACCTCGCCGCGCTCGAGGCCCATGTCGGCCGGCTCGTCGCGCACGAGATGCGCTTCGCCCGCGTGGCGGGCGTGAGCCTCGCCCTCTCCACGCGCGATCGCGTGCTCTTCACGTGCGCCCGCGGCCACGCCGACCGCGCGAGCGGCACCCCGGCCACGCCGGAGACCGTGTATCGTCTCGCCTCGCTCTCGAAACCGTTCACCGCCGCGGTCGTCCTCCGCCTCGCCGAGGAATTCGGCCTCGACCTGGACCGGCCGCTCGCGACCTACCTGCCCGGGTTCTCGATCCGCACGCGCTTCGCGGACGCTGGCGCCGTGACCCCGCGCTCGATCCTCGCGCACCGCTCCGGTCTCCCCAATCTATGGCGGCGGTCGCGGCCCGACGGCGCCCCGGTCGCGTACAACGAGCTCCTCCCCGACATCGCGGCCACCTATCTCGTGCAGCCTCCGGGCTTCCTCACCAAGTACTCGACGCTCGGCTACAACCTCCTCGGGCACATGGTGGAGGCGGTGAGCGGCCGCCCCTTCGCCGACTACGCAGCCGCGGTGCTGCTCGCCCCGCTCGGCGCGCCCGGCGCATCGTTCGCCCCGCCGGAGAGCGGCGGGACGCTCGCCCGCGGCCACCGCGGCGGGACGCCCGCCGCCCTGCCGTCCTTCGCCGGGGACGTGCCGGCGGGCGGGCTCGCCGCGAGCGTGCTCGACATCGCCCGCTTCCAGCGCCTCTTTCTCGGCGGCGGGGTGCTCGACGGCCGCCGCATCCTCTCCCCGGCGATCGTCGAGGCCATGCTCGCGCCGGTGCGTCCCGCATTGCCGCTCGACATCGAGGAGCAGATGGGACTCGGCTGGCAGCTCTCGGTCGTGCCCGGTCTCGCCCCGCTCGGCCCGATCGCCGCGCACGGCGGCGCCGAGTACCTCTTCCACGCGGTCGCCCTCACCAGCATCGCCGACGACATCGCAGTCGCGGTCTGCACCAACTCGGCCGAGGGGCGCGCGCTCGTCTACCGCGTGGGGACAGAGACCCTGCGCCTTGCCGCCGCCCTGCGGGGCGGCGCCGCCGCGCGCCGGCCGCCGATCCCGCCGCTCTCGCTGCTCCTACCGCCCGCACGCGACTGGCGTCGGGCGCTGAGCGCTCCGCACGCCGGCCGCTATCAGACGCTCGCCGGGATCCTCGACGTGGCGGTGAGCGCGCGCGGCGCGATCGAGATCCGCCGCGGCGGACACCGCTTCCGCCTGCATCCAGAGGTCGCCGGTCTCTACTCGCTGCGACCGCTCCTCCTCGGAGCGATCCCGATCTCGCTCCCGATCGCCGAGCTCGGCTCGCTCCGCATCGGCTTCGCGACGATCGCCGGGCATGCGATCCTGATCGCCGACGCCGGGGGCCAGGTGCGCCGCCTCGGCGAGCTCGTCGCGCCGCCCGCTCCGATCCCCACCGCCTGGCGCGCGCGCGCCGGCGACTACGAGCTCGCGAGTCCCGCGAGCCCCGAGCTCGCCGCGCTCACCTTCCGCAGCCGGCCGCATCTCCGGCTCCGCATCGAGGATGGCTACCTCGTCGCGCGCACGCACCCGGCGATCCATCCGGCGATCGAGCTCTCGTGGATCCTCGGGCCCGCCGCCGATGACGAGGCGGTGTTCGCCGGATTCACGAACTTCTTGGGCGGCGAGACCATGCTCGCCACCGGCACCGGCCCGAGCGCGCGCATTTGCTTCTCGGGCTATGAGTTCGTTAGGATCCGCCCATGATGGAACTGGAGAGAGCGTCCACCCTGCTGGCCGTGAACCCCGCCACCGGCGCCGTCATCGCCACCTATCCCGCGCACACCGAGCACGATGTCGAGTACCGCCTCGCCCGCGCGGCGACCACCTTCGCCTCCTGGTCCGAGACGCCGCTCGCGGCGCGTGCCGAGCGCCTCCGCGCCGCCGCCCGGCACCTGCGCGCCCGGCGCGACCGCTACGCGCGCCTGATGACCGACGAGATGGGCAAGCCGATCGCCCAGGCCGAGGCCGAGGTCGAGAAGTGCGCGTGGGTCTGCGACCACTACGCCGAGCACGGCGAGGAGTTCCTCGCGCCGGAGATGGTGGCGACCGATGCAGCGAAGAGCTACGTGCGGTTCGACCCGCTCGGCGTCGTGCTCGCGATCATGCCGTGGAACTTCCCGTTCTGGCAGGTGATGCGTTTCGCGGCGCCGGCGCTGATGGCCGGGAACGTCGCGCTCCTGAAGCATGCCTCGAACGTGCCGGGGTGCGCCCTCGCGCTCGAGGAGGTGTTCACGGCCGCCGGCTTCCCGCCCGGCGCCTTCTCGACGCTCTTGATCGGCAGCGCCGCCGCGGAGGCGCTCGTCCGCCATCCCGCGGTGGCCGCGGTGACGCTCACCGGGAGCGAGACCGCCGGGATCGCGGTCGGCGCGGCGGCGGGGAGCGAGCTCAAGAAGGTGGTCCTCGAACTCGGCGGTTCCGATCCCTTCGTCGTCCTCGCCGACGTCGATCTGGACGCCTGCGTCGACACCGCGGTCATCGCCCGCATCATCAACAACGGCCAGAGCTGCATCGCCGCCAAGCGCTTCATCGCGGTGGCCGAGGTGGTGGCCGACTTCGAGTCCCGCTTCGCGGCGCGCCTCCGGGCGCTCCCGGTGGGCAATCCGCTGGACCGCGCGACCAAGCTGGGCCCGCTCGCGCGACCCGACCTGGTGACCGACCTGCATCGCCAGGTCACGCAGTCCGTGGCCCTCGGCGCCCGCCTGGTGACCGGCGGCCGGCCCCTCCCGGGCCCCGGTTTCTTCTACGCCCCGACCCTCCTCGCCGACGTGCACCCGGGCATGCCGGTCTTCAACGAGGAGACCTTCGGCCCGGCCGCCGCGCTCATCCGCGCCGAGGACGAGGAGCACGCGATCGAGCTCGCCAACCTCTCCCGCTTCGGCCTCGGGGCGAGCCTGTGGACGCGCGACGTCGCGCGCGGCGAGATCCTCGCGCGGCGCATCGAGGCGGGCGCCGTGTTCGTGAACGGTATGGTCAAGTCCGACCCCCGCCTCCCCTTCGGCGGCGTCAAGCGCTCGGGGTATGGGCGCGAGCTCGCGCGCTTCGGGATGCGCGAGTTCGTGAACGTGAAGTCGGTCTGGGTGGCCTGAGCCGCCGCCGCGGCGACCGCCGCCCCGCGTCATCCCCCGGGCGACAGGAAACGCGCGAGCCAGCCGAGCACCTCGCCGTACCAGTGGCGCGAGTTCTGCGGCTTCAAGATCCAGTGATTCTCGTCCGGATAGAAGACGAGTCGCGCCGGCACCCCCTTCGCCTTGAGCACGCCGTACACGGCGAGCCCCTGCGTGTGCGGCACGCGGTAGTCCTGCTCGCCGTGGACCACGAGCATCGGTGAGGTGAAGCCCGCGGCGAAGCGGGCCGGGTTCCAGCGATCGATCGCCTCGAGGTCGGTCCACGGCTCGCCGCCGTAGGCGCGGGCCCGGCCGAGCGTCATGTCGGACGCATACTGCGAGAGGGTGTCGTAGACGCCGGCGTGGTTCACGAGGCAGGCGAAGCGATCGGTGTGCCCCCCGATCCAGCTCGTGAGATAACCGCCGTAGGAGCCGCCGGCCGCCGCCATCCGCGACGCGTCGATGTAGCCGGTCGCGACGAGCCGATCGGTCGCCGCCATCACATCGGCGAACGGTCGCTCCCCGTGCGCGCCGAGAATCGAGGCGGCGAAGTCCTGCCCGAACGACGTCGAGCCGTGGAAGTTGACCATCGCCACCACGTAGCCCGGCGTCGCAAAAAGCTGCGCGTTCCAGCGAAAATGAAACTGGTCGCCGAAGATGCCGTGGGGCCCGCCGTGGACGAGATGGACGAGCGGCCACTTCCGCGCCGGATCGAAGCCGGGCGGGTGGAGGACGAACATCTGGACCGGGGCGCCGCCGGCGCCCGCGAACTCGATCTCCGAGAGCTGGCCGAAGGCGATCGCGGAGAGAAGCGCGTCGTTCTCGTGCGTGATCCGCCGCTCGCCGGCGCCGTCGGCGCCGCACACGACCACCTCGGGCGGGGCGTCGAGCGCATCGACCGTGAAGGTGAGCCGGTCGCGGCCGACCCAGCGCGGGCCTCCCACGTGCCCGCCGCGCCGGCGGAGCGCGGGCGCGACCGCGCCGCCCGCGGCGGCCGCCGGCGCCGCCGCAGCCGCGCTCGCCGCCGCCTCGAGATCGAGCGTGAACAGGCTCACCCGCCCGCGATCCTCGGCGAGGAAGGCGATCGTCCGGCTGTCGGGCCCGATCTCCCAGTCGGCCGCCGAGCGGTCCCAGCCCTCGGTGAGGACCTGATTCTCGCCCGTCGCCCGATCGTGGCGGACGAGGCGGACGCGGTCGGCGTAGAAGTCCACCTCGCGCTGCAGTCCGTAGACGATGGCGCGCCCGTCCGGCGTGTAGCGCGGGCGCACATCGTCGGCGGCGTTTTCGGCGGTCAGGTTCCGGAGCGGGCCGCCCGCCGCCGGCACCGTGAAGATGTCGTGGTTGACCGTCTGGTACGGCGGCGCGCTTGCGTTGGCGGAGAAGGCGAGCTCGGCTCCGTCGGGCGCCACGTCGTAGCTCCCCGCCGGGTCCATCAGGTCGAACCAGGCGCGCGACTCGGGGATGAGATCGCGGACCGCGCGCGTCTCGAGATCGAGGACGAAGAGATGGTGCACCTCGCCCCCGGTGAGCCAGCGATCCCAGTAGCGGTAGACGCGGTCCTCGGTCACCCGGGCCTTGACCGGGTCCTTCTCGCGCTCGGCGAGGAGCGCGCGCGTCGCCTCGACGGCGGGCGCCGCGCCGAGGACGGGGGCGATGAATGCGATCCGCTTCCCGTCCGGAAACCAGCGCGGGTCCTGGACTCCGAGCGGCATGTCGGTCAGGCGCTCCGCCTCGCCGCCGTCGAGCGGCATCACGTGGAGCTGGCCCTTCTCCTTGCCGGCGCGGCGCACGAAGGCGAGCCGGCACCCGTCGGGGCTCACGCGCGGCTCGGTCGAGGACACCTCGGCCGCGGTGAGCGGACGCGGCGTGCCCGCGCCGCTGGTTCCCGCGGCGGCCGGCGCGCCCGGCGCCGGGCCGAGCGGGTAGAGCCAGAGGCGCGTCGCGCCCTCGTTCTTCTCCATGTCGTAGCTCGTGACGGGGACGACGAGCGCGCTCCCGTCAAGGAGCGCGACCGGAGCGCCGACGCGGCGGATGGCCCACAGGTCCTCGACGGTGAACGGCCGGCGCCTGGGCGGCGCTCCGGGCGCAGGGCCGGCGGTGGACGGGGCCGCGGCGGTGGACGCGGCAGCCGCAGCGGACGCGGCAGCCGCAGCTTGGGAGGGCGTGTTCTTCGCCATGCGTTCCTCCGGAGACGGGAGCGGTCGCGGCCGGGACCGGTGATGCTACCGGACGGGCGCGCCACCGTCGACCGGGCGGAACCCGCCGGCCCGGCTCGCGCGCGGGCGGCGCCGCGTGGGGCATCTCGCGCGGCGGCGGGCCCGCCGCCGCGGCCCGGCATGCACCGGACGAATCGTTGGCCCGAACTTCCCATCTCAATCGTGTATGCTTGTTCACTTCGCGGCGCGCCGGCCGGGATCCACCGCGCCCCGCCGCCAACCGACGCGGAGCGCCGCCGACCGCGGCGCCCGCTTCGAAACCGGAGCCTCCAGCTCATGAGCACCGTCCATTTTTCCCTGACGAGGAGACACGCGCTCCCGGCCGGCGATCTGCTCGGCCTCCTTTACCGCCCACGTCCCCATCGCACCGTGCTCGTGTACGAGCCGGCGGCAGCGAGGCAACCCGCTCCATGACCCAGCCCCAGTCGCGAACCAGATCCCGCCAGAACCCTCTGCGCGTCCTCTACGCCTGCAACCTGCGCCCGGCAGACGCCGACAACGAGCACTACTACGAGTGGGAAGACCCGAACGACGCGCGCGCCGTGATGGACTCGATGCGCGCCGCCGGCTGCGTCGTCGAGCCCTACGAGGTCACCACCCACATCGCGAGTGATCTCGCCCGCCTCCGCGACGAATACGACATCGTCTTCAACAATGTCGAGATGGTGCCCGGCCTCGATCTCGGTCTGGCCACCCGCGAGTCGATCCTGCCGTTCTACTGCGCGAGCCTCGGCCTGCCCTTCACCGGCTCCAACTTCCTCGCGCTCGCGCTCACCATGGACAAGCGCCTGGCCAAGGCAGTGGCGGCGGCAAACGGGATCCCCACCCCGCGGAGCCTCGGCCCGAGCGAGCTCGCCGGCGCCCGCCTGCGCTATCCCTGCATCGTGAAGCCGATCGCCGAGGGCTCGAGCATGGGCATCGACGAGGCCTCGGTGGCCCGCAATCGCCGCGAGCTCGACCGCGCCGTCGAGCGCGTGCGCGCCGCGTACGGCGACGCGTGGATGGTCGAGGAGTTCGTGCACGGGCCGGAGCTCGCCATGGGCATCCTCGGTCAGCATGTGCTCGATCCGGTGGCGGTGGATCTCGCCGCGATGCCGGGGAATCCGCTCGTCCGCAGCCACGAGGTGAAGCATGGCGAGATCGATTACGTGATCCGCCCCGAGATCGCGCCCGAGCGGCTCGCCGAGCTCAAGCGCTTCACGTGGATGATGCACCTGGCCCTCGGCACCCGGCACTACAACCGCATGGAGTTCATCGACGACGGCCAGCGCTTCTGGCTGATCGAGGTGAATCCGCTCCCGGACATCTCGGCCGCCGAGTCGTTCCTCGGCATCGGCGCGAGCTGGTGGGGCATCGACTTCCGGACCATGATCAGCCTCGTCCTGTGGAGCGCGATCGAGGAGTACCGCCGCGATCCGCGCCATGCCGAGCGCTTCGCGGAGGAGCGGATCGCTCCGCTGCGTCGCTTCGTCGAGCCGGGTCTCAAGGCCCTGCACCAGCATCTGGACGGGCCGACCTTGCTCGGCGCCGCCCGCCGCGAACCGGCCCGGCGCTCCGCGGCACCCACCGGCCGCTAGGCACCGCCGCGCGCACCCAGGAGGAGAACGTGTCCAGGGAGACTTCGCCCGCTCTCGATACCTCGCTCGCCCCCATTCGCGACTACTACGAGGGTCGCGCCGCCGCGATGCCGGATGAGTACGAGACCCACTACTGGCGGCTCTACGATGCGATCACCTGGGAGGCGCTCAAGCCGCTCCTGCCGGCAGGTCCGGGCGCGCGGATCCTCGACGCCGGCGGCGGATACGGGCTGTGGACCATGCACATGGCCGGGGCGACCACCGCCCGCATCGATCTCGTGGATCTCTCGGCCTCGATGCTCGCGGTCGCCCGGGACCACGCGGCGCAGGCGGGGTTCGGCGACCGCGTGCAGATCCACGAGGCCGACCTCCGGCATCTCACCATGTTCGGAGACGCCACCTTCGACCTGGTCCTCTGCGAGGGCGACCCGGTGTCCATCTGCACCATGCTCGGGATCGGGAAGGAGTGCCTCCGCGAGATCGCCCGCGTCCTCAAGCCGGGAAGCCCGCTCTGCCTCGGCCTCGACAGCCGCCCCGGCCTCCTCGGCCACGCGCTCGCCGGCAGCATCGAGGCGGCCGAGCGGCTCCTCGCCGACGGCTACGAGAACGTGTTCCACGAGCACGGGACGCACGGCTTCACGCTGGAGGAGCTCGACGAGCTTCTCGCCTCCTGCGGACTCGAGCGCCGCGACGCGCTCGGCAAGCCGGTCCTCCACAACCACCTGCCGCGCGCGGAGGCGGAGCGCCGCCTCGCCGATCCCGGCTACTTCGCGCGCGCCGTCGAGCTCGAGCTCGCCTACGCCCGCCGCGCGCCGTATCGCGACTTCGGCGAGCACCTCCAGGTCGTCGCGGTCAGGACATGACGGCACCACTGCCGGAGGCGGCGGCCGATCCGCTCGCCGCGGAGGCGGCGCGCTTCCTCGCCCTCCGCGAGCGGGCGCTCGAGAGCGCCGAGCGTTTCGGCACGCCGCAGTACCTCCTCGACGTCGCGGCGCTCCGCCAGAACGCCGACGCGCTCCTCGCCGCCATGTCCGGGGTCGGGCAGCAAACGATCGTCCTCTACGCCTACAAGGCGAACTACCTCCCGCGGGTGATCCGGGAGCTCACCGCGCGCGGCTTCGGGGCCGAGGTGGGCGGCCTCCCCGAGCTCGAGCTCGCGCTCGCGGTCGGCGCCCGCCCGATCACGCTGAACGGCCCGGCCATGGCGCCCGCCGAGATCGATCTTGCCCTCGCCCACCCCGATCGCGTGCACATCCAGATCGACAACCGGGAGGAGATCGCGCTCGTGCGCGCCCGCCTCGATGCGCGCGGTGGTGCGCGCGGCGGCGCGCCCGGTGGTACGCGCGGCGGCGCGTCCAGCGGTACGCGCTGGCCAGTCGGGATCCGCCTCCGTCCGCCGCGCGTGGCGCGGACGCCGTGGTCGCGCTTCGGGGTGGCCGCCGACGAGCTCGCCGCGTTCCTGCCGGCCCTCCGCGCCGCCCGGCTCGATCTCACCGGCATCCACATCCACGGCGGGCCGGTGCCCGAGCCGTCCCATTACCGGCGGCTCCTCGAGGAGATCCTCCCACCCGTCGACCAGGCGCTCACGGCCGAGGAGAAGGCCGGCATCCGACTCCTGAACCTGGGCGGCGGCCTCGTCCCCGCCGGCGAGAGCTCGCCGCGCGCGCCCTCGACGCACGAGCCGGGCGCGAGCGCCTCGAGCCTTCTCGGCGGCGTGCGTTACGCCGAGAACGCGCCCCCTCCCCCGCCGCTCGCCGCGTACATGGGCGGGCTCGCCGACGCCTTCGCCTTCGCACGGGCGCGCTTCCCGTGGGTCGCCGGCGCCCGCGCGGCGATCGAGCCCGGCCGCTTCCTCGTCGCCAAGGCCATGCATCTCCTCATGCGCGTCTACACGGTGAAGGACGGGATGGCGATCCTCGACGGCTCGACGAGCCTCGTCGGCTACGACCGCTTCGGCACCGAGCAGTTCCCGGTCGTGAACTTGACGCGCCCCGGGGCGCTCGCCCCGGTCGCCGCGCCCTGCTACGGCTCGCTCTGCGATCCCGGCGACTTCCTCGGCGATGCGATCGCCGGCGAAGCGCCGCGCCCCGGCGATCTCCTCGCCTACCTGAACCAGGGCGCGTACACGCTCTCCTACGCGCACCGCTTCATGCGCCCCACCGGGCGCGCGGTCGCCCTCGAGCCCGACGGCTCCCTCGTCCTCGAGAAGGACGTCGAGCCGCTCGCGACCTGGCTCGGCACGACACCCTAGGCTTCCTCGCGGCCGATAGCCCCGGCTACGGCGGCGTGGCCCCGCTCTCCGCCTCGGCCCGCGCGAGCATGGCGGCGATCTGCGGTTGCTCCGGATTCAGCGCCAGCGACGTTTCTGAAGGCGGCCGCCGCTTCCTGCTGGCGCCGCGAGAGGAGGAGCGCCGTGCCGAGGTTGTTGTGCGCCTTGGTGGAGGCGGGGTCGAGCGCGACCGCCCGCTCGAGCTCGCGGATCGCTCCGGCGTAGTCGCCGCGCCGGCCGAGGAGCGCGCCGAGGTTCGAGTGGGCGATGGCGAGGCGATCGTCGAGGGCGATCGCCCGCCGGAAGGAGGCCTCGGCCGCGGCGAGATCGCCGGCCTCGAGCTCGAGCCGGCCGCGGCGGTTCACGAACGCCGGATCCTCCTCGAGCGCGAGCGCCCGCCCGTAGGCGGCGATCGCGCCCGCCCGATCGCCGGCCGCGGCGAGCGCCCCCGCGATCCAGCCCTCGACCGCCACGAGGTCCCCCGCCAGGTCCCGCGCCCCGGCCAGCGCCGCGTGCGCGACGGCGGTGTCGCCCGCGGCCAGGGCGGAGTCGGCGCGCAGCAGGAAGTAGCGCGCGCCGATCAGGCGCAGATGGAAGTCGTCGGTGCGGCGGACGTCGCGCGCCGGGTCGACGCGGAGCGGCAGGCCCGGCGCCGCCGCCCCCGCCGGCTCGCCGGCGCCGGCCAGCCGGTAGACCGCTCCGGCCGGCGCCAGGCGATACCCCGGCAGATCATCGAGCGGATCGCGCTCCGCGAAGTGGACGGGCCGGCCACGGTCGGCCGCCAGCATCCACGGCGTCACGGTCGCCGCCCCCGGCTTGAGCGCTGCGCCGAGCGGCGCGAGCCCCGCCTTCTCGGCCACGTAGACCTGGACGTCGGGCCGCGCGCCCTCGACCGCGGTCAGGTAGAGGAGGATGAAGGTGGGATTGGCGGGCGGCGTGACGAGCGCCGCCCGCGGCGGCAAGGAGTCGAGGATGTCGCGCCCGTAGCGATCGACGAGATCGGCGCGACGGAGGTCGGAAGGCGCGAAGTTGGCGATCGCCGGCCACAGGACGACCGCCGCACAGGCGGCGACGCCGGCGACCCGCGCCCGGGCGCAGAGGGCGGCGAGGGCGACCCCGCTGCTCACCGCGGCGACCAGCACGAACGGGATGTAGTAGACCTCGATCTCCCACGGGATGTCGTAGTTGATCGCGAAGACGAGATCGGCGAGGGCCATGAGGCCGAGAGCCGCGCCGAGCGCGGGACGGCGGCGCGCGAGAACGACCGCGCCGGCCGGCACCAGGAGGAGAACGACCGGACCCCACTCGGCCAGGAGGATCCGTCCCGCGCGCGTGAGGTTCACACCGATTTCCGCGGGACCCAGTGAAAACATGTGGCCGCGGTACTGGGCGGCGGTCAGGTACTCGACCCACGCGGCGAGGCGCTCGGGATCGCCCCAGTCGAGCACCGGGTCATGGTGCGAGCGGAGCGGGGCGTAGAGGTGGAGCGAGAAGCCGAGCGCGAGGAGCCCGGCCCCGGCGAGAAGCGCCCGCGGCCGCACCCGGCGCGGCGCCGTGGCGAGGAGGAGCGCATAGCCCGGGAGGAGGAGCGCGTGCATCGGGTGGAGGCAGAGGCCGAGGCCGAGAACGAAGGTGAAGAGGAGGAACGCCGGCTCCCCCGCCCCGCGTCCCCGACGTCCCGCGCCGCCGGGCGCGCTGCCGCCGAGATCGCCGCGGGCGGCGAGGACGAGCGTGAGCTCGAGCGCCATGAGGAGCGCGCTCAGCGTGTACACCTCGGCGATCGTCGCCTGCCCCCATACCGTGCGCGAGAGCGCGAAGAGGAGCCCAGCCGCCGCCCCGGCGGCGGGGCGGCGGGCCAGGCGGGCGACGAGCCAGGCCAGGACCCCCGCGGCGAGCGCGCCGGCCAGCGCGACGAGCCCGTTCACCGCCCTGGCCGGCGCGGCCGGGGCGGCGAGAACGGCGAGGCGCCCGAGAAGGCAGAAGAGGGGGAATCCGGGAGGATGGGGCACGCCGAGCGTCGCCGCCGCGGTCGCGTTCTCGCCCGTCCCGGCGACATACACGGTCGGACAGAGCGTGAGCAGGTAGAGCAGAAGGGAGGCGAGAAAGGCGGTCAGCGCCGCGGCGAGCGGTGTGGAGGGGCGAGACATCGGCTGGTCGAGGTCCCGGAAGGCGCGTGCCCGGACGGCGCCGCTTGGGTTAGAATCCGCGCATCCTGCGGCGCGCGCGAAGCGCGCCGCACAGCGTCTCATCGTACCATGATCCTCGTACCATGATCCTGCCGCCCTTCGAGCTTCATCAACCGCCGTCGATCGCCGAGGCGATAGCGCTCCTCGGCCGCTTCGGGCATTCGGCCGACGTCGTCGCCGGGGGCTCGGATCTCCTCCCGAACTACAAGCAGCGGCTGAACGCGAAACCGCACGTGGTGAGCCTCGAGGGCATCCCGGAGCTCCGGCTCCTCACGCCGGAGCGCCTGGGCGCCATGGCGCGCCTCGCCGACATCGCTCGCCACCCGGATATCCGCCGCGAGCTCCCGGCCATCGCGGAGACCGCGGCCCAGGTCGCCTCGCCGCTCATCATCGAGCAGGCCACCATCGGCGGGAACCTGCTCCTCGACACGCGTTGCTTCTACTTCAACCAGAGCCTCTTCTGGCGCGAGTCGAAGGGATACTGCCTCAAGGCGGAAGGCGACGTCTGCCTCGTGGTGCCGCAGAAGGAGGTCTGCTACGCCACCAACTCGAGCGACCTCGCGCCCGTGCTGATGGCGCTCGGCGCCGAGCTCCGCCTCGCCTCGAGCGCCGGTGAACGGGTGGTCCCGCTCCGCGACTTCTACCGGCACGACGGGGTTGCGCGCCACGTCCGGCGCGCCGACGAGCTCCTCACCTTCATCGACATCCCGCCGGCGGCCCGCGAGCTCTCTGCCGCGTACATGAAGCTCCGGATCCGCGACGCGATCGAGTTCCCGGCGATGGGGGCGGCGGTGGCGCTGCGCCGTGACGGACGAGGCCGCCTCGCCGAGCTGCATATCGCGGTCGGCGCGGTCGACACGACGCCGCGCCTGTTCACCGAGCTGACAGCCGGGTTCGTCGGGAAGGAGCTCGACGAGGCGACGATCGGCCGGATCGCCGATCAGGTGATGGCACGCGTGAAGCCCTACAACAACGTGCCGCTCAGCCCGGCCTATCGGAAGCGGATGGTCGGGGTCTACCTGCGGCGCCTGCTCGCCGCGCTCGCGAACCGCCCCGCCGCCTAGCCCGCCGGCTGGGCTGGCCTGCCCGGATCGCCCTACGCGCGTCCTGCTCGGATCGCCCTACGCGCGTCCTGCTCGCGCCGCCGCCTCGTCGGGGTAAACATCGAGGATCGAGTTGAAGCGCGTGATCTTGAACATGTGATCGACGTGCTCGCTGAGGTTGTAGACACGGAGCGAGCCGCCGATCTGCTTGAGCGAGACATAGCCGCGGATCAGGATGCCGAGCCCGGAGGAGTTGGCGCGCTTCGCCTTGCCCAGGTCGATGAGGACGATGGTCTGCCCGCGGGCGATCAGGTCGCGGATGGTCTGGTAGAACTCCTCGGCATGCGGCCCGCCCACGATGTCGCCCTGGATGGCGAGAACGACTCCGCCCGGGAACTCCTCCTTGCGCTCGATGCGCATGCCTCCTCCTAGCGCGGCTCGAAGAGCATGATGTCCCGGGCATCGGGATCGCGCATCACCGCGAGCATGCCGAACTCGTGCTCGGCCGGCGGGCGCACGAACTCGACGCCGGAGGCCTTCAGGATCTCGTAGGCCTCGATCACGTCGTCGACCTCGAGGCTGAAACTCATGTATCCAGCCGCCTTGTGGGGGATCGTGAGCGTCGGATCGGCGCCGCCCTGCAGCGCGAGCCGGCACTCGCCGATCTGGAACTCCGCCCACTGGCTCGTCTCGGCGGTGAGATGGAGGCCGAGCAGGTCGCGGTAGAAGTGGACCGAGCGCCGGAGGTCGGAGACATGGATGATGGTGAGCGAGATCCGCTTGAACAGCCCCTCGTGCTTGGGGGCTGTCGGATTGCCCGGCCGATTCGTGGGACCTGACATCGAACTCCCTCCGCCAATGGCATCGCGATCCATCCTACCACCGCGTGGCGCAGAAGGACCTTACCGCACGAGAGCCGGGAGCGCAGCCAGGTCGGGAACCTTGACGCAATCTTCTTGCGGCCAGAGCCCCGCCGGATCGATCAGCACCGGTTCCGCCCCGGCCGCCCGCGCTCCGACGACGTCCACGCTGTAGAGATCCCCGACGTGCAGACACTCGGCCGCGCCCACTCCCAGCTCGGCAGCCGCCAGCTGGAAGATCCGGGGATCCGGCTTCTCGACGCCGACGATCCCCGAATCGAGGATGGCATCCAGGGACGCTGCCAGATCGAGCCGGGCGAGGAGGTCGGCCACATCCCCGCCCGCATTGGAGACCACGGCCAACCTGAAACCGGCGGCCTTGAGCTCGGCGAGCACCTGCCGGGCCGCCGGGTGAGGCCGGCCCCACAGGTTCTCCGCCCGATGGTGCGCGTGGATCTCGTCGAGCACGCGCGCGGGCGGGGTCGCCGCCGCGGGGATCCCCGTCTCCTCGAAGATCATCGCCATGAAGTGCCGGAAGACGTCCTCCGCCTCGGAGGACCTCCGGATCCGCGGGTACCCCGCGCCGGCCGCGAGCGCACCGCCGCTCCCCGGCGCCGTGCTGCTCCCCGGCGCCGTGCTGCTCCCCGGCGCCGGTGGCCCGAGGAGCCGGTCGAGCCGCACGCGCGCCCTCCACTCGGCATGCCGGAGTGTATCCGCGCTCACGGCGATCCCGGATCGCTCCGCGATCGCCGCGATCGCCGCATAGTCGATCTCGACGAGCGTGTTCCCGGCATCGAGGAGAATGGCGCGTGGCCGGCGCGCGAGGACAGGGAGCGGTGCGGCGCGCGACGGCGAGGAGGAGAGCGGCATGGCCAGGGCTCGGTCCGGCTCCACCTACCGGATGCGCCCCTTGAGTCGCCGCGCCGCCTCGGCGATGGCCTGGGCACCGAGACCCAGCGCCGCGCGGAGACCTCCGGGATCCACACCGGAGAAGGCTCGATCCTCGATCGCCACGAACTCGATCGGAGCCGGATGGGAACGTGCCAGGTCCTGCGCGATCGCGGCGCCGAGCCCGCCGCGGAGCGCATGCTCCTCCGCGACGACGAGCCCGCCGGTTTCGCGCGCCGCGCGGCGGATGGCTGGCTCGTCGAGCGGCTTGAGCGTCGGCACCGCGAGGACGCGCGCCTGGATGCCCTCGGCATCCAGCATCGCGTGGGCCTTGAGCGCCTCGAACACGAGCGCGCCGGTGGCGACGATCGTGAGCGCCTTGCCCTCGCGCAGCACGTGAGCCGGGCCGATCTCGAACAGCGCCGGCGCCGCACCGAGCACCGGCCGCACGCCGCCGAGAAGGCGGAGATACGCGGGTCCCGGGGTGGCGGCGAGGGCGCGCGCGGCGGCCGCCGTCTCGGGGGCATCGGCCGGGGCCACGATGCGGAGGAGCCCGGGCAGAGCGAGGAGCGCCGCGAGATCCGCGCCCGCCGCGGGACCGCCCTGGCCATGCGCCTCGATGCCGGAGGGCAACGCGACGACCACCACGTGCAGCCCGCTGCCCGCGATCGAGGTGGCGATCAGATCGGCGGCTCGGGCGGCGACTGCCGGACCGTCGAGGACGACGAACGGGATCTTCCCCGTGGCTGCCATGCCGGCCGCGACCCCCAGCGCGTTGCGGGTAGCCGTGCCCAGGTTGCGAAAGCGCTCGGGCTGCGCCTCGGCGAAGGGCAGGAGCCGGTTCGCAATGGCGAGATCCGCGGTCAGGACGACGAGTTGTGGTTCGTGCGCGGCCAGCTCGACGAGCGCCTCCACGAGAGCGTCCCCCGGCGAGCGGAGCGGGAGCTCATCGCCCGACCAGGGACGCTCGACCTGGACCTCGCCGGCTTCGCCCGGAATGTTCGCTTCGTTCGCCGTCATCGTCCCGCTCCTTGTCCCGTTCCTGATCCGACCCCGAGTCTCGCCATGACGCCCTTGACCGCCGCGATCAGCGCTTGTCCGCCCCGGCCCGAGCCGATCCCCGGCGGCCGCCGGCCGCGTCGAGTCGCTGCCGCCACTCCTCGAGGCTCGTCTCGAGCTCGCGCAGCGCCTCGCCGGCGGCGGCGAACGTGAGCGGCTGATCCTCCTCCTCGTACCCGCTGACTCCGCGGCCCGGTGTCGTGCAGCTCAGGATCGCGGTCGGTGCCCGATGGAGGCTGCGCGACCGGTCGAAGGCCTCGACCAGCTGGCCCACATCGTTGCCATCCACCTCGAGCACGTGCCAGTTGAACGCCCGTAACTTCTCCGCGAGCGATGCGAGCCCGATGATCTCCTCGATGTCGCCGTCGGCCTGCCGGCCGTCGAGGTCGATCGCGAGCACGAGGTTGTCGAGCTCGAACTGGGCGGCCGCCATCGCGGCTTCCCAGACCTGGCCGCTCTGGATCTCCGAATCGTCCATCACGCAGTAGACCCGGCGCGGGTTCCGATCCAGCCGGGCGCCGAGAGCCATCCCGACGGCGACCGACAGACCGGCGCCGGGAGCTCCGGCCCCGACCTCGACCCCCGGGGTCGCGGGCGAGGGCACGGCCCCCAGATGGTGACCGGCCTCACCGAGGCGGAGGAGATCACGGCCCGGGAAGTAACCGACCTCGGCCATCACGGCGTGGAGCGCCGGAGCCAGCGCGCGAGAGGAGACGTGCCACAGGTCGCGTTCCGGCCATCGGAGGTCGTCGAGCCTGAAGTTGATCTCGTAGAAGAAGAGCGTGGTCAGGAGATCAGCGCCGGCCAGCGAGGATCCTGGCGAGAGGATCGGATGGAGCCCGAGCGTGGTGACCACGTTCCGGCGCACATCGAGCGCCTTCTCCGCAAGCTGAGCGGGGGAATAGTTGAGACGCGGCACGGCCTCCTCCTGTGGCCCCGGATCCGTTCCCTGGCAGGCGGAATCCGGCGTGTCCGGGGGGTGGCAGGGAACTCGATCGGGACCTCTCGAACGCCGAGTTGAACCTGAAAATCGTTGCTGTATCAACAAATAGCATCAGGTCTCGGCAGGTGTCAACGCGAAAGGCCATCCGCGAGGAAAGACGCGGGCGATCGGGAAGCGGGGCGGGGGCCGCGGAGCACCCGCCGCGGCGGGCCGGGTTGCCCCGAATGGGCACGGGGCGATGAGGCTACGAGCTCAGACCAGCGATGCTCCGGCGCTGTCCATAGCCCTCGCCCACCGGGTGCCAGTAGCTGACACCGGGTTCCCCGCGGCGCCAGCAGAGGAAGACGACGCGCCCGTCAATCTCCGAGTAGAAGTCGACGATCCCCGTGTGCACGTCGCGCAGCAGGCAACCGCGGGCCCGGACGTCGCGGATGAGGGCGTCCGCCTGCCCCACGAGCTGGTGATAGAGCGCCGTCTTTTGCAGGTACTCCTGAAAATCGACGTTCTCCCGGCTCAGCTGCCCGTCGCAGATCAGGTTGAGGACCTCGATCTGGCGCTTGAGCCGGATGATGTCGCGGACCTGGCGCTGGAGGGAATCGAGCGTCTTCTGCAAGAGCGGGATGAGGGCGTTGGCTTCCTCGACGGTGAACAGCTTGCGGGTGGGCGCCGTCATCAAGGGGCTCCAGGGCGAGGCGCGGAGAGTGGTGGGCGGCCTGTCCGAACGGGTCGCAAGAGCGACCGCCATCATCCTAACCCGTCCCGGTCACGACAGACAAGTGATTTATTGGGGCCAAATTACCCAATCAGCCCGGTCTCAGTCCTGCTCTCAGTCCTGCTCGTCGAGCCACATCATCTGGATGGCTTCGAGGATCTTCTCGTTCGAGTGCTTGGGGTCGTCGTCGAATCCCGGAAGCGCACAGACCCAGCGGTGCAGATCGGTGAAGCGGACCGCCAGCGGATCCACGCCGGGATGCTGCTCGAGCAGGAGCTCGACGATCTCTCGCGTATCCACCCACTTGATTCCCATGAGCGCGCCCTCACTCCATCGGGGAGATCTACCTGAAAGCAGAAAGGGGACGGACCATAGCCGCCGGAAAAAGAAAGGCGACCTCGGGGCGTTCGTGGAGTGGCCGCAACTCCACGCCCAGCGCCCTCGGTCGCCAAACTGGTGCCCTTCTTCATCGGGCCTCAATAGACTAGCAGTCCCGGCCCCCGGCCGCCAGGGTCATTTTGGGCCTGGGAAGGCCGTGCAGGGCCTCCCCGGCCCGACCCACCTGCCGGGCCGCCCCCGGGAGGGCGGACGCCGGCGGGAGGAATCCGGCGGCGGCCGGCTCCGCGGATCACCACCGGGGCTGCCGCACCCGCGGGGCGCGGATCACCTGCCGGGGCTGCCGCACCCGCGGGGCGCGGATCACCTGCCGGGGCTGCCGCACCCGCGGGGCGCGGATCACCCGCCGGGGCTGCCGCACACGCGATCCACGCCGCGGGTATCCCGCGACCCACGCCGCGGGATCCGCTCAGAGCTTCAAGTCCGCGGCCTTCTGATCCACGAGGATCTTCCGGATCGACTCGGTCATCCGCCGTTCGGCGAAGGCCGCCGAGATCTCGTCGAGCTTCTTCGCGAGTTCCTGCATGCGCGCGTGATCCTCGCTCCGAAGCGCCGCGCGCAGATCGCCGGCCGCGACCGCGATCGCCGCGCGCTCGTCGGCGGAGAGGAGCCGATCCCCGTCCTTGGCCAGCGCATCGTCGAGCGCGTGCAGGATGCGCTCGCCCTCGACGCGGGACTGGCGGAGGAGCCGCGCGGCGATGTCTTCCTCGGCATGCTCGAAGGAGGCGAGGAGCATGGATTCGACCTCGTCGTCGGTGAGCCCGTACGAGGGCTTCACCTCGACCGACTGGCTCTGCCCGGTCTCCTCTTCCCGCGCGCTCACCGTCAGGAGCCCGTCCGCATCCACCTGGAAGGTGACGCGGACGCGACACATGCCGGCCGGACGCGGCGGGATGCCCTTGAGCGTGAAGCGGGCGAGGCTCCGGCAGTCGGTCGCCAGCTCCCGCTCGCCCTGCACGACATGGACATCCATCCCGGTCTGATGGTCAGCGTACGTCGTGAAGACCTGCGTCGCGCTCGTCGGGATGGTCGAGTTGCGCGGGATGATCTTCTCGATGATACCGCCCATGGTCTCGATGCCGAGCGAGAGCGGAATGACATCGAGGAGCAGCAGATCGTCGCCGCCCTTGCCCGCGAGCAGGTTGGCCTGGATGGCGGCGCCCACCGCCACCACGAGATCGGGATCGACACCGGTGAGCGGCTCCGTTCCGAAGAGGCGTGTCATCGTCGCGCGCACGAGCGGGACGCGGGTCGAGCCGCCGACCGGGATCACCCCGGCGAGCTCGCCGGGGGCGATGCCGGCGTCCCTGAGCGCCTGCCGGCACGGAGCCGCCGTGCGCTCGACGATCGGGCGCGCGAGATCCTCGAACTCGCGCCGCGTGAGCTGATAGCGGCCGGCGGCGGGAAGACCGGGCCAGGCCGGGACCTCGACCGTGGTCTCCTCCACGGACGAGAGCTTCATCTTCACGTCCTCGGCCAGTTCGAGAAGTCGGCGGAGCGCGCGCGGATCGAGGTCCGCTGCCGGCCGGCCGGGAACCAGCCGGGCCAGGATGTGCTCGGCCAGGGCGCGATCGAGATCGTCGCCCCCGAGATGCGAATCGCCACCGGTCGCGAGCACCTGGAACACACCGCGCACCAGGCGGAGGATCGAGATGTCGAAGGTGCCACCGCCCAGGTCGTACACGGCGAAGGTGCCCTCGGAGCGCGCATCAAGCCCGTAGGCAAGCGCCGCCGCCGTCGGCTCGTTCAGGAGCCGCAGCACGTTCAGATCGGCGAGCCGCCCCGCGTCCCTGGTCGCCTGCCGCTGCGCGTCGTCGAAGTAAGCCGGCACCGTGATCACCGCGTCGCGGACCTCCTGTCCGAGCTTCGCCTCAGCGCGGGCCTTCAGTGCGCGCAGGATCTCGGCCGACACCTGCATCGGGTTCACCTCGCGGCCCGCGACGGCGAAGCGAACGACCGGTCCCTCCTCCTCGGCGAAGCGATAGGGAGCGATCCCGCGCGCCGTCTCCTGCTCGGCCGTGCTGCGGCCCATGAAGCGCTTGACCGAGAGGATCGTGTCGTACGGATGATCGAGGGCCGCCGCGAGCGCGTCGGAGCCGACCGCGACCCGGTCGCCCGGGCCGTAGCAGACCGCCGAGGGCAGGAGCTTCCGCCCGCGCTCATCGGGAATCACCTCGACCCGGCCGTCCACGGAAACCGCGACCAGGCTGTTCGTCGTGCCGAGATCGATGCCGATTGGCCTCGCCATCCTTGTTCCTCGCTCCTTCGAGTTGTCCGCGCCGCTCTAGAGCGTGCCGTGACCGGCCGGGACATCCTCGCCGTCGATCTCGCGGAGGATGTTCACGTAGTAGCGCCGCTCCGCGAGGCAGCGGTCAACCTGGAGGAGCGCCGCCCGGCTCCCGGGTCCGCCGGGGTCGCGCTCCCACGCGGTGAACTCGGCATCGATCCGCCGATCCAGATCCTCGATCGCTGCCGCGGCGGCGGCGCGCAGGGAAAGCGCCTCCGGATGATCGCCCCCGCGACCGCCGGCGATGCCTAGCTCGAGCATCCGCTCCCGCATGTGCATGATCTGCTCGAGGAAGTCGTGATCGACGCCGCTCGTCTCGTGCCCGCGCGCGAGGTCCCGGTCGCCGTGCCCGATGCCGGCCTGGCGCAGGATGTACTCGGCGCGGCGGATGGGATCGCGGAGCGTGCGGTAGGCATCGTTGAGCGCGGTCGTGCGCTCGAGGCTCAGGATCCGCTCGCGGGGGGAGGCCTGAGCGAAGCGGTCGGGATGGAGCTCGCGAGAGAGGGCAAGGTGCCGCGCCGCCAGCCGGGCCGGGTCCAGATGCCAGGATCGCTCGACCCCGAGCACCGCGAAGTAGTCGCCGGGATCCGTCCGCCCGCCGGGATCCGTCCGCCCGCCGGGGGCCGCGCCGCCGGGCGCCGCGCCGCCCCCCTGTTCTGTCTTCGTCTCGCTCGGCATGATCGGGCAGCGGGCTTGCCGCGCTCGCTGGTCCGCTCCTAGGTCGTGAAGCTCTCGCCGCACCCGCAGGTGGACTTGGCGTTCGGGTTCCGGAACTGGAAGCCGTGCTGCGTGATGCCCTCGTTGTAATCGAGCTCGATCCCGTTCAGGAAGAGGAAGCTCTTCGGATCCACATAGACGTGGAGCCCGTCGAAGTCGAGGATACGGTCGGTCTTCTCCGGCTCCCGCGCGAAATCCATGAAGTAGGAGAGCCCGGAACAACCGCCGCCGCGGATGCCGATCCGGAGCCCCATCTCCGGCGTCCCGCGCTCGGTCAGGATCTTCTTGACCCGATTCACCGCATGGGGCGTCACCGTGATCATCGCTTGCGCTCTCCTCCTGGCTCTGCGCGCCGGACTAGGCCGACGCCGCGGCCTGGCCCGCCCCGTCGCGCTTGGTCATGTAGTCGCGGAGCGCCGCCTTGATCGCGTCCTCCGCCAGCACCGAGCAGTGGATCTTGACCGGCGGCAGGGAGAGCTCCTCGGCGATCTCCGTGTTCCTGATCTGGAGGGCCTCCTCGACCGTCCGGCCCTTGACCCATTCGGTGACCAGGCTCGAGCTGGCGATGGCGCTGCCGCAGCCGAAGGTCTTGAACTTGGCATCCTGGATGACGCCGTCGTCGTTGACCATCACCTGGAGCTTCATCACGTCGCCGCACGCCGGAGCGCCGACGAGGCCCGTGCCCACGCGCGGGTCGTCCTTGTCCATGCTGCCCACGTTACGCGGATGCTCGTAGTGGTCGACCACCTTGCTCGAGTAAGCCATCGTCTCCGACCCACCTTTCCGGGACCCTCGAGGGCCTGCGCCCCCGAGCTGCTAGTTGCCGGTCACCCAGGACACGGAATTGAGATCGATTCCCGCCTGGGCCATCTCGTAGAGAGGCGACATCGCCCTCAGCCGCTTCACGTTCTGGATGACCAGATCGGCCACGAAGTCGACTTCCTCCTCGGTGTTGAAGCGGCCGATGCCGAAACGGATCGAGGTGTGCGCGAGATCCTCGCCCACTCCGAGCGCCCGGAGCACGTACGAGGGCTCGAGGCTCGCCGAGGTGCACGCCGACCCCGAGGAGACGGCGACATCCTTGAGCCCCATGAGCATCGACTCGCCCTCGACGTAGGCGAAGCTCAGGTTCAGATTGCCGGGCAGCCGGTGCTCGAGGCTGCCGTTCAGGTAGATCGCGTCCAGCTCGGCGTGGAGGCGGTTCCGGAGCCGCTCGCGGAGCGCGAGGATGCGCGCGGCATCGCTCTCGAGCTCGGCGCGGCCGATCTCGGCGGCCTTGCCCAGCCCGGCGATGCCGGGCACGTTGAGCGTGCCCGAGCGCATCCCACGCTCGTGTCCGCCGCCGTCCAGGATCGGGGTCAGGCGCACGCGCGGATTCTTGCGGCGTACGTAGAGGGCGCCCACGCCCTTGGGACCGTAGATCTTGTGGGCGGTCACCGAGAGGAGATCGATGTTCATCGCCTCCACGTCGACGGGCACCTTGGCCACGGCCTGCACCGCGTCGCAGTGGAAAATGACCCCGTGCTCGTGCGCGATCCGCCCGATCTCGGCCACCGGATTGAGGGTGCCGATCTCGTTGTTCGCGGCCATGATCGAGATGAGGATGGTGCGCTCGGTGATCGCCTTCTTGACGTCGTCCGGATCGACGATCCCGTCCTGGCCGACCGGAAGATAGGTGACGCGCAGGCCCTTCCGCTCGAGGGCCTTGCACGGATCGAGCACCGCCTTGTGCTCGGTCACCGCCGTGATGACGTGATCGCCCTTCGACTGGTAGAAATCGACGACGCCCTTGATCGCCAGGTTGTTGCTCTCGGTGGCGCCGCTCGTGAAGATGATCTCCTTCTCGCTCGCGCCGATCAGGCGCGCCACCTGCTCGCGCCCCATCTCGACCACTTCCTCCGCCTGCCAGCCGAAGGCGTGGTTGCGGCTCGCCGCGTTGCCGAAGGTCTCCCGGAAGTAAGGGAGCATGGCCTCGAGCACGCGCGGGTCGACCGGGGTCGTCGCGTGGTTGTCCATGTAGATCGGGAGCTTGACCATCGCAGTGCCTCGTCCTCGCTGCCTGGGGCGGGGGTTAGCCGCCATGGATGCCCGCGATGAGCTGCGGCGTCCGCACCTCGGTGTGCGGCTGGTCGCAGGCCCCGCAGGCCGCGATCGATTCCTCATGCCGGCAGCTGGTGCAGGTCGAGAGATACTCGATGCTCGACAGGAGCTCGCGCTCGAGAGCCTTCAGCCGGTCGACCGAGCGCCGCGTCTCGGCGAGCTTGCGCTCGAAGAGCGCGCGCACCTCCTGCATCGCGACGGGACCGGTCTGCTTGTCCTCGAGGTCCTGCAGCCAGTCGCGGATCTCGGACAGCGAAAGGCCGAGATCCTGGAGCATGCCCACCCAGCGGATACGGGTGAGCGTGTCGTTCGTGAACAGGCGATAGCCGCCCTGCGAGCGCTTGACCGGCTTGATGAGCCCGATCTCCTCGTAGTGATGGACGGCGCGCACGGTCTTCCCGGAGAGCTCGGCGAGGTCACCCACCTGCAAGAACCTAGGCTGCTCAACCATGTGCGACTCCGGTCCCTTCGACTCGACCCGTTGTCCTGCCTGGCCACGGGGAAATCTTCCATGGCCGTTATCAACTCTTTAGAACCATAACGCATACGTAAGGGTTCGGGAAAGCGGAATCTTCGGGGCCGAGGCAAGAGCCCCAGCAGCTCCAGCCGGTTCGCGAGCCATGGCGCCATCTTATATTTTGATAGCGACTTACATGGTCTGGCGAGGTGGGCGACCGGGCGGGCGGATCGCGGGCGGGCGCCGGCGGGCGGGCGCCGGCGGGCGGGCGCCGGGCGCGACCGGGCGGGTGCCGGGCAGATCCCACAGCGGGTGCCGGGCAGATCCCCCTGGCGGGTGCCGCCGCCCGCGATGCCCGGGGTCGCCACGATCGCCCTGGGCTACCCGATCCATGGAAAAAGGGTCCGGACCCCTTCCGGGATCCGGACCCTCACGCTGGCCCGCTGCTGTCCGTTGCTGCTGTCCGTGGTGCTGGTTTCGCTGCTGCTGGTCGCTGTTGCCGATCGCTGCTGCTTCCGCGGTGCTTCCTTTGCTGTGATCCTGGGGCCAAACGACGTACTTGAACTCGCGGCCGAGCTCCTGAAGCTACGGGGACTCCGGATGTGCGTGGGAGGTCGCCGCCGGACGCTCGAGCGGGGGGCGCGAGCCGGGGCATCCATGGTGCGAGCTGCACAGGGACTGGAGTATTTATAGATGAATTCCCCGGTCGCGTCAATGAAGCGGAAGTGAAAACCGTGAGAAGAATGGGGCGCGTGGTGCCATGATCCGGAGCGGAAGAGCCGCCGGGCTACGCACTCCTATTCTCATCTCGAGGTCCATTGCCGGCTCGTGTGCAGTCGGCCCCCTTGTGCAGTTCACCCACCGGCGACGAACCGAGGACCGGATCGAGAGCCCGGAACACGAAGGCCAGGACATCAGGACATGAGGAGGGTCGACCGACGATGGTTCCCGCGATGACACCGCGTGAGTTCGAGGAGGCGGCACGCCGCGCGCTCCTCATGGTCGAGTCGGCGATCGACGACCTCGAGGCCGACGAGCTCGACGTCGAGGGGGCGGAGAACGTGCTCACGATCGGCTTCGCGGACGGCGGGCAGTTCGTGCTCAACGTGAACGGCCCGGCCGCGGAGATCTGGCTCTCGGCCAACCGCCGCGCCTGGCACTTCGCACCGGCGTCCGGCGACCGTTTCGTGTCGACCGGCCCCGACGGCGCGGAGATGCTGGCCTGCCTCGGCCGCCTGATCGGGGAGAAGATCGGGCGGCCGATCGTCCTCGGCGCGTAAAGGCCCGGCGCCGTCAGATCGAGAGCGAATTCCGGCGGACCGCGCGCTCCGCCTCGGCGCGGAACGGATCGCCGGGGGCGTTCCTGACCGCCTCCTCGAGCACGACCTCGGCCTGGTCGGCATGTCCCATCCCCGCGAGAGCGATGGCGAGCAGGTAGAGGTCCGTTCCCTCGTCGCCGGCCTCGTGCAGATGGATCGCCGCGGTCAGGTGGTCGAGCGCCGACCGATGACGCGAGAGGCGGAGCTCCGCCGTGCCGAGGGTGCCCAGGTAGAAGGGATTCGCAGGCTCGGCAGCCACCGCGAGCTCGGCGAGCGGCAGCGCCGCGGCGGGGCGGACGAAGGCCGAGTCCTCCGCGGTGAGATACATCCACGCCAGGTTGTTCGCCGCATCGGCCGCCCGCCGCCGGGAGAGCACGCGCCGGTACAGCTTCTCGGCGTCCGCATAGCGCTCGCGCTCGGCGAAGCGATCGGCGGCCGCCACCGCCCACGGGTAGCCCGCGTGCCTGAAGGCGGAGCTCTTCGCCGCTTCCTCCACCAGGTCCGCCGCCTGGGCCCGTGCCCCCAGCTGATCGAGCGCCCGCGCCCGTTCGAGCTCGACGAGGAGAAGCCATGGCTCGCGCCCGCGCGCGCCGGCGGCGGCGTCCTCGAGGAGCGCGAGCGCCCGCACCGGATCCTCGGCGTCGAGCGTGTCCATGGCCATGGCCCAGCTCCCGAGCGTCTCGTAGGACACGGTGAGCCGGTTCCAGGCGCCCGCGCCGAGCGCGACCAGGACGAGGCCGGCGGCGGTGGCCGCCGCGGCGCGGTAGAAGATGCTCGGGCTCCCGCGCGCAAAGGCCAGATCGCCGAGCAGGAGGGCGAGCACCGTACCGCCCACCAGCCCACCCAGATGTCCCCAGTTGTCGATCACGGGGATGAGGACGCCGAGCGCCAGGTTGACGGCGAGCCAGAAGAGAAGCGAGCCGCGGAGCCGCTTGCCCATGACCGCGGGCATGCGCTTCTGGTGGCGGAAGCCGAGGACGAGGGCCGCACCGAGGAGCCCGAACACGGCGCCCGAGGCGCCGACCGAGTTCTGATCGGTGAGGTAGTAGCTTGCGAGCGAGCCGCCGAGCGCAGCGCCGAGGTAGATGAGGAGGAAGCGCGCGCGGCCGTAGAGCACCTCGCAGAAGCTCCCGAGGACCCACAGGGCGTACATGTTGATCGCGAGATGGAGGAAGCCCTGGTGGAGAAAGGCCGCGGTCACGAGCCGCCACCAGTCGCCGCCGGCGATCAGGAGCTGGTCCTTGGCCCCGAACTCGATCAGGCCCGCCGCGTTCCCGTTGAGCCGCTGGTCGAGGATGGCCGCGGTCGAGTAGAAGGCGTTGGCTGCGATCAGGGCCCAGGTGAGCCAGGGGCGGAGGAGGAGGCGCGCGCGGAAGGCCACCGCTTCCTCACGCGCCACGGTGGTCGTCATCGCCGGCCGCCCGGCTGGAGGAGACCGCTCATCTGGAGAGCCCGATCATCTGGAAAGCCCGCTCATGAAGCGCCGTGCCGTTTCTTCGGCGCGGCCGGCGGCGCGGGTGCCGGCCGCGGCCTGAGGAGCGAGCCGATGACCGACGCCGCGAGGATCGCGGCGATGACCCCGAGCGAAACGAGGATCGGCATCTTGTAGAAGTCGACGAGCGTCATCTTGAGCCCGACGAAGATGAGCACGAGCGAGAGGCCGAGCTTCAGATAGTGGAACTTCTCGATCACGCCCGCGAGCAGGAAGTACATGGCGCGGAGCCCGAGTATCGCGAAGATATTGGATGTGAAAACGATGAACGGGTCGGTGGTGATGGCGAAGATCGCCGGGATCGAGTCCACGGCGAAGATGACGTCGGTGACCTCGACGGCGACGAGAGCGAGGAGGAGCGGCGTCGCCATCCGCCGCCCGGCGCGCACCACGGTGAAACGCTCGCCGGCCAGCTCCGGCGTGACCGGGAAGAAGCGCTGGAAGAGGCGGACGACCGGATTGTGCTCCGGGTGCATCTCCTTGTCGCGCTGGATCAGGAGCTTGATCCCGGTCGCGATGAGGATCCCGCCGAAGACGTAGATCGCCCAGTGGAACCGGTGCAGGAACGCGCCGCCGGCGACGATGAAGATCGCCCGCATGACGAGCGCGCCGAGAATGCCCCAGAACAGCACCCGATGCTGGTAGGCCGCGGGAATGCCGAAGGTCGAGAAGATGACGACGAAGACGAAGATGTTGTCGACCGCGAGCGCCTTCTCGATCAGGTAGCCGGTCGTGAACTCGAGCCCGCGCTGCGCTCCGAAGAGATGAAAGATCCAGAAGTTGAAGGCGACCGCGAGGGAGACCCAGACCGCGCTCCACGCCGCGGCCTCGCGCAGGGCGACCACGTGCGCCTTGCGATGGAAGACGCCGAGGTCGAGCGCGAGCATGGCGAGAACGAAGGCGATGAAGCCGCCCCAGAGAAGCGGCGTTCCGACTGTGTCCGGCATGAGCTATCCCCGAACGAGAACTCGCCACGGACGGAGCAGTCGCCCGCGGCTTGGCCTTCATGGGCCGTGATGGACCTTCTTAAGACCGGCGGATCACGGCGGCGTTGCAGCGAACGGCGCGGGGCGAGCGCCGGCGCAGGAGGGAACCACGCGGCGAGGCGCGTGTCCAGGACGGGCGGCGGTCGGTGCGGAGATAGGCGCTAGCCACCTTCTCCGGGGGGCGGCGGGCCGGGCTCGCTTGCATCGTCCGGCCCCCTCGCGCCCGGCTCCCCCAAAGCGCCCGGCGCGACCGGGTCGTCCGGGCCCGGTCCCCGATGCCCGCGCCCCGGGCCGGGGGGGCCGAAGCCCCGACCGCCTCGTTCACCTGGGTCCCGATCCCACCCCGGCCGGCCGAAGCGCCGGATCCGCTCGAGGTGGCGATCGAACCGGCGCGCCTGCTCCGGAGTGAGCACCGCCCGCACATCGGCCTCGGTCGCGATGCGGATCCGCTCGAGCTCCGGCCGCACGTCCTCGCGCACGCGGGAGAGATCCTGGCGGCGGAGAGCGAGGATCGAGTCGACCCGGGCGCGCTGCTCCGGAGTGAGATCGAGCCGCGCCAGCATGCGCCCCATCCGCCACGGCGACATGAACTCGCCGGGCGGCAGCGCGCCGCGGCGCGCGAGGAAGGCGCGATCGATCGCGATGCCGAGACCGATCCCGCTCGCGAGCACGAGGGCGAGCACGAGCGCCGCCTTCCAGTGCGCGGCCCGGCTCATGGCGAGACCTCGCCGGTCCCGTCCGCGGCGAAGAGCGCGAGCACCGGGTCGGTGACCACGGCGGAAAGCGGATCGCCGGCGAGCGCAGCCGTCACATCGGACCCGTCGGCCAGATCGGACGCCGTCGCGAATCCACCGTTCCCCGCGACCACGATCGCGATGGCGAGAACGGCAGCCGCCGCCGGCACGAGCGGCGCCGGCCAGCGCGCGAGGAGCTGCCACCAGGACGGCGCCTCGGCGCGGCGGGTGAGCTCACCCCGAGCGCGGGCAAGGACACGCGCGGTGAAGGCATCCTCCCATCCGGGGCGGCCCGGCTCGCGCGGGCGAAGCCGCGCGAGCAACGCTCCGAGGATGCGCTCCTCCTCGCCGTCGTGGTCTTTGCGAGGCCGTCTCGTGCTCATGGTTCCTTCTCATTCTCGTTCACGAAGGGAGCGAGCTCCAGCTGGAGGCGGATCCGCGCGTGATACAGGTGCGATCGCACCGTGCCCGCCGGGATGCCCATGATCGCACCCGCCTCGGTCGCGTTCATGCCGTCGACCAGACAGAGGAGGACCGCGAGCCGCCGGTCCGCGGAGAGCGTGTCCAGGGCCTGCGCGAGCGCGTGCCGGAGCTCCGCGTCGCCCGTGCGCGACGCCGGATCGGGAGCATCGAGGACCGTGTCATCGTCGATCTCCTCTTCCCGCCGCCGCCCGCGCGCCCGGCGAGCGTTGAGGCTCACGGTCGTCACGAGCCGCAGGAGCCACGCCCCGAACGCCTCGGGGCGGCGGAGCGAATCGAGCCGCTCGAGAGCGCGGACGAAGGCGTCCTGGGCCGCGTCCTCGGCATCGGCCCGGTTCCCGAGCACCATCTCGGCCACCCGGACCGCCCGTGCCGCGTGGCGGGCGACCAGCCGGCCGAACGCGGCGCGAACGCCGCGGCGCGCAGCGCGCACGAGCTCGGCGTCTGTCTGGGTGTCGCCATTCGTCTCGGCCTCGGCCAAGCGAACCTCATCCGGTCTGGAACCGGTCTGGATGCCGGTCTCCCATCGCTCTGGAGGACACCACCCGGATCGGAACCGTTGAGGCGCCCCCGGACGAGGCGCCGGGGATACCCCTCAACAGGACCGCCCCGACCGGTGTCTCTGCGGGTAGACGTCCCCCGCTGCATCCTCTACGTCCGGAGGCACATGTATACCCTCCGGAGGAGGCCACTATGCCACGCATGCGCAGTGCCGAACATGAGGTCCCCGGGTGGAGCGCGCTCCGCCGAGCCGGGAGGAACCTCGCCGCGCTCCTTGTCATCCTCCTCTCGCTGGCCACTGCCGGGTGCGGCGGCGAGGAGAGCGCACTCATTGACGACCTGGCCGGGCCGGGCGACCTGCGGGCCGGAGCCGAGCTCGAGGGGACGAACGCTCCTCCCTGGCTCGACGGGGGCGATCCGGCGACCCACATGGCGAAGGCGCTCGATGCCGCGGGCATCGCGGGCGTCGAGCGCACGAAGGTGAACGAGCTCGTCGCCGACTTCCGGAAGGAGAACGCCGACACGATCGCGAAGCTCACGCGCGCCGCCGCCAGGGCCAAGGCCGAGGCCGATCAGGGCAACCCGCCCGATCGCGCGCGCTGGCGGGAGATCGTCGCGACCGAGGGACTCGAACCCGGGGCGCTCCGGGACGAGATGCGCACCCTCCGTCACTCGATCAGCGATGTCCTCACGCCCGACCAGAGGCAGAAGCTCCGCGCCGCCTGGCGAAACGATCGGGGCGGCCGCGGGCACGGGGGCGGTCGGTTCGGTCGCTTTGGTGAGGGTGTGATCCGGGACCTCGCCCTCACGCCTGACCAGGAAAGCAAGATCCAGGGCCTCCTCGCCGATTTCGGCAGCAAGCACCAGGGCGAGATCAAGGCGCTCCGGGGTGTCTTCGGCGAGGGCGGTCCCCGGGGCGCCGGCCGGGGTCGCGGCCCCGGCCGGGAGGACTGCCCGGATCCGGGGACCGGCCCTCGACCGCAGGCTGGCCGGGGACCGCAGGCTGGTTTGGGCCTCGGTCCCCATCTCCACGGGGAGTTCAAGGAGGCCCTGACCGCGGCCGGGTACGACCCGGAGGCCTTCAAGAAGGACCTCGCGGCGCTGCACGATCAGGCGCTCACGCTCCTCAGTGCGGAGCAGCAGGAGAAGCTCCGCGGCCACGGCCTCCATCTGTTCCGCCGCCTGCTCGCGCCCGAGTCGCCCGCGAAGCCGGCATCGCCCGAGTCGCCCGCGAAGCCATGATGTGCGCGCGGCCTCCGGCGCGGCTCTGTTATCCTCCGCGGCATGGACTCGAAGCGGAGCCGCGCCACGCGCGCCGAGGCGGAGGCGGCGGAAGAAAACCCCCCGGAGGCTGAGTTCGACGACGGCGGCGGCGAGGGCCTCGACAGCGGTCCGACCGGGATCGCGGCTCTCGACGCCGCCCTCTTTCTCGCCCGCCAGCGCGGGGCCGCCGAGGTCCTCGTGCTCGCCGACGGCCGCCTCCCCCTCTCCGCGCTCGAGCGCGCGCCGCACGACATCCAGCTCATCTTCGGCGTCTCCGACGAGAAGCTGATCCCTTACTACAGCGACGCCGGCATCCTCGCCATCCTGAGCCCCGGCTCCTTCGCCTCGGGTTCCGCCCGCGTCCAGTACGCCATCTTCCGCGCGCGCGCCGCATCGCTACTGCCGCCCGACGGCCACCTCATCTGCGTGAGCGCGCCGCCCGGATCGAGCCAGCTCAACTCGGTGCTCGACGTGGACCTGGCCCACGAGTTCGAGGAGGCGAGCCGAGTCGAGCAGTACCTGCTCGAGCACGGCGGGCGCATCGACATCCTCGCGACCCTCCTCGATGTGGCGATCGAGATCGGGCGCTTCGGCTTCGAGGGGAAGCCGGTCGGCACCATCTTCATCTACGGCGCCGAGCGCCAGGTGCTCCGGCGCTCGCGTCAGCTCACTTTCAATCCGTATCACGGCTATTCCGAGCGGAGCCGGAACGTCACCCTGCCCGACGTGCGCGAGAGCCTCAAGATCTTCGCGCGGATGGACGGGGCGATCCTGATCGAGGCCGACGGCACCGTGGTGGCGGCGGGGCGCTACCTGCTCGTGCCGCCCGGCGAGACCCACATCGTGAAGGGCCTCGGCACGCGCCATCAGGCCGCCGCTTTCATGAGCCGCGAGACCGGAGCCCTCGCCATCGTCGTCTCGGAGACGGCGGGGCGAGTCACCCTCTTCAGCCATGGGCGACCGGTCTTCTCCCTCTCACCGCGCTCCGCTCGCTAGCATGGCCACGACGGAAGGTCCGCGCTCGCCGATCTCCACGCTCTACTCCACGCGCGTCGACCAGGTGGCGGTCGAGGAACGCGCGGCGGCGCTCGCGCGCCGGAGCGTGAAGGCGGAATCGAAGCGGGCCGGGCTCCGCCTCGCGCTCTCCATGCTCGATCTCACCACCCTCGAGGGGAAGGACACGCCCGGGAAGATCGCGGCGCTCTGCCGGAAGGCGATCCGGCCGCTCGAGATCGATGGTCTGGACGGCGCCGCGGGCGATGGCGCGCCGATCCCCTCGGTGGCCGCCGTCTGCGTCTATCCGCCGCTCGTCCCCGCGGCGAAGCGGTGCCTCGCCGGGAGCACGGTCAAGGTCGCGGCGGTCGCCGGCGCTTTCCCGAGCGGGCAGAGCCCGCTCGCCGTGCGCCGCGCCGAGGTGCGCGCCGCGGTCGGGCTCGGCGCCGACGAGATCGACATCGTCATGAACCGGAACGCCTTCCTCGCCGGCGACTGGCGGCGCGCGCACGACGACATCGCAGCGCTCAAGGAAGCGGCCGGAGGCGCCCTCCTCAAGGTGATCCTCGAGACCGGCGAGCTCGAGACCTACGACAACGTGCGGCGGGCGAGCGTGCTGGCGATGGCGGCCGGCGCCGACTTCGTGAAGACCTCGACCGGCAAGATCCCGAGCGCGGCCACACCGCCGGTCGTCCTCGTCATGCTCGAGGCGGTGCGCGATGTCTACTACGCGACCGGGCGCCGGATCGGGGTCAAGGCCGCCGGCGGCGTGCGCACGGCGAAGCAGGCGCTCCACTATCTCGTGCTGGTCAAGGAGACGCTCGGCGACGCCTGGCTCACACCCGACCTCTTCCGGATCGGGGCCTCGACCCTCGCCAACGATCTCCTCATGCAGATCGCGAAGCAGATGACCGGCCGCTACCAGTCCGCGGACTACTTCTCGAGGGATTGACGATGACTGAACGCGCTCGGCGCGGCGCCACGAGCCGGAAGCAGGCCGACGGCGCCCGCGCCGCCGATCGCCGGGCCGACCGCCCGACCGACCGCCGCCTCGACTTCGGCGCCGCCTGGGAGTACTCGCCCGCCCCCGAGTCGCGCGACCACGTGACCATCCGGCCGCGCTACGACCTCTTCATCGACGGCGAGTTCGTGCCGGCGCGCGCGGGCCGCACCTTCCCGACCGTGAACCCCGCCACCGAGGTGACGCTGGCGGAAGTCGCGGCCGCCGGCCCCGAGGACATCGATCGCGCGGTGGCCGCCGCGCGCCGCGCGTACGCCGAGGTGTGGGCGAAGACGAAGCCGGCGGAGCGGGCCAAGTATCTCTTCCGCATCGCGCGCATCCTCCAGGATCGCGCCCGCGAGCTCGCGGTCCTCGAGACGCTCGACGGCGGGAAGCCGATCCGCGAATCGCGCGACCTCGACATCCCGCTCGTCGCCGCCCACTTCTTCTATCACGCCGGCTGGGCCGACAAGCTCGAGTACGCCTTTCCGGGGCGGCGAGTGCGCCCGCTCGGGGTCGCCGCACAGGTCATCCCGTGGAACTTCCCGCTCCTGATGCTGGCGTGGAAGGTGGCGCCGGCGCTCGCCTGCGGCAACACGGTGGTGCTCAAGCCCGCGGAGACGACGCCGCTCACTGCGCTCCACTTCGCCGAGATCTGCGCCGAGGCGGGACTTCCTCTCGGGGTGGTCAACATCGTGACCGGCGGCGGGGAGGCCGGGGCCGCGCTCGTCCGCCATCCCGACGTCGACAAGATTGCCTTCACCGGCTCGACCGCGGTCGGCAAGGACATCCAGCGCGCGGTCGCGGGAACGCGGAAGCGCTTGACCCTCGAGCTCGGCGGCAAGTCGGCGCATATCATCTTCGCCGATGCGGCGCTCGACCAGGCGGTCGAGGGCGTGATCCAGGGGATCTACTTCAATCAGGGGCATGTCTGCTGCGCGGGATCGCGCCTCCTGGTCGAGGAGTCGGTCCTCCCCGTCGTCGTCAAGAAGCTCGCCGATCGCATCCAGACGCTCCGCCTCGGGGATCCGCTCGACAAGAACACTGACATCGGCGCCATCAACTCGCGGGCGCAGCTCGAGAAGATCCGCCGCTACGTGGCGCTCGGCGCGGCGGAGGGAGCCACGATGCACCAGGCGCGCTGCCGGCTCCCCGCGCGCGGCTTCTGGTACCCGCCCACCTTCTTCACCGGCGTCGCGCCGGCGCACCGGATCGCCGCCGAGGAGATCTTTGGCCCGGTGCTCGCGGTCATGAGCTTCCGCACCCCGGAGGAAGCGATCGAGCGCGCGAACTCTACCCCGTACGGGCTCGCGGCGGGGATCTGGACCGACAAGGGCGCCAAGATCTTCGCGGTCGCGCGCCGGCTCAAGGCCGGCGTCGTGTGGGCGAACACCTACAACAAGTTCGACCCGTCGTCGCCGTTCGGCGGCTACAAGGAATCGGGATTCGGGCGCGAGGGCGGCCGGCACGGGCTCGCCGCCTACGTGGAGATCGTGTGATGGCAAGGACGAACGGCGGGAGCGCGAGCGCGGGGCGGCTCGCGATCAAGAAGACCTACAAGCTCTTCATCGGCGGCGCCTTCCCGCGCACCGAGGGTGGCAAGACGGTCCCGATCGTGGATGCCGGCGGCACGATCGTGGCGCGGGCCGCGCGCGCCACGCGGAAGGACCTGCGCGAGGCGGTCGTGGCGGCGCGCGGCGCTCTCGCCGGGTGGAGCGGGCGCACCGCGTTCAACCGCGGCCAGATCCTCTACCGGCTCGCCGAGATGATGGAGCTTCGGCGGACGGAGCTCGCGGCCGAGATTGCGACCGCACTCGGTGGGCCGGCGCGCGACGCGGAGACCGAGGTGACCGCGGCGATCGACCGCACCGTGTGGTACGCGGGCTGGTGCGACAAGTACGCGCAGGTCTTCGCGAGCGTGAATCCGGTGGCCGGTCCCTACTTCGACTTCACGGTGCCCGAACCGTGCGGGGTGGTCGCGGTCGTCGCCCCGCCGCTCCCTTCGCTTCTGGGACTCGTCTCGACCGCGCTGCCGGCGCTCGTCGCCGGGAACACGGTCATCGCGATCGCGAGCGATCGCGATCCGCTCTCCGCGGTGGCCTTCGCCGAGTGTGTGGCCACCTCCGATCTCCCGGGCGGCGCGTTCAATCTCCTCACCGGGCGGCGCGACGATCTCCTCCCCCACCTCGCGAAGCACATGGACGTGAACGCGATCGCCGCCTTCGACCTCGAGGCGGACGCCGCCCGCGCGCTCGCCGCCGAGGGAGCAGAGAGCGTGAAGCGCGTGCGCCTGCAGGCGCCGGCGGATGTCGAGTTCTGGTTCGGCGCGGAGGCCCAGAGCCCCTACTGGATCGAGCGGCTGACCGAAGCCAAGACGACGTGGCATCCGATCGGATGGTAGCGCTGGTGCGACACGCGGCGGCGCACCTGGCGGCGCTTGCGCTTGCGGGCGGCCTCCTCCTCGCCGGCTGCGCGCCCAGGTTCGCGACGCAGCAGTTCGACCCACTCGCGGGCCGCGGCGCCGCCCCGGGCGAGTGGGCCTACGACATCGACGAGGACGGCGCGGCCGACTTCTGGGAGACGGACCGCGACGGGGACGGCACCGTCGATCTCTACCGGTTCGACACCGACGAGGACGGCGCTCCCGACTACGTGACGAGCCGCGAGGGGATGCGGGCCGAGAACGATCGCACCTTCATCTTCTTCGTCGACGGCATTCCCGACACGCAGCTCAAGGCGATGTGGGACGAGGGCTACTTCCGGGAGTTCTTCCGCCCGAGTGCCATGCTGAGCCCCTTCCCATCGATGACCTACCTGAGCTTCTCGCAGATGCTCGACACGCCGGCCCCGCCCGGCTACGAGGAGCTCTACTTCGACCGCGCGCGAAACGAGCTCAAGGGCGGCATCGGCGCCCACCTCGGCTTCGACGAGGAGTACAACGTCAAGAAGAATGAGTCATTCCTCAAGGTGTTCGGCTACAAGCAACCGTCGCTCTACTCGGGGCTCGTCTACTTCACGACGCATACGACCGCGCGCCAGGACCTCGAGAATGCCATCCAGCACTTCGACGCGAACGGACTGCCGTTCGCGATCGCCTACATGGGCACGACCGACGGCGTCGCGCACAAGCTCGGCGCGGCCGGCATCCGCGACATCCTGGTCGAGATCGATCGCCTCCTCCGCGAGTTCATCTTCGCCCACCGCGGGCACCTGCGGATCGTGTTCGGCTCCGACCACGGCAACAACTACACGCCGGCCAGGCGCATCGACCTCGAGCAGCACCTCGCCGCGCGCGGCTTCCGGCTCGCCGACCGCATCACCGACTCGACGAGTGTCGTCATCCCGGCCTACGGGCTCGTCGGCTTCGCCGCCTGCTACCTGGATTCGACGCGGGCCCCCGCCTTCGCCGAGTCGGCGCTCACGATCCCGGGGGTGGACCTCGCCGTCTACGCGGAGGACGGCGCTGCGCACGTGCTCGCCGCCGGCGGGCGCGGGCGAGCGCGCATCCTCCACGATGCGACGGCGAACCGCTATCGCTACGCGACGGCCGAGGGCGACCCGCTCGACCTCGGCCGGACCGTCGCCCCCGCGCTCCGCGCGGAAGGCCGCATCGATCGAGACGGCTACGCTGCCGATGCGGACTGGTTCGCGGCGACCGGTGCGCACCGCTACCCGGACGCGGTGCGGCGGGTGTTCGAGGGTGCGACGAACCACGTCGAGAACACGGCGACCGTGCTCCTGAGCTTCGAGGAGCCGTGCTTCTACGGCAGCAAGGTCTTCGACTTCGTGGTGGATCTCGCCGGCACGCACGGGAACCTGGCGGCCCCCTCGACCACCGGCTTCCTCATGTGCAACTACGAGCAACCGCCGGCGTTCGTCCGCGCGCCCGACGTCGGGAGGTGCCTCGGCCTGCCGGCGCCGCGCACCCCCACCCCACGCGGAGCGGAGCCTCAGCCTTAGCGTGGCGGCCAGGACCCGGCCAGCTGCCACTCCTTCGGATAGCGCACCTCGTACTCGAGGTCGATCACCTGTTCGCCACCCGCAGGAAGTTCCTCCTCCCAGCGGAGGGTTCCGCGGGGATCCGGTGCGCTCACAGCAGGCGGGGACACAGCAATGAGCTTGACCTCGATCCGTTCATCCGTCGACACGGGAATCTGATCGAGAACGACGACGTCGTGCGCCGCGGTGTCGTAGTTCATGATGCGAGTGCGATAGTGGTAACACAGTTCGACCGTCCGCCGCGTCTCCGTCCGCTTCTCTGCAACGAGTTCGTGGCCGACCTCGACCCGATCGAAGCTCCCGAAGCCGAGTGTCACCGGCGCACCGGGGGCGATCAGGCGATCGATGGTCGCAGCGCCGAGGAAGTCGCCGCCGTCATAGAGCCGCACGTTGCCCGGGAGGAGTGGGCCGCTGGTCTGGTTGGTACCGCGGGCGGCCAGGTAAGCGCGGCGCGCCATGCGCGGCACGGTCAGCACCTCAAGCGTGACCTGCATCGTGCATGTGGCGATCGCTGCCTGATGCCAGTTCTGGTCGGCGGGAACAGTCTCGCGGTGTGCCATCCGGAGGAAGCTCTCGGGCCCGGACGCACCCGGCCCGGAGGGACCTATCGTCAGGGGCAGCGCCGGCAGGCCGGTTGTGTGCGCGCGCTCCTTCCCTGTCTTCGGTTCCGGCAGCTCGGCGGCGGGAAGAGGGATCGGATCGAGCGCGGGCGGAGCGGTCGGCCGGTCCGCATCGGAGGCGGCGAGCGTGATCTCGACGTCGTTCCAATCCTCTCCACTCCACTGACGGATTTCACCTCGGCTCGTCCACTCAACACGGCCTGCAGCGCGATCAAGACTGGCGTCGTAGACCAGCCGCCACTCGGCATCGGACACGAGGTAGCTGAGCTCGAGACCAAGTGCACCCGTCCGCAGCACCTCCAGCTCGATCCTCGCTTCGTTGAGTCGCTGGTCCTCACACAGAGTCAGCTCGCTCAGGTCCGCACTGCGGCAGGCCTGGAGGTAGTCGAGCCTGGACTTCGCATACTCGATGCGGAGACGCTCACGCTCGAGTGCCGACCACTCGCCAACCAGGAAGTCGAGCAGTCCCCGGAGCCGCGGCAAGGGACTCGCCTGCGGGTCCCCCGCATTCTCAGCGACGGCGCTCGGCGCCTCCTTCTGCACCGAGGAGAGGAATTCCATCTTTCTGTCCAGGGCCTTGGTCTGCGCGTCGAGATCGTCGTCCTCCCTCTCCATGGCCACCATCACGGACTCGAGGGTGTCCCTCCATGCGTCGGTCGGCCCGTCGTAATCACGTGCCGCCAGTCTGATCGCAAGGAGGCGGCCGGCATCGTCGACGCGGCAGGCGAGCGCGTTCTCCATCGGCGGTAGCGGCAGCCGTTCGAACACGAGGACGTGGATGCCCAGATCGAGATGGACGCGGGCGACCCGCGTCACCCGGGCACAGTCGGAGTAGACTGTGACCCGGTCGATGCGCGAGTCGACGATCGTCTCGGCCGGCGCGGCGCGCGGGGCTGAAAACACCGGGAAGAGGAGGACGATGGCTGCCAGGGGGGCCCCGGTCGAGCGCCGAGGGTAGTACATGGCGAGACCCTCCGTGGGGGATCAGCCTCGTTGCGGTTCGCATGGGAGCCGGTCGCTTCCATCTTCGCTTCTGTATCCGCCGTATACGGAGGGATCGGCGCGTCTTTCGCGGCGCTTGTCAGTCGGGAAGCGCCTTCGGTACACTGGCGGCTCTTCAGTTGCGGCCATCGAGCCGGAGGACGACCACCGTGGACACAAACAACTCCCACCCCGCGAACGAGGCTCCCGCCGGGAGCGCCGGCCGCGCCGCCATGGCCGGCGGGGCCGCTGCAGGCGAAGCGACGCGCTCCGTCGACTTCATCCGCACGATCATCAACGAGGATCTGCGCACCGGGAAGCACACGCGCGTTGCCACCCGCTTCCCGCCGGAACCAAACGGCTACCTCCACATCGGCCACGCCAAGTCGATCTGCCTGAACTTCGGCGTCGCCGAGGAGTACGGCGGCACCTGCAACCTCCGCTTCGACGACACGAACCCGACCAAGGAAGAGGTCGAGTACGTCGACTCGATCATCGCCGACGTGCACTGGCTCGGCTTCAGCTGGGACGACCGCCTCTACTACGCCTCCGACTACTTCGAGAAGCTCTACGAGTACGCGGTCGAGCTGATCCGTCTGGGTAAGGCCTACGTGGATAGCCTGACACCCGATGAGATCCGCGAGCACCGCGGCACGCTCACCGAGCCGGGGCGCGAGAGCCCTTACCGGAACCGCTCGATCGAGGAGAACCTGGATCTCTTCCGGCGCATGCGCGCCGGCGAGTTCGAGGACGGCACGCACGTGCTCAGGGCCAAGATCGACATGGCCTCCCCGAACATCACGATGCGCGACCCGGCGATCTACCGGATACGGCGTGTGGCGCACCACCGGACGGGCGATGCGTGGTGCATCTATCCGCTCTACGACTACACGCACTGCCTCTCGGACTCGATCGAGGGCATCACCCACTCGCTCTGCACGCTCGAGTTCGAGGATCGCCGCCCGCTCTACGACTGGGTGCTCGATCAGCTCCCCGTGCCTTGCCACCCGCAACAGATCGAGTTCGCGCGGTTGAACCTCACGCATACGGTGGTGAGCAAGCGGAAGCTCCTGCGACTGGTGCAGGAGGGGCACGTGCAGGGGTGGGACGATCCGCGGATGCCGACCTTGGCTGGCCTCCGGCGGCGCGGCTATCCGCCGGCGGCGATCCGCACCTTCTGCTCGCGGATCGGGCTCGCCAAGCGCGACAGCGTGGTCGACATCGCGCAGCTCGAGCACGACGTGCGCGAGCACCTGAACGCGACGGCGCCGCGCGTGATGGCGGTACTCGATCCGCTGAAGGTCGTGATCGAGAACTATCCGGAGGGCAAGGTCGAGGAGTTGGAGGCGGTCAACAATCCGGAGGACCCGGGGGCGGGAACGCGGCGGGTGCCCTTCTCGCGCGTCATCTACATCGAGCGCGAGGACTTCCGGGAGGACCCGCCGAAGAAGTTCTACCGGCTCGCGCCAGGGCGCGAGGTGCGGCTCCGCTATGCGACGCTCATCACCTGCACCGGGGTGGTGAAGGACGAGACGACCGGGGAGGTCGTCGAGCTTCGCTGCCGCTACGACCCGGAGAGCCCGGGCGGCTCACCGGCCGACGGGCGGAAGGTCAAGGCCACCTTGCATTGGGTGTCGGCGGCACACGCCGTGCCGGGTGAGGTGCGGCTCTACGATCACCTGTTCGCGACCCCGTTCCCGGAAGAGGAAGGGCGCGACTTCAAGGACGTGCTGAACCCGGACTCGCTCACCGTGGTGCGCGGCGCGATGCTCGAACCGAGCCTCGCGGCGGGGCGCCCGGGCGCGAGCTTCCAGTTCGAGCGGCAAGGTTACTTCTGCGTTGATCCCGACTCGGCGCCGGGGGCGCCGGTGTTCAACCGCACGGTGACGTTGCGGGATACGTGGGCGAAGATCGAGCAGGCGGGCAAGGCGGACGGGTAGCCAGCCGCCCGACCGATAGACGCCCGCGCCAGCCTTACCGGTACGTGCTCTTGATCGCGCCCCAGGTGCTCGCCTCGACTTCCGACTGCGACGGCGGATCGCCCACTGCTGCCTGTTCGATGCAATCCGACGCCGTCACCGCAACGATGGCCGGCACGCCGCCAGGCGTGCCGCCAGGCACGATGACCGGCAGCTCGCGCACCTGCCACTGGCCCGTCTCGTAGTCGTACCAGTGGAAGGCGAGCGTGTAGGCGCCCGGCGCCACGGGCGCGATCTCGGCGGTGAGGTTGAAGCAGCAGAGGCACGGACACGGCAAGGTCAGGATCTCGGTCTCGCTCACGTTGAGCCGCATCCCCTGCCGTGTCACTGCATAGGAAAAGCCATCCGGGCAGCAGTTGTAGGCCGCGAAGTAGTGATGCACGGTGATCGTCGAGTCCTCGACCGTGGCGTAGATCTGGTCCATGTCCTCGCACCAGGGGTACTGCGCTTGCGCAACCGAGGCGAGAACAGCGAGAGCGAGCATCACGAGTGCGGTCTTCATCGAGCACCCCCTTTCTTGCCGATGCGGGGACGCCATGTGGCGTCCGCCACTATCTTCTCTCTTTCGAGCGCCGGGCAACAGCGCGAACGCCTGCCCATGACAGGGCGGCCGGGAGCCGCACGCGGTCGTAGTCATTTTGTCGCCGGGAAAATCCACCCGCTCTTCCAGGTCTGTGCCAAATGCAGACTTTGTGCTGATCGCCGCGCGGCGCATGCGGCGGCGAGCCCCGATCAGAGAAGGACTTCGCCGGCCTGGCGGCTGCGGGCGGCATTGACTCATTCCGGTTGCGCAATGCTCTTGCCTCGCGGCACGCCGTGTGCAATCATTTTTGTGAGTCTGGGCCTCGCGATGAAGGTGTTCCCCGCGGCCGGCCGTTTCGGGACCGAACCCGGACCCGGCGCTCGAATAGTCGCTGGACGGCCTACAAGTGGGCATCGGGACCCACGGAGCGGCGCGGGACCCGGGGAGAACGAAGCAGGGAGTGCCCAGGCTCATAGGTTGCGCGAGCATCGGCCGCGGTCGCGCATCGCGAGGGCTCTCGCGCCGGCGGGCGCCAGGAGTGCTCTGCGCCGGACACACCGCGAGGAGCCCTGACGGGTGCGCAGGCCGTGGTGTGCGGCAGCGAGGAGTGGGCCGGTAACCCGCTCCCACCACGTCGCCGCGTGACGCTCAGCGCCAGGACAGGAAAGGAGGATGTGAACCCCATCGAATCCTCTGTTCCACAGCCCATAGCCCCTCACGTCCTGCGACCCGGAACTCGACGCTTCGCCCGGTGCCTTTTCTAAGGCGAAGAGCGCTACCCGCGACTCTCGATCGGGGCCGGAAGGCCGGGATCCTCGCCGCGGAACTGCGGGGATGTCAATGAAACGAGACGCCGGCGGCCTTTGCTGCCGGCGTCTTGCTTTGGGTGCCCCCGCGGCGCAGGGTGACGCTCGTGGCGATCGCCGCTTCTCCGTTCGCCGCTTCCTCCGTTCGCCGCTTGCTCCGTTCGCCGTTCGCACCGCCCGCCGCCCTGCTGCCCGGGGCAGGACCTCACCCCCGTCACCCGTCGCCCCCCTGTGCTAATCTCGCCGGCGAAGGCACTGCCTGGCCCCTCAACACCCTGCCGTGGCGCGGTGTCCAATTGACGAGAGGGCCTTTGCGCCCTCCGACCCGCCCCCTCCCGGCGCTTCACCCTCTTCGAGGTGACTCTTGCTCGATCGCTCGATTCCATGGCCCGGAGCGGCCCGCCATGACCACGCCGCGAGGAGCCGCGGCCGCCTCGCGCGAGCCATCCTGCACGCGGCGCTGCCCGCCGCTCTCGCTCTCACCGCCGTCGCATGCAGCGGGCGTCAGGAGCGCGCCGGTGCGCGGGATGCCGCCCGCTCCTACCAGGTGGCCGCGGCCGTCCAGAAGGACCTGGTCGTCTCCGCCGCCGCCACCGGCGTGCTCGAGCCGGTGCGCATCGTCGAGGTCAAGTCCAAGGCCTCCGGCGAAATCCTCCACTTGCCCGTGGAGTCCGGCGACCGCGTCGAGCGCGGCGCGCTCCTCGTCCAGATCGATCCCAAGGACCCGAAGAACCAGGTGGCGCGCGCCGAGGCCGAGCTCGAGGTGGCGCGGGCCGGCTTCCGCATCGCCGAGAGCCAGCTCGCCCGCTCGAAGCAGCTCCTCGAGCGGGAAGTCGTGTCGAGCGAGGAGCACGAGCAGGTGGTCCTCCAGCACGCCAATGCCCGCGCCGCGCTGGTCACGGCGGAGATCGATCTCGATCTCACGCGCGAGCGCCTCGCCGAGGCCACGGTGCGCGCGCCGACCACCGGCGTGATCATCGAGAAGAGCGTCGAGGAAGGTCAGATCATCAGCTCGGCGACCTCCCAGGTGACCGGCGGCACCACCCTCATGCGCATGGCCGACCTCGAGGAGCTCCAGGTGCGCGCCCTCGTCGACGAGACCGACATCGGCCGCATCCATGCCGGCCAGGAAGCCGCGATCGTGGTCGACGCCCATCCGAACGAGCACTTCACGGGGACCGTGCTCAAGGTGGAGCCGCAGGCCGTGGTCGAGCAGAACGTGACCACCTTCCCGGTGCTGGTCCGCATCCCCAACGATCGCGGCCTCCTCCTCCCCGGCATGAACTGCGAGGTCGAGATCGAGATCCATCGCCGTGCCGGCGCCCTCACCGTGCCGAACGAGGCGGTGCGCACGCGGCAGGAGGCGCGCCAGGTGGCCCAGGCGCTCGGGCTCGAGGTCGCGGGGCTCGATGCGGGCGACGACAGCGCGCGCCCCGGCAGCGGGAACGGCGCCGGCAGTGGAAGCAGCGCCGGCGACGGCAACGGCCCCGGCGGCGGCAACGGCCCCGGCGGCGGACGCAGCGCCGGCGGCGGGAATGGCGCCGGCCAGGCGCAGGCCGCGGCGCGCGAAGCGCAGGGCGCGACCGGCGCGGCGCAACGCCGAACGCATCGCGGCAGGGCGGCGCCAGGCGCGAGGCCATCGTCTTCGTCGTCGACGGCGACCGGCTCACCGCCCGTCCGATCACGATCGGGGTCCGCAACTGGGACGACACCGAGGTGCTCGACGGGCTCGCCGCAGGCGACCAGGTCGCGCTGATGCTCTCGACGCAGGCGATCCGCGAGCAGGCCCAGTTCCGCGATCGCATGCGCACGGTGACCGGCGTCCCGGGCCTCCAGCGTCAGAGCAGCCAGGGCAGCCAGAGCGGCCAGGGCGGCCAGGGCGGGAGGTAGCGATGGCCACGATCGCCGCCCCCGCTTCGCGCCCGCGCGCGGCGCATGGATCCCACCCGCCGCGGCCGCCCATCGGCGCCCTCCTCCCCGAGATCCTCCGCGTCTCGCTCGCCGCGATCAGCGCCAACAAGCTCCGCGCCTTCCTGACCACGCTCGGCGTGATCATCGGGGTCGGCGCCGTCATCACCATGATCGCCCTCGGCCAGGGCGCGCGCCGCGCGGTCGAGGAGCGCATCAACGCGCTCGGCACCGATGTCCTCACCGTCATGTCCGGGCAGCACATGCGCATGGGGCTGTCGCAGGCCGCCAAGGATCTGACGATCGACGAGGCGTATGCCATCCTCGAGCGCTGTCCGAGCGTGGCCGACATCGCCCCGGAGCTCTCGCGTCCGCTCCAGGTCGAGTACCTGAACCGGAACGCGCAGACGCAGGTCACGGGCACGACGCCGAGCTTCCTCGCCGTGAACCGCTTCGAGCTCGAGCGCGGCCGCTTCATCGACGCCAAGGACATCGCGTCGCGCGCCCGCGTGGCGGTCATCGGCCCCGACGTGCTCGTGAGCCTGAACCTGACCGCCGACCAGGTGCTCGGCCAGACGCTCCGGGTGCGCGGGATCACCTTCGAGGTGATCGGGGTCCTCAAGCGGAAGGGGCAGCAGGGCTGGATGAACCCCGACGACCAGATCTTGATCCCCATCTCGACCGCGCAGTACCGCGTGGCGGGCGACGATCGCCTGCGCGCGGTGAACGTGAAGATCGCGCCCGGCGTGGCCCCCGAGGCGGCCATGCTCGAGATCGAGAAGGTGCTTCGCCGCGAGCATCACCTGCGGCCCGATCAGGAGTCGGACTTCCGCATCCGCAATCGCGCCGACATCCTGTCCACGGCCCAGGACACGACCCGCACCTTCTCCTTCCTGCTCGCCGCTGTCGCCGGGGTGAGCCTCCTGGTCGGCGGCATCGGCATCATGAACATCATGCTCGTCTCGGTGACCGAGCGCACCCGCGAGATCGGGATCCGCATGGCGATCGGCGCCACGCGCCGGACCATCCTCCTCCAGTTCCTGATCGAGGCGCTCACGATCTGCGTCCTCGGCGGCCTCCTCGGCATCCTCGGCGGGGCGACCGCATCGGTCCTCCTCTCCCGCCTGGCCGGATGGAACACAGCGCTCTCGCCGCAGGCGATCCTCCTCGCCTTCCTCTTCAGCGTGGCGGTCGGCCTCTTCTTCGGGATCGTGCCCGCACGCCGCGCCGCGCGGCTGGATCCGATCGCTGCGCTCCGCTACGAGTAGCGGTTCCGGCTCCTCAAGATATTGTAAATAAATATTTTAGCTGCAACAGTATTCATCACTTGACAGTGATGAGCAGTTGCTAAACTATCCCAACTGGGTCTTTCCAGATCGGGGGGAAGCACGGCCTCATGGATGATGGGACGATCAAGAGCCGCCTCCAGGCGTTCGAGCAGCTTTGCCGCGACGAAGGCGTCCCCTTCACCGTGCAGCGACGCACCGTCCTCGAAGCCGTGCTCGCCCTCGACCAGCATCCCACCGCCGACCAGGTCTACGAGGTGGTCACCACCCGCCTTCCCGGCATCTCGCGCGCCACGGTGTACCGGACGCTCGAGACGCTCGTGCGCATGGGCCTCATCACCAAGGCCTGTCACCCGGGCAAGGCGGTCCGCTTCGATACGCGCATCGAGGTGCACCACCACCTGGTCTGCATGAACTGCGACATGGTCGTCGACCTGGTCGACGAGCGCCTCGATGCCCTGCCGATACCGGACACCTCGGCCCAGGGCTTCGTGGTATCCGACTTCAGAGTGCAGCTGCGCGGCCTCTGTCGCCGGTGTCGCGAGAAGGAGGAGAAAAGATGATGCGAACCCGATTCCTCATGCTGATCGCCGCGGTCTTCCTCTGCGCGGTGAGCGCACGCGCAGCGGAGACGCCGGCCGCGGCGCCGGGGGCGGCGCCCCCCGCCGCGGCGACCCCGGCGGCGCCGGCGGCCAAGGTGCCGCTCGGTCTCCCGCCGCTCCCCGTCCCCGCGGACAACCCGCAGACGCCGGAGAAGATCGCCCTCGGCGAGAAGCTCTTCAACGACCAGCGGTTCAGCTCGACGGGCACCGTCAGCTGCGCCACCTGCCACGCCCCGGGGAAGGCCTTCACCGATAGCCCGCTCAAGACCTCGGAGGGCATCAACAAGCTCACCGGGACGCGCAACGCGCCGACCGTGGTCAATGCGGCCTACATGAGGACCCAGTTCTGGGACGGTCGCTCGCCGAGCCTCGAGGACCAGTCGCAGCATCCGTTCGTGAACCCGGTCGAGATGGGCCTCAAGGACCACCAGCCGATCCTCGACATCGTGCGCTCCGATCCGGCGTACACCGCGGCGTTCAAGAGCGTGTTCGGGAAGGAAGGCGACGCGATCACCATGGCCGAGGTGACCAAGGCCATCGCCGCCTTCGAGCGCACGCAGATCTCGGCGGGGTCGCCCTTCGACCAGTGGTACTTCGGCGGCAACGCGGCAGCGATCACCCCCGCGCAGAAGCGCGGTTTCGAGCTCTTCGTGGGCGCGGGGCGCTGCGTCTCCTGTCACAGGATCGAGCAGACGCAGGCGCTGTTCACCGACAGCCGTTTCCACAACGTCGGCGTCGGGATCAACACGATCCAGAACGAGATCCCCGCGCTCGCCGGCGAGTTCCTCCGCGCGAAGGCCACTGCCTCCGAGGTCGACAAGAAGGTGCTCAGCGACAAGAAGACCTCCGAGCTCGGGCGCTTCGCGATCTCCCGCGGCTTCGACGACCTCGGCAGCTTCAAGACCCCGACGCTCCGCAACGTCGCCGTCACCGCGCCCTACATGCACGACGGCAGCATCGCCACCCTCAAGGAGGTGGTCGTCCACTACAAGAACGGCGGCGTGACCAAGGAGACCGACCCGGTCAACGACTTCCTGAGCGGGGGCATCCGTCCCCTCGTCCTGACCGACGAGGAGGTCGCCGATCTCGTTGCGTTCATGGAAGCGCTCACCAGCCCCGAGTACGGTAGCCCGGCCGGCGCCGGCGGCACGAAGTGAAGGAGGCGGTCATGATCGAATCACGCGTGACGCGTCGCGAGTTCATGAAGGGGGCGGGGGTTCTCGCGGCCGCGAGCTGCCTGCCGGTGAGCCTCGTCGAGCTGGCCTTCGCCGACGAGCGCCAGAACTTCACCTTCGCCTACATCTCGGACGCCCACATCCAGCACATCTCCGGCACCAAGTTCGTGCGCAACTGGGATCGCGGGCTCATCCGCGCCGTGGCCGAGACCAATCTCATGACGCCGAAGCCGGACTTCGTGGTGTTCGGCGGCGACCTCGCCCAGCTCGGCACCAAGGCCGAGCTCGACCACGGGGCGGCGATGCTGGCCAAGCTCGACGCCAAGGTCCACCACGTGATGGGCGAGCACGACTACTACCTCGATCTCGGGAAGTACTGGTCGGAGCTCTTCGGCCCGCACTACTACAGCTGGGACCACAAGGGAGTCCACTTCGTCGTCCTCAACTCGGTCCTCACCCACGACGAATGGACCCACAATCGCTGGCCCACCCCCGAGCAGCGCATGCTCGAGATGGCGGGGCTCGACAACCCGAACGGCTCCCCGTTCATGGTCGGCGAGGCGCAGCGCAAGTGGCTCGCCGAGGACCTCGCCAAGGTCAAGAAGGACACGCCGCTCGTTGTCTTCTCGCACTCGCCCATCCAGAAGATCTACAAGGGATGGAACTTCTGGACCGAGGACGCGGCGGAGGTGCAGGCGCTCCTCGTTCCGTACGGCGATCCGACCGTGATCTACGGGCACGTCCACCAGATCCAGTACAACCAGATCGGGAAGATCGCCTTCCACTCGGTGATGGCGACCGCCTGGCCGTGGCCGTACCCGGAGAGCTACGCCCAGGCCAAGGCCGAGCTCAACTTCCCGAAGTTGACGGTGCCCATGAACCGCGCCGATCCGTTCTTCGAGCGCGACGCCACCGGCTGGCAGTTCATCGACGTGGCGAGCGGACGCACGACCATGAAGTACAACCTCTACAACAACACGAACCGCGTCGTGGCCTTCAACCCGAAGACCGGGCAGCCCGAGGACACGGCGTTCCAGGATCCGCAGAACCGGGTCGAACCCCAGATCCACTACTAAGAGCTGGCAGGGAGGAGAAAACCGATGTCCAGGAAGATCGCCGCTTTCGTCCTCGCCGCCGCCGCCGTCGCCGCGATTGCCGGCGGGCTGGCCGGCGGATTCACGGCACGCGCCGACGAGTTCACAAAGGAGGATCTCGCCCGCTGGGAGCAGGAGTACATGAGCGTGGTCCAGACCGGGCGCGAGCTGTGGACGAGCCCGTCCCTCGGCACCAACGGGGTGGCCTGCGCGCAGTGCCACCCGAACGCCGCCAACACGCACCCGGAGACCTACCCCAAGTTCCAGCAGCAGATCGGGCGCGTGATCCCGCTCCGCGAGATGATCAACTGGTGCATCCAGCAACCGCTCGAGGGGAAGCCGCTGGCCCTCGACGATCCGCGCATGGTGGCGATCGAGGCGTATGTCGCCTACGAGCGGCGCGGGGTCGAGATGGCCCCCGGCAAGCACTAGACCGGCGCGCCGGCCGGCCCGCTAGTGGCCGGCGCCGAGCAGGGTCTCGGCAGCGACCCGGGGATCCGCGGGGGTCTCCGGGTCTTGCTGCGCTCGCCGCCCGTGCGATAGGTAGGAGTAGACGGCGGGCACCACGAAGAGGGTGAGCCCCGTCGCGAAGACCATCCCGCCGACGACCGCGATCCCCATGCTGACCCGGCTCTCCGACCCGGCGCCGAGCCCGAGCGCCACGGGCAGGATGCCGAGAATGGTCGACAGGCTCGTCATGAGAATCGGCCGGAAGCGGGCCGCCGCCGCGCTCCGGATCGCGGCGGCCACCGGCATGCCCGCCGCCTGGCGCTGGTTCGCGAACTCGACGATCAGGATCCCGTTCTTGGTCACCAGTCCGATCAGCATGATCATCCCGATCTGGCTGAAGATGTTGATCGTCTGGTTGAAGTACCAGAGCGAGAGGAGCGCGCCGCCCACCGCCAGCGGCACCGTCAGCATGATGATGAAGGGGTCGATGAAGCTCTCGAACTGCGCCGCCAGCACCAGGTAGGTGAGGACGAGCGCGAGGACGAACACGAAGACGAGGCTCGACGAGCTCTCCGCGAAATCGCGGGCGGCACCGGCGAGCGAGGTCCGGTACGACTCGTCGAGCACCTCCTCCGCGATCCGATCCATCGCCGCGATGCCGTCGCCCATCGTGTAGCCGGGAGCGAGGCCCGCCGACACGGTCGCCGACACGTAGCGGTCGAACCGATAGAGCTGCGGCGGATTCGAGTGCTCGCTCAGGCGGATCATGCTGTCGAGCGACACGAGTCCCCCGTCGCCGCTCCTGACGAAGATCGAAGCGAGGTCCTGCGGGTCGTCGCGATGGACCCGGGCCACCTGCCCGATCACCTGGTACTGCTTCCCCTCCCGGTTGAAGTACCCGTAGCGCTGGCCGCTCAGCGCGAGCTGCAAGGTCTCCGCCACGTCCCGCACCGACACCCCCAGCGCGCGGGCCCGCTCGCGATCGATCTCGAGGACGAGCTCCGGCTTGTTGAACTTGAGATTCAGGTCGACCGCGCTGAACTCCGGCCGCCCGTCCGCCGCCTCCAGGAATCGCGGCAGGACCGCTTCGAGCTTGGCCAGGGTCGGCGCCTGCACCACGTACTGCACCGGTAGTCCGAACCGCGCGCCGCCTCCCCCCACGCTGATCGACTGCTCCTGGGTGACGAAGCTGCGCGCATCGCCGATGCCGCGCAGTGATCGGGAGAGCGCGGCGGTGATCTCCTGCTGCGACCGCCGGCGCTCCTCCGGCTCGACGAGCGTCACCGTGCAGTTGCCCGAGTTGGCGGCGCCGGAGAAGCCCGACGTGTTGGCGAGCACCTGATCGGCCTCCGGCACCTCCCGCCGGACCAGCTCCACGATCGAGTCCATGGTGCGGTCCATCCGTTCGAAGGAGGTGCCCTCGGGCGCGGTGGCCGTGATGCGGAGCCGGCTCCGATCCTCGATCGGCGCGAGCTCGCGCGGCAGGCTGGTGAGGAGAAGCCAGGCCTGGCCGGCGGCACCGATCAGGATCGCCGCGGCGACCCAGCGGTGGCGGAGGAACCCGCCGAGGAGCCGCTCGTAGCCCGAGGCCAGCCCGGTGAAGAACGGCTCGGTGCGCCGATAGAACCACGAGTGATGCGCATGCGGGTGCAGGAACCGCGCGGAGAGCATCGGCGTCAGGGTCAGGGCCACGAACGCCGAGATCGCCACCGACCCGCCGATCACCACCCCGAACTCCCGGAACAGGCGGCCGGTCAGCCCCTGCAGGAAGACGAGCGGCATGAAGACCGCGACCAGGGCGATGGTCGTCGAGATGATCGCGAAGAAGACTTCGCGCGCACCGCTGATCGCGGCCTGCACGGGCGGGATGCCGCCCTCGACCTTGGCATAGATGTTCTCGAGCATGACGATCGCGTCGTCGACCACCAGGCCGATCGCGAGCACGAGGCCGAGGAGCGTGAGCACGTTGATCGAGAAGCCCGCGAAGTACATGACGGCGAAGGTCCCGACGAGCGAGATCGGGATGGCGACGACCGGGATCAGGGTCGTCCGCCAGTCGCGCAGGAACAGGAAGATGATGAGCAGGACCAGCCCGAAGGCGGTGAACAGGGTCTCCTCCACCTCGTGGATCGACTTCCGGATGTAGCGGGTGGTGTCCCAGGCGACCGCGAGCTGGATGTCCGCGGGCAGCTCGCGCTCGAGGACCTCGACGCGGCGGTAGAACTCGTCGGCGATCGCGATGTGGTTCGAGCCCGGCTGCGGGACCAGGGCGACGGCGATGCGCGGCCCGGCGAGGCCGCGCGACGCCTGGCGCTCGTTCTCCGGCCCCAGCTCGGCGACGCCGATGTCGCGGAAGCGCAGGATCCGGCCGTCGGCCTCGCGCACGATGAGCTCGTTGAACTCCTCCGCGGTCTCGAGCCGGCTCAGGGTCCGGATCGGGAGCTCGACCTCGCTCCCCTCGATCCGTCCCGATGGGAGCTCGACGTTCTCGGCCTCCAGCGCCGACCGCACGTCGCCGACGGTCACGCCGTGCGCAGCCAGCTTCTCCGGATCCATCCACAGGCGCATCGCATACCGCTTCTCGCCGAAGATGCGCACCTCGCTCACTCCCGGGATGGTCTGCAGGCGCTCCTTGAAGACGGTGGATGCCAGCTCGCTCAGCTTGAGCAGGTCGCGCGAGGGGCTCGCGACGTTGAGAACCACGATCGGCGTCGCATCGGCGTCGGCCTTGGCCACCACCGGCGGGTCGACATCGGGCGGCAGCGAGCCGACCGCTCCCGCCACCTTGTCCCGGACATCGTTGGCGGCGGTGTCGAGGTCGATGCCGAGCGCGAACTCGAGGGTGATCCGGCTCCGCCCCTCGCGGCTCTCGGAGCTCATGGTGCGGATCCCCGGCACGCTCGACAGGTCCTCCTCGAGCGGCTGCGTGATCTGGGAGTCGATGATATCGGCATTCGAGCCCGTGTAGCTCGTCGAGACCGTGATGACCGCCGGGTCGACGTTCGGATACTCGCGCACCCCGAGGAAGGTGAACCCGATGAGGCCGAAGATGACGATGACGATCGAGAAGACGACGGTGAGGACCGGACGCTGGACCGAGATGGCGGAGAGGCTCATCGGCGTCTCTCCCCTACTCGCCGCCGGCGACCCGCACCGGCGCGCCGTCCCGGAGCTGGAGGATGGCCGAGGTGATGACGGTATCGCCCGGCGCCAGGCCGCTCACGACCTCGACGCGCTCGTCGGTGCGGGTGCCGAGCGCGATGGCCCGGGCCGCGGCCTGTCCCCCGCGCAGCACGAAGACACGGTGCCCCGCGAGCTCGGGCACCACGGCAGACGCGGGGACGAGGATCGCCGCGCGCTCCCCGAATGCCACCTCGACGTTGGCGAAACCGCCCGGGATCAGGGCGCCGTCGGCGTTGGGATTCGTGGCGCGCACGCGGAGCGAGCGCGACGCCGGGTCCACACCAGCGTCGCGCGCGTAGATCGTGCCGGTGAAGGTCGCCGCCTGCCCGGCGACGGTGAAAGTGATGCGATCGCCGGCGCGAATGCGACCGGCATGGCGCTCGGGCACCGCGAAGTCGATCTTGACCGGAGTGTGATCCTGGATCAGCGCGATCGGGGTGGCGGCCGTCAGATAGGCGCCTTCACTCACCGCGCGCAGGCCGATCACCCCGGCGAACGGGGCCCGGATCTCGGTCTTGGCGAGCTGCGCCTGGATCAGATCGACTTCCGCCCGCGCGACGTCGGCCTCGTTGATGGCGACCGTGTGCTCGCGCTCGCTGGTGAGACCGCCCTTGATGAGGAGCTGCTGCCGCTCGGCCTCCGCCTCGGCGATCGCCTGGCGCGCCCGGGCGCGCTTGAGCTGGGCCGCGAGCTCCGCGTCGTTGACCTTGAGCAGGAGATCCCCGCGCGCGACCCGCCGGCCCTCCTCGAACAGCAGGCGCTCGACGCGACCCGAGACCTCGCTCCGGATCTGCACCTCCTCGTTGGCCCGGATGGTGCCGATCGCGGCGACCCGGTCGGTCATCGGCTCGGGGCGAACGACGAGGATCGATACGGGGATCGGTCCGCCGCCGGCGCCCCCGCCGGAACCGCCGCCGGCGGAACGTGCCGGCGCGGCGGCGCCGCCACCCAGGAGGGTGACGCGAACGGCGGCGAGCGCACCGGCGAGGAGGACGGCGCCGATCAGGATCCAGCTTCTTCGTGACATGGGTCTCGGTCTCCACGGCAGGCGGGCGGGGTGCGCTGATCCTAGCACGGGCGGCCGCCGCACCCGGCTGCCGGTGCCGGCCGGCGACGAGAAGGCCCCGGCGGATCGCTCCGCCGGGGCCTCTCAGCCCTGCTGCGCGCGGCCGCAGTTTCTAGCGGATTAGCGCTATCTTCTGCGTCTCGCGCTTCCCGGCCGACTCGAGGCGGAGGAAGTAGGTTCCGCTGGCGAGTTCCTTGCCGCCGGAATCGCGCCCGTCGAACATCGCCGTGTGCACGCCCGGCTCGACGGCGCCGTCGACGAGCGTCCGCACGAGCCGGCCGGCCACGTCGTAGACGTGGAGCGCGACCTGGTCGCGCGCCACCGTCTCGTAGGTGACCAGGGTGGCCGGGTTGAACGGGTTCGGCTGCGCCGAGGCGAGGCGGAAGCGGCCGATGGGCGCCATCTCGCCCCCGATCGCTGCCGGGCCGAGATCGAAGCGTCCGATGAACACGTCATCGATGAGCGCCTCGGTCAGCGACCCGCCGCCCTGGTCGCAGGCGATGAAGCGGAGCCGCATCTGGCTCGTGAGGGTGACCGCGCAGCGGATCGCGCGCTCGAACTCACGCCAGGGCTGCGCGCTCCCGGGGCCGACCCGCTCGAGCGGGGCCCAGGTCGTCCCGCCGTCCGACGAGATGTCCACCGAGAACACGTCGTCGAGCGTCGTCTCGTTCGTGTAGTAGCGCCAGTAGCGGACGACCGCCTCGTGCGCGCCGGAGACATCGAAGATGGGCGAGACGAGGGTCGTGCACCCGCCGTCCACGTCCTGGTCCCCGGGCCCCCCGCCCGGCACTCCGTTCCCGGTCACGAAGCAGTTCACACCCGGCGCCGGCGTGTGATCGTCCTCGGGCTGGTAGATGATGGTCGGCGTCCCCGTGCTCACCGTCTGCACGGGATCGACACGCACCCAGCGCCCGGTGGTCGCGGTGTCGCCGGGGAGCCCGAGGGTCCAGCCGCGGTCGATCTCGACGTCATCGTCGACGACCGCGGTCGCGTTGGCCACGACAAAGCTGTACGGCGCCCCGGTCGGATCGAGGCCGGCGTTCTCTGCGGCATCGAGCGCCCGCACGTAGTACTCGATGGTGGTCCCGAGCGGCTGGCCCGGGATCGCGCCCGAGTAGCGGTTCTGCCCGAGCGGAGTCATCGCCACCTCGGTCCAGTTCTGTGCCGTCCGGTAGAAGAGGCTCACCTGCACCACGAAACCGAGGTTGTCGGTGACCGTGGTCTCGATCGCGTACGGCCCGACGACATCGTCGGTGGCGTAGAGGCAGGTGGTCCCGGAGATCGCCGGGGGCACCGCGTCCGGCGCCGCGGAGAGCGCGAAGTTCTGCGTGGTCGGGATTCCCACCGTGATGACGACCCCGGACGCGTTGCCGGTCTGGAAGGCCGGATGGCTCGCCGTCATCGAGTAGGTGCCGGCCGGGGCGAACCCGCGGTAGACGCCGCTCGCGTTGGTCGTGAGCGTGCGCGCGGCCTCGACGATGGTGACCGTCGCCCCCGGGATGGGCATGCCGAGCGAGGCGTGGGTGACCGTGCCGGTGACCTCGCCCACGCCCTGGAGGACGTAGCTCACCGCGGCGTAGGCATCCGGGATGCCCCAGCCGAAGGTGTTGTCCTCGCCGACAGTGCCCAGATCACGGGCCGTGTCCATGATGACCTGCTTCATCGTGGTCACGTCCACGTTCGGATTGGCCTCCCGCATGAGGGCGAAGATGCCCGCGACGTGCGGACCCGCCATCGAGGTTCCGCTCCAGCCCGACGAGCCGTAACCGCCCGAGTTCAAGGTCGAGTAGACCTCGACGCCCGGCGCCGAGACCTCGGGCTTGATCTTCTGCGTGGCCGTCCCCGGGCAGCCGGAGGGCCCGCGCGAGGAGAAGCTCGCGATCGCGAACGGGAAGGGCTGCCCGGCCTGGGCGCTGACCGCGCCGATCGCGTAGCCGTTGGTCGGAGTCGTGATGCGGTCGGGCGGCGAACCGATGGTTCCCGCGCCCGGTCCCTCGTTGCCCGCCGAGAAGACGACGGCGCAGCCTGCGGCCTCGCAGCCGTCGATCACCGCCCACCAGCGCGAATCGCAGTCGGTGTAGGGCGGAGAGCCGCCGAAGCCCTCGTTGATGCGCCAGGAGTTCTGGACCACATCCGGCACGTCGTCCGTCGTGTTCGGGTTGCCGTCGGGATCGGCGATCCACTGGAAGGCGGCGATGATGTCGGCATCGAACCCGGAGCTCACGCCCTGGTTGATCGCGTTGCAGGCGATCCACTCGGCGCCGAAGGCCACGCCGACCGTGTCGCCCGTCGCCACGCCGAGGCCGGTCATCGTGCCCATGGTGTGGGTGCCGTGCCCGTGTCCGTCGTTGGGGTACTGGGTGTTGGTGCCGAGCACATCCAGCCACGCGTGCTGCCACGGCACGTGGTTCCCGCGCCAGCGCGAGGTGAGCGCCACGTGGTTGCCGTAGACACCGGTGTCGAGGCCGCAGATGAGCCGGCCGGCGCCGGTGATCCCGAGCTCGGCCCACACCCGGTGGGCGTTGATGGCGCGGACCCCCGGCGTCGCCGCGTTCACGAGCTGCGCCTCCTCGCCGAGAGGCGGCGCCTGCGGCGTCCCGCCCACCGGCTCGATCAGCGACACGGAGAAGCTGGGGGTGATGACGTCCACGTCGGACCGGGCCGCCACCGCACGGACTGCCTGGACCGACATCTCCGCCGCGACCACGTTCGTGATCCAGTAAGGCGTATAGCCCCGGACCTCGCCCGCGATCCGCCGCGTCTCGAGATCGGCGAGGAGCGCGGGCTGCGTCGCCTCGGCGACATCCCGGAGCGCATTCAGGACCGTCGCGTGCCGCGTGGGCAGGGTGGCCCGCTCGGCGCGGAGCTGCTGATCGAGGGCCGCGATCGGCGCCTGGTCGGCCAGGAAGATGAGGACCGACACCGGCGTGTCGGAGGACAGCGTCGCCAGGTACTCGTCGTAGGCCGGATCGATCCGACCGGCGCGGGCTGCCGGCGCCAGGACGAAGAGCGCGAGCAGGATGCAGAGGAGCGCGCGGCGCAGGATGGGCGTGGGCCATCCAGCGCCCACGCGGCAGGCAGTGGTAGAGACCGGCATCGGTGAGCCTCCTCGGGGTCAACGTTTGATCAGCGAATCCCGGCGGCCCGGCAACGAGCGGCGCCGGGGGTTCGCCACGGCGCCTTCCTTCCATTTTACCACATTCGTGTGAAGTACGGATGGCCGCTCCGGCGCCGCTCCTGCTCGCCGATCCGGGCGCGAAGCGGCGCCCAAGTGCGGCCGGGAGCAGGCCTTGCCGCCCCGGGGGGAGCGGGACTATCCTCGTTGGCGATGCCAACCCGGTTCACGCCTCCCTACCTGAGCCGCCTCATCCGGATCCTCACCGCGATCCGGGACGAATGCCTGGTCATCGAGAAGGGCTTCGCCACCGAGATCGAGCACGTGGCGCCCGACTACCGGGCCAGCGCCCGCAATCTCCTCCACTACCTGGGTCTCCGCCAGCACGACATCCGCGACATCCAGCGCGATTTGGCCGCCTTCGGACTCTCCTCGCTCGGACGCACCGAGGCCCACGCCCTCGCCGGCATCGACTCCGTGCTCGCGGCCCTCCATCGCCTGGCCGGCACCGAGATGTCGCGGACGCCCGAGGCGGTGCCGCCGGTCGACTTCGCGAGCGGGCCCGCCCTCCTTGCCCGCCACTCGGAGCGGCTCCTCGGCCCGCGGCCCCGGGGCCGTTCCGTCTACATCATGGTGACGATGCCGGCCGCGGCGGCGGGACACTACGAGATCGTCCGCGATCTCCTGCTCGCGGGCATGGACGTCATGCGGGTGAACTGCGCGCACGATGACGCCGCGGCCTGGGTGAGCATGGTGACGAACCTGCGCCGGGCCGAGCTCGAGCTGGGACGCAGCGCGCGTGTGCTCTTCGACCTGGCCGGACCGAAGCTCCGCACCGGCCCGATCGCGGGCGCCCGCCCGATCGCCCGCATCAAGCCGCGCCGCGACGTGGGGGGCAAGACCGCGGCGGCGGCCCGCCTCTGGCTCCCTGCATGCGGGAGCGCGGCGGCGCCGCCGGCCGAGGCGGACGCCGTGCTGCCGGTGGATGCGGCGCTCCTCGGCTCCGCGCTCGTGGGCGACGAGATCGCGTTCGTGGATTGCCGCGGCAAGGCCCGGAGCTTCGCCATCGCCGAGATCCAGGCGGGGGCGACCCCTCAGGCGCCCGCCCTGTGGGCCGAGGCCTGGAAGGGGGCCTATGTTGCGGAGGGAACGCCGCTCGAGCTCCGCCGCCAGGGCGAGGCGATCGCCCGCGGCCATGTGGGACCGCTCCCCCTGATCGAGGAAGCGATCCTCCTGTGCCCCGGTGACACGCTCGTCCTCACCGACCTCGGCGCACCGGGCCACCCGGGAACGATCGGGCCCGGCGGCCTCCGCGAGCCGGCCCGCATCCCGTGCACGCTCGCCGAGGTCTTCCCGCACCTCAAGCCCGGGGAGCGCGTCTTCTTCGACGACGGCCGGATCGGCGGCGTCATCCGCGCCGTCGGCGAACGCGCGGTCGAGGTCGAGATCCGACAGGCGCGCCGGAAGGGCTCGCGCCTGCGCTCGGATCGCGGGATCAACCTGCCTGATTCGAGCCTCCATCTGGCCGGGCTCACCGCCAAGGACCTCGTCGATCTCGACGTCGCCGTCGAGCACGCGGACATTGTCGGGCTCTCGTTCGTGCGCCGGCCCGCGGATCTCGCCCAGCTCCAGCAGGCGCTGGCCGCGCGCCGCGGCGATCGGCTCGGCATCATGCTGAAGATCGAGAACCAGACCGCGTTCGAACAGCTGCCGCGACTCCTCCTCGGGGGCCTGCAGTCGCCGCCGATCGGCGTCATGGTGGCGCGCGGGGATCTCGCCGTGGAGGTGGGATTCGATCGGCTGGCCGAGGTGCAGGAGGAGATCCTCTGGCTGTGCGAAGCCGCCCATGTGCCCGTCATCTGGGCGACTCAGGTGCTCGAGAACCTGGCCCAGAAAGGCACGCCGTCGCGCGCCGAGGTGACCGACGCCGCGATGAGCGGGCGCGCCGAGTGCGTGATGCTGAACAAGGGACCGCACGTGGTCGAGGCCGCCCGCTTCCTTGCGAACGTCCTCCACCGCATGCAGCTGCACCAGCAGAAGAAGCGCTCGATGCTCCGGAAGCTCTCGGTCTCCGAGCTCCAGCCGGCCGACGCCGGCGCGCAGGCGCGCGAGAGCTAGTCGCCGCGCCCGCGCCGTTCCCCGTTGCGCGCCCGCCGGTCGTCGCGCGAACGCCGCTCCCCCTCCCCGAAGCGATCGAACAGCGGCGCCTTGAACGCGAAGCGCGTCGTCAGGCGATCGTCGCTCCGATCGAGACGCCAGAGGAAGTCGAAGCGCACGGTGGCTCCGGCGAAGACGTTCCGCTGCAGTCCAAGGCCCGCATCGCTCCGCCAGTCGCCGGACCCGGGAGCCGAGAACACCCCGCGGCCGTTCTCGTCGAACCAGGCCGCTCCGATCTCGCCGCAGGGAATGAACTGGATCTGCGCCCAGCGGAGGCCGAGGCGGGCCAGCGGATCGGTGCCGATGAGATAGTCGAGGGACGCCGCGACCACGCGGTCGCCTGCGAGCTCGTGCACGCGGTAGGCGCGCAGGAGATCCGGTCCGCCCAGGTAGAAGCGTGACTGGACCGGCAGCTCGTGCCGCGCCCCGCCCACGGTCAGGCGGAGCCGGCCGTCGTCGCGCGCGAGCGCGTGGAAATCGGCGGCGAGGTCGAGCCGGTAGCGGTCGTAGTCGAAATCGCCGCCGAACCCGTAGCCGGCGATCTCCGCCTCCGCACCGGCCGTGACGAGCGCCCCGCGCAGGGCACGGACCCCGGCGGTCACGCTCCCGGCGACGAGGAACCGCCGCCCCGTGCCTTGGGTGACGTCCGGATTCGGGCGCGGCCCGCGGTCCCGGCTGAAGAGGTTCCAGTCGGTCCGCGCCGGCTCGCTGCGCTCGTCGTGGACCCCATAGGCGAGGCGGAACGAACGGCGTTCCTCCGTCCCGATCCGCCACTCAACCTGCCACCCGGTCCGCCCCAGGTAGTCGAGATCGTCGGCGCCGGCGAACAAGGTGTAGATGCTGTTCGGACCCTCCGGGGTCGCATCGCCGTAGGGGACGACCACATCCTCGTAGCGGACGGCAAGCTCTCCGCCATTTTTGGTGTCGATGCGCAACTCTTCGCGGTGGCGCCACTCCTCGGCGGAGATGGCGTACGCGGCTCCGCCGGCGAGGGTGACCGGGTCGCCGCTGAGCTCGATCCGCGCGCCCAGCCGGGCGCCCTCGACGCGGTTCATGGCGACGAGATCGGGACCGAAATCGAAGCCGAGCCGCCGGCGGTCCGGCAGGAGACCGAGCGAGTCCGCCACCGCCGGACCGCGACCCGCGACGAGGGCGGCGACCGAGTCGGCCGCCGGCCACTCCGCGCGCACGCCCTCCCGCGAGACGGTGGCGCTCTCGACCTGCAGACTGTCGAGGAAGCTCTCGAACGACTGCTGGGCGGGGACCGGCGCTTCCACTTCGGTGCCGAGATCCGCGGCGCCGGCGCGCGGCGCGGCGGCAACCGCGGCGAGGAGGCAGGCGACCGCGACGAAGGTGGCGGGATCCGCCGTGCCGCTGCTAGCGGCGATCGAACAGCGCATCCTCGAGTCCCTGATCGAAGACGAAGTCGGAATACTCCACCTCCATCTCCGCCGTCTTGAAACCGAACACGAGCGACGAGAGCATCGCCGCCTTCACCTGGACCCGGGTCACCACCCAGCGCTCGCCCACGCGCCGGCGTTCGCGCACGATCTCGTCGACCGACTCGAGCACGAGCGGCAGGGGGTTCCGCGCGAAGGTCATCTCCTCGTGCACGACGACGAACTCCGCGGTGTCGATCCAGAAGATGCCCGCGGGCAGGGGATCGAAGTCGGAGCGCGGCACGAAGCCGACGGCGTAGAGCACCCGATCCGGGAACAGCCGCCGGTCGCGGATCTCGTAGCGATAGGAATCGATGTCCTCGAGATAGAAGGGCCCGGTGGCGAAGTCGAGCGCGTCGTGAACGTCCACCGACACGCTGGCGCGGAGCGCGGTCTTCTCCGACTCCTCCTGGTCGCCGTACTGGCGCTTGGCCAGCTCGATCCGGAGCTCGCGATCGGGCCGCTTGAAGTAGACGCGGTTGCGGAGCTCGTAGATCCGCCGCCGATCCGCGTCGCCGCCGCGCGACCCGACGAGCGCGATCCGCAGCTGCTCGGTGTAGGTCACGTCGCGGATCGCCTCGCGGCGGCGGCGTTCGCCCGCGCGCGCCCGTTCGAGAATGTCGCGGAGCGTGATCCGCTTCCCGTCGACCTCGATCGTGCGGGTCGCGTAGCTGACGCGCACGCCGAAGGTGTCCTCGGCGGCGAGCGCCGGCACGCGCCAGATCTCGACCGGCCGGCCGAGGCTGTCGCGGGGACCGGGAGCGAGGAGGAGCGAATCGGCCGGCGACAGGAGCGCCGGCGGGGGCTCGCCGCCGGCGGGCGTGCCGGCCCCGGCGGCCGCGCTCAGCAGGACGGCAAGCGCGGCTGCCCCCACCAGCGCCCGGCCTGAGCTCGGGCGCCGCGGCGACTCGCCGGTGATCGGATGCCGGCCGGGGAGGATCATGCCGGGAGGATATCCGATGCCGTGGCCGCGCGGCGAGCGCGCGGAATCGCGCTCGGAGCGGGCCCCGTCCAAACCGTACATGCAAACACTCGACCGGCGAGCACTCAACCGGGCCGTCGACCTGGATCCGCGGCCCATCCGGGCGTTCCCTCCCGCCGTCCGCCCGCGCGCGGAGGCGGCGGAGCGCCTGCGGGTCCTCGTCGCGGGCAGCGACCCCCTGGCGCGGAACGGCCTCCTCCTCCTCCTCGGCCGCGAGCCGCATCTCGCCGTCACCGCGGCCGTCCTCGAGGACGAGGCGGACCCGGTCGCCGCCGGCCCTGCCCAGGTCGCGGTCTTCGACCTCGGACTCGACCCCGCGGCCGCCCTCCCCGCCTGCGCGCGCATCGCACGCGAGGTGCCTCTCCTCGCCCTGGTGCCGGCCGGCGAGTCGGCGCGCGCCGCGCTCGGCGCCGGCGCGCGCGGCGTGCTCCGTCGCGATGCCGAGCCGGCGCGCATCGCCGCCGCGCTCGAGGCCCTCGCGCGCGGGCTCGTGGTCGCGGACGCCGCGCTCGCGCCCGCGCTCCTGCGCCCGCCGGCGGCCGGGAGCGACGCGCTCCTCGCGGCCCTCACAACACGCGAGACCGAGGTGCTCGCGCTCCTCGCCCACGGACTGCCGAACAAGCTCATCGCCGACCGCCTGGGCGTGAGCGAGCACACCGCCAAGTTCCACGTGAACGCGATCCTCGGCAAACTGGGCGCGCAGAGTCGCACCGAGGCCGTGGTGCGGGCGGCCCGCCTCGGGCTGGTCGCGTTCTAAGCACGTAAGAGACGTTATAGCAGTGGTTTACAGCGACTGGAGGCGCGCCGAGGCGGAGACCGCACGGGCCCGCGGCGGGCGTCGGGTTTCTGGGCAGGCGGTCGTCCGCCGGTCTTTTCCCTCCCGCGATCCGCCGCCGGCTGCTAGACTTCTACTGCCCGCCATTGCGGTCATTCAGCCGCCCGCCGCCTGGCGGCGGGCGGCTATGCAGTCACGTGCCTCCCGAGCACGAAGCCCGAGCGTTCCCACCGGCGCAGCTGTGCTGCGATCACGCTCCGGACCGAAACAGATCCCGCTGCGATGAGTTCCCCCACCCGGAGGGTTCCGATGAGTCTTGCCCGCGGTCTTCTCGCCGCACCCGCTGTCCGCGTTCGCCTGGGCCTGTTCACCATCGCCATCGTGGCCGGTGCGATCGCTGGCGCGTTCACACCCGACGGTGCGCGGGCCGCCGCCCGGGAAGCGAGCACGATCGTGCGCTTCGACCGCGCCGATCTGCGTATCGAAGCAACGGATGACGGCGCGGTGAGCGTGCGCTACCCCGGGGCCACGCGGTCCCCGGCCGGGGCGCCCGACCTGCCCTGGACGCCGGTGTGGATCGAGGTGCCCGCCGGGATGCACGTCGTGGGCGTGACGGCCGAGGCGAGCGGAATCGAGCGCCGGGAGCAGGTGCGCGTTCTGCCGGTGGCGCCCGACGCCCGCGGCGACGCTCCTCCCCCGGCGGCGCTCGCCGATCCCGGGATCTACGGGAGCGCGGGCCTCTATCCGGCGACCTGGGCGCGGCTCGCGAGCGAGGGAACGCTGCGCGGGCACGCGGTCGCATGCATCCTCGTGGCCGCGGCGCGCTGGGATGTGGGAAGCGGCGCGCTGGAGACGGCGGATGCGGTCCGGTTGACGCTCGAGCTCGCACCGGGGCGAGCGGCGGGGACGCCGGAACCGCTCGCGCGCGGGCGCGTCGTGGCGGAGATCGAGGCCAAGTTCGAGGCTGGAGCGGGCAGGCTCATTCGCGACTTCGTGCCCGCGATGTCGACAGAGGGGCTCGGTGACGCGGGTGACGGCCCGGCCGGGCCGGGACCGTATCAGCCCTCCTTCCGGCCGACCACGGACGGGAGCGCGGTCGTGTACGTGATCGTGACCTCGGCCGCTCTCGAAACCGAGTTCCAGCGGCTTGCCGACTGGAAGACGCAGAAGGGCGTGCAGGCGGTGGTGCGCACGGTCGAGTGGATCGACCAGACGTACCCGAACGGCGTGGACCGCGCGGAGCGGATCCGGTTCTTCATCCGAGACGCCTACCAGAACTGGGACGCGCTCTTCGTGCTCCTCGGCGGCGACACCGATATCATTCCGCCGCGCTACGCGACATCGACCTTCTATGGCGGGGAGAACATCCCCGCGGACATCTACTACGGCTGCCTCGACGGCAACTGGAACGCCGACGGGGACGCCACCTTCGGGGAAGGCACCACGGTGGGGGGTGACAGCGACGAGGTCGACTTCCTGTACGAAGTGGCCATCGGCCGCGCGCCGGTGTCGACCCTGGCCCAGGCCGACACCTTCGTCGACAAGGTGCTCCTCTACGAGCAGAACCCGCCGGCACTCGCCCGCTATCCGGCCTCGATCCTCACCATCGCCGAGCGGCTCTTCCCCACCACGCACGGGGCGGAGCTCGCCGAGGAGGCCCTCGCCTATCTGCCGCCCTGGATCCGGATCGTGCGCATGTACGAGGAGCACGAGAACTGGCCGGGGTCGATCGCGCTGACCAAGCAGGCGGCCATCGACTCGATCAATGCGGGCTTCGGCATCGTGCATCACGTCGGGCACGGCTACCGCAACACGATGTCGATCGGCGAAGGCACCCTGAGCAATGCCGACTCCGACGCGCTCGCGAATTCACCCAGGAACTCGGTCGTGTTCGCCATCAACTGCAGCTCGGCGTCGATCGACTTCAACTCGATCGGCGAGCGCTGGGTGAAGAACGCGAACGGCGGCTCGATCGCCTACATCGGCACGTCGCGCCTCGCCTTCGTCACCGCATCGCGCGTCTATCAGGACGCCTGGTTCGAGACGGTGTGGAATGACTCGACGCGCGCCATCGGCCTGGCCACCGATCTGGCCCGCGCCGCCCTCATCCCGGGCTCCGACTTCGACGGGCCCAACCGCTGGAACGTGATGGCGACGACGCTCCTCGGCGATCCGGAGGTGGATCTCTACACGAACGCCGTGGTCCCCATGTCGGTATCCCACCCGTCCTCGGTGGCGCTCAGTACGGCGCCGCTCACGGTGACTGTGACGTCGGGCGGATCCCCGGTCGCGGGGGCGACGGTCACCGTGCTCAAGGCCGGCGAGACCTACGTGCGCGCGATCACCGGGGCCAGCGGCCAGGCGCAGATCGTGGTCGGCGCCCAGACGCCGGGCTTCCTCACCCTCACCGTGCACAAGAACTACTTCCGGCCGTACGTCGCCACCATCGGCCTGACCGGGGCGAGCGGCCCGTACGTCTACATGCAGACCATGACGGTGGACGACGACAACATCGCCCCCAGCATGGGCGACGGCGACGGGCAGGCGGATGCCGGGGAGACCGTCGAGCTCCGCCTGACCCTCCGCAACGGCGGCGGCGCCCAGGCGACGAGCGTGGTCGCCACACTCAGCGAGAACGACCCCGAGAACGCGCTCACCATCCTCCAGAACACGGTCAGCTACGGCACGCTCGGCGCGGGCGGCAGCTCGCAGGGGAGCACGGCCTTCCTCGTCGCGGTGGGCGCCAACGCGCCGGTCGCCTACCAGCCGGTGCTCACGCTGTTCGCGACCAGCGCCCAGGGCACCTGGCCCGACGCGCTCGTGCTGCCGCTCCGGCGGCCGTTCCTCGAGCATTACGCCCATGTGGTGGACGATGCGGCCCCGCGCGGCAACGGGAACGGGATCGTCGAGGCCGGCGAGGAGATCTACTACCGCGTCACCCTCCGCAACAAGGGACAGGACCGGGCCACCGGCGTCACGGGAACGCTCCGCGTGCTCCGGGCATCCGATCGCCTGCCACACCCGCAGGTGACGGTCACCGACGCGAGCTCGAGCTTCGGCACGCTGGCGCAGGATGCGCAGGTGCAGGGCGACCGCTTCGCGTTCACTGTCGGCGGCCTGGTGGATCCGAGCACGATCCTCCTCGAGCTCACGCTGGCCGATGCGCTCGGGCCGGCGGACCTCCAGTTCCTCGACGTGGCGGCGCCGGCCGCGACCGACAGCATCAGTGCCTTCGGCTCCCCCTCGTCGATCCGACTCGCCTGGCGCCGCTCGCCCTCCACGGACGCCGGGGGGTACGACGTGCTGCGGGCGACGAGCCCGGGCGGGCCGTTCACGCGTATCAACGCGTTCACGGTGGACGGCACGGCCGCCTTCGAGGACGCCAACCTGCCCGGCCTCACGCGCTACTACTACAAGATCGTGACGCGCGACTCCTCCTACAACGAGTCGGTCCCGTCCTTCGTCCACTCGGGCACGACCAACCCGCCGGCCGCCGCCGGCTGGCCGATCGAGATCGGCCAGCAGACCTCCTCCTCGGCGACGGTGGCCGACATCGATCGCGGGCCGCACATCGAGCTCCTGTGCGGCGCGGAGATGCAGTACGCGTGGCACGGCGACGCCTCCGAGGTGATCGACGGGGACGACGATCCGCGGACCAGCGGTCCGCTGTCCATCTTCGGCCGGCGGACGCTGCAGCCCGGCTTCGCGGCCACCCAGGCCGCCGGCGATGTCCAGGGCGACGGCTATCTCGAGATCGCCAATGTGAGCTTCGCCGGCGACAGCCTCTTCCTGTGGGACTTCCGCGGAGCGCTGATGCCCGGATGGCCCAAGTCGGTGCTCGACGACTACAACTGGGCATCGCCGCTCATGGCCGATCTCGACGCCGACGGCGACTTGGAGATCGTGTGCTGGGCCGGGAAGGGCGGGCGCCTCTTCGCCTGGCACCACACGGGCCTGGAGGTCGTGGACGGCGACGCCAATCCGGCGACCAACGGCGTCCTCGCGCGCATCACCGGCCTCTCCTACTGCTACGGGAGCCCGGCGGTGGCCCAGCTCGACGGCGACCCCCAGCTCGAGATCGTGGCGCCGGCCAACTACTCGACGAACAACGACGGCGGGATCTATGCCTTCAACATCAACGGCACGGCGGTCGCGGGGTGGCCGTTCCTGAGCGGGGGCCCCGGGAACAGCTCCCAGGTGAGCTCCTCGATCGCCGTCGCCGACGTGAACCGCGACGGAACCGACGAGGTGATCTTCACCGCCGAGCGGGACGGCGGCAAGGTGTACGTCCTGAACACCAACGGCACCGTACGGAGCGGCTGGCCGCGGACGGCGCCGGCCTACACGTCCGACTCGCGCCTCCCCTCACCGGTGGTCGCCGATCTCGACAACGACAGTTATCTCGACATCATCTTCCCGGACACCGACGGCAGGCTCCACGCCTGGGATCGGAACGGCAACTACCTCCCCGGCTTCCCGGTCGTCTACCTGCCGGACCAGCAGTCGCAGACCACGCAGTCGACGCCCGCCGTGGGCGACATCGACGGCGACGGGCGGCTCGAGATCCTGTTCGGGGACGAGAAGGGCCGCCTCAACGCCTTCAATCACGACGGGACGCTCGTTGCGGGGTTCCCGATCCAGACCAACGGCGAGGTGCGCGGCACTCCGGCCCTGTGGGACATCGACCGCGACAACCTGCTCGAGGTAGCGCTCGCCAGCTTCGACGCCCAGGTCTACGTGTGGGACATGCCGGCGTCCTTCAACCCGACGCTCCTGCCCTGGCCCTTCTTCCGCCACGACACGCGGAACACCGGTCGCTACACGACGCCGGTCCAGCCCACGGCGATCGAGGAGCCGGCCCCGGCGCCGCTTGTCACCGCGGCCGCCTTCCATCCCGCGCGCCCGAACCCGTTCAATCCGGCGACCACCCTCGCCTTCGACGTGCCGGGCGAGGCCGGCGGCGCGCGGCAGGTGGAGCTCGCGATCTACGACGTGAGCGGCCGGCTCGTGCGCCGGCTCCTCGATGCGATGGTCGAGAGCGGACGCCAGACCGTGGCCTGGGACGGGCGGGACTCGAGCGGCGCAGTCCTCGCTTCTGGGATCTACTTCGCGCGGATCCAGATCGGGAACTTCGGCGCCACGCAGAAATTGACGATGCTGCGTTGAATCTGGCGGACGGGCTCGAGGCCGACTCGGGGGCGGACCTCAGACCCGCTCGGCGACCGGCACCCACCGGCGCCCGTGGCCGCCGACGTAGACCTGCTCCGGGCGATAGATGCGGTTCGCCCGGAGCAGCTCGATCCAGTGCGCGAGCCAGCCGGCGACGCGGCCGGCGGCGAAGATCGGCGTGAAGAGATCCTCGGCGATCCCCATCTTCGCGTAGACGGCGCCCGAGTAGAAATCCACGTTCGGGAAGATGCCGCGCGGTCCCAGCCGGTCCGCCGCCACCCGCTCCACCTCGAGCGCGAGATCGTAGAGCGGCTCGCGACCCGAGCGCGCGAACAGCTGCTCGGCGAGCTCCTGCAACATCACGGCCCGCGGGTCCTTGACGTGGTAGATGCGGTGGCCGAGGCCCACGATCTTCTCCTTGCGCGCAAGCGCGGCGTCGATCGTCGGCGCCACGTTCGCGATCGACCCGATCCCGCGCAGGAACTCGAGCACGCGCTCGTTGGCGCCGCCGTGGAGCGGGCCGTTCAGGGCGCCGATGGCCGCCGCGACCACGCTGAACGGATCGGCGAGGGTCGATCCGACCACGCGCGCGGTGAAGGTGGAGGCGTTCATGGTGTGGTCGGCGTGGAGGATGAACGCCACGTCCATGATGCGGGCCACCTCCGGATCCGGCTCCGTCCCGTTCAGCAGGTAGAGGAAGTTGGCGGCGTGGCCGAGGTCGGCGCGCGGCGCGAGCGGCGGCGCTCCCTGCCGGAGGCGGTGGAAGGCGGCGGCGATCCCCGGCAGGACGGCGATGAGCCGCACCACGGCGGCCAGGCGCCCGGCGGGGTCGTGCAGGTTCCTGGCCGGATGGATCATGCCGAGCGCGGCGACCGCGCACTGGAGCGCGCTCATCGGGTGCCCGCCGGCGGGCAGGGTCCGGAGCAGGGCCACGAGCGCCGCCGGGAGTTCCCGCTGGCGCGCGAGATCCACTCCGAACGCGGCGAGGTCGGCGGCCGCCGGCAGCTTCCCGTGGAGGAGGAGATAGGCCGTCTCCTCGAACGTCGAGTGCTCAGCGAGCTCCTGGATCGGGATGCCACGGTACTCGAGGACCCCGCGCTCGCCGTCGATGAAGCTGATCGCCGATTCGGCGCAGGGCACGCCAGCGAGGCCGGGCACGTAGGGATATGCGACCGCGTTCGGAGTGGCTTCGGTAGTCATGGCATCGGGATTCCGGGACCTCGGGGCGGCGGCGCCGACGCGCGACCGGCGGCCTCGTCAAAGTCGGCCTCGTCAAGTCGGGCGCCCGCGGCGTCGGGGGACGCGGTCGCAGGCGAGCCCGAGAAGACTAGCACGCGGCAGGCCGGAACGGCGAGGTCTGCGGTGGCGGCGGCCGCGGCACCCGCGCCCACGCGCAAGCTCCGCACCGGCGATATCGGCGGCGTGGTACCATCCGCGATCCAACGTGAGTCCGCCTCTCAAGGTCCGCTCGAGGAGATCGCCATGGGCAAGTTCGCCGCCGATATCGAAGGCATCCGCCGCCGCGCCCGCCAGCACATGGAGCGCGGGGCCGTCACCGAGAGCTACCGGGCCAGCGTCCTCGGCATCATGACTCTGGCCCTCGCCCTTGGCGCGGGCGCTGCGCCCGCCGCCGACAACGCCGCGGACAAGGCGGCGGACGTCATGGCGACCGGTCTCACCGGCGCCGTGACCGAGGAGCAGTTCAAGGCCATGCACGATCTCAAGAGCGAGAAGGCGCCTGAGCCCAAGGGGGCGATGATCGACCTCGCCGGCGGTCAAGCGTACCTGAGCCTTCCTGCGGGGGCCAAGGCCCCGCTCCCCGGGCTGGTCGTCATCCACGAGTGGTGGGGGCTCAACGACCACATCAAGCACTGGGCCGACCGCCTCGCCGCCGAGGGCTACGCCGCGCTCGCCGTGGATCTCTACGGCGGAAAGGTGGCGACGACACCCGACTCGGCCATGGCGTACATGAAGGCGGTGGACGACGCGCGCGCGCTCGCGATCATGAGCGCCGCGCACGACTACCTGCAGGCGAACGCCGGCATCCGCGCGCCCCGCACCGGCTCGATCGGCTGGTGCTTCGGCGGCGGGATGTCGCTCAAGCTGGCCCTCGCCGAGCCCGACCTCGACGCCGCCGTGATCTACTACGGGCGGCTGGTCACCGATCCCAAGGCGCTCGCGGCGATCAAGGCGCCGATCCTCGGCATCTTCGGGAACCGGGACGAGAGCATCCCGCCGGCGGTGGTCAACGACTTCGATGCAGGGCTGAGCCAGGCCAAGGTCCCGCACGAGATCCGGCGCTACGACGCCAATCACGCCTTCGCCAACCCGTCGGCGGCGAGCTACGACCAGAAGAACGCCGGTGTGGCGTGGGCGGAGGTCGAGAAGTTCCTCGCCGCCCACCTGAAGGGCGGGAGCAAGTAGCAGCGGGGCGGAGGCCCGGGCGAGGAATGGCGGGCAAGGAGGCCCGGGCGAGGAATGGCGGGCCGGCCGCAGCGCGGCGAGGCAACCGCTAGCGCGTGGCGAGGGCGCGGGCGGCGAGCGCGCTTCCCGGGTCGAGCTCCTTGAGCCGCTCGGCATAGCGCCGCGCCGTCTCGGCCGGGCCGTGGTCGAGCGCCAGCTCGACCACCGCCGTGTGCGCTTCGATGCTCTTCGGATCGAGGAGACAGAGCACCTCGTAGGTGCGCACGGCGAGCGCGTCCTCGCCGTCTTCGCGGTAGAGATGCGCCAGCCGGGCCACCGCCTCGCTCTCGTACGGGCGCATGGCGAGCCCCTGCTCGAGCGCCGCCGCCTCGGCGCCGGCGAGGTCGTGGGCGCGACAGAGATCGGCCAGCGCGATCAGGTCGTCGTAGGGCGCTTCCTCGATCGCGGCCCGGCGGGCCAGGATCTCCGCTGCCTCCTTGAATTTCCGCTCCTCCTCGTGAATTGCTGCGAGCTGCCGGTAGGGCTCCGGGTCGGCCGGGTAGGCCCGGATCGCCTCGGTCAGGTAGGCGGCCGCGGCGGCGGTCTCGCCGAGCCCGGCGTAGGCGATGCCGAGGTCGCGCACCACGAGGTAGCTCACCGGGCTCGCGTCGAGGAGCGGCGCGAGATGTGTCACCGCGCCCGCGAAGTCGCCCTCGACGAGGAGCGCGTGCCCGAGGAGGAGGCGCGCTTCGGCGTGGGTCGAGTCGGCCTCGAGCACGGCGAGCGCCTCGCTCACCGCCGTCTCGACCTCCCCCGACTGGAACCACTCCTCGGCCATGCGCGTGCGCGCGTCGAGGTCGGCCGGACTGGCCTCGGCCCGCTTCACGCTCGCCGCGAGCCGCTCCCCCGAGCCGAGCGCCCACACCGGGAGCGACTCGACATGCGCCCGCATGGCCCGGTCCACGTCGGCGGCCCACACGCTCTCCGCGACCCCGAGCTCCTTCTCGATCGCCTCGGCGTTCGAGAGCCCCGCGGCGTAGCTGTCGAGGAGCCGGAGCACCGCGTCGAATCCGTGCTGGTCGATCAGGCGGCGCACGGCGAAGGCCGACTCGTAGTAGGCGAGCGAACGATGGAGCGGAGTCTTCGGCCGCGTGAAGCCATGGTTCAGCTCGGTGAAGGGGATGATCTGGTCCGCGAAGAGGGCCCAGCGCGCGATGCGGTCGCCCTCGATCGACGGCGGATAGCCCTCGAGCACGACCGAGAGCCCCTCGGTGAACCAGAACGGCACCTGTTTCGCGGTGCGGGTCAGCGCCAGCACGTGCCCGAACTCGTGGCGGGCGACCGTCCGCCAGTTGATCTTCCCCGACCACAGCCGCGGCGAATCCATGGCGATCACGGGCCCGAAGCAGGCTCCCGGGATCCCCTCGATGCCGGGGAGCCCGATCAGGCGCGCGGAGAGGAGATCGCGCTCGCCGAACACCTCGACCGTCGTCTTGCGCTCGGGGGCGAACCCGAAGCGCGGGCAGAGCTCGGCATAGGTCGCCTCGAGATAGGGACCGAGGAGCGGCACGAGCGCGACATCCGCCTCGTCCACCTTGATCACGAAATGCGGCGTCTCGAAGCGCCGGTAGGCGGCGAGCTTCTTCAAGAGGAGCCGCATGTTGTAGGTGCGGATGTCAAAGGGATCGAGGGCGAAGCCGCGATCGAGCCACTGGCCGGCCTCCTCCTCGCGACCGTCGCGCATGGCCGAGAGGCCGAGCGCATTCGCCGCCGCCGCGTGCTCGGGATCGAGCGCGAGCGCGCGCTCGTAGAACTCGGCGGCCTCCGCATAGCGACGCAGGCGATCGCCGGCGCTGCCGACGATGAAGTAGGCGTCGGCGTAACGCGGGGCCGCAGCGAGGATCCCGGCGATCTCCTGCTCGGCGCCGGCGCGGTCGCCGCTCTGGAGGCGGAGCGCGGCCCGGAGCGCGCGCGACGATCGCCTGTCCGGAGCCACCGCCAGCGCCCGCTCGATCCCGGCGCCGGCGGCGGCGAGATCCTCGTCGGTGAGATCCAGCATGGCCAGAAGCTCGAGCGCGGCCGGGTGCCGCGGATCGACCGCCAGGACGCGCCGGCAGATCTCCTCCACCTCGCGGTAGCGGCCGTCGGCGAAGTGCGTGCGCGCGAGCAGGACGCCGGCCTCAGTATTCTGCTGATTGGCGTGAAACACGGACCCGAGGGTGCTCCGCGCGAGCTGGGTCTCGTGCTTCTCGAGGAGGAGCGCGGCGAGCCGGAGCGACGCCTCCTCGTGGCCGGGATCCTGCGCCGATGCGCGCTCGAAGAGGTTCTTCGCGGCCTGGAACTCGCCGCGCCCCCAGGCCGCGCGCCCGGCGAGGACGAGCTGATCCGCCGCCGCCGCCGCCGCCCAGTCGAGCCCGGGTGCGCGGCTCGTCGAATCGGCGAGCACGCCGACGAGACCGGGCGGCAGGCGCGGGGGCGCCGCGCCGGGCTCCGCGGGCCCGTCCGCCGCGGGCGCCGGCACGCGCTCGTAGGCCGCGCGCGCCGCGGCGCGTTCCCCGCGGCCGTCGAGAAGCGCACCTCGCGCGACATGGAGCGGGGCCGCAGCCACCGCATCGGTCGCACCGTAGAGGGCAAGCGCCTCATCGAGGAGAGCGCGGGCGCCCTCGTCGTCGCCGAGCTCGGCGAGCGTCTCCGCGGCCCGCCCGACGAGGCGCGGATCGGCGCTCGCGGGCACCGTGGCCGCGAGCACGCGGAGCTCCTCCCACTGCCCGTCGAGCCGGAGCGCCCAGAGCGCGAGGAGGCCGGCCTCGTCGCCGGCTGCGGCGTGCCCGAGGAGCGGCGACAGGGCGGCCATCGCCTGTTTCGCCTGGCCCTGGCGAAGGGCGAGGCGCGCGCCGGCGAGTCGGGCCGCCTCCGACGAGGTCGCGGACTCGGCGGCCCGGAGGGCCGCCGGCTCGAATCCGCCGAGGACTACGAGGGCGATCGCGGTGAGAAGCGCTCTGGTCATGTGGAATCGGGATCGGCTGGCGAGGGGCGGTCGCCGGGAATCGTAGCACGCCGCGGGCGCCGCCAGGACCTATTCGCCGGCAGCGGCCTCGTCCCGGCGGCCCGTGAAGAACCACTCGATCCCCTCCGCCCGGTGCCGGCGGAGCGCTTCGAGATCGGGCCGGGCGCGCACGGCGCCCGTCGTCTTGTTGACGTCGAGGAGCTCGATCCCGCCGTCCCGCTCCACGTAGTCGAGCTTCCCGTAGTCGAGGTGGAGCCGGCGGCACCAGGCGAAGATCTCGGGATGCGGCTCCACATCGGCCGTGTGCACGGCAGCCGCGGTGTTCACGACCGGTTCCCGCGCGGAGAGCCGCGTACAGGTCCAGCGATCCCCGAGGAACTGGAAGATGCGGGTGTGATGGAGACCGTCCGCGACCTCGGGCAGGAACTTCTCGACCACGTAGCGCCGGTCCCGGAAGTAGCGCGGGGGCACCTCCGCCCGGCGGGGGAAGAGGAGATAGTCCCGCGAATCGTCGAACAGCGGCGCGCCCGTCAGCCGCCGGAGATACCACTCGGCCCGGCGCGTGAGCGCGTGCGCCCGCACCCAGGCCGGCTCCCGGAGCAGCCGCTCCGGCCGTCCGGCGCAGTTCAGATCCGACTTGACGAGGACCGGCCCGTCCCAGGAATCGCCGGCAGCGATCAGGTTGCGGCTGAAGGCGGACTTCCGGATGTCCTTGACCCGCCCGTTCACCCGGAGCGGATAGCGGGCCGCGAGCTCGAGGTAGGCATCGGGGACGACCGAGAGGTCCACGTGCAGGAAGCCGAGATCGGCGGGCGCGTAGTCCCGGGGGCCGAACACGAAGCGGACGTCGTGGCCCGCCTCGCCCCAGAACTTGGCGAGGTGGTAGACGGCGTAAACGGAGAGATCCCGCCGGCGATCCCGTTCGTGGAAGAGGACTGCGATGCGGTGCGCCACGGGCCGATCCCACCAGGCAAGCGCCTACGGTCCTCCCGGCGGAGCCGGCCGCACGCCGGCGCCGCCGCGGAGGACATCTCCTTTCTCATTATGCCATGGCCGATGACCGCCTATCTTTCCGATTCTCTCGGCGCCGCGAAACCGCTACCGTGCCCGCGGCAACGGTGCCCGCGGCAACGGTGCCCGCGCGCGGCAGTCGCGGGCGGCAGGGAGCCGAGCATGGTCGTCACCTACAGCCCCGCGGGGAAGGATCTCTACATCTACCTGAGCGATGTCGATCCGGGCGAGGCCGCGCGTTCGCTGCCCGAGATCCCCGTGCGGATGCTCTTCGATCGCGATCACCAGTGGATCGGCTTCGAGATCATCGAGCTCCTCGACGATTCGACCGTGCTCGATCTCGCGCCGGCGCTCGACGTGGCGCACCGGAACGCGCCGGAGCTCAAGATCGAGCACGATGCGAAGCGGCGCGTGGCGACCCTCCGCTGGACGGCCGACGATGCCGCGATCGTCTTGCCCTGGGATGCCATCCTCGACTTCGACGCCAAGGATCAGCTGATCGGCGTCGAGTTCCTGTTCGGCGGCGCGCTCGAGATCGAGGGCCGCCTGACACGGCTCGTCCACCAGCGGATCTGACCCCGGCCCTCGGAACGGAGCGCCGGCCGGAACACCGCACGGCAAGAGCGGGAGGGATGCACGATGGATGCGGAGCCCGTCCTCCTCACGACCCGGGACGACTCGATCGCGTGGCTCACCCTGAACCGACCGCGCGCGCTCAACGCGCTCGACGAGACGTTGCTCGGCGCGCTCGACGAGGCACTCGCGCGGCTCGAGCCGGAGGCGGCCGCCGATCGCGTACGCGCGCTCGTGCTCAGCGGAACGGGGCGCGCCTTCTGCTTCGGCGCCGATCTCGGCACCCTCGATGCGGGCGACGCCGAGGCGCGGCAGGCCCGCTTCGGCGCGCTCCTCCCCGTCTTCCAGCGCGCGATCCGCCGTCTCGCCGACTTCTCCGCGCCGACCCTCGCGGTGCTGAACGGCTTCGCCGCCGGGGCCGGACTCGATCTCGCGCTCGCCTGCGACCTCCGCGTGGCGAGCGACCGCGTGAAGCTCGCCTCCGGCTTCGTCGGCATGGGCCTCGTGCCCGACGGCGGCGGCACCTATCACCTGCCGCGGCTCGTCGGCACCGGGCGCGCGCTCGAGATGATCCTGCTCGGAGACGCGCTCACCGCCGAGGCGGCGCTCGCCGCGGGACTCGTGAACCGCGTGGTCGAGCCCGCGGCGCTCGCGGGCACGGCGCACGAGATCGCGATCCGGCTGGCGGCGGCGCCGCGGCCCGCGGCGCGCCTCGCCCGGGAGCTCGTCCGCGCGAGCGGCTTCCGCTCGTTCGCCGAGGCGCTCGGTGCCGAGGCCGACGCCCAGCTCGAGTGCGCGGCCTCCCCCGCCGCGGGCGAGGCGCTCGAAACGGCGCGGCGCCCCGCACGCGCCGGCAGCACGGCCGGCGTCTAGTCGTTCCGCGCGGCGCCTCCACGTACAGCCGGCCCCTGGTCGTTCCGCGCGGCGAGATGGCGAAGGAAGCTGATCACGTCGTCCCGGCTCAGCATGCCGAGGAGCCGGCCGCCCGCCATCACCGGGAGCTGATTGACGCCGCTCCGGTCCATCATCTCGAGAGCGGCCTGGATCTCCGTATCGGGTCGCACCCGCTTGACCTCGGCGAGCGGGATCATCGCCGCGGCGACCGTCGTCGTCGGCCACTCCGCGCGCGGCACGCGCCGCATCTGATGGAGAGTGAGGAGCCCGACGATCTCCTCTCCGTTCTTCACGATGAAGCTCCGCCGGCCGCCGCCGAGCACGTGGTCGTCGATCAGCTCCTGCAACACGGTGTCGCCGGGAACGAACACGTAGTTCCGGTTCATCGCGGCCGCCACCTCGTGTCCGGCCAGGAGTCCGCGGATGACCACGTGATGGATCTGCATGACGGCGGCGGCGTCCAGGAACCAGCCGATCGCGGCGATCCACAGGCCGCCGCCCAGGTTCCCGGCGAGGATCTCGACGACGCCGCCCGCAATGAAGAGAAAGGCGACGAAGCGCCCGACGTGGGCCGCGGTCATCGTCGCCTGCCGGAAGTCCTTCCGCACGGCCCACACGACGGCGCGGAAGATGCGCCCGCCGTCGAGGGGAAAGCCAGGGATCAGATTGAACAGGGCCAGCGACGCGTTGATCATGGCCAGGTACTTGACCGGCGCGACGAGCTGGGCGGTTCCCGCCACGATCGGATCGAGGAGATGGAAGAGCCCGGCGAGCGCGAGGCTCACGGCGGGGCCGGCAATCGCGATCCAGAACTCGGCCCGCGCGCTCGGCGGCTCGCCCTCGAGGAGCGCGACCCCGCCGAAGACGAAGAGGACGATGCGCTCGACGCGCGTCTTGAAGCGGAGCGCGACGACCGAGTGGCCGAGCTCGTGCAGGAGCACGCAGGCGTAGAGGAGAAGCGCTGTTGCTGCAGCCACCACCCAGTAGTGCGGCGCGGGCCAGCCCGGGAACTCGGCGGGGAAGTAGCTCGTGGCGAGCACCCAGGTGAAGAGCGCGAAGACGAGGAACCACGAGGCATCGAGCGCGATCGGGATGCCGAGGATGCGGCCCATCGGGATCGTGTGCCGGCTCATCGCGCTGCTCCGCGGCGACAACGCGTCCCCCACCGGGACCGGACGGCGGGGATGCATCCGCCGCCCCGCTCTGCGACAATGCGCCGGTGATCCATCCTCCCCTCCCTCGCTTCCACGGCGCCTGGGGCCTCCTCGGCGCCGCCCTCGTGCCCGGACTCGTCCTCGCTCCGGACTCGCGCGGAGTTGCGCCGCTCGCCGGCGCGATCGTCCTCGGCTTCGCCGCGCTCGGCTCGCTCGAGCGCGGCGCCGTGAGTCCCCGCGCCCGCCGGCACCTGCCCGCCTGGGTCGCGGCCTACTTGCTCGCGAGCCTCATCCTACTCTGGTTCGCACGGACTCGCGTGCTTGGGCAGCAGGCCTTGCTGTGGCCCGTGCTCGTGGGAGCAATCCTCGCGGCACTCCGCATCGTGCCCCCGCTCCCCATCCTCCGCCGTCCGGCGGCGCGCGAGGCGCTCGGCATGGGCCTCCTCGGACTCGCGCTCCCGGCGCTCCTGATCGCCGGCGGGGCGGCGCCACGCCCCGCCGCAGCGCTCTACATGCTCTATGCGGGCTTCTTCGCGATCCGTCTCGCCTTCGTCCGCGCCCACCTCGCCGGACGCGCGGCGCACGCGGTCCGGTTCACGGCCCCCCTCGCCGCGAGCGCGGCGGCCGCCGTCGCCTGGGGCGCCGCCATCCTCGGTCTCGGCCTCGATCCGTGGCTCGTCGCCGCGCTCCTCCCCGTCCTCGCCGCGGGCTTCCTTCGCCTCGCCCGCGACCGCCGCGCCGAGCGCGCGATCCGCACGCTCGGCTTCGAGGAGCTGGCGAGCGTCGCGGCCTTCGCCGCGATCGTGAGCCTTCTCGGCGGGCGCACGCTCGCGGGCTAGGGCCGGCCTACCAACAATGGGAAGCATGGGCGACCAGCGGCGCGCCGAGTCGGACACGATGGAAGCGGCGGTGCGGAAGCTGGGGCTCACCGAGCTCCTGCGCGTTCCCGAGACCGTGTTCCTCGAAGGCGGCGACGTGGTGCCGTTCGCGCGTGACGGGCGGCGATCACTGCTGATGGGGTGGGGCCCGCGGTGCACGCGGAGTGCCGCCCTCTTCCTGCGCGATGCGCTCGTGCCCGATCATGCGGACGAGATCATCGCGATCCGGCTCGCGGACTGGCGCATGAACCTGGACGGCGGCCTGCTCCCGGTGGCAAGGTCGTCGCAGTCACCCGGGAGGAGTCCGTGTTCAGGCAGGCGTGCAACTGCGTGTGCCTCGGCGGTCGCGTGGTGGTGTGCTATGACCTGTGCCGGCGCGTGGCCGGCCTCCTGCGCGAACGCTGGCTGGACGTGCGCGCGGTGCCCGGCAGCGAGCTCGTGAAGGGACGCGGGAGGCCCCGCTGCATGAGCCGGCCGATCTACCTGCCGGCGGCGGGTCCGGAGTGAGCTGGGCCTCGACCCAGCGGAGGAAGTACACGTCTAGTCGTCGCGCCGGCGGCGACGCACGGCCTCGACCTCCCCGGGGCCGAAGAGCCCCTTCCCGAGCCACCACCCGCCGTCGATCGTCAGGCAAGCGCCGGTCACGTAGGCCGCGGCCGGCGACAGGAGATAGAGGACGGCGTCGGCCACCTCGCGCGCCGTTCCGAACCGTCCAGCAGGAATCTGCTCGAGTACGCGGTTTTCCATCTCGGGGCTCGGCCACAGCCGGTCGCCGGCCCCCTCGCTCGTGAAGGGTCCCGGCGCGACTGCATTGACGCGGATGCCGAGCGGCGCCCACTCGGCGGCGAGCGTGCAGGTGAGCGCGAGCACGCCGGCCTTGGCCGCCGCCGAGTGCACGACGCCGGGGCAGCCGCTCCAGGCGTAGGGCGCGACGATGGTCGCGATGGCGCCGCCGCGCCCGTCCTCCCCCATGACGCGCGCCGCCGCCTGCGCCGAGTAGAAGACCCCGGAGAGCGCGATGTCGATCACCGATTGCCAGGCGCGGGGCGGCAGCCGGAGCGCGGGGCGGACGAAGTTCCCGGCGGCATTGGCGACGAGCATGTCGAGCCCGCCGCAGGCCGCCGCCACCGAGTCCACGACGCGGCGCGTCGCGCGCGCATCCCGGACGTCGAGCACATCCGCCCGGGCGGTCCACCCGGCCGCTGCCGCCTCGCGGAGAAAGGCCGTGTGATGCGCGGGATCGCGGCTCGCGATTGCGACCCGCGCGCCGAGCGCGGCGAGCGCGCGCGACACCTCGAGCCCGAGGCCCGTGCCGCCGCCGGTCACGAGCGCCGAGCGGCCGCGGAAGAGATCGGGGCGGAGATAGTCGCCGGCGGTGGGGGATCCTGTCATCGCGCGCACTCCCTCGGGCATCGCGTCGTGCCCGTCGTGGTCGCGCGGAGTCTACCATCGGCCGCCCGCTGCCGCCGGCCCTCCTGTGGCACAATGCCCGCATGCATTGGAACCCGGCGCTCCGCACTCTCTCCTGTTTCGCCTGCGGTCGCGGACACGATCCGCGCGTGCTCCAGACCACATGCCAGGCGTGCGAGCTCCCGCTCGGCGCCGGCTACGACCTCGACGCGATCCGCCTTCATCCTGCCGATCTCTCCGCGCGGCCGCCCTCGCTCTGGCGCTACGCCGAGGTGCTCCCGATCGCGCCGGCCGAGGCGGTGACGCTCGTCGAGGGCGTGACCCCGCTCGTCCCGATCGCGGAGTCGGTCTGGATCAAGGACGAATCGCGGAACCCGACCGGCTCGTTCAAGGCGCGCGGGATGAGCGTCGCGGTGTCGATGGCGAGGGCGCTCGGGGCGCACGCCCTCGCCGCGCCCTCGGCCGGGAACGCCGCCGGCGCGCTCGCCGCCTACGGCGCCCGGGCGGGACTTCCGGTCACGGTCGCCATGCCCTCCGACACGCCCCGCATTTTCAGCGAGGAGTGCAGGCACTACGGTGCGACCGTGCATCTCGTCCCGGGCACGATCGCCGACTGCGGGCGTTTCCTCCGCGCGGCGGGCCCGGCCGGCGCCTTCGACATGTCGACGCTTCGCGAGCCGTACCGGGTCGAGGGCAAGAAGACGATGGGCTACGAGCTCTTCACCGATCTCGGCGGCGCGCTCCCCGACGTCATCCTCTACCCGACCGGCGGCGGCACCGGGCTCGTCGGCATGTGGAAGGCGTTCGCCGAGATGGAGCGGCTCGGCTGGATCGGGCGCGAGCGCCCGCGCTTCGTCGCGGTGCAGGCGGCCGGCTGCGCGCCGGTCGTCGCCGCGTTCGAGAGCGGCACCGAGCGCACCGTCCCCTGGCCCGACCCGATGACGGCTGCCTACGGTCTCCGCGTCCCCTCCCCGATCGCCGGCTTCCTCTGTCTCCGCGCCCTCCGCGAGACGCACGGCACCGCGGTCGCCGTCCCCGAGGCGGAGATCGCGCCGGCCACGGGCGCGCTCGCCGCAGCGACCGGGCTCGACATCTGCCCGGAGACGGGTGCCGTGTGGGCGGCGTACCGGACGCTCCGTGCCGCGGGCTGGATCGGCGCGGGCGAGCGCACGGTGATCTTCAACACCGGCACCGGCCTCAAGTATCGCTGACCCGCCGCGCGCGACCGCACACCAATGGAACGGAACGGGCCGCGCCCGCCCGCCGGTCTCCCGGTCGAGCCGACGCGGCCCGCAGTCAGCGGCCCGCGGAGTCGCGTGCAGGGACTACCGCGCGAGCGTCATACGACGCCGCAAAGCAGCAGGTCCTCGTCGCCTCCGACAAGGCCGCAGGACCCACCGCCGGGACGGTTTGCGGCGGGATTGCGTCGCTCGCGGTGTCCGCCTGATCTGCGCGGCGATACGGCGGGTGACACCTGAATGACAATGCTCCAAATTCGCCGATAATGGAGCGCATGCAACTCATCCTTCGAATCATCGAGTCCCGGCTACACCAAGCACTGGAGCGGCAGAAGTCGGTGCTGCTGCTCGGACCGCCAAACCGGCAAGACGACGTTGGTGGAGACGCTGAAGCCCGACCTGCCGTTGAACTTTCTCCAGCCGGAGGTGCGGCAGCGTTATGAGAGATCGCCCCAGCTGCTCGGCGCGGAAGTCGAGGCGCTGGCCGAACGCACGCGCGGACGCAAGCCGCTGGTTGCCCTCGATGAAGTGCAGCGCGTGCCGGATCTGGTGAATTCGGTCCAGGACTTGGTTGACCGGCGACTGGCCCGCTTTGTCCTCACGGGGTCGTCAGCACGCAAGCTGCGACGGGGCACGGGCGTCAACCTGTTGCCGGGCCGCCTGCTGCCATTGTGCCTCGACCCATTGTCGCTGGCTGAACGCGTCCCGCCCACACTGGAGCAGGCGCTGCTGTACGGCAGCTTGCCGGGCATCGCCCTGGCCGAGGACGACGCGGCGCGCGAGGAGGATTGCGGGCGTACACGACGCTGTACCTGGAGGAGGAAGTGCGGGCCGAAGCGCTGGTGCGCAACCTCGGCAAGTTCGCGCGTTTCCTGCAACTGGCCGCGCTCGAAACCGGCAACATCAGCCATTTTCGCGGCATCGCCCAGGAACTCGGCGTGGCCCACACCACCGTCGCCGGCTACTATGAAATCCTGGAGGACTGCCTGATCGCCGAGCGGATCGAGGCGCTGTCGGAGAGCCGCACCCGGAAGAAACTCACCAAGTCGCCCCGCTATCTCTTCTTCGACCTCGGCGTGCGCCGGGCGGCCGCCGACGAAGGCCGGCGTCTGCCCCCCCTCCGCGTGCTCGGCTCGTTGTTCGAGCAGTTCGTCGGACTGGAACTGCTGCGCGCCACCCGGGAGGTTTCCGCCCATCTGAAGCTCCGGTTCTGGCGCGATCCCGACGGGCCGGAAGTGGATTGGATTGTGGTGGGCGATGACCGGTGGGTGCCGGTGGAAGTGAAATGGAGCGACACGCCAGCAGAACGGGACACGCGGCATCTGCAAACGTTCCTGAGCGAGTATCCCAAGGCGCGCGAAGGCGTCGTCGTCTGTCGCACGCCCCGACGTTTCAAGATCGCTCCCAAGATCACGGCGATTCCCTGGCAGGAGATTCACAGCCTGGTGGAAGGCTGACGTGAGCTGCCGGAGTGACCAGAACCAATTGACAGCGTGGATGCGAACACCAACGGGTGTCGATCCGCGGAGCCGCATCGCCGCTCGGTGGCCGTGGCCACCTGCGCCAGCATCGCGACGTGACGCGCGGCCGCCGCGGCGACCAGGCTCGACATCTGCCCGGAAACGGGTGCCGTGTGGGCGGCGTACCGGACGCTCCGTGCCGCGGGCTGGATCGGCGCGGGCGAGCGCACGGTGCTCTTCAACACCGGCACCGGCCTCAAGTATCGCTGACCCGCCGCGCGCGACGGGCCGTAAGGCGGGAAGAGCATCCACACTGAGTGACGGAGCGCCCACCGCCCGGACTGCTGCGCCGCGTTCCTGCCCACCGTCGCGGGCGTGCCGCCTCGGGCGGATCCGCGTACGGCGGCCCGCCCCGTCCCGGCTGCCGCGTCTGCCGCCACCTATTCCTCTATCGTCGTCATCTGGCCGCTGCAGACCTGTCGACAACTACCGCGTCGAACTCTCCGGCTTCGGAGTCGACGTTGCCATCATCGAACCGGGCGGCTATCCGACGACATTTATCGATGCGCTCATGTCGCCAGGTGACACAAGCCGGGACTCCGCGCCGCGGACCATGCCGCCAATTCGCTCGAGAGTTCCTGAATGGCTTCGAGCAAGCTCTTGCCGCGAATCCCGCGCAGAACCCACAAGATGTCTCTGCTGCCATTGTGAAGGTGATCGAAACCCCGGCCGGTCAGCGCCAGTTCCGCACGATCGTGGACCAGATGGGCATGGGCAACGCTATCCAACCGTACAACGAGCAGCTTGACAAGCTGTCGGCAGGAATCTACTCGGCATTCGGCATCGGCCATCTGCGAGAGCTCAAACGTCAGGTCCGGCTGGTTTCCGGGTGGCTCGCAGTATGGCGCAGTGTCGGCCCAACAAGCGCGTCAGCTCAAGCATGCGGGGATTGGCGCGTTGCCGGGATCGAGACCCCGGGCTATACTCGCGTCTTGTGCGGGATTGACGTTGTTCCAGTTCGGATCGAGGACGGCACCATGACCGACGACATCGTGCACGAACTACGTGAACGGGTGAAGGAGCTGACGGCGTTGCACGGTACGGCGCGGCTTCTGCAGGATCTGGCCAGGTCGCCGGACCAGGTCATCGTCGACGTCGTGACCCTGCTGCCGGATGCCTGGCAGTACCCCGAGATCGCGTCCGCCCGAATCCGGTTCGGGTCCCTGGAAGCGGTGTCCGGGTCGTTCGCGGAGTCGGCCTGGAGGCAAGCCGCGCGATTCGAGACCCGCGATGGACGATCCGGCAGCGTCGAGGTGTTCTACCGCGAGGCGCGCCGCGCGGCCGACGAGGGCCCGTTCCTCAAGGAAGAACGGGATCTGATCCAATCGCTCGCCGAGATGCTGAGTGCCTACTTCCAGCACCAGCAGGCCGATCATGCCCTGCGCCAGGCGCACGCGGATCTGGAGAGGCTGGCGGATGCGCGCACCGAGGAGTTGCGCAGGGCCAACGAGGCGTTGCGCGAGCAGATCCGGCAGTACCAGGTCGCCGAGCTCCGAATTGCCGCCTACCAACGGCAGCTTCGCGAACTGGCCTCCCAGCTGTCCCTAACCGAGGCCCGGGAGCGACGGGCGATCGCCGAGGACCTCCACGACCATATCGGACAAGCTCTGTCCTTCATCAAGATGACGGTCTCGCAGTTCCGCGGCAACGCGATCTTCTGTGGATTCGAAGGGGAGATGGATCGGATCACGTCGCTTCTCGACCAGACCATCCGATACACGCGGGATCTGACCTTTGAGATCAGCCCGCCTGTCCTGTACGAGCTCGGGCTGCCGGCGGCCCTCGACTGGCTGTCCGAGCAGTTCCAGAGCAGGCACGGCCTGTCGGTGACCATTCAGCACGCCGACGACTTCCCGGCCCTGAGCGACGATGTGCGGATCACCCTGATGAAGTCCGTACAAGAGCTGCTAAACAACGTGGTCAAGCATGCCCGGGTGGAGCAGGCCACCGTTCGGATCCGTCGGAACCCGGGGCAACTCGAGATCGCGGTCGCCGACAAGGGCCGGGGCTTCGACCCACGGGATGTCGATCTCGGAGGTACTGCGTCCGATCATTTCGGCCTGTTCAGTATCCGCGAACGGCTCGGGCATCTGGGGGGGAGACTGGGCGTGCGCTCGGCCCTCGGTTCCGGAACCATCGTGGTGCTGTCGCTACCGCTGAGCAATGGAGAGATGACGTGATGCTGCGCATTCTCCTGGCCGATGATCACCAGTTGTTTCGCGATGGCCTGCGCACGCTCCTGGGGCAGCAAGCCAACATGGAAGTCGTGGGTGAGGCGATCGATGGTCCGTCCGCTGTCGAGGCCGCGGGCAGGCTGCGACCCGACATCCTGCTCATGGACATCTCCATGTCGGGGTTGAACGGGATCGAGGCGACTCGCCGCATCCTCGGTGATGGTTCGACCACCCGCGTCATCATGCTCTCCATGCACGCCGACCAGCGCTACGTGAACGAGGCGCTCCGCGCCGGCGCGCTGGGATACGTTCTCAAGGACAGTGCCATCGGCGAGCTTCTGGCGGCCATCCGGACGGTTGCCCAGGGCCGGCGCTACCTCTCCGGGACGCTCGCGGATCGTGTCATCGGGGAGTACATCGGCCTTTCCGGAGAGCGCAGTCCTTCCGCGTTCTCGACCCTTAGCCCCCGCGAACGCCAGGTGCTGCAACTCCTGGCCGAGGGGAAGAGCACCAAGGAGATGGCCGCGCAGCTGAGGGTCAGCGTGAAGACCGTGGAGACCCACCGCAAGCAGATCATGGACAAGCTCGACATCCACTCGGTTGCCGAACTGACCAAGTACGCGATCCGCGAAGGAATCACCCCCCTCGAGTAACAGCCGCGCTTGCTCTTCCGGCTCGCGCCCCCTAAGGCATTTCGCGCCCCGCCCTCAGGGTTCCCCCGATGGTCGAGCCGGACTCCGGTGACTACGCTGCCCATGGGGGTCAGGGAGTCCCGCACACCTACTCGCTCCAGGAGGTTCCCATGTTCGACACGGGCAATACGGGCTTCATGCTGGTGGCGACCAGTCTCGTCATGCTCATGACGCCCGGTCTGGCGTTCTTCTATGGCGGTCTCGTGGGTCGCAAGAACGTCCTGACGATCATGATCCAGAGCTTCGTCTCGATGGGCGTCACGACCATCATCTGGTGGATGTACGGCTACTCGCTGTGTTTCAGCGGTGGCGAGGGTGGCATCATCGGCAATCTCGACAAGGCGTTCCTGATGGGTGTGGACCTGACGACGCCCTCTCCGCTCGGCTCGGGCAACATCCCCGAGTTCGTCTTCATGGCCTACCAGATGATGTTCGCCATCATCACGCCGGCGCTGATCACGGGCGCATTCTCGAACCGGGTGCGCTTCGGAGCGTATCTCCTGTTCCTGGTCGGCTGGTTGACGCTCGTCTACTTTCCGTTCGTCCACATGGTCTGGGGTGGCGGATGGCTGGCGAAGATGGGCGTGCTCGACTTCGCGGGCGGCATCGTCGTGCACAACATCGCAGGGATGGCGGCGCTCGCATCCGTGCTCTATGTGGGGCGTCGGCGGGTCGGGGACAGCGTCCCGCACAGCATTCCTCTGGTAGCTCTCGGCACCGGCCTGCTCTGGTTCGGCTGGTACGGCTTCAATGCCGGTAGCCAGCTGGCGGTGGACGCCGTCACCGGGGCCGCATTCCTCAACACCGACATCGCCGCCTCGTTCGCCGGACCGGTGTGGATGCTGCTTGCCTGGATCATCGAGAAGAAGCCCAAGTTCCTCGGCCTGCTGACCGGCGCGGTGGCCGGGCTCGCCACCATCACGCCCTGCGCAGGGTACGTGACGCCCACCAGCGCCGCGATCATCGGCACCCTGGCGGGAGTCGTCTGCTACTTCGCGGTCAGCCTCAAGAACCGGCTGAAATGGGATGACGCGCTCGACGTGTGGGGCGTTCACGGCGTCGGCGGCGCGATGGGCGTGGTGCTGCTCGGCCTCCTGGCCAGCAAGGCGGTGAACCCGGCTGGGGCGGATGGTCTGCTCAGGGGCAACTCCCACTTCTTCGTCATCCAGCTGCTGACGGTGGTCGGCTCGTCGATCTACGCCCTTGGATTCACGTACGTCATGCTGGCCCTCATCAGCAAGGTCACGCGCGTCAGGACAACCGAGAACGAAGAAGAAGTCGGCCTCGACGCCGCGCTCCACGGTGAGACCGCCTACGAGGGGGTGTGAACATGACTGGAAGAACCTCCGCTGTCCTGGTGGGTTGTGCGACAGCGCTCGTGCTGTACGCGTCGGTCGCGCACGGCACCGCCTCCACGCACATCTGGGCGCCCTCCACGGATGTGCAGCCGTTCAAGCTGGTCCACGTGACTTCGGACATGTACCTGCCGGTGGAGTACGACGCGGCAGGGAACCGGATCGGCACCGTCACGAACCTGGGCCTGACCGTGGGCGTGCTCCCGTTCAAGACCTTCAACATGGAGGTGGGTCTGGACCACAAGTCCGGCCTGGGAACGCTCGACGACTATCCGATCTACGGAAATCTCAAGCTCGGAGTGCCGGAGGGAGCATTCGGCAAGATCTCTCCGGCCCTGGCGGTTGGTGTCTACGATGTCGGAACGAAGTCGGATCTGACCGACTTCAACGTGTTCTACGCAAAGATCGCCATGAGCTTCACGGCCGACAGCCTCTCGCTGGGACGGTTGTCCGTCGGCTACTTCGGCGGAAGCGATGAGCTGCTCGTGGGGCCGGATGGCACGGCGGACGAGACGGGGCTGCTGCTGGCCTGGGAACGGACCATGAGCGAGCTTTCCGACAGGCTCTGGGTGTGCGTTGAGTACCAGGGGACCGAGAGCGTCTACGGTACGGTCAACTTCGGGGCTGCCTGGAAGTTCGCCCCCAACGTCGGGGTGCTTGCCGGCTACGACCACTTCAACAACCCCGACTACCCCGGGGCGGCGACCGTCCAGGTGGATATCGACTTCTGATTCAGGTGATGCCAGCGCACGCAATGTCCGAGAGAGGGTCTCCGGTGCGATCCCGATCATCTGCGCCAGCTCGGTGCGGGAAATGGCGAGCTCGACCACCGATCCCCGAGCGCCGCCCCGCGCCTGCGGCGCGCGCGCCGGCGAGCGTGCAAGCAAGGTGACAAGAAGGCGCGCGGTCCTCCGGCGCACCGGGAGATACATGCAAGCGACCATCTGCTCCTCGGAGATGCGAAGCTCGCGCGCCAGCTTGGCGAGGAACCAGAGCGCGATGTCGGACGAACGGCGGATGGCGGTGAAGACATCGTCACGCGGGATGGTCGCGACCCTGGTCGTGACGATCGCCTCCGCCGTCACGGCGTACTTCTCCCCGGCGAGAAGTGGCCGATACCCCAGGATGTCGCCCGCGCCGACGGCGCGGAGGATGAGCGTTGTCCCGCCGGTGGTGGTCGCCGAGACCTTGACCGTTCCCTCGAGGATGCCGTAGAGCGCGAGCGGGACGGTCCCGGCATGGAAGATCAACTGGCCGCGGCGGTAGGTCTGCATGCGCCCGGCCGCGGCGTGGCCTGCAATGTGGTCCGGACCGAGGCAGCACAGGGGGCTCGGACCAGCCTTGCCGCAGAGGAGGCAGCGGATGGCCACCGCAGTTTTCCGTGGGGCCGCGGTCGAGATCATGGTCGCCCTCCTGGGCTTCGCGGGCGGTGGGGTGCAGAGGTCTCGCATGCGACCGGCATGCCCGGGCGGCGGCTACCGGGCGGCGAAGCGCCCGGAGCGGCCGGTCCGGCCCCGTGCGCCGCGGCCGGCGGCGCCTCGTCCGGGCAGGAGCGCCGGGGATCCGGTGGCCCTCCCTGCCAACCCGGACCGCCCGTCACGGTCCGGCGAGACAGTCTGTCAGCGCCAGATGACCACGTGCCTTGCTAAGCCCATATCTGACGCGAGGTGCACGCGAACCGCGTCGCGGCATGCCTCTTGCTGCCGGTATTCGAGATAGCTGTTGAATTTGTCATCACCTGCGGAATCGGTCCCCGTGCGCCTGGGTACTTGGGAGGAGGTGGACCGTGTCGGAGCACCTCGATTGGCGGCTGGTTCTTGAGGAACACCGCGATCTCTTGCGCAGCCTCGAGCGAGTCGAGAAGCTCATCCAGGTTGGCGCCGGCCAGTCTCAACCACACACCGAGATAGCGACCCTGCGCGGCGAGATCTACCGCCTGCACGGCGCGCTCGAGCATCACTACCAGAGCGAAGAGAAGAGCTTCTTCCACTCGATCGAGACGGATCACCCCGAGCTCTCCGGAGTGCTCGAGATCTTCCGCCGCGAGCACGATGAGGTTCTCGCGACCATGCGCACGATCCTCGATCGCGCGCTGAGCCAGCGCGAGGAAAACCTCGTCGAAGACGTGCGGGACAAGCTGATCGCGCTCTTCGCCCTGCTCCGGGATCACGAGCATCGCGAGACCGCGCTCGTCCAGGATACGGTCGCCCGCGATCTGGGCGTGGCCTCGTCGTAGAGTCTCTGACTCCCTCGTCGCTCGGAGCGCTGCTCACGGCGACCGTTCGACCCGGCGCGGCGCGCGTGGAGCGCACGCGCGGCGCGCCCGCCCCACGGAGGTGGGTCCATGGAACGCGCCCTCTCGATCGGCACGGCTCTCCTCGTGCTTGGGCTCGCCGCCGGCGCCGGCCCCGAGCCCGCCACCGGCATGACTCTCGCCGAGGCGTGGGCGAACGGCGCCGCTCCCGAAGCGGGCTATGACCTCGTCCTCCATCTCGACTCGCTCGCCGTCTACACGGGCGGGCTCGATCTGACCACGGGGAAGAACGCGCTCCACGGCCACGGCGCGATCATCGATCTCGGCCAGTCCGCCGTCCGCGCCCTCCAGCTGCGCACGAGCCTCGACATCGACGGTTGCGTTCTCCTCAACGGGCCGCCCTACGGCTCGACCGGGGCGCTCGTCTACATCCAGGGCGCCGAGGGCCACGTCCGGAACTGCGTCTTCTACGGGAACACCTGGGGCCTCTACATGAAGGAGGTGGTCGTCCGGGCCACCAGCATCGTGAACTGCATCTTCATGGAGAACGCGACCTGGGGCGCCGTGCTCCACGACGTCTACACACCGCCACTCACGTATTGCGCCGCCTACCGGAACGGGATCGGGCAGCCGCCGGGACTGGGCGGGGACTACGCGCTGTGGTGCGGTTGCAGCACCCCGGGGCCGGCTCCCTACACGCCGCCGCCCGCAACCCACTGTCTCTCCGCCGACCCGATGTTCGTGGCGCCGAGCACCGATCCGGCGCTCGCCGACTTCCATCTCGCCGCGGGGAGCCCCTGCCTCTTGAGCGGCGACCCGCCGGGAACGCACCTCGGCGCCTACCAGGAAGGCGCCGCTCCGGTCGAGCCCACGACCTGGGGTCGCCTGAAGGGCCTCTTCCATCCGGAGACTGCCTCCCGGTGAAAAGCGGCGCCTAGAAGCGGACTTTCGCGCCGGCGAGGAGCATGGTCCCCGAGCTCTCACCGCTGGCCTCCTCGATGGCCTCCTCTGACAACCACTGCTGCGTCACGTAGAAGACAGCCGGCCTGGTCTCGCGCTGGAGCTCGAGGAGGAGGATCCTCTGCTCCGCGCTCCGGTAGTCATCCTCCCACTCCCCGCGGGCGTTGATCGAACGCCGTTCCTCCTGCCAGCCGGCGAGGAGCTGGATGCCGAAGCGCCAGTCGAAGGTGCCCTGGATGCTCGTCACCTGCTCGGCCTCGAGCCACGCCCGCTCCGGCACCGCAAACTCGGCGACCACCGGGCGCACGCGACGGAAGAAGGCCTCGACCGCCACCGGGCCCGCGGTGGCCGTCAGGCGGTGGCGCTGCCCGCTCCGGTTGGGGCGATAGGTCAGCGCGCTGTAGGGCGACAGGAAGTCGGCACCGAGATAGAGATAGGCCGAGCGCAGCACCAGATGCTCGGGCCACAGCACGAGCTCCCCGCTCAAGCTCAGGCCATGGTCCCACTCGACCGGGAGCGAGTCGCCGCGCGCATCGGGGCGGGCCGCCGTCGCCAGCCACTCCCCGGCCGCCACGAACCGCCGCCCGATCGGGAAGCGAAAGTCGGCGCCGGCAGCCGATTGCTCGAGCGCCGAGCAGATGGCGGCCTCGGGCAGGGTCGGACACGGCGGATTCTCCGGATCGTCGCGCACGTGGTAGAACGTTGCGCCGAGGCGCCGGAAACCGAGGCTCGGCGCGTGGAGTCGCGAATGAACAGCCCGCGCCGCCACCAGGTCCTGGTGGTAGCGGTACGTCTCCTCGTCGAAGATCCCGAGTCCCGGGACGAGATCGAGGGTCGCCGCATGCGGGCGCGCGTAGAGAACGCTCCAGTCCAGGTCGAGCGCGCCGATCGCTCCCTCGGCGCGCGCGCCCTCGAAGGTCAGGTCCGGGCCGATCTCCTCCAGGCTCTCGCTCAGGATGCCGGCGCGCGCCCCGCCGCACACGCTGCAACCGCGCTGCGCGCCGCCGAGACCGAGGTCCTCTTGATCCCAGCGCATGAGCCCGAACGGCGTCAGGTGCGTGCGGTAGTAGCCGGCCCGCAACGCCACCGCCGGCCATTCGGCGGCGAGGAAGGCGCTTCCGAACTGGTTCGACAGGTAGTCGGGGCCGAGGGCGAGCACCCGCTCCGGCTCGTTGCTCACGCGGAGGAGCCCCCCCGCGGTGATGCGGCCGGTGACCTGGCCGGAGACTTCGAGATAGAAGCGATGGAGGAAGGACGTTCCCGGGACGAGCGGTTCGCCGTAGAGACCGGTGAGGAGGCCGTCCGTATCGATCGTCTGCCAGCGGAGCCGCACGTCGCCCGTGGCCGAGAGCCGTCCGGCGATGATCTCCGCGCCCGTGGCGCGCGCCGGCATGCCGAGCACGCCGGCGGCGGCGAGGAGGAGCGGGGCAAGGGCCAACCGGCGCGCCGTCATCGGGTCCTCGCCGAGTCGGGCTCACGGGCGCGAGCGCAAACGGCATCGAGGAAGTCGGAGAGCGGATCGGGGCGCCCGACCTGCGCGAGCAGCACCTTCCCCGCGGCGCTGACGAGGAAGGCGGCATAGCTCTCCCCGGACGCGCCGTAGGCCGCGGCGGCGTGCCCCGTTCCATCCCACAGATTGAGGAAGCGAAGCCCGCTGTCGCGGGCGAAGCGCCGCGCGTCCCCGATCCTCTCCTCCCCGGCCACGATCCCGATCACCGCGAGCGAGTCGCAGGCCGCGAGCCGCGTGCTCGTGGCGAGCGTTGCGGCCAGGCACTCCGGGCAGGCGGTGTTCCAGAACAGGAGGAGCTCCGCGCCGGCCGGGGCGAGGAGCGTGTCCGAGCTGACGATGCGCTCGCGCGCCAGATCGGGGAGACGGAAGCCGGGCGCAGGATCACCCGGTGCGGGCGCCGCATGGGCGGGCGGTCCGGCCAGGACAAGCATCGCCGTGACGAGGATCGCCGCGCCGAGCGCGGGTCCGTCGCGTTCCACGACTCTCTCTCCTCTGCCGCGGCGCCGCGCGGAAGGCGGCGGGGGAAGCGCCGCCGGAACCCCGCTAGCTGTGGTTCTTGAGCGCAGCGCGCGGCATCAGCACGCGTAGCGATGCGGTCTTGGTCGTCGTCGCTTCGAGACCGATCGTCACCGTGTGCTTCCCCTTGGGCACCTCGAAGGTCAGATCCCGCCCCTCCCCCGGCGTCACCGCGGGCAGCTCGGGATAGGCCAGGGTGGCGCTCGCCCTGGCCTTGAACGAGTAGCCCTTGAGCGGCTTCCCGTCGAGCGACACCTTGATCGCGTAGGTCTGCGAGTACCCGCGCTGTTGTCCGAAGTCGAGGCGGGTGATCACGCGGAGCGTGGTCGGGCCGGTGATGGTGAGCCCGGCCGGCCGGTCGGCTCCGAACCGGTAGTAGGTCGTCTCCGAGTCGCGGCCGTGGAGGCGCACCGCCTTGACGTAAGTCTCCGGCGCCACCGCGGTCCACTTGACCTTCGGCTTCCCCTCGCCGCGGAGGACGCGCACGAGAACCTGCCCGCCGGCGCCGACCGGAACGATGCGCACCGAGCGCGCGCCCGCGGGAATCTGCACCACATGGCGCTCGAGCGAGCCCACCACCCTGCCGCCGGGCACCGTCGCCGACTTGCTCACCACGGCCTGGGCGGTGAGCGTCCTGAGCGCCACGCCGTCCACGTCCACGCGCAGCTTGTACGTGATCTTCTTCGACTTCGGAGCCCCGGGGAAGACGATGCGGCTCACGATCCGGATCGCCGCAGGTCCCTGCAGCATGACCGCGACCGGCTTCTCGACGCTGGCGATGTCGTAGGAGGACTTCTTGCCGTCGACGGTGACGGTCATCTTCCCGGCAGCACTCGACGCCTTGATCCGGCTCGAGGCGGCCTCGGTCCCGGGCGCGGCGAGGGCCAGGGAAGCGAGGACGAGGAGGGCCGTGGTCACCCGGGTCGCGGCCCGCTTCGGAGCACCGGGGCCGCCGGGCGCCGCGGGCACGCCGGCGCCGGGCGCGGCGCCCGCCGACTCCCCCTCGAGCTCGCGCGCGCTCTGCCACGTGGCCTGCGCGGCGGCGTGGTGGCGCGTGTAGAGGACGCCGAGACAGAAGACGAGGAAGGTGAGGAAAGCCGGCACCACGATGCGCAGGTCGTAAACCTCTTCGTGGAACATCCTCCCCTCGCCTACCGCCGGGGTCGCCTCGGGCGCGATGGGGAAGCCGTGGGCGAGCGCGATCTCCTCGACCCCGAGCACGTGCACGACCGGCACGCCGCGGCGCGCGTAGTGATGCAGCACGCCGCGCTGCGTCCAGTTGTAGCTCCGGAGCTGGCGGTTGATCCCGGGTCGGATCAAGGCGCCGTTCAGCTGGTTCCCGATCGACGCCGACGAACCGCCGATGTTCACGTAGGCGCGCACGCGCCTGGGCGAGGCCGCGCTGTCCACGAGCGCGATGCGGCGGGCGACCGCATCCTCGAGCGTCGGCTCCGAGATGAGCGGCACGCCGTTCCGCGCGACCGCATCGGCGAGGAGCTTCCGCCCGAGCGGGCTCAGGCCCCGCCCGCGATCGTTCGAGCCGCCGAGCGAGGCGGCGAGCGAGCGGGTGTGGAGGAGGCCGCGCTCCCGGAGGAGCGCCTCCATGTCGAGCCAGGTGAAGGCCGGATCGTTCGCTCCCCACATGCTCGCACCCACCGAGGCGATCGTCAGCGGGCGGAGTCCGAACTCCTCGGCGGCGACCAGAGCCGAGATGTTCAGGGCCGGGAACGACCCGGTCATGCCGATGGCGACCACGTCGCCCGGCTTGAGATCCAGCTCCTCGAAGTACTCGATGAAGAGCGCCGCGAAGTTCGGATTGATGGTCGTGATCTTCGCCTCGAGCACTCCGCGGTCGGTCGTGATGAGGGTGAACTCCTGGCCGATGAGCCCGCTCTCCTCGGGATCGTTCTCGCGGTCCACGGGCACATCCCCACCCAGCCGGAACTGCCGGATCGCCTCGAAGCAGCGCACGGTGCGGGTGGCCGCCGCCATCTTCGAGGCCAGATCGGGCTTGGCCTCGAGCCGGCGTGTCACCTCGGCCATCCCGGTCAGGAAGAGCCCGAACGCGGCGAGACACACCAGGAGAATGTCCGCCCGCTGGGCCCAGGGCAGATGATGACTAAAGAGCAGGCGTCTCAAGGAGCGCACCCCCGTGCAGAATGATGAGCGCGAGGCGGACGAGCACGGCCGCGACCAGCATCGAGGCGAGCGTCCGCACCACGCCCTGGCGGATCATCCAGTAGGCGATGAGGCCGGGAATGATGTAGCCGATGGCGGCGACCGCGCCGCTCTCCAGGACGAACCCCAGGCTCGGCAGGCGGTTCATGAGCGAACCGAAGATGAACCCGAGGAGGACGGCGAGGACGAGACTCCGCCGCCCGTAGATGACGAAGAAACGCCCGGCGACCCGCGCGCAGAGGTACGTGGCTCCGGCGGCGAGCACCGTGCCGAGGAGCATGAGCGGCCGGTCGAGGTAGAGGGCGACGTAGCCGGGGACGACGAAGCCGCCCGCGGCGAAGCCGACCGCCTCGGTGAAGAGCAGGCTCACGACGAGCCCGAGCCCGATCGCTTCCGCTATCAGCATGGCTCCTCCATCATATCCCCGATACCCCCGCCCGCGGGTGGGTCGCCGCCCGCCCCGCTCGGTGCGCCGCGCCGACGAAGGCGAGAACGTCATGGCCGAGCCCGCCGATGTTGCCGACGCCGCCGACCCGGGCCCCGGCCTCGGCCCGGGCGATGACCAGATCGAAGATCTCGTCGGCCGGGATGCGCCCGACGAGCAGCAGGCGCTCGGCCGGCACCGCCTCCGCGAAGCGACGCCGCACCCGATCGGTGAAGTCGCCCGCCACCATGTAGTAGTCGGCCCGGAGATCCCTCTCCACCGCCGCCGCGAACTCGAGCGAGCGCTTGATGCGGTCCCCGCGCAGGTTCATGAGCGCGAAGGTGGGAAGGCCCGGCGTGGCGAGGCCGACCCGTTCCCACACCGCGACGGTCGACTCGAGATCGTTCGCGGCGAAGATGTTGGCGAACTCGATGGGCCGGCCGCGGTGCTCGAACGTCCGGTGCGTGCAGGCCCCCGGATCGGGCGACACGCGGTGCATGCCGCGGATCGCCACCTCGTCGGACACGCCGAGGAGACGGGTCACGGCGAGCGCCGTCGCGACGTTCTCGGCGTGCTCGACGTAGCCGAATCCGGCGAGCGCGTGAGCCGGGATGTCGGCGGGATCGGCGGCAACGAGCGTCGAGCGGCGGCGCTTCGCCTCCGCCTCGAGGATGTCGAGCGAGTGCGTACGGCCGACCACCAGCTGCCCGCGGCGCGGGATGGTCGCCGCGAGCGCCTTGGCCACGTCGGCCACGGTCGGCCCCATCACGTCCAGATGGTCGGCGCGGGCGTTGGTGATAACGCCGATCGTCGAGTGCATGATCGAGTCCTCGGCGATGCGCTGCAGGTCGGGGCGCACCGCCATGCACTCCATGACCATGCACTTCGCTCCCTCCCGCCGCGCGCGGTCGAGGATCCGGACCTGCTCGACGATGTTGGGCGTCCCCAGCCGGAGCACGGGCTCCTCGCGACCGTCGGGAAGGATCAGCCGCGCCCGGCTCCCGGTGGCCTTGGCCACCGTGCGGAGCCCCGACTCGCGGAGCCCCGCCGCGATCAGGCGCGTCACCGACGACTTGCCGCGGCTCCCGTTCACGTGGATGCGGATGGGCAGAGCGCGGCGCGCCCGCCGCAGCCGGAAGGCCTCGACCGACCAGTAGGCAAGGACGAAGGCGATGAGCCCGAGCGCAACGATCATGGCGTTTCCATGCGGCGATCGGCTAGAATGGCCGGCAGTCCGGTCCGCGAGTGGACCGGCTCACGGCCGCCCACCGGAGGTATCCACGATGCGGAGTGCGCACCGCGTCCCCGCCGCATGTTTCCTCATCCTTTCCGTGCTGGCCGCCGCCGGCTGCACGAGCCGTTCGGAGAATCCGGTCGCCGGCCCCGACTCGACCCTAGCCTACCCCGCCAAGAAGCCCGGCGCGGTCGACGCCTCCATCACCCTCTGCCGTGAAGTGAGCAAGAAGTCCGGCAAGCGCCTCGGCGCCGGCCAGGTCTTCACCATCAAGGACGACGCCAAGGTCCTCGCCTTCGTCGATCTCGAGAACGAGTTCGCGCTCGGCCAGCGCGAGCTCGATCTCCACCTCGTGTGGCTCGACCCGAGCGGCAAACCCGTATTCGTCAAGCGCCACACCTTCACGCCGGGCGACTCGCCCGCCACCGTCAAGAGCTCGATCTCGATCGCGCCCGGGAAGCGGGACCCCGGCCGCTACACCTTCCGCGTCTACCTCTTCCGCGAGCTCATCGCCGAGAAGCCCTTCCGCCTCCGCTCCGAGGCCGAGGCCGCGATGGAGCGAACCCGCGCCCGCGAGGAGCGCCGCGCCGCCGCCGCGGCCGGCGCCGACTCCACCGCCGGCGCCGCGGCGAGCCCGGAGGAAGCTAGATCATCTGAATGATGCGGTTCTTGCTTCTCCTCTTCACCGCACCGAACCAGGTGGTGAGCGGCATCATCACCGCCAGCATGATGACGAACCCGATCAGGGTCGCGGCCACCCCGCCCTCCCGGTAATAGAGCCCGAGCCGCTTCGAGAAGATGCCGAGAATGGCGATGTGCACGCAGTAGTAGAAGAGCGGCACCCGCCCGACGAGACCGAGCGGCGCCGTGAGCCGCGGCCAGCGGTTCCCGATCCACATGATCGCCGACATCCAGAAGAGGACCGCGCCGAAGAACCAGAGCTGATGGTAGAGGCTCGGCGGGTACTTCTGATCGAGCAGGAACGAGATGTGGGTGAGCGAGGAGAACGGCTCGAGCGTGCCGTAGCCGCGTCCGGTGCGGACGAGGATCGCAAGCCCGAACGACACGGCGGCGAGGAGCAGGTTCATCGAGATGCGCCGCGCGGGTGTCTTCCACTTCTCGACCCAGGCGGTGGCCATCACCGATCCCATGATCGCGAACCCGAGCCAGGGGATGACCGGGTACTTGTTGAACTCGCCGGCGTCGATGAAGGTCTGCATGAGGACCGTCTGCCAGCCGCTCCCCCGATCGTAGGGAATCTCGAGCAGGAGCGGATGGATCGCGAAGATGGCGAGCGCCCCTGCGAGCCGCGTCGCCCAGCCGGTCTGGACGAACAGGGTCAGGAAGCACATGGCGAGCCCGATCGTGGCGATGATGCCGAGGTGATCGGGCGCCCAGCGGTCGAAGCCGCTCCATGACGAGTTGACCCAGGTCACCTGCACGAGGACGAGAAAGAGCCCGCGCTGGAGCAGGTGCCACTTGGTCGCCCACTCGCCCGCGCCGGCCGCCCGCCGGCGCGTGTACGAGTACCAGACCATGGCGCCGTTCATCATGAGGAAACCCGGCGCGCACAGGTAGCCGACGTAGCGGAGCACGAACTGCGCCATGCTCGAGAAGAAGGGATCCTCCGGATTCAGGGACAGCCACACCGCGTTAAAGTAGTACCCGCTGTGCCCGAAGAGCATCAGCACCCCGACCAGGCCGCGGAACTGATCGATGAAGTCGAGGCGGGTGCTGCCGCTGGCCCCGCGTGGCCTGGCCGCCGCCCGGGCCGGCTCCCCGGCGCGGGCCGCTTCCCGCTCGCTCGTGCTCACCGCCATGCGTTCCCCCTTGCTCGACATCTCTGCGGCGCCCGCTCCTCGTGATCCATCGTGCTCCGATCGGCGGCGATCTCCGTCACCTCCCGCCTCAGGGCAGGGTCTTGACCGCCCGGAACCCGACGATGTCGTCGCCCGAGTTCGGCCAGTACGGGGCGCGCGCGGCGGAACGGCAGTCGCGCGCGTAGTAGTACCATGAGCCGCCGCGGATCACCCGCTGCCCGCCGGCGGTGGGCCCGGTCGGGTCGACCTGGACCGCGGTGCCGAGATCGCCCGTGTAGCGATCCCAGCACCACTCCCACACGTTCCCGTGCATGTCGTAGAGGTCCTGGGCGTTCGGCGCCTTGGACTTGACCGGATGCGGACCCGCCCCCGCGTTACCGCAGTACCAGCCGAGGCCGTCGAGCACCGGATCGAGCCCGCAGGCCTCCTCGGTGAGCGCGCCGCCCGCGAAGGCGGTCTCGGTTCCCGCGCGGCAGGCCGCCTCCCACTCCGCATCGGTCGGCAGCCGCCAGCCGTTCGCCGCCTGATTCCAGGTCACGTTCTCACCGTCCACCGTGTAGGCCGGCGTCAGACCATCCGCGGTCGACCGCGCGTTCAGGTAGAGGATGGCGTCGAACCAGGTCACATCGTGCACCGGGAGGTTCGCCCCGACCACGCGCGAGGGATTCACACCCATCTGCGTCTCGTACTCCGCCTGCGTCACCTCGTGGTCCGCGAACTCGACCTCCGGGATGAGGACCACCGTGTGCGGGGTCTCGTCCGCATCGCGGCCCGGCTCGTCGAGCGGACTGCCCATGGTGAAGAGGACCCGGCCCACGTACGGCCCGGGCGCGGGCGCGGTCGAGACCGGCGTGCTCTCGCCGTCGCTGAACTCGAAGGAGTACTCGTAGGCGCCGGAGACGAGATCGGTCGCCGCATAGCGGAAGCGCGCGCCGGTCGTGTAGTCGCCGCTCGCGAGCGTCATCTCGTGCGGCGCTCCGTCGATGAGCACGGTGGCGACCGTCGGCGCGTCCCCATCGCCATCCTGATAGGTGACGACAAACGTGTACGTCGAGTCGGGCGTCCCGGCGAGCGGGGTCACCGAGCCGTCGCGGAGCGTCGGCGGGACGTTCCCGAGCGGGGTGCGCGCCGGCGGGGAATTCGAGAGTCCGGACCAGTTGCCGTCCGTGTCCCCGGTGCAGAGCGCAAAGTAGTACTCGGTGTCCGGGGAGAGGCCGGCGACGACGAACGACTCCTCGCTCCCGCGCGCCGCGGGCGCGGGCTCGCCCTCGACCTGGGTCGCCGCCTCCCAGGCGGTCGCGGTGGTGATGGGCGCGAGCGCGTAGCGGATGTCGTACTGGGCGGCGGTGCCGGTGAGCCCGTCATCGCCCGGGGCGCGCCACGCGAGGCGCACGCTCGTCCCGCTCTCCACCACGGCTGCGAGATCGCCGACCGCGCTCGGCGGGGTCGTGTCGTTGAAGGGAGGGCCGCCGGTCAGGACGAAGAGCCCGAGGTCGCGGTCGCTGACCACGACCGCGCCTGATTCGGCGAGGGCGATCCCGGTCGCGAAGCCGGTGATCACGGTGCCGAGAAACGTGGGAGCAAACGGGTCCCGCACGTCGACGAAGTGCACGCCGCCGTCCTGCGCCGCGACGTAGGCGGTGCCGTCGCGGACCACGACCGCCTCGGCGCGCCCGGGGAGCGCGACCTGGCCGACCTGGTAGGGCACCGGCACCGGCGGGTCGCCCTCGCTCCGCATCTCCATGATGACGAGGCCGCGGAGCCCGTCGGCGACGACGGCGTGGGTCGCATCGAGCATGTCGATGCCGAGCGAGTTCCCGCCGGTGTCGCACGAGGAGACGACCTTGACCGAGCCGAGGACCAGGGTGCGCACGTCGAGGACCGAGAGCCCCATCTCGTCGTCGGCGATGTAGGCGTAGCCGTCGCGCACGGTGACCGCCTTGGCGTAGCCGCGGGTCGAGGAGAAGACGCCGTTGTAGCGGAGAAGCCCCGGCGTGGTCGGGTCGGATTCGAAGATGCGGAGCCCCTTCCAGTTCTCGGCCAGGTAGACGATGTACGGCTCGGCCGGATCGTCGCTCTTGATCTCGATGAAGAGGCCGTTCCCGTCCACCGCGGTCGTTCCCTGCTGGAAGGAGTAGGCGGCGGCCGGGGCCGTGACGTCGTAGGTGGTGATGCCCTCGGTGCCCTCGACCACGAAGGCGACGTCGGCGACGCCCGCCGCCGACGGCGTCGACGCCACCTTGATCGACTCGGCGTACTTCACCGTGTCGAGGTAGCTGAGGAGCGTGGGGGCCGCCGGATCCGAGATGTCGACGATGGCGAGCCCCGACTGGCCGCACGCGACATAGGCCACACCCCCGAGGACGCTCACGTCCTCGGCGCGGCTCGGGAGCTCGAGGCGGCCGGCGATCGCGTAATCCGAGGTCGGCGGCTCGTAGAGATCCTCCGCCCCGCACCCGGCCAGGAGCACGAGGAGCACGAGCGCGAGGGGCCGTCTCGTCCCCGCCGCCCTGGTCCGTCGCCGTGTCCCTGTCCCAGTCCCAGCTTGCACCATCGTCATCCCCCTCATCGTCGCGGCACCCGGCGCGGAGCGCGCGCCCGCGCCGCTGCCTTCAGAACGGATAGGTCGCCCCGATCCAGGTGCGGTTGTCCGTGTAGTCCTTCTCTTCGCCGACGTCCTGGCCGACGAACCCGGCCGGGCTCGTCGATGTGCGCTCGGTGAACCGGTAGCCCGCATAGAGCGAGACGCGGCCGATCACCGGATCGGTGTCGCCCTCGATCGCGAAGCGGTAGATGCGGTCGTTCCGCCCCACGTGCGTGGGGTCGTCGACGAGCGGCTTCTCGCTCGTGTAGTAGTAGTCCTGGAACTGCCCGCTCACGTTGACCCCGTTCAACAGGAGCGGATTGGCCGGCGGGCGGTACTCGAACGAGAGCCGGTAGGAGTCGCGATCGTAGGAAGCGTCACCGTCGTCCGAGGTCTCCGGCTCCTCCCCCACCTCGTCCGCCGCGCGCGCCCGCACATCGCTGTAGAGGTACTCGCCGCGCACCGCGTACTGCTTCGAGAAGCGATAGACGACGTTGCCGCCGACGTTCCACTCCCAGTTGTCGTTCTCCATGAACGGCTGATTGTAGTAGCGGATCGAGCGCCCGACATCGAAGGTCGATTCGATCCGGTTCGACCAGCGGCGGAAGTAGCTGATCCCGAACGAGTTCGAGGCCACCGAGAACTCGGTGTAGAGCGCGGGGTCGGTGAGCGGAGCGTACGGCGGGCGATCCCGGAAGTTCCGGATGTACGCCCGCGGCGCGTGGTAGACGGTGAACTCGAACGAGTCCCGGCCGAAGGGACCGGGATGGGTGATCCGCACCTGGTACGAGTCGTTGTTCTTGACGTCGTTCTCGGCGTAGTACCAGTAGGAGAAGCGGAACCGGATCCCGAGCGGCTTCCCGGTCAGGCGCGGAGTCAGGAACAGGAGATCGAGCCGCGGCCGGAGGATCCAGTCGTCGGCCGAGGTGATCGAGAACTTTCCCGTGTTGGGAAAGTTGGCGAACTGGAAGAGATCCGGGTCCGAGTAGTGGATGATGTTGTCGTCGTAGGCCACCTCGAAGGCGACGCTCCCGCTCACCTTGAGGGGGGACTCCGCCTTCTTCTTCTTGGCGGCCGCCCCGTCGAGCGGGGACAGGGGCAGGAGGGCGAGCGCCAGCGCGAGGACCAGACCCGCCTCCGCGGCCTCGCGCGATGACATGAACCGCGTCGAGCGCATCGTCAACGCAGGAGCACGAGCTTCAGCTCGCGCTCCTCGCCGCCGGCGGCGAGGCGGCCGAGGTAGATGCCGCTCGGGAGCGGATGCCCGCCTTGATCCCGCCCGTCCCACTCGAGCACCGAGGTGCCGGCCGGCACCTCCTCGTCAACGAGCGTGCGCACGAGCCGGCCGGAAACCGCATACACGCGGAGGCTCGCCCGCCCGCGCGCGGGGATGGCGATCGCAAGCCGGGCCGCGCCGACGAAGGGATTGGGCCCCGCCGCGTCGAGCGCGAGAACGGCGGGCGCGCCGCCCGCCGGCGCGTAGGCGAAGGGACCGAGGAGCGTCTCGTGGCCGACCGGATCGAGCGACCCGATCCAGTAGGTCTGCGGTTCGCCGGCCGCCGCCGAGCGATCCAGGAACTCGCGGGCCGCGCCGCCGAGAGCGCCGTCCGGCACGAGGCGCCGCTCGCCGGTCGGCTCCGCACGGTAGATGCGGTAGCCGGCGCGCGGGCGCTCGTCCACGGGCTCGAAGCGGAGCGCGATCGCGCCGCCGGACGGCGCCGCCGCGAAGGACGCGAGGCGGAACGGCACGTAGCGCGGCGGCCGGGTCGTGAAGTCGATGGCGAGCCCGGCCGAGAGCGGCGCCGCGCGGTCGGGATAGAGATTCGAGTAGGTGTACTGGAGCCCGATGTCCTCGGTCTCGTTCTCGATGCCGACCGTCGAGTACATGCGTTCGGCGTCGTTGTTCACCACCTGCCTGTACTGGACGCGGAGGATCCCGTCCCCGGTCGGCGTCGGATGCGCCGCCGGATCGAACAGGATGAGCTGGAAGGTCTGCAGGTCGTCGTAGCTCTCCCGGTTCGGGTGCTGCGAGAAGAAGTTCCCGAGCCGGCTCCACTCGATGACGAAGCGCTGCCGCGCCGTGTCGTGGAAGACGTAGACGCCGTCCCCCACCAGGTTCTCGGGCGACCCTTCGTACTTGGTCGGATCGAGGTTGTCCCAGAAGGCGGCGATCTGCGCCCCGCACCCGTAGGGGTTCGGCATGCTCCAGTTGTAGTAGTCGTAGTAGCTCGTCGTGTCGAACGCGGCCCAGCCGTTGTCCGAGACCAGAAGGCGCTGGTAGGAGCGCCCGTAGTACTGGAACGTGAAGGGCAGATCGACGGCCGCCAGCGTGTTGTCGCCGAGAGCGAGCTTCACCCCGGTCCCGCCGTAGAGCGACGAGCAGGGCACCCAGTCATAGGTGGGCGCGACATCGGGATAATCGGTGTCGGTGTTGTCCACCGCCCAGTAGCCGTAGGTGTCGGGCCCGAGCGGCGCGCGGTGATCCACCGTGCCAAGACGGAGGCCGAAGCTCGTCCGGCTCACGTAGCCCTCGGCCGTGGTCACGATGAGGGTGAAGTTCGCCGTCTGTCCGACCGCAGCCTCCCCTGCTGCCGCGACGCGGAACGACTCGAGCGCGGCACCGGTCTCGCCGGCGGCAATCGGCGGGAAGGAGGCCGTCGAATCGACGACGGTCGCGAGCGCCGGGTCGAGGCTCCGGAGCACCGCTTCCGCCGCGGAGGCGGCGAGCGCACCGTCGTTCTTGACCGTGACGAGGAGGCCGAGCGTGTCGCCCGGCGCGAGCACCTGGTCGCCGTCGAGCGCGGACGACGCATGGCGAAGGGCCGGCGCGGCAACCGGGAGCGTGAATCCGGAAATGGACGAGTCGACACCGGCGAGGACGCCGAGCCGGAAGCTCGCGAGGAGCCCGTCCTCGGCGTCGGCGGCGAGGCGCACGGTGACCGGCGTCAGCGTGCCGCTCGCACCCGCGGCGATCGCGGGCACGGTGGCCGCCCCGCTCTCGATCGTGGCCCCGGCGAGGGCGGCGAGAGCAGCGGTGCCGGCCGGCGCCGGCGCGCCGCCGCGGTTCTCGAGCGCGATCTCGAGCGCCAGGGTCTCGCCCGGGTTGGCGACGCCGTCGCCGTTCCCGGCGCTCCCGCTCGTGCCGTCGTCCTTGACCTCGACCGCGCCGAGCGCGAGGTAGGCGGCGCCGGTCGCGACCGGAAGGCTCGCGCGATACGGCAGCACGCCGGCCCCGGCGACGACCAGGGTGGCGGGCGCATCGGTCCGCTCGATGTCGGTGACGATGCGCGCCACGCCGCTCTCGTCGGTGAAGGCCATGCCGAGAACGGTCCCGTCCTGGCTCAGGGCGACGCGCGCGCCGGCGACGGGGCTCACGCCGTCGAGCCCGCGCACGCCGACCTCGACGAGGCTCGACCCCGCCGGGAGCGCCGCCGCATGCGACACGAGGACCGAATCAGGGGCCGCGGACCAGTAGGACATGGCGGGATCGCCGAGGAGCCCGTAGATGTGGAAGTAGAACTCGACCGTCTCCTCGCCGTACACGTCGTCGAAGTAGAGGCGGTCGGGGAACTGGGTCAGCACTTCGAACTTCGCCGCGTTCACGATGGCGCCGAGGCGGCGCTCGCCGCCGCCGCCGATCGCCCGGAAGGCGCCGATCGACGCCGCATCGTTGAAGCGCGTGTGCGACCAGTGCTCGGAGTTGCCGATGAAGGCGACCGCCCCCTTGGGCGCGGCCGGTGTGCCGGCCCGGATCCAGGCCTCACCGAAGCACTCGGGCTGCGTGAAGTCCATGTTGAGGCACACGAAGCTCATGACGACGGGGAGCCGCATCCCGTTCGCGAGCGAGGGGATGTGCTCCACCGTGAACTTGGGAGGCTCCCAGCCCTGCCAGCCGTAGGCCCAGCCGCGGTAGGCGACGAGCGAGACGCCGGCATCGATGCGCGGCCGGATCAGCGTCGGGCCGGTGGCCCAGTGCGGCGGGAAGTAGACCGAATCCACCTGCGCGTAACCGGAGGCGAGGAGCTCCTCGCGCGCCCAGCGCATGACCGGCACCGGCGTCGAGGAAGAGTAGTTCCCGGCGACGAGGAGCGCGCGCCCGAACCAGCCCGGATCGACCCGCTCGGGATCGCGCTCGTAGGCGATGGATCTTGGCGACGATGGTCTCGAGATCGAGCGTGCCGCTCGCCGACAGGCGGCCGACGTCGATGTCGGGCAGGAAGTCGTCGCCGTCGGTCAGGCTGTACGGATGGTCCGAGATCGACGCCGTGGAAGTCGAAGGACGGGACGCGGTCGAGGTCGCCGATCAGGAGGAGGTACTGGGGCGGCACCGGCGACGTCGCGTAGACGTTCCGCACGTAGGCCTGGATCTGCGTGTTGCTGGTGCCGGTCTCGGCGGTCGTCGCGACCTGGACCGCGTAACCCAGCTCGCGCTTCCAGGCGAGGAAGGGCTCGATCGTGGCCGCCATCTCGGGCGGCGTGATGACGAGGTAGCCGCCCTCGGCGGTCGTCTCGAGCGCCGCCCGCTGCGCGGCCGGGAAGAGATCGCGGAAGGGGGTGAAGAACCCGGCGCTCTGCGCGAACGCGCGGGAGGCGGCGGCCGGCGCCGCCGGCTCGGCCGCGCCGAGCGCGATCTCGATCTCCGCCGAGCCCGCGACGGCCGCCTTGCCCGCGAGCGCAGCGCTCCCCTCGATTCCAGCGCCCGCGCCGCGGATCACGAGCGGCAGCACGGTCAGCCCGCGCATCGTCATCGGCCGGCCGGCGGTCACGTCGAGGCCCGCGGGCAGAACGCCACGCCCGATCACCTCGGCGTCACGCGTGCCGGCAGGCAGGGCGACGAGCCGGAGCGTCGTCCCGCTGAGGGCCTCCGTGCAGTCGACGCGAAGCGCCATCCGCCCGGCGCCGGGGGCGGCGAGCAGCTCGACCCGGACCGGGTCGGCCGGCAGCGGAGGCGCGGCGTACCGCCCGCGCGCCGCCTCGCCCTCGCCGCTCCGGCCGAGCGCGATGACGGCCGCCACGAGCACGACTCCGGCCACGAACACGAATCCCGCTCTGGTCCGCGCGGTGCGCATCAAATTCCCCTCCGTGCTACTGGCTCATCGACTACTGGGGGGGGCGGTCGCTCAACGGGCGAGTACGAGGCGTCCCGTCCGTCCGGGCCATCCGGCGCCGGTGAGACGATAGTAGTAGACGCCGCTCGCCACGAGGCGCCCCTGATCGTCGCGACCGTTCCAGGCGAGGGTGTGCTTGCCGGCCGCCATGCGCTCGTCGGCGAGGAGTCGCACGCGGCGTCCGTCGACATCGTAGATCGTGAGCGCCAGCTCTCCCGGCCGGCCGAGCTCGAACTCGAACACGGTCTGCGTGCCGAACGGATTGGGCGCGGCGCGGTAGCTGCGGAGCGGATCTCCCGGCGCCGCCTCCTCCTCGGCGATCCCGATCCCCTCGCAGGTGCCGAGGGCGCGGGCGCCGATCTGCCCGCAGGGCGCGCCGCTCGGGTGCTGGTTGTCGAGGCACGGCGAGTTGCGGCGCAGCGTGAAGTCATTCGTTGCGAGGCTGCAGAAGAGCGGATCTTGCGAGAAGTTGTCGCCGCCGTTCGTGCCGCAGATCTGGTTGCCGCCCTGGTTGCCGAAGAGATCCGAGCAGGAGGTGACGGGCACGCTCGCGCCGTCGGCGCAGGCGATCCCGCGGCCCGGGTTGTTGAAGGCGATGATCGAGCTCTCGATGGTGGGGGACGAGGTGAGGAGCGCGATGCCGCCGCCGAGACCGGGCGCCGCATTGGTGCCGTTGGCGGCGATGGTCGAGCCGCGGATGATGATCTGATTGGCGAACAAGGCGGCGATTCCGCCGCCGTCCGAGGAGACGCCGGGGGCGGAGTTGCGCGCGATCAGGCAGCGGTCGATGGTCATGTCCGAGAAGTCGGTGTAGATGCCGCCGCCGGGGCCGTAGTCATCGCTGGTCGTGTTGCCGATGATGTCGCAGCGGGTGGCATTGAGGATGGAGTTGTCGATGACGGCGATGCCGCCGCCCGGCCCGGTGCCCACGTTGTTGAGGATTTGCGAGTCCGTGATGGTGAGAGTGGCGCTGACCAGGCCGATCCCGGCGCCGGCGCCGTTCACCGTGTTGAGCGAATCATCCTGGACGACGCAGCGGGTCATCGTGGGCGCCGACCCGCCGCGGATGAACACGCCGCCACCGGCGGGGGCCGCGTTGTTGGTGATCCGCGTGTCGGTGATCTGGGGCGAGGAGCTGGTCTCGATGGCGAGCCCTCCGCCCTGCTTGCCCACGTTGTAGGTGACGAAGCTCTGGGCGATGGTCGGGCTCGACCCGAGGCAGATGATGCCGCCGTCGCCGCACCGCGTGACCTCGATGTCGCGGATGGCCGGGTTCGATGACTGCTCGCAGAGGACGCCGGCCCCGTAGGCGGCGGCGAAGGCGCGCCGCACGGTGAGCCGCTCGACGCGCCCGCCGGTCACGTTGCGGCAGTGGATACCGCGCCCGCGGCCCTGCGCGTCGAGGATGGTCACGCCTCGTCCCGACCCGCGCAATGTGACGCCCGACTTGAAGAAGACGACGCACTTGGTGGTGTCGGGCCCGGGCGGCTGCCGGAGGGTGGCATAGGTGCCGGCGGCGACGAGCACGGTGTCGCCGGCCTGCGCCGCATCCATGGCATCCTGGATGATCGGATACTGGGCCGGCACGTTGAGCGTCGTGGCCTCGACGCCATGGGCGGCGAGCGCGACGGCAACGAGGGTGGCAAGGACGAAGTGGACGAACCCCAACACGGTTCTCATCGCGGTACCCCCTGGGTGCTTGAGCTGTCTCTTCCCATCGAACCCCGGCGCCTCACCCGGCAATCCGGCTTCCCCCGGGATGACGGCGCCGGGGACAGCACCCGACCACTTGTAGGGCCCGCTCCGGGAACGGCCGCGCCACATCCCGAGCCGGCCCGCCGCTCGCTGCGCGAACGGCCGGTCGGACATCGCGGCCACTGTGATTATTCTATGCGAGAAGGCTCCCGGGCGCGGACACAAAGCGGAGTTCCTGAGGCTCAAGTGAGAGAAACCGATGAGGAAAACCGAGCGGCCCTCGTCCTTGAGGCGATATGTCTAGATATTTTATTAGTCACGATTCATGCGAAGATTCCCTACGCCGCCGGACCGAGTTCAGCCATAATTAATGTGGCCCTTTGCCCATCCGGATGTGGCACTCGGGCCCCTGGTCATCGCTGAGCCGCCACGTCAACTGCCACTGGCACCTGCCGGAGGAACCTCATGCGTCGCCTTCGTGCGCTGGGGCTCGCCCTGAGCCTTCTCTCGGTCTCCCTCGCCCCGTCGCTCTTCGCCGCAACCCATGATCCCATCGCGGCGCCATCTCCCCGGATCGATGTCCTCAGGGAGGACGCGCGCGGCATGAGCCTCGTCCTCGAGTTGCCGGCGATCGAAAAGACGCCGGTCACACTCGGCGGCCAGCGCTTCGACCAGGTCACCATACCGGGCGGGGGGATGAAGGGCGAGGTCGGCGAGCCGGCCGTGCCCTCCTTCACGCGGCTCGTCGCGATTCCCGACGGGGTGGCGGTCGTCGCCCGCGCCGTGGCGCTCGAGCGCGATGAGCAGACCGGCGTGGCGCTCGCCCCCGTGCAGGACGGCGAGGGCTCGGCGTTCGCGTACGATGAAGCGGCTTACGCACGCGACGGGTTCGACTCGACGGCCGATGTGATCGTGAGCGAGCCCATGCTCTTCCGCGATCTACGCGTTGTGGCCGTCACCTTCGAGCCGGTCGACTACAACCCGGCGACGAAGACGCTCGCCGTGACGCGCCGCATGCGCGTCGAGCTCGAGTTCTCTGGCGTGGCGACCGAGAACGCGAGCGCACCTCGGCGCTCGACGATCGCGCCGAGCTTCGACCAGCTCTACCGGAACCTGGTCGTCAACTATGGCGGCGCCGAGGCCCTCGGCGCCTCGCTCTCCCCCGGCAGCTATCTCGTCATTTGCCCGAACGACACGGCCGTCACCAATCGCCTGTCGCACCTCGTCGCCTGGCGCCAGCGCCAGGGCTATCCGGTGGTGGTGGCGACCACGGCCCAGACCGGGACCACCAAGGAGCAGATCAAGAACTACATCACGAACGCGTTCACCACCTGGCCGGTGCCACCGGAGTACGTCGTCCTCGTCGGCGACGCGGGCGTGATGCCCACCTGGGTCGAGACGCTGAGCGGTTACAGCGGCGAGGGCGACCACCCCTACACGCAGCTCGTCGGCGGCGACATCCTCGCCGACGTCCACCTCGGGCGGCTCTCCTACTCGACCATGACGGAGCTTCTCATCATCGTCAACAAGACGATCGGCTACGAGAGCGCTCCCTACATGACCGACCCGAGTTGGTTCCTGCGAGGCGCCGTGGTCGGCGATCCGTCCAATTCCGGACCGAGCACGATCGAGTGCGGGCAGTGGGTGAAGAGCGTCCTCATTCGCGATCTACACTACACCGCGGTGGACACGGTGTTCTGGAGTCCCTTCGTGAGCCAGATGACGACCGCCTTCAACCGCGGCGACACGTACATCACTTATCGCGGCTGGCTCGGTATGAGCGGCTGGACCAACACCAACACCTATGCGCTCACCAACGGCTGGAAGCTGCCCTTCGCCGCCATCATGACCTGCGGTACCGGCGGATTCGCCAACGAGAACGCCTGCCGGAGCGAGGGCTTCCTGCGGGCGGGGACCCTGGGTCCGCCTTTCACGCCACGGGGCGCCATCGGCGCGATCGGCACCGCCACGTCCGGCACGCACACCCGCTACAACAACTGCATGCTCCTGGGCGTCTCGCAGGGTCTGCTCGTGGAAGGGAACCACACCATGGGGGCGGCCCTCACCCGCGGCAAGCTCGAGATGTTCCTCAACTACTACAACTACCCGACGAGCCCGTCCCAGGCCGCCCTTGTCTGGATGTACTGGAACAGCCTGATGGGCGACCCGGCGGTGGACATCTGGACCGGGGTGCCGCAGGCGCTCACCGTGACCTACGCGCCTACCCTCGCCCTCGGCGCCAACTCGGTGCCGGTCACCGTCACCGCCGGTGGTGAGCCGGTGGCGGGAGCGCTTGTCAGCGTGCGGAAGGGCACCGAGACCCAGGCCGCCGGGTACACCGACAAGAACGGCCTGATCGAGCTCCCGATCCAGCCGACGACGGCCGGCGCCATGCAGATCACCGTGACCGGGCACAACCTGCAGCCCCACCTCGGCTCGATCGCGGTCGGCACGCAGAACGTGTTCGTCGGCTACCAGTCGGCCCAGATCGGCGACGGCGGCGGCGGCGACGACGGCATCGTGAACCCCGGCGAGACGATCGGGCTCCTCGTCCAGGCCCGGAACACCGGGATCGCGACGGCGACCGGGGTGAGCGCGGAGCTGACCTCTGCCGATCCCTATGTCACGATCGTCACCGGCACGACCACCTTCCCCGACATCCCGGCCGGCGGCTCGGCGTGGGCCGCCACGGGCTTCAGCTTCAGCGTGGATCCCGGCTGTCCCGACGGCCACCTGGTCCAGTGCGGGTTCGAGGTGACCACCGCCCAGGGCCAGTTCCACTCGCTGATCGAGCTCGACGTCCAGTCCGCCGAACTGGTCGCCGGCACCGTCACGCTCTACAACTCCGGCAACGGCCGCCTCGATCCGGGCGAGACCGTCGAGATGAGCGTCGCGCTCACCAACGCGGGCCGCATCGCCGCCACCGCGACGACGGCAACGCTCATCGCCCTCTCCGACTTCATCTCGGTCGCCGACGGGAGCGCCGCCTTCGGCGACATCCCGGCCGGCGGCACCGGCAACAACGCAGGCGACCACTTCACGCTGAGCGCCGCCGCCAATACCTACGGCGGCTACGTGGCTCCCTTCCTGCTCATCACCCACTTCACGGGCGGCATGGTCGACACCACGACGGTCAGCGTGACCGTCGGCCAGCGGGCGGCCACCGACCCGGTGGGACCGGATCGCTACGGCTACTACGCCTTCGACAACACCGACACCTCCTATCCGGACGCGCCGACCTACAGCTGGGTCGAGATCTCGCTCACCGGCACCGAGGTCGTGCTCGGCGACTACGGGGACACCCAGGACAAGTCGCGGATCGTGAGCCTGCCCTTCCCGTTCCAGTACTACGGTGAGACTTACAATGACGCGACCATCTGCTCGAACGGCTGGCTCGCGATGGGCCAGTCCTATCTCACGAGCTATCGCAACTGGACGATCCCCAGCGCCGGCGGCCCGCCGGCGATGCTCGCCGTGTTCTGGGACGACCTCTACCAGCTCTCGGGCACCTCGAAGTGCTACCAGCAGTACGACGCGGCCAACCATCGCTGGATCGTCGAGTGGTCGAACTTCCGGAACTACACCGGCGGGCAGACCGTGACCGTGCAGGCCATCCTCTACGATCCGGCGTGGTATCCGACCGACACCGGCGACGGCATCATCGTCTTCCAGCACCAGGCGGTCGGCTCGAGCGACGCGACGGACGGCTACTTCACGGTCGGCATCGAGAACCGGGACCACACCGACGGCCTCCTCTACGCGTACTACAACCGGTACGCAGCGGGGGCGGCCACCGTCCAGGCCGGTCGGGCGATCAAGTTCGTGCCGCAGATCCAGGAGCACGTGCCGGCGGCGGCGCCCGAGGCTGCGTCGGCGCCGATGATGGACCGGCTCGATCCCTGCCGGCCCAATCCCTTCAATCCGCACACGACCGTCTCCTTCCAGGTCGCGGCGACCGGACCGGCGACGCTCCGCATCTTCGATGTCGCGGGCCGGCTCATCTCGACGCTCGTGGACGGGGTGGTGACCGCCGGCGAGCACGCGGTGACCTGGAACGGCACGACCGGCGCGGGGCAGCCCGTCTCCTCGGGCATCTACTTCATGCGCCTCGAGACCGGCGGCTTTGCGCAGGTCCGCCAGATGACCCTGCTGCGTTGAACCCGCGGTAGCGACCTCAGCGTAGCTCCGAGCGCACACCCGGCGAGGGCGGCTCACGACGAGCCGCCCTCGCTTCTTTGTCCTCGGGCCTTCCGGCCTGTGCTAGCTTCGGCGCCGCTCGCGCGTTGCCGGCGCGTCGATCGCGCGCCGCCGCGAGCGCCGCGAACACGGCGCCGACCGCACCCGATCGCCGAGGTCCCGCATGCAGATCGCCGCCCGCACCGGCTCGACCGGACTCCTCGCTCTTCTCGCCCTCGTCACCCTCCTCGCCTCGATCCCCGGACAGAGCGCCGACCCCGGACCCGACCCGCGCCGCGCTGACGAGCTGCGCGTCGAGTTCATGCTGCCGTTCGGCCCCGCCCGCGACGTGCCGACCGTGGACGTCCTCTTCAGCCGGCCGATGCGCGCGCTCGGCACCGAGACCCGCGGCGACGAGAGCTCGCTCCTGCGCCTCGATCCGCCGGTGCCGGGGCGCTTCATGTGGGTCGGGAGCCGCGCGCTCCGTTTCGTCCCGGAACGCCCGTTCCCGCGGGCGACGTCGTTTCGCGCCACGGTGCCGCAGGGCATCGCGGATGCGGCCGGCAAGACGCTCGCCGCACCCGCCACCTGGACCTTCTCGACGCCGGCGCCCGCGCTCACGGCCATCCGGCCGGCGCCCCGCTCCCGCCACCTCGCCCCCGGGGGGCCGATCTTCCTCGCGTTCGATCAACCGGTGGATCTCGAGCGCGTCCGCGCCGCCGTCACGCTGGCAGCCGGCCGCGCGGCGGTGGCGACCACCTGCACGCATCCCGACTCGGCCGCCCTCGCCGCGCTCGCGACCCCGCTTCCCGCCGCGGCGCGGGATGCGATCGTGCTCCTGCGCCCGCAGAGTCCGCTCCCGCGCGCGAGCGCGGTCACGCTCACGATCGCGGCGCGACCGCTCGCCGCCGAAGGCCCGCTCCCGTTCGCCGCCGACTCGATCGTCTCCTTCACGACCTACGGTCCGCTCGCGCTCGTCGCCGGCGAGGCGGATGCCGACGGCCTCACGCTCGAGCTCACGAATCCGGTCGATCCCGATTCGCTCTGCGCGCGCCTCCGCCTCTTCGGACCTGCAGTCGCCGATTCGGCGCGTCCAGTCGCTCACGGGCGCGCGGCCGCGAGCCGCATCCCGCTCGGCGTCCGCCTCGCCCCCGGCCGTCCGTTCCGGGTCCAGGTCCTGGCCGGACTGCGCGACACGTTCGGGCAGACCCTCGCCGCCCCGGCGACGCTCGATCTCGTGACGCAAGACCTCGATCCGATGCTCGAGATCCGCCCCGACCATGCGGTGCTCGAGGCGCGGGCGGAAAGCCGGACCGCGATCGTGCGCACCACGAACGTCGAGCACGTGATCGTGCGCGCTGCGCTGCTGAGCGCCGCACAGGCGGCGTTCCTGGCGCGCCGCCCATGGGCGATGGCCTCCGGCGAGATCGATCCCTTCGCCGGCCTCCGCCCGCGCGAGCGCGCGCACCGCGTCGTCGCGGACCGCAACCGCCCCGGACGCATCGCCGTGGATCTCGGCGAGCTCATACCGCCTCCGGGCGGGGGCTTCGTGCTCCTGTCAGCCTCGGCCCCCGGCTGCCTCCTCGGAAACACCGGAGCGCCGGCGGACACGCTCCCCGCGCGGTACTCGCTCGTGCAGATCACCGACCTCGGCCTCATGGCCAAGGTATCGGCCTCCGACATCCTTGTGTGGGCGACCTCGCTCCGCACCGGGGAACCGCTCGCGCGAGTCGATCTCGAGATCGTGGACGAAGCAGGGGCCGTCCGCTGGCGCGGGCGCACGGGCGAGGACGGCCTCGCCAAGGATCGGACGCCGGCGCCCTGGGAGCGTGCGGCGGGCTGGACCCTCGTCGCGCGCCGCGGGCGCGACCAGACCATCCTCGGGATCGACACCGACTGGGAGCTCTCGCCGTGGTCCTTCGACCTGCCGGGCGACTATGCGAACGCACCCGGCCGCGCCGACGCCTTCCTGTTCTCGGACCGCGAGCTCTACCGGCCCGGAGAGACCGTGCGCGTGAAGGCGATCGTGCGCGGGCGCGACCGGAACGGACTCGGCCCGGCTCCGCTCGACTCGGTGCAACTCAAGGTGATGGGCCCTTACGGCGCCGCCGTCTCCGAACAGGCGCTGCGGCTCTCTGCCTTCGGCACCGCGAGCGCCGAGGTCCCGCTCGGGAACGCCGCGCCGCTCGGCTACTACTGGGCCACCCTCGAGCCGCTCGGTGCGGATCCGGACCTGGTCGATCTCCGCGGCTCGTTCGGCTTCCGGGTCGAGGCCTTCCGCGCCGCCGCCTTCAAGGCGGATCTCGCGCTCGCCGGCCCGCGCGGCCGGGCGGCGGCCGGCCCGGCGGCGCCGCTCGTCCTCGCACGGGGGACTCGCTCGTCGCCGAGCTCACCGCCCGCACCTTCTTCGATGCGCCGCTCGCCGGCGCCCCGGTCACCTTCGTCCTCCGCCGCGCGCGCGCCGACTTCGCGCCGCCGGCGGCGGCCGCAGCGTCGCTCGCCGGCTACTCGTTCACCGATCCGAGCGTGATCGAGACCGACTGGGAACTGGTCACCACCGCGCGCGCCGTTGTCGATTCTCGCGGGCAGGCGCGAATGGCTGCGCGGCTCGACCTGCCGGCGGTCTCGGCCCCGCAGACGATCGAGGTCGAGGCCCAGGCGCTGGATCAGGGCGGTCGCGCGGTGGCCGCGAACGGCCTGGCCACCTGGTACCCCGCGGATCTCGTCCTCGGCGTCCGCGCGGAGCCCGGGCTCGTCGCCGCCGGCCGGCCGCTCCATGTGGCCGCGGTCGCCGTCACGCCGGAGGGCGCGCCGGTCGCCGGCACCGCGGTGCGCATCGAGTGGATCGAGCGCACCTGGCACACGGTGATGCGCCAGATGGTGGGCGGCCGCCTCGGCTACGACTCGGAGCTGGTCGAGACGGTGCTCGACTCGGCGGTGGTGACGACGAGCGGGGATCTGGCCGCACCTGCCGGCGCGCGCTTCGTGCCGCCCCGGCCCGGGTCCTACACGGCGCGGGCGCGGGCCGCCGATGCCCGCGGGCGGAGCGTGCGCGCGGCCGACTTCGCCCACGCCGGCGGCCCCGGCTTCGTCCCCTGGTCGCGGGAGTCGGGGAACCGCCTCGTGCTCGTCGCCGACCGTGCCGCCTACAGCCCGGGCGACACGGCGACCATCCTCATCGAGTCGCCCTTCCCGCGCGCCGCGGGTCTCCTGACCGTCGAGCGCGAGGGTATTCGCGAGGTGATCCCGTTCACGGCGACATCGGCGGCGCCGACGGTCCGCGTGCCGCTCGGCGAGAGCGCGGTGCCGAACGTCTTCGCCTCGATCGCGCTCGTACGCGGGAGCGCGCCGCCGGTCACGGCCCCGGACGATACGCTCCGCTCGCCGACCCCCGAGTTCCGCCTCGGCTACATCCTCCTGCCGGTCAAGCCCGACGGGCGGAAGCTCGCCGTGCGCGTGACATCGCCGGAACGGGCCGGGCCCGGGGACTCGGTCCGGGTCACGATCGATGTGACCCGCGCCGGCGAGGGGGTGGCCGCCGACGCGGAGGTGACGTTGCTGCTCGTGGACGAGGCGGTGCTCCGGCTCACGGGCACGCCGACGCCCGATCCCTTCGCCTACTTCTACCGGACGCAGGGGCTCGGCGTCCTGAACGCGGCCAAGACGCGCGAGGTGGTCGCCGCTCCGGAGGCCGAGGAGAAGGGACTCTTCCCGGGCGGGGGCGGCGGCGACTCCGGTCGCTTCCGCCGGCTCTTCGCCGCCACCGCCGTCTATCTCCCCGCGCTCGCGACCGGGCGCGACGGGCGGGTCGAGGCGCGCTTCCGTCTGCCCGACAACCTGACCACCTTCCGCGCGATGGCGATCGCCTGCGACCGAAAGGACCGCGTCGGGCACGGCGAGGCGGCCCTCACCGTGACGCGGCCGCTGGTCCTCGATCCGGTGCTGCCCCGGCTGGCCCGGGTCGGCGACACCTTCGCCGCCGCAGCGGTCGTCACCAATCGCACGGACAAGAAGCTCAAGATCCGCGTGGATTTTCGCGCCACGGGGGACGCGGTCGAGACGACCGGGAAGACGGAGCGCACCGTGACGCTCGAAGCAGGCCGGAACCGGCGGGTGAGCTTCCCGCTGCGCGCCCGCGCCGCCGGCGCCGCGACGATCGAGATCGCCGCGCAGGAGACGGGCAAGAAGCACGGCGCCGCCGCGACGCGCGACGCGGTGAGCTTCCCCTTCCGCGTCGAGGAACCCTTGCTCGAGACCGTGGCTGCCGACTACGGAGTGCTCGCGGGAACGGACTCGCTCGCGCTGGTCCCGATCTCGGTGCCGGCCGCCGCCGATCCCGCGCGATCCGCGCTCGCGATCCAGGTCTCCACTTCGCTCATCGGCGGCATCGAGCCTGCCCTCCAGTATCTCCTCGAGTACCCGCACGGGTGCCTCGAGCAGATCGACTCGCGCCTGATCGGGCTCGCCGTCGCCCGCGAGCTGGCGCCGCGCCTCATCCTGAGCGGCTGGGACGAGAAGCGGCGCGACGAGTCCGCGAAGCGCGCGCTCGCCGAGCTCTCCGCGCTCCTGCACTACGACGGCGGCTACCGGGTGTGGCCGGATGCGGGGAGATCCGATCCCTATCTCTCGGCCTACACGCTCGCCGCGCTCATCGAGGCGCGCGATGCGGGGATCCAGATCGACGCGGCACGCCTCACCGAGCTCGCGCGCTACCTGAAGGAGCGCTTCGATGCGAAGCGTCCGGCGCCTCCCGCCGCGGACGAGCCCGCGCCGAAGCGCGGGCGCCGCGCCCGGCCCCCGCGGCCTTCGGCCCCCACCGCGCCGCCCGCGCTGTCATCCAGCGGACCGCCCTTCGACGCGGCCGACGCGCTCCTCGCCACGCTCCTGGCGAGGGAGCGGCGGAACGCGGGCTCGCCGCTCCGCGATCTCCTCGGGCCCGGCGATGTCGAGCGGCTCGCCGTGCACGAGCGGGATCTCGACCGCGAAGGACATCTCCTCCTCGCCGCGGCGCTCGACCTCAGCCATCCCTACGATGCGCGCGTCGGACAGATCCTGGGTCCGATCCTCGACGATGTCGCGATGACCGGCGGCCGTGCCTTCCTGCCCGCCGGCGACATGCGTTATGCGAACGACGAGATGACGACGGCGCTCGCGCTCCGCGTGCTCCTCGCGGCGTGGCCCGATCACCCGCTGGTCGTGCCGATGGGGCGCTGGCTCGCGACGGAGCGCCGGAACGGCACCTGGCGGACCACGCATGCGACGGCGCAGGCGGTGCTCGCGCTCCGCGATCTGGCGCGCCTCGAGGGCGACCCGGCCGGGCCGATCCTCGCGCACGCCGCGCTCCCGGCCGCGCCGCTGTTCTCGGAGCAGCTCGGCGGACGTGCGCCGACGGCGCTTCGTCTCACCTGGTCGCTCGCCGGCCGCACTGCCCTCGCCCCGGGCGGGAGCACGACGCTCACGCTCGCGCGCGCGATGCCGGCCGGCGTGAGCCCGGAGGCCCGGGTGAGCGCGCCCCTGCTCTATCACACCGTCGCGCTCACGACCGCGCGACCCGCGCTCGCGCTCGCCGCCGCCGAGGACGGCCTCATCCTCGAGCGCCGCGCCTATCCCTTCGATCCGCTCGCGCCCCGCGCCGCGGTCGAGCCCGGCGCGACCGCGCGCACCGGCGATGTGGTCCGTCTCGAGATCACTCTCGTCGCGCCGCGCGCGGTGACCGATGTCGCGATCGAGGATCCGCTCCCGGCGGGCCTCGAGCCGCTCCTCCTCGACCTCGAGACCGTGGCCCGCTCGCTCGGCCGCGGGCTCGACGAGCGCGCGGGGCGGGGCGGATACGGCGGCTACGATGGATACGACGGATACGGCGAGTACGGCGGCGGGCGCGCGGAGCTCGACTACGTCGCGACCGGCGGCGTCTTCCCCGCGATCCGGGTCGAGCGCCGGGACGATCGCGTGGCTGCCTTCGCAACGGCGCTCCCGGCCGGGGTCTACCGCTTCGAGTACCTGGCGCGCGCCGCCACGCCCGGCACCTTCGCGGCGCCCCCGGCCACGGTCGAGCTCATGTACGACCCCGAGGTGAACGCGCGCACGGGGCCGCTCCGCTTCACGGTGACCGAGACGTCCGACCGGGAGAACCGGTGATGGGGTCGCCGACCCATCGCCGCGCGTTCGCGCGCATCGCCTTCGCCGCGATCGCGGCCGGCGCCGCGCTCCTCCTCCTCGCCGGGGCGCTCTGGCCGCCGCCGGCGGCGCTCCGCCGCGATCCGCCGGCCCGCTCGGCGATCGTGGATCGCGAGGGCCGCCTCCTCCGCCTGGCCGCCCGCCTCGGCGCAGGAGATTGCGCACGGGCGCCATTTGTGACGGCAGGCACCCTGCCGCCGCTCCTCGCCCGCGCCACCCTGGCGGCGGAGGACCGCCGTTTCTTCCTGCATCCGGGCGTGGATCCGCTCGGCGTGGTCCGCGCCGCGCGCGCCAACCTGCGCGCCGGGCGCGTCGTCGCCGGCGGCTCGACCATCACCCAGCAGCTCGCCGGGATGCTCGCGCCGGTCCCGCGCACCTGGGCCGGGAAGCTCGCCGAGCTCCGTCTCGCGCTCCATCTCGAGCTCGCGCTCTCTAAGCGCGCCATCCTCGCCGAGTACCTGAACCGCGCGCCCTACGGGAACGGCTGCCTGGGAGCGACCGCGGCGGCGGATCACTACTTCGATCGCACGCCGGCGCAGCTCACGGCGGCGGAAGCCGCCCTCCTCGCCGGGCTCACCCGCTCGCCGGCGGCCCTCGATCCGCGCCGCCATCCCGAGCGGGCCCGGGCCCGCGCCCGGCGCGTGCTCGAACGGATGCACGCCGCGGGCTGGCTCACGACGGAGGAGCACGCCCGGGCGCTTGCCGATCCCCTCCGCGTCGTCGCGCGCCCAGGGGCCTTCGCCGCCCCGCACGCGGTCGACTGGGTGGCGGCGGAGCTCGACCCGGAGGCCGGCCTCGTTCGCCTCACCGTCGATCGCGACCTGACGGAGCGCGTGACCCGGGTGCTCGGCGAGGGTCTGTCCCCCGAGCGCCTGGAGGCGCCGCCGCACGGCGCGGCGGTGGTCCTCGATCACACGACCGGCGAGGTGCTCGCCCTGGTCGGGTCGCCCGACTACGCCGATTCGCGCGGCGGACAGTGGAACGCCGCCCTCGCGCGGCGGCAACCCGGTTCGGCACTCAAGCCCTTCACCTATGCGCTCGCCTTCGCCGGCGGGCGGACGCCCGCCGATCTGGTCGCCGACATACCGACGTCCTTCGTCTCGCTCACCGGCGACTTCATGCCGCGGAACTTCAGCCAGACCTTCCACGGGCCGGTCCGGCTCCGGGAAGCGCTCGCCTCCTCGTACAACGTCGCGGCCGTGCGCGTGCTGGACGAGGTCGGAAGCCCGCGCCTCCTCGATTTCCTCGCGGACGCCGGCATCACGACCCTCGGCGCACCGCCCTCGACCTACGGGCTGGGTCTCACGCTCGGCGTCGGCGAGGTCACGCTCCTCGACCTCTGTCGCGCCTACGCCGTCTTCCCGCGGCACGGCCGCGCGCTCCCGGTCGCGATCGTCGCGGAGGTCACCGACCATCGCGGGCGCCCGCTCCCGGCTCCGCGCCTGCCCGCCGCGGCACGCGCCGCGCGCGCCGACTCGGCCGCCGAGATCCTCTCCGCGCGCGCCGCGTTCTGGGTGGCGGACATCCTCTCCGACCCCGACGCGCGGCTCCCCGCCTTCGGCGCCCACGGGCCGCTCGAGCTCCCGTTCCGCGTCGCGGCGAAGACCGGCACCTCCTCCGACTTCCGCGACGCCTGGACCGTGGGGTTCGACGAGCGCTACGTCGTGGGCATCTGGGTGGGAAACCTCGACGGCGAACCCCTGCCGCGGCTCTCCGGCGCGCGGGCGGCGGCCCCGCTCTTCCGCGCCACGTGGTACGCGCTCCGCGCCTGGGAAAAGGAGCGCGGCCGCCGTGCGCCCGGCGCAGCATTTGACGCTTCGGCGCCGACACCTGCGTCGCCCTTCGCACCGCCGGACGGGCTCGTCGAGACCCGCATCTGCGCCCTCTCCGGCGGGGCACCGGGGCCGGGCTGCGCGGAGACGATCGTCGAGTGGCTCCCGAGCGATCGCGATGTCGTGCCGTGCGCCATGCACCGCCGCGCGGGCGGCGCCATCCGGGTCGCGCTCCCGTCCGAGTACGAACCGTGGCTTCGGACGAGCGCGCTCGGCGCGGCGGCGATCTCGGCGGGAACGGACCGCGGTCCACTGCGCATCGAATCGCCGCGCGACGGCGAGCGCTTCTTCCTGGCGCCCGATCTCCCCGCCGCCGTGCAGACGATTGCGCTCCGCGCGACGGGCGGCGATCCGGAAGCCCATGTCACCTGGTCGGTGGACGGTCGGCCGGCGGGCGCGGGGCGCGCGGCGCGCTGGCTCCTCGCGCCGGGACGCCATCGCATCGTGGCGGCGATGGACGGTCGCCGGGCGCCGCCGGTCTGGATCGACGTCGCGCCCGCGGAGTGAGCGGCGAAGCCTCATCGCCGATTCTCATGTCGCATCCGCACATCGCGCTGTATGATGCGTCGCGGCAGCGTTCCTGAGCCTGTTGCAACCCCCTCGACCCTGCGCCCCGCGCAGAGTCCTGAACGACAGGAGAACGGCATGAAGCGCCTCCGCCTCCCGCTCGCGGTATGCGTCATCGCAACGCTCACCCCGACTTTGATCGCTCGATCCTCGACTCCAACCTCCCCTGCCGCGCAGAGCGCGGCGCTCGCGTTGATGGAGGAGCTCACATCGGCAAGCGAGCCCGCGGCGCTCGCCACGCCGGAAGCTCCCGCCCCGCCGCCGGCGCCGGGCCCCGGCCGGCCCGCGGCGCACCTCACCACGGCGGCCGAGCCCGCGGACCAGGCCGCCCGCCGTGCGGCAGCGGCGGCGCCGACACCGTCTTCCACGTTCATGCCGGCGGAGGAGGTCGCACGTCTCACGGCGGCGGCCGAGCCGGTGGGGACGAGCCGGATCGCCGCACCCGCGCCGAGCCCCGACCCGCTGGACGCCGTCACCTCGGCGGAGCAGCCGGACTGGCTCCCGGCGGGCGATGCCTCCGGCCCGACGCCGACGCCGGCCGGCTGCGCCGACTGCCGCGCCGACGACCAGATCGAAGGCGAGCCGCTCTGCGGAACCGACTACGTCGACAACTACAACGGCGGCTGCAGCTCGACGCCCAACGTCTTCCAGGACGTCGAGTGCGGCACCATCTGCGGCAAGACCGGCACCTATCTCCTCAGTTCTTCCAACGTCCGCGACACCGACTGGTATCGCATCACGGTCGGCGCCGGCACCTTCACCTACTCCGGCATCGCCGACGGCTTCTCCCTCCGGCTCTTCGTCATGAACCCGGTCTGCCCCGCCCAGTCGATCGGGACGGTGATCGCCGCAAGCTGCACGCAGTCGAGCAACCTGACCTTCACCGGGCCCGGCACTTTCTACCTCTTCGCCGCCCCCAACGTATTCACCGGCGTCCCCTGCGGATCCACATACCGCCTCACCGTCTCCGGTCCCGGCGTCCCCGTCTGCTGCGTGCTCGATTGCCCGCCGGACGCCCAGATCGAGGACGAGCCGCGCTGCGAGACCGACTATGTCGACAACTACAACGGGGGCTGCAACTCGACGCCCAATGTCTTCCAGGACGTCCGGTGCGGGACCATCTGCGGCGAGACCGGCACCTACCTGAACGGCACGACCGGCTTCCGTGACACCGACTGGTACCGGATCACGGTCGGCGCCGGCACCTTCACCTATTCGGGCATCGCGAGCGGCTTCCCGCTCCGGCTCTTCGTCCTCAACCCGGTCTGCCCGGGTTCGTCGATCGGGACGACCACCGCGCCGAGCTGCACCCAGTCGAGCAACCTGACCTTCACCGGCCCGGGCACCTTCTACCTCTTTGCCGCGCCCGACGTCTTCGACGACGTCCCTTGCGGATCGCAGTACAAGCTCTCGATCTCCGGACCCGGCGTCCCGGTCTGCTGCGTCGCGCAGTGTCCGCCCGACGCCCAGGTCGAGGGTGAGCCCGAGTGCGACACGAATTACGTGGACGCCTACAACGGCGGCTGCAACTCGACGCCCAACGTGTTCCAGGACGTCCAGTGCGGGACCATCTGCGGCGAGGCCGGCACCTACCTGAACGGCACGACCGGCGTCCGTGACACCGACTGGTACCGGATCACGGTCGGCGCCGGCACCTTCACCTATTCGGGCATCGCGAGCGGCTTCCCGCTCCGGCTCTTCGTCCTCAACCCGGTCTGCCCGGGTTCGTCGATCGGGACGACCACCGCGCCGAGCTGCACCCAGTCGAGCAACCTGACCTTCAACGGCCCGGGCACCTTCTACCTCTTCGCCGGGCCGGACGTCTTCACCGGCGTCCCCTGCGGGTCGAAGTACCTGCTCACCATCTCGGGCCCGGAGGTTCCGTCCTGCTGCGTGCAGCAGTGTCCGGCCGGAGCGCAGGTCGAGGGCGAGCCCGTGTGCGGGACCAACTACGTCGACAGCTACAACGGCGGCTGCAACTCGACCCCGAACGTGTTCCTCCCCGCCGAGTGCGGAACGATCTGCGGCGAGACCGGCACGTATCTGAGCGGCAGCTCCAACTTCCGTGATACCGACTGGTACCGGATCACGGTCGGCCCCGGCACCTTCACCTACTCGGGCACCGGGAGCGGCTTCCCGATCCGGCTCTTCCTCCTGGATCCGGTCTGTCCGGGTTCGCTGATCGAGTCAGCGAACGCGCCGGGCTGCGTGGCGGCGAGCCTGACCTTCACCGGGCCGGGCACCTTCTACCTCTTCGCCGCGCCGGACGTCTTCAGCGGCGTCCCCTGCGGATCGAAGTACCTCCTCCAGATCTCCGGGCCCGGCATTCCGGACTGCGGTGTCGTCGGCATCGACGACGAGATCGCCGGCGCTCCGTCCGCCGGACCGGCATCCGTCACCGTGCGCCCGAATCCGTTCAACCCGGCGACGCGGTTCGAGTACACGGTGCCGCGGACCGGCGCGGTGCACCTCGAGGTCTACGACGCCTCCGGCCGGCTCGTGCGGACGCTCGTCGACGGCGCGCTGGAGGCAGGAGCCCGGGCGGTCACCTGGGACGGCCGCGACGGCGACGGCCAGGTCGTCCCCGCCGGCATCTACCTCTACGCGCTGAGCCTCGACAACCGCGTGGTAGCTACCGGCAAGGCGGTGCTCCTCAAGTAGGGCCGCTGCTCGCCGCCATCTCGCGCTCGAGACGAAGCCCCGGCGGGACTCCCCCGCCGGGGCTTCGCCGTGCCCGGCCTCAAGACGGCTCGCAGCAGCCTCTCCGAAATGGTCTGATGGAGGATCTTCGTCTCACCTTCCGGAGGATCCACCATGTCTCGAGCGCGTCTTTCGCTGTTCCTGCTTGCCGCCGCGTCTCTCCTCGCCGCCGCCCCGGCTCCCGCCCAGCCGGTGACAGCCGAGATCGCCCTGACCGCGGCCCCCGGCCAGGTCCAGATCCTCCCCGGCGCGACGACGAACGTGCTCCAGTACAGCGGATCCGTGATCTCCGGCCCGCCCGCCGTGCTCGAGACGATCCCGGGCTCGTACCTGGGTCCCACGATCCGGCTCACGCGCGGCGATCGCGTGCGCGTCCGTTTCCGGAACGAGACCGGCGAGCCCTCGATCGTGCACTGGCACGGACTCCTCGTGCCCGAATCGGAGGACGGCCATCCGCGGCTCGCCATCCCGAACGGGAGCGAGTACCAGTACGACTTCAACGTGATCAACCGGGCCGGTACCTACTGGTACCACCCGCATCCGCACATGCGCACCGGCCCGCAGGTGAACAAGGGTCTTGCCGGGCTCCTCATCGTCTCGGATCCCGAGGAGGCGGCGCTCCCCCTCCCGCGCGGCGCCTGCGACGTGCCCTTCGTGATCCAGGACCGCAGCGTCGACGCCCAGAACCAGTTCCTCTACGACACGGGCGGCATGATGGGCGGTTTTCTCGGCGATCGCATCCTCGTCAACGGGAAGCCGGATGCCGCGTTCTCGGCGGCGACCCGCGCCTACCGGTTCCGCTTCCTGAACGGTTCGAACTCGCGCACGTACAAGCTCGCGTGGAGCGACGGCTCCCCGATGATCGTGCTCGGCACGGACGGCGGCCTCCTGGCGGCCCCCGTCGAGCGCCCGTACGTGATGCTCGGCGTCGGCGAGCGGGTCGAGGTGTGGGCCGACTTCTCGGGCCGCGCGGTCGGCTCCCAGGTCACGCTCCGGAGCCTCGCCTTCTCTCCCGGCGGCATGGGCGGGGGCACCCTTCCCGACGGCTCTCCGTTCGACATCCTGCGCGTGACGGTGGACCGGGCCGAACCCGAAACGCTCACCCTCCCCGCCACCTTGACCCCGATCACGCGCTACCGGATCGAGGACGCGGTCAACGCCGCGAGCCCGCGCACCTTCGCGATCTCCTTCCAGATGGGGCGGTGGCTCCTGAACGGACTCAGCTTCGAGATGAACGGCATCACCGCGAACGAGATCGTCGACCTCGGCGATCTCGAGGTCTGGGAGTTCGTGAACCAGTCGGGGATGCCGATGATGCAGATGCTGCATCCGATGCACGTGCATGCGGTGCAGTTCCAGATCCACGAGCGCACGGTCAATGCGGGCGGCGCGCCCAGCTACGCCACGGTGCGCGACGGCTTCGTCGACTCCGGCTGGAAGGACACCTTCATCCTGATGCCGGGCGAGCGAGCCAAGGTGCTCATGCGTTTCTGGCCGCATCCGGGGTTCTTCCTCTACCACTGCCACAACCTCGAGCACGAGGACATGGGCTTCATGCGGAACTTCCGGATCGACGGCCAGGCCCCGACCGGCGACGGCGAGGAGATCCCCGACAACGCGGCCCTCCCGGCCGGCGCGCTGGCGGCGATCGACGCGGTGACGGCGGTCGCCGGCCAGCCGGTCGAGATTCGCTATCGCATCGCGCGCCCCGGCACCGAGACCTCGCTCGCGATCATCGACGTGGAGGGACGTCTCGTGCGTACACTCGCCGCGGGTCCGCTCGGCTCCGGCCGCCACGTCGCGACCTGGGACCGGCGGAACGAGGCCGGCGTGCGCGCCGCGGCCGGGATCTACCTCGCCCGCCTGCGCGCCGGCGAGACCGAGCTCGCGCGCAAGGTCGTGCTCCTCCCGGAGTAGCCGGGCGGGTCAGCCAGGTCCGGCGGCGCCGCTCGCTCTCAATCGCCCATGCAGACACCGAGCTCGCGCGCGGTCACGACCGTGTCGCAGTCGAGCGGCACCGTTCTCATCCGGCGCGTGGCCACAGCGAGCGGCACGAGCCGCACGGTGGGCGGGGCGAGCGCCACCATGACGCCGGACTTGCCGGCGGCGAGGCAGCGCACCGCCGCCGCGCCGAAGCGGAGCGAGATCTGGCGATCGATCGCGGTCGGCGACCCGCCGCGCAGCAGATGCCCGAGGACGACGACGCGCGTCTCCTTGCCGGTCGCGGCGGCGATCTCGGCGGCGACTCGCTCGCCGGCCCCGCCCAGCCGGTCGGCGGCGCCTGCCCGCTTCTCGATGACCGAGTAGCCGCCGCCGCGCGGTATGGCGCCCTCGGCCACGACCACGATCGTGAAGAGGGAACCGGTTCGATCCCGCTCGCGCACCTTCCGCACCACCGACCGGATGTCATAGGGAATCTCGGGGATCAGGATGACATCGGCGCTCGCAGAGACGCCGCTGGCCAGCGCGATCCACCCCGCGTACCGCCCCATCACCTCGACCACCATCACGCGGCGGTGCGAAGCGGCGGTCGTGTGCAGGCGGTCGATGCAGGCGGTGGCGAAGGACACTGCGGTATCGAAGCCGAACGTGAGCTCCGTGCCGTCGAGGTCGTTGTCGATCGTCTTCGGCACGCCCACCACGCGGAGGCCCTTCTGGGCGAGCACGTTGGCGATGGTGAGCGAGCCGTCGCCGCCGATCGCGATGAGCGCGTCGAGCTTGGCGCGACCGAACGCGGCGACGAGCTCATCCGAGCGGTCCACCTCCTCGATGCGGCCGTCGCGCCGCTTGACCGGGAAGCGGAGCGGATTGCCGACGTTGGTCGTGCCGAGGATGGTGCCGCCGAGATGCGTGATGCCGCGCACCGAGTGGCGCGTGAGCGGGATCAGGCCCCTGCCGTCCGGGTAGTTCTCCGGGGCGAGGAGCCCGTTGTAACCGTCGCGAATACCCACCGTCTCGATGCCGAAGCTCTCGGCGGCGAGCACGATGGCGCGGATCACCGCGTTCAACCCCGGTGCGTCGCCGCCGCCGGTGTTGATTCCGATGCGCCAGAGCGGAGCGCCGGCTTTGGCGCGCGCTCGCCCGGTTGTCGTCTTCTTCACCTCAGCACCCTCCTCGCCCGGGAACCTGCGGTGGCAAGAGCCGTCGGCGGCAAGGGGCATAGATTGTGCCTGCGGCGGCGCGGCGTCAAGTCGCCGCCCGGAGCCGACTGGCGCGCGTAAGGGCGTCGTGGCGACGACAGTCTGGGCTTCGTCTCCGCGATGGAGTTGCCGGCCCGGGTCCCGAAGTCACGGACCGGCTCGGCGTGATCGGCGACTTCCACATCAGGCGGACCGACTTCGTCAGCGATCCGAGCTTCTACTTCGTCCGCGCCGGGGCCAGCTTCTGGATCACCGAGCGGCTCACGGCGGCGCTCGGCTACGCGCACATGTGGAACGCCCCGGCCCACGGAGACTGGGAGACGTGGTCCGACGAGAATCGCATCTACCAGCAGGCGCAATACGGCACGAAGATCGGGACCGCCGGCGTCATCCACCGGCTGCGCAACGAGCAGCGATGGAAGGAGGTGGTCGCGGGCGACTCCTTGACGGGCGAGACGGCGTTCTCGAACCGCGTGCGCTATCTCCTGAGCTTCACCATCCCGGTGTCGGCGAATCCCGCGGTCGCGGCGTCTACCAGGAGAAGGCGAGCGGATACGAGTACGACCTGAACCACACGCTCCGCTGGTTCTTCTACTTCACTCCCGACCTGAGGAAGGTGAAGACCGCGCACGAACCTGCCGGCGGCGAGGAATGAGAAGAGGGCGGCCCGGTGGCCGCCCTCCCGCTGCGGCGCCCGAGCCCGCGCCCGGCGCCCCCGTCCCTCAAACGGAGGTCAGGTGCCGTACATCCCCTTGATGCGCCCCCAGGTGCTGGGCACGGTGGGCACCGGCTCGTCCTTGTACGACGGCACGAACAGGTACTCGGGCGGCGGCGAGACGACCACCGTCTGGAAGATGCCGAACTGGTCGTAGAGCATGACCGGTGCCGTGAACGTCGGCGTGAGCACTTCATACACGGCGAGGTGCACGTCCGGACTCACGATCGGGTATTCCTGCGTACCGTGGCGCTTCCGGCACGGGGCGCAGAAGTACCGCGGCGGGCCCACCTGGACCGTGAGCTGCCGGAACTGGTCCTCGAGGTGCACGGGCACCGTGGGGGGCGGCGTCGTCGACGTCGCCCGGTAGCAAAGGAAGTGATTGATGTTGCCGGGGAGCGGGATCCCCGCCGGCTCGTTCTTCCGGGACGGCGCCAGCAGGAACTCGAGCTGCTGGATTTGCCAGGTCCCCTGCCCGAACTTGTTGACGACGGCTATCTGCTGGCCGATCGACACGTTCGGAAAGACCCGCCACCAGTCGAGGTGGGCTGTCGAGTCGACGAAGGCCGCGCCGTCTTGCCGGACCGGGTTCAGGAGCCGCTCGAGCACCTGGACATCGAGCTGCAGCTGGGGGATGAACTGGTCGCTGACCTGGATCGGGGTCGGCCTCGGCTGAGGCTCCACGCGGTAGCTCAAGTAGTGATCGCTGTTCGGTCCGGGCTGCGCCGGCGCCGGACCTACGATCACCACCATGGCGATGAGAACGCAGATAAGCAATCGAACCATTTGACTTCACCTCCTCCTGATTCAGAGCGGCAATGCTGCCGCCCGGGACGAATCAGGCGTGAGATGCCGGGACTGACAGGCAGAGTGCCTGCCAGTGAGGATCGTCGTGATCCTCATTGTTATGGACGATACCACGGTTGTCGCGATCTGTCAATGACGCGAGCACTGGCGCCGAGCGATGCAGGATTGCGCAGTGGCCGACAGTGACTGTGTGTCACCGCTGCCGCGCGGCCCGTGCGGCGAGCTCCGCCCAGGCGCTGAGCGCCTTCTTGTTGCCGGGATCGATCTCGAGCGCCCGCGTGAGATAGCCGCGCGCCGCCGCCGTGTCGCCGAGGGCGAGCGCCGCAATCCCGGCGCCGGCCGCGGCGTCGGCGAGCCCCGGATCGAGCTCGAGGGCGCGCGCGTACACGGCGAGCGCGCGGTCGTACCAGCCGTTCATGAGCGCGAGCCGCCCGAGATCGCGCTCGGCCTGGGTCACCACATCGCGGAAGAGAACCGGATCGCCGCGCGTCGCCAGGCGGAGCTCCTCTTCGGCGGTCGCGAAATCGCCGCGCTCGAGCGCAAGCCGCCCGAGCCAGGCGTGTGGGCCCGGGAGCCCGGGATCGAGCTCCGCCGACTTCCTGAGATTCTCCTCGGCCGCCGCAAAGTTCTTCTCCCGCGCGTGGAAGATGCCGAGGTCGAGATAGCTGAGGGCCTGGGCGCCGAAGATGGCGCGATCGAGGCGGTAGGGATCCGCGTTCACCGTGAAGAGGAGCGCGGCGCCGAGCGCGAGCAGGCGGAGCGGACGGCGCGCGCCGCGCGAGGGCAGCACGAGCGCCGGGAGCGCGAGCGCGGCATGCGCCGCGAAGAGCAGCAGCACCGGCACGACCGGCAGGCGGAAACGCGCGCAGACGAAGAAGAGGACGACCGAGATCATGTAGAGCACGACGTAGGCGATGAGCGGCACGACGCGAGCGCGGAGCCGCACCCAGCCGAGCCCCATTCCGAGGACGGCGAGCGGAGCGACGAGCCCGAACGGAACGTAGAGGCCCGCATGCCACAACGTTGCCTGCATCGGCGGCGAGTAGCGGCGAAGGAAGTAGATGTGCTCGTTGTTGGAGATCTCGGCGCCCCACCAGAAGAGGTAGAGCTTCCGCGCGTAGAGGCGGAGCGCGGCGACCGGCTCGGCACGGAGAAAGGTGAGCCCCTGCGCGGTCCAGTACCGCGAGACCTCGGAGGCGCGGAGCGGGCGCCCCGCTGCCCGCTCGGCGAGCGCGACCGCGTCGTCGTGCCCGCCCCGCCAGGTGGCGCGGGTGCCGGGGACGATGGCGGTGTAGCCGTCGGCGACCGGATTGTTGCCGATGTAGAAGTTGACGCCGCCCTGGCTCGCGATCGGCACGAAGTCGCCCCCGGCGAGCGCGTTGTGCAGGGTAACGGGAATGATGGGAAGCACGAGTCCGGCGGCGAAGAGGAGCGCCTCGCCGAGGGCGGCGCGCGCCGGCATCGGCGCCAGCTCGGGCAACGCGGCGCGTGAGAGGCGCCGACCGAGCGCCGTCACGAACGGCACGGCGAGCGCCACGATCAGGATGTTCGGGCGCGTGATGGCGGCGAACCCGTAGAGGACGCCGGTTGTGAACCAGCGACCGCGCGTCGGTCGGTCGAGCGCGCGAAGCTGGGCGAGGAGCGCCGCCATCGCGAACAGGATGTAGAGACCCTCGACGAGGAGATCGCCCTCGTAGCGGAGCGCGATCGGATAGATGCCGTACGCGAACCCGGCGAGAAGTCCCGCCCTCTCCCCCACCGTGCGCCGGCCGATCCGCATGAGGAGGAAGACGGTCACGAGACCGAGCGCGAGCCCGGCTGCGCGCGCGACCGCGATCGAACCGCCGGTGAGCGCATAGATCCCGCCGAGAAAGTAGGCGTAGAGCGGGGCGCGGAAGAACGGCCCGTGGAAGGCGAGATCGCCGCCCGCGATCGCGCGCGCCCAGGCGTGGTGATAGCCGGGATCCATGCGCGGGATGCCGGCGAGCGGATCGCCGAGGATGCCGGCGAGGTGGATCGCGCGCACGAGGGCGACGACGAGAAGCACCGCGATCTCCGCGCGCCGACCGCTCATGAGCGTGTGCTCCCTGCCGCTTCGCCGGGCGCCGCTTCGCCGGGCGCTGCCTCGCCGGCCATCGCGCCTTCCACCACCAGCTCGCGCGCGAGCCACCCGCGGCCGACGTAGCGATGGCGAAGCACGAGGGCGAGTACAGCGAGCCAGATCACGGCGGCGAACCAGCCGCCCGCCGCGCCATGGCCGAGATGGAGACTGAACAGCCAGACGAGCGGGACGAATACCGCCCACGACACGAGGATCGTCGCCGCCATCGGGTAGCGCGTGTCGCCGGCGCCGCGCAGGACTCCCGAGAGCACCATGTTCGTCGCGTCGAAGATCTGGAAGAGCGCCGCGAAGAGGAGGAGCCTCCCGCCGAGCGCGATGACCGCCGGATCGGGGTTGAACGCGGCGATGAACGTGTAGCGGAGGAAAAGGAAGGCGATCCCCATCGCGCCCATGAAGCCGAGGGCCAGGCGGAGCGCGCTCCGCGCCGAGCGGAGCGCGGCGGCGCGATCGCCCGCGCCCAGGTACTGCCCGACAAGGGTGGTCGCCGCGACCGAGATCCCGTATCCGGGCATGAACGAGAAGTGGAGGACCGAGAGCGCCACCTGGTGTGCCGCGGCCTGCACCGCCGAGATCTGGGCGACGACGAGCGTGAAAACGGTCCACGAGCCCATGTCGAGAAGCCACTGCAGTCCGACCGGGAAGCCAACGCGGAGGAGCCGGCCGAGCGCCGCGCGGCGCGCCGGCTCGATCGCCCGCTCGACGTGCCCTTCCCGCCGCGCGCGCCGCGCGAAGAGCGCGAACAGCGCAACCGCCTGGAGGAATCCCGAGGCGATCGTGGCCCAGGCGGCGCCGGCGACGCCGAGCGCGGGCAGGCCCCAGTGGCCGAAGATGAGGAGGTAGTCGAGGACGACGTTGAGCCCGTTGGCGACGAACGTCACGACCATCGGCGAGCGCGTGTCGCCGACCCCGCGCAGGTAGTTCTCGCACGTCGCGGCGAGGAAGACGCCCGCGGCACCGAGGAGGCGGATCCGGAGATAGGTGGCGGCATGCGGCGCCACCGCTGCATCGACGTGGAGCGCCGCGATCAGGCGCTCGCCGAGGAACGAGAGCCCCATGATGGGGATCGCGGCGGCGAGCCCCAGGTAGATGCCCTGCCAGGTCATCTCGCCCGCGCCGCGCGGCGAGCGTGCCCCCACGTGCTGGGCGACGAAGATCTGGACCGCGCTCAGGACGCCGACGAAGAAGACGAGAAACGTCCACGCCACCGTGCCGGCGAGACCGACGCCGCCCTGCTCGGCCGTCCCCACGCGCCCGATGAAGAACGTGTCGGCGGTCCACATGAGCGTGACCGAGAGGAGGCTCACGACGGCCGGCGCAGCGAGCGCCGCCACCTCGCGGACCGAGCCGCCGGCGGCGGCGCGCGCGGCGGGGGCGCGCGCCGGCGGCGGCGGGCCAGGCTGGAGCACCGGCCCCGCATGCTCGGGCGGCGGCGGGATCGCCACGATCTCGGCTGGGCCGTGTCCGGCCCCGGGTTCGGTCATCGTCGGTCCAGGGGAATGCGACGCGCGTGAGGGGGCGCGCGGATTGTACCCCGAGCGGCGGGCCCGTTCGTTCTTCGGCCCTACCGGCCCCTATCCAGGGCGGCCGCCCGCCGGTGTCGAGGCAAGGCAAGCTCCGCCGAGCGTCGGATGCGCCGGTCGGGCCAATTGAGACGGAAACCCGGCTGAGGCGGTCCTCCCGGCGGTGGTCCGGCATGGTCCCGGTAACGAAGTTGACGAAAGTGACAACCGCCGTGCGCAGCCTTGCAGAGGGGGTGGGGGCCCGCGCCTTGAGGGCGCTGGATAGGCATCTCTCGCCCGGAGTCTCTCCCGGCAGGGCGGCACGGTTCGTGCAATACGTGTTGGTGGGCCACAAGGGCCCATCGCCGGATGATGAAGTCGAGGATGCGGGCGCATGCTCGCGCGTGGGAGGTGCGGTCGCGGCGGGAAGGGCGCGACAGCGTCTGCTGCGGGCGACATGGTGGGCGCGCATCATGGGTGCGCCGTGGGGAACGGTGGTCGCTGGGTGGGGCGACCGCGTTGGCTTCGGGGGTCGTCAGCCGGTGAGAAGACTTCACAAGACCCGACAGCGTTTGACGCGAGCGAGTCGCCGTCGTCAGGTGGGGCGATGGCATTGGACGCGGGATCAGCACTGCGGTCAGGCGAGAGGAGTTTACAAGACCCGACAGCGTTTGACGCGAGCGGGGCGCCGTCGTCAGGTGGGGCGATGGAGTCGGCCGCGGGATCAGCCTGCGGTCAGGCGAGAAGAGTTTACAAGACCCGACAGCGTTTGACGCGAGCGGGGCGCCGTCGCCGGGTGGGGCGATGGCGTCGGCCGCGGGATCGGCGCTGCGGTCAGGCGAGAGGAGTTTACAAGACCCGACAGCGTTTGACGCGAGCGGGGCGCCGTCGCCGGGTGGGGCGATGGCGTCGGCCGCGGGATCAGCCTGCGGTCAGGCGAGAGGAGTTTACAAGACCCGACAGCGTTTGACGCGAGCGGGGCGCCGTCGCCGGGTGGGGCGATGGTGTCGGCCGCGGGATCGGCGCTGCGGTCAGGCGAGAGGAGTTTACAAGACCCGACAGCGTTTGACGCGAGCGGGTCGTCGCCGTCAGGTGGGGCGATCGTGTCGGCCGCGGGATCAGCGCTGCGGTGAGGCCAGAGGAGTTTACAAGACCCGACAGCGTTTGACGCGAGCGGGATGCGAGTCCGGAACCCCTGGCTCCGCAGTCCCGATCAGGCAGGCGGCCTGAGCGGCCCGGCTTGGTATACTGCGCCCCATGCTGTCTCTACCGGGGCCTGCCGCACCGTGACCGCGTTCGCAGCGATGGCGCGCGCTCATGCCTAGGCTCCGGCGGTCACGTCCGGCAGCCGCGCCGTCGGCTCCCGCAACGCCGCCAGCCGATCCTTTAGCCTCGCCCGCGCCGCGCGAGGCGATGCACATTCCCTTCCGGCGCCAGATCCCCCAGCCCTCGCTCGCGTACAGGTCGGCCCTGGGCCGCTGGCTCGCGCGAGGCGATGCGGTCGCCGACCACGGCGACCACGAAGTCAAGACCCATCCCTGGTGGCAGGTGATATGGCTCACCGGCGTCGACTACTTCTCGACGCTCGGCTACCAGCCGGGGATCGCGCTCCTCGCCGCGGGCGCGGTGGCGCCGCTCGCGACCGTGCTCCTCGTCCTCGTCACGCTCCTCGGCGCGCTTCCGGTCTACGCGCAGGTGGCGGCGCGGAGCTACGCCGGGCAGGGCTCGATCGCCATGCTCGAGAACCTGCTCACCGGGTGGAAGGGCAAGCTCCTCGTGCTCGTCCTCCTCGGCTTCGCGGCCACCGACTTCGTGATCACGATGACGCTCTCGGCGGCCGACGCCGCCAAGCACGCGATTGAAAACCCGTTCCTCGAGCCCCTGCTCGGCCATCACCAGATGGCGGTCACCCTCGTCATCCTCGCCGTGCTCGCGCTCGTCTTCCTCAAGGGCTTCAAGGAGGCGATCGGTCTCGCCGCCGCCGCCGCCCTCCCCTACCTCGCGCTGAACCTCGTCGTCCTCGGACGCGGCCTGTGGGAGGTGATCACGCACGCCACGCTCCTCGACCACTGGCGCACCGCACTTACCGCGAAGGGCGATCCCGCGCTCCTCTTCGCGGGGGCGCTCCTCGTCTTCCCGAAGCTCGCGCTGGGACTCAGCGGATTCGAGACCGGGGTCACCATGATGCCGCTCATCGACGGCGGCGCAGCGGACCGCGGGCATAATCCGCGCACGGACGGCGCACCGCGGGGACGGGTCGCCAGCACGCGGAAGCTGCTCATAACGGCGGCCGCGATCATGAGCGTCATGCTCATCCTGTCGAGCATCGTGACGACGGTCCTCATCGCGCCGGCCGACTACGCGGAGGGCGGCAAGGCCGCCGGACGCGCCATCGCCTTCCTCGCCCACCGCTATCTCGGGAGCGCCTTCGGCACCGTCTATGATCTCTCGACCATCTTCATTCTCGGCCTCGCCGGCGCCTCGGCGATGGCGGGTCTCCTGCACCTGATCCCGCGCTACCTGCCGCGCTTCGGCATGGCGCCGCTCTGGGCCGCGCTCGCGCGGCCGCTCGTGCTCGTGCTCTTCGCGATCAACGTGATCGTCACCCTCGTCTTCCGCGCCGATGTCGAGGCGCAGAGCGGGGCCTACGCGACGGGCGTCCTCGTCCTCATCCTCTCGGCCGCCTTCGCGGCGACCCTCGCGCTGTGGAGGGAAGGGCGCCGCGGGCTCGCCCTCTACGCCGGGGCCGTCACCCTCGTCTTCGCCTTCACGCTCGTCGACAACTGCATCGGGCGCCCCGACGGTCTCATCATCGGCGCGATCTTCACGTTGATCCTCATGACGGTGAGCGGGCTCAGCCGGTACCTCCGCTCGACGGAGATGCGCATCACGCAGGGATACTTCGCCGACCGTGAGAGCTGGCAGCTCGGGCCCCGAGTCGTGGGGAAGAAGGTGCACCTCGTGCCCATCCGGACCTCCTCGGCGGAAGCCCGGCGGCAGAAGCGGGCGGAGATCGTCCGGCACTACAACGTGCGCGGCCCGTTCCTCTTCCTGCACGTGAACCTGCTCGACAACCGGAGCGAGTTCTCGGCGCCGCTCGAGGTCACATTGACGAAGGAAGGCGACGACTACGTGACAGAGGTGTTCGGCGCCACCGCCCTCGCGAACACGATCGCCTTCGTGAGCGAAGTGATCGATCCCATCTCGATCTTCATCGGCCTCACGCGCCGCAACCTCATGGCCCAGGCCTTCCGCTACCTCCTCGTCGGCGAGGGCGAGACCGGGCTCATGGTCTACACGATCCTCCTCCGCTACTGGGAGTGGACGCCGGAGGAGGACGTGCGGCCGCTCATCTTCCTGATGAGCGACTAGCCGCCGGGGCGAGCGGCGGCGACGGACCTGCTGCGCGCGGCGGCGATGCCGTTCGTCATGTCGTGCAGGACCTGCATGCGCCGATCGGTGTCGGCGATAACATCGGCGCACGCCTTGAGCTCGCGCGCCGCGGCATCGCTCTTTGTGTCGCCCAGCTTGTAAGCGAGTTCATGCTCGAGCGACGCCCAGAAGTCCATGGCGATCGTGCGGATCTGGATCTCCACATGGACGGCCTCGGTGCGATCGGAGAGGAAGACGGGAATGCACACGACGAGATGGAGGCTGCGGTAGCCGTTCGGCTTCGGGTTCTTGATGTAGTCCGACTCCTTGACGAGATCGACGTCGTCCTGCGCGAGGAGCAGGCCGGCGATCAAGTAGATGTCGTCGATGTACGAGCAGATGACGCGCACGCCGGCGATGTCGGTCAGGTTCTCCCGGGCCGATTCGACGCTCAAGGGAAGAGCGCGCCGCCGGAGCTTGTCCATGATGCTCTTGGGCGTCTTGATCCGGGTCCTGATCTGCTGGATCGGGTTGCGGTCCTTGGTGCACCTGAACTCGTCGTTCAGGTTCTCGAGCTTGGTCGCGATCTCGCGGGCGGCTGAGAGATAGAGGTTCTCGGTCGCCACGAAGGCCCGTATGGCGCTCACCATCTTCTCCGGCAGGACGTCTTCCGTGACGCCGTCGAAGAGGTAGCGCGCGTGCGAGTGGTCGATTCCCACCATGGCGTCCTCCCGGGTCGAGCGGGCGCAGCACTGCCGAAACGCCGGAGGGGGCCGGTCACCCCTCCAACCCCGGCGGCGCACCCGGAAGTTCCCGGACCTGGACGTGCGCTCAGCTAGCGCATCGCCACCGTAAGGGAGTGTCCGTCGCGCGGAAGGCGCTCCTCCTCTGATCGGGCCTTACCGCGCGCCCTGCCGGGTGCTTGTTCGATTGGCCGCCCCCAGGCGTATTCCAGCCAGGAAGCACCGAGACGGGCCCGGTCCCGGGCGCCCTCTTCACCCCGGACCCCGGACCCCGGGCCCCGGACCTTCGGACCCCCGGACACCTCGGAAGGACCCAGACTCCCATGCACAGCCAATCCCTCGCCCTTTCGGGCCTAAACGCCAGGCCGCGCGGCGCGGCCGCGATGATCGGGGCTCTGATCGCGATCGGCCTCCCTCCCCTCCTCGCTCTCGCCCTGGGACGGACTCCGGCCATCGTCCCCGACCGCTCCTGCCCGCCCCCCGCCGCAACACCCCCCGGTGCGAGCGCTGATCCCGGTGTCTCCGCTTCCTGGTGGTCAGAGGTTCGGTCGGGTCTCGCGCGCCGGGAGTACGAGCCGCGCCCCGGCGAGCATGGCCTCCAGGCAGCCAACCGGGCGCAGAACTTCCGCACCTACTACCGCGCGGCCGGTACGATCGCCGTCGTCCCGCGGCAAGCCGCCGCAGAGGGGTCCTGGGAGTTCTCGTGGCGCACCGCCGGCTATGGGCGCGCCGGAGAGATGATGGACATCGACCCCGAGAGAGCCGCCCCGGTCCAGCCCGAGGTCAACGGTTCTCGCGTCGCTTACACCCACGGACACCCCGAGCGGGGCCTCACCGAGTGGTACGTGAACCGGAAGGAAGGGCTCGAGCAGGGCTTCACGGTGCACGGGCGGCCGCGTGGCGCGGGTCCGGTGCGGATCGAAGGGGTCGTCGCCGGCGACCTCCGCCCCGAGCTGTGCGCCGAGGGCGCAATCGACCTCGTCGACTCGCACGGTGAGCCCGTCCTCCGCTACGGCGAGCTCCATGTGTGGGACGCGAGGGACGAGGAGCTCCCGGCCCGGCTCGCACTCGAGGACGATCGGCTCGCCATCCTGATCGATGACGCCGGCGCCGAGTATCCGCTCACGGTGGACCCGCTCTTGAGCGCGCCGTCCTGGATCGCCGAGATCGACCAGGCCGAAGCCTTCTTCGGATTCTCGGTCGCGACTGCGGGCGACGTGAACGGCGACGGCTTCAGCGATGTGCTCGTCGGCTCTCTCCAGTACGACAACGGCGAGACCAACGAAGGCGGAGCCTTCCTCTATCTCGGCTCCCCGACCGGACCCGGCACCTCGTTCGTGTGGTCCACGGAATCGAACCAGGTCGAGGGACGGCTCGGCCAGGCCGTCGCCTCCGCCGGCGATGTCAACGGCGACGGCTTCGGGGACGTGATCATCGGCGATTTCGCCTATGACAACGGGGAGTCCAACGAGGGACGGGCCTCCGTGTTTCACGGCTCCGCCTCCGGGCTCGCCGCGACCCCGGCGTGGACGGCCGAGTCGAACCAGGCGACGGCGTGGTTCAGCAACGCGGTGGCTTCCGCGGGCGATGTGAACGGCGACGGCTTCGGGGACGTGATCATCGGCGCCTACAACTACGACAACGGCGAGTCGGACGAGGGCCGCGCCTACGTCTACCACGGTTCGGCCTCCGGGCTGGCGGCGACCCCGGCGTGGACCGCCGAGTCGAACCAGGAGTCGGCGTTCTTCGGCTACTCCTGCGCCTCCGCCGGCGACGTCAACGCCGATGGATTCTCGGATGTCATCGTCGGCTCCCAGTTCTACGACAACGGCGAGCAGAGCGAGGGGCGGGCCTTTCTCTATCTCGGCTCGGCAAGCGGGCTCCAGACGTTCGCGGCCTGGACCGCCGAGCCGAATCAGTCGGGAGCGTGGTTCGGCTACTCGGTCGGGACCGCCGGCGACGTGAACGGCGACGGCTACTCGGACGTCATCGTCGGGTCCATCTTCTACTCGAACGGCGAGTCCCAGGAGGGTCGGGCCTTCGTCTATCACGGATTCTCCTCCGGCCTCGGCCCGGCCCCTGCCTGGACCCAGGAGTCGAATCAGATGGCGGCCGGATTCGGCAACATGGTGGCGACGGCAGGCGACGTGAACGGTGACGGCTACGCCGATGTCATCGTCACCGCCTCGGCCTACGACAATGGCCAGACCGACGAGGGGCGGGCGCACGTCTTCCAGGGAAGCGCGCAAGGTCTCGCGACGACTCCGATCTGGACGGCCGAGACCGACCAGGAGAGCGCCCGGATCCACTCGGTCGCCACCGCGGGCGACGTGAACGGCGACGGATTCTCCGACGTCATCCTCGGCTCCTACTTCTACGACGGCGGGCTCTCCAACGAAGGTCGCGCCTTCCTCTACCTCGGCGCGCCGACGGGGCTCACCACGACGCTCGGATGGATCGCCCAGGACGACCGCAGCCTGGATCAGCTCGGGTTCTCGGTGGCCACCGCCGGCGACGTGAACGGCGACGGCTACTCGGATCTCCTCGTCGGGGTTCCGGGCTGGGACAACGGTCAGAACGGGGAGGGCGCCGCCTTCACCTACCTCGGCGCGCCGACCGGCCCTGCCGGCCAGCCGAGCTGGATCGTCGAATCCAACCAGGACGACGCCGCCTTCGGCAGCGCGGTCGCCACCGCCGGCGACGTGAACGGCGACGGTTACTCGGATGTCGTCGTCGGCGCCTACCTCTACGACAACGGCCAGGTCGACGAGGGCCGCGCCTTCGTCTACCACGGATCGCCCGCGGGCCTCGGCGCAGCGCCGGCCTGGACCGCGGAGTCGAACCAGGCGGCCGCTGCGTTCGGCGTGTCGGTGGCGGGCGCCGGCGACGTGAACGGCGACGGTTACTCGGATGTTGTCGTCGGCGCCAACCTCCACGACAACGGCCAGGCGGACGAGGGCCGCGCCTCCGTCTATCACGGTTCTCCGGCCGGCCTCGGCGTTGCGGCCGCGTGGACCGGCGAGTCGAACCAGGCGGGCGCTGCGTTCGGCGTGTCGGTGGCGGGCGCCGGCGATGTGAACGGCGACGGATACTCGGATGTCGTGGTCGGCGCGAACCTGTTCGACAACGGCCAGATCGACGAGGGACGGGCGTTCCTCCACCACGGCTCGGCAGCGGGACTCGCCACCGTGCAGACCTGGACGGCCGAGTCGAACCAGACGGGAGCGGAGTTCGGCGCGGCGGTGGGCGGCGCCGGGGACGTGAACGCGGACGGCTTCTCCGACGTGATCGCCGGGGCTCACCTGTTCGACAACGGCGAGGTGGACGAGGGGCGGACGTTCGCCTATCTCGGTTCAGCGACCGGACTCGCCGCCGCGGCGGCGTGGACGGCCGAGCCGAACCAGGCCGCGGCCAACTTCGGCATCGCGGTCGCCGCTGCCGACGTGAACGGCGACGGTTGCTCGGATGTCGTCGTCGGCGCCGACCTCTACGATACGATCAATAGCAATCAAGGGCGGGCCTTCGCGTACCACGGATCGGCGGCGGGCATCTCGGCCGCGCCCGACTGGATCACGCCGTCGTTCCTCGGCAACAGCCCCAACTCGCTCATCGGCCATGCGGTCGCCAACGCCGGCGACGTGAACGGTGACGGGTTCCCCGATGTCGTCGTCGGCGCGCCGGGCTTCAGCAGTCCCGAGACCGCGGAAGGGCGGGCGCTCCTCTTCTTCGGGAACGGCGAGGATGGACTCGAGCGCCTCCCGAACCAGGCCCGGGTGGACAATGCGGCTCCGATCGCGCTCCTCGGCCGCTCCGATTCCGAGACCTCCTTCCGGCTCGAGGTTCTGGGACGCACTCCACTGGGCCGCGGCAAGGTGCGGATGCAATGCGAGGTCAAGCCGCTCGGCGTCCCGTTCGACGGCCAGGGGATAGTGCAGGGCCCGTTCTTCGATACGGGAGCGCAGGGCGGCGGCAGCAGCGTCGCCTTGTCTTTGAACCCGGGGAGTCTCAACCCCGGAACGCTCTACCACTGGCGCGTTCGCATCGCCACGAGCTCACCCCACTTCCCGCGCTCGCCGTGGCTAACCCTCCCCTACAACGCGGCGAGCGAGTCGGACCTGCGCACCGCGGGAGCGACGACGGCGATCGCGGCGGAAGTCCCGAGCCCGGCCGGGGCGGCCATGCTCGGGACTTTGAGCCCGAATCCGTTCTCGGGATCGACGCGCCTCTCCTACACGTTGCCCGCAGCGGGGCACGGGCGGCTCGCGATCTACGATGTCGCCGGCCGCCAGGTGGCGCGGCTCGCCGAGGGCAGGATGGAATCCGGGCGCCAGACGCTCCAGTGGGACGGGCGGGACGGAGAGGGGCGGGCGCTGCCCGCGGGGACCTACTTCGCGCGCCTCGAGTTCGCAGGCCGCGTCGAGGCACAGAAGATCGTTCTGACGCGGTAGGGCAGTAGGGCCGCGCCCGGTGCTGCGGCGACACGGGGCGCACGCGGCGCATGGCCATCCACAGAGACAGGCGCGTGGTGTGCAGCTGCGCAGTCGTCCGCGTCTACCGGTGCGTCGCGCGGACGGCGAGGTGACCCTGCGAGACGGCGCGCTCGGTGACGCTGCACGCGCCAGACGAGCGCCAGTCCTTCCATGCCTCCCCTGAGCCGCCCCCGAGGCACCCGCCCGCGCCACCGAGCACCGATTTCGTGGCAGCCGCGGCGGGCACCGAGAGCCATGTCACGGGTTTCTCTTGGGCTGCTTCTCCTGCTTCTTCTTATCCTCTTGGGTGTGCTTCGTTTCCTTCTGCTTCTTGCCCTTGTCCTTGTCCTTCTTGCCCTTGTCTCCCATCGTACCTCTCCCTTTGCTTGGTTCCCTCATGCTACAAGCACGCGCCCACGTCGCCTCGCGATGAGCGCTACCGCGCGAGCCCTGAGGTCCCGGTCCTCGTCAGGATCTTCCGCCCGGTGCTCGCCTCTTCGGTTCGTTGCCTCCACGTTGTTCTGCGGCCGCCGCGCCCGCTTGCGCGGATACCGCTATCTAAGCCTCCCCATGACGGCCGGTCAAGCCCCTTCCTGTGGGTGCGCAACAGGGCTGACCGGATGGGGCCCTCCGGACGAACTGGTCCGTGGCGCGCGCCGGCGGGCCGGCCGTTCCCTGCACTCATTCGCCAGCGGGCCGCACCCGTTCGAGGTCGCGACTACTGGAGCGCCCCGGCGAGATGATCCTCGCCCATCTCGCCCGCGCCGGCGAGATCGGGATCGTTCGCGCCACCTTGAGCGTGCGATCGAGCAAGCGCACGGCGAGCGCGAGCTCCAGTGACATGGGACGCACCGGTCGCCTCGCCATCCGCACATACAGGTGTGTGAGTCGCAGACGAGGGGTCGTCCGGGTCTACCGCTGCATCGTGCGGACTCCAGGGTGGCCTGGGGGACGGGGCACTGGATCCGGACGGCAACCGCCAGACCCAGCCGACTGGGGCAGCCGGGGCCGGGGCTCGCGGGCAGCGGATGGACCTCGGTCTGAGTCAGGAGAACCCCGCGTCGCCGGCCCCCCGCGTGACGAGGGAATAGACTACGGGGGCGGCCCCGCCGCCCCCGTGCATGACTGTCCTTGACCTCAAGGCGAGGTCACGGCTGTGCAAGCCTCAGCCACACCTGCCCTATGGCGCGATGACGATCTTGCGCGACTCCTGCGCTCCGGCGGCGTCAAGGCGCAGGAAGTAGGTACCTGGAGGCACACGCCCCTTCACAGCCTCTGGCTCCCACGAGAAGCCATAGGAGCCCGGATCCAGATGGCGGTCCATGAGCCGCGCGACGAGACGGCCGCTCACGTCGTACACCCGGGCGAGCACGCGAGACCGCTCGGCGACTTCGAGCGCGAAGGAGACCGGGCCCGGGCTCGGGTTCGGGCGCGGCATGCCAAGGCGGATTGAAAGCGAACTCCCAGCTGGGGGGGACGCCTCCGGATCGCCAATGGCCGTGGTTCCGATGGAGCCCATGCGAGAAACGGCAGCGTCATATCCGCCGTTGTGGGTCGGGTCGTAGGCCCCAGGCGTGGTCGGGAACATCCCTCCCCCCGCACAAGTGCCCAGTGTCACCTCGAACGGTTCGCCCAATGCAAGGGCCACCGCGTAGTCATCTGCGGTGCCGCCGAGGAACGTGCTGTACACCAGATCCGCGGCCGCGTTCCCGCCGGGGCGAACGCGCGCGAGAAACGCGTCCGATATGCCGTTGAAGGTTGGGTCATAGGCGTCGGGCGTGGTCGGGAACCCTTGCGAGCCGGCCCAGCCGACGACTATCGCATCCCCGAGGGCGTCGAGGGCAATAGCGCCCACCGCGTCCGCTCCGCTCCCTCCGAGGTAGGTTGAGTACGTGAGCACGCTGCCCGCGCGATCGAAACTGGTGACGCACCCATCCTGCGACCCGTTCCACGTTTCATCGAAGGCACCGGTTGTCGCGGGGAAGTTCGGAGAGACCGTGTTTCCTCCGACGATCGTCTCCCCATCGGGGGAAAGAACCACCGCGCCTATCACGTCACCAGCTTGCCCGCCAATGAAGGTGGAGGTCTCGAGCGCGGACCCAGTGGCGTCAAGCCGGGTCACAAAACCATCGGATACCCCTGCGAACCCGATCTGGTAGGCGCCAGGCGTTGTCGGAAAGTCCGGGGATCGCGTGACGCCGACCACGGTTGCCGCCCCGGTATCGTCCACGGACATGTCCATTACGCGGATGTTGAAGAAGTCAGTAGCCGCGAAGCCCTCAGTCCCACTGCCGCCGAGGAAGGTCGAGTAAACGAGGGCGGCGCCACTCGGATCCAGACGAGTCACGAAGGCATCCCGCTGCACGTTGTAGCTAGTGTCGAAGGCCCCCGGTGTGGTGGGGAATGTCGGCGACTCGGTGTATCCCCCGACGGTGATCGCCAGGGATGCATCGAGGGCAACCGCGAGCGCGAAGTCTTGGCCTCCCCCGCCGAGGAAGGTCGAGTAACTGAGTACGCTCCCGCCGGCGCCCAGTCGAGCCACGAAGGCGTCGCGGGAGCCGTTATGAGTCCGGTCGTAGGCCCCTGGCGTGGTCGGGAACTCGGCAGACTCGGTGAGCCCCACGACGATCACAGCGTCCTCGTCGCCGCCGGCAAGGACCAGATCCAGCACCGCGTCCTCGAGCCCACCCCCGAGGTACGTGCACCACACGAGCTGGGCTCCACCGTTCTGCGTTGGATCGAAGCGCGCCACGAAGCCGTCGCGGACGCCGCCGTTGTAGCTGGGATCATAGGCCCCCGCGGTGGTTGGCAGCCCGGGGCCGGCATCTCCAGCCACGATGACACCCCCTGAGTTATCGAGTGCCACCGCAAGCCAAAGGGCTTCATCTCCTGGGCCTCCAAAGTACGTTGACCAGAGGAGCTCAGTGTCGATGGCTGGCAGCGGCGTGGCGTCACCCTGGGGAGCCGCGAGGCGTTGGCGCCTCCCGAGGAGTGAGGGAGTTTCCTGTGCCGCGGTCTGTGCTTGGTTCTCAGCCGCGATGGTCTGTGCTGCCGGCGGGTTCGCCGACCCACTGGCGCCAACGCTGGCGCTAACTGAGAACAACAGAGTGCATGCGAGGAGAAGACACATCACGCGAAGCAAGTGCCAGGGAGTCATGGCAGCCTCCGTTGATTCGGCTTGACTCGGTGCGGGTGGACCCGGCGACGCCGTTTGCGTCGCCGATATCGGTCTTCGTGCAGGCGGTAACCCCGAGTGGTGTGCACTACAGATCCAGCCCCATTGGCAGTGGGACCCGTGTCTCAGCAAAGGACGGTGGGCGTGTGAGGCGGTCAGGCGGGCGCAGCCGTTTCCAGAAGTCAGCCGACACTCGCAGCGCTGAAGGTGCTGCGAGGCTCGGCAAGCAAGCAGCGGGCACATCGGGGATCCTCCCCGGGACGCAAGAATCCTAGCACGATCGGATGAGAGGTTGTAGCACCCTGAACGGCCTGGATCTGCGCCGGTCCAGAGCTTGGTCGGTGGAGAGGGAGATCGCTCGGGAAGAGCCTTCATCCGCTCGAGCCACGATACTGGAGCGCCTCGGCAAGGTGGTCCTCGCCGATCTCGGGCGCCGCATCGAGATCCGCGATCGTCCGCGGCGCCTCGAGCGTACGGTCGAGCGGGCGGGCGATGAGCGCGAGCTTCTCGGCGGCAAGCCGGATGAGTTCGCACCCCGCCCCGCGCGCGACGCAATGCACACGAACGAGTGACGGTCCAAGATCCGCAATCGCGTACACACCGCGCGTGCCGGCGCCATGACCCGTGTGCCCGCCCGCCGCGACGGGCGTGTCAATTCTTTTGTGTAAACGGCCTTCATGATCATCTCGGCACTCGCCCCTCAAACACGATCGCGAAGTGGTTCAGCGCTGGCCGACCAGTCCTTCACCGGCCGGTGCCAGCGCTCGGAGGCCCTCATGATGGCCAGGTAGAGCACCTTCCGCACCGAATCCGCCGTTGGAAACGCCCCGCGCTTGCTTCGTCACCTTCCGGATCGAGGCGTTGATCGACTCGATCGCGTTCGTCGTGTAGATCACCTTCCGGATCTCTGGCGGGTAGGCGAAAAACGGCGTCACCTGCTCCCAGCGCGTGCGCCAGGACTGGCTGATCGACGGGAAGCGGGCGTCCCACTTGGCGGCGAAGGCCGCGAGGGCCGCCGCCGCGGCCTCGGCCGTCGGGGCCGTGTAGATCGTCCGCAGGTCGCGCCGCCACGAGCTTGCGCTCCTTCCAGCTCACGTACTTCAGCGAGTTCCGGATCATGTGCACGATGCAGAGCTGGACCTCTGTCTTCGGGTACAGGGTCGCCGATCGCCTCCGGGAAGCCCTTCAGCCCGTCGACGCAGGCGACGAGGATGTCCTGGACGCCCGCGATTCTTGACTTCGGTCAGGACGTTCATCCAAAACTTCGCGCCCTCGTTCTCGCCCACCCACAGCCCCAGCAGCTCCTTCTGGCCGTCCAGGCCGATCCCCAGCGCCAGGTAGACCGCCTGCGGTCTGGACATGGCCGTTGCGCGGATCTTCAGGTGGATCGCATCAAGGTAGACGATCGGGTAGAGCGCTTCCAGGGCCGGTTCTGCCAGACCTGAACGTCCTCGAGGACCGCGTCGGTGACCGCGGTGATCAACGCCGGCGACACCTCCACCCCGTAGATCTCTTGCAGGTGGCCCTGGATGTCGCGCGTCGTCAGGCCGCGGGCGTAGAGCGCGATCACCTTCTCGTCGAAACCGGGCAGTGTTAGCGCTCACGTAGAAACGTAGTTTTCTGAACCGACGCCGGGTGGAGCGATCGGGCCAGTGGCCTGGTCATGGTTTCTTCTTTCGGCGCGCCGCCGCCTCCTGTTCGCTCTCACGCACGCGATAGCTTTCTCCCTCGATCTTGGTCACATCGGCGTGATGGGTGAGGCGGTCGAGAAGGGTGGCGATGCAGGTGGCATTGGGGAAGACCTGGTTCCACTCCTTGAAGCCGCGATTGGTGGTGACGACCAGCGATTTCTGCTCGTAGCGGCGGTTGATGACCTCGTAGAGCAGGTCGGCGGCATGGTTGTCGTAGGAGAGGTAGCCCACCTCGTCAATGCACAACAAAGAAGGCCGGGCATAGTGCGCCAGGCGGCGGCGGCGGCGCTCGGGGCTGTCGACCTGGAGGTCATCCAGGAGTTCGGCGGCGGTGCGGAACAACACGGAGTGTCCGGCGAGGATGGCGGCGTGACCGATGTTCTTGGTGATCATGGTCTTGCCGAGGCCGTTGGTTCCGACCATGATGAAGTTGCGTCCTTCCCGGATGAACTCGCCGGTGAGGGCCCGCTCGATGGCATCGCGCTCGATCTTCTTGGGCCAGTTCCAGTCGAAGTCGGCGATCGGCTTGAAGCGGCCCAGACGGGCCCGCGTGAGGCGCCGTTCGAGGCCGCGGCGCGCTCGTTCGCCCATCTCGCCGCGGGCGATCTCTTCGAGCATCGTGCGCGGGCTCCAGCGGCTCTTGGTGGCCCGCGCGATGAAGTCGTTGCACCCCGCGGCCGTCGCGTGCAGGCCGATCTGGGCAAGCTGGCGGGTCAGGTCATTCATCGGGGTGGTCGTCGCGAGCGAGTCCATCGTAGGTCTCCGGGTCATGGGGTTGGACGTGGAGGTCGGCCAGGTCCGGCCGGCGCGAGAGGTCGACGGGCAGGGGCGCCCGGCCGCGGCGCAGGCGGTGGCGGCGACTGAGGATGTAAGCGATCGACGAGGCCCGGGGCGTGCCGCGGGCGAGCGCCTCACTGACGGCGGCCTTGAGTTCGGTCGCCCCGTAGTCGTCGAGCAGGAGCAGCAGCTGGGTGGTCTGGGGGCCGACGGGTTCGCCGCGCGCAAAGGCGGCGTCGAGCAGGGCCTCGATCTCCGGGACCGCGCTCAGGAGCCGGCCATGGCGCGTACTGCCCGTGGCCTTGCGCTTGTCCGCGAGCAGCGCTTGCTGGTGGGCGGGATCGTCGATCCTCTCGTGCCGATCGTAGCTGCGGCGGTGCGCGGCCACCTCCTGCGTCCCATCGAAGAGGCGCACGGTGGTATCCGAGGCCACGAGCGTCAGCGCGCGGCCGACCGCCGCGGGAGGTATCGAGTAGTCGTTGAGGTCGAAGCGGATGTAGATGATCTTCTCCGAGCGCACCGGCCGGAGCAAGTTCGCGTCGAACGGATGCACGGGGAGGGGCAGCAGCCGCGGCTGTTCTTCGGCGAAGACCTCGGCGACGGTGCGCCGATCATCACCGGGCCACGGCCGGCGGTGCGCGATCTCATCGCGCCACTGCCATGCCTGGCGGTTGAAGTCGGCGAGAGTCGTGAACGGGCGGGCGGCGAAGAAGCTCTCGCGTACGTAGCGGATCGCCCTTTCCACCCGTCCTTTTTCCGAGCCGCGCCCTGGCCGACAGGGGCGCGCTGCGAAGTGGTAGTGCGCGCACAGCTCGAGGAGACGGGGATGGAAGTGCACGGCATCGTCGCGGCGGGCGAGCACGGCCGAGCGCAAGTTGTCGTAGAGGATGGTACGGGCGACACCTCCTAGCTGCGCGAAGGCCCGCACGTGGCCGCGCAGGAAGTTCTCGAGACTCTGATCGAAGAAGAACTCGAGCGCCAGCGCGCGCGAGTAGGAGAGGGTCAGGACGAAGCACGACAGGCGGCGCTTCGCCCGCCCGACCGCGACCTCGCCGAAGTGCGCCCAGTCGGCCTGGGCCTCTTCTCCAGGGAAGGTCCGCAGCGCCAAGAACGCTTCCCGGCGCGTCGGCCGCAGGCGCGACACCACCCGCCGCAGCTGCACGACGCTGCCGGCGTAGCCGCGGGCCTGGATCATCTGGAACAGGCGCGTCGCGCGCAGCCGGGGATAGCGCTCGAGCGTCTGGCGGATGAAGTCGGCATACGGATCGAGCAGCGTGCTGGCGCGAACGACCTTCGCGCGGTTGAACCGCTCGGTCTCGACTGCGGCGCGGACCGTGTCGGGGTGCAGCCCGAGCGCCGCGGCGATGGTGCCGACCTTCCAGTGCTCGGCGAAGAACAGACGCCGGATCTCGGCGATCTCGGCGGGGGCGATCATCGGTCACCCCCACCGCGGGAAGGGGTCGATGAGAGTGCCCGCGCGACCACAGACGATGCAACGGATCGTGGCGGGACGAGACCGCCGCTCGCTGGCGGTGATGGCCTGGTGCGCATCCAGCTCCTCCGCCGGCCGATGCCCTGCCGCGACCACCGCGGCTGCGAGGATCGTCTCCGGCCCGGGGAGGCTGTCAGCAACGCCAGGGGCGCTGCTACGGTGATCCGTCACGCCGGCGAGAGCGCGCCGCCGGCGATAGGCCTGTTGCCGATCGCGGTGATCGAGCCGGCCGTCCTCGCTTTGCTGGTGTCGACGGTTCGCCGCGCGCCGCTGCGCGCGCCGCGCCTTGAGCCGACACCGTTCGGAGCAGTAGCGCTGTCCGCGGTAGCAGCACCGGCAGATCCAGAACGCCGCACCGCAGTCCACGGACTCGCAATGCCGCTGGTAGAAAAGGAGTTGCCTGACCGCTGCCATCCCGCCTCGAAGGCGGGACTGGACAGGCCGGACCGGTCATGGCAAGCTCTCTCCGCTGCGTGGAGGTCTTTGACCGGACCGACACACGAACCCCCGGCCGCACCAACGGTCGGGGGTTTTCTTCTCCGCCTCTGCCGAGCACGATACCGCATCGCCCCCAGCTCCCCCCCAGCATCGGCGGCCCGCGCATGACGCCGAGGACTACCCTGCCGGCGTGCGTTCAGAAAAAGACGTTCCCAGGTGATCGTCTACAGGCAGCCGTCGTTGCCCCTTCGGGACGAGCTGCGGCTCGAACTCCCCCTTGCGGTCGCGAGGAACCTGGATCGCCAGTTCCCCGGAGTCGCAGAGCACGTGCTTCGGGCTGGTGCCGTTGCGGGAGTTGCCGCTGTTACGCCCCTCCGGCGCGTGCTTCTCGTAGCCCAGGTGCGCGGTCATCTCGCCGTGCAGGGCACGCTCCACCAAGCGGCGGGTCAGCTCCTTGAGCAAGCCTCCCTGGCCGAGGATCTCCTCAGGCTTCTTGCCTTTGAGCAGCTCATCGAGCATCTTGTCCACATCGTCGGGCTGGGCCATGACTGTCCTCCTGTCCAGAGTGTACGTCATGACCGTTTACACAAAGGAGTGTACAGTCCCGCCGCGACCGCACATACACGTTGCCGTCATCGGCGTACCGGACGAAGGCATGGCCCCGCTTCTCGAGCTCCTTATCCACCTCGTCGAGGAGCACATTGGCCAGGAGCGGCGAGAGCGGACCTCCTTGCGGAGTCCCTTCATGCCGCTCCATGACCACCCCGTTCAGCATCACTCCCGCTTCCAGGTACCGGCGGGTCAACCGCAGTACCCGGTTGTACGCGGCCACCATGTTCGGGCGGCCCATCGCCCGCTCCAGGAGGCCGCTCGCTTCTGAGCCTTCCGCTTCTTGTGGAGCCGTCGGGGGTTTCCACGCTCCGTCCTACGCTCGGGGCTTCACCCCTACCCTCGAACGGGGGCTCCAGTTGCCTGGTCATCTGTGGCCTGACCCCTTCGATCCTGAGAGCATCCGGCTCTCCCTCTTCGTGCCCGCCGCGTGCCCGCCGCGTGCCGGCCGTGCGCCAGGGTGCGCAGGAGGCGGCCTCTCCGTTCGGTCCTTCACCATCTCGCGATGGCTAGTACGACCTCGGCTGACTTCTCGCTCCGCCGCTGATCCGGCGTCGCCCTTTCAGGCGTGAGGCGAGATCTCCCCGGGTAAGAACACAGACCTTCCCTGCACGACCGCCGGATCTACGCCGCTTCCCTTTGGTCACGGAGGCTTCGCGATCACTTGCCCGCTCGCCTCGGTTCACGGCGCCTCTTATCCGGTTCTTGTCCATCGGCCCGCAGGTTCGTTCCACGCTTCCTTCAGACGGTCGGTCACCCTTCCGCCCTTGCGCTTCCCTTCCCTCGCTGTGACCTGCTCAGGAGAGGACTTTCACCTCCAGGTCTGTGCCCATGCCGGGCGTACCAAGAAGAGGGGCCGCCTCCCCGAAGGAAGACGGCCCTTGACTCAAGATCAGACTCCGTATCAGCGGTACAGGGACTTGATGCCGCCCCAGGTCGACGACTCTGCAGGAGTCGGCAGTTCTTGGTGGAGGTCCACGTTGTCCACGTGCATTGTAGAGATGCTGCCGACATTTGCCCCCGTGTTAGCCGCGAACTGGATCGTCAGGAAGTCCGTGTTCGCCGGGGCCACAAATGAACCGCTGAATGCGGTCCAAACCGCTGGGTTGTAGTTTCCCAGCAGTCCGGAACCACCGAGGACGCCGCCCCCCGCCTGCTCCGCAAATATCTCGACGAAGAACACTCCGCCCTCAGCCGCTTGACCCAGCTTCAGATCAAACGAATAGATGACCAACCCAGGAATCGCGCTGCCAGCCGGCGTCGACTGCTTCAACGTCAGGCCGAGACCCTGCGCACGATTATCCATGAACGCATTGTGCGTCCCGGGCGCAGACGGACCATTGTCAGGTGATTGTACCGTTACGCCGGAGTTGGGACCTTGGCCAAACACCAACCAACCTGTCAGATCTCCGGTCTCGAATCCGGGGTTCGTCACGAGGTTCGCCGATGCATCACTCGCCGCTCCTGCGAAGGCGAGAGCCAGAACGGCTACGATGCAAGCGAGGACCGAGTTCGATTTCCTACTTGTCTTCATGGTCCACTCTCCTTGCGGACACCTGCTCCAAACCCGAGAAGACACCCGTCTTCCCATCTGCCAAGTCGCCCTTTCGGCCCGGTCCGCGTCGCGAAGCCCGCATTTCGCATGGCGGGTGGGATAGGGCCCGGTTAGTAGAACTGGGAGCAGTATGCACTATGTTCGGCAGCCGAACAAAGCCTTTTCTTGCTCCGTGCCGTTTCTGCATCCGTCCCGAACCCCGTGGGGAATGAAATGGCGTAACCTCCTGGTAGCACAACGGATACCGCCCGCTTTGGGCGGAAGGAGGTCACGCCGTGTCGGCCGCCTGGTCAAGGAGATCGAGAGCGGTGTACGCGGGCCTGGCGCCTACTTCACTTCGTGGGACGGGCGCACGTCGGCTGGCGCCCGGGCGCCCTCTGGCACGTACTTCCTGAAACTCCAAGCGGACGACCACAGCGAGGCGCGCGCGGTGACGCTCATCCGGTAGTCCAGCCTGGGGAACGTCCTCGCCCTCTACTGCCGGGGACGGATCGACGAGTCCACCCTCGACCAGCAACTGACCGAAGTCGAGGCCGAGCGGGACGGCCTCGTTGCCGCGCGTAATCAAGCCCGTGCGGCTCTCCAGGCCATCGAGGAGGCCTCGTCCCACCTCGAATCGGCCGAGGCGCTGCTCGCGAGCCTGAACGCGCGCCTCGATGCGCCGCCGACCTTCGCGCTCAAGCGGGAGCTGGTAGAGACGTTGGTAGAAGGGATTACGGCGGACACGGTCATCGAGGACGGGAAACGTGAACTCGTCGTCACGGTGAACTACCGCTTCGCACCCCCCGACCCCGACGCCGCACCCTCCTCGTTTGCGCGAGGAATCAACAGGGATTGCTCGCCGCGACGAGGTTGACCGCCACCCAGGCACTCGTCGGAGCGACCGACTATAAACATGAAAATCTTCATTTTCCATGAGGAATTTCAATGATAAAATCACCACATGCTTCCGCGACCACGGGCGCTCAAGAGAATCGACGCCGCGCTCCGAGGCCACCCCGTTGTGGCCCTTCTCGGCCCTCGCCAGTGCGGGAAGACGACTCTTGCGCGGATGATCGCTGAGCGTGATTCGAGCGAGTACTTCGACCTTGAGAGTCCGGTGGATGTTCGCCGGCTCTCGGCCCCGATGACCACCCTCGAGCAGCTCTCCGGGCTCGTGATCATCGACGAGGTCCAGCGCCGGCCCGACCTCTTCGAGTTGCTCCGGGTCCTGGTCGACCGCAGCGGTAACGCGGCTCGCTTCCTCCTTCTCGGCTCGGCATCTCCGCAGCTCGTACGCGGCGTTTCCGAGTCGCTCGCCGGGCGCATCGGGTTCGTGGATCTGACGGGGTTCGATCTGCGCGAAACCGGGGTCGAGAGCCAGAGCACGCTCTGGGTCCGCGGCGGCTTCCCGCGCTCCTTTCTGGCCGGCGATGATGCGTCCAGCCTGAACTGGCGTGACAGCTTCGTCCGGACATTCCTCGAACGGGACATCCCGCAACTCGGAATCTCGGTCCCGGCCGAAACCCTGCGCCGATTCTGGACGATGATCGCTCACTATCACGGCCAGGTATGGAACGCCGCCGATGTTGCGCGATCGCTGGGCGCATCCGAGAACACGGCACGCAAGTACCTGGACATCATGGCTGGAGCCTTCATGGTGCGCGTCCTCTCCCCGTGGTTCGAGAACACCGGAAAGCGGCAGGTGAAGTCTCCCAAGGTTTACCTGCGCGACTCGGGAATCCTGCATGCGCTGCTGCAGATCGAGGCTCTTGCTGATCTACAAGCGCACCCGAAGCTCGGCGCATCCTGGGAGGGCTTCGCGCTCGAGCAGGTTCTCGGGTTGCTCGCAACCCGAGACGCGTACTTCTGGGCCACACACGGCGGAGCCGAGCTCGATCTGCTGGTCATCCTGCGCGGCAAACGATACGGATTCGAGTTCAAGTACGCGGACGCTCCTGCAAAGAGCAGATCGATGCTGGTAGCAGTCGAGGATCTTGGGCTAGAGCGGCTGTGGGTGGTCTATCCTGGAGCCCGGGAGTACGTGCTCCACGATGCGATCTCCGTGACTCCCCTGGCATCAATCCCGGCGCTGGCCGACGAGCTGGGCGCGAGGTGAACCGGCTGCTGTCAAGGCGACTCAGGACAGGCGCTTCACCTCGTCGACGATCGCAGCTTTGACCTCAACCCAGGAGACGTCACGGATCATCCTGGGCATCGGCTCGCTCTCGGCGTCGTCGAAGTACACCAGGCTCTTGAGCAGGTGGTACTCGTTGTATTCCACGGCCGGCAGGCGCTCGCGCAGCAGCGCGAAGACCGCGTCCAGCGAGCCCCCGCTGCGCAGGTAGAAGAACAGATCCACTAAGTCCTTGCGACTGCCGCGCCCGCCGATGGCGATCAGCTTGAGGACCGCGATGTCGCGCAGGTCGGCGACGACGAGCCCCCGGTAAGGTGCGCCGGGGAAGAGAAAGGGCGCCTGCGTCTTCAGGAAGGTCAGGCGGAGCCGGTCGAACTTGGCGTGCAGAGTGCCCGCCGAGCGGGCCTGCACCTGGACAGGACCGAGGCGCGCGAGCTGATCGATGAGCTGCGCCGGATCGAAGTCCTGCGCACGGAAGAAGTCGAGATCCTCCGAGTAGCGGTGGCCGAACTGGAGCGCCATGCCCGTTCCGCCGGCGAGCGTCCAGCCGTCGAGCAAGCCCGCCGCCGCCAGGCGTCGCACCGCGCTCCACGCGTCACTGCTCAAGACCTTCGGATGCATCCGGCGTCCCTCCCAGGATCAGCCGCCAGTAGTTCCGCGTCCGCGCGTCGACGCCACGTTTCTCGACAGCCCGGCGGATCGCCCCGTCGCCGAAATGGCGGCGAGCGCAGGCGACCTGATGGCGGTTCCCGAACATGAGAACCCGCACGAGCACCCAGTCCGGGTACGCATCGAGATCCTGATCGACCAGGTCCCGGTCCCAGAACAGAGGGGACAGGACCGCAGTCAACTCGCGCCGCGAAAGCTGTCCGGGGTCGCGCGCGGCCGGAACGAGGCGGACCTCGAGCCGCGCACCCAGGGCCGCCGCAATCCTCCTCAGCGTCGCGACCTCGAAGCGGTCCCAGCCGCTCTCGTACCGGTGCAGCGCCGGCGCGCTGGTGCCCGCCCTTCGCGCCAGCTCGTTCAACGACCAGCCGCGCGCCACGCGGAGCGCGCGGATCTGTTGCCCGGCCGGCAGGAGTGCGACACTCATATTATCACTCATGATAACTATGGTATCGGCTCCCGAGCCTTGGGTCAACAGGTGCCCGGAGTTCCGAACACGCCCCATTCGGTCAGAATGTCTGACCGACTCGAGCTCCACTTCAGACAAATCGCCGGATGGAATCGGCCGACATGGCCAGACTGGCCGACTTCGCGCCGGACCAGTCGGATAAGCACCTATGAATAAACAAATTATCTGTCAAGTTCCGCTGCCGGCCGGCACTCGCCGGTTGGCCCGTTTCTGGCCATTCCGCGTGCTTCGGAGGCCCGGCCGGCATGCCAGTCGCCCGGCCGTCCCTGGCCCCCTGCATGGCAGGCGGGCACCGCCTCTGGTAGGTTGGACGCAGGAACCCTTTAGCGAGCCTTCCCCCCCCGGCGAGACGTTCGCGACGAGGCCCGGAAACACGATGCAAGCCGTACTCGATCTCCTCCGGATCGTGCTGCCGATCGCCTATGCGATCGTGCTCATGAACTACATCGGGATCTTCGTCCGCGAGGACCCGCTCGCCCGGAAGCTCGCCACCTCCGGGCTCGCCGTCGCGGTCTCGCTCCACGCCCTGAGCCTCGTCCTCCGCGGCCTCGTCCTCCACCGCCATCCGATCGCCAGTCCGCTCGAGGCGATGACCATGATCGCGTTCGCGGTGGCGGTCGTGCACCTCTACGTCGAGGTCACGCACAAGAACCAGGCAGCGGGCGCGTTCGTGATCGGGCTCGTGTTCCTCTTCCAGATCGTCGCCTCCGCCTTCACGGGACCGGCGACGACCGCGTTGAACCCGCTCCTCCATTCGCCGCTCTTCGGCATCCATACCGGGAGCGCCATCCTCGGCTACTCGGGCTTCGCGGTCTCGGCGGCCTACGGCATCCTCTTCCTCCTCCTCTACCGGGAGATCAAGGCAAGCCGCTTCGGGCTCCTCTACGAACGCCTGCCGTCCCTCGACCTCCTCGCCCAGATGAGCATCCGGGCAGCGGCGGTCGGCCTCGTCTTCCTCTCGATCGCGATCGTTGTCGGTCTCGTCTGGTCCGCGCGCCTCACGATCGATGTCTGGCACGATCCCAAGTTCATCTTCACGATCATGCTGTGGGCGGTATACACGCTCTGCCTCGGCGCCTACTACGTGTTCGGCTGGAGCGGCCGCCGGGTCGTCTTCTGCTCCCTCATCGGCTTCACCATCATGCTTCTCTCCATGGCGGTCGTGCACCTGCTCTTGCGCTCCTTCCACAACTTCGCACTGCTTCCATCCGGAGTGCTCGGCTGATGGCGCGGATCGACGACCTTTCCCTCCGGGGCGATCAGGCACCAGGCGCGCCCACGCTCACCCTGGTCGGGATCAACCATCGCTCGGCCAGCATGCAGGAGCTCGAGGAAGCGGCCCTCGACGAGAACGGCGTGCGCCGCACGCTCAAGTCGATCGTCGCCCATCCGCGGATCGCCGAGGCCGCGATCATCGCCACCTGCAATCGCACCGAGGCGTATCTCGTCGGCGAGGAGAGCGAAGGCGCGGCCGGGGTGGGGCGCGAGCTCCTCCGGAGCCTGGGCTCGGTCAACGAGGACGCGATCTTCGTCAAGTTCGGGCGGGATGCCGTCGCTCACCTCTGCCGCGTGGCGGCGGGGATCGACTCGCTCATGGTCGGCGAGGTGCAGATCCTCGGCCAGGTGAAGACCGCCTACACGCTCGCCTCCGACGAGCGCTCGGCCGGGCCGCTCCTCGGGAAGCTCTTCGGCGCCGCATTCCGCGCCGGGAAGCGCGCGCGCACGGAGACCCAGATCGGTCAAGGTGCGGTCTCGGTGAGCTATGCGGCCCTCGGCCTCGCCCAGAAGATCTTCACCGATCTCAGGAACCGCACCCTCCTCCTCGTCGGCGCCGGCGAGACGGCGGCCCTCGCCGGCCGCCACTTCGCCGAGGCCCAGGTCGGCTCGATCATCATCGCCAACCGCACGCTCGAGCGCGGCGAGCGGCTCGCCGAGGAGCTGGGCGGGCGCGCGATCGCGCTCGCCGACATCGCGGAGGCGCTGGTCCACGCCGACGTCGTCGTCACCGCCACCTCGGCGCAGATCCCGGTCATCACCCGCGAGCAGGTCGCGACCGCGAAGCACAAGCGCGGCAACCGAACCCTCGTCTTCATCGACATCGCCATGCCGCGCGACGTGGATCCGCGCGTGAACGATCTCGACGGCGTCTTCGTGCATGACATGGGCGCCCTCGAGTCGATCGTCCAGAAGAACCTCGAGCGCCGCCGCCGGGAGATCCCGCGGGTCGAGGCGATCGTGGCCGAGGAGGTCGAGCGCCACCTCGGCTGGGAGAAGGGGCTCGAATCGGGCGCCACGATCCGCGATCTGCGCGAGCGCTTCGAGCGCGTGCGCAGCGAGGAGATCGCGGCGGCCACGGGCAAGCTCACCCCCGCCGAGGTCGAGAAGCTCGATCGCTTGACGCGTTCGCTCGTGAACAAGCTCCTCCACGAGCCGATGACCCGGATCCGCCGGCCGCGGCCCGAAGCCGGCAACCCGGTGGCGCTCCTCGCTGCGGCCCGCGAGCTCTTCGCGCTCGACGCCGATGGCGACGGCGACGCCGACAACGAGGAAGGGAAGGGCTCGCGCCGGCGCGGCCGCGCCCCGGAGGCGGACGAGGACACGAGCGCGGGAGAACCGTGGCGGGGGCAATGAGCATGACGAGCATGGGGACCAGGCATGGGCGCTGACGCTACCCGCATCCGCATCGCCACCCGCCGGAGCCGGCTCGCCCGCTGGCAGACCGATCATGTCGCGGCGCGCCTCCGCGCCGCGCATCCCGGCCTCGCGGTCGAGATCGTCGAGGTCGTGACCAAGGGCGACGAGGTGCGCGATCGCGCCCTCTCCGCGATCGGCGAGCGCGGGCTCTTCACGCGCGAGCTCGAGCGCGTGCTCCTCGCGGGCGAGGCCGACATCGCCGTGCACAGCTTGAAGGACATGGAGACGACCCTGCCGGCCGGGCTCGAGCTCCTCGCCGTTCCCGAGCGCGTCGACCCGAGCGATGCGCTCGTGAGCCGGCACGGGATCCCGCTCGCGGCGCTCCCCGCCGGCGCCCTGGTCGGCACCTCGAGTATTCGCCGCCGAGCGCAGCTTCTTGCGCTACGCCCCGATCTCCGCTTCGACGACCTCCGCGGCAACGTGCCGACCCGCCTCGAGAAGCTCGCGGCGGGCGAGGGCGGCCTCGATGCGATCGTCCTCGCCCGGGCCGGCCTCGAGCGCCTCGGCTTCCTCGATCGGGTGACCGAGGTGATCTCCGCTGAGGTGATCGTGCCGGCCGTCGGTCAGGGCGCGCTCGGGATCGAGGGCCCGGCCGCCGACGAGCGCGTGCGCGCCCTCGTCGCCCCGCTCGAGCACGCGGAGACGCGCATCGCCGTCACCGCCGAGCGGGCCTTCCTCCGCCGCCTCCATGGCGGCTGCCAGGTGCCGGCGGGGGCTCTGGCGCGGGTCGAGGGCAATGCGATCGCGCTCTCCGGGGTGGTCGCGGCGCTCGACGGCAAGAACCTCTTCCGGGACCGCGTGGTCGGCCCGCCGGCCGATCCGGAGGGGCTCGGGGCCGGCCTCGCCGAGACGCTCCTCGCCCGCGGCGCCGACGTGATCCTGGCCCAGGTCGAGGCGACCTTCCGCACGGGAACGCCCTGACGCGCGGAGAGGCGCCGCGGACGCATGCGAGCTGCTACCATGTATGGCTTGCCCGGCCTCGCCCCCCATCTCGAGAGGAAGGAACCAGCCATGAACCAGTCCCGACCCCCCCGGATCCTTGCTGCCCTCGTCCTCGGCGGTGGTCTCCTCGGCGGCGGTCTCCTCGCCGCGCTCGTCCTCGCTTCCGCCGGGACCGCTCTCGCCGGCCCCACACTCGGCTTCCAGGAGGAGTTCCCGGCGGCCAATGGCACGGCCGGCTTCACCGGCGGTGCCCAGCTCTCGAACCCCGGCACCGGGGGGCGCGGCGGTGCCGGCGACGGCTACCTCCGTGTCGCACGCGAACCGCTCTCCGGGAACCTCGGCACCTACAACGCGGGAATCGACTACGCCGGGGACTACCTGGCGGCCGGCGTCACCAGGGTCGTCTTCTGGCTCAACGATGTCGGCTCGGATGAGAACCTCGAGATCCATCTCGGGATCGGCAGCGGCGGCTTCGGCAACCAGAACTTCTGGCAGTACAACACGGGATTCAATCCGCCGAACGGGAGCTGGGCCATGTTCGAGGTGGACCTCACCGACTCGACCAACTTCACGCAGACCCACGCCTTCCCCGGCGGGAACTACACGCAGGCCCTGCGCACCGCCGATCGTATTCTGTGGCGGCACGATGTCGCCCCGTACCTGTCGAATCCCGACCCGATCGCGGGGCAGTTCGGGCTCGACGGCATCCTCCTCACCAACGCCCAGAACGCGATCATCGACCTCCCGGCGCCGCCGGTGGCGACATCGCTCCGCCTCGCCGCATTCCCGAATCCGGCGGCGGCGATGACCTCGATTGCCGCCGATCTCGCCGCTCCGGCCGACGTGCGGCTCGTCGTCGTGTCGGCCGCCGGACGCGTCGTGCGCGAGATCTACGCGGGGTCGCTCGGCGCCGGCCGCACCGCGTTCCCATGGGACGGGCGAGATGCGACGGGCGCGCGCGTGAGCGCGGGCGTCTACTTCCTGAACCTGATCGCCGGGAACGAGAGCGCGGTCGAACGGGTGGCGATCGTCCCCTGATCGACCCGAAAACCCGAGGAACACGCTTGGCATCGACGTCACCGAAAGCAGAGCCGGCGGGCGGGAGCGGACTCCGCGGGAAACGGATCGCCGTCTCCCGGAACACCGCGGAGACCGCTCCGCTCGCCGCGCTCCTCGCGCCGCTCGGCGCCGAGGTGACGGCGATCCCGCTCATCGCCATCGACCCGCCGGGAGACCCCGCCCCGCTCCGCGCGGCGGCGGCAGCGCTCGCCGAGTACGACTGGGTGGTGGTGACGAGCGCGCACGCGGCGACCGCGCTCGCGGAGGCGCTGGCGGCAACGCGCGGATCCGCGCCGTGGCCGCCTCGCGTGCGAGTCGCGGCGATCGGCGCGGCGACGGCGGAGGCGCTCGCCGCGCGCGCGATCCCGGTCGCGCTCGTGCCGGGGCAGGCGGAGGGGGCGGCGCTCGCCGCCGCACTCGCGAGTGAGCTCACTGCCGGGCGGGCCCTGACCGGGGCGCGCATCCTCTTCCCGCGTTCGGATCGCGCGCGGCGCGCGGTGCCCGACGGGCTCCGCGCGGCGGGCGCCCTGGTCGACGAGGTCGAGGCCTACTGCACGCGGTTCGATCGGGCCGCCGCCACCGCGCTCGCCGCGGCGCTCGCGCGCGGTCAGTTCGAAGGCGTGGTCCTGACGAGCCCGTCCAACGTTGACTCGCTCGCGGCAGCCGCTGGCGCCGGCTTCGCCCCGGCGCTCCGCGGCGTGCGTGTCGTCGCGATCGGCCCGGCGACCGCGGCGCGGCTCCGCGAGCTCGGGCGCCCGGCCGACGCCGAGGCCGAGCATCCCGATCCGGCCGGACTCCTGACCGCGCTCGCCCAGGTGTTTGCAGAGAGCACGGCCACCGCGGCCGCCCGGTCCCGAGAACAGGGGAGACCATGACGACGAGGGCCACGATGATGATCAACCCCGCACCGGCGGGAGCGGAGCATGCCCACGACCCGGCGCCGAACGCCTTCTTTCCCGCGCACCGCATGCGCCGCCTCCGCCGCACGCCGGCGCTCCGCGCGCTCGTGCGCGAGACCGCGATCCGCCGCGAGGGCCTCGTCTATCCGCTCTTCGTCTGCCCGGGATCGGGTGTGACGAAGCCGATCGACGCGATGCCGGGCTGCGCGCAGCTCTCGATCGATCGTCTGGTCGAGGAGGCGCGCGCCGCGTACGGCGACGGCGTCCCCTCCATCATCCTGTTCGGCATTCCCGAGCACAAGGACGCGACCGGCTCGTCCGGTTACGCGCCCGACGGCATCGTGCCGCGCGCGATCGCCGCGGTGAAGAAGGCTGTGCCCGATCTCCTCGTGTGGGCCGACGTCTGCCTCTGCGAGTACACCGATCACGGGCACTGCGGCGTCCTCCACGGCGAGACGGTGGACAACGATGCGACGCTCCCGCTCCTCGCCGCCGCCGCGCTCTCCTACGCGCGCGCCGGAGCCGACATCGTCGCCCCGAGCGACATGATGGACGGGCGGGTCGGCGCGATCCGCGCGGCGCTCGACGACCACGACCTCACCGACACCGTGATCGTCTCCTACGCCGCCAAGTACGCGTCGGCGTACTACGGTCCGTTCCGGCAGGCCGCCGAATCGGCGCCGCGCTTCGGCGATCGCCGCTCCTACCAGATGGACGCGGGGAACACGGACGAGGCGCTCCGCGAGGTGGCGCTCGACCTCGAGGAGGGCGCGGATCTCGTCATGGTCAAGCCGGCCCTCCCCTGCCTCGACATCATCCATCGGGTGAAGACCACCTTCGGCGTGCCGGTCGCGGCCTACCAGGTATCGGGCGAGTTCGCCATGATCCAGGCGGCGGCGGAGCGCGGCTGGGTGGATGGCGAGGCGATCGAGCGCGAGAGCGTGCTCGCCATCTTTCGAGCCGGCGCCGACATCGTCCTGACCTATGCGGCGCGGAAGATCGCGCGCGCCCTGACTGCATCCTCAAGCGGAGGGAAAGCGTGAACGCAGAGACCAGGACCGTGACCCCACCGATCCGCCCGCTCCCGGCGAGCCAGGCTCTCCTCGAGCGCGCGCGGCGCGTGATCCCCGGCGGTGTCAACTCGCCGGTGCGCGCCTTCGGCGCGGTCGGCGGCACCCCGCCCTTCATCGCGCGCGCCGCGGGAGCGCGGGTCTGGGATGTCGACGGCCACGAGTATCTCGATTACCTCGGCTCGTGGGGCCCGATGATCCTCGGGCACGCGCATCCGGAGATCGTGGCCGCGGTGCGCGAGGCGGCCGGGCTCGGCATGAGCTACGGCGCCCCGACCGCGCGCGAGGTCGAGCTCGCCGAGTTCATCGCGTGCTGTGTGCCGGCGATCGAGAAGGTGCGCCTCGTCTCCTCGGGCACCGAGGCCACCATGTCGGCGGTGCGCCTCGCACGCGCGGCGACCGGACGCGCGAAGATCGTCAAGTTCGAGGGCTGCTATCACGGGCACGGCGACTCGTTCCTGATCAAGGCGGGCTCCGGTGCCGCCACCTTCGGCACTCCGTCGTCTCCCGGCGTCACCGCCGGCACCGCGAACGACACGCTGAACGCGCGATACAACGATCTCGCGTCGGTCGAGGCGCTCTTCGCCGCGAACAAGGGCGCCATCGCCGCCGTGATCGTCGAGCCGGTGGCGGCGAACCTCGGGGTGGTCGCTCCTGCCCCCGGCTTCCTCGACGGGCTCCGGCGGCTGACCGAGCGCGAGGGCGCACTCCTCATCTTCGATGAGGTGATCACCGGCTTCCGCCTCGCGCTCGGCGGCGCGCAGGGGCTCTACGGCGTGCGGCCCGATCTCTCCACGTTCGGGAAGATCCTCGGCGGCGGCCTCCCGCTCGGCGCCTACGGCGGCCGCGCCGATCTCATGGACCAGATGGCGCCGGTCGGTCCCGTCTACCAGGCCGGAACGCTCTCCGGGAATCCGCTGGCGACCGCGGCGGGCCTCGCGCAGCTCCGTCTCCTCGCCGCCGACCAGGGGCTCTACGCGCGGCTCGACTCACTCGGCGAGAAGCTCGCGACCGGCATGCGCGCAGCGCTCGCCGCCGCCGGCGTGCCGGGCGTCGTGAACCGCGTGGGCTCGCTCCTCTGCCTCTACTTCACTCAGGGGCCGGTCACCGACTGGGACTCGGCCGCGCGCGCCGATGCGCGCCGTTACGCGTCCTACTTCCACGCGATGCTCGCGGCCGGGATCTACCTCGCGCCGTCGCAGTTCGAGGCGGCCTTCCTCTCGGCCGCGCACACGGCGGAGGACATCGAGCGCACGCTCGCCGCGGGTCGCGATGCGCTGCGCGGGCTGCCCGCCCTCCGCGCGGAGGCGTCATGACCACGCTCGGCCCCGTGATCCGCATCCTCAACGGCCGCGAGCGCGTCCGCCGCGCCGCGCGCGGCGAGCCGGTCGATCGCGTGCCGGTGTGGCTCATGCGGCAGGCCGGGCGCTATCTCCCCGAGTACCGGCAGGTGCGCGCCGAGATCGACTTCCGGACCGCGGTCAAGACGCCGGAGGTGGCGACCGAGCTCACCCTGCAGCCGCTCCGCCGCTTTCCGCTCGACGCCGCGATCGTCTTCTCGGACATCATGATGCCGGCCGAGGCCATGGGCATGAACCTGGCCTTCGATCCCGGTCCGGTGCTCGATCCGCCGCTCCGCACCCGCGCCGACATCGAGCGGCTGCGCGTCCCGGAGAACGGCCGCGGCCTCGAGTACATCGCGGAGACCGTGCTCCGCATCCGCCGCGCGGTCGGCGACGAGACCGCGATCTACGGCTTCGCCGGCGCGCCGATCACGCTCGCCACCTACATGTGCGAGGGACGCGGCGGCGGCAAGGAGTTCACGGCGCTCAAGCGCCTCCTGCACGCCGATCCGAGCGCCGCGCACATGCTCCTCGAGCGGCTGGCCAAGGTGGTGACGGGATCGCTCGTCGCCCAGATCCAGGCCGGCGCCGACTTGGTGCAGCTCTTCGACACCTGGGCCGGGCTCCTCGATCCGGTGGACTACGCCGCGTTCGCGCTCCCGCACCTCCGCGCGATCGTCGACACGGTACGCCATCGCGCGCCGGGGACGCCGATCGTCTACTTTGCGCGCCACGCGGGCGGCATGCTCGATGCGATCACCGAGACCGGCGCCGACGTGATCGGGCTCGACTGGACGATCGAGCTGTCCACGGCCCGCCGCCTGCTCGGCCCGCGCCCGGTGCAGGGGAATCTCGATCCCGCGCTCCTCCTCGCGCCGCCCGAGATCCTCGCCGATCGCGCCCGCACGATCCTCGCGGCCGGGGGCGGTGTGGGCCACATCTTCAACCTGGGCCACGGCGTCCACCTCGACACGCCCCCCGAGCAGGTCGGCCATCTGGTCGAGGTCGTGCACGCTTTCGTCCCGCCCAGCTTCGGTCCGCCCACGAAGGAGTAGCTGTCATGTCCGCCCCGGTCACCAGCGAGCTCTTGAAGAAGTACGACCGCCCGGGTCCCCGCTATACGTCCTACCCGACCGCGGTCGAGTTCCACGATCGCTTCACGGCGAAGCACTATCGCGAGCATCTCGCGCTCGCCAACGCCGCGGCGGCGGAGGCGCTCTCGCTCTACATCCACATCCCCTTCTGCGAGGAGCGCTGCAGCTTCTGCGGCTGCCACGTCATCATCACGAAGCACAAGGACCGCGCGGCGCACTATCTCGACTACCTGTTCGCCGAGATCGACATGCTCGCCAAGGCGCTGCCGGATCGCCGGCGGCTCGTCCAGTACCACTGGGGCGGCGGCACGCCGACCTACCTCTCGGTCGCCCAGATGCGCGCACTACAACAAAAGGTGCGCGAGCACTTCACGATCGATCCCGACGCCGAGGTGGCGATCGAGGTGGATCCGCGCGTCACCACGTTCGAGCAGGTGGACGCGCTCCGCGAGCTCGGCTTCAACCGGCTCTCGATGGGCGTTCAGGACTTCACGCCCGCGGTGCAGGACGCGATCGGCCGGAACCAGGGCGAGGCCGAGACGCGCGCCCTCTTCGCCTACTCGCGGCGAGCCGGGTTCACGTCCATCAATGTCGATCTCGTCTATGGCCTCCCGCTGCAGACGCCGGAGACCTTCGCCCTGAACGTGGACTCGATCATCGACCTGCGGCCCGAGCGGGTGGCCTGCTACAGCTACGCGCACGTGCCCTGGATCCGCGGCAACCAGAAGGGGATCGAGATCGAGTCCCTGCCCTCGGCCGAGGTCAAGATCGAGCTCTTCGCGACCGCCATGGACCGCTTCCGCGCCGCCGGCTACCAGCAGATCGGGATGGACCACTTCGCGCTGCCCGAGGACGAGCTCGCGCTCGCCGTGCACAAGGGCACCCTCCACCGGAACTTCATGGGCTACACGGTCAAGCCGGCGAGCGACATGCTCGGGGTCGGCATCTCGTCGATCGGGGACGTGCGCGGCGCCTTCTGCCAGAACGAGAAGAAGATCTCGACCTACTACGCGGCGATCACGGCGGGCGACTTCCCGGTGCATCGCGGCTTCGAGCTCACGGCGGACGACCTCGTGCGCCGCTTCGTCATCACGCGGCTCATGTGCAACTTCGTGCTCGAGCAGGCGGCGGTCGAGGAGAAGTTCGGGATCCGCTTCGACGACTACTTCGCGAGCGAGCTTGCCGAGCTGGCGGCGGGGCCGGCGCAAGAGGGCTTCGTCGAGATGACGGGCGGGAGCGCGGCCGGCGGCGGCGCGGGCGTGATCCGGGTGACCGGGCTCGGCCAGCTCTTCATCCGGAACATCTGCATGATCTTCGACGCGTATCTCAAAGAGCGGGCGGGGGACAAGCCGGTCTTCTCGCGCACCGTGTAGGCGCGGAGCGTCCGCCCGGCGGCCCTACTTCACCCGCAACACCTTCAGCTCGGCGCTGCCGGCTGCACTCGTGCAGCGCACGACGTAGGTCCCCGACACGACCTCGCGTCCCGCGTCGTTCCGCCCATCCCAGGGGATCGCGTGCGTCCCGGCGGCGAGCGGGCCGTCGTGGAGCCGCCGCACCCGCCGTCCCAGCGCGTCGTACACCTCGATCCGGGCGCGCCCGGCGGCCGGAAGCGAAATCCGGATGGCGGTCGCCGGATTGAACGGATTGGGGAGCGCCGGCCCGAGACGGAAGACCGCCGGCGGCGCGCCGGCCTCAGCGATCCCGACCTGCGTCGGCGTGAGCGTCGCCGCCACGGAGCCCGACGCCGGCACCGGGAGCCGCACGTAGTAGACCCGCTCGCCGCCGTCCCGGATCACGCGGAGGAGCGTGCCCCCGGTCACCTCGTAGGTCGTCGGATCGTCCGGCACGCGGAAGCGGACCTCGGCGCGCTCGAAGGGCTCGGGGAGCGCGTTGGCGACCGTGGCCGTGATCGCCCCGCTCGCGGTCGAGTAGGTGAGCCTGAGGTTCTGGCCGCTCGCCCCCGACGCGAGCATCGGCCGCGGCGCGAGGGTCTGCCCGCCGACCCGCACGAGCCGGAACTTCCGCCGTCCGGTAGAGACCGACTGCACGCCGAGATCGAAGGGCGGCGTCTGCCAGTTGCCCTCGGCCACCGAGTGGTAGTGCCCCCACACCGCGAGATCGATCCCCATCGGGGCGACGTTGATCTGGTTCGAGAAGTCGTAGTGGAAGAAGGCGACCGTGGCCTGATCGGGCGGTGTCGCCGCGATGCCCTGGTTGAGCCAGGTGATCTGCTCGGGGAGGAAGCTCTGCGCGCCGTAGATCGCCTGCCGCCAGTCGTCGTAGTTGATGTAGCCCTCGAGCCCGAAGTAGCGGACGTCGCCGAGCTCGAACGTGTAGTTCTGCGTGCGGAACGGCTCGCCGGCCGGCGGGTTGTCGAGCCAGGGCCAGCCGAAGTAGCGCCACCAGTTCCGGCGCGCGGTGCCGTCGGGGGGCGGGGTCGCGTCCCAACCTCCGATGTCGTGGTTCCCGGCGGCCAGGTAGACCGGCATCTCGAGCGCTCCGAGCATCGCCTGCGAGCGCGACCAGTAGAACTTGTTCAGGAACTCCTCGAGCTCGCCCTCGTTGATGAGGTCGCCGGTGTGCAGCACGAACTGCGGCTGGATGATGTTGAGATCGTCGATCACGGCGCGGAAGTCGGCCATCTCGCTCGTATCGCTCTCGGCGCCGGACTCGTAGTAGTAGAGATCGGTGACGAGATGGGTATCGGAGAGATGCACGAAGTAGTAGTCGATGGGCTCGGCGGCCAGCACCTGGACCGCATGCGCCGAGCGATCGGCCGGGAGCCCGGGCGCGGTGAGGAGGAGATCGTAGAGCTCCTCGGGCACGGCGGCCGGCACGCGGAGGCGGAGCGTCCAGCGGGCGCGCGATGCGTCGTAGGTCGCGGCTTCGAGCCCGAGATTGTGTGTGTTCGCGCCGAGCTCGAGCCGGGCCGCGAAGTCGGTCTGGTTCGCGGGGGCGAGCGCCCAGGCGTCGAACGCCTCCCCGGCGACCACCATCTCCGGGATGTTCACGAGCGGGCGCATGAGCGCGGTCAGCGTGTCGCCGTAGGTGAACTGGGCGTGGGCGGCGGCGGGAGCGAGGAGCGCGGCGGCGGCGGCGGCGAGGACGACGAGGGCCGTGATGTGCGGTCGCATGCGGGGTCTCCGGGGTTCGGGTGCGGCACGGATAGTGTATCACGGCCGCGAGTGGCGAGGCACCAGGATCGAGCTCAAGGCCGTGACCTTGCAGGCCGTGAGTGGTAGGCTTGGTCCATGACTGAACGAGGCGAAGCAATACTCAAGAAGGCGCTCGAGCTCACCGACCAGGAACGGGCCGAGCTTGCCGGAGCCCTGCTCGAGAGCCTGGAACCCCCGGCAGATTCCGGCATCGAGGCAGCCTGGCGCGCCGAGGTGGCACAGCGGGTAGCCGAGCTGGAAGCAGGCACGGTGGAAACCGTGCCCTGGATCGAAGTGCGAGACCGCCTGTATGCGAGGTTGAGTGACGGCACGCGTTGAGTTCCCCGTCCAGACCGCGAGGAAGTGGACGAAGCGTTCGGATGGTACCTGACGCGCAGCACCCGGGCAGCGTCGGGGTTCCTCCGCGAGATCGAGCGCGAACTGCAGCTGATCGCTGCATCTCCGCGGATTTGGCCGCAGTTCGAGGCGGGCACGCGTCGCTGCCCTCTCGCGAAGTACCCTTACAGCATCATCTACCGGGAATCGAGTCTCGGTGTCGTCGTCATCGTTGTCGCGCACGACCGGCGGCGACCTGGCTACTGGCAGCAGCGATAGGCATGCGGTGCCTGGTCGTCCGATCCCTGCGCTGACCTGCTCTTTCGCTGCCCCACCGGCACCCCGACGGCCGCCGATCTGCTAGGATCCGCCCCATGTGGCGTCAAAGCGTGACCATCGGCCAGCGTCGAATCTCCTTCGAAACAGGGCGCATCGCCCGCCAGGCAGAGAGCGCGGTCCTCGTCCGGGAAGGCGACACCGTGCTCCTCGTCGCGGTGAGCGCCGCCGAGGCGGCGAAGACCGGCATCGGCTTCTTTCCCCTCACCGTCGAGTACCGCGAGAAGTTCTCGGCGGCCGGAAAATTCCCGGGCGGCTACCGGAAGCGCGAGGGGCGGATCTCCGATCACGAGATCCTCTCGAGCCGCCTCGTCGATCGCACCATCCGGCCGCTCTTCGCCAAGGGCTTCACGGTCGAGACCCAGGTGCTCGTCACCGTCCTCTCCTACGACCCGGAGACCGACCCCGAGGTGCTCGCGATCTCGGGGGCGGCGGCGGCGCTCCATCGCTCGAGCCTGCCGTGGACGGGACCGGTCGCCGCGGTGCGCGTGGCCGAGGTCGACGGTACCCTCGTCGCCATGCCGACGCCGGCGGAGCGAGGGCGGGCGACGCTCGATCTCGTCGTCTCGGCGGGGCCGGGCGGCCTCGTCATGGTCGAGGGCCAGGCAGCCGAGGCGAGCGAGGCGACGGTCGTCGCCGCGCTCCTCTTCGCGCAGGAGGCGGTCGCTCCGCTCTGCAAGCTCATGGACGACATGCGCGAGGCGACCGGCGTCGAGCGGCGAACGATGGCGGCGGACGGCCCGCCGGAGGAGCTGGTCGCGCAGGTTCTTGCGCTCGCCGGTGGTCCATTGCGGGAAGCGGCGGCGATCGCCGACAAGCGGGAGCGGCGCGAGCGGATCGCCGAGGTGCGCGAGGTCGTCGTGGACACGCTCGCCGGCGGCGAGGGGAGCAACGGAGGCGACGGCGGCGCCAATGGCGGCGAGGCCATCGCCGACCCGGCCGCGATCGAGACGCTCCTCGACGATCTCCTCTCCGCGGTGGTCCGCGAGCGCATCCTCACCGCGGGCCGGCGCATCGACGGCCGCGGTCCGGCCGACATCCGCCCGATCTCGGGCGAGGTGGGCTGGCTCCCGCGCGCGCACGGCTCGAGCCTCTTCACGCGCGGCGAGACCCAGGCCATGGTCACCTGCACCCTCGGCACCGGCGGCGACGAGCAGGAAGTCGAGACCCTGGACGGCGTCCGCTCCGAGCGCTTCCTCCTCTTCTACAACTTCCCGCCCTACTCGGTCGGCGAGGTACGCCCGCTCCGCGGCCCCGGGCGGCGCGAGATCGGGCACGGGAACCTCGCGCACCGGGCGCTCGCCGCCGTGCTGCCGGCGCCGCTCGGGTTTCCCTACACGCTCAAGGTCGAATCCGAGATCTCCGAGTCGAACGGCTCCTCGTCCATGGCCACGGTGTGCGGCGGCGCGCTCGCGCTCATGGATGCCGGCGTCCCGGTCGCGCGTCCGGTGGCCGGGGTCGCCATGGGCCTCATCATGGACGGCGAGCGGGTCGCCATCCTCTCCGACATCCTGGGCGACGAGGACCATCTCGGCGACATGGACTTCAAGGTCGCCGGCACCGAGCGCGGCATCACCGCCGTGCAGATGGACAACAAGCTCGGGAGCCTGCCGCGCGAGGTGCTCGAGCGCGCGCTCGAGCAGGCGCGCGCCGGCCGCCTCCACGTGCTCGGCGAGATGGCCAAGGTGCTCGCCGCGCCGCGGCCTGACCTCGCCCCGCACGCGCCGCGCATCGCGGTCGAGAAGATCCGCCGGAATCGGATCCGCGACCTGATCGGCCCCGGCGGCCGGATCATCCAGGAGCTCCAGGCCGAGACCGGCACCAAGATCGACGTGGACGACGACGGGACCGTGCGGATCGCCGCGCCCGGCGGCGCCGGTCTCGAGGCGGCGCTCGCCAAGGTGCGCGAGCTCTGCGGCGAACCCGAGGTGGGCCGCGTCTATCGCGGCGCCGTGACCGGGGTCAAGGACTTCGGCGTCTTCGTGCGGGTGATGGGCTCGATCGAGGGGCTCGTGCACGTGTCCGAGCTCGCCGGAGCCGGCGATATCGGCGAGGGCGACCCGATGGACGTGCGCGTCCTCGGCACGGACGAGCGCGGGCGGCTGAAGCTGGCGCGGGTCGCGAGCGGGGCGCAGTAGGCAGAGCGACGTCTCAAGCGGCGAGGCCGGCGGGTCGCCCCGCCGGCTCCGCTGCTGCGCTTCAGCTCGCGTGCTTACTTCACGAGCTGGATCTTGTGCGTGAGCTCCCGGCCGCCCGCGCTGAGTCGCACGAGGTAGACGCCCGAGCTCGCCGTCCCGCCCCGGTTCGTCTGACCATCCCACAGCGCGAAGTGCTCGCCCGCCGGCCGCAACCCGGAAACGAGCGTTTGCTTGAGTTCTCCGCTCACGTCGTAGATGCGGAGTGTGACATCGGTTTCGGCCGGCAGCCGGAACCGGATCAGCGTCGACGGATTGAACGGATTGGGTGACGCGCCGACCAGCTCGACCGCCGTCGGCAGCTCGGGCGCCACCTCGGTCTCCGGCAGCGCCGCGAGCGGCGGCTCGCCGAGGAAGCGATTCTCGAGATCGCGCAGATCCGCATGCTCGAGGCTCACACCGCCGCGACCGCGGAAGCGGAGCCGAGCGATCTCGCCCGAGCCGTGGATCGTCACCCGATCGCCAAGGAGGGCCGCGTGGATCCCGGCCGCCCCCTCGTCGAGCTGGCGGAAGAAGTAGGGCTGCCCTTGCGCGTTCAGGAGCTCGCCCGCCTCGGCGCCGACCAGGGTGAGGCTCTGCCGCGGGTACGCGATCAAGGCGTGCACGCCCTTCACGGTGCCCGGGTTCTCGGTGAGGAGGAGCCTGACGACGATCCCGTCGGCCGTCGCCTCGGTGCGGAGATCAAGCCCGGGCCTGCCGCCGGCCACGTCGATGAGGCCGGCAGGCGGCGGCGCCATGCTCACCGTGCCGTAGTTGATCGCGAAGATCATCAGGTCCTCGAAGTCGACGCGGTTGTCGGTCGTGGGCCGGCCGCCGGCGGTCGGACCCACGTCGAGGTCGGCGCGATACAGCGGATCAGGACTCTGGAGGCTGATCCCGTAGTTCGCGCCGAGGCGTGAGATGTCGAGGATTGCGACCGCGTTGTCACCCGCCGGCTCGTAGGGCGGCGGCAAGACCGGGGCCACGTCGCCGAGATGGTAGTTGAGCGTGCCAGCCGTGATCGCCGTCGCTCCGCCCACGTTGCCGCAGCCATCCTCGACGAACGCGACGTAGTACCAGAAGTCGCGGGATGCCGGCGTGTCGGCCACCGTGATCGGGTACGGACCCGGCGTCTCGGTCACGAGCGCCCATCCGTTCGCGACCGCCGCCGCCTCCGTCGCCGGCACGGCCGGCGCACTCCCCGGCACCGGCGGATCGTCGTATTCGGGGTAGTTCCCGAAGCCCTTGCGGTAAACGCGCACCGTGTCCCCGGCCGAGACCCCGGCCGGCACCGTGACGTCGATCGCCGTCCGGCCGCTCGTTCCGTTCCCGGTCCGGCCCTGCACCGCGGTGAGCGTGATCGGGGTCGGCGGTGTCGTATCGATCGGCACGGTCGCCGGCGAGCCCGGCGTCCCGGTGACCGGCGCGTTGGCACAGTCGCGGAGCGTGAGGGCGGTGATCGCCACCGTCCCATTGCCGTTCGCGACCGTACTCCGGACGCCGATCGTGAACAACGTGCCGCTCGCCTCGGTGGCGCCGCAGGGTAGCCCGAGGATCGCCTCATCAACCGTGTACACGCCGCTCCCGCGGTCGATGATGGCGAAGCTGGTGCCGTTCGGGCCGGCGCCGGTGACCAGATAGGGCCCGCGCCGGATGCTCGCGGTCCCCGCGCAGAGCTCGATCTCCGCGCTCAGCGCGAAGGTCACGCTGTAGCCGCGGAGCGCCTGGCTGTCAGCCCGCGTGATCGTGACTCGCACCGAGTCGCAGGCCGTCGGTGACCCGAGACACGCCGGAGGCACGAGCGCGATCACGTTGTTCGCCGAGCCGGTCGCGATCTCGAAGTCGGCATCGCTCGCGTCGCTACCACTGTTTGCGCCGGCGTCGCGCGCGGTCACCCGCACTCGCGCCGTCGTCGATGGAGTGTTGGGCACGAGCCAGCCGTACGACCCTGCGTTCGCGACGCCTGTCGCGATCAGGTTCGGGTAAGTCAGCCCGCCGTCGAGCGAGTAGTGGAGATCCACGCCGGCGATCGTCCCGTTGTCGGTCGCCGTCCAGCGGATCGTCTGCGTCGTCCCGTACGGCCAGACCTCCCCGCCGTTCGGCGCGCTCACCGCGACCACCGGCGCCTGCACGTCGTTGAACGTGGCCGTGATCACCTTGTTGCGGTCCATGGTCACGGTGAGAGGATTCGCTGACCCACCGGCGTCGCCGCCCCAGGCACCGAAGAGGAACCCCGGGCCTGCGTTGGCGGCGAGCTGAACCGGAGTCCCGGGGCTGTAGCTCGGGAGGTCCGGGGTCCGGGTCACCGTGCCGACGCCGGCGATGTTGATCGTGAGCGTGTAGTTCGTGCTCGAGACCTCCCCGAGCGCGAAGTCGCTGAACGAGCTGAGGCCGAGCACCTGCGTGGACGTCGGCGTGCGCACGCCGACCGACGGCGCCGACCAGCTCGGTGCATCGTACTTGGCGACGAAGAAGCTCGCCGGGCTGGCGCCCGGATCGACGTCGCCGGGAACGAAGGTGAAGGTCGCATCACACGTGTTGAACGTGGTCCCGCTGTTCGTGAGCGACCAGGTGCGGTTCACCGAGCGGGTGGGCTCGAGACCGGATCCGGCGATCTGGGGATGATCGCCCGCCACAGTGGACGCGGTGACCGTGCCGCCGGTTCCGACGTGCCCGAAGGCGAGGTTGACCGGCGTGTAGTTGCTGCCGGTGCCGATGTCAAAGGTCCGCTCCACGTTGAAGCCCGCCGGAACCACCCTACGCAGGTTGCCGACCACGTGGCCGCCAGTGCGGACCAAGCTGCCCGCGGCAGAGACCGCAAGGGTACGTGTTCCGGTGATCAGGTTGCCCCCGGCAAGGTCCAGAGTCCCGTCGATCGTGTACACGACCGAGCCCCCGCCGCCGAGCGAGACCCCCGCCGGGTTCTGGATCCGGAGCGTGGCACCGGAAAGCACCGTCGCCGAATTCAAGAGCGTCATCGCCTGCGGCGTCAGCCCGCCCATGACGAGGGTGTTTGTGCCGATGTTGTTGAAGAGGGGCTGGGTCGTGGCCACACTCGTCGAGGTCATGTTGCCGCGGACGACCACGATGCCGGTCGTGCCTGCCGTGCCGCCGAAACCGCCACCGCTATTCACGGACGTGCGCGGAAGGAAGCTGACGTTGCCCGCGACTGTCACGTTCGTGGTCCCGGTCTCATTGAGCCGCAATGTGCCGCCCGCAGTCCCCGGGCCCAGATCGCCGCCGAACACGATGTTCCGGAAGCCCAGGTTCGCCGTACCGCTGGCATTGAGGTCCACGCTGTGCTGGGAGTTGCCGAAGTTGATGAACAAGTCGCCGAATGCCGTTCCATCAGTAGCGAGGATGTTCGAGCCTTCTGGACCGAACTGGTGAGAGACCAGCTGGTAGGAAATGGATCCAGACCCTATTGAACGGTAGCTCCCGTTCACGATGATATTGGCGAAGTCAGGAGTGGCCAGGCTCAGACGGTACCCGCCATCCGAGAACGTCGTCCCGGCGCCGACCACCAGGACTCCCTTCGTGAGTGCCTCGCCTGAGTTGGCCGTGAGCGTCTTCGACGCGCCCAGCGTCTTGGTCCCGCTCCCCGCCGTGTAGATCATGCAGGCGGCCGGGTGACTCGGCGCCTCGATGATCTGATCGCCACTCGCGTTGTACTCGACAACGGCCCCAGCCTCGAACGTGTTGGTCCCCGTGTTTATCAGTGCGCCATAGACGCCACTCGCACCGCCGATGCCCAGGGTGCCGGTGCTCTTCAGCGTAAGGTAACCCGCGCCGCCGATCGAGTAGTCATCGCAGTCCAGCCGACCGTCGACCTGCAACAATCGCGCGACGACGATTCCGTCGTCCAACGTGTAACTGGCAGTCGCGTTGACGAATACACTCATCTCGAGCGGCGATGACGGATTCAGAAGCCCGATGAAACTGCCGGGATTGCGCAGCACCGTCGCGTCATCGAGGTCGATCACGACGCGCGCCTCAGCCGACTCACGCTGGAGAATCGCTTCCACCTCTGCGCGCCTCTCTGACAGCTTGTTGTCGGGTGCGCTCCGTGAATCATGGTCGTCACCGTCGCTTTCCGCCCCGGTGACAAACGAGTGCTCGTTCGTCGGCACCTTCTCGGGCGGCGGCAGGGCGCTCGGGCGAAGAGCCCCGGCCCCGCTGAGGGTCTTGCCGGACCCAGTCAGGTATATGCGCATGCTGCTGATGTTTGCCCCTCCGGGGAGGCCGCTGTAAGATAGATTCCCGGCCAACTGGATGTCAGTAGCCCCGGCCATCTGCGCCGTGCTCTCAACGACCAGATCGCCGGCGATCTGGTACGAGCTGCTACTGAAGTTCTTTGGAGTGCCCGCTCCACCGTTTCGTACCGTCAGGTTGAAAAACGGCATCGCTGGAATCGTCTGCGCCGCCGCTCCGGAGAAGACCACGGTCCCCTGGTTCGCAACGAACCCATAGCCGTACGAGAGCGTGATACTCCCGGACACGTCTAGGATGCCGGACCCGAGATCGATGTTTCCCCCGGACAGGGCGCAGGACCCGACGCGAAGAGCTCCCGCACCAACCTGGATGTTTCCGCCCGACAGGGTGAGGGTGCCGCCTGCCACCAGGGTCCCGCTGCTGGCCAGCAACGTCCCACCGCTGACCAGGGACGTCCCTGTCACGCTCAATGTGCCGGTCCCAAGATCGACCGTTCCGCCTCCGAGCGCCAGGTTCCCATTGACGGCGAGACTTCCAGCCCCGAGGTTGAGACGCACATTGTCCGACACGGTCAGCCCGCCGACGTCGAATGCACTCCCGACCTGGATGGTCGTCGCGGCAGCCTGGGTCAGCACCACGTTGCTGCTCCCGCCCGGCACTCCATCCGGCGACCAGTTGGTCGCATCGCCCCAGTTGCTCGTCCCGGCCCCGCCATCCCATGTCACCGGTAGGCTCTCGAATCCGAGCGCGAAGTAATCGCTTCCAGCGGTGAGATCGACCGTCGACTCCACCGTCCCGTTGAAGATCGTCCCGGTCGTGACTCCCCCGAGGTTCTGGTAGTTCCCACTGCTCGTCGCCGCCTGGGCAACGCGCACCGACGTCAGCGCAGGCACGAGGTCATCGCTGCCGAAGGCAAGGTTGACGCGAGCGCCGGGATTCAGGCTCGCCGTGCCGGATATCGTCCAGTAGCGAGTCGGAGACAGCTGCTGGAGTGGAGGCTGCGGTACGCCTCCGCATGGACCGGCGGCCACCGTGGCCACATATGTCCGCGCGACTCCGCCAGTGTTGACCGCCTTCAGCACCAGCGGCCGGAATGCGCTGCCCCTTCCGATGGCGTAGGTCCTGGTCGTGGGGCTCGTCACGTTGAACTCGATGCCAAGCGGTCCGTTGACGAAGCTCGCGGCCGATCCGGGCGGGCTCGTTACCGAGTTGGCGAGGACAAGCGTGTTGCTCGGATCGGTCGTGAGAATGCTCTGGTACAGGCTCAAGCTTCCCGTTACGGTGAGGTTTCCGCCAGCCAGCGTCACGCCTCTAGGGTTGTTAATGTTTAGAGATTTCACAACCCGTGACGTTGGAACCTCGAACCCGGTTGTCCGCGCGCTGCTCTCTTCCAAGTACTGGATCGAGTAACCACCAGTGCCCACATTGAACGCAGGTGACACATTGTAAGAGCCGCCCAGTTCAGTAGAGACACCGCCGATTAGCGTACTAGCAGCCGTGCTACCGCCATTGCCCAGCGTGATGCGATTTGCATTCGTGACGGCGCCACGCACGAGGGCGACCGTAAGAACTGTGATGTTGTTCGCACCTGCAAGCGTCACGCCTCCCGGATTGTCGACGGTCAGCCTGTTGAGTGGTGCCGCTACCGTGCCGGTTCCGGAAACGGTCTGCGTCGTAGTCCCGCTCAGGACGACTTCACTGCTGCTCGTCCCGGTCACTGCGCCATCGATGGCCAGGTCTCCGTTGCGAACCGTTAGCCGATAGCCGTTGAGATCTAGGGCTGCCCCGCTCTGGACGGTGACGGAGCCAACCACCTGCGATTCGGAGAGAAGTCGTACCGTGTGCATTGCGGATTGACTGCTGATCACAAGGCTTGGCAGCTTGAGCCCCTGGATCTTGAAGACCTGTGCCGGGCCAGAGGCTGCGGTTCCCAGCTGCAGCATCCCACCGGTGATTGTTGCGTTGACCTGGCAGTAGTAGTCAGAACTGGAGGCGGCCCTTTGCACCGCAATGACCCCACCAGCGATTGTCACGCCCGCGGATAGCAGCTCGATACTCGGATAGCTTGATGTGTTGCCTGCAGTGGCTACTGTTATCACGCCTCCAGTCTGCGTGTAGGTAAAGCTATCATAGTCCGTCTCCTTTCCGAGACGGCCGGCAACATTGATGGCACCACCATCAATGGCCAAACTCGAACCTGTCTTGAATAGGAGGTTCCTCTCTGCGAACGTTCCTATGTTGAGGACCCCGTCGGACACGTGGATCTGCCCCAGGACAAGTACCGACCGGTTTCGTCCGACGACGGTGAGATTTGGATTCGCAAGCCAGAGGCCTGTGGTTGCCCGGATCGTATCGACATAGGAAGTAATCGGGGTGATGAGAACGCGACTGCTGAGTGGGTAGGTCCCCGAGAGCTTCGCCGTGCCATTGAGGAGCCTCACGAACCCTGACGTGTCCGCCGTTGCGCCGCGGATGGTGAGATTGGCTGGATTCACATCCAGGATCGACTGCGCCGACTCACCTTTGTCAACCGTCAGCTGTCCAATGTCGGTGACCGGCCCCCCTCCCATGAGGGACGTGTTGCCAGGCCCGGTGAATGCGAGATCCACCCTGCTGGAGTCGTTGTTGGAACTCAGGTCCAGGGTGCCATTGTTGGTAAGACTGCCGCCGACGACCATCGAGTTGACGAGACTCCCGCCGCCAACGCTGGAGCGCAGGGTGCCTCCGTTGGCAATAGTCACATCCCCACCGACAGTCAGGCTTCCGCCAGGCGCGAACTGGAGAATGCCCGAATTGCCCTGGCCCACCGCGAGGGACCAGCAACCGGCATTGCAGTCGATGTACACGGTGTGCCCATCGGCAGTCGTCACGATGTCGGCGCTTCCCGGGACAACGCCCCCGGGCCATGGAGCACCAGGAACGGTGGAGCTCCAGTTTCCGCTCCCGGCGGTCGTGACGGTCGAGGGCGGACTCGTGCTCTGGCTGCCGGCAAGAGGTAGGGAGGGCGGCACTCCTTCACTGCCCGCGGTGACGCGGAAGTAGTACGTCGTGCCAGGGACGAGGCCGGCCTGCGGGAGCGAGTAGCTCGTACCGGTTCCCGCTGTGGTGGATGACGACACATAGCCCACCGCGGTGAAGTTGATGTTGTCCGTCGACCGTGACACGGTGAACAGCGTCTCATCAATGGAGCTGTCAACCCAGGAGACGATCATGCCGGAACTGGAAACATCGACGAAGGCCATCGCGGTCGGAGGCGCCGGCGTCGACCCGTATAGAGGAGTAAACGTCAGTTGCGAGGTGGGCGCAGGCAAGTTGGCAAGATTGGTGCAGGCAGCACCGAACGTCGTGCTGTTCGCAGTTTGCTGGAACAGCGTCTCTGACGGACGGGTCGGCTCGCCTACTACGGGAAGTCCAGTGAGCCCACAACGATAAACGTATGAATTACTTTCTGTATTGTAGATGAACTTGATGGCGCCGCCGCGTTCCAGCAGATGAATCTGCCATGTGTAATCATAATAGCTATATGGGGGATTGACTGGGTATCTCATATTAAAGGTAATCGCAAGTACTCGATCTCCAGCAGGTCCAGTCAGTACGTAGGAGATGCCCTGCGGATCGAAGGCTCTCATGCATACATCAGTCTCTGCGCATTGCGGGACGAGGAGCAGAGGCTGACTGCAAGGGTAGGTGCTCGTCGCAGTCCCGAGACTGATCATCCCATTCGAGATCGCCTGGAATTGAGTGAATGCTTGGCCCAGGTAGTAGAAAGTGAAACCTATGGGAGCAGGCGCGGAGTAATTGTTGCACACGTAGCTATAATTCTGCCAGCTCAAGGGCGTCCCGTAGTATCCCGGCGAAGGGACGTTGACTGTGGTGCGCGCAATCGTGTAGTTGGTGAGATTCTGGGCACGAGACGCGGCGGCTCCCAAGCTGAGCCCGGCGGCGATCAGGACCGCGATCAAGAAGAAGCGCTTCATGGTTTCCTCCGCTGGGGACTCGGGGCCCCAGGCGTGGTTCTGCCCGGATCGGCGACCGGACATCGGCCGGCGGCGAGGCGGCGCCGCGCGCGACCTCCGCGCGGAAACGTCGATGGCGTGGTCCCTGTGGCTTTCGGGATGGACGGATGGCTTGATGGGCGTGGAGGACGCAAGCGGAGCAACGACGGAGCGCGCCGTGGAGGCTAACCGTCTGTGCGGATTTCCCTCGGGAATCGCCATCGCCCCCGCCCGCAAAGCTGCTGAGTGACACCTGGTGCGTCCGCCGCCGGGCCGGTGGCATTCCACTGGGGAGTAATCGAGCCGAGCTAAAGAAACGCGGTGAGGTCAGGCGGGCCGCGGCTGGCGTCGAGGCGAGGCGAAGAGAAGGGGCAACGGAGGGAAACTAGAAGGCGTCCGTGCGGGAAATCGAAGGCGCGACCCGGTCGGACCGGGGCTGGTGGTGAACCCTGCGATGCTGGACCACCTTCGGCCATGGCGGCACCTCGGCGGTCCGAGGGCAGCCCGGACCAGGGGGCGCCTCGATACCGTCCTCGTAAGATAATGCGCAGAAAAGGCCTTCTTTCTGCAAAGAAAAAAGGCCTTCAAAGGGACAGGAAATCTACAATTGTGATTTTAGATTTCGGTCGTTTCGAGCGGCGAGCCGGCCTACCGCCCGGCGACGGCGGCGTTCACGAAGCGCACGCAGGCGGGATCGACCTTCGCGATCTCTGCGGCCTGCTCGGCGGTGACGAGGCAGAAGTCCTGGCGGACCACCCCGCACGCCTCGACGATCGCGATGCGGCCGTCGGTCAGGCTCCGGATCGCGCCATCCGAGACCTCGACATATGAGACCGTGTTCTCGCGGGTGATGAAGTAGAAGCGGCGGTTCCCGACCGCTCCCTCGCGCACGAGCCCGAGTCGGATGAGGCCGGGGACGCGATTCTCGGCGGCCGCCTCGCGCTCGTGCTGGCGCCGGCGCTCCTCTTCCCGCCGGCGGTCGGCCTCACGCCGCGCCTCAACCTCGAGCCGTGCGGCCTCCTCGCGGGCGCGGCGCTCCTCTTCCACCTGATCGGCGCCCAGTCGCTTCTGCCGCGCCTTCTCCTCGTGGACCACCGCCCGGGCCCGCTTCTCGTTGATGACGCCCTTCTTGAGCAGCTCGTCGCGCAGATTTCCCATATCGGTGGTCCAGGATATCACGCCCGGCACGGCGGTTGCGTAGCCGGCGCCCTCCGGGCTATCCTTCGTCGCTTGCCTCCCCGGAGCGCCCCACCCCGACCATGAGAAACCAGGACAATAGCCACCCCCGTTCGATCGGCGTCATCCTCCTCCAGCTAGGCGGTCCCGAGCGGCTGGAAGCGGTCGCGCCGTTCCTCAAGAACCTCTTCTCGGACCCCGACATCATCCCGGTCCCGGGCGGACCAGCCGTCCAGAAGCCGCTCGCCTGGCTCATCTCGACCGTCCGCGCCCCGCGCGTCCGCAAGCTCTATGCGCAGATCGGCGGCGGGTCGCCGCTTCGCTGCTGGACCGAGGTGCAGGCCAGGAACCTCGAGGCCGAGCTCACCCGGCGGTCCGCGTCTCGGCTCGGGCCGCGCGCTCCCTCGTTCCACGTGACCGTGGCCATGCGCTACTGGCACCCGTTCACCGAGGAGGCGCTCGCTGCGGTCAGCGGCGCCGAGGCGCTCCTCGCCGTGAGCCTCTTCCCGCACTACTCGATCGCGACGACGGGATCGAGCCTGAAGGAGCTTGCGCGGCTGCGCAGCGAGAACGGAGACGAGCGGCCCCTCGCCGTGCTCGAGCACTGGTATGCAGCCCCCCCCTATCTCGAGGCGCTCGCGGCGCGGATCCGCACCGCGGTCGACCGCCTCACGCCGGAGGGCCGCGCCGGCGCTCTCATCCTCTGGAGCGCGCACGGGCTGCCGCAGAAGATCATCGATCGCGGCGATCCCTACGTGACGCACATCGAGGGGACCATCGCCGGCACCATGGCGCTTCTTGCTGACCTCGGCCTCCCCCATCGCCTCGCCTATCAGAGCCGCACCGGCCCGATCCAGTGGATCGGGCCCGGCACCGAGCACGTGATCCGCGAGGAGGCAGCGCACGGCCGGCGCGCGCTCGTCGTCGTGCCGGTGTCCTTCGTCTCCGATCACATCGAGACGCTCTACGAGATCGATCTCCTCTACGGCGAGGAGGCGCGGCGGCTCGGCATCCAGGAGTACGTGCGGATGGATTCATTCAACGAAGGGGCCGATCTGACCGCCGTTCTCGTCGGGCTCGTCGAGGAACGGCTCGCCGCGGCCGGCTGGATGGATGCCGGAGCGCACACGGATGCGGGCGCGCGCATGGATGCCGGCACACACAAGGAGGCACGATGACGACGACCGAGACCCGCGTCCTCGTGATCGGCGGCGGCATGGGCGGCCTCACCATGGCCCACGAGCTGATCCGCCATCTCGGCGACCCGCACGCCGTGCGCGTCATCGACGCCGGCGAGCGGCCCGGCGGTCTCATCTGGAGCGAGTACGACGGCGGCTACCGCGTCGAGTGGGCCTCGAACGGCTTCCTCGATAACGCGCCGCTCACGCTCGAGTTCGTGAAGCGGCTCGGCCTCGATCCCAAGGTCGAGCCGAGCTCGGAGGCGGCGCGGAAGCGCTATCTCTACCGGAACGGGAAGCTGATCCTCCTCCCGACCACCCCCGGCGCCTTCATGGCGAGCCCGCTCCTATCGCTCCGCGGCCGGCTCCGCGTGGCGATGGAGCCCTTCGCGCGAAAGGCCCCCGGCACCGACGAGACGGTGCACGACTTCGCGGCGCGGCGGATCGGCGAGGAGGCGGCGCGCACCCTCGTCGACGCCATGGTCTCGGGGATTTTCGCGGGCAACACCAAGAACCTGAGCGTGGCGAGCGCCCTACCGCTCCTGACCAAGCTCGAGGCGGAGCATGGCGGCCTCATCGTCGGCATGATCGCCAAGATGCGGGAGGCGCGCCGGGCGCGGCGCGCCGGCGGTCCGGTCAAGGAGGTGGATGCCGGCCCGGGCGGGAAGCTCACCTCGTTCCGCGACGGCATGGAGACCCTGCCGCAGGCGCTCGCCGCGGGGATCCCGGAGATCACGATGGCGACGGCGGTCGAGGCGATCGAGCGCCTCCCGGCCGGCGGCTATCGCGTGCGCACGAGCCGCGGCGAGACGATCGAGGCGTCAGTGGTGGTCGTGGCCCCGCCGCCGTGGGTGGCGGCCGAGCTCGTGCGCCCGCTCGATGCAGCGATGGCCGACGATCTCGCGGCGATTCCGAGTTCGCCTATCGCCGTGATCGCGACCGGCTACAGCGCCGATCGGCTCCCCGGACCGCTCGACGGTTTCGGATTCCTGGTCCCACGGGGCGAGGGGCTCCGCCTCCTCGGTTGCCTCTGGGACTCGTCCATCTTCCGCTTCCGCGCCCCGGTCGGGAAGGTGCTCCTCCGCACCATGATCGGCGGCGCGCACGATCCCGATGTCGTGAAGCTCGATGCGAAGGAGCTTCTCGCGATCGTGCGCCGCGAGCTCGAGAAGGTGCTCGGCATCACCGCCGAGCCCGAGTTCGTGCGCGTGATCCAGCACCGGCGCGGAATCCCGCACTATCCGCCCGGCCACGGCGCCCGCCTCGACCGGATCGAGGGGCAGTTGGCCGGGCTTCCGGGCCTCTACCTGGCGGGCTGGGGCTATCGGGGCATCGCCGTGAACCGGGTCATCGAGGACTCGGTGGCGCTGGCGGGGCGGATCGCGGAATCGCTGGCGAGCGGAAGGCGATAGCCGAAGGGCGCCGCCGGGCGATCCCGCGGGATCGCCTGAGCTCCCCGCCCGAAAGAAAGCGCTTGACTTAACTATACATTCATATAGTCTCTGGTGACAGGCGACCTCGAACCACCTAACGGCTTTTCCACCAAGGAGTTCGCCATGACCGCCAGCGCCGCCGCCGCCGACCCGATGGCCGAGCCGGGCGCCGACCCCGGCCGGGAGTCCACCCCCGCCGCCCTCCATGCCGAGTTCCTCAGAAACGCGGCCTTCGCGAACTGGAACCTGCACCGGCTCACCCTCCTCATCCGCCGCATGGAGGAGTGCGAGGGCTACGAGGAGTACGGCTGCCCGACCATGGCCCACTACCTGGAGCTCATCTGCGGGGTGAGCCGCATCGCCGCGCGCCAGCGGATCCGGGTGGCGCAGGCGCTCGCCGAGCTGCCGCTGACCGATCAGGCGTTCGCTACAGGCCGGCTCTCCTACGCCAAGGTGCGCACATTGGTGCGCGTGGTGACGCCGGAGACCGAAGCGGCGTGGCTCGAGCGCGCGCTCAAGCTGACCGCGGAGGAGCTGGAGACCCAGGTGGCGCGGAGCCGGAAGGGCGCGCCGCCGGGGCGGCGGCTGATGACGAGCGCCTTGAACGCGGCGACCACGCGGATGGTGGTGGATCTGCCGGCGGAGGAGATGGAGCTCGTGACGCGGGCGCTGGACGAAGTCCGCCGCCAGGCCGGAGCAACGCTCTCCGCCGCCGAGTCGCTCGTCTTCCTGGCGGCCGACTTTCTCTCCGGACCCGCCGGCGAGGTGAAGACGGCGGAGCGCTACACGGTGGTCGTCCACCTCGATGAGGATGGCACGGCGTGGACGGAGAGCTCCCACGGGGCGGCACCGCTCAAGCCCGAAGTCCTCTCGCGGCTCCTCTGTGACTGCACGCTCCGCCTGCAGCGCGAGGAGATGCTGAGTCGGGGGACGCGCACGGTGAGCGAGGTGACGCGGCGGGCGGTGGGGGTCAGGGATGGGCGGTGCTGCCGGGTGCCGGGATGCAAGCGGCGGCTGTGGCTGGATCTGCATCACCTGAAGCCGTGGGCGGAGGGCGGCCGGCACCAGGTGAAGAACCTGATCTATCTCTGCTGGTGGCATCACCGGCAGGCGCACGAGGGGAAGCTCGTGATCAACCACGACGCCTCCGGCGACCTGGTGTTCACGGCCCGCGCCGGCTGGACCCTGGGAGACACCGGCGAGGTGACGGCGGACATGCTCTGGTGGTGGCAGCAGAAGTGGGCCGCCGAGAAGGCCGCCTTCGCCGATGCCGACGACCCGACCGAGGACGACTTCGACCGGGCGTACGCCGAGACGCCACCCGACGACCGGCGCTCGACCTGGGGCACAGGTCGCCCCTGGGCAGTGCGCGAGCCGACGGTGGTCTACCGGGCCGGAACGATCCCGCGGGATCGTCGAGCAGGTGCATCCAAGGGACCGGTCGCGGAGCGTGGGGGGAGCGGGCGCGAAGGCCGGCGAGTTCCGCAGCCCGCCCACACCGCCGGACGTGGTAGTCCGGGACTGAGGCTCGCGGGCGGGCGAGGACTGTTTGAGCCGGCCGGCGCCCGCTCCCCCCGCGCGACTCGGGATGCCCCCTCGACCCGTGCGTTCGCCCGCACGATCCCGCGGGATCGTCTCTACCTCCCCGACATGCACCTTGCGCCGCCCGGCACCACCGGGCTAGCCTCGACCGCGCTCCTTGCCGCGTGTCGATCACCCGATCCCCTATTCGACGAAGGACCGTCTCCCCATGCCAGCGGCCGTTCAGCTCAAGCTCGACCCGTGGGCGAGTGACACGGACTTCGCCGTCCACCTCTCCGCCGATGACCACGACGCGCTCGCGCCCGCGCCCGTCGACCTCGCGGTCGAGACGGCGCACTGGGCCGCGATCGATCCGCCGTCCGATGCGGCCACCGGCGCCGCCGCCGCGCGCCCGGTGCCCCTCGTCTTCATCGACGGGGTGCGCCGCATCGACGCGCGCGTCCTGGCCGCGACGGCGGGGAACGGCCCGGTCCCCGGGCTCCTCGGGAGCTACGCGGTCGGCGCCCTCCGCGCCTCCGATCGCGAACCCGAGCTGATCGGTCACGCGATCGGCCGCCTCCTCGTCCTCGGCGGCGGCACCGAGCACCCGCCGCTCACCCTGTCCCTTGCCGGTGGAGGCACGCTCACGTACGAGCCGCTCGCCGTACCCGAGACCGAGCCCGAGGCGACGCTCCAGGCGCTCCAGACCGCCATGCGCCGCGCCGAGGACGAGCTCGCTCGCTCGCTCGCCGCCGCGTCCGGCGGCACGACCGGCCTCCCCACCGGCGCCCTCATCATCGCCGACGGCCCCCTCGCCTACCTCGCGCGGACGCCGACACCGCTCGCCGGTTTCGTGAAGAGCCTCCACCGCGCCTATCTGCCAGCCGGCGCGGCGGCGCTTCTCCCGCAGCTCGCCGTCGGCCAGCGCACGCCGATATTTGCGATCTGCGACAAGAATCAGCGCTACTCGTGGTACCTCTGCCTCGGGCGCGGCGGACCGGCCGACCACGAGCTCGCCGGCATCGCCCGACTCGAGTGCGGGAGCGAGGCCGGGATCGAGGCGGCGCGAGCGATCGCCGATCGCTCGGCCGCCGCGCTCGTGCGCGCCGCATCCACGCGCGAGCGCGATCCGCGCTCGCCGCAGAACCTGGTGCCGCTCGGCGGACTCGAGCAGCTCCTCCGCCATCGGCTCGGCGACCGTGCGCTCACGCGCCGCGCCATCACCGCGCATCTCGCCGCGCCGCGCGTCGCCGCGCCCCGCGGCACTACGACTGCCGCGGCCCGCCAGGAGGCCCGATGAGGACCCGCTCGCCGCTCGCCGGCCAGGTGCTCGGCACCGAGGACTCGACCCCGCTCGGCTTCTGGGTCGCCGTGCACCAGGACGCCTACCTGCAGCTCGACGACGTCGTTCTCGTGCGCACGCATCTCCCCGACGGCACCGTGATCACGCTCTACGGCATCGTCGACCTCGTGCGCGCCCGTCACGAGGGCACGCAGTTCGATTCCGACGTCTTTCTCGTCACGCAGGGGCTCCTGCCGGCCTCGACCTCGCTCGCCGCGCATGTCGCCGTCACCCGTGTCGAGCCGGAGATCTTCGTGCCGCCGCGGCCCGGCGATGAGGTGCGACTGGCCGTGGCCGAGGAGGCCGCCGAGCGCGATCTCGCGCTCTTCTTCGATCGCATGACGCATCGCCTCCCCCTCGGGGTCGGGCGCGACGATCTGCCCATCTACGCGAACCTCGAGTTCCTCGACGGCACGCGCGGCGCGCACGTCAACATCTCGGGCATCTCCGGGGTCGCGACCAAGACCACCTATGCCACCTTCCTCCTCTACAACCTCTTCCATTCGGGCGCGCTCGGGGTCGCTACCACCAACGCTCGGGCTTTCGTCTTCAACGTGAAGGGCGAGGATCTCCTCTTCCTCGACCGGCCCAACACCCGCCTCGACGCCGATGCCTGCGCGCGGTACGCAGCGCTCGGCCTGCCCGCCGGACCCTTCCGGAGCGTCGCGATCTATGCGCCGGTGCGCCCGCACGTCACGGCGACGGTCCCGCACACCGGCGCGCGACAGGAAGGGGTGACCGCCTACTACTGGACGCTCCGCGAGTTCGCGATCGAGCGCTATCTCCGCTTCCTGTTCGCCGACGCGGACGCCGAGTCGGAGCACCTCCCCTCGATGATCGACCGCGTCGAGACCAAGCTCGCCCGCGAGGCCGCCGCCGCCGGCGGCGCCGAGGATCCCTGGATCCAGATCGACGGCAGCCGCGTGAACACGTTCTCGGAGCTGGTCGACCGCGTGCGCGCGCTCTGCGAGGACAAGGCAAAGTCGAGCGACTGGGTGGGCTCGGCGGCCGCCTCCGGCACCGTTTCAGCCTTCATCCGCCGCCTCGAGAACTCGGTGTCGAGCGTGGGGCACCTGATTCGCGCCGAGGGCGCCGAGCGTCCCGCCGCGCACCGCATCGACCCCTCCCGGGCGCAGGTTTCGGTGGTGGACATCCACAACCTGCGTGAGCGGGCGCAGCGCTTCGTGGTCGGAATCGTTCTGAAGAAGATGCTCAAGGAGAAGGATGACCTCGGCACCCGCGAGCCGCTCACCTTCGTCCTCCTCGACGAGCTCAACAAGTACGCGCCGCGCGAGGGCTGGAGCCCGATCAAGGAGATCATCCTCGACATCGCCGAGCGCGGGCGGAGCCTCGGCATCGTGCTCCTCGGCGCCCAGCAGACCGCGAGCGAGGTCGAGCGGCGGGTCATCGTCAACTCGGCGCTCCGTGTGGTCGGCCGCCTCGACGCGGCCGAGGCCGGGCGCGAGGAGTACGGGTTCCTGCCCGCCTCCGCGCGCCAGCGCTCGACCATCTTGAAGCCGGGCACCATGATCGTGCTGCAGCCGGAGATCCCGATCCCGCTCCTCGTGCGCTTCCCGTTCCCGGCGTGGGCGACCCGCCCCGGCGAGGCGACGCCGGCGATGACCGCGCCGGAGCTCGACGACCTCTTCGGTCGGCTGGAGCAATAGGGAGCTCGGAGCCGACCCATGCGCTTCCTCCACACCTCGGACTGGCACGTCGGGAAGACGATCGGCGGCCGGAGCCGCGCCGACGAGCACCGGGCGGTCCTCGCCGAGATCCTCGCGATCGCGCGCGATTCGGTGGTCGACTGCCTGCTCGTGACCGGCGACGTGTTCGAGTCGGCGGCCCCCGGCGCCGAGGCGGAGAAGGTGGTCTACGACTTCTTCCGGGATCTCGGCCGCGCCGCCATCCCGGCGGTCGTCATCGCCGGCAATCACGATCACGAGCGGAAGCTCGGCGCCGTCGCCTCGCTGCTCGAGATCGTGGACGTGCACGTCCGGCACGACTTCGTGCGTCCCGACAAGGGCGGCGTGTTCACGCTCGAGTCGCGCCGCGGCGAGAAGGCGGCGATCGGCACCATCCCCTTCATCCCCGAGCACCGGATCGTCGACGCGAGCGTCCTCATGGAGGAATCGGGCACGGCCTTCGACCGCTACTCCGAGCGCATGGCGGCGATCCTCAACGCCTTCGCCGCCGCCCTCGAACCGCATCCGATCCGCCTCCTCCTCGCCCACATGCACGTCGCGGGCTCGAAGACCGGCGGCGGCGAGCGTTCGATCCACATCGGGGAGACCTATGCCGTCCCGGCGGCGCGGCTCCCGGGGAACCTCCACTACCTCGCCCTCGGGCATCTGCACCGGCCGCAGGAGGTGCCCTCCTCCTCCCCATCGCGCTTCGCCGGCTCGCCTCTCGCCCTCGACTTCGGCGAGCGCGGGCAGGAGAAGAGCGTCGTCGTCGTCGAGGTGACGGGGCCGCGCGTGCCGGCGCGCCTCGAGATGATCCCGCTCCGCGCGGGGCGCGGGCTCCGCGAGGTGCGCGGGACGCTCGCCGATCTCGCCGCGCTCACGACGGAGGTCGGCGACGATCACCTGCGCGTCATCGTCACCGCCGCGGCGCCGATCCCCGGCCTCGCCGACGAGGTGCGGAAGATCCTCCCCAATGCGGTGCAGGTGCAGCTCGAGATGAGGGCCGCCGGTGAGGACGGCGGCGACGGCGACAGGAACGAACCGCCGCGCCTCGAGCGCGGCCTCGGCCCGGGCGAGCTCTACTCCGAGTATCTCCGCACCCGCCAGGGCCGGGAGCCCACGCCCGAGCTCCTCGCCCTCTTCCGCGAGCTCTACGGCGCCGCGGCCGCCGAGGAGGACTCCTGACGCGCCCGCTCGAGCTCGAGCTCGAGGGCTTCACGAGCTTCCGCGCGCACACCACGATCGACTTTCGAGCGCTCGACCTCTTCGCCATCACCGGCCCCACCGGCTCCGGCAAGTCGTCGGTCCTCGACGCCATCGTCTACGCCCTCTACGGCAAGGTGCCGCGCCTCGAGAAGGACCTGAACCAGCTCGTCGCGCGCGGCATGCAGGCCATGAAGGTGCGGCTCGACTTCGCGGTCGGCCCGGAGATCTACCGTGTCGCCCGCAGCTCGAGCGTCTCGGCGAAGGGAGTTCTCACCACCAAGGCGGCGCTCGAGCACAAGGAGAACGGGACCTGGCGCTCGCTCGCCGGGAAGAGCGGGGACGTCGATCGCACGGCAGAGCGGCTGATCGGTCTCGATTACGACTCGTTCACGCGCGCCGTGGTACTGCCGCAAGGCCAGTTCGACAGCTTCCTCAAGGGCGATCTCAAGGAGAACACCGAGGTCCTGAACCGCCTCTTGCGGACCGGGATCTACGGGCGCATGCGGCAGCTCGCGGCGGAGCGTGCGGCGGCCGGCGAGCAGAAGCTACGCGATCTCGATCGCGAGCTCGCGCAGCTCGCGGGCGCGACGCCGGAGGCGCTCGCCGAGCGCGAGGCGACGCTCACGCGGATCCAGGCGCAGGCGGCGGCCCTCGCCGCGCTCGAGACCGAGCTCGCGCAGGCGGCGCAGCTCGCCGAGGCCCACGCGCAGGCGCTCGTCGAGGCCAGCCGGCTCCGCGGCGAGGCCGAGAAGCTCGCCGCCGCGCATCGCGCGGCGGGCGACCGCCTGGCCGCTTTGCAGGCCGGGCTCGCCGCCGGAACCCGCGACATCGCGGCGATCGAGAGCGCGCTCGCGCAGGTCCGGCACGACGAGACGCGCCACCTCGCGCTCGAACGCGCGGAAGGGGATGCCGAGCGTCTCACCGCGCTCGCCGGGGCGCTCGCCCGGGCCGCGGCCGCGGAGAAGGCGAGCGCCGCGCAAAAGGCGGCGCTCGCCCTGCAGATCGATGCTGCGACCCGCGCCGCCGCCGAGCGCGAGCAGGCGAGCACCCGGGCCGCGGCGACTGCCGCGGCGGCCGGCGCGGCCCGCGATCGTCTCGCCGCCCGCTTCCGCTCGGCGAGCGCAATCGCCACCCATCTCGAGATCGAGAAGACGCGCGCCCGGCACGCGTCCGATCGCGCCGAGAAGGAGCGCGCCCTCACCGCGGTCCGCGCCGACATGGAGAAGGCGGCGGCCCGCCTCGCTGTCGCGCGCGAGGCGGTCGCAAGAGCCGCCGCCGCCGCGGCCGGCGCCGAGGAGGAGAGCACGGCGCTCCGCCGCACGCACGCCGCGCACGACCTCCGCGCCCATCTCGTGCCTGGCGCAGATTGTCCCGTCTGCGCGCAATCTGTTGCAGCAGTGCCCGCACCGGGACCCGCGCCCGCCGCGATCGCCGCCGCCGAGCAGGTGCTCGCCGCCGCGCGCGAGCGGGCGCGCGCCGCCGATCTCGACGTCGCGCGGATCGAGACCGCGCTCGCGAAGGAGGAGGAAAGGGCGAAGCAGCTCGCGCGCGATGCGGCGCGGCGCGGCGCCGACGAGGACGCCGCGGCCGCGACGCTCGAGGCCTATCTCGGAACGACGCCCACGTCCGGCACCCGCGCCGCGCTCGAGTCGGCGCTCGCCGAGCTCGAGGCTGCCGCGGACGCGGCCGCGACCGCGGACGCGGACGCGCGCCGCGCGGCCGAGGAAGCCGCGGCGGCCCACCGCGAGCAGGACCGGCTCTTCGCGGCGCGCGATGCGGAGGCGGGCGCCGCGGCCGAGCGCGCGCAGCACCGCGCCCGCGATGAGCGCGAGCTCGGCGAGCTGCGGGAGCGCCTGGCCGCGGTGCTCGGCCAGGCGGCGGACGCGGAGCCGAGCGGGCTCGTCGCCGCCGCCCGCGACGCGCTCGCCGCCGCGCGCCGCGCCCGGGACGAGCACGCCGCGCTCGTTGAGAGGCGTGACGCGCTGAAGCGCGACCTCGAGGATCGCCGCGCCGAGGAGATCGCGACCCGCTCCGTCCTCGCCGCCAGCGAGCTGAGCGGCGCCGCGGCGCGCACCGCCGCGGAGGCAGCTTCCGCCCGGGCGACGGTACTCCGCGCGGACCTCGCCACGCGCGCCGGGGCGATCGCGATCGCGCTCCCCGCCTCCGCGGACGGCGCGGCCGAGCGCGCCGCCGTCGAGGCGCGGCGCGGCGCCGCCGCGACCGAGCGCGCCGATCTCGCCGCCAGCCGCGCCGTGGCCGAACTCGAGCGCGCGGAGATCGAGCGGGCCCAGGCGCGGCGGAGCGAAGCCGCGCGCGAACGCGATGCCGCGGCCGGCGCTCACGCGCTCGCCAGGCAGCTCGCCACCGACCTCCAGGCCGACCGCTTCGTCACCTACCTGCACGAGGAGGCGGTCGCCGTGCTCGCCGCCGACGCCAACCGCCACCTGAAGGACTACCTCGGCATGGACTTCTCGCTCGAGGTCGAGAACCGTCGCTTCACGATCATCGATCACGCCAACGCGGACGAGCGGCGCTCGGTGCGCACGCTCTCCGGCGGCGAGAGCTTCACCGCCTCGCTCGCCCTCGCCATCGCCTTCGCCGAACGGCTGGCCGAGCTCGCGGGCGCGGCCAGCCGGCCGCACGCGCTGGAGAGCCTCTTCCTCGACGAAGGATTCGGCACGCTCGACGAGGAGCATCTCGATCACGTGGCCAATGCGATCGAGGCTCTCTACGGGCGGGGGCGGACGGTCGGCATCATCACGCACATCCGCGAGCTCGCGCAGCGCATGCCGGCGCGCATCGTGGTCGCGAAGCAGGGGAACGCAAGCGCGGTCGTGATCGAGACCGGCTAGCCGGAGCGGCTGACGGGGCGGGCCAGCCACGGTCGGCGTGCGGGCGCCGGTTCGGGAGCTACTCCGCGGGTTTCTCGATCGCGATCGGCACCGTCTCGCCGTCCCGCTCGACCACCATCTCCACGCGCTCCTCGCCGGGCGCGAAGCGGAAGATGGTGGCGATGTCGAGGAGCTCCGCGCGCCCGACCGGGGCGCCGCGCACGCTCACGACGCGATCGCCGGGGCGGAGCCCGGCGCGGGCGGCCGGGCGGCCCGGCTTCACGTCGGAGACGACGAGGTGGTCCCCGTCGAGCCGGGCACCGAACCCGAAGCCGCGCCGGGTCGCCGCGTCGCGCCGGGCGAGATAGGCGCGCTCGCGGCCGTAGTCGAAGGTGGCGGCGACCTGGCGCAGGAACTGGCCGCCGACCGTGCCGGCGATGTCCTCGTCGGCGAGCGCTCCCTCCTCGGCGAGCGTGAAGCTCGCCTCGACGTCGGTGAAGCGCTCACCGGCGATCGTGCACGACGCGAGCCGGCCGCTGTACATGCGCTGCGTGCCGCCGATCCCCATCGCCGTGGACTTCTCGGTCTCGCGCCCGGCGAGGAGGTCGTGCGCGCGCACGAACGGGCCGTGCAGGCTCACGAAGTCGGCGGCGCCGGAGTCGACCCGGAACCAGCCGCTCGCATGATCCTCGATCGTGCCGGCGAGAAGCGGCGTGTTCTTGCCGACGAGGAACTGCACCTCGCGCGCGCCGGCGGGGGGTGCGAAGGTCGCCGGGTCGTACACGGCGAGCGTGCCGGCGTCGTAGTCGAGCGCGAACACGAACTGGTTCAGGAAGTCGTAGCCGATGATGCCGCCGATCTCGAGCCCCATCACCTTCTCGATCGGCCCGAGGTCGAGCGCCACCACGGCGTGCTCGCCCATGCGGACCGAGCCGAAGCCGAGCGAGTTCACCTGCCGGTACTCGGTCCTCGTGCTGCCGCCGGCGCCCGTGGCCATCAAGTCGCCGGCCACAGGCAGGCCGAGCTCCCTGGCGACGCGCTCGTTCACGCAGTTGGCGCCGGCGCCGGTGTCGAGGAAGAAGAGGCCGGCCGGGCGGCCGTTGACCGCGGCCTCGACGAACACGTGCTGGCCGGCCATGCGCAGCGCCACCACCACCTCGCCGCCGGCATCGAACGTCACGTTGCGCCGGCTCGCGGGCGGCGCGAACTCGGTCGAGTCCGGCGGGCTCGCGAGCACCCGGGCGGCCGTGACCCGGTAGCGCTCCTCGAGGCCCCCCGGCAGATCGCGATCGATCCGGTGCGGGACGAGCACGCCGCCGACCGGCCGGTAATCGCGGAGCTCGGTCCTCGTCTCGCCCCCCGCATCGCGCCACACCACGGCCGCGGCGAGACGGGTCTTCTTGTCGAGATCCACCGCGAGCCCGCGCCCGGGGCGGAGCGCGAGCACGAACTCGCTCTCGTCATCATCGGCATCGGGGTCCGGCGGGAGCACGGACAGACGCAGGCTGTCGGCGTAGAGCGGCAGTGCAGCGGCCAGGTAGGCCCGGGCGAAGAAGGCTCCGCGCAGGACCGACTCGTCCAGCTCGCCGAGATGGAGCCGGCGGGTGACCCCGTTCACATCGCAGACCCAGGCCGTCCGGCCGTCGAAACCGCTCCGCTCGCTCAGCGGACCGAGATCGACTTCGAGCCGATGCATCCCGGGCGGAACGACCAGGAGCCGGAAGCGGCCGCTCTGTCCCGTGCCCTCGACCTCGCCGGAGATCTCGAAACCAGGGCCTGCTTCCCCCGGCGTGACGCCGAGCGCCGCGGCGTGCGCGGCGAGGAGTGTCGCGAGGTCGGCCCGCTCGGCTGCGTGCGACTCACCGGCCGTCAGGAGTACCACGAGGAGAAGCGCCGCCCCCCGCTCACGTGTCGTCGATCGCACGCGACTCCTCCTCATCGCGCACCTCCGCCTGCCTCCGCCGCCAGGGCGCCGAGGCGTTCGGCGGTCTCCCGCATCGCGGGCTCGGGCGCCGCGGCCGCCGCCCGCGCGAGAAGGGGCCCCGCCGCCGCGCGATCCCCCGCGCGGAGCGCCGCCGCGCCGGCCAGGAGGTCGTCCGCCGGCGCCGGGGCATCGAGCGCGGCGAGCACGGCCCGGCACGCCGCATCGTCCTCGGCCAAGAAGTAATAAGCTGCGGATTTGCGCAAGTATTCACCACGGCGCGGATCCCACCGCCGGTCGAGCCCGGGCCGCCGCCCGCCGGCGAAGCCCTCGCAGACGCTCGCCGCCGCCGCGGGAATGTTGCGGGCGGCGAGGTCGTCGGCCATCGCGCGGGCGGCACGCTCGAGGTGCGGGCTCCGGCGAAGCGCCAGCGAGTAGAGCAGAAAGGTCTGATGGCGATAGGTCTCGGCGGCCAGGAACGGGGCGGCGGCGAGGTCCTCCCACTCCCCACCCGTGGCGGCCGGCGCGACGAGGAGCCGGCGGAGCTCGGCGAGCACCGCGCGCGCCGGCTCGGGATAGGACTCCTCGTTCACCTTCTCGTGATCGAGACGCTGGAGCGCGAGCGAGGTATCGAAGTGCGCGGCGGCGAGGGTCGCCAGGAGCACCATGCCGTAGTAATCGCCGGTCGAGATGCCGGGCGGGGCGATCCTGAGGCGCTGCCACAGATCCTCGTGGCGGCCGCCGGCGACCAGGGTCGTGGTCGCCGCCGCCTCGAGGCGGCGGGCGCAGAGCGAATCCGGGGCGATCGCGTCGTACGCCGCGATCGCCCCCTCGAAGTCGGCGGCCTGGTTGAGGCTCGAGATCACGCGCTCGTTGGCCATGCAGTCGGCGCGGCGCGGGTTGCGCTGGTGGAGGCGGCGGGCGAGGACGCCGAGCTGCGGAGGCCGGCGCGTCACCGACAGGCGCTCGATGAGCCGCGCGTCCACCGTCGCCGCATCGAAGCGGTCGAGCCGCGCGATCGCCGCATCGAGTCCCCCCGGCGATCCATGGTCGATCTCGTGATCGACGGCGAGGAGATGGCCGGCCAGATCGTTCGGGGCGAGGCGCTCCTCGGTCGCGATCACCGCGGCGATCGAGTCGCCGGTCGCGCGCGGGAGGAAGCTCGCATCGCACGGCCAGCGGCCGGCCGGCGACCCGGGCGCCGCCCCTGCCGCGGGCGCGAAGGCCGCGGGGGCCGGGGGCACCGGCAGGCAGACGCAATCCCGAAAAGCGTAGCCCTTGATGAGGATGCCGCGCAGCGCCGCGTTCGTCGTGTCGGGGCTGAGGCGCGACCGCGCGATGGCGACCGCGCGCTCCGGCTCGCCGCTCGTCAGGTAGCGCCCGACCTCGCGCGCGAGCGCCGCCGCGGCCCCGGCGGCGGCCACATCACGCCCCGGCGTCGCAGGCGCGGGCGGAACCCAGGTGGACTTCATCTCGACCGGCGGGTCCTCCCCGGCGGCGACGACCGCACGCGGGCCCAAGCCGGCGAGCGCCGCGCACGTCACTCCGATCCAGACCAGAAGAGCGCGCCGCATGGCCTAGACGGGAGCCCCGTCCTCGCAAGCGGTGAGGCTCAGGTACTCCGCCGCCACCTCCGCCATCTCGCCCTCCGGGGCGAGACGCAGGTAGGCGAGCATGTGCTTGCGCACCTTCTCGACGCCGCCCAGCCGATCGTGAACGAGGCCGAGGTTGAAGTGCGCGTCGGCGTTGGCGGGATTCAGGCGGAGCGCCGCCTCGAAGAAGCGGATGGCGGTGCGGAACTCCTCCATGTCGTCGTACACGTTGCCCAGGTTGTAGTGGACCTTGGGATTCCGCGGATCGAGGGCCAGGGCGCGCTCGTAGAGGCGACGCGCCTCCTCGATCTGCCCGAGCCGGTAGTGGATGGTGCCGAGATTGACGAGCGCGCCCACGTGATGCGGATCGAGCTCGAGCGCCCGCTCGTAGGCGTGGGCGGCCCGGGCGAAATCGGCCGGATCCTCATCGATCTCGACGCCGATCTGGTACCAGTCGGCGGCGGAGTAGTCCTCCTCGCCCGGCTGGCGCAAGGGGATCACGATCGGCGGCGCCGACTCGAAGTGGATCGTCATCTGTCCCTGGCGCTCGAGACGGAGCCGGCGCGCCGCCTGGGCCAGACTCGTGCCGCCGTCGAGGGCCGCCCGCACCTGCCGGAAGAGGACCAGATCCTGGAAGGTGTAGTAGCGGTCCGAGTGCGTCCGCAGGAAGGGGCGGACGAGTCGCATCCGCTCGAGCTTCGCGAGCTCGTTCGGCCCCAGACCGAAGAGGGCGCGCACGTCGCTCGCCGTGTAGTGGCGCCCGGCCTGGTCGGCCGACGCGGCGAAGCCGATCAGGCGAAGGAACTCGCGCTCCGCGAGGATGGAGAGCCCGGCGCCCGCAGCCCTGAGCTCCTCGGCGCTCCGGAGCTTCCGGCTGCTGAGCTCGGCCCGCTCGCCGCCGCCGGCGGGCTCGTCGCGGCCGGCGTCCCCGGCGATGACGAAGTCGGTGTCGCGCGTCACGGTCCCGCGCACGGTGCCGCCGCCCTGGCGGACGAGCTGCGCGGCGGTCGCGCGCGACAGGGTGTGCAGGCGTCCCGTGAAAACGAACACGCGCCCGCGCACACCGTCCGCAGCGGCGTTGCGTCGCTCCTGTTGTTGCTCGACCGGACCCTGGTCCGAGGCCACGCGCCCTCCCCGGCTGTCGCGCCTTACTCGTTCGCCTGCTTCCGCACCGGTTCGTCGGACGCCGCCGGCACCTCGCGGGCAGGCGCCGCCTTGGCCCGTGACGGCGCGCCGGCGCCCGAGGCGAGCGACTTCTTGAGCGCCTCCATCAGGTTGACGACACGGAGCGGCTCGGCCCCCTCGTCCGCCACCACCGCTTCGCGCCCCTGGACCTTCTCCTCGATGATGGCGAGGAGCTGCTCCTGGTACTCGTCCTTGTAGATCGCCGGCTCGAACGGGCCCGCGAGACCCGAGATGAGCTGGCGCGCCAGCTGGATCGCCTCGGCGTCGGGCTGCGGCGACTCCTTGAGCTCGTCGAGCTCTCCCGTGCCGCGTACCTCGTCCGCGTAGTAGAGCGCGCTCATCACGAGCGCGTTCTCCGCCACGCGCACTGCGACCAGGTCCTCCTTCCCGCGCAGCACCACCTTGGCGATCGCCACCTTGCCCGCCATCGCATCGCGGAGCGTGGCGTAGGCCTCGCGCGCCATCTTCCCGTCCGGCTCGAGGTAGTAGGCGGATCCGTAGAAGATCGGATCGATCTCGCTGGCCTCCACGAAGCGCACGATGCTGATCGCCTTGGTGCTCTCGAGCCGTACCTTCTCGAGATCCTGCTCCTCCATGATCACGTAGCGGTCCTTCTCGTAGGCGTAGCCCCGCACGATCTCCTCGTTCGGGACCGCGCCGTGGAGCGGACAGGTCTTCGTGTAGTTGATGCGGGAGTTGCAGGTGGCGTGGAGCTGATTGAAGGAGAGACTGTGAGCCGAAGTCGCCGAGTAGACTTTGACCGGGACGGTCACCAGGCTGAGCTTCAGGTATCCCTTCCAGATCGGACGCATTGCCGGGAAATCCTCCGGGACATTGAGACGGTAGACGGCCGGGGGGCGAGCCCGCGGGATCGGGACCCCACCATGGTGACAGCCCGGCGCGGGCGCTGGCAACGGCTACACGGGCGCTGAGTACCGGGACGGCTAGGCCGAGCGCGCGGCGAGGAAGGACTCCATCGCCTGCGCGACGATGGCGGCGGCCCCCTCCACCGGGAGCCCGGCCACGTTCAGGCTCAGGTCGTAGGCGCCGGGGTCGGCCCAGTCGGCGTGGTAGAAGCGCCGGATGAAATCGCTTCGCCCGGCATCGACCTGGATGATCTCGCGGCGTGCCGCCTCGGCGTCGAGCGAGCGCTCCGCCATGTGGATCTTCACGCGCTCGGCGAGCGGAGCGACGAGCTGGACGCGGAAGGCCCGCGCGTCGGCGAGCAGGAAGTTGGCGCCGCGGCCGAGGATCACCGTCCCGCCGTGCGCGTGGATGCCGCGCACGGTCTTCGACAGGAAGCGCAGGAAATCGGCCTGGTCGACATGCTGCCGGTGCACGATGCCCTCCGCCCACAGCTTGATCGAGGACATCGTGTGCTCGTCCAGCATCTCGAGCATCTGGCGATGCACATCGTGGTGGGTCGCGATGTAGTCGATGATCTGCTGATCGAACAGCTCGTAGCCGAGGCGCGCGGCGAGAGCCTGCGCGATGGCCTCGCCGCGCAGGCCGGCCTGGCGCGAGACGGTCACCGTGGGCCGCGCGGGAGCGACCTCCCCCGCGACGCGACCGGCGCGCGCGGCCTCGAGCGCAGCCAGGCGCTCCGCTTCCCAACGGCGGAGCTGGCGATCCACGATGAGCTGGATGCTGGTCATGGTGGCGCGCCCCCCTTCCCCGGGACATTCCGTCGCCCCGAGTGTACACCCCGCCGGCGGTCCCCGCAGCCGCTCGGGCTCAGGACATCGCGCCGAAGCTCAGAACTTGAAGCCCACCTCGACCTGGCCCGAGTCGGGCACCGTCACCTCGCGCGACACCTCGCCGCAACGCGGGCTGTAGGCGACGACGGTGGCGAGCCCCGGGGGCAGTCCGGCCAGGCGATAACCGCCGTTCGCATCGACGAAGGCGAAGGCGGCGTGGGCCAGCACGACGATCTCTCCCGCCGCCTCCTTGTGCAGCGTGCAGGCGAGCGCGAAGACGCCGGTCTCGCCTGCGGTGAACTCGCAGCGTCCTCCGCGCGCGACCACGCCGAGGTCGATCGGCCGCGCACCGCCGCGCACGACCAGGCGATGCTCGCGGCGGTCCGCGTTCTCGATCACGAGCGTGCTGCCGAGGGCCAGCGCGGCGAGCGGCGGTCCGGCCGCGCTCGTCCCGGTCAGGCGCAACTGCGCACCGGAGGTCTTCGCGCGCGGGAGCGGCGCCGACGCCTCGGCCACGTAGACGAGCACCGGGCCTGCCGCCGCAGCGCTCGCGCCGGATCCCGGGCCGGCACCGAGACCCCCGAGGAGGGCGGGCGGGGTGATGCCCGCCTTGACCGGCGGAGGCGGAAGCTCGACGCGACCGGTCACCTCGCCCGCGAATCCCGGAACGGCGAGCGCGAGAAGAGCGAGCGCGAGAAGGGCGAGCGCAACGACGAGAGCGCCGGGCATCGCCCGGCCGAGAGGAGATGTCGTGATCCGAGCCGCCATGGAACGCACTTCCTGGAGAGATGCCACCATGAGGATCTCCGCCCTGGAGCCCCCAGTGGATCATCGGCCGGTTCCGCTCCTGGGTTGAGCCACCCAGGGCCCGGCTCCCGGCCGGCGGCGCGCCCGGCGCGCCCCTGCTGTGCGCGGCGGCGGCGGACCCGGCTCGCGGCCGGCCGGCGGGTCGGATGGTCGGGGCGGCCGGATTTGAACCGGCGACCCTCTGCTCCCAAAGCAGATGCGCTACCGGACTGCGCTACGCCCCGACCAGGCTCTCCGTCCGCGCCGCAGGGGTCATCGTCCCTTCCACTCGGGCCGCTTGCCGCCCACCGACTTCATTCCCGCCATGGCATCCTCGCTCTGGAAGACGTCCTCGAGGTGCGAGAGCTCGAGCGCGAGCCCCGCGTCGCGCGGCATCTTGGCGCCCTCTTCGATGATCTCCTCTGCATAGCGGAGCGCCAGCGGCGCCTTGCCGCGCGCGCGGCGGATGAAGCGCTCGATCGCCTCGTCGCCGCCGGCGGTCGCCTCGCCGCCGAGGAGAGCGGCGACCGGCGTCGCGGACAGGAACTCGCCGAGCGCGCGCCACCGCTCGGGGATCGCCGGCGGTTTGCGCGCGGCGACCGGCGCCTTGGCGAGCGCATGGGAGCGCGCCGTCTCGAGCAGATCGGCGGGGCTCACCGCGCAATCAACGAGTCCCATCTCGGCGGCCGCCCGCGCCGTGACGACGTCCCCCCCGTAGACCAGGTACTTGGTGAGGGCGAGGCCGACGCGCTCCCGCGTGCGCTGCGTGCCGCCGAGGCCCGGGTAGATGCCGATCCCCGTCTCGGGGAAACCGATGGAGGCGCGCTCCGAGGCGACGATGTAGTCGCAGGCGAGCGCGAGCTCGAATCCGCCGCCGAGCGCGAGCCCGTTCAGCGCGCAGACGAACGTCTTCGGCGAGCCGTCGATCGTCGCCAGCACCTCCTGGGCACGCTCGGTGAAGCGGCGGATCTCGCCCAGGGTCTTCCGCTCCATGTGCTGGATGAAGAACTTGAGATCGGCGCCGGCCATGAACGCCTTGCCGGCGCCGGTCAGGACGATGGCGCGCACTGCGCGATCGGCGATCGCCTTCCCGACTTCCTCGCCGAGCTGCGTGACGACATCCTCGTTCAGGGCGTTCAGCGCATCGGGGCGATTGACCGTGATCGTGGCGACACCGCCCTCGACCTCGCGGCGCACGTGGGCGAAGTGGAAGGGCGTTCCCCGCCGCTTCTGCTCGGCGAGCACGTTCGGGATGCCGAACCCGTGCTTGCCGGCGAGGCCGGCGGCCAGGGCCGCCGCCCGCGCCGCCCCCTCGCGATTCATGAGCTCGAACGGCCCGAGCGCCCAGCGCAGGCCGACGCGAGCGCCGATGTCGCAGTCCTCGATCGAGCACACCTCCTCGTCCACGAGCTCGCCGGCGACGAGGAAGGTGACGGCGAGGAGCCGGTTCGGCGACCTCGGCCTCGTTCGCCTGCTTGGAGGCGCCGGCCAGCGACCACGGTTCGCCGCGCTCGACCTGCCGGCAAAGGAGCGGCGCCGGATCGTAGAAGGACCCGAGCTCGCGCCCGAGCGTCGTCGCCGCATGCATGGCGATCGGGACCCCGGTCACATTCATCAGCTCGAACGGGCCCATGCCGATCGCGAAGCAGCGCTTCGCGGCCGCCTCGATGGTCGGGATGTCGGCCTCTCCCTCCTCGACGAGGCGCACCGCCTCGTTGAGCCAGGGCACGAAGTAGCGATTGACGATGAACCCGGGCGAATCGGTCGAGCGGATCGGCGTCTTCCCGATCACTTCCTGGAATCGCCAGGCCAGGGCGAAGATCTCGGGATCGGTCTCCTCGCCGGCGATCACCTCGACCAGCCGGTTCTTCGCCGGATGATAGAAGTAGTGGAGGCCGAGACAGCGATCGGGGCGCCCCGTCGCGCGCGCCAGCTCGCCGACGTAGAACGACGAGGTATTGGTGGCGAGGATGGTCTCCGGTTTGCATTCGCGGTCGAGGGCCGCGAAGAGCTCCTCCTTGACCGCCGCATCCTCGAACACGGCCTCGATCACGAGGTCGGCGTCACGCGCCGCGGCGAGCGACGCTGCCGGCGTGATGCGGGCGAGGATCTCGGCCGCCCGCTCCGCCGTGAAGATCTGCCTGGCAACCCCCTCGTCGAGCGTGGTCTTGAGCCGCTCCATGCCGCGGGCCACCTGCGCCTCGTTCAGGTCCACGAGGACGACCGGGTATCCCTCGGTGGCGACCTTCTGCGCTATGCCGCCGCCCATGTTGCCGGCGCCGATCACGGCGACGCGTTCGATGCGCGCGAGCGTGCTCACCTTCCCCATGAGAACCTCCCTCGACCACAAGCCGCGCCCCGCGACATCCTCCCGCAGCGCGCCCGATACGGCCCTTGCCGCTTGCTAGCCTACCATGAACCCGCGGCCGGATCGGGCGCGATGGCAACCCCCAACCCACAAAAGGACGAGGCGGCGACCCCGCCCGGAGTCACCGCCTCGGCACTGCCGCACCTCGTCGCGCCGTCAGGGCGCGACCTAGTTCCGGTAGATGCTCTTCACCGATCCCCAGGTCGTCTCCTCGACGGGCAAGAGTCCGGGGCAGGTGAGCGTGATGCCGACGTTCGCGCAGGTCGCGAGCGGCTGGTAGTGGAATGTGTAGTCGAACGCGTCAAAATCTGCGCAGTCGGGAGTCGGACCGTCGATGTTATCGAAAGTCCAGACGAAGGTGAGCGAGGTCACTCCCCCGCAGCCTCCGGCACTCGGACTGAAAACGCGTGTAGTCGTTCCGTTGCCGTTTCCGGTCCGGAAGTCGAGGTGATGATCAGGGTGATTGCCCGTCCACCCGGCCGGCAGGCCGAACGAGACGGTGACCCACTCGGAGGGAATGCTAGGCGGGTCGATGTTCCACTTGAAGATCGCGTTCGCGAGCGGGCTGCCATTGGTAACGACGAATGTGAAGCGATAGCGGTCGCTGCCCAGGTTCTCCAGGCTGCACGCCGCCCCGACGCCGTCGCACACTTGTTGTGCCAGGACGGGCGCAGCGAACGTCGATGCGGCCACGAGACCGAGAATGAGCAGCGCGGACCGGGACGTCCACACAGCGCACCTCCATGTAGTTGTTGATCCGAGATGCCGAGCGCCTCCGCGCGCGGCGGCCATGTCGAGGTTATCATCGCATGCGGTTCGACATTTTGTCCAGCCATCCCCCGGGTGAGGGCCTACTCGGGCAACGGGTCTACCCGGCCGCCGGCAGGCGGCGTGCGATCCGCTCGATGCGCACCCGGCGGCTGCCGCCGGAGAGCGGCAGGTCCACCTCTTCCCCGGCCCGCCGGCGCCAGAGGGCGCGCCCGAGATCGGCCCGGTAGGAGATCACCTCCGGCCCGTGGTGAGAATCGCCGTCCCCGAGCACCCAGTAGGTGATCGCCTCGCCGCCGTCCACCGGGTAGAGCGTGACCTCGGTACCCGCCACGACCCGGGTCTCATCGCTCGCCGGCAGGTCCTCGATCACCTGCGCGTCGGCGAGCTGGCGCATGAGGTTGGCGAGCCGCTCGCTCGCCTGGCGCTGCTTCAGCTTCGCCGACTCGTACTCGCCGTTCTCGCGGAGGTCGCCCAGCTCGCGCGCCTTCTGGATGGCCCGCGGGATGGTCGTGCGGAGCTCGAGGTCCACGCGCTCGAGCTCGGTCCGGAGCGCGGCGAAGCTCGCGCGGGTCATCAGCCCGACCGGGACCTCGCCCAGGTCGTCGTCCAGGCGCGCCGCGATCTTCCGGCTCTCGCGCTCCCGGCGGCGGCGGAAGACCTCGATCACCGACGGGCCCCAGATCTGCTCGAGGGCGGCGAGGACGGGGAAGAGATAGCGGTCCGAGGCGCGGAAGTTGAGCAGCGCCGCCTCGACCCGCTCTGCCACCGGGCCGGCGGCGGGCTCCGCCGCGAGCCGGGCGAAGAGCGGCCCCTCGGAATCGAGAAGGCCCTGGGCCGCCTTGCGCAGGGTCTCGCGCTCCGGATCGGACACGACCTGGAGCGCCGCGATGAAGAGATCGGCCACCGGGATCGCGGCGAGCGCCGGGGTCGCGGCGAGCGTCGGGGTCGCGGCGAGCGCTCGCTGGATGACCTCGATCACCGCGTCGCCGCGGGCCGGCGCCAGCTCGAGGATCTCGCGATAGAGCGGGGTCGCCGCCGCGCCGAGGCGCTCCTCGATCGCGGCGAGAGCGCGCTCGCGGATCGCCGGCTGCTTCGAATCGAGCGCCGCCATGGCCAGCGGTTGCCAGTCCTCCGCCGCGAGACCCAGCTCGAGCAGCCGCTCCTGGTCCTTCACCTCCGGGAACTCGGCGAGCGAGAAGCCGGCACGCGCCGCCCCCGCGAGGGCCGCGGTGAGCCGCGCGGGCGCCGCCGGATCCCACGCCGAAAGGACGATGAGCGTGAGGATCCGCTCCTCGTTGGTGAGCGGGCGAGTCTCGAGCCAGCGCTCGAGCCGCCGCCCGTGCGCGCGCCCGGCGCGCTCCTTCGCATCGGGATGCTGATCGAGGAAGCGGCGGAGGAGCTTGAGCTGCCGCCCCGCGTCGCCCCGATCCTCGAAGCTCGGGAGCGGCACCTCGCCCGAGGCGGCCGGGCCGCCGCCGGCGAGCCGCACGAGATCGCGGAAGCTCTGGGAGAGATCGATCCGCTCGTCCTCCGCCATCGCCTTCTGCGCCTTCTTCCACCACTCGGTCCAGCCCTCGACCGGCACCACGGCCGGCGCGAGGAGGCGCTTCAGATCGCGCGGTTTCGCCTCGCCGCCGCTCGCCCGGAGCGCCGCCTGGACGAGCCCGGCCGCATCGCGCTCGCGGAGCTCGGCCAGACGCTCCGGGGCGAAGGCGAGCAGCACGCGCAGGTCGTCCGGGGCGCGGCGATCGAGCGCGCGCTCGGCAAGCGTGCGCTTGAAGACATGCTCGGGCTTTCCGATGAAGCGGACGGTCACGTTCTCTCCGTCGTGATCCAGGATCTCGCCGACACCGAAGCTCCCGTGCTGCACGAAACCGCCGGGCGGAAACTCCATGAGCTTCGTGTAGCGCGCGAAGGCGGTGGCGAACGGCACGTCGGGGTCATTGAGACCGGCCGCCGCGATCACCCGCTGGTGGCGCTCGAGCTCGGGATGGAGGCGCGCGAGCGCGGCGAGCGCGGCCGGCCGGAGCGGCGCGGCGTCCGCGGCGCGGAGGAGCACCGGACGGAGGAGCGCCCACAGCGCCTCCGCCTGACCGAGAGCGAGCACCTGATCGAGCGCGAGCTCGAGGTAGGTGCGCGCATCGGCGATGCGATGGCGTTCGATGAGCGCGGCGAGCATGGCCAGGACATCGTCGATCGTCTCCGCGTCGAGCGCGTCGAGGACGGGGAGCGCCGCCTCCTCGAGCTCCTCGGGCTTTCCCTCGCGGGCGAGGTGGGCGAGCGCGCGGGCGAGATGGGCGCGGGCACCGGGTGTGGGCTCACCGGCGTCGAGGGCACGCAGCCCCGTGATCCAGTGGAGCCGCGGATCATCGGGATGGCGATCGCGCATCTCGGCCAGCACCTGGCCCGGCACGGCCGCCGGCTCGACGCGCGCGGCACGGACGAGGAGCGGGATCAGGCGCTCGCCCGCGAGATGATCGGCGTTCCGCCGGCCGATCTCGACGAGGAGCGCATGCTGCCCGTCCTGGTTCATGCGCTCGAGGAGGCGCTCGAGCTGAGCGGCCGCCTCCTCCCGCTCGCCGCGGCGGACGAGGAGGCGCGCGATCAGGTAGTGGAGGCTCGGATGGACGCCGCGCTCGGGGAGCCGCACCTGGGCAGCGTCGGCCACCGGGGCGAGATCGGCGGACGGCGTGTGCTCGACCAGCTCATCGAGCGTGTCGAGGAGATGCAGGTCGAGAGCCGGTTCCTGGCGAAGCCGGTCGAGCGTGCCGGCCCATTCCGTGGTCAAGGTCATGGCCGCGATTCACCCTGTTGATCGGGGTCGAGTTCCGGTCCCGGGGGGGAAGGAAGCGGGATTATCCGTAAGACCAGGGAAGAATACCGGGGTGGCGGCCCGCGGTCCACGCCCCCGCCGGGCCCGGCTCGAGCCGAGCCGACCCCGGGGCCGACCCCCGGAAAAGGTCACGGCCGCTCGCACGGGCCCGGCGGCCGCCCCGGCGGCGCGTGCTAAGATCGCGCGGCCCTGGACCGGAACCCCTTCCCCTGCCCACGGATGATGAAGAAAACCGACAGCTCCGCCCACTGCCGTGCCGACCGCCGGATGAGATATCTCATCCTCGCCTGGTTCCTCGCTCTCGCCCTCGTCTGGGCCGCATGCGGCGATGACGACGGTCCGATCCAGCCTCCTCCGCCCTCCGGCGAGGAGGTGGACCTCACCGCGTTCGAGGGCTGCTGGCACATCCGGAGTGGCTCCACCGTCTTCGGACCTCCCGGCCCCTGTCGCACGTCGCTCGACTCGGTCGTCGACATCCTGACCGTGGCCGGCACGGAGAGCCTCTTCGCCGCGATCGACACGGTGACCCATCTCGGATTCGTCGAGCCCTACCACGGTGCCGGGGACTTCACGGGCACCACCGTGAGCGGCGGGCTCGGCGCGATCCTCGCCGAGTACAGGGACGTGGCCGGCGCCTGCACCCTCGTCACGCGCTTCGACGGCGACCTGATCGCCTCCGGCGACAGCTCCTTCACGGCGTCCTACCTCGTCCGGATCAGCTTCGCGGGCGATACGCTGTGCACCGATGCGGGGGGTTGCACCGGCATCGTGACCTTCGAGGGCAAGCGGCGCCCCGACTCGCGCTGCACGCCGTAGGCGATCCCGGCCGCGCGCGGACCATGTGCCTCCTCATCCTCCATCACCGCCTCGTGCCCGGGTATCCGGTGGTCGTCGCCGCGAACCGCGACGAGGCGCGCTCCCGGCCGAGCGACCCACCGCTTCTCTGGCCCGGCGGCTTCCTCGCGCCGCGCGATCGAAAGGCCGGCGGGACCTGGATCGGCGTCAACCGGTCGGGTGTCGTCGCCGGCATCACCAACCGGAGCGGCGAGCCGGTGGATCCGGGCAGACCCTCGCGCGGCGGGATCGTGACCGCGGCGCTCGGCGGCCCGACGGCGCGCGCGGCGGTGGCGCGCGTCGAGCGGACGGCATTCGCCGAGCCGCAGAACCCGTTCAACCTCCTGATCGCGGATCGCACCGACGCCTTCGTGTTGACCGGCGGCGACGGTATCGAGACGCGCGCGCTCCCGCCCGGAACGACCGTCCTCACCAACGAGCACGAGCTCGGAGCGCTCGACCTCGGCGACCTGACCCCGCCGGCCGACATCGACCGATCGCTCGCCGCGCTCGCCGCCCTCTGCCGCGACCACGGGACGCACGGCTACGCACCATGCAAGCACGGCGAGCAGTACGGCACCGTCTCCTCGACACTGATCGCGCTCGGCGACGGGCCGGCCCATCCTGCACGTTTCGCCTACGCGGCCGGACTCCCCTGCCAGACTCCGCATGTCGCGCTCGCGGCGGAGCTCCGCGCGCTCGGCCGCGGGTCCTGACGGTGGCCTTCGCCGTCGCGTCCTCGCGAGGCGCGCCGCGCGCGATCGCCGTCCTCGCCGTTCTCCTCGCCCTCGGCACGGCTGCCGGCTGCGGCGCGCCGCCGCGCCCCGCAGCGCCCGGCGCCCCGCCGCCGGCGGCGCGGAGCGCGCCACCGGGCACCGGCCGCGAGATCGCCGCGGACGCGCTCGGCTACGTGGGCATTCCCTACCGGAGCGGCGGCATGGACGCGAGCGGCATGGACTGCTCGGGGCTCGTCGGCCGCGTCTACCTCGATCACGGCGTCCCCCTCCCGCGCACCGCGGAGGAGATCGCGAAGGTCGGCGACCCCGTGCCCCGCGACCAGCTCGCGCCCGGCGACATCGTGGTCTTCGCGATCGCGGGCGACCAGCCGTCGCACGTCGGCATCTACGTGGGCGGGGACTCGTTCGTGCACGCCCCCGGCCGGGGCGACCGCGTGCGCGCCGGCGATCTCGCGAGCGAGTACTTCCGCACGCGGTTCCGCGGCGGCCGGCGCATGCTCCGCGAATGACGCGTTCCCGGCCGGGGCCGGATCGGCTATGATCCGCGGCGGCCGCGCGGACTCGAGCTGCGTCGTTGCCCGATCAGTCCCGGGGAGCGAGAGGAACGAGATCATGATGCCTTTCCGGACGTGCCGTGTGGCCCTCTTCGTCCTCACCGTGCTGCCGCTCGTCGCCGCGAGCCCCGTCCTCGCCGCCGGCGGTGAGCAGGTGCTCGTCGGCTTCGCCGGACGCAGCGGCACCCCCGGCCCCGTCGAGATCGCGATGAAGCCGGATCCGGTGGTGATCGTGCGCGCTCATCCCGAACCGCCGACCTGGCGCCTCGACCCCGACGCGCGCGGCGCGGCGCACACCTTCGCGGTGAGCTTCGACTCGGGCAGCCCGTTCGTTGCGGCGGCGGGCACGAGCGCGGCCGAGTTCCCGCTCTCCCTGGGACCGCTCGCACCGCCGATCCAGCTCGGCACCTACGGGTACGTCGCGCGCCTCTTCACCGAGACCGGGGTCATCCTCGCCGAGCAGCGCGGAACGGTGCTCATCGAGGAATCCACCGGACTCGCGCGGCGCGCGATGCTCCTCCTGGCCGGGATCGGCGTCGTCTTCCTCCTGTTCAACTACCTCGACCCGCGGTCCTACACGCGGAGCTACGAGCACTAGACGCCGCAGCGCGACGAGGCAGGTATGGCGCGGCCGCCCCGGTCTGGCTAGACTGCTTCGTGAAGGTCGCCACGAAATCGTGGAACATCTGACCCAACTTGAGTGTTTCAGTTCCGATCACGGCGCGCCGCCGCGCCTCCGACCCGCCCCCCGGGAAGCGGACCAAACAGAGTCTTGACAGGAAGTTGCGGTGTCCTGGACAAGACCGCCTCGGTATCCGCAACGGTTTGGTACGAAGCATGCGGATTGAACGCTGGTCAGACGAGCACCCGGCGCCCCCGGCGAGTGCTCGGGCGCACGGCACCGGGTCCGGCAGGGGCCGGATGAACTGGACCGGACCGCGCGCGAACCGACCGCGGACGAACGATGCGCCGCGGGCGGGCGAGAGGAGGTGGCCTGTGATGCTGGAAGCCCCGGTCAAGAACGACGACACCAAGCGAAAGCAGAAGTGGGATGCGTTCCTCGATGCGTACTCGGTCTACCTGCGCGACCCGACCCTCGCCAATGCGGCGACGCTGCACCTGGCGGGCGTCGCGCTCGAGACCACCGACGAGCACTTCTCGCTGCACGAGTTCGAGACGAGCCTCGGCTGGCCTCAGGAGTCCGGCCGGTAGCCGGCGAAGTGATTCCGTTCCGTCGATGATCCGCTCTTCTCGTCTCCGCTCGGGCCTCCCTCCTCGCCCCGCGGCGCGGCCGTAGCCGCCGCAAATGCCGGGGGCGCGCCCCCCGGCGCGCCCCCGCTTTCTATCCACCACTGGAAGCACACGGCCCCGCGCCCGGGTGCTTTCGCGCATTCCGAGCGCGAAAGCACCCGCGCACTACTACTACTTGAGTCGCACGACCTTCTGCGTCGCGACCGCGCCGTCCGCGGTGAGCTGGGCCAGGTACACGCCGGGGCCGACGGACGCCCCGCGCGAATCGAGCCCATCCCACGCCACGCTGTGGAACCCGGCGCCGGCAGCGCCGTCCACGAGCCGCCGCACGTGCCGGCCCGCCGCGTCGAAGAGGTCGAGGCGGACGCGGGTCGCGCGCTCGAGCGTGTAGGTCACCGCCGTCGAGGCCGCGAACGGATTCGGCGTCGCCGCGCCGAGCAGCGGCCGCGCGGGCGCCGCATCCGGCCCGATCGCGCTCACCTCGCCCACCGTGAACGACGCCGCGGCCATGAACGGACCGCGGAGCTCCTGGTCGGCGGCATACGCGCGCCAGTAGTACGTGCCCGACGCGAGCGGCGGCGACACGGTCCATGAGGTCTGGCCGGCCCCGGACGCAACACCGTCCACGCTCCGCACGAGCTCGGACAGGAGCGGATCCGTGTAGACGCGGAACCCGTAGGTGAGCGGGTCGCCCTCGGGATCGCTCGCGTTGGCGACGACGAGGAGCGGCGCGGCCGGGAGGTTCCCGGCGCCGTTCGGCGGCGACACGAGCGCGGGAGCCGCCGGCGGCAGGTTGCCGCTCCCCGGTTCGAGGATGGCCACGTCGTCGATCCCGCCCTCGACGATGTCGTTCGCGGGGGCCGTGTCGGCGGCGAGCACCCGGATCCGCATGGTCGCGGTGAGCGGCAGCGAAGTCTCGAGATTCACATCGAGCGCGTGCCACTCGGGTGTGGTCGTGACGTCGCCGATCGCGACCAGATTCGCCGGGTAGGTGGCGCCGCCGTCGTTCGAGAGCTGGATGCGGAAGTAGTCCCCGGTCGGATCGTCGCCCTGGTCGCGCTGGCCGTGGAAGTAACTGAGCACGAGCCGCGCCCGCGCCTGCCCGGAGAGATCGATGACCGGCGAGCGGGTGGCGCTGACCCCGTTGTCCACGTCATCGGTGCCGACGTCGGAGTTCTGCCCGGTGATCCAGGCGTTGACCCCGGGTGCCGGCGTCGTGTCATCCCCCGGCTGGAAGGTGGTGGGATTCGGATCGATGCGCACGAAGGCGCCGGTCGTGGCCGTGTGCGCCGGATCCTGCGTCCAGCCGCCGTCGCCGGGTTCGAAGTCGGTGAAGTAGAGGTAGGCCGGCTCACCGACGACGAGGGTCAGATCGCGATGGAGGACGAGCCCGCCGGCGTCCGCGATCGTGAGCCGGAAGTCCGCCTCGTATCCCGCCGGCGTCGTCGGGCTGGCGCTCACGATGAACGGATCGCCGGCGTTGGTCGCCGTTCCCGAGGGCCCGATGTTGCCGATCAGGCTCTCGGCGGCGCCGAGCTCGATGTAGGCGTCATCCGAGGCGAGGCGCACGACCACACCCGCCGCCGGCGCGATCACGCCCTGATTCCGGATGGTGACGACCAGGTTCGCGGTCTCGCCGGGATCGAGACGGCTGTTCCCGTTGCCGCCGCTCACGACGAGGCCGGCGAGGTCGGGATAGGCGCCGGCCGCCTGCACGAGGTAGATGTTCGAGTGCAGGTTCTCGGCGATGAGCGCGGGCGCCTCGCTCGGATCGGGCCAGAATCCGGAGCCGTTGACCTCGGTCGTGAACGAGAAGATCTTCGGCTTGAAGGTCGTGTCGCCATAGGCCCAGTCCATCGAGCCGCCGTTCACGACGTAGAGGATCTCCGGAGGCTGCCCGATCTGGTACGCGCCGGCCCGCGCCATCTCGGTCGCCATCTGCCGGAAGATGGCGTCATCCGCCGTGTGCGCGGTCGTGTAGGCCCACGGGAAGAGGATCATGCCCGCCACCGAGTGATACGAATTGTGGGTGACGAACTCGTGGCTGCTCATGAAGGTCGTGAGCGCCTGGATCTCGGGCTCCGAGCCGGCGGACGGCCCGCGATAGGTGTCGCTGCAGGGATCGGTGCTCGAACCGCCGCCCACCCACTGGTAGGGGTAGTTGCGATTGAGATCGACGCCGATGCAGCCGCCGAGATCGTTCCGGCGGTTCTTCCGCCACATGCCGCCGCCGTTCGGATTGGTGAGCTCGTTGTAGAGGTAGCCGTCGGGGTTCACGATCGGCACGAACCAGATCTGGCGGTTGTCGACCAGGTTCGTGATCTCCGGATCCACGCCGTAGTTGGTGCCGAGGTGGTGCATGAAGGAGAGGAGCACCTCGACCGTCATCACCTCGCGCGCATGGATCATCCCGTCGAAGAGGACCTCGGGCTCGCCCGGCTCCTCGACCCCCGGATTGTCCGAGATCTTCATCGCCCACAGCGTGTTGCCCTGGAGGGTCGTGCCGATGGCGATGCGCGCCGTGGTGATGGCCGGATAGAGCGCGTGGATCGTGTCCATCTCGGTGACGGTCTCGGAATAGGTATGGAAGGGCCCGAAGTTGTCGGCCTGGATGGCCTGCCACCGGCTCGCACGCTCGGTGTAGAACGCCTCGAGATCGGCGATCTCGACCGTGGTCGGGATCCCCGCGGCCGCGAGCGCCTGAATCTCGGCGTTCCGGGCGAGGAGGCTCACGTACTCGCCCTGCTCGATGTGCATCACCTCGACGCCGGCGAAGGCGGCGGACGCGCGGTGCGCGAGGAAGTCGGCCCAGGAGATGCGCACCTGGCGATACGGATCGCCCGGATCGGTGCCGTCGCGGGTGGCGGCGGCGGGGGCGACGAGGAGGAGGGCGAGGGATGCGGCGAGGACGAGCGGGAGAAGAAGCGCGCCGGAACGGCGGCCGAGCGAGCGGACGTCCATGGGCGTCGTCCTTTCTGTGGGGATCGTGAGGATGATGCGACGCGGCCCCTAATATTGTAGCGCAGACGGCGGGGTGAAAGCCAGCGACCGGTGCGCTAGCCGGCAGCGAGGCGAGGCAGGAAGGAGGGATCCAGATTGCCGCCGCTCACGACGGCGGCGACGCGCGCCCCGCGGATCCTCCCGGCAAGCACCGCCGCCGGGGCCACGGCGCCGGTCGGCTCGGCCACCACCTTGGCGCGGGTCAGGAGGAGGCGCATGGTCGCGATCACCTCGTCTTCCGACACGGTCACCATGTCGTCGACGTACCGCCTGATGACCTCCCAGTTGAGCGCCCCGACCTGGAGGTTGCGGATACCGTCGGCGATCGTGTCCGGAAGCTCGATCGCCACCCGCTCTCCGCGCCGGAAGGACTGGTTGGCGTCGTCGGCCGCCGCGGTCTCGACGCCGATGATCTTGACCGCGGGGCGGAGGAGCTTGACCGCGAGCGCGATCCCGGAGATGAGCCCGCCGCCTCCCACCGGCACCACCACCGCATCGAGCGCCGGCTCGTCCTCGAGGAGCTCGGCGCCGATCGAGGCCTGGCCCTCGATGATGCGGGGGTGCTCGTAGGGCGGGACGAAGACGGCCCCCGCCGCGGCGATCTCCTGCGCGCGCGCGAGGCGCGTCGCCGACGAGCGGCCCGCCACCTCGATCCGGGCGCCGTAGTCGCGGATGGCCGCCGCCTTGACCGCCGAGATGTCCTCCGGCGCGACGACGGTGGCCTCGACCCCGAGCGCGCGGGCGGCGAGGGCGAGCGCCTGGCCGTGATTGCCGGAGGACGCGGTGACCACTCCGCGCGCGCGATCCGCAACGTCCAGCGTGAGAAGGAAGTTGGTGGCACCGCGGATCTTGAACGCGCCTCCGCGCTGCAGGTGCTCGCCCTTGAGAAGAAGCTCGCAGCCGGCCGCGGCCGACAGGAGCCGGCTCGTGATGAGCGGCGTGCGATGGATGTGGTCGCGGAGGCGATGGCGAACGGCGTCCAGTTCAGTCGTCGTGAACTCGATTGCCGCCGTCACCATCGCCTCCGTGTCTCGTCCACCGCTGCTTCAGCGGGCGACGACGAGCTTCCGCGTCGCGGTGCCCGCCGCGGTCTCGATGCGCGCGAAGTACACGCCGCTCGCGACCTGGGCGCCGTTCTCGTCGCGCCCGTCCCACATCGCCGCATGCACGCCGGATGAGAACGGACGGTCGGCGAGCGTGCGCACGCGGCGGCCGCCCGCATCGAAGATGGCGACGCGCGCCGCCGTCGCCGCCCCGAGCTCGAAGCGCACGCTGGCGCTCGTCGCGAGCGGGTTCGGCGTCACACCGAGGAGCACGAGCCCCGGGCGGCCGGCCGCCGTTGCCGCGGCGGGCGCGGTTGCCGCCGTCTTCGCCGCCGCGTCCGCCTTCGCCCCTGCGTCCGCCGGCTCCTCATCCGCGAGCGTGAGGTGCGACACATCGGGATCGAACCAGCGGTAGGTCTTGGCGTGGAGGCGCGCCCATTCCTGACCGTCGACGGTCCCCATGTCGAGGGCGCGGATCCGCCAGGTGCCCGGCTCGGGATGGAAGATCATGGTGCGCTCGGGGCTCCGGAGCGAGACACCGCCCAGGTGCGGCGTGCCGTCGGGAGCGAAGGCGATGAAATCGAGGTCGTAGGTCGGAAATGCGGTCCAGTTGTGCGGCCACGACAGCCAGAGCTCGAGCCCGGCCAGGTCGGCCGGCACTTCGAACGTGGTCTCCCACGTGCCGTCGTGCACGATCGGCCCCTCGTGCACCTGGACTCCGGGCAGCGGACCGCTCCGGGTCCGCAAGGTGAAGCTCCCGGCCACCCGGTCCCAGTTGACGAGCGTCCCGGCGAAGGTGATGCGGACCTCGCCGGGCTCGGGCAGATGGAGCGTGAAGCCGGCGAAGGGGTTCACGTCCATGTCGGCGAACAGGTAGTCCCCGTTGCCGCCGCGCTTCGCCGAGTGCACGTGCACCTCGAGATGATCGCCGAAGAGCGGATTCTGGCCGCCCCCGAGTGTGACCTCGGGGAAGCTCACCTCGATCTCCTTCACGCTCCGCGGCACGCGGATCGCGAAGGTGTGGGTCTCGCCGGGGCCGAGTTCCCGCGACCGCCCTTCCGCGGAGCCGTGATCGCCCGCGTTGAGATAGGTCACCCCGGCGTTCCGCGTGCTGCGCGGCGGCGAGTTCCAGCCGTGCCCGCTCTCGAGCATGGCGACGGCCGCCGGCAGCCGGACGAACCCCTTGCCTTGCTCGACCTCCGCCAGGCGCTCGCCGGGGGCGATCGGACCCGCGGTGCGGAGGAGGATGTTCGAGAGGAAGGGCGCCGTCGAGAATCCGCCGATCGAGCGGCCGTAGGCGGCGAGGAGCGCCGCCGATCCGGCGACGGTCGGCGCCGCGAACGACGTGCCGGCGCCGAAGCCGTAGCCCGGTGCGTCGTTCAAGCCGTCCTGATCGAGATCGTAGAGCGCGGAGGAGAAGTTGAGGAACCCGGTGGCGAGGAGATCGGGCTTGACCCGACCGTCGGCGGTCTGGCCGCGGCTCGAGAAGCTCGCCACCTGCAGCGCGTCGTACGGATAGAGGAGCGATCCGGTCCCGATCGGCGCCTGCTGGAAGAGCTGCTCGAACCCGACGCGCGTGTGGATGGGATCGACCGCGGCGCCCGCAGTGAGGGCGCGGAAGGCGTTGGCGGGACTCCCGGTCGTCGTGAGCGCCGGCCCTTCGTTCCCCGCTGCGGCGACGACGGTGATCCCCTCGGCGACCGCGGCGTCCACCAGGCGGTCGACCGCGCCATGCCCGTCCCACAGCGTGGGTCCGCCGAGGCTCAGGTTGACGATGTCGGTCGCAAGCTCGCCCGAGCGCTTCATCGCGATCACGCGATCGAGCGCCTCGGCGACGCGCGCGTCGGGGGCATCGCCTCCGTCATAGGGGAACACCTTGATCGCGTAGAGCGAGGCAGCGGGGGCCATGCCCATGAGGCTCACGCGCGCGGTCGTCGCATCCACCGAGTCGATCGACTCGGGGCTGTGCACGAAGAGCGACCGCGCCAGCCGCGCGTCGCGCGGAATCAGGAGCTCGGCATGGCCGGCAATGAGCCCGGAGACGAAGGTGCCGTGGTCGTGGTTCTGGATCGCGTTCCAGTCGAAGGAGCGCCCGTCGGGCTGCCCGTCGCCGTCCAGGTCGATCGCCTCCTCCTCCTCGAACGGCACCAGGGTCTGGCCGCCGATCACGCTCTCGAGGATGAGTGGATGCGCGGGGTAGATGCCGGTGTCGACGACCACGACGATCGTCCCCTCGCCGTAGTCGGCGTCCGCCCACACCTCGGAGGCTCCGATCAGCGCGTCGTAACCGAGGAAGGTCTCGAGATCGACGCCGCCGCCCGTCGCTTGGCCGATCTCCTCGCGCGGGATGGGCACCGTCTCGGCGGCGAGCCGCGTGTCCCGCACCATCCCGCCCTCGACACGCACGCCGCCGGGCAGCTCGATCGTTGACACGGCGCGGCGCACGAATTTCTGGCGCTCGACCATGAGAACCTGCGGATCGCCGACGAGCTCGTGCACGCGCGCGGGCGGCACCGTGACGGCGAGCGCCGGGATGGTCGTGAACGTGTACTGGATCCGGCCGCCGAGTTCGGCGACCCGCGCGGCGACGGCCGCCGTCCCGCCGCGCGCTTCGACGACGAGCGGGAGCTGCCCGTCGGCGGTGAGCGGCACCTGATCGGGAGCGGTCGGCAGATCGACCGGGATCACCGTCCCGCCGGGAGCGGCGTCGGCCGGTGGATCGATGCCCGGCACCGGTACGCCAGCGGCGGCCCAGGTCGGAACGAGAAGGAGCGGGACGAGCAACGTGGCGAGGCGGGTGAGCGGTCGCATCGGGGCCTCCTTGCCATGGGTGCGTCTCGAGGCTCGTCGAGTGAATCTAGGCAGGGGAGAGCGCGGAACGAGCTTGCGAGATCCGCGCCGGCAGAAATGGTACCCGAGGCCGCCCCGGCGTCAAGCCCGCGGCGGCCGCCGTTGCCTCTCCTGGTTCCCCGCGCCCGCTCTGAGCAGACACCGTTGCCTCTCACCCGGCGGCCGCGCCCGCTCGCGTCAAACGCTGTCGGGTTTTGTAAACTCCTCTCGCCTGGCCGCTGCTCCTCCCCTCGGGCCGACGCCATCGCCCCACCCGGCGACGGCACCCTCCGCGTCAAACGCTGTCGGGTCTTGTGAACTCCCCTCGCGCGACCGCCGCTCCTCCCCTCGGCCGACGCCATCGCCCCACCCGGCGACGGCACCCTCCGCGTCAAACGCTGTCGGGTCTTGTGAACTCCCCTCGCGCGACCGCCGCTCCTCCCCTCGGCCGACGCCATCGCCCCACCCGGCGACGGCACCCTCCGCGTCAAACGCTGTCGGGTCTTGTAAACTCGCCTCGCGCGACCGCCGCTCCTCCCCTCGGCCGACGCCATCGCCCCACCCGGCGACCGCGCCCGCTCGCGTCAAACGCTGTCGGGTCTTGTAAACTCGCCTCGCGCGACCGCCGCTCCTCCCCTCGGCCGACGCCATCGCCCCACCCGGCGATGGCACCCTCCGCGTCAAGCGCTGTCGGGTTTTGTGAACTCCCCTCGCCCGGCCGCTGCTCCTCCCCTCGGCCGACGCCATCGCCCCACCCGGCGACCGCGGAACCCCACCGGGCAATCGAGGCCCGAGCCTGCCATGCCTCACGCAGCGGACGCGATCGCGCCCTTCCCGCCGCAACCGCGCCTCCATGCAAGAGCATGCGCCTGCATCTCCGACCTCATCATCCGGCGATGGGCCTTCGTGACCCCTACACACGTATTGCACGAACCGTGCCGTCGCACGAATCGAAACATCCAGCGCCCAGGGACCAATCTCGAGCGCCCGCACAGCCTGTGCCTCCCGCACCCCCGACTGGAGTGCGCACGCCGTTGTCACTTTCGCCAACTCCGTTACCGGGGAGGATTCGCTACTGCCCGCGTCTTCGCTACTCGTGCCCCGGCACCATCTTCTCGCCGGCGGTCACGGCGAGCGCCAGGGCGTTCTGGGGCGGAGGCAGGGGACAGGTGGCAAATGCGGTGTAGGCGCAAGGCGGATTCACCGCGCGGTTGAAGTCGAGGATCACGACCCCGTCCACCGGCGGATCGGCGTAGAGGAAGCGACCCGGCGGATAGGTCCCGTCGCCGCTCGTCGCATCCTTGAAGATGAGGAAGAGATCCTCTCCCGCCGACTCGCTTGCCGGATCGAGCCGGTAGCTCCGGCCCTCACGCTCGAACTCGACATAGCCGGGAGCGGACAGCGTGTCGACCGTGCCGATGACGCTCGGGATCGGCACCCGCTTCGGCGGATCGTAGAGCACGTAGCGGGCTTCAATCCGCCACGACGGATCGACGGGGTAGTACGCGAGTCCGTGGAAGTCCTTCCGCGCCGGCGCATTGAGATCGCGGAGCCGGATGGCGTATCCCCTGGCGCGTTTGATCACCGAGAGGCGGAGATCGGCGAGGACGAGCACGTCGGGCCGGCCTGCGTCATCGCTCCGCAGCGTCATCACGCTCACCCGTTCGCCGCCCGGGACCTTACCGCCCGGGCCTTCCGCGCCCGGGCCCTCGCCGCCTGGAGCCTTCCCCCCCGGCCCCTCACCGCCACCCAGCATGACCTCGACGCCGGGCTCGATCTCGACGCGCACCGAATCGCCGGCGAGGACGAAGCGCCCGGCGCGCGCCGGCGCCGAGCCCGCAGGCAGGATCACATCGTTCGCACGATCGGACCCGAACGTGCTGACTCCCGGCGCGAGCCAGTAGAGCCCGGCCACCGCGAGCCAGCCGTCGTCGCTCCGGAGACGGGCCTCGCGCTCGACGCGCTCGGCGTGGATCGCGCTCACATAGGCGGTGTCGGCCGGTGCGGTCGCCGAGGGACCCGACCCGAACAGCGACGCGAGCAACGCGAAGAGCGCGACCACGAGTCCGTCACTCCTCGGCGGCGGGCGCGCCGCCCTGGGCGTCGAGGTCGCCCTCCTTCACCTTGCCGGCATCGAAGCGACGGGCCGCGGCCAGCATCTTCTCGAGCGTCGCGTCGAGCTCCGCGGTCGCCCCGCGCTGGAAGCGAAGCGGGTTGATCCGGGCGACCACGAATGCCTTGAGATAGGGGCTCGTGAAGCCGCGCGCCTTGAGCTCGGCGATCACCTCGTTCACCCGATCGTCGAGCACGAGGAGCTTCTCGGCCCAGACATCGCGCGCGGCGAGCGCCGCCGCGAGATCCTCACCGAGGAACCCATCCACGCGCCGGAGCACCGGGTGGTACGCCCCGCCCGCGAAGCGCGGTCGCTTCTCGTAGCAGATGCCGAGGGTCAGGAACGCCGGCTCCTCGAAGGCGAAGGCGTACTGCGCCTCGGTGCCGGAGCCGAGGCCGGCGAGATCGCGGGCCATGCGGATCACCTCGAGCGCCTTCTCCCGCAGGTTGTGCGCCTTCTCGGTGTTGAGCGCGAGGATCGTGTAGACCATCTCGCGCTCCGGAAGGAGGAGTGCGGTGACCGCCCGCGCGCTGAGCGCGCGGAGCGCCTGCAGGCGGTGGTTCCCGTTCGGCGTCCAGTAGCTGCCGTCCTCGTTCCGGACGACGATGATCGGATCGAGGAAGCGTCCGATCTTCGCGATGACCTCGGTCAGGCGCCCGACGTGCGTGGCCGAGACATCGCGCTGGAAGGGGCTCGGCGCCACGCGCTCGATGGGGAGGACGGCGAGGAGGAGCCAGCGCCCGCCGAACGGCTCCCGATACGTCGCGAGCACCTGGCCCCCGTCGGCCTCGACCCGTGCCGCGAGGTCCGCGAGCGGAGGGGGCGGTACCGCGCATGTCTCCGCGGGGAGGAGACCGGTCGGGGCGGGCGCTTCCTTCTTCTTACGGCGCGTGCCTTTGGAGGTGGACATGGCGCCAGTGTAGCGGGGCCGGGCCTCGCTCGCTACCCGAACAGGGCCGGGTCATCCCCGGCGCGAAACGCGGCGTAGCGCTCCTTCGACGGGTTGAAGTAGCCGAAGCGGAGGTGCGGGAAGCGGTCGCGCAGGCGCTCGACCAGGCGGCGGATCCCGAACCCGGGATGCACGCTCCCGGCGGGGAGCGCCGCCCGGTAGACCTCGGGGTCGATGTTCAGGTTCCGCATCTGGACGAGATCGAGATCGGTCAGGGCGACGAGATCGAAGATCGCGGCGAGCTCCTCCTCGGTATCGGAGAGGCCGGGGAAGACGAGGTAGTTGATCGACAGAAAGCGACCCGCGCGCTTCATCGCCAGCATGGACGCCACCACGTCCGCGAAGTCGTACTTCTGCGGCCGGTAGTAGGCAGCATAGATCTCCGGGCGCGCGCTGTTGAGGCTCACCCGAATCGCATCGAGCCCGGCGGCGGCGAGCGCCGCCACCACGTCCGGCTTCGAGGCGTTCGAGTTCAAGTTGATGGTCCCGTCCGGCGTCGCGGCGCGAATCAATCGGATCGACTCGAGCAGGAGCTGCGCATTGAGCAGCGGCTCCCCCTCGCACCCCTGCCCGAAGCTCACGACCGCCTCCGGCACGCGCGCGATGTGCTCGAGCGCGACCTGGGCCACCTCGGCCGGAGTCGGCGCCCGCCCGAGCCGCTCGTGGCTCGCCTTGAACGAGCCGTCCGGCTGGAGCGAGATGCAGCCGATGCAGAGCGCGTTACAGGTGACGCTCGTCGGGAGCGGGGCCTCGTGGCGGCCGATGAAGTAGTTCTGCGCGGCGCGGCAGTTGTACTCGAGGGCGCAGCGCTCGAGCTGGCGGACGAGGCGATTCTCCGGGTCGCCGGCGACGCGGGCCGCGACCTGCTTCCGGAGCCGGCGCGCATCGAAGCGCCATGGATCCTGTCGGATGTCTGGATCGACCCGAAAGCCGGTGGCGACGAACTCGCCATCCTTGAAACCCGCCGCCGAGTACGCGAAGAGCGGGAGCGCCGGCGCGCCCGCGCGCGCGGCATAGACCGGGGCGAGGGTGAGCGTGTGGGCCGGGGCGAGGAAGGCGGCCACGGCGTCCACGCGGGCACCGCCCTCGCCCTCGTAGACGACCGGCTCGCCGCTCCGCGGATCGATGCCGATCGGCGCCCGCCCGGGGAGCGTGAAGAGATCGCTCCCGCGCGGGAGGACGAGGAGATCGGCGGCCGGTACGCGGATCGGATCGCCGCCGCCGAATCCGGCCATCTCGAGCTCGGGGTGATCGTAGATCCGCCCCGCCTGATCGGCGAAGAGCATGCGCGGGCGCGCGGGCGCGCGCCGCCCCTGGATGCGGTGGTCGGGCTCGCGGCGTGCGCCGCGCCGGGGGTGCCGGGTCTCGGATCGTGTACCCATGAGCAATGGATTATACTCCGGCGTCCGGCCGTCCCCGTTCAAGGAAACCACCATGTCGCCATCCGCAGTCGACCCGCGCCCGCTCGACCAGACCATCGAGCAGTCCGAACCCTGGTTCCGGGCGAGCCTCCGGACGCTCGTCGAGCATCCGACCGTGAGTCCGGGCGGCGGTCATGAGGCCGACATCCGCCGCGGGGCCGAGGCCGCGCGCGACCTGATCCGCGCCCTCGGCGGCGAGGCCGAGCTCGTCGAGACCGGCGGCACGCCCGCGGTCTGGGGCGGCTTCACTCCGGCCGGGGCCCGCGCCTCGCTCATCGTCTACAACCATCTCGACGTGCAGCCCGCCGATCTCGCTTCCTGGACCCGCGGCGAGCCCTTCCGCTTCCAGGTCGAAGCGCACGCCGAGCGCACCTTTCTCTACCGCGGGCGCGGCTCGACCGACGACAAGGGGCCCGCGCTCGCCGCGCTCCGCGCCGCCGCCTTCGCTGCCGAGCACGGCATCCCGCTCGCCGTGCGCTTCCTGTGGGAGACCGAGGAGGAGATCGGGAGCCCGCACTTCGCGGAGGCCGTGAGCCGGATCCAGGCGGGCCAGGCCGGCCTGGCGGGGCCGGCCCCGAGCGCCGTCATCGTCTCCGACTCGATCTGGCCGAGCGCCGCCGTTCCCGCCATGTCCACCGGGCTCCGCGGCGGGCTGAACGGCCTCTTCCGGCTCCGCACCGCGAGCAAGGAAGCGCACTCGGGGCTCACCGGCGGCGTCGCCCGGAATCCCGTCCGCGAATTATGCCTACTGGCCGCAGCTATTCACGGAGCGCGATTCTGGCGCGACGGCGCGATCCCGCCGTCGCCGGCGGAGATCGCCGGGTTCGCCGCCTCCGGTTTCGACGCCGCGTACTTCAAGCGCTCCTACGGCCTCGACAAGATCGAGACCGAGGTGCCGCTCGAGATGATGCTCCGCACCTGGGCCCGGCCCACCTTCGAGCTGCACGGCCTCACCGGCGGTTACATGGGGCCCGGCGTCAAGACCGCGGTGCCGAAGGAGGCCGAGCTCAAGTGGAGCTTCCGCCTCGTCCACGGGCAGGATCCGGCCGTGCTCGAGCCGCGGCTCCGCGCGTTCGTCGAGGCGGTGAACCCGGACGTCGAGATCGAGGTGACGGGCCGGCTCTCTCCCTATCTGGGCGGACTCACCGGTCCGGCGGCCGACGCGGTGCGTGCGGGGATGACGCGCGCCTTCGGGCGCGAGCCGGTGCCGGTGCGCGAGGGCGGCTCGATCGGGGCCGTGAGTATCATGACCGAGATGCTCGGGCTTCCCGTCGCGTTCCTGCCGTTGAGCCTCCCCGAGCACGGCTATCACGCCCCGGACGAGTACTTCGACTGGCGGCAGGCGGCCGGCGGTATCAGCGCCTTCGTCCACGCGTTCGCCGCCTACGCGGAGTCGGCGCGCGCGTGAGCGCCGCGATGGTGCGCCCGTGAGCGGCGGGATGGCGCGCGCGTGAGCGGCGGGGAGCTGCCGGACGTCGCGGCCGCCCCGCCCGGCCGCCGCGGCGTCGCGCCCGAGCTCCTCCACGGTCCGCTCCTCCCCGCGATCCTCTCGATCGCGTGGCCTGTGCTCGCGCTCGAGGCGCTCCACGTCGGCTATCACCTGATCAACCTGTTCTGGGTGGGCCGGCTCAGCGCGGCCGCGACCGCGGCCCTCACCACCTCGATCTACGCGACCTGGACCATGGGCTCGCTCGCCGGAGGGGTGGCGATCGGCATCGTGGCGCAGGTGGCGCGCGCGATCGGGGAGAAACGGCTCGATCGGGCCGGACACGCGGCGGCGCAGGGCCTCCTCACCGCCCTCGCGCTCGGTCTCGTCTTTCTCGTCCTCCTCCGTCCGTTCACCGGCGGACTCTTCCGGCTCCTCGACATGCCGCCGGACGTGGCCCCGCTCGCCGCGCTCTACCTGGGGATGATGTTCGCGGGCGCGCCCGCCTTCTTCCTCCTCGTCGCCTGCGAATCGATCTGGCGCGCGACCGGCGACACGGTGACCCCGCTCCGCGTGCTCGGGGCCTCGACCCTCCTCAACGCGGTCCTCGATCCGCTCCTCATCTTCGGACCGGGACCGCTCCCCGCCCTCGGCATCGCGGGCGCGGCATGGGCCACAATCATCTCCTGGACGGTCGGCGTGTTCCTCTTCCTGTGGCTCGCGCGCGGGGCCGGCGACCGCTTCCCGCTCACCCGCGCCTCGCTCGCCCGCCCCGACTGGACCGTGATCGCGCGCACGCTCCGGATCGGGCTCCCGCGTTTCCTGATCGGCACGCTCTTCTCGGCCGTCTATCTCGTGCTCGCGAATCTCGCCGCCCGCTTCGGCACCGCGACGATCGCCGTCCTCGGCATCGTGAACCGGCTCGAGTCCATGGACTACATCACGGCCGATGCGGTCGGCACCGCCACCTCGACCCTCGTCGGGCAGAACCTGGGCGCCGCGCAGCCCGAACGCGCGAGCCGGGCGGCGCACACGGCCGCCCGGCTCGGGATCCTGGTCTCGCTCCTGCCGACCGCCGCCATGATCCTGGTGCCGCGCCTTCTCCTTCGCCCGTTCACAGCCGATCCGGCCGTGATCGAGCTCGGCATTCCCTATCTGCGCGTGATCGGCCTCTGCCAGGCCTTCACGGTGCTCGAGCTCGTCTACGCCGGCGGCTTCGCCGGCGCCGGCGACACGCTGCCGCCGATGCTCGTCGAACTGCCGATCGCCGCCGCGCGCGTGCCGCTCTCGTGGTTCGCCGCGGTGACCCTCGGCCTCGGCCCGATCGGCATCGCGTGGGTGCTCTCGATCACCGCGATCATCCGCGGGATCGTGATCTGGCTCTGGTTCCGCACCGGCCGCTGGCAACGGCTCCGGCTGTGGGACGAGGCGACGACCGCGCCGCGCTGACGCGCGCCAGGGCTAGGCCAGCGCTGCAGTGCAAGCGCGGCAGCGCCTGGCCGCCGCGGGGACCGTCTCCAGGCACTCGGGGCACTGCTTGGTCGCCGGCGCGGCCGGCGCCGGGGCCGGCTTCTTGAGCGAGCCGATCGTCTTCACGACGATGATGAAGATGACGAACGCAATGATCACGAAGTCGATGATCGCGCCGAGCAAGTGGCCGATCTTGAAGTTGAGCGGCGACACCACGAACTCGCGCCAGTCACCGGAGGGCAAGAGCGCTCCGACGAGCGGCATGACGATATCGTCAACCAGGGCGCTCACCACCTTTCCGAACGCGCCACCGATGACGACGGCCACGGCCAGATCGATCACGTTGCCCTTGGCGATGAAATCCCGGAATTCCTTGGCGATCGACATCCCACCCCTCCTTGCCCGCAGCGCGGGCGATGATCAGGCCTCGGCAGCCATCTGCACGGCTCGCGCGAGCCCCTGCAGATGCTCCCATGCGTGCTCCGCGAGGCGCCGGCAAGCCTTGGCATGGGTCCATGCCTCGACCGGATCGGCGGACCGGAAACGTGTCGGTACGTGAACAGCCATGCGTGCGGAGAGCGGCACCGCGATCAGGGACTCGGCGGCGAGATCGAGCAGGCGCGCCGCCCGGTCGATCGGCTCCTCGTCGGGAATGGCGGCGGGCTCGGGAAGCGCGTCGTCGATGCGCGATGCGTACCACCAGGTCGAGTCGCCGACGTGGGTCAACGTCTCGTCGAGCGAGCGGCGATCGGGAGCGGGCTTCCAGGCCCGCTCCGCCGGCGCGAGCCCGGCCACGGCGAGGCGCATGCGGCGGAGCACCTGCCGCGTGAAACGGATGTGCGCCGCCACGTCCTCGTCGTCGAGGGCGTAGCGGTCCATGAGGAAGAGCGCCGCCGGCTGATCGGTGATCCAGAGCGGCGCTCCGGCGACCTGCTCGCGCTCCGCAACCCGGATCAGGTCGCCGTGCCCGGTCTGCTCGAGCTTCTCAAGCTCGGCGGTGGTCGCGTTCAGATCGGCGAGACGCTCGGCGTCGAGCCAGCGCAGGTACTCGCGCACCTTGGCGGCGGCGACACGCGCGAGCTGCTCCGCATCGCCCGCGCGGAACGCGAGCCCCGGGAGCCGCGGCACGTGTCCCATCACCGCCCCGCCCGGCGCGACCTCGACGCAAAGATCGAGCGGGCGCGGCGCCGGCGGACGGGCACGCGCGGGGGATGCGGGCGGTTCCGCTCCGGGCGGAGCGAACGGATCGCGCGGCCGCTTGCGCTCGGGCCGCGGGCCGAAGGGGCTCTCCTCCCGCCGCGGGCGGTAGGGGCCGAAGGGACTCTCCTTCTCGCGCTGGGTCATGGCGGCGGGCATTGTCGGCTCCGGACCGGCCCGGGTCAACCCGGATGCGTCTGCTAGACTGCGGCGATGCCCATCGCGGCGTACGGTCTCCTCGCTCTCGCCGGACTCGCGGCCGGTATCCTCAACACGCTGGCCGGAGGCGGATCGCTGCTCACCCTGCCCGCGCTCATCTTCCTCGGCCTCGACGCCAATGTCGCCAACGGCACCAATCGAGTCGGCGTGCTCCTCCAGAACGTGACCGCGGTCGCGACCTTCGCGCGGCGGGGACGCATGCCGTGGCGCGCGGCTCTCCGCTTCATCCCGCTCACGCTCGCCGGCGCGCTCATCGGCGCGCGGATCGCCGTCGACGTGCCGTCGCCCATCATCCGCCTCGTGCTCGGCGCCGTCATCTTGATCGCGCTCCCCACCGTGTTCATGCCCGAGGGTCCGGCGGCGAAGGCGGCGAGGAACGCGGCGGGCGGGTTGCCGGCGCCGGTGCCGGCGCCATCCGCGTCGCGGCGCCGCGCGCTTTCGATCCAGCTCGCCTGCCTCGGGATCGGGCTCTACGGCGGGTTCATCCAGGCGGGCGTCGGCTTCCTGATCCTGGGCGCGCTCGTACCCCTCGCCGGCTACGATCTCGTGCAGGCGAACGCGATCAAGGTGCTGATCGTGCTCCTGCACACGGCGATCGCGCTCCCCGTCTTCATGCTGAATCGCCAGGTCGAGATCGCGCCCGGGCTCGCGCTCGCGGCCGGGCAGATGGCAGGGGGATGGATCGGCGCCCACCTCGGAGTCGAGAAGGGCGCGGGCTTCGTGCGCTGGGTGCTCGTCCTGGCCCTCGTGCTCATGGCCGCCCAGCTCCTCGAGCTGCCGGCGCGGATCGGGAGGTGGTTCGGTGGCTGAGCGACCGTCAGGAGACGGTGCGACGCGGGGTGATCACGCGGTGAGCGGCTCTGCCGGCGCCGGTGACCCGACCGCCGCCGGTGACCCGACCGCCGCCGGTGGTGCGTCCACTCCGGGTGACGCGGCCGGCGCCGGTGACCCGGCCGCCGCCGGTGAAGCGTCCACTCCGGGTGACGCGGCCGCCGCCGGCAACACGGCCGCCGCCGGTGAAGCGTCCGCCGCCGGCAGCGCGCCGGCCGGCATGGACGGCGCGCATGGTCAATTCGCATCCGGCGCCCGGTTCCCTGCTCATCGCACGGTCACCGGCAGGACGACCGCCTGGTTCGGCCGTCTCTCGCGCCTCCGGCGCGCTCTCCTGATCGGAGCGGTCGCGCTCGTCCTCGTCCCCATCCTCGTCATCGCCGATTCGTATCTCATCGTCCGGGACGTCCGGCCCCTTGCCCGGGAAGCGCCGCGCGAGACCCGCGTCATGCGGGACCGGCGCGCCGACAAGCGCACACCCAAGCCCCTCCGCCAGCGCTGGGTCGGTCTCGGGGCCATGAGCCCCCATCTCGTCCACTCGGTCGTCGTGCATGAAGATGCCACCTTCTTCGAACATGGCGGCTTCGACGAGTTCGAGATCGAGGCCGCGCTCCGGCGAAGCTGGGCGGAGCGCCGCCTGGTGCGGGGCGCGAGCACGATCACGACCCAGCTCGCCCGGAACCTCTACCTGGGCACCGGTCGCTCGCTCTTCCGGAAGCTCCGCGAGATCCCCCTGACCGTGCGCCTCGAGCGGGCGCTCTCCAAGCGCCGCATCCTCGAGCTCTATCTCAACTACGCCGAATGGGGCCCCGGCGTGTTCGGTGCCGAGGCTGCAAGCCGCTACCACTTCAAGACTACGGCCAGAAATCTGTCACCCGCCCGGGCCGCTCTCCTCACCGCCGCCCTGCCCTCGCCCCGGCGCTCGGCCCCGGCCCGCCCGTCACCCTACCTCCGCCGGCGAGCGGCCATCATTCTAACCCGCCTCGAAGCCCGTGGCTGGCTCACCGCCGCTGAGTTGCAAGCGGCGCGCCAAGAGCTCGGGCTGGAGAAGCTCGGGCCCCGCGGTCCGGCTCCGGACCCCCCCGACCCCGAGGAGGCGCACTCCTGGCGCGAAGAGCCGCCTGCCGGATCCCAGGCGGGCGAGCCAACCCCGCCCGTACCGGTTGATGGCCCCCGGGATCCAGCGCCCCCGGAACCCGCCCCGGCCCCGGACTCACTGGGCCCCGAAGCCCCCGGCCCCCCATAAGAAAGGGCCCCGGCGAGATCCTCCCGCCGGGGCCCAGGCCTCCGTCCATGGAGTCTCCGCCCGCTCGCCGGGACCTCCCGGCGCCGCGAGCGAAGCGGGGTGCTCAGGCGAACATGATCCGCTTGATCTCCCCTCTCCCGTGTCGGATGACTACCGCGAGAACATGTCCTTCACCGCGCCCCAGGTAGACGGCTCGACCGAGGTCGTGCCGCAGGACCCGAGCCACGTGAAGATGCTGCGGACGTCGCGGTTGAACTGCGTGGTGTTGGTCGTGCACGCGAGCTCGACCCCCGAGAACACGGTCTTGTAGAGGCCCGTGTCCCAGCTCGTGCCGCCCTGGCCTGATTCGCCGGTCGGGGCATTCCAGTTCATGAGGCCGGCCGAGAACGGGACGATGGTGTCGGTGTAGAAAGCGTTGGCGTTGAAGCAAGGCACGCCGCCGACCGAGGCGACGACCGATCCGTTGAGACCGGCCATGGCGCCGCCGGCCACGCCCGCGTAGTTCACGTTGGTGCCGTTCGCGTAGACGTCATCGGTGTAGTTCGCGATGCCGAGGTAGATCTGCGGGAAGCCGTTGCCGTTGCCACGGCCCCACAGGTAGTCCTGGCCCGAGAACAGCATCTTGCCGCCGGTGTCCATGTAAGCGGCGAGCCGGTTCTCGTCCTGGAGCGAGACGTTCGCCTCGGGCTGGCCGTTGCCGTTGACGCCCCACCAGTTGTCATTGGTGAGAACGACGACCACGCAGTATTCGGTCGAGGTGAAGACCGCCGGGAACGGGAAGGGCCCCAGGTCCGGGTCTTCGATGTTGGTGACCGTGAAGCCGAGGCCTTGGATGGCCGTCGTGTAGTACGGCGCCAGGTTGGTGAACACACCGCCGTTGGTCGAGGACGCGATCAGCACGTCCGTCGGCGTGTCGGGCGGGGAGGACGGCGGGGTCGAGCCCACCGGGCCGATGCCGATCCCCAGACGCGAGGTGTCGGCGGCGAGCGCTGCGGTGCTCATGGCGAGCGCCGCGAACACGATCAAGGCAATGAGGCGATTCATCGATGAACGCTCCTTAGCTAAAGCCTATAGGCTGCACACTCCGCAGTGAAGCGCGTGATTGGGTGTTGGACTTCGCCCCGCGAGAGCCGTTCGCGAACGGCTCTCCACGCCAAGTCATTGTAACAAGACAAGTTTGGAATTGCAAGCGGATTGCCCGGCGGGAGGGGGCGGATCGCGCCGCGAGGCCCTCCTCCGCTACCGGCCCGGGGCCGGGCGCGCCGAGTCCGCCGGAGCGCTGATTCCCGCGCCCGGAGCCGCGCCGGCGCCGCCGTTCCCCGCGCCCGGGCCGCCCTTCTGCGGCGGATTCTGGGCCCGCGCCTCGACCGCGCGCGCCCGCGCCGCCTTCTCGGCCGGCGCCCGGCCGGCCCAGGTCCCGAGCGCGAGGACCACCTGGTCGTCCTTGTCCAGGGGTCCGAAGCGGAGCGCGCGATCCAGGAGCTCGACCGCGAGATCGGCGTCCTCCGCGCTCCCCGTGCGCAACCAGGAGAGGAGATGCGGCTCCGCCAGCCGGGTCGCCAGCCACAGTCCGTAGTAGTGGGCGCGGCGCTCGCCGACGGCAGCGAGGGTCGAGTCGGCGATCACGCCCCCATCGGCGTACTGGGCGAGCAGGGCTCCAGCCGCCTCCCGGGTCGGCACCTGCGCGATGGCCTCGAGCGCCGAGATCCGTTGCTCGGGAGTCCGCGGACTTCCGGCGGTCGCGATGAAGACCGGGAGTGCGCGCTCCGCACAGCCCTTGCGGCATTGCACCAGCATGACGTCGAGGACCGGCGATCCGGCGGCCCGGTAGGCGCCCGCGAGCGCGGCCAGGGAATCCGGGCTCCGCGGATCGCACGAGGAGGCGAGCATGCGCACGGCGCGCCCGGCGAGCTCCTCGTCACCGGAGCGCGCCCAGGCCATCATCCCGTTCATGAGGGAGTCGGAGGCGACGAGCGCGACGGCCCCGAGATAGAACTGCTCCTGGAAGAAGTCCTCGATGCCGGGGTAGGCGCCCGCGGCGAGATGGGCGGCGCCGAGCTGGTGCCGCTCTTCCGCGGTCAGGCTGTCCCGGTGCTGATAAGCCCAGACCAGCACCGGAAAGCGGCAGGCTACCGTGTAGTCCGGATCGGCGATGAACTCCGCCATCACCGGGACCGGCGGCGGCCCCACCTCGAGCCGGTACGTCATCACGTAGCGCATCACATCGGTCGAATCCGGACCGACGCCGGGGCTTCCCTCCCGGCACAGGTACTCGAGGTTATCCCAGGGAATGGTGTTGAAGAACTGCTTGGTCTCGCGCACGCGCTCCTCGCGCGGCAGGTTCTTGAATTGCTCCTGGTAGGTGTTCCAGCGCGCGAAGATCTCTGAAAGCGTCTCGCGCTCCGCGCCCGCCGCGGCCGGCGCCGTGGCCAGCGCCGCGGCCAGCGCCGTGGCCAGCCCCGCCGCCAGCAGCACGACGCCGCCGAGCGCGCTCGATCGCAGCCGTCGGGTGTGGGTCATGGATCTCCACTCGCGGCCCGGAGGCCGGTCACGGGAGCACTTCGATCTTCACGACTCGCGACGCGCGGCCCGCCGTGAGCTCGAGGAAGTAGACGCCGGCCGCGAGCCGCCCGCCGCGGAGCGCAGATCCGCCCGCCGCGCCGTCGAGCGCCGGAACGAGCGCGAGTGCGTGCTCGCCCGCCCCGAGGTCGCGGTCGAGAAGTCGCGCCACGCGGCGCCCGAGCGCGTCGTGGAGCGCGAGCGTGACGTGCGCGGCCGCGGGCAGCGTGAAGCGCGCGGTGGTCGCCGTCGAGAACGGATTGGGGCCGGCCTTCAGGGCGAGCGCGGGTGCGACTGGGGCCGGCGTCTCGTCCACGGCGATCGGACTCTGGTTCGAGGCGCGCGGGGTCGCCCGCGTGTAGGCGCGCCAGACCGGCCCGCCGTCGGGCTCGCGCCCGAGCGAGACGTCGTCGAGCTGCGGCCCGAAGGTGAGCGTATCGATCACTGCATGGCCGTTCGCCGCCGAAGCGAAGAGCCCGATGCGCTCGCCGGCCGCGGCCAGGCGGAAGTTCGCGTGATACGCGCCCTGCAGCGGCTCTCCATCGCACCAGACGAGGAGGAAGTCGCGCGGCCCGAGCACGGACTGGGGAAACGTGTACTTGTTCGGAATGCTGAGATCGTCGCTCAGGGTGAGCCCGGTGAGCGCCACCGGCTGCGCGCCCGCGTTGTAGATCTCCACCCAGTCGTCGTACTGGCCCCACTCGTCGGTGATGGTCACCGTGTTCGCGGCCATGAACTCGTTCACGAAGAGGGGCGGCCGCGCGTAACCGACCACGTAGGAATAGGTCGCGCCCGGCGCGCCCACGGGATCGAGCGTGGTGGCGAGGTCCTCGTCGCGCGCCCGCACGTAGTAGCGGACGCTCGTGTTCTGCGCGAAGCCCGGGATCTGCGCCCCGTAGATCTGGTCTCCCGGGGCCCCGTCGCCGTGCAAACCGTCGTCGAACAGGAGGAGCGAGACGAAGCCCGCTCCGGCATCGTAGAAGAGGCGCGCCTCGAAAACCGTGCCGTCGAGATCCCGGATCCGCGAGGTGATCTGCACGGGCTGTCCGGAGCCGGGCGAGTTGGGCTCGTGGTCGGTCTGGCTCACGAGCGGTGGGATGTTGCCCTGGTTCACGTTGGCCGCGTTCGGCGTCGGCGTCGCCATGTAGATCCAGGGTCCGCTCCCGTCGGGGAAGCGGCCGGAGGAGCGGTCGGTGGCCTGCTCGCCGTAGATGATCGTGTCGATCGCCCCGTTCCCGTTCGCGATCGTGTCGAAGAGCCCGATCTCCTCGCCGTTCTCGGCCAGGCGGAAGTTCGCGTGCAACGGACCCTCGGCGAGCTCGGCATCGGCCCAGATGAAGGCGCGCTGCCCGGAGGCGAGGATCACCGCAGAGACCGCCGGGATCTGCCAGCGGGTCGGCACGAGGAGATTGTCCGTGAGGAACATGCCGGCGAGGTTCACCGTGCCCGGCCCCGTGTTGAGGATCTCGATCCAGTCCTCGAAATCGCCGGCCTCGTCGGGGATGTTCGTCGCATTCGAGGCCATGAACTCGTTCAGGACGATCGCCGCGCCGGCCGGGCCGGTCAGGGCGGCGAGAACCGAGCCCAGGGTGACGAGACCGAGGGCGAGCGCGCGCAGGCGCACGGAGATCGAGCCGGAGATCGACATGGTGATCGGCATGGAGATCGACATGGTGAGTTCCCGGGTGAATCGGTGGGCGGACACGAGCATGAGCATAGCCAATGCGCACCGGGCGCGAAAGGCCGCCGGGGAAGGCAGCGGGAGCGGGCGGCGGCGCAGAGCATCGGCGGCGGGAGCCGTCGAAAGGCCGCGGCGATGAGATCCGGAATCGGCTAAGCTCCACGCATGGCACAGTATCTCGGCCGCCACACCTGCCTCTCGTACCTCTTCGCCGCGGGCGCGAGCGCGGAGGTTCCGCTCCTCCGCGCCGGCGCCCCGCCGTGGATCCTCGCGACGGGCGACCGGCGGCGGGTGGACCGGATCCGCGCCCGCCTCGACGATCCGCTCGATCTCCGCGCTTTCGCCCGCGAGCGGCTCGGCGAGCTGGCCGGGGCGCGCGTGGATGTCGCGCTCGGCCGCCATCGCGGCCTGCCCGTGCTCGCGGTCGAGACCCAGATGGGCGGACCGGCCACCGAGATCATCCTCCGCGAGGTGCTCGACCCGAGCTTCCACCCGGGCGGAGCCCGCGCCGTGATCCGCGTCGGCACCTGCGGCACGGTCCACGCCGGCCCGGAGGAAACGCCGCCGCTCGCGATCGCCGAGTTCGCGGCGGGCTATTCGGCCGCGATCGAGCAGGCGCGGCACGGCGTCCTCGCCCCGCCGAGCGACAGCGACCCCGCCCGCGCGGCGGACGGCGGCGCCGCGGGCGGGCCCGCCCCGCCCCGGCTCCCCTGCTCGCCGGCGGTGACGGCCGCCCTCGTCGCGGCCGTGGCCCGGGTCGCGCCAGGCACTCCCTTCCTCCGCGGCGGCTGCTTCTCGAAGGACTCCCTCTACGCGGAGCAGGACCGGCGCTTTGCGACGATCCTCACCGGGCTCGGCTGCGTCGCGACCGAGATGGAGCTCTCGACGATCGGCCCGGTCGCCGAGTCGCTCGGCGTCCTCTGGGGCGGCATCATGGCCACCGCGGGCCGCGTCCCCGATGGGCCGTGGCTCGATCCCGAGACCATCCGCGCCCACGAGGAGCTCGCGATCGACGTCGCGCTCGCCGCGCTCGCCCAGCTCGCCGCGTCCACACCGCCTTCATAGAAAACGGCGTCGAGCGTCAGCTTTCTGCGCCAAGGCCCGGGGCCGCGTGCAGGACCCGCCCGCCGACGACGGTGAGAAGCGCCGGCGGCTCGGGCTCGCTGCGCGTCGCCGCCGCGAGCGCGCGGACCAGGTCCTCCCCGCCCGCGGTCGCCCCCGCCTCCGGCGGGCGGCGGAACACGCAGAGATCCGCCGGCCGCCCCGGCCCGAGCCCGCTCGGGACGCCGAGGAGCTCGGCGCCCGCCGCGGTCGCCCGGTAGAACGCCTCGGCCGGGGTCACCGCGGCATGGCCGCGATGCACGGTCAGGAAGGCGTCCATCACGTGCCACAGGGAGAGCGACGGCCCGGCTCCAACATCGGTCCCGAGCGCGAAGCGCACCCCGTGCGCGCGAAGCGTCTCGAGCGGGAGGCGCCCGCTCCCGAGGGCGGCGTTCGCGGTCGGACAATGCGCGACCGCGGCGCCGCTCTGCGCGAGCGTCCGCCAGTCCTCGTCGTCGAGATGGATGGCGTGGGCGACGATCGTGCGCGGAGTCAGGAGCCCGGCGCGGGCGTAGACGTTCGTGTACGAGCGGTCCTCTGGGAATAACTTGCGGACGAGCGCCACTTCTTGCTCGCTCTCGGCGAGGTGCGTCATGACCGGCGCCGCGTGGCGCCGGGCGAGCTCGCCGGCAGCGGCGAGGAGCGCGAACGAGGCGCTCACCGCGAAGCGCGGGGTGACCGCGACGCGACCGGGATGCGCCGCGAGGAGGCGCGCGGTGGCGGCGATCCCGTCCGCCGCCGGCCGGAGGAGATCGGCCGGCGCTCCCCGATCCATGAGCACCTGGCCGGCGAGCCCGCGCCCGCGGAGCGTCGCGAGCGCGATCGCGGTCGCCGTCTCGTGCACCGTGACGTAGACGCCCGCTGCGGTGGTGCCGGCCGCGAGGAGCGCGCGATCGAAGTCCCGGGCCGCCGCCCGCGCCGCCTCCTCGGCGCCGAGCGCCGCCTCGGCCGGGAATACCTGGTCCGCGAGCCAGTCGAGGAGCGGCCCGGGATTCCGCCCGCGGAGCGCGAGCTGCGGCAGGTGCACGTGCGCATCGACGAGACCGGGTCCGATGACCGCGGGCGCGCCCACATCGAGAAGGCGAACCCGCGGCGCCGGGCCGGGCACGGCCGCGATCTCGCCCGCCGGCCCGGCGTAGCGGATGGTCCCGGTCGCGTCCCAGGCCACGATCCCGTCCGGCCAGCAATCGAGCCGCGCCGGCGAGATCGGCGCCAGCACGGCCCCCCGCACTCCGGTCCAGGTGGCGGCCGCCGCGTCCGCCCCGGCCGCCCCGGCCGCCGCGTCCGCCCCGGTCATCGGCGGTCCGCCATCTCGCGCGCCTTCGCGTGCGCGGCGAAGACGGTGAAGGCGGAGACGATCGCGATCATGAGCCCGGGATAGCCGTCGAGAAAACCGCGCCCGACGAGATAGTGCTTGAGGAACCGCACCTTGGCCTTCAGCACGCCGCGCAGGAGCAACCACCGCCCCCCGGCGAGCTCGCGCGCGCGCAGCGACGAGTAGGCGTTCGCCTTGGCGATGTGCTCGCTCACGGTCGCGTAGGCGTGATGGAGGAGATGTCCGGAGAGTCGCTCGCGGCGCACCCCCGGCGCGAGTTCGACCCTCTCGTGCACGGGCGCCGCATTCCAGCGGCTCCCGGCGCGCGGAAAGAGCCGGAGCTGCCAGTCCGGGTACCAGCCCGAGTGCCGGATCCAGCGCTCGCCGTAGCGGGCGAGGCGATTCACGGCGAAGGCCGTCGTGCCGTCGAGCTGCGGCCGGACGGCGAGGATCGCGGCGCGGAGTTCCGGCGAGACCTCCTCGTCGGCGTCGAGGGAGAGGATGTAATCGCCGTGCGCCGCCTCGTTCCCCCGGTTCTTGTTGGCGCCGTAGCCGTCCCAGCCGGCGGCGATGAACTTCGCGTTGGGGAACGACTCGACTGCCACGCGCGTGCGATCGGTGCTCCCCGAATCGACGACGATGATCTCGTCGATCCAGTCCGCGACCGCGGCGAGACACCGTCCGATCGACTGCTCCTCGTTCCGCGTGATGATGACCGCCGAGATCGTCATGCCGGGCGCTGGCTCCTACCCGCGCGACCCGCTCATCCGGGCCGCCGGCGCACCCGCATCATAGTCCAATCGTGGACCGCCCGGGCTTTCCGCTGCCGCGGCCGAGGAGCGCGAGGAGGAGGCCGTGCGCGGCGAGGAGCACGGTCAAGGCGACGAGGATCGAGGGCGCCGCCGGCAGATCGAAGCGCACCGCGCCGAGGAGGCCGACGACCCCGCCCACGAAGCCGAAGCTCCAGCCGACGAGGAGGGCGAGCCCCGCGCGCGGCGTCGCCATCAGTCCGGCCACGGCCGGAATCACCAGGAACCCGAAGACGAGAAGAACGCCGGCGATCTGCACGGACGAGGTCACCACGATGCCGAACGTGCCGTAGAAGAGGAAGTCCCAGAGGAAGAGCCGGCGGCCGCGGGCCCGGGCGCCGGCGGCATCGTTGGTGATCTCGAAGAACGGGCGGCGGAGGAGGACGTGCACGAGGCCGATCGCCGCGTAGAGGAGAGCGGTCAGCGCCACGTGCCGCGGGGCGACGGTGAAGAGCGTGCCGACCAGCGTCTCCTTCAGGTGCTCGGGGCCGGCCGGGCTCTTCTCGAGGACGAGGAAGACGAGGGCCTGCGCCGTCGCGAAGACGATGCCGATGAAGGCCTCGAGCGGCGCCTTCCGCTCCTGGTTGCGGAGCCAGGCGAAGCAGGCCGCCCCGACCAGCGTCATCGCGAGGGCGAGGAGGTAGGAGGCCACCGGGTTCTCGTGCAGGTTCAGGAGCACGCCGGTCGCCACCCCGAGCGCCGCCATCTGCGCGAGCGCGAGATCCACGAAGATGACCCCGCGCCGCACGACATGGAAGCCGAGGTAGGCATGGATGCCGGCGAGGACGAGCGCCGCGGCGAGGGCGGTGCGGAAGAAGGGAAGCGCGAAGGCCTCGCTCATCGCCCTGCCTCCCCCGCTCCGGACCCACCCAGGAGATCGAGGAGCTCGGTGAAGTGGGCGAGATAGCGCCCCGCCTCCGGTCCTGCGCACGACGGGGAGACCCGACCCACGCGCACGCCGGTCTCGCGGGCGAGAAACTCGCTCGCCTCGGCCGAGAAGTAGGGCTCCTGGAAGAGAACGCCGACCTTCCGCTCCGTGATCGTGCGCCGCACGTCGTCCAGGTGCTTCGCCGTCGGCGGGATCCCGGGCTTGGGCTCGACCGTGGCGGCGATCTCGAGGCCGAAGGCGTCGGCAAAGTACACCCAGGACGAGTGGTAGGTGACGATGGCGTGCCCCGGGAGCGCAGCCACCCGCGCGCGGCCGGCCGCCGCCGTCGAGTCGCACGCGGCCGCGAAGCGCTCGGCGCGCGCCGCGTAGTCTGCCGCGTGGGCCGCGTCGACGCGGGCGAGCGCCGCCGCGATCGCCCGCGCAACGCGCCCGCCGTTGCGGGGATCGAGCCAGTAGTGCGGGTTCCCCTCCGGGTGCACGTCGCCCATCGCGGCATCCACCTTGCCCGCCGGCTTGTCGAGGACCGGGATGCCGGCCGCGCAATCGAGCACGACCAGGCGATCATTCCGCGCACCGTAGATGATCTGGTCGGCCCACTGGTCGAGGCCGAGCCCGACCTTGAGATAGAGCGCCGCCTTGGTCACCCGCACCATGTAGGAAGGCAGCACCTCGACCCGGTGCGGGTCGGCGCTGGCCTTGGCGATCGTCACCACCTCGACCCGGTCGCCGCCGACCGAGCTCGCGATCGAGGCCAGGTCGGTGACCGAGGCGACGACGCGCACCCTGTCCGCCGCGCGGGCGGGCAGGGCGGGCAGGGCAACGAGGAGGACTCCGAGCAGCATGCTGGTGAAAGCGCGCCGCGCGACCGGCCGGCCCGTGATTCGATTCATGTCATCACCTTCTTTCCTGCCTCTAGAACTGGTGCGCCTTGTGCGGCCCCAGCGAGAAAATGGCCCGCAGCGTGAACGTGTCGATCGCCTCGCCCTCATCCGGCATGAAGTGATCCCAGTCGATCGTGAAGTACGTCGATTCCTCGAGCAGGGACAGACCGGCGAAGAGCTTGAGCGCGTGCGCCGCCGGCTCGCCGGCTGCGGGCTCCCCGTAGCGCTCGTAGCCGGCGCCGGCCGAGTAGCGGCGATCGAACGCGTAGTCTGCATACATGTAGCCGCCGAAGGGGCTCACCTTCGAGTTCACGTAGCCGCCCGGCTCCCATTCCGCCTGATCCTGCCAGAGCTGGAACACCTCACCCTGGAGGAGGAGATAGGACTCGGCCGCCGTCCACAGCTTGGCCTTGGCGTCAGCGCCGAGCGCGCTCGTGCGGGCGCCGGCGGCCACGTTATTGGTCCCATGGGTGAAGGAAACGCCGAGGTCGAGCCCCGACTGCTCGCCGAGGAGCGTGAACGTGCTCGCGCGCGCGGCGAACGCGGAGCGCGTCTCGTCGGCCCGGTCGCCGGGGCCCGCGGGGTCGTTGAGCGGATCCGTGGGGTCCGCGCCCGGCTCGCGCTCGCGGCGGAAGCTGTCCCCCTGGAGCCAGTCGGCGGCGAGAGTCAACGCGCGATCCCCCGAGAGCGGCACCAGATCGGAAAGCGAGATCCCCGGCTCGATGAACGCCTCCTCCCCGGGGAGGTACGCGAGCACGCGGAAGGGTTCGGAGAAGGGCAACGCGTGCGGGTGAATGGTGTTCATCTTCCCGAACCCGACGCGATACTGGCCGCCCTTGAGCGCGAGACGCCAGGGCAGACCCTGCGTGAGCGCGAAGAACCCCTCCTCGAGCTCGAGCCCTTCTTCCCCCACCGCGAGGATGACCGTCCCGCGGGCATAGGGATTGAGCGCAGCATCGAACATGACCTCGACTTCGCCCGGGTCGATCTGCACCCGGTCGCGGTCAGGATCCTCGGGATCCGTCGTCAAGCGCATGAAGGGCTGGCCGATGACCGAGATGTCGGGATTGCCGACCCCGGCCGCGCTCGGCGCCGGGACGAGGCCAGGCGCCAGAGCGATGAGCAGCACGAGGGCCACGGCGCGCGCAGCGCCTGCTCGTGCCGTACGAACGAAGCACGGCATGGACTTCCTCCGCGGGGGGCGGGATCGCTGTCGGGATCAGGAGACGAGCGAGATCAGGCGGAGAGAACGGCAGGTGGACCGCGCGGAGAGCGATGCGCGGGCTGCGGCGCGGGAGGCGGAGTCGAGGAGATCGGCCCGAGGAGGAGGACGATGTCCGCGTGCGCGGCGATCGCCGGGGTCCACGCGAGAACCGCCGGCCGGCCGGCCGCGGCGCAGGTCGCGCAATCGCCGGCGCGGTGCGGATCCCTGGGGCGATGGTGATGCTCGGGGTCGGGGCACTGCCCGGTGCCAGCACAAGCTGCGCTCAGAACGAGCCCCGCCCCCTCCAGGGCGGGCGCCATCTCCGCGCACTCGTGGAGCGGCGCCAGGACGGCCGCCTGGAGCAGGTAGAGAGCGAGGAGAAAAGCCCGGGCCGCGCGCTTCATGGCCCCGGAGTCTGCGCGGGCGCGGCCCGCTGGTCAAGCGCGGTTTGCACCGCTCGACGCGGCGCGCCCGGCGCTGCGGAAGGAAATGGGGCCACCGCACCATGCGGTGGCCCCAGGCATCAGAGCAATCCACCGGCCGCCCGGCCGCTTCCGCGGACGGAAAGAGGTGCCCGACGACACGGTGCGAGGAGTGTGCGGCCCGCCCATCAGGGCGGCGTCCGGATAGCATGAAGTTCGCGTGAAGAAGCGAGCGCCGCCGGAGAAGAGAGCTCCTCAGCGGATGCACCAGGAGCGAGCCCCTTCGGCATCGAGGAAGGCCTCGGCGTCGGGCCCGCGGAGCATCGCGAACGTCGCCAGCATCCCCGCCTCGGTGCACGTGGGCGCCGCCACCGTGACCGAGCGTGGCGCCCCGACGACCGGCCAGCCGGTCAGCGGGTCGAGGATGTGCGAGTAGCGGATGCCGTCACGCTCGAGATAGCGCCGGGCGTCGCCGCTCGTGGCGAGGGCGCCGCGCTCGAGCGCGACGAGACGCATCGGAACCCCCTCGGCGCGCGGGTCGTCCACGCCCACCCGCCACGGGAGACCGCCGGCGCGCGGGCCGCTCGCGCGGAGATCGCCGCCGAAGTTGACGAGGAAGGCGTGCTCGGAAACGGCGGCGAGGAGGCCGTGCACCCGGTCGACCGCGTACTCCTTGCCGATCCCGCCGAGGTCGATCTCCATCCCTGCCGGCACCACGAGGGTTGGCCGGATCCAGCGCACGCGCTCCCAGCCGACGAGCGGGAGCATCGCCGCCACCGCGGCGAGGTCGGGCAGGCGATCGGATCCGTCGAAACGCCACACGCGCCGGAGGACGCCCGTGGTGACGTCGAAGCGACCCTCGCTCAGTCGGTGACAGTGGTCGGCGAAGTCGAGGAGCGCGGCGGTCTCGTCGTCCACCTCGACGGGCTGCCCGGCGGCGTGATGGATCGCATGCACGATGTTGTCGTCACGATAGCGGCTCCACTTCTGCTCGATGCGCCGCGCCTCGGCTGCGGCGATCGCGAGGAGGCGGGCGGCCACCGCCCGCGGGCGCGCGTCGACCAGGATCTCGCACGGGCTCGCCATGGCGCTGAACGTTCCCGCCCAGATCTCGTCGCGCCGGACCAGGGTCGAGCCGCCCGACTTTGCAGCGGCCGCCGTGGCGCGCCCCGAAAGCACGCGGCCCGGCGCCTTCGTGGCGCCGGGCCGGGGCCATGGCCGGTATCGAGTCATCGCGCGCGCCAGGGTCCGAGCGGGGTCAATCGAACGGATAGACCGCGCCGAAGCGCACCATCCAGGCACTCACGTCGGGAAAGAGGTCCTGCTCGACGAGAGAACCGTAGGCGCCGGGCGGCGAGTGATCTCCGCGCTGCAGGTAGTACTCGACCCCCGCCCGGAGCGCGGGTCCCGAATCGAAGTTATGCACGGCCTCGAGGCCGACCGTGTCACCACGGAACGCACCCAGCCGGTAATCGGCGCTCGCGTGGGCCGGCAGCGGGCTCCCCGCCACGAGATAGGCGGTGTAGAAGTCGGCCTGATCCTGGCTGTAGTAGCGATAGTGCGGCTCGAGCGAGTCCTTCCGCCCCAGGGGCTGTGCCAGATGGAGATCGACCGTCGAGGAGCGCACGTCCCAGCTGTCCCAGTAGTAGCGGTAGGACGCGGTGGCCACGGCGGGGCCGATGCGGCGCCGGAGCTCGCCATAGATGCTCTGCTTCGTCCGCCGATCGGGACGATGCTCGAAGAGGTACTCGCTCGGATCGCCCGGCGTATCGCCGTCCGGAGCCTGGACGACCGAGAGGATCTTGTATGGATCGGTGAGGTAGCCGCTGGCGATCCCCGCCGTGTAGTTCACGCGCGCGACGGTGGCGCGATCGAGGACCTGGGTGAAGCCGAGGAGGAAGTCCCCGACATCCTTGCTCTTCCCCGGGCCGCTGCCCTCGCCTTCATCGTCATCATCGTCTTCCACACCGCGGCCGCGGTCCTCGTCCGGCGGACCCATGGGCGTGAACGGATCGGGCGCCCCGCCGTGCGGCGACAGGATGTCGTGCGAGTAGGAGAGACCGGCGGCCAGCGTGCTGTTCTTGAGCGCGAAGTCCCGCGAATAGCCTCCCGACGCGCCCAGGGAGAGATAGTCGCTCTCGTACGAGACGTTGGCGCCGAGGTTCGCCTTGTCCATGCGCCCGAACGGGTGCGTCCAGGTGCCGGAGGCGGCATAGCGCACATCCTGGAAGCTCGGATCGAGCGGCGTCTCGCCCGGACCCGCCGTGTAGGAGCTCTCGCCCGAGGGTCGCGTGAAGGTCTGCGCGCGATTCGCGGGCACCGCGCCGTTCGCCGAGGCCCCCGTGAGCGCATCGACCGCGAGCCGGAGGGAGTAGGCGCCGCCGGAATCCGTCTCCTTGACCCCCTCGATCACCGTCTCGACCGCGGTCACCCGGCCCGGCTCGGAGTACACGAGCACCTCCCCGTCGATCCGCTGGGCGCGGGCGGGCGCCGGCAGGGCGCCGAGGAGAGCGCAGGTGGCGGCCGCGAGCGCCGTCCGCACGGCACCGCCGCCCGGAGCGGCGCCCCGCGCCGCGATGGCCGGCGGGGCGGCGTTGCCTCGCCGCGTGGAATGGCGCGGGATCAGTTGCATCCGCAACCTCCGCCGCCGAATCCGCGGCCGCCGCTCGAGGCTTCCTTGCTGAAGTAGATGTGCTCATCGATGCCGGTGGTGACCGGAGCAGCGTCGGGTTGCATGCGCGGATCGGCGAGCATGTCGCGCTCCCAGGGCTGCACGCGAGCGCAGCTGCTGAGTGCGACGAGGGCGAGGGCGAGGGCAGCCAGCGCGAGGTGGATGCGCCGGCCGACAACCGTCGTGATTTTCGACACGATCACCTCTTGGTGGAATCGGGAGGAGACTCGGCCAGGAGATCGAGGATCTGGGTCTCGAGGGCGACCCGCTCGGACTCCTTGAAGCCCTGATGAGCGGCGCGCTGACGGCCCGTGCGGTCGAAGAGGAAGGAACTCGGCATGACCTCCACCTTGTATGCCTTGGCCATATCGCCCTTGGGGTCGTAGACGATGCGGAACGGCACCGGGTTCTTCTTGAGGAACTCCGCGGCAGCCTTGGGATCCCGATCCAGATTGACCGCGACCACGGCGAAACCGCGGTTCTTGAAGCGCTCCTGCATCCCGCTCATCCAGGGAAAGGAGTGCTTGCATGGAACGCACCAGGAGGCCCAGAAGTCGAGATAGACGACCTGGCCGCGATAGGCGGCGAGGTCGAAGGCAGATGTGTCGGCAGCTGCCTGCGCCGCGGCAAGGGGCGCGGCCGCCCTGGTTTCCGGCGCCGCGGCGCGGGACTGGGCGGGCATGAGCGCAGTGGAGACGACCGCGACGGTGGCGAGCGCGGCGCTGGCGGCGCAGACGAGCGCGGCGCTGGCGACGCTGACGAGCGCGGCGCTGGCGGCCGCGCCGGTGGCATTCGCGGCGGCGCGGGCCGGCCGCCGCATGGCGCGGGTGATCTGGCGGAAGCGCATCTCCATCATACAGACAGCAGGGGGTGTAAGTTCCCGTGCGATCGCCCCGGCCGGGAAAAGGTCCGCGGCTGGGCGGATTGCCGCATCGGCCTGCGCGAATCCCCATGGTGACATGGAGATCCACGCTCGCGTACAATAAGGCTGCCCGGCCCCGCGGGACTCGAGGTGGGTCGATCCTGCATCATCGGCAGCTGCCCCGCCTGACTTGAGACGAGACGAGACCGCGCGCTCGCGCGGTGGACAAGCGAGGCGGTCCGGAGCCCCCCGGACCGAGGACATGAACCGACCATCCATTCGATTCTGCACGCTCAACTTCCTCGGCCTGTGCGCGCTCGCGTGCTGCGCGGGGCTCGTGAGCCAGCCGGCGCTCGCCCAGACCGGGGCGGCCACAGGCCGGGCAGCGAACGCCTCGACCGCCGCGGGGGCATCGCCGGCGGCCGACACGCTCTTCCCCCTGCCGCCCGCGCTCGCGCCCCAGGTGGCGTTCTGGACGCGCGTCTACGCGGTGTACCAGACCTCGCAGGCGGTCATCCACGACTCCGAGCACCTCGACGTCATCTACTCGGTGGTGGATCTCCCGCCCGACACGAGCGCCGTCGATCAGCTCATGCGCCGCGAGAAGGTGAAGCGCGGGCGCGAGGATGTGATCGCCGTTCTCGATTCGCTCGCCGGGAACCTGTCCGCGCCGGCGCCAAGCGTCCTCACCCGCGAGGTGAAGCGGGCGTGGGGCCCGCGCGGGAATCCCGTGGTGTGGGCCGCGGCGAAGGAGCGCGTGCGCGCGCAGATCGGCCAGGCCGACCGGTTCAGGGCCGGCGTCATCCGCTCGGGGGCCTACCTGCCGCACATGGCCGCGATCATGGAGGAGCTCGCGGTCCCCGTGGAGATCCTCGCCCTCCCCCACGTCGAGTCCTCGTTCAATCCCGAGGCTCTTTCCCACCGCGGCGCCTCGGGGATCTGGCAGTGGACGCGCCCGACGGGGCGCCAGTACATGCGCATCGATCGCCTGGTCGACGAGCGGCGCGATCCGCTCCTCGCAACCCGGGCGGCCGGGCGGATACTTCGCGACTACCACCGCGAGTTCGATTCGTGGCCGATCGCCATCACCGCCTACAATCACGGCGTCCAGGGCATGCGGAAGGCCTACGCGGCGCACGGCACCGACTTCGCGGCCATCGTCCAGGACTTCGAGGGGCCCGCCTTCAAGTTCGCGTCGCGGAACTTCTACGCCGAGTTCCTCGCCGCGCTCAACGTGGCGCGGAACTACGAGCGGCACTTCGGGCCGCTCGAACCCGACCCGCCGCTCGCCTTCGACGCGGTCGCGATCGCGAAACCGGTCGCCTTGAAGCGCGCCGCCACTCTCGCCGGCATCGAGGCCGCGGACCTCGCGCGCATGAACCCGGCCCTCCTCGGCCCGGTCACGAGCGGTAAGCAGGCCATCCCGGCGGGCTACGAGCTCCGTGTGCCGGCGGGCCGCGGCATCGCCGTGGCCCGGAATCTGGATGGCGCCGTCCCCCGGCTCGCGCCCGCCGCGGCGAGGGAGGAACTGGCCGTCTATCGGGTCAAGGCTGGCGACACGCTGTCGACGATCGCGCGGCGCTTCAACACCGACGTCGACTCGCTCCTGGCCATGAACAAGCTCGGATCCGACCACATCAAGATCGGGCAGAAGCTCGTCGTTCCGAGCCCCACCTCGATGAACGACTGACCGGGGGGCCCCGCCGGCATGCGCGCGCTCGATCTCATCCTCGCCAAGCGGGACGGGGCCGCGCTCGACGACGAGGCCATCGAGTATCTCGTCGCGGGCCTCTGTCGCGGCGAGATCCCCGACTACCAGGCGACGGCTCTCCTCATGGCCGTCCACTTCCGGGGCCTCGATCTGGACGAGTGCGCCGCCCTGACCCGCGCCATCGTGCGCTCCGGACGCGTGCTCGATTTCGGCGATCTCGGTCCGGTCGTCGACAAGCACTCGACCGGCGGTGTCGGCGACACGGTGAGTCTCATCGCCGCGCCCCTCGCCGCCGCGGCCGGCGTCATCGTGCCGATGATCTCCGGGCGCGCGCTCGGTCACACCGGCGGCACGCTCGACAAGCTCTCGGCGATCCCCGGCTTGCGGGTGGACCTCGATCCGGCTCGCTTCCGCCGTGCGGTCGCGGCGGCGGGGCTCGCCATCGTCGAGGCCGGCCCCGAGCTGGCACCGGGTGATCGAGTGCTCTACCGCCTCCGCGACGCCTCGGGCACCGTGCCGGACCGCTCGCTCATCACCGCCTCCATCCTCGGTAAGAAGCTGTGCGTCACGCCGCGCGGGCTCGTCATGGACGTGAAGGTGGGCGGGGGCACCTTTCTCCGCGAGCGCGCGGCGGCCGAAGCGCTCGCCGAGCGCATGGGTGCGGTGGCCCGCCGCTTCGGTCTCGCCGTGCGCTTCGTGCTGAGCGCGATGGACGAGCCGCTCTCGCCCGCGATCGGGAACGCGATCGAGATCGAGCGCGCGATCCGCGTGTTGCGGGGCGAGGCGGGGAGCAGTCAAGCGGATAGGCCGCTGCGCGAGCTGTCGCTCGCGATCGCCGGCGAGATGATCGCGCTCGCCGGGCTCGCCGGCGGCGTGGAGGCCGGGCGGCTGCGCGCCGAGGAGATGCTGCACGGAGGGCGCGGAGTCGAGCGCTTCGCGCACTTCGTCGCGGCACAGGGCGGCGATGCGGCGATCGTCGAGCATCTCGATCGGCTGCCGAGGGCGGCTGCGCGCCGGAGCGTGCGCGCGGCACGCGGCGGCTTCGTGACCGGGCTCGAGGCGCGCGTGCTTGGCGAGGGCGCGGCGCGTCTCGGCTGCGGGCGCGGGACGCTCGAAGGCGCAGTCGATCCTGCGGCGGGGATGCTGCTTCGCGTCGGGCGCGGGGACCTGGTCCGCGCCGGCGATGAGCTGGCGACGCTCTTCGCAGCGAGCGAGGCCGCTCTCGACGAGGCCTCACCGCTCGTCGCGGCGGCGATCCACATCGGCGACGCACCGCCTCCCGCCGGTGCCGCGTCGCCGATCCTCGCCGTGTTCGGCGGCTAGCGACGCGCGGCGGCTGGCGACGCGCGGCGGCTGGCGACGCACGCCCCGCGAGACGAGCGCCCCGCGACCTCGTTACTCCGCGAATCCGTCCGGCGGCGCCTCCACCGCGCACCAGAGGATCCCGATCTCCTCGATGCGCACGTCATCGCGCTCGAGCCCGACCGCGATCTCGTCGATGCCGGCCGCTTGCGCGTCGGCCGCAGCGGCGAGCTCGGCCGCCTTGTCCTCGAGCTCATCGTTGAGCGCTGCGAGCTCCTCGCGGAGCCGCTCGACCTCGCCGGCCGCCCGCTCCGCCTGGCTCTCCGCGCTCTCGGTCATCCGCCGGCGGCCGGCCGCCCCCGACAGGGTGCGCAGCGAGCGCCGGCCGAAGAGGAAACCGAGCACCGATTCGCCGGCCGCGAGCACCTCCTCGCGCTTTCGCGCGGAGAGTTCGTCCTTCTCGCCGGCGTGGCGCTCATCGGCCCGCGCGAGCTGCTTCTCGATCCGCTCGATGCGCACCGCGTAGCGCTCGCGGAGCGCGGCGAGAGCGCCTGCGGCCTGGTCGTCCGCCGCCCTGGCCACCCGCGCGGCGAAGGTCGCCGGCGATTCTCCGGGAACCGAAGCGAGCTTGAGTAATTTATTGGTGTAAAGCGTCATTTTCTGCGAGGAGAGGAGCCGCCCCGAGAGCGCCGTCGCCGCCCGGCGGAACCCGGTCGCCGTCGCGAGCGCCGAGGGCAACGCGAGATAGCGCGCCCCGGCCGGAGGCGTGGCCGGGGGCAGCGCGGCGAGATCGAGGTCGGCCGGCGCGTCCGCCCAGGTCACCGTGCCGCCGCGAGCCGGAAGTCCGAGCAACGTGCCGGTGATCTGGTGCTCGAGCTTGAGCGCGGTGTCGTCGAAGCGGAGCGCCACGCGGGCGGCGACGAGCGGGGCGAGAAGCGGCGCTGCCTCTGCCGACGCGGGCGCGAGGGCCGGCGTGAGGGCCGGAATCGCCGCCGCCGCGGCCGCGAGCGCCGCCGCCCCCGGCGCGAGGAAGCGCTCGGGAGTACCGGCGGGGAGAGCGGGCCGGGCCGGGGAGCCGGCGGTGGGCTCGGCTCGCGGGGTCGCCGTTTTCTGCGCTCCACCATGGAGAATCGCGGAAGGTGAGCCGGGGGCGGGCGGCGCGGCGACCAGTCCGCGCTCGACGAGGCGCCCGAGGTCGACCCGGGTGAGCGGCCCGCGCAGGTAGCTCATCGCGAAACGGCTCCGGAACGGAACCGGCGGCCGGGCGGCTCGATGCAGGACGAACTCACGCGGGGCGAGCGCGGCCAGGAGCGGCCCGAGCGTCGCGTCGTCCCCACCAGCTCCGCGAAGCGCATCGAGCACGCGTTCCCGATCCTGCTCGGTCGCGAGCCGGCCGAGAAGCCAGGTGGAAGCGTTCGAGAGCGCCTTGTAGTCGACATCCACCGGGTTCTGCGTGGCGAGGACGACGCCGATGCCGAAGGCGCGCCCCTGCTTCAAGAGGGTGAGGATCGGCGCCTTGGCCGGCGGCGCGGCCGGATGCGGCGGCAGGAAACCGTAGACCTCGTCCATCACGACGAGGAGGCGGAGGTCGCCGGTCCCGCTCTGCTCGCGCATCCAGCGGACGACCGCCCCGAGCACCGAGGCCGCGGCGAACATGCGCTCCCGCTCGGAGAGGTGCGCGAGGTAAACGAGCGCGAGCGGCGCGCGGGGCGAAGTGGCGCTCGAGGTCGCGGCGGCGCCGGGAGCGGCGCCGGGCGTGGTGGCCGGCGTGCCCGGCGCGCCGCCGGCCGCCGTGCCGAGGAGTGCGGGCACGTCGAGCGGCACGCCGCGCCGCCAGAGGGCGAAGCCGGGAGCGGCGACGAGCGCGTTCAGGGCGAGCGCCAGCGTCTCGCGCTCCTTCGGCGGCATGAAGCGATCGACCTCGAACACGCCGACGCGCGCGAAGGGCGGGGTCAGGACCTCGGCGATGAGTTGCGCGAGATCGAGGCTCCGCCCGCTCCGCCAAGCGCACTCGAGCACCGCCGAGAGGAGCACGTGCTCCTTGCTCGTGAGCGGGTCGGCCGCAATCCCGAGGAGGCCGAGGAGGGCCCCCGCCGCGCTCGACACCGCGTCGCCGAGCGCCTCCTCCGAAGCCGCGATGGCCGGCGCCGGCGCCGCCAGGTTCGCGATCACGTCGATCGGCGTCGCCGCGTCGCTCCCCGGTGCGTAGAGGCGGATCTCGCGGCTCGTCGCCAGACGGCGGCGGCGATCGGCGTCGATGCCGTCCGCAGCCAGTCCCTTCTGCCAGCGCTCCGCCGTTTCTTGCGCCATGGCGTCAATCGTCACGCCGGCCCGGCGCGCGGCATCCGGTTCGATCCACGGCGCGAAATCGGCGGGCAAGATCTCGGGAAAGACGAGGGCGAGGTTGGTGAGATCGCCCTTCGGATCGAGGGCGAGGATGGGGATGCCGGCGAGGCTCGCTTCCTCGAGGAGCGCGATCAGGAGTCCGGTCTTGCCGCTCCCGGTGGCGCCGAGGCAGACGGCATGGGTCAGGAGATCGGCCGGATCCAGGCCGACCGGCTCGCGCGCCGATGCGCCGGCGGGTGTCGGTGCGCCGGCGGTTGCGGGTGCGCCGGCGGTTGCGGGTGCGCCGGCGGCCTTCGCCCGATAACCGAAGTGCATCCGCGGCTGTTCACTCATGGCGATCCTCCCAGGCTTGGCTTTGGCGCCTCGTCCGCGTGCCACGACGCGGCGCCGGCCACCGCCCCGAACTGCCCGCCTTCCCCGCGCGCGAAGGCGCGGAGCTCGCCGAGCGGGTAGAACGTACCACGCCACTCGACGCCACCCTGGACGAGCGTGACCGCGGTCGAGCGGGCGATGGCGATCGATGTGAGGAGCCCGCCCACCGGCGCCCCGAGACCGGCACGGAAGCTCTCCCCCGCCGCGCGGTAGGCGAGCGCGGTCGCAAGCCAGGCGGCGAGCGCCGCCACCCGCCCCGGCCACGAGCCGGCGAGCGCCAGGCTCGCGAACGGAAACACGTGCATCACGAGCAACATGGCGATGATCAGACAGGCCGTGCGAATCCGGTAATCCATCGCGCCGAAGAAGTTCTTGGTGAGCCCGCGGATCGTGGCGCGGACGCCGTCGTGCCAGCGCACGCGCACGAGATCCCCAGTCAGCACCATCTCCTGCCGCGCGCCGGCGCGCTTGAGCGCGCGCCCGAGCCGCATGTCCTCGTCCACGGCCAGGCGCACCGCGGCATGACCGCCGGCCCGCTCGTAGGCGCTCCGCCGCACCAGGTTGAAGGCGCCGAGGCCGAGCGCCGATGGCGAATCGGGGTCGCGCGCCCGCCACGGCCGGACCGCCTGATTGAAGCACGTGCGGAAGGTGGCGATGAGCACGCGCTCCCCGTAGTGCTCGAGCACGAGCTCCGGGGCGGCGACGAGGTGATCCAGGTTCTCGGCAAGGGCGTAACCCATCGCGCGCCGGAGCGCGTCGGGAGCGAAATGGACGTCGGCGTCGGTGAAGAGAATCCAGTCGCCGCGGGCGGCGGTCGCGCCCGTCGCCAGCGCGTGCGTCTTGCCGAGCCAGCCCGGCGGCAAGGTCTCGATACGGAGGACGCGGAGCGCGGGATGGCGGGCGGCCAGTGCGGCAAGCACGGCCGCGGTCGCATCGGTCGACCGATCCTCAACGACGAGGATCTCGAAGTCCGGATAGTCGAGGGCCAGGAGGGACGCGAGCGCCGGGGCGAGGGTGGCCTCCTCATTCCGCGCGGCGAGGACGATCGAGAGCGGAGGCGAAGCGGATCGCAGCGCGGGATCGAGATCGCCGAGGGCGCGGAGCCGCCGCATGCCGCGCGCGAGCACCACGCTCCAGATGAGCCAGTAGACGAGAACGAGGAGATCGAGGATGAGAATGGTCAAGGCCATCGCGAGGACCATAGCGGAGGCCCCTCCCTGCTGCTACCCCGCTACGGCATCGCTCCCTGGCCAGAAACGGAGTCTGGGCTGGTCGATGGTGTCAACGGCGTGAGCAATCGTGGCAATAGCGTTGGCCCCCGGTTTGGTGTCGGGCGGCGCGGGAACCGGAGTGGAACGGAGTGTCGCTCCACCAGGTGATGGATGCACAACTTGGGAGGTGCCGAGCGCTCCGGCTGCGACTGCAGACAGCAGCCGTCGATGGCATGCCATGTGCATTGAGGTGTCCCGAGTCTCCCTGGCGGCGGCCGGGCGGGGCGAGTTCACATCACCCGACAGCGTTTGACGCGGGAGGGCGAGGGCGCCGGGTGGGGCGACCGCGTCCACCGCGGGATGACGGCATGCCTGGCAAGGGCGGGGCGAGTTCACATCACCCGACAGCGTTTGACGCGAGGGGGCGAGGTCGCCGGGTGGGGCGACCGCGTCCACCGCGGGCCGACGCATCGCCCGGCCGGGCGGAGCGAGTTCACATCACCCGACAGCGTTTGACGCGAGGGGGCGAGGTCGCCGGGTGGGGCGACCGCGTCCACCGCGGGATGACGGCATGCCCGGCAAGGGCGGGACGATTTCACATCACCCGACAGCGTTTGACGCGAGGGGGCGAGGGCGCCGGGTGGGGCGACCGCGTCCACCGCGGGCCGACGCATCGCCCGGCCGGGCGGAGCGAGTTCACATCACCCGACAGCGTTTGACGCGAGGGGGCGAGGTCGCCGGGTGGGGCGACCGCGTCCACCGCGGGCTGACGGCATCGCCTGGCAGGGCGGGACGATTTCACATCACCCGACAGCGTTTGACGCGAGAGGGCGAGGGCGCCGCGGTCACATCGATCTGATTCCGATGCCGCTCGTAGATGTCGGGCAACCTTTCGAGCCCACTTCCGCGATGCGCTTCCCATAGAGGCTGTACAGGAGGTCACGCTCGACCGACCGCCCATGAAGGCATAGCCGAGATTCCCGTTGTGGCGGAGGCTCCGCCGGCCCTCGAGCTCGACACCGTGGTTGGTCATCGCGGCGAGCAGGAGGGACGGGCCCCGCCGCGCTCTTTGCCCCGCCCGTGCCAGCCCCGCCCGTGCCAGCCCATCTCGTGCCAGCCCATCTCGTGCCAGCCCGCCTGTTCCGCTCGACCTGCAGGCTCGTTCCGCCCCGCCTGCGCCCGTCCTCCCTCTTCGCCCCACCCCGCAGCCCGATCAGCGTAGAATCATGCGATTCGCGCCCGCTCCCCCGACCGCGGCCCCTCAACACACGGACACGCCGGTGTCACTCGAGAGACGGACCGAGAACCCGACTACACCGCCCGAGAGCACGCCCGCGCCGGCGAGCGCCGTCCCGTCGCTCGACCTGCAGCCGGCGGAGTTCACCGCCGCGGCCGCGGCGATGGCGGAGGTCCTCGCCCGCTACCTCGCCTCGATCGGGACGCGCCCCGTGTCCTCGGTGCCGGACCCGGCCACGCTCAAGGCCGCCTTCGACGAGCCGCTCCCGCACGCGGGCCGGGGCTTCCCCGCGCTTCTCGAGGCGCTCGCCACCCGCGTTCTCCCCCATACCATGACGATCGGCTCGCCGCGCTACTTCGGGCTCTTCAACCCCTCCGCGATCCCGGTGGCCGCGCTCTGCGATCTGGCGGTCTCGACGATCAACCAGAACACCGGCTCGTTCCAGCAGAGCCCCGTCATCACCGCGATCGAGGATCGCGTCATCCGCTGGTTCGTCGCGCTCCTCAGCTTCCCGGCCGACACGGCCGCCGGGCACTTCACGAGCGGCGGCACCGCGGCCAACCTGACCGCGCTCAAGCTGGCGCGGGATCGCGCCGCCGACGGCGTGCGCGACCAGGGCGCCGCGGTGTTCGCGGGACGCGCACGAGTCTACGCCTCGGACCAGTCCCACTTCTCGCTCGAGCGCGCGGTGGACGTCCTCGGCCTCGGCCGGAGCGCGCTCGTGCGCATCCCGAGCGACGAGAACATGCGGCTTCCGGCCGCCGCCCTCGCCGCCCGCATCCGCGCCGATCGCGCGAGCGGGCTCCTGCCCGTCGCGATCGTGGCCACGGCGGGCACGACCCCGTCGGCGAGCATCGACCCGCTCGCCGCCATCGCCGATGTCGCCGCCGCCGAGGGCGTATTCCTGCACGTGGACGCGGCCTACGGCGGCGCGGCCATCCTCTCCCCGCGGCTCCGCCCGCGCCTCGCCGGAATCGAGCGCGCCGACGCGGTCACCATCGATCCGCACAAGTGGATGTTCCTGCCGAGCGAGCTCGGCTGCGTGCTGGTGCGGGACCGGAGCTGGCTGCGCGCTTCGTTCGGCGAGCAGCCGACCTATCTCCGAGATTCGGCCGATCGCGCCGACATCCTGCCCGACTACTACCGCGAGGGACTCCAGGGCTCGCGCCGCGGCAAGGCGTTCACGGTCTGGGGCACGCTCCTCGTGCACGGCGTGGATGCGCTCGCCCGGGCCAACGAGCGCACGGTCGAGCTCGCGCACCATCTCGCCGAGCGCGTGCGCCGGCTCCCCGGCTTCTTCATCTGTCACGAGCCCGAGCTCGGCCTCGTCTGCTTCCGCTACGCCCCGCCCGGGACGAGCGCCGAGGAACAGGATCTCCTGAACGCACGCATCCAGCGCCGGGTCGAGGCGGCGGGCGAGGCATGGTTCGCGACGACCGTGCTGAACGGGCGACGCGTGCTCCGGATCAACATCGGTTCGTTCCGGACGACCGAGCACGACATCGAACGCACGCTCCGGGCCGTGGTCGCCGCGGCGGGCGAGGCGGCCGCGGAGCTCCGCGCGGAGCAGACCTAGCGAGAGGCCCGGTGCCGGGCCTCGCTAGCGCGGCGTGACCGCCGCGATCTCTTCGAACGCGGCGACGAGGATCGCGCGCACGCGCTCCGGATCCTGCCCCTCGATCATCTGCCGGGACACGTAGCGCACCGGCTTCCCGTCCTTGAGCAGGATGAACGAGGGAGAGGAGGGCGGGAACTCGGGGAAGTAGCTGCGGGCCCGCGCCGTCGCCTCCGGATCCTGTCCGGCGAACACGGTGGCGGCGCGCGCCGGACGGAGCGGATGCTCGAGGGCCCGCCGGGCTCCGGGGCGGGCCGACCCGGCCGCGCAGCCGCAGACCGAGTTGATGACGAGGAGCGCCGTTCCGTTCGTCTCGGCCATGAAGGCGTCGACCTGAGCGGCGGTCGTGAGCTCGCTGACACCGGCGTTCGCGAGCTCGGCGCGCATGGGCGCCACCATTCCGGGATCGTACATTGTCGATTCATCCTTCCGCGGGGGCGGAGTGAAGGGGGGACCCGCATGATACACTGCGCCCCCCCGCGGAGGTCAAGACCATGGACTATCGCCATCTCGGACGCACGGGCCTCAAGGTGAGCCCGCTCTGCCTCGGCACCATGAACTTCGGCCCGCAGACGGGCGAGGCGGACAGCTTCGCCATCATGGATCGCGCCCTCGAGCTGGGCTTGAACTTCTTCGACACGGCCGACGTCTACGGCCAGAAGCTGGGCGAGGGGATCACCGAGCAGATCATCGGCCGCTGGCTCGCCCAGGGCGGGAACCGGCGCGAGCGCGTCGTCCTCGCCACCAAGCTCTACGGCCGCATGGGCACCTGGCCGAACGAGAACCTGCTCTCGGCCCTCCACATCCGGCGGGCGTGCGAGGCGAGCCTTCGCCGGCTCCGGACCGACCACCTCGATCTCTACCAGATGCACCACATCGATCGCGGCACCCCGTGGGACGAGATCTGGCAGGCGATGGAGACGCTCGTCGCGCAGGGCAAGGTGCTCTACGTCGGCTCGAGCAACTTCGCCGGCTGGCAGATCGCGCAGGCGCAAGGGATGGCGGCGAGCCGCCGTTTTCTGGGGCTCGTGTCCGAGCAGAGCCTCTACAACCTGAACGCGCGCACGATCGAGCTCGAGGTGGTGCCGGCGTGCCGCGCCTTCGGCCTCGGGCTCCTGCCGTGGAGCCCGCTCGCCGGGGGCCTCCTCGGCGGCATCCTCGCCGGGGCGAGCGGGGGCCGGCGCGGCGCCGAGCGGATGGCGGAGTCGATCGCCAAGCACCGGCCGCGCGCTCGAGGCCTACGAGGAGTTCTGTCGCGAGATCGGCGCGGCGCCGGGCCTCGTGGCCCTGGCCTGGCTCCTCGCGAACCCGGCGGTCACTTCGCCCATCATCGGCCCGCGCACGCGGGAGCAGCTCGACGAGTCGCTCGCCGCGCTCTCGCTCGCGCTCACGCCGGAACAGCTCGAGCGCCTCGATGCGATCTTCCCGGGCCCCGGCGGCGAGGCGCCGGAGGCCTACGCCTGGTAAGGCCCCGACGCCATCGCGGCCGCTGTCGGATAGTCGTATAATCATCGGTGCGAGGGCCGCGGCAGTTCCCAGGCTGCGGCAGTTCCCACGCAAGGAGTCTCAGCTCATGACCCGCAAGATAGTGCGCACCAAGCTCATGACCGAGTCCAATCCGGATGGCTTCCGGTCCGATGAGCCCGAGTTCGAGGTCTACTGCACGATCGACGGCTGCAAGTTCGGGCTCGATGCGCACGAGGTGTGCGAGTACTTCGAGGACTACATCTACTCGGACCGCGGCGAGAAGATCGGAGTCCGCTGCGCCCGCCCGGCCGGCCACGTCCAGGTGCCGCCCCCCGGCGACGAGGAGTCGGCCGCCGGCGGGGAGTGCGATCTGCCCTGAGTCCCCCTCGCGGCACGCGCCGGCCGCCGCCCGCACCCCGCTAGATCTCGCTGACCCGGGTGGCACCCTCGCCGAAGGAGCGCCACGCCTCGAGAATGGTCCGGTGGGAAAGCTCCCCCACGCTCGAGTACGCCTGGCGGCGCCACGGCATGATGTCGGAGTCCTTCCGCAAGGTCATCGACCTGACGCGGCAGACCGGGGCAGCGGCGTTCTAGCTCGCGGTGGGGAGCGCGAGCGCGCCCCGCCGGGAACTCGAGGACGCGGGCTTCACGACCTGGCTCCCGACCGGATCCGGGGTCCTCGCCTTCGCGACCCCCGAAGAAGCGCTTGCCGGGATCGAGGCGATGACGCGAGACTATGCGGCCCATGGCCGGGCGGCGCGCGAGATCGCCGCCGGCTACTTCGATGCGCGGGTCGTGCTCGACGCGCTCGTCGGCGCGGCGCTCCATCCGGAGCGCCGCGCCGGGTGCGGCGAGCGGACCGCGGCCCCCCGCGGAACGATCTGAGAGCGGACGACCGGAGGGAGGTTCACTTCATGCGTGTTCTGGTCACGGGCGGCGCCGGGTTCATCGGCTCGCACATCGTCGATCTCCTCCTCGCCGACGGGCACACGGTGCTCGTCGCCGACGACCTCTCGACCGGCAAGGCGGAGAACCTGCCCCCCGCGGCCGAGCTCGTCCAGGTCGACATCGGGAGCCCGGAGTTCCTGGAGGTCGCGCAGTCGTTCAACCCGCAGCTCATCACCCATGCCGCGGCGCAGCCGTCGGTCGTGATGTCGATGGCACGGCCCGCCGATGACGCGCGGACCAACATCCTGGGCGGGCTGAACGTCGCCCGGGCCGCGATCCAGTGCGGCACGCGCGACTTCATCTACATCACGACCGGTGGCGCCCTCTACGGCCAGCCGGTCTACACGCCCTCCGATGAGGAGCACCCGATCCGCCCGCTCTCGCCCTACGGTCTCTCGAAGTGGACGCTCGAGTGCTATCTCAAGATCGTGCTGCCGGCCTCGATCCGCCTCAAGGTGCTCCGGCTGGCCAATATCTACGGCCCACGGCAGGATCCGTTCGGGGAGGCCGGAGTGATCGCCATCTTCGCCGCGCGCATGCTCCGAGACGAGCCCGTCCTGATCTACGGCGACGGCGAGCAGACGCGTGATTTCGTCTATGTCGGCGACGTGGCGCGCGCCCACCAGCTCGCGCTCGCCGCGACCGGGCCGCTCACGGTGAACGTGAGCACCGAGCACCCGCTCTCGGTGAACGAGCTCTTCCGGCTGATGGCGGCCGCCACCGGCTATGCGAAGCCCGCGGTCCACGAGCCGGAGCGCCCGGGCGAGATCAAGCACGTGGTCCTCGCCAACGGGCGCGCGCGCGCGGTCCTCGGCTGGTCGCCGGCGATGCCGATGGCGGAAGGACTCGGCGCGACGATCGACGCGCTGCGCTGAGCCGAGGCCGGCGCCGGGTCCACGGCCGCCGTGTCCGCTACCGCCACCGCCTTGGCCGCTTTCGCCTTGGCCGCGAGATGATCGCCCATGGTCTTCGGCTTGTACGGCGTGAGCAGGGCGAGGTGCTCGAGCAGTATGTACGTCTCGCTGCCGGGGAGCATGCCCGCGAGCCGGGCACCGACACCTGGCGGCGGCGCGGGACCGGTCACATCCCGGTCGCGGTATCCGGCGACGTCGGCATCGTTCATCGCACACCCGGGGATCACGAGGTCGATCTCCCAGGTCGGATTGGCCCGCAGCGCCGCCGGCACGCGCGGGAGGAACTGGCGGATCAGACCGTAGCGATCCTCATCCCGGTCCGCCGGGCTGAACACATCGATGTAGCGCCGGCGCACATGTGAGCCGGGCTGTCCAGATGAGATCGGGATCGGGAACGAGGATGCGCAGGTCCTCGACCCAGGGCGGCTGCGGCCCGTAATCGTGCCCGGCCACGTACGGCAGCGGAATGACGCGGACCGCCGCGTTGCGCGCCATGTAGGCCGCATGGAGGGCGAGCTCGAGCCCGGCGAAGGCGAAAATGGCGACGGCGAGAAGGGCTGCGAGCTCCTTGAGGAGTCGGCGCAGCGATCGGGCTGGCACGGGAGCGAAGCACCTCCCCCCGGAGCATCCGGGGCTCGCGGTCCGCCGGAGCGGCCCGGGGACCCCAAGACGTCGGTCAAGCCTATGCCTGAAAGCCGGTTATCGCATCGATCCGGCTCCGGAAGGCCCGTTCCGCCCCGATGCCGGTCGGTTCCCCGGGGGGCGGCGCCGGCCGACCTGCGAGACTCAAGATCACCCTGCCGTGGAATTGTCGGCAGCCTCGCCGGGGATCCTCGATCATCCGTGCGAGGGGGGCTGCCGGGGAGATGCCTCAGAGCTTGACATCGATTCTATCTTCTGGTAGCATCTGGGATTAGTAGAGGTCGACGCTCTGCTTGGGGCCAGGACCAACCAGGTTCCGGTCCCGAGGTGGGCGAGGTCTCCCGACCCGATCTCTGCAATCGATTGCAGCAGTTCGTGTTTTTCGCCTCGGCAACACAGAAAGCCCCTTCCTTCGCTGTCACGCGTGACGGCGGGGGAAACCAGGAGGAAACAACATGCGTCACCTCGCTATCGCTCTCGCGCTGCTCGTGTTCGCCGTCCCGGCGTTCGCGGCCGACAGCATCGAGACCATCCTCGACCAGTCGCCCGGCGGCCAGCCGGATCCGAATCAGCCGGTGTGGACTCCGCCGGGGGATGCCGTCGTCCTGTATGACAACAGCCAGGGCACGTGCAACCCGACCTACACGGGTCTCATCACCAACCCCAACGTCTGTACGCCGCCTGCGGTGGACGATAGCCGCATCCAGACTGGCGAGACGACCTTCGGCTACGGTCACGCGATCTCGGCCGGCATCCGCGTTGCCGACGACTTCGTGATCCCGGCGGGCGGCTGCTGGGACATCCAGTCGATCACGTTCTTCGCGTATCAGACGGGCGCCACGAGCCCGACCACGAACAACGTGAACTTCCAGATCTGGGCCGGCGCGGCTCCGCCAGGCGGCACGATCATCTACGGCGACACGACGACCAACGTGCTCGCGGGCTCGATCCTCTCCGGCATTCGCCGGACGAACTCGACCGCGGTCTGCGCGGGTGACCGTCTCATCATGGCCAACCGCACCCTGTGCGTCGCCGGCCCGCTGCCGGCGGGGACCTACTGGATTGACTGGCAGGCGGGCGGCACCCTGGCCTCCGGGCCCTGGGTTCCTCCGATCACCTGCGTCGGCGGCGGCGCCACCGGGAACGCCATCCAGTCGATCGCGGGCGTCTGGTCGGTCCTGCTCAACGGGACCACCCCGACGGTCGGCCTCCCCTTCATCCTCGAGGGTGTGAACTGCGGCTCGACCGCGGTTGAGCCCGCGACCTGGGGCTCCATCAAGAACCTGTACTAGTCCGGCCGCGGCGTAGAACCGCCGCTCCAGACTCCGAAGGAGCCGGGCGATCCCGCCCGGCTCCTCTTTTTTGGATGCCACGCACCCCCGCCCGCCGTTAGCCTCCGCCCATGCCCAACCGCTGGAACGTGATCGCCATCCGCCTCGTGGCCGCCACCCTGGCCTACAACGTGGTCGAAGCCGTGGTGGCCCTGTGGTTCGGGGCCGAGGCGGACTCGATCGCGCTCTTCGGCTTCGGCCTCGATTCGATCATCGAGTGCTCGGCGGCGGCGCTCCTCTTCTGGCGCCTCCGCGTCGAGGCCCGCGGCGCCGACCATGCCACCGTCGAGCGCACCGAGCGGCGCGTGCATCGCTTCGTCGGCGGCACCTTCATCGCCCTGGCCATCTACGTCACGGCGCAGGCGATCGTGACCCTGTGGCGCCGCGAGCCGCCGGCAGCGAGCATGCCCGGCATCCTCCTCGCCGCCGCCTCCCTCACCGTCATGCCGATCCTCTCGTTCTGGAAGCTCAAGGCTGCGAGAGAAATCGGGAGTGCGGCGCTGCGGGCGGAGGCGAAGGAGACGCTCGCCTGCGCATACCTGTCGCTCGCGCTGCTCGTCGGGCTGGTCTTGAACGCGAGCGCCGGCCTGTGGTGGGCCGATCCGGCCGCGGCGCTCCTCATGGTGCCGTGGCTCGTGAAGGAAGGGCGCGAGGGACTCCGCGGCGAGGGCTGCTGCGACTAGCCCTACCCTCATCCCGGCGGAATCGCCCGCGGAGCATGAGGCCGACGGGCGCGGAGGCCGGCGAGTTCCGCAGCCCGTCCTGATGGTCGAGCGTAACGGTTCAGCACTTCAGTATCGCGGGCGGGCGAGGACTCTTCGAGCCGGCCGGCGCCCGGCGCCGAGAGCGACGCGGGTCAATCCACCTGCGGCTGGCGTCTATTCGACGATCAGGATCTTGCCGGTCGCCACGCTCGCACCCGCCTCGAGGTGGTAGAAGTAGCTCCCGCGCGCGACGTGCCGGCCGGCGTCGTTCCGCCCCGTCCACGGCACCGCGTAACGTCCGGGCGCCTGCTCCGCGTTGACCAGCGTGGCGACGACCGCGCCGCGCACGTCGAGGATGCGAAGCGTCACGTGGGCCGGGCGGCCCACGCCGTACTGGAGCATGGGGCTTCGCCAGGCCGCATCGACGATCGCGCCGGCGGCGCCATCCGCCGCCTCGCTCGCGATCGCCACGATCGTCGGGGTGAGCTCGACATCGAGATCAGTCGTCGCGCCGAATGCCACCTGGACTCCGGGAACGACCAGCGTCTGGTACCCCTCCGCCTCGAAGCGGAGGCCGTAGGTCCCTGCGGGCAGGAAGGCGTGATAGAGCCCGAAGGGGCCGCCGCTCGCATTGGTCTCGCCGTTCTGGAAGGTGATGCCCTCGTAGCGGATGGTCGCCGCGACCGGCGCTCCGGTCACCGCGTCGGTGACGTGGCCTCGGAGCGGCGTCGGGCGATCGAGCATCCAGAGGATTCCCGGCCACAGCTGGGCGGCCTCGAGCCTGGGCGCTCGCGTAGGTGGGCTGGAAGTCGATGTGGGTCTCGGCGAGGAACGCGTACGCCCCCATGAGCGCGAACTGCCACTGGTAGTGCTCGCCGTCGGCGCTCGGTGCGCGCGTCGAGCCGCCATAGCCCGACACGGTCGAGATCTGGGTCGCCTCGGCCAGCATGTAGCCGGAGAAGGGATGGGGCCAGCAGGCGTAGCCGTAGAGGAGCTCACGCCCATACGAGTGATAGTCGATGACTTTCGCGAAACGCTCGGCGCGGCTCCAGGCCAGCATGGTCTGCGTCTCGGCCTCGGAGGCGGCACTCGGGCCGCGGTAGGTCTGGTTGCTCGGCACGGTCGAGCCGCCGCACGGATTCGACCAGCCCTGCGGGTAGTTCCGGTTCAGGTCGACCCCGATGCCGCCGGTGAATACGCGGCGATTCTTCCGCCACAGGTTGTCCACGTTGAAAACGTGCTCGTAGCCATCGGGATTCCACACCGGCGCGATCCAGATCTCGTTGGCGTCGACGAGAGCCGTGATCGCGGGATCGACGCCGTAGCCGGTCACGAGCTCGTCGATCGCGTTGAGCGCGATGACCGGGGTCACGATCTCCCGTGCATGGTGGTTGCCGACCACGAGGAAAGCGGGCTCGTCCTCGTCGAGCGCCACCTGATCCGAGATCTTGAGCGCGTAGAGATGGCGCCCCTGAACCGTCGGCGGCGCCGCGTAGCGAGCGGTGAGATCCACGAGCTGGGCGATCGCCGGATAATCGGCCGCCGTCGCGGCCAGCGCGGCCTGGATCTGCGCGAGGCTCTGGTAGCCCGGCGGCACGACCAGCGCCGCACCGCCCTCGCGCTCCGCCCGGATCCGCTCTTCCTCGATCTCCGCGAACGGACGGCCGACCGCGATCGTGACCGGCACGAGGCCCATCGCCGCGAGCCGATCGAGCTCGCCGGCGCCCGCGATGAGCTCGAGCGAGCCCGCGGTGACCGCCCCTGGGAGGACGTCGAACCCGGCCTGATCGAGCGTGAGGGCGAGCGCCGGGGCATCCGGCGCATCCAGACGCACCTGGCGGAGCGGCTCGGCGGTCGCCGCGGCGGCGCCGCAGACGAGGGCGAGGGCGGAGAGCGCTGCGAGGATCTTCATGGTGGCTCCGGTGCGGAAGGAGGAGCGCGTACGGCCAGCGGATCTCATCATCAACGATAGTCCGGCGGGCTCCGGCCCGTCAATGGCGCGATCCGGGGGCCCGGCGCACCCACATGGAAACGGCGCCGCTCCCTGCGGGGAGCGGCGCCGTCCTGACTGTCGCTATCGCGATCGCGTCGCGTCAGGCGACGCGGGTCGCATGACCTAGCGGAAGTTGGCCTTGATCTGGCCCCAGCTCGAGGGCTCGACCGCCGTGGCGCCCGCCTGGCGGAGCACGAGGTCATCCCAGAAGACCGGCGAGGGGTTGGTGGCCGGATCGGAGAAGATGTCGATCGCAGCCAGGTTCAGGGCGCCGCCCGGGGCGGTGCCGGCCGTCCAGCTCTTCTGGTTCAGGAGGATGCCGTTGTAGTAGATGGTCTGCTGATCGATCGCGAAGTTGATCTCGACCCGCACCTCGGCCCACTGATTGCGAACCATCGGGACGGTCGGGCCGTTCGGGTTGTCGAAGTCGGAGACCAGGTTCGCCGTCATGTCGAAGAGCACCTGGCAGGACCAGTTGTTGGACGGGCTCGCCGGGTACGTGTTGAGGAGGATGAAGTAGTGCTGGCCGGTGCCGCCCTGGGGCACGAGCGCCCAGCCGGAGTAGACCCACTGGCCGCTGTTGACGCCGGTGTAGGTGCGCACGCAGTCGGTCGTGGAGCGCGCCTCTGCGGAATTCGGAGCGCTGCGGGAGACGGTGCTCACGACGAACAGGGTGGCCGCAGCATTGCCGTTCCAGCCGATCCATCCGCCTTGCGGAACGAGCGGGCCGACCGGATAGCTGTCGAAGTTGTCATTCCACTGCGCCAGAACGGCGGCGGGGACGAGAACCAGGGCGACAGCGAGCGCAATCGGTATCGAAAACCTCATGTCGGACCTCCATGATGCTAGCCGAACATTGGGCTTGATGGTGCACCGGCCGCCGCCATGCCGCCGCGGCAGTCATTGAGCCGACCCACCACTAGGACCGGTATCATAGCGCAAAGGGGCCCTCTTGTCCAGACAGCGCATCGCGCCGTGGCGCGCCCGTCCGGCATGCGAAGGGCGCGCGGGCCCGCCTCGCGACCCAGGCGAAGGGCGCCGTTCCTCCCAGGGAGCGGCGCCTTTCGTCTCTTCTGGTCGAGGAGCACGCCATGGGAGAAGATGGTCTGCTGATCGATGCACGCTGGCGAGAACCTCATGTCGGCCCTCCAATGTGCTTACCGAGTGTGGGGCCACACAAGCGGTGCACCGGCCGGCAATGGGGTCTTGGCGTCCAGAGGCGTCCACCTCGCTTCCGGCCCTCGCTTTCCGGCCCGCCGATCATGTGCTTGAAACGCGCACTCCATGGTGCCAGCCTGTCGTTCCCGGCAAGCCTCGCCTGCCAACATGTCACCCCTCCGCGGGGAGCTCCCGCGTGCACCTCCGGGCGCCCCCGCAATCGCAGACCGGATAAGCGATTGGAGATCCTGTCGGGAGGCCGGATAGGCATCGTTCATGCGCTGAGTTGCTGGGTCCCTCGCCAGCGCAGGGTTGTGGTGCGAGTCCGGGGGCCGCCACGACCCGGGTGGGACGCCACGCCGGCGGCAGCAGGCAGGACCGCCTCGCCGCCCGCGGAGCGCCAGGGAACCATGGCGGTGGCCTCCTTCCAGCGGAGGGCGGGCCGCAAAGATGGGGCGTCTCGACGCCCCGGAGCGAAGGGGGGATTACGGTGGGCAAGGACACTCTCTCGATCACCGACAATCGCACGGGCAAGAGCTACGAGGTCCCGATCGCCAACGGGACCGTGAAGGCCATGGACCTGCGTCAGATCAAGACGTCCGCGGACGACTTCGGTCTCATGACATACGACCCGGCCTTCACCAACACCGCCTCGTGCCAGAGCAAGATCACGTTCATCGACGGCGACAAGGGCATTCTCCGCTACCGCGGCTACCCGATCGAGCAGCTCGCGGAGAAGTGCACGTATCTCGAGGTCGCCTACCTGATCCTCTTCGGCGAGCTGCCGACCAGGAGCCAGCTCGACGAGTGGGTCAAGAGCATCACGCACCACACCTTCGTGCACGAGAACATCAAGAAGTTCATGGACGGGTTCCACCACGACGCCCACCCGATGGGCATGCTGGTGAGCACGGTGGGCGCCCTCTCCACGTTCTATCCGGATTCGCGCAACTTCCGCGATCCGGCCAACCGGCTCCTGCAGACCTATCGCCTGATCGGGAAGATGCCGACGCTCGCGGCGTTCGCCTATCGCCACAGCCTCGGCATGCCCTACGTCTACCCGGACAACGACCTCGGGTACGCGGAGAACTTCCTGAGCATGCTGTGGCGGATGAGCGAGTCCAAGTACAAGCCGAATCCGGTGCTGGCCAAGGCGCTCGACGTGCTGTTCATCCTGCACGCCGATCACGAGCAGAACTGCAGCGCCAATGCCATGCGCGCCGTCGGCAGCTCGCACACGGATCCCTACTCGGCCTGCGCGGCGGCGATCGCTGCCCTCTACGGCCCGCTCCACGGCGGCGCCAACCAGGAAGTGCTCGAGATGCTGGCCGAGATCGGCTCCAAGGACCGGGTGCCCGAGTTCATCAAGAAGGTGAAGGCGGGCGAGCGGCTCCTGATGGGCTTCGGGCATCGGGTCTACAAGAACTACGATCCGCGCGCCCGGATCATCAAGGAGACCGCGGACAAGGTGTTCGCGGTCACCGGCAAGAACCCGCTCCTCGAGATCGCCATCGAGCTCGAGCGCATCGCGCTCGAGGACGAGTACTTCGTCAAGCGCAAGCTCTATCCGAACGTCGACTTCTACTCGGGCATCATCTACCAGGCGATGGGCTTCCCGGTCGACATGTTCACCGTGCTCTTCGCCATCCCGCGCACCTCGGGCTGGATCGCCCAGTGGCAGGAGATGCTGCTCGATCCGGAGCAGAAGATCGCGCGCCCGCGCCAGGTCTACCTGGGCTACGACGAGCGCGACTTCGTACCGATGGAGAAGCGCTCCGAGAAGCTGCTGGCCGAGGCCGGGGCGCGCTAGTCCGGAGCGCCTGGCCCGGACGGCGGGCCGAACGGCAGGTTACCGCGCTTCCTGCGGTGAGACCGGGCCGGCGGGGACCCCCCCGCCGGCCCGCCGCTTTTCCCGCGCGGCGGCCCGGGGGTGACATGGCCGGCCGCGGGCGGGCAGCCCGGCCGCGAAGTCGGCGGCGAGATGGTGGGGAATACTCCCGGCCGGAGGAGTATCCTCAAGGAGGCGGCGCCAGCGGCTCGCAGGTGCCGCCAGGGAGAAACACCATGGTCAAGTTGCCATTCGCGGGATCGCTGATCGCCGTGGGGCTCTCGACACTCCTCGGGACGGCGGCGGGCATCCCCGTCAATCAGCTGGCCACCCCCGGCTTCGAGGACGGCGCGCTCGCCCCATGGCTCGGCGATGGCTGGACCGTCACCTCGAGTGACTCTCACTCCGGAACCTACAGCGCAGGGAACACGAGCGGCTCATCCATCCGGCAGATGATCGCTCCGGTCGCAGTGGGCGAAGTGCTCGAAGTCTCGCTCTACTGCAAGTCCCCCGACCTCGTGAACCATGTCGTCCGACTCCTCTACTCGGCGGACGCGAGCAACTGGGATGAGTTCCTGCATGAGCACGGCGGATCGTCCTGGGTGCGTTTCGATCTGACGAGCCACCTGCGCGCGAGCGGCCAGCTCCACGGCATCGCGGTCTCCGGCCACTTCAACCACATCTACCGGATCGACGACGTCGAGATCATGGTCGAGGGACCGGTCGACATCACGCCGTCGACCTGGGGCCGGGTCAAGGAGTTCTTCAGCGAGTAACTCCCCACGACGCGCTCAGTCCGGCGCGCCCGCGGGCGCCGGCTGACCCCGGATCCGATCGGTCGCGGTCAGTCCGGAGACGACCTCGATCTGGATGCCGTCGGAGAGACCGGTCTGGATCTCCCGGCGCTCGAACTTCTGCGGCGCCGTCTCGACCTCGACGAACTTCTTGTCCTCGTCGAACTGCGAGCAAGCTCTCGTTGATCGCGAGCACGCTGTCACGGCGGTCGAGCACGATGTCGGCATTGGCGCTGTAGTTGGCGCGGATCAGGACCGCGGACTGCGGCTTGAGCGCGGCGCGGATCTGGAACTGGATCGCTCCGTCCTGCTCGACCCCCTTGGGGGCGATGTGCTCGAGCGTGGCCTCGAACTGGCGCCCCTCGACGGCCCCGATCGTGAGAAGCAGCGTCATCCCGGGCTCGAGCTTGCCCACTTCCGATTCGTCCACCCGGCCCTCGAAGATCATGTCGTCCATGTCGGCGATGGTGGCGAGCGTCGTGCCGTCGTTGAAGGTGTTGGTCTCGATCACCGAGTTGCCGACCTCGACCGGCACCTCGAGCACCATGCCGGCGATGGTCGAGCGGACGAGCGTGTTGGAGGCGGCGTCGCCTCCCGCGCGATGCCTTTCTCGATGAGATCGAGGTTGTCGCGCGCGGCGGCGAGCTCCGCCCGCGCGTCGGCGAGCGCCGACTCGAACTGCTGGAACGTCGCCTCCGAGATCAGGCCGTCCGGCGGCGAGGGCCTGGTTGCGCTCGGTAGTCCTTCTCGGCCAGGTCGAGGGCGATCTCGGCCCGCGTGCAGGCGGTTCCGGGCGTTGTTCAGGCTGACCATGTCGGGGACGAGGCGGATGCGGGCGATCAGGTCGCCGGCCCGGACGAGCTGGCCGGGCTCGACCGCGACTTCCTCGACGATCCCGGATACGCGGGGCTTGATCTCCACCTCGTGCCGGGGCACGACCGATCCGGTGGCCACCGCCTTCTTGATGATGGTCGCCGATCTTCGGCGACTCGGTCTGGTAGACGGTCTTCGGCTTCCGTGACTTGGCCCACAGGAAGTAGACGGTGCCGGCGAAGAGCGAGACGACCAGCGCAGGAGAAGAGCCAGGACTTCTTCATGTCAAGAGCCCTTTTCATCGATTCGCTCCTGAGCGCGACGTCATTCGCTCCAGGGCGATCATCGGGCTGACTTGCAGCGCCGCTGGGCCGGGGCCAGCCCGGCGACGATGCCCGCGGCGATGAGGATGCGCGAGCGCCTGGAGCGCCTCGCGCAAGCCGACGTCCGGGTCGACGAACATGCGCGTCCCGTCGCCCGGGGGCAGCTGGCTGGCGACGACGTCGATGAGCGCGATGCCGGCCACCATGCCCCAGGTAGCCGGCGGCGGCGGTCAGGATCGCGGCCTCGATCACGATCTGGGCGACGACCGCCGCGGGCTTGGCCCCGACCGCGCGCCGGATGCCGATCTCCTTGGTGCGCTCCTTGACGACGATCAGCATGATGTTCGAGACGCCGATCGCGCCGGCGGCGAGGGTGCCGGTGCCCGACCAGCCAGACCAGGATGCGGATGCCCCGGAAGAGACCGCTGGATCTTCCCGTACTCCTCCTCCATGTTGAAGTGGCCGAAGGCGCGGAGGTCGTCGGGCGCGACCTGGTGCCGCGACCTTGAGCAGCGCGAGCACCTTCTCCTCGGCCGACCGAAGCCGGGACGTCGGGGCGCGAGATCACGGCCAGCCAGCCGACCAGGTCGCCGTAGTTGAACGCGCGCTGGAAGGTGGTGAACGGCACGAAGATCGTCTGCGCGTCGCGCTCGGCCTCTTCTCCCGACTGCATCGACTTGAAGACGCCCACCACCTGGAAGTAGACGCCCTTGATCACGATCGATTCGCCGATCGGGTCCTCGTCCGCGCTCGAAGAGCACGTCGCGGACGCCGGTGCCGATGACCGCGACCTTGCGCGTCTCGTCGATGTCGAGCGGGTTCAGGAACCGCCCGCTCTCGATCCGGAAGGACTGGATCCGCTGGATCTCCGGGTAGTCGCCCATGACGCTGAAGGCGCCTGCCTTGCGGCCGCGGGTGACGTTGTTGCCGCCGCGGTAGCCGCCGAGCTGGTTGCGCGGCGCCACCACCTCCACCTCGGGGACCTTGTCGCGGATCGCCTGCGACATCGGCGTTGGTCAGCTCGATGGCGCGCCCCGCGGGCATACCGGCCCACGGCTTCTGCGTGCGCTGCGTCCAGAGGAAGAAGCTGTTGGTGGCGCTCCCCTGGAATCCGCGCATGACGCCGTGGCGCAGGCCGGTGCCCGGTGCCGAGCATGACCATGAGCAGGAAGATCCCCCAGAAGACGCCGAAGGCGGTGAGCGCGGTCCGCACAGCGGTTGCTGCAGGAGCGCCGCCTTGATCTCCTGCCAGTGGTCGAGATCGAAGATGGGATCATGCCATCGCGCTCCTCCTACTCGTCCCGCAGCGCCTCGACCGGGCGGATCGCCGCCGCCCGGCGCGCCGGGAAGAAGCCGGCGACCGCGCCGGCGACGACTAGCAGCACCGTCGCCGACAGCGCCACGCCGAGGTCCACCGTCGGGGTTGCGGAAGAAATCGGATCCCGTGATCCCGCGCGCCATGAGCTCGAGGAGCGCGACGCCGGCGACGAGGCCCGACGTAGCCCGCCACGCGCGGTGACGAGCACCGCCTCCTGGAGCACCAGGCTCATGACCGACCAGGGCGTCGCCCCCAGCGCCTTGCGGATGCCGATCTCCTTGCGTGCGCTCCTTGACCGCGATCATCATGATGTTGGAGACGCCGACCACGCCGGCGAGCAGCGTGCCGATCCCGATCACCCAGACGAACAGCGCGGATGCCGCCCATCAGGTTGACGAAGCGCTGGAACTCCTCGATCGCGTTGGTGATGAACACCGCGCGCTGGTCCTCGGGATCGAAGTCATGGCGCTCGGCGACCGCTGGCGCAGGTCGGCGGCGATGGCCTGGCTCTCCTCCACGCCGGCGTCCCCCACCGTCATCATGATCATGGCCACCCGGTTGGCGCCGCTGAAGGCGCGCTGGGCCGTGGAGATGGGCAGGTAGATCGTCTCCATCTCGCCCTCGCTCCCCTCGTCGGTGAAGACGCCGACCACGCGGAACGGGACGCTGTTGACCGGATGTACTCGCCGATGCGCGGGCCGGCCCTTGAACAGCTGGGCCTTGACGCGATCGCCGATCACCGCCACCTTGCGGCATTCGGCGATGTCGAGCGGGTTGATGAAGCGGCCCTCGGTGACGATCGTCTGCTCGATGAACTGGTGATCGGGATGCACGCAGCGGACGTTGTAGCTGGACGTCTCGCCCCGATAGGCGACGGTCAGATTGCCGCGGATGAAGAAGCGGGAGGTGATGTGATCGACGCGCGCCATGCTGTCCTTGATGGTCGTCGTAGATCCTCGTTGGTGAACTGCACGTAGCGCCCCGGGCGGAGCCCGCGGTAGGGCCGGCTCGTCTGCCCGCTGCGCACCCAGATGCGAGTTGGTGGCGTCGTCGCGGAAGCCGTACTCGACGCCGTGGACGAGCCCCTGGCCGGAACCGAGCAGCACCACGAGCATGAGGATGCCCCAGGCGACGCTGAACGCGGTGAGGAGCGTCCGCAGCTTGTTCTTGCGGACCGTCTCGAGGATCTCCTGCCAGGCGTCGATGTCGAACATGTCAGGCCCGCCGGTCTCATCGCGCCGGCGCCGGGGGGAGCGCCGCGGAGCGAGAGCGGCTCCGGCGCGAGCGGCGCCGGCTCGTCGCTCCGACTGCCCGTCCTGCTCGATCGCCCCGTCGCGGAGCGGATCACCCGGTCGGTCGAGCCGGGCGACGTCGCGCTCGTGGGTGACGATGAGAATGGTGACCCCGGAGCGCGTTGATCTCGCGGAGCACCTCCATCACCTCGAGCGAGGTCTGCGAGTCGAGAGCGCCGGTCGGCTCGTCGGCCAGGATGACCTTGGGGCTGCGAGATGAGCGCGCGGGCGATCGCCACCCGCTGCTGCTGGCCGCCGGAGAGCTCGCGCGGGAGGTGCCCGGCCCAGGCGGCGATGCCCACCCGATCGAGGTACTCGATCGCCCGGCGGTTCCGCTCGCGGCGCTTGACGCCCTGGTAGTAGAGCGGCAGGGCGACGTTCTCGGCCGCCGTCTTGAAGTGGATGAGGTTGAACGACTGGAAGACGAACCCGAGGAGCTGGCTCCGGAGCACGGCGGCACGCGACTCCGAGAGGTTCGCGATGAGCTGGCCGTCGAGGAGGTACTCCCCCTCGTCGTGACGATCGAGGAGCCCGAGGATGTTGAGCAGGGTCGACTTCCCCGAGCCCGAGGCGCCCATGATGGACACGAGCTCGCCGCGCGCGATGTCGAGGTCGATGCCCTTGAGCACGTGGAGCCGGTTGGCGCCGATCGTGTAGCTCTTGTGGATGCCGCGCAAGCGGAGCATGGAACTCCCATCGCTCGGGGGGGCCTGCAGCGCGGGCGCGACCGCATCCCCGCGCCCGCCGCGCCCTGAATCCTACGGCGCGACCCACCGCCGGGTTACGAGCGGGCGCCGGCTACGAAGCCGCCTTGACCTCGCACAGGTACAAGGGGTTGCCGTCGGGGTCGGCGAAGAAGGCCAGCTTCACGTTCTCGTTGTCCGCGACCTGGCCGCGAAACGCGACCCCGCGGCGCGTGAGCTCCGCAACCGCGCTCTCGATCGCGGCCACGGTGAGCCCGAGCGAGATCCCGCTCGCGGCGCCGGGCTCCGGTCCGCGCCCGCCCCAGGCGTGGAGGCCGATCGTGAGGCCTTCGCCGGCGGCGATCTCGGCCCATTCCTGGCCGGCCCGGTAGAGGAGTCGGAGGCCGAGGGTCTCGGTGTAGAAGCGGAGCGCGCGCTCGAAGTCACGCACCATGACGGTGGCGTTGCCGCTCGTGATCAATGGTCACCTCGTCGTCAGGATGTCGGCGCCTGGAGGGCCGCGACTGGAAGCACGGGATCCGGGGATCCGCTGGTACCCGAGCGCCCGCGGGGCGATCCTAGCACGGCCCGGCTCACCGCCCGGCACGCCGCTCGGCTCACCGCCCGGCACGCCGCTCGCCAAGCCACCCGACAAGCCGCCCGGCACGCCGAGGGCCCCAGCGGGTTGATCCTCGCCGGGGCCCTTCGCATCGATCCGGTTGAGCGTCAGGAGTCGGACTACGGTGCCAGCACGATCTTCTGCGTGATCGTTCCGGCGGATGTCTCGAGACGGTAGAAGTACACCCCGCGCTCGAACCCGGCGGCTTCCCATGCAAACGTGGATCGACCGGCGCCCATCTCGCCCTCGGCGAGCGTGGCCACGAGGCGACCCAGGGTGTCGTACACGCGAAGGCTCGCCCGCCCGGCCCGGGCCAGTTCGACCTCGATCGAGACTGCGGAACGGAACGGATTCGGGTAGCTCCGCACGAGGCCCGGCCGCGCGCTGGCCGCGATCGGATCGTCGATCGCCGCCGCCGCGCCGCGGAAGCGGATCGTCCCGGCCACACCCACGCTCCAGCCGAGGTTCGCACCGAAGTGGACGTCCTGGAGATCGTTCGTCGTGTTGCTCGTCTCGGGCACCCAGGTGACACCGCCGTTCGCCGTGTGATAGATCGCGCCGCCACCGCCGACGACCCATCCCTCGGTCGCGTTCACGAAGTGCACGGCGTCGAGTCCGACCGCGATCCCCGTGCTCCGGGGCGCCCAGCTCGTCCCGCCGTTCGCCGTATAGAGAACGGTCGAGTTCGAGCCGGCGATCCACCCCTCGGCACCCACCGTCGAGATGCCCTTGAGATCGCTCGTCGTGCCGCTCGGCTGGTTGAACCAGGAGGCGCCGCCGTTCGTCGTGGCGCGGATCACGCCGCCTTCTCCCACGATCCAGGCGAGCTGAGCGCCGGACGCCGTGGCGCCGAGGTAGCGAACGGTTCCCGTCTCGACCACGACCCACGCAGCGCCGGCATTGGTCGAGCGCAGGATCGTCCCATCGCGCCCGGCGGCGTAGGCCGCGCCGCCCGCGCCGAAGGCGACCGCTCGGAGCTGGCTCCCGGTGCCGCTCGCGACCGGCGCCCAGTTCGTGCCGCCGTTGGTCGTCCGCAGGATGACTCCGTTGTCACCCACGATGAGCCCGACCGCCGGATCGAGGAATGCCACATCGTGCAGGTCCTGCGCCACGAGGTTCACTGGGGTCCAGGTCTGGCCGGCGTCGACCGTGACGAGAGACGTGCCGGCGTTTCCCACCGCCCAGCCGGCGGCCGGCGTCCGGAACCAGACGGCATTCAGGTCCTCCACCGTCCCGCTGGTCTGCGGGGCCCAGTTCTGGGCCGGGGCGGAGCCTGCGGCCCCGGCGATCATGAAGGCGGCAAGGGCGAGGCCGGCCATCCAGGTCGAGCGTGACATGTCGATTCCCTCCGGATCGGTTGCTGGTTCGGCTGATAGCGGGGATGGAGACGGGGCGCCGGGGGGCTCTCGGCCCTGCGGCGACCCCGCCGGGGCCCCGGTTCGCGTCCATGGAGAACACCCCACCGACATCCTCCGCCCGCGTTTCGTACATCCGCCGAGCCATGGCGGCCGCCGGGGGCGGTCGCTATGATCGTGGCGCCCGGCGGCCCGGGGATGGTCCCGCCGCCGGCAACACTCCAGGATGGCAACACTCCAGGATGGCAACACTCCAGGATGGCAACACTCCAGGATGATCACCGAGACCGGATCGCCGGCCCCGCGTGGGGCCGACTTCAAGGCCCTCACCCGCCAGCTCGAGGCGGCGCTGGTCGACATCGTCCGCATCGACAACGTGTCGACGATGCTCGAGACGAGCCTCGAGAACCTGCTCGCGCGCTTCGCCGACGAGCTCGGCTTCGAGGGCGGCCGCATCTACCGGCGGGAGGGCGAGGACTTCTACCTGTGCTGCGGATTCGGCAAGTCGCGCGGGGCGCCGCTCGGACTCAAGGTGCCGCGCGACTACCCGCCCCACGTGCACACGCTTGCCGATGGGCTCGTCATCATGAGCCGCGACGAACCGGGGTTCGATCCGGAGTTCGAGCGGGTGATCGGTGTCGGCTCCACCTTCGCCGCCATCGCCGTCGGTCGCGAGCCGACCCATGTCATCGCCTTCTCGATCAAGGGGGCGGTCAAGGAGGAACAGCTCCTCTACTCGCTGACCGCCGTCCGCCACGTCATCAATCTGAAGCTCGAGCAGCTCCGGGTGAGCGGCATCATCGAGGAATCGCGCGTCGTCCAGGAGAGCATCCTGCCCGCCGCCGCACCCCACTTCACCGGATACGACATCGACGGGCGATCGCGGCCCGCGGAGATCGTGTGCGGCGACCTCTACGACTACCTTCCCCTGTCCGATCGACTGCTCGGCATCGCGATCGCCGACTCATCAGGGCACGGATTGCCGGCGGCGCTCCTCGCCCGCGATGTCATCACCGGGCTGCGCATGGGAGCGGCCGTCACCACCGGGATCGCCCCGGTGATGGAGCAGCTGAACCGCGTCATCCACCGCGCCGCCCTGTCGAGCAAGTTCGTATCCCTCTTCTACGGCCAGCTCGATCGCGACGGCCGGCTCACCTACGCGAATGCGGGCCACAACCCGCCCCTTCTCCTGCGTGCCGGCACCTTCACCGAGCTCGATCGCGGCGGCACGGTCCTCGGTCCGATCCCGGGCGCGCGCTACGAGACCGCCGCCGTGGACTTCGCGCCCGGGGACACGCTCGTCCTCTACACCGACGGCATCATCGAGCGGGAGAACACACGGGGGGAGCCCTACGGCGAGGACCGGTTCCGTGAGCTCCTCGCCAGGCTGGCGGGAGCGAGCGCGGCGGAGACGGTCTCGGCGGTGCTCGCCGCCGTCGACGACCACGGTCGCGACGCCCCGGCGCTCGACGACATGACCGTGCTCGTCGTGCGCCGCGTCTGACCCTCCGCAGCCGGACGCCAGCTCCGGCTCTGCCCACAACAGGACAGCATGTCCCCGGGCGGGCGTCTCGCTGCCGCTCCGCGCGGCAGAGCTTCAACGGAGCGACCGGCGCGCAGACCATCGAGGGCATGGACGGCGATCCGTTGCTCGACCACGCGGCGATCGCCTACGTGCGGCCCGACGTGGTAACGTCCGCCGCGCCCGATGAAACTCGCCGGCCTCATCGTCTTCGCACTGACCTATGCTCTGATCTCGACGCGGCGACTGTCCTGGCTCGGCTTCGACCGGCCGGCCGGCGCCATGCTCGGCGCTGTCGCCTGCGTGCTCCTCGGCGCGCTCACCCCGGAGGCCGCGCTCGCCGCGGTCGACGCGCCGACCATCCTCCTGCTCTTCGGCGTCATGGGCATGGGGGCGTTCCTCGCCCTCGACGGCCTCTTCCTCGAGATCGAGGCGGCGCTCGTCACGCACGCCTGCACCAGGGCGAGCCTCCTCGGCGGCATCGTATGGACGAGCGGCCTCCTGAGCGCCTTCATCACCAATGACGCCGTGTGCGTCCTCGGCGCGCCGCTCGTCGTGCGCCTCATCCAGCGCCATCGCCTGCCCTCTCTCCCGTTCCTCCTCGCCCTCGCCACGGCCGCCAACACCGGCAGCGTGGCCACGCTGGTCGGCAATCCGCAGAACATGCTGTGCGCGACTCTCGGCGGGCTCTCCTACCGCGAACATCTCCTGCTCTGCGCGCCGATCGCCCTGCTCGGCCTGGCCGTGAACCACGGCCTCCTCTGGTTCCTCTTCCGGCGCGACCTCGCCGGAGCGCTCGCGCCCGCCCCGGAACGCGCCCCCGGAGCGCCACGCTCCGCGCATCGCCGGCGGATCGCCGTGACCCTCGGCGCAATCGCGGCGACCGCGATCGCCTACGCGGCCGGCGCGCACCTGTCGTGGGCGGCGACCGCCGGCTTCGCAACACTCATGCTCGTGCATCGCCGCGACACGCGCGAGCTGTGGGCGCACATCGATTGGTCGCTCCTCCTCTTCTTCACGAGCCTCTTCGTCGTGGTCGAGGGCCTGATCGAGAGCGGGGCGCCGGCGTGGTTCTTCGCTCGCTATCCGCTCGCGGGCGCCGGCGACGACCTGACATCCTGGCTCCGGCTCGCTGCGATCTTCCTCGTCGGCTCGAACGTCGTTTCCAACGTGCCCTTCATCCTCGTCGTCCGCGAGCAGATGGCGGCGCTCCCCGATCCCCGGCTGGGCTGGGAGCTCCTCGCCGTGGCCTCGACCTTCGCCGGCAATCTCACCCTCCTCGGCTCGGTGGCGAACATCATCGTCGCCGAGAACGCGCGCGACGTGGGTGGGATCGGGTTCTTCGAGTATCTGCGGGTAGGGCTGCCGCTCGCGCTCCTGACCACGTTCGGGGGCGTGCTGTGGCTCGTTCTCGTCGCCGCGCCGTGACCGGAGCGCCACGACCGGAGCGCGCGGCGCGCCCGTCTAGCGCTGCGCGCCCGGGGCGGCTACGCGATAGGCCGCGACCCCGTGCCCGAGCGCGACGCGTTCGGCGGCCGGCGGCGGCTGGTCGCCGTCCCGGGCGACGAACAGGTACTCCCCCGCCGGAACCGCAACGGTGAGCGGCCGCCCCAGCCGATGCGCGAGCGCGTAGACCACCCGGCGGTCGAAGTCCTTGTGGCACACGAGGGGGATCGTCTCATCGGGGACCGCGGCCGCGAGCACCTCGGCCGCGCGCAGTGCCCGCGTGCCCTTGTCGGCATCACGCCGCTCCCAGAAACCCGTGAAGATCACGCCATAGAGAAGACCGAGGGCGAGGATCCAGACCGCGAGCGGGTTCGCGCGCCGGCTCGTCCACGCCGCCGCGATCATGACGAGCGAGCCGACCGCGGCGGTGGCGATCGTGAGCGCGAGCCGCGCCGGGGGCGGCGTCGCGGTGAGAGCGGTCGGACCGGAGACGAGCACGAAGAGGAAGAAGACGCCCGCGAGGGCGCTCCAGGCCGTGCCCCCGGCGAGGACGGGGCGGCGGATGTCAGCAGAGGATGCGGCACTCCGGGCGCCGAACGCTCCGAGCACGAAGGCCGCAATGACCGCGGCGAGCGGCAGGACCGGCAGCAGGTAGCGCGGGCGGGCACGCGGCACGACCGCGAAGGCGATGATCCCCCAGACGACGACCGCGATCGCGAGCACGAGGTACGGCTCGGCGCGGAGTCCGGCGGCGGCCCGCCGCGCGCGCGGCAGGACGAGCGCGAGAAGAACGAGCGACCAGGGCGAGCCGGCCAGGAGCAGCATGACCGGATATGGAGGCTGCTTGTTGGCGCCGGGCGCCGGCTGGTGGAGCGGCGTGCGCTCGGCGATCTCGGCGCCCGCCTGCCGGGTCAGCGCGGGGAGCGAGCTCTCGAGCGCGAACGGCACGATCCACGTCGCGATGATGAGGAGCAAGACGAGGGCGCCGAGGACGAAGGCCCGCGCCGAGCAGGGAAAATCCGCCCGGCGCCGCCAGACCAGGAAGAGGATCGGCGGATAGAAATACAGCGGAGCAATGCCCTTGGCGAGAACGGCGAGGCCCACCGCGGCCTGCGACGCGACCCACTGGAGCGACGGCGAGCTGCGGCGGCGCCCCAGTTCGAAGGCGGCGAACGCCGCCATCAGGAAGAACGTGAACAGCATGTCGGTCTCGCCCGCCCGCCCGAACTGGATAACGGCGGCCGTCGTGAGGAAGAGGAGGGCCGGAAGCGGATGCCGCGCGTGGCGCGGGCCGGAACCGAGGGCGAAGAGCAGGAGCGCGGTCCCGAACACGGCGAGGAGACTGGGGAGGCGCACGGTGAAGGGAACGATGCGGTCGCTATCGAAGCCCGCCCCCAGCGCGATCAGCCAGTTGTGTAGCGGCGGCTTGTTGCGGTAGGGCTCGCCGAGCAGGTGGGGGACGATGTAGTCCTGCCGCTCGACCATCTCGAAGGCGACGAGCGCGCGGCGCGGCTCTTCCCACTTGAGCGGGTAGGCGGCGATCCCGTAGCCGTAGATCCAGGCGAGAGCAAGGAGCAGGACCGCGATCGCGCCGATCCACGCGCGACCGGAAGACGGCGAGAGGTGGGGGGTCGTCGTCGGCTGCGCCATGGCCGGCGCAGGGTAGCACAGCCCTCCGCAGCGGGACGCAGCAGCGACAAAGGAGAGGCCGGGAGCCTACCGATGGCGGCAGGCTCCCGGCCGGTTGCTCTAGAGCTCGCTGTGAGGATGGTCCAGCTTGCTGCTGGAAACTACCGACGATTGAGCTCGCCGAGGAAGCTCCGGGGCAGGATCACGCGGTCGATCACGTGGATGACGCCGTTGTCAGCGATGATGTCGGTGACAGTCACGTTCGCGTTCTCGACGCGCACACCGGACGGATTCGCGTTGATCTTGACCGGCTCGCCGAGAAGCGTGGTCGCCTCGCGGAGCGTCACGACCTGCGACGCGGTGACCGAACCGGACACGACGTGGTAGGTCAGCACCTTGATGAGAAGGTCCTGGTTCGACGGCTCGAGGAGCTTCTCGACGGTGCCGGCCGGCAGGCGCGCAAAGGCATCGTTCGGCGGCGCGAACACGGTGTACGGACCGTTGGGAGCACTCAGGTCATCCGCAAGACCGGCCGCCTGCAGGGCGGCGACGAGCGTCGAGAAGTTGGGGTTACCGGAAGCGATCTGGACGATGTCGTCAGCACGAGCAGAACCGGTGGCGACGATGAGCGACAGGATGGCGGCGACTAGGGTCTTCTTCATGGCTTATGCCTTTCTACGAAGTTGCCTGCGAACAGCGGGTGGGGGGGGCCACGTCCCCCGAAGCCTCACCCTCGCTTCATGTGGCTCAGGCTCTCGCCGGACCGGGGTCTTCGTCACGTTCACCAGTTAGGAGCCCACCCAGCCCGAATCAGATTCCAGGTATTTTTCTAGACACAAAGTCACAGGAGTAGAGGTGGTCCTGAAGGCGTATCCTGCTGTCCACAGGCTGCTTGGCTCTCACGGCCGAATCTGTGGTGGCCGCTCACCGGGACCGGCGGCGCGGCCGCGACCTGGAGGTGCCAGCCATGACTCGCCCCACGCCCCCGCTTGTTCTCATCGTCCTTCTCACCCTCCCCCTCATCGCCTGCAACTCGGGGCCGGCCCGCGAGGGGGCCGGGAGCCCTGACCGCCAGCCGGTGCCGGCCCGCGCGCCCGGACCACCACAACCGATCGCACCGACTGCGGAGAGCGCCGGCGGGGCGACGTACAGGGGGCTCGATGTGGCACCCGACGTGACGCTCTCCGGCGGGCGCTGGCAGGGTCCGCCCTTCGCCCCCGGCGGGGCCTCGGCGCCGACCGCCACGCTGCTTCGTGATTTCATCCTGACCGGGGATCTCGACGGCACCGGCCCCGATGAGGCTGCCGTGCTCGTCGCCACCAGCTCCGGCGGCTCGGGCACGTTCAGCTACCTGGCCGTTCTCTCCGGCAACTCGGGCCAGGTCACGAACGTGGGGACCGATCTCCTCGGCGATCGCGTGGCCGTCAGGCGCGCCCGCCTCGCCGAACGGAAGATCGAGCTCGACGTCGTGCAGCCGGGGCCGGACGACGCCAGGTGCTGCCCGTCCCAGAAGGCAACCCGCGTGTTCGCGCTCGCCGGCGGATCGCTTCAGGAAGTGTCCGCGACCGTCACCGGCACGCTCTCGCTCGCCGATCTCGGCGGCGTCGAATGGGTCCTCCGCGGCTTCGACCAGGACGATCCGGTGCCCGCAGCGCCGCGCGTCACGCTCACCTTCGACAACGAAGAGATCGCCGGCAGCGCCGGCTGCAACCGGTACGGAGGCCGCGTCATCGCCGGCGGATCGCCCGGCGACATCGAGGTGGACGGGCGGCTCGCCGCGACCGAGAAGGAGTGCACCCCCGAGGTGATGAAGGTCGAGGAGCGTTACCTCGCGGCGCTCGCCACGGTCGAGAAGTACCAGTTCCTGGCGACGCGCCTCGCGCTCCTCTACAACGAGAACGGAACCTATCGCCTGCTCTTGTTCGAGGCGCAGCCGATCACATCGGCCGGATCGCACTAGAGGGCGAAGCGCCGTCCGGACCGCGCAAGAGGCGGAGCGCCGGCGGGCTTCGGCGCATCCATCCTGCTGCGTTTCCTCGCCGGCAACGAAGTTGTCGAAAGTGACAACGGCGTGCGCACTCCGGTAGGGCAAGTGGTGGCGCATACGCGCTGAGCGCGCTCGAAAGGCACCTCATGCGCCGGGTCCTCTCCCGGCAGAGCGGCACGCTTCGTGCATCACGTGGGTGTGGTTCACGAGGAGCCCTTGCAGGATGAGGTCGGGGATACCGGGAGCCTGCACGTGCGTGAGAGGCGCGGTCGCGGCGGGAAGGGTGCGACCGCTGCTGCTGCGAGCGGCATTGCAGGCTCGGGCCCGCGTCGGCACGTGGGGCGCGGTGGTCGCCAGGCGAGGCGAGTTCACAAGACCCGACAGCGTTTGACGCGAGCGGGCGCGGTCGCCGCGTGGGGCGACAGCGTCTGCCGCGGACGAGGATGGACCCTTTCTGCTCGGGGCTGTCGCGGTCGTATCGCATATGCCCCTGAATTACTCCCCAGTGGCGCATCGATCTACCCTGTGGATCACATGCTGGAGGGCGTGAGCGCGGCCTTGAGAACAAGCTCGATTCGTGCTATTCTGCGCGCTCATGGGCGGACCTGTAGGTCCCGTACTTGTTCGGGCGCCCATGCACCGCACCGACCGGTTGGCCAGGATCGGCCACACCGCTAGCGCTGCGACGCCATGAGGGCTCGCAGTGCCACAGCACATCCAACGGAGGCATCATGATCAGGAGTGCGACTGCCCGTGCATTGTTCATCGCGGCGGCGCTGATGGCGTTCTGCGTCCTGCCCGCCATGGCCACCACCGTGGTGATCCCCAACGTCAACACGAATGCCCCCGGCCCTTCGAATCAAGCATTCCCGTACAACCAGGGCCAGATGCGGGTGCAGCAGGTCTTCGCCCAGGGTGAGTTCGCGGCCTTGAGCGGACCCATCACCCAGATCGCGTTCCGCGTGGACGAGTCGGCCGGCAGCCCCTTCACCTCGGGCCCGATCGACACCGAGGTCCGCCTCTGCCATACGACCGCGGCACCGAACGCCATGAACCTCAACTTCGCCGCCAACTACGGCTCGGACGTGACGCTCGTCTACGACGGGCTCCTCTCGCTCTCGAGCGCGGGCGGCGGGCTCTTCGACATCGTCATCAACGTGAACCCGATCTTCAACTACAACGGCACGCAGAACCTGCTCGTCGAGTACAAGGTCTTCGGCCCGGCGGTGACGACCCAGTTCGACGCTGCCGGGACCGGCCTCGGTCAGGGCGGCACGGCGTGGGTCGACCGCGTATGGGCGGTCGGCGATCCGAACGCCGCGAGTGGCTCCTCGGACGGCGATGACGGCTACGTCACCCAGTTCACGATCGCGGCCGCGACGGCCGTCGAGCCGACGAGCTGGGGCGCCATCAAGGCCACGTTCAAGAACTAACCGCTCGCGATTCTCTCTCGCGATGGCAGAGACGGGGCTCTCGACCGCGAGAGCCCCGTTTCGCTTCCCCCCCCGCGGCCGGCGCTCAATCCAGGCGCGCCGGCACGACCACCATTGTCTGTTCGCCCACCATCAGTCGCCGCTGCACGGCGAGCGCCGTCTCGTTGTGCAGGAGGCGGTGGTACCACCCCTCCTGCTTGAACACGACCTTGCCCGCGAAGAAGATGACACGCGGGAACTCCTTGACGACTCCCCAGCAGAGCTTCTCGAGCTCCTCGACCGCATCCATCCCGATGGCCAGCCGATAGGTCGCGGCGAGACCGAGCCCGCGCCCGAGCTCCACGTACTTCCTGAGCTCCCCCTCGGTGCGCTCGGTGAGCGCCTCGATCGAGCCCTCGCCCTTGAACGAGCCCGAATCGATCTCCCCGGCCGAGACGAACACCAGGTTCTCGAACTGGCCGGGGAAAGACTTGAGGAGGTTGAGCACGGTGTGAATGCCGAGCCCGCCGTAGGAAGCGACGAGCACCGCGGCGGTCGGCTTCCTGGGATCCACCTTCGCCGGCGCCTCGCCCGGATGCAGCGGGATGTCACCGAGCGCCGCGTAGAGCTTCGCGAGCTTGGCGCCCACCCGCCGGTAGTGGATGCGGATGAGAAGCGCGCTCGCGACCAGCGCTCCCGTGATGAAGATCGTCAACCAGCCGCCCTCGCGGAACTTCATGACGACGGTGATGGCGAGGATGGTGACACAGAGGACGAGCCCGGCGAGAAAGAGCGCCGTCCGCCGCCGCCAGTGCGCCTGCCGCTTCCGCCCGGCGAGCGAGTGCCGGAGCATCGCCAGCATGGAGAGCGAGAAGGTCAGGAAGACGTTGATGCTGTACATGACGACCAGATGCCGGACGTTGCCCTGCGCGTAGAGGAGGATCAGGAGCGCCGAACCGCCCATGAGCAGGATGCCGTTCTGGGTCGTCAGCCGGTCGGAGAGGGCCGCGAAGCGGCGCGGCATCCAGGAGTCCACCGCCATGTTGGCGAGCACTCGCGGACCGTCGATGAACCCGGCCTGCGCGGCCACGACGAGAAGCGCGCCCTCCGCGATGAGGGTCACGATGACGAAGGCGGCGGCGCCGGGAATGCCGGCGGTCATGCGCTCGAGCAGCACGGCGTTCATCGTCTTCCCGTGCACGTAGCTCACTTGCCAGAGGAGGTAGCAGAGAATGAGCCCGCTCGCGGTGATCGCCAGGGAGACCGCCATCAGTGCCATCGTGCGCTTTCCGGTCCGCACCCGCGGTTCGCGCATGATGGGCAGGCCGTTGGAGACCGCTTCGATACCCGTGTAGGTGCCGCCGCCCATCGAGTAGGCGTGAAGGAGGATGAGCAGCAGGCCCCCGAGCCCGACCGTGCTCGCCCCGGCCCGGAAATCCGCCCGCAGACCGCCGGCGAGCGCCGGGATCTGGTCGGCGTGGGCGGCGATGCCGCCGCCGATCGCGATCGCGTGCGTGATCAGGAAAACGATGAAGATCGGGAGCAGGGCGAGGACCGACTCCTTGACACCCCGGATGTTGAGGAGCGTGAGCACGATGATGAAGACGGCCGCCGCCCCCAGCTTGTAGGGGAGCCAGGCCGGCGGCAGGAAACTGAAGAGCGCGTCCCCCGCGGCGGCCATGGACACGGCGATCGTGAGCACGTAGTCGACGATGAGCGCGGACCCCGAGACGAGGCCGGCCCGATCTCCGAGGAGCTTGGTCGCGACCACGTAGCCGCCGCCGCCGTGCGGGAACTCCTCGATGATCCGGCTGTAGGCCGCGGCGATGAGGACGACCGTCCCCGCGGTGAGGAAGGCGAGCGCGACGGCGAGGTAGGTGTGCGCCCCGAGCGTGCGGAACGCCTCTTCCGGTCCGTATGACGAGGATGAGAGCCCGTCGGCGCCGAGCCCCACCCAGGCCAGGAAAGCGACGAGCGACAGATGGTGGAAGAGACGGCGGTCGGCGAGGCTCCGCGGCGCGCCGAAGATGAGATGGCGGAGGCGCCGCGCGAGGGATGGCGGTTCCTCGGGCGGCCAGCGAGAACCTTCGGGACTGCCAGGGTCGGACGGGCTCGTCATACGGGAACCTCCGGTTGTCCATTCCCGCGAAGAGGACCGCGGACTCGAGGATCCGGCAGGTTCTCCTCTTCGTTGCCTACGGGGTTAGCTGACGGGCTCGGGCCGAAGAGACTGCCCTAGGGCCTTCCGGCGATGTGCCTTCCGGCCAATGCGCCCCGACTACTCGGGTCCCCCGTTCCCGCCGCGGCGGGATTCGGCATCTCGTACGCCGCGGACAATAGCACGCCGGCGGTCAACCGGCGGCCGCAACCACACCCCGGTCAACCGGCCGCCGCCACCTCTCGCACCATGACGAGGAGCATCTTGAAGCGCTCGTGGGCATGCAAGGCATGCGGCACGTGCGCGGGCATGAGTACGATCTCGCCGGCGCGCGCGGGGATCTTCTCCCCGCCGATCACGAGCTCCGCGCGGCCGTCGAGCACCTGCACGAGCGCATCGAACGGAGCCGTGTGCTCGGAGAGCGCCTGCCCCGCGGCGAACGCGAAGAGGGTCACCGTGCCGCCGTTCGTCTTGGCGAGGGTGCGGCTCACGATCGAGCCGTCCTGGTAAGCGACGAGCGCGGTCAGATCGACCGCCGCGGCCGGGGCGAGACCGCCGGGGGCCGGGTTCTGCTGCTCTGACATGTCATTCCTCCCCTCGCCGCTCGGGCGGCGGATCGGTGACCACCACCACGAAGCCCGGCACCACCTTGATCGTGACGACCCTCGCGTGGGCCGCATGCAGTTGCGCCTCGAGGTCGGCCGCGTGCTCGGCCTCGAACACGTAGACGTGCCCCTGGTCCGCGCCGGCGGACTCTTCCTGCAGCTCGTCCGTGAGGCTCTTCGTGGCCAGCTTGGCATTGGGCGCCGCCAGGGGCAAGTGCACGTACTCGAGGTCGCACCCCGCGTAGTACTCGAGACCATGGTGAGCACGGTGGTCGTCGACCACGATCTCGACGCCGCGCATGTCCGGCAGCGCGCGATAGAGGGCCCGCGCATCCCGGTCGAGCGGCCAGTGGGCGAGCGCGAGGCGGCTCGCCAGGAGGAAGACCACCCACGCCGCGAGCGCCGGTCGCCAGTCTCGCCGGAACAGCGTACTGCCGCAGCCGGCGCCACCGGCCATCGTGAGGCCGCGCGCCGTGGCCAGCGCGAGCGGAATGAAGATCGGGAGCACGTAGAACACGAGGCGGGATCGGATGGCGCAGAACATCACGAGCGGGATCAGGATGCTGAGCGCGAGGAAGAGCGGAGCCGGACGGCGGCGCACCCAGGTCACGATCCCGCGGGGCCGGGCCGCCGCGCGGAGGCGCCGCCCGATGCGCGGCCAGACGAGGCTCCAGGGCAAGGCGCCGCCGAGGAGCGCCGGTCCGTAGATCACGATCCACCCGTACCACCCGGAGTTCCGGTGGTGGTGTCCGGCCAGGCGGCCGAGGAACTCATCCCGCACGAAGTAGCCGGCGAGCCCGCCGTCGTGCCGCAGGACCGCCACGAACCAGGCCGCGCCGAGGGAGACGAGGAGGATGCCCCCGCTCCAGTTGAGGACGGGAGCGGCGCCGGCGCGGCGCCCGGGGGCGAGCCGCCGGAAGACGAACATGACCGGCAGGAAGATGAGACCGGCCGGCCCCTTGGTGAGAAACGCGAGCCCGAACGCGGCCCCGGTCAGGGTCGGCCACGCCCACCGGCCGCCCCGCGTCTCGGCCTCGAAACCGCGCCAGAAGGCATAGAGCGCGAGCGCTGCCCAGAAGGCGAGGAGCGTGTCCGGCGTCGCGACGCTCGCGGCCGCGAACGGCAGGATCGCCGTCGCGTAGACGAGGCCGGCGCGAAGGCCCGTGCCCCGGTCCCAGATCCGGACCCCAAGCGCTGCCACGAGAAGAACGGTGGCAGCGAAGGCGAGCGAGAGGTACAGGCGAACCGCCCCCTCGCCCGTGCCGAACGCGCGGATCGAGGCGGCGATCGCCCAGTACGTGAGGGGCGGCTTGGTCAGGTGCGGCCGGCCGTCGAGGCTCGGCATCACGAAGTTGCCGCTTGCGAGCATCTCGCGCGCCACCTCGGCGTAGCGGCCTTCGTCGGGCTCCCAGAGCCCGCGCGCCCCCTGGAAGCCGAACGCCAGGACAATGGCGAGGCCGAGGAGGCCGAGCCAGGCAAGGAAATCGGGCCCCGGGCCACGAGGCGTTGTCGAGGAGAACATCAGCTTCCCTCGGCGCACGGCGAACAACGGGGTGCGCGCATTGTAGCTGCGGACTCGGTTACAATCCCGGCCCAACCTTCACGAGGGACGTCAGCATGAGGATCGATCTCCCCCGCCTCCCTGCTCTCGCGGTGCTCGCCTTCGCAGCGCCCGCGCTGGCGGCGTTGGCGACCGCCGCCGCCAGCCAGCCCCCCGCCACCAGCCAGACCGCCCCCGACTCGAACCCCGCCGCGCCCAGCGAATTCCACGGACCCGCACTCCGGGGAACCGTGGCCGTCGCCGGCGAGCGCTACGCGCCGGGGACGCGCGTGGCCCTTCCCCTGTTCGGACTCTCGTTCGTCGTGCCGGAGGAGTGGACGGGCCTGTGGCCGCCGGGAACCGATGTTTTCCTCCTCGGCTCGGAGACCCGCGCAGGCCTCGGCGGCGCCAAGGCCCACGGCGAGACGACGGTCGCCGCGCTCGCCGCCGCGCTCGGCGAAGCGCAAGATCTCGGCGAGGGCATCGTGCTCGAGCCAGCGGCGCCGCCCGTCACCGAGGGAGCCGAGGTGCATGCGCGCTACACGGGCCAGGAGCTGGTCGGGCTCGGTCGCGCGATCCGGACGCCGCTCGGCCACGCGGTCACCTTCTTCTTCGCGGGGCCGGCGAGCGAGGAGTCCTACTACGAGGGCCTCCTCACGGCGCTCGCCGCCTCGACCGAGTTCGCTCCGCCCGATGCGTCGGCGCTCGTCGGCGAGTGGCAGGCGCTCCTCGCCGGCATGAAGCTCGAGCAGCTCGAGTCCTACTCGAGCTACGGCGGGGCCGGTGCCGGCGGCGGGACCTCGCGCCATGCGGTCTGGCATCTGTGCGCGGACGGCCGCTTCACGTCGAGCTACAGCGCCCACACCGCAATCGACGCCGAGGCCGCGTCCGGCCTCGGCACGACGGCGGAGGAGCGGAGCGGGCGCTGGAGCATCGCCGCCCGCGAGGGCCAGGCTGTCCTCGTTCTCGCCGGCAGCGATGGCGCCGAGACCACGCACGCGCTCGGCTACGACGGCGAGAAGACCTTCCTCGACGGCGAGCGGGTGTTCCGCGTGCCGAGCGACGCCTGCCCGTGAGCGCCCGCCCGTGACCCCGGGGCGCGGCCTTCCCGCCGCGCCCCGCCGGCCCCGATGCGACAAGGCCCCGCCGGCCCCGACACGCCAAGGCCCCGCCCGGCGGCTCGCGCCGCCGGAACGGGGCCCTGTCGCAGGGGGGCGCTTTGTCGGCCAGCGCCCAGCTCCGGTCGTGCTACCGCACGACCTTGAGCGTCCGCGTGAAGAGCTTGCCTTCGGCCTCGACGCGCACGACATAGAAGCCCGACGCCACGCGCGCGCCGCGGTTGTCGAGACCGTCCCAGGTCACGTTCTGCACGCCGGCGGCGAGGCTCTGGTCGACAACCGTGCGCACGAGCCGCCCGGTCGCGTCGTAGATCCTCATCCGCACCTCTCCGCCGCTCTTGAGCCCGACCGGGATGGTCGTGCCGCCGGAGAACGGATTCGGGTAGTTGGCGCCGACGTAGGTTGCGGTGACCACGGGCGCCGCCTCCGGCACCGTGGTCGTCTCGTCGTTCAGGATCGTGCACTGGCCCTGAGCGTCGACGATGGTCGCGTTCACCGCGTTGGTGAGGTTCAGGAAGAACGTCTCGTCCGGCTCGGCGGTCGTGTCACCGTTGACGAGAACGGTCACGTTCTGGGTGAGCGGGTCACCCGGGTTGAAGGTGAGCGTCACTGCCGGCGCGATCGCCGTGTAGTCGCTCGGCGCGGTCGCCGTGCCGTCGGCGGTCGCCACCTGCACGGTGACGACGAAGCTCGACGGACCGGAGAGCGTGACGACGAAGACCGCCGGCGTCGTCCCCGCGTTGCCCTCGGTCACGGTCACGTCGGAGACCGTGAAGCCCGGCGTCGCGTCGTCGTTCTGGATGGTGCCCTGGCCCTGGCCGTCGGCGATCGTCGCGTTCACCGCGTTCGTGAGGTTCACGAAGAACGTCTCGTTCGCCTCGGCGAGCAAGTCGCCGTTCACCGTGACCGACACCGTCTGGGTGAGCGGATCACCCGGATTGAAGGTCAGGGTCTGCGGCGTCGCGATCGCCACGTAGTCGCTCGGCGCCGTCGCCGTGCCGTCGGCGGTCGCGTAGTCCACCGTGATCACCTGCTGCGACGGATTCGAGAGCGTCACCGTGAAGGTAGCGAGCGTCGTCCCCGAGTTCCCCTCGGTGACCGCCACGTCGTTGATCGTGAACGACGGCGCGTTGTCGTCGTTCAGGATCGTGCCCTGGCCCTGGCCGTCGGCGATCGTCGCGTTCACCGCGTTCGTGAGGTTCACGAAGAACGTCTCGTCGGGCTCGGCGATCACGTCCCCGATCACGGTGACCGCCACCGTCTGGGTGAGCGGATCACCCGGATTGAAGGTGAGGGTCTGCGGCGGGGTGATCGCCGTGTAGTCGCTCGGCGCCGTCGCCGTGCCGTCGGCGGTCTCGTAATCCACCGTGACCACCTGCTGCGACGGGTTCGAGAGCGTCACCGTGAAGGTGGCCACCGCGAGCCGCTTGCCGGTGCTGGGACCGGCATCCCCCTCGGCGATCGCCACGTCGTCGATCGTGAAGGACGGCACGCCGTCGTCGTTCAGTATGGTGCCCTGGCCCTGACCGTCGGCGATCGAGGCGTTCACCGCGTTCGTGAGGTTCACGAAGAACGTCTCATCCGGCTCGTTGACTATGTCGCCGTTCACGGTGACTGCCACCGTCTGGGTGAGCGGATCACCCGGATTGAAGGTGAGGGTCACGGGCGGCGCGATCGCCACGTAGTCGCTCGGCGCGGTCGCCGTGCCGTCGGCGGTCGCATAGTCGACCGTGATCGTCTGCTTCGAGGGATTGGAGAGCGTCACCGTGAAGGTGGCGACTGCGAGCATCTTGCCGGTCGCGGGGCTCGCATCGCCCTCGGTGACCACCACGTCGTCGATCGTGAAGGAGGGCACCCCGTCGTCGTTCAGGATGGTGCCCTGGCCCTGGTTGTCGAGGAAGGACGCCCCGGCGAGATTGGTCAGGTTCAGGAGGAAGGTCTCGTCGAGCTCGTAGGTCGCATCGCCGTTCACGAGCACCGTGACCGTCTTCGCCGCCGGATCGCCCGGGTTCCAGGTCAGGGTCACGGGCGGCGCGATCGCCGTGTAGTCGCCCGGCGCCGTCGCCGTGCCGTCCGCCGTCGCGTAGTCGACCGTGACCGTGCTCTGCGGCGCCACGCCGAGCGTCACCGTGAAGTCGGCGTTCGTCGTGCCCGCGTTGCCCTCGTTCACCGCGACATCGGCGACCGTGAGGCCGATGTTGCCGGCCGCGAAGTCGCTGAGCGCCGTGAGGCCGGTGACGCCGATCGAGGTCGGGGTCCGGCTTCCAATCGTCGGGTAGCTCCACACGCTCGGGCTGTACTTGCCGAGCGCGAAGGTGTTCGGATCGGTGCCCGGATCGAGATCGCCGGAGACCCAGTTGAACGTGGCGTTGGCCGTCGTGAACACGATGCCGCCGTTGGTCAGCGTGTAGTAGCGGTTCACCGTCGTCGCCGGATCGAGGCCCGACGTGCCGATCGACGGATGATCGCCGTCGATTGTCGTGGCCGTCAGGTTGCCGGCGGTCGAGATGCTCGCGAAGGCGACGTCCACCGGCGCGTAGGCGCTCGCCGATCCGATCTCCATCGACCGGGCGAGCCCGGTCGAGGAGAAGTTCTTGGCGAGGTTCCCGACCACGTGCCCGCTCGTGCGGGTGACGCTTCCGGTCGAGGTGATGAGGAGCGTGTTGACGCCGGTCGTGATGTTACCGCTCGTGAGATTGAGCGTCCCGGCGATCCCGTAGGTGCGGGCCGTGGCGCTCGCGAGCGTGACGCCGGCCGCATTGTCGATCTTGAGCGTCGAGCCGGTGAACATGTTGACCGGATTGACCGCCGCGGTGAGATTGATCACCTGCGCCGCCGGCCCGTTCATGACCAGCGTGTTGGTCCCGGTCGCGTTCATGATCGGCTGGGTCGAGTTGGTGCTCGTCGAGACGAGCGGTCCACGGAGGTAGACGGTGCCCGTGGTGGCGGCGGTGCCACCAAACCCGCCTCCGGTGTTCGAGGCCGTGGCCGGGCGGATGCTCAAGCTGTCGGTGACCGTCACGTTGGTGACGCCGGTCTCGTTGAGCTTGATCGTGCCGCCGCCGGTGCCGGTGCCGGCGATGCCGCCGAGGATCACGTTCCGGAAGCTCACATTGGCCGTGCCGGTCGTGTTCAGGTCCACCGTGCTCGTGGACGAGCTGAAGTTCACGGTCAGGTTGCCGAAGGTGGTCCCGTCCACCGGCACGATGTTGGAGAAGGTCGGACCGCTCTGGTAGGAGAGCCCGCCCGATCCCGTCGATGAGTAGGTGCCGTTGGCGAGCACGTTGGCGTATCCGGTCGACGTGAAGCTCAGCGTGTAACCGGCATCGGCGAAGGTCGTGCCGGCGCCGATCGCGAGCGCCGCCTTGGTGAGCGCCGAGCCCGACGACCCGGTGATCGTCTTGTCCCCGTCGAGCGTCTTGGTCCCGCTGCCGCTCGTGTAGAGCATGGCAGCAGCGGGGTGGCTCGCCGAGTGGATCGTCTGATCGCCCGACGCGTAGTAGTCGATGTTCGCGCCGTCGGTGTAGGTGTTGGTGCCCGCGGTGAGCACAGTGGCCCCCACGCCGCCGGCGGCCACGCCGATCCCGAGGGTGCCGTTCGGGTTGGTCCCGCTCGCGACCGAGACGCCGCCGGCTCCCGAGATCGTGTAGGTCGCGCAGTTGAGCCGCCCGGTCACCGTGACCAGCTTGCCGGTCCCGATCGCGATGTTGTCGGCGAGCGTGTACACGCCGCCCGCCGCGATCGTGAGCCCCATCTCGAAGGTCGAGGGCGGCAGGAAGAGCCGGGCGAAGCTCGCCGGGTTGCGGACGATGGTCATGTCATCGAGGTTCACGACGAGCCGTGCCTCGGGGTCGGTGGTCGCGAGGAGCTTCTCGACCTCTGCCTGCCGCTCGGCGTACGTGTTCTCGAGGGCGACGGCCGGCTTCTCGTCGTCGAGAAGCTTGCCGGCCAGCTCGGTCTTCGCCGGATCGGTGAGGTAGTCGACCTCGACGAGGCGAATCTTGTCTGCGTTCGGCACGATGACCGGCGGCGAGGTCTTGGCCGCCGCGCCCGCGATCGTCTTGCCAGTGCCGGTCAGGCTGAAGGTGAGGCTTGCGATGTTGGTGCCGCCCGTGACGCCGCTGTAGTAGAGGTTCCCGGCGACGGACATCGTCGTCGCCGTGGCCGCGCTCAGGGCGAGCATCGCCGTCGACTCGACCGTCATGTCGTTCGCCACCGCGAAGGTGGTCCCGACAGTCAGGATCTTGCCGCCACCACCGCCACCGCCCCTGAGGACGAGGTTGTAGTGCGTGACCCCGCCGCCGATCGCCTGGGCCGTCGTGCCCGAGAAGATCGTGGTCCCGGTGCCCGCGGTGAACGTGCCGGAGGTACGGGTGAAGGCGCCCCTCACGTCGAGCGTCCCGGAGCCGAGATCGATCGTCGCGCCCGCGAGCGTGAAGCCACCGCCCACGGTCATGGTCCCGCTGTTGGCGTTGAGACTCCCGCCGGCAAGGAGCACGCCGCCCGTGACGCTGAGGGCGCCCGTGCCGATGTTGATGACGCTCCCGCCCTGCTGGAGACCGCCGTTCACGGTCAGCGTGTTGGTCCCGAGGATCGAGAGCGTGACGTTGTTCCCGATCTCGAGGTTCTGCACGGCATGGTTGCCGTCCACGTCGATCGCAGTGGCGCTCGCCTGGGTGAGCGACACGTTGTCGGAGCCGGTCGGCACGCCGTCCGGATCCCAGTTGGCCGCGTCACCCCAGTTCGAGGTCGCCGCCCCGCCGTCCCAGACGATGGGCGCCGCCCCGAAGCCGATCGTGAAGTAGTTGTCACCCGGCGTCAGGTCCGCGGTCGACTCGACCGTCCCGTTCGAGGGGGTGCCGGTCGTCGATCCGCCTAGACTCGTGTAGTTGCCCCCGGAAGTATTGGCCTGGGCGACGTTCGCCGTGCTCAGGGACGCGACACCGTCGTCGGCGCCGAAGCCGAGGTTGACGCGCGCGGTGGCGTTCAGGTTGGCCGTGTTGGACACGGTCCAGTAGCGCGCCGGATCGAGGCTGAGGAGCGGCGGCAGCGGGGTCCCGCCCGAGGGGCTCGTGATCACCTCCGCCTGGTAGGTCTGCGCCACTCCGCCCGTGTTCACCTGCTTCAGGATGAGTGGCCGGAAGGCGCCGCTCTTCCCGATCGCATAGGTGCGGTCGGTCGCGCTCACGACGTTGAACTCGATCGCGAGCGGGCCGGCGACGTAGCTCGTCGCCGAGCCGGCAGGCGGTGTCGAGAGGGTATTGGCGAGTACGAGCAGGTTCGACGCGTCGGTGGTGAGGAGTCCGCTCGAGAGCGTGAATCCGTTCGTCAGCGTCAGGTTGCCGCCGGCGAGCGTCACGCCGTTCGAGTTCCCGATGCTCATCGCGTAGATGCTGCGGCCGGACGGGTATCTCGACTCCCGTCGTCCGCGCCACGCCCTCCTGCGAGTAGAGGACCTGATAGCCGCCGCTCCCGGCGTTGAACACCGGGGCGACGTCATAGTTGCCGCCGGCGCTGGTGATGCCCGCAGCGCCGATCTGGGTGACGGCGCCGGTCGTGCCGGCGTTCCCGAGCGTCACCTTGCTCGAATTGGTGAGCGTGCCGCGGAAGAGATTCACGCGGAGCGTGATGATGTTCGCGGCGAGCGCGTTGTCGATCGTCACCCCGGACGGGTTGTCGATCGAGAGGCCATCGAGCGGGGTCGCCACCGAGCCGGCCCCGGTGTAGGTCTGGGCGACCGCAAGCGGCGGGATACCGTCGATCGCCCCGACCGGGAGCTCGGTCCCATCGGCGAGGAGATCCGCCCCGCTGTCCGATCTTGGCCGCTCCGGCACCGAGGAAGTAGAGCCGGCTCGAGGCGACGGTGCCGTCGATGATGCCGTTGTTGGTGACCGTCGCGCCGACCTGGAGGAAGATGAACCCGTTGAGACGCAGACTGTCATTGGCCGCGATGGTGGTGTTACCGAAGACGTTGGTCTGCGCCGCCAGCAACGCCGTGTGGGGTGCCGACGTGTTGGTGAGCACGAGCTCCGGCACCGAGCCCTGAAGCACGTAGATCCTGTGCGTGCCCGAGCTCGCATCCCCGAGCTGGAGCACGCCGCCGCCGAGGTTCTGGATACCGGCGTTGTTCCGGTAGTCGCGCGGCCCCGAGGTCGCGGTGCCGGCGTTCCGGAGGATGATGGTGCCGCCACTGATGGTAACCGAGCTCGTCAGCGAGGTGCCGAGGTCGAAGCTCGCGAGGGTCGCCGAGCTGTGACCCGTCGCGGTGTTGAGCGTGAGCGTGCCGCCCGACTGGTTGTAGGTGATCGTGTTCGAGCTGGTGCTGACGCCCCAGCGACCGGACACGTTGATGGCGCCGCCCTCGACGATGATATTCGACCCGCTCGAGAAGCCCACCGAGTTCCCTTGCGCCGTGCCGACGTTGAACGTCCCGCTCGTGATCCGGAGGAGACCGGTGATCGTCGGCGAGCCGTTCTGCGCGGCGACGGTGAAGTTCGGATTCGCGAGCCAGAAGCCGGAGGTCGAACCAATCGAGTACGCGGCGGCCGTGAAGAGCCGGTTCGTCATGGTGAACGTGCCGGCGACCTTGAGCGTGCCGTTCGTGAAGGTGACGCAGCCGCCCGGGGCGTCCGTGTTGACGCCCTGCACGGTCAGGTTCGCCGGGTTCATTTCGAGCACGCTGGCGGACGACGTGCCCTTGTTCAAGGTCAGGAAGCGCAGATCGGTCGTCGCGCCGGTGCCCCCGAAAGTGGCATTGCCGGCCCCGGTGAAGATGATCCGGGCGCCGACGAGATTGGTATTGGTGCTGAAGTCGAGGGTGCCGTCGTTGGTGAGGTTTCCGCCGACGAGCAAGCTATCCGTCGTCACCGAACCGGTGGCCGCCGTCTGGAAAGTACCACCAGCAGTCACCAGCGCGTTCTGCGTGATGGTGAGCTTGCGCGCAGCGGTCGCCTCATATTGGAGAATACCCGATGTCCCCTGCCCGACTTTGAGCTCGTAACAGGTGGCCGCCACGTTGATCGTGACTGTATGGCCATCGGCGATCGTGACGTTGTCGAAAGCGGCGGGCACGGCTCCCGTCGACCAGGTCGTCGTGTCGCCCCAGTTGCCGCTGGCGATGCTCGTGATCGAGCCCGGCGGATTCGTCGCCTGGCTGCCGGTTAAGGGCGTCGAGCCGTGGCCCTCCGTGTTCGCGGTCACCTGGAAGTAGTAGGTGACGCCCGGCGTCAGTCCCGTCTGCGCCTGGGAATAGGCCGTACCGGTCGTTCCCGTCGTCGTCGATACGACGGTCCCCATCACGGTGAAGTTCACGTTGTCCGTGGAACGGAGCACGCTGAAGCCCGTCTCGTCCGTCGAGTTGTCGGTCCAGTTGACCGTCATGCTGCTCGCCGTCACCGACGTGAAGGTCAGGTTGATCGGCGCCGCGGGCGTCACGTTCGGCGGCGTGAAGGTGAGCATGGCGTTCGACGCCGGCACCGTCGCCAGCGCGTTCGCCGGCGTGTTCGAGAAGGTGGTCGTGTCGACGGTCTGCTGGGTCAGGAGCTCGGCCACGGTCGGCGTCGCCGACATGGTCGGCCCGTTCAACCCGCAGGTGATGCTGTAGGTGGCGCCGCTCCCGGCGTTCATCGTGCCGTAGATGATCTCGATGACGCCGGTCGCCTCGTAGAGCTTGACCTGGAAGTTGAGGCTCGCGTCGGTCGTCGTCGAGATACGGTCGCGGTTGATCCATTCGACGGTCAGAACCTGGCTCCCGGGAGACCCGGTGGTCAGGTACTTGAAGTTGTCGTTGACCGTGTTGCCGGCGGCCGGCGCCACGAGGTCGTCGTAAAACACGGCGATCGCGTTGAGCGTCCCGGTCGTGCTCGTGAACTGTATGTTCTCGTAGCCGTAGGCGCTCGTGCCGCTGCCGTTCGCCGTTGACGACGAGAAGTCCATGTACCCGTTCGTCGAGATCGAGAACTGGTTCACGGCCTGTCCGTCGTAGTAGAAGGTGAACCCGATCGGCGTGGCGGCAGTCCGGTTGTCGTCGACACCCGTGCCGTTCCGCCAGCTCGCGAAGCTCGACCCGGTCCCCGAGATCGAGTTGTACGTGATCCCGGTCGTGCGTACGACCGGCGCGTAGTTGCCCACGCTCTGGCCGAGCGCTGTCGCGCTCACGAGAGCCCCGAGGGCAGATAGCAGGATGAACGCAGTAACCCTCTTCATGGAAATCTCCTCGGAAGACGCAGTGGGCCGGCGCCCTGGACGAGCGCGGGGCGAGCGGATGCTGGAGCGAATGCCGGTGGGGGCACCGCCAGCCAAGCAGGAAGAGCGATCTTGGTCCGGGGCGTCGGGCGCCCGGAACCGGCGCGTGATCAAAGCGGGGGCCTCTCTGGCGCGGCTGCGACGTGCGCGGCCCGAGGAGCCATCCGGCTTCCGGTGGCCTTCATGGCCGCATGGACGGACGAAGCCAAAGACAACCCTGACAGCCATGGATCATATCACAGGGCGTGGTGTCCGACTTCCACCGGCCTCGGAGCGACCATCCGGCCCGACCTTCCCGCGCATGCTAGGATCACGCCCATCGCGCTGCGCATGTGGCGCTGATCGACCCCGTCCCGCCGAGGAGATCGCCCGTGAACAGGCGCCCGCCGTCCCCGCTCCGCGAGCTCGAAGCCCTGAAGTCGGTCCACGATCCGCGCGCCGCGCGCCGGAAGCTCGCGCTCCTCACCCGTCTCGAGCGCACGGCGCTCCCCCGCCCCGCCGATGTCCACGCGCTCCACGACATCCTCCTCGTCCTCTGCGCCTATCCCGACACGGCGGCCGTACGCCGGCGCGCCGAGCGCATGCTCGCGCGCTTCGAGCGGCGGGCGGACTTGCAGCGCCACGCCGGCGCGCTCGCCGGCTCCGGCATCGCCGGCACTGCCACTCCGTATCCCTTCTTCGCGCCGACCGCCGCCTGGCTCGCCCGCCGCCACGGCGCCCACCTCGCGATCGACTGGGACGCGATCGACGAGGAGGAGACGGAGACCGCGCTCCTCGAGGAGCTCCTCCCGCTCATGGCGCTCTACGCCGAGACGCCCGGGCTCGATCTCGCGCCGCTCTCGCTCCGCGAGTGGATCGCGACGCTGAAGGGACCGCGCGAGACCGACGCCGCATTCCTGGTCCGCCGCCTCGACCGCGCTGCCGATGAGCGAGCGGGTGCGCGAGGTCCTCCACAACAAGATCGGCCTGCCGTTCGTCCTCGCCTCCGGCCCGGGAACGCCGGCGCGCACGCGCGCCCTCACGCACCGGGCCCCGGTGCACCTCCAGACCGCGCCGCTCCGCCGCGGTCGCCCCGATCTCGCCGCCGAGATCGTCCGGCCGCCGCGCGCGATCGCGCCGGCGACCCGGCCCGCGGCGCGCGAGCTGATCGACCTCGCGCACGGCATGCTGGTCGCGACCAATCGCGAGCTCGACATCTTCTCCTACGCGAGCGCCGACGACGTCCTCCTCGCCGACTGCGGCGAGGGGCTCGTCTTCGCCTTCATCGGCGCAACACCCGACCGGCGCCTCCTCCTCGAGACGCTCTACGGATACGTGATCCTCAAGAACGGCGTGTTCATGGGCTACGGCACGGTGGCCTGCCTCTTCGGCTCGGCCGAGGTGGCCTTCAACATCGCCGACACCTTCCGCGGCGGCGAGGCGTCGTACGTCTTCGCGCGCCTCCTCGCCGCGACGCACCGGCTCTTCGGCACCGACAGCTTCACTCTCGATCCGTATCAGATCGGGGCCGACAACGAGGAGGCCCTCGCCTCCGGAGCCTGGTGGTTCTACCAGAAGCTCGGTTTTGGCCCGCGCGATCGCGCCGCCCGCGCGCTCATGCGGCGGGAGCTCCGGCGGATGGCCGCGAACCCCGAGCATCGTTCGAGCCGTGCGACCCTCGAGCAGCTTGCGACGGCGAGCGTGTTCTTCCATCTCGGGCGCCGGCGCGACGATGTCCTCGGGGTCTTCCCGCTCGCGAACGTGGGTCTCGCCGTCACCCGCTTCCTCGCCGCCCGCTTCGGCATGGAACGCGAGCGCGCGGAGGGGGAGTGTGCGCGCGCGGCGGCACGTCTTCTCGGCCAGCGCTCCCTCGCCGGCTTCACGGCGGGCGAGCGGCTATGGTGGCGGCGCTGGGCGCCGCTCGTGTGCGCCCTCCCCGGCATCGCGCGCTGGCCGGCGGCCGACCGCCGCGCCCTCGTCGCGGTCATCCGCGCCAAGGGGAGCCGCCGCGAGGCGGAGTTCGTCGCGCGCTGCGACGCGCATCCGCGCCTCGGCCGCGCGCTCGCCGCCCTCGCGGCCCGGGAGGCCCGCGCGCCGAAGTGAATTGAGCATCGCCTTGCCCCACGCACCGCGCGGGCCTACAATTGTAGGCGGTCCTTTCCAGGAGGCATCATGACCCGCTCGCTCTGTCTCGCCCTGGCCGCCGCGCTCCTTGTCCCTCTTCCCTTCGTCGCGCCCGCCGCCGCGCAGTGGCCCGCCGATCCCGGCGTGAACCTCGCCATCGCCGACCGCACGAGCGAGCAGGTGACGCCGAAGATCGCGAGCGCTCCCAACAACGACACGTACGTCGGATGGTTCGATCTCGCCGCCGGCAGCTACGACGTCTACCTGCAGCGCCTGAACTCAGCCGGCGTCGAGCAATGGCCGCACAACGGCATCCTCGTGAGCGACCACCCACAGAACACATCGCTCGTCGACTGGGATCTGATCGCCGACTCCCACGGCAACTGCGTCCTCGTCTTCACCGACATCCGGGGCGCCGGCGATCTCGACGTGCAGGCCTACAGGATCGCGCCCGACGGCACCTTCCTCTGGGGAGCGAACGGCATCACGCTCTCGACGAGCACCGACCCCGAGCCGGCGCCGTGCGTGGCGGAGGCGAGCGACGGCGACTTCGTCTTCGTCTGGCCGCGGTGGCCGAACTCGGGGGGCGGGAAGATCATGATGCAGCGGCTCGCTCCCAACGGCACGCCGCGCTATCCGGCCCCGCTCGCGATCGCCGGCGATCCCGGCGAGCAGCCGGCCTTCCAGGCCATCGTGGCCGCCGATGCCGGCTCGGTCATCGTGTCCTGGGTGCGCCATGTCCAGACCTTCACGAGCCCGCGCCATCTCCGCGCCCGCAAGTTCGCGCCGGACGGGAGCCCGCTCTGGCCGACGCACGTGAACGTCTTCGACTTGACCTCGGTCCCGATCGCGTACACCCCGAAGCTCGCGCCCGACGGCGCCGGCGGCGCGATCGCCCTCTGGCATCGGAGCCAGTCGAACCTCTACAACTCGCTCGTGCAGCACCTGAGCGCGGGTGGCACCGAGCTCTTCTCCCACAACGGGGTCGAGGTCGCCACCACGGCCATGCACCACATCGACCCCGCGCTCGCCTACCGGCCGGCCACCGGGGAGTGCTTCATCTTCTGGAACGAGCGCAACTCGAACCAGTCGCAGTGGGGCATCTACGCGCAGAAGATCACCGCGGCCGGCGCGCGCGCCTGGGGGAACGGCGGCCTCGAGCTCCAGCCCGTCAACACGATCAACAAGTCGTATCCGCGCTGCGTGCAGATCGGGGACGGCGCCGCCGTCTTCTACTACGAGGAACCCACCGGCCAGTTCAACCGGGACCGGCTGCTCGGGATCCGCATCGACGCGAGCGGGGTGCTCGTGTGGCCGACCACGCCGCTCGTCGTCTCCTCGTATCTCAGCAGCAAGGCGCGGATCCCGCTCACGATCGACGGGACCGGGGTGACCAAGATCGTCTGGGAGGACGACCGCAGCGGAAACCCGGATGTCTACGGCCAGAACGTGAACCCCGACGGCACGCTCGGGCCGAGCCAGACCGCAATCGGCGGCGCGGAGCCGGTGGCGCCGGTGGCGATCCTCATCCTCCCCAACCAGCCGAATCCGTTCCGCGGCTTGACCGAGCTCGGGATCGCCACGGGGACGGCGCTCGGCGCGAATGCGGCGTTCGTGATCGCCGATGCGGCCGGCCGCATCGTGCGCACGATCGAGGTGCCGGGGCGTGCGAGCGACGGCGCCCGCATCGCATGGGATGGCCGGAACGATCAGGGCGCGCCGCTCCCGAGTGGGACCTACTTCTATCGCCTCGTCACGCCCGCGGGCGAGAGCGCCCCGCAGAAGGCGACCCTGGTGCGTTGAGCGCGATCCAGGTGCGACGCAGAGCGCGGGCGTGGATCGTGATCGCCGGCCTTGCCGTGGTGGCGGGCCCGGCGGCCCTGCTCGTCGGCGACCGCGCGGCTCCGGCGAGCGCGGCCGCCCCGCTCGAGCTCGCCGCAGCGATCGAGTCCCCGATGCCGACCGGCGTTGCCGTCTCGGCGGCCGGCCGCCTCTTCCTCTGCTTCCCGCGCTGGGGCGATCCGGTGGAGTTCACGGTGGCCGAGATCCGGGACGGGGCGCCGGTCCCCTACCCGAGCGCCGCTTTCAACGCGCAGTTCGGCACTCCGCAAGGTCGCTGGGTATCGGTGCAGAGCGTCGTCGTCGACGCCCGCGATCGCCTCTGGGTCCTCGACACCGGAATCGATGCCGGGGCCGTCGTGCCCGGGGGCGCCAAGCTCGCCTGCGTGGACCTCGCGACCGACCAGGTCGTCCGCACCATCGCCTTTCCCGGCGACGTGCTCCTTCCCGCGACCTACCTCAACGACGTCCGCTTCGACCTGAAGCGGGGCGGCGCCGGCGTGGCGTACATCACCGACTCATCGCCGGCGGGTCCGAACGCGATCATCGTGGTCGACCTCGCGAGCGGTGTCTCCTGGCGCCGCCTCGACGGCCATCGCTCGACCCGGCCCGACACGAGCTGCGTCCCGGTCCTCGAAGGACAGCCGCTCGCGATCGTCCTCCCCGACTCGACGCGCCTGCCCTTCCGCGTCGGCGCCGACGGCATCGCCCTCGCTCCCGACGGGAAGACGCTCTACTACTCCGCGCTCACCGCGCGTCGATTGTATGCGGTGAGCGCCGACGCGCTGGCCAGCTCGGCGCTCGCTGACGCCGAGGTCGCGCGCACCGTGCGCGACCTCGGCGAGAAGGCTGCTTCCGACGGCCTCGAGATGGACGCGGCCGGGAACCTCTACGCGACCGCGTACGAGCTCGACGCGATCCTCCGCCGCACGGCGGACGGGCGGTGGGACACACTCGCCGCAGACCCGCGCCTCCAGTGGCCGGACTCGATCGCCTTGACCGCGGACGGGCACCTCCTCGTCACCGCGAACCAGCTCCACCGCCAGCCGATGTTCCACGGCGGCCGGGATCTCCGCCGGCCGCCCTACGCCGTCTTCCGGATCCCGATCCGCTGAGCCGGCGGGGCGCCGGCCGCCCCCTCATTTTCCCCTTGACCAACTGCGACATCTGTCGCATATTAAGTGCGACGACTGTCGCATATGGAGGCAGAGGCCACCCGCGGCCAGGAAGCACGAACCATGCCGGCGCCGGAACTCTCTCGATTCGAGCTCGATTGCTTGAGGCGGCTATGGGCGCGCGGGGAGGCCGCGGTCCGCGACATTCACTCCGATCTGCCCGACCCGCCGACCTACTCGACCGTGCGCAAGATCTTCGAGCGGCTCGAGGAAAAGGGCGCCGTCGAGCGCGTGCGCCGCGACGGCCGGGCCTGGGTCTACCGTTCGGCCGTGAAGCCGTCCGCCGTCATCCGTAAAGAAATACGAAAACTCCTCGGCGGGCTCTTCGACGGGCGGGGGGCTCCGCTCATTTCCCACCTGGTCGAGATGGACGCCATCTCCCTCGACGATCTCCGGGAGGTGGAGCTCCGACTCAAGGCGGACGCGAAGAAGAGAGCGGGCCGGCGGAGAGAACCATGAACGCGGTCGGCGCGGATCTCGTGAGCTTCTGGATCGCGGTCGCGGTCCACCTGTGGCAGACGACACTCGTCCTCATCCCCATCTGCTGCCTCGCGCCCTGGCTCCGCACGGCGCCGGCGCGCCTCGCCTACGGCGTGTGGGTGATCGCGCTCGTGAAGATCTTGATCCCCCTCGCCGTGGTCTCCGCGCTCCTGCGCCCGCTCCTGGCGCCGCTCCTTCCGGCCGCGCCGGGATCCGCAGCCGCGGCGACGCTCGCCGCGGTGAGCGCCCTCTTCCACCCGGATCAGGCGCTCGACGCGCGCGCCGCCGCCGGCGACTGGCGCGTCCTCGCCCTCGCGCTCGCGCTCACCGGAGCATGGGCGGCCGGCGTCATCGCGGCGCTCGGTGCGCTCATCCGCGCGCATCGCGCGGGCCACACCCCCGCGGCCCGTTCGCTCGCCGACTGCCCGCCGCCGATCGCGGCCCGGCTCCGCGCCGCGATCGACGGCACCCACATTCGCCCGGAGACGATCGCGGTGAGCACGAGATCGTCTCCGCCGCACGTCGCCGGCTTCGTCATCCCCCGCATCGTCATTCCCGCCCGTCTGATCGAGTGCCTGACGGCGGACGAGCTCCGCGGGATCCTCCTCCACGAGGAGTTGCACCGGCGGCGGCGCGATCCACTTCGCATCGCCCTGGCCCGGTGCGCCGCGGCCGTGTTCTTCTTCTACCCGCTCGCGCGCCACGTCCTCCGCCGCCTCGCCGCCGCCACCGAGCTCCTGTGCGATGAAGGGGCGGTGCGGGCCGGAGCGGCCCCGGACGCGCTCGCGTGCGCCATCGCCGAGACGGTCCGCCTGTGCCTCTCCCCCGGCCGGCAGCCGCTCGCCGCCACCCTCGGCGGAGCCATCCCGCTCCGCATCCGTTTCGATCGCCTCACCCATCCCGAGAGGTACGCGCCCATGAAGAAGCACTGGTTCGTTCTGCTCGTGAGTCTCGTCCTCGTCGCCGGCGGCACGCTCGGTCCCGGCTGGATCGCGGCCGGCGAGAAGGAGAGCGCGCCCGCGGCCTTCGACAAGGCGCCGGAGCCCATTCCCTCATCGATGACGCAGCCGGTCTATCCGGAAGCGGAGAAGAAGGCGGGCGTCGAGGGCATGGTGATCCTCGGCGTCACGATCACGGCGAAAGGCGAGGTCGCCGCGATGAAGGCGGCCGAGGAGGTGAAGGACCATCCGGCCTTCACCAAGACGGCGATGGCCGCGATCGGCCAGTGGCGGTTCAAGCCGGCGGAGAAGAACGGCCAGCCGGTTGCATGCGAGGTCAAGATCCCGGTCAAGTTCAGGCTCGAAGAGAAGGCCACGAAGTCCTGATCGCCGGCCCTCGCCGCGCGGGCGGCGGCGCCTGCCGCCCGCGCTGCCTCCGCCGCCGACGCGCGGCGTGCTTGGCAAGCGCGATCGGGAAGCGTAGGATCCCGAACCGCCGTCCCCTCCCGGCACTGGCGCGCCCAGAAAGGCTCTCCAGTGTCCGTTCCGTTGCGCGGCGCGCGCTCCGCGGTGCTGCCGGCTCTCCTCGCTTCCCCTCTGCTCGCTCTTCTTCTCCTCCTCGCTCCGCCCGCGGCCACGGCCGGTATCCCGCTCACCGCCGAGCTCGGCCTCGAGGAGCGCGTCCGATTCGAGGATTTCGCCAACGCGAAGGACTGGAGCTCCGGCGCGGATGACCGGACCGAGCAGCTCCGCTTCCGCACCAAGCTCTGGGGCAAGCTCGGCGTACCCGACCAGTCCGAGTTCGTGGTCCTCTTCAACAACGAGAGCCGGAAGATCTTCACGCCCGACACCGAGTTCAAGTTCGACGAGGTCATCTTCGAGAATCTCTATCTCGACTGGCGCTTCGGTGAGGGCATGCGGATGCGGCTCGGCCGCCAGAACCTGAACCGCGGCGAGGGCTTCATCCTCATGGAGGGCACGCCCGGAGACGGCTCGCGCACCCTCTACGTGAACGCGCTCGACCTGATCCAGTCGTTCGCCGATTCATCGCAGATCGAGATCATCGCGCTCTCCGATCCGCATCGCGACCAGTACCTGCCGGTGATCGAGGATCGCGGGCGCTCGCTCATCGAGTGGGACGAGGCGGCCGCCGGCGATCTACCTGACCGCGCGCGACATCCCCGCGACCGTTCTCGACGCCTACTACTTCCTGAAGACCGAGCGCGACGACACGCGCCCGCCCGACAACCCGGCCTACCAGCCCGATCGGTCCGTGCAGACCCTGGGCGGGCGCGCCGACCGGAAGCTCGGGCGCGGGTTCGCACTGACCGCCGAGTTCGCCGGCCAGTGGGGCTCGGCGGATCCCGATCGCGCGATCCGCGCCTGGGGCGGCTACGCGCGCGTGAAGAAGGTCTTCGCGCACGCGATCAAACCCTCGCTCTCGCTGGCCGTGATCGGGCTCTCCGGCGACGATCCGCAGACCGGCGCCGATGAGAACTGGGATCCGCTCTTCTCGCGCTGGCCCTCGTGGAGCGAGCTCTACATCTACAGCTTGAGCAAGGAGAAGGGGACCGCCTACTGGACCAACGAGAAGATGTTCCAGGCCGAGTTCGTGGCGGCGCCCTGGAAGCCCGTCAACCTGCGCGCGACCTACTACCGGATGGGCGCCTTCCACGCGTATCCCGGCGATCCGACCGTCTTCGCCGCCGGCCGGCACCGCGGCGACTTGCTCGAGTTCCGCGCCGACGTGCGTGCCGGCCGGAGCTGGAAGGGACACGTCCTCTACGAGTGGATGGCGCCCGGCGACTACTACGCGAGCGACGACCCCGCCCACTTCTTCCGCGTCGAGGTGATCTACACGCTCAAGACGACATGGTGACTGCGTCCAGCGTCCCGGGCCGGCAGTCGCCGGCATCGAGGGCGGGGACGCGAGCTGCCCTCGCGGGCGAGTTTCGCCGGCCGGCGCCCACGATCATCTCGGCACGTGCACCGGCCGGACGGCGAGTGTTTGAGCCCGCGAGGGCAGCCGCGGAGCCCCGCCCTGCGTCCGGCTCCGCACCCGACGCGCTGGTCTAGCTTGGCTAGATCCGGGCCAGGAAGAGGAAGGTGAGCCCGACCGTGGCGAGCACCATGAGCACGGCGATCACCGCCATGCTCTTGATCACCTTGCCCTCCATTCCGATCTGATCGATCACCGCCGCCGCGTTCTGGAGCTTGGCGGGGCTGATGACCGACGCGAGCCCGCCGCCGATCCCGCTGACCGCCGCGACGAGGAGGCTGATCTCGAGGATGCGCTCGGCCCCCGCCCCGGCGAAGACGAGGCCGATCGTCTCGAAGTGGAGCTTCGTCAGCATGGCGATGGTGCTCGTCTCGCTCCCGCTGATGAAGCCGCCGAGGAGGCCGAGGAAGGCCGCGATCCCGGCGTAGGCCGTCGCAAACTGCGCGGCGCAGGCGTCCGCCACCACCTTCACCATGTTCGTGCCGCCGAGCACGTTCATCGCCCACACCGCGCGCCCGTCCTCCACCATCGGCGTCTTGCCGCTGTGATTGAGGACGAAGGCGATGGCGAAGTAGATGGCCGCGGCGAAGGCCGGGCGCGGCGCCCGCCGCCGTGTCTTCGCGAGCGCGGCGCCGAGTCTCGCCCGGCCCATGCGATAGGCCGGGATCGCGATCAGGGTGGCGATGAGCACCCACGTGTAGGCGTGGAAGAGCATGCGCAGGCGCTCCGGCCGGCCGGGCACGATCTCGAGCGGCATCGCGAGCTGCGAGAAGAGGATCGGATAGAGACCCAGCGCGCCGAAGTTGGTCAGGATGCTGAAGACGATGAGCAGGAGCCAGGGCAGGATCGCGCGCGGGAGGCCCATCGCAGCCTCGGCGCCGTGATCGACCGCCGTCAGGCCCGAGCGGTCGATCAGGCGGCGGCCGCGGAGCCGGAGATAGAGGAGCATGACGCTAACGACGCCGGCCCCGGCGACCACCCCGGTCAGGGTCGGGAGTCCCGCCAGGTTCATGCCGATCGCGATCGCGCCCGCCGTCAGGCCGGTGAGGATCGCAACTCCGAACCCACGGCGAATCTCCCGCCAGCCGCCCACGATCCAGAGCATGGCGATCGCGATGAGCGAGGTCACGAGCGGCATGTACTGCGCGAAGTAGATGCCGACCTCGGCCGGCGTGAACTCCTGACCGGTGATTCCCTTCACCAGATCGGCGAACACGACGACCGGCACGCCGAGGAGCGCGTAGGTGCAGAGCGCATCGTAGCCGATAGCGGGGAGCGCGATCGAGACGAATGTGGTGTAGCCGAGCGAGAGCATGATCGGCGGCAGGATCGACACCGGGGTGGCGCCGAGGGCCGCGAGCAGGGTCCCGATCCCGACGTTGATGAGCATGATCTGGGCCACGCGATCCTCGCCGGCCAGCGACTTCATGAAGGCGACCACGCGCCGGATCGCTCCCGCCTCCTCCATCACGCTCATCTGGAAGATCGAGCTCGCCACCATCAGGCTGATCGGGAAGCTCGCAACCAGGCCGGCGAGCGAGGCGAGGAGGATCACCACCCACGAAGTGTGGAAGTAGAAGGCGGCGAGGAGCGCCGTGTAGACCCAGCCGATGGCGCCGGCCAGATCGGCGGGGCGGCGCCCCCACGTCATGAGGAGGAAGATGACGATGACGGGCGATACGGCGAGCAACGTGCGCATACGATCTCTCTTGGGGATCACGTACGGTCCGGTACTGTATCACGCCGCGCCGTGCTATGCTCACTTTGCACTCGGGCCGCACATGGATCGTCTTTCCGCGGAGGGAGCCCCCGATGAAGATCCCCGTCGCCTTCGCCGTCGTCCTCGCCCTCGCCCTCGTCACTGCGCTGCTCGCTCCGACCGCCGTCCATGCGCAGCGCCTCTTCGCCGGCCTCGAGGACGCCTCGCTCGCCACCAGGTCGTCGAACCTTTCCGGATTTCCGAGCGTCAGCTGGTCGAACCACTTCACCTTCGAGGTGAACGGCGCCGCCTGCGCGCCGGACCGCACGCTCTATCTGGTGAACGGCTCGTTCCCGACCCGCCTCCACCGCTCGACGCTTGCCGGTCCGCCCGTCTATGTCGCCAACGTGAGCGTCGACATCCACGGGCTCGGCTACGGCCGGAACAGGCTCTACGGGTTCTCCAACTTCTCGACCCTCGGCATCTACGAGATCAACCCGCAGACCGGGGCCGCCGCCCTCATCATCAACACCTCGACGCAGGGCTTCCGCTTCTTCGGCCTCGACTACAACCCGCTCGACGACAAGCTCTACGGCTACACCGAGTACGGCGTGAGCGGGCTCTACGCGATCGACATCGACTCGGGCGCGATGACGCGCCTCGCCGGGAGCCCGCCCAACGTGAACGGGCAGGGCCGGGCGCTCGCGGTGGGCAACAACACCGTGTATCTCCTCGCCACGCGGGGCGATGAGGGCGAGCCCTGCTTCGCCTACGACCTGGCCCAGGGCCCGGGCGGCACGTGGACGCCGTTCACCAATCCGTATCCGGCGCACCACAACACGGGCGGCGCGGCCTGGATCCCGGCGGAGATCACGGGCGCGGGCGCCGAGGCGCCGCCGGCGAGCGGGCTCCGGCTGCTGGTCGCCGGGCCGCAGCCGGCAGCGGGCGAGGTGGCGCTCGCGTACGAGCTCCCCGGAGCAGGAGCGGTGCGGCTCGAGATCTTCGATGCGCTCGGCCGCCGCGTGGCCACACCGGTGGCCGGTCCGCGCGCCGCCGGCCCGCAGACGATCATCTGGAACGGGCGCGGCATGGCCGGCGCGCCGGTCGCGTCCGGCGTCTACCTGGCCCGCCTCGTCACCGGCTCGGAGCAGGCGATCACGCGCATCGTGATCGTCCGCTGATATGGTCTAGCCAGCGCGGCGGATCAGCGGATCAGCGCGAGCTTCCTCGTCAGCACCTTGCCCTGCGTCTCCAGACGATAGACGTAGACGCCGGAGGCGACCGCATGCCCGCGGTCGTCCTTCCCGTCCCACACCACCGCGTGGTAGCCGGCCGGCACGCGGGCGGCGACGAGGCTCCGCACCAGGCGCCCGGCCACGTCGTAGATGGCGAGGTCGACGGCGGCCGGCGCCGGCAGATCGAAGCGGATCTCGGTCGACGGACGGAACGGGTTCGGCCGGTTCGGATGCAGCGCGAGCACGCGCGGGAGCGGCGCTCCGGCAGCGACCCCCGTCGCTCCGACCGTCATCACGTTCCCCACGACCGGCGCGCCGGCGACGGCGAGCGTGCCGCCGGCATAGCTCCCGCGGGCCCGGAGCGCTGACCCGGACTCAAGGGCGAGGCTGAACGTCTCACCCAGAGCGGCGCTCCCGGCGAGGTCATAGGTGACAAGGAGATGGACGGTCGTGGCCGGGGGCACGACGACCGAGCTCAGATCCCCGAATCCGAAGCGCACGACCCCGTTGTCGGCATCGAAGCCGGTGGCGAGCCCGCGGCGCACGTCGGTCGAGTCCACCTGTCCATTGCCGTCGTCGATGTAGAGCTTGACCCCCGCAGCGAGGATGTCGGCCACGTCGTCGGCCGTCCCCGCGGCGCGGAGGAAGAGCGAGTCGACGACCGCCGCCTCGCGGCCGGTCGTCTCGGTGACCGCGAGCTGGAACACCGGGAGACCGATCACGCTGTTGGGGATGGTCTGCGCCGGCGGCATCGCGGGACCGCGGGCCACCGTGAGCGCCCCCGGTTGCACGACACGCAGCGTGTCGCTCGCGATGGCCGCGGCCTCGACCGCGAGCGCAAGACCGGTCTCGATGCCGGTCGCGGTGATCGCCGTCCCGCCGGCGATCCCGGCGACGAAGGTCTCCCCGTGGCTCGGGCTCGCCGCGACGTCATAGGTGAGGAGCCAGTGCTCCTCGCTGCCGGCGGCGACGACGAGGCTCTCCGCGGGCGTGAGGACCAGCGCGCCGTTGTCGGCGGGATAGCCTCCCGCGTGCATGGCCACGAGGACATCCGCCTCCGGATCGAGGAGTCCGTCCGCGTTGGTGTCGCGATAGAGACGCACCGCCGCGAGGTCGGCGGCGTCATCGGCCGTCCCGCTCGCGGTGACACGGAGGCTCGTGACGAGCGCCGCCTCGTTCTGTGTCGTCTCCGTGGCGTGCAACTGCAAGACCTCGACCCCCGTCTCGCCCGGAGCGACCGGGTGATTCGCGGGCGATGCCGCCCCGCGCGCAACGCGGAGCGCGCCGGCGCGCGCGACCGTGAGATCCGCTCCGTAGACCGGCGGCCCGGTCGTGGCCAGCGCGAGGTTCGTCTCGACGCCGCGCGCCGCGACATCGCTCCCCGCGGCGATGCCGGCCCGGAACGCGGCGCCGTCGGCGACGCCGGCCCCGAGATCGTAGACGACGAGCCACGCCGCGCTCCCGCTCGCCGGAAGGGTCGCCAGCGGCGACCCGGCGAAGGTGACCGTGCCGTCGTCCTCGAGATAGACCGTCGTGCCCTGGAGCACGTCGACGCCCGGGTCGAGGATCCCGTTCGCGTTCATGTCGCGATAGAGCGAGACGGCGAGGATGTCGTTCTCCTCGCGCCCGCTCCCCGACCCGGTCACCCGGAGCGTGTCGATGAGCGCGCCCTCGTTTCCGGTGCGCTCCTCGATCGTGAGCTGCACGATCGAGACCCCGGCGGCGCCCGGGAGCGCGCTCCCGGCGGCCGGGGACGCGGGCCCGAGCGCGAGGCGGAGGGCGGACGACTCGGTGACGAGAATCGTCGCGCCCGCGATCGGGAATGTCCCGCCCGCACTGACCACGAGATCCGTCTCGACGCCGCGAGCGACCACATCGCCGGCCGCCGCCACGCGCGCCGCGAAGAGCGCGCGATCTGGAACATCGGGTGCGAGGTCGTAGGTCACGAGCCAGCGCTCGCTCGCCGCTGCCGCGATCGCGCGCGGCGGATTGAGGACGAACGTGAGGTCGCCATCGTCGGCGGCGTACGCCGTGGGCACGGCGATCTCCGGCTCGCCGGGATCCGCGCTCCCGTTCGCGTCCGCGTCGAGCACGAGGTGCACGCGGGCGATCGCGTCGCGATCGTTGCCGCTCCCGCTCGCGGTCAGGCGGAGGGAGGCGATCGCCACCGCCTCGTGACCGCTCGTCTCGCCGAGGGCGAGCTGGAGCACGGGGACGCCCGCGCTCGCGGGGAGCGCGCGCGTCGTGTCGGGGTTCACCGATCCGCGGGCGAGAGCGAGGGCGCCGGTCTCGAGAATCGACGAGCTCTCACCCTCGAGCGGAGCGCCGGATGGCGTGATCGCATCGCCGGTCTCGACGCCGGAGGCTGCGACATGCGCGTTCTCGGCAACACGGAGGCGCAGCGTCTCGCCGTCGGCGGCGCTGCCGGCGAGATCCACCGCCACGAGCCACTGCGCGCTCGCGCCGGCCTGCAAGGTCTCGGGCACCGCCGGAGCGAGGAGCACGCTCCCGTTGTCAGCGCCGAAGACGGCGGGACCGGCGAGCGCCGTGTCGAGCCCCGGCGTGATCTCGCCGTCGCGGTCCACGTCGCGGAGGAGACGCACCGCCGCGATGTCGGTCGCCTCGTCGAGGGTGCCGGCGCCGGTCACGCGGAGAGACGCGATCGCTGCCGCCTCGAAGTCGGTCGACTCGGTGAGCTTCACGGCGAGGACCGGGACGTTGCTCGCCGCAGTATGGAGCGGGTGTCCTGCCGGGTTGAAGTCGCCGCGGGTGAGGGTGACCGCCCCGCGCGTCACGATGCGGAGGCGGCCCGAGGTGAGCGGCATCCCTGACGGCGCAAGCCGCACGTCCGTGGTCGCCCCGTGCGCGCGGAGCCCCGCCGCCGGCACGGTGAGGACGAACTCGTCGCCATCGGCCGCGGCACCGGCGAGATCGTAGGAGAGGAGCCAGTCGAGAGCGGCGCCCGCGCCGATGACAGGCGTGGCGGCGAAGACGATCTCGAGCGTGTCGTCGTCCGCCGCATAGGTGAAGGGGCCGGCGAGGAGCGAGTCGCCGCTCGACACCGCGCCGTCGCCATCGCGATCCGCATGCAGCCGCACCGCGGCTACACCCGTCGCCTCGTTCCCGCTCCCGCTCGCGACGACACGCAGGGTGTCGACGTGCACCGCCTCGTCGCCGCTCGTCTCGGCGAGGTGGAGCTGGAGGAGCGGCCGCGCTGTTGCGCCGGCGGCACAGGCCTGGTCGCCCGGATCGGCGGCCCCGCGGGCGACGGCGAGCGTGCCGCGAGCGATGACGGTCTTTGCGTTGCCGGCGACCGGCGCGCCGCCGACCGCGAGGGCCCCGCCCGACTCCTCCCCCGTCGCGTCGAGGTCGCCGTTCGCGGCGAGCCCGATCTGGAAGGTCTCTCCGGTCGCCGCGCTCCCGCCCAGGTCGTAGACGACGAGCCAGCGCTCGGCCCCGCTCGCCGCGATCCGCCGCCCGAGGCCCGAGAAGGCGACGACCCCGTCGTCGGCGGACGGGAGCACGGGCCCGGCGAGGAGCGAGTCAGACCCCGCGTCGTACTGGCCGTCGGCATCGGCGTCCAGCACCAGCCGCGCGCCGTCCACGTCCTCGCGATCGTCCCCCGTGCCGAGGACGGCGAGGTCGAGCGCGGTCATGATCGCCGCCTCGTTGCCGCTCGTCTCGGCCACGGCGAGCTGGAGCATCGGAATTCCAGCATCATCCGCGAAAACCTGCGCCGCGGGCGGATTGGCGGCGCCGGCCGCGACACTCACCGCGCCCGGAGCGGCCACCGCCACCGCCGCTCCCGCGACCGGGGCGCCCGACGGCTGGATCGGCGCGCCGCTCGTGACCCCCATGGCGGGGATCTGGGCGGCCGCGGCCAGGCGCGCGGCAAAGGTGTGGCCGTCGAGCGGCGCCACCGTCAGGTTCCCGACCAGGAACCAGATCTCCTGCGTGGCCGCCGGGATCTGGCGGTTCAGGACGAAGGTCACCGTGCCGTTGTCGGCACCGTAGACGCCGCCTCCCGCGAGAAGCTGCTCGGTTCCGTCGAAAACCGCGTTGCCCTCGTCGAGGTAGAGGCGGAGGTTGGCGACACCTGTCGCATCGTTGCCCGTACCCGAGGCCGTGAACGTCGCCTGCAACACCCGGATCGGCTCGTAGTCGGTCGTCGTCAGCGCGAGGTGGAGGAACTCGACGTTCGCCGCCTGCGGCGCCACCGCGCGCGACGCCGGGCTCCGCGGCCCGGTCGCGAGCGCGAGCCGCCCGCGCAGCGCCGGCATCACGAGCGCCTTCCCGGCACTGGCGGAGGTGTAGCCGTTGCCGCCGCCGGCGCCGGTGTCGTTGCCGTCGAGGTCCGAGTAGACAGCCTGGTTCGGATTCCCGCCGGCGGGATAGAAGCCGAAGGTGTAGTCGTAGTCGCCGGGAGCGAGGGCGCCGGTGATGACCGCGTCGTAGCGATCGTAGCCCTGGTACTCGCCGGCGTAGCTGATCGTTCGCGTCTGCCATGGGGCGACCATGCTCGGCGGCGTGCCCGCCGGACCGATCGCGAGATAGCCCGTGATGCTCGTCGCCGGGCCCGGCGCGGACGTGATCCCCGCCTCGAACACCCGCCCGTGGAGCGGGCCGATCGGGCTTCCCGGCACCACCGTGATGGTGCCCGGCCCATCGGTGTGCGCGTCGTCCACGGCCGAGCCGGCTGCTGCGATCTGGACGGCGACGGCGAGCCACTGCCCCTGGACGTTGAGGCACGGCGGATTCACGCGGTCTCCGCTCCCGCCGAGCCCCGGGCCCGACGGACCGCTCGCATGCCCCCACCAGTTGTTGGGCGCGGCGACGGTCTGGCCGGGATCCGCGATGCAGTCGTTCCGGTTCTGGGCCCCGTAGCTCGTGTTGCCCGCGATGTTGTTCTGGGTGAGCGGGTTCACATTGGCGCCGAGGTCGGTGACCACCCCGTACGTGTTGGTCGCGATCTGGTTCCAGCGGATGTCGGGCGCGAGCCCCACCACCTCGAGATGCACGCCGGTCGAATCGTTGTTCGAGAGCGTGTTGAACTGGATCACCGGCTGCTGCCCCTGGAAAGCGCCCTCGTAGGCGGCGCGGATCCCGCAGCGGTTCTGCTGGATGTCGTTGTTCTTGATGATCGGCCCCGCGTGCGCGAGCGCGATCCCGTCGTCGTCGTTGCGCTGGATCGTGTTGAAGAGGATCTGCGCCTGCCCGGTGAACTCGACGCTGATTCCGTCCGCCCCGTTGTCCGTGATCACGTTGTCCTTGACCGTCGGGTTGGCGTGGAAGAGCCGCACCCCATGATTCGCGTGATCGGTGATGGTCGAGGCCGCGATGAGCGGCGCCGGGAAGATGACGGGCCCCGGATCGCCGAGGACCTGGATCCCGTCCTCCGCGTAGCGAATGGTCGAGTCCTTGATCCGGCAGCCGGTACCGGCCCCGGCGTTCCACGGGATGCTCGGCGGCATGAAGCGGATCCCGCCCCAATCGCCCGCGGTCGTACCCGCGCTCACGAAGGTGGTGCCGCTCGCGTCGAGGGTGCCGTAGACCACGATCTCCACCCAGCCGTGCGTGTCGTTCGCGGTCACGGTCGTTCCGTCCGGGATGGTGAGCACGTCCCCGGCTGCCACCACCACGCTCCCGTTCAGGGTGTAGCTCGGCGCGACCCCGGTCACGATCCCGCCCGAGCTGGCCACGAGCCAGTTCATCGTCATCTGGGTGCCGTTTCCGGGCGAGAGGTAGAGCGCGGCCTTGGCCGCGTTGTCGTCCACGTTGGGCAGATCGGCCTGGTCGCGGGCGCGCACGGCGAAGTAGTGGGCCGAACCGCGGGCGAGGTTCTGAACCGTCTGCGTGTAGATGCCGACGTCGGCATAGTCCGGCGTCGAGTAGTCGATGGCCGCTCGCGTGTCGTGGTAGATGTGGAAGAGCGCCGGGCTCGAGAGCGCATCGTTGGCCGCCGCCCAGGTGACGGTGGCGGACGTCTCGACCACGTCGCCCGCGGTGAGCCGCTCGGCGCCCACGTGCGCGGCCCAGGTCGGGTCGGTGTTGTCGATCGTGAAGTCGCCGGTCGTGCCGACGCCGGGCACCATGCCGTCGTCGGCCGTGATGCGGAGCCGGTACTGGCTCCCGTCGGCATGGTTCCGCGTGTTCCAGGTATAGCGGCCGTCGTTCTCCTCCCCGCTGGCGAGCGCGGCCCAGGTCTGGCCCTCATCGGCGGACACCGCGATCGCGATCGTCATCGGGTCGCCGTCGGCGTCGGTCGCGGTCCACCGGATGTCATGCGTTCCGCTCCAGTGACTGATGTCCGGCCAGGTGCTCAGCGGCGCGCTGATCGTGACGACCGGCGGGTTCGGCGTGTCGATCGTGAAGCTCGTCGCGGTGGAGCCGCCCTTCGCGAACACGACCAGACCGTACGTGTCGTTCGCGTTCGGCGTGTAGGTGAGCACCTCGCGCCCGCCCGCCCCCGCCTGGTCGGCCACCACGAGCGCCTCACCGCGGCCCTCGACCGGGTCGCTCGGCGTGCTCCGGACGAGCGCCAGGCCGAGGTCCTGGGTGCCGGCGGTCACGGCCAGGACGAAGGTGAACGGCGTGGCGGCGGTGAGTGCCGCGTCCCAGACCTTCGCGACGTCGGTCGTCGCGAACGTGAAGGGGCCGTTCGGCGCATCGAGGCTCAGCGTACCCTCGCCATCGGTCCACTGGACGCGATAGTCGAGCACGCTGCCGCCGCCGCGTGGCGCCGCGACGAAGAAGGTGCCGCCCGCGCCGTCGATGAAGCTGTGGGCGAGGAACTCGACGCCTCCGTTCCCTGCCGCCGCCGAGGTGGCGAGGGCCGGCGGGTTGAAGTAGCCGTTGTCGTAGACCTCGAGGTTCCAGTTGGAACCGGTCGCCGGCCGCAAGCCCACGATCGTCCAGCGATCCGGATCGCCCACATCTCGCTTCTCGTCCCGGTGCTCGTACTGGTAGTGCCCAGGGTCGTCTCGACCCGTGATCGAGGACCCGTCGGTGAGCTCCTCGGTGCGCGGGCCGACCCGCACCCACGCCTCGTCATCGCCGCTCGAGCCGCTCTTGAGCCAGACGACGAGCGCATACGTATCGGTGGCCGCCGCCGTCACGTCGAAGCGCTCCCCCTCGCCGCCGCCGTTCGCGTCGGCGAGCGCCACCGACTGGTCGCGCGAGAAGAAGAAGTCATCGGGATCCGACTTGAAGAGCGCCATCCCGACATCGGCGTTCCCCGCCGAGCCGTCCCAGCGGAGCTCGAAGGTGTACTCGGTGCCGCCGGCGAGCGGCACGTCCACGCAGACCGCGACGTCCCCGCTCGGGAACGGGCCGAGGCCGTTCTCGTGTGTCAGGCTGAGCACGCCCTCGTCCTCCTCCCATTCCATCCGGTAGCTCTGGTCGGGCGTGCCGGCGACGAAGCTGGCCTTCGCGTAGTAGCTCCCGCGGCTCGCATGGTGGAAATCGCCGACCACGAACTCGACGCGGTCGCTGCCGCTCGCGCCCTCGCTCGAGGTCTCGATCCGGTTCAGCCCGAAGGGGTCCTGGTCGAGGGCGAGATCCCAGTCGTCACCGGCGGTCGGCCGGAGCGCGACGACGCTCCAGCGCGCCGCCGTCTGGTTCAGGCGGAAGAGCCCGGGGCTCGTCGAGTAGTTGGCAGGCACATTGCTCGTGAGCCCGTCGTAGTCCTGGGAGATGTTGAGCCGGAAGGTGGTGGCCGCGCTCCCGCCACCCTTCGAGAACACGACGAGGCCGTAGGTCTCGGTGGCGAAGGGTGGCGAGTAGTCGATCGTCTCGTCGCCGCCGGCGCCGTTCAGGTCGGCGAGGCGCACGGCCGCGCTCCGTCCGAAGAAGCGGTCGGCACCATCGGGCTTGAAGAGCGCGAGCCCGAGATCGGCGCTGCCCGACTGGACATCGAGCTCGATCGCGTAGCGCTCGCCCACCGTGAGCGTCACGTCCCAGGCGGCGATCACCTCCCCGGGATCGAGGGCGAACGGACCGTTCGTGGTGCCAGGTGAGAGCGTGCGGCTCTCTCCCGACCACTCGACGGCGAAGGGCACGCCCGGACCTGACACATGCTGGATCGCCGGGTAGTACTCGCCGCGCGCGGCGTGCACGAAGTCGCAGGCGATCAAGTCGATTGCGCTCCCCTGCACGTTCGAGACCTCGAGCCGGGTCTGATGATGCGCGTCCGCATAGAGGCGGAGGTCGTAGTCGCCGCCGGCCGGCGGGCGGACGCCGACGGCGGCCCAGTGCGCTGTGGTCTGATCGAAGCGGTAGGCGGCCGGCGTGCCGGTGGCGGTGCCGGCCACCGCATAGCCGGAGGCGAGATCGGTCGGCTCTTCGACTGCACTGATCGTGCAGGTGTAGGCGAGGTTCCCCTGGTCGCCCCAGAGGAGGAGGCCGTGCGGCCCGGTCGCCTGCGCCCTGTAGGTCAGGCGCTCCGCTCCGCCCCCGGCGGCCTCGTTCACGAGCGCCACGGCGCCGCCAGGGCCCTGCATGTGCGGCAGGCTCGTCCCCGGCGCGAAGAGCGCGAGCCCGACGTCGCGCGCGCCGCCCGTGTTGTCGGTGGTCAGGCTGAACTCGTAGGTCTTGCCAGCGGTCAGGTCGACATCGAAGATGCGCGCCGGCTCGTCCCACCCGAGCACGACCCCGGTCGCGGGCGTGGCGAGCGAGAGCTCGCTCCCATCCTCCCAGTGCACGCGGTAGCCGTCGTCACCGCCGATCTTCTGGACCATGGGGTAGAGCGCGGCCGGCGCGCGCTGGTTCCAGTCGACGGCGATGAACTCGGAGGCGCCCGGGCTCGAGGCAGAGCGCTGGCTCAGCGCGCCGAGCGTGGTGAAGAAGGTGTTCTGGTAGAGGCGCAGGCGATACCGGCCGCTGGCCGGCGTCTTCAGCCCGACCGCCGCCCAGCGCGTGTGCGCCGGATCCTGCGTGAACTGGAAGTAGCCGGGAGTCGTGGCCGAGTAGCGCGCCACGTCCTCGGTGAGCACCGTGCGCGCGGGGCCAATCGAGATCACGAACGGGGTCTCCCAGTTCGAGTCACGCCAGACGACGAGCCCGTAGTGGTCGGTGCGGGGCGCCGTGTAGGTGAAGCTCTCGTCCCCGCCCCCGCCGTTCGCGTCGGCGGCCGCGGCGGCCTGCGCCCGTCCGGCGTAGTAGACCTGCGAGTTCGAGTCGAAGATCGCGAACCCGAGATCGCCGTTCCCCTGGTTGTCGAGCTCGAAGTCGTAGCTCATCCCGCCGGTCAGGTACGCGTCGTAGATGTAGGCAGGGTCCACCCAGGGCATGGTCATCTGTGCATTGGCGCTGCCCACGTTGATGCCGGTGGCCTGCTCGTAGCGAATGCGGTACTGGTAACCGCCATCGCCGCCGGCCGTCCACGGGTACAGGGTGGGAACCTGCGGGTCATGGTGCTGGCGATCAGTGACGATGAAGTCAGCCTGATCGCCGTCGACGTTCGATGAAGCGACCTCGTTCAGGTAGTCGCTATCGGTGTAGAGAGCGATCCCGAACCACTGCTGGCCGACCGGCGGCCGGGCCCCGACCAGGGTCCAGCTCGGTGACATCGGGATGAACTGGTGGTAGCCCGGGGACTTCGTCCGGATGTAGGTCACGCGGTTGTCGAGCCGCCGCGGGTACAGGAAGGCAATCCCATCGATGTCGTCGGATTCGAGGTCGCGCTGGCCGGTACCGCACCAGGAGCCGATCCCGTACATGGTCTTGTTCTCGTTGCCGCTGCCCATACAATCGAGGTGGCTCCCATGGCCCGGGTTGTAGAGGTCATCGAGCCCGATGAAGTGGCCGATCTCGTGGGTGGCTAGCGATTGCACGTCATAGCTGGGCGGCCAGCAGGTCTCCGGAACGGTCGACCATCCCTGGCCGTCGTTGAACAGGACATCGGCATCGGTGATCCGGCCGGTCGTCCAGTTGACGCCGTCCGGAGTGACGAAGCACACGGCCAGGACGCTGCCCGCATCGTAGTTGGTCAGCGCTTCGAAGGTCGCGCTATCGACCCACCCCACGACGTTGATGCCATCGGATGCGTTGAAATTGGGAGTAGGCGGCGGCGTCACGTCATCGCGTTGCGAATCGAAGTAGGAGACCCGAGCCGCCTCCCAGGTGCGGAAGCCCGCGGCAACCGCTTCAAACTCATTGTCGCAGTCGGGAGTCCCGTTGGCTTGGCGCCAGACCATGGGCAGATCCCGGGGATCCCAGCGCGTCGGGATGCCGGGATTGCACTCGTTGACACCCGAATTGGTGTGGATATAGAGGAATGCTGGGGCGACCACGGGGGCGCCGATAGCAACGATCAAGACCAGGGCGGAGGCGAGTACCGCCAGGCGGCGGCGCTGCAGGGCGCCGGCGGCCGCGGCCAGTCGCGATTGCGTTCTCATGGCCGTGTCCTCCCTCACCGCGCCAGATCGTGGATGCGGATCTTGAAGTCGGCGATCGGTTCACCGGTCGCCGCGATTCTCCCGTTCGCCACCTTGAGGACCCCGGCATCGGCTCCGCACAGGAGATAGCGGCCGGTGTCCGGGGTCTCCGGCTTGCTCCTGAGGAAGAGGACGAACTCCTCGCCCACCTGCATCGCCGGGGAGTGGGATGCCCACACCATCTCGTTTCCAACGCGGCCGCCGGGGATGCGGAGCCGGACGACGGGCACGGGTACGCCAGTGATCGCATCGGCGACCGCGATCGCACAGTGGGTGTAGATGAGCGTGTGCTCCTCGTTCCATGCCGCGACGGACTCGACGATGGTGCCGCGGACAACCGTATCGGCGCGGCGGGCGAGGTCGGCCTCGGAGATGGGCGGGGGCGCTGCGGCGGGCGGCGGCGGCGCCGGGTCAGGGGCAGCAGCCGCAGGCGGCGGGCCACCTAGAGCAGTCAGGAGAAAGGCGACGGACAGCAGGACAGAGGCCTCTCGAGGACGGAGGGAGCGCATCATGGCAACAACCCCCTTCGGATCTGGGTCGTGGCGGGTCGAAAGCGGCGGGGAACGGGCGGGCGCGCCTGCATACCGGCCGGAGCGGGACAGGCCGGTGCTTGGCTGTGGTGGACGTGAAGAGCCGGGTGGTCCATGGCCTTCCATCCTTGGACCTTGCCGGCCTCGTCCGCGGGCGGCAGGCGGATTACCAGGTCGCTCGTCGAGCGAGGTCTGTGCGATCTACACGATAGAACCCCGGCCGACAGAAAAGCAACATGGGCAGCTTACAATTCGCATTGTAGATTTCTGTCGAACCATGCGCTCCGCAGGGCCGTGCCCCGCCCCGGGGTCAGGGCGCTGGCGGCAGGTCCGGCGCGGGCGGTTCCGCCGCGAGCCCGTTCAGGACACGCACCACCCGGAACAGATCGCCGGTGCTGTAGAAGTCGACGGCCACGATGTTCGGGAGGTGTCGGCGCGCCCTGGCGCACTTCCGCGCCCGCGCGAGCAGGAAGTCGTAGGCGTTGACGATGGCGGCGTTCTTCGGGAGCGGCGTCGGGGCGGTCTCGATCCAGTGATTGATCTGGAAGAGGGAGCCCGCCGTCCCGCCGCGGTTGGGTGCGCAGGAGAAATCCTCCGGCCGGTGGAAGGTGTACGGCGTCTCCTGGATCGTCGCGAAGGCCGGATGGAGCCAGGGCACGCCCGGGCGGCCCGATTCCGAGAACACGATGAGGCGGCGGCCCCCGTCGATCATCGCGCGGAGCGTCGGCCAGGGCGGCGCGACCGGGCCCTGATACACGAGCTCGACGAGACCGCTCTCCTCGAACGCAGCGGCAAGGTCCGCCGGTTCGACGTAGTCCTCGATGACCATCAGGACGACCTCGCCCGGATTCTCGACCAGGAACTCGTGGACTCCGTTCAGCATCTCGACGAGCGGCGTCGCTCCCAGCTCACAGAAGCCGTGGCACAGGTAGACCCCACGCGGTCCCTCCTCGAGGCCGACCAGCCGGTCGCGGATCCGCATGGCGGCGGCCACCCCTTCCTTGCCCAGGGCCTCCTCGTACTTGTCCATCGACCCGCGCTCGCTCTCGATGTCGGTCTTCACGGCATTGCCCACCGGGCGCCCGTAGTGCGCATCGATGAGGAGAGCGCGGATGCCATCCGCGAGCTGCGTGCGAACCCCCTTCTCCTGTTGCGGGAACATCCAGTCCGGCACGTCCATGGCCGACATCGAGTTGTGCGCGGCGGGAAAGACCACCTGATCGAGAGGACGCGTGCAAAGCTCGGGCGCGCCGTTGCACGCCGTGCTTTCCGCCATCGGCGGCGCCGCCGGTCCCCGACTGAGGACGAGGATGGCGCCGGCGCCGAGAGCGAGGGCGAGCCCGACCACGATCCATGAGCGAAACGCGCTGCGGCCGCGCGCGAGCGCTTCCTCGACCTTCGCCTCCTCGGGCAGCCAGCTCACGAAGACCGAGAACAGCTCGCCCAAACCGATGAAGGCCAGTCCGGCGCCGGTGAGGAACATGAGGATCGAGACGGCCTCGCCGGGGTAGCCCATCGCGAGCACCCCGCCGGCGAGCAGGACCGCACCGCGGAGGAGCTGCGCGGCCCAGCCGCCGGGCCGCCGGCGGAGCCAGTCGACGAGCCGCCGTGTCTGATCGACGAGCTCCACGCGCTCGAAGACCGAGCGCGTCGCGGAGGCGAGGATGACGCCGATGGCGCCGAGCAGCACCGCCCAGGGCTTGATGCCGATCGTGTACGCATCCCACAGCCCGGCAGCCAGCCCCTTCCAGAGCGGATCCTCGATCAGAGAGGTGATGATCGCGCGCCCGATCGGCAGTCCGATCACGAGTACACCACCGGCGGCGACGAGTCCGATCCCGGTCTTGAACAGCGCTGCCGAGCGACGCGCGGACAGCACGACCCCGATCACGATCAGCGCGATGCCGCCGGCGACGCCGGCGAGAGCGAGCCACGGCAGCCGGGCGCCGAGTCGCCACACGTCCACGAAAACCCGCGTGGCACCAGCCTCTTCCGCGCCGAGGCGGGCGCTGACCCGTGGCGGAATCTTCGCGGCCAGCTCGGGCTTGGCCTTGCTCAGCGCGCTCCGGAGCAATATGTCGAGGTCTGGCAGGGAGAACACGATCTCCTGGCCCTTCTTCGACATGGCGGCTTCGTGGGCGCGGCGGGCCGCGCCACGCACCACAGCGCGGAAGGGTTCGGAGGACGCGATGCTCTGGACCGTGGCCCGCAGGAGAGGACGGTACGGGGTGAGATCCCGCTCGCGTGCGACGATGGTGCCGGCCGCGTAGTCGGCGACGAAACTGGCCACCCCCGGATCGTCGAGACTCGCGGCGGCGCGCTGGGCAAAGACCTCGGAGTTGAACAGGACCCGGCGCGCGTGCATGGACACGACGCCGCCGGCAACCGCGATCACACCGAGGGTGATGAGGATGCCGGCGAGGAGCGAGCGGAGCGGGCGGCGATGGGGCCGGCGCGGTGTCACGGGCAGACTCCTTGGGAATCAGCGGCAGCATCGGCATCCGCGTCCGGACGGGTGCCCGGTGGATGGTACTACAGAAACACCCGCGACCGACGACCATGAACCGGCAGGGAAACGCCGGGGCTGCGGAGGACGTTATCCTCGCGCCCGCGCGCTCATGGGGAACCGGAGCGTCCCGAGATACGCGCTCAGGCCGAGGCCCGATGCCCTTCGGTGGCACCAAGTCGCGCGGCATCGTCCGGCTCGGCGTCGCGCGGCCACGATGGCGGTGATCCGGCCGCCGGCCTCGCGCAGCCCGGATCCTGGTTGCTCGAGATCCGGATGTTGGCCGTCGTGGTGCAGATCGAGCTGGCGCCGTCGTTGTCCGTCACCATGAGCGTCACGTGACGCTGCCGGCGTTCGTGTACGTGTGCGAGGGCGTCGCACCAGAACCCGTCCCGCCGTCGCCGAAGTTCCACGCGTAGGACGCGATGGTCCCGTCCGGATCCGACTTACCGCTGCCGTCGAACGCCACCACCTGGCCCACCGTCCCGGAGTACGGGCCACCCGCATCGCAGAGCGGCTCCGTGTTCCCGGTGCCCGAGAGCTGACTGGTGCCCGAGAGCTGAGCCGTCTGGGGGGAGTCGGCCGCGTTGCCGGCGGTGACGACGAAGGTGCCGCTCGCCGCCTGGCCGCTGGTCGGTCAGAAGCGGACCGTCCCCCCGCCGCCCAGGTCGCCCGGCCCGGGGCGGGGCGACCCCGGCCGCCGCCGCCGGTGCCGAACCGGTGGCCACCCGGCCGGGCTCGACGGTGCCGTTGGCAGCTCGGGTCGGCGTCGAGATGCGTGTCGGGCCCGAGTGCCCTCGCGCTCCAGGATGCCCCGCCTGGGAGGCGAATCGCCAGGGGATCCTCGGGGCATCCTCCAGGTATCGGGGACTTCCACATCTGGACCCCGGCGAATACCAGACGAACCCGGTCGTGACAATGTCATCGGACTGCCCATGACAGATCTTCGCTCCGATGACACACCTCTGCTACGATCATCAGCATACAGAACCGCATGCGGCCCGGCGAAGCGCGGCTTCTGGATGGAGGTGTGACATGCACAACCAGCATCCGCTGCCGGTCCTGGCGCGGCGCTTCCGCGGGCTCCTCCCCGGGCGCAGTCCGCGGCCTCTGCCGGCGAACGCCGTTCCGCTCCTCGCCTGCGCGCTCCTCTTCGCACCGGCGCCGCGCGCCACGGCCGATGTGATCAGCCAGCTCACCGACCCCGAGCAGCTTTCCGTCGAAGCGCCGCTCGACATCCGGTCCGCCCGGATCGAGCAGACCGGCGGCCGGCTGACGTTCGTGATCCAGACCCGCGGCGATATCCCGACGTCCTTGCCGCTCCCGGACGACACGATGACCTACCTCTGGCTCCTCGACACCGATGAGAACCCCGCGACCGGGCAGCCGCACGGCGAGCTCGGGAGCGAGTTCAACGTGCGCGCCGTGATCGGGCAGACCTATGGTGGCGGGTTCGTCGACGTCACGGGCGCCGTTCCTGGCGGCGGCACGGGCACCGTCACCGTGAACGGCCGCACGATCTCGATCCAGATCTGGCTGACCCAGGTCGGCACGCCCGCGGACTTCAGCTGGCGGTGCGCGTCCTTTCACATGGCCGGCGGGCAGTGGGTGTCGGGGAACCCCGAGACGAGCATCGCGGACGCGGTCACGCTCCCCTACGCGGCGCCCGCTCATGTCGCGGTGACCACACCGCTCCTCGCCCTCTCCCCCTCCGGCCCGGCGACCGGGCAGCTCGCGGTCGAGATCCGGGATGCAAACGGGCAGGTGCTTCCCAACGCCGAGCACGTGCTGGCTTTCCACAGCACCAACGAGGCGGTCGCCACGGTGAGCGGAACGGGCCTCGTCACCGCGCTCCGCCCTCCCGCCCAGCACTGGGAGACGCCGTACATCGAGGTGTGGGCGGACGGCCTCATGGCCGACAATGCCGCGGTCATCCGCGTCACCACCACGGACCTCGGCGTCGAGTACCAGATGTACCCCGAGGAGCACGTCTCCTTCTACTTGCCGCCGGCGATCGAGGGGGTGGACCTCCACGCCATCACGACGAGCTACGAGGTGGTGCCGGCGACCGAGCGTGCCTACGAGGCGCAGGCGGAGGGAGTCGGCGAGGTTCCGGTGCGCGGCGGCCGCCAGTACCTGGTCCTCGACGTCACCGACGACCCTGTCACCTGCGTCTGCGGCGCGAGCGGCAACCCGGTCCGCCTGGGCTGGCTGTGGGGACAGCCAGTTCACAACAGCTGCTACATCGTGAACGATCCGCAGAACCGGGTGCCGCAGTGGTTCGTCATGTTTCACGAGCTCGGGCACAACTTCACATGCGCCTGCAACTCGTTCAACCTGTTCTGCATGGGACCGTCGCCGGTCCACAATACGGCTTACGGCGAGGGTCTCGCCTCGCTCGCGGCCATGTGGTCATGGCAGTCGATCCGGAGTGACCCGGGCGGGCTGGGCGCCCTCGCCCGCGCCGACATCGACCGCCAGTTCACCGGCACGACGAACGGCTACCGGCAGCGGCTCGCCGACTATCAGAACGCAGGGGCGAACTACGACGCGATCGATCCCGACATCGTGGACGGCATCCTGTGCGAGATGATGGACGCCTACGGGCTCGGCGCCTGGTGGGACCTCTTCAGCACCTTCCTGCCGTCGAACGAGCCGCTCCCGCTCCCGCTCGACACGCGGGAGAAGCAGGCGACGTGGTTGGTGGCGGCGATGAGCACGACCGCCGGAGCCGACCTCCGCCCCCTCTTCCGGACCGAGTACGGATTCCCGATCGATGACGCCGCCTGGACCCAGATCCTCGGCGCGGTCGCGGCTCGGATCGACGCGCGACCGTGGACGCAGGAAGCGATCGCCGATCCCGGACCGGCCGCCGCAGCACCCGATCGCATCCTTACCGCCGCCCCGAATCCGTTCACGACGCGCACGGCGGTGCGGCTCGCGCTCGGCCACGAGGCACCGGCGGCGCTCGCGATCTACGACGCCAGCGGGCGGCTCGTGACCACGCTCCTCGACCAGGTACTCCCGGCCGGCGAGCACCTGGTCGCCTGGGATGGCCGCGACGCCGCCGGACACGCCCTGCCGTCGGGCGCATACTTCGTGCGCCTCGCCACGACACGGGGCACCGGCGCGCAGAAGCTGATCCTCCTCCGATAGCATGCCGGCCGGCTGCTGATGCCGGCCGGCTGCACGCCCCATCCGCAGGCGCCGCGCACTTGACCGCGCAGTGGTCGTGCGCGATACTTGTCCGCTTTGTGATCGCTTCCTGCCGCCAGTCCATGAACTGCTAGTGCCTGCCGGCGAACACCCGTCCGCCGTGCGACACCAACCGCGATTCCTGACGGGAGCCTGATCCATGATCGAGTTCAAGTCCGGGCCGGTCCCCGGCCCAACCGCGCCGGCCTTTCCCCGCGGCGTCACCCTCGAGGGCCCCTTTCCCGCGGGCGCCGAGCGCATCCTGACCCCCGAAGCCCTGGACTTCGTCGCCGACCTCACGCGCGCCTTCGGCTGGCGGCGGCAGGAGCTCCTCGCGCGGCGGCAGGAGATCCAGAAGCAGTGGGACGCCGGCTGGCGGCCGTCCTTCCTCGCCGAGACCGCGCACATCCGCCACACCGAGTGGACCGTGGCACCGCTCCCGGACGACCTCCTCGATCGCCGGGTCGAGATCACGGGGCCGGTCGAGCGCAAGATGATCATCAACGCGCTCAACTCCGGGGCGAGCGTGTTCATGGCCGACTTCGAGGATGCCAACGCGCCGACCCGCGAGAACGTGATCCTCGGCCAGCTCAACCTCCACGACGCGGTCCGGCGCACGATCCGCTACACGGCGCCCGAGACGGGCAAGGTGTACGAGCTGGATCCGAAGCCTGCCGTGCTCATGGTGCGCCCGCGCGGCTGGCACCTCGTAGAGAAGCACATGCGCGTGGACGGCCGGCCCGTCCCCGCCTCCTTCTTCGACTTCGGGCTCCACGCCTTTCACAATGCGAAGGAGCTCCTCGCGCGCGGCAGCGGTCCTTACTTCTACCTGCCCAAGATCGAGAGCCACCTCGAGGCACGGCTGTGGAACGAGGTGTTCCTGCGCAGCGAGGAGAAGCTCGGCCTCCCGCGCGCCGCGATAAAAGCGACCGTGCTCATCGAGACGCTCCCCGCCGCGTTCGAGATGGACGAGATCCTGTTCGAGCTCCGCGAACATTCGGCGGGTTTGAACTGCGGGCGCTGGGACTACATCTTCAGCTTCATCAAGAAGCAGCGGAACGACCCGGCCGCGATCCTCCCCGATCGCGTCCAGGTGACCATGGACCGCGGATTCCTCCGCGCCTATGTCCAGCTCTTGATCCGCACCTGCCACCGCCGCGGGGTGCACGCCATGGGCGGCATGGCGGCGCAGATCCCGATCAAGGACGATCCGGCGGCGAACGAGGCGGCGCTCGAGAAGGTGCGCGCCGACAAGCGGCGCGAGGTCGCGGACGGGCATGACGGCACCTGGGTCGCCCACCCGGGGCTCGTGCCTGTGGCCAGGGCGATCTTCGACGAGCACATGAAGGCGCCGAACCAGATCGCCAGCCGGCGCGCGGACGTCTCGATCGGCCCCGCCGATCTCCTCGCGGTCCCCGACGGCACGCGGACCGCCGAGGGGCTTCGCCACAGCGTGCGGGTCGCCGTCCAGTACCTCGAGGCGTGGCTCCGCGGCCTCGGCTGCGTGCCGCTCTACGATCTGATGGAGGACGCCGCCACCGCCGAGATCGCGCGCGCACAGGTCTGGCAGTGGCTCCATCACGGCGTGCGCCTCACCGACGGCCAGGCGGTGACGCCGGCCTTCTTCCGTGGCCTCCTCGCCGAGGAGATGGAGCAGATCGCGCGCGCGGTGGGCGCCGAGCGGTTCCGGAACGGGCAGTTCACGACCGCGCGCCACCTCTTCGAGCGGTTGTCCACGGCGGCCGACTTCGTCGAGTTCCTGACCCTCCCCGCCTACGACATCCTGATCGGGGACGCCGGCCGCATAGCCACCGGCGAGGAGATGCTGCCGGGCGGCGAGTCGACGGCCCCGGAAGGCCCCGCGCCCTACCATCCCGATCCCCGGCGCTGGGACGGCATCGTGCGCCCGTACTCGAAGGCCGACGTCGACTCGCTCCAGGGCACGGTCAGGATCGAGCACACGCTCGCGCAGATGGGCGCACGCCGGCTGTGGCAGCTCTTCAAGGAGCGCCCCTACGTGCACACCCTCGGCGCCCTCTCCGGGAACCAGGCCGTGCAGATGGTGAAGGCAGGCATCGAGGCGATCTATCTCTCGGGCTGGCAGGTGGCCGCCGACGCCAACACCTCGGGCCACACCTACCCCGATCAGAGCCTCTACCCGGCCGACAGCGCCCCCGTGCTCGTGCGCCGTCTGAACCGCGCCCTCCAGCGCGCCGACCAGATCGAGCGCGCCGAGGGCAAGACCGACCGCATCTGGTTCGCGCCCATCGTCGCCGACGCCGAGGCCGGCTTCGGCGGGCCGCTCAACGCCTACGAGCTCATGAAGGGGATGATCGAGGCGGGGGCCGCCGGCGTCCACTTCGAGGACCAGCTGGCCTCCGAGAAGAAGTGCGGCCACATGGGCGGGAAGGTGCTCGTGCCCACGTCCCAGTTCGTGCGGACGCTCGTCGCGGCGCGCCTTGCCGCGGATGTGATGGGCGTCCCGACCGTGCTCATCGCGCGCACCGACGCCGACTCGGCGAAGCTCCTCCTCGCGGATGTGGATCCGTACGACGAGCCCTTCATCCTCCGCGAGCGCACGGCCGAGGGATTCTGGAAGCTCCGGGGCGGGCTCGATTGCGCGATCGCGCGCGCCCTCGCCTACGCGCCCTACGCAGACCTGATCTGGTGCGAGACCTCGACCCCCGATCTCGACGAGGCCCGCCGCTTCGCGGACGGCGTGCACGCGAAGTTCCCGGGGAAGATGCTCGCCTACAACTGCTCGCCGAGCTTCAACTGGAAGAAGAACCTGGACGACGCGACCATCGCCCGGTTCCAGCGCGAGCTCGGAGCCATGGGCTACAAGTTCCAGTTCGTAACCCTGGCCGGCTTCCACGCCCTCAACATGGCGAGCTTCAGCCTCGCCGCCGACTATCGCGATCGCGGCATGGCGGCCTACACCGAGCTCCAGCAGACCGAGTTCGCCGCGGAGCGCACCGGCTACACGGCGACCCGCCACCAGCGCGAGGTCGGCACCGGCTACTTCGACCGGGTGACCGAGATCATCTCGGGAGGCAAGGCCTCGACCAAGGCCCTCACCGATTCGACCGAGGAGGACCAGTTCACCGACGTGGACCGCCTCGCCGCGGCGCAGGAGGCGATCGACCAGGAGCACGTCCACCTGAACCGCATCGTGGCGCGACTGCGCGCGGCGACCGACCTCTCCGTCCTGAGTGCGGCGCTCGGGGAGCTACGGGCCGCGCTTGCCGGCCACTTCGCGCGCGAGGAGTCGCCGGAAGGGTTGCACGGGCTCGTCCACCGGCGGGCGCCCGAGTTCCGGCCGGCCTTCGCCGAGCTCATGACCGAGCACCAGCAGTTCCTCGCCGATGTGGACCGCCTGCTCGCCAGCGCGGGGACGGGCGGGATGGCCGCCGCCGCCGAGGAGACGGGGCGGATCGCCAATCGGCTCAAGGACCACGAGCGACGCGAGGACGAGATCGCGCGCGCCGCGCTCGATCCCGGGCGCGCGTGACCGTGAACGCACTGCAGTCGGGCGGGTCCGGCGGCGCCGCGGACCGCGGCGCCGCCATCATCGAGCAGGCGTTCCTCGCCTACATCCGCGAGTTCCAGCGTTTCACGCTGCAGGCGCGGTTGCGCTTCGAGGCCCGCGACTGGCGCGGCGCGCTCCAGGACTCGGCGGACCGGCTCGACGTCTACTCGAGCCTCGTCGCCGCCACTGTCGATCACTTGAAGGACCTGCTCGACGAGCACACCGGCGACCGCTCGACCTGGCGCGCCATGAAGGACGCCTATCTCCGCTGGGTCCAGGACCGAACCGACTGGGAGCTGGCCGAGACCTTCTTCAACTCGATCACCCGGCGCATCTTCACCACGGTCGGCGTCGACGAGGATCTCGAGTTCCTGGCCGCCGGCAAGCTGCCCTCCGACACCGAGCATGCAGTCGCCGACATGACCGAGTCCTTCCCCGCGACGCCGGGCATCGAGGACGCGGTCCGGCGACTCCTCCGCCGCCATGATTTCAGCGTCGGCTACGCCGATCTCCCCGGCGACTCCGCCCAGGTCGCCCGCGCGATCGCCGCGCACTGCGGCGCAGCGCGGGTCGAGCGCCTCGAGGTCGTGCGCGCGGTCTTCTACCGGAACAAGGGCGCCTACCTCGTGGGCCGGGTGCACACGGCGGCGGGGACGCATCCGCTCGCCATCGCGCTCCTCAATCCGCACGGTCGCGTCAAGGTGGACGCCGTGCTCCTGACCGAGGACGAGGTCTCGATCATCTTCAGCTACACCCGCTCCTACTTCTTCGTCGACACGACGCGCCCGGCGGCGCTCACGACCGTCATCCACACGCTCCTCCCGAAGAAGCGGCCGAGCGAGCTCTACACCTCGCTCGGCCACAACAAGCACGGGAAGACCATCTTCTATCGCGAGCTCCTGCAGCACCTGGCCGCCACCGACGAGCAGTTCGTCCCGGCTCCCGGCGTGCCCGGGATGGTGATGCTGGTCTTCACCATGCCGTCCCTGGACATGGTGTTCAAGATCATCCGCGACCGCTTCGCACAGCCGAAGACCGCGACGCGCGAGGACGTCATGGCCAAGTACGATCTCGTCTTCAAGCACGACCGCGCCGGCCGGCTGGTGGACGCGCAGGAGTTCACGCACCTGCGCTTCGATCGGGATCGCTTCAGCGAAGGGCTCCTCGCGGAGCTCCTGGCCGAGGCCGGGAGCTCCGTGTCGGTGACCGGAGACAGCGTGATCATCCGCCACCTCTATACCGAGCGGAAGATGATCCCGCTCGATCTCTTCACCCGCAGCGCGGGGCCGGACGAGGCGTCGGCGGCCATCGTCGACTACGGGCACGCGCTCCGCGATCTCGCGGCCTCCAACATCTTCCCCGGCGATCTACTGCTCAAGAACTTCGGCGTCACGCGACACGGCCGTCTCGTCTTCTACGACTACGACGAGCTGTGCCTCCTCGACGACTGCAACTTCCGCGCCTTGCCGGCGGCGTCCCACGACGAGGACGAAATGGCGGGCGAGCCGTGGTTCTACGTCGGGCCGAACGACATCTTCCCCGAGGAGTTCCTGCGCTTCCTCGGCCTCTCGCCGGAGCTCCGCGACCGCTTCCTCGAAACGCACGCGGAGCTCCTCCGCCCCGAGTTCTGGTGGCGGATGCAGGAGAATCACCGGACGGGGATCGTCGAGGATCTCCTGCCGTACGCGCCTTCCTGCCGCCTGGCCTGAGCGGCCGGGCCGGACTGCGTACGCTCTCGTCGCCGTCGCCGTCGCCCTCACCACCGCCGTTCTCGGCTTCAGCTCGGGCGCTTCGTCCATCGCCTCACTGGCCTCGCCAAGGAGAACCTGAGCGCCGACCAGTGGACGAAAGTGTCACCTGGTTGGATGCGCGTAGTAGCGGATTCGCCCCTCGTCAAAGGCGCCGGGATGGAAGCGAAAGGCGTGCGCCACGGTCGTCTCCTCGTAGTTGACGCCCCCTGCCTGGATCACATCCGGACCCTCGGCCTCGATCAGGGCGCGGCTCTTGGTGCCGGGCCGGATGACCACGATGTGTCCCGACACTTCCTCATCCGGACTCTCGTAGCAGGCAACCACGAGGTGACCGCGATTCGCCAGGCGCTGGGCGCGCGTCCCGTCAACGACCGGCTCCCACCCATGCTCGTCGCCCGCACTCGCGAGCCACCGGCACTGCGCGTTCGAGAGCAGAAGCTCCGGATGATCCGGAGGACGCAGGATGTAGATGTCGAAGCGCGCGCACGCTGCTGCCACGAAGGCGCTACAATGGCTGCGCAAGGCCATAGCAGTCGGATCGTAGACGCCGGTCTGCCAGTCTACCGGATGGCCCGGCAGCCAGCGGTTCTCGACGTCCATGGCGGAGAGGACGGCGGCGAGACGCTTCCCGTGCCGGCTGATCGCCCGATCCGGGGAGCGCGCCCAGAGCGGCGCCACGGTGGCGAGGAGCAGGAGCGCGGCCACCGCGAGCGCAACCGGCCGTGCTCCCCGTCCGGCGAGTCCATCTCCTGTCCGTCGCATGAAGTGAGTCTACTCCGCGCCGCGGGCCGGTGGTAGAGGCAGGTCGGCCGCAGGAGCGAGTGCAGACCGCTCCGACCTCTTCGGCTATGATGCCGCCATGAAACAGAACGCGCCCGGCCGGCCGGCCGCAGCGGCGGCGGCGGGTATCCCGAAGAACGTGGTGCTGCTCGGCCTCGTGAGTCTCTGCACGGACATCTCTTCAGAGATGCTCTATCCCATCGTACCGGTGTTCTTGACCGCAGTCCTCGGTGCGCCGATGGCTGCGGTAGGCCTGATCGAGGGAGTGGCGGAGGCGACGGCCAACATTCTCAAGATCTACTCGGGCTGGTGGTCTGATCGCATCGGCAAGCGGAAGCCCTTCGTGATCGGCGGCTACGGCCTCTCGGCGTTCTCCAAACCGCTCCTCGCGCTCGCAACGAGCTGGCCGTTCGTGTTCGCCCTTCGTCTCGCCGATCGCACCGGCAAGGGCCTCCGCAGCTCGGCCCGCGATGCCCTGATCGCCGACTACACGACCGAGGCGCAGCGCGGCCGCGCCTTCGGCCTCCACCGCGCCATGGACTCGCTCGGCGCGGTCGCCGGCCCGCTCATCGCGCTCTACGTCATGAGCCGCCTGGGCGAGGATGCAGCGAGCTATCGCACCATCTTCCGCTGGGCCTTGGTGCCGGCGCTCCTCGGCGTCGCGATCCTGTTCGCAGTCCGCGAGCGGCCGTTCACGCCGCGTTTCAAGGCGCCCTCCTTCGGCTGGAGGACCTTCGATCGCGACTTCCGGATCTTCATTCTCGTCAATCTGGTCTTCGCGATCGGCAACTCGTCCGACGCCTTCCTGATCCTGAGGGCGAGGGATCTCTTCTCCTCCGCCGGGAACACGATGGCGACCGTGATCCTCGCCTATGTGCTGTACAACCTGACCTATGCGCTCGGGTCCTATCCCGCCGGCGTCCTGGCCGATCGAATCGGTCCGCGGCGCGTGTTCGCCGCCGGCCTCGTTCTTTTCGCCCTGGTCTATCTGGGCTTCGCCCTCAATCGCGATCCGCGCCTGGTATGGGCGCTGTTCGCCGTCTATGGTCTCTACACCGCGTTCACGGACGGTGTGGGCAAGGCCTATGCCTCGCGGCTCATCGCGGCGGAGCAGCGGGCGACCGGCCTCGGCATCCTCACCATGACGACCGGCATGGCCAACCTCGCGGCGAGCGTGACAGCCGGCCTCCTCTGGCAGCGCTTCGGATTCAATGCTCCGTTCATCTACGGCGCCGTCATGGCCCTGGCCGCGGTAGCCCTCTTCGCAACCCGCGCCGGGCGCAGCGCGCCGGCGCGCTGACGCCCCCAATGCAATGGCGGGCAGCTCCGCTGGAGAGACTGCCCGCCGGCAAACTGTGTTCCCGGTATCCGGCGCGCGATCAGATCTCCGCGAGCGCCTTCTGCGCCAGATGGCGCACGAACCGACGCAGCGGAATGCGCACGACCAGGACATCGCCGTCGAGCGCCCAGGCGATTTCGTGGCTCCGCGCCGATCTCACGGCCCGGCGCACGGCGCGCTTCTTCCGCCCCGCCACGGCTCCACTCTTGGCCTTGGCCTTGCTCACCCAGTAACCGATCGTCACCGCCGGGATGCCGGTTTCCTTGGAGATGGCATTCTGGCGCTCGCCGCTGACCACGCGACGGAGAATCTCCTCCTTCTGCTCTTCAGTGTAGCGACGTACCGTCTTCTTCCTTGCCATTGAACTGAGCTCCCTTCCTGTTTATCCGAACCGCCATTCAATCGGCCGATCACATAATGGCGTACCTGCATGGCGAGTCAAGGCCCATTGTCAATAGACATATATAAATCTGGATCTGCAATAGACCTGCCGGAACCACCGATCCCCGGTGCCCCCGGTCCCCCGCTTGAGCCCCCCGCTCGGCCGGGAGGCCTGCCGTTCGTCTTGATCCATATGCGGATAGGGGTTAACATGCGGTGGTCGAACCGGGGCCCGCCTCCCTCCCCGCAGGCACTGTCCATGGCCGCCGGCCGCCCGGGGTCGGATCTCGAGCTTCTCGAACGGACACGGGACACCCGATGCCAAAGGCCCTCTTGTCAACCATCGCCTTGCTCCTCCTCGCCGCCCCGGGGGCGAGCGAGCTGCAGGTGCCCGCCGGCTGGTACGCGGGCGACCTGCACGCGCACTGGCCGGATTCAGCCTGCTACGGCGTGGCGCCGCCGGAGGTCATGGTCCAGGGGATGCCGGCCGATCTGAACCTGGTCTCGGTGCTCCTGTGGAACGGCGGCGACATGTTCGAGCAGAACGCCCAGGACTACTTTCGCGGCCGCGCCGACGATCCTGTCTCGCTGCCGCACCGGATCGTGCATTACGACGTCGAGCTCTCGGCGTTCGGGCTCGCCGATCGTCTGGGGCACCTGAGCCTCCTCGATCTCGCCTCGATCGACTTCCCGAGAACCGGCTATCAGGCGCCGATCCAGGACTGGGCGCGGGCCCAGGGCGCCACGGTGGGATCCAATCACTCGCAGGGATGGACTTCGAGCTACCAGGAGTTCCCGCCCATCACCTGGTGCTGCACGCCCTACGAGGCGCCGGTGGGCATGGCGCTCGGGCGAGTCGACTACATCGAGTTCCAGGGCATCGAACCGGAGCTCCGCGATCAGTGGCGTTTCTTCTGGTACAGCCTCCTCAACTGCGGCTTCCGGCCCGGGCTCGCCGCCACCTCCGACTCCTGGTGCATCCACGCGGTAGGAAGCTATCGCACGTATGCGCGCCTCGAGGGCTCCTTCACCTACCAGAACTTCGTGAAGGCGGTGGCCCGCGGGCGCATCGTCGCCGTCGAGGAGAATGGCGCCTTCATCCACTTCACGATCGGCACTGCGGAAGTCGGGGGCGAGATCGCCGCGTCCCGCGGACAGCAACTCTCCCTCACCGCGCGGGTCCTCTTCCCCGCCGGCGTGCTGAGCGCGGGCAACCTCGAGTTCATCCGCAACGGCGAGGTCGTCGCCGCCCATCCGTACTTCCAGATCGGCGGCGAGATGGTCGTCGTCGAGCCGGACACCGCGGAGCAGAGCTCGTGGTACTCGGTCCGCAGTGCGCGAAGCCATGCCGGAGCCATCTTCGTCCCGGTCGACGGCCGCCCGATCCGGCCGTCCGTCCAGGCGCCCGCCTACTACGCGGCCTACATGGACTACCTGGACGCCGCGGTGCGCGGTGGTTTCTTCTACCAGCTCCAGCCTGCCGAGCGTGAGTCGCTCCTGGCCGATATCGGGCGCGCGCAGACGATCTACACCCTGATTCGCGATGAGGCCGCGGCCCAGTCGATCGCGATCGGCGAGGATCCGCTGCCGCCGCTTCCCGGCCCCGTCACCGCCCGGCCCAATCCCTTCTCCGCGAGCCTCGAGATCACCATGGCTGCCGGCGACGCCGGCAACGCCGCCGCTCCGGCGGCCTTCGTCGTTCGCATCTTCGATGCAGGAGGCCGTCTCGTGCGCCGCCTCGAACAGGCGCGCAGCGGACCGGGGCCGGCGCAGTTCATCTGGGACGGCGCGAGCAATGCGCGCGAGCCGCTCCCGAACGGGATCTACTACTACGTGGTCGAGAGCGGCGCTCGGGTCATCGGTGGCGGAAAGGCGGTCCGACTCCGGTAGCAGCCCGCTGCCTCTCAGTCGTGTACTTCGAGCGGCTGCGCTCCGCGGATCGTGAAGAGAACCGACCACTCGTCGTTGCACGCTGGTCGTTCTCTGCATGGAGCATGAAACCCCGGCGGATGCTTCCCCCGGGGCTTGGTGTTTGAGCGCGGAGCCCCTTTCAGGACAAGCAGTTTCCGCTTGACCCCCCTTCGCGCCCCGGGCAATCTCCGCCGGGGTGGGGCGGGCAGGCAGCCCGCAGGAGTGATGGTCGTGTCCAATCGTACGCATCCTGGTCCGATGTCGACCCGCGCTTCTGGACCGATCCGGGAGGGAGCATGACTCCTCCAGCGGTCCTGTTTCGCCCGTCCACCGCAATCCCACCCTCCCCTCGCCACGACCTCGAGAATCCGCCGCGCCCCTTCCTTCCCCGCCCGAGCCTGCGCCATCCGCTCCCGGGCAAGAGGATGAGCCCATGAACCGATCCGGATTGCTCCGGCTGATCGGCCTCGGTCTGGCGATCGGCCTGGCCCTCTCGCCGCCGGCGACGGCGCAGACCAGAGAGTCGCCGCCGGGTGATCTCGCCTCTGACGCCTCTGACGCCGTTCCCGATTCGACCGCGCTCGCGGCGCCTCCGCCCTGGACGGCGCCGGCCGACGTCGCGGCCAGGGACACGCCCTCGGATGACGGATCGAGCATCACGGTGACCTGGTCCGCCGCGCCCGGCGCCGTTCGCTACCGGATCGAGCGAGCGGACCCGGGCGGGCCCTTCGCGGAGGTGGGCACGACGGTCCCCACGCTCACGACCTACAACGACGAGTCGGTCGCGCCCGGCATCGAGCTCGTCTATCGCGTCGTCGCTCTCGGCCCCGCCGGCGAGGAGGGCGCCTCGGCACCAACCGCCCCGGTGGCGAGCCGCCCCCAGTGGTTCAACGGCTGGCTGACGCTCGTCCTGATCGCCCTCATCTCCTTCATTGCTGTCATCCTCTACTTCATCCGCCGGGCGCGATCGGGCGAGCACCTGTTCATCCGCCGGATCGCGGGCCTCGAGGCGGTGGACGAGGCCGTCGGGCGCGCGACCGAGATGGGACGCGCCGTGCTCTATGTGCCCGGCGTCGGCGACATCTCGTATCTCTCGAGCATCGCCTCGCTCAACGTCCTCGGCGAGATCGCCAAGAAGACGGCCGAGTACGGCACGACGCTCCGCGTTCCCTGCGCCAATCCGGTCGTCTACACCGTGGCGCGCGAGGTCGTGCAGGGAGCGTACGCGGCGGCCGGGCGGCCGGACGCCTACGACGCGGACTCGGTCTTCTTCCTCACCGAGTACGCGCTCTCCTACGCCGCTTCCGTGCAGGGCATCATGGTGCGCGAGCGGCCGGCGGCCAACTTTCTCCTCGGGTACTTCGCCGGCGAGTCGCTCATCCTCGCCGAGACCGGGGCCTCGACCGGCGCCATCCAGATCGCCGGAACGGACGCCACCGCCCAGCTCCCGTTCTTCGTCGTCGCCTGCGACTACACCCTGATCGGCGAGGAGATGTATGCGGCCTCGGCCTACATCTCGCGGGAGCCGCTCTCGGTCGGCGCGCTCAAGGGACAGGACGTCGGCAAGGTCGTGCTCATACTGACGCTCATCGTGGGGACGATCCTGTCGTTCGCCGGGGTCGACTTCGTCCGCATCCTCGAGACGGCGCCGAGATAGGGGGATCTGCCATGCGTGACAAGCTGCCGCTCGCACTGCTCATCATCATGGGGCTCCTCGGGTTCAGCGACCGCTTCATTCCCCACCCGGTCTGGCGAGCCCTGAACGAGTTCCTCCGGAACAAGATGCTCATCCTGATCTCGGTCTTCGCCCTGGTGCTCGGGCTGGGCAACCTCCTCATCCACCATGTCAACCGCATCAAGAAGCGTGGGACGTACTGGCAGCACTCGGTCACCCTGATCGCGAGCTTCGTCCTGGTCAGCATCATCGGCATCCTCGGCGGGCCGAACGGCAACCTGTGGATGCCGACCCAGATCGGGTCCTTCCAGTTCGACATCATGACCATCTACATGAAGGGGCTGGTCGCGCTCCAGTCGACCATGTTCGCGCTCCTCGCCTTCTACATGGCCTCGGCGGCCTATCGCTCGTTCCGCGCGCGCTCGACGCTCGCCGTCCTCCTCCTCGTCTCCGCCTTCGTCGTCATGCTGGGGCAGGTGCCGGTCGGCGAGGCGCTCTATTCCAAGATGCCCCTGATCAGCCAGTGGATCATGAAGGTGCCGAACACCGCCAGCAAACGCGGGGTCGACCTCGGCATCACCCTCGGCGCGCTGGCCACCATGCTCAAGATCCTGACCGGTGTCGAGCGCAGCTGGATGGGAGGTGGCAAGTGAAACTCGAGAAACTGGTCAAGCTCGATCGCCGGATCATCTTCCTGACCATGGCGATCGCCATCATCCTCCCGCTCGTCTTTCCCTTCGAGCTGCCCATGAGCATGCAGCGGACCACGCGCGGGCTCTGGCAGGTCATCGAGGGGGCCGATCCCGCCAAGCAGGGGGTGATCCTCTCCTGCGACTACGGGCCGCAGACCGAGGCCGAGAACCAGCCGATGGCGGTGGCGGTCATTCGCCATTGCCTGGCGCGGCGCATTCCGGTCCTCCTCGCCAGCATGTACGTGGAGACGACACCGCTCTCGAACCGCGCCCTCGAGCAGGTGGTCGCCGAGCTCAACGCCCGCGCGACGACCAACGCCGACAGCCTGATCTACGGGCGCGACTACGTGAACCTCGGCTGGGTGCCGCCGCCGATCGTGCCGATGCTCCAGATGGGCACCAGCATCAGCGGCGTCTACCGGGTCGACTGGGACGGGCGCGACACATCGACGCTTCCCCTTCTCAACCGCATCAAGAACTACGGCGACGTCGCCATCGTGGTCTCCATCTCCGGCGGATCGCTGCCGCTCAGCTATGTCTCGATCGTGCAACCCCGTTTCGGGGTCAAGGTCGGCGCCGGCGTCACCGCCGTGATGGCGCCGGACTTCTACCCCTACTTCGAGACCGGGCAGTTCTCCGGGATGCTCGCCGGCATGAAGGGCGCGGCGGAGTACGAGGACGCAGTCGCAGAGAAGTACGGATTGAAGGAAACGCGCCGCGCCATGGCCGGGATGGGAGCGCAGTCGGCCGCCCATCTCCTCATCATGGCCTTCGTCATCCTGGGTAATGTCGGGTACTTCCTGACGCGGAGGAAGCCATAATGCACATCTCGACCGATCCGTGGACCTGGATCGGGGTCATCCTGACCCTGTGCATCCTCTCCTTCCTCTACCGGGACAACCGCTTCTACCGCTTCTCAGAGCATCTGGCCCTGGGTCTCGCCAACGCCTGGACGCTCGCGTTCACCTTCCACCGCGTGCTCATGCCCTATCTCGTCCAGCCGGTCTCGGCGGGCTTCAAGTCCCTCGCGGCGGACGGCCCGTCCTGGTCGCTGCTCAGCCCGAACTCGGATGCCAACTTCCTCGCGCTCCTGCCGGCATTCATCGGCTGCCTCTACTTCATGCGCTTCGTGCCGGCGCGCGCCTGGCTGGTGCGGATCCCGATCGGCATCTTCATGGGCTACTACACCGGGGTCTCGGTACCTGCGCAGTTCGACGGGGTCGTCTTCCCGCAGCTCAAGGGGACCATCGTGACGCCGGCGAGCTTCGCGGGCTCTTTCACGGCGGGGATCTGGGCCGTCCTCGTGCTCATCGGCGTGCTGGGGACGCTCACCTACTTCTTCTTCTCGCGCGAGCACAAGGGGCCGCTCAAGTGGGCCGCGAAGACCGGGATCATCTACATCATGATCGGCTTCGGCGCCTCCTTCGGGTTCACCGTGATGGCCCGCATCTCGCTCGCCATCGGGCGGTTCTACTTCCTGCTGCGCGACTGGCTGGGGATCATCAGCTGATCGCGAGCGCGCCACGAGCGGCGAGCCGTGCGCGCCGCCTTGGCGCGCATCGCTATAGCTATTCGTTCACCGGGACCGCCGCCTGCCGGAACGGGAGCCCGGCCTCGTAGAGCGCGATGCGCGCCTCGATGCTCGCCGCCAGCCGCTCGCGCTTGAAGCGCGTGGCCGCCTCCTCCGCGAGGCGTGCGTAGCGGACGGCGGCCGGAAAATCCCCCTCGGCCGCGAGCGCCGCGGCGAGCGCATCGAGCGCGACCGGGTCCTGCCCGACGCCGAGGCGCGAGGCGCGCGTCGCGAGCTCGAGCGCCTCGGCGGGAGCGAAGACCCGCTCGTCTTCGCTCGTGGCCTCGAGCCACGCGAGGGCGGCGGCCGCCGCCGCGAAGCTCGGCGAGAGGCGGAGCGCCTCCCGGTACGCCGCGGCGGCCCCCGGCGCGTCGCCGCGCGCGGCGAGCGTCGAGGCGAGACCGAAGTAAGCCTGCGGTACGAGGGTGCGGCCGTAGCCGAAGTACTCGGCCGCCGGGTCGGGCCGCAGATCCAGCGCGCGGCGATAGTGGGTCTCGGCTCCCGCGATCTCACCCCGCGCGGTGAGCGCGTGCGCGAGGCTCACCTCGGCGTCGGGCATCGTCGGCTCGATCTCGACGGCGCGGGCGAGGATGGGCGCGGCCGCCGTCCAGCGCTTCTCCCGGACGAGGAGGGCGCCGAACCGCGCCAGCGTCGGCCCGAAACCGCTCGTCGCCGCCTGCCCTCCGGGATCGAGGCGGGCGGCGAGCGCGAACTCCTCCCTGGCCGCATCGAGCCGACCCGCTCCGGCGAGCGCGAGGGCGAGATTCACGCGGAAGGCCGCGACCTCGGGGGACCCCGCCACCGCCTTGCGGAGATGCTCGACCGCCGTTTCGAAGTCGCCGCGCGCGATCAGGGCCCGCCCGAGGTTGTTGCGGGAGATGGCGTAGTCCGGGCGCACGGCGAGCGCCGCGCCGAAGTGCGGGATGGCCTCCTCCGTCCGCTGCTGCGAGACGAGCGCGAATCCCAGATTGTCGTGCGCGAGGTAGTTCCCCTCCGTGACCGCGAGCGCGTGCCTGAACAGGACTTCGTCGTTCGCCCAGCGCCCGACCTGGGCCGCGGTCCCCCGGAGAAGCCCGGCGAGAGCGATGACCCAGACGGCCGTGACCGCGATCGCGAGCGCTTGCCGGCGGCGCGTGAGGTCGGACGAGAGCCAGGCCGCGATGATGAAGAGCCCGAGCGCCGGGACATAGGTATAGCGATCGGCCATCGCCTGCTCGCCGATCTGGACGAGACCGATCACCGGCACCAGCGTGCCGAGATAGAAGAGCCAGCCCACGGCCACGTAGGGGCGCCGGTCGACAGCGCGGAGCGCGAGCGCGGTGACCGCCGCGAGCAACAGCAACGCCGCCCCCACCTGCCACAGCGGCAGGTCGCCGCGGTACGGATAGAAGACGGCGAGGTCCACCGGCCAGAGAAGCTTCCCCAGGTACGCCACGTAGGACACGATGGCGTTCCCGAGCCGCGACGCGAGCGGATAGCGCACGAGGTCGCCCACCGCCCCCGCCCGGCTCTGCGCCACGTAAGTCGCCACCGATCCGGCCAGCGCGAGCGCGAAGAGCGGCGCCTTCTCGCGAAGCCGCGCCCCGAGCTCCCGGCCGAAGCCCTTCCCCCACCGGAATGTGAGCCGCTTGAGCGGCCAGACGTCGAAGAGGAGGAGCGCGAACGGGAGCGTCACGAGCATCTGCTTGGCGAGGAGCCCGAGCGCGAAGCAGGCGAGGACCAGGCCGTAGCGGAGCGCGCCCCCGCGCCGGGCGTAGGCCGCGTAGGCGCCCATCGTCAGGAACCAGAAGAGCGTGCTCAGCACGTCCTTCCGCTCCGAGATCCAGGCCACCGACTCGACGTGCGCGGGATGGAGCGCGAAGAGCGCGGCGACAAGCGCGCTTCTCCACATCGTTCCGGTCATGGCGCGGAGGACCAGGAAGAGAACGAGCACGTTGGCGATGTGCAGGAGGAGACTCGTCAGATGGTGGCCGGCGGGCGCGAACGCGAAGAGCTCGACATCCGCCAGATGCGACAACCAGGTCAGCGGGTGCCAGTTCGAGGCGTAACCGGAGCGAAAGGCCCAGCCGACGGCGGCCGCCGTCCATCCCGCCTCGAGATGTTCGTTATGGACGATGTAGACATCGTCGTCGAACGTGAAGCCGTTCGCGACCGCGCCCATGTAGGCGAGGAGCGTGGCGAGGGCGAGCAGGAGCGCCACCAGCAACGGGCGCGACCAGTCCTGGGCCCCGGTGCTCGGCGGTCGGGAAGCGGGGTTGGAAGCGGGGTTCGTTGCTTGCTTGGCCATGGCTCGCGCGGGCGGAGAGCCGCGCCGGACGGAGCGTAGCACGCCGCTCGCGCGACCGGCAAGCACGAGCCCGACCGGCGGGTCGGTTTGACTCGCGACACGCCACTCGGCATAATCACGGGACCGTGATGCTCGAGAACCTCGTGCTCGCCTTCTTCGCCCTCCTGCCGCCGTTCTGCGGCCTTCTTCTCTACCGCTACTTCACGGCGAAGCCGGCCGCGTTCGCGCGCCGGCCCCGGCTCGATCTCGTCGCCGGCAACGGTCTCGTGCTCCTCCTCCTCCTGAGCTTCGTCCTCGTCGCGGCCGAGATCTACTACCGCTTCATCTACGATACGACCGACGCCTTCGGCCTCGCCCGCGTGACCCGTGACTGGATGATGAAGCACGAGCAGATGAACCGGTTCGGCTTCCGCGACTCGGTCGAGTACCAGATCGATCGCCCGCCCGGCACGCGTCGCGTCACGTTCATCGGCGACTCGTTCACCGCCGGGCACGGAGTCCCGGACGTCGAGGACCGCTTCGCGAACCGGATCCGGAGGATGCATCCCGACCGGGACGTGCAGGTGCTCGCCACCAACGGATTCGACACCGGGCAGGAGCTCGCGCTGGTCAAGCAGCTGGCCGGCGCCCGGTACCCGTTCGACCTCGTCGTCCTCGTCTACTGCCTGAACGACATCGCCGACATCGTGCCCGAGTGGAAGCGGATCAGCGAGAAGATCTACGCCCGCCCCCGCCCGCCCGTCCTCATCGAACACAGCTACTTCCTGAACACCTGGTACTACCGGCTCAGAAGCGCGCGCGATCCGGAGATCAAGCAGTACTATTCCTTCGTGATCGACGCCTACCAGGGGCCCTTGTGGGCGGCGCAGAAGGAGCGGCTCGCGACGATGGCCGAGCTCGTGCGGGCGGGCGGCGGCCGCTTCCTCGTCGTCGTCTTCCCCTTTCTGCATCGGATCGGAGCCGGCTACGAGTACGGGGCCGTGCACGAGCAGATCGGTCGCTTCTGCGCCGAGATCGAGGCGCCGCACCTCGATCTCCTCGGGATCTACTCGGAAGAGCGGAGCCGCGACCTGATCGTGAACCCCCGGGACCCGCATCCGAACGAGCACGCGCATGCGCTCGCGGCGGATGCGATCTCTGCATTCATCGCGGAGAAAGAAGCCCGATGAGCGATCCGCTGAGCGAGAAGGCCGGCGGCCGGACCGGCGGCAAGGTGATCGTCGTCATGCCGGCCTACAACGCGGCGGCCACCGTCGAGCGCACGGTGGCCGAGATCCCGCCCGGACTCGCCGCCGAGATCATCCTCGTCGATGACGCAAGCCGCGACGACACGGCGGGGATCGCCCGCCGCCTCGGACTCACCGTGATCGAGCACGCGAAGAACCGCGGCTATGGCGGCAACCAGAAGACCTGCTACGACGCGGCCCTCGCCCACGGCGCCGACTACGTGATCATGATCCACCCGGACTACCAGTACGACGGGCGGCTCGCCGGCCACCTCCTCGGCTTCCTCACGACGGGGATCGTCGACGTGATGCTCGGATCGCGGATCCGCACGCGCCGCGAGGCGCTCGCGAGCGGCATGCCGCTCTACAAGTACCTCGCGAACCGCTTCCTCACCATCCTCGAGAACGTCGCGCTTGGACAGAACCTGACCGAGTTCCACTCCGGCTACCGTCTCTACACGCGGCGGGTGCTCGAGACCATCCCCTGGCACCGGAACGCCGAGGGCTTCGTGTTCGACACGCAGTTCCTCGCCCAGGCGGTGCACTTCGGCTTCCGCCTCGGCGACGCTCCGGTGCCGACCCGCTACATGCCGGAGGCGTCCTCGATCGACTGGCGGCGGAGCATCGCCTACGGGCTCGGCACCGTATGGACGGTCGCCGAGCTGTGGCTCCACCGGCTCGCACTCCGGCGCTCCCCGCTCTTCCGGCCCGTCGTCCCCGGCGAGCGGCCACACTAGAACCAGGCGAGCGCCGCTCACCGCAAGAGTGTGATCTTGCCGGCGCGGCTCGTGCTCCCCCCGTCGAGACGGTAGTGGTAGACGCCGGCCGGCACCTCCCGCGCCGCGTCATCCCGGCCGTCCCACGCAACGCCGTGAAGACCTGACGACGCAAGCGCACCGCGCACGAGCGTGCGCACGAGCCGGCCCTGGACATCGAAGATGCGAAGCGTGACGGCGGCCGGCGCCGACAGCTCGTAGCGGATGGTCGTCGACCCGCGGCCGGGGTTCGGCCGGCTGGGTTCGAGAGCCAGGCGGACCGCCGGGAGCGGCGACGAAGGCGGCGACCCGGGCGGTGACGCGATCGCGGTCGAGTAGGCCAGGCTGTAGAGCATGACTCGCCGCGCGATGTCCCACATCCCGTCCGTCGACTCGCCGTTCGTGAGGACGACGCCCCCGAGGCGCTCCTCGGGGAAGAGCCACATGAGCGTTCTCGTCCCCATGTAGACCCCGCCGTGGTTCCAGGTCGGGAGCCCGATCCAGTCCTCCCCGCTCCACAGGAGCCCGTAGTCGTAGAGCTGGGGATAGTGGAGGGAGAGGATCGTGTCCACGGTCGCGGGCTCGAGTATGCGCTCGCCGCCGAGTTCACCGCCGCGGAGGAAGGCGGTCGCCAACCGCGACAGCTGGAGCGCGCTCGTCCGGAGCATGGTCGAGGGGTACCACGGGACACCGATCTGGCAGATGGGGACCTGCTGCCCATCCTCGAAGTAGTAGGGGGTGGCAACATGGCCCGCGTCGACGCCGGACAGGAACCACGAGGTCTCGTTCATGCCGAGAGGGGTGAAGAGATGCTCCTGGCAGTAGGACTCGAGCGTCGCTCCCGGATGAGCGGAGCCGGCGATGGTCTCGACGAGGTAGCCGGCGAGGCAGGCCCCGATGTTCGAGTAGCTGTAGGCCGTCCCCGGAGCGGTGGTCGTGAAGTTGTACTCCGGATCGTAGTACAGCCCGCCGGGAACGAAGTACTGCGCGAGGAACTGACCGAGCGGAATGGGCGAATCGCGGTCGCAGACGATGACCGACCGCATGACGTCCCAGTTGTCGTCGATGCCGGCGACGTGCGACAGGAGCATGCGGAAGGTCATGGGCGAGTTCGGGAAGAGCGGATTCCGGACGGAGAAGGGCAGGTGGTCGTTGATGTCGTCGTCGAGCTCGAAGGCGCCCTCGTCATGGAGCTGCATCAGCGCGGCGCCGGCGACCGGCTTGGAGGCCGAGGCGATGTAGAAGACCGTCGAATCGGTCACCGCGCGGCCGGAGGCGATGTCGGCCAGGCCGTAGTTCCCGCTCCAGAGAGTCCCCTCGACGCCGACTGCAACGGCGGCGGCGCCCGGTATGCGATGGATGTCCAGAAGCGCCGCGAGCGCGGCTTCCAGCTCCGTCGTGTCATGGATGCTGAGCTCGAAGGCGCCCTCCGCGCCCAATCCGCAGTCGACGACGACGAGCACCTCCTGCCCGGCCGCGAGCGGAACATCCTTGAGCATGGCATTGGCGGTGCATCCCGTGTCGTTGCCGCAGATGAAGTCCTCGGGGTAGCTGGGTTCCTCCGGGCAGGTGTAGTCGTAGAGGAGGAGGTCCGTGTCGAAGGCCTGGCTGTGGCAGAGCGAGAACGTGTACCAGCCGGCCACCGGTGCGGTCCACTGGTAGGTGGCATCCGCGCCCTGGGCGGACGAGGCGCGCCATCGTTCGCCCTGCCAGCAGTCCGGGCGGGCCGGGAACGGGCCGTAGTCGTTGGCCTTCCCCACCGTGGTTCCGGTCACGGTCAGCGGGAGCGGCATCCCGGAGAGGTCGATGGCATCCGCGCAGTCGTCGTTCGCCGACGCGAACCGAACCCCGCACAGGAATGTCGCGATGAGAGCCGCGCTGAGCGCCCACCACGACCGCGGCCGGACCGCAGGAGTCCCCGGACCGCCGGACAACGCTGCCTCCACCGGTAGCTTCATCGTCACCTCCCAACCAAGCATACCCCGGTCCTGGCTCTCCGCCCCTCCTGGCTCTCCAGCCTCTCCCGGCTCTCCAGCCTCTCCCGGCTCTCCGGCCTCTCCCGGCTCTCCGCCTCTCCGGCGCGGGGACGGCTCACCCCCGACGCCGGGATTCCAGCGCCCGATCGGTGTGGGCAACGGCGCCGTCCATTCGGTATCCTCTTTCGGTGAACGAGCTTTCGCTGCGCGGGGCAGTCAGGTGAGGAGGGCGGGCCGGCACCGGCCGGGGGCGCGGCGCCGTCGCGGCCGGTCTGACCTGGAACCCAGGAACAGCGCGTGATCCGCCTGAGCGTGATCATCCCCACATATGACGCCGGACCGCTCATCGCGGACGCCGTCGCCTCGATCGGCGGCGGCGGTCGTCCGGATCTGGAGATCCTGGTCGTGGATGACGGGTCCACCGACGGCAGCCCGGCCACGGTGGCGGCGCTGCCCGGAGTCCGCGTGCTCGCTCAGGCCAACCGCGGACCGGGCGCGGCGCGCAACCTGGGGATCCGCGAGGCGCGCGGGGATCTCATCGGTTTCCTCGACGCCGATGACCTCTGGCTTCCGGGTCGCGTGGACGCGCTCTTCGACGGGCTCGCCCGGAGCCCTCAGGACGATCTCTACTACTCGGACTATCTCATCCGCGACCTCGCCACCGGGGCGGTCACGCATCAGGTCTGCCCCGAGATACCGCCGCCGCAGGCGGCCTCGCTGGCCATGTTCAACCCGATCGGCACCTCGACGGTCGTGACGCGGCGGGCGGCAGTCGCCGCCGCCGGCGGATTCCGCGAGAACCTCCGCTACGGGGAGGACTGGGATCTCTGGCTGCGCATCGCGGAACGCGGCCGCGCGGTCCGCCTGCCCGGAGTCTGGGCCGAGCACCGCGAACGGCCCGGGAGCCTCACCGACGCCAATCCGGGAGCGCTCTACTCGGCATCGGCGGCGATCCTCGCCGCGAGCCTCGACCGCGCCCCGGAGATCTATGGACCGGTGGCCCGCCGGGCGCGCGCCAACCTCGAGTGCCGGAGCGGCATCCGTTTCTACAACATCCGGGATTACCGCCGCGCCCGCCACCATCTCTGGCGGTCCTTCCTCGCGGGTCGCCTGCGTCCAAGCGTGGGATACCTGCTCAGAGCGCTGGTCGGCGGCGCCGGTGGAGGCGATGTTGCCCGCGGCATCTGACCCCGGCCGCCCGGGTCCTGCCCCGCTCACCCGCCGGATCCTCGCCAATCTCGCCGGGTCCTTCTCGGCGATGGGGATCCGCCTGCCGATCACCTTCCTCCTCACGCCGTTCCTCCTCCAGCAGCTCGGCGATGCCCGCTACGGGACGTTCGGAGTGGTGCTCTCCTTGACCGCGTACCTGAACCTGGCGGGAGGACCCCTTCACTCCTCGACCGCGCGCGAGTACGCCCATGCCGGCGACGACCCGGAGCGCCGCTCGCGCGTCCTCGCCAACGCAATCGCCACCGCGGGACTGGCCGCCCTGATCACGGCCGCCGTCGGTCTGTCCCTCGCCGGCTTCCTCATGGACTCTCTGCGCATACCCGCAGCTTTTCGCGAGGAGGCCCTCTTCTGCTACTACACCATGGTCGGCACCGTCCTGCTGGGCCAGCTGCGTGACCCCCTTCATCGGGCTCCTCATGAGCCGGAATCGATACGACCTGGTCGACATCGTGCCGTCCCTCGCTCAGGTGGTCTACGCCCTGTTGGCCGTGCTTGCGTTCAGGGCGTACGGCCCCTCCCTCAAGCTCCTCGGTCTCGCCAGCCTGACGTCCCACCTGCTGGGGGCGCTGGTCCTCACCGCCATCTCCCTCCGCTACCTGGGGGGCGCCCGGCTGGTACGCGGCGCCATCGACCGGCACGAGCTCAGAGCATTCCTCGGCTTCTCGACCGAGCTGCTCGTCATCAGCGTGAGCGTCCTCCTCACCTATCAGACGGACAACCTGGTCATCTCGCGGCTGATCGGCGTGGCCGCCGTCGCTCATTACGTCGTCGCCGGGAACCTGATCGCGAGCTTCCGCCAGCTCTGCTACGGGCTCTCCCGTACGTTCCTGCCGGCGATCGCCGACCGCAACGCCACGGGGGAGCGGCGCCGCGAGCTCCACTTCCGGGGCACGCGTTACATGACCCTGTTCGCCGTCGTCATCGGCGCCGTGTCGGCGGGACTGGCCGCGCCCTTCTTCGAGCTCTGGCTCGGCAAGGACTACCGCGGCAGCGCCGACATCTACGTGATCCTGGTGCTCGCCAACCTGGTCGCCATGAGCCAGTTCGTGACCAACTCGGTCCTGACCGGCCTCCGGCACACGCGTCCGCTCATGTGGAGCGAGGTCCTGGGCGCCATCGCCAACCTCGCCCTGTCGATCGCCTTCGTCCGGCTCGGCTGGGGTCTCCACGGAGTCGCCCTCGGCACGCTCGTGCCACTGGTCGCGCGCAACATCTGGCTCGCCACGCACGGGGCGCATGTGGTCGGGGCCCCCATCCGTCCCTACCTGACCAGGATCTACCTCCCCGCCGCGGGCGTGCTCCTGGGAACGGTCGCTGCGCTCCGCGCCGCGACAGCGGGCGGCTGGATCGCGAGCTGGGGGACTCTCCTCGCCGCCGGCGCCGGCGGCCTCGCGCTCGCGATCATCCTGGCCGATCGCATCGCGCTTGATGCGAACGAGCGCCGCGTGGTGCGCGCCGCGCTCGCACGGCGGCGCTGAGGCAGGCGGGCGAGATCGCGATCAGGGCCGTCCGAGCGTGCACGCTGCCGGGCGTGCACGCTGCCGGGCCCGCCCACCGCGCTTTCTCCCGGGCCGTCGGGCGCCGGCAGGCGATATCGGCATGCTATACTCATGTTGCTGCGGCATCGCCGGCATCGAAGGTCGCCCCGACCAAGGCGCCCGATCCGATCCTCGCGCTCGGTCGACCGACTCCGAGGAGAGAGCATCATGAAGACGCTTGCGTCCTGCATCGTGTTCCTCGCCCTCGCCACCGTGGCGACCGCGCAACCCCCGGCCCTCCTCTGGTCCTTCCAGGGGAACGGTGGGATCGAGTGCATCACCGCCGTCCCCGACATCGACGGCGACGGCGGCCCCGACATCGCCTTCGAGGGCTACGGCAACGGGCCCACGGGCGTGGATCATGTGTTCGCCATCCGCGGGCGCTCCTCCGGCACCGGGCAAGTCCTGTGGTCGGCCCGCCCGATCGGCGGCGCGAGCAGCGGCGGCGGCTACGGCGACAACTGCCTGCGGCTCGGACCCGATCTGAATGGCGACGGGTTTCCCGACCTCCTGCTCGGCACGGCCTAGGGCTGGCGCACCGCCTTCTCCCTGAACGGCCTCACCGGCGCGACGATCTGGAGCTTCGACACCTACGTCCGCACGCCCCCCACGCCGCCCTCGTCCGGCTGGGTTTACGCGATGGACAACCTGGGGAGCGACCTGACCGGCGACGGCGTCCCGGAGATCGTCTTCTGCTGCGGCTCCAACAACGACTACTGCTACTGCGTCAACGGAGCGACCGGCGCTCTCGTCTGGGCCTACTATGGCCAGGACGCCTTCTTCGACGTCCGCTCCTGCCAGGACATCAACGATGACGGGATCCGCGATGTCGTCGCCTGCCTCGGCGACAACGCCGTCGCGCAGCAGGTGGTGGCGCTCTACGGCGCGAACGGGGCGCATCTCTGGTCCTCGCCGCGATCGGCAACGCGCTCTGGAACCTCGTCTTCATCGACGACATCACGGGCGACGGCATCCGCGAGATCGTTCCCTCCACCTGGCGGGCCACGCTCTACTGCTTGAACGGCGCGACCGGCGCGGTGGCCTGGAGCGTGGCCACCTCGGCCCAGCAGCGTGTCGCGGCGCTCGACGACGTGAACGGCGACGGAATCAAGGACATCGCCGTCGGCTTCAATACCACGAGCTGTGCCGGGTCTTCAGCGGGCTCAATGGAACGGTGCTCTGGACCCAGCCGACCAGCGACTGGACATGGGCCCTCGATCGGATCGCCGACTGCACCGAGGACGGGGTGAACGATGTCGTCGTCGGGGACTTCGACGGCAAGGTCTATCTCCTCGATGGTGTCACCGGCAATGTCGTCTGGAACTGGACCAATCCGACGGGCGACAAGATCATGACCATCCGCGGGGTCGCGGATCTCAGCGGCAACGGCACTCCGGACGTGGTCGCCGGAACGCAGCTCCTGGCCAGCCCGCAGACCGGAGGCGATGTCTACGCGCTCGAGGGCAGGGAGGGTTCCACGGCGGTCCCCGACGTCGCCGGATCTCCGGGCCTTACCCTGTCACAGGCCTTCCCCAATCCGTTCCGCGAGCGGACCACGCTTGAGCTCGTGTCGGAGCGGGCGGGCCACCTCGAGGTCCTGCTCTGCGGACCCGACGGCCGTATCGTCCGCGAGCTGACCTCGCGGCACGCCGGGGCCGGAGAGCCGCTCGCACTCTCATGGGACGGCCGTGCCGAGGGTGGAAAGGGCCTGCCGGCGGGAGTCTATTTCGTGCGCGCCGTGCTGGAAGGCACCGACGTGGCCCGGCAGCGCGTCGTGCTGGTTCGCTAGTTCGATAGCACGGCGAGGCGCGCGCCGCAGCCCGCGCGCGCCGCAGCCCGCGCTCACCGGACCGCGAGCACGCGCGCGGTGCGTGAGCCGGCGCCATCCGTGATCTTGAGGAAGTAGACGCCGGACCCGACCCGGGCGCCCGCGTCGTCGCGTCCGTCCCAGGTCACGCCCTGCTCCCCGGCACCCAGGAGCGCGCCGTCGAGGAGCGACCGCACGCGCCGGCCCGCCGCGTCGAACACGAGCAGCGAGATCGGATCGCCGGCGGGATTCGCAAAGCGGATCGTCGTCGCATCGCCGAAGGGATTCGGCGCCGCGGCCAGGAACCCGCGAGCGAGCGGAGTCACCTCGGGCGCCCCGGCCGAGCTCGGACGGTATACACGCAGGAACGTGCCGCCGCCTGACACGGCGAGCCGCCCGCCCTGCCCGAGCGCGGGGCTCCCGTACACCATCCCGCCCACCGCCTCCGACCAGAGGACCGAGAGATCGGGAGCGAACGCGTAGAGCCTGCCGTCCGCCGAGCCGCCGTTCCCGCAGTAGATCGTGCCGTCGGCGCCGATCGCGAAGCGCGGGTTGAGCGTGGACGAGGAGACGAGCGCGACCGAGCGGTCGAGCTCAGCGCCGGTGAGCGGGTCGAGGCGCACGAGCTGGCTGCCGTCTGGAACGTACACCGATCCATCCAGTCCGACGCCGATCTGCGCAACCGTGCCGCCGAAGTTGATGGGCACCGCCCACCGCTGCGTGATGGCGCTGCCATTGTCGACCAGGGCGTGCAGCAAGCCCGCCGCGCCGTCGCGCTTCACGTAGATGGTGCCGTCCGGAGCGACGGTGAACGGGATCTCCTGATCGCCGTCGCCGGGCAGCGCCGCCGAGCTGTATCGCCGCGCCCCCGTGTCGAGGTCCCAGGCGGTCAATACCTTCGGCGTGGTGATCGAACCCTCGAAGCCGTACACCGTGTTGCTGTGAACGCAGACGTGCTCGGCGCCGGTGTTGGGAATGGTGCGCGTCGCGAGCCACACCTGCTGGCCGGTGGCGGCGTCGATGCGCGCAATGTCGTCGGGTGCAACGGGCATGACGAGATCGCCGTCGGGGGCGAAAGCCACCGACCAGATGATCCCGAGCGGCGCCCGGAGCGGTGAGACCCAGAGCCGGCCGCCGGTCTCGAGATCGAGCGCGATGATCGAGTCGGCCTGGGTCTCCTGGAAGTTGGTGGCGTAGACGCGTCCGTCCCGCACGCCGCGGGCGATCGAGCGGCTGTTCGTCCCCGGGAAGTCGACCGCCCACCGCTGTACCCCGTCGCCGAGCCCGTAGCAGATGATCGGGCAGACGCTGATGCTCTGGAAGCGCCAGGTGACGAGACGATCCCCGAAGGTGAAGTTGGCGCCGCCGAAGAGCCCGCTCTGCGTCCCTTGCCAGAGCAGGTCGGCCTGGCCCGGTCCGGTCTCCGGCGACTGGCCGTGTCGCTCGGAGCTGCCGCCGATGGTCGGCCAGTCCCCGGCGAGGACGATCGCCGGCAGTGCGAGCAGGACCATCGCGAAGCTCATGGCAGTGAGCCCGGCGACGAGGGCCCGGCAGAGGCTCTGGGAGCGGATGCGGCCTGGTGCGTGGGAGGCGAGTACGGAGTGGCGCGAACAGATCATGTCAACCTCCGGATGAGCTGCCACCTGCCGGCCTTGCTGGAGCCCGCACAAGGGGACGGCGAGAGAGACTCGATTGTAGCACCTGCCTCGCGCGCCGGTGCGACGGCAGGGTTCAGCGCTCCTCGGCCGTCGAATCGCCCCGCGGGCCCACGAGCTCGCCCCGCGGGCCCGGCCGCGCGCCGGACGGGCTTCCCTGCTCGACCGTTCCGTAGTCGAGCTGGCTCCCGCGCATGCTGTGCGGGATGACGTACACGGCGATCATCACCAGGGCTGCCAGGACGACGCCGGCCCGCGCCAGCCGATCGGCAACACCGCGCCGTTCAAGCAACGCAACGGCAGCAAGCCATGCGATCCACATCGCTCCCGTCTTGTTGTCGGTCAGGTCGTGGCCAAGCGGCCATCCGGTCCAGTACGCCCCGAATGCGTGCTTCTGGACGATCGGTCCGAGGATCATGCCGCCGAGGGTGATCCCCAGGAACGCGAGCCGGGCCGTGCGCCGCGCCTCGCCCCGCCCCAGCACGGCGGCCATGGCCGCCCGTGTCCCGACCAGCATCGCGACGAACATCACGAGGACATGGGGCACGAGGATCCACGGCGGAACGTATCCTCGGTAGCGCATGACCACGGTTTCGCCGGCGGGGAGCCGGACGCTCCCCTGCGGCGAGCTGAGCACGACGAAGTACTCGAGCTTGCCGGCGGGGGGCTGCGTCGGTAGCTCGCCATGCAGCGTCCCATCCCGGCGCGACATGGACAGCGCCGCGAACGGATCGGCCGTCGGGAAGCGCCGGTAGTGGAGCGACCCGGTGATCGGATCGCCGCCGGCGCCGGCGGGCAGAGCGATGGCGACCCGGAGCGGTTCGCCCGAGATCTGGTTGCGCGGCAAGCGCCACCGGACTTCCTGCCCGGCGATCTCCACGCGGCCGCGGCGGGGGTGGGTGGGTCCGGTCAGTCGCTGCCAGCTCGCGGCTCCGAGCATGATGGCAAAGGCCGCGAGCCACAGCACGAAGCTCGCCGGCGAGCGGTGCGCACCGCTCCGGCGCGGGCCGCCCGTCGCCGGCAAGTCGTGTTTCGTCACAGGTCCCCGGCCGCGCTCTCAATCGAGAAGAACCACCTTCTCGACGCGATCCGCACCGCTCGTGCGGATGGCCCAGTAGTATACCCCGGGCGACGCCCGTCGCCCCGCCTGAGTCGTGCGATCCCAGGCCAGATTCCACCACCCCGCCGCGAGCGACTGATCGAGCACGACGCGGACCAGGCGGCCGCTCACGTCGTACACGCGGGCGCTCACCGGGGCCGCGTGTGGCAGCCCGAGCGTGAGCGCGACCGGGCCGCGCGCCGGATTGGGCCGCGCCGGCTCGATCGTGAGGAGATCGGGCGCCGGCCGATCCGCAATCCCGTTACCGCCGCTGATCGTGAAGTTGGCGTCGCTCTCGTCCCTCACCATGACCTGCGGCGGGTTCCACACCCAGACCCGGACGCGGCACTGGGTGGACGGCGTGTTCGGCACCGTCCACGGGAAGGAGCCGACCGGGCCGATCTGCGTGGCATACCCCACGAAGCCGTAGTTCGCGCCGCCGTCGGTCGAGTACTCGATCGTCACATCGCGATTGTTGATGCCCGCGCAGTGCCACGTGATGTCGTGGACGGTCCCCGCCGGCCAGACCTCGCCGCCGTTCGGCACATCGAGGGCAATGAACTGCGAGAGCGAGCCATCGCAGTAGAGCCGCTGTCCGTAGATGTCCCAGCTTGTGTCGTTGTACGGATGCCCGACCCAGCGGAGATCGGTCCACGCGAAGACGCCGCCGCACGATCCTGACATGACGACAACCGGCGTGTGCTGGATGTGGGACTCGGTGCAGACGGCCTGGCCGTTCCACGTCCACAACCGCTCGCCGCCGGCGCCCATCCGCTGCGCATAGATGTCCGAGCCGCTCCGCTGGTCGGTCCAGGCAATGACGGCCCCGCCCAGATCATCGAGAACCGCGACCGATCCCTCCTGCGGATCGTGGGTCGTGCAGACGCCGGCTCCCCAGCCGCCCCAGTGCCCCACCCCGGTCCAGTCGATGTACTGCGCGAACACATCGGGGTCGGCCGCCCCATAGCGCTCATCCCGCCAGGTGATGACCATGTTGCCGAGGCCGTCGCCATGGCACCCGCGCAGGTACTGGCACCCGTTTGCCCCGCAGATCCAGACGTTGGCCGGCGACCACGGGAAGTTGCCGTTCGCGTCCACGCGGAGCGCCCGGATGTCGAGATCATCCGCGCCGAAGTAGTCATCCTGCCAGGCGACCATCGCCCCACCCATGCCGTCGCTGGCGATCGCGGTCCCATTGAAGCGCTGGTTCCCGTAGGCGAGATACCCGACGCCGTCGGCCGTCCACTGCGGGACACCGGCCCCGTTCACGCGCTGCATGTAGACGTTCGTCCCGCTCTCCGCGTCCCGGTCGTCCATCCAGGCGATGATGGCGCCGCCGGCGCCGTCGCTCACGATGATCGGATCCATCTGATTGGCGATCGCCGTACAGATCGGCACTCCGCCGTCCGCCCACACCGCACCGCCGAGTCCCGTCACTCGCTGCGCGTAGATGTTGACGCCAGTGATCATGAACGAGCGCGAGTCTCGCCAGGTGATGATGGCCCCGCCCGCCCCGTCGCTCGTGAGCCGCGGATACGCCTGCACATCGTAGGCACTGCAGATGAGGCGCCCGTCGGTGCCCCAGAGGATGTTCCCGGCGGCATCGATGCGCTGGGCGTAGATGTCGCCGCCGTAGATATCGGTCCGCTGGTCGTCCCAGACGATGATCGCGCCGCCGGCACCATCGGGGATGGCCTGCGGGTCGCGCTGGCTGTGGTAGGTGAAGACAATGTGGGCCGGGCTCGGCCAGACCACGGTCCCGTTCGCATCCACACGCTGGGCGACGAGATCGAGCCCGTAGAGCCCGCCGGTGGTGATCTCCCAGATGACGATCGCGCCGTCGGCGCCATCGCTGACGGCGACGGGATGCTGCTCCTCGTCGCTCAGTCTCGTGATCGCAACGTTGACGGTCGGGTCGCCCGGCCATGCGGCGAACGCACCAGGCACCGGCACCTGGACCGTAACGCCCGCCAGCGAGAACAGGAGCAGGACGCGGAAGCTGGTCGTGACTGACATGTCGCCCTCCTTGCGCGACGGACATTCTCCTGGTTGACACCTCGGCGGATGGCAGACCCGAGGCGCATGCGGCCAGAGCGTCGCTGGAGGGGGCGCCAGGGCATGCCGCGTCGGGGCTCAACCCAATGCGCACGTTTCCGATCACGCTACGCCGCGCCGGTGCGGCGCACAAGGCGGCGCCGCACCGCCATATCTACAATCCTCGTGTTAGATCCGGACCCGCCGCGGCCCAGAACAGGAGGGTCGGGATCACCGGGACGAAGGAGAGGCGGAGACCCCATGTGCGCGCCTGCCGGGCTCAAGCAACTGGTCGCCCGCTCGGATCTTCACCCCTTGCCCCGCGGCGACCACCCTTCTAGACTCGCGCCGCTCGCTCACCCGGCCAGCGCGCCCCGAGCTTGGAGCCGGACCAGTTTCCCCAGCCGCCCGGGAGCAACACGACCCCATGCTCGAATCACTGACCTCGCTCCGGATCATCGGCGCCTTGACGCCGGTCGACGTCGCCGTGGTCGGCGTCGCGCTCGCGTTGCTTCTCATCGTCGCCTGGCTCAAGGGCCGTGATGAGAAGACCACGCGCGACTACTTCCTGGGCGACCGCAAGATCCCGTGGCTCATCGTCTGCCTGTCTTTCGTCGCCACCGAGGTCAGCGCGGTGACCATCGTGAGCGTCCCGGCCACCGGCTTCAGCGAGAACATGCAGTACCTTCAGTTCTACGTGGGCTCGGCGGCGGCGAAGCTCTTCGTGGCCTTCCTCTTCATCCCGGCCTTCTACAAGCACGACTGCACGACCATCTACCAGTTCCTGCGCGATCGCTTCGGTCCAGGCACCCAGTACGCGGGCGCGGGCTTCTTCTTCGTCACGCGCCTCCTGGCTTCAGGCGTCCGCCTCTACGCAGCCTGCCTGGGGATCCACTTGATCCTGGGCTGGTCGCTGGAGCAGGCCCTGCTCCTCTTCACCGCGGTGAGCATCGCCTTCATCGCCATCGGCGGCATCAAGGCCGTGGTCTGGAACGGCGCCTACCAGGCCATCGCCTTCTACGCCGCCGGCGTCGCGCTCTGCCTCTACGCCTTCTCGCAGATCGACGGCGGGCTGGGCGAGGTGCTGCGCGTCGCCGGCGACCCGGCGCACAATCGTCTTAGCATCTGGAACTTCAAGCTCAACTGGTCCGACCCGACCACCTTCTGGGCGGGATCTCTCAACGCCTTCTTCGTCGGGCTCGCCGTCTTCGGCACCGACCAGGAGATGGTGCAACGCCTCCTGACCGTACGGACCCGCCGCGCCAGCCAGAAGGCCCTGGTCGGCACCATCGTCGCGGCCTTCCCGGTCGTCTTCATCTACCTGTCGATCGGCGTCCTGCTCTTCGTCCTCTACCAGCAGCATCCCGAGATGCTCGGCACGTTCAAGAACAAGGACGTCCTGGCGCACTTCACCGTCAACTTCCTGCCGGCCGGGCTCAAGGGCCTGATCCTCGCCGCCATCGTGCTCGCCAGCATCGACTCGCCCTTGAGCTCGCTCAGCTCCTCCTTCGTCACCGACATCTACCGGCCCCTCATCCGGCGCAACGCGCCGGAGGCGCATTACCTCCGGGTCTCGCGCTGCGGCGTCGTCGGCTTCGGACTGGTGCTGACCCTCATCGCCGTGGCCTGCAAGCCCCTGGACGGCATCCTGTGGCTCGCGTTCCAGGTGCTTTCGGTGACCGGTGGGGCAACCCTGGGTGTGTTCCTGCTGGGACTCCTGACCAGGCGTCAGGGAAACGTCGCCAACGTGGCAGCCATGCTGCTGAGCGCCGCGGCCATGGCCGTGCTCCTGGTCGCCTCGAAGATGAAACTCATCGTTCTGGGCTGGAGCTGGCTGATCGTGCTGGGAACTGCGACGACCTTCGTTCTCGGCTATCTCTTCTCGCTCCTCGAGGAGAGGGCGCGCCAGCAGAAAGCGATCAGCGGGGCTTGAGGCCGGCCCGCGTCGTCAATGACCGCGGGCGGGTGATGGCCTATCTCTTCAGGATGCGTAGGTTGTTCACCGCATCCGGGTTGCCCGGCCAGATGGCGAGCGACGCTTCGAAGTGCTGCACGGCCTTCTCCCGCTGGCCAAGGTTGAAGTAGATGAATCCAAGGTGGTTGTGCGTCTTGGCGATTTCCGGATCCGACTCGTGCATCAGCTGCAGCGTCTCCCGGTCGAGCCTCGCCCAGTCCGCTTCATCGAACTCTCGCGCTCTCCAGCTGTTGAGCCAGGTCTCGACGTCGGCGTCGAGCGTGGCCGCATCCTGCGCGCGGTTCAACATTTCGCGGTAGGGTAGCAGGGGATCCAGCTGCGATTCGAGAGTCTTCTCGAACGCCTCGCGGGCGAGTTCGTAGTTCTTTGTCTCCAGGTACACTGCCCCCATGTTCCGGTAGGCAAGATCGGGGCGCATCGCCGGCCCGAGGGCCGCGGCGTAGTGCTGGAGTGCCTCGTCTCGCCTCCCCTCGAGTCGCGCCACGTCCCCAAGATGTAGAGCGACGAAGGAGCGCAGGCGGGGCGTGGTCGCGAGCGCCTCGGCTTTGAGAAGCGCCTCGCGGGCGGGAGCGAGCTGTCTCCGTTCGAGGTAGACGACACCGAGATTGTGATAGATGTCGGCTGCCTCCGGGTCAATCTTCAGCGCTTCGAGGTACTCTCCGATCGCGCGGTTGTAGTCCCCCCGCCGGTACGCGAGATCGCCCAGGTTTCGGCCCGTCGAGGCCTCGGCGCTACGGCCCCGCTGCCCCAGGCGCTCCAGCCACGCGGGATCAAAGAGCGAGAGGATCCCGAAACCTACCAGCGCCGCCCAGACGCCGAACAGGATCCAGGTCATCACCTCACGACGGCGGGAAGCGGTCCGGATCTCGCCCGCCACAACCTTGCCGCGGGCGCTAGCACGTGTTGTGGATGACGAAGAGGACATTCTTTCCTTCCCGCTTCAGACGGTTGAAGGTGTGGCACGCCTCGGAGGTTCTGATGATGATGAGCTGGGTGAAGCTGCCCGAGTCAGGGTTAGGAAGGAACTGCACCAGGGAAGATTCGGGAAACCCCTGCCCACCCAACCCCCGCTCGCCGCTGGCCACGACGATGATGTCGCTCGACTGGCGTAGCAGCCGCTTCTGATCCCGGGGCGTGAAGAAGTGCTTCTTGTCCACGAGGCGGAAGCCCCCATCGGGGAAGATCATGATATCGAAGTAGGGAAAGGGAATACCCCGGTAGACCGTCAGCCCATATCGGTTGAGGACGATCTGCTCGTCGTGGTAGCGGGCGAAGCTATACCCGAGGAGCAGGCCCACCGCCACGACCACCGCGCCGAGAACGATCCGTCCCCGGCGATGGTGGAGCATGAAGAAGATCACGAGCACAAGCCCCGAGATCGCCGCGCTGAGAAGGGCGACGAGCGCCGCGTAGGTGGCATCGCTCAGGAGTGAGGCGCAGCTCAGGAAGACCAGGTTGAAGCACGCCATCAGGATGAGCGCCGCGAATGGATTGCTGAGATTCTCGCGGGGTCGGGCGTGGAGCGCACGCTTCCTGCCCTTCAGCAGCTCCTCCGCGTGGCGGCCGCACAGCGAGACCATCACCATCCCCATGAGGCAGCCCCAGAGATCCTTGGCGGTGTCGGACAGATCGAACACCCGGCTACTCATGAAGCGCTGGAAGAACTCGTCGAATGTGGAGAATCCAAGGGCGCAGAAGAAGGTGATCCAGAGGATCTTGGCGAGCGGCATACGGCGCGGCTCGAGGTCGCGGTACATCATCGGGGCGAAGAGGCCGTAGGCCATGTAGTGCCAGTTCTGGAGAAGGTCGTAGAACTTCTGTCCGAAGTAGTAGTCGGACATCTGCTGGGCGAGGGAGTCCATCAGGACCACGATGGCTACAGCCAGGAGCACGCGTTTGGTGATGCGAGCGCGGAACCAGACGGCGACTGCGAGGAGCAGGACTCCGGCTGCCACCGGTACGATGGGCAGGTGCGCACCGCTGATGGAGAACGTGCGTGAGGAGACCGCGGAGACGAAGTCGATGAGGAAATTCTGGAGCAGGATGAAAGGAGTGAAGACCAGGAGGAAGCTATACAGCACCAAGTGGGTCCGTGTGGAGTGGATCCAGGTGGTCCCCTGGGTGGATCGTGCTTTCGCTCGTCCCATGACCCCATCCTCTCAAGGAATGGAGCCTCCGGCCAACCCGGTGCGCTTCACTCCGGCTTCGTCGGTCGGGCGGCGAGATGGGGATGCGGTGCTCGCCAGGCGAGGAGCCCACGAACTGCCACAGAGGATACTCCGTCTCGCCGTTACTGCAAGACCGGGCGCGCGCAGCGCATCGCTGCCTCGCTGTCATGACCACCTTCGGCCGGCGCCGCATTCGCTACAAACTGTCCTCGACGCCGTCCCGCGGCGTCGTCTCCCACCGTGACCGCCGCCGGGCTCACCGTCCACGCGTCCATGGGCGGGGCGGGCTGGAACGCGATCGAGGGGGCCTCGGGCAAGCGGACACGCGGAGCGGGGGCCGAGATCACGTCGTGCTCGGCCAGCTCCGGCGCCTCGCCGCTTCGATGCCCCACCCAGAACCCGGCTCCGAACGTCACCACCGTCAACGCCGCAGCCGCAGCCACCCAGCGCCAGCCGGGCCACCTGGCCGCCTCTCGGCGGCGCGCGTCCCGTCCTCGTCTGGTGGCCTGGGCCGCGAGGAGTTCCACGAGCACCCCTGCCGGCGCCGCGGGGAGGGGAGCCTCGCGATAGGCGCGCAGCGCCGCGCCCATCCGCTGGACCATCTCGCTGCAGGCCGCGCACGTCTCTACGTGCGCCGCGGCCGTGGCCCGCTCCTCTTCTCCCATCTCATCGAGCACGTAGGCGATCAACAGGGTGTCGGCCACGTGACGAGCGTTCACGGCTGCTTCTCCTTCCTGTCGACGAGAGGGGGGCGAGCGGGTTCATCGCGATCGAGGCCCCGAAGCGCTGCCTGCACCCGCTTCAGGGCGTGATGGACGCGGGACCGGAGTGTCCCCTCGGGATCACCGCATGCCTCGGCGATGTCCCGGTAGGACCAGCCCTCGTGCACTCGCAGGTAGAACGCCTGGGCGTAGTCGAGGGGTAGATCCGCAAGGACGGATTCGACGACCGCCAGGAGGTCCCCGTGCTCGGCCGCGCGGGCTGGGTCGACCGGGGGGGGCGGACTCGAGACGGACAGGGCCAGCGCCTCGTGCCGCCGATCGCGCCGCCGCTGGTCCGCCGCCAGGCGCGAGGCCACGGTGAAGAGCCACGATCGGAAACGCCCCCGCTCCGCATAGTGTCCGCGCCCCTCGAGAATCCGGAGGAAGGTCTCGTGCAGGATGTCCTCGGCGTCGGCCCGTCCGCTCGTGATCTGCTCGAGATAACCGAGGAGCGAGGGGGCGTGGCGGCGGTAGAGTTCGGCCAGCGCTTGCGGGTCACCGCGGCGGCTTCTCTCCACGAGCGTCTCGTCGGGTATGTCGCGCACCGGAGCCTCTATCTACTTGGCCTGCGGGTCCACTTCCTGCCAGTACTTCTCCGCTGCCGCGGCCATCTCCATCTGGCCGTGGAAGCGGAGGATCTCGATGGCCGTCTTCATGGCGTAGCGAACGTCCTCCAATTCCCCCGCCTTGGCCCGGGCCTGGGCGGCCTGCTGGAGTGTAGCCGGGTAGTTGATCATGAGCTTTCCTGCCGAGGAGGCCGGCCCCCAGGCGTAGCCGAGGTCGGTGGCGCTGTCCAGGCGGAAGTCCTCGCGGAAGAGGCGGAGCGTCTTGCCGGCGTCGACGGGCATGGCCTTCTCACCTTCGGGCTGCTTCTGCATCTGGGCCGTCACGCGCCAGAGCATCCCCTCGATCTCCAGGCGCCCCTCGCAGCAAGCCAGCAGGTTCGGGGACACCGTGCAGGCCAGGTAGACGGGCTCCTTCCAGGTTCCCGCCGCGATGCGATCGACGAGGTCCTCGAGGTGAACCTGGGCCGGCGTCCGGCCCTTCGTCTTTCCAGCTTGCTCCCACGCTTCCAGATCACGCGCGATGTCGGCCGCGGTGAACGGGACCGGACCCCGCGGCCCGCTCTTCCACACGTTCGTGGCGTATTCCTCCATGTTGAGGAGCGAGAGGTTCACCACCCGGACATCGGGCCGGATTCCGCGCGCGAGCTGCAGAGCCAGTGGCGGATAGGTGTCGTTATCGCCGTTGGTGAAGACGATGCCCCCCGGGGCCGCGCTCACGAGCAGGTTGTACCCGAAATCGAGCACCGGGGTCGCGATGCCGCCGCGCTCGAGCAACGCCTGGAGCTGCGCTCGCAGGACGTCCGTCTCTCCCTGCACCATGGCGATGGACGCCAGCGTGAAGCGCGGATCCGGCCACTCCGGCGCCGCCGCGACCGCGCGCTGGGCCAGGCGTCGCGCCTCGCCCAGGTCGCCCTGCATCGTGAGGTGGGTCGAGGCCATGGCCTCCAGCGCCTCGGGGCAGTTCTCATCCAGCTCGAGAGCCTTGGCGATGAGAGCCTCGCGCTCCTCCGGCGTGCCCGCCCCTGCGTAGCGCATGGCCCGCGAGAGCTGCACGTGGGCGACCGCAGACCGGGGGTGCGTGCGCGCATAGGCCCGCCACTCCTCGACGAGGCTAACGTACGTCTCCCTGGGCAGAATGACGAGTCGCCACGTCACGATCTCGGCGGGCATGTCGGGCCGCATGGAGGGGGCGGCGGCCGCCGCTGAGCGTGCGTGCAGGATGAGACCTGGAAGGAGCGATGCAACCAGGATGGTGCGCAGGGCGGCGGCGCGGAGTCGGTGGGTTCTCGCGATCATGATCGCCTCCAAGAAGGAACGGAAGGAGTTCTTCGACCATATAACGCGCGAGGGAAGAGATTCGTTGAGGGCCGGCGCCGCGGGGCCCGATTCACCTCTCTCCCGTGGTCCGCCGAATCCAGCGAGTCGCTCCCGCGGATCTCTGCGCGACGATCACGGTCCATCAGCTCGTTTCGCGACTCGACCACGCCGCCTACCTCGGCAAGGAGCTGGCCCGGGCAGAACGCGCGTTGGCGAGCGGTGAGCCGTACGTGCAGGGGCGAGGTCCCGACCCCGCAGCGCACGGGTGCGGCTGCAGCTAGCGTTGCCCCGCCTTCGCTCCTGTTCGAATGAGATTGCGCCCCCCCCGGGCACCGCGCAGACGACGAACGTCATACTCGCATCTGCGACGACCCGGTTGTCGGCGCTGACAGGGGGAACAGCTGCTGCGAAAGGCTCGCTGACATCGGTGGCCTACTTCACCCTCCCGTGAATTCCCTCGCGAGGTCATTCACGAGCGCAGGATGACATCCATCGCTGCAACAGGTTCAGCCGCCGGGACGGGGCGCCGAGATTCGATGGACTACTTCACGTCGGGGTGCCGAAGCAACACCCACAACGCCTTCTGCTCCGCAGCCGGGTTGCTGTCTGGTGACAGCTCGTCATCCATGGCCCTCGTGTCTACGGCCGACGCTGCTGTGTGAACTACCGGGTCGGACGCGAGCGTGGCAAGTGGTGCACTCTGCGCATACACATCACTCCGGTGGATGCGGATTGTTCGCTGGGCGCTTCTCCTCCGGGCGGAACTGCGCCTTGATCGCGCCCCAGGTCACCGGCTGGAGTGTGGTTGTGCCGCATCCCACTGGCTGCGCACCGATCAGCCCACAGTCTCCGGAGTTCGCCGGCGCGCATGGCGACGCGGCATCCAGAGTGCAGTCGTCATTCGCCATGTCGCAGAACAGCGGATCCATGGCTGATGTTACCGTTGATGCCGAGCTGGTCCTCGATCCCCGTCGTCCAATCCCCGCCGGGATTCCCGTAGAGGTCGCAGCAGACGAGCGTGACCGTGCCCGCCACCTGGATTGCCTGGCCCTCGGCGCCGAAGGCAATGATCGTGTTCTCGAGGCGCGTCCACGACTCGCCGCACATCAGCGTCCCCCAGCGCGCACCGTTCCTGTAGAAGGTGCAATTCCGCATGATCGTCGTGGACACCTTCCCCGACGCGAAGGCCCCGCCGTCTGCGTTCGCCGTGTTCCCTATGAAGGTGCATCCCTCGAGGACCAGGTCGGCATAGAAGTTGAAGACCGCGCCGGCCTCCGCAGCGCTGTTGTTCAGGAAGCGGCAGCTGGATACCTGGCCCTGCGTGCCGTAGAGAAGCTGGAGCGCTCCGCTCCACTCGCCGGCGACGTTCCCTTCGAACTGGCAGTCATCCAAGGTGACCCTCCCGGCGTGGGCCATGATCGCGCCGCCGGAAAGTGAGGACGAGTTCCCGAAGAAGGAGCATCGGTTCACGACCGGCTGCCCGGCGACGCTGTAGATTCCACCGCCCTGCAAGCCGACATTGTTCCGGAACTCGCAGTCCTGGAAGAGGGGAGCGCACCCGGTCGAGCAGAGGACGGCGCTCCCGTAGTTCTCCTCGAATAGGCAGGATCGGAACGTGGGCGAGCTCATCCCTTGCAGGAGGACACCCCCTCCCCGGGGCGGTGTGTCGTTCCATCCGCCGGTGATCTGGATCCCCTCGAGAAGGGCGCGCCCGGTCTCGCCATTACGGAAATGGAAGACCCTGTGCGGATCGGTTTCGGACCCGCCCCCATCGAGCACGCAGGTCGCCGGGTCGCCCGTCTGCGATCGGACGGTGACGTCCTTCCCAAGGAAATCGAGATCCCGGTTCCCGTCGCCGGTGAAAGTGCCGGCGGCCAGCTCAATGACGTCATCGGGGGCGACCGCGTCGAGCGCGGCCTGGATCGTCGGGAAGTCGCCGGTCCCGTCCGGTCTGACCACGTACGTGGTTGCTGAGGATGGGAAAGCGCCTCCGACGAGAGTCAAAGTCAGGCTCAGGGAGGCGATAACGAGTGCTCGCATGGCTTACCCTCCGCCGTGCAGGGCCATCGGCCGCGCCCTTCGAAGCGCCCATACGGGATCTGGGAGGCGTCGGCCTGCCCGCAGAAACGATGATGCGCTTGCTGGAGGAGGGCGGCAACCGTGGAGACGGGCTTAAATCCTATAATTCTCGTGTGAGATCTTGTCTCGCCACCAGCTAGGTGATGCGGCGCATATGGGACACGGCGGCATTTCGAAACCCGCCCTACTCGGGCCCCAAGAAGACCGGTGTTGTTCACCGATTCTCCGTCTGTCCCTCCCGAAAACCCCGTAGCCGACTTCCCCTTAAGCATACGCCTGCCTCGGCTTCGCCGTCAGGCACCTTCCCGCACTCAACGCCGCAGCCGCAGCCACCCAGCGCCATCCGGGCCACCTGGCCGCCTCTCGGCGGCGCGCGTCCCGTCCTCGCCTGGTGGCCTGGGCCGCGAGGAGTTCCACGAGCACCCTTGCCGACGGACCAACTCCTACCCTGCCTCCGAGCTACCCTGGCAGGCCACCCAGGGTTTGCCGAACGGATACATCCATGCATGTATACTCCCTACCATGATGACGAGGCCAAGACGGAGTCGAGGTCATTGTTTGCGCAGGTCTCAAGTCTGTTCGCAGCCCTGCCAAATTCTTCTTCTGTGTATCGGGTAAACATGCTGAGATTGCGCCCGGGCTCCACCGGGCAGGCGATGCATGCGGCGGGACCCAGTTTCGACGGGGCTCGCGGGATGAAAGAGGTGCCCATGCAGCTGAAGGCGCTAGCAGGCGCGATCGTGTTGGCCGCAGCCGCGCTGATGCCCGGTGCGAGCTCCGCGCTGGCCTCCGATCCATGGCAGTTCGGCGCGCAGATCTACCTGTTACTCCCCGCCATCGATGGAGACAGCAGTTTCCCGGGCTCGGGATCCGATCCGGACGCCTCAGTGGATGTCGGTCAGATCATCGATGACCTCCAGTTCGTGTTCATGGGATCGCTCGAGGCCAGAAAGAGCCGCTGGGGTGCCATGACCGACGTGATCTACCTGAGCGTGGGCGGCAACGAGTCGGGTACGCGCGATCTCACGATCGCGGGTCTCCCGATCCCCGTCACCGCAAGCGCCTCGGTGGACTACGACCTCGAGGGCTGGATCTGGATGATCGCCGGCGAATACGCGGTCGTGTCCCAGCCGGCCGCCACGATGGACGTCTTTGCCGGCGCGCGTATGGTCGAGATCGAGCAGGAGATCGGTTGGGAGCTGCAAGGCAACATTGGAGAGATCCCCGAGGCCGGGCGCACCGGCAACTCGAAGGTCGGCAGGACGAACTGGGATGCCATCCTCGGCGTGAAGGGCCGCTGGCGCTACCGCGTCGAAAACCGCTGGTTCGTGCCCTACTACCTGGATGTCGGCACGGGCGAGTCCGACTTCACGTGGCAGACGATGGCCGGGCTCGGCTACTCGTGGCAGTGGATCGACGCCATCGCCGCCTGGCGTTACCTCGACTACGACCTGGGCGAGGGCCGGCCGCTCTCGTCGCTCAGCCTGAACGGGCCGCTCGTGTCGGTGGTGTTCCACTGGTAGCAAATCCAGGCAGTCTGGTCTCGGGTCGCCGAGATCCGCTCGACCAGTTCAGGGGTCTCTATTCTCCCTTGCCCCTGAACCCGACCCATAGGGCAGGAAGTGCCTTCTTGGAGTGCAGAAAGTGCATCTGCTCGGTGTGGTGAAGACGGCATGAGCCCCGAGACCGACAAGATCTCTGCGCTGCAGATCGTGGAGGAGGTCCGCGCCGCGACGACAGCAGCCAAGTGCCACCAGTGCGGCTGCTTCCACAGCGCGCTCAAGGTGCTCGGCCAGGCCCGGCGCATTGCCGCGGCTGAGATGTTACTCGGTGAGGCCCGTTGCCTCATGTAGGCTGCTACCGCCATCCACGACGGGAGGAGCGTGCCATGAGGAAAGAGATGAGCGCAGCGGGCCGGGGGGAGCTGCTTCGGGCCATCGCCGAGCTCCTTGATGGCGGCAGCAGCATCGTGGGCACCGGGGCGTCGATGCTACCAACCCTCCGGACCCCAGGGTAGCATTCCACAGTGAGGCAACACGGCCGGGAGTTCTAATTGTCGCTGATCACTGCCAGCTCGATGGCCAACGGCAACCCCTCGAGCTGCTCCACGATCGCCCCCACTTGCGCCCGGTTGGATGGATCGATCCGGAACCCAGGCCGCTGCGCCTGCGCGCGGGCTGCAAACAGCTCCACTCCGTGCGTCCCCGGGTGGAGCGGCTCCAGCTCGAGCGCTGTCTCGCCCCCCATGTGCAGCCGTTCCCGACTCGTCACCAGGAATCGCGCCTCAGTTGCACGCTCCACCCACCGGCCCAGCGTCTCCGCCGCGTGCTCGGCGACCTGCTCGAAGTTGTCGAGCACGACAAGGCTCTTCCCCCGCCCTGCAATCGCGTGTCCGAGCTGAACGATGGGATCCTCCTTGCCCAGGGGAACCTCGAGCGCCGTCGCCACCGCCGACACGATCCCCTCGCGACTCCGCGCCTCGCTCAGGTCACAGAACCACACCCCCCCCGGCCACCGGCTCAGGCTTGCCCATCCATAGCTCGTCGCTAGCCGCGTCTTCCCCGTGCCGCCGGGACCCACCACGGTGAGAACCCGGGTGCCCGGCCTGCTGCTCGACTCCAACGCCTCGGCCAGCGCGAGCAGCTCGTTGCCGCGCCCCACGAGGGCGTCAGGTTCAGCGGGCAGGACGAAGCGGGCCCTGGTCTCCCGCTCGAGCCGTCCCTCCAGCGCGAGCACCACCTCGCGGGCGCTCGCGAAGCGCCGCGCTGGGTCCTTGGCGAGCAGGCGCAGAATCGTCTCCTCCCAGTGCGCTTCAACCGGGGCCAGGGTTCCGGGCCGGCGCGGATCCATCGTGAGATGCGCCAGCGCGGCCGCTCGCGGCGTCGCAGCGGGGAAGGGAAGCTGTCCCGTGCGCATCTCGAAGAGCACGACGCCCAAGGCGTAGAGGTCGCTCGCCGGCCCCACCGGCCCCCCTCGCACCTGCTCCGGGGACATGTAGGCCGGAGTGCCAACGATCGGTCCCAGCTGCAGCGCTGCCGAGGTGGTGCTGCGTGGTCCGCCATGAGATGCACTCGCCAGGGCGTCGGAAGCGTTTGCTGGGCCGGGCTCGACTGCGGCGCCGCGCTCGATGGCTATGGCCAGGCCAAAGTCGGTGATCACAGCCCGGCCTTCTCCGCCCTCGGCGACTATCATCACGTTCGCGCTCTTCAAGTCCCGATGCACGATCCCCACCCGGTGCGCGGTGTCCAGAGCCTCGGCGAGCTGCCGCACCCAGATGAGCGCCTGCTCCGCTGCCAGCGGACCGTTTCGCCGCAGGTACGCCCCAAGCGTTTCTCCCCGCAGGTACTCCATGGTCAGAAACGTGAGGTTGCGCTCCTCGTCCCGGCTTAGATCGAAGATCCGGCAAACATGGGGATGAGTGACCGAACGCGCCAGCAGCACCTCCTGCTTGAACCGCCGCAGTGAAGCCGGATCGCTGGCGATGTCGGGATGCAAGGTCTTCAGGGCGAGTGTGGCGTCCAGCTCGAGGTCGTGGACGCGGTAAACCCGGCCCATGCCCCCCGAGGCCAGGAAGGCCTCGATGCGGTAGCGGTGGGCCAGAACCAGGCCCGCAGGGAGAACCGCCCAGTTCTTGCTTCGCGAACCGGGGGCGGCGGGTAGCGGGGACCAGATGCCGGAGGCGGACACGCCGGCATGGACCGGCTCCGCCGCGGCGTCCTGTAGATCGGGGCTCGCCGGAAATGCGAGGAGCCGCCGCGCGGTCCTCGTCAGTGCCGGGTCCTCGAAACACACCCGCGAGAGATAGACTTCGCGTTCATCCTCTGGAAGCGATCCGCTCTCCCGAACGATCTCTTCCAGACGCAAGTCGCTCATGCCGCTTGCTCCAGCCCTGATTGCGAGCGCAGAGAGTCTTCGTCAACCTAGAGCGTAGCACGATCGCTCTTGCTCACCAGGGATGGGAGTCTCCTCAGAGTGGCGCGGTCGAGAGGCGGCGACCGGCCCGGCGTGAAGTAGCTGACCAATCCACGCCTGGTCCACACTTCCGTCGTGAGGAAGTCGGCCGCCGCATTGGGGCGGCGGCACGTGCGCGGACGAACGTCCTGTGGGGATACGTCCCTTCGCGGCGGTCCCTTTGCCGGTGCCAGGCCATGACGGTGTCCGGCGACACGATCGTGGCCATGTGCTGGAGGATCCGGCGGCCCAGCGGCTTCCCCTGACGCCATCGCCCCATTTCGCGACCCCGTCTCCGGCCGCCAAGTCGCACGGTTCGCGAACAGAGAGTCGCGCCCACCGCACGCGCACTCGCGACTCGGTGCCACTTCTCGCGTAACAACGCGACCCCGGCGGATCACTCCATCAGGGCCACGCGTTAACCACGGAGCCGCTTCGAGTTCGCGACTCCCGATGTTGGCTCCCCAAGTGGGACGGTGTGCGATAAGAGTGGGCACGCTCTTTGATGGATGTCGGATCACGGTAATCGATGGAGTCATCGGGTGACGCTCGCTTTGGTGCGGGGGCGCCCTGGTGCGGCGGGGACGGCGAAGATCTCGAGGTAGAGCTTCTCGTCGAGCTGGCGAGCGCTGCGCTGCACGGCGGCATCGAGGAGCTCGTTGGCCATGGTCATGACGACGCGGTGGTTGCCGGCGGCGTGCTCGCAGAGGGTGATCACCAGCTCGGTTGTCATGAGGCGGGGATTGCCGGCCTGGGCGAGCGCGTGGCGCAGTGTTTCCGCGAGCTCCTGCGGGGTGGCTGGTTGCAGGAGGAGGCGGACCCGGATGCGACTGCCGAGGGGCAGGAGCTCCTCGGCGCGGAACTTCTCGGTGAGCCGGCCGTCACCGCCGAGCACGACGGTGAGAAGGGCGCGGGAGTCGAGCTCGGCGGTGGAGAGCAAGCGGAGCTCATTGAGGACCGGGGGCTTCATCTCCTGCGCTTCATCGACGACGAGGACCGGACGGAGAAGCGCGGCCTCGATGTGCGCCTGCCAGCGCTCGCGGAGGACGCGGGCGCCGGCCCAGCGATTGTGCGGCGAGAGCTGGACCCCGAAGAGGTCGCCGAGTTCGCGGTAGAAGTCGGGGATGCCGCTCTGCGGTCGGCTGAGGATGCGGACGGCGAGATCCTGGTGGGCGGCGAGCTTGTCGACCAGCAGCCGGAGGGCGACCGACTTGCCGAGGCCGGTGTCGCCGGTGATGAGGGCGAAGCCGCCCTCGCGGGTGAGGTTGTGGGTGCGCCAGCAGAAGTGTTCGATCTTGGGGGTGAGGAGGAGCGCCTCGGTCGGGACCTCGGGGGAGAAGGGGTTCCACTTGAGGCCGGAGCACGGAGAGGAGCTTGTGGTTCATGACGGCGTCACCTCCGGCTCGTCGTCGTCGGGAACGCAGTCGACAGCGACGGGCTCTGCGTCGAGCTGCGGCAGGTAGGCCGGGGGGAGCCCGGTGGCGGCGTAGTCGGCCATGAGCTGGCGGAGGAGCGGTGCGATCCCCACCGCAGTGGATGCCGCTTGCGTTGCCGCCGGCTCGAGAGAGCTCGCCGGTACGAGGCGCCGCCGGAGGCCGTCGGCGTTCTTGGCCCGATCGAGGGGGTAGATGCGCGAGAGGATCGCCCCCGTGCGGTAGTCGACGAGAAAGACCTGGGTGAGATCCCAGCGCGCGTAGCGGACGGTGACCTGCTCGAGGGTGCGGTAGTGCGCAGGGATCTCGAAGCGCTGGCCTTCGATGGTGACGGTGCCGTCGGAGCGGCGCTGGGTGCGGCGCTCCTCGGTCATGAAGGCGATGCGGAGCGGTTGACTGCCGGGGCTCGGGCGGCCGACATCGGGTCCTTGGAGATAGCGCTCGACCGGGGACTGGCGGGTCTCGGAGTGGATGGCGTGCTGGTACTCCATCTCGACCCAGGCTTGGGTGGCCTCGTTGAGGAAGGGCAGGGTGAGGTCGTGCACGCCCTCGATCATGGCGAGGAGGCGCCCTTCGAGCTGCGCCCAGAACACCTCTTGCTTGGCGTTCTGGTAAGGGCTGTAGGGCAGGGTCGTGTGGTGAACGATGCCGAGCCGGGTGAGGCCCTGAGTGACCTCGGCAGCGACCATGGCGGACCCGTTATCAGTGAGGAGGGAGCGCGGAAGGGCGCGCTTCTGGAAGCCCTGCACCAGTGCATGAACGAGGTTCTCGGCGGTCTCCTCGGTGTACCACTGCAGGTGACAGGCGAGCCGGGAGCGATCGTCGAGCACGCCGAGAGCGAGCGGGGTCACCCAGTGCCCGCCCGCGGTGAGCACTTTCTTCGAGCCGTGATGAAAGTCGAGATGCCAGAGGCCGTTGACATGCTCGGCCTCGAAGCTGCGCACCTCGCGGTCGGCGAGCCGCGCCGCGGCGCGCCGGGCGCCGGCGGTGTCGGCGCTCGTGACCCGGCGGTGCTTCCACAGCCCCTGCGCGGCCATGAACCGGCGGACGGTCGAGTACGAGGGCAGGGGACCGAGGGCCGGGTCGGTTGCCGCGAGTGCGACGAGGTTGTCGTAGTGCAGCGCATAGCTCCAGGTGCGATGCTGGCCGTACTGCGTCAACAGCGCCTGCTTGAGCGGGGCACCGATCGCGCGGTGCTGGCCGGAGTCCTGGCGGATCTTGCGGCGCAGGACGCCCACCGGATCGACCTTCGCGCGCCGGGCCTGGTGATACCACCGTTCGATCGTGGAGACGGCGAACTGGGTGGGCTCGCCGGTGACCGGGTGGAGCCACGACTTGGCGGCGAGCTCGGCGAAGGCGGCGGCGAGTGTGCCGCGCGCCGGCGGGGCGGCCAAGAGGGGACCGACGATCGAGAAGCGCAGGTGCGCCCAGCGCTGGTGGACGGAGGGTCTGAGGATCTCGGACATGGCGTTCGCTCCCTTTGCTGTTCATCGGCGGCGGCCTGGCGATCGGAGCGGACGCTAGCGGGGTCATCGCGGCCATGCAGCGTGCATCCTCTGCGGATCGGTCGCGACCCGCGGAGAGGTTGCACGCGACGTGGTGATCGGGCTGATGAAGCGCAGGAGTGCCAAGAGCTGCGCTCGTGGTTCGCCGGGGAAGCGGTCGAGCAGTCGCCGCGGCAGCGCCGTGGCGGTGAGCGGCGGCTGGAAGCGGCTCCGCGCCGCCCGCCAGAAGGGACTCTGAACGAAGGTGGTTCGCCACCAGTGACGCCAGCGGGCGAGTGTGCGCCGGTTCATCCCGAGCAGCGCGCACAGGCGCCCCGCCCGCGCCGGTGTCATCCCGTGCCGCAGCGCGGAGGCGACCACCACCACGACCGCCTGATACACTTTGCGGCCGAGGAAGCGCAGGGAGGGCGGCGTGGCGCGCCTCCGGCACCCGTCCACCGCGCAGCAGAAGCTCAGCCGTTTGCCCTGTCCCGGGTCGCTCTCAGCCAGCCCGCCGCGGGGCTTGCGGAGGTAGTCGGCGCGGTGGAGCGTCCCCCCGCAGCCGCAACCGCCCTGGCGGACTTCCTCGGCGGACAACTGGTCGATCTGCCACAAGGCCTCGCCGAGGGTTCCATCCCCGATCAGGCTGAGGTACAATCCAGGCCTCCTTCGTCTTGCAGGACTGAAGGAGGAAACCCCCTCGGGGCGCTTGAATCAAGCTCCTTGAGGGGGTTCTGCTTACGCTATCCGATGGCCGGGTACCCGCGCCCATCAGCAACCGTGCTCGGAACCCAACCCCCCCCCCCATCAACTTCCGTGATCACGCTGAGAACGACTCTCCCTCTATGCCGAGCACCGGGCTATGCCGAGTCGGCAGCGGAGATGGGCGGATCCGGGGCTTCCCTGCGCAGTGGGACTCGGCATATTCCGAGCCTCCCACGGACGCCCACAGCTGATTCTCCGGGCAGTAACGTCCCGCGGGGCACATCCATCGGCGCTGACTTGGCCAGTGCGTGCTCGTGCATTTCAAAGCTTGCCTGCAAGTACATCTGAGTTGTCTCCCGCTCTTCGTGAACCAGCGTGGAGGAGCACTCAGCCTGGATCCAGGCTCCTCCTCTGCTCCCGAGGCCGGACGGAGAGACGTTGGTCTTATGCCGCGTGGTCACGCACTCGTGCAGTGCTAACCTCTTGCCAGGAAACGCCCATCCGATAGCCACTCGGCATAATCCGGCAGTCGGCATAAACAGGGTTATGCCGAGCGCGGCATAACTCTGTTTGCGACCGTCCATCCGAGCCTTCTCGTGGCCCCTCTCGAAGGGGTCCGGTAAGGACCGCCGCCTCCAGCCGGGCCTCTCGCTGCGGCCATCAGGTGCCAGGACGCACCCTCATGGGGCCACCAGTTTTGCAGCATCATGGGGCCAGAGGAGAGGGCTGAACGACCGGTCCGGAGAGTGCCTCGTATCGGCGGCGGTGTCGATCGACTTTTTTCGGGTCGCTGCGAACCAGGGCGGGAGGCTTTACGCAGGAGCATGGGGCCACCCAGGACCGGGGAGGCCGCTCCGCAGGCATGGATCTCCCGCGGCAGGCAAGCGGCGAGAGACGATCGGCGCCCGGCCGGACGGAGCGTGGCGGCCGGCCGGGCGCGACGATCGAGGTCAGCGCCTGCGGCGTGCGTGAGCACGCGGGTGCAGCTTCGGCTTCGGCGCGGGTGACGGCGGTGGTGGATCCGCCGGGTCGAGCTTCGGCTTGAGCCGGGGCCGGTACGACTCGCCCTCGATGACGAAGTCGTAGGCGGCGTTCTTGAACCGATCGACCGCGCTCTGCGCTAGCAGCACGTCGTCGAACATCGCGAGCCACTCGGAGGTGTCGCGATTGCTCGACACGATCATCGAAGCGTGCCCTGTGCGCTCGAGGAAGAGCTGGTAGACGTCCTTGCTCTCCTCTTTGCTCATCGGCTCGAGCGCAAAGTCGTCAATGATGAGCAGGTCGACCGCGGTGAGCGCGATCATCTCGGCGTCGCGCGAGTTGTCGAACCGGCTCTGGCGGAGCTGACGCAGCATCTCGTCGGCGCGGGTGAAGCGCACGTGGTAGCCGTGCCGGCACGCGATGTGGCCCAAGGCCTGCGCGATGAAGGTCTTGCCCACGCCCACGGGGCCGAGAACGACGGCGTGGCGGTGCGCTTCGAGAAAGCGCAGGCTCGTCAGCTCCGCGAGCATGCGCTTGTCGAAGGTGACCTTCGCCGTCTTGTCCCACAGCTCCAGCCGCATCGCCGTGTCGAGCCCGGCTTCGTGGGCGCGCACGTCCGCGGCGGCGCTGTCGCGGCGCGTGATCTCATCGCTGAGCACGAGCAGCAGCAGCTCCTCGAAGCTCATCTCCTGCTTGTCGGCGAGCACGATCCGGTCGGGCAACGTCTCCGCAACGCGTCCGAGCCGCAGGCGCTTGAGCGCAGTGACGAGCTCGGGGGCGAGAGTCGGCATGGTCTTCGCCATCACACATCTCCCTTCTTCTTCGAGCCCGGGCGGGTCTCGAAGTGCTCGTCGGGCCGAGCGAAGCGCGGCAGTGTGAGCTCGATGATCTTGCCGTCGGCGCTCGCCGGCGTCGCCCCCTGGGTCCCCGACTTGAGCATGCGCGCGACGCGGACGACGTCGACGACGTCGAACGCGAGCGCACTCTGGCAGACGGCCTCGACGCGCCCCGCGCCGTACTTGTCGCACAGGCGCAAGAGCGCGTAGCCCTGGCGCATGCGCGTCCACGGCAGGGGACCGCCGAGCAAGCGCTCGGCGTAGGTGCCGACGTGCACGCCCTTCTCCTTCGCCTTGGCCACCAGCGCGTCCACGCTGCGCAGCGCGTACGCGGCCTTGCCGATCGGGTAGTCGCTGGTGTCGGTCGAGCGCCCTCCCGGCGGCTGGCGCGGGTGGACCTTGATGAGCTCGGTGCCGAGATAGATCTTCACGAGCTTCTTGTCGGCGCGCGCCCGCACCTGCTTGTACAGGTACAGCGTCGGTACCGAGTAGAGCGCGCGGGCGACCTGGATGTGGTGATCGGGGTGCACCTTGGCCTTGTCGACCCAGAGCGGCACGTCGAACGGCGCGGTGGGCGGCCGTAGCATCGCCGCCTTCTCGACCGACTCGAACTGCTCGCGCGGCACCCGGTGCGTGGTGCCGTGCACGCGCGTGCCGGCGACGTCGCGGCACCAGTGCTCGGCGCTGCGGCGGGCGTCCTCCAGATCGCCGAACGTCTCGCCGTCGAACCAGCTCTCGCGCACGTACGGCACTTGGTTCTCGACGCGCGGCTTGTCCTTCGGATGCCTGATGCGCGCGGGATCAACGAAGATGCCGCGCGCTTGCACGTAGTCAAGGAACGCGGCGACGAGCGTCGGGTTGAGCGCGTTCGGATCCTTGATCATCGCCTTGGTGTTGTCCGGCACCAAGGTCCTCGGCATCGCGTCGAAGAACCACCACGCACGGTCCAACCCCTCGCACACCGCCTCGGTCGTCTGCGCGAACGTCGGCCAGACGAACTGGTAGCGGCTGAACGCGAGCGTGATCACCAGTGCCCACAGCACCCGCGGCCGGCCCGACTCGGCATCGATGAGCCGGCCCATCTTGCCGAAGTCGACCTGCGCCTCCTGGCCTGCCGGCGGATCCTCGAGCCGGATCGTCGCCGCCTTCTTGCGCCAGCCCAGCTCCTGCATCGCATAGCGACGCAGCGTGTCGTAGCTCACCTCGACCCCGTGGTCGCGCACGAGCAGCGTGTGGATCTTGCTGAGCTTGAGCGGCCGCTGCAGGCCGAGCCACTTGGCGATCCGCTCCTGGTGCTCCGCGACGGCCGTCCACTCGGTGCTCGCCGCCCGTCCTGGCCGGGCCTGCACGCACCGGGCCACCTCGTGGACTTCCGCCTCCGTCAGCTCGCGATCGCGCGGCAGCGCGAGCTCCTTGGCGGCCGCGGTGTACCGCTGGACCGTCTTGCGATCCGTCCCGGTCTCGCGTCCGATCTTCCTGTCACCGTGCCCCGCCGACCAGCGGCGAAGCATCTCCTTCACGTCGATCATGGGTAGCTCCCGGTAGGACATGGATCCCTCCCGACGGCAACCGGCGCCGTCGTCGAGATGAACCCTGCCTCACTTCCGGTCGCTCAGTCCTGGCCTGGCCCCATGCCCCTGCGAAAACCCGCCCTGGGGTGGCCCCATGATCCTGCGAAACTTCGATCAGGCCCCTCTCGCCGGTGGCCCCATCATCCTGCTGATCGGGTGGCCCCATGCTCCTGCGAAAAACCCCTCCCAGGTGGCCCCATGATCCTGCGAACTGGCAATCAGGCTGACCCCAGCGCAGGTTACCCGACGACCGCAAGACTCGCTTCCGGCTGCTGGCCAGGCTCTGCCGGATGGGATTGGTTACCCGGTTACCCACAGGGTCGCGGCGAAGGGTCTCAAGTAGCGAGCACTATCCTCTTTCCCGGACTTCGTGGCGCGGCGAACCGGCGAACGATTCTCATCCTTCGACCGCCACCAGACCCTCTCACGGCCCCTTGCCGGCGGGGAGGGGCCGGGGAAAGCCCCACTTCCCCCCCCGTCCCTTGCCACGGGGCCACAAGGTACACATGCGCCGGCCGGCACGTCTCAACGGCCAGAACCCGAAACGCGCCCGTTCTTCCCATTCATCTCATGAGAACCATCCGTTGCGTCTCTTTGTACTCACCTGCCTCGAACCGATAAAAGAAGACTCCCGGGGCCAGTGCTCTGCCGCGATCATCGCGGCCGTCCCAGCGCACGGCGTGTTGTCCAGGCGCCTGGCCATCGCCGACGAGCCTCGCCACCAACCGGCCTGAAACATCATAAACCGAAAGGGTTACATGTTCGGCTGCCGGCAAGTCATAACGAATCAATGTTGATTGAAAGAATGGATTAGGGCTGTTTGGATAGACAGCATAAGCCACTGGAATAGGCTGGACCAGTGGTGAGACTGCCAAGTCTATGACACTCGTCACGCTACCTGCGATCACTTCGAGCGTCATCGATGTCGCACCATAGGTCACCTGCCACGCCTGACCCGGATTGGTAGGGGGCAAACTTAGGGTTGCAAAGGTGTCGGCTGGGGCGCGCGACCCGTAGCGGAGGATATCGAACACGTCCCCGAGGTTGGGCATGAAGTTCCCAGAAGTAACATCCAGCGCGCCACCAAGATCGGCGCCCCCAGTGATGTTAAGTCGATCGAACTGCCCAAGCAACCGCCCACCGAGTTCCATGTGCAGCGTAACACTATTCGCCTGAACGTAGTTGCCGCTAATCGTCCCCGAGCGAGCTGTCGGGTCGTTCCCCGCTCGCATGGAAAGCTGGCCACCTTGCAGGTCCACCGTCGGATTGGCAGCGATAGTACCACTGCTTAGTATGGTCTTCCCGGCAGTCTGCGTGTACGAACCCCCTACGTCGAACCTGCTGCCTGAGCCAACAAAAACACTGTCAGCGTTCGTCAACGGAGATGGGGCCACACTGCTGAGGTTCCCGCCATTCGTAGGAGCAACGAGTGTTCCATCGTTCACCCAGTTCGTTCCGCTCAGGGAAATCGTAAACCCGGCGACTTCAGCACTAATCCTACCGTGGTTGAGAAAACCTTGAGTCTGCAAGCCCAGGGTCCCCTGTTGACCCCGAATCGTGATGCCAGGGCCAATGGTCAGAGTGCCAGCAGTGGGTCGTACCACGTTGGCAGCGTTGGAGAAGACCACCTGACCGGTTCCATCCAGCGTCTGATTCCTGAGAAGTCGAACCGGGCCGCCTGGGTTCCGAACCCAACCCGCGCCGTCCCGTTCAGAACCAGGCCGTTAGTCACCGTCACATAGGGAGTACCTGGGCCCGTCGGGTTCAGGTCCCCGTCGAGGGTCACTCCATTCGATGCCCCACCAGAACTCGTGTACAGAAGCACCGCCTGGTCGGCGCCGGTCACATTCCCGCCCACGATGTGCCACCGACGAGCTGGGGCGAACCCGTCGCCGCGGTCAAAGCCAGCGTGTCCCCAGCATTGTTCAAAGCACCGCGGATCCTCACCACTCCATATACCCCACTGAAATCGCCGAGGGCCGCTGTCGTGAAGCTCCCGTCAAGGTCCAGCGTCGACGCAAGCCCCGTGGCCCTGATCCCTCCGGGGTCGGACTCTACCAGTTCGTCCCGACGAGGGTAATCGCCGCGCCCGCCATATCGGCATCGATCACGCCCTGATTGACGAAGCCAGCGTCGTGGCCCCGACGGTTCCCTGCTGACCCCGAATCGTGATGCCGGGGCCGATGGTCAGAGTGCCAGCGGTGGGCTGTACCACGTTGGCGGCGTTGGAGAAAACCACCTGACCGGTTCCACCCAGCGTCTCCGTCCCCGAGAAGTTCAACTGGCGTACTGCGTCCCGATACCCACCCGCGCCGTCCCGTTCAGAGTTAGCCCATTAGTCATTGTCACAACGGATACTGATCCCGTCGGGTTCAGGTCCGCATCCAGCGTGACCCCACTCAACGTCCCACTTGATTGTATACAAGCAGCACCGCCCCACCGTCCGGTCACTCTCCCGCCGCACGATGGTGCCACCCACCAGCTGCGGCGAACCTGGGGTCGCCTTCAAGGCCAGCGTGGACCAAGTATTGTTCAACGTGCCGGTGATCCTAACCACCCCAGTCACGCCCCTGAAATCGCCGAGCCCCGCCGTCGTGAAGCTCCCACCCAGGTCCAGCGTCGACCCCGCCCTGTGGCCTCGATAGACCGGGGCCGGATGGACCAGTTCGTCCCCGTGAGAGTGATCACCGCACCCGACGTGTCGGCGTCGATCACGCCCTGATTGACGAAGGCCAACGTCGTCGCACCAACGGTCCCCTGTTGACCCCGAATCGTGATGCCTGGGCCGATCGTCAGCGTCCCATTCGTGGTGGGCTGCACCACGTTGTTGGGCGTTGGAGAAAACCACCTGACCCGTTCCGTCCAGCGTCTGCGTCCCCGAGAAGTTCAACGTGGCGTACTGCGTCCCGATACCCACCCGCGCCGTCCCGTTCAGAGTTAGCCCATTAATCAGCGTCACAACGGGTACTGGTACCGTCGGATTCAGGTCCGCATCCAGCGTGACCCGCTCAGCGTCCCACCTGTTGTATACAACAGCACCGCCCCGCCTGTTCCGGAAACGCTCCCACCCACGATGGTGCCACCCAACAGCTGCGGCGAACCCGTCGTCGCCGTCAAAACCAGCGTGGACGAAGTATTGTCCAACGTGCCGATGATCCTCACCACCCCAGTCACGCCCCTGAAATCGCCCAGGCCCGCCTCGTGAAGCTCCCGCCCAGGCTCATCGTCCCGCTATCTCGGGCCTCGATCACGCCTCGTGCACCGTCGTCCCGGTCAGCGTGATCCCCGCCACATTAGCCGTGTCCGCCTCTAAGACGGCCTGATTGACAAACGCAAGGTCCACGGCGCCACGGTTCCCCTTCCACCCCGAATCGTGATGTCCGGGCCGATCGTCAGCGTCCCATTCGTGGTGGGCTGTACCACGTTGTTGGTGGTATTGGAGAACACCACCTGACCCGTTCCGCCCAGCGTCTGCGTCCCCCGAGAAGTTCAGCCTAGCGTCCTGCGTCCCGAAACCAACCCACGCCGTCCCGTTCAGAGTTAGCCCGTTAGTCATTGTCACAACGGATCCTGATGCCGT
>CAVPCR010000006.1:0-512525 GCA_963702435.1 Candidatus Eiseniibacteriota bacterium
GCGTAAAGCATTTCATAGAGTTTAGAATGGGTTGTTTGCCAGAACCGAATTTGTGACCATCAGGCCAAAAGAGAAATGGGCTGGAAGAAGTGCAGGTTATACGTACATCTCTTCGAGTCGCAACGTTTTGGATCCATGCATTAGTTTTTGTCTCTCACCGGCCCAAATCCTCTCATATCATACGCCTCCTTCACCAGCGCCGGCGCCACCGTGGCGTAGATCTCCGTCGTGGACAGCCTCTTGTGCCCCACTTGCTTCTGGATCATCGGCACAGGCACTCCTGCCATGAGCGCATTCACCACATGGCTGTGCCGGAGGATGTGGGGCGTGACCTTCTTCCTGGAGAGCTTCTGCCTGGGCGAAATCTCTTGGATCCCGGCCTCCTCAGCCAGCCGGTCTATCGTCCTCAGAACGGTCTTGGTGCTCAGGTGGCCGGAGCTCCGGCCGGGAAAGAGCCACTCCTGGCCGGGCTTTATGCACTCCCGGATGGCCTGCAAAGTAACTTGGCTCACTCTGCAGCTCGAAAATGGCGGGTCTTCGTTCTGCTGCTCTGAATCCTGATGAACCCATTATGGAAATCGATGTCTGAGATTCGGGTGGTGACCAGCTCCCCCACTCTGCAGCCCAGGTCGTAGAGGCAGAGGAGGACCAGTCTGTCTCTGCCTTCAGCAACAGAGAACAGAGAGCTTATTCCTATAGTATCTAGGTACTTAATGGAGTCCATCTGAGGTCCATTTGGTAGAGGTGCTATATATCGATGTCTCTTTTCAACTAGAAAAGAGACATTCATCATTCTACACCTTGGAGGCAGTAAACCTCATGGACAAGACGGATCCTCGATTATAGGGCATTTTACGAGGTCGCTTTTGAAAATCTTTTCATTGCTTTTATTACTATCAGGAATTTCGAGATTACCGATATTATTATGACGACTATTTTTAACTCGTAATGCGCGAATGCACATTTAATTAAATTTAAATAGTTTAAAATAGCACTAATCTATTGGTAGTCCTCCCACGAGTCTGCCCCCTTCATACCTCGAAGGCTCATACTCCCTTTATTTTCGATTCAGATTCTCCATCTTTCTTTGCATTTCCTCTTTGCTGGCAGGTAACTGAATCTCATCATAGCCCAAAGCAGAACGTCGAAATCTTATCGAAACCGCTTCGGTCCCTGTTTCGTAGGCAATGTTGTTATAATCGACCACGGCCCTCAGAATCGCTTCCTTCCTTCTCTGGCCAAACTGGTCCACAAGTCCTCTGATTTGACCATCAATCTCTCTTAACAGGATCATCCATGCCTAAGCCTTCTGCCTCAGCTTTGCCAGTTCAGTCTCCAATTCTCTGTTCTTCTCCTTAAGCTCCCTTATCCTCTCCTCCTGTTTTAGGAACTTGAGAAGTATGCTCTCTACGGAATCATCCCTGGCTCTTGAATTTCTCCCTGTTCTTGGTAATTAACAAGATTTGCTTTGGCCTCATCGTTAACTACAGCTATTACCTTGTTCTTGCCTGGCATCTTTATATCATCTCTAGCGCTAGCGTTAGCATTGATTATTATTTAAAGATGCCTCTGGAAAGGGGGGCTGGAGTGACCCGTGGGCCTTGAGCTCGGCGAGCGCGCGCTCCCCTTTCTCCGCGCTGGTCCTCGACCAGAACGCTCTCGGTGACCTCGAGGGTGATCCGCTCCGGCGCGATGCCTTCCCCTCGCGACCAGGGCGCAGATCGCGGCGGCGAGGTCCCTGTCCTTGAACTGCTGCCCCGAGATGTTGATCGAGGCGTAGACCGCGGGCAGCCCCTGCCGGCTCCAGGTCAAGAGCTCGGCGCACGTGCTCCTCACCGTATGGTTGGTGAGGGTGCCGATCAGGCCGAGGCGTTCGGCAAGCGGCACGAATTCACCCGGACTCACCGCGCCGAGCTCCGGATGCGTCCAGCGGGAGAGGGCTTCGACGCCGATGATGCGCCCGCTCCGGCCGTCGACGAGCGGCTGGTAGTGGGGGATGATCGCGCGCGCGTCGAGGGCCTGGGGGACGGCTCGGTCTCGAGGAGCAGGCGTTGCGTCACCCGTTCGTTCATCGCGCGGTTGAAGAAGGCGACCGTGTTTTGCCCGCTGGCCTTGGCCGATGGACCGCGGTGTCGGCAAATGCTCGACGAGGTCGTCGACATCAGCGCCATCGTCCGGGAAGAGGCTGACGCCGATGCTCCCCAGAAAGAAAGAGCTCCCGCGACGCGCACGGCAGCGGGGCCCGCAGGGCATCGAGAAGGCGCCGGGCGATGCCCGCCGCGTCCTCGCCCGAGGCGAGGTCCTGGATGGCGAACAGGAACTCGTCCCCCCCGAGACGGGCGATCGTGCTCGTCTTTCCCGGCTCGGCCGGGCAGGCCACTTCGTCGTAGACCCGGACGGCATCCCGGAGGCGGCGCGCCACGGCGATGAGCACGGCGTCTCCGGCCTTGTGGCCGAATGTGTCGTTGATCTGCTTGAAGTTGTTGAGATCGAGCACCATCGTCGCCACCTTGCTCCCGTCCCGGCCGGCGTGGGCAATGGCGCTCTGCAGCCGGTTCGCGAACAGGTGGTGATTGGGCAGCTCGGTCAAGCTGTCGTGATAGGCAAGCAACCTGATCTGCTCTTCCGCCCGCACCCGATCGGTGATGTCCTGGAGCGTGCCGCGCAGGCCGCTGGGCGTGCCGCTGCGTCCCGCACCAGCTTGCCGGCGGACATGAATCAACGGGGGCCCCTCCCTTCCTCGCCGAGGTGGAACTGGTGGTCGAGCGGCCCTGCGCCGCGAATCAGGTCCTGGAAAGCCCGCCGCAGGTCGGCGCGGCCATCGGGATGGACCCGCTCCAGCAAGGTGTCGCCGCTCGCCGTGACCCCGGGCTCCAGTCCGAGGGCGGCGTTGGCCTCCGGGGACCCGCGGAACCTCTCGAGGGCGAGGTCGCACTCCCAGTGGCCGAGCTGCGCGATGCGCTGCGCCTCGGCCAGCCGGGCCTCGCTGCTGCGCAGCTCGGCCAGCGTGGTGCTCGCACGCAGCATGAAGCGCACCCGGTGGCTCAGCATCGCCGGGCTGATCGGCTTGGTGGCGAAGTCGCTGGCCCCGGCGTCGAAGGAACGATGGAAGGCCGCGACGTCCTCGAGACCGGTGAGCATCAGCACGGGCACATTCATGCCGACAGGGAGCGCGCGCAGGGCCGCACACGCCGTGAAACCATCCATCTCGGGCATGACGACATCCATGATGACGAGATCGGGCAGGAGCGCTGCGACACGGTCCACGCCCTCGGCACCGTCGGCGGCCTCGGCTACGTCGAACCCCGACTCCCGGAGCACGCTGGTCAGGATGAATCGCGCCGGGGCGTCGTCATCCACGACGAGCACGAGCGGGCGCTCCCTGGCGTCACGGACCTCAGGCCGCATGGCTCTGCACCTCGGCCAGGCACTCCGCGAGCGCGGCGGCGACTCGCGGGTACTCCGCCTCGATCTTGCCCACGGTCGTCACCACGACGTCGGACGTGGGGCGCGGCTGCCTGCTGTTCGACGAGGAGACAGAGGGCCGACAGCTCCCGCCCTCCGAGCATGGCGCTGCTCGACTTGAGCGTATGCGCCACGCGCCCGAGGACCGTCGCATCGCCGGCGACGAGGGCGCGGCGGAGTCCTGCGAGCTTCATGGGCGCATCCCGCAGGTACGCCTCGATGGCGCCGCGCAGGATACGATCGCCGCCCGTGAAGTTGCGCATGGCATCGAGGGCGCTCTGATCGAGCACCCTGCCACCGGCTTCGGCGGCGATGCCGGGGGCAGGCGCCGGGGAGCGGGCGCGCTCGGCGCCGCCGCTGCGGGACCCGGCGGCACGACCGCCGCCGCTGCGGGACGCCACTTGCTCAGCATCGCCCAGAGCTGCTCCTGCCGGATCGGTTTCCCGAGGTAGTCGTCCATCCCCGCGGCGAGACAGCGCTCCCGCTCGCCCGACATGGCCGACGCCGTGAGCGCCACGATCGGCGTGCGCCCGCCGCCGCGCGCATGCTCGAGGCGCCGGATCTCCGCCGTCGCCTCATAGCCATCCATCTCCGGCATCATGCAGTCCATGAGCACCAGATCGAAGCCTGCGGCTTCGACAGCCGCCAGCGCCGCGCGACCATTCCCGGCCACGGTCACGGCGCAACCCATCCCCTCGAGGAATCCCATCGCGACCTGCTGGTTGACGATGTTGTCCTCGACGAGCAGCACGCGGAGACCCGGGTGGAGCGGATGATCGCCAGGGGTTTTCGGCGCGGCCGCCTCGGCGGCGACCAGAGGCGCCCTGTGGCCGCCGCGGCGCAGCAGGAGCAGGTTGAGGAGCGTCTCGTGGAGCTCCGAGTTCCGCACCGGCTTGGTGAGAGACACGTCCACCGGCAGATCGCCGGCCGCGGCTTCCACCGCCTGGCGCGGGAAGCTCAAAGAGGACGAGCATGACCTTGGCGAGAACCGGATCTGCGCGGACGACACGGGCCACCGCCGCTCCATCCATCCCGGGCATCATCATGTCGAGAAGCACGAGGTCGAACGGCGATGAGGGCCGAGCGGAGCCGCTCGATGGCACCGGGGCCGTCGGCCACGCTCTCGACGACAGCGCCCCATGTGGTGACCTGGTTGGTGAGCACCTCCCGGTTCGTCGGATTGTCGTCGACGACGAGGATCCGGCAGCCATGCAGATAGCGCGGTGCGGGCGTTGTCGTGGCTCCCGCCGCGAGCTTCTGCAGGAGGACGGTGAACCAGAACACCGACCCCGGACCGTCGTTGCTCTCCGCGCCCACGGTGCCCCCCATGAGCTCGGCCAGCTGGCGCGAGATGGCGAGGCCGAGGCCGGTGCCGCCGAAGCGGCGGGTCGTCGAGGCGTCGGCCTGCACGAACGGCTGGAAGAGCCGCGCTTGCACCTCCGGAGTGAGGCCGATTCCGGTGTCCGCGACCTCGATCCGGACGAGCTCGGTCTCCCCCAGTCCTCGTCCGACGGCGACCCGAACCACGACCCCGCCCCGCTCGGTGAACTTGATGGCGTTCCCGATCAGGTTCACGAGGATCTGCCGCATCCGCGTCGGGTCGCCGCGGACCTGGCGAATGGACCTCCTTCGGCACGAAGGACGCCAGATCCAGACCCTTGTCCTGCGCGCGCGGCGGCGAGGATCTGGACACGTCGTCGATCAGCTCGCGCAGATCGAAATCCGCGGCGCACAGCTCGACCTTGCCGGCCTCGATCTTCGAGAAATCGAGAATGTCGTTGATGATCTCGAGGAGCGTGTCCGCGGAGCGGTAGGCGGTGTTCGCCAGCCGCCGCTGGGCCGGGGTGAGCTCCGTGTTCCGGATCAGGTCGACCATTCCCAGCACGCCGTTCATCGGTGTGCGGATCTCGTGACTCATGTTGGCGAGGAACTGGGACTTGGCGCGGCTCGCCTCCTCCGCGGCGTGAGCCAGCCCCACGGCCCGGTCGGTCGCCTGCTTGAGCTCCAGCGTTCGCTGCTCGACCTTCTCCTCCAGGGTGCGCTGGTAATCCTCGACCTCGGCCCGCGACTCGCGGAGTCGGACCACCATCCCGCTGAACGCCTCGCCCAGGGTCTCGACCTCGTCGCCGGTGCGAACGACGGGAGGAAGCTCGAGACGCCCGCCGGCCACAGCACCCGCGGTCTCCGCCAGCGAATGCAGCGGAGCGGTGATCCGGCGCGTGAGGTAGAGGGTCACCAGGAGCCCGATGACGAGGATCGCTGCCGCCGCCGTGGCGACCGCCGGGATCGCGGCGAGGACCTGCCGCCGCGCCGGCTCCCGGCTCAGACCGAGCTGCACCCACCCGGCGGGCGCGCCGGCCGCGCTTCCCGCGCCGGCGCTCGCCTCGTCAGCGAAGAGATCGGACGCCGCGGCCGCCAGCACCGGCACCGAGACTTCGAGCAGCTCTCCCCCACCCCGACCGCCCTGGACGTCGCGCAGGACAGGATCATTGGTCGCCGGCCGGGCCGGCGGCGGGGCAGCAGTCCGCGGAAAGTCGCGCTGAAAGCGCTCCTCGAGGAGGACGCCGCCTTGCGCGTCGAACACGCGCACGTAGGACACTTCCTCCTGCCGGTCCAGCTCGTTCACCAGCGCGCGCAGGGACTCGGCGTTCCCCGTGTACACGCCGAACTCGCTGTTCTGGGCGATGATCCGCGCCAGCATGACGCCGTCGCGCTCGAGGTTCTGGTTGGCGTGCCGCACTTCGCGCGAGATGAGCAGCGCACTGCTGCCCAGGAGCGTGAAGAGGATCACGCCGAACGTGAGCAGGCCGAACTTCGCCTCCAGGCCATGCCGGGACGCACGAGATCGTTGCTGTTTCATCGCACCACTTCCTTGGCCCCTTTGAGGATTTCAGGCGCCACCCGCACATGCAGGTGGTCGGCGGTTCGCTGGTTGATGCTGTAGAGGACCTTCCGCGGCGCCTCGGCGGGAAGGGCGGCCGGAGACCGGCCGGCGAAGATGCTCAGGGCAAGATCCCCACACTGGGCGCCGATGTCCCGGTAGTCGCGGTCGAGGGCGTAGATCGCTCCGGCCTTGACCCAGGGATAGGACAACCCGATGAAGGGAATCTTGTTGCGCAAGCAGAAGAGCAGGATGGACTCCGCCGTCTCCGGCGTGAGGACGGTCCGGTCCGCGAGCCCCCACAGGACATCGGCCTCGGTCGCCAGGCTCTGGAGCGCCGCCGGGATCTCGCGCGGATCCTGGACGCGGCGCGCGCATAGCTCGAGCCCCAGGGCGCGCGCCGCGGACGCGGCGCGGTCGACCACAGCCTGGTTCTCAGCTGGCTGGTAGATCACGCCGATCCGTCTCTGGTCGGGCAGGAGTCGCTTGAGCCACGTGAGCTCCACATCCAGCGGAAACTCGAGGTAGACGCCGGTGATCTCCTCAGAGCTGTCCAGCTCCTGCGGTCGCAGCGCCATGGCCGAGACCACGGGGACTCCACTCAACCCGCGAGCGGCGATCGTGGTCGCCTGCGATCCGACGGCCAGGACCAGGTCCGTGCCCTGGCGGTGCATCGCGGCGACCGCCTGCGGCCCGGAGGAATCCGCCAGGCGATACACCTGCATGTCCACCGGCACGCCGTCGGCGCGCAAACGGGCCTGGAAACCGGCGACCACTTCCTGGTAAGGAGCCGAGTCGGAGCCCAGGAGGACCCCGACCTGAACCGGACTCCGCTCTTCCGCCCGCCCCGGGACGGGGAGGGCGGTCAAGCAGAGGGCTGCAAGCAAGCCCGTTCTCGAAGAGAGCCGCATCCCCACCCCCTAGAAGTGGTAGCCGGCCGTGAGCCGGAATGTGCGGCCGTCCTGCGTGAGCGCCGGTTCCGCGTGCTGGGAGCCGACCGGATCGGCATAATCCGTGTCGAAGAGGTTGCGCACCCCGAGCGCGACCGTGAACCCGGGGGTCCATTCGAGCGCGGTCAGATTGAGATGGACGACCACGCTCCCGGGCACCATGTCCCCATCCTCGGCCAGGCGCGCGCCCGTCGCCTGAACCTCCGTGGCCGCCCGCAACCGGTTCCGCCAGAGCGGCACCATCAAGGCGAGCTTCCCCAGATGGCGCGGCGAGTTGGTCAGCTCGGCGCCCGTCTCGCGGTCCCTCGCCACCTGGTACGCATAGCTCGCCCGCGCCGAGAAAGCACGGCGATCGAGACCGAGCTCGACCTCGGCCCCGCGGCCTCGTACTTGCTCCGCATTCTCGTAGACCAGGAGCTCGTCGGCCGGATCCACGACCAGGGTGATCAGCTTCTCGATGTCGTATTCATAGAGGCTGGCCGTGCCCTTGAGCGCGGGGTTCAGGACGTGCTCGACGAGGAGCTCGTAGGTCCAGATCCGCTCCGGGCTGAGATCCGGATTCGCCTTCTGCGAGTCGCCGGCATCGTCGTAGAAACGCTCGAAGTTGTTGGCGGTGCGGAAGGCGCTGCCGGCGAGGAGCTTCACCGCCGATCCCGGCCGGAGACCGAGGATGAGCCCGAGCCGCGGGCTCGTCGCGCTCGCGGCGCCTTGATAGTGGTCGTGGCGGAGCCCGGCGTTGAAGATCAATCGCTCGGCGATACGGAACTCATCCTGGGCATACACACCCCAGGAGTTGGTCGTCGTGTTGTCGTGCATGTAGAGGTAGTAGGGATCCACATCCTCGTACCACATCTCTTGCTGCGTGTTGAGCCGCGCTCCCCCGCCCAGGACCACCTTGTGGCGCGGACCGAGGGGCCGGAGCCACTGCCCCTCGGCGATCCACCAGCGGCCGCGGACCCGATCCCGGTTGAGGACGTCCGGATAGGCCCAGTCTCCCTGATAGTCGTACCAGTTGTGGGAGAGGAGGGCGGACAGCTCCGATTGGTCTCCCAGATGGGTCCGGTACTGGAGGGCGATGCGCCCGGCACGGTCGACGGACTCGGTGCGCGGGTCGTTGAAGACCGTCTCGTAGGCCCCGGTCGGCACTTCCTTCGTGCGCGAGTTGAAACCGCCCTCGACCGTCAAGTCGCCCCACGAGAGCTTGCCGAACAGGTTGTCCCGGCGCTCGCCATCCACGCCGACCGCCCACCCTTCGTTGGTCTCCGGGTCGTTGAACTCGGGGAAGTACAGGTTGGACCCGCCGGAGCGATGGGCGAGGCCGGAGATCAGGACCTCGACGCCGGAACGGTATCTCCGGCCGTAGGCGACCGCGCCCTCAAAGCTGCCGAAGGTCGCTCCGGTAGCGCGCGCGTGCGCTCCGTCCACGGCCCGCCCGCTCTTGGTCAAGACGTTGATGACGCCGAAGAAGGCGTTCGTGCCGTAGAGAGACGAGCTCGGCCCGCGAATCACCTCGATGCGGTCGATGAGCTGCACATCGAGAGGACCGTCGTTCCCGACGTAAGCGGAGTCGAAGACGTTCTCGTTGATCCGGTTCCCGTCCACGAGCAGGAGCAGCCTCGTGTTGTAGTCTCCGGGGCGGCCGAACCCCCGCGCTCCCACGTACTCGTAGTTGCGATCATCGGTCACGTAGAAGCCGCGGACGCCCCGCAGGATCTCGGACAGGGTGGACCAGCCGAAATCCCGGATCTCCTCCGCGGTGACGATGGTGACCGAGGCGGGGGCTTCGGTGGCGAGCTGATCGAACCGCGAGGCGCCGAAGACCGACGGGATCTCCCCCAGGAGGAGCGCTTCGCTGCTCTGGAGCTCGTCCTGGGCCACGGCTTCTGGCGGCAGAACAGCGAGGAGCAGGCCGCCCGTGAGGGCGGCCCCGATGACGCGGATCGAGGCAGCGGACACTCGCATGGCTTCTCCATGAGACAGCGGCCCACACTCGACCTGCATGCCTCCGACTGGCGAGGGCACGAGGTCCGGGTGCGCAATGGTCAAGAGACATGCCAAGGGCGGCCGCCACCGCTAAGTCTTTCTCCGGATGTGCGTTCACGATTCGGGACCGCGCCGGCGCCTCAGTCTGGTGCTTTCCCTCAGCCGCAAGACGCAACGACCAGTGCATTCCGGAAGGCGGGCTCTAGCGCGACTCTTGCCAGGTGCGTCGCCGCGGCGCGGCGGGGCCAGCCCGCTCAGAATCCGTAGTCGGCTGCGAGCCGGAACGTCCGGCCACCCTGGGCGACGGTCGACTGGCCGTCGACGCTGCTCACCGGATCGGCGTAGTCGGCCGCCAAGACGTTCCGCACCCCCGCGCTGATCGCGAGCCCGGGAATCCACTCGACAAGAGCCACGTTCAAGTGGACGAGGCCGTGCCCGGGGACGGCGCGTCCGTCGTCGGCGATGCGCTCGCTCATGGCCTGGATCTCGCAGGCCGCACGCAGCCGCCGGTGCCACAGGGGAGCGGACAGATTGATCGTGCCCAGATGGCGCGGGGAGTTGGTCAGCTCCTCCCCGGTCTTGCGATCCCGCGACCGCTGATACGCATAGCTCACCCGGGACGAGAAACCCGCACGATCGATGGCCGTCTCGAGCTCCAGGCCTTGCCCCTGCACCTCGTCCACGTTCTGGAAGACATAGAGGTCGTCCGCGGGATCGACGACCTGGCTGATGATGTTGTCGACGTCGAACCGGTAGACTCCGGCCGTTCCCTTGGACCAGCTGTTGAAGGCGTGCTCGACCAGCACCTCGTAGGTGCGGATGTGCTCGGGACGGAGGTCCGGGTTGGGCTTCTGCGTTGCGCCGCCGTCATCGTAGTGGCTCTCGTAGTTGTTGGGTGCACGGAAGGCGGATCCCGCGAGGATCTTGACGGCCGATCCGGTGCCCGTTCCGATGATCAGCCCGAGGCGAGGGCTCGTGGCCGCGCCGAAGGAGGAGTAGTAGTCGTAGCGGAGCCCGCCGTTCAGGATCAGGCGGCGTGACAGGCGGTACTCGTCCTGACCGTAGACGCTGAGAGCATGCGATCTCCTGTTGTCGTGGAGGTAGAGGTAGCTCGGGTCGAGATCCCTGTTCTGCTGCTCCTGGCGGGTGTTGATCCGCCCTTCGGCGCCCGCAACGAACTTGTGCCGGCCGCGCGGACGCACCGCCCTCCCCTCGGCGATCCACCACCGGCCGTGCGCCTGGTCCTCGTTGACGACATCTGGGTACGGCCAGGTCGCGTTGTAGTCGTACCAGTGGTGGGAGAGCAGGGCGGACAGCTCGCCCCCCGAGTCGAGCGACCTCTGGTACTGGAGCGAGACGAGCGCCGACTGGTCCATCGACCTGGCGCGCGGATCGTTGAAGACCGTCCCGTACTGACCGGTCGGCCGGGTGAGCTCGCGTGAGTTCATGCCGGCCTCCAGGGTCAGCCGGCCCCAGTTGAGCTTGCCGAAGAGGTTGCCGCGGCGCTCTCGATTCACGCTGGAGGCGCGCCCGTAGTTGGTCTCGGGGGCGTCGAACTGGGGGAAGTAGAGATCTTCGCCGCCGCTGCGATGGACCAGGCCGGAGACCACGAGCTCCATTCCGGAGGGGTAGCGCCTCCCGTAGGCGGCGGTCCCCTCATAGCCGTCAGCGCTACCGCCGGCTGCATGCAGCCGGGCGCCACCCATGCTCCGGCCGCTCCTGGTCACGATGTTGATCACGCCGAAGAAGGCGCTCGTGCCGTAGAGCGAGGAGCTCGGCCCGCGGATCATCTCCACGCGGTCGATTTGCCGGACGTCGATGAACCCATCACGTCCGTAGGAGGCGGCATCATAGATGCTGTCGTTGACGCGATTGCCGTCGACGAGGACGAGCACGCGCGAGTTGTAGTCCCCCGGCCGGCTGAACCCTCTGACCCCCACGTACTGGTACGCGAGGTCGTCGGTCAGGTAGAAGCTGCGCGCAGCGCTGACGATCTCGCCGAGCGTGCGCCAGCCGAAGGTCTGGATCTCATCGGCCGTGACGATGGTCACCGCGGCCGGAGCCTCGGTGGCGAGCTGATCGAAGCGGGAGGCTCCGAAGACCGAGGGGATCTCCGCGAGGAGGAGCGCCTCGCTGTGGCTCTCTTCCTGGGCCCCGGCCTCTGCCACGAGAAGGACGGCGGCGGCGACGATTCCGAGGACGAGAAGGAGGAGACGGCAGGTTCGCATGATTCGCCCCGCAGCGGTGCCCTCAGGCCTATCCTGTCCGTTCGCGGCATGCGAAAACGGCAGGCCCCGAGCGCTGCTCATCAAGCACCGTTCCAGGCTCGGCGACACTCCGATGTCCTTGCCCTAACTGGGCGTTCCGCGTCCGGGGCCGGTCCGGGCGCCGCGATCGGGTGCCCTCGCCCGCACGCAACACGCAACGGACCGTGCAAGTCGCGATGTCGGCGGCAACGAGCACCGCCAGCGTGCTACAATGACCGGGTCGATCAGGAGATTCCGGCCGGTAGCCGAAGGAGACCCGACTCATGCGCCACCGCGATCAGCCGCTCCGACCCGCCGCCCCGCTGTCCCTGATCTGGATGTTGCTTCTCCTCGCGCTCTGCGGACTGGCGGCCGGCGTCGCCCGCGCCGAGCGCTCGGTGGACGGCGATGAGGAGCTCCTGCCGATCGGCGAAACGCCGGAGGAGATGGCCGCCCGGCGCTTCCTGCTCCCGCCCGCCGCCGTGTCCGACCCCCCGCCCACCCCGCCGGTCCGCAACGTGGCCGAGTTCGAGCCATGCACGGGCGCCCTCATCCGCTACCCGCTCGGCATCCCGTACAACCTGATCAACGAGATCGCCGAGGACGTCACCGTGCACGTCATCGTCGAGAGCGGCCTCCAGCAGACGGCGATCACGAACTTCACAGCCAACGGTGTCAACATGGCACGCGTCGAGTGGGTCGTGGCGCCCACCAACTCGATCTGGACCCGCGACTACGGCCCATGGTTCGTGTTCGATGGGAACGGGCGGCAGGTGATCCTCGATCACACGTACAACCGCCCGCTCCGTCCCCTGGACAACGTGATCCCGATCGTCCTCGGCCAGCTCTGGGGCATCCCCGTCGTCACCCACGACCTCTGGCACACGGGCGGCAACTACATGACCGAGGGACACGGACTCTCGTACTCGAGCGATCTCGTCTGGAACGAGAACCAGGGGATGACGCACCCGCAGATCGCCCAGTTCATGCTCGACTACTACGGGGTCGATCCCTACCACGTGCTTCCGGACATCTCGCCCTCCGGCATCCATCACATCGACACCTGGGCGAAGCTCCTCGACGAGGAGACGGTGCTCATGAAGCGCGTGGCGCCGACCCACGCCGACTACGCGCGGATCGAGGCCAACGTCGCCACCATCGCCACCCTCACCAACAAGTACGGGCGCCCGTTCCGTGTCGTGCGCGTCGACTGCCCGAATATCCCGTCGGGGAACGTCGCCTCCTACACCAACTCGCTCATCCTCAACAACAAGGTGCTGGTGCCCACCTTCAACGTGCCGGCCGCCGACGCCGCGGCGCTCCAGGCCTATCGCGACAACATGCCGGGCTACGAGGTGATCGGGTTCTACTACTCGGGCTGGATCACCGACGACGCGCTGCATTGCCGCGTGATGAACATCTTCGACCGCTATCTGCTGCGGATGGACCACAACCCGATCCAGGAGGGCACGGCGGGGGTTGCGGTCCCGGTCACGGTCGCGATCGACGACCGGAGCGGGGCCGGGCTCGACATGGCGGCGACCGCTCTCCACTGGCGGGTGTCCGGCGAGCCGAGCTACCACACCGTCGGGCTCGCCCCCGAGCCCGAGCCCGACTGGTACGCGGCCACGATCCCCGGACAGCCGGCCGGGACCCAGGTCGAGTACTACCTGACCGCCGCCGATCTCGGCGGCCGCGCGGTCGCCCGCCCGCGCCCGGCGCCGGCCGCGGCCTATCGCTTCACCGTCACCGGCCCGGCGGGCCTGGCCGCGACCGAGGCGGCGCCGGCGGGACTCACCCTCGCCGCGCCCGCGCCGAATCCGTTCAACCCGGCGACCCGCATCCGATTCACGCTCCCGGTGGCCTCTCCGGTGGTGCTCTCGATCGTCGACGTGAGCGGGCGCGAGATCGCGCGGCTCGTCGACCGCACGCTCGCCGCGGGACCGCATGCGATCGAGTGGAACGGGCGGACCGGCGCCGGTGGCCCGGCGGCGAGCGGCGTGTACCTGGTCCGCCTTGAGGCCGGCGGCCGCCTCCTCACCGCGCGCGCGGTGCTCCTCCAGTGAGACGTACGCGACTTGCGGGACTCGCCTGCGCGGTCGCGGTCGCGCTCGGCAGCGCCGCTGCGCGCGGCGGGGATGGCCCCGGCACCGCGCCGGGGAATCTCGATGAACTCGCCCGCTGGATGACCGGCTCCTTCTCGAGCGCCGCACAGGCCGCCCGCGACTCGGCCTTCTACGACATCCGGCTCCACATCGTGCCGATCTGGACTGCGCGCGCCGACGCCCGCTGGCTCTACGTCGAGCAGGCGACGGCGGCGCAGGGGGATCGGCCGTACCGGCAGCGGGTCTATCGACTCACGGCCCCGTCCGACTCGACCTTCGAGAGCGCGGTGTTCACGCTCCCCGCACCGCTCTGCTTCGCCGGGGCCTGGCGCGATTCGGCGCCTCTGGCCGCGCTGACCCCCGACTCGCTCACGCTCCGGGCGGGCTGCGCCGTCGTCTTGCGGAAGACCGCGGCCGGCGCCTATGCGGGTGGCACCGTCGGCCGGGACTGCGCGAGCGAACTCCGCGGGGCCGCCGCCGCCACCTCCGAGGTGACGATCACGGCGGAGCGGATGATCTCGCTCGATCGCGGCTTCGATGCGGCCGGGAAGCAGGTGTGGGGATCGACGGCCGGAGGCTACGAGTTCGACCGGGTGCCGTGAACGCGGGCGCACCGGCCCGCCGCCCGTTCGCCAGCAAACGAAGAGGCCGGCGCCCGGGCGCCGGCCTCGGCAGTGGAGCGGAAGACGGGATTTGAACCCGCGACAACCACCTTGGCAAGGTGGGGCTCTACCAGACTGAGCTACTTCCGCAAGAAACGAAGTGGCTAGACTCTAGCGACGGCCCGGGGGGCTTGTCAACCCCCTCCCATCGCCCCTCTCGTTCCCGCCATGCCGGCCCCGCGGCCGCAGGGCCCCCGCCGCCCGGAAGCGGCGCTTCCGGCGACGCGTGGACAAGGGCTCCGGCGATCGAGTAGCCTCTGCCACCGGAGATCACCCGATGGCCCTCGTCGTCCACAAGTACGGCGGCACCTCGCTCGCCACCTCGTCCCGCATCCGTGACGTCGCCGCCCGCGTCGGCCACGAGAAGCGCGCCGGCAACGATGTCATCGTCGTCGTCTCCGCCATGGGCGACACCACCGATCACCTGATGGCGCTCGCCACCGACATCTGTGACCGTCCCGACCCGCGTGAGCTCGACATGCTGCTGACGGCCGGCGAGCGCATCTCGATGTCGCTCGTCGCCATGGCCCTGAACGCAGCGGGGCTCCGCTCGATCTCGCTCACCGGGTCGCAGTCGGGCATCATCACCGACGGCGCGCACACGCGCGCCCGCATCCTCGACGTGAAGGGCGACCGCATTCGCGACGGGATCGCCGACGGCCGCGTGGTCATCGTCGCCGGATTCCAGGGCGTGAGCGCCGCGCGCGAGGTGACGACCCTCGGCCGCGGCGGCTCGGACCTGACCGCGGTGGCGCTCGCCTCGCGCTTCGGCGCGCTCCGCTGCGACATCTACACCGATGTCGACGGGGTCTATACCGCCGATCCCGGGCGCGTGCCGATGGCTCGCCGCGTGCCGGCGATCGACCACGCGACGATGGTCGCCTATGCCGAGCTCGGCGCCGGTGTCCTCCATCCGCGGGCCGCGCGCTGGGCGGCCCGCCACCAGGTGCCGGTGGTCGTGCGCTCGAGCTTCATCCCCGGCCCGGGCACGCTGGTGGGTGCGGCCGGCGCTCTGGCCGCCGCTCCCGGCGCGCCCGCGCCGCCGGCGGTGATCGGCCTCGGCTGCCTGCACCGCGTCGCGCTCCTCGATCTCGACGCCGCGCCGGACCGCGTCGCCGCCCTCTTCGGCGACGCCGAGGAGAGCCCGTTCCATCTCCTCGTCCCCGGCGGCCACGGCACCTGCGGCGTGCTCGATCAGGGCGTCGCGGAGGAGGCGCGCGCCCGCGCCGCGGCGGCCGGCATCAAGTCGGCGGCGCCCGTGCACGGCGACCTCCTCTCGGTCATCCATGCCGCCGGGGCGCCCCTCGCCGCCACGCTCGCCCGCCTCGCTCCCGAGCGCGTGCCGGGCGACCTCCTGTGCGGGCCGCGCTCGACCTCGGTCCTCGTTCCCGCCGGGCGGGCGTCCGACGACCTCCTCGCGCTCCACCAGGCGCTGATCGAAGCGCCGCTCGAGCGCGCCTAGCGGTGGGCGCCGGCAGCGGGCCCGTCAGCGGGCGCCGCGGCCGCGGCCGCGATCGCGCTCGTCCCAGGCCGCCCGCGCCGCCCGGACCAGCGCTCGCACCCGGGTCCCATCGATCGGCGCGCCGACCACGCCGCCGCGCTTGAGCGCGGTGCCCGCGATCGCGCCGTCGGCGAGCGCGAGGAGCTCGCGGGCGGCATCGGGGGTGAGACCGCTCCCGACGAGGAGCGGCGCCGCCGGGCAGGCGGCGCGCACGGCTTCGAGATCGGCGCGCGAAGGCGGCCGGCCGGTCGCCGCTCCGGTGACGATGAGACCGTCGGCGCCGGCGCGCTCCACAAGATCCTGCGCGCGATCGCCAATCGCTGCGCCCCACAGCGGACGCCCGTGCTTGACGTCCACGTCGGCGAGGATCGAGAGCGCCCGCGCCGCGTCCAGACGGGCGCGATAGGCCAGCACCCGCTCCGCCTCGCCGGCGAGGAGCCCCTGATCCGTGGCCACCAGGCCGGCGAGCACGTTCACCCGCACGAACGCGCCGCCGGCGGCGTGGGCCACGGCGAGCGCGGCGCGGGCGTCGTTGCGGAGCACGTTCACGCCGAGCGGGAGCGCGACCGCTGCGCGCACGCTCGCGGCGACGATGGCCAGCGCGGCGACCACGTGCGGCCCGACGCGGTCCGCGGCGAAGGGCGCATCGCCGTAGTTCTCGAGGAGGAGCGCGTCGGCGCCTCCCGCCGCCGCGGCGCGGGCGTCGGCCACCACGCGCTCCACCAGAGCGGCGAGACTGCCGCCGGCGCGCGCCGAGCCGGGAAGCGGCGGCGCATGGAGCATGGCGATCACGGCCGGCCGGGCGCGGAGACCGGCGGCAAACCCCGGGGCCTTTCTGCTGGCCATCGTCTATCCCCCTCTTCCAGTGCGCTCGCGCGCTCGCGCTAGCGCAGGCGGAGCGCCGGCTCCCGGCGGACGCCGCCCGCGGCGGCCGCATCGAGGAAATGGAGCTCGCACCGGAGGCCGCCGCCCGGCTCGACGGTGAAGATCGCGAACTGGTTGGCCTCCCGCTCTGGAGACATCGCCTCCTCCTGTCGCAAGTCCCAGCGCTCGAGACCGGTGAACCCCTCCGCCGCGAACCACTCGCGCTCGCCCCCCGCGATCGCGCGCGGGCGGCGCGCGCTGGCGCCGAACCAGAGGAAGCTCGTCCGCGGCCGCCCCGAGAGATTGACCAGCGCGATCTCGCGCCCGTCGTCGCGGCGGAGGCGATATCGCTCGTAGGTGTGCGTGTGCCCGGTCAGGATCAGACTGACGCCGCCGTCGGCCAGGAGGTCCGCGAGCCGGCGCCCGGCCGCCGTGCAGTTCCAGAGGGCGCGCGCGTGCCCGCCGTGCCGCTCCGACGCATGCAAGAGCGGGTGATGCATGACGACGATGCGCAAGCGTCCGTCGGGGGCGGCGAGCGGCGGGAGCTCGCGGGCGAGCCACGCGAGCTGCATCTCACCGCGACTCCCCGGCCCGGGCGGGCAGTCGCCGCTCCCCGTCCCGCTCTCGCCGTAGATCAGGTCGTTCGTGTCGAGAAAGTAGAAGGAGGCGGGGCCGATGTCCTTCCGGTAGTACATCCGCTGCGCCGAGAACGCAGGATCGAGGTAGCCGAGAAAGATCGCGGTGTTCGCGCGCGCGGCTGCGACCTCGTTGTCGTGGAGCTCGTGATTGCCGACGGCGACCAGGTACGGGAGGCGGGCGACCGGCGCGAGGAGCGAGCGGAGCATCGCGAACTGGTCGGTGTGGACGCCGTCATCGACGATATCGCCCGTGTCGACGAGGAAGAGGAGCCGTTCGTCGCGCGCCGCCTCGGAGGCGAGCGCGGCGACGAGCTCTTGCCACTCGCCGTCGGCGAGGGCGCGCTGGTCGCCCCAGACGGCGAAGCGAAACCCGGCGCTCGCATCGAGGTTCGCCGCGCCGAGCCGGGCCTCGACGGTCGGATGATCGAGCGCGCGCACGGGCTCGTGCGAGGTGCCCGGCCACGGGCCGCTCACGGCCCACGGGGCGGTGAACGCCCTCGCGGGAGCCGGCGCGAGGGCGAGGAGCCCGAGCGCGAGAGGCACGACGGCGAGGAGCACGGCCCGCCCCGCGGTGCATCCGGCGGGGCCGCCCGCGGCGCGCCCCGCGGCGGGCGGAAGGGGCGGGCGCGGGCGCCAGGCCTTGGCGCCCGGGCGGGTCATCGGCCCCATCCAGCCGCAAGTCCCGGGCGACGGCACGGGGCGGGCCCCGACGGCACCCCTTTTGCTCTGGAGGCAATCCCTGTAAGCTGTGTCACAACGATCAGGCCCAACCCCCCCCCGAGACTCCCGACTCCATGGCATCCTTGCTCTCGACAGTTCTTTCCCGGCAGGACCGGCCGTTTCTCCGCACCGAGCTCTACGAGCGGTGGCACTGGCGGCTGCAAGCGCTCGCGCTCCGCACGGGGCTCAACCTGGCGAAGCCGACCTTCGTCAGCATCAAGCTCACGATGCAATGCAACGCCCGCTGCCTGCATTGCGATATCTACCGCCCGGAGCACACGCCGCCCGACGAGCTCACGGCGGCCGAGTGGGCGACCGTCCTCACCCGCCTCCGCCGCTGGCTCGGCCCCGGAGCGCCGCTCACCGTGACCGGCGGCGAGATCTTCCTCCGGCGGGACGCCTTCGAGATCCTCGAGCAGGCCAGCGCTCTCGGCTTCGCCATCCACATGCTGACCAACGGCTGGCTCGTCGACGAGGCGCGGGCCCGGCGTATCATGCGGTTGCGTCCGCGCATCGTACAGGTCTCGCTCGACGGGGCCAACCCCGATGTCCACGACTTCCTGCGCGGGCTCCCCGGGTTCGGACGCCGGACCGAGGCCGCGCTCGAGCGCCTCGTCGCGGCGCGCAGAGAGAGCCGTGTTCCGTCCCGCCTCGTCGTTTCCGCGGTCATCTTCCGCCAGAACCTGGGCGAGCTCGCACCTCTCGTGCGCAAGATCAAGGCGCTCGGTGTCGACGAGATCAAGTTCCAGCCGGTCGAGCAGACCTACATGGAGCCCGACGATCCGCGCTGGATCGAGCGGAGCCCCTTGTGGGTCACCGACCCGGCGGCGTCCGATCGTGCCCTCGACGAGCTCATCGCGCTCAAGCGCGACGGCTGGCCGATCCAGAATTCGGTCGAGTACCTCGAGTTCATCAAGTTCTACTTCCGGGATCCGGCCCGTGCCTACGAGAAGGGACGCAGCCACGATCAGCACTTCCGGAGCCGGGAGTGCCGCACCGCGGTCAGCGATTTCGACATGTCGTCGAACGGGGATGTACGGCTCTGCTACAAGATGGATCCGATCGGCAACGTGCGCGAGGAGGATCCCGCGGTGATCTGGAACCGGCGGCGGCGGTGCTGGACCATGCCCTGCCGTTTTCTCGACGGCACCGACCCCACGGCCGCGATCGCGAGCGCTCCGGTCGTCTTCGCGCCGCGCGCGGCCGACGCGGGCGCGCGCGAGGCAAGCGGCGAGGCGCCGGCCCCCGAGTCCTGGGCTGATCTGAACCGCCGCGCCTGACGGCCCATGCCGGGCCGGATCTCCTGGCCATTCGGGGAGTCGGAGGTCGAGAAGCTCTTTCTCGCGCGCCGGCGCGACGCTCGCCGGTGCACCCGCGGTCTAGCGCTGCTCGACCTTCCGCTGCGACCAGCTCCCGAAGTTCACCCGGTGCTTGCGCTCGATCGCCATCCGGTAGGCCTCGACGTAGCGGCGGGCCGAATGCTCCCACGAATGGTCCGCCGTCATCCCGTTCACGAGGAGGCGGCGGCGGGTCTCCGGATCGGCGAGGGCCGCGAGCGCGCGGTCGACCGCCGCGAGGAACTCGGCGGCCGAGTACCCGGTGAACACGAAGCCATTTCCCTGCCCGGTCGCCGGATCGTACTCGGCGACCGTGTCGGCGAGCCCCCCGGTCGCCCGCACGACGGGGACCGTGCCGTAGCGCAGGCTGTACATCTGGTTCAGCCCGCACGGCTCGTAGCGCGAAGGCATGAGGAAGAGATCGGCGCCCGCCTCGATCAGGTGCGCGAGCGGCTCGTCGAAGGCGATCCGTACCGCCACGCGGTCGGGATGCCGCCGCGCCAGATCCCGGAACAGGTCCTCGTACTTCTTCTGTCCGGTGCCGAGGAGGACGAGGCTCAGGTCGCGGGCCAGGAGTCCCGGCATCGCGCTCGCGACGAGGTCGATCCCCTTCTGATCCACGAGGCGGGACACGATCGCGGCGAGCGGCCGCGCCGCCCGCTCCGGCGGGAGCGCGAGGCGGGCCATGAGCTCGGCCTTGTTCCGCGCCTTGGGCGCGGGGTCGTCCGCCGAGTACGGATGGGGCACGTAGGGATCGTGGCGCGGATCCCAGGCGTTGACATCGATCCCGTTCGGGATGCCGATGAGGTCACGTTGCCGCTCGCGGAGCACCCCCTCGAGCCCGTAGCCGAACTCCTCGGTCCACTGGATCTCCTGCGCATAGCGCTCGGAGACGGTCGCCACCAGGTCGGCGAAGAGGATCCCCGTCTTCATGAAGTTCACCTTCCCCCAGAACTCGAAGGGAGAGAGGGGGAAGAAGGAGTCGGGCGGGAAACCGGCGAGCCCGAGCACGTCGCGCTCGAAGATTCCCTGGTAGCCGAGGTTGTGGATCGAGAAGAGGCTCGCCACGTTTTTGAGCAGCGAGTCCTCGGAGTAGATCGTCTTCAAGAATGCCGGCGCCAGTCCCGCCTGGTGATCGTGGGCATGCACGACGTCGCACTGGACGCGGAGCGCACGCAGGGTCTCGATCGCCCCCCGCGAATAGAAGATGAAGCGGAGCGGGTTGTCGGGAAAGGCGTCGCCGGTCGCCGGGTCGGTGTAGATGCCGTCGCGATCGTAGAGCTCGGGGCGGTCGATGAGATAGGCCTCGACACCCGTCCCCAGCATCCGCCCGTGCCAGACGCGCCCGGTCATCACCTGCCCCGCGGTCGGCACCTTGAGCTCGTGCACCACCGTGAACTCGCGCATGAGCTCGCGATCGATCGCGCGATACCGCGGCAGGAACACGAGCACGCGGTGGCCGAGCCGGGCCAGGGCCCGGGCCAGGTCGGCAACGACGTCGCCGAGGCCGCCGACCTTGGCATAGGGCGCGAGCTCAGCGCTCAGCATCGAGATGGTGAGTGCGTCCCCCATGCTCGCTTTCCTGGATCTCGATCTCCCGCAGGTACTCGGCCGCTTCCTCCGGCGGTGTCGGATTGATGTGGAACCCGGTGCCCCACTCGAAACCGGCCGTCTTGGTCAGCTTCGGCATGATCTCGAAATGCCAGTGATAGTGATCGAGATGAGCCTGATTGGTGGGGCTCGTGTGCAGGACGAAGTTGTAGGGCGGATGATTGAGCGCCTGTCCGATGCGGGTGAGCGTGGCCTTGAGAATCTGGGCGAGGGCGGGGTATCGGCCGGGATCCCCCTCCTCGAAGTGCGATTCGTGGCGCTTCGGCAGGATCCAGGTCTCGAAGGGGAAGCGCGAGGCGAAGGGCGCGAAGGCGAGGAACTCGTCGTTCTCGACCACGATCCGCCGGCCGTCCTGCCGCTCCTGGGCGATGATGTCGCAGAAGATGCACCGCTCCTTGAGCTCGAAGTGCCCGCGCGCCCCGTCCACTTCCTCCTGCACCCGCTTGGGCACGACCGGCGTGGCGATGATCTGGGTGTGGCCGTGCTCGAGGGTGGCGCCGGCCGCCTCGCCGTGGTTCTTGAACAGCATGATGTAGCGGAAGCGGCGATCGCGCTTCAGGTCGATCATCCGCTCGCGGTAGGCATGGAGGACCTGCTCGATGCCGGCGACCGGGATCAGCGAGAGCTCGCACTCGTGCTCGGGCGTCTCGATGATCACCTCGTGGGCGCCGATGCCGTTCATCTTGTCGTACAGGCCCTCGGCGCGCCGATCCAGGTCCCCCTCGATCTGCAGCGCCGGGAACTTGTTGGGCACGACCCGCACCTGCCAGCCCGGTCCGTCGCGCCGGCCGCCCGGATTGCGGAAGGCGAGCACCTCGGGTGGGGTCTTGTCCTCGTTGCCGGGGCAGAACGGGCAGAAGCTCCCGCGCCGCGGCCCCGCGCGGTCGGTGAAGTCGGTCGGCCGCTTGCCGCGCTCGGTGGAGATGATGACCCAGCGCCCGATGATCGGGTCCTTGCGTAGCTCGGGCATGATGCGCTGCCGCTAGCGAGCCTGGACCGCGGTCTCGGCCACCCAGGCGCCGTCGAAGCCCTGTCCGGCCGCGCGCTCCTTGAGCGCGTCCGCCTCGCCGCGCGTGACGCAGTCGCCCACGCGCACCTTGTAGAGCGGAGCCTCGTACACGACGTAGACCGGTTCCGCGAGGCGGGACCGCGCCTCCGCGGCCACCTCCTTCGCCCGCGGCTCCTCGCTCGACGCGAAGATCTGCACTCGATAACCCGGGAGCGTGCTCCCGGCGACCGGCTCGGTCCAGCCCTCGCCCGGGTCCACCTGCCCCGCGGCCGGCGGCGGCGCGGGCGGCGGCGGCGGCGGGGTCGAGAGCTCGGCGGCGGTGGCGCCGGTCGCGGGCGGCATGGCGGCCGGCGCGCCCGCGGGGGTATCGGCCGGCGCCGCCGTCACGGGCGCGGTGGCGGGCGGCGCGGTCTTCGAGGCCGGTGCGCTCGCGCAGGCGAGCACGACCGCGAACGAGATCACGATGAGGCGAGCGAACATGCACGACCTCCGGCCGATTGCGCGCCGGACGCGGCCCGGGTGGCGACATTCGCCGCCGGCGCGCCGCGCGCGGCATCGGTGGATGTGGATCGCGGAATGGCTTATAGCACAGCGGCCGGGGACGGGCAACCGGACCGCGAGGCAGCGGGGGGGAGATGCGTCCCGGCGCATGCCGCCGCACAACGGAACCGGGAGTCAGACCGGCAGGAGCTCGGCGCCGTCGTGGCTCGGCGTGCGCTGGTCGACCACCTTGTCGTAGACCTTCTCGAGCGAATCGACGACCCGGTCCCAGGAGTAGTTCTTGAAGACCAGGTCGCGGCTCTGCACCTCGTAGCGGCGGACCAGATCCGGGTTCTCAATCAGGAGCTGGAGCTTGGCGCGCAGGTCGTCCACGTCGCGGCTCCGGAAGGAGGGCGCGGCGTCCCCGACCACCTCGATGTTCTCGGGGATGTCCGAGGTCAAGACGCACTTGCCGTAGGAGAGCCCCTCGAGGAGCGAGATCGAGAGCCCCTCGAGGGTCGAGGGCTGGACGACGAAGTAGGCGTTCGACCACAGCTCCTCGAGCATGTCCCCGTAGACGTAGCCGAGGAAGCGGATGCGGTCGGACTGGTAGCGCTCGAGATCGCGCACGTACTGGTCGGAGAAGCTGGTGCCGCCGGCGAGCACGAGGCGCACGCGCGGATCGATGTCGAGCTGACTGAAAGCCTCGACCAGGAAGTGGCAACCCTTTTCGGGGACCAGCCGGCCGACGAAGAGGACGTACGGGCCGTCGAGCCCGAAGCGCTGCATCTTTCGCGGCGCCCTGAGCACCGGGACGTTGGTCCCGTTCGGGATGACGTCCGGAACGATGTTGTACTTCTCGGCGAAGTAGTGCTGGAGCGTGCGCGAGACGACGATGGCGCGATTCGGGAAGTGGACCGCCGGGTACTCGCAGTGCCGGAGGACCCAGGCCGCCATCCTCCCCCACTTCTCGCGCTCCCAGTCGAGGCCGTGGATGGTGACGACCGAGCGCGTGCCGCGGAGCCGCGGCAGTCCCGCGAACACTGAAGGGCCGAGGGCGTGGAAGTGGATGATGTCGTGCTTGCGCCACAGGTAGTCGGCGGCCGCGATCATGCAGTGCGAGGCGGTGTCGAGATGCTTGGTGTTGACCGAGGGGTAGCGCACGAGGCGGATGCCGCGGAAGTACCGCTCCTCGTTGCGGGTGTAATGCCACCGGCAGTAGACCGTGACGTCGTGCCCCTTGGCGGCGAGGCGGGCCCCAATCTCCTCGACATGGCGCTCGACGCCGCCGTAGGTCGCGGGGATGCCCTTCTGGCCGACCATGGCGATCTTCATCGCGCGCTCCCCTTCTCGGAGGGAGCCGCCGCCAGGCCCTTCAAGCGGGCGTAGCGCTCCTTGCCCCGGTCGTCGAGATAGATGGGGATCGCACCCTGGCCGGTGCCGAGCGGCTTCGCCGCCTCGGGGACGAGCGGCGTCCGCGCCGGAGCGCCGAACAGCTTGGCCCGGAGCACCCAGAGGAGCGGCGTCCACGGCCGCTGGCGCAGGCCCGGCGTGACCGTGCAGCTCATCCAGCAGTCGTTGCACTGCCGCACGTCGGCGAGCAACGCGTCGTTCCGGGCCACGATCTCCGCGTAGGTCTCGGTCAACAGGTTCCCCATGTTGTCGCCGCGGGCGTTGCACGGGAAGACGTTGCCATGGGGATCGAGGTAGAAGTGGCTCTCGATCGCGTAGCACGGCATGCGCCGCTCGAGCCCCGCGACCTGGTCGATCAGACCGTCGGTGAACCAGGCCCGCACCCATTCCTTCGGCCGCGCGCTGGCGAGCTCGTGATCGCGGATCGCGACGAGCTCTCGCGTGGCCTGCTCGCGATCGGGTGCGCTCGACACCTGATCCCCGAAGTAGGTCGGCGAGGAATGGGCGACTCCGACCACGAACTCGATGCCGAGCTGCCGGGCGAGCTCCTGCACCCGCGGCACCTCCCCCGGGTTGTGGGCCGAGGCGGTGGCGGAGAGGCCGAGGTCGGTGACCCCGATCGCACGCAGGCGCTCGAGCGTCTCGAGGCAGCGGTCGTAGTTGCCGGGGACGCCGCGGGCGAAATCGTGGGCCTCGCCGACCCCGTCCACCGAGACGCGCACCGCGGCGTCCGGGATCTCCCGCATGGTGCGCTCGATCCGCTCGGGCAGGAGGCCATTGGTCGAGATGACGATGCGCGGCTGGTCGGTCACCTCGCGCATCACGCGCACGATCGCGGGCAGGTCCTCCCGCAGGAAGGGCTCGCCGCCCGAGACGTTGATGTTCTTCAAGCTCCGCGGCAGCCGCCGGTAGTCCTCCGGCTCGAGCTCGTTCTCCGGGCGGATCATCCAGATGTCGCAGGTCTTGCACCGCGAGTTGCAGCCGAGGGTGACCGCGATCACCGCCGAGCGCGGGAGAGGCAGCAGGCGCCGGCTCATCGCACCCCTCCCGGGGCGGGCGCCGCGAGTCCGCGCAGCCGCGGCCGGAGCCCGGCGAGCCGCGCGTAGCTCCGGACCAGGGCGGCGCGCGAATGCGACCACGCCAGGTGATCCCGGAGCCGCGCCTGGCCGGAGCGGCCCATCGCGGCGCAGCGCGCCGGGTCGGCGAGGAGCGCGAGCACCTGGTCGCCGAAGTCGGCGGGATCGTTCGGGCGGGCGTAGAGCGCCGCGTCGGCGGCAGAATAGCGCGTCTCCTTGAGATCGAAGGCGACGATCGGCCGGCCGAGCGCCATGTACTCGAGGACCTTGTTCATGGTCGAGCGGTCGTTCAGGTCGTTCTTCGGATCCGGGCTCACGCAGACGTCGGCGGTCGAGACGAGGCGCGCCACCTCCTCGTCGGGCACGCGCCCGGTGAACGCCACCTGATCGTCGAGACCCCGCTCGCGAACGAGCGCGCGCAGGTCCTCGAAGCTGTCGCCGGACCCGATGAGCACGAAGGAGATGTCGGCACGTTCGCGCTTCTTGACGATGTGCTCGATCGCATCGATGAGGAGATCGACCCCGTCCTGCGGGGCCATGACGCCGAGGTAGGCGACCAGGTGCTGGCGGCCGCGCTTGGCCGCCGGATCGGGTACCGCGGCCCGGAATCGGCGGACGTCGGGCGCGCTGCGCACGACGACGATCCGCTCGGGCCTGACCCGGCCGCGCCGGGCCGCCACCTCGCGATACGACTCGTTGGTGACGATGACGAGATCGGCGGTCGCATAGGTCAGGCGCTCGAGGGCGAGGAGACCGCGATAGAGGAAGTTCGGCTGCCGCTTGAAGCGAGCCAGGTACACCTCGGGACAGAGGTCGTGCTGGTCGTAGACGAACTTCTTCCCGAGGAGCTTGTAGCACCACCCGAGGAGGAAGAAGGTGTCCGGCGGATTGCAGGCCTGGATCACGTCGAACCCCTCGCGGCGCAGCACCTTGAACGAGAGGTACGCCGTCATCACCCAGCAGTAGAGGAACTCCCAGAAGTAGCTCAGGTGGCCACGGGTCGCGCGCGGCGACGGGTAGCGATAGATCGCCACCCCCTCGAGCCGCTCGTATGGGCGAACGTGCTCACCGCCGGTGGGGCAAATGACGGCCACCTGGAAGCCGGCCTCGACGAGCGAGGTGGCCTCCATCCAGACGCGGCGGTCGAAGGGGACCGTCAGATTCTCGACGATGATCAGAACACGGGTGCTGGAAGCCACGGGCTAGGCTCCAAGGTCCATGGGCCAGGTGGGCGGTTGGCCCTGGTGTGCGGTGCCGGAACTGGTTCAGCTGCTTCTGGTTCAGCTGCTTGAGGAAGCACCAACTATACCAACTCCCGCCCCCCCCTGTCGAGAACGGGAGAGAGACCGGCGGCGCCTCAGGGCCCGTGATCCGCGGCGCCGGCGGGCCCGGCCCCGCGGTCGTAGCGTTCGAGCTCGATCCCCGGGAAGACCTGGCGATCGGCCCGCGCGCGCGTCTCGGCCAGGATCTCCCCCACGTGGTTCGCCGGGTCGCTCTGGTACGGCCGCGCCCGGAGGAGCCACACACGCTCGCGCTCGCCGGCGGCCGCGGCCAGGCGCCGGCGAAGCTCCCGATCATCCCCGATCCGGTGCGGATGCACCAGGAGATAGGTCGCCGGACGGCGCTCCGCATAGAGGAAGACGGGGAGCGGCGCCCCCACCCCGATGAGCGCGTCTCCGGATCCGAGATGGCGGTCGAGGTAGGCCCCCGCGCTCCGGTAATCCTCCTTGGCATAGGCCGGATCGCGGCGCAGGTTCCAGAGCGAAGCGAGCGACAGGGCGAGGACGAGACCGAGGAGGAGGCGGCGCGGCAGCGGAGCCAGCGCGGCGAGCCCCCACGCCAGGAGGAGAAGGAAGGCCGGGAAGGACACCGCCACGTAGCGCGCATTCCACACCTTGACGTTGGTCAGTGCGAGCCAGGCGGAGAGCGCGAACGGAATCGCGATCCAGGCGAGGAGAAAGAGCGCGGTCGCCGGCCGCCGCGCGGTCGCGGCGAGGAGACCCGCCACAGCCAGGCCGCCGTAGACCACGGCGACGAGGGCGATCAGCGGCACGTGGCGGGCCAGGGCGTTCGGGCCCGCAGCGTGCAGCTCGGCCGGCGTCGGCCCCAGGCTGAACCCGGCGGCGAAGGAATAGAACGCGTACGGCACGGCGAGCGCCGGCATGGTCGTCGCGCCGCGGAGCGGCGCCTCGGTCGCCTCCGCGCGATCGACCGCGCGGCCCACGTCGTGCCGCTCGCCGAAGACGCCGAGCCACGGCGCCGCGAGGACGACCACCGCGAGCCAGGCGAGGGCGATCCCCAGGAGCCCGCCGCGGCCGAGGCGGCGGGCGCGAGCGGCGACCGCGAGCGCGTGGGCGGGCAGGAGGAAGACCATGGTCAGGCTCGCGCCGAGCCCTGCGGCACAACTTGCGGCATACAGCAGATAACGGCGGATGCCGCCGGCGCCCCGCAGGAGCTCGACCAGGACCAGGGTGGCCGCCACCACGGCGAGCATGACGAGGCTGTACCCGCGGAGCTCCTGTCCGTACCAGACGTGGAACGGGGATACGGCGAGGAGGAGCCCGGCCAGGATGGCCGCCTCGCGGCCGCCGAGGCGGCCGGCGAGGGCGAGGAAGAGCGGGACGGTCGCGATCGAGAAGAGGGCCGGCAGGAGCCGGAGCGCCGCCTCGCCGGTCCCGGCGAGGCGGCTCCAGGCGTGGGCGAGACCCATGAACAGGGGGCCCTGGGTCACGACGAGGAGATCCGCGGGGCGCCACGGCGGGACCTCGGGGCTCCTCGGGATCCCGGCCACCATGATCGTGTGCGCTTCGTCGGTCCAGAAGGACTGCTGGCCGAGCCCGGGGAGCCGGAGCGCGGCGGCGAGCGCGGTCAAGAGCAGGGTGGTGCGCAGGCCCGGGCCGCGGCCCGGCGCCAGGGCGCCGCCAGCTCCTCGCGAGTGGTTCGCGCCTCGCCTCATGCCCGCCCCGGTCTCGAGCGTCTCACGCCGCCATCGCCTCCCGCCTCGATCTCCCGGGCCGCCGCGTAGGCGGCGAGGATCCGCTTCAGGTGCTCCGCCGGAGTGTAGCGCGCGGCGACGACGGCGCGGCCGGCCGCCCCGAGCGCGCGAGCGCGCTCGGCGTCCGCCATCGCCGCCTGCATGGCAAGAGCCAGCGCCGCCGGGGCGCGCGGCGGCACGAGCCAGCCGGCCTCGCTCTCCGTGACCAGCTCGGCGAGCCCGCCGAGCCGGCTCGCGATGACCGGCACGCCCAGGGCCATGGATTCGGCGACGACGAGCGGGAAGTTCTCGTAGCACTCGCTCGGCACGACCGTCGCGCGCGCCGTTCGCCACAGCGTGAAGAGCTCGGGGCCGGCGAGCCGGCCGGCGAGGCGCACGTGGCTCAGTCGCCGCGATGCCACCTCGCGTTCGACCTCGCCCGCGAGCGGCCCTTCCCCCGCGATCGTGAGCGGCACGTCGCGCGCCATCTCGGCTGCGGCGAGGAGCGTGCGCACGCCCTTCTCGGGCGACAGCCGGCCGACGAAGAGGACGCCGCCGGCGCCCGGACCGCTGCCCGCGCCGGCGCTCGTCGGGGCCGCGCCCAGCCGTTGCGGATCCACGAAGAGCGGCAGGTGGACGAGCCGCTCCGCCGCGAAGCCGCGCGCCGCGAGCTTGGCCTGCATGAAGTGCGACGGACAGAGGAAGCGCCTGACCGGAGCGTAGGCGTCCCGCGCCGCCGCGAGCCCGCTCTCGATCGCGCTCACCGCGCTCCGCGCCAGCGAGCCCCGGTTGCAGCGATGGATGACCGCGTGGAGGACGTTGCCGCCCGCGCACAGCTCGCAGACCTCGCCGCGGCGGAGCATGAGATAGGTCGGGCAGAGGAGCTTGAAATCATGCACTGTCTGCACGACCGGCACCTGCGCCGCGCGGAGCGCGTCGAGGATCGACGGCGAGAAGTGGTGGGCCACGTTGTGCAGGTGCACGAGGTCCGGGCGATGGCGGGCGAGCACGCCGGCCATCGCCCGGCGCGCGCCGGGTGAGTGGATGACGCGACCGGCGCGCCGCAGCGCCGAGAGCGGCCCGGCGGCGGCGTCGAAGTCGATGCCCGGGATGAAGTCTCCGGCGTACGGCGTCGGCAGGTTTCGCGGGTCGTGCGTCGCGAACGGGATCACGCGATGACCGTGCCGCTCGAGGAGCGCGCTGAGATCGAAGTAGTAGCGCTCGGCGCCGCCCCGCAGGTAGTGGAACTTGTTGACCATGACGATGATCATGGCCGCTCCGCGCGCGGGCCCTCCGGCCGGGCGCCAGGGTGATCGAGGAGGAGGATCCAGGTCTCCGAGAAGAACGGGAGGAGCGGGAGCGCGAGCCGGACGCGGAAGCCGCCCGCGGCGAGCGCCTCCCGCGTCTGCCGGAGCGGCTCGGCGAACCACGCCCCGCGCCGCGCCGGCGGCCCCCGGCGGCGGCGGAGCCGGGTGAGCCAGGTCGAGTCGTAGAAGGCGACGATGAGCGGTCCCCGCGAGACGCGGGCGAGCTCCGCGAGCGCGGCGGCCCGCACCGCGGGCGGCAGGTGCCCGAGGAGGCGAAGGCTCACTACCGCGTCGAAGGCTCCGTCACGGAACGGGAGCGCGACCACGTCGGCCTGTACCGCCTGCCCCCGATAACCGGCGCCGAGCCGCAGCATTTCGCGGGAGCGATCGGCCCCCAGGACGAGCCCGGCGTGCGCGGCGAGGAGCGCCGCCAGCCGTCCGGTGCCTGCGGGGAGGTCGAGCAGACGACCGCCGTGGAAGTTGCCGGCCGCCGCGAGGGCGCGCGCGACGAGCGCGCGCTCGCGGCGATCGACCAGCCGCCCGCGGAGCGACCGGAAGCGGCGCTCGTCGTACGTCGCCGCCTCCTCGCGATCGCGGTAGCGGTCGCGCGCGGGATAGGCCGGAGCCGTCATCGCCCGCCACCACCCGCGGACCCCCGCCTCCGCGCGGCGGTCGCCAGGAACTCGCCGTAGCCCGCAGCGATCGACGGGAGCGCGAAGCGCTCGCGCGCCCGGCGCTCGGCGCCGGCGCCGAGCGCGGCGAGCCGCGCGCGATCCGCGAGCAGCGCGGAGAGCGGCGGCGCGAGGGCGGCCGCCGTCGGCGCCAGGACCCCCGTCTCGCCGTTGGTGACCGCCTCGTCCACGCCGAGCGCGGCGGTCGTCGCCACCGGCGTGCCGAGGGCCATGGCCTCGATCCAGGTCAGCGGCGGCGCGACGGTCGAGCCCGGGCGGAGGACCGGCGAGACCAGACAGTCGGCGCGGGCCAGGAGCGCCGGGAAATCAGGGCACGCGGCCTCGACATGGATGCGCTCGCCGGCGAGTGCGCGGAACTCCTCGCGCCAGGACTCGGGCTTGAGGGCGAACACGAAGTGAAGATCGGGCACCGCGGCAGTGAGTTCCCGCGCCAGCGCGCTCGTCGCCATGAGCGAATCGCGGGCCACCTGCTGCACGAACCCCGCCCACAGGAAGAGCGGCGTCTCGGGGCCGACGCCGTAGCGCGCCCCGGCGGCGGCACGGCGCGCGGCATCCACGGCGAACTCCGGCGCCGGCCCCCAGCGCAGAGTCCGCAGTCGCTCCGCGCGCCCGCCGAGTCCGATCAGGATGTCGCGATAGGCGTCGGTCAAGCAGGCGACGCCGTCGAGATCGCGGAAGCTCGCCGCCAGGTAGCGGCGATAGATGCCGCCGCGCCCGGGATCGTAGCGGAGCGCCGTGGCCGTCACCGCCACGTCGCCGAGCGCGCGCCGGAGCCAGGCCATGGCCGGGCCGCAGTTGTCCATGAAATGGATGACCTCGATGCCCTCGGCGCGCACGAGCGCGGCGAGGCGCGGGCGGAGCGCGATCAGGGTCAGGTGCCGCTCGATCGTCTCGCGCATCGGACCGTGCAGATGATGATAGGACCAGGTCCCCCCCGCCTCGCGAAAGTAGCGCTCGCCCGGGCCGTGATGAAAGGCCCGCCGCACGTTCCACAGGCGCACCGGACCGTGCGGGGTCTCCTGCACGGTCTCGCCGGGTGGGAGATCGTTGATCGAGAGAACCGCGATCCGCGGCAGCGTTCCGGCGAGGGCCGCGACCAGATCGACGAAGAAGTTCTTGTCGCCGGCGGTCCGCCGCGGGAAGTACCCGACGCCGATCATGAGCACGCGCGGTCCGCTCACGATCGGCCCCCCCGGCGCGGCGAGCGGAGGAGGAGATCGGTCACCCGGGAGGCCACCCGGGCCCAGGTGAACTCCGCATGCACGCGCTCGCGGTAACGGACGCCGAGCGCGCGGCGGCGCGACTCATCGGCGACCAGCGCGAGGATGGCCGCCGCGAGAGCCGGCGCGTCCTCCGGCGCGACGAGGATTCCCTCGCTCCCGTCGGCGAGCACCTCCGCGACTGCGGGCACGCGCGGGGCGACCACGGCGAGCCCCGCCGCGCCGTACTCGAAGAGCTTGATCGGCGAGGAGTACCAGGGCGAGCCGGCGAGCACACCCACATCGAGGGCCGTGACATGGGCCGGCGTCGCCGCCGGGGCGAGGGCCCCGGTCAAGGTGACCCGCGCCCCGAGGTGCCGCTCGGCGATGAAGCGGCGGACGTCGGGCATGAGCTGGCCGTCCCCGATCAGGACGAAGTGCGCGCGCGGCGTCGCCGCCGCCACCTCCGCCACCGCCGCCATGAGCGCATGCATGCCGCGCCAGAAGCCGAACCGACCGACGAAACCCACTCCCACCTGCTCGGGCCCGATGCCGAGGCGGGCGCGGAGCGCCGCCCGCGCCTCCGGATCGAGAACGAAGGCGGCGGGACGGACCGCGTTCGGGATGACGTGGATGCGATCCGGATCGCCGCCCTGAGCGGCGAGGTAGTCGCGAAGCGCCGAGGTGACGCACACCACCTGATCGGCGAGGCCGAGCTTGCGCCGCTCGCGAGCCCGGCCGACGCGGTAGAGAGGATAGCCGTGGTGATCGCGACGCTCCTCGATCGGGGCGTTCACCTCCAGGATGTGCGGCAGGCCGCGGGCGGCGGCCAGCTCGAGACCGGCGAGCTGCATGAACGCCGAGCGCTCGTAGACCGCCTCGATGCCGGCGCTGGCGGCAAGGCGGGCGAGCGGGCCGGCGGCGCGCCGATCGTGCCACAGCTCGCGGAGATCGCGGGCGAGATGGCGGACCGGCGGGGGCACATGCGCCGCGAAGCGCGGGCGGCGGGGTGCGACCGCCGGGCCCTCCTCGCCGCGGCCGGCGGTCGCCGCGCCGGACCCCGAGCCCGGGGCCGCGACGAGGCCGCCGCTCCCGGCGACATAGCGCACGACCGCGTGCCCGGCCTCCTCGAGAGCCGCCGCCACCTCGCGCATGTGAGTGCCGTAGCCGAGCGGATCGCCGAGCCCCATGTGGGGTGCGAGCGAGAGGTAGAGGAGGTTCATGCCGCGCGGCGCCGTTTCTCTTCTCGCCGGCGGCCGCCCGCGGGGCGGCCGCCGCACGTCCTGGCTACCAGCAGATGCCGATGTACCGGTCGGCGGGCAGGTGCCCGTCGGGAACGATCCGCACGAGGTCGATCAAGATCTGGTCCGGGCGCAGGTGCTCGACGATCTCGCGGTGGGCAGGCGAAGCGGTGGCGACGACGATGACCTCCGAATCCTCGACCACCTCACGCATGGTGGGCTGGAGAATGGTCTCGAGATACGGGATGTAGCTCTCGAGGTACTCGCGATTGGCCCCCACCATGCGGGCGATGTCGATGTTCTCGTCGTGCACCTTGACCTGCATCCCGCGGCCGACCAGGGCCTCCACCACCTTGACGATGGGGCTCTCGCGGATGTCGTCGGTACCCGCCTTGAAGGTGAGGCCGAGGACTCCGATCTTCTTCTTGCGGGTCTTGTCGATCAGCCGGAGCGCCGCCTGGATCTGCTGCGCGTTCGACTCCAGCACCGACGAGAGGAGCGGCGTCGGCACGTTCTGGCGGCGGGCGAACGCGTCCAGGGCGCGCAGGTCCTTGGGCAGGCAGGAACCGCCGAAGGCGAAACCGGGCTTCATGTAGACCGGCGAGATGTTGAGCTTGGTATCGCGGCAGACGAGGTCCATGACCTCGTGGCTGTCGATGCCCACGCTCTTGCAGATGTTGCCCATCTCGTTCGCGAAGGCCACCTTGAGCGCGTGGAAGGAGTTGTTGATGTACTTGAGCATCTCGGCGGCGCGGAACGCCGTCGTCATGACCGGTGCGTCGATACCCGCGTACATCCCGCGCACGACATCGGCGCTCCGCTCGTCGGTCGCCGCGACGATCGTGTAGGGCGGGTTCTCGAAGTCGGAGAGGGCGCTCCCCTCGCGCAGGAACTCGGGGTTGTAGGCCACCCCGAAGTCGATCCCCGGCCGCTTCCCCGAGCCGCGCGTGAGAGCGGGGATGAAGTCGTCCTCCATCGTTCCCGGGAGCACGGTCGAGCGCAGCACGATCACGTGATAGCGTGACTCCCGGCGCAGCGTCTCGGCGATCGAGGCGGCGATCCGCCGCACGTAGGAAAGATCGAGGGCTCCGGCCTCGGTCGACGGGGTGCCGACACAGATCACCGAGGCATCGCTCTCGGCGACCGCGCGCGCGTGCTCGGTCGAGGCGGTGAGCCGCCCCGCCGCGCGCATGGCGGCGATCAGCTCCGGGAGCCCGCGCTCGACGATCGGGCTACGGCCGCTGTTGAGGGCTTCGACCTTGTGCGGGTTGACATCGACCCCGATCACCTCGTGCCCGAGACGGGCGAGGCACCCCGCGCTCACGCATCCGACGTAGCCCAGCCCGAAAATGGCGATCCGCACAGCCGTCCTTTCTTCTGACTGCCACCGCGCACCCGCGCCGCCCGCGCGCGGAGCGCTCCCGCCCGCCTCGGCACGGACCACCCGGCCGCCCGCGCCGCTTTATAGCACACGCCGCGCGGCCCTCTAAGTCGCCTCCCGCGGGCCGCCGGGCGCGAGGTCGATCTCGATCCAGTCCCCGGCCCGGGTCACCGGGAGCGCCACACCGTCCCGGCGCACCTCGGCCACACCCGGCGCCCACAAGCGCAGGCGACCGCCCCGCCCCTCGACGACGGCGTGGGTCCCGAGCCGGCGGAAACAGAAGTCGATCTCGCCGCCGATCGCCGCCGCGAACTCGCGGCCCCCGGCCACGAGTCGCCGGAAACCCGCGCCGGCGCAGGCGGTGAGCTCCCCCTGGGAGAGGCGCACGAGCCCGAGCGCACCATCGAGGTCCACCTCCCCCGCGAAGGGCCCGGGGCCGGGGATCAACCCGCGGCCCCCACCCAGGGTGACGAGATCCTCGCCGGGCATCCCGATCGCGACGAGCGCCCGGCCGCGCTCGAGCGGATGCACGCCGGCGGTCTTCCCGTTCGGGGCGACGCCGCCGGCCCCCGTGCTCTGCCGCGGGCGCAGGAGGAGATGCATCTCCGTGGGCAGCGGGCCCGCGATCACCAGGCGGAGGAGCGGAGCCGGCAAGCGCTCGCCGAACCGCGGCGACACCCAGCCGGCGAGCGGGCGCTCGCTGCCCAGAAACCAGTCCCACTCCGGCGCCGGCGCACCGAGGGCGAGGATGTCGAGATCCACTCCCGCCGCCGAGCGCGCGATCGCCGCACCGAGGACCGTGGAGCGCGACCCGGTCCCGCTCCCCTGCTCGATCACCATTCCCGGTGCAAACTGCACGAAGGATTCGATCAGGTGCTCCCCCGCGCCGGTGAGCTCGTCGCGCACCCACACGTAGTCCGGCTTCACGAACACGATGTGGCGCCGGTGACCGACCGGGGAGGCGAGCCGCTCGTATCCGTCGTGCTCGCCGATCACGAGATCGGCGGCCGGCGTCGCGGCGAAGCGCACGATGCGCCCGTGCGCCCGCCGCCCCCACAGGAACGGGCCGCGCATGTCCGATTGCTCGGCGAGATCGATGCGCAGTGTCGAGTGCGCGGCGGTCGACCGGAAGTGATCGCGGTAGATCGGCTCGGCGTGGTAGGTGTATGTCCCGGGATCGACGACGAGCGGAGCACCGAAGGCGCCGAGGGTGAAGGACAGGCAATCGGCGTGGCCGTGCGCCGCGGTCTCGAGGAAGCCGAGCTCGCCGGCATCGAAGAAGAGCCCGCGGTCGCCGCTCGCATCCCGGAGGAAGGCGTACCCGGCGCCGGCGTAGAGGCGCGAGCCCGGTGCCGGCCGGGCGGCCACCAGATCGGCGAACCGCCCCCGCCCCTCTTCCCCGAGCAGCAGGGCCGCGCTCGGCGTGAGCCCGCGGGCGAGCGCCTTCCAGGCGCCGCTCGCGAAGAGGACCGCACCGACCGCGAGCAGGCTCGGTCGCGGCCCCTCCTCGCCGGCCAGCGGCAGCACGGTCTGGTGGTCCGAATCACCGAACTCCGGGGCGCCGCCGGGGAACGACTCGGCTTGAGCCGCGAACTCGAGCATGGCGGCGATCCGGGCCCGGACCGCCGCCGGCAGCTCCTCTCCGTTGGCCTGGAGACGCAGCCAGGCGAGGAGCGCGAGCTCGAGCACGAACTCGTGATAGTGCAGCGAGGCCTCCCGCGTCACGCCATCTTCCGTGGTCTGGCGCAAAATTTCGCGAGCGAGGATCTCCCGCCCCGTCTCGCGCCAGAGCGGCGCCCGCTTGAGGCCGGAGAAAGCGAGCCCCGCGTGCAGGAGGCCGGCGCCCTGGGCGATCAGGTGGTTGTTGGCCGAGGAGAAGCGAGACCGGCGCAGGCGCACGTGCTCGGCCTGCAGATGCACCGAGCGGGCCACAATCGGCGCCAGCGTGGACAGCGCCCGCGACCCGGCGATCAGGCGAATCGCCGTCGACCAGGCCATGAGGCGGAGCGCGATCTCGAGCGGCACCATCCAGTGAATGCCGCGGCGCGGCGGGCACTGCTCGATCCAGCGGGCGATCGTGGCGGCGACGCGCGCCGCCGCTTCCTCGTCCCCGGACAGGTAGTAGGGCAGCGCGAGCGTGATGAGCTCTCTGTGCCGCGCTCGATACCAGAGCCGGCGGATCGCCCCCTCGCGGGCCGGATGCCGGTAGTCGATGGCCGACCAGTGAGCGAGCGGGAACGCGCGGCCGGTCTCCGGGTCTTGATTCCAGTCGGCCGGCGGGTGCGGTGCCCCGCCCCGCACTCCGGACAGGGCATGGGCGAGATCGGCGCGCCCCGGGCCCTCCCACGCGAGGAAGCCGGCGGGCCGGCGCCCGAACAGGATCTCCGCGGGCGGCGCCGCCGATCCGGCGATCCGCTCGAGCGGAGGGCGGCGGAGGGCGGCCCCACGCGGGGTGGCTTCGACGACGAGGCGCTCGGCGCGCGCGGCCAGCGCCTCCCGGAGCCGCCAGGACATCTCGGCGGCGGACATCGCGCGCGCGCGCGCCAGGGCCCAGCCCAGGCGGTCTAGTCGCGGCATGACGGGTCGACCGGGATCGGGCCGCGCCTCCGGCCGCAGCCGTCCGGAGCCGCGCGGCGTCCGGCGCCGGCGCAGGGGAGTCTCGGGTTCACGGGCAGGGAGATTACACGCCTCCGGGCCGCTTCCGGAGCGGGAACGATCACCGGACCTCCGGCCCCACCCGGCCGGCAGAGCGACCGGGGGCGGTGGATCCGGCTCGCGCTGCCGGCGGCGGCCGGGAACTCACGTGGTCGCGTCGGACGTGGGGTGCGTGCCGATCGCGACTCCCGGAATCTCGCCGCGGACGCGCGGCCCGCGGACCGGAAGCGGCCCTTGATTCGATGTGCGGCCGACAGGTGCGAGCGCGAATCGCGCGCCGCTAGTAGGCACCCCGGCACGACAGCACGGCCGGGATGGTGCGCGCGAGGATGCCGATATCGGTGCTGAACGAGCGATGGTAGATGTACTCGAGATCCAGGCGCACCCACTCGTCGAAGCTCAGGTCCGAGCGCCCCGAGACCTGCCACAGGCAGGTGAGCCCGGGCTTCACCGAGAGGCGCCGCATCTGGTTCGGCGTGTACTGCTGGACCTCCTCCGGAATCGGCGGCCGCGGACCGACGATCGACATGTCGCCGGAGAGCACGTTCCACAGCTGCGGCAGCTCATCGATCGACGTGCGCCGGATGAAACGTCCGACGCGGGTCATGCGCGGATCGTGGGCCAGCTTGAACACCGGCCCGTCCACCTCGTTCAGATGGAGGAGCATCGGCTTCAGGCTATGCGCGTTCTCCCGCATCGAGCGCAGCTTGTAGAACGTGAACGGCTCGCCGCCGAGGCCGCATCGCATCGAGCGGAAGAGGATGGATCCGCGCGAATCGAGCTTGATGGCGATGGCGACCAGGGCGAGGAGAGGGAGGCAGAGGAGGAGGAGGGACGAGGCGATGATCACGTCGAGCCAGCGCTTGCCGATACGCTCGTAGAAGGAGGCGTCGGCGCGGGCTCCCACATCGAGAACCGTGGAGTCGATGGTGAAGGCGGCGGCGTCTTCACCGGGGAGGGTTGCGAGGCGGTGTTCAGCAACGGCCGTGAGCTGGTTGGGAGGATTCATGTCAAGCCACCCGCTGCTCCATGGATGCCTAAGCCGGAGGCCGGTTGCCAGGCCTTGGTGGACGAACCCGCTGCCGGTGTTTCGTTTCGGAGCAGTCAGCCGCGGGGCTGGGCTTGAGCGGACGGGAATCAGGGCCGATTCCAGGTGGGGCGAGAACCCGCCGTTCCCGTGCAGAGAACCTGCCGGGGTCCGGCGTTTGAGGGGGACCGCCTGGGAAACATGGAGGCGGCAGTGCTCAAGCGGCTCTCAGCCTCGAACCACCGATGCGGCCAGAAATCGAGCCTTGGTGCTCCGCCAGCGACTTGCTACGATGGAAAAACCGACTGCGAGTCTGGCTTTAACAAGTGTCCGCTAGGAGTCCTTCTGAGCATTACCGCCACGTGGATGCACAGATGACGACATGGACTATACCAAGCACCCCCGGCCAAGTCAATGGACTTTTGAGAATTAGCCGCGCCGGGGGCCTCGCTGCCCGATGCCGGTGACCGGGGGCATCCCCGCCTCGGCGCGCGACTTCGCGCGCGCCGCCTGGCGCGAGGGTCGCATCTTCAGGGCTCTCCTCGCCGAGCTCGGCCGGACCGAGCGGCTCTCCTCGACCGACCTCGCGGCGCACCAGCTCAAAGGCCTCCAGGCGGTTCTCCTCCGCGCCGGACGGAGCGTGCCCTTCTATCGCGAGGCTCTTGCCCGCTCGGGGCTCGACCGGACCGGGGTCACGTCGCTCGCCGACCTGGCCCGCCTGCCGCTCATCGACAAAGGGGTGGTGCGCTCCCGTCCGCGGGACTTCCGGGACCGCTCGGTGCATCTCGTCGTCCGCGGGTACACGAGCGGCACGACCGGCACCCCGCTCACCGTATACCGCGATCTGAGGAGCGTGATCCACGAGCACGCCATGATCTGGCGCCAGCGGCTGTGGTTCGGTGTGAAGCCGGGCGAGCGGCTGGCCGTGCTTCGCGGCGGGGTCGTGGCCCCGGCCGCCCGCCGGACCCCGCCCTTCTGGCACCATGACCGTTTCGCCCACGAGCTCCTCTTCTCGAGTCACCACCTCGCTCCGCAGCACGCTCGCGCCTACCACGATGCCCTCATCCGCTTCGCGCCCGCGGCGCTCTACGCCTACCCGTCGGCAGCCGCCGAGCTGGCGCGACTCCTCCGCGATCAGCGCCTGGCACCCCCGCCGCTCAAGGCCGTGTTCACCGCGTCCGAGACCCTGCGCCCCGAGGATGCCGCTCTCATCGCGCGGGTGTTCCGGGCCCCGGTCGTGGATCGCTACGGGAACGCCGAGCGGACGCTGGCCGGAGGACACTGCGAGCGCGGCGGCTATCACCTGTGGACCGATGTGACGCTCCTCGAGCTCCTCCCGACCCGCGACGGCCGGGCGGAGCTCGTCGGCACGCCGCTCGTCGGGCTCGCCATGCCGCTCCTCCGCTACCGCACGGGCGACGAGGCCGTGGTGGCCGCCGCGGAGTGTCCCTGCGGCCGCTCCTTCCCGGTCGTCGCCCGCATCGAAGGGCGGCTCGATCCCCTCGTGCACACGCGCGACGGCCGCCGCCTCGGGCGGCTCGACCACGTGTGGAAGGGCCTCGCCCATGTTGCCGCCGGACAGATCGTGCAGGAGGCGGACCTGACGGTGCGCCTCCGCGTGGTGCCCGAAGCGGGGTACGCGGCAGCGGACCGGCTCGCCCTCGAAGCCCACGCGCGCGAGCGGCTGGGTCCCGATCATCCGATCGTGATCGAGGAGGTGGACCGCTTGCCGCGAACGCCTGCCGGGAAGTTCCTGGCCGTGGTGAGCCACGTGCCGGCGCAGGCGGACGAGGAGCAGGAAACGAGCTGAAGACGCGGTGGTCGGGGCGGAGTCCGGCCTCAGTCGCGCCGCCGGTCTTCGATCGCCCCCACCCAGCCGAAATGCGGGCGAAAGGCGGCGAGCGGTGACGATCCGGCCGCGAGGAGCGGCGCGAGCTCGGCAGCGGCGAGGATCTCGATCTCCGCAGGCGCGAAGCGCGCGAGCGGAAGCTCCGCCGGCGCGAACGCCTCGCTCACGATCTTCACGCGCGCGGGATCGAAGCCCATGAGCCGGGTCGCCACCCAGTCCACGGCAGCCGGGTTGCCGCCCGCGATCACGAGTCCCGCCGGACGCGCATCCGCCGACATCGGACCGTTTCCCTCGCCGGCGATGATCCCGTCGATCACGCTCAGGTAGCCCGGGCGGGGAGCAGGTGCGACCGTGCCGTCCGGGCGCGCGTAGAGGAGGACGCGGGCCAGATCGAGCGCCATCCGCCAGGTCGTGTCGTTGCCGTGCCAGTTCCCGCTGCGGACGACCGCCTCGGTGTCGCCGAAGACACGCGCGCCGAGGAGCTTCAGGCGGCGTGCGACGTCGAGGAGCAGAGGCGAGCTCCGCGTGAGGAGCGGTTTCCAGCGGTTCAGGAGACGCATCTCGACGCCGCTCCGGCCGCCTGCTGCCGCGTACTGGTCTCCGCCCCGGCCGGGAGCGCCGAGCGTGTAGTGCGGAAGCCAGTTCTTGTTGCCGTTCAGGCCGACCAGGTTCTTCAAGCTCAGGGTGACGCCGCACTTCTTGTGCGTCTTGAGCTTCGGCAGGTTGATGACGACGTCCGCGGCCAGCGCCGATGTGGAGAACATGTAGGCGTGCCGCTCGCCGCGATGGTGGCGGTTGGTCTCCTCGATGTCGTAGTCGGCTCCGTAGTAGACGCGCTCCGGGAGGTCGTAGAAGCTCGATCGCCGGCCGAGGTCCACCTCGGTCGTGCCGGCCGGATCGCCGGCGGCCGCGCTCCGCTCCAGGATCACGCCGTCGCGCGACTGCCAGTGCGTGGAGCGGAGATCGAGGATCTCTACGGCGAGCGCAGAGCGCTCGCCGTAGAAGCGCGCGATCTCGGCGAGACCCATGCGGGCCCGGATCGCCTCGAAATCGGAATCGGTCTGCGGCGCGTCGGCGATCTGGATGCGACCGCGCCCAGCGAGCGCGATCGCTGCGTAGTCGGCGACCGCGCGCACGATCGACCCGTGCGTGATGATCTGTTCCCACTCGGCGGGGCGCGTGAGGTGCGACTCGCGGATCATGTTCGGCTTCAAGAGGACGGTTGCGCCCGGACGGACGAGCTCGCCAAGCGGATTCCAATCCGGCGTGCCGAAGCGCGCGGCATCGAGCCCCAAGAGCGCGAAGGCGGCGCGCACGCCCGCATACCCCGGGTTCGGCCCCGTCCCCACCGCGTCGGGGAACGGGAGCTCGGGATAGGCCGCCGCCGGGTGGAAGGGCGGCGTCCGCGCGTAGAACGCCTCCCCGCGATGCACCGCCACGCGCCGGCGGTCGAGCACGCTCGCCGGGAAGGCGGTCGCCGGGGGAGCGCTCGCGCTCATGCGGCCCCCTTCCCCGTCCGGCCCCGGCGCCGCGCATGCACCGCCCGGAGCTCGGCCGTGAGCCCGGCGATGGCCACGCCGCGATCGAACTCGCGGCCCGCGCGCTCCCGGCCGCGCGCCCCCATCCGCGCGCGGAGGTCCGGATCGGCGACCAGGCGGAGGAGCGCCATACAGAGCGCGGCGCGGTCCTCCGGCGCGATGAGGAATCCCTCCGCGCCGTCCTCGACCATCTCGTCGACCACGCCGACCCGTGTTGCTACGACCGGCAATCCCGCCGCGAGCGCCTCGATGAGGACGACGGGCTGGTTCTCGAGGTGCGAGGGCAGGCAGAAGATGTCGGCGGCGGCGAAGGCGGCGAGCTTCGCCTCGCCGGTCACCGTGCCCAGGAACTCGACGTGCGGGGTGAGGCCGCGGGCGGCGACGAGGTCGGCGATCTCGCGCTCGACGGCCGCGAACTCGGCGACGCCCCCGAAGACGAAGCGCGTCCCGGGGGCCGCGGCGACGACCGCCTCGACCGCGGCGAGGAGGTCGAACAGGCCCTTCTGCGCCGAGAGCCGGCCGAGGAAGAAGACGGTTGGGCCCGGCCGCGCCGGCCGCGGCACGGGGAGCGCGGCATAGGCCGCGGTGTCCACGAAGTTCGCGAGCACGCCAGTCTTCTCCTCGGGAAAGTCCGCCGCGAAGTAGCGGCGGAGCCCAGGGCTCAGGAGGAGGATACGGTCGGCCGGGGCGAGCAGCGGACCCAGGAGCCGGCGCGCCCACCTGGCCCCCGTCACAAAGAACTCCCCGGCGTAGCGGGCATGGAACTGGCAGACGACGCCGGCCCCGGCGAGGCGCGCGAGGCGCACGAAGAGGGCCTCACGCACGAGCGAGTGGTCGGCAACCGGGGTCAGGAAGGCGAGATCCGGGCGATCGCGGGCGAGCTTCCGCGCGAGCTCGAGCGTCGTGCGCAGGAAGTAGTAGCCATCGCGGAGCGAAACGCTCCCATCGGAGACGATCTCGCGGCGGTCCTTCTTCGAGGTGTCGACGACGGTCAGGCGGAAGTGCCGGCCGAGGTCGGACTCGACGATCGCCTGGAAGATGGCGCCGACGCCGCCGTGGGGCGGCGGCACGGGACCGATCATGAAGAGGTGAGGGCAGCGGGATCCGGGATCCGGCATGACGTCTCGCCGCGTGTGCGGCGCCACGCGAGTATCGGCGGCGGTCGTCATCGCGTCAAGGTCATGGCCGGGTCGCGGCTCGCGGCGGGCCGGGCGAGGATGGCCACCACGCGATGCAGCACGAGCTCGCGCAGGCCGGGGATGCGCGCGAGCGCTGATGCGAGCGGACCGAGGGCACGCAGGAGGGGCCGCCGCTCGACTTGGCGCCCGGCGGTGAAGAGCGGCGTGCGCGGCAGCGCGACCGTCTCCAATCCGACCCGCCGCGCGAGCGTCACGAAGCGCGCGCAGGTGAGCCCGTTCAGCGTGTGCCCGCGCTCCCAGGCCGCAAGCTCGGGGGAACGCCGCCGGTACCACGCCGCGCGATCGCCGCGCGCGGCGATCGCGTCGTCGTACGCGCGCACGAGATCGCGGCCTGCGAAGCACCAGTGGAGGCACGGCAGGCGGGTGGCGAGCCCGAGGTGGTGCTCGGTGGGATGCCAGTAGGAAGGAAACACCGCGTAGAGGCGGCCGCCCGGCCTGAGCACGCGGCAGCACTCGGCGAGCACGCGCTCCGGATCCTGCACGTGCTCGAAGACGTCGTAGCTCAGGATCGCATCGAAGGCGCCGCCGGCGAAGGGCAGCGCCTCCCCCACGCTGCTTGCGAACTCGGCGGGGAGTCCCTCTGTGGCCGCGAAGCGCTGCGCGCCGGCCACGAGGCGCGGATCGACGTCGATGCCGACGAGGTGTGCGAGACCGTAGCGTTCGATCCACGCCGCGCTGCGGCCGCCGGTGAAGCACCCCAGGTCGAGCACGCGGGCCCCGGCGAGGAGGCGCGCGAGCGGGCGATCGAAGTAGCGGTCGAACGGATAGGCGCGCTCGTCCGCGCGCCGGTGCGCCGCCGAGTCAGCGAGCCGCGCGCGCTGTGCGGCAGGCGGCGCCGCACGGAAGTCGGGGTGCTGGAAGATCTCGCCCAACGCCACGTCGTCGGGCCGGGGCTCGCTCGGAGCGAGGCGCATCAGGGCTCGGGCGAGATCCGCGGCGAGATTCATCGTTCGCTCCGCGCGGCCGCGAGCGCCAAGCCCCCCTCGCCCGCGTGGGACCAAGTCATCGCGCGAGCGCGGCGCCGAGGAGGGCGGTCATGGTCCGCACGATGTCGCGGCGCGCCGGCTCCGCGCCGTACTCGCGCCCGAAGGCGGCCAAGTAGCCCAGGTAGAGCTCTGGCAGCGCGTTCGGGTCGAGACCCTGGAGCGCGAGGTAGCGACCGAGCTCGGCGCGGAGCGGCGCACCGAGCGGGCTCGGGCCGAGGAGGTGGGCGACGACCACCGCGGGATCGACGCGGTGCGTGCGCGGATCGGCGAGGAGGCAGAAGACGGTGTAGTTCACGAAGTGGAGCGCATCGAAGCCTGGGAGCGCGACCCTCTCGAAGCGCTCCCAGTCGATGACGCCCACCCGTTTCCCGGCGAGGCGGAGGTTCGCGAGCACGAAGTCGCCGTGCTGCGGCGCGCGCACCGCGCGCCCGAACGAGCCGGCCCCGGCAAGTCGCTGCGCGAAGCGCGCGCGAAGCGTGCCGCCGTCGTCGAGAGTGGCCAGATAGGCCTCGCCGGCCGCCGCCACCTCGCTCCCGGTGAGCTCGCGCTGCGGAGCATCGGGGGCGAGCAGGCGATGGAAGTCGGCGAGCCAGCCGAGGGCGGCGGCGACGAGCGCGGTCGCTTCGCGCACCGCCCCCCGGCCGAGCGGATCGCCGGCGGGAAGGAGCGGGGCCACGCCCTGGAGATAGGTCGTGACGCCGATCTCCCAGGGCCCTGCGACGAAGAGGTCGAGCGGGCGCGGAACCGCGCCGGCGAGCTGGCCGGTGAGGAGCGGGGCCAGGCGACGGAGGGCCGTGACCTCGGTGCGTGGCGGCGAGAAGGCGGGGCGCCCGGCCTCCCGTGTCGTCGCCCCGCCGTCGCGGCGCGGCGCGAGGCGCGCGACCACGCTGGCCTCCACCGCGTCCGCGGCGAACACGACGAGGGTCGGCTGCGAGCGGTTGTGGATGAGAAACGACAGGCGGTCAGGGGCGTCCCCGAGTCCCCACGCTCGCCAGCGCGCGCGGAGCGCGGCGGCGATCGCGCCGGGCCCCGGTTCCGCCGCCCCCCCGGCGAGGAAGATGAAGTCGTTGGCGAAGGTCCGCGACAGGCGGAGCCGCACATGGAGGCGCCGGATCCACGGCAAGCGCGCCCGCTTGTGCCCGGTGCCCATCAGGATGGCGCCGACCTCGACGCGCGGCCCGGGGGTGCCGACCGACAGGAGGAAGTCGGGCTCGTTGTAGCTCCACACCGGGAGCAGCGTGCGCGCCGCGCCGAACCCGGCGCGGGCGAAGAGACGCCGGTAGCCCCGCTCGGTGTAGGTGTACGTGTCGTAGGAGTGGCCGCGCTTCGCGCGGGTGACGAGGCTCGCCGCGAACCGTGGCAGGAGCGAGGTGAACGGGAGATAGCTATGGTCCTCGCGCCCGAAGAAGAACCAGATGCCAATCCGGTTCTCGATGCCGACGGCGAGCGTTCCGCCCGGGCGGAGGATCTCGCGCAGGCGGCGGAGCACTGCGAGCTGCGCGCCGCCCGGATCGCTGCTCCCCTTGCCGAGCCACTCGAGGACGCCGCTCAGCACCACGAGATCGAAAGACTGCGGCGGGAAGGGTAGATGGTGCGCGTCGCCGCGCACGACGGTCACCTGGCGGAGCCCGTCCGCTGCGAAGCGCGCCGCCGCGAAGCGCGCGCGGAGCGCGACGCGCTCGAGGGCCACGACGCGCCCGGCGTGCGGGGCGAGGCCGGCGGCGACCCCGCCCATGCCGGCGCCGAGATCGAGGACCGTCGCCGCCGCGGGCAGCTTGAGGTCGAGCACCCAGTTCGCGCGGCGCTCATCGAGGAGGAAGGGCACCTTGCGGCGGATCGCCGCGCGGTCGGTCCGCCGGATCGCGTCGCGCCACGGCTGGCCGCGTTCGACCTCGGCCACGAGCCAGGCCATGTCCTCGGCGGGGATCTCGCCCCAGTAGCCGTCGTCCTCGACGAAGGTGGGGATACCGTTCACGACCGGGTAGGCGGCCCCGCAGGCCGGGCAGGAAAGCGCGTTCTCCCGCTCGGCGAGGGCCGCGCGGCAGCGCGGGCAGGCGAAGACGAAGGGCGGCGCCGGGGCGGTGGCCGGAGATCCACTCATCCGCGGCCTCCGGCGCGCTTGAGCATGTGCCACGCCTCGACGAGCTCGGCCCGGCGGATGAGACCCCAGGCGATCGCGAGCGCATAGAACGTCGCCAGGTAGGCGAGCGAACCCACCGCGAGCACGAGGAGCGGCGGCGCAGTGACGCGCGCGTGCACGAGGGCGAGGACCAGCCCGAGCCCGAGCGCGAGCGCGGTCATCCGGGCGAGATCCCCCCACGGAAAGAGCCGCCCGTAGGACACCTGGAGCAGCTCCCGCGTCTTCGTGATCTGCGCCTCGGCCACCACCCAGGTGCCGACGACGACGGCGATCGCGGGGCCCAGGAGTCCAAGCGGGACGATCTTGACGAGCACGTAGGAGAGGACGACGGCCACCGCGAGCGCGACCATGCAGACGTAGAAGATGTACCGGGTGAGCCCGAAGGCGCGGGTCACCGCCCCGTACGGTACGGCCTGGCGCGGGACTAGAATCAGGAAGGCGATGAAGATGGGCGTCGCCTCGGCATACTGGGCGGTGAACAGGCCGACCACGAACTCGTTGGCGAGCACGGCGAAGACCACGGTCACCGGGATCGAGATGAGCGACATCTTGCGGGTGGCGCTCCGCCAGAGCGCGAGCATCTCGGCGAGCCGGCCCTCCTTCTGCAGCTCCGCCATGCGGCCGAGGAGGACGCTCGTGGCCGAGGTGAAGACGACGGTGACGATGGGGAGCTGGAAGCAACCCACGGAGTAGACGGCGAAGGCCTCCGAGTCGAAGAAGCGGCTGACATAGAAGCGGTCGACGCTCGAGAGGATGGTGACCACGGTACCGGCCAGACCGAAGGGCACCGCATAGGTGAGCTGCTCCTTGAGGAGGGCGCGGCTCACCCCCGCCCGGTCCCACAGCCCCTCGGCGCGGCAGTGCCAGCAGACGAAGATGGTGCGGGCGAACGAGAAGACGGCGAGCGCGGCGAGCATCACCCCGACATCGCGGGTCAGGAGGCCGGCCGCCACCACGAGCATCGAGCGCAGTCCCTCCGACCCGAGGATCACCCAGAAGGTGAGCTTCACGTTCTGCTCGACGATGGTCAGCACCTCGATGGTCGAGGACACCACCATGAGCGCCGTGAACGGGGCCACCCACAGCATGTGCTCCGCCATCGCCGGCTGGCCGAAGTAGCCGGCCACGAGGCCACGGACGAGAACGAGCGCCACGGCGAAGAGGAGGCCGAGCGCGGCGAGGAGCGCCATGGTCTGCGTGACGACGGCCGCCCGCTCGCGCTCGCGGCGCGGATAGAAGTAGAAGAGGCTCTGCGTGAGGCCGAACTGGAGGATCGGTACGGCCGTCGAGAACACGAACAGGGCCTCGCGGTAGATGCCGTAGCTCTCCTTGTCGATGATACGAACGAGGACGACGGGCACGCCGAAGGCGAAGAGGAAGGCAAGCGCGCGGCCCGCGATGATGACGCCAGCCTGTCCCGACAGGGACGCCGGCCGCGCGGCAGCCAGCGCGTCCGTGGACGGGGGCGGCGCCGCCGCCGGCGCGGGGACGGCGGCCGGTCTCATCGCTGCCCCTCCCCGAAGCTCGTCCCGGCGGCCGAGGCCGCCGCCGGCCCGGCTTTCGCGAGCTCGGACCGCCGCACGATGGCGGCGGCCAGGATCAGGAAGAAGCCCGGCAGGAACTCGTCGTTGCTCGGATCGACGAAGCTGATGCAGATGACAAAGGCGAGCCCGACCTGCCAGAACATGAGGACCAGGTCGCGCCCGAACAGGCCGTGCGGCGCCGAGTGGCGGTAGAGGCTCCGGCTGGCCTGGAAGATGAGCACGAAGATGGCGACGAAGGGGATGAGCCCGACGAGCCCGAGCTCGACCGCGATGCGCAGGAACGTGTTGTGGGCATGGATGTTCCTGGCCAAGGCCATGCGGATGTCACCGAAGATGGTGCGGACCGTGCCGAGCCGCAGCCGGTAGCTCTCCCAGCTCACCTCCCAGTTCTCGAGACCGTGTCCGAAGAACGGCTTGTCGAGGAACATGTGGAACCCGACCACGTAGTGGGCCAGGCGCGACTCGCCGGTCGCCTCCTCGGTGGCGCGCTCCCGGGCCACCTTGGGGTCAATGATCGCAGCCGGATTGACCAGGATGACGAACATCAGGCCGGCGAGGAGGAAGAGCCCGAGCGCGATCCGCTGGCGGCGCGAGAAGACTGCGCCGACGAGGAGCGGCACGAGGAAGCCGAGCCAAACCTGCCGGGTCAGCGTGTAGAACCCGGCGAGGGGGCTCGCGAGGAGGCCGACCAAGAGCGGCCAGCGCCATCGCCCGCGCGTGTTGTTGTAGAGATGGAGGAGGACGAAGAACCCCATCCCCATGACCGCCCCGTACACCGGCGAGTGCAGGTACGGGCCGCGGATGCGCACGCCGTACCAGCGGCCCTCCCCCGCCTTGGGGTCGAGGATGTCGGGCGGGAACACCAGCCACTTGATGCGGTAGTGCTCGAAGATGCCGGTCAGGACGAGGTAGATCTGGAGCACGCTGAGCGCGACGATGAACTTCCGGACGGCGCCGTCCCCGGTGCCCGTGTTGCGCACCAGGTAGTACACCGAGAAGGGGAAGACCAAGAAGTTCATGAAGGCCGTGATCGGGCTTATCCGCGCCGCGGTGTGCACGAGGTTACCGTGCTGGATCATGCTGGCCAGGTTGATGCCGACGAAGATGAGCATCAGGAGCTCGATCCCGCCGAGCGGCAGTGGTTGGCGGCGGCGGAGCGCCACCTGCACGAGGAAGACGGTCCACATGAGCACCAGCATGAAGCGCGGCCCGGACATGTCGGGAATGCCGGGCAAATTGAGCTGCGTGTAGCGGGTGATGCAGGTGAGCGCGAAGAGCCAGAGGATCACCGCGCTCGTGATGTCGTAGAGCGCGACGAGCGTCGTCAGGAGGAGGACGCCGACGATGACGAGGAGGAGGACCTGTCGCTCGATGTCCAGCGCGCCGCCGAGGATATAGGCGGCTGCCACCGTGAGCGCGGCGAGGACGAGCCCGCCTACGAGCAGACGGTGATCCGTCCGCGGCCGTGGCTCGATGAGTTCGATGCGCTGCAACTGCGAGGGCTGCCTGGCCGGGAGTGCGGGCTACACCCGGCGGTAGATCCAGTCCGGGATGTAGAACCGCCGGCGATTCAGCACGGCGCCCAGGACCCGGATGCCCGCGCGGCGGAGTTCCTCGGCGGTCTCGGCGGCCACCTCGCGCACGGTGCGCCCCGCCTCCACCACGAGCACGACCCCGGTGGCCGCCTGCGCCAGGTTGGTGGGGTCGGCCACCCCGGTGAACGGCGCCGAGTCGATGATCACGTAGCTGTATTCCCGCGCCCAGGCGTCGAGGATCTCGCGGATGGGCGGCTGCTGGTAGAACGCCTGGGGCGCCTTGATCTCGCTCCCCACCGCGACGAAGTGCAGGTTCGGCACCGCGGTCGGATGCACGACATCGGCGGCCTTGACGGCGCCCCGGGCCAGGTCGGTGAGCCCCGGTTCGCGCGGCACCTGGAACTTGCGGTCGAGGATCGGGTCGCGCAGGTTGCCGTCGATGAGCAGGATCGGGGACCGTCCGGTCGCGGCCAGGGTGGAGGCGAGACCGACGGCGACGGTCGAGGCGCCGCCGCGACGGGCGGCCGCGCCCACGACCAGGGTGCGCTGCACCTCGTTCTGCATGGCGAGCTCGACCCGGCTCGCCAGCGCTGCGTAGTCTTCCACGGCTCCCGATGGGATTCCGAGGAGGGCGCCGAGCTCGACCTCCTCCGCCGGCATGATCGACCCCTGGTCGGGCATCCGCGCGGGCATCCGCCCGCCCGACTGCCACCGCTCGTAGGCCTTCCTCAGCACGGTTGACGACATGGCGGCCGCTCTACTCAGGTCCTGGTGCGGGCCGGTCTCACCTCACGCACCGAACCAAGCACGGGGACCCCGAGCGCGGTCTCGACGTCGGCGGGAAACCGGATGGTGTGATCGAGGGTGTCGACCATGAACGCGGCCACCAGCGCCATGCCGGCGGCCAGGATGAAGGAGAAGACCATGAAGAGCTTCTGCTTCATCCCGCCGCCCACCCTCTTGGCGGTGACCGCCGGGGCGAGGATCTGCAGGTTCGAAAGCCGCGGGTCGGTCGCTTCCTGCAGCAAGTGCATCTGGTGCTGGGCCTCGAGCTCCTCGAGCTGGTCGGTGGCGGTCTTGAGCTCGAGGCTCATCAGCGCCACCTTCGCCTCGTGCTCGGGAATACCCCCGAGCTTGCCCAGGATCTCGTCGTACTTGGCCCGGATCGTGTTCTCATGCCCGCGCAGCACCTCGAGCTGGTTGCGCTTGGCGGCGATGAGGCCGCCGACCACGGCCCGGATCGACTCGATGCACGCCTCGCGGTCCCGCACTATGGCTTGCACCTGCGGGCTCTCGGGGGTGTAGCGCGAGAGCTGCGTGTTGTACTTGCTGTCGATGTCGGCGAGGCGCCGCTGATAGTCGCGGAGGTTGTCGTCCTCGGCGAGCTCGGGCGTGGGAACGAGCACTTCGGGATGATCGCGCAGGCTCCGCTCGATGACGCGGACCTCGGCCTCCAGCACCGCGCGCCGGGAGCTCGCCTGCGTGAGATCGCTCTCGACCGTGGCCCGCTGGTGGATGAGCTCGATGGTCTGCTGGCCGATGTCGGTGAGCCCGTTCTCGGTCTTGTAGAGCGCGAGCTCGGCCCGCATCCGCTCCACGCCGGAGCGGGCGGTCAGGATCTGCTCCTGAAAGAACTCGGCGGTCTGCTTGTTGCTGCGCATCGCCCGCCGGTGGGAGAGGTAGGCCTCGGCGATGGCGTTGACGCCGTCGATCGCGCTGCGGGGATCGAGGGCATGATAGGCTAGGCGGATGAAGTTGGTCTCCTCGATCGGCTCGACCGAGAGGTTGGAGAGGAGATCCTCGGCGCCGAGCGCGCCGGCCGCCACCACCTCGCTGCTGCGGGCGAGCCCCGACTCCGCCGATTGCCGGCTCAGGGTGGCCGCCGCCCGCTCGGCCACCGGGCGCGACCGCACGATCTCCACCTCCGACTTCATCTCCTCCCACCACTGGAGCGTCGGCCGCGGGATCGCGCCCTGGGCGCCGCCCTCGCCGCGGAGGACGAGGATGCGCGTTTCGGCCACGTAGGCCGCTTTCTGCCGGGCGAGGCTCATGACCGAAGCGAGGAAGATGAGGGAGAAGATGGCGAGGGCGATGGCCTTCCGCCGGAAGAGGAGCGAGATCAGGTCGCGGGTCGAGCCGAAGCTCGGCCGCGTCCCCATCGTCGTCTTGGTGCTCGTATCTGCCATCTTGCTGCCAGTCGTCCCGGACCTCGCGGCCTTCACTGCGCGCGGTTGAAGAGCTCGTTCTGGTAGATCTCGCTCAACGTGAGCACGGTTATGAACGCCGGGTTGATGTTCCTGAAGTAGAGCTCCACGTAGTCGCCCACCTGGCCGATCACCGACCGCGGGACGAGGAGGACATCCTGCCCGCGGAGCGCGAGGTCCTGTCCCTGCGCCGGGTCTGTCAGCATCTTGGCGATGTCCACCTTCACCGCCGCGACCCGCCCGCCGCCCAGCGGCCGAACGAGCACCACGTCGCTCCGCTTGGCCTTGATGGTGAACCCCCCCGCCGCCGCGATCGCCTGGAGCGCGGTCAGCGGCCCGTTGAGCGGAATCTCCCGCGGGCTCGTCACCTCGCCGAGCACGAACACGCGCTCGCCCGCAAACCGGGTGATGATCACCGAGAGGGCCGGATCCACGAGGATCTTCCCGAACCCCGCGGTGAGCACCGAATCGAGCTCGGCGGGGGTCCGCCCTGCGGCCAGCACATCATCGACCCCACGCACCGAGATCCGCCCGTCAGGCCGGACAACGACCCGGGAGGCGTCCTCAGCCGGATCGGGATCCGAGAAGAATTCGATCACGATCTCGTCGGCGACCCGGATCCGGTACTCGGACTGGTACTCGTAGGAGGGATCGAACTCCCACGCGGCCGTCGTGACCGGCTCCCCCGGCTCGAGTTCCCTGACGACGGGCCCGGCGCAGGCCGTGAACGCAACGACGGCCAGGAGAGCGCACGTGGCCGTCCGCCTCCCCCGATCCACCAATGGTCTCCTCGAGGGCCCTGACATCACGTTCTGCTTGCGATCGCCACCCGAAAGCTCGTTCAGAAGCATAACCTACGCCCTGCTCGTGGTCAACGTGACCGCCCGGGCTGCGCCCCCGCCGGCCGCCGGCTCGTCGGGCGCGCGGCTCGCCTGGCCTTCCCCACCGTCCTCTGCCCCTCCCCCCCGAGGCCCGCCAGGACGAGGGAGGCCAGGAGCGGCAGCATGATCTCATGATGGCCCACGAGTTCGATGCCCTCGCCGATGCCGCGGGTGGGCCGCTCGAGGACATTCTTTCCCGGGCGGTAGTGCCGCATGAAGTCCAGGTTGGCCGTGGTCAAGGCCGTGAGCGGCGCGCCCAGGTTCCGGACGACCGAGAGCGCCTTCAAGAAGACCTCGGGCATGATCACGGCGGAGCCCAGGTTCAGGACCACCCCCCCGGAGATGTCCCTGAGCGCGGCTGCGAACCGCCGGAAGTCCCGGAAGCTCGTGTCCCCGATCGCGCGGCCCGAGGCGCTCGGATGCTGGTGCAGGATGTCCGTGCCGATCGCCACGTGGACGGTGACCGGGATCCCGAGCTCGTACCCGGTGGCGAGGAGGCTCGTCCCCCGGTGCGGTGCCCGGAGTTCGACGAGTGCCTGCCCGAGGACCTCGCCCAGCCCGATCCCGAGCTCTTCCCCCTTTCGCGTCGCCTCGTTCATGAGCTCGGCGGTCTCTCCGGCCATGCCGAAGGCGCCCTCACCCAGGGTCTCTTCCACGTTTTCGGACGTTTTGCCCCACATGGCCAGCTCGAAGTCGTGGATGGCGGCCGCCCCGTTCATGGCGAGACAGGTCACCACCCGGCGCTCGACGAGGGCGAGGAGGGCGGGGCCGGCCCCCACCTTGACCACGTGCCCCCCCAGCATGGCGACGACCGGGCGGCCGTCCCGATGGGCGTCGAGGATGGCCCGGACCAGCCGGCGGAGCCCCTCGGCCGCGAGCTGGCGGGGCAGGAGATCGAGGAACTCGCCCACCGGGCGGGCCGGATCGGGCCGCGGCGCGAGGTCGGCGATCACGACCTTGCTCTCCCGCTCGGCCACCGGCCGCGCCTTGATCGCCCCGAGATCCACCTCGGGGAACCGCGGCGCGCTCGCTCGACGCGCGCGGCTTCCTCGTCCGGTCTTGACCCTCTGCTCCTTGCCCGGCATCAGTTCCCCTGCGCTCCCGGGCCCGCGGACCGGGTCCCCCGCTCGACGGCGGTCAGGATCGCGGACACGGCTCCGACCTTGATCTTGCTCTGCATCATGACCGGCAGCCGGTGCTCGTCGTGCGTCAGCCAGACCGTGAGCGACCCCGAGCGCTGGAAGAGCCCGCTCGTTTGCAGCTTGGGCTCGACCACCCAGCAACGGAAGCGCCCGACTGGCGTGTCGATCGTCTCCTCGCGCAGGATGTCAATGCGGAGCGGATAGCTCTTCTTGTTGTCGTGCGTGTCGATGGGGATCGAGTCACCCACCGCGAATGGCAGCGTGCGCACGTAATACATCGCGCCGAGCACATCGCGGGCGCCGGGCACGAGGTCGTACGTGGCTCCGTCCGCGTACCGGACCACCTCGTTGTCATGATCCCAGGCGATGTCCTGATCGAGCTTGTAGCCACCCTCGCGGATCCGCTTCACAGTGCGCCGGGTGCGCATCGTCCTCGTGTCGGAGTAGCTCTCGATGCGATCATCCACCTTGTAGAACGCCGAGAAGAACGGCAGCGACCGGGCGGTCGAGGCGAAGCGGTAGCACTGGTGCGGCCCGAGCTGCTCGATCGCCTCGACGGCGAGGACGGCGGTCCCGGCCTTGACCGGCCCCCACTGGAGCGAGAATCGCAGCGTCTCGCCGACCTCGAACGGGCGTGGAAAAGGGATCGCGGCGGCCGTGTCGGCGGCTCCCGCCGCCGAGGAGTCGAAGGTCGCCGCACGCGTGAGCGAGTCGCCCGCCGCGCCCGAGGCAGCGCTCGCCGTCTCGGCGGGGGGCCACCCGAGGGCGGCGGCACCGAGCCCGGCCCCGATCGCGACGACGATCGCGGGAAGCACGCGCCCGGCCGCCCTGGCACAGCACGGGGGGAGCGACGACGCACTCCAGACGGGAAGAAACATCGACCTCCTGTTCCGACCTGCTGGGGCACGTCCGAGAGCAGCATCCGGAGCACGAACGTTAACCCAGATCGGGTGAAACGGCCTAGTCGTTTCGCGCCGGAGTCGCCCAGGTGGCGGAGGAACACCGTCCTGACTTCCGGCGTTCCCGCCCGCCAGGCCGCCTTGACCCGGGCCCCGGCGCTCTCCTACGATTGCCGGGTCCTCATTCGGCGCCGCTCAAGGCCAGGAAGGAGCACGACCCGTGCCGGAGATCTCGCGCCGCGCCCGTCTGGCGCCGCCGTCCCCGATTCGCCGCCTCATGCCGATGGCCGAAGAGGCCAGGAAGCGCGGCATCCACGTTCATCATCTGAACATAGGCCAGCCCGATCTCGCCACCCCGGAACCCATGCGGGCCGCCCTGGCCCGTTACAAGGACGAGGTGATCGCCTACGGACCCTCGGACGGACTGCCCGCCTGCCGGGCGGCGCTCCGCCGCTATTACGCCGACCTGGGTATCCCGGTTACCGATCCTGAGCTCATCGTCACCACCGCCGGTTCGGAAGCCATTCTGTTCGCGCTCGCCGCGGGCTTGAACCCCGGCGAAACCGTGCTCATCCCCGAGCCGCTCTACGCGAACTACCTGGGCTTCGCGACGGTGCTCGGCGTCGAAGTGCGCGCCATTCCATGCCGCGTGGACGAGGGCTATCACCTTCCGGCCGACCTGGAGCGCTATGTGGTCCCCGGGACCCGCGCCCTCCTCTTCGCCAACCCCGGGAACCCGACCGGGACGGTCTACCGGCGGGAGGAGATCGAGCGGCTCATCGCGCTCGCCAGGGCCCACGATCTCTTCCTGATCGCGGACGAGGTGTACCGCGAGTTCGTCTACGACGGGACCAGCCGCTCGCTGAGCCTGCTCGAGTTCCCCGGGCTCGACGACCGTGCGATCGTCGTCGACAGCCTCTCCAAGCGCTACAGCCTGTGCGGAGCGCGGATCGGTGCGATCCTCTCCCGGAACGCGGATCTCATGGCCGCGGTGCGCCGCTTCGCCATGGCCCGGCTCTCCCCGCCCGTAATCGGGCAGCACGTGGCCACCGCGGCGCTCGAGCTCGGACCGGGGTACTTTGCGGAGGTGCGCTCCGCGTACCGCGCGCGTCGCGACGTGACTGTGCGCGGGCTCCGCGCCATTCCCGGAATCGCCTGCCCCGAGCCGGAAGGCGCCTTCTACGTCATGGCCCGCCTGCCCATCCCCGACGCCGAGGACTTCGTGCGCTTCCTCCTCGAGTCCTTCTCGATCGACGGGGAGACCACCATGCTGGCGCCGGGGAACGGCTTCTATCACACGCCCGGAAGCGGCGCCGACGAAGTCCGCGTGGCCTACGTGCTCGAGGAGGCCAAGCTCGAGCGGGCGCTCAGGATCGTAAGCGCGGGCCTCGCCGCGTACCAGGAGAAGAAGGGACTCCGCACCGCCGCGCCGGCCGTGGCCGGAGCGCGCCCGGCCTAGCGGGCGCGCATCACCTTGACGATCGCTTCATCGCCGCCGGCGCGGAGCCGGATGAAGTAGATGCCGCGCGGCGAGCGGGTGCTCGCGTTCCACGCGAACTCGTGCGCGCCGCGGGCGAGCGGCCCGGCGTGGAGGCGATCCACGAGCCGTCCCGCCGTGTCGTACACGGCGAGCTCGACGTCCCCCGCCGCAGGAAGATCGAAGGCGACGGCCATCGGCCCCACGGCCGGGCTCGGGTGGGCGGAGAGCCCGAAACGGGCCACGGGCGGCGCCGCTTCTACGGCCGAGGCCTGCGGGATGAACTCGATGGCGCCGATGTCGTAGTACCTGGGCCCGAACAGGGGGCCGCCGGTGTTCGGGATCCACGGCACGTCCACGCGCGCGTGGCCGAGGATGTCGAACTCCGGCGTCCCGTCCGAGAAGCCCGAGTCGATGGCCGGAGAGCCGTCGGCGAGCGAGAAGATGTAGCCTGGGGCGTCCACGAACAGGGGATCCAGGTTCGAGTTGTGCTGCCCGGGATAGGGCGCCGGCGTGTTGAGGATCGAGTAGAAGACGGAGGCCGTCGACACCGTGTCGAGATAGACCGGCTCCGTCGTGTTCCACACGATCGTGTTGGCGGCGGTCAGGCGGCCGCCGGCCCAGTTCTCGTACTTCTTGTAGGCGGCGAGCCCGCGCGTGCAGCTGTAGGCGACACAGTTGAAGACGCTGAGCGCCGAGTTGGCGGTGGTGACGAAGCCCTCGTTGGCGCCCGCCACGATCGCATTGGCGACCGTCACCGAGCCGATCGGGTAGCCCGAGTTCCGGCTCACCGAGACGCCCTTGTCGTTGCAGCTGTATGCCCGGAAGTTGCTCAGCGCGACGGTCCCCATGTTGTCCATGTCGAGCCCGTCGTCGCCGACGTTGCGCGCCTCGTTGTTCGTGAAGACGAGCTCGGCCCCGGTGAGGCTGTCGAACTTGTAGGCATCCTCGTTGCAGCGCGCGACCAGGTTGTCCGTGACCGTGGACTGGCAGTGCTCCCAGCAGTTCACACCCTGACGGCCGAGAAACTGGAGCAGATTCCGGCGGAAGACGACGCTGCCACTCTGGAACTCGGTGGCGTCACGGGCCGAATGCTGGAGGATGCAGTCTTCGACGATCGTCGCGCTGTCGTAGTGCGAGATGAGGCCCTCCTGGAGGTTCGACGGAGGATACTCCTGCTGGCTTCCCCACTCGACCTTGCAGTAACGGAAGGTCATGGTGCCGAGGTTCGCGCAGATCACGCCCCAGCGCGAGGTGGTGTTCCGCGTGAAGACGATCATCGAATCGAGGGTGCCGATCGCCACGAGGTGGGAGGTGTCCACGATGAGTGACTGGTTCGCGTCGAAGCGGACCTCGACACCGGGCTGGATCGTGAGAGTCGCGCCATCCCGGACGTGCACATTGGAGACGACGATGTAGGGCGAGCCGGCGATGTCCCAGGTCGAATCGACCGTGATCCAGCCGCCGACCGGCGTCGACCCGGCCGCCGGCAGGGCGGAGAGGGCGACGACGACCGCCAGCGCGGCGGACACCTGGAGGCAGCGGAAAGAGGAACCCAAGCGGGTGCCGGGAACGCGGGCCATTTCTCACCTCAGGCTGGGAGGGGCTTGGCTAAGGGCGACGCGTATAGCATAGTCCCGTCCGCCATGTTCCCGCAAGCCTCCGCCGCCGCACGGCCGCTCATCCATGTCAACCGGTTGACACCGAACGCAGTAACTGTCCCTGTTCGGCACAGGTCCACGGGGGCAAAGCACCCGGACCCCGCCTCCACTCCGCCCGCAACCACCTGTCCAGGACAGGACGCGCAGAAACGGATGAAGAGATGAAGAGCCGCGCGTACCCCGAGTGGGCCTCTGGGCTCCTCCTCGCTGCGATCTTCTTCGCGGTCGGCCTCCTCTTCATCTACCGCGGCGGCGTGGTCGAGGGGGACAGCGTGCGCGTCGCCTTCGGCATCGTGCGCGGGATCACGACCGGGGACGGGCTCGAGAGCCGCGACCTCTACGGCCGCACCTTCAGCTTCGGGTACTACCTCCTCTTCTTCACGCTTTACCCGCGTCTCTTCGCCGGATTCGGCCCGCTCCCCGCCGTGATGAACGGGCTCAACCTGGTCACGACCTCGGGCGCGCTCTTCTTCGCCTTCCTATGGATGCGCGAGTTATGGGGTCGGCGGATCGCGCTCGCCGCCACGGCGGTCCTCGCCACGACCCCGGTCGTCTTCGAGCTCGGCGGCTACGGCCATCCCGAGGGGCCCGCCTTCCTCCTTCTCAACCTCGCCTTCTTCCTCGCCTGGCGTGGACTCAAGCCCGGCACGAACCACCCGCGCCTCCACCTCGCGGGGGCGCTCGCCGCCGCCTTCGTGGCGACCACGATGCGCGCCGATGTTCTCTTCGCCTTCCCGCTCTTCCCGCTCGCCGCCCCGCTCGCCGCCGGACCGGGGCGCTCCCGGCGCGCCTTCGCGATCGGGCTCGCGATCGCCGCGGCGGCGACCCTCGCCTTCTTCCTCGCGCAGCAGGCGGTCATCGCCCGGATCCCGCCCCGCCTCGGGCAGGCGCCCGGCGTGGCCTTCACCGGCGAGATCCAGCTCACGAGCTTGTTCCTCGAGTACTGGGCGCTTGCCAAGGAGACGCGGAGCCTCGCCAAGGGAGTCGCGGTCTGGCTGACCGGGTTCGGGCCGCTCGCCCTCGCCGCCGGCCTCGGCGCCGTCGTCCTCCTCGCCTTCCAGCGGAGCCAGCGCCTGTTCGCGCTCGCCGCGCTCGGCGTCCTCGTCCCGAACGCAGTCTTCTGGCTCCCCGATCCGACGCCCTCACGGCACCTCCTCATGACCTTCCTGGTGCTCGCGCCGGCGGCCATGATCCTCCTCGCGGCGCGCGTCCGCCCGCCCCGCTTTCCGGCCGCGGTCGCGCTCTTCCTCGCTCTCAACCTGATCGCGATGGATCTCCTCTACCCCGTCGTCGTCCGCAGCTACCGGTACACGTTCGTGAGCGCGCTCCCGCGGCGCACCAACCTGTGGGTGCCGATGGGGAATCCAATCACCAACCGCATCTGGGCGCAGCGCAAGGTGGAGCTCGAGCTCGCGGAGGCGAGAGAGATGGCAGCGAGCGGCGAGGAGCGGCTCTTCGTCCTCGGCGGCTTCGTCTCGCTCCGTCTCCTCTACGAGCTCTACTCGGGCGGGCCGGGGACGGTCGACTACGAGTGGCGGCACGACGCCTTCCTCTATCGCGTGCGGAGCGCGGGCACGGAGTACCTGATCTACGACTACGGCGGGCCGCCGCAGGTCACGCCGGCCGAGCTCGTGGCACGAATGGAGGCGGCCGGGGAGCTCGCCGGATGGACGATCGCCGTCGTGCCCTCGGATCGCCCGGTGGTCGGCGCGGCGGAGGTCCCGCAAGGCAACCGCGCCTTCGTCTGGCGGAACACTCCGCGCTGGCACTGACGATGGTCAGCGCGGGTCGAACGTGCCGTCGCAGATGAAGCGGGCCGGCCCCTCGAGGACGACCCCTTCTCCCTCACGCCAGCGCGTGACGAGGCGGCCGCCCGGCAGGTCCACCGCGAGCGGAGAGCGCACGCGGCCGCGAAGGATCATGGCGACGGTGGCCGCGGCGGCCCCCGATCCGCAGGCGAGGGTCTCCCCGCTTCCTCGCTCCCAGACGCGGAGTCGCACCTGATCGGGAGCGACGACCTCGACGAATCCGACGTTCGTCCGCCGCGGGAAACGCGGGTCGTGCTCGATCACGGGGCCGAGCGTCGTCACCGGGGCGCTCGCCACCGAATCCACCTCAATCACGAGGTGCGGGTTCCCCATCGAGACCGCGCTCGCCGTGAAGGTATGGCCTTCCACGCGGAACGGCTCTCCGACCATGCGACCCGCGGCCGGCTCTCCGGCCATCGGGATGCGGCCCCGCTCGAGCACGGGCGCGCCGAGGTCGGTGCGCACCGCGCGCACCGCGCCGGCAGAGCCGCCGGACGGCTCGAAGAGGAGCTCGGCCGCGACCGGCCCCGCTCCCGTCTCGATCGTGATGCGCTCGGCGCGGCAGAGCTCGCGCTCGTAGACGTAGCGGGCGATGCAGCGGAGCGCGTTCCCGCACATCTCGGACTCGGAGCCGTCGGCGTTCCACATGCGCATGCGGACGTCGGCGCTCCTCGACGGCAGGATCAGAACGAGCCCGTCGGCGCCGACCCCGAAGTGACGATCGGATACGGCGCGCGCGAGCGCAGCCGGATCGTCCACCGTAACCGCGAACCCGTTCACGTAGATGTAATCGTTGCCCAGGCCTTCCATCTTGGTGAACGGGATCGGCGCGGTCATCGCCATCGCCTCCTCGCCGGCTGCTGCCGGGCTAGCTCAGGAGCTCCGCGGCGCGGAAGCCGCCGGCCGGGAGCGGCCCCAGCGCAACGAGCGAGAAGCGCTCCGGGCGGAGGATCTCGCTCGCCAGCCCGAGCACGTCATCCGCCGTCACCGCCTCGACCGCGGCGATCAGCTCGGCCGACGCAACCGGGCGCCCGTAATAGAGGATCCCCTTCGCGAGCCGGCCCATCCGCGTGCCCGTGGATTCGAGACCGAGGAGGAGACTGCCCGCGAACTGGGACTTCATGTCGGCCAGCTCGTCCGGGGCGAGACCGTCGCGGAGGAGACGGCGGAACTCCTCGCCCACGAGCCGCAACGCACGCTCGCCCTGGCCCGGGCTCACCGCGAGACCGCAGACGAGGATGCCCGAATCGCGGTAGAACTCGACGTCGGTGAAAGCCGAGTAGGCGAGCCCCTCGTCCTCGCGGACGCGCTGGAAGATGCGCGAGCTCATCGAACCGCCGAGGATGCCATTCAGGATGACCAGCGCGAAGCGCCGCCGGTCGCTGTAGGCGATGCCCGGCGTCCCGAGGCAGAGGTTCAGCTGGGCGAGGTCCCGCTCGAGGCAGAGGTCGGTGGGCCGGAAGTCGAGCGCAGCCGCGGCCGGGGCCGCCGCGGAGGGCGACGTACCGAGCTCGAGATGCCGCTCGGCGAGGGCGGCCACCTCCTCGTGCACGAGATTGCCGGCCGCCGCCACCACCACGTTGCCGCTCAGGTAGGACGCGTGGAAGCGCTCGCGAACGATCGGGGCGTTGAACCCGCGCACGGTCTCCCGGGTGCCGAGGATCGGAGTCCCGAGCGGGTGCCCGCGCCACACGCACTCGGAGACCAGGTCCTGGATGTGCTCGTCCGGAGTGTCCTCGTAGCTCTGGATCTCCTCGGTGACCACCTGCTTCTCGCGCTCGACGTGCTCGGGCGCGAAGAGCGAGTGGGACAGGCAGTCGCCGATGAGGTCCATGGCCCGCGGCAGGTGCTCGTCGACCACGCGCGCCTGGTAGCACGTGTACTCGCGCGTGGTATAGGCGTCGAGGGCACTGCCGACCGACTCGAGACAGCGGGCGATCTCGCGCGCATCGCGGCGCGCGGTGCCCTTGAACACCATGTGCTCGAGGAAGTGCGAGATGCCGAGGACCGGCGACGGCTCGTCGCGGGAGCCGGTGCGCACCCACACTCCCACGGCGACCGAGCGCACGCCGGGGACCGCCTCGGTGGCGACCACGCCGCCGCCGCCGAGCGCGGTCACCCGGATCGAGGAGGACGGAAGCGGAGCGTCCATGCGGCGTTTCTCTGGCCCCTGAAGGTCGCGCCGCGCGCCGCTAGCGCCCGGCGCGAAGCGGCCGCTCGCTCCGCTCGCCACGATCCCCACGCTCGCCACGATCCCCGCGCTCGCCGCGATCCCCGCGGTCGCCGCGCTCGCGGCTCGGTGCGGCGTCGGGATCGATCGCCTGGCGGCGGGAGAGCTTGACCTTGCCCTCGGAGTCGATGCCGATCACCTTGACCTCGACCACATCGCCTTCCCGCACCACGTCCTCGACCCGCGCCACGCGGTGCACGTCGAGCTCCGAGATGTGACAGAGGCCGTCGCGCCCCGGCAGGATCTCGATGAAGGCGCCGAAGTTGACGATGCGCTTGACGCGGCCGCGATAGACGCGACCGATTTCCGGGTCCTCGATGAGGGCGCGGATCATGTCAACCGCTCGGTGCCCGTTCACCGAGTCGTACGACGCGATCTTCACCGTGCCGTCGTCCTCGATGTCGATCTGCGCTCCGGTCTGCTCGGTGATCGAGCGGATGGTGCGGCCTCCTGGGCCGATGATCTCGCGGATCTTCTCCGGCGCCATCTTCAGCATGGTGATGCGCGGGGCGTAGGGCGAGATCTCCGCCCGCGGCTCGGAGATCGTCGCCTCCATCGCCGCGAGCACCTTGAGCCGGGCGACGCGGGCCCTCTCGAGCGCCTCGGAGAAGATCTCGAAGCTGATCCCCGCGATCTTCATGTCCATCTGGAAGGCGGTGATCCCGCCGTGGGTGCCGCAGACCTTGAAGTCCATGTCGCCGAGATGATCCTCGACGCCGAGGATGTCGGTGAGCACCGCCACCTTCTCCCCCTCCTTGATCAGCCCCATGGCGATCCCCGCCACCGGCGACTTGATCGGCACGCCGGCATCCATGAGCGCGAGCGAGCCGCCGCACACGGTGGCCATGGACGACGAGCCGTTCGACTCGAGGATGTCGGAGACGAGCCGAACCGTGTACGGGAAGAACTCGTCCGAAGGGATGACGGGCTCGATCGCGCGCTCGGCCAGGGCGCCGTGTCCGATCTCGCGGCGACCCGGCCCGCGGATGGGCCGCACCTCGCCGACCGAGTACGACGGGAAGTTGTAGTGGAGCATGTAGCTCTTCCAGCGCTGCCCCTCGAGCTCGTCGATCTTCTGCTCGTCCATCGTGGTGCCAAGGGTGGTGACCACGAGCGCCTGGGTCTCGCCGCGGGTGAACAGCGCCGAGCCGTGCGTCCGCGGCAGGAGTCCGATCTCGCAGGTGATCTGGCGGATGTCCTCGAGGCCGCGGCCGTCGGCCCGGCGCCCCTCTTCGAGAACGGCGCGACGGAGGTCTTGCCGCTGCAGATCGGCGATCACATTGACGATGTCCACGGTCGAATCGGGGAACTGCGTCGCGAGCTGGGCCAGCGCCTCGTCGCGCAGATGGTCCATGGTCGCCTGCCGCTCTTCCTTCTGCGCGATCCGATTGGCAGCGTGAATCGACGCCCCGTAGCGCTCGGCGATGGCGTTGACCAGCGCGGGCGCGACCTCGTGCGGAACCACGGCGCGCTTCGGCTTGCCGGCGAGGCGGCGGAGCTCTTCCTGGGCCGCGTTCAACCGGCGCACGGCCTCGTGACCGAAGCGCAGCGCCTCCACCATCACGGCCTCACTCACCTCGCGCGCACCGCCTTCGACCATCACCACCGACTCCGAGGTGCCGGCGACGACCACGTCGATCTCCGACTCCTCGAGCATGGCGAAAGTCGGATTGAGGATGAACTCGCCGTTCATGAGGCCGACGCGCACGGCGGACACCGGGGTCGTGAACGGGATATCCGACACGAGCAGCGCGGCCGAAGCACCGACCAGCGCAAGCACGTCCGAGTCGTTCTCCTGGTCCGACGACAGCACGTTGGCGTGAATCTGGGTCTCGCAGCGAAAGCCCTTGGGGAAAAGCGGCCGGAGCGGGCGGTCGATGAGGCGGCAGCTCAGCACTTCTTTCTCGTTGGGCCGGCCCTCACGCTTGAAGAAACCGCCGGGAATGCGGCCCGCGGCGTACGCCTTCTCGCGGTACTCGACCGTGAGCGGGAAGAAGTCGATCCCTTCACGCGGGAGCTGGGAAGCGACGGCGGCGACGAGGACGACCGTGTCGCCGTAACGGACGGTTACGGATCCGGAGGCCTGCTTGGCCACCCTTCCGGTTTCAATCGAGAGTACGCGTCCACCGAGTTCAACTTCGACGGTATGAGGCATCGATGATCTCCAACAAAATGAGGCGAGGCCTCTCGCCGTGGCGAGAGGGGCCTCGAGGAGGGAAGAACAGGATTAAGCGGGATAGGGAAACCAGGCGGCGGACGGGACCTACTTCCTGAGCCCCAGTTCCTTCACGATCGCCCGGTAACGCTCGATCTTGGTGGCCTTGAGGTAGTCGAGGAGGCGGCGCCGCTGACCGACCATCTTGAGCAGCCCACGACGCGAGTGATGGTCTCGGGTGTGAATCTTGAAATGCTCCGTGAGGTACTTGATCTTCTCCGTGAGGAGAGCGATCTGCACCTCGGGAGATCCCGAGTCGGACTCGTGCAAGCGGTACTGATCGATGATGCCCCGCTTCTGATCTTTGGTCAGAGGCACGTCCGGTTACCCTTCCACCGATCCGCCGGACTCCGACGGAATCAGAGTTAAGTCCTGTTCTGCCAACAGATTCCTGTCCCTGTTTGGTTCAGCAGTCGAGAAACTTAGCACAGACATGCCGCGTGTGAAAAGGAAAAAGCCACTCTCGCCGGCACCGCTTCACCCCTCGGTGGAGCGATCGGCCGGCCCCATCCCGGCCTTGAGCGAGCCGGCCCCGAGAAGCCGCCGAGCCATGGCCACATCGGCGGCGATCTGGGCGACCAGGGCTTCGGCATCGGGGAAACGCATCTCGCCGCGGAGGCGGGCGACCAGCCGGACCAGGAGCCACTCCCCTCGGAGATCTGCTGCCTGGTCAAGCACATGCACCTCTACCCGCCGCTCGGCGCCGCCGAAGGTCGGGGCGCGACCGATGTTCACCACGGCCGGACGCCAGTCCAGGGCCGCGGTCATCCCGAGCCAATCGGGTCCGGGTGCCGGGGGTCCCGGGACGGCGGCCGCCCCTGTGCCGGCCGGGCGGCGGGCCGCGAAGGCGGCGTAGACCCCGTCCGCGGGGAGCATCTTGCCGTCCTCGATGGCCAGGTTGGCCGTGGGGAAGCCGAGCCCGCGCCCGCGCCCATGGCCCGCGACGACGGTCCCTCCGATCATGTAGTCGCGCCCGAGCAGCTCCCGGGCGAGACCCACGTCCCCCGCGGCGACCGCCTGACGGAGGCGGGTCGAGGAGACGGGGCCGCCGAGCGCGGCGACCCGAGAGACCTCTTCGACCGTGAAGCCGAGCTCGCTGCCGAGGGCCACGAGCTCGACCGCGTCCCAGCGGCGCCCGCGCCCCATCGCGAAGTCGGGCCCGACCACGAGGACGCGCAGGTCGTAGCGCCGGAGCAACACGCGGTCGAGGAACTCGCGCGCCGTGAGCTCCGACATGGCGCGATCGAAATCGAGAGCGAGGACCTCGGCGATGCCGTTCGCGATGAGGAGCGCCCGGCGTTCATCGCCGGTCGAGAGCGGCGCGGGACAGCGCTCGGGAGCGAGCACCGCGAGCGGATGCCGCGCGAAGGTGACGACGACCGGCACGCCCCCGCAGTTCCGCGCGGCGCGCACCACGCGCTCGAGGAGCGCCTGGTGCCCGCGGTGCACGCCGTCGAAGACGCCGATGGTGGCGGCGGCCGGCGGCCGCGCCGTCCTCGTGATCGCGGTCTGCATGCGGTCCGCCATGGCTTCCGGCTTCACTCCGTGTCGCGGCCCACGAGCACGCGCCGGTAACGGAGCGGGGCCGCATCCCCGGGCGCGCCGTCGCCGCTCCCGGCGAGCGACGCCGTCGCCGCCACGACCGCGACGAGATCGCCGCCCGGGCCCTCGAGTCGCGCGAGATCCCCCGCGGCAAGCGGGCGCTCGAGCCCGACGAGATCCCGATAGCGCGGCGGCACGCCGTGGCGCACCGCGTACGCGGCATCCGCGCCGAGCTCGACCGCCGGGAGATGCGCGAGCGCTTGACGGAGCGTCATGCCGGCGGTCGCCATGACCGCCGCGGGATCCTGCCCGCGGAGGGCGCCGCTCGGCACGGCCCCGTCGAGCGTGAACGAGCCAATGCGGTCGCGGCGAAGCGCGGCGAGATGCCCGCACGTCCCGAGCGCCTCCGCCAGATCGGCGGCGAGCGTCCGGATGTAGGTCCCCTTGCCGCAGACGATCTCGAGCCGGAGGAGCGGGGGGGTCGCATCGAGCGCGGTAGCGAGCACGACGATGCGCGCGACGACCACCGTCCGCGCGGGGCGCTCGACCTCGATCCCGGCGCGCCGCAGGCGATGCAGCGGCTCCCCGCCCACCTTGATCGCCGAGGCCATCGGCGGGACCTGGCGGATCGCGCCGATGAACCGCGGGAGGACCGCGGGCAGCCGCCCCGCCAGATCGGCCGGCACCGGCCGCTCGGCGATCACCGTGCCCTCCACGTCCCCGGTATCGGTGGCGACGCCGAGATGCACGTCCGCTGTATACATCTTGTCGAGATCGGCGAGATAGGGCGCGATCTTGGTCGCCCGCCCGCCGGCGACGACGAGGAGGAGACCGCCGGCCTCGGGGTCGAGCGTGCCGGCATGTCCCACGCGCCGCGTCCGGAAGAGACGCCGCACGTCGTCGACGACGTCATGCGAGGTGGGACCGCGGGCCTTGTCCACCCGGAGCACGCATTCGACGATCACGCCGGCAGCGCCTCGGCGATCGCGGCCAGGACCGCTTCCCTGGCCGCCGCGAGCGGACCGGGGACCCGCGCCCCCGCGGCGTTCTTGTGCCCGCCGCCGCCGAAACGCCGGGCCACCTGGTCCACGTCCACGCGACCCTCGGCCCGGAGGCTCACCTTGACCTCGCCGCCCTCGACCTCGCGGAGGAGCACGCCGACATCGGTCCCGGCGAGATGCTTCGCGTAGTTGACCACTCCCTCGACATCGGCGGAGTCGGCGCCGGTGCGCGCAAAGACGTCGCGGTCGAGGATGATGAGCCCGACCTTGCCGCCGAGCTCGGCCGTGAGCGTCGTGAGCGCCTCGCCGAGGAGGCGGAGCGCGCCGAGCGGGCGCGTCGCGAAGAGGAGGCTCGCCACGCGCGCGCCGTCCACTCCGGCCTCGATCAGGCGGGATCCGACCCGGAGCACCTCGGGAGTGGTGTTCGAATAGCGGAAATTGCCGGTGTCGGCGACGATCCCGATGTAGATGTTGGTGGCCTTGTCCCGATCCAGTGCGAGCCCGAGCTCCTCGCTCAACCGGTAGACGATCATGCCCGAGGCGCAGGTCTCCGGTTCGACGTGGTTCAACTGCCCGAACCGGGTGTTCGAGCGATGATGGTCGATGTTGACCACCGGCACCCCGTCGAGCTGCGCGCGCACGTTGCCGATGCGCTCGATCGATGCGCAGTCGAGGACGAAGGCGGCATCGAACTTCTTCCCGGCCACCGCCGCCGGCTGCACGATGCGCTCGACGCCGGGCATGAATGCGTAGCGCTCCGGCGGCACGTCCTGGTTGACGACCGCGACCTCCTTGCCCAGCTCGCGGAGGACGGCCGCCATCGCGAGCTGCGAGCCGAGCGAGTCGCCCTCGGGATCGACGTGCGAGGTGATGAGGAAGCGCTCGCCCGCGCGGATCGTCGCGATGATCGGACTCAGGTCGTTACCGTTCATGCTCTTAGCTGTTCCCCTCGCCGGCGGCCGGGTCGTCCGGACCGGATGGAGCGTCCGGGGCGGCCGGGGTCGCCCCCGGTGGCTTCTCGATGCTCCGCAAGAGCTCCTCGATGCGACTGCCCTGCTCGATCGAGCGGTCGTGGACGAAGTCGAGCTCGGGCAGATGGCGCAGATCGAGATGGCGATGCGAGAGCTCGACCCGGATGAAGCCGCGGGCCCGATTCAGGACGCGGAGGAGATCGGCCATCTCGACATCGAGCCGGGCCGAGCTCACGTAGACCTTGGCATGGGCGAGATCACGACTCACCTCGACCGCCGTCACGCCGACGAGCTCGAGGCGCGGATCGCGCATCGCGGTCCGCAAGATGGAGGAGATCTCGTCCCGGAGGAGATCCCCTACCCGCTCGTTGCGCTGTCGTCCGCTCATGCTGTGGCCCTACCAGATGTCGGTCTCGAAACCGAGGAGCATGGCCCGGGGCTCGGCTTCGACGAGGCGACGGATCTCGTCGAGCACGTGCTCGACCACGCCGCGGTCCGCCGAGATGACGGCCACCCCGAGGGTCGCCCGCTGCCACAGATCCTGGTGGTCGAGCTCGGCTACCGAGACGCTGAAGCGATTGGTGATGCGCTGCTTCAAGCCCTGCACCACCGAGCGCTTGGCCTTGAGCGAAGAAGCGCCGGGAATATGGAACTCCGCCTTGGCGGTGCCGACGAACATGGCTGATCGGGCCGGCGCCAGCGCCGGCGGACGGCCGCCCTGGGCTAGAGCGTCCGCGCCACCTCCTCGATCTTGTAGGCCTCGACGATGTCGCCGACCTGGATCTGGTCGAAGCCGTCGACCGTGAGCCCGCACTCGAAGCCGGCGGCGACCTCGCGCACGTCGTCCTTGAAGCGCTTGAGCGAGCCGAACTTGCCGTCGAAGGCCGTCTCCTGGTTGCGGATGACGCGGGCCCGGGCGCTCCGCTCGAGCTTGCCCTCGGTCACGTAGCAGCCGGCGATCACGCCCCGCGGCAGGCGGAAGACCTGCCGCACCTCGGCGGCGCCGAGCACGACCTGCCGCTCGGTCGGCTTCAAGAGGCCGGCCATCGCCTTCTTGACGTCATCCACGGCCTCGTAGATGACGCGATAGACATTGATGTCGACGCCCCTCTCGTGGGCCAGCGTCGAGGCGCGCGCTTCGGTGCGCACATGGAAGCCCAGGATCACCGCGTTCGAGGCGGCAGCCAGGAGCACGTCCGATTCGTTCACGTTGCCGACGCCCCGGTGGAGGATCTCGACCTGCACCTCGCCGGTGGCGAGCTTCTCGAGCGAGTCCGAGAGCGCCTCGACCGAACCGTCGACGTCGGCCTTGAGGATCATGTTGAGCTTCGAGATGGCGCCGGCCTCGATGCGCTGGTGGAAGTCGGCGAGGCTGACCGGCTGCGCCCGCTGGATCGACTGCTCGCGGGCGAGGATCTGGCGCTTGTGCGCGATCTCGCGCGCCTCGCGGTCATCGCGCAGCACGGTGAGCGTGTCGCCCGACTGGGGCAGGCCGTCCCAGCCCAGGACCTCGACCGGAATCGCCGGCCCGGCCACGGTTACGGTGTCGCCCGCCTCGCTGTGCATGGCGCGCACCCGGCCCGAATGCACGCCGCAGACGAAGGCGTCCCCCACCCGGAGCGATCCGCGCTGGACGAGCACCGTGCCGACGATGCCGCGGCCCTGTTCGATCTTCGACTCGATGATGACGCCGCGCGCCGGCTTGTGCGCATCGGCCTTGAGATCGGCGAGATCGGCCTCGAGGAGGATCATGTCAAGCAGGTGATCGATGCCCTGGCCGGACTTGGCCGAGATGGGCACGGCGACCACCTTGCCGCCGAAGTCCTCGACGATGAGCCCGTGCCGGGTGAGATCGGTCTTCACCATCTCGACGCTGGCCGACGGCAAGTCGATCTTGTTGATGGCGACGACGATCGGCACCCCGGCCGCCTTCGCGTGATCGATGGCCTCGATGGTCTGCGGCATCACCCGGTCATCGGCTGCCACCACCAGGACCACGATGTCGGTCACGTGGGCGCCGCGGGCGCGCATGGCGGTGAAGGCGGCGTGGCCGGGCGTATCGAGGAAGGTGATCAGCCGGTCCTTGTGCACCACCGAATAGGCGCCGATGTGCTGCGTGATGCGTCCGGCCTCGGTGGCGACCACGTTCGCATGGCGGACGCGGTCGAGGAGCGAAGTCTTGCCGTGGTCGACGTGGCCCATGACCGTGACCACCGGCGGCCGCGACGTGAGCTCGTCTGGCGCCTCGTCCTGAGCCTCGATCTGATCGGAGCCGTACTCCGTGATGAACTCGACCTCGAATCCGAACTCGTCGGCGATCGCGATGATCGAGTCCTTGTCGAGCCGCTGGTTGATGGTCGCCATGAAGCCGAGGCGGAGACAGGCCGCGATCACCTCGGCCGGCGACTCCTCCATGAGCGAGGCGAGCTCGTTGAGCGTGATGTACTCGGTGGCCCGCACCCGCTGCACGGCCTCGACCGCGACCCCGCCCTCCTCGCGGCTCTTCCGCCGGTGCTTGGCGGTCTTCTTGCCGCCGTCGACCACGTGCATGGTCTTGCGCACGCTCTCGCGGATCTTCCGCTGGTCGACGGCCTTCTTCTGCTTCTTGTCCTTGCTGCGCCGTCGGCTGGCATCTCCGCCGCCGCCGGACTCGGGCGCGCTCGGCGCGGTGTAGGCGGGACGGAACTCGCGGCGACCGGGACCGGCATCGCGCCCCGGAGCGGGCCCGCCCGGACGCGGGCCGCCCGGGCGCGGGCCCATGGCGGGGCGCGCCGAGTAACCGGCAGAGCGCGGCGGCGGGGTGGCGCCCGGCGCCATGGCCGACTGCGAGGGCCGGCGGAAAGCGGCGGGCGGCTTGGGCGGGAGCGACGCCGCGGCAGGGCGGGGCGCCGGACGTGGCGTCGGGGCGGGCTTCGCCGGTGGCGTCTTCGGCGACGCGGGCCTGGGCGGCGCCGTGGCCGCAGGTGCCGCGACGACGAGCGGCGGGGCCGCAGGCGCGGCCGGCGGGGCTGCCGGAGTCGCGGATGGCGGACCCGCAGCCGGCGGCTCGGCGACGAGCGTGGCCATGGCGGCCGGCGGGGTCGGCGGCGGCGCTGCATCCCGGGCCTTCGGCGCGGGCGGGGCGGCGGCGGCCGGGCGCTCTCCCTTCCCGTCGCCCGCGCGCTTGAACTTCTCCTTCTCGCGATCGAACTGAGAGTGCAGCGCCTCGACGACGGAATCGTCCACCGCCGACATGTGGCTCTTCACCTCGGCACCGAGCGCGCGAATGATCTCGACGAGCGCTTCGCTCGAGATCTTCAGGTCGCGAGCCACCTCGTAGACACGCTTCTTCTTGACCAAACTCAATGCACCTCCAGCCGTCACGAGCACCCCGGAGCCGACACCGTCAGTTCATGGTTACTCCGCCTCTGGTCCGTTGTTGACGGTCGTGCGCAGATCTTCGCCAGAGCGCCCCGGCCTACCGCGGCCCGGGGTCCGGCTCCCCGTCCGCTGCCGGCTCCGGCCCCGCTTCCGGCATCGCGGTTTCCGGCGCCGGCGCGTCCGCTTCCGCGGCCGACTGCGAATTCATGTAAGAGTCCGAGTCCGAGTCCGAGTCCGAGTCCGCGTCCGAGTCCGCGGGCGCGGCTTCGTCACCCGCGGCGTCGACCATCTCGACCTCCACCGAAGCTGCCGATTCCTCCGCGGCGACCGCGGCTTCCTCCGCGGCGACCGCCGCAGCGACGGCCGCTCTCGCCGCCGCCACCCGCTCGGCCATGATCGCCTCGACCTCGACAGCACGCTGCGCCACGGCCTCGCGCCCGATCGCGAGCAGCTTCTCCGCCGTCTTCTCCCCGATGCCGGGGAGCGCCACAAGCTGGTCGAGATCGGCCGCCGCGAGCTCGGCCGCCGTCTCGATCCCGGCGCGGATCAGGCTCTCGGCCACCTTCTCCCCGACCCCGGGCAGATGCTCGACCTCGAGCCGCATGAGCTGCTCGACCTCGGTGAGCCGGCGCTCCTCGCCTTCGCTCATGAGATCTATCTTCATCCCGGTGAGCCGGGCGGCGAGGCGAGCGTTCTGCCCGCCCTTGCCGATGGCGAGCGAGAGCTGGTCGTCATCGACGACCACCCGCATCTCGCGCCCGTTCTCGGCCACGTGCACCTCCTTGACCTTGGCCGGCGACAGCGCCCGCCCCACGAACACGACGGGGTCGGTGCTCCACGGCACGATGTCGATGCGCTCGCCGTTCAACTCGCGCACGATCGACTGCACGCGCGAGCCCTTGATGCCCACGCACGAGCCCACCGCGATCGACCTTGTCGTCGTGCGAGAAGACGGCGATCTTGGCGCGCATCCCGGGCTCGCGCGCCACGGCCGGATCTCGACGATCTGTCGGCGATCTCGGGCACCTCGGCCTCGAACAGGCGGCGCAGGAAGTCGGTCGAAGTGCGCGACAGGATGACCTGCGGTCCCTTGGCGCTCTTGTCTACCGCCATGATGAGCGCCTCAGGTGCTCGCCCTGGCGATAGCGATCGCGGCTGATCTGCTCGCGCGGCGGCAGCACGCCCTCGGTGCGGTCGAGCTTGATGATGACGTTGCCGCGGTCCACCTGCTGCACGATGCCGCGTGACGAGCTCGCCAACGCGATCGTCGGAAATCGTCGTAGACCCGGTCCCGCTCGGCCTCGCGAACCCGCTGGATCAGGACCTGCTTGGCAGCGGCGATCGCGTTGCGCCCGAACTCGGCGATCGGCAGATCGACGGTGAGAACGTCGCCGACCCGCGCGTCGGCGCGGATACGCGCCGCTTCCGAGCGCGGAATCTGGGTGCCGCGGTCCGCCAGGTCGAAGTCGTCGACCACGGAGAAGTTGGCGAACATGCGAATCTTCCCCGACTCCTCGTCGAAGTCGACGTGGACATCGGCGTTCGCACCCAGCTTCTTCTTGGCCGCGGAAACCAGTCCGGCGGTGAGCGTCTCGATCAGCACCTGCCGGTCGACGCTCTTCTCGCGCGCGATCTGGCCCAGGGCCTCCATCAACTCAACGTTCATCGTCATCGGTCTGCTTGACTCTTCCCTTCCAGGGATCCAGCTTCAGATGGGCGCTCGCGATATCCGCAAAGCGCAGCCGCTCACTGCCACCGCCCTGGAGCTCGATCGTCACGCTCTCCGCGTCGCTGTCGCCGATCGTGCCCCTGACTTCGCCGCCGCCCTCCGTCCCGCGCTTCACCACGACCGGTTGCCCGCGGAAGCGTTGATAGTGCTCCGGCCTCCTGAGCGGCCGATCGATGCCGGGAGACGACACCTCGAGGAGGTACCGCCCCGGCAGGTACCGCTCGAGATCCACCTTCTCCTGCACGACGCGCGACGCGCGCGTGCAGTCACCGTGCGTGATCGCGGCCAGGCCCTCGCGATGATCGATGAAGATCAGCACGCTCAGGTTGCCGGGGCGCGGCACGAGCTTGAGGTCGACCATCTCGTACCCCGCCTCGTCGAGCGCCGCCGCGATCGAGCCGGCGATCTCCTCTCGCCTGAGTCCGGGCGCCATCCCCCTCCCCGCGCCTCGAAACCCCGCCCCGGGGCCAGTCAAAAGCCCCGGTCGAGTGGTTGGTGCTCCCCGGCATCTGGCCGAGGCCCGCCACCCCGCGGGGCTTTCCGGAGAGAACCGACGTTTCGATGCCTGGCCGGACCGCCATTCCGGGGACGTGCGCCCGACCAGATGCGCGCCGCCGCCGGGGTTCTGGGCGTTGCCACCGGCCCCCAAGACGACAAAGAGTGGACCCCCTGCCCACTCTCACGAACAAGTGAACGTAGCCGGAATGGCCGCGCCGTTCAAGCCCAAAAGCAGCCCCCGGCCCCCCCCGGGCGCGCCGGCCGGCGGCCGTCGCTAGCGCCGGGAGCGCCCGGCGGCAGGCCGGCGCCGCCCGGGAAGTCCTCTCCATAGATGATCCGGGGGGGCCGCGCCCCCGCCCAGGCGCGGCGCGGCCGCGATCGCCCCCTCGAGGTAGCTCTTGGCCTCGGCGATCGCGTCCTCGAGCGACCGCCCGCGGGCAAGGAGCGCCGCGATCGCCGCGGACAGGGCGCACCCGGTGCCATGGGTCGAACGGCGCGGCAGGCGATGGCCGATGAAGCGGGCAAGTCCGCCCGGCCCGACCAGGATGTCGACCGGAGCCCCGCGCAGATGACCGCCCTTGACGAGGACGGCGGCACCGCTGGCCGCCGCGATCCGGGCCGCAGCCCGCACCATGTCGCGCTCGTTCTCGACCGCGATCCCGGCGAGCACGGCGGCCTCGGCCATGTTGGGCGTGATGAGGGTGGCCAGCGGCAGGAGGTGCCGCTGGACGCTCGCGATGGCGTCGCGCGCGAGAAGGAGATCCCCCGACTTGGCCACCATGACGGGGTCCACGACCAGGGGGCGGATCCGATGGGTGCGGATCGCGCGGGCCACGGCGCGCACGATCGCGGCCGAGCCCAGCATGCCCGTCTTGGCCGCATCGACGCCGATGTCCTCGGCCACCGCCGCGATCTGGGCGCCGACCACGGCCGGCGGGACCAGCATCACGGCGCGCACCTCGCGCGTGTTCTGCGCAGTCACCGCGGTGAGCGCGCTCATGCCGAAGCCGCCGAAGGCAGCGAAGGTCTTGAGGTCGGCCTGGATGCCGGCGCCGCCGCCGGAGTCGGAGCCGGCGATGGTCAGGAGGCGCGGGCGCTCGATTCGTGGCACGGGAATCCTCCGGGTGAGGGTGCGGACCTGCGTCACCGGGAACGGCCGTGGAGGTTACCAGAGCATGAGGAGCGGCGCGAACTCGTGACGCTCGTAACCGGGCGGCACCTCGGCGGCGCCCTCCACCGGCCGGTCCACGGGAATGGCCGCCACGGCGAAGTCGCGGAACTCCCCCGCCGCGGCGATCTCGCGCATGAGCCTGGCGGGCGTCATGTTTCCGCCGCCCCCGTAGTCATGGATGGCGTAGCGCGTCTCCGGAGTGAGCGCATCGATCATGGGGGCGCCGTGACGGGTCGTGTAGACAAGGCGGTAGCTCGAGCTCTCGCTCACGATGTGAAAGATGAGCCGGAGCGAAGCGGGGCTGCCGAATACGAGGAGCCGCGGCGCACCGCAGGCAGCGAGGTCGCGCGCCGCGGCCTCCTCGAGGGCGACCCGACGGCGGACCCAGATGCGGTTCGTGACGGGGTCGCCGAGCGGCACTCGGGTGCTCGTGCGCCGGGGCAGGACCTGCTGGTAGGAGAACCGGTAGTGCTTGACCACGATCGGATAGGCCACCGCCATCGAGACCAGGTTCAGCGCCAGGAGGAAGACCGAGGCGAGCGCAAAGTGGCGTCCCGCGCGCGCGCGGAGCCAGAGCACCGCCGCCGGCACGAGCACCAGATACATCAGGTGGAAGTGCCGCGAAGGCGTGGGGTTCGGAAACCAGAGGATGAGGCTCGGGACCAGGAGCGCGAGCGCCGCCAAGGCAAAGATGCGATCGCGGCGCCAGGCGGTCACGAGGCCGATCCATCCCACCCCGAGGAGGAGGGGACCCATCCCCGTGGCCCACACGGCAAGACCCTTCAGGATCGCGCGGCTGGCGAGAGGAGTCGCCATGTGCGCCCTGAGCTGCTCCAGCGCGCCACGCGTGCCCCCCGGGGCCGCGGCCAGCACGAGCTGCTGCGCGGCGAGAAAGGCGAGCGCTGCGACGAGGCCGACGCCGATTCCGGCGAGAACGACCGGCCGCCGGCGGACGGGCGGGTGACCGGGATGCCCTGCCGGCCGGAGGAGGAGACCGAGGATCGGAAAGAGCACGAAGGAGAGGATCGCGGTGCCGCGCAGCGCCGCGCAGGCGAAGGCGAGAACTGCGGCGCCGGCGAGGAGCGCCGGTCGCGGGCGGGCACCCGGGGCCACGGCGGCGAGGTAGAGCGCAAGCGCCCCGTTGAGACAGAGGAACGCGGGACCGGAGGGATGTCCGGAGCCGCCGAGCTCGAAGAGGACCGGCGTCGTCGCGAGCAGCGCAGTGGCGGCCAGCGCCGGTCCGCGCCCCCACAGGCGATTCATCCAGACCACGAGCAGCACTAGGGACGCCGCCATGCAGAGCACGTTGAGCGCATTCATGTACTGCGGGAGCGAACGCAGAGGGGCCCCCAGGAGCGGGAAGACGTGGATGAACAGGAGGTAGTACCCGAAGCTCACGCCGCGCCCGTAGAGGTCCCGGGCCGCAAGTCCTTCCGCGCTCCGGATCGCATGCGCGATGCCGTAGCTCATGTGAACGCTGTCAGGCTCGACGAGGGCGGTATTGCGGAACGCGAGCTGGAGGAGAAGGAAGCAGACCGCGAGGAGAAACCCCCAGCGCCAAACGCCGGGCGGCCGCGACTCAGGTGCCGACACGCCGCGACTCCCTCTCGGCCTCGACCAGTGCCGGTGCCGGAACGATCCGGCGCACGCTCAGTGCGGCCCGCGGCCCGCACCCGGGCGGGAGCCCGGGCGGCAACGCCACCCTATCACGGCTCCGGTCCGGCGACTACGGCGCGTAGAGGAGGCTCGTGACGACCATCCCCACCACCTCGAGGCTCCGGGCGGAGAGCTTGTCCGGCGTATCGGCCACGGTGTGCCAGAAGGGGTAGTCGAAGTCGATGATATCCACGGCCGGGATGCCCGCCTCGAGGAAGGGCACGTGATCGTCGTAGATCGGCCCGGCCGGATCGAGCCTGAACTCGGCGCAGCCGAGCGCGGCGGCCCGTCCCCAGATCATGCGCACCAGCTCGGGGGCGTAGTTCTGCGAGTAGCCCTCGACCGGCAGCGAGAGCTCGCGGTCGCCGACCATGTCGACCACGATGACGTAGGCCGGGCGAGGCGGTCCGAGTCGCCGCACGTGCTCGCGCGAGCCCAGGCAATAGGTCGCGACGGAGTCCGGGATCCCGCCGTCCTCGCCGTCGAAGAAGACGAGATCCACGCCGATCGGGGCCGGCCGGGCGTGGAGGATCTCGGCGAGATGGAGGAGGACAGCGGTGCCCGAGGCGCCGTCGTTGGCGCCGGGGACCGGGTCGCGGCGCCGCCGCGGATCGGGATCCTCGTCCGCCGTCGGGCGCGAGTCCCAGTGCGCGCCGAGGAGAACGCGGGCCGGGGCGTCCGGATTGAAGCGCGCGACCACGTTTGCGAGCCGGGTGCCCGGGGCGTAGAGCGAAGGCCCGGTCGCCACGAACTCCTCGAACTCGACCCGGGCGCCGCACCGGCGAAGGTGGGCGGCCAGGTAGTCGCGACCGCGGGCGTGGGCCCCGGTGCCGGGCACCCGGGGCCCGAGCGCCGAGAACTCGACCGCGAGCGCGAGCGCCCGCTCGCCGGAGAAGCGCGGCGGCTCGGCCGCCCGCGCCGGGGTCCCGGCCGCGAGGCACATGACGGCGGCCGCCCAGCACAGGGCGAGGCGGGCGCGGGCACCCCGGCGGCGATCAGCTCGTCCCTTTCGCAAGATACTCTCCTCCGGCGTCAGAAATTGAAGACGACTGATGCGCCGAGCGAGATCGTGCGCAACTTGTTTCCAGTCTTGTTGTTGTTGTTGCGGCCGAGATTCAAGCTCAGGTCGCCGTCGATGTTGCGGCGGAACTTGTAGGTGACGCCGGTGCGAAACGAGGTCGTCGTCCCGTCCCGGTTGAGCACCGCCGGCTGGCCGCTGCGCCCGCTCTCCGAACGATCGGTCGAGTAGTTCCAGTCGGTGTTGAACACGAGGTCGGACTTCAGGTTGATCGCCCGGTCCATCCACGGGAACTTGAGACCGCTGCCCGGATCGAATCGCTTGGAGACGTTCACCTGGAGCTGCCGGCGCGAGCTCAGCGTGAAGCGGCCGAGCCCCGCCTCGTTGTCGCTATCCTCGGAGCCGGTCGCGGTGACCCGCGCGCGTAGGCTCCAGCCGCTGCCGATGGTGCCGTTCACGCCGATGAGCGGGTTCCAGTCGCGGCGCTCCGTGACCGAGAGGCTCCGGAATTCGCGCGGTCCGTTCTCGGACACGTCGCGCGTGTACCGAGACTCGAGGCTCAGCGTACGGAAGTAGCGCTGGAGGTACGGTACCCGGGTCTGGAAGCTCCGCCAGTTGAGATCCAGCTGCGGCCAGGTGACGGTCCGCCCGGCGCGCGGTGTCGTGAAGGTCTGCTCCTGCTCGCGCACGCCCCAGGCGTAGCTGACGTTGATGGCGACGCCGATGTTGAAGTCATAGCCGGAGCCGAGGGAGACGCTCTTCGCCTTGCCCAGCGTCTCGCGCCCGCGCCGGCTCAGGTTGACGTCCGCCCCCGGGTCGGTGGAGAGGCCGAGCTGGTAGAGCCAGTTCGGAACTCCGTATGCGTAGGCGAAGTCGTGCGAGTTGTTGGTGGAGAGACTGGCCCTGATGTCGCGGAACTTGCCGACGCGTCCGATGCGCCGCTGGGTGCGAGCGATGGTTCCGAGCCCCGAGTCGGCGCCGGCCGGCGCCCCGCCGCCCGAGATCATGGACAGGGGCACGCTGAAGCCGGCGGACAGGGTCTGGTTCATGGCGAGGTTCCGCACCTGCTCCGGCTCGCCGGCCAGCTGCAGGTTCGGGCTGTGATCGTCGCGTGATCCGCCGCGGAAACTCAGCTGCGGCGAGATCTGACGCAGGACGGGCGGGTTCCAGCTCACGTCCAGGTTCTGGCTGCGGACGATCTCCCAGCCGAGGTTGAGGCCGCCGAGCCAGGCCGCCGGATTGTCATAGGTCAGGTCGCGCCGGGAGTCGATGCGGTAGTTCATGCGCACCGACCGCAGCGGGGTGAAGCTCGTTGCCCCGTTCAGGTTGGCGTCCTTCTGATAGACGGCAGCCACCAGCGGGTTCTCGTTCGGATTGTCGAGATCGCGGTCGAAGGTGAAGGTGCGGGTCGAGTTGAGGCGCGCGCCCAGCGCGATGTTGTCCGGCAGGTAGCGGATCTCGCTCTTCCCCCAGCGGACCGGCTTCACGGTCGGTGCCAGGTTGTAGGCGAGCCCGAGGTTCAGGGTCCGGGCCGAGTCGCGCCGGGTCTGCGACAGCCCGAGCCGGTCATTGAGGCTGAAGTCGGCGCGAAACGCGTCGAGAGTGTACCGGGTAACGCCGCGTTGCGGACCCTGCCGGCTGTAGTTGATGGCGTAGCCCTTCTGGGTCTGCCCGCGCGACTGACTCGAGCTCTGCTCCTCCGTCAGGATCACGTCGTCGCCGGCCCTGAATTCGGGGAGCTCGCTCGAATCGAGGTAGTTGATGGCCAGCGGCAGCTTGACGCCGGACGTCTCGAAGAACTTGTGCAGGTTGATCGCCGTGCGCAGCGCGTAGTCCCGCTGCCGGGAGCCCGATCCGCGGCTCCCCGTGCGCTGCCCGCCCGAGCCGATGGAGAGGAAGTCCTCGTCGCGCCGGAGCAGGCTGCCGGAGAGCGTCATGAAGTCGGCGAACCCGGCGTTCACCTCGATGCGGGCGGCCTGGCCCAGGTCGCGGATCACATCGTCCGCCCGGACATCGTCGAACCAGACCGAACCAGTCTGCGCCACATCGGACACGTTGCGCACGCCGAACACCATCCGGCGGACCCGAGTGAGCGACGGCCGCCCGACGAAGCGATAGAGGATCCCGTCCTCGCGCCGCACCTCGCCGCAGGCCAGGCTCTGCCCGGCCACGAGACAGGTGTCCGCCGCCTCCGCTACCTTGATCTGGGTGAGTTCGGCAACCGGCACCTCGAGCTCGGTCCACCCCGGGACGATCGGCAGCGCCACCTCGTAGTAGTTGAGCGAATCAGTGCCGAAGCGGACGAAGGCCTCGACTCCCGCCGCCGGCTCGTTGGTGAACGGGTTCTTGCCGCCGTAGATGTAGTAGCGAATGCTGTCGTAGAGGGTCACGTCGCGGTCGTTGCCGGCGGCCCGGTAGGCCGACCCCTCGTGCCCCGGCGCCAGATTCAGATAGTCGAGGGCGATCGACTGCTCGCGCTCGACGATCCGGTTCTGCTCCTCGAGCTCGAAGGGAGGCACGTACTCGTTCGCGTCTTCCTTGTTGTTGATCGCGCGCATCTTGACCACTTCGCCGACGTTCGGCGTGACCGGATTGCCGGCCGTGTCGCGGATCGGCTCCTCCTTGTAGAGGTTCCCGAGCACGTCGATCGAGGCGATCTGGAGGAGCTTCGCCGACGGGAATCCGCTGAACCAGACGCGCATGTGGCGGACCGACGCGAGGCTCGGCCCACCCACCGCCCGCCCGACCTCGAGCGGGATGCGGAAGAGCCGCCAGCCGTTCGGCCCGTTGTCCGGCGAGTCGGCAACCCCGTAGTCCTCGTAGACGTCGGTGGCGACAAAGAGCGTGTCGGCGAGGTGGACCGTGTAGGTGAAGTAGTTGTTCGAGTTCTCGGTCTGCAGCACCGTATCGCGGTTCACATCCTCGTCGTCGAGATGGCTGTTCTCCTCGAAACGGTTGACCTCGGCGTAGACTTCCGGGTTGTTGGGCTCGTCCTCGCCGTCCTCGCGGTCGAGATCGAAGTCGTCCTGATTGGGGTCCGGGTTGTCATCCCCGTCATAGCCGGGCTCGTCCTCGCTCAGGAGCGAGTCGAAGCCCGTGTCCTCGAAGATCTGCTCGGAGCGGTCGAGGATCCCGTCCTGGTTCGAGTCCTCGCTCTCCCGCCGCCCGTTGGGCAACGCGGTCGCCGACCACTCGGCATCCTCGCTGATGATGCCGAGATCGATGTGCATGAGCGGATCGCCGTCGCGCAGATCGGGGTCCCGGAAGTCGTTGATCCAGACCTCGATGTACTGCTTGCGCGTGAAGTCGGTGCCGGCCGGCGACAGGCCCTGCGTGATGCCGACCCAGGCCTCCGTCTTGGGGATCGTACCCAGGGTGTCGGTGGCGACCGTCGGATCCACCTGCATCGTGAGGACCGTCTTCCGATCGTCGCCCTCCTCCGGGTCCAGGTCCGGGAACAGGTCGCGCTCGAAGACCGGCGAGGTGACCGGGTTGTACCAGATGAGACCGCCGCGCCGCGAGCGCATCTCCCCCATCTGGTAGTGACGCTCGAAGATCGAGTCCGGCACTGCGGCCCACATCCAGTCCTCGCGCTGCAGCGACAGGACCGAGTTGTCCTTCGCACCCTCGAAGTCGTCGAGGTAGGCATTGCCCTCGGTATTGGGATTGGGAATGCTCAGTCCGAGTTCGGCGGTCAGGTCGAGACGCGGATCGGCGAGCGGCCGGACCCCGGGCAGATAGTCGACCAGCTGATTGAATGCAAGTGGACGGGCCTGGAAGCCGCCGTTGATGTCGCCGACGATCGTACGCGAGGGCTCCTCTCCAAGCTTCGGGCGGCGCTCGGCGACACCCGCGCTCTCGTAGAGCCAGGTGGTGCCGAGGCGGCGGCCCTTGACGCCTGGATCCCAGGTCGTGTTGAACCCCATGAGCGTCTTCTGGCCCAGCGCGAAGAGCGGCGAATAGGCGTAATCGATCGAGATCTGGGCGTTCTCCGGCAGCTGGGTCTGGCCGGTCAAGTTCACGATCCCGGTCTCGTAGTCGATCGTGTAGTCGGTTCCGCGCTGGAGCGTGCGCCCGTCGACCACCACTGCCTCCGAGCCGTCGAGGATGGTGCCCGGCGCGCTCAGCACGAACTGGGTTTGCGGCGTGGCGTAGACCAGGTCGAACACGTACTTCCCGTCCTCGCCGGGGCTCGGGTTGCGCTTGTCGTAAACGGCGCGATTGGCGTCATCAGCGACGAAGAAGCGCGGGCGCACCGGCGGGCTGGCGAGGAGATCGGAGCGGAAGAACGGCCAGACCGAGTCCTCGGCGGCAGGAGAGAAAGGCCGGAGGTCGGGCAGGATGATGAGGCCGAGGGCGGGAAAGACGAAGGTGCGGTCGACCAGATCGTCGGGCTGCGGGGCACCGTTGCGATCCTCGCGGTCGATGCCGAGGCCGCGCATGTAGGTGTCCGACGGGCCGCCGCCCGGGAAGCGCACCGGATCCTCCCCGATCGCCCGCTTGACACTCAGCCGGATCGACTCGAAATCGATGTCCGCAGCGCCGAGGCTGTAGATGTTGCGGAGCTCGAGCCGGCGCACGGGATACCAGTAGTCGCGGCGGCTGTAGAACTCGCCGTCGAAGTCCTCGTACTCGCCGTCCGGAATGTAGATGGCCTTGGCCAGGATCTTGCCGTCGGCGGAGACGGCGCCGTAGCGCACGACCTGGGTCTGACCGTTCGGCAGGGTGTAGGTGGCGCGGAAGGTGGCGCCGAGCACCTCCTGGCTGCCGATGGGCGAGAGCACATCCAGCACCGGATAGAAGAAGCGCTCCTGCCCGCCGCCCGGGAGAGTGACGTTCACGGTGAACAGGTCACTCCGGATCGTGAAGTCCTCCTGCTCGGTGAGCGGGTCGTAGAAGGTCGCCACCGAGTCGGTGGGGACGGGCGCGCCTGAACGCGGATCGAGATAGGCGACGCCAGGGATGGCACTGCCGTTGTTGGCCTGGTTCCGATCGTCGCGCCAGACGGTGAGCGAATCGATCACGGGCGGCGGAACCCAGCCCGGGCTCCCCGGCGGCAGGAGCACGCCCGACAGCAGCGGATCGACCGGATCGATCAGGAAGAAGAAGCGTCGCTGGAGGTACTCGACGTCATAGATGCGCCGCTGCGTTTCCTGCGCGTAGCCGACGAAGCGGTTCGACGCGGTCTGCCCCTCCTGCTTCGAGGCGATGACAGCGAGACCGATGTCCCCGAACTGCGACACCGTCTTGATCCCGAACAGGCCCTGGTGCTGCCCGTTGTAGCTCACGAACTGGGTGCCCGGCAGGCTCAGGTTCGTGTTCCCGAGCTCGACCGATTGAATCACCTCGTCTTCGTAACCCCGGTAACCGATGGCGATGCGATTGGCGAGTTCGGTCTCGGCCTGCGTGTTCTCGACCCAGTCGATGGTCACCTTGTCCCCGACCTTGCCGTCGACCTTCACGTTCAGGTCCTGGCGAAGATCGAGCTGCGGGAACTTGGATTGCCGCTGGGTCTCCCGGAGCGAGGGATTCGCATCCCAGCGACTGGTGCCGGCGATCGTGACCCGCTCGGAACCGCGGATGGTGATCGAGGCGCCCTTGCCGAGAATGGTCTCAGCCGGACCGAGGCTCACCGGGGCGGCGAAGGTGACGCCCTGTCCGCCGAGGAACCCCGTGTCCTCGACCTGGCGCCCGATGAGCGGGCGCGTCTCCTTGGCGACGTCCTTCCAGCGCTGGGAGAAGGTGCGCACGTATGCAAAGTCCCCGAGGTCGCGGGGCCGGGTCTCGCTGACGATCACGTTCTCGAAGCGGTCCGCCTGGCGAATGGTGCCGGCATCCAGATCGAGCTCTATGTCGGAGACCACGCGCTGATCCTGGGTGCGCAAGAGGAAGCGCTCCGGGATCTCCGGGCTGCCCGGGAAGCGTCCGAGGGAGGCGGCCTGGGCCTGCCAATTGGCGTCGGGCGTGAAGGCGAGGACGCCGAAGCGACCGCGACCCTCGGGATCCCAGCTCTGGGCCGCGGCCGGAGCGGGAGGTCCGGACCAGTAGGCCTCGTCGGCCGGGGGCGCGGGAATGGGACTCGCGGCCCCCGTCCCTGGTGGCGCGCCCGCGCCGGTCCCGGGGGTGGGCAAACCGGGGGTGGGGGGGCCGGCCCCTGCACCAGTCCCCGAAACGGGCTCGGCTCCGGCGGAAGGAACCGCTCCCGAGCCGGGGGCGGCCGGAGCGGCGCTCCCCGTGGCCGGCAGGGAGGACTCCGTCGTCGCGGTTGTGTCCGAAAGTGGCGGGGCCGGGGGCGGGGACGGGGCCGGGGACGCGGACGGGGCCGTCGAGTCGGGCTGGCCCGCAGGCGCGGCCCCGGGGACGGGCGGACCAAGGGCTCCGGGGGACGGTGGCTGGCCGGGAACGAGCGTGGTGTCGCCGGGGGCCGGGACCGTGCCCGGGGGCGGGGCGGCCCCGGGTTGCGTCGTGCTGCCCGGGGATGGCGGGGTGCCTTGATGGCCAGCCGGCGACCCCGCCCGCGCCGAATCGGTACGGGCCGGCTCGATCGGCCGCCGGCCGTAGCCCACGTCAGCGGCGCCGTCGTGACCCGCGAGAAGGGCCAGAAGGGCGACCATGGCGCAGACCAGGCCGAAGGGGCGGACAGCGTGGGGGCTCGTCCCGGGCATTGGCTTCCGAGCTCAGGATCCTGCTGGAATGGGTATGGACATGTCCCCGTGGGCCTTGTTGGGCACGAGCGGGTCTGGCTACACTGCAGCCGCCCTCGTTCCGGAAACGATTGCGGCCGCCGGAGCCTACTCGGATGGGGCTCGTCCGGCCACCGCAACGACGCCGGTGCCGGCGGCCCGCTAGCCCTTGGGAGGCCACGGTTTGAGCCTGCTGGAGAGGTACATCCTCCGGGAACACCTGGTTCCGTTCCTGCTCGGGTTCTCGGTGGTGATCTTCCTCCTCTCCCTCAATTTCCTCTTCGAGTACATGGACCTGTTCATCAACAAGCGGGTCCCGGCCCTGACCGTGCTCGAGCTGTACCTCCTTGGAACGGGCTGGATGGTCGCCCTGGCCGTCCCCTGCGCCTGCCTGGTCGCCTCCCTCATGACCTTCGGCCGGATGGCCCAGGACAACGAGGTGACTGCCCTCCGGGCGGCCGGCATCAACCTGGCGACGGCGATGCGGCTGCCGATCGCGGCGTCGGTGGCGGTCGCGATCGGCCTCACCCTCTTCAACAACCACGTCCTCCCCGAGACCAACCACGCCTTCGCGAATCTCATGATCGACATCGCCAAGAAGCGGCCGGCGATCGAGATCCAGGAGGGGGTGTTCATCAACGACTTCCCGGGCTACTCGATCCTCATCGGCCGCCTCGACCACGCCACCTCCCGCATGGAGAAGGTCACCATCTACGAGCTCAAGCCGCGCGGGCTGCCGACGACCATCATCGCGAAGAGCGGCCGCCTGTGGTACGCGGAGGATGGTGCGACGCTCACGCTGGAACTCGAAGACGGCGAGATCCATGAGGTCCCGGAGGGTCGCACGGCCGGCAAGTACCGCCGCCTCGCCTTCAAGCGCCATGTGATCCACCTCACGGGCGTCGGCAGCGACATCGAGCGCACGGCCCGAAAGACGCGCAGCGACCGCGAGATGTCGACGCAAGACATGACGCAGGAGATCGCCAAGCTCGAGCTGCGCCGCCGGGGTGTGCTCGCCGATCTCGACACGACAGTGGCGGCGGCCGGATTCCCGAGCTTCGCCGAGGCGCGCAAGGCGCTGAGCCCCGGGTCGCAGGGCCTCCCGCGCGTGGCCAACTGGCTGGGCGGCCTGCTCGCGGGGGGACCGATGACGCCCCCGCAGACCGAGCCCCCGCCGAAAACGGACCTGCCGGCCAACGTCGCCGCCAAGCTCCAGGTCAAGGAAGTGGAGCTCAAGGCCCTCAACCGGCGCATCAACTCCTATCGAGTCGAGATCCACAAGAAGTTCGCGATCCCCATGGCCTGCATCGTGTTCGTGCTGGTCGGCGCGCCACTCGGCATCCGCGCCCGCCGCGGCGGCGTGGCCATCGGCTTCCTGTCGGTGGCCTTCTTCCTCTTCTATTACATCTGCCTGATCGGCGGCGAGCAGCTGGCCGACCGCGCCCTCCTGCCGCCCTGGCTCGCCATGTGGATCGCCGATGCGGTGCTCGGTGTGCTCGGCGTGATCTTCCTGCTGCGCGCGATCGAGTACTCCCCCGGCGCGGCCGAGGACTTCCGGCAGGCCGAGGCACGGGGGGCGCGCTCGCGGCTCCTGGCCTGGCCCGGAGCCCGCTCCGTCGCCGGCGGCGACGCCGATCCGCCGCACGAGAAAGCCGGCGGCGCGTGAGAATCCTCGATCGCTACCTGCTCGGCGAGTTCATCGCCTACCTGGCGATGGGGCTCCTCGCCTTCGTCGGCATCTTCGTCATCGTCGACGTCTTCGAGAAGATCGACACGTTCGTCGACGCGACTGCGGCGCCGATGCTCATCCTCCGGTTCTATCTGAGCTACATCCCGGTGGTGATCGTGCAGATCCTGCCGGTGGCGGTCCTCCTGGCGAGTCTTCTTTCGCTCGGGCGCTTCGCCCGTCATCACGAGCTCACCGCGATGCGGGTGGCGGGGCAGAGCCTCTCCCGCATCTTCCTGCCGATCCTGGTCTTTGCAGTCGGGCTCGGGGCGGTGGTGTTCATCCTGGGCGAGGTGGTGGTGCCCGACGCCAATCAGCGGCGCAAGCGGATCATGAACCAGGAGATCAAGCACAAGCCCGAGCCGGCGCGTCGCTCCGACGTGCGCTACATCGGGCGCGGCGGGCGAATCTATGTGATCGGTTCGTATGACGTGCCGCGGGCCACGATGCGCGATGTCGTGATCCAGGAATTCGCGGGCGGCTCTCTCGCGCGCCGCATCGATGCGAACCAGGGGCAGTGGCAGGACGATCACTGGGAGCTCCGCGGCGGTTACGAGCGGATTTTCGCCGGGGATTCGGTCGAGACCAGGAAGTTCGAGCGGCTCGCGATCACGACCGGTGAACATCCCGAAGACTTCGCGAAGGAGGAACGCGATCCCGACGCCATGGGTTTCGCGGAGCTCCGCCGCTGGATCGAGCGCTTCAGCCAGTCCGGGGGCGAGGCGCGCCCGTATCTCGTGGACATGCATCTCAAGCTCGCCATGCCTTTCGTGAACGTGATCACGGTCCTGATCGGCGCCTCGCTCTCGACGCGACTCCGCCGCGGCGGCACCGCACTCGGCTTCGGCCTGAGCCTGATCATCAGCTTTCTCTACTACTCGCTGATCCGGGCCGGACAGGCGCTCGGCCACGGCGGCACGCTGCCGCCGGTCCTCGCCGCCTGGATCGCCAACCTCATCTTCGGCGCACTCGGCATCATCCTGCTCCTGCGCGCCCAGCGAGGGAACTAGTGGCGCTTCGCGTGGTCAACGTCGTCGGCGCTCGCCCCAACTTCATGAAGGTGGCGCCGATCGCCGAGGCGATGGCGAGGCACCCCGGGTTCGCGCCGCGCCTCGTGCACACGGGACAGCACTACGATCCGGCGATGTCGAAGGTGTTCTTCGACGAGCTCGGACTGCCGGTGCCTGACGTGCATCTGGGCGTCGGCTCGGCGAGCCACGCCGTGCAGACGGCGCGTATCCTGATCGCTTTCGAACGGCTCCTCCTCGCCGATCGCCCGGATCTCGTGCTCGTGGTCGGCGACGTCAACTCGACTCTCGCCTGCGCCCTTGCCGCGGCCAAGCTCGGGATTCCGGTGGCCCACGTCGAGGCGGGGCTCAGGAGCCGGAACTTCGCCATGCCGGAGGAGCTGAATCGGCTCCTCACCGACCGCATCTCGCGCTACCTGTTCACGCCGTCGGCCGACGCCGACGAGAACCTGCTGGCCGAGGGGCACGACCCCGCGCACATCCATCGCGTGGGAAACGTGATGATCGACACGTTGCTGCGCCACCGGCGGGCGGCCGCCGAGCGCTCGTCGGTGCTCGCCGACCTCCGGCTCGAGCCGCGCTCCTACGCGGTCCTCACCCTCCATCGGCCGGAAACAGTGGATCATCCGGAACGCCTGGCCGCCGCGCTCGCCGCGGTGCGCCGCGTGGCGGCGGAGGTTCCGATCGTCTACCCGGTGCGCCCGCGCACGCGGCGGCAGATCTCCGACGCGGGGCTCGAGGCACACCTGCGGCTCCTCGAACCCCTGGGCTACCTCGACTTCCTGGCGCTCATGGATCAGTCGCTCCTGGTGCTCACCGACTCGGGTGGCATCCAGGAAGAGACGACCGTGCTCGGCGTCCCCTGTCTCACGATGCGCGCAGAGACCGAGCGGCCGATCACGGTGAGCGAGGGGACGAACGTCGTCGTCGGCCTCGATGCGGATCTGATCCTGGCGGAGAGCCGCAGTATTCTGCGGGGAGCCGGAAAGCACGGGCGGATCCCGGCCCTGTGGGATGGGCACGCGGCGGAGCGCATCGTGGACGTGCTCGCGCCTGCGGCGCGCTGATTCTGCGATCGCCGGGCGCACGCGACGTGCCGCTCGGCCTGCCCACTTCATGGCTCCTCCTGTGGTGTTGCCGTCGTTGGTGCGCGCCGGCGGAGGGAGCGGCGCCAGTCGGCGAGGGCGGTGCGGGCGGTGTGGTCGGAGACGCGGCGCTCGCCGATGTAAGCGGCGAAGGCGCGGCCGGTAGCGGGATGGATGCCGAGACGCGCGATCAAGTGATCGGGGGCGAGCCCGCCGAGCTCGACGGTGCCCTGGTGGATGGCGGGGCGATGGTGGCCGGCGCAGACGGTGGTGCGGTTGGCGGGGTGGTCGGAGCCGCCGCGGCTCCTGAAGTGGAGGTGGTGATCCTCGAGGTGGCCGTGGCCGGTGCAGCCGGGGCTGGTGCAGAGGAAGCCGTCGCGGCAGAGGACGGGATGGGCGCGCTGGTGATGAGCGCGGGTCTCGGCGCTGCTGTGGGTGTCGAGGAAGTGGCAGAGGAGGAGCTCGAGGTAGACCCAGGTGGGGCGGAGCGGATCGGCCTGGCTCAGCCGGCAGCGCAGGAGCGCGGAGTGGGCGAGGTCGAGGACGTCGTGGGGGAGGAAGAAGCGGATGGTGGCGAGGCAGCGCTCCTGGGGGAGGAGGGCGAGGTCGGCAGGGAAGCCGGCGATCGCGGGAAGGCCGCGCGGGGTGGTGGGCGGGAGCGGGTAGCCGAGGGGGACGTCGGGGGGGACGGTGGTGTCGCCGGCCGCCGCGGTCGCGTCAAACGCTGTCGGGTCATGTGAAGTGGTGGCCCCGGTGGCGCCGCCCGCCGCGGCTGCCCCGCCCGCCCCGGCCGCCCTGGCCGCCGCGGTCGCGTCAAACGCTGTCGGGTCATGTGAAATCTTGGTGCTGTTCGCCCCGGGGTCCTCCCTCCTTTGCGCAAAGCCCATGGCGATGAGACCGTCGGCCCACGAGGCGAGCACGCTCTCGTCGGCACCGGGCAACGCGAACAGCCGCGCGAACTCGGTCACCCGCTCGATCTCGCGATAGGTGAGCCGGGCCGCCCAGTTCACCCACAGCTCCTCGGTGGTCTCGTGCAACAGAGGTAACAAGAGCAAAGCCGCGGTGTACGAGAGCTCGCCGGCGCGATGCGCGGCGCGCACCTCGGGGAAGCGCTCGAGGCCATGGTGGAAGCGGACGAGCCGCTCGGCCTGGCGGAGGCCGAAGCCCAACCGCTCCTCGCAGTAGGTCGTGAAGTCGGCGAAGCCGAGCTGGGCCCACAGGAGCGCGCCGTGGAGCCGGGCGAGGCGGCGGGCGATCTCGGTCCGCAGGCGGCTCTGGTAGCGAGCGATGCGGATGAGGGTGTCGCCGAGCACCCAGGGATCGGCGGCGGGATCGATCACGCAGTCGGGCGGCAGCACGTCGGCGGGCACGGTCCACTGGACGCGCGGGAAGCGGGCGGCCCGCGGCGCCTCCTCTTCCGGCACCGTGGGCCGCTCGCGCCGCGGCTTCTTGTGCGCCTGCGCGTTCATCGCGGCCATCAGGTCGGCGATGAGGCGCTGGCGCGCGGCGTCGGCGATCGCGGCCCCGAGCAGGTCGGGCTCCGGATCCGGTCGGTCACCGCCGGTGGCGGCGAGGTACTCGGCGAAGATGAGCTCGGCGGCCTGGCCCTGCCGCAGGTGCTCGCCCGCGGTGGCGCGGGCCACGGCGACCGTCTCCTGCCAGAGGACGCCGATGCGCGCGGGCGCGGGGATCATCATCCAGCCGCCATCGGGCGCCGGGTCCATGCCCTCGGCCGCCTTCTCTTCCGTGACTTCTTCCTTCTCCCCCCGCTCCGCCCTCGCCGTGCGCACGCGCCGCTCAAGCGCGCGGAAGGTGAGCCCCGTCGCCGCCGCGATCCAGCGCGCGCTCTCCTCAGCTGAAGTCTCCGCCGTCACCACCGCCGCCAGCTCGAGCACGTGCGATGCGCTCAGCCGCCCCCCGACGAACGCTTGATCGAGCACCGGGGTCGCCTCCAGCACCCGCCCGAGCCGCGCCAGCCGCCGCGCCGTCCCTTCCTCGATCCCCAGATGCTCGCGCACGAAGTCGATCGCGCGCACGTAGCCGAGCGGCCGATAGTGCTCGCCGTCCCACAAAGCAGCGAGCCCGCGCGCGAGCTCCCGCTCCGCACGCGCCTCGGCATGCACGAGCGCCCACAGCTCGCGATCGAGCGCGCGCGCTGCCCACAGCGCCGGCGCGGGCGACCGCAGCTCCCGCTGCGGGTCGCGCTCGAACTCCCCCGGCTCCCATCGCCGTTCGACCGGTCGCACGGACACGGCACAGCCCTTCCCGGCCGCGAACGCCCGCTCCCGCACGAAGCGGCAGCGCTCGCGGCACCCACGCGTCGCCCGGACCCGAGACGGGGCCAGGGCGCGCAAAAGCACGATGTCGGGGTCGATCGGGGCGGCGGGCGCGGGGTCGGAAGGGGCGCGCCGCCCGGGTTCACTTGAGCTTCGGCCTATCGGTCCAGAGGAGGAGGGGGCCGCCGCGGGAAGGTGGGCGAGGCGAGAGCGCGGCCCGAAGCTCCTCTATGGCTTGAACCTAGCGGGGCGGCCCGCGCCTGTCAATACAAAAGTGTAGCCCGGGCTGACTTTTTTTCGTCACCTGCCACAAACGGCGGTCCGGGAGCCTGCTGACCCCTTCGTCGTGGCTCCCGGACCGCATCCGGTTCGCTCTTGTCCGATCTACTTGAGAAGCTGGAGCTTCTGCGTGAGCTCGTGCCCGGCGGCCTCGAGCCGCGCCACGTAGACGCCGCTCCCCACCGCCTGTCCGCGGTCGCTCCGCCCGTCCCAGTACGCCACATGCTCGCCGGCGCCGAGTTCTCCGTCCACCAATCGCCGCACCAGCGCCCCCGTCACGTCGTAGATCGCGAGCGTCGCACGGCTCCCCTCCGGCAACCGGAACGTGAGCGTCGTCGACGGATTGAACGGGTTCGGCCGCGCCGCAAGCAGCGCGAACTCCGCGGCCAGCGGTGCTGCCGCCGGTTCCACTCCAGCCGCGACCGCTCCGACGATCCTGTTCCGCACATCGCGGAGATCCGCCGCCGTCAGCGTCACCGTGCCGCGGCCACGCAGCCGGAACACCGCGACCTCTCCCGAGCCGCGCAGCACCTCCCCGGCTCCGAGCACCGCGCAGTCGATCCCGTCACCCACGCGCTCGAAGAACACCGGCGCCGCCTGCGCCCCGAGCAGCGCCCCTTCCTCCACCGCGATCACCTCGAGCATCCCACCCACATCGAGCCGCGCCGCGATCCCCTTCACCACCCCCTCGTTCTCCATCAGCACGAGCCGCGCCACGAACCCTTCCGCCGTCGCCTCCGTTTCAAGCACGAGCCTCGGCTCGCGGTTCGCACCGTCCACCACGACCGGCTCGTCACCCATCAGCCCGACCTGCCCGTAGTTGATCGCGAACATCATCAGATCTTCGAAATCGATCCGGTCGTCCGTCGTCGGCCGGCCGTTCACCGAGTGGTCCGCCGTCGGTCCCACATCGAGGTAGTTGTACGCCACCGGGAAAGGGGACTGCCGGTAGTGATCGCCCAGCAACGAGACATCCGCCATCCCCACATCGTTGTCACCCACTCCCTCCGTCCGTCCATCGCTCACGTCCCCCAGGTGGTAGTTGAGGCACCCCCCACCCCGGTTCGACGCCACCGACAGGTTCCCGCATCCGTCCTTCGCGTAGACGAGGTAGTACCAGACGTCTCGTATCGCCGGCTGGTCCAACCCAGCATACGACTCGCCAGCGAAGACGCTGTCCCATCCCGCAGGCGGAAAGCCCGCCGGTACCACCGGCACGCTTCCCCCACTGTCGTCGTACTCGGGATAGCCGCCGTACCCCTTCCGCCACACGAACACGCTGTCCGCATCCGTCGGCAGGGTGAAGTCTAGGCTCACCTTGGTCGTCCCATCCTCGTCGTTCCCCGTCTTCACCTGCGTCACCACGAGATCAGCCACCGCTGCCGGCGCCACGGTGTCTATTGCGATAGGCGCTGCCGCACCCGTCGCTGCCGGCACACCGACGTTCCCGCAATCCCGGAGCGTGACCGCACTCACCGTGATCGTGCCGGTCCCCTCGGGCACGGTGCCCGTGACTGCCACGTCGAAGAGCGTCCCCGTCGGCGCCGTCGCCCCGCAGGGTAGCCCCAGAATCGCGCAGTCCACCGTGTATGGGTTCGTCCCATTCACATGGAACACGGTCGTGCCCACGGAGCTCAGGTACGATCCCTGGGTGATCCCCGGCCCGCACAGGGCCAGCTCCGGCGACAGAGCCAACTCCACGCTGTAGCCGCGCATCGGCAGCGCATCGGTGCGCTCGATTCGCACCGGCGCGCTGGCGCAGGGATTCGCCGTCGATATGCAGCGCGGGGAGGTCTCGGGCCCGACCGTGTTCTGCGTCGGAGTCACCTCGCAATGCCCTGGTATCGTCTGGAATCCTGCGTATCCGTTGGCAATGCACACCCATTCCCCCGACACGACAACGCCGGATGCGCGGAGCGGGGTTTGCGCTCCACCCACCCGCCGCGGAGCGTCAGCTTCGGAGATGTCGAGCACATGGAGGCCGAAGGCGACATCCACCACGTACGCATACTCGCCATCAACGGCCACATCGCCGCCGCCCCACTCAACCAGCCACATTCCCTCGGTCCATCGGGGGTTCTCCGGGTCCGCAACGTCGATGACGTACAGCCCACGGTCCGCCACATAGGCATGCCCACCGGATACTGACAGTCCCGAGGCGAATCCGGCCGTGTCCACGCTACCGACGACCACGGGATGCGCCGGGCTCGACACATCGATGCAGAACAGAAACGTGGAAGACACAGCATATGCAATTGCGCCTTCAACGTCGACGTCCACGAGATCCCGAAACCCGGGATAGGGCGGCGTCACGTGACCCACGATCGAGGGACTCAGTGGATTGGAGATGTCTATCACCTGGAGCCCACCCGCATCGTCTGCCACGAACGCGAGCGCACCTTCAATGTCGACCCCGAGAGCCGCCCCGGGCGTATCGACACTGCCGACGATCCGTGGACTCAGTGGATTGGTGACATCAATGGTCTGCAATCCCCACTGACTGTCAGCGACATAGGCATAGCCACCAGCGACGGCGACATCGCGGGCATAGCCGGGAGTGTCGACAGATCCCACGATGCGCGGATTCTCCGGGTCAGCCCAGTCCACGACTTGCAACCCTGCCTGCTCGTCCGCCACGAAAGCATGAGGGCCCGATACAGCAAGTCGCCTCGAAAAACCAGGCGTATCGATCGCGCCGGCGACCTGCGGGGTCTCTGGACTCGCAATGTCCATGACGTTGAGCCCGGTGACATCGATTATGAGTTCGATCTGGGCGTCCACACCATAGGCATAGTTGCCTGCAACGTCCACTGCGACCATCTGTCCTGCCGTGGCCACGCTCCCGACGAGCTGGGGGATCTCCGGAACTCCGATGTCGACGATCTGGAGGAAGTAGTCGACGACATATGCGTGCTGGCCCGAGACAGCCACTTTCGAAGGACCAGAGCGTACGGGCGACATGCTGGTAACGAGCCGTGGACTCGCCGGGATAGCGACGTCAATCACCTGGAGACCGCCGGGGCCGTCCGCGAGGAGAGCATAGCTGCCCGTCAGTGCCACGCCGTATCCCGACCCTGGCGTATTGAGACTGCCGACGACCTGGGGATCTCCTGGCACGCTGACATCGACGACCTGGAGCCCACTGGATCCATCGGCAACGTAGACATGGTTGCCGGCGACAGCGAGATCTTGCGCGAAGTCCGGCGTATCCGCTCCACCAAGCAACTGCGGAGTTGCGGGATTCGCGACATCGATCACCTGCAACCCGGCACCCCCATCCGCGACGTAGGCGAAGGTGCCCGCAACCGCGACTCCGACGGCGGATCCGGGCGTGTCAGCATTGCCGGCCAGAACCGGATTGGTGGGATCGTGTACGTCGACGATCTGGAGGCCGTGGTCGAGATCGGCGATGTAAACATAGGTCCCTGACACCGCGACGGCGTAGGCCGAGCCTGGCGTGTCGATGCTTCCCACTAACCGGGGGCTCTGTGGATTGCTGATGTCGATCACGAGCAATCCTGTCTCGCGATTGGCGATGTAGGCGTACGCGCCGGAGACGGCGACGTCGGAAGCGGTTCCTGGGGTCACCACCCGGCTTACCCAGTGTGCGTAGTCCCCGTAGTCGATGCACTCGCCGCCAACCACACCAGGATAGACAGAAGCACCGAGCACCAGGAGCGTGGCGAGAAGACCGCGGCTGGCGCATCGCGACAGCGATAGAGGAAGGACACGTGGGAATCGTGGATCGCGAGGCGAGTCTGTCAACCGTCCAGAGCGCATGATGGACCTCCTTACGTTTGAGCCGGGCCAGGTGAGCCGCTGCGGCACCCACCACGCATCGAGGCTGTTCCTGGTGGTTGGAAGATGCTGAGATCGCTGCGTTTGCGAGATCAACTGACTCGACCTCCTACTTGAGTAGCTGGAGCTTCTGCGTGAGCTCGCGCCCACCGGCGGTAAGCCGCGCCACGTAGACGCCGCTCCCCACCGCCTGTCCGCGGTCGCTTCGCCCGTCCCAGCACGCCACATGCTCGCCGGCGCCGAGTTTTCCGTCCACCAATCGCCGCACCAGCGCCCCCGTCACGTCGTAGATCGCGAGCGTCGCACGGCTCCCCTCCGGCAACCGGAACGTGAGCGTCGTCGACGGATTGAACGGGTTCGGCCGCGCCGCGAACATCGCCAGCTCCGCAGGCATCGGCGTCGCCCCGGGCTCTGCCCCCGCCGCCACCGTCCCGACCGCCTGGTTCCGCACATCGCGGAGATCCGCCGCCGTGAGCGTCACCGTGCCACGGCCGCGCAGCCGGAAAACCGCGACCTCTCCCGAGCCCCGCAGCACTTCCTCTGCTCCAAGCACCGCGCAGTCGATCCCGCCGTCGACGCGCTCGAAGAACACCGGCGCCGCCTGCGCGCCGAGCAGCGCCCCTTCCTCCACCGCGATCACCTCGAGCGTCCCGCCCAGATCGAGCCGCGCCTGGATCCCCTTCACCACGCCCTCGTTCCCCGCCAGCACAAGCCGCGCCACGAGCCCTTCCGCCGTCGCCTCCGTCTGCAATAGGAGCCGCACATCAGGCACGTCAGTCACCTGTGGCTCGTTGCCCACGAGCCCCACCTGCCCGTGGTTGATCGCGAACATCATCAGATCTTCGAAGTTGATCTCGTTGTCTGTCGTCGGCCGTCCGTCTACCGTGTAGTCCGTCGTCGGTCCCACATCCAGGTAGTTGTACGCCCCCGGGAATGGCTGCTCGCGGTAGTGATCCCCGAGGAGCGAGATGTCAGCGATCTCCACATCGTTGTCCCCTGCTCCCGCCACCGACCCGTTGCTCACATCGCCCAGGTGGTAGTTGAGACAGCCCCCACCCAGGTTCGACGGCGGCGACATGTTCCCGCACGCATCCTTCGCGTACACGAGGTAGTACCAGTAGTCCCGCGTCGCCGGCTCATCCACCCCGGGGTTCACCCGCCCCCGGTACGCCCGCACCCAGCCCGCCGGCGGATAGCCCGCCGGCACCACCGGCACGCTGCCACCGCCATCGTCGTACTCGGGGTACGCCCCGTACCCCTTCCGCCATACGAACACGCTGTCCGCATCCGCCGGCAGCGCGAAGGCGAGGCTCACCTTGGTCGTCCCGTTCGCGTCGTTCCCCGTCTTCACCTGCGCCACCGCCAGGTCCGCGACCGCTGCCGGCATCGTGTTGTCGATCGTGACCGCAGTCGGCGCACCACCGCCGCCCGACACCGGAGCGTTCAGGCAGTCGCGGATGGTCACATCCCCGATCGCGATCGTGCCCATCCCGTCGGCTCCCGTGTTCGTCACCTCGAGGTTGAAGAGCGTCCCCGGCGTCGCCGTCGCCCCGCACGGCAGCCCGAGGACCGCGCAGTCCACCGTGTATGGGTTCGTGCCGAGAACCTGGAACGCCGTCGTTCCCACCCCGCTCATGTACGTGCCCTGGCTGATGCCGGCCCCGCAGAGCGCAAGCTCCGGCGACAGCGTGAGCTCCACGCTGTAGCCGCGGATGGGGGTGGCATCACCCCGCGTGATCCGCACCGGCACGGTGATGCACGGATGATCGATCGAGATGCAACTCGGCACCGGCCCGGCCGCGATCAGGTTGAACATGCCGACCTTGTGGTAGATCTCGGGATAGTCCTGCACGCTGCGATCGTCCTGCCAGATCACGTGCACGCTCGCGTTCTGGTCCGCGAGGATCTGCGGCAGGCGCGAAGCGTTGGCCATGTTGACGATGTCCACGATGCTGCTCCAGGTCGTGCCGTTCCATCTCCTGTACTGCAGATTCGCCTGGAACTCATAACCGTTGGGATGCCTCTCCCAGACTACATGCACGTTGCCATTGATGTCGGCGGCGATCTCCGGCTTGCGGAAATGAGGACCACCGGTTGCGACAACCTCCTCTGCAGTCCAAGCCGTCCCGTCCCATCGCTTGTACATGATCGACCGATAGTGGCCAGGATAGGGCACTTCGTAGCGGTTGTCTTCCCAGACCACGTGCACGCGCCCACTGGGGTCGACAGCGACTGCCGGAAAGTTCTGGTAGTGCCCCTCGTCAACCAGCAACTGCTCGGGACCCCACGCTGCACCATCCCATCGCCGGTAGTAGATGTCGGGATCTTGGGGATACCCGCGCCAATCCTCCCACACAAGGTGGACGTTCCCGTTCTGGTCAGCGGCCAGATCCGGGTAGTCGGATTCATTGTCCGCGTTGCTGAGGCGTTCCGCTGCCGTCCATGTCGATCCGTTCCATCGCCTCGTGTAGAGCTCTTCCTCAGGGTCCCGCTTCGCCCACACGACGTGGACCAGGCCGTTCGAGTCGACCTCCACGACCGGGCGCAGATTGCTGATCGTCGGCGTCGAGGTCAGCAGCTCGTCCGCGGTCCAAACCGCGCCATCCCAGTGCTTGCAGCGCACCTCGTAGGTCCATTGCCCGGCGGCCTGCTGTCCCAGCCACACGACATGCACGGTACCGTCGGGACCGACTGCTATCCCCGGCTCGATCTGGTAGAGCGCGCTCGGTGAGAGCCGCACGTCCGAGGTCCACCCGGTGCCGTCCCACCGCTTGTAGAACAACTGGGGGACGCCGGTTCTCCGGTCCGCCCACACCACGTGGAAATCGCCGTCGGGGCCGATGGCGGCGGCCGGCTCGAAGGAATCCTGAGGATCATTCGTCAGCCGCTCATCCGGCTGCCACAGGAGATCGGCGGCTGCTGCGGTGGCCAGCACACACAGCGTAGCAAGCGACAGCACACAACTCGCGACGATCAATCGGCCGGTACGCGCGACCATGGTGAGCCTCCGGGTTCGCACTGCACTCGTGGGAAGCGGCTGGCCTCTGCAGCCGTGAGGACGTGCCTGCCCGCAGCGGGGCGTGAGAAGTGCGGTGAGCCAGGAAGGCGGGACTGGGGATGGGAATGCGAGCGGACGCGCGTCCCGCGCGGAGATCTCAGGAGCGGGTCACGGCAGCACCTGTCCGTCGCGGCCGGCAAGATGCCGGCCTCTGCATCGACGAAGGGCTGAAAACGCGCAGCCGATGTTGATCCGGGGTAGGATTCCTCCCGGCCACCCATCCCCGCTTCCATACCCCCAATTGTAGCGAGGTTGGATTGCTGGCTGGACTGGAATCGAAACTGAAGAATGCAAGAAATCTACAATTCTCATTGTAGATTCTTGCCGGCTTCTCGCCTTTCGCGCTTGCGGCCCGCTAGCCGGCCCGCCGCGCCTCGCGCGCCAGCGTCGCCAGGGCGAGGAACGCGCGCCGCTCCCGCGGGCGGCCAGGGCGGCCGTCCGGAGCGACAAGCGCCGCTGCCGCAGCCGGCGCGACACGGCCGCGCGCCATCCCGTCGAGCAGCGAATCCGCGTAGTGCGCGCCCACCGCGCGCGCCACCGCGGCGCGCACCGCCGCGCTCTCACAAAGCAGCTCCGCCGGCATCGAGAAGCGCTTCCCGCGCACGAGATGCACGCCCGCCGCGGCCCGGAGCTGCCGCGCCCGTCGCTCCACCTTGAGCTCCGAGTGGACGGGCGGCGGACCGGCGGCGGGATCGAAGGCCACGGCCCACGGCTCCTCCGCCCGTCCCGCCAGCGGCTCGACAAGCCGCCAGGCGAGCACGGCGAAGGTCTCGCGGCGCACGGCCGCCAGGAGATCGGCTTCGCGGAAAGCCAGGTCCGCCCGATCGGGCCGCAGCGGCGGCTCGCCCATCCGGGCTTGCAGGATCCCGGCGGCGGCCGCGGCGAAGTGCTCCTGGTCCGGCTGCCCGACGAAGACCGGGCCCGACGGTCCGGCGATCGCCACCGCGCGCTCGGCAAGCTGGCGGCGCACCCCGATCAGATCAACGAACGAATGGCCTGCCGCCTCCAGCGCACGGAGGAAGCTCTTCCCGCCGCGCACATGGACCTCGATGTCCGCGAGCCCCCGATCCGCCTCCTCCGGGAGCGCGAGGAGAGCCGCCAGCCGCGCGCCGATCCGCTCGATCTCGACGGCCGGCTCCAGGACCTCCGCCGGCTCCCCCTCGCCGCCGTCGAGCCAGGCGAGGTAGGAGCGCTCGCGCGCGAGCGGCGTCGAGGTGATGAGGCAGTAGTGCCCGCCGCCGAGGTCGGCGGCCGGAGTGCGCGCGCCCGGCGCCAGCTCCCGCAGATTCTCATAGACATCCGTCAAATTCTGATGCACGACGACGAGCCGATCCGCGGGCCGGCGAGCGACCAGCGCCGCCGGCAGGTGCGGCGGCGCGACGTGCAGGTCGCCGACCAGGGCGAGGTGGATCGCCTCCGGGTGCATGGCTCGCGATGCCGCAATGCGCTCCGCGGCGATCCGGTCGCGCTCGGCGAGACTCCCCCGTCCATCGAGCGCGAGCAGGCTCACTCCCGCCTCGCGCGCGAGGGCGATGAGCGGACCGTAGCTCGTCCACGGGAACGGCCACAGGGCCCGGTAACGGATCATGTTCTGGAGCGCGCTCTCCGAGACCGCGCCCGTCGCATACGCGTCGAGGGCCGCCTGGTGCTCCGTGCGCACCATCTCGAGTCCGAGGACGAGCGGGCGGCGGCGGGCGAGCGCGCGCGCCAGCGCGAGGGCGGCCCGCTGTGCGGCCGGGAGCGTGTGGTAGTCGCCGATGAGGACCACGTCGGCCGCGAGCGCTGCGGTGAAGATGGCATGCGCCGTGGTTGGCGCGTTCGGGCGGTCGAGCGAGCGCTCTGCGCGACGCCGGTACGCGCGGAGCGGCTCCGCCTCGCGCCCGACATGATCGCGAATGGCGCGGTGCACCGCGCGCAGATCCCTGTCCTCGGCGGTGCGAATCGCCTCCGTCAGGCAGAGCGGGACCGTGTCCGGCGACGTGCTCGTGGACGGGCTCATCGCCGCCCTCCTCGCCGGTGACACCCGACGGCGACCGCGTGGCGAAGCCGCGCCGCGCGGTCCTCGATCTCCTCGGGCGCCGGATCGCCCCCGAACAGCGCTCCGATCACCGCCACTCCCTCGGCGCCTGCCGCGACGCAATCGGCGGCTCGCTCGACGTCGATCCCGCCGATCGCGACGATCGGCTTCGTGCTCGCGGCGGCAACTCGGGCGAGGCCGTCGAGCCCGATGATCGGCACCCCGGACTTGGTGCCACCCCCGTACACCGAACCGACTCCGAGGTAGTCGGCACCGGCCGCGACTGCGGCGAGCGCCGCCTCCGGGGTCCGCGCCGTGCACCCGATCCAGGCCCCCGGACCGAGGAGCATCCGCGCGCTCGCCGGATCGATGTCCTCATCACCGAGATGGACTCCCGACGCGCCCGCCAGGAGCGCCACATCCACCCGGTCATTCACGAAGAGCGCCACCCCCGCCTCCTCGAGTACTGGGAGGATCTCCTCCGCTGCGGTCAGGAGCTCACCGGCGGGCACGTTCTTGCCGCGCAGTTGAACGAGCGTGGCTCCGCCCCGAGCCGCAGCCGCCACCGAGGCCACCAGGCGATCTCGCGCAATCACTGCGAGATCGGCGATCGCGAGGAGTCTCAAGTCAAGTTCCATGGACACGAATCCACCGCGCGAAGGGCGCTCGTGACTCCCGGCAGCCGCAAAGGGCGTGCCGGATTTCGCCCGTGGATGGAAGGAAGGGGCCTGGGGCGGGTTCAGCGCAGCGCCATGACCGAGGCGCCACGCGATGGTCTTGGATGGTCTCGGGAGGAGCGGGGCGAGAGGACCCGCTCAACCCGGGCGGAAGGTAGCCCCCGACCAGGATCGAGGCCAGAGGAAAAGTGGAGAACCCTCGAAAAACCTGCAATGTGCTGTAAAAATGTCACTTAACTGCAGAGCGAGCAACTGGGCCGGGAGTACGAAGCGACCTCGCAGCCGGGTCAGCGGCTGATGACGACCTTCCGAGCGATCGCCGCATCTCCCCTTGATCCGTCCGCCGGCTCCCGCTCCTCGAGTCGGTAGAAATACACGCCGCTTGCCAGCCGGCCGGCGGCCCAGGGGGCGGCGTACCGGCCCGGCTCCTTCCATGAGTCCACGAGTCGCGCCACCTCGCGCCCTGCGACGTCAAAGACGGAGAGCCGGACGCGGGCCGCCCGCGCGACGGAGAACTCGATCACCGTCTCGGACGCGACAGGATTCGGGAAACAGCGAGTTCGCCCGGCGCGTTCCGACAGCGGCGCCTCTCCGGGCTCGATCCCGGCCGGAGCGCCGGCGTCGTAGATGAAACCTCGCGCTCCGAACACGGTCTCCCAGGTCGCGACGAGCGACGTGAAATCGGTCGGCACGCAGAGGCCGGCGTCGCGCAGCGAGAGCACGGGCGCAATCACCGAGTCCGCGATCACAGCCAGGCCTCCGGTGCTCGTGATCACGGCCGGGCGGATGTGGTACGAGGAGGTGAGCATGTATTCGGTTGGCACGATGCCCGTGTGATAGAGCTCGACGAGCTCCGGGATGCACTCGATCGTGCCCCGGTACTGGCCGATCGCAGCGATGTTGGCGTCCGGGTCGTGCACGAAATAGTGGTATCGATCCTGCGGCCGCCACACCCCGCTCACCACCGGATCGTTCACGTGGTTAGGCGTGCCGCTCCCCATCAGGATGTCGCCCCGCCACCAGGCGCCGGGATAGCGCTCCCCCGCGACCGGCACGCGGAAACGGTCCCACGCCTGGAATTGCGGTAGAGCGGGATCCCAGATGTGCCCGCCGATCACGGTCGTGGCGCCGACCGCCAGCGAATCGAGGAGATGCGCCACGTCGGTGTAGTTGTAGCCGTAGTTCTCGTGGGAGTGCGGATCGATGATGACCCCGAGGTCTTCCTTCATGTAGCGGAGGAAGTTCTTGTCGTTGGTGGACCCCATGAGGGTCGAGTCCTCGTAGATGAGCGCCGCCTCGAGGATCTTCCAGTCGGGCTGCAACGACCACGGGACGCCGGAATCGCGGGCCAGGTGGGCCATGCCGATCAACCGGCTACGGTAGAGGAGGTACTGCTGCCGCGACTGCGGCGAACCAAGAGGGCCGCCCGGCGTGTTGTCCTCGATGTGGGTGAAGAGGACCGTGTAGACGGGCGGCGTCTGGGCCACGAGCGCGGCAGGAAGGAGCGTCGTCACGAGACACGCCGATGCCACGAGCAGGAACCGCACCATGGTGCCCTCGATTGAGGTTGCAGGAAGATCCTCGTCCCGATACCCGCCGCCACCACTAGGTCACAATCATACGCCGGCCGGTGCAAGGCGGGCACGACAGATCGCCGGGCGTGTCCTCCACGAGCCGAGGCGGTGGTTCAGAGCCGACCCGCGAGGAAAGCCAAGACGATGGGAGCAACTCGGACCGGGGAGGCGCCGAGATGCTACAATGGGAAGTAGACGTCACGCCCGGGCCTCATCCGGCCGCCGCATGTACGCGCGACTCGCGGTCGCCGACGCGGAGAGACGATGCACCACCGCACTGCAGCCAGGACCCTGATCCGGAGCGTCCTCTCCCTCTCCGCCTCCCTCACGGCTGCGGCAATCCTGCTGCTCACGCCTCTCGTCGTCCGGGCCGACGGAGCGTCGGCCGCGCCCCCGCCGCCGCTCGAGGTGTTCGACGGCCGCCCCGGCGTGCCTGCGCGGCCGATTCCCGGCGCCCCACCGGCAGCGCCGGTGCGCTTCGAGCAGTCCACTGCGCACCAGGTCAACGTGGCCGAGGGCGGCGCCAACATCCCCGGCGACGCCGCCAACGAGCCCTCGATCGCGGTGGACCCGCTCGCCCCGAACCACATGGCGATCGTGTGGCGCCAGTTCGACACGGTGTCGTCGAACTTCAGGCAGGCGGGACGGGCGTACTCGTCCGACGGCGGGCGCACGTGGACCTTCCCCGGCGTCCTCACCCCCGGCGTGCAGCGGAGCGACCCCGTTCTCTCGTACGACCGGAACGGCACCTTCTACTTCTCGAGCCTGGCGGCCGGTTTCCGGGCCGACGTGTTCAAGTCGACCGATCGTGGCGTCACCTGGCTGCCGCCGGTCTCCGCCTTCGGCGGCGACAAGCAGTGGATCACGGTCGATCGCACCCTCGGCAGCGGCTCAGGACACGTGTACGAATCCTGGAGCGTGACCGGGAGCTGCTGCGGGAACAACATCTTCACCCGCTCGATCGATGGAGCGCAGAGCTTCCAGACGCCGGTCGCGATCCTCGGCACGCCGATGTGGGGCACGCTCGACGTCGCGCCCGACGGCACGCTCTACGTGTCGGGCAGCAACTTCGGACTGCCGCTCTACGTCGCCCGCTCGCTCAACGCCCGCGATCCGCAGGCGACGCCCACATTCCACACGGTCATCGTCGACCTGGGTGGCGGCCTCGTCCTGGGCGCCGCCAACGGCCCGAACCCGGTCGGCATCCTGGGCCAGATCTGGGTCGCCGTCGATCCCTCCTCGGGTCCCCGCTCCGGCTGGGTGTATCTCCTCGCCTCCGTCGACCCCGCCGGCGCCGATCCGCTCGACGTCCACTTCGCGCGCTCGACCAACGGCGGCGTCACCTGGAGCCCCTGGGTGCGCGTGAATGACGACCCGCCGTCCGCCAATGGCTGGCAGTGGTTCGGCACCATGTCGGTGGCGCCGACCGGCCGCATCGATGTGGTATGGAACGATACGCGCAGCAGCCAGTCGCCCCACGTGAGCGCGCTCTACTACGCGTCCTCGACCGACGGCGGCGTGAGCTGGTCCGCCAACCAGCGCTTGAGCATGATCTGGGACAGCTTCGTCGGGTGGCCACAGCAAAACAAGATTGGCGACTACTACCACATGGTGTCGGACGCGGTCGGCGCGCACCTCGCATGGGCCGCCACCTTCAACGGCGAGCAGGACGTCTACTACACGCGGATCGGCGACTACGATTGCAACGTGAACGGGGTGGCCGACTCGCTCGACATCGCCGACGGCTCGAGCCCGGACCAGAACCTGAACGGGATCCCCGACGAGTGCGAGGAGACAACCGCGGTGGCCGACGGCGGCGCCCCGGGTGCCGGATCCGCCCTGCGGCTCGATCCCATCTCGCCGAATCCGCTCCATCCGGCGGCCACCCTCCGCTTCGTGGCCGCATCCCGTGTTGCCGGGGCGCGCCTCACGGTGTATGACGTTGCGGGACGCCTCGTGCGCACCCTATTCGACGGCGACCTGGACGCGGGAACGCACGCCGTGAGCTGGGACGGCCGCGACGGAACGGGGCGGCGGCTCTCCTCGGGCGTCTACTACTGCCGGCTCGCGGGCGAGGCCTCGAGCAGCACCCGCGCCGTGGTGCTCATCGAGTAGAGGGCCGAGCGAGCATGCTCAGACCTCGACCTCGACGTGGCGAGGCCTCGTTGGCACGAGCAATCAACAGGGATTCCTCGCGGCAACACGAGCGAGACGAAGCGGATCCGCGGCGCTCCTAGGTCGCCCGCTGGGCGGCCGCCGCCGGAGCGCTCGCCGCCGCCGGCGCGGGGGCGGCCGGCGCCGCTGGAGCCGCCGTCGGAGCCGGAGCGACCGCGGCCGCTCTCCCGCCCGCCGGATCGCCCGTCCGCTCCCCCGCCGCCAGCCGCTGCGCGAGATCGGCCACGTAGCCCGTGTGCACCTCGCCGCGCTGGAAGGCGGGATCGTCGAGGACGGTCAAGTGGAAGGGGATCGTCGTCGCGATCCCTTCGACGACGCACTCGCCGAGCGCGCGGCGCATGCGGCGGATCGCCTCCGGCCGGCCGAGGCCGTGCGCGATGATCTTGATGATCATCGAGTCGTAGTTCGGCGGGACGCGATAGCCGGAGTACGCATGCGACTCGACCCGCACGCCCGGCCCGCCCGGCGTGTGGAAGTAGGTGATGACCCCGGGGCTCGGCTGGAAGTTCCGCTCGGGGTCCTCGGCGTTGATCCGGCACTCGATCACGTGCCCCATCGGCACCACGTCGTCCTGGCGGATGGTGAGGATCTCGCCCGCGGCGATCGCGATCTGCAGCTTGACGAGATCGATCCTGGTCAGCTCCTCGGTGACCGGGTGCTCGACCTGGATCCGTGTGTTCATCTCCATGAAATGGAAGTTCTGCTCGCTGTCGAGGAGGAACTCCATGGTGCCCGCGGAGTAGTAGCCGATCTCCTTCACCCCGCGCACGGCCACCTCGCCCATCCGCCGGCGCACCTCGGGATCGAGGCCCACCGCGGGGGATTCCTCGAGGAGCTTCTGGTGGCGGCGCTGGATCGAGCACTCGCGCTCGTAGAGATGGATCGCGTTGCCGTGGCGGTCGCCGAGGAGCTGGATCTCGATGTGGCGCGGGCGATCGACGAGCCGCTCGAGGTAGACCTGGCCCGAGCCGAAGACGGCCTCGGCCTCGGCCTGGGCGACGAGCATCCCGGTACGGAGGCTCTCCTCGTCGCGGGCGATGCGCATGCCCTTGCCGCCGCCGCCCGCCACCGCCTTGATCATGATCGGGTAGCCGATCGTCGCGGCCACGGCGAGCGCGGCCTCGATGTCGGCGACCGGGCCATCGCTCCCCGGGATCACGGGCACGCCGGCTCGCTGCATGATCTCGCGCGCCTTGGCCTTGTCCCCCATCTGCCGGATCGACTCGGAGGAAGGTCCGATGAAGGTCAGGTCGTGCGACTCGCAGATCTCGGCGAAGTGCGCCTGCTCGGAGAGGAAGCCGTAGCCGGGATGCACGGCGTCGGCGTTCGTGATCTCCGCGGCGCTCATGATCCGCGGCACATTGAGGTAGCTCTCGGCCGGGGCCGGCGGACCGATGCAGACCGCCTCGTCTGCGAGGCGGACGTGGAGAGCGTCCCGGTCCGCCTCGGAGTAGACAGCGACCGTCCGGACGTCCATTTCCTGACAGGCGCGGATCACGCGCACCGCGATCTCGCCGCGATTGGCGATCAGGATCTTCTCGAACACCGGCGCCTCGTCCTCCCCGGGAGGCCGCGAGGCGCCGGTGTCCCTGGATCCGGGGGGATCCTAGATCTTCGACATCCCGGCGACCTTGTCGGCCGGCCCGCGCTCCTTGAGCTTCTCGAAGTCGTTCCAGGTCTGGTCCGAGGAGGCGTGGATCCCCTTCACGCGGAGATCGAACTCGGTCGGGCTCGAGCAGTTCGCGAGCGCATCCTCGAGCGTGATGATCCCCTGCGTGTAGTACTGCATGAGGGACTGGTCGAAGGTCTGCATGCCATACGCCGTCGTCCCTTCCTGCATGGCCTGGGCGATGAGCGGCGTCTTGTCGGGGTCGATGACGAAGTCGGCGATGGTCGCCGTGTTCAGCATGACCTCGACGGCCGGCACCCGCCCCGCCCCGTCCGCGCGGGGGATCAACCGCTGGGAGACCACTGCCTCCAGGGTCGAGGCGAGAAGATACCGCACCGACTGGCCCTGGTGCGGGGGAAAGAAGGAGAGGACGCGGTTGACGGTCTCGACGGCGTCGATCGTGTGCAGGGTCGAGAGCACGAGGTGCCCGGTATCGGCCGCAGTGAGCGCGATTTGCATGGTTTCGACATCGCGGATCTCGCCGATCATGATGACGTCGGGATCCTGCCGGAGGATGTGGCGCAGGCCCTCCGAGAAGCTCTTGGTATCGAGCCCGACCTCCCGCTGGCTCACGTAGGAGGTGCCGTCGGCGAAGAGGTGCTCGATCGGGTCCTCGAGAGTCACGATGTTCTTGGCCGTGCCCGAGTTGACCCAGTGGATCATGGCCGCGAGGGTCGTCGACTTGCCGCTCCCGACCGTCCCGGTGACGAGGACGAGGCCGCGGGGGCGCTGGGCCAAGTCCTTGAGCACGGGCGGCAGGTTGAGCCCTTCGAAGCTCAGGTCCTGGACGCCTGACACGCGCCGGAACACCATCGCCAGCGTTCCCCGCTGGCGGTAAAAATTCGAGCGGAATCGCGCAAGACCGGCAATGCCAAATGCAAAGTCGATCTCGCTCGCCAACTCGAACTCCTTGCGCTGCCCGGGAGTCAGGAGCTGGTCGGCAACCGCCTCCAGCTCACGAGCTGTGAGCCGGGGCAAGTCGAGACTCCTAAGTGATCCCAGGATGCGGAGATAAGGCGGGCTCCCCACCTTCAAGTGGAGGTCGGATGCCCCCAGTTCGACGACGGTCTCGAGAACGGCGCGCAGATCCATGTGCCCTCCTGACGGCGACTGATCCCGCGGAGAAGTCAGCAACTTCGGTGCCGCGGTGGGCAAGGTGCCCCGCCCCGTTTCGTCTCAGGACGGCACGAGCGAACGACCCCGGGCCGACGGGCGGAAGTGCTGTCGGCGGACTCTCTTCGCACCCCGGCCCGGTAGGCTCATCAGCTCTGGGGGTCGATCAGGAAGAGGACCTGGCCGTACTCGACCGGCTGCTTGTTGTCCACCTTGATGGCCACTAATCGACCACGCGCGTCGGCCTCGATCTCGTTCATGAGCTTCATGGCCTCGACGATGCAGATGGTCTGCCCCACCTCCACCACCTGGCCGACCTCGACGTAAGGATCGGCGTCAGGGCCCGGAGCGCGGTAGAAAGTCCCCACCATCGGGGACTTGATGGCCACGTAACGGGACTCGACGGCGGGGGCCGCCGGCGGAGGCGCCACGGCCACGGCCGCCGCCTCGGCGGGAACCGCGGGAGCCGTAGCAGCGGGCGGCATGGCACAGACGACGGTTGGAGTACCGTGCCCACCATTCGCCGAGCCCGACCCGACGTGATTCGGGGAGCTCTTCGTGAGTCGAACGCGACCGAGGCCCCACCAGCGGGCCACCTCGATCTCCTGGAGGTCGCTCTCCTCGAGCAGCTTGATGAGCTTGCGGATCTCGTCCATGCGCATGGTTTCCTCGCTCAGGGCCTTCCGTTGCCGGCCGCGGCGGGGCTTGAACCGCGACAGTGGAGGCGGGCGCCGGATCCCTCCGGGGACACGCTCGCCGCATCTCCCGCCAAGCTGTGGGGCACCGACTCCGACTGCAATCAGCGATCGGCGACCAGAGCTCTAGCTCCGACCTCGCGCGGCCTGAAAGTAGTGCCAGAACGCGCGCACGGCAAGGAGATAACCGGCCGGGCCGAAGCCGGAGATGGTCCCGAGCGCCACGCCGCCGACCAGGGACACCCGGCGAAAGTCCTCGCGCCGGGCCAGGTTCGTGAGGTGCACCTCGATCACGGGCAGCGCCGTGGCACCGAGCGCGTCGCGCAGGGATACGCTCGAATGGGTGAGGCCGCCGGGATTCACGATGAGCCCGTCGGCCTGACCGCGCGCGGCATGGATGCGATCGATGAGCGCCCCTTCGTGGTTCGACTGGAAGTGCTCGATCGCGAGGTCCAGTTCGGCGCCGAGCATTTCGGTCTCGGCCACGATCTCGGCGAGCGTCTGCCGGCCGTAGAGCTCAGGCTCCCGCTCCCCGAGCAGGTTCAGGTTCGGTCCGTTGAGGAGGAGGAGATGCCGCATCGCTAGCCCTCCTCCCCTCCGGGCGCCGGCTTCGGCCGGTCCCGGGCGCCGGTGCCGCGCCGCTGGCCCGATTCCTCGATCATGCGCTCGAGCCAGCGCCGATATCCGGTGAGAGCGCCGGCCCGCTCGGGAGCCGGCGGTTCGCTGCGCATCGGAGCGTCGCGTCGTATCGAAGCTTTGCGTCGGGTTGCCGCTTCGCGTGGCATCGCAGCGTCGCGTCGGGTTGCAGCCTCGCGTGGGGCAGGAGTCTCGCGCCGCGCTCGAGCCTCGCGCGCTGCGCTCGCGCCGCGCTCGGCCCGCGGGTCGTGCGCTGCCCGCTCCCAGTCGAGATCGTGCGGCGCCGCCTCGAAGATCCCACCGCGAGGAGCCGCAGCTGGCGGCAGCATGGCCGCCGCCCCGCGCGGCGGACGTGGAGGCGAAGGCTCGCGGGTACGGGGATCGAATCGGCTCTTGCGCTTCGCGCGCGCCGGCGGCCCCGCGGGCACCGTGTGGCGAGGCAGCTCCTCACGCGGCGCGCGGAGATCCCCGTTGCTCCCGGACGGAATCGGCGGCGCACCCGAGTCTCCGGCCGCCTCGTCTTCCCACGCCGGATCGAGGAGCGCAGCGAGCGCTTCCTGCGCCGCGAGGTCGCGCGGCACGAGCTTGAGCAGCGCGCGATAGTGGGCAGCCGCCTCTTCGCGTTCCCCGCGCCGCGCGTGGATGATGGCGAGGCCGCGCAGCGCCACCGTGTTCTCGCGATCGCGCCGGAGCACGCTCGACAGCACGCGCGCGGAAGAGGCCAGCTCATCGAGCGCGAGATAGCACTGCCCGAGGACGACCCAGCCGGAGAGGCAGTCGGGATCGCGGGACAAGCCCTGGCGGACGACCGCGAGGGCATCCTTGACCCGACCTGCTTCGCGTAGCGCGGCGCCGAGCGGCAGGAACCAGCGTCCGACGGGATGGGCGGCATCGAGACGCTGGAGCTCGGCGATGCGATGGCCGGGCGACAGCGGGTCCTGAGTCGACGCCCCGGCACCGCGCGCGCGGTGCGCCGAGGTGACCGGTTCCATCCTGAGAGCTTCCCTCCCGCACCGCCGGGGGCCCGCCGGGCCGTTCACTCAGCTTCATCCCTTTGTCAACGCGAGGAATACGGGATGGTCCCAAGCCCCGCCCCGCGCGCCGCACCCTATCAGATGCTCCCGATTCCCGTCAACGGGCGCACCCCGCCCTTCTGCCCTAAGGGCAATGGCGGCTTCTACTTGAGAGCCAGGCTCCCGACCGCACGGGCGACCAGGGCCGGCGGCGGCGCCACGATGACGCGACCTGTCCCCACACGCGGCGCGAGAACCAAGCGGAGCTTCCCGCCGCGGGCCTTCTTGTCCCGCGCCAGGGCGTCGAGGATGCGGTCCCGCGGGAGGTTCCCGACGCCGAGCGGCAGACCCGCGCGGGCGAGGAGCAGGTCCTGCCGCGCCACGGTCTCGGGATCGCTGATCCCGAGAGCCAGGGCAAGCCGGCCCGCCGCCACCATCCCGAGCGCGACCGCCTCGCCGTGGCGGAATCGCCGATAGGCCGTCGCCGCTTCGATCGCATGCCCCACCGTATGCCCGTAGTTGAGGAGGACGCGGATGCCGGCCTCGCGCTCGTCGGCCGCCACGACCCGCGCCTTGAACCGGACGGCGCGAGCCACCGCCTCCGGGAGCGCCACGGGCGAGAGCGCGAGGACGTCCTCGATCCTCCGCTCGAGATGCGCGATGAGCGCGCGGTCCCCGATCATGCCGGTCTTGATGACCTCGGCGAGACCGCTCCGGAGCTCGCGCCCCGGCAGGGTCGCGAGCGTCGAGAGCGCGGCGTAGACGAGCCGCGGCTGATGGAACGCGCCGGCCAGGTTCTTTCCGCCCGGGAGGTTCACACCCACCTTGCCGCCGATCGCGGAGTCCACCATGGCGAGGAGCGTGGTCGGCACCTGCACGCAGGAGATCCCACGCAGGTAGGCCGCCGCGGCGAACCCGCCCAGGTCGCCGATGACGCCGCCGCCGAGCGCGAAGAAGGTATCGCCGCGCTCGATGCCCGCGGCTACCAGGCGGGCGAGCACCCAGCCCAAGCGATCGAGCGATTTTTCACGCTCTCCCGCAGGAATCACCGCAGTGCGTACGTCGAGCCCGGCGCGGCGGAGCGCCGCCGTGAAGGACCGTCCGTGGAGCGGCTGCACGTTCCGATCGGTGAGGACGAAGGCGCGCCGGCCGAGGCGGAGCGGCGCGAGCGCGGCGGGCAGTGCCGCGAAGTCCTCGGCCAGAACGACCTCGTAGCCGCGCGGGCCGAGCGGCACGCGCAGGCGGTGCGGCGCGGGCGAGCGGGCCGAGCGGGCCCGGACGGCGGGCGCGGGCACCGCGCGGGCCCGGGTCCCGGCGGCGCGCGGGGCCCGGGCCGAGCGCGGGGCCCCGGGGTCAGCGCGGCGCACGGCCGGGCCTCTCGTCGCGGAAGGTGAGCGCGATCGCCTCGAGCTGCCGCAGCAGCTCGACCTTGGAGGCCACGGGCTCGAACACGGCGAGATCGATCATCACGAGACGCCCCCCGTCGACGAAGCAGTAGGTGCGAAACGGCCCGCCCATCGTATAGCGGTCATTCTGCCAGACCCCGACGAGCCGGTGCGCGGGCCGGCCGAGGAAGATCGCGGGCTCGCTCCGCACGCGCGTCGAGTCGATGAAGTCGCCCTCGTAGTAGCGGGCGGCGAGCCGGCCGCGGAGGTCGAGGCAGGCGGCCGGCGACGGCAACACGCGGACTCCGTCCTGCCAGTAGACGAAGAGGAGCCGCGCTCCCCCCTCGCGCATGAAGAAGCGCACGAAGCGCGCCTTCGCGTCCTCGCCGACCCGGTAACCCGCGGGAATGCGGAGCGACCACCCGTACCGCTCCGCGAGGTCGCGGGCGAGCCGCGTCTCCTCCCCGGCGAGATAGAGGAGGCGCTCGATGCCCCGGAGCACCTGCGCCTCGAACGCCGCGTACATCGTATCGGCCGCGGCCGTCGCGGCGCGAGCGAGCGCGGGCTCGCCGCGCGCCGCCACGACGAGCACGGTCTGTCCGCGCCCCCAGACGTCGCCGTAGACCGCATGCACGCGCTTTCCGGAGCGCAGCTCGGCGAGCACCGCCGGGCCGACCGTGCGCTCAACGAGCGCCGTCGTCGGGCCGGCGCGATCGAGATCGGCAACGAGGATCAGGTTCCGCCAGGAGCGGACCTCGCGAAAGCGGGCGCCGGGAACGACATCGATCTCGAAGGCGGGCTCGGCGCGTGTGGTCATCACATCCCGGCCGATGGCGGTGCGGACGGCGATGACGGCCGGGGACTCGGTCGTCAGGTCGCTGACGAGCGTCGCCTCCCCGTTCGGGCCGACCACCCGCCGCCGGACAACGTCACAACCCGCGACGAGGAACAGGAGGACAACCAGGAGAACGCGAGCGAGGACGAGGAGCGGCGCGCACGGGAAGCGCTTCGGAGCACGCATGACGCGGCCAGACTAGCGCGCCGCGCCTCGAGCGTCGACCCCGGGGGGCATCGCCGCGGCCCCGGGCGGCATCGCCGCGGCGGGGTCCGTCAGGAGCCCGGTGCGGCGTCCAGACGCTCCTCGAGGCCCTCGATCTCCCGGTGCAGCTCATCGATGCGCCGGAGGATCGACTCGCGCTCGGGGTCGGCGGTCGGGCCGGCGGTGTCCGGGCCCGGCGGCGCCGCGCCGACCGTCGCCTCCCGGGTGAGACGCAGGTCGCCGCGCAGGAGGTCGACCGCGCAGCGGGTGCCCGGCCGGGTGGCCGACACCAGGCGCACGAGCCCGGCCTCGTCGCTGACCGGGGTGCCTGCGAAAGAGAGGATGACGTCTCCGGCCTCGATGCCGGCCGCCGCCGCCGGACTTCCGGCGAGCACGTCGAGGATGAGGACTCCGTCCTCGAACTTGAGGAGGTCCTTGAGCGCATCGGCCGGCGTGCGCACGCGCACGCCGAGGAATCCAGCGCTCGCCGTGCCGTGCGCGGCGAGATCGGCGGCCACGGCCTGCGCGCGGTCGATGGGCACGGCCACGCTCATGGTGGCGGGGAGCGGCCGCTGCGCCGCCGCTGCGTTCGCCGCCGCGTCGCCGCCGGCCGGCAACGCCAGGGTCGACATGGCGCCGAGAACGACCCCCACGACCTCGCCGTCGGCGTTGGCCACTGCGCCGCCCGTGTTGCCCGGGTAGAGCTGGGTGCTCATCTCGAGGAGGCGCGGCTCGGCGGTGGCGCTGGCCACGGTGGTGAAAGCGCCGAAGGCGTAGTGCGGGTAGTCGCCGGCGCTCTCGCCGACGATGATCGCCCACGCCCCCTGCACGAGCCGGGCCGGGTGCCCGATCGGGGCCGGCGCGAGGCCTTCGGGCTTGACCTTGAGGAGAACGAGGCCGTTCGTGTGGTCGGCGCCGAGGAAGACGGCCGGCCGCTCGCTGCCGTCGCTCGCACGCACGAAGAGATTGCGGCTCGCGCCGACCACGCTCGTCGTGGTGAGGATGTGACCCTCGCCGTTCAAGACGATGCCCGAGCCGACGCACTTCTTGAGGTCGCTCGGCGCGGTTCCGGTCGCTCCCTGGTGCATGCTCGAGTAGGCGATAACGCTCACCACGCTCGGCCGCACGCCGTCCACCACCCGCATGAATTCCTGCTCGCAGGAGCGAAGATCTGCGGCCGCCGCGCCGGCCGCCAGCGCGCCGATCCAGGCCGGCAACAAGGCAAGGAGTACCCCGGCGCGCCTGCGCCCGGCGGTCGTTCGCGACCCCCTCTTGGCGGCGGAGATGCACATGGCAAGACGATCCGGCCGGATCAGAAGGTCACCGTCCCCCCGGACACGATCGCGCTGGCCGGCAGCTCGATCAGCTGTCCATTGGCATCGATGAGATGAAGGATGTACTCGACCTCCGACACCGCGGGCGGCCCCTCGGGAATGCCCTCGATCGGCTGTCCGCCCGACCGCCAGTCGGCGATGTCCGCTCCGCTCGCAACGGCCCCCGTCCCCACGAGCTGGGTGCGCGGCGGGCGATTGCGGGTGCTGCGAGCCGCCGGAGCGGGTTTCGTTTCCCTCGTCTCGGCAGCCGCGACCTCCCGCGCGGGCGCGGGGCTCTCGGCCCCGGGTTCGCCGGTGGCCACCAGCGCGGCCGGAGGACCGGACGGCGCTCCGGCCTCCGTCGCCGCCGGCATCGTGGCGATAGAAACCGGCGCCGCCGGTAAGGTCGCACCCGGGCGCTCCGCCGCGATGACCGGCGTCCCCGGCATGCGTTCGTTCATGGACCGCATGAGGAAGGCGCCGCCTCCGCCGCCGAGAAGGAGGGCGACGACGAGCGCCCCGACCGGCGCCGGGGCCATCATCGCCGCGCCCAGATCGTCCCAGCGCGCGCCCAGCGTGGAGAGCGTCTCGCGCCACCACTCGCGCCGCGCCGGCTGTCGCTCCTCGGCGGCGATCCGCCGCATGAGTCGCTCCTCGAATCCGGGGCGCCCCTCGGAGCGCGGCACCCAGCGCACCAGGCTCATCGCCTTCTGCATGGCGAAGAGCTCGCTCGTACATTGCGCGCATTGCGCCAGGTGGGCGGCGACATCGCGCCGTTCGGCAGCGCTGAGCTCCTGCTCGATGTAGGCCGAGAAATTCTCACGGGTGTAACGGCAGTTCATAGGTAGTCCGTCCTTACGAGGGATTCGAGCTTGTCCTTCACCATGAGGCGCGCCCGGTTGATGCGCGAGCGGACCGTGCCGCCCGGGATCCCGAGCACGTGACTCACTTCCTCGTAGGCGAGCCCCTCGAGATCCCGGAGGATCAGGGCCAGCCGGTAGCGTTCAGGCAGCGAAGCCACCGCGTCCAGGATCATGGCCTCGAGCTCCTTGCGCTCGAGAGCCTGCCCGGGACCGGGATCGCGGTCGGCGAGGGTCGCCGCGATGCTCGTCCCCGGTTCGCGCTCTTCATCCATGGACACGACCCGCCGGTGGCGCACCTTGCGGCGGATCTCGTTCTTCGCCAGGTTGGCTGCAATCGTGAAGATCCACGTGGAGAACTTGCCGCTCTTCCGGTAGCGCTCGCGATTGCGATAGACGCGGATGAACACCTCCTGCGAGATGTCCTCGGCACGATCGGGATCGCCCACGAACCGCGTGATCAGGTTGATGATCCGCGGCCGGTAACGGGTGACCAGGATCCGGAAAGCCGCCTCGGAATCCTGGGCGCAGCGAACCATGATCTCCTCGTCGGAGAGAGCCTTGAGGTCTTCCGTCTCGGGATCACGACCGCCCAGCTTCAAGGCAAGGTTCCTCACGTTGGCAAGTACAGCCGGGAGCGGGGGTTGGTTCCCCGGTCCGGGCAGATCCGGGCCACCCCGAGCGCCAGGGCGGCCCGCTGGGTGGATCCCCCTCATCCCGGGGCTGCCGGTCCGCCCCGGGGCGAAAGTCCGACTGCCCTCCTCTTTAGATGCTCGGAAGCCGAGGCCGGAGCCGCCTCTCTGCACGGTATCGGCGCCGGCATCGGCGCCGGCGCTGGCGCCGGCACCGGCCACCGCAGCCCGGCCACCGGCGCCGGCCACCGGCGCCGGAGCCGGTATCCCTCCGGTAGGCCCCAACCTCGCCTGCTACCCAGCCTGCCGCGCCCCAACCGCACCTGCCGCGCCCCGACCGCGCCCCCGGGCGGGGTCACTGCTCCGGCGAGGAGTCCAGGGCCCCCTCGCCCACTCGAGCCGGGCCTCGAACTCCCGGCCAGTCCCGGGCGTCCTCCGGCAGGTCCCGATCGGCCTCCAGGATGGCCCACTCGAGAAGAACCCGGTTCCCCGCGACGGGGGCCTTGAGCTCGACCCGGGCCGGGGCGATGACCCCGTTCACTTCCTTCATTCGATCGAACCGGGCCACCAGGACGGTCCGTCCGGCTGCGTCCCGGCGCTCGAGCCGGCGAAGCGCCGGCGGGCGCCCGCTCACGGTGGCTTCCTCGCTCATGCCGCCCGGCAGGAATGCGCTCACCACCGCATCGCTGCCGTCCGCGCGCACCCCGATCTCCGTCCCGGCCGGCCAGCGGGTCCGGAGACGGGCGAGACCGAACAGGAGCACCTCGAGATCGCGGACCCCGACCGCTCCGCCGAGGACCGGGGCCAGGATCTCGTCCGCGATGACGCGGACCGGCTCGCTCGCTCCTTCCTGCCAGAAGGCCGACTCCTCATCCACCCAGAGAATGGCGCGCGACCCGAGAAGCCCGAAGGCCCCGCCGAGCTCGATGTCGGCGCGCACGCGCTCGGGTCGCGCGTAGAGGAGGCGCATGCGGCCGAGGCCTCGTCGGCCGTCGATGTCGGCGTCCAGGCGGCCCGACGCGAGCCAGGTCCGGAGCGAATCGACGCGTGCTTCTCCCGGCACCGCCACCACGGAGAAGAAGGCGGACGGATCCGCGGGCGGCGGCGGTGCGCAGCGTGCCGCGAGCAACGCCACCACCATCGGAGCGACGAGAAAAGCGCCCCTCACACCGGCCACCGCTCGCGCCGCCACGCCATCTCCCAGAACGCGAGCTCATGGCGGCTCGACACGAGGAACGCCTCGCGCGCAGCGGCGCGCAGCGCCACCGGGAGATCGGCGGCCAGGCGATCGAGGAGATCGCGACACCAGGCGGTGAGTCGGGCGAACTCGGGATCCGCGTACATGTCGATCCACTTCGCATAGCGCGGATCGGCCGGGCGACCGCCCGCGGCGAGAGCGAGGCCGATCTCGGAAAACCCCCACATGCAGGGCAGGAGGGCGGCGACGATCTCGGCATAGTCGCCGAGGGCCGCGGTCCGCAGGAGGAAGTCGGTGTAGGCCTGCGTGGCCGGGGCCTTGGCCTCCGCCGCGAGCTCCGTGCTCGAGATCCCGAACTCGGCCGCATAGCCGCGATGCAGGTCCATCTCGACGGCGAGCGTTGCCTGCACGAGCCCGGCGAAGCGGGTCATGGTCTCGAGATCGGGACTGCGCGCCGCGGCGAGCGCCAGGAGGCGCGCATACTCGATGAGGAAGACATAGTCCTGCCGCACCCAGAACCGGAAGCGATCGAGCGAGAGCGTGCCGTCACCGATCCCGCGCACGAAAGGATGCTCGTGCTGGGCCGACCAGATCGGCTCCGCCGCATGCCGGAGCTCGCTCGTGAAGGATTCCGCCATCGTGCACTCCTCGCCGGTCGCAGCCGCCCGCTCTCGACCGCTGACGGGCACGACGTGGGCCCACAGCGCGGTCGCGCTCCGCCGCAGCGCTCGCATTATGGCAAAGGCCGGCGCTCCCGCAACCGGGCCGTCTCACCGCCGCGCGGCCAACCTCCGGCGCCGCAGGGCCACGCTTTTCGCACGATCCCCGGCCGCTGGTACGGATCTCGCTCCATCCCCCCTCGGCCGACCGCGACGGCACGTTCCCGTGCCGTCCTGCACTAGCATCCGTTCGATCTGCAATGACGACCCGCCCCGTTCCGGGGCCGCGAGGACCTCACGTTGCGGACTCCTAACCAAGCCCGGGCCACGGCCGCCACCGACGCCTCGTACCATCTCGCGCTCGAGCACATCCGCCGGAACCACTTCCGGAAGGCGACGCAGGCGCTGGCCGACGCGCTCCGTTCATCGCCCGACAACCCGTACTATCTCTCCGCCTACGGGCTCTGCCTCGCACGCGAGGGACGCAACTTCGAGCCTGCGGTGCGGCTCTGCCGGCTCGCGGTCAACATGCTGCCGTACGACACCGAGCTCCGCGTGAACCTCGGACGGGTCTATCGCCTGAAGGGTGACAATGCCGCAGCCTACTCCCTGATCCACGGGGCGTGGGAGATCGATCAAGAGCACGCCGGCGCGACCATGGAGCTCAGGCGCATGGGCATCCGCCGGCAACCGGTGCTGCCGTTCCTCCACCGTTCCTCCTTCCCGAACCCGATGCTCGGGAAGGTCCGCGCGCGCGTCGAGCGGATCACCGCCCAGATCCTCGTGCGCTGGGCGGGACAGAGCGAAGAGGTCAGCGATCTCCCGGAGCCGTCACCGGCCGAAAGATGAGCACGTACTGATACGGGAGGAGATCGAGGGAATCGGCGAGCGCGTAGCCGGCCGCATCGAGCTCGGCCGCGACCTGATCGGGGGCGAGCTTGTGATCGGGCGGCGGTCCGACCGGAAGGTCGCCGGGCCGGAAGTCGACGATGACGAGGCGGCCGCCGGCGCGGAGACGGGTGCGGAGGCGGTCGAAGTAGAAGCGGCGCCCGTCGATGTGATGGTAGGTGTTGCAGAGGAAGACGAGATCAAGGCCCGCCGGCAAGTGAGGGTCATCGGCTCCGGCCAGGATCGGCCGGACCTGAGGCGTGCCCTCGGCGCGGGCTCGCTCCGTCATGTGCGCGATGAGCCCGGGTTCGAGGTCGGCCGCGAAGACCCGCCCCGAATCCCCCACCGCGCGCGCGAAGTGTCGGTTGAAGTAGCCGGTGCCGGCGCCGATGTCGGCGACCGCCTGCCCGGGGCGGATGTCGAGAGCGGCGACCAGCTCCGCGGGCCTTTGCCACGCGCCGCGGGCCGTGTCGTCGAAGACGTTCACCCAGTGCGGGACGTCGGCGAAGCCGTGCCGGATCGTGGCCGAGTCGGACCCGGCGCCGGCGTGAGCGGAGGCCGGCGCGGTGTATCCGGTCTCCGCGGCGGCCGCCGCGGCACCGGCCATCGTGGCGAGGGCGAGGACCCCGCAGAGCAACGGGCCGGCGAGTGGAGCGCGACCCTCGCTGCGGGTTGAGGACGAGATCCGATCGAGCATGGCGTACCTTCCGTGGGCCTCTCCCGGAACGGCGGGGCAGGTAGCGTAACCGGTCGCCCGCCGGCAGGCGAGAGCCCATGGCGCCACCGGCGGTCCGCCGGCCCGGGAGCAGCACCCCCAGGCCCGGCAGTAGCACGCAGGCCCGGGAGCAGCACCCAGGCCCGGCAGTAGCACCCAGGCCCGGCAGCAACCGCCGAAAGGGCGCGAACGCCCCTTCCGTTCCCTGACCCCTGCGGCCGCTCGACCCCTGGATCCTGCGATTCAACACCCCTGCCTTGCCCGGTGGGGGCCCCATGTCGTTGATTCCCACCTGGGTCATGTCGGCCTGAGGTAAGACTCGGGCAAACGCGCGAGCGTCGCCGGCGGTCCCCCCGAGCGAACCCCGGCTCCCGAAGCCCGAGAACTGCAAGAGGAGAACGCCTGCCCGCCGTACGTCCCGATCGGTCCCGGATCCCTTCCCGACTCCATCCCGCACCCGCGTTCCCTTCGGGGCACCGGGCCGGTCGCGCACGAGCCGGCCGGCGCCGATCCCCGAGGATCTCGTGGGCGCGCGCTCCGGGCAGTCCCGCGACCGTTTCGTGAACGTGCGACAGGCCACCGGACCCGAGGCCCCGCAGAGGGGCGGTGCCGTCGTCTCCCGACCAAGGAGGATCTCTAGATGAGCGTTTCGACCGAGGAAGCCGTGCGCACGAGAAGCGGTGAAGCCGCGAGGATGGAGGCTCCGGTCCATCCTCCCCTCCCCTTCGACACGAGCGCCTTCGTCACGCCGGACAAGCCCATGAATCCGCATGGATCGGCGCGGCTCGGTCTCTCGCGCCGGATCATGAAGACCTTCGACCTGGGCCTCACGCTCGCGGCCCGCGGCATCTTCGACGCGATCCAGCTCGTGAACCGCCACCGGCCCAACCCGAGCTTCACGCCCAAGTGGTCGGACAAGCCGCTCCTCAAGTCCCACGAGCGCTCGAAGCCCACGCTCGGCTGGCCGCGCGAGACCGACTCGCTCTGCCCCAAGTGCGTCAAGGAGGCGCGCGAGAAGATCCTCTCCGGAGAGGAGGACTACACGGTCCTCATCAACTCGAAGGTGGGCGAGGTCAAGGCCACCATCATCGAGCGCGACGGGCAGGTGTGGATGGTCAAGGAGTGCCCCGAGCACGGCCGCTGCGAGGACCTGATGGCGATCGACGCCCAGTTCCTCCAGTGGATCGAGCAGAACTTCCCGGGCCGCGACATCCGCGCGCACAACGACGAGAAGCTCCACAATCACGGGTCGAGCACGATCCAGTACGGGCGCGGCTCGGTGCTCACGGTCGACCTCACCAACCGCTGCAACATGATGTGCGATCCCTGCTTCATGGACGCGAACCAGGTCGGCTTCGTGCACGAGCTCTCATGGGACGAGGTCGAGGAGATCCTCGACAACGCGCTCACCATCAAGCCCAAGCGGCAGATGTCGGTGCAGTTCTCGGGCGGCGAGCCGACCATCTCGCCGCACTTCCTGCGCGCCGTCCAGTATGCGCGCGACATCGGCTTCAACAGCGTGCAGGCGGCGACCAACGGCATCGAGTTCGCGAAGAGCAAGGAGTTCACGGACGCCGCGGCCAAGGCCGGGCTCCGCTATGCCTACCTCCAGTTCGACGGCGTCGGCAACGACGCCAACAGCCACCGCCACATCGGAAACCTGTTCGACGTCAAGCTCAAGGCCATCGACAACCTGTACGAGGCGGGCGTGCAGGTGATCCTCGTCATCACGCTGGTGAACGGCGTGAACAACGACCAGGTGGGCCCGATCATCCGCTTCGCGCTCGACAACCCGAAGAAGATCGCCTTCCTCGCCTTCCAGCCGGTCTCCTTCACCGGGCGCGACGAGGACATCACCGACGAGCGCCGGCTCCGCCAGCGCTACACGCTCTCGCACCTCGCCCATGATGTGAAGGGCCAGACCGGGATCGGCGAGCCCTGCCGCGACTGGTTCCCGATCTCGCTCATCACGCCGTTCGCCGCCTTCGCCGATCAGGTGCACGGCCCGGGCGCCGAGTGGGGACAGGTGAGCTGCGGCTGTCATCCGAACTGCGGCGTCGGCACCGCGGTCCTCGTCAACAAGGAGACCAAGGAGTACGCGGCGGTGCCCCAGTTCCTGAACGTGCCGGGGCTCGTCGCCGACATCAACAAGATCACCGACGCCGCGCGCGGCAAGTGGATGTCGAACCTCATGATGGGGCTCGCGCTCCTCAAGAACTACCGGCCCTTCGCGGCCCCGCGCAGCCTCACGCTGCTCGATCTCCTGAAGAAGTTCGACAAGTCCTTCGCGCTGACGGGACGGAGCTACGGCTCGCTCGAGTACAAGGACATCTGGAAGCGACGGGCGGACCCCTGGAACTTCCTGTTCATCGCCGGCATGTGGTTCCAGGACCTCTTCAACTACGACTTCCGTCGCACCGAGATGTGCATCATCCCGTACGCGACACAGAAGGGTGAGATCTCCTTCTGCGCCTACAACACGGGTGTCGGCTGGCGGAACATCATTGAGCACCTGCACATGACTGCGACCGTTGCCGAGTGGTACAAGGAGCACGGGAAGCACGAGGTGTTTGCCGGCGGCAAGGACGTGCCGCTCCCCGAGTACTCGCACTCGCTGGCCGTCAACGCCGAGGACGCCGCCCGCGTGCGCGACCGCGGCGACGCGCCGCTCACCGCCCACGAGGAGGAGATTGCGGCCCGGCGGCGGGCGCGCGAGGCGCAGATGGCGCGCGAGTACTACGAGGAGACCGTGCTCAAGAAGCGGAAGAACCAGGCCACCTACGTCCAGTTCAAGCTCGCGAGCGGCGGGAATGGCGGTGAAAACGGGCACGGCGGGAATGGCCATGGCGGCAATGGCAACGGCAATGGCAACGGGAATGGGAACGGGAACGGGAACGGCGCGAATGGCCACGGACACGCCGCAACCACCGAGACCCATTCCGAGAACTGATCCGGGCGATCATGAGGGCGGGCCGGTCGTGGTGACCGGCCCGCCATTTCATTCTTGCTCCCATCACGGAGAATACCGATGGACCTCGCCGATCGGGAATGCCTCCCCTGCCGCGGCGGCGTGCCGCCGCTTCCGAGCGCCGACATAGAGCGGCTCCGCGCCGATCTCGACCCCGCCTGGCAGGTGATCCGGGACCATCACCTCGAGCGCGAGTACCGCTTCCCCGACTGGAAGAGCGCCTTCGCCTTCGTCGCACGCGTGTCCGAGCTCGCCGAGTCGGTCGGCCATCATCCCGACGTGACGCTCGCGTGGGGCCGTGTGGGCATCCAGTTGTGGACGCACGCGATCGACGGGTTGAGCGAGAGCGACTTCGTCTTCGCCGCCAAGGTCGATCGGCTGACCCGGTAGAGAGCCAACTGCAGCCTGCCCGCTGCCTCTAGATGAGGATGAGCTCCTCCTGCGGCGGGCCGAGGTACTCGCACCCCGCCTCGGTCACGAGCACATCCTCCTCGAGGCCCACATAGCCGTGACCCGGCACCGCGAGCCCCGGCTCCACGGTGTAGATCTGGCCGGCCTCGAGCGGGCGAAGCGGTCCTGCCCCGTAGCGCTCCCATGCCGGTGCGAGAACCCCGCCGCCGTCGTGCGCGTTCCGTCCCAGCTGATGCCCGGTCGCGTACATGTACTCCGGATAGCCGGCAGCGGTCACCACGGCGCGCGCCGCGCGATCCACGTCCACACCGAGGGCGCCCGGGCGCATCGCGGCGACCGCTGCTCGCACGGCGCCGAGGATCGTGTCGAACCCGCGCTCTACGGGCGCCGGGGCGCGGGTCTCGCCGGACCGGCGCAGGTACACGACGCGCTGGATATCGGAGCAGTACTCGTTCTCGCGGACCCCGAAGTCGAAGTGCACGATGTGGCCCGGCGCGAGGACGATATCGCCTGGGGCGGCGTGCCCGACCGGCGAATCGGGCCCCGCGTTCACCGCCGGGCAGCCGTCCCGGTCCCATGCCGCGTCCACGCCGGCCTCCCCGAGCTCGCGGTGCATGAAGTCAGCGACCTCCCGCTCGGTCATCCCGCGGCGGAGCACGACGAAAGTGCGCTCGAAGATGCGCCGCGTGGTCGCGACCGCCGCGCGCACGCGCGCCACCTCGGCCGGCGTCTTCCGCCCGCGGAGCGCCCCGATGATCCGCTCGGCGCTCACGAGCCGCGAGACGTACGGCGTCTCCGCGAGGTGTTCCAGAAGAAACTCGTACATGCCGTGCGTGAGTCCGTCGGCCCCGACATCGTCCCGTGACATGTTGACGGCGATCGTCCTGGGATCGAGCCGCTCGAGCGCAGCGCGGAGAGGCGGCCGGATCGACTCGTGGTACGGCACGACCGCCGTGTACGCGCCGGTCCGCTCGGCGGTCACTGCCTCGAAGTGCCCGACGATGGCGGTCCGCTCGCCCGACCGCGTGATGAGGAGCACGCTCTGCCAGGTGAGGGTGTGCGGGCCGTAGATGAGCGGCAGGACCGGATCACGGATGGCGCTCGTCTCGCGCACGAAGGTGAGCCAGGCATCGATTCCGGTCTCCTCGAGGATGGCAACGGCCTGGGCGACCTTCTCCTGGACAAGAGCGGACATGCGTGATCCTCCCGGAGGCGTGACTTTCGGCGGCGGCGACCGCCGCCACTCTACCGCAGGCGCGTCGCCGCCGGCGGGCCACCTGCCAGGCCATTTGAATAGGCGACCCGAGGGCATGTCCTCGAACCATCTGAGACGTAACCCGGCAGGAACGGTCCCGGCGGCAGGCCTGTTCGCGATCCCGATCTTCTGCTCAAGATGAACGAGCTCTGCCGATCTTGCGGCGCTCCGTTACCGGTAACGAAGTTGGCGAAAACGACAACGGCGTGCGCACTCTGGCGGGGCGGGTAGAAGGAGCGTGCTTGGAGGCCGCTCGAGAGGCCCCTTGCACAGACCGTCAGGTGATGACGCCGCGGCACGGTTCATGCAATACGCGCGTGGTGGGGGGCGCGGCGTTGCCTGGAGAGCCTCGTCTTCATGATGAGGGCAGGGATGCCTGCGCATGCTCGTGAGTGGAGGCGCGGTTGCGGCGAGAAGGGCGCGACTGCGTCTGCCGCGAGGGGGCGGGGACCAGGAGACCCGACGGCGCTTGCTGCGGGGCCGAGGCTCCGCCGGTGGCCCGGGCAATGGAGTTCACAAGACCCGACAGCGTTTGACGCGGGGGCCGCTGGCCGGGGCGAGGAGTTCACAAGGCCCGACAGCGTTTGACGCGAGGGGCCGGTGCCCGGCGCGCCCTTCCCTTGCCCGGGCTCCCGCGCTAGACTCGGCCGCTCCTCCCCCTTGGGCCCCGAGCGAGGCTAGAGACCGGCCATGGATGACGCGGCCATTCTCGTCCACCGCCTGCACTTCGCGTTCACGATCACCTACCACTACCTGTTCCCGCAGCTCACGATGGGGCTCGCCCTCCTCATCGTCATCATGAAGACGCTCGCGCTCCGCACCGGCCAGCCGCTCTACAACGAGTCGGCGCGGTTCTGGGCCCGCATCTTCGGCATCAACTTCGCGCTCGGCGTCGTCACCGGGATCCCGATGGAGTTCCAGTTCGGGACCAACTGGGCCGAGTTCTCGCGCCTGACGGGCGGAGTCATCGGGCAGACCCTGGCCATGGAAGGGCTCTTTTCCTTCTTCCTCGAGTCCACCTTCCTCGGGCTCTTCCTCTTCGGCGAACGGCGGCTCGGACCGCGCGGCCACTGGGTCGCGGCGTTCCTCGTCTTCCTCGGCGCCTGGCTCTCGGGCTACTTCATCGTGGCGACCGGCGCCTGGATGCAGCATCCGGTGGGCTACGCGCTCACCCCGGAGGGCCGCTTCGAGCTCACGAGCATCTCGGCGCTCCTGCTCAATGAGTGGGCGCTCTGGCAGTACGCGCACACGATGGCGGGGTCGGTCGTCACCGCGAGCTTCGTCATGGCCGCGATCGGCGCCTTCTACCTCCTCTCGGGGCGCCATGTCGCCCATGGCCGCGCCTTCGTCCGCCTCGGCGTCATCGCCGGCGCGATCGCCGCGGCGCTCCAGATCTTCCCGACCGGCGACCGGCAAGGGAGCCTCGTCGCCCGGCACCAGCCGGTGACGCTCGCCGCGATGGAAGGGCTCTTCCACACCGAGGCCGGCGCGCCGCTCGCGATCATCGGGCAGCCCGACATGAACGCGCTCCGCCTCGACAATCCGATCCTCGTCCCGCGCCTCCTCTCCTTTCTCACCTACCAGCGCTGGCATGCCGAGGTGACGGGGCTCACGAGCCATCCCGAGGAGGACTGGCCCGACAACGTGCCGCTCCTCTACTACAGCTATCACATCATGGTGGGGCTCGGGACGCTCCTCGCCGCCTTGGGCGCGCTCGCGGCGTTCCTCCTCTGGCGCGGCCGGCTGTACGCGACACGCCCGGTCCTGTGGGCGCTCCTGCTCGCCCTCCCCTTCCCTTACATCGCGAACATCGCCGGCTGGATCACGGCCGAGGTAGGCCGCCAGCCGTGGCTCGTCTACGGGCTCTTGCGGACAAGCGAGGGCGCCTCGCCGCAGGTCTCGGCGGGGAACGCGTGGTTCACGCTCCTTGGTTTCCTCGGTCTCTACACGGTGCTCTCGATCTTCTTCCTCTTCCTCGTGCGGCGGGAGATCGAGCGCGGCCCCGACCCCCGGGCGGTAGCCTCAGCGGCGGCCGGGACATAGGAGCTCGTGGCGATGGAAACGCTCTGGTTCTCGCTCGTCGCGCTGATGATCACCCTCTACGTGGTGTTCGACGGTTTCGATCTCGGCGCCGGCATCGCCCAGCTCGCGATCGCGCGCACGCCCGAGGAGCGGCGGGCGATCCTCGCCACCATCGGTCCGGTCTGGGACGGGAACGAGGTGTGGCTCCTCGCCGCCGGCGGCGCCCTCTACGCCGCCTTCCCGCTCCTCTATGCGTCGGGGCTCTCCGGCTTCTACCTCCCGCTCATGATCGTGCTGTGGCTCCTGATCCTCCGCGGCATCGCGATCGAGTTCCGGAATCACCTGGCCGGGCAGGTGTGGGCGCCGTTCTGGGACGCGATCTTCGCCGGCGCGAGCGCGGTCCTCGCTCTCACCTTCGGCGTGGCGCTCGGGAACATCGTGCGTGGCGTGCCGCTCGACCGGAGCGGCTACTTCTTCGTGCCGCTGTGGACCGACTTCCGCGTCGGTCCGGAACCGGGTGTTTTCGACTGGTACACGGTGCTCGTCGGACTCGCCGCGGTGGCCGCCCTCGGCCTGCACGGAGCGCTGTGGGTGGCGATGAAAGCGCCGCTCGATCTCGCCGCCCGCGCCCGGCGGCTCGCTGCGGTCGCCCTCCCCCTGGTCGCCGCGCTCATGCTCCTCGTCACCATCGCGACTTTCCGCGTCCAGCCGCGGATCTCCGCGAGCCTGGCCGCCAACCCCACCGGTTTCCTCGGCCCCGCCCTCGCGCTCTCCGGGCTCCTCGCCGTGGCGATCTGCGGCCGGCGCGGCCCGGACGCTCTCGCCTTCCTCGGCTCGACCGCCTACCTCGCCGGGATGCTGGCGAGCGTGTTCGCCGGGCTCCACCCGCTCGTTCTCCCGGCGAGCGGCGACCCGGCGTTCGCCCTCACCATCTACAACACGGCGAGCGGGGCTTACGCGCTCCGGGTCGGGCTCGTCTGGTGGACGCTCGGCATGGCCCTCGTCTCCGGCTACTTCATCATCACCTACCGGCACTTTGCCGGGCGGCTCGGTCCGGAGGCGGGCGGCGAAGGCCATTAGCCATTAGCCACTAGCCCTCCGCCCGGCCGCCGCCTACAATCCACCGCCATGTGCGGCATCGTCGGCATCGTGAGCGCCCGGGAGCCGGTCGAGGCGCGCGCGATCATCGCCATGCGCGATCGCCTCGCCCATCGTGGCCCGGACGACGCCGGGATCGCGTTCTCTCGCGACGGGCACACCGCGTTCGGCCACCGGCGGCTCGCCATCCTCGATCCGAGCCCGGCCGGCCACCAGCCGATGCCGAACCGCGCCCGCACCATCCTCGTCACCTACAACGGCGAGATCTACAACTTCCGCGAGATCGCCGCCGAGCTCACCCGCGCCGGGTACACCTTCACCACCCGCTCGGACACCGAAGTGCTGCTCGCCGCGTTCGAGCACTGGGGCCTCGATGCGGTCGAGCGGCTGCGCGGGATGTTCGCCTTCGCCATGTGGAGCGAGGACATGCGCGAGTGCGTGCTCGTGCGCGACCGCCTGGGTGTGAAGCCGCTCTACTACGCGGTCGTCGACGGCACGCTCTACTTCGCCTCCGAGGCGACCGCCCTCACGGCCGTCCCCGCGCTCGGCCGGGACCTCGACCCCGCCGCCCTCGGCGACTATCTCGCCTACGGCTACGTGCCCGGCGGGCAGTCGATCTGGCGCGGCATCCGGAAGCTCCCACCCGGCCATCTGCTCGTCTTCGCGAACGGAGCGCCCCTCCTCCGCCGCTACTGGGCGCCGCCGGCGAGCCCCGATCCGCGCACGCCGGCCGATCCTGCCACGCTCCGCGCCGCGCTCGAGGAGGCGGTGTCGCTCGTGATGGTCTCCGATGTCCCGGTGGCGGCCTTTCTCTCCGGCGGGCTCGACTCCTCGACCGTCGTCGCGCTGATGCCCCGGGGCGGCGGGCCGGTGCATTCCTACACGGTCGACTTCGACGATCCGGCGCACTCGGAGGCGCGGTACGCCAGGCTCGTCGCCGAGCGCTACGCGACCGATCACCGCGAGCGCCGGGTGAGCCTCGATCTCTCGCTCGCCGCGCTCTCGCGCGTGGTCGCGGCCTACGACGAGCCGATCGCCGACGAGTCGATCCTCCCGACTTTCTTCATCGCGGAGGAAGTGGCGCGGGACATGAAGGTCGTCGTCTCCGGCGACGGCGGCGACGAGATCTTCGCCGGTTACCGCTGGTACGCGAAGCTCGAGCGAATCGAAGCCCTGCGCCACCGCCTCGGCCCGCTCGCCGGCCCGCTCGCGCACCTCGCCGCGCTCGTGCCGCGCGGCCGGCCCGGGCTCGCCGCCCTCGCCCGCCGCCTCGATCTCCTCGCCGGACCCGCCCTCGAGAACTACTTCCGGCAGGTGGGCTACTTCGATGCGCCCGGCCGCACAGCGCTCGTCGATCCCGCGCTCGCGGCCCGGATGCCTGCGGATGCCCTGTGGCTCTTCCGCACCCACTGGCGCCCGGAGCTGCCGCTCGTGCGCCGGCTCCAGTTCCTCGACCTCCACACCTATCTCCCCGACGACATCCTGGCCAAGGTGGATCGCGCGAGCATGCGCCACTCGCTCGAGACCCGGGTTCCGCTCCTCGATCATCGCCTGGTCGAGCTCGCGTTCCGCCTGCCGCTCGATGCGATGTACCGGGACGGCGTCGGGAAACAGCTCCTGCGCACGGTGGCCGGCGAACTCCTGCCGGAGCCGATCCTCGCCCGCGCGAAGCAGGGATTCAGCGTGCCGCGGGCGCGCTGGCAGGAGACCGGGCTCGGCGCCTACCAGGCGGAGCGGCTGCGCGGCGGCACGCTCATGGCGCGCGGGATCGTGCAACGGCGCGCAATCGAGCAACTCCTCGCCCACCCCATGCAAGGCCGCAATCCAAACAAGCTCTGGCTCCTCCTCGTGCTCGACCTGTGGCTCGAGGCCCACGTCGGCTGATCGCGCCCGCATGGCCCGCCTCCTCCACATCGCCGGGGTCGAGAGCAGGATCCCGTCGCTCGCCGCCAACTCGATCCAGGTGATGCGCATGGCCGACGGCTTCGCTGCACTCGGGCACGAGGTGACGCTCGTCGTCCCGCACGGGCGCGGCCCGCTCGGCGCGGCGGGGGCAGGACCCGGCGCGGCTCCCTGTACAGCGGGAGACCAGCTCGATCCATTCGCGTTCTACGGAGTCGCGCCGCGCTTCGCACTCCGCCGCGTGTGGACCCCGGGGGGCGGCGGACGCGCGGGCACTCTCGCCTTCGCCCTCACCGCGCGCGGCGTCGCTGCGCGCGGCGGCTTCGATCACATCTTCTGCCGCCACGCGCTCACCTCGGTGCTCCTCGCACGAGCCGGCATCCCGCACCTTTACGAGGCGCACCATTTCCGACTCGCCGGCACCGTCGATCGCTGGCTCCTCCCCGCGCTCCGCACGCCGTACGTCGCGCGGCTCGTGCTCCTCGCGGAGGCCCTGGCCGCGCCCTTCGCCGCAGCGGGGATCCTGCGCTCGAAGATGCTCGTCGCCGCCGATGCCGGCCCGCCGCCGGCGGCGGTGCCGGACGCCGCGGCGCGGGAGCACGCGCGCCGTTTCCTCGGCGCCCCGAACGGCGAGTCCCTCTGCGTGTACGCGGGGAGCCTCGGCCCGCTCAAGGGCACCGATCATCTCCTCGCCGCTGCGGCGAGGCTCCCCGCCGTGCGCTTCGCCCTGGTCGGAGCCTATCCGGGCGCGGGCGCGGGCGCGGCGGACCGCCCCGCTGCGCCGCCCAACGTGCGCCACGTCGGCCCGGTGGCCCCGAGCGCGGTCCAGCCGCTTCTCGCCGCCGCTGATTGCCTCGTCCTCCCGCACGCGCGCGCCTCCGCCGAGCGCCATCTCTCACCCCTCAAGATCTTCGAGTACCTGGCCGCCGGCCGCGCGATCGTCGCCACCGATCTGCCGGCGACGCACGGGATCCTCGGCGACGAGGTGAACGCACTCATCGTGCCGCCGGACGATCCGGAGCGTCTTGCCGGGGCCATCGCCCGCGTGCTCGCGGACCCGGCGCTCGCAGCCCGGCTTGGCGCGGCAGCCGCCGCGGGCGCTCGCGAGCACACCTGGGAGAAACGCGCGGCGCGGATCCTCGCCGACCTGCCGGCCCCCGCGCCGCGGCCGGGCGGACTGCGCATCGCGCACGTGCTCGCGAGCTTCCATCCCCTGGTCGGCGGCGCCGAGCGCCAGGCGGAGTCACTCGCCGCGCGACAGGCGGAGCGCGGTCACCAGGTCCTCATCCTCACGCGCCGCCGCCCGGGGCTCACCGCGCTCGACGGCCGCGGCCTGCTCGCCGTGCACCGCGTCGCGACCGGTCCGTTCGCCGGGCTCGGCTTCTTCGCGAGCGGGCTCGCCTTCCTCCTCGCGCGGCGCGGCCGCCTCGACATCGTGCACGCCCACCAGGCGCGCGCGAACGCCGTCCTCGCGTACGCCGCGCACCGCCTCGGCGGCCCCCCGCTCGTCGTCAAGCTCGCCGGACTCGACGTCCCGCGCGGCCGCGACCTCTCGGACACGCTCCGGCGCGCGGTTCTCCGCCGGGCCGACGCGGTGGTGACGCTCTCGCCGCTGATGCGGGACACCCTCCTCGCTCTCGGCGTCGCCCCGGACCGCCTCCATTACATCCCGAACGGGGTCGACTTGACCCGCTTCCCGCCGGCGGACGAGGGCGCGCGCGGCGAGGCGCGCCGTACGCTGGGTGTGCCGGCGGAAGCGTCGCTCGTCCTCTTCGTCGGACGCCTCGAGGAGGTGAAGGGCGCCGATCTCCTCCTCGCCGCGTGGGCGCGAGTCACTGCCCCGGATGCGATCCTCGCCCTGGTCGGGAGCGGGCCGCTCGCCGCCGGGCTCGCGGCGTCGTGCCTCGGAAGCAGCGGGCCGCTCTCTCGCGTGCGCTTCGCGGGCGCGGTCGAGGATCCCGCACCCTGGTACCGGGCGGCCGATCTCGCCGTCGTGCCCTCGCGCTCCGAGGGCCTCTCGAACAGCCTTCTCGAGGCGATGGCGAGCGGGCTCGCGATCGCCGCCACCGCGATCCCGGGGATTGCCGCGGTCCTCACCGACGGCGAGAACGGGCGGCTCGTGCCCGCCGAGCCGGGCGCCCTCGCCCGCGCGATCGACGAGCTCCTCGCCGATCGCGCCGCCCGGCTCCGCCTCGGGCAGGAGGCCGCACGCACCGCCGCCCGGCGCTATGATTTGCGGGTGACCGCGGAATCCTACGAGTCGCTCTACCGCGCGCTCACTGCCCGCGGCCGGGCGATACCTCCCGGCGACCCCGGACAGCGGTGAGCGCGGTCGCCAGCAGATCCGTCGCACGGATCAGACGGGCGTAGACGCGATCGAAGGTGCGCGCATCCCCGAAAACGGGGTCGGGAACCTCGGGTGAGGCGATGCGCTCCGGATCGAAGCGGGCCATCAGCACGACCTTCTCCGCCACCCCCGGGTGCGCTGCGATCAGGCGCGCCCGCTGGTCGAGATCCATGACCAGGATGAGATCGGCGCCGGCGACGAGCGCGGGCGTGACCGGCTGCGAGCGGTGGGGCGAGAGATCGACGCCGTGCCGCGCCGCGGCGGCGCGGGCGAGCGGCGGCGCCGGATGCCCGAGCGCGGCGCGGAGCCCGGCCGACTCGACGACGATCGCCTGATCCGCTGCGGCGGTGAGGCGCGCGCGCAGGAGATGCTCGACGAAGGGGCTCCGGCAGATGTTCCCGTCGCAGAGGACGAGGACCCGCCGCGCCGCGAGGCGCCGCGGCGGTCCGGCGCCGAGATGGACGAGTCGGGCGCGCTCGCGCGTACCGACGCGACCGAGCGCGCGGAGGGAGCGCGCGCCGAGCTCCTGCCCTTCACGGAGAGCCGGCCCCGGATCGCTGAAGCTCTCGATCTCCAGGTGCTCGCGACCACCGAGGAGGCGAGCCGCCGCAGCGAGCGCACCGGGTACGGCGCCGGCGAGCTCGGCGAACCCGCGCTCCCGATGCCACGCGAGATCGCGCGCGAGATGCCGCATGCGCACCCCGGGCCTCCCGGTGGCGAGACGCGGAGGACCCGCGGTGGCGAGACGCGGAGGACCCGCACCGAGCGCGAGATCGACCGCGGCGCGCGCGAGATCCACGCCGGACGCCGCAGCGAGCGGCAGCGACTCGTCGGGGCCGAGGCTCACATCGAGGAGACGGGCCCGCCCGGACGCGACCCGGAAGGCGATCGCGAGGAGCCCCGACGGGGCGAGCGGCGCTGCAAAGGCGTGCGCCAGCGCGCCGAGCGCGGGATCGACGGCCATCGTCTCCGCGTAGGTGGCCGCGCCGTGAGGCCCGTGGATCTCGTGCCGGACTCGGTGCTGGACGGCGGCGACCGGCGCTCCCGCGGCATAGAGCAGCGTGAGCCCCACCTGCTCCCCCGCGAGCGGCTCCTCGGCGACGGCCGCGCCGAGAGCGAGCATCTCCTCGGCAGCCATGAGGAACGCGGCGCGGTCGCGGACGAGGAGCCCGCGGCGCCGGGCGCCGCGGCCGCCCCGGCCCCATTGCACGCGCGCCGCCGGCCGGACCAGGATCGGGAAGGCGATCCTCTCAGCCAATAACTGCGCCGCGGCGTAGTTATCGACGAGATGGTGTGCCGGCACGTCGAGACCCGCGGCGGCGGCCCGGGCCAGCAGCGCGGGGCGGTCGGACCAGAGAGCGACGAGCGGTGCGGCCGGCACCTCGAGCGGCGAGATCCGCGCGAGCTCCTCGCGGAACGGCGCGAGGGCCGCGATGGCGAGATCGCCGGCGGCAACGAGGAGGGCGGGCGGCGCCGCACGTGCCGCGGCGATCACCGCGCCGGCGAACTCCGCCGGCGGCCCGGCGAGCGGATCGGGGAGCGCGACCACGCGGCCGATCCAGCGCGATGCAGCGGCCGGCGGGCGGCGCTCGGGCGTGGCGAGCGCGATGGCATGGCCGGCCCGGCCGAGCGCCCGGGCGACGGCGAGCGCGACGCGGTCCTCGTCCGTGACGAGGAGTATCTCCCGCCCTGGGGAAGGAGTCACGGGCGCGCCGTGCGACCGCCCAGCGTCATGGCGGGAGCGGCGAGGAGCACCCACAGCATGACCACTTCCTGGTCCCAGATGTACGTCTGGAAGAGCCCGGCCACGAGGAAAGCCGACGCCGCGGCGAGGGCGATCAGGAGGAGGTCGTGGCGCGCGGCAGCCGCGAGCGACCGGCCGGCGCCGGAGTCGACGCCGCTCGCTGCCGCGTTCCGGAGCCCGCGGGTCGCGGCGACGAAGGTGCCGGCGACGATGACGATGTAGCCGGCGAGCGCGAGCGGACCGCCATCGAGGAGGGCGCGCATCGGATCCGAGTGCGCGTGCACCGTGGAGAGGTAGCGACCCGGCACCCGGTAGATCGGGAAGAGCTCGCTGAAGCGACCGGGAGCGATGCCGAGCGGGTGATCGGCGAGCATGCGGAGCGATGTCTTGAAGAGGAGGAGCCGCGGCGGCGGTTCGCTCATGGCGAACGTCTCGCCGAGACGGGCGCGCACGGAGTTGTCGGCGACGAGGATGCCGACAACGGCGAGCAGCCCGATCGCCACGAGCACGAGCGGCCGCCGCCCGCGGCGGGCGAGGACGAGAACGAGGAGGCCGACGAGGACGCCCGCCCACGAGCTTCGCGCGTAGCACCAGAGGAGGCCGAGCCCGAGCGGCGGCAGGAGGAGGAGCGGCAACCCGCGCCAGCGCTCGCCCCCGGCGGCGAGGCCGGCGGCTGCGAGCAACGCGAGCATGGCCGATCCGCCGTAGGACAGGTGATGCGAGAAGCACCCAGTGGCCATGAACCCGGTGCCGCGCGCCTCGAGCACCCGATCGCGCAGGAGATCGACCCCGCTCCAGTGCTGCCAAACGGCGTAGACACCCACGATCGCGGCGACCACGGCCGCCACCGCGATCGCCCGGCGATAGAGCACCGGATCGCGCCGCGCCACGAGGGCGAGGACCGGCAGCGCGAGGAGCACGCCGTGCTTGCGGAGCGGATCGTCGAGGTGCTCCGGCACCCTGTTCACGAGGCAGGCGAGCCACTCGCCTGCGAAGAGCAGGAGGAGACCGAGGAGGAGAACGCGCGGCCAGCTCCCGCGTGCACCGGAACGGACGAGGACGAGGAGCCAGAGCAGCATGGAGAGCGCCAGGAGCGTCTGGCCGGCGGCGAGCGAGACCGGAACGAGCGCCGCGAAGGTGAGGAACGCGAGCTCCGCCGTCCGGATCGCGAGCGCGCCGCGCCCGGCCGCCGGCGCCTCCCGCGCGATCGGAGCGGGCTCCGCGCTCGCGCCGGGATCGGGCTTCAGGAGTCCGGTGACCACGGAACGCTGCCCGGCCGGCGCACGGGCGCTCACCGGCGGCCGCTCGGCGGGCGGCGGCCCGGCAGGCGACCGCTCGGGGGGCGGGCTTGCGGCGGGCGGCGGCTCGCGATCGGCGCCGCCGGATCCGCTCAACGAGCCTCCTTCGGCGCATCGCTCTCCGCTGCGTCCGCGCTACCCTCGTCCTCGTCGCGGGCCGCCTCGGCGGCGGCGGCCGCCGCCTTCGTCCCCGGACCGGGCGACCACGCCTCCCCCGTGCCCGCGACCGCCGGCGCCGGGGTCTCGTCGTCCTCGACCACGCGGCCGAGCCTCTGGAGCGCCGAGCGCGCCGCCTCCTGCTCCGCCTGCTTCTTGTTGAGGCCGCGGCCCTCGCCGAACGCCTTCCCGTGCACGTTCACCTCGACCGTGAACATCTTCTCGTGATCCGGCCCTTCCTCGGAGGAAGTGCGGTAGCGCGGGTGCGTCTTGTACTCGGCCTGCACGAGCTCCTGCAGGATGTTCTTGTAGTTGGTGTGCGCGCGGTCGGCGAGGATGGCATCCACCCCGGAGAGCAGGTTCGAGACGACGAAGCCCCGCGCCGCGGCGAAGCCGCAGTCGAGGTAGATGGCGCCGAGGACGGCCTCGTACGTGTCGGCGAGGATCGAGGCGCGGCGGCGCCCGCCGGCATCCTGCTCGGCATCGGAGAGGAGGACGAACTGGCCGAGGTTCATGGATCGGGCCCGGCGGGCGAGGACGCTCCTCGACACGAGGAGGGACTTCATCTTGGTGAGGTCGCCCTCGCGCTTGCCCGGGTAGCTCTTGTAGAGGTGCTCGTTGACGATCAGCTCGAGCACCGAGTCGCCGAGGAACTCGAGGCGCTCGTTCGACTGCTCGATGTTGTCGCCGTTGCCTTGCAGGTAGGACCGGTGCGTGAGGGCCTTGCGGAGGAGGCCCTGGCTCGCGAAGCGGATCCCGAGCCGGCGCTGGAACTCGGCGAGACTCTCCGCCTCCGGGTCGCGGGGCGTCGCCCGCGGCCGGAATAGAGCCTCCACCAGAGCCCTGAGACCCATGACCGACCTGACTCCCTCGCCGCTCGATGGCTCGACTCGCGTGCCGGCCCATCCCGGCGCGCCGCCGCAGCGCGGCCGGGCACGGCGTCGACCGGCCTCCGCGCCCGGATCCCCCTTACCAGATCGTCGCAGCGGGCGGGCAGCTTGACCGGCGGGCGGACACCGCCCGCGGGCTGCCGCGATCGCGGCGCGGCCCACCCTGAGGCATCAACCCGCGTAACGCCTGACCACGAGGGCGACGTTGTGGCCCCCGAAGCCGAGCGAATTGGACATCACCACGTCGACCCGGGTCCGGCGCGCCGCGTTCGGCACGCAATCCAGGTCGCAATCCGGATCGGGCACCTCGTAGTTGGTGGTCGGCGGCACGATGTTGTCGCGAATCGCCAGCACCGCGATGTTGAACTCGATCCCCCCGGCCGCTCCCAGCAGGTGGCCGGTCATCGACTTGGTGGAGCCGAACGCAACCTTGTACGCATGCTCGCCGAAAACGGTCTTCACGGCCATCGTCTCGTACTTGTCGTTCATCGGCGTAGACGTGCCGTGGGCATTGATGTAATCGACCGCCGCCGGAGCGATGCCGGCATCCCCGAGCGCGATCCTCATGGCGCGGGCCGCGCCCTCGCCACCCGGTGCCGGCGCGGTCACGTGGTGCGCGTCTCCGGTCGCCCCGTAGCCGACCACCTCGGCGAGGATCGGTGCGCCGCGCGCCCGCGCGTGGTCGAGGCTCTCGAGGACGGCCACTCCCGATCCCTCGCCCATGACGAAACCGTCGCGCCCGAGATCGAACGGACGCGAGGCCCGCTCCGGGGCATCGTTGCGCGTCGACATCGCCTTCATGGCGCAGAACCCGCCGATCGCGAGCGGCGTGATGGTGGCCTCCGCACCGCCGGTGACGACCAGGTCCGCCTCTCCCTTGGCGATGATGCGAAATGCCTCGCCGATCGCATGCGCACCGGAGGCGCAGGCGGAGACCGCCGCGAAGTTGGGACCGCGGTAGCCGAGGCGGATCGAGATCTGCCCGGCCGCCATGTCGGCGATCATCATCGGGATGAAGAACGGACTGATGCGCGAGGGCCCTTTCTCGACCAGCGCCGCGTGCTGGGTCTCGAGGGTCTCGATGCCGCCGATGCCGGAGCCGATGATGACCCCGGCCCGGTCGAGATCGACGCCGTTCTCGCCGTCGAGCCCGGCCGCCGCCACCGCTTCGAGCGCCGCGGCGATGCCGTACTGCACGAAGAGGTCCGTCCGGCGGATCTCCTTCTTGTCAAGGTAATCCTCCGGCTTGAACCCCTTCACCTCACCGGCGATCCGCGTGTCGAAGCCACTCGCGTCGAAGCGAGTGATGAGGCCGATCCCGCTCTGGCCCTTGACGATTGCGTCCCAGAACTCGGGAATCGAGTTCCCGAGGGGGCTCACCGTACCCAGCCCTGTGACCACCACCCGATTCATCGTGCAGATTCCTCGCCCGAGGTGACGCGAGACGGATCCAGTGCCGTCGCGCCTGCTGCCGCGGAGAGCGCGCAGCTCCCGGCCGCAACCGGCGCGACGGCGCTCGCGACGACCCGCTAGGCTTCCTGCTTCACGTGCTTGCGCAGGTAGTCGACCGCGTCGCGAACGGTCGTCATCTTTTCGGCGTCCTCGTCCGGGATCTCGATCTCGAACTCCTCCTCGAGCGCCATGACCAGCTCGACCTGATCCAGCGAATCGGCGCCGAGGTCATCGATGAACGAAGCATCGGCCGTCACCTGATCGGCGGAAACGCCGAGCTGCTCGGTGATGATCTCCTTGACTCGCTGCTCGCTGAACGCCGCCATTCGTTAACCTCCGCGTTGCGGTCTCGCCGCGGACCGGAGCTCCGCTTCCGGCGCTCCGGTCTCGGCTTTCGGTTGGGCGAGGCCTCGTGCCTCGCCTACATCAGCATACCGCCGTCCACGTGGATCACCTGCCCGGTCACGTACCGGGCCTCCTCCGAAGCCAGGAAGACCACGAGCGGAGCGACGTCCGCCGGCTGGCCGAAGCGGCCGAGCGGGATCGCTTCGAGCATGCGCTGCTTGACCTCGGCCGCGAGATCGCGGGTCATGGCCGTCTCGATGTACCCGGGCGCCACGCAGTTGGCAGTGATGTTGCGGCTGGCCAGTTCCTTGGCCACCGACTTCGTGAACCCGACGAGCCCGGCCTTCGACGCCGCGTAGTTGGTCTGACCCGCATTGCCCATGAGCCCGACCACCGAGGACACGTTCACGATGCGGCCCCAGCGCCGGCGGGTCATGCCGCGGGCGAAGGCCCGCGTCAGGTAGAAAGCACCCTTGAGATTAGTATCCAGGACCTGGTCCCAATCGGCAACGCGCATGCGGAGGAGGAGGCCGTCCCTGGTCACCCCGGCGTTGTTGACCAGGATGTCGATCCCCGGCACCGCCTTCTCCACCTCCGCGGCGAGCGACTCGACGGCCGCCTCGACCGCCACGTCGGCCGCGAAGGCGTGCCCCTGCCGGCCGAGGCCGCGGATCGCCGCCACCGTCTCGTCGAGCGCCGCCCGGTCGCGGCCCACCGCCACGACGTCGGCCCCCGCCCGGGCCAGCGCCAGCGCGATCTCGCGCCCGATCGAGCGCGACGCCCCGGTGACCAGCGCCACACGGCCCCCGACCGGTTCGCTCCGAGCCGCCACGTCCCTGTCCTCGCTCGTCATGGCTGCGCCACGCCCCCGGCGCTACGACCGGCCCACGCCGAGGAGCGCCGTCACCGCCGCCTCGAGCCCGGTGGGATCCCCTACCGCGCTGACCCGGATCCCGGGCGCGACCGAGCGCATCAGTCCCTTGAGCACGGCGCCGGGACCGAGCTCGACGGCATCCTCGACGCCGTTCGCCGCCACCCAGCGCATCGACTCCTCCCAGCGCACCGGCTGCGTGAGCTGGTCCTTGAGCGTGCGGCCGATGTCGGCCGCCCGCATCACCGGGGCGGCGGTCGCATTCGCGATCACCGGGAAGCGTGCATCGGCGATCGGCATGGCGTCGAGCGCCGTCTCGAGCCCTTCCCGGGCGCTCGCCATGAGCGGCGAATGGAAAGCACCGCTCACCTCGAGTCGCACCGTCCGCTTGGCGCCGGCCGAGCGCGCGAGGTCGCAGGCACGCTCGACTGCGTCCTTCTCGCCCGAGATCACGACCTGGTTCGGGGCATTCAGGTTCGCCGCCACCACGATGCCGGCCGCCGCGGCCTGCGCGAGGACCGGGGCCATCTCGGCGGCGGTGAGCCCGAGCACCGCGGCCATCCCGCCGGGCCGGCGCAGTCCCGCCTCGTACATGAGCTCGCCCCGCCGGCGCACGATGCGCACGGCGTCGATGAAGGACAGGGATCCCGCGGCCACGTGCGCCGAGTACTCCCCGAGGCTGTGTCCCGCCGCCCCCGTGGCGTCGATGCCCGCCTCGCGCAGGAGGCGCAGACAGGCCACGGAGAGGATCAGGATCGCCGGCTGGGCGTTCTGCGTCTTCCGGAGCTCGGCCTCTGGTCCCTCGAACGAGAGCCGTCCGAAATCGATGCCGGTGGCATCGGCCGCTTCCTCGTAGGTTTCCCGGGCTCGCGCGAAAGCCGCGTAGAGCTCGCGCCCCATGCCGACCTGCTGCGCGCCCTGTCCGGGGAACAGAAAGACGAGCGTAGCCATGCGCCTCCTCGTGCCTGTGCGCCGGGACCCCGGAGGACCGGCGGCCCGGTCGCGAGCGCCCCCGTTCAGGGTGGCGCGTTCCGGGAGGCCGGCTTACGACTCGGCCGGGGTGACCACCTCGCGCCCGTCGTACTGGCCGCAGTGCGCGCACACGTGGTGCGGGCGCTTCGGCTGGTGGCAGTTCGAGCACTGATGAAATGCAGGGCGATGCAGCTTCCAGTGCGTGCGCCGCTTGGCGCTGCGCGCCCGAGAATGCCGTCGCTTCGGCAGGGCCATGACCGTCAACCTCCGTCAGTGAGACCTTCGTTCGATAACTCGCGCGCCCGACCGGTCCGCCTTGCGCCGCCCGCGGGCGTGCGCGCCGACCCTCACGTCGCCTCAACCGGGCCCGCGCGCCTCCCGCAGGCGCTCCCAGCGCGGATCGACGCGATCGACGTGGCAATCGCACGATCCGGCGTTCCGGTCCGCGCCGCAGGTCGGGCAGAGCCCGCGACACCCCGGCGAACAGAGCCGCTGGATCGGAATGTCGATGATGATGCTCTCGCGCACTTCGGTGCTCAGGTCCAGATGATGCCCGTCATGAAAGAGCACCCCGTCCTGACCGGCGAGCTCGTGCTGCGGCTTCGACCGGCGCGCGATCGCGCGCAGCGCACCCGCATACGCCTCTCGGAAGGGCTTGAGGCAGCGATCGCACTCCCCCTCGAGCTCGCCCTCGTATCGCACGGTGATGTCGAGGTCGTCGCCCGTGCGCGCCGCCACGATCTGGAGCCGGATCTCCGGCGCAAACACGAGCCCCGCCCAGGCGAGACCGAGGTCCTCCGGGCTCACCACCTCGGACGAGCGATGGACACCCTCGCCGAGGCGGCGAAGATCGAGGACGAATCCCATGCACGGGCCCCCGCAGTGCGCCTCCCTGGGACCTAATTGGCGCACCGATCGCTGGTTGCCGGCCTCGGGAGCGAGAACCGTCGGATTCTAGCCGCGGGACCCCGGAGTGTCAACGCAACGCAGGGCGGCCGGCCCTCCCCGGACCACCCCGGGGGCAGGCGACCGGACGTCCGTCTCCTGCTATAAGTGTATTGTTAATATGTAGTTAACCGGATCGCTGGCGCCATCCGAGCTTGGCCTGGAAGAAAGCGATCTCGTTCCGCGCCGTGTCCGGGCCATCCGATCCGTGGACCGCGTTCGACTGCTTGTCGATCCCGAACTCGCGCCGGATCGTGCCGGGAGCCGCCTCCCGCGAGTCGGTCGCCCCCATCAGGGCCCGGAGCCGCTCGATCGCGTCGGCACCGCCCTCGAGAAGGCAGGGCACGCAGGGCCCCGAGGACATGAACTGGCAGAGGTCCGCGAAGAAGGGGCGCTCGCGGTGCACGGCATAGAAACGCTCCGCCTCGGCGGGCGAGAGCTCGGTCAGCGCCATCTCGCGGATGGCGAAGCCGGCCTCTTCCACCTTGGCCAGGATCTTCCCGGTGAGCCGCCGCCCCACGGCGTCGGGCTTGACGATGAACAACGTGGTGGCCACTCGCGCCCCCTCCCTTCTCTTGCTCCGCAACTCGAGGCCCGGACCGCCGCACGGGGCCCGTCACTTCCTCCGGGCCCTGCCCGCGTCCCTCCTAGTGAACGCGGGCGGGCATCCGCTCCTTGAGCAGCGCCGGGATCTCCGACGGCACGCGCGCTACCGCCACTCCCGCCGCGGCGAAGGCCCGCATCTTCTCCTCGGCCGTGCCCGTCGCCCCCGAGATGATGGCGCCGGCATGTCCCATGCGCTTCCCCGGCGGCGCCGTCTGTCCCGCGATGAAGGCGACGACCGGCTTCTTCAGGTGCTCGCGAATGAAGGCGGCCGCTTCCTGCTCGTCGGTGCCGCCGATCTCCCCGATCATGACGACCGCCTCGGTCTCCGGGTCCGCCTCGAACAGCGCGAGCACGTCGATGAAATTCGTGCCGATGATGGGATCGCCGCCGATCCCGATGCAGGTCGACTGGCCGATGCCGGAATCCGAGAGCGGCTTGACCACCTCGTAGGTGAGCGTGCCCGTGCGGGAGACGACGACCGATCCGCCCGGGCTTGTGGATGTAGCCGGGCATGATGCCGAGCTTGGCCTTGCCGGGCGAGATCAGGCCCGGGCAGTTGGGCCCGACAAGCCGGGTCTTCTGGCTCCGCTCGAGGACCGACCACACGCCGAGCATGTCGGTCACCGGGATCCCCTCGGTGATCGCGACGACGAGCGGCAGCCCGGCGTCGGCCGCCTCGAGGATGGCGTCGGCCGCGAACGCGGCCGGGACGTAGATGACGGACGCGTTGGCGCCGGTCTGGGCGACGGCCTCGCGCACCGTGTTGAAGATCGGCATTCTCGTCGAAGCGGGTGCCGCCCTTGCCCGGGGTCACACCCGCGACGACCTTGGTGCCGTACTCGATCATGCCGCGCGCATGGAAGGACCCGTCCCGTCCGGTGATCCCCTGGACGATGACGCGCGTCTTCTCGTCGATCAGGATGCTCATGGTCCTTTAGCCCTCCCCGGCCCTAAACCGCCGCGCCGACCGGGCGCGGGGTGCCGCCGGCGGCCGTGATCGCCTGGCGCACGCCTTCGTCCATCTGAGTGGTGGCGCTCAACCCGATGGCGGTCAGGATCTCGCGCGCCTTCTCCTCGTTGGTGCCCGTCAAGCGGATGACGATCGGCACCGCCGGCTTCCTCTTGGCGAGCGCCTGGGCGATGCCCTGGGCCACGTCGTCGCTACGCGTGATGCCGCCGAAGATGTTGAAGAGGATCGCCTTCACCTTGGGATCGGTGGCCAGGATATCCATCGCCGTGACCACCTTGTCGGGGTTCGAGCTGCCGCCGATGTCGAGGAAGTTGGCCGGCGAGCCGCCGAAGTGCTTGATCAGATCCATGGTGGCCATGGCGAGCCCCGCGCCGTTCACGACGCAGCCGATCTCGCCGTCGAGCTTGATGTAGGAGAGCCCCATCTGGCGGGCCTTCGCCTCGTTCGGATCCTCGTCCTCGCGCATCGCCTCCATGTCGGGATGGCGGTAGAGCGCGTTGTCGTCGAGGTTCACCTTGGCGTCGAGCGCCCACACCTTGCCGTCCTTGGTGACGACGAGGGGATTGATCTCGGCCAGCGAGGCGTCGGTGCGCGCGAAGGCCTGGCAGAGCTTGGGGAGGATCGCGGCGATCTGGAGCGCCACCTCCCCGCGCGGCTCGATCGCGAAGCAGATCCGGCGCGCCTCGTGGGCGCGGAGCCCAACCGTCGGGTCGAAGTGGTGCTTCAAGATCTTCTCGGGGCTCGTCCGCGCCACTTCCTCGATGTCGATGCCGCCGGCCGCCGAGGCCATGATGACGGGCCGCCTGGCGGCCCGGTCGAGGATGATGCCGAGGTAGTACTCGTGCGCGATGTCGAGCTGCTCGGCCACGAGCACCTTGCGCACCGGGAGCCCCTTGATCGACATCCCGAGGATGGCGGTCGCCTTCTCCTCCGCTTCCTCGGGGGTGGCGGCCAGCTTGATGCCGCCGGCCTTGCCGCGACCGCCGGCGTGCACCTGGGCCTTGACCACGACCTTGCCGCCGAGCTCGCGGGCGATCGCCCGCGCCTCGGCGGGTGTGCGCGCGAGCTTTCCCTTCGGCACCGGCATGCCGGCCGCCGCGAAGAGGTCCTTCGCCTGGTACTCGTGGATGTTCACTGGATCGTCTCCTTGATCCCGGGGCGCACCCCGCGCGGCGGCGAGTGCCGCGCGTCAGGCGGGCGCCGGGCGCTTGCCGCGAGACAGAAGCAGAGCGATGGGGCCGGAGAGATCCGGCTGGCCGATCGGCTGCAACTCGTAGGTGACCCGCACGGCGGGCCGATCGAAGTGGATCAGACGCCGGAGATCGATCGGGGTGGCGATGACCACCGTGTCCGCCGGCACCGCCCGCACCGTGCGCTCGAGATCGGCGATCTGCTCGGCGCCGTAGCCCAGCGCCGGCAGGAGGTGTCCGATCCCCGGATACTGCTCGAAGGCGGCCTGGATGCGGCCGACGACATAGGGCCGCGGATCAATGATCGCGGCGGCACCGAACTTCCGCGCGGCCACCACCCCGGCCCCGTAGGTCATGCCGCCGTGGGTGAGGGTGGGACCGTCCTCGATCACGAGCACGCGCTTCCCGGCGACCTGGGCCGGATCGTCCACCGTGATCGGCGAGGCGGCCTCGACCACGAGCGCCCGCGGGTTCACGCGGCGGATGTTCTCGCGCACCCGCTCCACGCCGCCCGGCGGGGCGCTCTCGATCTTGTTGATCACGACGATATCGGCAAGCCGGAGGTTGGTCTCGCCCGGGTGATAGGTGAGCTCGTGCCCCGGGCGGTGCGGATCGGCGACCGTGATGGTCAGATCGGGCCGGTAGAAGGAGAAGTCGTTGTTGCCGCCGTCCCACAGGATGACGTCCGCCTCCTTCTCGGCCTCGGCCAGGATGGCCGCGTAGTCGACGCCGGCATACACGACGGTGCCGTTCTTGAGATGCGGCTCGTACTCCTCCCTCTCCTCGACCGTGCAGCGATGGCGATCGAGGTCCTCGAACGTGGCGAAACGCTGCACCGCCTGCTCGGCGAGCTCGCCGTAGGGCATCGGATGACGGATGGCGACCACGCGCTTGCCCGCCGCGCGCAGCAGGTTCGCGACGTAACGGGTGGTCTGGCTCTTGCCGCTGCCGGTGCGGGTGGCGACCACCGCCACCACCGGCACCCGCGCCTCGAGCATGGTCGCGCGCGGCCCGAGCAGGCGGAAATCGCAGCCGAGCGCCGCGGCGCGCGAGGCCGCGTGCATCACGTACTCGTGCGAGACATCAGAGTAGGCAAAGATGATCTCGTCGGCGCCGTGCTCCGCGACTATCGCCTCGAGCTCGGACTCGGGGCGGATCGGGATGCCGCTCGGGTAGTGCGGCCCGGCGAGCGCGGCCGGGTAGGTGCGCGTATCGATCCCGGGGATCTGGGTGGCCGTGAACGCCACGACGCGGGTGTGCGGATCACCGCGAAAAACGACGTTGAAGTTGTGGAAATCGCGCCCGCCCGCGCCCATGATGATCGCCTTCTTCGGCGGCGTGTTCGCCTGCATGCAGCGTCCCCCCGCTTCAAGTCCACCTGGTGTCCTGGCCGCGCGGCGAGCCAGGAGAAAAAGAAAAGGCTAGCCACCGCGTGCGGTGAACTAGCCCCCCGACGAGCCGGTTCCGTTGCCCGCACCTCCGCCCTCACCTCGACCGCGAATCCCGGGCGCGGGGCCGGGAAACGCTAGCATTGCGCGACGCAGCGGGTCAAGGCCGCGCCGCGCGCCCTACGGGACCGGCCGGCGCAGGCGCGCGATGGTCTCGGTGGTCGAGTGGCCGGGACGGAACGGGATCAGCACGACGCGACCGCCGGCGGCCTCCACCGTGTCGCGACCGACGACGGCGGCGAGCGTGTAGTCGGCGCCCTTGGCGAGGACGTCGGGCACGAGGGCGGCGATCAGCGCCGCCGGCGTGTCCTCGGTGAAGATCACCACGCGGTCGACGGCGGCGAGTGCGGCGAGGACATGGGTGCGGTCGTCCGCGGCGGTGAGCGGCCGGCCCGGCCCCTTCAGTCGCCGCACCGAGTCGTCGTCGTTGACGCCGACGACGAGGGCGTCGCCGAGGGCGCGCGCCGCGGCCAGGTACTCGACGTGGCCGCGATGGAGGAGATCGAAGCAGCCATTGGTGAAGACGACCCGCCGCCCCGCCTGTCGCAATTCCTCGCGCCAGAGCACAGCTTCCTCGCGAGTCACGACCTGGCCCATGGCGTTCTCCCGTTCCCCTCAGCCGTTCTGCGCCAGAGACTCGCGGAGCGCGGCCACCGTCGTGGTGGCGGTACCGATCTCGCGGATGACGAGCCCGGCGGCATGGTTGGCGATCAGGGCGGCCACCTTGCGATCCGCGCCGGCGGCGAGCGCCAGGGCGAAGGCGGCGACCACCGTGTCGCCGGCTCCGGTCACGTCGTACACCTCCTGGGCCACGGTCGGGAAGTGCGTGTGCTCGGCCGGCAATTCGAAGAGCGACATCCCCTGCTCGCTGCGGGTGATGAGGACGGCCTCGCACCCGAGCCGCGCCAGGAGTCCGAACCCCGCCGCCTCGAGCCCCGCCTCGTCCTGGATGCGCCGGCCGTAGGCGTTCCCCGCCTCGGTCAGGTTCGGGGTGATGACGCTCACGGCGCGATAGGCATCGAAGTGGGACTCCTTGGGATCCACGCACACCGGCACCCCGGCCGCCGCCGCGCGCGCGAGCACGGCGACGAGGAGATCGCGCTCGATGACCCCCTTCCCGTAGTCGGAGATGACGAGCGCGCCGGCGCCGGGGAGCGCGGCGGCGATCTCCCGCTCGAGCTCGGCCGCGACCGCCGGCGAGATCGGGGCCACGTCTTCCTGATCGGCGCGCACCACCTGCTGATGATGGGCGATGATGCGCGTCTTCTGCGTGGTGCGGCGGGCAGGATCGGCCTTCAGGTGATCGGCGGCGAGCCCGCGTGCCGCGAGCGCGGCGCCGAGCGCGGCCGCTGTCGCGTCGTCCCCGGTCACGCCCACGAGCACCGGGACGCCGCCGAGCGCATGCACGTTGTCGGCGACGTTGGCGGCCCCGCCGAGACGCACCGTCTCGCGGTTGACCTCGACGATCGGCACCGGAGCTTCCGGGGAGATCCGCCGCACGGCCCCCCACAGATAGCGATCGAGCATGACGTCGCCGAGGACGACGATGCGCCGGCCGGGGAAGCGGCCGAAAGCCGCCTCGATGCGCTCGCGCGGGATCGCGACCCGATGAGCTCCCATGGCGCGCGAAGCTACACCGGTCTCCGCACGAGATCAAGCCGGCACGCCGCCGCCGGCGCGTCCTGCCATCCGCTACATGAGACCACGGCCCTTCAGGCTCACGTACTTCCCGTGCCCGATGACGAGATGGTCGAGCACCTCGATGCCGAGGAGAAGGCCCACCTCGACCAGCCGCCGGGTGAGAGCCAGATCGTCGTCCGACGGCTCGGGATCGCCCGACGGATGGTTGTGCACGATGATGATGCTCGCGGCGCGGCGCTCGAGCGCGGGTGCGAACACCTCGCGCGGGTGGACGATCGATGCGCTCAGGCTGCCGACAGAGATGGTCTCGCGGGCGAGCACGCGGTTGCGCGCGTCCAGGTAGAAGGCGACGAAGTGCTCCCGGCGCGCGAGTTCGAGATCGCGCGCCACGGCGTGCACATCGGCGGCCTGGACGAGCGCGCGCGCGCCGCCATCGGGCCGGTAGAGCCGCCGGCCGAGCTCGAAGCAGGCGGAGAGGAGCGCCGCTTCCGCCGGCCGGAGTCCCGGCGTCTCGAGCCACCCCGCGCACCCGAGGAGCGCGAGCTCCGGGAGGTCCGCCCGTTCCGTGAGGAGGCGGACGAGCCGCCGGTCGCGGCCGCTCGGCGCGCCGCGCCCGACGACGAGGGCGAAGAGCTCGAGATCCGAGAGGGACTGCGGGCCCTCCTCCCCGATCCGGTCCCCGAGCGACTTCGCCGCCGCGACCGCTCCCCCGCCCGCCCGCATCGAGGGACCACGCTCGGCGCGGAGCACCGTCTCCGTGCTCCGCCCCCCGGACGCGCGGGACCCGGGTGCGTCCGGACCAGGGACGGCCATGCCTTCGCTGCGTGCAACGTATCCACCGCCAACTGGTCCGTTCCGCGACGATGCATGCATGGCACGAGCTCCGTCTCAAGTCCGTCAGCGCCCTCGCCCCCGGCGGAGGAGACGACGAGTCGTCTCCTCGGCGGGGGGCGCCCCGCGCGTCCGAGGTCCTGTCCGCGTGAACGGCGGCATGACGTCCTGAAGCGAAGGCCGTGCCAGACGTGAGGAGCGACCGGGCGGGACGCGCGCGGCGGGCGCCGATCGATCGCACGCGGGCCGGGGTCAAGAGGTTGCCCGCGGGGCGGTGGTCTTCGTGCAGGGCGGGTCGCCCGCCCATCCCCCGGCCGGAGCGTCAGGCCGTCGCCGGCGTGGTCGGTGCCGGACACGGCGGTGACAGGCGGCGGCGTCCCGCCTATACTCCGCGCCCGTCGCGCCGGTCGCGCGGGCCGGTGACCGCGCGGGCCGGCCGGTCGACCCCGCGCGGCCGGAACTCGCGGCGGAGGCCGGGGTAGAGGCTGGCAGGCGCCGGCGGGCTCTACGTTCCCCGGCAGCGGACCTTCCGCGCACGAGCCGGCCGGCCGGGGTCGGCCGGCGGCCGATTACCTCCTGGAGACCAGAGCGGCGGATGATCTCGACCCTGCGGCAGGCTGGCGCCGCCCCGACCGGCACTTCGCCCGCGCCCCCCCCGGAGAGGATCGCCCGCCCCGGGGCCGGATTGCCGCGTCTCGTTGCCTGCGCACTCCCGCTCTGCCATCGCTCCGTGCTCGAGTAGAGGACCATGAATCGACGACCGCTCATCGCACCCGCGGCGCTCCTCGCCGCCGCCATGCTCGCAGCGCTCCTCGCGCCGGCCGCCGCCCCCGCGGGGAACCGGAGCGAGCTCGAATGGCAGACCCTCAAGACCGAGCACTTCGAGGTCCACTTCCACCAGGGCACCGAGGGCACCGCCCGGCGCGCCGCGGCCATCGCCGAGGAGATCTACCCGGCGATCACCGGGCTCTACGACTACAAGCCCAAGCCGCCCACGCACCTCATCATCATCGACACCGACGACTACGCCAACGGCGCCGCCTTCTACTACGACGACAAGATCGAGATCTGGGCCACCGCGCTCGAGTTCGAGCTGCGCGGCACCCATACCTGGCTCCGCGATGTGATCACGCACGAGTTCACCCACATCGTGTCGCTGCAGGCCGCCCAGCGCATGCCGCACTTCATGCCCGCGGTCTACCTCCAGGACTTCGGCTATGAAGAGGAGAAGCGCACCGACGTGCTCATCGGCTATCCCAACATCATCTACTCGTACCCGTGGCCGGGCACCACGATGGCGGCCTGGTTCGCCGAGGGCGTGTCCCAGTACCAGACCCGCGACGTCTACAACGACTGGTGGGACTCGCACCGCGACATGCTGCTCCGGATGGCGGCGCTCGACGGCACCCTCCTCACCTACGACCAGATGGGCGGCTTCGGCGGGACCGGTCTCGAGTCCGAGATGGTCTACAACCAGGGCAACTCGCTCGTCCGCTACATCGCGGAGCACTACGGCGAGGAGTCACTCGAGACCGTGGCCAAGGGTCTCAAGTCGATCTGGCGCCTGGACATGGACGCAGCCTTCCGCGAGGGGACCGGGAAGAGCGGGCCCGAGTTGTACAACGAGTGGAAGGAGGCGATCACCGCCGACTACCGGGCGGTCGCGACGGCGATCGCACCCGCGGCGATCGAGGGCACGGTGGTCTCGAACGGCGGCTATTTGAACCTCTACCCGGCCTGGCGTCCCGGCACCGGATCGCTCTACTGGGCCTCGAACGAGGGGCGCGACTACGGCCAGCTCACCCTCGTCAAGCTCGACTCGGGCGCGGTGGCGCGCGCCGCAGCCGGGCCCGGCGCCCGGGGCGGGCGGGGGGACCTCCGCGGCGACACGCCGGAGCCGGTCACGAGCGGCATCTCGACCCCGCTCGCGATCGCCGCCGACGGCAGCCGCGCCTACTTCTCGAAGCGCACCAATGAGAATCCCCACGGCTACCGCGTGAACGACGTCTACGTGCTCGACCTCACGTCCGACAAGGAGAAGGACGATCGGCTCACCCACGCGCTCCGGGCGAAGGACCCGGCGATCTCCGCGGACGGGAGCCGGATCGCGGCGGTCGTGAACGGCGACGGCACCAACCAGGTCGTGATCCTCGATCGGGAAGGCAAGCTCGAGAAGACGATCACGGCGAGTGCTCACGGCACTCAGTACTTCACGCCGCGGTGGTCGGCCGACGGCCGCTCGCTCCTCCTCTGCGTGTTCCGCGGGCTCTCCCGCGATATCCTGCTGATCGACGCGGACACCGGCGCCGAGCAGATGGTGGTCGAGTCACCGGCCGACGAGCGCGACCCCTGCTACATCCCCGGCGAGAAGGCGATCCTCTACGCGTCGGATCGCTCGGGGATCTTCAACATCTACCGCCGCGATCTCGAGAGCGGCGAGGTGACCCAGGTCACCAACCTGGTCGGCGGCGCCTTCTATCCGAACGTGGCCGCGGACGGCAAGCTCGCCTTCAGCGCCTACACCGGGCACGGCTACGAGGTGCGCGTGCTCGAGCGCACCGCCTGGGGTCGGCTCCCGGTGCCCGCCACCCCCACCGATCCGCGCGGCGACTACCGCCTCGCCGCGGCGGGCCCGAGCGCGCTCGGCTTCGAGGGCCAGGAGGTCGGCTACACCGGCGAGGCGACACGCTACAAGCTCAGCTATCCGACGACCCACTTCATGCCGCGACTGGTGATCGATGACGGGCGCGTTCGCCTCGGCTTCTACATGGGGTCGAACGAGATCCTCGACAAGCAGGCGATCACCGCCGGCGGCGCCGTCGGGCGGCGCTACGACGGGTTCGAGTTCGAGCTGTTCGGCGGGTACGAGAACCGGCAGCTCCCGGTGGCCATCCTCCTCGATGCTTACCGCGTGCGGCGCCGGGACGTGAGCGTCGAGCAGAGTGAGATCGTGCCGGGGTCGGGCGTGCCCCACGGCGGCGAGGTCCGCCCGGTCAGCTTCGAGACGCGCTACGACCTGGTCGAGGCCGACGCCGGCGCCCGCTACGAGTGGGGCGAGCGCTACAGCGTGACCTACTGGAAGAACCTCGCGCTCCTCTACACCTACCAGGACTACAACATCAACCTGTTCGCCACCGACGAGGAGGACGGCTCCTTCTACGGCAAGGACGGCTGGAGCTATTACCGCGGGAACATCCTCGGCCTCCACTTCGATTACCGGAAGATCGAGCGGGCGATGGACTCGGACGTGAACCCGCGCGGCGGGCGGACCATCTCTGCGCGCGTCGCCCACACCTGGGCGGGGCTCAATCCCTCGGGCATCCGCAGCCTCGAGGATTTCCAGCCCGTCTACGAGGACAACAACTTCAACGAGATCGAGGTGGACTGGCGCGAGCACGTGGCGCTGCCGTGGGGCCGGCACACCCTCGAGGTCCGCGCGCGCGGCGGGGTCATCGACAACCCCGAGGTCGACGACTTCTTCTTCTTCGCCGTGGGCTCGAAGCCGGGGCTGCGCGGCTACACCTACTTCTCGGCGCAGGGGCGAAAGCTCGGGATCGGCGCGCTCACCTACCGCTTCCCGATCTTCCGGCGCATCGACAAGCAGGTCTCACCGCTCCTCATCCACCGGCTGTACGGAGGGGTCTTCTACGAGGCCGGCAACGTGTGGAACGACGAGGGAGTGAGCGGGCTATCCGGGGACGAGCTGCTCACCGACGCCGGGTTCGAGCTCCGCGCCGACATGACCTCGTTCTACTCGTACCCGGCCGCCTTCTATGTCGAGGGCGCCCGCGGCCTGTCCGGCTACCTGGACGAGGAGTGGCACTTCTACTCGGGCCTGCTCTTCGGCTTCTAGACGGGTCGCCGCTTCCTGCGCCTGGCCGTCCTCGCGAAGCTAGCCGGCGGGCGCGGGCCCCGGGGGGTCGAGGAGCGCGTCGAGACGGTGTGCCTCGGCGGCGATGACGGCTCCATCGGCGCTCAGGCGCACGAGGCTGAACCCCTCGGTGGTCGGGCGGATCGGGAATCCGCCCATGAGCTCGACCACTCCGTGCGCCTGGAGGCGCCGGCAGGCATCCCGGATCTCAGCGGGATCGGCCCCCAGCGCGGCGCGGAGGTCGGCGACCGAGATCCAGCTGCCCTGTCCGCCGCGACCGCGGTCCTTCAGGTAACGAGCGACCTTCATGGCCACGGCGGGCTGAACTCCGGCCATTCTCGTCCTCCTGCTCGGATGCCCCCCCGGAAAGAGGCCCGCCCCTTGGACTTGTGGTACCAAGGGGCGGAACCATGGCTCGGACTGCGAAGCTCGGGGCATCCGTCCTCGCCAACCCGGTTTCCCGGGCGCGGGCGTCGTAGCGGGCGCCCGCCGGCCGCATGTGACCATGGGCCGGCCTGGGCGAGCCGAGCTCGAATCAAGGATGCTGCCGCTGGGCGATCAAGATGCAACCCCAAGGTGAATGCCCACGGGATGAAGAGCTCCGCCCCATCCAGGCATCAAGTAGCATGCCAGAGACAGCGCTCGGCGTCAATGCGCGCCTGGTCGGGGAGCGGCCGGGTGTGTGAGCCTGCGGCTCGACGCCATGCCCTGCCTGTGCTATGCAGTCCCGCACGCACCACGTGCCGGCGGCCTTCGCGGCACGATGCAGGTCCAGGCGGCCGCGAAGGTCGGATGTCGCTCGGGTGGGAGGTGGCATGAGCGTCATGGGTGGCGGTGGCGGGTCGAGAACGGCAGGAGCCGTCGCGGCGGCAACGGCGGCCGCGCAAGGAGCGGCTGCAGCGCCCGGACCCGCGTCCTCCGGGCATGGTGCGGAGACCGCCGGCGCGGTCGCGGGAGCCGCGGTCGCCTCCGGCCTGTGGACGTTTCCGACCCTCGTCTTCTCCGCGTTCGTCCTCGGCTGGGCGGCCGAGGCCGCGCAGTTCGTGTTCTCCCAGGGCCTCTCGCTCGCCATCCTGGCCTGGCTGCAAACGCTGCCCGAGTTCGCGGTCGAGGCGGTCATCGCCTGGAACCAGAACGTCCCGCTCATGACCGCCAACTTCACCGGCTCCCTCCGCCTCCTCGTCGGGCTCGGCTGGCCGCTCATCTTCATCACCCGGGCGGTGTTCGGGGTCAAGAAGACCGGTCTGCGCGCCACGGTCATCACGCTCGAGAAGGAGCACGCGGTCGAGGTGGTGTCGCTCTTCGTCCCCATCCTCTACTTCGTCATCATCTGGCTCAAGGCCTCGCTCAACCTGATCGACGCCGCCATCCTGCTCGCCATGTACGTGGCGTATCTCCAGGTGCTGGCCCGGATCCCGCCCAAGGAGAGCGAGAGCCTCGAGGACATTCCCCGGGTGTCGCGCTGGGCTTGACGCGCCCGGGCCGGTGGAAGCTCGTGGCCATCTTCGGCCTCTTCCTCGCCGGCGGCTTGATCCTCTACTTCGTCGCGCACCCGTTCTACCAGGCCATGCTCGGCATGGCCGTCACGCTCGGCGTCTCCCAGTTCGTGTTCGTGCAGTGGGTGGCGCCCTTCCTGTCCGAGTTCCCGGAGAAGGTGACCGCGTTCAACTGGGCGCGCACCGGCAGCAAGGCCTCGCTCGCGCTCATGAACATGGTCTCCTCCAACATCAATCAGTGGACGGTGCTCGCGGCGATGATCCCCATCGTCTACTCGATCTCGCGCGGCGAGCCGTCCTCGATCCCCTTCGACGACTATCACCGGACCGAGATCCTCCTGACCGTGATCCAGTCCTTCCTCGGCATGCTGCTCCTTTCCAACCTCGAGTTCCGGTGGTACGAGGCGATCGGGCTCTTCGTCCTGTGGGCAACCCAGTTCGCCTTGCCCCACGTGCGTGAGGAGATCATCGTGGTCTATGCCGCCTGGTGCGTCTTCGAACTCGGGCTCGCCGCCGCCGGCCACAAGCAGCTGCGCGCGTTCCCCGTCTTCATCGAGCTGTGGCGCGCGCACGCCAGGCCGGCACGCGCCCGCCGGCGCTGAGCCGCCCGGACGTGATGCCTGCCCACGCGCACATGCCGGCCCCGGGGGCGGGTGGCGACATGGCGCCGCGGGCCCGCCGCCGGCCGGCCCGCGTCCTCTTGCTCCTCGCCGCCGCCTTCATCGCGACGCTCCTCGCCCACGGCTACGCCTTCGAGCTCGGCGCCGAGAACCAGCCGCTCCAGGTCCCGCACATCGCCCAGCTCCGCGATCCCGGGCTCTACCCCGGCGATCCGCTCGTCCAGGTCCTCGGCAAGTACCGCTCGGCCTTCTTCCCGGCGGCGGCCTGGCTCAGCCGGTGGCTCACGCTCGAGCAGCTGTTCTTCCTCGTGCACGTCGCGACCACGGTCGCGGTCGGCGCCGCGATGTGGTCGATCGGCCGTCTTCTCTATCGCTCCACGAACGCCGCCGCGGTGGCTGCCCTGCTCCTCCTCGTGTCGCCGGTCGTGCGCCCGACCGTGGTCGGCCATGACACGCTCGTCGCCGCCTGGGTCACGCCGACCACGGTCTCCTTCCCGATCCTCCTCGTGGCGCTCTACGGTCTCCTCTCCGGCCGTACCGCCCTGGCCGGGCTCGCCGCCGGCCTCGCCGCGCACGTGAACGCGGTGGCCGCCGGGATCTTCGTGATCGTCGCGTTGCCGGTCGCGCTCGGCGAGGCGCGGCGCTGGCGCGCGGCCGCCGCCTTCCTCGGCGTGTTCGCCCTCGTCGCGCTGCCTCCGCTCCTCACCTTGCCCGGTGGCGCGCTCGTCAGCGGCCGCGGCCTCGACTTCCTCGCCCTCCTTCGCGTCTACTACCCGTACCACTTCTTCCTCGGCGCCCAACCGCCCGGCGTGTTCGTGCGCGTGGCCATCCTCTTCCTGACCGCCATCGCCGGATTCCGCGCGCTGCCGGAAAGCCCGACCGGCCGCCGCGCGACCTATCTCGCCCTCGCCGTGACCACGACGGTGGCCGCGGGCGCCCTGTTCGCCGATCTCATCCCGGTGGCGGCGCTCACGCAGCTTCACCTGCTGCGCGCAGATCGCTGGTGCTACGTCCTCATCTTCATGCTCGCCGCCGGCCTCGTGCGGCGCGCCCTGGCCGACAAGGAGCCCACCGACTTCGCCGGAGCCGTCGCCGTGGCGGCGGGACTCCTCCGCGCCGCCTATCCCCTCGTCGCCTGGGGCGCCATCCTCCTCCTGCTGCGTCCGGCCGGGAGGCGCGTACGCATGGCGCTCGTCCTCGCCGCCGGCGGGGTCGCGCTCAGCCGCATGTGGGAGCCGCGCCTCGCGCTCTCGGCGGCGCTTCTCATCGCCCTCGCCGCCATCGCCTGCGCCGGACGGCCGCGCTTCATGAACGCCGTCACCCGTCGCGGCGCAGTCGCCGCGCTCGCGATCGCCTACCTCGAGCTCGTGCTCCACACGGGGACGATCGGCCCCGACGGCATCTCGATCGCGCGCCAGGTCTTTCATCCCGACTGGCGCGAGGTGCAGGAGTGGGCGGCCCGTTCCACCCCGGTCGCTGCGCGGTTCGTGACGCCGCCCGAGTACGCCGGGTTCCGCGTCTACGCGCGACGCGGCACGGTGGTCGAACGCAAGGACGGGGCCGCGATGCTCTGGGAACCGGCCTTCGGCCCGGGCTGGTGGGAACGGGTCACCACCGTGGATGCCGCGATTGCCGCGCGGAACGCCTGGGAGCTTTCGCGCGTGGCCCGGCTCTACGGAGCCGGCTGGGTCATCGTGCCGTCCGCCCTGGCCCCGCCCGACCCCTCGCCGGAACTCACGCTCGTCCACGAAAACTCGCGGTTCAGCGTCTACGAGGTGGAGGAGAAGGAGTAGGAGTAGGGCGCGCGGACCGCGGGCGCGGCAGGGGACGCCGGCGGCGCTCGCTACAGGCCCAGCTCCTCGAGCAGGCGCGTGTCCTTCCGCCAGTCCGCGATCACGCGCACGTGGAGCTCGAGGAAGACCGGACGCCCGAGCATCGCCTCGATGTCGAGCCGCGCCTCCCGGCCGACCGCGCCGAGCGCGCGCCCTCCCTCGCCGATCAGGATGGCCTTCTGCGTCTCCCGCTCGACCAGGATCTCCGCCCTCACATACACCTTCTTGCGCTCCGCCTCCTCCTCGAAGGCGGTGATGCGCACGGCGGTGGCGTACGGCACCTCCTCGCGGTAGCGGCGAAACACCTTCTCGCGCACGAGCTCGGCGGCGAAGAAGCGCTCCGGCCGGTCGGAGAGCGTGTCCGGAGGATAGAAGGGCGGGCTCGCCGGGAGGCGCGCGGCGAGCGCCGCCTCGAGCTCCGCGATGCCGTCGCCCTCGAGGGCGGAGACGGGCACGATGGCCGCAAAGTCGCCGAGCGCGGCCAGCTCGGCGATCATCGGCAGGAGCTCGAGCTTGGCGACACGGTCGATCTTGTTGAGCACGAGGAAGAGCGGGCGACTCCCGGCCCTGGCGAGCAGATCCTTCACGAGATCGATCTCGCGATCGCGGAGCGGGTCGCGGGCCTCGACCAGGACCACCAGCAGATCGGCGTCGCCGACCGCGGCCAGCGCCTGCTCGAGCATGCGCCGCTGGAGCTCGTAGCGCGGCTCGAGGATCCCCGGCGTGTCGAGGAAGACCATCTGGTAGCCGGGGCGGCTGAGGATGCCGAGGATGCGCTGCCGTGTGGTCTGCGGCGCCGGGGTCACGATCGAGAGCTTGTGATCGAGGAGCCGGTTCATGAGGGTGGACTTGCCGACGTTCGGCCGGCCGACCAGAGCGACGTAGCCGGCGCGCGACGGCGCCGCGTTGCTCTCCGGCGCCCGCGCCCCGGCGCCCCACTGCTCTCCGGCGCCCCGCTGCTCTCCGGCGCCGCGCTATCCGCCGGCACGGGGTGCGGATCGCCGGGCGGCGACGGAGGGAGCGACTTGCCGGCGCTCATCGTGTGTGGCCCGGACGCACCGCGCCGGCCTCCTCGAACAGGGCCTCGACGAAGTCCCGCGCATCGAAGGGCACGAGGTCGTCGATCCCCTCGCCCACTCCCACCATCTCGACCGGCAACCGGAGCTCGCTCGCGATCGCGACCACCACCCCACCACGCGCCGTGCCGTCGAGCTTGGCGAGCACGAGCCCCGTGATGCCGGCCGTCTGGTCGAAGAGCCTGGCCTGCCGGATCGCGTTCTGCCCGGTCGTCGCATCGAGGCAGAGGAGCACCTCGTGCGGGGCGCCGGCCAGGCGCCGGGCGACGACCCGATGCACCTTCCGGAGCTCTTCCATGAGGTTCGCCTTCGTATGGAGGCGCCCGGCCGTGTCGAGGAGGATGACGTCCACGCCGCGACTCTCGCCCGCGGCGACCGCATCGAAGGCGACGGCGGCGGGGTCGGCGCCCGAACGCTGGCGGACGATCTCGACGCCGGCGCGCTCGGCCCACGCGGCGAGCTGCTCGCCCGCCGCCGCGCGAAAGGTGTCGCAGGCGCCGACGAGGACCCGGCGGCCCGCATCCATCTCGCGCTTGGCGAGCTTCCCGATGGTCGTCGTCTTCCCCACCCCGTTCACGCCGACCAGCATGATCACGTGGGGGCGCACCCGGCGGGCCGGATCGACCGGCGCCGCGCGCGGCGCCGACTCGAGGAGCGCGACGATCTCCTCCTTGAGCGCCGTCTCGACCGCCGCCGGAGTGGCAAGACTCTCGACGCGCACGCGCTCGCGGAGTCGCGCGAGCAAGGTCTCGGTCGCCTCGACGCCGACGTCCGCCGCGATGAGGATGCGTTCGAAATCGGAGAACAGCTCCTCGTCGACGCGACCGCGGTCGAGCGCGCCGCGGAGACTCGCGGCGAGGCTCTGGCGCGTGCGGGCAAGGCCTTGCCGCAGCTTGTCGAGAATGGACAGCATCGTCTCCTCTGGCTTCCTCTCCTGCCGGCGGCCCGGGGCTCGAGGCGCGCCGATTCTAGACCACCGCCGCCGGGCGGGCCAGACCCGCCCGCCCTTGCCCGCCCGCGCGCCGGCGCGCTAGGATCGACGCGTGGAATCCGGCGAGATCACAGCGGGCACCTTGCTCATCGCGAGCCCGACCCTCCGCGATCCCAACTTCGCCCGCACGGTCGTCCTGCTCTGCGAGCACACCGACACGGGATCGATGGGGCTCGTCGTGAACCGGCCGACCACGACCAGAGTGGCCGACGTGCTCCGCGGCGTCAGCCAGCTCCCGCCGGCCGTGGAGATCCTCTATCGCGGCGGTCCGGTGCAGCAGGATATCCTGCTCGTGCTGCACAAGTTGGACGTGACCGTGCCCGGTGCGCAGATGGTGGCGGCCGGGATGGCCCTCGGCGGGAACATGCAGGTGCTCGTCGATGTGCTCGCGGGAGCCCGCGGGCCGTCCGAACGCGTTCGCGTCTACGCCGGCTATGCGGGATGGGGCGAGGGGCAGCTCGAGATGGAGATGGCGACCGGCAGCTGGTTCATCTGCCCCGCCACCGCGGAGATCGTCTTCGACCTCGATCCGGAGAAGGCCTGGAACGCCGCGATCCGCGGCCTCGGCCCGGACTACGAGCACCTCGTCACGATGCCGCTCGATCCGCGCGTCAACTGATCTCCGTAGCGTCGTCGTCGCCGCCTGCCCCGTTGCCGCCGCCCGCCACCGCGGCGAGATCGCCCGCACCGGCCATGCCGTCCCGCCCGGCGTCATCGCCCGCGCCGGCGACAGCGTCCCGCCCGCCGTTCCCGTCGTCGCCGGTTGCCGCCTCCGCCGTCTCGACATCCTCCTCGCCCGGCGCGATCTCGCCGTGTTCGAGACGCACCGAGACGAGCTTCGACACGCCCGGTTCCTCCATCGTCACGCCGTACAGGCGCTCGCATGCTTCCATCGTGCGCTTGTTGTGGGTGATGACGATGAACTGCGTGTCCCGCTGGAACTGCCGGAGGAGCTTCACGAAGCGATCCACGTTGGCGTCGTCGAGCGGGGCGTCCACCTCGTCCATGATGCAGAAGGGGCTCGGCTTGACGAGATAGATCGAGAAGAGGAGCGAGATGGCGGTGAGCGCCCGCTCCCCGCCCGACATCATGCGGATCGAGCGCAACGCCTTGCCCCGCGGGCGCGCCATGATCTCGATGCCGCCGTCGAGGTCGTCGCCGGCCAGCGCGATCTCGGCCTCGCCCCCCTCGAAGAGCGTGGAGAAGACGCGGGCGAAGTTGGCCTGCACCTGGGCGAAGGTCTGCTGGAAGAGCTCGGAGGCGGTCTGGTTGATCTTCTCGATCGCTTCGAGCAGCTCGGCGCGCGCCGCCACCAGGTCATCGCGTTGCTTGGTCAGGAAGTCGAAACGCTGCTTCACTTCCTCGTACTGCTCGATGGCGAGCAGGTTGACCGGCCCGATGCGGCGGAGCCGCTCGCGGAGCTCGTTCAGCTCGGCAAGGGCCTTCGCGGCCTCCTCCCCTTCCGCCAGGGTCTCGTTGGTCTCGAGGAGCTCGACGCCGTACTCCTCGCGAATCCGGGCGGCGATGGCCTCGATCTCGCCGCGGGTGCGCTCGTGGTCGAGCTCGTCCCGATGCGTGCCCTCGACCAGGCCGTCGAATCCGTGCCGCGCCGCGCGCGCTTCCTTCTCCTCGGCGACCACCTCGGAGCGCGCCTCTCCCTCCGCCACCTCGAGGGCGCGCACGCGCGCCTCCTTCTCCTCGCGATCGACCATGGCCTGCGCGGTGGCCGTCTCGTGCTCGGCGATGGTCACGGCCAGCGCGGTCAGGGACTCGGTGCCGAGCTCGATCTCGCCGCCCAGTCGCGCGAGCTCCGCCGCGATCTCGCCGCGCTCGGCGGAGAGCCGCTCGTTCTCGGCGCGCACCTCGGCGAGACGGGCCGAGAACGCGGCCCAGTGGAGCCGCGACTCCTGCTCCTCGGCGAATCGCCGGTCGCGCTCCTCCTCGAGATGCGCCACCTCGGCTTCGAGGTCGGCACAGTCCGTGGCGAAGGTCTGGCTCTCGCGGCGCGCGTCATCGAGCTCCGAGCCGAGCGTCACCTCGCGGGCGCCGGAGGCCACGATCGCGCCGCTGAGGGCGGCGATCGCCCCCTCCAGATCGCGCATCACCTCGGCCTTGATCTCGGCGGCGAGCGCCGCGGCGGCGTGCGCCTTCTCGGACGCGAACACCGCCTCGCGTTCGGCCTCGTAGCGGCTGCGAAGCTCGCGCAGCGTCCCGGCGCTCGCCTCGCGCCCCGCACGGAGATCCGCCTCCTCGGCGCGCAGCGCGGCGATCTCGGTCCGCAGCGGCTTGAGGGCCTCCTCGGTCGCCGCGATCTCCTGCTCGCGCGAGAGCACGCTGGTCCCGGTGCCCGCGCCGTCCCCGCCGGTGACGGCGCCGGAGCGCGTCCACAGCTCCCCGTCGAGCGTCACCACGCGATATCCCCGGGCCTCCGGATGCGCGATGAGCTCCTGCGCCCGCGACCGGTCGCTGACGACGAGGACGTCGCCGAGGAGATACTCGACCGCCGCGCCATAGCGATCGGAATGGGCCTCCACGAGATCGCTCAGGCGGCCGAGGATGCCGTCGCCCGCCGGCGCTCCGCGCCGCGGTTCCGGCGCCGGCTCGAGCCCCGCGAGCGGGAGGAAGGTGGCGCGGCCGCCCTGGCGCTCCCGCAGGTGATCGATGTAGCCGGCCGGCGCCCCGCGCTCCTCGACCAGGATGGTGCCGACGCCGGAGCCGAGCGCGGCCTCGACGGCCTCGACGAGATCGGCCGGCACGCGGATCAGCTCGGCGATCGTGCCGTGCATGCCGCCCGGCCGGTCACCGGCCAGGAGCGTCTGCACGCCGCGGGCGAAACCCTCGTAACGGCGCCGGAGATCGAGGAGCACCGCCAGACGCGATTCATGCGTGGCGGCGGCCTCGGCGATCCCGAGGAGCTTCTGCCCGGCTTGCTCGGCCGCGAGCGAGAGCGAGATCGTGCGCGCCTCGACCTCGTCGAGCTCGCTGCGGGTCCTCTCGCATGCACTGCTCGCGCCGCCGAGCGCCGCATCGAGCTGCTCGCTCTCCCTCGTGGTCGCCGTCCACTCGCTCCGCACCTGCTCGAGATCGGCGACCAGCCGATCGCGCCGGAGCACGAGATCCTCGGCCTTGCGCTGCTCCTCGGCGAGGGCCGTGCGCCGCTCGACATGGCCCTCGACGAGCTCGAGGCTCAGCTGCTTCTTCTCCGCGAGCTCGACCCGCCGCGCCTTCCACGTGCGTTCGACCTCGTTGCGAAGGTCCGCGCGCGCGGCGAGCTCGGCCTCGATCTCCGCCGCGGACCCCGCCAGACGCGCGAGCTCGGCGCCCGACCCGGCCGCCGCGCGCGCGGTGACCTGGTCGCGCTCGGTCAGGCGGCCGATCGTCGACCGCGCCTCGCCGAGGCGCGCCTGCGTCGCGAGCTCCCGCTCGCGCAGCACGCGCACCTCGCTCGTCCACTCGGCGATCAGGCGATCGTGGCGATCGAGCTCCTCCTGGGCGGCGCGGAGCTCCCGCTCGAACTCGGTCTGGCGCAGCCGCCGTTCCTCGACCGTCAGCTCGAGGCTCGCCAGGCGGGCCCGCTCGCCCTCGAGCTGGGCGCGGGACCCGGCGAGACGCGCCGCCAGCTCGTCGCGACGGGCGGCCAGCTCGTGCACGCGCTGGCGGCCGAGGGCGAGGTCGAGGTGGCGGACTCGCTCGAGGTGGCGCTTGTAACGGCGCGCGCGGCCGACCTGCCGGCCCAGGGAGTGCGTCTCGCGCTCGACCTCGCTGATGATGTCGGCCACGCGCACGAGGTCGGCCTCGGTGGCCTTGAGCTTGAGCAGGGCCTCGTGCTTTCGCGCCTTGTACTTGGTGATCCCCGCGGCCTCCTCGAGGATCTGCCGGCGCTGCCCCGAGTCGTCGGAGAGCACCGACTCGACCATCTCGCGCGCGATGAGCGAGTACCCGCTCGAGCCGATCCCGGTGTCGAGCAGGAGATCCTTGACGTCGCGGAGCCGGCACGGCTTGCGATTGAGCACGTAGTCGCTCTGTCCCGAGCGATAGAGCCGGCGGCCGACCGACACGGTCGAGTACTCGACGGGGAGCAGGTTCTTCGTGTTCGAGAAGGTGAGGTAGACCTCGGCCATGCCGAGCGGCTTGCGGGCGGCCGTGCCGTTGAAGATCACGTCCTCCATCGAGTGCCCGCGCAGGAGGCGGGCCGACTGCTCGCCGAGCACCCAGCGGATGGCGTCCGAGAGGTTCGACTTGCCGCAGCCGTTGGGGCCGACGATCCCGGTGATGCCTGCGCCAAAGCGCACCGTGAGCTTGAACGGGATGGACTTGAACCCGAAGATGTCGAGCTTCTCGAGGAACATCGGCCCTCCGTGGCGGACGCCGGCCGCCGCCGCTGAGCGGCGGGGCCGGATGAATCGGGCGCGCACGATGCGCGCCGGTCAAGCGAGAGGCGAGCGCTCTAGCGCGGAATCGTGAACACCTGCGCTGCGGGCGACAGCCCGTCGGCGCGGACGGCCTCCATGACGCGGTTCGCTTCCTCGGAAGTCGGATACGGACCGAGCAGAACCCGGCGCCATGTCCCCTTCTCCGCTACATCCACGCTGACGATCACGCCCTCGAACCCGAGCGCCCGGTAGCGGGAGAGATCCTCCTCCGCCTTGGCCCGGGTTCGGAACGAGCTCACGTGCACGCCATACGGTCCGGCTCCCGGCGCGGCCGCGGCGGCGCCGGTGGTGCGCTCCCGGTCCGGCGGGGCGACACCGGCCGTCGGGGCCGGAGGCGACGCCGCGGGCTCCGTGGCCGGAGCGGGTGCGGCGACTTGCGGGGTGGTGCCCGGCGGCGGGGTGGTACCCGGCGGCGGGGTGGTGCCCGGCGGCGGGGTGGTGCGCACGGCCGGCTCGGGGGGACTCGACGGAGCCGGCGCCATGGCCGCGGGCGCGCTCGCCGCGGGGCTGCCGGTACCGCCATCGTCGCCGCCGGGCGCGGGGATCGCCGCCGTCTGCGTGCGGCGCGGTTCACCCGGCGCCGGCGTCTCGACCGCGGCGGTCCGCGGCGGCCGCGGTCCGAAGCGAATGACCTCGCTCTTGTACGCCCAGAACATCACGAGGCAGATCCCGAACAGCCCGCCGATCACCAGCACGCGCCACGGCCTCTGCCGCGGCTCCGGGCGCGCCGGGGCGGGCGGGGGCTCGAGCTCGTGCTCGAGCTCCGCGATGGCATCCGGAACTTCGCGCTCGTCGGCGGTCGCGCTCGCCGGCGCCAGCAGATCGGCAAAGAGCGAGCGCTCCGGAATCGGCCCGGCGCCCTGCGCCGATTCCTGCGTCTCACCGTGATAATCGGCGGCAGCCGCGGCCGTCTCCGGGAGCGGGGGCACCTCACCGGGGAACGCCGGCGCGACCTCCGCGGGGGCGGGCGGCGGCGCGCCGAACGCGCCCTCGTCCCAGGTCGGCAGCGCAGGCTCGACGGCCGATGGGATCCCCGGCGCGGACTCGAACGCGATCGGCATCTCGAACTCGGGTTCGACGGCAGCGGGCATCTCGGGCTCGGCCGCCGCCGGCGCCTCGGCCCATGGCTCGAACGCGGTCGGCATCTCGAACTCGGGTTCGACGGCAGCGGGCGTCTCGGGCTCGGCCGCCGCCGGCGTCTCGGCCCATGGCTCGAACGCGGTCGGCATCTCGAACTCGGGTCACGGCTGCGGGCGTCTCGGGCTCGGCCGCCGCCGGCGTCTCGGCCCATGGCTCAAACGCGGTCGGCATCTCGAACTCCGGCTCGAGGCGCGGGCATCCGGGCTCGGCCGCCGCCGGCGCCTCGGCCCATGGCTCGAACGCGGTCGGCTTCTCGAACTCCGGCTCGGGCGCCGGCTCGAGCTCGGGCGCAGGTTCGGCCGCCGCCGGCGCCTCGGCCCATGGCTCGAACGCGGTCGGCTTCTCGAACTCCGGCTCGGGCGCCGGCTCGAGCTCGGGCGCGGGCTCGAACGCCACCGGCGCCGGCTCGAATCCGGCAGGCATCTCCTCGACCGGCCACCCATCCGCCGCCGGCCGGGCCGGGGCTTGCGCCTCGCTCTCCGCGTCCTGCGGCGCCATCGCAGCCGGTTCCTCGGCGGTCGGAACGGCCGGCCCCGCCGGTCCGTCGGTGTCGCCGCGACCCGGTACGCCGCGCGTGAGGCGATCCCACGCCGCCTCGAACGACTGCGCGAACTCGTCGGCGGCGGGCCCGGCGCCCGTCGCCCCCGCCTCTCCTTCACCCCCCGCCGCACCGGGCATGACCCCTGCAGCGAGGTCATCCGGCTCCCCGGCGAGCGGACGCAGCAGGCGCGGCGGTGCGGGAATCTCCGGCGGCTCAGGCAGCTTCGGCCTCGTCTCGCTCAGGAACGGCGACACGCCGATCGGCGGCGCCCCGGTCCCCCGCAACCGAGCCACCTCGGCCGCCCACAGGGACGCAGCGGACTCGTCCACCTCCGTCGTCTCGCGGATCACCACCTCGGCGCCGTCGTCCAGATCGAATCCGGGCACGCTCTCGGCGGCGCCCGCGTCCCAGAATCGCTGCGCCCCGGCCGTCTCGGCTGCGGCCGCGGTCCCGGGCTCCCGCTCCGCCGCCGGCTCGGGTGCCGCGGCGGGCGGCTGCACCATGCGGTCGGCGGTGAGCGGCCCCGCGGTGACGAGGCCGAGGATCGGCGCGTCCATGTCCCAGAGCGTGAGATAGCTCCGCCGGATGGCGTCCCGGCCGATGGCATCGAGACCGTAGGCGATGAGGATCGAGTCGAGGCGGCGCGCGAGCATGCTCAGGATCGGCCCGGGCAGACCCGTCGTCGACGTCACCAGCGTGAGATCGGAGTTCCTGCGCAGGGCGCCCAGCACGCGCTCCCACTCATCGCCGTGGATGGGCTCGCCCGACCACGGATGCGAACCGGCCGTGATCATGTTCACGCCGAGGAGCCCGCTGTCGCGGGCCACCGCTGCGTAGGAGCAGCCGTAGAGGAGCATGTCGATCAGTCCCTCGCGGCGGGTAGGATCGCCGGCGAAGGCGGGAGCGCGGAGCTCGGCCTCGACGATGGTCACCTGGCGGCCGGTCCGGGCGAGCCGGGCGGCGAGATTCGCCGCGAGCTTGAAGCGCACCGGATCCTGATCGAGGCCGAGGCAACCGAGGAGCTTGAGCGGCATGTGCTCGCAGAGGAGCTCGACGCGACCGACGATCGCCTCGTACGACGCACCGGGATCCACGAGATCGGTCACGCCGAAGGGGGGAACGACATCGGGCTCGACGCGCGCGAGCGTGCCGAGCAGCGAGACGTTCAGATCGCCCGCCACCTGGGCCGGCGATTCGTAGAACTCAGGCTCACCACGTCCCGCGGCGGGAAGGGGAGATTGCATCCTGACTCCTTCGCGAGATTCCGGTCACGCACCGCACGGCCCCGGCCGGCAGGACGCAGGCGAATCCTCGCCCGATCGCACGCCGACCGCGCCAAGTCGAGACTATATAGCCACCTCGGCCCGTCCGCTCAATCCCCATCTCAAGATCGGTCCACCCGGGGACGACCTTGGGCGCGGGCGACGAAGGCGCCCACGACTCGCTCGCCGTCCCCCGGCAGGAGCGTGCGCAGATCGAGGAGCAGCTGTCCCTCCTCGATACGTCCGAGGACGGGAGGCTCCCCTCGCCTGAGCTCCGCCTCGAGGGTCGCGACCGTCCCGGCGCCCGCCCGCGGGCGGAGCGCCACCCCGGCCGAGGGGATCCCTACCATGGGGAGCGCCCCGCCGCCGACCCGGCTCGTCATCGCGGCCACGCGCACCTCGACATCCGGCGCCGCGCGCGCGATCTCCGCCGCCAGCGCCGCTGCCTCCGCCTCGATCCCGGCCACCGGCCGGGCCAGGAAGCGGAGGGTCGGGATCTCGGCCCACGCCTCCGCCGGCTCGAGGTAGGCCCGGAGCGTGGCCTCGAGCGCCGCGAGCGAGAGCTTATCCAGCCGGAGCGCTCGCGCGAGCGGATCGCTCGCCAGGCGGCGGATCAGGGTGGCCTCGCCGACGAGGACGCCGGCCTGCGGCCCGCCGAGCAGCTTGTCCCCCGAGAACATGACGACCGCGGCGCCGGCGGCCAGGCTCGTCGCCGCGGTCGGCTCGCGCCCGATGCGATCGCCGAGGTCGAGGAGCGCGCCGCTCCCGAGATCCTCCGCCACCGGGACCCCGTGGGCGCGGCCGAGGGCGGCGAGCGCCGGCAACTCCACCTCGGCCACGAATCCGTCCATCACGAAGTTCGAGCGGTGGACCTTCAGGATGAGCGCCGTCTCCGGTCCGATCGCCCGGGCGTAATCCGCGAGATGGGTCTTGTTCGTCGTTCCCACCTCGCGAAGCCTGGCCCCGGACCGCGCCATGATGTCGGGCAGCCGGAAGGAACCGCCGATCTCGACCAGCTCCCCGCGGGACACGATGACCTCGCGCCCGTGCGCGAGCCCGCTCAGGGTCAGGAGCACCGCCGCCGCGTTGTTGTTGACGACGAGCGCGTCCTCCGCCCCGGTGAGCTCGACCAGGAGCTCGCGCACCGCGGCCTGACGCGATCCGCGCTCGCCGCGCTCGAGGTCGAACTCGAGCGTCGAGTACTGGGCCGCCGCTGCCGCCACCGCCCGCTGTGCCGCGGTCGAGAGGACCGATCGCCCGAGGTTCGTGTGCACGACGATGCCGGTGGCGTTCACGACCGGACGGAGGCCGGGCCGCGCGAGCGCGAGGGCCGCCAGAGCGACGCGGGCCGCCAGCACGTCCACGGCGGCCGGATCGGTCGTTGCCGACTCCTCCCCCGCCGGGGCCGCGGCCAGCGTCTCGCGGGCGGCGGCCAGCACGGTGCGGGCCGCTCGCCGCTTGAGCACGCGCGGCGCGTCCATCGTGACGAGGAGAGGATGATTCAGCAGGGCCTCGACGGCCGGCAGCTCACGACGCCGGTCCGGCATGCAGTACGCTCGCTCGCTCGAGCCCGCGGTCGCGGTCGGTTGCGCGGGTCGCGTGGTCGGAGGTTCGCCCCGGCGCACGAGGCGCCGCCTCCCGCCGGCAACGCATCACCCGGGACAGGTGGGGCTCGAAGGCGCTCCGGAGACGGGCCGGGACGCGATCACCCGCCGAGATAGGCGTTCCTGACCTCCTCGTTGCGCAGGAGGTTCTCCCGGGTATCGGACAGGACGATGCTCCCTGTCTCCATCACGTAGCCGCGATCGGCGATGCCGAGGGCCATGTGCGCATTCTGCTCGACGAGCAGGATGGTCACGCCCTGGCGGCTGATCTCGGCGACGGTGCGGAATATCTCACGGACGAGGATCGGTGCCAACCCCAAAGACGGTTCATCCATGAGCAGGAGGCGCGGCCGCGACATGAGTCCGCGCGCGATGGCGAGCATCTGCTGCTCGCCGCCGGAGAGCGTCCCTCCCCGCTGCCGCTCGCGCTCCTTGAGGCGCGGGAAGAGCGCGAACATGCGCTCGAGATCGGCGCGGATCCGGGCGCGATCCCGCCGCAGGTAGGCACCGAGCTCGAGATTGTCGCGCACGCTCAGGTTGGCGAAGATGATCCGGCCTTCCGGGACCTGCGAGATGCCGCTCGCGACGATGCGATGGGCGGCGAGGCGGGTGATGTCCCGCCCCGCGAAGGTGATCCGGCCGTGACGCGGCGGGAGCAGCCCCGAGATGGTGCGGAGGAGCGTCGTCTTGCCGGCGCCGTTGGCCCCGATCAGGGTCACCACCTCGCCCGCGCGGACCGCAAGGGACACCCCGCGCAGCGCCCGGACCGCGCCGTAGCAGACATCGAGATCTTCGACCGCGAGGAGCGGCTCGCCGGCGGCGGACGCGGCGGACGCGGCGGGCGCGAGCGGACGCGGCGGGCCGGGCGGGGGCTGCCGGGCCTGCCCGGACCGCGCTCGCCGGATCCTGCGGCGTCCGCGTCATGGACCGGCCACCTCTTCCCCGAGGTACGCCTCGATCACCTTCGGATGGCGGCGTATCTCCTCGGGCCGGCCGCTCGCGATCTGGCGCCCGTAGTCGAGGACCGCGATCCGCTCGCAGATCCCCATGACGACGCGCATGTCGTGCTCGATCAGGAGCACGGTCATCTCGTAGCGGTCGCGGATCCACCGGATCAGATCCATGAGCTCCTCGGTCTCGGGCGGGTTCAGCCCTGCCGCCGGCTCGTCGAGGAGGAGGAGACGCGGGCCGGTGGCGAGGGCCCGGGCGATCTCGAGACGCCGCTGCTGGCCGTAGGGCAGCTCGCCGGCCAGCCGCCCGGCCACCGGCTCGAGCCGGAAGTCGCGGAGGAGCTGGCGCGCGCGTTCCTCGATCGCCGCCTCGGCCCGCCCGGAGGCGGCCGAATGGAGCATCGAGGCAAGCAGGCTCGGCTTGTGCCTGGGGTGGAAGGCCGTGCGCACGTTGTCGAGGACGGTCATGGCCTTGAACAGGCGGAGTTCTGGAAGGTGCGCGCCACCCCTGCTCCCGCGATGCGGAAGGCCGGCTGGCCGCAGAGGAGGCGCTCGCCGAGGCGGATCTCGCCCTCGCTCGGCGCGTACACGCCGGTGATCAGGTTGAAGACCGTGGTCTTCCCCGCGCCGTTCGGCCCGATCAGGCCGACGAGCTCCCCCTTGTCGATCACGAGGTCGAGCGAGTCGACCGCCTTCAGGCCTCCGAAGTAGTGGGTCACCCGATCGAGCACGAGGAGGGCCATGGCGCTATCGGGTCCCCCCGGGCGCGGCGCCCCGGCCGGCTCCGAAGCGCGCCCCCAGGCGCGCCCCGAGCGCGCGCAGGTCGAGCTCGCGCGTGCCGAGGAGGCCCTGCGGCCGCGCGATCATGAGCACGATCAGCAGCAAGGAGTAGAGGACCATCCGGTAGTCCTTGACCGGACGCAGGACCTCCGGCAGCAGGGTCAGGACGATGGCCGCGAGCACCGATCCGGTGATCGAGCCCATGCCGCCGAGCACGACCATGATCACGATCTCGATCGACTTGATGAAGCTGAAGCTGTTCGTGTGCAGGTAGCCCAGGTAGTGGGCGAAGAGCCCGCCGGCGATGCCGGCGAAGGAGGCGCCGACCACGAAGGCCAGCACCTTGTAGCGCGTGGTGTCGATGCCGAGGGCCTCGGCGGCGATCTCGTCCTCGCGCACCGCGAGAAGGCGCGGCCGTGCGTCGAGTGGACCAGGTTCCAGACGACCGCGATCGTGACCGCGGTCCACAGGAAGACCCAGGCAGACTCGACCAGGCGGGGATGTCCGTGAAGCCGCGGGCGCCGCCCACCGCCTCGATGTTCAGGATGATGACCCGGATGATCTCGCCGAACCCGAGGGTGGCGATGGCGAGGTAGTCGCCGCGCAGCCGAAGGCTCGGCAATCCCACCAGGAGTCCGGCGAGCGCGGCGACACCGCCGCCGAGGAGCAGCGCCGCGAGGAAGAGGAGGGCCTCGCCCAGACCGGCGGGGACGCCCCGGACGGCGAGGACCGCCACCCAGTTCCGGGCCAGGTAGTAGGTGAAAGCCGCTGACAGGTAGCCGCCCACCGCCATGAAGCCGGCGTGTCCGAGCGAGAACTGCCCCGTGAAGCCGTTGATCAGGTTGAGCGACACGGCGAGGATGATGCTGATCCCGCAGAGCGTGATGATCTGGAGCAGGTAGGGATTGACGACCGCCGGCAGGATGCGACCGGCAGCGAAGATCGCGGCAACGAGGACCGCCAGGCCGAGGAGACGCGTCCCCATCTAGACCTTCTCGACCTCCGTGCGTCCGAGGAGCCCCCCGGGTTTGAACAGCAGGATGAGGATCAGGATGGCGAAGGCGATCGCGTCGCGGTAGGTAGGCGCCAGGTAGCCAACCACCATGGTCTCGGCGATGCCCATGACGAGGCCGCCGACCATCGCCCCCGGGATGTTGCCGATGCCGCCGAGCACGGCGGCGACGAAGGCCTTGAGCCCGGGGATGAGCCCCATGAGCGGATCGACCCGCGGGAGATAGAGTCCGACGAGGACGCCGGCGGCGGCCGCCAGCGCGCAGCCGATCGCGAAGGTGAAGGTGATGATGCGGTCGGTCGGGATGCCCATGAGCCGCGCGGCGTCGGCCGAGAAGGAGACCGCCCGCATCGCCTTGCCCACGCGCGTGCGCTGGACGATGAGCTGGAGGAGCGCCATCAGGGCCACGGCCACCGCGAGCACGAGGAACTGATGGCTGCCGAACGTGATCGATCCGACCGTCAACTGCCGGCTGGGCAGGATCTCCGGGAAGGCGTGCGGGCGGGCTCCGAAGATCACGATGCCCACGTTCTCGAGGAGGAGCGAGACGCCGATCGCCGTGATCAGGGCGATGAGGCGCGGCTGCCGCCGCACCGGGCGATAGGCGGCGCGCTCGATCACGATGCCGAGGACCGCGCAGGCGCCCATGGCGATGACGAGAACGAGGAGGGCCTTGCCGATCGCGGGCTCGGTGTCGGCGCCGATGGCCTGGGCGGCGAAGAGGGCGACGTAGGCGCCGACCATGAAGACGTCGCCGTGCGCGAAGTTGATGAGCCGGAGGATCCCGTAGACCATCGTGTAGCCGAGGGCGATCAGAGCGTAGATCGACCCCCAGGCGATGCCGTTGACGAGCTGCTGGAGGAACTCCCCCACCTGGCCGGCCGTCCCTGGTCCGCGAGCCGCTACGGCTCGATCGTGGTCACGTACTTTACCCGGTCGGCTCGACGGCCAGGACGACCGCCGACTTGACCGCGTTCCTCTGCGCATCGATCGAGATCGTGCCCGTGACGCCGGGGAAGTCGCGCACCCGCGCGATCTGGTCGCGGAGCTTGGCGCGGGCCGCCGCGCGCTCCTCGCGCGCCTTCGCGCCGGCCGGCGCCGGCCCGGCCAGGAGCTCGATGGCCGCGGGATCGGCGGCCGCGAGCGCGCGGAGCGCGGTCGCCAGCACCTGCGCCGCATCGTAGCCGAGCGCGCCGAGCCCATCCGGCTTGTGCCCGTAGCGTGCCGCGTAGGCGGTCACGAAGCTCTGCACGCGCGGGCTCTGGTCGTCGGCCGAGTAGTGGTTCGAGAAGAAGCTGTTGACGACCGCCTCGCCACCGAGCTTGAAGAGCTCGGGGGAGTCCCAGCCGTCCCCGCCGAGGAGCGGGGCCGTGATCCCGAGCTCGCGCGCCTGGCGCGCGATGAGGCCGACATCGTTGTAGTAGCCGGGCACGAAGATGGCCTCGGGGTTCCGTGCCTTGAGATCGGTGAGCTGCGGCCGGAAATCGCTGTCGCCCTGGCTGTAGGACTGGTCGCCGACGATCTGGCCGCCGAGGGCGGTGAACGTCTCGTTGAAGTAGTCGGCGAGCCCGATCGAGTAGTCCGAGCGGACGTCCCGGAGGATGGCCGCCCGGCGCACGTTCTTGTGCTCGTAGGCGAAGCGCGCCATCACCGTCCCCTGGAAGGGGTCGATGAAGCAGACGCGGAAGATGTAGTCTCCGGTCGCCGTCACCTTGGGGTTGGTGGACGAGGGGGTGATCATCGGCACGCCGGCCTCCTGGCAGATGGGAGCGGCGGCGAGCGAGTTCGAGCTCGGGATCTCGCCGAGGACGGCGATGACCCCGTCCTGGCTGATGAGCTTGCGGACGACGGTGGCCGCCTCCTCGGGGCGGCTCTGGTCATCCTCGACGGTCACCTTGATCTTCCTGCCGGCGACGCCGCCGGCCGCGTTGATCTCGTCCACGGCGAGGAGGATCGCGTTCTTCGTGGACTGGCCGAAGGTGGCGGTGCTCCCGGTGAGTCCCATGTACCCGCCGACCAGGATGTCGGTCCGGCCCCCGCCCCCACCGCATCCGGCCAGGATGCCGAGGGACGCGCAGAGCGCAAGGGCGAGGGGAGCGACAGGGCGGGGGACGCGGCGGGGCAGAGGCGACATCGTCTCTCCTCCGGAAGGTCAGCGTATCGCGCACATCCTTCAATGCATGTGAAAAGCGGCTGCAATCTAGCACGGGGCTTCGGCGAGGGTCAACCGGCGGCGGCACGATGCGCCCCGGTGGCGCCGGTGTACGCGCGCACGGCCGTCCGCTGCGCCCTGCTCTGCGCGCTCGCCGCGTTCTCGACGCTCCTCGCCTGCGCCAAGCGCCCCACGACCCCGACCGCGATCGCCATCGAGGAGGCGTCGGCGCGCGCTTACCGCTCGCTCGTCGAGTCGGTCGGCATCGACTCGAGTCCCGTCCGCGACAAGACGATCGTCCTTGATCCGGGGCATGGCGGCGGCTATCGCGGCGCCGTCGGCCGCCGCGGGACAGCCGAGGCCGACGTGAATCTCGCGGTCGCGCTCTTCCTGTGGGGACTCCTCGACGATGCCGGAGCGCGCGTCACCCTCACGCGAAGCGCCGATCGCGATTTCGTGGGCGGGGCCCTGGCCCCCCCGGCGATCGTTCCCCTGGCCACCGAGGGCGCAGTGGAGACCAACGCCGCACCGCCGCCTCCCGCCCATCCGGATTCGCTCCCCGCCGACCTCGCGGCGCGCGTCGCCCGCGCCAATCATCTCGACGCCGATCTCTTCCTCTCCATCCATCACAATGCCGACGCCTCCGGCGACACGACCCGGAACCAGACCCAGACCTTCTACCGGCTTGGCGATCCCGGCCCGTCCCTCGACGCCGCCCAGGCCATCCACCGCCACCTCGTGCGCAATCTCACCCCGGCCGGCGGGCAAGTCCTGCCGGGGAACTACCACGTGCTCCGGAACTCGAACGCAGCGGCGGCGGTCCTCGGCGAGGCATCGTTCCTGACCAACCCGGGGTTCGAGGAGAAGCTCCTGCGCATTGACCGGGTCGAGCTCGAGGCCACGGCCTATTTCCTCGGGATCGTCGACCACTTCGCCCGCGGGGTGGCCTTCGCGCACGCCGTCGCCCCGCGCGACACGACGCTCGATCGGGAGACGGTCGACCTCCGCGCCCGCTTCGCCGGGGATCGGATCGATCCGGCGACGGTCGAGATCGCGCTCGACGGCACGCCGCTGCCCGTGCGGCTGGCGGGGGGAACGGAGGGAGCGGCCGCGGCGGCCGAGTTCGCGGCGGCAGCCCCCGCCCCGCTCGCGAACGGCTGGCACGAGGTGCTCGTCAGCGGGCGCACGCTCGGCGGCAACGCAGCCGCTCCCGCCCGCGCCCGGTTCGAGATTCGGCGCCCGCCCGCGGAAATTCGCGCCGAGCCGTGGCCGCCGTGGAACGGCACCGAGACGCGGGGCCCGCTCGGGCTCGAGGTCGTGGTCCGCGATCGCTTCGGCACGGCGGTCGCCGACTCGACCGCAGTCGAGCTGACGAGTCCGGTCGCCGCCCGCGCGCTCACGCGCGGCGGCCGCGCCTGGTTCCGGCTCGCCTCCCCGCCCGCGCCGGATGCGCGCTGGACGGTGGCCGCCGGGGCCGCCGCCGTCTCGGTGGCAGTCGTGACCCCGGGCGCCCCGCCGCATCGATCGGGGACCGTCGTCGACCGCGCCACCGGAAAGGGCGTACCCGGCGCCGAGATCCGCGCGGCCGAGACCGGCCGGTGGCTCGGCCGGGCCAACCCCGACGGGGAGTACGCCGTGCCGGTCTCGCTCCACACGCCCGCGCCCGGAGGACCCGCGTATCCCGATGGCTTCGTGGCGAGAGCGCCCGGCTATCTTCAGCGCCGGATCGAGGCGTCGCCCGTGACGAGCCGGGTCGCGATCGATCCCGTGCTCGGCGGCGTGCTCCACGGACGGCGGGTGGCGGTCGACGCGGCCGGAGGAGGCGCCGATCCGGTCTTCGTCTCACCGACGGGAGTCCGCGCGTCGGATACGGCACTCGACGTGGCGCGGCGATTCGCCCTGGATCTGGCCCGCGCCGGGGGATCGGCCGAGCTCGTGCGGGACGAGGATCTCACCCTCCCCGACCTCGGACGCGTGGAGATCGCCGAGCAGAGCGCGGCGGCTCGCTATGTCCGCATCGGTGCCGACCGCGTCCCCCGCATCCGCCACTACCCGGGAAGCCGGCGCGGCGAGGCGCTGGCCCGCGCCATCGCGCGCGAGATCAAGGAGGAGACCGGGCTCGCGCTCGACATCCGCGCCGAGGTGACGCCCGTGCTGCTCGCCACCAGCATGCCGGCCGTCGAGATTCTCCTCCCGGCGCCGATCGATCCAGCCGGAGAAAACGAGCACCTCGACCCGGACTTCCGGCGCCGCGTGGCGCGGGCCCTCCTCCTGGGCATGGCGATCGAGGCAGGTCTCGATCCATCGCGCCTGGCGGTCGTTCGCTTGAAGACGCCGGACCCCCACGTGCTCCTCGACGGGGCGATCGTCCTTCCCGCCCGCGGCGGCGAGGCCCTCGTCCGCGGGATCGAGCCGGGGCCGGCCGGCCACGAGGCGGCATCGCTCGGAGCGGATGGGGCGGTGGGGCGCGGGATCGGCTTCACGGTCGAGGGGCCCGCGGGAAGCTCGCCGCCGGTCCTCACCGTCACCCTCGAGCCCGCCGGAACCCCCGGCGGGCGGCCCGCCGGCGCGCGCCCGTAAGCGCCCGTTCCGGCCCGCCCGCTCCCGGCCGGGAACTTGCTTCACCCACCGCGGCTCTTCTTTTACAATGTTTTACCGGCGACCCGATCTCCCCCCGCGTATCGTGGATCCGGGTAGCCCGAGCTCGTCGGGCTCGATGCCCGGCGCGGCGCCGGGTTCCCCCGGTCGCCGCCCCCCGGATCGCGCGAACAAAGAGGCACTTGGAGCAGCATGTCGAACCGAACGGCCCAACGTCCGTCCGATCGCGCGACCCCACGGCGGCGCTCGGTCCGCGAGGCGCTCTTCATCGCTCTTCTCGGCACCGGGCTCGCCCTGGTCGCCAACGCCCTCTCCCCGCGCGGCATCCCGCTCGTCGGGGACTTCTCGCGGGGCGCGGCGCTCGCCAACCGGAGCACCGAGGAACTGGCGACGCTGCCGGCGGAGATCGATCTCGCTCACGTCAAGGACATCGTGGCCGCCAGCGCGCGCCGGGAGGCGCCCGCCGCCCCCGACAGCGCGCCGACGAGTCCCGCCCGCGCCGACACCTCGCTCGCCGCGGCGCTGGCCGCGGGCGCGGTGCTCCTCGACGCCCGGACCGCCGATGTCTACGCCGCGGGGCACATCCCCGGCGCGCTCAACCTGCCCACGGCCGAGTTCGATCGGGCCTATCCCGGGCTCAAGGCCCGGATCGCCGCGGCCTCGCTCCTCGTCGTCTATTGCGACGGCGGCGACTGCGAGCTATCGCACGATCTGGCGGGCATGCTCAAGGACCTGGGGCACGGCCCCATCCAGCTCTTCCCCGGCGGCTTCGATGCGTGGATGGAGGCCGGGTACGACATGCACGAGGGCACGGAACCATGAGCGTGCGCCGGATTCTCTATCACCTCGTGCGCTTCGCGGTGGGCGCGGTGTTTCTCTACGCCAGCGTGCACAAGGTGATCGCCCCGGCGGAGTTCTCCCGCACCGTGTACCACTACCAGCTCCTGCCCGCGGCGGCCGTCAACCTGGTCGCGATCGTGCTGCCGTGGATCGAGGGGCTGGTCGGCCTCTGCCTCGTCCTCGGCGTCAAGATGCGCGGGGCCGCCGCCATCGCCGCGGTCTCGCTCCTCGTCTTCCTCGTCGCCATGGGCACGGCGCTCGCTCGCGGCCTCAACATCGACTGCGGCTGCTTCGCGGCGTCGGGCACCAGGCTCGGCTTCGATCGCATCATCGGCGACCTCGTCCTCCTGGCCGCGGCCGCCTTCCTCTACCAGGAGTCGGCGCGCGGATCCGTATCCATCCCCGCGCTCCGCGGCCTTCAACCCTCGAGCGTCAAGGAGTCGTCATGACCCGTCGTCTCGCCTTCCTCGCGGTCCTCGTCTCAGCCATCCTGGCCAGCTTCCTCGCGGCGGGACCGCCGGCGCGGAGCGCGGCGGACCCGGAGATCTTCGTCCTCGCCACGGCCTCGAACCGCGGCGAGGTCGATCCCTGCGGCTGAAAGTCGGCCCGCAAGGGAGGGCTGGCCCGGAGGGCTGCCCTGATCGACTCGCTGCGTGGACTCCACGCGAACATGCTCGTCGTCGACGCCGGTGGGATGACCCATCCCAACAAGCAGCAGAATCCGCGCTACAACGACTTCGTGGTCGAGGCCATGAACGCGATGCGCTACGACGCGGTCACCATGGGCCACCTCGAGCTGGACCGCGGGATCGACTTCGTGCGCGAGTACGTGCCGAAGTTCCAGTGCCCGGTCGTGGTCTCGAACGTGCGCGTGACGAGCGGCAACGCGCCGTGGAAGGAGAGCGCGGTCATCCAGGTCGGCGGGCGCCGGGTGGGCATCCTCGGGCTCGTGAGCGGCGACTACGGGCAGGGCCCCGATGCGCTCTTCCAGGCCGGCTTCACCTTCGAGGAGCCGCTGGCGGCGGCCCAGCGCCTCCTGCCCGAGCTCGAGAAGCAGTGCGACGTGGTGGTCGCCCTCGCCCACCTCGAGACCAAGGAACTCGACCGCGTCGTGCGCCATGGGCGCGGGATCGACCTCGTGGTCGCCGGGTACAACCCGAGCCCGGTCAACGCGCAGCCCGACAGTGCGGCGACCACTCTCCTCCGCCCCGGGCAGCGCGGGGAGCACGTGGGTATCGCGAGCGTGACGCCGGGAAGCCAGGGGGCCGCCGCCACGGTCTCCGGTGTCGAGACCGTGATGCTCGAGATGGCCAAGTTCCCTGATGACGAGCCGCTCGCCGCGCGCCTCGCCGTGGTCAAGAAGGAGATCGAGTCGGAGACCCGCAAGGCGCAGCTCGAGCAGGAGCTCAAGGCCCAGGAGGGGCTGATCCTCGGCCAGGACCGCTACCTGGGGGGCGAGGCCTGCGCGCGCTGCCACGCGGGAGAGACCGGGTGGTGGAACGGCGATCCGCATGCGCGCGCCTTCGCCACGCTCGAGGCCAAGGGGAAGCAGGCGGATGCTGCCTGCCTCAAGTGTCACGTCACCGGCGACGGCATGCCGGGCGGCTTCGGCGGCATCGGGACGACGGCCAACATGAAGAACGTGCAGTGCGAGTCCTGCCACGGCATGGGCACCCAGCACGACTGGACCGGGGCGACAGCTGTCCGGCCGGGCGAGACCAACTGCCGTACGTGCCACACCGCCGAGTGGAGCCCCGATTTCGACTACGGGACCTATCTCGGCCGTCTCGGGCACGGCAAGAAGTAACGGTCAGGCGCTGAAATCCGCGGCGCGCGCACCGCTGCGGGCGCAGCGCCGGGGGGCGCAGCGGAGCGCCGGGGGGCGCAGCGGAGCGCCGGGGGGCGCAGCGACGCCCCGGGCAGGTCAGAAGCCCCCGGCGGGAACCGGAGTCACCCCGGCGTGCGAGAGTCGGAAGACCGGCACCGCACCGCCGGCCTCCGGCGGAGCGAGGAGCATGGTCCGCGGGATCGCGGCGGCGGCGAGCGCCGCGGCCACGTCCTCCGGCGCCTCCGGCTCGGCGGCGAGCGCGCCTGCCGCGAGGCGCGCCGCGATGTAGCCGCGGGCGGCAACCTGGTCGGGCTCGCTCCCGAACCGGCGCCGGTAGCGCGCGGCGAAGGTCTCGCCGCCCAGGACCGGCGGCTCGTAGTAGTTCTCCGCGAAGTACGCCTCGTCGAGGTACTCGAGCGCGACCGTCGCCACGTCCCTGCCGGCCAGTTCCTCGAGGCCCAGGAGCCGCGCTCCGACCTCGTAGTACGCGAACTGCGGGATGGCGGTCATGAGCTCGCGCGGCGTTCCGGGCAGGAAGATCCCATCCGGGGCCAGCACCTTGAGTCGCTCGAGCGCCGGCCCGAAGTCGACCTCGCCTCCACGGTACACCTCCCGGCCCACGACCGCGGTTCCCGCGGCGGTCGCCGCGCGCGCGAAGCGCTCGCCGAGATCCCGTCCCCCCTCCGTGTCCGGAGCCAGGATCGCGAGCCTGCTCAGGCCGAGCTCGCGGGCGGCGCGGGCCAGCGCCTCCGCCTGATACGCGCGCGGTGCCGTGGTGCGAAACACCTGTGATCCGATCGCCGACAGGTCCTCGCGGCCCGGAGCCGGCGTGATGAGCGGGATCCCCGCCCCGCCGGCAGCGGCCGCCGCCGGCACGGTGGTGGCAGGCAGGACATCGCCGACCACGACCCCGACGCCGGCACGGGCGAGCTCCACGCCGGCGCGCGCCGCGGCGAGCGGTTCGCCACGGGTGTCGGCGGCCAGGAGCGTCAGCGGAAAACGCGCCGCGCGGTTGTGCTCCTCGACCGCGAGGGCCGCCGCCTGCACGAACGCTTCGCCCTGGCGCGCTAGACGCCCGTTGAGCGGGGCGAGCACTCCGATCGTGAACAGGCGGAGCGCCCGGGGCGGCGGCAGACCGAGCCCGACCTGCGCAGCGGCCGCCGAGTCCGCACCGAGGGCCCGCGCCGCGGCGACGAGCAGGCTCGCTGCCGCGTTGCGCTCGGCGTGCGCGTGACGGGCGAGCGCGAGGAGCGCCCGGGCCGTCGCGGCGCCGCGGCGCGTGGCCTCATCACCGAGGTAGAGGTACTCGGTCGTGGTGAGACTCTGCGGCCGGAGCCGGGCGATGATCTCCGCGCCGCGTGCCGCGGTGGCGCCGTCCCCTGCCAGGTAGAGCGCCCACTCCGCGCCACGGAAGGAGTAGCCCGCCGCGAGGAGCTCCTCCGCATGGCGGGCGGCGGCGCCGGCCCAGGCCGAGTCGTGGCGCGCGCTCGTGGCGGCCGGGGGCGGACCGGAGCGCGGATCCGCCGCGGCGAACGGCGGGCGGACGGCGATCGCGACGGCGCCGAGGCCGGCGAGGAGGACCCGGACTCGCGCGCTCACGAACCGGGCTCCGCCAGGGCGCGATGGGCTGCGGCGAGCTCGACGTAGTGATCGGCCGAGCGCAGGAAACCCTCCTCGACGCTCGCGTCGAGGGTGCGCACGACCTTGGCCGGGATGCCGGCCACGAGCGAGCGCGGCGGAATGCGCCGGCCCTCGAGGACCACGGCGCCGGCCGCGACGATCGATCCCGAACCGATCACGGCGCCGTTCAGGAGGATCGCCCCCATGCCGATCAGGCAGCGATCCTCGATCGTGCAGCCGTGGAGGATGACGCGATGGCCGACGGTGACCTCGTCGCCGACCAGGGTCGGCCACTCGCCGGAATCCACGTGCACGACGCAACCGTCCTGGATGTTGGTGCGGCGGCCGATCCGGATCCAGTTGATGTCGCCCCGCACCGTCGTGTGGTACCAGATGCTGGCGTCGTCACCGAGCGTGACATCGCCGATCACGACCGCCCCGGGGGCGACAAAGGATGCGCGCACCACGTCGGGGATCTTGTCGCCGTACGGAAGGATCATGCGTCGCCCCCCTGCCCCCCGCGCACCGCGCCGATCGCACCGCTCTGACGCGCTCGCGCCCGGCGCCATGCGGATCGTTCGCCCGGTCGCTGCCCGCCCGCCCCCTACAGCTGGAACTTGCCGAAGTCTTCCGGATTCAGCTTCTCGAGGTAGCGCCGGAGATCTTCTGCCTGCTCCTCCTCGGAGAGCGGCCGCACGTGCTCGCGCTCCACCTTCTCCCCGGATCCGCCGTCGAAGAGCTTCTCGGAGACGAAGATCGGAGACTTGGCGCGGAGCGCAAGCGCGATCGAGTCGCTCGGGCGGGCATCCACGGCCAGGACTTCCGTGTCCATCTGGATGACGATCGTCGCGAAAAAGGTGTTCTCCTTGAGCTCGGAGATGAGCACCTTCACGATGCTGGCGCGCAGGCCCTTGATGATGGTGATGAGCAAATCGTGCGTGAGCGGTCGCTGGAACTTCTGCCCCGTCATCTCGAGGGCGATCGCATTGGCCTCGTTCTGCCCGATCCAGATGGGCAGGATGCGCTTGCCGTCGACCTCCTGCAGGATGACGACGGGGCTCTTGGTCTTGTCGTCGATGGCGAGACCGCTGACCTGGACCTCGATCACGACCCTGGTCTCCTCCGGCTGTCCTGGTTACCGCGGGCCGCCGCCGGCGCCCGGATCCGGCGGCGCGGTTCCCGGCATCGGGGTCGGCGTATCCATATACTTGAGCATGTACTTGGCCGAGTCAACCAGTTCCGAGTCCGGATAGCGCACGACTACCTGCTCGAGCGCGGCTCGCGCCTTGTCCTTGTCCTTGACTTCCTCGGCATAGACGAAGCCGATCATGAACTGGGCCTGCGCCGCGAACTTGGTGCCGTCGTGCTCGGCCACGACTTGCTCGTAGAGCCGGATCCGCTCTAGCGGGTCCTCGGTGCTCTGCGCCTTGTCGAAGAGCTGCTTGGCCGAGTGCTCGCGGAATCCCTCCTCGCCGAGCAGCGCCTGCTGGTCGATCTCGACCTTGTACCGGGCGCGGAGCGAGTCGACCAGATGCTGGCCGATGTCCTTGAACTTCTGGCTCGAGAGCCGCCGCTCGAGCGACGGCTGGACCGCGGCCAGCTCGCGCGAGCGCTCCGGCTCCCGCTCCTCGACGCGCACGACGTGGAACCCCTTGTCGGTGCGAATCGGCTCTGACAGCTGCCCCGCCGGCACGGCCAGCACGGCCTCGACGAAGGAGTCGTTCTGGCCCAGACCGCGCACCGGTGCGCCGCGCGAGACGTAGCCCAGGGCGCCGTCGAGGTTCTTGGTCTGCTGGTCGATTGACCGCGAGAGGAGCGACTTGAAGTCTGCGCCGGCCAGGAGACGCCGGCGCACCTCGCGGGCCTCGGCCTCGGTGGCGACGACGATCTGGCGCGCGGTCACCCGCTCGGCGACCCGGAACTCGGCCGGATGCTCGTCGTAGTAGCGGCGCACTTCGTTCGAGTCGGGGACCGCCATCGGCGCGAGCACCTTGTCGCTGTAGTAGCGGCTCAGGAGCTGCGTCTTCATGTCCTCGACGTAGCGCTGGTACTCGGGATCGCGGTCGAGCTTCCGGGACTCGGCGGCGATCCGGATCAGCTTCTCGTCGACCATCTGCTCGAGGAGGATCGCCTGCTTCTCCGGGTCCTTGAGCGACTCCTGCGCCGCTTCCGGCAGCTGCGTCATGCGGAACTCGAGATCGGCCCGGGTGATGCGGTAGGGGCCGACCCGGGCGAGCACCTGGTCGCCACCGGCCTGGTCCGGCTTTCCGCCGCGGTCGCAGCCCAGGGCGGCGAGGCCGGCCAGGGCGAGAAGGAGAACGGCCAGTCGGACCCACTGCGGGGGACGGCCTCCGGTCGTGCCGGACCGCAATCCGCAGCGCTCGAGCTTCGCGTCGCACATCGTGATCATCCCCTTCTCCCGCGCGGGACCGCGAGGCCCCGGCGCGAGGTCGCCGGCGCGTACCCGCGCCTAGGCCATCTTCTCCACCCAGACCTTGACCTCGCCGGCCACGCCGGGTGCCAGCCGCACGCCCACGGCATAGATGCCGGTCTGCTTGATCGGCTCCTCGAGCTGGATGGCCTTGCGCTCGATCGCATGCCCCTTCTCGGCGAGGGCGAGGGCGATCTCGTTCGCGGTGACCGAGCCGAAGAGCTTCCCTTCCTCGCCGGCCTGAGCGCGGATGTGCACCTCGACCCCGGCCAGGCTCGCGAGCAGGACCTCCGCGGCCCGCCGCTCCTTGAGCTCCCGCCGCTCGCGCGTGCGGATCGCCTCCTTGAAGATGGCCTCGCCGGCGCCGGCGGCATTCACTGCCAGGCCGCGCGGGATGAGGAAGTTGCGTGCGTAGCCGTTGGCCACGCGCACCCGGTGGCCGCGCGGGCCGAGGCCGTCCACGGTCTCGAGCAGGATGATCTCCATGTTACGAACCTCCATCCTCCGGTCCCGCGCTTGGAGGCGCGAGCAGCCGGCGAAAATCCAGCCACTGATCGAGAAGCCCGATCGCAACGGCCGCGATCGTGAGCGGCGTCATGATCACGGCCAGCACCGCGAGCACGACCTGCATGCCCGCCGGCACCATTCGCTTGCCGAGCACGTTCCGTCCCACCGCGAGCCCCTGGGCCAGGAAGGCGGCGGCATGGACCATGCCCAGGTTCTTGCCGAGAACGAGGAGCCAGTGCACTCCAGCGGCGCGCCCGGCCACGTAGGCGAGGAGCGCCGCCGCGAAGCTCCATACCACCCAGAACGGCAACGCGAGCGCCGCGAACGGCGCCAGGCGCTCCACCTCGAGACCCCACCGCGGAAAGACCCGCACCGCCGCCCCGTACGCCATGAGCACGAGCAGGAACGAGACGAGCGCCGCGCTTGCCGGTACGAATTCAAGCAGCCACGCCGCCGTCGCGGCCCCGCTTCCGGCGACGCTGCCCGCGGCCTCGCGCTCGACGAACAGCGCGAGCTCCGCCTCGAGCACCGCGCGTTCGGTGGTGAACGCACTCGTGACGAAGGCCGTCGTGAGAGGCAGCGCGGCCAGGACGAGAGCCCGCCCCCGCCCGAGCCGCCCCCGCGCGGCGAAGCCGAGGACGACCCCGGCTCCGGCCACCGCGCCGGCGCCCGCTGCGGCCAGCCGATCATTGCCGCCGGTCAACGCCAGGGCGACGACCACGACCAGGCCCACGACGAGACCGGCCGCCAGCGACCGCACGGTGGCGGCCATCACCGCGAGAACGGCGAGGACGACCACCGGAATGAGCAAGTACCCCATGCTCTCTCCGGCCGGAGGGACGCGGCAGTCGCGGCGCCTCTGGGCGCGAGCCGCCCAGAGCCCCGCACCCCCCGGCCGCCGGCCCTAGCGCAACTGGTCCGAGGTGAACGGCAGGAGCGCCAGGATGCGCGCTCGCTTCACCGCCAGGGTGACCTGCTTCTGGTGCCGGGCGCAGGTCCCCGAGATCCGGCGCGGCACGATCTTGCCGCGATCGGTGATGAAACGGGCGAGCCGGCGATCATCCTTGTAGTCGATCCGCTCGAGCTTCTCGACGCAGAGCTTGCAGACCTTCTTCTTGAGCTGCTTCGGTTCTTTGGTCCTCAACGGGAAGTCTCCCTCCTACGTGTTGCAGTCCCCCGGGCGAGCGGAGGATCAGGCCTCGGGCTCACCGGGTCCGGGGCCGCTTCGCGCCGGACTCTCGGCCGCGGCCATCGGCTCGCGGGGCTCGCGCGGCTCGCGCGGCTCCCGCGGCTCGCGTTCGACGTTATCGGCATCGCGATCGCGCCGGTCGAAGCGCCGGCCGCCGCTGAAGCCCTCCCCGCGACGGCCGCCGTGGTAGCCCTCCCCGCGGCGATCCCCACCGTGCGTGAAGCCCTCGGCCGACGGCGGCGCGGACGGCCCGAGGGAGAGGACGGTCAGGTAGCGGAGCAGGGACTCATTGAGCAGGTAGCGGCGCTTGATCTCGTCGAGCACCTCCCGCTCCGACTTGAAGCGGATGAGCGAGTAGATGCCCTCGCGCTTCTTCTGCACCTCGTAGGCCAGGCGCCGGCGCCCCCAGCGCTGCACCTCGAGCACCTCGCCCCCGCCCTGCGTGATCACGGTTGAGACCGTCTCGATCTCCTGCTCGACTCGCGTGTCGTCGAGCGTCGGATCGAGCACGATCACGGTTTCGTACTCCCTCACGTGGTTACCTCCTCTGATCCCGAGCGGCGTCCCCGCGGCGGGGCGGCGCCGGCCTCTCCATCAAACCCGGCCGGCCGCTCCTCGTCGTCCGGTCCCGGTGCGTTCCAGCGGTTCATCGCCGCATCGATTCCCTGGCCGAGCACCGTGTCGATCACCGCGAGCCCCGCGGTGACGGCGGGCCCGACCTTCGCTTCCTCCTCGGCCGTGAAGTCCTCGAGCACCCAGTCCTTCATGTCGCGTCCCGGCGGCGGGCCGCCGACTCCGAAGCGGAGCCGGGCGAAGCACGCGCTCGCGAGGACGTCGATCAGCGACTTGAGCCCGTTGTGGCCGCCGTCGCCACCCTGCTTGCGGAGCCGGAGGCGTCCGAGCGGCAGGTAGATGTCGTCGACCACGACCAGGATCTCCTCCGGGTCGATCTTCTCCCGGCGCATCACCGCCGCCACCGCGTCCCCCGAGCAGTTCATGTACTCGAGCGGACGCATGATGAGGAGCGGCCGGCCGCGCCGGCGCCCGCGCGCGATCTCGCTTGACCCGGTGCGGGCGAAGCGCTCGCCGCCGACGAGCTCCCGGTACGCCGCCGCCACGCGGAAACCGATGTTGTGACGGTTCCGCGCGTAGGCAGGTCCGGGGTTGCCGAGACCGACCACGAGGAGCACGGCTTGAGCTCAGTCCTTGTCCCGGCCCTTGCCCCGCTCCCTGTCCTTGTCCTTGTCCTTGTCCTTGTCCCTGTCCTTGTCCTTGTCCTTGTCCTTGGCGTCGCCCGCGGCTTCCTCGCCCGCAGCCGGTGCCGCCTCGGCCGCCGCCGCGGCAGCGACCTCCGTATCGGCCTTCACGATCCGCGGCGCGCTCACGGTGACAACGACCATCTCCGGCTCGCTCAGGAGGTCGTACTTGTCCGACTCGATCGCGAGGTCGCGGACGTGGATCGCGTCGCCGATGTGCAGGCTCGAGATATCGATGACGAAGCGATCCGGAATGTTGTTCGGAAGGCACTTGAGCTCGATGCTGCGGAGCGGGTACTCGAGGATGCCCCCCTCGTCCTTGACTCCCGGCGCGGTACCCTCGATGAGGAGCGGCACCTGGACGTGCACCTTCTCCTTGAGCGAGATGCGCTGGAGGTCGACGTGGATCACCTTGCCCGTGATCGGGGCCCGCTGGAGCTCGCGGATCACGGTCAGGCGGCTGTCCTCGGGCCGGTCACCGAGCTTGAGATCGATGATCATGGTGCCCGTGCGCTGACGGACCAGCGCGTTCAGATCGTTGGCCGAGAGCGCCACCAGCTCCGGATCGAAGCCGTGGCCATAGACAACAGCCGGGATCTGACCGGCCACCCGCAAGCGGCGAGAGGGCCCCTTGCGTCCCACCTCTCTCCGCGATGCCTTGAGTGTCATGGTCGCCATGGTTGATGACTCTCCTTCACTGCCTGCATTTCGCGCTCGCGCGCGGGCGCACGCCGCGAAGCGGCGTGCTCAGACGAACAGGGAGCTCAGCGAACGCTCCTCGTGGATGCGGCGAATCGCCTCGCCGAGGAGCGCCGCCACGGACAGCACGGTGAACTTCTCGCCCAGGTCCGGATGCGGGATGGTGTCGGTGATGATGACCTCCTTGATCGGCGAGACGTTCAGCCGCCCGACCGCATCGGCCGAGAAGACCGAGTGGGTGGCGCAGGCGTAGACCGCGCGCGCGCCGAGACGAAGCGCGGCATCGGCGGCCTCGCAGATGGTGGTCGCGGTGGAGATCATGTCGTCGAGGATGAGAATGGTCTTGCCCTCGGTCTCGCCGATCACGTGCATCACCTCGGCCACATCAGGCCGCGGGCGGCGCTTGTCCGCCACCGCGAGATCGGCGCCCAGGCGCTTGGCGAAGGCCCGCCCGAGCTTGGCCGAACCGATGTCCGGCGACAGGATGCAGAGATCCCGCCAGTTGCGCGCCTTCACGTGCTCGAGGATGACCGGGGCCGCGAACAGGTGATCGAACGGAATGTCGAAGAACCCCTGGATCTGCGCCGAATGCAGATCCATGGTCAGGAGCCGGTCGGCCCCCGCCGCCGAGATCATGTTGGCGACGAGCTTGGCGGTGATCGCCACCCGCGGCTGATCCTTGCGGTCCTGCCGGGCGTAGCCGAAGTACGGCATGACCGCGGTGATGCGCCGCGCCGACGCGCGCCGGGCGGCATCCAGCATGATGAGGAGCTCCATGATGTTGTCCGCCGGCGGAAAGGTCGGCTGGAAGATGAACACGTCGTTCCCGCGGATGTTGGCGTTGATCTTGACCGAGATCTCGCCGTCGCGGAACCGCGTGACCTCGCCGTCGCCGAGCTCGATTCCGAGATACGAGCAGGTCTTCCTGGCCAAGGGCAGGTTGGCCGTCCCCGAGAAGACCATCAACCGATCCACCTGGACCTCCCCTCCCGCCGCGCGCTCCGGCGTTCGCCTCGCTGCTGCATGTTGCCGCTCTCCAGCTCCATGACGGCAGTCAGTCGCCTCTCCGCTTCCAGGACCCAGGCCGGTCGCCGCCGTCCGGTCCGCACCCTGCTGCCGCGCACCGGCCGGCCGCGACCCACCCCGCAACCGACAAAAAAGCCCGGCGAACGAGACCCATGTGGACGCACCTCGGTGAGGCGCGCCTCCCCGTCACGCCCGAGGGCAGACCGGGAGGATGGCATTCGCGGGCTCGCTACGCTCTGATCGCGATCTGTCGTACGTGTCGTTTTCTGGTCAGCCGCTCCCGCCCGAAACTGGCTGGGGCGGGAGGATTCGAACCTCCGGATACGGGATCCAAAGTCCCGCGCCTTACCACTTGGCGACGCCCCAGCACTGGCGCCGCGCATCGAGCCGGCGGGGCGTCAGACCTGGCTCCCCTGACGCGCCACCTCGCGCTCGTACTCGGCGAGGAGGATGTCCTCCATCTCTCGGCGCGTCTCGATGTTGATCGGGTGCGCGATGTCCTGGAACTGCCCGTCGGGCCGGCGCCGGCTGGGCATGGCCACGAACACCCCGTTAGTACCCTGGATGATCTTGAGTCCGCGGATGACGAAAGCGTTGTTGAGCGTCATCGTTGCAAAGGCCTTGAGCCGATCGTGCTTCTCGTCCGCGCAGAGCGTGACCCGGACTTCCGTGATCACGAGCTTCGGATCCGCCATCCGCCCTCACCCTCCATGCGATGGATCCCCGGCCGCCCCCGGAACCCCGGGTCTTGAGGTCCTGACCGTGGGCAGGACCCGGCAGCCAGCGCGGGATGGACGACACAGGTGGACAGGGTGATCCAGGCGACCAAGCGATGCGACGAGGGCCCGCGCCTCCGCCTCGCCCACGACCAACGCGTAGGCGGCGGATCCGCTGCCACTCATGCGCGCCCCGACGGTCACGCTTCTTCTCAGTTCCTCGAGAACCCCCGCCACCACCCCATAGCGCCGAGCCACAACCTCCTCGAGGTCGTTGACCAGAGCGCGCGCGATCCGAGACCAACTGCGCTCGCGAATCGCGGACTCGAGCATGCTAGACGACTGCCCCCGGGATGTCAACTCCTCTGCCGTCCTAGCTGCATATGCCCATTGCGTTTCCACCGGCACTCCGGGGGCGACGAGGACCACCCGGCAGGGCGGGAGCGGCGGCAGGCGGCGAAGCCGCTCACCACGGCCGGTGGCAAAGCAGGTCCCCCCGACCAGGAAGAAGGGCACATCCGAGCCGAGATCGGCGGCCAGGCGGAGGAGGGCGGCGGACCCGAGAGGTCGGCCGAGGAGGTGGTTGAGGCCGAGGAGGACGGCGGCGGCATCGGCGGAGCCCCCTCCGAGCCCGGCGGCGAGCGGGATCCGCTTCTCGAGATGGATCGCGATGCCGAACTGCGGCAAGGCCCCGCCATCCCGAACCGGGGCTCTGGCCCGGGCCGCGAGAAAGGCGGACGCCGCCTGGACCGCGAGGTTGGCCGGACCGACGGGCAAGGCAGCCCCGGTCACCGTGAGCGCGATCCCGGTCCCCGGCGCGACCTCGAGCCCGACCTCGTCGGCCAGATCGATGGCCTGCATCACGGTTGCGAGATCATGGTAGCCGTCCGGGCGCCGGCGGAGGATCTCGAGGGTGAGGTTCACCTTGGCCGGGGCGAGGACCCGCACCCGGCTCGTTCCCTCGCTCTCCGGCCCCGCGCGCTCCATCGCTCTCGGTCGCCTCCGGCGCGTCAGTCGACGTACAAGATGAGGGCGACCGCGCCGAGCCAAAGGAGCGTGTTCAGGAGGAGCGGCCCGTCGGTCAGGAGCACCTCGGTCGGATTGCCGCCCGAGCGCCGTTCGAGCACGAGGTACGTGTAGCGGAAGACGCCGTAGACCACGAAGGGGATCGTGTAGACGAGGGCCGGGGACTGGAACCTGGCCAGCGTGGCCGGCGCGATCGTGTATGTCGCGTAGGCGATGATTGTGGCGGCGGTCATCACGCCCATCATGAGATCGAGGAGCCGCGGCGAGTAGTCGGCGAGCGTACGGCGATGCGTGGCGGCCTTGAGATCGAGGAGCACGAGCTCCTGGTGCCGCTTGCCCGTGGCGAGGAACAGAGCGAGGAACAGGGTGCACACCTCGAGCCAGGGCGAGATCTGGGTGGTCGGATCGACGGCGCGTATGACCTCGACGCCGGCGATCGCGCGCAGCACGAAGCCGACGGCGATGGCGAGCACGTCGAGGATGATCACGCGCTTCAAGACGAGCGAGTAGGCGAAGATGAGCAGCGTGTACGCCGCCGCCGCGAGCGCGAAGCCCGGGGCGAGCCGCGCCGCGGCGGTGAGGCCGGCGGCGAGGAGCACGGCGGCGGCCGCGAGGCCGACGCCCGGCTTGAGCGCCCCCGAGGCCATCGGCCGGAGCTTCTTCTCCGGATGCAGACGGTCGCGTTCGAGGTCGAGGAAGTCGTTGATCAGATAGGAGGCGCTCGACACGGCGCAGAAGATCAGGAAGCCGCCCACGGCGCGCAGGAGAAGCACCGGGTCGGTGGCGTGCTGCGAGAAGATGAGGCCGGCGAAGAGGACCCCGTTCTTCACCCACTGCCGGGGCCGGAGACCGGCGAGGAGCGCTCGCATCAGCGCGCCTCGTGGATCGGCGGGCACACCGCGGGATCCGGCTCCGCGGACGCCGCGACGAGCCGGGACGCGCGGCGCGTCTCGCCCGGGACCGGGACGGCGTTCTCCGCGCCGCCGGTCAGCACCGGGCCGCCCTGCGCGCCGGCGAGCGCCCCCCTTCCGGCGAGCGCCCCCCCTGCATCGACCTGCTTGATCTGGTGCGCGACCTCGGCCGCCCACCCCACGGCGTTGGCCCCCGCCTCTCCGTAGAGGAAGCGCCGGGCGCTCGTTCCGGCCCCGCGCGCATAGCGCCAGAAGCTCCACGGCATGCCGACGATCAGGAACGCCACGAGCTTCCGGAAGTGCTCGGGAGTGTCGGCGAAGAGCTCGGTGCCGTCGGCCTCGAGCTCCTCGATGCGCGGCGCGACCGGCTTCAAGCGGTCCCGCCGGACGCCGCCCCAGAGCGCGGCGAGGAGCCGCGGCAGGCTGGCCAGCGGCCCGCTCGCTCCCTCCGGATAGAGCGCGATCGCGCGCACGTAGGGCGCGTGAAAGATGGGGTCCATGTCCACCTCGACGACCCACTCGAGACCGCCACCGCTCCGGGCGCGCAAGCGCTCGTGCTCGCGCGCCTCGCGATGGGCCGTCAACCGTGCGTAGTCGTACCACAGCTCGCGATAGTGGGCATCCCCGACCACCCACTCGAGGCGGCCGGCGTCGGGACCGTCGGCCCTGACCCAGCACTCCACCCGTTCCCAGTCCCGCTCCCAGAACTTGAGGAGTTCGCCGGGCACGAGCGTCACGAAGCGCCACACCCAGTAGCGTTCGCCGCGGAGCCAGGCCGGAGCATGGCCGCGGGCGGCATAGGGGTAAGCCGGCGACGCGGGGTCGTTCACGTAGAGGAAGAGGGTCGGCGGCAGGCCGCGCGGGACGAGGAACCACTCGACGGCGAAGAAGAGGAGCACGAATCCCAGCGAGAACCAGGCGAGCCCCGACACCGATTCCGGGAGCTGCCACAGATGCCGGAAGGCCACGATGGGGAGCGGCGCGACGAGCGCGGTGAGCGGATCGCGGAGCAGCCCGAGGAGAAGGAGAGCGAGGAACAGGTAGAGCGCCCCCGTCAGGTGATCCCCGAGCGGCCGGAGGACGGCGAGGCTCCCGAGATGCGGCAGCACGGCGAGCGAGAGCCCGATGGCGAGGAGCCCGGCCAGGAGGAACTTGTACGTGGGATAGAAGAGGCTCACCGCGCACTGCGCGCCGCGCGGATCGATGAGCCTCTCCCCCACCGTCCGGCCGGCCGCGGTCACCCGCACGCGCCCCGGTCCCGCCGGCTCCAGGTGGAGGCAGTGCCGGCCCATCACATCGTCCACCGGGTGGCCGAGCCGCTTCGCGCGCCCGCGGACGAGCCGCATGATGTCGTAGACCACGCGGTAGGGCATGAGCACCGGCAGGAACACGAAGGCCAGGATGTAGTAGCGGAGAGCGGGCAGGCGCGTGCGCGGGCGATCGATCGCGCGCCGGAACTGGCCGAGCGTCAGCCGCCCGCCGGCGAGCACGGCCGGCGACACCACGCCTTCCAGGTTGAAGACGCTGGCCCAGTAGTCGCAGTAGAGAAAGGGGCCGAGCCCGGGAGTGTTTCGATCCACGTCGCGATCGCGGCTGCGGGGGCCCCGCCGCGCGGGCGGGGTGCCCTGGTACTCGGAGATTCCGCCGCTCACTGGCCGGCGATGGTCTCGACCTCGCCGCTCCGCGGCGCCGCCCCGCCCGGCCCGCCGTGCGCCTGATCGCTCGGCGGCGCGCTGAAGGCCAGGAGCGCCACGCCGCCGCAGATGATGCCGACCCCGATGATGCGGGCGATGCTCACGTGCTCGCGCAGGAGCAGCCATGAGAAGAATACCACCAGCACATAGCCCATGCTGACCAGCGGGTAGGCGAGGCTGAGCGGTAGCTTGCTCAGGATGAACAGCCAGAAGAGCGAGCTCACGCCGTACATGAGAAAACCGAGGAGCACGATCGGGGTCGTGAACAGCTTGACGTAGTAACCGATGGGGCCGGTCTCCTCCATGCTCAGGTTCAGGCGCCCGATGGCGTACTTGAGGATGAGCTGGCCGGCCACCGCCGGGGTGACGCTGCAGAGAACGAGCAGAATGCTCTTCATGACTCAGGATCTCCTGGAACGCGTCGGCACGCGGGGAAAGAGCTCGGCCTCGATGCGGGCGCACAGGAGATGGCCGAGGAGCAGATGGACCTCCTGGATGCGGGCGGTGTCGTCGCAATCGACGACGAAGCCCAGGTCGCAGGTGGCCGCGAAACGCCGGCCGCGCCGGCCGGTGAGACCGATCGTCCGGATGCCGAGCTCGCGCGCGGCGGCGAGAGCTTTGAGCACGTTCGGCGAGCGGCCGCTGGTCGTGAGCGCGACGAGGACGTCGCCCGGGCGCCCGATCGCGCTGAGCTGGCGGGCGAACACGAACTCGTAGCCGTAGTCGTTGGCGACGGCGGTCAGCGCGGGCACGCTGTCGTTCAGGGCGAGCGCGTGCAGCGGGGCGCGGTCGTAGTAGAAGCGGCCGGCAAGCTCGGCGGCGAGGTGCGCCGCCTCGGCGGAGCTGCCGCCGTTGCCGCAGAAGAGGATCTGATTCCCGCCGCGGAGGGCCTCGACCGCCAGCGCGATCGCCGCGACCAGGCGCTCCTCGTGCGCGCCGGCCAGCGCTGCGAGCCGGGCCGCCTCGGCGATCCCGGCCGCGAGCGCGGTGCGATGGGCGCCCTCGACCGCCCGGCCCCGGCTCCCCGTCCGCGAGGCGCGCTTCCGGATCACCGCGCCGCCTCGCCGAGTCGTCGCATCACCTTGCGGGGTCGCATCGCCTCGCCGGGTTGTCGCATCGCCTTGCCGGGTCGCATCGCCTCGCCGGGTTGTCCCGCCGCTTCCCCGCGTCATCGGTTCCCTCCCCGCGCCGGCGCCACCGCCGGTTCGCTCGTCGCGGCCGAGCGCCGCCGCCAGTCCGCCATGGACTCCGCGAGCGCCGCCGGCCACGGACGCGGCGGCACCCCGGTCCACCCGGCGAAGCGCGCGCAGTCGAGGACCGAGTAGCGGGGGCGGCGCGCCAGGCGCCCGTTCTCGGCCTGCGTCGTCGGCAGGATGCGATCGGGATCGAGGCCTGCCAGCTCGAGCGTGGCGCGGGCGAAATCGAAGCGGCTGACCCCACCCGTGTTGGCGAGGTGCACGATACCCGTGGCCTCCGCTGCGATGAGCGCGGCCAGGCCACGGGCGAGATCGGCGGCCGCCGTCGGGCATCCGACCTCATCGGTGACCACGCGGAGGGGACGCGCCGGATCGGAGGCAGCCGCGAGGATCGCGTTCACGAACCCCTTCTTGCGGCCGTAGAGCCAACCCCCGCGCACGATGAGCGCGGCGGGGACGGCCGCGCGGGCCGCCGTCTCCCCCTCGAGCTTCGAGCGGCCGTAGGCGGAGAGAGGGCCCGGCGCGTCCGTCTCCACGTACGGCTCGGACTTCTCGCCGCTGTAGACGTAGTCGGTGCTCATGTAGAGGAGTCGCGCGCCGGTGGCGGCCGCCGCCGCCGCCACGTTCGCCGTGCCGCCGACGTTCAGGCGCGCGGCCGCGCCCATCTCCTGCTCGGCCTGGTCGACGGCGGTGTAGGCGGCGAGATGGACGACCCAGTCCGGCCGCGCCGCCGCGATCGCCGCGCCGATCGCCGCCGCGTCGCACACGTCCACGAGCGCGCGCCCCGCGAACTCGCCCCCGGCCACCTCGTGCCCGGCAGCCTCGAGCACCGGCACGAGCGCGCCGCCGACGAGCCCGCCGGCTCCCGTCAGGTAGATCTTGAACCGCAGCATCGCGCCCTCGCCCATCCCGGCTCTAGACCTCGACCTCGCTCGAGTCGCCGATCATGAAACGGCTGGCGCGCGGCCGGCCCCGCCCCCGGGTGATGCGCACGTCCTTGCCGATCAGGCTCGACTCGACACGCGTCTCGAGGTCGATGATCTGGCTCCGCTGGAGCACGATGGAGTGCTCGATCTCCGAGCCCTGGAGAGTGACTTCGTCGCTGAGCGCCGTGAAGGGCCCCACGTAGGAATCGATGATCCGGCAGCGCTCGCCGATGATGAGCGGCCCGCGGAGCACGCTCCGCTGGACGGTGGTGCCGGCGCCGATCACGACCTGGCCCTCGATCCGGCTCTCGTCGTCCACCTCGCCGCGGATCTCCCGCACGATGTCGGAGAGCATCATGCGGTTGGCTTCGAGCATGTCCTCGAGCTTGCCGGTGTCCTTCCACCAGCCGGTGATGATGTGCGAGCGCACGTCGAACTTCTGATCGATCAGGTGCTGGATGGCGTCGGTGATCTCGAGCTCGCCGCGGCCGGACGGCTTGATGGCGCGCGCCGCCGTGAAGATCGTGCGGTCGAACATGTAGACGCCGACGAGCGCGTAGTTGCTCTTCGGCTGCCGCGGCTTCTCCTCGAGCCCGATCACCCGGTTCTGGGCGTCGAGCTCCGCCACCCCGAACTGGCTCGGGTTCGGCACCTTGGCGAGGAGGATCTGGCAATTGGGACGCTCGCGCCGGAATTCCTCGACGAGCGGCACGATGCCGTCGCGAATGCAGTTGTCGCCGAGGTACATGACGAAGGGGTCGTCCTGGATGAAGTCCTCGGCGATGAGGACGGCGTGGGCGAGCCCGCGCGGCGCGTCCTGCGGCAGGTAGGTGACGCGCACGCCGAAGCCGCCGCCGTCCCCGACCGCGGCCCGGATCTCCGCCTGGGTGTCGCCGACGACGATCCCGACCTCGGTGATCCCGGCGGCGTGCACCGCCTGGATGGCGTGGAAGAGGATCGGCTGGTTCGCCACCGGGACGAGCTGCTTCGCGCTCGTGTGCGTGATGGGCCGGAGCCGCGTGCCCCGGCCGCCGGACAGGATGAGACCTTTGATGTCGCCCTCCGCGTCTCCTTGAGCCTGATCCTACACTGGCCCTTCCGCCGGCACTGGCCCTTCCGCCGGCCGGGCTCTTCGTCCGGGCGCCGGCCGGGCTCTTCGTCCATGCGCCGGCCGCTCTTTAGAACGTCGCCCCGGCGCCCAGGCGTTCGCGCAGGAACTCGCGACCGCGGTCGAGGGCCGGATCGATGAGCTCGACCGCCTTGCCGCCCGACCCCATCGCCTGGTGCGGCTTGCCGCCGCCCGTCCCGCCGGCGACCGCCGCCACCTCGCGCACGAGCTCGTCGGCGCGGAGACCGCCTGCGATCACGTCGTCCGTGGCCACCGCCAGGAACGATACCTTGCCGCCCATCACGGCGGCCAGGATGCCGGCACCCGACCGCAGGCGGTCGCGCAGGTGATCTCCCGCCCGCCGCAGGAGGTCGATCGAATCCACATCGATCCTCGCCGCGACGAAGCGGCGCCCTCCCGTGTTTTCGGCTCTCGCGAGCGCTTCCTCCACCTGCTTCTCGACGCCGCCGCCGGCGGTGCCCTTCATCTTCTGCTTGAGATCGGCGTTCTCCTTGAGCACCGCCTTGAGCCGGTCGGCCACCTGGACCCGCGGCACTCCGAGGATCTGTCCGAGCTCGTCGAGACGGCCCTCGAGCTCCAGGGTGAGCGCGAGCGCGCCGAGCCCGGTCACCGCCTCGAGCCGGCGCATGCCGGCGCCGACAGCGCCCTCGGCCACGATCTTGAACAACCCGATGTCGCCGGTGCCCCGGCAGTGCGTGCCGCCGCACAGCTCGAGCGAGAAGCCCGGGACCCCGATCGTGCGCACCTCGCGCCCGTACTTCTCGCCGAAGAGCGCGATGGCCCCCCGCGCTCGCGCCTCGTCATAGGACTGGGTGCGCACGTCGACCGGCGTGTTCTTGAGGATCTCGCGATTCACGAGCTCCTCGATCGCCGTGCGCTCGGCCGGCGTCACGGCGGCGAAGTGCGTGAAATCGAAGCGCAGGTGCGTGGACGAAACGAGCGATCCGGCCTGCTGCACGTGCGTCCCGAGGACGGCGCGGAGCGCGGCATGGAGAAGATGCGTGGCGGTGTGGTTGCGCATGGTCGCGCCGCGCAGGTGCGGATCCACACGGGCGGTGACGCGTGCGCGGACGAGATCGGCCGGCCCGCCGGCGAGGAAGCGGCCGCGGTGCACGTGGCTCTTCACGGTCTCCCCGTCGGGGCCGGACACCGCCGCCACCGTGTCGGCGACCTGGATCCGGAACCCATCGCCCTCGATCGTGCCCTGATCCCCGACCTGCCCCCCGCTCTCGGCGTAGAAAGGGGTCTCGTCGAGAACGACCTCGATCCCCTCCGCCGTCTCCCGGTAGCGGCGAACGGTGGCCTCGAGGATCAGCGTCTCGTAGCCGCGGAACTCCGAATCGGGTCCGTCCGTCACCTCGGTCCACGGCCCGCCGGCCCCCTCCGCGGCGACCGCATGGAAGCGGTGCGCGCGGCGCGCCCGCTCCCGCTGCTCGGTCATCGCGGTCTCGAATCCCGGTCGATCGACCGTGAGCCCCTCTTCGCTCGCCATCTCGGCCGTCAGGTCGACGGGAAAGCCGTAGGTGTCGTAGAGCTGGAAGATGTCGGCGCCCGAGAGCTCGGCCGCCCCGCCGGCGCGGCGCTCGGCGACGATGGCCTGGAAGCGCTCCATGCCCGAGTCGAGCGTGCGGGCGAAGCGTTCCTCCTCCGACTGCGTGATGCGGAGGATCGCCTCCTTCATCCCCTCGAGCTCGGGATAGATCGCCCCGTAGTGGCGGATCACGGTCTCGGCGATCCGGTAGAGGAACGGCGCGGCGATCCCGAGCTCGCGACCGCGCCGCGCGGCCCGGCGGAGCACGCGGCGGATGACGTAACCGCGCCCCTCGTTCCCCGGCACCACCCCGCCGGCGATGGCGAAGGCGAGCGCGCGGGCGTGGTCGGCGACGATGCGCACGGCCACCCGGCGCCCGTCGTCGGGCATGGCGGCGAGGGCGGCGAACTCGAGGACGTCGTCCACGAGCGGGCGGAGGAGGTCGGTCTCGTACGTAGACGGCGCCCCCTGCACGATGAGGGCGAGCCGCTCGAGACCCATGCCGGTGTCGATCCCGGGTCGCGCGAGCGGCAGCCGCCGCCCGTCGGCGTCCTGGTTGAACTGCGGAAAGACGAGGTTCCAGAACTCGAGGTAGCGATCGCTCTCGCCGAGCGCGCCCTCGCGGCCGCCGGGATCCGCCGCCGGGCCCACATCCCAGTACAGCTCGCTCGACGGACCGCAGGCCCCGGTCGAGCCGGCCGGTCCCCAGAAGTTGTCCTTGTCCCCGAGGCGTACGATCCGGCCGGGCAGGAGGTCGGTCTCCGCCTCCCACAGCCGGGCCGCCTCGCCGTCCGATTCGTGCACCGAGACCCAGATGCGATCGCGATCGAGCTCGACCACCGTGCGCACGAACTCCCAGGCCCAGGCGATCGCCTCGCGCTTGAAGTAGTCGCCGAAGGAGAAGTTCCCGAGCATCTCGAGGAACGTGTGATGGCGGATGGTGTGCCCGATCTGGTCGATGTCGGTCGCGCGCAGGCACTTCTGCACCGACACGGCGCGCGTGAACTCTGGGTTCGCAGCGCCGTAGAGCGGCTTGAACTGCACCATGCCCGCGGTGGTGAACAAGAGCGTCGCGTCACCCACGGGAATGAGCGGCGAGCTCGGCACCTCGCGGTGGCCGCGCGTCCTGAAGAACTCGACGAAGAGGCGTCTGAGCTCCTGAGCGCTCTCGTGCATGGATCTCCTCGGGATCGGACTGGTTCAGGGGCCGGGTGACCGGCCGGCCGAGAGCCCGTTGATTCTCAACGGCTGCCGGCCTCATCAGATAGAAGGCTGCCGAAAGGCCGCCTCCTCCTCGCCGGCGCGGCTCGCCGCCCGCGAGGAGGGTTTTTCCAGAGCCTCCTAGCGCTCGCCTCCGCTCCGCCGCGCCGCGAGCGCCGCCGCGATAGCGGCTGTCGAGAAGCCGAGGCGGCGCAGGATGCCGATCGCCCGGCGGCGCGCCGCCTCCGGACTGAGCCGGTCCAGGCGATACGCGCGCCGGTCGAGCGCAGATCGGGCGAGCGTCACCTCGTCGGTGACCGCAGCCGCCGCCTGCAACACCTCATCGGTCACCGCGGCCGACACGCCCTTCCGCGCGAGCTCGCGGCGCAGGAGCGCGAACCCGCGAGGCCGGATCCGGATCCGGCGGCGCACGAAGCCCTCGGCGTACGCTCGGTCGTCGATGAGGCCCACCGCCTCGAGACGATCGAGGAGCGCCGCGATGAGCGCGCGGGGAAACCCGCGTCGCGCGAGCTTCGCGTGGAGCACTGCCCGCGTCGACGGTTCGGCGGCGAGCATCCTGAGCGCCACCTCGCGCAGCGGACCGAGGTCGCCGTCGCCGGTGCCGGAAACCGCGTCCTCGTGCCGCGAGGGTGGCCCGTCTGCCGAGTGCATGATCGGATGAGCACGCCGGAGGAACACGCCGCATGAACGCCGCCCGGATCCGCCTCACGGTCCCGGCGCGCCTGCCGCCGGCCTTCAGCCGGCCGGCGAGCATAGCACGCCCTGCGAATCGCGGATGCCCGGCGGGCGACCCGGTCCCCGCGGTGCCTTAGCTGCGACCGCGCTTGAGGGCCGGCGCCGCGCGTCCCGGCGCCGCGGCCGGAGCCCGCGTCCCCTGGCGATCGGCATCGATACCGCGCCCGTCGCGGGAGCGCGCAGCGCCGGCACCGACCGGCTCGGGGGCCTTCTCGGCGCGGGGCGCGAGCGAGTGACCGTTGCCGGATCCCGGCGCCGGGACCGGCGGTGCGGCTGCGGCGGGCGGCGTGGCCGCCGGCGGCATCGCCTTGGCGTCGGCCTCCGCCTGGGCCTGGTCGTGCTGCCGGCGGAGCTCCGCCTCGATCGCCGCCGCCGCCTCCGGGTGGTCGCGGAGGAAGAGGCGCGCGTTCTCGCGGCCCTGCCCGAGCCGCTCCTCGCCATACGAGAACCAGGTCCCTGACTTCTTCACGATGTCCTTCTCGGTCGCCAGATCGAGGAGCTCGCCCTCGCGCGAGATGCCGGTGTTGTAGAGGATGTCGAACTCCGCCTGCCTGAACGGCGCCGCCACCTTGTTCTTGACCACCTTCACCCGCACGCGGCTCCCGATCACCTCCTCGCCTTCCTTGATCGAGCCGATGCGGCGGATGTCGATACGCACCGAGGAGTAGAACTTGAGCGCCTTGCCGCCGGTCGTGGTCTCGGGGTTCCCGAACATGACCCCGATCTGCATGCGGATCTGGTTGATGAAGATGACGCAGGTGCGCGACTTGGCGATGGCAGCCGTCAGCTTGCGCAGCGCCTGCGACATGAGACGAGCCTGGAGCCCCATGTGCGAATCGCCCATCTCGCCCTCGATCTCGGCCTTCGGCACCAGGGCCGCCACCGAGTCGATGGCGACGACGTCGACCGCGCCCGAGCGGACCAGGGTCTCGGCGATCTCGAGCGCCTCCTCGCCGGTGTCGGGCTGCGCCACGTGCAGGTTGTCGATGTCGACCCCGATCCGCTGCGCGTAGTGGGCATCGAGCGCGTGCTCGGCATCGATGAACACCGCATGTCCGCCGAGCTTCTGGGCGCCGGCGATGATCGTGAGGGTGAGCGTGGTCTTGCCGGAGGACTCCGGACCGAAGATCTCGATGACACGGCCGCGCGGCACGCCGCCCACGCCGAGGGCGAGATCGAGCCCGAGCGACCCGGTGGGGATCGCCTCGGTGCGCACCTTGGCCGACTCATCGCCGAGCTTCATGATGGCGCCCTTGCCGTGTTGCTTCTCGATCTGCGCGATGGCCAGTTCGAGCGCCTTCGCCTTCTCCTTGGACAGCTCCGTTGCCATGATCTCGCTCCCTCTCATGGGCCGGGGGGATGGTCGCGGAACCCCTGGGGCGGCCGGCGGGAAGTCGCCGCTGCCCGGGTCAGGGTGTACACCCATACTTTAGAGTAGTCAACAAAATTGTGGGGGCGGGGTGGCCCCGAGATCAGGCCCGCCCTTCCCCGGTGGCCGCAGCGCCGCCCAGGCCGGCTCTATCAATGTCGAGGTACTCGGGGCCCGCGGGGCGGAGCCGGCTCTCCACCACCGCGATCTCCCCGGCGCGGAACTCGATCGGCTCGAAGCGGGCGGCCGCGATCGCCGCCCGCATGGCCGCCGGGGCTTCCAGCGGGATGCGTTCCCGGGCCGGCCGCCCGCGCCGGCCCGGAGCGTTCGGATCGCGCACCCGGCCGAGCGTGAGATGCGGAGCGAAGGCGCGATCCGCCCGCCCGAGCCCGCGCTCGACGAAACCCTCCTCGAGCCGGGAGGCCAGCGCCGCGAGCTCGGCCGCGCCGGCACTCACCCCGGCCCACAGGACGCGAGGCCGCCCCTGCGGCGGAAACGTCCCGAGGCCCTCGAGGCGGAGTGTGAACGTCGTGGTCGCAGCCGTCACCGCGGTGACCGCCAGGACGACCCGCTCGACGGCGCCCGGATCGAGCTCGCCGAAGAACCGCAGCGTGAAGTGCAAGTTCTCGGTCTCGACCCATTTGACGTCGGCGAGCTTCCGCTCGAGATCGCGACCGACCGCGGCCATCCGGTCCGCGACCGCTCGCGGCAAACGCAATGCCACGAAGATGCGTGCCACGGTCGCCTCCCTTGCACACACCTTAGCAAGAGGCGGGCCCGGTCCTCCTCACGCGCTCCCGCACTTGAGGGCCGCACGGCGCGGATGGTATGGTGACCGGGTCGACTGCTGCGACCTTTCGGTCGCCACCGCCAGCGCCGTTCACCATCTCGTGTCGCCACCGGAGACCCCGACCGATGACCACCCTCGCCGCCACCGCCCGCCGGGTCGCCGCCCGCGCCAAGGTTCACGCCGGCATCATGGCCTCCCTCGCGATCACCCTTGCCGCGCCGGCGCTCGTCGCCGCCGTCCCGATCGGCGATCTACATCAGAATGACATGAACGGCGTGCCGGCTGCACCGTACACGATCGGGACACCGGTCGCCATCACGGGGATCGTGACCGCGCCGGACACGGTCTTCAATCGCTTCTCGACCGCCATCCACGTCGAGGATGCCACCGGGGGCTTGTACGTCTTCCAGTCGGGCGGAGTCTTCCAGTGGAACTTCGACCTGGGCGATTCGGTCACGGTCGCCGGGGAGATCGCGCACTTCCTCGGACTGACCGAGGTCACCAATCTCACGAACGTGGTGATCCACGAGCGAGGCCGGCCGGTGCCGGCGCCCCTCGCGCTGACCTGCGCCCAGGTGACGGCGACCTGGAACGCTCAGACCTATCGCGAGGTGAACGAGGGCCGCCTGATCCGCATCGACAATGTGAGCATCGTCGCCGGCAACTGGCCCGTGAGCCCCGGCGGCAACACCGCCTTGACCGTGAGCGACGGGACCGGGACGACCACCCTCTTCATCAACCAGAACACGAACCTGAACGGCTCGCCGGCTCCGCCCACGGTCTTCTCGGTGATCGGAGTCCTCCAGCAGGAGGACTCGAGCTCGCCCTACACGACGGGCTACCGCATCGTGCCGCGCACCCTCGCCGATATCGCGGGGCAGGGCCCGACCATCCTGACGGGCCCAGCGGCCGTGGATGTGACGCCGACCACGGCCCGCATCGTGTGGACGACCTCGACGGCGTCCACGAGCCGGGTCGAGTACGGGCCGACCACCGGGTACGGGACGGTGGTCGAGGATCCGACCCCGGTCACCGCGCACTCGGTCGTCCTGACCGGGCTTGAGGATGGCGCTTACTGGAACTACCGCGTGAGCTCGACCGATGCAGCCGGCACCACGCTGAGCGGCAATCGCACCTTCCTCACCCCGCCGGCGACCGATGAAGCGATCCTCGTCTACTTCAACAAGTCGATCGAGCCCGCGTACGCCGCCGGGCGCGTCGCTGCCGGCTCGGTCCCGCTCGACCAGATCCTCATCGCGCGGATCAATGCCGCCCGCTTCTCGATCGACTGCGCCCTGTACAGCTTCTCCCTGTCGCAGGTGGCGGACGCGCTCATCGCCGCCCATCAGCGCGGGGTCCAGGTCCGCGTGATCCGCGAGTGGGAGACCGGGGCCACCCAGTACAACCGGCTCCTCGCCGCCGGGATCCCCGGGATCGACAGCCACTTCGGCGGCAACCACGCCTCGACCGGGATCCACCACAACAAGTTCTTCATCTTCGAGGCGCGCGACAATTCCTCGACGCTCGACGACTGGGTGCTCACCGGATCGTGGAACCCGACCTTCCAGGGCACCAACGACGACGCGCAGAACGTGGTCGAGTTGAAGGACGCCGAGGTGGCCGCCGCCTACACGATCGAGTTCAACGAGATGTGGGGCTCGTCGACCAACGTGCCCGACGCGGTCCAGTCGCGCATGGGGACCGAGAAGTTCAACAACACGCAGCACCTGTTCACCGTGAACGGCATCCCGGTCGAGGTCTACTTCGCGCCGTCCGATGGGCACGAGAACATCATGCTCGCCCGCATCGGCAACGACGCCGACCACCAGACCTACTTCGTCACGATGACCCTCACGCGGGACACGATCGAGGGCGCGATGAAGTCGAAGTGGGACAATGTCCCGGGATTCGAGGTGCGCGGCGTCTTCGATCGGAACCTCGATCCCAACACCCGCTACTATCAGATGATCGGCGTGGCGGCCCCGGCGTGGTCCCCGCCGGCGGACGTCCACCTCGGGAATTACTCGCCGGGGGTGCTCCACCACAAGACGATGCTCATCGACGTCGGCTACCCGGACTCGGATCCGCTCGTCATCACCGGCTCCGCCAACTGGTCGGCCAACGCCCGCAGCTACAACGACGAGAACCAGGTCTACATCCACGACTACGACATCGCGCGCCAGTACCTGCAGGAGCTCGCCGCGCGCTACCACGCCGCGGGGGGCACCGGCCCGCTCGGGCAGGGGGGCGCGGCAGTCGTCGAGCCCGCGCCCGCTCCCGGCCCGCACGGGCTCACGACGTGGACCGCGCCGAATCCGTTCGCCGAGCGGACGCAGATCGGCTTCACGCTGCCGCGCACTGCGCGTGCGACACTCACCGTCTTCGATGTCGCCGGGCGGAGCGTGCGCGCGTTCGATCTGGGCGAGCGCCCGGCCGCGACCGCCCACGCGATCGCATGGGACGGCCGCGATGCGCGCGGGCGCGCGGTCGCTCCCGGCGTTTACTTCTACCGGATCGACGCCGGCGGCGAGTCGGCCGGCGGCGAGCTGACCATCGCCCGCTGACGGCCGGCGGGCAGCGCGACCGTTCGAGGCTCACTTGCGACCGTTCGGCTCCCGTCCGGCCACGACCGCACAGATTCACGGCAATTTGCTGATCCACAAGAAGTTACGCTGAGCGGCCAATTTCTGACCGCCGCCCGTCGAGGCTCATATCTTGTTACAATACATATACTTAACAGAGTCGCGGCGCTCTGGGCCTGCTTGATCCCACCTCGCCCCGTCGATTGTCCAGAAGATGGAGATTGACGAGAGCATCGGGAAGTACCTAGCTTTCCCGGCTGACTTCCCGATTCGCGGTATCCAAGAGGGCCGTGAATCTTGGGAACTTGGTGCGGACTCACTCCATCGCTCGCTCGGAGGACTGAGATTCGGATGAAGTGAACCGCGTGTTTTCCCTGCGCTAGCCCCTCGGGTGGGCGCTCGGATACCAGGGTCCTGAACCCGGACCAAGAAGTGCTGGGCCTGAGACCAGGGTGGCCATGTGCCCCGGCCGCTCCAGCGATGGTGTCCGCCCTCGCAGGGTGGTCCTTACATGGAGGTCAGAATGTTCAGGAATGCGATCCTCGCCTCGGTTTGCGCCATGCTCGTGGCGTCGGCCGCCCTGGCCGAAGCGCCGTCGAGCCTCATGAAGGGGAACATGTCGCTCGGCTTCACCGCGAGCGCGAGCCCGACCATCCTGTTCGGCTACCAGATCAAGGACATGTTCAAGATCGGCACTGCGGTCGGCGTGGCGAGCCTGGATCCGGGCGACACGTCGTGGACCATCCAGGCGGCCGGTCACTACTACCTGGCCGGCAAGTCGAACCAATACTTCGCGCCCTTCCTCGGCGCCGGTGTCGGTTACTCCGACTCGGGTGTTGAAGGCTCGGATGGGACGCTCGAGCTGAACGCCCGCTTCGGCGGCGAGGCCTTCCCCGTCCCGCCCCTCTCGGTGGGCGGCTGGGTCGGCGTCGGCTGGTCGGAGCTGGACTCCGAGACGGACGCGATCGGGACGCTCCGCTCCGAGTTCTTCGTGACCCTCTACTGGTAGCCTGGACAACGAGACGCGCTCGCAAGGCGAGCGCTCGCCCGAACGCGGGGATGGCACGGACGCCGTCCCCGCGTTCTGCTTTGGCGGAAGCTCAAACGGTGGGACGCGCGAGATCGAGGAGCGCGCGCCGCACGAGATCGAGCGCGTGCGTGGCGCCGCGCTCGCGGATCTGCTGGCGATCGCCGAGGAGAAGGTGCCGGCGCGTGACGACCGCGCCGAACCCGGCGCCGGGGCCCGCGGCCGCGACGAAGAGGAGTCCCACGGGTTTCTCGGCGGTCCCTCCGCCCGGGCCCGCAATACCGGTAATGGCAAGACCCCAGTCCGCCGCGAAGCGCTCCCGCGCGCCCCGGGCCATGGCCGCCGCCGTCTCCGCGCTCACCGCGCCGTGCGTGGCGAGGAGCGCCGGCGAGACACCGAGGAGGGCCGTCTTCGCCTCGTTCGCGTAGGCGACGATCCCACCCGCGAAGTACGCCGAGCTGCCCGCGACGCGCGTGATCCGGTAGCCGACGAGACCTCCGGTGCAGGATTCGGCGAGCGCGAGCTTCTGGCCGCGCGCGGCCAGGAGCCGGCCCACAACCTCCTCCATCGGCTCCTCTCCGCGCGTGTAGATAGATGCGGCCAGGCGCCCGGCGATCGCCTCCGCCACGCGCTCGACGGAAGCCGTCGCGTGCGGTTCCGTTCCCGTGATCCGGAGGTCCACTCCGCCCGCCCCCGGCAGGTAGGCGATGGTCACGCCGGCGAGATCGACCCCCTCGGTCTCGATGCGCTCGGCGATGTCGGACTCGGGCACCCCGATCGTGCGGAGCGTCACGACCGGGAGCGGCGCGAGGTCGGGGCGGACTGCGCGGAGACGCGGCACGAGCACCTCGTCCGTCATCGCCATGAGCTCCCGCGGGACACCCGGCAGCGCACAGACGACCGCGGCGCCAGCTTCATGCCACAGCCCCGGGGCGAGCCCGATCGGATTCCGGAGCTGCGCCATGCCCGCCGGGAGCAGCGCCTGCCGGCTGCCGACCGCAGTGAGGGTCCGCCCGAGGCTCGCCATGCGCGCCGCAATGCGCGCCGCCACGTCCGGATCCGCCCGGAGGTCGACCTGGGCGAGCTCCGCCATCACGTCCCGCGTCACGTCGTCGGAGGTCGGGCCGAGGCCGCCCGACAGGAGGACGAGCTCCGAATCGAGAAGGGCGGCACGCACGGCGGCGAGGATGGCCGCGCGCTCATCGCCCGCCGTCACGTGGCGGTGCACGCGCACGCCCGCGGCGCCGAGCGCCCGCGCGAGAAAGGTGAAGTTGGTGTCCACCGTCCGGCCGGCGAGGAGCTCGTTGCCGATGGTGACGACCGTCGCCTTCATCGTCGCGTCCGCAGCGCGCTCATGCCGCGCGGGAAGCGAGGACGAGCAGCAGGACGCGCACGGCCAGGTTGGCGTACACGCCGGCGACGAGATCGTCGGTCACGACGCCGTAGCCGCCGGGGAGCTTCTCGGCGCGCCGCCCGGGAAACGGCTTGAGCACGTCGAACACGCGGAAGGCGAGAAATCCGCATGCCGCCGCCGGCCAGCCGGCGGGCTGGGCGAGGAGCGTCATGGCCATGCCGGCGCCCTCGTCGATCACGATCCGCTTCGCATCGTGGCCCCAGGTCATCTCCGCGCGACCGGCCGCCCACACCGCCAGGACCGTCGCGGCGAGGAGGGCGAGCGCATCGACGGCGACGCCGATCGGCGGCAGGAACCCGTAGATGACGGCGAGCACGAAGCTCGCGACCGTCGCCGGCACGAGCGGGGAGAACCCGCAGGGACCGAGGGCCGCAAGGAGGAGCGCGAGGCGGTCGCCGGACGCTGCCGGTACTCCGCGCGTGGAGTGCTGCACCTTCTTCCTCGCGCCTAGCGATGCACGGCGGGAAGTGGCGGGGCGGGGCGCGATCCGGGGGCCGCCGGGCGCGCGGGAGCGGCGCCGCCGCGCGCGCGGGGGCCGGCGCCGCCGCGCGCGCCGTCTGCCCGTTCTCGAGCGAGCGCAGGACGCCGCCGCAACACGCCTTGAGGGTCTCGACCACCCCGTGACCGCGATTCGCCACCGCCTCGAAGCTCGGCGCCCGGTACAGGTTCAGGAGGGCTTCGAGGTGCGCGGCCGGCACCGCGCCCTGCACGTCGCGCTTGTTCCATTGCATGACGAGCGGCAGGCGCTCCGGGACGAGCCGATCCTGGCGCAGATTCCTGAGCAGATCGTCGAAGCTCTCCAGGTTCTCGAGGAGCCGCCGGCGATCGGAATCGGCGACGAAGACGATCCCGTCCACGTCGCGCAGGATGAGCCGCCGCGACGCTGCGTAGTAGCCCTGTCCGGGGACCGTGTAGAGGTGAAAACGGACGCGGAACCCGCGCACCTGCCCCAGATCGATCGGCAGGAAGTCGAAGAAGAGGGTGCGCTCGTTCTCGGTGGCGATCGAGATCAGGCGCCCGCGCGCCTGCTGCGGCAGGCGACCGTGAATGTGCAGGAGATTGGTGGTCTTACCGCCCAGGCCGGGGCCGTAGTAGACGATCTTGGCGTGAATCTCCCGGGCCGGAACGTTGATGAGCACGGGAGATCCTATTCGCTGAAGAGGCCATCCAGTTCCGCCTCGGCCGCCGCCGCGAACCCCGCACCCACCACCGGCTCCATCTCATCGCCGCTGCCGGCCTGGATCTTCGCGAAGAGGTTGTCGAGGATGGTCTCGAGCCGCGTGGCCACCCGCTTGGCCTGGAAGCGAACGAGCCCGAGCGTCGTCTTCTTGTCGTAGAGCGCGGCGAGGATGACGCGGTTCGCCATCATCTGCAGGTAGAGACCGGACCCCGCACCCTGATGCACGAGCGTGTTGAAGTCGGTCTCGCCGACCAGGAGGGCGAGCTCGCGGTTTGCGGCGAAGTCCGCCGCGGCGAGCGAGGCGAATGAATCCAGGTCGAACTCCGGGAGCGCGCCGACCGTGGTGATGAGCTGTCCGGTCTTGTCGACGAGCGCCACGCCGCGGCAGTAAGAACCCGAGAGAAAGCTCTGCAGGGATTCGTCGATCCCCCAGAAGTCTTCCTCGTACAACGCCCAGTTCCGTCCGACCATGGGGCAACTCCGGTTCGCCGGCACATGAACTCCGGCCGTGGGATCGGGAGCCCGGCGTCTTCCCTGTCGCGCTCCTGGTTGCCGCCGCCAGGCCGTCGGTTCCGTGGGCCCGCTCCACGAGGGGGCCTCCGTCGGGGAGGGCCGTGGACTACGTGCCGCCGGGCCGGCAAGCTAGCATGGGGCGCGCCGGTGGTCAAACGGAAATGACGCATCCGCATGGGGATCGGGGCGCGGCGCAGCGCGGGGCGCGGCGTCGAGGCGCGGCGGGATGCCGCCCGCCGGGCGCGGCGCCTAGATCTCGCGCCGCCCGGCCAGCGCGCTCGCCAGGGTGGACTGGTCCGAGTACTCGAGGTCGGAGCCGATCGGCACGCCGCGGGCGATGCGGGTGACGCGGATCCCGAGCGGCGAGATGAGGCGACTCAAGTAGAGGGCGGTCGCCTCCCCGGCGGCGTTCGGGTTGGTGGCCACGATGACCTCCTCCACCCGGCCGCTCGCCAGGCGCTCGATGAGTTCCTTCACCCGGAGCTCGTCCGGGCCGATGCCGTCGAGCGGCGAGATGGCGCCCCGGAGCACGTGGTACTTGCCACGGTACTCGGCCGTGCGCTCGATGGCGATCAGATCCGAGGACTGCTCGACGACGCAGATGACGAGGTCGTTCCGGGTCGAATCCCGGCAGATCGCGCAGGAGGAGTCCTCGGTCAGGTGGCCGCAGATCGCGCAGAAGCCGACGCGCTCCTTGACCATGCGGATGGTCTCGGCCAGGCGCTCGGCCTCCTCCCGCGGCATCTTGAGGATGTGGAGGGCGAGCCGCGTCGCCGTCTTCTGCCCGATCGAGGGCAGGCGCACCAGCTCCTCGACGAGCCTGGCTACGAGCTCCGAACCGAACTCCATGGCGATCTCCCGCGTCCGTGCCCGGCAGCAAGCGCCCCGATCGGCATCGATCAGAGCATTCCGCCGAGGTCCATGCCGCTGGTGGCCTTGTCCATCTCGGCCTTGACCGTCGCGGCGGCCGTCCGCTGCGCCTCGTTGACGGCGGCCAGGATCAGGTCCTCGAGGAGATCGATCTCGTCGGCGCGCACGACCTGCGGATCGATCTTGATCGATTTGAGCTCGTGCTTGCCGTCGACCACGGCCCGGACGACGCCGCCGCCGGCCGTGGCGGTGAACTCGCGGCTCGAGACTTCCTCCTCGATCTCGGCCATGCGTGACTGCATGGCCTGGGCCTGCTTCATGAGCTTGCCCATCTGCCGGTTCATCTTCATCGCGCGATCTCCTCCGCCGGTGCCGGCGGCCATTCTGCAAGCGCCATCGAGTACAACGGCCTCGCCGGGACCAACCCTAGTCGAGGATGATGCCGTCGAACCGCTCGACGATCTCCTCGACCCCCGCCGAGAAGCGGGCGGGGGACGGCGCCGACTTGCGCGGCGCTCCCGGCTCGCTGCGGGCCGGCGCCGGGGCCGGCTGATCGCCGCGCGCGACATCGAGGCGCACCCCGGGGCCGAACTCCGCGCGCACTTCCTCGGTGATGATGGACATGTTCCTCGGGTCGAGCACCTTGCCCCGATAGAAGCTCTGGCCGTCCGGGAACGCGACTGCGAGCACCCCTCCCGCGAACCCCACCTCGCGCGCCTCGGCGAGGAGGCTGGCGAGAGAGGTCTTGCGCATCCGGATCCGCTCGACCACGCGGAGCCAGCGCGGATCAGCGGCCGCCGGCCCGGTCGTCGGGGCGATGGCCGGGGCGGTCGTCGGGGCGATGGCCGGGGCGGTCGTCGGGGCGATGGCCGGCCCGGTCGTCGGGGCGAGGCTTGCGGCGGCGAGATCCGCCATCAGACCGGCCGGCGCCTCGCTCTCCTCCTCCGCGTCCGCCTCGACACCGGGCTCCGGCCCGGGGATCGCGGGCGTGCCGGCCGCTGATCGAAGGGCCGGGCGGTCCGCGATCATGGAGGGCGCCGGCACCGTGACGGAGGATGGTCTCGAGCGCGGGTCGGGCGACTCGGCCGGCTGAGCACCCTGCGTCCGCCGCGGCGAACCACCGGGCGCCGGATCGGACCGCCGGCCCTCCGCGCGCGGCGCACCGGCGAGCCCGCCGCCCGCGCTCCCGGCGGCCGTCATCGGCGCGCCGCCGCCGAGCGCATCGAGGCGCGTGAGGAGCGCCCGCAGGTCGGCGGTCGAGCTCATCTCGGCCATCTCGACGAGAGCCAGCTCGAAGTACACGCGCGGAAACTCGCTCCGGCGCATCTCGCGGGCCGCAGCCAGCGCCAGCGACAGGATCCGAGTCACGTCGCCTTTCGACCAGAACTTGAGTTGATCCTCGTAGCGGCTCACCAGATCGTCGGTTAGCCCAAGCGTCGAGGCGAGATCGCGAGAGATGGAGAGGACGAGGAGATGACGGAGGTGCTCGATGAACCCCGTCGCCAGCTCGCCCAGGTTGGCGCCCTCGCCGAGCACTCGATCGAAGAGCGCCAGCGCTCCCCCCGCATCCCGCGCCGCCAGGCGTTCGGTGAGGGCGAGATAGGTGTCCACCCCGGTCAGTCCGAGGAGACGCTCGACCACGTCCCTGGTCAGCGCGCCACCGTCGGCCGCCGCCACCACCTGATCGAGCAGCACCTCGGCGTCGCGAAGCGAGCCCTGGGCCCGCTGGCTCAGGACGCGGAGCGCCCCCGCTTCGAGCCGGAACTTCTCCTCGACGACGATCTTCTCGAGCTGTTCCTCGATGTCGCGGATCGAGAGGCGGCGGAAATCGAAACGCTGGACCCGGGAGATGATCGTATCCGGGACCTTCTGCACCTCGGTCGTGGCGAGGACGAACACCACGTGGGCCGGCGGCTCCTCGAGGGTCTTGAGCAGGGCATTGAACCCGTGCGCTGTGACCTGGTGCACCTCGTCGATGATGTAGAGCTTGTAACGACCACCGCTCGGCGCGTAGCGGGCATTTTCGCGGAGCTCGCGCACCTGGTCGATGCCGCCGGAGGACGCGCCGTCGATCTCGAGGACGTCGAGGCTGCGGCCGGCAGTGATCTCGACGCAGGCGGCACAGGCGTTGCATGGGGCCTTGGGCGGACCTTCCGCGCAGTTCAGGGCCTTGGCGAGGATGCGGGCCGTCGAGGTCTTCCCGACTCCGCGCGGGCCGGTGAAGAGGTAGCCGTGCGCCACCCGCCCGGCGGCGACGGCACCGGAGAGGACCCGGGTGACGTGCTCCTGGCCGATCACGTCGGCGAAGGTCTGCGGCCGGTAACGTCGAGCCAGTACCTGGTAGGTCATCTGGAACTCAAGTCCCGCCGGGGCGGGCCTCCGGGAATCGAGGGGTTGGCGTCTCGGCGCGCCGGCGGCCCGCGTTCCGGGCCAGGGTGACCCACGGCACATCACACGATCTGCTTACCGCTGCTACCTTCCGGTCCTGACGGGGTTCACAGGGTGTAATTGCGTGGGGCCTGGCCCAGAGCGCGGGCCGCGGCCGCCCTTCTGGTCCGTTTTCCGGTTCCGGTCTCCGGGCTTCCAGCAAAAGCGCCCGACCGTGGCGGTTCGCGACGGTCGGGCGGTCATCTGGTGGAGATGAGCGGGATCGAACCGCTGGCCTCCTCGTTGCGAACGAGGCGCTCTCCCATCTGAGCTACATCCCCAAACTCGAGGGACACCGCGCGCGGCGCGCAGAAATCTAGCACGGGGCCCGACCGACGGTCAAACCGGCCGGCCGATCCTCACGCCGGCCGCGTTCTCCCCCGGCCGGCGCCGGGAACCCGCGGCCCCCGCCCTCATGGACTCTCCGGCCGCCCCGGCTTGCCTGATTCTCCAGCGTCCCCGGCCCCGTCGGAGTCCCCGGATCCATCGGGCTCCAGAAGCTCGTCCCCCGCTTCCCCGGGCCCTTCGCTCTCGCCCGGCGGCTCGCTCGTACCGAGAAAGGCGAGAACCTCGCGCACGACCGCCGAGTCCTCGGCGACCGCGTCGAGCAGATAGAGCGTGCGCCCGTTCACGGGATCGGCACCCCGTTCGTCCAGGCGCACGTTGGCCCAGTTGAGGAAGCGGCCCTTGCTGCCGGCGAAAAACACCTGCCGGGCGTGGCCGATCCGCTGCGGGTAGTTCTCGACGCGGGCCTTGTGGCTCGCCACCACGATGTCCACTCCCTCGACGTCCGCGCAGATCCTGCGCACCTCGCTGTAGCGCGCATGCGCGAAGCAGACGACGAGGTTGCACTCGTTGCGGAGTGCGGGCATGATCCGCAGGAGGCCCTCGCGGCAGGGCTCGACGGCGATGCCTGCCGATGCCGTCCCCGCCGGCGCCGCGCCCGTCCCCGCCGGCGCGGCCTGCCACAGCTCCGGCTCGAGCACGCTCGTGAATCCGATGACCTGGTCACCGACCCGGCGGAGCACGTACGGCTTGAAGATCCGCTCTCGTGTCGTCGCGTCGAGGATGTTGGCCGAGACCCACTCGAGACCCGGGTGCGGCGCCACGAGCTCCTCGAGGTAGGGCCGCCCGCGCCGGAGATCCTCCTCTCCGACGCCGAACACCGTGTAGCCGAGCTTGGCCATCATGCCGACGAGGAAGGCGTCGACCTGGGGATCCGCCCCTCCCGGCAGGAAGAGGTCGCCGCCGTCGGCGACCAGCACGTGGTCGGCCGTATCGCGGCTCGCGGCGATGATCGTGGCGCGCCGGGCGAGACCACCTGCCTTCTGCATGCAGCGGCCGCAGGGGAGCATCTCGCCCTGGCCGGCCGCGGTCAGGATGAGATTGGCGAACCGGGGCACCGCTGCGGCGGGCGGAGCCGATTCCGCCTGCGGTGCCGCGCGGCCGAGCCACAGCGCGGCGACGACTGACCCGAGCCCGAGGAGGAGGACGCGTGGGAGACGGCGGGTGCCGCGAACTCGAGTGCGGTGGATCATCGGTTTCAAGAAGGTGGCGGAGAGAGAGGGATTCGAACCCTCGAGACGGTTTCCCGTCTACACGATTTCCAATCGTGCACCTTCGACCAGCTCGGTCATCTCTCCGCGATAGGGATGTTCGAGTACAGCGCGGAAGACATGGGGGCTGCGCCGGCGCCTTCGAGCGCGTCCCCGGCACCTGGGTCTGCGTCCCGCGCCTTTAGTCCGCGGGCACGACACCGCCTTCCGGCGGGGACTCGCTCGCGCTCCGGCGCAGCGCATCGAAGAAGGATCGTAGCAAGAAGCTCGATTCCTCGGCAAGGATCCCGCCGACCACCACGGAGCGGTGGTTCAGACGCGGATCGCGCGGGATGTCGTAGACCGATCCGCAGGCACCGGCCTTGGGATCGTCCGATGCGTAGACGACGCGCGCGATGCGCGCGAGCACGATGGCGCCCGCGCACATGACGCAGGGTTCGAGCGTGGCATAGAGCGTGGCGCCGACGAGCCGCGGCTCGCCGACGGCGGTCGCCGCCGCGCCTATGGCGAGGATCTCGGCGTGCGCGGTCGGATCGCCGAGGGTCTCGATCTGATTCCTGCCCCTCCCGAGCAGGCGTCCTCCGGCGACGACCACCGCGCCGACCGGCACCTCACCCTCGGCCCGCGCCTCGCGCGCGAGCTTGAGCGCCTCGCGCATCCAGCGGGTATCGGTATCGAGGAGACCCGGCGCCGGCGCGCCGGTCACGGGATCGCGCTCACCAGGTTCTTCGCCACGTCTTGCGCCGCATCCTTGATCGGCGGCGCCGGCGGCACGATCTGGCTCCCGCCGCGCTGGATGCCGAGGTCGTCGACCATCCCGCCCTGCGCGCGCGGGTCGTGGAGCTGGCTCTTGAGCTCGACCCGGTCATGGGCCTCGTAGACCAGCTGGCCGGTGGTGCCCGAGAAGATCCGGATCTCGGCCTTCACCTCGGAATGGGAGTACCCCTCGACGTTCCAGTCCACCTGCTGCGAGTTCCATTCGATGAGCTCGCCTTCGAGGTAGTACGCGAGCCCGAGCTCCGAGGAGACGCGGCGGAGCATCTGCGGATCCACCTTGCGCTCCTCCTTCCAGCGCCGGGCGAGTGCCTGCTGCTCGTTCTTGAGCCCCTTCTTCTCCGCCTCGATCGCGACCTCCTCGCGCGGGATGAGGATGAAGCCGGCCTTGTCGCGGATCGCGTTCTCGAAGAGCGTGTAGAACTCATGGTAGGCATCAACGTCGCCGGTCGTGTTGGTCATGTTGACCGCGATCCGGTTGGTGCCCTGCGGAGCGAAGGTGGAATCCACGAAGACGTAGGTCGGGTGTCCTTTCGATCCCTTCTTCTTCGTCTTCTCCTTGCCCTTCGACTCGGCCGCGAGGCCGGCCGCCGACAGGACCAGGGCGCCGCCGAGGAGGGCGGCCATCACCAGCAGGTAAACGGGTCTGCGCATCACTGATTCCTCCGGGACCCGCGACCCCGAGACCGGGGAGCGGGCCATGCGCCGGGGGCGGGCGTTCTCGAGGCCAGAAGGATCCGGGGCGTGGACTTCGTGGTGTCGGACCGGACCGGGGTCTCGCCGGCCCGAGTGCGCGGTGCATCGGGGCGAATGGGAGTCGCCGTTGGGGAATCGCCGCTGGTCCGCATGGTCCGCAGTGAGATGGTACGCCCAGGAGGAGTTGAACCCCCAACCTTCTGGTCCGTAGCCAGACGCTCTATCCAGTTGAGCTATGGGCGCACCGTATCCGACGTCAGTGGTAGCACACGCTCCCGGGCCTGTCAAACTGCAGGCGCCGGGAGCGGCGCACCGCGGGTGAACGCGGCGGAGAGGGAGGGATTCGAACCCTCGGTAGAGCTTTTGACCCTACAACGGTTTAGCAAACCGCCGCCTTCGGCCTCTCGGCCACCTCTCCGCCCCGTCCACCCTGCCGCTCGCTTGCCGGCTCCGCCTCGAGCCTGCCCGTCTCGATCCAGGATGCGGGTTCCGGCCCCACGTCCATCCCGCATCTACGTTGTGGCGGAGGGAGTAGGATTCGAACCCACGGACCTTGCGGTCTGCGCCTTTCAAGGGCGCCGCCTTAAACCACTCGGCCATCCCTCCGCCGGACGATCCGGATGGCGCGCCGCGTCCTCCCCGGCGCGATCGGCTGAGGCTCCTCCCGGGCCGCGCACTCCCGCAGCGAGGTCGCTCCAAGACCGGCGATTACAGCACGGGGCGCGGTCGGCCGTCAAATGTCCGGCGCCGTGCCCGGCCGCCCCCGCCCCCCGTCTCCGGCCGAGGCCCCGGGTCCACGGGCAGACCCGCGGCGATGATCCCGCCGGCGACGACCACATCGCCGTCGTAGAGCACGCCCGACTGCCCCGGCACGACGGCCTCGAGCGCGGCCCGGACGTCGATCGTGCCGGCCGCCGTGTCCTCCCCCGCCACGAGCCCGGCAACGGGCCGGCTGCTCGAGCGCACCTGCACGCGGAGCGCCTCCCCGGGCGCGAGCGGACGCCGGCGCTGCCGGTTCGTACGCTCGAGCGAGAGACCGCCGCGGGCGAGCGCCGCCCGCGGTCCCACTTCGACGGTCGCAGTGGCCGGATCGATGGCGACGACGTATCGGCGCGCGGTCCCGCCGCCGCCGATCCCGCGCCGCTGGCCGATCGTGTAATCGAGGATGCCCGCGTGCCGGCCGACCTCGCGGCCATCCTCATCGCGGATCGGGCCGGGCCGCGCGCTCGCCTGCGCTTCGGGGCGTGCGCGCACGAAATCAGCGTAGCGCCCGCCCTGAACGAAGCAGATGTCCTGAGAGTCGGGCTTCGCCGCCACCGCGAGGCCGAGGTCGCCGGCGATCGTGCGCACATCCCGCTTGGTGAGCGCACCGACCGGGAAGAGCGTGCGCGAGAGGACGGCCGGCGCGATGCCCCACAGGACGTAGGACTGATCCTTCCCGCGATCGCGGGCGCGCGCGACGGCCGCCTCGCCGTCGGGCCCGCGCACCCGCTGCGCGTGATGTCCCGTGGCCAGGAACTCGGCGCCGGCCTGGTCGGCGATCGCCACGAGCTGGCCGAACTTGAGATACGTGTTGCACTCGACGCACGGATTCGGCGTGCGGCCGGCGAGATAGCCGGCGACGAAGGGCGCGACGACGCGCGCTTCGAAGTCCCCGGCGAGATCGAGCACCTGATGCCTGATGCCGAGGCGCGCGCTCACCCGGCGCGCATCGGCGATATCCGAGAGCGAGCAGCAGGTCTTCCCCGACGGCGCGGTCTCGCCGTAGCACCAGAGCTTGAGCGTGACGCCGACGACCGTGTATCCCGCATCGCGCAGGAGCGCCGCCGCGACCGAGCTGTCGACGCCACCCGACATGGCGAGGAGCACCGTGCCGCGGCTCAATCTGCGCCCCCCGCGCGGACCGCACCCCGAGCGCGCGTGACGGCCGCAGTCACGAGATCGAGTGCCCGCTCGATCTCGGCGTCACCGGTCTCGGGGCCGAGCGAGAGGCGCACCGTGCCGCGGGCCACGTGCGGACTCACTCCCATGGCCAGGAGCACATGCGAGACGCGCTCGGCGCCCGAGTGGCAGGCCGAGCCGCGGGAGACGGCGACCCCCGCCAGGTCCAGCCCGAGCACGAGCGCCTGCGCATCGAGCCCGGGAAAGGAGATGGCGAGCGTGTTGGGCAGGCGGGGGGAGCCGGCGCCCTGCACGACCGCGTCCGGGAAGCGCGCGGTGAGACTCCTTTCGAGGCGATCGCGGCGCGCTCCCGCCTCGCGCATCGCGGCGACTCGACCCGGCGCGGCGGCGGCCGCCGCCCCGAGGCCGGCGATCGCGGCCACCGCTTCGGTACCGCCGCGGCGCCCGCCCTCCTGCGCACCGCCGATGAGGGGCACGAGTCGGGCGCCGCGCCGGGCGATGAGCGCGCCCACACCCTGCGGCCCGCCGAACTTGTGGGCCGAGATGGCGACGAAGTCGGCACCCAGCTCCGCTGCGGCGCACGGGATCTTGCCCACCGCCTGCACCGCATCCGAGAGGAGCGGAATGCCGCGCGCGGCGAGCGCGGCCGCGACCGCGGCCACCGGCTGGATGACGCCGGTCTCGTTCGAGGCCAGCATGAGCGCGGCGATCGCGGTGTCCGCCGTCGCGGCCGCGACAAAGCGCTCTGCATCAACAGCACCGCCGGCCGCCGCCGGGACGCGCACCACATCGAAGCCGAGCGTGGCGAGGAAGTCGCCGGCCGCGAGCACCGCCTCGTGCTCGATCGCCGAGAGGACGACGCGACGGCCGGTCTCGCGCCGCGCGAGAGCGCCGCCGATGACGGCGGTCGCATCGGCCTCGCTCCCCGATCCGGTGAAGATCACCTCGTCGTGCCGGCAGGACATGAGCGCGGCCACCTGCGCCCGCGCTTCCTCGATCGCCGCGCGCGCCGCCTGGCCGCGGGCATGGGCACTCGAGGGGTTGGCCTGGGCCGGGCCGAGCCAGGGCTCCATGGCGGCGGCCACCGCCGGCGCGACCGGGGTACCTGCGTTGTGGTCGAGATGAATCACCGATGCTCCGGGACTCAGGATGCATGACGACGCACCGCCGGCGGCGCTGCCGTCTTCGCTGCAGCCGCCTCTAGCGCGGGCGCGCGTGATGCGGCCGGAGGGCCGGCCGGCGGCCGCTCCCGCGGGGCACGCCGCGCCGGGACGACGGCGGCGCCTACTCCTCCGACTCCGCCTGCTTGCGCTTGCCCTCGGCGATGCGGATCAGCTGATCGAGCCGCTTGAGCTGCGCCGAGGCGCTCTCTCCCCACTGCTGATCACCGACGATCGGAGTGAGCTTCGACTCCGCGAGACGATAGCTCGCCGTCGCCTCCTTGAACTTCTCCCCCTGCACCTCGGAGAGTCCCTTCTTCTCGAGGAGACGCGCCCAGGCGTACTGCAGGCACGCATCCTGGGGCCGGCTGGTCGCCCAGCCCTCGACGACCTTGAGACCCTCGGCCCACTTCCCGGAGTCCTCGTACAGGAAGCCGATGCGGCAGTCCACGGTGGCCGCGTCCTCGGGCCGCAGCTGGCGGTACTGGTTGAGGGTGGCGAGCGCCTGCCCGTACTGCTCGCACTTCTGGTAGAGCATGCCGAGGTTCAGGAGGTCTCCGGGATTCGACGCGTCGACGGCGATCACCTTCTCGTAGGTCTCGATGCCGCGGTCGCAGGATTCTCCCTTGTACAGCAGATAACCGAGATGGCGCAGCGGCTCGACGTTCGCCGGCTCGAGCACCACCCAGCGGTCGTAGACGGCAACCGCCTGCTCGACCATGTCCGCTTCCTGGCACAGCTCTCCGAGCGTGCGCAGGACGTTGACGTCGGTCGGATCCAGCTCGAGCGCGCGCTCGTAGGCCATCACGGCTTCTACCGGCTTCTGCTGACTCTTCAGCGTGAAGGCGTAGCCGAGCACGGCGTTCCTGTCGCCGGGGTCGTGGGCCAGGAGCTCCTCGTAGGTGGCCCGCGCCGCGGCGTGGTCGCCCGCGGAGGCCTTGGCGAAGGCGAGCGCGGAGAGGAGGTCCGACTTGACCGAGTCGGGCGGGCTCAGGGCGAGCGCGCGCTCGTAGCTCCTGGCGGCGTCGGCCCACTGCCGGAGCTCCGACTGGCAGTAGCCGAGTTGCACGAAGCCGTCGAGGCTCTGCGGCGCGAGCTTCGTCACCTGCGAGAAGTACTCGACGCACTCCACCCACTGGCGGCCTGACATGGCCGCCTGCCCCTTCTGGAACGGCTCCTGCGCCTCCTTGGGCAGTCGGTCAGGAGCGGCGCCCGCGGCTGTGAACAGGAGACCACCCAGGAATAGAGCGCCGAGAAGGCGAGACGCCGGTGGCGGGACGGCGCGCAACATGGCTCATTCTCCTTTCGCGCGGTTCGCGAACCGCGATCGGCCTACACGGCTTCGACGCGGGCGATTTCCGGAACCTCCTCCCGGATCGCGCGCTCGAGGCCGTGGCGGAGCGTCATCTGCGACATGGGGCAGCTGCCGCAGGCCCCGATGAGCTTGAGCGTCACCACGCCGTCGCGCACGTCGAGGATCTCGCAGTTGCCGCCGTCGGCGAGCAATGCGGGGCGCACGCGCTCGATGGCCGCCTCCACGCGCTCGAAGAGCGCGCGGCTCATGGCGGCCGGATCGGCTCCGGCGTGCTGCGTCGCCCAATCACTCATCGCCATCCTCCCCCGCGCCGCTCGGATGGCGGCGCACATCGCGCGGAGCTCTCCGCCTCGCGGCGGCTCCGCCGCTCCACGAACTAGTAGGCCTTGGCGAAGACCACCCGGTAACGAGCCGGGCGTCCGGAGTAGATGCAGCGAAGCCCCTCCGCGGCCGTTCCCCCGTCGAGGGGGATCAGCCGGATGGTCGCCTTGGTCTCCTCCTTGATCTTGGCCTCGGTCTCCGGATCCCCGTCCCAGCCCGCAATCACGAAGCCGCGGCGGTTCTCGAGGATGTCCTTGAACTCGTCGTAACTGGCGACCTCGTGGGTGTTGGCCGCACGGAAGGCCCTGGCCCGCTCGTAGAAAGCGCGCTGCAGCTCGTCGAGAAGAGCCGGCACGCGCTCGGCGAGCGCCGCCATCGGCACCATCTCCTTGGCCCGATTGTCGCGGCGCACGAGCACGACCTGGTTCTTGTCCACGTCGCGCGGCCCGATCTCCAGCCGGAGCGGCACGCCGCGCAGCTCCCACTCATTGTACTTCCAGCCCGGCGTGTGCTCGTCCCGATCGTCGACGTGGAGCCGGGCGACCCGCTCGAGCTCCGGCCGGATGCGGGCCAGCGCCTCGGTGACGCGCGCCCGCTCCTCCGCCTTCTTCCAGATCGGGATCGCCACCACCTGATGCGGCGCCACCCGCGGCGGCAGCATGAGGCCGGAGTCATCGCCGTGGGTCATGATGATGGCGCCCACGAGCCGGGTCGACACGCCCCAGCTCGTCTGCCACACGTGCTTGCGCTGGCGATCCTCGTCCTGAAAGGTGATGTCGAAGGCCTTGGCGAAGTTCTGCCCGAGGTGATGCGAGGTCCCGGCCTGGAGCGCCCGGCCGTCCCCCATCAACGCCTCCACGCAGTAGGTCTGCTCCGCGCCGGCGAACCGCTCGGAGTCGGTCTTCATCCCGGTGAGCACCGGGACGGCCAGGTCCTCCTCGAGGAAGGCGCGGTAGACCTCGAGCATCTTCAAGGTCTCGGCCTCCGCCTCCTCGCGCGAGCGGTGCGCAGTGTGCCCTTCCTGCCACAGGAACTCGGTGGTGCGCAGGAAGAGCCGCGTCACCTTCTCCCAGCGCACGACGTTCGCCCACTGGTTGATGAGGAGGGGCAGATCGCGATGCGAGTCGATCCACTTCGAGAACATGCGCCCGATGATGGCCTCGGAGGTCGGCCGGATGGCCAGGCGTTCCTCGAGCTTCTCCTTGCCGCCGTGGGTCACCCAGGCCACCTCGGGAGCGAAGCCCTCGACGTGCTTGGCCTCCGCGGCGAAGAAGCTCTCGGGGATCAGGAGCGGGAAGTACGCGTTCACGTGGCCGGTGGCCTTGATCCGCGCGTCGAGGAAGCGCTGCATGTTCTCCCACAGGGCGTAGCCATAGGGACGGATCACCATGCAGCCCCTGATCGGCGCGTAGTCGGCCAGCTGGGCCTTCAGGATCACCTGGACGTACCAGGTGGAGAAGTCCGCCGACTTGTCGACGAGCTCCTCGACGAAACGCTCCTGGGCTTCCTCGCTCAACAGATGCTCCTCATCGCCACGATGTTCGCCGTAGCTCCAAGTCACCGGCCGCAGGGCGCGCCGCGGTGCGGACGCGCAGGGCGGCCCATTATGGCAACTCGGCGCCGCGGTGGCAACTCGCCCCCGCACGCGATCCAGGCCGGTCCCCGGCCGTGCAATGATCCGGCCATCCGTGGATCCGCGGTGCCGGCTCCCGTGCGTGGCCGCTATTCGTGGATCCGGAGCGGCACCGGTGTGAAGCAGAGGATGAGGAGCAGGAAGGCGACCGCCCCGAGCACCCGGTGCCGGCGATCGAGCGGGCGCTCCGGGTCGACGAGAGGCGGATGGCGAAGGCCGAAGACCACCGCCAGCACGCACCAGGCGATCCACCCCGGCCACTGGCGGGCGAGGACGAGCATGGCGCCGATCGCGACCACGGCGACCAACCGGCTCCGCCGCCCCCACAGCGCGTACGCGACGTGCCCGCCGTCGAGCTGCCCCAGCGGCAGGAGATTGAGCGCGGTGACGAGGATTCCCGCCCATCCCGCGAGACCGACCGCGTTGAGGAGGAGGTCCTGCCCGGCCGGCAACGGACCGTGGATCAGGCGGACGAGCGCCTTGAGCAGGAGCGAGTCGCCGAGTTCGAGCGATGCCCCCACGGGCACCGGCCCGACCTGCGACGTGGCCACGCCGATCCAGACGGCCGGCACGGCGATGAGAAAGCCGGCGATCGGGCCGGCGGCGCCAATCGCAACGAGCGCCCGCCGATCGGCGATCACCGAGCGCACGCGGATGAATGCGCCGAAGGTGCCGAGGAGGGTGGGCGCCGGGATGAAGTAGGGCAGCGTGACCTCGACCCCGTAGCGACGTGCCGTGACGTAGTGCCCCATCTCGTGCACGAAGAGGATCGAGAGCAACGCGCCGGCGAAGGGCAAGCCGTGGAGCCAGGCGAACGGAGCGGCGAACGGATCGACTCCTTCGTGCAGCGTGCCGACGAGGAGCGTCGAAGCGACGGTCAGGAGAAAGAGCGCGATCTGCACCCGGCTCGGCCGGACCGGGGACAGGCGCGGTCCCGGATCGGCGACCGGCCGGGCGGGCGGGGCCAGACCCGGCGAGGTTGCCAGCGGCGGATGGAGCCCATCCCCGGTGTCATTCCTGTGGTCGTGGACTGACGACATGCCGCTCCTCTCGATTCCCGTTCGATTCCCGTTCGATTCCGCCCCGCTCCGCCTCGATTCCCGCCCGCGGCGGAGCGCTCGATCGCTCGCGTGGCCGGACGGTCCTGAAACACTCCAGCATCCTACCGGCGGCCGCCGCCACAGGCCAGCACGACCGGGGCCGACTTCGATACGCATCTCCGCTGCCCCGGCAAGGCCGCTCGAATCAGGACGGCCGCGACCTCCGTCCCCGGCGGCACGCAGCCCCGGCCCCGTCGTCCCCTGCCGGCTTCGCTCTAGCCTCCTCGCCGGCAACGCAGCTGGTCGCCGGGTGGGGCGATCGCGTTGCCGCGCCGTCCGCGAACGCGGGCCGGGCGCGGGCGCGGGCGCGGTTGGTTTGACCGTCATCGGACCCGCGTGCTAGGCTCCGCCGCTCCTCGCTGCGGAGTGCCCCGACCACGCCCGCGCCGAGATCCCGGACACCCAGAGCATGATCGAAGTCGCCTCTCTGACCAAGATCTACGGCACGACGCGCGCCATCGAGGACGTGACCTTCACCGTTCCCCGCGGGCAGGTCCTAGGCTTCCTCGGCCCGAACGGCGCCGGCAAGACGACGACCATGCGCATCCTGACCGGCTACCTGCCGCCGACCGCCGGCACCGCGCGCATCGCCGGGCTCGACGTGGTGAAGGACTCGCTCGCCGCGCGCCGCCGCCTCGGCTACCTGCCGGAGAACGTGCCCCTCTACCCCGAGATGACGGTCACGGGGTATCTCGACTTCGTGGGCGCGCTCAAGAAGATGCCGCGACCGCGGCGGCGTGCGCGCCTGCCGATCGTGCTCGCGCAGTGCGGCCTCGAGAGCGTGGCCGGCACGATCGTGCGCAAGCTGTCGAAGGGCTTCAAGCAGCGAGTCGGTCTCGCCCAGGCCCTCCTCGACGATCCCGAGGTGCTCATCCTCGACGAGCCGACGGTCGGCCTCGACCCGCGCCAGATCATCGAGGTGCGCGAGCTCATCAAGGGACTCGCCGGCACGCACACGATCGTGCTCTCGACGCACATCCTGCCCGAGGTGGAGCAGGTGTGCGAACGCGTGGTGATCCTCGCCCGCGGTCGCGTCATCGCCGAGGGCACCCCGGCGAATCTCGTCGCCCGGCTCCGCGGCGCCCAGGCGCTCCGCCTCCGCCTCCGCGGGGCGGACCTCGCCGACCTGGACGCGCTCCGCTGCGTGCCCGGTGTCGGCGCGCTCCGGATCGCGAGCGAGACGGACGGCATCCTGACCCTCGAGGTGGAAGGGGACGACGCGGCGGCCCTCGCCGAGCCGCTGGCCCGCGCCGCGGTCGAGCGCGGGCTCGGCATTCGCGAGCTCATGCCGGTCGGCATGAGTCTCGAAACGGTCTTCCTCGAGCTCACGACGCGCGAGGACACCGGGGTCGCGCCCGCGGCGGAGGCGGAGCCGCCCGCGGCACAGGCCGCCGGCGGCTAGGACCGTGGCCGGCACCACCGCCCCGGCGGGGCCGGACCCGCGCAGGAGGTGACACGACCCATGTCGACGACCATCGCCATCGCCTGGCGTGAGTTCCGCTCCTATTTCCTCTCCCCCATCGCCTACGTCGTGCTCGCCCTCTTCCTGCTCCTGACCGGCTACTTCTTCTACTCGAGCCTGGCCGATTTCGTGAACCAGTCCCTCGCCGCGGACCAGCGGGCGGCCCTCACCGGCGCGGCGCCGCCGATGAACGTGAACGAATGGGTGGTGCGGCCCTTCTTCTACAACATCAGCGTGCTCACGCTCTTCCTCGTGCCGATGATCACCATGCGTCTCCTCTGCGAAGAGAAGAGGAACGGAACGATCGAGCTCCTCATGACCTCGCCCGTCACCGAGCTCGAGATCGCCGCGGGCAAGTTCCTGGCCGGCTTCGGTCTCTACCTCGTCATGCTCGCCGGCACCGCGGTCTCGATGGCGATCCTCTTCGCGCTCGGCACGCCGGACCTCGGCCCCATCCTCTCCGGCTACCTGGGACTCATCCTGGTCGGGGCGGCCGCCATCGCTCTCGGCACGCTCGTCTCCTCGCTCACCGAGAACCAGATCGTGGCCGGCTTCGCCGGCTTCGCGCTCTTCCTCCTGCTCTGGGTCATGAACCTGGCCGCCGACTACACGACCGGACCGACGGCCGGGGTCCTCTCCTACCTGTCCATCGTCCGCCACTTCGACGACCTGTCGAAGGGTGTGGTCGACTCGCGCGATGTGGTCTTCTACCTGAGCCTGGTCGTGTTCGGTCTCTTCGCTACCATGCGCTCGCTCGAAGCGGGGCGCTGGAAGGCATGAGGACGCGGGGAATCGCGATGCACAGGCGCACGGCGGCAGGGGGGGCCCATCTCATCCTCTCACTCGTCCTCCTCGGCGGAGTCCTCGCCCTCGTCAACTATCTGGCGAACCGGCACAGCATCCGGCAGGACTGGACCGCAGCAGAGGCCTTCACGCTCTCCGAGCAGACGAAGCGGGTCCTCACCCATCTCGATCGCGACGTCCGGATTCTCTCCTTCTATCGTGCGGGCGATCCGGCCGCCGAGCGCATGAAGGACCTGGTCAGGATGTACGACGATCTCTCGCGCCGCGTCTCCTTCGAGCTCGTGGATCCGGACCGCCAGCCGGGGCGCGCGAGCCGTTACCCGAACATCCAGTACGGCATGACCGTGGTCGACGGCGGGGGCCGCACCGAGCGCGTGGACGAACCGGCCGAGACCCGCCTCACCAACGCGATCATCCAGGTCACGCGCGACGAGCGCAAGACGATCGCCTTCCTCACCGGCCATGGCGAGCGCGATCCCGATGCGGCGGGCGAGGAAGGATACGCGAATCTCCGCACCCGGCTCGAGAACGAGGGCTACGCGGTCGAGACGCTGAATCTCGGCGCGGCGACGGCGGTCCCCGCCGGAGTGCATGTCATCGTCCTCGCCGGAGCCGAGAAGGAGCTCCTGCCGAACGAGACGGCGGCCGTCCAGACCTGGCTCGCCGCCGGCGGCGCGATCCTCCTCCTCGCCGATCCGCCGCCGATGGCCACCCATGCGGAGATCGTCGCGCCCTACGGTCTTGCCATCGAGAACGACCTCGTGATCGATGTGTCGGGAGTCGGGCGCCTGTTCGGCGCCGATGAGTTCCTGCCGATGGGCCTCGAGATGCGGCCGCATCCGCTGGTCGAGGGCTTCAAGCTGACCACCGTGTTTCCGGAGGCGCGGACGGTGCGCGTGACGGCCGCGCCGCCGCCCGGCGTCGAGGCAACCGAGATCCTCTTCACCGCCGAGGCGAGCTGGGCCGAGACGCATCCGGACCGGCGGCCCTTCGAGCAGGATGCGGAGGACCGCCAGGGCCCGCTCTGTCTCCTCGCCGCCGCGACGCGGCCTCTTGCCGCCGCGACGCGGCCTCTCGCCGCCGCGGCCGGCGACTCCGCAACGCGAACCCGGGCGACCCGCATCGTGGTCGCCGGGGACTCGGATTTCTGCGCCAACGGGTTCTCGAACTTCGGCGGCAATCTGGACCTGGCCATGAACGCCGTAGGATGGCTCGCCGAGGAAGAGGATCTGATCGCCATCCGCCCCCGCGAGCGCGAGGACCGGCGGGTGAGCCTCACCCAGGGGCAGGCGGCGGCGATCCGGAGCGGACTCCTCCTCCTCCTGCCTCTCTCGGTGCTCGGACTCGGCGTCGTCGTCTGGTGGCGGCGCCGCTAGCAGCCCGGTGTTTCTCAACGGGCTAGTGCGGACTGGAGCGGCGTGACGAAGGTAACGATGGCCAAGGGGAGCGACGGCAGGGAGAGAACGCGATGCGCGTGCGCGGCACCCTGATCCTTCTCGTCCTCTGCGCGGTGCTCGCCGCCTACGTCTTCCTCGTCGATCGCCGGCAGCCGAGCCGGGACGAGCGCGACGCGAGAGCGCGCGTCGTCCTCCGCTTCGATCCCGATCAAGCGACCGGCATCCGCTTCGCCTTCCGCGAGTCAACGCTCGCGCTCGCTCGCCATGACGGGCGCTGGGCGATCGTCGAGCCGCTCGCCGCACCCGCCGACGACGAAGCGGTCGGCGCACTCCTCGCGGAGCTCGACTCGCTCACCGCAGAGCGACGGATTCCGGCGGCCGAGGTGGACATCGCGGCGACGGGTCTCGCCGCGCCGTGGCTCCGGCTCGCCATCACGGTGGCCGACTCGACCCACGACATCGCCATCGGCGATCTGAATCCGGTGGCGAGCGCCTACTACGCCCGCGTGGACGCGGGTGCCGATCTCTCGCTGCTCCCGCGCGGCCTCGTGGACGCCATCCTGCGCCCCACGCTCCCGGCCCTCCGCGATCGCCGGCTCGCGCCGTTCGACCCGGCCGCGGCGCGGCGTATCGAGCTCGCCACCGCCGAGCACACGCTCGAGCTCACCGCCGCGAACGGCGAGTGGCGGATCCGCCGCCCACCGCTCCGCGCCGATCAGGATGCGGTTGGCACGTTGCTCGCCGCGCTCGCCACGCTCGCCGCCGTGGAATTCCCGGTCCCGGCACCGAGCGCCGCCGACCTCGCGCGCGCCGGCCTCGATGCGCCGAGCGCGACCGCGCTCGTTCTCGGCGCCGGCGACTCGCTCCTCGCGCGCCTCGCCCTCGGCGCTCCGGTCGCGTGGCCGGAGGCGGGAGCCCCCGGGACGGCGAGCGGAGATACGGGGCGATTCGCCCTCGGCAGCGGGGCACCTGGCATCGCGATCGTCACCTCCGGCCAGGCGGGCGAGCTCTGGTCCACGCTGCTCGCGCCCGCGGCGGATGCACTCCGCGACCGGCGCCTCCTCGATCTCGGCGCGGCCCGCATCGACACGCTCGAGGTTGCCGGCGGCGGCACGACCATCCTCGCTGCGCGGGATGCGAGCGGGCAGATCGCGCAGGTGGGAGCGGCGGAAGCCGAGATCGCTCCGCCCCCGGGAGAGCTCGAGCGTCTGGCCGCGAACCTGCCCCGGGTCGAGGTCACCCGCTTCGCCGACGAGACGGCGACCGATCCGCCGGCGCTCCGCCGCTTCGGCCTCGATCCCCCCCATGTCCGGCTGCGCCTCCGCCTCTCGAACGGCGGGACACGCGTCGTCCTCCTGGGCCACGCGGACCCCGAGGGGCACGGAGTCTTCGCCCATCGCGTCGGCACGCCGGGAGTGGTCGTGATCGGACATGCGACCGCCGGCGACCTGATCCAGCTCGTGTTCGGCGCGCAGGCCTTGCCGCCGAGCGGCGGGCCGGCGACGGGCGCGCCCTGAGCGCCGCCCGCCCTGTTCCCCCACGCATCTCCCGCTCGGTTGTGGCCCGGGTCTTGCAATCATCACATGGGTAAACGCGCCCACCGCCGCATCGGACCATCGCCCGTCGCCGCAAAGCGAGACACCATGAATCAGGCGTTCTACGCGTGGAAGCAGGGCCAGGAACGCTGGGATCTCGACTCGACCCTCCTCTTCATGCTCACCTCGGTGCTCAAGAGCCGCACCGACACGGGGATCGAGTCGAACGCCCGGTGCTATGACGAGGACGTGAACGTGTACCTGGCCGGACTCCTCGCCACTCCGCTCGATCCCGAGTATGGGCGATCGACCGCGCCCCTCGTCTCGCGCTTCGACACCGACGTGGCGGCCATGGTCCGCGGCCGCGACGAGCGCGAGCAGTACCGGATCTACAAGGTCAACGCCGACCATCTCCTGCTCACCCTCGGTCTCTTCGAGCCCTGGGCGGATTCGGCCGGCCCGGAGAGGACGCCGGACGCGGCGCCCCGCCGGATCCGCACCGCCATCGTCCGCGGGGGCACCTACTACGAGATCGCCGCCTCCCGCGGGCGCGGCCTGGCCGGCGGCTGACCGCCACCACGGAAGTGCTCGAAAAGCTGTCGCACGGATTCGCGGAATACGTCACCATCCTGCAACACCTCCGCTCTCACTACTTCAACCTGATCGACCGCCTGAGCCATCGCGGGATGGAGGCCATCCAGGAGGCGATCGCCACCGCGGCCCGTTCCGCCGAATTCATGGCCAAGGTCGATCGGTTGCTCGATCTCTACTCCGCCTGGCGGCTCGGCGGCGACCCGGCGCTCATCCCCGCGATGCGCGAGGTGGTCGCGGCGATCCGGGCCACCGATCCCGAGTTCAAGTTCGACCTCCCGGGCTGATCCGGAGCCGGGCTGATCCGGAGCCGGGCCGATCCTCCTGACCGGCCCGGACGATCCGGGGGCCGAGCGAGGACCAGGTCGCTGAAGACCAGGCCCCTCGAGGACCACGGCGGTCGAGGACCGGCCCGGCCAGGGACCAAGGAAAGAAGGTTCGCGCATGAGGATGGCGCTCTCGACGATGCGCAGGGTCACGACTCGAAGCCGGGGAGTCCGCCCCCGGCTCCTCTGCTGTGGAGGCCTTGTGCTCCTCGCCGCGCTGGCCGCGGGGCCGGGCCGCGCCGCCGAGCCGGGATCGAGTTCGAGCCCGGGACAGGATCTCTCCGGCGTCTGGCAGGTGAAGCTGACCGGCCACATGACCGGCTCGTCGCTTCTCTGCCAGGTGGTGCCTCCCCTCAACATGAGCTGGCGCGACACGGTCCTTTCCGCGCGGACCCTTCGCGATCTCCTCTACGCGGTCGTGCCCGACAGCGCCCGTCCCTGGTTCGACCAGGTCTGCACGCCGCGCTTCACCGGCGACACGGTGGCCGCCGCGTGCCGCATCCCGCTGACCTACGCCAAGCCGTGCATCCTCACCGCCAACATGACCTTCCATGGCACGCTCGCGAATGGCAAGCAGGTCACCGGCCGTGGCACGGGCGATGTAGCGCTCGGCGGCCCCGGTCTCTGTCCCGCGGCGAGTTGCCCGGGCGAGATCGACTTCGTCGCCACGCGCATCGGCCCGGTTCCCGCCGGCGCCCGGGGCGGCGCCGCGAAGAGCCGCTAGGAGGCTGTGGCACGGGCAGCCCGCCGAGGATCCACGGGCTGCCGACGGACGAGCGGCAGCCGCCCTTGCAGGCGTTCTCGGCAGCGGTTACCCTGCCGCGGGGTGCGAGGCCATCCCCGGCCCTCGATCCGATTGCCCCATCCGCGGTCGCGGCGGCCGGGCGGCGACCAGCGGGTTCGATTCATCGCGAGGAGTTTGCTCATGCTTGTACGATCTCTTGCGCTCGTGGCCGCGCTCGCTCTGGTGGTCACGATGGCCGCATGTCAGCCGAAGCAGGACACGCCGTCGGCCGAGCAGGCGGCGACATCCACCCCGGCCGCCGAGCAGGCGTCGCCGGCGGGTAGCGAGACGCCCGCCGGCACGCCCACCGGCGGCCCGATGGAAGGCGTCGAAGGCGGCAAGGTGACCACGACCCCCAGCGGTCTCAAGACCATGGACATCGTGACCGGCACCGGCGAGTCCCCGAAGCAGGGGCAAACGGTGGTCGTCCACTACACCGGCTGGCTCAAGGACGGCACCGTGTTCGACAGCTCGGTGCGCCGCGGCGAGCCGTTCAAGTTCGCGTTCGGCCAGGGCCAGGTCATCAAGGGCTGGGATGAGGGTGTTGCCACCATGAAGGTGGGCGGCAAGCGCAAGCTCATGATCCCGCCGGGTCTCGCCTACGGCGCCAACGGGTATCCGCCCGTGATCCCGCCGAACTCCGAGCTCATCTTCGACGTGGAGCTGCTCGGCATCGAGTAGCCACCGCAGTATTCCGCGCCTTGCCGCAGTTCACCGCGCGGCGGCTGCGGAGCACGCGGTCCAGGCGAGCCCGGCCGCGCCTTCCCGAGGAAGGCGGGTCGGGCTCGCGTCCTTTGCGGTGGAGGGACCCTTCGATGCTGGTGTTCGCCGCTCTTCCGCCGGGCAACGGCCGGGCCCCGACCGGCGCGCGCCTCGACGCCCTCGCCGGCGAGTACTGGGCCGGCCACCTGCGCGCCGATCCGGTGGCCGCGACCGCGCTCGGCGACCGGCGGTACGACCACCTGCTCGCGGATGAGACGCCGCAAGCGCGCGAGCGCGAGATGCTGCGGCTCGGCCAGCTGCGGAACGGGCTCTTCGCCCCAGACCTCGCTCCCGACCGCCTGCCCGCGGCGGACCGGCTGAACCACGCCGCGCTGGTCGAGGCCATCGAGAGCGACTGCGCGCTCCTCGCCTGCGACCTCGGCGCCTGGGTCGTCGACCCGCTGGGCGGACCGCCGGTGAGCCTCCTCAACATCCCCGCGGTGCAGAGCGTGGGGAGCGCCGCGGCAGCCGCGGCGATGGTCGAGCGCTGGCGCGCGATGGGTCCTTACCTCGACACGCACATCGACAACCTCGAGCGCGGGCTTGCGACCGGCCGGGTGGCCGTCACCGGCGCAGTGCGCCGCGTCATCGCCCAGCTCGACGAGCTCCTCGCCACGCCGGTCGCTGACTCGCCGCTCGCCAGGCCGGCGGCGGGCGACCTCCCCGAGCTCACCGCGGCGGAGCGGGAGCGCTTCGCCCGCGATCTCACGGCCGCGATCGCGGAAATCGTGCGACCTGCCTGCGCCCGCTACCGGGACTTCCTGGCCGGACCCGTTCTCGCCCGCGCCCGCCCCAACGATCGGCCGGGGATCCTCCATCTGCCCGGCGGCGCCGAGTGCTATCGCCGGCTCGTGCGGGTCCACACCTCGCTCGATCTGGATCCGGAGACCATCCATCGGATCGGCCGCGAGGAGGGGGCACGGCTCAGGGATGCCATGGGCGCGGTGGGTGCACGCGTCCTCGGCACGAGCGACTTCGACGCCGTCGTGGCGCAGCTGCGCAGCGACCGGCGCTTCTACTTCGTCACCCGCGATGAGGTGGAAGCCGCCGCGCGCGCGGCCCTCGCCCGCGCGGAGGCGGCGCTCCCCGCCTGGTTCGGCCGGCTGCCCCGCACGCGCTGCGAGGTCCGGCGCATGGAGCGGCACGAGGAAGAGCACTCGACCATCGCCTACTACCGGCCGCCCGCCGCCGACGGCACGCGGCCCGGCCGCTATCACATCAACACGTCGGCCCCGGAGACGCGGCCACGCTACGGCGCCGAATCGCTCGCCTTCCACGAGTCGATCCCCGGCCATCATCTCCAGATCGCGATCGCCCAGGAGATCACCGCCCTGCCCGAGTTCCGCAAGCACCTCGGCGTCACCGCCTACGTCGAGGGATGGGCGCTCTACGCCGAGGACCTGGCCGGGGAGATGGGCCTCTACTCGGGCGACCTCGAGCTTCTCGGCAAGCTCTCCGGCGAGGCGTGGCGCGCCGCGCGGCTCGTCGTCGACACCGGCCTCCACGCGCTCGGCTGGAGCCGCGACCAGGCGATCGCCTACCTGCGCGCGCACACGGGCGAGGCCGACAACAACATCGCGAACGAGGTGGATCGCTACATCACGTGGCCGGCGCAGGCGCTCGCCTACAAGCTCGGGCAGCTCGAGATCGCGAAGCTCCGCGCGGAGGCCGCGGCGCACCTCGGCCCCCGCTTCGACCTCCGGGCCTTCCACGACTGCGTGCTCAGCCAGGGCGCGGTCGGGCTCGCGACCCTGCGCGAGATCGTGGCCGCGTGGCGGGCGTCCGCGGTCCAGCAGCCCGTTGCGCCGAGCAGCGAGCGCGGGGGTTAGAAGGTCCGCCGCGGCTCGAACGGGCGCGGCGGCGGCGGCGCATCGCGGCGGAGCGCCGCGAACACGTAGCCGAGGATGATGCCGATCACGAAGCCGCCGATGTGGGCCCACCAGGCCACGCCGCCGGCCTGGGCGCCGCGCGCGGTGAGAGCGGCCATCCCGCTGAACAGCTGCAGCACGAACCAGAAGCCGAGCACGACGAGGGCCGGCAGTTCGGTGAGCCGCGTGTAAAGACCGAGCGGGATCAGGGTCAGCACGCGCGCCCGCGGGAAGAGCACGAGGTAGGCGCCGAGCACGCCCGAGATGGCGCCGCTCGCGCCGATCGCCGGCATCGTCGACGCCGGCTCGAGATAGGCGTGGGCCAGCGTGGCGCCCCAGCCCGACAGCAGGTAGAAGGCGAGGTAGCGCAGGTGGCCGAAGCGATCTTCGAGGTTGTCACCGAAGATCCAGAGGTAGAGCATGTTGCCGATCAGGTGCATGAATCCGCCATGCAGGAACATGGAGGTGAGCACCGAGCGCGCGTCGGCGATCGTGTTGCCCGGCGCGAAGTACTCGCTGGGGATGAAGGCTGCCTGCTGGATGAACTGCTCGAGACCGGGGCCGAGCGACAGCTCGTAGAGGAACGCCAGTACATTGAGCCCGATGAGCGTGATGTTGACGAACGGAAACGTGCGACTCGGATTGATGTCTCGGAGGGGCATCATGACGGCGGTTCCTCGCTCTGCTCCGCGACCGCGACGCGCCGGCAGCAGGACTGCCGCCGCGCCGCGCCGTTTCGCCGCAGGGAAGAGGCACCTTAGCGCGGCCCGCCGCGGCCCACAAGGGGGGCGCGCGGCTCCCGCCGCCGGCTCGAGCGGCACCCCCCCCGATCCGCCGGCCGGCGCATGATCGAGTTCGTGGACTGCCACGCCCACCTGGCCGACTCCGCCTTCGACGTCGACCGCGCCGCCGTGCTCGAGCGTGCCGCGGCCGCCGGCGTCACGGCCATCCTCTGCGTGGGAGAAACGCCGGTGGAAGCGGAGCGCATTCTCGATCTCGCTCGCCGTTTTCCGATCCTCCGGCCGTGCGCCGGGCTCTATCCCACCCACCTCGATGTGGACGCCGAGCGCGAGATCACGGCGTTCATCCGCGCCCACCGGCGCGAGCTCACGGCCGTCGGCGAGGTGGGGCTCGATCACTGGAAGGTGACGGATGCGGCCGGGCAGCAGCTCCAGGAGGAGATCTTCCGCCGCCAGGTCCGGCTCGCGCTCGAGCTCGACCTGCCGCTCAATGTCCATTCCCGCGCCGCCGGACGCCGCGTGATCGAGGTGCTGGCGGAGGAGGGCGCCGGGCGCGTCCTCCTCCACGCCTTCGATGCGCGCCCCGCCACCGCCGAGAACGGGCTCGCGCGCGGCTTCGCCTTCTCGATTCCGCCGTCGGTCGTGCGCTCCCGTCAGAAGCAGAAGCTCGTCGTCCGGCTGCCCCTCGCCGCGCTTCTCCTCGAGACCGACTCCCCGGTCCTCGGCGCGGAGCCGGGCGCCCGCAACGAGCCCGCCGCCATCAGCGCGGCCGCGGCAGCGGTCGCCGCGCAGAAGAACGTGCCGCTCGAGGTGGTGGCTGCCGAGACCACAGCCCACGCCCGGCGGCTCTTTGCACTCTGATCCGCCCCCCGCGGTAGTCGGCGCTTCCTCAGCGCGGCGGAGCCAGTCGCCGGCGGATCACATCGAAGAGCGGATTCGGCCCGCGCGCGAGCGGCGGGTCCTCGCCCCGGCGGAGCGCCCGCCAGGTGGCGGCGCTGACCGGCCGGGTACCGAGCTCGTAGTCCATCCCCGGCCAGGTGTCCTCGCGAAAGGCGAAGAACGCCCAGTGCCAGCCCACGTCCTCGCAGGAGCGGAGGAGATCGGCGAGGTAGGCGGAAGCGCCCTTCACCTGCCGGTGCACGCCGAGCTCGGCGACCACGATCCGGTTAGATGGGATCCGGTGCGCGCTCTGCCAGCGGATGACCGGCGCGAGGAGCTCGAGGAGGGCCTCGCGATCGAGGAGGCGCAGGCTGTCGGCCGTCCCCTCCACGCCCGGAAAGGAACCGGGATAGCGGTAGCGACCGCGGTTCAGACGGCGGTCGGTGTAGGCGCGCGGTTCGTACATGTGAAAGGCGTAGAGCACGCGTTCATCGGCAATCGGCGTCAAGCAGTGGAATCCTGCGGGCGAGGCCCCGAGTCCGGCCGCGAGGAGGATCGGCGTCGTGCGATCCACGGCGCGGACGGCCGCGACCAGGCGCGCGTAGAAGCGATCGATGTCGGCCGGAGTGCCGCGAGCCGCCGCGCAGAAAGCGGCGAGATCGGCGCCGGCGGTTCCCGCAGGCTCCGGGGCGGGCGCGGCGGCGAGATCGTAGCCGACGACGGCCCGGTGGTCGCGGAAGCGTGCGGCGATCGCGCCCCAGAGCGCGGCCGACTGCTCCTGGTAGCGATCGTCGAGCCAGAGGCGGGGGCGATCGCCGGCGGCGAGCGGATCCGTGGCGGCAATGGAGTCGGCGGGCGCGGCGGACTCCGCCGTGTCGGCGGCGGCCTGGGCGTGCGGATCGCGCCAGCGGGCGCCGGGCAGGCTCCGGAGCGCGATCACCACCCTGAGCCCGAGTGAATCCGCCTGGTCGACGACCGCGGCGAGGCGCTCGAGGTCGGCGGTCACGGGACCGGTGAACGCATCGCAGTCGCCGAGCAGGAATTCGCGCTCGGCGGACGCCCACTTGTCGGGCGCGAGCCGGATCCACCCGACACCGTAGGCGCGGGCCGCCACCAGCCGCTCGGCGCGCTCGGCGCGGTTCGAGAAGTTGGCGCCGGCCTGCGGCTCGGTCCAGAAGTCCATCTTGTCGGCAGCCCGCGCCGAGCCGGACGCGAGGGCGAGGCAGAGGACGAGGGAGTTGACGTATGCTGTCGCGCCATGGGTGATCCGACTCCCGATGAAGCCGCAGAGGCCGCTCCCCCGGCTGCCCCGCTCACGGTCGTGGCCGCCGTCATCCGCCGGGGGGATCGCTACCTCGTCTGCCGGCGCCCGCCGGGCGGGGCCTGGCCGGGGGCCTGGGAGTTTCCGGGGGGCAAGGTCCGCGCCGGGGAGACGCCGGGAGCAGCACTCGCCCGCGAGCTCCGGGAGGAACTCGCGCTCGGTGCGCATATCGGCCCGCTCCTCTACACCCATGACGGTGCCGACGCGCGCGGCAGGGCGATCCGCCTCCTCTTCCACGAGGTGACGATCGGCCGCAGCGAGCCGGTGCTCCTCCATCACGACGCGCTCCGCTTCGCCACCGCGGCCGAGCTCGCAGCGTTCGACCTCCTCTCCGGCGATCGGGCCTTCGTCGCCCGCCTCCCGTCGTCCTGATCCCATCGCCTCGCTCCAGCCGGCGGTCAGGGCCCGCCCCCCCCGGTCTCGCCCGCGGGCGCCATTTCCCGGCGTACCGCCGCCTCGGCCTCGGCCCGCGCCCGCACGAGCTCATCCGGAGCGGCATCGGTGGCGAGGATGCTCACGCGCACCCGCGCCGTGTCGCCGACCTGGAGGATCAAGCCGCGCCGTGGGATGTCGAAGTCGGCGAGCAGCACGTCGAATTCAGCGGTCACGCGCAGGAGATTCCCCGGCTTGGCGGGAATCGTGGACGGCGCACCGGCCGGCGGCCCCGTCATGTAAAGGAGCCGGACCGGCACCGCGAGCGGGCGCTTCACGCCGCGCAGCTCGAGCGTGCCGGCGACCGTGAGCTCGACCGGCGCGTTCGGCCGGAGCGAATCGGCGCTCGCGCCCATCACGCGCTCGAGGGTGAAGACCGCCTCCGGAAAGCGATCAGCCGCCAGGAAGTCCGCCCGCAGATGCCGGTCGCGGAGCGCAATCCCCGTGGTGAACCCGGACACGTTCACGGTGAAGCGAGCCTCGGTCCCCGCTCCGCGCAGGTTTTCACGATCGACCGTGATTTCTCCGCGGATGGCGCCGGTCGTGCCGGTGATGAGCTCGAGCGGGGCCTCGAGCGTCCACTCGACTCGATCCCGGCCCAGAGGATCGTCGGCGGTGAAGCGCTCGGTCGCAGCGGCAGCCGGCCCGGCGGCGGCCGCGGCAAGCGTCAGACCGGTAAGAAGAAGGCGCCGGCCGGCGCCGAGCCGCGCCGGCACCGCCCGCGGGCGATCGTGCATCATGCGCTCCAGGGGTTCGCTGCGTCGCGCCGCGGCGGCCCGGCGCGCAGCGACGCGCCGACGATACCACGAGCCGGCGCCGCTTCCCGGTTGCCCGGCGCCGGCCGGCGTGTCACCCTCCCGCCGCGATGCGCCACCACCCTTCGACCCGCATCCTCTTCGGTCTCGTCGCCGGCGCCGTGGCGGGTTCGCTCGCCCATCTCGCGCTCGGCGATTCCCCGGCGCTCACCGCGTTCATCCAGAACGTGGCCGAGCCGATCGGCAAGGTCTTCCTCCGCCTCCTCTTCATGCTCGTGATCCCGCTCGTCGGAAGCGGGCTCGCGCTCGGCGTGGTCGGGCTCGGCGACCTCCGGGCGCTGGCCCGCATCGGGATCAAGACGCTCCTCTACACGGTGGCCGTCTCGGCCATCGCCGTCGCGATCGGGGTCACCCTCGTCAACATCGCCCGCCCCGGGGCCGGGCTCGATCCCGCGCTCCGCGCCCGCCTCGCCCAGGTCGCCCCGCCGGCCGCGGCCCGCGCCGGCGAGGGCCCGGCAGCGGGCGTCGCGCTCCTCGTCAACATCGTTCCCGACAACGTGGTCAAGGCGATGGCCGGCGGCGACATGCTGGCCGTCATGTTCTTCGCGCTCGTCTTCGGCATCGGGCTCGCGACCACCACGACGCCGGCGACCGCGCGCCTCATCGAGGTGCTCTCCGGGATCTACGACGTCACCATGCGCCTCATCCAGGTCGTCATCGGCTTCGCGCCGATCGGCGTCGCCGCCCTCCTCTTCACGCTCACCGCGCGCCTCGGCGCCGGCGTGCTGCGCGAGCTCGGGGCCTACGTGGCCGTCGTCCTCGCCGGCCTCCTGATCCATCAGTTCGTCGTCTACTCGCTCTCGGTGCGCCTCCTCGGCGGCATGTCGCCCATCCGCTTCTTCCGCGGTATCCGGCTCGCCATGCTCACCGCGTTCTCGACGGCGTCCTCCAATGCGACGCTCCCCACCTCGATCGAGGTCGCGGAACGGGAGCTCCGGCTGCCGCCGCACATCGCCCGTTTCGTCCTCACCATCGGCTCGACCGCCAACCAGAACGGCACCGCGCTCTTCGAGGGCGTGACCGTGCTCTTCCTCGCCCAGTTCTACGGCGTGCCGCTCGACCTGGGGCAGCAGCTCCTGGTCGTCCTCGTCTGCGTCCTCGGCGGGATCGGCACGGCCGGCGTCCCCGCCGGCTCGATCCCGGTCGTCATCATGATCCTCGGCCTGGTCGGCGTGCCGGCCGAGGGGATCGGCATGATCCTCGGCGTCGATCGCTTCCTCGACATGTGCCGGACGACCCTCAACGTGACCGGGGACCTGGCGGCGGCGGTCGTCGTCGCGCGCGGAGAACCGACGAGCGGAGAAGTCATGAGCCTGGAAGCATCGCGCACGGCACCGGCGGCATGACCGGCACCTGGTCGCGGGCGGCCGCCCGCCTCCGCTACGTGCTGGCCGAGCATGCGACCCCGCTCGCCGCAACGCCCGCGCCGCGCGCGGCGCACATCGCCGGCACGCTCGCCTGGCTCCTCCGCGCGCACGATGCGACGGCGGACGACGGGGTCGCCGCCGGTTACCAGCCGGCGCGCCGGATCTGGTTTCCCTCCTACCCGGAAACGACGGGCTACAAAGGAACGCTACCGGGAGGGCCTCTCGCACGTCGTCGAGCTCATCGCCCGCACGCAGCGGCTCGACGATCCCGATCCCGGGATCCGCGGCGGGGTCAAGGGCTCGCACCCCAACACGAGCGGCTACAGCCCGTTCTTCTATCCGAACTGGCGGCCAAGTTCTATCTCGACGCGCTGCTGCTCGAGGAAACGCTCGCCGCCGGCCCGGCGGCCGCCGCCCGCCTCGCGGCGAGCCTTCCCTGGTGCGGGTGAGCGCCGCCGCCGCCCGCGAGCGGGCGCCGGAGCGCGGCCGGCGCGCGGCGCCCGGCGTCACTTCGCGATCGGGATTCCGCCGGGACGCGCGCCGAGGTCGGCGTAGAAGTCGTTCCCCTTGTCGTCCGTGATGATGAACGCGGGGAAATCCTCGACCTCGATCTTCCAGATCGCCTCCATCCCGAGCTCGGGATACTCGAGCACCTCGACCTTCCTGATCGAGTGATCGGCCAGCCGCGCCGCCGGGCCGCCGATCGATCCCAGGTAGAAGCCGCCGTGCTTCTTGCAGGCCTCGCGCACCTGGGCCGAGCGGTTCCCCTTGGCCAGCATCACCATGCTCGCGCCGTGGCTCTGGAAGAGATCGACGTAGGAGTCCATGCGCCCGGCGGTGGTCGGCCCGAACGAGCCGGAGGCCTTCCCCTCCGGCTTCTTGGCCGGCCCGGCGTAGTAGACGGCGAGATCCTTGAAGTACTGCGGCAGGCCCTCGCCGCGATCGATCCGCTCCTTGAGCCTGGCGTGGGCGATGTCGCGGGCGACGACGAGCGGTCCGTTCAGCTTGACGAGGGTGGCGACCGGATATCGAGAGAGCGTGGCCAGGATCTCCTTCATCGGCCGCGTCAGGTCGATCTCCACCGCCTGGCCGGCGAGCTGCGCGGCATCGACCTCGGGCAGGTACTGCGCGGGATCGGTCTCGAGCTTCTCGAGGAAGATCCCCTCGCGGGTGATCTTCCCGAGGATCTGGCGGTCGGCCGAGCAGGAGACGCCGATCCCGACCGGGCAGGAGGCACCGTGCCGCGGGAGACGGATCACGCGGACGTCGTGCGCGAAGTACTTGCCGCCGAACTGGGCGCCGATCCCGCTCTCCTGGCAGATCGCGAGCACCTTCTCCTCGAGCGCGCGGTCGCGGAAGGCACGGCCGTGCTCGTTGCCCGTCGCCGGCAGCCCATCGAGGTAGCGCGCGCTGGCGAGCTTCACCGTCTGCAGGGTGAGCTCCGCCGAGGTGCCGCCGATCACGAGCGCCAGGTGATAGGGCGGGCAGGCGGCCGTCCCGATCGCGCGCACCTTCTCCGCCACGAACTTGAGGAGCGACTCCGGATTGAGGAGCGCCTTCGTCTCCTGGAACAGGTAGGTCTTGTTGGCGGAGCCGCCGCCCTTGGCCATGAACAGGAAGTGATACTCATCTCCCGGCTTCGCGTAGAGCCCGATCTGCGCCGGCAGGTTGGTGCCGGTGTTCTTCTCCGAGTACATGTCGAGCGGGGCCACCTGCGAGTAGCGGAGATTCCACTCGTTGTAGACCTTGAAGATGCCGCGCGAGAGCCACTCGGCGTCGTCGACTCCCGTGTAGACATCCTCGCCCTTGTGCCCGATGACGATCGCGGTGCCCGTGTCCTGGCAGCTCGGGAGCACGCCCTCGGCGGCGATCACCGCGTTCTTCAAGAGCTCGAGCGCCACGAAGCGATCGTTGCCCGAGGCCGCCGGGTCGTCGAGTATGGCGCGGAGTTGCGCGAGATGGCTTGCCCGGTAGAGGTGGGAGATGTCGGCCATCGCCTGCACCGCGAGGAACTCGAGCGCCTCGGGGCGCACCTTGAGGAACGAGCGGCCGTCGGCGCTCGCGGTCGCGACGAGATCGCTGCGGAGCAGCTTGTAGTCGGTCGGGTCGGCGCCGAGATCGAAGAGCGGCGAGTACACGAACTGGGGCATGGCTTCACTCCGTCGGCCGCCGCGGGTCCTTCTTCTCCGGCCGCGACGGATCCTGGCTCTGGGCCGTGGGGATGGACCGGCGAAGGATAGCAGACGGCGGACCCGCCTGCCGGGGGCGCTGTGCTATCCTCCCGCTCCCGCGGGCGCCGCCGGTCGCGCAGGACCCGCCGCGCGGTGCCCGGTGCTGCAGATCGAGGGAGGAGCGGCGCATGTCCACGGCTGTCCGCGTCGTCGTCCGCCGGCTGAACGGCGGAGTGCTCAAGGGAACCACGCAGGACTTCTACCCGAACCGGCCGCGCTTCCACCTGCTCCCGGCCGACGGCGGAGCTCCGGTCGAGATCCGCGCGGCCGACTTGAAGGCCGTGTTCTTCGTGAAGACCTTCGAGGGCAATCGCGAGCGGAAGAAGCCGCGTGGGTTCGTCGAGGCGCCGCCGGAAACGGCGCAGGGCAAGAAGATCGCGGTCCGCTTCAAGGACGGCGAGCTCATCTGCGGCTACACGCTGTCCTACACGCCGGACCGCGACGGGTTCTTCGTCTCCCCGGCCGATGGCGCCGGCAACAACATCCGGATCTACGTGCTCACCGCGGCCGCCGTCGAGGTCAAGGCGGGGCCCGCCGCCGAAGCGCTGGTCCAGCGCATCCTCGGCGCCAAGACCTGAACGGGGAGGACCGTCCATGCGCTGGCAAGATCGCCGCCGGAGCGACCACGTCGAGGATCGGCGGGGCATGTCTCCGGCCCGGGTCGCCATCGGCGGCGGCGGCGGGCTCCTCCTCCTCATCCTCATCGCCGTCCTCTTCGGGGCGGATCCTACTGCTCTCCTCGACCAGGTCGAGACGACGCCGGTCCCGGCGCCAGAGCCCGGCGCCCTGCCCACCGATCCCGCCCAGGACGAGCTCAAGGAGTTCGTCTCGGTGATCCTCGCCGACACCGAGGACGTCTGGAGCACGCTCTTCACGAGGTCGGGTCGCACCTACGCCCCGCCCACGCTCGTCCTGTTCACCGGCCGCGTCGAGTCGGCGTGCGGGCTCGCCAGCGCCGCGATGGGCCCCTTCTACTGCCCGCTCGACCGGAAGATCTACATCGACCTCTCCTTCTACGAGGATCTGCACAGCCGCTTCCAGGCGCCGGGCGACTTCGCCCAGGCCTATGTCCTCGCCCACGAGGTGGGGCATCACGTGCAGAATCTCCTCGGGATCAGCGAGGAGGTGCAGCGCATGCGCGGGCGGGTGAGCGAGGCGGAGCACAACGATCTCTCGGTGCGCCTCGAGCTCCAGGCCGACTTCCTGGCCGGCGTGTGGGCGCACCATGGCCAGCGCATGCGGCAGTTCCTCGAGACCGGCGACATCGAAGAGGGGCTGCGCGCCGCGAGCGCGATCGGGGACGATCGCCTGCAGCGGCAAACCCAGGGCTACATCGTGCCGGACTCGTTCACGCATGGCACATCCGCGCAGCGCGTCCGCTGGTTTCGCCGCGGCCTCGAGACCGGCGACATGACGCTCGGCGACACGTTCAGCGCCCAGACGCTGTGACGCCGCAGGCGCCGCGGAGAGTGGAGGGAGAACCATGGGCGCCACTGCCAGCGCGCCGGATCCCGGACTCGAGCGGATCAGGGCCCGTCTTGCCGCCGCCCAAGCCGCGGCCGACCCGCCCCGCACCCGCGCGCTGATCGAAGAGCTCATCGACGAGATCGCCCCGCTCCACGGCGAATTGCTCTTCGCGCTCGCCGGGCTCCACGCGCGCCAGGGACAGACCGAGCGAGCCTATCTGTGGCTCGAGTTCGCGGCCGACGCGGGATTCTGGGATCTGGAGCGGCTGGACCAGGATCCGCACCTCGCCGCGCTCCGCGACAACGAGCGCTTCCGCGCCCTTCGCCGGCGAATCTGGGCGCACAGCTACATCGCGATGCTCGAGCGGGACGAGCGCGACGACTTCCAGAAGCCCGACCAGGTCATCGCCGCCCTCGAGTTCCGCGCCGGCGAACGGGTGGCCGAGATCGGCCCCGGCTCGGGGTACTTCACCTTTCGCGCGGCTCGCGCGGTCAGCCCGGGCGGCACCGTGCTCGCGCTCGATGCGGCTCCCGAGATGCTCGACTACCTGGCCCGGCGGAAGTTGTCGGAGGGGGCCGAGAACGTGATCCTCGGCCGGGTGTCACGTGAAGATCCCGAGCTCGCGGCGGAGAGCGTCGACACGGTGCTCCTCATCGACACGCTCCACTACATCCAGGATCGACGGGCCTACGCCGAGCGCCTCTGCGCCGCGCTCAGGCCCGGCGGACGACTCGCCGTCATCGACTACCGGCCGAAGCCCTGGGCCGAGCGGCCCTGGGGTCCGCCGCCCGAGCAGCAGATCCCCCGCGACGTGATCGACCGGGAGCTTGCCGCCGCCGGCTTCGTTCTCCGCCGGAGCTTCGAGTTCCTGCCCGAGCAGTACTTCGCGGTGTACGGCCGGCCCTGAACGGCGCCGCGGGACGCCCGCGGCCGCGAGCCGGAATCAGACCGCGGTGGCGCCTCCGGCCGCGATGAGCGCGCCGCGGACTGCCGCCACGAAGGCGTCGAATGCAGGCGTCGTGCTCCATCGTCCCGACCGCCCGCGGCCGGCGAACAGCGAGCGCCGGAAGCCGGCGCGGAGCTCGAGCTGGACCCCCTCCCCCGACGTGCCCCGGTTGCAAAGATTGCGCTCGTCATGACCCGCGGTGCGGCCGCTCCCATCCGCCTCGACCGTGAACCCGGCCGCGGCGAGCGCCGCGGCGAGCAGCGACTTGAGCCGCTCGTCGCGACCGCCGGCAATGATCTCGGCGCCGCGCCCCGTGGCGCCATGGATCGTGATCGCAGTCCGCGTGGCCGCGAGGAGACGCAGGCACAGGGGCTCATCGAAGCGCGTGCTGGTGAGATGGAGCTCGGCGTTGCGCACCGGCTTCAAGCCCTCGAAGCAGTAGAGGGAGAACACATCGCCGGCGAGCGCCGCGGCGATCTCCGAGGTGCCCGGCTCGATCCCGCCGCCGTGCGGAGCGAGGATCGCGATCGGCGAGGAGCGGTCCTCGAGCCGTCGACTGTAGTCACGTCCTTCGACCGCGCAAGCGGCCAGCTCGGCGAAGCTCAAGTACTTGTCGCCGGGCGGCGGGTTCGTCGCGCCGCTCCTCGAGGAGGTCATCGCCCGGCCTCCGAGCCCCGGAAAAGTGCGAGCGCGGAGTCGATCTCCGCGGCGGACAGGGTCGCAGCCGCCGGGTCCTCCGGCAGGAGCTTCCAGGGCGGCCGGCGGCCGAATCCGTAGGTGCCGAAGACGACGACCGGAGTGCCGGGAACCAGGACCTCGCGGCCGTTCGCCGAGAGCTGCCACTGCTCCGCCCAGTGGTAGAACCAGCGTGCGTCCTCCTCGAGCAGGCGCACGCACGAATGACTGGCGGGACGCCCTGGCAGCGCGTACTCGTGAATGGACGTGCCGAGGACATTGTCGAGATTGGAGCACCAGCGAAGAAGCCACTCGTCGTTGAAGGTGCTCGTGCGCTCCTTGTCCTGCCAGTTCACATGGTAGAGCCCGACCGGGGTCGGCATGTCGCGGCGGCCCGTGCTCGTCGGGCCCCAGCGGACGAGCTGCCCGTACTCGTATCCGGCGAACGCTTGCACGCGAATCGCGATGAGAAGGAGCTTCGGCACCGAGTCGGCGGCGGCGAGCGCGGGCGGGAACGGGGAGCAGGCGAGCGAGTCGGGGGCCGGCGTATCGCCGGCGTCGATCGACTCCGGTACGATCAGGGAGTCACCCTTCCGCACGTGCGCGAGATCCAGGCGGTTGACCCGGAGAACCTTGTGCAGGCCGGCGGCGCCGAGGGAATCGCGGAGCGCGACGAACGCCGCCGGACCCGGGATCGGAATCCGCACGTAGCGCTCGGGCGCCGGCGCGGAGGCCGGCTCCGGAATCGTTTCCGGGGCGGCCGCCGGCATCGTATCCGGCACCGTAGCTCGCGGCCGCGGCAAGTCCTCCGCGTCCGGTTCGCCGTCGCGGCAGGCCGGAGCGCCGAGAAGAGTGGCGAGAAGCATGCTCAGGGCGAAAGGGATGATGGTGCGGTCGCGAGCCCGCCTGGGCTCGACGCGAAGGAGCGGCAAGGAACGATCCTCGTTCGTGTGCACGGCTGGCGGGAGCTTAGCAGAAGCCCGCTCGCCCCCGCGCGCACGGATGAGAACGGCCCGGGAATCGAGCGATTCCCGGGCCGTGCGAATCCGATAACGAAAGGGCTACCGGTAGAAGTTCTTGATGCTGCCCCAGGTGCTCGGCTCGACCGCGGTCGCGCCGGAGCAATAGGTGACGCCGGCCAGGGTGATCGTGTAGACACCCGCCACCGAGGTGGAGCCGCTCCAGTTGTTGACCGGGAGCGCGCCGGCCAGCGTGTTGCATCCGAACGCCGTCGAGAAGCACGCCGTCGTGCCATTCCGCGGATCGTTGTTGTAGCGGCTGATCGCGATGTAGTAGTTCGCCGCACCGGCGCTGTACTGGCAGGTGGCGAACCCGGCAGCGATCTCCGACTGGAGACCCGACGCGCAGGTGTCGTCATCCCAGACCACGCCGACGCCGTCCGCCCGGAACACGAAGAGCTGGGTGTCCCAGGCCGCGCCGGCGCCGCAGGTGTTCGCCCGGAAGGCGGCAGGATCATCGACCCGGATGCAGTACATGTCGACATCGCCGCCGCTGGTGGCGTTGCCGGCGATGGTCGTCAGGGCCCCCTGGCCGACTGGAACCTGGGCGGTCGCCGGCAGGTCGCCCGCATCGCCCTGCTCGTTCCACTGGGCCATCGCCGGGACGGCCAGCAGGACGCCGAATGCCACGGTCCACGCTAGCATAGCTTTCATGGTTGTCCTCCTCGAAGCTGGTACCAAGCCACGGAAGTAACACATCCGGGCTGCGCTGGCCCGGCTGCTCTCAATCGAGTTGTATCATACTACAAAGCGTCCGCGACAGCAAGATGATGTTGCGAGCCGGCTCGACAGCACCACACACCGGACGCTCATGCCGGATCCGGCAGGATCTCGACGAGCACCGACTTGAAGGCCGGGGTCTTCGACTCCGGGTCCACCGCGCGCGGCACCAGGATGTTGGCCTCCGGGTAGTAGGCGAGCGCGTTTCCGGGGCGGATGTCGAAGGGGCGCAAGAGGATCCGGCGGAGCTCCCCGGTCGCGCTCCTGACCCGGACGCGCCGGTCCGGCCGGAGGCCCAGGCGCTCGATGTCGGTCGGGTGGACGAGGATCACATCTCGCCGCTCCTGGCCCCTGTAGATGTCCTCCTCGTCGTAAACGACCGAGTTGAACTGCCCCTCCGAGCGAACGGTCATGAGCCGGAGCCGGCCATCCGCCGGGTCGGGCGGCACGGGCAAGGCGACCGCGTGGAAGCGAGCCCGCCCCGACGGAGTCGGAAAGGCGCCGCCCGCGAGATCGCGCCCCGGGATGTGGAACTCGCGGCCTGAAGCATCGATCGCGCCGAACGATTCGAGCCCTGGAACGAGCTCGGCGATCAGGCGCCGCACGGCTTCGTGACTGTGCAGGGCGGACCAGTCGAGCCCGGGCGCGACCGCCTCCCCGAGCGTCCGCCGCGCGATCTCGATGAGGACCGCGACCTCGCTCCGCGCCTCGGCCACGCGCGGCCGGCCGCCGGCCGACAGCCGCACGAAGCTGAACATCGACTCCTGGGTGGTCGGTTGCGGCTCCTCGTCGCGCGGCAGGACCGGGAGGATCACGGTCTCCCTGGCCCGACCCCAGGCGTGGCCCGTGTTGAGCGTCGTGCTCAGGTAGGCGACGAGATCGAGCTTCTCGATGGCCGCCGCGGCGAACCTCGCATCCGGGTTCGAGCCGAAGAGGTTCCCGCCGAGGCAGAGCGCGGCCCGCATCTCGCCGCGATGGGCCGCCTCCATGCAGGCCATGGTGTCGAGCCCGGGGGTTCGGGGCGGGGCGACCCCGAGGCGCTCCTCGAAGCGCTCGAGGAGCGCCTCCTTGAGCGCCGGCATGACGCCGACCGAGCCCATGCCTTGCACGTTCGAGTGCCCGCGAATCGGCATGAGGCCGGCGTGCGGGCGGCCGACCATGCCGCGGAGGAGCGCCAGGTTCGCGATCATCCGCACGTTGTCCACGCCGTGCAGGTGATGGGTGATGCCCATGGTCCAGCCGAGGACGACGTTCTTCGCGGCGCGGAAGGTCGCCGCCGATTCCGCGATGGACGCGCGGGTGACGCCCGAGCCGGCTTCGACCGCGGCCCAGGAGATCGCGGTCACGTGCCGGCGGAACGCGTCGAAGTCCGTGGTGCGCTCGGTGATGAAGCCCTCGGCGGCGCCGCCGTCCTCGAGCACCGCCTTGCACATCCCGGTGAGCCACGCGATGTCGCCGCCGATGTGCGGCTGCACGTACTGGCTCGCGATCGTCGAGCCGAAGAGGAGGCTCCGCGGATCGCTCGGCACGCGGAAGTTGACGAGGCCGATCTCACGAGCCGGATTGACGACGATCACGGCGCCGCCGCGCCGCCGGATCTCGACGAGCGTGCGCATGAGCCGCGGGTGATTCGAGGCCGGATTGCCGCCGAGGAGGATGTAGAGGTCGCAGGCGTCGAGATCCTCGAGCCGCACGGTCCCGGTCGCGACACCGAGCGCGCTCCGGAGCCCGACCGCGCTCGCCTGGTGGCAGTAGTAGGAGCAGTTGTGGACGTAGTTGGTGCCGAAGCGGCGCGCGAGGAGCTGGAGCAGGAAGCCGGCCTCGTTCGAGGAGCGACCGCTCGCGTAGAAGAAGCTCCGCTCGGGACCCGCGGCGCGGAGCGCGGCGGCCACCCGGTCGAGGGCCTCGTCCCACGAGAGAGGCCGGTAGCCCGGGTCGCCGGGCCCCGCGTAGAGCGGCGCGGCGAGGCGGCCGCTCTTCTCGAGCTCGCGCGGGGTCAGGGCGCGGAGCTCGCGGAAGCCGAACCGGGCGAAGAACTCCGGGCGGATCGCGGCCTGGATGTCGGAGGCCATGGCCTGCACCGACTTCTTGCAGACCTCCGGGAAGGACCCGCCCTCGTTCACCATGCCGCCGAGCTGCCCGCCCATCCCGAGCGCGCAGGCCTTGCAGGCGTTCCGGCTCCGCATCGCCTGCCACATGCGTGACCAGCCGACGCGGCGCGCGAGCTCGAGCGTGTACCAGATCGATCGCCATCCGCCGCCGCTCGTGCGCTGTCGCATGCCCGCTCGATCCTCCTCGCCGATCGCCAAGACTCGCCGCCCCTCCCCCGCGCGTCCGCTTCCGCACCACGCGCTCCGAAAGCACCGCAACGGCGGTGGCCCAGGATCTCTTCGATCCCGGGCCACGGAGGGATTGAAGGCCGACATCACCACGCCCGCCGGCCCCGAGCGCACGGCTCACAGCCTACGGCCCGGCGCGCTGTCCGATCAAGCGCTCAGGTGACTCCAGATCGGGTGACCGTGGTCGCACCGTGGCGGGTGCGCCGGGATCAACTGCGAGCAACCCGGGCGCCAGTCCCAGCGTCTGAGGAGTACGATGCGGCCGTCGGTTCGCGACGTGTCGGGCGGCGGCATGGTGTTCGCTGGCCCGGACGGGCACGCGGACCACAGGTGGCAGGAGGGCCCCATGGAACTCGTGGTCCAGGACCTATTCAAGACGTATGCCAATGGAGTGCAGGCCCTCAAGGGCGTCTCCCTCTCGATCCCCACCGGCATGTTCGGACTCCTGGGACCGAACGGCTCCGGCAAGACCACCCTGATGCGCTCGATCGCCACCCTGCAGGATGTCGACCGGGGGACCATCCGCTTCAACGGCACCGATGTTCTCCGCGAAAAGGAAAAGGTGCGCCGCCTGCTCGGCTACCTGCCGCAGGACTTCGGCGTCTACCCCGGAGTGACCGCGGAGGAACTGCTCAATCACTTCGCCTACCTCAAGGGATTGACGAACGCCGGGCAGCGGAAAGAAACGGTCGCGATGCTTCTCCGGCGGACCAACCTGTGGGAGGCGCGCCGGAGAAAACTCGGGACGTTCTCCGGAGGCATGAAGCAGCGCTTCGGCGTGGCCCAGGCTCTCCTCGGCAACCCGGAGCTCATCATAGTCGACGAGCCCACCGCCGGGCTCGACCCCGAGGAACGCCTGCGCTTCCTGAACCTCCTGAGCGAGATCGGCGAGAACGTGGTCGTCATCCTCTCCACGCACATCGTCGAGGACGTGAGCGATCTCTGCACCAAGATGGCCATCATCGAGAGCGGAGTGGTCCGCTACACAGGGAGCCCGCAGGAAGCGCTCTCCGCGATCCGTGGGAAGACGTGGCGAAAGACCATCGAGCGGGCCGAGCTGCCCCGGTACCAGAGCGCTTTCAAGGTCATCTCCACCCGGCTGACCGGCGGCAAGATCACGATTCACGTCTACAGCGAAGGGCCGCCGGACCCATCCTTCGAGCCGGTCCCCCCCGACTTGAAGGACGTGTACTTCACCCTCCTCGCGCCCTCCGCGCCGGGGAACTAGGACATGTTCGCCGAGGTCTTCCGCTTCGAGCTCTCCTACCGGCTCCGGCAGCCGATCTTCTACCTGTTCCTGCTCCTGTTCTTCCTCCTCGCCTTCGCCGCCGTGTCCAGCGATTCCGTGCAGGTCGGCGGCGCGGTGGGCAATGTCGCCCGCAACGCCCCCTTCGTCATCTACAACCTCCTCGGCACCCTGAGCGCCATCGGGCTCATCGTGGTCACGCTCTTCGTCACCGCGGCGGTGAACCGCGACCATGAGACCGAGATCCAGGAGCTGTTCTTCAGCACGCCGCTCTCCAAGTCCGCCTATCTCGGCGGCCGCTTCGCAGGGTCGATCGTCCCGACCGTCCTGGCCGTCATGTGTGGGTCGCTGGGCATCATCGTCGCCAGCAGGATGCCGTGGCAGGACCCGGCGCACATCCTGACCTTCTCCATCTGGCCCCATCTCCAGGCCCTGGTTCTCTTCGTGCTGCCGAACCTCTTCACCGCCGGCGCCCTCTTCTTCGCCGTGGCCACGCTCACCCGCCGCGTGATCCTGAGCTGGGTCGCCGTCGTGGTCTTCTTCTCCCTGTGGGGCGTCGCGCTGGCCTTTCTCGGCGACCTGGAACGCGCGCCGGCAGCCACCCTGCTCGATCCCTTCGCGCTGATCAGCCTCCGCTTCGTCACCAAGTACTGGACAGTGGCCGAGAGGAACACGAGCTTGCTGCCGATGGGCGGCCTGCTCCTCCTCAATCGCCTCCTCTGGATCGCCGTCGGTCTCGGCCTGCTCCTCTTCACCCACGCCCGCTATCGGATGTCGCTCGCGACCGCGAGATCGCGCACCCTTGGCCGCCGTCCCGCGCCGGCGCCGGCCGCCGCGCCCGAATCCGCACCGGCGCCGGCCGCCGCCGGCCTGCCGGTGGTCGACAGACGCTACGACGCGGCGGCCCAGTTCCGGCAATGGCTCCACGTCACCGCGACCGAGATCGCAGGCATCCTCCGCGGCGTGCCCTTTCTCGTGATCACGCTCATGGGAGTCATGAACCTGACCGGCTCCCTGCTGGCGGACACCGAGGGCACGCACAGTTACCCGCTGACCCGCAGCATGTTGCAGACGATCGACGGGAGCTTCGCCCTCTTCCTGCTCCTCGTACTCATCATCTATGGCGGCAATCTCATGTGGAAGGAACGCCGGGCCAAGTTGCACGAGGTCGTGAGCGCCCTCCCGGTGCCGAACTGGATCCCCCTGCTCGCGAAGCTGGCGGCGCTGGTCGCCGTCGCGACGATCCTGCTCCTCGTCTCCATGCTCACGACCGTGGCCTATCAGTTGAGCCGCGGCTATTCCACCCTCGAGCTCGGCCTCTATCTCAAGGGCCTGTTCCTGGTCTCCTTGAGCGAGTGGATCCTCGTCGCCGTGGTGGCCCTCGGGGTCCATGTGCTGACCAACAACATGAACCTCGCCTTCCTCCTCATGGTCCTCTACTACCTGGCGGGCGAGATCCTCCCCGAGCTCGGCGTCGAGCACCGCCTGCTCTTCTACGCGAAGACCCCCACGTTCACGTACTCCGACATGAACGGCTACGGCCCCTATCGCGGGGCCATGATCTGGTACAAGGTGTACTGGGCCTTTCTGGCCGTGGGTCTCGCTTTCGCCTGGAACCTCCTCTGGGTGCGCACGACCGACAGCCGCCTCCGCTTCCGCCTGGGTGAGGCCCGGCGTCGCCTGACCGCCAGGCCCGGCGCGCGCCGGCGTCCGGCCGTGCTCGGCCTCGCCCTGGCCGGCTTCCTGGCGACCGGAGCCTGGATCTTCTACAACACGAACATCCTGAACGACTTCGAGACGAAGAAGCAGCGCAACGCGCTGGCGGCCCGCTACGAGAGGGACTACAAGCGCTACGAGAACTCGCCGCAACCGCGGCTCAAGGCGGTCGCGGTCCGGGCGGACATCGATCCGGCCGCGCCGCGAGTCGCTGTCAGGGGCCGGCTGCACGCGGTGAACGAGTCCGCCGAGCCCATTCGCCAGCTCCACTTCAACGTGGACAAGGAGGTCGAGATCCGCTCGCTCGGCCTGCCCCCGCACACGGTCGAGGTGGACGACCGCGCCGCCGGATTCCGGATCTGCACGCTCGAGGAATCTCTTCCCCCCGGCGCCGCGCTGGATGTCGACTTCGATCTGATCGTGCGGCCCCGGGGCTTCGTCAACAGCGGGCCCAACACGCGCGTGGTGAACAACGGTGTCTTCTTCGACAACACGCAGTACATTCCGCGCTTTGGCTACGATCGCGACGCCGAGCTGGACCAGCCCAACGACCGCAAGCGCCACCAGCTGCCGCCCCGCGCGCCCGCCCGCCCGCCCGGCGATCCGGAGGGGCGCCGGCGGATGACCTTCAACCGCGATGCCGACTGGATCCGCTACGAAGCCACGGTCAGCACCAGCGAGGAGCAGACCGCACTCGCTCCGGGACGGCTCGTGCGCACGTGGACCGCGGACGGGCGCCGATACTTCCAGTACCGGATCGACGCTCTCATGTGCAACTTCTACAGCTTCCAGTCGGGTCGGTATGCGGTGGCCCGCGACCGCTGGCGGGACGTGGACATCGAGATCTTCTACCACCCGGCCCACGCCTTCAACATCGACAGGATGGTCGATGCGGTGAAGGCCTCGCTCGAGTACTACACGGCAAGCTACGGCCCCTACCAGGAGAAGGTGATTCGCATCATCGAGTTCCCTGGATACCGCCGATTCGCGCAGTCATTCCCGGCCAACATCCCCTACTCGGAGTCTGCACACTTCATCAACGATCTGCGGAACAAGAAGAACCTCGACATGGTCTTCTTCATCACGGCGCACGAGGTCGCCCACCAGTGGTGGGGCACCCAGGTCATGTCGGCGGACGTCCAGGGCGCGGGCATGCTCATCGAGTCGCTCGCCCAGTACTCGGCGTACATGGTCCTGGAGCGGGAGTACGGTCGCGAGCAGATGAAGAAGTTCCTCTCCTACGAGCTGGACCGCTACCTCCGGGGCCGCGGCGACGAGAGGATCGGCGAGCAGCCGCTCTGTCGCGTGGAGAACCAGCCGTACATCTACTACAGCAAGGGAGGACTCGCCTTCTACGCCTTGCGCGAGACCATCGGCGAGGACGCCATGAACGAGGCGCTCCGGAGCTACGTGCGGGACAAGGCCTATCAGGAGCCGCCGTACACGGATACCGCCGAATTGATCACGTATCTGCGGAGCGTCACACCGCCCGAGCACCAGTACGTGATCGGCGATCTCTTCGCCGACATCATCCTCTACGACAACCGCGCGGAGACCGCCGCCGTCGAGCGGACCGCCGACGGGAAGTACCGGGTCAAGCTGGTCGTCCAGTCACGCAAGTACCGAGCCGGGGAGCAGGGCGCGGAGATCGAGCTCGATCACCAGGACTGGATCGAGATCGGTGTCCTCGGGAAGGACCTCGGCGGCGCGACGCCCCGGGAGAACTATCTCGTCCTCGAGCGGCGCCGCCTGCACTCGGGCCGGAACGACATCGAGATCGTCGTCGACCAGGAGCCGGAGCGCGCCGGCATCGACCCGCGCAATCTCCTCATCGACCGGGTCCCCGGCGACAACGTGAAGCGGGTGACAGGATGAGGCGAGCCGCCGCGGCCGGCGCCGCTCAACGGATCCGGCTCAGCCCATCCAGCACCGCCCGCATCCACAGCTCGTAGTCGTCGGCCGGCAGCGGCGCGAGCTGGTTCATCTCGTACTGGTCGCGGTCCCGGTCGTACTGCTCGTACCAGCCGGCCGGAACCTCGTAGACCTCGCCGGTCGCGGGGTCGTAGACGCGCTCGACGCCGCGGTAGGCGTCGGTCCAGCGCTCGGCCGAGATGTCCTCGGCGTGCGTTCGCTCGACCCAGCCATCCCAGATGATGTCCGAGGCCTCGCTCAGGGTCTGTCCGGCGGCGGCGATCGCCCCCCAGACCTGCTGCTGCTGCCGCAAGCAGTCGTCGACATACGTCTGGGTGATGGTGAAGCTCTCGAGCGACTCGATGAGCCGTCCGACCAGGCGGGGGAACTCGGCCTTCGGCGCGGTGACCCCGCAGATGAAGTGCCCGTACCCGGTCCCGGCCCCGGGATTCCCGTTGTACGGCATGAACACCTTGACCGTGGCGAGGAACATCCCCTCCCCCACCCTCGAGTCGGCGGCGAAGAGGCCGCGTGCGTTACCGGTGGCGCCGCCGGGCAGCATCGCCGCCTGCGACCCGGTCGCGATCAGCGCCAGGTCCGCGAGCTCCGGGAAGTCCGCCATGAAGGCGGCTGCCGCATCCATGTGCGCGATGGCCGGCCAGTGGGCGAGGTAGTTCTCCGGCGTCAGCGGATCCACGACCGGGGCGTCGAGCCACGTGTGCGGGAATCCCCCCTGGCTCACGTACAGGGAGTCGAGGGTCTTCTGCGCTTGGGAGAGATAGACGGGGCCCACCGTCCCGAAGTAGAAGATCTGCCGGAGCGGGTTCCCCGGATCGCGGATCAGAAAGGCGAACTCGCTGCAGCGCCCGGCGGTCGTGACCGTCCAGCCGCGCGGCTTGTCGATCGAGAAGAAGCCCGCGTCGAAACGCTCGAGAGGAAGCGGATCGGTCGGCTCCGGCTCGGTGCCGCCCCCGCCCCCACAGCCGGTCCCGAGAACGAGACCGATCGCCAGCACGGCAGCGCGATGCACGAGCCGCAGCCGCCGCTCGACCCCAGCCATGTTCCTGGCTCCCTTTCTGCGGCCTTCAGTCCCGGGCGCCCCGGTGCTCGCGGCGCCTCTATGTGATGACCAGCGTCCCGTAGAGCACCCGGCCGCCCTTGTACACGACATCGAACTTCACTCGATAGCCACCGCTCTTCCCGATGACGATACCGATGGCCGGGTGGCCCGGAGACATGGTCGCCGGATCGAAATCCACGCCGCTGCACGACGCTATGCCGACCATCTCCGTGTTGCCCACCTCGGCCCGGATCTCATCGCCGCCCGTGAGAGTGATGGCATCGGGGACGACGATCACGTTGCCGGGGTTGACCGGATCGGGCAACACGATGAACGTCCTGGTGGCCATGGCGATCTCCCTTCACCGTGGCGCGGTCTCCGCCCTCGCACGCGAACAGAGCGTTCGCCCCCGGCGCCGCACCGCCGCGCCGTGCGGGCGGCGCCGGAGCAACTCACTCCCGTCGGGTCGCCTCCACCTCGGCCACGATCCGGGCAAAGCGCGGATCGGCGATGAGCCCCGCCATGTCGGCCTCCCGGCGCATGGCGGCGGCGGGATAGCCGGCCGCGAGCGCCGCGCGCACCGCGTCCAGCGCGCGCCTGCGCTCGCCGATCCCCTCGAAGACGCCGGCCACGTACCACTGCACCTCCGGCTGCTCGCGCCCGAGGTCGAGAGCGCGCGCGGCCAGCTCTCTCGCCTCCCGCGGGTGATCGACGAACGCCTCGTACTGCGCCAGCCGCGCCAGGAGCAGGGCGTCCCGCGGGTTGACCGCGAGCTCCACGCGGGCGAGCTCGATGGCGCGAGCGAGCGCGCTGTCGCACGCGGCCTCGCGGCCCGGGATGTAGCTCAGCGCGCTGCCCAGATCTCCCCAGGTCTCGTACTGGTTCGGATTGGTGGCGATCGCCTTCGCATAGGTGTCCGCGGCGTCCGCATACCGGCCCTGATTCCGATAGAGCGTTGCCAGGTTGGTGTAGGCGGCGAAGTTCGGCTCGATCGCCAGCGACTTCTCGTAGGCGGTGATCGCCATCAGGTCCTGGCCCAGGCAGGCCTGCATGCCGCCGAGGTTCGCCCACCCGCGCGCGTTGTCCGGCGTGAGCTCGACCACGCGGGTGAACATGTCGCGCGCCTCGGCATAGCGCCCCTGGCGGTAGTAGAAGACGCCGAGCTGGTTGTGCGGCGCCCAGTAGCCCGGAAAGGCGTCGATCGCAGTCTTGTACGTCAACTCCGCCACGGCGAAGTTCTGCCGCGTCTCCGCGACCTGGGCGAGGCCGCGATAGGCGGCCTCGTTGCGGCGATCGAGCTCGAGCGAGCGCTCGAACTCGAGCGCCGCGGCGCCCGTTCGTCCCGTGGCCTGGTAGATGTTGCCGAGGGTGACGTGCGCATCGGCCAGCCGGGGCTCCTGTTCGACGGCGGCGAGGGAGATCGCCTCGGCCCGCCGCGTCCACGTGGTGTCGAGAGTCGCCTCGTAGCGCTTCCAGTAGGCCGCGCCGAGGCCGGCCATGGCCAGCGCGAACCCGGGATCGCGGGCGAGCGCGTCCTCGAAGTGCCGGATGGCGACCTCGACGTTGTTCTCGCTCTCATATCGGCTCAGGTAGCCGCGCCCGATCAGGTAGTGGTCGTAGGCGGTGAAGTCCGGCGTCGGCCGCGAGTCGGCCGCCACCGGCTGCTGCACCCTGTACTGCCGCGCCAGCGCCCGGAGGATGCTGTCCGTGACTCTGTCTTGTAGTGCGAAGGAGTCGTTGGAGAAACCCTCGACCACATCGCCCAGGATGGTCCTGCTGCGCGTGCGCTCGGCCAGCCGATACTGGATCCGGACGCGTTCCCCCTCCCGCAGCACGCTGCCGCCGAGCTCGAGGTCCGGTCTGACCTCGGCGCGTTCACCGTACACGTTGAAGCCGCCGAAGCCGGCGAGGCGGATCTCGATCGCTTCGCTCAGACCGATGGCGAAGTACTTGTCGTCGGGGTCCGGCGACTGCGCCGCGAACTCCTTGACGACGAGCTGGAGTCCGCCGGCCGGCAGCACCGGGGGCTGCAACGCCCGCCAGACAAGGACCAGCACCGCGACCATGATTCCCGCGATCGCCACGCCCTCGAACCAGCGCTCGCGCCGCCGTCGCTCGCGGCGCATGCGGAGCGCCCCGAGCGCCCGCGCCAGCTCAGCGGCGGATGCCGGCCTCGCCTGCGGGTCCTTGGCCAGCATGGCCATGACGAGCCGATCGATCTCGCGGGGAACGGCGTGATTGAGGCTCCGCGGGGCGGCCGGCACGGCGGTCACGATCCGATCGATCGTCGCGCTGACCGTGGGCCCGCGGAACGGATGCGTGCCCGTGAGCATCTCGTAGCAGAGGACGCCGAGAGAGAAGATGTCGGCCGCCGAGGTCGGGTCGCGGCCCCGGATCCGCTCCGGCGCCATGTAGGCCGGCGTGCCGGCGAAGCGCAGCATCTCGGTCAGGTCGCCGGGCTCGGGCCCGAGCGTCCGCGCGATGCCGAAGTCGAGGATGTGACTGTGCCCCTCCGGGTCGAGGAGGATGTTGGCCGGCTTGAGATCGCAATGCACGATGCCATGCGCCTCCGCGGCCGCGAGCGCCGAGGCGCATTCCTCGGCGATCACGAAGAAGGCGTCGAGTGCGAACGGCTGGCCGGAGCGCAGGTGCTCGGTGAGCGGGGCGCCGCTGACGAACTCCTGGACGATGACCGGCTCGCCCTCATACTCGAAGACGTCGAAGATGGAGACGACGGAGGGGTGCTGGAGCTGGGACGCGAGCCGCGCCTCGCGGAGGAGGCTCTGCGTGCGCTCTGGGTTGGCCAGCTTGCAGTGCTTGAGCGCGACCTGGCGCTGGAGCACCGGGTCGTAGGCGCGAAACACCTCGCCCATGCCGCCGGTGCCGATCGGCTCCTCGACCAGGTAGCGCCCGATCGCGGTGGTCCGGGGCAGCTGCGTGTCGTCGCGCGACTGCGTGGGCGATGAGCGAGGATCGCCGGCGTGCACCGCGGCCATACAGCTCTCCCCCGAGACCCAGCCTGCCGGAGCCGGTGATGGCCAGGACCGCGCGTGGCGCGGGCCGGGAGCTCTCTCCGCGCTCGTGGCGCCATCACGGGTCGAGCGTACCACGCGCCGCCGGCCATGGCGATGTCGCCGCCGGGGTGGCGACACGACGAGAATCTACAATGCCGGTATTAGATCCTGGCGGCGTGCACCGCGCGCGGATCGGGGCGGGCTGCGGCCGGCGCGCGGCGAGCGCGCCGGGAGGGGCTAAGGCCGGACGCCGGACGCGGCCGGGGCGGAATCGCGCGCGCCGGCCGGGCTCCGCACGAAGAGGTGCGTCCAGTGCGTCCCGGCGAGCCCCACGCCATGGTGCGTGTAGCTCGCGTTCTCGATGTTGGCGCGATGCCCGTCGCTGCCGAGCCACGCCGCGAGGACGCTCGCCGGAGTCGGGAAGCCGTAGGCGATGTTCTCCCCGGCCGTGCTGTAGGCGATGCCGGCGGCGGCGAGGCGGTCGAAGGGGGACTCCCCGTCGGGGTTCGTGTGGCTGAAGAACCCGCGGGCGACCATATCCTCGCTGTGGGCCTGGGCCACGGCGGCGATCGCCGGATCCCAGGTGAGTTCGGCGAGCCCGAGCGTGGCGCGATGTGCATTGAGCAGATTCACGAACTCGGCGACCTCGGGGGAGGACGAGACGGGCGGCGGCCCATCCGGGGCCGGCGCGACCGGATGGTCGTCGCCACATGCCGCGAGCAGAAGCGCGAGGGCGACCGCAGCGGCCAGCAGGCGGGCACGATGGTGGATCATGGCCCCGAACGGATGCAGATCTCGTGCCGCCGCGCGTGCCTCCCCGGCCGCTCGGAAGCTGCCGGCGCACCACCCGCCCCCGGGCGGATCGGGCGCCGCGCGAGCGCCGCCGCGCATTTCGCACGGCCCGCTGCTCCGGTCGGTCTTGCCTGGCGGATCCTTGCGCGGCGCGCCGCGCCGGGGTCATACTGGATGTCGCTCCCTCCGCGCCGCGCCACATGTCGCTCCGCTCTTCACCAGGAGGGCCGAAGATGCGCTGGCCATCCTCCCCCGCGTGCCGCCGCACGCTGCCTTGCGCTCGACCCGGCACCCCGAGCCGCGCTCCCGGCCTTCGCCATCTCGTCGGCGCAGTCCTCCTCGTGCTCGCCCTGACCACGAACGGCGCCGGAGCCGTCGATCGCTGGAATGTGGAGCTGGTCGGCTCGTTGCCCGGATACCTGTGGCATGTGCAGATCGCCGGCACGCACGCTTTCGGCGCCACCGGCAGCGGGCTCCTCGTGCTGGACGTGACACCCGGCCGGGCGCCCGCGCAGACCGCGTTCCTTCCCCTCGAGGACGCATCGCTCGTCGCCGTCGACGGCGACCACGCCTACGTCGCAGCCGGTGAGCCATCGGCGGATGCAGGACTCAACATCGTCGACGTGAGCGACCCGCGGGCTCCGGTCGTCGTCGGGCGGAGCGCGGCCTTGCATCGTCCGACGGGCCTCATCGTGAGGAACGGCCTGGCCTACGTGGCGGACAAGTACCGCGGGCTTCGCGTGATCGACGTCGCGGATCCCGCGGCGCCGGTCGAGGTCGGCTTCTTCGGGATGACCACCCGGCTCTCCGGGCTGGACCTGGTCGGCACGCTCGCCTACCTCGCCGATGAGGCCGCCGGCCTCTGCATCGTCGATGTCAGCCACCCGTCCGCGCCGGTTCTCATCGGATCCTACGATCCCGGCGACGCCGCCCACGACGTCGCGATCGATGGCCAGCATGCCTACCTCGCCTGTGCGCCCGGCCTCCGCGTCGTGGACGTGAGCCGGCCGGATTCATTGGTGCCGGTCGGCTCCTTCACCTGCGCCGAGGTCACTGATCTGGCGCGCGCTGGCCATCTCCTCTACCTCTCGCACCACGATGCGATCCGCATCCTCGATCTGAGCGATCCCCCGGCGCCGTCCCCGGTGAGCGTCCTTCCGGTGCGCGGCCGTCCGGTCCAGGTGGCGATCGCCGGTCCCACGGCCTACGTTGCCGCCGCGCACGGCGGGCTTCGCCTGATCGACGTCCTGGATCCGGCGCACCCGGCCGAGATCGCTGCGTTCGATCTCCTCGGCGACCCGCTCGGGGTGACGCTTCGCGAGGACCGCGTCTATCTCGCCGGCGGCTACCGGGCAAGCGACCAGCTCGCCCGGCACCCGGGCCGGCCGGTCGCCGCCAGAACCCATCGCGCGGTCGAGGAGTCGGCCCCGCGCGAGGCGTCGGCTTCCGGGCTCTACATCGTCGATCTGGCCGACCGCGCGCGACCCGCCATCCTGGCCGCTCTCGAGTTCGACAACACCATGGACGTGGGGCTTTGCGACTCGCTCGCCTGCGTCACCGACTGGGGCGGCCGCCTTGGCGTCGTGACAGTCGCCGATCCGCTCGCTCCGCGCCTCCTCTCCACGGCGCCGACCGGTTACTGGACCACCGATCTGGCCGTGGACGAGCGATACGCCTACGTGCTCCTCGAGCATGACCTGTGGATCTTCGATCTCGCGGATCCGACGGCGCCGCTTCTCGTCGGCTCCCTGCGCACCGGCACGACCGCCATCGCCGTGCAAGGGAACTACGCCTACGCGCTCGACTACTACTACGGCCTGTCGATCGTGGACATCTCCGATCGATCCGCTCCGACCGTCGTCGGGACCTTCGACATGCCGAACTGGGCGGAAGGAGTGGCCGTCGCGGGCCGCTATGCCTACATCGCCAACGGTGCGCTCGGGCTTCGCATCATCGACGTCCTCGACCCCACGGCCCCCCGCGAGGCCGGCACGCACGACACCCCCGGCTACGCCGTGGGTGTCGCGGTGGACGGCGATCGCGTCGGTGTCGCCGATCGCGAAGGCGGGGTGAGAGTCTTCAGCGTCACGGATCCCACTCGCCCCGAGGAGATCGGGTACTACGTGACGACGAGCCCGGCGGAGGACGTGGCGATCGCCGGCGACGACGTGGTCGCCGGCTGCTCGGGCGGCGGCCTCTTCCTCCTCAAGTGCCGGACGCAAGCCGGCGCGACGGCGGGAACCACCGGCCTCGCGCCCGGCCGGCTCGAACCGGCGAGCCCCAATCCCTTCGCCGCGGAGACCCGCATCCGCTTCACCATTCCGAGCGCGCGCCCGGTCAAGCTCTCCATCGTGGCAGCGGACGGGCGCGTGGTGGCGCGACTCATCGACCGGTCGCTCGCGGCCGGCACCCATGTGATCGCGTGGTCGGGCCGCGATGCGCGCGGCGCGGACCTCCCGGCCGGCACCTACTTCTATCGCCTCGAGGCCGGAGATCTCGCCGCGAGCCGGCGCCTCACGCGGATCCGCTGAGGCCGGCCGGAGCGCTAGCCGCGTTCGTCTCCCGGCTGCGAGTCGGTGGACTCGAAGATGCGATCGGCGCTCGGGGTCACGAAGCCGGGGAAGAGGCGACCGGTCGCCGGATCCGGATGGCGGAGCGCGAACTCGTAGTAGCAGGACGGGATCACATGCCGCTCCCCCCCGCGAACTCCCAATGGATGCGGCTCGCCAGGGTGGCGGACTGCTCGAGGAGATCGGCCGGGGATCCCTTCACGACCGTGCCGCCGCTCTGGTTCATGCGAAAGCCGCTGGCCGCGAGCCAGTCGTTGAACGCGGCGAAGTCAGGGAAGCTCCGCAGTCGGTTGAAGGACACGGTGAAGTGGTTGGCCAGGATGCCGAACGCCGCGAGCCACCCCGCATACTCGGACTCGGCCAGAAGCCGCTCGTAGGTCGCGAAGCGGATCGGCCTCCAGGTCGGCCGCCGCCGGAGGATCTCCACGGTCCCCGCGAGCTCGGCGGGGACCTCCGCCGCGAGCCCGCGCACGGTCTCCTGCAATTCGGGGCTGAAGCGCTCGGTCAGGAGCTCGGAGATGAAGAGCCGCGGGCGATCCGGCTCGGGATGGGCGTACGAGAAGGCGCGCAGGCCCTTCTGCTCGAAGTGGTAGGTCTGCACGTACACATATCCGCGCTCGAGAAACGGGCGCGCGAGCGACTCGAGCCCGATCGGGGCCAGGTTATAGGTCCGGAACGCGATGTGATCGTTGACGACCTCTTCGCCGCGCGCCGCGAGCAGGCGATGGATGGCAGGCGCATCGGGCGTGATGGCGGAGTACTCCCGCCACAGGAAGTCGAGGAGCTGATCGAGGTCCATGGCCGCGTGATCCACCTCAGGTCGATGCGGGGGACGCGAGGAGCATAGCAGAGGAGGCCGCTCCCGGGCCGATCCCCCCGGATGCACGCAACTGATGGCTCCTCGATCGCGTAGAACCACGCGAGGGGAGGGCGTTGGCCATGGTACTCCGGCTGGGCGGGATCCTCATCCTCCTCGCACTCGGGGCTACGGTCCCCGCAGCGAGGACCGGGGCGCAGGGCACCGGCACCGCGGACCGCGACTCGGTCGAGGCGCGGTCCGAGCGGCTCGCCGCCGGACTCCTGCCCGCGGTCGCCGCGCTCATCGGCGTGAGCGAGTACGGGCCGGTCACGATCGAGGCCCGCACCAAGACCGAGCTCCGCGCCATGATCACTCCCCTCCTCCGGGAGTTCTATGGCGAGGAGGCGCTCCGGCGCCGGAGTCGCGTCAGCGCCGCGCTCGGGCTCGTGCCTCCCGGCTACGACCTCGCGGCCGGTTATGCGGAGCTCCTGATCGAGATCATGGGCGGTGGCTACGATGTGGTCCACGAGAAGTACTACGTCCTCATCGACCTCCCATCGGCGATGGCGGATCCGACCGTGCAGAAGATGGTGGCAGCCCACGAGCTCACCCATGCGCTCCAGGATCAGCAGCGGAAGATGGCGGGCGAGATGCGGCGCGGCGCGACGGACTGGGACTACGGGTTCGTCTGGAATGCCGTGACGGAGGGGATGGCGTACCAGGCGATGATGGCGGTCACCGCCGGGGTGCCGCTTGCCGCAGCACCCGATGCGACGCCCATGCTCGCGCACACGCAGGCGGCCATGGCCGCGAGCGCGGACTTCCCGGTGTATGCCCGGACGCCGGCCTATGTGCGAGACACGATCTTCGGTCCGGCGCTGTCCGGTCTCGCCTTCGTTCGCGCCTACATGGCGGACCACGCCGATCGGCCGGCCGTCGATCTTCTGCACCAGGTCCCCGCGTCCGGAGAACAGGTCCTCCACTACGAGAAGTTCGTGGCCGGCGAGCTGCCCTCCGCGATCGACCTCTCGACCCTCGACGGCCGGGTCCCGGACACCTGGCAGCCGTTCCTCGCCGGTTCGCTCGGGGAGTTCGATGTCCTGGCGCTGTGCGCGGAGCACGCCGCCACTCGGGACTCCGCGAGCACGGTGGCCGGCGGCTGGGATGGCTGTCGCTTCGTCTCCTACACGACCTCCGGCGGAGAACTGGTCCTCCTCGGTCTGTCGGCATGGGACAGCGCGCGCGACGCTGCGGAGTGGAGCGCCGGCTACGCCCGGATCCTGGCCGGCTGCCATGGGCCCGAGCGCTTCGCGATCGAGCAGGCCGGACAGACGGTCCGCTTCGTGATCGGGCCGGCCGCGACCCATCGGGAGATGCTCTCCCTGCTCGCCACGGCGAGCCCCGCGGACTGACGCGGCACTCGGCGCCGGGCGTCCGCCGCCGACGGCCCGCTCAGCGCGCCACCTTCGACGCCTTGGTCAGCCGCGCGAACTTGACGCCGCGCAGCCCGCTGATCGCGAGGCTCAACTTCTCCACCTGCGCCGGCCGGCCGCGGATGAAGATGGCCTCGAGACAGTGCTCGTGGTCGAGATGGATGTGCGTCGTGCACAGGATGTGCACGAAAGCGCGATGCTGGAGGTGCATGATGCGATCGGGGAGGTTCCGCTGATGATGGTCGTAGGAGATGGTGAGCACGCCGACCACGTCGCTCCCCTCGTCCTCCCACTTCTCCTCGACCAGCCGCTCGCGCACCAGATCCCGCACCAGCTCGGAGCGCGAGGCGTAGCCCCGCGCGATCATCCGCCGGTCCAGATCCGCGAGCAGCGCGCGCGGCAGGGAGACGGTGAAGCGCACGGTCTCCTCGGCGCGAGCACCGGAACGGGCCATGGCTAACCCCTCCAATCGTGACGGTGCTCATGGCGATGGCGCCGCCCGCCGTGCCGGTGCATGTGCGCGTGGGCGAGGTTGGCCGCGACCAGGAGCGACTCATCCGCCAGGAGCGACTCGAGGGGGCCATCATAGATCAGGCGATGCTCCTCCGACAGCACGAGCGCGCGCTCGCCGAGCTCGGGGGCGAGGCTCAGGTTGTGGGTCGCGATCACGCTCGTCACCGCGAGCTCGGCGAGGAGATCGACGAGCCGGCCGATCGACCGCGGATCGAGGCTCGAAGTGGGCTCGTCGAGGAGGAGGAGCCGCGGTTCGAGGACGAGGAGCGCCGCCAGGCACACCCGTTGCTTCTCCCCGCTCGAGAGCGTGTAGGGCGGGCGATCGAGGTGGCGCTCCACGCCGAGGCGCTCCGCCCACGCCCGGACGCGCCCGGCCCCGTCGGCGAGACCGAGCTGGCGCGGACCGAAGGCGATCTCCTCGTAGACGGTCGGGTTGAAGAGCATGGCGTCCGGGTTCTGGAACAGGAGAACGACCTCGCGGCGGAAGCGGCGCATGAGCTGGCGGTCGCCAAGCGCCCGGCGATCGATCGGGCGCCCGTCGTAGGCATAGGCTCCTTGTCCCGGCACCAGGAGCGCGTCGAGGATGCCGAGGAGCGTCGACTTGCCCGACCCGTTCGCGCCGAGGAGCACGAGGCGCTCGCCGGCGCTCGCGCGGAAGGAGATGTCGGCGAGCGCGGCGCCATTCTCCCCGAAGCGGTAGCCGACGCCGTGGAGATCGAGGAGCGGCGTTGCGCGGGCGGGAACCGGCACGTCGTCCGGCATGGACCCTTCACTCATCGAACGCTCCGCGGGAGCGCAGCGCCCGCGTGACCTCCGCGCTCCGCTCGACCGCCTGCTCGAGGAGGAGCGAGCTGCTGGCCGCAGCATGACGGTGGAGGTCGCGGAGCCGGAGCGGTCCCAGGGTGCGGCTCCGGAGCGCGCGGCGTTGATCCTCCCCGAGCCGGCGGAAGGCGCGGATCTGGGCGGCGGTGATCGTCGCCAGCCGGCCGAGCGCAGGCGAGAAGGCCAGGGCGCGCCCGAGATCGATACGCCGCACGAGGAGCGCCGTGGCGCTCGTCATCGCGAAGACGCGGAGATTCGTGCGGAGGAGATACTCGCCGCGGAACGTGCCCTGGGCCCAGGACACGAGCGCATAGGACAGGGACACGACCGCGGTGAACAGAAGGACCGCGGCGCCCGCCCGTTGCGCGACGCGCCAGGCATCGCGTCCCGCGAGCCCGTAGACGGCGATCACCGCCCCGGCGAGAAAGCGAAGGTCGTGGACGGCGCTCAGCGCGATCACGGCGGCCGCATACACGAGGAGGAGGATGCGCTGTCTCAACCGCCTCTCCTCCTCCGCCATCGCGTGACGAACCGGTAGGTCATGATCGTGAGCACGCCTTCGCCGATGCCGACGACCGCATGCGGCACCAGGAGGGCGGGCAAGGTCACCGCGAGACCGAAGGGGAAGTAGAGCGGCGTGCCGTCGGGTCGATGGGCGATCTCGGGCTGGACGCCGAGGACGACGGCCAGGATGAGCGCGGCCACGTTCACCGCGAGCCATCCCGCGGCGAAGAGGGCCGCCGTCTCGCTGAATCGCCGGAGCGCGCGAAAGGCGGCGACGGCGACAACGCTCCCGGCGAAGCCCATGGCGAGGGCGTTCCAGGGCAACGCGGTGATACCGCCCGCGCCGAGGAGGAGCGCCTGCAGGAGGAGCACGATCGAGAGCGCGAGATAGGAGGCCCAGATCCCGAAGAGGACCGCGAGCATGGCGATCCCCGCGGCGTGCACCGACGTGCCGCCCGGAAGCGGCACCGCGACGGTCATGAGCACGAAGGCGGCCGCGGTGAGCGTCGCGAGCATCGGGATGGTCTCGTCATCGAGATGCGAGCGCAGCCGCCTTGCCCCTACCGCCCACAGGCCGCCGGCCACGGCGTAGGCAGGGAGATACATCTGCGGCGCGATGAAGCCGTCCGGAATGTGCATCGGGACCCCGGTCTAGAAGAGGAAGGAGAAGGTGCTGATCAGGCGGTAGTCCTCGGTGCCCTCGGCGCCCTGCTGCTCGTTCTCCTCGTTCAGGTCGGTCCAGGTCGGAACCTTGACGCCGACGGCCAGGCTCGTCGGCCCGAGGAAGAGCCGCGTGCCCGGCATGAGATAGAGCATCCGGCCGCCGGTGGCCTCCTCGCCGACGCCGGCGATCTCGTCGCGCCCGAGGCCGAGGTACGCGGCCTCCAGATTGGCATCGAGCCGGAGCGACGGCTCCGCGCGGGCGAAGAGGCGGACGGCGAGCGCCGAGCTTGCGCGATACTCGCTCCCGAAACGGAGCTGCGTGCCGTCGTCGTACTCGTACTCGAGAAACCGGATCCATGACGTATCGAGGCACCAGGTCGTGCGCGCCGAGAGCATCTTGGTCCCGCTGGCGCCGATGTTGAAGGAGGGCAGGCCGAAGCCGAGCGACATCCCGGGGTCGATCGCACCATCGGCGTTGGCGATGTTGGGATCGCCGGTCGGCAGGGACAGCCCGCCGTACGCCGAGAAGTGCCAATCCTCCAGATCGTCGAGGCTCTCGCTCGCCGGGATCAGGTGCAAGCCGCGATCGAGCTTGAAGCCGACCACCGCGTTGAGCGAGATGTCGGCGAAGCCGGCGGTATTGAACGAATTGTCCTCCGCCTCCTTGACCGAGAAAGGAAGGAAAAGGAAGGTCGTGAGGTAGGGCGTCACGCCGTACCCGACGCCGTACATCCAGAACGCGCTGGCGCTCGACTCGTCGTCGCGCGCGGGGGTGAAGGTCTCGAAATCGGCATGGTCCAGCTTTAGGTAGGCGAGCGCCCTGCCCGCGGGGATCGTCGCCGAGTTCGAGGTCTCGATCGGGGCTCCCGGCCCCTCGAGCCCGGCGACGCCGAGCGAGGCGACGCCGTGGTGGGCGAAGGCGGGGCCGGCCACCGCGGCGACGGCGAGCACGACGCACAGGGACAGCAACGGGCGCCGATTCATGCTCTTCCTCCGTCGCATCAGGCTCCACGCTCCGAAGAGAGCGAGGATGATGCCCACGCCGGCCACGATGCGGCTCGCGCGGCCGAGGGGCAGGCCGGCGTCGCGCCCCGCGCCGCCACCCGTCCCCATGGTCGTGGCGTGGAAGGTGAAATCGACGCCATGACCGTCCTCGGCGAACGCGCGGACGCGCCAGGGGCCGGCCCGATCCGGAACGAACACGATGCGTCCAAGCTGGTCGGTGCGGCCGACCTGGAAGGCCACGGTCTCCCCCGGCTGGTAGACCTCGAAGGACTCGTACGAGAAGGGCGTCCCGTCCGCATAGGAGAGCTCGACGACGGCGGCGGTCCCGTCGTGGATGGTGCGGAGGATCTCGTGGGCGGTGGCGGGCGCGGCAGCGAGGCCCGTCGCGAGGACGAGGCTCACCAGGCGGGCGGCGCGACGCATCAGGAGCCTCCTCCCAGCTCGAAGCTCAGGCTCGTCGTGTGGATCTCGACGTCCGCCTGCGGCGTGTGGATCGGCACGCGGAGCGTGGCGGTCACCCGCTGGACATCCCCATGCCGGACGCGGACATTGATCGTCCCGCTCCGGTCGGTCGTCCCGCGCGGCTTCCCGTCGTAGGAGACGACGGCTCCGGCCACCGGGCGCCGCTCCCGCGTCACGAGCACCTGGAGCTTGTCACCGTCACGCAGCGTGAATGGGTTCGCGAGCGGCGTGATCTCGAGGTCGCCGGTGACCGGTGACGCAAGCGGCTGACCCCAGGTCTCGAGCCACTTCACGCTCTCGAAGGAGCGCCAGCTCTCGACGACCTGCTCTGCCTGATCCTTCGGCACGTTCAGCGTGCCGTACGGGGTCTTGGTCCAGGTGCCGCTCGAGGTCAGGACGAAGAGCGCCGCGCAGTCGCCGCGAATCGTCACCGGAGAGGCGCGCTCGATGGCGGCTGCCAGCGGCCGGCCCGATGCGTCGAAGCAGTCGGCCCGGAGGACCGTCGCGGGGTCGTACTCGATCCCGCGAGCACCGTCATGCCCGGACGGCAGGTGGCCATAGCGAAGCGTGTAACCCGGCGGCCCCGGCTCGAGCCACAGATCGTGGGCGCGGGCCGGAGACGTCGCGACGAGAGCCGCGAGAAAGGCGGCGCCGCCCCCCCACGCCGCGGCGCGTTGCGAACGAGAGATCCATCCCATTGGCACTCCTGATTACGAAGTTCACATTCGTAATACCACGGGGAGGATGCCAGGAGGGAGGACCCGCGTCAAGGGCAAGGCAGCCTGCCCGCCGGCCGTCGCGCCGCCGGCCCGGCCCCCTCTCGCGCCGGTGGCCGGCAGCCCCGAAGGCTGCCGGCCACGTCTTACCGCCGTTCGCGCAGTGCGCGCTGGCTACTGCCGGGCCATGACCACCTTCAGGGCGTGCTCGTCGTCCTTGATCAGCTCTCCGCTCACATCCACGATCACGCTGTAGAGCGTGCCGGTGAACTTGAACGGCGGCTTGTACTTGTCCCAGACCGGCGAGCCCGTGTCGGCGCCGCACACCATGCCCCCGCCGAGACCGATCGAGAGCGGCATGGTGAGCGGAATGTCGATCTGCCCGGCCAGCTTGTCGTCGATGTAGAGCTGGCCGCGGCCCGGCGCCCCCTTGCCGTTCTTCACGTCGGGCCGGCCGGTCACCTCGAACTCGAAGCGCAGCTTGTGGCGCCCCTCCGGGACCGGAACGTTGGACTCGACGTGGAAGAACTTCGCGCCAACGTAGTTGTAGACGTAGTGCAGCTTGCCGCCCTGCACGTAGAGAGCGAACCCGCCCTGGACATCGCCGGCGGAGAGCAGCGCTCCTTCCGCGCCACCCCTGGCGATCTCGACGTCCGCCGTGATGCTGTGGGGCCGGTTCAGCACGTTGGGACCGGCGTTGATCGGCACCATCTGAGTACCGGGATAGTATGTGTAGCTGGTGCGGGCGACCGCGATCTGCGGGCGCTCGTCGGCGAAACGCAGGGTGCCGCGGCTGTCGACCGGCAGGACATTGTACTTGCCCGCCTCGACGTACCAGGCGCCGATCATCTCGATCAGCTTGGCACGGTTCTCGGCGGCCAGGTCGTGGTTCTCGGCGAAGTCCCGGGCGACGTGATACAACTCCCAGCCCCTGGCATCGAGCTCGGTCAGCTTGTCCTTGTCGATCGGCGCGCCGAAGAACATCCCCGCTTCCTTGAACGACGTTCCCGGCCATGGGCACACCGCGCGCCAGCCGTCGTGATAGATGGACCGGTGCCCCATCATCTCGAAGTACTGGGTGAGATGCTTCGACCGGGCCTGCGCATCGTTCAGGGCGTGGGCGAAGCTGTGGCCCTCGATCGGCGACTGGGTCACGCCCCTGATCGACGCCGGCGCCTCGATGCCCAGCGCCTCGAGCACGGTCGGCACCATGTCGATGGCGTGGGCATACTGCGTGCGCACCTCGCCCCCGGCCTTGATGCCCTTGGGCCAGTGGACGATGAACGGGTCGCTGATCCCGCCGCGGTAGGTCTCCCGCTTCCAGCGCCGGAACGGCGTGTTCCCGGCGAAGGTCCAGCCCCACGCATAGTGATTGAAGGTCGACGGCCCGCCCAGCTCGTCGATCTTCGCGAGATTCTCCTCGAGCGAGTCCGGCACGTTGTTGAAGAACTTGTTCTCGTTCACCGATCCGGTCGGCCCGCCCTCCGAGCTGGCCCCATTGTCGGAGATGAACATGATGAGCGTGTTCTCCCACTCCCCGATCGACTTGAGGAAGTCGAACAGGCGGCCGTAGTGGTAGTCGGTGTGGGTCAGGAACCCCGCGAACACCTCCATCATGCGCGCATAGAGCTTCTTCTCGCCGGCCGAGAGCGTGTTCCAGTCCTGGACGTCGGGATCGTGGCGCGAGAGCTCCGCATCCTGCGGGATGATGCCCAGCTCCTTCTGGCGCTGGAAGACCTTCTCGCGGTAGGCATCCCAGCCGTCGTCGAACTTGCCCTTGTACTTGTCTGCCCATTCCTTCGGAACGTGGTGCGGCGCATGCATCGCGCCCGGACAGAAGTACATGAAGAAGGGCTTCTTCGGCGCGACCTGCTTCGAGTCGGCGATGAAGCTGATGGCCTTGTCCACCAGGTCCTCGGTCAGGTGGTAGCCCTCTTCCGGGGTCTTTTCGGGTTCGACGCCGTGGTTGTCGTAGACCAGCTCCGGGTAGTACTGGTGCGTGTCCCCGCCGAGGAACCCGTAGAAGCGCTCGAAGCCCCGTCCCAGGGGCCAGCGATCGTACGGACCGGCCGCCGAGATCTGATCCGCCGGCGTCAGGTGCCACTTGCCGATGGCGAACGTGTTGTAGCCGTGCTGGAGCAGTATCTCGGACAGGAACCCGTTCTCGAACGGGATGTAGCCGTTTCCGCCCGGATAGCCGGTAGAGCCTTCGGTGATGCAGGACATCGCGTTCGAGTGATGGTTGCGCCCGGTCATGATGCACGAGCGCGTCGGCGAGCAGAGCGCTGTCGTGTGCATGTTGTTGAAGGCGAGACCGTTCCTGGCCAGCGCGTCGATGTTCGGAGTTTCGATGGGACTCCCGTAGCAGCCCATCTGGCCGAAGCCGGTGTCGTCCTGCACGATGAAGAGGACGTTGGGTGCTCCTTCCCTGGCTCTGAGCGGCTGCGGCCACGCGGGGCTCGAGACATCGAACGTCCGGCCGATGACCCCCGTGAATGCGGTGCCGGGCTTGTATTCCTTCAATGGCATCCGGTCACTTCTCCTTTCGGACGAGCGGTGGCAGTGAATGGGCCGGCGTTCCTGCCCGGCTGCATTGTTCTTCCGCCCAAGTCGATCGAGTGAATCGGGCAATCCTAGCACGCTCCGCCCGTGCTCAGTACACGGTGCGCCGGCGGTTCTTGAGATAGTCGACGAAAACGAAGCCGCCCAGGCGATCGGGGCTTGCGTAGTAGGCGCGCCCCCGGTTCACCCGGGTCAGCTCCTCGACGAAGCGCACGAGCTCCTGGTCCTGCGCCAGCATGAAGGTCGTGATCACGATCCGCTTCCGCCGGCAGGCGTTGGCCTCGTCGAGCGTCTTCACCACGATGCGCGGATCGAGCCCGAACGGGTTCTTGTAGAGCCGCCCCGCCTCGTCGAACATGCAGGAGGGCTTCCCGTCGGTGACCATGAAGATCTGCTTCTGCGTGTGCTTCTTCGCGGCCAGGATCTCCCGGGCGGCGCAGAGACCCGCGCGTGTGTTCGTGTGATAGGGCCCCGCCCCCACGTACGGCAGATCGCGCACGCTCACCGGGATCGCCTCGTCGCCGAAGAGCACAACGTCGAGCGAGTCATGCTTGAAGCGAGTGAGGATGAGCTCGGAGAGGGCGAGCGCCACCTGCTTCGCCGGCGTGATGCGGTCTTCCCCGTAGAGGATCATCGAGTGGCTGATGTCGAGGAGGAGTACGGTCGCGCACGAGGTCTGATGGTGCCGCTCGTGGACCTCGAGATCCTCCTCGCCGAGCGCGAGCTCGCCGCTCCGCCCGACCGCATTCTTGATCGACTGGAGGTAGTCGATGTCGGCGGCCGCATCCCCGAACTCGTAGGGGCGCGTCTCCGCCATCGGCTCCCCGCTCCCGCCCTCGTGCGCCGTCGGATGATCCCCCTCGGCGCCGCGCGCCAGCGAGGAGAAGATGAGGGCGAGCGACTCGGTCCGGATCCGCTTCTCGCCCCTGGCGGTGAGCGCCGCGCCGCCCCCGTCGCCGGCCTGGATCAGCCCTTCCTCCTCGAGCAACCGGCGAAACTCCTCGGGATCGAAATCGGCGGGGAGGTAGCCGCGGTCGCGGAGCTCCGCCATCCAGCGGAGCGCCGCCTCGACATCGCCGTTCACTCGGAGGAGGAGCTGCATGAAGAGGTCGAGGAGCCCGCGCTCGGCGAGGAGGCGCCGGAAACGCTCGGCATCGAACTCTCCGTAGCGAAAGCGCACGGCTAGTCGCCCTCGGTCCCGAGTCCCGAGAACATGGTCTGCAGCATGTCGCCGTAGGCGAAGCCGTGATCGAGATCTTCCTTGGAAAGGAGAGAGTTCTGGTGGAGCCCGTCGAGCACGAGCTCCATCGCCACGTAGACGTCGCCGGCGCTCGCCCCCGCCGGCAGGTGCTTCGCGGCGATCTCCCGGAGCCCGGTCACCCGGTCGAGGCTCGCGCGGTAGTCGCGGTCCGCCATCTCGTCGGCCACATCGAGCTTGTTGCCCTGCGTGAACCAGGCGACCACGTCGCGATACGGCGAGGACTCATCCACCGCGCCGAGCGAGGGTGCGGCTTGGGCGGCGGCCGGCCCCGGGCGGCCCTTCCCCCGCCCGCGCGGCTTGTAGGCCTCGGGGAAGTAGCGCTTGAAGACCTTGGCCACCGCCTTGCCGACGAGGAGCCGGGCGACCTTGGTCAGACCCTCCTGCTCGCCCTCGTAGACAAGCTCGATCTTCCCGGTGAGCGCGGGGAGCGCGGCGTAGAGATCTGCCACCCGCGCCCAGGTCTCCTCCTCGCCGTGTCGCGCCGCGCGCCGCTCCATGTTGGAGATCACGTTCTCGAGCGCGCTGATCGAGAGCCGCGCCGAGACGCCGGAGCTCTGATCCACGTACTCCGACTCGCGCGCCTGGAAGGTGATCTCCTCGATCGCCTCGCGGATGAAGTGCGGCACGTGGAGGCAGACCGGCGAGCCGCGCTCGATCCAGGCCTCCTGCGCCGTGATCCTGAGCGCGTCCTCGAGACCGGTCGGGTAGTGGGTGATGATCTGCGAGTCGATGCGGTCCTTGAGCGGAGTGATGATGTTGCCGCGATTGGTGTAGTCCTCGGGGTTGGCCGAGTAGACGATCGCGATGTCGAGCGGGAAGCGCACCGGGAAGCCCCGGATCTGCACGTCCTTCTCCTGCATGATGTTCAGGAGCCCGACCTGGATGCGCGGCGCGAGATCGGGGAGCTCGTTGAGCGCGAAGATGCAGCGGTTCGAGCGCGGGATGATCCCGAAGTGGATGGCCTCGGGATCGGCGAGCGAGAGCCGGCGCGAGGCGGCCTTGATCGGATCCACGTCGCCGATCAGATCGGCGAGCGTGACATCGGGAGTGGCGAGCTTCTCGCGGTAGCGTTCCTCGCGCCCGAGCCAGTCGATCGGGGTCGCGTCCCCCCGCTCGGCCACGATCCGCCGCGCCTCGGCCGAGAGCGGGCGGAGCGGATCGTCGTTGAGCGGAGCGCTGGCGATGACCGGGATCGCCTCGTCGAGGAAGCGGACCAGGCTCCTGAGGATGCGTGTCTTCGCCTGACCGCGGAGCCCGAGCAGGATGAAATCGTGGCGCGAGAGGATCGCGTTCTGGAGCTCCGGCAGCACGGTTCGCTCGTAGCCGATGATGCCGGGGAGGAAGTCCTCCCCCGCCGTGATCATGCGGAGCGCGTTCTCCCGCATCTCCTCCTTCACCGTGCGCGGCCGGTATCCAGTCGCCTTGAGCTCGCCGAGGGTCCGAGGTCGATTCATCGCTCGCTTTCCTGCGCTGGGGTGACCGGCCGTCCGCTCGTGTCCGCCGGAGAGATCAGGCCGCCATGAGGTGGCGGCCGAGAAGGAGGAGACGCGGATCGGCGGTGACGAGGCTCCGGCCGAGGTCGAACGGCCCCCCGATCCCCCCGCCCGTCTCCGCCTTCTCCTCTACGATGCGGGCGAGGGCGCGGCCGATGCGATCCAGATCGCGGTCGCCGAGGCGCCGGAAGAAGGCGCGCGCCCGCGCGTAGAACGCCACCTCGCGCCCGCGCTCGCTCCGCCACTGCTCCTCGTAACCGGAGAGCCCGCGTGCGCTCACGTCGCCGCGGCCGATCGCGTCCGCCGCCGCTCGGGCGGCGAAGAGGCCCGACTCCATGGCGATCGCGATCCCCGCGCCCGACAGCGGCTCGGTCAGGCGCGCCGCGTCGCCGGCGAGGAGGAGCCCGGCGGCGGCGAAGGGCCCCGGAGCCGCCGGCACCGGGATCGCCCCCACCATGTAGCCGAGGATGCGCGCGCCGGGGAGCGTCCGGACGACGAGGCGGCGGAGGATCGCGGTCGGGTTCTCCCCGCCCGCGGCACCGGGGGTGACCGCCACGCCCACGTTCCAGCGGCCGCGCCCCTTCGGGAAACGCCAGCCATACCCGCCGGGGGCCACCCGGTTCCCGACGAGAAAGTCCGCGTGCGCGCTCGCGACATCCCACTCGGCCTCGGGACCGGTGACGAGGAACTGCGCGCACGCGTAGGCCTCGTCCCGCGGGAGAGGGGGCGCGAGCCCCGCCTTGACCGCGAGGTTCGACTCGACGCCGTCGGCGGCGATGACGACCTCGGCACCGATGGCGCGCTCGACCCCGCCGTGGCGCACGACGACGCCGGTCACGCGTCCCCGGTCCCGGACGAGATCGCGGGCCGGGCAATCGACGAGCACGGAGGCGCCGGCCGCCGCCGCCTCGGCGGCGAGATGCCGTTCGAAGAGCGGGCGCTCGAGCGTCATCCCGGCATCGGCGTGGGCGAGAACGGCGGTCGTGCCGTCGGGGGTGATCAGCCGCCCGCCGTGGATCGGGCTCGCGATCCACGCCGGATCGACGGCCGTTAGGCGGTCGAAGCCGGCGCGGCGTACCGCCTCGGCGCACGCGAGCGGGGTGCCGATCTCGCGGCGGCGCTCGAGGAGGAGGGTCGCGAGACCGCGGCGCGCGGCCTCGCGCGCCGCCACCGCACCGCCGGGGCCGGCGCCGGCGACGATCACGTCGTAGCGATCTCCTGGTGTCAATTCGGGGTAACGCAAGATGCTGCCGCTTCTGCTCTCGATCTCGGTGGCGGCCGGGCGGCCCGCTCCTAGTCGGTCCGCTCCACGGCGGGAAGCAGCTTCTCGATCGCATTCGCGAACACCTGCCGGTCCTGATAGCCGGTGTAGCGCGCCGCGATCCTGCCGTCGGGACCGATGATGAACGTGGTCGGGATGGTGTTGAAGCCGCCGTACGCCTGGACGAGCCCGTCATGGCCGAGGGCCGTCGGGTAGTTGATGCGCATGCGTTCGGCGAAGATGCGCACGTTGTCCTCGCGGTCGTTGATGGCGACCCCGATCACGACGACCCCGCGCGGACCATACTCCGCCGTGAGCTCGATGAAATGCGGGATCTCGAGCTGGCACGGGCGGCACCAGGTCGCCCAGAAGTCGAGGATCACGATGCGCCCCGCGTAGTCGGCGAGCCGCACGGCCGAACCGTCGAGCGCGGTGAGCGCGAAGTCGGCCGCAGCCGATCCGACCGATCCCCGGGGGCCCGCACCGCCGCACCCCGCCGCGGCGAGCAGCGCGAGAGCGAGCCCCAGACGAAAGCCGGTACCGGGTCCGCTGCGCCCGACACGGGGGAGGAAGCGCGGGATCATCGGGTCCTCCTCGACTCGAGATCGCGATCCGGAGGCGGCGCCGGGGCCGGCCCCAGGGCGGCCCGACCTGGGGGGTGGAACCGGGGAACGGGCCCAGGTCTGCTATCATAGCCGGCTCGCCGACCGTGCACAACAAGGAGCTCCCCGGCCGCCGCGACCGCGGCCGCCACTCGAACGAAAAGGACGATCCAGGATGTCGCACGCTGCATCACCAACCCGTCTCCGCGCTGCGCTCCGCGCCCTCCTCGGCGCATGTTTCGCGTTCCTCGCCCTGACGGCGCTCGCTCCGCGCGGGCTCGCCACCGAGGAGATGCCGGCCGCGCCCGCCGAGGTGGATCTGCTGGCCCCGCCGGCCGTCGTGCACGTCACGGCCGAATCCCCGGCCGGCGCCGTGCGCCCGGGCGGACGTGCGCGCGCCGTGCTCGCCATCGCGATCGATCCCACCTGGCACGTGAACGCGAACAAGCCCTACGAGGAGTTCCTCATCCCGACCACGGTCGCCCTCGATGAGGGAGCGCCGGCCGAGCTCGCTGACATCCGCTTCCCCACCCCGCACGACGTGAAGCTCTCCTTCTCCGAGACGCCCATGGCGGTTTACGAGGGCAGCCTGCTCGTCGGGATCGAGCTCTTCGTCCCCGCGACCGCGGCCGACGGGCGCCTCGCGGTCGCCGGCCTCCTGACGTCCCAGGCCTGCAACGACGCGATGTGCATGCCGCCCGCCGACGCTCCGTTCACGATCGAGGTCCAGGTGAGCGCGGCGGGGGCCGAGCTCGTCGAGTCGCCCGGCGCCGGCGCCGCCTGGGCGGCGGCCGTGCCGGCGGGCGGCGCCGGCGGAGCGGCGGCCGGGGGCGGTAAGGCGCATGGCGATCTCGACACCTCGCGCGGCCTCCTGGTCACCTACCTGCTCGTCTTCCTCGGCGGCCTCGCGCTCAACCTGACTCCCTGCATCTACCCGATGATCCCGATCACCATCTCGATCTTCGGCGGCCAGGGCGGCGGCCCGCGGCGCGCGCTCTTTCTCGCCATCTTCTACGTGCTCGGGATGGCGATCACCTATTCGCTCCTCGGCACGGTCGCCGCCTTGACCGGGAGCCTCCTCGGGAGCGCGCTCCAGAACCCGTTCGTGCTCGTGTTCGTCGCCCTGGTCATGGTCGGCCTGGCCCTCTCCATGTTCGGTTTCTACGACATCGCCGTCCCGCAGAGCCTCAACCGGCTTGCGAGCAGCCAGCGCCAGGGCGCGATCGGCACGCTCCTCATGGGGTTGACGGTCGGCATCATCGCCGCCCCGTGCATCGGTCCGTTCGTGCTCGGTCTCCTGACCTACGTCGGCGCCACCGGGAACCCGGTCCTCGGCTTCACTCTCTTCTTCGTGCTGGCGCTCGGCCTCGGCGTCCCCTTCCTCGTGCTGGCGGTCGCTTCCGGGAGCCTCTCGGCGCTCCCGCGCTCCGGGAGCTGGATGATCTGGGTGAAGAAGATCTTCGGTTTCATCCTCCTCGGCATGGCGCTCTACTTCCTCACCCGCTCCGAGCGTCTGGTGCCCGAGCGCTTCTTCTTCCCCGCCCTCGCCGTGCTCGGCGTGGCGGCGGCGCTCAAGCTCTGGATCCTCGATCACACGCACACGCCCGGCGCGGGCTTCCGCCGCATCAAGGCGGCGACCGGGATCCTCTGCCTCCTCTTCGCGGCCGGAAGTCTCGTCGCGCCGCGCCTCGCCAAGCCGGTCACCGGCATCACCTGGGATGAGTTCAACGAGGAGGCGCTGGCCACCGCCGCGAGCACCGGCCGGCCGGTCATCATCGACTTCTCCGCCGCGTGGTGCATCCCGTGCAAGGAGCTCGATCACATGACCTTCGCGGCGGAGCCGGTCGTGACCCGGGCCCGCGACTTCGTCACGCTCAAGGCGGACCTGACCGAGTCCGGCTCGCCGGCCGTGAAGGCGCTCAAGGAGCGCTACGGCGTGCGCGGGGTGCCGACCGTGGTCTTCCTCGCCCCCGACGGGAGCGAGATCGACCACCTGCGGTTCACCGGCGTCATCTCGCCCGAGGAGTTCCTCGCCAAGATGAACGAGGCCGCCGGCGGAGCCGCGCCCGGAGACGTCTAGCCGCCGGGCGAATGCGATGAGGGATGCCTGTCGCCTTGCCGTCATCGCGACCCTGTGTCTCGCCGCCCTGAGTCGCCCGGCCGCCGCCGCACCCGCCGCGAGCAGCCCGGCGGCCGCCGCGACGACCGCCGATACGACCGCCGGCACCGCGACCGCCGCCGACACGACCGGCGCCGATACCACCGCGACCGCCATGACCGCCGCAAGCACGACCGCGACCGATCCGACGGCCGCCGGCGCGCTCGTCGCGCTCGTCGCGCTCGAGTATGCGCGTGAAGCGAATATCAGCGCATTCACGCCGTTTCTTGCGGAGGAGGATCCGGCCGTGCGCGCCCGCGCCCTTCTCGCGGTCGCCCGCGTCCGGCCCGCCGGCGCGACACCGCCGCTCATCGCCGCCCTTGGCGATGCCGAGCCGCGCGTCCGCCGGATGGCCGCCTACGCCCTCGGGCAGGCGGCCGATTCGACCGCGAGCGCGCCGCTCCTCGCGGCGACCCAGGACCCGTCGGCACCCGTCGCCGCCGAGGCAGCGGATGCGCTGGCCCGCACCGGCGGGCCGGCCGCGGCCCCCGAACTGATCGGTCTGCTCGGAGCCCGTGAGCCGCGCGTGCGCCGCGCCACCGCGCTCGGGCTCGGGCGGCTCGCCGATTCGACCCGGGCGCCGGCGCTCATCACCGCGCTCGCGGCCGAGACCGATCCGGCGGCCGCGGCCGGCATCCTCGAGGCGCTCGAGAAGACGCCGCGCCGGATGCCGACGGCGGCGCTCCTCCCCTCCCTGGCCGCCTCCTCTCCGCTCCTCCGCGCCGCCGCGGCGCACGCGCTCGGGAAGACCGGCGATTCGACCCTGGCGGCCGGCCCGCTCATCGCGGCGCTCGGCGACCGCGAGTGGCGCGTGCGCGTGAATGCGGCGCGCGCGCTCGGCGAGCTCCGCGCTCACTCCGCCGTCGTCGCTCTCATCGCCCGCCTCGACGACCCGGTGCATCACGTGCGCGAGGCCGCGGCCGTGGCCCTCGGCGAGATCGGCGCACCGGCCGCGGCGGAGCCGCTCGTGATCGCGAGCGCCGATCCGGCAGCCGGCGTCCGGCGCGCCGCGGTCACGGCGATCGGGGCCGTGTTCGGTGCGGGCGGGCGGGCGACGCTCGCCACCCGCATCGAGGATCCCTCGCCGTATGTCGCGGCCGCCGCCCTCGGCGCGTTCGCGGCGGTCGCGGGCGCCGAGGCGACGCCGGTCCTCATCGCGCGCGCCGATCCCGGACAGCCGTCGCCGCTGCGGATCGCAGCGGTGACCGCGCTCGCCGCGGCTCCGAGCCCCGAGCGCGCGGCGGCGCTCCGTCATCTCGCCACCGACGAGGACTGGGTGGTCGCCGCCATCGCCGCCGAGGCGCTGGCCGGGATCGACGATCAGAGCGCCGAGCCGGCGCTCGTCGCCGCCGCGACGCGCGAGCGGGGCTTCGAGGAAACCGAGGCGCGCGTGGCTGCGCTCGCGGCGCTCGGCCGCCTCGGAAGCGCGCGGGCCGCGGCCGCGGTCAGGCAAGGGCTCGCCGACGCGGATCCGCGTGTGCGCGCAGCCGCCGCGGGGTGCGCCGACTCCCTGGTCGCTCGCGGCATCGCGCTGGATCAGAAGCTGCTCTCATCCGCAACCACCGAGAGACAGCGGCAGGCCGCCATCAAGGAACCGCCGCTCGGCCCGGTGCCGGCCGCGCTCGCGCCGCCCACGGCGCCCGCGCCGCGCCGCGCCCGCCTCGTGACGCCGCGCGGCGCGATCGAGCTCGAGCTCTTTCCGGAGGTGGCTCCGCTCGCCGTCGCCAGCTTCGTGCAACTCGCGGAGAGCGGGTTCCACGCCGGCGGCGTCTTCCACCGCGTGGTTCCGAACTTCGTCGCGCAGGGCGGGTGTCCGCGGCAGGATGGCTACGGCGGGCCGGGCTATGCGCTCCTTGCGGAGCCGTCGCCCGAGGAGTACGGAGTGGGCACACTGGGGATGGCGGACGCCGGGCCCGGCACCGCGGGGAGCCAGTTCTTTCTCACCCACTCCCCGGTCGCGCGCCTCGATCGGCGCTACACGGTGTTCGGGCGAGCCACGTCGGGGCTGGCCGCGCTCGAGCAGATCCAGCTCGGCGACAGCTTCCGGGTCGAGATCCTGCCCCCCGCCGAGAAGTGAGATTCGCGGCGGAGTGCTACCGAAGGAGGGTCAGGCGCGAGGTCGCGATCTGGGCTCCGGTGGCGAGACGCAGGAAGTAGACCCCGGACGCGACCTCCCGCCCCGCCGCATCGCGTCCGTCCCAGTGCACCGCATGGCGCCCCGGAGCCTGCGGGCCGCTGAGCAGCGTGCGCACGCGCCGGCCGCTGACATCGATCACGTCGAGCCGGGTCTCGACGGCGGCGGCGCCGCCGCCCGCACCCGCCGCGCCACCGGCACCCGCGGCGCCACCGGCGCCCGCCGCGCCGGCGATCGTGATCGGGATGGTGCCGCTCGCGACGAACGGATTCGGCGACACCGGGCCGAGGCTCGAGCGCACGCCCGGCGATCCCGCCGCGTCGCCGTCGATGCCGGCCGGTGTCGGTGCACCCCCGGAGAACACGAAGAGGGTGCCGTCCACCGTGGCCACGACGAGGAAGCTGCCGGAGGCGGCGGGCGACGACCGGACCGCCGAGCCGAGATCGGCGCTCCACAGGAGGTTTCCGGTCGTCATGTCGACAGCATAGAGCTTGCCGTCATCCGCGCCGAAGTAGGCGGCGTTGCCCGTGATGATGGGCGATGAGGTGACGGTCGCGACGGTCGCCGAGTACGGGCGGCCGCTCGCGATCGGCTCCCCGACTGCAAAGCTCCACAGCGAACGGCCGTCGCTCCGCGCGAAGGCCTCGAGCGTCCCGTAGCCCGTGCCGAGGACGACCGCCGAATCGCCCACCGCCGGCGCCGAGTTCGAGTTCCCGGCCGAGTACGGCGCCGACCACAGCTCCGCGCCGCTCGCGACCTCGAACGCGCGCAGCCGATGGCTCCCGAAGGTGTCGCCGGCCGCATAGAGCACGCCGTCGACGAGGGCGGGGCTGCGATGCGTTTCGCGCCCGTTCGCCTCCCGCGACCACACGGTGGCGCCGTTCGCACGATCGAGCACGAAGAGACCGGAGTTGAGGCCCAGGACCACCCGGCTCTCGTCGGCGATCGGCGCCGAGTAGATCGTGGCGAACCAGTCCTCGCCGAGGTTGCGCTCCCAGAGGACGGCCCCGCTCGCGGCATCGAGCGCCGCGGTCACGGCGGGACCGCCCACATAGACCACTCCCCGGTCGACGAGCGGCGAAGTGACGTCGAAACGATCGGCCGGATCGCCGAGCGCGGCGGACCACGCGAGCGCGCCGCTCTCCGCGGCGACCGCGATTACGGTGCCGACCGAGGTGATCGCGTAAACCAGTCCGCCGGCGACCGCCGGGGTCCCCTTCACCTCGGCGTCGGTCGCGTGGCGCCAGAGCTCGGCGCCGGTCCGCAGATCGTAGGCGACGATCCCGACCGGGCCGGGATCGACGGCCGCGCCGTGCGCGATGAAGACGCGCCCGTCGGCGATGACCGGGGAGGCGAGCTCGGACGGCCCGCCGACGTGCCGCGACCAGGCCACGCGGAGCGGCAGCTCGAGGTTGGCGACGACGCGCCCGGTGCCTCCGAGGTCGCAGCGGAAAGACGCATAGTCCTCGCCGCCGATGCCCAGCGGCATCACGATGTTCTCGAGCTGGAACTCGCGCCGGCCCGACGCCACGACCCCGTTCCGGGAGACCAGATCGATCGCGATCTCGTAGGCGCCGGGACGCGAGGCGGAGGCCTCCCAGGTCCCGGTGTAGCTCCACCCCCCGTCGGCGACGAGATCGCCGCTGGCGGCGATGCCGTCCGGCCCGGTGACGGTGTAGCGGGCGGTGAGCTCGGTCTCGCTCGTGGCGTAGCCCATGGCCCGGATCGCCACCTGGCCCACCGGCGCCACGCCGGCCGGCGGGTCCACGATCGTGAGCCGCGGCGCGATGCCGCCGGTGCGGCGCACGGCGGTCACCGCACCGTGATCGAGCTCGATCACGCGGAATCCGCGCGAGGTGCGATCGATGCCGCCCATGCGCAGGGTGCCGGTGTTGAGGTTCACGATGCCGTCGATCACGGTCGTGCGGTTGGCGTGCCAGTGCCCGGAGAGGACCGCATCCACGCCGAGGCTCCGGTAGAGGTCCATCTCGCGCCGATCCGGCTGGAAGTGCGTGAACACGAGGATCTGCCGGTCGGCCGGTGTGGCGGCGATGTCGTTCTCGAGCCACCGCAGCTGGCGGAAGCTCTGGCTGTACGAGGCGGAACGCACGTCGTTGTAGAGGACGAAGTGATACGGCCCGCGATCGAACGAGTAATAGGTCGGCCCGATCAGGGACTCGAAGGTGCGTACGAGGAGCGAATCCTGATCGGCATCGTGATCGCCGAACCCGGGGTGGACCGCGATCGGCGGCGCCACGAGCGCGCTGGCGACATGGCCGAGCTGGGTCGGGGTTCCGGTGTTGACGAGATCCCCCGTGATCACCACGAAGTCGGCCGGCGGATCGAGCGCGGCGATCTCGCTGAGCGCGTTCGTGAAGTCGGCGGCGCCAGCCGCGTCGTAGACGTGCGCGTCGGATGCATGGACGAAGCGGAAGTGATCCTGGTCGGCGGCCGGATCGACGGCGAGGCCGAAGGCGACCGAATCGGCGGCCTCCGCCCCTACGCGATGGAAGAAGCCGCGCGTGGCCCGGTAGCCGCGCGGGACGGTGAGGAGGACGAGACGCGCGTCATCGCGGGTGACCGTCATCGCGAACAAACCGTCCTGGTCGCTCGTGAAGATGTCGATGCCGTTCGAGATGCGCACATCGCCCATCCCGAGCTCGTCGGCATCGCGCTCGCCGTCCGCATCGAGATCCGCGAACACGACGCCCGTCACCTCGATCGCCGGCGCCACCTGGGCAGCGGCGGGCACCGCCGGCCCGACAGCGAGGCCGGCGAGGCACGGCAGGAGAAGAAGGACGATCGGCGAGCCTGGGCTCAAGCGGGCGAGCTCGTGTCGAGAGAGGCCAACGCGCATACGGTCCAGTCCTCTGCTATCCGATCGGAGGAGATCGGGGCCTGTTGCAGGCGGCTGCGATGCATCGCGGCCCTTTCGAGCAGCAAACGCGAGCCCCTACCTCGTTCCGGTCCGGATTGTCGGAGTCATGTGCCGCTCAGGACGAGCGGCGTTCCGTTAGCAGTTGGCTTATGCGTGGAATCCCGGATGTAGGTTGCGGCTCTATGCAGTCACGGCGGCCGGGCCGAAACTGCGAATCAACCCTCGTGATGGCATCAGTCTAGCAGGATGCGGGCGCCTTGCGCAAGGACGACCTGCGGCTGCCGGCGGCAGTGATGTCCGGATGTCTCGCCGCGGGGCGCCGGCTCCTTCGATTCCCGCGTCGCGGCGCAGAAGCCTGCGCAACCCGCGGCCGGGGCGGAAGACCCTGTCCGCCAAGGAGATGCCGCGGCCGGCCGGGGGGGGGACCGCGCCCCGGTGGCCGGGTTCAAATCACCCGGCGGTGACGAGCGAGGCATCGTGGGGCGGATCGCTCCGCCCCCCGATATCACTTGAGAAGCACCATCCGCCGCATCTCCCGGCGGCCGGCCACGGCGAGCTCGTAGACGTAGACTCCGCTCGCCGCCAACCGCCCGCGCTCGTCGCGCCCGTCCCAGACCGCGGTGTGGGTCCCGGCCCCGAGCGGCGCATCGACCAGGGTGCGCACGCGCCGGCCGTTGAGATCGAAGATCGCGAGCGTGACGCGGGCCGACTCGTTCCCGGGCACCGAGAAGCGGATCGCCGTCGTCGGGTTGAACGGATTCGGCGCGTTCTGCGCGAGGAGCGAGCGGGCACCCGCGCCCGCGACTGCGACTGCGTTCTCGCCGACCGCGACGGCGCCGCCGTCCGCCGCGTCGGCGACCAGGGCCAGGGTCTGCGGGCCGACCGTTACCGCGCCGGATACCTCGACCAGCCAGCGACCCGGTGCCGGGTTCGCGACCTCGACGAGCTCGCTCGAATCGCGCGGGTTGCGGCCGCGGGCGGCCGCCTCCTCGGGGAAGAGCGGATCGAGCACGAAGGGCCGCACGCTGGTCCCCTGCGGATCGATGAGGCGGAGATCGAGATCGTTGACGAGGCTCGAGAGGGCGAGCGGCTCCCCGGGCGGATCGTCCCAGGCGAGCACGACCCGCAGCCGCGGGCGCCCCGCCGCCACCTCGAGCGAGCGCCGGAGCACGGTTCCCGTAGCGATCTCGTCCTCGACGATGGTGCCGTGGTCGGCGATCCCGATCGCCGCCACCGCATCGACGAGTCCGTAGCCGTAGGTGTAGTCCGGTCCCGGGTTGCCGAGATCCCGGGCCGACGCGGCGAGGATCGCCTTCATGGTCGCAGGGAGAGTGGCCGGCCCGCGCGGCGAGTTCGCCAGCCGCTCGCTGACCAGGGCCGCGACTCCGGCGGCGGCCGGTGTCGCCATCGAGGTGCCGCAGTAGACGGCGTAGCCGGTGCACGACCGGGTCGAGGTGATGCCGCGGTCACCCCCCACCTCGCAGCCCGGAGCCACCAGATCCGGCTTCATGCGCCCGTCGTCGGTCGGGCCGAGACTCGAGAAGCTGGCGATCTCCCCGGTGTCGGAGTAGACAGCACCGACCACGATCGCGTTCTTGGCGCCCGCCGGTACACCGAGCGTGTAGTAACCGTCGCCGCAATAGGCCTGCCCCTGGCGTTCGTTGCCGGCGGCCCAGAAGGAGAGGAACGGGGCGCCGAGCGCCCCGCCCGCGATCGCGTCGATCAGGCGCGCTGTGTTCTCGTAGTCGCCGAGCAGATCGCAGTCGTAGCCGTTGGCCATGATGTTCGCACCGAGCGAGTTGGTGGCGAAGTCCGCTCCATGGAGCGCGATCGCCTCGCGGTAGTCCGCCTCGATGTCCTGCGGATTGTTGTAGAGGCAGACGGGCGAGCAGCCGTCGTACATGTAGGAGATGATCGCGGCACCCGGGGCGACGCCGCGCTGGAGCCCGCCCGAGGCGAAGCCGCTCCCGCCGAAGGTCCCGGCCACGTGCGTCGAGTGGGTGCTCTGGAGACCGCTCTCGCCGGCGATCACGCGCGGACTCAGATCGGGCTGCGTCGGGCACACGATCCCGCCGTCGAAGACGAGGACCGTGACCCCGTTCCCGGTCAGAGCGAACGGAGGCGCCGCCGCCGAATCGGCGCCGATCGCGCGGCGGACGCCGCTGTTCAGTTCGGCGAGGCGGGGCGATGCCGGCTCGACCCACTTGATCTCGTCGCGAGCGGTGAGCGCGGGGATCGCTGCGGCCGGCACGGCGAGGAGCACCGCGTTCAGCGCGCGCAACTCGCCGCGCCGCTCGGCGCCGGCCGCCGCGAGCACCGCCGGGAGTGCCGCGTCGAGATCGACATCGGCATGGAACTCGACGACGACCGCGATGCGATCGTCCGCGAGCCGCGCGTGCGCGGGGGCTCGACCGCGGCGGAGCGCGGGCGCCGTCTTGTCATCCGCGGCGAGATCCGCCAGCCAGACGACGCCGAGCGCGGCGAGCGCGGCGGCATCAGCGCCGGGACGGAGGGTCGCGAGATAGGCGCGCTCCGGGACGGGACCATGGAGCACGAGCCCGGCGCGGGCGAGCTCGGCGCGCCGCGCGGAGTCGGGCAGGTCGGCGAGCTGCACGAGAACGCGCGCCGGAGCGGCGACTGCCGCGCGCGCGCCAAGCGCGCGGGCGACCTGATCGCGGGCCGCCGCCGGATCGCGATCCGGCTCGATGAGGCGTGACTTGAGACGGATGGCGCTGTCGGGCCCCGTCCCGGCCGGGCCCGCGCCGAGCGCGCTGCCGGCGAGCGAGAGCACGAGCAGGGACGAGGACAGGAACGAAGGGACTGCGAGGCGATGGACGTTCACCGCGTTCTCCTGGCTCGGGGCCGCCGGGGTGTTTGCCCCGGCCCGCGCGCCAACCGGCCCAGGCCGGACGCGCCGGACGGCGGCCCCCGCTCTGCTGCATGCGCTTGCCGGGGCGGAGATTGCCTTGCCCGGAGAGCGCAGACAGCGGCGGCCGGAGGGAAGACCTTCCTCCGGCCGCCGACCAGGAGAGCAACTTCATGACCAGCCGGCCCCGGTCACATCGGGCGCACCTCCGCCACTGCCTTCCGCCGGCCGAACAGCGGCGCGATGAGGATCCCCACGAGCGTCCACAGGAAGATGCCGCCGCCGAAGACGAGGCCGTAGACGATGAAGGCCCAGTGCGCCGTGCCCTTGTTGAAGCTCGTCAGGACCGCGGGGGGCACCGTCTTGACGAAGAGGCTGAAGAAGCGGTCGCCCGCCAGGGCCCCGATCGCGACACTGCCGACGAGAAGGAGAATCACGCCGATCACCCGCTTGTCCATGATCCCTCCCTTGTCCATCAGACGAGCGATTCGAGATAGCGCACGAACAGCCGGACGCCGAACCCGGCGGCGCCGGTCTTCAGGTAATCGCGGTCCTTGTCGATCCAGGCCGTGCCCGCGATATCGAGATGGGCCCAGCGGTGTTCGCCGGCGAAGGCCTTGAGAAAGGCCGCCGCCGTCAGCGCGCCGCCGCCGCCGCGGCCACCCATGTTCTTGAGGTCGGCCACCTCGCTCTGGATGTCCTCGGTGTACTCGTCGTAGAGCGGGAGCGGCCACGCCCGCTCGCCGCTCTTCTCCCCTGCCGCGCGCAGGGCATCGATGAGCGCCGCGTCGTTCCCGACGAGACCGCAGGCGGCGGTGCCGAGCGCGATCTTGCAGGCCCCGGTGAGGGTCGCGATGTCGACGATCGCATCGGGATCCAGCTCGCCGGCGAACGAGATCGCGTCGGCGAGGATCAGCCGGCCCTCGGCATCGGTGTTGCCGACCTCGATCGACTTTCCGGCATAACTGAGGAGCACGTCGCCGGGCTTGATCGCGGTTCCGCTCGGCATGTTCTCGACCGTGGGAATGATCCCCGTCACCCGGAGCGGGAGATCCAGGAGCGACACCGCGCGCATCGCGCCGATCACGGCCGCCGCGCCCGACATGTCGTACTTCATGCGATCCATGTCCTCGCGCGGCTTGAGACTGATGCCGCCGGTATCGAAGGTCACGCCCTTCCCGACGAGCGCAATGTGAGGACCGCCGCGGCGCGCCGCCCGCGGGCGGTGCTCGATCACGATCAACCGCGGCGGCTCGGCGGATCCCTGCGCCACGCCGAGGATCCCGCCCATCTTGCGCGCGCGAAGCCACTTCTCATCGAAGACCGCGACCTTGAGCCCGGCACCGGCCCCGGCGCGGACGGCCTCGTCGGCCAGCTTCCGCGGCGGCAGCTGGTTGCCCGGCAGCTCGGCGAGCCGGCGCGCGAGATTCGTGCTCTCGGCGATCGCCTGACCGGCAGCCGCCGCACGCCGCAGATCCTGAGGCACGGCGCGGCTCGCCGGCTCGAGGAGGCGCACCGTCGCGAGCGAGCCCTTCGCCGCCGGGGCCGCCGCCTTCTCGCCGAAGGACGGCGTCCGATGCGAAGCCAGGATCGCCGCCTCGGCGGCCGCACGTACAAGCTCCGGATCGCTCTTGCGCGCCGCCCCGAGATGGAGGAGCAAGGTTGCCTCGCGCGCTCGCCCGTCGTCGAGCCAGCGCACGGCCCGGCCTACGGCCCGCCGGATCCGCTCGGCATCGAGGCCGGCCGGCTTCCCGAGCCCGACCGCGATCACGCGTTTCGCGCGGAGCGCGCCACCGCTCGCGACGACCGTCACCTCGCCGAGCTTGCCGCGGGCGTCGCCCGCGGCGAGCCGCGCGGCCACCTCCCCGCCGAGGAGCCGGTTCACCGACACGGTCCACGGCGGCTGCCCCTCACTCTCCTCGAACACTCCGACCACGAGCGCTTCGGTGTCGATCAGCGCCGGTTCTCCGCTCACGATCTCGATCTGCATGGACTCCTCCTCAGGGCCGCCGCCCCATGGTCGCCGCCTCAGGGCCGGAGCGACTTGAGGCCACCGGTCAAGCGGTGGAGCGGCGAGGAGCGGCGGGCGAGGAGATCCTGGATCTCCGGCAGACAACGCTCCGCCTCCACCCGTCCCACCGCGATCACGTCCCGCACCCGTCCCAGAGCGAACGGGCCGAAGCCGGCGAGATCGGGGCGCAGGACCACGTCCGCCTGCGCCTCCGAGGCCGCCATGTTCTGTCGCGCCACCACCGCCGTGATCTGCATGATGAGCTGCATGATGTGCCGCGGGCGCCGCGCCCGCTCGCCGGCGGCGCCCACATTGACGCCGACCGTGATCGCGGGCGCGAAGGCGGCCAGCGCGCCCACCGGCAGGAATTCGACGATGCCGCCGTCGACGTAGAGCTCGCCCTCGATCTCGCACGGACTGAAGATCTGCGGGATGGCACAGCTCGCGCGCACGGCGGGCGCGACCTTGCCGCTCGTGAACACCCGGCGCTCCCCCGTCGCCAGGTTGGTGGCGACCGCGGCGAAGGGGCGTTCGAGCTCGCTGAACGTCACGTCGCCGATCAATCCCTGGACGAAGTCGGCGAGCGGCCGGCTCGAGAGGAAACCGAGGCGCGGCAGATGGAAGGCGACGAGATCGGCCCAGCGCACACTCGTCGCGAGGCGTTCGATCTCGGCGAGCGGCATGCCGGCGGCATAGAGGACCCCCACGAGCGCCCCGCCGGAGGTGCCGGCGATGCAATCGACAGGCACGCCCGCGGCGGCGAACGCCCGGAGAACGCCGATGTGGGCCACCGCCCGCGCCGCGCCGCCCGACAGCGCGAGGCCGAGCCGGGGCCTGCCCGCCTGCGGCTCCGCCCCACCGCGCACCCGGCTCACGAACCCTCGGTTCCTTCCGGCGACACGCCTCCGAACATCTGCGCGACGTCCCCATCGGTACCCATCGACTCGATGCGCTGGAGGAGGCGGCCGCGGACTTCCCGGGTACGGGCCAGGACCTCCTGCTCGTCGAGCAGTCCGCGCTCCGCGAGCAGGTGGACCATCGCCAGGTTGATCGCCATGCTGGTCGCCACCCATTGCATGACCGACCGCTGATCGTCGGCCTGGCGGCTCAGGATGCTGTCGAACTCGGAGCCCATCACGTCCGTCATGACGCGCCCGAGCTTGTCCACTTCGTCGCGAAGCCGCTGGATCTCGGACTCGGGCTCAATCATCCCGGACTGCCTCGCCCCCGGAGCCCGGCGGCTCCATCCGTCTTCTGGCCTGCGGATGCGCGCGCTCTCGCGCCCGCGGCCCGGTTGGCTGCGGTCCCGCGCCGGGTCATTCTGGGCGGGGCCCCGGGCCAAGTCAAGACGCCCGCCCCGGCGCCTCGCCGCGCCGTTGCATTTGCCTCTGGCCGCGCCGCGGTCTTCGCGTCTACCATCGGTCGAGCGGCGCGCTGGGCGCCATGGACCGCGCCGGAGGAATGACTTGATCGAATCCGTCCCGGACCAGCCTCTTCTGCTCGATGGTCGCTCGCTCACGCTCATCCGGAACGCCCGCGTCGTGACCGCTGACGGGACCACGGACCATCTCCTCCTCGACGGCGAGCGCATCGCGGCCCTCGGCATCGAGGCGGCGACGCGCACCGCGGCGCTGCCGCCCGGCTCCGTACGCACGCTCGACCTCGGCGGACTGATCGTGGCGCCGGGCTTCATCGACGCCCACACGCATCTCGCGCACATGGGATTCGGTCTCGCCCGGCCCGCTCTCGCCGGTCTCGGTTCGGCCGAGGCGGTGCTCGAGCGGGTGCGCGCGGCCCTCGCCGCCCACGATCCGGAGCGCCCGCTCATCGCCGAGGACTGGGACAACGGGCGGTGGGCTCCCGGCGACCACCTCCGCCGCACCGACCTCGATCGCCTGGCCGCGACCACGCCGCTCATCCTCCGCCGGGTGTGCGGCCATCAGGCGGTCGCCAACTCGGCGGCGCTCGCCCGCCTCCTCTCCGATCCTCGCGGCCGGGACTACGCCGCCCGCGGCTTCGTCGACGCCGATACCGGTGTGCTGCTCGAGGATGCAGCGATGCGCATCGCGCAGCTCTTTCCGCCGACCACCGCCGAGATCGCCGGCGCTCTCGCGCTCGCACTGGCGCACGCCGCGAGCCTCGGCGTCACCTCGGCGCACGATATCGTGACGGCGGCTGCCTTGCGCGCCCAGCAGGAGGCGCGCGCCCGGGGCCGGCTCACGCTGCGCGTGGTGGCCTACGTCCCCCTCGAGACGATCGAGGCCCTCGCCGATCTCGGCCTCGCCGGCGGCTTCGGCGACGATCGGCTCCGCCTCGGCGGAGTGAAGTTCTTCGTGGACGGCTCGCTCGGCGCCCGCACCGCGGCGCTCGCCGCCTCCTACGCCGACCGCCCCGAGACGACAGGCCTCCTCCTCATCCCGCCCGCGGACCTCGCGCGGCTCGTCCGCCGCACGCACGAGCTCGGACTCGTCGCGGCCGTGCACGCGATCGGCGACCGCGCGATCGAGGCGACCCTGGCCGCGTTCGAGGCGCTCGGGCCGGCCGCGGTGCGCGCGCGCCGCCACCGCATCGAGCACTGCGAGCTCACGCCGGACGACCTCGTCGCCCGTCTCGCCGAGGTGGGTGCCGTCGCCTCCATGCAACCCAACTTCGTCGCGCGCTGGGCCGGTGCCGGCGGCATGTACGAACAGGCGCTCGGCCCGGCGCGGCTCCGGCTCATGAACCGCTTCGCGACCCTCGCCGCGCACGGCGTGCCGCTCGCCTTCGGCTCGGACTCGATGCCGATGGGGCCGCTCGCGGGGCTGTCCGGTGCCGTCCTGCATCCGACCGCCGGCGAACGGCTCGCGCCCGCCGCGGCGCTCGCCGCCTACACGGCCGGCGGCGCCTTCGCCGCCGGGACCGAGCCCGCGGTGGGGTCGCTCGCGCCCGGGAAGCTCGCCGATCTCGTGGTGCTGACCGCCGATCCGCGCGAGGAGCGCGCGCTCGCCTCCTGCCGGGTGGGCGCCACCATCGTCGGCGGGCGCGCGGTCTTCACCGATCCCGCCGCTCTCGGCTCCGCCGCCTCCAGCGGCACCGCTCGCGGCCCTGCGGAGGCAACCGCATGACCCCGGCCGAGGAAGAACGCACCGTCGAGGAGCTCAAGCACGCCGCCGAACGCATCTGCACGCTCATTCTCACCGACGACTATCCCGACATCGACATCGAGATCGAGAAGGCCAACCTGAAGCGCCACGTGCGCGCGACCTTCCCGGACAAGGTCCGCGTCTACGAGATGATCTACGAGAGCCGCTTCCGGCGGCTGTGGGAGCAGTGGCGGGATCCGCCCGGGCGGCGCTGAGCGTCTGCCGTACGCGCGTCAGGCCGCCGGGCGGAGCGCGGTCGATGCTGTCGTCGCGGTGCGGGCGGGCAGGCTGATCACCACCTCGGCGCCGCCGTCGGAGGCGTTCTGCGCGACGATCGTGCCGCCGTGGTTGCGGACGATGCGGTAGCAGACCGCGAGCCCGAAGCCGTGGCCTCCGGCCTTGGTCGTGAACCATGGCTCGAACACGCGCTCGCGGATCGACCGCGGGATGCCCTTGCCGCCGTCGCGCACGCGAATCTCGACCGCACCGGCGCGGGCGCGCGTCGCGACCCCGATCCACTGGTCGGCGACTCCGGCCTCGGCCATCGCTTCCTCCGCGTTCTGGAAGAGGTTCAGGAGCACCTGACGGAATTGCCCGCCGTCCAGATCCGCCTCCGGCTCGCCGGGATCGAGGTCGAGCCGCCAGCTCACGTGGTCGTAGCGGTTCTGCGGGCTCACGAAGTCGATCGCTTCACGGACGATCTCGTTCACTCGCTGGCGCCGGCGCTCGACCGTGCGGTGCGAGAAGTCCATGAGGCCCTTGGTCAACCGCCGCATGTCGGCCGCCCGCTCGAAGATGATGCGCGCCGCCCGGGACGCCCGCTCCCCGCGCACGCCCTCCGACTCCGTGAGGAGCATCTGCGCACGGGCGTTGATGACCTGGAGCGCGTTGGCCAGCTCGTGCCCGATCTCCGCCGCCATCTCCCCCATCGCCGCCATCCGCTCGTTCCACACGAGCTGCTCCTGCGCCGCGCGGAGCTCGATGTAGCGCTGGGCCGCGTTGCGCACGAGGAGCATCGGCACGAGCAGGAAGACCAGGCCCCAGGAACCGATCGCCAGGTACGAGAGCACCATGAGCGGGCTCAGGAGGAAGAGGGCGACGCTGGTCAGGAGGTCATCGGGATAGCCGTAGTTCTCGCGCCATACCTTGACGATCGACTCGCCCTCCCACAGGGCGACGACCGCCGACACGAGGCTGGTGTTGACGACGAAGTAGACGAGCCCCGCATTGAGGAAGGGCACGAGCGCGGCCGGGTCGCGGAAGTCGACGAGGCGGGCGGCCCCGCCGCCGGCCTGCACCTCGAACCAGCCGGCCACGGCGACCGTGATCACCATCTGCGCCAGGTTGAAGAGCGCGCGCAGCGGCGACCGCCCCTGGATCAGGAGGGTGGCGACGGCGGCGGCGGCCGACACCACCCACAGCGCGCGCGCCGGACCGAGGATGAAGATGGCCGCGTAGTTGGCGGTGGAGGCCATGCTCGAGGTGGCGCGCCCGGTCACGGTGGGCAGCCAGAAGAGCTCGGCGAGGACGGTGGCGATGAGCCAGGGCAGGAGCGCCTCGGCCGCCCCCGGCGCGACGAGGACGCCGCGGTGGTAGTAACAGATCACGGCTGCTGCCGCCACCACGGCGCCGATCAGCACGTGCGCAGCACGCCGCGAGCGCGGCGCCGACTCGCCCGGCGACCAGGTCTCTTCGGCCGCCGGGGCGGATCCCGTCTCGCGTGACGTCATCGCATACCGCTCCGCCGGCGGCCGGGACGGCCGGCCGTCGCCGCGCTCTTCAACTTCTTGCGCTGACCAGGAACCATTCGCTCCGGGCCGCGGTCGCGCTCCCGACCCAACCGTGGGGCCCCGCCGGCCACCACATCGCGGGCGGCGTGCTGGTCCAGGAAATCGACAATGGCCGAGATGTCGTCCATGACCCGGAACAGCCTCAAGTCGGCCGCACTCACCAGGCCGCGGCGGCGCACCTCGCGATCGAGCCAGTCGGCGAGTCCGCCCCAGTAACTCGAGTCGTAAAGCACGATGGGGATCGGCTTCACGCGCCGGGTCTGCACCAGGGTGATCGCCTCGAAGAACTCGTCGAGCGTGCCGAATCCGCCGGGCACGATGACGAACGCCGCCGCGTACTTGACGAACATGACCTTGCGCACGAAGAAGTAGCGAAAGGCGATCGGCACGTTGGCGAAGCGATTGGGCTCCTGCTCGAGCGGCAGCTCGATATTGAGCCCCACCGAGACCCCGCCCGCCTCCGCCGCCCCGCGATTGGCCGCCTCCATGACGCCGGGCCCGCCGCCGGTGATGACCGCGAACCCGCGCTCGGCGAGCCCGCGCGCGAGCGCGCGCGCCGCCTTGTAGTGCGGATGCTGCGGCCTGGTGCGCGCCGAGCCGAAGATGGACACCGCGCGCCCGACGTGCGCCATCTCCTCGAATCCCTCCGTGAACTCGGCCAGGATCCGGAAGAGCCGCCACGTGTCGTGCGTCGTGAAGTCGTCGATGAGGTACTGCCGCTCGATCATGACTCTCCCCCCCGGAGCCCTCGCATCGGGGATCCGATCCGCGATGCACCAGGATGAGACAGACAGGGCGCCGGGCGAGACACCGCAGGGTCCCGATCTCGATTCTCGGCCGGACGGGACAAGATCTTGAGCAGGTCCGGACCCTCAGTCCACCGTGGACTCGCGCCGCCCGCCGCCGACCAGCGCGTAGAGGGCGGGCAGCACGAACAGGGTGAGGAGGGTCGAGGAGAGAAGGCCGCCGATCACGACCGTGGCCAGCGGCCGCTGGACCTCGGCCCCGATCCCGGTGTTCACCGCCATCGGCACGAAGCCGAGACTGGCGACGAGCGCCGTCATCACGACCGGCCGCAGGCGTTCCCCGGCCGCCGACTCGATCGCCGCGCGGAGCGGGAGCCCGGAGGCGAGCCGCCGGCGGATGGTCGAGACGAGGACCATGTCGCCGAGCACGGCCACCCCGGAGAGCGCGATGAAACCGACGGCGGCGGAGATCGAGAACGGCATGCCGCGGAGCCAGAGAGCGAGGATGCCGCCGACCGCGGCGAAGGGAACGCCGGTGAAGACGCGGGCGGCGTCGAGCAGGCGTCCATAGGTGATGTAGAGAAGCAGGAAGATGAGCCCGAGCGCGAGCGGCACGACGACGAGTAGACGCGCCTCCGCCCGCTCGAGGTGCTCGAATTGCCCGCCGAAGCCCAGGTAGTAGCCCGGCGGCAGCGCGACCTCGCGGTCGAGCGCCTGCCGCACGTCGGCCACGAAGCTCCCCACGTCGCGCCCGCGCACATTGGCCTGGACCACGACCCGCCGCCTGGCCCAGTCCCGCTGGATCGCCGCCGGGCCGGTCACCGTCTCGACCCGGGCGAGGAGCCCGAGCGGCACGCGGTCGCCGCTCGCACCGATCACCAGGATGTGGCGGACCGCCTCGGCGTCGAGGCGGGAGCGCTCGTCGAGCCGTACGGCGATCGGGAAACGGCGCTCTCCCTCGTGCAGCTCCCCCACCTCGCGCCCGCCGAGTGCCGCGATGACGGCGAGCACTTCGCGGGCCGCGATTCCATGGCGGGCGATCGCCTCGCGATCGATCTCGATCTCGAGCACGGGCTGGCCGATGAGCTGCTCGCTGGCGACATCGGCCGCGCCCGGAACGCTCCGCACCACCGCCTCGATCTCGCGGGCCTTCGCGGCGAGCACGTCGAAGTCGTCGCCGTAGAGCTTGATGCCGAGGTCGGCGCGGATGCCGGCCGTGATCTCGTTCATGCGCATCTCGATCGGCTGCGTGAACACGGCCCGCATCCCGGGCAACGCGCCGATCTTGGCGGCCAGCAGCGCGGTGAGGTCGGCCTGCGTGCGCGCACGCCGCCACGCCGACCGGTGCTTCAAGGCGATGAACAGGTCGGAGACCTCGAGGCCCATGGGATCGGTGGCCACTTCGGCGGTCCCCGTGCGCGTCCACACCCGCTCGACCTCGTCGGGGAACTCGGCGAGCACCAGACGCTCGATCTGCGTGCCGTAGCGCACCGACTCGTCGACCGAGACCCCGGCCAGCCGCACGGTGTTGACCACGATGGTGCCCTCGGAGAGCCGCGGCACGAACTCGCTCCCGAGCCGGGTGGCGAGGAACGCCGCGCCCAGAACGAGGAGCGCGGCGGCGAAGACCGCGGCGCGCGGGCGGACCAGCACCCGGGCGAGCGCCGGCAGATAGAGCCGCTTGATCCAGGCCACGAGCCGGCCCTCCCCCGCTTCGCCCCGGCGCGGCAGGTGGGCGGCGGCGAGCGCCGGGATCAGGGTCAGGGACAGGAGGAGCGAGCCGAGGAGCGCGAAGATCACGGTCGCCGCGAGCGGGCGGAAGAGCTTCCCCTCGACGCCGGTCAGGGCCAGGATCGGCAGGTACACGATCATGATGATGAGCTCGCCGAACATGGTCGGCCGCCGCACCTCGACGACCGCATCGGTGACGATCTCCTCGCGCGAGCGCGCGCTCCGGTCGCCGGCCAGCCGCCGGACGGCGTTCTCGACCTGGATGACCGAGCTGTCGACCAGGAGGCCGAAGTCGATGGCGCCGAGGCTCATCAGGCTCCCGGCGATCCCGGCCCTCAGCATCAGATTGGCGGCGAACAGCATGGAGAGCGGGATGGCGAGCGCGACGAGGAGCCCGGCGCGCAACCGTCCGAGAAAAGCGAATAGCACGGCGACGACGAGGAGGGCCCCCTCGGTCAGGTTCTCGGCCACGGTGCGGAGGACGTGGTCGACGAGATCGGTGCGCGTATGCACCGCCTCGACGCGGATCCCGGCCGGGAGGCTCTTCCGGACCTCGGCCAGGCGGGCGGCGAGCCGTCCGGTCACGTCGCGGCTGTTCTCGCCCATGAGCATGAAGCCGAGGCCGAGCACCGCCTCGCCCCGGCCGTCGGCGGTGACCGCGCCCGCGCGGATCTCGCGGCCCTCCGCCACCCGGCCCACGTCGCGTACGCGGATGGGCACCCCGCCGCGGGTGGCGACGAGCACGTTCGCGACATCATCGGGGCTCCTCAGGAGACCGATGCCCTGGACGAGGCTCGAGCGCCCGCTCTGCTCGAGCGTGCCGCCGCCCACGTTCGCGTTGTCGCCGGCGAGCGCATCGACCAGGTCGCCGAGCGTGATCCCGTAGCGGGCGAGATCGAGGGGATCGACGACGACGTGGATCTGTCGCTCGTCGCCGCCCCAGGCGTTGATCTCGGCGACGCCCGGCACCGAGCGGAGCTGCGGCCGCACGATCCAGTCGTGCGCCGTGCGCAGTTCGGCGAGACTCAGGGAGTCGCCGGTCACGAGGTAGTGGAAGACCTCGCCGAGTCCGGTGGCCACCGGACCGAGCGCGGGATGCGCAGCTTCCCCCGCCACCTCGACCTGGGCCAGGTTCTCCGCGACCACCTGCCGTGCCCGGTAGATGTCGGTGCCGTCGGCGAAGACGGCCACCACCTGCGACAGCCCGAAGCGCGAGAGCGAGCGCACCTCGGTCAAGCCGGCCAGACCGCCCAGCGCCTGCTCGATGGGGTAGGTGATCTGCCGCTCCACCTCGAGGGGCGCGAGCCCCGGCGCCGGCGTGTTGATCTGGACCTGCACCGGCGTCGTGTCGGGAAACGCGTCGAGCGGAAGCCGCGCCGCGGAGAGGACACCGGCGATCGCGATCGCGATCCAGAGGAGCACGACCGCGCGCCGGTTGCGGATCGACCAGCGGATGACCTGCGTCAGCATGCGTGGCGCCCTAGCTCTCGCGCGGCGCCGGCGGACCGACCTCGCAGCAGCCGAGCCCGAGCGATTCCTTGAGCGTCTCGGTCAGGAGGAGAAAGCTCCCCGTCGTCACCACCTGCTCCCCCGGGCGGAGACCGGTGCCGACCGCGATGAGCTGGGGATGGCGGGCGGCGGGGCGCGCCGTCACCCGGCGCGTCTCGTATTCGCCGGCGGCGACCTCGACGAAGACGACGTGGACTCCGTTCACTTCCTGGAGCGCCGAGCGCGGCACCAGGACGACGCCCGAGTCGGCCTCCACGAATATCCGCGCCCTGGCGTAGGTATTGGCGCGGAGCAGCCCATCCCGGTTGTCGAGACGGGCCCGCGCCCGCGCCGTGCGCGTGGCCGGATCGATGACCGGCGCCACGTAGCTGAGCGTCGCCTGGAGAAGAGCCTCCCGGTCCGCACCGGTGGCGACGACCGAGATCTGGACCGCCTGCCCGGACCGGACCCGGGCCGCATCCGCCTCGGGCACGTCAATCTCCGCCCACAGGACCGTCGGGTCGACGATCTCGAAGAGCGTCTCCGCCGGATCCACGAACTTGCCGAGGACCGCGTGCCGCTCCGTCACGATGCCGGCGATCGGCGCCACGAGGATCTGCCGGCCCGGGGCGTCCGCCGCGGCGCCGGCCATGTCGAGGGCGGCACCGAGGGCTTCCACATCGGCGCGGGCCGCCGCCCACTCCTCCTTCGCCTTCTCCACGGCGCGCGCCGAGGAGATCCCGCGAGCGAAGAGCGCCTCTTCACGGCGATAGGCGGCCGCCGTCGCTTCGACCCGGGCGTGCGCGGCGGACAGCATCGAGGCGTCGGCTGCCACCTCGGCCGACTCGATCACCGCCAGCGTCGCGCCGTTCGCAACCCGCGCCCCGATGTCGACCGCGATCCTCCGCACCACTCCCGGCACCCGCGCGTTGACGATGGCCATGCGCGCCGGATCCCCGACCAGCACGGCGGTCGCCTCGACCGCGGGCGAGACCCGGGCGGACGCTGCCGGACTCGTCTCGAAGCCCGCGGTGCGGGCCGCCTCGGCGGTCGCCACCTTGATGCGCGTGCCGTCGGCGGGGGTACCCGCAGCGACAGCCTCGCCGTCCGCCGGCACCCGCGCTCCGGCCGGGGGGTGCACGCGGTCCGGATGGCAGGTCGGACAGACCGACTCCGGCAGGCGGTGCTCGGCGCACCAGTCTCCGCGCGCCTTGAACTCCGGGATCAGGGACGGATTGCAGAGCGTGCATGCGCTCTCGGGCACGCTGTGTCCCGCGCACCAGTCGGCGACCGGTGCCGCGGCCGCGTCGTGTTCGTGGGCGGCCCCGTCTTGCTCGTGGCCGGCGGCCGCATCGTGGCCATGGGCGCCAGTCGCATCGTGTTCGCGGGCAGCCGCCGCGCCCGCAGCCGGGTCGCGCTCGCGTTCCGCGCTGCGACCGCAGGCCAGAACTGCGAGCACGAGCGCAAGCATGCAGACGGCCACCAGGATTCGCGCTCTCATCATGATCAAGATCCTCCTTCTCGAAAGGAACGCTCGCGAGCCGCTCGCGCGCGGGGGCGCCGCGATCGGCTCGGCGATGGCGGTGGTGCGAAGAGAGAAGGCGATCAGGCGCGCGGCGGGCGGTCGAGGCCCGAGGAGCCGCAGGAGACATGGCGGACGAGCGGCGGCAGCGCCGCCGGCTCGGCCTTCATGTCTGCGGCGAAGATCTGGCCGGGCAGGAGGAAGGCGGAGATGGAGGACTGGCAGCAGGGATACGCGCAGTCCATGCAGCCGGGCGAGCAGCAGTCGTCCGCGTCATCATGACACGGACCCTCGGCATCGGCGGCCGTCGACGGGGAACTCGCCGGAGCGGAGTGCGGTTCGCCATCCAGGAAGCACGGACCCGGGCCCGCCCCCGACAGGACGCCGAGGACGAAGGCCGCCAGAAGCAGCGCGCCGACCAGGCGCCGCCGGCACTGCCCCGGTTCGCCCCCCCCGGCGGTTACCCTGTGCATCACGGCTCCCATGGGTGCGGAGTGTACCAGTCCGACCCGCCCCCGGTCCAATGCCAACCTGGGGCAGCCCCGCGATCAGGAGGCTCCGACCGGCACCGGCATTGCATGGGAAAGGGGGTTCCCCTCATCGATCACTTCATCCCCCCCGGAGGCAAGTCATGTTCGCATGGTCCACTATCCGGCGCCGGCGCCGGTTGCTGCTCATGGCCGCGGTGACCGCCGCGGTCCTCCTGCTCGCCCTCACCAGTCGCGATTCGCACGCCGCCGGTGCATCCGGCACGGCCTATCGCGGCGTCGGTCCGGTCCTCGGCGTGGGTGTGAACCCCGACCAGGTCCATGTCGGGCTCCGCTTCTACACCGGCGAGATCTCGAACCGGCTCGATCTGCGGCCGGGCGTCGACCTCGGCGTGGGCGACGATCGGATGCGCGGCTCGTTCCTCATCGACGGGCTCTATCGCTTCCGCAACAAGTGGGATGTGTGGCAGCCCTATGCCGGCGGCGGGCTGAGCCTCGGTGTCATCAACCGCAACGATGACCCGGGCGCGCCAGGCGGTAGCGAGGACGACACCGAGGTCGAGCCCGGGCTCAACCTGGTCGGCGGGGTCGGGAAGCAGCTCGCGAGCGGCAACCTGTTCCTGACCGAGCTCCGGATCGGCATCGGCGAGGCGCCCGATTTGGGGCTCTCGGTCGGCTGGATCTTCCGCTAGGCCGCGCCAGCGATCGCCCTCCCGTGCCAAGGCGGCGGTCGCCCGCACCACGACTACAGCCGGTAGACGTCGCCGGCGCGCGAGTGCTCGACGATCGGCCCGCGCCCGCAGGCGCGCGGGCCCGCCCCCTGCGACGCGAGCGGGCGGGCCACGTCCGCCGTGTGTCCGCCGAGCAGGTGGCGGAGCGGCTTCACGATCCAGTCGAGCCAGGGTGTGCTGTCGGTAGCGGCGGGATGGGTTGCGCGCTCGTCGCCCATGTTGCTTCTCCTCCGTTCGAGCACTCCGCAGCTCGACACCGGCCACTCGAGCATTCCACTACCGCGCGATCCCGGAGCAAGATTGATTCCCGCGCCGCCCGCGGCGACGGGCGAACGGCATGTGAAAGGGCCCCCACCTGTGCGGTGAGGGCCCGCTGCGTTTCATTCTGATGCGCCGCGGGGCGCCATGGGCGCCGCAGGACGCCATGGGCGCCGCGGCGCCTCGATGTCGACGATGTCGACGATGTCGCGATGATCGGCTGCGCCGAGACGCGGCTACTTGACCGTCCAGGTCTCCGGCCCGCGCACGAGCTTCTCGAGGTCGCCCGCACCGCGCTGCTTCCTCACCTCGGCGATCTGGTCATGAATCGCCTCTTCGAGGGTCGGCATCTGGACCCGGCGGAAGACACCGATCGGAAACGGGAAATGGGGCGGGGCCATCCGGCTCAGGATGTAGGCGACGGTCGCATCGACATCCCCTTCCTCGTGCACGAGGAGATCGGCCGGCGGGTTTCCGGGCGCGAACTCGACCACCTCGAGCCGCGTCCCGCGGAGCCGGATTCCCTTGTTCTGCTCCTTGCCGAAAACGAGCGGCTTGTCGTGTTCGAGCGCGATCGTCTTGTCGTCGCGCACCGCCTTGTCGGTGAGGTGCAGGAAGGCTCCGTCGTTGAACACGTTGCAGTTCTGGAGGATCTCGACGAAGGCCGACCCCTTGTGCCGCGCCACCTGCATGAGCGTATCCTTGAGGTGGCCCGGGAAGACGTCTACCGTGCGCGCGACCATGGTCGCCTCGCAGCCGAGCGCGAGCGAGATCGGATTGAACGGCCGGTCCACCGACCCGAACGGTGTGGACTTGGTCCTCTGCCCGAACACCGAGGTCGGCGAGTACTGCCCCTTGGTCAGGCCGTAGATCTGGTTGTTGAACATCAGGACCTTGAGATCGATGTTCCGGCGGAGCGCGTGGATCAGGTGGTTGCCGCCGATCGAGAGCGCGTCCCCGTCGCCGGTCGCCACCCAGACATGGAGATCCGGGTTCGCGATCTTGATCCCGGTCGCCACCGCCGGCGCCCGCCCGTGGATGGTGTGGAAGCCGAAGGTGTTCATGTAGTACGGGAACCGGCTCGAGCAGCCGATCCCGGAGACGAAAACGAACTTCTCGCGCGGGATGCCGAGCTCGGGGAGCACGCTCTGCACCGCTTTGAGGATCGAGTAGTCCCCACAGCCCGGGCACCAGCGCACTTCCTGATCGGAGACGAAGTCCTTGCGGCTGAGCTGGATGCTGAGTCCGCCCGCGGTCGTCGCACTCATCGTACCTTGCTCCCTTCGGCCAGCATCTCATCCACTCGGGCCTTGATCTCGCTCATCTTGAACGGCCTGCCCTGGACCTTCGAGTAGCTCACGACATCGACCAGGTAGCGGGCGCGGAGCAGGAAGACAAGCTGCCCCGCGTTCATCTCCGGCACCAGCACCCTGCGGTAGCGCTTGAGCACGTCGCCGGTGTTGGGCGGCAGCGGATTCAGGTAGCGGAGATGCGCCCGCGCCACGTGCTTTCCTTCCGCCGCCAGCTCCTCGCAGGCGCCGACGATCGCCCCCTCGGTCGAGCCCCAGCCGAGAACGAGGATCTCGCCCGTGGCCGGCCCCTCCACCGTGAGGAGCGGGATGTCGTTCGCGATGCCGGCGACCTTGTCCGCCCGCATATGGATCATCTGCTCGTGGTTGGACGGGTCATAGCTCACGTTCCCGTGCGCCTCGTGCTCGAGACCGCCGATCCGGTGCTCGAGGCCCGGTGTCCCCGGCACCGCCCATGGCCGTGCGAGCGTGCGCGGATCGCGATGGAAAGGCATGAACCCGGCCGCATCGGCGACCCGGTGGACCTGATAGGACGGCAGATCGGCGAGGCTCGGCACCTGCCAGGGCTCGGCGCCGTTGGCGAGATAGCCGTCGGAGAGGAGGATCACGGGGGTCATGTACTTGGTAGCGAGCCGGCCGGCCTCGACCGCCATGTGGAAGCAGTCGCCGGGAGTCGAGGCGGCGATGATCGGGATCGGCGCCTCGCCATGGCGTCCGAATAGAGCCATCAGGAGATCGGACTGCTCGGTCTTGGTCGGGAGCCCGGTCGACGGTCCGCCGCGCTGGACATCCACGATCACGAGCGGCAGTTCGGCCATCACCGCGAGCCCCATCGTCTCCGCCTTGAGCACCATGCCGGGGCCCGACGTGGCGGTCGTCGCGAGGCAGCCGGCGAACGAGGCGCCGAGCGCCGCGCCGATGGCCGCGATCTCGTCCTCGGCCTGGAAGGTGATGACGCCGAGGTTCTTGTGCTTCGAGAGCTCGTGCAGCACGTCGGAGGCCGGCGTGATCGGGTAGCTGCCGTAGAAGAGCGGGAGTCCCGCCTGGCGCGCCGCGGCGATCAAGCCAAGAGCGATCGCGGTGTTGCCCGAGATGTTGCGGTAGGTGCCCGGCTGGAAGCGGGCCGCCCGCACCTCGTAGGTGATCTGGAACAGCTCGGTCGAGTGCGCGAAGTTGTAGCCGCCCTGGAGCGCGAGCTGGTTCGCCTCGACGAGCTCGGGCTTCCCGGCGAATTTCTCCTCGATCCAGCGGAGCGTGGGCTCGAGCGGCCGGTTGTACAGCCAGTACATGATGCCGAGGGCATACAGGTTCTTGCAGCGATCAACGGCCTTCTGCCCCTCTGTCTTTCGGAGCGTCGAGTTCTCGAGGGCGTTCCGGGTGAGCTTGGTGAGCTCCACCTTGAACACGCGGTAACCGTCGAGAGACTGATCATCGAGCGGATTCGATGCGTAGTGGGCGAGCTTCAGGTCCTGCTCGCGGAATGCGTCCGCGTTCACGACCAGGATCCCGTTCGGCCTGAGCTCGGACAGGTTCATCTTGAGCGCCGCCGGATTCATGGCCACGAGCACGTCGGCCTGATCGCCCGGCGTGTGGATGTCGTGGCTCGAGAAGTGAACCTGGAACCCGGATACGCCGGGGAGCGAGCCGGCGGGCGCGCGGATCTCGGCCGGATAGTCGGGGAAGGTGGCGACGTCGTTGCCGACGAACACCGAGGTCGCCGTGAACTGGTCACCGGTCAGCTGCATGCCGTCGCCGGAGTCCCCGGCGAAGCGCACGGTGACGTTCTCGACTTCCTCGATCTTGCGCCCACTGTGCGCGGTCAGTTCGGTGCTCATGGTCTCCTGGTCCTCACCGGGCGCGACCGGGCGAGAGTTCTCGCGCATCGCGGGCCGGCAGCTCTCCGTTCAGGACGGCGCGAACGCCGGATCGACATCCGCACATGCTGGAACGCGGCCGGCCGCGCGTGCGGGACCGCTGTCCAGCTCATCGTTTTGGGATCAAGCCGGGACCGGGCCGGGTTCCCGGGGGGGCCGGCGCTCGAGGCCTCACGGCAGGTGCTTGCGAGCAAGGCGCCCGAGAGTATCATCCGGGCCGCCTCCGTTCAATCCGCCGGCGGGAGGGCGTTGAGCCCCCGTTCGGCGCGGCTGCCGGCCCCCTCGGCTCCCGGGCGGGTCAGGAAGCGCGGCCGCCGGCCCTCCTCGCCCGCGGCGGCGAAACCCCTGGCAACCGCAAGACATGGCCGGCACATCCGCCGCTACCGGCTTTGGTCAGCGGATCGGCCCGGTCGCTCTCCGACGGCGCGCACGAACGCCAGGAGCCGCTCCGCGTCGAGCCCCACCGGACCGCGCACGCCGCTGCACACGTCCACGGCGAACGGACGGACCCGGGCGATGGCGGCGGCGGCATTCCCGGCGTGGAGCCCGCCCGCGAGGTAGACCGGCACGGGCACGGCATCGACGATGCGCCGGCTCACAGCCCAGTCGTGGGTGCGGCCGGTGCCGCCGAGCTCCTTCACCGCGCCCCGCGGATTCCCGGAATCGAGGAGCAGGGCATCGACGACCTGGGCGACGGCGATCGCCTCCGCCACCGACTCCTCCCCGATCACGTGCACGACCTGGACCAGCCCGACTCCGGGAAGCGCGGCGCGGAGTCCGGCATGGGTGCCGGGCGGCAGGCGATCGCAGAGCTGGAGCACGTTGACGCGCGTGCGTCGCTGCTGCGCGACGATCGCCGCCACCGCGACTTCCGCTGTCAGAAGAAAGGTGCCCACACCCGGCGGCACGCCGGCGACGAGGGTCGCGATCGTATCCTCGTCGATCACCCCGGGGCCGCTCGGCATGGCCGAGACGAAGCCGAGCGCAGCGGCGCCGTGGTGCACCGCGAGCGCCGCCTCGCCGGCCGTCGTGATGCAGCAGATCTTGATCCGCGGGGTGAGCGGAGGAGTGAACACGGGAGCTTTCAACTCGCGGCGCGCTTCCTGCCGCAGGGACGGCGGCGAGCGCCGCCGGAGGCCGGGATCAGGGCCGGCGCCGCGCGCGAGGGAGCGCGAACGGCGCCGATCGGAGCAGCCGGCCGCCTACAGATCGGAGGGCTTGAGCGTCTTCCGGTTGTTGGCAAGCGCGCGCTCCTCGGCCTCGGCGATCAGATCGCGCACTTTCTTGTCGAGCGCGTTGTAGAACTCGCTCGAGACATTGCAGCGCTTGGCAGCCGCCTTCGTACGTGACTTGGAGATGATGAGTTCCCCCGCGCTAACGTCGGTGGCGGTATCCGTCATGTCGTTCATGGCAGGCATGGAGACCTCCTTCCAGGACCAAGGAATCGGTGCGGACAGCACCGGAGTCAGGCCGATCGTGCGCGGGCGCCGCCGGCCGCGCAAGCGGAAAGTGCCGGGGCCGGGGCCGGCCCCGGGCACCGCGATGAGACCGGGAAACGGATCGAACGGACCGGATTGGAGGCTGTTGAGAACCGCATGTTGCCTCGCGGGTGGCGCCGTGCGCCGCCCGCGAGGAGGGTTCTTCAACAGCTTCCTACGAACTCGCGACGACAGGGCGCGAAGCCTCGCGCCGGTAGTGCGCACACTCCTCCGGCAAGGTCCCCGGTCCCTCGAGGTAGGCTTCGATCTCGGCCCGCTTGGCCGTGAGCGACAGGCCGGTATCCGGCCGGGCCTGCGCGGCGCGCACCTGCTCGATCAGCTTGAGACTGATCGGCCCCGGCCGCCCGTCCCCGACCAGGACCCCCGCCACCTTGATGATCGGCATCACGCCGGCACCGGTGCCCGTCATGAAGCACTCGCGGCCGGGGCCGACCACCTCGTTCGGCAGGATGTCGGCTTCCTCGTCCACGCGGTAGCCGGCCTCGCGTGCGAACTTGAGGATGAGCGCCCGCGTCACTCCGTTCAGGCAGTACGCCCGGCGCGGGGTCAGTACGATGACCTTGCCCGGGTCGCGCTCCCAGCCCGCGCGCCGCTCGACCACGAAGAAGTTGTCGACCGTGGCCTCGGCGATGAAGCCCTCCCGCGTCAGCATGAGGGCCTCGAGCGTACCGGTGTCGCGTGTGCCCTCGAGGAGCGCGAGCACGTTGTTCAGGTAGTTGTTGCTCTTGATCCGCGGGTCGAGGATCGAGCCGTCGGGACGGCGGATGTGCCGGGCCAGCCCGATCTCGATGCCGGTCTCGTACATCTCGCGCGGGTAGAGGCGAATGGTCGAGGTGAGCGAGAAGACGGTGGGCGCGACGCACTTCTTCGGGTTGATGCCGAGGTCGCCGAGCCCGCGCGAGAGGACGAGCCGGATGTAGCCGGTGCCGCCGAACGAGGTGAGGTCCACCTCGCGCGAGACGGCGAGGATGTGCTCGGTGAGATCGACCGGGGTGTACGGGATCTCGACCTCGATGCGGCGCGCCGAGGCCCAGAAGCGGTCGACGTGCTCCTTGTAGAGGAAGATCCGGCCGTTGGAGATGAGGATGCCCTCGAAGCAACCGTCCCCGTAGAGGACGAGATGATCGAAACAGGGCAGCCCGATCTCGTCGGCGGCGAAGTTTCCGTGCCGGCGCTCGTCCTCCGAGCCGTCGTGGCGCTCGGAGCGGGCGGGATCGAACAGGATGCGCGGCGTGACCCCCGGCACCGCCGGCATGCTCACGAAGATCCGCGCGCGCTTCGCCGCCTCGGCCAGGGTCTCCGCCCGGCGCAATACCTCAGTTCGCTTCGACGTGTCACCGGTACCCATCGACTTCCTCCATCGGCTGCCACTCACGACTCATGTTCTATACGACTCGATCCTCGATCAGATGCAGGCGCGGCGCCGGGGCCGAGGCCGGGGCCGAGGCCGGAGCACCCGGGCGCCGGAAGAAGGCAGGGACGGGGATGGCGATGGCCGGCGCAGCGGACGGTGCCGCAGGGCGCCTTCGCCCGAGGATAGGCATGGCCCGGCGCCTGCCGCAAGCGAATAGCCGGCGGATGCGGCGGCACCTGACCGGTCGGCAAGCCGGCGATGGGGCGGCCGCTTCGAGCGGCGATGGACCGGCCGCGTCGAGCGGCGATGGACCGGCCGCGTCGAGCGGCGATGGGGCGGCCGCTTCGAGCGGCAATGGGGCGGCCGCTTCGAGCGGCGATGGGGCGGCCGGCAGCACGCCCGGCGCGGAATCATCCGGATGCCCCCGCGCCCGCCGGCGACTGGGTGAAGACCTGGGCGGTGAAGGCGAAGAGGAGGGCATCCGGGAGTCGCCAGGCTTCCTCGTCGAGCCCCGCCTTGACGCAGACCTGCCGGAGGAATGTCTCCCGATCCCAGTGATGCTCGGACGCCACCTGCGGGAGGAGGAGTCCGCGCCGGTGACCGCGCGTGACGAGGAGACCGTGCACGCCGACCCGGACCCGGTCCGGAGCGATGGGCTCGAGCGGACTCATCACCGAGATCTCGACCTCGATCTGCGACAGCTCGGCGGCCTCGACCGGCGGGAACCGGAAGTCGTTGCGGGCGGCGCTCACCGCGTTCTCCATCACGGTGGCGACGAGCGGTTTCATCGGTTCGATGAAGCCGACGCAACCGCGGAGCGCCGCGCCTCGATGCAGGGACACGAACGCGCCCTGCGGCGCGAGGAGGCGGGCGGAGGGCGCGGCATCGGGCGGCGGCTCGTCCATCGCTTCGCCGTCACGCACGGCGTGATCGAGGGCGAGGCGGGCGTAGGAAAGCAGCTCGCGCTGTTCGCCCGGAGTGAGCGCAGGCAGCGGCTGTGGATGGGTCGCCATGGCCGAACCGCCATCGAGGCGTGATCGTGCGTCGAGGCGTGACCCGTCGCGTGACGGGGCGGACTTCACCCGCCGACGACTACGCTATCACGCACGATGGGGCCGGTCAAACGCAGGAGGCGCTGATGGGGAGAGCGGCCCGGAGACCGCGTGCGGATGAGAGGAGGATCAGGCCTTGGTGCCGGTCGCCGGCCGGGCCTTCCCCCCGGCGCGCGTGACCTTCTTCTTGAGCTTCCTTCGCTTCGCGCGGCGCTGGCGCTGCCGGCGCAGTTCCTTCTTGCGTTCGCTGCTCAAACGGGAATCCTCCGCTGATGGTGTTTCTCGATCCTCGACGTGACGCAGGAACGCTAGCACCGGATCCGGCGTTTGTCAAAACGTCGCGCCCCGCAGCCGGAGATCGGTCACCAGCAACCCGCTGTGAGTCAACGGGCTGCCCGCTTCACCAGCCTCCTGCGCCTGAGAGCGAGGTCGGCCGGACCGTCGCCGCAGGCGATCGTGGTCCGGAGCGTGTCCGCGGCGAGAGCAACGGCGTACACCTGATCGTCGTCGAAGTCGCTCACGTAGAGGAGATCGTCCGTGGCGTCGTAGGCGAGCGCGGTGAGAAAGCCGGCGCCGGGGATAGCCTCCGTTTCGATCGAGACCCGCGCCGCGAGGTCGTAGCGCCGGAGGCCTCCGGCGAACCCGACCGTGTACCCGCGCCCGCCGCTGAGCGGCAGCGCGGCGACCGGCGAGCCGGCGACCGCCACCGAATCGACCACCGCACCGGTGAGCGGATCGACGAGCGCGACCTTCCCCTCGCGCGCGCCGTAGTCCCCCGTGCACACCACGTGCAGGATGCCATCCGGGGCGGCGGCGACCGCCTGCGGATTGGTGCCGACCGGGATCCGGGCGAGGACGGTGTCGGCCGGGACGCTCACCGCCACCAGCTCGCCGACCTCGCTCCAGTCGTCCCGGTACCGCGTGACCGCGACGTAGAGCGCACCCGCCGGCGCGTCGGCCCCGCGCGTCCCGGCCGCCGGCACGAAGAGGAGGCCCTCCGGCCCCGGGCCGACCGCGATCGTCTGCTTCACGTTCCCGCCGGTTAGATCCACGTGCGCGACCTCGCCCGTGAGCCAGTTCGACACGTAGGCGTCGTTCGCGCCGGCAAGGGCGATCGCGTACGGGCCCGCGCCCGGGCCGAGGTCGATCGAGCGGAGGACCACGAGGTCGTCGAGATCGACGATGTCGATGCGATTGGCGCCCGAGCACACCACGTACCCGGTCGAGCCGTCCGCCGCAACCGCCATGTCGTTCGGCTGGGCGCCGACCGGGAGCGCGTTCGGCGCCGTCTCGCCGCTCGCGATGAGATAACGCGAGAGGGTCTCCCCGAGCGAGTTCACGGCGAAGACGGCGGGGTCGGACGCCGGCGGCGCCGGATCGGTCACGTCATCGTCGCCGCAACCGGCGGCGAGGATCGGGCAGACGACCGCGCACGCGAGGACCGCGGAGCGAAGGCGGGGAATCGCCATCATCGGAACACCTCCGGGGCTTCGGCCCGCACCGCGACGCGCCATTCGCGGCCGGGCAAGGGGTAGTCGCGCACGTCGACGGCCGCCACCCCGCCCGCGTTGAGCACGGCGAGCGAGGCGGTGATGCGCCGTACCAGCACGTGCTCGACGGTGAGATCGAGGAGCCCATAGCCGGGCAGCGACTTGGTGTTGGCCGCGGTGATGAAGCTCCGGCCGACGCCGCGCCACGAGACGAGGAGCCGGGTGGCCGCGCCGGCCGGCACGGCGAGATCGGCGCGGCCTTCGACGCGGGCGCGATAGGGTAGCGTGCGGCCGCCGGTCTGCAGATCGCCGCTGCGATCGCGCGCATCGAGGAAGGTCACCGCGAGGTCGAGCTCTGCGGGGCGCACGAGCCCGCGCACGGCGAACGGCATGCCGCCCTCGAGCTCGAGACCGCGGAGGACGGCGCGGCTCACGTTGTGCGGACGCCAGCGACCGTCGGGTCCGGGCGTCCACTGGATGAGATCGACAATCTCCTGGTGGAACGCACTCGCCGCGAGACGAGCGCGAGCGGCACCGCCGCCGGCGCCACCGGCGAGCGCGAAGGTGCGCGCGAGCCCGAGCTCGATCTCGGTCGCGCGCTCGGGCGCGAGCGCCGGGTTGCCGACCGATGCGCCGCGGTCGGCGGCGAAGAGGTCGTCGAAGCTCGGCGGGCGATAGGCGCGCCCGGCCGCGGCGCGGAGCTCGCCCGCTCCCGGGAGCGCGAGCACGAACGCGAGTCGCGGGCTCACGATGGGCGCGTGCTCGGTCGCGACATCGAGCCGCGCCGCGGGCGCAAGCGCCCAGCGCCCGCGCACGAGCTCGCCGCGCGCGAAGAGCGCCGCGGCATGCCGGAGGCGATCGCCGTCGGTCGTCGACTCGAGCGCGGCGCGATCCAGCTCGATCCCCGCGGTGAGGCGGTCCCGGTCATGCTCGGCGATGCCGGCCGGCGCGCTGCCCTCGCCGCCGCCGGCGGCGAGGCGGCGATCCCAGCGGAGACCGAGCCCGAACACCCGATTCGTGTGGCGGTCGGCGATCTCGTGATCGGGATCGGTGTAGCTCCGGCGCTGGCGCCCTGCATGCGCCGCGAGCGTGAGCCATGCGCGGCGATCCCCGCGGACGAGCTCGGCCGCGACCTGCGCCTGGCGATCCTCGCGCCGCGCGGCAGGCGTCGGGAACTCGATGGTGCCGGCGATCCCCTGCTCGCCGCCGGTCACGGATCCGTCCGCGGTGAAGCCGGAACCGCTCTTCTGCCCGCGGCGATAGCCGAGTGCGGCGCCGGCGGCGCGCACGAACGCATTCTCGCGCGCCGACTCCGCGCCGCGATCGGCATACGCGTAGTCGCCGGCAGTGCGGAGCCCGTGCGCCGAGAGCCAGAGCCGGCTCGCACCTCCGAGCGTCCGCTCGTGGGCGAGGGCGCCGGCCGCGGTGCCGAAGCTCCCGCCCTCGAGACGCACGGTCGTTCGCCCTCCCGCGGCGGCGGCCGGCGGGCGGCTGACGAGGTTGATCACGCCGCCGAGCGCGGACGCGCCGTAGAGCGCGGAGGCGCCGCCCCGCACCACCTCGACCCGCTCGAGCGCCACAACATCCACCTGCCCGAGATCCACGCCCCCGCCCTGCGCCGGGTTGAGGCGCCGCCCGTCGAGGAGCACGAGCACCTGCTCGTTCGTGACCCCGCGCACCGAGATCGCGCTCATGCTGCCGGGTGCCCCGAAGCGGGCGACGCGGACGCCCGGGACGCCGGCGAGCGCATCGGCCACCCGGAGGACTCCGGTGCGGGCGAGAGCAGCGCGCTCGAGAAAGGATGCGGAGACCGGCAGCCCGTCGGCGACCGCACTCAGGCGCGGAGCCGCGACCGGGATCGGCGCGAGGACGTAGCGCGCCGTGTCGGGAGGCGCCGTGGCGGGAGGCGCTGCGTCGGAACGCGCATGGCGGACTGGAGGCACCGGGAGATCATCGAGCGCCGTATCGGGAGGCGCCGGCGCGTGCACGGCCACGAGCACTGCGAACACGAGAGCGAGCATCGCACCCTCCAGCGAGGCACGAGCCGCGGCCGGAGCGCACATTGCTTCCGGTCCGCAGAAGGCTCGAGCGGGAGGGCCGCGCGTGCCGGACATCGGCCCGGCGGCACGGTCGCGCTGCGCGCTTTGCGCAGTTTTTCGCTCATCTAAACGAAAAACCCCGCCTCGAAGAAGCGGGGCGCGTCAAGTGCCCTTCCCTCGAAGGCCTTCGACTGCGCTCGGGAGCCGGTCTCCTGACTTGCGGATCATCCTACCGGCTGCCACTTCCCAGGGCGTCGCCGCCCCAGTGTGTCCTTGCAGCTTTCGTCACCGCTCACAGTGGCGGGACCGTGCCGGATTCGCACCGGCTTCCCAATGCACCCCGAGCGTTACTCGATGCTGTCTGGCCGGACGACCCGGCCAGGGGCCATGGTGCGCCTCCCGGCCGGGCCGGTCAAGCCCATTCGCGCCGGGCGTCCGCCGGCCGTCCGCCTCAGCGCGGGCGCCGGCCCGTGAGATCGAGATGCACGGTGGCGAACGCGGAGAGGGCGCGGCTCGCGCGGTCGATCTTCCGGTAAGCCGGGATCCCCGCCCGCTGGAGGAGCGTCACGGTGGGGTCGTAGAGCCGGCCCGAGTCGATGGCGACGACGAGCGGCTTGGTGATGATGCCGGCGAGACGGATGAGCTCCGCCGGGAGCGAGCCCATTGCGAAGATGTTCTCCTGATGCCGCCCCGAGAGGTCGGGCGCGAGCACCTCGAGCATGGGGGCTGCGGGGACCGCCGACACGATGAGCGCATCCACGCCGGGATCGGCGGCCACGGCCTCGACCGCCGCGATGAAGCTCGCGGTATCGGCCATCGGGGTGGCATCGACCGGGTTCCCGGCAAAGGCGATCTCCGGAAGGCACGCCCTGACCGCCTGGCGCGTGCCCACCGCGAGATCGGCCAGCTGGAGCGCGTAGAGGTGATCGCTCACCGCCCCGCACTCGAAACCGGCGTTCGAGATGACGCCGACCCGGCGCCCGGCGATGCCGCGATCGACGAGCATGGTGAGGATCTTGGTGAAGTCCTCGAACTGATTGAGCGTCTCGGTGACGAGGGCCCCGGCGCCGATGAGGAGAGAGCGCGCCACTTCGTAGTCGCCCGCCATCGAGGCGGTGTGGCTCGCCGTCGCGCGAGCGCCGAAGGCGGTCTTCCCCGCCTTGTAGATGACGACGGCTCGCCCGTCGGCCGTCGCGCGCCGGACGAGCCCGACGAACCGCTCGCCCTCACCGGTCTGGAATCCCTCGATATAGAAGGCGAAGACCCGCGCTTCCGGCTCGTGGTCGAGGTAGTACTCGAGGAAATCGCCCGCGGTGAGATCCATCTCGTTGCCGTAGCTCACCGAGGCGCGGGGGAAGATGATTCCGTCGAGGTTCGAGGTGAACGTGACGAGGTAGGCACCCGACTGGCTCACCGCGACGAGCGCATCGCCCGGCGCGTCGTGGAACGGGAGCTTGTAGGTCGGCAGGAAGAAGGTGTTGTACTCGCCCTTGCTGACGATGCCGAGGCAGTTGCCGCCGACCATGACCGGTCCCGCCGTCGCGCGCGCCGGGGCCGCGAAGAGCGTGTTCTGGATCTCGGCGGCGAGGCTCGTCTCGCCGGTCTCGGCGAAACCGCCCGGGATCAGGATGATCGAGCGCGCCTTTTCGTTCCGGACGATGTCGGCGATGGCGTCCCGCGCGCCGCTAGCCGGGATCGACACCACGGCCAGATCCACCGCCTCGGGCAGACTCGCCGTGTCCGGGTAGCACGTCACGCCGTCGATTGCCGTCTCCTTGGGATGCACGGCGTAGAGCTTGCCGTAGGTGAGTCCGTTGGCGGTCTTGAGGTTGCGTAGGATGATGCGCCCGGCATTCATCGCCTTGCCGCTCGCGCCGTAGACGGCGGCGCTCTTCGGATGCAGGAGATGCCGGATGACCTGGACCGGACGCGGCGGGCGGCGCGCGGCGGTCTCCGCGCCGGCGAGCCGGGCCAGCGCATCGAGTGCGTGGAGCCGCCCTCCGGCGGCGGCGATCGGATTGATCTCGATCTCCTCGATCGCGGGCCCCTCCCCGCCGGGCGTCTCGATCCGGGCGAGGCGGGCGAGCCCGGCGAGAACATCGAGCAGGGCGTCGGCCCCGACCGGCGCGTCGCGATGCACGCGCCCGGGCGCGAGGGCCAGCTCGCCGACCGGCAGGGCTGCGATCGTGGCGAGCGCCGCCTCGCGATCGAAGTGGCTCGCCGGCAGCAGCACGCGCGTGCGCGCCGGCGACAGGCGCCCGTACCACTCGGCGAGGAGCCCGCCGAGCCCGAAGAAGACGACGGGACCGAAGGCGCGATCGCGCCGCAGGCTCACCAGGTACTCGGTACCCGGCACGTTGGCGGCGAAGGCGACCCGCTCGGCGACGAGCACGCCGCGGAGATCGGCCGTCAGCGCGCGCTGGCGCACCGCGGCGAGGAGGCGCTCGATCCCGGCCGCGATCGCCGCCGGTTCGCGCGGCGCGAAGGCCACCCCGCCGGCCTCGGTCTTGTGCAGGATGTCCGGGGAGACGATCTTGAGCACCACCTCGGCGCTCTCCATGGCATCGAGGGCGCCCGCCGCGACCGTCGCCCCGACCGGCACGAACACATGGGCCGGCACGCCGATCCCGGCCGCGGCGATCAGGTCGTAGGCCTCGTGCTCAAGCAGCATGGTCCGCCCCTCGCCGCGCGCCGGGCCGAGGATCGCATTCACCTTCGCGCTCAGCATCTCGATCTCGGCCTCCGCCCTCTGCACCATCGATGTCGTCGTCATGGTCCTCGTTCCCCGCTCCGGCGAGCACCCGGCCTCCCGTTCCGTCCGATCACCCGGGACACAACTCCCGGATCCTAGCGTGACCGCGGCCCTGTCTCAACCGGCAGGCCTCCGGGCGGGGGCCCGACTCCGCCGCTCGCGGGCGGCGCTCCGGTGCTACAGTCACCCCATGGACGCCGCGCCGGCCCTCGCCTGTTCGCATCATCCCGTCTGTCCGGGGTGCCCGCTGATCCCGGTCTCCTATGCGGAGCAACTCACCCGGAAGCGCGACGAGCTCGCCGGCCTGCTCTCGGGGCTCGTCCCCGCCGAGCGCATCGCGGCCACCGTGCCCTCGCCGCGTCTGGCGGGCTATCGCAACCAATCTCGCCTCGTCTTCGCCCGCGGCCACACCGGACGGGTCGTGCTCGGCCTCTACGCGAGCGGCACGCATCGCGTGATTCCCATCCCCCGCTGCCCGATCCAGCCCGAGGGCATGAACGCGATCGCCCGCATGACCGGCCGCCTGGCGCGCGAGATGCGACTCCTCGTCTACGACGAGCGCACACGCCGCGGACACCTGCGCTATCTCGTCCTCCGCGCGGATCACACGCGCCGCCGCTTCCTGGCCGGGATCATCGCCGCCGAGGGCGCCGACGATCGGCGGCTTCCCATCCTTGCCGCGCAGCTCCGCGCCCAGCATCCCGAGCTCGCCGGCGTCACGCTCCTCGAGAACCTGAGCACGGGAAACGTGGTCCTCGCCGGCGAGGAGCGGTGGACGGCGGGCGAAGCGCACCTCCGCGATCGGATCGGCGAGGTAGATCTCCTCGTCTCCGTGCGGAGCTTCCTCCAGGTGAACCACGAGGTGGCCGGGCTCCTGGCCGCGCGCATCGCGGACTGGGCCGACGAGCGCATCGCTCCTGCGGACCGCCAGAAGAACGTGGTCCTCGATCTCTACGCCGGAGCCGGCCTCCTCGCGCTCCATCTCGCCCGCCGCGGCCATCGCGTCGTGGCCGTCGAGCGCGTCGAGTCCGCGGTCGCCGACGCCCTGGCGAGCGCCGCCGCGGGCGGGCTCGAGTCGCGCCTGCGCCTGGTCGCGGCGCCGACCGAACGCTTCCTTGCGAATCCGCACGCCTTCGCGCCCGAGATGCAGGCGGCCTCGGTCGCGCTCGCGGTCGTCAACCCGCCGCGCGCCGGCTGCTCGCCGGAGGTCCTCGCCGCCCTCGCCGCGCTGGCGCCCCTCGCGATCGCCTACGTGTCGTGCAGCCCGACCGCGCTCGCCCGCGATCTCGCCGCGCTCGCTGCGAGCTTCGACGTCGCCGCGGTCACTCCGTTCGACATGCTGCCCCTCACGCCCCACATCGAGTCGCTCTCGTTCCTCGTCCGCCGGCGCGACGGCCCTGCTGCGCCGGTGTCACAGGACGTGTGACCGCCGGGCGCCACCGGCCGCCACCGCCCGCGCCCGGGACTACCAACCCTTTGCCGCCGCGCGAGTTGCGCGGGCACGAGGAACGGCATGCTGCTTGCCTTGAAGCGCAGCGTTCCCCCGTCCCGAGCATCTCGCCGCGGCGGCCTTGCGCCGCCGAGAGAGGAGAGACGACCATGCACCCGACCGCCAAGCCCGGCTCGCGGCGAATCGTCGCCCTCGCCCTGACCGCTCTCACGATCTCCGGGATCCTCGCCCTCGCGGCGCCGACCGCGGAGGCCGGACACGGACCCAGGCGCCGGTCGGACCGCAACGCAGCGGCGCACGGCCACGCGCGGCACCATGCGAGCTGCGACTGCTCCGATCGCTGTGGACCGCGCGTGATCGCTCCGGCCCGCCGTCCTGCGCGGTGGTCGAGACCGGCGCCGGTGGTCGTCTGGAAGAGTCATCGCTTCGTCTGGCACCGCGGCTGCGACATCTACGTGAACGGCCCGAGCTGGACGTTCGAGATCCTGGGCGGTCCGCTCCCCGGCTGCGTCTACATCGATCCGCTCTGCCATGGCACCTTCTCCTCCGTCGCCGCCTACCGGGCGCACCTCCGGGTCAACCCCCATGCGCCGCTCCTCCAGATCGTGGTCCGCGTCGATTGAGGTGCCATGCGCGGCGCCCGGCGGCAGGCCGCACGGCGGCATGCTAGAATTGTTGAGTTATCGAGCCCCTCGACTTCGATCCGGAGGCACCGATGCTCTTTCCCGGGCGTACGCGCTGGTCCCCTCTCGCGGCCTTCCTTCTCCTCGCGCTCCTGCCCCTGCCGCGCTCCGCCGACGGGGCCGCCCCCGCCGCCGCCCGCGTCTCCTTGACCTTCGCCGAGAAGGCGCTCGCGCTCCGCTATCCGATGCTGGACGCGCCGCGACCGGCAACGCTTCGTCGCGCGGTCCTGGACAAATCACAGGTGGATCTCATCCAGCGGGAGGGCCGGCGCCGGGATCGCTTCGTGGTCAAGTTCGCCGAGGGGCTCCGCGTGCGGCTCCGCGACGAGGCGCTGGTCGAGCTCGCGGGCGCGTCGCTTCCCGGCGTCGCCGCCGCCCGCGCGCTTCCCGGCGTCGCCGGTGTCGCCCGTCTCTTCACCCGCCCCGAGGCCGATCTCGACAGCGACCGCGCCTACGCCCTGGCGCGGTCGGGGGCCGCCCTCGCCGACCTCAACAACTACTACGTCGTCACCCTCGCGCCCGGCGCCGATGCCGAGCGCACGGCACGCGCCTGGCTCGGGCTCGACTGCGTCGAGACCGCCTACTTCGAGGGGATCCCGGAGGTCGCGTGCACCGATATCCTGCCGGTGACGCCGAGCTTCGAGGGCCGGCAGACCTATCTCGAGCCGGCGCCGGTGGGCATCGATGCACGCGCGGCCTGGGCCTTCGATCCCGCCGGGCGCGGGGTCGTCGACTACAAGTTCGTCGACATCGAGAACGGCTGGAACGTGAATCATGAGGATTTCGGCGATGTCGCCATCCTCAATCCGCCGTCCAATCCCGACAACAACCACGGCACGGCGGTGCTCGGCGAGATCGTCGGCTGCGGCGGCCCCTTCGGCGTCACCGGGATCGCGAACGGCATCACCGCGCGCATGGTGAACGGCGGGAATGCAGGCTCGGTGGCCGACGCCTTCGACCTCGCGGCGAGCGTCCTCGGGCCGGGCGAGATGTACCTGATCGAGTACCACATGCCGGGGCCGCCGAGCGGCCTCACCTGCCAGTGCAACTGCGGTCAGTTCGAGTTCGTGCCGATGGAATGGGACCAGGCCAACTTCGACGCGATCCAGACCCACACCGCGGCCGGGATCATCGTGATCGAGGCCGGCGGCAACGGGTCGATGAACCTCGACGGCCCGCAGTACAACGGGCTGTTCAACCGCGGCGTCCGCGATTCCGGCGCCATCATGGTAGGCGCCGGCACGCCGAGCGCCCACGCTCCCGAGTGCTGGACCAACCACGGGAGCCGCATCGACTGCCAGGGCTTCGGGAGCTCGGTCGTGACCGCGGGCTACGGCGGGCTCCATAATCCCGGCGATCCGAACCAGCTCTACACGGCCACCTTCTCCGGCACCTCGAGCGCCTCGCCCATCGTCACCGGGGCGGCCGCGGTCGTCCAGAACCTCTGCCAGCAGCGATTCGGACTCACCATCGACCCGATCACGCTGCGCGGCATCCTCCAGTTCTACGGGACGCCGCAGGGTACGCCGCTCACCAAACCGATCGGCGTCCTGCCCGACCTCGGCGAGATCATCGATGTCCTCTACGGCGTCACGTTCCAGCACGTGCCGCTCGCGGACACGACCGACGAGACCAATCCCTACCCGGTCTCGGCGACGGTGATTCCGGCCTTCCTGCCGGAGTCGATCAGCGGAGTCACGATCCACTACAGCGTGTCGGGCGGACCCGATCTCACGGCGACCATGACCCCGACAGGGAATCCCGATGAGTGGCAGGGCACGATCCCCGCGCAGAGCGCGGGGAGTGCGATCGGCTACTACCTGGTGGCCGATGCGGCGAACGGCCCCGATGTGGCGTTCCCGGCCGGCGGGGCCGGTGATCCGCTCGTGTTCATCGTCGGCACGATGGCGCCGGTCGTCACCGACGAGCTCGAATCCCCCGCGGGCTGGACCGCAGGGGTCGCGGGCGACGACGCGACCTCCGGCTTCTGGGTGCACGGGGATCCGCACGGCACGGTGTTCAACGGCCCCGTCGCTCCGGAGGACGATCACACGCCGGCGCCCGGAACGCGGGCGTTCGTGACCGGCAACCCGGGTCCCGGCGCGAACGCCTTCGACGGCGACGTGGACGGCGGCCGCACGACGCTCCTCTCCCCGCTCTACGACCTGAGCGCGGAGACCTTCGTCCGCGTCTCGGCCTGGTTCTGGTCGCGCTATCCGGGCGATGATACGCTCCGGGTGGACGTCTCGAACGATGCGGGCGCGACCTGGCGTCCCCTCCTGCGGATCGTGGTGGACGAGCCGGCGTGGCGCTTCTTCGAGACGGATCTCCGGCGCGAGGAGCTCGCCTACACGAACGCGATGCGGCTCCGCTTCGTGGCGTCGGACTACGGACAGCAGACGCTCGTCGAGGCCGGCGTGGACGATCTCGTGCTCAAGGGGCTCCGCGGTGGGAGCGCGGGGATCGCGCTCCCGGCCCCGGCGGCTCCGGCCCGTCTCGCGCTCGGCCCCGCCGCCCCGAACCCGTTCGCCGCAGCCACCGCGGTCGAGGCGGTTCTGCCCGAGGCGGGCGAGCCCTATCGTCTCGGCGTGTACGACGTGGACGGACGGCTCGTGCGGATGCTCGCGGACGAAGCAGCATCCGCGGGACGGACGACGATCACGTGGGACGGCCGCAACGCGGCCGGGCGGCCGGCGGCGCCCGGGGTGTACTGGCTTCGCCTCGTGACGCCGTCCGGTGAGCGGAGCGTGCGCGCCGTCAAGCTGCCCTGATCCCCGGCGTCTCCCGCGCGCCCCGAACTGGCGCGACATGGTGGCCACCATGGAGTCCGTCGCGCTCGTCGCGGGCGCGAGGCCAGGGTCCTGGCGTACCGGCTATCTGCGCCTGCGGCCCAGCGCCCTGGCGAGCGCCGGGCGAGTCACGGTTCCGCGACCGGGCTCCACGTCGAGTCCGGGTTGAAACGCTCCATCGCACGGAACTCGTCGGGCGTCTTCGGCCCGAGGTCCTTCTCGAAGACGGTGCCGGTGTGGCTCACGATGAAGGTCTTCACGCCGGTCACCTCGTATTCCGCCGGCGCGGCGGCGAGGGCGAAGCCGCCGATCATCGCTCCCTGCACCAGGAAGTCCATCTCGCCCAGCGGGGCGGCCGGACCCTGGCCCTTGAGGATCTTGAATCTGTAGCCGTGGTAGGGCGTGGGCTTGGTGTCGTAGCCCTCGGCGATGACGCGGGCGATCCCCTCGCCCACCGGCCCCTGCCACGTCCCGTCCGGGTCTTGCCACGCCAGGCCGTCCTGCTTGCCCGGCGTGCTGACGACGCGCTGCGCGTACTGGTTCACGAGCGCACCGCCGCGCTTCTCCGCAGCGTACTCGTACTGGGCCTCGACATACCCACGGCACAGCTCGATCGCGTCGAGCTCGTTCCGTCCGATCCGGCGGAGGAGGATCTCCACGCGTCCCGCCTCGGTATCGAACCGCCAGCGACCGTCTTCCTCGACGATGGGGATCGGAAGCGGCCAGTCGTCTGCCCCCACGGAGAGGACGGCGACCTGCGGGTTCCCCGCATCCTGGACGACCTGCTTCTTCACGCGGGCCTCGGCGGCGAAGGCGGTGCTCTGGTTCTCGTCCTGCACCGGGTCCTCGGTGACCACGAGGTCCACGCCGCTCGCCCCGAAGATCTCCATCAAGGACGGGACATCGAACCGCTCGGCGGCGGTGACCAGCGCGTCGGCTGCGGCCTCGGGCGTGGCGAACGTCTTCTGCGCGACGTTCGCGCTCGCGGCGGGCGCCGTGGCGGGATCCTCGGCGCGCGCGGCAAGCGGCAAGAGGCACGCGCCCGCGACGATCAGGCCAAGCCCGAGAAGCGCGGCGCCGCCACGGAATGAAGATCGAGTGAGAACGATTGCGCTAAGCACCATGACCATCACCTCCGACCTCCGCCGCCGCCGCGGCCGCCGCCGCCGCCGCCGCGCGAGCCGCCGCCACCGTGGGACCCCATGCTCGAGGAGCCGCGCGAGCTCGAGGTCCGCGCGCTCGATCCGCTGTAACCGCGCGACCCGCCGCTGAAGCTCGACTTGGATCCGCTGCTCTTCGGGATGTCGCGGCTCCCGACTCGATCGCTGCTCGACGCACCGCTCCCGCCGCGGTTCGAGACGCTCGATCCGCCGGGGCTTCCGCCGCGGTTGCTCGCACTGGCGCCACCCGCCGAGCGGTTGCTCGCACTGGCGCCACCCGCCGAGCGATTGCTCGCACTGGCGCCACCCGCCGCGCGATTGCTCGCGCCGGCGCTCGCCTGGCCGCGAGAGTCGCCGCGCGCCGCCCCACCGTACTTGTTCGCGGTGGCCCGGTCGCCATAGGGAGCTCCGCCGCGATGCTGCGGGTTGTGCTGCCATTTGCCGCCGCCCGCACCGCCGACTCCGCCAGGTCCACCGACTCCGCCAGGACCGCCAACTCCCCCGGCGCCGCCGGGTCCGCCAACGCCGCCGACTCCGCCGACGCCGCCAACCCCACCAACTCCGCCGACTCCGCCAACCCCACCAACTCCGCCAACCCCACCAACGCCGCCAGCGCCTCCGTAGAAGTTGTTGCTATTGTTGATGTAGATATCGCCCCCACCCCACCCGCAGCCGCAGCACGAGCCGCCCCACATGGCGGCGCCCCACATCATCCCGACGCCGAAGCTCACGAAGGCGGCGCCCGCGTAGTACGGCGGGTAGTAGATCGGCGGGTACGGATACACCGGCGGCCCATAGACATAGACCGGGCTGTAGGACGGCACGTAGATGACCTCGGGATTCGCGGATTCGACCACGATGACCGTCTTCTCCTCGACGACAGTCGTCTCGACCTTCTGCTGCTCGTTGCTCTCGAGAGCGCCGTTGTCCTTGGCCTTCTTCCGCATCCGCTGCACGGCGTCCATGACATCGGTCTGCTGCGCGAGGAAGGCATTCCCCAGATCGGTCGTCCACTGGACGTCCTCGGCGAGGCGCTTCACCACCTCGGGGACCGCCGCCATCGACTGGACGCTCGGATCCCACGGCTGCTTCGCCACCGCATCGGCCAGCGCCTGGTCCTTCAAGTCCGGGTTCTTCGCCAGCCACTGCTGGAGCTGGACGATCTCGAGCGGATACGTCGACGCCACCAGGGTCTGCGCGAGGAGCGCGTCGGGATAGAGCGCGATCGGCGCCACCATGGCGTCGAGCTGTTCCGGCGGGATCTTCGCCGCCGGCGCCGCGGCCTGGCCGGCCGGCGCCGCGGCGGGCGCCGGAGCCGGCGCCGGCGCGACGGTCTCGGTCTTCTGCGCGAGGACCACGCCTTCACCTGGCAAGAGCAGGACCGCGCAGCCGATCGCGAGGATGCGGTGCCCGATTCGGTTCCAGGATCGGGCGCGAGAGGCTCTGGGCTTCATTCGATGACTCCTGTTGCGATCGCGGTCGCCGCGATCGTCGCCTGTGGCCGGGCGAGGATAGGCCGTCCGGCGGGCCGCCGCAACCGGCCAGACGGCGGCACCTGCCGGCCCTTCCGCGCCGCACTTGACGATGGCAGCCGCGAGGACGACGCGCCCCCGGCTCATCGCTCCCCCCGGCGGGGGCCGCTCACTACTACCACCTCGCCCCGCCGGCCGATCCGGTAGCGGATGCCGCACCAGGTGACCTCGCGCCGGAAGCCGGCGGCGACCAGACACGCGAGCATCGCCCAGGTCATGAGCGGCGAGAGCGCGACGTGCGCGTGGCGCCGCCGGTCCCAGCCTGGCGTTCGCGCGAGCGGGCGGCGCGCGAGATCCGCGAAGCGGCCCCGCGTCCGCCAAAGCGCGAGCGCGCTCGGGGCGAGGAGGAGGACGACGGCGGCCGCGCGCCCGATGGCGCCGCCGGGGAGCGCGCCGGCGCCGAGGGCGGCGGCTACGGCGCCGAGCTGGGTCGCGGCGAGCGCCACGTGAAAGGTGAGCGCCGTGCCCCACAGGCGGCGGCTCCCCCACCGGAGCATCACGATCTGCCGCACCGCGAACTCGACGAGCGCCCGCCACCCGATCTCGCCGCGCGACGGGACGACGCACTCCGGCACGAAGCGCACCTCGCCGGCGGCGGCGCGCACGGCGCGCGTCACCGCCATGTCATCGGAGAGCGCGGTCGCGAGCGCGCGCGGGATCGCGAGCGCCGTCCAGTCCGCGCGGCGGAGCGCGAGCGATCCGCCCCAGGCGAAGGCGCGGCGCGGATCGGCGACGAGCCCGAGCGCGGCGGCCGAGAAGACGCTGCGGAGAAGCCCCGCCAACCCCACGCCGGGCACGTACCACCGAAACCCGGTCGTGACCACCGGACAGGCGCTCGTCAGATGGAGCGGCGCCACGAGATCGCGAAGCCAGGTCGCGTGCGGCTCGGCATCGGCGTCGATCCAGGCGACGATCTCGGCCTCGGCGCCGATCGCGGCGGCCCCCGCGACCAGGTTGGCCGCCTTCTGCGCCGACGCGACCGCCGGGCGCGCGCGCACCACCCGCACATTTCTCGGCAGTCCTTTGCGCTCGAGCGCAGCAATCTGCACGGCTGCCTCGGCCGGATCGACCGCGTTCTCGCGCGCGCTCTCGATGACGAGGATCACCTCGTGGCGCGGGTAGTCCTGCGCGGCGAGCGCGGCGACGAATCGGCGGAGATCGGGCTGCGGCCCGGCCATCGGTGCGATCACTGCGGCCGGCCGGAGCGGGGCGGCGGGAGCGAGCGGGCGATCCGGCGGAGCGGGCCAGCGCGGACTCCGCCCGGCGAGGAGAACGAGAAGGAGCGCGAGGAGAACGAGTGCGAGCACGGCCGCCGGGACGCGAGCGCTAGCGGCTCGCGGCGAGCCCTCCGGGCACCGCCTCGGGCTTCAAGAGATCCTCGAGCGTCACGCCCTTGACCGCATCGGCGGCGGCGCGCCGCATGCGGAGGAGCACGTCCGAGACCCGCGCATCCCCCTCCGGCACGAGCTCGATGGCCCCCGCGCTCCCGACCAGCGATTCGATCGAGATGGCGGCCGGCGAGCGCGCGAGCTGGAACGCGCCTTCGGGATGCGCGACCGCGACCACCAGCTCGGCGGCCTCCAGTCGCTCGAGCATGCCCTCGACCTGGGCGGCGTCGATCTCGAGCTGTTCGGCCAGATCGTCGGGTCCGACCGGACCGAGGCCGCGGCGGAAGTTGTCGGCGAGGAGCACGGCGAGCTTCACCGCGAGATAGGAGCTCGAGAGGCGCTCGCCGAGGTGGCGCAGGATCTCGCGTCGCCGGATCTGGTGGAAGTGATGCCCGGCGTAGGCCACCTCGGCTCCGAGGAGGGTGATGAGCCAGGTGGCGTAGAGGAAGAGGAGGAAGATGGGAATGGTCCCGAGCGCACCGTAGGTGTTCTTGTAGGAGACGTTCTCGGCCACATACCAGGCGACGCCGCCCTTCGCCTGCTCCCAGAGCGCCGCGGCGATGATGGCACCGCCGAGGGCCGCGCCCGCGCGCACGCGGGTGTACGGGAGCTTGAGATAGAGGATGAAGAAGGCGAGCACCGTGATCACGAAGGGGAAGAGGAACGAGAATCCCCACTGGATGAGAGCCGAGTCCCAGCCGCGCGCGACGAGGAGCCCTTCGATCCGCGCGCGCATGTACATCGAGCCCGCGAGGAGGAGCGGTGACAGGGTGAGGATGGTCCAGAAGACGGTCACCCGCCCGATCAAGGTGCGGCGGCGGCGCACGCCGAAGATCGAGTTGAACACGTTCTCGATCGAGAGGAGGAGCGAGATCGAGAGCGCGATGAGAACGAGGAAGCTCAGGATCGAGGTCAGGGCATCGGAGGTCTCGAGGCCGCGCGAGCTGGCCGAGAAGGCGCGGTCGACGAAGATCTCGATGGCGGCCGCGTCCTCCGGGGGGAGGGCCCCGATGGTCAAATTGATGAGGAAGAGACGGCCTTCCTGGATCCAGCGATCGAGCACCGTGACCGAGCGCGCGATGAGGAGGAAAAGCGTGGTGAGCGGGACAAGGGTGAACAGGGTGCCGTAGGCGAGACCGAGCGCCCGCTCGAAACATCGCGAGCGCCGGAACTCGCTCGCCGTGAACCAGGCGAGGCGAAGCGTGTTGAACGCGAAGCGCGCCGCCCGGCCCGGGGGCTCGGCTTCGAGCAGGAGAGAGCGCAGCGTGCGTCGCAGCGAGCTCATGGCTGCCGCCTCGAACCGGCGCGGAGTGCCGGACGACGGAGCCGCCAACCGCCCACGCGGTGCATTGCGGCAGCGGCGAGCGCCGGAGCGCGGGCCGGCCGGATTCGGATCGTCATCTCCCCCATCGGGCCCAGGATACCGGAATGGGGCCGGCCCCGGTGCCGCACGTTTGGGGCCGGCGGTAGGCCGGCGGTAGGCCGGCCCGCGCCGCCCCCACGCCCCCCCGCGCGCGGGTGCGCTTGACCCTTCCCGGCACCGGCTGGCAGACTCCCGGCGATCCCCGCGATACGGATGTTGCGGCCAAGGAAGGAGTCTCCCATGCGAACCTGGACGTTCCGATCCATCCTCATCTTGCTGGTGCTCGCTTTCGGCCTGGCCGCTCTCGCCGGCTGCGGCAAGAGCGGGCGAGAGGAACAGAAGGCCGCCGGACAGGCCGAGGAAGGCGGAACCCCCGCCCCGGCCGAGAGTCCCGCCGATCTCTACGGGCGCGCCGCTGCCGCTTACCTCGCCAACAACGACGACGAGGCATTCGCTCTCCTCGGGCAGATCCCCGACGGAACCGCCGAGAGCGCCAAGGCGCACAACCTGCGCGGCCTGATCCAGGCGCGACGCGGCAACCTGGCGCTCGCCGGGATGGAGTTCGACCAGGCCATCGCCCAGGATTCGAAGCTCGCCCAGGCCCACAACAACATGGGGGTCGTCCATCTCGCCGACGGCAAGCCGGATCAAGCGATCGCCGCGTTCCAGGCGGCGATCCAGGCCGATCCCTACTACGCGGCGCCGCACCGCGGGCTCGCCGAGGCCTACTACAAGCAGGGCAAGATGACCGAGGCGAAGAACGAGCTGCGTCTCGTGGACGAGATCACCCGCTCGCAGACGGCGGCCGCCCCCGGCATGCAGGATCTCCAGATCGGCCAGCCGCTCGACGTCGCCTCCCTCATCGCCCAGGAGGAGACCGCCGCCAAGCCGAAGCCCAAGCCGGCGACGAAGACCGCGACTGCGGCCAAGCCGGCACCCGGGCCGACGACGAAGACCGTGACCACGCAGCTCTCCGCCCCGGCCGGCTCGCGCATCACCGTCTCCATCAATCAGGCCCTGTCGACGGGCACCAACAAGACGGGTGAGGCGATCGAGGCCCGCGTGGTCAACACGGTCGTCGCCGACGGCGACACCCTGATCCGGGCCGGCGCCCCCGTGAAGGGCACCATCGTCTCGGCCAAGAGCGCCGGGCGGGTCAAGGGGCAGTCCGAGCTGTCTCTCGCCTTCACCGAGGTGAAGACGGTCACCGGGTGGCGCGAGATGACGGGCCATGTGGTCGAGGGCACGCTCAAGGGCGGCACCTCACGCAAGAACGACGCGGCTAAGGTGGGGATCGGCGCCGCCGCGGGCGCGGTCATCGGCGAGATCGTCGGCGACAAGGCGGGCGTGGGCGCCGCCGTGGGTGCCGCCGCCGGGACCGGGCTCGTCCTCGCCACCAAGGGCAAGGAGGTCGAGCTCCCGGAGGGCACGAGCATGGCGGTCGAGCTCGATCAGCCGCTCTCGATCACGGTCGAAAAGACGGTGCCGGTCCAGTAGGCATGGCTCGACGCCAGGCGGCGGCCAGGAAGGCGACGCCGCGGTCCACGAAGCCGCGAGCAGGAGGCGCGCGGGCCGTGAAGCCGCGCGCAGCAGGCGCGCGGGCCGTGAAGCCGCGCGCAGCAGGCGCGCGGGCAACGAAAGCGCAGGCAGCGACGTCGCGAACGGCGAAGGCGCTGCCCGCGCCGCCGCGCTCGAAGGCGACCGGCCGCGCCGCCCCCGGCAGTGGCGCGGCCGCCCGCACGCGACTCGCGCGCACGATCGACCGGCGCCTGGGCAGGGCCTACCCCGACGCGCGCTGCAGCCTCGATCACCGCTCCCCCTTCGAGCTCCTCGTCGCCACGATCCTCTCGGCGCAGTGCACCGACGAGCGCGTGAACATGGTCACGCCCGCGCTCTTCCGGCGCTTTCCCTCGCCCTCGCACTTCGCCGGCGCGACGGCGGCCGAGATCGAGGGGCACGTGCGCTCGACCGGCTTCTTCCGCAACAAGGCGCGGGCGATCCAGGGCGCCGCGACCCTCATCGCGGAGCGCTTCGGCGGCCGGGTCCCCGCGACCATGGAGGAGCTCCTCACGCTCCCCGGGGTCGCGCGGAAGACCGCCAACGTGGTCCTCGGCACGGCCTACGGCCAGGCCTCCGGCGTCGTCGTCGACACCCACGTGCAGCGGGTCACGCGGCGGCTCGGCCTCACCGCGGAGAAGGATCCCGCGAAGATCGAGCGCGATCTCATGGCGATCCTCCCGGCCACGGTGTGGGTGGGGTTCAGCCACCGCGTGATCCAGCACGGACGCCGGGTCTGCGCCGCGCGGAAGCCGCGCTGCAGCGACTGTCCCGTCAACGATCTCTGTCCCTCAGCCGAGCTCTGATCCCCCCATCCACTCCTAATCCAGAGGAAGAGAGGAACCGCCATGGCTCATCCGGTCGTGCATTTCGAGATTGCAGCAAAGGACTACGACAAGATCTCCGGGTTCTATCGCCAGCTCTTCGGCTGGGCCATCGACAGAAACAATCCCATGGACTACGGCATGGTGAACACCGGCAGCCCGGACGGCATCCAGGGCGGGATCATGGCCGCTCCCGGCGGCACGCCGGGCTACGTGACCATGTATGTGCAGGTGGACGACCTCGCGGCCACGCTCGCCGCGGCCGGGCGGCTCGGCGCGAAGACCATCGTGCCGCCCACCCCGATCCCCGGCATGGGCGCCTTCGCCATGATCCACGACCCGGAAGGCAACCTGATCGGGCTCTTCAAGGGCGGCGCCTCCTAGCAAAGCGAGCGCGCGGCCCCGCAGAGCGGCCCCGACAGCAAGCGGCCCCGCGCGCTCGCTCGAGCGAGTCGCCGCAGCCGCGCCAGCTCAGGCGCGCGCTAGTCGCGCTCGCCGTGTCCGTCGCCGCCGTCCTCGGGCGGCTCCTCGCCGTATTCGCGGAGCCCCTCGGCGAGGTCGGCGAGCCGCTCGTCGACGAGGAAGTAGAGCGTGCCCGGCGGATAGCGGCCCTCGGTGGGATTCCGCTCCCCCGCCTTGACTCCGGTCAGGATCTCGATCCCCTCGTCGATCGTGCGCACCGGCAGGATGTGGAACCGGCCGGCGGCCACCGCGGCGACGATGTCCTTGCGCAGCATCAGGTCGCCGACGTTGAGGGCGGGAATGAGCACTCCCTCGTTGCCGGCGAGGCCGCGCGCGGCGCAGATGTCGTAGAACCCCTCGATCTTCTCGTTCACCCCGCCGATCGGCTGGATCTCGCCGAACTGGTTCACCGACCCGGTGACGGCCAGATGCTGCCTGATCGGGATGCCGGAGAGGCTCGAGAGGAGCGCATAGACCTCGGTCGAGGAGGCGGAGTCCCCGTCCACCTGCGAATAGGACTGCTCGAACCCGATCGAGGCGCTCATGGACAGCGGCTTGTCCTGGGCGAAGCGGCTGCGAAGGTAGCCCTCGAGGATGAGGACCCCCTTGTTATGGGTCTTCCCGGAGAGCTCGGCCTCGCGCTCGATGTTGATGATGCCGGCCCGGCCCATGCCGGCCTGGGCGGTGATGCGCGCCGGCTGGCCGAACACGTGGTCGCCGGCGTCGAAGATCGAGAGCCCGTTCACGACCCCCACGCGCTCGCCGTGGGTATCGATGAGCACGGTGCCGTCCACGTACATCTCGCGCACCTTGTCCTCGATCAGGTCGACCCGTTCCTTGCGGGCGGCGATGGCCTCGTCCACCTCCACGTCGGTCACCAGCGGGGACTGCTTCTGGCCGGCCCAGTAGGAGGATTCGCGGATCAGGTCGGCGACGTCGCTGAAGCGGGTCGTGATCTTGTCGCTGCGGCCGGTGTGCCGCACCGCCTCCTCGATCAGGGAGGCCACCCCGCTCGGGGCGAACGGCCGGAGCTTCTCCTCGTTCACGATCTTGCAGATGAAGCGGGCGTAGGTGTCGAGCACGCTCTCGTCTCGCGGCATCATCGAGTCGAACTCGGCCTTGACCTTGAAGATCTTCGGGAACTCCTCCTCGTAGGCATAGAGCATCTGATAGAGGAGATGATCGCCGATCACGACGACCTTGAGGCTCAGGTCGATGGGCTCGGGCTTGAGCGCGCTTCCGGCGAAGAGCTGCAGGGCATCGTAGGACTGGATGGCGAGGCTCGAGTTCTTGAGCGTGCGCTTGAGCATCGGCCACACGGCGGAGTCATGCAGGGCGTCGATCAGGTTGAAGACGAGATACCCACCGTCGGCGGCCAGGATCGCCCCGCCCTTGATCATCATGAAGTCGGACGGCGAGCCGACGCCCGGGCCGTCGTTCACGCGCTCGATCGATCCGAACAGGTTCTTGTAGGTCGGCGAGGTCTCGATGATGATCGGCGCCCCGCGCGTCTCCGAGTTGTCCACCAGCACGTTGACCTGATAGACGCGATACGGATCCCCGTCCGGCTCCGAGTCGTCCTCGCGCTCCTCGAACAGGGCGAGATGATCGAGGATGTGCTGCTCGACGTCCTCCAGGTAGGCGTTCAGCTTGGGCTGGCTCCGGTGGTTCTCCTTGATGTCGTGGATGAGGCCGTCGATCACCTGGTGGGCGAACTCGTGCTGCAGCTTCTCGACGTCCCGCTTGGCCTCGCGGGCGAGACCGCGGCTCTTCTTGAGCGCCTCGGCCAGGAGCACCACGAAGCGCTGGTGCTGGGTGCGGATGTCGGCGAGCTGCTTCTCCTTGAGCTCGGGCGCCTGCTCCTCGATGTCGTCGAGCCGCACCGGCTTGCCCTTGTGCATGTAGGCCACTTCAGGCTTGGTGATCGGCCCCATCTCGACCCGGACCAGGGTGAAGCTCTTCGCCTCGAGGTCCTTCTCGAGCCCCTTCACCATCTCCTGTTCGCGCGCGGCGAAGCCCTGGAGGATCTGCTGGCGGCGGCCCTTGAAGGCGTCCGCCTCGAACACCCGCGGGATGTCCCGCCGGAGGGCCTCCACGAGCTCGGCCATCTCCTGGCGGAGCACCCGCCCCTGTCCGCCCGTGAGCGCGAGGTAGAGCGGGCGGTCCGGATCGCGGAAGTTGTTGACGAAGCACTTGTCGCCCGGGGTCGCCGTCGAGCGGTCGATCTCCTGGAGGATCTGCTTGATGGTCGTCGCCTTGCCGGTGCCGGTGAGACCGGCGACGAAGATGTTGTACCCTGGGCTCTTGATCTCGAGCCCCTGGCGGATGGCATCCACCGCCCGCTTCTGGCCGATGATCTGCTCGCACGCGACGAGCTCCTCGGTGCTCCGGAAGCGGAAGGCGTCGAGCGGAGCAGCGCCAGCGCAGGCGGTCGGCAGGGATCTCCTCGTGCGGAGGGGCGGGGATGATCTCGAACGTCTCGTCCATGGATTGACTCGATCCCGCGGGGAACTGGGCGCCGGATGTCGGGAGCCTAGCATCAACCTCCGACCCTGTCATCGCCGCCCCATCGCCTTCGATCCGCACTGCGTGCGCTGTCCCGAGCTCGCCGCGAATCGCCGGCGGGTCGTGCCCGGATATGGCCTGCGCCCCGCCCGGATCGCCTGGCTCGGCGAGGCGCCGGGGCGAAAGGGTGCCGACATGACCGGCGTTCCCTTCACGCGCGATCGGAGCGGACAGCGCCTGCAGAGCCTCCTCATCCGTCTCGGTCTGTCGGCCGCGACAGATCCCGCCTCCGCGGACCCCCGTCTCGCGACCTTCGTCGCCAATGTGGTTCGCTGCAATCCGCCTGCGAACCGGGCCCCCACCACGATCGAGATGGAGAACTGCCGGCCGTTCCTCGCCGCCGAGCTCGACCGCGTGCGCCCCGCGGTGCTCGTCACGCTCGGCCTCCTCGCCACGCGGGCCGCGTGCACCGAGTTCCTCGGAGTCCGGGTCGAGCGGATCGGCGTGCTGCACGCACGGCCCTTGCCGGTGCCGGGGCGGCCCTGGCCGCGCGTCATCGTGCCCTCGCGGCATCCAGCCCGCATCGGCCGCGCCGACTGGACGTTGCTCGAGCGAACCATCCGGCACCTGCTCGCCGCGCTGCCCCGCGACTGACGGCGGCGCACCGTGGGCGAGCACGCCGGGTGGCAGCCAGCCGGCAGCTCAGCGACATGGAGGGGCGAGCCGAGCCCTCGACGGCTTCGCGCCGGGCTCAAGTTGCTGGGAACGGGATCGGGGGAGCTCGCCCGTGGGACCGGGTGCAGAGCCCCGGCGCCGGGGCCAGCCGCTCCGGTCCCGGGCCTCACGCTCCTTCTCGTGCTGCTTGCACTTCACGCCACAACAAACTGTCGCGTCACCATTTACGATCATCGCTCGGAGGTCTGTCGGGCCGCCGCGCCGCGACCGGGAGGCGGGCACGTGCCTTGCTGTTGTCGGCTGGTGACGGGAGCCGGGCTCTCCGCCGATGACCTCCGGCGGAAGCCGCGCCAGCGCGGACCTCCTCCCTCCTCGGCTGCATCGAGCCTCCTTTGCAGCCATCCCTCCGCGCTCCGGCGCTCCGGTCCACCCATCGGGTGGACTCGGCACCCCTGGCCCTCTGGGGTGCCCTGCACCCGGCGCCGGCGCGAACCCGCGGTGCCGGGATGCGCGGTGGAGTGGACGGCCTCCATCGCGCGCTGCACGGCCCGGCGCGGTGCACCTCTCGCCGCGTCCCCGGGCCTCACCCCGGCTCCCGTCGCCCGCCTTCACCTCGACCCGCGACGCGCGCTCCTGCGTACCAACGGCCGCTCCACGTGCCGCCGCGGGTGCACGCCCGGGCGAGCGTCCCACCGCGCCCGCCTTGCACCCGCAGAACGCACGATCCACTGCAAGCTCCTGTCGAAAAGTCTTTTCGCCCTCCGGGGTGCCGTGTAGGATGCCACCGGGCAGTGTCGGGGCACGACCGCGTACCGCAACGCAGCGCAAGGATGCGCTGCATGGAATCCGCTCTCTGGGCAACGACATCGTAGCCGCGGTATGCGCGTGGCCGGTGAGGCTCACCTGCCCGGTCACGGAGGTGGCTCCCGCGCGAAGGCGCGGCACACCTCCTCGCACAGGAGAGAACGTTGCCCAAAGGCTCCGATCCCAACGCGCCTGAGGCCAAGCGGCCCGCCAGCACTGAGTCCAGGACGTCGGCCGCGCCGGGCGATCGCGCTTCAGATAGCGCTGGTCGCGAGCACCCTGGCGCCGGGCCCTCTCTCTCCTGGGCCAAGTGGATCGAGCACCTCGGAGCCGAACAAGGCCACCAGCACGAGAACGAGGAGTCCTCGCCCGGCGCCGCACTGGCCGAGCGCCTGCGGGCGGCCACCGAGGCAGCGCGCACCGTGCGCGCCGAGCGGGAGGCGACATCGAGCGTCGGCCCGCAGCCCGCGACACGCGAAACCCCGGGGGAGCGGCGGCACGCAACGACAGCTCCCACCGCACCGGGCCCGAAGCGCCCCCACGGAACCGAGATCGAGCGAGTGACGCCGCCGCGGCCCGCGCCCGCCAGGCAGAAACCCGCAACGCCGCGGCCCGCGCCGCCCAAGACCGCGGCGCCGAAGCCCGCAGCGCCACGGCCCGCGCCGTCCAAGACCGCGGCGCCGAAGCCCGCAACGCCACGGCCCGCGCCGTCCAAATTCGCCGCGCCGAGAACCGCAACTCCGCGGCCGGCTGCGCGAGGAACCGCGCCGCCATCCACGCTCCCCGGGGCGGCCGACGTGCCATCGACTCCAGCACACGCGGCTCGGGAGCGAGTGCTCCCGACACCCGCGCTCGCACCCGCGCTCGTATCGGCGCTCGCTCCCCCGCCGGTGCCCGCGCCGGCGATCCCCGTCGAGCCGTCCCCGGCGGGCGCACCGCGCCCCCATGCGCCCGCCGAGCCCAGGCCGCTCGCCGACGATCCGCTCCCGCATGCTTACGGCGACGACCGCATCGCGCTCATGAGCAAGGACCCGTACTGGCTGCATGCCTACTGGGAGCTCACGCCGGCGAGTCTCACCCGCGCCTGGGAGATGCTCGGACACACGACCGCTTACCCGGCGCTCCGCGTCCATCACTTCGGGCCGGGCGCGGCAGGCGCGCACGAGGGTTCGTTCGACATCGAGGTGAGCGAGCAGGCGCGCAACTGGTACATCCACGGCGGCCGTCCCGGCGCCGGGTTCGAAGCGGAGATCGGGCTCAAATCGATCGACGGGCGCTTCGTGGGGCTGGCGCGCTCGGCGCGCATCACGGCCCCGTCCGACCGGCCCTCCGATCTCATGGACGAGGAGTGGCTCTCGGTGGCCGGCGAGTTCGAGGAGATGTACGCGCTCTCCGGCGGCTACCGCACGTTGACGAGCGGCGGCTCGCTCGAGCTCCGCGAGCTCCTCGCCCGCCGGCTCGAAGAGATGATGGGCTCGGGCGCGGTGTCGAGCTTCGGCATCTCGAGCCTTGGCATCTCGAGCTTCGGCGCATCCGGCGCCCACCTGGCGATGAGGCGGCTCGAGCGCAAGTTCTGGTTCGTGCTCGGCACCGAGCTCATCGTCTACGGCGCGACCGAGCCCGACGCCACGGTGACCTGTCAGGGCCGGCCGGTCAGTCTCCGCCCCGACGGGACCTTCACCCTGCGCTTCGCCCTGCCCGACGGCGGACAGATCATTCCATGTACGGCCGTCTCCGCGGATCGCGTCGACACGATCACCATCACCCCGCGGGTCGAGAAGACGACGAGCCACGAGGAACAGCGCGGCTGGACCGATAGCGGCTCACTGCCCGCCGATTCGTAGCGTTGGCTCGTTCCTGTGCACAACTCGTAGCGCGGCCGATGCCCCGCCGCTGGTGAGAACCATGGCCCGAGGCTATCTCTCCCTCATCCTGCACGCCCATCTCCCCTACGTCCGCCACCCGGAGCACGAGGACTTCCTCGAGGAGCACTGGCTCTTCGAGGCGATCACCGAGACCTACATCCCCCTGATCCAGGTCTTCGAGCAACTGAACGCGGACGAGGTGCCCTACCGCATCACCATGTCGGTGAGCCCCTCGCTCGTGAACATGCTGGCCGATCCGCTCCTCATGCAGCGGTACGAACGGCGGCTCGACCAGCTCTGCGACCTGGCCGGGCGCGAGGTGGAACGCACCCGGTGGATGCCGGCCTACCACCGGCTCGCGCTCCACTATCACTGGCTGTTCACTATGGCGCGCCGCACCTTCGTCGATCGCCATCGCCGGAACCTCCTCGGGGCCTTGAAGCAGCTCGCCGACTCGGGCTCGCTCGAGCTCATGACCTGCGGCGCCACCCACGGCTACTTGCCGCTCATGAACCAGAACCGGCAGGCGATGCGGGCCCAGGTCCAGGTGGCGGCGGCCGAGCACGAGCGCCACTTCGGGCGGCGGCCGGCCGGCATCTGGCTCCCCGAGTGCGCCTACGAGCCGGGGCTCGACGACCTGCTCGCGGAAGCGGGGATCCGCTACTTCATCCTTGACACGCACGGCATCCTGCATGCGACACCGCGCCCTCGCTACGGCGTCTTCGCCCCCATCGTCTGCCCCTCGGGGGTGGCCGCCTTCGGCCGCGACGTCGAGTCGTCGAAGCAGGTATGGAGCGCGCGCGAGGGTTACCCGGGCGATTTCGTCTATCGCGATTTCTACCGCGACATCGGCTGGGATCTCGACTATGAGTACGTGCGGCCCTACCTTCCAGGCGACGGCAAGCGCACGTCGGTCGGCATCAAGTATCACCGCATCACCGGCCCCACGGAGCACAAGGAGCCGTACGATCCCGACCTCGCGCTCGCCCGCGCCGCCGAGCACGCGGGGAACTTCCTGTTCAACCGCGAGAAGCAGGTCGAGCACCTCAACGAGGTGATGGGCCGCGAGCCGATCATCATCGCCCCTTACGACGCCGAGCTCTTCGGGCACTGGTGGCACGAAGGGCCGAGCTTCCTCGATTTCCTCCTGCGCAAGCTGGCCTTCGACCAGGACGCGGTGAAGACGACGACGCCGCGCGAGCACCTCGACCGGTTGCCGCGGATCCAGCGCGCGACACCGTCGGCTTCGAGCTGGGGCTACCTCGGGTTCCACGAGGTGTGGCTGAACGGCACCAACGACTGGGTCTATCCGCACCTGCATCGGGCCGCCGAGCGCATGGTGCACCTCGCCGAGCGCTTCCACTATCTGGGCGGGCACGAGGGCGCCGGGGTGCCGCCGCTCAGGGTGCGGGCGCTCAACCAGGCGGCGCGGGAGCTCCTTCTCGCCCAGCATTCGGACTGGGCCTTCATCATGAAGACGGGGACGATGGTCGAGTACGCCCACCGGCGGACCTGGACGCATCTCAGCCGCTTCACCCGCCTGTTCGAGGATCTCGAGCACGATCGGCTCGATCCGGGCTGGCTCGAGACCGTGGAGAGCCGGGACAACATCTTCCCCCACCTCGACTACCGCGTTTACTGCCCCTGACGCGCCCGGCCGCAGCGGCCGGCGAACGGCGGCGTGCGCCAGGCTATTGAGCCGGGGGATTTCCGTCTGTCATGATCAATCGGGGGCGTGCGCTCGCCGCGCCGCCGCCGGCATCGCGAGCTCCCCCGGGACCTGTCGCGGCGACCGAGCCATGGACCAACTCCTTCGTTTCATCCCAGTCCGCATCCGGCTCGACCGCCGGAAGCTGAAGCTCGGCGCCGAGGCTCTGCTCTGGATCGGCGCCCTGGTCGCCCTCGAGATCTATGGCCGCCGGATCCCCACCGACTGGATGGACATCGCGATCGGGATCCTGCTCGTCGGGCTGACCCTGACCACCGCCAGCGCGCCGCTCGGCTGGGAGCTGCCGCGGCGCGCGATCCGGCTCGTGCGGCAAGCGGGCGCGCGCCTCGAGCTGATCTTCGATGCCCGCTACGGCGCCGACTTCCACCCGGAGCGAACGCCGCGGGTCAAGCCCCTCGCGCGCTATCGCCGGCTCTTGACCGTGCTCGCCCTGGGCGATCTCGCGCTGGTTGCCGCCGTCGCCACCGTGGGGTCGCCGCTCCTCGCGCTCCTCCGCGTGTCCTACCTCGCCTACCTCCTCGCCGGCGCCCTGGTCTGGCTCGGAGTTGCGGTGGCGATGATCTCGCTCCTCCTCACCATCCTCCAGGAGCTGCGCCTCGCGCCCGGTCGGGCACGCTGGCCCCGCGGCCGCCGCCGGCTCCTCTTCGCGCTGGCCGCGGTCGCGATCGGGGCAGCAGTCCTCGTCGCGCTCGACGAGCTGGTCGGAGCGCGCGGCTGGTTTCTGCTGATGGCGGCGGCGCTCGTCCTCCTCGTGCCGCCGCGCTTCGGGCCGCCGGTCGAGTTTCGCTTGAATCTCCGCGTGCGCCGGCCCGGCGCCGCCGCGCCGGAGCTCGAGGCGGTCACGGTCGAGGAAATGGTGCGCTCGTTCCTCGGCGTGCTCGTGCTGGTCGCGCTCGGGCTGGCCCTTGTCATCCAGGGCCACCGCCTGCCGCTGGCCGCACTCGCGCCCGGGCTCGCGGAGCGCCTGCCCATCGCGCACTACACGGGACGCGCCGTGGCCTGGATCCTCGGCGTCGGCACCTTCGCCGCGACCGCGCTCTACCTCGTCGAGTTCACCTGGCGGCGGTTCCGCACCGATCCGGCCTGGCCCGGGCGGGAGGCCGCCGCCCGCGAACCCGTGATCGCTCTCGTCGAGAAGAACCTGCTCCTCGCGCGGAGCGGCCGCCGCGATCGGGGCGAGGGGTTCCTCTTCGCTCCCCACTGGTGGCCGTCGGATCGCATGTACCGTGACTCCTGGCACGAGGACGACCTGAGCGAGGGATCGGCCGGGCCCGACTTCCACCGGCACTACGGGCGACCGGGGCGCCGGCTCCTCCGCCGGCTCCTCCGCGCTCTCGCCATCGACCTCATCTACATCGAGGACGGCGTACCGGCGGCGCGACTCGGCGATGTGATGCGGTTCCTCTTCCGCCGCTTCGACATTGTGCGGAGCGGTGCCGGCCGCGAGGAGCCGCTTGGCGAGCGACACCTCGTCTCGCCGCCCGGGATCCACCTCGCGCTCCAGGAGATCGAGATCGATGTCCGTACGCGTGAGGTCGAGACCGGCTATCGCGAACCGTCCTACGAATCGCTGTCGCGAGCGCGCATCCTGCTCGTGCTGCGCGAGCGCGGCGGCGAGGGGGACGTGCCGGCGGACGATCCGTTCGCCTTCACGCGCGAGCCCGGATGGGTGGACCGCTTCCTCTCGCGCGTGCCGGTGGGCCCGGTGGTGGGGGCGTAGTTCCGGAGCTGCCAAGGCCCACCGCTGCTTGTCGCGAGCCCCTGCCGGCCGGTACCATGGAAGCCGACCTGAGTCCCCGGGAGGGAGGATGACATGAGCCGACCCGCCAGCCGAGGCCGCATCGGAAACGCGCCCGCGATCCCCACCATCCTGGCCGCGCTCGCCCTTGCCGGCTTGGTCCTGACCGCCGCCCGGCCCGCCGCCGCCCAGCCCTACGCGGTCGGCCATACCCGGCTCACCTTCACCGATCCGGCGCGGGGGAATCGCCAGGTCCCGGTCGAGATCTATTACCCGGCCGCCGCCCCCGGCGAGAATGTTCCGGTCGGGGGCCCGCCCGGGACCCGCTACCCGGTCGTGAGCTTCGGGCACGGCTTCCTCCTGCCGGTGAGCGCGTACGCGTACCTGTGGAACGGCCTCGTGCCCGCGGGTTACCTGGTCGCGCTCCCCGACACCGAGGGCGACCTCTCGCCGAGCCACCTCGACCTCGGGCTCGACCTCGGTTTCCTCGTGAGCAGGCTCCAGGCAGAGAGCGCCGGCAACCCGGCGTCCCTCTTCTACGAGCGGGTGGCAGGAACGGCGGTCGCCATGGGGCACTCGATGGGGGGCGGCGCGAGTTTCTTGGCTGCAGCGCAGAATCCTGCGATCACCGCCCTGGCCAATCTGGCCGCTGCCGAGACCAACCCATCGGCCATCCAGGCCGCGGCCCAGATCACGGCGCCCGCGCTGGTCTTTGCCGGCTCGTTCGATTGCGTGACCCCGCCGGCGCAGCACCAGGTGCCGATGTACGACGCGCTCGCCTCCGACTGCAAGACCTACGTGAGCGTGACCGGGGCGAGCCACTGCCAGTTCGCCGCGCAGAACTTCCTGTGCAGCCTCGGCGAGGGCGGCTGCCCCGCGCCGACCATCACCCGGGCTCAGCAGCATGCGCTCACGCTCTCGCTCCTCGGCCCGTGGCTCGACTACGCGCTCAAGGGCGATCTCGGCGCCTGGCAGGAGTTCCAGGGGCTCATCGCCGCCGGGAGCGGCATCACGACCGAGCAGTCGTGCGATGTGGTGGCGATCGCCGAGGAGACGGCGCCCGGCGCCGCGGCCGGACTCCGCATCGAGAGCTCCCCCGATCCCTTCCGGGGTGAGGCCGCGATTCGCCTCGTGCTCGCGACGGGTGGGCCCCTCGAGCTCACGGTGCACGATGTCGGCGGGCGCGCCGTGCGGACGCTCCTCCGCGGCGAGCTTCCGGCCGGGGTACAGCGGACGGTCTGGGACGGGCGCGATGACCGCGGGCGCGCGGTCGCGGCGGGTGTCTACTTCATCCGCGCGGCGACGGGAGAGGAAACAGCGGTCCGCAAGGTGACGCGCGCGCGGTAGCGCGCGGTAGCGCGTGCGGCTCGCCCGGCCAGGGCTAGCGGCGAGCGCTGCGGAGACGCCGGGCCGGGGAGATGTCGCCGCTGGCGCCGGGAGTTCCGTCTCCGGCGCCCGGGGCCCCGGATCCGCCGGCGCCTCCCGCGCCCACCTCGAAGGTAGATGCTGCGACGTCCGGCGCGGACGTGCCCGCCCGGTAGATCCCGAAGGCGACGCCGCCGCCCCCGCCGCCACCTCCTCCTCCCGCACCCCCGTCCCCACCGCGACCCCCACCGCCACCGGCTCCGGCCGCGCCGATCGCGGCTCCGCCGATGCCGCCCGAACCACCGGGCCCCGGAGCGCCGCCCGTGCCGCCGGCCCCGCCCGCACCGCCGTCGGCCGCGCGGAACACCGCATCCTCGATGACGGGCGAGCTATCCACGAGGAGAAGCGCGATCGAGCCGCCGCCGCCCCGCCCGCCGCGGCCTCCTTCGCCGCCGCAACCGCCGGCGCCGCCGCCCCCGCCGGCACCGCCGTAGAAGAGACAGAGCCCGCCGAATCCGCCGCCCCCGCCCCCTCCCCCGCCGCCGCTCGAACCGGCCTCGCCGGCCACTCCATCGCTGCCCGGGTCGCCCCGCCAGAGTCCGTCCCCGTCGATGCGGCCGAGGGCGTCGCCGCCGGTGCCGCCCGTGCCGGGTCCACCGCTCGATCCCTCGCCCCCGGGGCCGCCGGGGAGGCCGAGGGCCCCTGCGCTGCCGCCGGCTGCGCCTCCCGGCACGCCGCTCCCTGCTTCGGACTCGAGCGGACCATACCCCGGCGCTCCGCCGCGTCCCCCGTCCGTGCACGCGCCCTGGCCGCCGAGGCCGTATTCGGGCTCGCTGCAGCCGTCGCAGCCCGTTCCCTCCCCCTCGCAGCCCGACGCACCGGCGTCCCCTGCCGGTCCATCGGGACCGGCCCGGCCCGCGCCGCCGTCGTCGCCGGGCGCACCGGCCGCGGCCGCGAGCTCGACGTGGCGCAGGGTGAGCGAATCGGCGGCCCGGGCGAGGAGCGCCACCGCGCTCTCTCCGGCCACCACGGGAGTAGTTGCGCTCAGGCGCAAACTTTCGATCCAGGCCGGGTGGTCGATCGACTCCGCGCGGACGACGACCTGGACCGCCGTGACGGCGGACCAGCCGGCCCGATCGAGCGGATCCCGCGCCCAGTCGTTCGCCGCATCGAATCCGCCGTAGAGGCTCACGCCACGCGGCAGGATGAGCGACTCGGTGTAGGTGCCGCGGGCGACGATCACCGCCCCTTTCCCGGTCCCCACCGCCCTCTGCAGCGCCGCGCCGATCGTCCGGAGCGGCGCCGCGGGCGAGCCGGCGGCGTCGTCCGCGCCATCGGAAGCGACGAACACGCTCCCCGCGATGTCGCCCTCGAATCCGTCGCAGTTCAGGTCGCGCCCATCGTCATCGGGGCGATCGACGGCGCCCGGATTGACGTCCGGGTCCTCGTCGGCGCAGTCGCCGTCGTCGGGGGCATAGCCGTCGCCGTCCGCATCCTCCGGATCGTCGCCAGTCGTGAAGGCGATCACGGTCGAATCGGCAGTCGCGTTGCCGGCGAGATCGCGCAGGCCGGCCCTGAGCGTGGCCACGTGGACGGCGCTCGCGAGCAGATGGCGCTCCGGGGTGAAGGCCACTTCCCGCGTCGTGCCCACGTAGCTCACGGCGCCCGCCACCGGCCCGCCGGTCGCGCTCACCACGATCGATTGCGGCCCCACGCTCGCCGCATCGAGATCCTCGTCGAGCCGGAAGCGCACGGGCAGGCGCGGGTTGACCGCGGCGGCCCCGTCGGCCGGGACGGTCGCCACCACCACCGGGGGCGTCGTATCGGGGGAACCGCCGTCGTCACCGCAGCCGGCGAGCCCGGCGAGGACGGCGCCACCGGCCACCAGGAGCCAACGCCACCGGCCCGCGCCTAGAGAGCGCGCGGCGCACATCGTGCCGGACCTCCTGACACTGCTGACACGTCGCGACATCGGGCCTCCTGGTCTCCTCGAGCTCGGGCCGTCCCGTTCGGTGCGTGCCTATTCTATACTGAGCCGGGTCCGCGCCAAGCCCGGAGACCGTGCCGGGTCCTTCTCGCCGGCGAACCCGAGCGCCCGATGACATCGACCCCCCATCCGCCCCCCACTCCAGCGCATCTCGCGCCTGTCGCGCTGGTCCCGATCGCGGCCGCCCTGCTCGTCTACGGGCTCACGCTCTGCCGCACCGTCTACTTCGGCGATTCGGGCGAGCTCGCCGCCGCCGCCGCCGTGCTCGGCGTGGCCCACCCTCCCGGCTATCCGCTCTACACGCTGCTCGGCCGCGTCCTCGTCGCGCTCCTCCCCGGCGAACCAGCGCTCGCCGTCAACGGACTCTCGGCGCTCGCGGCGGCGCTCGCCGCCGGGTCGGCCGCGATCCTCGCGCGCCTCCTCGGCGCGCGTCCGGTCGCGGCGATCGCGGCCGGGTTGCTCGTGATCGGCTCGCGCACGCTCTGGTCGCAGGCGGTCGCCGCGGAGGTCTACACGCTGCACGCGTTCCTCGCGACCGCAGTCCTCGCGGCGCTCGCCCTCGACGAGCGCCTCCCGCGCCGCGATGCGCGCGCGCTCCTGGTCGCCGCTTACCTCTTCGCGCTCGGCCTGGCGCATCACCTGACGATCGTGCACCTCGCGCTTCCCGTGCTCGTCCTGCTCGCGGCGCGCCGCCGCTTCCCGCTCCGCGCGGCGCCGGCGGCGCTCGCCCTCGCCGGGCTCGCGCTCGCCCTCTACGCGACACTCCTCCTCCGCTCGTCCTTCGATCCGCTGCTCGACTGGGGCAACCCGGAGACGTTCGCCCGCCTCCGGGATCACGTCGGCGCGCGCCAGTACCAGTTCCTCCTCGGCAAGATGCGCGGGCCCGACATGATCGCTCGCCTCGGCGCGATCGGCGGCGTTCTCGCGCGCGATCTGAGTCCGGCGCTCGTCGCGGCGATCGCGCTCGGCGCGGTCGCGCTCGGCGCGCGGCCGGCGTGGCTCGCCGCGCTCGCGATCTTCGTCGCCGCGCTCGTCGCGCACGCGGTCGGCTATGGCATCCCCGACTTCGAAGGCCATCTCGCCCCCGCTCTCGTCGTGCTCGCCGTCCTCGCCGCGCTCGGGCTCGATCTCGCCGCGCGCCTGATGCGGCCGGCCCTGCTTGCCTCGCTGCTCGTCCTGGCGGTCGCGCTCGTGCCGCTCGGCACGCACTTTGCGGCCGCCGACCGCAGCACGCACCGCTCGGCGCGCGAATTCGGGGAGAACCTGCTCGCGCCGCTCGCGCCCGGGGCGACGCTCTTCGCCGAGGGCGACAACCAGGTCTTCCTCCTCGCCTACCTGACCGCCGCCGGCGCGGAGCGCCCGGACGTGACGGTCATCGATCGCGACGGCAACTTGTTCGCCGACTTCTACGACCTGCGTGGCGAAGCGGGCCGGATTCCCCCCGCGGACTTCCAGCGCCATAGACTGGCGACCGAGGTGGCGGCGCTCAACTCCTGGTTCGCCGCCGACCCGGACCGCCCCGTGTACTCGTCGGCACGCACCAATCTGCCGGCCGCCGGACCCTTCACGCAGCAGGTGACCGGCATCGTCTTTCGCATCCGCCCGCGCGGAGCGCCGCCGGACTCGATGGCGTTGCTCGATCCGTGGTCGCTCCTCCGCACGACCGCGATCCGCCGTGACGCGCCCGCCGGCGATCGCTTGACGCGCGAGGTCGCGGCCCGCTACTGGGTGCGCCGGGGCGAGGCGGCCTTCGAGCGTGGCGACCGGCCGGCGATGGCCGCCGCCTTCGACTCGGCGCTCGCCATCGCCCCCGGGAACGCCGACCTCTGTTCCTATCTCGGCGCCTTCTACGGGCAGAACGGCATGCTCGCGGCATCGATCCCGCTCCTGCGCGCCGCGGTCGAGAGCGAGCCGCTCTCGGTGCGCGGCTGGACGAACCTGGGGTTCGCGCTCCTCTCCTCCGGCCAGCGCGCCGAGGGCCGCGCCGCGCTCGAGGAGAGCCTTCGCATCCAGCCGAACCAGGACGAGGTCGCCGCGGTCCTCCGCCAGCTCGGCCCGCGCTGAACCTGGAGCACCAGCGCCCCGATCAGGGATAATGACGCGTGGCCAGGACCGCCCCCCAAGCGACGGAGGAACGGATGACAGCCGAAGACCCACTCCCCTTCTCGGCAAACGAGCTCAAGCGCTACGGCCGCCATCTCGTCCTGCCCGAGGTCGGCATGGACGGACAGCGGCGGCTCAAGGAGGCGGCGGTGCTCGTGGTGGGCGCCGGCGGCCTCGGCTCGCCGCTCGCCATGTACCTCGCGGCCGCCGGGGTCGGCCATCTCGGCCTCGTCGACTTCGACGTGGTCGACTTATCGAACTTGCAGCGCCAGATTCTGCATTCGACCTCCGACGTCGGGCGGAAGAAGCTCGCCTCGGCGCGGGACCGGCTCCACGCCCTGAACCCCGAGATCGAGATCTCGCTCCACGAGACGGCGCTCACCTCCGAGAACGCCCTCGACATCCTGCGCCCCTACGCGATCGTCGCCGACGGGACTGACAACTACCCGACGCGCTATCTCGTGAACGACGCCTGCGTCCTCCTCGGCAAGACCAACGTGTACGGCTCGATCTATCGCTTCGAGGGCCAGGCGAGCGTGTTCGACGCGCGGCGCGGCCCCTGCTACCGATGCCTCTTCCCCGAACCGCCGCCGCCCGGGCTCGTTCCGAGCTGCGCCGAGGGAGGGGTGCTCGGCGTGCTGCCGGGGGTGATCGGCACGATCCAGGCGGTCGAGACCGTGAAGCTCATCCTCGAGCGAGGGGAGCCCTTGATCGGGCGCCTCCTCCTCTTCGACGCGCTCGCCATGCGCTTCCGCGACGTCAAGATCAGGAAGAGCCCCGAGTGCCCGCTGTGCGGCGACCATCCGACGATCGACCGCCTCATCGACTACGAGGAGTTCTGCGGCGTGCGGGGACCGGCGGCCGGCGCAGGCGGCGCCGGCAGCGCACCCGGCGCAGGCGGCGCGGCCAGCGCAGGTGGCACAGGCGGCACAGGCGGCGGGACCGGCGCGCGCGGCGGGGGTGCCGCACCCGGCGCAGGCGGCACAGGCGGCGCAGGCGGCACGGCAACTCCGGCCCGGGCACCCGCGCCGGCGGCGGCGGAGATCAGCCCGCGCGAGCTCAAGGCCGCGCTCGAGCGCCGCGCGGTCACTCTCATCGACGTGCGGGAGCCGGCGGAGTGGGCCATCGCCCGGATCGAAGGAGCGCGACTCATCCCGCTCGGGGAGCTCCCGGCGCGGCTCGCCGAGCTCCCGCCCGACGGCGACGTCGTCCTCTACTGCCACCACGGGGTGCGCTCGCTCCGCGCCCGCGCATTCCTGATGCAGAGCGCCGGATGCGAGCGCGTGTGGAGCCTCCGCGGCGGGATCGACGCCTGGTCGGCCGAGATCGACCCGCGCGTGCCCCGCTACTGAGCACGCCCGCTACTGAGCGCCCCTCGCTACCGAGAGCCCCGCTACTGACGGAGCGCCCCGCTACTGAGCGCGCCTCGCTACTGAGCGTGCCCCGTTACGGAGCGCCCCGCTACTGAGCGCGTCTCACTACCGAGTGCCCCGCTACCGAGCGCTCTCCTCGCGCCGAAACGCCACCGGCGCGGGTGCCGGCTCCGGCGCCGGCTTGCCGGCCGCCGGCTCGGCATGCCCCTGGCCGTGCACTGCCCGCGACAGGTGCATCGAGCAGAAGCTCGGCCCGCACATCGAGCAGAACTCGGCGTTCTTGAAGTACTCGCTCGGCAGGCTCTCGTCGTGCATGCGCTCGGCCGTCTCCGGGTCGAGTGCGAGCGCGAACTGCTGCTTCCAGTCGAAGGCGTAGCGGGCGCGCGAGAGCGCGTCGTCGCGGTCGCGGGCGCCGGGGCGCTTCCGCGCCACGTCGGCGGCGTGGGCTGCGATCTTGTAAGCAACGAGCCCCTGCTTCACATCCTCGGCTGTCGGGAGCCCGAGGTGCTCCTTCGGCGTCACGTAGCAGAGCATGGCGGCACCGGCGGTGCCGGCGATGGCCGCGCCGATCGCCGAGGTGATGTGGTCGTAGCCGGGCGCGATATCGGTGACGAGCGGCCCGAGCACGTAGAACGGGGCCTCGCTGCAGAGCTCGATCTCCCGCTCGACGTTCATCACGATCTGGTCGATCGGGATGTGTCCGGGCCCCTCGACCATCACCTGGACCTCGCGCTCCCAGGCCCGCCGCGTCAACTCGCCGAGGGTCTCGAGCTCCGCGAACTGCGCGCGGTCGGAGGCGTCGGCGAGCGAGCCCGGCCGGAGCCCATCGCCGAGCGAGATCGTCACGTCGTGCGCACGACAGATGGCGAGCACGCGCTCGTAGTGCGTGTAGAGCGGGTTCTCGATCCCGGCGTGCGCCATCCACTGCGCCATGATGGCCCCACCCCGGCTCACGATCCCGGTCACCCGGCCGGCGGTGAGCGGGATGTGATCGCGGAGGACTCCGCAGTGGAGCGTCATGTAGTCGACGCCCTGCATGGCCTGCCGCTCGATCACGGCGAGGAGGAGCTCGATCGAGAGCGCTTCGACGCTCCCCGCCTCGGCCAGCGCCTGGTAGATGGGGACCGTGCCGATCGGGACCGGGCTCGCGCCGATGATGGCGGCGCGGATCGCGTCGAGATCGCCGCCGGTCGAGAGGTCCATCACCGTGTCGGCGCCGTATTTCAAGGAGATGCGCAGTTTCTCGACCTCCTCCTCCACACCGGAGGTGAGAGGAGAGCTGCCGATGTTGGCGTTCACCTTGCAGGTGAAGGCGATGCCGATCGCCATCGGATCGAGCGCGGCGTGGTGGATGTTGGCCGGAATCACCGCCCGCCCGCGCGCCAACTCGTCGCGCACGAGCTCCGGTGTCACGCGCTCGCGGGCGGCCACGCGGGCGATCGCGGCCGTGATCACGCCACGGCGAGCAAGGCTCATCTGCGTCTCGCCGGGACGGGGCGAGGGACCGGCGGGCGCGGCTGCGCCCGCCGTTGTGCGCGCGAGCTCGGCGATCACCGGATCTTTGATCGTGGTCATGATGTCACCCCTCTCGTTTCTTCAAGATCTGTCGAGAGGGGAAGGACCTGAGGCGGGATGCGCTTCGCGGATCGGACCGGAGGAGCTTGCCGCTTCCCTGCGCCAGTATTACCTGGTTCAGGTTCTTAGGGTCTCCGCTCGCCGGCGCTACAAGCGCCATCCGGCGGGCGGACTCTCAGGAGATCCCTCCCCTAGCAGCGGGGGCTCAGGCGAACCGAGCCCCGAGCCGGTCGCCCGGCCTCGTTGGACAGTAACGTGGCGTGCACTCCGCGTCAATCCCGCAACCGCGCGATCCGCGCGAGCGGCGGCGGACGGCGGCGGGGCCGGGGCCGAGGGCGGGGCCGCCAGCGGCCCCGGCGCGGCCCCTGGCGTGCAGCGACAGATCGGCGGCCCAGACGGGCGGCATCCAGGGCGGCGGAAAAGCCCACGAGGACAGCGGCCCGGGCCGCGAGGCCTCTGTGTGGCATCCATGGAGCCACTTGCGAAGGAGGCCAGATCAGACCTTGCGCCTTCTGCCTTGCGCAGGAGTTCAGCTGCTGATCTCGCTCCACCACTCGCCTGGTAACGATGTTGGCGAAAGTGACAACGATGTGCGCACTCAAGCAGTGTAGGCAGGAGGCGCATGCGTGAATGAACTCTCGAGAATCAGACCTTGCACGTGACCTTTCCCGCTGCGGCACGGTTCGTGCGATAGCGGCATGGTTCGTGCAATGCGTGTAGTCGGGTCACGGCTCGTACGATCACGAGGTCCGGGATGCAGCCGACGCGCGTTCGAAAGAGGCGCGGTCGCGGCGGGAAGGGCGCGACCGGGTCTGCCGCGAAGGGCGTGCATGAACGGACTCGCATCCCCGCCGCGGGGAGCGCCGTCGTCAGGTGGGGCGATGGCGTCGGCTGCGGGATCAGCGCTGCGGCCAGGCGAGAGGAGTTCACAAGACCCGACAGCGTTTGACGCGAGCGGGGCGCCGTCGTCAGGTGGGGCGATGGCGTCGGCTGCGGGATCAGCGCTGCGGCCAGGCGAGAGGAGTTTACAAGACCCGACAGCGTTTGACGCGAGCGGGGCGCCGTCGTCAGGTGGGGCGATGGCGTCGGCTGCGGGATCAGCGCTGCGGCCAGGCGAGAGGAGTTCACAAGACCCGACAGCGTTTGACGCGAGCGGGGCGCCGTCGTCAGGTGGGGCGATGGCGTCGGCCGCGGGACTGGCGCTGCGGCCAGGCGAGAGGAGTTCACAAAACCCGACAGCGTTTGACGCGAGCGGGGCGCCGTCGTCAGGTGGGACGATGGCGTCGGCCGCGGGATCAGCGCTGCGGCCAGGCGAGAGGAGTTCACAAGACCCGACAGCGTTTGACGCGAGCGGGGCGCCGTCGTCAGGTGGGACGATGGCGTCGGCCGCGGGATCAGCGCTGCGGCCAGGCGAGAGGAGTTCACAAGACCCGACAGCGTTTGACGCGAGCGGGGCGCCGTCGTCAGGTGGGACGATGGCGTCGGCCGCGGGACTGGCGCTGCGGCCAGGCGAGAGGAGTTCACAAGACCCGACAGCGTTTGACGCGAGCGGGGCGCCGTCGTCAGGTGGGGCGATGGCGTCGGCTGCGGGATCAGCGCTGCGGCCAGGCGAGAGGAGTTCACAAGACCCGACAGCGTTTGACGCGAGCGGGGCGCCGTCGTCAGGTGGGGCGATGGCGTCGGTCGCGGGACTGGCGCTGCGGCCAGGCGAGAGGAGTTTACAAGACCCGACAGCGTTTGACGCGAGGCGGGCAGCTTCCGCCTGGTGTCGCCACCGCGTGCTATGCTGTCTGCCATGACACATAGCTTCACCGTATCCGGCCAGGCCGCAGCGGTTCCCGCCGGCAAGATCATCGCGGTCGGCCGCAACTATCGAGAGCACGCGCGGGAGATGGGGGCGAGCGGCGAGGAGCCGCCGCTGCTCTTCCTCAAACCGGCCAGCGCGCTCGTCCCGGACGGCGGCGTCGTGCGCCGGCCCTCCTTCTCCTTGAGCCTGCACCACGAGGTCGAGATCGTGGTGGCGATCGGCCGCGCCGGGAAGCACATCCCGGAGGAGGTGGCGCTCGAGCACGTGCTCGGCTACGCGGTGGGCCTCGACATGACGCTTCGCGACGTGCAGGCGGAAGCCAAGCGGCGCGGACACCCGTGGGCGGTGGCCAAGGGCTTCGACACCTCGGCTCCGCTTTCGATGGTGGTACGAGCGTCCGCGGTACCCGATCCGACCGCGCTCGAGCTCGAGCTCCGCGTGAACGGGGAGCTCCGGCAGACCGGCCGGGCCGCCGACATGATCCTGCCGATCCCCGCCCTTATCACCTTCATCTCGGGTATCTTCACTCTCGACCCCGGCGATCTCCTCTTCACCGGGACCCCCGCCGGCGTCGGCGAGGTGTTCCCCGGCGACGAACTCGCCGCAACGCTTTCCGGCCCGCAGCATCGCCTCGCCCAGCTCCAGGTGACCGTGGCCGACGACCGCTAGGGCAGCGCCCCCGCGCGGCCCGCTCGATTCCTATCCCGGAGGAATGACTCATGGCAACGATCCGCTGGCTACAGGACCTGCGGGCCGTCGAGATCCTCCTCCGCCGTTGGCGACCGGCCGCGAACAACGAAAGGACCTTCCGCTATGACCCCGATCGTTCCCGATGCGATCGACGCCTATCTCAAGAGCCACGCGCCACGGCGAGACCGCGTTCTCCTCGAGATGGAGGAGATCGCGGCGCGCGAGCGCATCCCGATCGTCGGGCCGCTCGTCGGTACGCTCTTCTACATTCTCGGCGTCGCCCACCGCGCCAAGCGCGTGTTCGAGCTGGGCTCGGCGATCGGCTATTCGACAATCTGGTGGGCGCGCGCCGTCGGACCGGGCGGCCGCGTCTTCTACACCGACGGCGATCCCGCGAACGCGGAGCGCGCGCAGAAGTTCATCCGGCGGGCCGGAGTGGCCGATCGCGTCACCATTCTGGTCGGCGACGCGCTCACCCATCTCCGCCACACGCCCGGCCACTTCGACGTCATCCTGAACGACGTCGACAAGTGGGAGTATCCGCGCGTCTGGCGGCAGGCCCTGCCGCGCCTCAAGGAAGGCGGCCTCCTCGTCTCCGACAACACGCTATGGAGCGGCAAGGTGCTGGCGGAAGCAGCCGATCGCGACACCGCGGGGATCCGTCGCTACAACGAGCTCGCCGCCCGCTCCCGCGGCTACGTCACGACCGTGCTGCCGCTCCGCGACGGGGTATCGATCACGACCCGGGTACGTAAGGGCTGAGCGCGGGAACCGGGATCGGATCGATGCGAATTCGCGGCGGCGGTGCCGTGGTCACCGGCGCCTCGAGCGGGATCGGGGCGGCGACCGCGCGGGAGCTGGCCCGGCGCGGCGCCGGGCGCGTCGCGATCCTCGCGCGGAACGCGAGCGCGCTCGAGGCAGTGGCAGACGATGTACGGGCCCTCGGCGCCTCCGCCCACCCGCAGGCGGTCGATCTCGCCGATGCGGGGGCCGTCGCCCGCGTCGCAGCGGCGATCGAGGGCGAGATCGGCGTCCCCGACCTGATCGTGAACGGCGCCGGTGCCGGGCGCTTCCTCTTCATCGAGGAGACGAGCACGGCCGAAGCGGCGGCCATGATGGCGGTTCCCTACCTCGCCGCCTTCCACGTGACGCACGCCTTCCTGCCCGCCATGCTCGCCCGCGGCAGCGGGCACATCGTGAACATCACCTCGCCGGCCGCCTACCTCCCATGGCCCGGCGCGACCGCGTACAGCGCCGCGCGCTGGGCCGTGCGCGGATTCACCGCCGCGCTCCGCGCCGATCTCCACGACACGGGTATCGGCGTCACGCTCGTCGTTCCCGGCCAGACCCGGACCCCCTACTTCGAGCGGAATCCGGGGAGCGCAGCGCGCATCCCCAGCCTCGCCCGCATCGCGCGCACGCTCGAGCCGGACGAGGTGGCGGCGGCGATCGGGCGTGCGGTCGAGCGCGGGAGCCGGGAGGTCGTCCTGCCGTTCAGCCTGCGCCTCGCGCTCCTCGCGCACCGGCTCCTGCCGCGGCCGATCGAGTGGCTCGTCGCCCGCACCGGCACGCGGCGCGGCTGATCCCCACGGCTCGGCGCGGCGGCGAGGGTCAGGCCCCGCTCCCGAACACGCGGTGGCGGAGGAACGGATCAAGCTCCCCGTCGAGCACGCGCTCGAGCCGCCCGCTCTTCCACCCCGAGTCGAGATCGCGCACCTCGGTGGACGGACCGAGCACGTAGCGCCGCACCTGGCGCTCGGCGGGTGGCCGGGCTGACCCGGCCGCGCCGGCGGCGAGCGCCGCGCGCACGGTGACCAGCTCGACGAGATGGCGCTCGAGGCGATCGGCCGGGAGCGCGCTCGTGCCGTCGACCACCGTGAGCGACGGGCCGTGCGCCACCTCGACGCGCGAGGTCGGCGCCGGCACGAGCGGGCCGCGCCGTTCCTCCGGTGCGCGCCGGCGCGAGCTCAGGTCGGCGGGCGTCACGTCGAAGGCGATCGTCTCCGGGGTCGGCAGCACCTGGATGCGCGCGAGCGCCGATCGCTGCGGCCGCTCCCCGGCCCGGCGTTCGACGAAGGCGTGGAGACCCGACTCGCCGCGCAGGAGCCCGTAGACGCAGGTGCCCTCGATGAGGAGCGTCGCCCCGCGCACGCGATCGCCCTCCAGGTCCTCGGCGAGGACGTGCGCGGCAAATCCCCAGCGCTCCGCCCAGCCCATGTACATGCAGGCCAGGCGGTGCGCGGCGTCGAGCTCGAGCGCGGGCCCGCCGAGCGCCTGCACCAGGACGAACGCGTCGCTCGCATCGTGCGGGCCGCGGAGCGCAAGGGCGAGCCCGACCAGATCCGCCTCCGCCCGGATCTCCGCGTAGCGCTCCCCGGCCTCGTGCGCGCGCTCGCCGTCGAGACGGCGCGCGGCGAGATAGCTCACCAAATCCCCGGCCCGCTTGCGCGAGCGCTCGAGGCGCTCCTCGATGCGATCGAGATGGCCGAGGGCGGCCATGACCCGCCGCGCCGCGCCCGGATCGCTCCAGAAGTCGCGCTCGCGGGTGCGCACGGCGAGCTCCTCCTTCTCCGGGGCGAGCTCGCGCGCGAAGGTGTCCGCGGCGGCATCGAGCACCGCGGCCAGCTCGCCGGTCCGCGTGCGGAGCTCCTCGGCCGGCACCCGCTCGCGGCCCCCGAGCAGGCGATCGTTCAGGTCGACGTCGCTCTCGACCACTGCGATCTTCTCCGCCGCCAGATCCTCCTCGGTCATGAACTCGACGGCGAGAACGCCATGTTCCAGGCGGAGGAGAGCGAGCGCGCCCGCGGCGCTCTCGCCGCGATCCACGATGGCGCGGGCGAGCGGCGTCAACACGCGCTGCTCGATCACGCGCTTGAGCCCGCGCGCGCCGTGCTCGGGCGTGAATCCGTTCTCGATCAGGAAGCTCAGCACCGCCGGCTCGTACTCGACGATGAGCCCGCGCCGCGAGATCCCATGGCGCTCGAGGTGCGCCGTCAGCTCCTTCTCGGCGATCGCGCGCATCACGCCGAGGTCGAGCGGCGAGAACGTGAGCACGCGATCCACCCGGTTCAGGAACTCGGGCCGGAAGAAGCGCTCGATCTCGCGCTGGACGCCGGCGCCCGCCGGCGGCGGCGAGAAGCCGGCGCGCGGCGCGCCGCCGTAGCCCAGGTTCGAGGTCATGATGAGGATGGCGCCGTGGAAGTACGCGGTCTGGCCGCGGGCGTCGGTGAGCCGGCCGGCATCGAACACCTGGAGGAAGAGATCGAAGACGGCCGGATGCGCCTTCTCGAACTCGTCGAGCAGCACGACGGCGAAGGGCTCCGCGCGCACGCGGGCGGCGAGACTCATCGGCCCGTGCTCGCGCCCCGGACCGGCGCTCCCGAGCAGGCGATCGAGACTGTCGGCGGTCTGGTACTCGCTCATGTCGAGGCGCACGAGCCGCTCCTCGCTCCCGAAGAGCGCCGCGGAGAGAGCCCGCGCCAGCTCGGTCTTGCCCACGCCGGTGGGGCCGGCAAACAGGAACACGCCGAGCGGACGCCCAGGATCGGTGAGTCCAGCCTTGATGAGCGCGATGCGATCGACCAGCGCCTCGAGCGCCTCGTCCTGGCCAAGCACCCGCCGGCGAAGCGCGCGCCCGAACGCAGCACGATCGAGCGGCTCGCGATCGTCGACGAGGGCGGCCGGGATGCCGGTCCGCCGCGTGACCGCGCCGAGGATCGCGTTCCGGTCGAGCGCGATCCGGGCACCGGCCAGCGTACTGGCGCTCTCCTCGCGGGCACGCGCAGCGACCTCGCGCAGCAGGGTCAGTGAACGACCCGGAGCCACCATGCCCGGCGCGAAGAGACGGCCGGCGCCGAGGAGCGACGGCACGAACTCGGAGTCGATCACGACCGCCCGCTCTGTCGTGCGCTCGAGGTCGGCGGCGAGATCGAGCAGCACGGACTCGACGATCGCCCGCTCGCGATCGGCGGCCGGCGGATCGAGACGCACCGGAGTGAACAGGTCGAGGATGCGCGGATCGCGGCGCAGCCCGCGCTCGAGCTCCTCGGCCGTCGATTCGGCGAGGATCGCGATCTCGCCGCGCGCGATGCGTGGCGCGAGGAGCGCCCCGAAGTGCTCGTGTGGCTGATCCCAGGGCCGGCCGGCGTCGAGCAGGTTGTTGGCGTCGGGGAGCAGCCAGAGCACCGGCTTCGGGCGCTTGATCTCGTCGACGAAGGCAAGGAGCCGGGTCTGCCACTCGCCGATCGCGCGCGTATCGCGGAGGAGATCGCCGGTCGCGACCTCGACCACGAGCGGCGGGTGGGGACCGGCGGCCAGCCGGCGCGCCGCCTCGAGGAGGACGGCGGTCTTCCCGGCGCCGTGCGGCCCGATCACGAGCACGCTCCGGCGTCCCTCGCGCGCGATGGCGCCGAGCACCTGGCGCACGGCGTCCTCCACGCCGTGCGCCGGCGTCAGATCGCCGGGCGCGAGCACGCGCCCGAACGCGGCGATCGCTTCGGGCGATGCGGTCGCCGCGACATGGCGGGCGACGACGCTGCCAACTCGGGCGAGACCGGGGCCGGGATCGGTGAGCGCCAGCACCTGCTCGAGGCTCCGCACCCGGGCGAGCGGGAGCTCGGCGACGAGCTGCGTCAGCTCCTCCTCCGGCGCCGCCTCGAGATACGCACGGGCCCACGTCTCGAGCTCCGCCAGCATGAGCTCGATGCGGGGCTGCTCGCCGCTCTGCGTGATGCGCGCGAGCAACGCCCCGAGACGGCGGCCGCCGGCCGCGGCGAGGGCCCGGATGGCGAGCATGTCCACCCAGGACGCCGCTCCGGCGAAGTGCTCGGCGAGAAGATCGAGGTCGTCCGCGCTCTTGCGCCGCGCGAGCACGATCGCCGCCAGGATGCGCAGCCCCCACTCATCCTGCGCCAGGGCGGGGGCCAGGATGCGGGCCGGCGCCGCCTGGACCAGACGCTCGGTGAGCTCGGGCACCGGCGGCGCATTCGCGAACTCGTTGAAGGTCTGTGTCGCGCCGTACGTCTTGGCGAGCGCCGCGAGTTCCTCGGCGGTCACCAGGTCGGAGAACCGCTCGGGCGGCGGTGGCGGTTCGCGCGGCGCCGATGGTTCCGGCCGCGGCACGGGGCGCGGTTCCGGCCGCGGCGGCGACGAGCGCTCCGGCCAGCTCGGCTGGGAATCTTGCTCCGGAGGCGGATCTCCGAGAATGCGCGCCCACAACTTGCGGAGCTGGAACCACAAGTGACAGAGGATCAGCCACAGGGCACAGAGGATCAGCCACAGGCTATGGAGCACGATACCTTCGGCCTTTCGGCGGGCGCCTCCACCATCGAGACCAATGGCGCGAGCATGCCAACGGTACCACTGAAGCCAACGCTCGTGTGGCCGCTTCTGCCGGATAGCGTCGCGCGCATCATGGGCGCCAGCCGAGAAGCCGGCTCGACAGACGCCAGTAGCCGTGATGTCCGGCGGCATCCGGCGGCCGGATCCCGGCGACCGTGAACCCGATCCGATGCGGGCCCGGCGTCAGGGAGGCGCCGAGATCGATCTCGATCGGCAGCACCTTGTCCCCCGGACACCAGCCGCTCCGGCTGTAGTCGGCCGACCAGCTGCCGTCGGACCAGCGGCGGCAATAGGGATTCACGGCCCGGAAGTCGCGGCAATCATCCCGCCACGGCCGGAGGCGGGCGACCTCGCGCCCATCCACCGTGATCACGTGATCCCTGGTCTCGAACTCGTCGGCCCCGCGGCCGTCCGTGCAATGGCCGGACGCCAGGTAGTGCATGACGACCCGCGACAGGTCGGGCGGGATGTCGACGGCGACCGTCATGGCATGGTTCGCGGCGGTCACGCTCTCCTCGCACAGGACGCCGGTGACCCAGGCCGGAGCATCGGCGGCGGCGGCGGCCACGGGCAAGAACAGCAGGCTGAAGTCCATCCTCCAGCCCGGGCTTGTCCACGTGTCCACGAAGCCGAGAAAAGTGCAAGGACCGGTGAGGAGCGGCGCCAGAGAGGACACGTCCACGTCATGTGCCGTTTCGCCGCCGTAGGCGGTCACGAACTTGACGATCTCGATGTCCGCCATGCCGGGGCGGCGGAGCCGTACGCTGCCCGCGCGATCCCACCTGTCGTGGACGCTCTCCGCGTCGAGCGGAATCGGCCGCGTCGCCACGTGGACGATGATGCGGGCGGGGGAGCTCGGCGGCGCGAGATCGAGCGTGCGGCAGAGAACCCGTCCGCCCGATGCGCCGCGGACGAGCGACGTGTCGTACTTGCTCGAGTCCTCGGGCGTGTAATGGATGACGTTGTCGTAGAAGACATGGACTGTCTTCGGCTCGTCACTCTCGGCTCGAGCAGAGGATCCGATGGCGGATGCCGCCGCGGCGGCCAGGGCCAGCACTCCGAGAACACCAGTCGGCATCGCATCTCCCCCGGTCAGGACCTCGGTGCGCGGCACGCTAGCACAGGCTCGCCGGCGGGTGAAGAAGGCGGCGCGGATCGGGCCGCCGCCCGCGTTTCCTCGCCATCCGCCGGCTGGCGATGGACGTAGGACTGCTCGCTCAGCGGCGAGCGGGCGAAGACGGCGGGCGCGAGGCGCCGGCAGGTGTCGCAGTCGATGCAGCTCCGGTCGACGTAGAAATCGCCGGGGACACTCTCGGGGACACGATCCTCGCGCCGGGCCATGGCGATCCTCGAACTGCGTGCGAAGCAGAACAGCCCACTGTGACCGCAGCGCGGGCGGGCGCGGTTCCGGAGATTGCGCGGCACGGGGCGGGCTCAGCCGAGGCTCGCCAGGTACTTCTGAACCTCCGCGGTGACCTCGGCCCGCACCTCGTGGCTCCGGCGGCCGAGGCGCCGCAAGTCGGTCTTCGACACGAAGCGCACATGGATGAAGCGCCGGAGGCTCGCGATCGAGATGGGAGCGGGATTCGACAGAAGAACGCGCGGCACATCGCGGCAGGCGTCCCCGGTGTGCAGGCGCCGCACCTGGATGATCTTGTCGAGCACGCGCAGATTGCGGCAGTCGCGTGCGAGGAGCGCCACGACACCCGGGGCAGAGCATGCCCGCACGTTGTCGAGCAGACCCAGGATGAACGCCTGGTTCCCGATCTGCCGGCGGACCAGATCGAGGAGCGTGAGCGACCGGCCCGCCTCCTCCTCCACCTGGAGCGGCAGGCGCGGCGTGCCGTCGGGGAGCAGGAGCTCGAGCGCGTTCTCCTCGCGGAAGCACACCTCGAGCAGCCCGGGAGCCGGCTGCGCCGCACCCCAGGGGGCGACTGACGGCCAGATCTGAGCGGCCACCTCCGGCTCCAGAGCGACGGTGACCGTGCCGTCACCCTGCCGGAACTCGAGGACCACGAGGAGCAGCGAGAGCGGATCGAGGACCGGCGCCTCCGCGACCGCATGCGCTCTCAGGACTGCGATCCGGTGGATCTGCGCGGCGAGACCGGCGAGCTCGCGGTCGAGCACCGGCCGCGCCCGCATCGCCTCGATGATGCGACCCAGGTTCCGGGCCACGACGTCGCGCGACATCGCCTTGAGCAGCTTGTCCATCTCCGTCGAGGTGATGGCCTGCTCGATCGTGAGTGACCGCTCGAAGAACGGCTCGTAGGTCTGGATCCGCGATACGACGTCCTTCATGTGCTCGATGTCCTGATCGTAGCGGGAGAGGACCGGCAGGAGGCGGGCGATCCGCTGCATGTCGTAGGGATCGATCGAGCTTGCGATGAGCGAGACCCGCTTTTCCACGAGATTGACTTCGAGCATGGCGAGGTGGGTGAGGAAGAGGAGGTCCGCGGGCGCGATCTCGCCGCGCTCCTCGATCTCGTGCGCCGTGCGATCGAACCAGCCGCCCAGATGCCGGTGCAGGCTCAGGAGCGCAATCCCATCATAGGGAAAGCCGACCGGACGGAGATCGAGGGCTCCGACCTCCGCCCCTTCCTCGAGCACCTGCAGGATCGGATCGGCAGGATGGACGTCCTGCGACTCCTCGGGCTCCTGCCAGGTGCCGCGCGCGAGCTTCAAGCCGACCCGGCGCAGGCTCGAGAGCGGCCGGAGCTGGGTCAGCACCTCGCTGCCGGGGCGCTTCACCTCGAGGAAGCCGAGGAGGAGCCGGAGCCCGGCCGGATCGCTGTCCATGGCGAGCCTGGCCGCGGCGTTCAGGCACTCGATCGCCGCCGGCGGATCGAGCTTCCGGAACAGCTCGCCCAGCTGCCGGCTCCGCTCGCGAGGCCGCTCGTCACCAGTTGCAGCGCGCACGTTGTCGATGACGCCGGCGTTCGGCTCGAGCCGGCGCCAGTGCTCAGCCACCTCGCCCAGCGCGGGCGGAGCGGTGAGATCGAGGGCAGAATGGTGAAGCGCGAGGCGCGGTGCGGTCATGCCTTCGTCGTACGGGAGCCGGCCGGGTCCTGGTCGAGCGGACATACGGCGGCGGCGCCGCCGGGCGGAAAGGTCCACCGGCGTTATCGGCACCCGGCGGCACGACCCTTACGACGCGGCTTCAGCGCTTGAGCCACCGCCCGAGCCACTTCAAGTTGCGATCGAGCCGATCGATCCGCCGGTCGGGGCGGCCGCCGCGCGACATCCCGTGCGGCTCGCCCGGGTAACGCACGAACTCGCACGGGACCCCCTTCCAGCGCAACGCCGCCCATAGCTGCTCGGCCTGCTCGATCGGGCAGCGATGATCCTCCTCCTGGTGCTCGATCAGGGTCGGCGTCTTCATGTGCTCGAGATAGGTGAGCGGCGACATCTTGAGATAGTGCTGCGGATCCTCCCACGGACTCGCGCTCCCGAACTCCTTGGGCCAGAAGTAGCCGAAGTCGCTCGAGCCGACGAAGCTCATGAGATTCGAGATCGAGCGCTGGGTCATGGCGCAGGCGAAGCGATCGGTGTGCCCGATGATCCAGTTGGTCATGAAGCCGCCATAGGACCCGCCGGCGACGCCGAGCCGGGCGCGATCGAGATGGCGCGCCTTCCGGAGCACAGCGTCCGTGAAGGCCATCAGGTCGTCGTAGTCATGGGTGCCCCATCTGTTCACGATCGCGTTCAGGTGCTTCTCCGCATACCCGGTGCCGCCCCGCGGATTGCCGTAGAAGACGACGTACCCCTTGGCGGCGAGCACCTGGAACTCGTGGAAGAACGCGCGCCCGTACTGGGTCGCGGGCCCGCCGTGCACGTAGAGGAGACCAGGGTACTTCCGCGCGCGGCTCACCCCCGGCGGATCCAGGATCCAGCCCTGGATCTCGTTGCCGCCCGGTCCGGCGAATCGAATCTCCGCCGGCATCGCGACCACACGCTGCGCCATGAGCTCCGCGTTGAAGCGCGTGCGCACGAGCGGCCGGCGTTTCTCCTCCCCCTTCCGGCCGCGGGCCCGCACCGCGCCGGCACCCGGCGGCAGCGGATCGCTCCTGACCTCGCCCGGATTCTCGAGGCAGTTGAACGAGGTGTGGATCCATCCCGCGCGGAAGTCGATCGCGAAGTCCTGCGCCACGCCGGGCCGATCGAACACGGGCTCGGGCCGCGGGTTCCGGATCGCGGTCCGCCACACCTCGGTGTTCCCCTCGTTGGTCACCTGGAAGTAGACCCACTCCGAGTCGGGGCTCCACACCGGTAACGCGGTGGCGCCGACGCCGCCGGTATCGCTGATCGTCGAATGTCCGATCGAGCGGTCGAGGCGCGCGGTGAGCTCGACCGGCTTCCCGCCAAGAACGGCGACCAGCCACAGCTTGTCGTGGCGCATGTTCCACGGCTCGGCCGCCGACTCCTTGCCGATGAAGGCGAGCCAGCGGCCGTCGGGGCTCGGCGCGGGCAGCTGCGACGGCCCGTCGAAGGTGCGGATCTTCTCGATCCGACCGCCGCGGGCCGGGATGCGCCAGAGATCGACGCGCAGGAGCTCGCGGTCGGGATCCGGAGTGCGATTGCTCGAGAAGTAGATCCAGCGACCGTCGGGCGAGAAGCGCGGCTCTGCCTCGTCGAACCGGTCCTCCGCGGTGAGCTGCTTCGTCTTCCCGCTCTCCGCGTCGATGAGCCACAGGTGGGTGCGGTTGCGCGGCAGGAAGCCGGCGCCGTCGAGCTTGTAGAAGAGGCGCGAGATCGGGCGCACGCGCGGCGCCTCGGCGCCCGGCTCGCCTTTCTTCTTCTTCTCCTCCCGCTCCTTGGCCTCGTCGTCCTGGGCGGTGAAGGCGGCGACCAGCGACGTCCCTTTCGGGTGCCAGTCGAAGTCCGTGATCTTGCCCCCGAGCTTGGTGAGCTGCCGCGCCTCGCCGCCGTCGGCGGGGATCAGCCACAGCTCACCCTTTCCGCTCCGATTCGACACGAAAGCGATCGTCTTGCCGTCAGGCGACCATCGCGGACTGACATCGACCCAGTCGCCCTGGGTGAAGGGGCGCGCGCCGCTCTCCGTGGCGTTCAGGTCGATGAGCCAGAGGCTCGACAGGTTCGCGAGCTTCTCCTTGTCGGCGCGGCCCACGGCCACGACGAGGCGATCGCCGGCCGGAGAGAGCTCGAGGGTCGACGGCAGGCGGAAGCGGTAGATGTCCTCGGGAACGATGGCGCTCGGCTTCGGCATTCCATACCTCCTTGGTCCGGGAGGCGGAGGATAGACCAGCCGCGCACCGGCGGCACGCGCGAAGTGGCGGCGACGCGCACCGCCGCTCGGGTGATACGGATCCGCGCGCCGGTCACTCCCCCGCTGGCGCCGGCGTACCGGTGTCCCCGAGCTCGAAGCCGATCAAAAAGGTGAACTGCCGGTAGGACATCTCGACCTTCTGGGGCTCGACGGGTGCGGTGTCGGGGTCGAGCTGGCCGAACAGGCGCTCCTGGTCCGCGCTGCCGAACGTGTAACCGATCCCCCCGGTGATCCGGCTGCCGAGGAACCGGGCGGCCGCCCCCACGGTCAGATGATAGAGATCCCACCGGGCGAGAGCGAAGGCCGCGTCGTGGGGCTCGCCAAGCGCCGACTGGTCGAAGGAGAAGGCGCCGTAAAGCGATGTCTTCTCCTTCAACTCGTACTCGACCCCGGTCCCGACGTTGATGACGTCGTCGAGATTCTCGTCGAGCTCGAGCACCATCTCGGGCAAGCCCTGGCCGGGAGAGATCGGCTCGCTCGTGAGCACGTCCTTCTCCACACTGTTGTACCACTCCGCGCTCAGATGCAGGCGGGTCTTCCCGGCGCGCCAGGAGCCGCCCGCCCCGATCGCCCAGGAGGAGCTGTAGTCCGCGTCGATGTCGTCCGCGTAGGCCGAGAGCAGGTAGGGGTCCGGCGTACCGTCGCCGTCCAGGTCGAAACCGGTCAGGGAACGCGTGAACCCGAGGTCTCCACTTCCGAACAGGCCGAGGCTCGGGGTCGTGAGCGTGAGCCCGAGCTGGAAGGGCCCGCGATCCGCGGCCAGGCCGAGCTTGGCCAGCAAGCGGTAGTGGCTATAGCGGGCGTTGTCGACGAGCAGGGTCGTCGCCCCCGCTCCGGCGGGATCGGTCTGGGCGTTGAACTCGCTCCGGTAGTGGTGACCGCGGTAGGCGAGGTATCCCGTCCCGCCGAGTGCCGTGCTCTCGTCCAGGAGCTGGGACCAGGTGACGCCGAACCAGCTTTCCGACATGTCCTCGGTGAGCACAATCTCGGTGGCCGCGAAGGCGCCGCCCTCGGCCTCCAGGCGCTGGCGCTCGTTGGCGCGGAAGTTCACGTCGAAACGCGGCAGATAGGACCAGGCAAGCCGCGCTCCGGTGCCCGACAGGCTCTGGGGAAGCGCTCCCGCGATGATCGACGGCGCAGCCGTGGTACGCGTGGCCGAGAGATCGGAGTCGAGGATCTCACTCCCGGCCACTTCGATCCGCAGCCGCTCCCGGTCCAGCGCATCCACCGAAACCAGAAAAGTCGGATCCTTCGTGAGGACGAGGCCGCCCGGGTTGTAGAAGGTGGCGGAGAGATCGCGCGCGCTGCCGATGAGCGCGCCGCCGAGGAGCTGACCGATGGGACCATAGGGGATCGCCCAGTAGTGCGCGTCCTGGGCATGAGCGGGTGCGGGAAGCACCTGAGACAAGCCGGCGAGGAGAAGCAGGACGCAGGCGACGCCAGAGCGGCGCGGCTCTGGAGCGGAGGACGACATGGCACCTCCCGTGGAGGACTCTCGCGAGGAACCGCGAACGATGGATCGACGTCACGCCTACCCGGCGCCGGAGCTTCCGGGCTCGCCGCGCGAGAACCTAATGCATCGCATGCGCGGGGGTCAACTCCCCCGGCGCGCTGCCGCCCGGGCCGCCAAAGCAATCGCGGCCGCCCGCTTCCGGGCGACCGCGTGTTGCGATCGGCTGCCGGCGATCACGCGCCCGCGATCATTCGTAGAGGTGCTTGAGCTGTCCCCAGGTGGCCGGCTCGACGGGCGACGGCGGGCAATCGCCCGGATCGGGGTTGATCCTGGTGGCCGTCGACGTGATGCTCAGGCAGGCGCTGGGGATGGGGCAGGCCTCACCGACGAAGGTGGACTCGATGCGGGTCGTCGTCGTCCACGTGTCGCCGCTCAGCGTTCCGGTCATCGTGAAGTTGACATTGGCCGTGCACCCCGGCTCCAACTCGTACGAACCCTCGCACTGAATGTCGATCGTGGTAGGAGTGATCGTGCCGGTGCACGTGAGCGGAGTCTCGCCGAAATCGGGATCGAACGTGCTCCCGGCACAGACCGTGTCGTTTTCGGTCGACTGGAAGAGGATGACCTGCGTCTCGCAGTCCCGCACGACCGTCGTTTCCTCCCAGATACCGATGTACTCCTCCGGAAGCGGGATCGGATCGGCTGCCGCCGGCCCGCTGCCGAGGCCGACCGCCAGGACCAGGACGAGCAGGGATAACCGCTGTGGGCTCATGACTTTCCTGTTTCGTTTGGGGTTGTAGAGAACTACCTTCCGAGCGACCGTAGAAGCATAGCAACTCCCCGGCACGCTCGTCAACGCACCGGGCCCGGCGAGTCGCATCGCTCCTCCCCTGGCGCGGCCCGCGCCCCGCTAATCGTCTCGATCGTTCGCCGGGCGGCGAAGGTAGCAGTCGATCCCGGCTGCGCGGTGCTCGCGATGATGCGGCAGATCGACCGGCCGCTCCACCTGCGAGCTCCCGGTCGTCTTGTTGATGTCGAGGAGCACCGCGCGGCCGCCGGCGAGCACATAGTCGATCTTGCCGTAGTCGAGGTGGAACCGCCGGCGCCAGACCTCGGTCTCGGGGGCCGGCGCGATCGGCTCGGCGCGGATGGTCGTGCGCACCTTGACGATCGGATCCCGGCTGCCGAGGCGCGTGCAGGTCCAGCGATCGCCGAGGAAATGGAACGTGCGGACCCAGTAGAGCCCGTCCTCGATCTCGGGCAGGAACTTCTCGACGATGAAGCGGCGGTCCTGAAAGACCGCCGCCGGCACCTCCTGCCGGCGCTCGCAGATCCGGTAATCGGACGAGCCGGTGAACGGCGGGCTCCCTTCCCACACCCTGCGCATCGCGCGCCAGGCACCCAGCATGCGCGGGCGCTCGAGCAGCCAGAGCGGCTCGCCGAGCACCCGTTCGGTCGCCCCGCCCGTGTTGAGCTCGGACTTGACGATGACCGGACCGTCCCACGCATCGCCCGGTCCGAGCCGGCTCTCGCTGTAACCAGATTTGCGGATGTCCTTCACCCGGCCGTTCAGAGCGATGGGATAGCGCGCGGCAAAGGACAGGTAGCGGTCAGGCACCACGGAGAGATCGACATGCACGAGGATGATGTCGGCCGGGACGGCTGCGTCGGTGCCGAACACGAACACGACTTCGTGTCCTGCCCGACGCCAGAATTCAGCTAGATGGTAAATGGCGTACGCCGAGAGCTTGCGCACCCGATCGTTCTTGTGGAAGAGAACGGCAATCCGCACCCGCCCCATCCATGCCCCTCGAGAATCCATGCCCCCTGTCTCCCCCAAGACAGGGCATGGTGGGGGAATCGTAGCACGCTCACCGGGCCGGCGGATCTGCGAAGCGCGGCGGGCCCTGGAGCCGGGGCCTGGACCGCGGGCGCGGGAGACGGGGCCGGCAGGCGCCTCCTTCACGCCGGTGTGAACTCGCGGAGATGCTCGGCGAGGAGCTCCGGCGGGAGCTCCTCGCCCCTGTTGAGCCGGGCGATCCAGTCCTCGATGAGGGCCTTCGCCTCCTGCTTCCGCCATCCCTTGAGGAACCCGTCGAAGTAGTGCTCGCCGGCGAGCGCGCGATTGATCTCGGTCTCCCGCGAGTGATCGTTGAGCTCGGTGAAGTACACCACCTTGAAGCGGTGGTTGTAGCCCACCTCGCGGTAGATCTCGAACATGACCTTCTCGCCGTTGAACATCGAGTCTCTCCTCCGGCTCACAGCGCGGCGACTTCCTCCGCGGCCGCCGGCGCCCGGAAGGAGACCGGCATCCGACGCGCGAGCGCGTCCTCGATCGCCCCATCCGCCGGCACGCGCCCGGCGCGGAGCTCCGCCTCGTACGCGGCGAGGACCCGCTCGACCTCGGCGCGCCGGGCCTCCTTGGCCAGGATGTTCTCGCGATAGCGCTTGAGGAAGTAGTCGATCGTCTCGACGCGGATCTTGATCGAGCCCGGCCGGCTTGTTCTCGTCGATGTCCTTGAAGCAGAAGTACGGCGTGCCCGACGACTCGATGATCTCCTCGATCACCGAGTAGATCGGGGCGTCGTGACCGCACTTGAAGTTCGACAGCTCGAGCGCGACCAGGTTCGGATGCCGGGCCACGAACTTGGCCGCCCAGACCTTGCGGTTCGTGTTCTCGCGAGTAGGTGTTCTTCCAGACGTCCGCGATGCTCGAGCGGGTGCGCGATATCGCCGCGCCGCACCTCGTCGCCGAACAGCCGCTCGAGGATGTCGTCGTCGATCGGCAGCGCGTCCTGGGTGAGGACCGGGTAGCCGAGCTTCTGGAACTCGCTCGAGGATCTCGTGGCAGATGCCCGGGATCGTTGTGGTAGGGCCGGCCGAGCAGCACGATGCCGAGCCGGTCCTCGCGCTCGAGCCGTCTCGAGCACCTCGCGGCCGCCGCGCCCGCATCGCCTGCGTCGAAGCGATCGAGCGCCGCGAACGCCTCGCGCCATCGCCCGCCCGTGTTCCTCGCGCGAGAGCCCGAGGATCTCCTGCCACTGCTTCCACATCTGCGCTCGAGCAGAGCTGCGGCTCGGCCAGATTCACGAATGTGTCGAGGTAGCGGATGCCGTGCTCGGCGAAGACAGTCGCCCTCCTTGGTGAATGCCGCCTTGACCGCCGCCGGGCGTCGCCGCCACGGTCGGGCAGGCGCGGTGCGCCCTGGCGTGCCGCACGAGCGGCGACGGCAGGCCGTCGATCATCGGGAAGAAGATGTAGTCGAGCGGCCGCTTCTGTGTGCGCCTCGATAGAGCAGGTTGTGCACGTGCGGGATGCCGACCTTCGACGGGAAGCACGGGTCGATCGAGCCGCGCTTGGCGCCTTCCTTGTAGAGCTGCTCGCGACGTGAAGTCGGAGAAGACGATGTTCTCGGTCGGCGACGCCGAGGCTCTCGAAGTAGCCGGTGAAGAAGCGGCGCCGTTGAGTACATGTTGAGGACGCGCGGCATGCCGATGCGGAGCGACCGCGCGCCGCTCGAGCTTCGCCGCCCGCTCGCGCGCCGACCTGAGCCAGGCTCGTCGCCGGGACCGGATCGGCCACCACCGGCTCAGCCCAGTTGCTTGAAGGCCGCGTGCGCCGCGACTCCTCGAGCAGGTTCGGGTTCGCGGCCTTGATCGCGTCGAGCCCCTTCTTGATCTCGCGCATGTCGGCGACGTCCTCGACCGTGCCCTTCTCGCAGGTGGCGATGATGAGGCGCTTCGAGCCGAGCGTCGAGCGGCACCTTGCTCGCGCGCGGCGGCTCGGCGGCGGTCCGCGATGGCCACGCCGGCAGCCGCCCCCGGGGCGGCCCCGGTCTTGACGTCGATGAACGTGCGCAGGCACTTGTTCTTGCAGAAGTAGCAGCGGGTGTCCTCGCTGCGGGTCGTCTGGTAGGCGATCTGCGCCGACCTGCGTCGAGCCCGATGAAGCTGCGTGCGATGCGCCGTTCGCGTAGAGGCGCACCGCCTCGAGCGCGGCGCCGATCGCGCCCTGACTCGCCGGCGTGCTTGTGCACCCAGACGTTGCGGCTTCTCACCGGCGCCGTGGAAGCGCGCTCTCGATGAAGTCCACCTGCGCCTTGACCGCCGCCAGGTTGTACTGCGTGCCGCCCTGGAGCACGAAGTTGCCGCCCGAGCTGCGCCAGGTTCGGGATCTGCGCGACGTAGAGCCAGATGTTCTTCGGCAGCACGGTGGCGAGCCCGGCCATGATCTCCTCGGCCTCCCAGCCCTGCCGCTGGAAGTCGACGATGTCGGACTGCATGAAGACCGCGCAGCCGTAGCCGAACTGCGGGCATCGCCTTGGCGCGTGAAGGCGATGTCGGCGAACTGCTCGACCGCGATGCCGAAGCCCTCGGCGGTGCGACTGCAGGAAGTAGCCGTTGCCCGCCGAGCACTGGGTGTTGAGCTTGAAGTCCTTGACCTGGCCGTGCTTGAGCACGATGACCTTGATGTCCTGCCCGCCGACGTCGCAGATCACGTCCGACGTCGTCGTAGTAGTGCAGGGCGGACTCGGTGTGGGCCACGGTCTCGACGAGGGCGACGTCGGCTGCGAGCGCGTCCTTCAGGATGTCCTTGGCGTAGCCGGTGGTGCCGACGCCCGAGGACCTCGAGCGATCGCGCCCTGGCTCTCCACCTGCCCCCGGAGCTGGCCGAACGATCTCCATGCGTGTCCTCGATCGGGTTGCCCTTCGAGAGCTGGTAGGCCTTGGCCAGGAGCTCGCGCTCGTCGATCCATGCAGAACGGCCTTGGTCGAGGTGGAGCCGCCGTCGAGGCCGACGAAGCCGCGCACCACCTCGCCCGGCGCGAACGTGCGCGGGCGCGAACGGCTCGCGCTGCGGTAGCGCTCGCGGAAGATCGCCGAGCTCCGCCGCGTCCTCGACCAGGCCGCCGCCCGCGCCCTGCTCGCCGCCTTCTCCTCTCGCGTCCGACCGTCGATGTAGCTCGGCGAGCTCGTCCAGCCCTGGTAGACGCCGACCGTCGAGCTCCTCGGTCTTGCCGAACTCGCACGGCGCCGATCGCCGCGAAGTACTGCGCGTTCTCCGGCACCCGGATCAGATCCTCCGGCGGCACGCCGTCGGGCAGCGGCGTCTTCGCGCTCCTCCCAGATCTGCGGGATGTTGTGCTGCCAGCCCTCGACCATGCCCCGGATGTAGGTGTTGGGGCCGCCGAGGAGCAGCACGTGCGGGCGCAGCGTGTTGCCGCGCGTGAGGACCGACAGGTTCTGCATGACGATGGCCTCGAACAGCGAGGCCATCAGCTCGTCCGGCGGGACGCCCTGCTTCTGCAGGCCGTTGATGTCGGTCTCGGCGAAGACGCCGCACTTGCCCGGCCACCGGATGGAGCTTGATCCCGTCGTAGCCCATGCTCGCAGAGCTGGTCGGCGGGGATGCGGAGCTTGGCGTTGATCTTGTCGATCACCGCGCCGGTGCCGCCCGGCGCACTTGTCGTTCATCGACGGGATCTTCCTCTTCTTCGCCGGTCTCCTGGTCCTCCTTGAAGATGATGATCTTCGCGTCCTGCCCGCCGAGCTCGATCACCGAGCCGGCCTCGGGATAGAGCTGCTCGACCGCGAGCGAGACCGCGTTCACCTCCTGGACGAACTTGGCGCCGAGAAGCCGGCGAGCCCGCCGCCGCCCGAGCCGGTGATGAAGATGCGCGTGTGCGCTCGGCGGCGGACCGGCGTCTCGGCCTCGATCCGCTGCAGGAACTCGAGCACCTTCTCGGGCTGCCTGGTGTCGTGCCGCTGGTAGTCGCGCCAGAGGATCTCGTCGGTCGCGGCGTCGACGACGACCGCCTTGACCGTCGTCGAGCCGACGTCGAGCCCGATGCAGGTAGCTCGTCGCGTCCCCGCATCACGACGCCACCTCGGCGAGCTCCGCCGCCGGATCGGTCGCGGCGGCCTCCGATTCCGCCGCCGTCGCCGCCCGCGGTACGCCGGCCGCCGCCATGCGCGCGCCGAGATGCCGGACGAAGCTGCGCCGCGACGCCGACGACACCCTTGACGTGCGGCACCGGATAGAGCGGGCCGCTGCAGCTCGGGGTGCGCCGCGACGTAGGCCTGGATCTGCCGCGAGCGAGTAGCCGGTCGCCTCGAGCTCGCGCGCGAACTCCTCCTGCGCCTTGACCTTGGCCTCGCCGAGAGCCATCTGCACGCGGCTGTGCGCGTTGATCTCGCCCTCGCCCGAGGTCTCGATCGGGCAGGTAGATCATGTCCTTGAACTGGCTCACGACGGCCGACTGCGACGCCGTCCGACTGGGTCGAGGGCATGCAGCCGAAGGGCTTGAGCGAGAGCACCATGTGGCACAGGTCCTTGTTCGTGGTAGTAGATGTTCTTGGCGACCTCGAGGTGCCCCTCGCCGCCGCCCGCGCGCGAGTTGTAGAAGGGATGGCCGATGCGCTGCATCTCGTATCTGGTCGGCGAGCTCGTGGGCGACGCCGCCGAGCGCCGGCGCGCAGCCGCTCGTACTCGCGCTTGAACACGGCCTCCGCGAACGCGAGCTTGGCGAGCTTGCGCGCGGTAGGCCCGTCTCCCGCGCCAGGCGACGCCGGAGTCCAGCGCCCGGGCATCGCCACGCCCTCGGCGAGCCCGCGCCGGTCGCGGACCTTCTGCTTGGCCTGGTGGATCATGTACATGATCCAGGTGGCGATCGGCTCGACGAGCACCTGCGCGCCCTCCCGCTCGAGGAAGGGGAACATGTTGAAGTTGCCGTCGCCCTCGGTGGTCTGCGCCCAGAACTCGCCGGTGATCTTGACGATCGGCTTCACGCGGAGCCGGTCGACCGGAACCTGATCGAAGCGGTTCGCGCGCCCGTTCGAGCGCGCGGGTGTACTCGTCGCTCCGGAGCTGATGCACGAACTTGCCGAGGAACTCGCCGGCCTTGATCCGGCCCGGCGCCGCCTGGCGCACGAAGCGCGCCGAGGCGCGAGCCGTCGAGCGTCCACGGCTGGTGGGTCCTGAACACCTCGGGCAGGTCGTCCATCGACTCCTCGAGGGCGCGGTCGGTATCGCCCTTCTCGATCTCGTAGGGCCGGATCTGGTAGGCGACCTCGTTCAGCAGGTCGCCGAGCAGCATGGCGTTGAGCATGCCGAGGAAGAAGTCGAGGTTCATGTCGAGCCCCGGCTCCGCCTCGGCCTGGTTGAGTCCGCCCGACTGCTGGAAGAGGAGCACGCGGAAACCGTCGAACCCGGAGTTCCGCAGCGCGAGCCGGTACTCGGCCTCGTACATGCCGAAGCGGCAGGGACCGCAGGCGCCCGCGGTGAGGAAGACGTAGCTGGTCGATGATCTCCTCGACCGAGCAGCCCCTCTGCCTCGAGCCGCTGACAGGTACTGGACCAGGTTGCCCACGGTGAAGTAGGTGGGATTGCACTGGCCGTTGTTGCCGTACTCCTTGCCGATCTGGAACGCCTTGACGTCGGGAGTGGGAATCACCTCGCAGCGGTAGCCCAGCCCCTCCCAGGCGGCGCGGATCAGCTGCTCGTGCTTCCAGGTGAGACCGCCGAAGAGGAGCGTGGTCGAAGCGCGCTGGCTCTTGAGGAAGGGGAGCTCGACGGACCGCTTGAAGTGGCGCCCCGCCGCGTCGACGAGGCCGGCTTCGCGCAGGAGCTTCTCGCGAGCAGCAGCGACGCGCTCGCGCACGAGGTCTTCGGAAGGGGTGATCGCGATGGCGGGCCCTGCGGGGGCAGAGCCGTTCGCGGGCGTCTCCGACGTGGACCGCGACCGGGACTCGGCAATGATCATGCTCGGCTCCTCTGTGCCGGCGCCGGAAGCGGATGGGGCGTCGGCGGCAAGAGTGGCTTCAAGACGCTCGTGCCCGCCCCGGGGGGACTGGGGCGGGCACAAGCGCCATGCCGGGACGGACCAGACTGCCTGAAGGGTCTTGCTCCTCCTTACGATCCTGGCAGGGAACGACGGCGGCGAAGGTGAGACCGAACTCCCGGGCCTCTGTTCCTAGGAGCTCGCACTTCCGCCGCTTGAACCGGATGAACCCGCGGGCGACGAGCACTCTCCGGCGTCGGACTCGAGGCGCGGGAGCGCGGCGGGATGCTCGCGGCGAGCGTTCGCTCCCGGCTCCGCCGTGACGATCGGGATGAGAGCGGCGGCCTCCGCGTGGTCCCGTTGCCGTTCCCGTTGCCATGTCCGTGGCCCTGGCCGTCGGCGAGCCCGTGCTTCGCCGCGCGCTTCTTCGGGATGCCGACGACGTCGCCGTGGCGAGCGCGGTAGTCCTCGATCTCGATCCGGTGATCGTGCTCGATCTTCTCGCGGAATGTCGGGCCGGAGTTGTACGCGCAGAAGGGGTAGACCTTGCCGTCCGGCGCCGAGTAGTGGATCACGCAGCGCTGCACCCGATCGATCTCGTAGTTGTACGAATCCTGGAAGTGCATGCCGGCGACCATCAGTGTCTTGAAGGTGTAGGTCCCGTCACCCTCGCCCCGCCCCTTCTCCTTGTCGAAGAAACCTTCGAGGGTCTGCAGGAACCGGCGGAAGTTGAGACCCTCCGGCGCCCGGTCGGCCTGGAAGTACTTGTGCGCCGAGTTGAACGCCGAGATCTTCGAGAAGGTCTTGATGAACGCCCGCTCGGTCTTCTTCCCGAGCTCGTTGAACTCGGTCAGCATCTTCTCGACATCGATGAACTGGGTGATCGGGGTCGCGTTGCCCTGCTGGTCGACGAAGAGGTAGGTGCCCACGCTGCAGTGCGGGTGGCAGGTCAGGTGGGTGGTCTTCTCGCCGCGGAGCGCGCTCACGAGCCGCGACACCGACGAGGTGCACGGCGTCGGGTACCAGTCATCGAGGGTCGTGATCCCGGTCTGCCGGCCGACGTCCATGGCCAGATCGGCGAGCGTGTAGCGCATCGCCTCACGCTTCTTCTGGGCGATGCGCCCGGTGAAGGCGACCGGCTGGTAGCTGATCCCCGAGACGACGTCGATGTTCTCGATGGCGTAGCGCAGGATGTCGCCGACCTGGTGATCGTTGACCCCGCGGCAGATGGTGGGAACGAGGACGATCTTCATCCCCGCCTCGCGCACGCGCTGGACCGCGCGCTGCTTCATCTCCCACACGTCCTCGCCGCGCGTCCGGCGGTAGACATCGTCGGAGACGCCGTCGAACTGCAGGTAGAGCGTGTGCAACCCCGCCTCGCGGCAGCGCTCGGCGAAGCCCGGCACGTTGGCGAAGGTCTTGCCGTTGGTCGCGGCCTGGACGTGGCTGAAGCCGAGCTCCTTGGCGGCCACCACCGCTTCCACGAACCACGGGTAGACCGTGGGCTCGCCGCCCGAGAACTGGACGACGCGCGCGGCGACCGGGCGCATGGCGCGCAGCTGCTGGAGCATCTGCCGCACCTGCGCGAGCGGCGGCTCGTAGATGTAGCCCGCCGCGTTGGCGTTGGCGAAGCAGACCGGGCAGGTCATGTCGCAGCGGTTGGTGAGATCGAGGTTGGCGAGCCCGGTGTGCGAGGCATGCATCTGGCACATGCCGCAGTCGTCGGGACAGGAGACGGCGTCGGGGACGGCCGGGTTCGCGATCCCCTCGCCCTCCTCGAAGGTCCAGCGCTCGAGCTTCAGGTAGAGCTCGACGTTCGTGAAGATGACCTCCCGCACCTGGCCGTGCTCGGGGCAGGTCTTCTCCATCCAGACCTTGCCCGCCTCGGCGAAGAGCCGGGCGGAGACCTGTCGGTTGCACTCGGGGCAGAGGCTCCGGGTCGGGCGCGGAAGACCGCGCCCGAGGCGCGGGAGCGCGTAGCCCGAGGCGAGGATCGTTGCCTCGGGGGTCTGATCGCGCTTGGCTGTGCCCTTGGGCCGGCGAACCGCGCCGGGAGAGATGGTGGCACTCATGAAACCCTCGTCCTCCGCATGCCAGTCTTGGTGCCGGCTGATGCATCCCGCTCCTGATCCTCGCGACCGCCGGGGCAGGACGCGAGACGGAGCGGGTTGTGGCCTGACCGGGACTTGCAGCGAGGAGCCCGGATGGGCCCGCGGGTGGGCTCGATCCATTCTCCTTGCCGATCCCCTTATCATCCCAATCTCCTGTCGCCGCAACGAGTTGTGCCTGAACGGTGCTATCGCGGGGCCCAGTGGTCGGATCGGGCAGCGAGCGGATCCGGCCTCACCCGGCCGGCAGGGCGGCAGGCCGCGGCGACGGCGAGCGCCGGCGGCGACGGCGAGCGCGGCCGCGATGGCGAGCGCGGTCGCGAGCGAAGCGGGAAGAAGGAGAGCGGGAGGAGGAGATGAGGAAGACGTGGCAGGCGGCCCGCCTCCTGCTAGAATGGCGTGCTCGTTCGCCGGCCCGCTCGCGATGCGCGCCCCCCCGCGCCCGCTGTCCTCGCTTCGAGGTGGACCCGACTCATGGATGCCAAGATCTTCACCCTGGTCGAAGCCAATGCCGCGCTCGAGCGCGTGGTCAAGCCGGCCATGCAACGATTGACCGCGCGCATCGCCGCGCTCGACGGGATCAAGACCGAGATCGAGGTGCTGCGCCTGGTCGTCGACTCGGGCGCGGCGGAGACCAATCCGGATCGTGCCCAGCTCACCCGGCTCGAACAGCGCGAGCGCCGCATCCACGCGGAGATCCGCGACGGCGTGGAGGCCATTCAGGGCGCGGGCGGCGTGATCAAGGACCCGCGGGCCGGGCTCGTCGACTTCTTCTCGATCCACGACGGGCGGCTCGTCTTCCTCTGCTGGAAGCTCGGGGAGGACAGGATCCGCTACTGGCACACTATCGAGGAGGGATTCCGCGGCCGCCGGCCGCTCACCGCCCGCCAGCCGCGCGACCAGAAGCGCGAGGAGTAGCCGCCGGGCGGGGCGCCGGACAGCGTGCTCTCGCTTGCGCCGCTTATCGGACTACCCTATCTTCTAATCCGCATTCTTCCCCGTCCCGGACCTCCGTCCTTCGTCCCGATCACCGGTCACTTCAAGAGGGAGGCGGCATTGCAGATTGCGGGGTGGGTCGCCGAGAGACCGGGCGCGCCGATCGTGCGCTGGATGCGCACCGAGGAGCCCGGCCCCGCGGAGGTCGTGGTCCAGGTCGCCGGCTGCGGCGTGTGTCACACCGACCTCGGCTTCTTCTACGACGGCGTGCCGACGCGGCACCCCTTCCCGCTCATCCTCGGCCACGAGGTGAGCGGTACGGTGGTGGCCGCCGGGACCGGCGCCGAGTCCCTGGTCGGTCGCTCGGTGGTCGTCCCCGCCGTGATTCCCTGCGGCGAGTGTCCCGCCTGCCGCGCCGGTCACGGCTCGATCTGCCCCGAGCAGATCTTCCCGGGGTGCGACGTGCACGGCGGCTTCGCGAGCCACCTGGTCGTGCCCGCGCGCGGGCTCTGTCCGGTGCCCGATCTCGCCGACCGGAAGCGGAATCCTGCCGGTCTCGATCTCGCAAGCCTCTCGGTCATCGCGGACGCGGTCTCGACGCCGTATCAGGCCATCATCCGGAGCGGCCTCAAGGCCGGCGATCTCGCGATCTTCATCGGCGCCGGCGGGGTCGGCGGCTTCGGCGTGCAGATCGCCGCGGCCCTGGGCGCCCACGTCGTTGCGATCGACGTCGATCCGGCGCGCCTCGAGCTCATCGCGCGTCACGGCGCCGCACTCGCCCTCAACGCCGCCGAGAAGGACTTCAAGGCGATCCGGAACGCGATCCGCACCGCGGCCGAGGAGCGCGGGATCCCGACCTGGCGACAGAAGATCTTCGAGACCTCGGGCACGCCGCGCGGCCAGGAAACCGCCTTCGGCCTCGTCGGCCAGGGCGGCTACCTGGGTGTCGTCGGCTTCACGCCGGAGAAGATCGCGCTCCGGCTCTCGAACCTGATGGCCTTCGACGCCACGGTCCAGGGTAACTGGGGCTGCGTCCCGGAGCACTATCCGGCGATCGTCGACCTGGTCCTCGCCGGGAAGATCGCGCTCGCTCCGTTCATCGAGAAGCGGCCGCTTGCCACCATCAACGAGACGTTCGCGGACCTGCACGCCCGCCGCGTGACGCGGCGCCTGATCCTCATTCCGGAGCAACAGGACGTAGGAGTCGAGTAGGAGCCGACATGGAACTCAAGGACCATCACCTGACCCCGCCTGCGACGCACCCCGGCGTCATCTACGAGGAGCGACCGCTCGTCGACCCCGAGGGCCGCGCCGTTCCCGGCCTCTCCACGGTCTGGATCACGCTCGACAACCCGAAGCAGCTGAATTCCTACACGACCGAGATGGTGAAGGGCGTGATCCTCGGCATGCGCCGCGCCTCGAACGATCGCGCCGCCGTCGCCGTCGTCTTCACCGGGAGCGGCACGCGCGCCTTCTGTACCGGCGGCAACACGGCCGAGTACGCCGAGTACTACGCCGGGCGGCCCGAGGAGTACCGGCAGTACATGCGGCTGTTCAACGACATGGTGACCGCCATCCTCCACTGCGACAAGCCGGTCCTTTGTCGCGTGAACGGCATGCGCATCGCCGGCGGCCAGGAGATCGGGATGGCGTGCGACTTCTCGATCGCCCAGGATCTCGCCCTCTTCGGCCAGGCGGGGCCGCGCCACGGCTCGGCGCCCGACGGCGGCTCGACCGACTTCCTCCCGCTCTTCGTCGGCATCGAGGCGGCCATGGAGAGCTCGACGCTCTGCGAGCCGTGGAGCGCGCACAAGGCGTACCGGCTCGGCCTCCTGACCCGCATCGTGCCGGCGCTCAAGGCCGACGGCCGCTTGGTCCCGAACCCGCTCGTCACGACCGATCGCTGGATCGATGACGAGGGGCAGATCGTCCACGGCGAGCCGCGGCCGGCCGCCGAGCGCGCCGCCGGAAAGGCGCTCCTCGAGCGCGGTGAGGTGGACCTCACCCGGCTCGACCAGGTCGTCCATGAACTCGTGTGGAAGCTCGCGAACACGATGCCCGGATGCCTCGCGAAGACGGTCGAGAGCGTGCGCAAGCACAAGCTCGCGCACTGGGACAAGAACCGCGAGTCGAACCGGGCCTGGCTCGGGCTCAACATGATGACCGAGGGCCGCGCCGGCTTCCGCGCCTTCCACGAGGGCTCGCGGGAATGCCGCGAGGCCGACTTCCTCCTCCTCCGCCGCCGGCTCGCCGAGGGCGCGACCTGGGGCGAGGAGCTGACGAACGAGGTGCTCGCGCGGGCGCACGGCAAGACGCCGGCGCCCGCCAGGACGCCGGCCCGGACATGACGGGCGCCGAGGACCTGGGCGCCATGAGCGAGATCGCGGAACTGGTCGCGCGGGCCGAGGAGCTCTATCGCGACTACCGGCTCACCCCGGTGCGCGAGTGGAAGGCGAGGACCGGCGGGCTCGCGGTCGGCTACATGCCGATCTACGTGCCGCGGGAGCTCCTGCACGCGCAGGGGGTCCTCCCGGTCGGCCTCTTGGGCGGCGGCGACGACCTCGAGATCATCCGCGGCGACGCCTTCTACCAGTCCTACATCTGCCACATCCCGCGCTCGACGATCGAGCTCGGGCTGAACGGCAGCTACGACTGCCTCGACGGCGTGCTCTTCCCGGCCATCTGCGACGTGATCCGGAACCTCTCCGGGATGTGGAAGCTCCAGTTTCCCGGGAAGCTCGTCCGCTACCTCGACGTTCCGCAGAACTTCGACGGCGCGATCGGCGGCCGCTTCTACCGGCACGAGCTCGAGGAGCTCTCCCGCGACCTCGCCGGGCGGGGCGCCCGCGCCTACGACCAGGCCGCGCTTTGCGCCGCGATCGCCGAGTACAACGCGAACCGGCGGCTCGTGGCCGAGCTCTACGCGCTCCGCCAGGCGGAGCCGTGGCGGGTGCCGACCGCCGAGCTCTATGCGGTGCTCCGCGCGGCACTCCTTTTCCCGGTGGCGGAGGCGACGGCCATGTTCACGCGCTACCGCGATCTCGTGCGCGCCGACTCGAGCCGCAAGCCGCTGGACCAGGCGCGGGTGATCCTCACCGGGTCGTTCTGCGAGCAGCCGCCGCTCGGCCTCATCAAGACGCTCGAGCGCTCGGGCTGCTACATCGTGGACGACGACTTCGTGCAGGTGCACCGCTGGATCACGGGCGACATCGCGACCGGCGGCGATCCGCTCGCGAACCTCGTCACCGCCTTTCTCGAGCAGTCGATCGCGAGCCCCACGCGCTACATCGGCGCGGGCGAGAAGGGGCGCGACCTGATCGACCGGATCGCCGTGAGCGGCGCCGAGGGGGTCCTCTTCTGCGCGCCGAGCTTCTGCGACCCGGCGCTCCTCGACCAGCCGATGGTGACGAAGGCGCTCGATGCCGCCGCCATCCCGTGGACCGCGTTCAAGTACGCGGAGAACAACGGGCAGTTCCAGGTGATCCGGGAGCAGGCCGGCACCTTCGCCGACTCGATCAAGCTGTGGAGCGGGGCCTGAAGCCCGGAGGCCCCGCCGGCACCGGGAACACCGGAGGAGACGCGATGAGCGACGACACCGCGCAGAAGGACTCGAGCCAGGTCCGGCAGAAGGACATGATCGCCGATCACTACCGGCGCCTGGCGCGGACCGCCGAGACCGGCGACAGGTGCGCCTACACCTTCGTGCCGGGCAACCTGACCGAGCTCCTGCGCGTCTTCGATCTCCTGCCCGTGCTGCCGGAGATCAACGCGCTGCAGTCGGGCATGCGCGGCAAGTCGCGGGACTACATCGCCCTCGCCGAGAAGCTCGGGCACTCCGAGGACGTCTGCACCTACGTCAAGTGCGACCTCGGCATGATGAAATCGGGGAACGTCGGTCCGACCGGCGAGCCCCTGCCCAAGCCCGATCTCCTCCTCCTCTCCTACACCGGCTGCTTCACCTTCATGAAGTGGTTCGAGATCCTGCGCGCAGGAGTACGACTGCCCGGTCGTCATGCTGCACGTGCCGTACCAGGGCGACGGGGTGATCACCGATTCGATGCGCCGCTACGTCGTGGACCAGCTCGAGCGCGAGGTCATCCCGATGCTCGAGCGGGTGTCCGGGCGCGCGCTACGACGAGGATCGCCTGAAGGAGATGCTCGCGCTCTCGGCGAAGGCCGAGGACGACCTGGTCTGGGTGCTCGAGTCGGCCAAGCACCGGCCCTCCCCGATCGACGCCTACTTCGGCGGCGTCTACTACATCGGACCCGATCTTCACCGCGTTCCGCGGCACGCCGGAGGCGCGTCGAGTACTACCGGCTGCTCCGCGCCGAGGTCGGCGGAGCGGATCGCGGCCGGCAAGGGCCCGATCACGCCCGACGGCGAGATGGCGGCGGAGCGCTTCCGCATCGTGGTCGAGGGCCCGCCCAACTGGACGAGCTTCCGCCAGTTCTGGCAGATGTTCGCCGACGAGGGGGCGGTGGTCGTCGCCTCGACCTACACCAAGGTCGGCGGCGTCTACGACTTCGGCTTCCGCCACGACCCGGCCCGCCCGCTCGAGACGCTGGCCGAGTACTGCATGGGCTGCTACACGAACCTGAACCTGCCGACGCCGCATCGACATGCTCTGCCGCTACATGACCGAGTACGAGGCCGACGGCTTCCTCGATCAACTCGATCAAGAGCTGCAACTCGTTCAGCGCCGGGCAGCTCATGATCCTGCGCGAGGTCGAGCGGCGGACCGGCCGGCCGGGCGGCTTCATCGAGAGCGACCTGGTCGATCCGCGTTACTTCTCGGCCGCGAACATCAAGAACCGGCTCGAGTCCTACTTCCAGATGATCGAGCAGAAGCGCCGCGCGGGAGCGCGGCCGTGAAGTACGTCGTCGGCATCGATCTCGGATCCACCACGACCAAGGCGGTCGTCCTCGGCGACGACGGGCCAGGTGCTCGGGCGCGGCATCACCAACAGCCGGAGCAACTACACGGTCGCCTGCGCGGTGGCGCTCGGCGAGGCGCTCACCAACGCGCGCTTCGGCCTGATCGCGGCCGAGCTCGACCGCCGGGGGGTCGACGGGCGCGGCGCAAGCCGGCGCCCTGGCCGAGCTCGAGCGGCTCTTCCGGAAGCGCCAGTACCAGGATCAGCTCGAGGTCCTCGCCGCGGTCACGCACGGGCAGCTCGCGCGGGAGGCGGGCGGGGCGGCGAGCCCGTTCCGGCACGCGCTCGACCTGATCCTCGACCGCGCATGGAGACCGAGACCGCGGAGCTCTACGCCGCCGGCGCCAACCGGAAGAGCGACTTCTTCCGCGATCTCGCCGGGAGCCGCTTCATCGCTCACGCCGAGGCGACGAGCCGCTCCGAGTCGTTGAGCTTCGACCGCCTGGTCGGGCTCTTCGACAAGCGCGATCCTCGAGGTGGAGAACCGGCCGTCGGGCGCGGACTCGTTCCAGACGACGATCGCCGCCGCGCTCGCCGGGATGCCGGCCGCGAGCGCCGAGCTCGCGGCGCGCGGTCGACCGCGCGGCGAGCGAGGAGCTCACGCTCGCCCGCTCGATCGGCACCGGCTACGGCCGGCAGACGCCTCCCCTTCCCCAAGGAGCAGATCCGCTCCGAGATCCTCTGCCACGGCCTCGGCGCCCACGCCATGTTCCCGGGCACGCGCACGGTGCTCGACATCGGCGGCCAGGACACGAAGGCGATCCAGGTCGACGCCGCAGGGCATCGTCACCTCGTTCCAGATGAACGACCGCTGCGCGGCGGGCTGCGGGCGCTACCTCGGCTACATCGCCGACGAGATGAACCTCGGCCTCCACGAGCTCGGCCCGCTGGCCTGCGAATCGACCCGGCCGGTGCGCATCAACTCGACCTGCACCGTGTTCGCCGGCGCCGAGCTCCGCGAGCGGCTCTCGCTCGGCGAGACGGCGCGAGGACATCCTCGCGGGGCTCCATCGCGCCATCATCCTGCGCGCGATGTCGCTCCTCGCCCGCTCGGGCGGCATCGCCGACGAGTTCACCTTCACCGGGCGGCGTGGCCAAGAATCCGGCGGCGGTCGGCGCGCTCGAGGGGCTCGTCACCGAGAACTACGGCGCGCTCACCATGAACATCTCGCCCGATTCGATCTACACGGGCGCGCTCGGCGCCGCCCTCTTCGCCCACCGCGAGGCGGAGCAGCCGGGGGCCGGCGGAGAGGCGACATGAACGGGATCGACGACCGCACCGCCCTCGCCGTCGCCGGCATCGATGTCGGCTCCTCGGCCGTCAAGGTCGCGCTGGTCGAGGATCGCGGTCCGGCCGGCGCCGTGAAGCTCGCCGGCCGCGCCGAGCGGATCCGCCGGCGCGATCCGCTGCAGGTCGCCGCCGACCTCTACGACGAGTGCCTGGCGGATGCCGGCCTCGGCCGCGGCGATCTCGCCTACGTGGCGACGACCGGCGAGGGCGAGCTCATCCCGTTCCGCACCGGGCACTTCTACGGCATGACCACGCACGCGCGCGGCGGGCTCTTCCTCGAACCCGCCGCCCGCGCGGTCATCGACATCGGGGCGCTGCACACGCGCGCCGTCCTCATCGACGAGCGGGCGAAGGTGCTCGGCTATCGCATGACGAGCCAGTGCGCGTCCGGCTCCGGGCAGTTCCTCGAGAACATCAGCCGCTACCTCGGCATCACCATGGAGGAGATCGGCCCGCTCTCGCTCACCGGCCGAGCACCCCGAGGCCTGCTCCTCGATCTGCGCCGTGCTCGCCGAGACCGACGTCATCAACATGGTGTCGCGCGGCATCGCGACCGCCGACATCATCAAGGGCATCCACCAGTCGATGGCCGGCCGTTACCTGAGGCTCCTGGTCTCGGTCGGCGCCCGCGGCGTCGTGCTGGTGACCGGGGGCCTCGCCGCCGACCAGGGTCTCGTCGCCGCGCTCGAGGAGTCGGTCGGGCGAACAGAAGGCCGCGTTCACGTTCCGGAGCCACCCCGACTCGGCGCTCGCCGGGGCGCTGGGAGCGGCGATCTGGGGCGCCTTCCGCGTGCGGAAGCTCGCGCGCGAAGGGCCTCCGCCTCGGCGCGGGCGCCGACGTGGGAGCCGGCGCATGAGCCCGCTCGATCCGGCGGTCGCCGACCTCGTATCGCTCGCGGGACAGAACGCGCTCGTCACCGGCACGGCCGGCGGCATCGGCGCCGAGATCGCGCGCGTCCTCCGCGCTGCGGGCGCCGAGGTGATCGGGGTCGATCTCCCCGGCCGCACCTCCCCCGCCGCGACGCGCGCCATGGCCTGCGACCTCGGCGACCGCGACGCCATCGCGGCGCTCCTCCGCGAAGTGGCGAGGTTCGCCGCCGCGCCTCGATATCCTGGTCCACGCCGCCGGCATCCGCCGCGACGCGGTCCTCTGGAAGCTCGCGAACGAGGCCTGGGACGAGGTCCTGCGCGTGAATCTCGACTCGGCCTTCCACCTCCTGAAGGGCGCGGTGCCGCTCATGCGCGAGGCGGGCGGATCGGTCGTCCTCATCTCCTCGATCAACGGCGAGCGCGGGAAGTTCGGCCAGGCGAACTACGCCGCGTCGAAGGCGGGGCTCATCGGCCTCGGCCGCACCGCCGCCCGCGAGCTCGGCCGCTTCGGGATCCGCGTCAACCTGGTGGCGCCGGGCATGATCCGGACCCCGATGACGGCGACGCTCGCGCCGGAGTTCCTCCGCGAGGCCGAGGCCGAGACGGCGCTCGGCCGGATCGGCGAACCGCTCGACGTCGCCGCGGCCATCCTCTTTCTCGTCTCCGCCATGGGCCGCCACGTCACGGGGCAGGTGCTCCGCGTGGACGGCGGCCAGCTCACGGCGTGATGGAGAATCCGATGCAGAACCCGAACGAAGTGATCGTGCGCCGCTTGCAGCCCCAGGATCTCGACGCGGTCATCCATCTCGACGCCAAGTTGACCGGGCGCCGGCGGAGCGAGTACTTCAAGCTCAAGCTGAACGAGAACCTGGCGGCGACCGGCATCGTCGTCTCGCTCGCCGCCGAGCTCGACGGCCTCTTCGTGGGCTTCCTCCTCGGGCGCGTCTACTACGGCGAGTTCGGGCTGCTCGAACCGGCCGCCGTGCTCGACACCTTCGGCGTGCATCCCGACTTCCGCCGCCGCGGGGTCGGCCGCGCCCTCCTCCGGCAGCTCGCGACCGATCTCGGCGGGCTCGGCGTGCCGCGGCTCCGCACCGAGGTGAGCTGGGACGATCCCGATCTCCTCACCTTCTTCCAGCACGAGGGATTCCGGCCGGCGGCGCGCTTCTGCCTCGACCTGGACCTGACGCATCGCCGCGACGACTGAGCCGCCGGGGGGCCGGCGCATCCGGCGGTGACGAAATCCCGCGCCCTGGGCCCGGCTAGCTAGCTCGCGCGGTGGATCGCGAGCGGCCCCCAGGTCTGGCAGGTCGGCATCACCTCGAGGCTGTTCACGTTGACGTGCGCCGGCAGGGTCACCACCCAGTGGATGATCCCGGCGATATCCTCCGCCGAGAGCGGCGTCGTGTTCTTGTAGACGGCGGACGCCCGCTCACCGTCGCCATGGAAGCGGACGAGCGAGAACTCGGTCTCGGCGAGCCCCGGCTCGATGTTGGTCACGCGCACTGCGGTCCCGGCCAGGTCGGCGCGCAGGTTCCGCGAGAACTGGGCGACGAAGGCCTTGGTCGCTCCGTAGGCGTTGCCCCCGGGATAGGGCCAGGCGCCGGCGATCGAGCCGACGTTCACCACGTGGCCGCGGTTCCGCGCGCGCATGCCGGGGAGGATCGCCCGCGTCACGTATAGGAGGCCCTTCACATTGGTGTCCACCATCGCGTCCCAGTCATCGAGGTCGGCGCGATCGGCGGTCTCGAGGCCGAGGGCGAGGCCGGCATTGTTGAGGAGGACATCGATGTCGCTGTACTCCGCGGGCAATCGCTCCAGGCGATCGAAGACGGCGGCCCGATCGCGCACGTCGAGCGGGATGGTGAACACCGGGGCGGTCCCCCCGAGCTCCGCGGCGAGCTCGAGCAACCGGTCGGTGCGGCGCCCGGTGAGAACGAGGCGCCAGCCGGAACGCCCGAAGAGCCGGGCCGCGGCCCGGCCGAAGCCCGAAGTCGACCCGGTGATGAGAATCGTCTGAGCCATGGCCACCCTCCTGGTGGCGGAAGGAGTAAACCCGGGGCCGCGACCCGTCAAGGCGAGGCATCCGGCTTTGCCCTGCAACGCGGATGTCGTAGACTGCATGCGGCGCCACGGATGGATCGGTGACCCACCCTCACCAGCCAAGCAACGCAACCTGCCTCGCCCGAGGCCATGGAGGTCCCACCATGCGATCCTGGCTAGCTCTCCTCGTTGCAGTCGTCGTGGCCGTCCCGGAATGGCGGCGGCCGAGCTGGATTTCGAAGGCAACGTGATCGGATCGAGCCCCGAGACCTGGGATACGCCCGGCGATCCCTGCGGGCAGTGCGCCTCGCCCGATGCGATCAAGGGCGTCGACTTCAAGGGCAATGACCTCTGGGGCATCACGAGCGGCGGCCTTCTCTACCACTTCGTCAACTGCAAGTGGTCGAGACCGTCCAGACCCAGGTCCCCGCGAGCACCTTCGGACTCGGTTACGACTCGAACCGGAACCTCTGGGTCGTCACGAGCCCGGCCACGGACCGTGTCTACCAGGTCAACCTCGCCGGCGCCGTCGTCAACTCCTGGGCCACTCCGGGCCTGGGCCCGGTCGGCGCGGCGTACGACCAGAGCCGCGATCTCTACTGGATCACGGACTTCGCCACGACCCAGATCTACTCCGTCAACCCGACGACCGGACTGCCGGGGCCCGCGTTCGCTGCGCCGGCGGGCTCCCGCCTCGCCGGCACCGGCTACAACCGGGGCGCCGACATCCTCTTCTACCACGGGCGCGATCAGGCCATGAGCTACTGCATGTCCGCCGCCACGGGGCAACTCCTCTTCTCGTTCCCCATCCCCTTCGGCGGAGGCAACAACGGGCAGGGAGCCGGTTGCGACCCGGCGACCGGCAACGGCTGGCTCTCCCACTTCGAGCAGCCGTACCTCTACTGCGTCGAATCGTGCGGCGGAGCGACCCCGGTCGAGCCCGCGACCTGGGGCGCGATCAAGTCGCTCTACGACTAGCTGGTGACAGCGTCGGGCAACCGCGTTGCAGGCGCGGTTGCGGCATGAAGGAGGGGGCCCGGCTCGCTCGAGCCGGGCCCCTTCGCGTTCCAGGGGCGGGGTTCGAGAGCTACGCGGCCCGGCGCGAGGCGTCCGGCTCCTCGTCGATGGCGGGAGGGTTCGCGGGCGATGAGCGCGGCCGCGGTCCGCTGATCGGCGGCCGCCCCGGCACCTGCAGTCGCCGGGGCGCGGAGGCCGGCGGGCGGAATCGCCAACGCGAGCAGCGCCGACTGGATGGTCGCGAGGTGGCGCGTGAAGGCGGCGACCACCGCCGGGTCGAGCTGGGATCCGGCCGCCTCCTCGAGCACGGCGATCGCCGCGTCGACGCTGCGCTCGCCGCGGTAGCTCCGGCGGCTCGTCACCGCATCGAAGGTGTCGGCGACGGCGATGATGCGCGCGACGAGCGGGATCTCCTCTCCGGCGAGCCCGTCGGGATAGCCCTGGCCATCGAAGCGCTCGTGATGGGAGCGCACACCGCGGCGGGCTCCCTCGAGCCAGCGGATCGGCGCGGAGCACCTCGTCACCGCTCACCGGATGCTCCATCATCACCCGGTACTCCTCGGCGGTGAGCTTGCCGGGCTTCTTGAGGATGTGATCGGGCGCCCCGATCTTCCCGATGTCGTGGAGGAGCGAAGCCCAGTAGAGATCGCGCCGCGTCACCGCGTCGAGGTCGAGCTCGTTACCGACGAGAATGGCGGCGGTGTGCACGCGCTCCGAATGCCCGCGCGTGTACGGATCCTTGGCGTCCACGGCGGCGATGAGACTGCGCACGGTCGCCTCGAGGATACCGCTCGACTCCTCGGCGACCGGATCGAATCCGGTGCCGGCGTCCGCGAGCGCGAGCGAGCGCTCGATCAGGGCGTGGAAGCTCGCGATGCGACGCGCGGGGACGACGGCGAGGAAGCGCCCGCCGGCGACGACGCGGAGGGCCTGCCCGTTCGGACAGAGATGCGAGTCGCCGGCCGCGAGCTGGGGTTGCACCTCGGAGTGGCAGCGCACGTGCACGGCCGGGGTCTCGCCGCGACAGCGGAGGCAGGCGGGGGCGGTCGCGATATGGAGGCTCGCCGCATGGGCGACCCGCCGGAGGAGACCGGCGCCGGCGCATTCGGCCGCGCTGCGCAGCATCTCGTCGACCGGATCGGCGGCCGGGGCGGTTGAAGGCGGGACCAGGGCCAGGGGGACTCGCGCCGACATGGGCCTCCTCGCCGGACTCGGGCGTTGCAGAATGCAAGCAAGCCGTGCGCTCCTCCCGCTCTTCGCTGAGCGGGGAGCTTAACGGCAACGTGTTACACCGAGAGCACCCGTCGGCTTGCACGCACCGTGCCGGATCGCCCGGCCTTCTCGGCGTCAGATCGGCGGGCGCGGGCCGTCACCGCTGGCCGGGCCCGGCGGCGTCACCGCGCGCCGGGCGCGGCGAGCGAGCGCGCGACCACCTCGACCGTGTGCAGGACCTCGACCGCGCTCCCGCGGGCGCGGAGTCCGGCCGCGATCTGCAGCATGCAGCCGGGGTTTCCGGTGACGAGGACCTGGGCGCCGGTGGCCAGGATGCGCTCCACCTTGCGCGCGAGGAGCCGCTCCGCCATCGCCGGCTCGGTCAGGTTATAGGTGCCGGCGGAGCCGCAGCAGCAATCGGCCTCGGCGAGCGGGCGGAGGTCGAGACCGGGGATGCGCCCGAGGATGGAACGCGGAGCGGCGACCACCCCCTGGCCGTGGGCGAGATGACAGGCATCGTGGTAGGTGGCGATCATCGGAAGCGGCGCCAGCCGGAGTCGATCGGCCGCCGCTGCGAGGAGCTCCGACACGTCGCAAACGCGCGCCGCGAAGGCGCGGGCCCGCGGCGCATAGGCCGGATCGTCCGCGAGCAGCGCGCCGTACTCGCGCATCACGGCGCCGCAGCCGGCGGCGTTGGTGACGATCGCGGCGAGATCGGCGCCGGGAGCCGCGCTCGCGAAGGCGTCGATCGTCCGCCGCGCGTGCTCGGCGGCGCGGCGACGATCGCCGGCGTGAAGATGGATCGCGCCGCAGCAACCCGCCGGCGGCGCGAACACACGCCGACCGGCGGCCGCGAGCAGGCGCGCGGTGGTCGCATTGACGTCGGGGTAGAAGACCGGCATCACGCACCCGGCGAGGAGCCCGACCGCGCCCTCCACGGCGACGCCGGGCGGCGGCTCGGTCCAGCGCGCGAGCGACGCACCGGAGCGAGCGCGCGGCACCAGGGTGAGGGCGCGGGCGAGCGGCCCCGGCAGGAGGCGCGCGGCCAGGGCGCGCGCACCGAGCAGATCCAGCATCCGCACCGGAGCGAGCGCGAGCGCGAGCCGGCGCGGATAGGGCAGGACGGCGCCGACCAGCACGCGGCGGAGAAGCCGCCCGGCGAGCGGGCGGCGCGTTCCTTCCTCGATCGCCGCCCGCGCGCCCTCGATCAGCTCGCCGTAGCGGACCCCGGACGGGCATGCGGTCTCGCAGGCGCGGCACCCGAGACAGAGATCGAGATGGCGGACGACCGGGCCCGCGAGCGGAATCCGTCTGTCGGTCACCGCGCGCAGGAGATGGATGCGGCCGCGCGGCGAGTCGGCCTCGCTCCCGAGCTCGGTGTAGGTCGGACACGCCTCGAGGCAGAGCCCGCAGTGGACGCACTCGAGGAGCCGCTCGCTCGGGATCGCGGCGCGCACGGAGTCGGGTGCCACGGCAGGCGTGGCGGCGCCGGTCATGCCCCATCTCCCGCCGGGTCCGGCTCCGCGCCGAGACCCAGGTAGGATCCTGGCAGGAAGACCGAGCCGGGATCGAGCGCCGCCTTCAGGCGGACGGCGAGCGGATGCGGCGGCCGCCGCGCGCGCGCGACGCGGGCCGCCGCCGCGGCGCTCCACGACCGCGGCGCCCGCTCGACCGCGGCGAATCCACCGGCGGCGACCGCTGCCTCGAGGAGCGCGAGCGCGAGCTCCGGCGTCGCTCCCGGCGTGCAGACGCGGAGGACGCCGTTCCCCGCATGGGCGGCGATGGTCGCTGCCGGCGCCCGCGCGCGCGACGCGGCGACGAGCTCCGGAAGTCGGCTCGGGAGCACCGTCCCGCGGACGAGGAGCGCCTCCGCGTCCGCCGCCCACTCCTCCACGCCGAAATCCGTGAGCACCCGCAATAATTCAAGGGCGGCGGCGCCGGTGACGGTCGTCGCGGCGCCGGCCCCGGCTGCCGCCAGTACGGAGCGAGCCCGCGCTTCCTGCCACTCGACCTCGGCGGCCACTCCCTCGAGCCCGACTGCGATGACGAGCTCCTGCGCACCGGGCGCCGGGCCGCGCCCCGACCCCCTGCCCGCCGCCGCGCCGAGCGGCGCCGCGCTCGCGAGCTCGAGCGCGACCGCCGGCACCTGGGCCGCGGCGAGCCCGCGCCGGACCGCTTCCGCGACCGGTGCGGTCCCCGGCGCGACGACCCAGGCGAAACCCTCCGGAAGCGGCATGAGCTTGAAGGTCGCCTCGACGATCAGGCCGAGCGTGCCGCGCGCGCCCGTGTGGAGCTTCTTGAGATCGTAGCCGGCGACGTTCTTGACCACGCGCCCGCCCGAGCGCACGAGCCGGCCCTCCCCGTCGGCGACCGCGATCCCGAGGAGATGGTCGCGCACCGTGCCGTGGCCGAGTCGGAGCGGACCGCTCGCCGCGGCGGCGATCATTCCGCCCACGGTCGCCCGCGCGGGCGCCGGCAGGGCGAGCGGCAAGCGCTGCCGCGCCCTGCCGGCCGCCTCGGCGATCTCGGCGCGGGTCGTCCCGGCGAGCGCGGTCAGGGTCATGTCCGCGGCCGCGTGCGCCACGATTCCGCAAAGGCGCCGGGTGAGGAGGCCGACGAAGGGGCGCGCCGGCGGACCGAGCCCCGCGAGCGCACTGCCGCCGCCGAGCGGAGCCACGGCGAAGCCGTGGCGCACGGCGGCGGCGATCGCGATGGCGGCCTCCTCGCCGCTCGCCGGGGCGAGGAGGAGCTCCGGCGCGCGGCCGCCGATCGCATAGGACGCGGGCCAGTCGGCCGCCACGACCCCCTCTCCCAGCTCGCGGCGGAGCGTCGCCACCGCACCCCGCAGGTCGGGCGGGCTCGTCATCGTTCCGCTCTCATCATAGCGGCGCCTGCCGGCCCGGCCGCCGCACAGCCCCGGGCCCGCGCGGCTCTCCGCACCCGCTCCCGGTCGCGAAGATCTTGTTGGGATTGGCGCGCATCTCCGGATCGAAGACCGCGCGCACGCGGCGGAGAGTCGCCATGTCGTGCGGGCCGAACTGCCGGGCGAGGAGCTCGATCTTCTCGATGCCGATCCCGTGCTCGCCGGTGACCGAGCCGCCGAGATCGAGACAGGCCTCGAGAATCTCGCGGCTGGCCGCGAACACCCGCGCCACCTGGTCCGGGTCCCGCTCGTCGTAGAGGACGATCGGATGGAGGTTCCCGTCGCCGGCATGGAACACGTTCGGGATGACGAGCCCGTGCCGCGCCCCGATCGCCTCGATGCGGGCGAGGACCTCGGGCAGCCGCGACCGCGGCACGACTCCGTCCTGCGTGCAGTAGTTGGGAGCAAGACGCCCGATGGCACCGAAGGCGCGCTTCCGCGCCTTCCACAGACCCTGGCGCTCGGTCTCGTCGCGCGCGGTGCGGAAGCTCCGCATCCCCGCCTCCCGGCACACCGCGGTGATGCGCCGCTCGAGCTCGTCGAAACCGGCGGCCAGGCCGTCGATCTCGATCAGGAGGACGGCGCCGGCATCGAGCGGCAGGCCGACGTGGAACGCCTCTTCGACCGCGCGCACGATCAGGCGATCCATCATCTCGATCGCCGCCGGCACGATGCCGGCCGCGATCGTCCCCGAGACCGCGCGACAGGCGTCGGCCACCGAATCGAACGCGACGAGGAAGGTGCGCACCGCCGGCGCGACCGGGACGAGGCGCACGGTCACCTCGGTCACGACACCGAAGGTGCCCTCGTGGCCGACGACGAGGCCCACGAGATCATAGCCGTCGGTGCCGGGGCCGTCGGCGAGCGGGCCGCCGAGCTCGGTGATCGTGCCGTCTGGGAGCACGAGCTTGAGCCCGAGCACGTGATTGACGGTGACGCCGTACTTGAGCGTGTGCGGGCCGCCCGAGTTGGCGGCGACATTGCCGCCGATCGTGCACGCGGCCTGGCTCGAGGGATCGGGCGCGTAGTGAAGGCGCGCGCCGGCGACCGCGCGCGAAAGGGCGAGATTCACGCATCCCGCCTCGACGACGGCATAGCGGTCCACCGGATCGACGGTGAGGATCCGCTTCATGCGCGCGAGCCCGATCACGACGGCGCCGGGCGGGGCGGCGGTGCCGCCGGCGAGGCTCGTGCCGGCACCGCGCGGGACGAAGGGGATGCCGCGCGCCGCGAGCTCGCGAACGACGGCGGCCACCTCGGCCGTCGAGCGCGGCAGGACGACCGCCGCCGGGATCGACTTCTCGAGAGTGTAGGCGTCGCACTCGTAGACGAGGAGGTCGGCCGGCGCATCGATGACGCCGTCGGCGCCGACGAGCCGGCGGAGAACGATGCCGAGCGCTTCCTGTGCGGGGCGGTGGTTCACGGCGGGTCCCAGGCCTCCTGCTCCGGGTGGCGTCGCCGCCCACGGTAGCACGCGGCCGGGCGTTGCAGAACGCATGGCCGGCGGAGGCCGCCCGCCCGCTTCGCGCCGGCCGGGGCGCTCCAGCCGCCACCGCCAATCTCTCCTCCCGCATCGTCTTGGGGTGTCCCACCCCCGGCGGCATGCAGCTTGCTCGCCGCAACCCACGATGCAAGAACAAACAGACCGGCGCCGGAAGGGCTCGTTGCTCTTGAATCGACGGGCGCAGCTCCTGCAAGCGCTCCTCATCGTCACGTATCTCGTCGCCTACACGGTGGCCCTGTCGGCGGCTGCCATCGGCCCCACGGTGGTCGCGCTCCTCCGCTACCCGGAGAGCTTCGCGGCGACGCCGCAGCGCGCCGTCGCGGCGGCGACCGAGCTCTTCTTCTTCGAGGAGCGCGTGTGGCCGTTCGCGGTCGTCCTCATCGCTCTCTTCGGGCTGCACTCGATCTTCATGTCGCACCGGATCTACGGTCCGCTCGTGCGGGTGCGCATCGAGGCCGATCGCGTCGCCGACGGGGATCTGAGCCGCCGCGTCGTCTTCCGGCAAGGCGACCAGCTGAGCGAGCTGCAGGACGCCATGAACGACATGATCGCCGCGACCGACGCCCGCGTCGCCGCGGCCCAGCGAGCGGCCCGCACCTGCTCGGCGCGCATGCGGCGGCTCCACGAGTCGCAGTTCACCGGGAGCCCCGCCGGCCGGCTCGACGCCTACGAGAACATGGCCGCGGACTTCAGCTCTCTGGTCGAGCGCCTCGCCGAGTTCAGGACCACGGAGGGGAGCGCTGAGACGGGCGCCGAGCACGAGACGGACGTCGAGAGGACGGAGCGCCCGCGGGCCACAGGGACCGGCGGCGCGGCGGGGTACTGAGGCGCATGCGGCTAACGCGGGCAGCTCAGACGCGCGCGGGCGTGAGCTTCGTCGAGCTCTCGATCGTGCTCGTCGTCATTGCGCTCCTCTCGGCCGGCGGGCTCGTCAAGGTGCGCGAGGCGAAGAAGAGCGCCTGCCGGATCCGCGCCACGGTCGCGCTCGAGGACGTCCATCGCATGGAGGTGCTGCACGCCGCCGTGCACACCGGCTACACGAGCGACCTCGCGGCGCTCCGCTCGCTCGGCCTGGCCGAGCACCTCGACCCGCTCTACCGCTTCGATCTCAGCTCGACCGACCCCGCGGCGTTCACCTGCTCGGCGGCGGCCAACCTGGACCGCGACGTCGAGGTGGACTCCCTCTCGGTGAACGAAACCGGCGTGGTCCTGACCATCGTCAAGGACTGAGGTCGCCCGTTCCCCGGCCGCGGCCGGGGTGTCCGGTTCCGGCCCGCGACCGACGTATCCCGACTCCCCGCCCGCGCTCCGGTGGTCAATTGAGCGTGAACCGGAACGGGATCGACACCCACACGGCGACCGGCCGCCCGCTCTGGATCGCCGGACTGAACACGTAGTTCCGCGTCGCCTCGATCGCCGCGCGATCGAGGAGATCGTGGGAAGCGCGCGCGACGAGCACCTCCTTCACCTTCCCGTCGCGACCGACGAGCGCTCTCACGACGGTGGTGCCCTCGATCCGGGCCTCGCGGGCAAGCCCCGGATAGAGCGGAGGCCGCCCCTCGACGAGGCGCGGCTCCACCTCGACCGCGCGGAACACGCCGGGATCCGGACGATCCTCCGCGGGGTCGTCGATCACGATCAGCGCGCTTCCGTCCTGACTGCCGAAGGGATCGCCGCCGGCGCCGGTCAGATCGCCGAGGCCGGTATCAACCACCGCATCGCGCCAGGTGTTCTGGATCTGCGTACGAATCGTCCTCGCCTCGGCCTCCACCGCCGGGACGGGTACCGGTCCACCCTCCGGCGGCGCGGTCGGGAACTCGATCTTCGGCGCGAAGGCAGGTGGTCTCGGCAGATCCGGCACGATCGGCGGCGGCACCGGTGGCTCCTCGAAGCGGAAGACACGCGGCGGCGTGCCGCCCCCGCCCGCCGCATCCGCCGGTCGCTGCGTCAGGCGATCGGCGGCGAGCGCCGAGAACTGGACCGCCGCCACCGTCCAGAAGAGGCTGGCTGCGAAGCGGCGCTGGTACGCACGACGAGCTCTCTGTCGTCCGGTGGGACCGAGCTCGTCGATCAGGGGGTGCTCCCCCAGGTAGGCGCGGATCGCGTCGAGCATGGCCGCTCCTTAACGCGCAAGAGCGCGGCAAGGCGGGGGGAAATGTGGGTCGGCCCGGCCAGTCACTCTTCCCGAACGGAAACCTGACCCGCCTTTCGCGCCGCCGGCTCGATACGAACGCGTTCGGCACCGTCCGCCCCGGGCGGGGTCGTCACCGCCCGCTGCGAGCGCGCTCCATGCCCTCTGCCTTGATCTCGCCCCAGCTCGCCGGCGCGACGGGAGTCACGAGAGGGAGATCATCGGCGATGAAGATGTCCCAGTTCCCGCTCCGGTGCGAGTGGAAGGCGATCCGGCGCCCGTCGGGCGACCAGCGCGGGCGTGTGTTGTAGAGCCCGTCGGTCGTGATCGGCACCGTGAAGGTCCCGTCTTCGGTCGTGATCCAGATGTCGAACGGCAGCTGCCTGAGCTCATCGAGACTCAGCACGCCGTCGCCCGGCGCGCCACGCCCGTCGCCCCACAGCCGGTCGCTCGCCCACGCGATGAGGTTCTGCGATGACGACCAGTGGGGCTGGATGTCGTCGCCCGACCAGTGCGTGACCTGCGTGCCCTGGGCGCCGGCCGGGAGCGGCGCCACCCAGATCTCCCGATTCCCGCTCCGGTTCGACTGGAAGACGAAGCGATCCATCGCCGGAGCTAATCCGGGCTCCACGTCCTGAGCCGCATGCAGCGTGGCGAGCGTGACCAGGATGCCGTTCATGGCGTCATAGACCGCGATCTCCCAGTTGCCGTTGAAGATCGTGTGACAGATGACCCAGCTCCCGGTGAAGCCGGCCGTGGCCTCGAGATCGCGGCGGTCGTTGTAGGTGAGCCGGAGCGGTGAGCCGCCCGCGGCGGGCACGCGGTAGAGCTCCTCTTGATAGTCGCTCGCGAGCGAGCTGTCGTACACGATCCACTGCCCGTCGGGCGTGAAGGTGGGCCCGCCATCGTAGACCCCGTTGAACGTGAGGCGGGTCGGGTTCGATCCGTCGGCGTTCATCGCCCAGATCTCGTTCGATCCGGTGCGATTCGAGACGAAGGCGATTCGCTGTCCATCGGGCGACCACGCGGGGCCGGAGTCGTCCGCCCCGTCGAGCGTGATCTGGGTGATCGTCACGGCGGAGACGGCCCGTGGCGCAAGGAGAAGGACCACGAGAGCGAGAAGGAGCGCAAGCACAAGAACCGCGATGAGATGACGCGCCGTAGCGTGCCTGCGCACGGCGAGGAGACGCGATCGCGCCATGGAGGGGCCCTCCGGGCGGAGGCCGACGCAACGTCCCTGGCCCTGCGGCGAGCGGAGGTCCCTCACGCCGCACGAGCACGCGATGGACCAGGCCCAAGGCATGGGCCGCCGCACCTGGGTTGGTGTCCGATCGATCGTAAGCCCGGGCCCCGCGCCCGGGCAAGCGCTATCGCCTCGCCGGGCCACCCCGGCCTGCGGCAAGCGCTGCCGGGCCGTCTGAACCGGCTTCGCCGCCCGGCCCCGCCCTCCGCGTCAAACGCTGTCGGGTCTTGTCAACTCCTCGCACCACCTGCCATGACCGCTCACTCCGCGTCAAACGCTGTCGGGTCTTGTCAACTCCTCGCACCACCTGCCATGACCGCTCACTCCGCGTCAAACGCTGTCGGGTCTTGTCAACTCCTCGCACCACCTGCCATGACCGCTCACTCCGCGTCAAACGCTGTCGGGTCTTGTCAACTCCTCGCACCACCTGCCATGACCGCTCACTCCGCGTCAAACGCTGTCGGGTCTTGTGAACTCCTCGCACCACCTGCCATGACCGCTCACTCCGCGTCAAACGCTGTCGGGTCCTGTCAACTCCGCGAGTTCCCCGGTCTCGACCGACGCCCCGGCAACGCCCTGGCCCACATTCACATAGTGCACGAATCGTGCCGCCGGGCTGGGCCCAGTCCGCGAATGAGGTAAGTCGTGCGTCAGCAGGCGCGTGCCTCCCTCCTGCCGCACAGTGCACACGCCGTTGTCAACTTCGACAACTTCGTAACCAGGCAGGGCCGATGCCACTCCGGAGCGGCGAGCGACGCCCTGGAGTGTCGCCGGCCCGTTCTCCCGTGGCCCGACGACTCGGCGGTCCCCGCGCGCCGCAGGCCCCCACTCCCGTTCCGCATCGGCATGACGTACACTCCGAGGCTGCCCGCCGCGAGCGCCGCGAGCGCCGCGAGCGCCGCGAGCGCCGCGAGCGCCGCCGCACCGGACGCCGCCGCCCGCCGGCGCTGACCGCGATCGACCAAGGAGGCATGCGCCATGGATCGTCCCCTGGCTCCCTTCCACCCGCCCGCGCGGCTCCTGATGGGGCCGGGGCCGTCGAACCTCCATCCGCGCGTGCGCGAGGCGCTGGCGGCACCGCTCCTCGGGCACATGGATCCGCTCGTGCTCGGCCTCCTCGCGGATGTGCAGGCGCTCCTCCGCGACGTGTTCGGCACCGAGAACCCGCTCACCCTCGCCGTCTCCGGCACCGGCTCGGCCGGGATCGAGGCCTGCCTCGCCGGACTCATCGAGCCCGGCGATCGCGTGCTCGTCGAGGTGCACGGCTTCTTCGGCGGGCGACTCGTCGAGATGGTGACGCGCGCCGGGGGCGCGGTCACGAAGGTCGAGGCCCCCTGGGGACGCGCGGCCGATCTCGACGCCCTCCGGCGGGCGGCGCGCGAAGTGAGACCGCGTGTCATCGCCGTCGTGCAGGCGGAGACCTCGACCGGGGTGCGACAACCGCTCGACGAGGTGGCCGCGATCGCCCGCGAGCTGGAGGCCGACCTGTTCGTGGACTGCGTGACGTCGCTCGGCGGCATGCCGCTCCATGCCGACCGGCTCGGCCTCGCCGCAGCTGCCTCCTGCTCGCAGAAGTGCCTCGGCTCACCGCCCGGGCTCGCGCCCGTGACCGTGAGCCCGCACGCCGCGGCCCGCCTCGCCGCACGCCGCCAGCCCGTCCCCTTCTACCTCGATCTGCCGCTCATCGCGCGCTACTGGGGCGGCGACCACGCCTATCACCATACGCTGCCGGTGAACCTCGTGTACGCGCTGCGCGAGGGACTCCGCCTCGCCGCCGAGGAGGGCGACGGCGAACGGCATCGCCGGCATGCGCGCCACGGAGCGGCGCTCGCGGCCGGGCTCGAGGCCCTCGACCTCGAGATCCTCGCCGCTCCGGCCGACCGCCTGCCCATGCTCACCGCCGTGCGCATTCCGGCCGGCGCCGATGATGCGGCGGTGCGCCGCCGCCTGCTCGACGAGTTCCACCTCGAGATAGGAGGCGGGCTCGGCGAGCTCAAGGGCCGGGTCTGGCGGATCGGACTCATGGGCGAGACGAGCCGCATGAACCATGTCATCCTCCTCCTCGCCGCACTCGGACGCATGCTCGAGCGCTCGCCGGACGCGATCGGCCAGGCGATCGACACCGCCGGCGCCGTCGCCGACTCGCTGGCGGTCGGCGCGTGAGCGCGGGCGGCGAGCCGGCGCCGGCGGCGATTCGCCGGCAGCTCGCCGCGTGCCTCACGGCCCTCGCCCGCGAGCACTGCGCCCACGCGGCCGGTCGCAGCAACCTGCGTACGGCCGCCATATTCAGCGCGCATGCCGATCTCCTCGAGCGGGCGACGTTCGCGCACGTCGAGGACGAGCTCGCGCGGGCAGCCGGCGCCGGCGATCGGGAGGAGGCCCGGCGCCTCGGCGCGCTCCGCGCCGGGCTCGCGCACCTCGCCGTGGAAGGGCGCGCCGCGCCGCTCGCGGACGAGCTCGCCGCGGCCCCGCACCGCGCGTCGTCCCGCCTCCACAAGGACCGTCTTCTCCGCGCGCACGCCGCCGCGCGCGCGCTCGGGCACGACTGCTACGAGGACTTCTTCACGAAGACCTCCGGCATCGACCTCGACCGCATCGTGTCCCTTCTCGCCCCCCTCCGGCCCGCCGCGAGCGCCCGCCTCGCCGCACTCGTCCGGCCGGAGGAAGACCTGCGGCAGCGGTTCCGCGCGGTGCGCTTCGATCCCTGGTTCCCGGCGGACAGCGCCGTACCCCGCGCGCGGCGGATCGTCGAGCGGGATCTCGGCCTCGATCTCGCCGCCGGCGGACGCCTGCACCTCGATCTGGAACCGCAGCGCGTCACGGCGCGCGGCACGCCCCCGGCGGCAGCGACACGCCATGGCGCCGCACCCCGTGGCGCCGCATCGCATGGCGCCGCACCGCATGGCGCGTCATCGCACCGCCCCTTCACCGCGGCCATCGCGGTGCCGGCGGAGATCCGCCTCGTCGTGCGCCCGGACGCCGGCGCCGACGCCCACGCCGCCTTCTTCCACGAGCTCGGCCATGCGCTCCACCTCGCGCACGTGGATCCCGCGCTTGCCTGGGAAGATCGCCACCTCGGCGACCGCTCGGTGAGCGAGGGCTTCGCCGCCCTCTTCGAGGGCATTCTCCGCGAGCCGCCGTTCGCCGAGCGCCACGTGGCGGGAGAGGCCGCCGCGTATCTCGACCATGCCTCGTTCGTCCAACTCTGGATGCTCTGCCGGTACGCGGCGAAGCTCGACTACGAGCGCGAGCTGTGGCGCCGCCTGGATGCCGCCGCCGATGAGGCGTCCCGCGCCGCCGCGCTCGACCGCATGCCGGATCGCTATGTCGCGCACCTCATGGCCGCGACCCGCCAGCCGGTCGTGCGCGACCATGCGTTCTCCGATCTCGAGCTGCACTTCGAGGCGGCGAGCCACCTCCGGGGCTGGCTTCTCACGGCCATCCTCCGCCGCGCGCTGCGCGCCGACTTCGGCGACGCCTGGTTCGAGAGCCGGCGAGCCGGCCGCCGCCTGCGCGAGATCTGGGCGTACGGGCACAGATGGAATGCCGAGGAGCTGGCGCGCGAGCTCGGCGCGGACGGGCTCGATCCCGAACCGCTCCGGGCAGAGATCGAGATCCGCGCCCCGCCGCGGACCGAAGCGCGCTAGAATGAGGCCATGTCCCGGTGCACATCACGCCGCCGCGCGCGGCGCATCCCCTTGCCCACGATGACCCTTCCTGCCGCCGTCGCACTCGCGACCGCCGTCGCACTCGCGACCGCCGTCGCGCTCGCCGCCGCCCCCGCGGATGCCGCGTTCCTCGACCTCGGCGCCACCGAGACCGTCCTCGTCCCCCTTCCTCTCGACCAGGCCACGCTCCTCCGCATCCCGCCGGGGGCGTTCGGGGCCTATCCGCCGGGCACGCTGGCCGAGATCGCGATCGATGCCCCGAGCTGCAACGGACCGAACTGCATCAACGGGCAGGGCGTCCTCGTGGCCTTCGACGGCCGCTACACGGGCGACCTCCTCCTCCCGGTGACCGTCCAGGTCCACTACGACGAGGAGGCGGTGCGGCGGTTCGGAGCGGTCGAGGAAGACCTCGTTCTCGCCCGCTACGTGGAGGCGCTCCGAGATTGGCGACCCTACGCCGGGCAGACGATCGACCTCGAGCGCAACCTGGTCTTGGCCCCGGAGACCGAGAACATACGGATCTTCGTCGCCGTCTTCGCCGGAGCGCCGCAGGCGGTCACACCCCGGACCTGGGGGTCCGTGAAGGCGCTATTCCGGGCGCCGGCGCCCTGAGTCGCCGCGCACCGCAACCCGGGGGACGACCGTCCGGTCCCGGTGGCAAGCGCCCCCGAGCCGTGCAAAGCCCTTGTGAAGATAGCGGTTGACAGCCCCGGCCCGGGCTGCGTACAAGTAGCGTGGCATGCCCTGACGCGCCCGGGCTCAGCGTGCCAGGCGGCCTGTCCGTAGCCAGGGCGCTGCGCGCACCCGGACATGCGCGGGGTGGCAGGAGGCCCGTCAAAGCGGCCCCCGCGAGGTTTCCAGGCACGAGGCCCGAGAACCCGCGGCCGGGCCGATCGCCAGTCCCCACGATGGGTACGATCGCCCGCTTTCTCGACCAGAAGACCCTCTTCGTGACCGGCGCCACCGGCTTCCTGGCCGGCGGTCTGGTCGAGAAGATCCTGCGCGCCGCGCCGGGAGTCCGGCGCGTCTACCTCCTCATCCGCTCCGGGAAGCAGGGCGCGGCCGCCGAGCGTTTCGAGCGCGAGATCCTCCAGGCCAGCATCTTCGCTCGGCTCCGCGAGCTGCACGGGCCCGATTTCGACGCCTTCGCGCGCTCGAAGCTCATGCCCGTGGCCGGCGACCTGACGCAGGAGCGGCTCGGCATCGCCCCGGAGGAGTACGCGCGTCTGGCGGGCGAGGTCGACATCGTCGTCAACAGCGCGGCGAGCGTCGTCTTCGACGAGGAGCTCGATCTCGCGCTCAACCTGAACACCCTGGGGCCGCGGCGCCTTGTCGAGTTCGCGCGGAGCTGCCGGAGCGCGATCTTCCTCCACGTCTCGACCGCCTATGTGAACGGGCAACGCACCGGGCGCGTGCCCGAGGCGCTCCTGCCCGCGAACCGCTCCCTCGCCCAGGTCATCGATCCGCAGTCGAAGGTGGCATTCGACGTCGACGCCGAGATCGAGTCGATCGCCGCCTTCGCCGGCCAGACGCGCGCCGCCGCCGCGAGCCCCGAGCTGGCGGCGCAGTTCCGCCGGAACGTCGAGCGCGAGCACGCCGGACGGCCGCTCAGCCCGAGTCGCAAGAAGCACCACATCGAGGCCCAGCGCAAGCGCTGGCTCAAACGCCAGCTCGTTGACGAGGGCATGCGGCGCGCCCGGCGACTCGGCTGGCACGACAGCTACACCCTGACCAAGGCGATGGGCGAGATGATGGTGGCGAAGCACCGCGGCGATCTGCCGGTCGCCATCCTGCGCCCGTCCATCATCGAGTCGAGTCTCGCCGAGCCGGTGCCGGGCTGGCTCGACGGGCTCAAGGTGGCCGACCCGCTCATCATGCACTACTCGAAGGGCCGCCTGCCGGACTTCCCGGCCGATCCGGGCATCGTGCTCGACCTGATCCCGGTCGACATGGTGTCGAACGCCATGCTCGCCGCGCTGCCGGCGATCCGCCGCTCCGACACGATCCCCGTCTACCAGGTGGCGAGCGGATCGGAGAATCCGCTCACGCTCGGCCAGATGTTCGAGCTCATCTATTCCTACTTCCAGCAGTATCCGCTCACCAATCGCCAGGGCGAAGCGATCCGCGTGCAGCGCTGGACCTACCCGAGCCTCGAGCAGTTCCGGCGGTCGTTCCGCCTCAAGTACGTGATCCCGATGAACGCGGCGGCGTGGGTCGTGAACCACTTCACGGCGTTCAAGTGGCCGGCTCGTTTCCGGCAGCGGGTGTCGCTGATGGAGGCGACGCTCGAGCGCGTGCTGAGCCTCCTCCATATCTACAGCCCGTACATGCATCTCGACTGCCAGTTCGACACGACCAACACGCGGTGTCTCTATGAGTCGCTCGACGCCGCCGAGCAGGCCGAATTCAACTTCGACGTGAAAGCGATCAATTGGCGCGAGTACATCCAGGACATTCACCTGCAGACGCTCATGCGCAACTTCGCAAAGGAAGGCAACGGGCAACGCGGCGCGCCGGGGCCGGACGGTCGGCCGCCGGCCGCGCAGAGCGCCGCGGTCGGCACCTACGATCTCTCGGCCCACTAGGGCCGGCCAACCGGGCCCGCTCGGTGCGGGGCCGGCCCACTTCGCGGCCGCGCCGCGGCGGCGAGGCGGATGGGGGTTCCATGGAACGGAACGTGAGCCAGCCTTCCCCACCGCTCCACGTGGCCCTGCTCGCCGACTCCGAGCAGATGCTCGCCATCTACGACCAGGCCGCCCAGGAGATCATCGAGGTCGGGCGGCCCGAGGGCTACTTCGACGACTGGCTGCCGGAGGATCTCGTCTGGCCGCCGAGCCGCACGCCCTCCGGTCCGATCACCCTCGACGGGCTCTTGAAGCAGGCGAGACTCCTCGACGCCATCTACCTCGGCGTCCCGGCGCGCCGCGAGGCGCGGCTCGCCGAGGCGCACGCCGAGTTCCTGCGCGCCCTCCCCGGCACGCACGCCGCAACGCATCTCTACCTCGATCTCGAGCGGCAGTTCACGGCGCGCGGCGCCGGTACAGCCCAGGAATTCCTGCACCTGTTCCAGGGCCTCTACCTCGACGCCCTCGCCGGCGCCGGCCTCTATGCGCCGGACGAGGGCGAGGCGGCGCTCGAGCGCGCCCGCATCACACGCGCCCCGCTCGCCCACGCGCAGGCGAGCGCCGAGGCGCTGGCGCTCGCCGCCGAGACCGGCGATCCGCGGCTCGACGAGCGATACGCGGCCGGCGGCGGACCGGAAGCCCCGCTCCGCGAGCAGCTCCTCCGGGTGGCGCGCGGCGCCATCGCCGCCATCGCGGCCGGCGATCTGGTCGCCACCCGTTACAACACGTACACGAACTTCGCCTGGTTCGGGAGCTCGGCGTGGAAGGTGATCCTCGACGCGCAGATCTTCCTCCGGCGGATCGCCGACTCGCCGCTCGCGCGGCACGCCGATCCGAAGGAGGTGGCCGGGATCGCCGGCGAGGTGCGCCGCGCGCAGGCCATGCTGATCGAGTTCTTCCAGGCGCACCGCGAGGATCCCGCGCGCATCAAGCCGGCCAGCTACTGGTACGGGCACCAGTACAGCTACCTGACGCGCGACATGGTCGATGCGACCGGCGCTCTCGTCGCCCGCGCGAATCGTCTGGGCGCGGAGCTGATGCGGATGGCGCCGCCGGGAAGCGAGAATCTCGCACCGATTCCAGTGCCGTCGCTCATCGCCGGGCGCGCGAGCGGACGCTTTCTCGAGTACCCGCACGTGGGGCGACGCGCCGAGATCTCGACCTGGCAGCGGGTCGCGAAGCTCGCCGGCTGGATCGGCCCGTCGCTCGCCAACGGCCGGAAGAAGCGGGCGCTCGGCCGCTCGGCCCTCGGCCCCGCCGAGCGGCGCCAGATCATCTGGCGCGAGAACGTGCGCTGGGCCGAGACCACGCTTCGCACGTTCGGCGTGGACGTGCGCGTCACCGTCGCCCCCGAGTTCACTGCCATCGCCCGCGCGCTCGATCTCGGGAGCGGCCGGCGGAAGATCCTCTTCCTGCCCACGCACCAGGGGCTCCTCGACCATCCGATCATGTACCGCGCCCTCGCCTCGCCCGAGCTCCTCGCCGCCATGGGCTGGTCGCAGCCGGTGCCGTGCTCGATGTTCGCGCGCGCCGGGCTCGGCATGGCCGGGATCCGCATCGGCAAGTGGTCGACGACCATGTTCGGGGTCTCGGCGCACGAGTTCGACCATCTCCTCGAGACGGTGGACGGTTACGTCATCGCCGACCGCACCGGCGACGCGCGAAACGCGATCCAGCGCTTCGCCAAGGTCCTCGAGGAACGTCCCGGCGTGCTCTATCCGGCGCTCACGACGGCGGCCTTCGACATCCAGTCGCCGCCGCTCCAGCACGTGCTCTTCGCGCTCCTCCCGCAAGACGTCGTCATCATCCCGATGGCCATTCGCGGCAGCCATTCGCTGTGGCCCAAGTGCCCGAAGGGGAACCTGCACCTGAATCCTGGCCTCGCCGAGGTGGTGGTGGCGCCGCCGATGCTAGGTGAGACGACGCTCCTGCCCCGGCGGCGCACGCTTCGCATCCAGATCGAGGCGGCGGCCCTCTTCCAGGCCGTGCATCTCACCCACCTCCTGAACCCCGAACCGGCCCGCGCGACGAGGGCCGGCTAGCCGGATGAGCGAAGCTCGCGAGGAACGCTCGCCCCGCGGCGCCGCGAGCGCCGCGTTCTTCGACGTGGACGGCACGCTCATGCGCACGAACATCACGCAGTACTATGTGCGCATCGCGACCCGCGGTTTCTCGCCGCTCCGACGTCTCCTCTGGCTGCTCGGCGTCGGCCCGCAGGCGATCTACTACCTTCTCCTCGACAAGGTGAACCGCGGCGCCTTCAACCGCGTCTTCTACCGGAACTACCGCGGCCGCGACGCGGCGCGCGTGCGCGCTCTCGCGGACGAGGTCTTCACGACCGTGATGCGACCGCGCCTCTACCCGGCGGCGCTCGCCGCGATCGCCGCCCATCGCGCCCGCGGCGAACGGGTGGTGCTCGTCACCGGCTCGATCGACTTCCTGATCGCGCCCCTCGCCCGTCACCTCGGAGTGAGCCCCGCGGACACGCTCGCCGTCACCCTCGCCGAGGAGAACGGGCGCTTCACGGGGGAGCTCACCGGGCCGCCGCTCAGCGACGAGGAGAAGGCGCGCGCGGTGCGCGCGTATGCCGAACGCGAGGGGGTCGATCTCGCCCGGGCGATCGCCTACGGCGACTCGGGCGCCGATCTCCCCATGCTCGACGCGGTCGGGCAGGCGGTCGTCGTCAATCCGAAGCCGAAGCTCGCGCGACTCGCGCGCGACCGCGGCTGGCGGATCGAGTCCTGGACGGCGGAGGCCGGGAGCGCATGAGCCCGCGCGCAGGGCGGATGCTCACCGCTCTCTTCGTCGCGCTCGCCCTCGTCGCGATCCTCGTGACGACCACCCATCGCCTCCGCTATCTCGAGCGCGCGAATGCGCTCGGGATCGGCGGCGATGCGGCATCCGGCCGCGGCGAGCGCGTGCATCGCCTCCTCCCGGCGCCCTACACCGACGGCTACATGTGGCTCACCGCCGTGCGCGAGCGCCTGGCGAGCGGGCGCCCGCGGCTCCACTGGACCGCCTCGGACAACGCGCCCTTCGGGCGTCCCGTGCACTGGAGCTCTCTCTACGCCTGGTGGCTCCTCGCGCTCGGGGCGGCGGGCCGCGTCGCGACCGGGGCGCCCTTCGCGATCGCCGTCGAGGAAGCGGCGCCCTACGCCGGGCCGGTCCTCCTCGCGCTCGTCCTGCCGCTTCTCGCCTGGATGGCAGCGCGGCGCTCGGGAGCATGGGGAGCCCTGGTCGTCGCGCTCGCGCTCGCCGGCGCCTTTCCGCTCGCCGAGTGCTTCTACGCCGGGAACGTGGATCATCACGGACTGATCGCCGCGGCGGTGATGGCAACTGGACTCGCCCTCGCCGCCGCGGGGGCCGGCTGGGTGGCCCCCGGCGAGGAGCGCCGGGCGCGGCGCTGGATGATCGCGGCCGGGATCTCCGCGGCGGTCGGACTCTGGGTGAGCGCGGTGTCGCTCGTGGCCGTCCTCGCCGGGACGGGACTCGGCGCAGCCGCGAGTGCGCTCTTCGTGCGCACGGTGAGGGGCGGGGCAAGGCGCGCGGAGGGGAGTGCGGAACCCACCCGGCTCATCCCCTGGCCCGAGGGGTGGCGACTGTGGGGATGGGCCGGCGGTCTCGCGAGCCTCGCCTTCTATCTCATCGAGTACTTCCCCGGCGCGATGGGTGTGCGGCTCGAGGTGAACCATCCGCTCTACGCGCTCGCCCTCATCGGCGGCGGCGAGCTCCTCTGCGCGCTGTGGCGATGGATGCGAGACGGGAAGCTCACGCGTGCCGATGGCTTGCGCGCTGCGCTCGCCGCGCTCGCGGTGGCGGCGCTCCCGGCCGCCGTCGTCGCCGGCGGGGCCGCCTGGTATGCGCTGCGCGATCCTCTCCTCTGGGGCCTCCATCAGGACATCGAGGAATTCCGCTCGCTCGGGGACCTCCTCCGCCGCTCGGGCGGCGTGCTCCCGGCTCTGAGCCCGCTCCCGCTCGTCCTGGTCGCCGGAGTGCTCCTCGCCGCCGATCGGTCGCGCCCGGCGGCCACGCGTGCGCTCCTCCTCGTCGCGCTCGGGCCGGCCCTCGTGCTCCTCCTCCTCGCCCTGTGGCAGACGCGGTGGATCGGTCTCTGGCTCGCGGCCCTCGCGGTCCTCGCGGCGGTGGCGATCGGCATGCTCGCGGGCGGCGGCGCCCGGAGCGCGACGACACCCGCCGCGCGCGCGCGGCCCCGGTGGCAAAGCACGATCTGGGTCACGCTGCTCGTGCCGCTCGCGCTCGAGCTCTACGGCACCTTCGACATGGTCACGAGCGCAGAAGCGCAGGCCGAGAGCCGCGCCTTCGCTCCGGACGACATCCTCGCCGCGCTGATCCGCGACATGGCGATCGTCATCGCCGAGGATCCCGCGGCGCCCGCGCGCCCGATCGTCCTCGCGAGCCCCGACGTCTCGGTCGCAATCGCCTACTTCGCCGACCTCCGCACGATCGGCACGCTCTACTGGGAGAACCGGCCCGGGCTCCGGGCGGCGGTCGAGATGTTCGCAGTGCCGACCGCCGAGCAAGCGCGCCCGCTCCTCCGTGCGCGCGAGGTCACCCACGTGCTCCTCCTCTCCGAGCGCGGCTTCATCGGCACGTCCTACAAGCTCGTCCACGGCCGCCTCGACCCGGATGCGGCGCGGGACACGTTCTTCGGTCGCCTCCTCTACGCCGGCGACACACCGCCCGCATGGCTCCGCCCCCTCCCCTATCAGCTTCCGATCGCGCGCCTCGGCGAGCGGCCGCTCAGCGCCGTGCTTCTCGCGGTGGTGCCGTGATCGCCTTGCCGCTTTGTGATAGCTTGGCCCCATGAAGGCGATCCAGTACCGCCGGAGCGTGCCCCGCTATCTTCTCGTGCGCGCGCTCGCGGGACACTGGCCGGCGGTCGCCACCGGTCGGCTCGGGCTCGCCGGACTCCACGAGATCCCGCAGCCCGCCCTCTTGACCGATCGCTGGGTGCGCATCCGCACGCGCCTCTGCGGGATCTGCGGCTCGGACCTCGCGACGATCCTCGCCCAGGGCAGCCCCTACTTCTCGGCGCTCACCTCCTTTCCGTTCGTGCTCGGGCACGAGATCGTCGGCATCATCGACAAGGTCGGGCCGGCGGTCACCGATCTCGCCCCCGGCGAGCGGGTAACGATCGAGCCCGTGCTCGGCTGCGCCGTGCGCGAGATCGCAGCACCGTGCGCGCAGTGCCGCGCTGGGAACACCGGGAACTGCGAGCACACGACGCACGGTCCGCTCGCCTCCGGCATCCAGACCGGCTTCTGCCGCGACACGGGCGGCGGCTTCAGTCCCTTCTTCCTCGCGCATGCGAGCCAGGTGCGCCGCCTGCCCGGCGCCTTGAGCGACGAGGCGGCGGTTCTCATCGAACCCTTCAGCTGCGCGCTCCATGCGGCGCTCAAGCCGGAGCTGCCGGACGGCGCCACCGCGCTCGTCCTCGGCGCAGGGACGATGGGGCTTCTGACCATCGCGGCGCTCCGTGCCGCCGGCCGGCGCGCGCGCATCGTCGCGGTCGCCAAGTACCCGCATCAGGCGGCGCTCGCGGAGTCGCTCGGAGCCGACCTAGTGCTGCAACCGTCCCGCGACCTGTACGCCGATGTGTGCCGCGCGACGGGGGCCGAGCTCCACCGGCCGGCGCTCGGGAAGCCGGTCCTCGCCGGCGGCGCGGACGTCACCTTCGACTGCATCGGGAGCGCCGGCACGATCGACGATGCGCTGCGCTTCACGCGCGCGCACGGCACGGTCGTCCTCGTCGGCATGCCGGCGGTACCGAGGGGAGTGGACTGGACCTCGATCTGGTACAAGGAGCTCGAGGTCGCCGGCGCCTACACGCAGGGCACCGAAGTGGTGGACGGGCAGTCGGTCCGCACCTTCGAGCTCGCGACCCACTTGATGCTCGAGCGCGGCGCGGCGCTCGCGCCGCTCGTGAGCGCGCGCTTCCCGCTCGGCGACTTCCGGCGGGCGATCGCCCACGCGCTCGCCGGCGGGCGGCGCGGGGCGGTGAAGACGGTGTTCGAGTTCAGGGATTAGCCCGGCCACCCGGCCCTGGGGATGTGGAGGAGGAAGGATGCGGTATCTCACCTACTCGGGGAACAGCCTCGTCGCCGCCGAGCTGCCGGAGAACGCGCACGTCTACTTCCCGCCGCCGCCGCTCGCCGGGATCCCGCGGGCGGACTGGCCGGCGGCGCTCCGCCGCGCGCTCGAGAGCCCCCGCGGCATGCCGCCGCTCCGCGAGCTGGTCGGCCCGCAATCGAAGGTCCTCATCCTCTTCGACGACAACTGCCAGCCGTTCCCGCCGATGCGGCGCCCCGACATCCGCGAGGTGCTGATCACGGAGCTCCTCACGATCCTCGGCGAGCACGGCGTCAAGCGGGAACGGGTCGAGCTCATGTGCGCCGTCGCGCTCCACCGGAAGATGAAGGAGGCGGAGCTCACCTACATGCTCGGCGAGCGGCTCATGCGCGAGTTCCATCCGGTGCGCTGCCGGAACTTCGACGCCGAGGACCGGGAGCGCATCGTCCATCTCGGCGACACCGAGCGCGGCGAGCCCGTGGAGACCGACCGCGCCGTCCTCGAATCGGATCTCGTCATCTACGTCGATTCGATCCAGATCCCGCTGAACGGCGGGCACAAGTCGGTGGCGGTCGGACTCGGCACCTACCGCTCGATCGCGAGCCACCATTCGCCGAAGATGACGGCCGAGAGCCCGCACGTCATGCAGCCCGACGGCTCGCACATGCACCAGATGATCGAGCGGCTGAGCCGGGTGATCGAGAAGCGGGCGCGGATCCTCGTCATCGAGGCGCCGATGAACGGCGCCATGTATCCGCCCGCGCTCGCCCACCTCGGGAAGGCGCCGTCCCGGATGAGCGGGACGGAGCGGGCGCTGAACGCGGTGACGCCGGCGGCTATGGGCCTCCTGCCGGAGTCGGTCCGCTGCACGATCCTGCGCAGCATCCGCTCGGTCTACGAGCCGATCGAGCTCCATGCGGGTTCGATCGATGCCGTGCATCCGCTCACGCTCGCCGCGATCGACCGGCAGCTCCGCGTCAAGATGCCGCGGCAGTTCGACACGCTCGTCTTCGGCCTGCCGGACCTGAGCCCCTACTCGGTCGGCGCCCGCGTGAACCCGGTGCTCGTCGTGAGCGACGTCCTCGGCTACGTCTTCAACTGGTTCTACAACCGGCCGTACGTGAAGCCGGGCGGCGCCGTGATCATCATGAATCCGGTCTTCGAGATCTTCCATCCCGAGTATCACGTGGCGTACCGGCGGTTCTACGAGGAAGTCCTCCTCAAGACGAAGGATCCCTTCGAGATGCAGGCCTCGTTCCAGGAGAAGTTCGCAAAGGACCCGGAGCTCGTGGACTGCTACCGGAACCGCTACGCCCACCACGGCTTCCATCCGTTCACCGTGTGGTACTGGGCCACCTATCCGCTCAAGTACCTGTCGCAGGTGATCCTGGTCGGACCGCCGGATGACCGGCAGGCGAAGCGGCTCGGCGTCTCCTGGGCGAAGAGCTTGCGCGACGCGCTGGCGATGGCGCGGGATGCGACGGGCGGGAACGACGTCGTGGGGCTCACCATCCCGCCGTTCCTTTATGCGGAGGTGGGGTGAGTAGCGGCGGCGCGGAAACGCTCATCATTGCCAACCCGGTTTCGGGCGGCGGCCGCGGGCACACCCTGGGCGACAAGGCGGCGGCGCTCCTGCACGAGCGGGGCATCGAGGCGCGGCTTGCGTTCACGACGGGGCCAGGAGATGCGGAGCGCATCGCGCGCGAGGCGCTGGCCGCCGGGGTCGCGCGCTTCGCGGTGGCGGGCGGCGACGGCACGGTGCACGAGGTGGTGAACGCGCTCGCCGGGTCGGCGGCCGTCCTCGGCCTCCTTCCCTGCGGCCGCGGCAACGATCTCGCGCGCGTGCTCGGCGTCCCGGGCGAGGTGGAGCAGGCCGTCGAGCTTCTAGTGACCGGGCGCGAGCGCCGGATCGATCTCGGGCGGGTCGGCGGGCGGCACTTCGCGACGGTCGCCTCGATGGGCTTCGACTCGGAGGCGGCCGAGCGCGTGCACTCGGGGGCGGTTCCCTTCGGCGGTTCGGCAGGCTACGTGTACGCGGTGCTGCGGACGCTCGCGAGCTACAAAAGCCCGCAGGTCACGATCCGCGGCGACTTCGGCGAGTTCACGGGCGAGGTCCTGCTCGCCGCGACCGGCAACACATCCACCTACGGCGCCGGCATGAAGATCGCACCGCACGCGGTGTGCGACGACGGGCTCCTCGATCTCTGCATCGTGCGCGCGCTCCACCCGGTCACGGTGCTCCGCTACTTCCCGCGGATCTTCGCCGGGACGCACGAGACCCTGCCCTTCGTGGCGATGCACCGCGCGCGGCGCGTGTCGATCACGACCTCGCGCCCGATCTGGATCTACGCCGACGGCGAGCCGATCTGCCGGACCCCCGCGGAGATCGAGGTGGTCCCGCAGGCGCTCACCGTCATCTGTCCATCCGCGGGGTGAGCCGAGGCACAGCAGCGCTTGTTGCCCGGTGCCATGGAGCCTCCGGAGACTCACCCTGCTAGATGAGATCGCCCGCCCAGAGCCGCTCGAGAAAAAGACGCCAGGGAAGGACTTCGATCCGGGGCTCGATCACCCGAGGCTCTCTTTCCAGACACACGACCAGCGCTCGCTTGACCCGGTGGCTCTCTCGCATGGCTCGCAATCCGCGCAGGTCGGCATCATGGACTCGCGTGGCCCCCTTGACCTCGATGGCCGTCTCCATCTCGCCCAGAACGAAATCCACCTCCTGACCGGTGGACGTGCGCCAGAAGTGAACGTCGAGGTCGGGCTGGCGGTACCGGCGATAGTTCATCACTTCCATCAGCACCCAGTGCTCGAAGCTCTTCCCGAACTCGGAGCCTCCGATCTGCGGGCGGCGACGGGCCAGGTAGTTGGAGATGCCCACGTCGAAAAGGTAGAACTTCTCCGTCTGGATCATCCGCCGGTCCCGAGAGCGAGTCCATGGGGACAGCCGATGGCCCAGCATCGTGTCTTCCAAGATTTCGAAGTAGGCGCGGACCACCTTGGCGCTCGCCCCAGCTTCCCGGGCGACGTTGGTGTAATTGAGCAGCTCGCTGGACGTCAACGCCGCCACGCGCAGGAATTCCGCAAACGCGGGCACATTCTGCAGGCGCGCTTCGGCGGCGACCTCCTCTTTCAGGTAGTCGGCCGCGTAAGCCCTCAGATCGCGGTCGGGATCGGGTGACAGGAAGTGCGGCGGCAGCATACCGGTCCACATGGCACGCTCGAGATCGAACCCACTCACCTCCGTCGCGGAGAGCGGTCCCATCTCCTGGCGCCAGGCCCGCCCGGCGAGGAGGTTGGCGTGCCCTCGGCGAAGCTTGCGGGCGCTCGAGCCCGTGAGGAGAAAGGAGGCCTTCTTCCTCTCGATCAGCCAATGCACTTCGTCGAGGAGGGCTGGGACCTTCTGCACCTCGTCGATCACGGTGACCTTGCCGTCCCATCGCTCTCTCAACAGGGATGGCCTCGCCGCATACTCCGCGAAGGTATCTGTCTCGAGGAGATCGATGACGGTTTCCTGCCCGCTGAGGAAGTGGTGGTGAATCCAGTAGGTCTTGCCAACCCGCCGGGGTCCCCAGAGGAAGGCGGCACGGCCGGGGGTGAGATTCACCTCGAGGTGTCTTTGGACAATTCGCATGGCGAGGGCATTTTATCCGGACAACTCGCCCACGCAAGGCAATTCGTCCGCTTACCGCCTCGGCCTGGGTGGCCCGCGTGGCGCGTCACAAGACCTGTCTTGCACGACTTGGGGGTGAGGAGAAACGGCGGTCGGTGACACGGTTGACGCGTTGGCCGTCCGCCGTACACCGCCACCCCTACCGCCCCCACCCCGCCCACTTCGAACTCGATCGTGGACACGCTTACCAGCGGGTTCGGCCGGGCCCGTGGCAGCCGGTCCAGCGCCCCCACGGGCTACGCGCTCGGATGTCGGCGCTCAGGCGAGCAGCCTCCCGCCGTCCACCGCCAGCACCTGCCCGGTGATGAACTCGGACTCGCAGAGGAACGCGACGGCGCGCGCCACGTCCTCCGCGGTGCCGATCCGGCGGAGCGCCGCGCGCTCGGCCTCCTCGGTCACCTCGGCGTCGGTCGCCTCGGGCGGCGGCAAGACGGTGCCCGGCGACACGGCGTTCACGTGCACGTGCGGCGCGAGCGCCTTGGCAAGTCCGCGCGTCAGGTAGATGAGCCCGGCCTTCGACGCGCCGTACGGCAGATAGCCGATCCACGGGAGGACGCCGCCCACATCGGTGATCATGACGACATGCCCGCGGCGGTCCTTGAGCGTGGGCGTGAGCGCCTGCGTGAGGAGGAACGGCGCCCGCACGTTGAGCGCGAAGAGCCGGTCCCAGTCCGCCAGCTTCACCTGGCCCATCGGCGTGCGGAGGAAGATGGCCGCCGAGTGCACGAGGATGTCCACCCCGCCGAAGCGCTCCATCACGTCGCGCGCGAGATGATCCACCTCGGCCGGATCGGTCAGATCGGCACCGAAGGTGGCCACCTCGACCCCCTTGGCCTTGATCTCGGCGGCGGTCTCCCCGGCCTGTTCGATCGACTGATGATGATGGAGCGCGATCGCCACGCCATGATCCGCCAGCTCGAGCGCGATCACGCGCCCCACGCGGCGGGCGGCCCCGGTCACGAGAGCGGTCTTGCCTCTTAGCTCCATGTCTCCTCGCTCCCTTGCTCGCCCTGCTCGCTTTCCGCGATCTCTCCGTGCAGCGTGTGCGACGTCGACCCCAGGATCCGCACCGGGACGAAATCGCCGGCGCGCGCGCCGGCGGCGGCGAACACGACCGCTTTCCCGTGCGCGGTCCGCCCGACGAGCTGCGCCGGATCGCGCCGCGACCCGCCCTCGACCAGCACCTCGACCGTGCGCCCCACCCAGGCCCGGTTCCGCTCGGCGGCGATCCCCTCGACCAGGTCGATGACCCGGGTCAGCCGGCGCCCCTTCTCCTCCTCGCTGACCGTCTCCGGCATCTCGCGCGCTGCGATCGTCCCCTCGCGCTGCGAGTACTTGAACATGAACGCCGATTCGAACCGCACCTCGCGCAACAAGCTGAGGGTCGCCGCGAACTCCTCTTCGGTCTCTCCGGGGAAGCCCACGATGATGTCGGTGGTGAAGGTGATCCCCGGCATCAACGCCCGCATGCGGGCGACCAGATCGAGGAACGAGGCCCTGTTGTACTCGCGGCGCATGGCGGCGAGCACGCGGTCCGATCCCGACTGCACCGGGAGGTGGACATGCTTCATGACCGCCGGGTGCTCCGCCATCGCCGCGAGCGTGCGCGCATCGAACTCGGCCGGATGCGGCGACGTGAAGCGCACGCGGCGGATGCCGTCCACGCGCGCGACCCGGGCGAGCAGATCGCCGAACCCGATGTCTCCGTACCGATAGGCATTCACCGTCTGCCCGAGAAGCGTCACCTCGCGCCCGCCGCGGCGCACGTGCTCCTCGACCTGGCGGATCACCTCGCCCGGCGGCACCGCGCGCTCGCGCCCGCGCACGTACGGCACGATGCAGAACGTGCAGAACTTGTCGCACCCGCGCTCGATTGTGATCCAGGCGTTGACGCCCGCCGCGCGCACCGGATCGATGCCCTCGTAGTGCTCGCCGCGATCGAGATGGAGATCGAGCTGGGCGCCGCCGAGCGCCGCCTCGTCGCCGGCGGCGGCGATGAGCCGCGGCAGGCTCCGGTACGTGTCCGGCGAGGCCACGATGTCGACCGCGAGCGAGTCGGCAGTGAGCTCCTCCCCCACGTGCTTGGCCATGCAGCCGAGGACGCCGAGGATGAGTTCGGGCCGCCGCCGCTTCCAGCCGGCGAGCTCGGCGAGCCGCCCGCGCACGCGCTCCTCGGCGTGCTCGCGGATGGCGCAGGTGTTTAAGAGAACGACATCGGCCTCGCGCGCGCTCGGGGCCGCGCGATAGCCGGCCGGGCCGAGGATGCCGAGGATGAGCTCCGAGTCGGAGACGTTCATCTGGCAGCCGTAAGTCTCGATGAAGACCGAACGGCCGGCGGCGTCGGGAGCCGGCGCGGGCATGGTCGCCACGGTCCGCTCCTCCCCGCTCGCGGGACCTCCGATCGGAATGCGGTTCGTCATCGCGCCCATCAGTCTAGATCGGCCCCTCTGCGTCGTACAGCGCCAACCGCTCGATGCGCGAGGCGGCGATCTCCTCGCGATCGAGCCCGCAGAGCGCCGCGAGGACGAGGCTCGCGCTCACCTGGTGCCCCGCGGCCTGGTTCACGGCGAGGCGGAAGGTGAGCTGTCCATTGTCGGCATGGGCGGCGAGCACCGCCAGCTTCAGGTCGATCGTGCGGTCGGGGCGGCCATGCCGTTCCTTGGCCACCGGCATCGTCGCGGCCGCCGCAAACGCGGCGAGCCGCGCGGCCACGGCGCCGCGATCCACGGCCGGGGCGAGGGTCACTCGGTAGTCCGCGGCCTCGACCGCGGCCGCGATCGCAGGCCCCGCGGGCGAGGGGGCGGCGGCGAGCACCCGAAGCCCGTCCGGGAGCGCCGCGTTCAGCGCGTCGACGATCGGCTCCGCATCGAGACTCGCGCCGGCCGCCATCTCGACATCGAAGGCCTCGCGCGCCCCGGTGACCCCGACCGGCAGCGGCGGGCCGAACGCGGCGCGCGGGCGCGGGTTGAAACCCTGGCTGAAGACCACCGGGAGCCCGGCGACCCGGAAGGCGCGATGAAACACGCGCATGAGATCGCTATGCGGAAGGAAGCGGAGCGCGCCGCTCGTCGCATACCATACGCGGAGGCGCGGCCGGCCGGCGGCGGGCGCCTCGTCGCGGGCCAAGCCCTCCTCCTCGCTCCGCGCCGGTGCGGCCGCTACCGGTTCGACCGGCGCCGGCGCCGCGGGCGCCGGCCGCTCGATCAGCGCCGCCGGTTCGATCGCCACCCGCCGGGCGAAGCCGGCCCGCGGGATCGGGTTCCCGTCGAGCCCGATCTTCCCGGCGACGCCGAGCGCCTCCGGCCGATCCACTGACAGGACGATATCCTCCGGCGCGTTCGGGATGCCGCACATGTGGCAGTCGCCCCAGCGGCAGTCGTTGGTCAGCCGCTCTTCGAACGCCTTCCGCCGCTCGCGCGCGAGGAACTTCTTGGTGAGATCGGGATCGAGGAGATCCCACGGCAGGATCTCCTCCACATCGCGCCCGCGCGTGTAGAACGCGGGATCGATCCCGGCATCGGCGAAGGCGGCCATCCAGATGTCCCAGGAGAACTGCTCGCCCCAGCCGTCGAAGCGGGCGCCGCGCCGCCAGGCCGCCTCGACCGCCCCCGCCACCCGCCGATCCCCGAGCGAGAACACGGCCTCGAGAAAGCTCGGCTGCAAGTCGTGCCACTTGAGGCGCACGTAGCGGTGGTTCCCGAAGCGGCGCTTCAAGTGCGCGAGCTTCGCCGCGAGCGAGGTCAGATCCTCGAACCCCTCCCACTGGAACGGCGTGAACGCCTTCGGCACGTGGGTCCCGACCGACGCGTTCACCCGCCGCCCGCCGCCCACCTTCCGGCCCACCTCGTTCACCTTGTTGACGAGGTGCACGATCGAATCGACATCATCCATCGTCTCGGTCGGAAGCCCGATCATGAAGTAGAGCTTGACCAGGCTCCATCCGCGCCGGTAGGCGGTCTCGATGGCGTCGAGCAGGCTCGCGTCGGTGATGTTCTTGTTGATGACGCGGCGAAGCCGCTCCGATCCGGTCTCCGGCGCGAAGGTGAATCCGTTCTTCTTGACCTCCATCGCCGCCTCGGCGAGACCGACCGAGAACGAATCGGCCCGCAGCGACGGCAGCGAGATCGAAACCTGGAGCGGCTTCATCGCCGCCGTCACCTTGCGCGCCATCTCATCGGCCTGGCTGTGATCCGCGGTCGAGAGCGAGACGAGGCTCACATCGTCCCAGCCGCCGCTCCCGATCCCCGCCTCGGCGATCGCCGTCACCTGATCGGCCGAGCGCCTCGCGGACCGGCCGGTACCAGTACCCGGCCTGACAGAAGCGGCAGCCCTGCGTGCAACCGCGCACGACCTCGATCGCGAGCCGGTCCTGCACCACCTCGGCCAGCGGCACCGGCGTGTCGACCGGGAAGGGAACCGCGGCGAGATCGCTCACGTAGACCCGCTTCACGCGCTCGGGAATGCCGGCGATGAGCGGACGGAACCCCGCGATCCTGCCGTCCGCCTGATAGTCGACTGCATAGAGCGACGGCACGTAGACGCCCGGGATCTGCGCCAGCGCCGCCAGCAGGCGCGCGCGATCGCCGCGGTGCGCGCGCACGACCTCGCTGATCGCGATCACCGCCTCCTCGCCGTCCCCGATCAGGAACGCGTCGAAGAACTCGGCGATCGGCTCCGGGTTGGCCATGCAGGGGCCGCCGCCGATGACGAGCGGATCCGAATCCCGGCGCTCGCGTGCATGGAGCGGCAGCCCGGCGAGATCGAGCATGGTGAGCACGTTCGTGTACGTGAGCTCGTACTGGAGCGAGAAGCCGAGCACGTCGAAGGCGCCAAGCGGCGCCCGCGATTCGTGCGCGAAGGCGGGCACGCCGCGGTCCCGCATCGCCGCTTCCATGTCGGGCCACGGGCAGTAGGCGCGGTCGGCCATCGTCTCCGGGTGCTCGTTCAGGATGTGATAGAGGATCTTGAGCCCGAGGTGGCTCATCCCGATCTCGTACACCTCGGGGAAGCAGAGCGCCCACTTGACGGCCGCGGCCGTGAGCGGCCTCTTCCGGGCATGGCGTTCGCCGCCCGTGTAGCGCTGCGGCTTCTCGACCAGCGCGAGGAAGTCGTCGATCTCGACGCGCGCGGCCGCGGCCGGAGCCGGGGGCACAGGGATCGTGTCCGGGACTGGGTGCAGCATGATCACCTCGGGAGGGGGGGGCGGTCAGTATAGAAGATCACCCCCGGCCGAGGGAAGCGCTTGCTCGACCTCGGCGGGCCCCTGCGCCGCGGACTCATCGGCCCGGTGCGCCAGCCGATAGAGGGCCGGCAGCACGACCAGCGTGAGCAGGGTCGAGGAGATGATCCCGCCGATGACGACCGTCGCGAGCGGGCGCTGCACCTCGGCGCCGGTGCCGTGCGCCAGCGCCATCGGCACGAACCCGAGCGAGGCGACGAGCGCGGTCATCAGCACGGGGCGCAGGCGGGTCGCCGCGCCCAGCTGATCGCCTCGTCGAGCGGGCAGACCCTCCTCCCGCAGCCGGTTGATGAACGAGACCATGACGAGGCCGTTCAGCACGGCCACGCCCGAGAGGGCGATGAAGCCGACGCCGGCGGAGATCGAGAAGGGCATGTCGCGCAGCAGAGCGCCAGGATGCCGCCGGTCAGCGCGAGCGGCACGCCGGTGAACACGAGGAGCGCATGCTTGACCGAACCGAAGCTCAGGAGGAGGAGCAGGAAGATGAGCCCGAGCGCGAGCGGAACGACCAGGCTCAGGCGCTGCCGCGCCGCGACCAGGTTCTCGAACTGCCCGCCCCACGTCAGCCAGTAGCCCGGCGGGGAGAGCCACCTCCGCCGCGATCCGTTTCTGCGCCTCGGCGACGAAGCCGCCCAGGTCGCGCCCGCGCACGTTGGCCTGCACCACCACGCGGCGCTTGCCGTTCTCGCGGCTGATCTGGTTCGGGCCTTCCTCGAGCCGAGACCCGCGCCACCGCCCCGAGCGGCACGAAGGCGTCGCGCGCGAGCTGCTCGGACTCGACGCCGCGAGCCGGGTACCTGCCGCCGCGGCTTCCGGCTCGCGCGGCAGCGGAATCGGCAGGTCGCTCGAGCGCGTGGAGGTCGCTGCCGGATCTCGTCGGGCAGGCGCACGACGAGGTCGAACGCGGCGGTCGCCCTCGAACACCTGTCCGCACGGCGCTCCCGCCGAGGCGGTCTCGATGACCTCCTGCACGTCGCCGACGTTGAGCCCGTAGCGCGCGATGGCCGCGCGGTCGATCGTCGATCGTGAGCACCGGCAGCCCGGTCACCTGCTCGACCTTCACGTCGGCCGCGCCGGGGATCGCGGCGAGCACCGCGGCGACGCGCTCGGCGTCTCGCTGCAGCGTCGCCAGGTCGTCGCCGAAGACCTTCACCGCCACGTCGCTGCGCACGCCGGCGATCAGCTCGTTGAAGCGCAGCTGGATCGGCTGGGTGAACTCGTAGCGGTGCCCGGGCAGCTCCGCGAGCGCCTCCCGCACCTGGCGCCGACAAGCTCGGCCTGGCGTCTTCGCGGCTCTGGCCACTGCCGACGCGCGGCTTGAGGATCATGAAGCGTGTCGGAGACGTTGGGCGGCATCGGGTCGGTGGCGACCTCGGCGGTGCCGATGCGCGCGAAGACGTGCTCGATCTCGTCCGGGAAGCGCGCGCGGAGCAGCGCTCTCGAGCTGCGCGCTGCATGCGCGACGCTGGTGGTCAGGCTGATGCCGGGGATGCGGCAGCGGCTGCACCGTGATCGTCGCCCTCGTCGAGCTTGGGCACGAACTCGCTGCCCAGCCGCGTCGCCAGCGACGCCGCGATGCCGGCCAGCAGCGGCGACCGCCGGCCGACCACGGCCACGCGCCGGCGCAGCGCCCAGCGCGAGCGCCGGCGCGATAGACGCGCTTCGGCCGCCCGCATCACGACGGTTCTCGCCCTCGCCGACGCGGCCGCGCAGGACGAGAGCGACCAGCGCCGGCACGAAGGTAAGGCGAGCACGAGCGCGCCGGCCAGCGCGAGGAACACCGTCAGCGCCATCGGGCCGGAACATCTTGCCCTCGACGCCGGTCAGCGTCAGGATCGGCAGGTAGACGATCATGATGATGCCGACGCCGAAGAGGGTCGGCCGGGCACCTCGCGGCGGCCTCGAAGGACTCGTCGAAGCGCTCCGCGCGGCGTCAGCAGGCGGCCGAGCTCGTGCTGCCGCTGCGCCGAGCCGGCGCAGCAGTTCTCGACCATGACGACCGCGCCGTCGACGATGATGCCGAAGTCGATGGCGCCGAGGCTCATCAGGTTGCCGCTGATGCGGCTCTGCACCATGCCGGTGATCGGCGAAGAGCATCGAGAGCGGGATGGCGAGCGCCACGATGAGCGCGGCGCGGATGTTGCCGAGCAGCAGGAAGAGCACGGCGATCGACCAGCAGCGCGCCCTCGAGCGAGGTTCGTGCCGCACCGTGTCGATGGTGGCGTCGACCAGGTCGCGTGCGGTCGTAGACGCGTCGTGGCCCGCACGCCCGGCGGGCAGCGATCGGTTCACCTCGGCCAGCCGGTCGCGCGACGCGCTGCGGACGACCGTGCGGCTGTTCTCGCCGATCAGCATGATGGCCGTGCCGACCACGACCTCCTCGCCGTTGTGCGGTGGCCGCGCCGGTGCGCAGCTCCTTGCCCGAGCCCGACCTCGGCGACGTCGCTGCACGTGGATCGGGCATGCCGTCCTGCGTCGCCGAGCACGATGTCGCGGATCTCGTCCGAGCGTCGGAGACGAGCCCGGTGGCGCGGATGAGGTACTGCTCGCCGCTGTGCTCGATGTAGCCGCCGCCGACGTTCGCGTTGTTGGCGGCCAGCGCCGCCAAGCACGTCGCGGAAGCTCAGCCCGTAGGCGATCAGCTTCGCGGGATCCGGCGTCACGTGGAACTGCTGCTCGTACGCCGCCGATGGTGTTCACCTCGGTGACGCCCGGGCACGCGTGCGCAGCTGCGGCTTGACCACCCAGTCCTGCATCGTGCGCAGGTCGGTCAGCGTGTAGGGCGTGCCGTCGTGCTTCGGGCCGCCGTGTCGGCCTCGACGGTCCAGAAGAAGATCTCGCCGAGCCCGGTGGCGATCGGCCCCATGTCCGGCTCGCCGATGCCGGTCGGGCAGGCTGTCCTTCGCCTCCTGCAGCCGCTCGTTGACGAGCTGGCGCGCGAAGTAGATGTCGGTGCCGTCCTCGAAGATCGACGGTGACCTGCGAGAGGCCGTAGCGCGAGAGCGAGCGCATGTCCTCGACGCCGCGGGAGGCCGGCCATCGCCGTCTCGATCGGGAACGTGATCTGCTGCTCGACCTCGAGCGGCGACAGGGCCTGGACGGCGGTGTTGATCTGCACCTGCACGTTGGTGATGTCCGGCACCGCGTCGATCGGCAGCCGCCGGAAATCCACGATGCCGAGGAGCGCCAGGCCCACGGTCGCGAGGAGGACGAGCCCCCGCTGCGCGATCGCGAACCGGAGGAGTCGATCGATCATGCCGGTATTCTCCTTCAGAGCGCCTGGTCGCCTTCCTCGCCCGTGCGAATGCTCACGACCCGAGGCAGATCCACGACCATGATGATGCCGTCACCGGGCAGGCCGGGTATGGTGTCCCTCTCCGCTCCATGTGGTCTAGTGTTCGTGGCCCAGCTCACCCTTGCCGATCTCCGACTTGAGGATGAAGCTGTTCCGGAACGCGCACTGCTCGCCGGCGGCCAGGCCGGAGACGACCTCGACCCACTCGCCGTCGTTTCTTCCGGTGACGATGGAACGCGGCTCGAAGGCCCCGTCATGGAAGACAAAGACCGCATCCCCGCCGGCGACGGTCTGGACCGCATCGTCGGGAACGGCGACTGCGACCCGGGCCTCCTCGACGCGCACCGCGGCCGTCACGAAGACGCCAGGCCGCCAGGTGCCTTTCGGGTTCTGGAGGACAACCCGCGCCACCGCCGTCCGCGTCGCCTCCCCGACCACCGGCCCGACGTAGGCAATCTGGCCCTCAGCCTTCTCGGCCAGGCCCGCGGCGCGGATGGTCACCGCCTTTGCCCCGGCGGATGCGCGACAGGTCCCAGCATAGACGGTCACGTTCACCCGAACGGTCGAGAGATCGGCGATCACGTAGACATCGGCATCGTCGCGCACGAACTCGCCGAGCGTGATGTGCTTAGCGATCACGGTCCCGCCGATCAGCGACTTGACTTCGTAAGGGGACAGGCTCTCGTTGCTTTCGATGACGGCGAGCACATCACCCGCCGCGACCTGGTCGCCGAGCTGTCCGGACCTCGCGCGCGATGCCCGGGAACCGTGGCACGACGTGGGCGAGCCGGTCCGCATTGACCACGATCTCGCCGGGGAGCTCCTGCCAGATGGCGATCGTCCGGGGTCCGGCGGTGCCGACCTCGATGTCGGCAGCGGCGAGCTGGGCGGCCGACAGGCGGACGTGTCCGCTCTCCTCCTCCCCGCGCTGCCCCGCATGCTCCTCGTGTGCCGCCTCTGCTTCTGCACCATGTTCCGCGTGCGCCTCCGGCGACTCGTGCCCGTCGTCCCGATCGCCGCACCCGGCAGCGAAGGCCAAGCCCATCCCGATCAAGATCCAGAACCGGAGTCCCATCAGAACGATCCTCCGTCAGGCTTTCGGTCTCCGCCTGCGCCAGGGCCAGATCGACGAGGGCGTCGATCTCTGCCGCTCTCGCCTCGGCCAGCGACTGCCGTGCCTCGAGCACATCGAGATACGTGAACTTCCCGAGCTCGTAGCCCCGTCGAATCTCGTCGAAGCTCGCCTGAGCGCCGGGGATCACCGCAGTGCGGAGGCCACGGACCGCGCTCTGCGCGATTTCCAGCCGGGTGACCACGGCGGTGAGGGCTCGCTCGGCGCGCCACCTTGCACCGGCTCCCGCCCGCGATGCCTGCTCCATGGCCACCACGGCCTCGCGCACCGCCCCCTGATTGCGATCGAATAACGGAAGCGGGATGCCGACCCCGAAGACGAGAGTGTTCTGCCCCGACTCCTCGAGCCGCCGGATGCCGCCCCCGAGACTCAGGTCGGGAACGGCGAGACTGCGTTCCAGTCGGAGCCGTGCTCCATGCGCTCTGGCCTCGTCCCCCCAGCGGGCCACGTCCGGGTTCCGAGCCAGGCTCGCGGCGAGCGACGATCGCTCGGGGATCGTGGCGAGGGTGTCCAGCTCGCCGGCCATGGACGCGAAACCCGGCGTGGTCGATCCCCAATGGAGCGCGAGGAGCTGCCGGGCCAGATCGAGCTCGCGCCGGGCCGCATCGAGATCGACGACGGCGCGCGCGACGGCGACGCGAGCCCGCGTCGTCTCCACCGGGGAGATGGCACCCGTCGCGACTTTCTGATCGACTGAGGCGGCGACCTCCCCGGCGAGGGCCAGGGTCTCCTCGGCCACCGCCAACCGCTCCTGGGCGCCGAGCCCCGACGAGAAGGCCACCTTCACTTCGCGGATCAGGTCCCGCCGCACCAGATCTCGATCCCAGCGCACGACGCTCGCCAGCGATTCGGCAAGCGCGACGCGGGCGCCGCGCTTGCCGCCGAGCTCGAATCGCTGCAGCAACAACACGGTGATCTCTGATTCGGAAGCACCGGGGAGATCCCAGTCCACGTTCTCGAACTCGAACGCCGCATCCGGATTGGGTCGGAGTCCTGCCTGCTCGCGGCGGGCCCCCGCCGCCTCCAGCTCGAGCTCGGCCACGGCGAGCTCCGGAGACCGCTCCACGGCCAGAGCAATCGCCTGGTCGAGCTCGATCGCTCCCGCCGGTTCCTCGCCGGCGGGCGGCGACTCGGCGCCCGCCGCGCGGAGCGGCAACCCGGTCATGAGCAGCCATGACATGAGCAACAGATTTCGCGCGCGCATTCCACCTCCGTCCGGACATGCGCCGGCCATCGCCGGCGGCGGGCGCAACAGAGCCGGTCGCCGGGTCGCACTCGGCGGCCGGCGACGGTTACGAGCAGGCGGAGGTGATCAGCAGGAAATGACGACGGTGCGGAGCGCGAGGAGGATTGGGGCCACGAAACGATCAGGGCTCCGGTTCACGAAGCGGAACGTGGTCAGGTCCTCGGACGAGTCCACCTGGGACAGGGAACTCACCGGAGTCCTGACGAACGTGCTCCGATCGAGGAGTCGGAAGGCGAGCTTGGCGGCGACGAGGATGTCCCGGCAGTCGCCGCAATCGGCCGCGTCCGCGGCCTGGTACCCGGCGCCCATGTCCAGGGCAACGGAGACATCACCGAGGAAACAGCAGTCCTCCGTGAAGGACTCGCGGTGGCTCCGCCCGTCCGGCTCGATGCAGAGGACGGCGGGCTCGCCGAGCATTGCACCGGAGATCGCGGCGATGAGCAGCAGGTTGAGAGCCCGTTCGGGCGTTCGCATCCGGGACGACATGGACCAGTAGTCTAGCCGATGGGCTGCGCCGCCCGCAAGGGCGTTTACGCAGGCGACTCACGGCTCGATGACGCCGCGGGTCGTCCCGGCGCCGGCGGCGAGGAGCCGCGCGGTGTGGGCGGCCAGGAGGTCTCGCGCGGCCGCGTTGATCGCAGGCGCCTGGCGCGAGCGGAAGCGGCTCGCTTCAGCCGTCTCGGCGCCGAAGAGGCGCAGAGAGAGATCGCGCACTACCGCGTAGTTGGCGAGCGTATGCGGCGCGTTCGGGTTCGGCGCCCCGCTCGTCGCGAAGTTCTCGATCAGATCGTGGAGCGTGGTGCGGGCATAGGCGAGCTCGGTCAGCTTCGCCCGGTACTCGAGATCGGCCTGCGCGAGCGCGGGGAATCGCGCGTAGTCGGCGAAGTGCCGGCTCTCGTGCTTGAGGTAGCTGATCAGGAACTTCTCGGAATCGAGATCGTAGTCCTCGCGCAGGCAGTAGAGGGCGTCGCTCGCCGCCCACCCGCCCGTGGACGCGCGCCCGAAGGTCGCGAAGTGCGACCACCCCTTGATCAGGAAATCGCTCACGAAGATGACGGTGACCGATTCGACCGTGTCGGTGAGCTCGACCTCGTAGCGCGCGGTATCGGCCCGCGCCCAGATCATCAGATCGAAGTAGGGCAGCGTGACACCGCCCAGGACATGAAGACCGCGGCGCTCGAGCTCCGCGCGGACCTCGGCGATCACCTGGTCGTCGGCGCCCATCGAGGGCAGCCCGTGCGCCATGAGCACCGAGCGGAGCGCGGCGGCGAGATAGGCCTCCCCCTTCTCGGCCGCCACCTCGCCCATGAGCGACCGGGTCCAGTAGTCGCGATACGCCGCCATCACCTCGCGCCCGAACGGCGCCGCCAGCGAATCCGGCCATTCCTCGCTCCGATCGATGAAGCGGCGGCGGAAGCGGGCGGCGAGGTCGGCCTCTGCCGGCGTGGGGTGCGACCGCATGATGCCGTCGAGGAGCGACTCCGCCGGCTGGAGGTCCCCCTGGAGCGCGAAGCTGACGTAGGCGCGGGTTCGATCGGCGGGCGTCTCGTGCCGGCCCACGAGGACAGCGAGCGCCGCCGCAGCAACGGTGGTGAGCACGAGAATCAGAATGCGCAGCGCGACCATTCCCCTCCTCCTAGCGGTACCGGACGAGCAGCTGATCGAGTCGGCCCGCGCTCTCGGCGAGCCCGCCCTCGCGGCTCCCCTGCAGCCAGAGCCGGCGGTAGTCGGCGATGAGCGGCTCGAGCTCGCCGGCGAGCCCTCGCCGCGTCGCGGCGTCGATCGCAGCGATCTCTCCCTGCCGCGCCCCCGCCCGCGCTGCCTCGATCCGGGCGACCCCGAGCGCGGCAGCGTGGCGAAGGAGCGCCGCCGCATGGCGGAGCTCATCGGCCGCCGCTGCCGCCGCGCCGCCGTCCGGGCGCGCCTCCGGCAGGGCGGCCACTGCGGCGTCGATCGCGGCCCACGCCGTCTCGAGCCCGCCCTGCGTCAAGCCGGCGAACGCGCGCTCGCTCATGCCGCGATCAGGATGGATGAGGAGCTCGGCGAGCACCGAGGCATTCCGGATGAGCGGAAGTCCCGCCCGGTAGACATTCCCGAGATCCACCGCCACGCGGCCGAGAACCGCCGCCGGATCATGGAAGGCGTGGAGATCCAGGGCGCGCGCAAGATCGAGATCGCGGTTGGCGTCTCCCGCCCAGGCCATCGCCGCGCCGTACGCGATCCCGAGCAGCGACACGGCCGGCGGCTGCCAGTGCCCGTTATCCCCCCAGTCGGTGACCAGGTACCCGGCCGCGCCGTGCGCAAGCCCGGCAACCGCCGCCCCCTCGAGATTCGCGCGCGCATTCGCCGTGCGCCCGGCGATCGAGTTCCAGCTCGACGTGCCCGGGCACACGTAGAACGGCACCCCGGCCGCAGCGAAGCGCGCCGCCTCGTCGGCGAAGGGATGATCGGCCTCGTAGCCCCAGTCGAGCGCCACCATCCCCGCCGGCAGCTCGGGGATGAGCTCCGGATGATTCAGGATCACGTCGCCCCAGAAGAGCATCGTCCGCCCGCGGCGCGCCACCTCGCGCTCGACCGCGCGGAGGAAGTCGAGATAGACGCGGCCCTTGCCACGCTCCTCGCACGCCGCGCGGCTTCGCCCCTGCCCGAGGTCGAAGGTCTCGTCGCAGCCCACGTTGAAGCGCCGGCTCGTGAAGTTCGGGAGGAGCTCGTCGTAGAGCCCGCGCAGGAGCTCGATCGCCGCCGGATCGATCGGACAGAGGCTCGAGGGCCCGGGGCGAAGCTCGCCCCACGGATCGACGAACCCGTCCGGCGCTTCGGCAAGCCCCCGGTAGCGCGGGTGACGGAGCCATCGCTCGAGATGCCCGAAGGAGTTCTGGTTCGGCACGAGCTCGATCATCCGCTCGCCGCAGTAGCGGTCGAGCGCCTTGATCTCCGCCGCCGTGAACGGCGAGGCGTCCGCCCACACCGCCCGGTGATCGGCATAGGCGAAGGTGTGCTCGATGTAGAGCTGGAGCTCGTTCAGCTTCCACTCGGCGAGGAGATCGACGAGCGCGTGGAGCCGCTCCATGGTCGGGACCCGGGTCCGGCTCACGTCGAGCATGAAGCCGCGGTGCCGGAAGTCGGGCCAGTCCTCGATCGCGACGCACGGAATCTCACCCGCGCGGCCTGCCTGCCGGCGGATCTGGGCGAGCGTCCGCGCCGCGTAGAAGGCGCCGGCCCGATCGTGCGCGACGATCTCCGTGCGCTCCGGCGCGAGGAGGAGGCGGTAGCCCTCGGCGGCGGTGACCAGAGCGGGATCGATCGCCACGGCGGGCGCCGCCGCGACCACCGCGGCGCGCTGCACGCCGTCCGTCACCTCGAGGCACCGCGGCTGCGGCAAGAGGACCCAGTCGAGTTCCATGCTCAGCCGACCTTCTCCGAAGCGCCAGGCTCCGGATGCGGCGGCCCCACCTCGGCCTCGCGCGCGGCCAGCATCCGCAGCCGATAGTAGACCCAGGCCGCCCCGCCGAGGAGGACAGCCGCCGACAGAGTGGTCGCCACCGGCGCGCCCGCGGCCTGCGCGATACTCCCGGACACGAGCGCCCCGATCGGAGCGGTGCCCAGGAACATGAACGTGTAGAAGCTCATCACACGGCCGCGGAAGCGGTCTTCGGTCGTGAGCTGGACGAGCGTGTTGGTGCTGATCACGTAGAGGATCAAGCCGAAACCGGCCGCGAAGCCCATGGCCAGGGCGAGCGGCAGGTAGCGCGACCAGGCGAAACCGAACATGCCGCAGCCGGCCGTGCCGAGACCGATGAGGAGATTCTTTCGGAGCTGGCGGCGCTCGTGCTTTCGCGTCATGAGCACCGCGGCGAGGAGGGAGCCCAGCCCGAAGGCGGACACCATCAATCCGTAGCCCTTGGCGTCCGTATGCAGAATCTCGCGGGCATAGACCGGAAGCAGCACCATGTACTGGAACCCGAGCCCGGAGGTGAAACCGAGGAGGACGAGGAGATTCCGGAGCTGGCGCACCCCGAGCGCATAGTCGAGTCCCTCGCGGAAGGTGGAGAGGCCGAAGCGGCCGCCCGCGGCGGCGCTCGGCCGTAGATCCAGGCGCCAGAGCGAGAAGATCACAGCCAGGTAAGAGATCGCATTGATCCAGAAGCACACTGCCTCGCCGTAGGCGGCGAGGACGAGTCCCGCCACCATCGGCCCGATGATGCGCGCCGAGTTGAACGCGGCCGAGTTGAGCGCGATCGCGTTCGGGAGGTCTTCTTTCCCCACCATCTCGACGATGAAGGACTGGCGCGCGGGGAGATCGAACGCGTTCACCATGCCGAAGACCAGCGCGAGCACGATCACCATCCAGGGCTCGACCATGCCGAGCGAGACCACGGTGGCGAGAAGCGCCGCCTGGAGGAGCGCCAGCGACTGGGTCGCGATGATGAGGCGGCGCTTGTCCACGCGATCGATGATCACCCCGGCCCACAGGGAGAAGAGAGCACCGGCAGGAACTGGGCGAAGCCGAGGAGCCCGAGCATGAAGGCCGAGGCGGTGAGCCGGTGCATGAGCCAGCCCTGGGCGACACTCTGCATCCAGGTCCCGACGACCGAGACGAGCTGGCCGGACCAGAAGAGGCGGAAGTTGCGATAGCCGAGCGCGCGGAAGCGCTGGCGGAGGGCGGCGGTGGCCGGCATGGTCGTCATCGGAACGCGAACGCTAGCACGCCGGCCACGCGGCGGGAAGCGCGCCGGGTCCATGGCCGGGTGTATGATTGAAGGAGAGGACCACCGGCCACGGCCGCCGTGACGAGGAGCACCGCCATGATCGCGCATTCAATCCGGTCGCATCCGCCCATCGCCGCGGCTGCATGCCTCGCCGTCGTTCTCCTCCTTCCCGGCGCCGCGGCACGAGCCAATCCGCTCGGCCGCGATCGCGACCCGGTGGTGCTCACCGGGAACGCCCTCTCCGCGCTGCAAGGCCTCGCGCCCGGACGCATCGTCGCCTTCCGCCACGACGGCGCCGGCTGGGCGCAGATCCCGGTCCAGGTGGACGAGCGCGCCGTCGTCGACTTCGGCACCATCTACCACATGGCGCCGAGCGGCTATACGATCCTCACCTACACCGACACGACGACCTTCACCGGTCCCGATCCCGATAGCCTCTTCGATGCCGACGACGAGCTCGTCCTGATGGCGAAGGACGCCGGGACTGCGGCGTTCGCGATCGAGCCGCCGGGCACCATCCCGGGAAGCGGCGTCGAGCTCCTCCTCGCCGACCCGCTCCGCGGGGGGACGGCGTACGCCTACCTCTTCGCGAGCGACGGCACGCTCGACCCCGGCGCCGGAGCGAACCCCGTGGCCTATGTCTTCGCGCTTCTCTCCGGCAACTACCTCACGACCTACAACACGCAAAGCGGTCCGAACCCCGAGAATTCGCGGATCACGACCGGCGCCTACGCCGTGCACTTCGCCGACCGCTGGATCCGCGACGAGACGCGCGTGACCGCCGGCGGCGCCGGCGGCGCCGACCTGCTCGACCGCCACAAGTCGCTGTTCGGTCCCGGCGTCTGCACGCGCAGCGAGCAGACTTTCTCGAACGGCGAGGGGGCGTTCATCGTGAATCGCGCCGGGCCGGTCCGCGCGCTGCGCGGTTACGTCGGCGCCAACAGCGGACCTACCACTCATCGCATCCACACCTTCTACGCCGAGCGGGAGGACATCCTGACCGTCCTCCGCGTGCACCCGATCCCGGGCATCATGGACTACTTCGACTACTCCCCGGCGGCGAGCGGCATGCTCTTCCGCAACGATCTGAACCCGGGTGGCTTCTTGATCGACGGGAATCCGGACCCGGCCGGGCGCGGGCAGTTCGCCTGGGAGATGGTGAGTGGAGCGCAAGGGACCATCGCCATGGCGTTCCTCGGCGCGAGCTCGAGCATCCCGGGGTTCGATTACACGAGCTACTACTCCGACGATGCGACGCCGCCCGCGAACCAGTGCACCGGCGACGCGTTCGAGTACGGGGCGAGCGGCTTCTGGGAAGACGACGCCATCCCCAACACCGATCCCGCGCTCGGTGCGCACTTCACCTTCGCGGCCCGGCGCGTGATCGCCTACGCGCCGCCGGACCAGGACCTCGCCTTCGCCGCCGCGGCGGACTCCGCCGCGCGGGTTCCGCTCCTCGCGACCGCCGCACCGTATCAGCCGACCACGGCGGTGCCCGCGGCGTCGCCGCCCGCCGCGCCACGCGTCGTGCTCACGCCAAACCCGATCGCGGGGAGTGCGCGGCTCCGCATCGACTTGACACTCGATCGGGCCGGACCGTTCGCGCTGGCTCTCTACGACGCCGGCGGACGCCGGGTCATGACGCTCGTGTCCGGCGTGTTCGCCCCCGGACGGCATGTGCTCGCCGGCGATGTGTCGGCCCTGCCGCCGGGCGTGTACTTCGCGCGCTCGACGGTGCGCGGGGCGGAGTCGGTGCGGCTCGTGCGGACGCGCTGACACGCGCCCCGGGGGGGGGCGCGTCACGAGGTCGCGGCCAGGAGCAGCTCCTGGAGCCAGCCGAGGACGGTGATGCGCGCGAGCGCTTCCTGCCGCTCGGGGTCCGCGACCTGGTCCAGCTCCTGTGCGATGTCCCCGGGGGCGAGCGCATGCAGGATGAAGAGGGCATGCCGCGCCCCGTTGAGCGCCGAGAGCCACGCGCTCTCGTGGCCCCGCGCGATCCGCAAGCGGAGCCCGCCGCCGAGGCGGGCGCGGCTGAGGGTCGCCAGATCGCGCCGGAGGATCTGCTCGCGCGAGAGGAAGAGCCGCTCGAGCTCGGGCGCCCCGTAGCGCCGCCACTCCGCCTCGACCTCGTCGTCCCGCGCCGCGCGCGGCCGGAGGCGCGCCTGGACGGCCGGATCCTCGCTCGCCAGCCACTCCGGGATGCGCGCGTAGGTATCCACGCAGAACGGCGGCAGATTCTCGAGCCAGAGGTCGCCCTGGCGATCCCGGCGCAGCTTCATCGCAGCTTCATCGCAGCTTCATCTCACCTTCAGCTCAGCCGTCCACGCGATCCATGGTGGCGAGGAGGTGGTACCCGTGGAGCGTCATGAGATAGGTCTCGGCGCGCTCCCGGTCACCGGTCCACGCGATCGAGCTGCCCCGGGTGTGCACCTCCATCATGAGCGTGTGGGCCCGCGTCCGCTCGTAGCCGAAGACCTTCATGAAGACAGCGGTCACGTAGGACATGAGGGTCACCGGATCGTCGTGCACGATCACGTTCCACGGGCGAGCGAGCTCGGTCTCCGCCGCCTCCTCCACGACGCGCCCGGGCAGGGTCTCGGTCGCTCCGGCACCGGCGCCCGCGGCCCGCGGCTCAAGCCACTTCTCGTCCATGACTCGCATAGCTTGATGATCGCACAATCTACCCCGGCCCGGGCAGATGGCGGCGGAAGAAGTCGCCGCTCAAGGCCAGCGCCTGCTCGAGATGCGGCGTGCGCCCGGCGAACGGATGCACGGCGCCGAAGGTGTGCCCGGCCCCCGGAATGACGCAGAGCTCGCCCCGCCCCCACGCGGCGAGGAGCCGCCCTTCGGCGATCGACACCGACTCGTCCGCGTCCCCATGCACGATCAGGTGCGGGGCCTTGACCGCGCCTGCGGCGCGGGTGAGATCGAGCCGGCCGGCACGATGGGCCTCGATATCATCGAGGACCGCGGTCGTGACCCGGAAGATCTGCTTCGTTCGCGCGTTCGCGACGTCGAGCACACCGCGCTCCCGCCAGGCGCGGCGCGTCGCCTCGTCCCAGCGATCGAAGTGGGCGACCGCCGCCCAGGTCACGAGGCCGGCGACCCGCGGATCGCGGGCCGCCGCGAGGAGCGCCACCGCTCCTCCGCGCGAGTGACCGAGGAGCCCGAGACGGCTGCCCGCGCGCGGGCCGGGAAGCGCGCCGCCGAGGACCGCGTCGACGACGCGCGCGAGATCGTCGAGATCGCCGCTCAGGGTCGCCCGCTCGAAGCGCTCCGGGTCGGTGAAGTTCGCGAGGTCGGGGCCGATGCCGCTGCCCGCGAAGTTGAAGGTGACGGCGATCCAGCCGGCGCGCGCGAGCTCGCTCGCCACCTCCGGGAAGAAGCCCCAGTCCTTGAAGCCCTTGTAACCGTGGCAGACGATGACGGCCGGCGCCCCAGGCGCCGTCGCCTCGGCATGGCGCACGTCGCCGCGGAGCGGGTAGCCGTCGGCGCTCGGGAGCGCGAAGGTCGCGTGCCGGAGGGCCGGAATCACCATGAACGTCAGGCTTCGGCCCCCGCCACGCCGAGCGAGGCGACGAGGCTGGGCAGGTTCTGCGAGATCTGGCCGTTGGTCACCACGAGATCGGCCCCGGCGCGCGCCGCCGCGCCGAGCCGGTCGACCTCGAGGTGGCCGGCGAAGGCGATGAGCGGCACGCCGCGCGTGGCGGCGCCCGCGGCCTTGAGCCGGCGCACGAGCTCGGCGGCGTCGAGCGTCCGGATCGTCAGGTCGACGATGACCAGGGCCGGCGTGCCCTGGCCGAGCGCCGTTTCCACCTCGGCGTCCGTGCGCGCGCTCGTCGCGCCGAAGCCCAGGTGCTTGAGCGTATCCCGGAGGCGGGAGCTGAAGAAGATGTCGCCCACCACGAGCAACGCCTGTCTGGGGAGCGAGAGAGGTGCGTTCATGGCGTCTCCCGGCGCGGCTGCTCTGCGCCGTGGTCCGGCCGCGGCGCACAGCCGCGGCAACGCCCGGAGGTCAGCACACGCGATCGCGGCGGGGCGCTGGTATACTGGCGCCCGAGATGACCATCCATTCAATCGATGAGGAGTATCGCGCCGCGCGCACGGCCGCGGTCCTGGTGGACCTCGGCCACCGCGGCCGCGTGCGCGTGAACGGTCGCGACCGCGTGGATCTCATCCATCGACTCTCCACGAACGACATGCGCGGGCTCGCCCCCGGACGCGGCATCGAGAACCTGTTCCTCACCAACAAGGGGCGGATCCTCTCGGGCTTCGACGCCCTGTGCTGCGCGGAGGAGCTCCTCCTCTTCCTGCCGGGGCCCGACGCCGTCCCGGTCGCCGAGTGGATCATGCGTTTCGTCTTCGCCGAGGACGTGACCGCCGGCGACGTCACGACCGAGATCTTCGAGTACGGGATGTATGGGCCGGCGGCCCGCGCCGCCCTCGCTGCGGCCGGCGCCGACCCGGGCCCGCTCGCCGCACGCGATCACGCTCCTGCTCCCGCGCTCGAAGGCGTGCATGTCGGCGCCGCCGAGGCGCTGGCCGGCGGCGGCTACCGGATCTTCGGCCCGCGCGACGCGGGCGAGCGCGCATGGTGGCAGCTCCTCGAGCAGGGAGCGAGCGCCGGTCTCCGCGCCGCCGGGCCGGAGACCGCCGAGGTCCTCCGCATCGAGGCGGGCATCCCGGCGCCCGGGCACGAGCTCACCGAGCAGTGGAATCCGCTCGAGGCGGAGCTCCGCCGCGCGATCAGCTTCACGAAAGGCTGCTACACCGGGCAAGAGGTGGTGGCGCGCCTCAACACGTACCAGAAGGTGCAACGGACGCTGCGCGGCCTCCGCCTCGCCGGGGACGAGATCCCGCCGCTCGGGAGCCGCCTCCTGGCCGCCGGCGCCGAGGTCGGGCTCGTGACGAGCGCCGCCTTCTCCCCCGCGCTCGGCGCCCCGATCGCTCTCGCCTATGTCGCGCTCGAGCAGAGCGCGCCCGGAACAGCGGTCGAGGTCGAGCTCGAGCCCGGCGGCCGCAGCGCCGCCGCCACGGTGCTCGTGCCGCCGCTTGCCTGATCCCGCTCGCGCGCGGCGCCCGCAGCCGCGCCGGCCCGGCTAGGCCTTCCGCAATCCCTGGATGAAGGTCTCGGCCTCGCGCACGTCCTCCGCGCTCCCGATCACGAGCGGCGTGCGCTGGTGGAGATGCGCGGGCACGATGTCGAGGATCCGCCGCCGGCCGTCCGAGGCCGCGCCTCCGGCCTGCTCGGCGATGAGCGCGAGCGGCGCCGCCTCGTAGAGGAGACGGAGCTTCCCTTCCTTGTTCTTCCGGTCGGCCGGGTAGAGGAAGATGCCGCCGTAGAGCAGATTGCGGTGGAAGTCCGAGACCAGGGAGCCGACGTAGCGCGAGCTGTACGGGCGTCCGTTCGTCGCGTCGTCCGCCTTCAGGTACTCGATGTAGCGGCGCATCCCGTCGTCCCAGCGGGCGGTGTTCCCCTCGTTCACGCTATAGAGCTTGCCGCGAGCCGGGATGCGGATGTCCTCGTGGCTCAGGAGGAACTCGCCGACCGACGGATCGTAGGTGAAGCCATGCACGCCCATGCCGGTCGTGTACACGAACATGGTGCTCGGACCGTAGACGATGTAGCCGGCTGCCACCTGGAGCTTGCCGGCCTGCATGCAATCGGTGGCGTCGCCATGGCCGAGACCGGGGGTCACCCGGCGATGGATCGAGAAGATCGTGCCGGTCGAGATGTTGGCGTCGATGTTCGACGAACCATCGAGCGGGTCGTAGTTGAGGACGTACTTGCCGCACGGATAGTGATCGGGGATGCGCAGGGGCTCGGGGTCCTCCTCCGAGGCCATGATGCAGAGGTGTCCGGTGTGGTCGAGCGCCCTGTACATCGTGTCGTTGGCGAAGACATCGAGCTTCTGGACTTCCTCGCCCTGGACATTGGTCTCGCCGGTCTTCCCCAGGATGTTGACGAGCCCGGCCTTCCCCACCTCGCGCATGATCATCTTGGCCGCCAGCGTGATGTCGCTCAGGAGATCGGAGAAGTCCCCGGTCGCGCCGGGAAACTTCCGCTCCTGCTCCATGATGTGTCGCGAGATGGTGACGACCTTGGCCATGTCTCGTTCTCCTGGTGATCTCCCCGACGGGACCTCATCGGCTCGGCAAGCGTAACACGGCGCGTGCCGCGGCCGCTATCGGGTCCGCCGGCGGGAAGCGCGCACCGGAGCCGCTCGCAGCACCTCCCACTCCGCGCGGAGGATCGACATGAGGGTCACATCCTCGTAGCGGCCCTCGACGTACATCGCCTGGCGCCGTGTCCCCTCCACGCGGTAGCCCACCCGCTCATAGACCTGCCGGGCGCGCTCGTGGGCGGTCGCCACCTCGAGCTCGATCCGGTTCAGGTTGAGCCGCGAGAAGGCGTAGTCGGTAACGAGCGCCGTCGTCTCCGTTCCGTAGCCGCGATGCCAGAACTCCGGCACGCCGATCATGACGCCGAACCCCGCGCTCCGGTAGACGGGATGGATCCGGTGGAGCCCCGCATTGCCGATGTGACAGCCGCCCGCGCGCTCGATCACTGCGAACATCACCTCGCGCTCCGAGTTCATAGCGCGCGTGATGAGGTCGCGCGAGTGCTCGACGGCGTTCGGCCGCCGCCCGGTCGCGAGATAGCGGTTGACCTCCGGGTCGTTGAACCACGGTGCGCAGGTCGCGGCGTCCTCGGGGACGGCACCCCGCAGGTAGACTCGCGAGCCGGTGAGGAAGGCGTGCGGGATGGACTTCTTGCGCGCTGCCATGGCGACCTCCGCTGATCTGGGCGATGGATCCGGGTGCGCTGCTCCTCGGCCTACGGGCGAAGCGAGGCGAACGCGAGAGCGGCGAGGCGCGGGGCCGACTTGAGGAGGCCCGACACGGCCAGGTCCCCGCGGCCCATGGCGTGCAGCAGCGCGCCCCAGCGCGGCCAGCTGCGCCCGGCGAACTCGGTGAGGAGGAGATAGGACATGCGGGCGCGGAGGTCGGCCGCCGCCGCGGCGCCGCGCTCGAGGCGAAAACCGTCGGCCGCGAGCACGGCGTGACAGGGCGGGAACCCGGCGATCGCGAGATCGACGACGAGTGGGCGGCCGAGCGCCCGGCGGAACGCCGGCCGCGCGAGGAGGCGATCCCCGAGCTCCGCCACGCGCGGCGCAAGCGCGCCCGGCCCCAGGTACTTCCGGAACTGGATCGTCACCTCGGGCGCCAGCGTGTAGCCGAAGCGCGAGTGGAAGAACCGCGCGTTCTCCTCGCGCGTCGTGAAGCCGCCGCGCAGGACGACGCCGCGGGCGGCGAGCTCGGCGTGGCTCACATCGTGCGCGCGGGCGGCGACGGCAGGGCCGTCGAGCGCGGGCAAGGCGGCAAAGTCGCCGTCGAAGCTCATCGGAACGGAGAGCCCTTCCTCGATCTTGAAATCGAACACGGCGCCGTGGAAGCAGCCGGCCGGCGCGCCCGCGGCGCGGGCGACGAGGACATCCGCCGGATCGAAGCCGGGGCGGTCGCCGTGCTTCCAGCGCCAGTAGGCCGGATCTCCCCATCTCCCGCTCCGGCAGGCATTGAGCACACCGGCGAGCGCGGTCTCATCGCCGGTCCGGTAGGTCGCGAGATCGAACTCGGCGGGCGCGGCGCCGTTCGACCCCGCACCCCACGGCTCACCGCCGCTCCCCTCCCGCCCGTCACCGCCGCGGTCGTCGGCGGGCGGCGTATACCAGGGGCTCTTGAGCACGAGCCACGCGCAGAGCGTCCGCGCATCCTGCTCGCGAACCGCCGGCTCGATCGCGATCCGCCCTGCGCTCAGCGCCTCATCGAACCGCGTGTGCCGGAGGACGAGATCGGTGAGTGTCGAGAGATCGGTGCGCACGCGCACATCGGCCGGCGTGCCGATCGCGGCCGGCACCACCGGGTGCGACTCGCCCGGCGCCACGCGCAGGACGAGCGTTCCCGGGGCCCGGTAGCGGCCGGGATCGAGTTCGAAGAGGAAGACCGGGCGCCACTCGTGCGGCATCCGCCCCTGCCGGTGCTCGAGCAAGCAGGTGAGGGCCGCCGCGACATCGACGAGGAGGAGCTGCAGCGACCGGCTCTCCTCGTACCGGTAGCCCTCGGCCGCCAGGAGCGCGCGCACGCGCGCGTCGCTCCGCGGGAGCTCGAAGAGAATCGCCTCCCGTCCGGTGGCCAGGCAGCGCGCCTCGAGCGCGCTCTTGAGCGCGCGCGCCGCCTCGCTGCGCCGCTCCCCGGCGAGCTCAGGCTCGAGGCAGAACTCGAGGACGATGCCCCCCGGACCGAGCACGCCGTAGCCGAGAAGTTCGCCGGCGGCGCCGGCGAGGAGAAGGACATCCGCCGCCGCCACGCCGGGGCGGGCGAGGATCGACCAGCGCCAGTGCTCGACCGTGCGCGGCACGTTCCCGGCGTAGTGCCCGTACGCACGGTTGGCGAGAGCGACCAGCGCCGGCTCGTCCCCCGGCTCGTAGCTCCGGATCCGGATCTGCGCCATGGACACGCTCATGACTCCTGCTCGAGTCGCGCCTTGAGCCCGAGAAGTCCGGAGCGGACGAAGAGATGATGCCAGCGCACCTCGGTCATGTGCACGAGGAGGCGCGCCACGACCCCCGCCGGCTTGACCGCGTACCAGGCGAAGCGCACGGCGGTCAGGGCACCATGGGGCTCGATCTCCCACGCCGCGCGCCCGCGCAGGTCGCCGCGGAAGTCGAACTGCATGAACACCGGTTCGCGAATCTCGGTGACCCGAAAGCGCCAGCGCGGAGCGCGCAACGGACCGATCGCCATCGTGCCTTCCGCGCCGAGGCCCGCCGTCGTGTGCATGGCGAGCGCCACGTGCATGCCCGGCCACCAGCTCGCGTAGCGCTCCATGTCGCGGAGCACGCGCATCACCTGGCGCCCGTCGCCCGCCACCGCGATCTCGTCCGCAGTGGCCCAGCTCCCGTCGCCGAGACGCTGATCCATGGTGACCCGCACATCCCGTCCGGGAACGGTGCCCCGCCGGTTCATGGCGCGGCACCACCCGCCACGAGGTCGGGCGCCCCCTCGACGAATCCGTAGATCAGGACTCCGTCGAAGCGCGGGCGGCCGCGCTTCGCCGGATCGGGATCGGCGGGCCGCAGGAGGTAGTCGAGCACATCCACGGTCGCCACCTGTCCGACATCCTTCGAGGCATGGAGGAGCAGGCGCCGATCGAGAAGGAACCCCTCGTGCGCGACGAAGAGCCCGCGCTCGATGTTGGACTCGCGCACGAACGCGATCCCGGCGACCGCGGGCACCCGCGGCAGCACGGCGGCGAGCCGCTCCGCGGGGATGTAGTCGAGCGTCATCGCGCGCTCCCAGCCGAGCGGCAGGAGCTCCTGGCCGGCGGCGTTCCGGTTGAGGACGACCGTGACCGTCTTCCGTTCGGCGGGCGCCGCCACTGCCGCCGTCAGATCGCTGAACAGCGGCGAGGCAGTGATGCGGTCCGCGGTGAAGTGCAGGCGGTTCTCGTAGGAGATCGGGAACGCGTCGCCCCGGCCGCGGTAGTTGAGAGGCCCCATCCACGCCCGCGCCCCGGCGCTGCTTCGCGCATGCGCGAGCGCCGCCGTGGTGAGTACGAGCACGGTGCAATCGGCCTCGTCCACGCGGAACACGGGATCGGGATCCGCGGCGTTCTCCTCGCCGAGCGTGCCGAGGGCGTAAGGCGCCCCGACCCGGGCGAGCGCCAGCGCGCGCAGGCGATCCGCGAACTCGGGACAGCGCGCCGGGAGCCCGTCGAGGAGGGAGTCGAGCGCCGCCGGGGCGAGCGTGTGGAGCGGAGGCAACGGAGGAAGCGGCGGCGGCGGCGATGGCGGCGGCAACGAGGAGTCGGCCGGGAGCCCGGTCGGCATGAGCAACACGAGGACCAGGGAGAGGAAAGGACACGCGCGCTTCACGCCAGGAGCCTACCATAGAGATGGAAAAGGGAGCCGCCCTCGCGGGCGGCTCCCCCTCGTGCAAGGCCGACTCGTGCGCCGGGGCGAAGCGGATCCCCCCGCGCCGAGCGACCTCGTGCACAAGCTACTTCATGAGCGTGATCTTGTGCGCCGACTCGACGCCCCCGGACTCGAAGCGGACGAGGTACACGCCGCTCGGGAGCTCGGCCCCCGTGTCCGATCGGCCGTTCCAGGCCACGGCATGATCGCCGGCCGGGAGCCGATCGCCGCGCGCCAGCGTGCGCACGAGCCGGCCCGCGAGGTCATAGATCGCGAGATCCACGGGCCCGGTCTGGCGGAGCGCGAAGCGGATCTCGGTCGCCGGGTTGAACGGGTTCGGCGCGTTCCCGCGGAGCTCGGTCACGAGCGCCGTCCCCGGCGCTCCCGTATCGTCCACCGCGACCCCGTTCGTCGCGATGTCGAACGGCGAGCGCGGCTGGATGCGGAAGGTACCGAAGGAGAAGTCGAGCGGACCCTGAACGAAGGGGAGCGGGTCGCCGACCTGTGGATCGTAGAAGTAGAGCCCCTCGTCGCCGATCAGCACGGTGTCCGGGGAAGCAGCCGCCTTCACCTTCCACTCGTTGAAACCGATCGACGTATCCGCGGCCACGACCACGTTGTTCACGCGCACGAAGACGCCCTCGTAGGCTTCCGCAGTTAGCGTGTCGTCGAGCGTGGCGACCGTTACCACATCCGGTCCGGGGATCGGCTGGCCGGTGGCCATCACCTGGACGTAGACCGGGTCGTCGATCTCGGTCTTGCGGTTGAACTCGAGAACGGTGCCGGCGACCTTGAGCTGATCGCCCCGGTTCACGAGATGCTGCCGATCGAAGACGAAGATGCCCGAGCGCGGGCCGCCGCCCGGCTTCTCCAGGTAATAGCGGCTGCCGTCCGCCCCGAAGTAATCGTGGCTGTTGTCGCCGGTGACGATCCCGGTGACCGTCACCACCTGGTTGACGATCGGAGACAGGGCTCCCGTGCCCTGCACGAAGTCGATCGTGGACACGCCGCCGATGAAGGTCTTCGACACGGTGGCCGGCATCACGACCAGCTCCTCGTTCTTCACCCCGGAGATATCGAGGATCTCTGGCGCCGGGTTGTTGGGCACGAAGGCGGTGCTCACCGTGAGGTGCACGAGATCGTGCTCCACCGCGTCGCGCACCGCATTGCTCGGAAAGGCGCCGAGGTTGTTGAAGAAGTAATTGAGCTCGTCGCCGGCGCTCACCGGATCGACGTTCCGGTCGAAGCGCACATCCACCTGCGTGTTCGACGTGCAGTAGACGATGTCGACGCCGGGAGGCGGCTCGCCGGATGCCCAGTCGAGGTCGTCGTTGCTCCGCGGGTTGAGCTTGTGCTCGCCGAAACTGTAGTGGACGATGCCGGTCATGAAGTCGAAGACCGAGCCGACCGGAGGCCGCGGCGGCGCGGTCAGCGAGGTGTCGTCGCAGGTGAGCGTGTCGGTGGGGACGGTCCTGTCCTCGTCGATCTCGATCACCGTGTACTGGCCGAAGCTCTGCAGGAGCGTGACCCGCACCGAGTCGACCTTGACGAGCACGCCTTCCCAGTCCTCCGCGGTCGGGCTGCCGGTATGGATCGTGTTGACATCGAGGAGCGGCGGCTGCGGCACGGCCACGACGCCCTCGAGGGTCACCGTGCCGCCGCCGGCCGGCACGTCGAGCTCGGTCAGATCGAAGTACTCGATGTACTTGCCCTTGACGCGCACCTTGTCGCCGATCTCGACCGGCGGCGTCGATCCCGTGTAGCACCAGATGCCGCTCCGCGGGAAGCCGGTCGGAGCCGGCTCCTGCACCCAGCATCCGAAGGGCGCGAGGCCGGTGACGACGACCCCGCGCACGGTCAGGATCGAGTTGACCGGATAGACTCCGTTCTGGATGTCGGGGATGAAGGCGTTGTTCGGATCCTGGGCCAGAGCCCCGCTCGAGGCGAGGAGGAGCAGGGACCCGGCGAGGGGAATCAGGATTCGCAATCTCATTCTGCTTGACCTCCAGGGCTGGGTGTTTGGCTGCGGCGAAGCAAGAACCACTCCGCTCACAGGCCGAGCTCGTCGTGAAGGATGACCCGCATGGCCTCCCGATGCCGATTCTCGAACGTGCAACGATCGAGCGGGAAAGCCAAGTATACAACGAGACCGTCGTCGATGCGCCCCCGCGTCGCCACCGCCGCCTCCTCCTGGTCGGGGAAGACGACGCCCGCCGGGATCGTGTAGTAGGCCTCGCGGCCGGCGAGCGGCGTGAACAGGTCGAGCCCCCAGAAGGAGCCGATCACGCGCACATCCCGGGCTCCGGCCCCGGGGAGCGCCACGAGATCCCACAGCGGCTGTCCGGGCAGGTAGCGCGTCTTGAGAAAGAAGTTCGAGTCGTCGGGACCCGCATCCGGATTCAACACGATCGACTCCGGATCGACGCCGAGGACCTCGCGCGCGAAATCCTCGGCGCAGGCGCCGCCGGTCCCGACCGCGTTCATGGTCGACAGGAAGAGCCGCCCGCCGCGGGCGAGGAGATCGCGGATCCCCTGGTCGGCGCGGCGAAGCGAGGTCCCGTCCACGGCGACGTTCTCCTCCCCCACCACCGCGTTCGTCCCCTGGTACCAGAGGACGACCTCGAAGAGAGCGAGGATCGCTCCCGCCTCGTCCGCCGTCCGGAACGGAGCATCCTCGATCCGGAGCACGGTGTACGGGCGCCCCGCCATCGCCGTGTCGAGCTCGGTGCGGTAGAAGGGATCGGTGAAGGTGAGCGCCCCCGCGATGTCGTCGGGCATGTCGTCGATCAGGAGCACCGTACCCACCGGCTCGATCACGGTCCACGTGCTCAGCAGAGTATCGCTCAAGGCGAGGGCGTCGTCGATCGCCCGCAAGTAGAGCGTCCGCTCGCCGTAGCGGGTGAAGTCGGCGGGATAGAAGGTGACGAGGCTCTCCGGCCATGCCACCTGCTTCGCGCGATCCTCCTCCCCGTCGAGCCACGCCTCGGCGCCGCGGATCGAGCCGGCGCCGTCCTCGTCGGTGATCCGGTAGCCGACGGTGATCGCCGGCAGGGTCACGTCCGGGAGCCCGCCGGGATCGGTGAACGCGATCGTGGGCCGGCGATTGGCGACCGGGAAAGTCTGGCTCGCCGGCGTCGGATCGGCGAGGTCGTCGTCGTCGATCGCGCGCACCTCGAAGAAGTGGCTCGCGGTCCCGGACGGGGCCGGAAGCGCGAACGAGTCGGTGGTGGCCGCGGTGAAGGTCCAGGCCTCCGCAGCGCCGCCGTTGTACGTCCAGCGGTACTCGTAGCCGACCACCTGTCCATCCGCATCCTCGCCCCACCAGCGCACGCGGAGATGCGAGTTCACGGTGTCGATCGCGCCGCCGTAGGTGATGACGGTCTCCGGCGGACGCCCGCCGTTCGGCGAGCCGCCGTCGGTGCCGCATCCGGCGAGGAGCCCGAGCGCGCCGGCGAGCCCGGCGAGGCCGGCGAAGAGGATCGAGCGCCGGGCGCCGGCCCGGGTCGGACGGCTCATTTGAGCACCATGAAGCGCCCGCTCTCGGCACGGTTCGTGTCGAGGTCGCGGACCGAGAAGAGGTAGAGGCCCGTGGCCACCGGCTGGTTGTTCCAGGAGAGGAGGTCCCAGGCGGCCATCCCGCCGGCGAGGACCGGGTCCTCCCCCTCCGGGTCGTTGACGCCGGCGGCGTTCGCCGCGCGGTACGTCCCCGAGTCGAACTGGATCGTATCCACGAGATCGCCGCCAAGCGTGAAGATGCGGATCTCGGCCCGCGGCGGCAGGTGCGCGAACCACAGGAACCGCTCGCGCTCGGTCACGCCGTCCCACTCCGCGCGCCCGCGATACGGGTTCGGGAAGACGGTGACCTTCCCCCCGCTGCCGGCGACCCTGGCCTCGGCGCCCGGCACGAGGAGGGTCTTGTTCTGCCCGAGGCCGCTCTCGAGGCTCGGCGTCTCCGGATCCCCCGTGTCGTAGGAGGTGACCGCCACCCAGTACTTGTGGCCGTCCTTGAGCGAATCGAGATCGAAGCGATAGTCGTACGTGACGCTGCCTTCGGCGTAGGGGTCGCGCAGGTGATCGAGTCCGGAATCGAAGCCGATCTGATCCACCTTGTCCGCCTGCCCGACCAGCGACCACTCGATCCCCGGGACCTGGTCCTCGTCACCGCGGCTCACATAGATGCGGTAGCCCTCGAAGTCCTCGAGGCCGGTCGAGGGGTCGCGCACCGACTCGGGGCTCGAGTCCCAGCGCACGGTGACCCCGTGCGGGCGCGGGTCGACGAGGAGCCGCGGCGAGGGAGGCGGCAGCGGCACCACGTAGTCGCGGCGAAAGGCCTCGCGCGCCCAGTCGGCCTTGAGCTGCACGTCGGCGTAGTCGTTGCCGCCGATGAAGGCGTAGACGGCGGTCACGCTTTCCCCGGGCGCGAGGAAGGGCCACGGGCCCACGGTCAGGAGCTCGGCCGGATCGTCCCGGAGCTGGATCACGCTCGGGTCCATGAAGCCGGGGGTCGAGATCTCGACGTAGCGCTCGACATCCTGGTCGCGTTCGAGGTTCCCCGGATCCCACGCCCACCACCGGAAGCCGGGACTCATCGCGCCGAGCGTATCGGGACGCGTGCCGAGGAGCGCGATCCCCGCGTGCTGCGGCGCCTGGCCGTTGTCGTAGGTGACGTGGTGCTCGACGACGAGGAGCCGCTCCGGGTCGAACTCGAGCACCTTCTGGTCGAACCACGCCCCACCCGGCGGCCACTCCTCGTAGCGCCCCTTGTACCCGCTCGCGAGCTCGGCGTACATGCCGATGTGGAGATTCAGGAGATCGACGTCCGGGTTCAGGTTGGTGACCTCGACCTCGACGATGACGAATCCGTCGGCCGGCTCGTAGCTCCAGCCGAGCACGCGCTGGTCGACGCGGATCCCGAGCGGGTAGTGATCCTCGCCTTCCCGCTCGAGAGAGGTCGTATCGGCGTACGCGCAGACGAAGTCCTGCTCGGAGATCGCCTCCGGCGAATAGAAGCGGTCGTTGATGAGCACCGAGCGGCGCCGGAGCGGGGCCGCCGGGCGCCATTCGGTGGCGGCGTCGGTACGCCCGCCGACCCGCCCGTCGGTGGTCCCCGACGTGACGAGCGTGTCGCCGTTGTCGGCGCGCACGGCCCCCACCCACAGGCCGGCCCGCACCAGGTGCTCGACCTCGCTCCCGAGCGGGTACTCCATCGACGGCGAGCGTTCAGTGAAGTTGTTGCCGAGGAAACCGAAGTTGGTGACGGCGAGCCCGACCAGGCCGACGTCGGTGAACGCGGCCTCGAACGGGACCTCGTCCTCCGCGCGCACCGGTGCGAGCGCCGCGGCGAGCAGGAGCAGGGCGATGAGCCCCGCCGCCGCGCCGAGCGCCGTCCTCCATCCGGGTCCGCGCATCGCTCCCCTCATCGCTCCCCTCATCGATCCAGCTCGAAGGTCACGATCTTGCCCGTCTCCCCGTCCAGCACGAAGACGAGCGTGGCGCTGGCGCTGATCGCGATCGGCAGGGTCAGGTGGCCGTCCGACTCCGGAGGCGCGTTCTCGTCCACCCGCTGGTCGTAGTCCGGCTCGCCCGTGTACTTGAGCACGGCGCCGAGCCCGATGTCGGCGACGTAGACGTTGTCCTCCTCGTCCCCCGCCACATCGGCCACGCCCAGGAAGGGGCCGAGCGGGCTGTCGCTCCCGGTCAGGATGAACGCGGCCGTGCTCACCGCGTCCGGAACGAGCGCCTGCGCCCAGTTCTTCCCGGTGTCGGCGACCAGCAGCAGATCGAGCCGCCATTCGAGCCCGCCCGGCTGATCGACGTAGCCGGCGCCGGAGCCGGGCTCCGCCACGGTCGCGAGGAGCTCGCCGGTGCGTGCGTACTTCCGGATCACGTTCCGCTCGCGGTCCGAGATGTAGATGTGGGACGAATCGTCGGCGGCGATGCCGCCGAGAAGCACCCAGGAGGTGTCGCTGAAGGCGGCGACTTCCTCCAGCGAGCGGAGATCCACGATGCGCACGCGCCCGCCGCGGACCGGATCCTGCTCGGCGATCGCGAGCTCGCGGCCCGCGATCTCGGCGAGATAGGTCGGCTGCTCGCCGGCGATGACCACCCCGTTCGGGCGCGGATCCCGGCTCGTGCGGTAGTAGCCGCGCACCTCGTTCTCCGCGGGGAAGGCGACGAAGACCTGGCTCCCGCTCGTGAGCAGGATGTCGCTCGCGCCGGCGAACCCCGACCACACCTGCTTCACGTTGTAGGTGTTGGTCGCGGGGATCGCTCCGCCCTTGGTCTCCTGCGGCAGCTCGGTGCGATTCCCGCAGCCGACAGCGAGGAGGACCAGGAGCGCAGAGGCCCCGCCGGCTCTTCTAGAATGCAAAGCGTAGTGTGACACGGTCCACCCGATCGAAGTACTCGGAACTCGAGAACGCGTAGTCGATGTGCGTCGCCAGGCGCTCGCCGCCGAAGCGGACCCCGATCCCGCCCGACCATGGCAGCGCGTCGGACGCGCCGTCGTAGCCGCCGCGGAGCGCAAGCGTGTCGTAGAGCTCGAGCTCGCCCCCAACCCGCAAGGTCTCGTCGTTGTCCGCCGGGCGCACGAACTCGCCGCTCACGTAGAGCGCCGCCTCGGGCAGGACGAAGGCCTGGTACGAGGAACCGAGCGCGAAGGTGGTCGGCGGCGCGAAGCCCGCGAACTCGACGTCGTTGCCGCCGCCCGGCCGCGGATCCTCGTAGCTCCCGCCCGGATCGAAGTCGGGCCCGAAGCCCGTGATCGACATGGCGAGGACGACGCCGCGGAATCCGGTGTCGAAGGTCGTTCCCATGTCCACGAGCCAGGTCGAGGTCGAGGGCCCGCCGATCTCGGTGCCCAGGGCCTCGTACACGTAGCGGCCGGTGACGCCGAAGGTGAAGCGATCGGTCAGGTGCCGGCCGTAACTGAGCCCGAAGGCGAGATCGCGATGGGAGAAGCTCCGCCCGGTGCCGTCCGGCTCGAGCTCGGTCGTCTCCTCCATGTCGCTCGCCAGCGAGAGCGCCGAGAGGCCGACCACTCCGCCCCAGGGGATCGTGCCGGCGATCCCGGCCGCGGTCAGGTCGACGTCGGCCAGCCAGCTCACCCGCTCGATGACGAAGGTCGGCCGCTCGAGATAGGCGAGGCCGGCCGGGTTGTAGAAGAGGCTCGTCGGATCGCCGAGGATCGGGCTCGCCGCCCGCCCCATGGCCACCGGGCGGGCACCGATCCCGATCTTCAAGAAGGTGCCGGAGGAGGTGCCGACGCGCTGCGCGCCGATCTCGCCGGCCGCGGCCGGCTGTGCCGCGGCGAGCGCGGCCAGGAGGCCGCCCGCGAGGAGGGCGGCGGGCGCGCCCTTCCGGTGGCGCCGGGTCACCATGCGAGGCTCGCTCCGATCCGCACCTGGCGCGGCGTGGTCAGGTAGGACGGATTGTCAAGCTGGGCCGCGCGGTACTCGGCCGAGCTCTCGGAGGCCGGCGGGTCGGAGTACTCGCCGCTCCCGTCCTCCGGCTTCTCGCCGGTCTGCGGATCGATGCGCCGCGGCGAGCGGTTGTTGAAGAGATTTCGGATGTCGAGCTGCAAGGCAAGTCGAGTCCTCGACAGATCGAACCCGCGCTGGATCTTCACATCGACCAGGTGCTCGAAGCTGGCGTTGCGCGAGTAGCGCTTGCCGATCCGATTGCCGCTGCCATCCTCGGGCGTGTAGGCGCGGCCGGAGCGCACACTGTAGTAGAGGTTGGCGGTCAGGTCGTCCGGAATCCGGAGGCCGAAGACCTCCGGCCCCCGGTCGCCGCGCGGAATGACGTAGTCGAGCGAGAGATTCACCTGATGCGGCCGGTTCCAGTAGGTGTACCCCTCCTCGAGCCCGATCTGCCCTGCTGCGCCGAGGAGCTCCTGGAGCTCGACCGCCTCGTTCGGGTCGGAGCTCCGCCCCGTGGACACCGAGTAGGAATACGAGATCGAACCGCCGAGGTGCGGCGCCGGCCGCCGCTCGACCTCGAACTCGATGCCGCGGGTGCGCGCGTAGTCGGAGTTCCGGTAGATGAAGAAGTCGCCGTGCCCGAGCCTGCTGAAGCGGGTGGCGGTCGGGTAGTCGTACTGGTCCTTGAAGAAGAATGTGATGTTGCCGGCCAGCCGCTCCGAGAAGGTGCGCGCGGCCCCGAACTCCCACTGGCTCGACACCTCGGGGTCGAGGTTGATGTTGCCGATCAGCGGGAACTCCTCGCTCGAGACCGACCCGATCTTCGAGTAGACGTAGAAGTAGGTCGGCCACTGCGAGAAGCGGCCGTAGTTGAAGAAGAGCTTGTCGCGGTCGGTGACCGGATGGGAGACCGAGAGCCGCGGGCTCAGGCGGCCCTTCAGGTGATGCCCGAAGAGGGTGAAGGTGTCCTCCTCGAACGCGGCGACCATGGACGGCGTGATCGCCGGGCGGCTGGTGTCGGCGATCGCCTCCTCCACCTCGGGGCCGGGGTACCAGTAGTCGAAACGGAGCCCGACGTTGCCGACGAGGCCCTCGTAGGCGAACTGCATCTGGGCGTAGCCGGCCCCCACCTGTGGATGCGCGTCGTAGAGGTCGTGCACGCCGCCGAGCCCGTCCGGATCGCTCTGCCAGGGATAGTTGATGTCGATGTACTGGATGCTCTGGAACGAGTGATTGACCCCGGTCTTGAAGGTGTGCTTCCCCCGCTTGGCCGTCATGTCCCAGTCGAGGGCCCACTCGAGAATCGAATGATCGTGCCAGGACGGATTGTCGCCGGTCTGGATGAAGAACGGATGGTCCTCGCCCGGCGGCAGCGCCTGGTCGTCCGGCTCCTCGTAGTCGTACCAGGGCTTCCCGTGCACGTCGTAGTGATAGGTCGTGAAGAAGCGGGACAGCCGCAACTCGTGCAGCGTGCTCTCCGAGGTCAGGTGGTTCCATACCCCGGACAGCGTGTTCTTGTCCTCGGTGTAGGTGAGATAGTGATCGAGACGCCGGTACCATTCCCAGGGATAGGTGGTGTTGGCGGTGGGATCGACGCGGGCGATCGGATCGAAGAAGTACCCCGAGTTGATGTTGAGGACCTTGTTGACGGTGAACAGGAACTTGTCGTCCCGGCTCGTCTTCCAGGCGAACTTGGTGAGGAGCTGCCAATCGTTCCCCGAGCGCGAATCGAAGGGCGTGCCGTAGCTGAACAGCTGGCCGAGGAACTTGTCCTCGTAGCTCGAGACCCGCGCCTTGCCGTCGCCGGTGGACGATGCCCAGCCCGGGAGATAGGTGTCGGAGAGGCGGCCGGAGAGCTCGACAAAGTAGGTCAGCTGGCCCGGCACGCGGACCTCCCCGCGATCGAAGAGCGGACCCTCGAACTGCATGGACACGTTGTCCGAGCGGAACCCGTCCCAACCGCCGCCCACGTGATCGGTCACCCAGCTCAGGTAGCCGCGCGTCTCGGTCCCGCCCTCGCGGGTCGTGATGTTGACGATCCCGGAGAGGGCCTGCCCGTACTCGGAGGGAAAGCCTCCGGTCAGCACATTCACCTCGGCCACCGAGCGCGCCGAGAGATCGCCGGCGCGGGACTGCCCTGTGATGTAGTCCTTGACCACGACGCCGTCGATGACATAGACGACCTCGTCCTCGCGGCCGCCGCGGATGTGGGTCTGGTCGTCGTAGATCGAGACGCCGACCTGCCGCCCGACCACCTCCAGCACCTCGTCCACGGGCATGCGCAGGATCTCCTCGCGCTCGATCGTGCGCACCGTGCTCGCGGCCTTCACATCCACCATCTTCTGCGCGCCGAGCACCTCGATCTCGCCGAGGAGACGGGCTTCCTCCTGGAGCGTGAAGGCGAGCTTGGCCCCGCCCTCGCCCAGCCGGACCTGGCGGGTCTCGGCGCGATAGCCGACGAAGCTCGCCTGGATCGAGTAGTCCCCCGGCGGGAGCGTGATCGAGAAGCGGCCGCTCTCGTCGGTGCCCGCGCCGTACGGCGTGCCGACGACGACCACGCTGGCGAAGGCGAGCGGCTTCCCGTCCTGGTCGCGGACATCGCCGCTCAGGGTGGCGGCGGCGGCCGGCCGCGCGGCAACGAGCACGAAGAGGATGCAGAAGGCGCCGAGCGCGGCGGCCGCGATGCGCGGCGCGGAGCCCGCCGGACGCGACCGTGCCATCAATGCCCCTCGCCGGCGGCGGAGAGATCGCCCTGGAAGCTCGCGATCCGCGGGGTGGCGGCCGGCAGATCGTCCTCGCCGGCACGCAGGCTCTCGATGAGCACGCCGATCGCGCCCGGCATCGCGGTGAGGAGCTCCTTCAGGTGGCCGGGCTCGTTGTCGAACGCGGCCACGACCTGCCGGAGCTCGCCGATCGCGCGCGAAGCGGCCGCCTTGAACACGCGGTCGTCCATGGCCGGATCGGGTTTGAGCACGAGCTCGACGCCGAACTGCCCGACCGGGAAGCCGTGGATGGCCAGGCCCTCGATGGTGCCGACGAGCATGTTCGGCACGTCGCGGCCCGAGAGGTAGATCACGTGCGCGCCGGCCGCATGGAGACCGCGCACGTAGGCGGCCGCCCCCGGCAGCGGCTCGTCGAAGCGGAGAAAGCGGTCGCTGAAGAAGTGCCGCTGCCAGAACTGCTCGATCACCTCGCGGCGGGCGCCGTTCACGCCGAGCCGGTCGAGGGTCTCGCCGATCCTGTAGCGGTAGCAGGCGGCCGGCACCGTTTCGATGCTCCGGCGGAGATCCTCGTCACCGGCGGCCAGGGCGTAGGCGAGGATGATGCGCTGCGTGCGCGGGGTGTTCTCGAACAGCGTGCCGTCGAGATCGAACAGGACCGCCGGGTCGTCACCGTCCCGGGCCGCCTGCGCCACGCGCTCGCGAATGTCGGTGAGGATCGAGTGTCGTCTGACTGACATGGGGCACCCACGCGCCGGCGAGGCGGCGTCCTGCCTCCGCGCCCGGCGCACTCCGTCCATCGAGCACCGTCCGGGCCGGGCCCGGACGCGATCGTCTCCTTCTGGTCGGTCTCGAGCGCGGGAGCTTGGGGGCGCCCCGCTCCTCTATCGTCCCCCACTCATGCCCGCCGGCTCCGCCGTCCCGGCCGCCGCGGGCCGCGCCGCCGCGTCCTCCGCCGGGGGCTGCATGCGGCCCTCGACCCGCGCCGCGATCGGGCTCGTGCGGGCGGCGGCATCGCACAGCACATCGAAGATGAGCCGGCCGGAGGACTGGATCCCGGCCGGCTCGAATCCCAGGTACCTGTCGGCCTGGCTCACCACGATGAAGTCGCTGGTCGCCCCGAGGTAGATCCGCCCCGGCTCGACCGGCCGGCCGCCGACCCGGAGGTCGGACACCGTGCCGTCCGGCCCATAGCGGTAGCTGAGGCCCGAGACCTGGACGATCGACTTCTCGCCGTCGCCCGCCCCCACCGCCTTCAGCGCATTCTTGCTGGCGAACGCAAGAAGCTGCTCACCGCTCGCGCGAAACGTGCACAGGCTGTTCGGGAACGGCGAGATCGAGTGGATCTCGAAGCGGGTGAGCGGCCCCGCGGCCACGTCGGCGCGGATCCCCGAGGAATTGGTCACCGCGAAGTCGGCCCCGGTCTCCGCCCGGAAGGCATCGGTGATCCAGTTCCCGATGTTCGATTCGCGCGACGAATCACGGACCAGCGGCACCGCGACCTCGGCCACCACCCTGCCGTACTCGGCCTGGATGCGGGCATCGAGCTCGCTCTCGAGCGCGGTGACCGCGGCCGGAGCGCGCTCGGCGGCGGCGGCGGGAAGATCGAGGAGCGCGAAGCGATAGTCGACGACCCGATCGCCGGCCACCTTGAGATCGAAGCGCCCGAGGCGCTCGAGGCGCGATCCGGTCTCGACGATGAGGACCCCGGATTCGAGGATCGGCTCGTCGGTGCGGCGATGATCGTGTCCGGTCACTATGACGTCGATGCCGGGAACGGCCCGGGCGATCGCCCGGCTCGGCTCGAGCCCGTTGTGCGTGACGGCGATGATGAGATCGCTGTGCGCGTCGAGGGCGGCGACCTGGTCGCGCGCCGCCTCGATCGCGGGCACCACCGTGAGGCCCGCGATCGGCTCGGCGGCCACCACCGAGGCGAGCTCGTCGAGGATGAGCCCGATCACCGCCACCTTGAGCCCGCCGCGATCGAGGATCACGTGCCCGGCCGGAGCGAATCGCTCGCCGCTCGCCGCCACGATCAGGTTGGCGCAGAGGATCGGGAACTCGGCGAGCCCGATCAGCCCCGTCACCGCCTCGCGCCCGAGATCGAACTCGTGATTGCCGAGCGCCATGGCGTCGTAGCCCACCGCGTTCATGAACGCCATGGCGCCGCCGCCCGGCACGCCGCGGTACTCGATCGAGGTGAGGGGTGTCCCCGCCATCAGGTCGCCGGCATCGAGCAGGATCGTGGGGCCCGCGTCGCGGATCGGGTTCACCGTGCCGGCGAGCGCCGCGAAACCGCCGACCGGTGGCTTCCCCGGGAGCCACTCGGCCGGGCGCGGCGCATAGGCGCCGTGGATGTCATTCGTATGGAGGAGCGTGATCCAGGCCCCGGCGAGCGTGTCGGCGGGCGCGCCGCCGGATGCCGGCGGGTGCGAGGTCGAGCCGCCGCCCGCGCAGCCGCCGAGGACGGCGAGGGTCGTGAGAACGACGAGCAGGGAGAATCCGAGGTGTGCGCGGGTGAAAGCCGGGCACCCCGTTCGGCCGGGGCGGCCGGCGGCGCTCTCCATGCACGGAACCGGGCGGGGCACCTTTCCTCCGGGGTAGATCGAGATGCCGCGGCGGGAGTCTGCGCGACCCGAGATCGACACCTCCCGGCCACTCCGCGGGCACCATAAGGCACGGTCGGCAAGCGAGCAAGTCAAAAGGCGGTCGCGAAACGGTCAAGGAGCGGCCTCCCGCTCGGGGGCAACCGCCTATATGAGCCGTGAATACTCGGACGGGTCGAGATCCCAGACGCGGATCCCGCAGAAACGCTTCCCTTCCGGGCAGATCGGATGCACGCTGGCGGCGAGCCGCACGTTGCAGGGCGGCAGCAGGTGGCGGCCGATCCGCGGCTCGACCGCCGCGATCTGACGCGCCTCGTCCACCGACGCCTGCCAGATTTCTTCCTGGGCGTTGTAGCAGAGGCGCATCTCGAGCTTGTGGCGAAGGCCGGACAGATCCGCCGACTCGGTGAAGCGGATGGCCACCGCGTTCGGCAGGAGATAGGACGCGAACTCCTCGCTCGCGCCGAGCGCACGCACGGCGGCGATGCCCTCCCAGGTGGCCGCGATGCTCTCGGCGTACATCCGTTCCACCTCGCCGCCCGCGGCCCGGATGAGGACCGGCACGATCGCATCCGGCTCCGCCCCGAGGTAGGCCGGCAGGCAGGGGCGGCTCGCCGGCGTGGCGCGATGCCGCTGATCCTGCGAGTCCGCGGCGTGGCTCAGCTTCTTCATGAAGGTATAGGCGGGATGAACGAGGCAGCGCGCGAGCTTCGAGATGGTGGTCAGGTTGAGCGGTTCGCCGAGGTAGCGGTTCTCGGCCGGGTCGAGCACGAGCGCGATCGCCGCCGTATCGTCGAGCGCGGACCGCGGCATCCCGAGCACCTCGCGCACCGAGCGCGCAAGCAGCGCCTCGTTGTCCGGCTTCCGCGCGATCAGGCGGGAGGTGAGGCCGCCGAGCTCGCGATCGAACTCGGCGACGTACACGCGGTGATCCGCCGGGGTCGGCCGATGATGCTCGGTGTAGAAGCGATGCTCGATCGTCTCCTCGAGCGGAATCGGCTCCTCGATCACGGTCGCGTAGTCCGGATCGACGCGCAGGAGCTCATCGACCATCCGGGCGACGACCCGCTGCTGCTCGTAGGGAGCGTCGTACTGCCGGGCCAGACGCTGGTAGCGGAGGAGGGTGACCGCCGAGATCGTGTGATAGAGGCGTGAGAGCGTCGCGACCGGCAGCACGTAGCGCGCCACCTCGAGCGCCCGCTTCTCGATCGCCGACTCCCAGCGGGCGGGACGTCCCGTCCGCGCCGGGAAGATCCGGTAGAACTCGGCGGCGACGAGCGGCAGCAGCCGGTCGGCGAGCTGCCGGTAGTCGGCGACCTGACGGCGCGCCACCGCGAGGTAGCGCTCCCGCGCCGGCGCGGGGAGCGGCGGCACGTAGAAGGCCTCGGGCTTCACCTCGACGTAGCGCTGGCTCACCTGTTCCGAGTTGTAGAAGGGATGCGCATGCAGGAAGGACCAGATGAACTGGCGCGAGACGCGATCGAGTGCGTACTGGAGATGGACGTGCTGGAAGGTGGTGTGATGGCCGGCCTGGTAGATGTCGCGGGCGAGCGCATCGCGGCGGCGGAGCCGCTCGGCCCGCACCGCGGGATCGGCGAGCCCCTCCCCTGCCACGTCCTCCGGCGTCACGATCCCGCGCGGGGAGTAGCAGGTTCGCGCGGCCGCGATCGCATTGTCGAGCGGGCGGCTGAACGCGTTGACGAGCCGCACGTCGGGCTCGGTGGGACGCAACGCCAGGGCTGCCATGGGTTCGATCTCGGTCGCCATCGGGATGTGCTTCGGGCTACGGCCGCCCGGGCTCAGAAGCGGCCGCGCGCCCGCTCCTTCCCCGGGAGAATCTCGAGACAGGTGGTCCACCAGCCGGTGCGGATCGTGGTCACGAACTCGGCCGGGAGGCCTTCCTCCTCCATCTCGCGCGCGAGGGCCGGCCAATCATACTCGACCGGCCGGAACTCGACAGCGACCGCGCCGCGGGCGGCGTCGAGGAGCGCATACCACACGCGGGTCGTGCCGTCGTTCTCGGGGCGGCCCACGGCGCCGACGTTCACGACCAGCCGCCCGCTCGCGAGGCGCCGTTGCCACTTGATCCCGGTGTGGGTGACGAGCAGCACGTCACAGGCGTAGCGCTCGCAGAAGCGCTCGAGGAGCGAGTCCGGCGTCGCGGTCTCCCACAGGAACTCGTTCACCATGCGCGGCGAGCCGTGACACAGGTGGACGGCGAACGGCCCGAGCTGCAAGCGGCGAAAGGCCGGGAGCACGGCCAGCGCGGCGCGGTGCTCCGGCGCCGTACGCCGCCGCGTGTAGTCGTAGGAGATCTGCGCGAAGTGGTTGTCCCGCGGATCGGCGTAGCCGCACCCGCAGTCGTCCCGGGCGGCGCCGATCGCCTCGTCGTAGTTCCCCTGGACCACGCGCACGCGGCCCGCGGCGAGGAGCGGAAAGACGCGATCGGGATGCGGGCCGAACCCGCCGAGATCGCCGAGGCAGTAGACGGCCTCGGCGCCGGCCGCGCGCGCGTCAGCGAGCGCAGCGGCGAGCGCGAGATGATTCGAGTAGATGCCGCCGAGCACGGCGATCCGCCGGAGCCCGGCCGGCTCCGCCGCCTCGCGGGCCGCGATCGCCGCGGGATCGAGCGCGAGATCGGGCGCCAGGTCACGCATTGGCGCAGCTCATGCCCGTCACATAACAGGTGTAACAGGCCGGATGCCCGAGCGGCACCGGGCCGAACGCATCGTCCAGCCGATCGGCGACGCGGGCGGCGGGGTCGCCGGCGAGAATCGGACAGGCATAGACACCGCCGGCGGCGACCACGCGCGCCGAGTGGCACTGGAAAAGGCCGTGATCGAACCCGGCGAGCATCGCGGGCGTGAGCGCGTGGTCCGTCGCGGTGCCCCGGAGCCGGCCGATCGTGAACAGCGGCATGATCTTCACCCGAGGGCGGGTGATGCCGAGCCCGAGCAGGAAGTCGCGGAAGCGCGTGTAGAGAGGCGTCGGCGCGGCGAGCGCCCGCTCACCTCCGCCGGGCGGCGCGCCCGCCACCGCGGCGATCGGGATCACCTCGGTGGCCGTCAGGATCGGGATCAGCCCCCGCCGGTCGAGGAGCACGGCGGCACGCGCCACCCGTTCGAGCACGCCGGAACCGCGGATCGCATCGTTCCGCGCGGCGTCCACGTCGTCGAGGCTCAGGCGGATCTCGAGGCTGTAGCGGCTCGCCGCGGCGAGCGCGGCCAGCCGATCGGCCATCTTCTCGTCGATGAGCGTTCCATTCGTGAGCACGGTCGCCGGCGCCACCGCGAGCCCCGCCGCGAGCATGGCCGGGAGGTCGCGATGGAGGAAGGGCTCGCCCCCGGTGAAGTAGACCGCCTTGACCCCGAGCTCGACCGCCGCCGCGAGCGCCGCCTCGACCTCGGCCAGGGTGAGGCTTGCGAGCGTCTGGTTATCGGGACTCGAGTTGACGAGGCAGTGCGTGCACGCGAGATTGCAGCGCAGCCCGGGCACCTGGAACCAGAGGTCGTGGAGCTCGCCGAACGGTGCCGCGGGCGCAACCGGCGGGAGCGCCGCGGGGCCCGCCTCCGGCCGCGGCCGGGCGCCCCGGAAGTGGACCGCCTGCGGCATGCGCGCGTCGCTAGGCCGGCTTGGCCGCGGCCTGGTCGGTCACCGCCGGCTTGGCCGCGGCCTGGTCGGTCACCGCCGGCGCGGCCGCCGCCGTCTGCCCGGCGCCCGCGCGGCGCAGGGCGAGGGCGAGGGCGACATCCGCCTCGTCCTCGCGCTCGACGGCGATCCCGCTCGCCGCGAGCACGTCCTCCACCTGGCGGCGCCCGGTGCGCAGGAGGAAGGTCGGCGTCCGACCATAGCTTTTTGCGCCGATGATGAAGAAGTTGGGCTCGGGATTACGAAGCTCGTCGACGCCGGTCGCCGTGGTCGAGAGGCAGTCCGCGGTGCCGCTCTCCAGCAGCGCCATGGCCAGCTTCATTGGCGCCGCGCTCGCATAGCACTCGTGCACCTCGAGCTCGCGATAGAGCTCGCGATCGGGCCGGAAGCCGGTAGCCGCGATGATGCGCTCGACCTCGATCTCGATGTTCTCATCCGGCGTGCAGAGAGTCACGGCGAGAGCGGTCCGCCGCCGCTCGATCGCGTGGACCTCCGCCTCGTCGCGCACCGTGAGCCACGGCTCGCCGGCGGTGAGCAGCCGGTTCGCCTCCGCCTCGAGGGCGCGACGCGCCGGCAGCGGATCATCGGGTGAGCTCGGGAAGACCTTCCGGGTGCGGCGGACCCAGACGACCGAGGTGTTGGCCGCCTCCGCGGCGAGATTGCCGAGCTCGATCACCGCCGTGGCCGCGGTATGCCCGCCGCCGACCACGAGCGTCCGCCGGCCCAGGTAGTCCTCGCGCTGGGCGCCGGCCACGTCCACGACTCCGTAGGCGATGCGATCGGCGGCAGCCGCCTCGCCGGGAGCGGCGATGCCGCCGCTCCCCGCCGGCTGCGGCTGGCCGTAGACGCCGGTCGTGTCAAGAACGACGTCAGCGTAGTGCACGGCGAGACGCCCCTCGTCATCGCGCACCAGGATGCGGAACGGGTGGGCGGCGCGGGACTGCGAGCCGATCGCCTCGTGCTTGCCGATGCCCTCGCGCGCGACGGAGAGCACCTCGTGATGCATGCGCAGCACGGACTTGACCGCCGGCAGATCGGCGAGCGGACGCAGGTAGCACTCGACGAGCTCCTGACCGGTGGGACACGCGTCGGCCGGCGGCGGCGTGAAGCTCGGATCGGCGGCCGCGAGAGCGCGGAGCCCCCGCGCCGAGACGTTCATCCGCCAGGGGCTGAACATGCGCACGTGCCCCCATGTGCGCACGTGCGCGCCCGCCAATCCGCGCTCGAAGAGCACGACCGACCCTCCGGCCTCGACGGCGGCGAGTGCGGCCTCGAGACCGATGGGGCCGGCACCGAGGATGGCGACGCGGGGCTCGTGCATGGACGTCCTCCCCTGGATCACCGCGGCCGCGCTTCGCGGCCGCAGCCCGCTAGGTCCGGCCTCGCCACATGGCTCCGGCCAGCTGGACCGGTCACCGGGCTCCGGTCAGGGCGATCTCGCGCATCCGATCCGCCAGCTCGCGCACGCTCGGCGGCGGCTCATCCCGCGGGTCTCCGGCGGCCGCGACCGCGGTCGTCCGTCCCCCGCTGGTCACCGTCACGACCTCGGCGAGCGCATCGACCACGGCGCCGGGGATCCCGTACTGCGGCCTGAGTTCCGCCGCCTGCATCGCCACGGCGAGTTGCTCGACCTGCCGCCACTCGTCCGCCGTGAGCCGACCGCGCCGTGCGGGACGCCCCGCCTCGTCCACGGTGAACTCGCCACCACCCGCCAGCCGGAGCTCGATGTCGAAACCCGCGATCCCACCGGTCAGGCGATACCGGATCTCTTCGATCGACAGGACCGGCGCCGGCGTGCCCGACCCCGCTCCCTCCTGCCGGTGCGCTCCGCACGCCGCGAGAAAGACCCAGGCCGTCAACACGAGGCCCATCCGGGAGAGCCAGCCCCGCGCGGCGTGCATATCTGGATTGTGCCTCATCCAGCCTGGCCCTGTCGAGGGCGGATCGCCGGGCTCGCGGGCAGGAGGGCCTCGCCTGCGGGCGCCCGGAGACCCGCCGGCCGCCCGGCCGGTCAGGGGATCAGGTGGTCCGGCGGTACGTCGTGGAAGTAGGCACTCATCTATCGGATCTCCTCGGCCTTCTCGTCGATCTCGACGCGCAGGAGATCGCGGAGGGAGAGCCTGCCGATGACGCGCCCGCCCTCGACGATCGCACCGACGTGCTACTCGTACCTGGCTCGGGCGATTTCGAGCACGCTCATCTCCGGCCGCACGCTGAATACGGGCCGGTTTCACAGCAAGGCGCGAATGCTCGTCATGGCCGACCTCCCCCCAGTGCGGGGCCGGCACTCACCGTGAGTTCTTGACCCGCAACCGGTTTGCCAGCAGGCGAACGCGCGGCGCGTCGGGAGCTTCGGGTGCGAGCTCGAGGTAGTGCTCGAGGTCCGGGACCGCCGCGGCGAAGTCGTTCAGGTGGGCGCGGAGGACGCCGCGATCGCGATATTCCTCCGCGGAGTTGGGATTGACGAGGATCAGGCGCTCGCTCGCCGCGAGGGCCCGCCGGTAGTCGTTCCGGCGCCAGTAGAGCGTCTTCAGGTTGGAGAGGAGGCGAGAGATGAGCGCGCGCGGCGGGCATGGGTCGAGGAACCCGGGACGGAAGCGGACCTTGCCGCCGAACATCGTATCGAGGCGCGCCTGGCAATGCCGCGGCCGGACGATCTCCCCGCCGCGGAAGCAGTCGATGACGAGCCGCTCCTCGGCGGCCTGGTAGGAGACGAGGAAGTGCCCGGGGAAGCTCACGCCGACCACGGGCAGGCCCAGGCGGCGCGCGACCTCCATGTAGACGATCGAGAGCGTGATCGGGATGCCGAGCCGCCGATCGATGACCTGATCGAGAAAGCTGTTGGCCGGGTCGAGATACTCGTCGGCGTTGCCCCGGAACCCGAGCCGCTTGAACAGGACGCGATTCAGCGTGCCGACGATGAGGTACGGATCCAGCTCGTCGCCGAGTTCGACGCGCACGTCCTCGGCGAACTCGTCGAGGCGGCGGAGATAGTGCGCAACGTCGAGCTCGGGGCGCTCCTCGGCTGCGATCAGGAGCGCCGCCTGGTCGAGCGCGAGCGACGGGCGCCCCACGTGCACGCTGCGCGCGAAGGCACGCCGCCAGTCAGCTGGATTGGCCATGTTCGCCATGCGATGAGCTTGGCAGATCGCTATCCGCGCGGTCAACCCCCGGCATCGATCGCGCCCGCTCGCGTCAAACGCTGTCGCGTCTTGTGAAATCGTCTCCTCTCGCTGCTGCGCCGGGCGGACGCCGTCGCCCCACCCCCGGCCACCGCGCCCGCTCGCGTCAAACGCTGTCGCGTCTTGTGAAATCGTCTCCCCTCGCGACTGCGCCGGGCGGACGCCGTCGCCCTACCCCCGGCCCCCGCCCCCGCTCGCGTCAAACGCTGTCGCGTCTTGTGAAGTCGTCTCCCCTGGCTCCCACTGATGCGAGCGCAGGACGCCATGCCGCTCGCATCAGACCGGTCGCGCCCTTCCCGCCGCGACCGCGCCTTCCAAACACGAGCATGCGCAGCTCCGCAAAAGAAAAAACCAGTATCCCGCTAGCGTCTCACGGCAGTGCCGTGGCTCCCCCACACAAGCGCACTGCACGAACCGTGCCACTGCGCCGCGTGAGATTCCGCGCCGGGGTGCGGCGCTTCTCGGACCTCCGCGCCTCCATCCACACCGCCGGAGCGCGCACGCCGTTGTCACTTTCGCCAACTCCGTGACCAGGGAGAAGGCACAACGAGAGCAGCGATCACATCCAGGGATGCCGGCACCCGGTGGCAGGAAGCGTTCCGACCCAGGCTCCATCAAGATGACGTGACGAGGAACACTTGCTGACCGCGTGATCGGCGGCGGGCGCGGGTCAGCCCCTCAATCGGATTGAAGGTCCCGTCGGGCCGCACCGGAGCGAGCACGGCGGCCGGCATCTCGCATGCAGCTCCCGGTGCCCCCGCAGCTCCCGGCGCCCCTCTGAGCTCACGGCGTCCCCGACGTTCCCGGTGCCCCCGCAGCCCCAAGCGTTCGCGGTGCCCCCACCGTATCGCCCACCGCATCGCCCGCTCCCTCTCCCGGCTCGACGGTCGGTTTCACGTCGACGGTGATCGCGATCTCGAATGCGCGTTCGAGCAGGTCCTTCTTCTGGCGCCCGCCCCACAGCTCGATATCCAACGGCTCATCGGCGACCAGCGTGATGTCGAGCCGCCGCTTGCTGCCGCGTAGGGCGAGGCCCCGCACGCGCTGCCGGTGCGATCGATCGAGACCGTCCACGAAACGAACGATGCCGCCGAGACGGATCACGCGCTCCCGATCGGAGCGCGAGAGCCGGGAGAAGCTCTCGTGCTTCTTCTGCGGCAGCGCCCGACGATGGTAGCGGGCGATATTGGCGATGAGCTCGATCTCACGCGGGGAGAAACCCGGCAGATTGGCGTGCCGGATCAGGTGGTAGGAGTGGATGTGGTGGCGCTCATAGGCGATGTGGTGCCCGGTGTTACGCAGGTTGGCCGCCGCTTCGACCAGCCGCCGCTCGCCCTCGCCATAGCCGTGCCGATCGGCGAGCAGGTCGAAGAGAGCCACGGCGAGCGCGCCGACATGCTCGGCGGGACCGCGATCCACGTTGCAGGCGGCCCCGAACGCGCGCATGCTCTCGCGCCAGTCGGCAGACACGGCCACCGCCGGCGAGCCGAAGATCTGGCGCGTCATCCGCATGATGAGACCCTCGCGGATCCCGTGCTCGTTCACCACCAGCGCATTGAGCTCGAGGTGGCGCAACACCTCGTTCACCACGGCGCAGCCGGCGACGATGATATCGGCGCGGTCGGGCGACAGGCCCGGCGTGCTTCGCCGGGCATCCACATCGAGCGTGCGAAAGAGATCCAGCGCGTGCTTTATGTAGGAGCGGTTGGTCGAGTAGCCGTGCACGCGGCTCAGACGGTCCCCGCGCTGATGGGCGATGACGCGGGCGAGCGAGGAGATGGTGCCGCCAGAACCGATGAGCACCGTGCCGGTGAGGTCGGCGCCGTCGAGGACGTGGGAGAGCTCTGCGCGGATGTGCCGGCGAAGCGCCTTCCAGTCCCGGGCGCTCAAGGGATCGGAGTGCACGAACTGCTCGGTCAGGCGCACGGCACCGAGCGGCAGCGAGAAGACCTCCTGCACGACCGGGCCCACGGTGAAGATGAGCTCGAGCGAACCGCCGCCGATGTCGAGGCTGACGACGCGCTCGTTCGGCAGATGGAAGTTGTGCTGCACGCTCAGGTAGGCGAGCTCGGCCTCGGCCAGGCCGTTCACCACCTCGGGTTCGAGCCCGAGCACGTCACGCAGCTGGGCGGCGAACTGGGGCCCGTTGGCGGCCTCGCGCACGGCGCTCGTCGCCACGGCCGCGATGTGGACGGCGCCGCGTCCCTCGGCGATCGACTTGAGATGCGCCACCGCTTCGAAGGTGCGCTGCATCGCTTCGGCGGAGAGCACCCCGTTGGCGCCCAGGCCCTCGCCGAGGCGGGTGGTCATCTTCTCATCGTCCACGAGCCGGTAGTCATCGGTGCCGAGCGCGTCGGCGACCATGAGGCGTACCGAGTTGGTGCCGATGTCGATCGCGGCGAGACGCACCGGCCCGCCCGGGCTGCCCCAGGCACCGCTCCCGGCTCCGCCGGCCTGGGCGGCCGGCCGTTCGGTGGCGGCGATCCCGGCGCTCCGTTCCCTCTGCGCGAGTCCCTCGTCCATGGGCCTCTTCTCTTGTCCGGCCGGACCTGTCAGCCGGTAGCCCCACCCTGCCCCGCGGCGGCGTCAGCGTCGAGGAGAGCACTGATCCCTCGCTTCAGCTCGTAGGCCACGGCCCGCTCCGATCGGTTCCCGTCAACGACCCGGAAGCCATAGCGTTCCTGCATGCGGGCGAACTCGCGCTGGATCAGGCGCTGGTACTTGATGAAGCTCTCGAACATGCTGGGGGCAAGCCCGAGATCCATCCCGCTTTCCCAGTAATCGAGCGTCGGTGCCTTCTGGAAGGTGCGCTCGATCAGGACCTGCGGGCTCACGCGCAGATAGAAGACCGCATCGGGCACGATCGCAATCGAGTACAGGCTCTCGGCCCAGTCGTGCCGCGCGCCCCGCACCACGTCGCGTGCCATCAGCGTGTAGATGTAGCGGTCGCAGAGCACGACGAAGCCGGCACGGAGGGCCGGCACGATGACGTTCTCCATCTGGTCCATGAAGTCGGTGGCGTAGAAGAGGCTCCGGGTCAGGTGGCCGAGGATGTTGCCGGCCTTGGCCCTCGACAGCTCGGAGCTGACGAGCGTCGAGCGGCGGAGCCCGAAGTCGACGACCGCATGACCTTCTCCTTCGAGCCACTCGCGGAGCACCCGGATCTGGGTCGAGCGGCCGGAGCCGTCCGCACCCTCGATGACGATGAGATGGCCGTGGAACGCTTCTAGCTCGAGTCCAGGCGGCGGATTGCCGTAGCAGTGGGCCGCCATCTTCATGCCTCCCGGCCGGGTCCGGCCGGCGCCGGGCCCCCGCCCGCCGAGCTGCCGCGCACCGGGCCCCCGCCCGCCGCCGAGCCCCCGCCCTTCCCGGGGCGGGCGGGCGACGCCAGCACGTGGGGCCGCACCGGCGGTCCGCCGCGGCGCGTCGACCAGCGGTACGCAGCGAGGTTGATCCGCTCGGCGATGATCCGCCGCACCTCCTCCTGCTGCGCCTCGATCGAGCGGTCGGCCTGGACCACCGAGAAGTCGAACTCGGCCGCCAGCTTCTCGTACTCCTCGTAGAGCCGCCCCTGGAAGAGGCGGAAGCTCTCAGTCAGGTCGGAGGACAGCCCGATGTCCATCCCGGCTTCGAAGTACTTGAGATCGGGACGATTGCTCAGGATGCGGTCGAGCGCCACGGCGAGCGGCACCTTGAAGTGGAACGTGATGGCGGGGCGCACCGCGAACGAGTAGAGGTTTCGCACCCAGGCCGGGGCGCAGCCGCGCACCACGTCGCGCACGTAGGCCGTGTACACGTAGCGGTCGGCGAGCACGATGTAGCCCGCCTGCAGCAGCGGCAGGATCTGCCGCTCAAAGCGATCAGCGAGATCGGTCGCGTGGATCAGCGAGAAGGTGGTCGGCGTGAGGAGAAAGCGCTTCTTGCCCTTGGAGGTCGCTCTCTTGACGATCACCGAGGAGTTCCACTCGGTGAAGAACACCTTCACGCCCTCGGCTTCGAGCCACTTCTTGACCAGGTAGATCTGAGTGGACTTGCCCGAGCCGTCGAGCCCCTCGACGGCGATGAGCTTGCCGAGCATGGAAGGAGCACTCTCGGTCACGAACATCCGGCGGATCCCCTCCTGTGGCCGGGCGCCCGCTGCCCGCCCGTTGCACGCCCGTTGCACGCCTCAGGCTATCGCCGTTCGCGGCGCGCGGTCAACGTCTTTCCCGCCGGCCACTTCCGTCTTTGCAGAGCTTTGCAGCCGCCATGGTATCCTGAGGCGGGGTTGTCACGCGATCGTCGCGCCGCCGGCGCGATGATCGCCTTCAGGGGAGGGGAAGATGCAGCTCTACATCATGCGCCACGCCATCGCCGCCTTGCGCGAGAAGTGGAACGGTCCGGACGGCGATCGCCCGCTCACGCGCGCCGGGCGCGCCCGCATGCGTCAGGCGGCCCGCGGCCTGCGCCGGCTGGGAGTAAGTTTCGACGTGATCATGGCGAGCCCGCTCGTGCGGGCGATCCAGACCGCGGAGATCGTGGCCCAGGAGTTCAAGCACCGCGCGCCGGTCGAGATCTGTCCGGCCCTTGCTCCCGGCCTCCATCCCGAATCGCTGTTCAACTTCATTCGCGCCTTTCCTACCGCCCGCCGCGTGCTCGTCGTCGGTCACGAGCCCGATCTCGGGAACTTCGCGCTGCACCTGGTCGGCGGCGCCCATGCCGATCGCATGCCGCTGCGCAAGGGCGCCGTCGTGCGCATCGATCTGGACGGGACTTCGCCGGGCGAGCCGGGCACGCTCGTCTGGGCGCTCACCCCGCGCATCCTGCGCGTGCTCGCGTCCTGAGCGCGCTCGCGGCGGCACCGGCTGCATCCGATGGACCGATCTTGCGACACGGAGCGATCGTGCGACACGGAGCGATCGTGCGACACGTGAAGACCGTGCGCGATGCGGTGCACGGCGACATCCACCTCCCCGCCGAGTACCTGCCGGTGCTGGACGCGCGAGAGATGCAGCGGCTCCGCGGCGTCAAGCAGCTCGGCACCGCGTTCCACGTCTACCCGTCGGCACGACACTCGCGCTTCGAGCACTGCCTCGGCGCCTTCCACATGGCCACCCTGCTCAGCGATCGCCTGCGGCGGAGTCACCATGCCGATCCCGACTCGGCGGCCGCGCTCACCCCCGAGGAGGAGCGCGTCGCGCATCTCGCCGCGCTGGTGCACGATCTCCCGCACATTCCGTACGGACATTCGATCGAGGACCAGGACGGCCTCCTCCCCCGCCACGACACGCCGGAGCGCATCGCGCGCGCCCTTGACGGCGGTGAGGTCGCCGCCGCGCTCGATCGGCTCGGCGCCCGGGCCGCGGTCGAGCGCTGCCTCGGCGGCCCCGCCGGCGTCTGCGGATCGAACGCGCCCGCCGCACCGGAGCTCCGCCCCGGCGTGCGCGAGCTCGTGAGCGAGAACGTGTGCGCCGACCTCCTCGACTACCTGGCGCGCGACGCCCTGTTCACGGGGCTCCGGCTCGCCTACGACGATCGGATCCTCGACTCGCTCAAGCTCGACCCGGAAAGCGGACATCTCTACATCGATCTCACCAAGCACGAGATGGAGCGCGCGGATGTCCTCTCCGAGCTCCTGAACCTCTTCCGCATCCGCTACGTCTGCTCGGAGCGGATCTACTATCACCACGCCAAGGTGGCCTCCGGCGCGCTCGTGTCGCGAGCGGTCGAGCTCTGTCTCGCCGCCGGGCTCGCGGCGACCGCCTTCGACACGCTCACCGACGCGGAGCTCCCGCCGCTCCTCGCCGCGTTCGCGGCGCGGCACGCCGGGGATGACCTGCGCCTCGCCGCGGTCGGCCGGCTCCTCGAGCGCTTCGGCACGCGGAAGCTCCTCAAGCGCGCGTTCGTGGCCGGCCTCGCCGGCAACGAGGCGATCCAGGACGAGCTCGTGCATCGCTTCGTCGAGAACCAGGCGGCGCGGCAGGCGGTGGAGGCGGAGATCGCGCGTACGCTCGGGATCGTCGATCCGGCCGAGGTGATCGTCTACTGTCCCAAGAAAGCGATGCAGCTCAAGGAGGCGCACGTGCTCGTCCGCCGTGCGGGCCGCCCGCTCGCGCCGCTCACACACTACGCGGACGAGCTGCCGATGCTCGGACAGATGCTGCGCGACTATCGCTATCTGTGGAAGCTCTACGTGTTCATCCCGCCCCGCGAGCGGGCCGGCATGGAAGCGGCGGGACGCCGGATCGAGGCGGTGCTGCGGGCGCACTTCCCGGCGATCGCCAATGCGTACCGGCCGTGAGCTCCCGGCGGGCGGGGCCGCGCGGGTAGGTCGTCAGCTCTCGCGGATGCCCTGGATGCGCTCGATGCCGCGGATCGCCTCCGCCGCCGCATCGGTCCCCGGCGCGAGCAGCACGACGCGGTTGTAGAGATCGAGCGCTTCCTGCGGCTTGCCGCCCGCCTCGTAGACGCGCGCGAAGCGGGCGGTGTCGGTGGCGAGCGCCGCCACCCGGCTGGCCACCTCTTCCGAATAGGGCGTGTCCGGCCACTGCTTCAGGAAGCGCCCCCCGACCTCGAGCGAGTCGAGATCGGCGACCAGCGCCCGCATGCGAGCGCGCGCGTGATCGGCGATCGCGGTGTCGGGCGGCGAGTCGACGACCCCGTAGCACACGGCGGGATCGGTCACCGCATCGATCGCGCGGAAGAGCTCTGCATGCCCGCTCTCGTGCAGCGAATCGCTGGTTGCGGCGTGCGCGAGCTCGTTGAGAAGCGGGATCGCCGAGTTCGCGCGGTCCTGCCGGATGTAGCGGCGAGCGAGCATGAGGCGCACCGAATCGGCTCGCGGGTGCTCGGGGTAGTTCTCGAGGAACGTCTCGAGCGTCGAGTTGGCGGCGGCTCCCGGCGTGGCGAGCACTTCGAGGACCACCGGCAGGTTGTCGGCAAGCCGGCTCGTGACGCGGTCGCGTTCGGCCCGGAGCGCTGCCAGCGTCGCGTCGGCGGCGCTCGACCCGCCCGCGCTCGGCCCGCTTCCCGATCCGCCCGCACCCGATCCGCCCGCGCCCGATCCGCCCGCACCCGATCCGTCCGCCCTCGCGACCGCACTCGTGTCGCGGAGCGCCGAGCGAGTGATGCGCGCGATGGCCGAGTCTGCGGTCACCGCGATCGGGCGGAGATCCTGCGCCACCACCGGCTTCATCGCCTCGCGCTCCAGGTTGAAGCGCGCCACCTCGAGCTCGACCTGCGCCTCGGCGCCGCCGCCGGGGCCGCTCCGCACCGCCGCCCGGTAGAGCAGGTTCGCCGCCATCCCTTCCTGGCGCCGCGCCTCGCGCACGAGCGTGGACTGCGCGCGGAGCCGGTAGCGGGCGACCGCTGCCGAATCGGACGGCGCGTGCCCCGCTCCCATGCGCGCCCGAGCCCCGGCCGCCCGATCGGTGAAGTACGGGTGCGTGCGCCAGTACCCGTAGTTCGCATCCTCGTAGATGCGCCGGTGCAAGGTCTCGAGGAGCTCGACCCCGCCCGCCGGATCAAAGCCGGCCCGGGTGGCGAGCCGGTAGCCCACCTCGTCGGCTTCGGTCTCGAGCTTGCGCGAGAAGCCGCGCAGGAAGAGCTCGCGGAAGACCGAGCTGAAGACCGCCGTGCCCTCGAGCGCCGCCTGCGAGCCGGACATCCTCACACGCTCGACGCCGTACTCGTCCACCGTGCGGGTCGCCGTGCCGCCGCCGGCGTGGCTCGCCCCGACCGCGAGGCCGACCATCACCGCGGTCTGGATGAGGGACGTTATCGCGCTCCACGTGCCCATGCGCGCCGAGTGGCGGTTCCGCACGTGAGTGATTTCATGACCGAGCAGGTGCGCGATCGCGTCGTCGGAGAGCCCGACGTTCAGGAGCCCCTCGGTGATGAAGATGAACCCGCCCGGAACGGCGAAGGCGTTCGGCACGTCGATCGGCACGACGTAGAAGGAGTGCACGGTGGACGCGTCGTCCGCGGCGAGCGCGATGCGTGCGCCGATGTCGTTGACGCGTGTGAGCACCTCGTCGTCCTCGGCGAGGCCGATCTCCCGGGTCACGGCGAGGGCCACTTCGAGCCCGAGGTCGAAATCGTCCCGATCGATGCGGAAGGGCTGGGCGGCGGACTTCCCCGAAGGCGCCTCGGCGAAGATCCGCGCCGGCCATGCGGAGCCGGCCGCCCCCTCGGCGCAGGCGCTGGCCGCCGGGAGGACGAGTCCCTCGAGCAAGGCGAGACCCAGGGCGAAGGCGCGCCCGGGCCCGGACCGGATCATCATCGACCGATCATACCCGACACCTGCCCGCGCCGTTCCCGGAGGGGCGGCCCAAGGCGGGTGGCCGGCCGCCCGGAGGCCTCCGGCCCGGCGCCATCCCTCCCGTGCTAAGCTCGCGCGCATGAAGCACATCGCATCCCCGGCCCCGAGCCCGACCACCGGCCAGTCCGGGGCGCGCGCCGACACCCCCGATCCGTTCGACTTCTATGACATCGCCGAGCTCCTCACTGTTGAGGAGCGGCTCGTGCGGCAGACCGTGCGCGACCTGGTCCAGAACGACGTCATGCCGACGATCGAGGAGCATTTCCGGGACGGCACCTTCCCGCGCGCGCTCGTCCCGCGCCTCGGCGCCCTCGGCCTCCTTGGCGCCACGGTCCCCGAGGAGTACGGCGGCGCCGGGCTCGGCCCGGTCGCCAACGGCCTCATCATGCTCGAGCTCGAGCGCGGCGATTCCGGCGTGCGGAGCTTCGCCTCGGTGCAGGGCTCGCTCGTCATGTATCCGATCCTCCGCTACGGGAGCGAGGAGCAGAAGCGGAACTGGCTCCCGCGCATGGCGGCGGGCGAGTCGATCGGCTGCTTCGGGCTCACCGAGCCCGACCACGGCTCGGATCCCGGCGGCATGGAGACGCGCGCCGAGCGGCGCGGCGAGCGCTGGATCCTGAACGGCCGGAAGATGTGGATCACGAACGGCGGCCTGTCGGAGATCGCCGTCGTCTGGGCGAAGACGAGCGAGGGTTTTCGCGGCTTCCTCGTCCCCACCGACGCCCGCGGCTTCGCGACCGTGGACATGCACAACAAGTGGTCGCTCCGCGCCTCGGTCACCTCCGAGCTCGTGCTCGAGGACGTGGAGGTGCCGGATTCCGCCCGGCTGCCGGGGGCGACGACGCTCGGCGCGCCCCTCTCGTGCCTCAACCAGGCCCGCTACGGCATCAGCTGGGGCGTGATCGGCGCGGCCCTCGCCTGCTACGAGACGGCGCGCCGCCATGCGCTCGAGCGCACGCAGTTCGGAAAGCCGATCGGGAGCTTCCAGCTCGTGCAGGCAGCGCTCGCCGAGATGGTGACCGACATCACGCAGGCGCAGCTCGTTGCGCTGCGCCTCGGGCGCCTCAAGGAGGCGGGTCGCGACCACCCGGCCCGCGTCTCGCTCGCCAAGCGCCGGAACGTCGCCATGGCGCTCGACATCGCGCGCTCGGCGCGCGAGGTGCTCGGCGCGATCGGGATCACCGGCGAGGTGCCGATCATGCGCCACCTGATGAATCTCGAGACGGTCAAGACCTACGAGGGGACTCACCAGATCCACACGCTCGTCCTCGGCCACGCGGTGACGGGGATCGAGGCGTACCGGTGATGGATGGGCCGGAGCGCCGCGCGGAGCGCACACGGAGGATCACGATCCGGAAGGCGCGGCTCGGCGCCGAGGACGAGCGCCTCGACCGGGAGTTCTGGGCAGAGCTCACGCCCGATGAGCGGATCCTCGAGACCTGGCGCCTGAGCGTCGAGCTCTGGGAGATGAAAGGGTGGGATCCCGGTGAACCCGGACTATGTCGATCTGTTGCGCGAGTTCATCGCGGCTGAGGTGCGCTTCCTGATCGTCGGCGCCTATGCGGTCGCCCTCCATTCCCGGCCGCGCGCCACCGGCGATCTGGACATCTGGATCGAGCCGACGCCGGAGAACGCGGAACGAGCCTGGAGGGCGCTCGCGGCCTTCGGCGCGCCGCTCGCGGAGCTCCGCGTCGGGGACCTGAGCACGCCGGGCATCGTCTACCAGATCGGTGTGGCGCCGCGGCGCATCGACCTCCTCACCTCGCTCACCGGCGTCGAGTTCGCATCCGCCTGGCCCGAGCGCGCGAGCGGGCGCATGGGCCCCCTCGACTGCCCCTTCCTCGGCCGCGCCGCGCTCATCCAGAACAAGCGCGCCCTCGACCGGCCGCGGGACCGCGCCGACCTCGAGATGCTCGGCGAGGCCACCGGGAGTTCGTAGGCTGCATGGGTTGGCGGCCCGAGACGGGTCGCGAGACGGGCATGAGGCACCCCAACCTCTCGCCCTCTCGGCGCGGGGCGGAGATCGGTTGACAGCACCGTACTACTCGAACCCCAAGTTGTACGGTGTGCGGAATGTAGCCATCCAGGATGGATGCCCCCATTCAAGCAAGAGGCTAGCCGCTGCACGGATGTAGGGAGCCACAGAATCTACAATGAGAATTGTAGATTTCTGACACATCGCAGACTTGTTCTCATTCCAGATGTGACGTAGCGTCAGAAGCGTGGGGTTCTGAGCGGACCGCCCAGGACACTGCCCAGTCCCGGCAGCGTTGACAACGAGAGCGTGAGGTGGCCGTGAATACCGCATCCCCGAGAACCACCGGGTACGTGATGATATGCCGTGTCTTTGCCATCGCGTTCGTTTTCTCCTTGGTGCTGTCGCCACGAGCAGTCACCGCCGAGTGGCTGGAACAAAACGTCGGGTTCGCCGCGCCTGGCCAGTACATCATATCGCTGGATGTCGTCGACGAGAACGTCGTGTGGGTGGCTGCCTACCCAGGCCTGGAGTTCTCGCGCACGACGAACGGCGGATCCACCTGGACCCCGGGTGCGCTCCCGGGCACGAATGCGCAGCCCAGCGCCATCACTGCCCTGGATGCTTCAACTGCCTGGGCGGCCGTCAAGGAGCAAAGCGGCTCATACCGAGCATATCTGTACAAGACGACGGACGGCGGTACGACCTGGCCCCGGCAGACGACACTCAACAGCTTCGGCTACATCGCTGGCATCCATTTCTTCGATGCGAACAACGGTCTCACGATCGGTAACTCATCTACTGGGTTCGGCTTCGAGATCTTCACCACGACCGATGCAGGGGCGCTCTGGACTCGTGTGCCCTCCGCGAACATCCCACCCCCGCTGGCCGGTGGCGAGTATGCGAACCCAAATGACGACTTCGACGCGCGTGGCGACACCGTCTGGTTTGGCACCGTTGCTCCGAACACGAGCAACGAGGGGAGGGTCCTTCGCAGCACAGATCGGGGACTCCACTGGACCGCGTCAGCCATCGGGTTCGGTGGCCCCCCTATCTTCACGTGCGTGACCGGCGTCGCCTTCGGCGACATGAACAACGGTCTGGCTTCTGCGCACGAACATGTGGGCATGACTCACAAGATAGCCAGGACGACGGATGGCGGGGACACGTGGACGGCACTGGACGGCCCGGCCAATCCCATTCCCTGGTGCCTGGCCTCGGTGCCGGGCACCCGGAAGTACTTCGCGACCATGGACGAGAGCGGCTTCCCGGCAGGGGTGGGCTCGGCCTATTCGAACGACCACGGAACAAGCTGGACTCTCATCGACCAGACCCCACATGGGGTCGCCGAATTCCTGAGCGAGACTGTGGGCTGGTGCGGAGGTGTGACACGCGATCCATCCGGGGGACGCCCGCTGCCTGCGGTCAAGCCCGGTTGCGCAGCCTTCTGCAGTGCCAAGGCGATCGAAGGCGGGTCCCCGGAAGAGCTCAGCACGGAATTGGTAGCCGTCGGCGGCGTGTGGAAGTGGCAAGATATCGTGGCCGTGAGCGAAGCGAGCACGCCGCTTTCGGAACGCCTCGCACATCGGAGCTATCCGAACCCGTTCAACCCGGTGGCCATGATCGAGTTCATGCTGCCCGAAGCAGGCCACACGCGCCTTCAGATCTACAGCAGCGCCGGACAGGAAATCGCAACACTCGTGAACAGCTCGCTCGCGGCAGGACCGCACCAGGTTCTCTGGGATGCGGCGGGCAAGGCGAGCGGGGTCTACTTCTATCGCCTGGAGGCCAGGAACGCCGCAACGGCCGGTCGTCTGGTGCTCGCAAAGTAGGATGCACGACCCAGGATTGCAGCTCCGTGGTTGATGCGGGTTGACCATGTTGTGCGACTGTGCAGTCACGGGCCCCGGCGGGCGATCCGCCGGGGTCGCGTGCTTACGCGAGTTGCGAGGGCACGCTCGCCGGCGGCGACTCTCTGCTCGCTGCCGGCGAGTTGGCGGCCCGATATTGGAGGCGCGCAATGGGCCGATGGAGCCCGCAACTCACCGACTCCCGGTACCTGGCGGGGAACTGGCTGACAGGACGAGCAGGGTGCTTCCCGCGGGCGGGCTCCCGCCTCAGCGATCGAGCTCGACGACGGCGAGCGCGTTCTCCCCTTGCAGCGTGACGTAGGCGCGCGTGCCCGAAACGAAGAGCACATCGGTGGGACCGAGCCCGGCGGTGATTTCATCGGCCGCGATCAGGCGCTCGGTGTCGATGAGCGAGATCGAGCCCGAGGGGTCGGGCCGACCGGGATATCGCGCTCGACGATGCCCGAATCGAGACCGACCACCAGCACGCGATTGTCGGCCGACACGTAGGAGATGGATTCGTCCGGGCTCAGCCGGATGAAGCTCGCGCCTGGCGCATGAGAAGCGTGTCGACGATCGTGTCGAAGCTCCGGTCGAAGATCGAGACGAGCGAGGGCTCGTAGGCGGTGGCGATCACGAACCGCCCGTCGGTCGAGGTGGCGACCAGGTTCGCGGTCTGGCCGACGAGCATCGAGTCAGCGCTCGCCGAGATGGTGACCGACATCAAGCAGGCGCAGCTCGTTGCGCTACGCCTCGGGCGCCTCAAGGAGGCGGGCCGCGACCACCCGGCCCGCGTCTCGATGCCCGTCACCGCGTGGGCCGGAGCGCCGCGCGGAGCGCACACGGAGGATCACGATCCGGAAGGCGCGGTTCGGCACGGTACGGTACGTTCGTGACTTGACGGGTTGGCGAAGCGGGCGCAGGCGCGCTGGCTTGGCTCTCCGGCGCGGCCGGGCGGAAGAGAAGGCAGTCGAACGCTACTCAGTGCGGAGCCAGGTCATCGGGTAGTGGCGATATCCGGCCGTGAAATAGATGCGGGATCCTCCGTCGTTGTCGCGTCCCCACATGAGGCTCATGGGTCCGATCCGGGTTGGGGACTCGAGGGCAAGGCCGAATCCGCGCTGGAGCGAGTCGAACGTCGCGGCGTCCCAATCCGGCCAGGCATTCCCCGCCCCCACGCGCGCCGCCAGATGGAGGCTCTTCCACAGGGGCACGCGACAGGTGAGTCCCGAGCCGGCGGCCTGACGGTCCCAGAGTTCCTCCCGGTAGAGACCAGGCACCAGCGGGCCGCCGATACGAAAGAGCTCGTGCGCCGGGACGTCGCCTCCCGAGACTCCCGCGAGCAGGGTCAGGTCGAGGACCACTCGCCCGCCAATCGACCTGGCCGCACGACCGCTCCCCGCGACCTGCCAGTAGTCGCTCGAACGCCCGGCCTCGAGGTCACGGACCGCACCGCTCACCCCCGAGATCGTGGTGGAGAAGCCACTGGAAGGAAAGTCGCTGTCCTCGAGCCGATCCCAGGCTGCCAGTCCCTCCACGGAGAGAACACGCTCGCGAGCCGCATCGATCGCCGCCTCCAGGGGGGCGTGAGATTCGACGTGCTCGGCACGCGCCCCGGCGCGGAAGAGAATCGCCGGCCCGATCGTTCGCTGGAGCCCGGCCACCGCCCCCAATCGATCGAAGTCGGCTCTCCCGACCGGGTCGTGCGCCGCGAAGACGCGCGGTTTGTCCTCCCAGACCCAAGCCCGTGCGTAGTAGCCGATGGCCGGAGTGAACAGCCGATTGCTCGCAATCTGCCCGCATGCCCGCAGCTCCGAATCGCTGGCGGCGCCGGTGATCGCCAGGCTCTCCCCGAAGCCGGCGAGATTGCGGTTCCGGAGGCGCACGAAACCCCCGACCTGATCGGCCTCGGTGTAGGAGACGCCTCCATCGAACGACCACGGCAGGGTCTCCTTGACCTGCACAGTCGCCAGCACGGCTGTCCCCACGCTGTCGTTGCCTGCAGGCGTGAAGTCCACCCATATGGAATCGAAGAGGCGCGTGGCATGGAGAGCATCCATCCCGCAGAGGACTCGCTCGAGATCGATGGGACGGTCGGCCGGGCGGACCCCGAAGGTCTCTCGAATCAGCTCTTCGCGCACCGCGCGATTGCCCTTGATCCGCACCTCCGCGATCGACACCGCGGTGGGGAAGGCAACGAGGGAGTCCCGCGCCGGCGCATGTCGCAATCGACCCCCGTTGGCGGCCAGAGCCGCCGCCGCGGCCTCTCGGCCGAGCGCCGTGATGTGCGCAAAGTTCCTGTAGTCGTCGGTGTCGGTGCCCGTGAGATCGGGAACGATCAAGAGATCGGCGGGTTCGGAGAAGGTGGAGCTGTGAGCCCTGGCCAGGACGTCCACAACCTTCAAGGCCGTCTCCACGGCGTCGCGATATCTCTCCCGTGGGAGCGGAGGCAAGCGCGCATCGACCCCGATGACGAAGTCGGCACCCATCGTTCGGACGACATCCACAGGAAGATCGTCGACGATGCCACCGTCCACGAGCGTCCGTTCTCCGTACTGCACCGGGGGAAGGAGGACCGGGATCGCCATGCTCGCCCGCACGGCGCGCGCAAGGCTGCCCCGATCCATGATCACGCGTTCGCCGGTCTCGAGATCGGCGGCCACGGCGCGGAAGGGAATGGCGAGTGAATCAAAGTAGCCTTGCGCCGCGATTCCGGGTCCGGTCAGGAGCTCGATCAAGAGCCGATTGACTCGATAGTCGGAATCGATGGCCCCGGGGAGCTCGACCCCGCCCGCCGTGAGTCCGACTCGCCCCACTGCGGGGATGAGGTCGATGCGCAGGGCCAGGGGCACGAGCGCCCGTTCGGGGCTGCGACTGAAGATCTGCCGCCAGTCGACCGATCCCAGCAAGCTATCGATATCGCTCGCGCGGTAGCCGCTGGCATAGAGGGCGCCGATCACCGCCCCCATGCTCGTGCCGGCGATGCAATCGATTGGAATGCCCTCCGCCTCGAGAACCTCGAGCGCCCCGACGTGCGCGAGGCCCAGAGCGGCGCCGGCGCTCAGTGCGAGACCGGTCTTTCGGCCGTCGCTCCCAGAAGCGGTGTCGCCGATCGCCGCGTCTTCGCTGCGCAGCGCGGCCGGGTGTGCCCAGGGCTCGGCGCCGGCGAGATGGGGGGATGCAATGCATCCCGTCACGACCAGGAGGCAGAACGGAAGAGGTGGGCTCCTGCGGTACCGGCGCCTTTCGCAATCGGTGCTCACGCAGCAACCGTAACACGGCGCCCGGCGTCAGGTCGAAGCGCCGCTTGCCGAGGTAGGTCCTGCCGAAGCAGCCGGGTCACTCGGGCACCCGCGCCCACGAACGGACGGGACAACCTCGGGCGCGGCGTGGGCAGCGGCATCTACTTCGTCCACTTCGCGTCCGGCAGCTACCGGACGAGTCAGAAGATCGTGCTCCTCAAGTAGGCGCCGACCGGCTGACACGCATCCCTGAAGCGAAGGCCCGGTGCCGGCACCTCGAGTGCGGCCCCGGGCCTCGTGCTGACCTCCGCGTCGCTCCCGCTCAGCGATCGAGCTGCAAGGACAGTGCACCTAGCACGTTGATTTCAACGGGCTGCTAGCGTCACCAGATTGGAGGCTGCTGAAAAGCCGCATGTTTCCTCGCCGGCGGCGCTGCGCGCCGCCCGCGAGGAGGGTTTCTCAACAGCCACCTATCGCGTGATCGCGAGCTTGGTCGCCGCAGTCGTCGCGGTCCCTCCGCCGCTCTCGGCGCGAAGCAGGTAGATCCCGCTCGGAAGATCGGGCAGTCCGAGCTCGACCCCGATCGTCCCCGTGGCATCCGGCTCAACGCGCGTGCGGCGCAACGCCCTGCCGAGCACATCGAACACGGTCAGGCTCACCGGCTGCCTCCCCGGTGCATGCAGCGTGACGAGCACGTGGTCGCGGGCCGGATTGGGGCTCAGGCTCGTGATCGCCAGCGGCTCCATCCGCGGCACGCCGGGCGTCACGGGAACGCCGGCCGACGGTTGCGGATCGGCGAGGCTCGCCAGGGTGGCGATCCCGGCGCGGGCGCAGTTGGTGCCGAAAGGAAAGTACTGCGCATAGTTGGCGAGAAGGTCGCTCGTCCGGTGGTAGTGCGGATTGCCGGAGAGGTAGTCCTCGATCCCCTCGAGCGCGCGATAGCCGACCTGCCAGAACGAGTAGTGGTCGCTGCCGCCGGCGCCGGGAGCGTAGACCAGGCGCACGTTCAGTCCGGGGACGTAGGTCGCCGCCGCCGTGTTGAAGGCCTGGGCGATCGGCAGCGAGTTGCCGTCGTAGTTGACCTTGATCGTATCGTGGCCGGGCGGGCCATAGAGCAGCATGTCGAGGTTGACGACGCCGCGAATACGATCACCGGCCGCGAACGCCGCCTGCGCGTAGACTTCGCTCCCGCAGAGCCCCTGCTCCTCGGCCCCGAAGCAGATGAAGCGCACCGTGTAGCTGAAATCGTATGCGGACATGACGCGGGCCGCTTCGAGGACGGCGGCCGAGCCGCTCCCGTTGTCATCCGCTCCCGGCGCGACGTTCTCCGGCGTCGAGGGACCACCGGCCGTCGAATCCAGATGGCCGCAGATGATGAAGATCGAGTCCGGATACACGACTCCCTGCTTCTCGGCGACCACGTTCCAGCAGGTGAACGGCATGCCGTACCACGGGTCGGCCACGTACTCCTCGATCTCGGCCGGGATGCCGTACGACTCGAAGACATCGTGGGCATGCGTGCAGGCGCTCCGGTAGTTCGCGTGGCGCGCATTGCGCGTCGTGAAGTCCTCGAGACTCTGGATCGCCGCCTGGTAGCTCGTGGTCGAGACCTGGGCGACCATGTCGGCCACGAGATCGGGAAAGGCGGGAGCGGGGACGGGCGTCGAGTCGAGGGCCGGGAGCGCGATCCTCCGCAGCGGCAGGACGGCGCGGATCCCGTCCAGCCGGACATCGGACGCGATCTCCCCATCCTGCCGGACGACGAGCTCCAGGTCGCGCGCGAAGAGGATGGTGCCGAGGCCTCCGGCAGCGGCCCGGCCCGCCGTGGAGACGAGCTCCACCTTGAGGTAGCGCGTGCGGCGCAAGTCGCCGCGGTCGAGGACGGTGTGGGTGGGGAGGAGTCCGCGGGTCCGGTCATCGACCCGGGCGATCAGGTAATCCGTGCCGATGGCGAGGACCTCCAGATCCTCGAGCCAGGCCTGGCCCTGGACGGTCCGGTAGTCGGCTTCGATCGCAATCAGGCATTCAGACGACGGGATGGCGGTCGTCACGAGCGAGACGGCCAGGAGGGCGCACAGCATCTCCACTCCTTCTTGGTGGAATCACCAGGCACGCGGCCGCAGCTACCATTGTAGACCAAGCCGGCCGGATCGGGGGGGCCTGCAGGCAGACCGGTCAAATGCCATGACGGCCGGCAACAGAGGCGACACCTGCCCCACCGCCCTGCTGCCCCACCGCCCTGCTGCCCCACCGCCCTGCTGCCCCACCGCCCTGCTGCCCCACCGCCCGGCCCGCCCTCCGCCTTCACCGTGCGAGATGGACGACGGCGAGCGCGTTCTCCCCTTGCAGCGTGACGTAGGCCTGCGTGCCCGAGACGAAGAGGACGTCGGTGGGGCCGAGCCCGGCCGTGATCTCGTCGACCACAATCAGGCGCTCGGTGTCGATGAGCGAGACCGAGCTCGAGCCGGAGTTGGCGACCAGCACGTAGCGGCCGTCCGGTGACACATCGAGTCCGAGCGGCTCGGAGCCGACCGGGATCTCGCGCTCGACGAGGCCCGAGTCCAGACCCACCACCAGCACGCGATTGTCGGCCGACACGTAGGCGGTGGATTCGTCGGGGCTCAACCGGATGAAGCTCGCACCGGGGCGCGTGATGAGCGTGTCCACGATCGTGAAGCTCGACGGATTGAAGTCGAGCGCGAAGAGCTTTCCGCGATCGTGCCCGACCACGTAGGCGCGGGTGGGGAAGCGGTTCCGCGTCACGACGAGCCCCGCCGGGCGGTCGTCGAGGACGAGCGTGCGGCGCGAGAAGTCGAAGTCGCGGTCGAAGATGGAGATGAGCGAGGGCTCGTAGGCGGTGGCGAGCACGAACCGCCCGTCGGTCGAGGCGGCGACCAGGTTCGCGGTCTGGCCGACGAGCACCGAGTCGACGAGCGCGCCGTCGGTGCGGAGGTTGAGCATCATCACGCTCGAGCCGCGCACGTTCGCGGCGAAGAGCTCCTGGGTGGCCGGCACGGCGGCGAGCCCGAGCGTCGAGCGGCCGACATAGATGCTCCGGAGCACGCCGGCGTCGGTCGAGCGCCGCACCGACACCCAGCCGTAGTTCAGGTCGCCGAGCACGAAGGTGCCGGCCCACGGCCCCGGCGCCAGCATGTTCGGGCTCACGCCGACGTTGGTGAGGCGGCCGCGAATGCTCAGTTCGACCCGCCGTGCCGCGGCAACGCGGCCCGGCCAGGCCATCCCGCAGAGAAGGGCGGCCAAGAGCAGCAAGATTCCGGCGAAACGAGGGTGCATCTGCGCCAAAGGTAGACCAGGAGGAGGCCCGCGGCAAGGCTATCGCCGGGGTGCGCAATTGACGATCGCCCCGGCCAACACTAGTATCCACCGCATCTTTGCCGCCGACCCTGGACTGCGACCACGAAGAATCGAGAAGCATGGCCACACCCGACACCCGCGACCAGGCGCTCGCGAGCCTGCACCCGCTCGAGGTGCGCGCGCTCAACGCGCTCAACGCGCTGGCCACGGCCGCCGGCGCCGCCGCGGCCGCCGGCGCCGCCCCGCCAGCCGCCGATGCGAGCGAGGCCGAGCTCGGGGTCGGGGCCGGGCTCGAGCCCGAGCAGGTGCGGACCGCCGTGCAATGGCTCCTCGCGAAGGAGCTCATCCGGGTGACGGCCACCGAGACCTTCACCGAGGTGACGCTCACCGAGGCCGGGCGGCGCCACGCGGAGATCGGGACGCCGGAGACGCGGATCCTCGCCCTCCTCGCGGCCGCGGCCGCACCCGGCGGTGCTGCGCCGACCATGGCGGCGCTCGCCGCCGATCCCGCGCTCGCCGATGAGGATGTCGCCGCCGCCTGCGGCGGCCTCAAGAAGCTCGGGGCGATCGCGATCGAGAAGGGCGGCGTCCTGGTCCTCGCCGCGGGCGGCGGTGGTGCGGACGCGACCGCCGACTTCGCGGCGCTCGAGGCCGCGATCCGGGCGATCGGGGCGAGCACGACCGCGATCCGCCTCGATGCCCTCTCCCCCGCCGAGCGCGCGCTCGTCGAGGACAATGCACGGAAGCGCGGCCAGGGCAAGGGCGCCTTCCGCCTCGCCGATCGCGCCCGCTCGCGCTACGCGCTGACCCCGCGCGGCGGCGAAATCGCCGCGGCGCTCGCCGCCGCCGATCTGCGCGGCGACGAGATCTCGGGGCTCACGCCCGACCTCCTCCGGGACGGCAAGTGGCGATCGCGGCGCTTCCGCCGCTACAACCTCGCGCTCAAGCCGTCGCGCGTACTCATCGGCCGCCGCCATCCGTATGCGGAGTTCCTCGACCAGGTGCGCGAGAAGTTCATCGCGCTCGGTTTCGCCGAGATGCGGGGCGACCTGGTCGAGAACGAGTTCTGGAACATGGACGCGCTGTTCATGCCGCAGTTCCATGCGGCGCGCGACATCCATGACGTCTACTTCGTCAAGCAGCCGACGCACGCCCGCGCGATCGAGGAGCCGTACGCGGCCCGAGTCGCCGCGGCGCACGAGACGGGGGGTGACACCGGGAGCCGCGGCTGGCGCTATCGCTTCGACCTCGAGCGGGCGAAGCGGCTCGTCCTGCGCAGCCAGGGCACGGCGCTCTCCGCCCGCACGCTGGCCGCGAACCCGGAGGTGCCCGGGAAGTACTTCGCGATCGCGCGCTGCTTCCGCTACGACCAGGTGGACGCGACCCACGCCTCCGACTTCTACCAGATCGAGGGGATCGTGCTCGGGCGGCGGATCGATTTCCGGCACCTGCTCGGGCTGCTCCAGCTCTTCGCGGTCGAGGTGGCCGCGGCGCGCGAGATCCGCTTCGCGCCGGCCTACTTCCCGTTCACCGAGCCCTCGGTCGAGCTCCACGCCAACCATCCGGTGCTCGGCTGGATGGAGCTCGGCGGAGCCGGCATCTTCCGGCCGGAGGTGACCCGGGCACTGGGCGTCGACGTGCCGGTCCTCGCCTGGGGCCTCGGCCTCGACCGGATGGCGATGACCGCGCTCGGCATCAACGACATCCGGCAGCTTTTCACGACCGACCTCGAATTCATGCGGACGCGCCGGGCCGAGGCGTAGCGAGACCGCTGGAGAGCGAGACCGAGAGACCGCCATGCCGACCATCGTCGTCCTGAAACGTGATTTCGAGGAGCTCCTCGGCGCCCCGTGCGAGCTCGCGGCCCTCGAGCGCGAGCTCGAGATGGCCAAGGGCGAGCTCAAGGGCTACGACCCGGTGAGCGACGAGATCAAGGTCGAGCTGAACGACACCAACCGCCCCGACCTGTGGTCGCCGGAGGGCCTCGCCCGCCAGCTCCGGCTCGCCCGCGGCGGGGCGGCGCGCGACTACGGCTTCACGCGGCCGGGGGCGAGCGCGACCGTCCCCGCGACCATCCCCGAGATCCACGTCGACTCCGCGCTCCGGGACATCCGCCCCTTCGTCGCCGGCTTCCTCGCGAGCGGCGCGCCGCTCTCCGACGCCGGACTCCGCAACCTCATCCAGTCGCAGGAGAAGCTCGCCGAGAACTTCGGCCAGAAACGGCGCGCGGTCGCGATCGGCGTCTATCGCGCCGCGCGCATCCGCTTCCCCATCCACTATCGGGCGGCCGACCCGGCCACGACCCGCTACACGCCGCTCGGGCTCGCCGAGCCGCTCACGCTCGGCGCGATCCTCGACACGCACCCGAAGGGCCAGGAGTACGGACACCTCCTCCGCGGCAAGCCGCGCTTCCCGCTCCTCGTTGACGGCGCGGGCGAGGTCCTCTCCATGCCGCCCATCGTCAACAGCCAGAGCCTCGGCGCGGTCGAGATGGGCGACGAGGACCTCTTCGTCGAGGTGACGGGACACGACCTCCGCGCGCTCCTCCTCGCCCTGAACATCGCTGCCTGCGATCTCGCCGACCGCGGCGCCGCGATCCGTCCGGTCGCGGTCGACTATCCGTATGACACGCCGTTCGGCCGGCGGGTCGTGACCCCGGCGGACTTCGTCGAGCCCGTGCAGCTCGAGCTCGCGCATCTCACGCAGCTCCTCGGCGAGGCGATTCCCGCGCCCGAGGTCATCGCCCATCTCGCCCGCATCGGCCACCGCGACGTGCGCGCGGTCGCCGCCAGCAACGCCGCTAGCGGCGCCGGCGGCGACCACACCGCGATCACGGCCACTCCCCCGCCCTACCGCGACGACATCCTCCACCCGGTCGACCTGATCGAGGACGTGGCGATCGCGCGCGGCTACGACTCGTTCGCGCCGGTCCTGCCCGAGGAATTCACCGTGGGCCGGCTTTCCGCCGCCGAGATGCTCGCCCGCCGCGTGACCGATCTCCTCGTCGGCGCCGGATACCAGCAGGTGATCTCGAACATCCTGACCGCGCGCGAGGTGCTCGTCGACCGCATGAACCGCGAGGACGGCGGCGCCAACATCGTCGAGATCGAGAACGTGATGTCGGCGAACTACGGGGTCGTGCGCGATGCCGTGCTGCCCTCGCTCCTCCAGGTCGAGGCGACGAGCTCGAAGGCGCTCTACCCGCATCGCATGTTCGAGATCGGGGAGTGTGCGACGATCGACCCGGCGACCATCCTCGGCACGCGCACCCGGCTCCTCGCCGGCGCGCTCCTCGCGCATCCGGCGGCCACCTTCTCCGAGCTCCATTCGACGCTCGATGCAGTCCTCTTCTATCTCGGGCGCGAGGCCGAGCTCGCGCCCACCGACCATCCGTCGTGCCTGCCCGGGCGCGCCGGGCGCGTCATGATCGCCGGGCACGACGCGGGCTGGATCGGCGAGCTCGCCCCGGCCTGCCTCGAGCGCTGGGGCATCGCGGTGCCGGCGAGCGCCTTCGAGCTCGACCTGGGCACGCTCCTCGCCCTCGCCGCCCGGCCGTAACCGGCGCGACGCCGCCTGCCCCATGCGCCCTTGCCCGGCGCGCCGCGCCGTGGGAGCATGGATCTGACCAGGTGCGTCCCGGGGAAGGTCGTCATGCCCCGCATCGACCGGCTCCGCCTTCCGACCTCCGGCCTCGTCGACGCGTGCCATCTCGGCTCGCCGCTTCTGCTCGTCCCCCGCCGGCCCTTCGCCCGCGCCCAGTCCCACCGCGAGACACGGTCTTGTTCCCTTCCTCGAACGCAGGAGGCAATCATGTCCACGCCCGCTCGCCGCCTTGCCGCCCGGCGCAGCATCGCCGATCTCCTGTTCGTCGCCGTTCTCTTGTTCGTCCTCGGCCCGGGGATCGCCTTCGCCGCGAACGACGAGCCGATCGCGCTCACGCCGGTGATCGGCCTCGACCCCGCGGCGCTCAACTTCGCGCCGTGCCTCGCCCCGGGCGACTGCACGACGCTCACCTTCGACATCTTCAACGCGGCGAACGATCCCGACTCGAGGCTCGAGGTCACCTCCGTCGAGCTGGTGGCGCCCCAGTTCAGCCTGCTCAATCCGCCGGCGCTCCCGCTCATCATCCCGGGCGACGGGACCCGCGTCACGTTCAGCGTCCAGTTCTGCGCGACCGGCGACCCGGAGATCGGCGTCGTGATCGTCCTCGCGTCGAACGCGCTCAATTCACCGGCCCAGGTCACGCTGTTCGGGGACGGCAACTTCCCGCCGGTCTGCGATGCGGGGGGACCCTACGCCGGAAGCGTCGGCTCTTTCATCACCTTCGACGGCAGCCGGACGCAAGACCCCGATGCGGACCCCCTCGCTTACACCTGGGACTTCGGCGACGGGACGACCGGCATCGGAGTCGAGGTCCAGCACCGCTACACGGCAGTCGGTAGCTACAACGTCACGCTCCACGTCGAGGACGTCTGCCAGGTCGCCAGGAGCTGCACGACTCTGGCCACGATCGCCCCGGGCAACATGCCGCCGGTGTGCAACACCGGCGGACCCTACTTCGGCCGTGCCGGCGTGCCCATCCAGTTCGACGGCTCCCTATCGAACGACCCCGACGGGACCATCGTTTCCTACTCCTGGGATTTCGGCGACGGGCAGAGCGGCACCGGGGCCACCCCGTTGCACACGTACACCGCCACCGGCGTCTACACCGTGACGCTCCGCGTCCGGGACGACCAGGGCGCCTTGTCCACGTGTCAGACCCCGGCCACGATCGCCGCCAACACCCCCCCGGTGTGCGATGCGGGCGGGCCCTACGCCGCTGTCGTCGGCGAGCCCATACAGTTCGACGGCTCCGGGTCGTACGACCCCGACGGCATCATCTCTTCCTACTTCTGGGACTTCGGCGACGGGCAGAGCGGCACCGGGGCCACCCCGTTGCACACGTACACCGCCCCCAGCACTTACAACGTGGTGCTCCGCGTCCGGGACGACCTGGGCGCGTCGTCCCTGTGTTCCACCGTGGCCGTGGTGGCGAGCACCAACGTGCTGCCGGTATGCGATGCGGATGGTCCCTACCTCGGGCGGGTCGCCGTCGAGATCCGCTTCGATGGCAGCGGATCATATGACCCGGATGGCACGATCGCCGACTACACCTGGCACTTCGGCGACGGCGCCACGGGCCAAGGGGTCGCGCCCGGGCATCGCTACTCCCAGTCCGGCACCTACGTTGTCGCGCTCTTCGTGACCGACAATCGCGGCGGCACGAGCTCGTGCAACACGGAAGCCCGGATCACCGCGGGCTCGACGCCGCTCACCCCCGTGATCGGCATCGCGCCGGAAGCGCTCGACTTCGGTGCCTGCACGCCGCTGGGCGGCACCGCGGATCTCACCTTCGACGTGTTCAACGTGGTCTTCGATCCGCTCTCGATCTTGAATCTCACGAGCCTCAGTGTGGCCGGCGCGCAGTTCGCTCTCGCCGGCGGCCCATCCCTCCCAGTCGCGATACCCGGTGACGGCACCCGCGTCACCTTCACGCTCCGCTTCACGCCCGACTCGAACCAGACCGTCGCGGGAACGCTCACCGCATCCGCGCCCGGAGCGGTCAACTCGCCCCTTTCCGTGCCCCTCACCGGGCGTGGGAACACACCACCCCTCTGCGTCGCCGGAGGTCCTTACGTGGGCATCGTCGGAGAAGTCGTCCTCTTCGACGGCCGGCAGTCTGCGGATCCCGGGGGCGGGGTGACCGGCTACACGTGGGACTTCGGAGACGGCGCGACCGGATCGGGTCCGACTCCGCAGCACGTCTACACCGTGGGCGGCACGTACACGGTGCGCCTCACCGTGGGCGATGCGTGCCAGGCGACGTCCTCTTGCACCACGACCGCCGTCGTCCTCGTGCCCCCGATCTGCAACGCCGGCGGACCGTATCTCGCCTTTCCGGGCACTCCAGTTCAGTTCGACGGCCGCGCGTCATACGACCCCGACGGCACGATCGTCGACTACGCCTGGGACTTCGGCGATGGTTCCACCGGCTCCGGTCCCACGCCCACGCATACGTACCTCGTCCCCGCAACCTGGGTCGTGACGCTTACCGTCCGCGACAACGATGGGATCACCCGGTCCTGCAATACCATCGTGTCCATGGGGGCGACGCCGGTCGCCGGCGTCGACTCCCTCGCCGCCGAGGTGCGCGGCGCCGAGGTGCTCCTCACATGGCGGGCGGCGCACGCGCGCGACCTCCTCGGATTCGAGGTGTGGCGCGCCGGAGGCACGGAGTCCGGCGCCCGCATCGATCGCGACCTGGTCACCGATGACGATGCCGACGGCAGGCTCTCCTTCCTCGATCGGCACGCCGTGGCAGGCGAGCGCCTGCTCTATGAGATCTTCGCGGTGGGCCGCGGCGGCGAGCGCGAAGCAGCCGGCTCGGTCGCGGTGGACGTCCCGGCGCTTGCGTTCGCACTGCACTCGCCACGACCGCATCCGGCCCCCCTGCCGATCGAGATCGCTTTCGATCTGCCGCACCAGGGCCACGCGCGGGCTCGCGTCGCGGCGGCAGGCGGCCGGATCGTGGCGGGGCTCCTCGATGAGGATGTCCCGGCGGGCCGGCACGTTATCTCCTGGTCGGGGCGGGACACGCGCGGCGGATTGGCTCCGGCCGGGGTGTACCTGGTGGTCCTCGAGTTCGGCGGGGAGAGCCGCCGGGAGAAACTCGTCCTGATCCGCTGAGCGCGGCGCTGCCACGACTCTATAGTATTGCAATAGAATAACTTAAGCTAGCAGAGGCGGGGGCCGGCGGGCGGGCGGCGTGGGGGCGGCGTGGGGCCGGCGTGGGGGCGGCGTGGGGCCGGCGTGGGGGCGGCGTGGGGCCGGCGTGGGGGCGGCGGGGGGGGCGGCGCGGGGCCGGCGGGCGGGCGTCTCGATGCAAGGCACTGGCGCCCACCCGCCATCTCCGGTACAATAGAAATTAGCCGCCGGGAAGCACTTCGGCGGCAACCGCGGCTCTCGCCCTGCGGGTTCCAAGCGACCGGCCGGCCCACCTACCGGCCTCAACATTGACGTCCGCTGACCTTCGACCGGAGGCAACTCTACAAATGCGTTTCAATAACATCATTCGCTCGGCCGTCCTTGGCCTGGCTGTCCTGGCGACGGCTCTTGCCGGCCCGGCCTCAGCGCAGATCCTCGACAACGGCGCCGTCGCCCTGACTCCGGTGATCGGCATCGACCCGACGAGCCTCGACTTCGGAAGCTGCACCCTGGTCGGGCAATGCGCCGAACTGACCATCGCTGTGTTCAACGACGTGAGTGACCCGACCTCCATCCTCGAGGTCACCTCGGTCGTGGTGAACGGTGCGGCCTTTGCGATCCAGAGCGGCCCGGGCGGGCCGTACACGATCCCCGGCGACGGGACGCGGATCAGCTACACGATCCGCTTCTGCCCGACCAGCACCCAGACGGCGACCGGCACCTTCGTCGTCACCGCCGGCAACGCGACCAACTCGCCGCAGACGGCCCAGCTCTCGGGCGCCGGGAACACGGCGCCCCTTTGCGACGCCGGCGGCCCGTATGCAGCCCAGACGAACCAGGTCGTCAACTTCAACGGATCTGGCTCGAGCGACCCCGGCGGCTCGATCACGTCTTACGCCTGGACCTTCGGCGACGGCGGGACGGGCTCGGGCCCGACCCCGACCCACACCTACACCGTGGCCGGCAACTACACGGCGACCCTGACCGTGACCGACAACTGCGGGGCGACCTCGACCTGCGAGGCGTTGGTGACGATCACTCAGCCCGGCAACCTACCGCCCGAGTGCGATGCGGGTGGACCGTACGCCGGCCCGGCCAACTCGCCGATCCAGTTCGACGGCACCGGCTCGTCGGACCCCGACGGCACGATCACCCTCTACGAGTGGGACTTCGGCGACGGCGCCACGGCCACCGGGCCGACCCCGACGCACTCGTACACGGCCTTCGGCCTGTACACGGTCACCCTCTGCGTGACGGACGACCGGCAAGCGCGCGTCTGCTGCACGACGACCGCCGAGATCGGGGCGACCCCCGTCGAACCGTCGACCTGGGGCAGCATCAAATCGCAGTACCGCGACTAGTCGCTCCCCCGCAGGCGAGCGTGGAACCGGGAGGCTTGATCCCTCCGGTCCGATCATAGCGAACACGGAAGTACGAGGGGACCGTTGGTGGCAACGGTCCCCTCTCTGCTTTTTGCGGAGCAATCGGCGAGTCGGGGCCGGACCGGTTCCGAGCGCCTCGAGTGAGCGGGCACGGCAGCATGATCGAAGGTCTCATGAAGGCCAAGGACAACGTCAGCCTGGCGATCATCGGTAGCGCGCTTGTCCTCGCGGCCCTGGCCGGGCCGGCCGCGCGCGTTTGACATGTACAACGCGGTGAACGATCCGAGCTCGATCCTCGAGGTCACGTCCGTCATCGTGAACGGCGCCACATTCACCATCGACTCGGGCCCCACGCCACCGATCTCGATCCCCGGTGACGGCTCGTTCGTTACCTTCGTCGTGCGCTTCTGCCCCACGGATGCGATCCCGCAGAGCTGATCCTTCGTCGTCACGGCGCCGAATGCGCTCAACTCGCCGCTCGCTGCCCCGCTCTCCGGCACCGGGAACTTCGCTCCGTACTGCGACGCCGGCGGACCCTACTTCGGAGTCGAGGGCGTTCCGATCGTGTTCAACGGGCTCGCCTCTGGCGACCCCGGCGGCGGCTTGATCACCTACGCGTGGACCTTCGGCGATGGCGGCACGGGCTCCGGCCCGACCCCGACGCACGCCTACGCGGCGAACGGCGTCTACACGGTCATCCTGTGCGTGACCGATGATGACCAGGCAAGCGAGTGCTGCACGAAGACCGCCGATGTCGGCGCGACCCCGGTCGAGCCGTCGACCCGGGGCAGCCTCAAGGCGCGCTACCGCGACTAGGCGCGGTCAGGAACGTCCTCCGGTCCGATCAATTCGAGCACTGCCGCATGGAGCGGGCCGTTGGTATCGCGACCCCCCTCGCTTTGTCGTGTCGTCATGCGGCCCGGCATCGGCACCACGACCCGAGTCACGCTGCACGCCTTCGCTGAGGGGCAGCGATGATCCGGCCGATCTCTCTGCGGCTCACGCCCAGAGAAAGGAGGGAGCGCACGAGCAGGTCGATCGACACCGAGAGGTCCGCCGCCTCCATCTTCGCGACACGCGACTGACTGGAGCGAAGAGCCCTCGCCAGCCCCGCCTGCGTCATTCCTGTGCGCAGCCGCTGCGTTCGAAGGCTCTCGGCCAGAGCAAGCTTGAGTTCAACGAAGGCGGCCTCTTCCTTGGAGAGCCCAACGAGGTCCGCGGCATCTCCGACCCTCCATCCCGCCCTCTCGAGCTGAGCCCGGCGACCCTTCTTCATGGCCCCTCCGTGAAGATCTCATCGTATCGCCGCAGTCGATCCCGGCAAGCCTCGATCACCGCCTTCGGCGTCGCCCGGGTCGTCTTGACGAACACTTCCACGATCACAACGGCGTCGACGTCGAGGCGGTACACGATCCGCCAGCGGCAACCGCGGTCACGGATGCGCACGATCCCTACCACTTGTGCCAGCCATTCTAATGTCAGATCTGACATCCTGTCAAGCCGCTTCGAGCCCCTCGGTCGTGCGCCCAGGTCTCTTCTGCGGATTCGGACTGGCAAGCGCCGTGCCAGGCGACCCCCGATCGAACCGGCCCGCGTTCACTCCGGCCCGATCAATTCGAGCACCACGTCATGGAGGGGGCCGTTGGTGGCGACGGCCCCTCCTTCGTAGATCGAGTCCTTCCCCGCGAGCGACGTGAAGCGCCCGCCGGCCTCCTCGACGAGGAGCTTCGGCGCGGCGAGGTCCCACGGCGCCGCGTGCGGATCGAGCATCGCCTCGGCCTGGCCGGCCGCCACGAGCACGTAGCCGTAGTAGTCGCCGAAGCCGCGGTCCCGCCCGACGCGGCGGAGAAGGCGGTTCAACCCCTGCGGCCCGCCGACGCCGCGCCGCACGAACTCGCCGGCGCTCGAATGCACGACCATCGCCTGCGCGAGGTCGGCCTGTGCCGAGACGCGGACCGCGGCACCGTTCCGGAACGCGCCCCGGCCGCGCAGCGCCCACGCCATCTCGTCGTGGATCGGGTTGTAGAGCGCGGCCGCCGTGATGTCGCCGTCCTCCTCGAGCGCGACCAGCGCGCCGAAGAACGGGATCCCGCGGATGAAGTTGGCGGTGCCGTCGATCGGGTCGAGGATCCAGCGCACACTCCGGCTCCCGGTCTCCCCGAGCTCCTCGCCGAGGAAACCATGCCCAGGGAAGCGGCGGCCGATCACCGCGCGCGCCGCCTCTTCCGCCTCGCGATCGGCGATCGTCACCGGCGATTGCGCCGCGCCCTCCCCCTTCCACTCGATGCGCACGCCGGTGCCGAAGTAGCCGCGGGCTACCGCGCCGGCAGCGCGGGCGGCGGCCACCGCGATCTCGGCGCGCGGATCGCGCGCCACATCGCCCGCCCCAGCACGAATCATCTCATCCATCACCCGCTCCTCCTCCATGTTGCCTCGCCTGCGCCGGCTTGCTAGACTGCTCGCCCCGGAGGCCAGGGCCTCCAGAGCGCCTCTGGATTCGCGATCCGTGGCCGGCAGCAGTGAAGGCCGGCGTCCACCATCCCCGAGAGCGAGGTCAGCGCACGTGGTGATCCACAGTCGCCCCGTCGAGCCCCTCCGCGCCCGCGAGCTCGGCATCGCCGACGATCTCGCGCGCACGATCCAGGAGCGCGCCCACCGCTACGCCCAGGCCATGGGCCTCGAGCCCGCAGCCGCCGAGGCCCGCCTCATGGCCGCCGCCGTCGCCGCCCGCGAAGCCGGCAGCACGGCGGAGCTCATGGCCGCCGAGGCCGCCCTCCGCGAGATCGACCTGCGCGTGAACGACTTGAACCCGACCTTGAACCTGCCGGGCAGCACCCGCATCGGCATCTTCGGCTGGGGACTGGTCGGACCGCAAGTGTCCACTGTGGACGAGTTCCGCCGGAAGATCCGCCAGGGCGGCACCTGGCTCGAGCCGTTCAACGGTTTCGGCCCCGACAACTTCATGGTCGGCATGCCGCGTTTCGAATTCGGCGTGTACAAGCCCTGGATCGACGAGCGCTTCGAGGCCTCGCGCTTCGCGCAGATCGAGAAGAAGCTCGGCGCCAACGTCAAGTTCGCGATCGGCTGCTTCATCCAGGCCCTCGCCCAGAACCCGGGGATCGAGCAGACCCTGGTCGACTTCGGGCTCGGCACCCACATCTACATCGGGACCGGCGTCGGCGACATCCCGACCATGTACCAGATCAACGTCGGGTACTACAAGGCCCAGCGCCGCTGGAATCGCTTCTGGGCGCTGCCGGCGCGCAATGCGCCGCTCCGCGAGTACCTCGCACTCGCGCCCGCCGCGCAGGCCGCCTACCGCACCACGCACGGAGTGCCGGCGGTTCCGGAAGCGGCCGTCGCCGCCGCCCGGCTCGCCGCCGAATCCGGCGACGGCGGACCCGCGGGCGACGTACCGGACGGCCTGGAGCCGGGGGCCGCCGGTGACGAGACCTACTTCGATGAAGTGCACGAGGCCGCGCGTGACGCCTGGGAGGCGTACTGGGCTGCCCGTTCCGAGCAGCTCGCCGCGTACCTCCGCGAGTCGGCCGCGCTCCACGACGTGGATGTCGCCGGCGACATCGAGAAGGACAAGGTGCGGGTGATCAAGAAGCGGCTCCACGATCTGAAGAAGCTCAATCAGAAGTGGGGCGTCCCGCCCGAACCGTGGGCCGCCGTGTCCGCCAACCGCATCTGGAACATCGACAACGTACCCGCGGCACAGATCGCCATGCTCGGCCGCATCCACGGTCCGAGCTTCGCGCCGATCGGGGCCTGCTCCGGCTTCGACATCGCGCTCGAGCTCGGATGCCAGGCAATCCGCGAGAACCGGGCCAAGGCGGTCGTGGTCGGCATGGTGGACCCGCCGCCGCACCCGCTCCTGGTCGGCGCCTTCTACGACGCGCGCGTGATCGCCTGCGACACCAAGGTGTCGCTGCCGCTCACCGGGCTCCGCGGCACGCATGTCTCGGGCGGCGCGCTGCTCTGGATCATCGGCGACCTCGACGCCATGCTCGCCCGCGGTCATCGCCCGCTCGGCTGCGAGATCATCGGGAACGGCAGCTCCTCGGACGCCTTCCACATCATCACGCCGTCGAAGACCGGGCCGCGCCTCGCGATCGAGAAGGCGCTCCAGCGGGCCGGCGTGCGCCCGGATGAAGTGGACACCTGGGACCTCCACGCCACGGCCACCCCGGGCGACTTCGGCGAGATGCAACTCGCCGTCGAGATGCTGGGGACCGGGCCGGTGTTCACCGCCAAGAAGGGCGTGTTCGGTCACGGGATGTCGGTCGGCGGCGGCTGGGAGCTCACCGCGCAGCACATGGCGATGGCGGAAGGAGTGCTGCCTCCGTGCGCGATCCCGAATGAGCGCCTCAACCCGGAGATCACGAAGCTCTCGGCCGACATAGTCACCGATCGCCCGCGTGCCTTCACCGGCCGCATCGGCGGCAAGATCAACATGGGAATCGGCGGGATCAACGGGGTGGTCATCTCCAGGGTGTGGGAGTTCGATCCCACGGTGCGGCAGCTCGCGGCGGTGCTCGGGGTCGAGCCGAGCGCGATCCGGCGCCGGATCGCGGCGGGCGAGATCGAGGGCTACGTCGATACCCACGGCATCGAGCGTGTACCCTACGCGGAGTATCGCCGGCTCGCCGGCGAGCCATAGAGGGAAGTGGAGCCATGCCGAGCTATGACTACAAGTGCGAGAAATGCAACAAGAAGTTCACGATCACGTGCACCATCAGCGAGCACGAGAAGAAGCGCGTGAGCTGTCCGAAGTGCGGTTCGCGCAAGGTGAAGCAGCAGGTGAGCTCGTTCTTCGCGGTCACGAGCCACAAGGCCTGAGTTCGAGCCGGAACCGCCCGGGGCGGGGATGGGGAGTACGGGATGGCGGTACTCGGTCTGGGCGTCGACCTGGTCGAGGTCGAACGCTTCACGCGGGAGACGACGCGGCAGGGCGCGGACTTCGCGACCGCCTTTCTCCTCCCCGCCGAGATCGATCGCACGAGCCGCGATCCTCACCCGGACGCCGCGCGCGCCGCGCACTTCGCCGTCAAGGAGGCGTTCTGGAAGGCGCTCGGCACCGGGCTCCGCGGCCGGCTCACCTGGCACGACCTCGAGGTCGTGCCCGCCGCCGGGCGGGATCTCGAGCTCGTCCTCCGCGGCGAGGCGGCGCGCCTCGCGGCGGCACGCGGCATCGACCAGGTCGCGCTCAGCTTGACGCGCACGCGCGGGCACGCCGCCGCGCTTGTCGTCGTGGCCGGCGGCGGACGCTCCGCCGCGCCGATCGAGTGACGTTCGGAAAGGACCCCCAGGGCCGACAAGCCAGGAGTGAAGATGGCAGGCGGAACAACCAATACCGATTTCGACTACACGCGGCTTCGCCGCGAAGTGAGCTGGGATCTGGCCAAGCGCGAGCTCGGCTACAAGGACGGGGAGCCGATCAACCTGGCCACGATCTGCGTCGACCGGCACGTCGACGCCGGGCGCGGCGAGAAGCTGGCGCTCGTCCACGAAACGCATGACGGAACGCTCCGGCACTACACGTACCGGGATCTGATGCGGCTCACCAACGGCTGGGCGCAGTTCCTGGCCGGGGCGGGTCTCAAAACCACCGATCGCGTGTGCGTCTTCCTCGATCGCGTGCCGGAGCTCTACGTGAGCTTCATCGGGATACTCAAGCTCGGTGCCGTCGTGCAACCGCTCTTCTCGGCATTCGGCGAGGAGGCGTTCTTCCAGCGCGCCGAGGACAGCCGAGCGGCCGCCGTGATCACCCAGCACAAGCATCTCGGCAAGGTGCGGAAGCTCCGCGAGCGCCTGCCCGATCTGAAGACGGTCATCGTCGTGGACCACGAGCCCGGCAAGCGCGACCTCCGCGCCGGCGAGATCGCCTACGACATGCACGCAAACGCCGCCGACCGCTTCGAGACGGCGAAGACCTACGCCGAGAGCCCGAGCGTGCTCCACTACACGAGCGGCACCACGGGGAAGCCCAAGGGCGCCCTCCACGTCCACTCGAGCATCTTCGCCCAGTACCTGACCTCGAAGCTGGTCCTCGATCTCCGCGCCGATGACATCTACTGGTGCACCGCCGATCCGGGCTGGGTCACCGGCACGAGCTACGGGATCATCGGCCCGTGGGCCCTCGGCGTGACCCAGGTCGTGCTCGACGCCGGGTTCTCGAGCGAGCGCTGGTACGCGACCATGGCCCGGCACAAGGTCACCGTGTGGTACACCGCGCCGACCGCGATCCGCATGCTGATGAAGGACGGGGTCGATCCGGTCAAGAAGCACGACCTCTCGACGCTTCGCCACATGTGCTCGGTCGGCGAGCCGCTCAACCCCGAGGCCGTGCACTGGGGCCGCGCCGCCTTCGGCCTCGACTTCCACGACACCTTCTGGCAGACCGAGACCGGCGCCATCATGATCACCAACCTCCCCGGCATGCCGGTCAAGCCGGGCAGCATGGGCCGCCCCTTCCCCGCCCTCGAGGCGGCGGTGGTCGATCAGCACACGGGCGAGCCGATCCACGAGGCGGGGCACGTCGGCATGATCGCCATCCGCCCGCCGTGGCCCAGCATGATGCGCACCTACTGGAACAACACGCCGACCTATCTCAAGAAGTTCCTGAACGGCTGGTACATCTGCGGCGACCGCGCCTCGATCGACGGCGACGGTTACTTCTGGTTCTCCGGGCGCGACGACGACGTCATCAACACCGGCGGGCACCTGGTCGGACCGTTCGAGATCGAGAGCGCCCTCCTCGAGCATCCGGCGGTCGCCGAGTCGGCCGCCATCGGCAAGCCGGATCCGATCAACATGGAGGTGGTTAAGGCCTTCGTCGCGCTGCGCCCGGGCCACGCGCCGAGCTCCGATCTCGAGCTCGAGATCATGAACTTCGTCCGGAAGAAGCTGTCGCCCCTCGCCATGCCGCAGGAGATCGAGTTCGTCGACAAGCTGCCGAAGACGCGGAGCGGAAAGATCATGCGCCGGCTCCTCAAGGCCAAGGAGCTGGGCCAGGAGATCGGCGACACGAGCACGCTCGAAGACGATTGAGCTGGCAGTAGATTGAGCTCGCAAAAGATTGAGCTCGCAAACGATTGAGCGGGCGATCGAACGATCGATCGCCCCCACACAAGCGCCGCGCAAAGGAGTCGAATCGATGAAAGAGATGATCCTCGAGTACATCCGCAACGAGTACATCGACGAGGAAGAGGCCGAAGACATGGAGCTGGACGAGAACACCCCGCTCATATCGAGCGGGATCGTGGACAGCTTCAGCATGGTGAGCCTGAAGCGCTTCCTCGAGAAGAAGTACTCGATCTCGATTCCCGACGATCAGGCGACCCCGCAGGCCTTCGACACCGTGACGAAGATCATCGCCCTCGTCCAGCGGTTCCAGAAGGGAGCCTGAAGATGGCCTATCCGAGCGCGGTCAAGGAGGCCTAGCAGTCCGATCTTGCATCCATTCGCGGACAGGGCCTGTTCAAGGAAGAGCGCTTCATCCACTCGCCGCAGGCCGCCGGCATCGAGGTCGAGTTCCCGAGCGGAGCGGCGCCCAAGAAGGTCATCAACCTCTGCTCGAACAACTACCTGGGCCTGTCGAGCCACCCCGAGGTGGTCGCCGCCGCCCACCGCGGCCTCGACGAGCGCGGGTACGGGATGTCAAGCGTGCGCTTCATCTGCGGCACCCAGGACATCCACCGCACGCTCGAGCAGAAGCTCACCGCATTCCTCGGCACCGAGGACACGATCCTCTTCCCGAGCTGCATGGACGCCAACGCCGGCGTGTTCGAGGCGATCCTCGGCGCCGATGACGTCATGATCTCGGACCGCCTGGTGCACGCGAGCATCATCGACGGGATCCGCCTGTGCAAGGCGATGCACGACACCTACAAGCACTCGGACATGGGGCACCTCGAGCAGAAGCTGGAGGAGCACCAGGACAAGCGGGTCCGCGTCATCATCACCGACGGCGTCTTCTCGATGGACGGCGACCTGGCGCGCCTCGACGAGATCTGCGCCCTCGCCGAGAAGTACGGCGCCCTCGTCTTCGTCGACGACAGCCACGCCTCCGGCTTCATCGGCAAGACCGGCCGCGGCACCCACGAGCACTGCGGGGTGATGGGGAAGATCGACATCATCACGACCACCCTCGGCAAGGGGCTCGGCGGCGCGAGCGGCGGCTGCGTCTCGGGGCGGAAGGAGATCGTCGAGCTCTGCCGGCAGCGGGCGCGGCCGTATCTCTTCTCGAACGCGGTGCCGCCGCCGATCGCCTACGCGGCGATCAAGGTGCTCGAGATCCTGAGCGCGAGCACCGAACGGCGCGACCGCCTCGAGCGGAACACCAGGTTCTGGCGGCAGGCGCTGACTGAGGCCGGCTTCGTGATCAAGGAGGGCGAGAGCCCGATCGTGCCGATCATGCTCTTCAACGCGAAGCTGTCGCAGGACATCTCGCGCGACCTCTTCGCCGAGGGCATCTACGCGGTCGGCTTCTTCTTCCCGGTGGTGCCGGCCGGCCAGGCCCGCATCCGCACCCAGATGTCGGCCGACCACGACATCCCGATGCTCGAGAAGGCGGTCAAGGCGCTCAAGAAGGTGGGCGCCAAGTACGGCATCCTCGGTCTCGACAAGAAGGGGATCATCGAGAAGTACGGGAACTAGCGGCGAGCGCCGCCGGGCGGTAGGATGGAGGCTGGCAGAAGCCGGATCGGAGGGACTCCGCCATGTCTCTGTCCCGCTCTCTTCACGCCGCCCGGTTGGTCGCGCTCCTCGCCGCGACCTTGCTCGGCGCGGCGACGCCGGCCTTCCCGCAGGCGCCGCCCGTCGAGGTCGTCGTGGACATGGATGCCGCAACACCGGGCGTCCAGTCCGCGATCCACGTGCCGGCCGGCACGACCTTCGTCGGCGGGATCACGGTCACCCTCCGCGATCCGCTCGGCACGCGCCCGCTGGTCGGTATCGGCTACATCGGCGGCATCGATCGCGGCCTCGCCTTCGGCCACGTGCCGTCCCCCGCCAACGCCGGCGCCGTCACCGGATTCGCGGCGCAACCCGGACTCCCCGCCCATCCGGCGAACACCATCCTGCTCGAGAGCGAGCCCGTGATCCAGGAAGCGTTCTCGGGACCTGAGGTGCAGTACATCGAGGGCGGCGCCGCGCAGCCGGCGCCCATCCCGGCGCATCCCGCCGCGCCGCTCTTCACGGTGGACGTGACGCTCACCGGGGCGGCGGCCGGCGACGTCTTCGCCTTCCACCTGTTCGACCTGGTCGCGGTGTGGGCGGGGAACCCGGGAGAGCGCGGTGCGTTCTCGACCAAATCCTTCCTCTCGCTCGACACGGGCGGCGATGTGCGGGCGGACTCGACCGAGAGCCTCTACGGCACCGATGCCGATCGCCCGGTGCCGGTGCCGCCCGCCGCCTATGCCGTCGATCTCATCGACGGCGGGAGCGCGCCGGGGCCGGCCCGCATCGTGATCGGGAACGTGGCGGGCGTCGCCGGCGATGGCGCCGCGCCGGCGGCGCGCGTGCGGCTCCATCCGCCGGCGCCCAACCCGGCGCGCGGCGGCGCCGCGATCCGCCTCGACGTGCGCTCGCCGCTCGTCGCCGAGCTCGCGGTGCACGATGCCGGCGGCCGTCTCGTGCGCGTCCTCGCGGCCGGCGCACCGCTCGCGGCGGGCTCGCAGATCATTCGCTTCGACGGGAAGGATGCGGCCGGGAGGCCGCTCGCCGGCGGCGTGTACTTCGTCACGCTCGCCGCGGAGGGCACGCGGCAGAGCGAGCGCGTGGTGCTCCTCAAGTAGAGGCCGAGTCCCTCGATTTCCTCTGGTCGACCCTGGTTGCTCCGGGCGACTAGGGGACGGTCGAGGAGACACGCCCACGGCCCCTTGCCTCTTCCGACTGCTTGTCCTAGGATTGATGCACGGCCCGCGGCCGATCCGCTTGGACTTGCACTTGGGTCGTCAGGTGTCCCGGACTGATGAAGGAGGGCCTTCAGATGTTCGCGCGACTTCCTTTTGCGATATCGAGCGTGGTCGCTTTCCTCGGCGCCTGGCTCCTCGCCACGGCGCCCTTTCTTTTTGCTCCTTCCCCCGCCCTGGCCGACGCGGCAGCCGACATCCCGGCGGACTGGCTGTCCGCGGTCGAGCAGGACATCGCTGCCCAGGAGTATCAGGTCACCTGGCAGGAGCACACGCCGCTCGGCGATCTGCCGCGGGCCTACCAGGCGCCCAACCGCGCCCACAACTTCCGAACGTACTTCACGCCAGCTGGGTTCCGGTCGATCCCGCGGGACACGCCGCAGGACGAAGCCCCGGCGTGGGAGTGGGGGCTCGAGTGGTGCGCCATGGGACGCGCCAGTGCAATGCAGCCGGTGGCGGAGGCGGTCCTCGGCACGAACGGCAATCGGGTGGAGTACCGGCGGGGTGAGCTCCTGGAGTGGTACGTGAACGACGCGCGGGGCCTGGAACAGGGGTTCACGATCCAGAAGGCGCCGGGCGGTTCGCGGGGGGATGGTGGAACTGCGGATGCAACCTCGCCGCTGCGGCTCGCGTTCCAGGTCGGCGGCAACGTGCAGGCGGTCCTGGCGGAGGCCGGCAATGCGGTCGAGTTCCTTGCCCCGGGCGGGGCGTTAGCGATTCGGTTCGCCGAGCTCCGGGTCGCCGACGCGACCGGAGCGGATCTGCGGGCGTGGTTCGAGGTGGAAGGCGGTTCCGTGTCGATGGTCGTCGATGATTGTGGCGCGGTCTACCCGCTCACGATCGACCCCTTGGCGACGAGCCCGAGCTGGACGGCGGAGAGCGACCAAGCCTACGCTTACTTCGGCTTCTCCGTGGCCCCGGCGGGAGACGTGAACGGCGACGGCTACTCGGACGTGATCGTCGGGGCCGCCAACTACGACAACGGTCAGAGCAACGAGGGGCGAGCCTACGTCTACCACGGCTCAGCGGCGGGGCTCTCGGCCGCGGCCAACTGGACCGCGGAGAGCGATCAAGAGAACGCGTTCTTCGGCAACTCCGTGGCCACGGCGGGGGACGTGAACGGCGACGGCTACTCGGACGTCATCGTCGGGGCCCGGACGTACAACAACGGCCAGTTCGGCGAGGGGCGGGCCTACGTCTACCACGGCTCGGCGGCGGGGCTCTCGGCCGCGGCCAGCTGGACGGCGGAGAGCGACCGAGCCTCCGCGTACTTCGGCTTCTCCGTGGCCACGGCGGGGGACGTGAACGGCGACGGCTACAGCGACGTCATCGTCGGGGCCAGACAGTACGACAACGGCCAAGCCGCCGAAGGGCGAGCCTACGTCTACCACGGCTCGGCGGCGGGGCTCTCGGCTACCGCAAACTGGACGGCGGAGAGCGACCAAGCCTCCGCCGGGTTCGGCAACTCCGTGGCCACGGCGGGGGACGTGAACGGCGACGGCTACAGCGACGTGATCGTCGGGGCCAACGCGTACGACAACGGTCAGAGCAACGAGGGGCGAGCCTACGTCTACAACGGCGCGCCGGCGGGGCTTTCGGCCGCGGCCAGCTGGACGGCGGAGAGCGATCAGGCCTCCGCTGAGTTCGGTTATTCCGTGGCCACGGCGGGGGACGTGAACGGCGACGGCTACAGCGAGGTCATCGTCGCGGCCTGCAGCGGCCAAACCCAAGAGGGGTGGGCATACGTTTATCACGGCTCGGCGGCGGGGCTTTCGGCCGCGGCCAGCTGGACGGCGGAGAGCAACCAAGCCGGCGCGCAGTTCGGTTACTCCGTGGCCACGGCGGGGGACGTGAACGGCGACGGCTACTCGGACGTGATCGTCGGGGCCGACTACTACGACAACGGCCAGAGCAACGAGGGGCGGGCCTTCGTCTACCACGGCTCGGCGGCCGGGCTCTCGGCCACCGCAAACTGGACGGCGGAGAGCGACCAAGCCGGCGCGCAGTTCGGTTACTCCGTGGCCACGGCGGGGGACGTGAACGGCGACGGCTACAGCGACGTGATCGTCGGGGCCGTCGCATACAGCCACGGCCAGAGCAACGAGGGGCGGGCCTACGTCTACCACGGCTCGGCGGCGGGGCTTTCGACTGTGGCCGGCTGGACGGCGGAGAGCGACCAGGCCGTCGCTCAGCTCGGCTTCTCTGTGGCTACGGCGGGGGACGTGAACGGCGACGGCTACAGCGATGTCATCGTCGGGGCCTACTTCTACAGCAACGGGCAGAACGCCGAGGGACGGGCCTACGTCTACCACGGCACGGCGTCGGGGCTCTCGGCCGCGGCAAGCTGGACCGCGGAGAGCAATCAGCAGGATGCGTTCTTCGGCTACTCCGTGGCCACGGCGGGGGACGTGAACGGCGACGGCTACTCGGACGTGATCGTCGGGGCCACCCACCACGACAACGGCCAGTCCGACGAGGGGCGGGCCTACGTCTACCACGGCTCGGCGGCAGGGCTCTCGACCGTGGCCAGCTGGACGGCGGAGAGCGACCAAGACGGCGCCCAGTTCGGAGTCTCCGTGGCCACGGCGGGGGACGTGAACGGCGACGGCTACTCGGACGTAATCGTCGGGGCCCACCGGTACGACAACGGCCAAAGCGACGAGGGACGGGCCTACGTCTACCACGGCTCGGCGGCGGGACTCTCGACTGCGGCCAGCTGGACGGCAGAGAGCGATCAGGCCGCAGCTGACCTCCACTCCGTGGCCACGGCGGGGGACGTCAACGGCGACGGCTACTCGGACGTCATCGTCGGGGCCTACCTATACGACAACGGCGAGGTGGACGAGGGGCGGGCCTATGTCCACCACGGCTCGCCGTCGGGGCTCTCGGCCGCCGCCAGCTGGACCACGGAGAGCAACCAGGCCTCCGCGGCTTTCGGCTACTCTGTGGCCACGGCGGGGGACTTGGACGGCGACGGCTACTCGGACGTAATCGTCGGGGCCTACGGGTACGACAACGGCCAGAGCAACGAGGGACGGGCCTACGTCTATCACGGCTCGGCGGCGGGGCTCTCGACCGCCGCCAGCTGGAGGGCGGAGAGCGACCAAGCCTCCGCGTCGTTCGGGGTCTCTGTGGCCACGGCGGGGGACGTGAACGGCGACGGCTACTCGGACGTCATCGTCGGGGCCGACCGGTACGACAACGGGCAGATCAACGAGGGGCGGGCCTTCGTCTATCACGGCTCGGCGGTGGGGCTCTCGGCCGCGGCAATCTGGACCGCGGAGAGCGATCAGGCCGATGCGTACTTCGGCTACTCCGTGGCCACGGCGGGGGACGTGAACGGCGACGGCTACTCGGACGTCATCGTCGGCAGCTGGGGGTACGACAACGGCCAGAACGGAGAGGGGCGGGCGTTCGGCTTCTACGGCAACGCCGGCGGCGGGCGCGTGAGCCTTCCCCGCCAGCTACGGACCGATGGGGCGACCCCCATCGCTCTCCGCGGCCGCTCCGACAGCCAGACCCAGTTCCGCATCGGCGCCACCATGCTCTCGGTCTACGGCCGGACCCGGCTCGCGATGCGTCACGAGGTCAAGCCGCTGGGCGCGCTCTTCGACGGCACGAACACCGTGACCGAGGGCTTCCTCGACACCGGCAGCGACGGCCAGATCGAGGTCAACCGCCTGGTCTCGGGGCTCTCCCCGAGCACGCTTTACCACTGGCGCGTGCGTGCGGAGTACAACCTCGCGAGGACCCCGTTCCAGCGCCATGGCCCCTGGGTGCACGTGCCGCTCCTCGGCTGGAACGAGTCGCGGCTGCGGACCGCGGCGGGGATCACGAGCGTCGAGGAGACGCCGGAGGTCGCGCCGCGCTTCGAGCTCAGCGCGGCCGGCCCGAACCCGGCGCGTGACCTGCACAGCGTGCGGCTCGTCCTCCCCCGCCCCGGCCGCGTGCGCGCGGAGGTCATCGACGTCACCGGGCGCCAGGTCGCGGATCTCACTCCGGATGCGCTCTACCCGGCGGGGTCGCACGTCCTGACCTGGAACGGGCGGACCGCCGGCGGGGAGCGGGTGGCGGCGGGCGTCTACTTCGTCCAGGTGCGCGTGGACGGCGAAGCCCGCGTGCGGAGGCTGGTGATCGTCCGCTAGCCTGGAACGACCGCTCGGCAAGCGGTGAGTCGAGGAGGCGATCTTCTTCGTGATGAGAAGGCCCGCTCGCTCAGCGGGCCTTCTGCACCTTGATCGTACGCCGGAGACCAGGGGCCTCGATCACGAGGAAGTAGACGCCGCGCCCGAGGGCCGCGCCCCGCGCATCGCGCCCGTCCCACACCACTTCCTGCCGTCCACCGCCGATTCCTGCGGGAGCCAGCGCACGGACCGCCCGCCCTGAGACGTCGAAGACCAGGACCCGGGCATCCCCGGCGGCGGGCGGGGTGAAGGCGAGACCGACCGTCGCGGTGAACGGATTCGGGGCGAGAGCGATCGCGCCGGGGCCGGTGACGGTCGGGGCACTCCCCTCCGGCGCGGACGCCGTCTCGAGGATGCGCGCCGCCGCCGCGCCGAGGTTCGGCCGCGGTCCGATCAGACGCGTCCCTTGCTGCGGCGTGCCCGTGTCGCGAAGCGCGCTCCGGATCTGGACCGGCGTGAGCGGCGAACCGAACGCGGCGCGGGCGATCCCCTCGAGGCAGAGGGCGGAACCGGCCACCATGGGCGACGCGCCAGACGTGCCGTTGAACCCGGCCGCGTAGCGGGTCTGCAGGGTGCCGCCGTTGTAGAGATCCCCGTAGCCGGTCGTCACGATCGAGGAACCCCAGGCATGCACGTCCATGCGCGAGCCGTAGTTGGTGAACGACTCGGCGACGAGGCCGGAGGGCGTGCCCGCCGCGACCATGATCGCGCCCGAGTCGCGGACCGAGCGATTGAAGATGCCGCCCCAGGAGGGATCGTCGAGATTCTGGCTGCCGTTGGCGCCGGCCTCGATGCAGATGACGTCGCGGGCCCAGACGCCGGTCCAGATCACGTCGTAGTTGACCTGCAGGTACTCCATCGGCGTCGCCTGCCGTCCTGGCGGATACATCTGGAGCTCGATCAACCAGACATCACCGGCGGCGAGGTGATCGACCGCCTCCTGGAAGTAGTGCGGAACAGTCGGCCACTCGGCGAGAGTGACCGCGACCACGCCGTAGCCGTCGATCCCGGGGGCGAAACCGTTCACGCCGTAGCCGTTGTGCTGGCCGATGACCTCGCCGAGCACCGCCGTCCCGTGCGTCTCGTAGGTCGGATTCTGCGACCCGCCGCCGACGTGGAAGAGGCGGGCGAAGGGAAAGTCCTCGTGGTCCTCGGTCCAGCAGAGCTCGACATCGATGAACTTGCCGCCGGCGCCGTCGCCGCCCGGATAGGCCCAGGCGGCGGGTGCGTTCAAGCCGATCGGCGGGTTGTGCAGGTAGCCCTGCTGGAGGCTGAAGTCCGGGGTCAGCGGCACGAGCGCGGCGCCGGCGAGCGGTGGCGCAGCGAGTGGCGGCGCAGCGAGCGGCGAACCGGGAGCGCTGGCGACGGCGAGCTCGGGGATCGCCTCCGGATGCGCGATCTCGACCGCCGCGGCGGCGTTCAGATCGTTGATGAGCGCAGCGGCCGCCGCCGGCCCGCCGCCCACCCGGAGCGTGAACCAGAGCGAGAGGTCCGGTCCGGGGCGTCCGCTCCGCGCCTCGCCGCGCGCCTTCCAGCCCTCGGCGGTGGTCCGATCCACGGAGAAGGTCGGCCCGATCGCGAGGAGGTCGGCGCGGTCGAGCGCCGCCACCACCGGCCCGAGGTCGACTCCCGGCGCGCCGGTGAAGCGCCCGTCGCGGAGCGTCACGTTCGATCCCTCGACGAACTTGACGTGCACGCACTCGGCGCTGAAGCGGGCGAGATCCGATGCGGTCCAGGTGCGGGCGGGCCCGACGGAGCGGGTCGCCAGGTCGAGGGCGGTGGCCGTCGGTGGCAGGGCGAGAAGAACGAGAATGGCCGTCAGGAAGAGACGCTTCATGATTCCCCCTGGTGAAGCTGATCCCGGCGGCCGCCGCGCTACGCGACAATGCTAGCACACGCGGCCAGGAGGCGGGGCGCGTGGCCGGACCGGGCACGATCGGCTAGGATGGCGCGACCATGAAGCAGGAACGGACCGATCGGAAACGAACTCGTCAGACGCGCGCCCGCCGGCCGGCCGCGCCCGAGATCGCGCGGCTCTCGCGATCGAAGCGCATCGCCTTCACGCTGATCGCGTGTCTCATCCCGATCGCCCTCCTCGGGCTCGCCGAGCTCGCCTGCCGGCGCACCGGGTACGGCGGCTACCCGCCGGTCATCGCGCGACTCGCAACCGACGGCGCGCGCACCTGGTACGGCACGAACCGCGCCGGCACCGATTCCTTCTTCGACGTCGAGCGCGCCGCCGGCGGCGGCATGCGCGAGCTCCAGTGGACGACGCCGAAGCCGCCGCGCACCACGCGCATCGTCTTCCTCGGCGAGTCCGCGATCCAGGGCTTCCCGCAGCCGCTGCCGCTCACCAACGGCTCCTTCCTCGAGGCCATGCTCGAGGACGCCTGGGGGGACGGCCGCCGGGCCGAGGTGCTGAACCTCGGCGCCACGGCGGTCGCGAGCTTCCCGGTCCGCTGCTTCCTCGACGAAGTGTTCGCGCACGAGCCCGACGTCCTAGTGGTGATGGCCGGGAACAACGAGTTCTACGGCGCCTACGGGGTCGCGTCCCTCCACCCGGCGGCCCGTTCGCCGTTCGGCATGCGCCTCGTGCGCGCGCTCCGCGGTCTCGGGCTCGTCGAGTGGGCCACCACGGTGCTCGCTCCGGATGCTCCGGACGCCGAGCAACGCGGCACGCTCATGGAGCGGATGGCCGCCGGCCGGAGCGTCGAGCCGCGCGATCCGCTCCGCACGGCGGCGGCGCGGAGCCTCGGCACGCACCTCGCGGCCATGGTGCGCCGCGCGAAGGCGGCCGGCGTGCCGATCCTCCTCTGCACGAGCCCGACCAACGAGCGGGACCTCGCGCCGATCGGCACCGACCCGGAGCCCGAGGAGTCGGCACCCGACGCCGAGCGCTTCGAGTCCCGGCTCGCGCGCGCCGCGGATCTCTCCGCCGCGGATCCGGCCGCCGCCGCCGCGCTCCTCACCGCGGCGCTCGCCCGCCACGACGAGCACGCGCGGGCCCACTATCTCCTCGCCCGTTGCCTCACCGCGCTCGATCGCCCGGCCGAGGCCCTCCCCCACTACCTGCGCGCCCGCGACCTCGATCCCCTCCCCTGGCGCGCCACGAGCGCGGCGCAGGAGGCGGTGCGCGCGGCCGCCGCGGGCGGCAGCGATGGGGGCGACGGCGGCGCCATCTTCTGCGACATGGAAGCAGCTTTTCGCGCCGCGAGCCCCGGCGGCGCGATCGGCTGGGAGCTCCTCGACGACCACGTCCACATGTCGCTCCGCGGGCAGGCGCTCTTCGCGCGCACGATCGCCGCCACGCTCGCGACGAGCGCGCCGCTGCCGCCGGCGCTGCGCGTGGATCCCGCCGCACTCGAGCGGCTCCCCGGCTGGGAGACCTACGCGGAGCGGCTCGGTCACAGCGTCTTCAGCGACCTCCTCGCCGTCACCCACGTGCGCCGGCTCTTCGCCATCCCGTTCATGACGCAGCACAACGCGGCCGCGCTCGAGCGCTTCGATCGGGAGCTCGGCGCCCTCACCGCAAGGCTCGGGCCGTTCGACTCGACCGCCGTCGCGGCATGGCACGACCCGCGCCTGCACGGCGCGAGCGAGCGGCCGATCGAGTTCGTGGCGGGCACCTATCACCTGGCGGCCGGAGACTACGCCGTGGCGGCCCGCCTCTTCCGCTTCGCGCTCGGCGCGGTCCCGGTCCTCTCGCTCTGGCGGCTCGAGCTCACGTGGCGGCTCCTCACCTGCAACCGCCACCTGCATGCGGCGCCGACGGCCGAGGACAAGACGCTCGTCGCGGAGGCGATCCGCATCGGCGAGCTGCTCGGGCCGACCGCCGGGGAGCGGTGGCCGGAGGTCGCGAGCTACCTCGGCCTCGCCTACAACCTGGCCGGGCGGCATGACGTCGCCGTCGATTGCCTCTCCGCTGCCGCGCCGAGCGCGGCAGGGGCCGACGGCTGGGAGGTCCTGGCCGCGCTCGCGGATTCCTACCTCGCGCTCGGGCGGCGCGATGACGCGCTGCGGGTGCTGGATCGCGCCGCGGCCGATCCCGCCATGGCCGCGGCCGCGCTCCGCCTGCGCGCAGAGGTGGACGCGATGCCGGCGGCCGGGGAGCCGGCTCGGCCCTGACTCCCGCCGCGGCGTTATACTCGCTCTCCACCAGTGAAGCAGAGGGGATGCGCGGATGGATGTCACGGGGGACGATCTCGACCAGCGCCCGGCCGGCGACGTTCCCGGTTCGATAGGTCCGTACACCGTGACCGGATTCCTCGGCCGCGGCGGCATGGGCGTCGTCTACGCCGGCGAGGATCCCCGCCTCCGGCGGCCGATCGCCATCAAGGTGCTGCCGGCGCGGATCGCCGCCGATCCCGCCGGCCTCGCCCGCTTCGAGCGCGAGGCCCGCCTCCTCGCCGCGATCAACCATCCGAACATCGCCACCGTCTACTCGCTCGAGCGCGCCGGCGATCTCCACTTCCTGACCATGGAGTACGTCCCCGGCGACACGCTCGCGCAGCGCCTCGTCCTCGGCGCCCTCTCCCTCGGCGCGGCGATCGAGCTCGGGCGCCAGATCGCATACGCGCTCGAGGCGGCCCACGGCGCCGGCATCATCCATCTCGACCTCAAGCCCGCGAACGTGAAGATCACGCCGGAGCAGGGCGCGAAGCTCCTCGACTTCGGGCTGGCGCGCGCCGTCACCGTGCACCCGGGATTCGAGCCGCGCCCGGACGACACGACCCGGGAAGGGCGCATCCAGGGTTCCCCCGGCTACATGAGCCCCGAGCAGCTCCGCGGCGAGGAGATCGATCTGCGAAGCGACATCTGGGCCTTCGGCTGCGTCCTCTTCGAGATGCTGGCCGGACGCCCGAGCTTCCCCGGGCGGACGCTGATCGATCGCATCGCGGCGACCCTCGAGCGCGCGCCCGACTGGCCGGCGCTCCCCGCCGAGACCCCGGAGCGTATCCGCCGGCTGATCGAGCAGTGCCTCGAGAAGGAGACCGATCTCCGCCCCGAATCCATGACCCAGGCCCGGCGCATCCTCGAGGAGGACATCGCGCATCGGCGCCATCCGACCCCCGCGTTCCCCGCCGGCGAGGAGCGCGCGAGCCCGCCGACCAACCTCCCGCTCCAGCTCACGAGCTTCGTCGGCCGCGCGCCGTCCATGGCCGAGCTCGCGCAACGACTCGAACGGGAGCGCCTCGTCACCGTGACCGGGCCCGGCGGGTGCGGGAAGACGCGGCTCGGGATCGAGGTCGGGCGGAGCCTCCTCCCGCGCTTCCGCGACGGGGTCCATCTCATCGAGCTCGCGCCGATCACCGAAGCCGAGCGAGTGCAGCACGCGGTCGCGGTCGCGCTCGGCGTGCGCGAGGACTCCCGGCGTTCGCTCGCCGAGGCGCTCCGGCTCCATCTCAAGAGCCGCCATCTCCTCCTCGTGCTCGACAACTGCGAGCACCTGATCGCAGCCAGCGCGCACCTGGCCGAATCCCTCCTCGCGAGCTGCCCCGGGCTCCGCATCCTGGCGACAAGCCGCGAGCGGCTCGGCGTGCGCGGGGAATCGCTCTTCCCGATCGCGCCCCTCGTCACCCCGGAAGCGGCCGCCCTGCCCCCGCTTGCCGAGCTCGAGCGCATCGAGGCAGTCCAGCTCTTCCTCGACCGGGCGCGGAGCGCGGACGCGAGCTTCGCGCTGACCGCCGACAACGCGCCGGTCATCGCCGAGATCTGCCAGCGTCTCGACGGCATCCCGCTCGCCCTCGAGCTCGCCGCCGCCCGCGTGCGCGCGCTCTCGCCCGCCGAGATCGCCCGCCGCCTCGACGACCGTTTCCATCTCCTCACCACGGGCAGCCGGACCGTGATGCCGCGCCACCAGACGCTCGGCGCACTCATCGACTGGAGCTTCGACTACCTGCCGGACCAGGAGCGCACGCTCTTCCGGCGCCTCGCGGTCTTCGCCGGGGGCTGGACCCTCGAAGCGGTCGAGGAAGTGGCCGCGGGCGACGGCATCGAGCGCTGGGCGGTGCTCGAGCTGCATTCCTCCCTGGTCGAGAAGTCGCTCGTCGAGCGCGATGTGCAGGGCGGGCGGCGCACGGGTCAGCCGCGCTACCGCGCGCTCGAGACGATCCGCGACTACGCCCGCGCCCGGCTCGCGGAGTCCGGCGAGGAGTCGACGATCCGCCGGCGCCATCGCGCGCACTACGCCGCCATGGCCGCCGGCGCTTCGGCCCACCTCGTCGGACCGGAGCAGCGCGAGTGGTTCGAGCGGCTCGAGGTGGAGCACGACAACCTGCGCGCCGCGATCGCCGGGGCTCTCGCCCCCGGGCCGGATGAGAACGTTCCGGCCGCGCTCGCGATCGCCGCCGCGCTCGGCCGCTACTGGTACGGGCGCGGGCGCTGGACGGAGGGCCGCGCGCTCATGAAGGAGATCCTCGCGCTCCCCGCGGCCGCGGCACCGTCCGCGGCCCGCGCGCAGGCCCTCGCCTGGACCGGATGGATCGCGCACTGGCAGGGGGATCTCGAGGAGGCGCGCGCGCGGAACCTCGAGAGCCTCGCCATCCGCCGCGCGCTCGGCGACCGCATGGGCATCTCGCAGTCGCTCAACAATCTCGGCGCGGTCGCGCAGGAACGCGGCGAGTACGCGGAGAGCTATGCCTATCACGAGGAGAGCCTCGCCCTCCGGCGGGCCGAGGGGAATCTTCGCTACCAGGCGGTGTCGCTCCACAATCTCGGCGAGGTCTGCTTCCGGATGGGCCGGTTCGAGGAGGCGCGCACCTTCAACGAGGAGAGCCTCGCCCTCCGCCGCCAGGTCGGCGATCTCATGGGCATCGCCGACTCGCTGAACGCGCTCGGCATGGTGGCCACGCGCCTGGGGGATCTCGCCGCGGCGCGCGCCTTCCACGAGGAGAGCCTTGCCAACCGGCGCGAGCGGGACGATCCGATGGGGATCGCGGAGTCCCTGCACAACCTGGCCGAGGTCGACGCGCGCGAGGGGCGCCGCGAGCGCGCCCGCGAATCCTACGCCGAGAGCCTCGCCATCCGGAGGCGGCTCGGCGACCGGTTGAACATCGCCGAGTGCCTCGAGTCGATCGCGCTCCTCGCCGCCCGCATGGGCGCGATGGGTCGCGCCGGCGAAACCGCCCGCGCTGCCTGCCTCCTCGGCGCGGTGGCCGCCCTCCGAGAGGAGATCGAGTCGCCCACCGCTCCCTCGAGACAGGCCGAGATCGATGCGGCCATCGCCGAGATGCGCGCCATGCTCGGCGACCGCGACTTCGATCATGAATGGAACCGCGGGCGCCAGCTCGGCCTCGATCCGGCGATCGATCTCGCGACCGCCGCCGCGGCCGCGCCGACCGCCGCCGGAGGCGCGGCCGGCCCCGCCCGGCCGTCCTGAGGCCCCGCCACCCGCCGCTTTGCGCTAGACTTCCCGTCCCATGGACCCCTTCGCCACCCATGCCGAGGAGATCGTCGGCCGCGCCCGGGCGGCCGCCGCCGCTTTCCGCCGGATCGACCAGGAGCAGGTCGACTCGATCGTCGAGGCCGCGTTCCGCGCCGCGTTCAACGCGCGGAGCGAGCTCGCCCGGCTCGCCGCCGACGAGACCGGGATCGGCATCTACGAGCACAAGGTCATCAAGAACGCCTGGGCGAGCCTCCTCATCTACGAGCACATCCGCACCCAGCGCACGGTCGGCGTCCTGTCCCAGGATGCCGAGCGGGGCATCACCGAGGTCGCGCAGCCGATCGGCCCGGTACTCGCGCTCACCCCGCTCACTAACCCGACCTCGACCATCCTCTTCAAGATCTTGATCTGCTTGAAGACGAGAAACCCCTTGATCGTGAGTCCTCACCGCGCCGCCCGGAAGTGCGGGCGCGAGGCAGTGCGCATCCTGTCCGAGGCGGCGGTCGCCGCCGGCGCCCCGGAGGATGCGATCCAGTGCATGAACAAGGCGCAGATCGAGTATCTCGACTCGGTCATGCGCCACCGGCGGCTCGCCCTGATCCTCGCCACCGGCACCCAGTCGATGGTGCGCCGGGCCCAGATGTCGGGCACGCCGACCCTCGGGGTCGGCCCCGGCAACGTGCCGGTCTACGTGCACCGCTCGGCCGACATCCCGCTCGCCGCGCGCATGATCGTGCACTCGAAGACCTTCGACAACGGCACGGTCTGCGCGAGCGAGCAGGCCCTCGTCGTCGAGCCCGACGTGGATGCCGTGCTCCGGCCGCTCATCGCCGAGCGCGGGGCCTACTTCTGCTCGCGCGAGGAGATGCTCGCGCTCGGCGCGGTGTGCTTCGACCAGCAGAACGAGGTCATGCGCACCGAGGTCGTCGGCCGCCCGGCGGCCGACATCGCGCGCATGGCCGGGTTCCCGGTGCCGGAGGGAACCCGCCTCCTCGTCGCCGAGCCGGACGGCGTCGGCCCCGCGCATCCGCTCTCCTACGAGATTCTCGCGCCCGTCCTCGCCTACTACCGCGTGCCCGACTACGAGCGCGCGCTCGCTCTCTGTCGCGCGGTCACCCATCTCGGCGGCATCGGGCACACGGTCGGCGTCTACTGCAACGACGAGCGGGTGATCAACGACTTCGCGGGCATGGACGCGGCGCGCATCCTCGTCAACACGCCGACCACCGAGGGCGCGCTCGGCGGCATCTACAACCATCCGCCGCCCTCGCTCACGCTCGCCTGCGGCCCCGGCGCCGGGAACGTGACGACCGACAACATCACGATCAGCCACCTCCTGAGCATCCACCGGGTGGCCCGCATGCGGCACAACACGCGCTGGCTCGCGATCCCGCGCTCGGCGTGGATGGATCCGGCGGTCGACGCCGACCAGATCCGAGTGCTCTACAACAAGAACTACTAGATCCGGGCCCGGCCGCCGCCGCCTGGCCGTCGCCGGCCGCGCCGCGCGCCCGCCGGCCGCCGCCCGCTCCGCGCCGCGCCGCGCCTACCAGTACAGGGTGATCGAGAAACCGGTGGACAGGCTGGTGGTGAACGATGTGCCTTGCTCGGATGCCGCGCTCGCGGAATCGCGCGTCACGACCTGGTCGACCACGACCTCCCGGGTCTCCCGGTCTTCCCACAAGTAGTAGAAGCGCAGGGGCTGGAGAGTCACCTGCATCGAGAGATTGGCGAGCAGCCGCAGGTCGCCGCCCAGGAGCAGGGCGGCGCCGGTCGACTGGCGGCTCGAGTCGCCGGTCCGCTCGTCGAGCCCGCCTTCGGTGCCCGATCTGTACCAGACCTCGCGGCGGTGACCGGACTGATACGTGTAGTTGAGGCGTGGCCCGAGGAACACGGAGACGCGCTCGAGCGGAGAGAACCACCTGCGCGCGTCGAAGCTCAGAGCGATCGTGTTCCCGCGATCGGAGGACCTATTCAGGACCGTGTCCGCATCCGCATACACGGGGTCGGTCGTCACCCGATCGCTCTCGCTGTCGCGCAGGTCCGTGAACACCTGGATGCCGCCATCCCAGCGCGGGCTCAGGCGGCGGTAGACCCCGAGGCCATAGCCGCCACTGCCGAAGGGTTCGACGGCCAGGCGCCACGTGGGCAGGCCGGCCGCCTGCGGCGGCGTCGTCGTGGCGACGCTGCCGCTCGGTGCGGGCGGGGCCGGCTCGTCCGCTCGCGCGGCAGTCGCCATGGCGGCGGCCGCCGTCGCGGTGGCGACGACAAGAACAACGACAACGAGAAGCTGCCGGACGGAATCCATGATCAGTCCCCCTTCACCGGCTGGAGATGAAAGGACACGAAGAACTCACCGCTCAGGTCCGTCGCGAACCCGGAGTTGTGGAACTCCTCTTGCCGGTCCTCGACGTCGAGCCGACCGCTGCCGATCTCGACATACCGGTGGTCGCGATGCCCCCAGGCATAGGAGTAGCTGACCGGAAGGAGCGCGATCGAGATCGAGAGGCGCGGCAGGAGGATCAGATCTCCCCCCAGGGTCAATCCGGTCCCCCACCGCTGCGTCCGCTCATCCATGGATCGAACGTTGATGACATCGGCACCCGGGTCGCGGTCGGTGAGCCTTCCCTCGCCGCTGGTGATGGACCCGTAGCGATAGCTCACCTGGGGGCCGAGGAAGAAGGCCACGCGCCGGCCGAGCGGATACCAGGTGCGCGCCTGGACCGTCACGCCGAGCGAGAACGAGTTGTAGCCCGCCAGGCGGGAGGTGACCGTGGGCACGTCCCACCCTTCGCCGGTGGCCACGCCCTGCCCGTTCCGATCCCCGACCCCCGTCGCGAACTGGAGGCCCAGGTCCCACTGCGCGTCGATGCGGCGATAGACGCCGAGGCTGTAGGAATCGTACTGATTGAAGGGATCCGCCTCGAGGCGCCAGGTGGGCAGCGCGTAGAGAGGCGCGGGCGCCGCTGCCGAGTCGGGTGTGGCTTCAGGGGATGAAGCGCCGAATGCGAGGGGAACGGGGAGACACGCGACGATACAGCACAGGATCCGGACGGGCCGCATCGAGATCCCCCCCACAGCGCCCCGGCCACGCCCAGGCCTGGGTCATCGCCGGCACTGGCTCCGAAATGATAACCCAGGTTCCACCCGTTGCCCACCCGGCCAGGCGAGGCCCTCATCGATGCGGACAGGTTGCCGGCGAGCACAGCGACCGCGCGCAATGCGTGCCCCGGCGATGTAGAATCCCGGCAGCGAATCCTCCGGCCACGGTCCGTACAGGACTCGTAAGGGGATCTGGAATGCGCACTTTCCGCTGCCTCGTCGTGCCGAGTCGCTTCCTGTTCGCGCTCCTCTCACTCGGGCTCATCCTGGCGCTCCCGGCAGCCGTGCCCGCCGCCGATACGCACTCCGTGCGCATCGACTACGGGGACCTCGCGGCCCTCATCGCGGAATCGGCGCCCGGCGCCCCGGCGGGCCGCGCGCCCGCCGCCGCGGCCACCGACCTCGCACTCTTCGCCGCGTTCCGGCAGCCCGGCTGGGATCTCCTCGCGCGCCCCGGCGCTCCGGCCCTTCCCGCGCGCGCCGAGCAGGTCATCCTCCCCGCCGGCATGGTCGCGACCGGCGTCCGCGCACGCTCGCTCGCCGCGGTGCGGATCCCCGCCCCCGCGCTCCCGGCAGCCCAGCCGCCGGCCATCCTCGTCCCCGCGGGGATGACCCTCCCGCCACCCGCGATCGTGCCGCCCGACCCGGCGATCTACGGCGGCGCCGCGCTCTATCCGGCCGCGCTCGCCGTCTTCCGCGCGAGCGGCCGCTTCGCCGATCTCGGCATCGCCGCCTGCGAAGTGCATCCGATCCAGTACGACCCGGCGGCGCGGGAGCTCATCCTCCATCGCGAGATCGAGCTCACGCTCGAGCTCGCACCCGATCCCGATGCCGCGGCGAGAGCGGCGAGGGCCGCGAATGCGCGGCCGCGCGCCATGGACACGTTCGCCCGCTCGATCGCCCGTTCGACCATGCGCGGCGCGGAGAACCTGTCCGCGCCCGCCAGGCCCGGTGCAACCGGACTCGCCGCTCCGGTCGATCCCACCGCCTACGAGTACGTGATCGTGACGACCGACGCCCAGGCTCCGGCCTACGAACGGCTCGCCGCGTGGAAGACGCAGAAGGGCGTCCCGGCGACCGTGGTCACCATGCGCTGGATCAACGAGAACTTGACCGGGGTCGATCCCGCGGCCCGCATCCGGAGCTTCATCCGGCAGGCGGTCGCCGATTGGGGCACCTCCTACGTCCTCCTCGCCGCCGACGGGTGGCTCGTGCCGAGCCGCGTCAGCTTCGCCTTCACGTCCGAGGCGCGCCTCGCGACCGACGAGAACGACCTGTACGCCGACCTCTACTACTCCGACCTCGACGGCACCTGGGACGACAATCGAAACGGGATCTACGGCGAGGTGGACGACCACGTCGATCTCTATCCGGACGTGTTCGTCGGCCGATCGCCGACCGGCGACATCTACCAGGCCTCCGACGTCGTCCACAAGCTCGTGACCTACGACAAGAACCTCCAGTCGCTCCCGAACACGGAGACGCTCTTCTTCGCCGAGGTCCTGTGGCGGGACCCCTTCACCGACGCCGGCATCGGCAAGGACATGATCGCGGACCGCTACGCCGGGCTCTTCCCGGGGCCGATCACGCGACTCTACGAGACGCTCGGCAACGAATCGCTGGTCACGGTGACCGAGGCGCTCAATCGCGGTCCGCTCCTCGCCAACCACGACGGGCACGCCTTCCACAACGTGATGGGTGTCGGCGACGGCTACCTCCGGAACACCCATGCCGACCAGCTCATGAACGGCGGCCGGCCCTTCGTCATCTTCTCGATCGGCTGCTGGGCCGCGGCGTTCGACTACGACTCGATCGCCGAGCACTTCTACACGAACCGGCTCGGCGGGGCCGTCGCCTTCATCGGCAACTCCCGCTACGGCTGGGGCTCGCCGGGGAATCCGGGCTGGGGCTACTCGGAGACCTTCGATTCCGACTTCTACGGCGCGCTCCTCGAGGAAGGGTTGACCGAGCTCGGCGCGGCGGTGGCCTGGCCCAAGATCCTCCGCATCCCCTACTCGCAGGATGCGAACGTCTATCGCTGGCACCAGTACCAGGTGAACCTCCTCGGCGATCCCGAGATGGCGGCGCACACCGGCGAGACCGTCGCCATGACGCTCGAAGCGCCCGCCTTCCTCCCGGCCGGGGCGAGCGAGTTCACGGCCACCGTGAGCGACGCCGCAGGACCGGTCGCCGGGGCCGAGCTCTGCCTCGCCGGGGACGCGATCTACCAGGTCGGGACGACGAACGAGCTCGGGCAGGTCACATTCGCGCTCGACATGCCGGCCGCGGCCGTCCTCACCCTGACCGCGACCGCCCTCAACCACACGTTCGTCGAGCAGCGGATCGCGGCCGGGGACGCCCCCCTCATGGTGGTCGCCGCCGTCCGCATCGATGACGACGCGACGGCGCCCTCCGCCGGGAACGGCGACGGCGAGATCGCCGCCGGCGAGACGGTCGAGCTCTACGTGACGATCGCCAATCGCGGCCGCGCGGCGTGCAGCGCGGTCAGCGGGACGCTCGCCGCCACCGATCCTCACCTCGAGCTATTGACGCCTGACGCAGATTTCGGCGATGTGCCCGCGGGCGGCGAAGCGACGAACGCGACCCCGCTCGTCCTCCGCGCGTCCGGGGAAGGACCCGCCCAGGCGGTCCACATCCTTCCTCTCGACCTCCGCGACGGCGACGGACACGGGATTCGCGCGTCGATCCCGATTGACGTCGTCGCCCCGGGCACCCGCCTCGACCATGTCACGGCCGCCGTGGTCGTCGGAGACACGGACTCGGCGGTCGAACCCGGCGAGACGGTCGCCCTCACCGTGCATGTCCGGAATTCCGGGCGGGGCCGCGCCGGCCAGGTGACCGCAGGCCTCCACGCGCTCGCCCCCGGCCTCCGCGTGCGCGGCGGCCTCGCCGCGACCGCCGGCGAGCTCGCACCCGGCGCGGTCGCCCCGCTCGAGCCGCCATTCGAGGTCACGATCGACGGCGGCTGCCAGGTCCCGGCCTCGATCGCGCTCGCCCTCGAGCTGGACGACGCGACCGGCAAGCGCAACGAGACGATCCACCTCGCGATCGGCGACGCCGGATTCGCGACCGACCTGGAGAGCGGCAGCGGCAGCTTCACGCACGCCGGCGCCGGCGATCTCTGGCGGCTCGCGACCAACCGCGCGCACTCGGGCGGGACGAGCTGGTACTGCGGCGACGACGAGCTCCGCTATGCGGACAACGCCGACTGCGCGCTCGCGAGTCCCGAGTTCGTGGTGCCGCCCGCGGCCGAGATCTCCTTCTGGTGCTACTTCGACGTCACGATCTACGGCAGCGACGGCCTCTACATCGAGGCGCGGGACGGCGACTCGTGGCGGACCCTCTCCTATCTCGGGAGCGGCGGCGCGCTCGACGGCCTCCTCTTCGCGGTCCGCTGGGCGGAGCACGTGGTGCCGCTCCCGCTCGCGCCCGGCGCGACGAGCCAGATCCGCTTCCGCTTCCAGAGCGACCGGCACGAGGTGGACGAGGGCTTCTATCTGGACGATATCGCCGTGCGCTCGCGCGCGACGATGGCGATCGCGGCGCCGGCGCCGGGCGCCCCGCTCGGCGTGACCGCCGCCTCGGCCCAGCCGATCGAGAGCGGCGGGGTGTGGCGGGTGGCGCTCGCCACGCCCGGGTCGGTGAGCGCGCGGCTCTACGACCTGAGCGGCCGGGTCGTGCGCGACTTCCCGGCGACCGAGCGCGGCGCCGGGGTCCACGAGCTCCGATGGGACGGGGTGACGAGCTGGGGCGAGCAAGCGCCGGCCGGCATCTACTTCCTCCGCATCGAGGCCGGCGGCAGCGAAGCCATCCAGAAGGTCGTCAAGCTCCCGGACTAGCTCCTGGACCGGGCGGCGGCGCTACCGCACCAGGTTCAGCTTGCGCGCGGTCGTCTCGCCGTTCGCCGTGAGCCTGAGGAAGTACGTCCCGCTCGCGAGGTCGCGTCCCGCGTCGGTCCTTCCATCGAAGGCGGCAACGTGCGAACCGGCATCAAGAAGCCCGTCCACGAGCACGCGCACGCAGCGGCCCGCGGCATCATAGACGCGGAGACTCACTTTGCCCCTCTCCGGAGTCTCGTAGAACACGAGGGTCGCTGGATTGAAGGGATTCGGCTGCACCGCCGTCACCTGCAACCGCCCGGGAAGAGCAACCGATTCGGGATCCGCCACTCCCGCGGTCCCGATGTCGTAGCGGGAGACCATGATGTCATCCAAGGCGGCTTCGACGGGCGCATCCGCGCCGAGATCGCAGGCCCGGAAGCGGATCCGCATCGTGGCGGTCAGGTTGGTGCGGCAAGCCAGCGGAAAACGCGCCTCGGTCCATGCGTTCAGCGTCCCCCCGGTCACGCGCTCGAGCGCCACCCACGTGATGCCGTCATCCGAGGAGATGTCGACGTACAGCGTATCGCCGGCGCCGAACCACCACCGCCAGTAACGCACGACCGCTTCCTGGGCATCTGTCAGATCGATGGGCGGTGACAGCAGGGTCGTGCAACCGCCGTCCACATCGTGCACGTTGAAGGACTCGCCCGGGTTGCCGAGCTCGGTGACGAAGCACTGCACCCCCGGAGCCGGAGTGTGGTCGTCCTCGGGCTGCACCGGGATGACGCCGGCGAGGTAAGTGCCCGGTGGATCGCCCCGCTCCCAGCGGCCGCGAGTCGCGGTGTCCCCGGGCCTGCCAAGCGTCCAGCCCAGCTGCGTCTCGACATCGTCGGTCAGGACGATGGCGGGCTCTGCCACCACGAAGCGATACGGCGCCCCGGGGGGATCGAGGCCCGCGTTCTCAGCGGCGTCGAGGGCCCGCACGTAGTACTCGACGGTGGTTCCGAGCGGCTGGCCCGGGATGGCGCCCGTGAAGCGGTTCTGCCCGACCGGCGTCATCGCGACCTCGGTCCAGCTCTGCGCCGTCCGGTAGAAGAGGCTCACCTGCGCCAGGAAGAGGTTGTCGGTGACCGTGGTCTCGAACGTGTAGGGGCCGACCGGATCGTCCGTGCCGCGGAGACAGGTGGTCCCGGAGATCGCCGGCGGCACCAGGTCCGGCCCCGCGGCGAGCGCGAAGTCCTGTGTGGCCGGCGTTCCTGCCGTGATGACGACGCCCGGCGCCGTCCCGGTCTGGAAGGCCGGATGGCTCGCCGTGATCGTGTAGGTGCCGGCCGGCGCGAATGCGCGGTACACGCCGTTCGCGTTCGTCGTGAACGTGCGGGCCGCCTCGACGATGGTGATCGTCGCCCCGGGGATGGGGATGCCGAGCACGGCATGGGTGACCGTGCCCCGGACCTCGCCGACGCCCGGCATGACGGCGTTCACGGCGGCGAAGGCATCCGCGATGCCCCAGCCGTAGTCGTTGTCCTCGCCGGCGGTGCCCAGATCACGCGCCGTGTCCATGATGACCTGCTTCATCGTGGTCACGTCGACGTTCGGATTGGCCTCGCGCATGAGAGCGATGATGCCCGCGACGTGCGGCCCCGCCATCGAGGTGCCGCTCCAGCCCCCCGAACCGTAACCGCCGGTGTTCAGGGTCGAGTAGACCTCCACCCCGGGGGCGACCACCTCGGGCTTGATCTTCTCCGCGGGCGTCCCCGGGCAGCCGGAAGGCCCGCGCGAGGAGAAGCTCGCGATCGCGAATGGGAAGGGCTCGCCGGCCTGGGCGCTGACCGCGCCGATCGCATAGCCGTTGGTCGGGGTCGTGATGCGGTCGGGCGGCGAACCGATGGTTCCCGCGCTCGGCCCCTCGTTCCCCGCCGAGAAGACGACAGCGCAGCCGGCGGCCTCGCAGCCGTCGATCACCGCCCACCACCGCGAGTCGCAGTCGGTGTAGGGCGGAGAGCCGCCGAAGCCCTCGTTGATGCGCCAGGAGTTCTGGACCACGTCCGGCACGTCATCCGTCGTGTTCGGGTTGCCGTCGGGGTCGGCGATCCACTGGAAAGCGGCGATGATGTCGTTGTCGAAATCGGGGTTCACACCCTGGTCAATCGCGTTGCACGCGATCCACTCGGCGCCGAAGGCCACGCCGACCGTGTCGCCGGTCGCCACGCCGAGCCCGGTCATGGTGCCCATGGTGTGGGTGCCGTGCCCGCCGCCGTCATTGGGGTACTCGGTGTTGGTCCCGAGCACGTCGAGCCACGCGTGCTGCCACGGAACGTGGTTCCCGCGCCAGCGCGAGGTGAGCGCCACGTGGGCGCCGTGGACGCCGGTATCGAGCCCGCAGACGAGCCGCCCGGCGCCGGTGATGCCGAGCTCGTACCACACCCGGTGCGCGTTGATGGCCCGAAGCCCGGGGGTTGCCGCGTTCACGAGATCGGGCTCCACGCCGGGCGACGGCGCCTCCGGCGTCCCGCCCACGGGCTCGATCAGCGACACCGTGAAGTTCGGCTCGACCGTGCCGACATCGGGCCGCGCCGCGATCTCGCGCAGCGCCCGGACCGACATCTCGGCCACGACCACGTTGGTGATCCAGTAGGGCGAGTAGCCCCGGACCTCGCCCGCGATCCGCCGCGTCTCGAGATCGGCGAGGAGCACGGGCTGCGTCGCCGCCGCGACGTCCCGGAGCGCGTTCACCACCGTCGCGTGGCGCGCGGACAGCGTCGCCCGCTCGATGCGCAGCTGCTGGTCGAGCGCGGAGACCGGCGCCTGATCGGCCAGGTAGATGAGGACCGAGACCATCTGCTGCTCGGGCAGCGTGCCCAGGTAGGCGTCGTAGACCGGGTCGATCACGCCGGCCGCCGTGGGCAAGGAACCGGTAGCAAGCGACATGAGAGTCAGGAACATGCAGAGCGATGGGCGCGAGATCACTACCCGCAGCGTCATGGCGATCTCCTCGGCGCGAGGACCGTGTCACCGGACGTGGTTCCGTCGAAACCGGACTGAATCATGGGCTGATGGGCGGGGACGCGGATCGTGGAGGCGCAAGCAGGAAGAGCGAGAATCTGGCTGGCGGCCATCCCTGCGACGAGAGGCTGACACACGACAATACGACCCCCCTCCGGGACTAGTGAATAGTATCACCTTCCATCGGAACATGCCACTGCTGGTCGCGGATTCACCGAGAGGCGAACCGCGGGCTGCGGCACGCCGAGCTACGTGACGATTCGCGGCAGAGCGCCGCGGATGCGTCCGTGGTGAAAGGCAACTCGCCCTGCGCTGAGTGCCACTCGCAGGTCTTCGGGCGAGCTCTGGAGCAACTCACCGGATGGATCGAGCACGCAAGCCCCGACCTCTTCCGGCGGCAAGAGCGACACGACTTCGCGACCAGCGTCGAGGATGCAATGCCAGCTGTGGGCCAGCGCAACCGCATCCGGGGGACTGCCTGCAAACGAGAGCTGCCCCACTTCCTCGGCCGAGTAGCGTCCAGTGCGCGCGGCCGCCTCGATGATGGCCGCCGGCCCAAAGCCTGGATCCTTGGCACATGCAGCCCAGGCGAGATAGCCGAGAGGTTGTAGGCGCTCGGCCGTCGCGATCAGATCGACCCAGTCGCGCACTTCCAGTCGTCCCACGAGCGCAAGCACCTTGTTCGTGGCGAGGTCGAAGGGATGGAGGACAAGCCCGAACACGTCGTGACGGAGGAGCGGAAAGAAGCGGAAGGCGCTGTCGCGAGCCCATTCCAGACGCACGCGCTCGCTGCCCGCAACAACCTCCGCCTCGACGAAGGTCGGGCGCTCCCTGGTCACGTCCACTGCGAACCCCTTGGCCTCGAGCAACCGCCGGTCCGCGTGCCAGCTCGCGGCCAGCGCCTCGTCGGTGTCGTGGAAGAGATCGATGTCCGCGGAGCGACGCGAGGCCGCAATCAGCTCGTTGAGCGCCACGCCGCCGGCGACGTAGCTCTCGCCCGAGGCGATGCGGTTCTCCGCTAGGATCCCGCAGATGACGCGCTGGAGTTCTGTGAGAGCCATTGCCTCAACGTGGCGGCGCGGCGAAAAGCCTCGCGATCGCCGTGGCGCTCGATATGTCCAAGAACCTTAAGGCACTCGTCCGGGGTGGATGGGTAATAATCGGGCCGCAGGAACCAAAGGCAACGGGTGCGGTACTCGTCAACGAGATGATGGACGGCTGCTACGGCCGCCGCGGTCTTGTCCCCGTCGCTCATAGTCGGGAGTATAGCGATCCTGCCGCTCGCTGTCGCGTACCGCCCGCCCGGCCCGCACCGTCCCCCGGCCTACGGCAGGAACTCGCTCGGGGTGCGCGAGCTTCCGCGGCAGGTACTCGTCGATCACGTAGTTGAGCCCGTGCTTGGCGAGCGCCTGCTGCTCGGCGCGCACGCCCATCTGGAGCATCTGCTCGATCGCCTTCTGCCACGGCTTGTGGTGCTGGATAGAAGGGGTCGTTCTTGAGCGCGTCCTTCGCCCGCTTGATGTCCACGTCCTTGAGCGGGTGGGTCGCGGCAGCTTGTAGTCGATGATGTCCTGCGGCGTCACGCCGAGGAAGCGCGCCTGCGGCACGCAGAAGAACTCGTTCAGGTGGGCGGCGTTCCCCGAGCCCACCTTGAGCGTGCGGTAGATGTTGCGATGCCGTAGGGATCGCCGTCGACGAACAGCGTAGACCGGGATCTTCTTCTCGTCGGCCAGCCGGCGGATGAAGCGCCGGCAGGCGCGCGTCGGCACGCCGCCCATCGAGACCAGGATGCAGTTGGCCGTCTTCCAGTAGTTGTGCTTGACCAGGCGCTGGAACATGCCGGCGGTCTCGATCGCCAGGATGAAGTCGGCCTTGGTCTCGAACTCGAGGTGCTCGACCGAGATCGGGATCGAGTAGGCGCCGGAGCCGAACTGGGTGCAGTCGATGCCGGAGCTCCTTGCCGGTGTCGCGGTCGCGGTCGATGACGACGAGGCTGCCCCGCCACCTCGCCGCCCTTCTCCTCGGGGATGAAGCCGAGCTGCTCGCGGTTGACGCCGAAGAGCGCCTCGACGTCGTCCATCACCGTGTCGGACTCGGGCTGCTCGTCGAAGCGCGCCTCGCCCCAGTTCTTCGAGACGTAGTAGGCCTCTCGCTTGGTGGCGATGTCGTCCTGCTCGACGAGCTCCTTGGAGAGCGCCATCATGCGGAGCGTCTGGGCGAAGGTCTTGACCGTGTTCACGGTGAGCGTGCGCTGCTTCCGCTTGCCGCGGATCTCGAAGTAGCCCCTTGGCGACCGCGTAGCGAACGTTGGCGAGCGAGCGGAGCGGGAGCTTCAGCTGGGGCTTCTTGCCGGCGAGGATCTCGCCGTGGATCTCCTTCGCCGTGCCCTTGATGCGGGTGACCAGCTTCTCTGCCATCGATCCTCCCGGGACCTGGCGCCCGTGGGGCACGCCGGCTAGATCGGCTGCGGCTCCGCTCGAGCGTGTCCTTGAGCGTCTCGACCACCTTCTTCTCCTCGCGCTCGCCGAAGCCCAGGATCTCCCGGAGCGCGATGCCGATGTGCGGGATGTACTTCTCGATGTAGCGAGCTCTTGAGCTCGGCGTCGCCGGGCTTGGCGCCGCGCCGGAGGTAGGCAGCCGAGCGCGGCGGCCGCACTCCTGGAGCGCCGAGGCGGATCTCCTTCAGGATCTCCGGGTAGCTCGGCGATCGCCTCCTTGCTCTCGGAGGTGAACGGCACCCAGACCGAGGCGATGTGCACCATGATGAGCAGGGCGCCGTGGGCAGCGCCCCCTTCGACTGCTGGAGGCCGTAGTTCCGCCAGTCCGTGCCGATGACCGCCTTGGTGATGGCGCAGGCCGACTGCTGGTAGAGGAGCGGCACGCGGTTCGCGAAGCGGAAGAGCTCGGCGAGCTCGTCGGCCGGGCAGCTCGCCGCCGTAGGCGAGGCCCACCTCGACCTGGAACGGATTGCCCGCGGTAGACGGCCGGCGGGCGGGTGACCGCGGCGTAGAAATCGGCCGTCGACCTGCTTCTCGCAGCCCCGCCTTGAGCAGCTCCTCCCCGATCGGCGACAGGCAGTTGGTCGGCGGCGCCATGATCTTGACCGCGTTCACCGCCTTGTAGAGCGTCTCGGCCGCGTCGCGATGCACGCGCCCGGGCGAGGTCGTCGGGGCGAGGCGCGCCGCCTTGCAGGATCTCGTCGGCGACCGCCGCCGACACCCGCGAGAACTCCCCGGTCAGGAAGGCATGCACGTTCCGCGCCTTGGTGTCCTTGAGCATGTTCATCAGGAAACCGAGCTCGACCCCGTAGGGATGCGGCTTGATCTCCTTCGGCTCGCGCGGCAGGACATCGGTCGCGCGCTCGAAGCGCAGCGCCTCTCCCTTCGGCGAGTGGTAGATGATCGTCGCGTGCGGGTTGGCGAGCGCGGTCATCTCGAGGTAGCCGTCGACCGAGTGCCGCCCCTTCTTGTAGGTGGCCTCGATCTCGAGCTCGACGCGCGTGCCGTGCTCGCGCTCCCAGTCGACCTCCTCGTCGCGGATGACGACCGGCTGGTTCTTCCGCGTGTCGATCTGGATCTCGAAGAGGTGGGCCGGACGATTGGCGCCGGTGCGCGAGGTGATGGCGATCGGCTTCCCGGTCGTGAGCTGGCCGTACATGCCGGCGGCGGAGATCCCGATGCCTTGCTGTCCGCGGGAGTTGTGGCAGGCGAGGATAGCCCTCGCCGGCGACGAAGTTCTCGCACCCGGGGACCGAGAGGTCGTAGACAAAGGGGTGCTCGCCGGTCACCGGGCGGACATCGCGCACACGGAGGAGGCAGAGGTCCGACTCGGCGAAGCTCGGCGCCGCTTCCAGCAGAGCGGCAGCAGCGCCCGCGACTGGAGCTGCCCCTGCGGTCGCGATCGCCGTCCTTCGACCGCCGCCCTCCTCGACACCGAACAGCCCACTCGCGACGGAAGTAGACATGAGCTCGCCTGGTCGCCGCGGGGCGATGATCTTGCTGCCGGGTCTGAGGGCACGCGCCTCGACCGAGGTCACCGCGCGCGCCGCCGGATCGAAGGTGAATAGACTGTGGCATCCGGTGACTCGAACGCTCTTCCCGCACTCCGTGCGCACCTGGAGGATCTCGTTCTCTCGCCGGTGCCGGATGACATGGCTGACCGGGCGCCACGCGTACTTCCATGTGGCCCGATCGAATGCCGGCACGCGCCAGCCGAGGGCGGATACCTCTCGCTCTTCTTCTCCCTCGCCAAGAACTCCATCCGCCAGGCGCCCGATCGGGATGCGCTCGACGCGTCCGTCGCGTTCGATGAGCACCGGCTCTTCGGCGATCAGCGATTGCCTGAGTCGGTGGAACTTCGAGCCGTAGAGGAGCTGGCCGAAGACCTTCGGGATCTGCTGGCGGACGATGCCGGGACCGTTGTCCTCGACGACGACGCGGTAGCGGGTGTCCGAGATCTCGTAGATCGAGATCGTGATCTCGGGGAGGATGCCGGCCTCCTCGCACGCATCGAAGGAGTTGTCGACGGCCTCCTTGACCGTCGTGAGGAGGGCCTTCGCCGGGCTGTCGAAACCGAGGAGATGGCGGTTCTTGGTGAAGAACTCGGAGACCGAGATCTCGCGCTGTCCGCTCGCGAGCTCCTGCGCGGTGCGGCGGCGCGGCTCGGGGGTATCCGCCTTGGCGGCGCGCTTTGGCTTCGGGGCCGGCGGCTCCGGGGCTGGCTCCGGCACAGGCTGAGGAGCGGCCTTCGGCGGAGCGGCCTTCGGTGCCCGCTCGGCCTTGGCGGCCCTGGGCGCTCTGGTCCTGGTTGCCTGGGTTGGCTTTGGGGTTGCCTGGGTTGGCTTCTGGGTTGCCTTGGTCGTCTTGGGCGCCGGGACTGCCGCTGTCTCCGCGATCGCCCCGGCTCGCGGCTTCTTCGCCCTGGGCCTCGGCTCGGTCTCGACGAGGACGAGCTGCGCGGCTTCAGCCTGTGCTCGTCGCCCGCCGCGGCCCCGCCCCGCGGTCTCTCCCCCTCGTGCTCTCGGCATGCGCGTTCTTCCCTGCGTTCGGATGGGTGGAGTCGGATCCGGGGCACTCAGTGAAACGCGGGGATCGTAGCCAAGCGGGGTGGCGGCCGACAAGGGCCATGATCGAGTCAGTCGGACGGAGCCGCGGCGATGCCGCCAATCACGATGAACTCGACGTCGTGGGCACAAAGCACGCGAAGTATCCGCAGGAAGTCAGGCTCGTTGAGCATGGTCGCGGAGCCTGATCAGCGAAGTGACGCTGGCCTGCAGCACCTGCAGTCGCTCGGCAGGGCTCAGTCGAAGCATCCACCGGATGAGGGTGACGTCGACGCCATCATCCGTTGAGGGATCACGATCGAGGCGATCGCTATCCGGTGTGGGGTCCGCCGAGCGCATGAGGCGAGTATAGCGGGGCCCAGGAATGCAATCACCTGGTTCGTCGGAGCGCGCGGACCTCGCGCGTCGACCGCCCCCGGCGGCGGGTTCTAGCGGAGCGCGGGGTGACCGGCCGTGAAGCGGCGCACCGCGGATTCGACGGTGTCGCCCGATTCGAGCACCGCGGTGACCCAGAAGGCATAGCTCGCGCCCGGGGTGAACAGGCGGAGCGCCGGCACGCGGACCCACGAGTCTGTGGTCGCGGCCGTCCACACGACGGCGCCGGTCGCATCGGTCACGGTCACCCGGTAGGTGCCGGCTCCCGGCACCGCTTCCCAGGCGAGGACCGCGCTCGTCGGCTCGACGGAGACGCCTTCCTCCGGTGCGATGACCCGGATCGCCACCGCCCCGGCGGGGCTCGAACCGCGCGTGGCGGGACCGGTCAGACGCGGCTCGGGGATCTGCGCGAGGAACATGATGGCGATGGCCGCCGTGGCCGCCACCGGGAAGGACGCGGCGCGCAGCGACTCGATGAAGCGCGCGAATCCGCCGCGCTCGGCGGCGGTGCCGCGGCGTACATCCGCCGGGCGGGGCGCCTCGGCGCGCGCGGGTGCGGTGATCGCTTCCTCAACCTCGACCATCGCATGCGCGCGCTCGAGCGCCCACGCCGGCGTCTCCACACCGGGATCCGTCTCGAGCCCCTCAAGCTCACGGGCGAGCGCCGCGAGCGCAGCCACGCACCGTCCGCATCCCCCGAGATGCTCCTCGAGCAGGCCGCGATCGCCCTGCGCCATGAGTCCTTCGGCGTAGGTGGCGATGACGTGCGGCGGCGGACATGGGTCGCCGGCCCGCGAGTCGCTCATGCGGGCAACGGTATCGCTCAGATCGGCGAACTCGCGGGCCAGCGCCTGGCAGCGCGGGCAGGCGGCGAGGTGCTCCCGTGTCGCCGCTGCCTCCGCAGCCGCCAAGAGGCCGTCCTCGAGACGAAGCAGTTCTACTCGATCGATGCAGTGATTCCCTGGCGCGGTCATCGTTTCTCCAGTGGGGACGTTCCGAAGATAAAAGAACGGAAAACCGCCGGTGGATTGGGGGAGGCCGGCCCGACCTCGCGCCGTTGCTGTAAGTTGTTATTTGACATCGGGATCCCCGGTCAAACCGGCCGCATCTGCGAGGTCGGCCAGATCACCATCCAGGAGCACGCCGTCCACCCCCAGGGCCTTGGCCCGGCGCCGGAGATCGAGGCACACACGCTCGACACGGCGGTAGATCTCCATGGGTTCGGTCGACCCGATGGCGGCCGCGATCTGCTTCGCGGTCAGCCCCTCGAAGAAACGCAAGCGCACGAGCAAGCGATCGCCGGCCGGCAGATCCTGGATCAACCGCCAGAGCGCGGCGCGCCGCTCGGAGAGCGCGGCATCGTCCTCGGGCGTCGGCACGTGCACATCGGCCCGGGCCTCGATCGGCGGCCCTTCATCCTCGCTGTCGAGCGAGAGCGGGCCGCGCGCCCGCTCGATGTCGCGGCGGATCTTGGCGCGATTGATCGAGGTCATCCGCGCCTCGACCTCGACCAGCCGCTGGATGAAGTGGTCGAAGCGGAGCGTCGTGAACTCGCCGCGCAGGATCTGGAAGGTCTCCTGCGCCGAGTAGCCCTCCCAGTACACGAGCTTGAACGCGCGCTGCTCGAGCGCGCCGAGCTTCTGGATCTCCTTGGGCAGGGACTTGCGCCCGTGCTCGTGGCGGAACCAGTCGAAGTAGAGGTTCCGCACGACGAGCTTGAGCCAGGTCGCGAAGCTGCAGGGGCGCGGGCCGGCGGTCTCGTTGTAGTGGCGGAGGCGCCGGAAGTCCTGGGCCTTGAGCTCCTCGAGCACGTAGAGATACGCGTCCATGCGCGTGTCGACATCGCGCGTGTAGCGCGCGATCACTCCGAGGATGAGGTCGGAGTAGTCATCGACGAGGCGATCCCAGGCCGCCTTGGGATCGCGATCGAGGAGCTGGATGAGGGATTGGCCGTCCGTCGTCATGGCGAGGGGGTCACGCGACCCCGGGGCCACAGTAAACGATTGTCGGGCCGGGGCCAACCGGGGCGGGTGCCCCGGGCGAGCCCGAGTCGCTCCGCTGACCCCGAGTCGCTCCGGGCTGACCCCGAGTCGTTCCGGGCGACCCCACCCAAACCGGCTCGGTAGCGGGTGAGGGACGATCCCGCGGGGTCGTCCGATATGCCGATCCCCCGCAAGACCGCCCGCCGATCGGCCGATAACGGGACATGGGCCGGGAGATGAACCGAGCCGGGGCAAGCCCGGCCTGGCTCCAGCGGCCCCCGGGACCCCGCTGCGCCCCGACCACGAGTTTCCGGTTGGATTCGCCCCCGTGCGGACCCTAGACTCCCGGGCCGCGCGCTCCGTTCGCGCGACCCCCACTTCACTTCGCACCGAGCCACGGTCCCCCAGGATCGAGGAGTTGCCCCCGATGCGAATGCAGACAGCCCTGGGGTTGGCGTTCATCGCTGCCCTCCTCGCCCATCCCGTCCGCGCGTCGGTCCGGGATGCCGTTGGGCTGCCGGCGGCCCAACCTGCGGCCCAACCTGCGGCCCAACCGGCGACCCCGCCAGCGTCCGCGCAGACGGCGGCGGCGGTGACTCCGCCCTCCCCGTCACCCGCCCTCATCAAGGCCCTGGAGCAGGAAGCTCCGGCGCTCGAGCCGGCCGTGCTCGAGCTCGCGCTCAGCGCGCGCGAGACCGCTGCCCGGGCCGGGCTCGTGCCGCACCCCGAGATCCTCACGGTCATCGACTACTCGCTGCCCTCGACCGAGCCTCGGCTCTGGGTCTTCGATCTCGAGAAGCGGCGCCTCCTCTTCAACGAGCTGGTCGCGCATGGGCAGAGGAGCGGCGAGAACCAGGCAACGCGCTTCTCGAACCGCTGCGGGAGCCTGCAGACGAGCCTCGGCCTCTTCGTGACAGCCGACACCTACAACGGCCAGAACGGCTATTCGCTCCGGCTCGAGGGGCTCGAGGCCGGGATCAACGATCGGGCCCACGACCGGGCGATCGTCATTCACGGCGCCCCGTACGTGAGCGCCTCGACGGTGGCGGAGCTCGGGCGACTGGGCCGGAGCCTCGGCTGCCCCGCCGTGAGCAAGACCGTGGCCCGGGCGCTGATCGACACGATCAAGGACGGGACGGCCGTCTTCGCCTACTACCCCGAGTGGAAGTGGCTGGCCCGCTCGGCCTTCCTCAAGGGGCGCGCGGCCGCCAGAGCCCTGGCGAGCGGCGGCGGCGGCGACCGCCCGGCGAGCGCGGCCGGCGCCCACCGCTAGCTAGCCGCGGGCTCCTCGAGCCCGCACCCACCGCCGTCCCCCCCGGCGAAAGGCCCCTTCCCCCGAGGCGGCTCGAACGATCCCGCGGGATCGTTTCCTTCGCAGAAAACCTGGACAATACCTCTCTCGCGCCTGCTCCTTCCCCCTCGCCGCTCCGATCCTATGGGTAGAGGGGAGCTTCCGATCCCGGCCGACGCCGCGACCCCGCCCGCTCTCCGGGAGCCTCGACGCCGCATGATGAGTTGGTGGTATGGTTATAGGTGCCACCCAGCCGGTCCGTGTCGGTCCCCCTCCGTCGTGTCGAGATGCGCCAGCCGCTCCAGTCTCCCGGGCGGCGGCACCGAGTTCGATGTGAAGCCGATGCGCGGGTCATCAACCTCCCTGGCCATCCTGGTCGCCATCGCCCTGGCGCAGGTCCTCGCTGCGGCCCTCCCGCAGGATGCCGTCGCCGCGCCCGACCCGACCATGGCGGCGGCCCAGGCCTGGCGCACCGGCGACTACGCGCGCGCCTATGAGCTCGCCCTCCCCGCGCTCGAGAGCTCGCCCCGCCCCTTCGCCACCCATCGCTTCGTCGCCCAGATGGCTCGCGACGCGGGGCGCCTCGGCAACGCGAAGGTGATCCTCCGCGAGCACGCGCGCCGGCGCGGGGCGGATGCCGCCGCTGCCGAGTGCGCGCTCGGCTGGATCGCCCTCTGGGAGAACGATTTTCGCGGCGCCATCCCGCGCTTCGAGCGCGCGATCGCGCTCGCGCCCGAGGAGATCGATCCCTTCCTCGGACTGACCGAGGCGCATCTCGCGCTCGGCGACCGCACGCTCACCTGGCTCGACGGGCTCCGCGGGGCCCACGGGTACCACTGGCCCGAGATCACCGCGCGCGCGGTCGTGCTCGATGCCTCAGCGCGCACGCGCGAAGCGCTGCCGCTCTTCGAAGAGGCCGCCCGCGCCGCGCCCGGCGAGCCCGAGATCCCCTATCGCGCGGGCATCGCCGCGTCGCGCCTCGGGCGCTTCCCCGATGCCGAGGCGAGCTTCGATCGCGCGGCCCGCCTCGTCCGCGCCCGCCCCGATCCGACCCCGGCCGCGCCGCGCCTCCTCGCCGCGATCGAGCTCGAGCGGGCGCGCGTGGCGTACGAGACCGCCCGCTTCGCGCGAGCGTCGGAGGCCGTCGCCCGCGCTCACGAACGGGCTCTCGAGGCGGCGAACACGCCGCTCCTCGCCCGCGCGCTCGTCCTCGAAGGGCGGATCCACGGCGAGGACGTCGAGCTCGAGGTTGCTCGGCGCCCGACCACCGAGGGACTCCGCCTCGCGCGGCGGATCGGCGACGACCAGATCGAGCGCGACGCGCTCGGGGCGCTCGCCGTCCTCGAGCTCGACCTCTTCGAGACCGGCATCGCCTCGAGCCGGTTGAAGACCGCGCTCGCGCGCGCCGCGGCGACCGGCGACGCCCGCGGTCTCGAGACAACGCTCGCCCTCCTCGGCCTGACTGCGATGGCGCGCGGCGAGTATCTCGAAGCGCAGACCTACTTCAACGAGGCGGCAACCCGCGCCGGCGCCGCGGGCAACATCATCGTGCAGCAGATGGCGATCGAGGGCGCCGCGCGCACCAAGCTCTCGCTCTCCGATCACTGGCAAGCGCTCGAGCTCGCGACGACTGCGCTCGCGCTCGCCGAAGGGATCGATTTCGCGGCCGGCGAGTGTCAGGCCCACATCACGTCGGCCCGCACCGCCTACCAGCTCGGGCTCTACGATCGCGCTCAGGATCACCTCGGGCGCGCCGCCGACCTCGCGGAGAAGCACGGGCTCATCCGGCAGCGGGGCCGGACCTTCCTCGATCTCGGGCGCGTGGCGGCCGCTCTCGGCGAGGCGGACGTCGCCCAGTCCTGGTTCACCGAGGCCCTCGCCCTCGCCGAGCGCACGCACGATCCGGCGCTCCAGACCGATTGCCTCTCCGCCCTCGGCGACGGGTTCCTCGAACTCGGCGCCTATGACGCGGCGCTCCACCAGTACGAGCGGGCGATGACGCTCGCGACCGAGGCCGGCTATCTCGAGGGACGGCTTGCCAACATGACGCGCGCCGCCGAGGTCTTGAAGCTCCTCGGGGATGCGCGCCGTTCGGTCGCGCTCCTCCGGGAAGGACTTCGTCTCTCGCAGGAGCTCCGGAACCGCGTCTCCCAGGCGGCGAACGTCGCCCACCTCGGCGAGAACTACGCGACGCTCGGCGACTACGAGAAGTCGCTCAGCTACCTGCACCGCGCGCTCGGCCTCAATCGCGAGACGGGGAGCATCCTCGGCCAGGGCGAGACGTTGATCTCGATCTGCCGCACGTACAACGCAGCCGGGAGTCACACGTCAGCGGTCGGCCGCTGCTCGGAGGCGCTCGCCTTCGCCGAGGAGCACGGGAACGAGGCGCAGCGCGCCCGCGCCTCGATCGAGATGGGGAACGCCTACGCCGCCCTCGGCCAGCCCGAGCGCGCGGAGCCCTACTTCCGCTCGAGCCATGCCCTCGCCAGGTCGCTCGACCGGCCGAACATCGAGTGGCCAGCCGCGGCCGGCATGTCGCGCGTCCTCGCCGCCCAGGGGCAGAACGAGCCGGCGATCCAGATGGGACGCGAGGCGGTGGCGACTCTCGAGCGGCTCCGGAGCGATCTCCCGCTCCCCGAGATGCGCGCCGGTTTCCTCGAGGACAAGCTCGAGCCGTACGAGCAGCTCGTCCTGCTTCTCATCCGGCAGGGGCAGCTCGCCGAGGCGTTCCGCACGATGGAGTACTCGCGCTCGCGGACGCTCCTCGAGCTCCTGACCGACGAGCCGGCGGACGCCGATCCGCGCCTCGCCGAGCTCCGTCGTAAGAATCTTGCGCTCCGCCGCGAAATCCTGCGGCGGACCGAGGACCTGGCGACGCTCCCGGCCTCCGCCGACCGCGACCTGGCGACGACCGCGCTCCTCGCGACGCTCCACGACCTCCGGAAGCAGCACGCGGCGCTCAAGGCCGAGATCACCGCCACTTTCCCCGAGGCGACCGCCGCCGGGGCCGAGCCGCTCACGCTCGATGTCGTGCAGCGGATGCTCGACCCGGGGACCGCGCTCCTCGAGTACTACGTGACGCGGAAGGAGCTCGTGATCTTCGTGATCACGCACGACGGCGTGCGCGCGGTGACGCGCCCGGAGACCGAATCGCAGCTCGCCTCGCGCGCCCGGCTCCTGACCGCGGCCCTCGCCAACGAGCCCGCGGGCGCGGGCGGCGGGGTCGCGACCTGGCAGCCCCCGGCCGCGGCACTCACCCAGGCGCTCCTCGATCCGGTGCGCCGCGATCCGCTCCTCGCCGGGAAGCGGAATCTGGTCGTCGTCCCGCACAAGTTCCTCCACGAGGTGCCGTTCCAGGCGCTCGGCGCCGGGGCGCGCGCGGTCGGACGCCCGCGCTACCTGATCGAGGACTACCTCGTGTCGTATGCGCCGTCCGCCTCGGTGCTCAAGCACTGCCTCGACCAGGATCGCGGCCGCAAGCGAAGCCTCCTCGCCGTCGCCAACCCCACGCCGCGGAACATGGCGGGGCAGGAGCTCCCGTACGTCACCGACGAGGTGCAGTCGATCAAGCGGTCCTTCGACGGGCAGGCCATGGTGCGGATCGGACGGGAAGCCACCGAGACCGCGGTCAAGCGCGAGGCCGGGCACGCCGATCTCCTCCACATCGCGACGCACTACGACGTCAATCGCAAGGATCCGCTCCGCTCGGCCCTCGACCTCGCACCGAGCGTCGAGGACGACGGGCGGCTCGAGGTCGGCGAGGTGATGGACCTGGGGCTCGGCGCCGACCTGGTGGTCCTGTCGGGCTGCTCGACGGCCGCGGCCGGCGGCGCGGTCGACAACCAGCCCGCGAGCGACGACTGGTTCGGGCTCACGCGGGCCTTCCTCCATGCCGGAGCGCCGAGCGTCGTCGCCACCCTGTGGCCGGTGAACGACCGCTCGACCGCGCGCTTCATGGAGCGCTTCTACGAGCTCCTGCCGGTGATGGACAAGAGCACGGCGCTCGCCCGCACCCAGCGGGAGATGCTGGCCGGGGAGATTGCGGGGGCGCCCGAGTGCTCGGCGCCGTACTACTGGGCGCCGTTCGTGCTGATCGGATCCGGGGAGTAGACGCGGGGGCGGAGGGGGCGGCGGGGGCGGAGGGTGAAACCCGCCTCCGGGCGGCGGCGTATACGAGTGCGTGTGGCGCCCGCCCTGGCGAGGATGTCGGGCGAGGCGGCCACGTGAAGTGCCGGGCAGCCTGCCCCCATCAGGATGGTCCCCATGAGCCGCTTGGTCCCGCTCTCCGCCCTCTTGCTCTTCCTCATCGTTCCCTGCGGCGCGGTGGCAACCACCGCCTGCGACGCGCTCTTCGAGAAGGATCCCTATCTGCCGCCCCTGGCCGAGGTGGCGAGTCTCCTCGCCGGCTCGAAGGAGGCTCCCTGCGTGGCGCTCGCCCGCGGGACCACGCTCCTTGCAGAAGGCAAGGGCGTCGAAGCCCGGGCTGCGCTCGAGGAGGCGCTCGCCCTCGCTCCCGAGTCGCCTTGGGCGAACGTCTACCTGAGCGTGGCGCTCGTCCAGACGGGCGATGCGCCGGGCGCCGTCGAGGCAGCCACGCGCGCGACGGATCTTCGGTCCTCCTCCCCTGCCGCTTTCGCGCAGCTCGGCGAGGCGCGGCTCATGGCCGGAGAGAACGAGAAGGCGATCTCGGCCTTCCGCATGGCGATCGCCGTCGCCCCCGGCCACGCGCGGGGGCATCTCGATCTCGGGCGCGCGGCGCTCATCTCGGGAGAACCGGGGCTTGCGGTCGTCTCGCTCGAGCGCGCGCTCGAGCTCGATCCGCGCCTGCACGAAGCGCGCTTCTGTCTGGCCAAGGCGGAAATGAACGCCGGCGACGTGCGCAGGGGCTGCTTAACGCTCGAGGAGTACGTGAAGCTTGCTGCCGGAGCAGCGGGGGAAGAGGACCGCCTGGCGCGAGCGCACGCACTCCTCACGCGGTTCGCCAGGGCGGGATAGGCCCGGGGACGGCAGGCAGAAGCGAAGACGCCCCGCGCTCGGGAGATCGAGCGCGGGGCGTCGTGTTGTTGTCGGGAGCGGTGGCCGGCGGGCGGACTACATCATCTCGCGCAGGGCCGAGATCACCTCGTCGGTGTGGCCTTCCACCTTGACGCGGCGCCAGGCGTGCCGGATGACGCCGTCCCGGTCGATGAGGAAGGTCGAGCGCTCGATCCCCATCGACTTCTTCCCGTACATGTTCTTCTCCTTCCACACGCCGAGCTTCTTCGCGAGCCCGGCCCCCTCGTCGATGAGGAGCGGGAAGTTGAGATGGAACTTGTTGACGAACTTGACGTGGGAGTCGCGGTCGTCGGGACTCACGCCGAGGACGATCGCACCGAGCGCGCGGATGTCGCCGTGGTTGTCCCGGAAGGAGCAGGCTTCGATCGTGCAGCCCGGGGTGTCGTCCTTCGGGTAGAAGTAGAGAACGACGTGCTTCCCGCGGTAGTCGGCGAGGTTCACGCGCTCGCCCGAGTCGTCGAGGAGCGAGAAGGCCGGGGCCGGCATCCCGACGTCGATCATGGGGGCCGTTTCCTTCTGCGGGGCCGCCGTCTTGGGGGCCGCCTTCTTGATGGCCGCCTTGGCGGCGACCTTCTTCATCACGGCCTTCTTGACCGCTGCCTTCTTGGCCTTGGCGACCACCTTTTTCTTGGCGACGGCCTTCTTCGCCACCTTCGCCACGACCTTCTTCTTGATGACCTTCTTCGCGATCGCCTTCTTGGCGGCCTTCTTGGCCGTGGCCTTCTTCACGGCCTTCCTGGCCGCCCCGGCCGCCTTCTTCTTCGCAGCCATCCTGACCTCCCTGTCGTCCAGCCGTCTCGAAGCACAAACCCCCCGCACCAAGGGGTCGCGGGGGGCTCGCGGGAACTGGCAGGCCCGGAGGGACTTGAACCCCCAGCCACCGGTTTTGGAGACCGGTGCTCTACCACTTGAGCTACGGGCCTA